>CAVQHI010000001.1:0-1782500 GCA_963712305.1 uncultured bacterium
TGTACTATGTGGGCAAAAACAGCAAGGATGCATCAAAGATTAATATTGACATGCAGGATTCAAAAGGAAATACCATTCAGACGTTCACGGGACCGGCTTCTGTGGGTTTCCATACGCTGACATGGAATTTGAAAGTAAAAGAACAGTATGCCAGCGATAAAAAATATCCTTTTGCTGAAACAGGATCCTATACTGTGTATTTTAGCAACGGAAATTCAAGGAGTATGACTGTCTTAAAAATTGTTAAACCAGATCAACAACATGATTCAGAAGATATCCCGGGGCAAGAAGATTAGCCTGTTTATTCCATTGATTATCATCACCTTGATATCTTTGTCGGGGTTTGTAGCGTGTAAGAATTCCAATAATAAGAGCAATGGCTCATCCGGTAATCAGGGAACCAAGTTCGAGTATACTCACGACCTCTCTTTCACAAATGCTCATGACAGTGTAGAGGCTAAAATAAAAGTAGTTGTTGCTGATACTCCCGAAAAACGTGATGCCGGCTTGATGAATGTCACACATTTACGCGAGGATAACGGGATGCTTTTCGTCTTTGAAAAGACTCAGCCTCTAAGTTTCTGGATGGCAAATACTCCGCTCCCACTCGATATTATCTTCATCGACAAGGACCATAAGATTGTCAGAATCTACCATTCTACCACTCCCTACTCGAAAAACGAACTGAACTCAGGATCACCTGCCCGGTATGTTGTGGAAGTGAATGGCGGTTTTTGCATTGATCATGACATCACAGAAGGAATGATGGTGAAGTTCTGATGGCTTCACAGTTTTTTTGAAGAATGATCTGCTTATCAAATATAAAAGCCCGGCTGTTTTCTTATCCGGGCTTTTTTATCGGTCACCAGTTTAATTTCTGTTCCTTCTTATTCAATATCTTGAGATGATCTTGCAAGACATCATGCGTGCTCTTCGTCTCTTCTCGCATCCTTTCGGGTATGCTCTTATCAATTTCTGCTTTAATAATGATCACGAGTTCCCTGATCTTCACATCATGAGATTCATATCCAAAGAGATACCTTAGTCCAAAGAACCAAGGTGGAAGATCCTTAAGGAACGGAATTCCTTTGCGAACGCTATTCGTCTCACGGTTATATAATCCGGCAATAACCGTAGATTCACCATTAACCAACATGATATCCGAGGTCGCCTGCTGCTTGTTTACAATGGTACTCACAGGATCGGGTTGTGCCGTCGATCTCTCTGCATTGATTTCCATATATATAAAAGTGGAATCATGCTCTTGTATGATGTGTGGAACGACTTTCAGGATAGTACCGACACTGAAAAATTTATCTGTAACATTTCCAGCAAAGTCCTTTTGCTTAATGGAAAAGTCCTGTCCAACCTGAATGCGGCCTTCCATTCCATTCATAACCTTGATATTTGGCTGTGCCAGGATTTCACCAAGATTGTTTGCTTCAAACGTATTCAACAATGTGTTGACGCTTATTTGAGAGCCACCGACCTTGTTTAGCTTAACTTCACTGCTAAACATATCCTGGGTAACCTGTTTTGCACCCGAAAAATTAACATCAACCTTACCATTACTCAGAGTGGACCAGTCAACTCCAATTTCCCGGAGTGTTTCGCGGTTACCTTCGAAGAATGTAGCGGAAATACGGACCTCCCTTGTTTTAAGGTTTACATTGGGTCCGTCATCTTTCCCGGTAGTCTGCTGTGCAACCTGTGCCTGTTGAGGTTGGGTAATTTCATAGTAGCTTTTATGCTCTTCGAGGCTGAGACCTTTCAATCGCACCAAATAGTTTAAGGCATCATGCCAATCCATAGGGGGAAGACTGACGCCAATAGAACCTTTTGCACCACTATGATCATAGATAAAACGATTTTCAAATCGTTGCGCAAATGTGTTGAGGACATCGACAGCCTGGGCAAAAGTCATGTCCTTACTTAAGGTAATTACTGCATCCGGGTTTGTGTACTGCCGGAATGGTTTGGTCTGCTCACTATCCTGCTGGGCTTTGGCCGGTATAACACTTCCCAGCCAAACTGCGAGAACCAGGAGCAGAAGCAAATGGGGGGTACGCTTCGGGTTCATATAATTATTTCACCTTGAGGGTTATAGTATCAGCGATACCGCCTTTATTCAAATGGAAGACAGCTGTTTTATTTTTAACATCAATATGATCCAGATAGCCTAGATAAACCTTATCACCGTTTTTCAAATTATGAATTTTGCCATCTGCGTCACTAATAAAGACTCTGTCAGTACTGACACCGATGAGCTTACAAGACTCGATGTTCAACAAGCCTTCATCATTTTTAGGCAAGGGTCTGACAAGTGGATAGAAAGGATTATTGGATACCTTTCCTTGTTGTAAGCTAATATTCTGTCCATATTTGTCATCGTAGGCTTCCCGAGAATAATAGCTATTCAAATCAAAGGTATAGACAATATCACTAGGCTTGTCGGGCTCGTTGGACGGATTAATGACAACATTTTGGATCTTGGAGATAGGTCGGCTGTATTCTACCGTTTTAATCAAGTTGTATAATGAACGGTAATTGCCACTCCCGTCTACGGTTGTCTGAACCACGCCATAGCCGGCTTTGTTGGCGACGGTATCTATATATGTAAAATTGATATCCGTATACGCCCTGCCAACACTTGCCTGATCCAGGTAACGATATACCCGATCTGCGTCAATACGACCGGGTAGTGCCTTACTATAACTCGCCATAGCATACTTCAGTTGATCGTACTTCTTTACCAACTGATCGTAAGTGTCAGCGATGGAGCGCTTATGTTGTAGTTCCTGATTTTTCGTTTTAAGACTGCTGTCAAGCGTCATAATCTGCTTGTCTTGTACAAAATGAGTATAAGCCCAACCGCCTAAGCTCATTGAAACAAATACAAACAGAAGGATTATTGTATTGCGAAGACCGTATGTCATAGCTAATTCAATGTGTAATGGGGTTTCCTGAATTGTGGGTCCGCCTCCGCCCATAGTCTTTATATGAGTATCGGGCGGAAATGCAATAGCTGTAATTTTTTTAGCGACTTTAGGAGAGTATACCGTTGTATCCTTCAGCGCCTCTTTTACGATGATTGTAAATGTGTAAGCGTGTACATCTCTGATGTCAGATACCTTAACATTCTGTAATACGGCCTCTCCAAACAGATCGGCCAGTCTTGGTATTCGGTTCCTGTAGAGGGAATAACCCTGGAGCATTACCCCCGCCTTAACTGAACTCATGGATGTTAACCAGATACTGTTGATATTCCGCATCCCCTTATTCAGAGCCAACAGCACACTCGACCATTTATGTGTTCCCTGACTAAGACTCTGAGTTAAATTAAATTTTTGGACATCCGAGTTGTAATCTTTACTGATTCTGTTTGTTTCATCCACAACGGGCTGGATGTCACTTATGAACTTTTCAGTTCTGGTTATTTGCCCCTGCAGGTCCCTGATGTTTTCCTTATTCTTCTGATAAAAGTGATTAAAGACTATAGGCGTAATCGCGATCAGAGCCAGAATCAGCATGCCATGCCAGTCTAGCTTAAAGACTTTCTGACGATCAATTACCGAGTCTGGCAGAAACGAATAGGAACCAAAGGCGTTCTTGTGCTTCTTTGTCGCAGCCACAGCAGTTGCAATAGCCGACGTGTAAGCATCTGCATTACCTTCCATTCGCTCATTCATGATGATCATGTCAGGTTTCCACCCGAATCCTTCTACCTCTACGCCCTGGAAATTTTTCCTGAAAAATTCAAGGGGACTGTCACCTAACGTATTGTCCGCAATGATTAAACGTTCAAGACTCGGCAACTTGCCATTATCCAGCTGAAAAAGAATCTTACTGAAAATAGTAGAAAGCAAATGAGAGGATTGGGTACCCTCGTGAATGATTGGACTTACCGACCAAATGGTATCTCCTTTAAGAAAAACCATTCTTGTTGATTTTTGCCCAAGCTGAACAACACCGGTAATTTCATCCTCACCCAGTTCGTAATTCGTACGAACCATTCCAACCAGAGCAATTTCTTCGGGTAAAATCTCCTCTATAAATACAGAACCGTGATATAATTCACGTCCCTGATCTACAAGATCAAGAAGTGCCGGTTTCTTTTCGTTTGAAGCGACGATCATCGCTCCATCGTTTCTTATTTCCGAAACAAATCTATCATCTATGTCGATATTACCATAGATACTTCTAAGGCGATCACTGATAATTTCGAGACGCTCTTTTTTCTTTATCTCTGAATAATTCAGATTATTGATAATCTCAAAAACGGTCGTACCTTTAGGTATAGAAAGTCCCAAATGCACCTTCTTACTATCAATGCTGGCTAACAGGTTATGAATCAACACCTGGTTACTGTTAGCAGAATCCTCATCTACACTGTCGACCATGTCCAGCAGGTCAGCGTCTGCGTCGACCGTAAGTGTTTCTGTGGATGCAGCAACTGCGCCAGCCCCATTCGAAGAACCATTCGTGGGTGAATTTTTAATACCAAAAACAGAATCAGCATCGATTTTTGTGTATTCGTTATCCGATTTGATAACATCATCCTTCTTTTCCACACCTTCGACAAGAGATATGCGGTCGAGCTGGAGTAATTCCAATCCTTTCTTACCGTCTCTCAGACGAGCTATCCGGAGAATGTCGCCGTCGAGGGCCAGGCCGGTATATTCTCTGCTACCCATTAGATCACCTGCTTAATATTAATTCATGTAGTTGATCAGTTCGCTGATCCGTTTCTTGTTGTTGGCGTAATTGATTGCATCTTCCCGTGTAATTCTTCCCTCTTCATATAACTCTTTCAAATTCTGCTCCATAGTATGCATGCCGTACGCAGAACCTTCCATCAACATCTGATAGATTTCACCAATATTATTGTTCCTTATGGCAGCTTTTACAGATGGAGTGGTCATAAGCACTTCTTTTGCCAATACACGTTTACCATCGATACTGGGTACGAGTTTTTGGCTAATAACACAGCTTAGAACATCAGCAAGGCGTGAACGAACACGGTTTTGTTCGTTTACGGGAACCTCGCCGATGATGCGGTCAATACTTTCCATGGCTGACGAGGTGTGCATCGTACTAAATGTCTTATGGCCCGAATCCGTGATTTCAAGAGCGGTCATGATTGTTTCAGGATCCCTGAGCTCACCAATCATAATAATATCGGGGTCTTGCCGGAGGGCCTGGATTGCCCCGTTTTTAAACGAGGTCACATCTCTCCCAACCTCCCGGTGCCTGACAATTGATCGTAATGGTCTATGAATTAACTCGACAGGTGATGCAATAATGATGATATGAGAATCGAGTGTCCGGTTATTTGCATCGATAATCGTATCGAGCGTAGAAGATTTACCTGAGCCTGTAATACCGGTAACGAGGGTCATACCGTATTTGAAGTATTTCAGACTCAGTGCCTTTGCAACTTCCGGATGTAATCCCAGGTTCGTAAACGGGCGGATTGTATTATCAATGCGCCGCATATTCAACCCCAAATGAGCAAGGTCGAAATACATATCAGCACGAAAACGCTGAGGGTTTGGCTCTTCTTCCCGAATCATGTACGAGAAGTCCAAATTCCGATGCTCCAGTAAATACTTGCGCTGTTGAGGCATAAGCACGTTGTGGAGCATAAAATCCGTATCTACAATAGAGTATTCAACGTCATTTTCGATCGGCTTTTTGTCGCCATGAATACGAAACCACACACGACCTCCGCAGCCGGGTCCGCCCAGATCAATATCAGAAGCTTCTTCCCGCTCCATCATCTCGAGATAAGAATCAAGAATAGCCCTCATTTGCAATCGCAAATTTTCAGGGGAATGATCAATGATTTCCCCAATTTTTTCATGACGCTCTATGCCCGTCGCTGTTCTGGGTATTTGTTGTTTGAGTGGCTGAACCAATGCAGCCAGTTGTTTTACATCTGTCGTTACTTCCATACTGCTTGTTATCGAATCTCGTGAGTGTATTATTAATATTTTTTAATATTTAAATTTATACAGTCTTACCGTGTTGTTTCCGAACAGAAGGAATTATAGGAATTGGGAAAAACAAGGTGCGGCTAAGCACCATCGAACAAATTCAGACAGGTGTTTTTTTGTCTAATCACCGCAGGCATTTATGCCCTGTATTTTCCCTTAGATCCTAATATTCTTTCCATGCAATTATTTGGAAGTTGTCTTGAAGCGGAAAAAATGGCGGCCACTTTTTCAACAGACGCTGGTCATAATCGTACTGCTTGCTATAGCCGGAGTTGAGTCTTGTACCGCCACCCGTTTTTATAAAGGTTCCAACAGGCCCCCGTTTTCCCTGAATGACCCCACCGTAAATATGAAGAATTCCTCTCGACTGGCCGCTGTAGTAATCATTAACACGCATCTGACCTAATGCCATAATACTCGCATCTATGGTCAGGTCCTGATCACCGTGTTTGGTTTGTGCTCCATCATCGATGACTACATCGTCTTCACTCACGATGCCAAGCATATCGTTCGAATCAGGGTTCGAATCCGGATTATCGGCATAAGTTAAGTCACCGGTAATATGGACATCCTTTTCAGAATGGAGTGTAAGCCGACCTTTCAAAGTGCCTTGAACATCCATATTTCCACGTGTAGAGATGACTCCATTATAGTTAGAGAGGTTATAAGTCTGTGGGTCTCCCCATGTATTAACCCATCCTCGATACCAACTAAACGTTCGCTGCAACTCGCTAATTTGAACGGTACCATCAGCCTGCAAATCAATCTTGATGTCATTATTAAACCTGAGTCCACCTGAGATGGCATTTGATTTAATTTCTTCCAGATTTTGAGGCAGTGTTATTGGATTACTGTCGAAGTTGTAACCACCCTCAAATTTTGGAGTTGCCTGACCGACCCATTTATTAGGACTGGTTATCTCTTTCTTAAAGACAGGCTCCCCCCACATATGGAAGATTCCATTCGTATGAGCAGGTCCATTTATCGTGTCCTGTGATACGAAATAGATTTCAGGTTCCTGATTCGTGAAATAGGCAAAACGTGAAAATGCTGTTCTCTGAAGTGTTACATCGATTGTCGATGTGACGTCGTTATAGAAACCCTTAGCAATAAACCTGGTTTCATATTCATTCAGAGAGGCGTCTTCAGACGGTGTTTTAACAGTTACTGTTCCGGAACCACCGAGGATATTATCATTTTCGAGCCCCGAATGCCAACCTATATCATCATTGATATCGTGAATTGCCAGGCTAATCATGCTGGCAGCTATATTTCTGGACTGCGTTTTCGAGGCATAATTACTGCTTCTGTTAGACATCAATAGCTGTCTGCTTGACATTGATGTCTGATCTATGCCCAGGATGAATACCATCCCAAACACTAGAAATAACATTGCCCTTCCCATGTCGTGTCCTGATTAAGGTGAATCTTTGTTGATTAAAACTGCAAGTTTGCCGGAGTAAATAACTTCTGCCAGCTCGACTTCGAGTAATAATCATTATACTTTTCCGGAGACTCTGCGATGATATTGATACGTATATTTCGTATATGTCCAAGTTGAGACGGATTAAAGGTCTCTGTACCGTCAGTCAGGATATACGACAATTTAAACGAGGTAATGCAAGCGTGCAGAGTCGTTTGTACGCCATTCACAATCCGGTACAAGGGATGGTCGTCCGGATTGGTAGTTTGCTGATCTTTTATGGACTCATCGTAATCCCAGCGGACTACATCTAAAGTCCCATCGCCATCTATATCATATTTGAACGTAATGCTATGTTCTGTGGCTTCAGTTATGGCACTGTCTGCAGCTCTATAACCAAGATTTTGCATATCCAATGTAAAGATCTGGCTGATATTTTCGATGTTTTGCTTGCTCATCATATCAAAGGTCGTATCACCACTTTCCTGCATAACCCGGTTATTAAGAGCCAGGATTGAGAGAAGCAGCAATCCGCCAATGATAAAACTCGATATAGTGCTAAAACTCATTTGAGTAATCCAATCTTCTTGATATAACTAAAATGCAAGACCGAACAATTTTATCGTGCTTTAATGTAACTGAGTCGTATTGGGTACGACAAAAGTTTACTTTGTACAGTCACTGTTAGTTTCCGATAATCAGTTGTACCATGGGCTTTTTGATCTATCTTATCCCGACTGACATACTCAACATCAGCTGAAATGTTGTATATACCACTGTCTGTTGAGTCCACGGAAGTATATCCATCGTAATTATTCATCTCATCGAATGACTTCCAGCGCGCCTGATCTATCAGCCCCTGTGCGAGTGCAATACCATTATATTCAATCTCACTTGTTGTTTTACTCTTTTGATTATTAAAGAGAAAACCATTCATATTGAGCAGCATGATTGAGAATAATACTACTGCTCCAAGAACCATAAATAAATCTGATTTCCCAGCCATATCACTACCTCCCGATTGGGATTAAATTGATAACATTTAGCCATCTTCTAGGGTTATAGCGGCGACTTCATCAATCGTCGTAATCCCTTCTTTTATCCGCTCCCGACCGGATGTACGTAATGACAGCATATTATTATGTTTTATCGCCAAGCGACGTATATGCTCTTCATCGATGTTACTACCGGCCTTCATTATTGCTTCACGGATTTCTTTAGAGAAATAGAGAGCTTCCATGATTGCTATGCGCCCCTTATATCCACCATGGCAATGATCACAACCAACCGCTTCATAAAACGTCGTTTCCTCAATTTCCTGTTCTGAAAAACCAAGGCTTTTCAATGCCTCGGCTGGCGGGTCTATGGGCCGCTTACATTTATCACAGAGCTTCCTGACCAATCGTTGAGCCATTACCAGGTTAATTGCATTGGCGATCAGGAATGGTTCAATTCCCATACTATACAAACGGGAAATGGCACTTGGCGCATCATTGGTGTGAAGTGTCGAAAATGTTAGGTGCCCTGTGTTTGCAAGCTTAATGGCAATCTCTGCTGTCTTTAAGTCGCGAATCTCACCGACCAGAACGATATCGGGGTCATGTCGCAAAATACCGCGCATTGACTGATCAAAGGTCATATGCTGACCAATTTTTAGCTGCCTTGCACCCTTAATCAAGTATTCTACTGGCTCTTCAACTGTCAGCACATTTCGAGAGGGATCAATTACGGAATATAAGGCTGCAATAAGTGTTGTCGATTTACCGCTGCCGGTTGGTCCGGTTATAATGACAATACCTGATGGTTTTGTGATTGCTCTGACAAAATCCTGATATGCATTTTTTTGAAGTCCGAGCTTATTCAGATCCGTGATCACCTTTCGGTCGTCAAGTACCCGAATGACCGTGGACTCAAATTTGCGATCAAACTCTTCGGCTACGAGTGGCATAATTGAGACACGATATCGAATACTGATTCCATCGATTTTGCGCTGAATAAACCCATCCTGCGTGGTATCTCTTTCAAATCGGTCGACATTTCTCGTTTTATCTTTTACTACCGATGAAATAGCCTCCGGCTTGACATTATCCTGTCGATGCCAGAGTTGGAGTTTACCGTCGATACGGAACATGATGTCGGTACGGCGTGGGCCAGCCGGCAGGATGTGAATATCACTTGCACTTTTTCGAACAGCTTCCATTAGCATACCCTCGATCAAAGAATTGAGCATGCTCTGGTTTATCTCGGCATCAAGCTCTGTTTCGCTTAGGGTCTCTTCTTCCTCATCAAGAATATCTGTTTGCTCAAATTCAATTTCATCGAGAAGATCCAGGTACTCGTTTTTCTGTTCGAAAACACGGTGATTAATCTCCTGGATGAGCTCCAGACGGCAATAGGCTATTTCAAAATGTTTGTAGGGAAGTTGCGATGCCAATTCAGGCAAACTGGGCTCGGTCGGATCTGAGGCCGCTATGACCAAGGTGTTGTTTTGTGACAAATACGGGATTGCTTTTATCTCGCGAAGCTCGGCAACTATTTCTTTGGGGAGCTTGTCGGTGAGCCGTTTTACACGTTCAATAATCTGATCAGGCAAAGGAACCTTATCAAACGTGATTTCTGGAAAAGCAAATACATCCGCAATGGCTTTCATTACCTCATGGCGATCAAGGTTCAGTTCTGCATGAAGTATCTGCCCCAGACGACGCGGCGAACGATCCGCATCCTTATCCTGGATCTTCAGCGCATGCATCAATTGATCCCTGGTAACCACCCCTCTTTCAAGCAGTGTATCTCCAATATGCCGTCTGGTATCAACTTTAGCCATTGTCGTTGACTACGCCTTATTGATTTGTGAAATGGGGTTGCACAATAGCAATTTCAGACGATACAATCGTTATAGCGATTAATGCAATCATTATAAAAATGTTTATCCCAAGGTTTATAAACTCGACCGTCGTCTCCATTTTGTAGGTTGTCTGTATCTCATAATATTCTGCAAGTTGTTTTGCATTATTCCTCAGAGCTCCAGATTCAGCACCTAGCCTGAAACGGCTAAGCGCGGTTTGCGTAAATACTCCCGAATGTTCGAGCGCCTCAACCAAACCGGTTCCATCTTGCAACATCTCTTTTATTGTAATTTCTTTGATCTGTTTCTCCATATATCTGTTTCTGCATGCCTCTGAAGCGACACGAATCACATCTATGTTCTCACCGGAACCACTGTAAAGTGTATAAAAGACTCGAGAAAAGATTTCTATGCTTGTTTTATGCATAAGATCTCCAATAACGGGCAACTTAATAATGTTACGATCTAGCCAGAGTTTACCTTTCTGAGTACGCACATAGAATACAAATGCAATGATTGGGATGACGAAGCTGGCTGTAATGATTATCCAGTTTGCCTGAAGCCAGTGACTGAATTCGAGTGTAGCGGCCGTCATCGGTGGAACCGTTATGTTCATTTTCACAAACTGCTCTGCCGTTTTTGGAAAGATATATCCTACATAGAAAAGGATGACCCCTATTACAGCTACAACAGTTATAGCAGGCATCATCAGTGCTTTCTTAAGATTCTTTTTAAATGCGGCATCACGTTCAAGGAATTTGGCAGCACTCTCAAATACCAAAGCCATATTACCGCTGGTAGAGGCAACACTTAACATGTACGCAGCAAATTTACCAAATACAGACTCGTGTTTACTATAAACCTCAAAACCTTCCTTACCTTCCTTCAGATCTTTTTGTATCTGTCTTATAGTCTCTTTTAATTTTTTATTCGCAGTATCTTCGTAGAGGAGGGTTAAGATCTCGTCATATGACAATTTCTGCTTTAAAAGATCAGCAGAAAGCCGGATAAAAGTTACAATTTCTGTATAGGGTACGCCACCGGTAAAGTTAAAGAGCGGTTTTTGAATACCGACAACTTTATAACCTAATTTTTGAAGGGCTCTCTCAACATCTTCTTTATTATAGGCTTCTTGTTCACCTGCTATAATACTCTTACCATCTTTCTTGACTTTATACGTATAGCGTTGTTTCTCTTCAAGGGTTTTTATCTGAAGATTACGGAGTTCTGTCAGTTTTTGGAGCTTTTTCTTAGCTGTTTTTTTATTGACAGCTTCGAACTCTCCCTGGGCCATCTTGCCCTGTGATGTGAATCCCTTGAATCGATATTGTGGCATAACGCTTATTGTATAAGTGAATGAAAATCCTTTATCAACCTAGAAATCTCTATTTTTGTGGAGAAGAACTAGTTAACATCGTGCCAGCTTACAGACATTTAACGTCAACAGGCAGGGAGCTTCAAAACTCCCTGCTGTGACGTCGTAACTATTACGGTAATAGATACCGTCTGTAGATATTATACTATCAGTTGCTTTTGAAATTGATAACACCAGCACCAACAACTGCGGTAATTGTTGTGTCTTTAATTTGTACAGGTGTAGCATCGATTTGCAAGCTGTCGCCGCCTGCTTTAACAGAAAGCTCATATGCACCATTGGCATTGTCAACTTTGGTAGCAGTTTCCCTTTTGGAATAACCAAAACCCATGTTATCAAAGGTTATGTTGTTGAATGTTCCGCCACCACCATTCATCATGGTCGGTTTCATGTACCAACCCTGAGCCTGGGAGCCGATTGTAAGCATATCTTGACGTACTGCATCAAGGTTTGCGTTTTTTGCACTGGTACCAAATACATTGATTGCGACAACTGTAGCCACACCAACGATAATGGTTACAAGTATTACGAGTAACAACTGTTGTTGACCCATAAGATACCTCCGTGTAGTTGTTTGTTGTTAGGTTATAACTTGTTTGGAGTTTATGAAGAAGTAATACTTCTATTTCTCAACGACTTCATACTATAAGAGAGTGGCGAAATCAATTTGTTACAATAAAGAATATATATATAGATATTAACTGACTTATTTGGTTGCCTTTTATTCATTTAATGTCCTTAATAGCTGATATTTTGCCGCTATCTCTTAATATTAGGGTTTACCCTTTTCAGGGTTCAAGAGAAATTATATTTGTGAAAATTCATGTTTGAAATTTCTTTTTGCCTCAACACTTGTATTCTTCTTTTTACGATTTATCGTCCTTCATTAGAATTCTTAAATTTTTTTAATAAATCTATTATCACAAACCGAAATTCAGAACGATATTTATTGGTCCCAGTTCAGGGTGAAAAACCCTGCACTTTAAGTGCAGAACTTTAGTATTTCGAAAAATCTATAGCCGGACTATATTGGGTCTATGGATAAGAAAATGCGAAAAGGTTCTCATACAGTAAGCCGTTTGACCTGTCATTTGGTGTGGGTAACCAAGTATCGCTACCATGTCTTGCAGGGGGATGTACAGAAGCGATGTCGAGAACTAATCATCCAGGTATGTGAGGTGGAAGAGATCCAGATACTGAAAGGGGTGGTCAGCAAGGATCATGTGCATATCCATATAGAATATCCCCCGCGCACCGCAATCAGTGAGCTGATGAAACGGATAAAGGGGCGCACGTCACGGATCTTACAAAAAGAATTTCCGCAGCTGGCCGAGCGGTATTGGGGTCGGCATTTTTGGGCGAGTGGTTATGGAGCGTGGAGCACAGGTAACATAACCGATGAAATGGTCCAGGAATACTTAGAACATCATAGAAGAAAGGATGGGGAAGATAACTCGGACTTTATCATGGAGTAAGAGTAGGACTTTCAGTCCGGAGCCGAATCCCTGCACTTTGAGTGCAGGGTGGTTCAGTTAACTGCTCTTAAACATGGAAAAACGGATTTTGGGGGTAAGGTTGTCTGAAAGTAAAATCACCATGAGTTCGACATAATGAAATCGTATTCAGTAATCTCCCCATGACATTCCAACCGTCCGTTCTATTGATAGATCTAACATGAAGATGTCATCCTGACGTTGGTTTGCTTGCAAACCAACGTAGGATCTCGTTAACACGCTGTTATCTTGCGGTGAATAAGTTGCAGTGATCGTTGCTGAATTCCACGAGATCCTCCCCCGAGCATCGGTGGTAATTAGGATGGCAGTGCCCAGGTAAAGCGTATAATTTTCGCTCAGTTCAAATAAATGTCATTTCCGGCAAGGGTTAAGTTTCCCTTAATTGAGCGCTCGGAATCACACTGGTGGGACATTTTAATTGCTTCGAACTCTTATATCGTAGTATGCTAAAACAAGAATGGAACGCGGTTGATGCGGGTAAAAAAGAACCGGTACCGTAGAGTTGTGTGAGATTCCATGTGTGTTAGCTATGAAGTAGGTTCTACTCCCGATAGGAATCGGGACACAGAGGCGGGCTGTCTACGGTAGCCGGTATCGGTTGTGTGTGCATAGTTAGTATAACATGTGACATACATAAACCAAGCTCCTATGTGACAAGGCGATAATATTCAGGGCTGTAAAGGACTTACACTTGAAATACTGTTAAAATCAACGATTCATAATACCAGTAACTGTGCTGAAACGGACTTTTTAGAAACGTTGCAGCAACTCTTTATAGTTACGGCTCATTGTCAGTTTTTGTCCGTCAAGGAGCGTTATCATGTAGTCACCATGAAACCAGGGCTGCAACTCTTTGATTTTCTCAATATTCACAATAATCGATCTGTGGATTCTAAAGAATTGATCAGGATCAAGCTTTTCTTCCATATTTGACATGGTTTCCCTGATCATATGATTCTTATTTCCGCAGTGCAGTTTCAGGTAATTACCCGCTGCCTCAATCCAATCTATTTCATCGGTTTTTACAAAATATACCCGTCCATTCGCTTTGATCATGATGCGATCCAGATAGCTACTATTTTTATCAAGCGAATTGACAAGCTTAGTAAGTCGAGTATCCAGTTGATTCTGAGAGCGGCCTTTAAGTTGATTCCGGACTCTTGCGACCGCTTTTTTGAATCGCTGCTGGTCAAATGGTTTAAGTAAATAATCCAGAGCATTCACTTCAAATGCCCGTAATGCGTACTCGTCGTACGCGGTCACAAATACGATGCACGGAATGTGCTCGTAATTAATTTGTTTTAGCACTTCGAACCCATTGATTTCCGGCATCTGAATATCCAGGAACAACAGATCCGGTGGTTCCTTTCTCAGATGATCAATAGCTTCCTGACCATTTTTACACAATTCAATCAGTTCCAAATCCTCTTCATTTGATACCAGTTTACGAAGGCGTTCACGTGCCAGTGGCTCATCATCTACTATTACAGTTCTGATTTTACTCATGTAAATTCCCAACCAAAGTATCTTTTACGGATTCATTCTTTTTCCAGGGTATTCGGATTACCACTTTCAATCCACCCAAATCGGAAGGTCCCAACGAAAAACGATACCTTGCATACTGACAATCCAGCCGCTGCATAACATATTCAAGTCCCATTCCATGGTGAGAAGATTTATTGTTATTTTGCTTAGTGCCGTTTATACCAGGACCATCATCTTCCACAACCAGTTCTAAATCGTTTTCACATCGTCCCGCGGAAATTCTGATTTCACCCGGTCTAATACGATTCGAAATACCATGTTTGACGGCGTTCTCAACAAGAGGTTGCAAAAGAAATGCAGGTACCTCATGGTTAATTGTCGAAGGATCCACATCGCATACGACATTAAGACGATCCCCATACCTTCTTTTTTCGATATTGAGGTATGAATTAGTAAGTTCGATCTCTTCCTGTAAAGTGATTGTGTTATCTGGCTGAGATTCAAAGGATTTTTTAACCAGATGTCGCAGATCTCGCAACATAATTCGCGCGCCATATGAATCATAATCCAAAAGAGAGGATATCCCGTGCAGTGTATTAAAAAGGAAGTGCGGATGTAATTCCATCCGCAACAACGACAATTGAGCATTCAGTAACTGTGATTTCAGATTTACTGCACGTAACTCCCGTTCACGATACTGCTCATACGTTTTTTTAAGCTCAAATCCCAGAACGATACTCAGAAAAAGGATAAAATCAATAACGGCGTATAACTGAACACCCCTGATTACCTTTTCTTTTATATTCAGTGTGACAACTGAACTTCCAGCAATAAGGCTATAACTCATATCATCAAAAAAGATATGAACAGACACCAGAACAACGTAAACGGCTAAATAAAGGAGTACTCTTAACGGCCAGCGTTCCCTTCGCAGAGGTACAGTACGAACCGTGTACATAATAAGCGGAATGTACAGGAACCATATTGACCATATCAGAAATGACCGTTCCGTAACGAATGATACATTTACAGGTTCTTTTCTCATTTTAAGGAAAAAAACCACTTCGGTTGTTGCTGAAAAAACGATGATCAACCAGCCAATCAAAATTGGCAGTATCCACCAGTACTGTCGTTTGAGGCTGTCAAAACTGATCATTGAACCTGGGCTTTCTTCATGGCACTCCGACTCTTATTTTGCTCAAATTTTGTATAATTTATGTAAGGTACCGAGAGATCAATATGAAAACCACCGGTCTTTTTATCGGAATTCAGAGTTACCCGATATTCTTTATCATATAGTATTCGGAGACCCGAATTTAATTCATCGAAATTGGTGTCCCGATAAAGCTGCTGCATAGCTGATTTCCCAAAATAGAGCTCTGGGAATAGTACATTCAATTGTAATTCATTTCCCCTGGCACGCGCCTGGTAGTAAATTTTCTTTATTTTTCGAAGCTCTACCAGATGATATCTGGTCAGGTACTCAAAAACCGAGACCAGATAAAGACCATAGGGTATGGCTGCCTGAGTAGATTCACTATCAACATCGAGATTGCACTCGATTTGCAGATTAAACCGCCTGTTTAAAAGCTGAACGTATAGGTCAATAACATGAAAGTCGTCCTCGAGTAAGATCAAACGAACACCTCTTTGATCCAGCATAACCCGCAGCAGCTCACTAAAATCAGCAATCATTTTATCAGCACTTACCGGGTCATATTCCATTTGTTCCTCTATGTTATCGAGGGTTCCCAGAACAAATAGTGGCTGAATACGATGTTTGATAGCGTCAAACTTTGCTTGATTAAGCTGCCGTTTTATTCTCGCTTCTCCCAGACGTGAATCGTGGTCTTTTTTGTAAAACTCAAGTAAATATGCGAGCAAAACTACTCCTCCGTATAAGACAAAACGTGTATTGAAGAAGAAGATAAAATCAGTAAGTATGTACCCATTCAGTACGGGCTCTTTGAAGAACCAGTGTACAGCGAGACTTTGGTTGACAGAATGAACTAAAAATATGGTAAGTGCCAGCGAGAGGTGTACGAGGGTACTTTTGATTATATAGGGTCTCTTGAATCTATTTCTGTATGCTGCCTTGAATATAAAAGGCGTAGCTACCATCCATGGCCATATGCATAATAATTCGAACCCATAAGCTTCAAGCCACTTTATTTGTTCACCACGACTAACCATTGTGAATGTGGTGATGAGTGAGTAGAACACTGCTATCAGGGCCCAAACACCGATGATGATCAGCGCATCAATTATATAATGGCGCAACACACTCCGATCGGATAAATTCCAATTTCTAATATAGCGTGTTGCTAATTCACTCATATCATTCAACGACTGGTACTGAAATACAGTTTAAACTGAAAGCTAACAGTATACTTCAACAAATATTTGTTTATCTGTGACGAAGTGGACTTATAGATTGATAAATGGGCAAGTATCACCCCTTAGCTTCAAACCGCATGCTGCATAGAAAATATTTTAAATGCCTATCCACTCCGATATATTGGGGTTACATACCTGTCATTTAACCACAAATGTATCACAAAAGTTACTGACAATAAATTCACTTTAAAACACCCCTCATCCTGATAGTCACAGCAGACTCCCTGTTGTCACAAAATTGACACAGACCAACGACATCAACCGTACTAAAACCATGTAAAAAAGATTGAAATGGCCCCTATGAGGCTATTTATGAGACCTGGTTAAATACCAGCTGTTTTGAGAAGAACCGATTCAAATCGGGATTAGTACAATCATTTATCATTACATCCCAAATCATGGAAAAGTCATGAAATGCAAAATTAGTACGTTTAAAAATTACTTTAAAGTTGCCCTTTTTCCTGTTATGGCAATTGCACTGCTTTCAATAGAGATAAATACAACACAGGCTCAAACAGCCTATGAAAACTCTAAAACTGTTAAAGCTTCGGGTAAATTGGCACAAGCAAAGGTTGATAAAACCTGGGAGAAACCAACTGTACCTCTTGTTTCGCCAATAGATTTAATCATTGAGGATCCGATTACGGATTTAAAAGCGCCGTTGACGATAAATAAACCAATTGAAATTGAACCTGATACCATATTAGAAGCACCAGTCTATGATAACAATCATAAATGGCTTGATCGCCAGGTTTCGTTTAAATATGGTAAAACCGACTTTGTTAAATCTATCAATTATCCAGAAGACGCTATTAATGGCAAAGTAGAGGGCCTTGTTCAGATCTTCTTTGTTGTTGAGCCTGACGGAAGGACTTCAAATATCAAGATCCTTAAATCACTTAATTATGAATGTGATCAGGCTGTGATTGAAGCCGTACACAATGCAAGGTTTAATCCCGGCCTTAGAAACGGTCAGCCTGTACGTGTACACTGTATCCTTCCGGTTTACTTCGGACTCAACAAACCCCAGTCATGAGGGGAATCTGTAAAATCAAAGAGACATTACCTTAAACTCCCTGCGATAAATAACAAAGCATCCCTCCGATCTCTCAGGGGGATGCTTCTCACCCTCTTCAGCTTCAGCGCACTAACCAACGAATTAAATACCAGGTTTTATACAATCCTGTTAAGACAATCAATACACGACTGAAGTTTTTTTCTCGTCTCTGCCAGGGAAATATGGCTCCCTGTTGTTCAGGTACTCTTTCAAGGAAAAGGAATCAACCTGGATTGCCTGGTCACGGCTCGACTCAGCTTTCCTGATAATATCCTCTTCCTCTTTAGTAATGATCCCTTTCTCAACGGCTTCCTTAACAAGTAACTCCGGTTTGCCGTTAGAGAGTTTATGCTGTTTACTTGCATGCCGGATTCTGGTAAGGAGTTCATCCGCCTCATAAGCAATCTTAAAGGCTGATTCGAGTTCAGCAAATGGTTCCTTTTGATCTGTCGGGATGTAAATATTACCAAAAAGCCGGTCTCTTTGTTCTGATGGCGTAATTAAGCTTTTCGCAATCTTATGGCCCAACTTATCTGATGGAGGCGAACCGATTGGATTAATACGACTCCAGAATCTAACCGGGCCTTTGAAAAGCCAGCCCAGTCCCGGCGGTGACAGATGCCTGTAAATACCATCAAAGGCCTGCTGTATTTCATTAAGAGCATATTGAACCGACCAATCAATATATATCAGATCATCTTTAGGCCGGCCATCAGCTTCAAATTTTCTGAGGACAGACGTTGCAATAAACATCCATGAAAAGATGTCTGCAAACCTGCCAGTAAGTTTCTCTTTGATTTTGAGACCTCCACCAAGTGATGCCAGAGCAACATCAGAAAGGAATGCAAAACTAGCCGATGCCCAAGAAAGTTTTCGATAATACCGGGCTGTACGTCCACTTACCGGGCTTCCTGCCAAAGCACCTCTTGTGATACTCAACAATGCGGCCCTCACTTTATTTCTCACCACATGTCCGACATGCTTTGTGAAATTACGATCGAATGCTTTCACATCGTGATTCATCAATGCATCGATCTCTTTGTATACAAAGGGATGGCAGCGTATCGCACCTTGTCCAAAAATCATCAGCGTGCGGGTCAGGATATTTGCACCCTCAACAGTTATGCTGATTGGCGTGGCCATATAGGCGTAACCTATCATATTTTTGGGTCCCAATGTGATGCCGGTACCACCTAAGACATCCATGGAATCATTAACCACTTTACGTCCAAGCTCTGTGGCATTATATTTGGCCATTGCTGTTACAACGGCTGGTTTAGCACCAGAATCAAGGGCTCCACAGGTGAAGTGGCGTAACGCCTCAATCATATAGGTGAATCCACCGATGCGAGCCAGCGGCTCTTCCACCCCTTCGAACATACCTACAGGTAATCCAAACTGTTTTCTTACACGCGCATGTGCACCGACAATTCTGGCAGCGGCTTTGGTTGTACCATTAGCTGAAGCAGGTAGTGAGATTCCGCGTCCGGCGGCCAGAGCTTCCATGAGCATCTGCCAGCCCTTACCGGCATTCTCGACGCCGCCGATAATATCATCGACGGATATGATCACGTCATGTCCCTGAGTCGGGCAGTTATAAAACGGAATATGGAGCGGGTCATGCCGCTGCCCTAAAATTACACCTTCCAGATGAGTCGGAATCAATGCGCAGGTAATGCCGAGATGCTCGCCCTTTCCCAGAATATTATCCGGATCTTCTAGTTTGAACGCCAGTCCAAGTACGGTTGAGATGGCAGCGAGCGTAATCCAGCGTTTATTCCAATTCAAGCGAATTTTCAATTCTCCACTCTTATCCTTGAAAACCACACCAACCGATCGAATGCCGCCGGCATCCGACCCGGCATGGGGTTCCGTTAATGCAAAACATGGGATTTCACGTCCATCTGCCAATCTTGGCAAATAGTAATCTTTCTGCTCTTCCTTTCCATAACGTAACAACAATTCAGCAGGTCCAAGGGAGTTGGGTACCATGACGGTCGATGCAAGAGGACCACATCGTGAAGATAGTTTGGAGATAACCGCACTATGTCCGTAAGCAGAAAATTCGAGCCCTCCATATTTCTTCGGGATGATCATCCCAAAAAATTTATTTTTAATAATGAAATTCCATACTTCCGGTGTAAAATCACGGCGTTTAAAAACATCCCAGTCATCAACCATTGAACATAATTTTTCAACAGGACCATCGAGAAATGCCTTTTCCTCCTCGCTTAGTTTGGGATATAACTGACTATTGATTTTTTTAAAATCGGGTTTCCCGGAAAATAACTCTCCCTCCATCCATACGGTGCCTGCCTCTATTGCCGCTTGTTCGGTTTCGGATATTTTGGGCAGGAAGTGAAGTGACTCCATCAATTTCATAAGGGGTCCGGTGAATATAATACGACGGATGGGGGGAATCACAAAAACCACGGTTACAACAGCCCACACGATCCAAAGCCACAAAGGAGCATCAAATCCACCAAGTATTATTGCCGCATATAGCATCCAAAACCATAATTGGGCCCCAAAGAAACCAAAGACCATTGCAACAACAATAATACCGACGATAAGCCAGACAATCGGCAAGTGCAGAAATCCACCAACTAATACTTGTAGAGCTTCCATTGTTAAATGATCTATATGTTATCGTTTCCGTTTATTGGCCCACATAATTCAATGGATCACAAATAATGAACACCGTTCATTAACAAATATAAACGATTCTGTCATTGAAAAAAGCGCTTGCAAAGATTTTAACGTTAATTATAACGCCTTAGCTCACGGATGCCAGTATGCTATGGATTACGCTTAATGTAAATTCGTCTCTTGAAATGCTTCGATCGAGTCGTTCAGCCAGGATAATCGTTACCGCACCATGCAAAGCAGACCAAACAGAATAACTTTGAAGTTGATTTTTCTCTACTCCATTGCTGGCACCCTTAACTTCTCTGATCAGATCTTCCAGTAGTTCGAGTGACCTTCTGGCTTTTCGATACTTCTCCCTTGGATACCGCTGCATCCTTTCCGGATGCAAAAGATACATTATTTCATAAAACTCCTGGTTATCCAGCCCGAAATTGATGTAGGTACTGCAAAATGTTTCCAGCCGATCTCTATGTTCACTATTCTGATCAACGGCATCACGTAAAATAGAATACATTCTTTCAAATCCTTCGTCAATCAAATCATGGATAAGAACATCTTTATTTTCGAAATAAATATAGATGGTACCAAGCCCGCATCCTGCTGAACGAGCTATTTTTCTCATGCTTAGAGAATTATAGCCATCACTGACTAACAGATCTCGCGTTGTATCCAGTATAACTTGTCTTATATCCTGATCAACGATTGGCATACGTTTTTTCACCGGTTACTGTAATTAATTAGCTCCTTTTTCAAATTCAATATAACCATTCATAATCGATCTTTTTCAAAAGAAGACATTTTTATAAAATCAAAAATAATAACAAAGAAACGATATATAATTTCCAATTTTTGATAAGCATTACGAATTATCAAACCGTATTTGATTATATATTTTTTAAAAAACCATATTTATTTAATACATAATATTATAATATAATCGATTAATATATTTGTGCATTTTTCATAATTATCAAAAATAAATTCATTAAACAACATTTTATTTATTTTATTTAATCACACAATACCGACATTTATCTTGCTTTAAGAACAGAAAAGCGCTTACAATAAAAATAACGTCTAATCACATTTAAAACCTGATTTTCTGCTCTCAATTCATTATAATCTATAATCTCGCGATCAACCTAGTCACCAACCAGTGAAGGGATTTTTTATGGAGCACATCTCACATGAGCCTGCACACGGACTGTTTAATCCTAAACGGGAACATTCCAATTGTGGAGTTGGAGTCGTTGTTAATCTAAAAGGTGTAAAATCGCACCAATTAATTGAGGATGGTTTCCAAATTCTGGAAAATCTGGATCACCGTGGTGCTCGGGGTGCAGAGGAAATGACCGGTGACGGCGCTGGAATGATGATTCAAAAGCCACACGAATTTTTTAAAGCAATTATTCCCGAACTGGGTAACTTTGATTCTTATGGTGTCGGGATGGTATTCTTCCCGCGGCAGCCGCAAAAACAGCTTGCTTTGAGGGAAGCTATGAATGAGGTTGCCCGGCGAGAGCGGTTCAATATTATTTGCTGGAGAAAGGTTCCTACGGACAATACTGGCCTCGGTAAAACAGCATTACAGACAGAACCAGAGGTATTTCAATTTTTTGTTGAGCCGGTTGAACCCATTGAACCCGAAAAACTGGACAGCAAACTTTACATTCTTCGGCGACTGATGGAAAAAGCTGTCCGTGAGCGTGCCATGTGGGGCGGCGACATTTTTTATATCTGTTCTCTTGATCGCCGTAAGATTGTTTATAAAGGACTATTGACCTGTCCCCAGATGAGGACCTATTTCCCTGAGCTGTCCAACTCAAAGGTCAAGACCAGCCTTGTAATGGTTCACTCCAGGTTCTCTACGAACACGTTAGGATCGTGGGATCTTGCTCATCCTTTCCGTGTGATCGTTCACAATGGTGAGATAAATACACTGCGCGGTAATTTGAACTGGATGAAAACGCGCGAACATGAACTCACCTGCGAACGATTCGGTGATGATATTGAGAAGATCAAACCAATCACCCCGCAGGTGGAGATTAGTGATAGTGCCGGTTTTGACCACGTCCTGGAATTATTGACAGAAGCCGGCCGCGATCTGCCTCACGCTATGCGGATGATGGTGCCCGAAGCATGGAATAAAGACCCCTTTATGCATCCACTTCGTAAAGCCTTTTACGATTATCACTCAACACTCATGGAACCATGGGATGGTCCTGCCCTGGTTGCTGCATCTGACGGTTACCGTGTTGCAGCTATTCTTGACCGCAATGGTCTTCGCCCCTGCCGTTATTTGATCACTAAAGATGATAAGCTAATCATGGCCAGCGAAGATGGCGTCCTTCCTACAAAGAACAATAAGATTGTAAAGAAAGGACGCCTCAAACCCGGTCAGCTTTTCATGGCTGACACCATTGAAGGTCGCATTATTCCCGAAGAAGAAATCTTTGATCATCTCACCGGAAAGCACTACGAAAAGTGGCTGGATGACAACAGGGTTAAGCTTTCTGACCTCATGGAGAATGAGGGTGAAATAGAATTGGCTGATACATTCAATTTCGACCATATTACCTCCTATCAAAAGACTTTTGGTTATACCATAGAATATCTGAACCGCCTGGTTCAGCCAATGCTGGAACTGGGTAAAGATCCGACCGGTGCGATGGGTGATGATACTCCATTAGCGGTATTGTCAACACATGACCGTTCGCTTTTCAGCTACTTCAAGCAGGCTTTTGCCCAGGTTTCCAACCCGCCACTCGATTATATCCGGGAAGAATTGGTAACTTCTCTCGAAAGCCACATCGGACGGAAGCACAATCTGTTGGCCGAAGGTTCCGGTCATTGCCGCCAGCTATCGCTTAAATCGCCTATCCTGACTGACGAAGAGATGGACGTTATCAAGGATATGGATACCAACGGCATTCGGTCGGTAACTATCGATATCACCTATCCGAAGGATCGCAAACTGACCAAGGCTATCGAACAAATCCGGGAACGTGCTGAACAGGCAATCCTTAACGGATACGAAATTCTTATTTTATCAGACCGAACAGTCAGTTCCAAAAGAATGGCCGTCCCTTCGTTATTGGCCATAGGTGCTCTTCATCATCACCTGATACGTGAAAATCTGCGTACCAGAGCTGCCATCGTCGTTGAATCGGGCGAACCATGTCTTGTTCATCATTTTTGTACTCTGATCGGTTATGGAGCTGACGCTGTTAATCCATGGCTTGCATATCGCAGCATCACCCATATGCTCAAAAGCGGAAGCACTGTAGCAACGCGTGAGTTTGCTTATCAAAATTATCGGAACGCTGTAGAAGGCGGCATTTTGAAGGTTATGTCCAAGATGGGTATCTCGACTCTGGAGAGCTACAAAGGGGCACAGATCTTTGAAACTATTGGGCTGAGCAATGACTTTGTTCAGGAATATTTCCCGGGAACCACCGCTAGTCTCGCCGGTATTGGTATCCGTACAATCGAAAAAGATGTAATAAACCGCCATAATCAGGCATTTGAGTCTGTGATAGCCGGAACCCTCCCGCTCAAGCAAGGCGGCGAATACTACTGGCGTCGTGATGGAGAAGAACACCACTGGAATCCATTGTCTATCGGTAAGCTGCAACATGCCGTAAAAACCGATGACTTCGATTTGTATAAAGAGTTTGCTGATTATATCAATGATCAGAACGAACGGCAATTTACCATTCGTGGATTACTCGATTTCAAAAAAAATTACCGCGAATCCATCTCGATTGATGAAGTTGAATCAATCGAATCTATAATGAAACGATTCTCGACCGGTTCGATGTCGTACGGATCATTGAGTCAGGAAACACATGAGACCCTGGCTATTGCCATGAACCGCATCGGCGCGAAATCCGGCACCGGTGAAGGTGGTGAATCGGTTGAGCGTTTTGGCACGGAGCGTGAATGCTCCATGAAACAGGTTGCCAGCGGACGCTTCGGCGTGACTATACAATATCTGGCCAGTGCCAAACAGATTGAAATTAAGATGGCCCAGGGTGCAAAACCGGGCGAAGGTGGTGAGCTTCCGGGCGGTAAAGTTGGTAAAAACATTGCTGACGTACGTTTTACCATTCCCGGAATCGGACTGATCTCCCCTCCTCCTCACCACGATATCTACTCTATTGAGGACCTGGCCCAATTGATTCACGATCTAAAGTGTGCCAATCCGGATGCTGAAGTGCATGTGAAGCTGGTATCCAAATCCGGTGTCGGTACCATTGCTGCCGGGGTAGCAAAAGCCCGGGCCGATTCCGTTCTGATCAGTGGAGATACGGGTGGCACAGGTGCAGCGGTCAAGACATCAATCAAAAATGCAGGGACTCCCTGGGAGCTTGGACTCGCAGAAACCAACCAGGTTCTGCTTGCAAACAACCTCCGCTCCCGCATTCGTGTACGTACAGATGGTGGCTTGAAAACGGGTCGTGATGTTGTAGTAGGTGCTTTACTGGGTGCTGAAGAGTTTGGATTCGGTACCGCACCCCTCATAACACTGGGATGCATCATGCTTCGCAAGTGCCATTGCAATACCTGCTCAGTCGGTATTGCCACCCAGGATCCGGAACTTCGCAAACGTTTTACCGGGAAACCGGAATATATCATCAACTACATGCGCTTCATTGCACAGGAAGTACGTGAGTTGATGGCTCAGATGGGATTCCGCAGATTCGACGAAATGGTTGGGCGTGTGGAAATGTTGCATCCGAAAGAGATCACGTACGCAAAAGCGACCTACCTGGACCTTTCCCCCCTGCTTTACAAGCAGCCGTCGGACGATGATCCCATTAAGACTCGGGAGCAAAATCACAAGCTTGATCGTAAACTCGATCATAAGATCATCGAAAAAGCTCTTCCTGCTCTGCAGAAGAAGGAAAAACCGAGTTTTGATATTCGGATATCTAACAGGGATCGCACGTTTGCCACACTCCTCAGTTCAGCCGTCACTAAGAAATACGGCATGGACAAACTTGACGACGACACTATCACTATCAATGCATCAGGATCAGCCGGACAAAGTTTCGGCGCTTTTCTTGCCAAGGGCATTTCCCTGCATTTGGAAGGTGCAGCGAATGATTATGTCGGCAAAGGACTATCGGGCGGAAAGATCATCGTTAAGAAACCAGAAGACAGTCTCTATGAAGCTTCTGAAAACATAATCATCGGAAATGTTGCACTTTACGGGGCTATCAGAGGTGAAACCTACTTCAACGGTCAAGCCGGCGAACGTTTCGCCGTTCGTAATTCCGGTGCGATGTCTGTTGTTGAAGGCATTGGTGATCATGGTTGCGAATATATGACCGGAGGTGTGGTTGTAGTCCTTGGCCTTACAGGCAAAAACTTTGGAGCCGGTATGAGTGGCGGAGAAGGTTATATCTACGATGAAAATCATGTCTTCGAACCACGTCTCAACAAGCAACAAGTCCACCTTGAATCTTTCGAAGACTCCAGGGACAGAAAGCTTGTAAAACGGCTCCTGGAAAACCACTTCCTCTATACAGGCAGTAAGAAAGCCCGGCACATTCTTGACAATTGGGATGATTGCTCTCAACACTTTGTCAAAGTGATCCCGGATGCCTATGCCCGTGTACTCAGTGAATATCTTGAAAAGGGAGAAGATATTCGCCTTACACCACCTCGTAAACCAAAACAATATGTTGTAGCATGAGTGAGAATCATCCTGGCGGATACCTTAAGTATGAACGTGAGCCTATAGGCAAACGTCATCCTAACGAGCGAATTGTAGATTTTGAACACATCTGGGCCCCGGCCTGGGAAGAGCATGAACTTAAGAAACAAGGCGAACGGTGCATGGACTGTGGTGTGCCTACCTGTATGGGCGGCTGTCCTATTGGGAACATCATACCGGACTGGAATGATCTTGTAGCTCGCGGTAACTGGGAAGAAGCACTCAACCGTCTACATGCAACGAATAACTTCCCCGAATTCACAGGATATACCTGTCCCGCCCCTTGTGAAAACTCCTGTGTTCTGTCTATCAATGATGATCCTGTGACAATAAAAAGCATCGAACGTGCCATCGTTGATAAGGGCTGGGAAATGGGCTGGATTAATCCGGAACCACCGCAAAAGCGGAGTGGATTAAATGTTGCGGTCATAGGAAGTGGTCCGGCTGGACTCTCGGCGGCACAGCAACTCAACCGTGCTGGTCATAAGGTCACCGTTTTTGAACGCGACGATACTGCAGGTGGATTAATGACTTATGGCATACCAGATTTCAAATTTGCCAAGCACATGGTTATACGCCGCATCGACCAGCTTTCAAAGGAAGGGATTCTTTTCATGACTAATACGGAAGTTGGGGTGAACCTGCCATTCGATCGCCTCTACGAAGATTTTGATGCCGTATTGGTTGCTGTTGGTGCGCAAAAACACCGCAATCTTCCTCTGGACGGACGTGATCTGAAGGGTATCCATTTCGCATTGGAATATCTGATCAATTCAAACAGGCGCCAGGCCGGACGCACTGTTGATGATCTTATTGACGCCCGCGATAAAAATGTAATTGTATTGGGCGGCGGTGATACCGGAGCTGACTGTGTGGCTACCGCACATCGACAAGGCGCCAAACAGGTTATTCAAATCAGTATTAATCCCCAAAAACCGGGCGAACGTCCCTCACACAATCCGTGGCCGGAACAACCTCTTGTTTATAAGAAAACTTACGCTGTTGAAGAAGGCGGCGTTGAGGAGTTCAGCATCAATACAAATGGCTTTGTTGATGACGACGAAGACGGACACGTCAATTATCTGAGTGCCGAACGTGTAGAATGGACCTACGATAAAAACGGCAAGCGTGTTGATAAAAAGGTCATTGAACCCGATATGAAACTACCGGCCGATCTCGTTCTGGTAGCCATCGGTTTTGAAGGCGCGCAGTCTAACCATTTTGAAGATGCCGGATTAGTTGTTGAAAACGGAACCTTTAAGGTAGATGAAAATATGATGACTAATATCCCCGGTGTTTTTGCAGCTGGTGATGCCCGTCGCGGCCAGTCAATTGTGGTCTGGGCTATTGGCGAGGGACGCGATGCTGCACGTAACATCGATCGTTACCTTTCAAACAATGAAAGCCGTCTGCCGGCCAGTTTACGGACCATAAATCCTCCGATTGGCAGGTAATCATCTGGATTCTCTCAATCCGAATAGGTAATTTTTTAAAAGATGCCGCACTTGTGCTGGCATCTTTTTTTATGATCCAGTTTGAATTTGCCTTCTTTGAGGCAGTTTCAGGTTGGTGTCTTTGAAGTTCCGATGCTCGAGTCAATAGTATCCAATCGTTAACCAGTCATTTCAGTTGCTAAATTCTGTCCTGAAAACCGGAAGCAACTAACAAATAAATTTCGAATGTCTTCCACACACTAACATTTACCCTCTCAATAAATAGGGAGAAGTTACCCCAACTGCCTTCTCATATTTGATGCCGTCTCCGGATCGGTTTCAAGCCACTGATACTCATTTAGTTCGATCGGTCGTGCCATCGCCATCTGCTCTCTGCGAAAGATCATTTTGCTCTCGACCCTGCTTCTTGCTGACGTATGAATTTCTTGAACACCTGTTGCTTTTACCAAGTCCTGAACGTTTTGAGCGTTAACCCCGCCTCCTGCCATAATGGAAATCGGCAGATCGTTTGTGTAATCGACTACTTGTCGAATGAGTCCCCTCCCATCCCAGGCTGAAGCCATTTGTCCGGATGTAAGTACACGGTCTATGCCCAGATCAACAAGCGTATCTATTGCTTCAAATGGCTCCCGGGCCATATCAAAGGCGCGATGAAAGGTTATTTGCATGGGACGCGCTGCTTCCACAACATGAATCATCCGGTCGCGATCTACCTGACCATCTTGCTTTAAAATACCAGTAACGATTCCATCCATGCCTTCCTTTTTGGCGAATGCAATGTCTGAAAGCACGACTTCAAACTCGGCATCGCTATAAAGAAAATCACCTGGCCGCGGACGGATAAGTACCATGATGGGAATAGATGTATTTTTTCGGCTTAACCGGATCAGTCCGGCACTCGGAGTTGTCCCGCCTACGACCAAATTATCACAAAGCTCAATACGATCAGCTAAGTGTTGTTGCTGAATAATCCTGACTGAATTAATACTTTCAGCAGCTATTTCAAAAGTAATAGTCCCCATATTATTTTTTTATTCTGAATCCCCAGAAAACATTTAAAGGCCGATAGAGTCGATTCTTTACGATTGTTTTGCCACCAACACGATTTACAGCCGTATTTGCAAAAGGCAGTCTTGGATCCAATTGTTGAAAAGAAAATTGCAGGCTATCAGATGGCGTAGTGTCCAAACCGGCATTTCTGACAATGTTATACAATTCCGGTGTTTCCTTTACCGTCAAATTAACTGGAGGCACATATTCCATCGTACTCGATCCTCCTCCATCAAAATTAACAGCATTCCAGGCACCGTATGATTTGAGAACTTCCGCGAGTGCCGGAAGGGTTATGCCTTGCACGTCTGGCAGGCGACCTTCAATCATTAAAAGTATCAATATTTTGCCATCCTTTGTAAGACCCGCAGCAGTACGAGGAGCTGCTTCATTTGGAACAGGCAACGCTGAATCAGCCTTAATTATCCCGTTATCTATCAAGAGGGTCCCATTGATAGGCTTATCAGCATGTGCCCGCCATTGTCCGCTAATCACGTTCGATGCCCGTTTAAATGACAGGCCATTTATCATAGAGATTGCAGGGTTGTCTTTTTTGTCAAACCATAAAGCCGGATTTCCTCTTCCATCTGGTCTTGCAGGTAATCCCACAATCACTTTATTATTTCTTTTCAAAGGTCCGATAATCGCCTGGCAATCGCTGGGTTTATACTCTCTTTCTGGTTCTATAAAATTGCCATTAAGTGATAAAAAGACATGATTTTTTGCTGACCAACTGTACAGTGGTTCGAGTGGTGAAGCGTCCCTGTTGCTACAACCTTCAGATTGCCCTGATACGACAGGCTTAAAATGATTACCGGACATTGACAGAAGCACAATATATCCGCTAAAGTGATTAGTAACCCTGTCACCATTATGCAAGAAATTGTATGTGCCATGCAATCTGCCGGTAACGATCTGCGCACGAAGTCTCGTCACTGGTATCGTGAAGTAAACAAACACAAAGGTAAGCAACAGGGCAAAACGAGATTGACAGTTATGATTATTTCTGCTCAACATTCCAGCCGTCTATTGTTACTTTCGCTTTATCACCGTCCAGATCACTTGTATTGCAGTATCCTATAATCATTCTTTCCTCTCCCGGCAACAAGGTGATGTAATTGTCCTTCCAGAAGACAGGCGTGACAGATGAATTATCCTCTGATTTACGAAGATCAAGATGAACCATAAATGCCAGTTCCTTTGAATCATTCCGGATCATAACGTGCGCAATTGTTCGATCGCCAACATTCTCAAAATTCACTTTGTTAGATAAGCTAACCTTTTTGAGTTCATTGAGTTGAGTTAGACTAGCATACTGTTTCTCTGGAGTAAAAAACCATGTAGAGCTATCTGGTTCAAGTACATCACGTTGTGTGGAGAGGACGTAGAAGTTTGAGCTGATAATTTCATTGCGTTCGTCCCTGAGTTTGAGATCAACAAAGTACGTTTTTGATAATCCCATCTCATCAGGCAATGAAAGGATGTGATCGGTTGTATTTCCCTGAACGGAAGAAATGGGAACCGATTTGACCATCGAAGGTCGTAGATTGAAATTAAGCACCGAAATATTTGCTGTTAACTGCCCGCTGTCGTGCAACGTATTATTGATGATATCAACACCATTGCGTCCATAATTATACGAAATGTGAATAGGTTCATTAGCTTTCTGTGCCCCGTAAAAGGCACCTGTCGGCATCAGATAATAATCGAAAAGCTGCCACCACAGTTTCGGCCATGATGAGTTATACATCCATTGAATAATGCCGGTAGATTTGAATCGATTCGCTTCGAATGCTTCAAACATGGCTCGCATACCTTCATAATTGAGATACTGAGCCTTTCGTAAATAATCAGATAGATTATTCGGTTTACCAAGTCTCTCGTCCATCGCGTTATTGTAGCGCGTGAAGTTATGAAAGTTGCCTCTCGCTGCATGATACAGCCAGCTGTTACTGATTGGCCATAATGAATCGGCAGGAATCATTTTCTTAAGGCTCTCTAAAACCGGTATTTCGGGTCCCGGTGAAGTTTCGGTATTAAAACCAAAGGCACCGCCGTACCGGGTATCAACATACCAGTAATTGGGCGGGACATAATCGTACGGTCCCCTCATTTTAACAGCCGTTGGTCCGGTCAACTTGCTTGTGTGTTCTTTGGCTGAAGCAATGTACGGCCTGGTCGGGTCATATTTCTTCAGGATATCCTGATAGTTCTTCTCCAATTCCGGTCTGGGTAATTTATCACTGCCGTAAGCCCACAAAAATACACTCGGATGATTTCTAAGCCAGAGGATCTGATCACGCAGGGATTTTTCAGCAATCATCATCTGTTCGGGCGATTTAATCCCTCCGAACTCATCGGCTTCAGTACCAAATACCCCCTTCCATTCCCACTGAGCGCTATAACCAACCATTATCAGGATTCCACGTTCATCGCACAGATTGTAAATGTGCTGGTCCTTTCCCCAAAATCCTTCCATCCGGATAGCGTTGAATCCCATATGGACCGCATATTGGATCTCTGCCCGCTCATAGTCCGGTGTTGCATTCAGGAGCATTGGATCAGTCCATCCTCCACCTTTTACCAGGATCTTTTTTCCATTCAATTTATATCCCCGGAATCCATCCTCATTGATGTAATCGGAAACCGATCGTATACCAAAAGGTATTTCCTTTTGATCCGAGATATTATTTGAGGTCTCGAGTGTAAGTTTAAGATGGTATAGATGAGGATCACCCAAATCATGAGTCCACCACAATTTTGGATGATCAACTCCGAGCTGTGGAAAGTCACCTGGATCGAATATCACATGCTTCATTTCATTACCTCGCAAGGTAACAGGTTGAGCGAATGTGATGTCACCAATTTCTCCTTTGATAGTGCCGCTGATTGAGCTTGAAGAATGATTATGCAAAACGGCAGTTATACTGATATCGGCATGGTCGAGTGTGGAAGTGTCGACTTTGGTTTTGACAAATGGCTGATCAATACTAACGGAACCGGTAATTTCCAGGCTTACATCCCTCCAAATACCCATATCATGATCAGGCGGCATTGGATTCCAGTCGACGAAACCAAGTGTCGGTTCTCCGGGCTGTGGAGCTGTGACTTTTACGGCTAACACGTTCGTACCCTGATGTGCTACCTTGCTGACATCAAGCTCAAACCGCCTGAATCCACCCATCATGGTGTCAGACGACGCCACTCGTATTCCATTGACCCAGACTTCCGCCCGATAATTAATACCATCAAATTGAAGCCTGACCGTCTGATTCGATGATGATTTTGGCACTTTAAAAGTTGTGCGATACCACCAGGGGACCTCGAATGGCTTAGACGGAATATTCTCAAAATTTTGGTTGAAAAATATGTTTTTATACTGGCCATCTTTTACGAGCGCAGCCAGCACAGTAGTCGGCAAATCAGCCGGATACCAGTTCCCCGTACTAAAATCAGCACTGGAGATATCATGCCCGTCAGCTGTTACTTTGGCTGATGATTGAATCATCCATCCGTGTTTCAATTCTGTGCTGCCGGGCATTTCCTCAGCTGATTTTCCAAATACTATAGAGGCTTGTGTCATGATAATTAATAGAATAACCGCCATAATTCCACAATGTCGAATATGCTTTTGTAGTGGGTTTTTCATATTCATCACCATGAACAAGCCTCCAGCCCTACGTTAATTGGTATGATTACTTTCAGAAGACATACTCGATCCAGACGCTTTTTTTACTAGTTGTTCAACAGCATCCACGACCATGAGTTGTGTTTTGCCATATGGCTGACGGGCACTATCAATGGCTTTTTGCGCATCAAGAGCCCACGCTGGCTTGGCGGTCTGACCGGATTTGAGTGTATCCATGGCTTGTAATCCGACCGTTGACAAATCACGCAGATTTTTCACCATCTGCCCGATATTGTGAAGATCCGGCGCCTTCGATATCATCTTGAGTAAAGCCGGGGTATTGGATATCCAATCTGAAAGATAATTGCGAATCCTCGTTTCCTCTTCCGCGGTATTATCACCAGTTAGATAGCTGTCAACAGCATCGCGAAAATGTCGTGCATCAGGTGCATCCGCTGTTGCGGCATCGGCGATCATTGTAAATGGTGAGTGGGTAGTGTAATAACCTCCCCTGTTTCGTTGATACCCTTTCAATGGCTCGATCACATCCACAAATTTCTTCAATGGTCCGACATGCTCCGTTCCAGCCAGGTGACGAAGCAACATGATTTGATTTTTGATCTGTGTTGTCCCGTCAAACTCAAGCTCACGGCTGATATAAGGCAACCGTTCATACATAAACTTAACATCCTTTACACTGTCTGACGACCAGAAACGCTCAGCGATAGCCGCCGTACGCGGCCAAATACGAGAATCGACGGTAAATGGCGTTACCAGTTCGCTCCACATGGTTGCTTCCCCGCCGAGAATGTTTTTTTTAACTGATTCAGGGATATTCTGGTCCGGGGGAATAGGATCATTGAGATAATGGTGGCTGGCCGGTCTGAGAAGATCGATGTAATAACCGTTTGCAAGAATTGTGCCATGCCCTTCTTCGGCAGCTTTATACAGCGACTCTTTCCCTCTCCACGACTCGATAACAGCACTCTGTGGAACACCAGGTTCGAGAATCTCATCCCATCCAATTGTCTTCTTGCCATATTTCTGAAGAATATGGGAGACCTTATTGATGAAATACGTCTGCAATTCCTCGTTGGATTTCATGTTATGATTTTTCATGAACTCCTGGATACGAGGATTTTTGCTCCACTGGACCCCATTGTTTTCATCCCCGCCGATGTGCATGTAAGGATCGGGGAAGAGCGCTGTCATTTCCTTGAAAAATTTATCCAGGAACGTATAGGTCGCTTTATTAGTCGGATCGAATGCAGGATCAAAGACGCCGAAATGCGTTTCGATTTTGTATGGCCCCGGTGCGCTGGCATACTGCGGATAACCCACAAACCAACTTGTCGTATGTCCCGGCATATCGAATTCAGGTACGACCCTGATTCCACGATCATTTGCGTACTTTATGATATTCCGGATCTCCTGCTGGGTATAGTAATTTCCATTCGATCCGTCCTCGTACAATTTCGGAAATGTCTTGGATTCGACGCGAAATCCCTGATCTTCAGTAAGATGCCAGTGGAAAACATTCAGTTTTACTGCAGCCATAGCATCCAGGTTGCGTTTGATCACATCAACCGGCATGAAGTGGCGACCGACATCGATCATCAGTCCTCTCCATTTAAAACGCGGAGAATCTTCAATCTTCACAGCCGGTATGTAGTATCCATAATTATCAGCCTGAATGAGCTGACGCAGTGTTTGCAGCCCATGCAACGCACCGATATCGTCTTCAGCATTCAGTGTTATTCGGTCGGGTGTAACCTCGAGCGAATATGATTCATCTTCCCCAAGCTCCACTTTCCCCGGGCGATTGACATGAATACTTAGCGATGAAAACATGCTTGTATCCTTTTGTGTTACAATTGCCTGGGTGAAAAAGAGTCCTGTCATACGCTGTACTTGACGCAAAAAGCGTGTCGACCCGTCGTACATTCTGGATGCCGGATTTCCGGTAACACTGGTGGAAAGATTGGTTTTAAGCCTGAATTTTCCGTCTTGCAAATTAATTTGGCGGGGCCAAGGCATCAGGGCCAGGGAGTCCGGGGTGGGATGTGCCACAAACCGCTGACCCCGCACTATCCCAACTATTAAAAAAAGTAATGCCAACGAAACGATGCTCTTCTTCATAATACGTTACGATTAATTAGTTATGGAAACGCTTTTAAATACTCACGGATACCTTATTGTATCCGTTTAGTTTTTGCTTCTTTATTCAACACGTTCCAGATTCCCGGATCTTCCGTACCGAGAACCCAGACAGAAATACCAAGAAGATGATGTTGCCTGGCCAGGTCAAATTTCGGAGCAAATGAACGGGCGTCTTCAAGAAACAGCCAGTTAAAAACGCCACCGTTCTCCCAGCGCGTATAATTAACCTTTTGATCCTCCATCCATTTTTCACTTGCTTCATACCGATCCATCAGATCGCTGGCGTCTGCATAACTGATCTCATCACGGGTTGAATGAGCTCCCTGTTTTTCGTCCCACGTAGGATACCAGTGATCCGAATAACTGGGAATACCCAATGAAATTTTCTCCGGTGGTATTCCAATGTTGAGGAGATAGTTAAGCATTTTTTCCATCCATGGCAACCCCGCTACAGGGCCGGGAGGTGTCAGAGCCGTATGTTGATCATAGGTCATGAAAGATATAAAGTCTCCGGCTTTTGCGATTGCAGGGATATCAAATGCACCTCGCCAGTCCTCGTACAAAAAACGGTGATAGGCAGCATTGCCGGCTTCCGGTGCTGGCTGGGCGGACTTTACGACAGCCATCGAGATCTTAAATCCGTATTTATGTAAGCTGTCAGCAGCCTGTTGGTAAAACGATGTATAAGAGTCCCTGTCCGGTTGGTGCAGGTTTTCAAGATCGAGCTGCCAGCCATAAAAATCATATTTTTTAGCATAAAAAAGCATCAAACGAATAGCTTCGGCCCGGGCTGACATGTCATTCAAAAACTCATGAATGCCTTTCTGATCAAATGATGCATACAACGGCATCACTTTTACGCCTTTCTTTTTTGCTGTCTCCAGTACGCGTCGATCGACACTACCTGTGATCACTCCATACCGGTCTATTTGATAAGATGCCGGACAGACGATCGAAATCTGATCGGCATGTTTTATAAAGCTTTCGTAACTCCTCCGTCCCCTGCCCAGGTAGAATAAATTTTCGGATGAATAATCCTGTCCGTACACAAAGGATGTCGACAGTATAGCCAGAAATAAAACCATGATGATAGAAAATGGCCAGCGTAAACGCATGGATGCCTCCTGTTTGCTTTTGTAACTAATCTTGTGATATGAATTTGTTTGGATAGCTGGATCAGCTGAAATTCTTGCAATATGATGATTTTCTTATTCACCATACAGTTAGCACAATTTCAAAAGACTTCTCCCTACCTTATGACAATGAATGTGCAAATATTTGCATCAATAAAAGCCTGCAATCGTATGATTAACCAAGCACTTAAAATCGATGCTTTATACTTTTTGTGCAATTATTTGAATTTTACGACAAAAATGTGGTACATGTTTGAGGATTTTTTAAATTCGATGGACAAAAAATCCAGTTGGACAACCGCAGATAAATTTTACATCTAATGAATCAAAAGAAAACCAGTAATTCCCTCGCGTTCTCAGTAGTCACCTTTATATTTTTTATGTGGGGATTTTTGACGGTAATGAACGACGTCCTGATACCGCATCTCAAATCGCTTTTCCATCTGGGCTATGCGGCTATTATGCTCATTCAGTTCATGTTTTTCCTTGCGTATTTCATTATGTCCATGCCGTCGGGGAAAATCGTATCGCTAACCGGGTATAAAAACAGTATTATTATCGGTCTCGTTGTCACCGGCATAGGTGCGCTTTTATTCTACCCGGCTGCTGCTATTCCTTCATATGGATTGTTTTTGACCGCCTTTTTCATCCTTGCCAGCGGCATTACGCTACTCCAGGTAGCAGCCAATCCGTACGTCAGCTTGCTGGGACCTGAAAAGACAGCGGCCAGCAGGCTCAACCTGTCCCAGGCTTTTAATTCTTTGGGAACGATGATTGCCGGACCGTTGGGAAGTGTCTTGATTTTATCCGTACCGATTTTGACCTCAGTACAATTCGGAAATTTGTCTCATGTAAACCAACTGGCTTACCAGGCAGAACAGGCTCATACTGTTCAGGGGCCGTATATCGCTTTTGCAATTATCCTTTTTATTTGTGCAGCAGGGATGTACCTGTTTCATCTCCCTTCCGTTGTCTCTGAAGAGGATTTACAGGAAGAACAAGAGCATAAAGAGAAATATTCTTTTACCGAGGCACTCAAGCATAAACATCTCCTGTTCGGTGTGATTGCCATTTTTGTATATGTAGGTGCGGAGGTCTCCATCGGCAGCTTCATGGTAAATTTCATAAGTGAACCTCAAATTGGTCATATAACTGAAAGTACGGCGGCCAAATATCTTTCCTTTTACTGGGGTGGCGCCATGGTTGGCCGCTTTATCGGATCCGCGCTTATGCAGAAACTGGACGCCCGTAAGCTGCTGGGTATCTTTTCCACAATAGCAACCGCATTGGTTGTCATTACCATGTTTACAACGGGCAAAGTGGCAATGTGGGCGATCCTTTCTGTCGGACTGTTCAACTCCATCCAGTTCCCGACCATCTTTACCCTCGGCATTGAACGTATGGGTAAACTGACCGACAAAGCTTCGAGTCTCTTGATCATGGCCATTGTAGGCGGGGCTATCATCCCGTTATTACAGGGTGTTCTTGCAGACAATATCGGCATTCATTATGCATACATATTGCCGGTCCTCTGCTATCTGTACATCATGTTCTATGGTTTCAAGGGATCTAAGATCCTGAAACGACCAGAACCAAGTAACACTGCTCCATCAGCCGGTAGCGCTCCAGCCTGATAATCAATTATTAATTATCGGTAGTATAAAAGGATGCCATCACTTCGAGTGATGGCATCCTTTTTTTTATTACTACTGGTTCAAGTTTGCAACTTGTACAATACACACAGTTCGGGATAAGACAAACCTACCCAAACGCTTATTTCGCATATACTAGCGTATACCCGGACCGACATAAACCGTTAAAACGGTTAAGGAGCTAACGTTTCCTTATAACACCCGGATTAATCCGGGTGTTATAAGGAAACGAATCTAAAATGAATCGTTTTTTAAACGATTTCTACCGTTGCTTACACTTGCTGATCTAAGTTGCAAAATTAAACCAGTTTGGAGCTTCATTCCTTTACATCCTGTCAGGGGGGTTAGTAAAACAAAAAAAGATGCCGCCTTTGCAGACGACATCTTTTCACTAACCAACACACCAAACTTATATTTCAAACTATTTTGCTTTCAACTCGAATTCCATCAAACCAAGGGCACCTTTTTCAGTTTCATCCAGTTTATGAAGCACTACATAAACATTATGCAATTGGCCGTCGGGATCTCTGGTAAATTGAATTTCGTCTACAGTCGATTTCATAGGCATAGCACCTGGGCCGATGTTTTTTTCTCCCAATAATTCCCCTTTGGGATTATCAAGTCGAATTTCCACTTTCCAGCCATTTTGCACCTTCTTCTGAACACCGTAATGAACAACGATGCTTTTTACACCTTCCAGGCTTATGCGTGAATACTCCAGCCATGCATCTGAGCTCGATGGCACAGAATACGTTTGATCATCCTGCTCCGCTTGTTGAATATTCGACTTCATATCAGCCATATCGGCTTTTAAAAATGGATTTCTGAGCACTACATTTGCTGATCCAATCAAAGGATTAGCACCGTCCCCGCCTTTATCGGTGTATGAAGCAGTGATATTCACAACCCCCTGGTCATTGAGTTTAAACCGGTTCTTCGGATTGATCTTTCCATTAAGCGGCAACGATTTCGTCTTTCCTTTTTCATCAGCCAGAGAGAGAATCCAGCTTACAATCGTTTTGGAATCAGCCAGGGAAAGCCCCGGATGAGCAGACATAGCCGTTTCTCCCCAGACACCACTGCCTCCTTTGATAATCTTCTGCGGCAGATGAGTCATTGCGGTGGGATCATCTTTGTACTTTTTAGCGACCTGTTGGAAAGATGGGCCTATTGACTTCTTTTCAATTTTATGGCATGACTGACAATCCAACGATTCCATCAGGCTCTTACCGGATAAATCGATTGACATCTCCTCCTGGTGTCCTGCAGAAATTGCCGCCAAATCCGGACTATCAAGATAATCAGCTTTTACAAATGACCTTGAAGCATCAAAATTTTTCTCGCCTGAATTACCATCTTCTTTGTCAGAGATGTGCACGTGGTATACAATAGGCTTGTTAGCAAAATAAAAGGTCTGGTTTCCATCGATACCAACATCCACGACAGGCCTCTCATTTCCTGCTGTGACCTCAAGAGTTTGACTGCTTGCCCTGGCTCCTTTATCGTCAGCTACCGTAAGAGTCACTGGGTATTCACCGGGTTTATCGAATTCATAAGAAAATTCCGACGTATCCGTCTCCTTTTGAACACCTGGACCGAAATTCCAGATATATTTGATTTTGTCGCCATCCGGATCTTTGGTTCCCCTGGCTGACAGATGAATGGTAAATGGCAGTGATCCGGCAATCTTCTCAGCCTTTAACTTAACTACTGGTGGACGATTGCCGCCATTATAGTTGATCACAAATAATCCTGAGTCCTGGTTTTTTTGAAACCAACCTGTGCCATATTCCACTTCATAAATACGTCCATCTTTACCTACTTCCATATCACTGATGTTATGAAATGTAGTATTCGGCATGAACGGTTCGATCGTTTGCAGATCACCTTCATTATTCATTGTCACGACCATGATCCAGTTACGAATCCAGTCGTATATGAACAGTTTGCCGTTATAGTATTCTGGCAGCCGCGTAGCTTTAGGATAGTCATTTACATAATAAACAGGTCCTGCCATTGCGCAGCGACCTCCCTGCCCAAGAATAGGGAAATCAGGAGACTCCGCATATGGGTACCAGATGAAAGCAGGCTGTGCGGGTGGCAGTTTATGCAGACCAGTGTTGTTGCGCGAATCGTTAATAAGATTGTGAGGATCAAAAGCCGGTCCCGGCTGTCCTGTTGCGTAGTTATACTCGTGATAAGCGTAATTGTCCCCAACGAAGTAAGGCCATCCAAAGTTACCGGCTTTCCTTGCCTGGTTAAACTCGTCGTACCCTCTCGGACCGCGTGTTTTCATACTGTCGTTATTCGCATCTGGCCCCACTTCTCCCCAGTAAAGATAGCCTGTATGCTTATCTACAGATATTCTATAGGGATTACGATCTCCCATCACATAAATTTCGGGCCTTGTTTTTGGGGTGCCTTTTTGAAAAAGATTGCCGGCAGGAATAGAATAAGATCCGTCAGAATTAACCTTAATCCTCAGGATTTTACCCCGCAGGTCGTTTGTATTGCCTGCCGCACGGCGATCATCGTAATGATCAAAGCCAGGACGATCATCTAACGGTGCATAACCGTGCAGATTGATCGGATAGGGTTTGTCCGTTTTAGGATTTATCTCGTCAAATGGTGTGGTGTTGTCGCCGACCGAGAGAAAAAGATTGCCATTGCCATCGAAAGCGATAGATCCACCGGTATGGCAACACATGGCCCGCTGCGTCTTAACTTCAAGGATGATTTGCTCGGACTTCCGGTTAAACTTATCATTTTCAAACTTAAAACGGGAAAGTCTATCTACAGATTTATCGGTAGGTGAGTAATAGACGTACACCCAATGGTTTTGCTCGTAATGAGGATCTGCCTTTATCCCCATCAGTCCCATCTCAACATTAGTATGCGGCTTGTTTGTATGATGATACACATTGATGTGTGTGGCTGTCGTAAACGATTTATCAGAGGCATTGTAAAATTTGATGTCTCCCTTACGCTGTGCCACCAGAACATCGAGGTTCGGCAAAACTGTTATCTCGGTAGGTTCATCGAGACCGGTTGCGAGTAATTGTTTTGAAAAACGATCCTCATCCGGCACTCTTAAGGCTGTCGATTTACTATAATCGAGGGTTTTTATTGAACCAATTGCGTACTTAATGCCCGCAAGCAATAATTTCAGGAAATTCGCCTCGGTATATGATTCGGAGGTATGTCCCAGTTCCATATAAAAGGCTCTGCCACCATCGTAGTTATGATACCACACCATCGGATGGTTCTTTCCATTCTCCCCACCTTCATACGAGGTTTCATCGATACTGACCAGAACATGGACATCTTTGGGCGGCTTTCTGAAGTTGTACCATTCATCCGTACGAATCCATTTAGTAGGAAGAGCCTGGGTAACAGGAAAATTCGGATCCTGGTGAACATCAAGGGTTGCCTGTTGGATGTGGGGATGACTTTTAAAATATGCACCAACCAACTTTCCATACCAGGGCCAGTGATACTCACAATCTGCCGCAGCGTGGATGCCAACATATCCACCACCCGCTTCAATATATCGTTCAAAATCGGCTTGCTGCCTGTAGTTCAAAACATCATGCGTTGTACTCAGGAAAATGACAGCAGAATACTGCTTAAGTGTATCCTGATTGAATTTTGATGCATCTTCTGTTGTATCAACTACAAAACCATGTTCTGCTCCCAGTCTCTGTATGGCTTTAATTCCGTCTGGAATAGAAGCATGACGATAGCCGGCAGTCTTTGAGAATACCAGGATTTTGGGAACTACACGGTTGTTTACAGAACAACCGGAAATGAAGTAAGTTGCCGTTATCAGACACAAGGCAACGGAGCAAAGAGGAATCAACCGTTTAACTTTAGACATAATGAAGTGCTGTAGTGTTTTACCGAATAATCCCAGTATTTATGTATAATTATTATAGTTGAAAATAAATAACCAATTACTGTGCAATTGATTAATCAAAGCATCTTGATTTTAATATCTTTGTACCACACGGCGTGTCCATGATCCTGCAATGCAATATGTCCTTTCTTATAGGCAGCAAATCCTTTCCAATCCCTGAACTTGCTGTTGTTGACCAGTTCCTGCCAGTCTTTGTTCCACATCTGGGTTTCAACCACTTTTTTCCCGTTCATCCAGAATGTAAGATGCCCATTATCAAGTCGTATCCGAACCTTATTCCACTCGCCTGCCGGATTGGCTGTTTGCGGATTGGCAGCGATGATATCATATAGTGATCCGGCCAGGTGGTTTTCTTTCTTATTATCCTCCGCATTCTTGTTATCAAGTACTTGCATTTCCGGACCTGTCAAATACGTTTCGTGATATTCCGGAGCTTCATGGACATCGAAAATGATGCCGCTGTTTCCTTCTTCTGAAATTTTCCATTCGAGACTCAATTCAAAATTCTGATATTCTGCATCTGTAACCAGGTCGCCTCCCTCGGCATTATTACTGTGATCAAGCCCGATAGCACCATCCCTCACTTTCCATGCCGGAGTCACATCCTTCTTCAGGTAGGTATGCCATCCTTTCAGATTTTTACCGTTAAACAGCAGATGCCAACCTTCTTTCTTTTCCTGTTTTGATAGAGAGTTGTTCATCCCTTGTGCAATTGCAGATGATAAAATACAACAGACGGTAACAACCAGAACAGCAAGAAACACTACCTTTTTATACATACTGACTCCTATTTTAAAACATCATGAGATATAATCGGAAAGCCGTATCAGCAAAGCCAGAAATATTAAATCCCGAGAATACGCCTGTTTAGTGATTCATCCGAACCGGCACCGGCAAAATCATCGAATGCTTTTTCGGTAACACGGATAATGTTTTCGCTTATAAACTGGGCACCTTCACTGGCTCCATCTTCCGGATGTTTCATACAACACTCCCATTCAAGCACGGCCCATCCGTCGAAATTGTGTTGCGTCAACTTGCTGAAAATCCCTTTGAAATCGACCTGTCCATCGCCGAGCGAGCGGAAACGACCAGGACGATCAATCCAGCTTTGATAACCACCATAAACCCCGCTGCGGCCCGTAGGATTGAATTCTGCATCTTTAACATGGAACATCCGTATCTTTTCATGATAGATGTCGATGAATTCCAGGTAATCGAGGCACTGCAAAACGAAGTGACTCGGATCATACAAAATGCACGCTCTGGAATGATTACCGGTAGCCTCAAGAAACCGCTCATAGGTAACGCCATCGTGCAGATCTTCACCGGGATGCAACTCATAACACACATCTACATCACATTCATCGAACACGTTTAGAATAGGTATCCAGCGTTTAGCCAGTTCTTCAAAACCCATTTCGACCAAACCGGCTGGTCTCTGCGGCCAGGGGTACATCGTATGCCACAGCAGAGCACCGCTGAATGAGGCATGGGCATGAATGCCCATATTCTTACTTGCCTGCGCTGCATATTTCAGCTGGTTAACAGCCCATTCGGTGCGTGCTTTCGGATTTCCATGAACATGTTCAGGCGCGAAACCGTCGAATAATTCATTATAGGCAGGATGAACCGCTACAAGTTGTCCCTGCAGATGTGTGCTAAGTTCAGTTACCTTAAGGCCGGCATCTCCGGCTATTCCAATTATCTCATCTGCGTACGTTTTACTTTCAGCGGCTTTTGGGAGATCAATACAGCGGGAATCCCAGGTAGGTATTTGTATACCTTCGTATCCCAGGTCCTTCGCCCATCTGCAGATATTTTTGAGATTATTAAACGGAGATTCATCTCCCATAAACTGGGCCAAAAATATCGCCGGACCTTTAATTGTCTTCATAACTTAAAAAGTGTTAAAGTATTAAAGTGTTAAAGTGTTAAGGTATTCACGTGGTAAAGTGTTTTCGTAATCAGACGTCAGTCACCGACATCGATCCATTTTTGATCACTTTTACCAGATTCAACCGCCTTTTCAATAAACAGCATACCTCTTACTCCGTCTTCAACGCCTGGAAAATCGAGCCATTCTGCCGTTGGTTGTTCTCCATTCATCTTAGCTCTGACAGTTAAGGTGAAGTTTCGATACAGGTTGGCAAAAGCCTCAAGATAACCCTCGGGATGGCCTGATGGTGTGCGAGTATTGTGAAGAGCAAAGCTTGAGAGATATCCGACATTGCCACCTGTTCTGCGTATCTCAATGGGCCTATCTATCCATCTGATTATAAGTGAATTGGCGTCATCCTGTTTCCATTCAACACCACCTTTTTCACCATAAACGCGGATCTTAATACAATTCTCCTCCCCCGCAGCTACTTGCGTTGCAAAAAGAACTCCACTGGCTCCATTTTTAAACTTCAGAAGCATGGATGCATCGTCATCAAGAACTCGACCCGAAACGACTGCATTAATATCAGCACACAGTTTAGTGATCTTTGAACCGGTAACATATTCAGCAAGGTTAGCAGCGTGGGTACCGATATCACCAAGTGCACCACCCATTCCACTTCGTTTCGGATCTGTTCTCCAGTCCGCCTGTTTATTTCCGGTCTTTTCAAGGCTTGTGCTCAACCAACCCTGCGGATACTCGACATACACTTTGCGTATGGCACCCAGATTTCCACTCGTAACGAGATGACGGGCCTCTTTAACCATGGGATAACCCGTGTAGGTGTGCGTCAGGCAAAAAACCAAACCCGTCTCGTCGACGATCTTCTTCAGTTGGCGGGCCTCATCAAGGTCAAATGTCATCGGTTTGTCCAGAACAACATGAAAGCCATGCCCGAGGGCAAGTTTAGCAGGATCAAAGTGAACGTGATTAGGCGTGACAATCGAGACGAAATCCATCCGCTCCCCTTCCGGAAGCAGACTCTCTTTATCGATCATTTCCTTATAAGAAGCATAAACGCGATCGGGTGGCAGAAAGAGCTCCTTACCCGTTGCCTTCGACTTTTCAGGCTTACTGCTAAAGGCACCACATACTAATTCGATCTGTCCATCCATTAAAGCGGCTATTCGGTGAACTGCTCCTATGAACGCATCAGAACCTCCGCCGATCATACCCATTCGCAATTTTCTATCCATCAATCAAACCTTTTATGCACTTTTGAGTTTTGCCTGCAGTTCTTTTTTAGGCGTTTTACGATAACGAATATATAAGAAGGTAAAGGCGACTATAAGGATCAGCGGTATAATTGCCACTGTTTGCAATGTGTCGCGTCCTGCCTGTAATTCGGCGTTTGCAAGATCAAATCCCTGTTTTACGGCCTGTGCTTTGTTATCATCGTACCAATGCCCCATAATGGGAAGAATAAAGGCTACCGACAACATGCCGGCACCGCCCATGATATTTAATCCAAGAGCTCCTGATTCCGGCACATATTCGGCTACAAACCCGAGCATCGTCGGCCAGAAATAACAAACACCGACAGCAAAAACAAAAGCAGCGGCAAACGTAGTATATCCATGGGTCACACTCATCCACATCAGACCAATGAAAGCGAAAATTGAGGACAAAAGCAGCACGCCTGGCGGGCTCAGCTTATGTACCACCGGACCGGCAAATGATCGACCAATTGCCATTATGCCATTTATAAAAGCAAGGATCAGGATAGCCGAGACACCGACCTGACCCAACAAAGCGTTGATCCACTGCCCCGTACCTAATTCAGTGGATGCCGTCATGAGCATGCAAAGCACCATGAAAATAAAGAGGGGACTGACACATGCCTTAAGCATTTCCTTATAGGATACCCCGGAAGTTACGCGTTCTGTTTCCGGAAATCTCAAAGTGAATACTAGAAAACCGTAAATGAGGGTCGGCAGTATCAGAACAGCCATCAGCCACGGCCAGGTTAGATTGAGACGTTCTATCATCAGGTATGCGACGACACCCCCAATAACATTTCCACCCGGGAACCAAACATGAAAACGATTCAGCATCTTGGTCTTTTCTTTTGGATAGATTGTGGCGACCAACGGATTACTCGCCGCCTCCACACTGCCGTTAGCGATACCAATCAGCAAAGTACCAATGTACAGTGGCCAAAAACTGGCTGAGAAAATGGTAACCACGATCCCGATCATGTGACCAATAAACGCTATGTGCATGATGTTTTTCATGCCAATTGCATCAATAAACGGGCCAGCGACAATCTGAGCGAGGGTAAAGCCCCAGAAAGCGGTTCCAGCAATGAGCCCTAACTGTTCTCCATTAAGCTGATAGGCCGATCCCCAAATGGTCACAATTTCTGCACGAATGGCAAACGTCATCGATGTCACGACAAGAGCCAGACAGCTTGTGAAAAATAATTTCCTTGAACTGGATTGAGTCTCCATACACGTTTTAATTATGGATGATATGATAACGTAAACAAATATTTACTGTTGGTAACAGAAACTGCCTGATGCACTATTCGACACATTGGTGGGCACTTTGAGATTTATTAAACTGAATCCTAATCCTCTGATTCGGCCATCCGTAAAGATCCACCATCCCGCATATTGCTTTAATCTGACCGTCACAATAATAATTAATTGTTAACGATTCAAATTCTTATGCAACTTTTACAAGTCTTTGTAATTCTCCTTTCTTTTATTTCACATTGTCATAGATATTACAACCCCAGTTCCCTAATCATTTTGAATATGGAAAACCCATCTGACTTATTCTAAATTTATTTTAAATCAGCCACCACATTGTTGAAGTAATCCAGACTCTTCCTGATTTCCGGCATATTATTTTCAGGATGACTTTCATATTCGATGGAAAATAACCCTTTGAAATTCTGTTGTTTTAACTCTGCCATGATTCCCTTCATGTCAATTACACCTGTTCCCCAAACGGTATCCTCAGCCTGGGGACTTATCTCGGAAACATCTTTGATATGAATTTCTTTTATATGCCCACTCAATTTCTTAACGCATTCCAGCGGATCCAGTCCGGAACGAACCCAGTGACCGAGATCCGCGCATGAACCGATGTGCGAACTTTGTCCCTTTATGGCTGCTAATAATGTATCCGGACTCCAATAATGAGATGGTTGCGGATGGTTATGAATTGCTATGTTAATATCATATTTATCACAAAGTTGTGATACATAGGACATTTGATCATTGTGTGGCTCGGATGTGATATTTTCGATCCCCATCTCTTTGGCAAAGGCGAATAACGAATCCCACTGGGCCTTTGAATCAGGTGTGATAACACCATAAGCCATCAGTTTTACGTCATGCTGCTTCAAATAATCCAGGATCTTCTGCCTGTAACCTGCGCTCATATCGTAACTCATTTTGCCACCCATGTCACCACCAATATCCTGACCTGGATACGCTTCCAAATAATGCAAACCTAATTGTTGCAGCTTATCAATTGTCTGCAGAAAGGTAAACTTTCGAAACGTATAGGCCTGTGCACCCATATCCCAGCCCAGATCGGCAGGCGTTGTTTTCTTTTTTGATGTACCGCATGACATCATGATCAAAGAGATCAAAATGACAATAGAAGAGTTAATCCATGTTTTCATAATATCAAATGGTTAATGAAATGACCCTGTTTAGCTTTTGCTTATTTTAAAACACCAATGTTTGTGATATTATACTTTCTAAAAATCCAAGGGTCAAAAAATTTTCATCAATGATGCAAATATTATGAGTTCACATTGGAACATTCAGGGCTTTTTGATAGAAGGGAATCGATTTAACACGTTCTATTTTCACGTTCCTCATTGTTGAATTTAAAATTTAACAAACGCCAAATTAGCCTTACTCAATTATTTTTTTATTATTACTCCATCTGTGTGTGTTTATCTGTTATTACATCATCTTCCGTGTATGATGTTTTTTATCAACCCTCAAAATGTTTAAAGATGAAACGTATCGTATTGTTTGCAGTAATGATAATGACTGTTTATGCAGTTAGTGTTATGGCGCAGGAACCGCCGGAGAATAAACTCATGAAACCCGAAGACACCGAGTATTACAAGCCGGTTCCAAAGGTTGTAACACCTGGAAAGTCGGAAGCTTCTCCACCCTCTGACGCTATTGTTCTATTTGACGGCAAGAATCTAGATAACTGGGAGAACGCTAAAACTGGTGGTCAGGCCGGCTGGACAGTCTCTGATGGGGCAATGACAATAAAGCCTGGAAGTGGTGACATCCGGACCAAACAATCATTTGAGGATTTTCAGCTTCATATCGAATGGCGCACTCCAAATCCGCCAAAAGGCGAAGGACAGGCCCGGGGAAACAGCGGCGTTTATCTCCAGTCTTTGTACGAGCTTCAGGTTCTGGACTCCTATAACAGCAAAACTTATGTCAACGGACAGGCAGGAAGCATCTATAAACAATATCCGCCATTAGTAAATGCTTGCAAGCCTCCCGGAGTATGGCAGTCTTATGACGTGATTTTTAAAGCTCCGCGATTCAATGAGGACGGTACTGTAGAAAGTCCTGCCCGTGTAACGGTATTTCAGAATGGTGTATTGATTCAGGATAATTCAGAACTCAAGGGAAGAACGTTATATATCGGTCATCCTTATTATGAGAAACATGGTCCCATGCCATTACTGCTTCAGGATCATAATAATCCCGTAAGCTATCGCAACATCTGGATTCGTCCTCTTTCGGAGTAGATGATAGTTGATAGAAATTTAGAAAATGAGGGATTGAGACCTACATGAACCTGCCGAATATCCGGCAGGTTCATTTTTTTACTGAACGAAATCCGGACTATCAGATCGTTTTCATATTCATCGGATCCCACCTGACGATCTTGTTTTCAAAGTAACTGATATTTGAAGCCAGTGCCGGTCCGGCTGCTCTCAGGCCAAAAACAGGCCCCTCAACGGTTTCACCATTGCTCCGGATTGCATCAAACCAGTTGGCGAGGTGATCATAATGCATACTCTCGCCTGTATATCCGTCGGGCGCTTTATAAACCATGTTATCCGGATCCAGCATCCCCGGCTTGATGTCGCCGTATTTCTTGTTGTACTCTTTTATGAATTCCTTTTGTTCGGCTTCCGAGAATGTTCCAAATGAATTCCATCCTTCATAACCAGGAGCCTTAGGAAATTTATTTTTGGAAAGGGTCAGAGATGTGAACCCGACCGACATCGCTCCTTCTGAACCGATAAATTTGATTCCAACTTCTTCATTTCCCGAACCATCGGCAAAATTCACATGGAGACTCAAATTGAAAGCCGGATGATTTTCTGTCTTGGGATAATCGTACAACCCAAGCATAATATCCGGGACCTCACGGCCATCATTAAAGTATCGAAGTCCACCAGTAGCATATATTTTCTCGGGGCCAATCGCGCCGGTAACCATGTGAAGCATTGAAAACAGGTGGACAAACAGATCACCAGGAATTCCTGTGCCGTAATCCCTGTAATTTCTCCATCGGAAAAAACGAACCGGATCAAAAGCTACTTTAGGTGCATCTCCCAAAAACGTATTCCATGCAATTGTCGCCGGTGAAGCATCCGTTGGAATGGAATACTGCCAGGCTCCCAGGGCACTGTGCCTGTTGACAAACGCCTCGACATAATTGAGATCGCCAATTGCTCCCTCCTTCATTAAATCCCGTGCTTTTTGAAATACGATAGAACTCACATACTGGCTTCCAACCTGCATCGGCAGTCTTGCCTCTTTATGCGTTTTGATAATCTGATGGCCTTCATTTATGTGATGAACCATCGGTTTTTCACAATAAACTGGTTTCTTCTTCTTAAGTGCATCAACCGTCACAGTATGATGCCAATGATCGGGTGTGGCAACAATGACGGCATCAACACTGGGATCCTCAAGCAATTCCCTGTAATCACGCGTTGTTTTAACCTGGCTTCCAAAGGCCTCTTTAGCGTGTTCGAGACGTCCATCATAACAATCGGCCACGGATACAAGCTCGATTCCTTCTGTGTGAAGGGCGGCGTGGACATCGCTATGCCCCATGATTCCCATACCCACGCAGGCGATCTGTATTCTATCGTTAGCAGGAACCCTGTTTTTTCGTTTGAGAATCTGAAATTTGGTCGGCTTAGGGGAAGCAAATAATTTGGGCCCACTCACAAAAAATGGTACCGCTACACCCATCTTCTTAAGAAATTCCTTCCTGTTAAGTTTCATATAACCCTCCAATACTTAAAACTCAAAATTAATCCAATTTATAAAACATCGGCTCACAATCAATTCGATAACTGATAATAAGTTCTGAATGATACTTATGTGACTTTTGATGCCAAATTGTCTTGATTGCATATAAACGTATAATCCATAAGTATCTCTGGAATACCAATGAGATTCCAAATTTTAATTTTACTGGGCATAATGTTTTTAATTTAAGTGTGCCTCCAATATATTCCGTGTTTATTACATCGAATTAAGATGCTCGAAGAAAAAACAGTCCAGATATGACAGAACCCACAATCCTACCAGAAAATGTAGGCTGGATTGAAGTTATTTGTGGTGGCATGTTCAGCGGAAAGACCGAAGAGCTAATCCGTAGAGCAATGCGGGCACACATTGCTAGTCAAAGAGTGATTATCGTAAAGCCTTCTATAGACAAGCGATATCACGAAGATAATGTTGTGTCGCACGATTCAAATTATTTACCCGGTATTGTTGCCGATACCGCAGATCAGATTGTTCTGCTTGCCGGCGATGCCAAGGTTATTTGCATCGATGAAGCCCAGTTTTTCGACAATCGACTCATTGAGGTAACAAATGAATTGGCAAACAGTGGACGCAGAGTCATCATTGCCGGGCTTGATATGGACTATCTTGGAAGGCCGTTTGAGCCAATGCCGCAATTGATGGCTATTGCAGAATATGTAACTAAACTCCATGCTATTTGTGCAGAGAGCGGTATGATAGCTCATTATTCCCAACGTGTTGTCGATAGTAAAGAGCGTGTCCTGCTTGGTGAAAAAGATGCGTATGAACCACGTTCTCGTCTTTGTTTCCGTCCGCCTGTTGACATCAAACGGGGAAAACCCATCAAACCTCTTCGCCCTAAAACATCTACACAAGAATCTAATAACTGACGCTAATGCAAATCATCCGGGGTATAATTGGCATTATTACCATTCTCGCTATCGCTTACGCATTTAGCAATAAGAAAAAAGACATAGACTGGAAACTGGTATTGACAGGGGTGTCCATCCAGTTTGTTTTGGCTGTTTTCATACTCAAGGGAAGTGAGATGGCTCATTTTTTTGGTCCTCTCGGGTGGCCTAAAATCTTTTTCAGCTGGGTCTCTTCCTTCTTTGTTGTCGTACTTAACTTTACGACCGACGGGGCTAAATTTATATTCGGGAAATTAGCCATAAGTCCGGGACAGGATCAGAGCATGGGTTCATTTTTCGCATTCCAGGTCTTGCCAACCATTGTTTTCTTTGCATCGCTTACTTCCCTGCTTTATCACTACGGCGTCCTGCAGGCCATTGTAAAGTATATGTCTAAAGGGATGCAGAAACTGATGGGAACATCGGGGGCTGAAACCTTGTCTGTCGTTTCAAATATTTTTGTAGGACAGACTGAGGCTCCTCTCGTTATCAAACCGTATATAGAGAAAATGACCAGCTCTGAGCTTCTTGCTGTTATGGTCGGAGGAATGGCAACGATTGCAGGAGGCGTGATGGCCGCATACATCCAGATGCTCGGTGACGCGTATTCCCAGGCACATAACGTAGCACTGGCAACCGGGCGTCTCATGTTTGCCCAGCAGCTCCTGGGCGCCAGTGTCATGGCTGCGCCCGCTGCCCTTGTTATCGCAAAGATGATGGTCCCGGAAACAGAAACATCGCTAACCAAGGGCAAAGTGAAGATTTCCGTTGAAAAAGTCGATGCCAACGGAATTGATGCCGCAGCCTCCGGAGCTGCTGAGGGATTAAAACTGGCACTTAATGTAGGCGCCATGCTACTTGCTTTTATCGCTCTTCTTGCCATGTTCAATTCAATCCTCGGCTGGATTGGTGTACAAACGGGACTCACACATCTGTTCCCTGGTTTCGACCTTACGATTCAGGGACTGCTCGGACTCATATTTGCTCCCCTTGCATTCCTGATTGGCGTCCCATGGCACGATGCAGTCAATGTCGGCAGCCTGCTGGGCACGAAACTCGTACTTACCGAATTCATCGGTTATCTCGATCTTGCAAAAGAAGTTGCTGCCAATAATCTTGGACCCAAAACGGTTATGATGGCCACGTTTGCTTTGTGCGGTTTCGCAAACTTCTCATCGATCGCTATTCAGATTGGTGGTATTGGAGGATTGGCCCCAAGTCGTAAGTCAGAACTTGCACGTTTTGGAATTAAAGCCGTCATTGCAGGCACCCTGGCAAATCTGATGACAGCCACCTTTGCCGGAATGCTATTTACATCATGACATTTATCCGTGAAATGGATCCATTGACAAACCTGTAAATTCTTATGATTCAGATTCTGAAATTCCGTATAACTTTTTCGAGCCTGCTCGCATCGGCTGTGCTGATTGCCTTGGCATGCAGCAATACTAAAAATACCTCTCAAAAATCCCAGGGGAAGGAATCGAAAGTAATTGGTGTAATTAACAATACACCAGTTACTTATCAAGAGTTATCAGATCAGTATAAGTCTTCAAATCCATCAAAACAGATAAAGCGGGATACCGCCACGTATAAGGACGTCTCCGATTTCCTGAGTCTCTACCTGAATTACCGCGCCAAACTTCTTGAAGCAAAAAACGCAGGATATTACCAGGATAAAGATATCAGGAACGAGATGGACCAGTATGCTAAACAATATGCGTACACATTCTGGATGGATAAGAAAATCCGGCAGGAACTTCTTGATACGTTAATGGCTCGATCAAAGTGGGATGTAAATGCTTCACACATTCTTATCGCTCTTTCACCTCAGGCACCACCGGAGGATACTCTTAAGGCTTACAATAAACTGATGGAAGCCCGAAGGAAGTTTCTGAATGGTGAGCCATTCTCGGATTTGATCAATGAGTATTCTTCTAAACGGAATGGACGGCCAATGGGTGGTGATCTCGGATATCTTTCAGCCGGCTGGGCAATCAAGCCTTTTGAAGATGTTGCCTACACGACTCCCATCGACAGTGTATCCATGCCCGTTCGCACTAAATTTGGGTATCACTTAATATATGTGCACGGTCGGCGCAAACATAAGCCGGAACGCCTGGTATCGCATATCTATTTCCAGACCCGCGGAAATGGAAATTCGATACAATATGCCATGAAACGTGCAGACAGCGTATATGCTCAGCTTCAAGATGGGATTAGCTGGGATAAACTGGTTCATTTATCAGACGACAGAAACAGCAGCCAACAGAATGGACTCATCGGCTGGGTTGACCGAAGCAGGTTTCGTCCAACATTTACCGACACTATCTTTGCCATCAAGCAACTGCATAAAGCGTATCATCCGTTTTACAGCGGGTATGGAGTCCATATCGTAAAGGTTGATTCAATACGTACGTTTAAGGACAAACAGCAGGAAGAAGCATATTGGCTTAATCGTCTGAAACAGTTGCCACGCTATAAAGACAATAAGCTTATAACTCTGCAACACGTAAAGAATGAGGGACAAGCTAAGATCTTCGCGGACAACTATGCCAGCCTGGCTAAGATTATCAACAAGCACGATTCCGTAGATTTCTCTAAAGTCAATATTCCGGAAACCATCCTAACAAGGCCCATATATCAAATTAATAATCAATCATATTCAGTTGGCGATTTTGTCGATTGGCTGAAGGATAACGTCCACAACGTACCGGTTTCCGAACTCTATAATCACTATCTGGAATTTCAGAATATAGAAACGCAGAAACAGCTAATCCCAATAACCGAAGAGCATTTCCCTCAGTACAAAAAAGATATACGGAGGTATATGGATGGTTTGGTTGTTTATAAGATTACTGATGATTCGGTTTGGAGTTACGCCCAGCGAGACACAACAGCTTTACATAAATTGTTTGTATCCGATTCATCCAAGTACTGGTTTCCTAAAAGGTATAACTACTACCGTTTAGCTGCTAATGATGATTCTACACTCAATGCAGCTCTTGATAAAATACAAAGCGGTATTTCACCAGACAGTTTGCGAAATAATAACCCGGTTCATCCTCTTCTTGTACAAGAAGATGTTGTCAGGGACCTGGACGGTGAACCATACGAACGGTTAAAAGGACTCAACGAAAAACAGGCCACTAAGCCATTTAAATTCCATGATAAGCAGACTGTCTTATATCTTACTGAGATCAAACCGCCTGCTCCTATGACGTTCATGGAAGCATACAACCAGCTGATTACTGATTTTCAGCCGATAAGGCAAAAAGAATGGATGGAAAACCTGCATAATAAATTTCATATTGAGGCTTATCCGGATCATTTGCATCAAATTTTTTGGTCTCATCAAATGAACCCCTGATCATTCGTGTTAAAAAGCCATTACAAGATACATCTTTGGTTATTGCTACTGGCAATATTGACTGTTGCAGCGTGTAACCAGCAGACTCAGACAGGAAACAGTAAAGTCATTGCCCAGGTTGGATCTAAGGTCCTTACACTGGATGCGGCAAAGTCTGATATACCTCTTGAGGTATTCAAAAAAGACAGTCTAAAATCACTGATCAAATACCGCGACAACTGGATCAGGCAACAACTATTGATCCAAGAGGCAAAACGCAATGGATTCGACAATGATGCAGCGTTTGAAAAGAAAATGAATACCATGCGGGATCAGATTCTTGCACAGATGATGCGCACTTATGTGTTGAATCGCACCGATACCAGTGCCATCACAGATCAGGAGGCACAAAATTACTACGAAGCTCATAAAGACCAATTCATTCTAAATGAAAGGTATGTGAAGTTTCGGCACCTAATTGCAGCCTCACTTGATGACGCTCAGAAGGCGCGGCAGGATTTACTTCATGGCGTCAAATGGAAGACAGTCGTTCAAGAGTACTGTACGCATCCAGATGACCAACTAAGGTCCTCAGAGCGGTATTGGCCCATCTCGCTTGCAGCCCGTGATTATTCGATCATGAACAGATATCTGCATATTATTGGAAATATGGAGATATCACCAATAAGATATATAGATGGCCGTTATCATTTTGTACAACTCATAGATCAACGGCCAAAGGGGTCACATCCGGATGTAAAATGGGTGCTTGCCCGAATAAAAGAATGGTTGAAGCTCGAAAAACGGCGTAAAAGTTTAAGTACTTTCGAGCAGAATCTCTATCTTAGAGCCGAATCAAATAACGAAATCAAATTGCCAACAGACTTCTTGAAGTCACCTGCTGACACGACCAGTTCAGCCAGCTCCAAATAAATTTTTTTTATGCGAAAGTTTCGAGTTCAAACTCTTATAGCGGCCATTATTGGCCTTTTTACAATTACATCTACTGTCCAGGCACAACAGGGAAAAGTGCTGGATCAGATTGTTGCCATTGTCAATAATCACATCATCTTAAAATCAGATGTTGACAGCGTGCTTGCCCAGTACATGCAGCAGCGACAACAGGGTCAGCAAATTCAATTCCATAAGAGCATGTGGTACCAGTCACTGGAATCGGAAATTGACAAATATGTGCTGCTCGAAAAAGCTAAAATCGACTCAGTAACCGTAACTGATCAGGAAGTTGACAAGGCGTTAAATCAGCGTATTGATCAAATGGAAAAACAGGCTGGCGGTGAAAAAGCACTCGAAAATTATTTCGGCAAGAGTATCATCGAATTGAAATCTCAGTGGCGTGAACTCTACCGCCAGGATGCCATCGTCAATAAAGTTCGCCAAACCGAACTGGGTAAAATTGATATTTCCCGGGCTGAGGTCATTAATTTTTATAATTCCATTCCAAAAGATTCCCTTCCTGATATTCCCGAGTCGGTGAAACTGGCACAGATCGTCAGGATTCCTCCACCCGATAAGGATGCAAAACAAGCGGCTTACAAGCTAGCGAGCGAACTGAGGGACTCTATAGTTGTCGATCATAAAAATTTCGAAGACCTTGCCAAACGGTGGAGTCAGGGACCATCTGCAAAATATGGCGGGCATATCGGATTAATAAATGTAAAAGATCTCGTTCCCGAATATGCGGCCGCAGCTGCTGCCCTTCAACCGGGTGAAATTTCGCAGGTTGTCAAATCCCCGTTTGGATACCACGTCATCCGTCTGAATAAGCGAGTTGGCGATAAGATTGATACCGATCAGATTCTCATCAAGATTGATAGTGATCGGCGCGATGATCAGCTGTCGATCGATTTTTTAAATCAAATACGTGACAGCGTTATCACCGGCGGCAAGAGTTTTTCCGACATGGCCAAAAAATATTCGGATGACCAGGCAACCGCTCCTACCGGCGGCGAGTTGATGGATCCACAGACTGGCAATCAATATCTGGCACTGACCAAGCTGGATCCTTCTCTCTATCGCATCGTCCTTCTGCTTGATAAGAAAGGCGCTATTTCAGAGCCTAAACCATATACGATTCAAAATCCTGAAGAGGAAAAAGCCTACCGGATTGTACAACTAAAGGATCGAATCAAAGAACATCAGGCAAACTTGCAGGAAGATTTTGATCTGATCAAGAATTACGCCCTTCAGGAGAAACAGATGAAAGAGATGTCGAAGTGGATGCAGAGTCTTCGGAAACAAGTATATGTTGAATACAAGATTCCCGTACCAAAACATGCGAAAGATCTGGAGTTAAGCCAAAATCAATCAGGATAATTTATGAGCAACATCCCAGGTGATCCGGCCGAAGCGGCCAGTTTCTTTCAGAAATCATTTGACCGACTCCGCAAAGAGATTGCAAAGGTTGTTGTTGGTCAGGATACCATTGTTGAGTTATTATTAATTAGTTTATTCTCGCGTGGCCACTGCGTCCTTATTGGCGTTCCGGGGTTGGCCAAGACTTTACTTGTCAGAACAGTATCTCAGACGTTAAATCTGAAATTCAGCCGGATTCAGTTCACTCCTGATTTGATGCCTGGTGATATAACCGGCACAGAGATCATCCAGGAGGATATGAAAACCGGTCACAAGGCTTTTCGTTTTATTCACGGGCCGATTTTTGCGAATATCATTCTGGCCGACGAGATCAATCGTACGCCGCCTAAGACACAGGCTGCCCTTTTGGAAGCAATGCAGGAATATCATGTGACTGCATCTGGAAGCACGTATGAATTGGCACCTCCTTTCTTTGTGCTTGCAACACAAAATCCTATCGAGCAAGAAGGGACCTATCCTCTGCCGGAAGCCCAGCTAGACCGATTTATGTTCAACCTTTGGCTGGAATATCCACGTTTTGATGAAGAGATTGACATCGTGAAACGTACTACGACTTCATTGAACGGATCTGTTGATGCCATACTCGATGCCGCTCAGATCCTTGAGTTGCAAAAGCTTGTACGCGAAGTGGCCATTCCTGAAAACGTTTTGAATTCGGCCGTAAAGCTCGTCAGCATGACACGTCCGAATACGGAACACACACCTGATTTTGTTAATCAGTATATGAGCTGGGGAGCCGGACCCCGTGCTTCGCAGTATTTGATTTTGGGCGGGAAAACACGCGCCTTGTCCCGTGGGCGGTATAACGTAACGGAAGATGACATCCGTGCCCTGGCTATACCGGTTCTCAGACACCGCATTATACCCAACTATGCTGCTGAAGCTGACGGCGTTGATAGTATGGAGTTGATCAACCGGCTGCTTGAAAAGCTTTGACACCTCTCTGTTTTATTCACCAATCGTAATCTGACGAAAACGCGGGTATATGGAGCTGTTCAATCCGGCATACCACTCGATATTTGCACTAATTGTGATCATCGTGCTGTTTCCGGCGGCGGCGTCATTAAGCTGGTGGACCTATCGAAAACCGATAGCTTTGTCTAATCTTTCAAGATTTCTTTTGATTGGTTTGCGGACACTTGCTATTTGGCTCCTGCTGGCCGTCTTGCTCAACCCCATCTTTCACTTGACCCACGCATGGGAAGAAAAACCTGAGATTGCCGTACTTCTGGACAACTCGGCCAGTGTAACTTTCAAAAAAGGGGATTACAATGGAACTGATGATTACAAGTCGGCCGTAAACGCTTTACAGCTTACTGACACCAGTAGTGTACGATATCATATTTATTCATTTGCAAAAAATTTAAAAAAGACGACTCCTGATAGCCTTAAATTTAACGGTCAGGATACCGATCTGGATGACGCAATAAAATCACTTACACAACAGGACCGGGCTTATAAAGCTGTCATCCTGGTAACCGATGGCATATCTACATACGGTTCTGATCCCACATATACTGTCAATCAACTTAATATGCCCGTATTTACTGTTGCCGTGGGTGATACGACACATGAACGGGATATTGTCGTTGAAGATGTTGTTCATCCTGATAAAGCTTACAAAGATACCCCGGCCCCACTCGATGTAACCATCCTTAATGATGGCTTTCAGGGGCAGAACATAGACGTTCAGTTGCTCAAAAACGGTCGGATTATCGATCAGAAGGCAATTAAGTCAACAGGATCACGCACATCAACGACTGTAAATTTCTCGATTAAACCGCAGAACACCGGACTCCAGCAATACGAAATCAGGGTTCCTGCTCAACAGGATGAGATTAACACACGAAATAACCATCGTTTCGTCACACTAAATGTCTTGGATAATCAGACACGAATTCTGGATATTGCCTTTGAAATTTATCCTGATGTTAAGGCAGTCAGAACGATTTTGGGACAGGATAAGGGCGTCAAACTGTATACGCGAGACTGGATATCCGGAGATAATTTTATTGGGGGGAAGCTGCCTTCAAAAACAGATTCCCTCGATTTAATCATTCTGCAAGGTTATCCAAATCCGTCCATTCCTTCTTCAGTTAAACAAGAAATTCAACATCTTATTCAAAATAAGCCACTGGTTCTGCTGGCTACCCCTAAAACAGACATCTCTCAGGCTGATCAGTCCTTCAGGGCTTCTCTTCCTCTCATCGGGCCGAATAATTTTATCCCGATGGATATCTCAACCAAAGAAAACGATAAGGAAAAGGGGCATCCTGTGCTCAACCTTCCGAATATTGATGATCAACCGGGATCGCCGTTCTGGTACGGGCCCATCACCGGCGTAACACCTGCCCCGGGTGCACATGTGCTTCTGAAATCCGCATATCACGGCCGAGAAACGAACACCCCTGTTTTGGGCCTGCGGACAATAGGCAACCGGAGAATCACAGAATTGCTGAGCTTTGGTTATTATCACTGGTTCCAGCTCTCCGGTGAAAAACGCGACTACATTACAAAACTGATTGGTAATATCACGAAATGGACGGCCACCCAGCCAGATAATCGACTGCTACGTCTTCAGCCATCTCAAACCGTTTATGACGAAACGGAGCCGGCAATATTTAATGCCACACTCAACAACCAAAACGGACAACCCGAGAACGGTGCGGTCATCGAGTTAACTGTCGAAGGTACTCAGTACGACTCACACCGTTTTACGATGGAGCACACTGGAACTGGTCAATATCATATTCAGGTTGGACAGTTACCTGAGGGGCAATACAAATATGATGCTACAGCAAAAAAAGAACAGGTAACGGTCGGTGAGGCAAGCGGTGAATTTGTTGTCGGTAATAAGGGGACTGAATTCGTGAACACCCAACGCAATGATGCACTTTTACGATATATCTCTAAGACAACAGGCGGCTCCTATTCTACCTGGGAAAATGCCGGTGATGTAATTCCAGACATGCAAAATCAGGGATTATTAAAAGTTACAAGAAAGACGGAGGAGGCTTCATATCCCCTTCATCAATCTCCGTGGTGGTTTGTTGTCTCAATTGCCCTCCTAACTACCGAGTGGCTTATACGCAAGATTAAAGCACTCTGATCCATAAGTCGGTAACAAGTGATAATGTCCCTTTCAACAAATGTGCCGCTATCCAGATGGAAGCAGTAATACCCTTTTCCTTAAGGTCAATTAAACTTTTTATCAGTTTTTCCCATTTTATTCATCATTTTATAAAAATTAGGAAAACCCTTGTATTAGAGAATACATAGTCGGAATCGTTAAAAAACGTTTAACTCTTATATCATGTTAAGTCTTGAGCAAATAATTCCGCTGACTGGCTGGAACGGATGAACTCTCTAATTATGTTCGAGATGATAGACTTGAAACCAGCTTGTAAAGGTAGGGTCACATTAAAAAAGCCGGCCTAAATGAATAGACCGGCTTTAAATGGATTAGATTAAATTATCTAATTCAACTGCTGCCTTTGGATGACGATTTTGCTCGAATCAACATCACAGCAAGTAAGATAATTACCAGCAGAGCAATACCAAGGTAGATAAACATAGCGTAGGACTTCGGCTGTGCGAGTTGTCCCAATTGGCTGATCTGTGCATCAATATTGGCAATTTGATCATAGGTCATGATCTTGCCTTGCACCAGTGACTCAGCCCAGTTCTTCTTAACCGTGTTGTTCCAGAGATCTGAGAATTTCTGGAAGTTTTGATATTCAGCATTATCAGCATGTTCGCGGCTGCGTTTGATAGCATTGTCAAGATACGTGCGAAGTGCTGAATAGAGGCTGGCACCATCATTAAACTCAGGTAAGTCGAATCCTTGCTCCTTGAAGGTAGCAGCAATAGATTTGAAAGTATTATCAGAGATTTTTGAGTGCCATTGCTGGTTGGCCTGGTTGATGTTGTTGACAACATCCATAGCCTTTTCATTACCAGAATAGACAGCAGCAATCTTGTCGCCTAACTGATCCCACATGTTAGAAAATTCAGCCTGCGTGGCATATAGATGCAGGAAGTCTGCTGTCGACATGGTTGGGTTGTTGTCGATGAAATTCATGTTTTGCTGGATGAGACCACGAATTGTTCCCAAAACATCAGCACTCATGGCCTTTCCAGAACCGTTTTCGCCCTGTCCAATATTTTTGTTAGACGCAACATACAGTGTGTCGATCATGGATTGGATCAATTGATCACGTTGTTGCATGTTTTCACGATAACGACGAACCAATGCGCGAAGATTGCGTTCGCTAGTCTGACTTTTCACCATTACTGAACGGATTGAATCAGCTTCTGAAGAAAGCATTTGAAGCTGTTTCGAATACTGTGTCACCTGCTGGTTTAGCTCAGAGAGTCTCTGGCTTTGATCCTGTATTGTTTGCAGATTCGACAACTTCGTCTGAGACGTACTCTTAAGTGTACTAACCAGTCCTTCGTAAGTATCCGGATAAACCGCGTTGTTTATCAGCTCCTTATGTGACTCATAATTATTCTCAAACGAATTGATATTTGAAATAACATTATTGATATCATCAACCGTGCGAGCAGACCCGACCTGACTTTTCAGGTCATTATACTGACTGCGGAAATTCTGAACAATTTGATAATCTGTACGATTTTGCTGCTGTGCGTGCACGACTGGTAGAGCTGCTACCAATGTGAGCAGAGCAAAAGCTAAAATACGCTGAATTTGTGTTTTCATAGGTTTCACCATCGTTTTCAAACTCTATTTTTGAAGTCCTTTTTGTGTAAGAGAGTAAGTATTTGATCCATCAACCAACTGAATGACAGGATTGCGTTGGTTGAAGGCCGGATTGGAAAGGCCATTCTGGTCAACAAGTACTTTCTTTTTTGTTTTCAGCGTACCGTCGCCGGGTGCCATAATGTATACATTTTTGAACCCCGGAGCAGTCACATAATAAAATCCCTCGTGTCCTCTAATGACATGCACTTCCTGAACGCTCATAGTTTCAGATCCTTTTGCAGTTTCACTCATAAGCAACGGTTTAACGTCGAAAGAAACCGCATATCGCATATCTTTAACCATGCCGTTGGCATCGGGTTTGAGTACCGACTCAACAGGCTGTGCATAGTTTACGTTTTGAATAACCAGAGAGCTTGAACAAGCTGTTACAAAAACCAAGGAAAGCACGGTAAGCAGCTTGCTTATACTGGTAACATATTGGCTGATTTTCATGGCAATTGGATACCTTATTTGTCTTTATTGTTTAGTATTCAGTCGGTTATGCCCGAATGATTCAAAAATAAACATAACAACCAAATACATTGGTGTCAAAAATAGTTATAAGATCGTGGATATACTAAACGAAAATAAACGCATTTTTGACATTGTTAATGAAACTAAACCACTATTTAGTTTTAATCTATAGATTGATCAAAATATTTACAGGGATATTTTCGGGTAAACACCGAACTCCCTCAAGTTCTTTTAACGCTATTATGAATGAATAGCCGATCACTTCCCCACCCAAACGCTGGATTAGTTCAGTGGCAGCCTGGGCTGTACCGCCCGTAGCTATCAGATCATCGTGCAACACAACCTTTGTACCTTTTGTAATGGCATCATTATGTATTTCTAATGAGTCTGACCCATATTCTAACGCATATGTAACGGAAGCCGTTTCAGCCGGTAGTTTATTGGGCTTGCGTATGGGCACGAAACCCGCATTTAAATTCATCGCTAAATTGGTTCCAAACAAAAATCCCCTGGCCTCCAAGCCAGCAATCACATCAACCTGTTTCCCCTGAAATGGCTTTGACAACAACATGGAAGTCAATTCTAACGCCTGTCGATCACGTAATAAAGGGGTAATATCCTTGAACTGAATGCCGGGTTTCGGAAAATCCGGAACATTGCGGATATTCGACTTCAGATAGGTAATAATTTGCTCATCAATAGGTTTCATCAATATCATTATCTTTTTTCAAATCGCTATTATAACTAAATCGCGTCTGTTTTAAAAACAAGTTTGTCGTAAAATCAATATTGATGAGGTCAATTGCGTATACGATGCTGTTAATACAACAAAAAATGCGATTATTTATGCAACAAGCACTTAGCCTTGCAGAGACGGCTGCATCGGAGGGCGAGGTGCCTGTTGGCGCCGTTATTGTTTATGAAGATGAGATTGTGGGACGCGGCTATAACCAGGTAGAAAAGCTAAAGGATCCGACTGCTCACGCCGAGCTGATTGCACTGACAGCGGCCTGTAACACCCTTGGAACAAAATTTCTGAACGGCTGCACCATGTATGTCACACTCGAACCCTGCCCGATGTGTGCCGGGGCCCTTGTTTGGTCGCGAATTGACCGCCTAATCTTCGGTGCCCACGACGCACGGGCCGGAGCCTGCGGTAGTATTATGAATATCGTTCAAAACCAGGCCCTCAATCACAGAATGGAAGTCATTCAGGGAGTTATGGATGTGGAGTCGGAAGCGTTGCTCAAGGAGTTCTTTAAGGATAAAAGATAAAAAAATTTTGAATGTTGAATTATGAATTTTGAATTGAAAGAGTTCAGAATCGGGGGAACATAATAGGTGCCCATGGAATATGGACTGTGGCTTCTCACACGGGCACTTGAATCTAACTGATCCTATTTAACCAGCATAAATTGCTTGGTTTGGGTAAATGTTCCGTCCGTCAGGCGGTAGATGTACACACCGCTGGCCAGGTCTGAACCGTTAAAGGTGACCGTGTACCGACCTTTGGCTTTGATGTCATTGACCAATGTTGCTACCAATTGCCCCAGCACGTTGTATACTCTCAGCGTTACCTTACTCTGCTGCGGCACTTGGTAGGTAATCTGAGTGGTTGGGTTGAATGGGTTGGGATAATTCTGATCGAGTCCGTATTCGGTAACATTATTCAGGACTTCCGGAGCCATCTTTTTGGCAATTCCTCGTTTTTGTTGTTCTTCCCTGCGGTAGACCTTGATCAGCCGTATCTCATCGGGATTCTTGATATTGGTGGTCACTGTCAGGCGTCACTGAACTCTTCGACCGGCAAAAATCCCCGTCAAAATACTATCAGTACCGGATTCACGAACCGGCGGATGGGAAGCATTTAATACGTGGTTTCGGACCGCTTCCAATATCTGACCCGAGGAAGCATCTACCAGGTCCACACGATACCGGACCATGCTGCCTTTAGCAAACAACTGATTCACAGAGGTTGAATCTCCGAATCCGATCTCTTCCACGTAACGAACATTCTGACCTTTCTGTAAGATGAATGGTTTGGTAATCAGGACATTATTGAGTTCGTCCACATTCTGAAAACGAAGCGTGTCTGCAACCGGGATGAAATCCACCAGCTGACTGCCCGCTTGTACATGATATATTGAATACTGAACACCGGCGTTTCCTTTTCCGATAACAGCACCCCGACCGGTATAGACTGACGGTGATTGTGAGCCTGATTCCATATTCTCCGCAGCAGGCGCCATGGCCGACAGGGTCCCTCCGAACGCATTAGATTCCACAAATTCGCGGGTTGAAGTGGGACGATAATATGTGGATGCTTTCATCTGAGAAGCATCATCCCCGTTTTTAAGCTGCAGGTACCAGCGGTTTGTGTATAAATAATGGTAACTCGAAAAGTTGTCGCTCGAAACATATATGTTATGATCTGTCCACCCGGTTTGGTTATAAATCTCACTCCAGGCCAGGCAGTACTTGCTGTTATCATTGAGCTTGTTTAGGGATACGGACTTGACATGATAATCGAAGAAACGATAGACCCTGGAATAGGGATCTTTAAGGGCGGCTTTGGTATGCCAGGGATCAAAAGTTCCGCTGTCATCGGTCTTCCAGGCTACCATCGGCCCGGACGGCATCGTAATGATAGATACTCCCTGGTTCCAGACCGACGAACTGCTTGAGATGGTCATCGGCGAAGATGGCCAGGTGTTCGTCGACTCATCATACACATAGATATATTTTAACCGTATTGCTCCCGGTAGTACCATACTGTTCCCAGGCGATATCATAACCACCCAAAGTTGTCTTATCGTCGGAGATGGCAGCGTGAATGGAGTTTCCGTTTGTACCGGGAATGGTCCCGGAGTAGGTCTGCCGTGGATTACTCAGGCTCATATCGATCTGCACATATTTTAGCCCGGAAGGTGACTCCCAGAGGACCATCACATAATTATCAGGACCCCAGGCAATGTTCGGGCGTAAGTGATAAGAGGAAGATTCCCCGGTCGAGATCTCCCTGGTTTGCCAGCTGTAGTATTGCCCGTTGCTCGCACTATAGTACCAGGTTTTCAAATGAATGATACTACCCTCCTGGTACACTATTCCAACCAGCCCCGGATATCCCGGGAAATTTACGGCAAAATCGATGGCAGGGGATTTGCCATTGGAATCATCCAGATGTATCGGGTTAGCTGTTCCTCCCTGCGGTACTAACTGCCAGCTCCCTCCCGGTGCTTTCCGCTCGTACCATACATGCCCCATACTCTCGTAGACCATGTGTGTCCAATCGTTTTCGGACTGGATGTAATTTCGTTCGGCAGGATAAATATAAACGGACATATTATCCGATAGCTGCAGGCCCTTGTATTGAGCGGTATACGTGGTATTATCATCGGGTGGCGTAACCGTTAAAGGATTACTTCCGGATGTCAAACCCTTCCAGCCGGCAAAATAGAGGGTTTTCCCGTTCCGGGTTACAGTGGATGGGACACAGACCTGGATACTGTTTTCTTCCACGACCTTGCCCACGCTGGTAGCCGAACCGGTTCCGAACTCGGTTTGATCATCACGGTACACCTGAAATAATCTTTGTTGTGTATCGTATATGGTAGCATTGGCATCATTATAGGTTTGATAAGTCACAGATTGTAGAGAATCAATAACAGAAACGTTCCCATTTCTTATTTTATACCATTTGCTATAGTTATTTGGACCTTCACCATCGTTGAACACCCATTCATAACCATGCGTCGTCTGGTGGTCGTCGTAGGCTTCCAGATTAATTATAATTCCATCACCCACATAAATATCGACTGGACTTTGAAGAGCATCGGGCTGCGAATTAATCCCCACTCCAATTAAACCTTCGTTTGACAGTCCACCAAAATCATTATAAATGGTCATGTGGTATTGAGCATTCACTTTCCAACTTCCAACCATAAATATTAAAACAGCTAAAAACAATTTCGTTTTCATTGAACTACCTCTTACTTTTAGGTGTGATAATGAAATAGCCCGACCATTCCATGAATCATCATGAAGTGAAAAGGGTGCTAACCTGACCGGGCTTTTTAGGTTTGTCATAGGGGATAGCGTGGCTGCGCTGTCCCTGTTTGTTTTATAGGTTTTACCTCCTTTTGACTTAATTCACTGTTGTTTCGTTGTATCGGGTAAAACCCCATGGTAAATCAAATTCGTAGTTCCCGCTGTCACACCCCATACAGTAAAGAAAACTTCATTCTTAAAAAGCATCTCTTTGTATGGCGATCCAGGCATATCTCTCGGTACATGAAGAATATACTTGATATCAGTTCCGTCATAATGCATCACCCCATCTGCAGTATATATGAACATATCATTTCTATTTCTCCCACTCACACCTATTGCTTTTATGGAATCAGGCAAGACGAGAACCGGACTGAATTCTATTTTTCCTGTCCGAATCATTTTTCTGTATGTCTCTATTTTTTGTCCTACTATGAAATAAATTTCATCACCGACTTTGTTCATTTGTAAGATGCCTTCATCTTCTGTCATAGACAATACCTGGTATAGTCTCCCATCTCGATAGTTGTAGATCGAAATAGTGTCTGGGACTAGCTTACCGTAGCGGGGTTTAATTCCCTCGATAAATACCATTCCCCTTTCTTCCCGAACTCGTAAAAACTGTACCGGAAATTTAGTTACCAATAGCTTCTGCCAACGATCGCCATCATAATGCAGCAGAAAGCTCTTTATGGGGAACGGAGTCCCTCGTCCGACCGCATAGATATTAGTTGGAGAAGTACACCAGATATCTGAGATCTCCGGTTGATATATCCCCTTGATAGTATAGGCTAGGTCAACTGACCATTTTTCTCCGTCAAAGTGGTAAATTTCTCCATTATCACTTCCTCCCCAAATGTCATCTTTAGCAAGGCCGTACAAAGATTCAAAATCTGCCCCCGGACTTATAGTTTGGGACCAGGGAGACCATTTGGTTCCGTCAAAATGCCATAATCTGTAAACCCCCGTTTGGGTTCCCGCCCAAACATCATTCGGACTTGCCCCCCAGATACCCATAATAAAACAGTTGGGTATGTTGGTAAGCGTGTCTACGCTCCAGGTATAATCCCTCCACCCGGGCGGGAGTTCAGGATCTTTCTTGTTCTCAAATAATCCACAGCTTGCCGCGGCGATTAGAAGCGTTATTAGTATATACATCCTCCGTCTCATCGGTGGGCCTCTCCAGGTATTTTACTTATCTCTCACTTTATGTGATTGTCACATTTTCAAAAAAAAACATCAATTTCAAAAGTAATAGTACGAAATTTGTGCTCTTTTTGAAACGGTACCAATGTAAGGGGGCTGGCTCGGTTTATCGTTGCGGTCTGACGGCCTGGGATCTTTGCCTGAAGATCGTTCGTACCGGAGCCGTCTGACCGCTATTGGGTGTTGAGCAGCTTATGTTATCCAAATCTCTCTTCTTGTTGTCTTCTTGTCCTGATTATTGTGATCTGCGGGTTATTTGATATAAGATAACGGATAATCGGTAATGGGTGGTAAAACCTGTCAGGTTTGGACGATTTACCACATCAAGAAAGACCCGGTAACCCTGAAGGGTCATATAAACTGCATCAGTAAAATATTTGGGTTAATCACTTGTATCCTGTGATCAGACAAGTGAACTGACCCTGTCAGGGTTGAACATATGGCTGTAAACGGTTTTGTAATGACCTCGTCTACGCCCCTCCCTACTAAAGTAATTTTTACCTTAGGTCTTTAAACTTCTAAATCTAAAATCGATGATTGTCAATCGTTAATCCGCCGAGGCGGATACTAATAAATTCTTTGTGAACATCGTGCATCCTTTGTGTGCGTTGTGGTTATTCTAAGCCCTTGTGAGGTAACCACAATGGACACTAGGTGCACCCTACTTTTTACTTTTGCTTTTTTCCTTCCTACTTGTCAATAGGATAATCTGCAACGGCTGGATTACGAGGGTTGCCTGTGCAACATGGATGCTTCCCGGAGAGGGCTCTCTGGGCTACGGGTTAGTTGTTTCACTAACTATAGATACAACCCGTTTTCCCGGATATATCGCACGACCTCTTCCGGCAGGTCTTTTTCGGGCAGGTTTGATCCGGCCATTTTCTCCTTAAGCTCACTGGATGATACTTGAATAGGATCGTGCGGAATGAAACGGGTTTTCTCTAATATTTCCGGTTCAATCTGATGATCATCAAACCCGGGACGTTTGGCGACTAAAAGAGAACACTCATTCAGAATTTCTTTGTAATTATACCATTGGTTGAATGTTACAAGGCTGTCGCTGCCCAGGCAGAGAAAAAACGTATACCCAGGATATTCCTCTTTTAGTGCCCGAATCGTCTGCAGTGTGTAGGAAGGTTTTGATAAACGTTCTTCAATGGTATTGATCTGAACGTTATCCAAATGACCGAATACCAGATCCAGCATGGCCTTTCGATCGGTAAAAGAAGTCACCTCATCTCCGTTCTTATGCGGCGGGAATGCCGCTGGGATAATCCAAAGCGAATCGATAAGACCAGATTCAAGAAATGATCTGGCGATGGCGAGATGTCCTTTGTGAACCGGATCGAAGGTACCTCCGAGAACCCCGACCCTTTTATTCATTCGACGCTTGTAAGTTTTTGGACTTGTTGCTGCTTATTTTCGTCAAAGCCGCTTTAGCCGACGAATACGAATTCTCGGCTTCTTCCCTGTTTTTTCCGTCAGGGAAAATCTGGACATATTTCTGGTATGCATCAACGGCTTTGGTATAACGCTCTTCTTGTTTGGACCGGACACTATTCTCCGCCAACTGGAGATAGGCTGTTATCTGTTTAGCCAGAGCTACTTCCGCCCAGTTGGTCTCCGGATACTGATCTACAGTTAAACCATAATAGATAGCAGCCGCCTTGTAATGGTTATTTCTCATATATAAACGTGCTGCAGAATATGTTTTGTGTGCCAGCTTATTACGAAGCTTGTCGATGAACTTTCCGGCAGAGTCGGCCCGGGCGCTACTAGGATAATGGCTGATAAACAATTGGAAAAGCTCGATGGCTTTATTTGTATTGGTCTGATCCAATTTATAACGCGGACTTAACTTGTCATAGCACAGAGCTTCTTTGAACTGAACTGCCTGCCGTTTATCCGATTTCGGATAATACGAGTAGAAACGTTTGTACTCGTTGGCAGCCAACAGAAACTCATTGTTATGATAATAGCTTTCAGCAAGGTAATACTCTGCCTGCTCGGCTTTTGCAGTGCCCCGGGCAAGTGTCAACACCGTTTCAAAGGCACTTGAAGCCTGCTCATAATCGTGAGTATTATAAAAATGTTCGGCTTTCTTAAAAGCTGTATCCAGCGTATCACCAGGTTTGATAGCATATTTGTTACCACATCCCGCAAGAATGAATGCGGATAGTATCATAAACAGGATGTAAGATCCTGATTTTTTGAATTGGATCATGTACTTATAAATCGGTTCGCTTAATATTCGCGGTTTATCAATTTTTGCAACAGGTGCCTAATTTCGGTTAAATATTCCGAATCTTCAAAACACCTCAAACTATCTAACGCATTTTCATAGTGATATCTTATAGCCTTTTTACTTTCTTCGATAATACCGTTGCGCTGATAGCAATCTATCACCCATTGTATCTCTTTATCTGATATATCATCAGTTTTGTGGAGTATTTGTAAAAGATGATCACGTTCATCGGTAGATGCTCTTTCAAGAGCAAATAATGCAAGGTAGGTTTTCTTGCCCTCACGAATGTCTCCTCCCCTTTTCTTGCCGAACTTATCAAAATCGGCTACTACATCCAGAAGATCGTCCTGTATCTGGAAAGCCACACCGGCTTCTAAACCAATCTGGCCTAATTTATGGATCGTCTGATCATCTGTTCCGGCTACGATGCCACCCATTTCAAGCGCACAGCTGAGCAGAGCTCCCGTTTTAGCTCCGATCATTTCCTCATATTCCTGCAAGGATATATCTTCCTGAGATGCAAAATTGAGGTCCATCATCTGCCCTTCGCATATTCTCCGAACGGAACTGATGAAATACTGATACAGAGCATTGTACTGTTTTTTATCATACCCTGCATTCTCACCATAGTACTGGAACTGCTCGATCGCCAGCGCAAACATGGCGTCACCAGACAGTATGGCTGTGGAGGAATCCCACTTCCGATAGACGCTAGGTTTTCCCCGTCGCGTCTCGGCCTCATCCATGATATCATCATGGATAAGAGTAAAATTGTGGACCAGCTCGATAGCGATGGCGGCCGGAATCGCCTCCTTCGGATCTCCTCCGCAAAGGCCGCATCCCAATAGTACCATGTAAGGCCTTATTCGTTTACCTCCCTGTTCCAGGGTGTATGAAATGGGCCTGTAAAGATCGTGAGGGACTTCAGGGATATTCAGATTGTGAATACCCTGTTCGATCAATTCTGAAAGGGAAATTTTTGTAAGTACCGTCTTTTTGGAATGCATTGTCTATAATTTCAAAATCCAGCGAATACTAAGTAGATTATGCGCTAACAACAAACCTCTTTTAAATGTTTCATCGATAAATCTGCAGGTTTTTGGCACCCCAACAGACAAAGAGCCATTCTCATTTCTTTCTGCCAGTCATTGTAAAGTTTCTCCAGGCCATCGTACCCATGATCAATAATTGCTTTAATAACCGGTTGTGCAGCAGCTGCCATGCTGGCACCTAAACAAAGTGATTTGATGATATCGAAAGATGAACGTATCCCGCCTGAAGCAATCAATTTACAGTTTTGCGGGCCATTTTCCTTGATGTCCAAAAGACAATCAACGGTCGGGATACCCCATTCATCAAAAATCTTTTTATGAGGATGATCGGGGTCCCGTTCATTTTCGATACGCGACCAGCTCGTTCCACCCGCTCCTGCTACATCGATAACGGAAACTCCTGAATCCACCAGGCGTCGGGCGACAGACGCATTAATTCCAGCACCTGTCTCTTTTACGATAACAGGCAACTGCGTTTTTGTAACCAGTTCACCAATACCGTTCAGAATGCCCTTAAAAGACCGGTCGCCTTCGGGCTGCATGAGCTCCTGCAAAACGTTGAGATGTACAATAACACCGTCAGCCTGAATCGACTCTATCATTGTTTCAATAGCTCCGCTCTTCACGGCGGCTTCAACCTGGCAACCACCAAGGTTGGCCGCGATAAAAGCATTCGGAGCCTCTTTACGGACAACGGAAAATGTATCTTTTGATTCCGGCTTTTCAATGAGTATACGTTGACTTCCAACTCCAAACGGAAGATTTTCTTTTTCACAAAAAGCGGCAATGATGGCATTAACGGCCCCGCCTTTGGCATACCCGCCAGTCATGGACGAGATAAAAAGAGGAAATGCGAAAGTCCGGTCTAACAAAGAACCTTCTGTACTGATATCGTCAAGATCAATCTCAGGCAACGCATTGTGGACAAAGTCATAGCGTTCTAAGCCGGTTGTTTTTTTATACGATGACCGGCCCGAAACACTTAATTCCACATGTTCAGCTTTACGTTGACTGATAGACATGATTTAGCAGGTTACATGATCAATTAAAAGGTAAGCAAGGGATTTGAATCGATAAAAATCAGATCATATACGATCCGCCGTTGATGTGAAACGTGGATCCCGTGAGATGCCTTACTTTACCACTGGCAAGCCATGAGACAAGCTCCCCAACCTGCGACGGAGGTGTAAGTTCAGGCATAACGACATCCTGCATCAAATAATCTTCACCATATATGGGTATCGTTTGTCTGGCCATGTCGGTATCGATAAATCCGGGAGCGATGCTATATGCCGCGATATGCTTTTTGCCGAAACCACGTGCCGCTGTCTTAGTGAAAGCCACCAGCCCGCCCTTAGAGGCTGCATAGGGCGCATATGAGGCTGTATCACCTCTGTACGCTGCCCGCGATGCGATATTGATAAGAATACCACTGACATCATGCTCCGCCCAATAATTAAGAGCCCAGCGGGAAAGTCTGACCGGAGAAGTGAGATTGATAGCAAGCGTGCGTTCCCAGTTCGCATTCCAATCATCTTCAGAGGTGTTGAATTCAACATCTTCGGAAATACCGGCATTATTTATGATGACGTTAATGCCGTTGTCTTTTTCAATTAGCGGACGTAAACGCGTTTCCACTTCACGGGCATTTCCAAGATCGACATTAACTCCCTGAAACCGATCATTTTTATAAAATTCTTTGGGAAAAGAAGACCGGATTGCTGTTCCTGTAACACTTGCGCCGGAATCCAGCAAGCATTTAGCAATGCTTTTGCCAATTCCCCTCGATGCACCGGTTACCAGCGCATGAACATGTTTATTCTCCAAAGATTTATCTGATTAGTTTTTGGGTTTGCGATAGATTGGAACGAAAGAACAGGCTTCGCCATACATTAATCGTTCTACATGGGGCAGCAACTTCTGTGTAACCAAAAAATAAGCATATGGCGGGATAGTCTCATCACTGCACCCTTTTATGATCACGCGACGGCCCTCATATTGGCTCCAGTTCTCATGTTCAAAAGCTTGCCGATACAGGTCCTCAAGAGCCCTTTGCCGATCTCCTAATTTGACTTCTTTAGCAAATGGAAGCGCATGTGAGGCGACCAGCATAAACGCCCATGGAGCCAGGATGGCATCTGTCGAACAAAAAACCGCCAATATATTGCCCTCGTATTGCGACCAGTCGTGCTGATCGAGATATTCCCGGAAATCTTTCTCTTTTAGCAGAAGTTCCTGAAACAGGAAGTCTTTGATATCCAGCTCCTTAACAATCGAAGGATCACAGTATTTCTTAAGATCGATGGTTATCAGTCCTGAATTGGCAACTTTATTAACAACTGGTTCCATAAAGATCTTTGTTTCTCAGATTGCGAAAGATTCGCCGCATGAACAGGTACGGTTAGCGTTGGGGTTATTAAAATGAAACCCCTGTCCTTTCAAGCCATCCGTGTAGTCGAGCACCGTGCCCGCCAGGTAAAGAAAGCTTCTCATATCGACAACAATATCAATCCCATTATCTACGAAATGCTGGTCTTTGGGATCTTCCTCTGAATCGTCCTTATCAAAATCAATCTTATAGGTCAGTCCGGAACACCCACCGCCAACGACGCCAATCCGTAAAGGAACATCCTCAGCCAGTTGCTGTTCCAGACGGATGTTTTTGATTCTTTCTGCTGCTCGTTCGCTTACTTTAATAGACATAACTTCAAAATGGATTGTTATGGGTTTGCATCCGTTAGCATAGGGTAGTAAGACATCGTCTTACCTTTCCTCACTACTCACTACTCACTACTCACTACTCACTACTCACTACTCACTACTCAAGACTAATTTATTCACACATTAACTACCTGGATGTTGGGATCGATACGCTTCACCATACTTTCAATGGCAAACAAAGTACCGGACATTGCTGTCGGACATGTTCCGCAAGCGCCCTGGTAGTGTACACGAAGCACATCATCTTCCATACCCAGTATTTGCAGTCCGCCGCCATCGGCTAACAAATACGGACGAACTTGCTCATCAAGCATTTGATTGATCAGGTTCATTCTTGGATCGGATGATTCCTTGGCCTCACGTGTTGCATGTACTTCCTCATCTTCAATGATGTTATGAAGTGGTTCTGCTTCACGAATAGGCGGGGCCAATTCACGCAGCAACTCAGGCCAGTCAGCTTCTCCGTCCTGTGTTACAGTTACATATTTATCAACATAATAGACAGAGATGACATGTGGAATCGCAAAAAGAGTTTTTGCAAATTCGTCATCGTCTTTTACCTGATCGGACGAGTCATATGAACGTGTAACTCCCTGACTGATCGGTTCCTTGAGTACAAACCGCATGGCATCAGGATTCGGCGTTCGTTCTATCTCGGCAATCTTTGGCATAGTTCTATAATTTTATAATTCTTTTGATAGCTGGTTTGTTAACGAAATAATCTCGTTTCTCGTATATCCAAAGTGTAACAATACGTTAAGCAAAAATACGCTTTACAATCTTCAGACTATCAACAAGTTTATCTACTTCTTCTTGCGTATTGAAGACTGAGAAGGAAGCCCTTGCCGTAGCCGGAAGTTCGAGACGATCCATCAGCGGCTGTGCACAATGATGACCCGTTCTGATGGCTATGCCCTGCTGATCAAGCAAGGTACCAATATCGTGTGGATGGATATCCTCAAGCATGAAGGAGACGATTGAGGCTTTATCCGGAGCAGTACCGATAATCCTAAGTCCATCGATACTGAGTAATCTTTCGGTAGCGTACTGGAGTAACTCATGTTCATGTTGCTGCATACCCGCAAAACCGATATCCCGGATATAATCAATGGCTGTTCCCAGACCAATGGCTGCCACGATTGGTGGCGTACCTGCTTCGAATTTGAATGGTGTTTCGTTGTATGTCGTATGTTCGAATGTAACGCGATCAATCATCTCTCCACCACCGCGATATGGGGGCATCTCATCGAGCCAATGTTTTTTGCCATATAAAACACCGATGCCGGTAGGACCGTACATCTTATGTCCTGAAAAGACAAAGAAATCACAATCCATATCCTGAACATCTACCGGCATATGCGGGGCTGACTGAGCACCATCAATCAAAACCGGCACATCATGTTCATGGGCGATGTCGATATATTCCTTAACCGGGTTGACGGTTCCGAGAACATTTGAAATCTGGGTTATAGCCAGGAGTCGCGTCTTTGCGCCGATCATCTTTGTAAAATGATCAAAATCCAATACACCTCGATCATCCATTGGAATGACACGTATAACGGCGCCGACCTGTTCGGCGATAATCTGCCACGGTACGATATTGGCGTGATGTTCCATTTCGGTTAGAATGATCTCATCACCCTCACGAAAATTCATTCGCCCAAATGTGTTGGCCACCAAATTAATAGCGTCGGTTGTCCCGTATGTCCAGACGATCTCCTCACGGAACCGGGCATTAATAAACTCTTTGACCTTATCACGGGCTTCTTCCATCGCAATAGTCGCTTTGGTACTCAGCGTGTGGATGCCGCGATGCACATTTGCATGTTCGTGCCGGTGATAGTGGTTAATCCGTTCAATTACGGAAACGGGCATCTGGTTAGAAGCGGCACTGTCGAGATAAACCAATGGTACATCATGCACCTGTTCAGTCAACACTGGAAAATCTTCACGAATCGTATTGATATCCAGTTTTGTTTTTTGCACGGGCTTCATCCCTGTGCCGATTTGGTTTACCTCTGTGTTATTCATACCAGATCCTCTATCTCCTCATTTCTGTTCGAAAACTTACTGACAGCAGAACCGAGCTGCCGTTGAAGAGAATTTATGGGAATTCGCTGAATAATATCGAGTGCAAAACCAGTAGCCAGCAATTGCCGTGCTGTATCTTCTGAGAGGCCACGGCTTTGCAGATAAAACAGCTCATCAGCATCGAACTGCCCCACCGTTGCACCGTGCGAACATTTCACATCATCCGCAAAGATTTCGAGCTGTGGTTTGGTGTCGACGGTCCCATCTTTAGAGAGCAACAAATTGCGGTTTTCCTGAAACGAGTCCGTTTTCTGCGCGGCCCGGTGAACGTAAATCTTGCCATTAAACACCGAATGTGATTTATCATCAACCAATGTCTTGTGCAACTGGTGACTCGTGCAATATGGTTGCTGATGATCCATAAGTGTATGAGTATCAGACAACTGATCGTCGTGTATCATAACCAGTCCATCAAGCGTACAATTGATCTCGCGGCCAGCCAATGTTGAATACACATCATTGCGTGAGATCCTGGATCCGATGTGCACTGAGTACGACTCGTAGTCGCTATGTTCATCCAGTGTCGCTCCAACTCTGCTCACGTGAAATGCCTGCGGTGATTCTCGCTGAACTCTTGTATGAAGTAAATGCGCTCCATCGTCCAACTTAATTTCGACAACAGGTGAATTGAAATACACCGATTGTCCCAGACCAACATAATCCTCGACGATCGTAAATTTGCTGAATTGGCCACCAATAATCAGACAGCGAGGAACAGCAAAAAATGGTTCATGAGTGTCAGTCGATATAAATTGAAAATGTATCGGAGTCTCTACCTTAGTATTGGCAGGAACATTCAGATAGATTCCGTTCTGCAAAAAGGAAGTATTGAGATAGAGGAACGGATCGTTCTCAATCCTCATATGATTTCCAAGCTCCTCGCGAACAATATCCTCGTCTTGCCCGGCCACTTCAGTGAGAGGTAACAGCTTAACGCCATCAGGAAGGTTTGACGTTGAAGAAAGTTCGGGATGATAAATTCCGTTAACGAAGACAAGTCTGGCTCCGTCAGCTTCCGAAATTTCGTACTCTGAGAAGTCATCCTTAGTCACATTCGCATTAGCCTTAAAGAATGGGATAAATGAGGAACGAAGCAGCGGACTCATGTTGGTGTACTTCCACTCCTCATCTCTACCCGTCGGAACAGGTAATTCCGGCAATACCTCTGCCGCTACATCGCCGAATGCGCTCAGTAACGGAGAGTCCACAGTCAGAGACTTTCTGTATGTCAGCAGATCTGAAAAAAATGTTGCCTCTTTATTCGCCACAATACTCCTCAATTACTTTACTTCGCCGTTTACAGGTATTTCATCCGTTACCCAGTCGTAGCCGCGCTCTTCAAGTTTAAGGGCCAGTTCTTTACCACCGGATTTGTAGATTCGTCCTTTGACCATCACATGGACAAAATCAGGTACGACGTAATCCAGAATACGCTGATAGTGAGTAACAAGGACAATTCCTTTTTGGTTATCGGCAATCTTGTTAATACCCTCGGCGACAATGCGTAGTGCATCGATGTCGAGTCCTGAGTCTGTCTCATCAAGGATCGACAGTTTGGGATCAAGCACAGCCATCTGCAGGATTTCATTCCGTTTCTTCTCTCCACCGGAAAAACCCGCGTTGACGCTACGTTTGAGAAACTCAGGATCCATATCAACAAGTTTGAGCTTTTCGCGGATGTAATCGTCAAATTCGAGCGGGTCAAGCTCCTCCTCGCCACGTTTTTCACGGAGAGAGTTATAAGCCTGGCGCAAGAATGTAGAATTATTAACACCGGGTATTTCTACCGGGTATTGAAAAGCCAAAAACAAGCCAGCCTGAGCACGTTCCTGCGGATCCAACTCCAGGATGTTTTGTCCATCTATAAGCACTTCACCCTTTGTCACTTCATAACCGGGATGGCCGGCGATCACTTTAGCCAGTGTACTTTTACCACTTCCATTAGGACCCATGATCGCATGGATCTCGCCTTTATTTACTTCAAGATTAATACCCTTCAGGATTTCATTGCCCTCTACTGTGGCATGCAGATCTCGTATTGTAAGCACGTGTTATTAATTTTTAGATGACTATTTTTACTATATTTTTTATCAACCTACACTACCTTCTAACTTGATACCCAATAACTTGGTAGCTTCGACAGCAAATTCCATTGGAAGTTCTTTAAACACTTCCTTACAAAACCCGTTGATGATCATGGATACGGCGTCTTCCTCACTTAAACCGCGTTGCTGCAGGTAGAAAATCTGATCTTCCCCGACCCGTGAAGTCGTGGCTTCGTGTTCCACGCTGGCGGTATTATTCTTTGACTCAATATACGGGAAGGTATGAGCACCACACCGGTCACCAATCAGCATGGAATCGCACTGGGAATAATTTCGTGCGTTGTCAGCTTTCGGGCCAATGTAAACCAATCCACGATAGCTGTTATTAGATTGATCGGCTGAAATACCTTTTGATATGATCGTACTTCGGGTATTCTTTCCGAGGTGGTGCATCTTTGTACCGGTATCCGCCTGCATCTTGTTATTGGTCATCGCAACCGAATAGAATTCACCAATGGAATTATCCCCTTTAAGAATCACGCTCGGATACTTCCAAGTTATTGCAGAACCCGTTTCGACCTGCGTCCAGGAAATTTTCGAATTACGACCTTTACACATTCCGCGTTTAGTCACGAAATTGTAAATACCGCCTACCCCTTCTTCATCACCTGCGTACCAATTCTGTACGGTTGAATATTTTATTTCCGCGTCATCGAGCGCAACAAGCTCCACAACAGCTGCGTGTAACTGATTCTTGCTGAACATAGGCGCGGTACAGCCTTCGAGATAACTGACATGTGCACCCTCTTCAGCTATGATCAAGGTCCGTTCAAACTGGCCTGATTCCTGGTTGTTGATCCGGAAGTAGGTCGACAGTTCCATCGGGCAACGCACACCTTTGGGAACATAAACGAACGATCCGTCCGAAAATACAGCAGCGTTGAGCGATGCGAAAAAATTATCGTTATAGGGAACCACCGAACCGAGATATTTTTTCACCAGTTCAGGATGTTTCTGGGTAGCTTCAGAGATGGAACAGAAAATGACGCCGGCTTCTGCCAGTTTTTCTTTAAAAGTTGTAGCAATTGAGACGCTGTCAAATACCGCATCAACTGCGACCCCGGCCAGCATCTTTTGTTCACTCAACGGAATACCCAGTTTTTCATAGGTTTCAATGAGCTTGGGGTCCACTTCATCCAGACTCTTCTTTTTTTCTCTTTCCTTTGGAGAAGAATAATAAACGACATCCTGGTAATCGATTTTCGGATATGTCAGGTTCGCCCAGTGATGGGGCTCATGCATCGTCTTCCATTTGCGAAATGCCTTTAACCTGAAATCGAGCATGAATTCAGGTTCATTTTTTTTCTGAGATATCAGGCGAATAATATCCTCGTTCAGACCGCGGGGAAACTCATCATACTCGATATCTGTGACAAACCCGTATTTGTATGGCCGTTTAATGACATTATCAACTACTTGGGTATCACTCATATAAAAATCCGGATCGTTTTTTACTTGTGAAAGAGATCGTGTAGTGCCAGAAATTTGAAAACCTGCTATCCATCGATTAACTAATGATTTTCAATGATAATCTGCACCACGTTTATCTGGACTGAATATAAGAAAATCATATGGTGATTAACAGCGAAAAACAGGTATTTCGTTCGATTATTTTTAATCAATCTAAATAACGCACTATCACCATTGATATTGGATACTCTCTGAAAGAAATGCATTTATCCTGGTCTCAAACAACGGCTTTTATACGTCAAGTAAGGGTAATCCCCTGTGATTACCCCCCGTAGCCCAGAGAAACTTATCACTCATCCTTATCTGCAGCAACGGCCTTTTCGAATTCATCACTATGACCAGGAATGTGGCCGTCCTTTTCGAGCCAGTTATAAATAGTTGGAAGAACGAGCAGTGTCAGGAGCGTTGACGTGATGAGTCCGCCGATAACGACCGTCGCGAGAGGTCGCTGAACCTCTGAGCCCGGACCAGAGTTGAACGCCATCGGAATAAACCCCAGACTAGCTACAAGTGCTGTCATGAGGACAGGTCTCAGACGGTCGACTCCACCGCGAATGACGGCATCGCGAACAGTATGTCCTTTCGTCCTCAAATCGTTCATATGAGCGATCAGCACAATGCCATTCAGTACGGCGACACCAAACAAGGCAACAAATCCAATACTGGCAGAAACGGACAGATACAGGCCACGCAGCCACAACAAAAAGACTCCGCCCGATAAAGCGAAAGGCAGGTTCAGAAATATCAGGAAAGCATAACGAATCTGGCCGAACATCATGTATAGCAATCCCAGAATGATGAATAGCGACAGAGGAACTACAATGAGAAGGTGATTCATAGCCCGTTGTTGGTTTTCAAAGGAACCACCGTATTCCAGGAAGTACCCGGCCGGCATATTGATTTTGGTGCGGATTGCTTCCTGCAGGTTGGATACGTATGACCCCATATCAATATCGCGGATATTGATACCAATGATCACACGCCTCCAGCCGTTTTCGCGAATGATTTCCCGTGGCCCTTCTTCCGGTACAACGTCGGCAACTTGTTTCAGAGATATTGATCCGCCTGTCGGTAAATGAACAGGAATATTCATCACATCTTCGAAATTCGATCGAATATCTTTTGGGAATCGAACCATGATGTCGAAACGGCGTTGCCCCTCAAACACCTGACCGGACGACTGTCCGCCGATACCGGCCTCAATAACTCTCTGCACATCACTGGCATTCAGTCCATAGGACGCCACGGCATCACGATTTATTCTGATATTCAGGTATGGCTGTCCACTGGTGCGTTCCATATAAAAGTTATCCGTTCCCTGGATCTCACCCAGCATCTGACTTATGCGTGATCCAAGTGCATTCAGAGTATCCAGATTTTCACCATAAATCTTAACGGCCAGATCTGATTTCACTCCACTTGTAAGTTCATCAACGCGCATTGCAATAGGCTGGGTGAAATTGTACGACAGCCCCGGCTCATCCTGAAGGTGAGGTCTTATTTGATCGATGATCTTCTCTTTGGTCATGCCCGACCGCCATTGATCCATCGGTTTTAATACAATCCAGACATCAGTCTGATGAACGCCCATCCAGTCGTTGGCAAGATCAGATCGTCCTGTCTTAGGCACCACGGTCTTGATTTCGGGAATCTCTCGCATCAATACTCCGGCAAGATGATTAGACCGTTCTATAGACTGATCAAGTGTGATTGATGGCATCCTTACCTGTTCCACAAGTATTGACCCTTCGTCGAGTTCGGGCAAAAACTCTGTTCCAAGAAATGGAATTACGACCATTGATATGAAAAAGACAACCATAGCCACACTAATTGTCAGCCACTTATGATTCACACTTGCTTTCAAAACCCGTTCATAGCGTGGCCTTAGCCAATCAATCACATAATTTTTTCGGACCTTTACTCCTTTCCTGAAGATAATAGCCGTCATTGCCGGCACATAGACAAGGGCGAGCAGCAACGATCCAAAAACCGCTGAAGCTACTGTTATGGCCATTGGCCGATAGAGAATCCCCTCCATTCCCTGGAAGGTCATGATCGGTACATAAACCATCAGAATGATCAACACGCCGAAAAAGATGGGGCGCGCCACTTCATGTGCAGCGCGGCGTATGGATAACAGCTTAGGCTGATCCGGATTACTTTGCAGTTTATGCACGATGTTCTCAACCATCACAACCGATCCATCGACGACCATACCGAAGTCTATAGCACCCAGACTCATCAGGTTGGCAGCTAAGCCCATTTCGTGCATCCCAATAAATGCGAAGAGCATCGAAAATGGAATCACTGATGCTACAATCAAAGCACCCGATATCTCGCCAAGCAGAAGGAGCAGCACAGCTATGACGAAAAAGCCACCTTCAACAAGATTGGTTTTTACGGTATCCGTCGTTCGTTCCACCAGGTCGGACTGATCATAAAATCGCTCGATCTTTACTCCTTCTGGGAGACTCTGGTTGATCTCCGTCACTTTAGTATCTACATCTTCGATGACTTTCCGGCCGTTGCCACCACGAAGCATCATTACAATGCCTGTTACGATTTCTCCCTGTCCATTTTGAGTGACACCACCCTGGCGTATCTGCTGGCCAAGGCTTACGTCAGCGACATCGCGTATGTAGATGGGACGTCCCTGGATCTTTCTGACAATGATCTGGTTGATATCGTTTATACTTGTTATCTGGCCATAGCCGCGGATAATGTATTGTTCCTGGTTGTGTTCGAGATAGTTGCCACCGGATACACTGTTGTTGTTCTCTACCGCATCAATGATATCTTTCAGTGAAATATCAAATGCGCGCAGTCGCTCGGGTTGTACAATAATCTGATACTGCTTAACGAACCCCCCAAAGGAGTTGATTTCAGTGACACCGCGAATGGTCTTTAATTGTGGAGCTATCAGCCAGTCCTGGATGGTACGAAGATCGGTTAACGAGTATCCATCTCCCCTTACAAGATATTGATAAATCTCCCCCAAAGCTGTTGATATCGGTCCGAGTTGCGGTGATGATACCCCTGGTGGAAGTTCACCCGAAATACTTTGCACACGCTGGCTGATCAACTGCCGGGCAAAATAGATATCCGTCCCTTCATCGAATCTGACAGTGACGATAGACAAACCAAACTGGGAAATAGACCGTACCTCTGCCACATCAGGCAATCCATTCATCGCCTGCTCGATCGGAAAACTTACCAGTTTCTCAACATCGTAAGGAGAATATCGGCCCGACTTCGTGATGATGAGCACCTGAACCGGAGTCACATCAGGCAGCGAGTTGATGGGAATATTCATTAGGGCATCAACCCCTGCCGCTCCCATCAACACTACAAGCGCAATGGCGACAAATTTCTGTTTGAGGCTAAAATCAATGATTCGTTTTAACATTTATGCCTCCTTATTCAGCAAACTCGCTCATGCGGCTGAGTGCTTTCAGCCCGAAAACATTTGATATTGCCACAAGCTCATTGCCGTTAAGACCAGAGCCGACAATAGCCAGAGTATCCGTTATCTGGCGTATCTGTATTTTCTGCTTACGGTACTTCAGCCGGTCGATCTGCACAAAAATATTCGCGTCATTCCCCTCATATGTAACCGCACTCAAAGGCACCGTAATGGCTGGTACAGGCGCCTCGGTTCTGATTTGCAGCTGGACGGATTGACCGGGAATTGGCCACATTTGATTGACCGTTGGCGTAATGATATTCACCACAACTGCTTTATTTTTCTGATCCAAAGCAGGGTTAATCGTTGTGACGGCCGCATCAAAATGGATTTCACGGTTCTTTTGCGGGAATACACTTAAAGAATCACCAGGCCGCAGGAAAGCAGCATCGTCTGGTGAAACGTAACCACGGATTAACACCTTTGACTTATTCACTACGGTCAGAAGCCGGTCATATGCATTTACAGCTTCCCCCAGATTAATCAGATGCTCATCGATAGTACCGTTTATGGCAGACTTAAGCTGTAACAATGGTTTTGACTCGCGCCCGCTTCGCCAGCCGTCGATTTGTTCTTCGGCAACACCTAATGCCCGAAGCCGGGCAAGTGCAGCCTGTTCTGATGCTCGTGCACGTGTATAATCCATCTGGACTCGCTCCTGCACACTCTTTGGACTTATCCCCTCCTCAACAAGCTTATTCAAGCGTTCCATCTGTTGATTTTGATACATTTCCTCTGCGTTGGCCTGTACGTAATCAGCCACAAGATTGGCAAATTCAAGACTCTCCAGATCGAGCAACGGCTGTCCTTCGCTTACACCTTCCCCTTCATGTGCATATATGGTCACGACACGTCCGTTGACCGGGGCGCTTACTACAGATATGTTGCCCGGCGCAGCCTGCACCTCACCCGGTGCATTGATGATATACGAATACTGACTGCTCACCGCCCGGCTAACATGTATGTTCAATTCCGCAGCCTGTTTTTCGGTCAACGTGACAAGATCGTTAGATGCGACACTTTCAGCCTGATTTGCTGTCGGTGTTGGGACTTCCTGTTTGGCAGTATCCTTACCGCAGCCGGAAATCAGAAATCCTATTGCCCACATTCCAACCAATGCTCGCAGGGCAGTTCCGGATGATGTATCGAATATGTTATTCATGATAGACGATATCCTTGTGTAGATATTTTTCAAGTTCGATGAGTTGGTAGTAGTAGTCATGAAGGATCTGGAAATAGCCTCGCTGATTTTGCAGGTACGTTCTCTGGGCATCCAGGAGTGTTAACAGATCAATCTGCCCCGATTGATATCCCTCAAAAGTTAGTTCCAGCAGGTGCTCCGACTGCGCCTGTATCGCCTGGTGATAGCGCTCCAACATCTTCAGGCTGTTGTTGTAACCGTGCCACGATATCTCGATGTTCTTCTTTAATTCAAGACGAGTATATTGGCGCATCCACATCACTTCATTGCGGGAAGCCTTGGCTTCCTGTACCGATACATTCTGGTTAAAAGGGAACCATAGCGGCACATTGAGACTGAAAAGTATCCCGTTATAATTAAATCCATTACCATAATCCTGACGATAGTAATGGATCCCGATATCGGGCAGAATCCGGCTGTTTTGTTCACTTACTGCAGCCTGCGCGGAACGGTATTTTTGGTTAAGGCTTTTGACCTCCGGTTGTTCCTCAAGCATGCTCAAGGCCGTTGCCTGATCAACATTATAAGTCAGATATTTGAGTGTATCCGGAAATTCAATTGTATAGCTCTGTTCGTCGGGATCAAGCCCAATGACTGTAAAAAGCTGATATCTCGCATCATGCAACTTTCGCTGAGATTGTTCCAGATCATTTTGTGATTGTGCCAACTGAATCTGGGCTTTCAGCAAATCGATGTCCGATGACTGTCCAACTTCTTTTTGTGTTGTCACGGCATCATTCAGCCTCCTGGCGAGTGTCAGTTGTACCTGTGAAAGCTGCAGTAATTTGATTGATAAAGCCAGATCCGTATAGACCTTCTTTACATCTGCTTTCAACTGCAATCTCTTGGCATTCAATTGGTTTTCAACGGCAGATGCATTGTACTTCAGTTTTCGATACTGGTAGACGCTGGTAAGAGGAAATTGCAAAGTCTGGCTGACCTCCCATCGCTGCTCGCTGAAACCAAAGCCCTGGATAAATTGTCTCGCTGCTGGATTCCCGGGCATTCCCTCCCTGAAATAACTGAGTTGAGGCGTATTGAGGCCAATAGCGTTCCAGCGTCGTGCCTCAGCCGCAGATAGTTGTTGTTGAAACTGGTTAATTCCTGGATTTCGCTCAATAGCAATCTGAATTGCCTGCTGCACAGACAAACGTCCATTTACTATACTGCTGTCTGTTTTTTGGGCATACAGAACAGGTACAGCCAAGAATATTAGGGGGTAAATGAAACAACGGAACATAGTTTCAATATTAACCGGCTATAAAGAAAACCGGATCAGTTTGCGTGTCTGCGGAAAGCTTAAATCCTCCATCCGCTTTATATACTCAGACTTACACAAACATAGAAAAGAATCATGGAGATATTATGGAAGTGACAGGAATAAATACGGTGACTGTTGTTCCTTTTTTTACTTCGGATTTCATATCCAATCCAAAATCATGCAAGTCACAGATACTTTTCACGATAGAGAGGCCCAGACCGGGCGAGTCATTCCATTTGCTATCAGGCTTTTTGAAACGATCGAATACAACCGGCAATAATTCCGGGGATATTCCCTTTCCGTTATCGATCACCTTCACCTGGTATTCGTTATTGAGTCCCCATTGCCCGATTACTTCAATTGTGCTGTTTTCAGGCGAAAATTTAAGCGCGTTTTGGATCAGATTATAAAAAAGGGCATTAATGAGCTCACGACTTGCTTTGACGTTCGGTTCATCAGCAAACTTTGTATTGATAGAAACGCCCATAGCCTCAATGAAATCTGACAATTCGCTTACAATTTTTTTGGCCATATCGGAAAGCCTGACTTCATCAGACATAGGAAACTGCTTATTCTCGATTTTGCTGATCAAGAGCAGCGCTTTCGTAAGGCGACTCAAACGACTGACTGTTTCCTGAATCTGAGCAAGTTCCATCATGCTTTCTTCTGATATATTCGGATCACTCATCAGCGATTCGGTCTTCTGATAAATAATTGTCAGCGGTGTCTGAAGCTCGTGGGAGGCATTCTGGATAAACGATTTTTGTTCCTCAAAAAAGGATCCGAGCTGCTTGAGCGTACGATTGAGCGCTTCATGAAGCTGGTCAATTTCATCTGTTGTAGATTTTTCGAAACGTTCAGAAAAACCGGCAGCATCACGTATATGGGGCAGACGCTTAACAGTATTATAAAAAGGTTTTAGTATTTCTCTGAACTGAACGTCATTCACAACCAACAGTAGCAAGATCAAGGTCATCAACAAGCCGAAAGTCACTAAGAAGACATTCCGGATAATATGCTGCCATTGAACCACTGATTCCATAAATTGGGCCCGATACAGCTCTCCCTTGCTTGAAACAATCGTTAATAACTCTCGATATTCAATGGTTTTATTGCCATTCTTCAAATAAACTGTTTTTATTCTGTCGGATGGTATTGAATCAGCCTTACCGTTCCATTTCGTCAGTTTCACCCATTCCTGTGACCCGACAACACCATAGTCGAAGTCATTATCCTCGTCCGGCTGATTGTATTTCAACTGATTAATCAGTGAATTTTTATGGTAATAAAGATGCTGGTCCAGATCTTGATAAACCGTCTTTCTAACGACATGGATAAGAACAAACCCGGTAATTAGTAAAAAAAGAAGGGATACAAATAAGTTGCTTAACCCAATTTTGTACTGCAGTTTCATGTTTTATCAATACGATAGCCCACCCCATAAATGGTTTTGATGAGCTGGTCCTTGCCGACGTCCTTTAATTTTTTTCTTATGTTTTTAATATGCGAATTTATGAAGTCCAGAGAAAATCTGTCATCAACTTCATTCCCCCAGATATGCTCGGCAAGGGAAATACGACTTACCGTTTTGCCACGGTTTAAAGCCAGATAACGCAATATGTTATACTCGATTTTTGTAACCGGAAGTGGATCATCATCTGCTTTTACGAGCATCTCCTCAAGATGAACCGACAGGCCATCGAATTCCACAGAATTATTCTTCAATCCAAATTTACGGCGGACAACAGCATTAATTCGTGCCGACAATTCTAACATTGAAAATGGTTTTGAAATATAATCATCGCTTCCCAGATTCAACCCTTTTACACGATCTTCAACTTCCCCTCTTGCAGTAATGATGATAACAGCTGTGCGCTGATATTCACTACGAATTTCTTCCAGAAGATTAAGCCCGTCACCGTCAGGTAAGTTGAGATCCAGCAACGTGATATCGTATATTTCGGACATCAGAGCCTTTTGAGATTCCCTGATTGTTGAAGCTGAATCAACGATAAATCCGTCGTTATTTAAATACTTTTTAAGCGAGCTTGCCAGGTACGGTTCGTCTTCAATTAATAACAACCTCATTTGTTAGACTCCGTTTCATAAAAAAATCCATAATCATTAGAAATGATAATGCTGAATTATGCACAAATTATGTGTTTTTCTTTTTAAGATAAATAACTCTTTTTCCTAGTTGACTATCCTGATAGTAATAGATGGTGTTTACACATGCATATTTACTATAGTAATTTTACCAAATAATTAATTTCAAAGTCATTCTGAAGTTTTTCCGGCCCGCCGGAGAACGTAGAATCTCGTGGTATCAAAAAACGATTGTAACCTCCCCACCAGATCTGCGGACGGGGACTTACGTAATATTTTACAACTGAAAGAACATTGCCGGTCAACGATATCCTTCGCTGATTTGCAAGCAAATCAGCTTCACGAAACGTAGGAACAACCCTTGGGTTTGGGATTTGGCACTGTGTGGGATAAACACTGGGGTTTACCCCTACGGTTTTTCTGGTAATAAACGGTATTGTTGCGTTCCAAACTCATTGAAGGGGCTCTGTCCTGCAATGCCGGTCTCATTCATTACTCGACCATTAATACTGCTCCATGTCTGATTCCACCAGTTGACACGCGTATTTTATTGAGAGAATACTTTGACAAAAATCCTTCCAAAATAAGCAGCCCGGCCAGCATTACATCCGCCCTTCCATTCATTACAATGGGCCATTTTTTTAGCGCCTGCTCAACCGTGTGCGTTGAAAAATATTCAATAAATCGTTTGATATCACTTTTATCGAGCAAATAGTTGGATATCCTTTCGGGATCATAAGACGTCAAATTCAGCAAAATAAAAGCCAGGGATGTAACAGTTCCGGCCACGCCAATCATCTGAATATCCGGTGAAATTGAAAACGGATGCTCCTTAAATTCTTTACTGACGGCATTCCGGCATTGCTCAATTTCCAATTCGGACGGAGGATCACCTGATAGATAGCGTTCAGTGAACCTTATGCTCCCCATAGAAAATGAGAAACGGTCAATAAGCGTCTGATCTGATCCCATAGCCACTTCAGTACTGCCGCCGCCTATATCAAGAACCGCCGCTTTTCCTCTTCTCCGATCCTCTGGCAACATGGATAGAGCGCCGGCAAAAGTCCATTCTGCTTCTTCAACTCCACTGAGTATTCTAAGTGTCCAACCTGACTTTTTTTTGATTGCCTGAGTCAGATCTTTTCTGTTGGCGGCATCACGAACGGCACTCGTTCCTGTCACAATAACTTTTTTTATTTCAGGATATTCATCAGAAAGAAGTTTTTGATACTCATTGATAACATCCAACACTCTCTCAATGCTTTCGGGTGACAACTTACCATCATTATCTACCCCTTTGCCAAGCCGGGGTACCCGCTGTTCTTCCCGCAAGACCGTCAGTTTTCCCTCATCAATGCCGGCAACCAGTAATAAAGCCGTATTCGTGCCGATATCGATTGAAGCTTTTAGACTCATTTAGCAGAAGCTTTCATAAATACCAACGCGATCCACTCGCCTTCCTGAAGTTCATTAATAAGTTTGAGTCTTGAAAACCCGGGAGCCTCAAGCATGATTTCTCTCTCATTCTCCAGTAGTCCTGACAACAAGAGTATCCCGTTATTTTTCAAATGAGATACCAGTGGTTTCTGCATTTCCAGTAGCGCATTACGATTAACATTCGCCAATACGACATCATATCTATCGTCGGGATTTACGACTTCAAACGAGCCTTCTTCTATTCGAAAAGAGATATCGACTTTATTGATCAGAGCATTCTCCCAGGCATTATTCCGGCTCCATTCATCAATATCAAATCCGAATGCCGACTTGGCACCAAGCTTCAGACTGGCAATAGATAGGATACCTGTGCCAGTTCCAACGTCAAGAATCGTATCACCTTCTTTAATCACAGACGGAATCAGCCGAAGCATCAGACGCGTCGTCTCGTGATAACCTGTTCCGAATGCCATTTTGGGATCGATTTCGAGCAGGATTTTCCCTTCCGGAGTTGATTCGTTTACCCAAGTTGGTTTTACAAAAAAATCTCCAACAATCAGGGGCCGGATCGACCGCTCCCACTCTTCATTCCAGTTGCGCGGCTCATCGGTTTGTTCACTAAGGACTCTTGCTGGATATGGCTGCAATCCAAGCCATTCCTCAACTTCCTCGCGAATGACGTCACTGTAACGATTCTGTGGAATGATGGCTTTAAGCTGATCGTCATCCTGCTCAAAACCGTCAAAATCCATGTCCAGCAACTCAGCAATCAAAAATTCCTGATGCTCAAATGGAATAGAGATGGTAAGAGTGATGTAATTGTTGGCCATATGGAAACTCGTTTAGCCATTACCCGGAATAATTCGGTGAAATAGTTTTTAGTTCCAAAATACAAACTTAGTCTCTCTACCCGACATCATGAGACTAACAACTATAATCTGTTGTAAACCAGTTCCAGCATCAGATCGCCAACGGCTTTCATTGTATTCCAGTCGATGATGGACAGGTCATCTTTGTGCGTGTGCCAGTATGGAGGGAAATGCACTTGTCCTCCTTCAACACGGTGATTAATGATATCTATCGTCGGAAAATTCATATACTGATTGAGCACCGTGTGATCATCGGTAACACCTGGTGTCTGTTCCTTGGTGAATAGTGTGTCAAGGCCAATTTGATCTGCTACATTCCAAATCGCATTAACAAGAAACGGGGCATAACTGTATGAAGCTCCTTCTTTGGGAAAATGTGCGTTCTTCCCGCCTACCATATCCAACAGTATTCCGAAACGCGGATTGTATCCCGGGACCGGAGGATGTTGCGCCCAATATCTTGATCCGAGAAAGTAGTAGTTGTCTTCACCACTCTTCCCGTAATCCTCTCCATCCCAGAAAACGAGATCGACGCCAACCGGAGGTGGATTTTTTTGGAATTCCCGTGCCATCTCCATAAGTACAGCCACTCCACTTGCTCCATCGTCAGCGCCGGGAATCGGTTTATCCTGGTAGGATTTATCCGGATCCTGATCGGAACGGGGCCTGGTATCCCAGTGGGTAGATATCATGATCCGGTCATGATCGTTGGGATTAAATGCTGCAATGATGTTGGTAAGGTGCAGGGTATCATTACTGTAGCCCTTTATATCGAAATTTTGTTTATAAACCATCGATTTACCGGCGTAGCGATCCATTTGGTTTACAATCCACTGCTTTTCCTGGCCGTGAGCTTTCGTGTTGGGCACGCGTGGTCCCCATTGAAGCTGCTCAGTCACATCCTGGTAGGCGCTGTCGGCTGAGAAAGCCGGTACCGTTCGCCCTTTGGAGGTTAGATCGTATTTCTGGGAATTGCGGCTATCCGATTTACTGCATGAGTAAAAAAGGACAACAGATGAAAACAGGATTACTGAGAGATAGCCAGTCTTATGCATTCCTCCCTCTGAGAATGATTTCCAATTTTAGCTGTCCTGGATTTGATGCAAACTTAGGCATCATGACAAAGTTCTGGATACCATGGTGGCAGCTGATTGTGCCACAGGAAATACAACGGTATCGAGCAGGTTAACGTGATCCGGCCGGTTTGCGATAAAAACTACAATTTCGGCAATATCATCAGCGGTTAACGGCTTCATTCCTTCATATACCTTATCTGCTTTGTCTTCGTCGCCTTTAAAACGAACCATGCTGAACTCTGTTTCAACCAGACCTGGTGATACCTGGCTTACACGCACATTGGTCCCTTGTAAGTCCATTTTTGTAGATTTGGTGATCGCTGTAACGGCATGCTTTGCCGCACAATAAACAACCCCACCCGGATAGGCTTCGTGGCCCGCAATAGAACCGATGTTAATGATATGCCCGGAGTTACGCTCTTTCATACCCGGTGACAGCAACCGCGTCATGGTGAGCAAGCCCTTAACATTGGTATCGATCATAGCGTCCCAGTCCTCAAAGCTGCCTGAGTAAACCGGATCGACTCCGTGAGCGCCTCCGGCGTTATTTACTAAAATATCAACCGGAGTCGCCTTGATTTGATCGATGAAATATCGACAGGCTGAACGGTCAGTGATATCAAACGCGCCAATCGTTACCTCGACACCATGTTCATCTTTCAGGGTTCCGGCCAGCTTTTCAAGCCGCTCCTTGCGTCTTCCTGTTATGATTAAATTTACACCATGTTCAGCCAATTGACGGGCAACAGATTCACCAATACCCGATGTAGCTCCAGTGACAAGAGCTGTCTTGCCTTCTAGTCTGTTCTTCATAATAATTTTCAGATTCAGCTTACAGAGTCTGTCTGATATTGTCTTTCCACCAAACGTGCGGCTCCAAGAATGTTTTCTTCCTGGAACGTATCCCCCAGGAGTTGCAAGCCAACCGGAAGTCCGTTTGAATGAGTTCCAACCGGAACGTTGATGCCACAGATTCCTGCGAGATTTGCAGAAATCGTGTAGATATCATTCAGGTACATTTGAAGCGGATCATCAATCTTGGAACCAATATCAAATGCCGTTGTTGGGGAGGTTGGCGTTATGATGACATCAACATTCTCAAAAGCACGGGTATAATCATCCTTGATTAGACGACGGGTCTTCTGTGCTTTGGCATAATAGGCATCATAATACCCTGAGCTGAGCACATAGGTCCCTAACATGATACGCCGCTTGACCTCGGGGCCAAATCCTTCTGTACGGCTCTGTTTATACAACCGTATCAACGCCGAGTCCATGTTGTTGATCTGATGTTTAATGTCGTCTTTATTACTTTCGTCTGCTTTCTTAAGCTGCTCGCTCAGTGCTTCCTCTTCCCGTCGGAGCTGCTCTTTTACTTTCTTGATATCAGCTCTATAACCAAAGCGAACACCATCGTAACGAGCGAGATTACTCGAAGCCTCCGCTGTGGCCAGAATATAATACGTCGCTATGGCATACTTGCTGTTAGGAAGCTGAATGGGCACGACCTTGGCGCCGTCATTCTCGAGAGCTTTAACTGCATCCATTATTTGATCACGGATCTCGGTATCCAGTCCCTCACCGAAAAATGCTTCTGGTATTCCTATTTTTATTGAACTGGAAGGATTTTCGACCGCTTTGATATAATCAGGAACAGGGACACTTGCCGATGTACCGTCCCGTTTGTCTCTTCCTGCCAGTACACCCAGAATCCTTGCCGCATCACCGACAGTATTTGCGAGTGGACCAATCGAATCGAATGAGGATGCGAAAGCAACCAATCCATACCTTGAGACGCGACCGTACGAGGGTTTAAGGCCAACAATCCCACAAAAGGATGAAGGTTGTCGAATAGATCCACCCGTATCCGATCCCAACGCAGAATTGCAGAAACCTGCGGCGACAGCAGCTGCGCTACCACCGGACGAACCACCTGTCACCTTAGATGTATCGTGTGGATTCCTGGCGGGTCCAAAAATACTATTCTCGTTCGATGAGCCCATTCCAAACTCATCCATATTAGTTCTGCCGATAAACAGGGCATCTTCAGCCTTAAGACGTTCAATAACAGTGGCGTTGTAAACGCCTTCGAACGGTTTTAGAATCTGAGATGCGCACGTTACCTGCTTACCCTTCTCACTAATAATGTCTTTGATGCCCATAATGGCGCCTGCCATACTTCCGGCCGATCCCTTTTCGATCTTACTCTGTATGACCTCGGCTTTCTTACGGACCTCATCCCTGTAGAGTGCGGTAAATGCGTTAATTTCTGGTCGTTTTTCAGCAGCTTCAAGATAGCTCTCAACTGCTTCGGGAAGTGTAGTTCGTTTATCTTGTATCTCAGTTCGTAACTGAGCTATGCTCCTGCCTGACAAAACGATTCTTTTTAAGGTTATTGTGGTCCCGAAACATTCGGGATTTCTGTTTTAATCTGTTCTTCGTTGTGATGTTGCGGTTCGGGTCTGCTCTGAAATTGCTCTTCCCTGCCGCTGTTTTCTATTTCTTTTCGAACGTCATTCGCTGCTTTGCGAAATTCATTAATTCCTTGTCCTAGTCCACGTGCAAGTTCAGGTATTTTTTTTGCACCAAATAAAAGAAAAACGACCAGGATGATGATCACCCATTCCATGCCGCCGAATTCCATAATATTCTTCCTTCATTATGTAGTTAGATGAGTACGTTCTGTCCGGTGAACGTATAAGGGTAATAGTTCAGTCACCGAACCAGGTCGGGACTCATAATCAGTCCAATCATATGAAAAGATGATAATATTAGGCTTTAATATGATTGAACCCCACCTACGCATAACCTGAAAATTCAGGTAGTCTATGTCAAAAACCGCTTAAACTTGTTATCAGGAATGTGAATCAGTCTGACTAGCTTTGGGAGCTTCTTTCTCCTTAGGCTCTTCTGTTGATTGCTGGTGATTTTGCTGCTCCTGATTATATCGCTGACGCTGCTGCTGACGATGCTGATCCGGATCCTCTTCCTGGCTACTTCTCTCGATTTCTTTCTTGATATCGTTCGAAGCGCGACGAAATTCATTAATTCCTTGTCCAAGACCGCGAGCCAACTCGGGGATCTTTTTGGCACCGAATAACAGTAAAACAACCAAGATGATGATCACCCATTCCATTCCACCAAAACTTCCCATATCTAATATCCTTTTTTACGTTTTAACATGTTCGCTTCAAAGAGGAAACGACAAAATAGAACAAAAAGTGTTAAAACCTTTTTATATTAGCACAACTGTTACCTTTTTAGAATAAGCAAGATAATGACTATTCACAACAATTTCGGCATTCAAACGTATGCAAATCGAAATAATGATTTAGGTTGATTTAAAGCTGCCGATTGCATTGTATTATGATAGCGAATGTGAAACTTAAATATTTGGTTGATAATAAAGGAAAATAGTACACGTTAGTGCGCTATCAGAACCAGGAAAGATCCATTAATACCATGGCGTTAAGCGTGTTTTTTCCTTATTGAACAAAAGAATATTTTGGTATTTTTTTGATTTTTTTTAAAAAAAGTCCACATCAGACTTGAATTTTACGTCAAGTTCGGTTTTAATACCCGCAAATAAAACACTTACTAATTCACTCTACTATATGTATTGGACAATTGAACTGGCTGCGACACTGGAGGATGCACCTTGGCCAGCGACAAGGGATGAGCTTATTGAATGGTCTGAGCGCAATGGCTGTCCTCAGCAAGTGCTCGACAATCTCTATGAGCTGGATGAGGAAGATGATACTCCCTACGAAAGTATCGAGGAGATATGGCCGGATTATATCATGAAAGAAGATTTTTTCCACAATGAAGAGGATGAAGGGTTTGACTATGATGACGTTTAGTGGGTAAGTTTATCCTAACGATTTCCAGGCCCTGTACATAAGCGGTCGCTTGATTCGTTCAAGAGCCGCTTTTTTTGTATTTAAACCCCATACCTTTTGGGTTTTTGTTTCGAAAAAAATTTATATCAACTCTTCTTCTACTTCTGGCAACAGGATTGGCTGGCGTATCATACTCGCAGGCACAATCACGGCCGGACTCAACCCATAAAAGTATCCCCGTAGTGCGTCGATTGCGATTTGTGGGCAATCACCATGTCGGTACAAGTCTGCTGGAGACCATCGTTCGTACTCACACAAATCGTGAGTTTCTCGGCGTTCCTATGGTAACACCGTGGTACTGGCTGTGGGAACTCACTCACTTTGTAGGGGAAAGGCCGGCGACTCTCGATCGCAATGTGGTAGCACAGGATATATCACGACTTAGACTTTATTACGAGTCGCAGGGATTCTTCTACACAACTGTCGACACAACTGTAGTGCAATACAGAAAAGATCGTTACGAGGTATCTTTTATCATTGATGAAGGGAAACCCTCGAACATACAACGGGTCTATTTTAGCGGTATGCCTGCTTTTCCGGATTCGACAAGACGTGACAGATTCTACAAACAAAGCGACCTTACCGATAAGAAAATAAACGATACAACCTACACCGTTCATCAGCGGTTCACTTTTGATGCCCTGACCAAGGAACGGGAACGTATCATCAGCTATCTGAAGAATCATGGCTACGCTGCTGTCCAAAGAGATTCTGTGAGTGTTAAGGTTATGAAAATCCCGCAGGACACGCTGAATCTGAATATCATGTTCCTTGTCGAGCACGGTCCGATCTATCACTTTGGGAACACCTATATAAATCTGGCCGGACCTAAAAATGATACAACTTATGACGAACGGGATACGCTGAGGAGTCCTCCATTTACTGCAGCTAATACCGATAAAATACTTTTTTTAAAACTAAGCTCTGGTGCACACTCCAGGTCCAGTCTTTTGACCGATCAGTTGCTTTTTAAACCTGGTGAACTATTCAATAACCGTGAATACATTCAAACCATCAACGAATTTCAGAATCTCGGGATGATGAACGTTCGCCGGTTTGCGCTCAACAAAACGGGAGGCCTGCCTGATTATTCAAATCCGTATCTTCCTGTTCTTATTGATCTTCAATCTTTGCCCAGACGCAGTATTTCCATGGACCTGTTCGGAATGCAGCGATATGGTTACGGCGCAGGTGCAGGTGTCACTTATACAGATAACAACGTTTTTGGAAAAGCGCAGCAAATTCAAATTGGAACAAAAGGCAGTTTTGAATACGTCTCTCAGAAGTCACTGACAAAAAAAATACTCTACAGCCTGGAAGGATCCATTTCGTACATTGAACCAAAGTTGAATTTTCCTTTTAATTTTCTGGATAAAGAACCGCTCTTTTTAAATTCACGAACGCGATACCAGTTATCGGCAACGCATGTTAACCAGGACAACTTTAACATCAATGCCAACATTCGGTTCGATCAGCGATACGAAGTTGATCACGATCAATTCACACGCAGCACATTGGATTTCCCAGAAATTGAATGGACGGACGCGAGTGCCACCGGCCAGTTTAAAGCGAGTCTTGATTCGACGTTCAAGAATAACGAGTTGCAGAAACAATTTATCCTCGAGGATTTCAAGCCCCAGGTTAACTCTACCATTCGATACACTTTCCGAAGTTCGCATACGGATATCATCGAGCGTAATTACGGTTATTTTCTTGAAACAGGGATAGAGTCTGGCGGTAATATTCCATTTCTGGTTGATCGTTTCATCACGACTCCGCAAAAACTTGAAGGATCCATCCCCACTTTTGGGATCAGTAATTCCAGGCTTACCTATAGCCAGTATGCTAAAGTCACGTTCGATTATCGCCGTTATATTCCGGTTTCGCCGAACTCCGTTTTCGCCTATGCTGGTTTCGTTGGCTATGCCATTCCCTACGGAAAAAACAAAACCATCCCGTTAACCAAGCGTTTCTATGCGGGCGGAAGCAATGATATTCGTGGTTGGGCTCCCTTCCGTCTTGGACCGGGCCCTCTGGAAGATCAGCAATTGGTTAATGGCGGAGAAATAAAATTAGCAGGTCACGTTGAGGTACGGCAGGAAATTTTCAAGAGATTCCTTTCTACCCGATGGGTTTTGGCGATGTTCACAGATTTTGGTAACGTCTGGAATGGTCCGCGAAATCCGATCTCTACCGGACGATTCGCTTTTGATTCATTCTATAAGCAAATTGCAGTCGGCTCCGGTTTTGGTATCCGGCTTGACTGGCAATATGTTATCTTCCGAATTGATTTCGCATACAGAGTACATGATCTAAAAAAGGGATGGTTTAAGAAAAATGCACTTGGACTCAGTTTTGGTATCGGACAATCGTTCTAAATTATTCAGAGAAACATGATGAGTACCGGTAAATTCAGAAATTTTAAGAAACAGGCGGATATTATCTTTAAGACACGGTTATTGGCTGATTTTACGCCTGCCGAACGGTATGAGTTTCTGCAGCTTTGTCATAATCGAAAATTCAAATCCGGTGAATTCATTTTTCACCAGGGAGATCCCGGCACAGGTTTGTACATTCTCGAGGACGGTCTTATTGAACTGACGCTCGATACTGGTGATTTCGACGAAATACCATCCCGTCATCTGCATCCAACCGAATGCATCGGAACCCTTGCTGTAATCAGTGAAAGCCGACGTTACTGCAGTGCCCGCTGTGTGACGGACTCTCGAGTGTTCGGATTCTTTCGCCCGGACTATGAAGTGCTTCGCAACCGTCAACCGCGCATCGCCATCAAACTTATGGAGGCCATTGCCAACAATCTGGTTGCCAAACTCAACCATGCTCTTGTCCAGCTTAACGAACACACCGACTCAAAAACACTATTTGATATCCAGGCTGGTCTCCCCACCGACGAAGCTCTTTAGGTGATGCATCCCGGTTAATCGTCATCGGAACTCACGTTCTCACTACTCACGTTCTCACTACTCAGGACTCAGGACTCATTACTAATTTATGTCAGTAAAAAAAGGTGATATCATCACCGTAGAAATCGAATCGGCTGCTTTTGAAGGTAAAGGCGTAGGTCACCTCGATAATCAGGCGGTTTTTGTCCGTAATACTGCTCCCGGTGATATTGTTAAAGCACGGGTCATTAAAAAGAAAAAGAAATTTCTTGAAGGAAAACTGATCGAGGTTGAAAAATCAGGACCCATGCGCATCGAGCCACGTTGCCGGCATGCGTACATCTGCGGCGGTTGTACATGGCAGCACATTCCGTACGAAGAACAGCTCAAGATTAAGCGGCAGCATGTGGAAGATCATCTTCACCGTATTGGTGGTCTGACGCAACTTGCCCCCCTTCCCTGTTTGCCATCCGAAAAGGCATTTTATTACCGGAATAAAATGGAATACAGTTTTGGGAACCGGAGGTGGCTCACAGAACAGGAAATCCAGAATAAGGATGAGATCAAAGACAAGGATATTGCTGTCGGCCTTCATGTGCCGGGCAGATACGACAGGATTCTCAACCTGCATGAATGCCATCTGCAGGATCCCGTTTCCTATGAAATAATGGATGCTGTCAGAACTTATTCCCTCGATAAAGATATCCCTGCATACGACGTGCACGATCACACCGGATATTTTCGAAATGTGGTTGTACGTTCATCGGATCATTTTGACGACTTGATGGTTAACTTGGTAACCTACACCGATAACGAACAGATTATTCGCGATCTGACCAATCTGCTCCTTGAAAAGTTTTCTGCTATCACAACCGTGGTTAATAATGTAAATGACACGCGATCGCCAACGGCAGTAGGTCGATATGAGAAGGTTTACCACGGTCCTGGATTTATCCGCGATAAAATCGGCCCCTTTTCTTTTAATATCCACGCCAATGCTTTTTTCCAGACGAATACAAGGCAGGCCGAACAGCTGTACGACACAGCTATTCATTTTGCTGATATCCAGCCTGAAGATCACGTATACGACTTATACTGTGGTGTAGGTACGCTGACGCTGTATGCATCGCAACATGCAACGAGCGTGGTGGGAATTGAAGTCAATGAAATAGCCATCGAGAATGCCCGGAAAAATGCTATGGAAAACAAAGTTGGCAACTGTGACTTTCTGACCGGCGACATGAAAGACCTCTTCACGACTGATACGATTGATAAATACGGCCACCCGGATCTTATCATCACAGACCCTCCGCGATCTGGAATGCATCCGGATGTGATTCGACAGCTCCTCGAGCTTAAAGCCAGAAAAATTGTGTATGTAAGCTGCAACAGCTCAACGCTCGCCCGGGATCTCAAGGAGTTAAATGAACTTTACGAGATAACGGAAATTCAGCCCGTCGATATGTTCCCGCAAACCTATCATATCGAAACAGTAGCAAAACTCACAATCCGTGAATAACCGCAAGGGTAATCCCCCGTGATTACCCCCGTCGTGAGCTTTTATAATAACGTGTTTAATAATGCGGTGAGAGATGTTGAGACGCTTCAAAAATCGCCCCTACGCGACAATTTACCACCACGGAAACATTCATTAACGTCTTTTTACCGAACCCCCCGTGTTATATTCCTCAATTTTTTTATTATACAGCACGTGTGAGTGATGACAATTACAAAAAGCAATAACATGTATCGGTTTAAAAATTACTATCTGGCGGGATTCCTGACACTTGCCACCCTCCTTTTGATTTCGTGTTCATCAACAACGGCTCAGAACAGTCCTAATCCGGAAAAACCGGATCCTGTGATTGAAAAGATGTTGACACACATTTCCGCTGACTCAATTAAAGCAAACATTCTGAAATTAGTCAGCTTCAAAACCCGACATACACTTTCTGATACGTTGAGCCAGACAACGGGAATTGGTGTGGCCCGACGATGGATTAAAAATAAATTCGAACAGTACAGCCGCGAATCCGGAGGCAGGCTCAAAGTCGGTTACGAAAGCTACATACAACAACCCGAAGGCCGTGTTGATCGTCCGACAAAAATCGTAGATGTCATTGCTGTTCTTCCTGGCACACAAACTGAAGCATCAAACAGAGTTTACATTGTCAGCGGCCATTACGACTCACGTGTCACCGATATCATGAATCGTACTTCAGAGGCTCCGGGTGCTGATGACGACGGTTCCGGAACAGCAGCATCTTTGGAAATGGCAAGGGTGATGTCGAAGTACAAGTTTGATGCCACCATCATCTTTGCAACAGTAGCCGGAGAGGAACAGGGACTTTACGGATCCGGTCATCTTGCTGATGTTGCCCGGAAACGCAACTGGAATGTGTCTGCCATGATCACGAATGATATCATCGGGAGTCCCACTGCCGACAATGGTACGAAAGATCCGCATACTATTCGTGTCTTTGCCCAGGGTATTCCACCCAAAAAAGAACTTTCTGATTATGATCGCATGCTCTTGCGAACCGGCGGTGAAAATGATACCCCACCACGCGAGCTTGCACGTGAGATCCTTTTCACGACTAAGAAATATGACACCGGCATGAATGTTATGATGATCTACCGCAACGATCGTTATTTACGCGGTGGTGATCACATGCCCTTTCTTGCCAAGGGTTATCCAGCCGTGCGTTTCACCGAACCACATGAAGATTTTCGCCATCAGCACCAGGATGTTCGAACCGAAAACGGAGTGCAATACGGCGACCTTCCAAAATTTGTGGATTACAACTACGTAGCACGAGTTACCCGTGTCAATGCTGCGGCACTTGCAGAGATGGCCAATGCACCGGCACGTCCTCAAAAACCGGGTATGAATGTTAGTAAGCTGACCAATAACACTACACTCGTTTGGGATGCAAATAACGAGCCGGATCTTGCAGGTTATCGTATCGTTTGGCGTCGCACTTCTGCTCCCTATTGGCAACATTCTGTTGTCATAGGGAAAGACACGACCTATACTTTGAAAAATATATCTAAGGACAACTATCTGTTTGGAATACAATCGATTGATAAAGAAGGCCATGTGAGTCCGGCCGTTTATCCATTGCCAGTATTCCATAAGTAAATCAAAATTACTGCAAACCTGCATCTGCATGGCATCAGCTGATTTCTGGATAGATAAACTAAGCCTTGAGCCACATCCCGAAGGAGGATATTTCAGGGAGGTTTACAGATCTGAAGACATTGTTGGCAAAGCAGGCTTACCATCCCGTTTCGCGGGAGATCGTTCAGCGGCAACACTCATTTATTACTTGCTGGCGGGTGATGAATTCTCCACTTTACACCGGATCAAAAGTGATGAAATATGGGTTCATATCTCCGGTGACAACCTTGAAATCCACCAGATCGGGCTAGACAGTGTTTATCAAAAGCATCAGCTTGGCAAGAATTTGGATGCCAGCCAAACACCAGTATGTGTAATCGAACAAGGGACATGGTTCGGTGTCTCGCTGCCGGATGAGAGCTCATTCTGCCTGTGCACCTGCCTCGTTGCCCCGGGGTTTGATTTTTCCGATTTCGAATTAGGGGATCCTGAACAGCTTAAAATCGCTTATCCCGAGCACACTGCCGTTATTAATAGACTAAGCCGTTAGATCTCGATTTAAGGCAGCAGAGAACGAAGTGTTGACTCATTCTGAGGACCAATAAGGAATTCCTGTACGATACCTCTATTCACGAGAACCGTTGATGGTGTCGCCATAACTCCAAACTTCTTGGCAACATCCATATGATGAGTAATATCCACTTTGTAACAGGGTAATTTTTCCTTCTTAAGATTATCAACTACCGGCGTCATTGGACGGCAGGCGCCACAACTTTCACTATAAAAATAGAAAAGTGCCGGTTTGCCTTGCTGGATCGCTTTTCCAAATGCTCCACCAAGTTCGGGTGCGGGTTTTCCCTTTTGCTTTCTCATTTTTGAGAACATCATGAAGCGAAATCCAAAAAAGAACAATACAATTCCTATTAAAATATATACTAGTATCATGATCGAATATTCTGATTGTTTTGGAATACCATGAATATACTACATAACTAAATATCGATACAATTATTTTACATATTTTCTTTTCTAATAACCCCATAAATTTATGGCGACATCAAATTAGTACCTGTTTCTCACAAAAAGAGTACGGACAAGTAGATATTTTTTCCCTAACTAACCCAGTAGCCAATTATTTATGGTGATAACCCGTCAGGCTTTTCTTTAAACGGGTCATACTCTTCACCGTCTATTCATAAAACTATGGAGGTCAAAATGGAAGCTACCGAATACATCAACGAACCTGTCACTCAACTACCCCGGCTAAATGAACCGGCTCCGGATTTTAAGGCGAATACAACACAGGGAGTTAAAAAACTGTCTGATTACAAAGGTAAATGGCTGATCCTGTTTTCACATCCTGCCGATTTCACCCCTGTTTGCACCACGGAATTTTTGGGTTTTACCAAGTATTTCGATGAATTCCAAAAACTAAATTGTGAATTATTGGGTCTGTCAATCGACAGCACATTCGCACACCTTGCATGGATCCGGAACATAAAGGAAAAATTTGGGGTCGATATCCCCTTCCCGATCATCGAGGATATCTCTATGAAAGTCGCGCATGCTTATGGCATGATTATGCCGGGTGCATCCAGCACATCAACGGTCCGCACAACGTTTCTGATCGATGAGAAGAGTCTCGTTCGTGCGATGCTCTACTATCCGTTAACCAATGGACGGTCAATCCCGGAAATTTTACGACTGCTTAAAGCTCTACAAACTACCGATGAACATGGAATTGCAACTCCCGAAGGATGGGAAGTTGGCGATAAAGTATTGGTCCCGCCGCCAATCACTGCAAAAGCTGCTGAAGAACGGATAAGCAATGGATACGAATGTGTTGACTGGTATTTCTGCAAAAAAGAACTAACCTGATTATCACTTTAAATCATCTGAAGGGACGTGATCACCTCACGTCCCTTTTTATATTACCATAATTCACTTCAGGGAAACTCATTTGCAAAATTCTTATCCTGAAACGTTATCGCTATTAATTGCTTTGAATACCAAACACAGCTTTACCAAAAGGAGAATTATCGCATGAAATCACGATTGTTACTAAAATGTTTACTCCTTCTAACTCTGATTGTTGTTCCCATGCTCCTACGCGCGCAATCTCCTTATTATTCTGTAAAACATCCCGGCTGGTCACTCAATACAACTATCTATGAACTCAATGTCCGGCAGTTTTCCAAAGAGGGAACATTCAAAGCGGTAATCCCGAAATTGTCCGAGATCAAGGAGCTTGGAGTCGATATTATCTGGATCATGCCTATCAATCCCATCGGTGTTAAAAACCGGAAAGAGCCGCTTGGCAGCTACTATTCTGTTCGTGATTACCTGGCAATCAATCCAGAGTTTGGCAACAAATCGGATTTCAAGGCGCTCGTCGACTCCATTCATAGTCATGGGATGAAAGTTATCATCGACTGGGTCGCCAATCATACTTCATGGGACAATCCACTGACCAAAGAGCATCCCGACTGGTACAAGCATGATAAAAACGGTCACTTTGTACCGCCCGTCAAAGACTGGTCTGATGTAATTGCGCTCGACTATACCAAGCCCGGTCTTAGAAGATATATGATCAACGCTATGGACTATTGGGTGAAAAACTTCAATATAGATGGCTATCGCTGCGATGTTGCCGGGATGGTTCCTATCGATTTCTGGATCCATGCACGCAAATCAATGGATGCCATCAAACCTGTTTTTATGCTTGCCGAAGCCGAAGGCCCCAAATTTCATGAAGCATTCGACATGACCTACGGTTGGGATTTTTATCATCTCTTCAATGATATCGCACAAGGTAAAGCGACCGCTGACCAGTTGACCGTGCTCCTGAATAAAGAAGAGCGGATCTATCCCGCTGATTCGTACCGCATGCGATTTACGAGTAATCATGATGAAAACTCGTGGAATGGAACAGTATTCGAGCGCCTCGATGGCGGTGCGGCTACATTTGCAGTTTTGGCTGGCACAATGGATGGAATGCCGCTAGTATACGACGGGCAGGAAGCAGGTATGGACAAACGACTCAAATTCTTCGATCGTGATCCAATTGTCTGGAAGTCGAGTCCGTTTCGGGAACTATATACAAAACTATTCGACTTGAAACATGAGAATGCCGCACTCGGGAATGGTGACATGGGAGGTAGGATGATCGTCCTCTCCAACACGCAACCACGATATGTTTATGCATTCACACGGGAAAAAGCAGGACATAAAGTACTTGTTATTCTGAATCTGAGTAATAACCCTCAGAAAGTAACCATCGCCGGATCAACGATGAATGGCAATTACAGTGAATTATTTACAGGCCAGCAAATGACATTTACGGACAATGAAACGATGGAACTTAAACCCTGGGCTTATTACGTATGGAGGAATTAACAGAATCCCAAAGCATGCCCACTATCGGTCTTGGACCCGACCAGATCCAGGTATCGAGATTAGCTTTGGGATTGATGGAACTTGCGGGAACATGGAATCCTGATGAAGTGGGTAAAGAAGAGATCGACAGGGCTATAAACACATTTGCAACTGCTATCAAGTCAGGTTTCTCTCTGTTTGACCTGGCTGATATCTATTGTAACGGTGCGTCTGAGTCCGTCTTTAAAAAATGTTTCGAAGAGGTAAAACCAGATCGGAAATCATTATTCATTGCTTCAAAGTGTGGAATCGTTTTTGAAGACCGACATGGCCCCTATAGTTACGACTTGTCTTTTCAGCATGTCATGGACAGTGCAAGTAAATCACTGGAACGCTTGGGAATTGAACATATTGATTTGTACCAGGTGCATCGGCATGACCCCCTGACGCATCCGGCAGAAACGGCTTCCGCACTTAACCAGCTACGTGACCAGGGATTAATAAGACATATCGGGGTAAGTAATTACAGTCCATCACAGCTTGATGCCCTCCAGGAATATGTAACATCTCCCATCATTTCTACTCAACCTGAATTTAGTCTTATGCATATTGATCCAATGACAGACGGCACGCTGGATCACTGTGAAAAAAACAATATTCGTCCCCTCGCTTACCGACCACTGGCCCAGGGAGCTATTTCCGGGAACATGTCTGACTCTCCTAATCTGAAGAAACGATTCATTACAGTGTTACCGGTCTTACAGGAAATAGCGGCTCAAATTGGCGTGTCGACGGTACAGATCTCTCTGGCATGGATTCTCAAACATCCGGCAGGCGTTATTCCTGTCTTTGGAAGTACTAATCCTGATCATATTCGCGACGCCGTAGTAGCTACACATCTTGACCTCTCTCGTTCCGACTGGTACCGCCTCTGGACCGTGGCGCGTGGAGAGACCTTGCCCTGACTGATACGGATTCATCTCATATTTTCATTCTGAGGTTCTCTTCTGATTTATCAGAGAACGTAGCATCCCGTGTGCATCCGGCAACGATTGTGTGACCTTCCCCAACCCCTCCACATTCGTGGAAGGGGCTTACGTATCGAGTGCATGTTTCGTCCGTTGCGCCCGGCAGGCGAGATCCTAAGCCGATCCCGGGAACAACCGGGATCAGCAGCAGGATTACATTGCTTGTGCTTGGGATTGCGTATACAGGGAGACATCATTTCATGCACATCATTCAGAGGCGAATAACACAATGCTCCACGCCAAACACCATCTCTGTCATCCTGAGGCCCAATCCAAAACCTTATCCCGGCAACGATCCAACGGGCCGAAGGATCTCGTCTTCATCCGGAAACGATAGTAGCACCTGAACGGCTCGCTGCCCCTTGCGAACGGGATCCTAAGCCGATCCCGGGAACAGCTGGGATCCGACGGCAGGATGACAATCCGTTGTGTTTGGGTGATGGTGTGGGGTAATCACGGGGGATTACCCTTGCGTTACCGTACGCGGTAACGCGGAATGGCATCGGGCAGGCGGCTGACGAACTCATTATTAATCGAATTGGAGAACTCGGAGAAAGATTTTATTGAGATGGCATTGTTTTTTTGCCGGCCCACTAACACGACTTCATCTCCTACTTCAACATCGGGAATCGAGGAGATATCCACCATAAACACGTTCATATTAATCAATCCAACAATCGGTGCTTTCTTGCCTTTGATCAAAACATAACCGCGATTGGATAGTGATCGGTCATATCCGTTTGAATAGCCAATGGGAATGACGGCGATCTTCATATTTCTCGACGCCTGAAAACTTGTACCATACCCAATAAAATCATCCTTTGCGATTTGCTTGATATGCATGATGTGTGTTTTCCAGGTCAACACCCGTTTCAGTGGATGATCCTTGATTTTGTTCTCACGCATCAGGTGAAGATTGTAGATATCCGGACTTGGCCATAAACCGTAAAGAGCCGTGCCAACGCGTACCATATCCATAGTTGTTTCCGGAAAGGCAAGTGTGGCGGCCGAACAGGCCGTGTGACGTATCTGTGGACGATACCCAAACTTCTTCGTTGTATCATACAATTCGTTGAACTTCTGGATTTGCTTAACGATCCGAAACTGGTTCGCCAAAGTCTCGATACCGGCATAATGTGTACATAATCCTTTGAACTCCAAGCACTTCTTATTTTCCTTCAAAAAAGTAAGGGCCTTCGTTAACTCATCTTCAGGTAAGCCGGTTCGGTTGCCTCCTGTCTCCACTTCGAGATGGATAATTGCTTTTTTCCCAATTTCCTGAGCTGTCTCACACGACTCCTTTAATCGTTTAAAATCAAAGACAAAAAACTCGATTTCATTTTCTATAACCCACTCCAGATCCTCAGGATGCAAAATTCCCATGATCATTATCGTAGAGTCCTTCGTAATTGCCTGGAGCACCTCCCATGCCTCGAAACTGGAGGCAACTGCGAAGTGTCGAATGCCACAGCGTTCAGCCATTGGAACAAACATATTTATTCCGTGTCCATATGCATTGGCTTTTACAACCGCCGATATGATGGTATGATCGCTGACTTTAGAACGAATGAATTCCACATTCTTATTTAAAGAAGATTGACTAAGCTCAATCCGTGACGAGTGCCTGACTTTTGTTTTTGTCTTTACCTGCAATTCCATTTACATATTCTTCTATCAGTTAAAACTATATTCGAACCACTGGTAAGATGGTCCCCAACTATTGCGTGCCATCGAGATAACTGATTGCACTTCACTATCATCAACTAACGTTAGATCTTCAAGGTCCACTTTGTGGTAGTGGTATGCATACACACGTGAAGTGAATTGTGCGAACGGCAGTGATGACTCTCCATGTCGTTCTCCGTTTCCTGCAACAGATGGTGATACGCCGCCACCCCAGTGCTGCCTGCCTTCATTATTCGGATTCCAAAAGTAAACTCTGACTTCACCATCCGGCTTTTTTGCTACCCTGATAATTGTGATAGCATGAAATCCAAGAAGCTTTCCGGTATTGGATGTGATAAATATTCCGATGGGATTTGGATATACCAGATCATGTCCCCGATTGTAATCAGGATGGTGAGTTATGTAAAACATCCGGACAAAATCTTCATACTTGCTTATCATCTGTGTGAGAGGATCATATGCAGATGAAAATCCAGTTGGCACCCATTGCCCATACAGTGCAGGGTTAACCCATTTGTGGGCATCTTCCTGACGAAATGAGCACAGGCGCATCATTTCGTTATAAATTTTATCAAGATGTGGTACCAGAAGGACCGAGACGGCATCAAGATTATAGTCGAGCTTATTGGACATTCCAATGATCAACTTCGAGGAATCGACGACAGCTCCTTCAAAATTGATCGTCAGATGATTTTCCTGCACGACTTTCAGAACCATTCTCAGCAGTTTTCCCGGCACATTCATACTCCAGAGACTTATGCCGCGTGCCCCCTGGCATGTTGGATTCATGCCCTGCCCTACACCAAGCGGCAGCCCAAGAACACTTACGACGTCTGCAAGCAGAACCTCTCTCGGTGATAACTCGCCATCCGCCGCATGTGCAGATTTCATAATTTCGATCTCTGACTGAGCTGAAATCTCACAATCCATTAACCGATACAATCCGCTGCGAACAGGCTGCCTGTCCAGGAGTCCGCGTTCGAGCATCCTTCCAAAACCATAAATCGACTGGCTTATGTCCGGGTGAACAAAGATATCGATGAGTTTTCCGATCTGGTGTTTATGCTTGTCGTACTGCACCTTACCGGTTTCATTCAATCCAAGTGATTCCTTGAGCAATTCATCATCTTCTCTAATCTTCCCTAATAATACGGCATGAAACGAGCTGCACAGACCAGTGTGCATCATGGTGGCAGCAAGCGTACTGGCTTCCTCCGCCAGTTCCTTCCTCATAAGCGAATCGAGAACTTTGCCATAAGCTGCCGTCGTTTCCGCTTCTGCCGCTCTCTCAGATGGACGGTAAACAGCATCTACATATAAGCGCAACAGGTCGGATTCCTCTCCATTTTGCTGCAGCAAAATATTTTCATTGACAAGCTGTATGATGCGGCGAACACGACTCGTAAGAATGGGACGCTGGGCACAAATCATCTTGATTTCTTCAGCCAGCTTCTCCTTAATCACATCAAAATGAATCTGTACTTTGAGATGATCAAACAAAATTTGGATTTTTTTTCGATCAGATTCTGACATCCCCCGGTTATATTCTGTTGCACCGGGAAACATAAGGTCCAGGTTTTGTACCAAAGCATCCTGGAGAAAGAAACGGGCAGCTTCTGGTGAACATCGATCATCTTTCAAGGTGCCGGCGGCAATTGCTGACATCCGTAAATCACTCAATATCTCCATTACCGTTTGCAAGCCACCAGACTTCAGTGTTCCACCTACCAGCGTCGGAACCAGCTTCCCCGGATCATTCCATGGGGTTCCACTGAACAGACCATATTCATTGAGATCCGCCATTTTATCGAAAACAAGATCCTTCCCCTCCTTCGTCTCAAGCAGGCTTTCCACACTGGCCAGTAATCGATTGATATAACGCGGACGTGCAAATGGTTTGGTTGATTCAAGTTCTGTAAGAACTCCTTCAAAATGGTTTCTAACCTCCCTGAAATGGGGTGTTTCTTCAGACATAAAAATGTGCTTCGTAATATTCTAATATTTTCTCTGATACGGCAATCCGAACAGACCGCCTGTTAGTTTAAAACAGACTCCCTGATGTTCTGCATCATGGAGTCTGTACGAACCCGATGTTCTTTTATTTTAGCAATCCATGAAAGTGGGTATATCCAATGAGAATTGTTCCTTCTGCAATATTCAATCCTGAAGACTCAAAGACTCGATCATTGATAATTCAACCGTGGAATACACCCACAAATCTCCTTTAAAGAACACAAAAAGAAAAACTTTGGAATAATGAATCATCTCGAAACACGTGATTTTATACTTAAATTGGTTTCCATACCTGATCCATTATTTGCCTAGTTGTCCACTTCAGGAAATTCAGGGTCTATTGTCGTTTGTATTTATATCATTACCCGCATCCAAATATCCAACTCATGAGTCTTTGTTAAACATAAAAATCTACATCTTCATAATGAAGCAGAAGATCTTTCATGCGTTTCGGATCATCACCCTGGAAGAATACAGTTCCATAATGATTGCCAAAGCCTTCCCTGTTGGTTGAAACTTTGTGCGCTGATGGAGGAAACAGCGTGTGCTCCTCGAAATACGGGTCTTCTTTAAGCTCATCCGGAATATTGAGCTCTGTGATATAACCCGGTTTCGGATAGACCATCAGGCTTCCCGAATACTTGGAGGGATGATAATCTTTAGATGGGAAAACTGCATCAAGTTCTTCTTCAGTCGCATCCGGGTCGTGGCATAACACAAAAGCAGCCAGTGCATCGAAATCAAATGACCGTGAGACCAGTTCAAGAATATGTCCGCCTGGAATTCTGCAGGCAACCTCACCAAAGCTGATCTCATTCTTTTCTGTGAGGAACCACTCGGGGTGAATCATACCATATTCAATGCCGAATGCTTCGACGAGATCATTAATTGCCTTGGCGATGATCGGTCGTTTCTCTTCAAGTTCAGGACCATTGGGTATAAAGTTTGAATATCCAAGATGCACATACTCTGTGATATTCAGAAAACGAACTTTCCCGTTATGAATAAATGCCTCACAGGAAAATTCTCTTCCCGGAAGGTGACTTTCTACCATGCACGGAAAATCTTTGTCATTGATCTTCTCATCGATATCCTTCTTATTCCTCAGAAGTTTATGTCCTACAGTACCAGCGGCATTAAATGGCTTTAGGTGAACCCAGTAATCTTCCTCGCCGGGAAGCTGCAACTGCGCTTCATTCAATCGTTTCATGAACTGTTCAACCTGTTGTTTGGTATGGACTTCTTCAAAAAGTCCAACACGAATACCCGCAAGTAATGCTTTACGCTTCATCATTGCTTTGTTCCTGAACAGGAAAGCGCGATTTAGTACACGGGGATCATCTCTGTATATGGAATTCAGCGCTCCGGCCCACTCCACGGTTTCTTCAAACAGGGGGACAGCCACATCGACATCGAAGGGTTTTAGTTTTTCGGCAAGCTGAAGTGCCGTTGTGTGTTCATTCCATTCGTCAAAATTCCAGGAAACAAATGGAATTTCATGTTCTTTTGCGTAACCCTCAAAATCTGGAAAGGACACGACGACATATGGTTTTCCGAGTTTATCAACACTTTCAATTACCGGGAGACTCCATCCTAAAAGGGCAAAACACTTAGCCATAACGTTAAATTATTGTTTTTTATAAAAAAAATTTAGTGTAACAATACTAACGTGTCTGAGTTATTTAGTGTTCCATGTACCTGACTGGCAGTATATTCTGCGTCGTGAAATAATTCGCGAGACGAATCAAATGACAAGATATAGCACGTCTGGATGAATGAATGTTTATCATCACCTTTATTGCCGATCACCAACGTAACCAGAGGATGTCATTCTGATGTTCTCCGGCCTGACAGAGAACATAGAATCCCGATGGCATCGGGCAACGATTGTGTAACCTCCCACAACCCCCTCCACATTCGTGGAAGAGGGCTCTCATGTTGTTTTAAATGTTCCGAGCGTTGCACCCTGCGCACGAGATCCTGCGCTGTTTTTGAATGTAACGTTGTAGGGGGAATCATGGGGGGTTTCCCCCCCTACTGTATAATGTTTTCAGCTCATTAGAGCGCACACAGCTGCCGTGTCAACGACGTCCTCCCATTTGCAGCCACGAGACAGGTCGTTCATGGGTTTGGCCAGGCCCTGGATGACGGGACCTGTTGCAGTGGCTCCGCCAAGGCGTTCGGTTATTTTGTAGGAGATGTTTCCGGCATCGAGATTCGGAAAAATAAATACGTTAGCCTTACCGGCAACGGATGAACCGGGTGCTTTACGTTTTCCGATTTCTTCCACGTAAGCCGCATCAAACTGGAGCTCACCATCCACAGCGAGTTCAGTATTTTGGGTTTTTACCGTTTCCAATGCTTCTCTAACCAATGTGATGCGTTCATGTTGGGCGCTTCCTTTTGTCGAGAATGAAAGCATGGCAACGCGGGGATCCTCACCAGTCAGGTTCCAGTGTGTCTTAGCCGAGTCGATGGCTATAGATGCCAGTTGATCAGATGTTGGATAAGGCACAACGGCACAGTCACCATAAGTAAAGACACGACCATCGTCCCATGACATCATAAACACACTCGATACGACTTCAGAGCCCTCACGCAGGCCGATCACCTGTAAAGCTGCTCTGAGTACATCACCAGTTGTATTGACGGCACCGCTAACGCAACCATCAGCAATACCATGAGCTACAAGCGAGGCTGCCCAAAAAAGTGGCTGTTGAACAGTTTTGGCAGCGACGTCATCAGTCAACCCTTTATGTTTGCGACGTTCATATAAGTGTTTTGCAAATTTTCTTGCGTATTCTCCTTCACCCGGTTCACTGAATGAGACCGTATCGGAAAGTTTAATTCCAAAAGAATCCGCCTTTAATCGTCCCTCCTCTTCGGATGCAACAAGCATAACACGACAGATCTTATTTTCATCAAGATAAGCAGCCGCCTGTAAAATGCGCTGATCATCAGTCTCTGGAAAAACAATCGTTTTCGATTTTTGAGCGGCTTTTTCACGGAGATGGGTAATGAAGGGAGTCATAGTGGTATGAAGGTGTTAAAGTGTTAAGGTGTTAAAGTGTTAAGGTGTTAAGGTGTTAAAGTGTTAAGGTGTTAAGGTGTTAAGGGTGTTAAGGTGTTAAAGTGTTAAGGTGTTAGGGTAATTGATTTATGGTAAATGACGGGTGGAAGATAAGAAATCAAAAAGAGAGTGTAATGACTTATAATATTTATATCTAATTCAAAAATGGAAACACTATCCATTCTTCACATATGCCTGCCAACAATCATCAGGGTAATTGCTATGATCCCAACAAGAATACCGATCGTTTGATTTTTCGAGAGTTTATCATGCCAATAGGCATAACCAAGGATAGTTCCACCCGTAACAATCAGAATATTGACCATTGAAAATGCGACTGCTCCTTCAATGTATTTGAGAGCCATGATCATAAATATGGAAGAATAAAGATTGGGAACGCCAATCATGATACCAAGTCCGATCTCCTTAGATTGCAACCGATATTCATTTTTTATGAGGATACCCGATAGTCCAATCAAAAATGCAATTCCAAAAATCCCAGCCATAAATATGTTCTGATTTATGAATACAGCCCCATTTTCTCGGAATATTTTCAGAGCTGCGTCACTAAAACCAGTCCCCAGAAATAACATGATTAGCAGCATGGGATGCCATTCTTTGGGTTTTCTGGTGTGATCTTTTCGGCTTAGCAGGTATAAGGCAGTAAATACACCAATCAGGCCTAAGATTATCGGAATATTTATGGCCTCCCGATACCCGATAATCGATGTCAATACGGGGATAATGAGTGAAAGTCGCATGGCCGTAACGCTAACTCCAACACCATTAATGTTTACAGAATTGCCATAAACGAGAAAATTAATAATGAATAAGGCGCCGGCAGCGACCGTAAGTAATACCAACCAGACAGGAATATCCTCTGCAGAAAGATGCTCAAACCCGGAAAATGAGGCAACAACTGTAGCAACCATGTAATTGACAGTGAGCACCGGCAACATGCGTGCATTTTTGTGCCTCACCACCTTCAAAAGATGAACAATGATCAGAGAGCAAGAAACACTTAGAATGAGATACAGGTATCCCATCAATTTTGCTTTGACCCCGTCAGTGATATTGTGGTATTACCCATGAACACGGGATCCTGCGGCTGGTTGGTAACACTTCGTGAAGTGAATGCGATATTGCGCTGCAGGAAACGTCTGATATCAGAAAGGTGGGTCATCCCTGTCTGTAAAGCCCTGCAAAAATAGTAGGTGAAGATACTGTGCATTTTGTTTATCCCTTCCCCAGACGACCGGTAAACCTGTGCATTCTGTCCGGTATCAGAAGACAACATTACCGTAAGATGTGGATTTTCTGCCGTAGTTCGTGCCGCTGTTCGGATCCACTTTTGTTTGAGCGAGTCTGCGCTCTGACCTTCAGTATGGACATCCAAAATCAATATGGTTGATTTTGTTTTCCATTTTGATGAATTCTCGATGAGTTGATTAATAGAACCTAAATACTTGCTCCTTTCTCGTGAAGCTGCCCCGGTGTAGTAGATGATCACTCTTGAAGAACCGGCATTGGCAGGAAGCCATGATGGTGTTGCAGTTGTATCATGAAACATTTGCCATGCTTTATCCCATTGTCCGGAACCATAGGCATTAATCCGGATGGCTGGGATTCCAAGTGAACTGGTCAGATAATCCCGCATCAAATGAATATCGCGTTCATAAATAGGCTGAAGCGATGGAATATGGTTTGTAAAACTACTGGCCAGCAAAAATGCTGAAGTATTTGGCTGCTCTTTTGAAGCCTTTGGTATATTCTTCTCGACATCGACACTTCCATATCCGCCGGCTTCCTGATCGAGGACACCCGAGTCTTCTGTAGAACTGGTTTTCCACACGAGACGTGCCGATTGCGTCTTTAAATATGCTGGGGTAATTCCAAGAAGAACTTTGTACCACCCATCTCCAGCGTTATCGAGATACTGCAAATAGGTTCCTTTATTTACGTCCGTTAGCAAATTACCCGGAGTCACTTTCGCCTCATTATACAATGCTGTTGAGGTATCAGTTATCATGGCATACTGCTGCATGAAAGAACGGATAGGGATATTAAACATATAACGGTCTTTTTGATAGAACGCTTCAATCCTCAGGCTATCCGGGTTATTCTGTTTGATGACACCGGGATTATAAATGGTAGCAAGATTGAGAGTAAGCTTACCATCCACAAGTGATACTGTTTTATTTCTGGCTATTAATGAATCTCCATATGAAACAGTCACTTCAGCATTTTCTTCCTTGGCGGACTTCACATGAATTGTATCGATTCGAACTTCATGACCTATAACCTTGGTCATTTGTTCTTCTCCGGTCGGACGTGGTGTACCGACTGGTTTCATATTCAGAAAAGATCCGGCAGCGATAGCAATTCCCGCAGTATTGAGTAATAACGGGACACGCGCCGACGATACATCTTTAATGATATTTTTAGAATGTGCCGTATAAAAGATAAATCCTGATGCGGCCATTCCCAGGAAAAGGTGACCGTATCGCGGACGAAACTTTTGAATGTATCGCTTCATCACCAGTTTCTGGGGATAATCTACTTTCTGCACATTCAGCAGGTTCAGAGTAAGTACAGGATTATCCGGAGTGACCTCTTCTTCTTTGGAAAGGACCCGTTTCGAGGTTAGCACATCACCATTAGACCGGTCTAGTTCCGGTTTTTTGTCAGCTATCCAGCGGGAACTGGTGCAACTGGCAAATAGCACAAGAAGGAAAATGCTTTGAACTGTCGTTTTAAACCATCTACGCATACCCAAATATACCGCAAGTTGAGATCATACCCATGGGCTTTGTCTACGGGCTAATGCGATTTTAGCGGCTTCCTTGGCAATAACCAGCTCTTCATCCGTAGCAATAACATATACATCAACTCTGGAATCATCAGTACTAATCTTACTTTCGACAGTACCAACAGCCTTACGGTTTCGGTCTGGATCGACCTTAATTCCCAAACTTTCCATTTCCTGCAATATCTTTTGACGTACCTGAGGCGAATTCTGTCCGATTCCAGCGGTAAAGATGATGGCATCGCAACCATTGAGAGTCGCAATGTAAGAACCGACATACAATTTGGCACGATAAGTGAATGCATCGATAGCTTGTTGGCATCGCCGGTCTCCGTTCCCTGCCTCCTGGATAAGATCTCGCATATCGGCAGCATATCCACTTAGACCAAGCAACCCGCTGTGACGATTCAGCAGTGAGTGAAGATCACGCAAAGGAAGTTCTTCTTTTTCGACCAAATAAAACAAGATTGACGGATCGATATCACCGCTCCGTGTACCCATTATTAATCCGGATAAAGGTGTAAAGCCCATGCTCGTGTCTACGGACTCACCGCCACGGATTGCGCAAACCGAAGCCCCGTTTCCAAGATGACACGTGATAACTTTGGAGCCCTCGACGTTGATCCCACTCAAGTCGTAATACCTTCGGCTGACATAATAGTGAGAGGTTCCGTGGAATCCGTATTTCCGGATTTTATATCGGCGATATAACCGGTTGGGAATCCCGTAAAGGTAAGCCTGTGCGGGTACCGAGTGGTGAAAAGCCGTGTCGAACACAGCCACATGTGGAATATTGGGTAACGCCTTTTGGGCAGCATGAATACCGCTCAGATTCGGTGGATTATGGAGTGGAGCAAGGTCGATGGCCTGTTCAATCGCTTTGACAACATCGTCATCAATAAGCACGGAATCTTTGAAAGTCTCTCCCCCGTGAACGACACGATGACCAACAGCACTGATCTGATCAAGTGATGATATCACCTCATTTTCCGGATCACTGAGAAAGTCGAGAATCTCTTTCAAAGCTTTTGAATGATCCTCCAGATCCGCAGTCTTCTTCACAGGTTTTTTACCCGTCACCTCATGCTTGACAATTGATTTAATCGCTCCTATTCGTTCAACGATACCCGTACAGAGTATACTGTCGTCATCTGTTTCAATCACTTGATACTTAACGGAAGAACTTCCGCAATTGATAACTAAAACTATCATGATGCTATAATCTATTTAAATGGAATAATTGCATTCAGACCAAAAATGTTACGGTATTTAAAAGGACTTGATCCATCCATGGGATCTGACAGCCACAGAGGCACATCATACCTGAATGTGATGGTTTTTGTCCGACCTTCATTGTCGGGGAAAGTGATGGACAAAGCAAAGCCGGGACCTGCATCACCGCGGAAATCACGTCCATCGGAAACCACGATATTGCTCGTATTCAATGCTGTCTTTTGTTTAAAAGTCCCCCCTGCATCTGCAAAGAGATAGCTTCGAAAAGACAAAAAATTATTGATAAAACTGTGTTTGGCAAGCAACTGGCTTATCGGATTCGGGTAGGTCAATTCCGTATTGACGGATGTGATGTTGCGCATCAGGTGTGGAGCATTCGTCTTAAGGTTATAAATATCCTGACTCAGATATCCCCGAATGGCAGGACCGCCAGCCAGCTGCACCCACCCTTCTCTCATCCAAACAGGAGGCACCGTACCCCGCCCCCTCATGAAAGGATTCCCCTTCCAATCGTGTGGTGAAGACATGCTGTATAGATATTGGTATTGAACAGGAGTATCCGTACTGGATAATGCACCAAACAGACGATAATTCCACTGGAATCCAGATCCTAAAGTAAATTTTTGGGCAAATTCGAGGGTTCCCTGTGCAAAACTCTTTCCACTGATCCCCGGACTCACTCTTGTCTTTAAAGCAAGGTAAGTCGAACGATGTTGAGAAATTCGACGGATCGAAAAATCAAGATCTGCCAGGAAATGCCAGTCAGTGTCCCACAAACCAGAAAAAAGCTCATAATTTGTTGTGTACAATTTCTCTCCAAATACCTTGAAATGGAACAGATCATATTTATCCTCGTCAAAACCGACCTGCCAGCGTTTATTTAATTCCAGGCCATGCTGAGTGTATCCTGCACGGTATTCACTAACAATACCTATCGACGACTCTGCATTAAAATCACTCCATGAGTCTATTGGTTCTGTAAAATCCATATAATAAGAAAGTGGCACTTTGGGAAAGCGTGTAGCAAGCCACACACCAAGGTTCAATCGGTGGTAGCCAAAAGCAGTATTACCCGCCTGTCCGCCGCGAACATCAACTCCAATCCTTGCAGCATCGACACTGTTATACCATATGTCGGGAAAGAAACGAACATCATAGGGAGCATTCGCATTCTGTGCCTTAACCTGCCACGTAAATAATAATGGCAGAAGGATAAAGATGGGTAATATTATGAATCGTTTTTTACTCATTAATTAATAATCCATTCGTCTATTATATTCCCGGATCGCAAAATCTGATCGATTAAACCTATCAGGCGCCGTTGTTCCGGCCAGACAATAACTTTTTCGGCTTCATACTTTTGGAGCCAACGATAAGATTCGTGTTCTTCGTTCAGGGTTATGTTGACCTTCGGGTCGAGTTCAGCAGCAAATACGGGAATTAACAAAATACGATCACTTTGAGCTTCATAGAAATGATTCAGACTCGGTACGCTCCAGTATTCAGTTGGTTCACAGCCTGTTTCTTCCAATAATTCACGCAACCCGGCCTCCCAGGCTGTCTCGTTATCCTTAATTTTTCCACCGACCATCCGCCATTGACCTGCACAATATGATCCCTTTGCACGTTGAAATAACAGAAATTCAATATTGTCTCTAATTTTCCGGTAAGGATAAACGTCTATAACCCTGACTTGATCCATGTAACTCATTCATGTAATTCAAAGAATGCGCAATTTACGGAGCTTCTACGGTAATATCATTCACGAGTTGGTTAAATAAGTAAACAAAAGTATCTCGTAGAGAGTCTTGAATCAATGAACTACCCCGCTGCAAGCAGACGGGGTATCAGAAGAGTCGTAGCTGCACAGCTTTGTGCAAAGTCTTGTACTCCTCTTCAACTCCCTGTTCTCTAACATATTTGGAGATTGTGTCTTCATTGCCATGTTTCCCTACTGTACTAACATAATAACCGTCCGTCCAGAACTCTGCTCCCCATAATTGTTTCTTCACTTCTGGGTGTTCACGGAATATTTCTCTTGCTGTGATGCTCTTCAACATCTTGATTATCTGCGTTGGACTCTTTGTTGGCACAGATTGTAGTAAAAAATGGACATGGTCTTTATCAGTGCCTATTTCAAGAAAATAGACCTCATATCGCTTTTCTATTTCCATACATATATTCTTCAATGTCTCATCTACCGAATCCGTAAAGACCACTCGCCTGTATTTTGCCGGACATACAAAATGATAGATCAGTACCGAAACATTGTGTGATTTGTGAATATATTGGCTTTCTTGCATTCATAAAGGTACAAAAATTACGCTGCAAGCAGCGGGGAACTAACCCCGTAGCGATTAGAAGTGATACACATGAAGAAATGAGCTGCGGCAAACCTCCTGTAACAATGAACCACAGACCAGAGATCAACCTGATTATCGGAAACCGTCGAACTAAAGATGTGGTAATCACTTAACCCATTTACCTGTATTTGACAACACAAATCCATCAACTGCCCCTGATATATTTAACTGACCGTGCAACTGATCGATAAGTCTATGGTTATTATTAGAAAAGAAATTTTTCCCGTCGCTTCGGGATAGCAACTAAGGGTAAAGCGGGTTATCTTGGGCTCGATCAAATTATAGCCAAATTAGAGATAACGAATTATGGGATATCGGGCATTGAATTCAATCGTTCAAGCTCATTATTTTCTTTGATAAATCCCTGAAACCTAAAAATTAATTATTTCGTGAATTACAACTATCTGAGTAAAGAAGGATACGAGAAAATTGAGAAAGAACTACGTGATCTGAAAACAAGGGGCCGCAAAGAAACGGCAAACGACATTGCTGAAGCTCGTGCCAAAGGTGATTTGAGTGAAAATGCGGAGTACGACGCGGCCAAAGAAGCACAAGGAATGCTGGAAAAAAAGATCGCAGAGTTAGAAAATACGCTTGCTACTTCCCGGATCATCGACGATAAGAATATCGATACCTCAAAGGTCTATATCCTTTCAAAAGTCACCATTCTTAACCGTAAGACTGGAAAGGAAATGAAATATACGGTTGTTGCCCCTCAAGAGGCTGATTTTAAACAAGGAAAAATTTCAAACAAATCACCTATCGGTCTGTCACTGATGGGTAAAAGTGTCGGGGACGTCGTGGAAGTGAAAGTCCCCGCGGGAAAACTGGAACTGGAAATTAAAAATATAGAACGTAACGGATGAAAATTGCTGTAGTAGGAACCGGCTATGTAGGGCTGGTGTCAGGTACCTGTTTCGCAGATTCCGGGAATCAGGTCATCTGTGTCGACAATAACCTGGATAAGGTAAAAAAGCTACAAAACGGTGAAATACCCATTTATGAGCCGGGACTTGAGACGTTATTCGAGCGATCAGTAAGAGAAAAGAGATTAACCTTTACTTCTGATTTGAAGCATGCTGTGGATAACTCAGAGATCATCTTTCTCTGTCTTCCAACCCCACCGGGTGCAGACGGACAAGCTGACCTGCAGTTTGTGCTACAGGTGGCCAATGATATCGGCCATATTATGAAAGATTATAAGGTCATTGTCAACAAAAGCACTGTTCCCGTTGGAACAGCCGAGCGCGTCAGAAATACCATTGCTGGTATCACCGATGTACCTTTTGATGTCGTTTCTAATCCGGAATTTCTGCGTGAAGGTGCTGCTCTTGACGATTTCCTCAAACCAGAGCGCGTTGTTATCGGGACATCCAGTGAAAAAGCGGCAAAAAAAATGCAGATGCTCTACGAACCATTCGTTCGCAGTGGCAACCCGATCATTGTAGTCGACGAGAAAAGCTCCGAGATGACCAAATATGCGGCCAACTCATTCCTGGCCACCAAGATTACTTTTATGAATGAGATTGCCAATCTTTGTGAGGTTCTTGGTGCAAATGTAGACAATGTCCGCCGTGGGATCGGAACAGATTCGCGTATCGGCAAACGATTCCTCTTTGCAGGCATCGGTTATGGAGGCAGTTGTTTCCCGAAAGACGTGCAGGCACTTCATTACACAGCCGGTCAGAATGGATATGATTTCAAAATGCTCGAATCGGTGATGAATGTTAATAATGCTCAGAAAGTGACCATTGTAAGTAAAATGGACACTTATTTTGATGGCAAACTCGAGGATAAAAAAGTAGCACTTTGGGGACTGGCTTTCAAACCCGAAACGGACGATGTCCGCGAAGCTCCAGCCCTCTACATTTGTGATGAACTGATAAATCGCAATGCACAAATCGTTGCATACGATCCTGAGGCTACTGAGAACTTTAAGCAAGCTTTGGGAGAAGCGAAGAGCAGCAAAATTGAATTTGTCAGTGAAGCTTCGGATGCTCTTCATGACGCAGATGCTTTAATCATCTGCACTGAGTGGAATGAATTCCGTCGTCCGGATTTTGATCAGTTCCATGAAAAGATGAAAAATCCGGTTATTTTTGACGGACGTAATCTTTACGATCTGGAACGTGCTGAAGAAGCAAATATCACATACATAAGTGTTGGGAGGCCATCCGTTAATGTCTGAACATAAAAAAACAGTATTAATAACCGGAGGAGCCGGTTTTCTCGGATCGCATCTTTGTGATCGATACATGAAAGAAGGTTTCAAGGTTATCTGTATGGATAATCTTAGTACCGGTGCAGTCGAGAACATCGAGCATCTAATTGGTAACGATGACTTCACTTTCATCAAGCATGATGTCACAAACTACATCCATGTAAATGGGGACCTCGATCTCGTTCTCCACTTTGCGTCGCCCGCATCGCCAATCGATTACCTTGAGTTGCCCATTCAGACACTCAAGGTTGGTTCACTCGGTACCCACAAGGCACTGGGCCTGGCCAAAGTAAAAAATGCCCGGTTCCTTCTCGCTTCTACAAGTGAGGTTTATGGTGATCCTATGATTCATCCTCAAAAAGAAGAATACTGGGGCAATGTGAATCCGATTGGCATTCGTGGCGTATATGATGAGGCCAAACGATTTGCTGAGGCGATCGTAATGGCTTATCATCGCTATCACGGTGTTGAAACCCGTATCGTTCGGATCTTTAATACATACGGTCCGCGCATGAGGCTCGAGGACGGCCGTGCCCTCCCTACCTTCATGTCACAGGCGTTGTTGGGTGAGGACATCACTATATTCGGAGATGGGTCTCAAACGCGTTCTTTCTGTTATGTTGAAGATCTTGTTGATGGTATTTACAGACTATCGCAAACCGATTACATCTATCCGGTAAACATCGGCAATCCTGAAGAAATTACTATTCTGGATTTTGCGAAAGAGATCGTTGAACTTACGGGCAGCAAAAGTAAAATTGCTTTCAAAGAGCTACCACAGGATGATCCTAAAGTGCGTCAGCCAGATACGACAAAAGCGAAAGAAGTCCTTAACTGGTCAGCGAAAGTTCATCGTCAGGAAGGTCTTAAGAGAACTCTCGAATATTTCAAAAATAAGTTGGATGCCAAAGTAAAAGATTAGATATCTACAGGTTTCCGACTTTACTAATACTACAAGACCTGCCATGTATTTTATTACCTGGCAGGTCTTTTTTTTATTCTAATTCCCCACCTGTTTACTTTAGAATCCTGATATTCTTCATATCCGCAGATATCTTGAATTCAAGTATACCTGTTTTTGAATCGTAATTCGCATCCACTCGTTTGCCATCCACCATCGTAGCTCGCGGTGCTTTACCCAAACCATGAATCCGGACATCAAAAGAAGTGACGGCTCCTGAATAATCACCCTCCCGGGACAAATCGATATTCAGATATTTTTCATTTGATTTTGTAATGAAGGTGGTGAGACGATATTGACCTTTGTGATACTCCTGACTTTCACCGTCATCTTCATACAATTCACTCTTTTGAGACCCACCGTTGTAAACACGAAGAGTCATGCTGGTAATATGTTTTTCGCCGACGTATTGCTGCACTTCTTGCATCGGGATTACCGATCCGGCCTGAACAAAAAGCGGCAATCCCTTCAGCGGGTGCGTGTAAATTTTATTGTAGGTATCCACTGCCCGGATTGGAGCATTTACCCTAATATATTTTCCGCCGGTGTAAGTTGAATCATTGAAGAATCCGTACCATTCTCCCTTCGGCAAATACAACTGCCTGCTATTTATTCCCTCGTGAATAACAGGGGCTGCCATCAGATGATCGCCAAGCATAAACTGGTCATTGATATTGTATGTATGCGGATCGTTTTGATATTCCCACACAAGTGGCCTTATGATCGGACTTCCAGTCTGCGTATGCTCATAAAAAGATGTATAAAGAACCGGAAGCATCTTATACCGAAATTGTATGAGCTTCTTGTTGATGTATGTGTACATATGACCATAATCCCACGGTTCCTGTGATATGGTTCCTTTGGATGAATGGGTACGACAAAAAGGCATCAGCGCACCAATCTGCAAAAAACGCATATACAGCTCGCCAGATGGTGATCCGCCAAAACCACCGATATCGAATCCCGCAAAGGGTTCGCCGGCCAGTCCTGTGGCCATAACCATCGGTATCGTAAGACCGACATCCTGCCAGCGTGAAACATTATCTCCGGTCCACATGGCAGCATATCGCTGTGTGCCCGAGAAACCAGCTCTTGTAAGCACAAAAGGCCTTTTATTCGGTTCATGTTTTAACAACCCTTTATAAGTATCTCTGGCCTCCAGCAGACCGTAAATATTATGCATTTCGAGATGGCTGGTCTCGTTGCCCTCATTATTGAAGACAGCAATATCCGGCATCGTCGTACCCCCAAAGACAGCGGGTTCATTCATATCTATCCAGATTCCGGACACCCCTTTTTGTTCCCAGTCAGAAACCAGGTCCCCCCACCATGTACCTGTTTCGGGTTTTGAGAAATCAGGGAAAGTCACTTTCCCTGGCCAGACATCCCCAACATAGTTACTGCCATCAGGATATTTAACATAGAGGTTTTTACTCAACCCGGAATTATAGACCGAATAAGTGCTGTCTTTCTTGATGCCCGGATCGATAATCGTAACGACCTTGAATCCCTGATTTTTTAGTTTTGATAGCATTTGTGATGGATGGGGAAAATATTCCTTGTTCCAGGTGAAATCACGGTAACCGTGCATGTAATCGATATCGAGATAGAACACGTCGCAAGGTATCTCCTGCTCCCTGAACTGGTTTGCCAGCATATACAGCTCTTTGTCAGGATAGTAACTGTAGCGGCTTTGCTGATATCCTAATGCCCACTTTGGTGGCAATGGAGCCCTTCCTGTCAACCGGGTATAGCGCTGTAAGACGTCCTTGATATCCGGACCGAAGAACACATAATAGCAGAGTTCGCCGCCTTCAGAATAATAACCAATATGCGTCTTTAACTGCCCGCCAAAATCGAAGGTGGTTTTATAAGAATTGTTATAGAAGACCCCATATGCCTTGTTATTTGCGAGGCCTATGTAAAATGGATATGATTGATACAGTGGGTCTGTACTTCCGCGCATATATCCTCCATGATCCGTATTCCACAACGTAAATGTTGCCCCTGCGCGATTCATCTGATAGGGACGCTCACCCAAACCATAATACACTTCATTAGGTTTTCTTTTAACCATGTGGCAGATCTTGACACCCTGATGACCCGCTCCAAAAGAGTCATCCATAAACTGATATCCTGCATCACTTTCGTAGCTGATTCGAAATGGAGACTTTTGAATTCTGAGAATCTCATTGCCCGCTTTTAAAAGTAAAGCGCTTACATTTTCTTCAATTTTTACATCCTCCTCGGGCGGCATACTGTTTACCGTAGCATAGGAAAATAACGGAGCGAACTTTCCACTAAATGAATAGCGAATACGAAATCCGACGCCTTTTAGATAGGCAATTCGCACGCTTCCGTTGTCGAGTCGACCTTCAAATACATGATCGACCTTTTTATAGCTCTCCAGATTTCCGGCGAACTGATAGGCGCCAGACTGGGCAAAACAACTGGTGCCTAATGAAACGAACAAAACGATCAGGAATAAGCAGAAAAGTTTCTTTATCATGGTAATAGCCAATTTGTAGTCATGCCCGTAAAATTTCTGGATCCAGAATGGCATGGCATATTTTGAAAGATTGCAAAACCCGGTATAAACTTGTCACAGTAGATAAACAAAAGGACCGCCTGACAATTCCTATCAGACGGCCCGAAATTACAGAATTGCATCCAAAAATCAGATCACTTTCTGATTTCAACGGTCATTGGTTTGGCGTCAGACTCAAAGGAAACGGTATGTTCATTTTGATCATACTTCGCATCGACCTTTTTTCCATCGACCATAACCGACTGCGGTTCACTATCGATTCCATACACCTTCCATTCGAAAGTTGTTACGGCATCCGAATAATCTCCCTTCATCGAGACATTCACTTTCAGATCATTAGATGAAGACTCAGTGTTGAAGGTCGTGAGACGATAATCGCCATTGTGATATTTCTGCGATTCCCCATCATCTTCGTAGAGTTTGCTTTCAGTGGAAGCTCCGTCATAAACACGAAGCTGCATCTGGGTGATTTTCTTTTCTCCCACATACTGCTGAAGTTCCTGCATTGGGATCACCGATCCGGCCTGAACAAACAGCGGCAGGCCGGCATATGGATGGTCAAAGACTTTGTCATACACATTTACTGCATTGATCGGTGCATTTACAGTGATATTCTGGCCACCATCATATTTTTTATTTGTGAAGAATTGATACCACTCTCCTTTCGGGAGATACAACGAACGCTGATTGGCACCCTCATCTACGACAGGCGCAACCATCATATGATCTCCGAACATAAACTGGTTGTCGATGCTCCATACATTTGGGTTAGATTGATAGTCCCATGAAAGAGGACGGATAATCGGACTTCCATCAAGTGTATGCTCATAAAAAGAGGTGTACAACACGGGTAGCAGCTTATAGCGGAGCTGTATCATTTTCTTGTTGATATACTCGTACATCTGGCCATAGCTCCACGGCTCCTGTCTGCGTGTATCTATAGAGGTATGTGTACGGCAGAACGGCATAAAAATACCGATTTGCAGGAAACGCATATACATTTCGCCAGAAGGACTTCCATTAAATCCACCAATATCGAAACCGGCATCGGGCACACCCGCAAGACCGAGACTCATGACCATCGGCATCGTGAGTTTTACATCGACCCACTTGGCGCTGTTGTCACCGGTCCATATGCTGGAATAACGCTGTATACCTGCGTATGAGGCCCGAGTAATAATAAACGGACGTTCATTTGGATTGGCCTCCAACTGTCCCTGATAGCTTGAGCGGGCCATTAACAGGCCGTACTGGTTGTGCATTTCGATCTCACTGGCTTTTTTCCCTTCCTTATCGAATTGGACAAAGTTCGGCATTGTCTTTCCGCCAAAAACAGACGGTTCGTTCATGTCATTCCAAACACCGGCCACTCCCATATTTATGAAATCTGCCACGTGACCTGCCCACCATTTGCGTGTCACCGGATTCGAGAAATCAGGGAAGTAAACTTTGCCGGGCCATACGGTTCCGGTGTAATTGGTTCCATCTGGATATTTCACAAACACGTTCTTCTTCACCCCTTCATTGAACACATCCCAGTCCTTATCAATTTTGATGCCGGGATCGACGATTGGGATGACTTTGAAACCGCGCTTGCGAAGATTACTCATCATCTCAACCGGATGCGGGAAGTATTTTTTGCTCCAGCTAAACACGCGGTACATGTTCATGTAATCGATGTCCGTATAGAACACATCACAAGGAATTTCACGGCTTCTGAACTGATCGGCCAGGCGGTAGAATTCTTTGTCCGGATAGTATCCCCAACGGCTCTGTTGGTAACCAAGCGCCCATTTCGGCGGCATGTAGAACCGGCCGGTCAACGTTGTGTATTCCTGGACGATTTTCTTGATTTGGGGACCATAAAACACATAAAACTGCAACTCGCCTCCTTCAGAATAGAAGCCGATGTGCGTTTTCAACTGGCCACCAAAATCGAACTGCGTTTTGTAGGAATTATCGTAAAAAATGCCCCAGGCACCTTTCGTATTCAACCCAATATAAAACGGCATTGACTGATAGATGGGCTCGGTTCCTTTTTTGTAACCCGGTTCATCCGTATTCCATAACTCGTAAGTCTTATTCGTGCGAATGAGATCATCAGGGCGCTCACCAAGGCCGTAGAATTGCGTTCCCTTTTCCCATTTGATGACATGAGCCAGTTTCTTGCCGGAATGGCCCGCTCCGTACGATTCCTGGATAAAATCCCAGCCATCACTATTGGCAAAAGATAGGCGAAAGGGTTTCTTGTGAACAATAGCCGTCAGATCACCTGCTTTGATCAGAACGCTGTCCCCTTTATCGCTTACAGATAACGATTCGTAAGGCGGCAAAGGATCAACGGTGGCATATGAAAAGAAGGGTGCAAAAGACCCTGTAAAGGAATAACGTACGTGGAATCCAACTCCTTTGAGGTAACTGATCCTTACAGCACCGTTGTCAAGTTTAGCTTCAAATTGATCATTGCTTTTTTTATAAGATTTAAGATTCCCGGCAAATTCATACAAGCTGCTTTGAGCTTTCGAGGTCATCACGCCGGCGAATACCAGGATAGAAAGAAGTGTAACGAATGGTAATCTCTTCATATTCATCATGTTTAGGTTTTGAACATAAGAGAGATTATAAAAAAAAGCCTGCTAACTCAACTAACAGCGATCAATGAATAGTAAACAGTTAACAATAAAAACGATGTTCTTGCATAGCTGTTTGTTTTAATTTACCCGCAGGTTCAAGCTTATCCCGATAAATCAGGACGACACAAGCCTAAGCCAACTCGGTGCGGAAAATCCACTTATCTCCGATAAACGCAAAAGCCAAGGCAAGGATACCAGGAAGCAGATAGTTTTGGTAGAGGTCTTTGTAGTCGGTGAAGATCTGCTCGTCAACCTTCGTTTTTTCCATTTTATTGATCCGGTCATAAATCTGCTCGAGGGAATCCGTGCTGGTAGCCCTGAAATATTCACCACCGGTCATACCTGCGACTTTCTTTAACATACCCTCATCAACATCCACTTTTATATTCTGATATCGTTTTCCAAAGATTGGATCCTGAACTGGATATGGAGCTACGCCATGTGTCCCGACACCAATCGTATAAATCTTGATCGAATACGTCTTTGCCAGATCAGCGGCAGTAACGGGGTCAATTTCACCGGCATTATTCTCGCCGTCAGTCAGCATGATGACCACTTTGCTCTTGGCTTTGGTATCTTTCAAACGATTCACAGCGGTTGCTATACCCATGCCAATGGCCGTGCCGTCCTCCACGATGCCCATCTGTACATTCTCAAGCTGTTTCTTCAGCAGGTTGTAATCCAGGGTTGGTGGTACGACTGTGAAACTCTTCCGGGCAAAAACCACCAGTCCTATTCGGTCGGATATACGCTTGTCAATAAAATCATCGGCAACCTTTTTAGCAGCCAGGAAACGATTCGGTTTAAGATCTTCTGCCTTCATCGACGTTGACATATCCAGCACAAGCATGATATCAATTCCCTCGGCACTGCGCTGCACTCTCACATTACGAAGCTGCGGCCGTGCCAGGGCAACTGTCACTAACGCCACACCGAGAACCTGCAGAATCAGTACAATCCAATTACCATGCCTGCGCCAGTTACCGGAGATGCCTTTCAGATCGCTGACGTCGGAATACGTCAGTACAGGCTGCCTATGGCTTCGCTGACGCCACCAGAAGACGGCTATTATTACGGGAATAACAAGCAGTGCCCAGAACCATTCGGGATTTTTCCAGATCATATCAAATTAACGTGAGGGTTCTTCAGATCGTGTGGCATCTTCTGACTCATGTTCTTCGGTCTCTTTCTCTTTTTCTGCCAGCTCTTTCTGCTTCTTTTCCAGTTTACGCTGCTCGAACGCTTCCTTATTCCGTTTTACCTGGGGACCATCAACATGGCGAGCGCGTTCCAAAAACAGCGAGGCTGTCTCAAGATCTTCATAAGCCTGATCCAATGTCGGCGTAAACTTTGCGAATTTTACCATGTCGGCCTGAGTGAGCACCTTGCGGGTATACTCCATCATTTCCCGGTCGAGAGAGTCGGAGCGGAGTGCGCGTATAAGTTCGCCGCTAGTCATCTCAAGGGCCGGTATCTGGTTGACGCGTTCATAGTACTGGCGAAGAGAATCGCCGAGTCGAGAATAAAATGGCTTGAATACTCCTTCCTGCAAATCAGGATCATTCCTAAGATGGACAAGTGTCGATTCAAGTTCGTTCAATGGATCAATAAATACCTCTGGCTCAGGTTCGGGCTCGGGTTCTTCGTCCGGCTCCATTTTCTTTTTTTGATAATAGCGGTAAGCCAGATAACCAATGATTAGGAGGAGGATCAATCCGATAATGTAAGGCCAAAGACCTCGCGAAAAATCGTAAATAGGTTTTAAAGGTTTGAATTCCGCTTTCGTAGTATCTTTTACCTCACTCTTGAAATAAACAGGTACCGGTAAAAGTCTCCGAGTAACGGTATCGGAATCGACAATAAATTTTACCTGAACCGGCGCAATCAGTGTATCCTGCAGGCCAAAGAATTGAAGCTTATAGACAAGACTGTCGGAATAGGGACCGTTCTTATAGCGTTTCCGGTCCTGAATGGTAAAGTCTTTTCCGAACTCGGTTGAATCGGGAAAGAGAATACTATCGTAAGATTTATTCTCGTGGGCGGTGATAATGTAATTAAAAGTATCCCCGACTCTCAGCGAATCGATATGTACAAAGTTCTGCACCTCCTGGGCCTTGAGGGACGTAACCCACAGAAAGACCACTCCAGCCAATAATAAAAATCTTCGCATGTAACGGGTTATTTTCATCAGTATCGTCGGGCTCGGCTTTCAAAAAATTTCATGAGCGGCTCAACGAACGATTCATTTGTTTCCAGAGCCACATTGTCAACCTTCATACGTAGAAAGCTTTTAAGCAACTCCTGTTTCCGTCTGAGTCTGCGGGCTTTATATTCGATTCGTACTTTTTTGCTTGAACTGTCCAGCCACATCACATCACCAGTTTCCGCATCCTGGAGAGGCAAAAGCCCCATATCCGGCAACTCTCGTTCAAGAGAGTCTTCAATATAGATATTTACAAGATCATGTTTCTTATTCGTAATCTTGAGTTCGCGTGCAAAATCGGAAGACTGAAAGTCACTGGCCAATATGACGATAGATCGTCTCTTAAGTAATTTATTGACATAAGTCAAAGCCCCGCCTACATCCGTTCCCTTGCCCGCCGGCTGAACAGTGAAAAGTTCTCTAATCAGACGTAGCCCATGTTTTCGCCCTTTTCTCGGTGGAACAACTTTTTCGATCCTATCGCTGAAAAGCAAAAGCCCGACTTTGTCGCTGTTATTAATTGCACTGAACGCCAGAACGGCTGATAATTCAGCCAAAAGATCTTGTTTCTTCTGATTATGACTGCCGAAAAAACCACTCGGCGAGACATCGACGCAGAGCATCAGTGTCTGCTCTCTCTCTTCTTCGAACACCTTAATATGAGGACGTCCGGTACGTGCCGTAACGTTCCAGTCGATTTGCCGGATGTCATCGCCAAACTGGTATTCCCTCACTTCCGAGAAAACCATTCCCCTCCCTTTGAAGGCTGACTGATACTCGCCTCCAAACAGGTTCTGGACCAAACCCTTGGTTCGGATTTCAATTTGACGGACTTTTCTAAATATATCGGGTGAAATCATTGCCTGACCAGTATATAAATAAAGCCCTTATTTTCATACGGGCATTAACGAGTCGTTCGTCTGATAAATTGCAATGATACGTATTAGCGTTTTTTTTCAAAAATATTCCTATGTTTTATTGATTTTTTATATGTCAGCACAAGACAAAGAATATTTTATTTCGATGATTTTTCACTTCTAAAGCAGAGGAAATTTTTTATGATTATAGGTGTACCAAAAGAGATTAAATCCCAGGAAAACCGGGTGGCACTTCTGCCTGCAGGCGTTTTGGAATTAAAAAAACACGGACATACCGTATTGGTCGAAACCAATGCCGGTATGGGTAGCGGATTCCCAGATGAGAGTTACGAAAAGGTCGGAGCGACGATTATTGATACAGCAGATGAAGTCTGGAAGCGGGCCGAAATGATTATGAAGGTCAAGGAACCTATCGCCGTTGAGTATCCAAGAATGCGGGATGGACAGATTGTATTCACTTACTTTCACTTCGCTGCCAGCGAGGAACTCACTCGCGCCGTCATGGATTCCGGCATCGTAGCCATTGCTTACGAGACAGTTGAAAAAGCCGATCACTCCCTTCCGCTTCTCATCCCGATGAGTGAAGTTGCCGGTCGCATGGCTGTGCAGGAAGGCGCCAAATATCTCGAAAAAGCTCAGGGCGGTCGTGGGATTCTGCTCGGCGGCATTCCGGGTGTTCGTCCTGCAAATGTACTGGTTCTTGGCGGTGGAATCGTAGGTGTTAATGCAGCTAAAATAGCAGCCGGTATGGGCGGCAACGTAACGATCATGGATATTAACGTTGCCCGCCTGCGTCAGCTTGACGATTTCATGGCCCGAAATGTCACAACGCTTACTTCTTCTGAACACATGATCCGCGAAGTGCTGCCGACCTACGATCTTGTAATCGGCGCCGTTCTTATTCATGGTGCTAAAGCTCCGCGTCTCATCACCAGAGACATGTTGAAACTCATGAAACCGGGTTCGGTGATCGTCGACGTTGCAATCGACCAGGGAGGTTGTATCGAAACGGCACATGCCACAACACACGATGATCCTATCTACGTCATTGACGATGTGATCCATTATTGCGTGGCTAATATGCCGGGAGCTGTTCCTTTCACTTCCACACTCGGTCTGACCAACGTGACCCTGCCCTACGCCATTCAGATTGCCAACAAAGGCTGGCAAAAGGCTGTTGCCGAGAATCACGAACTGGAACGCGGTTTGAACATTGTAAACGGCGAGATTGTATATGCTGATGTAGCAAACGCTTTCGACCTCAGCTGGAAATCTGTAAGTGAATTATTGGCATAGTAGGTTTTTTGTATTTTTAGGAGCTGCGACGCACTTAAAAGTGCGTCGCAGCTATCTATCGCAACATAATCCCGAACCTCTTACGTTAGACTTAGGCATCTTTGTGTTTTCTTATTTTGATCGTACCATTCGGTGAACGCTAAGCCGGAGTGAAACCTTATATCGGCATGGCATTAGAACATATTTCCAGGGCAGTCAGAAATGCCGTTCCTCTTGCAAAATTTGAGGATCACATTAATAGCCGCCGCACAGTAAAGCTGGATCATTTTATCGGGTCACTATCGGCTTTCCTGATCCAACTTCTCCAGAAAGACGGGAGAAGCGTACTCATTGTGTGTCCAAATCACGAAGATGCGCAATTCCTGAAATCGGACCTGGACCAACTCGAGGTTAAGAATTCCTTCCTATTCACTCCTACCTTTCAGAAACCGTATGATGCCAAGCAAATCCCGGATCTGAATGCTACCGTACAACGATCCGAAACTCTCGAATCCATTATTGAGTACGCCACCAAGACGGTAGTCACATCTCCTGAAGCATTATTTGATAAAGTGGCATCGCCAGAAAGCTTCAGAAAAGCGACTATTCGTATCGAAAAAGGTGATCAGATTCCGCCTGAAGAACTAGAGACCTCGCTCGTTGACCAGGGATATCGCCATTTGTCTTTTGTGAATGAACCTGGTGAGTTTGCACTTCGAGGGGGTATCCTCGATATATTCCCATTTTCCGGAGAGAACCCCATCCGGCTTGAATTCTTCGGAGATGAAGTTGATTCTATACGCGAGTTCGACGCCGACTCGCAACGATCGATCTCCTATCTCGATCATGCTCTTCTTGTTCCCAACGGAGATCAGCTCGACCAGGCCGAACGGTACAATTTATTTGAATATCTCCCTGATGATACGTTGATCGTCCTGTTCAATCCGCCTTTTATCTTCAGCGAACTGGACCAGAAGTTCAAGGACGCAACAGAGAAGTATCAATCAATTAAGAAAGGCGAGCCAGCCTCACCTGAACAGCTTTTCCTTGAACCGGCAGAGTTTCGTTCTCACTTAAAAGGGAAATCCATATTCCTTCTCGGTGGATTAACATCCGATCTGCCAGTTGATCAAACATTTGCAATCGAGGCAGCACCTCAGCCCGATTTCAACTCATCGGTAAAGCTCCTCAAAAAGCATCTACAGGATCTTTCTAAAGAAGAGATCCACACCTACATCCTATCCGACAGCAAGGGACAACGAGATCGATTTGAAGAACTACTGGGCACTCCGACTGATAACAACCGGTATTCACTGCTTGTCGAACCATTACATCGTGGTTTTCGGCTTCCGGAACAGAAGATAGCGGTCTATACGGATCATCAGATCTTCAACCGGTATCACAGACCGAGTCTAAGGTCGCACAAAAACCGGGGTGGCATCTCTTTCAAGGAACTGCGCGATCTCAACGTCGGGGATTTTGTTGTACACGTCGACTACGGTATTGGAAAATTTGCAGGATTCAAGAAGATCAAGGTCCGTGATCTTCTTCAGGAATCAGTCATGCTGCGGTACCAGGATGACTCCATTCTCTACGTCAATGTGTCCAGTCTGCACAAGCTGCAAAAGTATTCCGGAAAGGATGGCGTCGCTCCAAAACTGACTAAACTGGGATCTGGCGAATGGGCGCGTAAAAAAGCACGGACCAAGAGTCGACTTAAAGACATAGCCCGTGACCTAATCAAGCTGTATGCCAAGCGCAAGGCGCAAAAAGCCTTTGCGTTCCAAAACGATACAGCCTGGCAGACAGAGCTTGAGGCTTCCTTTGAGTTCGAAGAAACGCCGGACCAGATGGCCGCTATCCAGGCTGTTAAGCAAGATATGGAAACAGAGACGCCCATGGACCGGCTTGTCTGTGGTGATGTAGGTTTCGGTAAAACGGAGGTCGCTATTCGTGCCGCGTTTAAAGCGGTCATGGACGGGAAGCAGGTGGCCATCCTGGTTCCAACAACTATCCTGGCTGATCAGCATTACCAAACGTTCTCGCGGCGTATGGCAAATTTTCCAGTCGCTGTTGAAGTGATATCACGGTTCAGAAGCAAAGCAGAGCAGAAGGATGTGCTTAAACGTACTGTCGGGGGCAAAGTGGATATTCTGATTGGGACACACCGTATTACCTCAAAAGACGTTAAATTCAAGGATCTTGGACTTTTGGTAGTCGATGAAGAACAGCGCTTTGGTGTCTCCGTGAAAGAGAAACTGAAACAGTTTCGCGCAACGGTTGATGTGCTGACCATGACTGCTACCCCCATACCGCGAACGCTGCATATGTCGCTCATGGGCGCACGTGATCTGAGTATCATCAACACGCCGCCTCCCAACCGACAGCCGGTATATACAGAGATTCACAGCTTCGATTCACAGCTAATCCGCGATGCCATCATGCAGGAAGTATCACGGGGCGGCCAGGTATTCCTGATACACAACTTCGTGCACAACATCGGCGAGTACACGGATATGATTCAGAAGCTGGTGCCGAATGTGCGTATCAAGTTTGCACACGGTCAGATGACAGGCAACCAACTCGAGCGTATCATTACCGATTTTTATCATAAAAAATTCGACGTCCTTATTTCGACCAATATCGTAGAGAACGGCATCGATATTGCCAATGCCAACACGATCATTATCAACCGCGCCGACCGTTTCGGGCTGTCGGAATTGCACCAGTTGCGCGGTCGTGTGGGGCGGTCCAACCGTAAGGCGTTCTGCTACCTGATCACACCCGATCTCCAGGACCTTAGCATGGATGCCCGCAAACGGCTTATCGCCCTCGAGGAATACAGTGACCTGGGCTCCGGCTTCAATATTGCCATGCGGGATCTGGATATACGTGGTGCTGGCGACGTGCTTGGTGCGGAGCAGAGCGGATTTATCAATGAACTCGGGTTCGATCTCTATACCAAGATTCTTAACGATGCCATTCGTGAGCTCAAGGAAACTGAGTTTAAGGGACTCTTCGATGAAATAGAAACCGAACTCAATGAGACAGAAACAAATATCGAATTTGATTGCGAAGCTCTCTTGCCGCAGGATTACATCAGTGATAATGTCGAGCGTCTGAATATGTATCGCAAGCTTGCCGAGACTAAAACGCAGGATGAAATCGACGACTGGGTCAGTGAGCTGACTGATCGCTTTGGGAAGCTGCCGGATGCGGCTCAAAATTTGGTCACAGCAGCAAGGCTAAAGCTGTATGCATCCAGATTCTTTATCGACAAAGTAACGATACGAGCCGGGCGGATGTGGTTGCAACTCCCCTCAACTAAGAAAGAGGAAGGCAAAGCGTATTATGAGGATGGGCGTTTCCAGAAGCTGCTGGCACTCATGCAGGATAAAGCGGCCGAACGGTATAAAATCATTCAGAAGGATGATGCCGTTCGCTTGAATATCCTCGATATTCCGAATATCGAAGCCGCTGTCGCTTTCATGCATGATCTCTCGCCAAGCGAACCGGAAAAAGAGTCGAGTCTCGCATAGATGAGATTTTAGACTTCAGATGACAGATATTAGACTTGGCCGAAGTCAATTGACGATTGCAAACATGATATTTTTAACAACTTCTGATGATGGAGTGATCCTTTGCTTGAACAATATGCAGAACTGTTAAAAGCCGGAGAGGTTGTCGCATTTCCTACGGAGACTGTTTATGGTCTTGGAGCTGACGCATGGAATCCTGAAGCGGTTATGAAAGTTTTTTCGCTAAAAGGTCGTCCTGCTGATAATCCGCTTATTGTACATGTATCGTCTGTTTCAATGCTCGAGAATTTCGCAATCGAAATACCCAATAAGGCAAGGCAACTTATCGACGCATTCTGGCCAGGTCCGTTAACGCTTGTTTTCAGAAAGAAACCCAAAGTGCTTGATCTGATAACCGGTGGTCTGGATACGGTTGCTGTGCGAATGCCGGATCACGAACTTGCACTATCGCTCATCAGTCAGGCAGGACCATTGGTAGCTCCAAGTGCCAATAAATCTGGCAAGCCAAGTCCAACACGACCAGAGCACGTGCTGCATGATTTCGGAGATGATTTCCCGGTTGTCCGCGGTGGTGAGTGCCGGATCGGGCTGGAGTCGACAGTAATAGACGTGACTTCAAATCCATTTCAGATTTATCGTCCGGGCTATATCAGCAAAGTACAAATTGAAAGCATCCTGAAATCTCACGTCTCAATTTATCAGAAGAAACCTGAGGACGGAAAGCCCAGAAGTCCGGGTATGAAATATACTCATTACTCTCCCAACGCTGTAGTTCGATGGTTAAATGATAGCGATAATTATTCTGAAGAGAACGCTATTTATCTGTTGCACAACAATGAAATAAATGACAAAAACGAACATATTTTGCACTATCATGGCAACTATAATCTGCTTGCAAAAGAGCTATATGATCGATTCCGTCAGGCCGATCTCAAAGGAATCAACGAAATTATTATTGAGCCTTTTTCAAATGAAATTATAGCTAATCACCCACTCTTGCCGGCACTGCTTAACCGAATACAAAAGGCAATTGGTGAAGGTGTGAAATAAAGATTTATACTGACAACTTGAGATAAGCCTATCATTAACGCTGTCTCTAAAAAAGGAACCGGATCAGGACCGGGGGCTGACAACTTCCCCCTGCCTGACCCGGCGGTTCTTTAGCTGAGGACTAAAGATCTTCGTAATGGATTGCTCTTACTTCCTGACTCCAAAATGGAAGATGGTAATTGAATGAAAGATCGTACCCGGCTTGAGTACTGTAGTTGGAAAATTGGGCTGATTCGGGGAATCAGGGTAATGCTGAGTCTCCAGGGTGAAGGCTGAACGGTAATTGTATGGTTTTCCCCCTTTACCTACTGTGCTCCCGTCTAAAAAGTTGCCCGTGTAAAACTGGATTCCGGGCTCAGTCGTATAAGTCTGGATTTCCCGGCCGTTCTCCGGATCATACACCGTGGCCGCAAGGCTCAGCGCCCCCGGCTCCGGCTTGTTCAGCACCCAGTTGTCATCAAAGCCCTTGGCGTAGGTCACCTGCTGATTATCCGCATTGATGTGTTCCCCGATCGGTGTGGGCTCGGTAAAGTCAAACGGTGTACCCTTCACCGGGGCAATCTGCCCGGTCGGGATCATCGTCGAGTCAATCGGGGTGTAATGCGCGGCATTGATCTGCAGCACCTGCCCGGTGATCTTGCCCGATCCGGCCCCCGCCAGGTTGAAGTAGCTGTGGTTGGTGAAGTTGACCACTGTTGCCTTGTCGGTGACCGCGTGGTATTCGATGCGCAGGGAGTTGTCCAGGCTCAGCGTGTAGAGCACCTGGATCTCCAGGTTGCCAGGGTATCCTTCTTCCCCATCCTTCGCATCGTAGGTGAGCAGCAAGTTCTGTCCGTTCAGCTGTTTGGCATCCCAGACCCGGGAGTCAAAGCCTTTAGTGCCCCCGTGCAGGCTGTTGGCTCCGTTGTTAACCGGCAGGCTGTAATGCTTTCCGTCCAGGGTGAATTTACCCCCCGCGATCCGGTTGGCGTAGCGGCCGATCAGGGCCCCGAAGTAGTTGTTCTTCCCGTTCATGTAGCCGGAAAGGCTGTTATGGCCCAACACGATGTCGGTGAAATGGCCGTCTTTATCCGGGGTCAGTAGTCCGACGATGCGTCCCCCGTAGTTGGTGATCGCCACTTCGATGCCATTGGCGTTGTGCAGGGTGTACAGGTCGGTCTGCTTCCCGTCGACCGTCTTCTGAAAGGCGGACCGGTTCAGGTCCAGCCCGGCATGATTGTCTGTAGCTTGCGAGCTGTTCATAGAGGTATCTGGACGGCTACAGCCTGCAAGTAGTCCGGCCAGCAATAAAACGAATACACTTATCTTCATGTGATATTCCTGTTGATTTGATTATAAAAGTTGTTTTAACATTCTTAATTGTTTGCGATTTCCGGATCCACATCGGGATAGAGCTGCCCAAGCTTCACGGCCATTCCTTCGGCCATCTTTTTCAGTTGTAATTCAGGATTCATTTAGATTCCTTTATCAATTTTTTTATCAGGTCGATCTCGGACTGATCAAAAGGCGTGCCATCCGCACGCAAGACATCATGGAACCAGACTTTGGGTTCAGGTGCCGTAAGATGCGACTGCCATGGATAGACACTGCGAACATCATCTTTCCAAGCATTGAAAAACGCATCTGAAGATCCCTTTGGATAATCCCAGGCGTAAATGGTTTGGGTCTTGCCGCTTACAAATCCCCAGTTAATGGCACCAACCCGCTCTTTCTGGTAGTAGGGCAAAATGGATTTAAACGTACTTCCCCGGGGACGAGCCATATACTCTGAACAGATCAACGGACGCCCTAATTTCTTCAGGCTGTCCACTTCCTCTTTCACCTTATCAACTGGATCATAATTATGGAATGAAATGACATCTGAATTATCCAGGGAGAAACGATTCAGTTCTGCAAAATCTTTGGCTCCGCTCCATATCCCGATTGTCAAAGGTTGGCCAGGATTGACTTCTCTTGCCCATTCGACTGTCCTGCGAAGTAACGGCATTGTGCTTACCGGAGGATTTTTGCCGTTTCCAGGTTCGTTGTAAAGATCCCAGAGCAACACTCTATTATCCTTGGAATAAGTTGACAGGATATCTTTTACGTAGGCTTCAAAGACCGGGTACAACGCCTTGTCTTTTCGCTGGTTTAATCCCGGATTTTGCATCCAGCCTGAATTATGGATGCCTGGAACGGGCTTGGGCTGTTCTCCAAGATCAGGGTTCTTGCCCCATACATCATCCCAGAGAACAAACATAGCTTTTATGTGATGTTTGTCGGCTATCTGAAGAAACGTGTCAATGTTTTTTTTATAAGCTTCAGGATTTCTGACCCAGACCAGGTAGTGAAGAAAAACACGGACGGTGTTAAACCCGATGTTTTGTGCCCATCCAAGTTCCTGGTCGATCGTGGCTGGATCAAAAGTTGGTTCCTGCCACATCTCGATCTCGTTGATAGCAGTTCGGGGAACATAATTACAGCCAACAATCCAATCATGCTGCTTGTACCACTGCTTGGCCCGTAAAGCTGACCACCTGTTACTTGATATATTTTGGGCAGATGCCGAAACAGTACCAAGTATAAAAATGAACAGAAGAAGTTTAACTCCTGTAAATCCCGCTTTGAACCTCCATCTTAAATTATTACATGTCATACTCGCTCCTTATGATTTGTAGAAATATAACTCATGGTGAATCACATTGGCCTGATGGCACAGAAATTTGCTCTCCCGGCATCACCGGTTTCCCAAAATCGGGATCACCATCATTCTTCCAGGTAAATGGCTGCATGAAAATTTCCCTGCTCCATCCCGGTGTCGAATCTTTCTTCGTATGGTAAACAATCCAGTCTTCCGTTCCATCAGGAGAAGTTGTAAAACTTGCATGACCGACACCATAAACCTGACCGTCACCTTCAAAGACCGGTCCCGATTTCGTCCAACTATCCGGATTCATGGGATCAGAGGTGACACTTTTTAATTTCAATTGTCCCAGTTTATAGGTTTTAAGCCAAGAATCCTGCGTTGAGTAGATAATGAAGGTTTCATCATTATGCTTGAGCACCTCAGGTCCCTCCTGCAGGTCCAACTCCGGACCTTTCTCCCAACTCGCAGTCGGACTTGAGATCTCTACACGGCTACTGCTGATGGTCCAGGGATTGCTCATCTTTGCAATGTATAAATGCTGAGGCGTCTTGTCTGTCGTCTCATTATTAACCCATCCCGACCAAATGGCATAGAGTTGATTATTAATTTTCGTGATCGTTAAGTCAATGGCCCATTTATCTGTGGATTGGTCGTTTATATCATCTCCGGTATATAATTGTCCCTTATCAACATATTTTCCCTGTGGATCTGAGGTGGCGGCCTCAAGCACGCCGCTTCGCTGGTATATAAACGGAAATCCAGCAACTTTTGCAGCGGCATAGTAGATATACCATTTACCATCAATGAAGTGAAGTTCCGGGGCCCATATATTGGCATGATTCCACTTCCCCGCGGCTGGCGGTGACCACACTACTGTCTCACCAGATTTTATGCCGGTTAGCTTCTTATTCTTTGAGACATAGACTCCCCCGTTTCTGGATTCGATGAAATAGTAGTAACCGTCCTTCTTTATCACCCACGGATCCTGACCTTTGCCTACGGGATTGGCAAAAGTGCAATCGACCTCAGCTACAGACGTCTGATCAGAACTTTGATTGCCCGATCGTGCAGCACAATATGTGAGTATGAAGATCGACAAAAGGAGGAATATTCCATTTCTCTTGTATGTCAGATTACTCATCAAAATGATTATGCGTGAATTGTAATTCTTCATTCATAACTGATGATACTTTTAGGTCTTAATCATTTCTCATCGGTTACTTACTATATCTTGCCTGCATCTTTTGATCAAGCATCTTGATAAAGTATCCACCAACAACAGAACGTGCCTGAAAACCGACCTTTGTGGCATCGGTAGTCTGAAACCAGTCGCTCATCGGCACGCGGTTGGGTGTCTCGTCCACATACCTGTAGAGAGGATTTATGAATTTTTCAAAGGTCGCTTTATCCGGCGAGAGCGTCGCGGTCCAGGTGATCCAGTCGCTCTTCGAGTAAGTGGCCCTGCTGTCGAGCGGCAGTCCGTACCTATTTTGTCTGGTCAGGTAATAGGTGACCTCCGTCTGCACTACACTTTTAGGAAAGATGTCGAGACCCAGGATTTTATCCCACACAAGGTTATACTTTTGACTCCAGGTACCCGGCCGGTCGAAGGTCAATTTATAGTGATCCCCTTCCTTATCCAGCTTAACCCATTTTTGTGCCATCTTTCTTGCCGTATCCAGGTATTCCTTCTCAAGATCGGTCTTGCCAAGCATACCGGCAACCTTGCCGTAACAGGCAATCCCGACAATGGCTTTGACCGACAGGTTCGCGTTATGCGCGCTGCGTCCGGCAAAATCATCGGTAGTCAACTGGTTCTCCGGATCCATGCCGTTTTTGAGCAGGAAATTGGCCCATTTGGTCAATACATCCCAGTGTTCCTTTGCATAGCCGGCATTGCCGTCAACTGCGGAAATAGCCGCTGTCATAATCAGCATGTTCCCGCTCTCTTCGATAGGCATAGCCTCTTCCTGGTCCACGCGCCGGCCATTGGCAACCGGGTAGGTACCGAGGTCATGTGGAGAATACGGTGCGTTCCAGCGACCGCTCTCACAATCATAAAAGATGGGATCCATAAGTCCTTTGAGCAGATTGGTGTTGTAATACAGTAATACTGGTGATGTCGGGTAAATCACATCCACTGTACTGATGTCACCGTTGCTGTAATTTTCCTTACTGAAGAACAGGGGTTTTCCATCCGGACCGGCCGCCAGCTTACAGGCGGCTAGCGACTGCCGGTAGGCCAGCTCACATAATCGTGCATACTTCTCTCCTCCGTCGGCTTCAGCTTTATTTTGCATTTGCGCATCGAACCTGTCGCACTTCATGATCAAACTCGCATAGTTCTGCTCGCGCTCCTCGAGCATCTTTACTGCAGTCATCCCCGGCTTCCTTTTCCACCACGGCCGGAGTCGATGGTGAAAGTATTCGATGGCATAGTCCTGATCATAAGCCAGGATCAGGTGCTTGCTAACCGGAGTTGCGCCGATACTTCCCAGATCCCACGAAGCAGCCAGTGTTACAGGCTGCTGACCCGCAGGACGGGGCATTTGTTTGTCATCGGACAGGGTGAGTTTTCCATTCTTTACGAAATTTTCTACCGAAGCCTCACTCGCAGCCATCCCGGTTGTGATCTTATTCTCCTTTGGAACGGCCAGATACATATGTCCCCAGTCGATACGGACACCGTCCCCTTTTCGTCCAAGAACATTCTGGGAGGCCGTACCCACGCGCATCACGGAAAGCGTGTTAGCGGTTACCCTGTTCCAGACAACTTTTTGATCAGGAGTATTAACCGCGAGATCCCCCGCTGCACTGAAATAGAGCGCTACCCTATGATTTTGGCCATCCTGTGACTGTACCTCGAAGTTCACATAATCGGCCGGTTTTGAGAAGGTATCCAGGTCATCCGGAAGCAGCGGGGCCGTAAAGGTAAGCTTGAGTTTAACTCCGTCTGCATCAAAACTATATCGGGTCTGTGTTGCGCTGATCTGCACCGAGGTCTGTGTTGCGGTCGACAGATGCAGGGATGGAGGTATTTCCCGTGTCAACCCGGCGTCCAGGTATGCCCCGCCTGCGGTATTCTCACAGTGGATTGCCAGCACGTTTTTCCCCTTTCGCAGGGCTGCTTTGGCTTCCGGAGCAATCTTGAAGAGTTCCGGATTTGATACCCACCCTTTTTTCTTATAAGCAAGCACTCCATTCAGATAAACGGCAACGTTATCATCATGATGCAGGTTTAAAAACAGATTGCCAGGGTTTTTACTGTCAAGCTCAAAAGAGCGGCGAACCCATATATCGTGCGTAGTCCATTTATTTGACGCGTTGGAACCATCGCTGAAGGCTCCCCTGCCATGTTTCCATTTCCCGGCGTTATAATCTGCGGCGTACCAGTTATTTCCGGGATCGGTAAATGTATAGCTCCAGCTTCCATTCCCTTTCTCAGCAAGAGGCAATACGGTCTGGTATTGGGTTATGGGGGTACCCAGAAAATACATTGACTTCCCATCTACACGGATAATTCCCTGCAGTGATTGCGCCTTGCCGGTCCAGTGCCGGGTCGGCCCGTTGTAGAGGGTATCATTAAAAGACCAGATACTGAAGTATGGATCCGAGGTAATTAACGGGTATGCAGGTGGACGAAACGATTGTTGTGCACTTGCTGAGATGGTAATCCCTGCCAGCAAGCATATTACCCAGGAAAGAATCTTCTTCATAACGATAAATGATTATGATACTATTGAATTTTGCTTTTTACATTCTGCAATAAACGGACAAACTGTGGATTATTTGGTTGTAAATTTACCAGTTTCTGAACATGTGGAAGTGCTTGTCTGTAAAGCTCTTGCTGCATATACAATGTGCAGATACCATACTGAAAATCCATATTATTCGGATCAATTTTGATCGCACGCAAATACGCGGCTTCCGATTCCTTATACCTTTTCAGCTTCTGAAAGACGATCGCTTCATTGTACACAATCCGGGCGTTATCCGGCATCTTTGCGGCTGCTTCTTTGAAGTACGGAAGTGCTTCTTCCAAATCATCTCTTTGTGAGATCAACAGTGCCATCGAGAAGTAGGCCGGACCAAAATCCGGTTCCTGTTTGATCACCGTTTTCAACAGCGGCTCGGCTTTTCCATCTTCTCCAAGCTGATCATACAAATACGCCAGGTTAATCCGCGCCTGGTTAAAGTAGTGGTCTTTCTCCAGTGCCTTTTGATAAGCCGTAATCGCTTTGTTCCAGTCTTTCTTCTTCTCGTAGTATTCTCCCTGGTTCAATTGTCCTACAGGGAAATATTGTGATACATAAAAGCTTTTTTGGAGATCCTCTTGTGCCCTTTTGAAAGCTGTCTGATTATCTGCTGAAATATTCGAGACGTTTACATCAGCGAGGGCCTTTGCCGCGGCCACGCGGACAGCCCGGATCGAGTCCTGAACCAGGGGCTGCAGTACCGGCGTCTTCATCGAAGCCGGCAGATTTGACAAGGCATTCACAGCACTAACACGTACCATGGGATACGGCGAGTGCAATTCGTTCTGGATCACAGATACATTTTTGTTGTCCGGAAATTGTCCCAGGTACAAGATCGCTGTAGCACGTGCATTGGCGGGTTGGGAATGATCCCTGACCAGATCTATCAGGTCGGGCTCCGCATTCTGACCTTCGTTACCAGCTTTTGCCAGGGTCTCAGTGAAGGCAAAAAAGTGATCTTTTGGAGTTGCATTCCAGCTTTTGATCACCTTATCCGCCCATTTGGCATTTTTGTCTTTGTGACAATCATTACATGCATTCGGCGTCCCATACTTTTCCGTCAAATCCGGGCGCGGAATCCGGAAGCTGTGATCCCGACGGAAATCAACCTGCATGTAGTATTTACCCGGCATGTGACAGTTGACGCAGAGCGCTGCACTGGTATTCATTTTATGATGATGATGCTCGCGGGTATCGTAGACTTTCTCATCGTGACAGCTGATACAAAGATCGTTGCCGATCGCCTTTACTTGCATGGTATGCTTATCATGGCAGTTGGTACAGGCGATCCCATAGTGATACATTTTGCTCTGCAGGAACGAACCGTATACATAATCCTCCCCTTTTATCTGACCATCAGCATAATAGCTATCAGGATGTGGCAGCTGAGGATTATACGAGTCCATGAAATGGCTATCATGCTGGTTAACATTTGTCAGTTGTTCCCTCAGAGAATGGCAGTGAGCGCAATCGTCAACAAGCTTATGGGATGCAATACCCGGGTTCATCTGCAAGCTTTTTTGCAATTCAGCCATTTCCGGTTTCTGGCCGTGTAAAGATTCGATGTAAGCCACATGTTTCTGTCCGGGACCGTGACAGGATTCACAACTTACATTGATTTCCGACCAGGTTGTGTGAAAGGAATCCGAGGAGCCACATAATTTTGCTTGAGGTTCGTGGAATGACAGTCGGCGCACATCGTATTCCAGTTCATCGCCCCGTGAGTCCAGCTGAGCCAGTCGTCAGGTTTTAGTTTCTGATCGGGGTACAGAGAAAACCAGCGTTTCTTGTTCACATCCCAAGCAACCGTTAACGCCTGATATTTCCCTTTTGGGAACCGGACCAGGTATTGTTGCAGCGGTTTCCAGCCAAAGGTATAAGCGATTTTGTAATCATGCACTTTGCCATCGTGACCTGTGGTACGAACCGTGTAATCACCGTCTTTTCTATAGAAGCGATATGCCCACCCCCTGACTGTGAAATACCGTATTGTCGAAATCAGCCTCTACGGTGCTGTCACTGGCAACCGACATAGCATGGTAATGGTCTGATTTTACCCAATCGTTGTACTCTGTCGTATGGCAGGATTTACACTTTTGAGATCCAATAAAAGCATTATGAGCCTTTACGGTCTCAACCGATTGGGATGTTGATTTCCCATCCTTAATCCTGTTGCAGCAGAAAACGAAGAAACCAACATCCAGTAAAAGAATGACTACGACTATGGAATATGTATATCGCCTTTTAATCGTCAAATCAAAATTAGTTTAGATGATTATACAGAATCATGCCAAATCGCAATGATTTCATAAAATGTTCAGAATGCGATCCCAGTAAGAGTCCATTTGTGAGAGACGTATTGTCTGGTAAAAGGACGCAGAGTACATAAAGATTACACCGAGAACCACCAACGGAAAAAAATAAGGATATTTCCTCAGTGTTTCTCTGAGTTCTCAGTGTCCGTTCCTCGCTCATGCTATATGTTATGGCGGTCACATCATGTCGCAAGTCTGTGACTTGTGACTATATAATAACGTTAGTCTAGTCATCCCGAGATTCGGGACGATATAGCGAGTATTACTTTTAGTTCTCCGACGTTATCTCATATCCAGGACGTGACCCATCCCTTTCTTCTATCTCTTTTAAGAGATTCTCCATTTTCTTTGCCTGCTCAGGGAGTTCTTTTATCACGTTATTCTTTTCCCCGATATCCGTTTCAAGGTTGTAAAGCTGCGGATTCGGACTCAGTCCGGTAGCAACTTTTTTATTTTTCAGCCAGTCAGGTGTCGGTTTGGTCTTCGGCGCAATGTATTTCCAATTGCCGGAACGCAGAGGTATTATAAAAAAGAAGACGTCCCCCGAGATTTGTAGTTTACCGGTGACCAAACCGTAACAAACCCAAAGGAGTCTTCTTATGATCGAATCTAATCAAGTATACATAGCCATCGACCTACATAGCAAACACAGTAAGATGGGATACATGAATGAGCAGGGAGAATACCTGGGACAGCAAGGAATGCAGACCACGGCACAGAATTTGATCGGTGGGGTCGTCCGCATCCCGGCTGCCCGTAAATCGTTGACCCTGGAGCAAGGCAATATGGCCTTCTGGGCCGCCGAACGCCTGTGTGGGTATGTCGACGAGTTGATCGTGTGTGATCCGCGCCAGAATCACTTAATCTCCCGGAGCATGGTTAAGAACGATGATCGGGATACCTACCAGTTATGTCAGCTCTTGCGTCTGGGAGCCCTCAAGCCGGTATGGAGACCGAAACGAATGGGAGATCGCCGCCTGTTTTACCATCAGATCAAAGAGTATCAGAGACTCAACAAAGCCCTGACAACGAACAAGCGACAACTCCAGGCGATGCTGCGCCACTGGGGATACAATCGGAAGTTGGTCAAGGCCGATTACGCCCGGCCGGAGCCGATTCTGGATCAGATTACCCCGGCCGGACTGGGGCGGGAGGTGCAGGCCAAGTTTGACCATATCGGAATGATCGCCCGGGCCAAACAAGAACAATTCGAACGGATCACCCAGGCGGGTCGGGCTTATCCGGAGATTGTCCAGTTTCAGAAGATGTCGGGGATGGGGCCTGTGGGATCCCACACCTTCTCCGGGTATATTCAGACTCCTTACCGGTTCCAAAGAAGAGGTCAACTCATCCGTTTTTGCCAATTGGCGGTACGCAAGGCCAGTAGTGACGGACGACGCCTGCGCGCTGAACGACTCTCAAAGGCTGGACATGGTCCTCTGAAAAACGTGGCTCATACGGTTTGGAAATCGGCGATGAAAAGCCCAAACGAAGTCAGCGGGTTTTACCAGGCCAGCCTGGGCAGGTGTGGGGACCCGGTGAAGGCCCGCTTGAACACCCAACGCAAAATCTTAATCACACTTTGGAGTATATGGAAGCATAACCAAACATATTCTGCGCAGAAGTTTTTCTGCGCGGGTGGGGATTCGGCCCGATAGCCAGTCCTGATTCGGCCCTTATAGATGGGAGGAGCAGGCAGGGATCGGGTCCCGGACAGACTCCCCTTGTCGCGTCTAATCGGGAACCTATCGGTTCTCAGGTTCAACGCCGAGCTTAGTTATCCGGCCTGGAAACCCCATATGACCTTAGGACCAAGCCCAACACTCAGGCTTGAGACTCTGATATAAGTCTGGTTACAGAAAACCGAAGAAGCCATAGGTCGGTAGGATCGTTGCCGACCCGTCCACCAAAGTTTATAAGATGTCGGTATCAGCACTATCCGAACAACGAATTTGCCATAGATCAGGGCGTCTTGAAAAGACAAAAATCGATTCGGGAACGTCATTGGAAAAGTACATCCTTGACTTTCTTTTTTATAAAAGCCATTGTAAAGGCTTCCTCCAGCATATTCGTACGACCTGTCTTCGATTTACCGGTCAATGCCTTGAGTATATTGTAGCTGTCAGGTGCCTCATTTGTGTCTAACTTATGTCCAACCAGTGCTGCAAGTGATGCATAGAAATCCACTTGACTAAATAATGCATCACTGGTTCCCGGTTTTACTTCATCCGGCCAATACACGATTGTAGGCATACGGGTACCGGCTTCATAAGCACTATACTTGCCGCCGTTGAATGATCCCCAGGGCTTGTCATTACCCACCATTTGCTCGGCTTTATCGGAGTATCCGTCATCCAGTACCGGACCATTATCACTTGAAAATATGATCAGCGTATTTTTATCCAGGCCATACTGCTTCAGTATTTTCAACACCTGTCCCGCCGACCAGTCCATTTCAACGATAGCATCTCCGCGGGGTCCCATTTTACTTTCACCAACAAACCGGGGATTGGGATCACGCGGCACATGGATATCAGTGACGGCGAAGTAGAGGAAAAAGGGATTCTTTTGATTTTTATCAATGAAAGCATTGACCTTATTAATCAGTACCTGGGCGATATCCTCATCTTTCCACCACGCAGACTTTCCACCGGACATAAATCCAATGCGGCTGATACTATCAACAATCGTACCACTGTGCTGCGAATCGGCCTGCATTTTCAGCATTTCGTGATGTTCGAGTCCAATCGGTAAATTGCCAATCATGTGGTTATAATTTATTGCAATCGGGTCGTTATCGTTTCGATTTACAACTTTATGATCTTCTACAAATACCGTAGGACCCCTATCGAGTGTGGCAGGAACGATAAAGGAGTAGTCAAATCCTACCTCGAGCGGACCCGGTTTCAGCTCACCGTTCCACTCCGGTTGTCCATTGCCAAGTCCAAGGTGCCATTTTCCTATAACGGCCGTTTTATATCCTTCTTTTTCCAACATACCCGGCAATGTTGGTGTGCCGGGACGGATCAGTAACGGAGCGCTGCCGGGCAGTATCGCAGCGTTGTTTCTGAACGCATAACTTCCTGTAAGAATCGAAAAACGGGATGGCGTACAGGTAGCAGCACTGCTATGTCCATCCGTGAATTTGATTCCATTCCGGGCTAAGAAATCGACATTCGGTGTTTGGACGCCTGTTGCTCCGTAGCAACTGAGGTCGCCATATCCAACATCATCTGTATAGATGAAAATGATATTCGGTTTTTTATCGACGGGCTTGCGTTTTGCTGGAGAACAAGCTGTTATTGCTGTGAGACAAATGGCTATAAATAGTACGTTTTTCATTATTCCCTTAGTTATATATCATCTTTTGCTTTTACAGGAGCAGGTTGAGGCGTGTATGACGGACTGTGATTTTTCAGAAAATGTTATCGATAACAATGCAATGTAAGAAAATCAGCATTTTATACAACTATTAACCTTACAGTATAAAATTCATCTCATTTGGAAATAACGTATAATAATTAAGATGCATACAATTAATACTCATCGGCTATTCCTAATTTTTTTAACCCGTCACTTACAAATACGCCCAAACATGGATAAGCTTGATGTAGTTATTAAATTATTTTATGTGAAAAGTAAATTTTTAATAAAAATTAAATCGGATGATATGAAAGCCCTTTTTTGGTTTGTTATCCTTCATTTTCGCCAAACGGGCATTAATATTTTTATCTAAATCTATCTAGTTACAAACATTAATTAGCCAAATACATTTGTTTTTATAAATAATCTACTATAAAATAACGACCAGTTTACCTCGAACACTTAAATTATTTAACACCATGTCAATGACAAGGAAGCTTGCCATCCTTCCTTTCGTATTGTTGTTAGTCGTCGTACTGTTGAGTCTGATATTTCCCGGGTTTCCACATATCAGTGCACATCCTGATCAGGTGGATTCCGGTGACACTGCATGGATGCTCGTTTCGACCGCACTTGTGCTGATTATGACTCCAGGCCTGGCGCTGTTTTACGGAGGAATGGTTAAAAAGAAAAACGTGATTTCAACCATGCTGCAAAGCGTAATCAGTATGTCGCTGATAACGATCTTGTGGGTGGTAGTCGGATTCAGCCTGGCGTTCGGCAAAAATATAGGTGGAATAATTGGTAATCCCGGTACCTATTTTATGCTGCAAGGCGTCTTAAACGGTCCACATTGGCCGGCAGCGCCAACCATCCCGCTCCTGCTGTTCGCCATGTTCCAGTTGAAATTCGCCATCATTACACCGGCCCTGATTACCGGTGCTTTTGCAGAGCGTATTCGTTTTACCAGCTATCTCTTGTTCATTTGCCTGTTCTCTCTTTTTATCTATTGTCCGCTGGCACACGCCACATGGCATCCGGACGGGATACTTGCACAGCTGGGTGTTCTCGACTTTGCGGGAGGCACGGTTGTCCATATGAGCGCGGGCTGGGCAGCTCTTGTCTGTGCGTGGTATCTCAAAAAGCGTCACGAGCCCAATCACAAACCGGCCCGTATCAGTTACGTCATTTTAGGTACCGGTCTTCTTTGGTTTGGCTGGTTTGGCTTTAACGCCGGTTCAGCATTCAAGGCAGATGCACTGGCAGCAACGGCCCTGGCTACGACAACATGCGCACCTGCCGCTGCTGCATTTACATGGATCATATTTGACGCCCTCAGAGGCCGTAAACCATCAGCTATGGGAACCTGTATCGGTGCTGTTGTCGGACTCGTTGCCATAACACCGGCGGCCGGATTTGTATCCATCCCGGCTTCATTGACGATAGGTATCGTGAGTGCGGTGGTCAGCAATCTTATGGTTGAACTGCGTACCCGCACATCTATTGATGATACGCTTGATGTGTTCCCCTGCCACGGTGTCGGTGGTATCATGGGAATGCTGCTGACAGGTGTATTCGCTCACAAGGCCATCAATTCTGCCAACACAACCGGTAACGGATTGATCTTCGGCGAAACGCATCTGTTCTTCGTACACATCATTGCAATGGTCGGTGTTTCCATCTTTGTGATTGCAGGGACCTATATCCTGCTTAAAATCACCGATTTCATCACACCGCTGCGCGTAAGTGCAGAAGATGAATTATTGGGACTCGACCTTAGTCAGCACGGCGAAGAGCTATAAAGTAATTAAGAATTCAAAATTCAAAATTTATAATTACTTACTTCCCCTTGATTAACCGGGAGAATTCGCGGGCAACATTTTGCAGCGTTGTCGATTTATCGCTCAGATCTTTTGAGTCTTCTTCTGATTTTTGAGATTCGACAGCGTTGCTCCGGATTCTCTCGGATACATTATCCAGAAGCCATACCGATCTGGAAACATATTCATACTGTTCCTGTGACGCAGCCGATATTTCATCCGCGAGTTTGTCTGAATGATTGATAGATTGATTTAATGATTCGAACAGATCAGCTACTGCAGACGTGAATTTACGGCTGTCCTCTACTTCCTTGCGATTTCTTTCCAAAATATCGGTTGTCATTCGTGCAGCCTCTGAAACCTTTCGGGATAGGGATCGTACCTCATCTGCCACGACCGAGAATCCAAGGCCGGCTTCTTTGGCTCTGGCCGCTTCAACGGAGGCATTTAACGAGAGCAGATGCGTTTGAAATGAAATTTCATCTATCGTCTTCGTTATCGAGGTTATTTCGTTAGATCCCTCTTCAATACGACGCACCGATTCGTCCAGCATCGAGATTTCTTTGATGCCTTTTTTCGATATCTCAACCGTATTGACTGCATTATTTTTCGTTTCTGTAGCATGTTCCCGGTGAAGCTCTGAGAGTTTATGAAGTCTTTGAATCGTCTCTTCGATCTCGACAATAGCCTCTATTTGATGCCTTCCTGATGCCGTCAAATTCTGATTTCTTCTCAAACCCGTTTCAGACGTGCCGACCAGCTCTTCGCCCGTCTTCAGCACCATCATCATATTCATAATCAACGGCCTCATCAAAAACCGACCAACCCCTTCCAGTGCAAAAACCGCCAGAATGATTAATACTACGTAGATAACCATCTGTGCAAGATAATGACCGGGAAACACTACAAATACCAGGTACGTACCGATCATGGCCAGATAAATGAGCGGTCCGGCGAAAATAATGAATCGCATAACGATATTTCGACCATTAATCCAGTATATCCAGGTCATGCCCAGAATGGTACCAAAGAGCAAAATAATGGCCGCAAACAAGAATGAGCCCACTGTTACTATTCGACTTATGATGGTGTCCCAGGTACCTCTAAACCCATTTATCCTGATTTGGTTAAGACGACCCGGGTATTATTAGAAAACTTGGATGCGGAAATTATCGGGGCAAACGTAATTAAGTTAACCTTTGTAGTGCATAAAGATCCGATTACAGATGGCATCAAATTTGCATATATAACTATATCTAAATATTTGGATAAAGCCATTCACCATCGATAAACCACATTCATCCCATAAATAAACTCTTTATATCCTATCTGGTTTTATATACCAAGATTAACTCTAAATTAACCGCGGTGTGTTTCATTACATGAAGTTTTTTCAGATCTTTTTGTTAGTCTGCTTTTTGGAAACGAGATTATTGACCTAAACAAAGAGATCCTCCCTTACATCGCTACCATTTAATTTCGGCTTACACAACTAATTAATCCCATTTTTGATGCAAGCAAGGACTCGGCATTTTAAATCATCAGTATATTTACTGGTATGGTTAGCGATTGCTTTACCTCCATTGATTTCAGGATGGAGTTATTACATGACGCCCTATGTACAGCGAATCCACCAGACTGGATATGATTTATACAAACCTTCCGGGTTCATCGGACACGGTCTCGGAATTCTTGGGAGTCTGATGATTATTGTAGGTGTTACTACGTACAGCCTTCGAAAGCGATTCAGGAGTTTGGGTAAACTAGGCAAGCTAAGAAACTGGCTCAGCTTTCACATCTTTTTATGCTCTCTTGGTCCCTTCCTCGTAATTCTTCACACCTCATTTCGCCTGACAGGAATCATTGCCATTGCCTTCTGGAGTATGATCATTGTCGTAGCCAGCGGAGTTTTCGGACGATATGTATATGTGCGAATACCCAAGACCCCCGATGGCCATTTCCTGAATGTTCACCAGCTTCACGAACAGAGAAGTCAGCTTATACAGACCTTTTCCCGGATGGTGCCGGAACATGAAACTGTGTTGCAAGCTATGAATATTCAGATGGAAGTACCTCGCATTCTTCGCCCCTCGCAGGCGCTTACATGGGCTTTTTCCCAGGATATATTACGCTTCCGAAGCAATCACAAATGGGAAAAGATAGCCGGCGATTATCAACTTACGACCGAGCAAACACAAACCGGTGCTCAAATGATGAAAGGGCTGCAGCGTAATGCACAGCAAATTGCGCTGCTTCAGCCGTTTCAGAAAATGTTTACCTACTGGCATGTCATGCACGTACCTCTCGCAATGGTCATGTTCGTCATCCTTATCATTCACATCGCTGTTGCGATTGCGTTCGGTTATACCTGGATTTTTGGAGCTTAACATAGGATCACATCATGAAAGCAAGAACCAAATTACTAATTCTGCTTGCATTTAGTGTTTTAATAATGGTTGGATTCGCTTTATGGAAGACCACCCGGCAACACAATGAAACCGATACGACCGGCAGCATGACTGCTGAAACCCAGGCAATGGCTACTTCTATGAGTCCGGCGGACACCATACCTGATGCTGATAATGTTTCCTCCCAATATCACGCACAGGTTGAAGGGCTGGAAAAACGACTTAAAAGTGTTCCAAACGATACGACACACCTCATCAGACTCGCCCGGCTATACCAGGACGGACATCAAGAGGATAAAGCGATTCCACACTACCAGCACTATTTGAAACTACATCCCAAAAATCATCAGGCCTGGCTCGATCTGGCCACGTGTTATGGAAAACAGAATAACTGGCAGAACGCCCTGTCGGTAACAGAAGGACTTCTCAAAGCTTATCCTGACGATGCCTTCGGACGTTATAATCTCGGAGCCATTCATGCCAATATGGGACAGTTTCAGGCAGCTAAAAAAATTTGGGAGCAGCTGAAGAATCTCAAAAATGATCCGCATGTCGTGGCTATGGCAAAACAATCGCTCCAACAACTCGCCCAGATGTCGACGGGAACTACAAATAAATCCAACTAAATCTACTTGTCAGATCGTCAAACATATCTCCCTTTTATTCCGACGAGATACTCGTGGGCTTCACTTCTGTTTGTTCTTTTATTTCTTTGCTTTCTCTCATCCCCATCATATGCTCAGCTCATCTCCCCAGGCAAGCTTTCCAAGGCTCATGCTGATCTCGAAGGCATCACAAACTGTACATCCTGCCATACACTGGGGAAAAGAGGCATATCCAATACGCTCTGTCTTGATTGCCATAAACCATTAAAGCAGCGTATCGACCAAAAACTGGGTTTTCATGCGTCATTGGATGTTGCGGGGAAAAACTGCGCAACCTGCCATAAAGAACATTTGGGAGCAACGTTTCAGTTGGTCGACTGGGACACGACTCGGTTTGATCACAAGAAAACCGGCTTCGCTTTGATTGGTAAGCATATGGATGTGCATTGCGGCAGCTGTCATAAACCAGCCTTTATCACCAATCGGCTTGTTCGTTCAGAGAAACAGAAAAACCACGCTCTTTCAACTACATTTCTCGGCCTTGGAACGGATTGTCAACCCTGCCATAAAAAAGATAATCCGCATGGCCTTCAGTTTGCAAATGAAGATTGTGCCAGTTGTCATACTCCCTACAGTTGGAAGGATTCGCTTGTATTTGATCATAGTAAAACAAAATTCGCCCTGGCCGGTAAACACCTCCAGGTAAAGTGTTCGGATTGTCACAAGAAAGTTGCAGGGCCGGCAGGCAAGCCCATGGTTAAATACGCTGGTCTCGCATTTTCATCCTGTGCCGACTGTCACGAAGATGTACATAAAGGCACAATGGGGACTAATTGCCAAAGCTGTCACTCTGAGCAAGGCTGGCATATCTTCAAAAAAGCGATTAGTGGTTCATCCTTTAATCACGATCAAACCGGTTTCCCCCTAGTCGGATATCACTCGAAGATTAGTTGCTCTTCGTGTCACGATCCCAATAAACTACCCAAGGGCATTGCAATTAAATTTATCCCAGCAACGCTCTCATCCACTTACCCCTATACGAAAGCGAAAAATTGTCAAAGCTGTCATGTTGACTATCACAAAGGGGTATTTGCAGGCAACAAAATGGGTGGTACAAATTGTGCTAACTGCCACACTCAAACCAGCTGGGAACCAAGTACTTTTGATATCACGAAGCACGCTAAATTATCCTTTGCCCTGACGGGCGCTCATGCTGCCGTTCCCTGTTATTCATGCCATCGTTCAGGTGAAAAGCAAACCGGCGCTCTTCATTTTAAATTTGCCGGTACCGCATGCGAAAATTGTCATGTTGATGATAATCCCCATGGCAATGTAAAAGTCGATTCCAAAACGCTGGATTGCACCGACTGTCACACGACCGACAGCTGGGATGATCAAAAATCAATTGTATTTAATCACAGCTCTACCGGTTTTAAACTTACAGGCCGGCATACATCCATCTCGTGTACGAGTTGTCACAAACCGGTGACCTCCGGGAAAAAACGGATTTTGTTCGCCGGATTAAAGAAAGATTGTAAAACGTGTCACTCTAAAGACAGTCCACATCATGGACAATTTGCTTCATCAACTTTAGGAAGTGAATGTAGTAACTGCCATGATACCCAATCATTTATTCTTGCTTCTTTTGATCACAGCCGGACGAAATTCAAGTTGACAGGCGCTCATGTCAAAGTCAGTTGCAGTGACTGCCACAAACAGGTTACCGCTCCCGACGGGTCCAAATTCGTTCGCTATCACCCCCTTTCCACTAAATGCGAGTCTTGTCATGCAAGCAAATAAACGAGCAAACATATCGATTCGACGAATATGCTCCGTACTTTTTGTTTTGCTGGTATTTCTGTTCTCATACCACTTTTCGTTGGCGCAGGATGCGGTAAGTCCTCACGGCAAGTTGATGCAGGGACTCGACTGCTCCTCCTGCCACCGTTCAGACACCTGGAAACCTGTTAAAGAAAAGATGGCCTTTGATCATAAAATCACGGGCTTTCCGCTCATTGGTAAACATAAAGTTATTTCATGCCAGAGTTGCCACCTTAACCTGAAGTTTGACGAACCTAAAGCGACTGCCAACACCTGTTCATCCTGTCACGTCGATGTCCACCAGGGCAAACTCGGTGATAATTGTCAAAGCTGTCACAACCAGACCAGCTTCCAGCTCGTCGACGGCCGGGCGATTCATATGAGGACCAGTTTCCCGCTGACCGGCGCTCACGCAGTCATTAGTTGTGAAAGCTGCCATAAAACCAGGCGGGGCGGGGCATTCACGCCTCTCAGTACTTCCTGTTATTCGTGTCATGAGCAAGACTATAGAAACGCCAAGTCTATAGATCACGTTGCCAATAATTTTTCTACCAACTGTATTGAATGTCACTCAACTGCCGGATGGGGATCTTCCAAGTTTGATCATGTTACGGCATCCGGTGGTTTTGCTCTGTTGGGTGCACACAGTACTTTACGCTGTTCCAGTTGTCACGAGCCACCATCCTTTAAATCCAAGTTCCCGACAACAAGTGATCAGGATTGTTACACCTGTCATACCAACGACTATAACCGTGCACATGGCAATTCAGGCTTTCCAACAACCTGTACTGATTGTCACAATGTAAAAAGCTGGGGCGATGCTCATTTTGATCATGCAGCCGTATCCAATGGTTTTGAGCTGCTGGGTTCCCATAAAAAACTTGAGTGTTCGAGCTGTCACGAACTGCCATCCTATAAAACCAAATTCCCGGCCAAGAGTGATCAGGATTGTTACACCTGTCACACCAACGACTACAACCGGGCGCACGGATCATCAGGTTTTCCAACAACCTGTGCCGATTGCCATAACGTCAACACATGGGGTGATGCTGAATTTGACCACGCGGCCGTATCCAATGGCTTCGCACTGCTTGGAGCTCACCAAAACATCCAGTGTACAAGCTGCCACGTGCTGCCGTCATACGATGTGAAGTTTCATCCTGCGAATGATCAGGATTGTTATTCATGCCATCAGGCTGATTACCAGAAAGCGCATGATGGTTCCGGATTTCCGACTACTTGTACTGATTGCCACAATATTAAGACATGGAATGACGCCCAATTTGATCATGCAGCGGTATCCAATGGGTTTGCACTGCTTGGTGCGCACAAAAACATCCAGTGTACAAGCTGCCACGTGCTGCCGTCATATGACGTGAAGTTCCATCCGGCCAACGACCAGGATTGCTATTCGTGCCACCAAACTGATTATCAAAATGCCCACAGCGGCACCGGGTTTGCAACAACGTGTACTGATTGTCATAGTATTGATACATGGGATAATGCCACATTTAAAGATCATGATTCCCAATTTTTTCCAATTTACTCGGGAACACACAAGGGAACATGGACTTCTTGCCAGACTTGTCATACTGACCCTGCCAACTACAAGACTTTTACCTGTTTGAGTTGTCATGCTCATGAAAAATCAACCACAGACTCTCATCACAGTGAAGTCAATGGTTATTCTTACGTAAGCACGGCCTGCTATTCATGCCATCCAAGCGGACATGGAGGTGATTAACATGAAGTATTCAAATTATTTCAGGGTTACCGGGCCACTTTTCTTTGTCAGCGTACTAACTCTGCTTTCCTGTATTACAACGGGTCTTTTCGCGCAGGAATCTCAACCGTTGATTAAAGCTCAGATTGTACAAATGTCCGGACAAACCCTTTACCTGGATGCCGGGCGCAACCAGGGAATATCCACAGGTGATACTCTTTCCGTCTACACCAGTGAAAAGGACGGGCATATCAGGGGCCGATTGCGCGTTATCGCTTCGATCTCTCAGAGTTGCTCCGTTCAATTCCTTAACAGGCCATTTTCCCTGACACGAGGTGAGCAAATCTACGTTTCTACAGAATCTGTATCAAAGAAGCAGCTTGCCCGGGAAACAACGCCCGCAGATACAACACGGCGCACCTCTATCATGAACAGGAAATCCACCTATGTTGCGGCAAAAAGGTCGACGACGATATCTCCGGTTATATCAGGTCGAATCATGACTGGCGGTTATGTCAATTTATCGCAATCGCGCTTCTCTTCTCTTGATCCAAGCTGGGTAAAGCAGACGTTTGCCAGTCCCTTTCTGAATCTTATGCTTAGAGGAAGGCAATTGCCTGGAAATATGCAGTTTGATGTCAATATGCGCTGGAGCTACCGGTATCTCCAACAGCGCAGCTTAAGTCCTGCAAGTTTATTCAGCATCTACAATATGCAAATCAGCAAGAAGTTTGATGCGATGCCGCTTACGGTGAGTATTGGGCGCTTCTATAACCGATACGAGCGATTTTCCGGATTCTGGGATGGACTCATGCTTCGGTATGGTTCGTATAATAATGGAGTCGGTGTAATAACTGGTTTTGAACCCTATCGTTCTTCAGAAGGATTCTCCAGCACAGTACCAAAACATTCTGTGTTTGCATACACCAGCGAGGATATCGGGCCCATACGGTCATCAAGCGAAATCTCATTCAATGCACTATATCCCAAAAACAGTTGGCAAAATCACGTCTTCTGGGGTGTGCACCAGGATTTCAGATATGGCCGGAGTCTTATCGGCGGGAGCATACAGATTGACAGGGATCCGACGCAGAGTAAATGGACCATGACCGAAGGCTATCTGCAGGGTCGGTTTGCTCTTATTGGTGGATTATACGCTAATGCCAACTGGAACAAGCTTCGTCCGTTTCAAATATGGCAAACTGGTGATCCCATAAGCTATACGAGATCATCCTATGGCGGCGGGTTATCCTATGACTTTAGCAACGGATATCTGGCAAGTGACGCCTCTATTGAGAAAAGCGACCTGACAAGTACCGCTAACAGTTACAGTCTTTACGGTTCCCTTCAGCACACGCATTTTTGGCAATTGGGTTTCAACGGACATGGTCGTTATTGGACGGACCATACGAATAAAATACTTTCGGCCGGCGGTGGATTTACCCGGTCATTTGGTCAAAAACAGGTTGATCTGGGATATGATTTTTACCGCACAGATTTTCTCGGCCAGGTTGTTGTGACACATTCCATAACTGCACATCTTTATATGCCGATAATGAAAAAAATGATTTTAGATCTCCAGACAAGAGTAGCGATTGGAAGCGTCACCCAGAGTAAGAGCCTGTACCTGAGCTTATGGTATAATTTCTGATTTATTCCTTTTCAAATTATTGTTTATAAATACTTTTCAGAATGACATCGCTCTGATTTAATATTTAAAATTCCTGATCAACATTTACATGTAGGTTCCCTCATTATGGACATGCTCATCATTTGGATTGTTGCCATTGTTCTGTTTGCCCTCTTTGCGATTCCATTTACCCGCAAAAAGAAAAACATGGAGAACAGGACCGAAGAAGCGGATCTCTATGCGCTGGAGTATGGTCTGAAGGAACCAACCACTTTGCACCCTATTGTAAATCCGGACGAATGTATTGGTTCAGGACGATGTGTTGAGATATGTCCGGAGCACGATGTGCTTGGTCTGCGGAACGGACAGGCCATTGCAGTCTCTCCTGCCAACTGTATCGGACACGGTTTGTGCGAACGATCATGCCCGGTGGAAGCCATACAACTCGTTTTCGGATCAGAAAGACGTGGCGTTGACATACCACGCATCAAAGCAAATTTCGAAACCAATGTCGATGGCATCTATATCATTGGTGAACTGGGTGGAATGGGACTCATACGGAATGCTTTTGAACAGGGACGGCAGTGCATCGAGGCGATTGTTAAAGAACATCGCAAAGCCCCGGCAGATGTTTACGATCTTGTGATCGTGGGTTGTGGTCCCGGTGGTTTATCAGCTTCAATCCATAGTAAACATCACGGTTTGCGTTTTATCACGCTTGAACGTGAAGCGCTCGGCGGAACCGTTAGCAACTATCCGAGGAAAAAACTGGTAATGACGGCCCCCATTGACATTCCCGGATATAAAAAGCTGACCCATCACGAAATTTCGAAAGAAGAGCTCATCGAAATATGGGGAGATGTCGTTGATAAATTATCCCTGGAAGATGATATCAAAACCGGCGTGATCGTAAATGATGTGACCCGAAACAATGATCGTACATTTACAGTAAAAACGGCTCACGGATCGTTTAAAACTCTTCGTGTCGTTCTTGCCATCGGTCGCAGAGGTATACCGAGAAAGCTGAATATTCCGGGTGAAGATTTGCCTAATGTAGCCTATTCCATGCGCGAGCCCGACCAGTTTGAAAATGATCGCATCACTGTTGTGGGCGGAGGTGATTCTGCCATTGAAGCCGCACTGGCACTTTCGGAGCGTCCCGGAAACGAAGTAAGAATTTCCTATCGCAGGAGTTCATTTAACCGCATCAAACCAGGCAACAGAGAACGAATACAAGCTGCCGAAGAATCCGGACAGGTTGAGATTTTATGGTCGACAAATGTCTCAAGAAACGATCAAAATCAGGTCACAATTAAAGATGAAGACGGAACCGAGACCACCTTTCCCAATGATTACCTGTTTATTTTTGCAGGCGGTGAACTGCCAACACCCTTCCTGAAGCAGATGGGAATCGCGATCGACACGAAGTTCGGCGAGCCGTGATTTTTCAATCTTAAATCCCGGATAATTATTATCTTATAGGGCATCCTTTCTAAACATAAAAAAGCCGTAAGTTAAACCGAAAATCTGAAATGGTTTTCAATACTTCAGCCCAAGGAGTAAATCATGAAACCGAATAAATTGCCCGTTTATGATATGAGCGACAATCCTACGGGTTGTTTGTTGTCCAAGGTTTAAACCGGAAGGTTGGGATGAACAAATAGTGTACCTGAACGGCGACTTTATTACAAAAGTGCTTGAAGGTCCGTATAAAGACGCACCTAACCCGGATTATTCACCAAGAAATTTAGCGGTGGGCAAGGCGTCACGGAAATGGCGCCAGAATCGTACTTGTGTACGTTGATAAGCCATTTTTGGGACAACGCAGCCCACCGCTAAATTTCGAAGCTATGAATCATCATACCCAAAATTGAGTATTCCTATCAAATTTATAAACATTATAAAATCAATATTATGACTACTTATTATGCCTCTTTTCGTGAATAATTCGGGCTAAGTGGTACAAGGAAATGGAACAGCACGTCGAACATCAGGGAAAGAAAGCAGAAAAAATCTACTTCTTTTATACCAACTGTCCTAAATGTGCCAAATATTACGGTAAAAATTACGTGGTGGGAGTTGCCAAGGCAGCGTGAAGCCATAATCTGATTCGTACTGGCGAGAAAGCCACAGCCAGCTGCTTATAGAATCTCGTGCGATTTCTACTCGTAAAGGCACGCGTTGCACTTTAAGCGCCGCACCGTGTTTCTGATGGTAGCTCTTTATCGTATTTCCGGCTGTCTCTCACCATGTATTCAGGATCGTCCAGATCGCGAAAATTGATTATCTCCATCGGGGGATTACTGGTCTCACTCATACTATCCAACCAGAATTATGTTATAATATTAATTGTTTTATTGTAACAAAAAATAATTATTGCAAACGATTTCAACAGAGCTTGTGTTTTACCGCAAAGTGACGGATAAATATGCGCATACTTTCCTTCCTTTCGACTAGTCATGTATCAAATATCATGTGTACTACAAATGTAAGGGCAACTATATGGATTCAATTCATGCACAACAGTTTAACATATGGGCAAAAGGAATATCCTCAAACGATGAAGGATTATTTTCGGAGCTTTTTCGGAACACTTACGGGATCTATCTTAAATATGCCTGCCAGTATCTGCGCGATCGTGATGCGGCCTGTGATATTGTACAGGATGTCTTTATCAGATTATGGCAGACCCGTTCAATTATCGACCCTAATAAGTCACTTAAAGCACTGCTATATCAAATGATAAGGAATTCCAGTCTTAATTATATACGTGACAACATTCCTATCGTGAATATATTAGAATGGCATAAACACGAACAAATTAAAGACGAGGACGAGACAGAGACTTATAATAATAGCGATCTGCTTGAAAAACAGTTACAACAGGCTATTGATCTACTTCCTGAAAGGCAAAGGGAAGCGTTTGAACTAAGTCGATTTGAAGGTTTGACCCATGAAGAAATTGCTCTTGTGATGAATGTAGCCCCCCGAACAGTAAACAATCACATTGTTGCAGCAATGAAATTCTTGCGTAAACAAATGGTAGAAAACGGGAAGTCAATTAGTAATACTCATGAACAAGAACTCGAAATCACAGCCTCCTATCCCTGATAATATCAGAAAACAACTCATTGACCCAAATAATGGGGATATTCACGATTTTGATGAAATCTGGGATAAAACACGACAACGACGAAATGACTTTATTGAACCAGATGAAACCGAAGTCAATGAGGCACTAAGCTCCGTTTGGGAAAGAATTAACAGCAATAGTGAATCTGGCAATATAAAGAAGCAAACCGCCTCTGGAAGATCAGATGAACCAGGAAGACGATTGCCGCTTCTTGCTGCCGTAATTTTACTCTCTTTTGGTTTCCATTGGGTCGATAATGACGATTCTTACCAGACTTCATTAAGGCAGCATGTTGAAATGATCAATTTGGACAGAACCGATGAAGAATCGTGAAAAATGATTTTTATTGCCCATTAGAATCACTCTTTATCTCTTAAAACAGGTCATCAAACTCCCCGTACCTGCATATCCTACCCGACCGAATCACACCACCTTTTTCTACATATCCTCTCTAAGGTGATTACTTTTAAAAAAAATCTCAAATGGACTAGTCATACAGGGGAATCGCTGTGTATTAGAGTTGTAACATGTCACATATATTTCAACTTAATCATTACAAACCCCCGAGGTAATATTATGAATTCACCCAATCATAACGTAAAGAAACATCGGGTCAGATTCCTACCGGTTTTACTGGTGGCTGGATCAATAATACTGTCGTCTTGCAATGACAAGAAGACAGTAGCCAATAATCCGATGGATATGACGATAACAGAAATTGCAAAAAACAATTCTGACTTCAGTATACTAGCCGGTCTTTTACAAGATGCGGGTCTCGCGGATATGTTTGACGGTTCGACGGAGTATACCGTATTCGCTCCAACAAATGAGGCGTTTAATAAACTCCCACAAGGGACTTTAACCAGTCTGACTAACGATCAAGTGGTCAAGATTCTTAGTTATCACGCTATCGGCGGCAAGGTGCTGTCGAGTCAGCTCCAGACCTCACAGGACGTCAAAACGCTTGAAGGCGGAGATCTCTACATTACTAAACAGGGCGGCACTGTTTCAATCAATGGGAACGTCACGGTTTCCCAAGCAGATATAGCAGCAAAAAATGGTGTCATACATGCTGTTAACGAAGTCATACTGCCTCAAAACATCCGGGCGGCCAATATTGTCGACCTGGCATCATCCAACGCTGATTTCAATACTCTTGTGCAAGCACTTAAAGATGCCGGGTTAGCCAGTACACTTAGTTACACCGGTCCTTATACGGTATTTGCTCCGACTGACGATGCTTTTGGGAAGCTCCCATCCGGTACACTTTCCAGTTTGACAAATGAACAGCTGCAAGAGATTCTTAAATATCACGTTGTTGCCGGGACAGCAAATGCAAGTAGTCTTTCCGACGGCCAGGAACTGACGACACTCAATGGCGATAAGCTTTACGTAAGCATCGACAATAGCGAAGTTCGTATCAATGGTACACTCGTCACGAGTGCAGATCTGGATGTCAGTAACGGTGTGATACATGTACTTGATAATGTTCTGCTTCCGGATGCATTCAGTAACGTGGTTAACAACCTCCAGAAACGGCCTGATTTTTCAACCCTGGTTAGTGCTGTCGTGAGTGCAGATCTTGCAAGTGCACTCTCTGGTGATGGCCCGTTTACCGTTTTTGCACCGTCGAATGCAGCCTTTGATAAACTTCCCGCTGGAACTCTGTCCAGCCTCACATCGGAACAGTTGGCGGATATTCTGAAATACCATGTGATCAACGCAGATGTCAAATCTATGGATCTTAGCAGTGAGCAAGAAGCCACAACTCTTAATGGCGACCATGTTTTCATTGTTAAAGACTCGCAGGGCAATGTAACTATCAATGGAACTGCAATTGTGACCCAGGCCGATTTGATTTCTTCAAACGGTGTAATTCATTCGATTGATAATGTCTTGCTCCCTGATAAATTCACAGATCTTACCAGTGTTGCTGCGAAAAGATATCATCTGAGCCAGTTAGTAAATTTGTTGCAGCAGGCGAACCTTATCAGTGCACTACAGGCGCAAGGGCCATTTACCATCTTCGCACCAAGTAATGCAGCTTTTGATAAGCTCCCGGAGGGAACTCTTGATAACTTGACTGCTCAGCAGGTTCAGGACATTCTCAAGTATCATGTTGTATCTGGCAAGATACTTTCGAGCAACTTACAAGCATCTCAAACGGTGAGTACCCTGCAGGGAAATTCGATAACAGTGACGCTTGACAACGGAATGGTTATGATCAATGGAAATGCTGCTGTAACAACAGCAGATCTGATTGGCACCAATGGAGTAATACATATAATTGATGGTGTGCTGGTGCCATAATTTTCCAAATCCAGATGCTGATTAACGTAGTGATAATATGGTAAAACAGTCTTTATTCATACCGTTATAAGACACAAGAAGGCGCAGGTTTGATATCTGCGCCTTCGCTATAAAATGTAGTGTCATCAACCCTAAACAACCGTTGGAATAATTTCTTTCTTTTGTAGATGTTGAACGACCTGCTCCAGCTCGTTCGGCTTTTGAGTTCCGATCAAAACCCGCCGACTATTTTTAAGTACCAGCTGTAAACCCATATTGCCCGACACATTGTAAGCCAGACCTGAAAATCCCCAGCGAAGTCCCCATCCGCCATATTCCACGATTGGACGATACTGGCGAACGACAGCACTGCTAACCTGGTCCCATGCTATATGACGTGGTGACCGATGGAATGGCACAAATCGGTAGGTCAGTCCTTCCATATCTATTACCGTTTTTAGCGTCGTAATCCATAAGAGATAGCCTACCAGCAAAACTATAATTATTGCAGCAAGCAAAGATATAAACAAGTCCGAATTCGAACCGTTCTGATGCTTAAAAACATTCAGGGCTATAATCATGACTATTAATAATGGGATACCCACGGCAATACACCGTATCCATTTTTGGCGAAATTGCTGTTCCTCTGTAAATAGGACCTCTGAATTATCTTTTAACGACATAGCTCTTCGATTATGCATACGTGATGCTTTACTTAATCGTTAAACGTAGTAAAGATTCCGTTCTTCCGCATCTGTAAATGAACTGCTTTTAAAATATCATTTTGATTTTGTATCTCTATGCTACGGAACCAACAATATAACGGGGTTGTTTACCGGGTAGAGTCTGAAAAGCTGCTCAAAATACCCTTACCTCGCCGATATGTACTGGCTAAACAGCAGAGATACATGCACAAGTCAACCACATAATAATTCCGCCATGAAATCAATATTCATCAATCTTCACGGCTTGCTCACTTTGTTTCTGGTTGCAGGATTAATGATTTCAGTCATGTCCGGCTGTTCATCCAGAATGCTGTTACAACCGGCACAAAAACCAAATCAAGTGTTATTGTCCAATTTCCAGGTCACTCTGAAAAATTTTGATACCGATCAATTCAATACAGGCGACTATGCCAGCCTTAATGTGGCATTACGAGAACAGGCCTTTCCCAGTGCAGATCTTGTACAGGTTCACCGCAGATTTAATCCAAAACAAAATAAGCTGATCAAACAGCAACTTGACTCCGTTTACACAGTACTACAGAGAGACTTCAAGGATATAGGCATGAATCTTCTCCCCTCTAACTACCTGGCCGGCAAAAGAGATATTCCGGTTGGCCCATATGGTTTCCCTCACAGCTCCGATATCAAAACAAATGCAAAAGAAGCTGATGCCGCGTTAGATATCACCATGTATCTTGAGGCACAAAGTATTGATGTCAACCCCATTGCACCTTATACCAATGACGTTCGCTATCGACCCAGACTCACTGTTAGTTTAAAATTGGTATCAAACAGCGGGAATGTAATCTGGAAAGATGAAGAAGTCACTGTCAGTAAACAACTTGTAGAGATTGAAGAGCGTACATCCGGTGTTAAAACTCTTGAAGTACATTCTGAACCGGATTTGTCAGACATGGTAAACAGTGCCATCCAGGAAATGATCAGCAGGTTACCGGTGTCACTGCGAAAAGCATCCTGAAATCTGACTTATATTAACGAAATGGGAAATTTGAGAGATCCGGAGAATGGCTCGTATCCTTTGGCATATTTTCGAACCAGTTCTCCGGTCCCATTTCGGCCGCCCCTATGGCCTCTCGTTGTTTTGGGGTGGCTTTTCAGAATTTCTCAGCAAATGGGAAAACCGTCTGTACTTGTAAATCCTATCTAGTCATTGTGGGTTCTCAGGTTTTCTCAATTCCATTCTTAAGGCCTTCCTGATAAAGCCCTTTTTCCGGAAAAGCCCATTATATCACCATTTGTTGTAATACTTATATCAAAAAGACGAGTAACGGAGCATTCAATTTCCATCGTCATTAGGTCAGGTGCTTATTCTACTACTTATACACCTGTGACGAATGAATACCCCTAATTAACGTGAGTTCGAGATAAGTTGATAATGTTAGTAACAGTTTTTTTTGGTATTTTTAGCCTTTTTGACCCCTCAATCCCCTAAAAGGGACTTTCTTTTCCCCTTTAGACCAGTAAGATCATCCTCGTTTTATATGCGGTGTTATACACCATGTTATTCCACGATTTTACCTGGTCAGGGGAACACACACTAAAGGACGGGCTCGTAGCCCAAGGGGAGCACGTGTTCCCTGACAAGGTACATGATCTTTTACTACGAGTTTAACTGACTTTTACTATACGAGGGGGTTAGGGGGTAAAGATCTGGTGCCTTCACCGACTGATAATTTGTGGGATTTTATTATATCGAACTCACGTTAATTAAATTACATTTTTTTGATTGGCTACTTACGCACCCTGTCAGGGTTTATTGACCCTGACAGGGTGATAAATAAATTAAAATGAACAAACCGGATCAGCTCTGTGATTCAGGCTTAGGCAGGCCAATGTTTGGTCTGAATGCTGGTTTTCTGCGAGCTTTGGTTGCCTGTTCAAATGCATAGGCATATTTCAGGAGCTTCGGTTCACTCCATGCTTCTGCGAAAAACGAGATCCCTACCGGCAGATCGTGAATGTATCCTGCGGGAACGGTGATATCAGGATATCCTGCCCTTGCTGCGGGCGATGAACTTCCGCCTGTATCATGATCTCCATTTACCACGTCGATTGTCCATGCCGGACCGGCAGTCGGTGCTATGATAGCATCCAGGTTGTATTTCTTCATGGTCGCATCTATCCCCTCTTCACGGGAAACCCGGCGTGATTTGGCGAGGGCGTCTTTATATGCCTTCTCAGTCAGGGGACCTTTTTTCTCCGCCATCACCAGGATTTCCTGACCAAAATAGGGCATCGATTCGGCTTTATGCGCCTTATTAAATTCAATGATGTCTTTCAGTGTCTTGACCTTGACATTTGGGTTAACGGTCTTCAGGTATTCATTCAGATCGTTCTTGAAATCATAGAGAAGTACCTGAAATTCAGCGTCTCCCCCTCCCTTTTCTTTCGGATCGATATTTGCCGGATCCACGATGATTGCTCCTGCTTTTTTCATGGCTTCAATTGATGCTTCCATGATGTCATCTGTATCCTTATTGAATCCAAAGAAATTGCGTGCAACGCCAATCCGGGCGCCTTTTAATCCATTTGGGTCAAGAAATTGGGTATAATCGGTATGAGAATTCCCTTTGCTATCAGAGGTCGCCGGATCCCTGGAATCGATGCCGGTCAGAGCACCAAGAAGAATAGCTGCGTCCTTAACTGTTCTGGCCATCGATCCGGGGGTATCCTGGGTATGTGAAAGTGGGATAATTCCTCCTCTGCTCCATAAGCCAACGGTAGGTTTGACTCCTACAACGCCATTCATTGAAGATGGACAGACAACCGAACCATCGGTCTCTGTTCCAATAGCGATTGTACATAAACTGGCAGATGCAGCAGCTCCTGACCCGGAACTTGACCCGCACGGATTGCGATCCAAAACATTCGGATTGCGAGTCTGTCCCCCCCGGCCGCTCCAGCCGCTGGAAGAGTGAGTCGAACGGAAATTAGCCCATTCACTAAGATTGGTTTTCGCAAGGATAATAGCACCGGCTTCCCTGAGTTTCTGAGCGATAAAGGAATCCTTGCTTGCAACATTACCCACAAGGGCAAGTGCACCGGCAGTGGTCATCATCTTATCACCAGTCTCAATGTTGTCTTTGATCATTACCGGAATACCATGCAAAGGTCCTCTAACCTTTCCATCGGCCCGTTCTTTATCGAGTTGTCGTGCTATGTCAAGAGCATCCGGGTTTAGTTCGATCACGGAATTGAGCGTGGGTCCGTTTTTGTCAATCTCATTGATGCGATCAAGATACATCTGAGTAATCTTTTCGGCTGTATATTTGCCCGACTTCATAGCATCCTGAAGCTCGTCTACCGTGATTTCATCGAGTTCAAAATCACCGGGCTTCACCGGCTTTGCAGCCGCTCGTCGCTCTTCCGGTTTGCATCCACTGACGCTTCCGAGTCCAAAGCCAGCTGCAGCACCACCTATTACACTAACCTTTAGAAAGTCCTTCCTCTTCATATAAACTCCTGTTTAGCTGTCCATCACACCAATTTTATCATTCAATAAAACAATTCTGGTATTCCTGTGCAGCCGTCTGACGGTTGAGTGAGTATCCAGAAAAAGCAACCTACTAAACGGGAGTTAATATGGCAACGAGGTTTACATATTGTTGCAATTGGAACATCTATTTAAGGACCAAAAGGTATTGAGTACCAAATCAACTGCCAAAAATTGGCCAAGATGACCAAGTGAAAAATTTTCACAATTACACTGATGGGTGGAATCGCAATACAATTCATCCGGCTTATAAATGGGGAACAAGTTTAATCTATTACGATCTGCGTTAATTATCTTTGGGTCTATTGATGATCGGTAACTCATTATGAAAGAAGCGAATTACCAATCCCTTTAGTATCTGTTTTTTCAAATGTAAGCATGAATTGCGTTCCCCCTTCAACCGTCTGGTAGCTAAAGTTGGCCCCTAGTTGGCTGGATAGCGTTTCAATTAATTGCATCCCTAATGATTTATTACTACTAAACTTTGTGAAATCCGGGGAAGTCCCTTCCCATTGTCCACTATCTGGATACTGATGATGTTTTCGTGTTCTTTCAGTATTACCGACAAGGTTCCTTCCTTTTGTGCGTCGAAAGCATGTTTCAACACGTTGGTGACTACTTCATTGATGATCAGGGAAAATGGGATGGCCTGGTTGATATTGAGACTGATCCTTTGGAGATCGAAGTTTAGATCTAACTCAATATTCGTTTGAAATGTTTGTACAATTCCGGTCACCAGTTTCTCAATATTCTTATCAGCTTCCAGCTTAGAAATGCTTTCAGATTGATACATCAGTTCATGGATGGATCCCATGGTTTTAATGCGGCCTAAACTGGAATATAATTTTTGTCTCAGGTTCTCATTTTTCTCATCGAAAGCCTGCAATTCCATCATACCAGATACTACGGCAAGATTGTTTTTTACCCGATGGTGAATTTCCTGTAAGAGTGTTTCTTTCTCTGCCAGGGATTCGACTAACCCTAATTCCGCTTGTTTTATTTTTTCAATATCAGTGCATGTGCCATACCATTTAAGAATTTCCCCTTTTTCATTAATCTCTGGGATCCCCCTTATTAACCACCACATATAGGTTCCGTCATACCATCGAAGCCGGGATTCGACACTATATTCCGCCTGATTTTTCTCTCATTTTATACAAAACAATAAGGTGTTTCTAAAGTCAACAAAAAACTTAGTATAACTGTTCAAAACAAACTTAATTGCAAATGCTATCCGGCAGCGATTGTGAGACCTCCCCCAGCCCCCTCCACATTCGTGGAAGTGGGCTCGTGTGTTGTGCAAGTATTTCGAGCGTTGCGCCCTAATTACGAGATCCGCCTGCGGTGGATGACATTCCTTCATGTTCGGGTTGCAGGCGGTGAGGTAATCGGCGGGGTAGGGTAATCACGGTTGTAATGGTAATCATGGGGTAGGGTAATCGCGGGGGATTACCCCTACGTTTTACAAAATTTCGATTATTTTTTCTCTTTTTGCGTTGGTTGCGCAGGGGTGTCCATATACACTATTGCTACACCACATCTGTCATTCTGATGTTCTTCGATTTGTCGAAGAACGTAGAATCCCGTCAGCATCCGGCAACGATTGTGAGACCTCTCCCAATCCCCTCCACATTCGTGGAAGTGGGCTCGTGTGTTGTGCAAGTGTTTCGAGCGTTGCGCCCTAATTATGTGATTCGCCTGCGGCGGATGACATTCGATATTAGTTGTGTTTGGATTACAGGCGGCGTTCTGGGTTTTGCGACATGCCTTTGTAATAACGATCTCCGCTCTCTGAATATAATAAGTTAACGTAATGCTCGTCTCTCACGATCTCTCCACTTTAAAAACACAAAGCCCTGCTTACTTCACGCAAACAAGGCTTGAATGTTGATATTTGCTCCCCGGGTAGGACTCGAACCTACAACCCTGCGGTTAACAGCCGCATGCTCTGCCATTGAGCTACCGAGGAATAATGGCATTGTATTAAGGAAACAATCTGTCATTTTTAATCTGGACTCGAACCTACATCCCGAAAGCTTTCGGGATAACAGCCGCTTCCTTAAAGTACCCGGAATTGAGATACCTGGAAATGACAGAATTTCTTTCTCAACAAGTAAAAGAATATGAGCTTTTAATCAAGCGGACCGTGTCCGCCGTAGGAGCCACAGCTCTAAAGGCGGATGCAAATATAACATGAGCTCACTACATATGTCAACTCAAAATTGACTATTTCTGAAATTTCTTAAATGTCAATACTTCTTCAGGATAAAAAACCTGTTCCAGGATCAGTCCATTTGCCGGAGCGGTTGTACCGCTGCGGTGTTTGCCGGGTTCGTCAAGCAGTTGCTTTACACTTTCCACGGATCGCTTGTGAAGCCCCACCTGAACTAACGTCCCAACAATTCTGCGTACCATATTATGCAGGAACCGGTTTGCCCGGATGTGGTAAATGATCGTCGAATCCCACTCTTCCAGTTCGGTTGTGTAAATAGTGCAAATCGTGTTCTGTAAATTGGGATTCTTACGGCAGAAGCTCAGAAAATCATGTTCTCCAATAAACAACTCCGCAGATTCTCTCATACTGCTCGTGTCAAACTCCCTGAAGTTTTCCCATGCCTGATGATATACCAATGGATTTGGTTCAGTCAGGATATGATATCGGTACTCCCTGGCGGACGCCAAAAAACGGGCATGAAAATCACCCGGTACCTCCTGAATATCAGTAACGGCGATTGTTTTGGGAAGCACGCCATACATACTCTTCAGAAAAGTCTTGCGCCTTAAATGGTGGATGGAATCGAAATGAGCGACCTGTCCCCTCGCGTGAACCCCCGCATCCGTCCTGCCAGCACCCATTATCTGAATATCTTCCCTCAGAATCTGTTTCAATGCCGCTGTAATCACATCCTGAACCGTCAGTTCATCCGGCTGAGACTGCCAGCCTGAGTAAGGAGCGCCGTCGTATGCTATCGTAATTTTGTATCGGGGCACAATAGATGGTTAATCATTTCAAGGATGCCATCACTCCGGGTGATGGCATCCTTGTTACTAAAATCCGATTCGAACCTGGGCCACCACTCCGCCTGATTGAGTCGCGGCGGGGGCGAGACCCACATCAACCCTTTGTTCGCGGAAATGTCGCGCCTGAATATAGGCACTGATTCCGCTAATCACACGGTTTGCAACCATCAGAGCAATAACGGCCGGTATTTGCTGGTGAGCCTTGTCATACCGATTGTTCATGTTTTGATAAGTCAGGCGGCTCCCCTGCTGGTCCCACAGCCAGCTATACTTCGGGTCACCAGGATAGATTTCATTCCAGTTTCTGGCTCTGACCTGATAATCATTATAATCCTTAAGGGAGTTAAAGTCACCGACAGCGAGTTGGAATCTCCGGTCCCGGTTACGAATGTCAGTGCCTGAATGCTCGGCAGCATAAGTAAACATATCGTTGTGCAAGGCATTGGAATATCCCTTAAGCCCGATCAATGCTGTCCACAGAATGGCTTCAGCGGCGAGATGTACCTGGCCACGTCCCCAGTGATGGTGATCGATATAGTAGTGACCCAATCCGGGAATGATGAGTGAATATAGCAGGGCACGTCCGGGATTCGGTGTATGTAATTCCGATGTTTGCGATCGGAACGACTGAGCAGATATCGTAGTGGCACACGATCCCACAATGATCAGTATAAACCCTAAAACCAGCCACTTATATCTCTCCATGAAAATCTCTGAAATTAGGTTTCACTAGCTTTGAGTTTCCGGGAAATGCGCATCTTACTTTCTTTGCGCCTGTAAATTATCGAAACCAGGAATCCTCCTATGATGATAAACACCCCAATCCAAACAAGCGAGATGAATGGTTTCTTTTCGGCCACAACGACAACCCAGCTGTCTTCGGCTTTTTGCACCTGTCCACTGAGGCCATCAACCCGTATCTGGATCTGATCTGACATCGGTTTCACGTAACTGAATTGGATGCCGAAATGCCAATCGTCAATACTGATCGGAGGAGCATAAGTCACCTTTTGTCCGCCCGATTGCACAACAGCAAACAGCGGTTTGATAGTCTTGGTTGTTCCATCAGCATTGTCTTTAATGTTGATGATAGCTCTGACGGCTATAATTGCACTGTCAGGAACAGCAGAACCTGTTGCCTTTTCGAAATTATCGAACGTAAAGGTATAGTCACCGACAGTCTGACTGTCGCCACGGTGGAATGTCAGATCATGCAAAGTGCCACCGCTGTTATTATCTGAAGTTGCTTGTGTGGACCCATTGGATACGACATCAGCCACAGGCTGTAGCGATCCTTCTTCCTTGGCCCGCTTGTTAATGTCTTCTACATAGGAACTGTTTCCGACATACATATAGATGTCGTGAGTCCATCCAGCCTTGACCTCGGGATTGACAGCCCAGTTAATATTTTGTGCAGTTGAAGAACCCATCATAGGGTAAACGATCGGCTGCATGAGAAAACTTTTGGATGTATCACTGGCATTCTGAATACGAATGGTATACATCTGACCGCCCGGGTGATCGGTATTATTCATCTTCATGTCCACAAATGTGGCAACCATGTTTCGCCCGATCTTTTTGGGCTGGCCCTTTTTAAGTTCGAAGAAATTGATCGGTTTTACGATGGGCGTACCATCTTTATCCTTTACCATGCCTTTCTCAACGGCATTATTATAGGAGACCGAATCTGGCGTTAGCAGGGTCTCGTTGTAGCCGGATGAAGTCAGGATACCAATCAGCATGAGGCCAAATCCAACGTGGGTTATGGTACCACCTACGCGTTTCGGATTTGTTTGGACCATCCGATATAAAACAGCACCGTTGCCGAAAACAGCAAAGAACCCGGCAAACAAATATACCATATAGGCAAGATTTGTCACTTGTCCCCATATGATACATACCATGGTTACGACCGAGGTAAGCATTAAAGGAGCTAATAGTGCTGACGAGAGAGATTCTGCATCGTATTTCTTCCACCACAGGTACTGTCCCAGTACAGTCAATACAGCTAGTATGATAGCAAATGGCATCGTCCAGTCGTTATAAAAACTCTTTGCCGGCGGGGTTGGATTGGCGACGAACAATTTACCAATAATCGGCGAACTGGTTCCTATCAGGATAACCACACCGGTTAGCAGCAGGACGACAGCTCCTGTAAAAACAAGAAACTCACGGTTCAAAATTGACACTTTCAGTGATTCCCCGTCATTCAGATCTTTGTACCGGTAGAAATACATACCCAGGGCAATCAACGAAATAACAACCATAAAAATGATCAACTGGTTGTAAAGTCCAAGATCGACGAAACTGTGGACAGATGAATTCCCCAGTATACCTGAGCGAGTGAGGAATGCCTCGTACACGATAGCGAGATAAGCAAGAATGGCAAACAGGACGGCACTCTTCTTGGCGGCACCGTTCTTGCGTTGTATCAGCATCATATGGATGCCGGCAACTCCGAATATCCATGGAACCAGGGAGGCGTTTTCAACGGGATCCCACGCCCAGTATCCACCAAACGACAGTGTAACATAAGCCCAATAACCACCGAGAAAAATAGCTGTAAAAAGGCAAAGATTGGCTGCAAGAGTCCAGGGAATAGCCGTATTGAACCACTCATCATACTTTCTCTTCCACAGGGCTGCCATCGCGAAAGAAAACGGGATGGTCATCATTGCAAAGCCTGAGAATAATATCGGCGGATGTATCAGGATATAAGGGCTGCGAAGCAGATCATTCAGACCGGTGCCGTCCGGCGGCACATATCCCGGGTTGGCCTGCAGAAACGGGGCGTTAGGCATGGCCTCTGCAAGTGAGCGAAAAGGCGAGGCCCCGATATGGATGCTTCCTAACTGAATTCCGAGAATCATCGACAGCAGGAATGCGACCGACAGTGTCATGAAGAACAGCATGGGCGCACGGTAGGTACGGGATGTAAACCGTGCCACGATCCCGCCAAAAAGAATCGTCAGGAATATCCATAAAAGGAAGCTTCCCTCCTGGCCGCTGTAAAAGGCGGATATCAGGTAACGAAGCGGCAGGTCCTTGCTCGTGTATTCATATACATAGTAATATTGGAACTGATGCGTAAGCACCAGGTAAAGCAATAATCCTCCTGAAAGGAATATGAGTAATCCGGCCGCCGCAAAGAAATAGTGACCGATGCGCTCGTAGCGTGTGTTTGTTTCATCGTTCCCGGCCTTGAAATAGGCGAACAAGGCACCTAAAGACAAGACGAAAGCAATGTTGATTAATGTCTTACCGATTAAACCTAACATCAACTGGTGGCTTTAGGCATTTTCATGGTGTCGCCGTTGGCGTTGTATTTCGATGGGCATTTCAGAAGCATGGAATCTGCGTAAAAGACCCCATTTTTCAACTGTCCAATCACAACAAGACTTTTGGCATGATCAAAATTATTTGGTTTGGGTTTTGAATACACAACCTTGCATTCATCCCCCTTCATATCCTTCATGTAAAAAATGAACGACTTCGTTTCTGAAGAAAACTCGGCTGGTTTATCTTTGTCCCACCTGCCAACCACATGAATATTTTCACTTCCACTCATGTGTTGGGCCTGTGCGAAGTTCACATACGTACTGATGCTGTTGCCAAAGTTGTAAAACAACAGTGAGGTGAAACCGATGATCGCAAAAACACCGATTAGAACTTTAGGTTTCATAATGGTGATTCCTGGTTTTATAATTCTGTCTGGTTCTGCTTCTTCTCAAGCTGCGATACCTTTCGGTCGAGCCGAATAATAAAGAAGAGCAAAATCAACCATATTATCAGCGTAACTCCAAGTACGATAAAAATCAAATCGTGTGACGCCATATCCTGTATTATTGTGGTAGACTGCGGCATCTGGCTTAGTGCTTTCCACTTGGTATCGGCCGTTTTGCCCAGCGTATCAACGGCCTGAGCCGTGTCTTGTTGTAGAATAAGTGTAGTTAGGGTCATTCAAATAGTATTTTCAGTCGCCGACCTGAGTTTCATGTAACGCAGCAGTATATCGCGCATCCACATTGCCAGCCCTATAAACCCGATGATTGCGGGGTAAAAGATAAAACGCATCACAGGAGCCGTCATATCACTAAAAGCCGGGTTACCTGAAGCTCCCGGGTGCAGACTCGGCAACTGTCTGGGGATAATGTAAATCAGAAACGGGATAGTACTCGCGGCAAACACGTTATACACAGCCGACATCTTAGCTCTTTTGTCGGGATCATTAAATGCTGATCGCAACACAAAATATGCCACGTAAATCATCAATGCCATTGCAGACATATTCATCTTGGGTTCTGAGAATGTCCACCAGGTCCCCCATGTGAAACGGGCCCACAATGAGCCGGTAAACAATCCACATATGCCGAAGACCACACCAACTGCATTTGCTGAAACAGCTTTGAGATCCAAGTCCAGAGTCTGATCATTCAGATATCGGATGCTGTAGAACAATCCAATAAGAAAAAGGACCGTCATCGTAAACCACATCGGAACATGGAAAAATAGATTACGGGCCGATTGCTGAAGGATAGGTATATCGGGTATGGGGATCAGAAAACCTGCAATGATTACAGCGGTCAGCCATATGGCAACGCCATACTTCCAGAATTTCACGTTAATTCGTTAGTTTTAGAGTGATGGTTTTATTCTGCCCGAAGCCACCGCAAAGAAACGAATCAAATATACAAAAAATTGGTTGGCTTTGGTAAACAAAGTGCGATTTTACACGTTCATCCATTAACCTGAAGTTTTATAAACTTTTAAAAATACAAGCTCCAGTATTATGCCGGAATCCCAAGAAACATTTGAACTACAGCCCGAATGGAATTACAACCTGCTTGCCTACATTATTAGCGTACTTCTTATGCCTGTCGGCATCGGACTCATCCTGTTCTTTATTTTCAAAGCCCGCCTTGAAGACCGCCGCTATATCATTACAAACGACCGTATTCAAGCATATAAAAAAGATCACGAGTCAAGTATACAAATTCGCCATGTAGAAAAAATGTATATCACCCGAAGCTGGTCGGAGCGCATGTCCGATCTCGGGACACTCGTCGTTGAAGGTGATGACAAAAAGATCAAAATGCTTGGCATCCGGGATCCTGAAGAAATTCAGCATGCCATTGAAATGGCCCAAAAAATGTACCGGAAAACCGATGAAATTTTCGAAAAAGACCGCACCTGGCATAAAGATGTAAAAGTAGGCGGCCTCGATCCTATGGATAATCTTGTGGGATTATGGCAGCAGGGACTTATCAGCAACGAGGAGTTTGAAAATGAACGCCGGAAGTTTAGTAGGGATAGCAGTGAGTAGTGAGTAGTGAGTACTGAGCAACGTTGAACTACTTATATCCCTATTCCCTAATTCCCTAATTTCCCGATTCATATCAATGATCCACAGCCTCCACTGACCGATAGGATTCCAGGTGCACACTCACGCTGCCGATCCACACTTTTAGATGCGCTGATACGGGAATCCGAAGTGAATCGTCCGTGAACCATGCCGAGAAATCGCCTTTAAAACCAAACGGCCCATCAAAACCTGCGTTTCCCGAACTCTTGATCAGCGGGATCTTCGTATCGCTAAGTGCATCGATTTTACTATTACGCCTATCCCCATCGCAATTCAGTTTGACAGTTTCTTCCTTTTGGTTGATATATATAGGTATCCTTCCCCGTGCATCGGGTTGGGTATACAAGCGAAAAATGTAGAAAAAAGCCGGACCGCAAATGGATGGCTTATCAAGGGGTAGCGTATCTTTAGCGATCAACGGTCCATCGGACTTCTCCCTGATATAACTGTAAACCTTTCCCTCATCGTAATGCAACTTATACAGAGTCTTGTTATGGATATGATCATCGATGTCATTTGCCCAGAACAAAGCATCGTATGCCGTAGTATCATTTCGTGACATAAGACTGTAAAAATCGTCTTCCTTGTTGCCCACAAACGGCAGCGATGGGTTACTTTTCACGATGACCCGCATCTCCCGGTACATTTTCCCGCGATAACTGGTATCCGGCAGAACATCGACAATCACCGATCCAAGGGTCAAGAATCCATATTTAACTTTATAAGTGAGATGCTCTCTTATGTTCCAAAACCGATGGACAAGCTCACGACGGGTGACTGTTGAGTCGCTACTCTTCCCGGCTCCGGAGTAAAACATCCCAAACCCCAAAACGGGAATGATCAAGAGAAAGGACAATAGCAGGATAACCGGCTTTGCCGATTTCGATTGGTAACTCATCATGAATCAGTATACCGGTTAATCTGTGGTGATAATTATTAAGAGTAAGGATGTACACCTTAAACAGTGAGTACAACGATCGAAATGATGTAGTTTATTGCCATCATGAAGGATGCAACAGGTATTTAATTGTGAATTTGGGTCTATGTCATCGCTTTAAACCACCCCTACACCCAAGAGGGGAAATTCGTCTATCCTCCAGGGAGGAGATTAAGAGGTGGGTTTTACGGCTCGTTTTAAAGCCCCACCTATTTTAGACAAATCAGTACTTTATTATCATTCCCTCACTCACTTTACACCGGTGCTTCCAAACCCACCCTCGCCGCGTTCGCTGTCATTTAGTACTTCAACCTGTTGCATACGAACCCGGGTGACTGGAGCAATCACCATCTGGGCGATGCGATCTCCGTGATTGATTTCGAATTCCTGATCGCCATGATTGATCATAATCACCTTTATTTCTCCACGATAATCGGCATCAATGGTTCCCGGACTATTAAGGAGTGAGATTCCATTTCGGATTGCCAGACCACTTCGCGGGCGTATCTGTGCTTCATAACCGACGGGCAACTCAATCTTCAATCCTGTCGGCACGAGGACCCTGCCGCCTGGCCAGATAGTCGTCCGATCACCAACAGCCGCACGCAGGTCCATTCCGGCAGCATGGCCGGTTTCATAAGATGGCAATGGCAGGTCTTTTGCATGATCAAGTTGTACGATATGAACAGTCGGCTTTGTGTTATTATCACTCATAAGTATATGCAGCGTATGATTCCAGTCTTACTTTTACACTTCCAATCCAGACACGCAGGTTTGTCGCAACCGGCACATGCAGCGAATCTTCGGAAAACCAGGCAGTAAACTTCCCGTGAAATCCAAATGGCCCGTTGAAGGCGGCATTACCGGTACTTTCGTATACTTTTATAGGTTTATCTCCGAAAGCATCAACCTGCATTTTATCCTGCTTTCCCTTGTTGCGCAGCTGGATGGAGTCTTTCTTTTGGTTTATATAAATAGGGATACTCGTATTTTTTTTTGTTCCCGCATAAATCCGGGAAAGATAAAAGAAGGCAGGTCCGCAAATGGATGGCTCATCGAGAGAAAGCGTGTCACCGGCTATCAGCGGCCCGTCTGTTTCCTTTCTTTTAAACGTATACACCTTCCCCAGATCATACCTCAACTTATAAAGCGATGCGAAATGAATGTGGTCGTCGATGTCATCATTCCAGTAAAGTACTTCATAGGGTATTGTGTCATTCTTTGCCATCAGGCTGTAAAATCTTTCTTCCTTGTCCCCGACAAACGGCAGTGATGGATTACTTTTGATCGTCGTTCGGAAATAACGATAAGATCTTCCCATATACATCGTGTCGTGCAAAACATCTACCGTGACGGTTCCCAACGTAAAGAGGCTGTATCTGACCGAGTAAACAAGATGCTCCCTGACTTTCCAAAGTTGTTGAACCATAGGTGTTGTATCCTCGGCAACTTTGGATCTTGCCATGTGCATCGAGGCCGGCTGATTGCCAAATCCTGTAAATGTCATGATGATCAGGAAACCAGCCAGCAAACCTTTCTTCATTGATCACTCCCGTCGGATACAAAACTGCTGAAGCTGTCTTCATCAAATCCGACCAGGACGGCATCATCGTCGCTGATTAACACCGGGCGTTTTATCATTGTCTGATGATCAAGCAGTTCTTTCTTGAGTTCGTCATCTGAAAGGTTTTTATCCGAGAGCCCCAGGCGTTTCCAGGTCATCCCTCTTTTATTGACCATAACATCAAGACCAACAAAATGGATGAGTTCATCCAGTTCATCTGCAGTCAGCGGGTCCTTCTTGAAATCCCGGAACTCATAAGGTATCTCATGCTCCTCCAGCCAGTTGAAGGCCTTTTTCATGGTATTGCAATTTTTTATACCGCAAATAGTTAGCATATCTAAATATTTTATATGAGAACGATTTAGCATCCAAAATACGATGTTGACCGCCTTATTGAAACCATAAGATGCTAAACGATCCTTTTTGAGCCATCATCTGTAATACAATATTTCTTACCTGAGTTCATTTTTCCATAACTTACCTTTGATACAACCATTAAACTAACCGAATACCTCACGTATTCCATATTCAATGCCCCCTCGTCGAACAACCTTATTTCTTATTTTCGCGAGCATTTGGTTTTACGCTGTTGCATGCAGTAACAACAAGGGCCAAAATGAGTTTGAGAAAGAATCACTGCGTACGCCAAACGGATATACTCATACCGACACGCAAGGTCAGGTCGTAAATAATGAGACCGATCCTGACGACTGGAGAATTGCGCCGATGTTTCAGGGATATGTTTACATACAATCCCCGGCGTATCCCAATCCTGTAAAGACTGGTCTGGTCAAAATTGAGCTGATGATAACCGGCGTTCAGGCTGTTAACGGACTTTACCTGTACCGGCGATCGGTTACCGGCTCTTACCAGCAGCTGGCCTCCCAACCGCAATCACCGTTACCATCCGGACTCGCTGTGCTTCAGTTCAATGCAACCCAATTGTCCGAAAATGGATCGTACAGTGGTGCTATCGGACTTCACCGGGTGTTCGTCTATGATGAAAATTTCAACCTCATTACCTATGGCGACATCAAAGTTGAATGAAAGATATTCATGATTTACAAGACTACTGATGAGACCACTTTTACCTAGCGAAAAAAAGATTATCGGATTTCTGGTATTTGTAGAGTCTTACGAATCCCTTCTTTCGGATTCCGGCCTGCAGCCCGGTGAATTACGTGATGATTTGATCAACCTGATCGATGCCGGATGTATCCAGGTATTCGAGTCCGATGAAAACACACAACCCATACCGACTTTTTATTGCGATACGGATCACCTTGAGAAGTTTTCATTTCGGGCGACCCGGGCCGGTTTAAACGCTGTAAAGGTTCAGGAATATGAAATTTGAAGTGGAGATCAAAAACCAAAAGATGTCGATGGATATCGATGAGGAGCGCCAACTTCTTAATAACGACGGGCAAGCGCAATCCTATAGCCTGGAAGTGCTTGACAACGGCCGTTATCTGTTGCGGCTTGGTCTGAAAGCATACACGGTCGATGATGTTTCCGTTGACCACGGCAGGGTACAATTATCACTGAACGGTCAGCGCTATTCGGTTGGAATCAAAGATGAGCAAGCATTATTACTGGAATCAATGGGATTTACCCAGCAGATGGGCACTGACCAAAATGCCCTCAAAGCACCGATGCCCGGCAAAATACTCGATGTCTTGCACCAGAAAGGTGACAAAGTTAAAAAGGGTGACTCCCTTATAATACTTGAAGCTATGAAGATGGAAAACGAACTTACCTCCCCCGCAGACGGTCAAGTCGAACAGGTACGCGTTCAACCGGGTGATTCGGTAGAAAAAAATGCAATACTAATCGAAATTAATACCAGTGGATAAATTTATAATTAACGGCTCTACCCCACTTACAGGCACAATTCCCATCAGTGGGTCGAAAAATGGCGCACTTCCACTAATCGCGGCTTCCATACTTGCGGATGGTCCAACGACGATATCGAATGTTCCACGGCTAAGAGATATTTACACGTTTAATAATGTACTTCGGGTTACAGGTGCCCGTGTAGACTTCGATGAAGAAAGCAATACGCTTACTGTCGATCCATCCAATGTCAATTATCTGGAAGCTCCGTATGATCTTGTACGCAAAATGCGTGCATCATTTTACATGCTCGGTGCCCTTCTGGGAAGGTACGGCCAAGCGAAAGTATCTCTGCCAGGCGGCTGTGCATGGGGTCCAAGACCTGTAAATCTACACATGGAAGGCTTAAAAGCCCTCGGAGCTCAGCTCGATCTGGAAGGCGGTTATGTGGTCGCCAAAGTGCCGGCGGGTGGTCTTCAGGGAACACGATTCCGGTTAAATCCAAGCAGTGTCGGTGCTACAGTGAACATCACGATGGGGGCGGTCTTTGCCAAAGGAACTACAATCATCGACAATGCGGCCATGGAACCCGATGTTGTTGACCTTTGTGAGGCACTAAACAAGATGGGGGCCAAAATTTCCGGTATGGGTAAGGCAACGCTGAGGATAGAAGGTGTCGATTCACTGAAAGGAGCGGAGCTCAAAAACTCCCCGGACCGCATCGAAGCGGGCACCTTTATGATCGCCGCAGCCATGCACCCCGATTCTGATGTCACGTTAACAAATGTCCGTACGGATCATTTAGGTACATTCCCTGATACCTTTCGTAAAACCGGTGCAGAATTGACCATCGATGGTGATCAACTTCATATTAAGGCACCGGGACAGGTGCAGCCCGTCTCCATAAAAACGCAAGTATATCCCGGATTCCCGACTGACCTGCAGGCACAATGGGCCACTCTTATGACCCAGGCCTCAGGACCAAGTATTGTAACTGATACCATATATCTCGACCGCTTCAGCTATGTTCCTGAGTTGTTGCGAATGGGTGCCAAAATGGAAGTCGATGATAATCGGGTTGAAATTTCCGGTCCGACCCAGTTAACAGGTGCATCGGTAATGAGCACGGACCTCCGTGCAAGTGTAAGCCTTGTGATTGCTGCCATGGCGGCTAAAGGCAGCAGCGAAGTACTGCGCATTTACCATCTGGATCGCGGATATGAGTCACTGGAAAGAAAACTAAACTCGGCTGGTGCGAAAATTGAACGGTTAGGAACAAACGAAATGTATTAAGCACTTCGTTACATTGACAGTAAAGCAATACTTACGTTATATTAATACATACTCCCGTAGTGTGATTCGATTGACTTAGTCGGAGTTACACCCTGTTATATTTAGGGTTGCAACTAACGCATTGTTTGGATTAAGCGGTTTAGAGTGGTCAAACGGCTCGAATCACGGTTATATTGAATGAAGTAGGGAAAAGAAATTTAGATGGCCGCGCAACGATAGACTCGACCGTAAGTATAACTGGAACGGAAATTCAAGCGCAGCCACGGTTTTATCACTGTAGATAGATTTACGAGAAATTTTCTGAGAATATTTATGATTGGCCAAACAGACATTTCGGATACTTTGACATACACAGCGGTGAAATCGTGCGGCTGCACCATTAGAATCACGAACATTCATGAACAAGAATCAGATTATTATTCATGCCGCTGGAAAACAGACCCGCATAGCTCTTATCGAAAATGGTGAATTAGCGCAGTTTTTTATAGAATCACCTGAAAACCAACGAACTGTTGGTGATATTTATCTCGCTGAAGTTCATAAGGTTATGAGTGGCATCAGAGCCGCTTTTATTGATCTGGGAACACCGAAAGACGCCTTTTTACACTTTTCTGATGTTGGGGACCACCTTGAGGATTATATCCGAATGCTCAATGGTGATGATGCTATTCCTCGCGATGTTGACAAAAAGGATGCCAACGATCCTAAATTGCAAAATTTATCCACCGGTCTTGAAAAACAGATGCGGGCCGGACGGATCCTTCAGCCTTCTCAAAAACTGTTGGTTCAGATCATAAAAGAACCTATTGGATCGAAAGGCCCGCGTGTTTCTACGGATATCACCCTGGCGGGGCGTTTTCTCGTTTTGGTACCTATGGGCGATTATGTTGGAGTGTCCAAACGTATTCGCTCCTACAAGGAACGGCGTCGTCTCCGCAATGTCGTATCGGATAACCTGCCCGAAGGATTCGGTGTCATTGTTCGTACTGTGGCAGGAGAACAACCTGACGATCTTGTCAAACGTGACTTGAAGGATCTCCTGACAAAGTGGGAATCCATCCTCCATAAGCTTAAAACGGCGAAACCAACTGCCCTTCTCTACCGGGATCTCGACATGACAGAGAGCCTGATCAGAGACCTGTTCGCAAAAGACTACAATCGGGTACTGATCGACGATTCGGCAATGTTCAAGACGATAAAGTCATACGTTTCACGCGTTGCTCCCCATCTCTTACCAAGCATTGAATTATTCAGGGGGTCCGAACACATCTTCGACTATATGAAGATATCCAGAGACGTGGATTCTATTTTCAGTCCGAGAGTTAAAATTCCAAGCGGTGGTTATCTCATATTCGAGCAAACGGAAGCGATGTACGTCATTGACGTGAATTCGGGTCGATATGCCGCCAACAAGCACCAGGAGGACAACTCACTGAGGACCAACCTGGAGGCTGCACGGGAAATTACCAAACAGCTCCGTTTACGTGATATCGGAGGCATCATCGTAGTCGACTTTATCGACCTTAAAGATGATGCAAACCGAAAAAAGGTCTATGATGAGCTGAAGAAAGAGTTTAAGAAAGACCGTGCCAAGACCAACGTTTTGCAAATGAGCGATTTTGGGCTGGTACAGATTACACGACAACGCATTCGTCCGAGTGTGGTCAATTCTGTTTCACGCATCTGTCCGATGTGCGGCGGTTCGGGAAGCGTTATATCTCAGAATACCATTTTGTCGGATATTGAAGCCTGGCTCATCAAATTTAAACATACTACACGTTACAGGGCTGTTGATCTCTACATCAACCCCTACCTCAAATCATTCCTGACGCGTGGATTCTTCAGTCAACGCATACGCTGGATGTTTCGTTACGGCATCAAAATTTCAATGATCGCCGACGAAACCATTTCACTGAATGATTACAAATTTACGCTCGGCGGATCGGATGCAGATATTACGGATGCTGTACTTTCTGATAAACCGATAGAGGAAGTCATCAAAACGCCGAACCAAAGCGTTGATACGGTAGATGCACCCAAACGACGTGATCCGTCACAACTCGAGGTCTACAGTAATAAGAAGAGCAACGGCAAAAATTCCGAGCATCGACACGATCACCATCATTCCCATGACGATGATCATGATGATAAAAAATCGTCTCAATCCAATCGTAAGCAGGATTCACGCAAACCAACTGCCCCGAAAGAGAAAAAGGCCACTGAAAATAAAAGTTCTGATACTGCTGACAAATCATCGACAAGATCAAAAGTGACCAATCCTTACCGGCCATCCAGCGGGAAAAAGATCTCCAAATATTACAAGGGATCAAAGGATGATGATTCCGCTGTAGACGAAAAACAAGACACCGCTCAGGATACCGACAATACGGATTCGTCGGGTGACGATAAGACACCGAAAGAAGATCTGCCACGTGCCATTGAAGTAGCCAAAGCATATAAGGAAAAGATGGAACAGAAGGCTGAAAATAGTTCGGACGAACCTGAAAAATCTGATTCCTCAGATCTGACAAAAGATCAACCTGTAAACGGCAAACAACAGGATAAGGCAGATAAAGATAATAAGTCTGAGGCACCCAAAAGGAAATACACCAGAAGATCGTCTCATTCACGTAAATCCGATGAAGAAAAAAGCACCGAAAACGCGGAGAAGGAAACATCGGACTGACTCTTTCGTTGTGGGTGAACAGATGAGGACAAAAGTGATATTTCAAATAGTGAGCGATCGCCAATTCATATAAATCATTATGGCATTTAATCTTGAAGCAACGACGGTGCTGGGGGTTCTGCACAATGGAACCGCTGTGATCGGTGGAGACGGTCAGGCCACCATGGATAAAACCGTCATGAAATCGACCGTTAAAAAAGTTAGAAAAATCTACGGCGGTAAAATCCTGGCTGGATTTGCAGGATCAACAGCCGATGCATTTACTCTTTTTGAACGATTTGAAGAAAAATTGAATCAATATAATGGAAACCTTCAGCGTTCGGCCGTCGAGATGGCTAAAGATTGGCGGGGTGATCGATATCTTCGCAAGCTGGAGGCTCTGTTAGTCGTTATGAACAAAGACACGGCTCTGCTGATCTCAGGACAGGGTGATGTCATCGAACCTGATGATAATTTACTGGCCATTGGAAGCGGTGGATCCTACGCGTTAGCCGCGGCAAGGGCACTCAAAAAACATGCTTCTGATATTTCAGCACGTGATCTGGTAGAAGAGTCGCTTCACATCGCCGCCGACATTTGTATCTATACAAACCATAACCTGACGATTCTGGAAATTGATGAATAAATCTGAAGAACTGGCAAAATCATTAACACCACGGCAGATTGTTGAAGAACTGGACCAGTTTATTATTGGCCAGAATTCTGCTAAGAAATCGGTAGCTATTGCTCTGCGTAATCGCTGGCGGCGTATGCATGCACCGGATGATATACGCGATGAGATTTTACCGAATAATATTATTCTTATTGGTCCTACAGGCGTAGGTAAAACTGAAATTGCACGCCGGTTGGCCAAACTTGCAAAGGCCCCGTTCATTAAAGTTGAAGCATCCAAGTATACCGAAGTCGGTTATGTTGGCCGTGACGTCGAATCCATGATCCGCGATCTCACCGATATCGGCATCAATATGGTTAAAGCGGAGATGCAGGAACGAGTGATGAAGAAGGCCAGGGAGAATGTCGAAGAACGGATTCTCGATCTGCTTATCCCTCCTGTTAAGAAACCGAGTGATTATCCCAATGAAATAAATACAACGGGTGACTCTGAGAAACAAATTGGTTTCGATGCATCACAATCACAGGTATCTGATTACGAACTCAACCAGAGGACACGGGATAAATTCAGAGAGAAACTCCGAAAAGGCGATCTGGACGACCGGACCGTTGAAATTGATGTAAGTACAAAGAAACCCACCAACATGCAGATTTTTGGTCCATCTGGCATGGAAGAGATGGGTATCAACCTGCAGGATTTCCTGGGTAATCTCTCACCCGGCAAAACCAAAAAGAAACAGGTCAAGATTAAAGAAGCCCGTGAGATCCTGATCAGTGAGGAAGCTGAGAAGCTGATTGATCATGATGCCGCTGTGAACGAAGCTCTTGAGCGTGTTCAAACCTCGGGTATTGTCTTTATCGATGAGATCGACAAAGTAGCTGCCGGCACATCGGGCGACGGACGTGGCAGCGGGCCTGATGTCAGTCGACAGGGGGTTCAGCGTGATCTCCTTCCAATCGTCGAGGGCAGTAACGTGATGACGAAACACGGAATGGTGAAAACGGACCACATCCTTTTTGTGGCATCCGGAGCTTTTCACGTTGCCAAACCGTCCGATTTGATACCGGAGCTTCAGGGTCGCTTCCCTATCCGTGTTGAGATGGACAGCCTGACCGAAAGTGACTTTTACAAGATTCTGACGATTCCTCAAAATGCATTGACCAAACAATATCAGGCAATGTTGGCATCGGAGGGTATAAAACTTGATTTTACGGACGATGCTATAGAAGAGATAGCCAAACTCGCCGCAGAAGTTAATGCGACTATTGAAAATATTGGTGCCCGTCGGCTGCAAACCATACTCTCGAGTGTGCTCGAAGAGGTTCTGTACGTAGTGCCAGACGACATTAGCATCGGCGATCTTAAAATTGACCGGGATTATGTTCAGAAACAATTAAAAGACATTGTTCAGAACAGGGACCTCAGTCACTATATCCTGTAGATCAGGAAGTACGAGACGGGACAAATCCAATAAAAAGAAGCTTTGCCCGTTTTGCATGAAAACAGTATTATTCTACAGGCGGAATAATTTTACCCATAACAATTACTTTTCTGTTTGGAACTCAGGAAACTTACGAAATCATACTGTAGTTTAAGGGTATTTGTAATTTTCCATTCAGCAGTTTCACTGAACCTCACTCAAGCTCTATGTCTATAAAGAAGTTTCTCACACCTAACCTGATAGCCATCATAGCTATAGCGTTATTAGGGTTGACAGGTATGGATCCGGTTACCGTCAATAAGAACGATGACCGTACAAATATTCAGAAGTATATTCAGGTTGAAAAAAGAATTCTGGATAATTATGTCGATCCGGTCAATGTTACCAATCTATACGAGAACAGTATCAGAAACATGGTAGCTCACCTGAATGACAGCACCATTAAAATCCAGAACACGCCGATTGATACTGCATTCACCGATGTGAAGGTTCACGACTTACGTTCATCCGTACTGGAATTCGAAAAGGCGTATGTCTTCCTGTCCAACAATTATCCTAAAGAGGATATGGACAAACTTACGGCTTATGCGATTCGGGGTATGTTCCGAAATCTCGATCCCCATTCTATTTATATCACAGCCGAGGACAACAAGCGCGTCCGTGAGGAATTCAATGGAAAATTCCAGGGCATCGGAATTCAGTTCGACGTTATTAATGATACAATCACAGTTATCACTCCCCTTTCAGGCGGACCAAGTGAATCGGTTGGCATAATTTCGGGTGACAAAATTGTGAGCATCGACGATTCCAATGCTGTTGGATTTTCAAACGAGCAGGTTGTCAATCACCTGCGTGGTCCAAAGGGCTCCGTCGTCGAAGTTGGCATTGCTCGTGCACATGCAGGCCATTTACTGCATTTCAAAATTACACGTGATGACATCCCGCTTACGACCGTCGACACATACTACATGCTCGATAATAAGACGGGTTATATCAAGATCAGCCGATTTGCTCGCACTACACACGACGAATTTGTTAAAGCAATGACGGATCTGAAAGGTCAGGGAATGACAAGGCTGATACTCGATCTGCGTAACAATCCTGGCGGTTTCCTTGATCAGGCTATCGAAACAGCTGATGAATTTTTCCCGCGTAATCTCAAGCTGCTGTCGACAAAGAGCCGACATCCACGGTACGATCAGGAATTTAAATCCAGTTCTGAAGGATTATTTGAGCATGGGCAGCTTATGGTCCTGATCAATAAGGGTTCTGCAAGTGCCAGTGAAATTGTGACTGGTTCCATACAGGACCACGATCGCGGACTCGTTGTTGGTCAACGCTCTTTTGGAAAAGGTTTGGTTCAACAGCAGTATGAACTTGTGGATGGCAGCGCAATCCGGGTAACCATCTCACGCTACTACACTCCTTCAGGGCGACTCATTCAAAAGCCGTATAGCAAAGAAGGCCGTGAAGAGTATGCCTACGAACTGTACAAACGCAGCAACAATGCCAAGACAGACGTTGAACAATTTATTGATCACGTGCCTGATTCGCTGAAATACCAAACGGATGCAGGACGTACGGTCTATGGTGGCGGAGGTATCGTACCTGATCATATTATCCAGGAAGACACGACCACAAGCTACATTTTTGGTTTCATGCAGCGTAAACAGCTCGGTATCAAGTTCGTGCTTAGTTACATGCAGGATCATGGCAATGAAGTGAAGCAAAAATACGACAGCGACTATGATGGTTTCCGTAAAAACTTCCACTTCAGCGATCAGTCTTTGAATAAATTCCACCAACTGCTGTTGAAAAACGGACTTGTGGAAACTGACACGGTTAAATCGCCGGTCTACAGAAAAGATACATTGTATATAAAACCGAATACCTTCAAGAAGGAATCGTGGATTTCAAGCGGCTTTATGAAAGCTGAGATGGCGCGCCAAATCTGGGGCCCCTCTTACTTCTTCCCTGTTTACAATGACATTTTTGATAAAACACTACACAAGGCTATGACTCTCTGGCCGGAAGTGAAACATCTGGAGGCTTATGCAGCCATCCACACGCCTGACAGGAAAGAGATGGATAATTAATCCACAGCGTTCAGACTCAACAATCAATTTCAAAAAAAGCCGGGGTTATAAAGTCCCGGCTTTTTTTATGCTGTACCGATTGTCGCATCACCAACAAAAATCGGCAGCTCGGAGGAAACAAAATTTTAATAATGCCAGATCTGATTTACTTCAACAGAGTCATCTTTCTGGTCTGAACAAAATCGCCGGCAGATAACCGGTATATATATACTCCGCTTGAAAACCTGTTTGCATCAAAAGAGACCTGGTAACGGCCAACTGTCTGTTTTCGATCGATCAGAGTTGCAACGCGCTGCCCCAGGATGTTATAAATGCTGAGTTGAACATGAACTGCTTTTGAAATGGAATACTTGATATTAGTCGTTGGATTGAAGGGATTCGGATAGTTGTTGCCCAACTCAAACTTATCAGGTACTGTTTGTTGATTGTTCGATTCAATATCCGTAACCATTTTATTAAGCGTTGCCATTGTCAAACCATTCGATTCAACCGTTATGCTAATATTTCCCCCAGACAAATCTGAAGGAGGCAGATATTGTATGACGGCGATACCTCTTGTTGCTTTAATTGACGTAGTGGTCAGACTCCCCGGTCCGTTGAGATTGAAAGTAAAGGTATGACTTTGGCTGGTGACCAAACGTCCCTCATTGTCAGTCACATAGGCCACGATATCGTAATGCGCATCTGAGGCAGCAACGATATTATCATCTTTAAAAAAGAGGTTTAATGTCGTACCGTTTGTCCCGCCCGGTATCGATTTCAGTTTAAAAGCAATGTCTTTATGAGCTGCAGTCAGTTTAGGTACCTCCGTGTTCATCAGGTGACCTACAGAAATGACCGTATCAACTGCCGCAACGGTTCCACTCCAGGTATCGTACCAATCCATAATATAGGTTCCATCACTCAGATTTGTGATTTTTACAGGAGTGCCGGATATATCGCCTGAAGCGTAGGAATACATCCATCCAAATGCTGTAGAGTCATTTTCTATCCCATATCCATCAGTACCTGTTCCGGACACCGTAAAGGTACTACTCGGGCTGTTGGCTAAATAAAGGGAGTCGGCAAATGGTTTCAGCTTGTTATATAGGTCCAGTCTTGCTGATGTAAATACCGACTTAGTCGTAAAATCCCACCAGAAAGGCGTCGATGCCAGTCCATTCGTCAAACCCGCCCAGAAGGCGTTATGCATCTCATAGGTATAATCAGAACTGCTTGCTGAAGAGAACATTGAGGTATAACCGGCTTCGCCAAAAATTGCGGGCCTGTTACCCGCTTTTTTAAGGTTCTTCATTTCATTTACAGCGTCATATAAGCCGTCCCGGACATTATTCCCATAAGGTCGTGGATAACCCTGAGCCTCGTAATAGTGACGATTGGGCATATCTGCATCAATAGATCCACCCGACCATATCGTAGAGCTTCCGAACGAAGCCGTTGTGGCCCGTTTGTGAGGATCGTGATCTTTGAGATACGTATGTACCTTGTTTACCCACGCAATAGCCTGATCCGGATGTTGCACATAACCGGTAGTTCCATGGATTTCGTTTATGATTTCCCAGATTCCTAAATTCTCGCTGTATCCCCAGCGTGCAATCATGTAGCGATATAATTTCTTTTGATATACCCAAGCCAGACTATCTCCATAAAAATTACCGGCGCTGACAATGGTACTATACGGGTTATCCTGGGTATATCTTGCATTATTCCACGGCTGCCCCGGAAGACAGAGATAATCGTGCGCCCATATGGCAAACATCATCTTCATGTGTCTTGCATGCAGCCAACTCAATATCTGGTCGATTCGTCCACATTTCTGCTGATCATAACGGCCCAAACCTGAACTCATAGATTCAATAAGATTAGTCCCGCCGCCATTGCCCGCGTTGTCATACGTACTGTTCCAGTATCCGATAATGTTTACATCGTGCTGTTTTAGCTCATCCAAACCACTTTCTGTGACATTCCAGGGATAGTAAGCCGCCAGACCGTAAAACGATGTGCTATCAGTATAAGCCAGGTAATTCGGATTCTGTGGCGATATGGTCAGCCAGCCGTGTTGATCGGATTGAGCAGCAGTAAACGTTTTCTTTGCAGTCTCGCCGGCACCATCCGGGGTTGTCGCAAACACCTGATACTCCCATGATCCAACTTTATCCGGTGCAAAACGAACCTTCCAGGACTGTACATTGTCATAATCATCATAAAACCCGTTGACCCATGTCGTATCTCCTTCAGGAGATTTAAAATAAGCATGAACATCAATCTGATCCGGATCATACGGATTATTGTAGGATGCATCCTGCAGATTCAAAACAACTTCAAATTTCTCATATTCCTGTACATTATCCGAATTAGTACTGTCTACACTAACGGTTGGTGGAACGCCGGGTACACGCGTTCTTATACTGACTTCACCCGATGGTGCATGTTCTTCACCTATTGTATCAACCGCCGTTACCATATAGTAATAGGTCGTGTTATTCATTAAACCACGATCGTGATATAACGCAGCAGTCGTATCGCCAATTAGCGTTAATGAATTGGCCGTAAAGCTTCCGGATGTGCTCCGGTAAATATTATAATGATCAGTGACATCAGGTTTATCCACCGACCAGTTTAAATCGACATGACCGCTATCAACCAACGTAGCTTTCAACCCGGAAACGTTTACGGAAAAACCAGCAATTTTGAAATTATCGAACTGAATGGTACCCGACTTCGGATCGGTGGTCCCACCATCGAAATACATATAAATCCTGTTTAAAGTGTCGCCTGCAACCAGGTTAAAAGTGTATGAATGCCACTGATTATCTCCGGGCAGATTTGTCTGTATCCATCCGCCAGACGGATTATCATTATAAATAGGTTTAACGGTATAGACCGTCGCCACACTTGATTTTATATCCATTGTGATTTTTGGAGTCCCGGTCACAACAATATTTGCAGGCGGCAAAAAGTTGAATTCGTCCCATTGAGCACTCTGGGCATCCCTGGTGTAATCAATATTCAGGACACCATTGCTCTCATTTAAATCAAATGTATGAGGAAATTCAGCCCACCATAAGGTATCCCTTTGCCCATTCCACAACGTATCGAGCGTCCCGTTCTCAAAATGGTCAGTAAAGCCGGAAATGGTCTGAGCGTGAACGGAAAAAGGAATAAAGGCGGACATGATAAAGATGACTGCTAATATCCATTTATAGTCAACTTTATCCAAAATCGTAACTCTGTTCATAATCATCTCCTAAATTCGCTCCACTTTTACAGGCGAGTGCTGATAAAAAACTGTTTGATGTTTACAAGAATAAGAAAAGCCCTTTTTGTTATTTAATCAATTCAATTTAACAATTAAATGATAAATAATTTAAATGACTATCCTTAATTGATATATCTCTCATTTAACCGCAAGTACGCCAGGTTCGCGGAGTAAGACTCTCTATTTTATCGTTTATTGGTCCCAATCTATCGGGACGGTTTATATTTTCTGATCCCGGAAAAAACAATGACAACTGGAGTGATACCGGATAGTCATTATAATTTAACCCGAATTATTCACGAAAAGAGGCATAATAAGTAGTCATAATATTGATTTTAATATGTTTATAAATTTGATAGGAATACTCAATTTTGGGTATGATGATTCATAGCTTCGAATTTTAACGGTGGGCTGCGTTGTCCCAAAAATGGCTTATCAACGTACACAAGTACGATTCTGGCGCCATTTCCGTGACGCCTTGCCCACCACTAAATTTCTTGGTGAATAATCCGGGTTAATCAATGACATAACCATTTATTCATGGATTCACTCCCGGTCGTTATATCAACCTATCAACCTTGCCAGAAAAGCAATAGCAGCCGTCTCAGCACGCAACCGGTAGTTGCCCAGAGATACGAGCTCGGCGCCGGCGTTTGTGAGTTCCTCAACTTCCTCGTCCGCAAACCCTCCTTCCGGCCCGATCAACACCATCAGCCGGTCATCACTTAGCCAATCGGTGTTTACGTTGGGAAAACTGTCATGCTTTTCGTGTGCCAAAAGCATGTGAAACGCCCCATATTCATCAATCAGATCAGAAACCGACGGCATAAACCGGATCTCCGGCAGCCAGGCGTGCAAAGACTGTTTCATGGCGCTCCTGGCGATCAACTCCAAACGGTCAATTCGTACCCTCTCACGTTCTGAATTCTGGCTTTGAAACAACACTATTTCCGTTGCTCCCAACTCCACAGACTTTTCTATGGCAAATTCAAGACGCTGACGATTTTTAATGAGTCCAAGAGCCAGGACTCGTTGTTTTAAAGTAACCCCATCAATCAGTTGCCGTGTTTCACTGACTTCAATGGCAACCTCTTTCTTCGAACATGAAATGATTTGACCATCGAACCATCTCCCCTTTCCATCAACGACAGTTATGGCATCTCCTTCCTTATACCGCAACACATGGATGGCATGGTGTGCTTCCTCATCCCTCAAATAAACGAGATCTCCTCTACATTGTTCGGGAGGAGCATAAAATAAATTCATGGTTTTTTATAACTGACTGATAATAACACCAGGTAAAATGGATTTAAGAACACGGATTCGCGGTATAGGATTCAGGAAGATTGGACATCAATAAATATCTCCGGGTCGAAAGGCTGTCTCACCAGTTCGCAACACCTTTTCTACATACGGATAACACAACCCGCATCCACGACCGCATATTTTATTACATACAAGCTCGTCGGTCGTTTTAATATTATGTGCCTGAGCGTATTCTTTGATCTCTTTGAACGTTTTACAGTGACAGACACACTTGACAACGGTCTTGTCAGTCATAAGTACACTCTATGATTTAAAATGCTTACCTAATTTAAGATCCTGTCCCTGGTAGTTGCTGTTTATTTCTTCGCCGTATATAAATTCGGGCGTTTCCGTGTTTGGTTCAAATACCATCCTAAAGAACGTCTGGCCATCCTCGATCAGAAACGGGACATCGTGAGATCGAACTTCGAGTACAGCACGCGCTCCGCCTGCTGCAACAGAACCACCAAAGCCTGAATCAAAGAAACCGGCATAATGAGTGCGTAGTTCCCCGGAGCCGGTATCGTAAGGAACCATTTCTGCAGCCAATTGTGCCGGAATTCGGCAGCGTTCTTTAGAAGAAAAGATATAAAAGGCCTCTGGTTCAAGGATAACGGCATTGCCATGATCCGCATAAATAGGTTCCCAGAAATCCACGACGTTATAATAATTGACACGGTCAAGATCGATCAGGTCACGGTTTTTACGTGCTTTATAGCCAATGATTTTATCATTCGTCGAATTCAAACTCACACTCATGAATAGTCCGTCTTGTATCTTCAGATCCTTGTTACTAAGCGGCTTGCGCTGATCATCAAATAAGACCGGATCCACCTGGTGAACCTTCGCAATATCCTGATCTGTCAATCGTGCTGATCCGTGTCTGATCCGCAACTGGTTTAGCCGGTGCCCGGTATGAACTCTGATTGAAAAGGTCTTGGGTACGACTTCAAGATATAGCTTACCCGAATAACCAGGTGTAATTTCTTCGAAACGATGCGAATAGTCTGTTATAACCCGTGTAAAAATATCAAGCCGCCCGGTCGAGCTTTTGGGATTCGTCCTGGCGCTGAGCGGTTCGCGAAAATTCAGGCCTTTGCTGCCGGAACTTTGTATCAGCTCCCCATAATCAGGAAGATGCACTTCTTCGAGCAACGGAATGATATAGGTGCAATTAGGTTCAAGAACGGCCCCATTAACGATGGAAAACGAATGCTGCGTGAGCCTCCCCAGCTTCTCTTCCACACTTTCACTTTCCGGCAGAAAGCTGCAACGTACCCTGTAAGCCGTTTCTCCAAGCCGGAGATCGATTGAATTCGGCTGAAGCTGGTTATCCTCGATGGGATAATTCTCCGGTGCGGTGATCAGGGATTCATCGATCAGCGTTCGTAATGTCTGAACAGGAAGGATGCCTGGTCTTGTGAGATTCAATGTCTTAACCGCCATATCTATTTAAAGTGTGGAGTGAATAAAAGTACTTGAAGTCGAGCTCAAACTTAAAAGTTAAAATCAATTAAAGGTAATATGGGTTTTTTAAATTCTGACTCTCCAAATCAGCTACCCAAACTTTAAGTACTCTTAAGTATTTTAGGCACTCTTAAGTATTTCAAATGACACCCGCCAGTTCGTGAATTCGGTTCCATTCCTTTTCTGTAACCGGAGTTATGGACAAACGGAACCGTTTTAACAGCACCATATTTTTGAGGATTGGATCCTGCTTAATCTGGCCACGTGTAACGGATTTGCCGAATTTTTTGTCAAATGTGACATCAACCAGTATCCATCTCGGATCATCTTCCGGACTCGTCGGATCAAAATAGTCGCTGTCCGGGTTGAACTGGGATTTGTCCGGATGCGGATCAGATGAGACCACCATTGTTCCCACGATTTCAGGTGGTTTTACATTCGAATGATAAAAAAGCACGCCATCCCCTTTTTTCATCTCATCACGCATGATATTCCGGGCTTCATAATTTCTCACACCATCCCACGATGTTGTCTGATTATCCGCATTCTTCAAATCATCAATGCTGAAGGCGTACGGCTCGGATTTCATCAGCCAATAATTTCGCTTCATGTTACCTGTCTTTTATCAATGAATTCTGAACTGTGGGAAAGTAAGGAATTATGCAGGTTTTTCCGTGGATTGAAATCGATATCTTCACGAAAACGATGACACATCCATTTCCAAATTATCACGTCATTCTCTTGGGGATTTCCCTGGAAAATAACGACGATAGAGAGAATGGATCGTTTTACCCGGGGCTACATTTTTTTCGAGAACATCTCTTGTACGTTATATTTCCAAATCTTCAACCGGACTTTTCACATCTTTTAAAGTCCGGGAACTTACATGGGTATATATCTGCGTGGTAGAAATATGCTTATGCCCGAGCAACTCCTGGATAAACCGGGTATCGGTGCCATTATCGAGTAAATGAGTGGCAAAGCTGTGTCGTAATGAATGCGGTGTTACTTTCTTTTTGATACCACACATTTTTCTGTGTTTTCTCATTAGAGCCTGAATGGATGCGGCAGAATATTTACCACCGGATTGGCCTTCGAAAAGATATTCTTCAGGCCGATACTCCTTTACATATTCCCTCAGGAGAGACAAAACCTTATCCGATAATATGGAGTAACGGTCTTTTTGTCCTTTTCCCTGATCGATACGTATTTGCATTCGGTCTGAATCAATATCTTTGATTTTAAGGTTCAAAATCTCTCCCACTCGTAAACCGGCTGAATAGCATACGGTGAAAATAGCTTTGTGTTTGATATTGGTGAATGAATTTAGAAACCGCTGCACCTCTTCAACCGACAGGACAATTGGAATACGACTGGGTTTTTTCATTTTGATGTTGAAATCAAAATCCACAGACTCGTTCAACACCTCTGTATATAGGAATTTAACCGAGGCCAATAACTGCTTCATCATGGAATAGCCGTAACCCAACTCTTTCCTGGCATAGTGAAAAAAATCCTCCAGAACCCGGGGAGTTACTTCATTGCATTGACGAACATTTACATAATCCAGAAAAATAGTCAATCCATTGAGATAGGCACGCAATGTACGGTCGCTATAATTTTTCAGCGTAAGCTTATGTTCGTACTTTGATATTAATTCCGATTTCCTCATTTTATTTTCGTTATTGTAATAATAACATGAACAAAACTTACGTACGAAGCAAGGATAACATGAATTGAGTTCGTGTTATGCTATTGTTGGGCGTCATTAAAGAGAACCCGAATAAACAATGAACAGAATTGAATAAATGAAAGCAAACGAAACAAAAGTAGAAGACTTTTTATCTTCAAATAAGACACAATTTGTAATTCCAGTTTACCAAAGAAATTATGATTGGTCGACAAGTCAATGCAAACAACTTTTAGACGATATTTTGGAAGTTGGAACAAGTAACAAAATGAATGCTCACTTTATTGGTAGTGTTGTTTACGTTCACGATGATGTTTATACATCTTCACGAATCAAAGAACTGACTGTAATTGATGGACAGCAAAGATTGACCACGCTGACTTTAATTTATTTGGCTCTTTATCGTTTGGCAATTGAAATTGGAGACAAAGGACTTGAAGCAGAAATTTCTGAAACCTATCTGACAAACAAGTTTGCACCCGAAGAAGAAAAACTAAAACTACGACCAACTGAAAATAACGACAAAGCCATAAAATACCTTTTGAGAAGTGATAAGGACGAAGAATTTAGCGACTTCTCAAAAGTGATAGACAATTTCAATTATTTCAACAGTCGAATAAGTGAAGAAAATTTAGAGTTCGTTCTCAAAGGACTCGCAAAACTAATGTTTGTTGAAATCTCGCTTGACAGAGAAAAAGACGACCCACAAAGAATTTTTGAGAGTTTAAACTCCACAGGTCTTGAATTATCACAAGCGGACTTAATTAGAAATTACATTTTAATGGGTCTTAATCGCAGAGACCAAAATAAAATTTATAACAACTATTGGGAAATCATAGAGAAACTTGCAAAAGATGAAACCCTTAATACAAGCAAAGTATCGGATTTTATTAGAGATTATTTGACTTTGGTAAATAATAAAATACCGAATAAAAGCAAGGTCTATTTAGAGTTTAAGGCGAAATTTCCAACAACTGATTTACAAGAATTAGAAACTAATCTCTCGCCAATAAAATCACTTGTTAAGTTTTACAATAAACTGCTCAACCCCAAAAATGAATTTGACAAAGACATAAGATTACAACTTGAATATATAAACCGACTTGAAGTAAATGTAGCTTATCCGTTTTTGATGAAAGTCTATGAAGATTATTCAGAAAACATAATTGACAAAGCAACATTTATCAAAGTATTGGATTTTATTCAATCTTTTGCTTGGAGACGATTTATAGTTGGCTTACCCACAAACGCTCTCAACAAAATATTTATGACACTTTATGAAAAAGTGGATAAAGACGATTATTTGTTGTCATTACAAAAATGGTTGCTTAAAAGACCAGGTTCGCAACGTTTCCCGAAAAACAAGGAAGTTATTGAAAGTCTTAAACTAAAAGATGTCTACAACATAAAGTCCAAAAACAGAACTTATCTACTTGAGCGACTTGAAAATTTTGATAATAACGAGCCTGTAATAATAGAAGGGAACACAGACATAACAATTGAACACATTTTCCCCCAAAATCCTGACCCAAAATGGAAAGTTGATTTAGGAGCAGATGAATACAATTTGATTAAAGAAACCTATCTAAACACAATCGGTAATTTGACATTATCAGGCAATAACGGAAAGCTTGGTAATAAACCATTTGCGTTTAAAAGAGATTTAGAGAATGCAGGATATAAAGACAGTCGTTTATGGCTCAATAAATATTTATCAATTTCCGAAAAGTGGGATAAAGCAGAAATTGAAAGACGTTTTGACCTTCTTGCTGAACGATTTTTGAAAATTGGCAAATGCCACAAATCGAATTAGAAGAAAGAGATGAAAACAATGAAGTGAACATATTTGAAGCAGAAGACCCGAAATTTAAGAAATTGGAGTATGCGATTTTCTTCGACCAAAAAATTGAAGTTAATCAAGTTGCAAAATTATATGTAGAAGTTTTTAAGCAACTTTTTGAGTTGCAACCAGAAACATTTTTCACGACTGACTTGGCAGAAAAGATAATCTTAACAAAGAATCCAAAAGAAGGAAATCCGAGACAAGCAGTTCCAATAAACGACACATATTTCATTGAAGGGAATATTGACAACATTGGAAAATTTGAGAAGATAAAACACGCATTGACAATTTTTGATTCAGAAGACGAATTGACAATAAAGTATGCCGGAAAAAGAATAACGAACGCCCAACAATGTGTATAGTGCATGCGGGTTTCATCGATTATCGAGAGTTTGTGGCTCGTAAAAAAGGTGCGGTGTAAGCTGATAGGAAATCGATTCGTAATCCCGCACTACACCATACACTAACCGTTGGGCGGCATGCAAAACATCCTGCATATGGATACAGATGATTTATCAATAGAAGCTTACGATGGAATTTTAATAGAGGCTGAGAAATTAACTCATGATTTGACTTTGCATTTTGGCCTATTATCTGGCGATTGTAGAAATGAGACTGAATACATTGATAAAGCAGAGAAACTTACCAGAGAAATAATGCAAGTGGATGATTGGGAGTTAGATGATCTGTTTTGGGGGAATCCACCGGACAAAGAAAATTTGAATTCAACACTTCAAAAAATTATCAGTAATATTGAGAAGATTAAGAAAATTCCGATAGAGAAACGACATTATGACTAAAAAAGAGATTAAGCAAAAAGAGGAGAAACTTCTTGAAATGACAGGAGCCTTTTGTGCTCAAAAATTAGATGATGATTATTTTCAGTTATGTGAAAAGTTAATTAAAAAGCTCGGGAGAAAAAGGGAAGTTCCTTTTCAGAGAGGTAAGATGGAGATTTGGGCAGCTGCTGTGGTTTATGCTATAGGGTCGATTAATTTTCTATTTGATAAGTCGTTTGAGCCATATATGACAGCGGAACAGATTAGTGAATATTTCGGAACAAAAAACTCAACGGTATCGAATAAAGCCAGACAGATTAAAGATATGTTTGACATGTGGCATTTCAGCCCTGAATTTTCGACACAGAAAATGACAGAAGATAATCCGTTTAATAATATGGTAATGGTTGACGGATTTATTGTACCTCTGGATACTTTGCCAGCAGATTTACAAGAGATGGTTAAGGATGCCAGGTCACGTGGAGAAGATATTGAATTTCAAACAGAACAGAGATAATGCCAGCTGCCGACACGCGGTACAGTTAATAAGGGTTTCAGTGGTTTGCGAAGCAAAGCAATCCGCTTCAACTTTTCTTGTACCTTAACAGGTAAAAAGCCCGCCATCCGTTGTGCCTAATAAAATGAACTATTAAATATTTCCATATATGAGAAAAGTATTGTTTCTGTTTACAGCAATTTTGATTTTCAATAGTTGTAGCACTTCATCAACAACTAACAAACCAACTTTAAATGATTATAAAATTGGAGAAAAGTGGGTTTGGAATTGGAAACGTACAGTCGATGGAGAGGTTCGTGCGGAAGGAGAAGATATACAGGAGGTGGTAGACTATAATGGAGTTTTAGGGCTTTGGAATGGTGTTGATACCGTCCAGATTTCGACTATTTTAGACCAAAAGCAAACCAGCACACCCTTTCGTGATTGGCCCTTGTATGTAGGGAAAAAATGGAAATATGAATCAGAATGGGAAAATAATGAAGGTACGAAAGGGAAAACCAGTCAGGACGTTGAAATCGTTTCATTTGAAGAACTAAATGTTGTAGCCGGGAAATTTCTGGCTTACAAAATAGAATACAAGGGAATTGTAACAAATTCCAGAGGTTATAAAGGAGAGATGTCTGATACGTGGTGGTATTCCCCTGAATTAAAAACATATATCAAGCATGTAAATAATGATGGCTATGGTCTTTATACAAATGAACTAACTCATTATTCGAAAGCGCGGTAGAAAACCTATGCACAACTATATAGAAAAATAATAGCCATGGTAGAGATAAGTTCATGGGTTTGAGCCCGCTTTAACTTTCTCGTAACTATATAGAAAATTGCCACATAGCCGGCTACTATTCTTATACTCAACGTTGCGCAACTGCATCCAATTAGCTTTTTGCTTGCTGATATTTCCTCTTTGGTAATTTCACTTTTAAGTCTGGGTTTGTCATTTGCGTAATCATACAACCAGGATACTTCCATAGAGTCGTACATTTTACAAATTCTCATTTATCCTGCCACATTATTAATTTTTCGTCTTCAATTCCGTAGGTTTACATACCTCCAATAATTATAACCGCTATTATAATAAGTGGTTATACCCAACTTTTTTTGTTTCAAGACGATTACGCATAAATTTTATTTTTGTAACATAGTTTAAAATCAAAAATTAAGTGTGACATTTACTCAGATAGAAAGTGCTAATTTGAACTAAATAGGTACAAATGAAAACAAACGAAGAAATTTTTATAATATTAATAGAAGAAGGCTTCAGTAAAGGTGATGTTTCTGTTTTTGACACCTATTCTTCGCCCGCGTTTGTTGAACATCAATATGGATTCTTCCCTCCCAATGTAGAAGGCGTTAAAAAGGCAATTAATAATCTACACTACGCTTTTCCAGATTTTTCGCTGACCATAGACGACATGATAACGGGCGGCTCCAAAGTTTGGGGAAGGATGACAGGACGAGGGACTCACAAAAACAAATTTGGACCGATGTTTCCAACCGGTAAAAAATTTGAAATTGCCGTAATCGATATTATGCGATTTGAAACCGGGAAACTAATTGAACACTGGGGTGTCCCAGATAAATTGGCTCTCATGGAACAACTTGGGATGAAAGCTCCGCCAAAACTTATTATGAAAATTATGAGCTTGCTTAACAGGTGAGAATAAAAAGAAGAATTTTTTTTTACAACGCTTATCATAATATCTACACCTGTATTTGCCAAACTTAAATCAAAACATACAATGAGAACGAAAAATGGGTTTAAAGTATATGCAGGTGAAGCCAGGTTTGGAAAGCACTACAAGATGAAAGGTGTTACCCACAACATACTGGACATCAAAATATCCGGAAATGATACTGAAAAAGATTTAGCTGTATTTGAGCAAACCGGACTCAGTCCTAACGGTGGTCCACCTTTGCATATGCATCCATTTCAGGATGAATGGTTCTATGTTATAGATGGTGAGTACTTGTTTCAGGTTGGTGAGGAGAAATTTCAAATGAAATCAGGTGACACGGTTTTTCTTCCGAGGAATGTTCAGCACGCTTTTATTCAATTGACAGAAAAGGGAAAGATGATAGTTTCTTATTTACCAGCAGGAAAGATGGAAGCATTTTTTCAAGTGACTGATCAATGGACTTCACCTCCATCGAAAGAAGAAATTGAAAAAGTTTTCGATGACCACGATATGAGAGTTGTTGGGGCACCATTGAAAACAGACTAAGAAATAATATTTTTAAAATACGAATTCACAACACATGGTATAGTGCATACATGTCTTAGAGGTTTTTGAATACCTTTCCGGACCAGGCCTCACAAACGAAAGCTAAAATCCAAGAGAATGACAGAAAAAACAGAGAAGTTAGACAACTATTTAGATATCCATTACATACACAGAAGTAATTGGTTAAGAGCAGCTGTTCTTGGTGCTAATGATGGAATTTTATCAACAGCAAGTCTTGCCATTGGAGTCGCAGCAGCTACTCATTTAAGAGAGCCTATAATTCTCGCTACTTTGGCTGGATTAGTTGCCGGAGCTTTATCTATGGCCGCTGGAGAATATGTTTCTGTAAGTTCTCAAACAGATGTGGAAAAAGCTGACGTTGAGCGTGAAAAACAAGAACTGAATGAAATGCCCGAAATTGAATTGCATCGATTAGCAGATATCTATGAAAAAAGAGGATTGAAAAAAGAAACGGCTCTGACGGTAGCTAAAGAATTATCAGAACACGATGTATTAGGAGCACATGTCAGAGATGAATTAGGAATTAATGAAATTAGTCAGGCTAAGCCGATACAGGCTGCCTTGGCATCTGGCGCATCATTTACTGTAGGAGGTATTTTGCCTCTAATGGTAACTCTATTTTTACCGTTAGTAAGTATGGAGTATTCTCTATATGGATTTGCCCTTTTCTTCCTGATTATTTTGGGTGCCTTAGCTGCAAAAACAGGAGGTTCAAGTATAAAGAAAGCAGTTATTAGAATAACATTTTGGGGAACGGTCGCTATGGGATTGACCGCTTTAGTTGGATATTTCTTTAACGTGAATATTGGATAATTATATCATGAAGTTAATAAAATGAAACTTACCCGACTATTTAACGAGTTTTTTGACAGCGAGAAATCGGGTGGCATTTTGCTGATCTGTTGCACAGCCGTTTCGCTTTTACTTGCAAACTTTTTCCTCAAGGACAGCTATATCCAGTTGTGGCACTTTCAAATTGGCGGACAAACATTAACACATTGGATTAATGACGGACTGATGACTGTTTTCTTTTTGCTCATCGGTCTGGAACTTGAACGGGAAATTTACATCGGAGAACTTACAAGTTTAAAGAACGCATCGCTTCCAATTTTTGCGGCGCTTGGTGGTATGCTTGTTCCGGCTGGACTTTTTTTACTGTTCAACTTCGGCACAGCAACACAAGCAGGTGCAGGTATTCCAATGGCTACGGACATCGCATTTGCAATCGGCATACTTTCTCTTCTCGGTAATCGTATTCCTGCATCACTTAAAATTTTACTAACAGCAATAGCAGTTATTGACGACTTGGGGGCAATCATTGTCATTGCAGTATTTTACACAAGTTCATTAGCCTTCACCAATTTGTTTTTAGCAATTGGCATTTTCGGACTGTTGCTAATCTTAAACCGATTGAAAGTTAACAACCTTATTCCATATCTCATTGGTGGAGTAGCAATGTGGTATTTTATGCTTCATTCAGGAGTGCATCCAACAATCACAGGAGTCTTGTTGGCATTTACAATTCCTTTTGGTGACGGAGGTGAAAAATCGCCTTCTTTCAATCTGCAACATTGGCTTCACAAACCTGTTGCGTTTTTCATTTTACCCTTGTTTGCATTAGCTAACACTTGCATCAGCATTGACAGCGGTTGGCAGGCAGGCTTAACCCAATCAAACAGTATTGGAATTTTTGCAGGGCTTATAGTTGGCAAACCGCTTGGAATTTTTCTTTTCGGTTTCATAACTGTTTCGCTTGGACTTAGCACATTGCCAGAGGACTTGAAATGGAAACAAATTATTGGTGTGGGACTTCTTGCCGGAATTGGTTTTACGATGTCAATCTTTATTACGCTACTTGCGTTTGACAATCCCGAACTAATCACTCAATCAAAAATTACAATCCTGATTGCCTCATTTCTTGCAGGAGCACTTGGGTATTTATGGCTTCGCATGACGCTAACAGAACAAATTACAACGACAGACATTGAATGAATCCGGGTGTTAGGGAGGAACCGTTAATACATGAACCGTTTTAACGGTTTCTGGTGGTCCGGATATACGCCTGTATATGTAAAATCAGCATTTATGCAGGCTGTCTTATCTCGAACTCACGTTAAAATGCTGAACCTTTCACATGCGTGATCGTTGATTATCTGGGAAACAGAGGATGAGATAGCAGCATCACAGCGAGTCCGAAAATCGCTGTACAATCGCCCGTGCTCTTCAAAAAACCTTCTTCTCTATGCTATCCACGATATTTCTGAACATACCAGCGAACGGTCTCTCCCAGGTTGGTGTCAAAGTCATGCTCCTTTTCCCAGCCCAGCTCCATCTCGATCTTATTAGGGTCGATGGCATATCGCAGATCATGGCCCGGACGGTCAGTGACGAAGGTTATCAGGTTTTTGTAATCCCCGTCTGGTCCTTCACCAACGATCTTGTTCAGCTGATCGGCTATCTTGCGAACGAGCTCGATATTCATCCACTCGTTATGTCCGCCGATATTGTACGTCTCGCCGGGACGTCCCTTATGGAATACCAGGTCCAATGCCCGGCAATGGTCCTTCACATACAGCCAGTCGCGGATATTTTCCCCCTTCCCATACACAGGGATGGATTTACCTGCCAGCGCTGTACGGATGACCGTTGGGATGAGTTTCTCATCATGTTGATTCGGGCCAAAATTGTTGGAACAATTGGTCGTCACAGCATTTAAACCGTAGGTATGATGATACGCCCTTACCAGGAAATCACTGCTGGCTTTCGTTGCCGAATATGGTGAGTTTGGGGCATATGGAGTATGTTCGGTAAAGTACCCCTCCTTGCCAAGTGACCCATAGACTTCGTCAGTAGAGACGTGGTGAAACCGGAATTTTTCCAGTGGCTGCTCACTATTGGTCCAGCTTTGACGGCACTCTTCCAACAGATTGAAGGTCCCGACTACATTTGAAAGTACAAATGGCTCCGGACCGGAGATAGAATTATCGACGTGGGATTCCGCCGCAAGATGTATGATCGCATCCGGTTGAAAGCGCAGGAACACATCCCGAAGAGCTGCCCTGTCAGTAATATCAATTTTCCTGAAGGTATAATTATTGTGATCCTTCACTTTATTGAGATACGCCGGATTGGAGGCATAGGTGAGTTTGTCGATATTCAGAATTTTGTAGTCAGGATACTTCTCGATCAGATATGTGATAAGGTTCGAACCGATAAAACCGGCTCCTCCGGTAATGACTATATTCATTGCTTTTTATTTTAAATGACTATCCGTAATCAATACAATTTCGTATAAATCCTTATTGGTTCACTCAATAAAGCCACAGAAACACTCCAAAAACTTCGGGACTCCGTGTATCTCCGTGCCTCTCTGCGGCAATTTATGCATGTGGCGCAATTGCGGATACTCCTATTATTATATTTGGGATAACGGCAAATCTGATGCTTCAACATCTTTAATTTTCGGCAGTTTCTGGTCTTTGGCCGATACAATCGGATCAAACGTCTTATCCCAGGGTATGTCCAAATCAGGATCCTGCCAGTTAACCCCACGTTCACCCTCAGGAAAATAATAATCGCTGCATTTATATTGAAAAAGCGCCTCATCCGAGAGGACCTGGAATCCATGAGCAAATCCTACGGGAATATAGAGCAAATATTTGTTCTCATCCGATATTTCCACAGCCACATGTTTCCCATAAGTCCGGGAACCTTTTCGGAGATCTACGGCCACGTCAATTACTCTTCCACGGGGAACCATCACCAACTTTGCCTGCGGTTTTCTCACCTGGTAATGCAACCCCCGTATGGTACCTTTCTGCGATTTTGAAAAATTATCCTGTACGAATGGAGGAAGCCCGTTCTCGGTAAACGACGACGAGCGGTAGGTCTCCATAAAAAAACCCCGTTCATCGCCAAATATGCGAGGTTTTATCAGAATTACTTCTGGAATATTTGTCTTTACAAATTCCATATTACTATTGGGTGATTCGGCAGTTAACAGTAGAAAATTACACAGATCCCGTCATTCATTTTCGATGGGATCGTCTAAGGCATCAACGAGCTTGGCCAGTCCGGCTTTCCAGTCTTCTATGATGGCCCCGTCAACCGTTTTTAGCTTTTCGATGCATAGTTTTGAAAAACGGGGACGCGGCGCAGGCGTTGGAAATGCTTCTGTTGGTATCGAGTGAACCGGAATCTGTATGTTATTTAATCTCAACGTCTCGCATGCCAGATCGTACCAGCTTAAGAATCCATCAGAGGTGATATTCCAGGTCCCGGTCTTCCCTTTTTGCATCAAGAGCCAGCTATTGGCTACCACATTTGGAGTAAAAGAAGGTGATCCGTATTGATCCCCGACAACACGCAGTTCAGGCCTTTCCTTCCCCAAACGAATCATGGTCTTTACGAAGTTGTTCCCAAATGCTCCGCACAGCCAGGATATACGCAATACGAGATGATTTCCACCGGTCTTTCGCATCGCCTCTTCCCCCTTCCATTTGGAGAGCCCGTAGACATTGATCGGATCAGCCGGCGCATCCTCGGGATAGCCATCCGGATATTTCTTCTGATCCTCAGATGTCCCTGCAAATACGTAATCTGTCGAATAGTGAACAAGTGTAATTCCACGCTTTTCGCATGATTTACTCATGTTCGCAACAGCATCGGCATTTACAGAAAAGACGACCTCATTTTCCGACTCTGCCCGATCCACCTGGGTATATGCCGAAGCATTAATTACGAATTGCGGCTGATCCTTGTCCAGGATCGAACGAACGGCCTCATAATCGGTAATATCGAGCGTTGCAATCGTATATGGCTTGAAAGGAATGTCGTGCTTATTAAGAAAATACGTCCACTCCGTACCTAACTGCCCGTCCGCTCCAATAAGTACAACTGTGATATCGGACATCATTCCGATTTATTATGCTCAGACACGTACTGGTTGGCAACACGATAGGAAGAATGCGTTCCCGCATCTGTCCACCAGCCATCAAGTACGGAATAACGCATGGCATTCTGTCTGATGTACTCGTTATTTACATCCGTTATTTCCAGCTCTCCACGACCGGATGGCTTAAGAGTATGGATGATATCAAATACCTTATGATCATAAAAATAGATCCCGGTTACGCAAAATTCTGATTTGGGATCATCGGGTTTTTCCTCGATTCCGATAATCTTATCCCCTTGTAGTTCGGGAACACCATAGCGTGTAGGATCAGGAACCTGTTTGATAAGGATTTGGGCCCCGCTGCCGGGATACTGCTCAGCTGCAGGCTGAAGTGACGTCTGGAAGATATTATCCCCTAGAATGACAATCATGTCATCGTCTCCGACAAAATTTTCTGCCAGGCTGAGGGCCTGGGCAATTCCACCGGCTTCATCCTGCACTTTGTAGGTAAACCGGCATCCGAAATCTTTACCGGAACCCAAAAGACTGACAACGTCACCCATGTGGTCGGTTCCGGTTACAATCAGTATTTCTTCTATCCCACACTCCAGCAACCGATCAATGGGATAGTAAATCATGGGCTTTTCACCAATTGGCAACAAGTGCTTATTGGTAACTTTTGTAAGCGGATACAGTCTGGAACCCGTACCGCCGGCAAGGATAATTCCCTTCATATACGCAACTATTTAATTCTAAGCTTTTACAGGTTGTGATATTACAGTATTTCGAACACCTATAAAAATAATTATTCACAATGTTATCGTTGGCAAACCAGCTTTATCCCAAACAACGTTGAGAGTTCTGGCTATTGTCTTTTTTAGCTGGTTCCAAACTGGTTCATCCTTATCCCCGGCGTATTTTTGGTTCACTTCAAGCTCAATCCCACAATAACGATCCATGCCGAATTGTTTTCTTAAATAGGTGGTAAAACCATCGGATTTCCCCAGGTACGGATAATTTCTCCTGACGATCCACTTCCCATCATATTCATTGATCTCCTTCTTCCATAACGCAGCCATTCTGCTTTCACGTGAACTGGCGGGATCATAAAGAATACCGATATCGGCCAAACGCTCATTATCCTCAAGCACCGGGGTAAATGAATGTATGGATACGTGAAAGACAAAATTTTCGGGTGATGTCATTTCTAATGCATTCGCTATCTGCCGCTGCACATTGATTCGAAAGGGAAGATAAAAATTATTGATGATTTCACCTTTCTCTCTGCGAGATAAATCATTAGTAAATCCGGAGAACACCTTCTTGTGCCCTATTGATCGATTTACTTCCACCAATAATCTTGTGAATGGATATACAAATACAGGCACCTGAATCTCACGTGTTACCAACATTGTGAGGTTAAGAGCACCGATATCAAACCCTCGATGAGAATTCAATATGTGATCGTAACCTTCAAAGAGAGGCTTGTACATCTCTGGCACATGATTGCCGGCATGTTCACAAGTAATTATCAGATGCGGTTTAGTCCGCTGATAGCTGGATTCCATTTGCGAGACAGTCGCATAATTGACCATAAAGCTTTTTCAAATCATTTTTTCCCGGGGTTGACGACAAACGTCTGAGAATACGCGTAGACAAGGTCCCTTCATTAAATATAACTTTCAGTGACTGGTGTAACGGTGAAACAGATTGTTCGAAGTCTTTGTAAACCTTTGTGGCAATGTGCCGCCATAAATCACCGGCAGTTACTGATTCACCTTCAATACCAAACAATCTCAAATATGAAATATTATCAATAGCAGTTTCTTCCGCATCTTGAATAGTACTCATCAGAACAAGATACAAATCCTTTTCATCCTGATTTTTCTGATACTCATAGGTGCTCCACTTTTCCTGTGTCAAAGCCCTGACCGTGTCGATGACAAGGCTGACAATTGCCAAATCTGCCAAAGGGCATTCTTGTATATCCAGTAATCGTATTTCAATTGCATTCCGATCAAACCTGGCAATGGCTCCCCGTGAATTCAACCACTCATCCTGCAGTGTCTTTTCCGGATCAAACGGAGTGATGTCGCGATACATCCGCTGAAAGATCTCCTTATCATAATCATCGCGGGTAAAAACTCTTTCAGGAATCATCCAGCCGGTAATCGATGGAATCTTTATGGCATTGTTCCGGTATACCTCCAACCGGAAGTCAGCAAGTCCGGTCTGTCCGCCATCGGCTATAGGTGAACTCGCGGCAAGGGCTGGCAAAAGAGGTAAAACAAGACGAATGGCAGCATGTAATCGCCCAAATTCGTCGTCACCGTTAAATGGGAGATTAATATGTGTACTCTGCAAATTTGCCCAGCCATGACCTTTGCAGTTGAAGATACGATCATAGGCTTCATAAATGGGATTGTATTCGTGCGGCCAGAGATGCATCTCATTCCACGGGTCCATCCACGGATGCATGGCTGTCGGCATTAATCTTGCACTAAATGCTTCAAGACGCTCATTTATTTCGTTGACATGATTCTGAAACGCCTGAGGCAGAGGTTCGAGTGACTTGGCAGGTCCCTTGGTCTTTAGTTCGACCACGTGCAGAACAAGTTCATTAGACCAGGCTATTTCGCCGCGTTCCACCTCAGAGATGTATGATCCTGCAACAGACTTTAGTAGTTCATCTGTAATCGGCTTAATATCCAGCGTCTCGCGGTCGACGATCATATATTCCAACTCTACCCCAAAAGCTTCAAATAAATGGAGTATCCGGCCTTTTTTCGCTTCCGTCTCGATGATCAACTCCTTTCCTTTTTCTGTTCAACTCTCCTGATGAAGACTTCCATAATTCGTTTGTAAAGCCGGTCTTTTATTACAGCATCTTCAAAACCGGATTCAATACTGGGATTGTCATTTACTTCGATAACATAACACTCATCATCCACCATCTTAAGATCTACTCCATAGAGCCCATCTCCAATCAGGTTTGCCGCTTTAAGCGCGGTCTTCACCACTTTCGATGGGGCCTCCTCTACCGTCAGGGTATCCACTTTACCTGAAAATGTTTTGCCTGGTTCTGTCCGGTCGTAGATTTGCCAGTGCTTGCGTGCCATGTGGTACTTACACACGTAAAGCGGCTGCTGATCGATGATGCCCACACGCCAGTCGTACGATGTCGGCAAAAATTCCTGGGCAATGACCAGTTCAGACTTATTCAGCAATTCATCCAGATTCTTTTCCAGTTCGGACTCGTCCACTACTTTAACAACACCTTGTGAAAATGAACTGTCAGGCTGTTTCAGGATAATGGGGAAACCAAGATGAGTTGCCAGATTTTCCGTGTTGTCTTTATGGACAATCACGGTTTTAGGCGTTTTTACATTATGCCGTGTGAGCAACTCTGCCAGGTAAACCTTATTCGTACATTTGAGGATAGATTCCGGATCGTCAATAACAACCAATCCTTCCATGGCAGCTCTTCGGGCAAAACGATAGGTGTGATGGTTCACATTTGTCGTCTCACGAATGAAAAGCGCGTCAAATTCTGCCAGCCTGCCATAATCATCTTTCTGAATCAATTCTGTCGAAAACCCCATCTGTTCGGCGGCCTTCATAAATCGCTGAAGCGCCTTATCATCAGATGGAGGAAATTCTTCGGATGGATTATAGAGTACAGCCAAATCAAATCGGCTGCTCTTCTTCCTGGCGATAGTGGCGTGCCGGCGCGTGAAGTAATCCTGCGCCATATCCACTAAAAAAGGTTTGTGATCTTCGGGAATTTCATTCAATGAGATCGGACCTATATTCTGTAGTGTCCACTTCTGCGTTTTGACAAAATAGGCCCTGAGAAGAGGCGATTGAAATTGTCGATACAATTCCTGGCACAGGTGATCGTAGCGTTTGGCAACGTTCCGGCCGAAGTATATGCTAAGAGTAAATCGGTCGGATTGGATAGGTTTGAGATTTTTCTGTATCAGTTCATCCAATTCATCCGATACAAACCGGACCATCGTCGGCGATTTCAGGTCTTGTATGGTTACCACATTCGGCAGAGGTTTATGACCACGGGCCGCAGCCAGTAGTGATACATAGTAGCCCAGGCTCTGATAGCGGTATGATTTATTGAGGTTGAAGACTTTTGCATTTTTAAGATTCGTGTAGGCAGAATCCGTCAAATATGCACGCGCCGATACAATAGACACGTCCGGAACGTCAAGTGGCCAGTCCTTTGGGTTATTTACGACGATCAATATTTGCATGATACATTATTCCTGAGGACGAATAATCAATAGGTTGGCATCGTAAGTAATGATTCCAAGCATGATCGCACAGGTGACACGATCGATACTGACTTCATATTGATGGCCAAATCCCAATGGATTAAATTTAAGTGGATCCGATACGAACACCTTTCTCTCTAACTTATCGTATCCGTGAATAATCACAAAATGTCCTGATGGATCTCCACGAATATCATCAAAATCCGCATTGGGACCAAACTCGCGAGCGCTCCTGTAAAGGTAAGTCGCACTTAATCCTGTAAGTATCGGCTGGTTACGTTTCACAAACTTACGGATCAAAGCAGCATTCAGATCTTCTAATTTCACTTTGCCGCCCAACTCCAGAAACTCAATATATCCTTTCGTAGCGAGTAAAAGCTTAGGATCTTTTTTAGCTTCAAGCTGTTTATACAACCGGTCGATGATAAAAGACACATCTTTCCCGAACCAGGTCGGATCGAACACCTGTAGATTGTAAGAATAGATGGTGGCCTTATAACCGCGCCGCAACGCATGACACCCCAAAAATACCCCGAGTGTACCTCCTTCATCCAGCTTATTCACCTCGTTAATTACGGAATCAAGGGGTACGTGATCATCAAAAAAACGATAGACTGTATGAAGACAAGTAGGTCCGCATGTTGTTTCATCCGGCTGGGGTAATATTTCGACAGGTAATGTGTTTCTCATCAGCGATGATATTATTGATATGTATTAATGAAAATTACGAAGAAATAACATCTGCACCATGATCTGGGGAAAATAATACACGTATTACCTATTACCGGACAAATACTATATGGATGATTGGATGGATGGAAGACTGAATGGCTGATTGGACAGCCGAATGCAAATGACGCCCCATCGCTCTGTTGGTCGCTATTCTCTATCCTACACAACGACTGTCATTCTGATGTTCTTCGACTTGTCGAGGAATGTAGAATCCCGTATGCAATGGGCAACGGTTGTGTAACCTCCCCAAACCCCTCCACATCCGTGGGAGGGGCTTACGCACCGTGTACATATTTCGAGAGTTGCGCCCTGCGAACGAGATCCGCCTGCGGTCGTTGACAATCCGTTGTGTTCGGATTTCAGGCGGTGTGTCGTAATCGTGGAGGAGGGGTAATCACGCGTAGGGGTAATCACGGGGGATTACCCCTACGTTTAGAATATTCCGATTATTTTTTCTCTTTTTGCGTTGATTGTGCAGGATCGTCCATATACACTATTGCTACACGACCTCTGTCATTCTGATGTTCTCCGGCTTGCCGGTGAACGTAGAATCCCGTATGCATTCATGCAACGATTGTGAGACCTCCCTATCCCCCTCCACATTCGTGGAAGGGGCTTACGTACCGTGATTCATATTTCGAGAGTTGCGCCCTGCGAACGAGATCCGCCTGCAGCGGATGACAATCCGTTGTGTTCGGGATTCCGTGTTCACGGATGACATCCGTTGTATTTTTGGTTGCTTGTTTAAGGATGACATTATCTATATTTCGCTGTTATTACTTGATTTATGAGGTGCGTACTGACCACACATACGAACAACAAAAAAGGCCGTCCTCAAATGAAGACGGCCTTTCATATTCCATTTATGTCTGGTATCAGAGCAGCATACCCATCGGGTCTTCAAGAAGCTTCTTGAGTGTTGACAGGAATTCTGCTGCCATGGCACCATCGACAATGCGATGATCGCTTGACAACGTCACTTTCATCCGCTTGCCCGGGACGACTTCACCGTTTTCGACAACAGGAACATCCCGAATCGCACCTACTGCAAGGATACAGGAATTCGGTGGATTGATGATTGCTGTAAATTCTTCGATGCCGAACATCCCAAGGTTACTGACGGAGAAGGTACTTCCTTCCCATTCTTCCGGCTGCAGTTTACGATCACGGGCCTTTTGCGCCAATTCCTTCGATTCGCGAGAGATCTGGCTGAGACCTTTTTGATCGACATTCCTAATAACCGGAGTGACTAGTCCATCCTCTATGGCAACAGCCATTGCAATATGAATCAAACCGTGTTTGCGGATAACATCACCCATCCAAGAGCTGTTTACTCCAGGATGACGACGCAATGCTACGGCACAGGCTTTAACAACAAGATCATTGAAGCTGATTTTAACATCGCTCACCTCGTTCAACCGGCTGCGAATATCGACCACATTCTTCATATCGATATCGGTAGTCTCGTAGAAATGAGGACTGGTAAACTTACTTTCTGCAAGACGGCGGGCAATAGTCTTGCGCATTTGAGAAATGCGAACATCTTCATCACCGGCCGTTTCAACAGGCTGAGCGGAAGGTGCAGCGGCTGGCGACGGGGCTTGTTCTTCGTATTCTTCAATATCCCGTTTTACTACGCGGCCATTCGGACCTGAACCCTGAACGCTGCCAAGGTCGATCCCCTGGTCTTCGGCCATCTTTCGCGCAAGCGGTGAGGCCTTAATCCGGCCATTTGCTTCAGATCCTTCCTTAACGGCTTCTTTCTGTTGATTATTCAAACCGCCGAATATCGGATCAAATGACTTCCCTGAGTCTTTCTTGTCTGCTTTTGATTGATTCGAACCACCGGCCTCAGCATCAGCAGGAGCTTTTTCTTTTTTAGACTCTTCTTTGGAGACGGCTTCACCTGAGACGAGTCCGCTTATATCTTCACCTTCATCTCCGATGATGGCAATCTTCTTTCCGAGAGGCACAGAGTCACCTTCACTGGCGAGGATTTTGAGGATTGTGCCGGAATCAAAGACTTCCACATCCATCGTTGCCTTGTCGGTCTCAACTTCAGCAATGATATCTCCGGATTCGACCTTGTCTCCTTCTTTAACTTTCCATTTCGCAATGACACCTTCCTCCATGGTATCACTGAGTTTTGGCATATCAACTACTACTGCCATAACTGTTTAATTATGAATTTTAAATTTTCAATTTTGAATTGGATTATTTCCAGGCATTATTAAATACTCAGGAATAATTGACCATCAGTTTCTATAGGTGACGGCGTTAACAGCTTTAATTACCTGTTCAGGACTTGGGAACCACGTATCAAACAGATTCTTGGCATATGGTGCAGGTGCATCAGGTAGAGTAACACGCTGAACCGGAGCATCCAGATAATCAAAAGCTTCGCGCTGAATCTGAAAACCAACTTCAGCAGCAACTCCACAAAACGGATGTGATTCATCAACGATGACACACCGGTTTGTCTTCTGGATAGATTTTACGACCGTCTCAATATCAAAGGGTTTGATAGTACGCGGGTCAATGATCTCAACTTCGACACCATCTTTGGCAAGTTGTTGAGCAGCCTGTGTGGCCACATGATACATCTTTCCATGTGCAATAATTGTAACATCGCTGCCCTCGCGTTTTACAGCAGCTTTTCCAATGGGAATCAGGTATTCTTCCTCGTCCGGGACTTCCTGTTTCAATCCATACATCTGCTCTGACTCGAGGAAGATGACCGGGTTATCATCGCGAATAGCAGATTTGAGTAATCCTTTGGCATCAGCAGGTTGAGAAGGATAAATCACTTTGAGTCCGGGGAACTGTGAATACAGGCTTTCGTAAGCCACGGAGTGAGTGGCACCCAACTGACCTGCCGAGGCATTGGGCCCGCGAAAAACGATAGGTAATGTAACTTGTCCGCCGCTCATGTAGCGAATCTTTGCAGCATTGTTGATAATCTGGTCCATACCTACCACAGCAAAGTTGAAGGTCATGAACTCAACAATTGGACGTAAACCATTCATTGCAGCACCAACACCAATACCGGCAAAACCCATTTCTGAAATGGGAGTATCGATCGTTCTTTGTCCGCCAAACTCATCTAAAAGGCCTTGGGTGACCTTATAGGCGCCGTTGTACTCGGCCACCTCCTCACCCATAATAAAAACGCGGTCATCGCGACTCATCTCTTCGCGAATTGCCGCCCGGAGTGCTTCCCGGAATTGTAATTCAGCCATATTTTCAATCTCCTTTTTCTATAATCTCACAAAGTTTAAAATTAACCGGCAATTTTAAATACATCATCGGATGAACTTATAATCCAAATCTTCTGCATAAACGTGGTTGTAAAGTTCCTCCTGATCCGGTTCATCACTTTCATCAGCAAAGTCGATAGCTTCGAGTACTTCCTTTTCCACTTTGTCAGTGATCTCCTGGATCTCTTTTTTGCTGGCTACGTGATGTGAGGTCATGTAATCTTTCAATCTTTCAATTGGATCGATGTCATGAAATTCTGCCAGCTCCTCTTTGGTACGATAGGTTGCCGGATCACTCATTGAGTGACCTCGATAGCGATAGGTACGTACTTCCAACAGATACGGTTCAGAATTTTCACGTACGTAATCCGAAACTTCCCTGAACTTTTCAACCATCGTGAAAAGATCCATGCCGTTAACCTTATCGCTCTTCATATCATAAGCACGAGCCCGTTTATAAATTTCGGTTGCTGTATGGCGATTTACAGCAGTACCCATGGAATAGCCATTGTTTTCGACAACATAAATGACCGGTAATTTCCAGAGGTTGGCGAGATTCATAGATTCATGAAATGAACCCTGATCAACGGCACCATCACCAAAGAAAGTAACGGCGATACGATTGTTGTTTTGATACTTGTTTGCAAAGGCAATTCCCGTCCCGAGCGGGATGTGAGCTCCCACGATGGCATGACCACCCCAGAAATGTTCTTTTGTATTAAAGAAGTGCATCGATCCGCCCTTGCCGCTGCTGCAGCCTGTAGCCTTACCAAATAATTCGGCCATTCCGGCTTTGGCAGAAATGCCGCGAACCAACCCGAAACCGTGATCACGGTATGCTGTAATGATATCGTCGTCGTCATTTAAAACTTGTACAGCAGCAGTAGAAATTGCTTCCTGTCCCATATAAAGGTGCAAGAATCCGCCAAATTTTCCCTTCTGGTACATCTGGGCAGAACGCTCCTCGAATCGACGTTGTAAAAACATCTGTTCGTACATATCAAGGAGTTGTTGCTTTGATAGGCCTAAATCTTTGTGTGTCTTATCGGTAGCCTCCGGTAGTTCAGTAGCTTTATATACTACGCCTGACGGAGTAAAACCACCAATTTGTTTTACTTCAGCCATATATTACTCCAATTGTCTTAAAAGAAAATCCTATTGGATTTTCGCCTTTATTGTTAACCCTTTTATTAAAAATCATCGTAAAATTCTGGTGCCAAAAACCTGTTACCGGCAACCGTGGAATATACCCAAAAATCAGGGAATGATGAAGTCACTGAATCATGCAACCGTTTCGGTGATAAGTTCAGGCAGTTGTTTAAGGACAGAATCCAGTTTCTCAGGATTTCGTCCCCCGGCTGTCGCAAGATTCGGCTGACCACCGCCGCCTCCACCTAACTGACGGGCAATCCTGCTAATCAGGTTGCCAGCCTTTATGGATTTCTCCCGGATCAGATCTTCAGTCACTGTTCCCACCAGGTATACTTTTCCGGCTTCATAATCCCGGGATGCAAGTACCGTAATCGTACCTTCTGTAGATTTGTTAAGGGCCTCGTATCCAAGCTGTTTCAGCAGATCTACACTTCCATTTTCAATCTCGCCACTAACGAGCTTTATCCCGTTCTCAATCTCGGCAGGATGTTTAATCAAACGGTCCAATTCAGCCAACCCAACCTGAAACCGAAGTCGTTCCAGTTCTTTCTCAGCCGACTTCTTTTCCTCAATCAGCCTGTTGATATCCTTGACCAGATGCTCGGATGAACCAACCGTCTGGCTGATATCATTGACGATATTCTTTTCGTGTCGCAAAATATGATCTACAGCGTGACCGGTTACTGCCTCAATCCGGCGAACCCCGGAAGCTACAGCTGTTTCGGTAACAAAGCGGAAATAACCGATCTCCCCTGTGGCGTCGACGTGTGTACCACCACACAATTCGATGGAATATTCAGGATCAAATGTGATCACTCTGACTTTATCTCCGTACTTCTCACCAAAAAGCATCATGGCCCCGCGGCCTCGAGCCTGGTCGATGGGCACCTCACGTTCTTCAGTCCTTGGGATATTTTCCTGGATCTTCAGATTTACTATTTGTTCAACTTCATTCAGTTCCTGATCGGACACGCCTTTGTAGTGAGAAAAATCGAAACGTAAGCGTTCAGGTGTAACTAATGATCCTTTCTGTCCAACATGATCACCCAATACCTGACGCAAAGCAGCATGAACCAAATGCGTTGCCGAGTGATGTTTCCGTAATTCGTATCTTCGTTCCCTGTCAACAACAGCGCGCCAGTCGCCTTCGGGATTTTCAGGGAGATGATCGACGTAATGGATAATATGCCCCTGCGTTTTTTGAACATCCAGCACTTTAAGATGTTCCTCACCATTGGATATCATGCCGTGATCAGCAATCTGGCCACCACTTTCGGCATAGAACGGGGTTCTATCCAGCATGAGCATATTCTGCTTCTTTTCTCTTTTGATCGCCATGATATTGACATCGGCAACCAAATGGTCATATCCGACAAAACCCGAATCATGGCCTTCATTAAGATGAGTCCACTGCCCGCCTTTACTCATATCGACAGTGAACTTGCCGGCGGCACGGGCCCGCTTGCGTTGCTCTTCCATCCGCTTTTCAAATCCTTTCTCATCCACATCAACGCCATTTTCATTGGCCATTAAGCGGGTAAGGTCGATAGGGAAACCATAGGTATCATGCAGCCGGAACGCATCTTCACCCGACAAAGTCTTCTTACCTTCGATCATGGATTCGAAAAGCTGAATACCTTGTCCCAGCGTACGGAGGAAGTTGTGCTCTTCAGCTTCTATCACATTCTCAACATACTCGCGCTGTGCCTCAAGGACAGGGAAAACATCCGCAAATTGCTCGGCAAGGGTGCCAACCAGCTTGCACATAAACGGCTCTTTAAGATTCAAACGATCCCAGCCATAACGAATGGCCCGGCGAAGAATACGACGAATGACATAACCGCGACCATCATTACCCGGTGAAGCACCGTCGGCAATAGAAAAGCTGACGGCCCTTATATGATCAGCGATGACCCGCATGGCCACGTCAGTCTTGATGTCAGCGCCATAACGGATTCCTGAAAGTTTCTCGATATGCGTCAACAGCGGTTTGAACACATCGGTATCATAATTCGATGTCTTTCCCTGGAGAACAGCTACCATTCGTTCGAAGCCCATTCCCGTATCCACGTGCTTGGCCGGCAACGAGTTTAGTTTACCACCATTTTGACGGTTGTACTGTATAAAGACCAGGTTCCAAATCTCCATGACTCTCGGATCGTTTTTATTTACGAGGTCACGTCCATCTTTTTTCTTGCGTTCTTCATCAGGACGCAAATCAATATGAACCTCTGAACACGGTCCGCATGGGCCGGTTTCGCCCATCTCCCAAAAGTTATCCTTCTTGCCAAAATTCAGGATATGGTCTTTACTGATACCGGTCTCAGAAGCCCACAAATTAAAAGCTTCCCCGTCGGCATCAAGATTATCGTCGTCATCGCCGCCGAAAACAGTAGCATAGAGGCGATCCGGCTCAAGTCCCCAGATATCAACGAGCAATTCCCATCCCCAGGAGATGGCTTCCTTTTTAAAATAATCGCCGAACGACCAGTTACCCAACATTTCAAACAGGGTATGATGATAGGTGTCAAGGCCGACCTCCTCAAGGTCATTATGTTTACCACTTACACGAATACATCGTTGCGTATCTGCGGCACGGCTCCAAACCTTACCTTCATGCTTGTACCCGGCCTGTTCGCCAAGAAAAATAGGTTTAAACTGATTCATCCCTGCGTTGGTAAAAAGCAGGGTTTGATCCCCGACGGGAACCACCGGGGCACTGTCCACAATCAAGTGGCTCTTACTTTTGAAAAAATCCAGAAACTGCTGTCTGATCTGATCCGAAGTTGGATGAGACATGAATTTGTAGTTACTTGTTCAAGAGATCCTTAGAATTCGAGTGGGGGAAGATAATAAATTAGCAACTTAATTCCCTTGCTCCATCATAGCATTAGTAAAAATAAGACGTTCAGAACATCGCATCCGGATCAAACCCGGCGTTACCGGACATTCCGTCTCATTCCACATTTGACTAAACGTCAATTCTCTGCCGGTATTATTTTCAATTTGTATTGTAAATCCCCCGATTAACGACACTTCGTGAATAAGCCCGGCTGCTGAACTCTCACCAATTTCTATATTTGAATCTGCGAATTATGTAATTCCGGTTTATCAGCAATATCTAATCTGCTATCTTAAGTTAAAGAGTTAGCGTACAACCTGATCCTGATAAATGACTGTACAAACCAACAACCGGCAAACTATTGATGAAATCCGAGAGCTTTTCCCATATTTGAAACAAGGGACCTGTTATCTCAACCATGCCGCAATCAGCCCGCTTTCAACCCGGGTCACAAGTGCCATCAAAAAACGACTGGATATTCGTTCTGCAGGCAGCATCGAAGCCTATCCGCATGACAAACCCATCATTGAGGACTGCAAGAGTCAGATAACCCGGCTTATTAATGCAGAGTCAGCCGACCGCATTGCATTTGTACCGAACACATCGTCCGGATTAAACATTATTGCTAACGGACTCGAATGGTCGGCCGGAGATCAGATTTTAATCGGTGACGTAGAATTTCCCACCAATGTGTATCCGTTCCTCAATCTTAAGCGGCACGGAGTAAACGTCACGTTTATTCCCAATAAGGATGGGGCCATAACTGCTGAAATGATTGAGAAGGCAACAACTCCTAAAACCAGGCTCATTACCATCAGTGCCGTGCAATTTTTAAGCGGGTATCGGGCAGATTTGAAGCGGATTGGCGAATGGTGCAGGAAAAATGACATCTGGTTTGTCATCGATGGAATTCAAGCGGTTGGTGCGATGGAAATGGACGTAGTATCCTGTCATGTAGATGCTCTGTGCGCTGGTTCTCACAAATGGCAAATGGGACCGCAGGGCCTTGGCTTCCTCTACGTTAATCAAAGAATGCAGGATGCTATTCATCCGCCGAATGCCGGATGGCTCTCTGTTGACGCGCCCTGGGAATTGCTCGACTATAACCTGGAATTCGTTCCTACAGCTATGAGATACGAACTGGGTACAATGAATGCCAATGGAATTATCGGGTATCGAAGTTCTCTAAAACTGATCAATGAATTTGGAATAAAAAACGTCCAGAAGAGAATTCTGGATTTGACAGACCGAATTTTAAACGAATTTACCCACTGGGAAGAAATTAAGATTCTCACCTCTTTCGAAACACAACGAAGGGCCGGGATCGTGTTGCTTGACCTGCCCGAAAAAGTTGATCCGGACAGTCTTATTAGTAGCCTTGAGGACGAGAAAATTATTGTTGCAGTCAGAAATGGGATGCTTCGGCTTTCCCCCCACTTTTATAATACAGAACAGGAGATTGATCATAGTGTTTCAATCATTAGTAAAGTCCTGAGAAATAAGGGAGTCAAATAATTACGACAATGAGGCCGTATACGGAGTTTAAAGAATTTGTCATCGAAACCGCCAACAACTATTTCAATGATGATATCCCCCTTCATAGTGCGGCATTGGCTTTTTATACCATTTTTTCACTGGCACCCCTTCTTGTTATCATAGTTGCAATATCTGGCTTCATTTTCAGTGAAGATTTAACGCAGCACCAGCTGCAAGCCTATCTGCAGACCATGGTGGGAGCGGATACGACAACTACTTTAATGAATGTTCTGACCAACGCTACGCACCACAAGACAGGCGTCGCAACAGTTATCAGTGCCTTGGTCCTGTTCTTCGGTGCAACGACGGTTTTCACCCAGCTTAAAAACACTTTAAATCGCATCTGGAATGTCGTGCCGAGGCCGGGACAAACGATACGATCCATCGTCTTAAACAGGCTTTTAGCCCTTGTCACAGTGCTCCTGTTGTCTCTTCTGATGATCCTGTCTCTCATCCTTGAAGGCGTTATGTCATTCGTTAAGCCGGTTGTTTCTACGGCTATACCATTGGGTATTCATTTCTGGGATGATATGAATACCGCATTTACTGTTCTGATTACTGCATTTCTATTTGGAGCCATCCTCAAACTTCTTCCGGATGTAAAGGTTCCCTGGTGGATAGCAATGGTTGGTGCAATAATTACAACAATACTGTTCCTGATCGGCAAGTATCTGATCGGCATATACCTGTCGATGGGACAGCTCGATACTACATACGGAGCTGCCGGCAGTTTGATCGTGTTTCTGGTGTGGGTATACTACAATGCTCTAATCGTCTATCTTGGTGCAGAAATCACTCATTCCATAATGCACCGCAAAGAGGAAAAGATTCTGACATCCAGCCATGTGATGTTGAGACGGTATCCCGATGAAGAACCAGATGTGGACCCCGATGCGTTGAGTTGACAAATATTCTTATCAGGAGTAATAAAAACAGCCTGCTTCTTTTCAAAAGTTAGAGAAATACGGGGAAAACAAGGTCATTGCCTGGCAGGTACAAGCAGAGCAAGGTGTCCTATTGTAAAACCACCATGAGATAATTTTACAATTTTTATCACCAAAGAGAATCCTAAAGGAAGTAAGTTTTAATGCAAAATATGATGGAAAAAGCTTCGTTAAAGCAAATGAAGAAAAAATTTCAATACAAAATAAAATTCACATAATAGTTTTGATATAAAGTCGTTACAACAACATCAAACATATACCCTCATAAATCCTCCACAAAGGGTACGACTTGAACGTCGTGCCCTTTTTTTATTTGTATGAAGCCGTAACGGGTAAATTCAAACGTCCTGAATAGAAAAAGCGAAAGAATTTAGAGCACTCTCATGCTGTGATAGCTTCTACAATAAAAAGGGCAGGTGTACCCATAGTGTAAAGTTATGGGCAATAAGTCAAGCCATTTTACGAAATGATAAATTGCAGCGACTATCTCCTGATACATTATCGGCAGGTATAGCGTTTAAAGCTTGCTTCGCCGTTTTATTGAAGCAATTAAAATACCCCTCAGTATCATTTGCATTTTATCCTTTCCGTATATAGAACTCACGCCAATTAGTAAACTTCCAGGAATACCCGGTCGGTCGGTTTCACATCCCTTTTGAGTTCGTCGCGGGTTAAGGTAGCAGGATCTTTATCCATAATGGATTCGGAAACCGTTACATAACCGGGGATATTGAACTTTAGAAGTTGCTTGTAGATTCCGGTTTCCATGCCCTTGAGACCACAAACATAGATCAGGGTATTTTCACGCTGCAGCAACGAACGCAACCATTCTGAATCTTCAATCTGATGCTGAACATAGCTCTTGGTACCATCAGCACGCCTTGCCTCTCTGGAGACACTTCTCAGATAATGGAAATTGGAAGTTTTCTGCGACAGAGGATCGAAAAGTTCATGGTAGAGAAAATCGGTGCGGTATGGGCTTCCGAAGACCAGGGCAATTTCAGATGACACCCCCTGGCCTAACAGATCCAAAACCATTCCCCTGAATGGTGCGATACCGGTTCCGGTTGCAAAAAATACGTAATTGTAATCTCCGGGATTTACAGGCAACAGAAAACGCTTTCCACTCGGACCCGTCATTTTTACAATATCCCCTACCTGAAGATCACACAGGTAATTAGAACATACGCCAAGAAAGAGCTTGTGTGTTTCCCAATGCTCATCAATTACTCGTTTTACAATAGTTGAAACCAGTTTTCCGTCTCCATTTTCCCCTTTTGAGGGAGAACTGGTCGAATAAAGGCGTAATTTTTGCGGCTTACCATTTTCCTGGAATCCCGGTGGCACGATTCCAAAACTCTGCCCTGCAATAATATTATCTTCGAGCGGCGTTCCGGAGATATCAAACGTCATGTGTCTGACAAAATTCGGACTTGCTTCCGAAGTGCCTATCCTTGTTTCAATAAGCGGGACATCTACCGGATCATTTGGCTTAATAATGTTGATTTTAACTTCTGGTAATACGGGTTCACCGTAAACGGTATCGATCATATAAAACCTCCTGGGACAAATTCAGCTGTTTTTAAATACTTGAAAGTTCAACATAAGAATTGACATTATCTTGTCATTATTGGCACAAAAACCACCTTCCTGCCATATCAGAGTGTATAAATACGATTTATTGTGGAAAAGTACAGCCCCGATTTCCCTAAAATGGTAAAAAAATTATTATGACTATCCGCAATTTCGACGTATACATATATTGCCACAGAGGCAAGGTTAAAGGTTTAACGTATACCTTCCCTGATTTTTCCGGCTCTGTGAATTCTCTGTGTCCCCTCTGCGGTTAATACAAGCGCCGGAACAAACCACACAGGTACGGAAAAGGGAAAAGGTTAACGTATGCCTTCCCTGATATTTCCGCCTCTGTGAATTCTCTGCGCCCCCTCTCTGCGGTTAATGCAAGCGAATGATACTCAAGAAGCCTCGTTCCCCTGTCCCGGTTTGGCTTGTGCACTATCATTGAGAGACAGAATAAAACGGGTACCCGAAAATCATCTATAAAAAAAGGATGCCGTCGAGACAACAGCACCCTTTTGAAAATCGAGTATTATTACAGTTCTATCACTTAACATTATCGGTTTTAGTGATAAAGGCCGCCACATTATCATGCAATCTCTTGAGAGACGGCAGATGCAAATACACCATGTGACCTGACTCGTAATATTCAGATTCGATATTCTTTTGAAGATCAGCCGGTATGTCCATGTGATCCAATGTATAATCAGTAGCAAAGAATGGTGTTCCAAGATCAAAATAACCGCTGTTGACCATCACTTTAAGATTTGGATTATACTTCATCGCCTGGGCCATATCTACAGCAACATTGGGTGATCCGGGCCATGCCTGACCATTTGTTGAGTTGCGGTGTTTCCATTCCCAATCCCTGTTTGCCCCTCCATAACTCGGCCGGTAGTGCATATTCTTTCCAAACTTAAGTTCATTATGAACATACTGATTGAACAGAGAGACATATGCAGAGCTTATTGATGCACTGTGCGGATCATACTCGCGTGTCTGGCTCAGCGGGTCCATAGTGGGCCCTGAGTAGCGTGAATCGAGTCGACCGGTTGTCATGCTTGAATCAGCAAGCAACTCTTTTTCAAACTCACCAGCCGTCACCCGCAAATTGGCCTTATTAATGTACGACTCCGTTAAACCCGTATACATATGAAGCTTGCCAATGATCTCCGATCGTTTTGATTCATCAAGATTATTTCCCTGAGCAAGTGCTTCTGCATAGTCAGTCAGAGCGAAGTGTTCAACCTCCTTCAGCAACGGTTGCAAGTTCTCCGGTTGATTTGGCAGCTTGTGATGGTACCATGCTGTAGCTGTCATACTTGGCAGAAAAAGTTCATATGGAAGATCATTTCCGGCGTTATAACTTGCCGTATGAAAATCTATAATTGAAGAAAGAAGGATCACACCATTCAAATCAATTGACTCACGCATCCCCAGTACTTTTGAAAGCAGCGCCGCCCGGGTCGTTCCGTAACTTTCACCAAAGATATATTTCGGAGAATTCCATCGATTAAAATCTGACAAATAATTTCTGATGAAATGAGCGAACGATTGTGCATCGGCATCTACGCCGAAAAAGTCATCGGGCTTTCCTGCTCCGCCTTTGTCTTTGCCGATGATTCGGCTGAATCCGGTGCCGACCGCATCAACAAACACCTCGTCAGTGACATCGAGCAAGCTGTTATCATTATTCAGAAGCTTATAAGGTGCTGCAGGAGTATGGGTGTGATCGTTCGTCTCAACCCGCTTTGGTCCAAATGCTCCCATGTGCAGCCATACAGTAGACGAACCTGGCCCGCCATTCCAGAAAAAAGTAACCGGCCTGTCTGTTGGGTTATCAGTACCTTTTTTAGTGTAGGCGACATAAAACATGGATGCCGTCGGTTTCCCGTTGTCATCTTTCAAAATTATCGTACCTGTTGTTGCCGTGTATTCTATACGTTTCCCCTGTATGGTTACCGATCCGGCGGTAACCGATTGTTGTTCTTTGGGTGGTGTAACGTGTTTCGTTGAATCTGCTGCAATACCTGAGGCATATGTTTGCTGGCCCAAACACAGTAATCCAGCCAATATTAATTTTGTCAGATGTTTTTTTGTGATCATAGCTTTAGATAGTTATTTGAAAATTCGGCCAATCAATTTAAATGATTTACATCCTGATTAATGTAGCACTGTCAACGCAATCAAACCAATCGAAATACACCGGCAACTGACTTGTATGCCTTACTTAAGAATCACAAATATTTTTCAATTTTTTATTTGCGCTGTAGCAGAATAAAGAAATTCTATGAACGATGAACATAACTGTTTTGTTAATGATCGAAACTTTTTAATAAATGGCTTTTTACACAATCACATGTATGTCACACATTTTTAATTGATAAAACACAAACAAAATATTCGAGACAGAAGAAGATAATTCAGGATAATTATTTTTTATTAAAGGTCATTTGTTAAATAATAAAAAATCAATATCGTATATATGAATTCATGTTCATAGGCAAAGTTCAGATCGACACTTCTACTTTATCTCCCTTCTATCTAGGATACCTTTCGTTCAACTAACCCTAATGAAAAATGAGACAGCAATTCTTAAACATGGGTTTTAAGCTATTGCAGCAGTTTGAGCGCCTGATCGCCCGCTACTCGCCGCATGGAAACGCCACCTTCATCGATGCTGCCAAATTTCCCTGGACAAAAAAACTGGAAGACAACTGGATGGATATTCGCACCGAGCTTGATGAGGTCTTAAAATACCGTGACAACATCCCAAACTTTCAGGATATCTCTGAAGATCAAAAAATATTAACTACTGACAATAAGTGGAAAACATTCTTTTTATACGGTTACGGTTTTCAGTCTGATCAGAATGTCACGATGTGTCCAAAGACGTCAAAGCTTCTCCATCAGATCCCTGGAATGAAAACGGCTATGTTCTCCATTCTCGACGGAGGCAAACACATTCCGCCGCATCGCGGGCCTTTCAAAGGCGTTTTGCGTTATCACATGGGACTTATTGTTCCGGAGCCCGATAAATGCAAGATCCGGGTTGGGACCGATTATGCCCACTGGCATGAAGGTAAAAGCATGATCTTCGACGATACTCATAATCATGAGGTATGGAATGACAGTGACAAACAGCGAGTCGTCCTCTTCGTCGATTTCATACGGCCCCTGCCCTTCCCCCTTTCAGCTCTTAATAATTTCCTGATCTACCTGATCAGCATTTCGCCATTTGTCCAGGATGGCAAGAAAAATCAGTCCAAGTGGGATGCCAAACTGGAGGAAGCTATCAACAAAGTTGCTACCGTCGCCTGATCTCATTTCAAGAAATAACTCGAATGAAAAAGGGGTAATCGATATGGTTACCCCTTTTCATGTTTCTACGAAATCATCGTTCTGTTTTTCGGGGAAAATCAGTGCCGGCTTCGACTAATAATCAATTATTATCCCTTTAAACAAAATACTATTCATTCTTGTTGAGACACTTTTATTCTTCAGATCATATAAAATGAGCATGGGTGAAATGCGAAAAGTACCGGCGGGATGATTAACTAAGGTATATAAAGTCATATTGTCATCTGAAACAGATGCGGAAATAATCCTGTTTGATCGGGGTATCCTCAACAATTTTGATCTTTCAAATTCGTGTGAAATACCGTTCGCTAAATTCGTAATCTCAAATTTCTCATTATGCACTTTATATTGAATGCAATACGCTTCTTTATTTATCGAAAAAGAATTTTCGATAGGTCCGAGATCCGCCGAAATATGTTTTATATCCCCATCTATGTACTCATAATATTCTGAAGCAAACTGCACGTGTATAGAATCCAGGAAAAAACCGATGTGCCTGTCATCGATACGAATAAAATGAACCTGTCCTGGTGTGGGGTTTGAGGAAACATTTTCGATTCTTTTTATCAGTTCCAATGTTCGATTTTTTGTATCAAAGACATAACATTTTGTTCCCACAACCAGATTGTCATATCCGCCATATATACTTTTAACCCTTCTCATTTCATTGGTCAAAAGTAAAATGTGAGTTACATCTAACCGTGTGGCGTGAAACCCAGCCTGATTTAGTTTAACAGGTATTATTGTTTCATTGCTCTTCAGATTGACGACTTTAAAGTGACCAGTCATACTTTCGGGATTCGTGCCACTCAAAAAAATGGTACTGTCGTTGAGGATCTCTACCGGTTGACCATTCGAATAAAAGGAAGCCAATATTTTTTCCTTGCTGACCGAATATACACGCACATCAGGCCCTGCTTCGTGTCTCATTGCCATCAGATTAGTTTCAGAAAGCACGACCAGATCACCACGCTTTTTTACGTTAGCAAGAAGACTATCACCCCGAACAAGAGCAGCTACTTTTTGGCGATCGTTATCATAGATTAATACACTATCCGTTCCTTCGAACACAAATCCCGACCGGATGATCCCAAAATGATATCCTTGCTGCACCTTGCTTGTTATAAGCTCCTGTATTTGTTCGGGCTGAACCTGCTGTGAAAAAGCGGATATACTAATGCCGACCATTCCCAGAAAGAAAAAGATGCCAGCTATTTTCTCGCTCTTGATGTGAAACAATAAATATTTCATTGTTCCTGATAAACGCGTACGTAATCAACCAGCATTTTCTGGGGGAATGTACTTGTTGAATCGGGATAGCCTGGCCAGTCTCCACCAACCGCAACATTCAGGATGATGTAGAATCGCTGATCAAATGGCCATGGATCGGGTGCCAAGCTGTCTTTTGTGACATCGTAGTACTGTTTCCCATCAAAAAACCACTTGATTTGATCCGGTGTCCACTCAATAGAATACAAGTGATAATCATCATGCAGGATACCACTCGTCAAGGTGTATTTTCCGCCTTTTGAATGATGTTCCTTCGCCCCGAAATGACTCGTGCCGTAAACCGTAGCCGGATCTTTACCGATCATTTCCATGATATCAATCTCACCGCTGTGCGGCCATCCGCCGTATTTGCTATCGGTAGGCATCATCCAGAAAGCCGGCCATATCCCCTGTCCTTCTGGCACTTTGATACGGGCTTCGACCCTTCCGTAAGTCCAGTCACCCTTAAGCGCCGTTTTCATACGTGCCGAGGTGTAATCCTGTTTTTGATATTTTTCTTTTCTTGCGGTGATAATGAGATTACCGTTTTCTATATCGGCATTTTCAGTTCTTCCTGTGTAGAACTCCAGTTCATGATTACCCCAGCCATTACCTCCTGTTCCAATAGCAAAAGACCATTTTAACGTGTCGATCTGAGCCTTGTTGAATTCGTCCGACCAAACCTCCTTGTACTGCCCTGTGTTCGCCTGTGACGCCTGGTGTTCTTCCTTCTTTCCAGAGCATGCCGTGAATCCCCAAAGAATTAATAATCCGGCAATTGTTTTTATTGCGGATCCTCCAATACGAATCATATTATCACTCCAATAAATTATAAATCGACCAATTTCATCAAATTTGACAAAAGTAAAAATAACACAACAGAAAAATCACTTCTGATTTGCTAAAAGAATCTCCGAGCCGGCAAGCATAACGGCACCCGGTCCGTGCATATCATCTGACGGTCTTTTACGATCCTGATAAAACTCAAGTGTGGTCCCAATACCAGTTCCCTGGCAGGTTCCGTTTACAACTCCATTGGGCGTTATGTTTTGGCAAATCCCTTCAAACGCTTTGCGAGCTACCTTCAAGTTTGAGGCATCAATCCATCCCCTGTTAACGGCACGAGCTATGCTGTATGCAAACATAGCGGTACAGGAAGTTTCTTCCCAGAGTTCCGGATGGTCCAATATCTGACGCCACATGCCATCGCTGGCTTGCAGTTTTTCAATGCCCGCGATGTGCTTGCGAAGAATGTCGAGCAATTTTGCACGGTAGGGATCACTGTTGGGCAACGCAGACAAAACTTCAATCGTTGCTACCATGGCCCAACCATTTGCCCGTCCCCATTTGTAAGGAGAACGTTCGTGCTTGTTCACAAAATATCCATGATACCACACCCCATCGGTATCCTGCAGGCGTTTGGCCATGTTGACTATCTGATGTGCTGCGTCATCGATATATTTTTTGTCGCCGGTATATTCATACCAGCGAACCAGAAACGGACAGCTCATATAAAGGTCATCGGCCCAGATGGTCCCGCCCATCCGTTTAGGACGCCAGAGCGTACTGTCGGGCAACCGGGCTTGTTTCTGACTGATGTACACAGCTATTGTGTCCGCCATCGCCTGTTCCCCTGGTGTCAATTTTGAGTTTGTGTGCAGCATACCTTCGAGCATCTGCGCTCCCATGGCACCGCAAAAATCCAGGCGATCCAGGATCATAAATTCCCCGAGACTGGTTTGATGCAAAAAATCCTCCAGTTCCTTGTTGTCGTCAAGCTTCATTCGCAGTCCTTCCAGCCATGAGTAATAGTTACCGCAAATCTGGTTATGTCTCAACACAAATCCGGTGATGGATGTATCCCCCGTAACCTCGGCTTCATGCAACATACCATAGAGGGCCACACCCCATGGATAATTCCAGGCAATACCTCGTGGCCCGGTAGCATCCTTAGCTTCCTGCAATGTTTGAACATTGGGATAATCGCCATCCATCAATGGCCCGATGTGGTGATATGCAACCCGTTTAACAACGGCACGAATTGAAGCATCCGTTTTTCCAGAAAGATCGATATCAGTATTACCGTTTCCGTTTTTTTTATTATTTCCACATCCCAGAAACAACACTAAGAAGAGCATAAAGGCACAACCACGCAAAACGTTGCTTCGATTCATCTGGTTACCCTCATATAATATGAATGTTTAAAATCGACCTGCTACAGGATGCACTATAAGCTCACTATCCCTTGCTCAAAGAAGTACGTCAAAAATCCTCTGGTGTGCAAACCGTGGTATTCCCAAATAAAAAAATATAACTATCTGCAATTGCGACACATGCATAAATTGCCACAGATAGGCACGGAAAAAGGGTAATGTATACCCTCCCTGATACACCCGGCTCTGTGAATTCCCTGCGCCCTCTCTGCGGTTAATGCAAGCGCCGGAAGAACAACCTCAGAGATATGGAAAAGGGAATATGGAAAAAGGTTAACGTATACCCTCCCTGATACACCCGGCTCTGTGAATTCCCTGCGCCCTCTGCGGTTAATGCAAGCGCCGGAAGAACAACCTCAGAGAGGCACGGGAATACACGGAGGAAAAATTATTCAGATACGGTCACTTGGATGGGCGACTGCAAGCCCCGTGAAAACTGATCGACATAAGTCTTCCATGCATCATAATCCTTAAACTGGCCGCTCTTGTCCCAGGTAAAACCAGCCCAGTATGATGCCGTATTGTCGTTCGGCACCTTGGCAAGCACCAATGCGTTCTTCTGGTCTTCAGTCGTTTTCACAAAATTTTTAGGATTGACAACGATCGAACAGTCCAGTTTGCCTTCTTTTAACGGCTGCTCCGTTGTCATCCAACCTTGGTTTGCATTATTATCTTTTTGAGTCAGGCGAGACTTTTCAATTCCAATGCCTGTCACCAGGTTTCCCGATATCTCCGGTTTGTAAAAACATTGGTAGTGATCCATATTCTGTCCGGCGTCAAGGGAAATTCGTTTCACTTCTTTGACCTTATTGCCGTTCACATCAAAAGCTTCATACGTTAGTTGGAACATGACACGTATCGGGCCATTGGCCAAAACGCGGGAATCCACAAAGTTCTTCGATACCCAGAGCTTGCCATCAGCCCAAAGTCCGTTGCCGCCGTCACCACGACTGTCGCCTGCAGAGTACAAATCGGCTCCCTCTCCGGTATCGGTATGATAATGGTCCATCATATACCAGTCGTTGATCACCAGTTTGGATACATTCTTACACCACACATCGATGGCACTGCTGGTCAGCGGCTCCTCCTTCCAGGTTTCCAGGGCCTTTCCGTAGGTACGGTGTGCAATCCGGTCATTTTCCCACGCAAAATCATCGAACCGTTCGCGGACGAAGCGTCCATATGCTTTGAACTGGCTCCGTTTATACATATGCTTTTTACCGACATAAACCGTGAATTGTCTTGTTTGATTCGGAGCAAAGTCTGCCTGGAAAATCACCTCATTAGGGTGATAATCTCCATCGGTATCGACAGCCTGGCACAGAAGCTCCCGGCCGGCAGCATCTTTCACATGAATCGTATTCAGATCAACATCACCCAGCGGCCTCAATTGATCAGCCGACAGCTCAATAGTTTGGTTCAATCGTCCAAACGACAATTTATTGACAGCCGTAATTGTGAGTTGTTGGGCAGCGGCATAACAAAATACCGGCAGCATCAACAGTATTAACGATAATAGTGAGTTTCGTGTCTTATTCATGGATCGTATCTGTTTGTATGAATCATTTGTGCATGAACTGGCAGACTTCAAAAAATGTGCTACCGGTAACATTTGTTTACCTTATATTTCATTTCGTTAGCTAAAAATTGAATGTGCAGGAAACGCTTTCAATTACTCCCGAAAAAGTTACATCTATACGTATCCCGGTTGTTTTAATGAATAGAATATGGGAATGAAAGTCAATGAGATATTGAAAAATGTGCACGTATTCTCCTTCACCCAGTCACGGTTCATCCCTTAAAACCAATCTTCTTATGGGTACCGTCGCAAAATGGCTTATTCGATGAATGTCCGCACCGGCAAAGTGCCGTAACCTTGTCTCTGTTCTCGGTTCTGCCATCAGGATGTTTGATTGTAACTTTCCCCTGGACCAATAACGGACCATTTTTTGTCGCCTCAATCACTATTACTTGCTTCGTTTCCTCTTCAGATTTCCCGTCTTGTTTGTCATAAAACCAGGACAGAGCACCCGACGGACATTTATCGACTTGTGCCTTTATTTGCTCTGTTGTGGCACCGTCTATTGTAATCCAGGGACGCTTTGAGGGATCAAAAACCTGAGGCAATCCCCTGAAGCAGTTTTCACTGTGAATACAGGTTCCCGGTTTCCATACAACCGTAATTTCACCGTTTGAATATTTCTTCTCGATATTTTTTAAATCGGCCATCTTAAATCGTCTGTATTTTGGGGTTCATTGCAATGGAAGAAGATACTAAAGGATTCTCAAGCTTATAACCGGTTCTGCTTTAATCTTGTAAGACATCCTGCCACTCTTTATGCCGTTGTATCTGGACTTTAGCAAAGGGACATAATGGAATTACTTTCAGTCCCTCATCCCGAGCGTATTCAACTCCAGCCTGAACCAATTGCCTGCCGGCTCCAGTACCACTTAAACTATCATTTACTCCAATGTGATCGATGATTATGGTTTTTGTTCCCGCTTTGGAGTAAGTCATTTCTGCTTCTTTCTTTCCGTCGACCACGATATAAAAAATTCCGTGGCTTTCGGTTTCATTGTGCTTGATATCAAACTGATGCATGCTGCTTCCTTTTCCAGCTATTAATTTTAATCATATAGACATCCGGTTTCATTATTAGTGAACCCCTGAATTTGTATATGTACCTGGGAACGTGATAAGATTTTGCAACCCCTCTTACGAACCAAGCGTTCCCCCTCTCTTTTCTATGCATACTGATACCTCCAACTTTAATAATTAGAAGATTCTAATATTTTTCATGAGCTGATTCTGACTTTTCTCTCGCATTCCCAGTAACAGCATAAAAAAACACGGGAGACTAATCATGAGAAGAGTTTACAATTTTACGATATCTATTCTATCACTATCTATTGTGTGTGTGTTGCTAATGGTTAACGCCGCTTTAGCCCAACAGAATATCACGTGGACCGGCGCGGCAAATGGCAACGACTGGGAAACCCCCGGGAACTGGTCCCCAAACACCGTACCCGGAGCTTCGGATACGGTTTACATTCCTTACCAGGTGGGCACCAACATTGTGTATACCGTTAATATCAACAGTAACGTCACTGTTGCAAAGTTAGAAGTTGGGGCTAAAGATCTTTATATAAACTCAGGCTCGCTTACCTTCACGAAATCAACGACGTTTGACTCAACGACCTATGTACATATCGGAACTCCCGGAAGTAACGCCAATCTAATTATCCCGAAAAACAGTATTTGCTCCTACAAGGGAAATACCATTTCGATTGTTGGGGCCAGCGAACTGATTAATAATGGGGTGCTGAAGATTGAGTCCGACTTAGCCTATACCACTACGATTACTAACGGTAATGGGTTACTTATAAACAACGGGGAACTGTGGAATGGTACTGCCGGTAAAACGCCGGGTATTCAGATTACAAATGACTCGCTTGTCAATAATGGACTGATCCATAACGCCTATGGAATGTTGACTATCAGATCGAATACGTATTTCAAAGGCGGATCAGTCATCACCGACGATAGTACATCGATCAGCCTTGCTTACGGGAGATTTCATGTTAAGGATACTCTTCGTCTTGGCGAGGTAAAAACCGGCAATATTGTTTTATATAGTGGGACCTTATCAACGGATTCAATCAATGTATTGGCTCCTGATGTCTCAGCCAATAACCTGCATTCCCTGACAATGAACAACGGGAAGATTACAGGATCCGGGAAATGGATAAATGACATCAATCTTATTTCCGGAGGAACGGGATACGGTGCCTGTTGCAATACCATCGGCAACGTAATTAATCAGGACTCCATAACTCAGGCACCTGGCTACAGTTTATACTTAACGGGCGGAGATACCCTTTGGAACAAGGGAGTTATCGATTTTCAATCTGATCAAGGCATCACCAATAACAGTGGTCCTAATCGTGGAGTGATTGTAAATGACAGCCTCATCCAGAAATCGGCAGGAACAAATACGAGCGGTATCTCACCGAGGTTAATCAATAATGGCACCTTATGGGCAAAAAGCGGCAAACTGGCTTTAAATGATACGTTGTATGAGCACGATGGACGCTGGCTGGCAGATGCTAATGCTGAATTAAAGCTGAACAACTCCAACCAGATAATGTATTTATCAGGTACCATAACCGGTCAGTCCCAAGGGACTATTTCCTTATATAACCAGATATATGCGGACACGCTCCAAAATGTCATCCTGGATATTGGTGGCAATGGGGCTACCATGTGGACTGGCTCCATTGAAGGGCCGGGAGAATTGACGAACAAAGGGGTATTTGCCATACGTGCCGGTGTAAGTATCGGGATTAAAACGCATTTCACCAATGCGGGCATTATGACGATTGCGAATGCAGGACAATCTATGGCAATTGACCAGTATGGGGATGGATATATATCTAATTCCGGCACGCTGCATCTCAGAGACCGGGCCGATATCAGAGGTCCATCCAAACTGTTCGGAAAGGCAATGGTTGTGAATACCGGTACGATCGTTAAAGACGGGGATGCGGGAACAGCAACCATAGGTGGACTCATTGATAACAGCGGGATGATCAAAGTATCCCGGGGTAAACTTAATATTGGCAACAACTGGGAACGTAATGCCACCATTTCGGTTGCCGACACGGCTGAATTGGATCTGGGTGCAACGATGCGAGTGCATGGGTCTGTTGGCGGGTCGATCCTGGGGAAAATGAGTTCTAACACTACCTTTTCTGCGGATACGCTGCAAACCTCTACCCTGCAGTTTACCGGGAAGGGAGTCCAGGGTTACGGCACTACTAATTTTACGGGTCCCGGCAGATGGATCAACGCCGGTGTTGTACATGGCACAGGCAGCTATCTTAATTTCAATCAGTCACTCACTAACACCGGGACGCTCTACCTGCAAGGTTATACCAATATTGCAACAGGAGATACCCTGTACAATGACGGGCATATCATTCTGGTGATGGACAACTACGGGCGGCTCAGTCAAAACGGTTCGGGTACGCCCTTGCCGGTTATTCTCAACCGTGGTGTCATTCAAGGTGATGGTCAGGCAGGTTCACATTCCATCTCTGTTCCCATAATCAACCAGGATACGGTTCGCATAGATGCCGGACTATTTTTCCTGACAACCAGCTTTGACAACCAGGCCAGTGGCGTTATTTCGGGTATCAACGGTGTGATTGACGAGAACAACAACCGTCCCTATATCAGCAACGAAGGCGGTATTTATCCATTTGGTCCCTATTCACGTCTTACCATCCAGGGGCCGCTCGATCTGAGTTCACCAACCTCTTATATCAAAATTGATATCGGTGGAGATCAATTAAACGGAAGACTTCGCATAACCAATACTTTGACGAGCGGTCAGGGTATAATGAAAGTTCGTGCCACTGGGTCCTATCTCCCTCAAGATTACTCTGTATATAACGTACTATCTGCTCCGCAAGGACTTCCGACGACTCTACCTTCTGTTAATAGTAACATTCAATATGTTCACTTTACTGAAGCAGCCGTGCAGGATACTTTATTGCAACTCACCGCTCACCGTGATCTTGCCTCCATTGGCAAAATCTCACGGGATACGGTGAATGCCGGTTTAGTGGCTCCACTAACCATCAAAGGAAGTGGATTCTCAAACCAAAGTCACTTTTGGCTAAGTGAACACTTACCATCCAAACCCGATTCAATTATCACTGAAGACCTGACGACAGATTCATTGTTCGCAGATCATGTTAATGTTAGCATGGATCTCAGGGAACCATGGTGGATGGGAAGAGGATACATTCATACACAAAATCCCGGCCAGCCTGCTGACAGTACATCAATTTTTATTATTCCTGTACTCAGTGTTCATTTTAAACGATTTGTGGGACACCAGGGAGTTGGAATAATTAATGGAGATCCGTACAACGGGAGAAGCTGGACAACAACCCATTTTTATGGATTTTCAAGCTATCCGGTACAACAATTTATAGTTGGAGAGTTTATCAAGCCACATTTCTCCTTTGTACAATCGGCTATATCCAGCCAGTATCATGGGGGAGGAACCGAAGTTTGGGATAGCTACTCTTCACCTCATCATGATCATACACTTTTGGTTTCAGGTGTATATCCGGGACTGTATACCAACTTTTATTCTAGTACTACAATATCAACAAGGCATATATTGTTTACGCCATCCGGATTGGCTAATCTATCGCAAGCCCTGGCTGATACATCGATGTTTCCATATTCGGCGTATGCCGCATCACACTACATATTTTGGGTGATTCCAGATGGCCAATATCAATTGGTAATGCAAAGATGTATCAGGGATAGCGCTAATGCCCCTCTTTCTAAATTCCTAAGTACGCTTGCACCAAGTGATTCACTATTGAATGCTACCATAGATGATGTTTTGTCTTCGGGGCTCACAATAAGATTCTCACAGCCAGACCTATATCTCAAACAGATTCTTATTAATCTGGTCACATTGATGCATTCTACAGCCGATGCTCAATCTGTCTATGAACAATCCCTATCAAGATTCACTGCCATGTGGGCGTACCAGATTAATTTGTTAATCTACCATTCAGTAAAAGAACATCTGGGGGCAGACAATCAACCTTCCGACAGCAGTGCGCATCAAGCTATAAACATTGCTGCCCAGGATTTATACAACAATGTAAAAAAAGGCGGGAATCGGAATATTAGTAATAGCCTTCCGTCAAATAATTCGAGTGATTGGTTTCAGTTTCCGTATCCTCCATCACAACCGACCGAACCACCACCCCCAGACAATACAAATAATAATTACCCGCATGTCGAACCTGGAGGATTCGCCCCGAAACCTGGTCCGGATATTTGCGTCTCAAATTGCAGTAATACCCCGGGAAACGAAAATAAAGACAGCTTTGGCAATCCTATCGGCCCCAATGGAACAACTGTGATCCCGGATACGTGCAATCCGTCCGATCTCACCCTGAAAGGTCAGATTGCTTGTGTCAAACTCGTACCACTCGTTGCACCTTTTGACCCGAATGATAAATCCGCGTTGTCATCAGAACCTGCTCAGGTTGATTCAAGCAACGGGATCATCCATGCCAGACATTACTACATACCGATGGCCCATGCCCAGGACAGCCTGCGGTACTCTATACACTTTGAGAACCTGGCAGCAGCAACTGCTTCTGCACATATTGTAACAATCACCGATACGCTGGATTCCCATATCGACCCGACCTCCTTCCACCTGATGAATGCGAGTCACGACAGTGTATTAACCGTTCAGCGAGCAGGCCATATCGTCACCTTTACGTTCAACGGTATCGATCTGCCGCCTGACACGGCCGCACCGAGCGGTGAAGGGTTTGTCTCGTATGCCGTTAAGCCAAAAACGGGGCTCACAAACGGCACCACGATCAAGAACCAGGCTTCGATCGTCTTCGATTCGAACCCGGCTATTCTGACGCCGACAACGGTTCACGTCATCACCAAAACGGCTGATGCCACTCTTGCATTGCAGTCGATGACGGACTCCCTGGTAGTCGGCAAGAGAGATACGTTATCTATTTCGGTCACCAACAATGGTCCGGATCCCGCCGATTCGGTCCATGTTCTGATGCTGGTCCCGGGAAGCATATCCATACAAAGTGTGATGGGCGACAGTTCGTGGACGCAAAAGCATGACAGCCTGATGATTCGGATGGGTTCGGTTGCAGCCGCGAAAACGGTGACAGCAAAACTTGCAATTGTATCTCACGTAACCGGCAGCACGTCATTTGCGGCCCAGGTTTACACCAGTTCAGCCGATGCGGATATATTTAACGATCAGGCATTATTAACAGAAAAATCGATCCAGGGGACGCCTATCGATGCTTCAAATGTGAATCTGCCAACTCATTATACATTGAGCCAAAACTATCCGAATCCATTTAATCCGACAACAACGATTCGATTTGCCCTGCCCAAATCAGGAAAGGTCAGACTCGAGATTTACAACATTCTCGGTCAAAAGGTGGCTACACTGGTTGATGAACGGATGAAGGCCGGCTGGTACAATGTTCAGTGGGACGCGCACCAGGTGGCCAGCGGACTTTACTTGTACCGTATTACATCCGGACATTTTGTCAAGACGAAGAAGATGCTGCTTATTAAATGACGGCGTACCAATGGCGAATCCCGTGTTAAATGATCGCCATTTCGAGAAAAAGCCATGCCGGCGAACGGCATGGCTTTCTTTATACAAATTCTGAGATGCAATCTCACCCGACTGCCAAGCATAATCAGCGAAATCCGATAATCCCTTAATCCACGATCATGCGAACGATTGATTCATCTCCTTGACCCTGCAACTCGGCAAATGAATGTAACGTGTCATTTCCGCCTGTATTTCGATATTCTCTGCCTTCTCACTAAGATCCTTCACAGCCCCTGAAATGCCGGTGTGATTGATGTATTGAACCTTAAGTTCATGATTGTCGATTTCTGTATATCGAATATCCGGCAGAAGCGTGCTATAGTTTAAATCTGAATAGACTGCATCAATGTAGTTAATACATTCGCTTTTCATGAGTGCAAGGACCTTCTCATATGCGTAGATGATCCCCTCATTCTCGCCATAATTATCTTCATAATCGATAGTGACTCTACGGCCAAGCTTATACGAAAAATCCTCAAGATCCTGCGAAAGCACATAGGCATGTACGGTAAGATCAAACTCACTTAACCCCTTAGACTTTGAAGCCACGACCGTAAAAAAGGTTCCGACTTTCGGGATATAGTTGCTGAGGTAACATCTGACCATGGCAATCTCCTGTTTAATTATAAGAGATAGTAAATCATCTAATGATAATAATTACCTGTTGCCTGTAGGTTAAGTTATTGTTAAGAAATTAAGTCTCTTTTCCTCCCTTGAGGGAGGATTAAGGTGGGTGTTCCCCCAGCGTTTCATTTTGCAACAATCAATTCTATCACTTACGCTGCGTTCCCCTCTATGGTCCCCCGAAAGCTTTCGGTAACATAATTCCGGGATTAATTCAACTTCACTTGACTATTATTATACGAGGGCAGCAGCTTATAAATCACATTCATGATCTGCTGATTTGATACGCGATCGGCATCCTCGAAAATTTTTCGGATGCGGCCGGTTGTATCAACGATCGCCAGCGCATCATTGTGTACGATATCGTAATCGGGTTTTGCTTCATCAGCCAGTTTGTTGCTCACTACCGGGTCTGGTACGTATGTTCCTTCCTTCTTCTCCTTTTCAATCTCCTGATCTTCACTGGTTTCACTTACCTTTTGATAATCGATGAAGTATGATCCGGTGACGATGTGGCGAATCTCTTTGGGATCACCCGTTAGATATTGCCAGTTCGTGTTTTGAGGGTTCCATCCATACTGTTGCTGAAATGTTTTCATCTGATCTGGTCCCGTGCTATCCGGATCCACATTAAAGGCTACCAATTGCACCTTATTTTCCATTTTCGCTTCCCTAAGTAATTGCTCAAGGCTCACGAAGTTGTGGGCGATCAACGGACAATATCCCTGGCAATACGGGAACAAAAATGTTACTACTCTGACTTTTCCCTTAAACGATTCCGACGAAACCTTCTCTCCCAACTGATTGGTAAGAGTATAATCAGGGACTTTCCCCAAAACCTGTAGTGTATCTTTCGTTTGCGTATCAGAATGAAGGAACCATCCTGCTGCAAATCCCCCCGCACCAATGAGTATCAGTATGGATAAATAAAGACTAACCCGCCGCATATATGATTTTAATATAGACCTGATTCATAAAATAGTGATAGGTATATAATCCTCAGATAAGCAAAAAATTGTACAAGAATCGGAAATGAAAAGTAATTAACAGGATTTTCTGTGTCTTCTGTGTTTCCGTGGCAAAAAAGAACTGCCACAGAGTCACGGAAGCACACGGAAATCTAAATACTTTTTATCCGCGAAAATCCGCGGCTGTGAGCTCATTTCTGTACTGGCTGGTGCTGTATCAGGTTATTTATCAAATTGGTCATGTAGCCAATAGACTTATTTTCTTTCAAATAATACTGACCTGTTCGGGTCGTATCCCAATGTACCTGCCTGCTGCCATCAACCGAAGTAATATGTCCTGGTACCTTTTTGTAGTAGGGCGAAACGCCTTTGATCGCAACCAGTACTGCCGTCTCATCCCAGCTCGATCGCCCGTTTTTATCTTCTTCCGCTTTGGGAATGCTAATGCTGAAAACATCTTTGACCGGATCGTTTTTTATCTGATCATTATGAATGAGCGGTATCCCGGTTTTAATCTTGACCCCAATTTCAAAGCCGCTGAAAATGATTTCCGTAGGCCAGTTCTCAAACACATAGTTCGAGGATGGGATGTCGTTATAGACATTGAATTCCTCTCCGGAGGGAAACTTGCCAGCCATGCTAACCAGGCATTTCACCTTTCGTGCTACCAACTGACTTCCGGTCATTGATGAATAGGTATCAGGACCGGATTCCAGCAAATTTGCCAGGTTGGTGAAAAATCCGGTCGATACAATGGTAACACTGTGATCAGGTTGTTTGCTTAATACCTTGCGATAGACATCAACAGGATCGGGAACCTGGTCGTTTGAAGTTATCTTGTGAGGATATTTTTCGACGATAGCATCAGTCCACCCCTGCCAGTCTTTTAGTTCCACGCTTGGTCCTTTGGGCACGCCGATTGGAATATTGGGCCGGCCAAAATAGGTATTCAGAACATCGATTACTTCTGCAATCTTCGGATACCTGTTGGATGCGACTGTTGCGAGTATTTTAGCTTCACCGCTATCTGCATAAGCATGAAGAATGGTAATAGCCCCCACATCGTCATAATCCGGACCGATATCAGAATCGAAAATTATGTTCACCGGTTTTCGGGTACGCTGCGCGATTGAAATAAGCGGGGTCAACAATAAACAGAGTGATAAAATGTACTTCAAATAGCTACCTTTCATTTCCAAACCTTTAATTTAATTCATTGAACAGCAATAACGTATCCCCACATCCATTACCTGAATATAATGCATACGGGCGTACCACAATGAAAAGCCTCACCTTTATCACCGGTTGGCAGTCCGGTATCAGGTTCCAATTTGAATGGAACAATAGTATCCGAATTTTGATTGGAGACCACCAGCCAGCTGCCGGTTGGATCAATAGCAAAATCTCTAGGTTCTTTCCCACCGCATGGGAACCATTGTACAAATGTTAAATGACCATCCTGTTCATCGACAGTAAAAACTGAGATACTATCGTGAAGCCGGTTGGAAACGTACAGTGCTTTGTTGGTTGGATGAAGCTTTACAGCTGCTCCAGAGGGTTGTCCGGTGTAATCAGATGGCAAGGTTGGATCATCACTTTTGATCGTCATAAAGCCGATCGAATCATCCCGTTTCATGGTCAACAGGTGAGAATTGAGCTCACAGAACACATAATTGACCGGCAGTGTGGGATGGCAAACCATGTGACGCGGACCGTAACCGGGCTTAACTTCCACAGCTTTGGATTTGTTCATTTCTTTATCAGACAGTGCATGAAGCCAAATGGTATCGCTGCCGAGGTCACATATATAAAGCCATCTTCCATCTGGACTTACTACTGCCTGATGAGCGTGAGCTGCCTCTTGCCGTTGCTTATTGGGTCCTGTTCCTTCGTAAGAAACAACCTGGGAAGCCGGACTCATGGTTTTTCCATCAAACTCAAAAACTGAAAGTTTACCATCTTTATAAGAAGCGGCGAATATCCTATCTCCTACCTGGTCGCATGTTATATGACATGTTGTAACTCCCTTCGCGCTCACAGAAGAAAGCAAATTCAGATGACCTGTGGCATCGATGGATAAGACCTGGACCTCTCCCACCAAATCCGGCCAGTCAATGGCAGCGAACAGGAAACGGCCATCCGGACTTTTTGCCAAATAGGAAGCGTTTATGACATCAGTGCAGATATCCTTTTGCTGTATCCGGCCTGAGTCCAGATCGATAGTACACGTGACGATTCCTTTACCGTTAGCCTGTGGAGTAAAATCGACCTTCTGTGTGTAGGTTCCGATAAAAAAAGTTTGCTCTTGATCAGTCATGATTATTTAGCCTCCGAACAAAACAACTATCGATAATCCATTCATTGATAAAAGGTTACAGAGATCTTAGTAATCCTTTCATATACCCCATTGCATAAGCCATTCCTGCATACCAGGGTGCCTCACACGACATCTGGGGCGTGTGGTCGGGAATCAACACACCATCAAAGTTATGCTTCTTGAGGATCCTTAGAATCCGCAGCATATCGATGTCCCCGTCATCAACAAAAGCTTCTTTATAATAAGGCACTTTGTCTTTTACATTCCTGAAATGGATGTAACCAATTTTGTTTTTTGAAGCGAGATATTCCACGGTTTCATACAAATCCCCTTCCGCCATCTCGGCAACGCTTCCCAGGCATAATTCCGCCGAGTGCCACGGTCCCTCACCAGAATCGATCATTTCGATATAGTGATCAGGATGATAAGCCAGCCTCGGTTGCTTGCGGACCATCTCAAGGGGCGGATCGTCCGGATGTGCAGCCAGTCGCACGTTTGCTTCTTTGGCTACGGGGACTATTTCTGAAACGAAATTTCTATATCGTCGCCACAGTTCTGCACGGGATATGGTTTCAAGCACACCTTCCGGAGCATTTCGGTCATAGGTCATATTCCACACCATCCCGAGAGGAATGGGAGTATCCAGTTCTTCGGACGGACCATCTAATCCAACAGATACGGCCTGCCCGCGAGCGAATGGTCCTGTGATTCTTCCCGACACCCCGGCAAGAGAGAAGTAGTATCCAAGGATTGGAATTCCAGCCTGGCCCATATTACGAATCAATTGTTTGACGTTCTCCATGTGCTCGGCCCGTTTGGGTCCATCCAGAAGGACATCATACCAGAAAGCGGGACTGATGTTTTCAAGTGCTTCCAGCTTCAGATCATACGACTCCATCTCATTTTTGAGATGCGACAGATACTCGAACGACCAGACCTCTTTTTCTTTCGCTAATCCCCATCCGGTTTCTGTATTGCCGATCGGCTGATCAACATTCCCGGTACTCTCCTCTTTATTCTTATAATCGGTGAGATGAGCCACGATGTGTGTCGCACCTGTCTGGCGGGCGAATTTATAGTGCTCCTTATTGAGCATCTGGTGATATAAGACTAACCCTAATTTTATCATATAATTTAATCCTCATTACATAATGTGACTAACCGGGAGTCAAAAACAGATGGATTTCTGCTTTTCTCCCCCTTTAACTGATCCGGCAATTTATTTGCTATCAGCGGGAATTATTCGTCACGTTTGCTGCCGGCAACCATGAGTCCTAATCCGCCATCAATGCGAATAGATTGGCCTGTAATGAAATCAGCCTTTTCGCCGGCCACGTAATAAATCAATTCAGCGATCTCTTCCGGTTGTGCTATTCGTTTGGTCAGGTGCATGTCGTTGCACTCCTGTATCACAGCTTCGGGATCCGGAGATTCTTTTGCAGCATTTCTAAGCATTGGCGTATCGACGCTGCCCGGACAGATGGCAACAGAGCGAATGACAGGACTATAATCCACAGCAATACTGCGTACAAGTCCCAACAAAGCGCTTTTAGACGTTGTATAAGCGGCGACATTGTTCTGGCTCAAATGTGACTGTACACTTGCCACATCGACAACCACTCCCCTGCCATTTTTCTGCATCGATGGGATACACTCCCGGGCACATATAAAATGACTCTTCAGGTTGATCATCATAACCTTATCCCAAAGCTCATCCGATGTCTGGGTAACCGTTCCGTACGGATTTATCCCGGCGTTGTTAACAAGAACGTCAACCTCGCCAAAACGACCTATGGCCTGGTTAATGACATTTTTCACCTCATCCGTTTTGGAAACGTCGCAGGTAAAAAACAGGCATCCATCCCCTAATTCGGATTGTAATCGTTGACCATTTTCTTCATCAACATCCATAAAGACGACATTGTATCCGTTTTTATGGAATGTCTGAACGGTGGCGGCCCCGATTCCCTTTGCGCCGCCGGTAATAATGACGTGTTTTTTTTCTTTCATGGCTTATTTATTTCAGATTTAAAGTCATTTATGCGTTACTGCAGGTAAGCAAACCAGATACAGTAAACGCCTCCTCCTCATATATAAATAACTGGTTTATGTTCGACTAAAACCAGCTTATCGACCGTTATAAATTAAAGAAGTTCGTGAACCTCTAACATTAACATGCAATGTAATGAGAATCACAATACTCCTATTTTTAAAAGTATGATATGATGGTTTTCATTTACAAAATCTTAAATCAAGATATTGGCGAGTATAAAGTTACGGCGTTCTTTATTGAAATATAACGATACTGAAAAAGTAAAGAGTGCGAAAACTGAAGCTATTACCTTTTTAGAAATCGTGGGGCACGATTATGAAAAAAACAATCATATCTTTTCTGGGTGTTTCACTCCTGCTTTTAGCGGGATGTTCACCATCCGTACTTATCAAGAAGTCATCGAATCCACAAAATGTGGTCCTTTCATCCTTTAAATTTCATATCGAGCATTTTAACTGGAATGACTTAAACACCGGCAACTACGCCAGTTTATTAGTGAGTGTGAGTCCCCGTTCCATGTTTAACGCGAATTTAAAGCAAGTCTATCCGCGCTACAATAAGCAACAGAATAAGCTGATCAAGGCGGAAGTGGACTCAACCTACACCATCATCAAAAATAATCTCACTAAGCTGAACTATAATCTATTGCCTGCAAATACCCTGAAAGGGGATGCGGAATATGATCCATACGGCTATCCGATGGAAACAAAGCAGAATAAAGCTTTCAAAAAGGCGAAGCTGGCATTAGAGGTAAATGTCTATGTCGATCAGGATTTCACCGATCACTTTTATGCTTATCCGGGAATGTTTCAGGTCAGGTACACACCTCGCATCACAATGAACATGAAAATGGTAGACTCGAGTGGGAAAACGGTTTGGTCGCAGCAAACGGTGACGCTTGCCAATTCACCGGTAACGATTGATAACCAACGGATTGGCGGTTATGTAGAACTAACGGTCAGAGGGAAGCCGGAACTGGCTGATATTATCAATGAGGCCATGGATAGCATGTTGAAAAAAACACAACCGGAAACGCCGTCTGTAGGATGATATTCCTAAAATCAATATTCATTTTATCAGGATATCAAAAACATTTAAAGCTGTTCCCTTCCGTGACTGAATTCTATTTTTAGTCGGCGGATTACCCCATAAAACGAAAAGCCGGTTTCCTTTTGGAAACCGGCTTTTTTTGTGGGAGGTACTGAAGTCACAAGCCGCGCAAAAGATCCTGGATATCGATATCACGAAAATTAAGGTTTTGAATTTTTTTCAATGATCCATCAGGAAGATTTGACAGATCGAGTTGAATCTGACTGTTGTCTACCAATGCCTGGAGATGGTCCCGTTCCGCCGATCTAGCAGCCGCAAGGGAATCATCTTTGGTGACCGTGGTGCTGTCTTCTCCCATCGGATTCTTTGTCGCTTGTCCGTACCCCGGGTGGACGGCATATACCAGTACAACAGACAAGATGATCATTGCCCGAATCAAAAAATCCGGTATTTTTGGAAAACCAATCTTCACGAAAATCCTTGTTTATGCGCCCGTTTGTAGCCGTCTGACGGCTAATAGATTATGATCCTTAGATTGCCGAATACAGTGCTTAGCCTTGATTTCCTGTGTATTCATAAGAATGTCATTGCGAGGAACGAAGTGGAACGAGTGACGTGGCAATCCCGTCAATTTTAGCAACTCGTCTAAAAGAAACTTGATACGAGTGTTTCCACTTTACTGACGGGATTGCCGCGTCGTTTGCTTCGCTGCACTCCTCGCAATGACATCCCTTTTTGACCATTATTCTGCTGCAGCCTATTCATTGTTCACTGCTAACTGATTACTGTTTACTGTTCACTGTGTCGTTTCCCGTATCACTTCCTCCACCGTCGTTACTCCTTCGTTTATTTTCTGAATCCCTGATTGCCTGAGCGTGACCATCCCATCAGCCAGGGCCTGCTTTTTGAGTTCATGCGCGCCGGATTGTTTTATCACCAGCTCAGAGAGCGCATCACTCACCGGCATTAATTCGATCAGAGCCACGCGTCCTTTGAAGTCTGTGCCGTTACAATGTTCACAACCGGAGCCATAATAAAATACCTGCTGCCCCTGCAGACCTAATTCAGTAACCACTTCTTGTTCCGGGACATATTCGGTTTTACATTTCGGACAAATCCGACGCACCAGGCGCTGGGCCATGACCAGGCGGACCGAGGAAGCCACCAGAAAAGGCTCAATGCCCATGTCTATTAATCGTGTGATGGCCGATGGGGCATCGTTGGTGTGCAGGGTAGAAAAGACCAAGTGTCCGGTCAGGGCTGAGCGGATGGCTATTTCGGCTGTTTCCTTATCGCGGACCTCACTAACCATGATAATATTAGGATCCTGGCGAAGTATTGCTCTTAGAGCTGTGGAAAAAGTAAGTCCAATATCACTACGAACCTGGGTCTGGTTAATGCCTGGAAGGTTATACTCAATGGGATCTTCAATGGTGGTGATGTTGACCTCCGGAGTATTCAGCTCGCTTAGGGCCGCATACAAGGTGGTTGTCTTCCCGCTGCCGGTTGGACCGGTGACCAGGATCATGCCATAGGGATTGGAGATGGCTTTGCGGAAGTGATTAAGGTTCGCCTCTTCAAACCCAAGCTGTCGCAGTTCCAGTCGTTGTTCGCTCTTGTCCAGAATACGCAGGACGATCTTTTCCCTGAATTCTGTGGGGAGTGTGGAGACCCGCAGATCCACCGTTTTGTTATCCTTTTCTATACGAATTCGTCCATCCTGAGGCCGACGTTTTTCAGCAATGTCAAGTTTGGCCATGATCTTGAGACGGGACAGGATAGCGTCCTTTTGTAACAGATTGAGTTCTTCCATTTCCTGCAGCACCCCGTCCAGGCGGTAGCGCAGACGGAAGGATTCTTCGTACGGTTCCAGGTGGATGTCGCTAACTTTCATGTTGATGGCTTTTCTGATGATCGTATCAACCTGATCTATAATACTATTATGATATATTTGTCCACCAATTTTATTTTCTCTTTTAATTATTAGTGACATTTGAAATACTACAAATCAAACAATCAATTATGTAAATTTATAATAAATTAAAACCAAAAATATGAAATAAAAAAAGTACATAAATTACAATTGACCCCACAACAAAACTTATATCATACATTGTTTCCCATAACATTTTTTCCTTTTTTCCCTTTCTAACCAACCTCAAAATCACGACAGGAGTAATAAGAATTGCAAAACCTGTTATTGGATCTATTCCAATCCATTGAAATAGATCCAATAATCGCTCAGCTATCTTTGCTCGCCAATTATCCATTTTCAATTCCCAAATAATGTCTTGAAAAAAACAAAACTAAAAGCAGCACCAGCCCCCTGAATAGCATGTCCATAATAATTAGTTACAAATCTACCGGAAATGCTACTCCGGAATCCCGTCGAAGCTACGGCTTCTCCCGTAGGTCGTATAAGCTTACCCTCTAAAGAGCCTTGAACAGGATCAGAGACAAGGTCTAATGTGCCTTGAGCAAGTTTTATATAAGGTTGATGTGAGGAGGTTCCAGTTAGGTCTGCACGTGCAGAATATAGTGCAGCACCTACAAAGTCAGATGTCGTCGTTACAGCTCCCGCAACACCCGCTGCAGGCAGAGTAGCTCCGTCTGTAGGAATTGCAGCTACACTTAGTACCAGCTTAGCATCTGCAGATACATTTCCTATTGTATTATTGACTTTAATTGCTTTATCAACGCCTTTAATCATGTAACCTTTCGCCTGAACATTCTGACCAGCTAAGAAACCATACTTTATGGGCAATTTAAAGTTATTAACACTGACTTGGAATGCTTTTATTATTTTTTGTACAAAACCTTCTCCTCTTGGTGTTTCATTTGCACAACCATCACAATTAACGGACAATCCGTTCGGATCTACCAGAATAGCTGGATTATTGAATGCATAATTATAAGGACTAACATTTAAATATCCTTTATTAACTAAAGCATCTGGCTTTTTATTGAGAATTGGGTCCACACTCAACCACCTCCCAATTTCCGGATCATAATATCTTGCTCCAAAGTATTCAAGGTCAATCCCATTCTCCTGGTCCAGTTCTTTGCCGGTGAACTTATAAGCATCGTGAGGGTTTGAGGTGTTATTAGAGCGACCGGGCATTACTTTGCCGAATGGGTAATAATCGTCGTATCCTACCGGGTCACCGTATTGATCCACGGTTACACGTACACTACCCACATTGTCAGTCAAATAGTAAAGTTTATTTTCGTCCCGAATGATGGTAATAGTAATAGTTTTACTACTGGACGTTCCATTGTCGGCAACCAGTGACAACTTCACCTGAACACTTTTACTGTTTTGGCCGCTGCTCAAGCTAAAACTCGTAGTATATGTCGTCGCACTTGATCCTGCTTTCTTTTGTGTACCATCAACATACCAGGTATAACTAACTATACTCGCTCCACCGTCGACATAACTTGAAGAACCATCAAAAAGTACTGATTCCCCGGGTTTAAATGACGGCCTATTCGGAGTTGTATTTATTATGGCCACCGGTGGTTGTGGTGGTACTTGCGACCAGAGTCCAGAAATTTCTATTGGATTTATGAGCTTTCGTAGAAATCAGATCAATATATTGATTGATTTCTCATACACCATGTTTGTTCCCATTAACTTTTCCTCTCTCAGTGTTCCACCGATTTGAGGTGATAGTTCTCTTGATAGAAGGCTCTGATCACGGGCTATTCACGGTTATTCGCAAATAAATTGGTACCCCACCGTTCTTTCTTGTTTTAGCTTGTACTTTGTCTATCGAGCTATTTTTCGGTACATTTATAGTATATTAAAAGACCATAAAAATATCATTATGAACAACATTTCCATTTCAAAAGATATTGAACCACTCTCCGAATTCAGGAAGCGTTCGGCAGACTTTATTAAACGTCTCAAAAAGGAAAAACAACCCATTGTCTTGACACAGCACGGAAAAAGCGCCGCCGTTTTAATGGATGTTGCCGAGTATGAACGTTTCGCCCACAAACTGGAATTACTCGAAGATCTGCTTGAAGCCAAACAACAAGTGGAACGGGGACAAACTTACACGATCGAAGAAGCCAGGGAACGTATAGAAAAGCATTTATCCAAATGGAAGTAACTTTAACCGATCGCTTCCTTCAGCGTGTGGAAGAATGCTCCGATTATATTGCCTTTGATGATATCCCAACAGCGGTAAAGTGGGCAAGGGATGTATTCAAAAGGTGTGAACAACTCAGATCTCATCCCCAAAGTGGCCGCATGGTTCCGGAATTTAGCAGACCCGAGATCAGGGAACTCCTTCATGGACATTACTGGCTGGTCTATGAAATCAAAACCAATCGAATTGATATGCTTACCATATGGCACACCAGTCAACAGCCACCTGCACACCTGGAATAGGATTTTCTCCTCCCCTTGGTATGATGCCCTGCTTCGTAACACCGACTTGGGCTTTGTTCCCATCTTCCAGGAAAGCAGATCTTAATTTAGGTGGGCTCTTAATGGATGTTGGGAACGAGTATAAAACAAAAAGCCGGTCTCCTTTTGGAGATCGGCTTTTTCAGTGGAGGTGCCGGGAGTCGAACCCGGGTCCGAGATGGCAAACCGCCAAGCATCTACATGCTTATCCTGGTTTTAGAATCTTACCCGATGATTTGCCGCCAGGCAGGCGTCATCAGGCCAGGCCGGAAAAGTTTCAAGCGAGCCGGCCGGCCACCGGATCACGTTAGTCTGTCTAAAGGTGTCGCTCCAGTAGCCCCCAACAGACGAGAAGCTAAAGGAACGGTCTAGCGGCTGTTAGGCGGCCAGACTGTAAGAGTAATTGTTTGCATTTGCATTTAAGCATCCAAATGTTGTTTTACGAGGGTCATTTGGCACAACCTCGGCATGCAGCCTGTGATCTTACTCACCCCGTCGAGACCGTGTCACCCCCAGAAACAATTCTGAATTTTAAATTTTGAATTTTGAATTGTCGGGACGAATCTACGTTGAATAAGTCATCGGCCAGATATATAAGATAAGACTTTTTGTTACATCTTGTAAATGCCTATCCTCCCTTTTCATTTATATGTTATTAATTTCACTTTAATAACAGTTCATTATAACTGTTATTTTGTCATTAACCCTTTCATTGCTATCATTATTAAGTTATAAGAAGGTTATATTTAAAAGAATTGAGTTTATCGTTCAGTAATATCGAATATCATTCATGAAAATTGCGATTCTTGGTGCCGGAACTGTTGGAGCTGCTTTAACACGGGTTCTGTGTACAAATCCCAAATTACGTGCTCTCATTGTCATCGATGAAAATGGATTGGCTTTAGACGAGCTTTCCGAACAATGTCCCTCGGGAACGCTTCGTACCTATCGTGTCAATATCAATCGTGAACACGCGATCATTACCCTGATTAAAGGTTTTGACGTTCTCATTTGCGCCCTGCCCTCTCACCACAACCTCAGGATTTCTGAATTAGCCCTCAAATCCGGTATCCATTATATCGATTTCGGTGGAAGTGATGAAATTCTTGAAGAACAAATGGCGCTTAATAATAAAAATAATCGTCAGGATCACTGGATCATCCCTAACTGCGGTATGGCACCGGGACTCGTTAATATTCTTGCCATGCACGGCTTCGAATCGTTTGATAAAGTCGATTCGATCAACGTGTGGGCATCCAGTCTTCCCGTGGAACCGATCCCACCCTTCAATATCCAACTCAGTTTTTCGCCATACGGATTGCTCAAGGAGTACCTGGATCCGGTCACCCTCATAAGAAATGGGAAACTAACGACGGTTGAACCGTTACATGGTTATGAGACCATCCAGTTTGATTCCCAGCCCGATCTTGGTCAACTGGAGACATTTTATGTCAGCGGTGGTATTACATCTCTTGCAAAGTATCTGAAGGGCAAAGTCAAAGATTTGAACTTTAAAACGATTCGTTATCCAGGCCACCGCAACATTGTGGAAGCTCTGCGCGTATTGGGGCTCGATTCTGATCAGATCATCGATATCAGAAGCAACCTTACCTTTCGGCAATTGCTTATTCGACAATTGCAAAAACACTTACCATCAGGCAAGAAAGACTTTGTGTTGATCAAGGTTGTGATCGATGGAGTCAAAAATGGGCAAGCGATACAACGTGAGTATGAAATTATGCACCATTACGATGAGAAACGTGATGTATCCGCTTTAATGTCTTGCGTTACCCTGACCACAGAGATCATCGCCGAGATGATGGTGGACAAGAACCTGAAAGGTGCGGGCGGCATAAAACCACCGGAACAGATTGTTCCGCTCGACGACTTCATAGAACGCCTCAGAGACAAAGGAGTCAAGCTGGACATCCGGGAACATGAGATTGAACTCTACGATGCGTGATTTAGACTTTAGATGTGAGACAAAAGCAGGGGCGATTCGAGAATCGCCCCTGCTTTATTTATAGAAATTTTAGCTTATAACCTATATTCGAAGACTATCTCTAATGTCTAAAATCTCAGATCTAACATCTTAACAATCAGAGATTGTGTTGATCTTTATCGTTCTTGGATCGTTGTTTCTGTGAACCGCTTTTTGCGATGGTCTCTCGCATGTCGGTATCTGCCATGACATTCTTCATGTTGTAATAATCCATTATACCGATCTTGCCTTCCCTGAAGGCTTGCGCAATTGCTTTGGGAATTTCTGACTCCGCTTCCACAACTTTTGCCCGCATCGCTTCGATTTTTGCTTTGTTTTCCTGTTCCTGGGCAACAGCCATAGCCCTGCGTTCTTCCGCCTTGGCACGGGCTACCTGGAGGTCGGCGCCCGCCTGATCAGCCTGCAGCTTGGCACCGACGTTATCACCGACATCTACATCCGCGATGTCGATAGAGAGGATTTCAAATGCCGTACCGCTGTCGAGTCCCTTGCTCAAAACGACCTTAGAGATGTTGTCGGGATTTTCGAGAACCAGCTTATGTGTTTCCGAAGAACCGATCGTTGTTACAATTCCTTCACCCACACGGGCAAGGATGGTTTCTTCGGTTGCCCCACCAACCAATCGCGCCAGGTTTGCCCTGACAGTGACACGGGCAACGGCCCGCACCTGGATACCGTCTTTTGCCAAAGCAGTGATTGGCGGTGTTTCAATAACTTTTGGATTGACAGAGATCTGAACGGCTTCAAACACATCGCGGCCTGCCAGGTCAATTGCTGCGGCACGCTCGAAGGTCAGTCCGAGGTTTGCCTTGTCAGCAGATATAAGCGCCTGTACGACTTTATGAATGTCACCGCCTGCCAGGAAATGGGCCTCTATCTTACTCAAATCCAGTTTTATGCCGGCTTTCGTTGCTGTGATCTCAGCTTTAACGATAGGTGCCGGTGCCACTTTGCGAAGACGCATCCCAACCAGGTCACGGAAAATCGATACCTTCACGCCCGAAAACGTCGCTGTTATCCATAGACCGATCGGGATGAAATAGAAGAACGTGACCAGACCTACGATAATGAGAGCAATGATAAATAATCCCCAAAATGGTTCCATGATTGTTAGCTTATTTCTTGAACAGGTTTTTGATTAACTATTTTTGCGATCCTCCGTCTGGATCTTTGATGCTACGATTCTATTGCCGCTGACTTCGGTAATACGGATGTGTTCGCCTTTATGAATAAACTCACCACTTGATACCACATCAACCCGACTTCCCTCAATGAGTACGGTCCCCGATGGACGCAGTGCCGTAAGAGTCTCGCCTTCTTTTCCTATAAGGTTTTCAGTTAGTGTCGTAGCAATATAACCTTTCTCATCACCAGACCAATCGTTAAGAATCAACCGAGAGAATCTTGAAGTGTTTGGCAGATAACGAGCCAATGATACGATCATCAGTATTGAAAGAAGCAGCGTGACGACCATTGTCCAGATGGCTGTGCTGAGATGACTCAATGTTGGGAAATCAAGTCCGATATTCCCCACAAGCGCCGAACCGAGGCTCAGTACAATGAGGAGTATCCCCGATATTCCAGTCACTCCAAATCCAGGAATGACAAACACTTCCATGATAATCAGCAATACCCCGACAAAGAAGAGGATGATCTCCCATCCTTCGGCTAACCCAACGACATATAGTGGTGCAAAAAAGAGTAGCGCGGATGTGGCAGCAATCAAGCCGGGAATACCAACACCCGGTGAGTGCAACTCGAAAAATAAACCGCCTAACATGAGCAGCATCAGCAGTGCACTGACAATAGGACTGGACAGATATCCCAACATCGCTTCCTGCCATCGTGAGCTTTCCTCAACAAGCCGGGCTCCTTCCCACCCCATTTTCGTGGCAACAGCACTCATTGATTGAACTTCGGCACTGGCCATGTGGTAACGGATCGCCTCGGCTGTACTCAACGAGAGGAGTTGTCCGGCCGGAATGATGTCATCCACCGATATATTCTCGTCAACCATCGCTTCGGCAAGTTGCGGATTTCTGCCTCGTGCTTCGGCTGTAGAGCGCATCAGGCTCCGCATATAACTCTGCATCTTTTCTGAGGCTTTATTTCCTGATCTGTCAACGACGGTGGCGGCTCCCATAGACGCTCCCGGTGACATGTAAATCGAGTCGCAGGCAAGAGCGATTAACGCTCCTCCGGAGGCTGCGTCTTTATCAATAAAAGCCGCAGTCGGTACTGGTATCTCCAAAATCTCTTTGCGTATGTCATCGGCCGCTTCAAGCAGGCCGCCATACGTATCAATGTGAAATATTAGTCCCACGGCCTTTTGTTCGACAGCACGATCCACCCCACGGTGGACTGCACTTACCATCTGGTTATCGATCGGGCCGCTAATATTTATTATATAGACCTGCGACTGAGCAACCGAGGCCTTGCTTATAAAGCATAGGCTTACTATTACGAAGATGTAAAACCAAGCTCTTTTCATCGCCCCTCAGGTTATTTTTCGTATACTTGGACTCACTTCAATATAAAAAAACGGCATTCACCCGCCATAAATATTTTTAAAAAAATGAAACGATATGAAGTGGAACAAAGATTATCACTTCATCGCAATATCGTATCCATCAAAACAATAGCTGAAAGAAAGATACTGAGATCTCTGAATTACCTCCATTTTTATGCTCTTTAGCAAGAAATTATTTCTATTAATAATATCGGTACTGTTCCTGCCTGTTTTCCTGATGGCTCAGCAGAAGGCTTCAATCAACGGATATGTCAAAGATGCAACGACCGGGGAAACGCTTATATCTGCCAATATCGCCATCGAGGGTACCTCCATTGGAGCCAGCTCCAATACATCAGGGTATTATACCCTCCCTGATCTTGATCCCGGAACATACACGGTATTGTGCACCTATATCGGGTATACACGGTATAGTAAAAAAATAACCTTAGAACCTGGAAGAACTCTTAGACTGTCCATTGAGCTGGAACCCCAACGGACCCAAATGCAGGATGTCATTGTTCAGTCAACGACAGAAAAAGATGAGAAAAATAAAATCGGTTCGGCCCAGATCACTACCAAGATGATCAAAGAGCTGCCCTCAGTGCTGCAGGCCGACGTCTTTCGTTCTATCCAGTTATTGCCGGGTGTAAAATCGGCTTCAGATTTTTCCAGCGGCCTTTATATCCGGGGTGGGAGTCCGGACCAGACGCTTATCCTGCTCGACCGCACGACGGTATACAACCCAACACACTTTTTTGGCTTTTTCTCAACATTTAATCCTGATGCCATCAAAGATGTGCGTCTATATAAAGGCGGTTATCCCGCAAAATATGGCGGGCGTCTTGGTTCGGTGCTTGCTATTTACAACAAGGATGGAAACCGAAAAAAAACGGATGGATCAGCTACGTTGGGACTGCTGGCATCGAGAGTCATGGCAGAAGGCCCATACAGCAGGGGATCATGGATGCTGGCATTTAGAAGATCAACTTTGGAGCCTGTTCTGGCTCTATTACGACAATCACAAGATAACATTCCGAGTTCCTTTTATTTCTGGGATGCGAACGGGAAACTGAATTTTGACGCCAACGACTCGAATAAATTTTCACTGGCATTCTACTCTGGTCAGGATTTCATCAATTTCCCTTTTGCCGCTGACGCCTCCATACGTCTTAAATACGGTAACAACACCTTCAGCACCAACTGGACACACCTGTTTTCCGATAAAGTATTTTCCAACCTCACACTCACTGGTTCACGATACTTTAACTATCCCGAATTCAATATCGCGGATACGCCATTCCGGCGCTCCAACAACGTCTTTGATTTATCTGCGAAGGGAGACATCCAGTACATACCGAATCAGCGGCATCAGTTTGAAGCAGGTTTCTGGTCGGGTGCTCTAACCCTGAAACTTAAGGACAATTTCAATAATCAAGACGTTTTCGGGTCGCGTATCCACAGTCGCTATAGCTCGATATATGCCCAGGATACATGGGACCCATCGATCCGGTGGGAGTTCGTTTATGGTGTTCGTCTCAATTACTTTTCCCGCGGTAATTATCTGCGTGTCTCACCGCGCCTGTCCATTGAATACCAGCCAACCAGTTCCCTCCGTTTCCAGGCGGCCTATGGCCATTACGACCAGTTTCTTACCCTGGTTACAAACCAGGCATTTTCGGGTTTTGATACCTGGCTGACGACCGCCAAAGGCGTACAACCCTCCTTTGGCGATCAGTTTGTTCTTGGCGTGAAATCACAGCCTTCGGACAGTTATGATATCAATGTCGAAGGATATTACCGCACAATGGAAGACCTCTTCGAGCTGGATCCTTTCCTGCCCGATGCTGCCGGCCTTAATTACGACCAATTATTCCGTTTTGGCAAAGGGTATGCGTATGGCGTTGAAACCAAGCTGGAGAAAAATAAGGGACGATTTAACGGTTACATTGGATATACCTACAGTGTAACACGTCGCCGATTCCCTGAGTTTAATGACAATCGTTATTTCCCCCCACGTTATGACCGCGAAAACGATGTCACAGTAGTTGCAAATTATCAACTCAGTAAACGATGGAAAACAACCGTCGTATTTACGTATGCAACAGGCCAGGCATACACAAAACCCCTTGGCAGGACAGTGGTTCTTGCACCATTTACATCAGGTGGTCTTGATTTATTAACGGTTGGAAAAGTCAACGCTTCGCGCCTTCCTGCTTATCATCGTATGGATATTGGATTCACGCGAACGGGATCATTCTTCGGTTTATGGCCGTCCGAGTTACAGCTGCAAATCATCAATGTATATTCACATCGTAATGTCTGGTTCTATAACTATGATTTCAACAAGAACCCGATTGAACGGAAAACAGTACCGATGCTGCCGATCATCCCCTCAATATCTTATACCATAAATTTTTAGATCGTATGAATACCCGGACTATTCCTGTCATTCTCCTGTTATTTCTAATCATAATCAGTGGATGTAACCCATACAAACAGGATGCTTATCAACAACAATATGTTGTAGAAGCTTACCTTGTTGAAGGCACTACCCTTCCCCCGCTTGCTTTATCAACTACTACTCCGGTTGACCAAAAATATAACATTTCAGATGCGGCCATAGGAAATGCCAAAGTTCAGATTCAGCTGCTAGATGATGCAGGCAACATAAAGAAACGGTATGATTACTTTATGTATTCAAAGGGACTCTACTTGCCAAAGAATAACACTGACACTGTTAAATCACTGAGTAAGTATCATCTCAGGGTAGTGATACCGGATTCTCCAGATACCCTTGAAGCAACCGCGATTGTCCCCAAAGCCTTTCACTTTATAAATAACCCTCCGGACAGCGTGATTTATCAGTCAGGCGACGGGATTTCCCTCGATATAACCCAAAGCTATTATCCCGGACGGCAAACGGAATACATCGCTTCGGCTGTTGCTGAAGGAGAACTTGACTCGTTGCGACTAACGCCCTTTTATGCCGATGTCTATAGCCGAAGCAATGATAACCAACTAAGTGATTATCGGATCAACAATTCCAACATCATCAATGAAGGGAACTTCACTATAAACAGTGATGGAACCATTACAATAAAGTATCCCTGGATTGGTGTCGCTTATTACGGGGAAAACAGCCTTGTACTTAATGCAATAGACGACAATGTATACGATTTCGTCCGGTCTCAATCAGTACAGACTGGTGGCAACACACTCCCTCCCGGCCAGATCCAAAACGCAATTATGCACGTGAAAGGAGGAATCGGTGTTTTCGGAGCCATGGCAACAGACACCGTTCATGTCTACATCAAGAGAAACCCAAACTTGTAGTTTTTAACCTGAGATTTGAATAAGATCATCATAAGGTGTGATTATCCCTGGCAAGAAAATGGAACACTTTAGTATCTCGTTGATAAAACCCGATTAGTTCCGGATCTACTCTTTTCATTTCGGAACAATTCCCGATCCGATCGGGACCGTTTTTACGGGAATGACGTGGGATTTGTTTGGACGAATGAACTCATTGCACCCGGATGTTAGGAAAAAATCCGTAAATACATGAACCTTTTTAACGGTTTATGCCGGTTCGGTTATAAGACTGAATATGTAAATCAGCATTTTTGCAGGTTTATCTTATCTCGAACTTACGTTAATTCACCCGGTATCGAAGAAATTATACCTCTGTGTATTTCGTATCTTTTATAAAAAAGAAAGTCAAGGATGTACTTTTCCAATGACGTTCCCGAATCGATTTTTGTCTTTTCAAGACGCCCTGATCTATGGCAAATTCGTTGTTCGGATAGTGCTGATACCGACATCTTATAAACTTTGGTGGACGGGTCGGCAACGATCCTACCGACCTATGGCTTCTTCGGTTTTCTGTAACCAGACTTATATCAGAGTCTCAAGCCTGAGTGTTGGGCTTGGTCCTAAGGTCATATGGGGCTTCCAGCCCGGATAACTAAGCTCGGCGTTGAACCTGAGAACCGATAGGTTCCCGATTAGACACGGCGAGGGGAGTCTGTCCGGGACCCGATCCCTGCCTGCTCGTCCCATCTATAAGGGCCGAATCAGGACTGGCTATCGGGCCGAATCCCCACCCGCGCAGAAAAACTTCTACGCAGAATATGTTTGGTTATGCTTCCATATACTCCAAAGTGTGATTAAGATTTTGCGTTGGGTGTTCAAGCGGGCCTTCACCGGGTCCCCACACCTGCCCAGGCTGGCCTGGTAAAACCCGCTGACTTCGTTTGGGCTTTTCATCGCCGATTTCCAAACCGTATGAGCCACGTTTTTCAGAGGACCATGTCCAGCCTTTGAGAGTCGTTCAGCGCGCAGGCGTCGTCCGTCACTACTGGCCTTGCGTACCGCCAATTGGCAAAAACGGATGAGTTGACCTCTTCTTTGGAACCGGTAAGGAGTCTGAATATACCCGGAGAAGGTGTGGGATCCCACAGGCCCCATCCCCGACATCTTCTGAAACTGGACAATCTCCGGATAAGCCCGACCCGCCTGGGTGATCCGTTCGAATTGTTCTTGTTTGGCCCGGGCGATCATTCCGATATGGTCAAACTTGGCCTGCACCTCCCGCCCCAGTCCGGCCGGGGTAATCTGATCCAGAATCGGCTCCGGCCGGGCGTAATCGGCCTTGACCAACTTCCGATTGTATCCCCAGTGGCGCAGCATCGCCTGGAGTTGTCGCTTGTTCGTTGTCAGGGCTTTGTTGAGTCTCTGATACTCTTTGATCTGGTGGTAAAACAGGCGGCGATCTCCCATTCGTTTCGGTCTCCAGACCGGCTTGAGGGCTCCCAGACGCAAGAGCTGACATAACTGGTAGGTATCCCGGTCATCGTTCTTAACCATGCTCCGGGAGATTAAGTGATTCTGGCGCGGATCACACACGATCAACTCGTCGACATACCCACACAGGCGTTCGGCGGCCCAGAAGGCCATATTGCCTTGCTCCAGGGTCAACGATTTACGGGCAGCCGGGATGCGGACGACCCCACCGATCAAATTCTGTGCCGTGGTCTGCATTCCTTGCTGTCCCAGGTATTCTCCCTGCTCATTCATGTATCCCATCTTACTGTGTTTGCTATGTAGGTCGATGGCTATGTATACTTGATTAGATTCGATCATAAGAAGACTCCTTTGGGTTTGTTACGGTTTGGTCACCGGTAAACTACAAATCTCGGGGGACGTCTTCTTTTTTATAATACCTCTGCGGCTTTTTATAAATATCCGGACGAGTATAACTCTCAATGAAACTGCTTACAATGTTTTAAAGCGTACAAAATCATCAACAAGAAATGGAATAGCTATCCTGGAAAAGCGATTTTATTCTCACGATTAACGAGCATAGAAAATAAATAATGTAAGCGTTTTCATTTTTTGAGAATAACACTACTTTACTCCTATTCATTTTTCAAATTTTTCCTGAACAAGACTATACATAAGTGTGAAACGCAGTCGCTGGTGGGGGCTTGATGATAGAGGCACAAAAAAAACTTTCTAACCCATTTTATGCATTACTGAGTCTGCCGTCAACGGCCATGGGATTTGCACTGTCTGTGCAGATATCGGCACTCAGTTGGATACTTAACACTAAATATGGTCTGGATATTCACGAAATCGGAATTGTCTGGGCCGCGGGTCCTCTCGCAGGCATTTTCGGACAAGTCATAGTTGGGCTCATCAGCGATAAGGTCTGGTTCTGGGGAGGCCGACGCCGTCCTTTCATTCTTGCCGGAGGCGTATTGGCAAGTTTAATGTTTCTCGCGTTACCGAATATTCAGCAAATCAGTGACTTCCTGGGCTTGGGTGATATTCTTATCGTTGCCCTTTTCATTGCTCTCACACTTGATATGGCGATCAATATCAGCTTCAACCCGACCCGGTCAATAATTGCTGATGTCACACCCGAGGGTGTTAAACGCACAAAGGGTTATACCTGGATGCAGACCATATCCGGGTTCTTCGGCGTACTCGCTTATGTGATTGGTGCCGTTTGGAATAATTATGTGCTCATTGGAACGGGTGTGGTATTAGTCCTGCTCTTTTCAATCATCCCTACATATCTCATAGAAGAGCCACGGAACCTGGAATTGGAAGAGAGCAATGATCCCGAAAAAAAGGATCCGATTACTGCATTGGTCCTTTCTTTCGCCTTGCCGGGGACCGGATTTTTCTATCTAAAAAAGCCCGGAAAAGCGTTCATTTACATGCTGCCTGCTCTTATCGGTTATGTCGTTGCATTCACCGAACGCCAGACGTTATCATCGATTCTGTTCGGAATCATTATCGCAGCAGCAGCAATTGTTCATCTCGCTTCAATCACGTTCTCATTTCGAACCGCACGAGAAATCAACATCGCCAATCCTGCGGTTGATACATCTCTGATCGACACGACCAACTGGACTGAACTGATGAAACTCTACGTTGCCCATGGCTTTTCCTGGATCGGCGTACAGACCATGTTTGTGTATATCATCGCTTTCATCCAGCAGAAACTGAATCCGGTCGATGCTAATCATACCGGTCAGATCATTGCCATATCGTTCGCTATCCTGAATACCGTTGGTTTTATCCTCCCTGTTCTTGTACTTGAACCATTGACTGAACGAATCGGACGTGTAAAAACGCACTTTGGATGCATGGTGGTAATGGCGGCAGGCTACTTTCTGATTATCAGTCTGGGCACGACAACATTTATGCTCTATTTCCTTATGGCTATCCTTGGTATCGGGTGGGCTGCCGTCGTCAGTCTGCCGTTTGCCATTATGTCGGAAAAAGTGCACAAGAGCCGAATGGGATTTTTCATGGGCATTTTCAACCTGTCCGTTGTACTGCCGCAACTTATTGTCAGTCTTATCCTCGGTTATTTCATTAACCTGGCTCCCGATAAAAACATCATCTTCTGGATTTCCGGTATTTCCCTCTCTCTTTCAGCCCTGTTCTGGCTGTTTGTTAGCGAGAGTAATCCTTCAAAAAATATTAGTACAAATGAAGCGCCAGACATAACCGGTGCGGTTGCCGGCGCTGGCGAACCAGGGTAACCTTGAGTCAACCGTACAATTGGAGGGATGTCATTCTAACATCCCTCCAATCTGATACTACATGAATAATACAGGGGAATTCTTAGTATGATTCGCCAATAGCGTTTAAAAATTAATTGACGAAGCGCAAGTCAGTAAGCGTTGCGCTTTTTTTATACATTCATGCAATTCAAAAGATTGTGTTTATCAAAACGCATCTTTTCATACACAAGTCCTGCCACATAATAAAATCCATTAAAAAATGAAGACTCTTTGCTTTCTTGCTGTTGTAATTATCGTTCTGAATGCCTGCGCTGGTCGAACGAAAGATGATGATGCAATGAAACAATCCTTGCCTATTGTTGGCACCTGGAAATTACTAACTGGAACGACGATACAAGGAAAGGATACCGTTGTTACCGACTATACCAAAGGCCAGAACTTTATAAAGATCATCAACCATACCCATTTTGCTTTTTTCAACCATGATTTGGACATGGGAAAAGATAGTAGCAATGCAATTTTTGTATCCGGCGGCGGGAAGTATTCGCTGGATGGACACAAGTACACAGAACACCTGGAGTATTGCAACTACAGAGAATGGGAAAACAATGATTTCGTATTTACGGTGGCCATAAGTGGGGATACGTTAGTCAGCAGAGGTATTGAAAAAGTGGAAAAATTAAATGTCGATCGCATCAATATTGAAAAATATGTGAGGTTGGGGAAATAATATCCCACGACCTATAACGACTGGTATCGGTAATTTTGAGAGTATTCGGAAAACTTATTTAAATGAGTTTGATTTATGTTCCGAAGTGAAAGGAGGCTCCAAATGGAGCCTGTTCGTTTCGATCGTTGCGCTTTTACATAAACAGAATGCTCCTATTGGAGCGTATTATGATGCATGGAATAACTTGTTGGAGAATTTAGCGTGAATCCTTATATCGAACTCGCGTTAAATACGTTGAGAAGTGTTTCCTTTTTGATTCTTTAGCCTAAGGCGATGTTCATACTTTGTTATCAAATCTGATTTCTTCATTTTAACCTTGACCCGGCGTTAGAACACCGGGACGATAACATAAACAACGCTTGCGTACGAAGTAAGGATAACATGAACAGAAAGATAATACTACTACTTGCCCTTCCTTTTCTCATTATCTCTTGTCGGTCTAACGAGTATTCTAAATCAAAAGAAAACACTCATCAAGTTGACGAGTATCTTAAAGCAAAAAAAATAATAAGCTCTCTGGATTCCATTGTAAATCCGAATGGAATTCAGGAAAATTTTCAAGCCAATATTGGTGGAATTAAACAATCAGTATATGTTCGCGGACAAAACAAGAATAACCCCATTCTCATTTTTGTGCATGGTGGTCCGGCATCACCAATGGCTCCGGTAGCATGGGCGTTTCAAAGACCCTTTGAGGAGTATTTTACTATTGTTCAATATGATCAGAGAGCAGCCGGAAAAACTTTTTTAAATAATGATACGACAAATCTTGCCAATACCTTGACTACCGATCAATATGCCAATGATCTGATTCAATTGACTGACTTTATAAGGAAAAAGTACAATAAGAGAAAAGTTATTTTGGTGGGACACAGTTGGGGTACAATAGTTTCTATGACTGCTGTGTTAAAACAACCCGATTTATTTTATGCCTATGTAGGTATTGGACAGGTAATAAACGCTATGGATAATGAACGAATTGGTTTTGAATATGCCCTGAAAGAAGCACAACAAAAAAGCGATACTACTGCTTTGGCTGAATTAAAAGCCATTGCCCCCTACCCGGGAGACAAGCCTCTTGAAGTAAAACGGGTCCTGGTCGACAGGAAATGGTTGCAATATTATGGCGGTTTGGCTGCTTACAGACATAATACAGATTATTATTTCATGCTACCCAATCTATCTCCCTTGTATTCAAAAAGTGATGTTGACGGAATTGATAAAGGAATTCAATTCACGTTACCCATACTATTACCCAAACTGTTGAGTGTAAACTTTAAACCAATAAAGAAATTTCCCATTCCTGTTTTCATGTTTATGGGACGACACGACTATACAACCCCTTCTGAACCCACAAGTGAATGGTTAAATCAAGTAAAGGCGCCGATTAAAGAAGGGATCTGGTTTGAAAATTCAGCACACTTGATTCCCATTGAGCAGCCTGGAAAAATGTTAGTTACTTTAGTTGATAAAGTCAGACCCTTAGCAGAAGCAAAATAATAAAACCACACCGATACTGACGTTAATTCATTGTGGCTAAGGTGATGCCCGTACTTTGTTATTAAATTTTAGCATAACATGAATGGAGTTCGTGTTATGCTGTTGTTCATTAAGACAAACCATGAAAAAAAACATATTCAAGCAATGATCTAATGAAAATTGCTATCGAGGAACATTTAAAATGTACAGAGTTTACTAGAGTAGGAGCTGTAATTACAAAAAATGGAGACCTTCTTTCTAGCGGACATAGAGGACAATTGGAGGGATTAATCCTGGTGCCAGGAGTCGACGAATCTGAAACGAATCGTTTTTAACGACTTCCTCCAATGCTTATCTCGAACTCACGTTTCTTTAGGATAAGACGATGTTAATATTTTGATGCTAACTCCAATTTATTCATTTTATCCAGGTTATTTTGTGGAGTTACGAGTATAGCGTTAGCGTCGTACCAACATTATGGCCAGGTTTATAAAACAATGCGGACAGATAAGAAAACCATCAAAGTTTGTCTTTGATACTCTTTTAAAAAGGATTTCAAATTCGGCCAACAAAAGTGGAGGCAAGAACCCACTCTAAAAAACGGGGCTTTTCCTAATAGCCTGACAAATAGAAAACTTAAAAAATAAAAAAATGATAACAGTAATTATGCAACACGAAGTCAAAGACTTCTCCAAATGGAAAGTAGTTTTTGATGCAGATGAATCCAATCGTGCGAAAGCAGGCGTTAAGCAACTGGGACTTTATACATCTGTGAAAAATCCAAACGATGTAACCATGATTTTTGAAGCTCCCGGTGCTGATGTTTTAGAGGCTTACACCAATAACCCAAGTGTGCAGGAAGACATGAAAAAAGCGGGTGTCACAAGCGCTCCGGTTATTAGTGTACTTAATAAAGTATAGACACTTAAGCTTTTGTTTATCTGCTCTAACTTTATCAGATGAATTGTAAAATAGATTTAGGATTCCCTCCTTTATTTTGTGACCTCGAGACTGGTGATTGGACAACCAAACAAATACTTCGATCAGTAGGTAGTAGATAAACCAGTCCACATTATTGCATTTAGCTTATGGCGGATGAAGGGTAAAGTTCAAGCCTCATTTTGTATCGTATGGATAGAAAGTACCTTAAGTCCGCCAAAGCCAAATGTGGTATCCTTATCTCTTCAACTCTAAGACCATCGCCGATTTCGCCGGAATACTCAGCTCTTTCAGATCTACGATCTTCTCCCCGGTAACCACATTCATAGCCGAGTAGTATCCAGTCATTCGCTCCTGAAACCGATCCGTTGAGAACGTTTGTGCCTTGTCGGCACTGTTGAACGCTACCATCACACACTGATTATCATTATATCTGAAATAGACATACAAATTATTCTCCGGGATAAACTGCATGAGTTTACCTTCAGAGATTACCTTCTTTCCCTGCCGCCAGTGAAGTAATGTCCTCATATAATTAAAGATCTCGTTCTGTCCCGGTGTTCTTCCTGCTTCTGTGAATGCATTATGCGGGTCGCCCGGCCAGCCTCCCGGGAAATCTCTGCGAACGTTGCCGTCATTCGGCTGCTTGGTACCCGTCATCATCAGTTCCGTACCATAGTAAATCTGAGGAATTCCCCGTGTAGTAAGCAGATACGTTATGGCCATCTTGTATTCATCAGGATCATCACCGATGGATGAAGCAAAGCGATCCAGATCATGGTTATCCAAAAAAATCACATTCTTGTTCGGATTGTGATACAGAAAATCCTGCGACAGGGCAGTGTACAACCTGGACAGGCCGATATCCCTCCCAAAAGGTTCTGAAAATGCCTTTACCATGGCAAAATGCATCGGAAAGTCGGTAACACTTGGCAGATGCGAGTTATATCCGTCGCCTAATGGGAAATCTTCCTGCCAATAGGCTTCATCAGGAATTTCCTGCACCCAGGCTTCACCGACGATATTCAGATTCGGAAATTCACGCAACACAGCCTGTACCCACTTCGCCATATAGTGTTTATCCGGATATGGATACGTATCCATGCGGATACCGTCGATTCCGGCATATTCAACCCACCATATCGTGTTTTGAATGAGATAAGTGGCCAATAACGGGTTCTTTTGGTTTAAATCGGGCATATCTTTTACAAACCAGCCGTCGGTCATCTTCTTAAGATCATATTTCGATGCATAAGGATCTGAAACGGTTTCGGCACGATAATTTGTAATACCATCTCTCTTTAGGGAGTGCACCCAATCTTTCGTCGGCAGATCATGCATCCACCAGTGATTGCTGCCGATGTGATTGTGGATCATATCCATAATCACTTTGAGGCTGTCTTTGTGTGCCTCTTTCACCAGCTTTAGAAATTCATCATTGGTCCCGAATCGGCGATCGACCCGGTACATATCGGTTGAAGCATAACCGTGATAACTGTGATAGGAAGCCGGCATATCTGTCTCGAAAACAGGTGTGAGCCAAAGTGCCGTAACCCCCAGATTTTTTAAGTATCCGAGATGATCCTCGATACCCTTAAAATCACCACCATGCCGCCCGGTCAGACTATTCCTGTCCGGATGCTCCAGCATTCCTTTTACATAATCATTCCCTGGGTTTCCGTTGGCAAAACGATCAGGCATCAACAGATAAATGACATCCGAGCTGCTGAACCCCTGGTTGCGATCCTTCTCCCTGTGACGTGCCCGAAGGTCGTACGTCCGGTGAAGAACATCCTTCCCATTTTTGAATGTCAGTTGAAACGATCCGGGATTCGCGCTGTCGCTGATATTCAAATAGACGAATGTGTAATTGGGATTTGTAACATCCACCTGCCGTTCGAGCCGTACTCCGGGATAATCAAAGGATACCCTGGTTTTTCCGATGTCTTTTCCATGAACCAACAGTTGCAATTCATGATTTTTCATGCCGGTCCACCAGAAGGCCGGTTCGATTCTTTCAATCTTCGCCTGACTGTAAGCCCTTACATTACTGAAGCAAAAAAATAACAGAGCAGGCAGAAAAAATTTTAAAGACTTAAAAATTGCTTTCATACGAATTCTTATCACAAATTTTGCTGACAGTTCCTTACCTTAATACATGCAAAGATAATGTAAGCGGAACCGGTTTAAAATTAAATCCACTTTATGCTCCCTGTCTCTTTGAACGCGGATATCTCACAGCGTAGTACTGGTAGAATACTGAAGCCCATTTTCTTGCTGTTATTTATGGCCTGCTTCATGCTTACTCCGGTTATAACGAAGGCACAGGAATTCAAAGGATTTAAGATTGCCAGGCTGAAGTATCGCGGCGGCGGCGACTGGTACAATGATCCGTCTTCCCTGACCAACCTGATCAAATATACCCGAAAATATGTACCGATAGATATCAATATTGAATATGAGGATGTTGATATCGGCAGCCGTGACCTTTTTAAATATCCATGGGCGTTTGTGACGGGTCATGGAAACATCTCACTTAATGATGCTGAAGCCCGGAACCTCAGGGAATACCTCGATAACGGCGGGTTTCTATATATAGATGATGATTACGGCTTTGACACCTACATCCGCAAAGCCATCCAAAAAGTCTATCCTGATGAAAAGTTCGTCGAACTACCCTTTTCTCATCCTATTTACCACCAGGTATTTCAATTTCCCGACGGTGTACCTAAAATCCACAAACATAATGGGAAACGCCCGCAGGGATTCGCTATCTTCAGGGATGGAAGAATGGTAATTTACTACACTTACGAATCGAACCTGGCCGATGGCTGGACCAATCAGGATGTACACCACGATCCGGAATGGAAACGCATTGAGTCTTTGAAGATGGGTGTAAATTTACTTGTTTATACGCTTACGCAACCTTAGTAAATAATATGCTTTTTTTTGAACCGTAATTTTTTGGATATTTGGCCTTGACAATACTATGCCAATAGCCTTTAACATGATTATACCAATAGCCAGCGATCACGCAGGTTTTCAGGCAAAGGAAAAAGTAAAACTGATACTGGAGGAAAATGGGTTTATGCCGGTTGATTACGGCACTCATTCCACCGAATCAGTTGATTACGCTGATTTTGCCGTACAGGTGGCTGATGCTGTCGATCGCGGAGATTATCAAAAAGGAATTCTTATTTGTGGTTCCGGTCAGGGAGTTTGTATGACCGCTAATAAATTTGATCAGATTCGTGCCGCGCTTGTCTGGAATCATGAAATCGCTGAGCTCAGCCGTAAGCATAATGATGCCAATATCCTTTGCCTTCCCGGCCGGTTCCTTTCCGATGAAAAGGAACTTAAGGATATCGTTTTGACATGGCTTAATACCGAGTTTGAAGGAGGCCGTCACTTACGTCGTATTCAAAAAATTCACGCTTTGACCCATCACTAAAACATAATTCACATCAAATGAAAAGTCTGAAAGTTCAGGATCCTGAAGTTTATGCCATTATTGAAAAAGAAACCGATCGCCAAAACAATAACCTTGAGCTGATCGCCTCTGAAAATTTTGTATCGAAGGCTGTGCTTGAGGCAATGGGAACAGTCCTGACCAATAAGTATGCTGAAGGTTATCCGGGCAAGCGATACTATGGTGGGTGTGAATTTGTAGATATTGCAGAAGACCTTGCCCGCGAACGGGCAAAAGTAATGTTTGGCGCAGACTGGGTAAATGTCCAGCCTCATTCCGGTGCTCAGGCAAATGCAGCCGTCTATCTCACATTCCTCAATCCCGGTGATACTTTCCTGGGGCTAAACCTCGCTCATGGCGGCCACCTTACCCATGGATCGCCGGTCAACTTCTCTGGTATCAATTACAACGCGAAATTCTACGGCGTCGACAAGGAAACGGGCCGGCTGGATATGAATGTGATCCGTGAAGAAGCCAAAAAAGTACAACCCAAGATGATATCCATTGGTGCTTCGGCTTATCCGCGTGATTTTGATTATGAAGCTTTCCGAAGCATCGCCGATGAAGTTGGCGCTTTTCTGTGGATGGACATGGCTCATACCGCCGGACTGATTGCTGCCAAACTGCTGAACGATCCTCTTCCCCACTGTCATGTTGTTTCCACAACTACGCACAAGACTCTGCGTGGTCCGCGTGGCGGGATGCTGCTGGTTGGCAAAGATTCGGAAAACACAATTGGAAAAGTAGCCCCGAAATCTGGCCGGGTTAAAAGGTGGAGTGAATTGCTTGATTCATCTGTTTTCCCGGGTACACAAGGCGGGCCATTGATGCATGTCATTGCAGCAAAAGCTGTAGCATTTGGTGAGGGACTTCAGGATGATTTTAAGATATATCAACAGCGTATTCTTGAAAACGCAAAGGCGATGTCTGACAAATTTCTGGAATTAGGTTATAACCTCGTTAGTGGCGGCACCGATAATCATCTGATGCTTATCGATCTTCGTAATAAAGGATTGACGGGTAAACTGGCCGAAGAAGCGCTCGGGAATGCACAGATTACTGTAAACAAAAACATGGTGCCTTTTGATACCGAAAGTCCATTCGTAACTTCAGGTATCCGCATCGGATCACCTGCAATGACAACTCGTGGCTTAGGTCCCGATGAATTTCGTTACATTGTGGAATTAATCGACCAGGTATTGATGAATCCGACAAATGAAGATATTATTCGGAAGACGGCCGGAGAAGTAAATGAGTTGTGTAACCGTTATCCATTGTACGATTTTGTTACTGTTTAGCGTTTAACCAAAGAACTGATTCCAGTATCCGTACGTATCTTAAAGCGGAAAAGGTTGTTACGCGACACGAAAGAATAATATGAGCACTGAAACCGAACCAAAACGCCAGATCATGAATGGTGAGCCACCCGAAGCGAAGCCGACCAACCGGGTGGATGACAATATGCCATTTCTCGACCACCTTGAAGAGTTAAGGTGGCGTATTATTAAAGGCATCATCGGCATTTTCGTAGGTATAGCCATCGCCTTCATTTTCTCGGGATTTATGATCGATAAGGTGTTGCTGGGACCGGCTCATAAAGATTTCTTTATTTACCATTTCCTTCACATACATGCAGAGAACATCGATTTGCAGAGCCGTAAACTCCCCGGCCAGTTCTTCGCATATTGGGGTACTCTTGCTGTGATGGGCGGCATCATCGCCGCGCCTTACTTCTTTTATCAATTTTATGCGTTTATTGAGCCCGCTCTTGAGAAGGGCAGCCGCCGCAAAACCCAAGGTACAGTGGCCGTCATCAGCTTCCTTTTCATCCTCGGTGTTGCTTTTGGCTACCTGATTCTCACACCATTTGCACTTCAGTTTTTCACCCAGTTCAAATTGTCTGATCTGGTACGCAATTATTTCGACATCAACGAGTATTTCAGTTCACTGGCGATGTGGATCATTGCGTGTGGTCTGATTTTCCAGATGCCAATGGTCACTTATTTCCTATCCAAGATTGGCCTGATCACGCCTGAATTTCTAAAAAAATATCGCAAGCACGCTATCGTCGTTTGTTTCATCCTTGGAGCAGCGTTAACCCCTCCGGATCCCCTTTCTCAGGCGCTCGTGGCCATTCCGTTGATAGGGTTATTTCAACTGTCTGTCTTTATCTCGAAAGTCACAACGAGACGACGCGATAAAGAGATCTTTGGCGAAGCCGGAAGGCCGACATAACCAACGACCTAAGCAGAATACTCACTCGATATGTAATAGTTTGGGAAACTCTGATGCGTTGGGACTAAAATAGCTTACAGCGGTCAGCTCTATCTGCTGAAAGAGGCAGCATTCGTTATATCTCTTGAATTTTGAAATTCAACTCCTGGGATTAGTTTATATCTATATAAGCTTAAATCTGCCGAACTAAGATGATGCATTCATTCTTAAATGGATGATTGCTTTCATTTATACGAAAGTCTTAGATTTTTTTGCAACTTTTCTGTAATTAAATGGAATGCATTAGAGCTGAAAGAACTTATTGCTGTGACACAAACCATCAAAAGAATCTGCGAAAAAACCAGCGGCTGACAGCATCCGTTTTCATCATCTGACCATATTACTAACCTGATATATTGATGTCTTTCTCCGACAGTGATCGTCCTTCCAATCGATTAGTTCACGAATCATCACCTTATTTGTTGCAGCATGCCTATAACCCGGTGGATTGGTTTCCCTGGGGCGAGGAGGCACTGGATAAGTCACGGAAAGAGAATAAGTTGATATTTCTGAGTGTTGGATACTCAAGCTGCCATTGGTGTCACGTGATGGCGCATGAATCGTTTGAGGATCCGAAAGTCGCCAGGTATTTAAACGAGCACTTCGTTTCTATAAAAGTCGATCGTGAAGAACGCCCCGACCTGGATTCCATCTACATGGATGCCGTCCAATTGATGACGGGACAGGGAGGCTGGCCTCTCAATATCTGGCTGACGCCGCAACTTGTGCCTTTATATGGTGGTACGTATTTCCCGCCGGAATCCGGGATCTTTTCAGGACAACGGCCCGACTTCATGACAGTCCTGGAACGGCTGGTCCATATTTATCAAAACGAACTGGAACAACTCACAAATCACGTTGCACAGATGCAGGATGCATTGCAGACTGACATCTATAAACACCTGGGCGCTTCTACTCTCGACAAAAAAGAGCTTAATAAATCATTCGCGGCCATTCAGAATGTTTATGATGCAACATACGGCGGCTTCTCCCAGGCACCAAAATTTCCTCATGCCATGGTGATTGAATTCCTGTTCCAGTATTCCGCTCTTACCGGGAATGAACTAGCCTCCGGGATGGGTATTCATTCACTTCAGTCCATGATTTGTGGTGGTATCTATGATCAGTTGGGGGGTGGATTTCACAGGTACAGCACGGACAGACAGTGGCTGGTTCCCCATTTTGAAAAAATGTTATATGACAACGCCCTGCTGTTAACCTCACTCACGAGCGCCTGGCAAATAAGCGGGGCTCACATCTTCAGGGAAACAATAGAAGAAACAATCGACTTCCTGAATCGTGAGATGAAGCACGAAAACGGTGGCTTTTACAGCGCTTTAGATGCCGATAGTGAAGGTAAGGAAGGACGCTTTTACGTTTGGACAACCGACGAACTGAAAGAGATACTGAATGCGGATGAATTTGAGACATTAAAACAATGGTATCCGTATGAGGAAGAAGGTAACTGGGAAGGATCTATTATTTTAAATCGCGACAAAATTCCACAGACGTCGCTTTCGGAAAAAATGATACCACCTCTCAAGGATGAAAATTGGAAGAGCCTTAGGGACAAGCTTCTGCAAGCAAGGGGAAAAAGGGAGCGACCCGGTACGGATGATAAGGTTCTGACATCCTGGAACAGCCTGCTTATTAAAGCTCTGGTACGTGCGGGACGTACTTTTAACCGAAAGGACTGGCTGGAAGCGGCGCAAAAGACCACAGACTTCATCCTCACAACCATGTACAAGGATGGCGTACTCTATCGGATGTACAGAGAAGGGAAAGTGCAGCAATCCGGATTCCTTGATGACTATGGGTGTTTCGCTGAAGCATTGACCTTTGTGTTTGAAATTACCGGCGACGAATGGTATCTGTCAAATGCTATTGAATTAACCGATGAAATGCTCCGGCTCTTCCACGATTCAAACCAGGCTGCCTTTTACTACACACATCCCGGACAAGATACCCCGCTAACGTCTGTAAGGGATATTTTTGACAATGTCACACCATCTGGCAGCTCCTCGGCGATCTCGGCGTTGCTTAGAATCAATGATTTGACCGGTGAACATAAATATCATGAGATTGCTGTCTCGGCCCTCAGCAAATTGCAACAGACAGCAATTGAAAACGCTCCTTCATTTGGATATATACTTCAAAATTATGTTCATGAGTATGTGAAAAGACGAGAAATTATTGTGGTTGGTCCTGATGATGATTTTGATAAATGGCGCACAGTATGGACCCAAATGTATTCTCCGCATGATATCTTTATTGAAGGCGAAGAACTTTCTGATTCTTCTTTAACGCTTCTGCATGGAAAAAAATCCATCGACGGTCAAACAACGGCCTATATTTGCGAGCATTTCACTTGTAAGGCGCCCATAACAGATATCAAAGAATATATCCGAGAAATTGAGGAACAAAACCCACGAGTTTCGTAATTTGCGGATTAAATACGGCTATAATTTACTATTTGCATAAAATTTTCACGATTGATCTACAGAACAATCCTATCAATTTGCTTATTTCCGCATGATAAATGATTCACTACGGTTCTAAGCATTTCACAAAACGGATCAAACAATTAAGACTTTGAATAGAAATCTGTCAATCATCCTGTTGGTTAGCTTGATTGCTATCTTTGCAGGTTGCCAAAATTCAAAACAACCGGATATCACAGGTACTTATCGCGGCGTTATTGAGAGCCCGGGTGGAGAGCTCGCATTTCCTATCACAATTGCAAAAACCGACAGTGGTTATACCGGGTATGTCAGCAACGCGACTGATACGCTATCTTTCTCTGGAATCACAGTCAACAGCGATTCTATTTCACTCGATTTCAGCTATTATGATTCTCATCTGATTGCCGCTGTTCAGCCAAATGGCGACCTGAAAGGCCGGTGGACCAAGCATTCCATCGGGACCCGGATCCTGAATCTGCCATTTCACGCCGATAAAGGAGTCGCCTATCGTTATCCAGAAAAAAGCACCGATGCCGAAATTTTCGATGGTGAATGGCCTACTAAATTTACGACGTCCGACTCTTCACACAGTTATCCGGCTACCGGGGAATTTTATACAGATAATGGAAAACTCTACGGAACTTTTCTGACAGAAACCGGAGATTTTCGTTTCCTGCAGGGTTATGCCAAAGATAGTACTCTTACCCTCTCTACTTTCGATGGTGCCCATGTATTTCTTTTTAAAGGCCGGCTCCAGGAAGACGGTACGATAAAAGGTGATTTCTGGTCTTATAAATCGCATGATGTCTGGACGGCTAAAAAAGGTGGGAACGAACTACGTAATCCCTTCAAAATTGCCGAAATTGATCCGAAACATCCGGACATTACCTTTAAACTTCCGAATGTAAACAATCAGATGGTCAGTAGTGATGACTCCCAATTTCGTGGGAAGCCGATTCTGTTGTATATTTTTGGAACCTGGTGCCCTAATTGTGCGGATGAGACAGCAATGCTGAAGCAGATGTATTCTCAGTACAAAGATACGGGACTTCAGATTGTTGGGGTCGCTTATGAATACTTTGACACGTTTGATCAAAAAGCAGAAATGGTACGCCGGTATAAAGAGCGTTTTCACATACCATGGACCATTGTAATCGGTGGAAAGGCCGAAGCTAAAGATGTTCTGTCCAGTCTTCCTTTCGTCCAGAAACTGATTTCATACCCGACGGCTTATTTTGCCGGACCTGATCACGCAATAAAATACATCCATATTGGGTTTAATGGACCAGGAACTGGTAGTTACTATTTCCAGGAAAAGAAAGAATTTAAAGAAAAACTTGACGATATAACTAAATGAAAATTAGCACTTTCTTACGGTTCTCACTTGCAGCAACTTTTATGGCTGTCATGTTAGGCGGTTGTGGTAAAAACCCTTTCCGGCCAGATTACTCGTTGGTCCCCGCTCCTTTTGATACTGCCGGTGCACCACGTACAGTTACCAGTGATGGTCTGATATACTACACCGTTAATCCCGGATATGGATCCTTTAAAGTTGTGCCTAACGACGCTACATCTGGTATACAGATTCAATACACCGCAAGGAAAAAAGACGGAAAGATCTTATCCAGTTCCTACGAAAAGAGTAACTATGGTCTTCCTTTTGTTTACGCTCTCACCGTAAATCTCAGCAACTCCAGGAATGTGATCTATACGAAAGGTTTCAGGGAAGGTGTTCTGGGAATGCATCAGGGTGAAAAAAGAACACTCGTTGTCCCTCCATCTCTTGGTTTTGCCGGGGCCGGCACGTCATTAGACAAAGATACTCTGTATTATGATGTAGAACTGGTTAGTTTTCAGTAAGAACCTGCCTTAACCTTCATTCTTGTAAACGCGATTCACTCTTCGTTTAGATATACCGCATAGAATCTCATACGCAATGCTTCCGATGTCTGCGCCAAGATCGGAAGCTGTAATGTGATCCTGGTCCATGATGGTAACTGGCGTACCATCATTTAGCTGATCTTTCCCGAGGTACAGCATGCTGTAATCCATAGTAATGATCCCCACGACCGGGTACTCTTTCCCGCCTGCTATCATCCTGGCTTTCCCTGTAAAATTACGCCGGTAACCATCTGCATAACCCACAGGCACAACGCCCAGATACCCATCCTCCGGACAGGTCCACGTAGAGTGATAACTGACTTTCATTCCCTTTTTGATAGGCTTCACGGTCGCCAAAAATGACTCCCATTCCATAACAGGCTGCAAACCGTTAACATCTATTGTACCGGGTGGATAGCCGTACATGCTAATACCATGACGAACCATTGTCATGTGGGTATCTTTATAAAAAAGTGTTCCGCCTGAGTTAGCTGTGTGATAGATAAGATCACTCCCCAAAATCTCACGAATTAATTGAAAAGATTTTAGCTGTGTAGCGACGGATTCGTTATCAGGGTCATCGGCACTGGCATAATGAGTCATAACACCTTTCAAACGTAATTCAGGGTATTTATCAATAAAGTCGACCAAACGAGGTGCTTCCTCTGGATAAAACCCGAAACGGCCCATACCCGTATCGAACTGTAAATGGTATGACGTTCCAGCGTCAAGCAGTGCTAGTTGTTCATAGCTGCCTACAACTGCTGTAATTCCCAACTGCGCATAGAACGGAGCTGAGTGAATAGTCGGTGGTGCAAAAACGAGCAGGTTTTTCTGAATACCCGATTCTCTGAGTTCGATGGCTTCCTGCATGGATGCCACAGCAAAGCAATCGACCTTATCCTGTAAATAATGGGCTATCTGGATGGCTCCATGCCCGTACGCATCGGCTTTAACAACGGCCATTTGTTTCACACCATTGGACAGATTCTTCCTGAGAAGTTGAATATTATGCTTCAGGCGATTCAGGTAAACAATTGCCGTTGAGTTAAAGAGATGAGGATCAGAAATCATACTGCTTTATGGAATCCGCGCTTATTTTAATGAGCCGGAATATAACGGGCAGAAAAGAAAGAATCAGCCATTAAAGTGGGTTAAATTAGATAGATCCCGTCTCTTGAAAATAGATACCAGGTAGTTTTCAACTGCTGTCAGAGTGTACGATACTGTTCGAGCAGCCAGAATCGCATTTCATGTGCATCGCACAACCCCATCATGTCACCATTCTGAAATACCGGAACGAAGTCAGCCTTATAACTCAGCTGGGGATCGTATGTTTCCAGGTTTTCTATCTCGACGAATGTTCCCGCTTCAACCGGACGATAAATATCAATAAGTGCTGACTCATCGCCGCTATTATTTTCAAGTTCATGTCCATAAACAATGTGTTCCAACCCCCTGCCATTAATAATGGGAATAATGGTTCGGGGCAGATATCGTTCATCTTTGTTGCGGATATGCTCGATGATCGATCTTGGATTGGCATCATTATCAATGTTCAGGACCAGGTCTTCGATCTTGGGGACATATGTCAGCTCTTTGCGGCCATTAAAAATGGTATACATCATATATAAGCCGAACAAACCCAGCCAGAACGTCAGGTTTTTATCAAAAAAGAAATAGGACAGTATCGCCACCAGGAAAAGCAACCCAATGATCTGTTTGCCCGCCAGGTATGTTGCTTGCGAGGCACGATAATATTTCTTCTTTTTCATCCAGATCATTGCTCTCAAAGCGCGACCGCCGTCCAGAGGAAATACGGGAACGAGATTGAATCCGCCCAACATCAAGTTTACAAGCCCCACATTCAAGGCAACCACAGATGTAACATGATTTATTGGATCCAGCAGAGATGCCAGCAGGTACCACATTCCCGCAAACAGCATGGAAGTTGTAGGGCCGGCAATGGCGACCATTAATTCATGCGATGCGCGAATCGGGCGATGACGCAACTCTGCCATCCCGCCCAGCAGAAACAAATGAATCCGTTCGATCGGCAGATCGTAATAACGTGCGGTTATCGCGTGTCCAAGCTCATGTACAAGAATGGATACGGTCAATAACAAAGATGTTACGCCTCCCATAATCCAATAATCGACATTGTCGCGCATGAACATGAACTGTGGATAATAACGCGCACTCAACAGCCAGGCCACTAACACAACGATAAGTGGCATCATTGGATCGATGGTTATTGTGAACCCCGCAAGGTTAAAATTATACCATCTGGAATCTTTTCTGGGCTTTTTATGGGCCTTGTCTTCTTCGGTTTCGAACAAAAAATACTCCGATAATTGTTGTCCTCTCACTACTAATATAACTCAGAAAAAGCGGGTCACATTGTGCATGTCATTAACATAAATAAAATAGTGCTTAAAAAGGATCACAAGACTAATTAACATTTGCCATCTTGTTTTTAAACAGACAATACGTGATTTTAGTGAATTAGAAATTGAATATGCAATAAACCAGTAGCGCATGAACTTTATCAAGACGGTATTGGCCAGTTTCACTGGCTTTCTTTTAGGCCTGATCCTACTCTTCGTAATAGGCTTTTTCTTTATCATTAACATCAGTATTTCTTCCAAACCTGAACCGTACATCAGCAACAATTCTGTTCTCACTATTGATCTGCTCGGTGAAATCCCCGACCGATCGAGCACAAGCCCTCTCGACAAGTTTATGCGCAACCGTGAGTTATCGGAAGTGTCTTTGAAGAATCTTAAGATGAATCTCGATAAAGCCGCGACGGATAAGCGCATTAAGGGGATCTGGCTCCGCATGGATTATCTTACTACTTCCTGGGCGACTCTTGAAGATGTGCGTAATAAATTGATTCAGTTTCGAAAGAAATCGGGCAAATTTATTTATTGCAGCACGGGCGATATTGGATACAACGAAAAAAGTTATTACGTGGCTACAGCTGCTGATTCCATCTTCTCACCTCCTGAGTCCTACTTTGAATTTGACGGCTTTTATTTACAGACCACTTTTTACAAAGGCCTGATGGATAAAGTCGGTATTGAACCTGAAATCAGCAGAGAAGGGAAATATAAATCGGCCGTTGAACCCTATATCCGTAAGGATTATTCGGAGGCAAATAAACAACAACTCGGTGAACTGTTGAACGATATAAATGCCAGCTACCTTAAAGCTGTTTCGGAGCGTTCTGGTCACTCGGTTCAGGAACTGAAAGACTGGCTGAATGAGGCACCCCACATTTCGGCCAAATATGCGATGCAAAAGCACTTCATTGATGGATTACTCTATCCGGAAGAAGTGGTTTCGCATATCAAAAAACGACTCGGCTTCGGTGAAGATTCAGACCTGAATACAGTCGCATTTGACCGATATTCGGAAGTCAGTCCCGGTAAAGCGGGCCTTACCATCCCGAATACCAAAAATCGTATTGCTGTAATTTATGCAGAGGGTGAAATAGTTCCGCTCAAACCCAGCAGTTCTCCTCTTAACAACACCAGTTATATCACAGCTAAAGAATTCAGGCATGATCTTGACCGAATTGAGGCCAATCCTAACGTAAAAGCTCTGGTGGTGCGCGTCAACAGCCCGGGCGGCAGCGGCAGCACTTCCGATTTGATCTGGAAAATGCTTGAGGAAACGAAAAAGAAGATGCCCGTTATCGTTTCTATGGGTTCGCTTGCAGCTTCAGGTGGATATTACATGTCTGTAGCGGCAGACACGATTGTAGCCATGCCCAACACCATTACCGGTTCAATCGGTGTTTTCGGGACCAAATTCAATGCAAAGAAACTGTTTAATGACAAACTTGGTATCACCTTCGACGTTGTTAAATCAAGCAAAAATGCAGATTGGATGGTGCAGACAAAGCCATTTACCGATTCCGAATCAAAGGCATTCCAGCATTATATTGATAATTTCTATGAGACCTTTGTAGACCGTGTTGCAAAAAGCCGTGGACTTCGGCCTTCCTATGTCGATTCAATTGCGCAGGGCCGGGTATGGACCGGTCAGGATGCCCTGAAGGAACATTTGGTAGACGTTTTGGGTAATTTAGACGATGCCATAAGCATTGCAGCCCAAAAAGCCGGTGTGCAGAAATACACGGTTATCATGTATCCGAAACCCAAAAGCTTCCTGGAGTCATTTACTCAATCGCTCGATGCTAAAGCCTCGACATTGTTTAATTCATTCTACCCGGGAGAACATGAAATTAGTCGATTTGCTCGTTATATTCATGAAAATCCGCGGCAAGTACAGGCCTTGTTGCCGGTTACGATAGATGTTCATTAAACCATATGAAGATCGGTAATTTAACGATTGAACAACTTAGCGAAGGTCTTTTTGAGATAGGCCGTGACGGATCAATTCACAAGCTGAATAACCGCCATTTAAAAAGGGGACGGCTTCGTGAACCCGGCAAACTGGGTATTCCAACTAATCCGCCGGTTGGTATCGATCCCGTACTTGTCATTAAAGGCGATATGAGAATCCTGCTTGATACCGGTCTGGGTATCGGATTGGATAATCGTGGGCACAGCAACTCAATTTCGAATATCCGGACAAATCTGGAAATTTTTGGACTGGAGCCGGAAGATATCACACATGTCGTGCTTTCCCACCTGCACTATGATCATAGTGCAGGTATTACTTTCAATGATGGCAATTTAAAGACACAGCCAACCCTGCCCAATGCTCTCTGTTTCGTTCAGAAACGAGAGTGGGAATATGCCATAAATCAGCTTGATAAACGTGACAGTAACTTTGGTGTGACATACGAGCTTGATGAATTGTACCGCCTGATTGCGGACGATCGCTTTGTCTTTATTGATCAGGACTTTTTTAAACTTGCCGACGATATAGATTTGATCTGGACGGGTGGACACACTCCGGGACACCAGATTGTACGTCTGACTTCAGGTGAAGATGTCGCCTATTTTTTAGGTGATCTTGTTCCTAATGATTTACTGCTAAACACAGGTGCTACGCCGCTTGATGAGGATACGGCCCGCACACGCCAAATGAAGCTAACATGGCTTCGTCGTGCGTGGGAAGAAGACGCAGAATTACTATTCTATCATTCTATCTACCAAAAATCGGGTAAGCTGGCCAAAGACAAGTACCGCAACTACATACTTCAGGATAATACCAGTATCAAAGAATCATGATTTAGTGGTTCTCCCCTCTTAGTTGCACACAACACAGCCAATCTGAAAATTATCCGAAACAGGATAATAGTTTATCAGGTCACCTCTTATTGATTCATAGAAATCAGAAACTCGGAATTATTTCGTGTTCCACGGATTTTATCGAGCAGAAACTCCATGGCTTCCATCGGGTTCATCGTTGATAAGAATCTACGCAGGAGAACTACTTTTTCACGCTCAGATTCGGAAACCAGAAGTTCTTCTTTACGTGTTCCACTCTTGAACACATCAATTGCCGGGAAGATACGGCGCTCAGCCAGTCTGCGATCAAGTACGATCTCCATGTTACCCGTTCCTTTGAACTCTTCAAAAATGACGTCATCCATACGAGAACCGGTCTCGATAAGTGCCGTAGCAATAATCGTCAGGCTGCCTCCGTGTTCGATGTTACGGGCAGAACTGAACAACTGGCGTGGTTTTTTCAACGCCTGTGAATCGATACCCCCGGTCATGGTGCGTCCGGTGTTATCTGCAATGATATTATAGGCGCGAGCGAGTCGCGTCAGAGAGTCCATGAGTATCAGCACATCGTGACCGCTCTCAACCAGGCGTTTTACTTTCTCAAACACGATCTCGGCGAGACCAACGTGGTTTTCCGGTTTTTGATCGAATGTGGAGGCTACAACCTCGGCATTGGTAGTTGAGCGTTCCATCTCGGTAACTTCCTCTGGACGTTCGTCAATCAGAAGAATAATAATTTTCGTATCCGGATTATTTTCGGCCACAGAATTAGCGACATCTCTGATAATAGTTGTCTTCCCGGTCTTAGGCTGGGCAACGATCAGTCCACGCTGTCCTTTTCCAACCGGTGCGAAAAGATCGACAATTCGTGTCACATAATTATCAGGTCGCCGTTCAAGTTTATACCGGTCATCAGGATAAATAGGAAGCAGGTCTTCAAAATCCTTACGTGAATCCATGTCTTTAGGGATCTTACCGTTAACCCCTTCGACGCGAAGCAAAGCGAAATACCGCTCACCTACTTTTGGCGGACGAATGATCCCCAGAACCGTATCACCTTGTTTTAAACGGAATCGTTTAATTTGAGATGGAGACACATAGATGTCGTCCGGGCTGGCAGCATAGTAATAATTGACCGACCGGAGGAAACCGTATCCATCGGGGAGAATCTCAAGTGTTCCCTCGTTCAGCAGGTAACCGCCAAGTTGGGGTTCTATTTCGGCAACGCGTTCCTCCAGTGTTGTAGCCGTGGATTCCGGCAGTGCTTCATTCACCTTCCGTTTATCGTTGGAACGACCGTTAGGGACAGGCTGTCGCGAATCATTTTGTTGTTTCTGCCTGTCCGGTTTATTTGACCGTCCCTTAGACTGAGAATCGTTTTGTGGTTTTCGTCCGCGACGTCTCGGTTGTTGCGGATCGGACGACTTGTCCACTGTTTGTTGCTCTTGTGGCTTATCGTTAGGCATAGTTGAGGCATTTTCGTGACGATGTGAACGGTGAACAAACTTTCGTTTACCGTTGTCGGATCCTCTTTCTTTTTTATCAGATTTATTTGTTTTCACGCCATTCTGATGATTATTGGCGTTATGTGTTTTGCCAAACTCGAGTTCATATTGCGAACGGGAGTTGACATTCTCTCGAATCCGATCGATAAGGGTCTGCTTTTTAATACCCGTAACTGGCTTGATCCCAAGATTCCTGGCCAGTTGTTGTAATTCCTTAAGGGTTTTTTGATGCAGTGAATCCAGATCGTTCAGATCCAAATCAATTAAATGGACCTCAGACATGGTATACGTTTCAAATTTGCGTTATTTCGGTATGCAACCAAAGATATGTTCAAAGAAAAATTATGTAATAAACACTGTGTAAGGGGAATAATACCGCTCGACCACGCGCCACACCACAGCCACTTTTTCATATGGGGTGGAGAGAATGAATCCAGCTCTTAACGGTAGCATAAAAGTAAAAACTACCGCCGAAAATTACGAAATCATCTTTTAGCTGGTTGAGTATATGGATTACCTCATCCTCTTTGTCAGGTAAGCGTTCAATCTTCCCGAAGACTGACGCAACATCAACATAGCAAGCTGCTCGCGGTGTCTTAAGATTATAATAAAGGATTTTTTTGAAATCCGAAAACCACTCACCCACATTATCGGTGAGTTTATCTTTCATTAAACTACAAATCAGCACAGCTTGCTGTCCCCTGAAACATTCCCTGATGGTTTGTTTCTGTGTTTTCCAGGCTTCTGGATTGTGAGCAGCATCAAAATACCATTCCCTTCCATTTAATAAAGGTTCAAAACGGCCATATAATTCCGCATTAGAGGGGAAATGATGTAAAGAAGCTGCATATTCATTCCAAGTAACGGGATAAATTGGAAAAAGTTGTTTAACGACTGCCCAGCCAATGGCAAAATTTACAGGAGCAATTACCTGAATATAATCACTTTCCAGATAACGCTCCTTATTATTGTCGTTAAACAGGTACCGCCCATCCTTTCTTTCTGGTTGATAGGATACATATTGAATCACTTCAGAGTTCTTTTCATCTGCAATGTTTTTTATAACTTGCAGCGCCTTATCAGGTAATGATCCAACAATAACGGGCTTATTTTTTTTGATAATTCCAGCCTTTTCAGCGGCAATTTTTTCGATTGTGTCGCCGAGAATGTCCCTGTGATCCATCCCTATACTGGTTATGACACTTGCAAGCGGTTTTACGACATTCGTAGCATCAAGCCGGCCGCCGAGCCCGGTTTCAAGGATCGCCAAATCAATGTTCTGCTTAGCGAACCACCAGAAAGCAAGAGCGGTCAGCAATTCAAAATACGTGGCTTTCTGTTCTTGCAGGACAGCCTTGTGTTGCTGAAAAAAAGACAGGATATCATCATTCGATATCTCCTTGTCGTTTACGCGAATACGTTCATTCAGACGAATGAGGTGTGGGGAGGTGTATAACCCAACTTTGAGCCCTCGATCCTGGTAAACCCGTGACAATAAATGACAGATGGTTCCCTTGCCATTTGTTCCGGCCACATGGATGCCTGGGTATGAATTATGTGGATTATCAATCTTGTCCAAAAAGGCTGTAATCTGTCCAAGATCCATATTCGCAGCCGACGCACCAATGTCCTGGAAACGTGGTATCCTGTTCAACCACTCTGTAACATCCTGAATGGTGTTAAAAGAAAATTGTTTATCCATATATTAGTTGAAACGTTAACTGGCAGCCGCTTTCGGCTCCTTACCAGAATAACAACTGACTGAATGTATTATTCCAGGTTGCTACGATCTCTGTTGTTTCGACTCGATTCCGAGAAAGCTCACACAAGTACTATCTCAATAGCGAGGTATTCGAGTAAAAATCCGGTCTTAAAAAGCCTTGCACACAGTTTATACAATTTTCATAGTGATCGACTCGGGCAGTTCCAATCCGGTATCTACTTCGATAATCCCATCGGTCTGGCAGCTGGGTTTGATAAAAACGGCGAAGCTATTGGATTATACGAATCACTGGGTTTTGGTTACGCTGAAATTGGAAGCATCACAGCCCGGCCAAGTGCCGGCAATCCAGTCCCGCGCGCATTTCGTCTACCAGAGGATCATGCACTAATTAACCGCATGGGTCTTAACAACGAGGGTGCATCACGTATAGTAGAACGAATTCGCAGTAAGATAGCAGACATTCCTGTTGGCGTCAATATCGCAAAAACGCACGATCCGGCGATTAGCGGAAATCAAGCCATAGAAGACTACCTGATCAGCTACAAAATTGCAGCACCGGTTGCCGACTATATCACAATAAATGTCTCATGTCCTAATACCAGCGAGGGGAAAACATTCGAGGACCCGGATTCATTAAAAAACCTGCTCGGAGCCATCTACAAAGAACGGAAATCATATGATCCCCCCCTTTTTGTAAAACTATCGGTCGATTTGGAAGAATCCCAGACCCACGAACTCGTTTCGATATGTGAAGAATGTGATGTCGACGGCTACGTCTGTGGTAATACTTCAAACAACAGAACCAACCTGAAAACACCAACCAAAAAATTGCAGCAGATTGGACGGGGTGGCTTGAGTGGTCGTCCCATCGCCCTGGCAGCAAATCAGCTCATCAGGACAGTCAGAAGCCAGGTACCTGATAAACGAACAATCATCGGAGTCGGCGGAATCGACTCGTTCAGGACTGCCATGGATAAGCTTAAGGCGGGTGCCGATCTTCTCCAGATTTATACAGGATTGATCTACGAAGGCCCCGCGCTTCTCAAACAAATAAACCGTCACCTGGATCACTACCTTGCCCGGCACGATCTCACAATAGTCAACCTTCGGAGGCACCTGGAAAGCACGTAAAAGAGTGTGAGACTTGAGTGTTAAGTGTTGAGTTTTCTAAAGTCTAAGATCTAATATCCTATTATTTCCCGCCTTCTTTCTTGGCTTTTTCCTTTGGGATCTCCTGAATGGCAGACTTCAATGTCTGTACATCGTCCTTTTTGTTGTAAGTAGGAAAATAGCTTGTGATCTGGTTTAAAATCGTTCGTGCACTGTCCCAATAAGCTCCCTGGTAAGGATAATACTCAATAAACGGCGGCGGCGTCAGCGATGAATCGGCGATTTGTTTCCATTTTGCTTTTTCCTGATCGTTGAGATTAGTAGTGTTTCCCAATTTCGTCCGTGCAGTATCCTGCAGGTTTCCAAACGTCTCTTTTTTCTGTTCCCACTCTTTGTGCATCTGGTTCCAAATATCAGCAAGATCTTTATAGGCACTATCATTTTTGGCAGCCATGATGTAGTACTGAGCAGCGTTGTACAGTGCATCTGGGGCATAATCTGATACCGAATAGTTTAGGCCAAAAGAGCGTAACCGTTCAGCTGCTTTTACAGGCGACATATATTTCGTAGAATCAAGCAACTGATAATAATAGGTGCGCAATGTGTCCGTATCGGCCTCGGCCAGCTCCTGGCTATTATCAGCCGTTGAGTCGGAAACCAAATTTGTCGACTGAAGCTGAATCGTGTAAATGCTTCGTGGATACATCGATATGACCGAATCAGCCCATGTTTTCGCCCGCAAAGTGTCTCCACGATCATGATACAGCTGTGTCAGAGAATACATCGCCTGTGGCGCTACATTGGTATCAGAATATTTGTCGACGATGCTTTTATAGTAACTAATTGCGCTGTCTGGCATATTCAGGGACAAATAGAACACATTGCCCAGTTCATACTTGTGTTCAGCAATTTGTCTTAGGGTTTTGGCCCGTGCTTCAGGTGTCAAAGGCACATTGGACAAATCTATCTGGATATTCCGCTGCAACTCCTGGTCGCTCATTGAATTCGAAACAATCGCAGAGCTATCGGCGCCTGCCTGGGCCATTGCATTTCTTATTGCTGTCATGCGACGCCAGTTATCCACCAGCGGCCGATCTCCCCAAATAGCATGAAAGGCCTGGCTGCCTTCCAGAACCATCGATGGGCTCTGATAATTCAGAAATCCGTAGTTACTCTGGTTCTGCCCGTTGCTCTGAATCTGACGAACATTAACCAGCGTATTTTTCTGCGTATTCTTGTTTTTTATCTCTTCTTTCAGCTTCTCAAGTTTTTGCTTCTTTACCACCGCAATAACAGAATCAAACTGTTGTTTCGGAAGTGAACCAAGCCAGTAGAGACTATCCAGATCGTGTATTTCCCGCCGTAATTTCGCGTACTCACCGAATGATTTTGCCAGTTCATTTGCATTGAAACTATTTGGCAGCTTGGTCAGGTCCCTGGCTGCTGAGGACGCGGAATCAAAATAAGCTGCAGCAGTAGTGAGATCATGATAATGATCACGATAAATCTGACCAAGTCCATAATAGATTTGTGCCTTCGTGTTTGTATCCGGCGGTTTTATTTTGTTGCGCAGATTCTGCTTGTAAATATATTCTGCCTGGTTGTATCGATTCATCGCTTCCAGTGTCTGCGCAATCTCGTAGTTCAGCTCGGGCAGGATATCGTAGTTTTTGTCATCTTTGCTCATAGCCGTAAATATCCTGAGCGCACGATTCAGATGCCTGCCCTTCCGGGAGACAACAGCCTGTTTCTTCGTAGCTGCTGATATCAGTTCATATTCAGGATGTGTATCACCGACATGACTGTATGATTCGAATGCGGAATCAAAATCAGAAGCTTGTTCCTGTAACTGACCAAGTAGAAACCATGAACGGGCCTTAATTTCACGATCATCGAGTTCATCCAGTGCATCCTTTATTGACGAAATAGCAGATGTATAATCCTCAGCTCCTACCTGCAACTCGGCCAGTGCCATCATCGTCTGGGCTTTCAAATGCTTATTCCATTTTGTGTCCGGGTCCCCAAGCTGACGTTGTAAGTAATCAATTCCCTGATCGTACGATTTCATTTCAATATTGGCGCGGCCTTTCCAAAACGCGGCGCGCTGCTGCATGATCGAACTCTTTGTAGTATTAGACAGCTCATCAAATTTTTGATAGGCGGAAACAAACTTACTCTCGTAGAAGTATGATTTCCCGATTAGCAACAAGGCATCATCTGCCCATCTCGAGGTAGGATGATTCCGAAGCACGTCCGCACTCTTGGCGGTAGCCTGATCGAAATTATCGCTTCCAACATTTAAAACAGGGGTAAATACAGAGATAGGCTGCTCCGGATTGAGCGGGATCTTCTGCTTCTTGATCTGCTTCAGGCCGTCGTCAAACTCGTGTTTTGCATTGTAATAGGTGTTGTAGTAGGCGGTAAAATTATTCCACGAACTCTTTAAAACACCCCGGCAGCCACTCAGAAACACGCTAAGAAGCAGCGCTGACAGCAGTGGGAATATGTTACGTTTAAGAAACACTCAAGATATGTTGCTAATTTTAATCATATTGGTACGTCCCCGCTCGGCAATAGGCATCCCCGTTGCGATAACGACACGATCACCTTTTTGTACAAGACCTTCTTTTTTCAGGTGATTTTCCATGAGTTGGACACTTTGATCGGTATCAAAGATCTGTTCCAGGCGCACTGGAATAACGCCCCAGACCAAATTTAGTTGCCGGAGGACCTCCAGGCTTTCAGTGAATGCCACAATTGGGACACGCGGACGGAATTTGGCTATGCGCCGGGCCGTCGTTCCCGAGTGTGTAATCGTTGCAATTACTTTTGCATTGATATTCTCAGATAAACGTACGCAGGAATAACTCAAAGATTCAATAACCTGTTTTTCTTTCCATTCAGGAACATGAAAAGACAGGCTGTTGTAGAGGCTCATCTCGTGCTGTTCGACCGTGCGGCAAATGCGTGCCATCACCTGTACAGCTTCAATCGGATATTTACCTGAAGCTGTCTCCCCAGACAGCATAACGGCATCGGTCCCATCCATCACAGCATTGGCTACATCGGAACTCTCGGCCCTGGTTGCCCGGGGATTATTGATCATCGATTCCAGCATTTGTGTAGCCGTGATCACCGGCTTGCCAAGGTTCCGGCATTTACGAATGATGCTCTTCTGAATCAATGGAACCCGTTCGCTGGCGATCTCAATACCGAGGTCACCCCGGGCCACCATCACACCATCGCTTTCCTCAATGATCTGATCAATGACATCCACTGCTTCGGGCTTCTCAATTTTGGAGATAACGCCCGCATTACTGCCAAGGACACGGATACGCGAAATAAGATCTTGCACGTCCCGAAAAGACCGGACAAAAGAAAGCGCCACGAGGTCGACGCCTTTCGAAAGTCCAAATTCCAGATCTTCAATATCTTTTTCTGTCAGTGATGGAATAGATATGCGGACATTCGGCAGGTTCACTCCTTTTCGTGATTTTAAAAGTCCCCCGACAATAACTTTTGCAGTTAATGTTTCCGTATTCCTCTTTACGATACGCAACTCGAGCAACCCGTCATCCATGAGAATCGTATTGCCCTCGTCAGCATCGTCCACCAGGCTCTCATAGTCAATCGGGATGATACTGCTGGTTCCCACCACATCTTCGGGAGTGATGGTCACCAACGAATCATTTTTCAGAATCTGAGCCCCATCTTTCATCTTTCCGACACGGATTTTGGGGCCCTGAAGATCCATAAGTATCGGTATACTCGACTTCAGCTTAGACGAAACCTTTCGAATATTCTGAATCACTTTAAAATGATCTTCGTGTGTGCCATGCGAGAAATTAAGACGGGCAACATTCATCCCGTTGAGAACGAGCTCTTCAATTTGATCTTTACTGTTGGTACTGGGACCTATGGTACAAACAATCTTTGTGCGACGATTAATATTCCTCATGCCTGATTTTTAAATGTTAGCTAAAGGGCAAGCTTATATATGAAAATTTATATCCAATGAACAAACGGGTAAAACCCGACCCAAAATAGGACATTCTTAGCTTTCGATACAGGAGGAATAAAACAAAAGAACAGGCCCGGATTATCAGTGTCAAATAGCGTTTCAGATCTTCTGATTCCGGTCAACTGTTAGAATTATCAATAATCATAAAATGTTCCCCTTCAGCTGCGAATCCTTAGCGTAATATGGCTGTTATAAATTAAAGAACATATTACTCAAAACTGTGATTCACGAATACGAAGGAGTGTTTATGATAACACGGGAAAAATTACTCGACCTCATTCATAATCAAAGAAACGTGAATATCTCCTTATTCCTTCCAATGGAAATAAAAGGAGACGTGGTTAAGCAAAACAGTCTCAGATTCAAAAATTATGTCAATAAGATCTCTCTAAATCTCAAAAATCATGGTATTGATGAGCATCTAATAGAAAAACTCATTGAACCCTTGAAGGAACTGATTGCCAATGACGATTTTTGGCAACATCAAAAAGAAGGATTAGCAGTCTATCGTAATTTTGATTTTTTCGATACCTATCGCTGTTCGATACGATTCACTGAGCAAATTCACATTTCTCCCTACTTTCAGATAACTCCTTTGATTCCAATTGCCCAAGCGAATCAATCATTTTACCTGCTCGCTCTGAACAAAAATGACATACAGCTATTTAAGGGAGATCATGACGGTCTGTATCCGAAGGTTCTGGAAAACACTCCCGTTAGCTTTGATGATTATTTGAAGTATGATGTTCATGAAAAACACCAACAGGCCCGATCAATATCGGGTGGGGCCGTTTTCCACGGGCAATCGGTGAACGACGAAGAAAAAAAGAAGCTGACCAGTTTCCTTTCCAGAGTGGAATCAGGTGTGCTTGATGTTATCCAAAAAGAACCTCATCCATTAATCCTGGCTGGCTCGGAGACACTGACGTCCCATTTTCGCCAGGTCAGCCACTACAATCATCTCATTGACACACCCGTTACCGTGAATCCCAACAGCCTTGACCAGACTGAGCTCTGGAATAAAGCCCGTGAAATTCTGCAACCGTTAATAACGAAATCGCTTAGAGATGCGGTATCTCAGTTCGGTGATATGCATCGCAGGAATCAAGCCTCTGAAGATATCGATCAGGTTGTAAAAGCTGCGCATTATGCAAAGATTGATCGTCTGTTTATCGCCATAGACAGCCGGCAATGGGGCAAGTTCGATCCTGATCAGAATTCGGTTTGGATACACACAAATGATGATGACCATGCCTACGATCTGCTCAATGCGGCTGCCTGCAATGCGATGAATAACGGAAGCACAGTGTTTGTGCTGCCAAAAAACATGATGCCGGGTCATAACTCGATTGCAGCCACTTTTCGTTACGAATGACAAGTTATGGTTAGGTAAATCATATCTGATATCTTGTGTTACAAAATCAGATATAGTATCCTCATAAATGGTATGAGGAGAAGTGATTACATCATTTTGCCAAAGCAACGGAAACACATTATTGTGTAACCGTTATAACTATAATCATGAAATAAAACAGGCTTATCTATGATCAAAATATTAATCGCCGACAAGCTGTCGCCCCTGGCTGTTGATAAACTAAAAAAACTCGGGGCAGAAATTGAAGTCAACCCGGATTTAAAAGCTGACGATTTACCCAATGCTATTGGAGAGGCTGAAGTTCTCGTTGTTCGGTCGACAAAAGTTACTTCACAGACCATAGACGCAGCACACAACTTATCATTGATCATCCGGGCCGGAGCAGGTGTCAATACAATCGATCTGAAAGCGGCAAGTACTCATGGAATTCACGTGGCTAATTGTCCGGGTATGAATACTGCTGCAGTGGCTGAGCTGGCTCTTGGTTTGATTATTGCATGCGACCGTAGAATTCCCAATGCCACTGAAGATATGCGAAATGGGAAATGGCGTAAGAAAGAATATGGCAAAGCCGCCGGTTTAAAAGGCCAGACTCTGGGAATTGTTGGTATGGGGTCCATCGGCAGAGCACTGGCAAAAGCAGCAAAAGGACTCGATATTCATGTCATCGGGTGGTCTCGAAGCCTTACTCCGGAACTGGCGGAAGAGCTGAATATTGGATATTGTAAAACACCATTCGAACTGGCAGAGAAATCGGATATCGTCAGTGTGCATCTTGCTTCCACCCCTGAAACCAAGCACTTTATCAACACGGAGTTCCTGAACAAAATGAAAGATGGTACTTCTTTTGTGAATACTTCGCGCGGTGAAGTCGTCGATTCCGAAGCGCTGAAAAAGGCCATCGATGAAAAAGGCCTGAAAGCGGGACTCGATGTGTACGAGAATGAACCCGGTAGCGGGGACGACACCTTTCATGACACCGATTTCGCGGCTAAAATCATGTGTACACCTCATATCGGTGCGTCGACGGAACAGGCATCAAATGCCATCGCACAAGGTGTTGTGGATAACATATCTCAATATCTGAATACAGGGAAACCATTATTCAGTGTTAACCTGAGAGGAAAGCGCTCCCATATCAACCTGGTGGTGCGTCATTATAATCGAGTCGGAGTGTTAGCTGGAGTACTCGATGTACTCAAAAATGTTGGTATTAATGTCGAAGAGATGGAAAATACCATCTTTGATGGCGGAGAGGCTGCATCGTGTAATCTGCTTCTCGACAAAACACCTGATGAAAGCAGTATGAAACGTCTTGCAGACATGGATAATATCATCCAGGTTATGCTTAAATAGTTTCCTCTAACCTAAGCTATGCTGAAAAGATATATTGAAGAATGGCGGTTAATCCTGCTTCGCGGCTTTTCTGCCATTTTTTGGGTCTTCTGGCTTTGACATGGCTGATAGGTGTCTATGCATTAGTTTATGGCATCATACTCTCTGCCCTGTCATTCCGGATACGTAGACTACAGGAAAACGCAAACTAAACTCTTTTCATTTTCAAACACGAAATTCGCTATGAGTCAACCGATTCATCTTAAGATCAAAATGGACCCGCAGCCCATGGAAAAATGGGACAAAGAACCGGATCTGAATAAATGGGAAGGTGAAGGTGGAGCTATTCATCACATGCCATCCGATGAGCTGCCAGCTGAGAGCCCAATTCAGAAGGGAGATTTATTAAAAGTATTGGATGGCAGGATCGTTGTGGAAGAAGAGAAATATTTCTACGAGATTAGGGTAGAAAAACTATCCATGAAATAACGATCACCTAATTCATATCACCCTTACTTCATGAATCAAAATAACGAACAGAAGAAACTATCGATCCTCATTGATGCTGATAACACGACCCCGGCTATTGTCGAAGGATTAATGGCAGAAGTCGCAAAGTATGGAATCGCAAGCGTCAAACGTATTTACGGCGACTGGACTAATCCCCACCTGAATGGCTGGAAGGAATTGTTACTTGAGCATGCGATCCAACCGATCCAGCAATTCAGCTATACTACCGGCAAGAATTCGACGGACAGTGCCATGATCATTGACGCCATGGATCTCCTTTATACTGAAAAACTGGATGGATTCTGCATCGTTTCAAGCGACAGTGATTTTACACGTTTGGCGGCACGTCTGAGAGAGGCCGGTTACACTGTGTATGGATTTGGCGAGAAGAAAACACCAAAACCGTTTGTCGGTGCCTGCGACAAATTTATTTATACAGAGATTCTGCGTAAAGACGAGGTCAATGAGTCGCCCAAGAAAAAATCTTCCAATCAACTAAAACAGGATACGCGCCTTGTCAACCTGCTGCGCGATGCTGTGGAGGATTCGGCAGATGAAAGTGGCTGGGCCTATCTCGGCAACGTTGGCCAAAATATGGCAAACAAGTCTTCCGAATTTGATCCAAGAAACTATGGCTATAAGAAGCTTGGGGAGTTGATCGAAGCGTCCCTACTATTTGATGTTGATGAACGGAGTAATGAAAACGCACCCGGGAAATCAATTTATATCCGGGATAAGAGACGAAAAAGCAAATAATCCCGCATCGTAGCAATTTGTCAGTTGAAGAATATGGTTATCCTTATTAAATAAGAATACTTGAAACGTCCACATTTGAGAATGTGTTATCGAGGTAAGTTGCCGGTATTCAATCTACTAACGAGGTTCGATCTTATGGTTAATGTAGCAAAGCCAACAAAATCCCGGGGATTTTCTATCATAAGTATTCTCTGTTTGATTCTCCTTTCTGTTTTGTGGTCATGCACCCGGCAACAAAATCCTAATATTGAGCGTGGCACGAGCTATTTCTTCAAGGAAGGCTTTCCAAATGTCAGGATAGCCGCCATCGGGTTGTTTGATGAGAAAGGGAATCCGGGCATTGATGTGACGACCGATGTTGTCTACAAAAGCCTGGTTTGGAAAAAACTAGACACTTATTTCAGGGCTGGCTTCAGTCTGGATATCAGCATAACTCCCGAAAACACAGATAGCACACGTGGGACCGCATTAACACAGACCCACACTTATACGATCGCACAAAAAAATCCAAGTATCGTACATAGTGGCGACACCTACACGGTTGAGCAACGTTTCCCCATGAAACCGGGAAATTACAAAGTGCAGGTTACCGTAATGGACAACAGTTCACAGAAACAGACGGTGCGGACAACAGAAGCCCAACTCCCGGCTCCTAACTCCACAACAACAACAATGACAAATGTGTTGTTACTTGGTCGTGATAACCAGAGTGAAACTAAAAACAGGTTTTTGCCAGTCACAACCTATGATGTCCCTTCAAAACTTGACACATTACGTTTTGAATTTCAACTGAACAAACCGACAGCTACTAATCGGGTGGATGTCGATATGCAACTCATCAGCTTTGCATCAGACTCGATGCCATCGAGAATGATGTCTGCTCCGATGCCGAGTCCGTCGTCTATTATCTATAAAGGAATCGACTACAGCAGCAAAACGGTGATCCAGGAACAGAAGCGCGTACTCAATACGGAGAACGGTAATATCCTCATCCAGTATCCCATTCAGAGACCGCCCATAGGCAATTATCGATTCCAGGTTACCATTTCAGGCAAGAGCGTGGATAAGACGGATTTCAAAGCCCGCGACTTCGGTGTAAAGAGCCGAAACTATCCCTATATCGAGACAGTGCGCGAACTGGCCGCTCCGCTTTATTACCTGATGGATAAGAAGGAGTACAATAAGCTCATGAGTTTCAATGATCCGGATTCCATGAAGAACTATATGGACTCCTTCTGGCTGAGTCATATAAAGAATCAGAAGACAGCCAAACAGGTCATCGAGCTTTATTACAAGCATGTTGAGGAAGCCAATATGCAATTCAGTAACTACAAGGCTGGATGGAAGACAGATCCCGGTATGATCTACATACTGTTTGGCCCGCCTTACTATGTTTATAGCTCACTCGATCAGATGCAATGGACTTACGGATATGACCGGTCTGATCCTGACCGCAACTTCTATTTCACCGAACCTAAAATACCGAGCGAGTTCTATCCCTTTAACAACTATATTCTGCACAGAACAAGCTACTACTTCACCATCAGGTACCAACGTGTGCAGGATTGGTTAAACGGAACGGTGCTCAAGTATAACTTTTAATCCACGGGGCTCACTTCACAACGAAGTTGATGATCTTCTTAGGGACAAATATCTCCTTGACGACATTTCCCTCATCGAGATACTTAGCCACCGTCTTCTGCTGACGCGCCTGATTGAGGACGAACGTTTTGTCAACAGCCTTGTCGCTCGGCACTTCGATCTGTCCACGTACTTTACCATTCACCTGGATAGCGTAAACGTGCGTTTCACTCTTCAAATATTTTTCCTTCCATTCCGGCCACGGTTCATACGCCAGCGTGTTGGTCTTCCCGAGTAACTTCCAGAGTTCTTCAGAAATATGCGGTGCAAAAGGTGAGAGCAATTTTATATAAACTTGTAAAATTTCACGCGGCTTTTTCTCCCACTTCTGGGCCTCATTATTGAAGATCATCAGCGCGGATATGGCCGTGTTAAACTTGATTCCCTCGATGTCTTCGGTAACTTTGCGGATCGTCTCATGCAGCACTTTCAACTGCCCGCGATCCGGTTCCGAATCCACCACATCCTTGTTCAACTCTCCCGTTTCTTCATTGATGATAAGACGCCACACACGGTTCAGATAACGAAACACACCTTCGACTCCCTGAGTACTCCACGGTTTCACTTGTTCCAGTGGTCCCATAAACATTTCATAGAGCCTAAGTGCATCAGCCCCATATTGTTTCACCACGTCGTCAGGATTAATCACATTTCCACGTGACTTTGACATCTTGAATGAGCGTGCATCGACCACGGTATCAGTACCTTTGATGACGAAAGAATCCCCCTTTTTTTCAACCTGGGATTCATCCAGTTTTACGGGCTTCCATCCTTCCCGGGGACCACGTTCATCCAGGGAAACGTATGTGCCATTTTCATCCTGGTAACCAGTGTATTCCAGCTCCCCAAGAATCATCCCCTGGTTTACGAGACGTTGAAAGGGTTCTTTCGTAGAAACGACGCCGGCATCATACAACACCTTATGCCAGAAACGGGCATACAACAAGTGAAGCACGGCATGTTCGGCCCCGCCAATATATAAGTCGACAGGCATCCAATATTTTTCCCTCTCCTTGCTAACAGGTCCTTGTTCGTAATCGGGATCGATATAACGAAGGAAATACCAGCACGAGCCGGCCCACTGGGGCATCGTATTTGTTTCTCGCTTAGCAGGTTTACCAGTTTCAGGATCAGTTGTATTGACCCATTCCTTTATTGCCGCGAGCGGAGGTTCTCCCGTTCCGGTAGGTTGATAGCTATCCACTTCGGGTAAAGTGACAGGCAGCTTACTCTCTGGCAGTGATTTTGGCTTTCCATCTACATGGATGACCGGGAAAGGTTCACCCCAGTATCTCTGACGAGAGAAGAGCCAGTCGCGGAGTTTATAGTTAATACTTTTTTCACCATAGCCTTTCTCCTCGAGCCATTCAGCGATTTTCTCTTTGGCTTCCGGCACAGTCAATCCGTTCAAAGAAACTTCGTCATTGGCCGAATTTACAATGGTGCCATTCTCGCTATCGGTAAATGCAGCTTTTGTTACATCGCCGCCGGAAACCACTTCAATGATGGGCAGATCAAACTTGGTTGCAAACTCCCAGTCGCGTTCATCGTGTCCCGGGACAGCCATGATGGCACCTGTTCCGTAGCTCATCAGGACATAATCGGCAATCCAGACAGGAATATTCTCTCCAGTTGCAGGATTTACCGCGAAACCACCTGTAAAGACGCCGGTCTTATCTTTGTTCAATTCTCCGCGGTCCAGGTCTGATTTACGGGAAGCCTGATCCCTATATGATTCTATAGCTTCTTTTTGATCATCGGTAGTTAATTTATCAACCAGAGGATGCTCCGGAGCCAGCACCATGTAGGTGGCACCAAAAAGCGTATCGGGACGGGTTGTAAAAACACGGATTTTGTCATTGAATCCGATAACAGTAAAGTCGATTTCGGCACCGATCGATTTACCGATCCAATTGCGCTGCATTTCTTTTATGGATTCCGGCCAGTCGAGATCATCCAGATCCAGAAGGAGGCGTTCTGCATAAGCGGTAATCTTGAGGACCCACTGTCTCATCGGCTTGCGGATCACTGGAAAACGACCGACTTCGCTCTTGCCGTCTATTACTTCTTCGTTGGCAAGCACAGTTCCAAGATCAGGACACCAGTTTACCGGTGCAAAGTCTTCATACGCCAGACCTTTATTAAACAATTGCAGAAAGATCCACTGCGTCCACTTATAGTATTTCGGATCAGTCGTATTTACTTCACGGTCCCAGTCGTAACTAAAGCCCAGCGATTGTAGCTGTTTGCGAAATCGCTCGATATTGTCTTCCGTGGTGATTCGTGGATGGGTACCGGTTTTGACGGCATACTGTTCCGCTGGCAGACCGAATGCATCCCATCCAATAGGATGAAGCACATTAAAACCCTTCATCCGTTTATACCGAGCAATGATGTCAGTAGCCGTATAGCCTTCCGGATGACCTACATGCAGACCGGAGCTACTCGGATATGGAAACATATCCAACACATAAAATTTTGATTTTTCACGGTCTGAATCATCTGTCTTGAATGTCTTATTCTTAAGCCAATATTCCTGCCACTTCGGCTCAATCTCAGAAGGTTTATACACTGACATACGTTTTATTTCGCTTCTTCTCTGTTATTACTATTATTATGCTAATTATTAATATCTGACAACAGACCTGGGGCAAATATCCCCACTTTAACTAATTGTTAGCTACGAGTCGGGAAGATACAGTTTTTTGAAACTTTTTGTCCGATATGTTAAAACTGCCCTCATTATCCTGAAATCAATTATTATTGTCCATTGGTTATAACTGTTATATTCCGGAAACGCTGAATTGTCGAACTTGCAGAAAGCACTATGAATAAGCCCCAAAAAAGATGGCCCGATATGGCGGTAATGTATCTCCACTCAGACAATCAACTTCGAGCCGATCAGGAGTATAAACGCATCCTCGAAATGATCCAGCTGGATGAAGAACAATTAAGCGCCCGGCGTGTTGAGGATACAAATTCTGCCAACTTTAATGCAATAGATGCTTTGCTTTTGGGAGGACTCCCAACCTATCCCGAAGTGTTTCGTTCAAATAAACAGCTGCTTAAAAGGGTTTTGCAGGATGATGTCCCGGTCTGGGCCTTAGAAGCGGGCGCAACCGTTTTACTACCTGATCCCAAAATGCTTAACCGGCTGGCTACTCCCGAAATCCTGCAGATCCATCTGACAGAAGAGGGTAAAAAAGATCCCATATTCAGCACTATGGATAACCAGTTCTACTCCGCCTGCTATTTCCAGCCATTCACTCTTTTTAACCGGGAATGCGGAATCCCACTTGCGGAAACGAAGCAAGGGCAGGTTGTCGCTTTTCGCAACCCTGATCGACACGCTTACGCCACGTTGTTCAACCCTTACCGGTACAAGTCGATCATTTATCGTTTTTTCAAAAAATATGTAGCTCAGCCGGTGTTACTGGCATAAACGCATTGATGTAATCATAAACGATTGGGGTAATCACAGGGCATTGGGGTAATCACAGGGGATTACCCATACGGGCGGGCCAGCCAGCCTAATATGTCTATGCCATCCGGTTTCCAGGAGATTTGGGGACATTGCGCGCGGCTGAGTAAATCAATTTTCCCCAGGGAGTTGGATAAACCGGGAATGGCAACGTGGCTGCCGGTAACATAAATGTTTTGTACCTCCTCTGAGAATCGACCGACGATTTCAGGAACCAATTCTGGTCCGCCCTGCAGCCAGTGAATTACATTATCCTCGAGATCAGGTTCACTTTCTTCAATCAGAAATTTATCAAGCATTACCTGGGACCGTTCAATAGCTTTGTTGTATGCCATTCGGTATTTCAATATTGGATTTCTTTTGATCTTTGTAGGATTTTCGGTCCAGAATGCCTCGAAACAATCGGTGAGTTGACATTGAATAGAACACAGAGAAACGGCACTCACGACAATAGCAACAGAACGACAGCCTTTCCCATCATAACGGGCAATGGCTTCTGCCAGTACCTTGAGATATGCCGGATCATCATTATCAAGGTAAGCGATCGAAAAATGGGCTGTTCTGATCAGGTAGCTTGTATTTTCGCTCACCATTTCACCATGTTGAAGAACTTCTCTCACTTTGGGCACTGAAACTTTTGATCCGGAAAAAAGAACCGCATCAGCTTCCAACTTCTGATAGACATCCAGGTTCGTGCTCGAAACAATGTGATCATTGGAATATTGTGCTTTCCAGTATTCCAGAAATGAAGGAATAAGATAGGGGTCTTTGCGGGATATCTTCCCGTGGTATTCATGTCCCAGCATCAAACAGGCTAACACATCCTGTAGACCAACTAATGGCAGGTTTCCGGCATGAAGACAAAGTATTTTTTGCGGGATGACAACTGGTAATTCATATAACTGTTCTTTGATCCATGACAACAGTTTGTCTTCGGTTACACTGCGTCCGAAGCATTGTATGCTATAATCAACATCATGTCTTGTAAAGTAGCCTTCTGATATGGTGCGTTCTTTTGACTCGACCATTCCGCTACCTGCCTTGTGAAGCCATGACTGGAAAGCCTCAGCTACCCTCTTTGCCCTATTGATAAGATTATCGTTCATCCCCGTTCCTGATCGATCAAAAAATTACAACCTCTGAGATTTTCGGCCTTCCAGCGCCCCAACACAGAGAATCGTCCATCTTCTCCCATAACCCCGCGATCTCCTGTAAGCAAGAAGGAACCGGAATACACATTTGCCAAATCCATCACGCCAATCAATCCTTCTTCACCATTCTCAACAGCCTCCAGAGGATTCCGGGGATCACGAATAGTAATCCTCAGCCATGGAGGTGTCGCAAATCCCTCCTTCCCGAGATCATACGCCTGACTCAACATCTCCGCCATCCCATACTCGGAATGAATTTGCCCATCCGAAATACCAAATCCATCAGCTAATCTGCGATGTAATTCGGACCGGCCCATTTCTCTCTTGTACGTTTTCATGCCGCCCGTTTCCATCACAATGGTATTCCCTGGTAAACGTACAGAGTTCATGTCGATAAGATCCAGTAAACCGAAAGCTGCACCAAAGAGCATCAGTCTTTTCCCGGATTCGGCAATTTTTTCAATTTCCCATTCATCCAACGGTTTACCAAGAGGCAAAAAACGGCTAAGCCCAGAATCATCCTGCCGAATCAACTCATTGATCATCCAGATCAAGGATGAGTTTGGATTGTCTGCATATCCCGGTACATAACCCAGAATAACTAGCTCTCCCCCGGAACTTTCAGGATAAAACAGCTTAAACCCTTGTAATAAAGATTTTCTGTACAGTTCCGCCTTAAATATCTCATGTCTGCTGCGTGACATGCCGCTGGTTCCGCTGCTCTGGAACACCAGATCAGGCTCTGTCCAGCTGCCTGTTTTTACCTGTGTATCCCTGAAAGCCCCGATGGGCAGCAGTGGAATCTCATCAATTGAAGAAATCCCTATCTCAATGCCAAGAGCATCAGTTAAACGGCGGTAGACATCATTCTCATGGTATTGGAACGTAAAAACCTGCTGAGCCTTCTCTTCAAAAGTGATACCCGGATCAAAAATAATTTTCAACCAATCATCAACTTTTGTAGGATAAGTAACCACAATTCATCCTGTGTTTGGGTGGTAAATACATTAATGCAAAGATATTGAAAAACTAGTCAAATTTTGAATATGATTTGATGGCACTCATTCAAATGATCATTTGCTAAATATTGTTAAAACAATTGACTTACAAAGGTCAAAACTTGTAAAACAACTATATTCCATTTTGCACTGGACACTCAGATTGTTTTCTTGTAGCTGGTTATAATTAACCAATAAAAAACAATTATATTCTGCCCAGAATTATATCGAAGAACCACACTTCCAAAACATGAATGGTGTACTAATATCCATCGATTTCCGTATTGAATTTCATGCACGATGATGCCATTTATTCACAAAACCATACACGTGATTCATTCTGACTCCAAACCTAACAATGGCTATTTTCAAAATATCATTTTTACTTTTTCTGTCGATAGTATTAGTTCCACAGAAGGCCACCGCCGCATCTCAGGATTCCACCAAAACCCTGAAAGCTATCCGTATCGATCGTGATATTGAACTGACGGGGCACTTGACCGATCCGGCATGGAAAAAGGCACATCGCGTTCCTCTCCTATATGAATTTGATCCCAATGACAAGGAACCGGCTAAACAACCCACTGAGGCAATGGTTATTTATAACCAGACGACCCTATACATCGGATTCATTTGCAACGATCCACGCCCCTCACGTATACGCGAACATGTCTCTGACCGCGATAAAATTTTTAACGACGATTTTGTGGGTGCTATCATCGATCCGTATAACAACAATCAACACGCTTACGAATTTTTTGTAAATCCCTTGGGCATTCAGGCCGATGCCATGCGGAGTGGACACCATGAAGATGAGAGTTTCGACGCCCTCTGGTACTCAAAAGCTGCTGTAAGTGATTCTGGTTTCACAGCTGTGATGGCCATCCCCTTTAAAAGTCTTGGTTTCCCAAATAAAAAGGTCCAGTCCTGGTCTATTCAGTTTATTCGAAATTATCCCAGAAAAAACCAGTACAAATTTGCGTGGACCAAAATAGACATAAACGAGTCCTGTTTTCTCTGCCAGAACGGAAGGCTGACGAACCTAAAAAATGTCAGCAGCGCAAACACCGTTGAGTTTCTGCCTTATGTGATTACCACCAAGAGCAGCGGACTAAGCAACACAGACGATCCTACATCAGGTTTTAATCAGGGCCCCATAAAACCGAGACTGGGTGGAAGCGTTTCCTATGCCCCAACCTCATCACTGTCTCTCAATGCCGTATTCAATCCCGATTTCAGCCAGGTCGAGACCGACGCAACCCAGATCACTGCGAACAATACCTTTGCCATTTCCTACCCCGAAAAAAGGCCCTTTTTCATGCAGGGTGCGAGCCTGTTTCATACACCATTCGATGTCTATTATTCCAGAACGATCAGCGACCCGCTTATGGCTGGAAAAGCTACAGAAAAGTCCGGAAATTTTTCTCTGGCCTTTTTGACGGCTTACGACCGAAACACCGGTTTTATCGTGCCGGGACTGGAAGGAAGCTCAACGGCAACTTCCTACCTCCGTTCTTATTCAAATATTTTACGGCCTAATTTCAATTTCGGCTCCGATTCAAACATTGGCGGAATATTTACTTCCCGCAATGTCAACGAAGCCCACAATTATGTTGCCAGTATCGACTGGTATATCAAACTAATCGACCATTATTATTTCAACGGGCAGACCGCTATTTCAAATACAAAGGAACTAACCGACGATTCTCTGTCCGTGCAGTTCGATAATAGAACATTCGGCCATTCACAATATGATGCAGCCTTCAACGGCCAGCATTATAACGGAACTGCCTTACGATTAGGCCTTGACCGGCGAGCCAAATACTACAACTTCAGAGTAAGATACCGGGAATTTTCCCCAACATTCCAGGCTCATAACGGATTTGTCACACGAACAAATTTCAGGCAGTTAGATGCGGAACAGGAAATCAACTATTTCCCCGGCAATGCGATTCTCGACAACGGTAATTTCCATATGCAAGGTCGTCTCCGTTACGATTACAGCGGCCTGCTTATGTCCCGGAATTTTTCTGTTGATGTATTCAACCAGTTTACCCATCAAACCGGGTTATATCTTGAATATGATATCGTCAACGACAGGAGATATCATGGTGTAATGTTCAATGGATTGCACCAGTTTCATATGGGTTTCCATTCCGATGCTTCCGATGTTATCTCGATTGGAGGTCACATTGAAACCGGCCGATACATATATCACGATGACAACCCCGATCTCGGACATGGCTACAGCATTTCTGGTGGAATTACAGTAAAACCAACGTCACGGCTTCATCTGCACATCTCCTACGACTACTCGCAACTCTCATCCGTATCAACCGGAGAACAATACTACAGCGGTGATATAATACGGCTTACCGGCATTTACAATTTCACCTCGAAACTATTCACAAGAATCATTACTCAGTATGATTCCTTCAACAAGCAACTGCAGATCTACCCACTCATTTATTACAAGCTAAATCCATTCACCATCTTCTACGCAGGAATGACCAACTACATGCACAAATTCCAGGAACCATACGGATTTAAATCCACCAACCGGGAGTTCTTTGTTAAGTTCCAGTATCTGATCAGGATATAGAAGTGAGTAGAGAGATATCAGATATCAGACCTTAGACCTTAGACCTTAGACCTTAGACATCACATAGAGTTAAGTGGATATTTTTATGATCTGCTTAACATCTCTTCAGGGAGTTTGCAGGATTTTTTGCTGGATTACAAATTCCACTTAATATGCTTCAAAAGCCCAAATTCTGAACTTTTTTTGCAACTTTTTCACTATTTCCCGTATCACGTAGTGTCACATTTAATTTCATCTACTTATTCAACACTACATGGGTCTGTTACTATTAATACTTCTTGCAATCCCCTTGTTATCACACGCTCAGCAAAGCGATACCACACGACAAGATATTATCCATCCTCTCTTAATCCATCACAATATAAAAATTACCGGCCGGCTCGATGATCCTGTATGGCTAAAAGCTTCTCCCGTTTATATCCGATATGAAGTTGAACCAGATGAAAAGGCGCTCGCACCTGTTCGCACACAGGTGAAAATTTTGTATAACAAACAGTATCTGTACATCGGATTCATTTGTCATGATCCCCATCCGAACCAGATAAGGGCACACATTACAGACCGGGACAGCAATTTTCAGGATGATTACGTCGGAGCTATCATCGATCCGTACAACAACCATCAAAACGCTTATGAATTCTTCGTGAACCCCAAGGGTATTCAATCAGATCTTATGCGTACAGGAAATAATGAGGATGACAGTTTCGACATTCTCTGGTATTCCAAAGGCGCTATCAACGACACCGGCTATACGGCTGTAATGGCGATCCCGTTTAAAAGCCTGCGGTTCCCCAACCGGGATGTCCAAAACTGGTCAATAGAACTCTTTCGAAACTACCCCCGCTCAAGCCGATATCAGCTTGTATGGACAAAGATCGACTTGAATGAACCATGTCTTATGTGCCAGGCAGGCAACATGGTCGGTATGAACGGAATTAAAAATCACAATACTGTTGAGGTGTTGCCCTATGTGATTGGTTCCCAAACCGGATCCCTTAATGACAAAGAAGATCCAACATCAGGATTCGATAATAATCCGGCAAAAGTTCGTGCCGGTGGCAGCATTTCCTATTCTCCGAACTCGTCGTTGTCAATGAATGCGGTCATCAATCCCGACTTCAGCCAGGTGGAGACAGATGCTACGCAAATTAGTGTCAACAATACTTTTGCGATCTTCTACCCGGAGAAGCGTCCCTTCTTTATGGAAGGATCGAGTCTATACGACACCGATCTCAACCTGTTTTATTCACGTATGATCAGTGATCCCTTGCTTGCAGGAAAAGCTGTTGAAAAAAGTGGGAACTTGTCGCTGGTTTATCTTACGGCCTTTGATCGCAACAGCAATTTTATTATTCCCGGGCGTGAGGGAAACTCATTCGTCAACACAAACCTCCGTGCCTACACCAACCTGATTCGGCCGAAATATGCCCTTGGGTCCGACTCATACATCGGTGGATTAATTACCACCCGCAATATCGACCAGGCTCATAACTACGTTGCCAGTGTCGACTGGAATTTCAAGATATTGCAAAACTACTACTTTACCGGTCAGTACGCTTTTTCAAATACGCAGGAGTTGAACGATACTACGATGAATGACCAGATCGATAATCACAAGTTTGGGCATTCACATTATGATGCTTTTTTTAACGGTCAGAAATACAATGGATCTGCACTGCGTCTTGAACTCGACCGAAGGTCTAAATACTACAGCTTCTATTTCCACTATGATAACTTTGCTCCGACTTTCCAGGCGCAGGAGGGTTATTTCACCAGAACGGATGAACGCAGCTTCCATCTGAACCAGGACCTGTCATACTATACAACGAACTCTTTCCTCGACAATGGAGACATCGCTGCCAACACGGGGATTCGATATGATTACAGTAACAGGCTCATGGAACGTTGGGTCGATCTTGACTGGTACAACAAATTTAAGGGCCAGACCTCTTTCGATGTTAACTATCTCGGCGTTAATGACGAACGGTTTCACGACATCTTCTTTACGGGTGTCCGCCGCATCAATTTTAGTGTTAATTCCAACGGATTAAACGCTCTATCGTTTTATGCTCACTATGAAAGAGGCAGATATATTTACCGGAGTGATAACCCGAGTGTCGGACACGGCTACAGTTATTCCGTGGGTACAACCATTAAACCAACACCTCGATTCAATGTAGATCTGTCATATGATTTTTCACGACTGACTTCCTTATCAGGTGACAGCCTGCTGTACAGCGGTGACATAAGCCGCATTAAAGCATCGTATAACTTTACATCACGATTGTTTGTCAGGACAATTTTCCAGTATGATACCTTTGCACATCAACTCCAAATTTATCCGCTCGTCTACTATAAACTGAATCCGTTTACCATCTTCTATGCAGGAATGACCGACTACCGGCACAAATTCCGGGAACCATACGGATTCAAACCCACCAACCGGGAGTTTTTCGTGAAATTTCAATATCTGATTCGAAGCTAAATGAGTAGTCGTGAGATGTAAGATTTAGGATCATCTCTATTCTCATATCCAAAGTCTAATATCTCAATACCCTCTTCCATTATTCCCGTAGTTTGGTTATTTATTGCATATTAAAATGTTGTGTACCAATCTAACGGAATCAGTATGGATATTAGGCTAAGATCTGCATTTATCATCACTCTCTTCATTTTAGGTTCAACGATTGTTTTGATATCTCCCGCACTGGCACAAAAGAAACCGGATATTACTGCAAATGAGATTCTCAACACAGAAAAATTATTTGATCTCCATTTTACACCGGCACAGCGTGATTCGATGATTGATCTTCTCAATGATCAATATAAGTCGTACGATTCTTTGCACACCCGTAATTACCCGAACAGCCTGTCGCCTGCTTTGATTTTTAATCCGGTCCCGCCGGGAAGTAAGATTAGCACAACCCATGAGCCGCTAAAATGGCAACAATATAAAGAGGTTGACCTTCCAAAAAACAAGGAAGACCTGGCGTTTTATCCTGTAAGTAAACTTGCCTGGCTGATCAAACATCGAAAGGTCACTTCAACCTTCCTCACTCGCATGTATATCCACAGATTGAAAGAGTATGGGGATACGCTGCATTGTGTGATCAGTCTGCTTGAAAAGCGAGCCTTGAACCAGGCGCAGAAAGCAGATTCAGAGATCGCAGCCGGACATTACGCGGGTCCACTGATGGGCATTCCTTACGGTGTGAAGGATCTGGCATCCGTCGAAGGCACGCGAACAACCTGGGGAGCCATGCCGTATAAGGATCAGCGTTTCAATGAAACAGCAACGGTTGTAAAACGTCTTGACTCGGCCGGAGCCGTGTTGGTTGCCAAACTCACATCCGGAGCACTGGCCATGGGTGATGTTTGGTATGGCGGCATGACACGGAACCCATGGAACCTGAAAGAAGGTTCGAGCGGCTCATCCGCGGGTCCTGCTTCGGCTACATCAGCCGGACTGGTGGCATTTGCCATCGGCACAGAAACACTTGGATCCATCGTATCACCGTCGACACGATGCGGAGATACCGGACTTCGGCCTACATTTGGTCGCGTTCCCCGAACAGGATTTATGGCACTGAGCTGGAGCATGGACAAGGTGGGCCCCATTTGCCGCGATGTCGGGGATTGTGCAATTGTGTTTCATGCCATTTATGGTCCGGATGGCGAAGATCTGAGTGTTCAGAATCATCCATTCAATTTCGACAGTAACAGAGATGTGACCCAATTGCGTGTTGGTTATCTCAAAGATGACTTCTCCAGTAAAGGTGACAAGAATTACAAAAATGACATGGCCACACTGGATGTGTTACGCAAAATGGGCGTTAAACTCGTACCAATCGAACTACCCAAATTTAACGCGGAACCTTTACTCATCATCCTTGATGCTGAGTCTGCAGCTGCCTTTGACGAACTGACCAGATCTCAACGTGATACTTTGATGGTAAGACAGAGTAAGTATTCATGGCCCAACCTGTTTCGCAGTGCCCGCTTCATCCCGGCTGTCGAGTATATTCAGGCTAACCGTGCACGTGCGGTACTCATGCAAAAGATGGATTCCCTGATGAAAAAAGTAGATGTTTATATTTCGCCCACTTTCGCCGGACAAAATCTTGTGGTTACCAATCTGACGGGCAATCCTTGCTTGGTTCTTCCTAATGGTTTCAAAGAAAACGGCGATCCGACGAGCATCACCTTTATGGGTGGCTTATACCAGGAAGGAAAGGTACTTGAACTGGCGAAGGCTTATCAGCAAGCCACACAATTCGAGGAAAAACATCCAGAAATGTTTTTGCCAAAGTGATCTTACGACGGAGGACCAACCGGCGTCACAGGGCAAAGCCCGTGCGACGAGGTTCATTGGAATGAGGCTATCAAAGATTAAATGCAAATATGAACGCTGTTAGCATCGAATAGTTAGCGATTTTAATTGCCTTTTTTCGTAAGCTGTAGAAACGGTTCCTTAACGGTGTATCTATGGCAGAGGATATTATATACGACTACATCATCATCGGATCGGGATTCGGGGGAAGTGTCTCGGCAATGCGTCTTTCTGAAAAGGGATACGATGTACTCGTCTTGGAGAAAGGGAAACGATTACAGGCAAAAAACTTCCCGAAAACCAACTGGAACGTAAGAAAATATCTGTGGGCCCCACTTTTAAAATGTTTCGGCCTTCAGAACATTACATTATTTCGACAGGTATTCATTTTAAGTGGTGTCGGTGTCGGCGGCGGCAGTCTGGTTTATGCAAACACCCACATGTTTCCTCCCGATACCTTCTTTGATAATCCGGTCTGGTCGCACTACCGGAACTGGAAAAAGACGCTCATACCCTATTATCAAAAAGCCAGGTTCATGCTGGGTTCTACCCGATTCAATGATCCCGGTGTCGAAGACGAGGCTCTGAAAGCCGTAGCTGCAGAAATGAATCGGGGAGACACGTTCACGGCTGTGGATGTTGGAGTCTATTTTGGAGAGCAGAATGAATCGACAGATCCTTATTTCAAAGGATTAGGTCCTGAACGATCAGGTTGTACACACTGTGCCGGATGCATGGTTGGATGCCGTTACAACGCTAAAAATACGCTGGATAAGAATTATCTCTACTTTGCCGAACAAAACGGAGCGGTCGTTATACCCGAAACAATGGCTGTTCGTGTGGAACGGGACGATGGATTGTATTACGTACATACTCGCAAAAGCACAGCCTGGTTTGCACGCAGACCCAAAAAGTATAAAACCCGGGGGATCGTATTCTCAGGCGGTGTTCTTGGAACCATGGATCTGCTGCTCAAACAAAAACACAAATATGGAACACTCACAAACCTATCAGACCGGCTGGGAGAAAACCTCCGCACTAATTCCGAGTCACTTTGTGGTACATCGGCCTCCCCGATCAAATTAAATAACGGAGTTGCCATAACTTCTGTATTCAGTCCTGATGAACACACAAATGTTCAAATATGCAAATATCCCAATGGATCCGGAATGATGGGACGCCTTGCCACACTTGCAGCCGATCATGCCTCCCATCCTGTTCGACTCTTCAAAATGTTTGGTGCCATCATAACCCGTCCGCGTCACTTGATTCGAATGCTTTTTAATTTCAATTTTGCGCATAATTCCATTTTCCTGCTGGTCATGCAGTCACTCGAAAATGCCATGCGCATGAAATGGAAGCACGGACTATTTGGCGGAAAGATGATTATCGATAACCGTGGCCAAAAAAGGGTTCCGGCCTATATCCCAATTGGCCAGGAAGTATTGCACAGATATTCAAAACAGGTAAACGGAGTTCCCCTGAATGCCATCCACGAAATTCTTTTCAATATGTCTACGACAGCACATATTATCGGCGGCTGTCCCATGGGAAAGACAAAAGCAGAGGGCGTTGTGAACGACCGTTTCCAGGTTCATGGGTATCCCAATATGTACATTCTCGATGGATCGATCATCCCATGTAATCTCGGTGTAAATCCAAGCCTGACAATCACCACCTTATCCGAATATGCCATGGATCAGATTCCCGAAAAGACCGGTAATAGCAGAAAACCGCTCGAGCAAAAACTCGAGGCTATGAATCAGGATGAACAATTTTTCTCTTAACTTCTCACCAGCGACTGATTAAAAGTAATTCGGAGCAGTAGGTCTCGTCATATTTGTAAAAATAAAATAAAAGACGACGACATATAGAAATATAGCAATCAGGAACCAGAGAATTGTCGCCTTGGCCCAGTTAGCCTTACTGGGGTTGCTCCCCCCTCCAAAAGCCCAAACAAAAAGCATAATGAACCCAACGATGGGAATAGCAGTAATTAAGATGGTAATCATCCAGTCACCGGTTGATACCGGTTTGGGATTTTGATCATATATGGGTTCCTGCTCCATTACGGATCCTCCAAAAGTAGCTTATCAACGATTCAAAAGCCGAATATACGCAGGCTTGCCAATGATGCCAAGAACACAACGGCTTCTATGACAATGAAACATCTTTTTATGCAAAAAAGGCCGGAGATGATTATTCCCGGCCTTTGATGGGTAAGTTAGCGTGAAACCTTACTTTATCGAAATTTGCCCTCTTAATTCACCGGCGGGATGAGCTGCGGTATGCACCTGAACATATGCACTGTCATGTTCGATAGCGTGTATCAGGTCGATCACTTTCTTTCCTGCAAAAGGTCCGGTAAGTGAACTATCAGCTACCACTCCCTGCTGCAAAGTACCGTTGACAGGCCCGGCAACGAGTGCTGGCTCCATGTTCTGAGGGAAAAGCCAGACCGCAATAGGACCATTTTGATCGGAGGCACCGTAATGAATGTGCACCATCTTAACGCTATCGGCGTCAGCCAGATCAACCGTGTAGTAGATCATGGTGCTATCGCTGTTGACCCGGAAATAAGCTTTACCACTGCCATTAGATGTGACGGCTTCGGGTTTTACACCACTACCGCTTAGGTCAGCCATGTAATCACTGCTACGGGCTGTTGCCGCATTCATCTCAGACATAGTCGCGTTTTGCGACATGGTCTCTTCTTTGTTCATGTTTCCGCTTTTTTTGCTGCATCCTGCAACTGCAATAGCAGAAACAAGCAACATGGTGCTAATATGTGAAAACTTCATTATCGTTTACCTCCTGTTACGTTTCTAAACGTGTAATTAAATGGATTAAAATTCAAGTAGTTAACAGGTTGCTTTAAACAATCGTTCATTAATTGATTGCTGTAGGTTGGTTATTAAAATTAAATGACTATCCGCCCCGATGTATCGGGGTTGCATACCTGTCATTTAACCGCAAAAACATACCAGATTCGCAGAATTAAGCTGTTTATTTTTTGCGTTTTCTGGTCCCGAATATATCGGGACGGTTTACATTTTCTAATCTGAGGAACAACTAAGACTACTGGAGTGAGTACGCATAGTCATTTACAATTAAAACCCATGTTCGCTATCAAGCCTCCTTATAACTACAGATTAAATTTTTTTTAAACGATCATTCAATCATAAAAGTCGCACTCACAACGCCGGTAATTTCCTTCTTGATGGTTCTCACATCGTGAATACCGTAGTTGCTGACCTGTGTAGAATTCACAGGTGTGATCTGGAGAACCCCCATACGTGCGCCTGTTAAGGGGCCGAGTGTACGGCCCGTCGATTTGGCAATTCGCTGGGCACGCTCCATGGCGTCTTTAGCTGCCTGGGCCTGGATATCGACTTTAAGGCCTGCCAGATCAGTATAAAAATACTGGGGTGGTTCAACATCAAAACTGACGCCTTTTGTGATCAGCGAACTGATATCCAGAGAAATCTGCTGAATCAGGTTCACGTCTTTTGATTTTATCTCGATGCGCTGGCTGTAATAATAAGCGAGAATCTTACCGGTGGGTCTGCCCTTCTCATCAAGCTGTTCCCGGCTGTAACTGTTTACGGTATAGAATTTTACAGAATCTGTCGGGAACCCTCTCCCTTTAAGATAATCGAGCAGAATAGGTTTTTGCTCCTGAAGCTTTTGATACGCTTCAGCGGCTGTTTGCCCACTTGTTTTAATAGTACCTCTGAGATATCCCAGATCAGAAATGATCACCTCTTTTGCTGATCCCGTGACCGAAATCGTCTGGTTCATTTTATAGTTGTTGTGCCAGGTTACACTTAAAATTATCACCCCGATAATCACAGCAACGGAGAATATGGTTGAGGCAATGATGAGTTGTTTTCGTTCCATAAGGATAGTTGTTTTGTCAGTGTCTAAATAGGTTATAAGAGATGATGGTGCTTCTGTAACATCCTCTTGTACCTGTATATATAATTAGATTCGGGATGAATATCACAAAAATGTCCCAAATATTTATACCTTCTTTTCTCCAAACATACCACGAACATGTCACGCAAGTATGAAAATTTTTGGCGCATCTCTTTTATAATAGGCAGTTTTTTATTATCTCACGTTTGAACTTGCATTATAGACCAGGTCTCTACGTTATACTAAATCCAGAATAATATGAAATCTGTTAAGCTCATGCGCTTTAACGGGAAGATTACATTCCGTAGCCGAAGCGCTTTTTGGACGGGTTTTATGGCTGTTTCCATTGGTGTAGCCCTTCAGCTTCCGATGTACATTAATGCCAGCTCCTATGGTTATCAACTCGTTGGGCATCATATGAGTACCACGATGTTTTTTGGAATGGGAATGGTCATCTTCGGTCTGTTGACAACACTCTACAGCCTGATTCCTCCAAAAGCAGCGAAAGACAGCGGCGAATACAATCTTAAAGTCCGTGCCCTGGATGATGCTCCTATTAATCCGACCCATGTTGGACTGTTGCTTGTTATGGCGATCGCTATCACGCTTGATGTAATGAAGCCAACCATCCTCTCTTTCGTTGTCCCGGGGATGGCCCGTGAATACGGACTCAGATCACCGGTTCATCCCGGTGGAACGATACCTGTTGCATTGCTTCCACTTTCCGGAATCACGGGAACTGTTATCGGTTCTTTCCTATGGGGCTGGCTGGGTGATAAAATAGGCAGGCGCTCCTCTATCCTTATGGCGGGCGTCACATTCATAGCCACCAGCGCCTGTGGTTCCATGCCCGCGTTCTGGATGAACTGTGTGATGTGCCTGGTTATGGGATGGGGCGTTGGTGGCATGCTGCCTATCATGTTCACACTGATGGCCGAAAGCATTCCGGCAAGACACCGTGGCTGGCTGATGGTCCTGATAGGCGGAGATGTTGCGGGAGCTTACATCATAACAAGTGCATTGGCCTCCTGGCTCGTCCCCCACTATACCTGGAGAATACTCTGGCTTATCGGTTTTCCAACTGGTTTTATGCTTATTCTCTTGAATCGCTGGATCCCTGAATCCCCCCGTTATCTTCTCAATCTCGGCCGTTTAAAGGAAGCCCAGGAAGTCATGAAACGATTCGGCGCTGTGGCTATAAAAGAAAAGATCTTGCCAGAAAAACCAAAAACGGAAATCAAAGATCAGTTTCGGCAGTTGTTTAAACCACCATTCCTTGGAATTACCGCAACCGTCGCCATCCTTGCACTTGGCGGTGGATTCGTGGAATTTGGTTTCGAACTTTGGATACCATCGAATCTCCAACACCTTGGATTCACCGAGGCTGGTTCTTTTCAGTTGCTTAGAAATGCGGCCCTGATCGGTTTTCCACTAAATTTCTTGGTCGCATGGGCCTATGGATTCTGGAGCAGTAAACGGACAATCATCCTGTTGACAACAGTAACAGCCATTTCCATGTTAGGTTTCATCTTTGCCGGGAATGCCATAGTCCAGCATCATGTACTACTATACGTGCTTCTCATCGTACCTATCTGGGGAATTAGCTCTGTGATATCTATCCTTTCAGCTTATGCTGCAGAAATTTACCCAACACGGGTTCGATCCAGGGGAAGTGGCCTGGTAGCCGGTTTTACCAAATTTGGAGGTGTACTGGTGATTTCACTTGTTGTTCTCGCAATAGCTCCTCCCTCTATTGCCGCTACGGCGATAATCGGAGCCATACCGTTAATTCTGGCGGCTGTCGCTATTGTCTTCTATGGTGTTGAGACCCGAAAACGCCAGTTAGAAGAAATCACCGAAGAGCAGCTTGGAAATCTTACTGTGCAACGAATAGAAGTTAATTAACCGTCAGCAGGCGGCTTGGTCCCTGCGTTCCACTGGCCTTAGACCTTTTTTTTGAGGACCTCCTGGAGCATGTGCTTGTCCAGCGACAGGTCAGCCACCAGCTTTTTGAGCCGGTTGTTTTCCTCATCGAGCTGGCGCAGGCGAGGCAGCTCGGAGGTGCCCAGTCCCCCATATTTTTTCTTCTCCCGATCACTCGGGATAGAAGGTCGCCTCGCTAATACCAATCTTTCGGCAGACCTCGGTGACCGGGGGGGCTGGCGCAGTGCAAAGATGACCTGCGATTCGGTATACTTTGATCTTTTCATGGCAATGGTTGGTTTGTTTTAAAGTACCAAAATTGCCCGATTGCTCTACTTTAGATTGGTCCAGTTTTTCGGGAGGAGATCAGTTATCCGATAGACCCCATCTCTACTTTTATCAATAAGCGGAATGCCTCCGGGTGACCAAACTGTAAATGATCCGCTGACAACAACCTGATCTCCTTTATCCGGCTGGAAAAAACCTATTAACTCCTGGTTCCTCATATCAACCGTAAATGTCACCTGATGGTCAGGCCATTGTTTCCAAGGTCGGTTATAAATAAATTCAGGTGCTATCACTTCCAGATCTGACAACATTATTTTCCGGTTCGGTAGCGTCTCCCCGCAGGCGTCTCTTATGATATCCTTTAAATTTTCACTCTCCTCCATTAATATCCAATATCAATTTAAATATAAGGGAGGTATTAAATACCTATTTCAGAGTAAATAATCTTAAATTAAATAACAAGGGGCAAATAAGGCGGGATCGCCATAAGACTCGAAAAAAACCTCCAGTGTCATTTTCCCGAGACATCGGGATCGAGAAATCTAACCTGCTCATAATCGCTGAAAAAGGCACTCAATGTAGGTCTCTCTAATAGCCAATATAGATTTCTCGGCTCGCTCCGCGTCGCTCGAAATGACACTGTGGGTAAGATACTCATGATTACATTATATCGAACTCACGTTAGACAAGTGTGTCTTGTGTTCCATTGACATTTTTAAAGTAATCCAACCCGAGGCCTGGATAAGAAATTACACAGGATAGATGATTGAAAAAGGATCCTGGATTCCGGATCACCGCAGAATCACTATACCGGATCTTATCCGGATCTCTTGCACCGGATGCACGCTCGAAACAAGCCACGCGTAAGCCCCCTTCCACGAATGTGGAGGGGGTTTGGGGGAGGTCACAGGATGCTAGCGGGATTCTACGTTCGCTGATAAATCAGAGAACTTCAGAATGACAGAGGTGGTGTTGGATTATTTACTTTGTACGGGGTATTATTCCTTTATAAACACAGGACGGAGTCAAAATGTAGAGTGTATTGCCTAACATCTTTACATCCACAGGATCTTCAGTGATGGACAGATTTTGTGTTCCCAATAACCGCCCGTGCATATCATAACGCTCCAGGCTCCTGGATGATACCGCCCAAATGCCATCTCTTCCCAGTGCAAGTCCTCGTACTTTTCCCGTGTGAGCGATAAACCCAAGATATCCACCACCGGTGTTAAGCATATGAATGACGCCATCGATAGGATCAGCCAGGTACAGTCGATTATCGGCGCACATCATGTCTGAAGGCTTGTGGATTGTGCCGATGGCCTGGGTATTGAAACCCCGGTCATATTTGCCATAATGATCGAAGCGAAAGATGTAATTGCTGCGATCATCATAGAAGAACAAGTCGCCCTGGTTATCTATGCAGAGCGTAGTCGGATAATAGGTACTGGCCTGCGGATTATTGCTCGCGTCAGCGATGGATGAGAGATATTGCAGATGACGGTCAAAAATCTGTATGCGATTGTTCCCCCTGTCGCTTACATAAATTTTAAGTCCGTTGGTGGCATCCACATCAACCGGTTCATCAAACTGGTAATCACCAAACCCGTAATTTCCCAGCGAATCAAGCGGCTGACCTGTAGTATCGTATTCTACAATCCGATTGTTATCTGTCTCAACAATAAAGATCGATCCGGTCGGCGCCACCGACATCGCAGAGGCACTTCTGAGATTGCACGTGATAGGTTTAAGAACAACAGGATCCTGAGCGGAGACCGGTAAATTCGCTATTAGGAATAAGAGAAGGATTAATGATAATTCAGCCCAAGAGAACCCGAGGTCATGCCAACGACGGTGCAATCCGTATTCGATAGTCATACGCTAGTCGTTCAATGGTAATTCTTCGCTGCAATGGATGTTTTTCATAGTCATTTTTCATATATGATCCTGCGACAGCCTCCTTTGCACTCATTTGTCATTGCAAAAGGCCTGCCGCGGCTCGAACGACCGTCACCTGTCTTAATTGAATTCAAAATTCAAAATTCTTAATTCAAAATTCAAACACCTTCCCTATATCCCGGCGATAGTACTTGCCGCTGAATGTGATCTTGTCGGCTTCGGCGTATGTTTTTTTGATTGCCTCATCGAGGGTCTTCCCGGAGCATACAACGCCCAACACGCGTCCGCCTGCCGTGACAACCTGACCACCACGCATAGCTGTTCCACTGTGAAACACGAGCGTATCATCATTCACAAGATCCAATCCATGAATTACTTTGCCGGTCTCATATTCACGAGGATATCCCTCAGAAGCCAGTATTACACAGCAGTAAGCCTTATTATCCTGTGTGATGCGGATCTTGTCGAGTTCCACCGTTTCCGCAAGGAGCATGAGCTGCATCAGATCGGTCTGAAGCTTTGGAAGGACCGCCTGCGTTTCGGGATCTCCAAAACGGCAATTGTACTCCACAACTATTGGTCCATCTTTGGTCAACATCAGTCCGCAATACAGAAAGTCCACGATACGGAGTTCCCTCCCCGGCCATACCTTTGATCGTAGGATCAACGATGGTGTGCTGAATCTCTTCCAGCATGGATGCATCTACGTCAGGTACGGGCGTAATCGATCCCATCCCTCCGGTGTTCAGCCCGGTGTCGCCTTCGCCAATGCGTTTATAATCACGCGCACTGCTGATGATGTGGCTGGTCTTCCCATCTGAAACAGCAAAGATCGATATTTCTCGCCCATCAAGAAACTCCTCTATCACCAGGGTATCCGAGGCCTTTCTGAGAGAGGGTAACTCGTCAAGTTCTTTCAGGCTTCCGAGAGCTTCATCACGGTTTTTGCAAACAAAGACGCCTTTTCCGGCAGCAAGTCCATCAGCTTTCAATACTACAGGCCATGTTTCCCTTTTATTAAGTGACTCTTCGGCCATATGCCAGTCACCTCTTTCGTAGGTGTGATAAGCAGCTGTTGGAATGTTGTGGCGGAACCATGAACGACTTGGCAAAACTTTTGCTGCCCTCCAGACGTGCGGCGAGTCTTCGAAGGACCAAAGACCGGGTGTCCTCGTTTCTCAAGGAAGTCAACGAGCCCATCCACCAACGGCTGTTCCGGTCCGATGATGGTCATGTCAACGGCAAATTTCTCAATAACTTCAGCTACTGCTTCAAAATCATTGATATTGCAATCGACATTTGTTCCGATTTGTGCGGTTCCGGGATTGCCGGGAGCAATGTATACATTCTCTACCATCTCCGAGTTATGCAATAACCAGGCTATGGCGTGCTCCCGCCCTCCCTTACCAATAACTAAGACGTCTTTGGTTTCAAATTCACTCATTTTGAAGCGATAGTCTGGGCTGTTGAAATGATAGCTGCAAAGCTCTGAGCTTTCAGACTGGCACCGCCGATAAGTCCGCCGTCAACATCAGGCTGACTAAGCAGTTCCTCTGCGTTATCGGGCTTCATGCTTCCACCATAGAGAATCCGGATGTTTGCAGCTTTCTGTTCATTATACAAGTTGGCCAGTTCATTACGGATGAATTTGTGCATCTCTTGTGCCTGGTCAGGAGTGGCTGTTTCACCCGTTCCAATCGCCCATACCGGTTCGTAGGCAACGACGACCTCATTGAGCTGTGTATCAGGCAACTCCTTGAACGCTCCTTTGATTTGTCGACTGACAACCTCGAAATGAGAATCAGATTTACGTTCATCCAGTGTCTCTCCGACACAAATGATCGGACGCAGGCCAACCTGCAGAGCTTTCAATGCTTTGGTATTCACCCCTTCATCCGTCTCACCGAAATACTGCCGGCGTTCCGAGTGACCTAAAATAACATAGCGGCAACCTGACTCCTTGAGCATAATACCGCTAATTTCCCCGGTGTAAGCGCCACTGTCCACGAAGTGCATGTTTTGTGCACCCAGCTGAACCTGGTTCTGATCACGCAGAGATTCGTTGGCGGCTGCCAGAGCGATAAACGTTGGGCAAACAAGAACTTCTACATCCAGATACTGACCCTCAAGTTGTTTCTTAATTCCCGAAAGCAACTGTTTGGTCTCTTCTGGACCATTATTCATCTTCCAGTTACCGGCTATCAATAATTTTCTCATGATTGTTTCTCCTTTTTATGGAATACTTTACCGAGGTCCTGAATAATGTATTGACTTTCGGACCCCACGTACTTGCGTACGATGTTTCCGTCTTTATCCACCAAAAACCGGGTTGGGATCAACTGTATGTTTAACCTGTGCAACAAGTTTGACGTCTTATATGATCCTGCCCGGGCGAAAGGCCAGTTTCTGGCCCTTTCATCAAAAAAAGCATTGACCGTAACCTGACTCGTGTCAATGGGAACGGTCAGAAATTTAAGGCCGAAATACCGGTACACCAGATACAGCGCGTTCATATCATCGTACTGATTTTGATACAGGTTGTTGGCTACGCCAGTTATCTCCATCACATAAGGATGACCACTGAATGATTTATTGGTCAACGTGTCACCCGATAGTGTTACAACTTTGAACGACGGCATGGGCATACCTGGCGCGAGACTATCAAGATCGTACTGCATGCTGCTGGCGAACGAACGTGCCGAACTATTCTTTTGTGCGTAGGCTTTTTTAAAAGTGAGCAGATCCGATCTGGCCTCCCGGATCTTGGTGCTGTCGTACAACATTTTCACTTTATTCATGCCGATAGCGATCTTAAGATCCTGGTTATCCGTCGCATGCGAGAGCGAATCTATATAAATCAATGTGCGATCAAGGCCACGTGTCCGTGCCAGTATTTCCATGGCATCCTGGGCGAGATTAGCCTGAATCGCGGGTTCTTTGATCTGCCTGAAGTGAGCAAACGCGAGGCTGTCGTCCCACCCTTCCAGCATGCGCACCGTTGTTACAGCAGAACGCTGGGATGCTATCGTTCCGGGAAAATCTTTATACACGGACCAAAACAGGTTGCTCCACGTTTGCGCAAGCTTCGGCAGCGTATCCTGCTTGATCTGCCCCCTTTGTGCAAAAGTCATCAACCTTGCATAGTTGCCTTCCAGCCGTTGAAAAGTGTCATAGGCTTTTTCTTCATGTGAAGTGAATTTTGCCGTTTTCGCGAAGTCGGGCAACTGACCCTCGATATGCACCGTATCTTTATCTGCCAATATCACTGCCGAGGATGACAGGTTCGTATTATTTCGGCTGATAATGAGCGGATAGATTCCTTTTTGCTTAAACGTCGCTGTTCCGGAAAATTGTCCGGTCGAGTCTGTGACGGCGTGATATAACGTGTCGGCTTTATTACTACTATCGGGCTGTATGACCGTTAGATTGATCCCCGAATAGTCCCCGCTCGAATCCACCGCCGTCGATACGCTTATCTTGCCGTAAACGCGGGTTGTTTTCATTTCCGGTTTCGACGAACAACCGAATCCTAATAGAACGACGAGGCCAAGGAGGACAGGCATCCGCAAAAATATGGAATGTTCCTGGTAAAACCGGCCTTTTTTGTTAGATGACAATTTCATTGAAATATGCTCCGGTTGTTTCAGGCTTTGGCTTTGAGGCGATCAAGAACTGCGTCACGGGCCATTTTGGGGTTGGCTTTACCCTTCGACCGGCGCATGACTTGTCCGATGAAAAAGCCGAGCAATCCTTCTTTGCCGCCGAGATATTCATCTACTTTGTCGGGAAACTCGTCAAGGACTTCGTCCACAAGCTTGTCGATGAACCCGGTGTCGGAGACCTGCAGCAGGTTGAGGTCGCCGGCAAGTGCTTCGGCGTCCTTCTCGCTCTCCAGCATACCGTTAAAGATGGTCTGCATAGCCGATGAGCTGATCTTGTCGTCCTCACGCAGTTTGATCAGGCCGCCCAGTCTTTCCGGCGTGATAGAAAAATCACGAATCTCGATGCTTTTATCATTCAATACCCGGCGCACTTCTGTGATGATCAGGTTGGCAACCGACTTTGGCTTGTCGACCTGCTTGAGCACTTCTTCAAAATAGTCGGCCATGTACCGGGTATCTGTAAGTACTGTCGCGTCGAATTCCGGCAAGCCAAATGCATCGATGAATCTTTGACGACGCACATCCGGCATCTCGGGAAGCTCGCTGCGGATTTCATCCATCAGGTCTTCAGTCACAACAACCGGCGGGATATCCGGTTCCGGGAAGTAGCGGTAATCATGGGCTTCCTCTTTGGATCGCATCTCGCGGGTTTCCAGCTTGTTGGAATCCCAAAGTCTTGTCTGCTGAATAATCTTGCCGCCGCCGCGAATGACCTCTTCCTGCCGTTCGATCTCAAACTGGATGGCGCGTTCTACGTTGCGGAACGAGTTCATGTTCTTCAGCTCAGTCCGGGTCCCAAACTCTTTTTGACCCTTCGGACGAATCGACACGTTCGCATCACAGCGGAGACTTCCCTCCTCCATGTTGCCGTCGCAAATTTCCAGGTACTGAACAATCTGTTTGATCTTTGTCAGATACGCATACGCCTCGGCCGGAGTGCGAAGATCCGGCTCGGACACGATCTCGATCAGTGGCGTTCCCGCACGGTTCAGGTCGATCAGTGTGTTGTATGGATCCTGGTCGTGAATCGATTTACCAGCGTCTTCTTCCATGTGGATCCGCGTAATACCGATGCGTTTTTCTGTTCCGTCTTCCAGCGTGATATCAATATAGCCGCCATAGCAGATGGGCGTTTCATACTGCGAAATCTGATATCCTTTGGGAAGATCAGGATAGAAATAATTCTTTCTGGCGAAGATAGAACGGGGGGCTACTTCACAGCTTGTCGCCATCCCCATCCGGATGGTATAGCGGATCAGATTTTCATTTACAACAGGCAGGGTTCCCGGATGACCGAGACAAAGCGGACTCACATTTGTATTCGGTTCCGCCCCAAACTCCGTAGAAACCGGCGTAAATGCCTTGCTATCGGTGAGTAGTTGACAGTGTACTTCAAGACCGATTACCGGTGCGAATTCGGTCGTGGCCAGATCATTCATAAGATTCGTTCATTCGTAATTGATTACTCGCTTCCAGAGGCCTTAAGATAGTAAAGGTCGTTCTTTTATAACATCATAAAACGAGGAAATAACGTGACCTTTCTCAGAAATTAGATTTATTTGATTTTATGCTATTACAATAGCATATTATATCATTATGCTATCATAGTAGCATATTAATTATTTATGCTATTACAGATGCATAATATTGCGTAACATCCCAGGATATGAGTATGTCAAAATCGAAAAAAACACTTGTGGCAGTTCTAACGGGCGATATCATTCGGTCCCGAAACCTTCCGGGATCAGAAAGAGAAGATATTCTGACCGTGATAAAAGAATCTCCCAAAATGCTGACCGCCTTGACCCAACCGGCGCTAAAGCTATCAACATTCGATGTATTTCGGGGCGACAGTTTCCAGGTAATCGTCTTTCAACCGGAGATGGCTGTTTCGGTATCTGTTATGCTGCGCACCCTGGTGAAGAAAACGTTTCAAAAACCGCTGAAAACGCTGCCGGATATTCGCGTTGCTATTGGCATTGGAGCGGTTGACTCCGTGCCAGACAATGTTTCCGAAGGCGACGGAGAAGCATTTCAACGCTCCGGCTTGCTTCTCGATCAGATGCAGGCCGAACAAAAGATGGCCATAGCCACATCAAATGTTGAATTCGACAGGCGATGGAATGTGGAACTGGGATTGCTTGACGCCATCCTCACAAACTGGACTTTCCAGCAATCGGAGGTGATCCCACAAATTATGACCGGGCGGACACAACAGGAAATAGCTGAAATGCTGGGTATTGAACAGTCGACTATACATCGCCGTCTGCGAGCGGCAGATTGGCCTGCGGCAGACCGATATCTTGCGTATGTTGCCGAAGATTTAAAACATTCATTGAACCTCCCATTCTGACCAGATCGGCTTATGAACGTCTATTTCATACTGTTACGTTTATTCACGGCTCACATCATCGCCGATTTCTTTCTCCAGCCACGATCCTGGATTGAAAAGCGCCGGCAATACGGTATCAAAGCGCCGGTTCTCTATTATCATGTGCTCATTGTAGGTTTACTGAGCTGGCTGTTTCTTGGCCATTGGGGCAATATCACTGTACCGCTGTTTATCATGATCACCCACTTTCTCATCGACTGGTGGAAGTCGGGCAGGCCAGATAAGATAAACTATTTCATCATTGACCAGACACTTCACCTGATCATGCTCGTACTTGTGTGGATCTGGTTTGCACACGCCCAGCTTATCCTGCTATATGATGGCTTCAACCTGATCAGCCGTCCGGACTTCTGGATCATTGTCACCGGCTACCTGATTGTGCTGCATCCATTTTCTGTTCTGGTATCCCAGTTTACGCGCAAATGGCAGCAGTCGCTCATAACGCATACCGATAGTGATGAACCGAAAACCGGACTTCCGGAAGCCGGCAAATGGATCGGTTATCTGGAACGAGTGCTGATCCTTACCCTTATACTGATGCACCAGTTCCAGGCTATTGGTTTTTTGATCACAGCAAAATCCATCTTTCGCTTTGGAGAGATAACCGGCAAACGAGGGCGAGCCGAAGCCGAATACGTACTGATCGGCTCCTTTATCTCGTTTACGCTATCCATCCTGCTCGGGATTGCAGTGGCGGCATATAGCAATTAGCAATTAGCAATTAGCAATTAGCAATTAGCATTAGCAATTAGCAATTAGCAAAAATTGGCACTGCACTAAAGGGAAGCAAATGACGCGGTTCCATTGTTAATTGTTAATTGATCACTGACTAAATCCCGTATAGTTGCTGGGTAATGCAGTGGATAGAACCTTGTCCCCAAACTAAGTCGGCACATGGGATGCCAACGACTTCCCTGTCCGGGAAATACTTTTGCAAAATTGATCGTGCCTGTTCATCATATCGCTCATCGTATAATGGTAAGAGCACAATGCCGTTAGCTATGTAAAAATTGGCGTAACTGGCAGGCACATATTCCGATCCATCCACCGTTGTACCTTCAATGCGTGTTTTGGGCAGGGGCAGTGTTTCGATTGTCAGTGACTTCCCATTCTGATCTGTGGCTTTGGAAAGCAACTCCAGGTTTTCCTGAAGCGCCGCATAATTAACATCATCGGGATCCTCGCAGATGGTAGTCATTACGGTGTTCTCATCCAGGAAACGACACAAGTCATCGATGTGCCCATCCGTGTCGTCACCGGCAAGACCACGCTTCAGCCAGATAATCTTCTCCTGTCCCAGGTAATCATGCAGATTTTGTTCAATCTGGCTTTTTGACATCTTTGGATTTCGGTTTGGGTTCAGCAACACCGACTCTGTCGTCATCATCAGTCCGTTTCCATTGGTATCGATGGATCCGCCTTCAAGTACCATATCGACCGGAAAACGCTCTATTCCATACATCCTGGAAAAGTACTTCGGCAACTTGTTGTCATCATCATATGGAGGATACTTCTCGCCCCAGGCGTTGTATTCCCAATCAGTAATTGCGTAAGTATTGGCCGGATTTTTAATGAAGATCGGCCCGCAATCGCGCACCCAAACATCGTTTATTGGCACTTCATGGAATACTACATTCGCAAAATCAACATTTTCTGAGATAAGCACTTTCCTGGCATACTGACTATACCTGTTGTCCGGTACCAACAGGTAAACAGTTTCATGTGCAGACAGGGCCTTGATAATCTCCGCGTATACTTTTTCAACACGTTGCATACGGGCACCCGGCCAGGTTTCCCTATTGGTCGGCCAGTTCAGTTGTGTTCCGGAATGGGCACTCCATTCCGCCTGCATCTTAAATCCTCTCCCAAACGGTAACATTAATATCCAAACTTAAAGTTGATGGAAAAAATCATGTAAAATTATCACCTCATTATATCACGAACAAATAAACTGTGTTGTGGCAGATTTTGTTATGCTTCTTATCTTACCCATGAGGATTTATCGACGGACAATCCGTCATTGATTAATAAAATGAGGTACCTTATGTCAATCAGACGTTCATCTTCTCTTACTTTTTTATTGATCCTGTCTTTTGCAACCATCACAGCTTGTCAGTCCAATCAAAAAAAGTCCGGTGATTCTCAATCACAACAAGGTTTTGAAAAAATTGACAAAGCCACTTTTAATAAAATGATGGACCAGCCCAATACCGTTGTTCTGGATGTGCGGACGGATATGGAATTTAAAAATGGTCATGTACCCAATGCGGTACATATCAATTACTACGCATCTAATTTTAATGAAGAAGTCGCCAAACTTGACACTTCGAAAACCTACCTCGTGTATTGTCATTCCGGAAGCCGTAGTCTCAAGGCCTGTGAAATTATGACCTCTGACCTGAAATTTCCGCATGTATATGATTTCTCCGGCGGCTGGCAGGCATGGTCTTCGGGAGAATAATTCTAAATTTTTAATTCTTAATTTTTAATTCTTAGTTGATAGATCATAGTTGTATGATTCTGTCGACTCTCCCTTCTTCTGTTTACTGATAACTGAAACTGATCACTGTTTATAGGTCGTTGTGTACGGCTTCGAGGAGGTTTTGCATGGCACGTCTTACTGTTGATGTTGAGACGACATAGTGATTGACCATCAGACTGAAGATCAGTTTACGGCCCGATTTTGTGATGATGTAACCACTCAAGTTGTGATTATTGCTCAGCGTACCTGTCTTACCAAATACATACGGTTTATCCGCCTTATACCAGTGTTTCAGGGTTCCGGAAACACCACCTGTTGGCAGAAGCCGGAAGAGCGTTGAATCGGGCAAAATTTTATTAATCTTCTGCAGAAGCGTTACCATGTTTCGTGGGGTTTCAAGATTATAGCGCGACAAACCGGAGCCATCGACCCATATTACAGGATCAGGCAAATCTTTCAAATAGGCATGTTTCATATACTGTATGATGGAATCAGGGGCCATTCGACCGAAACGCGCCTGCGAACACATCAGCAGAAGATGTTCTGCGATGAAATTATCGCTGGGAAGCAACATGTGCCTATATAGGGAATCTGCAGGCACCCCATAAACGGTCTTTGGATTGCCTGAAAACTCTCCGTGTACGATGCCTATTTTTTTATGCAGGGTATCGCCTAACATTTCAGCAAAAAGCTTCGGAGTGTAATGGAAAGGTACTTCCACTTCGAGGTGAGTCGTATCATTACGCGGATAAAAAGTGAACTGGTTCTTTCCGAGACTTCGCACGACGAAATCGGATGACTGGCTGTCAGGCGATGCATAACGCACATTAGGTTGCAGAGATCGGGGAATTACGTCATTTGTCGAATCGGAAAGTGCAAGATCGTAATTGGTGATTTTCCGGACCTGGAAACGAGCGACGTTTCCGTAAATCGGGAATGGAGTCCGTTCCGGGGCATAATAATAATTGAGATCATCCCACGACCATCCCGGTCCCAGTGGAGTGGCATCGAAATTATCAGGATCGAAATAGAGGGAATCCGTTTGAGCTGTGAGAAATTTAAAAATAGGTTGTTGTTTGAAAACAGAATACAGAAAAGCCGGATCGCCCGTCCCCTGAAAAATAAGAGAATCTCCATGCTGAACGTATTGGAGTCCTGGCAAAGAATCCCTCAAAGTTACAAGAGCCGTATAAAAAGTAAAAAGTTTGTTGTTTGAAGCGGGTGTGAAATACCGCCCGGCATTCCTCTGGCAGATCATTTTATGGGTCGCAGGGTCATAAAGTACAAATCCTGTAAAAGCCCGGTTCAAGACGGTTGATGTATCCAGGACGGTCTGATAACCCGGCTTCGTTGTGGATCGTGCTAACTGCTCGCTACTCCGACATCCGTTAAAAAAAGTTACGATCAGAAAAAATGATAAAAAATATCCGATAAACCGGATACGAATAACACCTGTATAGTTGTTCATAGTCTATAGAAACCCCTTGGTTTTGAAACGGCATCGACGCTGCGTAATATGCGTGGCAATCGCGGCAGATGCAATAGTTTAATGACCTTGAATGAGTTGCGGATCGAATAGAATAAGCTCCGGGGAAAATAATGGATAATGAGGAAAATGATTTTGCCCATTATTCCAGGATTCCTCTAATCCATCATTCCTGTTATTGTTAAAAGTTACCATCACAGATGACACATACCTCTGAATCGCTCTCTCAGCTTGTTGATCAGCTGATGCTGCATTTTGAAAATATTCGCGAGCCGGCTCTGCGTCACCGGCTGATAAGCCACTCGGACCTTGTCCCACTTATCCGGCGCCTTGAAGATGTAGACGATTTTTCTATCGAGGAGATTGGCAAATCCGTGGAAGATCGTTCTATCTATCGCATTTCGATCGGAAACGGACCAATTCCTGTGATGATGTGGTCGCAGATGCACGGGGATGAACCCACGGCTACCATGGCGCTATTTGACCTGTTTCGCTGTCTCACGCTTCGCGGTCCTCTTTTTGATGAGCTGTCCGAACTGCTGTTGAAAAACCTCACGCTTCATATCATCCCCATGGTCAATCCGGATGGTGCTGAACGGTTTCAGCGGAGAAATGCCCACGGAATCGATCTAAACAGAGATGCATTGGCTCTTCAATCACCCGAATCTCAAATTTTGATGAGACAAGCCATAGCATTGAAACCGAATTTCGGATTCAATCTGCATGATCAGATGAGATACTACACACCGGGAACAAATCCATATCCGGCGGCGCTTACCTTCCTTGCACCACCTGTAGATCACAGTGGGATAATTCCTCAAAACAGACTTTATGCTATGCAGGTCATTTCAGGGCTGAATGGGTATCTGTCTCGTCATTTGAAGGATCGAATCGGTTCTTACAAGGATGAGTTTGAGCCTCGTGCTTTTGGTGATCAGTTCCAGAGAATGGATATTTCAACCATTCTTATTGAATCGGGCGGATATGAAAACGACAGTGAAAAGATGATTCCCAGAAAATGGAATCTTGCATCTTACCTGTACGCTCTCGGTTCGATAGCGAGTCAGGTTTACAGAGATGAGTCACTCAACGGTTATTACAGTCTTAAGGAAAACCAGCGCAAATACTTTGATTTGATCATCCACAATGTCAAAATTCAACAGAATGATACAAAGGTACATGTAGATCTTGGAATTAACAGGAATGAGAAACTAGACTCTCATCGGCGCCGCCTCATACATGAAGCCGTGATTGAGGATATTGGTGATCTAAACGGTTTTTACGGGTATGAAGAAATCGATGCGCAGGGCTTCTGTGTACATCCCGGTAAAGTCTACATCCCGGAGGAATCCTTCAATGCCTTGCCACCCGTCATCAATCTACTAAAAAAAGGATATACTAATATCTATTTGAACCACGAATCGGAATCGTTCAAGGAAAAATGGCAACCGCTCAATATTTGCGATTCGGTTAGAGATTTATCTGAGTCACAGCTTGCTATTAACGAACTGGCTAATCTTCATTTTACCGATGGGCAAACGACCCGGATGCTTGTGATAAACGGAATAGTAGTGAATCCGGATTCGGTTGCGGTGTAAACCTCTCCCCGGCCATCGAGATGAGACTTTCTTCCAAACTAATTTAGCATTATGTGCCGGACTAACAGTCCGGCTTACGATGAGAACGCCAAGCATAAAAAAGGGACGACCACGAAGGATCGCCCCTTTTCAATATTACTGTAAACTGTTTATTGTTTACTGCTAACTGTTAACTGATCACTACTGGTCCCACCACATGTGAGTTGTCAGTGATACATCTGGTATGTTACTCGCATTTCGTGACTGTTCAGACTGCGGATACAGAATCCGGCGGATGAACTTGCCATTCAATGCTGAATACTGCATGAAAGGAACAGTCATGTCATTGTATTGATAGTCGAAGCGACGGGCATCGGTCCAGGCTTCTGGCTGAAGGAAGAGGGCAACCAGCTTCTCCTTGAAAATCAGCTCAAGGGTCAGGTTACCAGCACCGACAGCCACCGCGGGATTGTTCATATAAGCCGTTTCCTCACTGGCAGGGATACCCAGCTTATCCATATTGGCTTTTATGCCATCGAGATATGCCTGGTAGGCTGTGGGTTTATCTCCTGAGCGGAAAGCAGCTTCGGCTTCGATGAATTTCATCTCTGAGTATGTGATCAACTGGATTGGAGAATTGTCCATAGAGAACCAGGAATTTGCGGTCAGGAAATTATACGGCGTATTGGGAGATCCCTTACCGTTAACCGTACCGTTGTATGTTCCGCCGGCAAGTGTATCGGTAATTGCCGTCAGGCGCGGATCGTAAACGCCATAAATCGAAGTATCCGTCGATTGTGCCAGGTGTGGTGTATCAGCCATAGCACGAATCAGGTAATCTGAGATGAAACCGCCGAGAACACCACCCTGATTATTGAGCACAACCGTCGCCCACGGGTTCCTGTGATCGCTGGTATAAGTCAGTTGGGCATCGTCGTCATTTGACTTATAGGCCTTGCCAACTGCACTAAGAACAGCTGATGCATCATAGTTGGATTTCTTGCTCAGATGATTGAGATAGCGGGCTTTTAAGGCGTAGGCCGTCTCCAACCATTTTTGCATGTCCCCGCTGTAGTAATAGTCATCGGAGTTAGGTGTCTCCGTTGCACTGGATCCACTACTTTGTATCGCAGTAATGGCATCATCCAGAAGCTTCTGGATATCAGTGTAGATTTCCTGCTGGCTATCATATGTCGGTGTCAGATCAGACTGGCCCTGGAAAGCTTTCGAATACGGGATGTCTCCCCACAGATCCGTAGCTTCGCCAAGATTCATAGCAAGAAGGATTTTCGCCACGGCAGAATATTCAGTGGCTCCTTTCTTCTGTGCCAGGGCGTCCAGATCTTTAAGGTCTGTCATCGTGCTGTACAGATTGTACCATGTACCATCGAGATAGACCTCATGCTGACGGTCTGTAGAACTTCCGCTTGGAGAGGCCAATTGTTGCACATAGTAGGTAGTCACACCTGCAGCATCGTAGCTGTTGTTTGCGGTGGTGTATTCTGCATCCGACAACAATCCCGAAAGTGACGGTTTTGTCGACGCATTTGGATTTTGATTCACATTAAGAAAATCCTTGCAGCCTGCCACCAGCATTAACATCGTCCCGGCCATAATCAACCGGAATGTCATCTTATTGTTTTTAAATGATTGTATCATAATATCTTAAACTATTTGCTGTTGGTTAAAATCCGAATCGTATGGATGCCGTAAAGCTGCGGACTTGAGGAGTTGTACGCCCCTGGAAGCCCTGGGTGTTGCTATCAGCACTGTACTGCGACGACTCTGGATCAAAGCCGGAGTATGGAGTCCACAACAGAATGTTATTGGCTGTCAGTGAAATACTAACATTATTCAGCGGGGTACTCTTATAAATGGACCTCGGCAGATTATACGAGAGTGACACGTACTGCAGACGTACCCACGAGGCATCTTCCACAAAATTGGAATCAACCAGGCGATATACGTTACGGAAGTAACCATCACCATAATTGGTGCCATCGGGACCAACGCCCTGACCGAGCCAAACCTTGGTTGTATTCGGAGTACCGTCAGCATTTACACCCTGGAATACCATCGATTGATCACGTTTAGCCGTGATTGGCAGTGTTCCCTGGGCTGCAAAGAAAGCGGCAGGTGTGTTGAACATGTCTCCACCCTTCTTGATATCTACAAGGAATGAAAGGTCGAGGTTTTTGTAGCTAAATGAGTTGGTGATGCCGGCCGTCCATTTAGGTGTTGCATTACCAAGGATCTTGTAATTGTAGTCAACTACAGGGAAGCCGTCGGGACCAATCAGGAGTGGTGCATTTTTATCGATATGCAGCGGATCTTCTTTCGATGGATCAGCATAATAGCGTTTGTAACTGGTTCCCAAAATCACACCATACGGCATGCCGGGAATCAGCTTCTCGATCACAGAGCCACCATACGAATAAGATGAACCTTGCAACTCGATCGAATCAATTCCTTTTTGGATCGAAATGACTTTGTTGTTGTTCTTCGTCCAGTTTGCTTTAATCTGCCATGAGAAATTTGGCGTCTGAACAGGGAAACCTGATACGGTCAATTCAAGACCCTGGTTGTTAATCTGTCCGGCGTTTGTCACAAACTCGGTGTATCCGGTTGTGTTACTTACAGGAACATGAAATATCTGATCCTTACTAATCTGCTTGTACCAGGTCAGACTAAGACTTAACCGATCCTTGAAGAATCTCAGATCTGTACCGACTTCAAACGAATTTGTCTTTTCTGGTTTCAGGTTAGGATCACCGAGCGTGTTGTCTTTGGTGATACCTGCACGTCCACGGAATGGGAAACCTGAAGCTGACGAGTAGGTGATTCCAGTCACATATGGTGGAGCATCCTTACCGACAATAGCATATGAGGCTCTCAGTTTGGCAAAGCTGAATACATCAGGCAACGAAACAGCACGGCTCAAAATGAAACTACCGCTGGCTGATGGGTAGAAAAACGAACGGTTGTTAACCGGGAGTGTCGAGGACCAGTCATTACGTCCTGTGACGGTCAGATAAGCCATGTCATCATAGTTGACCTTAAAGTCACCATACACACCTACAACCCGCTTGCGAATCGTTGCATCAGAAGTTGTAATGGTACTCGTGTTACTCAGGTCATAAAACTCAGGGATATTAAAGTCACTTCCCTCTACCGTCAGCCGGTAATAACGATTGGCAAAAATATCATTACCTACCGTTAATTCTGTTTGCCATTTTGAAGCAAACTGTTTTTTTGCCGTTACAAGCAACGTAGATGTGACCTGACTGCTCTTGATCGAGTACTCTTGAACAAAGCCGGTTGACGAGAGCGGTAATTCGTTCGGAACACCGAGCGGTCCTGGTTCGGTCAAATTACGATGATCAGAAAACACATCATTACCTATACGATAATTAACAGTAAGCCATGATAATGGATTATAGGAGATTGACGCATTACTCAGAATACGGTCGCCATTGGTCCGCATGAAAAAGTGATAGGCCTTGTAAAGCGGATTATCCAGGAATGGCGTGTACGAATACTGGGTGCCATCAGGCTTCACATATGGACGGATGCTGATGCTCGTCGGATAGTAGAGCAGGTCAGCTTGAGGCGTTGAAAAATTGGCATGCCCCTGCGGAACCAAACGTCCACCTGAGGATATATAATTGGCAGATCCGGACACATGCAGGTTGTCAAGCAGAGCGACATCACCACGCAGGCGAACAGATGTCTGATCCAGGTTTGTATTCGGTGTGATCCCCTTCTGATTCTGGTTATTAGCCGAGATATAGAAGGTTGCGCGTTCATTTCCACCGGAGACACTGACATCATTATTGATGTTCAGGCCTGTACGATAGAAATCCTGAAAGTTATTATAAAATTTAGCTCCCGAAACCGTATCGGCTTTAGGGCCCCAGGCATGAAATGGGAAGTCATAACTCTTGTAGTTCGGTTTGCCGTACCATCCGGCCATATATTCTTTCTGAAGTTTGGGCACTTTCGAAAGATCAGAGGCCTGAACTGAACTCGTATAGCTGAAGTGAGTTTTCCCGGCAGTGCCCTTTTTGGTTGTAATAACGATGGCACCATTCGCAGCACGGATACCGTACAAAGCTGTGGCCGCACCACTCTTCAATACAGAAATAGACTCAATGTCCTGTGGATTCATCTGCGAGAGCAGGTTGCTGAATCCAAAGTCTTCACTACTGAGACCACCGCTATATGTCGAGTTATTGACAGGAATCCCATCAACGACAAACAATGGCTGATTGTCTGCACTTGGATCCAGCGAGTTAATACCCCGGATCACGATTCTTGCAGATTGTCCCGGGTTACCCCCGGTGCTGGTAACGTTTACGCCGGCAAATTGTCCCTGCAAGGCCGCAACAACATTGGTTTGCTTCGTTTCTGTAACTTGCTGATTATCGATCTGCGGAACCTCATAACCCAGCGACGGGGTCTGCTGCTTAAGTCCAAATGCCGTTACAACGACATTCTTCAATGACTGCACCGTCGGCTCAAGCGATGCGTTTATTGTTGTCATACCATTAATTGCTACTGCTTTTGACTGGTAGCCGATGTAAGAAAACACCAGGGAGTCCGCCTCACCTGGTACTGAAAGTGTGTATTTCCCATTTGCATCAGTAGCGGTACCGGTTGTCGTGCCTTTTACCACCACATTGACTCCCGGCAAGACCGTACCGGAATTTGCGTCTCTTACGGTACCCGTTATTGTCTGTTGTTGCGCCATTAGTGGAATTGCGGCAACAAACAACATGACAAAAACAGTACCAAACACTCTATAGCATTGTTTCATGTCGTTATTTTTTTCGTTTTTAGATTCCTGGACGGTTTTAGCCTGGCCATCCATAAGAAGTGTGTTATTAATAATATTAATTTAAAAATGCTATTACTATTTCTATTTAAATTATTTTTTGCATATTACTAAATATATTTATGTATTAATACATATTTCCATTATAATTACAATTATATAAAATAATAACAACGTATAATATATAAGTATAAATAATTAAATCCCCTTATATAACATCCCATTGATTGTATATTTTTTTATATAGTCCAGGTAGTTTAATAATGAACTTTTCAATTCTTATTACGAATAAAAGATGATGTGGCTTTATTGACAACCAATGGGATATATTGGTTGTCGGTATCTCCGGGACCATAGAAGTAAAACTGTATATTCTATCCCAAAATCACGCCAGTCTTGTGACAAGAATCAGCTTTTCTATCGGTCAATCCACATCTTAAAATCGTTCACACGCTAACGATTGACGATTGCCTCGCTCTCGTAATGCTGCTCCAGATCCAGACTTAGATGACCGTTAGCCAGCAAATGGATATTATAAATTGCATTGATGGTTAACCTCTCCCCCGGCCCCTCTCCACATCCGTGGAAGGGGGCTCGTGTTTTGTGCAAGTGTTTCGAGTGTTGCGCCCTGCGAACGAGATCCTCTGCCATCCCGCAAGCGGGACAGCATCAGGATGACTATCCTTCGTGTTCGGATTACAGGCGGTGAGGTAATCGCGGGGTAGAGGTAATCACGGGGGATTACCCCTACGTTTTACAAAATTCCGATTATTTTTTCTCTTTTCGCGTTGGTTGTGCAGGGGCGCCCATCTACACTACTGCTACACCACCTCTGTCATTCTGATGTTCTCCAGCCTGCCGGAGAACGTAGAATCCCGTTCGCACCTGGCAACGATTGTGAAACCTCCCCCAACCCCCTCCACATCCGTGGAAGGGGCTTACGTATCGTGTACATATTTCGAGCATTGCGCCCTGCGAACGAGATCCTCTGCCATCCCGCAAGCGGGACAGCATCAGGATGACTATCCTTCGTGTTCGGATTACAGGCGGTGAGGTAATCGCGGGGTAGGGGTAATCACGGGGGATTACCCCTACGTTTTACAAAATTCCGATTATTTTTTCTCTTTTCGCGTTGGTTGTGCAGGGGCGCCCATCTACACTACTGCTACACCACCTCTGTCATTCTGATGTTCTCCAGCCTGCCGGAGAACGTAGAATCCCGTTCGCACCTGGCAACGATTGTGAGACCTCCCCCCAACCCTCTCCACATCCGTGGAAGGGGGCTCGTGTTTTGTGCAAGTGTTTCGAGTGTTGCGCCTTAATTACGGGATCCGTTGTGTTTAGATTTGAGTAAATCAAGTGGGAAAACCAGTAACCTGCACCAATCAGCGAAGTTCCGCGGCTACTTATGATTTCCCAAACGTTACTTCAATTGTATGCCATCCATCTGTGAAGATATAATTCAAACCAAAATTAGAGAAATCGCATACCGATTTCACGATTGATAATCCCAAACCGAGTGATGGCGATGCGGGATTCGCTTTGGTGAACCGTTCAAATAAACGTCTCGGTTCGACAGTTGGTGCGGGACCCGTGTTTGATATGGACAGTTTCTTCTGATTCAAGCTAATGCGTATCGATCCTCCATCATTATTGTGCTTGATAGCGTTGGCGACCAGGTTTCTTACCATGACCTCAGCCAGATAGCCATTCATATGAATGATCTGATTGTCAGAGTGATCGACTTCGGTTTGAATGTTGTGCAATTCCAGCCTGTCACCAACCAACTTCAGTTCCTTATTCAGCAGTACAGTGATATTCACATTTTCGGTCTCGTGATACTGCCTGTTATCAATTCGAGCCAGCAGTAAGAGGGCCTTATTAATTCGCTCCATTCGACTGGCGGCCTCATAGGCTTCTCCCATCAATGACGCTTGCTCTTCTGTTAGATCAGGATGCGAAAACACGCGTTCCAGCTTGGATCGTACAACTGCAAGTGGTGTTTGCAATTCATGGGATGCATTTTCAGTAAACTCTTTGAGGTGTTCATAATCACGCCGAATGCGTTCAGTCATCTGCGAAACGCTCTCACCCATTTCCCGGAATTCATCGATTTCCGTTGGTTCCGGTTCTACCACATCGCGGCTGTTCAACTGGAAGGAACGTATGCGATCGAGTATACTGTAGAATGGGGTCCACAATGATCGTTGTATCCTGTTGCTCATCCAGTTGAAGCCGACTAGCAAAAGTATTACGAATGCCGCCTCAGTCAATATGATAGCTACGATAAGATCCTGAAATTCAAGCAGAGATTTTTGGATGGTCAGCACATAATAATCACCCTTCATTTTGACAGTGGCCCGCAATTGCCGGTATGGTTCCATTTCCCTCTCGAAGGGATTATAGATGTCCACATCTCTCAACTCGGCTTCATGGACGGTCCTTGCTGTATCCGTTCTAATAAAGCTCCATGTAAGTTCCTGTGTACTATCCGGCAGCACGGGTTGCTTTTGAAAGGTCTGCATCAGTTTATCCTGCGTGGTTTGAAGACTTTCATCCACGTTATTTCTGGCCGTATAGTAGATGATCAAACCAAACAGTATTGACCATGGAATCAGTACCGCCAGAGTCAGTGTAAGATAATATCGACGGGATTTCTGGAGTAATTTCATGGTGCCTTGAATTGATAGCCGACACCATAGCGGGTCTGGATGGAATCATGACCACCCAATGCAGCGATTTTTTTTCGAATATTTTTAATATGCGCATAGATGAAGTCGAGCGAGTCAGCAAAGTCTACTTCATCACCCCACAGATATTCGGCGAGTGCCTCTTTCGTCAGGACCCTGTTTCGATTGGTAATCAGGTATAATAGAAGATCATACTCCTTATGTGTTAGATCCAGATCTCTCTCATTGACCTTCATCTTGCGTTCTTCTCTAAAGATTGTCAGATCACCCACAACCCACTCTCGCTGTCCGTTGGATTGTCGTCGGCGCATCAGGGCATCAATCCGTGCATTCAGCTCGGATAGATGAAATGGCTTGGTAATATAATCGTCGGACCCCAACTCAAGTCCCTGAATCTTGTCATCCAGAGAATTTCGTGCCGATATGATGATGATTCCAGTATCACTCCGTTTTTTCTTCAGCTCCTCAATAAGTGTTAAGCCGTTTCCATCAGGAAGTGTGAGATCGACAACCACACAATCATAATCATACAGTCCGAGGCGATAGTGGGCATCGGCATAATTATGCACGACTTCACACTCCCAGGCATCGCCTTCCAGATACGCTTTGATATCAGCGGCCAAAGCCTTTTCATCTTCTATGACCAGTAGTTTCATCAGTTCGCAAGTAAAATATGTGAAGATTGCAGATCAATTTTATTGAATTGATCTTACAGGATTTATCCCTGCTGGTAAATTCATGAATCTTATCCCAGTCTATTCATCACTTCTGTCATTCTGATGTCTTCGGCTTGCCTAAGAACGTAAAATCTCGTTGACATCCGGAAACGATCGATGTAGTAGAAACCAGCGTTACCCGCTGCAGACGAGATCCTACGCCTTCCAACAAACGGGACAGCATCAGGATGACATCCATTGTGTTCTGGCATGTATTACTAATGATCATTTTTGGCGTTAACGCTACTCACTTTTTCTTATCCTGCCATGCATAGGCAAAGTATAAAAACGTTGGCAGAACAATCTGCAATAGCGGGATAGCCACCAGGAAACCTCCAATCACGGCGATAGCCATCGGTTGTTGCAGGTCGTCACCAGTGCCAATGGCAAGGGCAAGAGGCAACAATGCCGCGATAGCTGCCGTAGCTGTCATAATCTTCGGACGAAATCGGGCCGAAATGGCTTTTTGCAGGGCTGTTTTAACACCGTTCTCCTGGTACCGTCGTAAAAATTGCCGACATGTAAACACACTGTTCTCCGCGATGATCCCGACAATCATAATGAGTCCGGTATAACTTCCAACATTAAGCTGAATTCCCGCAAAATACAGAGCAAGAATAGCACCTGAAATACTGAGAACGGCCACTGCAAGGATGATAAATCCAATCCGGAAATCGCGAAACAGGAACAACATGACCGTGAGAACGAGCAACGCTGAAAGGACCATGATCATCAGTAATTCGTGGAAACTCTGCTGCTGCTTCGCATAATCCCCGGTGATGACATAATGATATCCCCTGGGCAGTTGCAATTTCTGATTGAGCGTGTTTCGAATGTCCTTAATGGTACTCCCAAGATCCCGATTGTTTAGTCGGGCCGTTACAGTAACCATCTCCTGCAAATTCAATCGGTCTATTTCTGTGCTGCCCTTATTAATTTTAATATTTGCCAGCGATGCAACCGGTTCTCTTGATCCATCGGGAAGCAACACATCAGCCCGACTCAGTTTTGACAAATCATACCGTAACCCTGTAGGATATATCATACGAATTGGTGTTGCCTGATTCTGTTCCAGTATATTCCCTATAACAGTTCCGTTAAGCTGTGTTTGCAGCTGCAGTTGTAAATCGGACGGGGTCAGATGATAAGCGCTTAAATCAGCTTCCTTAGGTATAATGCTGAAGGATGGTCCAGCAACGGTAAGTCCGTTAAATACATCTGCTGTACCCTTAACATTACTTATCAGGGCTGCAACTTTATTGGCATAATTGTGCAGCACTTCTGTATTGTTTCCAAAGACATTGATCTGGATCGGCTGAGAGCCCTGTTCTGTGAGATCCCCAAGACGGTCAGCGATAACCTGTCCAAAATCGACATCAACAGCCGGTACCGTGGCAGCAATTTTACTTCTTATTTGGTTGATAACGTCATCAGTTGAGACATTCCGGTTATTTTTTAACTGGATCAGATAATCTCCCCTGTTTGGTTCCGTGATAAAGAATCCCATTTGGGTACCGGTTCGCCGGGAAAAATGCGTCACATAAGGATTTTTCTTTATGATATCGTCAATCTTGGAGAGCATACGGTCCGATTGGTCGAGCGAAGATCCCGACGGGGTAAAGTAGTCGAGGACGATGCTTCCTTCATCCATATGAGGCAAAAAACCTGATTTCAAATGCGGCATGGCCCATAATAATCCACCGATTAATGCACCGGCAATTAGCAAAGCAATCCACCAGTTGTTCAGAAAGAAGAGCGGCCATTGATACAACGGTTCGGGCTTACTCTCTTTATGTTTCTGCTTTTTCATCTTATCCATGAACAGATAACCGATCGGAAGCAACAGCCAACTGACCAGGAATGAACAGGCCAGCGTTATGATCATCGTGTTCGCCATTACTGTAAACCAGGCGCCCGCAACGCCGCTCATCAAAGAAAATGGGAAAAAGATCACGATAGTACTCAGCGATGATGCGACCATAGCCGGCAGTAAACGCGGTATGGCAATTTGGATATGCTTTCGAACCGATTCATTTGGATGTTCTTCATTTACCCTGTGTATAAACTCTATGACTACAATGGCATCGTCAACAACCAGTCCGATTGCCGCAACGAGCGCTCCGAGTGTCATCAGGTTTAAGGTATACCCGATCACATATATTACTCCCATCGATAATGCAATCGATACGGGAACGGTCACAAGTAAGGCGAATGTGGCACGTAAGGATCGCAGAAAGATGATCACAATAATCAGTGCAAACACGATCCCAATCCATAAGGCATCTTTACCGCTGTGAATGCTTTGCGATACATATTCAGCCTGATCATAATATGGCGTCACCGTTAATCCGGCAGGCAAAATGGCTTCCATTGCCTTGACCTTTGCCTGGACTTCATTGGACAGGCTGACCAGGTTTACATTGGGTTGTTTGACAATATTGAAAAGAACCCCGCTCTTCCCATCCACATTGATCCTGACGTATTGGATGGCATCATGTACCTGGATTTTAGCAACGTCCGAAAGATGAATAGGACGATTATTTCTGTAAGTAATGACCAGATTTTGCAGTTGTTGAATACTCTTCACGCTCCCATCAGTCAGCGACAGATACAACCTGCGATTGGCCTCTCCATAGCCATTGGACTCAACAATGTTCGACTTCGAAACGGCGTCCATTATTTGGGAAGGTGTTATGCTTAGCCTGCTGAGATTCTCTGGCTGCAACTCTACCCAGAATTCCTTGTCGCGACCTCCCTGCACCTGGACCATTGCCACGCCCGAGAGTTGTGAGATATAAGGGCGTATCGTATGAAGAGCAACTTGTTTGAGATCCAATAATGTTCGGTGTTTCCCGGAAAGAATAAATCCAATTACAGGTAAAATGGAAGGATTCATCCTCTCGATCTGAATCTCAACATTCGGTGGAAGCTGAGTGCGAATCTCATTTATCCGCGACTCGATCAACTGCTGACTGGTATAAATGTTTGCACTCCAGTCGAGGTAGGCTGAAATCTCGCAACTTCCACGGCTGGTCGTACTATGCACCTGCTTGAGATCCGGAATCCGTTTGATTGCTTCTTCCAGCGGCCGTGTGACATTGATCATCATCTTGTGTACCGGCTGCTCCCCGTCGTTGGCAATAACTTTAATCTTCGGAAAGGTTATCTCCGGAAACAGCGAACTTCGCATATGCCGATACGCCATAAAACCACCCACAAGCACCAGTATCATGATGTATGTTAGTGGGTTTTTGAACCGGTTGTAAAAATGTTCCATGTTATTCAGTAGTCATTAATAATCATTTTTCCGAAAGCTTTCGGGATGTCATTTAATTGCCATTCCCTTGCTTCCAATCCCGAAATACTTTGGGAATCAATATTCAATGCAATGTTTTCCCAAATGTTTTTTGCGATCCCTGGAAGGACTCTGACTGGAATAGGAATAATTTTTTGAGATTTCATAAAAGCCAACTTCAAATAACTATTTAATCGTTAACCTTGTTCGAGACTACAGAATGACCATTGAATAGCTACCGAATAACGGCGTAGCCAAATGACCATTGAATGACTACGGAATGAGAGCGAAGCGAATACCTACTGATTCGTCACTTCCACCCTGGCCGTATCAGCAAGGCCATAATTGCCCTGTACAAGTATCCGGTCGCTGGCCTGAAATCCTGGTTTGGGAACAGCCATCCAGTTGCCCGAAGCTATACCCGGAGTCACCGGCACACGAATAGCGATTGAATCATTGACCATTTTCATAACCCACCACGAACTCATCGACTCATCGCTAAGTACTGCTTCGCGAGGCAATACCTGTTCGTTTACAACTTTATTGACCGGTATCCGCACAGTCAGCCGCTCGCCTGGCAACAAACGATTTGTAGAAATGTTGCTGATCATAAACATCACGGACTGGCTTTGGCTGTCAGCCTGTGCCAATCTGCTACCCACTTTCGCCCATTCCGTACGGCCATCTGCCCATAGCACCAAAGCTGAATCACCCTGCTGAATGCTGTTATTCCATCTTGCCGGGACGAAAATTTCCGTGTACAGATTGTTCCTGGAATTCAGGGTTGCCATGGCTGAACCTTCAGCCGCGTAAACACCTTCTCCCGTTGATATATCGCTAACCTGCCCGTCAACCGGGGCCTTCACAACGACCGCCGATGGTTTGGGTAAATTCGACCCTGTTGTATCCTGCGCCAGGGCTGTCTGCTCTCGCGTACGTACAGAAAACAGGCGCTGTCCCGTACGCACCTGTTGACCGGCACGGACCCACAATTTGGTAACATAACCAGTTACCGGAGCGCGGACTGTAAATTGCTGGCCTTCCATAACGCGTCCGTTGACGGTCAGTGTATCAGCAAGTGTTTTAAAGCTCACATGTGTCACCTGGACCTGCGCAACGGTGACTGGTTCATCTCCGCCATCCTGTTGTTGACTATTGCCGCACCCCCAAACTGCCACTACTATAAATACCAGCTGCAGCCAAATACCGTAACGTAATTTCATCTTACCAATTCCAATAGTTCAGTTCGTTAATAGTTTGAAGCCTCTGCACCTGGAGTGAGTTCAATGTGTTCCTCGCGCTCAGGTACTGACGAAATACAGTCACATAATCTGTAACCGTTCGGATTCCTTTAGTTATTTCTGTCCGGTATGTGTCGAGAAGATTCCGGTAATCATTGACCTGTTGTTCCTGGTCCCGAATCTGATCCCGAAGATCATCCAGCGTTTTTTCCAGAGAATTACGTTGCTGAAACAACCGGGTTCTTTCGAATTCCCTTTGATCACGGACATTCTCAAGACTTAACTTTGTTTGCTGGTGTTGAAGCGATTTTTGTCCGCCGTCCCATAACTTCCAGCTAAACTGGAGACCAGCCGTGAAGCCCCAGTTCCGATAGGTATGCATGATGTCCGATGTTGAAACACCAGTATTGACTAATGCATTTAATTGAGGCAGATATTGAGTATCCTGCACTTTCTGTTGAGCGACCAGGCCCAGACTGTCGATTGAGAAAGATCGCAGGAAATGACTCCTGTCGATACTTGCGAGACTATCCGGCAGTGATCTCGGCCTGAGTTCAGGTTTATTGACCTGGTAACTGGTTGTATCGGGTAGTCCGCAGAGCTGATTCATCGATGACTGATCCTGGTTAAGCTGGCTTCCGGCCGATTTTACCTGGATCTGAATCTGTGCATCTTCCAGCCGTATCTGCTCCAGATCGGTGACCTGCAGCAGACCGCTCTGGACCAAAGCCTTTAGCTGTCTCATCTGCTGCTGCAATAACTGGTGAAGATCCTGCAAATAACTGATGTTCTGTTGATCACCATAAACCTGTATGAACGCACTCGAGACCTGCATCTGAAGCGAGTGCTTCCGGAGCCCCAGGTTGTAACCGGCCTGCCTCGATTGCGCCTTGCTGACCATATTGTAAGCTTTCAGGTTGCTTCCCTGCCAGATGGGATAGGTCACATTTAAGAGGGCGTCAAATTCACCACCGTTGGTTACCGCCGGGTCAAAACCCCAATGGCTGCTGTGCGGCGCCCATAAGGCAAATCCGTCACCGGAAAGCGTTGGCTTCCGAAACATTGATCTGTTTATCTGCCGGCCAATCCGGGCAATTTTCACGTTTCTTTGCGATGAAGCCAGCTGTGGATCGTGGTTATAAGCCTGTTCAAGAAACCAGTTGAGCGACTTTGACTGACCAAATGCAATACCCGGTAATATTGATAAAACAAAGCAAACGAGGAATAACCTTCTCAAAACACTTTTATATCTGGACAAATGATTGTTTCCGATTAATAAACGAATTTAATGTCTGTTTTGACAGGATAACAGTAAAAATGTATTTCGACTTCATTCGACGAATTGGATTATTGTGTCTGCCATTATAAGACTGGCATGACGATCAACTCAGTCACCATCAGCTTCGTCATTCTCTTTGAGCTGAGTGTGAGAAAGAAGCTTTCCGTCAGCAGAATACACAAACTCCACATTCTTTTCCTTCACCTCCGCGGCAATCTCGTACTGCTCCCCTATGGGATTCCATATGTGAGATGCCCCCTTTAGTTCAACATCCGGATAGTTCGCTTTCAGGTTCTTCGTGATATTGGCTGGAAGATCGCTCACCGAGATATCCTGTTCCGTCTCCACCCATGTTCCATTTGTCTTGAAATTTGCGGACAGTTTTTGTCCGTTGTTCACAAACTCCGCCTCATATTCATGTGCATTCTCCATTCCCCATTTCACGTTTTTAGCCTGGGGAAATTTTTTTGTGAAAGCCATTTTAACACTGTCAGGTACTTTTTGTGCATAACAAGATGTGTAGGCTCCGATGGCTAAAATTAGCAGTACGGGTAATATTAATTTCTTCATCATGTTCTCAATTTTATCCTTATAAACTCTAACGTGTCGTAATATCAGGTTAGATTCTGAATGAATTTTGAATTGAATGCTTATATCGGATTGCCCAGAAACAGATAAATGGTTATCCTTGACAGCTTGTCGTTAAGCATGATATTATATTCTCACAAAGCGATTGTATCGCACATATTTCATGAAATGCTCCGGTCATGCAAATCGATCAATTACTCAAGCCAGAAATCGAAGAGCTCATCCAGAAAAAGGATCTGATTGGTATCCGTGAGGCCATCAGTGAGTGGGAGCCCTCTGAAATAGCGACCCTGATACGCGAACTGCCTTCCGTGGAAAGCATTCTTGTTTTCCGTGTGCTTCCCAGGGATATTGCCTCTACTACCTTTGAATATCTTGGCGGTGACAGACAAGAGGAATTAATCGAGTCACTGGCGCGTGATAAAACGCGTCTGACTGAGTTGCTTAATGACCTCTCTCCGGATGATCGTACCTCACTTCTTGAGGAACTGCCCGCCGAAGTTGCTCAACGCCTGATCGCACTGCTCTCACCCGATGAGCGCAAGATTACCACGATGCTTCTCGGCTACCCCGAGGAAAGTATCGGCCGTTTGATGACAACCGACTATGTGGCTGTACGTCCACACTGGACTATCAAACAGGTTCTGGAGCACATCAGGCGACATGGCAAGGATTCTGAGACGCTGAATGTTATTTACATTGTCGACAAAGACTGGCGGCTTGTTGACGATCTTCGCATCCGTGAACTATTGCTGGCCGATCCGGATAGCCCAATCACCGATCTCATGGACGAGAAGTTTATCTCATTGAAGGCATACGATGATCAGGAAAAAGCTGTTCAGATGTTTCGCGATTATGACCGAATCGCTCTTCCGGTAACAGACTCCCGTGATATCCTGCTCGGTATTGTTACCGTCGATGATGTTCTCGATGTGGCTGAAGAGGAAACAACAGAGGATATCCAGAAAATCGGGGGTTCCGAAGCACTCGATGAACCTTATCTGACGATCTCACTCCGACGGCTGGTTCAGAAAAGAGCCCGCTGGCTGGTGTTTATCTTTCTCGGGGAAATGTTCACCGCCAGTGCCATGGGTTACTTTGAAACCGAACTTCATAAGGCAACCATGCTCGTGACTTTTATACCCCTCATTTTGTCCACGGGTGGGAACAGCGGTTCACAGGCTGCAACGCTGATTATTCGTGCCATGTCGGTCGGTGAATTTGGATTACGAGACTGGTTCAAGGTTATGAAGCGCGAGATTCTTTCCGGATTGGCGCTCGGATTAATTTTTGGGATACTTGGCATTCTTCGCGTCACTATTTGGCAGCAACTGTTCGGCATGTACGGCGTCCACTGGATGTTGGTAATGATAACGATTGGATGTTCTCTGGTCGGAGTCGTGCTTTGGGGTACACTGATTGGTTCCATGATGCCCTTTATCATGCGCTCCCTCGGTGCCGATCCCGCTGTATCCTCCAGCCCGTTTGTGGCTACCCTCGTTGATGTGACGGGACTCGTAATCTATTTCTCCGTTGCCGCCCTCTTGCTAACCGGCACGTTGCTTTGACAGATATAGCCGATACTGGTGACTTTTAAGATGGGTAATTAAAGTATAGGCGTGTCTATCTATCATGTTCATAACTTTAAAATAATCAATCCTTCAAATGGAATGAATGATTTTAGATCGAATGATTTTTCAGACTTTTCATCCTGATTTCATCTTGCCCATCTATTTTTTCTGAAAAGCTGAATGCCTTATGCGTGTCCTTTTAATCGAAGATGATAAAAAAATATCGGACGCTCTATGCAGAGACCTTCGTAGTGAGGGGTATGCCGTCGATACTGCAGGTGATGGTGAAAAGGGAGAATATCTGGCCAAGATCAGCGATTATGATTTAATCATCCTTGACATCATGCTGCCCCGACAGGATGGATTGCAAACCTGTACTAATCTTCGAAAGGATAAAGTGCTTACACCAATACTGATGCTGACCGCCCTGGATGATGTTTCTGATAAAATAACCGGACTGGATCTGGGTGCAGATGATTACCTTGCGAAACCGTTCCATCTGGGAGAGCTTCATGCAAGGATTCGTGCCCTTATCCGGAGGAAAAGCGAGGTCCGCTCGGCAATCCTCGAAAATTTTGGGGTCAAATTGGATTTGGATACTCATACAGCATTTCGGGAAGACAAAGAGATACAACTGTCGTCAAAAGAATTCGCGTTATTGGAATTATTTATGATGAATCCCCGAAAAATCCTGTCTCGGCAAATGATTTCGGAACACTTGTGGGATATGAATTTTGATCCACGCAGTAACGTGATAGAATCATTTATAAAATTTCTGAGGCAGAAAATTGACAGGGATTTTGATAAACCTCTTATCCACACGGTAAGAGGATCCGGATATATTTTTAAAGAGACCTGACCCTGTCTATGTTCTCCATCAAATTAAAAATCATTTTGGCCTATACGTTTGTGTTTGGAGTAATGCTGACCGGTTTTGCAGCTATTATTTATCACAGTACGAAAGAGTCATCTTTTCTCAGGCTGAATACCAGCCTGGAAAGCTATTCAATATCTTTACGCAATAAGATTGAAGACGAACTTAATGACGACTCAACACTGAATATTGGTAAACTGTCTTCTATACGAACCAGAGGATTAATTGATGAAAGATTTCAGTTATTTGACAAATCGGGCAAGGTTATTGTTGGTGATTCTATTCTGAGCCGGTCGGATGTTCTCAATTTAGGTAAAGTTCTGCACGAGTCGTTCAAATACAGCCGGAAAAAAATCGGCCATCATTGGTACCATATTTTGTGGAGCAGATTTGAAACAGGTAATGATACCGTTTTTATTCTCGAAACGGCGGCATCAGTAAAGGATGTGGTAGATGATCTTCACCGTTTGTTCTTTCTGTTTTGGATCATTATCCCCGGCTGTCTGATTATTACAGGTGTAACCGCATTTTTTATATCTAAAGCTGCCTTCAGACCAATGACCCAAATGGCAGATGCAGCCAAAAACATATCCGGTGAAAATCTCGATAGGCGACTTAGTCTTCCCAAAACAAATGATGAAGTTAGAGCATTGGGCGAGACCCTCAACGAGATGATAGGCCGAATAGATATGGCTTTTAAAAGTCAAAAAAGGTTTATTGCGAATGCCTCCCATGAACTTAAAACTCCTATTACTGTTATCCAGACAGAGCTGGAGATAATGCAGAAAAAAGTAAAGGATACCGAATCGAAGGAGAGTATAAAAAATGCACTGTCTGAAATTGAGAGCTTGACTAAGCTTACAAATTCCCTGTTAACCATTGTGAAACTAGACGCGTCTAAAACCAAGCTGCATCTGAGTAGTGTCAGAATGGACGAATTACTCGCTGATTGTGTTCAGACTATGAACCCAGCTGCAAATGCTAAAAAAATACAGATTAATCTTTCGATCGATGACGCTGCAGAAATCCGGGGGGATAAAGAAAAGTTACGGAGTGTTTTTCTAAATCTTATTGAAAACGCCATTAAATATTCTCCATCTGGTTCCGGCGTGGATTTGAAATTAGTGAGCAATGAAAGCAGTAACATCAAAATCAAAGTGGAAGATACCGGACCGGGGATACCCACTTCTGATATCTCGTATATTTTCAACAGGTTTTACCGTTCTAACGAAACACGGGCGGAAACAGACGGGAGCGGTTTGGGTCTGGCCATCGCAAAAGAAGTGGTTGAACTTCACCGGGGAGAGATAACAGTTGAGAGTAAAATCGGTGAAAAGACAGTTTTCTGCGTTACGCTGCCTAAGGCAAGATCATAATGTGAATTCGACATAGATGTTGAGAACCAACCTATCGTCCCACTCTAAGTTCTTACTGGATATTGGATAAGCATTTTCAAAATGATCATCCACCCTTCCCTTTTCATCTTGGTTTCATCTCTGTTTGATACATTCACATTCGTTGGCAGTATGCTGTCATACCCATGCATAGCTGAAAACACTTGCTTTAAAAAGAAGATGACTATCCGGAATTGGTACACTTTTATCGATTGCCACGGAAATACACAGAGTAAATATTCCGTAATAATCCGTGTTTCCGTGGCTTTTTTTTAACGATCCGACTCATATTACAGGAAGTTGTATGGATACCGGATAGTCATTAAAAAGAAATTTCCCCAGAATTTGCTATTAGTTGTTGTGGAGCTAAAATGCTTAAAAAAATATTTGCATTATTAATCTTCTTTTCTACCCTGACAAATCTGATCTATGGCCAGGAATCTATCTATAAAAAAAAGGGAGTGATTGATGGACGGGTTTTTGATCTCAATACCAGGCAGCCTATAGACTTATCCGATGTCATTCTTTTTAATCAGAAAGACAGTTCACAAGTTACCGGTACGGCAACTGATAGAAATGGAAGATTTATTTTGGAAAATATCCAAAATGGGAAATACTATTTAATTGTCCAGTTCCTCGGATATGAAAAGAAAGTGTACAATAATATTACCTTTACGGATTCAAATAATAGCCTGCATTTAGGAAGTATCTATTTAAAACCCTCCTCGTTAAACATGCAGGATGTTGTGGTCCAGGGCAAACGGTCGGCCATCTCTTATCAGACCGGGAAAAAAGTTATCGATGTAAGCCAGATGCCAACATCCATGTCTGGCAGTGCCGCCGATGTTCTTCAAAATGTACCATCCGTAAGTATTGATATAAACGGTACTATTAGCCTGAGGGGAAGTCAGAGCTTCCAGGTGCTCATCAATGGACAGCCTTCCGTATTGAGCGCACAGGATGCACTGCAGCAGATACCTGCAAGTTCCATCAAAAGTATTGAACTCATCACCAATCCATCCGCGAAATATGATGCCAGCGGTACGGCCGGGATCATCAATATCATCCTGAAAAAGAATGCGAATCTTGGTATGAGTGGTCTTGCAAATGTTATGGGCGGGTTAAATCAAAAATACGGCGGCAATTTCATAGTTCAATACAAGACGTCTTCGATTAGTTATAACTTTGGACTTGATTATAACCGCCGTTTTTATCCCGGTTCAAGCACCCAGAACAGGCAGTTTATAGTGGGTGATAATACATCGTTTCTCAATTCAAATGGAACCATGACCTGGGGCCGGACCATCTATGGTGTCCGGGGCGGAGTGAAATTTAATCTGAGTGATAAGGATAATCTTTCGCTGGGCGGCAGAGTCGGTTCCAGGTCTTTTTTGAGAAACTCTACCCAAAATTATAAGCAATGGTCTGTTGCTGAGCCACAAAAGATTTCGTACCTGGATAATACCCACCACAACCATTACGGTGGTTTCTATGATCTGAATACCAATTATCGCCACGAATTCGGTCCCCCAGGGAATGAGCTTACTGGTGAATTATTTTTCAGACATCGCAGCTCAAACGAATCGTCGGTATCCGATGGTGCTCAAAGTAAAAGTCAGATCAACGGCACGAAGACGACTGAATTGGGTCCCGAAAGTGAAATCAGGGGAAAACTGGACTATACGCTGCCGTTGAGCGGTGAGAAAAAATTTTCTGCCGGAATGGAGTATTTCACCAGGCTCCGGAAGGATATCAACACATTATCCCTATATGATTCCAGCAGTAGTGCCTATCAGTTTAAGCCCGACTACAGTCATAACAATAATTTTAACCGGTCAAGGTTTGCCGCCTATTCCATTTTTGCCGATCACAGGGACAGCCTCGGATTACAAATTGGTTTAAGAACAGAGTACACCTATCAGATGGTGAAAATGGTTGGAGCTGATAAGCGGTTTTCGCTCAGCCGGTGGGATTTTTTCCCTTCCATCCATTCATCGTACAACTTTGGCGGCGGCACCCAAATTATGGCCGGATACAGCCGAAGGATTGAGCGACCGGATGGAGGCGACCTGGAGCCTTTCTATACCTGGTACGATGCACATAATGTCCGTATTGGAAATCCTAATCTCCAGCCTGAATTTATCGACTCCTACGAACTTGGCTTTCAGACGTTTATTGGCAAAGCCACATTTTCCAATGATTTTTATTACCGGTATACCCACAATAAAATGGAGGACATTAATTCCGTTTATTCTACTAATGTCTCTCTTCGATCCATTGCCAATGTCGGCTCGGATTATTCGATCGGATCCGAAGCCATGATTATGCTCAACCCATTCAAGTTCTGGCAGTTCAATTTAATGGGTGATGTCTATGACTATCGCATCAGGGGAGCGATAAACGATCAGTCGTTTGCAAGGCAAAGCTTTGACTGGAGCATAAAGAATAACAACACTTTTACCATAACACCGTCAACCGATATCCAGGTCAATACACGATATCACAGTCCGTCGGTCAGTGCTCAGGGTAGATGGGGTGGATATTTTATAACAGATGTGGCTGCAAAACATGATTTTATGCAAAAACAACTATCGGTGATTTTACAGATTCATGATTTATTCCAGACCGGAAGACGTGAATTCACATCACAGGGAGCTGACTTTTATAATTACAACTATTTTTCTCGCCAGTCCCCTATTGTCATGCTTAACATCAAATATATTTTCAACAATTTTAAACAGCAGCGTCACGAAGATGATCATCATCATGAGCACTTATAAGCTCCTCGTCAGATTTATACCCCAGTTCTTCAAGAAAAATGACAATTGCGATTGCATCCTGGTTTTCAGCAAATTTCAATTTAATCATTGAATGTATTAAAGAAATGTTCAGACAAATTTGACCACTCCTGATTGAGCGGACCCGGAGGCATTTTGGGCGTAAGGACTAAAACTATAATAAATATCGATCAGCTTATCCCTGACAGTATTTTTATCAAACTGTGTCACAAGGGCCTCTGAAAGTCGAACAGATTCTTTATAAAAATCGGTATCCGACATCAAACGCTTTGTAATATCTATGAACTCAGGCGTGCTTTTTACTTTTAGATAAGGATGTTCGTACAGTACCGAATATTCTTTGATATCCCTGAAAACGACAGGAAGTCCCGAGGCCGCGGCCTCCAATGGGGCTAATGGACAATTTTCCTGGTAGGACGGAAACAGGAAAACATCGGCTGCGGCGTATATGGAGGGCATTAAAGACAGGTCAAGCATCCCGGTGAATGTGACATTGTCCGTACATTCGGCCATTCTTCTGTTTATTCTTGTGATTGCTTCAGTAAGGGCACCAAACGGCCGGCCTCCGGTCCAGACAAAATGGGCATCAGGTACAGCAGCGGCAATATCGAGAAAATCTTCTATCCCTTTTCTTGGTTGTAACTGACCAACCCCAAGTACGATGAATTCATCATCATTTAAGTTCAACAGTTTCCGGCCATCTGCCCGCAGCTTCGATGTCCGTTTCCATTTTTCCGGGAAAATCGGATTGGAAATTTTTACGATTTTTTTCTCCACTCCGAGTTTTCTTATCTCAGATTCAACAGTTGGTGAGAGTGCAATAATAACATCGGCATAGGTAAAAACTTTTCGGAAATACCATCTAAAAAAAGGCATTAAATACTTCCACATCGGTATAGATCCCTTGATCGAGTCTGGGATCACGTGGGCCGTATGAACTCTTCGTCCCTTATTATTTCTGCCTTTCCAGAAATAATAAGGGCCATAGGTATGACTGTGGAAAACATCACCATAACCCTCGCCATTCACAACAACGCAAAAATCATCTCTTTCACGCAGTAAACTGATGTTGTCCAGAAAAGCTGTGTGTACACCGTTGCCTTTTCTAACAAAAGCGGTCTCTGACACGAGGTGTATTTTTATTTGGCACATGTTAAGGGCGTTTCCAATCCATTAATTTAAGTCGAATTTGCCATAAAAAAGCAAGACTCAGTAAAGATCGTTGGAAAGATTGACCTTCATTAAATGGACTAATAAAAGTTAGAAATCAAAAGCATTTCTCATATCAATATACACGTCAACTATCTTTGAAAATCACTTATTACTCAGGTATTAAGTATTTGTTTTGTATTGGATTGTCTTGATATCAAAAAAAGAAAATGGGAGAATATCCTTCACACGCTATAAAGGATTTATCTCCCATATCTAGTACTTCAGAAAAGTAACGACAATCTTTATATAAGAAATATGTTCACGTCGGTTACATACCATTCATCTTGTAAACCAGCACCCTAAACGTATTCGGCACCGACTTGCGGCGATTACCTTGCACCTGATCAGAAGTACTCAGGTATATCTTGTGAGTTTTAGTATCCAATGCCATTGTCCGCGCCCCCTGGTGGGTTTTCAGGGTTTGCACTACCTCGTATTTATCAGGAGAATCTTCTTTGATCACAGTAGTGGTGCCATCCCAACATGAAGCAAAGATAAGATGAGTTCCGGAATCATATCTTGCCGCATCTACTCCTTGTCCGATGGGCAGTGTCTGGATCACATCACCATTTTCTGCATTCACAACAGTCAGTCCTTTATTTGTCCGGCATCCCGCAAATAAACGATGATTTTCATTATCCAGGGCCAGGGCGGCAGGCGCGCCACAAGGACCAAGATCGTATTTCTTAACAACTTTCATTTTATGAACATCAATGACAGCAATCTGATTGGCACTCTCGAGATTATTGTATAACAGGCCGTGTTCGTCTGATACAGCAAACTCTGGTTTTGCACCCAACGGTATCGTTGCTACTTTTTTTAGAGTCTTGGGATCGACCACCTCTGCCTGGTGGCTGTCACCCTCAAATACAAATACTTTTCCGGAAACCGGATCGAGTATTGTGGCGTCCTCATCCTCACCCTTCAGGTGAATAGTTTTAATTGTTTTTAGAGTGTTAATATTAAAAGCTACCAAAGCTCTTTGGCGGCTGTCACTTACGAATCCCCGATTCAAACTATTTTCTATCGCGACACCATGATCTCCTCCAAGTCCTGTTACAGCACCTATATATTTTCCTTTATTCAGATCAATGACGGCGACACTTGTACCGTGCGTAACATAAAGTCTGCGATTTGGCTGATTCACATAGAGATAATCATGACCACCGTTTCCAGGTATAGCGATAGTGCCATCAGGAGAATAAACCGGCTTCATACTCTGCGCCCTGACAGGCACAGAGCAACAGATGAAAGCAATCAAACAGAAGAAACTCAGTATGGTATTTTTCATTTTATCTTTTTTGATATGAATTTTTACTTGAATTATGCAGCATTCAAGTTCATTTTCAACATTACTCCAATGTTAATTTATAATCGAATCTGTAGGAAAACTGAATCCCGGATAATATATATGGAGTACGGTCACTTATCAGGTGACCGCACTTTAAATACGTCACTACTACTCCTTCTAAATCATAGTGACACATATGATATGAATCAGTAATCAGTGTTTATTCCCTTTGCCGTCTGAGGTGTAGGCGCCGATATCATTGTTATATGCCGGATTGCCGGCTCCTATGGCTGGGGAGGAAGACTGCAGGTGATAATTATTATTGTCAGTTGCAGCGAGCGGGTCTTTGGTATAGCTCATGAACATTGGTTTTTTGTCGGCTGTACCTGTTGAAATGATATCCGATGACTGCGGCTTACCAAAAGAGCCCTGCGGGTAGTAGTACTGTCTCACTGAATCTATATCCGTGTAGAAGTAATTATTCCCATATTTAATGTTGGTTGTGTCGGCCGCCGGACTGATATCCAGTCCATAGTAATCATCTACAAACAGGTTATTGTAGATCTCAGCTTTTGCAAACTGATCAATCAGAATACCGCGGCCCGGTTCAGCTGCGCCTCTTCGATAACCGTTATCTATCATTGTATTGTTGTAGATCTTCAGATCTGTCTGAGGGTACAACTGTACATTGTCCGTATTAATTTTGAAAGCACTGCCGGCTCCACCCCATATCACGTTGTAGGCTAGGGTCCCGGTGACACCTCTATAGATATCTACTCCTTCTCCATCTGTACTTCCCTGGTGCATAATGGTGTTACGGAGCATAGTCAATTTTGCACCATCATTAATTTCAAGGGCATTATCAACTCCGTCCAGAATCCAGCAGTCCTCGAAATCCACCGTGATTGGAGCATGAACGAGCAGGGTTACACGTGGTCCACCTGATGGATCCGGACCACCGGTATAGTTTATATGAGTCCAGTGAAACGTGACCGCCTGGGCTGAATCGCACTGAAACCCACCCCACGAGCCGGAGGAATCTGCCGGAGATGTAAATGTGATTGGCTGATCCTTCGTCCCCATAGACATGATGGTTCCGTTGATAAAGAAGGTCGAATTGTTCAGCACATTAACAGTCACCCCTGGCTGAACCGCTAAAGTATCCGGTTTGTCAACATAGACATCGCCATTTACCGTGTATGTCTTTCCGGTTGTCATTGTGCCTTTAATATGACCACTCAGCGTTGTTGAGGTTATCTGGTTTGAAGGACCATTATTGTTGCCTCCCGTAACACTTGAATTACTGCTGCATGCTGAAAGGGATATAATCAGCCCGCCAAGCGTTAAAAAAGCAAGTGACAATTTTCTTGTTGTTCTCATATGGATTTGCATTGTTTTGATTGTTGTGCTTTGCTGGTTTGGGTTAATTGGAGTACCGGATCCCGACGTTATAGGTCGATTTATAGGTGTTTCTCACCACGGTGAAGCTGTTATTTATCTGGATGACAGAAGGGGTGTTGAGCAGGTTGTCAAACTTCCCAAAAAGTGTGAAATGACTCCCTAAAGTTTGCTCAATAGATGCGGCAAGGGATACCTGGGGCTTTTGGTAGTAATCAGCCTGATAATAGTCTGTTACCTTGCTCAAGGTTTTTCCGACATACTGCAAGTCAACCTGTCCAAAAAAACCGACCGGATCATTACGATACATCAATGACAGGTTTGCCACGTGATTTGACTGTCCCTGCAGGGGACGTCTTTCCATCACGATTTTACTTGTTTGTGTAACATTGTCGTTGTAGACCTTTGGTGAGGTTATACTTGAATGGGTATAGGTATAGTTTCCGGTCAGGCCTATGTCTCCGAAATATTTCGTGAATTGAAGCTCTAGTCCGTAGTTGTGAGCAGTCCCGAAGTTTTGCGGCGTATATACAATCTGACCGCTGCGTCCCAGTTGTGAATTGACCAGCGCATATTCTATCGGGTTGAGAATCTTCTTATAAAAGACACCTGCAAACAACTGGTCCTGAGGGTTGGGAAACAGTTCGTATCGCAAATCGAAATTATCCGCCTGGGTATGTTTCAGATTTGGATTGCCCTTTTCATCATAGAAGAGACCCGGTTGAGTATATGGGACCAGTTCGAAATATCCCGGACGTGAAATTGATTTATAGTATGACAGGCGAACATCCTCCCTTGGACTCAGATTATAGCGGAAATGCACGCTTGGAAGAACATCTGAGTATTTTATGTTTGCGGCTGTAGGCTGATCATTCCGGAATGGCCTGGTGTGAAATGATTCCTGCGTATTTTCGAATCGCACCCCGCCAACTACTTCCAATTTGTTTATTGTAAGCTTGGCCTGAACATATCCGGCACCAACATTTTCGTTCGCATCATAATTACTGTTATCATACTCGGCCGTACCCTGCGGATTGTAAACGACCCAGTTTGCATTATAAATGTTCGTCCACTGCTGTTTTTGACCTGTTTGCTGATCAATGGTCGGATGCAAAATGTAGAGATCCTGTTGATTATATCTTGTTTTCTTTCGATATAATCCGCCAGCTTTTAATTCCAGGTTTTTTCCGGCAATAAGCATCCTGTAAGTCAGGTCTGCCTTCCCGGTATAGTCGTGATCATTATTGTGTTGCCACTGGCGTGTACCCGAATCTAAGTAAGGCGCTGTCCGCGATCCGTCTTGCCGTGCATTGAAATCAGTGACAATCTCTGCCCGGTCCGGTTCCCGCTTTCCCGCAATAGCCATAACTGCGGACCAGTTAAACATTAACCGTCTTGATAAGAGATGTTTCCCGCTGAGCTTGAGATCTTCTATGTATTGCTTTTTGGTAAGGGACCGGTATGATGGCGTGATGTATCCTGTTCCTGGTCCGGTTCGCTCATTCCCGACCAGCGCAGTATCCACACTCGTTCTCGCCTGTGCGAAGTACGAGTAAATAAACACATTGTCCAGATTCAGTTTGTTGTTTGAATTGAACCGGTAATCAAGGTGAGCATTAATCCCGTTGTTCAACTGCTGAGACGATATCGAACGATTGGTGACGTCAAGTTTCCTGAACTGATTATTGGTGTATGGTTTGGGCGCAATAGTATTGAATTCACTATGCGTCCCATCATATTGATTCTGAAACTCGTCGCCAATCAGCAATCCCAACTTACTGTTAAGAAAACGTCTGCCGTAAGTGATTCCCAATGTTGCACTTGGCGGAGCGGTTTTAGGCTGGAAGTCCAGATTCGCCCGCGTAAAATCACCTGCCTTTGCGGTATAGTTGTTGCCATAACTCTCATTCAGACTTTTCTGCTGGATCACAGATTGATTAAAAGAGGTATATTTCCTGTCAAGCAACATTTGGTTGTAACCGATTGATGCTTTTGCCCGCACTAAAGGTTTGTCAGGGGCATCCTTGGCGATGAGGTCCACAGTACCGCCAATAGCATCGCCTTCCATGTCTGGCAATAAGGTTTTACTGACCGTAATGCTCTGCAAAAGATCTGACGGGATGATGTTAAGTGAAATGAACCGTGACTTATCATCCGGACTTGGAATTTTCACCCCGTTTATGAGTGTATTGTTATATCTCGGTTCCATTCCACGGATGATTGAGTAGGCTTCGTCAGAACCAGCTGTTTTTTGGAGTGTAACCCCGGAGAGCCTTTGTAAGACGTTGGCAGCATTAATATCCGGAGAGCTCACCATCGCTTTGGCACTAATCACATTCTTCTCGTTGTCAGCATTCTTTTCAGTTAGCCGCGATGATATCTCTGTCTCCTTGTCCAATTTGCCGAACACAGCAATGGAGTTCATCTGCTGGGTATTCTCCTTCAAACCGATATCGAGTTTCAGTGTCTGGTCATCTTTGATATCAATCTCTTTCTTGTAGGCGACATAGCCGATATATTTCACTTCGACGGTATAGTGTCCGGCAGGAATATCTTTGAGAACATATTCTCCGTTCACATCCGAAGCTGCTGCATAGGACGTATTCAACAGGTATACAGATGCCTCAATTAGTGGATCATTATTATTGGCATCATAGATTTTCCCCTTTATCACTGCCGCATATGCCCAAAATGTCGTACAAACGAAAAGACATATGAAAGAAGTGATAAACTTATATAGGCAGGGATAGGAATTAATTGTCGGGGAAATACAGAAGGTTCTTTTAACGGCTTTCATTTGCTTACTTACTAATCATAGATTGCGTAGTGATTCATACCACGCAAATGATACCCGCCGTTGATGAATGGAATGTTTCCCTTGTATTAAAAATTGATTAGTTAAAAATGAACAACAGATTAAATAAGTCTGAATTCTGGAAAAATTTGTAAACAACTACTATTCCGAAAAGCTTTTAGACGCATTTTGACCAATATGTGCATTATAATATTTAGATTTTTTATTATATACTTAAATTTATTAGAAATTAAATACGACAAAACACTTATTGATGACGTGTAAAAAAGCAGCTAAAAATATGATAAGTAATCGCTTATGATAAATTCAGTGTGTAAACAACAAACTTTTGTAAACTTGAATTATTCACTATTCAGAATTTATTCAGATTTGCATGATATGATAGTTGGTTTAACTAAGAATGTACCGATTGATTTTACCCAAAAACTCCCGTCTCTTATGTCCTCGGTATCTCCATAAATCACACGCTCAAGTAGCTCATAAATCCGCCGAATAGATAGTCTATCATTAGATTTTTCACAACACGTTTATTTATAAATACCCTCATCTATTTATCCAAAACCTCACCTCAAAATCTTAGAGCAATGCCGCAAATTCAGATTTTACACAAAATGTATTATTAAGATTACAGGATTAAGTATCACTCTCTTTAAACAATTTTCGCCTAATAATGCATCGTGGATCAGGTATAATAATCTTGTTCTGTTGTCTCATTCTATTAATCAATTCATCGTCAATAGCACAACAATTAACCTCATCTCATAAAGCTCGAGTAAACGGCAAAATAGTACTACTCAACGGTCAGTACGCCCCGTATGCCTCAATAGCAATTTACGATACGCTGACAACTCATGTCATGAACGGTACCACAAGTGATTCTTCCGGGTCATTTAGCCTCTCGTTACAGCCGGGGACTTATGTCATTAAAATATCCTTCTTATCCTTTAAGCCATTTCAACGAAGAATAGCACTGAGTCCCGGGGAAACTAAAAACATGGGAATCATAACGATGAAGCCATCTACTCTATCTCATAAGGCAATTGTAGTGCATGGCAAGCGACCCCAGATGCGGCTTGGCTTTGCAAAGCGAGTATTTCAGGTGGGCAGTGATATTACCTCTATCGGTGGTTCAGTTCTGGATGTTCTTAACAATGTTCCCTCTGTAACAACCGATATAAAAGGTACAGTTAGTCTTCGTGGTAGCAGTGCTGTGAGAATTCTCATTAACGGGAAGCCCTCATCGCTTTATAAAAACGGCTCACTTGCCCTGCAAAGTCTCTCCGCAGATATGATCAAAGAGATACAGGTTATCACGAATCCATCAGCACGGTATTCGGCTGAAGGAAGTGCCGGAATAATCAATATAATATTGAAGAAAAAACAACAGCATGGTTTTCACGGCAGTGTCTCGGCCATGGCCCGACAGCCCAAAGGATACCAGCTCTCCGGTAATCTGAATTACCGCCACGGTAGCATAAACTGGTTCTTCAATGGAAACATCGCTTACAATGCCGACCCGGCTCATGAACGGTCTTATCAGCGGTATAATTCACCTGACACCTCGTACATTTACTATGCAACAAATGACGGTAAAGAGACTGATTATCACGGAAACTATCGTCTTGGAGCCGACATTCATCTACCGAAACAGCAGACACTAACTCCGAGCGCTACTATTTACTTTGAGGACAAGAAAGATGTGTGGCACGGAACCTACAGCGATTCTACCCTAAACGGAACATTTTTGCATCAGACAAACAGGCATAATGTAATTGGAGGTGGGGAGTTTGATAATGAATATGCGCTTGATTATGTGAATTTGTTTGGCAGCGATAAACACAAACTCACGGCCAATGCAAACTACGAATATCACAAAGAAAGAGAGCTGCCCCATATCATGGAAACATATCCACAGTCGCCGGGTGACACGCTTTTTGACAACATCAATAACACGCAGAAAACGCATAACCTGAGGCTCAGAGCAGATTATGTAGTTCCGATAGCCGACAGCGGCAAGTTTGAGGCAGGCTTTCGCAGTTCCCACGAGTGGTTTGACAAGATTTATGTAACAAAAAAGCGGCAACATGGAACCTGGACGATCCTTCCGAACTTCAATAATAACTTTACCTATTTTGAAAATGTAAACGCGGTATATTCAACACTATCCTCCGCTTTGGGTCACTTTGAATTCCAGGCCGGAATTAGGGCTGAACAAACGAATCTTCAGACAGAGCTGAAACAGACGGGTAAAAGAAACAGACAGTCGTATCTGAACCTCTTCCCTAGTGTCTTCCTGACCTGGAAATTCAATGATAATCAATCGATTCAAATCAGTTACAGTCGTCGCATATCACGTCCCGATGCCCGTCTTCTGCTGCCTTTCACCGACTATTCAAGTTCCCGCAGCCGCTACACCGGGAATCCAAATCTAAAACCGGAATACAGCAACTCCTTTGAAACAGAATTTCTGCAATACTGGGACACTGGCTCCCTCCTTTCAAGCGTATATTATCGCCATAGAACAGGTGTGATCGATGAGATATCGACTTTGGATAATAAGGGTATTACCAGATCCACTCCCTTCAATCTTGCCGACGCAGATGCATGGGGCCTTGAGTTTACTGCCAGCCAGGATCTAAACAAAAAAATGAGCCTTTCGGGCAGCGTCAATCTCTATCGTTCAAAATCGAAGGGACAGTTTAAGGGTACAAACTATCAAAAATCCACGAACCGCCTAACCGGTCGCATGGGCATGCACTGGCAAATAACGTCCGGTCTGAGATATCAGATATTTTTGCGGTACAACGGGCCTGAGAAAACGATCCAGGGACGCCGCTCGGCTTCTGCCTACATTAACACAGCGATTGCAAAGGATCTTTTTAATGGCAATGCAACGATATCTCTGAATGTCCAGGATCTCCTGAATAGCCGAAAAGACGAGTTTACTGTCAATAATCCCAACTATTTTCTAAGACAAAAGTACTGGGAAGTTCGGCTTATCAGGCTGAATTTCATCTATCGGATCAACGAGGAGGATTAGGAATATGACTAACCTAATCACCCAGATACCGCTTGGTTATATCACCATACGAATCAATCCGGCGATCACGATAGAAGGGCCATATTCTACGCTGCTTTTCAATCTTACTGAAATCGCACTCGGCTGTTACTATTTGCTCCTGCTCATTTCCTGCCACGAGAATCTCTCCAAAAGGCCCGGCAACAAATGACCCACCCCAAAAAGTCAGATTTCCCTCTCTGCCGACCCGGTTGATGGAGGCCACATAACAACCATTCGCAACGGCGTGGCTTCGTTGGATTGTAGTCCACGCATCTTTAAACTGTTTCTTATCCTGTTCCGATTCCGATGCGAGCGTGCCGATAGCAGTCGGATAAACGAGAAGGTCAGCCCCCATCAATGCTGTAATTCGCGCTGCCTCCGGATACCACTGGTCCCAGCAAATAAGCACTCCCACCCTGCCGTATTTGGTTTGAAACACCTGGTATCCAAGATCACCCGGTGTGAAATAGTATTTTTCGTAGAAACCGGGATCATCAGGAATATGCATTTTGCGGTATTTCCCCAAATAGGAGCCATCGGCGTCAATTACGGCGGCACTGTTGTAATAGATGCCGGGTGCTCTCTTTTCGAAATACGGAAGAACCAGGACAACATCATTATCCCTGGCAACTTTCGACAGTTGGTCTGTCAACGGACCGGGTATCTGCTCGGCAAGGTCAAAGTAGCGTTCATCTTCTATCTGGCAGAAGTAAAGGGTCGTAAACAACTCCTGAAGCAGAATAATCTTTAATCCCTGAGAAGCAGCCTTACCGATGCGTTCTATAGCCTTGACTATATTTTTCTGAGGATCGGCTTCGCACGACATCTGTATCAGACCAACAGTTGCCTTCATAGTCATCTAACCTTGAGTATTTGAGTTCGAAATGGTTGTTTGCTATACAAATTATCAGCAAACGATAAAAGATAGGACAAGTGTATGACTTTTGAGAAGAATAGCGAAGTTTATTTTTCGATCATGGCAGCTTGCTCGTCCAATCAAGCAGAAACTCATTCTCTTTCTTGAGAGCTTCCTGGTTGATGAGTCCACGGCTTAGAGACAGGGTAAGCGCACGTGTTCTTGGATTAAAAACATAACCCCATTCATCAGAAATGATTTGTTCGTCAGTGACTCCCAGTTTTTGATACAGAGATGCCAATCTGTTCTGAACACCTCTCCTGGTGATAAACCGGCGGTTTGCAATGGCGTTATCCGACAAACCGAGAGCTAAATCAACCAATGTTTCGTATTCGACATCAGTAAGCCCCTTTGCCTTGTCAAACGTGGTTTGTCTGAGTTTTCTGATCGTAGGATCAATCCAGCACTGGTCGTAATCGAGAATATATTCGACAGCATTCAGAATTTTGTCGTCGAGTGCCGTTTTGATGATAAAACCGTAAATAGCGTTAGCGGGGACTATCGAGAAAAGCTTTCGCACATACATCTCATCGGAGTGCTGGCTCCAGAACAGGATACGCTGACCACTGTCACGCTCCCATGCATATTTGGCCACGTCGATTCCAGAACGCTCGCCGGGCAGCTGTAAATCAAAAATGCAGAGATCCGGTTTTAGTTCACTCAGGATATCCAATGCATCATCACTGTGTTCGACATCAACTACGCGAACGGATCCATCATGTACTTCCTGTATCAGATCCCGTATATAATGGCGGTGAAGTGAATCATCATCCAGTATTAAAATATTGCGAGGCCGATCCATATAATTCGCCAACTCATCTTTTCTATTTTGAATATCTAAAGGAAACATTCAATATATAAATGATCAGGATAGATTATAAAAGCCCTCCCGTTTTTTTCGGAAGGGCTTCGTCAATGCTCAAGTACGCCCAGATGCCAGATTCAAAAGAGCTGAGGTCCCTCAACCCCAGCTTATATCCCAAAATCCTCCAACAATCTGTGTTCAAGATTGAGCTATTGCATCCCAAAAAACAGGTGTAATTAACCTATTCCATACTGTGTAAATGCACAGTATGGAATAGAGCAACCCGAGTTTTGTAAACAACTATTGTACTCTTCTGACCAGATTAATGCCGTCTCGAATCGTCAATAGGACGTTTTCTACGGTAGGATCATCATGGATTATGTTATTCAATTGATCGATAGCCATGGTCTTATCATCTTGCCGGTCAATGGGATCGATCACTTTTCCATCCCAAAAAGCATTATCCACAACCAGCAATCCGCCCACTCTGAGTAATGGGTGAAGGACGTTATAGTATTCCGGATAGTTTTTCTTATCTGCATCCAAAAAAACGAGGTCAAACGGACCGGAAATATTTTTTAGTGTTTGTAATGCCTTTCCAATTTTTATCGTGATTTTTCTCCCTGCGGGAGTTTTCTCAAAAAAACGACGGGCGATCCCTGAATAGCGCTCATTGGTGTCGCAGGTGATTATCTCCCCGCCTTCGGGTAGGACTTCCGCCATGCTCAAAGCCGAGTATCCGGTAAACATCCCGATCTCAAGAATTCTTCGGGCACCTGTCAACTGGACTAACAATCTCAGGAAACGCCCCTCAAGCTTTCCACTTAACATTTGGTCGTATTCAAGTTCCTCATGCGTCGCCTTTGATACAGCAGAAAGAATTTCTGATTCATCAAAGGTTAATTTTTCAGCATATCTTTCGATCTGAGAATTAATCAGTTTCATGTTGTGGACTGTTTTTTATATTGGTGCAGTGTGAACATTTTGTAGCTGATCGGGTGTTTATATAGAAGAAAATACAATCACTGGATAAGTTTTTTGTTACTGACAACAATTCCCTTGCAGATGGGAGTGTTCGTTGGTTATAATTGAGGTAAATAGTTTAACGAACGATTAACTTATAAAGAATTCTTCTATACAGCACCTTTAGTTCTATCCCGCATTGCATTACATCAGTTTGTTCTTTTTTCTTTTTCGAAGAAAATATCATATTAATTATTAGATGAAAGAGGCAATTAAAGCATACTTGCAATATCTGGAAATCGAGCGAAATGCCTCGACTCATACCTTGGCGGCATATCAAAATGATTTGAACCAATTTGAAGCATTCATTATCGGCTTCACCAGGCAGCCGGATCCCGAACTTGAAAAGATTACACGACCAATGCTGCGCCTCTGGATGGGACAATTATCTGATGACGGTTTTTCCAAGAGCAGTATTGCGCGAAAAACCGCTTCACTTCGGGCCTTCTTCCGTTTCTGTTACCGGAGAGGCTATGTTGAATCGAACCCGGCCCAACATCTGATTATTCCCCGAAAAGAAAAAAGACTGCCTCAAACAGTAAGTGAACATGAGATTGACAATCTCATGAAACTGGTTGATCAGACTACCCCGGAAGGTGTCCGCGATCAGGCGGTTCTCGAACTGCTGTATGGCACTGGTATCCGTTTACGTGAGTTGGTTGCTATCGACCTGCCTCATCTTGACTTGAAACGTCGTCTTGTGCGTGTAATGGGAAAAGGATCCAAAGAACGAATCGTCCCATTTGGGAAACAGGCACAAGCGGCGCTGGAAGGATATCTCGAAATCAGATATCAGTTTCGGGATCCTAAAGTACCCGATATGGCTCTCTTTCTAACAAAAAAAGGAAAACGATTATATCCAAGAGCAGTACAACGAATTGTTCAAAAGTATCTTACAGCAGCGAGTGAAGTCTCGCAAAAAAGTCCACACGTATTGCGACATAGTTTCGCAACTCATCTGCTTGACCGTGGTGTGGACATTCGGGTGATCAAAGAGCTGTTAGGGCATGCAAATCTGGCTGCAACGCAGGTTTACACGCATACCAGTCTCGATCATCTTCGCAAAGTATATGATAAAGCCCATCCAAGGGCTGAAACAACTAATCCACAATCGAAAAGGAGCGACATATGAATACCACCATCACTGCACGTCATTTCACAGCAAGTGATAGACTCCAGAATTTTGCCAATGAAAATGTAAACAAACTTGAAAAATTTTATGATGGATTAATGAGTTGTGATATTGTTTTTATGCCAAATGAATCCCCGGAAAACCCACAAAAAGTTGAACTAAAATTGAAAGTCGCCCGAACATTTTTAAACGCTAATGAAGAAGCTCCCACATATGAACAAGCTATTATGAAAGCGGTTGAAGACCTTCGAAAGCAGTTGATCAAATACAAAGAAAAGCATCTACAATTTAAATAATAATTTATCATGGTCTTACAGCCGTATCCACCAATTCCAAAAAAAGAAAAGATCAGCGTTTCAGAGCTGGTAAGACAGTTGAAAGAATGGCTTCCCGTTGATCTTGAACCCCATAATCATGGAATTAACAGCGACGAGCGTTACGTGACCGAGGCGGAACTCCACCGCCCCGGTCTCGCTCTGGCGGGATATGTGGAATTATTCACTTACCATCGTATCCAGATTCTCGGAAATACGGAGACTCAATTCCTTAATTATTTATCAAAGAACAAGCGTAAATCGGCGTTTCAGAATCTGATACAGTTCAAGCTTCCAGTCATCTTTTTAACGGATGACAACAAAATTGATGAAGAACTTGTTAAGATGGCAACAGACGCCAGCATACCGATCTTCGCTACTTCACTGGGAACGACTAAATTTATGTTTCTCTTGCGTGATTTTCTGGAAGATCAGTTTGCCGTACAGACAATGGTGCATGGTTCTATGGTTGATGTCTACGGCATCGGCATACTGATTACCGGGAAATCAGGGATTGGAAAGAGCGAAGTTGCACTTGATCTTGTCGAACGTGGTCATCGTCTTGTCGGAGATGATGTTGTCATCCTGACTCAGAAAAGTAATGTACTGATGGCGTCGGCAACTGAGATCAATAAACACTTCATGGAAATTCGTGGTTTAGGCATTATAGATGTCATGTCGATGTTTGGAATTCGTGCCATTCGTTATCAAAAAAGGCTTGAAGTTGTCGTCGAACTTTGTCTGTGGGAAGAGTCTGAAAATATTGACAGAACTGGCCTTGATCAGCAACATGTTTCTATTTTGGGAGTTGATATCCCCTATATACGTTTACCTATCACACCTGGGAAAAATATCACTGTTATTGCTGAAGTTATAGCAATGAATCACCTCTTATCCCATTACGGATATGACGCTGCCAAGGCGTTTCAGGAAAAAATTCGCACACACATAGCCGAAAAGAGTAAAAAAACAAAAGCTCCCCAGAGAGCTATTGAATATTTTGAAGGTGATGTCGAATGATTATCAAAACCTAATGAAATGTTATCGTGTAATTGGATATGCAGGGCATTCTTTATAATTTCCCGAAGTTTCTTAAACCCCATTTCAAGTGTCCGATAACCCCTGCATGGACTCACAAAAATATTTTTATTACGACGAACACGAATGTAAGTTAGTCCCGGTACATTACAGTACGCTGGAAAAAATTATCTATAACGCAAGCCTGTGGTTAATCACGGGTATTGTTATGGCGGGCATCGGTATTACCATCCTCGCATCCACAGCCGGAACGCCTGCAGAAATTGCCCTCAAAGCAGAAAATCACGTTCTGGTCCAGCAGCTCAACAAGACGAAAAAGACTATCACGACGATCGACACAAAGATTGATTCTCTGGCAAAAACCGACAATGAAATTTACCGCTCCGTACTTGGCATGAAGCCCATCTCATACGGAGAAAGAGAAGCGGGTGTCGGGGGCGCTGACATCTATGCTAAATTTGATTCCTATAGTGACCCCGCTGCTCATGTGTTGAAATGGACGGCCGGCAACCTGGAAAGCATACAGCGTAAGATTAATATCCAGAAGGTCAGTTTTAACGAGATTAAAAATTACTACAACAAGAATAAAGTTCGCCTGGCCCATACCCCCGCCATTCGTCCGGTCAAAGGTATTGTATTAAGTGGTTTCGGAATGAGATTTCATCCGATCTTGCACCTTCGCAGAATGCATGAAGGTCTTGATTTCAGAGCAAGTGTTGGAACACCGGTTTATGCTACGGCTGATGGCATCATCAAATATGCCTCGCGTGACGGAACGTATGGCAACCTCGTTGAAATCAATCATGGTTACGGTTTCCAGACCCGCTATGCCCACCTCTCGAAATTTGCCAAGGGTATTCGTCCCGGAAAAAAGGTAAAACGTGGGGACATCATTGCCTATTCAGGCGACACGGGTCTCACAGAAGGTCCGCACCTTCATTACGAAGTCAGGATCAACGGCACGCCGGTAAATCCGCTCTATTACCTGTTTGGAGATCTTACTCCGGAAGAATACAGCAGCTTCAAGAAAATCTCTAACGAGAATACCAGTTCGCTCGACTAATCGGATTCAAATTTAGTCGCACTGAATGTATCGGTTCGGTATCTCGCATGATTTGAGAATAAATAACGGTGGAATAAAATCAGATTTAGTGTAATCTCACCGTTTATTGATCAGATAGTTTTTGTTCCTTCCCAAAGTATCCATCTTCGATCATTTCGAATTCCCGTATGCTGTGACGAAGCCACTCCAGCATAAGTTCCTGCTTTTCTCTGTCATCCAGTTCCCATCTAATACTGCTGGCCTCGAGTTTAGCACGCAGGGCAAATAATACAAGTGCCACGCTCACTGAAATGTTGAAGCTTTCTGTAAAACCGCGCATTGGAATTACTACTCTTTTGTCCGCCTGCTTCAATACCGTATCAGAAAGGCCAACTTTCTCTGTACCAAATAAAAGAGCCAGTTTATCATCGGCCTCAAGATCACCAAGCTCGCACACCGGGTCATGAGGGGTCATTGCTATAATTTTATACCCTTTACTCTTTAGCGTTTTTATACATTTTTCTGTATTTCTTCTCCCTTGTCCCTTATACTTTTGTATCGTCAGCCACGATTCGGCGCCCCTCGTCACACGTCCACTGATATCCAATTTGTTTCTATTCTCAATTATGTGGACATCCTGTATGCCGAAACAATCACAACTGCGAAGAACGGCACTGGCATTATGAGGACGATTGATATCTTCAAGAGCAACTGTGATATGGCGTGTACGTTTATTTAGTATGTTATTCAAAACGTCGTATCGTTTGTCAGTAATGAACTGCCGGAGATAAGAAATCCGCTCGGTTGTATCAGGCTTATGCATAGTAAAAATCATCAAGTGAATGCCTTTGATTTTCAAAATAACATTTTTGAAAATCAAAGATAATTCTCCAACTGAGGCATGTTTGCAAACCTCGCAGGATTTATTTGTATTATTTTCATGTTTTGACTTTAATAAGTAATAACTAACTGTTATTTATGTCGATCACAAATGGAGGCTTCCTATGTTAGTAACCGATCTGCTTCGAAAAAAAGGAAACAATGTATACGTGATACACCCCGATTCAACTGTTTATGAAGCCATCTCCAAAATGGCCGAAAAGAATATCGGCGCTCTTGTCGTTATGGACGATATGGAAGTGGTAGGAATGATATCGGAGCGCGACTATGCAAAGAAAGTAATCCTAAAGGGTCGTACCTCACAGGAAACCAAAGTCCGTGAAATAATGTCGCCTAAGGTTTATTATGTCACACCTGACAAGTCCATTGAGGAGTGCATGGCGTTGATGACCAATCACAAATTTCGTCATTGTCCTGTCATCCATGACAATAAACTTCTTGGATTAATATCAATTGGTGACCTTGTTAAAGAAATTATTTCTACCCAGAAAGTCGAAATCGATCATTTGACCAACTATATTTCCAACAAGTACCCAGCGTGAAAAATATATTTTCTCCCACGCATTTTAGTCACTAACAATCAGCATGGCACTCCATTTCCGGATAAAATCAAATCTTATAGGGTTTGCCCTATCACTATGTTTATCAGTAACTGTACAGGCACAGACCGTTGAAAACGTTATTAGCCATAATCTTGCCGCGAGAGGCGGACTGAAACAAATTGAGAAGGTTCATTCGATTCAAATGTCCGGTTATGCGAACATGAATGGTATTAGTGCGCCATTCATCATCTTCATGGAGAGACCTGAGAAGCTACGTATTGAACTTACGATGCGTAACGATACGATCGTTCAGGCTTATGACGGCCACAATGGCTGGGCAAAAATTCCGCAGGGTGACCGATCTGTCATCCAGTCAATGACTCCAACGGAAGCCCGGTCATTAAAAGAACAGGCCGATTTTGACGGACCTCTTGTAAATTACAAGCAGAAGCACAATAAAGTAGCACTACAAGGGAAGGCCATGGTTGACTCCATTGATTCGTACAAGTTAATCGTACAGAATCCGAAAGGAGACAAAACAACAATGTTTGTCGATAGTCGAACCTATCACATCATCCGTGAGGTTACACGTAAAAAAATGTCTGCGACCAATCCTGTTTCTTCTTACATGGCTGAAATTGAAACCAACTATGGGGATTTTCGAAAAATACAGGGACTAATTTTACCTTATAGCATTGAAACCCTGGTTGACGGGAATAAGATCTCAAGTCTTAAAATCAATAGCATTCACCTGAACACCTCATTCCCGGACTCCCTATTTACGAAACCGGCACCATAGTCAACTACCCGATCGTGGTCGTTGTTTTTTTGATTTTACAGATGAAAAATCCCTCATAACTATGATCAGGCAATATCCTGCGAGCTCGTTCTGTTTGAGGATTAAATCTCTTGCTTTTCCAGGTTGTTAACCCTGGTGTCCAATTTGTACCCTCTGGCATATCTATTTCTTCGATCGACAGTCGGCCATCAAACTTTTGCATTATACGGTCAACCACACCCTCATTCTCTTCCGGTGCAAATGTACAAGTCGAATATACCAGTGATCCACCGGGTTTGAGGCATTGAACTGCGGAGAATAGCAGCCGGCTCTGTTTTCTCACCATCTCCTTGATCTTACGCATGGACCAATATCGGTATGTCTCAGGATCGGTTTCCATGAACCGCCCCTCTGTGGAACATGGAGCATCGAGCAGAACATGATCGAAGGTCTCCATGTTACGTTTCCAGACTTTTTCGCCGTCGCCCATAAACGTCTTTACGAAACCTGCTCCATTCTTCTGAAGGTTATCCTTAAGCTTATAAAACCGTTTACGAACTTTCTCAACAGCTAATAGCTGTCCCATGTCACCGGTCATTTCCGCAAGTTGGAGAGTTTTACTGCCGGGTGCGGCGGTAAGATCGAGAACCCGATCATCTTGTGTGGGAGCCAGTATCACCGGCGGAATCATACTGGATATGTTTTGAACGTATATTTCGCCCTTCTCAAACTCTGCTGAACCAATCAACAGATCTCTCTGACCAGATTTAACACCCCAGACATTGTCTAACCCCTCAACAAGTTGTAGATCAAGTCCAAGATCTGTAAGTCTTTTGATTGATTCAATATCACCACCATTCAATTTATTCAGACGAAAAGACGTCATCTTCTCTTCAGAGAATGTAGATAATACGGAATTGCACAACCCGGGTTCAAGAATTGCACATAATCTCTCAATAAACGGCTCCGGAAGCCGTGATGAAATCATTCGGGCAAGATGCTTTTAGACACTATTATCAGCGAAGCAATCAGTCAGGACAATTCAGGCGAAAGCCTTCGCCCCTGATGGTCTCGATCAAATCCTCATCGAGTTCTGAACGCATTTTTTTGCGTAAATAGCTGATATATACGTTCACAAAGTTTGTCTGAGTATCAAAATAGATGTGCCAGACATTCTCGGAGAGTTCCTGCCTCGATACAACTTCGTTCTTGTGTTTCAAAAAGTATGCCAGCAGATTGAACTCGTTGTTTGTCAGAAAGATCAGTTTGTCTTTGATCTTGAATTCACGATTCAGCAAGTCTAGTTTAAGAGATCCGCAATTGAGAACTTCTTTGCGTTCGGCATTTTCGACTTGTTTCTTACGGCGGGCAATCGTTTTGATACGGGCAACCAACTCTTTAAAATCAAAGGGTTTGGTTACATAATCATCCGCGCCATATTCAAATCCCTCAACTTTGACATCCACCTTTTTGGTACCTGTCAGGAAAATCAGAGGGGTATCAACCCCATTCTCCCTGAGGTTTTTCAATACTTCCAGACCAGAAGTATCGGGCAAGTCAATGTCCATAAGGATGCAGTCAAAATCATTTTCCAAAGCAAATTTCAAACCCTCATTACCCATGCCAGAATCGACGACGTCAAATTCATGGTTCTTCAGATAAGTCTTGAGTACACTACGGATTGATTCTTCGTCCTCAACAACTAATATTCTCATGTTGGTAGTTTTATCGCTATTGTTAGCAAGATCAACTGGATCGTTTGTGCCGTATTTGGTATCCATATAACGACTCTATAACCTTATGATGCCTTGGGTTAAATTTATTTCATATTATGAAATTCTACAATTTATTCACATATATAAATATCGACTTCTAAAGAATCTTCTTAAATCCTTCTGATAACAACCACTTACACGATTCTTCGAGATAACTTTCCCCAAGTTTGTGTCCTTCATCCAGTAATTTCAAATCCGCGTTGATTCCTTTTTCTCTCAAAAATTCAATCTCCTTCTGCTGCGGTTCGAATAGTACATTATTATCATTTTTTCCGTGTAATGCCAATATCCTAATATGTTTGCGGTCATTCCAGTCACCGGCCACAACTTCCGTTTTAATACGACACCCGATAAGGATCATTGCATTTGTGTGTTTCCATCGCGTCAAACCAAAATAACCGCCAACATAACCACCCATCGAATATCCAAAAATGACAAGCCTGCTAATCGAGACAAACGACGCCAGCTGATCGACCACTCCCTGGATAAATTCGGACGTATATTCCAGCGAACGAATAAAATTATCTCGATCGCCATCATACAAATACCATGAATATCCCCATCTCCGCCCCTTGCGGACCATCGTGTACTCCGGATACGGAGCCTGGATATACAGGTGATACGCCTCAAGATTATGCATCGATTGCGTTGCCTCAACAAAACTATCCAATTCCTGACCATACCCATGAAGGTACAGGATCATGGGCTTATTGACAGCATCACCAGTCTGATACAATCGGTACGGAACCTCTATCTTAAACGAGGTATTTCCAGAGTTTAACACTTCCATGAGGACTCATTATCTATTTGTGGTACTCAGCATCTTGTTGATGCTCTTTTCGCTGCCCACAACTACCAGCTTGTCTCCTTTCACGATACGTGTGTCGCCAGTCAGCACTCCTAAAACTTCAAAATTCTCGTTGGAATCATCTTCTATCTCAGGCAACAACGGTCGCTTAATGGTTATGAGGTTTACATTATACCTGCTGCGTAGATTTAATTCCTGCAATGTATGATTGTACATGGTCTTTGGCGAGTCCAGTTCGAAAATCGCCAGATCTTCGGTCAGTTCAAAGACATCGCGAACACTGGAGTGAAGCAATGCAATGGCCATTCGTTCACCCACCTGCTTCTCGGGATGAATAACTTGCCGAATACCAATCTTTTTCAGGATGGTCTCCTGTGTCTCATTGCTTGCCCTGGCAATGATCCTTTTGACACCTGCATTCAGCAGCTCCATAGCAATCAAAACAACCGGTTCGAACACTTCTCCAATAGCAATCACAACAACATCAACATTGGTGACGCCATGGGCCAATAATTGTTCCGGATCTGTAGCATCGAAACATATTGCCTCCGCAACGTATCTTTTGATGGCCTCAATGCGTTCGATATCATGATCGATGGCCATTACAAAGGCCCCCTTTTCTGCCAGTGTCCGGGCAAGTGAAAAGCCGAAGGCACCCAGACCTATAACTGCAAATTGTGTATCTTTTTCCCTAGCCATTCCTGAGAATTATTTTTACAGATTAAAACAATTACGAAACAAGTACCGACTCTTTCGGATACCTGTATTTTCTCTTATCTATTTTCTTGGCAAACGCCACAGCCAGTGTGATGCTTCCTACACGTCCTGTGTACATGGAAAGAACGAGAATGATCTTGCCGATGCTGTCAAGATGCGGTGTCACTCCGCGTGACAATCCAACCGTCGCAAAAGCAGAAATTTCTTCAAATAAAAGATCAACAAAATTATTATGCTCAAAAACCGTGAGCAAAAGTGTACTTCCAAAAACCAGCGTCACACCCAATAAGAGCGCGGTCAAAGCTTCGAATACGACATCAACGGGTAACGTTTTATGAGCAACCTCTATCCGCTTGTGCCCACGTATCGTCGATCCTACAGCCAGAACAAGCACGGCAATGGTTGTCGTTTTAATCCCGCCGCCAGTTGACCCCGGCGATGCCCCCAGAAACATGAGTATCATCATAAACATGGTTGCCGGCGGTCCAATCTTTCCAATGTCGACAGTATTGAATCCTGCAGTTCTTGTAGTAACACTCTGGAAGAAGGCAATCATGACCTTTTGGACTCCCGTATATCCGGCCATTATTCCATTCCATTCGGTAGCGATTAAGGTGACCGCGCCGGAGATAATAAGCACGAGAGTTGTTATAATTACAAGGCGTGAATGCACGGATAACCCGTAGGTACGGGGTTTGCCTCTTTTAATGTTTGATCCTAACTCCCAAATCGTCGTGAAACCCAGACCACCAAATATAATCAACAGCATCGTTGTGATGTTCACACCTGGATTTATAACGTTGACATGATCAGCCAGACTATTTGTAAATAACGAAAAACCGGCATTACAAAACGCCGACACCGCGTGAAATATGGCAAACCATGCCCTGTCAAATGGATTTGGAATGAGCTGGCGCCAGCTGTAGTAGAAAGAAACAGCACCTATCAGTTCTATAAACAATGTTAGGCCGATAATGCGGCGCAGTGTTCCGAAGATCTCGTTGACGCTATCCTCCTGGAGTATCTCGCGCACGAATGTCATTTGTCCCACACCCAGTCCGCTGCGGAGAAATATCGCAAAAAACGTCGCAAAGGTAACGATGCCAATCCCACCAAATTGGATCAACATCATAATCACCACCTGTCCCAAAAATGTAAAGTGTCTTGCGGTATCAACAACAATCAGCCCGGTGACACAGACAGCACTGGTCGATGTAAATAATGCATCTACGAAAGATAATCCCTGTTCGTCGACAGTCATACGAGGCATCATCAGAACCAGGGCACCAAACAGTATTAACAACATGAAACTGATGACCAACAGTCGTCCTGTGTTATTTTCGATATCCAGCAAAGCCGGTGTTCCCTGGATGACCTTGATAATTACCAGAAGGAAGAGATACAACTTAACCGCACCCAAAACCCAGTCACCTGGATTTACGATACCCAATGATTCCAGAAGACCAACGTGCAGGGTAAAATCGCTAATCCAGTAAGACAGGATGATAATCACTGCAAAGACTGTTAAAACGCCCTCAAACCACCGCTTTTTAATGAACTCAAGACGACGCGAAGTCAAAATAACCCGCAGGATGAAGAAGAAAACGAATCCATGAAGCAAGCCGATTTCCAAAACCTGGTTCCACTCTCGCATATCGAAGCTGAGGCGAAAACCAAAGGGAATAAGTATCGTCAGAAAAGCGACAAATACGAGGAAAAAAGAAATAGCCTTGAGATACGGCTCCACCTTCAGATTGATTTCATAGAGTTCATCCTCTACGTTTTGCAGGGCAAGGCCGTATTCTTTCTTAAAACTTTTTCGATAATACCGGAACAGAATCCGGAAGATTTTCAGGTACCGACTAATTTTCATAGGGAGCAATATAGCAAAGACTCATTTATTAATCGGTTTCTCCTATCATTCAGCGAATAAACTGAAGCCGAAACAGGTAAAAACCATTCACGCCGATTCTGTATTGTATATATATCTAATAACATTCTAATGGCAACACTCGTTGCGACGCATTAACTTTTGCTGATAAGGGGGCTATCTTATAAAAATTAAAAGTATTATAGCCAATCGGGATTTGGAAAGACTGATTGGAGACAATGGTGTAAAATTTTAGTCTGTGTTTTGGAAAGTAGTCGTTCATTTATTCAAACAATTTGAGGTTCGGGGTTAGAGTATATCTGACATGAGGGAGATCAAAATATCTTTAATAGAGCCACCTACGTCGCTTCAGGGCCGTTTTCTACGGATTTTTCTGTTGCCCCTGATCGGATTGGGTTATTTTACGATCGGCCTGTCCGATTACCTCTCTTCGCATCATGAAGATCATTGGGTTGGCATATTAGTCACACCTTATTTTCTGTTCACTTTTGCGCTGGTTCTGCAGGGATATATTCTTCGTTACTCCGATAAAAACAATTATGTAGCTTTTCAAAGGGAATACATCATCCTTAAAAAACCTTTTCGGCGAAAAAAAATTATTCCCGTTGATCAGATTCATGATATGTATCTGACCAAACAACATGTCATCATCAAATTGCACACACTTGAAAAAATTAAAGCGAAATATTTTCTAACCTTTGAGCATATCGAAACTTTCAAGCAGACAATAGCTGAATATCTTGGAAAGCCCGATACATCTGTTATTGCATCGCATGCCAAATATTTAAAAATCTAAAAACATCCTGATTTAGACCGCTGATCACTTATTTTTTTTCGCCTCGTCTTTCATCATTGCTTTACCAGAAATTTGCTCCGGTGTCAGAGTGGAATCAGCTTTAAATGTATATGCCATTGCTTCAAACTGACGGATGAATCGGCGTTTCTTGTATCTCGGTGCAAACTCGGAGAATTCCATGGAATATAACCGGTGCTGGTACGGAACATAGAACGTGTAGTTGACGAAAGGTCCGCCCATCGCGCCATTAGTCATATGCCATCTTCCGTGCGTAACAATGCCATACAATCCATTAAACTTAATGGTTCTGGAAATAACATCCGTCCGGTACTCGGTCGACACATAGGAGCTGTCTTCGGAGCCGCGAATGTAATGCTCATTCAGACTGTCACGCGTAGCATTAACCCACTGAGGATCAAGGTAATCGATGTTATTTACGTTATCTTTCCACCATACCCAGATCCAACGGTCATTATCCGGCATATATCGTCTCAGGGTGACAAAGTCAGTTGTATCTACATGCAATACATAGTCATGCTGCACCCGAATCTTCCAGCCGTGTTCCTTCCATAAGGTATCCTCGATAGCCGTAACTTCACCGCGATTGTAAATGCTAGTCTGCCAGCGTGTATGTTGAAAATCCATGAGATTATCCAGAAGCTGTTGCTCCGAACCAACGATTTTCTTGGCAAGAGCTGAGTCGGATGTGGAAGTCAGCAAAAGAGTCCATTGATTTTGATACCACTTGTTTTTAAGAGGAAAAGCAAAATTTTTCTGATTGTCGACCAGTTGCTGCACCGGTTTGCTCAGTAAAGAACGAAGATATGCAGCGGTATTCGAACTGTCGTTCAGCGGAGCAGCAAAGATTACGTTCTTTCTTTGTTTTGCGAAATCCAGATCTGAGCTGCTTCTCAGGTTTAGAAAGTGCAAATCAAATCGTGGCTGCTCGGATGGAAGTGTCGTTATCGGGCTTCCAAATACTTTGCGTATCGCATTGGCTGTCTGACTGTCCCATTTCGTGGAGTCCATGACTACCCAGATACCGTCCGGCTCACCGACGGCATCCTTGCGATAATCCCCACTGCATGCTTGAAACAGATAGAGACAGGAAAGTAACAGTAATATTGGTGATAATAGTCTTTTCATATTCATTCTTACGTTCTTACAGAGTCTCGTGAAAAAATGAAAAACTGTGATTTAGGAATCAGGCCTCCGCCAAAGGCTATGGCTGGCGGTGGAAGGATTAACATATTCATATCCATGAAGTTAAAAAGACATGAATTAAAATGTAATAATCCGATAATCTTTGTTCCGGCATCAACAAATTTATTAATTCGTATTGCCAGTGACCAGCAATAAATTTGAAACGTATCAAAGATACAATTTCACATATACACCTCAACGATTTTGAGATCCATACTTCAACTCTGTAACAAACTTTGCGACATTATCCTTCCATCCCTTTGCAGGATAAGCCTGTCGGATACAATCGATTAACGCACTTCCAACGATAAAACCGTCTGCGTCTGCAGCAATCCTCAAAGCATCTTCATGATTTTTAATGCCGAAACCGATCAGTACCGGATTGTTGGTGACATGAGCCCTGACCCTTTTAATGAACCTTCCAACCGATGCAGCGACTTCTTCACCAGATCTCGCTCCGGTTACCCCGGTTACCGACACACAGTAAACGAAACCAGTCGAGAGTTGATCAATCTTCTCCAGGCGTTTCTCATTTGTATTCGGTGCGACCAGGAAAACCATGTCCAGTCCATTCTTTATGGCATGATCACGAACAAGGTGAGCATCCTCGGGCGGCAGATCAGGAAGGATTAACCCGTCGACTCCGGCATCGGCAGCGTCTCTGCAAAAAGCTTCGGCATCGTAATGCATAACAGGATTCAGGTATCCCATGAGGATCACCGGAATGTCTGAATGTTTGCGAAACTCACTGACCATTTCAAAGATACGTTTCATTCGTATTCCCTGTTCGAGTGCCACATTGCTGGCATACTGAATCGTCGGACCGTCAGCCAACGGATCGCTGTATGGCATACCAAGCTCTATCATATCAGCACCCGAATTCGCAAGGACCCTCATCAATCCAACGGTTTCATCCGGATGAGGATATCCTGCTGTCAGAAAGAGGCTGAGAATTTTATCGTCTTTCTTCTTTTGTTCAAATAATGTTTGAATACGATTTTTTGTCGTGATCATCGGGTTCGGTTATTTCAAATTAGCTGAGATCGTTTCCATGTCTTTGTCGCCCCTACCGGAAAAACTGATAACAATAAGGTCGTCGGTTTGTGTATCGGGCATCAGCTTCTCAAGCCATGCGACAGCATGTGCGGTTTCAAGTGCCGGAATGATGCCTTCCTTTCGAGACACGAGCTTCACTCCTTCCATCGCCTCTGCATCGGTAACCGGATAATATTGAACGCGCCCGGTATCGTGGAGATACGCATGCTCAGGTCCCACACCAGGATAATCAAGACCGGCACTGATTGAGTGCGCCAGTTCCACCTGCCCGTCCTCGTCCTGGAGCAGGTAGCTCATCGCACCATGTAAAATACCCGGAGTACCTACTGTCATCGAAGCAGCCGTTTTATGCGTCTCGACACCTTCTCCGGCGGCCTCGAGACCAATCATTTTTACCGATGGATCATTCAGAAATGGATAAAAAATACCCATCGCGTTAGACCCGCCACCAACACAGGCGAGTATATAGTCCGGCAATTTCCCCTCTTTTTCGAGCATCTGCTCCCGCACTTCTGCACCGATTATCTTCTGGAAATCGCGGACCATCTTCGGATACGGATGCGGACCAACGACCGAACCTATGATATAAAATGTATCGGAGACATTAGTCACCCAGTCGCGAATGGCTTCATTCGTGGCATCCTTCAGTGTTTGCGAGCCGCTCGTCACCGGACGCACTTCTGCACCGAGAAGCTGCATGCGTTCCACATTCAGCCGCTGACGGCGTGTATCCTCTGCACCCATGTACACGGTACATCCCATGCCAAACAAGGCACAGACGGTCGCTGTGGCAACGCCATGCTGCCCGGCACCTGTTTCTGCAATGATGCGCTCTTTGCCCATCCTTCGTGCCAGCAGTATCTGTCCAACCGTGTTGTTGATCTTGTGAGCGCCCGTGTGGCACAGATCTTCTCTTTTTAGATAGATACGGCCATGGCCATAATATTCGGTTAATCGGCCGGCGTATGTCAATGGTGTCGGCCGGCCAACGTATTCGCGCAGAAGATCCAGGTATTGTTTACGAAATGCGGGGTCTTTTTCGGCGTCATCGAGAGCGATATCGAGTTCTTCCAAAGCCGGAATAAGAATTTCCGGTACAAAACGGCCGCCGAATTTTCCGTAATAACCACTGCTCGCTGGAGCGCCATATTTTGTTAATTGTTTCTGCATCGGTATGATTATGCTTGATTTATAAAAATTAATTCAACTAATAAACTGCTTTGATTATTACTGCATTTGATATGGTTTCCAGCTTATTCCTCACGCTGACCACCCCAGATTTCCTGCATGACATCGAAGAATGTTTCCATTTTCTCAAAGCTTTTAACTCCGGGTTTGTCTTCCAGGCTCGTCGAGACATCGAGTCCATAGGGATTCACGCTGTTAACGGCTTCCTTAATGTTTTTCGAGGATAGGCCTCCTGCCAGTAAAAAAGGACGGGGGCTGTCGAAATCAGTCAAAATTTCCCAGTTGAATACTTTTCCACTCCCGCCATAAACATCCGAACTATATGCGTCAAACAAAAAGTAAGAAGCGGCGTCACGATAGGGTTGTATCCTGTCATGCAGCGATTCGGTGGTATCATCTGCTTTCACACGAAAGGCTTTGATGATGGGTTTCTCAATAAGCTCGCAGTATTCCGGAGATTCATCGCCATGCAATTGAACGTATTCAATGCCACTCAGGCGAGCGATGTCATTTACATCATCGATTGAATGATTTACAAAAACGCCGACATTTGCCGGTCCCTCGATCCACGTGATGATGGCTGCTGCTTCCGACGGATTGATATAACGGGGACTCTTTTCATAAAAAATATACCCCAGAAAATCAGCCATCGCCCCGGATGCATATCTGGCATGCTCCAGTGTCGTGAGACCACAAATTTTAACGCGTGTTCTGGGTTCTAAATCGTCTTCTAAAAACATGTGTAATTATGAAATTGGTTTTTTTGAACTGGTATATTCACGAAGCTGTTCTCTCAAATCCTTCACCGATTGTCCCGGATCCTTCTGCCTCATAAAGTATTCACCTATGAGCGCAGCATGAATGCCGTGATCATATAGATAACACAGGTCATCTAGGGAAGTGATGCCGCTTTCCGACACCCTAACAATTCCGGCGGGCGATCGTTCGAGTAATGAAACACCCCGGTGAATCTGCACTTCAAAAGTGTTCAGGTCCCGGTTATTAACGCCGAGAATTCTGGCTTCATCAAAACTCACCTGCTCAAAATCGTTTTCATTATAACACTCAACGAGGCATTCGAGTCCCGATTCATCTGCGGCATGCAGAAGTTCACTCAATTGGGAACCATCCGTGATTTGCACAATCAACAAAATAGCATCCGCACCGAATGCACGTGCTTCTTCGATTTGATAAGGATCAATGATAAAATCTTTGCGCAGGATTGGTTTATCTGATAGTATTGATACTTTTTCGAGAAACTCTAAACGGCCTTTAAAAAAAGGCTCATCAGTCAAAACGGATATCGCCGCCGCCCCGCCTTTCAAATATGATTCAGCCAGTTTCTCAGGATTGAAGTCGGGCCGGATGAGTCCTTTCGATGGCGAAGCCTTCTTAATCTCGGCAATAATGGCTACTTCATTTTCCATATGAAGAGCCTCGTACATTGACCTTCTCTGACGCTCATATACTTGAAATGACCGGAAGTCTGCGACCTTCACTTTTTGCTTTCGCTTCGCAAGATCTTCCCGGGTCTGTTCAACGATTTTATCCAGGATCGTACTCATGGCATATCCTGTTTCGTGCTTGAACTGACATCATTCGTTGCTTCAACAAACTGCTTTAGCTTGTGTGCTGCCTTACCACTGGCGATGCTTTCACGAGCCAGATCGTGAGCTTCTTTGAGGCTCTCAGCAATACCAGAAGCGTGAATCCCGAATACAGCGTTCAGAGTCACGATATCCTGCTGAGCCGGTGTGCCTTTACTTTTCAAAATATTTTTAATGATCCCGGCATTGACATCTTTGTCCCCGCCTTTCAGATCATCAGACTGAGCCAAAGAGATACCGAGGCCACGGGGATCAAACCGGATCACATCAGAGTACAACTCGTGCTTCAGTTCATAGACATCCGTATAGGTTGTCGTGCTGAATTCATCCAGACCATCTTCGGCATTGATGCCGTAGGCAAAATCGGTTCCCAGGTTTCTGAGTATCTGTATGATCCGGTGAGCCACCTGCCGGTTATAAGCTCCTACCACCTGGCGTTTGACGGCTGCCGGATTCAGCAACGGCCCGAGGATATTGAAAAATGTCCGCAGATGAAGTGCCCGGCGTGCAGGCATCACGTGTTTCATGGCAGGGTGAAAATAGGGAGCGAACATGAATGCGAGTCCCGTGGCATTGAACACATCTTCGACCTGGGGTTTTCGAAGCGCCGCTACGGCTCCCAGGGCCTCCAGGACATCCGCACTACCACTGCGACTCGACACGCTCCGGTTGCCATGTTTCAACACCGGTACCCCTGCCCCTGCAACAACAAACATTGAGGCTGTTGAGATGTTAAAGGTATTTGCATTATCCCCTCCGGTCCCGCACAAATCAACCGCATTTTTAATATCCACTTCAACCCGTATAGCCGCATTGCGCATCACCTCTACAAAAGCGGTTAATTCCTCGACGGTCTCCCCTTTGGATCGCATCCCAAATAGAAATGCAGCAATCTGAGCCTCAGGAACAGCGCCGCTGATTATAGCTTCAAGCGCAGCTTTGGCCTGACCGGCTTCGAGATTTTTTCGATCGGCCAGGTTGTGAAGTATTTCTGTAAAAACCACAGTTTCAGATCCGTTCATATCGGCATCAGGTGGTTGGGGTTGATATTGGCTTAATGTATTGCGACACCCAGTTGCTCAGTAACTGCGGCCCCACTTCGGTAAGGATGCTTTCTGGGTGAAATTGTATTCCTTCAACAGGATAACTCTTGTGTCTAAGTCCCATGATCACGCCATCAGCGGTTCGGGCACTTATTTCAAGCTCATCCGTAATGCTCGATGGATCCAGGACCAGCGAATGATAACGCGTTGCCGGAAACTGCTGTGGTATGGATTCGAAGATCGACTTGCCATCGTGTTCTATCAAAGAGGTCTTTCCGTGCATCAATGTCGGTGCATGGACCACTTTGGCACCGAACACTTCACCTATCGCCTGGTGCCCGAGACAGACGCCAAGCACCGGGATATTCGGACCAAACTCCCGAATAACTTCTTCAGTGATGCCGGCATCAACCGGACGTCCGGGCCCCGGTGAAATAAGGATGGCATCCGGCTGTTTTTCACGGACCTCATCGGTCGTGATGCGATCATTACGGTAGACCTCATACTCACCGGCAAACTCCGCAACCAGGTGGACGAGGTTGTACGTGAATGAATCGTAATTGTCAATTATAAGTACCATAGCGGGTGTTTAGATGGAATGTTGGAGTAATGGAATGTTGGAATAGTGGTTATCAACAACAGTCGGCAACAAGAATTGAGGGTTGAACATCTTGCGTTTTCTTAAGAATAAATGACAAACCAGCTTTATATGATTACCATCGATTTCCAATATTCCAGTAGTTGACAATTTCGTTTATGTTGTTGAAACGTCGGTCATTTTAAAATTACGCATGATGCCGGTTACAGAACGAATGGGTTCCATCACCTGTTCCGCACGTTCACGGGCTTTGCGTCCGCCTTCTTTCAACACGTCTATCACATAATCAAGATCCTGTTCCAATTCTTTGCGGCGTTCTCTGCCCTCAGCAAAATAATTTGTAATTAATCCCAGTAATTCTTTCTTGGCATGACCATATCCATATCCGCCGGACCGGTACATATCCGCGATCTCTTTGGCCTTTCCTTCATCAGCAAAAAGCTTAATAAGGGCATAGACATTGCATTTGTCCGGATCTTTGGGTTCTTCAAGCGGGGTTGAATCAGTCTGGATAGACATTACTTTCTTCTTTAATGTCTTGCCCTCATCAAAAATGTCAATGGCATTTCCGTATGACTTGCTCATCTTGCGTCCATCAACACCGGGTACAATGGCCACAGCCTTCATAATGTAGGGCTCAGGGAGCCGGAGATACTCGCCATTGAACGTATTATTAAACTTGGAAGCAAGATCGCGGGTAATCTCGACATTCTGTTTCTGATCGGCACCAACAGGCACCAGATCGGAATGATATATCAGGATATCCGCCGCTTGTAATATCGGGTAAGTAAACAGGCCGATATTAGGAGCCAGACCGTTAGCCACTTTTTCTTTATAAGCCACTCCTTTTTCCATCAGACTCTTCGGACAGAGTGTTCCAAGGATCCATGAAAGTTCTGTAACCTGCGGGACATCACTCTGTGCAAAGAAGGTGCACTTGTTGGGATCGAGCCCCAATGCAAGGTAATCGAGCGCTACATCGATAGTATTTTGATAGAGTTCTTTGCCGTCGGTCAATGATGTAAGCGTGTGATAGTTCGCCATAAAATAGAAGGCGTCACCCTCGTGCTGCATTCTGAGATGCTGACGCATGGCGCCGAAGTAATTTCCGAGATGGAGTTTGCCCGATGGCTGTATCCCTGATAAAATTGTTGGTATCCGGGTTTCGGATGAGGTTTTCATACCTGTCTGAGAAACAGTCTTTGTCATGATACTACAGTCATTCCTTTGGCTACGGTTAATGCTTCGAGCAAAGCACGTGCTTTGTTCATCGTTTCGTCGTACTCACGGGCCGGCTGGCTGTCGGCGACAATACCTGCACCAGCCTGAATGTAAACACGATCGGCAGTGGCAATCATGGTACGTATCGCGATACAGGTATCCATATTGCCTGAAAAGTCGAAATATCCGACGGCACCGGCATAAGGTCCGCGTTTAGTTGGTTCCAGTTCATCAATAATCTCCATAGCCCGCACTTTAGGGGCACCACTCACGGTTCCGGCCGGGAAGCAGTAGCGGAGCGCATCAACGGTTGTGTATTCATCCTGCAGGTAGCCTTCCACCGTCGAAACAAGATGCATGACGTGCGAAAAACGTTCAATAACCTGGCTTTGCATAACTTTTACCGTTCCCGGTTTACAGAATCGGGACAAGTCGTTTCGTCCCAGATCAACAAGCATCACATGTTCGGACACTTCCTTGGCATCCCGCTTAAGTTCACTGCCCAGCTCTTCATCTTCTTCAGGAGTTTTGCCCCGTGGCCTGGTTCCGGCAATGGGCAGAACTTCGGCCTTTCCATCCTGCACACGAACCTGGACTTCCGGAGAAGACCCGATCAATGCAAAATCACCTAAATCAAGATAAAAAAGATATGGGGATGGATTTACTGTCCTCAACGCCCGGTATAGCATAAAACGGTCACCCTCATACTCTGTTGTGATCCGCTGGGAAAGCACGACCTGGAAAATGTCGCCTTCATAGATATAATGGCGGCCCTGCTCAACGATATCCATATATCGCTCACGGGTTGTGTTGCTTTGCAGATCCTCGGTCTTAAGATCAACACTTCCGTTTTTCTGGATTTCCTGGCTGAGTCGGTCCTGCATTCGGTCAATATCTTTCAAGGCCTGATCATAGATTTTATCCAGATCCACTTCGGGATGTTCGACAAATATGGTCTTAATCAGAATAATCCGATGGCGTACATGGTCAAAAGCATACACTTCATTATAAAACGCCCAGATCGCATCCGGCAGCTTTAAATCATCTTCAGGGATGTCAGGAAGATATTCGGTTTGCCTGATGGTATCGTAAGCAACATAGCCAACGGCACCACCAGTCAAACGGGGCAATTCCGGCAGTTTCGGCTCTTTGTACCGGGAAACCAGCTCATTTAAACGATCATAAAAATCACCATCAAGTGACTCTTGTTGACCTTCATGTTCAAGACAGAGATTCCCGTCTTTAAAGGAAAGCACCTGGTATGGGTCCCGCCCGATAAATGAATAACGTGCCAGCTGCTCGCCTCCTTCAACCGATTCAAGCAGAAACGGATAAGCCGCTCCCTGCCTGATCTTCAAAAACAACGAAACAGGTGTCAGTACATCATCCAGCAACTCACGGTATACCGGAATGGCTGTGTACGATTTTGAAAGTTCTTTAAATTTCTTTCGATCCATAAAAATAAAAAAACCCGCCCAGGATAGTCCTTAAGCGGGTTTCGACGTTTCTTGTTGGTAATATCTTTGATACGACAAATTTCTCCCAACGCCGATCCGCTTCAGCGGGCCGGCCACCACCAACTGTTGATATGGAAAACTGCCGTTAACATGTCGCTGAATTTAGCAGGTACGGATTCTAAAGTCAACGCCCATAGAAATTTTGAATAATGAATTTTGAATTGCTAAATGAAGTACAAACGGAAATCATTCATGCACTTTAGGGGTTTTGTTGAGAAACACGGGTGAAATAATACCTTGATCAGTAGACTATTATGAAACCATTCGAGCTTATCTTTTACAAGCAAAAAAGGATCGTTATTGTGGACCTTGCGAATACAAGTCCACAGGAGGCCATAATCGGTTTAAAAGAAGCGCAGAAACAGATTGTGTCACTCCCTCCCAAGAGTGCTCTTATTCTCACCGATGTAACAAATACCAAATTTACCAGGGCCAGCAGCGAAGCAATGAAAGATTTCGCTTTGAAAAACACGCCTCATGTCAAAGCTTCAGCCGTTGTGGGCGCGGCTGGGTTGCATTTAATTTTCTTAAGTGCCATTCGTAGGATAACACAACGGAATATCAAAACTTTTATCAGCAGGGACGAAGCAAAAGATTGGCTCATAGCCCAGAATGAATCTGATGAATAGCCTTCATTAAACATTAATAATTGTACGGCACTTCCATGGTGCTATTTGGCAATGTTGTACATGCGCGGCATGCAGGATCAACGGTTGTCCTGCAGGGATCGTTTACCGGGACGGGTAACTGATAGGGATAAATGGAAAATGTTGAGGTATCCACCCGAGCGGCTTCAAAATAGCCCAACACGGTCTCATCCGGACTATCAACGTTATACACATTGCCCCGGACGGTTGCCGGCGGCACATCAAAAATAGTACCGCTCCTGTTTACCACTTCACTGACTTTATTCCAATATTCGTATGCATTCCTGGTAATAGACGACAACTTCACGTAAAATTTGTGCTTTTGGTAAAAGGTCTCATCGATAATCTTCGTAGCCAGCTTTTCATGCGTTATTTCATTCGCATTCAGCTCCTCACCATTATACAGGGTGAAATTCTGCGGGTTTGAGTAAATCGTCACATAACAGTCGGGCGGTGGAGTATTGAAAGGGTTCGGATAATAGAACTGTGTGAACTTGTATATCTCAAAAACATTCCACTTCAGATAAAGGGGGGTCTGTGATGGCGGAATATGCGTATCGACAATGGCTTCAACATTATGTTTTTCCAGAGTAATGCCCGACCCACTTACTTGTTTCTCCTTGCCAAACTGGTAGTAAGCACTATCCGTGGCAATAATCAAAGGCATCGTCTCAGGATTGGTTTGATATTCCTTCCCATTGGTCAGATTTATAACAAGATGATACGTTCTGCCTGGAATGCCTTTTACGGTATTGCCCGCCAAAATGTACGTTCCTGGTTCTGTCTCCTGATAAGCTTCCTGGTTACCGGCATCATCATAAATAATCACCCGTGCCTGTGTCACAGGTTTTGTTTGCTGCTCATACCGGGAAGTCATCCCAAGCAATAGTTTCTGAGGGCCCGTCGAGTTCGTTATCATTCCCCGTACTACAAGCTGATTTCCCTGGTAGTGAACATTGAGGTTAATAGGATCAATACAGCTGCTCAATGGAAGAACCAATATCAAAAGGAGCAATATATTGATTCTCACAAATGATCTGCCCGCCCGGGTCGTATGATTTGAGGTTTCACTCATACCGCATCAAAAATTAAAATTATAGGTCACCGAGGGTATTATTGATCCCAGAACAGAAAGTCTGAATGCTGTGGGGATGTTATATCCGGGTGGCCGTTTGTAAAATACAGAGTAGGCATTCTTCCGTCCGAGCAGGTTATAGAATGAGATGGTAAGGCTATCGTGATATTTCCGGTTTGGACTCACCGTTCGATTCTTCCAGATATTGTCACCGATGGTAAACGAAACATCAAGCCGTATATAATCCGGTATCCGGTAATTGTTACGTGTCGAGTAAATCGGTACGATCGTCGGACCATTCTGGTAACTGGATTCGATGGCTGTGACAGGCCGGCCGGTATCGTATGTGAAGTTGAACGAGAACGCACTGCGTTCGCCAAGTTTCCGTTTGGCTACCAGGCTGATGTTATTGGGACGATCATAGTCTGATGGAAACCAGTCGTTACTATTGATCTTTTCCGATATATAAGGCGTCTTCGACCGAACAAAAGATCGTGTGTAGGAATACGAAAGCCAACCCGTCCATCTCCCTATTGATTTCTTGATTGAAAGCTCTGCGCCATAAGCTTTGCCCTTACCTTCCAGCAACTCTGTTTCCAGATGATTATTCAAATGAAGTTTGGCAAAATTTTTGTACAGCAATAAATTAGATGTCTTTTTATAGAAAAACTCAAGCGATGTCTCCCAGGTATCATCTTTGAAATTACGATAGTAGCCGATTGAGAAATTATCCGCTTTCTCACCCGGGACGAATGAATTGCTGACCTGCCAAATATCCGATGGTGTTGCTGAGGTACTGTTTGAGACCTGGTGAATAAACTGCTGCATGTGATCATAACTCAGCTTAACGGAACTGGAGGCGTCGAGGTTGTAGCGTATTGATGCCCGCGGCTCAAAACCTCCATAATGAGCGATCACCTTGCCTTTGCCATATTGTGTTGAATCGGTGATTGTACTCGCATCCTTCGGCACTCCGGATCGATAACTGTACACGTTATCTGGTCCGAGGTTTTGAAAGTAGGAATAGCGCAGACCGGCTGAAAACAGAAGTCGCGTCGAGATGGTATAATCATCTCCCAAATAGACTGACAAGGTACGTCCTCTTCCTTTCGAAACCTGATCATTTTTTACGGCGGAACCACTGTTGTATGGGCTGATCGTTTCGGGTGTCTCATCATACCTGATCCACTCTACGCCATAATCAATCACATGCTTGTTGTTCGGTTTATACAGGAAGTCGGTCTTGAACTGAAGATATTTGATGCCGTTTTTTAGCATTGATGCATCAAATCCCTGGGGATCGTAATTGGAACTGCTATAATCACCGATAACTGCAGACACTTCCATCATCAGGTTATCTCTGAGAATTTTATCCCACCTCAGGTTTCCCAGCTTCGTACCCCATGAATAGCCAAAATTATCCGAATAACGAAAGTTATCATGACTTGCATAAAATGATAATTGAACCCGGTTGTTCTCATTAACCCTGTGCGACAGATTGATATTAGCATCATAAAATGCTGCCTTGCTTTTTTGAACATCCAGGTTCTTGGCCAGTCCCAACACCCAATCGGAATACGTGCTTCTGGCTCCTATCAAAAATGAGGTCTTATCTTTCTGAATCGGTCCCTGAACAGACAGACGGCCCGATGCAATGCCGATTCCGCCCTTAACCTTATACTTGTCGTAATCCCCGTTCTTCATATGCACATCGAGCACCGAAGACAACCGGCCGCCGAATCGTGCGGGAATATATCCTTTGTAGAGCGTAAAATTGTCGGTTACGTCGGGATTGAAAACCGAGAAGAGTCCGAGTACATGCGACGAATTGAACAACGGAGCGCCATTCAGCAATACCAGGTTTTGATCTGTCATACCACCGCGGACGTTAAAACCCGAAGCTCCCTCTCCTACCGTATTGACACCAGGCAGCAGTAACAAAGTATGAACGACATCAGATATCCCAAGCAACGACGGCAACTGGGATATCTGTGCAACGTTAAGCCTCTCGATCCCGGTTACCGGGCTTTTTACATTATTGTCTTGTGCGCTCCCCCTCACAACGACTTCATCCATATAGAGGGATTTTTCCTTCATTATGATATCAAGCTTACCGTCTGATACCAGATGAATTTTTCTGATGACTGTTTCCAATCCGAGATATTGAAACCGGATCGTGTATTGGCCGGTTGGAAGGGAAATTTGGTACTGTCCCCGGCCATTCGTGACAGTTCCAGTGTTCAACTCTTCGATGTAAACGGACAATCCTTCTATTGGTTTGTCGGTCTTGGAATCGCGAATAACACCGGATAAAACCGCTTCCTGTCCTGGATTCGATTTCGCAGAATCACCGACAGTTTGAATGGCCGTGCTATTCTGCTGGGCATTGACTTTATGAACGAACCAACCCACCAGCAATAAGACGACGAATGCCCATCTGCAAAATTTTTTAAGAGCTCCTCCTGTCATCATAGAAATAGCGAACCCCACAATTACTTTTAAAAACAATTAGGAGGTTGGTCAAAACCCTGATTTATGATTACCGATATACCTTTAATTTAGCTTCGATACCAGTGCCTCGTAAACATAGCCATTACTTTACAAAATTCAACTGATTTATTATCAGTATAAATATTATTTCCAGTGAACGCAGCAAGAGTCTGTCACCAAAGCTGCAAACTTGGGACGTTACTGGAAAAAGCCAGCCTGATAGTGATTGTTCCTCCAATGCACTATTTATTTACATACTTCAGAATCTGATCGGCCAATCCTTTATAGTTACCGTCGAAGTGATGTCCGCCTGCCATGGCCACTATATGGGCATTAGGCATGGTTATTTGCGGACAAATGCTGTCCGTCTCGTCATCGCCGTACATACAAAGCAGCGGTATATCTTTCAATGACTCTATAGCCGGCAATACGTTCAAATAATTCTTACCGCTTCCTCCTCCGATCCAGTATGAGAGATGGAACTGAAAATCGACGGTTTTACTGGGCGACAGAAATGCTGCCAACTGGGTCATTTTAGTAAGATTTTCGGGCAGGTTATGCAGCATAAAAGGCAGAATATCGGCACCAAGCGAGTACCCGATGAAAATCACTTTATCCTTTTTCCATTTCAAGAGATAGTATTGAGCCACGCGCTGCAGATCAATTGCCGTCTGCTGTGGTGTCTTACGGTTCCACAGATACTTCAGGGAATTGATGCCTGCAGTAGGTATACCTGACTCGGCGAGTGTTTTGGATAATCCCTGATCGATACTGGCCCAGCCACCGTCTCCCGATATCAGGATGCAGAGCACATCGCCAGATGTACCGGTCTCGGGCACTTCAACAAGGGGCAGGTCTTTAACTCTCGAAGCACTGACTTCCGGATCAACTTTTTCATCGGTGGCAATTTCTTTATAAGCGTTGAGAAATTCCGGCAACCAATTTTTATAAACCGAATATCCATGGCCGACACCGTCGAGCATCACAAATTTCGCATCAGCAACATTCTTGACAAACTTTTGGGCAATCGTGGGATCTGTGACTTTATCGATATCGCCCTGTAACACAATCCACGGCAGATCAAGACGAGTCACAGGCATAAACAGGTATCCCTTTTTGTTTTTTTTGGGCTTGCTTTGCAGCAGGGCCCCTTTGCAGAATGGCTTCGGGAAATCGAGATCAGGACTGAATCCAAGACTGATGCCGCCTGAGAAGGTATTAATCGGAGCCTCGGCAAGCAGCACATAAACCAACGTTGCACCAGATGAATAGCCTGCCAGTATTGGTATGTGATACTGAGCCAGGCCCATTTTACGTTGAACGTACTGCGCCATCTGCTGGAAATCACCTGCCGGATAGAGACATTTCCTGTTAATTTTAGCCATGTTGCGGAACAACGTGTTGATGTCTATTCCAACAACCATAGCATTTTGATCGGCCAGCTTTTCTGCCATATCTGCGACTCCGGTATTCCAGCCGCCATCCCCCGAAATAAATAGCACAACCTGATCCGGATTATTCGTTTTTTGGTAAATGTGCACTTTTCCAAACTCACCGAAATGCAATGTGTCTTCCTGAACAGGTTTGGCAGCAAGTGCACTAACACTGAACACCAGTGCAAAAATGGGGATCAATCTGATATATTTCATTTGCTGACGACTCCTTTCCAGCCGCCCGATATCAATGTTGTTACGTTCGTTAAAACAGCCGGCAGTGCCAGACCACCTGGACACGCCAGGTACCGTGGCCGCCATTCCGGATTGAATTTGTCCTTATACTGGCGGACGCCCTGAAAATTGTAAAAGTATTCACCGTTCTTATAGACAAATGAGGCAAGTTTGTTCCACCGTGGAGCCAGGTCCCGATTCTCCATTCCTGATAATGGGGCCATTCCGAGATTAAACCAGCCATATCCTTGTTCCCTGCCCCAGATCATCAATTCAATAAAAATATAATCCATGATTCCACCCGGTGCGTCAGTCGAATGGCGCATCAGGTCAACGGATAATTCCTGTTTCCCGGCTCCCATCCAGAGATTGGCAAACGCAACACATTCGCCTTCTTTCCTTACGATGGCAAATGGGAAATGAGACAGGTAATTTTCATCGAAGAAACCGAGTGAAAAACCTTTTTCCCGGGTATTCTTACTTTTTAACCAATCAGTGGAAATCTTTCGGAATTCCGGCATACGTTTTTGAGCCTCTTCTCGCCCCAGAATTTCAAAAAAGTATCCATCCCGCTGCATCTTCTTTTGCATGTACCTGATGGCCTTCCACTTACCACCATCCAAAGAAAACTTACTCAGGTCAACACGTGCTTCCTCACCCAGCTTCAAAAGAGTAAGCCCCAGATCGAGATAGATGCCGAGATACTCGTCGCGCACCTGATAAAAGACGGGCCAGGCATCGTGCTTATCACACAGTTCGCGGAATTCCCATGCAAGATCAGATATCCCTTCATCAGGTCCAATCGGATCACCCATCACAACCCAGCTTCGGCCTTCTGTTGAATAGGAAAGAAATGCAGATTCATCATAATTAAACAGCAGTGTTTTATCACCCAAAAGCACTAAGTTTGATTCTGTGTGTGGATCCTCATCTATGATCTCGACAGCTTTATCAAGATAGGATCCTTGTGAAGGAACCGATCGTATTCTGCTGGGTTTCAGTAGCTTAAGAACCCCAAATATAATCCCAAAAGATACAACGCCGACCGTTGCCCGAAGATAACGGGGAGCATTTCCTCTCAGGGTGAACTTCCACCAGAGGTCCTGAGTGTACTCAACATGCCGATAAGAGAAAAAGCCCAGCCAGACCGAGCTGATGACAATGATCAGGATTGCCACTATCCAGCCCGGGGTAAATGTTTGATGGAAGAGCGAAGCTTTGCGGTAAAATTCCTTTCGGGAAGGCAGCATGGCTATAAGCGTAAGACCAAGGATTATTGCCTCCTCATAGTCGAAGCCCTTAAGCAGTGAAAACGCCATCCCGGCAAGCAATAAGAGCAGAGCGATATGGTACGCGGCATCGAGCCTGCGCTGAAGTCCACGTGCAAGTATTAAAAGCCAGATACCCGCCAGGCTTCCAAGAAAGTGAGACAATTCAATGACGGGCAATGGCACAAAATGCTGAAGCCACCGAAGACGCGGAAGCTCCCCTGGTGTTGCACCTGAGAATAGAAGAACGACACCCCCAATAAAAACGCTAAACGCCAACACCTGGGGGATCACCTTGGGAATCCACCCTGTCAATCGTCTCGACACCCTTGTGATGCGCTCACGCTCAGTCATCAACTCCTGGTATCCGAGCATGATCGATGCGGTAATAAACGGCAGGATATAGTAGATACCGCGATAGGCAATCAAGGCGCTAAGCACCTGTGTTGGGGTTAGCGTTGAAGACAGAAACAGCACCATAATTGATTCAAAGACACCAAGCCCACCCGGTATCTGGCTGATGATACCGGCAACCTGTGCCAACAGAAATACACTCAAAAAAGCAACGAAGTTAACGTCATACGAAGGCAGCAGGATATACAAGACTCCGGCTGCCATGATCCAGTCGAAGGAGGCGAGAGCCATTTGTCGAACGATAATCCAGGCACTCGGGAAGTGTATAGACCAGCTACGGATCGTCAGCTTTCGCTTTATAAACAATCCACCGGCGACATATCCGATAATAACCGCCATGAACAGAATGCCAAGAAATGTGACAGTTGATGCCGGCATATGAAGTGTGCCGGGGACAGACGGCGGGGCAAGCGTAAAAGCCAGCCCGCTGAGTGTGAGGAAACCAGTCCACAGCGTAAGGCCGCAAAAAGCTACAATTTCGGTAATTTCGATACCCGACAGTCCCCATGCAGAATAGAGACGATAACGCAAAGATCCACCTGTTATCAGGGAAAATCCGATATTGTTGCTAAACGCATACCCGATAAATGCGGCCTTGGCTATTTTGGGATACGGCATCTTGCGACCGATATAACGGAATCCTAGCGTATCATAACCGGTAAGTGCAAAATAGCTAGCGATAGTCATCAATAAGGCGAGCAGTATCTTATAGAGAGGCAGTTGTGCAAGGTGCCTGAAGACTTCGTGAAAATCGTAATGTTGCAGTTCCCGATCGAGATAGATCAGAGCTACCGAAAATAACACCAACCCGATAAACGGACCAATCTTATGTAAAACAGCCTTCATTTAATTCAATTTCTATGAAACAACAATAATGGCGCCAAACGTACGGATATCTTAGTCTAATCGATATATTGTAGAAATTTGACACCTAACAACACAACAAAATTTCATCAACTAGAAATACTCTACGGTAATTGTTTGACTGCACTTCACCATCCCCCTATATTTCCATAGCTGAAAAAGATATTAGAGGATAGTGCTTCAAGTCTCTTCATTCTAAAACGCGGTTATGCAAAACCATTTAACTTCAGTTTTTTGAACAAACAATCTCATAACGTCATCCTGTGCTTACTGTTGTTCATGGTGGCAACGTTTTTTTACTCGTGTGATAAAACTCCCGGAATTGTCGATCGTACGCAATCTGATGTAAATGTTTTGACAGATGGTGTTATCGAGCCGACCGATTTTTCATTTGCATCTCATGCCGGAATGGATACGACACTGACGATTCAACTGAAAGTGCAGGTCAGTGATACGACTGCGATCAAGGGCTTTCCCAGGTATCAGCTTTCAGATAATTCCACCGATTCAACCATTTCCACAGGCACTATCAGTCAATATAATGGATCGACCCATGTTTTTTCAGGCTCTGCGACTATCCAGGCCAATACCGCCGAGTTCCGGGAATTGACGCTCCTGCTTTATGCTGTTAACAAACAAGATTTACTTACAAATACCTACCGGGCCGTCATTACCATAAAAGGCGCCCAGGGACATCCACCACAGCTCATTAACGTGGCAAATCCTGATACGGTAAAAATCCCGGCCTCAGGCAATCAAGCCATCGTATTTACGGCGAAAGTGGCTGATCCAGACGGACAGAGTAATATCGATCGCGTTCTCTTTGATTTGATCAGCAACAATGTTGGCAAACTGAGTGGAAGCCCGTTTCAAATGTACGACGACGGCAACCAAAATGATGTAGGTGGAGGAAGTGGATCGGGCGATACAACCGCAGGAGACAGTCTCTACACACGAACGCTGCAAATCAACTCCAGTAATACCCCCGACGAAATTACGGTAAAATATTATGCTATTGACAAGTCGGGACTAAGCAGCGATACGCTCAGTAAACAACTTATCATCGTTAAGTAGATAATTCCATTGCAACTACAAGTGTTTTTCAAAGGCTTCCCTAACATTTCCCGCGTTATGATTTTTCGCAGGATTTCAGTTGTTGCGACTATTCTATTAAGTGGCATGATTGCATTTACGAGTGAAGCTTCAGCACAGATTACGGGACCATTGCCTCAGGGAATCAAGGAATCGGTGGCTCAAAACAGCATATCAAACATAGCGGCTTATGGAGATACGCTTTGGATCGGTCCTTATATGCAGCGTAATATTAATAATCAGAATGAATGGTACACTCCGGATAAGGCCGACAGCGTGGTGAATGGCCGGGGACGCGTTTATTCACTGGCGGTTGGTATGGATACCATCACGGCAGGCATCGGGTATAGTTTCACATCGAACAACACTTCTACCGATGCTGGAATGGGATATTATCTTTCGACTAACGGGGGCAATGACTGGACCTATATTCCACAATACCTCGAAGACAAAAACACCGATTCTGTAAGTTATGGTGGCGTCACTATTGGATACGTACCGATAGTCGTCCCACAACAATCGCCGCCCTATTCTATTGATTTCAAGGGATCGACGATTTTGTCGGCAAACTGGGCGTCCGGCATTCTTCGCAGCCGTGATTTTGGCAAATCATGGAGGCGGCTTCTGCTCCCTCCATCGACTTATGATACGCTTTCGCCTTCGCATCCTTTCAACTCTGTCTATGATCCCAGAAATGACAACAACTATCTCGGTTTTGCCGTGATGGTCGGTTCGAGCGGAAATGTGTATGCCGGAACAGCAGCAGGTTTGAATGTATCACCCAATGCTTTGACAGCACCTGTGGATAGTATCGTATGGTATCATTCATATGCAAACGGATCAATGAGTGGCCTGCTTGGTAACTGGATCATTTCGATAAAGCAACAGCCCGGCACCGGCATCGTCTGGATGACAAACTGGCCGGCTTCGAACGGAGAAAAATTCGGGTTGGTCTCCACAGACGACCATGGACAGACATTCAAACACTACCTGGTTGGAGAGAAAGTCTACGATATAGCCTTTGATGGTCAATACAAGTACGTGGCTGGTGACAACGGATTGTTTATCAGTAATGACGGGGGGAAAACCTGGAACCAGATCAGGCAGATTCGCAGTCCCAATACATTTATTAAAAATGGAGCCAACTATTTCAGCGTTGCCCAGGTAGGCAACCGGCTGTGGGTTGGAACCAGCGACGGCCTCGCCTCCACGGCGGATCATGGTAAAACGTGGTCCATCACGCGCGTCAACTTCCCCCTGAAAGGCGGCAACCGTTTTCAGACCGATGCGCCTGACGTCAAGACCTATGCCTATCCGAATCCATTTTCACCGAGCCATCATGGTATCGTTCGAATCAAATTTCATGTCGATGATCCCGGAACTGTACACATTATTTTGCGCGATTACGGGATGAACCGGATTCGTGAGATCACTAAGGACGTCACAGCCGGAGATCATGAAGCAGTTTGGGACGGACTGGATGCATCGGGACGAATGGTGGCAAATGGCGTCGTTTTCTACCAGGTGAAAGGTCCGGGTCTAACGGCTAACGGAAAAATTCTTGTATTAAATTAATTGACGGAATATTGGAATGATGGATTACTGGAAAACCGGAATATTGGATACTCGATCCTGGATGCCGGATCTCCGACGGTTGTCGAGATCTGCAATGAAAGGACTATTGCCCTGTTCCCTTATTCCCCTTTCCCTCTTATTTATATTTGCATCAACGGTACGGGCGCAGACGGGCGGCTTTGCAGGTTCCTACACCCGCATGGGATTTGGGCCGCGTGGGATGGCCATGGGTAATACGATCGGTTCAGTACCAGAAGAAGGTATTTATGCTCATTATAATCCCGCACTGGCAGCATTTGCCCAAGGCCACCAGATTGACATCGGAGTGGCCGCCATGTCATTTGATCGCAGCCTGAACAGCCTCGATGCCACATTTCGTCTGCCTCCCAAAGCCGGAATTGAGATTGGCCTTTTAAACTCGCGTGTCAAAAATATTGATGCACGGACACAGAGTGGATACAGCGATGGCAAATTTTCAACGGACGAACTGCAGATGTTTGCGGCGTTCGGGATGAATATATCGGACAAGGTAAAAGCGGGTATTGGAGTTAAACTGAATTATGCGCATTTCTATTCAGGTATTAATTCAAACCTGTCAACCGGTATTGATCTGGGGTTGCTCTATCAACCTGTCAAGCCACTGCGGCTGGGTTTCGCCGTCCAGGATCTACTCTCATCCTATCACTGGGATACGACCAACTTTTACGAGACGAATACCGGTGAACAGACAAAAGACAATTTCCCAACACGACTCCGCTTTGACGGCTCATGGAGACTGCTAAATTCCAAACTGATTGTCGCAACAGAATATGAAGTTCGTATTCAATCCTCGCGTATCCAAACTGTTTCTGTTGATACTTCAGGGACGTTTCCGATCGACCAAACAGACATGTCTTCCGTGCGGACATCCAGCAGTCAATTGCGATTGGGATTGGCTTACCGTATCCACCCCAGGATCACTCTGAGAGGTGGCTGGAAATTTAACGATCTCAAACATACCGGGTATTCCCAGCAGCCATCACTTGGTTTCTCGATTCATCTGCCATTTGACCGTTTCCAGCCATCTATCGATTATGCATTTATAAGGGAACCAGACGGTGTGGCCAATATGCATGTTTTTGCACTTAGCTTTGTTCTATGATTATGAAACGTTTTTCAGCATCTCCATTCAGGGATTTTTAAGGCTGCAATCACTTCCAATGATGGCTTATTATTCATTTTTCGTGTACTGGGGATCCAAGCTCAGGGCACAAACACAACATCCCTTCCATTCCTGGCCATTGGTCCGGATGCATTTAGCCTGTCGACCGGTGAAGCAGTAAGCCGTATTAAACGGCGCTGCCGACATCTTCACGAATCCGGCTAATCTGGCAATGGAGAAACAATCGAATGTCGGCCTCAGCTATACTCTGTGGATATCGGATACTCAAATCAGTCATGCCGGAGCAAATATTTTGAAAGGCAACCAGGCTTTCGCTGTTGGCGTGCTGAATAACACGGTTAGCAACTTCGAGGCACGTCAGGTGGCCGGGCCCTCACAGGGGAACTTCTCCCTGAAGAACTTTGCGCTGGCAGGGGCGTATGCCCGAAAGATAGGTCCGGTTTCGATCGGTGTCAGTGCTCTCTACATCTATCAGTCGTTTTACCAGGCAAGCGCCAACGGTTATGCATTTTCTTTTGGAGGGTCGGCTGATCTTCTACCCAACAGGGTCAGGTTGTCAGCAGCATTGTTGAATACTGGAAAAATGAACAAACTCAACGAACAGGAAAGCAAACTACCTACATCAATTAATGCAGGTATCTGGACACGCCTTGTTCAGTTCGCCACTCCGGGATATTCTGAAATTCCGGTCTCACTTGCTAAACTTGCGGATTTTCATTCAACCTGTCAACGAGACAAATATTGACGCTACGGGTTCAGAAAGCAGTGCCTACAAAAAGCAGAAGAACGGATACATTACAACCGGCTTGAACGCCACTATTGCTGGATTAATCGACCTGCGAGCCGGCTATCGCTTCCTTAAATCATCTGCACGCAACGTAAGTTTCGGCCTTGGCCTTCAAACCGGGGGCATTCATGTAGATTTCGCATACATCCCCTTCAATACAGGCTACGGCAATGCGTACTCGGTAGGTTTGAAGTATTATTTTTGATGCTGTTTCCCTCTTCTAAGGGGGGTAGAGAGATGACACCAGCGTATACGATTGGAATAAAAAGAAGCAGAGCTTCCGTGGATTACATTACCAGGCAGTGCCCGGGAACGAGGAAACTGCTTACTGTTTACTGCCAACTGGCAACTGCTCCTTACTCTTCCACTCGTAACGCGTTCGCAGGAATCCACGCGAATTAAAGTGTTCCTTAAAGAAAATGAGCGAACGGCGCGGATCCATTGGATTATCGGTATCGGTCTCCATGCTTACGCCAAAATCAACAACAGAAATTCTCCGATCTCTTGCATCGACACAGACCTGATGCAACAACGAGTTAACCGGCCGCAGGCTTTGGTATTTTTCGAGAGAGCAGATATAGAAGGTTAGCACCGCCTGGGCATTGCACTGCATATTCATTACGCCAGCAATGAGCGTATCATCCTTCCAGGCCCCCAGCAGTTTGATTTCATCCGGAAACAGGTCGAGCAGCAGCCGCATTTCACCCAGACTGTGGGTTGGCTCGAGATCGAACTTTTGTTTGTTTTGTTCAAGGACATCGTAAAAAGCTTCCACATTATCAATCGGATTAATCGTAACACCTTTTTTGCGGGCTTTCTTGACGGCCCGTCGGCCCATCGATGAGAGTGCTTTGTCATCATAACCATCTGTAAACGTAATAGATGAAATGAGCACCTGGCTTTCCTGAAAACCATGATATTTCAGCAGGAAATCAAGGTCCTGGCGTAACTGCCGCTGATATGGTAGTGGAGGAAATGTAAACTGAACCTTCCGGACATCAATCGTCCTGAAGTACTCCATCAGAACGGTTAGTGCTGTCTCAGTATCCGAAAAAGAAGCCAAAGGCAGCATGAGTCCACCATAGCTTGCTTTAACTGGCGAAGTAAACTCAGTAGCCTCTTCGTTAAAGGCGCCAACTAAACCGGCGACCAGATCTTCTCCTTCAAAGCAGCCAATAAAACGGACAGGGACAAGTTCGTCATGGTGACGATAAAAACGCGGTCTGGAAAACAATGTTCCGTTATTGGATTCAGAAATGAACCGCTCCCAAATCTGCTCATCGATCTTTTCTAATTCCTGATCTCTTACGATCATACTGACAATACGATTTTCATGGTTTCGAACACCTCTTCGGGTTTAACCAATAGTTCGATCTCCCCTCTGACTGCGCTGGCAAAATGTTCAAGTTCGCGGATTAACGGTTCAGCTCGCTTTACCCCTACCGACCGTCTTATTGGTTTGCCATATTTATAAAGAAACTCAACAAAATCCTTTTCTGTGAAATCTTCCGGATTTACGTTGTGCTCATAAATGTCCAGTGTTTGTTCAATGTAATTAAGCTCGGCATGCCCTTTTACCCCGGTAACGGACAGTTGTCGAATCTTAACCGGGGTGATCCAGTTAACCTGAATAAAACCGCTGACGGAGGAAAACTGTAAAAATGCCGTGGCAGCGTCATCAACAGCATTCGAGTGAACGTTGAGCCGCTGCACATCCATCTTATCCGGGTTCACACCAAGCAGGTAACGGAAAACATCTATATCATGAACGGCAAGATCAACGAACACGCCAATATCTGTTAGTTTTGGCGGATAGCCACCAACACGCCTTGCCACCAGATTTGTGATCGTTCCGAGTTCATCCTTCTCTATGAGTTCCTTTAAAGCCTGAACGGCAGGATTAAACCGTCGACATGACCACAGATAGCAAACGGTTGACTTTCTTTGATAAAGCAATCAGTTCTTCTATTTCAGAGTTTCGATCCGAAGCCGGCTTTTCAAGCAACACATGAATGCCACGTTTCAGACACTCTGATGCGATCGTGAAATGTTGTCTGACCGGAACGGCAATCGTCACAAAATCCGGATGATGATCATCGATGAGCTTTGAATAGTCATCGTATCCATAATTTCAAATTCTTCGTTTATGTGTAATCGACGCTCTTCATTCGGTTCAGCAAAACCGCATAGGGTGACCCCTTTCACCCCTTTCAGAATCCGGCAATGATGATATCCAATATTTCCGACCCCGATGACGGCCGCTTTCAGATTGATTTCTTTCACAGATGAATGATCAACGATTTACTCAAAATATATAACTCTTTGGCTAAGATAGATTATGGCGGGCAACTTTCTAAATGGTTTTTGATATATGTCAACAACTATCGGCAGAGGTAATCACGGGTGGGGTAATCACGGGAATTATCCTCCAGTTTAGGACGACGGAATCTGGTTTTCCCAGCAGTATTTGTCAGCTACATTTTTGCACGCTTCAAGATACCTGTCTCTCAAATCGGGTTCATAAGTTTGCGAATTGCCTGCTATCATTTCAGGGGTTGCATCGGGCGGGAGGATTTCACCCATAGGGTATTCATCTAGCACTTTGCGCATGGCCGGCAGATCGCTGATAAGAGCCGGTATCCCTGCCATGGCGTATTCAAAGAGTTTATTAGGCAAGGCAAAGTGATAACTCAGTGATACTGGTTCAATGAAAGCCAACCCGGCGTCTGCCGAAGCAGTCCATTCCAATAGTTCATCATAAGGCACCCATTCCCGGTGCAAAAGCCGGTTCTCCACTCCTAATTCTTTAGCTCGTTTTTTTATCTGAAGAACCAGTCCTCCGTCTCCCAAAACACATAAAACGAGATCATCCAGCAATGGAAGAGATTCCAGAACAGGAAGCAGACCTCTTCCCCTCCCAATCAGTCCCTGATAAAGCAAAATTTTTGTATCACCAGATAATCTCCAATATTCCCGGATCTTTTTGCCCTTTTTCACCTTTTTTTTATGTGGTACATTCATCACAACCGCTGGCAACTCGATAGTGTATCGATCTTTCAGGTATTCGGAATCCAGCTCACCTGAGGTAAATATTTTGTCGCAGTATTTGATATAATGTTTCTCAAGACCCGAAAAAAAAGCCTGCCGCCAGGGTCGGTGATGTATGGTTCCAAGGGCGGAATAAACTTCACGGGAATCATAAATGAGATTGCTTTTATGTTTTTGTGATAAGCGAGCCGTAATTGGAAGTGAATAAAGGTCCTCGGCCCAATATGTTCTGGCTTTTATCCTATTTCTATTGTGGAATAATTTCCATTGAAAATCGATCCAGAATCTATAAAAACGGGTAGATTTTGTCGGAACCTCAATGATACTAATCTGATCACTTTGAAGTACTGAGTGATCTTCAGACTTCAGACCAACGAAACAAACCGATTGTCCATCGGCAATCAGCGTTCGGATAATGTTGAGAGTCCGTGCGTCTCGCTCAAGAGGATTTAAAACAATAAAGCAGTGATCAAAAGTCCGTTCACCGGCATCCTGTATAGTAAGCCACTCGGCCATAAACGATTACATTGAGTCTAGAGTCTTGAGTCTTGAGTCTTGAGTCTTGAGTCTTGAGAAATGCTAACTATTAAAACTATAATGACAAAATTTAGTGTCTAAAGCGATGATCATCCAGATACTCATCGATCAGTACGATTTCTTCATCGTCTTCGTCGTTGTCGCCATTGTTATCAAATCGCGGGTAAACCTGACACCAGCCAATGCAAGCCCCTTGCCAATAAAAACGGTAAATACGGCAATCAGACCGTATTCTCTGAACAAAATTATTGCAAACAGGTATCCCACAAATAATACCGTTTTTGTCCGGTGCTGTTGTATGTAGTGGCGGCTGAATCGTGGAATTTTGTCGAAAGGAACGGTACTGACCATCAACAACGAAAGCAGTATGACCATCGGAACCAGCACATTATTGATGCCATACTTGAAATGATCAAACAGGTACATCTCATCATTAAACGTGAGATAAAATGCTACAAGCATGGTTGCCTGAGCTGGTATAGGCAGACCGCGAAAATGATCCAGCTTGAGTTCACGGGTCTCGACATTGAAACGGGCCAGGCGTATAGCTCCACAGAGGGCAGGTAGCGCTGCAATAATAATGCCGGCCGTTGAGAGGCTTTCAACGCCAAACCGGAAGACCAAAAAACCCGGGGCTACACCAAAGGAAACGACATCACTCAATGAATCGAGTTCGATGCCAAAGGCACTTGTGGCATTGGTCAGGCGCGCCATCAATCCGTCAAGAGCATCAAAAAGTCCTGCAAGGACAATAAGCCATGAACCTGTAACCAGGTTACCTTTGTAAATCTGGATGATCGCCACAAATCCGCAGAACAGATTCATAAGCGTGAAAAAGCTGGGAATCATTATCCGCGGCAGCGGGCGTCTCTTACGCCGGCTATGCGGCTTTCTATGCCGGATCTTATTATTAGGTCGTGTGATGCGATATTTCATCAGTCTGCTTCGATTACCCCCAGTACGGTTTCTCCGCCAACTGTTTTTTGCCCGGACTTAACATTCAGAACTACATTTCCAGGAACAATAATATCCATGCGGGAACCAAATTTCATCATGCCAAAACGATGCCCGGCCTTGATAGTATCTCCTTCTGTGATGTGATATACAATTCGCCTTGCAACATAACCCGTTATCTGGCGAAATAAAATTTTAGTACCTGACGGATGACGCACTCCAAACTCAGCACGCTCGTTTAGTTCCGACGCTTTATCGTACCAGGCAATAAGGTATTCGCCGGGGAAGTATTTGAGGTATTCGACAACACCGCTCACAGGGTTCCTGTTCACGTGAACATCTGTCAGCGAAAGAAAAATACTGATTTGAGTTCCCTTTGCTTTCAGGTATGTGCCTTCATCAACCTCCTTAATTGTGACGATGGTACCGTCGGCTGGTGCAACAATAAGGTTCGGATCTTGAGGTATGTTACGATCCGGATCCCGGAAAAAGAAAAGTGTGAACCCCAAAAAGACGACGGCCAGCACGTATAAGACAACAGAAAACCCGTTATGGATCAAAAGTCCTGCAATCGCCATCATAATGGCGATTATCATGGCCCAAACAATAACCGAAAGTCCGTCTTCAGCGAAAAACTCCATCTCAATTTCCGATCGTTCTCAGGATGTCATTAAATGTTACGAAAATGAGTAATCCGATGATAAAGATGAAGCCAATCTGTTGCAACGTCATGCGTACTTTAGCCGATGGTTCACGGCGAGTGATACCCTCGTATATCAGGAACATCAGGTGGCCGCCATCGAGCACCGGTATCGGTAAAATATTCATAATGGCAAGAGTGATACTCAACATAGCGGTGATTTCCCAGAAGCCTCTTATGCCGGCCCCTTCTGTCGCCTGTCGAGTAATGTTGGCAATAGCTACCGGACCTCCCAGGTTCTGACGAATGGAAATAGATCCTGAAAACAATTTTATGAAGCCCTGGATGATACCGGTCGTAGTATTGTAAGTACGAGTCACACCTGCTCCGATTGAAGCAAATAATCCCAACTTAATGTACTGAACCCCAAAATAATCCTGCAAATCTAGTGCGGATATACCAATTGTTTTATCAGAACCCGGTGTAACATGAACGAGAGTGTCTGCACCACTTGGTTTCGCAACTACCATCGACAGGGGACCATCTGAGCTTTTAATGATCCCAACAAGCTGCAGCCAGTATTGGGTTGGTTTCCCGTTTATAGACACTACTTTTTCACCTGCACTCAATCCTGCTTTTTCAGCAGGGCTGCCTGGCATGATCTTGGAAATCTTACTGGGAAGAGCATCAATAGGCGAAATAAATGCTTCCTTGTTCAATCGATCCAGAAAGTTATCAGGCATGTTCAAAACCACATCTTTACCATCGCGTTCAACGGTGTAGCTCAGATGTTCGCGTGTAATTCTGGCGGGATTCATCAGATCCCGGAAATATTTTACGTGGTGGCCGTTGATGGCGACAATCCTGTCGCCTGTTTCAAAACCAACATTGGAAGCCAGGGAATTCGGTGCCACATAAATCGCTCCGAAGTTTTCCATCGGGATACGAGTCTCGCCGTAATAATTGGTGACGCCCGTATAGATGACTGCCGCCAAAATCATATTGAAAACGACACCCGCACAGATCACGATGATACGCTGCCAGACTGGTTTGCTTCGAAACTCCCAGGGCTCCGGTTCCTTGTCAAGAAACTCGGTGTCCATGCTCTCGTCGATCATACCCGCAATCTTCACATAGCCCCCCAATGGGGTCGCCGACACACAGTAATCCGTTTCTCCTATTTTTTTCCCAAATAAACGTGGAGGAAAACCGATGGAGAATCGATCTACCCGCATCTTAAAAAGCTTGGCGGCGAGAAAATGTCCCAGCTCGTGAATCAGCACGAGAATAAACAGGGCCAGAATAAAAATGCCTATTGTCGTAAGTATGTTTAAAATCCAATCCATTATTACTGTATTCAGTTAAACTGTCTTGCTTTTATACGGGTTTCAGCGTCAATATCACAGAGACGTTCAGCGCTCACATCCCCGGGTGTTACCAGCGATTCGAGACAAGATTCAACAATCCCGGGAATCTGAATATACGTAATTTCTCGTTTCAGGAAGCGCTCCACTGCTACTTCATTAGCCGCGTTCAGAACTGCTGGTGCCACTCCGCCCTGCTCCATTGCATAACGAGCTAATCCAAGACAGGGGAAACGCCGGTGATCCACCGGTTCAAACGTCAGTTGCTGCATCTCGAGCCAGTTTATAAGCGGAACATCAGCATCAATGCGGTCAGGATAAGTAAGAGCGTATTGTATCGGAACCCGCATATCCGGTGGCCCCATCTGCGCTTTTGTCGATCCGTCGACAAACTCAACCATTGAATGAATAATGCTCTGCGGATGTATAACTGTTTCGATATTCTCAAGCGGGACATCAAAAAGCCAGAACGCTTCGATAACTTCAAGACCCTTATTCATCATCGTGGCTGAGTCGATGGTAATTTTGGCACCCATACTCCAGTTTGGATGATTCAATGCCTGTTCAACCGTCACTTTCTTCATGGCATCGTAAGTTGCTTCCCGAAAAGGTCCGCCACTGGCTGTTAATATCAGCTTCCTGATTGCCTTATGTGGTTCCCCTGTTATACTTTGCAGGATAGCACTGTGCTCCGAATCAACCGGTATGAGCTGACCTTCGTTATTCTTAGCAACTTGCCTGATCAACTCACCGCCAACAACAAGCGATTCCTTATTGGCTAAAGCCACGCGTTTCCCATTCCTCAAGGCTTCATACGTGGGTATAAAACCGGAAAATCCAACCAGACTATTAAGAACAATATCAACTTCAGGATGAATAGTGACTTCCATTATGCCTTCCTTACCATGAAGGACTTTAACAGGAAGATTACTTACGGCTGCCTTTAATTCATCTAAGTGATCATCGTGATTTATAACAATAAACTGCGGTGTAAATTGCGCAGCCTGCTCGGCAAGTAACTTCCAGTTCCGATTCCCACTTAGTGCGAACACCTGGAACTGCTCCTCATTCCTGCTAAGAATATCGAGTGTCTGTGTTCCAATAGAACCAGTAGAGCCTAATATGGTGATCTTCTTCTTACTCAAATTTCGCGAGCTGTATCATGAATAAAACTGAATCGGCACGTAAGATAGTTGTTTTAAATCGGGGTATCTAATCGCAACCCGCACCTCCCAAATTAAACTTTCTGAGAGGCATATTCGAACATCGAAGCATGTGCTTTTACCGTTTCTGCGAGTGTTGGTGCATATCCACCTGATAGTAATAGAACGAGCGGCACACCTTTTTGATATACGGTATCGATGACTATTTGGTCGCGCCTTCTCAGACCTTTCATCGTTACCGCCAGTCTTCCAAAATGGTCGGTTTCGAGAATGTCTATCCCCCCGAGATAAAAGACGATATCCGGATGGAAACTTTCAAATATTCTATCGAGAGCATCACCAAGCGTACGGATGTAGTTCTTGTCATTGGTCTTGTCCGGTAGCCCGACATCATAACTCGACGGAGGTTTTCGAAACGGATAATTTTTCTCGCCATGAATTGAGAACGTAAACACATCAGGATCATCCTCAAAAAAAGCGGCCGTCCCGTTGCCCTGATGAACGTCACAGTCGATTACCATTGCCCGCCGAATCCACATGGAACGCTGAAGAACACGGATGGCAACGGCTACATCATTGAACACACAAAACCCTTCTCCCCAATCTGGAAAAGCGTGATGCGTCCCGCCGGCCAAATTACCTGAAATACCGTCCTCAATCGCCATCAGAGCTGCATTCAATGTGCCCTGAACGGCAAGACGTGACCGTCGAGCCAATCCGGGTGACCACGGTAAACCAAGCTTGCGTTCTTCTTTACTATCAAGTCGGCCATAAAAAATGCCGTTGAGATATCGCTGTGTATGAACATGCATCAATTGAGCGGTATCAGCCTCAGATGGTTTGACGATCTGATGGGGATTGATAATCTGATTACCCAGCAAATAGCGATACAACCCTTCGAATTTCCTCATAGGAAAGACGTGATCATCGGGAATTGGAGCATAATATCCGCCGGAATAAGAAACACGCATAAATAATTATTTTTAATGACTATCAGCAATTATTACATGCCTGTCAATTAACCGCAAAAGTACGCCAAATTCGCAGAGTAAAGCTGTTTATTTCTCCTCACCTGGATTTTTTACACAAGTGAACCTCAGACTTTATTTTCCAGTTCCCGAATCTTTGACGTCCTGTTTTGAGAATTCACCGGCTGTCATTCATACGGATGAAACCGATCATGCGACCGCTTTTCATGCCATCTCTGCGATAGGAATGGAACAACTCAGAATTCAGATAGGTACACCGTTGATCAATCTCCAGGTTATGTTCGGGGACGCCTGCGTCCAGTATTTGGTGCTTCAGTGAATCACGGATTGCAAGGTGAGGTTTTTCAAAGCCGTTTCTCAAAACGAATCTCTCGTCAAATTGTGAGGCAACTTCTTCTCCCACCTCGTACACCTGACCGCTGATACATGGTCCGATGAAAACTTCAAGATTTTGAGGATTAGCGCCCAGTTTTTGCATTTGTTTCACGGCATTTCCAACAATACCTGCAACGGTGCCACGCCAACCCGAGTGCAATGCCCCAATGACACCATTTTCACGATCACCAAGCAGAATAACACCACAATCGGCAACCTGAATAGCGAGGGTTATCTCCGGTATTTTTGTGATCAAGCCGTCAGCTTCCCCGACAAAACCAGGCTCTTCCACTGTAACGACTTTGTGTCCATGCACTTGTTTGGCATAGGCCAGTTGAATTTCATTTCCGTGAAGTTCATATATGACATTAAACTTGTCGGCCAGCGAATTAAAGTCGTTGCCATTTTGATTGAATTTGCGGTCGAGTTTCCTGGTCGTGAAACCTGCAGCAATAGTCTGCTGATCTGACCAGATATTGGGTTTGATGATTTCAGGATTGGTCATATAAATACTTCTCAACAACGTGTTGAACTTCCTTTACAGGAAACGGCTTACCCGTCCATATCTCCCATGAACGACTGCCCTGCCTGACCAGCATATCAAGTCCGCGAACGGCGGTTCCACCGGCCATTTCAGCCTGTTTGAGAAAGAACGTTTTACCCGGATTATACACTAAATCATAACAGATCTTTTCTGCCAGGTATTTCACCTGATCGTTTCTCACTGGCGAGACTTCAACGCCGGGATGCATGCCAAGTGGCGTCGTATTGACGATGACCGAGCTGTATTCGGCATAGTATGTCCATGCATCGTACGATATCGGCTGTATCTCGGCTCGGCTGTGGTAGGATTCGACATGCACGTGATCCGGATTCCTGGAAACAAGATAAATGACGCTCACGCCGGCTTCACCTAAAGCATACAATACAGCGCGCGAGGCGCCGCCCGATCCGAATACAACCACTTCTCTATCTTCGAGAAGATCGCTGTACTGCTGGAGCGGATACATAAACCCATACACATCAGTATTCGTCCCACCGATTTTTCCATTCGTCCGGTAAATTGTATTTACTGCTCCTAGCTTTTTCACGGTATTCTCAACGTGATCAAGCATAGGTATCACAGCCGATTTATGCGGTATGGTAACATTAGCACCGCGAAAATTCGGATGGTTAAATAAGGCAGTCAAAGATGTAAGAGCGTCGTGTGGTACATCAACAGCAGAATAAGTAAGATCCACACCGCTGTACGTTGCCGCAGTATTATGCATCAAAGGAGACAGACTGTGAGAAACCGGATGTCCAATCAGAACCAGAAACGGCCGTTCAACAAAATCTGTGTGCAGAAAATTAGTTAAATCCACGGGTATAACAGATTATCCACAAAATAATAGTCATAAAAAACTGACAACAAAAAAGGGGCTAATGCCCCTTCTTGTCAATAAATCTGTGGATATGAAGCCGATTAGACGGTAACTTCTTTGGTTTCCTCATCTGTACGCTCTTTTTTAGCAAGTTCAAGAAACTCGTCTTTTTCGGCCATACCGCGAAAACGATCCAAATCTTGTTTTAAGCGTTCTTCAACACCATTAATAAAGCCGCCAAGTGCCTCATCAGGATCACCAAAAAAGGTACGATAGTCGAGGCTAAAATCGACACGGGTACGGGTCCCGTTTTCTAATGGTGTAAAACGAATGGTACCCGTTTGATTCAAATTTCCATTAATCGTGATCCATGCAAAACGGGTGTTGCGAAGATCATCTATAATGTTGGTTGTCCACCGATACTCCTCTTCACCGATCGTGGTAAGGTACTCGAATGACTGGGAGTTTATTTTGTTTACCTCAGAAATTTTCTCCATAAAATGGGGGAAATTAGTAGGAGTGCTCAATAATTCATACACTTTAGAAAGTGGGAGATTAATTTCGATTCTTTCGTGCGCCATAATCGATATGTCTTCTTCGTAGTGTTGAAAGGTTAGGATTCGTGATACGATTTAGTGTCGTTCACTTGGAATGAGAAACGATGCTATATTACATCCACAATAGACCAAATATACGAAAAATTGCTCTCGACAACAATTTAAATCGACACTTTATGAAAGGGCTACCAGAAAAAACATCATATTTATCATTTTTTTACAGCTGCGCTCTTTTTTTTATAAAAGATGAGATTCTTTCGCCAGCTTTTCCTCTACGATTAACCAAATATTTTGCTCTACGGAATCCTCATCATCGCTGCCATCGATCTTCTCAAATCGCTCCTCACTTAATGACAATTTTTCAAAACCATCAATTACCTGTTCGTAAAAAGACGTACCAGACTTTTCCATCCGGTCACTGTCTACAAAGCCTCTTCTCTCCCTCGCCTGCTCCAGAGACACATGTATATATAAAGTAAGATCAGGCTCCAGTCCGTGAGCTGCCACTTTGTTCAACTGGTGGATTTCGGGTATCGATAAACTTTTCCGGCCATATCCCTGGTAAGCAACGGTGGAATCATAAAAACGATCCAACAGCACCACATCTCCTTTTTCAAGATCAGGTATTACTTTTTCAGCGATGAGTTGTGACCTTGCTGCCGAGAATAACAATAATTCCGTAACCGGATTGATATCAATATCAGGGTTTAACAGTAATGAGCGAATAGTTTCGGATACGTCCGTTCCCCCTGGTTCCCTGTAGACGTGGACGGCATAGCCTTTTTTCACGAGCCGATCTTTTAATCGGGTCAGTTGGGTCGACTTTCCTGAACCGTCAATACCTTCGAATGTTATCAGCATGAATTACAGGTCTGCGTCTAAATCTCTCAGGCGGACCGGTTCTTTGGGAACAACAATAGCCATAGCCAGATAAAGGATTATTGGGAAACCATAGCCAAACAAAGTGGCGAGAACAAACATCAGCCTTACAAATGTGGCACTGATCCCGAAATAACTTGCGATGCCACCGCAGACACCGAAGATTTTTTTGTCTGTCCGGGATCGGTTTAATTTTTTGTGTTGGCGCAAAGCGTACGATTCCGTTTCAACACTGACACTACCAATACCTGATCTGCGTCGTGAAGATTGGGCAGAGGATGTTGTCTGCTGACGTCCGAAACTACTACTGGTTCCAATGTTGCTGTACATTTGCTTTTTCCGACGTTTCAAATCACGCTTTCTCTGCTTTTTCTGTTTGCGTTCCCTTGTGAAGAATCCAAAACCGATCACCACAACCAGAATACCACCGATAACAGGCAGGGCATTCATAAAGCCTTCAAGATTCAGACCTGGAATCAGTCCGATGCCTGAAAGGAATCCTTGCAATATGAAACTCAGAGTCACGAATACGAAACCAAGTCCCAAAATTGTCTGGAAGTTCCACAAGTTCTCATTTTTTCGCTCAGATGAAGGTTGTTCCTCCATGAAACGATCCAGTGCAACCTGCAAATCGTCTTCTGAATAAGTAAAATAGTCTTCCAGCCGGGAGCGACTTGGAGATTGTTGTGTTTTTTCAGCCATAGTTCAGACCACCTCAAGTTTGATCTGCAATATCATTTATATAATCCGGCACATCCTGGTGATTTACAATTTATAGATGCGCCTATTGAACGTTGTGTGAGATTCCTCATCCGCTTAGCTCCACTTTTACGGCACCGCGGTCCGGAAATATACACAACCTATCATACATATACGGAATAACATGGATAACTGTTACACAATCCCTCCTTATCGATTGCCGGTTCTGTGGTCCAGCTCAATTATCCGTCGTTCCGTTACAATATAATCCAGAACAACGTCATGACGTTCAGTTGGAATTTTATCAACCAGGCAACATTCAAAGAGCAAGCCGATTTTAGGGCAGTGTACCTGTTTTAAAAAACGATCGTAGTACCCTTTTCCGTATCCAATCCGGTTGCCGTTTTCGTCTCCTCCAAGCATTGGCACCAAGATGAGATCCAGATCATCCAAAGAAACAGAGTCATTATGGGGTTTCGGCGGTTCAGACACATGCCATTTATTGGGAACCAGATTATCCAATCGCTCAAGAAAAACGTGCTTTAATGAGTGGTCATCAAACAGTGTCACTGGTACGACAACCGCTTTCTTTTCAGCCAGTAATTGCCCGGCAATCGACAATGTGTCCACTTCGTGACGGGCAGCAATGGACAAATACGTATGAACGGTTTGTGCACTTCTGAAGACATTGAGATTATTAATTTTCTGATGAATCAATTTGCTGAAAGTCCTGACCTGTTCATTTGTCAGATTATCCCGGACTTTGTGCAACCGTTTTCGAAGTACTCTTTTCTCCGGCATCCTTGCTTCCTTTCTTAGATCGATAGTTACAGGAAGATAAGTTTATGAGAATCAAGCGGCTGATCATCCAGTACCTTCATTAACTGATCCCAGAGATCCATTCCATATTTATTCATGAAATAAATGAAAGCGATCTTTCTTTCCTGCCACTCCCTGTCAGGGAAAAGATTTTGCTGTATCCGATGAATTCGTTTGATTTGAGTCTCCTGATCAGTTTTGACAGAGCGAATCGTCTTCCCTTTCAGTTTTCCCATCTCCTTAAAAAAAGCAGCCGCACTTTTGTCAACAGCCCCCGAAAGAGAAGGGTCGATTCCAGAGATATCTTTCTTCAAACTTTCCTTCAAGTCGGCAAACCGTTTGTTCCATTTGCCGAACATTTCATCGATATCAGGTGCATCCGAGCGTTTCAGATATTCTTTCTCAAGATCCTCTATCCTGCCGGAAAAGGTCATCCAATCGAGTGGGACCTGATCAAGTACACGGGCAATCGCCGGTTCAACCAGTGTTGTGCTTAATCTTGGGATGATAAATGGCTCAGGCTGGTCAAACAATTGGTATAACTGTTTCATCTGCCCGTAATAGGCTAATTCGCCGGGTCCTGCCACATAGCCAATGTTAGGAAGCAGAAAATCCTGCATCAAGGGACGCAGAAAAACATTGGGGGATAATCGCTCCGGATAGGACCTGGCCAACTCCACAAGCTCATCCGTTGTCCAGCTCTTTTCATTTTCGATCTGCCAGGAACCATTCGTGCAATGCAACCTGTGACGAAGATTGTACTCGTCAATATAAAAAAGCAGCGATGCCTCGACACCGGCTTGTCGTCCCTGGTGCTTTTCAAAAATCTTTGACTGCTGTTCAAGCGAATCTTTAATCCCGTCCGAATCCTGGATCGCTTTTATGATTACCGGCTGTATAAATTTTTTAATATCAGGATCATTGCTTCCCGCAAGTATCAACCCATGTTTGGAAAACAGTCCGGCGAGTAGCTTTCCAAAAGCCACACCCCAATCGTTTCCACTCTTGAAACTTCCATCGAGCAATTCCCAAAGTTTTTTTGAAAAATCTGTCTCTGGCAGCTGTTCCCTGATCTGTTCTGCAAAATCGGTAAGTGTTCCATTCAGACTCAGATCAGCGACTCTTGTATATCCAGTATCCTGCAAATCGAGTGTGAATGACGCCAGCTTAGGAGTGTCAGGCAAATTCAGGACCGACATTTCCTGAAAATCGTGATCTTCGTCGCCCATCCAGAAAACAGGAACAACGTTACGACCAGTCAGCCTACTGATGCGCCGTGCCATCAGGATGGCTGTCATCGTCTTATTAATAACCAGCAGCGGGCCACCGTAAATCATGGGTTGCTGGCCTGTTACGATGACCAGTGTTTCATCCCGGCTCAGTAAATCAAGATTTTTCCGGGCCGCTTCATCAAGCTCAAAAGGCTCATTAAACGATTTCAGTAGTTCAACCAGCTTCGATCGTTCGCCTGAATAACGATATTTATCGACGAAGGCACGAATCTCATCGTCAGAAAAAGGATTGCCGTTATAGCAGTCCGACAGATCGTCAAAAGAATCAATATAATCGGCCACTAACGATGAATATGGGAGATCAGCGTACCGATATGATTGGAGCTTCAATACTTATCCTTTCAATTTGTTTATTTCGTCGCGGATTTTCGCAGCACGTTCGTAATCCTCATTCTGAATAGCGGTATCGAGATGTTTCTTCAGTACCTCCATCCGGTTTGATTCATCCAGATCTTTCAGGTCTTGAGGCTCAGCGACGTCTTCCTGTTTAGGTTCGGGCTCAGCGAATTCAGTTTCATCATCTTCATTCTCATCCGCAATGATGCCCGCTTCGTCAAGTACTGACGACGACACGAAAATGGGAGCATTAAATCTAATAGCCAAAGCTATAGCATCACTGGGCCGGGCGTCCTGGAAAACATCCTCGCCATCCATCTCAAATACAATTTCCGCGTAAAACGTCCCCTCCCGTAGATTATTAATAGTAATATACCTCACATATGTCTGAAAGGTCTGCAGGATATTTCGCAGCAGATCATGTGTCATGGGGCGTGGGGGTTTGATATGCTCCAGTTCCAGGGCAATGGCCTGTGCTTCGAACGTACCTATGATAATGGGTAACCTGCGCTTTCCATCCAGCTCGTTCAGGATTAACGCATAAGCTCCGCCACTACTTGGACTCGTTGAGAGTCCCAAGATTTCCATTTGAATTTTTTCCAAGGCTCCAAAGGATTTTTATCTGATCGATATCAGACAAATTTAACGATAATTCCCTTTCCCTTAAAGTGCAGGATCAATTCTAAGCCCTTTCATTTTCATTAATGCGAGAGAATGAGTAAAGGTTGTCATCTTAAATTGACATTTCATGGGTTTCACGCTAATTTTGCCGCAGCCTAGAAAGGCCATTATTCATATATATGATACGAACATGCTTGAAGAATATTTACCGATTCTCATTCTAGTCAGTGTAGCTATTATTGTTGCGCTCGTTTTTCTGCTCTTAAGTGTCTTTTTAGGACCCAAGCGACCCAACAAATGGAAGCTTAGCCCCTACGAAAGTGGAATGGACCCAATTGGTCAGGCACGCTTACGATATTCCGTCAGCTTCTACATGATTGCTATGGAATTCATCGTTTTTGACCTTGAAGTTGTGTTTTTGTATCCATGGGCTGTCCGTTTTACCCAGCTCGGCTGGGGAACTTTCGCAGCTATGATGATATTTCTCGTAATACTTCTTATTGGTTTAATATATACCTTCAAAAAGGGTACCCTTGACTGGGATGCCAAACCGTATACCAAACCTTTTAAAAATTAAATAGGTTTTTATGGGATTAGAAAGCGCCTTAGGCGAAGGATTTCTTACGACAAAACTCGATGCGGTCGTTAACTGGTCTCGTGCCAATGCTGTTTGGCCGATGCCGATGGGATTGGCTTGTTGCGCAATCGAGATGATGGCTTTTGCCGGACCCAAGTATGATGCTTCGCGGTTCGGTTCGGAGGTCATGCGTTTTTCACCACGGCAGAGCGATCTGATGATTGTAGCAGGCTGGTGTACCTACAAAATGTCACATGCTATCCGGCGGGTCTGGGACCAGATGCCAGACCCAAAGTGGTGTGTTGCCATGGGTGCATGTGCCTCGACTGGTGGCATGCACCGGAGTTATGGCGTAGTACAGGGATGTGATAACTTCCTGCCTGTAGACGCTTATATTTCAGGTTGTCCCCCACGTCCGGACTCACTTCTTAATGCACTCATTAAGATCCAGGACAAAATCAAAAAAGAACACTCTGTATTACTCGACAAGTAATAATGAATATTAGCAATTCCGCCACGGCGGACATCATCAACGATCTGCAGCAGAAGTACCCCGACAAGGTCCTCGATGCAAAAGAATATAATGGCACGGTTATCGTACGTGTCGACCGGGATGTCATTCATGATATCCTTACAACCATGTTCGAAGATCATCATTTCATCTATCTGCTTCAGATATTTGGAACAGATCGCTTCACTTCCGCAAACCGGTTTGAAGTAGTCTATCACATCTTCTCACTGCGCGACCAGATTCGCATTTTTGTCAAAACCTGGCTGGAAGAGGATGACTTAGTGCTTCCAACGGCCACTGACATCTGGAAGGCGGCCAACTGGCAGGAACGAGAGGTATACGACATGTTTGGTGTTCAATTCACCGGCCACCCGGATTTACGCCGGATGTTTATGCCTGAGGATTTCGAATATTATCCCCTGCGTAAGGAGTTTCCACCTCTGGGTATTCCCGGATCAATTGAACTGCCCAGCACTACACCAGATTCAGAAGGAGAATAATAATAAGTCATGGCATCAGACACCGAGTTATTATCACGTTCACATCCCACTTATTTCCGGAAACATCAGAATGCTTTCGTAAAAAGTCTGGAAGACAAACACACGACGGTTGATGTGGTTTCGGATGACCCGCTTGAAACCAAAATGGTTCTCAATATGGGTCCGCAGCACCCTGCCACTCACGGCGTGTTGCGTGTACTTCTCGAACTGGACGGAGAGCGTATTGTCAGAAATAAGCTGGATATCGGCTACCTCCATCGCGGCGTTGAAAAGATCGCGGAGAATAAGACGTACCAGGAGTTCATGCCGTATACTGATCGGTTCGATTATCTCTCCCCTTACAGCAATAACGTCGCCTATTGTCTTGCAGTAGAGAAAATCGCGGATATCAAAGTCCCCGACAGGGCTCAGTACATCCGGATGATCGGCAGCGAGCTGGCTCGTATCTCTTCTCACTTGCTCTGGCTTGGCACCATGGTAATGGACGCCGGAGCTATCTCATTCTTCATATGGACCTTCCGCGAACGCGAAAAAATTTACAGTATTTTTGACAACTTCGCCGGTCACCGTTTTACGGTTTCTCATTCACGAATTGGTGGTGTGGCAAGCGACCTGTCACCAACCGCGATCCAGATGATCAAGGAGTTCCTCGATTTCTTTAAGACGGAATTGAAACGCTGGAGAGCCATCCTCGACCGAAACAGAATCTTTGTCGACCGTAATTTGGATATCGGTCAAATTGATGCAGACGAGGCTATCAGAATCGGGTTAACCGGACCTGCCCTTCGAGCTACTGGTATTCCCTATGATATTCGACGGGTTGCACCCTATGGTAAATACAGCGAGGTCGATTTCGAAGTTATCACACGTCTGGCGGGCGATAATCTTGCCCGTTACTATTGCCGGATGGAAGAAATGCACGAAAGCGTTCGCATCATCGAACAGTGCCTTGCCAAGATGGAAAAAGGACCTATCCGCGCTGATAATGCCAAGAAAGCCTATCCTTCCAAAGATGAAGTTTATTACTCCATGGAAGGTTTAATTCATGATTTTATGATGACTGATACCGGCGTTTGTCCTCCCGAAGGTGCTGAATGCTATCACTCGGTCGAAGCTCCCAAGGGTGAACTCGGTTTCTTTATTCAAAGCGATGGAACCGGACACGCATGGAGACTCGCGATAAAATCACCTTCATTTGCCAACCTCCAGGGACTCGAATATATCCTGGATGGTGAAATGGTAGCAGACACAGTAGTATTGATTGGTGGCATGGACCCTGTAATGGGTGATTCCGATAAATAAATGAAATTATGGAAATAGCATTTGATAAGAACGATCTCAACGAGATAGAAAAAATTAAGGCCAAGTACCCGACCAATATGGCCGCTGTGATGGCTGCACTTTGGTACGCTCAGGAAAAATTCGGACATTTGGAAACAGAAGCCCAGGATTTGGTTGCTCATTCACTTGATCTGCCTGAAGCGCATGTTTACGGGGTCGCTTCTTTCTATACCCAGTATTTCAAGAAGAAAAAAGGCAAATACGTATTTGATGTCTGCACCTGCTTTAGCTGCCAGGTTTGTGGCGGATATGATATCCTCCATTACCTTGAAGAGAAGCTTGAAATAAAGGCCGGCGAGACAACAGAAGACGGCCTTTTCTCTATTGAGGAAGCCGAATGTCTGGGAGCCTGCGGATATGCACCAATGATGCAGATAACCAATGATATTTATGTGAATCATCTCACACCGGAGAAAGTAGATAAAGTGATCGATGGCTTGCGGGAAGGCAAGATGCCAGAATTTGAATCGATCCCTCTTCCGCAACATCAAACTGAAGAAAACTGATAATCATGGCCAACGCCGACTGGAAAACATATAAACCGCTGTTGCTCCCAAACGTCAAGAATCTTCATGAGATTGATGTTTATGAAAAAAATGGTGGATATAAAGCCCTGCGGACCGTTCTCAAGAATAAAGATTCCAAATGGACGAAAGAGAACGTCACTAACGAGGTTAAAAGTGCTGGCTTAAGAGGCCGTGGCGGGGCTGGTTTCAACACCGGACTTAAATGGTCGTTCATGCCAAAACCGGATGGTGGTCCGCGTTATATCGCCGCGAATGGTGATGAGTCCGAACCTGGAACATTTAAGGACCGACAGATTTTTGAGTACAATCCACACCTCTTCATCGAAGGTGCCCTGATTGCGGCATATGCAATGTCGATCACATCGGTTTACGTCTATATCCGCGGTGAGTACAACTCATGGATTCAGAAGCTGCAGAAAGCCGTTGATGATGCTTACAAAAAAGGATACATCGGTAAGAATGTGCTCGGCAGCGGCATGGATGTCGATTTATATCTACATAAAGGCGCCGGTGCTTACATCTGCGGTGAAGAATCTTCTTTGATGGAATCCCTGGAAGGCAAACGCGGCTATCCGCGCATCAAACCTCCCTTCCCGGCTCAGAAAGGTCTGTGGAGCCGGCCAACGACGATCAACAACATTGAAACGCTGTCGAATGTACCACTGATCATCAATAACGGATCTCCCTGGTATTCTTCGATAGGTGCGGAAAAACATCCTGGTCCGGTACTTTACGGCATCTCCGGTCATGTCAACAAGCCGGGTGTCTATGAGTTCCAAACGGGTATGCTTATCACTGATTTGCTAAACGAAGTTGCCGGCGGAATACGCAACGGCAAGAAACTGAAAGCGCTCGTTCCAGGCGGGTCATCCACACCTATCCTTCGTGCTGATCAGATCGAGGGGGTAAAAATGGATGCCGAATCACTCCGCCAGGTTGGTTCAATGATGGGTACAGCTGGCATGCTCTTCCTCGACGAGGACACCGATATTGTCGATTTTCTGTGGCGTATCACCCACTTCTATCATCACGAATCGTGTGGTCAGTGTACTCCTTGCCGCGAAGGAACAGGCTGGCTCGAAAAACTGCTTTTGAAGATAAAGAATGGTGAAGGTGAGATCCGCGATCTTGATATTCTTTTGGATCTTTGCACCCAGATGGAAGGTCGAACAGTCTGCGCCCTTGCTGACGCTGCTGCGTGGCCGGTGCGCTACACCATCACGCGTTTCCGCGAAGAATTTGAATCACGGTGCAAGAACACCATATTTGCAACCGCATAAATCTCATAGATAATCATGCCAGAAGTATTTATAGACGGGAAACGATACGAATATGAGGGCTCGCATAAAGCCCTCCAGTTCATGCTTGATAATAATATCGAAGTACCCTTTTTCTGCTATCACCCGGCCATGTCTATTCCGGCCAATTGCCGGCAATGCCTGGTAAAAGCCGGAACGCCCGTTTTCAACCGTGAGAAGAAAGAGTTCGAAACGGATGAAAACGGTAACCGTGTGATTCGTTATTTCCCGAAGCTTCAGACATCCTGCAGTATGGATTTGTCAGATGGTATGGTGATTCATACACAAAATACTTCTGATGAAGTCGTTCGGGCACATAAGGATAATCTCGAATTCATATTGATCAACCACCCGCTGGATTGCCCGATATGCGATCAGGCCGGTGAATGTCCGTTGCAGATTCAAACGTATAAATACGGACCGGAAGGCAGCCGCTTCGAGTTTAAAAAAGTACACAAGCCGAAGCGTGTACAACTCGGCCCCAGGGTAACCCTCGATGCCGAGCGTTGCATCAACTGCACGCGATGTGTTCGTTTCTGTAACGAGATCAGTAAATCTGATCAACTGACGATTATCTCCCGCGGTGACAAAAACTACCCCGCTGCCGCGCCTGGACATCCCTTTGATGATCCTTACTCATTAAATACCGTAGATATTTGCCCGGTTGGTGCCCTTACCTCGTCTGATTTCCGTTTCCGCGCCCGTGTTTGGGAAATGAACCAGACACCAAGCGTCGATATGACAAACGGAAAAGGTACCAATGTTGATCTCTGGACCCGTGATAACCTTGTTTTGCGTATCACACCGCGTTACAATCCGGAAGTAAATGACTATTGGATGCCGGATGCCGGACGTGATGCCTATAGATTGTTCAATGAGAATCGCATTTCTCGTCCGGAAATCAAACTTGACGGTACAAACAACACCAAGTCTTCCTGGAATAATGTTTTAATGACTCTGGCCGAAGAGCTGCAAAAACGAAAAGGCTCCGAAGTTCTATTCCTCGGAAGTACATATGCTTCAGTTGAAGACAACTTTGTTGTAAATAAATTCCTCCAATCATTTGGTGTGGAAAAATCATATTTCATTCCCCATATCATTGAAGGTGCCGGGGATGACTTCCTGTTAGATGACGATCAGGCTCCCAACACAACCGGTGTTCGCCTCTTAGGATTTAACGAGACATCAGATGATGATCTCCGTAAACTCCTCGCATCGGATAAAATTTCAATGGTTGTTTCTTTGAGTGATGATATTATTGGTCGTACTGATCTGACTCCGGCTGATTTCTCGAGTACCTATTTAGTTAGTTTTGCCACCAATAATACAGAGACTACAAAAGCTGCTGATCTGGTTGTACCGATCACATGTGCAGCAGAACATGCAGCAAGTTATGTAAATGTCTCCGGCAGGATCCAGCGTACCTTCCCTGCTAAAGAAACACTCTACACACATCGTACCATTAACCCTGAAATGGCGATGGGACGTCTTGACCGGTTTGGAACTAAATTCGACAACTGGGTCTCCGACAAAAACCGTGTGGAATGTGTGCAGGCATGGGAATTCATCGGACACCTGGCCGAGCAGTTCGACAAAGATTTCACATATCAGAGTACCCGTGAGATCATGCACGAGATAGCTCTGACAATTGCTCCTTTCAACGGAGTGAGCTATCAACGAATGGATGAAGAAAACGGCATCCAACTTGATCTTAAACAAACCGAAGGAACCTCACCCATGTCCCCTCTCGAAAGTCATGGAAAGGGGGATTAGCAGGTCGAATTGAATTTCGGCAATGTCGGCTTTCGATGAGCACAATGTATTCAAAATGGTAACATCTGTTTAATTTATTATAGTATGACTTCTTTTGCGATTTCGATGATTGTTCTTGTTGTGGCGCTTATAGTGGCCCTCAGTGCCGCGGCCGGAACGGTCTATGCCGAGCGACGAATCGCCGGTTTCATTCAAAACCGGGTCGGTCCGAACCGGGTCGGTCCCATGGGATTAATGCAGCCAATGGCCGACGTGCTCAAACTCATTCTTAAAGAGGATGTGACACCTACTCAGAGCAGTCGCGTGCTTCATACGGTGGCACCTATGATTCCTGTTGCTACTGCATTGGCTTCCATCGCCGTTATACCATTTGGCCGCGATATCTACATCGCCAATATTAATGTTAGTGTGCTTTATATCCTGGCAATTACCTCTCTCGGTGTATACGGTGTAACGCTTGCCGGTTGGTCGTCCAACAGTAAGTATTCTCTGCTTGGCGGACTCCGTGCGGCTGCCCAGATGCTTAGTTATGAATTACCCATGGGTCTTGCTGTGGCTTCGTGCGTTTTATTTGCACACTCGCTGAACCTTAAAGATGTCGTTGATTCACAGGCTGTTTGGTGGAACATGTTCCGCAACCCGATCGCTTTTGTAATCTTTGTGACTGCTGCCCTTGCCGAAGCCAACCGTACACCGTTTGACCTGGTCGAAGCCGAGCAGGAACTGGTTGGGGGTTTCCACACCGAATACAGTTCCATGAAATTCGGGATGTTTTTCCTGGCTGAATACATGCACGTGTTCATCGGTAGTATGCTGATCACGACGTTCTTCTGCGGCGGCTATCACCTTCCGTTTGAACCATACTGGCTGCCGCACCTCTCACCTGTTGTGCAAGGCTTTTATGATATCGGCGTGTTCCTGATCAAGACACTCTTCTGGGTCTTCTTCTACATCTGGATTCGCTGGACCATCCCACGATTCAAATTCAATCAACTGATGCACCTCGGATGGAACAAACTCCTTCCCCTGGCCATCATCAATTTCATGGCCATCGCCACGCTGATCATGATTTTCAAATGATTTTATGATTGATGAAATACAAAAGGCAGAATTCGAAATGAGTTCTGCCTTTCTTGTTTTAAGGAGACAGAATTCAGAATACAGGAGACAGGAGTAGCCGCGGATCTTCGCGGTTCGATTATTGTAGGGGCAATCCCCTGTGATTGCCCCTACAACGCAATTCAGTTAGCCGGACTGTCAGTCCGGCACATCTCAACATTAAAATGGATAGGTATTCATAGAATTGTCACAAGTTGCAAACTTGCGACAGGATAGGACAGGATTGAAGATGTCACCCCGCCGCAGCAACCTTCCTCCGGTTCAACACCAATACATGCTTATCAAACGATGAAATCTGCTCCATGAAATCCTTGAGTCCGGGATATTCATCAACAGAGAAATAGTGTTTGCGCAACTGGATGGTCCTGATGTAGAGTATCCTGTTTCCGTCTTTTTCGATGTGGGCAGAAAAGCCGCCAAATTTCTTTTCAAAAACAACGGGTTTGGGTTCCGATTCTATAACATAAGAGTCCGGGATATGGATAACCGTCGTATCCGTTTCACTGAATCCAAAAATCAAATCTACCGGTTGCGTTCTTTTTTCATCATTATCACCCAATGAAAAATACCAGTGATTTAACCTGTTCAACGGTACAAATAACCGCCCACCCGTCTTTGAGACAAAGGCAGAGCTATTCAGACTATATTTGACCTCACCTTCATTGTGTTCATAGTCAAATCCACTCAACTTGTAAGAATTCAAGGTGAACTCGGGCACATTCACATTATTACGGAGCCATTTTTCCTGATCGTCCTTAGATTTGATCCCGGCGCGATCACGGACATACTCCAGGCTACTACCGGTTATTTTTGAGTCAACATTAATCACCGAATTCCCAAGAGAATCAATCGTAATATCCACAAATTGGTTTTCACGATTATCCTTATAAAAAAGCTCAGGTGTCCGTATCAGTTTGCCTCCCCGGGGGGTTACGACCAATGCATAACGATTGGCATTATAGACCCCGAGCTGGCCGAACGGCATATGCGGGTCGGTACACTCCAGCCAGATGGGATGTCCGTTGTTCGGCATATAAACAATAACATGATTAAACTGATTGGACGGGAAATCAGGATCGATTGGTTCATTGCGAATAGCACTGTAAATAAGGGCAGGATACGCTTTGAATCCATAATATTGTAGGATTGCCACCATATAGTTGGATAACGCCTTACAATCTCCATACCCCTTGTCATAGACATAGGATGCAGGAAACGGCTTCCATCCCCCAATGCCCAGCTGTACACTTATATACCGCGTATTTTTTTTTAGAAAGCTATATAATGTGTGAAGAGAGTCGATACGGCTTGAAGCACCGGACAACAACGATGTGATCCTCGCTTTCAACGCATCAGGAAGATCCCGTCCATCTTTGCTTAGCTGATAAAACCACGAACCGAAATTTGACCAGCTTTGTGTTGATCCCGGATATGACTCCACTGTAAACTTCTTTGCTGAGAACTGGATTCGTGGGACGACTTTATAGTACGGTGCAAGTTCTTGCAGTTCAAAAGCCTTATGATCGCGAAAAACCCATTTTTTAACCTTCTCGCCGTCAGGGCTACTGGATGTGTCAGGCTTGATATTAAGGTTATCTTCCAGGTAGGAATAATCAAAATCTTTCGGACTTGTAACAGTGTAGCTCGACTCAACAACATATTCATTCTCATCCTGGGGACGCCAGGATGGCCAGTTTAACAGATGCCCCAGCTTAATCTGGTATTCATATCTGACCGTATACGGATATTGAAAACCAATCAACTCGTAATACTTCAACCGGTTATCCTCATATAAACTAAAATCTTGGGCAGCACTAAAATCCTGTCCATCGTTTGTCGAAAGTTTATTCAGTTGAACCCCTTTAGAATTGTAAAGCGAGCCATTTACATACCTGATCGAAAGAAACTTATCGTATGGAACAACTAATTTACCTTCATCTCTGCCTTTCTTATCCAACACAGTTACAAGTTCGGTTATTGTCAGTATAGCTCCTCCGTCGGATTGAATGTGAATATCCTCATCATGGCGCTGCACAATCGCATGCGTCTTCTGATGATCGATTCCGGGGGGTATGGCCACTTTATCGAGTGTAAGCTGTTTCGGAACTCGACCGGAGCTTTTCAGACTTGAACAGCCCCCCAGCAACAGTAAGAAGCCTGCGAGCACTCTTGTCATCGGCTTTTGTATTCTACGCACACCCAACAACCACATCACACATTCCTCCTGTAATTACTTCTTTGACTGATTATCTGACTGCTGTGCCTGCTTCAGAACGATCTTGGTATTTTCATCCTGCACGACCTTCCCATAAAAGTCTTTAATGTCTTTGTAATCACGCGAAGGATATTGAATCCTGGAAATATTCATACCCGAGAAAACCGTTAGCCCCCCATCCCCCTTTTGAACGATATACTGGGCCACTAAACCTCCATCTGGCAACTTTCGAACCAAATTTTGGGGGTTTGATGTAACAGTCAAACCACTGTCGAGCTTCACTTTTAGCATGTAACGCGATGAGGAGGGAAATGGAAAGTCGATCGGCAGAGACCGGTACTTCTGTGTGAACGGGTTTTCATCATGGCGGAACAAAAGCGTTGGATTCAAATAGGTGATATCGCCGTTTTTTAGTGTCTTGATCATCCCCTTCATCTTGATATTGATCATAAGGGGCAGTTGGTTCTGCTTCTGAAAAAGAACAGATAGCGAGTCGATTTTTACATCGGTAAAATGATCCAGTAATTCTTTCTTAGTGAAATCATTAACCGATTTCGCGCCGTCGATTTCCTGTCTGTACTCTGTTCCGTAATACCCGTTCAACCGAATGCCAATCGTACCGCTGAACATGCCATCTTCTGACAGGTCGCCGGTAATACTTACGTTGTGTTCGTTTTTTGGTTTTTCCTTGATTACCAGCCAGTGAATTTTATTCTGGTTGGGCTCAGGGTCGACCTTTATGACAAGGCCCTGGCTGCCCTGCAGTCTTTCAGGTACCTGGTTAAACGGCCTGTATGGATTAGTGGCATCCAGAAAATATATTTCATTATCAATAACAGTCATACATATGGTGGTATTGAACTGTCTGATTATCGGAATGACACTTAGGATTGGTCCATGATCGCGGGTACTCGCGATCATCGGGTAGGCATTGATACCGGCATCTCTAAGCATTTGTATCAACAGAAAGTTGATTTCAGCACTTGTCCCGCTTTTCTTTTCATAAACATCTTTTAGTTTCGACTCACAAAAAATTTCATCTGTCTTATCCCAGACCATGGAACTTTGAACGTGATGATAGATCGCTTTCATCTTCTCGAGAGCGCTCATCTTATCTGTCAAAATGCCGGCTAAAACGGATTTGAATTGCTCTTGGTCTTTTAATCGGCCACCAAAATAGGAGTTGTCAAGAAGCTCATCCCTGACCTTCTGCCACGTACCAAGAAAGTCCCTGTGGGTTACAACATTACCATTACGATCTCTGACTGTAATACCGGCATACTGCATCAGCATGCGTGATCTGTAAAAATCGCGGGCGTAAACATGAGACTCGTCTTCAAGAGCAGGGATATCTCTTAAAGCCCAGTGATATATGGTTCCGTCCAGTCGATAGGCTTCTGTCGGGCCAACGGCGCTGTAGCGATCCAGTTCGTTCAAGTCGATAATTTGGGAATAACTCTTGTTGCTCTGTTCCGTTATAGACTGTGATCCCCTCATCATCAATTTGAAATCATACACATTGGGTTTGTATAAATCCAATTCGCTCCAAACGACAGGGATATCTTTTTGAAAAGTCCAGCTGTCGATGTTCCAGACATCACCTATCTTTTTCCGATACTTATACTCGATGATAGCACCGGGTTTGACTTTTGGAAGGGTAAATTTGATAGCCTGGACATCTTTATCGACTTTCTCTTTGAAAATATCTTTATGATCGAGTTCCGCCTTCTGCATCTTGCCGTTGGCATCCAGATAATACGTCGCTCCATCAATCCGGCGTACTTCCTGGCGATCGTGGGGACTAAAAGGCACGTTTACCGTTGCCCAGTCAAAACCCTGGTCGGTTAATATCTTGATGCGGACATGCCGGTCAAGGAAAAAATCAAGCTTCCGGTCATGTGTTATTTTCCCAACGTCAAACAGAACGACAGCGACTGCGCTGCTGTCCTTCGAATACACCTTCATTTGAAGGTTGTTCTTAGAAATGTGCCCCCACTTGACCTCATGAGACTGAGCACTTACTAATGTATTCGTTACAAGACATAACAATAGTACGCATGCACTTATGCCAATGATCCCTCTACCTCTTTTCATAGCTCTCTGTTTAAATAATTGACTCCTTAGCACCACAACGCTAGACCAAGTAATACAGAATTTTTATTTTTTTCCACAAAAAAATCAGACAACAGTAAATAATTATCACTTATCAATTGGATTAGTTGATAGTTGTTTGTTCTCAGTAATTTGGACAAATGACCAGACAAAATTGCACTTACCTTTTTCTGTTTACTGTTAATTGATCACTGATTTACTGTCGATTGACTCCCCCATTTCTTATTTTTACGGCTCAGTGAATTACCTGCCAGCACTCACGGCAGCGGGACAAAAAGGGTCAAATAGAAAGCATGAAGAAGGTCGCCTTTTATACATTAGGCTGTAAGCTCAATTTTTCCGAGACATCAACAATCAAACGTCAGTTTGTGAATCACGACTTTGAGGTCATTCCTTTTGATGATCTGGCTGATGTATATGTAATCAACACCTGTTCGGTAACCCAGGATGCCAACCGCGACTGCCGCAAGATTGTCCGGCGCGCGTTATCGACCAATCCAGATGCGTTTGTGGCTGTAACGGGGTGCTATGCTCAGCTCGAACCCGAAGAAATTGCAGCCATTGACGGCGTTGATATTGTACTCGGCGCAAAGGACAAGTTCAACATCTTTGACCTGGTCGATCATTTTGAGAAGGTGGATGAGACGGTCATTCATCATAGCGATCTCAATGATACTGCAGACTTCCATCATGCGTTTTCGACCAATGATCGCACCCGTGTATTCCTGAAAATCCAGGACGGTTGCGATTACAAATGCGCTTTCTGTACAATACCGCTGGCGCGTGGAAAGAGCCGGAGCCCGAAAATCGGTCAAATTCTGGATAACGCCAGAACTGTTATCGATCAGGGCTATAAAGAAATCGTTCTGACTGGAGTAAACGCTGGTGATTTCGGAAGGCAGAACGGAGAAACATTTTTCGAACTGCTTCAAGAGTTGGATAAGCTTGATGGGATGAAACGAATTCGAATTTCATCCATCGAACCCAATCTTCTCCATGATGATATTATTCGTTTTGCTGCAGAATCCCGTTGCATCCAGCCCCATTTCCACATTCCACTGCAATCAGGCAGCGACACGATGTTGAAGATGATGCGTCGCCGATACAAGTCCGATTTATACCGGCGCCGGGTCGAACTGATACGGGAAGTGATGCCTGACGCCTGCATTGGTGTAGATGTGATCACGGGACATCCCGGAGAAACTGATGAACTCTTCCATGAATCATTCGATTTTATCGACAGTCTTCCAGTCAGTTATCTTCACGTCTTTACCTATTCCGAGCGGCCTAATACCAGGGCGGCGACAATGGAAAATGCAATCCCCAAGAAAATCCGAAAGAAGAGGACGCATAAGCTCCGCCGGCTTTCCAGAAAGAAACGGTTTGAATTCGACGGCCAATTTATGGGGGAAATCCGACCTGTACTTTTTGAGACGGAAAATCAGGATGGAATGATGTTTGGGTGGACGAATAACTATCTTCGCATTGCTATACCATGGGAACCTTCACTCGCAAATGAAATAATTCCCTGCCGACTGGAAAGCTATCATACCAGTGGCTACTTTGACGGTACTCAAGTCCTGGATACAGAATCCGTAACAGCATAATCAGCATGAACGACCGGAACGATCTTAATTCCCGGGTTATATCATTCCTTGAATATCAGGAAGAAGTTTATGGCCCATTTCACATTCCGGATATTGAAAACGAACCAGAACAAGAATTAACGGAACAATCTCAGTCCGTGCCCCCGAAAAACAGGGTAGAAACAAAAAAGGATATGTCAGAACAGACACAGACGACGGAAGAAAATGATATCTATGAACGTGTTAAAGCTTGTCAAAGCCTTGAAGAATTAAAGACGATCTGTGAGACGGCTGACATCCTGCAGACCGATCTTGAGGATACACGTCTGGTGTTTGGTGTTGGAAATCCTAACGCGGATTTAATGCTGATCGGCGAGGCCCCAGGTTTCCACGAGGACAAACAGGGTGAACCGTTCGTTGGACGGGCCGGGAAATTGTTGAATGATATCCTCAAGGCTATCAATTTTAAACGGGAAGATGTGTACATTGCCAATATTCTGAAACATCGTCCACCTAACAACAGGGATCCGTTAGTCAACGAGCGCAAAATGAGCTTGCCGATTCTGGAGAAACAGATTGACTTGATACAGCCCAGGCTGATCCTTTGTTTGGGGCGTATCTCGGCACAGACACTGCTCGATACCAACGAATCCATGGGTCAGTTGCGAGGCGATTTTTATCCCTACCGGGAGAAATACGAATTGATGGTCACGTACCACCCGGCAGCATTGCTCCGTAATCCAGAATGGAAACGGGGAACCTGGGAGGATGTTCAGAAGCTTCGGAAACGATACAATGAACTGGGATGTAAGCCCTAATCCGCTGGGCTGTTGTAAAGGGAAAATGGAATTATGGAAGGTTGGAACGCTGGATTTAACATAAAAACGTGTTTATCCAATACTCCACTATTACACTGGATTTTTTTGTGTGTCGAATATCACACATTATTTAAAACTGTAAATTAATGGCAGTCTAATAAGAACCCATACATGGCGAACGATCAATCTGGAAATCAATACAGACGACAACCGGCTCCGGTGAACCAGATGCTGGAGCAAGGCGGCCGTATTCCTCCACAGGCACCTGACGTTGAAGAGGCTGTTTTGGGAGGCATGCTGATTGATCATGATGCAGCGTCAATTGCCCTGCAGATTCTGAAACCCGACGACTTCTACAAGCCTGCCAATAAGTATATTTTCGATACGATCCAGAAACTGTATGAACGCAACAATCCGCTCGATCTGCTGACGGTAGAAAACGAGTTGCGAGATCAGGACTTACTGGATTCATGCGGCGGATCAGCTTATCTGTCACAATTGACCCGTGCGGTGAGTTCAGCTGCTAACATCGAGTACCACGCACAGATTATTATCGAAAAGGCGATCAAGCGCAACCTGATTCTCACGTGTACCGAAATTATCAAGGATGGATACGATTCAGGCAGCGACCCTTTTGATCTCTTAGATCGTGCCGAGCAACATATCTTCGAACTGTCGAACACTAAAACCCGCGTTCCGGCAAAAGCGATCAGCGACATCCTCAAGCATACGATCGACCACCTGGTTGATATCAGGGGCAAGGCCGACGGTCTGACAGGTGTTCCGGCATCACTGGATGTGGATAAACTTACCGCCGGATGGCAGCGCGGTGATCTTGTCATCATAGCCGCGAGACCATCTATGGGTAAGACGGCGTTTGTCTTGACGGCTGCCCGTAATGCGGCGCTCCACCCGACAAAAGACAAAAAGACAGCCGTAGCTATCTTTAGCCTTGAAATGTCCGATCAGTCACTTGTGCAACGTCTCCTGACAATGGAAGCACGCATCAATGCCCAGCTTGCGCGCTCAGGCCGGCTCAACGACCAGGATTTCGAACAACTTGTAGAGGCTGCGGGGCGATTGGTTCAGGCCAGTATTTTTATTGACGATACACCCGGCATCAACGTCATTGAACTTCGCTCCAAATGCCGCCGCCTCAAAAACGAGCATGACATTGGGCTGATCATCGTCGATTATCTTCAACTGATGACAGCTGGTGCCGGCAACGACCGTAACCGTGAACAGGAAATTGCTTATATCTCCCGCGGTTTAAAAGCCCTGGCTAAAGAACTGAATGTGCCGGTTATTGCCCTTTCACAGCTCAGCCGTGCCGTTGAACAACGAGGTGGAAACAAACGCCCGCAGCTCAGTGACTTACGTGAATCAGGATCCATCGAACAGGATGCCGACGTTGTTTGCTTTCTTTACAGGCCGGAATATTATGGTATTCAGACAGACGAAGAAGGCCACTCCACGGCAGGTGTTGCCGAATTGATCGTCGGTAAACAGCGGAATGGTCCGGTGGGTTCTGTTCGTTTACAGTTTATAAAAGATTATGCCCGGTTTGAAAATCTGACCGCATCATACGATAATACCTATGGCGGTGCCATTGAAAGCTCCGAAGAATACCTGTCTGAGCCCTACAAACCGGCCAAACGTCCGCAAAGAAACGGGCCTGCCCCTGATGATTTCGATGACTCGGATCCGGACATGTCGGGTGAAGCTCCTTTTTGAGCCCTGTGAATTGCATAAGTAATGCAATGGGGGACAAAAAACCGTCTGGATTTGGGAATTCAAATCGAAACGGCTTAATTGATATTGGGGTGTATTCCCTATTGGTTCAGGGCTGCTGCTTCGAAAGCAATCGCAACCGTATCATGTAAAAAAGATAAGCTGGCGGCTAATCGTTCTCAGTTTAAACATGTTAATATTCTGCTATTTATGCATCATGTCATTAAAGCGCTTTCAAAAAGTATCCTTATTGGATGTTCAGCCTTATTAATAGGTTGGCAGTCACTTTATGCCCAAAGTCGATCCGGAGATATCCCTACCGATTCCACGATAACACGATGGCTTCATGGCGGACTCAACCTGGAACACAAAGATTCCGTCACTTCTGATCTAATCACGTATTTCGCCAGGAAACAAATAGGCATCCCTTACGAAGCAAACATGCTGGATAAGGCACCAACGGAACAACTTGTTGTGGATCTCTCCGGTGAAGACTGTGTCATTTACGTTGAAAATACCATGGCGCTAACACTCACTACCCTCGAACGCGACTCCACGCTCACCAGATTTTCTCGAAACCTGGAATCTCTTCGCTATCGAAATGGCGAATTAAAAGGGTATGGCAGCCGGCTGCATTATTTTTCCGACTGGCTTTTGGATAATCAAAAAAGAGGCAGCATCAGTGTGATTAGTCAGAAATGGCCTAACACGGCACCTATGGACAGCCTCTATTTTATGAGTACGCATAGGAAGTTATACCAGCAATTATTGAACTCCGATTCGTTGTATAACCTGATCAGGGAAAGAGAACGGGTATTGTCGTCAGACAGTCTTCGATATCTCCCTAAACTATTCCTCCCGCGCTATATATCAAAAATTCAGTCTGGCGACATCATTGCCTTTGTAACCACCGTTCCCGGACTCGACGTTTCCCATACGGCGATAGCCCTTCGCAGCGGGAATTTCCTGACTTTTATTCACGCGAACCCCAAACACGGTGTGACGATAGAACCGCTTGGATTGCTTCCGTATGTATTAGGCAGAAAAACGGTAAAAGGTGTGATTATCGCTCGTCTCCGAGGTGTGCAGGCAGATTCTTCCTCACGGCGAGTTCCTCAAAAAGATCGTCGTACCTCCCGATAATCCGTGGCCAGTCAAGATGACGGTTGATTCGCTGAAGTGTTGTCTTTGGAAGAGGCCGGGTTTCATCATCCAGCAGGTCTTTGAGTATCCGAAACATGGTATCTTCGTCTTCATAAAAGATTGGAGCATGTAAGAGAGGCTGACGCAGATTCTCCGGAATCAATTCGGGATAGGTTAAGTGATCGGGCAACACTGGATGACATCCACAGTAAATGGCCTCCATAATCGCTACACAGAAAAACTCATGATCGGCCGTGGACACTACGATATTGGCCTTATGAAGCAACTTGCTATAAGCCTGAATATCATCGACGTAACCGTAATGAATGATGCGGTTGCCATAACGCCGCCACGCTTTCTCAAACTCAACAGGTTTATCGTGCCGGTTGTCTCCGGCCAGAATGAGATCAAACCGGAAACCTGCATCATCCAGACGATTCATCACCCGAAAGAATAACGCAGGGTTCTTGTCGAAGGTCCATCTTTGATTCCATAAGATTACTTTGTGCTGGTTTCGTTGCCGTGTATCCGGCTGCTGATCAAAGACGGAAAGATCGATGCCTGAATGCAGCACTCTGCTCTCCTTCCTGATCCATTCAATGGTATCCGGATGCTGTTGGTCGGGAAACTGGTCCAGGAAATCCGGCAGTGCCGACATAAATGAATCGTGATGAAAATGAGACGAAAAAAATAGCTGGTCGGCAACCAGTGCGTTCAGATAATTAAGGTAGCCAAACGTGTTATCCCGTTTTTCACCTTCCGGTACCGGTTGCGTGATCTGATTTTCATGCATATACATAATGGCTGGCACATCGTTAAACCGCGGCCGGGTCAGGGCCAGAAAAGCCGAAAGATTGATCATGCTGCTTGCGAAGATCAAGTCGATGTCTTCTGTCACCTCTCTGGCACGCAACGCAAGAGAGACAGCGCCTCCGTGCATGCGCCAGCGCCAATGCCGCCCGGGAAGTGTGACAGAGATAATATTGTGACGGGAATGCTGCTGTATACCTTCCAGAAATGCTTTATGAGATCCCCCCAAAAATGGCTCCAGCACTAAAATGTTCATGCACACCTCATTTATCGGAATCGGTTGGCTATTTCATCGAGTGGAAGGTAAATGATTGTCGGATTGTTGAGCGGGTCGAAATAAGGCTGCTCACAGGCAAAAAGCTGATCAATAATGGTGTCCATCTCGATACTCGTAAGTTTCTTACCGCGGGGAATGGCCGTTTTAGAAGCAAGCGCCAGGGCCACCCGCTCTCTTTCCTTCAGTTTTACCTTCCCTGACAACGACTGATACTGCTCCAGGATCGATTCAAGCACATTCTTCTCGTTTCCCATTTGGATATCAGCAGGTACACCGCTCACAATTGCCGAGTTTCCGCTCAGAAGCTGAATATTAAATCCCATCTTCTGGATCGTTGGATGAAGTTCCTTTAAGAGTGCAAAATCTGTGGCCGAAAATTCCAATGTTTGAGGGAAAAGCAGTTGCTGCGTGCTTGGCAAACCGGATTCTGCCGCCTGCAGGGCACGTTCATAAATAATTCGCTTATGTGCCGTATACTGATCTATGATGCACAAACCTGTCAGCGTCTGAGACAGGATATACTGGTTGTGGAGCTGCCAAAATCCGCGCACTTTATCATAATCAGGATAATTCTTGGGGACTGACTGATTATGTTGCGGCTGATCGGTGCCGGCCCCGCTATTCTCATATAGCTTACGGGTTATATCGCCCGGCATTCGGTCCCTGGTAGGAGAATAATTGATGCGCGAAGGAATACGGATCGGATCTCTCCCCTGATCCGTAAATCGATTTCCCTTTTCAAAATCAGAACGGAAAGCGGTATGCGGATCAAAGAACGGTTCATCACGTCCCGGCATTCCACGACCTGGAATCTCGGGGACCTGGAATTGTTCGTTCAGGGCCTTCCGAATAACGGATTTAGTCAGTGCAGCAATCGTCCTTTCGTCCCCGAACTTCACTTCAAGCTTGGTAGGGTGAACATTCACATCCACTTCAACCGGATCCATATCGTAGAAGAGCGCAAAAAACGGATATTGATTCGGCTGAATCCACTGGTTATAAACATTGAGAACGATGTGCATCAAGTGCCGATGCTGGAATGGACGGCCATTAACAAAAAAGAACTGCTCTCCCCTGTTCTTCTTGGCCATTTTAGGATCGATGATGAACCCACTCAATCCCATATAATCAGTAAGTTCTTCGACATGGATCAGGCTGGCGCGGTAAGAACGTCCGAATATCATGGCTATACGATCTTCCAAATGCTGGGACGGAAGATTATAAATCTCTTCAGCGTCGGCGTTTAGTTCGAAATGAATATCGGGATTTGCCAAAGCCGCATGTTGAAATGCAAGCAAGATATGACGGAATTCCGTGGCGTCCGTTTTCAGGAATGCACGTCGTGCCGGGACATTATAAAACAGGTTTCGAACCGCAACCGATGTACCATTAGGAGCCGGAGCCGGTTCCATATGTTTTTCCTCTCCTCCCCACACTTCGAACTCGTAACCACTCTCGTCCTCCATGCGTTTCGTAGTGACAGTAACCTGTGCTACTGATGCGATGGAAGCAAGGGCTTCCCCACGAAAACCAAGCGTACGCAACCCATACAGGTCTTCAATCTGGTGTATTTTTGACGTAGCATGCCGTTGTACGCTCAATTTCAGATCGGTTTTAGACATACCCGATCCGTTGTCTGTAACTTGTACGAGCGTTCGTCCGGCGTTTTGGGAAATAACTTTGATGTGATCAGCCCCGGAGTCAATGGCATTGTCCAGCAGTTCTTTCAATACTGAACCTGGTCGTTGCACTACCTCGCCTGCCGCTATCTTATTTGATAGCTCCGGCGGCATCAGATGTATTATTCCCTCGCTTGTCTGCAGTTCGCTGTTCAAGAGATGTATTGAAAATCGTTAAGCGTTACGTAAAATCCCACGATATCCTGACCGGATATCAACCAAGGTGGAGTATCAGCCAAAATACGATTAAGAGCAAGACTGCATAAACCATAACTGAACGGGTTTGCCCTCTTCGGGTTTTCCGCTCGAAATGTACGTCATGCCGATACTTTTCCTTCTTAGGTTTATAGAACCGTGGTTCGTAATTGAACTGGCGATGCCCCGGTAGCTTACCTATAATCGGTCGAAACTTCATAATAAATACTCTTTGAGATGCGCATTTATTTATAAAACGGTCACGCGACAGTCATATTTTACACATACAATATAGCAAGATGCGGATGCGGATAAAAGCCAAAGTTTTGATTGGATGGATGTATAATAAAACAGACCCTGTTATGCACCTAATCGACCTTTCATCATCCCGTTGACAAGTTAATTTGTCAGAAAAATAGAGCATCCAGACGGGAGTGTTATCCACGTACGATCCCTTTTCAGTAGGCTCGAAGTTGTCATTATCTGGGATCAAGGTCCCAAAGCCTCTGTTTAATAACATTCGGGTTGTATATTTTTTGAGAATCAACTTCCATCCTGAATCATTTCCCTGAGTTTAGCTACTGTATTCCAGTTACGGGCTGTGGAGGCGACCCCGAGGCAGCGACCTGCTTTTGCGGCAAGTTTGGAGCGGCCGATACCGTCAGGAGCGTACAGGTAAAAGACTACGCCATTTAGAAGAAAAGATTCGGTGTCGGTTTTCAGCTCTTTCAAACCCTGCAGATCTGGTTGCCCGGGTTCTTCGTGCAGGAAAAAAAAATGCAACCTATTCCCCTTGTCCGTTGGGAACGGATTGTGTTCGATGGCAGCTTCAAATTCGGATTGTTTTATCAGAAGGACCATAGGTTCAAAACCATAACGATTGAAAATGGCTGCACTTACAGTTGCAGATAATCGATCTACATCTGCCTCTGCACTACGAAATACAGCATTTCCGCTCTGTATATAAGTGCGAACGGCTTCGCAACCCAGCGAGACAAGAATCTCTTTAAGCCCGTTCATGGGTAGGCTATGATGTCCGCCCACGTTAACACCCCTGAACAGGGCGATATAGGTATTCATAGTAACTTACAATATCCGTTTTGATATGCCTGTTGTCGACGGTATCAATAAAATAACTCATAATGATATATCACAGGAGTGAAATTTAAAAACTCATAAATCGATAGAAGATGCAATACTCAAAATGAAGCATCAGGAACCAGCAATAATCTCTGAGAACTTTGTTCCATCTCCATTGTGCTCTTTTGTCTATAAAAAACGACACAATTTGCACCCGGAAAACCCATAGAATCGCAGTGATTTAGTCATTGCCCTTTCACGAATTCGATGAATTTTATCCGAAATACATTTGTGCAGCCTGGATTATCTATCAGTACTGGACAATATGCATAAAAAAACCTGCCACATCATAATGATATGGCAGGTTCAGCAGCACAACCCTCATTTAGGACAATAAGTCATGTTTAACCGGGCAGCCAGCCCGTTGGATCATTGCGCCACGAATGCAGCACTTTCATATAGTTGGCCCGTTCGTAGGCATCGGGGGCAGCCACTGATTCGTGGCTCATGCTTCCCTCCATCTCGGCAATCGAGTTGTATCCATGATCCTCGAGCCACATCTCAAGATCGGTAATGATATCCCCGATTCGCTCGATGCCATTCTTCAGAAGTTCAGATGCCATCTGAGCCACATTGGCACCCGCCATCATGCACTTGAGCACGTCGATGTGCGTATGCACACCGCTTGTTATAGCAATGTCAGCCGGAATCTTTCCGTACATAATGGCCGTCCAGCGAAGAGGCAGACGCAGCTCATTCGAGTTGCTATATACCAGGTGCGGTATCACCTCGAGAGTTTCCAGATCCAGATCCGGTTGATAAAACCGGTTGAACAGGACGATTGCATTTGCTCCGTTCAACGCGAGCTGACGAGCCATGTGAACCGGGGCACTGAAAAAAGGGCCGATTTTCACAGCCAGAGGGATACGTATCTTGGCTCGTACCTCACGAACAACTTCAAGATACCGTTCTTCTATTTCAGCACCTGATACATCAGGATCAGTCGGTATATAATAGATATTGAGCTCCAGCCCTTTGGCGCCGGCCTCTTCTATAAGAGTGGCATATTCTGCCCATCCACCGGGAGTAATGCCGTTGAGGCTTCCAATAACCGGAATATCTACAGTGTCTACTGCTTTACGGACGCGTTCGAGATAACTTTCCGTTTCAAGTTTGAACTCATCTGGTTCGGGGAAGTAGCTCAATGCTTCAGCAAAGCTTTCATTGCCATATTCCATGTAGTGATGCAAGCCTGCACTTTCTTTGATGATTTGCTCCTCAAAGAGTGAGTTCATGATCAAAGCAGCCGCACCGACATCCTCCATCCGTTTCATTGCATCCAGATTCTCCATCAGTGGAGAAGCAGACGGAACAATTGGATTTTTAAGATTAAACCCCATGTAACGGGTCGTCAGATCAATCATCGCAGTCTCCTCTCCTATTAATAAGTTTCTGATTCATCGGCTTCGGCAGCCATTATTTCACGTTTTTCGATAGCCTCATACTTTTCCCATTTGTGCAGGACTTGTTCCTGGGCCTCCTTAAACAATTTCCGGGCAACATCAGGATCTATCTTCTCAAGCACACTATATCTTGCTTCATTTTTCAGATATTCAGCCAACGGCAACGACGGGCCTTTCGAATCGAGTTCGAGCTTGCCTTCACCCAATCCTTTCGGATCGGGTTGATAGCGATAGAGTGGCCAGTATCCTGTTTTAACCGCCTTATCCTGCTGCTCAACACCCTTGGCCATATCAATGCCGTGTGCAATACATTGGCTGTAAGCGATGATCAGCGACGGCCCATCATACGCTTCCGCCTCCTGAAATGCCCGGATCGTCTGATTCTCATCAGCTCCCATGGCAATCTGTGCGACGTAAATGTAACCATAGCCCATGGCGAGTAATCCCAGGTCCTTTTTGGGAGTGCGCTTGCCGGCAGCTGCAAATTTGGCCACGGCGCCGAGACTCGTTGCCTTCGATGCCTGTCCCCCGGTATTCGAATACACTTCGGTATCCAGAACCAGTACATTTACATTACGGTTGCTTGCCAGCACGTGGTCGAGACCACCGTATCCGATATCGTATGCCCAGCCATCTCCACCAACAATCCATACACTCTTGCGAACAAGTTTGTCGGCGAGTTCCAGCAGATCACGAGCACCGCCATCTTTGGAATCCTTCAGTTTTTCTTTCAGGATCATCACCCGTTCACGCTGGGCCTCTATCTCCTGTGTCGTTTCCTGGGGACTGTTGAGCAGTTCATCAGCGAGCTTGTCAGTCAGCACAGCACGGTAAGCATTCACACGTTCACGGGCAAGTTCTACTTGTTTATCCAGTGCGAGGCGCATGCCCAGGCCGAATTCGGCATTGTCTTCGAACAGTGAATTACTCCAGGCAGGACCACGACCAAACTTGTTGAAAGACCACGGCGTTGTTGGCAGGTTTCCACCATAAATACTGGAACAACCGGTTGCATTGGCAACCATAAGATGATCACCATTCAATTGTGTCAATAGGCGTATATATGGGGTTTCACCACAACCCGCACAGGCACCGGAGAACTCGAACAAAGGTTCGAGCAATTGGACTTCCTTCACTTTGTTGAACGACATTTGTTCAGATGGTGAAGAGCCGTTTCTCTTGTCTGTGACTTCTGGCAATGTTAGGAAGAAATCCCAGTTTTTACGTCCCTGCTCACGCAACGGTAGTTGCGGCTCCATGTTAATCGCCTTACGGCCGACTTCTCGCTTGTCTTTGACCGGACATATTTCGACGCAAAGAGTACATCCTGTACAATCTTCGACGGCAACTTGTAATGTATATTTCCAGTCTTTAATCTGACGCCAACGCGCAGGCGATGTCATGAAGTTTTCAGGTGCATCAGCCAGGTCCTTGTCCTCGGCTACTTTGGCGCGTATAACCGAATGAGGACAGATCATTGCGCATTTTCCACACTGTATACAGATGTCAGGATCCCAAACCGGTACTTCAAGGGCAATATTGCGTTTTTCCCACTGTGTTGTTCCGCTTGGATATGTTCCATCGGCAGGAAGCATGCTGACCGGCAGATCATCACCGTTTCCGGCCATCATCAGAGCGGTGACCTGTTGTACGAAAGCTGGTGCTTTTTCAGACACAATCGGCGGCAACTCATGTTTACTGGTCACCGATGATGGCAGTTTGACTTCGAATAATTGAGATAGTGCGGTATCGACAGCTTCAAAATTCTTTCTTACAACAGTCTTCCCCCTTTTTCCATACGTCTTTTCAATAGCCTGCTTGATCTTTTCAATAGCCTCTTCCCTTGGGAGAACACCACTTAGAGCAAAGAAACAGGTCTGCATGATCGTATTAATCCGGACTCCAAGCCCCAGTTCTTTTGACACACCATAGGCATCGATCATATAAACCTTCAGTTCTTTTTCGATGATCTGACCCTGGACAGGACGGGGCAGTTTATCCCACATTTCATCGGGCGGATACGGGCTGTTGATCAGGAGAGTAGCTCCTTTCCGGGCCAGCCGCAGTGTATCGTACCGTTCGAAAAATCCAAACTGGTGGACACCTACAAAACTGGCCTCCATGATAAGATATGGTTTATGGATTGGTTCCGGACCAAAACGAAGGTGTGAAATGGTTCGTGCCCCAGCTTTTTTGGAGTCATACACGAAGTATCCCTGGGCAAAAAAGTCGGTCTCTTCACCGATGATTTTGATGGTATTTTTATTGGCTCCGACGGTGCCGTCAGATCCGAGTCCCCAGAAGACAGCCTGTGTCGTCCCGTTGACTGCAAGTTCAAATTCCGGATCATACTCAACGCTTGTGTGCGTCACATCATCTTTGATTCCCAAGGTGAAATGATTACGTGGTTTATCTGCTTTGATAGCATCGAGCAACCCTTTCACCATTGCCGGTGTAAACTCTTTAGACGACAACCCGTATCGTCCGCCGATAACGACCGGCCGCGACTTGAAGGGTGCCGTTCCCTCAGACAGAGCCTCATCAACAGCTGTGCTCACGTCAAGATAAAGTGGTTCACCTGATGCTCCAGGTTCTTTCGTTCGATCGAGTGTTGCAATAGCTTTTACTGTTGAGGGCAAAACGTCCATCAAGTGTTTTATGGAGAATGGACGATACAACCGAACTTTAACGGCTCCAACCTTCTCCCCTTGTTTGCTAAGGGCCGAAACCGTTTCATCTGCAGTTTCAATCCCGGAGCCCATAAGTATAATCACCCTCTCGGCTTCCGGATGACCGACATAATCAAAAGGTTTATAGCTTCGGCCGGTTTCTTTTTCAAATTGTCCCATTACCTCGGCAACAATATTCGGTGTTACCGTGTAATATTGATTGACAGCCTCTCGCGCCTGGAAGAACACGTCTGGGTTTTGAGCCGTACCACGGACGAACGGATGATCAGGATTTAAACCTCTATTACGGTGCGCATTTACGAGTTCATCATCGATCAGGTTACGCAGCACCTTGTCAGGAAGAACTTCAATTTTTTGGATCTCATGTGAGGTGCGAAAACCATCAAAAATATGTAGAAATGGCACCCTCGATTGCAGCGTAGCGGCTTGTGCAATCAATGCCATATCCATTACTTCCTGCACCGAGCCGGAAAACAACATGCCCCAGCCGGCGGATCTTGTCGCCATTACATCAGAGTGATCCCCAAAAATTGACAACGCCTGTGCGGCAATTGAGCGGGCAGCGATATGAAAAACAGCACTGGTAAGTTCACCGGCTATTTTGAACATATTGGGCAGCATCAACAAGAGTCCCTGACTAGCCGTAAATGTAGTTGTCAGCGATCCCCCCTGTAAAGATCCGTGAACCGCCCCTGCGGCTCCGCCCTCTGATTGCATCTCAATAATTCTGGGTATTGTACCCCATATATTCTTCCGATTTTGTGCACTCCACTGATCTGCTAATTCTCCCATGGGTGAGGAAGGAGTGATCGGGTAAATAGCAATTACTTCATTCAGTTTATGGGCAACATATGCGGCAGCTTCGTTGCCGTCCATCGTCTTAAAATTTTTCATAATGTCCCTTTCTAATGGACCTTTGCCGGCTCACCAGCCGACGAGTTAATAATTCCAATATTAATATTCGAATATTAATATTGGAATACAATCACATAATTCTAATAACGATAATTTTAATTAAGACTACATCTATATATCCATCGCGGGAAAAAGTTCACTTTTCTTACAAAACTTTCCACATTGTTGGCTGAGTGTTGTTTAGATCATGGATTCAGTCGCCGATAAAAAATCGCAGGCATTCTTTTCATAACTGTCTACACCAATTCACCCCCTGCCGGAAACTCAAAATCCATGCAGGCTTTAAAGGTTCGGTCACCCATGCAGCGTATGGAGACTCTCTTATTCGAGTTAAATCCCAATCCAATGATCATCTACGACATAGAGTCGTTGAAGATCCTTGATGCCAATGAAGCGGCTGTCAAGCTGTACGGGTATTCTCGTGAGGAGTTCATAACCCTTTCATACACCAATATTCAGGCAAAACGAGACAAATCTGCTCTCTTTAATGTCCTGATAAAAACACCAAAGGGGTTTGAGAATACCGGCATATGGCGCCATAAGGCGAAAGATGGATCGATTCTGCATGTTGAACTCGTCGACAGACCGTACGAATATGACAAGTATAACGCTAAGATCCTGCTGGTCCGTGATGTTTCAAAGTACATCGAACAGGAAGAAGAATTGCAGATTGCCCAAGAGCGACTCAACAGTTTATCTAATAATAGTCCGCTCGCCATCGTTGAATGGACACCCGATCTCCATGTGAAATCCGTCAGTCAAAGAGGCCTTGAACTTTTTCAGTGCGAAGAAGAATCGCTGATTGGTCGTCATTGGTCCACCCTGGCCCGTACATTTAGTGGATCTGCCACTCATGCATCCGTTGCAGAGCGAATCAATGAGTTTCAGTCCGGAGATGGTAATTTTAACAGTTTTGAAGTTACTACAAGAGGCCCGGTTAACGATAAGACCATTTATACCCGTTGGCACAATTCTCTGGTGATGAACGATGAGGGGGAGATAGTCAGCTATCAATCACTCGTCGAAGACCTCTCCTGCTGCAGGCGTGCCACAAACATGCTCGAGGAAGCCCAACGCCAGCATGATCTTGCCTGGCAGGTTCTTTCCACTCTTGATGATATGGTTTTAGTTGTCAACACAAGTACTGATACATCTTGTCCATCCATATCATTTGCAAACAAAGCTTTTGGTGAAGCCGCGAATCTCGATGCAAAGAACATCAGTGGAACCTCGTTTGACGATCAATTCCTTGAAAAGGTACCCCTTGCCGTCAGAAAAGTTTCGGTTGAGAACAAAACACACTACTCGCAAGATGAAACCCTGACACTCGAACTTCCTGACGGGAAAATACGATGGGTGCATCCCGAAATTACTGAAATTTCAGAATCCGATAATGGATCAAATTATCGGATCATGATCTTTCGCGATGTTACAGAACTGCGTATTCGTCGTGAATTCATGAAAATCCAACAGCAGTTGATCTCAATGATTGTTGGAAACCAGCCCAAGAATGAGATCCTGAATACTGCTATTGGAAGCCTCGACAAGCTTTTCCCAAATACCAAATCCCGTATCACGACCATTGATGAGGACTTCACCCATATATACAATGGGGGCACTCAAAATAACGATGATGGGAAACCGGCTGATGATCTCAGGCAGGGAGCTGTTTTACAAACGACCCAAAACCAGATAAAGAAAAAAATCCTCACCGAAAACCCTCTTCATCATTGTTGGTCGACACCTATTCCATCGGGCAAAGATACCACACTGGGTGCCATTACAGTCGGTTATCTCAACAAAGTTACATCTGATGATCAGAGTTTCGAACCTGATCCCTTCCTTAAAGAAGTTGTCGAGTACATCGCACAAATGGCCGGATTGGCAATGGAATATGGCACTGCGAGCCAGACACTTATTCGCTTCATCCATCTTGTTGAAGGTGTTGCCGGTGCCAGTAACCAGTTGAACCGAGGTGCCAATATCGATGAAGGCCTCCAAAATGCAATCGCTCATCTTGGTGTAGCCAGCGATGCCAGCAACATTTTTGTTCTCCAGCGGGATGAAGCAAATGGTGGTGTTACTGTCCGCAATCAATGGAACAGACAAAAGGAAGCGGTAGCTTTTGATGAATTGCCTCTTTCAGATATTCATTCCAAACTTCACAGTGGTCAGCCTTTTAATTTACTGCTTGATCTGCCAGTTGTCTCCCCTTCTCAAATAAACGGCCATCCCAAACGCCAGAGCCTGTTAGTCATTCCGATCGAGACGGGCGATTCATTCTGGGGCGGACTGGGTCTGAACAGCTCGCATCCTGATCATGAATGGAGCAATGAGGAGGAACTTGCACTGCTAACTTTTGCCGGTAATGTTGGGGAGTTTGTGCAACGTCACAAAACGCAACAGGACCTGTCTGTTAGCCAGCAACAATTGGATCTTGCACTTCGGGGAGCCGAAGTGGGCATGTGGGAGCTCAATTTCCGGACCAATGAGTACAAACTGGATAATCACTGGAAAGAAATACTAGGCTTCACCGATGAACCGTCGACCATGCATATCGACAACTGGAAAGACCGGCTTCACCCGGAAGACCGCATCAGGGTTCTCGTTTCGACGCGTGTTTTTTTAAACGGTGCGCAGACGCTCAACAGCATCGAGCAGAGGATGAAAAGCAAGTCGGGTCAGTGGCGTTGGTTATTAAGCCGCGGGAAAATCGTTGAATGGGATGAAGACGGTATTCCTGTCCGTGCCTGCGGAACCTACCAGGATATAACCGACCGCAAAAAGGCAGAAGAAAAGATTTTACGCTCGCTGAAAGAGAAGGAAATCCTGCTGGCAGAGATACATCACCGCGTTAAGAACAACATGGCGGTAATATCCGGGCTCATCCAGCTACAGGCCGAGGATGTGGAGGACGCTCATCTCAAAGATATTTTGCATGAAAGCCAGATGCGTATCCACTCTATGGCTATGATTCATGAAAAACTGTATCAGTCGGCAGAGCTTTCCAGGATCGATTACGGAGAATATATAGCTGATTTGGCGCGTACCATCTCAAAGACGTTGCAAGATGAGAAGAAGGATATCAAGATTAACATCCATGCAGATGAAGTGGCCCTGAATATTAACCAAGCGATACCCTGTGCGTTAATCCTTAATGAGATTATTACAAACGCTTACAAACATGGTTTCCGTTATCGCAAGAGCGGACGCATCGACATCTACCTGACCAGACACGATAAAAAAGTCACTATCAAAGTTGAAAATGACGGTGCTCCGATGCCGGCAGATTTTAGCCTGCAGTCGGCAAGCACGTTGGGTATGACACTTATCCAGACTCTTTCCCAGCAGCTCGATGCTCGTCTGTCAGTAAAAAATGAAAAGACAGTCAGTATTTCGTTCGAGTTCGAATACCAGCAGTAGTACGATAATCATTTTTAGCATTGGTACTGGTTTAACCCGAATTATTCACGAAAAGAGGCATAATAAGTAGTCATAATATTGATTTTATAATGTTTATAAATTTGATAGGAATACTCAATTTTGGGTATGATGATTCATAGCTTCGAAATTTAGCGGTGGGCTGCGTTGTCCCAAAAATGGCTTATCAACGAAAGCTTACGGGCTTCGAAAACTGAAGGGTGTTCTTGGCATTACCATTGATGAGATGATTTTTATCGGTAATGCATTGTTTCCGGGCGGGAACGACTATCCGGCCGAAAAAGCCGGTGCTGTGTCTATTCGTGTCAGAGATCCCAATGAGTCGAAACGGGTCATAGAAACGATCATCGCTTGTATGGACGGCGTTCCTCCCGATACAAAACTTCTTGAGGAGCAGAGGCTATGAATGTCTTTCAATTGCATATCCTGGAGCTTGCAATCTTTGCTCCGTTTAATGGCATTGCGTTCATCAGTGTAAATAACAAGGATGCCAGCCTTTTCCCCATCGCCGTCCTCGGGTACGCCGGAAAAATGCAAGGGTCCATCCTGATCTGCTGCGGTTGCTTGATCCTACACCACGGGATGAGAATAATAGCGAAATCGTGCAACGGCGGACGATTTGTGAGATTAAAGAAAATATGGCTGCTAAAAACAAGAACAAATAGTTACGATTAACAAAAAAAGTGAATACCTGAAATAAAACGGTAACGATAACAACCATGATGGAGACAATACGATGAATAATGGTAGTAGTTGGATGAATGGTATGATGGGCGGAGGAATGTGGCTTTGGACAGTGATCGGAATACTGGTAGTGGTTCTGCTGGTTGTGATGATCATGAAAATGTCCAGAAAATAAACGTTTTTCGCGATCTGCACGGTATCCTGAAAGGATAACTGGGTTGTTCGATTAATCCTCTGAAAAATTGTAAGCGAGATTAAGGCTGCCAATCCGGATAATCTCTATGGCTTCTTGCAGATTTATAATCTCAAAGAGTCCGTGGCGAAGATATGCCGGGATGAATGCGTAATCTTATGGCAACAAGCATCCGAATTCGCAAATTTCCTTTTATAAAACGCAGATATGCTGATATCTTTTATGAAATTAAATAAGGAAAATGAATTCCCATTATGAAATATAATTGCATTATCCTCCCGCCGAAGTTGATGGGTGAACTAATTGGAGAGGTAAGTTATGCCGGCTGAGACGATTTTGATTTTGTTGTTTTCGGTGGCGGCTGCAGTGGCCATTGCTGTGCGGCAGTTGCGCGTGCCTTACACGGTAGCATTGGTGTTAACCGGGTTAATGCTGGGTATCCTGAAGCTGTTCACTCCACCGAATCTAACCAAGGAACTGCTCTATACCATCTTCCTGCCGGGCTTGTTGTTTGAGGCCGCTTTTCACATTGAGTTCCGGGAATTCTGGCGCAACCGGCTGACCATTGCTTCCCTGGCCGTTCCAGGCGTGGCTGCAGCAGTGGCTTTGACAGCCCTGATCCTAACGCCCGTTGTAAACACTCTTCATCTGGAGCAGAATTTTACATGGAAGTATGCAATGGTATTTGGAGCATTGATTGCGGCTACCGACCCCATTGCGGTGGTTGCCATTTTCAAGAGTCTTGGGGTGCCGCGGCGCTTATCCATCTTACTGGATGGTGAAAGCCTGCTTAACGATGGCACGGCTATCGTGTTTTTCATATTAAGTTTGTCGTTGGTCACCGGCGCCAGCGTTACTCCTGGACAATTATCACTCGACTTCCTGAAGATTGTTGGTTTCGGCGGACTAATCGGGGCTGCGGTTGGCCTGGCTGCCTCGCAGGTAATCAAACAGATTGATGATGCGATGATCGAGATCACCCTGACAACCATCGCGGCATACAGTTCGTTTGCAGCCGCCGAGTACTTTCACTACTCGGGTGTGATTGCGGTTGTGGTGGCCGGCGTGCTTTGTGGTAATTACGGCGCCCGGGTTGGTATGACCCCAACCACAAAAGTTGCTGTGGAAACATTCTGGGAGTACGTGGCTTTTGCACTGAACTCCATCATTTTTCTTCTCATCGGCCTGGAAGTGCATCTCAACGCCTTGTTCCATTCGTGGAGGGTGATTCTTGTCGCATATTTGGTTGTGACCGTGGGCCGCGGGTTGTTGATCTTTGTTGTCTCGGGGTTGCTGCGGAAGACCCGCGAGAAAATTCCATGGAAATGGAGCGTTATGCTGACCTGGGGAGGATTGCGCGGCGCCTTGCCTATGGTGCTTGTGTTAAGCCTTGCAAAAAATTTCCCCCATCGAGATCTGTTGGTGACGATGACGTTCGGGGTAGTGATGATCTCGATCCTGGTACACGGTATGACCATCTCGCCTCTGCTGCGCTGGCTGGGTATCGTTAAGGATCGCGAACACCGGGAAGCATACGAGTTGGCCCGTGGTAAATTACAGGCGGCCGGAGCGGCGCTCGAAGAGCTGGGGCATATGTCGTACGTGCGATTTTCTCGCGATGAGGTGCACAATCAACTTAAAAGTGAATATGAAAAGCGCATTGAGGAAGAACAAGACCAGATCAATAAACTGGAACTCGACCGAACCGCGATCGCTGCTGAGGAGTCGCAGTGGGCGCGCCGGCACCTGCTGCTGACGGAAAAAAACCATGTTTTGGACTCCTATCGCCAGGGCGTTCTCAGTCAGGAAGTCTATGAGAGGTTGCTGGCCGATATCGATGCACGGCTGCTGAGTCTGGAATCCGGCGAGACGGATCAGACCACAAAGGAGTCAGAATCTAACGAAACCCGGGACTGAATCTGGTGAATAATCCCGGATACCGGGATGGGAGCATCCCATAACCGGTATATTCTGAGAGTATATTTTCGAAAGTGATCAAACAGGAGAGAATCCAAAATGAAAACCGATGCCAATCAACCCAGGAATCCCGATTCGAAGCAGAGTTCTAAGTCCAAAACGACGGACAATCTGAAATCCATTCCCATGCCGGAACTGGAAAAAAATTAGATTCATCACCAGACGGCCTCACGCAGTCCGAAGCACAGAAACGGCTGGCACAATATGGCCCCAACGAGATTGAAGAAAAGAAACGAAATCCGATTCTGAAATTCCTCTCTTATTTCTGGGGTCCGATCCCATGGATGATTGAGGTGGCTGTGATTCTATCGGGTGTTGTCCGGCACTGGCCGGACTTCTTCATCATTCTGCTGCTGCTTCTTGCCAATGCAGTGGTTGGCTTCTGGGAAGAACACCAGGCAGGTAACGCTATCGAAGCACTAAAGGCTAATCTGGCGGTAAAAGCCCGCGTAATCCGGGATGGCAAGTGGGTGACACCACCGGCCAGTGAGCTGGTGCCCGGTGATATCATCAGGCTGCGCCTGGGTGACATTGTGCCTGCAGATGCTCGTTTGCTGGAGGGAGACACGGTAGAAGTGGATCAGTCCGCGTTAACAGGCGAGTCGCTGCCCGCTGAATGCAAATCCGGTGAGGCTGTTTTTTCCGGTTCGATCATTCGGCGTGGTGAAATTGGCGCACTGGTCTATGCTACGGGTACCAACACCTATTTCGGCAAGACGGCACAGCTGGTGTCGGAAGCTCAAACCGTCAGCCATTTTCAAAAAGCAGTTCTGAAGATCGGCGATTATCTTATCATTCTTGCCGTGGTCTTAGTGGTGGTAATCATTGGCGTCGCGCTCTTTCGCGGTGATCCCATATCTCACCACCTTGCAATTTGCCCTGGTATTGACCGTGGCTGCCATTCCGGTTGCCATGCCAACGGTGCTGTCGGTAACGACGGCCGTAGGCGCGCGCCTGCTTGCCCGGAAAAAGGCGATTGTCAGCAAGCTGGTGGCCATCGAGGAATTGGCCGGTGTTGATGTTTTATGCGCGGACAAGACCGGCACTCTGACGCAAAACAAACTGACATTGGGTGACCCATTCAGTTTAAATAATATTGCCCCCGATCAGGTGATCCTTGATGCCGCGCTGGCATCGCGTTCGGAAAATAACGATACCATCGATCTGGCTGTGTTGGGTGGACTCAAAGACAAGGATGTGTTGAAAGCGTATGAGGTCGTTCATTTCCAGCCGTTCGACCCGGTCCATAAACGTACCGAAGCCACCGTCAAAACCAAAGACGGGAAAACGTTATTCAAGGTTACCAAAGGAGCGCCACAGGTAATCCTGGAATTGGCCGCCAATACCGGACAGGTTAAACAAAGCGTCAATAAAGCGGTGAATGAATTTGCGGCACGCGGATTTCGGTCATTGGGTGTCGCCCGGGCCGATGGTGATGGTAAGTGGCAGTTTATTGGAGTATTGCCCCTATTCGATCCCCCGCGGGACGATGCCAGGGAAACCATCGCAAATGCCCGTAATATGGGCGTGAAGATTAAGATGGTTACAGGCGACGCGCTGGCCATCGCAAAAAAAAACCGCCCAAAAACTGGATATGGGAACAAATATTCTCGACGCCTCCAGTCTTGGCGATTCTAAGAAGAAAGTGACAACAGAGGTATCGGAATCCATCGAAAAGGCCGATGGTTTTGCCCAGGTGTTCCCCGAACACAAATATCACATTGTGGATGTCCTCCAGCAACGCGGTCACATGGTCGGCATGACGGGTGATGGGGTGAATGACGCTCCCGCATTGAAAAAAGCAGATTGTGGAATTGCTGTTTCAGATTCGACGGATGCGGCACGCGCCGCAGCGTCTATCGTATTGATGTCGCCCGGTTTGTCCGTGATCATCGACGCCGTTAAGGAAAGCCGGAAAATATTCCAGCGGATGAACAGTTACGCGATCTATCGCATCGCCGAGACATTGCGCGTCTTGCTCTTCATGACCCTATCTATCCTGATCTTTAACTTTTATCCGTTAACCGCGGTCATGATTGTGATGCTGGCACTGCTCAACGACGGTGCCATCCTGTCCATTGCCTATGATAACGTTCATTACAAGGACAAACCGGAGACCTGGAATATGCATATGGTGCTGGGCATTGCCACGGTTCTGGGGATTCTTGGACCAATAGCGGCGTTTGGCTTGTTCTATCTAGGCGACCGCGTTTTTCATCTCGACCACGCCCAGCTCCAGCCGATGATGTACCTGATGCTGTCCGTAGCAGGACACATGACCATTTTTCTGACACGTACACGCGGTCCGTTCTGGTCCATTCGTCCTGCTAAAATATTATGGATAGCCGTTCTCGGTACACAAACCGTAGCGACCCTGATTGCCGTTTACGGATTCCTGATGCCGCCATTGGGCTGGGGCTGGGCCGGCTTCGTATGGGCTTATGCATTGATATGGGCACTTGTGAGCGATCGTGTGAAGCTGGTGGCCTACCGGATCTTCGATCCAACGGCCGCACCCTTGCTGATCAGGAATCCTGCCGATTTGAATCCGAAAATTAAAAAACGCGCCTATGAACTCTATGAACAGGGCGGCCACCGGGAAGGCCATGAGGACCAGGACTGGTTGCAGGCGGAACGCGAGATTCGCAAAGATAATCCGGGCAAATGATCACACCCAATAAACTATCAATAGATCAAGTAACCAAAAGGAGTCTTCTAATCATGAATAAGTAGGTTTTTACCGAAACGTAAAGTAATACATCTTCAATATCTTTCGATCACCTGACCGAAGAATGTGGTTATACTTGATGTAGATGATATTTCCCCTTCCATCTCTGTGATTCCTTTGCGCGCTCCGCGGTTGTTTACCCTCAACCTGAGAAATAACTGCAAGGTTCGCCGTGATCTGACACTGATCATGCAAAGTTTTTAATGCTTCTTCTTTTGTTAATCGCAGTAATCCTGCATCACAGCTCCGGTTAAACCATATTATATGAAGCCAGAATGAATGTATAATACCGTATCTATCCAACCGATTCAAAAAAGAGATCCACCCTTCCTTCCTTCCTATTCCAGGGAATTAGCGTATAAATGATTGAATTATTTAGAATAACCTGTGAATTATATAAGGTTCTTCCATTAGAATGTAATGCTTGTTCGGTTGGAGATTCCCATCTTACATACGTAAAAGAACCTCAATTAACCCGAAAGGTGAACAATATGAAACGATCAACAAGAATGGTTGTTTCGGGCTTTTCCATTATTGCCTTAGCTATAAGCCTGACAGGCTGTGCTTCGACCGGAATGCAGCGATCCAAAGATACACGAACATCGATGGAGACGATGGATAATGATATTCAATCTGTTGCCGCTCAGTTAGATGCCACCGGATCGGCGCTCGATGTCCTTATGATGCCGAATCAGGCTGACGTGAAGAAGGCCTTTAATTCATTTACTGATAATGTATCAAAAATGGAAGGTATGCAGAAAGATTTCGCTAAACACGCCGCAGAAATGAAGGCGCGCGGCAAGGACTATTTCGAGGAATGGCAAAAGACCGGTTCTACATACAAAAACCCGCAGATACAGCAACTCAGCGAACAACGTCGGGCAAAACTCGGTGATATCTATGGTCAAATAGCTGAAAATAGCATTGGAGTAAATGATGCATTTACATCCTATGTATCCGATATCAAAGAGATCCAGATGTACCTTTCGAATGATTTGACGCCAAAAGGGATCGAAGCCATTGCTCCGACATCCAGGAAGGTCGTCGATGACGGAACCAATCTTAAAGATGCTATAAAGAATGTTCAAACAGCCATTCAAAAGGCAAGAGAATCTATGTCCCAAACAGGTTCGTAAGCAAGCATACACATCATCTGTCAAATGGTTTAATTAAACATGTATGAAAAAATTCGGCATCATTATCGTGGCCATTGGATTGTTGATCACCATTTACACCGGAATCAACATCGTTACCAAAGAAAAGGTGGTTGATATTGGCAAATTGGAAATCACGCAGAACAAAAACCACAGGTTAAACTGGTCCCCGGCAATCGGAGTTGCAGTGATGGTCATAGGGGGCGTAGTCATAATCTACGGTGCCAATAAAAAAGGATGATTCCATTCTGTAACTAATTCACACATATTATATAATATTAATAGGATACATTATGAAAAATAAAACCGAATTTAAAGGAAACTGGAACGAGACTAAAGGCAAACTGAAGCAACAATTTGCCAAACTCACCGACGATGATCTCTTGTTGGAAGAAGGGAAAGAGGATGAACTGTTGGGGCGCCTCCAGGTTAAGCTTGGTAAGTCAAAAGAAGAGATACATAAACTCATCTCTAAGTTATAAAAACCAGGCGAAGACATCAGAACCGGCTTCAAAAGACAAATGCAACTCCCCTTTTGTAATGACATGAAAATAAACTGCTTGATTCTACAATTTATTAAAATAGTATAGAAATTATGAAATACGAACCTGGACTTAAAACGGATTGGGACAAGAAAAAGAGTATGCTGAAACAAAAATTCGGCGTACTAACCAATGACGATCTCTCATTTGAAAAATGGGAAAAGGATGAAATGATAAACCATCTTCAGGTTAGACTTGAAGAATCAAAAGAAATGATATACAAATTTATTGCAAACTTATAGAATCTGAAAAAGAACATATTGACTGATTACTAAAACATAAATTGAATAATGATATGAAAAGTATAATGAATAATTACACCATTCAGGGAAAAGACAAATTGGGAATTTTTACAGTGGAATATAGTCGGGATATGGATGAACTAGGCAAAGCGATTAGAAATTTAGTCGAAAAAGAAACCAACCAATCAACAAACAGAAAGAAACGATCATGGGAAATCTACTCTACATCATAGCAGTCATCTTGATTATCGCATGGGCCATCGGATTTATCGGCTACGGTACCGGAGGTATTCTACATATTCTTCTGGTTATTGCAATTATTGCCATTCTATTCAGGGTTATTCAGGGAAGAAGAGCTTTTTGAATTCGGATTTTCAACCTTTATGCACGCCGTAAAATCTTAAAAACCCGTGAATTATGTAAGAATCATTCATAAATATGTAATGCGTCGCTCATAGAAAAGATACACTTTGTGTTGAAAGTGAATTCTTGTCCTTCAAGCAAAAACAACATAAATCATTAATGTAAACATGATACCAACTTAATTATCGCACACACAACCAACACGACACAATATATACTATTGTTTCAGAGAGTTACATCCAAAAGGACAGGTGCCAAAACCTGTCCTTTTTTTTATTCAGTTATTCAAATTGAACTAAAACCAAGAATGATACTGTTATACAAATTATACACAGCGATTGGTCAATTTATATAATTGCTGAGGGGATCTTGTACGAAAGAACAGAGGGAAAATATATGTCGCCTCCCTAATTACTAAGCCGTTTTATGAAAATTTATATTAAATATATGGTCAGTCTGCGATGCAAGATGGTGGTGAAGGAAGAGTTGCATAGATTGGGTCTGCATTATAGAGACCTTGATCTCGGTGTGGTTGACGTTATGGAAGATATTACCCAGGAACAGCGCGGACAACTGCGAGAAAATCTGCTCGGTTCGGGGTTAGAATTAATGGATGATAAAAAGAGCATCCTTATTGAAAAAATAAAGGATGTAATCATTGAAATGGTGCATTATTCCGATGAAATACCCGATGTTAATTATTCGGACTACCTCAGTGAGAAATTAGGATACGATTATACCTATCTTTCCAACACCTTTTCGGAGGTTAAGGGCGTCACTATACAGCAATTCATCATCATGCATAAAATTGAAAGGGTAAAAGAATTACTGTTGTATGATGAGCTTACCCTCACCGAAATATCCTATAAACTGCATTACAGCAGTGTGGCCCATCTATCCAATCAGTTCAAGAAAATTACCGGTCTCACCCCCACCTATTTCAGGCATTTAAAGCAAAAACGCATGCACAACCTGGAAGACCTGTGATATATATAAGATTTATTCATTAGAGTGTAAGGCTTATACGGGTAAAGGTGCTGATCTTGCAATTGTGAAAAAGTATTCACCTATGCAAAGGGATACACTATGAATAAAACAAATCAGCCGCTCTTTCTCTTTATCATGTTCCTCGTCATCTCCATTGGCTTGGCTGGGTGTTCATCGAATGGCACACAGCGCTCACAAAAAACGAGAATATCTATGAAAACTATGGACAATGATATTAGTTCAGCCATAGTGCAGTTGGATTCCACCGGTGCGTCGTTGAGTGCACTTATGATGCCGGACCAACCAGATGTGAAGAAGGCCTTCGAGGTGTATTCTGCCAATACATCAAAAATGGAAAATATGCAAAAACGGTTTGCCAAACATGCCGATGAAATGAAGGCACGGGGCAAGGACTATTTCGAAGAATGGGAAAAAGATGGGAAAAATTATAAAAATCCGCAGATACAGCAACTAAGTGAACAGCGTCGTGCGGCACTCAGCAATATATATGGACAAATAGCTGAAAACAGTGTTGGAGTTAAAGAAGCCTTCAAAACGTATGTGTCTGACGTTAAAGAAATACAGCAATATCTTTCGAACGATTTGACGCCAAAAGGGATCTCGGCTATTGCGCCAACTTCCATGAGGGTCGTTAATGATGGGGACAGTCTAAAATATGCCATAACTAACGTTCAAACAGCCATTCAAAGGGCAAGAGAAGCAATGTCACAAAGTGGCAATATACAATAGAAGCGTAAAACAGATAAGGCAAGGATATTCGTAGCGAATCCAGTCTTGTCATGTATTGGTAAGACTCATAAAGATATTCCCGATACAATTGTCATATAATCTATAAACGAAATACCAACTATCATGGGAAATCTACTTTACCTCGTGGCGATCATCCTGATCATTGGTTGGGCCATTGGATTTATTGGTTTTGGCTTAGGTGGCTTTTTTCACATGGTGCTAATCATTGCATGTATTGCAATAGTACTCAGACTCATTCAGGGAAAACAGGTCGCTTGATTTCTACCAAAACCATTCCAAAAGACCCGGACTTTTAGGAACACCGTGCTTCCATTATCAAATAAGTAATTCATAAATACATTGCGGTGGAAATGATATGATTGACATAAAAAAATATGGTGTTTTACTATCTAAGACCGATCTGGAATTTGAAAATGACAGTGTTCTTAATCCTGCGGTCATACGCGAGGGCGACAGTGTGCATCTTTTTTACCGTGCGGTGCAAGAGGGAAACCACTCGACTATTGGCTATTGCAGACTGGATGGTCCATTCACAGTAGCCGAACGGTGGGATAAACCTTTTATCGTTCCTGAATTCGATTTCGAATCGCAGGGTGTCGAAGATGCACGTATAGTAAAGATTGATGATTTGTATTATATGACCTATACCGGGTATGATGGAGTCAATGCGCGGGGAGCTTTGGCTACCTCGAAGGATTTAATGCATTTCGATAAACACGGTGTCATCGTTCCACCCATTTCGTATGCAGAATTTATATTCCTTGCGGAATCTGAAGGCAAAGTGAATGGACATTATTACCGTAATCACAAGTTTTACTACCCGGAAGCCGATCCTGACAGAAAAATCATGTTGTGGGACAAAAATGTAATATTCTTTCCCCGAAGGATTAACGGGCAATTGGTGTTTCTCCACCGGATCAGACCGGGGATTCAAATAGTTTTTGTAAATGACCTGGGCGAACTCACCAAAGAATTTTGGAGACATTATTTCCTCAAGCTGCAGGATCACATCGTTATGGATCCTTTTTATCATCATGAATCGAGCTATATCGGCAGTGGATGCCCACCCATTGAAACGGAACATGGTTGGATCCTTATTTACCATGGAGTGGAACAGACCGAAAAAGGGCTTGTTTATTCTGCCTGTGCCGCCTTACTTGACCTGAATGATCCTTCAATAGAGCTGGCCCGGCTTCCCTTTGCTTTATTTTCACCTGAACACGATTGGGAAGTAACCGGGGTGGTAAATAATGTGGTGTTTCCTACCGGCACGGCGGTATTTGGGGATACCTTGTTTATCTATTATGGTGCAGCGGATACCCAAATTGCCTGTGCATCAGTGAATATAATAGAGTTGGTAACTGAATTGTTAACCCATACTTCGAAAGATGAAAAACAAAACTGCTTCCAACCACATATATGAGGATGTATTCAGCAACGAGTCAGTTAACCTGAAAAACACAGTATATCCCGCATTAGCCTTAAATAAAATCTCAGGTTTTCTTACAGATCATAAGCCCGACCTGGCTGAAATACTGGTCATCACCTCGTATCCGCCGAGGATATGCGGTATAGCCACTTATTCCGAAGATTTGATTAAGGCGCTTAATAATAAATTCAGCGATTCCTTTTTCGCTACCGTTTGTGCCCTGGAAACGGGTGATACAACGTATTCTTATCCAGCAGAAGTTAAATTTATTCTTAACACATCATTAGCCGCCGAATATAAAAAATTAGCCTTCACAATTAATAATGACGATCACATTAGTCTCGTATTGATTCAGCATGAATTTGGTTTTTTTCACGAACAGGAACAAGCATTTCTGCACTTTATACATTCGGTTACAAAACCGGTTGTACTTGTCTTTCATACCGTGTTACCCCTACCTGACAAACAGTTAAAAGCAAAAGTGAGAGATATAGCGACTGCCAGTGAAGCGATCGTGGTAATGACCCATTTCGCTGCACAGGTGTTAATCAATGATTATGATGTACAACAGCAAAAAATAACAGTCATTGCCCACGGCACCCATTTGGTACCTCATTTAAGTGAAAAGTTTCTGAAAAAAAAATATGGATTGTTAGGCCGAAAAGTCCTTACAACTTTCGGTCTTCTTAGTGCGGGAAAGAGTATTGAAACCACCATTAAGGCATTGCCTGCCATTGTTGAGCAATGTCCTGATGTTGTTTTCCTTGTCATTGGAAAAACACACCCTGAAGTTGTAAAGACCGACGGGGAAAAATACAGAATCAGTCTGGAATCCCTTGTAATGGATTTGGGACTAACCAACCACGTAAAATTTATCAATAGCTTTTTGGCGCTGCCTGACCTGCTCGAATATTTACAGCTTACAGATATTTATCTGTTTACCAGTAACGATCCGAATCAGGTCGTAAGCGGTACGTTTGCGTATGCCATGAGTTGCGCATGCCCCATCATTTCAACCCCCATACCTCATGCTAAGGAAGTATTGACTGAGGATACCGGTATTATTATTGATTTTGGAAACTCCCAACAATTGGCTGATGGCGTTATCAGGTTACTTGATGATGATTCGTTACGGACAAATATCAGTTCAAATACCCTGCAAAAAATAGTATCCACTGCCTGGGAAAATTCTGCGGTGGCACATGCCAGGTTGTTCGAACACTTTGCAGTTGACAAGATTGCCATACGTTACAATCTCCCGGTCATCAATCTGAACCACCTGAAACAAATGACGACACAAACCGGAATCATCCAGTTTTCAAAGATTAATCAACCCGATATTGATTCTGGTTATACCCTGGATGATAATGCACGAGCCCTGGTAGTCATGTGTATGCATTACCAGCTTACTGGAGACAAAAGGCGTATTCATGACATTCAAAAGTACCTTCGTTTTATAAAACGCTGTCAACAGCATGGTGGTGATTTTTTAAATTATGTTGATAAGAACAACCATTTTACCATTCAGAACGAATCTGTTAATTTAGATGATTCCAATGGAAGAGCCATTTGGGCTTTAGGATACTTAGGATCATTAAAAGGCCTGTTACCCGGGGAAATCATATCAGAGGCCGAAATGATTCTCGAAGAATCCCTGCCACATATTAAAAAGGTGCACTCAACCCGTGCCATGGCGTTCGCTATAAAAGGATTGTTTTTTTATCAGGGCACCCAAAAATCTCCTGAAATTCTCACATTTTTAAAAACCTTTGCCAATCGGTTGGCCCAGATGTATAAACATGAATCAGATGAAAATTGGGAATGGTTTGAGGGATATCTTACCTATGCCAATAGCGTCCTACCTGAGGCGATGTTATACGCCTGGCTGGTATCCGGAGAACCCGAGTATAAAGAAATAGCCATGTCGTCTCTTCATTTCCTGTTGTCGCAGACATTTAATCAAAAAGGGATAGAAGTCATCTCCAACAGAAACTGGCTGCAAAAGGGACAGCAACCCGAGCACGTTGGAGAACAACCAATCGATGTCAGTTACACCATCATGACACTTAGTAAATTTTACGATGTATTTGAGGATGATGAGTATCGTAAAAAGATGGAAACGGCATTTAACTGGTTTTTGGGTGACAACCGCCTTCATCAAATTGTATATAACCCTTGTACCGGTGGCTGTTATGACGGGCTGGAGGAAACACACGTAAACCTCAATCAGGGAGCCGAGTCAACGGTCAGTTACCTGATGGCCAGATTAACCATGGGAAAATACCGTAATGCCTGAAGTAGCCCGAAAATTTGTGGCTGTGATCGTGGCTCACCCAGACGACGAAACGTTATGGGCGGGCGGGACCATTATGAGTCATCCCATTTGGGATCCGTTTATAGTGTGTGTCTGCAGGGCAAGCGATAGAGTTCGTGCCCCGCGGTTTTCCCAAGCGTTAGGCATTCTTAAATCAAAAGGAATCATGGGCGATCTCGACGACGGACCCGATCAAAAACCGCTGGATGAAGAAGAGCTGGAACGTACCATTCTGAACCTATTGCCTGCCAAACCGTTCGATCTGATCATAACACATAACCCCACTGGTGAATACACCCGGCACCTCAGGCATGAGGAAGTTAGTAAGGCGGTGATATCACTCTGGTATGGCCGTAGCATAGAAGCGAGTGAACTCTGGACTTTCGCCTATGAGGATGGCCTGAAGAAATACGTACCAAGGCCTGTGAATAATGCTCCCGTAAAACAAACACTTTCATCTCAGATATGGAGGATGAAACATAACCTCATCACGGAAACGTACGGCTTTGAGAAGGATAGCTGGGAAGCCCAAACAACACCAAAGACAGAGACATTTTGGAAGTTTACGGATCGGCATGATGCTAAACAATGGCTGGATAACGGAGGCTTCTTAACATGAAAGTATTGGTGTTATACGACTACCCGCCGTCGCCGGGCGGGTTGGCAACCCAGGGAGATTTACTATACAGGGGACTTCTCGAAATGGGTGTTGACGCCCATGCCGTGCATTTCGAATCTGCCCAGGAAAAGGAATGGTACTATCACTGGTTTGAACCGGACGTGGTGATAGGTGTTGGATACTGGGGGCACACTCCACAATTAGTCCTTCACCCGCAACGGTATGGTATTCAGCCGGTACCATGGCTGGTAGCCGACGGGTTCATAGCCAACTACCAGGAAGTTCTTAACGAGTTGCCACTCATTCTGGTAACATCGAACTGGGTAAAGGAGATGTATGTTCGCGATGGCATTCGGGGTGATATCATTGAAGTGCTGCCGGTCGGCTGCGATACAAATGCTTTTATCCCCTTCCGAAAGGATGACCCTAAAATTGTAGCCGTTCGCGAAGCGCTGGGGATTTCACCAGAACAGATAATGATCCTCACCGTGGGTGGCGATGCCGCTTCGAAAGGTGCCCAGGAGGTTATGCAGGCGCTTGCCATCATCGACAGGAACGCACCTGACTGGAAATATGTGTGCAAGGTCTGGCCACAACCAAGAACCAAAATTCAAAACCTGGCCGATCTGGAAATGGCGACACGCCTGGGCATAGAAAAAAACGTCACCTATGCCACCAACACCATCTCACGAAACTTTATGCCTTACCTGATTGGAGCTTGCGACATCTATACGGCCCCCTCCCGGCTTGAAGGGTTTGGAATGCCGCAAGTAGAGGCTGGTGCCTGCGAAAAACCGGTTATTGGCATTAAGGCCATGGGAATGCTGGATACTCTCGTCCATGGCGAAACGGCATATCTCGCAAAAGTAGCGCAAAAAATTGTTGTGAACGAAGTAATGCTCGGAGACGAATCGGGTTTTGAAGATCAACATAAGGTAGTTTTTAAAAAGCCCCGTACCGTGGACTACCGTGCCGATGTACATGATATCGCCCGGTATTTAATGATTCTTATGAACGATGCAACATTGAGGCAAAAAATGGGCAAAGATGCCCGAAAACGTGTAACAAAGAATTTTGACTACCGGATCGTTGCAAAACGATTTGTGCAAATAATCAACAATAAACTGGGAATCTCCTAATTTTGAAAAGACACGTAGAGAATTCAATGAACTGGCAGGAGATAGACGATGCAAAGAAGGCCGCACTGGAAGTGCTGCTGCATAATGCTCATGGCCCCTTCCACGGGCTTCCGCGAACGGCAGGCTGGGGATATCCGGAACCCTATACCAGGGACCTGATGATTTCCATTCTTGGAATTGCGGTTTCTGAGAATCAGAAATTATTTAAAAGTATCCGAAAAGTTTTGGAAACTCTGGCAAAAAATCAGACGGAACGGGGCCATATCCCTTCTCTGGTTCACGACAAAGAGGACCGTGGATCAAGTGATACAACACCCTTGTTTTTAATGGGTGTCGGCATTTTCAGGATGATGACCCATGAGCCTGATTTCCTTCAGGATGCTGTCGGCAAGGCCCTGACATGGATGGCTTACCAAAGTCCATCAGACCGCTACCTGGTGGCGCAACAACCCACAAGTGACTGGCGCGATGAACAATGGGTGACCGGATATGGACTGTTCGTAAACACTCTCGTATATACTTACCTCCGTCTTCTGGGCCAGCACGAACGCGCGGATATACTGCGCCATGATATGGGCCGGTTTACCATCACTGGCGGTACGATGCACCGACATGTGCACGAGGGACTGGTGGTAAAGTATAAACCTTATTATGCCTTATGGTCCTATAAGATTCTCAGCAGCGAACGATTTGACCTGCTCGGCAACAGTCTTGCCATACTATCCGGAATAGCATCTCCCACACGAGCCGAAGAGATGATTTCATGGATCGAAGAAGAGTGCGCTGTCATGCGAAAGAGAGGGGAACTGGCTCTTGACCTGCCGCCTAATTTCTTTCCATTCATTAAACCACAGGACCCCGACTGGCATGAGCGGGATTCCATCTATAATAAACCCGGCGATTACCACAATGGTGGAGTATGGCCTTTTGTGTGCGGATTTTATATTGCTGCCCTGGTTGCTGCTAAAAAGTACAATCTCGCAGAGGAAAAACTCGTGGCCCTTACTCAAGCGATAAGATTACCCAACAACAGAAGTATCGATTATGGGTTTAATGAATGGTTGAAAGCCCAAACTGGCAAACCGATGGGGCAGAACTGGCAAACCTGGAGTGCCGCGCTTTACCTCTATGCCGCAAAATGTGTTGAAGAGAAACAAACGCCTTTTTTTGATGAGATGCGTCACGACACAAAGTAAATGAAAAATGTTTAGTTAACACGAACTTGAAATAGACACTGAAAAACTAACTTTTGTTTTCGAATAGTATCCCTCGTCAACGGACTGTTCAATTTTTGTTCTTTGCAGCTTCCATTAATGAATTTACAGTACCCGAGCTTACCATAATTACCTGGCTGTTCTTCAACATATCATTTTCAGATTCACTTCGGAAAGTGAGGTGAAGTTCATATTTAACTTTATTGCCTTTCTTCAGTAAATCAAAAAGTGTTTCACCAACTTCTTTAAACGATATTCGAATGGGGATTCGGAGTTCGGTGACGCTTTTTGCCTTAATATCCGTAATTCCCGGGATAGTTCCCTTTATCCATTTATTGTTTTCAATAGAAAATCCGTAAGCCAGGTTCTTTGCTTCGAACGGAAATTCATTTTGATTATTTATTGAGATGACAAGATGAATAGCCGCTCTTGAAAAGTTTAATGCATTAATTTTGATGTGATCTGCCTTTACTTCAGGGATATAAATTAGTGGAAGTAATCTTTCAATATTTACGTTAAACTTCTTTTTGAAAAAAATCTGAGTGAAGAAAGATGCCTTCAATCGATATTCTACGGAATCAACATTTTTTTGCTTATTGTCTTCTAAAACGGCAGTCAGGTCATGTTTCAAAATGGTAACAGGCAGTGAAATCCAGCTATCGGCATCACTTTTCAATGTAACTGACTTTTTATAATGATCCTTAATAACGTCCACACTATCGATGTAAATTACATATTGCAAACTTTCAGCCGTGAATGATAGTGGAATATGGTTTTCAATGACAATTTTCGCTGTTATTTCTATTTTTTCATTAGTAATTGAAGTTATTTCAATCTTTGATAACTCCACACGTGGCATCAAGAACGTTTTGTATGGATCCTTGTCACGGGCATATCCTACATATCGCCATGTGAAAAACGTAGCAATGATGGCAATAAACAGGGATAAAAGTGTTAAAAGTATTTTCTTTGTCATTTCTCATGATTTTCCATTTTACCTGTTCTAAAAAGATACTTCCGCATAGTTTTGTAAACGTTACATTATTCCGGATAATAGTTATATCATTCACAGATTAGCATATAATGCGTCCATTGATTGCTTTAGTATCGTAACTGCTTTTTCATGGTTCTGTCTGCAATTATCTGAATTTTATAGTAGATGACGATCCGAAATTGCTCAAGCCACTACATCAGGGTATTATTCACACAGTTCGTTAATCAAATGCCTGGGGAAAATTATACACAGTATTCGCGGAGTATTGCACGGAGTTCATGGACATCCCGATTATCGCTCTTTGTGCCATGGTGTAACCTTTGTGCTTTGTTGTAAACGATCAGTGTTTTACTCAATAAAATCTGTGAATCTTGTAACTCTTTTCAAAAATTGTGTAACACGAATCCGGTAATACATACCTAATTTATTTTTATTGATAAAACTCATATGGCGGGAATCGTATGGGCAAAATATCCTCCAAACCGGAGGAATGGAAAATGGATCAAAATTATTCCTACAAATAAGAGAAGGACAATTATGAAGGGAAATGCAAAACTACTTACAGTCTTGAATTCGCTCCTGGCAGATGAACTCACTGCCATAAATCAGTATATGGTGCACTCGGAAATGTGCGAAAACTGGGGTTACGGTAAACTTCACCTGGCTATCAGAAAACAGGCGATGGATGAAATGCACCACGCCGAGTGGCTTATCGAGCGCATCATTTTTTTGGATGGTATGCCGACGGTATCCAAACTTAACACTATCAAGATCGGTAAAACTGTTTTAGAAATAATCAATAACGACAGTGACGATGAGCTTGATGCAATAAAAGTTTACAATGACGCTATCAAACTTGCCCGAGAGGTTGATGATCAGGGCTCGGCAGAACTGCTGGCCAGGATACTTGAAATGGAAGAAGACCACATTGACTGGGCAGAAATACAGCATGCACAGATTGAGCAAATGGGTATGGAAAATTACCTGGTTAACCAGACTGATAGCCCGACAAGCTAATGTAAACTTATAGCATATAGACCTGAAGTTTAAAAACCGCGTGATATAAAAAAATATGAGATACAGCTGCGCAATAAAAAAAAGTTATAGATCCGATCCTTTAATAATTCACATTGGTTCGATAGCCTGGATTCAGTTCGCAATACCTACAAGAAGGCTTTGAAAAACCAGGGATTTTGTTCAAGATCAAAGCCTGAGCGACTTTGAAACCGCAGCATATATACCATATTCGAGGATTTCTAAGTTGTGAAAATGCAGATATTGGACAAAAGAACGGTTTTGCAAAGCCTTCTACAAGTTGGTGTAATATCAATTTGGTAAAACTATGGACACAATCAGTGATTTATGTAAAATTCATCTAAAGATATGTAATACATTTAAGGTAGACATATCTATATATTTAACAGTAGAGTAACCAGCTATTGATAACCAAATCGGAATGCGCTTTATGGTATTGATTCCGTAAAAATTTCACATAGCAATAAAATAAGATTCGATAAATCTAATCTATTTAACCATGAAAGCAATAAAATTATTTATTTGTTCGCTCATGCTTGTATTTTCTTTTCAATCCGTTTCTATGGCACAGTCAGTAACCTTAACCAAAACATATAAGAATTATTTTAACAGGACGGTCCAAAAAGTACAGCAAACAAATAATGCCGATGAAAAACGAGCTATTTTAAATAATTCGTTTAGCAGAATGATTACTGCGATCGATAAAATAGAGTCATTATTGCCTCTTTCTGAAAAAAATGCTACTCAGCTCAATTCTTATAAAAATGAAATCGCAGATAAAAAGAACGAATTGAACGGTACAGATGGATTTGTGATGGTAAATAATAACGAACTCGATCAATTCGCTAATTTTTCTCAACAGTCTTTCGAACAGGCTGACCGGACACTCACCATTGGTTTAACAGCAGCTCTATTAATTGTGATCATCATTATACTGCTGGCATAACAGCCCTGACACTTTATATCTTCTTTTTGGAGGGTTTTGGATTATTTATCTATTCATTTTTTTAAAGAATTATTCGTGTTCAGAAAACTGATCTCCTATACGGTTATTCTGGGTGCATTTTTAACAGGATGCACCCAGACCCATCAAATAATAAATAGTAATCCTGATGATGTATCAGCTAATGTAGAATATTCCGTAATCTATTATATACATGGCGATGCCGATTACCTTTTCCATAATAGTGATGGCTCCCGTGTTCGGGCCGATGAACAGGTTCTTGCCAGGGCTATTGATGTAGCCAAGGAAGCAGCATCAGGTGAAGTTTTTATTTTTCACCAATTACCACAAAGGAGATTTTTAGGCCTTTTCCCCAAAAAAAGCGTCCTTTTATATTACAGAAATGGTAAAATGGTCAGCCGGGTTTTATACTCCGATAAAAATGAACCCTTTCTTATCAGGGAAACCCAGCTTTATAATGAATATGAAGTTAATTCGGTCGCGAATAATCAACCAAAATATTTTCTTTTTTTTGGACACGAAATACCTGAACATGGCGGGAATAACTATTCCATGACCCTGCCGGATATACCGGTAAATACGGAATCATTTACCTATGGATTACAACATTTCCTTTCGAATAATAACGATACGTTTAATCTTGTTGTTCTTTCTTCCTGTAATAATGGCACTCCTTCAATGGTGAAACATCTACTGCCATATACCGATGTTTTACTTGCCTCGCCACAGAACCTGCATTTGTCGTATATAGATTCTGATAGTCTTGAGTTACTTGAGAATAATCCCGGAATGTCATCCTTAAAAATTGCCGATGCGATGGCTGATCAGACCTTCAACCGACTTGTTAAAAGTATCCAGACAACTATCACGCTTAGCGTGTATGATTTTGATATGGTCCGTAAATACATCAATGAATTAGATAGTCTGGATGTTCAACATGAAGTCTTAAAACACCCAAATGTATTCAGTGATAATGTGGACTGTAATCAGATTCCTTTATTTGATGCTGAAAAATACAGTACTGGAGTCCAAAAGTGGTATCAACCGGCAAAATTTGGGAGAAAAGCTGCGACCACCAATATCCCATCAGGCTGGGGATGTAAGTAGCGCAAAAGCACGCCCGGTTCACAGTGTAAAGCTGTTTATTTTTTACGTTTTGTGGCCCCGAATGAATCGGGACAGTTTACATTTTCTGATCTGAGGAACAACTAACTACTGGAGTGAGTACACATAATGATTTACGGTCAAAATGCAATACTCACATCACCCGGCCTGACACTTCCTAAACCTGTAAAATTTGTAAGATTATTTGATAATTATGTAACACCATTAAGGTCGAATATGTCCATATTTCTTATGTAATTAAGATATGAAAATTTAGTCGCTACGATCATGTACACCACGAAGCAAAAAAAAGACGAACCCTTTAAGATGAGCGGAAACTGGGATAACCAGGCAAGAATTCTTAAGGAGAAATTTCCTCAGCTGACCGATGCAGATCTCAAGTTTGAAACCGGAAAAGAAAACGATCTGCTTCAAAGGATAGAAACCAGGGTGAACAAAAAACGTGAAGAAGTGATTAATATCATCAGAAAAGGCCAGCCTAAAGTAGTATAGTACACCAGATGAATCCTAATGAATTAGGGAACATAATATTTACTCTTTATTGCTGATATAGTTCAGAGAGCGCTACACAATTAATAGGACAGGCAGACATAAAGTCCTGTCCTATTTTAAATTAAATGCATCCTAAACTTATTGCTATGGAACATCTAGAAGTAGAGAAATCAAAGGCGTTCATTATTGTTGAAATAATTGAATACGTCCCCAATTCGGTAGTGATCAAGACCATCATAAAAAAAACCACGGGCAATGTCACCGCTGTATCCATTGATACGGGGGAGGCATTAACAGAGAAGGTTTCACCCTTCGACACCTTCATTCAAGTCATTGACGGAAAAGCTGAAATATTTATTAATGATCAATCCCACATGCTTAATACGGGTGATTCAATCATTATATCAGCCCATGCCCGGCATACGATAAAGGCAAACGAGCGATTTAAAATGATATCTACGATTATTAAAAGCGGTTATGAAGATGTTAGCTTATAGATAGCTTAGCAAAACCGTTCCTTTGCTCAATACTGTTTTTCCAAAGCCCCCTTGTAACATAATCCGGAAAATGGAATGAACACGTAATAAATTGCACACGATGCAAAATGATAACAACTTATTCATACAGGCTGGTTATATCCCATAAAACATTTAATAGTGGGATGGGATTATTCAATAGAAAGCAAATCGGACTATTTTTTTAAGCTTCCCTCCCCCCCGTACAGGTTACCTTTTTAGAAACATCTTTAGGGACCATTGGGAATTCGTATTTGTCACTCAAACCTATCTTTTATTTTAACTCAACCGGAATACAAAGGTTGAGAGACAGAGCCTGAACAACAAGTTCTTTGAGTAGAACTTCGAACTTTGTTCCAATTTCCGGTTTCTATTTTTTTATACTCGCGGTACCCGTTGTCTCTAAGTCAATGAAATCATTGACGGAATCAAACGCATGTCTATCAGTGTTATATATAGAAAAAGCTATGGACAACAATATTCAGAAGATTCTCCGGGAAGCCACGAACGTTGCTGTCATCGGCTGTTCGATTGAGCCTTCAAAAGACGCCCACAAGGTGCCTGCATTTCTACAAAAAAGGGGCTATCAAATCATCCCTGTGAATCCCAATCACGATGAAATCCTGGGAGAAACCTGTTATCACGACTTGAAATCAATACCTGATAATCTGCCGGTTGATATCGTAGAGATCTTCCGTCCATCAAACGAAACGGCGGGAATTGTCAGACGTATCATCGAATGGGCCAATAAGAACGGGCGAAAACCGGTAATCTGGACCCAACTCGGCGTATCATCGGAGGAAGCAGAACAATTAGCTCGGGTTGCGGATTTCACTTATGTGAAGAACCGATGCATGAAAATCGAATATCGCCAAATGGAATCCGAGCTGCAATCGTGAGAGAACTGCACAAAATGAATCGTATATCATTACCGTATCCTTATCATATCATTTACTTACTGACAATCGTCCTTCTTTATATTAACCCCATAGAAGCAACTGCACAGAATAAGGAGGATCACATGAAACTTGAATTAACGAGCAGTGCATTTAAGGAAAATCAAATGATCCCCTCTAAATACACATGCGACGGGATCAACATCTCACCTCCTCTTTCCTGGATCGGCACACCGAATGGTACAAAATCCTGGGCACTGATCTGTGACGATCCGGATGCTCCCGCCAAGACATGGGTACACTGGGTCATATACAACATCAATTCGTCTATCAGCCAGCTTACGGAGCATCTTCCAATGAAAGATACCCTTCAAAATGGAGCTTTCCAGGGAATCAATGATTTTGGCCATTACGGATATGGCGGTCCCTGCCCACCTTCCGGAACCCATCATTATCGTTTTACGCTCTATGCCGTTGACGCAAAACTCAACCTCAAGGCAGGAGCCAGCAAGGCGCAATTGTTAAAAGCCCTCGACGGACATATCATTGCCGAGACAAAACTGACTGCTCTGTACAAGAGAAACCGTTAGGCCGTATTACTTCACCTGCGAAGGATGTTATTTGTTACATTGCCTGAAACAACATGATCGTGAAACCAATATAAATTTATGGCAGGTGGAGCTGGTATTAATGAGGGACCAAAGCGTCAGAAAATCATTTATCGTGGTGGGTTTCAGGGACAAAAACCTGTAATCCCTATTCACCCTCAACATCTGGAGCAGGCTGCACGCAACAGGCTCTCGCGGGAAGCCTATGATTACATTGCCGGTGGTGCCGGTCTAGAGCAAACGATGAAAGCCAATCGCAGAAGTTTTGAGGACTGGCAGATCCTGCCACGGGTCCTCCGTGATGTTTCAAGCCGGGAGCATTCCATATCTCTTTTCGGAAGACGCCTGCCCTATCCTTTTCTGTTGGCACCTATCGGCGTTCTTGAAGCTGCCCATCCCCAGGCTGATCGTGCTGTAGCAGGTGCCGCTGCGTCTGAGCAAATACCCTTGGTTTTTTCCAGCCAGGCTTCCGTTTCGATGGAGGACTGTGCTGCTGTCATGGGAGATTCTCCACGCTGGTTTCAACTCTACTGGAGCAAGTCGAACGATCTGGTTAAAAGTTTCCTCAGAAGAGCTGAAGACTGTGGCTGCGAAGCCATTGTTGTCACACTCGACACTACCCTGCTGGGTTGGAGAACCCGAGATCTGCAGAATGCGTGGCTCCCCTTCCTGCATGGAATGGGACTTGGTCAGTATCTCACAGACCCGGTCTTTAACGAGATGCTCGAATACCATCAGTCTGCCCCCAAACCCTCACTCAAACAGATTTCTAGGCGTTTAGCAAAGAACCTCATGAATCTATACAGGCGCCATCCGGGAAACTTGTGGTCAAACGCAATTAGTCAAAAACCACTGGCCGCCGTTCAACAATTTATATCCGTTTATTCGCGTCCGTCTCTCACCTGGGAAGATCTCCCTTTCGTTAAATACCATACAAATTTGCCTGTATTGCTAAAAGGGATTTTGCATCCTGATGACGCAAAAAAGGCCGTTGATATGGGAATGGACGGAATTATCGTATCCAATCACGGCGGACGTCAGGTTGACGGTGCCATCGCGTCTTTGACTGCATTGCCGCCTGTTGTTGACGCCGTTAACGGAAAAGTACCTATCCTTTTTGATAGTGGCATCCGTACAGGTTCGGATATCTTTAAAGCACTCGCTCTGGGAGCCAACGCAGTCTGCATCGGTCGGCCTTACGCCTATGGATTGGCACTGGGTGGATTGAGAGGTGTAGCGGAAGTGATTCGGAATCTGAAAGCGGATTTTGATCTGACAATGGGATTGGCCGGACATAGCAGCATTACTACGATTAATAGGGAAAGTGTGCGTAAGCAGTAAGCAGTAAGCAAAAAGTAAGTAGTAAGTAGTAAGTAGTAAGTAGTAAGTAGTAAGTAAAATATAGGGTTTACCGGATTCGGAATTATTCAGGGAACTGGTCGTTTGGAAAATTTTACGTTAGGTTTTTCTAAGTTTTTATAAAACAGGAGGCGAAGTACTATATTATCAAAGTCAATTCTATTAATAGAAGGATATTTTCACCCTGCCGGTTCTATTATGAGGGTAATACAGCCGGCATCTCTTCACCGAATAATATCACACTAATTCCACATCAGGTTTAAATCTTTGCAGGAGAATTGTTATGAGATCAGAATATCAGAACCATCCCATTAGGTCAGGTTTATTGGCCTTAATTGTCGTATTTATGTCTTCCCTTTTCTTTTCGGGATGTTCAAGTACAGGTGCATTTATCGCCAGCAACAGAACAAACATCGATCTTGGTAGTGCCAACTATAAAATTATTGCCACGAATATAGCCGGTGAAGCAGAAGCCGGATATCTTCTTGGAGTAACATGGAATACCGGCGTAATCAACTCAACTTTGGCGTTGGCCCGTGTCTCCGGCTCCGATGCCCTATACCGCGATGCACTTCAAAATTTGTGGCAAAATTACGAAGCTAAAAACGGATCTGTTGTTGGAAAGAAAGTCGCTCTGATTAATATTCGCTACGATAGTGATAATCTGAACCTGTTGCTTTATGCAGGGGCACATGTCAGCGTCAGGGCAGATGTTATCGAGTTTACCGACTAACTATCGGTCCCATCAGAATTAAGGAAAAAAGCATCAGGCTGTGATCCTGTCCGACTCACTGAATGATTCCATCAGTTTTTTATGAATCAACTCAGCCGATCGGTATGCGACCCACGCAAAAAATGGAGCCGCGATGATATCGAGTGTGTAATGAACATGCTGAAACAAGAGGATTACAGCCACAAATCCACAGCCTGTTATTAAAAACTGGCGAAGTTTTGGGTGATCAACGACAAGATATAAGATGAACATCGTGGACACATGTCCAGAAAAGAACAAATCTTTTGTGATATGCATATTCACATAAAAGAGATTATCGATAAACGGATCTTCGAGCGGAATAATTTTGGATGGAGGATCGAGCGGAACAAGATAAATCATCAGAAACCTGAGACTCAAAAGGATTGTATATCCGATCAATCCCATAACCATACGATCCGGTTTCGTTAGCAGGTAAAAGATGGTTGCAATGACTGACAAATACAATATTCCAAAACAATACACCGACAAGTCGATTGCAGGTAAATTATTCAGGATCGGTTCATATAACATAACCCCCGGTCGATGCTGGATGTATCTTAAAAACTCGGGGATAACCCATAAATAAACTGTGACCACCACAGACAGACCAATAAGTTGAATGCGTATATCTGGACGATCAAGGGCTTCTTTCCATTCCGACCAAACTGTTGAAATAGCCCTGTTCCAAGTATAGTCGTATACTTCGGATATTTTTTCAAACACTGATTCTTCTTTCTCTTTTCAATTATGAAATTAAACAGAAATTTTTCCCTTGCAAGGCCTTTTTATTCAAGAAGGACTCTTTTCAATTTTCGACTACAAAACGAATTTCGAAAGTATTAATCCGCTTTCAATACCACTCATCCAGTTAAATAAACTGTCCCTCGTTTACGGACAACAAGCAAGAATGTTTTATTACAACGAAACCGGCCATGATGAAATTTAACGATCGTATTTGGCGATAATTTCTGCAGATATTCATTATTAGTCAAAATATATAAATAAATAACATTTTACGGCAGCAATAACATGGGGCACTTCACATCCACAAGCAGTTTCTCCAGAGAGCTTCCCTGAAACAACATATTGCTTCGACTGCCGATTAATAATCCAGTCTTATAGTGTTTAATAACGGATGACAAATTATGATTAATCCCATCTGAAGGAACTTCGACATGCAAGGTACGGGGTGTACTTGTTTGCTTTCCAGACTGTCCCGCATGTGTATTGCGATTATTATCTGCAGATTTATCATTCATAAGACGGATAACCAACTGGGACAAGCCCAGTTTTTCTTCCAGTAACCGTGCAACCTGAAGACACCTTTCTGATGCTGGAAATCCATCATCAATCACGGTAAGGCGATCCCCGTGTCGGATGCCGTGTTGCAATAAAAGCACAGGTTTCGCTGCATATTTAAGGATAGCCCGTGCTGTGCTGCCCAACTGACCATGTCTGAGCACGGAATGTCCAAACGTTCCTATCGTAATGAGGTCAGCATTTTCTGTGGCTTTAAGTATTTGCCGCTGGACATCACCACGGACAGACCGGAAGCTATGCATTATTCCATAGTGGTCTGAAATTTCCGCAAGTCTTTTTTTTATTCGTTGAGCATGCGCTTTTATCTGCAAGCGCATCCTTTTTTCTTCAAGCGGGTTTATGCTTCCGGTAAAAGCACTTATTTCCCAATGGAAACCACGTTCAATCATTCTATACCAACTGTCATCCTCCACAAACAGACCCTCCAGCTCAGCTTCCAGAAGCCGTGCGAATGAAGCAGCGATATTTAACGCTGCCATGCTGTCCTCGGAGTTATCCAGAGCCACTAAAATCCTGCGGAAAATGACTTTTTCTTCCGTTTCATTCATTGTGTCCATCTTTTGTTTTACGATCTGCAGTTATCATACCGGCGTACTGCATACGTGTTTGAGCCATTGATACGAGTTGCTGTTCCACTTTATAGTTAATTGTACCGGACGGATAGTCACCTTTTTTATTACGTTTGCCAACCGGAATGCCGGTCAGTAGCTCTAATCCCTCATCAACATGTTCAACCGGGTAAATATGAAACTGACCGTCCTTTACGGCCTGCACAACTTCATTGTTCAGCATTAGGTTTTTTACATTCGAATATGGAATGAGCACCCCCTGATTACCGGTAAGGCCGCGTTTTTTACATATCTCAAAAAACCCTTCGATCTTCTCATTTACACCGCCTATAGGTTGAATTTCACCATGTTGGTTAATCGAGCCGGTGACTGCCAGAGATTGTTTAATAGGTATCTTGGCAATAGCCGATAACAGGACGTACAGTTCAGTAGATGAGGCACTATCGCCGTCAACACCTCCATACGACTGTTCAAATACCAGGCTCGCAGATAATGAGAGCGGCCGGTTAACAGCATACCTTTCACCTATAAAGCCCTTCAGGATCAATACTCCTTTCGAGTGTATGGGTCCACTCAGCTTGACTTCACGCTCAATATTAATAACCTCTCCCCGTCCAAGTTCGATACGTGCCGTGATACGGCTTGGAGAACCAAACATCGTATCACCTATGGTTAAGACAGAAAGACCATTGATCTGTCCGACTTTCTCACCATCTGTATCGATATAGACGGTCTTGCGCAGAATATTTTCCTGTAATTGTTCCCTAACGCGTCCAGAGCGCCACTTTCTTTGATCGATCGCTTTCTGGACGTCATTCCGTTCAATGCGTTTGTGTTTATTTTGTGCAGCCCAGTAATCAGATTCACGCAGTAAATCAAGAACGTGATTGTAGCGGGTCGAGAGCTTTTCCTGGTCATTGACATATCGGGCGCTCTCCTCCATAAGCCGGGCGACGCCATCGCGATGAACTGGCTTTAAATCATTATTTTTTGTAAGTTTTGCAATCATCCGGGCATACAACTGCTGATTCTCAGAATTGCGATCCATATTGTCGTTGAAATCAGCCATCACCTTGAAGAGCTCTCTGAAATCAGGATCGTATGCGCTGAGCAGGTAATAAAGCTGGCGTTGTCCTACCAGGATCACTTTTACATCAAGATCGATAGGCTCTGGTTCCAGGGATACCGTACTCATCATGCCGTAAAATTCGCCGGGTGACTCAATCCGCAGTTTATGAGAATTGAGGACCCTTTTCAGCGCTTCCCAGACGTATGGCTGCATTAACACTTTACGGGCATCAAGAATCAGATAGCCTCCATTTGCCTTGTGCAGAGCACCTGTTTTAATTAGCATGAAATCGGTGGTCAGCGCACCGAATTTTGCCTGGTACTCAACTCTTCCGATAAGGTTCGTATAGTTCGGGTTGTCTTCATAAACAACCGGTGCACCTTTCTGTTTACTATTGTCAACCAATAAATTAACACGGTACGATCTAAGCACCGGGTCTTCTGATGGCTTTGTCGGCTGGTTTTGATCACCTTGTCCTTGCAACATTCCGAGAATTCCCTGCTGAGGTTGTTGTTGACTGATAATCTCCTGGACATGCTCGACGATGTCCTTTTTTACTTCATCCAGAAAATTCTGAACCGAATCGATATCGGCGAATTGCTGCCGTGTCTCGTCGATCAGATCTTTAACCGCATATTCTGCAAACTCATGGTCCAATTCCTTTTTCTTATCTCGGAGTTTTCGCTGTCTGCTTGGCATTTGACTCAGAATTTTCTGCATTTCGGTCTGCAGCTTTTCAATCTTCTCTTCCAGCACGTGTCTCTCATCCTCTGTCAATTTCTGCATTTCCTCTGCTGACATGATCTCCCCGTCTTTAGTCGGGGCGAACGTGAAACCGGCCGGTGTGCGCAGGAGTGCGAGGCCCTGTCCCTGGGCTTTCTGACTCAGTTCATTAAATCCTTCTCCCTGTTCTTCCTTAAATTCCTCTTCCAGACTTTGACTTCTATTTTGATACTCTTCACTTTCAAAAGCAGTAGTCAACGCCACCTGGACCTCCTCGATGAATGTATCCATCCGATTACGCAACTCAACGCCTTTACCCACTGGTAACAATAATACCGTCGGTTTATGGTGTTCTTTAAAATTATTGACATAACAGATATCCCCGGGCACCTCATCTTCAATGGCATGTCCCTTCAAAAAACCTTCGATCCAGGACCGTTTATCTGCCTCATCCGGTCCTAAAGCAAAAATATTATACCCGTCTCTTGGCATTTCTATTCCAAAATGAATAGCAGACACCGCCCTTTCCTGCCCTATCATCTCTTCGATTTCATCTAATTCATCTGTCGTTTCAAAATTGAGTAAATTGCGCGGGCTTACGGTATAAAGTTCTTTGGGTTTAAGCTCTTTCATAACACTCTATTTACGTCTCTGTTACTCGAATTCATTCATGCTATCCTCTATGTATAAATAACATGAAAAGTCATTGCGTTCCTAGAACTTTCCACTTATTGCGAGAGTTTTTTTATGATGAAAATATGAGATAAGCTTCGAAGGGAGTCAGGATATAAAATTAACGTGAGTTAGATATAATAAAATCCTACAAATTATCAGTCGGTGAAGGCACCAGATCTTTACCCCTTAACCCGGATTATTCACCAAGAAATTTAGTGGTGGGCAAGGCGTCACGGAAATGGCGCCAGAATCGTACTTGTGTACGTTGATAAGCCATTTTTGGGACAACGCAGCCCACCGCTAAATTTCGAAGCTATGAATCATCATACCCAAAATTGAGTATTCCTATCAAATTTATAAACATAATAAAATCAATATTATGACTACTTATTATGCCTCTTTTCGTGAATAATTCGGGTTAACCCCCTAAAGGTGGGGAAAAGAAAGTCCCCTTTAGGGTATTGAGGGGGCAAATAGGATAAAAATACCATAAAATAAGTTGTTACCAACATTATCAACTTATCTCGAACTCACGTTAAATTAGCCGTCTGCTATTGAAAACTAACAATTACAAACAATCTCCTATTGACTACACTCTCAACGTTTGCGGGCTATTCTCAAATTGATCGTTGACGTAAACAACTGAGTATCCGCGATTCTTAAGATAGGAAGAAGCGGAGGCAGCTCGTCCCCCGGCGGCGCAGTGCACTAACATAGTCTTGTCGCGTGAGAGTACATCCAGTTGTTCAGGAAGACGAACATGGGCTACCTGTACAGCTCCATCCAGATGTCCTTCCATAAACTCAGTTGCTTTTCGCACGTCCACAATCTGGAATGAATTCTGATAAACCTGATCAGATAATTCACTGAAGGATTTCATCTCCATGGTCTGCAATTCGTGGCTGCTGCGATATTGATCAAACTCGGCAACCGAAAAATATCCAATCACGCGGTCCAGTCCCACACGAACCAAATCTCTAACCGCCTCATCAACATCTCGCTCAGCAATCACAAGAAGGATTGCATCATCCGGATTTATATATGATCCTGCCACCGTATTGAAATCCTTGTCAAACGGAATACACAAAGCGTCGGGCAAATGTCCCTTCACAAAATCTTCAATCGATCGGCCATCAACAATAACCGGTCGTTTTGATATCAAATAATGGTCCAACCCGGCACTTGTGACAGGCACCGGTTTTGGCAATTCACCGAGTACATCCGGACCCTTGCGATTATCGCGTTTCATTAGTGCAAAATAAAGTGGCGGTTCCGGCTGACCGTCAAGGATAAAATCAACAAACTGGTTCTCACTCTTACCAGCTACGATAGCAGCGTTGTGTCTCATTTCATAGCCAACGGTACTGGCCGGTACGGCACCCAGCGCCTTTCCGCAGGCGCTGCCGGCTCCGTGACCCGGCCATAGCTGAAGATAATCGGGCAATGTACGGAACCAATCCAGTGACTTGTACAGACGTTGAGCCGATGGTTTCATCGCGCCTTTCTTACCTGCTGCAGTCTCTAATAAATCGGGACGCCCCACGTCGCCAACAAAAACAAAATCTCCGGAAGCTATGCCCAGAGGCTCATCTGCAACTTTTCCATCAGTGATAACATAACTCATGTGTTCAGGCGTATGACCCGGCGTATGAATGGCCTTAATCAAAATATTACCGACACGAATGATATCACCGTTTTTCAAGAGCTTATTATGATAATCGCTGTTAATCAGCCATTCGTATCTCCATTCTTCGTCGCCTTCATCTGAGGCATAAACCATCACGCCACGTTCGGCAAACTCACGAAGTCCTGATAAAAAATCTGCATGAATATGCGTATCGGCAGCACCAACGATCTTCATTCCGTGCTTTTCGGCCAGATCAAAATACTGGTTGATGTCACGCAACGGATCAATGATGAATGCCTCACCGGTTTCCTGACAACCGACCAGGTAGGCATATTGAGACAATTTCACTTCGTAGATCTGCTTAAAAAGCATATTCGTATTATTTGATTTTAAATTGGTCGAGGTTACTGATTTTCAATAATTAAAGTATCGGAGATTATACGGTCGCCCGGAATGATCCGGTCCACAACATCCATCCCTTCGATCACTTTTCCGAACCTGGTATATTTGCCGTTGAGATGAGGTTTCCACTGATGCATAAAAAAGAACTGGGGGCCTTCGGTATCCGTTCCTGCGCTTGCAATACCGGCAGCTCCCCGGCCAAATTCAAGATCTGAAGGTTCTGTCGGCAGCGGTATCGCCGTACCGCCAAATCCATCTTCACGCTCGATATCGCCACCCTGGATAACAAAATCCGGCACAACACGGTGAAATGGAATATTCCTGTATGCTCCCGAACGTGATAAACTGTCAATAAGTGTAACGGTAGCTGGCGCCGAATACGTATTTAATCTCACAGTTATAACTCCTCTGTTGGTTCGGAGCTTCCAGACCGGATGCTCACCCAACAACGACAGGCGCACAAAATCAGGCCGGAATAATGGGAAACGGCCCGGCCTGCCTTTCGGTATATCCGTGTATCCGGAAATAGCAAGAAACCGGTTATAAGGCGGATAGCCAAGTGCTGCCAGCGAATCAATCAATTTGACACCGTTTGCACCAAAACTCTTATGTAAAACAGGTGTTATTGCTTCAATTGCCTCAATATCCCCAGGAAAATGTAACTGATCAATCACATGACGCATTTGTTCGAACGATACATTTCGCGCCAACAAGGAATCGTTTAGCAACGCTGCAAGTGTAGCGGTAACACCTCTGTCCGGTTGTTGTATCACTTGCGATATAACCGAAGAATAGTCAGGCAACAACGTGTCCCTTGCCATCGAATCTGATTGTTGCCAAAACTCATATAAGGCATCGATTGCCTGTTCAGAAGTGTAAGCATCCGGATCCAGAGATAAGAGAACAATATTGCGGAAGTAATCTGCTTTGCTGAGCAATTTCGATCGAATTTTCAAAACATTTCCAAGCAGATATTTATTTCCGGAGACAGCTCTTTGCAGCTCAACCTGGTATGGACTGGCAAGTGTATCAATAATTCCGGCTGAAGCGTTGATTGCCTTGACAAATAAATAGGGATCACTTGCCCTGACGGAATCGGCAATTGCCAGTATTTGATCCATCAACAACGGATTTTGAATCTTTCTGGAAGCGATCTTATCAAAAAGATTTCCCAGAACGGCCTGATCCGGATATTGCAGTAGAGCCTGGTAATATGCGAGTGTCGTGTCACTGACTGGGTAGTAACCAAGTGCATCTATCCATTCGTTAGCCTCGTTTACATCCAGAGACTGAACCGTCCGGGGATTGTACAAGGTGAATAACCCGGAATTTTTGTGCACGGCCAGGATATGCGTGATCATCTGCCGTGTTAGACGATCATGAGCAAATAACCCGGCTTTCCAATTGTTGATAAGAATGATGTCCAGAGAGTCAGGGAAAACCGGCTTTTTGCTTCGGTATGCAGCATACAGATATGCATGGCGAACGGAATCAGGAGATACCAATGCATGATTGATCAATCTGGGATAAAACGAATGATACTCAGGATACTTGATAAGAAGCCTGCTCAAAGCCAGTGCATTCTGGTATTCTGAAACAGAACCTTCAGTGCTATTTATGTTCTTCAAAATAAAACGAAGACTGTTTTGATCACCCTGCATCCCCAAAACCAATCCTATTCCGGATCTTTGATCAGGTTGAGAAAGCCAAACCTGCGAAAGCGTATCAATGATATGTTTATTGAGAACATGGCCAGCCAAAGCAAACCATTTGAGTTCATCTCTGCTTTGCTCTGCCAAACGAAACAAGGTATCGACTGGCATTTGTGTGACATGCAAAGATCGCCAGGCCAGGCGCCGTACATCCGCATAAGGACTCTGAGTGTGCGGTATAATACCCTTTGCGTCGCGAACTGATATTGAAGCATACAGCGTATCCAGTTCGGCGAGTTGAAGAGAATCGTCCGAGTTAACCTGATTAACTCCTGTCAGGTGAAGTGACCGGCATGAACTGATAATAATGCAGATAGTCACCCCTAACGTAAAAAATATGATTCTCCACTTTTTCATTGTTGCAACTTTGTAAACGATTCCGTAATTATACACATATATTATACATAAACACCAGACTTATGGATCACGCTCAGTTAACCCGCAAGCAACAGGCTTTTTTTGATTATATCATTGATTATCGTAATGACAATCAAGTATGGCCAACTTACAGTGAAATTGCCGGTGCCTTCGATTATAAGTCACCAAACAGTGTGACGCAAAACATCAAGGCACTTTTAAAAAAAGGATACCTCGTCAAAACAACTGATGATGAGTATGATCTGAATCCCGAGCTTAAGAAAAAAGGGTTGCTAAAGGAACCGACGTACGGTGGCATTCCTATCAGGGGCATCATTACGGCGGGATATCTGCAGGAAGCAGTAGAAACAGATCTTGGCCAAATAACACTTCAAAGTTTGTTTCCCTATCTCGATCGAACCTTTGCCCTGCGTGTTTCCGGCATGAGCATGAAGGATGTGGGTATCAGAGATGGAGATTTTGTGTTACTCATGGATACTGAATTAAAAGACGGCGACATTGGTGCCATCTTGTATAACGGAGAGACAAGCCTGAAACGGATTTATTTTGACAGAGACGGTCTGCGACTTGAACCAGCCAATGAAGAATACGAAGGCATAACTATTCAGCCGGATATTTTTGAAGAAGTACGGATTATTGGAAAATATATCGGCCACATGAATAAATCCGGCATTCATAAATCGCGGATTAATTAAGAGAGAAAGTCACGCAAAGAGGCAAAGATCGTTTCGTTTACCTCACCCCAACCTCCCGACACACCGGGACAGGCTCTTTCCATATTCATGGAGAAGGGCAATAACTTTTTAAGATATATTATGGACACCATATTATTGTCATTTAGATCGCTCATAAAGCGACATTAGATTTTTACCAATCTTCCTTTAATCAGTATAATCCATTAACCACAGCTAACTTGGATTGCAATGCTAAAAATCGCAATTTAGCAACCGTAACAAAGGTACGACATCTCCATAACTCTGGAGATGGGATAACGTTTTTAAGCAGACATACATTATTATATGCAGAAATCATCAAAAATTTATGTTGCAGGCCATAGAGGGATGGTCGGATCCGCCATCGTAAGAGATTTCCAGCAACATGGGTATCATAACCTGGTATACCGTACAAGTAAAGAATTGGATCTTCGCGATCAGGATGCCGTTAACCAATTCATGAGGCGGGAAAAACCGGATTGTGTGATCATAGCTGCTGCCCGAGTCGGCGGTATTATGGCTAACAACACCTATCCTTACCAGTTTCTCTACGACAACCTGATAATCGAGGCCAATCTGATCAACGCCGCCCATCAGAATGATACGGAGCGAGTAGTTTTTCTGGGCAGTTCCTGCATTTATCCTAAAATGGCACCCCAGCCTCTCAAGGAAGAATACCTGTTGACTGGTCCGCTTGAACCGACTAATGAATGGTATGCCATCGCGAAAATTACCGGCATCAAACTTTGTAATGCCCTCAGAAAAGAATATGGACGATCATATATCTCATTAATGCCGACAAACTTATATGGTTCCGGTGATAATTTCGATCTCGAAACTAGTCACGTTTTGCCGGCTATGATCCGTAAATTTCATGATGCACGCATTAATGACAACGCCCCTGTTACTCTCTGGGGCACTGGATCACCCATGCGGGAATTTCTGCATGTTGACGATCTCGCTCAGGCTGTGCGTTTCGCAATCGAACAGAATATCGATGGATCGTTATATAATGTGGGTACTGGTTCTGACCTTACAATCAAATCCCTGGCTGAGCTCATTCAGAAAGTCATTGGACACAAGGGATTGATCAATTGGGATGATAGTAAACCAGACGGTACACCACGAAAATTACTGGATGTGTCGCTGCTGAATAAGAAGGGATGGAAAGCACAAATCGGGCTGGAAGAGGGCATAAGAATGACTTATGAATGGTTTCTTGCCCACCATGATTCTATTAAGGAAGTTCATATAAAATCCTGATTAATAGTATCTTGAGCAGTAAGTTCATTGTCATTTTGAATACACGAGCTTATTACCGATAAAACAATAGTTCTTATTATATGGCACACAGGACACTCCAAGTTTTATTAGCTTAAACATTTAACTTTTAATATTTCAAAATCTGACCTTCACATGAGCAACAAAGTAGCACTCGTTACAGGAATTACCGGACAGGATGGCGCCTATCTTGCCCGTTTGCTGTTGGAAAAAGGATATGTCGTACATGGCATCAAGAGAAGATCCAGTTCATTTAATACGGGTCGTATAGATAGTTTATACCATGATCCTCACTTCAAAGGGCTACCATTTTATCTGCATTACGGCGATTTGACCGATTCAACGAATCTGATCCGCATCGTTCAGGATGTCCAACCCGACGAAATTTACAACCTTGCAGCCCAGAGCCACGTTAAGGTATCATTTGAGACCCCTGAATATACAGCAAACAGCGATGCTCTCGGTGCACTGAGACTTTTAGAGGCAATCCGTATTCTTGGATTAACTAAAAAAACCAAATTTTACCAGGCTTCCACTTCCGAGTTATACGGAAAGGTACAGGAAGTCCCTCAAACGGAGAAAACACCGTTCTATCCCCGATCACCATACGGTGTTGCCAAACTGTATGCCTACTGGATTACGGTTAATTATCGCGAAGCCTACAACATGTTTGCCGTTAACGGAGTGCTGTTTAATCATGAATCACCTCTGCGCGGAGAAACTTTTGTTACCCGGAAAATAACCCGTGCAACAGTTCGCATTGCCCGGGGGCTGCAGGAGAAACTGTTCCTTGGCAACCTCGATGCAAAACGCGACTGGGGACATGCCAAAGATTATGTTGAAGGCATGTGGCTAATCATGCAGCAGGATGACCCCGAAGATTTCGTGCTGGCAACCGGAGAAACTCATACCGTACGGTCGTTCTGTGAGAAGGCATTTAATCATGTTGACATCAAGATACGCTGGGAAGGTGAAGGTGTGAATGAGAAGGGTATTGACGAAAAAACCGGAAAGGAACTTATTGTTATCGATCCTCGCTACTTCCGCCCGACCGAAGTTGAAATGTTGATTGGCGACGCATCCAAAGCCCGTGAAAAATTAGGCTGGCAGCCCAAACACAACCTGGATGATCTTGTCAGTGACATGATCGCCAGCGATATAAGTGAATTGGATTCAGAACACGAATCGCAAGTACACCTTAGCGCTGATTAATTTTTTATGACTATCCGCAAATGCGACACATGCATAAATTGCCACAGAGGCAAGGGAAAAGGTTAAAGTATATCCTCCCTGATATTTTCCGGCTCTGTGAATTCTCTGTGCCCTCTCTGCGGTTAATACAAGCGCCGGAATAACAACCACACAGACAAGGAAAAGGGAAAAAGGTTAAAGTATACCTTCCCTGATATTCCCGGCTCTGTGAGCCCTCTGCGGTTAATACACGGCGTCCCGAAGTTTCGTGAGTGTTTCTTTAGCTTTTTTGAGTGAAACAATCAGGATTTATACGAAATTGTATTGATTACGGATAGTCAATTTATATTTATTTGTTTGTGATTGTTTCACTGTTGATCTACTAATCAAGGAGCTCACTTTACAAGTATAAATTCATCTTTCCATTCAATTTTGAAAATGTGGGGAATATGAAAAAAGCAGCTTTGGGTTTATCTGTTTTTCTTACCCTCATCTCACTATACGGGTGTAATCTGATCCATAAATCCAGCACCAAGACAGAACCGGCTATGGTATTTCAGTTTTAGACTGGATGAACAAATCTTTCCAGAGCTGGCTTCTATAGATTTCATTTCCGGGATATCAAATACAGAAAACCTTGTGATACTCGCATTGCTATTCCATAAAATTTTAATCGAATTGCCCCGGCAATTTTTGACGCTACGAGTAATCCCATTCTTTAATTATATTTGATTTTTGTTTTAACCCGATACGCATGAAAAGGTTATGAAAAAAGTTATCCTGCCACTTCTTTTACTTGGACTCTTTGCATGTTCCAACAAACAAAACTTCGACACACAACTAACTCATTCGAAATATCCCGGGCCACCACGCGACAGTGTTGTTGATAATTATTTTGGAACCAAAGTTCCCGATCCGTACCGATGGATGGAAAATGAACATTCCGATTCTTTAAAACAGTGGATTGGACAGGAACGGCAACTCTACTCGGACTACATGGGTCGCATCCCGTACCGTGATTCTTTTAAAAAGAGGCTTGAAGAAATTTGGAACTACACCAAATACACAGCCCCTTTTCATGCCGGAGATCATTATTTCTTTTATAAAAACGACGGGTTACAAAACCAAAACGTCCTCTATACTTCCCGCGGTTACAATGGAACTGCGCATGTTTTACTGGATCCCAACAAATTATCAACTGACGGGACGGTTGCCTTAACATCAGCTGAACCGTCAAAAAACGGTAAATACCTGGCCTATGGCATCTCACGCTCAGGATCAGACTGGAGAGAATTTTATGTGCTGAACACTGAGACCGGGCAGCAACTCCAGGATCATCTACAATGGATCAAATTTTCGACCATGGCATGGTCCGGATCCGGCTTTTTCTACAGCCGGTATGACAAGCCGGACAGCTCCAGTAAGATGACCGGACAAAAATCTAAACCAGAAGGTTTATTATCACGTACTCGGAACACCGCAAGATCAGGATCAACTCATCTACCAGGATGCACAACATCCAAAAAGGACATTCTATACCCAGACTACTGATAACGAGAAATACCTGGTTCTCTATATTTCCGAAGGTGCTACCAACAACAATGCCTTCCTCATAAAAGATTTAACGCGGCCGAAAAGCAAACTCAAGCCGATTGTTACCACTTACAATCACGCTTACAACGTAATTGGAGATATTGGTGATAATCTTGTCGTGATGACTAATAATGAAGCGCCGCGAAACAGACTGGTTTTGATCAATCCTGATCATCCTCAGCAAAAAAACTGGAAAACGATTATTCCGGAACAGGATGATGTAATGCAGAGTGCGAGCATAGCAGGAAATTCGCTGCTGACTGAGTTTATGAAGGATGCCAGCTCCAGGCTTCGAGTGTTTGATCTCAAAGGAAAAGCAAAGTATGACGTAAAACTCCCCGCACTTGGATCTGTTAGAAATTTCGGTGGCCAGAAACAGGATAGTGTCATCTTCTACAGCTTCACTTCATTCACCTATCCAACGACTATTTACAAATATAATATAGCCGGAAACCAGTCAGAGGTATTCAGGAAGCCGGACGTTAAATTCAACCCGGATGATTTTAAGACGCAACAGGTATTTTATCACAGCAAAGACGGTACACGTGTACCCATGTTCATTGTGTCTAAAAAGAATATGAAACGTGATGGCACCAACCCTACCCTTCTGTACGCTTATGGCGGCTTCGACATCAGCCTGACCCCAACATTCAGTGTGTCGAATATTGCTCTGCTGGAGCAAGGCGGGATCTATGCTCTTGCCAATATCAGGGGTGGCGGCGAGTATGGAGAAAACTGGCATGAAGCCGGCATGGGTGCTCATAAACAGAGAGTATTTGACGATTTCATCGCGGCAGCTGAATATCTGAAGGATCAGAAATACACCTCAACTGGTAAATTGGCGATTGAAGGTGCATCCAACGGCGGTTTGTTAATTGGTGCAACAATTACACAACGCCCCGATCTGGTCCGGGTCGCTTTTCCGGAAGTGGGTGTTATGGATATGCTCAGATATCAGAAATTTACGATTGGATGGGCATGGGTTCCCGAATACGGATCAAGTGACGACTCAACGAAGTTTCAAACGCTTTATAAATACTCTCCCTATCAGAACATTAAACCGGGAACCTGCTATCCTGCGACGATGGTCAGCACCGCGGATCATGATGATCGTGTCGTTCCTGCCCATTCGTTTAAATTTACGGCGCGCATGCAACACGACCAGAATTGTGACAACCCGGTTATAGTACACATCGAGACCAAAGCTGGTCATGGCGGTGGAAAACCGACTTCAAAAATTATACAGGAACAAGCTGACAAATGGGCGTTCATGTTTTGGAATATGTACATCACGCCACATTTTTGATTCAGTTATTGGTTATTAGGTTATTGAGTTATTACGTCTGGCGGCTGGTAAAAGTTTGCAACTTGGACCAGTACATGGTTTAATAATAATTGGATACTGCTAACTGATAACCGTTAATTGTCAACTGGCAACTGTATTCTCAGCGTAGTTTCTGATGATATAGTCTTCCAGAATTTTCTTAAACTCGGCACCAATATGATCACCGGTCAGGGTTTTGTAGTGCTCCCCATCGACATAGACCGGTGCCTTAGGCTCCTCAAAAGTTCCTGGAAGAGATATTCCGATATGGGCATTTTTAGATTCACCCGGACCATTCACCACGCATCCCATAACTGCAACGTGCATCTCTTCAACTCCGGGATAGATTTGACGCCATATTGGCATCATTTCCACAATGTACCGCTGAATTTCATCAGCCAGTTCCTGGAAATAGGTGCTCTTGGTCCGTCCACAACCGGGGCACGCCGCTACCTGTGGAATGAAATTTCGAATACCGAGGGATTGTAAAATCTGCTGACATAATCGAACTTCTTCAGTACGATCACCACCCGGCATTGGGGTTAGTGAAGCTCGAATCGTGTCTCCAATTCCTTCCTGCAAAAGAATGGAAAGTGCTGAAGTAGTGGCGGTAATGCCTTTCATTCCCATGCCAGCTTCCGTAAGTCCAAGATGCAGTGGATAATCGCACAAATCCGAAAGTCGCCGGTAAACCGTGATCAAATCCTGTACGCCGGAAATCTTGCAGCTCACGATGATCTTATCATGTGCTAACCCTACCTCTTCGGCAAGGAGAGTCGAACGCATGGCGCTCTCAAGCATGGTGTCGATCATAACCTCTTTAGCCGATTTTGGCTCTGCCAAATCGTTGTTATCGTCCATCTTTTCAGCCAAAAGCTGCTGATCGAGCGAGCCCCAGTTCACGCCGATACGGACCGGTTTATCCCACTTGCAGGCTTGTTCAACAATCGTGCAAAAATTCTCATCTCGCGTACGGGTTCCGGTGTTACCTGGATTGATCCGGTATTTGGCCAGTGTTTTAGCACACTCCGGATACTGAGTCAGCAGAACGTGTCCATTGTAGTGAAAATCACCAACGACAGGCACCTCGACATTCTTATTATCAAGTTTATCGATGATAAACGGTACCGCTTGAGCCGCTTCTTTATTATTAACGGTGATACGAACCAACTCCGATCCAGCATCATGAAGTTCGATAACCTGTTTAACTGTGGCGTCAATATCGGCCGTATCAGTATTAGTCATTGATTGGACGATGATCGGTGCATCTCCGCCAACTGCAACATTACCAACTTTTACCTGAACTGTTTTCTTTCGCTTTATCGGACTCATAGAAGCCATATTCTTAAATGGAGTACTCTTTGCTCATTTAATGTGAGAACGTGATAACGAAAATAAGATCAATTACGTTTGCTCAGTTCAAACAGAATTCGCTTTTCCTCACTAGTCAAACCATCATAACCTGTTTTGGATATTTTATCCAGAATTCTGTCCAATTCCGATTGTTCGTGTTCTTCAACAATAGTTGCTTCAGATACCGAATGCATATTTTTATTCTTACGCGGTGCCTTAACTCTGTTTTTAAATTTGTCAAAAACAGAGAAAATTTTGGTAATGTCCCAGCCCTTGTAATAGGCCTTGAGCAGAAGATAGCCGCATAAGGCGCCTCCAAGGTGTACGATTCGAGCAGTATGCCCTCCATCGTTGAGAAAAAGGACCTGCAAACCAATGAGTCCCGCAACCAGAAAACGTGCTTCTATAGGTGGCAGGAAGAGCAGCATAATGGGCATTCGGGGAAACAAAACGGCAAAGGCAACCATAATGCCAAATACAGCGCCCGATGCGCCAATCACTATCACATTGCCAAAAAGTGAACTGAGCAGAAGATTGATAAATGCGCCGCCAATTCCTGAACCGAGATAGATAACTGTAAAAAGGCGTGGTCCCAGCGTTTCTTCAACAGCCCGGCCCATCCACCAGAGCCACAGCATATTGAACAAGATGTGCCATACGCTTGCATGTAAAAAGATATATGTAAAAAGACGCCATGGTTGGACCAGACTAGTATGCCAACTGGGAATGAACCCTAAGTACTCAATGATACTGTTATCAAGCGATTGGCCAACAAGTACCTGGATCAAGTATACAATAACTGTACCTGTAATGATGGTCCGCAAAGCCACCGGCCAGTTGCTGTAAGCTCTTCGTACTGCTTGTCCAAATGTCTCGTTATACATATCTCAAGGAATTGATCCTGCTAAAGTTATCCGTGTCAGATTTCGTGTCAGATATCCTTCCAAAAATAACAATAAATGATTGATATTATCAGTTCCAATGGCTGCTTAAAGTGTTAATTATCACCCTGCTTTTTTTGAAACGCCGGATCACGTCGGGAAATTCTTCTCTCTGCTAATACAATTCACCTTTATATCGCCAATAACGTATCATAATGTATCCGAACAACATGCCGCCAAGGTGCGCAAAGTGAGCAATGCCAACATTGAGGTTACCAACACCACTGATAAGTTCTATCCCACCATAAATGACCACAAAATATTTTGCTTTAATAGGAATAGGAGGAAATAGCAAAATAATGTATTGATCCGGGAACATCATGCCGAATGCGAGAAGGATTCCAAAAACAGCACCTGAGGCACCAATCACTGGTGCACCCCCACCAACGATAAGTTGTACTATTGCAGCGCCTATGCCTGTAATGAAAAAGAACCAGGTGAATCGCTTAGTTCCCCATAAATTCTCGATGCCTTGCCCAAAAAGCCATAATGCAAACATATTAAAAAATATGTGCATAAAGTTGGCGTGCAGGAAGATATAGGTTACCAGCTGCCAGGGATAAAACATTCCCGAATCAATGGGCCACAACGAAAAGTACCTGAACATAAAGTCCTTAACGAAGGGGGTATTTAGCCCAACGAAACAGATAACATTAATTATGAGAAGGTGTTTTATTGCAGGCGGGAAAAGAGAAAATCGGGTATATGGTTGATATTCTTGTTGCTGTGAATCCAAATGCTATGTCTTTTATTCGTGTTCGTTGACGTCCGATCAAATTAATATACGCTTATTTGGATACAATATTTTTCTCTCTCGTGTTATGTAAATATTTATCACAATGCTGGTTCAAGCGTCCTCGCTTGAACCAGCGCATCGAAGACGACGTGTGGTACAGGCGTTTTCGCCTGTATCAGCAGTGCGTTAATGAATTCTATGTAACACCCGGATCAATCCGGGTGTTAAAAGTCGGCGAACTTAAAAGGAATCGTTTTTAAGAATTTCTTTCGATACTAATTTCGAAGTATTACTTAGCTGCTTACAGCGACCCTTTTTTCCATAGGTTTATCGCTTTCAATTAAGCCGTCACGAAGACGAATGATACGACGTGCATGGTCAGCGATGTCTTCCTCGTGTGTAACCAAAATTATAGTATTTCCCTGTTCGTAAAGTTCTTCAAACAACTCCATAATCTCCGCTCCGGTCTTACTGTCTAGGTTACCCGTTGGCTCATCGGCAAGAAGGATAGATGGCGTGTTTACCAATGCACGGGCCACTGCAACACGTTGTCTCTGTCCGCCTGACAATTCATTTGGCTTATGACGAACACGATCCGCCAGTCCAACATGATCCAGAGCTTCGAGTGCACGTTCTCTTCGTTCAGAAGCTTTAGCACCGGCATAAACAAGTGGAAGTTCAACGTTGGCAAGAACACTAGCGCGAGGCAACAGGTTAAAGGTCTGGAAGACGAATCCAATTTCACGATTCCTAACATGGGCCAGTTCATTGTCTGTGAGTTTGCTCACATCTTTACCATTCAGATGGTATTCCCCCGATGTTGGGGTATCGAGACACCCAATAACGTTCATTAATGTCGATTTTCCAGAACCTGACGGTCCCATGACAGCAACAAATTCATTATGTCCAATATCCAGATCGATACCGTTGAGGGCGCGTACTTCCAGGCTGCCCATCTTATAGATTTTACGAAGTTTCTTTATTTGAATGACATGTGAGTTATTCATGGTTCTCCTGTCTGCTTACTATTGCTGCTCTGCCAGTAACTTGTATTTATTGTTATTCACTTTTACGGCATCTCCATCAGAAAGTTCCCGTGATAAAACACGATAGGGCCCAACGATCACATCGTCCCCGGGTTTCACTCCTTCGATTATTTGCAAGTGCGTTTCATCGCTAATGCCGGTTTTAACCTGTACGCGCCTGGCTTTTCCATTATCGACTACAAAGACGACCTTACGAAGATCTTCCTTCGGTATCAGTAAATCACTCGATGATGTGTCGGCGGTTGTCTTTGTATCATTGGCTGCAATATCTTTTTTGGTTGATGCAGAATCTTTACTATTGGATTTTACTTTACTGAAATCCCGGACCGTAACAGCCTGGATTGGAACAGCTATGGCATTAGCAACAGTCTGAGTTTCTACATCAACTGAAGCTGTCATGCCAGGTTTAAAAACAGGCATAATCTCCGTTCCTTTGCTTTCCATCGGTGTCTTCTTGGTGATACCATTCCCTTCACCAAACTGTTCATTATGCCGGCTGGTGATCTTGATTTTCACGAGATAGTTGGTCATCTGCTCGTTCGTCCCAGCTCCAGTAACCGTTGCAGAGTTTGCTATCTCTGTTACTACTCCGTTAAACTTTTTGCCCGGATAAGCATCCACTTCAATACGCGTAGTGTCACCATCCTCTACATTAACGATATCATTTTCATTGACGTTGACCTCAACCTGCATTTGTCCCATCCGAGCGATATGCATCAGGTCGGTTCCCTGCATCTGGCTGCTTCCAACAACGGTCTCGCCATTCTTTACATTCAATTGGCTTACGGTACCGTCCATTGGAGCGCGAATTATAGTCTGCTGAAGCTCTTCTTTTGCCCGGCGCAACTGAGCTTCGGCGTTTTGTACCTGGTAATTGCTGGCATTAAAACTTGCCTGGGCAGCCTCGTAATTACTTTTCGCAGTGATGAAGTCCATCTTTGAAATGACACCCTTGTCGTTCAATTCATTTTGTTGCTTAAAGTTCGCTTCCGCTTTCAGCAAATCAGCACGATTCTGTTCCATCTGGGCTTTCTGAGCCAACAAATTGGCCTGCAATTGATCAATGCTCGCCTTATACAGATCCGGTTTAATCTGCAGCAACAGGTCGCCTTTGTGAACATAATCCCCTTCCTGAACAGGAAGATCAATAATTTCGCCGGAGACTGACGGACTGATTTTCACTTCTGTGACGGGTTCGATGGTTCCTGTTGCCGATACGAGCTGTGTTATCGTCTTCAGGCGAACTTTGGAAGTTTCGACCTCTTTCGCATTGGTCTTGTTTCCAAACCAACCCGACTTCGCACCAATTACCCCCAAAATCACCAGCAAAACTACGACAATCGCTAAAATTGTAACCAGCCTGCGGGTTGCTCCCTGTTGCTTGGCCATGTTATTTAGATATTAGATATTAGATATTAGATATTAGAGTTTCGGGTTTGTCCGGTCTCTGTTTAGAACTTATAATCCCGGAATTCACAACCCGAAACTTGAAACGCCCAAACTCAAAGCTTGAATTAATTATTAAAATCGAGCGCCTTGATCTGCATATTAGGACTTATTTGCCCCATATAATAACGGATCAACTGTTCCTGGAATATGAATCGGTACAAAGCCTGCTCGCGTTGTGACTGAGCCTGTACGTAGGTGGCATTAGCCTGGGAAAGTTCAATCAGCGTACCGGCACCAACTTTATATCTTTCCTGTTGCGTTTCATAAGCTTTACGTGCAGATGTAAGAGCAGCTGCTGTGCTTGCCAGCTGTTCTGAGTAATTCAAATAGTCATTGTAAGCTTGTCGTATTTCCTGAACGATCTGCAATCTCAGATTTTCCAAATCAAGTTTGGAATTTTTGTAATTGACAATACTACTCTGAATTTGATAACTGGTATTTAATTTGTTAAAAATCGGCACATTCAAGTTAAAACCGAGAAATTTATTGACGTTTTGGTTAAAAAACTGATCCCCAAAACCAACGGTTACAGGATTACGTTGACCGGTATTCGGATCCACTTCAAATATCCTATAGGTATCATAATAGCTGCCTGATATCTGAGCACTGAACGTGAGTGTTGGATATCGCTGGCTCTCCGTTTGTTTCAGGTTGAAATAATTGGACCGGATCTGGTGTTTCTGGCTTTGAAGGTCACTTCGGTTTGCCAAAGCTTCACTGATCATCGTCTGCAAATCCGGAACATCTTTATGAATAGCAGTTGTATCCAGTTGCGGACGCACAAACTGGTAATCTTTCATGGGATCGAGTTGAAGCTGACGCACGAGCTGAAGCTCGTTGAAGTTAAGTGTATTCTTATTCTGTATGACCTGCAGTTGGTCGTTGGCGACTGTAGCTTCCTGGTTGTATTGATCAGCAATCGGCTTTGATCCTACTTCTACTTGTGCTTTTACCTGGTTAAGTTGTTGCTGTGCTGCTTTCAGATTTTCCCGAGAAATATCAAGCAACTGTTGATCCAGCAGGACCTGCAGATAAGACGAGGCGGCATTAAAAATTACATTCTCTTTCTGACGACGTAATTGCTCTTCCATCGATAAGCCATCCTCATTACTCCGACGGAGGTTATAGATATTATTCAAACCGGAGAATATCGTTATTTGTGCCCCGATGTCTCCACTGATAGAATTATTCGTCTGGTTGGCAAAACTAACCGTTACACTATTAAACTGTTTACCAATACGCCTGTTTGCACTCATTCCGCCACTAACACTAGGGAAAAAATTAGCAACAGCACTTTTATGCTCCATATCGGTCAAATCGAGATTATTCTTTGCTTTCTGGATCACATAATTATTATCAAGTGCAATTTTGATGGCCTCCTGAAGGGTAATCTTCCGGGACGGCGCTATTGACAGGCTATCCTGTGCCATCGCTGTTCCAGTGATAGTCAGAGCCGTCATTAAGAGTAAAAGGTATTTATACATAAAACTTATAATTTGCGTTTGTTCACAATACTATTCCCATTTAACGATAAAGAGACGTCCGGGTTTCACTGACGCTCAAATTTTTAGGTGTGATCTCTCTTTTGAAGGAATAAACCGTTTGTTTTTATTCGGTATGCCCCTTCTTCTGCAATTGATCAACCTTTTCATCTAACAGGTCAATCACTCGCTGAATAGCTTTTCTAGTGACGGCCCGTTTTAGTTCTGACAACAAATAATGGTCTTTTCTTGCAGAAGTGGACGCTGTCACATCACGGCCATTTGAATGCCATTTCATCCCAAGCAGAAATCCCGCAACTACCGACAAGCCGGCTGCTCCCAATGGATACTTATTAATCCAATAAGTGATATCAACTCTTGATTTAACATCACCTTTTATCTGTCCAACCGACTCCTTGATCTGATCCTGAAGCTCCTCCAATTCCTTTTTTAATGTTTCCCGACGCAACTTAACATCATTACCGATAGAATTCTTTCGGTTTACTGTACCGTTTTTTTTCTTTTTGGGGGATGCCTTTTGTTCAGTCATCACGGTTTTCTTGTTTCTTCATGGATTGCGACTTTTTGTCTGCAGGCTGATCGACCTTTTCAGGTAAATTCTGGGGTATAATGTAAGAAACCATCTGCATAAACTGTCTAAAAAATTGTAACCGGATTCGGTGCAACAGACGTCGTGGTCTCAGTAATGCCAAAGAGATGCCGGCGACAAACAGTGGTATCGAAGCCAGCAAAAAACCAAGACTGATATTATTCAGCAGATCGCCTAAATATCGGGCCAGTGCATACAATAGAAAAAACACCCCAAACAGCAGGATAATCAAGCCGATCATCCGCAATACCATAATCGATGCCATCATACTGAACTGACCGTTTAAATCGGTCGCCATCAGTTCAAAACGCTTCTCGATGTAACTACGCAGTTCCCTTGATAAACGGCGAAAAGCTTCCCTGTTCAGGGTATCGTTATGCTCGTCTTGTTCATTCATCACTATGATTGATCCATCTGGCTAACAGGTAACCGGCAAGGAGTCCCGCCGCAATACTGCCGATCGGATACCTCTTAATAGTATCTCCGGCTTGTTTTTTATACTGATCCAGTTTCTCCTGGAGTTCCTCATCTTCTATCCATTCACGACCCTTATCGACTAAGTCCTGCAAGCGTCGCGTTAAATCATCAAGTGCTTCATCCATGGCTTTTTCCGTTCCTGTTCAACAGGTTATACGTCTCATACCTATAACAATATACACACTAAGAAATTCCTATCCATCAGGGAAATGGCATCGGATAGGGTTATGAGTTATTAAGTTATTAGGTTAATCCATTGTTAACTGTTTATTGATAATCAGAAACGGGATTAGCGCCAAGGAAAAGGCGGGTATAAGATAATAACAGCTCAGATCAACAGTTGCGAGTAAAATATCAGAATAAGCTGCACCAATGTAAAAAAGTAAGGCATTGATCAGAGATATCAGGATATGAAATAGTAAAAGCCTGACGCCATATACCGCCTCCATGCCGATCACTATTCCGATGACTAAAGGCAAAAGCAAAAACCAGCCGCCTGCCACTTTATAGCGATATACTAACATCTTTCCATTTTCATTCGAACGAACGTTAAAACCTACACCGCTCCCATATCCGCCTATGGTTAACTTATTAAAATGCTCAGTATGCAGGTTTATGACCCTGGGCATATACCACTCTTTAGCAAAAAAATACCGGACACGATGCCAGGGGCCAAGATAAGCGGTAGTAATGATCACGATTAATATGATCCGGAACAAATAGGTTTTCATTCTGGTGATCCTCATACTGCCTCCTCGTGCCGGAGGGAATCATTCATATCCGGCCTCTTAAATGCAGATTCATCAATACCCCACTGCGCCCAAATCACCCATAGCAGAAAGACAATCGCATAGAATATAGCGGTCGTTGAATAATGATGGGTAAAATCAAACAGAGAAAACCAATAACACTGTATCAAGACTAATACGACAATACGGACAATATTTGTCATGTAAATTACGAGAAGCCCTGCCATACTGAAGAGCCAGCGTTTCCATCGTTGACCAGGAAATGCATGTACGAAACCCAGAAACAATCCCATTGCCTCCATGCCATTACAAGGATTTATAATGATTATTCCGGGAAGTCCCGTCAGGCCAACAACACGGTCATGTACAAATGTATCAAAACCGGTTACTTTCAATATTTCTCCACTCACCAAGACCAGGCTGTGGCACAACCAATGATCCCACGTTCCCCTCGGTGCCAGCCACAGGTCATACAAAACATACCATGCCAACCATACAATAAGTCCTCTTAGGAAGAAAACAGCTATTCTCTTTCGGTAAGCCCGCTTCATCTCTCTCTTGATTTAATTTTAAATGCAGTTACGAATAAAGTACTTAATACACTGAGAAATGCAAGGGAGATTTAAAATTGGAAAATTAGAATTTGGTTATTGGGTTATTAAGTTAGAGGGAGTTCGAGATAAGAAAGACCTGCAAAGATGCTGATTTCACATATACAGACGTATATCCGGACCGGCATAAACCGTTACAACGGTTCATGTGTTAACGAATTCTCTCTAACACCCGGATTAATCCGGGTGCTATGAGTCAACGAATCTAAAACGAATCGTTTTTAACGATTTCTTCCAATGCTTATCGAACTCACGTTAAATTACTGCGGAAACATAGAATTACACAGAGATTACCGCCATGTCGCATGTTTGGCCGAGTCTTCGGGGTGATAACATAACTAGCATTGGTTGTAAGTGATAAGCAAAAAAAACGATCGGTATTTAAAAAAAAGGCGATCAAATCTGACCGCCCTCTAAATATATATTCTAATATCTAATATCTAATATCTAAAAATCTATACTATGACCTATGCTTTCCAGATATGCTTCTCATCTTTCGGCTCGATATCTTTCATTGAGTTGCGCGTATCGATGATGCAATCTGACCAGCCAGCCAGTTCGTAATAGTCGATATCCTTATGGTTAGTAGCAATAATGACGGCATCATAATCTGCCACGATATCTTTACTCCAATCTGTCGACTTACGCCCGGCCCAGTGGCTATGCTCGCGTGTCGGGCCGATGACAGGGATATAGGGATCATAATAATCAACAGATGCACCGTATTTATCCAACAGGTCCATGATGTGAAACGTAGGTGATTCGCGCATATCGTCTACGTTAGGCTTATAGGCAAGACCTATGACTAACACATTACTGCCATTCAATGATTTACGATGCGCATTGAGCGCTTCCAGTGTGCGGTTAAGGACGAATCGCGGCATGTCGGTATTAACTTCGCCGGCAAGCTCGATAAAACGCGTATTCAGACCAAATTCGCGTGCCTTCCAGGTCAGGTAGAACGGATCGATCGGAATACAGTGTCCTCCGAGACCCGGCCCTGGGGTAAATTTCATGAATCCAAAAGGCTTTGTTGCAGCGGCATCGATCACTTCGTGGACATCGATATCCATTGCCTGAAAAACAACTTTAAGCTCATTGACCAGGGCGATATTGACTGACCGGAAGATATTCTCCAGCAGTTTTACCGCTTCCGCCGTTCGTGTATTAGATACCGGTACCGTTTTTACAATCACAGAACCATAAAGTGCATTTGCAATCTCAAGAGCATCAGCCCCGTCACCACCAATAACTTTGGGAATAGTGCTCGTCTCGAAATCAGGATTTCCCGGATCTTCACGTTCAGGACTATAAGCGATATAGAAATCCGTACCGGACTTTAGCCCGGTTGCATCCTCACATATGGGTCTTATCACCTCATCACTTGTTCCGGGGTAGGTGGTTGACTCAAGTACAATGAGCTGGCCTTTTCTCATATGTGGAGCAACCGTCTTTGTAGTATCTACAACATATGTCATATCGGGTTCGCGGTGTTCATCCAACGGTGTCGGTACACACATGATGATAGCGTCGACCTCAGGTATTCGGCCAAAGTCATCGGTGAATTCAGCTTTACCAGAATCCACCATCTTTTTAACCTTATTGGATCCGATATGGCGAATATAAGTTTCTCCTTTATTCAATCTTGTGATTTTTTCAGGATCGATATCAAATCCAACAACTGAGAAATCTTTATTTACAAAAGTTATGGCAAGCGGAAGCCCAACATAGCCAAGACCGACAATCCCCACTTTAAAGGTCCGATCTACAATCTTATTAAGTATTTCTTTTTTCATAATTTTCTTAAAAGTATAATTCTCAAAAATAGCTGATATGCATTATCGCCTTTAACAACAGGCAATTAACGGCATTGCTCAGAATCCGACGTAATATACCCTGCCATTAATCCATTCGAAAGCGACTAACCGATCATATAAGCAAAGAAGGGATTAAATCTTTTTATTGGTTGCCAGTTGCCAGTTGCCAGTTGCCAGTTGCCAGTTGCCAGTTGCCAGTGCTGCCAGTTGCCAGTGCCAGTTGCCAGTTGCCAGTTGCCAGTTGCCAGTTGCCAGTTAAGGAAAATAGAGAATTGATAATTTGATCTACAAACAAGAACTCATTCCGGGCGATCGAAATGATTTAATAAGATTGGATCTTAAATCCTGACATTAATTCAAAATTAAATCAATGTGCCCTTGTATTGCTGGTCAGCATCTGCTTGACTGTTCTCCGCATTATTTCGATGTCGAGTTTTAGAGATGACTTCTCAATATACTTAAGATCTCGCTTCAGACGATAGTACATATGCACCGGATCCAGGTTGCCGCCACGATAGCCTGTTATCTGGGCCCATCCTGTCAGACCGGGACGAGTATTGCGGTAGCGCATACTAAATCCTGGTATGATGCTTCTCCAGTAACGGCATTCTTGCACAGGCAATGGTCTCGGACCTACCAGGCTCATCTCTCCTCTCAAAACGTTGATAAGTTGAGGAAGTTCGTCAAGATTCGTTCTCCTTAGTAATTCACCAAAGGTAAAAACTCTTTGGTCGTTCACTTTTGTGATATCCGGTTTCACATTTTGGCTTTTACTATTTACTACTTTCATCGTGCGGAATTTATAACAAAGAAATACTTCTCCGTTCTTTCCATACCGCGGTTGTAAAAATAATACAGGCCCTTTCGTTGATAACTTAATTCCGATATAGATGATTGGGAAAATAAGTCCCAATACCAGCAATCCCAGTCCAGCTCCAATAATATCTACTGCCCTCTTAAACGCATATCCAGATCCCTTCGAATCAAGATTTACAGGGGGATAAGTTGCAATATGCACAACAGGATTGTTCCCGCCTGTTTTAAATGGATCAATCCCGGGCTCTAGTACTAACGCCCCACCCGTCGCCGGTCTATTCTCTTTGTTAACTTTTATGGCGTATTTGTTTATACGATTTTCCATGATGCATAGGTGGTTTTAATAATTTTCTGTCATAATGTTAGTATCACATACTTATAGATGCAAGATTAATGTGGCAGAGGGTATGACTTTATACGTGGAAGCGTTTTTTTAGACGGTAAACAAATTAGAGTAACAACATAAAACAGACATTCAATGAATATTTTTTATGATTATCTGTATCATATTATAAATACCATATCAATTATTTATAAGATGCTCCCAATTACCTTTTACTTTATGATCTGAGAACTCCCTGCTGTGTACTTTTCCCCTTCTGGAGTATTCATTCATAATGTCTGTATCTTCAAAGAGTTTAACGATATACTCAAGGTATAAAGCATCCAAATCTTCCTGGTTCAGTTTGTCATTCATATTGTAAGAGGGAAGCAGAACACCATACTTTTCCATATATGATTCTTCGCCTGGATTTTGTGTCTCCGAATCAGCGAGTATTTCCCTTGGTCCGGATGGACAATCGGAATGAATGACCGGTGTACCACAAACCAATGATTCAATGATAACACTAGGCAGTCCCTCCCATAATGAAGTAGACAAAAACAAATCAGAATTGGCGATGTATTTATAGGGATTTTCTCTGAACCCCAATAGAATGACATTAGCTGATCGATCGAAATTATCCCCTATACCAACTTTTAATCCAGCTTCTTGAATCTGTTTGACTATTTTTTCCTTGTCCGGTCCATCACCAAGTAGTAATAATTTATAGCGGGTGCCATATTTTTTAACAAGCTTCGCAAAGATCCTTATTAAATGTTCATGGCCCTTTTGCCTGGTGAATCTCCCAACATTAACAACCGTCTTGTAATTCGCGAATATTTCCTTTAGGGTTGGCTCAATATCTCCCCTGGATTTAATTTCGATACTATGAATATCAAAAGGATTATAAATGACCTTAAGGAGTTGATTGTTGAATTTATACCTGGTCGATAGAAAATTCTGGACTCCATATGACACTGAGACGATATAGGATGCATAGCTATAAATCCTCCCTATCATCTTGTTCACCAGTCGTCTCTGAAAATCATTGTCCGCATGCATTCTGTTCTCATGTATGCAGACAATATTCTTACTCTTAAACGTCAATACATTCTGTATGTTGGTGATCTCCCCATGGCTTATACATACATTAATATTGAATTTACTCTTATAGTAAAGGAGTTTGATAAAAGAAAGAAACAGGAACTTCAATCTTACCAGGTTACCTCTCTTGTATGTATCTGGCAACCCGAAATCTACTACACTGGCATTTGATTTGTAGACACCGTGATTCCCATCCATAACAAAAAGAAATACATTGTATTCACCTATCAATAAATTGCTAATATTTGCAGCAACTCTCTCAAGCCCACCTTCTCGCAACGACGGGGTGATGATAGCTATGTTCTTCATCTTCTATGTTATATATATCCAATAACTTATCGACATAATGGTCAATCAGATAGTTATCATAAACATTTTCTTTCGAATTATAGGATAATTTGAAATAAGTCAGTTTATCCAGTCTCAAGAAATTTATTTTCTCATTAAATATGTGCTCTTCATACGGCAGAACATACCCATTATAATCATTCGAAATTATATCTCTGTTGCCAACAGCATCAGTAACAAGGCAAGGTAATCCCATTGCCTGGGCCTCCAGGACAGCAATTGGCATGCCTTCTGATATGGATGTTTGCAGATACAGAAACGTCGAGTTTAAATACCTGATCAACTCCTCTTTCTCCAACCAACCAGTTACTTCAACATTACTCTCATTCTGTAATTCATCCTTCATATAATCGCCGTCTCCAATCCAATAGAAATGGTAGTCTTTGTTATTTCGGGCAATTTCTAAAAAGAGTCTTGGATTTTTTTGTTTAGATAATCTTCCAACGGTGGCTATATTTTTCGAAGCAAACCTGTCCTTATAATCAATTACGACCCGGTTAAACAGACTGTTGTCGATGGCATTATTCAATAGTTTTACATTATTGGTCAACCGCTTGTTTATTTCATCATACTCTCCCTTAGAACAGGCTATCAGATTATCGCCGAACATCAGGCCTATTTTTTCCATTGCGTAATACATATTTTTCTTCACCCCTTTCGAAACTGTGTAGGCCAGATCATGAGGTGAATAAAACACATTCTTATCAAATCCAGAAATTTTGGATGCCACTCGGCCTATAAAACCTGCCTTGGATGAATGCAAATGGATTATATCCGGATTCTCTTTCTTAATAATTTTAACAAGATTCATCAAATTTAATGTATCCCTATAGGGTGAAATGTTACGCGCCATATTCATTTTGTGTAGATGAATACTCTTGTTAAAGTAACAATTGACATTGGCCGGGGTGTTCTCCCTGGTAGAATATACAATTGTGACATCGTGACCGCGAACTGCGAGCTCATTCGACATATTTTTAACGATGTCTAAAATTCCACCTGTAAAGGCCTCTATGATATGCAATATTTTCATAATACCTGAGCTAATTGTTGAATGGAATTCCACCAAACGGGAAATTGATAGTATTGCGTCATTAAACGCATACATCAAACTTTGAGGAGGCTATGAAACCCTAACACAGTTGCGCCATTAATTGCTGATTTGGTCAAGGCTGAATTGTGAAGGCAATAGCTGGCTCTCCTAAAAAGCACCGGCAGTTGGCATTTTTAGATTTGAGATATTTGTTACATGTTAATGTTATTCAATCTCACGTACTCACGTAGTTCTATAATCTGTTCGAAGCATACCGGCATCTTTCTGTATTTACAACTTTTATGTGGCAAGACGTAATATGTATAGGTAAGCGTCCATAGTACTGTTGTAAAATCAATTTGACTAATCTCAATTTATCAGATTACGAATAGCATATATTGTCGAATATACGTACATCATATTTGTCCAAATATAATCATACACATTTATTTGAAATATAAAAATAAATTATCCTAATGAGGATTTTATCATTTTCAACTCTATCGAAAAAAGATAAAACAGTAGAAATATTATCATAGGCAATAAAGCTAATTCATGTCTCGAAAATGTCCCGTAATCCGGTTCGAACATTGCTTCTACAAAACTAAACGAAAATATCCATGCTACTGCTGCAAATAACTTTTTTTGATATGTATCTTTTATAACAAATTCATAACCGGTCTGAATAAACCTGTAATTTTTTATGACCTTATAAATTATAAACAGAACAGTTGTGATCTGGATAAGAGCAAATAATCCCTGAATAAGGCCGCTAAAAATCATAGTAACAGGGAAAAGCAACCTCAGCCAGCAGTAAACGGTATTAGCGATATCTGTAAATGCAGAAGTATTTACAAACGGGTTATGAATCATAGTATTGGCGTATTCTGAATTGACTCTGGCAATATTGATACTATAACGGGCATCGGTAATAAATTTCCCCGTAACACTGTGAACTAAAAAATAAAATGCGACGATAATCAATGCTAAAGCAATAATTTTAAGATACTTGTCAATTTTTCTGAAGCTCAAATAGTATATAACGAGAAAGAGAAATAATACGATATACCAGTATATTCTAATATAAGAGGCATACATCATTATCAGGAGAATAGATAAAATGAATGAATACTTGTTACCAATACTATTCAACAGGGAAAAAACAAGTATTAGCGAAAAAAGCTCCTTTGAGTATTGTCCTAAATAAATTGGGAGAATGATCATCCACGCCGCAACAATCAAGTGCTCAACTGAAAAAAAACGAAGACTTTTCAGAAAATTTTTATTGGGCAGCAGAATGATAACAAAGGATAGTGTGTAAATCACATATTTTCCTACACTAATCGGTATAACTGTTCCAAAACCCAACAGTTTATACAGGAATGCCGTGTTGGCAAATGATTTGGGAAGCGCGTTGGTATTGGTATTCTGAATTAAGCTTATAAGGGTATCGTTATCAAAAAAATACTTCTTCGGGAGCAAGTGAGGAGATAAGGCAATAATTGATAGTCCTATTAAATACACTCCGATTACTATCAAGTGTTTAGTATCGATTCTTAAAGAAGTGACACCCTGTAGTCCTATTTTTTCCCTTATCGATTTAATCATACATTTGCCATCTCTGTGCTACAGAATTTCGTCTTTCAGATAAGCGCCTATCTTCGCCCTCGCCTGAAAGATTTCAAACAACATCTTCCCGATGCTGCTGTATGTATAGTATCTGTTAAGCACTTTAAACAACTCTTCCTTAACCTGCGCATAATTCTCTTTGTTTTGCGTTTTGCTCTCATCATGGACCCGGAATGCACCCAACATATGTGGAATCCTCCCGATCTTATATCTGCCGACGATCCTGCAGTATAGATCTATGTCCATGCAATAATGCAGACTCTCATCCAGATATCCCAGTTCTTCGAAAACCTCTTTTCGAAAAAAAACACTGGGTTGAACAGGATAAAAACGTCCATACTTGAATTTCCACTTTTTATATGACGGCGGATGGACGTCAGCTAATTTCTTTACTTGCGGATCAATTCTCTGGTAATATCCATAAACCATTTTCACATCACTGTTTTCCTCAAAAAAATCTGCAACTCTTTCAAAACAATGAGGTAAGTAAATATCATCCGCATTTTGCCAGGCGACAATATCACCCGATGCTTTCTTTAGTCCTTTATTAATGGCATCAGATTGTCCATTATCCGGTTCTGATATGAGCGTTATTCCTTGGTATTTATTCACAATATTAATAGTGTCATCATCCGACGCACCATCAACAACAATATGCTCTACATCCTGGATTGATTGATTTTCAATCGATTCAATCGTATCTGAGATATATTTTTCAGAGTTATAGCTGGGGGTTATGATGCTAAACTTCATTGGCATGTTTTCTATTCATCAATGTGTCCTATCTACGGCTATTAATTAAATGACTTTTGGGAATTGCCACGGAAACACGGAAATACACGGAGGACTCGATGTAATCTTCAGATGTGTTTCTGTGGATTTTTGCTTGAATCAATCGGGAGTTATATGAAATTGTATTGATGCTGATAGTCATTATTAATTATTACCGGTTGACCTTATTAATTCTTGATACGATATCTGTCGTGCTTTTACCGGCCACGAGTTCAACAGTTTCCACGGTTCCCCCCCACGATCTCACCTCTTTTGCACCTACGATCCCGGCTTCTTGATAATCACTTCCCTTAACCAAAACATCCGGTTGAAAACTCTCAATTAGCCGCAATGGTGTTTCTTCATCGAATAGAACAACCGCATCCGTCGCTGACAATGCGGCAAGAATGCGGGCACGGTCCTCTTCCGGGACAATAGGACGATCATCTCCCTTGAGCACCTTAACGGATTGATCCGTATTTAATCCGATGATCAGCCGGTCTCCTAACTTTTTTGCCGCTTCCAAATAACTCACATGACCCACATGCAGAATATCGAAACAGCCGTTCGTAAAAACGATCTTCTCTCCCCTGTCCTTCCACTCCTGAATCCTATGCAGCAATTGAGCTTCGTCGTATATTTTGGAACCGGACCCGCTCGACGAGTCGGTACCCAACGCGTTGATCAGTTCACCACGCTTAATCGGGACCGTTCCAACCTTGCTCACTACAACGCCTGCTGCAACATTTGCCAGTGTAATCACTTCATCAATGGATAATCCACTTGTTATGAAACCCGCAACAGTTGCCAGTACCGTATCTCCGGCACCCGACACGTCAAACACTTCCAGGGCCTGCGCCGGAAAATGCCGTATTTCCTTGCGATCACCGGTAAGCAAACTAATCCCATACTCTCCCCTGGTAATCATCAGATTGTCGATACGCAATTTGGTCCTTAGTGATTCGGCCTTTGGAAAAAGGGCGTCGAGATCATCAGGAGCACATTGCAATACGTCGCTAATCTCTTTCAGGTTCGGGGTTAATAATGTGGCTCCGGCATACTTGGTAAAATCAAGTCCCTTGGGATCGACTAATACCGGAATTTGTTTACTGTTCGCTTCCTTGATAAGAGTTTGACAGACACCGGAGCTGAGTACTCCTTTGGCGTAATCCGATAAGATCATAACATCAAACGACCCTTCCTCCAGAACCTTCAGAATACCTTCGAGAAATGATTTCTCCTGAGATGCCGGCGACAAACAGCTTTCTTCTTCATCGAGACGGATCATTTGCTGATGGCTGCCTATTATCCGAGTCTTTGTAATTGTTGGGCGATCGGGTACCGGGATTACAAGACTTGTATCCACATTTTCCTTTTTCAGGCTGGCCAGCAACTCGTCTCTGGCACTATCCATGCCCGTGAGACCGGCCAAAAAGACGTTCGCACCCAACCCTTTCAGATTCAACGCAACATTAGCTGCTCCACCTCCCCTTTTTGATGTCTTGCGTACATGGACAACCGGAACGGGTGCTTCCGGTGAAATGCGTGAAACACTTCCCCATATGTAACGGTCGAGCATGACATCACCGATAACGATCACCTTCAGGTGAACAAGTCCTTTTGAAACTGTCGATAAAACGTTATTGCTTTTCATCCTGAGACGTTTTTTTTACTATAACTAAGTTCAATTCGATATACGAGTTCAACATTTTTAAAATGACACTCGCTCTGGTACCTCACCCCTTGCTCCGCCGAACGATATTACGTAAAAGCTCGTACTGAATATGGCTGCGCGAAGGCGATGCCAACCTCCCTAAAGCGTTCGGGACAAGCTCTCTCCATATGCATGGAGAGCGGCTCTTTTTAATTTTGTCCGTGAGAATCCGCATCATCCGTGTTCTATTCTTTAAAGATGTCAATAGGAGTCTGTTGAGAAATCTAACCTGTCCGGAAACAAAAAAAAGGCACTGAGTGTATACATCGTTTACGGTCATTGTAGATTGAGGCTGTCCAAAAAGCATAAATGATAAAGCTAAAGCCTAATTTATTTAGGGATTCTAATATATCACATTGGAAAACAACCCCCTTCACCCCCTTTCTTAAGGGGGAAAGAACGACTTGTTTCATAATGAAGGTTGGAAATCCTAATATTTTTAGGCAGTTCAATAGGTACAATGACTTTTTGGACAGCCTCCAGGATGACAGTGCTCGTGTAAAGTGTAAAATTTTCACTTAGTTCGAATATATGTCATTTCAGTAAAGGTTAAGGTATTTCCTTTATTAATGGCTCGGAATGACATTAAAGGGCGGGTTATTTGTGATTTCATTATAACGAACTCGCTTTAACTAATTGTTCACCCGCATCTTGTCTACTACTTTTTTCACTTCGTCCAAAACGGAAGCGACGGATATCTTTGATATACAAGGCATCGGCTCACTTGGTGCAACATCATAAATACAGTTCCAGTTGCAATAGAAGCAGGGCATTTTATAATAAACACACCGCGGCAGCGGTCCGTCAACTTCTTTCTCCACCTCGTAGGGTGTGAAACGCTCGAAATCGCCTCCCCCCAGGATACAAACGGATTCTGTCTTTGTTGCAGCAGCTATGTGCACCGCGCTCGTTTCGTTAGTCACTAAAAGCTCTGCATCAGCTATCAGTGCCATGAGACCGGTGATGTTCGTTTTCCCGATCCAATTCTCAAGTTTTGCATGAGATGCATGTATCACCTTTTCGGCAAGCTGAACTTCACCGGGACCACCGCAAATAAGCCCTGTAATTCCAGTCTGGTCATAAATGAAATCGGCTACCTTAGCAAAATTTTCTGTCGGCCAGCATCGATAAGATAATCCGGCACCCGGAAAAAGGATATAATACGACTCGTTAACCATTTTGGCAGGAAGTAATTGACGGTCGAGATGAGGTATTCCTGCTTTAAAATCAGAAGCGCCCAGTCCCCTTACGAATTCTGCATTCCGGATCAATTCCATTTTTCTCCCCTCTTCTGCAGGGATCAAGCGGGTATACCATCTTGAACTTAACCGTGTCTGCCAGCAGTCTTTAAACTCGGCTTCAAAACCGATTTTCTTATTCGCCTGCACAAAACGCGTAATGACATCGATAGTATGCAAATGATATTGCCGGGAGTACATCGAATTAATAAACACGTCCGGTTTGAGTGTTCTCAAGTATCCCAGCTTCTTGTACCTGTAAGACAGACTATTCGAGAAACGACGCTGGTTCACCGGGATAACAGCTTCAAAAATGCCTGTGGCTTCCGCAAGTCCGGCAACAGAATCGCTGCATATAAGTGTCACGCCTTTGTCATTGTAGTATTGACGTATTCCACGGGCCGCGTCCAGCCATACGATGAAGTCACCGATCGCATCAAGCCGTACGACAAGCACTCCTTTCACGATTTTCACCCTGGTTCGTAACACAGCATACGCAAAGCTGTCAAGAATATACCAGATGATATCGGTGATATGTGTACGAAACGTCAACTTCATTACTGTTCTTTTGAATGCCACATGCTCAAATCACGTCCTATTAATTTGCCGGTTTTTATGATATCAGCCTTAAATATCTTTTTTAGCTTTACCTTCGTATCCGGATTCAAGCGGGGTTTATCATCATATTTATAATTTATTTTTTCCAGGAAAGAGACGATCCGTTCTCTCAAAAAAAGCGGGACCAGAACATGAGCTATCTTTCTAACAGGATTCTGATGCCTGATCAATCTGTGAATAGCTTGATTCCTGGGTAAGCCGGCCTTATTAAATCGTTGATAGTCATAATTATCATAGAATTTAGGGTCGATTCCTAAAAATTCGCTCAGATCAGCCATCATTTTTCCGGGATTCGCGGCCAGATCATCAAACAGATACACTTTTACCTGCTCGCTTCCGAAGACATCAATGTAACGCTTAACCTGTTTGTAGTACCTGCCCTGATCGATGTATTGATAATGCCATCGCCAGTTTTTTTTCTTCCGTTCTTCCTCTTTTTCAATGGCTTCTTCAAAATCAAGCATCTCTGTTCCCAGCATTTTATGCTGTAAAAAATGCGAAAATGCCCTGGAAACGGGGTCCCTCAATATGATCACAATTTTACAGTCAGGTATCAGTTTTTTGATATTTCCCGCAGTCCCGGGCAAATACAGGTAAGCATTCGAACTCTCACCAATGGCAATTTCATTCGTTACTCCGCTGTAAAGGTGTTCATATTCAGAGCGTGAGGTGATAATCTCTTCCTTGTTTGTTTTTTCATCGAACGGCCCCTGAAAATCGGGGATTTTATCCATGAAGGAGAAAAAATAGGGTTCCTTAACAGGACTCATATACACCTGCGGGTGATCATTGAGATATTCGTAAATCGAGGTAGTGCCGCTTTTTGCAGCCCCGACAATCAAAAAATTAGGCAGCATATTATGAATTCACCTTAAAAAGCTTCCTCGCCGTCTCCCAGTTCTTATTTCTGATATCATATCCAAGATTGGGAGCTCGCAACCGGATACGTGCACTGTCACTGTTAATCCCCACGAATCGTAATATATCGTCTTTTACATCTTTTCTTTCTATAAACTCATTAAAACTAACGGCGATTATCCTTCCCGATTCATCATTATTAATGATTTCAAGCATTTGTTGATGCACCACATACCACAGGGCATATAACTTAACATAAGCGGGAAGCGTGTCGAATCGTTCTCTGTCTATACTGCTGTATTGTGATGCCATATCTTTAAAAGCGTCCAATTTTGTCATGGACTCGTAGTCCCAGGAGTCGAACCTTTTTCTGACATTCCAGAAATTCATCCGGTTATAATACTTGGTGATATTGTTCACCACATAATCCGCAGGCTGCTTTCTCAGCTCCGGCCTGTTAGGAATTATATTTGAAGAAATAAAACCTTCCGGATTTCTGTAGAGGTATATGATTTTTAGGTCAGGATATTTTTTCAGCAAATCCTGTATCCTGAAATTGCAGCGGGTCGAGTCAATGGCCACATTTTCAGAGCTGTCAAACAGGTATTGCAGGAATTCAATCTCCTCGTCGCTCATGGCGTTATCAAGCTCGGCTTCATAACTAATTGACCTGAATTTTGATTTAAATGTTGCACGATTGCTCTCATACAATCGAATCAGTTCAAGGTTGTTCTCCTTCAAAAGTACCTCCGGCAACCGCGCCAGCAACGGATTGAAGGGTTCATCATATCCAATGAAGTTCTCCTGGCTTTTCAGATACTTCCAAAAAACAGTCGATCCGGATCTTCTCAGACAGGTTATAAGTATGTTCATTGTTTTCTTAAAGGATAATCTGCCCCTCTTCAGAGATCAAATATGTAATATGCAAGCGTTCACACTACTTTGTCATCCTGAATTTTTCCGCCTTGGCGGAGAAAGTAGGATCTCGTTAACACGGTGCAACGATCGGACCATCTGCACCTATCGTTTCCGTATCCCACGAGATCCTACTTTTCCCTGTAAACAGGAAAAATTCAGGATGACATCGTTGTGTTTGGAAATTGACATCATATAAACCATGATTACCAGATATACTATAATTATGAGAGTATGTGTTGGCATAAGTTAAATAATTTAACGTAAGGTCTGGATAAGGTTTTCTATTGCGCTGTTCTGAATAACCAAATTCGTGAACAAATTTGTCACAAAAATATTCGGGACAAAGTGTGTAAGGGAGGATCGGTCAAGCGTATGACAAGAGATACGTTCTTTTCTTGCCTGGGCTTGGTCAATCCCCCAAACCCCTTTTCTAAGGGGCAAGGATAACCCAGTCTACTACGTATCTGTTATTTTTAAAGCGATATCTTCATTAGAATTATCCTTATTCGCTTTTTCAAATTTCCACGGAAGCACGGAGAGACACGGAAAGTAACACCGTGAATTACGTGACTCCGTGGCTTTTTTTAAGGTCTTTAATCTAATCACGGGATTTTCTGAATGTGTAGATGATAGCAGTCCTCAAGTTCATTTCTCTTTTAACGAGGACATGCAGCCATATATTCCATATAATCATAGATATAGTCGTTGCTATAGCTGCACCTTCGGCACCCATAAATGAAATACCGATCAGGTTCAGGACCACGTTGATCACGGCACTCCAGGCAAAAACACGGGCTGTTATTTTCTGATGTCCCGTCATATTGAGAAAATACCCCACCGATCCTGTTCCGGCGCTGAAAACCTGGCCTATCAACAGGATGCCCAGGATACCGCTGGCACTTACAAACATGTGACCGAACAGACCCAGAATAAACCCTGAAAGGTAGTATAAACCGATACTGATCAACAACGATGGCCAAAAACTCATTTTAACAATTTTACTTGCCATGTGTTGCAATCCGTCATGTTTATTCTGAGCATACAATTGAGAGATCGTTGGCGCAGCAACGGCATTCACTGAGGTCAGCACAAAACTCACCAGGAATGCCGTACGTGACGCAGCGTTGTAAAAACCGACGTCTGCCGGATGCTTCATCAAGCCCAGCATGATCACATCCGTTCTGTCGAGAACCACATAAAAACTGGCGGTCAGCAAAAGGGAAAAGGAAACACTCATCCATTGCTTATCTGCATAGCTGGCTTTCGATTCACGGGATTGCGCCGGCATCTTTCGATAAATGGTTACCATTTGAAAAGCAATTGCGACGGTAAATCCAGCCAGGGTTACAAAGAGTGCCTGCTCCGTTGTAACGACGGAGTAAACCGCAGAAAGCATGAAGATAGACGATATGATGATCAACGGCCGTATGACACCATTCGGCAGATAAGCGAGCGACATGTTGTTGAAGGCCTGTCCCATACACTTCTGCAGATTGGTCATAGCATCCATGGGAATAAGCCAGACGCCGATAAAAAAAGCCTCCAAATACATCGAATCGACCGTTCCACCCAAAACATACATCACAAAAAGTACGACTCCGGCAACCGCTATTCCCGCAACAAATACGACTTCCCAGCTCCGGAAAATGATGCCTTTCAAAAGATCCCAGTCACCTTTAACCTGGTACTCCGGAATGAATCTCAGAACCGATTTTGGGAAACCGAATTGTGCAAGAATCGAAAGGAATAGCGCCCATGACAATACATAGGTGTACACACCATAACTCTCCACCCCCAAAAACCGGGCAAGTACAATCTGGTTGACATATCCGAGCCCCGCACCGATGACCTGGAAAAGAAAGGCGCTGCCCGCCCCCATGAGAATGCGGTCTTTCAGTCCCTTCTTCAGCAACGAAGAAATCGTAAAATCAGCCTGACTATTTATGTTGTTTACTGGCACCGGGTAAAAGTTTTATGAAACATCAATGTGATAAAAACAAAATGTAACGGTGGCTGCTTCAAAAGCATAAATTTAAAGTTAAGCCTGATTAATCGAGAATGTTCAAGAATGTTTCGCTGAGAGACAACCCCCTTCGCCCCCTTTATTAAGGGGGAGCGTACATTCGGAGCTCCTATTGGTGAAATACATGCGCTTTACACAGTCTCGTCATCCTGGCTTTATCCGCTTCGGCGGAGAAAAATTCAGGATGACGAGATTGTGTTTAGGTTCTGTAATCAGGATTATGATATTTATGTCCATTCATTTACGATTTTAAAAAAACAACCACAGAAACCCTTATATCCTTATTACCTTATTACCCCATTCCCTTCAACTCTCTCCGTTACCAGGATCATCTTGAAGAAAATTACAATAACTATCCCCGCGATCAGCCCCACAGCTAAAGAAGCAACCAGTATGATAAAACGCTGCGGTTCTAATTTATCCTTTGGCACCGTAGCCGGCTCGAGTACCTTGAAAAAAGGTTTATTCTGCTGGACCAGTATACGAGTCTGTTCCATCTGCTGAGCGAGGCCATTCCATACGTTGTATGCCAGGTTATACTGATACTGCAAGCGTTTAAGCTGTGTCTTCTCCCTGCCTGTTGTGGGATTGAGATGCGCATCCTGGAAGCTGGTCAGGGTATCCTGGGCCTGCTGGAACCGGTCTTTCGCCTCTTCATACTGTGCCTTGATAAAATCATAATTCTCTTTCGACTTTTGTGTTCGGTACTTGGTTACGTAGTCTTTCAGAAGTGCGATCGTACTCTTTGTAACAACAGCCGACATTTTGGGTTCAGGCATGACAGAGGAAATAGCTATGATTCCACTCTGGTTGTTATAGCGGGCCGTCATTCGCTCCCTGAGATTCGTCATAACACGATCCTTGGCATCGGAAAGATTGAACGAGCCTCCGGAAGTATCCGCTGCGTCCGACACAGAAGATGATTGGCCCATTTTTTTAATCAGCCCGGGTAAACCAATCGTATATTTAAAGATTTCAGATGAAAGCGGCGAGTAGATCTTATTAAAATAGGAAAACACGGTCACCGTCGTATCATAGTCAACTGAATGGACCTTTTGATTCATCAGTTGCAGCATGAAGGGAGTCGATTTTATAATATCCGGGTAAAGCATGGCATTAATCACCGGCTGATCGCTGTTGCCCAAATCCAGTGAGCTCCGGTTCAGACTCCCGCCATATTGTTGGAGCAGATCGGCAAGGCTGCTTCCATCGTTTTGCAATTCCGGCATTAGGGTGGCATTTGCCTGATACTCGACCGGTGTAAGAAATGCAACCAACAACCCGATGACCAGAGCGATGCCAACAACGATATACACGATATTACGCGATTCCCATATCGTTTTGGCGACGGATAGCAGATCGACTGTCGTCTTATCACCGTCCATCGCTTCCACAGGTACCATGCGGAACTCCGGGTAGTTGTAACCGGTATTTTTTTGACGTGACTTTCGGGACTGGTCTCCCCCATCCTTTGGCCCTTCCATAGGAATCCTTAGCGGTATTTAGAGTATGGTGAAAGATTCAGGTTGCATTGTCTCTATCGAACACTGCAGGCATATTACAACATTCAGCTTGGGACCCGCAATTCATGCTATCCTTGATTATACAGGATTTTATGAACCGGAAAAAGAAAAAAGAAGGGGAAACACAAAGACAGGCGGTGAAAGCCGTAAGATTGTGGTGTACCATTAGTTATAGGAGAATTATGAATTATGAATTTTGAATAAGTTACCGTGAGTTCGATATAAGAGATCAATGCGAAAACCCGAATCCCTCAATGTCATTTAACCCGACAGTATCTTAAAAAAACCTTGTGGGGAAAAATGATAATCCCGGACAACTCTGTGGTTTCCCCTGTGGGCCCTGTGGTTGTTTTTTTACATTCTTACTAACCACCGTGTTCACTGAGAATTTTGAATTATGAATTTTGAATTTTGAATTGAATTAATCGAATGGATGTATGATCAGATGAGTGATTGAATGCATTTAATCAATTTTCAGCTCGGTTAATCGCCTGGGTAATCACGGGGCATTCCCCCCTCCATTGAATTCAAAATTTAAAATTAACTCATTGAGCTCCGAAATAGCCACAATATTTTTTTGTTGATGGGAGACATTCCTCACCCAGTGCTTTTTATATAGCCACCACCGGTTTTATCTTTTCTTTTAAATCCGGATCGCTCTCGTCCCGGGCTTTTTCCAATTCATACCGGGCCTGCAGTCGTAACCACATTTCCGGGCTGGTTCCCAGAGCCAGGGAAAACCGGATAGCAGTGTCTCCGGTGATACTTCTTTTTCCGCGGACAATTTCATTAACCCGGTTAGCCGGAACATCAATGCTTCGGGCAAATGCCCGCTGAGATATTCCCATCGGGTCCAAAAACTCTTCTTTAAGAATTTCACCAGGATGAATGGGTGATATAAATGGTTTTTCAGTCATGACTTTTACTCCGTTTGTTTTATCACATGCGGAAGCAGTTCACTTCATCAGTGATAATCAACAATTTCAACCTTGTATGCATCTCCTTCCTGCCATTTGAAGCAAATACGCCACTGCTGATTGATGCGAATACTCCATTGTCCGAGACGTTCTCCGGAAAGTTGTTCCAACCGGTTACCAGGTGGAACCTTCAAATCATCCAACTAACTGGCTGCATCGATAAGTAATAACTTCCGCTTTGCCCGACGATGGATTTCCGGAGGAAGCTTTCTCGCCTGGCCCCGGTTGAATATTTTTTCGGTTTGCTTGTCACTAAAAGTGACGTATCATATTGTTATCTGTTATGCAACACGTAACAAATATATAAAAACGCTTCTTTTTTTGGTAAATGACGTGAGTTTGATATAAGAGAATTTTGAATTAGTTACCGTGAGTTCGATATAAGAGATCGATGCGAAAACCCGAATCCCTCAATGTCATTTAACCCGACAGTATCTTAAAAAACCCTTGTGGGGAAAAATGATAATCCCGGATAACTCTGTGGTTTCCCCTGTGGGCCCTGTGGTTGTTTTTTACATTCTTACTAACCACAGTGTTCACTGAAAGTTATATGAGAAATTTAAATTATTAATTTTGAATTATGAATTGAATTAATCGAATGGATGTATGACCAGATGAGTGATTGAATGCATTTAATCAATTTTCAGCTCGGTTAATCGCCTGGGTAATCACGGGTGATTAACCCTACATTGAATTCAAAATTTAAAATTACTCAGTGTGCGCCTGTCTTGCGGGTTATCATCTGTTTGACAGTTCGCCACATGATTTCAATATCGAGTTTTAGAGAAGCGTTCTCGATATAACGGAGATCCCGTTTGAGGCGATAATACATATGGATCGGATCGTGGGTGTCACTTCCAAAAGCTTCCGGATTGACCTGTGCTCATCCTGGATAGTGCCGGATAAGTGTTATGATAACGCATGGTAAAACCCGGGATGACGCGCTGCCAGAAATGGTTTCCCTCGCCCCTGCAATACAGGCCCGAGACATTAACATATTGCCGGGCAGGTAGGTAATATCACTGACCCAGACCTGGCCGAGTTGACTCGGAAAGAACTGTCGATCTAACAGATTCGGGGCTACCGCCAGAGTGTGGGATGAATCGGTCGTCTTCACCCACTTTCGGCGAATCCGACTGGCAATGCCCATCGCACGCATCAACCGGGCTACCCGCGGCCGGGAGACCTTCCATCCCTGGGCTAGTAACCCGCGGTGGATACGCGGAGACCCATATTTCTCTTTGGAATCCTTCCATTCCTTCCTGATCGCCGCACCCAAACCCTGGTTGTACCGGGATCGCCGGCTGGGCTCCCCGTTTAGCCACCGGTAGTAGCCACTCCGGCTCACTTTAAAAACCTGGGACATCTTCGTAATGGGAAACTGGTGAGCATGCTCCTTCATAAACTGGAAAATTACCCATTTGCTTTGCCGAAGATGCCAATGGCCTTTTTTAGGATATCCCGTTCCATGCGAAGTTCGGTATTCTCGGCTTGCAGCCGTCGTAGTTCCTGTTGCTCCGAACTCATCGCCTGGACTCCATTCCCCGGAAAAGCATGCTCTTCCTTGTCTTGGTAAGCCGCTATTAGTCGATTTTTCAGCACGTGTCTCAATAGAGCTATAAGATTCCCATACGCTCGTCTTGCTCCAGTTTTTCAAATAAAATTGTAGTTATGCCTAAGTATCCTCTCTATATCTTGCGTTGAACAATTGCCGCGCCGAATCCATATTACTTTTGGTGGAAAACCCTTAAGCAAACTGATCTCGCTGAAATCTGAGTCCTTGCTCACAAGGATATAACCGCCTGAACGTGCATACTCCCAAACGTCAAGATCAGGGGCCTGATCTAAACTCAATGCTGAAGCGTGAGTCTAACCCGAATAAAGATCGGCAAGGCCCGGAGACAGATTCTGGTTAAAAAGCAATTTCATGCTATGGCTGCCAGCGTAGAATGTTCACGCTCAGCCGCATATTCAAGACATGCTAGAATATCCTCTCTCTCCAGGTAAGGAAAGTCTGCAAGGATTTCGTCATAGGTCATACCAGAGGCAAGATAGCTAAGCACATCGTAGACTGTGATTCTCATGCCCCGGATACAGGGCTTACCCCCTCGTTTTCCCGGTTCGATAATGATTCTGTCTTTATAGCTCATGGACTCCCTTATTTGATATTTCATTTCGAATGGTAATTTAAGTAATCAAAATATGAAATAATTCTCCAACTCTACACACAACCCTTTATGTAATCATCTGCTTAACGGTGCGCCACATGGTTTCGAGATCGAGCGTAAGAGAGCGTTCTCACCTGGACGGGATGATTGAATGGATGGATGAATGTCCAATCCATTTAATCAATTTATAGATCGGTTAATCTGTTGGGGAATCGTAATCGCCCGGGTAATCACGGGGGATTACCCGTACACGAATTCAAAATTTTGAATTAATAATTCAGAATTAATTCAGTGCGCTCATGTTTAAGGCGGCGATACATGTGTGACAGGGCGTGGTTATTACGGTAAATATTTATCTATATCCAAGGCTCCATGAAACACGCCTAATATATCTATCTGATCATTACCTCTCACAAGATAAGCAATCCGGTAATGTCCATATAGCAAAATCCTGATGTTTCCTTCCGTTTCCTCTCAATATAAATAACCTATTTCCGAAAATTGTCTAAGTATCTGAGTCCGATCAAATATAGACTGAACGACCTTATTCGCTTTCGAGCTATCATCGGATGCTATATAGTCATAAATTTCCCGGAGCCAGTTGAAAGCTTCCTCGGTCCACCTTATTTCTGCCATCCCCTGATCCGACGCTCAATTTCTTCATTTGAGAAAACACGGTCAGCTTTAGAGTCTTCAAGCCCCTTCTCAATCATACGCTCAAAAGCCAGTTCCCTCAGAATTTCCTCATAGGTCGCATCATCCGGCTGTGCCTGAATAATATTTTGTAGCTTTTCTTTGATAGTGGCCATCATTACTCCTGCAAATGTTGTAAACAATCCAGTTGTAAATTAAATGTCCCGTTAAACGATTGCAATATGATTGCGTAGGGATTGTAATATCAACGCGTAAATCCACCTGTGGTGATCAATTTTGAATGTTTAATTTTGAATTATTAATTGAATGGATGGATGAATGTCCAAGCCATATAATCAATTTTCAGCCGGGTAATCGCTTGGGGGCATCGTAATCCTGGGTAGCCTGGGTAATCACGGGGGTTGGGTAATCACGGGGGATTACCCGTACGTACGCGAATTCAAAATTTTGAATTAATAATTCAGAATTAATTCAGTGCGCTCCGGTGTTGCGGGTGATCATCTGTTTAACGGTGCGCCACATGATTTCGAGGTCGAGTTTGAGTGAGGCATTCTCGATATAGAGGAGGTCCCGTTTGAGACGATAGTACATATGGATCGGATCGAGGTTTCCGCCTCTGTAACCGGTGACCTGTGCCCAGCCGGTTAGTCCCGGACGAGAGTTATGATAACGCATGTTGAACCCGGGAATGATACGTTGCCAGTAACGGCACTCCTGCACAGGGAGTGGCCTTGGCCCTACCAGGCTCATTTCTCCTCGCAGCACGTTAATAAGTTGCGGAAGCTCATCGATGTTCGTTTTTCTCAATATCTCGCCAAACGCAAAAATGCGGCTGTCTCCCTTCCTGGTAATGACAGGTTTTCCATCTTTCGGTTTAGCTTCCACGAGGTCCATCGTCCTGAATTTAAAACAGAGGAACGACTTGCCGTTCATACCGGTACGCGGCTGCAAGAATAAGGCCGGCCCTTTTGATGAAAGCTTGATCCCAAGATATATGATGGGAAAAATGAGCCCCAAAATGAACAACCCAATCCCCGCTCCTATTATATCGACCGCTCTTTTCAGATTGTACCCTTCTTCCTCGATGGCGAGTTCAACAGGGGGATACGTCGCTATATGAGCGAAAGACTGATTATTTCCCGCTTCTGATGAATAGGCCACCGTCTGAAAAGAAGTCTCCTCCAGCACAGCGCCAGTTGCTTGCATAATATTGTAAGTATTTATGGGGTAATTGTTAGCACGAACTTCCATACTGCCTCAAGACGTCTCATAGATTCTTGGGCAATGATATGGGTATCGGTTAATAATTACAAATATTAAGTGGTGGGTGACATAGATTTTTCTAATGTAAGCGGTTTTAAGTGGCCCGATAGGATAAAGGTTGAAGGTTGAAAGTTGCAGGCTCAACTGATTCATCGGGGTTAGTTGACTTTTGATGTGCAGGGCAGGCTTTCCGAACCTGTTTTTCGATGACCGACGACCGCTACAGCCACTGGCGAAAACCCGCAACGTGCCCTCCCACCAATTTAGTACCAATTAAGATAACAGCTATCGTTTCAGGGATGCCAGTATATGTGAGATCCTTTCCCATAGGGATCCCTTTGGGGGCCCCGCTTGCTCTGTCATCATAACCTAAAGATGTCCCGGGGTTCAGTCCGAACGACTCCTATGGAGGATGAGATTTGTTGTGTGTCTCAAATCTGTAACTTTCACCCGGCAACCCACTCTTAAATTACATTTCTGATTCCGGATCAATACCTTTCAGGTACTTAAGGTCTTCCAGGTCCTTATGCCGGCCTGATTCTTGCTTGTTCAGAATCAAATGCCTCAGGCCAATAAAATATACCGGGATCTCTGTTTTGTTTACTTCGATCTTTTCAGTCTTCCTCTCCTCCCATGCCTCATTAAAAATAATTCCATCAACAGAATTCAACAGATCTATCCGATTTGGCGTTATTCCAAATTGGATAACGTATCCCGCTTTTGCAAGTTCTTCTTTCTTGCGAATACCAGGGATGTTATTATCCCAGAATTGCATCAGAGCCTTATACAGTCGATCGACATTCTGTTGGGACGTATCATAATAAAAACCAATATCTCCTGTTAAACGGGCGTATCCATAGTAGATCACAGCTTCACCGCCGACAATAAGATAACGGACCTGATTGTTATGTAACAGTTCAATAAATTCAATAATATCAGGTGAAAAGTAATCGAATTTCATTATCTTGTGCGATAGTATGATCTCACATCAGGCTTACCTTTTCCATAAACACGTTTTTTTAATTCTTTTGCCACATCCTGCCTTTCTTCATGGCTCATATGTGTATTCTGGATGACATCCCATTTGTCGGCTTCCTGCTGATTTTTGGATATATTTACTACTCTTTTAATCATATGAGTCTTTCACTTTTTTTCGATTTTACTGATATGGTAATCATTTACCTTTTATTTTTGAAATAGTTAAGATATATGAAGTTGAAAGTTGAACGTTACAGGTTACAGGTTGTCCATAACCTTCAACTTTTAACCTGCAACAGGTAACTATCTATCCCTGCGTAACTGTTACATGCCAAATAATTCCACCGTCAGGATCTCGTGCACAAACATCAGCTATCGTTTCAGGGATGCCCATCCTTCGATCGTTGCCAGGATATACGAGATCCTTCACCCCGCTTGCTCTGTCATCATAACCCAAAGGATGTCCCGGGGTTCAGGATGACATTTGTTGTGCGGCGCCCCCCCTTGATCCCCTAAAGGGGAAATAAAAAATAAGCTGCAACCTTGTATCCGCTAAAGGTAACAGGTTGCCCCTTCCTAATCGGCAACTTTAAACCTGCAACCATTTATCCCCGGCGCCGGCAACAGTTACGGACCGACCAAACCCATCTCCTTTTCAGTATATTAATAATGTTACGGCAATTCATCGATACCAGCTTCATTAGTGAGGAGAAGGATATTTTTTTGTATTATACTTTCGTTAAACCTAAAAAGTGTTGTTTATGACTACTCAACAAAAAAAAGACTATTTAATTAGCCGAATTCAACAGGTGAATGATCCCAGGATGATTAGCCATTTATCCAAACTTATTGATCTGGAGATTGAGTTAAAAAGTAAAGAACCCTATCAGCTTACCGAACTTGAAGAGCAAGCTCTTGACGAAGCCGAAGAGGATATTTCGCAAGGTCGGTTGCTCGATGAAGCTCATGCCAGGCATAATATCAAATCATGGCTCTCGTAGTACGGTGGACGTTCACGGCTCAAAGAGACAGAGAGAGAGTTTTTAAATATTGGAATAAAAATAATGGTTCTAACGACTATTCCAGGAAGTTAAATCAGCTCATTGAAGAAAAAATAACGATCATCCGAAGTTATCCGGCGGCAGGATTGGCGACCAATAGAAAAGGGATAAGATATTATCTAATTGATCGCCGTTACAAACTGTTTTACAAAAAGAATCGTGAACAAGTCATCATTTTACGCTTCTGGGACAGCCGTCAGGATACAGAGCGATTGACAGGGTTAAACTATCCGAAATGAACAATTAACGATGGCCATTCGGTTGTTTGAGATGGTGGGCGAATTGGTTTTTGAATGTATATGGTGAGTGGCTGCGACCCACCCGAGGCCGGGTTATTCGGTAGCCGTTCTCAACAGCGCGGTAAGTTGAAATTTGAAGGTTACAGGTTATCGAACCTTAAACTTTTAACCTGCAACAAACCGTATACAGTTGACCCGTAACATCCCTCTTGGAAAGTGGCACTATATGCTCCGAAATAGCCAGTCGGACCCGAAAAAGAGTTTTCGTGCCGGCGTCAAATAATATCAAACAACAATTTCAGGTTTTTATCAAGCAACACCATTTTTGTCTTTGATATTGACCCCAGCCAACCCAAAACCAATCTCTTTTCAAGTGTCGTGATTTTAGACAACCTGATAATTGACTCTTTCTTTAATCCATTTTGGGGCGTCGGCTCAAGAAATAAATCCCAATCTTTCAACCAATGCTTTTTCGTTGTTATAAAGGCCAGTGTCACGTCTTCGTCCTCACTAACCAACACAAGGGCCGGCCTATTTTTTGTGGTTGACAAATCGGTAAAAGGGAAAGGAACTAAAACAATATCGCCTTTTCTCATCGAGTATTTTTTTCTTTCAGATCGTCAATTGAATACAGTTCTTCCTCATCATTCAGGAATGTAAAGGAATTACCCGTCTCTGCTTGCTTTTGGATCTGTCGGGTAAGCTCTCCGTCTGATATTTTGGATAACAGGAAATCTACGAAGTCGTTCGCTTCTTTCAAGTTACTTTCATCAAGCTGACGAAGCTTCTTTATCGTTTTCGTTAAAATTTTTTCTTTATCCATATATTTCTGCCTTATCCTGCTATCTAATTTCGTGTTGGGACCGGGACACCTGCCAGGGAACCTTACTAAATCTTTAGTACATAAAGCTTTCTAGACCCGATCTCTTATACTGAATTGTTATATAATTAATTTTTAGCTTTTAAATATCAGTCGAATTTAACTATTTAACAACTGCTTTGATAGTGTCCGGTGCATAGCGTTTTCAAGAATATCATTATCAGTCGCCATAATTAACTTTATTAAAACCGTTGGCTGCGTTCTCCTGTAACGAGTAAGATCGTATAATCTGTTGCTTTAAGCAATCACTCGAATTACCATTACAGAATCCGCGGTGACGTTTTTATATCTCAATTTCCCGTTCGTGAGCTCCCTTTTTCTTTTCCCTTAGGATCTGGTGATGGATATAATGTTGAAGGTTACAGGTTGTCAATCCCAAACATTCAACTTTTAACCTGACAACTTTCAACTTTTAACCTGCAACCCCTTACCCAGGGCTTTCACCGGGATGAATGGGGGGTATAAAAGGTTTTTTAGTCATGACTTTTACTCCGTTTCGTTTTATCACATTCGGAAGCAGCTCGCTTCATCAGCGATAATCACCAATTTCAACCTTGTATGCATCTCCTTCCTGCCACTCGAAGCAAATGCGCCACTGCTGGTTGATACCAAACCTCTCCTGATCTACAGGAGAGGTTTAATAGTAGGGTTTTGTAAAGCCTCCTGGTAATAATTTTCAGAATTGGTGTGACACAATACTATGAAGAAACAGGTAAGGAGCGAACCCGTATCCTATTCTGATCAAAGACAACTATGCTGCCCTTTTCCAATGCTTCGTTCAGGTGTGGAAGATTTGCGACAATCAGACGGACTTGTTCTTTGGGGCGTCTTTCTATACCACGTCGAAACAAAATTACTGAAGGTTTTGTATGTTGCCACAAAGCAAGGATAGTGCCAAAATCGGTATCACCAGATATGATGACGCGGTCTTCTGTCATCGCTTTTTTAAATACTACCATATCCTCTGCCGCTTGCAGCCCAATTTCCCTGACATGCAAAGCATCGAAGCCTGCTTCGCATAACGCCTGTGCCACCATTGGTGAAAGGGCGTTATCAATCAGAAATTTCATTTTACCCTGCTACCCTGACCAGAGGTAACTCCCGCTCCCTGACTGCCTCCGCGGCATACCGAAGGGATTCTGTAATATCTTCCCGCTCGAGATCAGGATATGCTTCCAATATTTCGTCGATACCCATTCCATCGGCAACCATATCGACGACAGTAGATACGGGAATCCGTAAACCACGCAGACATGGAACCCCATCCATCTGATTAGGGTTCACCGTTATTCTTGTAAATCGCATTTATTACCTCGCAAAATTTCTATAAATAAATCAACATTCAGGAAGTAATCAGGATATTCCTGAATCAGATGATCCAATTAAAACAACGATTTAGGATCCAAAAGTACTATAGTCTCATTGAAAAAACTACGCTTCAATTCAAGCTCAATTATTATCTACATAATCATTATATGTCATAACATACATGTTCCGGTTATGATGTACAAGCATACCTCCGAACACAAGACAATAAGGAGGTTGGGAAGTTGGGTTGTTTGTAGGTTGTGATGAAATTATCTCGCTTTATTCTCTCTTTAGCCCTCCGTACGCCCTATGATTACCAGGAAATATGGAAATGTGGGAATAAGACTCATGGTGACTCCCCGACGTGGTGGGGTCATTCGGTTGTTTGAGATGGTGGCGAATTTGGTTTTTGAATGTATCAGATGAGTGGCTGTTATCCGCCACGGCGAATGTCGTAGTTCGATAATGCCGATCCTTTGCCCTGCCATTTTTTGGGGCAAGACAAGATTACGCATCATTATGGAAAGTGGCACAACGGCCAGCGATTCGAAGAACCACGAAGTGCTATGATCAGGAAATCACAGTCAAAATCCTCGAGAGGCTCATCAAAATCTTCTTTCATTTCTACTAAACCCTTTGCTAATCCGGCTTTTCGTATCTTTGTTGATTTTTTTTCTACTACTTTCATTTTTAAAAAATCAACAAAATCATCTATCTCTTTCTTTAAAGGATCGGGCAGCGTAGAGAGTTTTATGTAAATTTCGATATCATCCATCATTGGATCCAATTATTCTTGATCATTTTTTATTCACTAATGGGAGGCTTTGCAAAACCCTCCTCATAAGCCTCTCCTGTAAATCAGTAGGGGCTTGGTGAGGTAAAAATAAAGGTTTTGCAAAGTCTCCTAATGAATAGATAATTATTGTAAATAAACTATTATTTCTTATTCCGTTCTGCAAGTAAACAACGATGAGAGCTAAAAATTCTTATGCTCAATAGAATTGCAGCATTCAACCCGTACCATTTAAGTGAAATTGACGGCGTTATTTTCCCCCGGTCAACAGCAATCCGGCAAGTACAATCAGATATAATTAAATTTCTTGACAAGTAATCCGGGTTACGTTTTGTTACGCTTTCGTTCCCTTAGTTTATATAGTTCATCTGTTGTAATAAAACGTGTAAATCCTTTTTTTGCCAATCCCTTGATCAACGCTTTATCACCTGACCAAATTTTGCAGTGAAATTGTTTTGAGTAAGCAACATAATGCGTGTCTTTGGGATCGACATCCGCTACGAGAGCTTCCGCTGCAGTCCAATGTGAAATTTTGATTTGCTCCTCCGAAATAAAAACAACGTCTTTGTATAGTTGAAACTCCGCTTCTTGCACATCTTCAATTGTTAGACCCGACATTTCAACCAATCTTGAATAATGTTTGTGTATCTCTCTTCGCAAAAAGTCGGGAGCTATAAAATCAAAATATCCGCTTGAATTAATGAGTAAATCACCAATTTTACCATTTGTGTTCAGGATGCCACTAAAAATAATATTAGCATCTACGATAAGCCTCACTTAACAAAGCGTTTACGGTTTTTAGACCACCAGGAAGCGTTCACTTCATCTGCTAAATTATCAACTTCTGATTGTTTTGCTTTGCTTTTAGAAGTCGCTTCAAGATATTTTATATAGTCAATCAGTCGCTGAAGTCCAAAACTGTCAACGGAAGATGATAGCGTGATAACAATCTTGTCATTTTTTGTTCTCTCAATTAACATATTGATAATATTTACTTTAAATTCAAAAAATTCCGAAACCCTTCGGGATTAACTATTGTTGAAACCTTGTCTGAATAAATATCTCAGACATCTCAATTTACGCATTCCATGAGTTGAAACTAAATTCTTGTGCAAATTGGTTATCCCGAACCTGCAACTTGTAACTTGTAACTTTCAAGCGGCAACCCTCAACTACAGTTAACAATTAACAATGAGTTAGCACAACGACCTCCGGGATAGCCAATCCGATAAGCCGGGAATGGGATTGGAACCGGAATCAACAAAGCCATTCCAATCAACCGGAGTAGTCGAATACAGGGGTTTCTACAACTTTTTTAGGCTTTGAACCGCCGGTAATCGTTTTTTGAAGATGTTCTACCGTTTCCGGAGAAAAAAACTGTTCACCGGTTTCTTCATTCACTCTGGCCGGTACGTTTTCAACAATGTAGAATTTACCTTCGTACTCTAACGTATAGGTAACACGGCGTTCGCTAAGGTTCTCTTTACTCATTTTTATTGCTTTTCCTTGTCCGGGAATCAATTCGCCGCGGCGAACCAGGTTCGTATAAGGTAATAATTTTCAGAATTGGTGTGGCACAATACTATGAAGAAACAGGTAAGGAGCGAACCCGTATCCTATTCTGATCAAAGACAACTATGCTGCCCTTTTCCAATGCTTCGTTCAGGTGTGGAAGATTTGCGACAATCAGACGGACTTGTTCTTTGGGGCGTCTTTCTATACCACGTCGAAACAAAATTACTGAAGGTTTTGTATGTTGCCACAAGGCAAGGATAGTGCCAAAATCGGTATCACCAGATATGATGACGCGGTCTTCTGTCATCGCTTTTTTAAATACTACCATATCCTCTGCCGCTTGCAGCCCAATTTCCCTGACATGCAAAGCATCGAAGCCTGCTTCGCATAACGCCTGTGCCACCATTGGTGAAAGGGCGTTATCAATCAGAAATTTCATTTTACCCTGCTACCCTGACCAGAGGTAACTCCCGCTCCCTGACTGCCTCCGCGGCATACCGAAGGGATTCTGTAATATCTTCCCGCTCGAGATCAGGATATGCTTCCAATATTTCGTCGATACCCATTCCATCGGCAACCATATCGACGACAGTCGATACGGGAATCCGTAAACTACGCAGACATGGAACCCCACCCATCTGATTAGGGTTCACTGTTATTCTTGTAAATCGCATTTATTACCTCACAAAATTTCTATAAATCAACATTCAGGAAGTAATCAGGATATTCTTGAATCAGATGATCCAATTAAAACAACGATTTAGGATCCAAAAGTACTATAGTCTCATTGAAAAAACTACGCATCAATTCAAGCTCAATTATTATCTACATAATCATTATATGTCATAACATACATGTTCCGGTTATGATGTACAACCATACCTCCAAACACAAGACAATAAGGAGGTTTGGAAGTTGGGTTGTTTGTAGGTTGTGATGAAATTATCTCTCTTTAGCCCTCCGTACGCCCTGTGACTACCAGGGAATATGAAAATGTGGGAATAAGACTTATGGTGACTCCCCGACGTGGTGGGGTCATTCGATTGTTTGAGATGGTGGCGAATTTGGTTTTTGAATGTATCAGATGAGTGGCTGTTATCCGCCACGGCGAATGTCGTAGTTCGATAATGCCGATCCTTTGCCCTGCCATTTTTTGGGGCAAGACAAGATTACGCATCATTATGGAAAGTGGCACAACGGCCAGCGATTCGAAGAACCACGAAGTGCTATGATCAGGCGATCATCGGATCAAACTGGTAAATGACCTCCAAAATAGCCACCGTTGGTGGATACATAAGGAATAGGATACAATCTTCACGCCAGAATGATACCCCTTTACCCCAGCTAACTTCCCAGGGTAGTCTATATTCGACCTATCCAATATTCCGGTTTCCTGTGAAGATTGGCTATAGCTACGATCAGAATTTCATTTGATAATTTGCGGATTTGATAAATAATTCCATATGGAAAACGACGAACCAGACATCTATGTGTCCGTTTTGAAGAGATTTGCCATGCTTCCGGAAATTTCCTGATTAGATCCAGGGCATTAACTACTTCCAGCAGAAATCTCTCTCCAAGACCCGGAGATTCGTAATTGTAATACTCAACTGTTTCGTCAAGCTCAATCTGAGCAATTTCCAAAAACCGGATCCGCAAGGTACATCCTATTTATATTTTTTTAGTACCTTTTCCAGAGAAACAGACTTGATTTCTCCTTTTTCATAGGCATCGATACGGCGTTCGGCTTCCTTTGCCCACAAGGCGTCTATCCTGCTATCCGGTTTATCCAGACTGTACAGCAATTTATCGATTAACTCTGCCTTTTCCACAGGCTTCAAATTCATTGCCTGTTTCAGGATCTTATCCGCTGTGGTCATTACTTACAATTTTTTTGTTGAAAAAAGGGATTTTACACTTTTAAGGCGATTTTGTTTTCAAAGCACCCTTTCTAAAATATCGTATTCCGATATGGATTATTCAAATGGTATTTTTTCTAATGAATACCTGAGGGAGAAGTGAATTCTCGATAGCTGCTTTGTCAAGAACAACCACTCATTCACTGCAAACGTGCGACGGCATCCCTTGTGAAATGTTTTAAGTTGAAGGTTTAGGGTTACAGGTTGAAGGTTTAACGTTATAGGTTGTCCCGAACCTTCAACTTTTAACCTGTAACATGTAACTTTATGCCGGCGACCGATCAATTTCAATTCTTCCGAAGGCATCATCACATAGTGACCCTCTCGGGGCTACGGGAAAAATTCACAATTCATAATTCTCCTGAGGGATGCCTTCGGCAAAAATTCAAAATTACTCAATGCGCTCCGGTACTTCAGATAATCATCTGCTTAACGGTGCGCCGCATGATTTCGAGATCGAGTTTGAGTGAGGCGTTCTCGATGTAGCAGAGGTCCCGTTTGAGACGATAGTACATGTGGATTGGATCGAGGGTGCCACTCCCGAAAGCTTTCGGGATGACTTGTGCCCATCCTGTTAATCCGGGACGGGTATTATGATACCGCATCGTAAAACCGGGAATGATACGCTGCCAGTAACGGCATTCCCTAATTGGGAGCGGGCGTGGACCCACCAGGCTCATGTCTCCTCGCAGCACGTTAATAAGTTGCGGAAGCTCGTCGATGTTCATCTTCCTTAGGATCTTCCCGAGAGGAAATATCCTATTGTCTCCCCGCTTCGTAATGATGGGTTTTCCATCTTCCGACTCGGCTTCGACGATGTACATCGTTCTGAATTTGAAACAGGGAAACGGCTTGCCGTTCATACCGGTACGGGATTGTATAAATAACACAGGTCCTTTAGATGAAAGCTTGATCCCCAGGTAGATGAAGGGGAAAATAAGCCCAAGGATAAATAACCCAAACCCTGCTCCTAATATATCAACCGCTCTTTTAAGAGTATACCCTTCCTCTGCGGTGGTTAATTCAATGGGGGGATAGGTCGCTACATGTGCGAATGACCGATTTTTTCCCGCCTCAGTCGAATAGGTCACCGTCTGAAAAGAAGTATCCTCCAGCACAGCGCCGGTTGCTCTCATAATATTAAAATTTTTAATGGGGTAATTGTTTGAACGAACTTCCATACTGCCTCAAGACGTCTCATAGAATCTTGGGCAATAATATGGGTATCGGGCAATAATTACAAATATTAAGTGGTGGGTGACATAAAAAAATATGTGGAAGCGATTCTATTTATTTATAGTTAACAGAAAGTGTTTTAAATAAAAAAAAGTTATCAATCAATAACTCGACTATATAATTGTAAGGTTTCGTCAATCATCTTATCCTTATTAAAATTATTAACAACATAATTATAACCATTTTGTCCCATTTCACTTCTTAATCCAGGATGCTTAATAAGTATCTCAATACATTTTGAAAATTCACCTATTGCATCTTTATTCGTGATGAATCCATTCCATCCATCGATTACCATACTCTTGCTTCCAGGAATATCAGTAACAACGACAGGTTTTTGGGACAACATTGCTTCACATGTTACATAACCAAATGATTCATAACGAGAGGTCAAAATAAAAATGTCAGTTTCACTTAAGATACTCATAACATTTGTCGTCCAACCGGTAATTATGAATTTACCTTCTAATTTATTTGTTGAAATAAATTTATTTAGTTTGCTTACTAATTCCCCCATACCTATCCATAAGAAATACACATTATCATATTTCTGAATTATTTCATTTGCAACTCTGGCAAACATTAATGGATTCTTAGCATATGTGATTCTACCAACGGTCGCAACAATAATATCATTTTTTTTTATACTATATTTAGATCGTATAGTATCATCAGAATTCCGTATACCCTCAGATATAGATATGCCATTATTTATCAATACAACTTTATCTTCACTAATAATATTATGCTTAATAATATATTCTCTCTCTGTATCGGATACAGCAATTATATAATCAGTAAAATAACTTGCAATTTTCTCAAGGATCCAAAACGATTTGCTTATGTTTGTTGATAAACCGTGTGGTGTGTAAATAGTTTTGATTTTTCTAGATATAATTTTTGATGCGATCCTTCCAAGAAAACCAGCTTTCGAGCTATGTGTGTGAACAATACAAGGTGTATATTTTCTTATCAATTTTAAAATGGCATAGAAACTTAGAATATCATTTAATGGATTAATATTTCGTTTAAAAGTTGGAATTTCTTCTTTCCCAATACTTGGATGTCTATCCAGGAAATCTATAAAACGTTTATCAACCCGATTTGTACCATATATGACTGTCATTTCAGCCTTCCCATGTATACCATCCATGAGATCAAGTAAATGTTTACTTACACCACCAATCGGACACTCAACCAAGAAAAGAACTCTCATCATAAATTATCAATAATTTTATTTAGCTTCTTAAGCTGGTTATCCCACAAATAATTTTTCGACAATTTGAAATACGATTTTTTAGTTTTTGAGCATTTTAAAATATTTTTATGTTCGTACACGTTTAACAGTGTTTTTTTTAAGTCACTAACAGAAGTTGGGTCAAATTTAAATTCATAATCATCTCCTAAAATTTCATTATGAGAAGGTATATCAGAAATCACTGGGGTTATTCCATGTGATAGAGATTCAATAACTGTTAAGCCAAATCCCTCATAAAATGAAGGAGAAACTGTACATATTGCATTATGAAAAAGTGAATGTAATTGATTTTCACTAACATAACCAAAGTTTTTGATGTATTGATCTACACTCAGTTTATCGTTTGACATATTTTTACTATTGCTGACTCCAACAATTACTAAAGGACATTTCTCTCTGATATCTAGGGGAAGTAACTGATGAGCCTCGACTAGGCTTCTCATATTTTTTCGTGTAGAATTCCCACCTATACAAAAAAAATAATCATCATATCCTGCTATGTTCTCAAACAAACTATTTTCATAGGTTCGAAATATTCCATTGTAAATAACTTTTACTTTATCTTCATCGATATCATAACTTTTAACAATAGATTTCTTAGAAAAATCGCTTATTGTTAATATTAAATTCTTCGATTTTACCAATTTAGGGATTAAGTAGCTATACCATTTAATAAAACCCTTACTAAACCACTCTGGATGATCAAGAAATGCCGTATCATGTAACAGAAGGATTTCATACGCTCTCGATTTAATGATAGGAGCCGTGTTAGTCAGATGTAACCATACTTCATTATGATTACCGTGATAAAAAATTGGAAGTAACTGCTCATTTACATTCTTTAAAATTTTACCCTCAAAAAAATAATCTAAATATTCAACATGATAATTATTTGCCAAATAATTATCATATGCATAGGCTACTCTTTCAACACCTGTCAGGTATTCACTTTTCTTGTATTTCGCATTAATCCTTATTTTTTTCATTACGTGAAAGAATATTCAACTATATAACTTCAAATGAATTAGGATAAATATTTTCGAAGATTCAATTTAAATACATTATTTTGAAAGATTAGCTTTGTCGATTTTACCATATATTAATAAAGGCGTAGTATCTATGGTAAAATTGATATCCCAGTTTTTATCTACTCCTGGAACTCTAACCCAACTTTTTTCAACTGAAGAAGAATCTACTCTTTGATATCTAATATTTTGGGGTTGATCTGAACTTTTTAAGACAAGACGTACCTTATTATTTAAACTTGGCGTTGTGCTCCAGACAGCTATTGTTTCACCAAATATAGGATCTTTAAATCGTAGAGCATATACGTCTGAAAGACCTGTATTTATTTTGCCAATAAATGAATCTTCTTCTATGAATTTTTTTACTCGTTTCAGGACATCATAAGAAAGTTTTGGAGTCATGTTATTATACAATAAACCGTAATTATCATTTCTTGAAGTTAAACTTTTTCCGTCATTTTGAATATCGTACCACCATATACCTTTTATTGCTGGAATCATCTTCGCCAATAAAAATAATCTAGCTATATATTTTCCCTGTAATTCAACAGAAATACCGCATTGCCCCATGCTTGTTGGCCAACCCATTTCAGTTATATATATTGGAGGAACCTGTAAATTCGAGTTTTTTAGACTTGTTATTAAACCATTCATCCACTTATACCAGGCTTCAGGCGAATTATCTTTTTCACAATGGTTGTAAGTATGTAATGACATACCATCACAATATTTCATAATTCCAAGTTTTAACAGCTTTTGAACCCAACCCTCGTTTATATTTCTCGTTGTTAAGGCACCTGCTAACACCTGTATTGACGGGTCGACCGCCTTAATGACCGCATATACATGCTTAACTAAATTCAGATACTCTTCGGGTGTACCTGGATTCGTATGTCCTGCACCGCCACCCCATTCGTTCCAGATTTCATATATCTTAACTTTACCTTTGAAGTAGGAAGAGACGAAATTTGCATAATTGCTAAATCCTTTAATTGCATCCTCTGATAATGGTTTCTCGCCATTGTCATAGTTCTTATTTCCATAATCGAGAATTATTAAAGGATTAATATTGAGGCTTAGAGCGCTGTCGATGAATTTGTTGTATATATTCGGAATTTTAAAATCACCTTTCTCTCTTTCGATATGTGACCAGTACATATCGTCCCTGATGTTTTCTATATGAGCTTCATTAATTAATTTAAGTGTTTGCTTTATGGGTTTACCATTATTCGCCAAATGAGTACCAACGCCAATTATAAATTGTTGAGCATTTACCTTATATGCTGAAATTAAAAATATAAAAACAACAGCAAGCCTCATTTTAAAAAGACTATTCATTTCATGTATTCCAATCTTTGTTTAGACAGATTATTTCGATAATAATAACTCAGTACATAACGGAATGTCATGCCAAATATGATCGCTAAAATAGGATCTTCAATAACATTTACGGTCCAACCCTCAAGCAAGATGATGCAGCCGCAAGAAAAATAGAAAAAAGTCTTCGATTTTTGAGGTTTGATATTTGACAGGGAGACTACAAAAATAATCAACAATAGAATACCTATAATACCACCTAACGTATATAGATACAGGGAGAGATTATCAGCGGGAAAATAAAGAGAGGGCTCAAAATATCTCTGTGGTGCACCTATTCCACCAAGCCCCCTGCCAAGTATCTTCGTTCCATGTTGATAAATCATCTTAAAAGTTTCAGGCCATTCATTTTCTAATCGATCGCCAGCTGAGGCAAAGATGAGAGATTCAACAGGCGAATGGAGTTCACTCGTTAATGAATAGTTATGAAATTGTGTTGAGAATGGGAGAAAAATTCCTACAAACAACAGTGCAGCGGGGAAAAATTTATAGGACCATTTAGGAATCAAATTATAGAATAAAAAAGTCAGAGAAATTATGAGGTAGATACCAATTACTGTTTTAGTCGTAGTTATTATGATAGCAATCCCTGAAATCAACCATATTATTACAGACATTGTTTTTCTTTTAGTATTCAAGACTAAAAAAAACGCCAATAACAAGATTTGTAATGCAGCCGAAAAAGAAGCTCTGCTGAAACCTGCAAGCCGGCTAAAACCAAGAGTGCCCCAACTTCTGCTTCCTTCAATCGATACGTCACCCACCTGATACGCGTAACCTACCCACGGCCAACTGTAAAATAGATTAATTATCACGCCCATCGAGGCAAATAACCAAAGTATTAACACAAAGTAGTAGATATTTTTCTGGGCTCTATCAAATGACGGTTGACATACTAACCCAAATATAAATGGCAATAAAATCCATAATCCGAATAATACTTGGGGAGGATTTCCAATATTTATAAAACCAAAAACAAGAGATGACGATAATACAATTAAAAATAAAAGATGTGATATAGGTAATTTAAGCTTATATGTGTATTCAAGAAAAATATACAATGTATAAGTGAAGACTAATATTTTCGGTAAATAAACGAAAGCAGCAAGGCCACTTAGTGCAAATATATATCTAAACATGCCACCTAATACCTCAAAAAGCAGAAATAGATAAAGAATGGTTAAAACAACCAGATCTCTTTTCTCAAATCTCTTTTCCTGTACTATATCTATATATTTTACATTACTTAAGGACATTCGTTTATCTTTAATTCAGCAATGTTTCTTTGATAAAGTAGGTGGAACGTTTCATACTATCTCTTCGTAGGTTGAGATAAATTTTGTTGCCATTTTGAGAGGATTAAATTCGTTGGCCTTAGATTTAATGTCCTCATACATATCGTCAATTGTTTTTTGATTCTCTATACAAGAAGTAAGAATGCCCCGCAAAGAAATAGTATCATCCGGATCAAAAATCCAACCTGTTTTTTTTGAAATCAATTCCGGTATGCCACCACGATTTGAACCGATAACCGGAATCCCGTATGAGTACGCCTCAATGACTACTCTCCCCATAGGTTCATGCCATTTAGAGGGAACTACTAAGACATCAACATTTTGGAAAAAAGTTTCCGAATCGACGAAGCCTAACCAAAGAATATCTTTTCTAGAAGATGTTTTCTTTACAAGCTGATTATAGTACTCTTCAGAACCAGTACCCGCAATATGGAGTTCAGATTTTCCAGGTTCTACTAATTGATAAGCTTTAATTAGCTGTTCAATTCCCTTTGATGGAGCTAAGCGACCTAAAAACCCAAAACGTAAATTACCATTTTCTAAATTTTTGACCTTTTTTTTATCCGTTGCTACATATCCTGAATAAGCATTTTGGATCACCTTTTTCTTTGTGTTATCAAACAAACCATAGTTTATATGTTGATTTATTATGAATTCACTGATTCCAGTGACCATATCAGGAATATTGGATTTTTTCTTTCGGATGATTGAATAGAACTTACAGTCATAGCACTGACGTCTGCAAACAGCACCGTTTTTAAACATTGAATTACGCGGACACAATAAATAGTAATCCCGTAATGTATGCACTATAGGGTAATTGAGTGATTTTACGATATCCCAAACAGAAACTGAAAAACCAGATATATTATGTGTGTTGACTACATCAGGTTTTTCAAACTCCACTATATCATAAATGTCGTGTGACATTTCAAAATTATACGAATCTTTAAAATGCCATATTCCCTTAGATAATGAGTTGGTTTCGTATCCTCCTTTGACAAAGGGGAAATATCTATTTTTTAAGGGAACGTAATATACTTTAATACTATCGACAGTATTTATTGTAATACTGTTACCGCTCGTTAGTGTTACGACAAATACCTCATGCCCTAGTTTACATAAAGTATCAGCTAAAATTTTAACGGATCGTTCTGCCCCGCCGACTATATTGGGATAGTATAGAGTATTTATTAAGCAAACTTTCACTTGGATATAAAATCTGTAATAATCTGTATTGCCTTCTCTTGCACATGGCCTTCATGCGCTGTCCCTATGGCATCATTATAATACTTACACTTAAGAAATAAATCGGAAGATATTTTCTGAGGATTTCTTAAGATATTCTCAACATCTGCAGACGACTTGGCTCGGTATGTTATTCCTTTTTTTTCGAAGCCATAATAATCATCCATGGTATTGCCCTTGAATTTATAGTAGATCGCGGGTTTGTTTAACATTGCTGCTTCGAGGTGTATGGAGGAATCCCCGGCAATAATCATATCCACGTTTTTAAGGAATTCAAATGATTCAACCACCGAGGAGTTTGATGTTTCGATATTCAATTGATCATATGCCCTATCATCGGATGGATGAGGGCGCAGGACAAAACCGACTTCTCCATTCATCCTCTCCCTTAACTTGTTAATAAATTGAATGACGTCCTCTAAGACATCATTTAAATTAGTACAAATCCCAATTTTTCCGATCTTTCTATAGTGCGATCTATACTTTACATAATTATCAAACCGAGGCATTCCAAGAAGTTCGATTTTCCCTTTTATTTCACCTATATCCAAGTATTTATCTAAGGAGTCCCGCCCTTCAAGTAAAGAAAGGTCAAATTGAAGAGGTGGAAAATAATGAGATATAGCAGCATGCTGCAAATAAATAGTCTTTATTCCTAACTCATTAGCTGCCAATAACAAAGCTCTGTGTTCAATCGAGTGGTCGTTAGAAAATATAATAGCTTCTGGTCTGTTCTTTTTAAGTATACGTTTGGACTCTTCGTACAATCCGTAACCTTTAAAAAAATAAGTCCAGTATTTATAACTATATTTATTATGTGCTTTTCTTAGATAGACAGGTAAATAAATTATACCTAATAAATCATAGAATATTTTAAAACGATATACGATCCTATATGAAGTCGATAGTTGGCTTTTATACAATATCAAAGGTCTAACAAATTCTGACTTATCTAATTTATCTTTCAGAAATCGTAGTGAATTGCAATTATTATGAGTGCTTACAAATAACCAAACTGGATCTTCTGGAGGATTGTTTCTCAAAAAAAAACTATGAAGATCCTTTACAAAAATTTTGATTATGTACATTATTTTACGCACAGTACCATTCGGGGAAATAGCCTCTCTACGGTTTCCAGGTAATTTATCTACATAATCAGAAAACCAGATATGAAAAATATTACTATATATTTTTACTCTTTTTCGCAAGAGCGAATCATATTTTATTTTCATGTAAAATTTACACAAATGCACATGTAATCAGCATATTTATAATTAAATAATTATCACTTTATATAATTATTTATTGGTAGAATGAATATAAGATTATATAATGATCTTTTTAATTATTTTTGCTGGGTTACCAGCCACAATACTATAGCTTTCAACATCCTTCGTAACCACAGAATGTGCGCCAATTACTGCATTATTTCCTATACTGATACCTTCTTTAATAAATGCAAAGGCACCAATCCAACAATAATCGCCAATAGATACATCTCCACTTGTCTTTTCTAATTTTTGTTTGGAAAAATCTTGACTGGCAACTTTGTTAGCTGTATAAATATATACATTATGGCTAATTGAAACCTTTTTCCCAATTTTTATAGTAGATCCCCTTTTTGCCTGAAAGTAACAATTTCTTCCTATATACGTTTTTTCACCAATTAAAATTTCACCTTCCCCGTGGAATATACTCCCAGTTCCATTGAATTTAAAATCCTTAGGAAGATTATATTTTTTCCTAAAAGAATAATAAATAATATCCCAATATTTTTTATAAAAATAATATGCTACATTAATCATATTTCATTTTTTTTAATGACCAGGGCATTGGATATTGTTTATTAGAATATATCACTAGACAGAATGCCATTATAATGTAGGTAATTAGTGTCGCTTCTGCGGCTCCCAGCGCTTGATTAAGGCTAATCAACCAGTAGTTTAACCCGAGGTTTATTACTGCACCTGTCATACTTATTATGCCCAAAAAACTTGTTTTCCCAACATGTACTAAATATGGAAACACGAGTGCAAATATTCCATTAAACGCATATCCCAAAGCAATCCAAATTACATATTCGATACCACTATGATATTCAAGTGCTGTCATATAGGGTAACAAATAATATGATATGATTGTTAACAATATTGCAATGAGTATGTAACTTGAACCTACCAAATATGTTGTTTTTACAATTGATCTTTTCTTTTCCTCAGATTCTTCGGCAAGTTCTTCATACATCCATGGCGACCAAACTCTATTGAAAGCAGTCACTATCAATAGCATAATCATTCCAAATTGATAACCAACTGTATAGATACCGACTGCAGATGTACTTACCATTTGGTTTATAAAAATTCGATCGCTTAAGGTGATGATTGCAGTACCCAAACCATAAGGTATAAGAGGCATAGATATTTTCAGTATCTCTCTGAATTTGATTTTATCAAACTTGAATATTAGGTATTCGCTCTTCCAAATCCTGTATAAGGAGATAATTCCGCTGATTAACGCGGCTGCTAAGATACCGCTTGCCCGACCTTCCCATCCATAGGAGTACACAACAATTAATAAAATCGTCACGGAAAGATCGATAGTTGTTACCAGTATTTCGAACAAACCAAATTCAAGAGCCTTCTTCCGATTTCTCAGGATGGTCAAATTAAATGAATTGACCATATTCATAAATGCAATAACGGGAAGTGCATATAACCATCTCTCAGGTATAGAGAATTGTGGACCACCAACAGAAAGATATATTGAGATAGCTATAAGAAATAAAGACGATGATAAGATTAACACGACCAGAAGGTTGAAAACCATACTGGCGACATATTCCTTACTCTTCGAAAAAAAATTTCTGGTTATGTTATTCTGCATGCTCATGCCAACGAGAGGCAATCCAAATGTCATCATAACCTGATAAATCGCTAATATCCCATATTCTTTTGTAGACAAGTATCGAGTGAGAATAGGCAGCAATAAAAATGGAATCGCCTTATTGATGACTGAACTGCCAAGATAAACGGCGAAACCTTTGAATAGTTTATTTTTTAAGTTTATTAAAAACTGTTTATCAAACATGACACTTCAGATAAGTTGACTCATGGCAGTTGTTTAATAAACTTCTTCATTACCTGGTAGTGTAAATCAATATTATTTCGCGTTGATCTTAACCGAGGTGCATTATTTGAAAACTCAGTGTTGATTGTCTTTATCACTAAGTCCGAAAGAGTTTCATTCACTACAAATCGGTCTACCGGTACACCGATCTTCCTCATAACTTTATGATAAAATGAATCTCTAAGATTTGTAAATCCGTCGAAAATGACTCCACCCAAATGTGCATGCAATGCTTTCCCACGACCGTCTTCAGCTAAAAGTATGGAAGGTTTTGATATACTTGACATAAAAATATGAGCATGAACTCTGTACCCTATATGGAAATCGCATGAAGCATAGCTATCAATTAATTTTTCTGCGGAGCCAGAAATATCTTCATAACTTATCCCCTCACGATCTAACCATTTTGAGAATTCCACATTTTTCTTATAGAGGTCTGAATCGGCATCGGGAGTTTTTAAAAATGCTTTATTAATAGAGTGGTGAAATTTTACGGATAATCTCCGCCCTGAAAACCTTTCATTCAATTGTAAAAGAATATCTTTAACTGATTTTTCCATGTTTTTGCTATGTACAAAGCCAACGCCAAGGGAAAAATTAACCTTTTGCATAGAAACGTCTTTTATTTCCTTCCCGATGCTATTAATATCATACAGTGCCGGACAACCTGTCATCAAAACATTTTCCACCCCATAATTTTGAAAAACATGCATTGTGTGATAGTCTCTTACACTCGAAAAAAAACCTGATTCCGACAATCTGTTGATTAATTTTTCACTCTCATTACTCAATTTATAATCGTATATATTCTGCCAATTTCCTTTAGGCGATTTCCAACCTATACCCATTGATATTATTGGAGTTTTTATAGCATCGAGATCATTTGTCAACTTATAGATACCAGGATACATGTGAGGCTGTAAGGCAGGACCACCAGTAAGAAGCAAAGCACTTGCTTTATTTACTACATTTAATTTTTCTCTATCAAGCGGCTCCCAAGCATTATAGTCAATAATTTCACGATCCGGGCGTAAGGATTTTAACAAGCTTATGGCCCTACGTTTAATTAAAAAGTCACCGGCGTTATTTTTACCACCTGTCAATAGAACGTAGTAATTCATTGGCCAATATCCTGCCATTTCAGAATTTCATCTTTTACAATATTTCTTACTGCAACTTTACCGATAACCTGATCAATAGATCTCGGACTTATCCCTTTAGCTGGCCTTTTCCAAGTCAAGTCGTCAGAAGTAATTCTCTGTCCTTGTTTTATATCGCGTTCCGCAACTAAACTCCTTCGGGCATTCTGTCTTGATATTTCTTCACTTGGTAGCGAACATACTCTTTCATCACCAACAATAGTTAATATCTTTTCGAGATTCTTTTTGAAAAGTTTTAAATCATGACGATCCATCGCATGGTAATGATCATTACCAGGCAGAGTCTTGTCATGTGTAAAATGTTTTTCAATTATTACTGAACCCAGAAGAGTAGCAATTTCAAGCACCTTCATTTCCTTTGGCATAGTATGATCAGAATAGCCAATCAATGTATACGGGAACTTTTTTTTCAAACCAGTAATCATTCCCAGATGTGCATTCTTATCGTCTGTTGGGTAATTCAATACGCAATGTAGTAATGCTAAAGGGACTTGTTTGCTTTCAATCCAATAGACAGCTTCCTCTATTTCATGCAGGTAACTGGCACCTGTTGATAAAATAATTGGTTTATCAAATCTACATATGTATTCGATGAACGGTTTGTTTGTAATATCTGATGATGATATTTTAAAAACCGGCATTAAATCATTTAGGAAATCTGCTGCTTCTAAATCAAAGGGAGTTGACATAAATTCGATATCTACATCATCGCAGTATCTCTTTAGTTCTACAAATTCGTCCTTCCAAAATTTGTCATGTTTTTTAAACAGTTTGTATTGAGACTCTGTCGGTTCTTTACTTATGTCCCAATAAGCCGGACTATCTTTTGAAGCAATGGTTTCAGCTTTATATGTTTGGAATTTTATAGCATCAGCTCCCCCTTCCTTTGCTTCATCAATCAAACGTTTTGCAATATCCATAGAGCCTTCATGATTAACACCTGCCTCAGCAATTATATAGGGGTTGATGATAGATTTGGAACTTTTGCAGGCGAATAAATCAAGTATGTTCATACCATACCCTTTGTTTTTTTGTAAGCACTAATAATTCTTTCGACTATCGAGGCATTTGAACGTCCATTAGTTGCACTAATCATCCGTCTGTACATATCCCGTCGCATATTTAAATCGTTTATATAAATTTTTATATGTTCAGCTAATACTTCTGGTCCTATCGAAGAACCTAATCCAAGATTTATGACACCGTACGAACCAGTTGCATGATTATGACGCATTTCCTTCATATTCTGGCAAATAGCAATGGTCGGTATTCCCAAACACATAAGCTCGGTTACTGTTCGGCCAGCAGAAGTTAATGCCAAGTCTGCCTGTTTCATAACTTTTGCCATATTTTTAACATCCTGCAACAGAGTCACACTTGCCTTTAAACCATAGAGTTCCTCTTCAATTGCATCTCGCATACTATTAGCAGGACCTAAAATGATTGTTACTTTCTTTTTATAATCTATATGTTTGAGTCCTTTTATGGCCTTTACAGTTAAATTGCTTGGGTCTGTGCCGCCGTAAGCAATTAAAATATGTTCAACCTCCCCACTTGGTTCTGCTTTGGGACGCTCGATTTCAAAATTTGGATTTAATATCGCATTTTCAATTCCGTACCAATGATCTTTCTGCGGATATATGTCTGGATATAAATCATTCACAACAACATCTGCTTTTAACGTCCCACTTCCCAAATCTTCAAAATTGACAATAAACAGTCCTTTTTCCTTGATTTTTTCTACATATTCTTTCTCTGTATCAAGAATATCGTTGATTAATATCTGCGGATGATATTTATCAATAAGCCTAAAGAGATCCTCTTGTTCACTAATTTCCAAGAGGGGGAAATTGTGACTGGATAAAAAATCTTTTCCAATTTTATACTCACCATTGTTAAGTGTAATAAAAAAAACTTCGTGTGCGGTTAAATTCTGTGCTAACGCTAATGCCCGATAGAGATGACCAAATCCCATTTTTTTTGATCCGTCAACACGAATGAAGACTCGAATACGATTACTCCAAAACTCAGCCCTTGCCCAATCTTCATAAGAATCGATATCCAACCCTTCTTTCTCATCTATTTCAATAAGAGCAATCTTTTCACCAATCCTAGTTTTATTCTCCAACAATGAGTTTATCCTTGATGCAATAATCCCCCCCGTTTCCGAGTAAATTGGCTCCATCTCTTGTCGATTAACTCTTTTTGTATAAAGGGGTTTGGGATTTCCCTCTCTGATTGTCCATCGGAGATGTCGGTCATCAACTACTGTAAGGACCGTATCAGTATCTGGATCATCAAATTTAGCAATAGCTCTCTTTAACGTATTAGATTGTAAAAAAGGAGAGGTCGGCTGGACAGTTACTAAAATATCATTGGGAGTGGCTTGACCATTCTTTAAGAGGTAATCACAGACTTCCAAAGCAACATCGTCTAAGGTTGCCTTGTCTCCGGCTCCAATCGTCGACCGATTGTGAATTATAGCTCTCCCATCTGTGATGCTTCTAATTTCTTCACTATCGGTTGAAATTATGATCCGGTCTTTCCTTGTAATCGAATTTATCGTATCTAACACATGACTAACAAGTGGTTTTCCGTTCAACAATCGAAGGTTTTTTTGCGGTATCGCTTTTGATCCACCGCGTGCGGGTATCAGAAACCAAACAGAAGACATCTAACAATCTTTTTAAAAATTCTCAAATTTATTAGTGAATTAATAAACCTGGTGTTGTACTACAATTATAGAAACAGGAAATATCTAACACATAAGGAAAAGAGCTAACGACAGTAGAATATTCATTATATATTTCATGGTCTATCTGTGAGATTAATTTTATACTTTTTGTTATTCAATACTTCACTTATTTGACAGCTTTTTTAAAAACAAAATTCCTTATAAAAATTATGCAAAAAGCCGTTACACTCCCTAAAATGATTGACATCATTATTAGAATCATTCGTTTAGGTTTTTCTTTTTGTAGAGGTACTGTGGCTGGTTCCAATACCTTAAATACCGGCGTATTTTGTTGAACTGCTATGCGAGCCTGTTCCATTTGTTGAGCCAATCCATTATAAACATTATATGCAAGATTGTACTCGTCCTGTAATCGTTTAAGTTGTGTATTAGCTTGGGCAGTTGCCAAATTCAGATTTTGATCCTGAAACTTTGCAAGGGTGTCTTGTGCTTTCTTAAATCGTGATTCAGCCTGTTTGTACTGCCCTTTTATAAAATCATAATCTTGAGTTGTTTTCTGTGTACGGTAATCTGTCACATAATTTTTTAAAAGACGGATCATTTTATTAGCCAAAATTGCTGACATTCGAGGTTCTGGCATTTCGGATGATATAGTTATAATCCCACTCTGGTCATCCACACTGGCAGAAATCCGATTACTTAGATTATCTATTACACTTTTTTGTTCTTGAGTTAAACTTAATACTGCACCAGATGTGTCATAAACGGTTGAATCAAAACTTGAATTACTGGTGAATAACTTTTTAACCTGCCCAGGAAGACCTATAGTATATTTCAGCACATATGAAAATATGCTTGGTGTATAAAGCTCATTGAAATAATTAAAAACTGATACAGTTGTATCATAGTTAGAGGAATGTACCTTTTGATTCATCAGCTCATCCATAAAAGGAGTTGATTGTATTATGTTAGGATATAACATCGGATTGATCGTTGACTGACCACTATTACCTAAATCAGAAGAATTTATTCCCAATAATCCACCATATTTTTGAAGTAGTCCGGCAGCACCGCTCTGACTGGAACTTGGCAGTTCCGGCATTAGCGTAGTTTGAGTCTGATACTCCACTGGGCTTAGAAACGCAATCAACAACCCGATCACTAGAAAGATCCCAACCACTTTATACACCGTCTTCCGGTTATCCCAAAGGGTCTTTGCCAAGGCCACCAAGTCAATGGTATCCTTATCCTCGTTTTCGCCTTCAATAGCCTCCACAGGCACCAAGCGATACTCGGCAAGGTTCAGGCCCGTTTCTTCGGAGTGTTTACGTGAACGTTTGTTGTGGTCGTTATCGTCGGGTTGCATTCAAGTAATTTTGAATTTTAAATTCTTAATTTTGAATTGGAGGAGTCAGGAGAAGAAATTAGGAAATTGGTTATTGGGACAGCGGTAATTATGAATTTTTCCCGAAGTCTCGGGATGAATTTTGAATTATCCTGATCACTGTTAATTGATTACTGTTTACTGTCATGCCGCATATTGTAGAATTTCTACTTCAGGTTTGTTTTCCGCTGCTTTTTCCGCGATTTGTAATACCGTGTCCGTTACCTTCTCGCTCAAGTAATACTCGCCACAGTTTTCACATACTTCCGCCGGAACATTTTTTATGATAATAATGCTCATATCCCTTTGTAGGGTAACGGTTACAATACCTTCACGTGTTTCTCCGATTTTACAAATAACACACTTCATTATCTTTTCCTTGTTTTATAATCTGATTCCCAAATGTTCAAGTCAGGTTGATACGCTGTAATAACAATACATACCATATCACTTTCATCGAGTCCTATAACGATGTGTAACGGTTTATCACCTATGAAACCTAATAACAATTTGCTTGGATAAGGAGTATCATCAGGATATTCTGTTATAATTTCTCCGTTTTTTATGACTTTTACTACCTCGTCTTTGGATATAGACCTGGCGAACATCTGGGTAATGGCATGCCGGCTGAATTTTATTTCATTGCAGTCCATAGCAATATCTTAAAAAAACAACTGATTTACATACGAATCTTTGGTATGATTCAAACCGGTTTCTTCAGATTGTTTGCGGGATTTTTTGTTGTGATCCTGGTCGTTATGGTCGTTTGGCTGCATTCAAGTAATTTTGAATTCTTAATTTTGAATTAATGGAGTCGTAGAATTGATGGGGTACCTTGATTCTTCATTAATCAAAATCCTAGTGACATCGGTTTCGGTATTTAGAGCTGTTTCGGTGAACAAATCAGAATTTTTCCCGAAAACCCGGGATCAATTTTGAATTGAGTCGGCAAGACTTATCGGTTACAAGCTGCAACAGGTTACGCGTCTTTTGTTTACCGTCGTATGGGATAACTTTCGAACTGCAACCTACCACGTTTAAGCCTGAATAATACGGTTTTTTGCTTATCGGATAAAGTTTCTAATTTTGAATTCTTAATTTTGAAGTTTTAATTAGAATTGGTCAGAAGGTAGGTGGTTGTGGTTAGTGGCGAGTCAGGAGTCAGGAGTCAGGAGTCAGGAGTCAGGAGTCAGGAGTCAGGAGTCAGGAGTCAGGGAAAGAAATTAGTTATTGAGGATTGGGATAACGGGGTAATTATGAATTATGAATTATGAATTATGAATGTTGAATGTTGAATGTTGAATGTTGAATTATTTTCCGTTGATTGCTAATTGTTCATTACTCATTATTAATTGAGTTAACAGGGACAAAGGCAACAGGCACCGAGGTACTAAGTCTGCTTCATTGATAATTGTTCATTGTTTATTACTCATTGTTTGTAGCGGTGGTCATCGGTTTGATAGAGCAAGATAGCTCCGAAGGAATGCCTATGGCAGAAGTTTTGAAGTTGGGAGGACTTTGGGAATTTTGAGTTCGTAATTTTTCCCGAGGCTTCGGGATGAATTGGGAAGCTCAGAGCTGATAACAATGGAATGGAGAACAACCTGTCCAGTTCTGATTACCGTGTTCTTGACTGCCAATACCATGGCCGTCTGTGCATGTGTGCTATAGCCCAGATAACCATCGTTTCTTCATCTTCTTCCACTGTAAAAAGAATCTTAAAAGGGAATTTGGGGATATAGGCCTTGTAAATATTTTCTCTTTCTATTAGATACCATTGGGGATTCTTTTTAATACTACTTATTTGTTCAATCACTGTTTGCTTGAACCGTTCACCCAATCCTCTTGATTGAAGTTCATACCACTCAACGGCTTCATCAAATTCTTTTGTTGCCAACTCATGTATCTTAACCTTCATTATACAAGGCTTCAAAATCTAGCAACCTGGACCGGCCTTCATTTACTGCTTTCATCCGATCATTCACTTCATTGACCCATGTGTTCCGGATCTCATTATCTTCATGTTCTAAACTTGCAAGGATTAATTCGGCAAAAGCTAATCGTTCATTAGGAGCCATCTCTAAGGCTTTTTCAAAGAGTTCTTTGTTCATAATCTGTTTCTCCATCAATTATCTTGATTATCTGTTATTGGCAACACAGAATATTAAAACATTGTTGAGCATCGATCAAAAATTTTACGCTGTCTTAATGTAGGTTTTTGTTTTCGTTCAGTCCTGTCAAAATCGGAGTCGAAACTGATCAACTGTAATCCGAATTTTATTGCCGCTGTGTACTGATAGGCATCATCGAAATCCAGTTTATACTGTTTCATATTACGATCAATTGAATGAAAATCAACAGGATCAAGATGAATAAGATTTGTATTATTGTTCTCGAATAGATCGTCTACGAAACGCAAAAGACCCTTATTTTCACCTAATCGGCCCATTATAACTGCAATTGAATGGAGAGCAAAGTCGGTAATAAAAGATATTCGGAAGAGACATGGTTAAGAAAACGACCCACTAAATCGGATTTTTCCTGGTCAAGCAGTCGCTCCAGCCATATATTTGTATCTAATAAATACAATGATTTATTCGTCTCTCCACTGTAATGATTTCTTTTGCAACTCTATTGATGTGTACTCACTCTTATGCTTTTTCAGAGCTCCGGCCCAGGTTTGAGATAATTTATTATGATGTCTCCGGCCTCTTTTTTTAAGTAAAAACTCTACAAAGTCCTTTACTTCCTTTTCAAGGTCAGGGGGTAACTTCTTTATATATTCCTGTAAAGTTGGCATCTTTATGGCCGTGAGTGATAACCTTGTTTGCTATCAGAACCGGTAATTACATTACAATAATTAATATAACGCAAATTCTAAAATAGAAAAAAACATAACCATCCTATCGTATCTTATCCCCGGCCTTCGATGGCTACCACAGCCACCAGGCGGTACTGGCCCGTCTCTTCGGAGCATTTGTTGTGGTCGTTCGGCTGCATTTAGGAATTATGAATTTTAAATTATGAATTTTGAATTAAAGAGTGTGAGGTTGTAGGAATACCTTTTGCTCAGTAATTCGGGGGTATAGTCATCGAGTTTTGGCATGTCTTTGGACGACAGTCTTGTTACAATCGGTGTTGATTGTTTTCGGTAAAGGGCTTCTTAATTTTGAATTGGGACGGGTTGCCGGTTGCGAGTTGCGGGTTTTGCTTGTTGGTTGTTATTGGGTTATTAAGTTATTGAGTTATTGGGTTGGTTTCATGGTTGTTTGTGGTTATTTGACAGTATTTGGAGTCAGGAGTCAGGAGTCAGGAGTCAGGAGTCAGGAGTCAGGAGTCAGGAGTCAGGAGTCAGGAGTCAGGGAGAGAAATTAGAAATTTGAGAATTGGAAGTTGGGGTAGCAGGCACAAAGGCAGAAGGCACTAAGTTTCTGTTTACTGTTTACTGTTTACTGTACAATGTATTCATTTCTTTCTCGTGCGATAATCCCGTTCAAAATGTCATTTTGCTTGTATAAATGTGGATATCACCAGAAAAACGATTTCTATCCCAGCTTATCCAGGTCGTCTAAATCTGATTTTCTACCTGCTGCCTTTTTGTTTTTGCGCAGCTCCTCTTTTCCAATGAAATACACCTTCTGATCTCCATACCTCCCGATAACTTTATGTTGCCAGGCTTCTTCGAAATCGACACCTGAGATCGATGTCAACAGGTCGATGCGAAGTGGGGAGTTGCCCAATTGTATTACCTGATCAGGATCGAGAAAATCGGCTTCCGATAATTCAAGAGAACCAAATCCAAAATCCTGGAAAGTTTTAATAATTTTTTGTGCATTATCTTTGTCCCGCTTTATAAAAATATCCAGATCCTTTGTAAATCGTGGTTCTGCATGAATAGCAAATGCATACCCTCCAACAACCAAATACAATACGTTATTTTTGTTTAGTAATTCGAAGAACTCTTCGAAGTCTTTTTCTACATTCATCTTTATCTGTATATATCCCTAATTTAAATGCATCCTCACGCAGCGATTCAAGAACCTCGATTTTGTGCTCTGCGGATTGATTTTCCCAGTAACGTTTATCATCCAGGGCCTGTTGGTTACCTGTAAGTTTATATTTCTTTATTACTCTTTCCATAATCAAATTATATCCGCGTTGAATTCAATTCTCTCGTGCTTTTTCATTTCCACACTCAGAAAATGTATACACCGAATAACCTTTTACTATTATAACAAACATCTGTTACTTCCAAATATACAATAAGGACAGGCTTTGCAAAATCTCTACATCTGCCTCATCGAGGCAACAGGCACAGCGGTCAGCGGTCAGCGGTCAGCGGTCAGCGGTCAGCGGTCAGCGGTCAGCGGTCAGCGGTCAGCGGTCAGCGGTCAGCGGTCAGCGGTCAGCGGTCAGCGGTCAGCGGAAGAAATTAGAAATTTGGGAATTGGAAATTAGGGTAATTATGAATTATGAATGTTTAATTTTGAATTATTTCCCGTTTAAATAATCCCTTTTACCATTCAGCGATAACTATCAACTTCAACCAAAAAGAAGATCAGAAGTTATGAATATGGGAGGTTGAGACCTGTAATACTGAATAGTTGTCTATCTTTCGTAGAAAATCAGATTTGAATTTTTAACCTTTTTAAAATCATTATCTGCTGTAATTATAGGTACATCCAGACTTACAGATGTTGCAGCGATAATTGCATCGGGGAGTTTTATTTTATATTTCCTGTGAATAGAGATGGCTTTTTCTTTTATATCCGATGTAATGCCTATCGAGGAGCAATGATTCAGAAATCGTTTTGTTTGGATTAGTTCTTCTCCTCTCAGAGCTTCATAACCAAGTATTTCTATTTCGGTAATAATCGATATAATCAGGTTCTTTTCCTCAATAAGCGGAACAAGTGTGTCGTCTCCGCCTAAAAATATAAAGAATAATATTTGTGTCAAGTAACAGGTTACTCCCACTCATCCCGCCATTGCTTTTGTAATTTTAAAGGGTCTTCTTTTAATTTCACGACTCCACAGAACTTTTTAATATTCTTCTGCCCCTTTCTTCTTCTAAGCTTTTCATATTTCTCCTTAACCATCTTTGGGGGACTACCCCTTTTTATTACAGTAACCATGATTTCTTCTGTTTTTAAAGGTTGGTTTTACTAAATATACCGGGTTTTAGGTAGATTTTATAACAGGAGTCAGGAGTCAGGAGTCAGGAGTCAGGAGTCAGGAGTCAGGAGTCAGGAGTCAGGAGTCAGGGAGAGAAATTAGTTATTGGGTTATTGAGTTATTTGTTTCACAGGCAGAAAGGCAGAAAGTTTTGTTCACTGTTCACTGTTCACTGTTCACTGTTTACTGTTTACTGTTTACTGTTTACTGAACACTGTATTCAGGCAGGTATAGAGGTAACTTCGACAATTTTGTGTTTTGTCTTTGCATCATTGACAATGGTTTCCAGCTTAGCGGCAGTTTCATCATCAATCCAGTCCGATCCGCATTGTGAACAGACGGTTGCCGGCACATTTCGTACTACCACTACGCCCTCGCCGTAGTCAACAGTGAATGTTGTTGTACCATCTTTCAACGTGCCACCGCAGGCAGGACATTTGTTTGGTTTTGTTTTATTATTCATTTCTTTCTCGTGCGATAATCCTGTTCAAAATGTCTTTTTGCTTGTGTAAATGTGGATATCACCAGAAAAACGATTTCTATCCCAGCTTATCCAGGTCGTCTAAATCTGATTTTCTACCTGCTGCCTTCTTGTTTTTGCGCAGTTCCTCTTTTCCAATGAAATATACCTTCTGATCACCATACCTCCCGATAACTTTATGTTGCCAGGCTTCTTCGAAGTCGACACCGGAGATCGATGTCAGCAGGTCGATACGAAGTGGGGGGTTGCCCAATTGTATTACCTGATCAGGATCGAGCAAATCGGCTTCCGATAATTCAAGAGAGCCCAATCCAAAATCATGGAAAGTTTTAATAATTTTTTGTGCATTGTCTTTGTCCCGCTTTATAAAAATATCCAGATCCTTTGTAAATCGTGGTTCTGCATGAATAGCAAATGCATACCCTCCAACAACCAAATACAATACGTTATTTTTGTTTAGTAATTCGAAGAACTCTTCGAAGTCTTTTTCTACATTCATCTTTATCTGTATATATCCCTAATTTAAAGGCATCCTCACGCAGCGATTCAAGAACCTCGATTTTGTGCTCTGCGGATTGATTTTCCCAGTAACGTTTATCATCCAGGATCTGTTGGTTACCTGTAAGTTTATATTTCTTTATTACTCTTTCCATAATCAAGTTATATCCGCGTTGAATTCAATTCTCTCATGCTTTTTTATTTCCATACTCAGAAATGTATGCATCGAATAACCTTTTACTATTATAACAAGCATCTGTTACTTCCAAATATACAATAAGGACAGGCTTTGCAAAATCTCTGTATCTGCCTCATTGACACAACAGGCACAGAGGCAGAAGGCACTGAGGCACAGAGTTTGTCAGCGGTCAAAGGAGAAATTAGTAATTGGAAATTAGATACCGGATAGCAGGCACCGAGTCTTACTATCAACTATATAAAACTATCAACTATCAACTATCAACTATCAACTATCAACTATCAACTATCAACTATCAACTAAAAGGAAGTTGGGAATTGGGATAGCGGGATAGTTCTGAATTATGAATGTTGAATTTTGAATTATCTTGATCAATGTTCACCGTTCACTGTTTACATATTCCCTGAAACGTTTTTTTGATTGCACCAATTCTTTCGAATAGTGTTTTTTGATTCTATCAAATATGTCAATAGTTGTTTGCTCATCATAAATGTGAGAACTGAGATTGCGATCTTCAAGCATATCCAAATATATTTCACCTTCTGCTAAATAACCATGCCGGAAGGCTTCTTTAATGCAGTTTCTCGGACTTTGGCAGTCAAAACCTTCAAAACGCAGAATGAGTTTTAATGTTTTCCAGAATAACTCGAAGGAAAACTCAAACCGTTGAAGTACTCCGTCACGATCGAGCTCTGAACTCGCCTCGTTAACCCGGATTATTCACCAAGAAATTGAGTATTCCTATCAAATTTATAAACATATTAAAATCAATATTATGACTACTTATTATGCCTCTTTTCGTGAATAATTCGGGTTAATTCCTTCTGTCAGTTTATCAACAGCCCTGGCAAAATTACTAAAAGATATTTCTTTTTCGTTCATAAATAATTTTCCCGTTTCTGCGGATCAAAGCCTTAAAGTCGGCTCTAACCTTCTCCATCTCGATGAGATCACATGAATAAATACCCAAGGTATCATCCACTTTTTGGGCAGACGGTATAATGGAGCGGTCAACGGGAAAAATAAGGGAATTAGGATAGAGGGAAATTAGGGGAGGCATCAATCATTTTTGTTGTGCAAAAATATTATTGGAAAGTTAAACATGCTTATATATCATCGTTAACTACGTAGAAATTAAAACCCGAAATAATTATCAATGAAGCTACCCAATTATGATAATGCTTTTATTGATATCCGGAAACTCAGGGACTATAGTTTGAATCCGCGTCATCCTGGCAGGCATAAGGCGCGGGTTTTTAAATCTATGCTCGGTATTGAACAAAAAGATGCTGACCTTTTAAAGGAGGAAATACTTCAGGCTTTGCCTCATTCCGATGCTTCAGTCAGGCATGAAGACGTTTTCGGAACCCGTTATATGGTGGACGTTCAACTACATAATGATGAACAATCTGCTGCCGTTATAACAGTATGGATGATTCCTAAAGGAAACAAAAATCCCCATCTTGTCACTTGCTACGCAAAAAACTAAATTTAGGTATGAACAAGATTAAAGAATTAGATAGTGTTGTATTATTAAAGGATTTCCCCTCTCATCACCTGAAGAGGGGTGATGTGGGAACTGTTGTAGAAATCCTGGATAAAAATACTTTCGAAATTGAGTTTATTGACGAGAAGGGGCAAACCAGCGCACTATTACAACTTTCGGATGCCGACATCATACGTCTCAATCTGAAACTTAATCTTGTTTAAGCAGATTTTATAAATGCGGTCAGCGGGAAAGAAGATAGGAAGTTTTGAGGTTGGGTGGTTGGTCACAAGTCACAGACTTGCGACAGGGAGGAGAAATTAGAAATTTGGTTGGCGGATTAACAGACACTGAGGCACAACGCAATTCTGAATTTTTCCCGAAGCCTCGGGATGAATTTTGAATTTCTTTTCAATGTGAAATCGATGCGGCTGAATTCTTCCGATTGTTAATAACAGATAACTATTAACTGTTTACTGTTTATTGTACCCGGATAAGGCTTTCTCTAATTCTTTAAACGCTTTGAAATATTTTGACAGGTTATGATACAGTTCATCAGCCTGTTTCTGATGGTAAACATGCACAGCCGTGTTGCGAGCCCGGATGATCTGAGGCCAGATTTCTTCGTCTCTTATCCAACCCATCAAGAATGCCTGTTCAAATGCCTGCCGGGGACTGTTAATCTCGTATCCTTCCTCTCGGAGAACTAATTGTAAAAGCTTCCAGGCAACTTCATATGTCAGTTCAAAACGAAGAATAGCAGAATCACGAACAATATCATTAGAAGCCTGATTCAAAACATTTTCCCATCGTTTCAGAATATCACTGTAATCTCTGAACAGAGCTTCTTTTTTCACGCCTTCTCCCTTTGTAAAAAACGCAAATACAAGCGGTGCTGACCAGCTACATGTTTGAATTGGTTGTCTACCCGGCTAAAATCAACCAAATCTATTTTCCGGATGGTCGGCAAATCGCGGATCTCTTTCTCCAGTTGATTCAACAAGTGAACATTTCTTTTATCAGACCATTCTATGCCGATATCCAGATCAGAATTATTCCGATTTTTACCATAAGCAAATGAACCGAATATAAAAAGCTCCACCCCTAACTTATGATACTTTCGACCCATCGTAACCAGCGCATCTATCAGCCGGTCGGGTAATTTTTCTTGTAACGTAACGGCTTGTAGCGAGCCAGAATTCATATAATAGTCTAAGTTTACGCTATATAATTACTTATAATAAAGTATTGCATTCATGGACAAGCAACAAGCGGTCAGCGTATGAAATTAGAAAATTAGTTATTGGGAATTGGGTTGACAGACACAAAGGTACTGAGACACAACGTTTGTTCCACTGATCACCGTTTATAATTTATCTTCCTTTTTACGATTCCAGTTGATAATGTTTTATAACGGCTTTATAAAAATCTTCAAGATCGGTCAGATGTTTGGTAAGAATCACCCCGAGGATATCATTTTCCAACTTCTGATATTCATGCACGGCGATATTCCTGAAACCAACCATCGATTCCATATGCTGTTTGAGTTTTTCGTCGATAATACCGGCCTCGTTCATCAATCTGAAATTATCCCGCAGGCTTGCCGGTAATCCGAGATCTTCGCTCGTAACAACGTGAGCAGCTAAATCAATAACGCTTTGAACTGCCCTCTGAAGATTCAAAACAAAAATATCCTGTACATTTATATCTGTTAATGAATCCGGCATCAGGCTTGTGGTTTGTTTTATTCGCCTGAGGCACCGGCGAATATTGCTAACCTTTTCAAATACCAGATCGCGATCAATCATGAGGCAACACGTAAGTTTGGACGATTTTACGCTCAACTGTGTGACGCAAAGGTTGCAGATCAAAATATTCACCCAGTGTTTGTACCACAAAACGACTTTGAACTCCCTGATTCCGTGTAATCAATAGCTGCCCTTTCCTAATCACTTGCATTTTTAAAATGGTCGATGCTGAATTTAAAACCACTAAATCAACATCTTTATGTAATAATTCAGACAGGTCCTCCTGGAAGCTAAGCTGTTTTAGAAAAACAGGTTCGTTTTTGTAGTCAAATAAAACAGCAATGTCGATATCTTCCGCGCATTCGAATCCCTTATCTAAAAAAGAACCAAATAAATACACTGCAATCACGTGTGATATTTGTTCAAAATAGTTTGCAATAATCTTTGTTACGGAAAGGCTCATAGCACAATTGACTGTTATATTGCATTCGAAACACTTGCGTGTTTAAACAAGATAGCAACTTTTATGAAATTTAGTGTCAGCGGTCAGCGGTCAGCGGTCAGCGGTCAGCGGTCAGCGGTCAGCGGTCAGCGGTCAGCGGTCAGCGGAAGAAATTAGAAATTTGGGAATTGGAGATGGGGTAATTTTGAATTTTGAATTATGAATTTTGAATTTTGAATTATTTTCCGATTGGTAATAAATGATAACTGCTTACTGTTCATCGGCTATCACCATACTAATACCCGAGGCAGAAATAACTGGACTTCAGGATAAGGTTGATATGTATATTATAGCCTGTTGTCTGACAATGACTCATCATGTGTTTGACTGCAGGAACCGGGAAAAGGTCCCGGGTGATCTGGCTGAACATATGCTTGCCGTAATTGCCACCCGGTACGGCAAGGATTCCAGTTAGTATTTGTTGCATGATGGAACGTGCAAATGGGAGTGAATCCGGAGTATTCGTGTCTCAACCTGCATCGAAAAATACCCGAAACAACGATAGGTAATCCATAACTACAAGGTGAAAAACCAGCATCGCTTTTCTAATTAATGTGAGTTCGAGATAAGATAAACCTGCAAAGATGCTGATTTCACACATACAGGCGTATATCCGGACCGGCACAAACCGTTAAAACGGTTCATGTGTTAACGGTTTCTCCCTAACACCCGGATTAATCCAGGTGCTGTGAGTCAACGAATCTAAAACGAATCGTTTTAACGATTTCTTCCAATGCTTATATCAAACTCACGTTAATTATGATAATAATCCGGCATCAAATATTGAACAAAAAAAAGCCCTGTAAGGATACAGGGCCTTAAATCAGAATAAACCTCAATGTTAGTTGTCAATAGTATATATGTGTTGTACAATCAGAACAATGTTTCCGGGGTATTAAAGCATCAGATGTCGTGAACGATCGTCATTCAGGGATAAATGAATACAACATTAATCCCGTTTTTATTCAACACTGCCGGTTACGATATCATCAATGGCTTCCTTGTTTTGGAAATACAAATAGAGCCTGTTCAGATTATCCTGTGAATAACCTGAAGTGTAGACGGCGATGTCATTGACAAGTATACAGAACCGTTTGCTGCTCGTATCAACGAACAAACCGATCTTAAAGACATTATTTGCGTAATCACCATATGAAAACGATGGATTCAAAGTGCCTTTTGGAGCATCCTTATATCCAATGGAAACCTTCCCGGCACCATCCACTTCCAGCCATACCGCAGGACTCGATCCTCCGGACTGGCCGTTATCCAGCGACAGCTCGAATATGCTTCCGGTAGCGAGAGGCTTCACTTTCACTGTTGCCGTATAACGGCTTTGCGACGGAACCATAGAAGATGAATAGAGTACACGCGATTTATCTTCTGTATGCAGCAGTGATCTTTTGCCATCAATCACATACCGGGAATCAGATGTCAGGCTAAAACCGGATAGCTTGCGCTCGGTTGACGACCATCTAAATAAATCCAGACTCTTTCCATCAAAATTGTCCGAATGTATTGTATTGTAAATAAATGTCGAGTCAGTAGCTGTACTTTTATTTCCTTCAACCTGCTCAAGATTAACCGACGTCACCCGGTACGAATAGATGCCGGGGTGTAGCTTATCTGCGGTGTAGCTGGCAACATTGACATCTATTGGTTTCCCATTTACGGGACCAGATTGATCCATGATATTGTAAACGTTGTATCCCTCCAGATTTTCACTTTTTACCGGGTCCCAGCTTACTTTTATTTCCGTATCTTTAGCTTTCTCAATTGAGAGGTTTTGGGGCGGCGCTATTGGGGACATCGTCATCACAATATCATAACGCACTTCAGAAGTTGTCAGTAAAATGGCTTTTTGGTAATCCTTGTATCCGTCTTTTGTTACCTTGAGGTCATACTGACCCTGTGGTATCGACTGGAACTGGTAATATCCGCTGTTATCCGTTTTTTTCTGATTCCCCGCCAGTATCACTAATGCCCCATTTACGGGATCACCATTACCATTCGAAACAGTTCCCTGAACATTGGCAAACTGCTGTTTTGGCGTCATGGTGATATCAAGTTTGTTAGCCCCTTTTTTGATATCTATGGACTTGGTGTAATCATTATATTTATCATTCTTTGCAGTCACATTGTACGAGCCAACCATCACGCTGTTAATTGAGTAGTTGCCATTTTGATCCGTTGTTGATTTTTTCCCGTTTAACTCGACAACAACACCTGGTATCTTGGTTCCCGATCCGTCTTCAGTAACAGTACCAGATAAAGTTCCAATTCCGTTAATTTCAATATTGAAGCTATTCTGCCCCCTGTTGATCGTAACCGACTGTGTTACCTCCTTGTAATCAGGAGCATTGACTAATACAGGATAAGTTCCGGTATTGAGGTCTTTAAACTCATATTTCCCGTCCTGTCCGGTCGTGTCCTTCTTGTTATCGATGGTTACAACGGCCTTTGGCACGGGATCCCCGGTCTGGGAATCGTGGATGACACCGGCCAGTGATCCCGTATTAGCTTCTTTTTTATTTAACTGTATATCCAGGGCATTGTTTCCCGTATTAATCGTGATGCTACGGCTGTAGCTGGTATAACCGCTTGCCGTGGCAGTAAAGGTGAAATCACCGGGTGGCAGGTTATCGAATTGGTAACTCCCGTCCTGTCCGGTCGTATCCTTCTTGTTGTCGATGGTTACAACGGCCTTAACCACGGGATCCCCGGTCTGGGAATCGTGAATAACACCGGCCAGTGATCCCGTATTAGCGCCTTTTTTATTTAACTGTAAATCCAGGACATTGTTTCCCGTATTAATCGTGATGCTACGGCTGTAGCTGGTATAACCGCTTGCCGTGGCAGTAAAGGTGAAATCACCGGGTGGCAGGTTATCGAATTGGTAACTCCCGTCCTGTCCGGTCGTATCCTTCTTGTTATCGATGGTTACAACGGCCTTAACCACGGGATCCCCGGTCTGGGAATCGTGAATAACACCGGCCAGTGATCCCGTATTAGCGCCTTTTTTATTTAACTGTAAATCCAGGACATTGTTTCCCGTATTAATCGTGATGCTACGGCTGTAGCTGGTATAACCGCTTGCCGTGGCAGTAAAGGTGAAATCACCGGGTGGCAGGTTATCGAATTGGTAACTCCCGTCCTGTCCGGTCGTATCCTTCTTGTTATCGATGGTTACAACGGCCTTAACCACGGGATCCCCGGTCTGGGAATCGTGAATAACACCGGCCAGTGATCCCGTATTAGCGCCTTTTTTATTTAACTGTAAATCCAGGACATTGTTTCCTGATTTAATCGTGATGCTACGGCTGTAGCTGGTATAACCGCTTGCCGCGGCAGTAAAGGTGAAATCACCGGGTGGCAGGTTATCGAATTGGTAACTCCCGTCCTGTCCGGTCGTATCCTTCTTGTTGTCGATGCTCAAAACCACCTCCGAAATAGGATCATTTGTCGCACTGCCAGTTACCTTGCCCGACAAGGTTGTTGTACTACTGCCTGATCCGGTAGTTGACTTTTCCAACTCAACTTTCAAATAGTTATACCCGTTATCAATTTTTACGGTATCATTGACGCTTTTGTATCCTTTTACAATGACACTCATTATAAAAGTACCAACTTCGATTTTCGGGAAAGAATATTTTCCGTCGGTACCGGTTGTATCTTTCCGGTTGTTAATGGATACCACCGCATCACTTATTGGGTTGGCGGTACCTGATTCTAAAACTACACCTTCAAACTCCGGGGGTGGAGACGAGCTGGTAGTATCTTTGCAGGACATCACCGAGATGAGAAGTAAAGCGAGGGCAAAAAAACCATGATATTTCAAGGACTCTCTTATCATGTTCCATCAATCATTTTTTGCAGATTAGGTTATCTGCAACTTATAAAGGCAAGGCTTTTAGAATATATGATTATATACAATCAATGAATGTTAACATTTATTCACGGTAAGAAATCAGGTCACAAATCAACCGCTGAATCACTGCAAGTAAGCTTTGCAGCTATTTGATGAATAATCAGGTAGAAAGAACAGTGGCACAATATTTCGGAGATTTTTCACAGCCACATATGCGAATGAAATTAGAAAATTAGTTATTGGAAATCGGACAACAGCGATTTTGAAATTTTGAATTTTGAATTTTGAATTAGGACAACAGGCACAGAGTCACTATAACTATCTACTATCAACTATCAACTATCAACTATCAACTATCAACTATCAACTATCAACCAGAATGAAGATAGGAAGTTTTGAGGTTGGAAAGGCCAGGGCTCTGCGGGGTAACAGTAACCATAAATTGTACAGGGTTGGTCACAAGTCACAGACTTGAGACATATAGGAGACAATAATGGATTTGGTCGTTTTTAGTTCGATGTGAGTGTTCTGCTAAATTTACATACTAAATTAAGAACTTATCGCAATGCCGTCCCTGCTCCATCCCTTCCTTAATTCAAAACTAAAAATTCAAAATTCATAATTCTCAAATAATCATCCCGGCGCCTACTGTTTCGTTGGTGAATGGATCTACGAGGACCAGACTTCCGGTCTGGCGGTTCTCGCGATAAGAATCGTAGAATACGGGTTCCGTTGTTCTCAGGGTCACCCGGCCGATATCATTCATGCCCATTGACTTGTCGTCTTCCATACGATGGAGCGTGTTGATATTGACCTTATATTGCACGTCCTTCACCAGGCAACGCAATTCCTTGGATGTATGGCGCAGCACGTACTTGCCCCGAACCTGCAGCGGCTTAGGATTCATCCAGCACATCATCACATCAAGGTCCTGTCCCACATTCGGCTGATTATTCGGTTTTACGATCATGTCGCCCCTGCTGATGTCGATATCTTCATCGAGGGTAATTGTCACTGACATTGGGCCGAAAGCCTCGTCAACTTCGCCGGTCAAGGTATGTATACCCGTAATGCGAGCATTAAAACCGGATGGCAACACCGTCACTTCATCACCAGGCTTAAACACGCCGCCTTCCACACGCCCGGCATACCCCCGGAAATCATGCCATTCGTTTGATTGCGGGCGCACGACGTACTGAACGGGAAACCGGCAGTCGACATGATTATAATCGCTGGTGATCTGTATGTTCTCCAGGAGGTACAGTAGTGACGGACCGTTGTACCAGGACATATTTTCAGATTTATCCACTACATTATCACCATATAAGGCACTTATTGGTATGTAGTGGATTTCAGGAACGTCCAGTTTTGATGAAAAGTTTTCCAGATCTTTTTTGATGGACTCGTATACCGATTTCTTATAGTCGACAAGATCCATTTTATTGATACAGAATACTATATGCTTGATCTGTAGCAATGAAGCGATGAAAGCATGTCTGCTGGTTTGTTCGACCAGTCCGTTTCTTGCATCAACCAGGATGATTGCAAGGTTTGCGGTCGACGCCCCCGTTACCATATTCCGTGTGTATTGGATATGCCCCGGAGTATCCGCAATAATGAACTTGCGGTTGGGTGTGGCAAAATACCGGTAGGCAACGTCGATGGTAATCCCCTGTTCCCGCTCGGCCTTAAGTCCGTCTGTTAACAAGGCAAGGTTGGTATACTCGCTGCCACTCTGCTGGCTGGATCGTTCAATCGCCTCCATCTGATCTTCAAAAATGGATTTAGAATCAAACAGCAATCTACCAATCAGAGTACTTTTACCGTCATCCACGCTCCCGGCTGTTGTGAAGCGAAGAAGGTCCATGTCGAGATATTGGTTCGAGTCTAGAGCTTCAGACATTTCTTAATTTTGAATTATGAATTTTGAATTTTTAATTATTTAGATCGTAAGGTTGTGTCATTTATTGAGTCTTGTTGATATGTAACAACTCATAAAAGACATCACAACCATGAAAAAGCAGAATGTTGTTCGTGAAAAAAGTTTTGCATTTGCTGTACATATTGTGCGACTTTGTCGAGAGCTTAGATCTTCTGGAGAGTTTGAAATCTCAAAACAATTACTAAAATGTGGTACTAGTATTGCTGCAAATATTGAAGAAGCAACAGCAGGACAGTCAAGAAGAGACTTTGTTTCAAAATTATCTATTGCATCTAAAGAATCGAGAGAAACGCGATATTGGCTCAGATTAATCAAAGAAACAGCCATAATTGAAAGAGATTTGACTGACGATATTACCGATGTTGAAGAGTTAATACGTCTACTTACCGCGATCGTGAAAACCACACGTACCAATTCTTAATTTTAAGTTTTAAATTTTTAATTGTGATTGTTGATTACACGATGTCAACTACATGGATGCGTATGGATCATAGTATCTGCGATATCAATTCAAAATTCAAAATTCAAAATTAAAAATACCCTTCTCTTTTACGGTCTTCCATGGCCGAGTCGGAGCGTTTATCGTCTGCGCGGTTGCCTCGTTCGGTAACACGGGCCGCTGCCACTTCCTGGATAATTTCGGCCAGGGTGCTCGCCTCAGACTCGACAGCGCCGGTACAGGTCATATCTCCTACTGTACGGAATCGTACAGTTCTGGTCTCATATTTTTCTCCATTAACGGGCGTTATGTATTCAGATTTTGCCAGCAAAACCCCGCGGCGATCTAACACTTCCCTTTCGTGTGTAAAGTAAATTGACGGAATATCAAGTTCTTCTTTGGCAATGTATTGCCAGACGTCCATCTCCGTCCAGTTGCTAAGCGGAAATACCCGAAAGTGTTCGCCCGGATTTTTGCGTCCGTTGTAGAGTGACCAAAGCTCGGGACGTTGGTTTTTGGGATCCCATTGTCCAAATTCGTCGCGATGTGAGAAAAAACGCTCTTTTGCCCGGGCTTTCTCCTCGTCACGCCGTCCGCCCCCAAATGCCGCATCAAACTGAAATTCTTCAATGGAATCAAGCAGTGTAATGATTTGCAGCCCATTTCGGCTGGGGTTCGGGCCTTTTTCTTCAACTGCACGTCCCTGGTCAATGGTATCTTGTACTTTTCGGACGATTAACTCAACACCCACTTTTTTAGCGAGATCATCGCGGAAATCCAACGCTTCCTGGAAGTTATGGCCTGTATCTATATGCATAATCGGAAACGGGATGTTGGCCGGATAAAAAGCTTTAAGTGCAAGATGAACCATCACGATGGAGTCTTTGCCGCCGGAGAACAACAGGACCGGCCGTTCCATCTGTGCCGCAACTTCCCGCATGACGTGTATCGCTTCAGATTCAAGTTGGTCCAGATGTGTGAGTTTATATGATCTCATGAATATTATTTATTTCTGTTCTAATTCGGTGCGCTCTTAAAAGTGAAACCCTGTAAAATAAAAGAATCGTACGAAATTTGTATGAAAATAAGAGTTTAATTTCATAATTGCCGGAACTTGCGGGTGAATGGTGTTAAGTGTTAAGTGGTTGTTGAACTCATATGTTGTTCAGAAGAATTTAAGGTATATGAGGTATGAGCCTCCTAACCAGACAAGTAGGCTTAATGGCAGGCCAACACGCATATAGTCTGAATACTGGTATCCACCGGGGCCGTACACCATCAGGTTGGTCTGATAGCTGATCGGACTTATGAAAGATGCAGATGCGCCAATAGTAACCGCGTACGCCAGGGGCATCAAAAGGTGCGGGTTGTTGCTTCCGGACAGAACTAGCGCTACCGGGAATAAAATAGCTGCTGAAGCAGCATTCGTTACCAGGCCGCTATAGATCATGGTGATTAACATGACACTGGCAACCAGAAAAAACGGCCCCTCCTGTCCGACTATAGATTGCAAGACCTGTGCAATAACTTGCGCCAGTCCTGCATTTTGAACGGCTTTCCCTAAACCAAGAGAGGCTGCAACGATAATCAGTACTTTCCAGTTGATCGCCCGTATTGCTTCCTGGGGAGTTATACTATTGGTAAGAAACAATACCATAACAGCAGCCGTAGCGGCAATAATCATCGGTGTTAGTCCGCTTACCACTGCGACGATCATCAAAAGAAAAACCCCGAGTATGATATTCGTGTGTTTTCTCTCCCTGGATGGTATTTGCTCACTATTAGATACCAATAAGAATTCATTTGAGTGATACCAGCGGTGATGAAATGAATTTGGAGCCAGAATAAGCAGCGTATCACCTTCCATTACTACGATATCACCGATTTTCTTGTTCAACCGGTGTCCGTTGCGATGTATGCCCAGAATGACGGAATCGTACTCCTGCCGAAAGTTGCTCTCACGTACTTTCTGACCTACCAGCGGAGAACTATTCGATATCACGACTTCAAACGTCTGGTATTTGTTGGAATCGTAATTTTTGATATCAAACTCCACATCCTTGATCACCTCGAGTCCCGGTTCTTTCTGCAAGTCAACGATGGTGCTTGGAACACCTGTAAAAAACAGACGGTCATTCAGTTGAATTTTCTCTTCCGGAGTAACCGGGGCAAGGACAGACCCGTTACGTTCTATTTGAAATAAAAACAATCCATTAAGATGACGAAGATTTGCATCCTCCACACTACTATTGATGTGTGGATATTTGCCTGATACTTTCAATGCCACCACGAACTCCCTGGTACTTTCCCCAAGCGTTATGATTGCTTCTTTGCGGTCAGGCAGAAAACGATAGAGTATCAGCGAACAAAATAGTACACCAACAATCATCAAGGGAAGGCCAACGGTTCCAAGCTCGAAGAAACTAAATCCTTTATAACCGTTGCTTATCAACATCCCGTGTACAACCAGGTTGGTGCTGGTACCGATCAGCGTACACATCCCCCCTAACAACGTTGCATATGAAACCAGGATCAGTATTTTTGATGGTGCCACATTGTGCCGTTGGCACCAACGTTTTATCATCGGTATCATCATAGCCACTATCGGCGTGTTATTGGTAACTGTTGAAGCTAACGCCACTGGATAGAGTAACCGTAATAAACGCTTGTAATGCGGTTCTTCCGGTCTGCCCAAAAGTCCTGTGCCAATTCGATTCAAAACGCCTGTGGATTGAATGGCATAGGCGATGATATATAAAAAACCAATCGCCAGGGTCCCCTGGTTGGAAAACCCGGAAAAAGCTTCAGTCGGACTGACAACACCCACAATCAAAAAAATAACCAGCGTCCCAAAGATGACCATAGCTATATCCGCTACTTCCATTACCAGAAGTACGGTCATAATGATCAGGAGGATGATAGTTAGCCAGAGGAACATTCCGGTGTTAAGTGTTCAGTGTTTAGTGTTAAGTGTTAAGTGTTAAGTTGTTGGTTGATAGGTGACAGTTGCCGTTAGCTTGTGCAGTTACCGGGATGTGATATTATCTCATATCTCACTGCTCATGTCATGTCTCAGTACTATTATCTCACTACTCATATCTATTCACCAAACCATCCTTCATTTTCGAGCCAGGTTATCATTTGGTTGACTGATTCCTGAACAGATTGTTTTGCCGTTTCAAGAACGACTTCGGGTTTTTCCGGAGACTCATAAGGAGATGATATCCCGGTAAAGTCTTTGATTTCCCCGTTTAAAGCTTTTTTATATAATCCCTTGGGATCTCTGCTCTGGCATACTTCGATGTCCGTATCGACAAATACCTCCACAAAAGGAGATGGTTCAATTATCTTTCTCGCCCGGTCTCTGTCCTCTCTGAAGGGTGAGATAAATGCTGTCAAAACGATAAAACCTGCTGACTGAAAAAGATGCGCAACTTCTGATATCCGGCGAATATTTTCTTTCCGGTCCGTCTCATCAAATCCAAGGTCCGAGTTCAGGCCGTGACGAACATTGTCACCATCCAAAACGTAAACCATGCATCCACGCCTAAATAATTCATGCTGGAGAGCCCTGGCAATGGTTGATTTACCTGAACCACTCAGGCCCGTGAACCATATCACTCCGCTTTTGTGGCCATTCTTTTTCTCATAATCCTCATTTTTCAGATATCCATCCGACCAAACAATGTTACGCTTCTGCATTGTTTACTGTTTACTGTTTACTGTTTCTTTACTGTTTATAAGTTTATTGAAAACCGATTACGAATCCCTGGTTTTTGAAATTCGGCTTGTTGTACGTGAGTTCAGAACTCCGTTGCCCTTGTTTTGCGGAATTCCGGAAAACACAGTCGCCGGCTGCAACATCCCACTCCATCGTTGGTCCCAGGCGCGGGTATAAATCGGCGATACCTTCGGCAACGAGGCAAAATTTCAGAGAACTTCCCGAAGGTATCCGGCTTTGAACGGTATATTTACTCAGATACTCTTCCAATGCCTCCGATACGTGCGACCGGCTGCACACAACCCTCAGCGGCTTGTCGGGATCAGCTATTGTGGAATATATATGTTCCGGATCTCCGTTTCCGGTTTGTTTCCAGGCACCTGCACCCTTTTCCGCATAATACATAAGTTTCTTTGCAGGTACATAAACCACCCCAAGTATCGGTTCACTGTTTTCTATTAATGCGACATTAACAGTAAATTCGCCATTTTTGTTGATGAATTCCTTTGTTCCATCCAGCGGATCGACCAGCCAGAAACGATCCCATTTTTTTCGTACCTCATAATCAGGGATTCCCGATTCTTCTGAGATTACCGGTGTTTCAGGAAAATTGTCCTTTAGAAAATCACATATGAGGTGATGTGCGGCTATGTCGGCCTCTGTAACCGGACTTTTATCCTCTTTGTATTCTATCACCGGTTTATCATATACGTTCATGATTCGTTCGCCGGCTTTTCGGCTGATGTCTATAATAGATGATAATGTATCTGAGATCATTGCTATAGCTTGAGTTTAATCAAAAGTAAGGTATAAACCGTTAAAACGGTTAAGGGGTTAACGGATTCTTCCAGTACTTCCCCTTCCCCGGCATTATGTTAGCTAACTTTTTGGTTATTAACGGTTATATGAGCTGAATATGGATGACAAACCTGCCCTTTTCCCCAGAACCTGTCAGTCTGATCGCTGATGAAACAGGTCTATGATTTTTGTGCTTATCGCTCATTGTATCCGACTATCGTCTTCTTCGGTTCTTCTTTAAGGGCGTAAATGCGTTCTATAATATCAACAACCTTCATGCCTTCCAGGGCATTTGTTGTTATTGAAGTTTTACCCTTGAGAGTATCCACCACATTATCAACTACATAATGATGATTTGCGGCTGATCCCTTATATGGTCCGTAATCGTTGGCAGGATTTGTGGGTGGTAATTCGGGCATTGTATAATCATCGATATTACAGTATTTGACCTTATCCATGTACTGGCCGCCAACCTTTACGCTGCCTTTTTTCCCGATTATAGTCATACTGCTTTCCAGGTTATTGTCCCACACGGAGGTAGAGTAATTAATACAACCCATTCCGCCATTGACAAATCGAAAGTTAACCATACCGGAGTCTTCGAAATCGGTGAGATCCTGGTGGTTAAAATCGGAGAATTTCGCATAGATATCGGTGATATCACCAAATACCCAATACATCAGATCCACAAAGTGGGCAAACTGCGTAAACAATGTTCCCCCATCAAGTTGAGCATCTCCATGCCAATTGCCCTTCTGGTAATAGCGCTCATCACGGTTCCAGTAACAATTAATCTGTACCATGTAAATATCACCGAGCAACTTCCGTTCGATGACATTTTTCAGCCACTCTGAGGGAGGCGAGTACCGGTTTTGCATCACACAAAACACCTGCCTTGACACCTGCAGAGCTTTAAAAATAACGGCTTCAGCATCAGCTTTATTCAGTGTCATTGGTTTTTCGCAAACAACATGGGCACGCTTCTCCAATGCTTTCAGGGCCTGACTGCCATGCAAGCCGTTGGGTGTACAAATAGTTATTACATCGATATCGGGTTCGGCCTCCAACAGTTCGTCCAGGGAATGAAAAAAGGGAACATCATAAGTGTCGATGCCAAGTTCTTCCTTTGGACGTATGTCACACAATGCGATCAATTCGGCTTCCGGATGTCTGGTTATCATTTCAGCATGCCGCTTGCCAATGTGGCCACAGCCGATAACAGCGAATTTTACTTTTCCTTCTACAAAAACCATAAATATTACCCTCGTATTACACTTTCTTCACGACATCATTCTCTTTCTGATAGCTATCTCCCGTTTCAGGACATACAGCTTTGCCCGAATCATCAAACTCCAGGCGATGTCCATACTCACTGACCCATCCTATTTTCCTGGCTGGATTCCCAACGACGAGTGCATACGCCGGAACTTCTTTGGTGACGACGGCCCCGGCACCAATAAAGGCATACTGCCCTATCTCATGACCGCAAACGATTGTAGCGTTGGCTCCAATGCTGGCTCCTTTTCGTACGACGGTTTTCGAGTACTGATTTTTCCGGTTGACCGCGCTTCTCGGATTAATAACGTTCGTAAAGACCATGGATGGTCCCAGAAATACATCGTCTTCACATTCAACTCCGGTATAGATTGATACATTATTCTGCACCTTCACATTATTACCAAGCGTCACTCCTGAAGCGATGAATACATTCTGACCAACATTGCACCTTTCTCCGATTGAACAATCAGTCATGATATGAGTAAAGTGCCATATCTTTGAACCTGCCCCAATTGTACACCCATCGTCGATGACAGCAGTATCGTGAGCAAAATATGATCGTCCGCTCAAAACAGTTAATTGAAATTAGATAATTAGAAATTGGTTATTGGAATCATCCGCACCGAGACTCAATGCCTTTACCAACTGTTCACTATAAATCGTTTCCACGTGGTGTGAAGGATTGTATTCCAGTGATCTCACGTCCAAGGATCAAGCCATGAATATCGTATGTTCCTTCGTAGGTCACGACCGATTCCAGGTTCATCACATGATGCATAACACGGTAGTCACCGGTTATTCCGTTGCCGCCATGCATATCACGTGATACACGGGCAATGTTCAGGGCTTTCATCGTATTGTTTCGTTTTGCAAGCGATATCATCGCCGGATGGGCCTTGCCCTGATCTTTCAATTCACCAAGCCGGAGCACAAGCATCTGCATCGTGGTGATATCAGTCACCATATCGGCCAATTTCGTTTGGATCAACTGATTGGCTGCCAATGGATAACCAAACTGCTTACGATCGAGAACGTACTGACGTGCTCTATGGTAGCAATTCTCAGCTGCCCCGACAGATCCCCAGGCAATACCATAGCGAGCGTTGTTGAGGCATCCAAAAGGTCCCTTGAGCCCGCTGACATCAGGAAAGGCATTTTCATCTGGCACAAAGACATCTTCCATCACTATTTCGCCCGTACTGGAGGCTCGAAGCGACATCTTATTATCTGTTTTCGGTGCCGAGTAGCCCTTCATGTCTTTTTCGAGAATAAATCCGCGGATGACTCCTTCATCCTCTTTATGATCTTTCGCTTTTGCCCATACAATTGCGACGTCAGCTATGGGAGAGTTGGTAATCCACATCTTTGCACCGTTGAGAATCCAGCCTCCATCTACTTTAAGAGCCGTTGTTACCATGGACCCGGGATCAGAACCGTGATCGGGTTCAGTGAGACCAAAACAACCAATAATTTCACCAGCTGATAGCTTCGGCAGATATTTCTTTTTTTGCTCATCGGTTCCGTAAGTCTCGATCGGCCACATGACAAGTGATGATTGCACGGACATAAACGAGCGGTAACCAGAATCGACACGCTCCACTTCCCGGGCAATAAGACCGTATGCCGTGTATGAGGCTCCTCCTCCGTCATATTTCGGGTCGACGGTGGCACCCAGAAGTCCGAGCTCCCCCATCTCTCTGGCAATATCCATGTCAAAATATTCTTCCTGGTTGCCTTTGAGTGCACGCGGTTCAAGCCGGCTCTGCGCATATTCCCTTGCTGCCTCCATTATCATGCGGTCGTCTTCACTCAGGAGCGACTCAAACAGGTAGACATCATCGGGATTAAAAGATAAATGGGCCATAAAAATGTTATTAATAGTAAATAATCTGTTTTCAATTTCTGTATCATGCTAAGATCAACATTTGCTTGCTAAAGAGAAAGAGCAGTTACCGGGGTTGGTTAATAAGTTATATGACTCTCCTTAATTGCGACATATCTCTCATTTAACCACAAAGTACGCGGAGTAAGACTCTTTATTTTTGCGTTTCTTGGTCTCGAATCTATCGGTACGGTTTATATTTTCTGATCCCGGAAAAAACTATGACAATTGGAGTGATACAGGATAGTCATTTTAAGTTATTCTGTTATTGGATTATTCGACTGTTTACTATTAATTATTTGTTGTATAGCATGACATAGTTTACACTTTTAGGGATCCTTAAGAACGGGGCGAAGCCCTGGTCCCCCTGCAGGGGGCGCTTAAGGGTCGATGTTATAGCATGAGTTCTTTCACATACTGAGAAAAGCTACCAGTCCACGGGCATGAGATATTCGAAGCTTTGAATCACCCTGTTATTTTGTTCGATCAACAGACGATGGTTCTCTACGCTGATTTCGGCAACCACATAGGAATATTTCAGGTTTGGGTGGACTGGAAAAGATTCATTGGGCAGGTGGAGCTTAAGATCGCTTCGAATAAAGCGAATGAAGTAAATACTTCCCTGTTCCAAGGGAATCTTCTCCTGCAGATTGATGCTTCCATCATAGAGCCAGCCAGCAGGCAGTTCCCGGTTCATCTGTTCGGGAGTTTTATGATGCTGAGAACTATACCGATGATTAGCATTGTGAAAAGCGGAAAATTCGGGGCAAGCTTGTTGCAAGACTTCAAAGCTCGAGAAGTTCTGAGTCCGAAAGAACCGTTTATCCCAGGTATGATTGAATTTTTCAATCATACCATTTCGCCAAGGTTCCTTGACCGGAATAAACACCGGAGCGATGCCCAGGGCCAAGGCAAAACGAACCACCAGCCCAAAGCTGCGAGGATACCGATTGCTGCCTCGAAAGGCCAACTCGTTGTCCATCTGCAGGGCGTCAGGCATACCATGGCTGGCCCAAAAGCTGGCCAAAGTTCCAGCAATGCCCAGGGAAGCTTTCGTACGCACGGGAGTGAGCGAGCAGGTATGCGAACAGGTATCAATGATATTGACGCTATAGAATCGCCCGCCCTCTTTGAGCCAACGCGGTCCCACCAGATCCATTTGATGGGTGTGGACGAATAACTCGGGATACTCTTTGGCGGATCGGTGAGCCGGTGTTTTCTTCCTGGTCAGTCCCTGACGAGCCAGAATCCGGTTGATCGTCCAGACCGGAGGTGGGTCGATCCCTTGAGCATGCAGTTCATATCCGATGGCTACTGCTCCGGTTTGAGCCATGCGTTTTTCTTCCAGCCGCTTTCTAGCCTCAACTACCTGTTCTTCCAGGGATGGGGTTACTTTGGCAGGCTTGGTCTTGGGGGCTCGGGAGCGATCGAGGAACCATTCTCCCTCGGCTTTACAAGTCTGATAACGCTTTAACCAGTTGTAAAACCACCGACGCGTTTTGCCTAAAGATTTTACGATCTCAGTGACGCTTTCCCCGCCCAGATAACGGTAAATCGCTTGTTTCCTTCTGTCGTATTCGTTCATCTTTTTGATGAACGCTACGACATTTCACTCACGTCAAAGAACTCTTTTTTTAAAAAAAGTGTAAACTATGTCATGCTACAAAAGTGTAAACTATGTTGTGCGATCTATCAATTATTCACTGTCAACTGTTCAGTTTCTTCATTTTATTATATTAGCGTAGTGGTTAGTAGCAACATCTTTTCTTGCAGGATAGTAAGGTGTGTATGTTAAAGTGGAGAATTTGCAGGTTATGGCTTGGCACTATTATATGTGCCGTGGTCTTTCTGTTTCCTGATATCCTGAATGCCCAAAGCTTGTCTCCAACCAAAGCGCTCACTCAATTTGATCTTGTCTCCTATCAAACGCGCGACGGGTTGCCGCAAAACAGCGTAACATCACTGCTTCAGGATAATCGCGGGTATCTTTGGGTCGGTACGTACAGCGGCCTTGCGAGATTTGACGGGCTTCGTTTTCAGACCTTTGATGATAAAGCCGGATTGCTGAGCAATAGCTACATCTATTCCCTGATAGAAGGCAAAGACAGCACCATTTGGATCGGGACGGTAAACAACGGCTTGTTCCTGATGAAGAACGAACAGATTCATCGCTACACAAGATTTAAAGAATTGATGACGGATGATATTAAATGTATGGCAATTGATTCGTCTGGAGATCTTTGGGTTGGCACCTATGGTGACGGCTTGCTTCGCATCGATGGGGATTCTTTGAAACGCTATTACTCTCTGGATTCCACGCAATCATTATATATCGACGCATTGTTTTGCGATAGCAGCGGGAATATCTGGGTGGGTACACGAGGCAGCGGCCTTTACAAATACACAGACGGCCATTTTATTCCTTACGGTATAAAAAATGGCATGACCAGTAATCACATCCGTGATATCAAGGAAGACAACCAGGGCCGGTTATGGATCGCAACTTCCGGTGATGGTCTCTATGTGATGGATAATGACCATGCAAAGGAGCTCACGACAGCCAATGGACTGACTAGCAATGCCATTAATTCGATATCTGTCGATCAGGCAGGAACTGTATGGATCGGGACACAAGGAAACGGATTGGACCGCTTTACTAATTACATGGTCAGTAATATCACCACACGCAACGGGCTGACTAATGACGTAATTGGTGACTTACTGATGGATCATACCGGCAATCTTTGGATCGCAACTTTAGGGGGTGGCCTGCTGGAACTGCGAAAGGGAAAATTTTCCACTTTCACTACCGTCGAAGGCCTGTCCAACAACAATATCTGGACGATTTATGGCGATCATGAAAATCGCATATGGATAGGTACAAATGGCGGCGGTGTTGATGTTCTGAAAAACGGGAAAGTAGTCAGGCACATCACTACCAAAGATGGACTCAGCAACAATTTTGTCAGGTCGATCTATGGCGATAGTAAAGGCAATGTCTGGATCAGTACTTACGGGGGGTTGAACCGTTTAAAGAACGGACACATCACTAACTATACAACTAAAAATGGCCTCTCTGATAATATTGTTCTGAGCATTTACGAAGACAGCCGCAAAAACCTTTGGATTGGAACCAGCGGCGGCGGACTCGACCGCTATGAGAACGGGCATTTTTCACACATCACAGTTAACGACGGACTGACGAACAACTATATCCGGGCTATCCGGGAAGATGATCAGCACAGGCTATGGCTGGGTACCGGAGGAGGCGGAATCTGCATTATTAAAGACGGCAACGTATCAAAAACCATAACCAAACAAAACGGACTCCCCAGCGATGTCGTCGTATCGTTTCACGAGGATGAGAATAAAACGATGTGGGTGGGTACGCATGGTGGTGGATTAGTCCGAATCAAGAACGATTCCGTCGCTGATATTCAGATGAAAGACGGGATGCCGGATAACGTGATTTTTACCATTTTTGAGGATAATGCGCATCGATTCTGGATGAGTTCAAACAAAGGCATCTTTTCAATTCCACTTGATTCTCTGAATGCTTTTGCAGATGGAAAAATCGACTATGTCCACCCACGGCTTTATGATACCTATGATGGACTGAAAAGCACTGAGTGCAACGGTTCCAACCAGCCGGCGGGATGGCAGACGGATGACGGGTCTATTTGGTTTCCAACGGTTTACGGGGCTGCTCAAATCAAACCGGATGAGATTAAAACAACCAATATAAGTCCCAGGATCTATATTGATAATGTCATCGCCGACAGGACGTTATCGCTTCAGAGACACGCCGATAGCTTAAAGGCCGATGTTCATGACGTTGAATTTCATTACACATCACCCAATCTGTCTGCCGCCGAAAAAGTCCGTTACAAATACCGGCTTCTGGGATATGACCAGGATTGGATTGATGCCGGATCACGACGAATCGCTTTCTACACCAACTTACCCTATGGCAGTTACACATTCCAGGTACTTGCACGAAATCATGAGGGCGTCTGGAGTCCACAATCGGCAAGTTATTCGTTATATATACCAACACCTTTCTACCTGACGGACTGGGCGTACGGCACTTATATTCTTATGCTTTTTGGAGTGCTATACGGATATATCGCCTTTCAGAACAAACAGGCCAGGAGAAAAGAGCATCAGAGGTTTCTCACGGAGCAATTGCGAATCCGTGCTGAGCAGGAACAATTGAGGCGAATGGCGTCCGAAGCAAAAATGCGGGAAAAAGAGCGGGAACTTGAGCTTCAGACCAAGAAAAAAGAAATTGAAATAGAACGGCGGCACAGAGAGCTTGAAAGAAACGTGTCGCGTGCATTTGCACAGGGAGTTGAAGGCGAACGCAATCGCATTGCCCTTGAGCTGCACGATGAGATTCTCGGGATCCTCAGCCGCATCATGAGATCAACCCAGGCTCGAATCCGGCACGGCAGGCAGAACGGATACTCCAAGGAAGAATTCGTTGAACAGATCCAGGAACTCCTGCCTGAGATGGATCAGCTTGGCCAGGAAATCCGAACCATCATGGATGACATGAAACCAGCGGCTCTGGACTTTTTCAGCCTGACCGAGTCGCTTGAAGATTTACTCAACAAACATTCTGAATCCGCCGGTTATCCTCTGCGGTACAGTATCAAGTCGGAGATCGAATCTACCGGTCTCGATCAGTTTGCAAGAATTACGGCATACCGGATTATGCAGGAAGCCATCAGCAATGCCGTTGAACACGGAAACCCATCACACATTGAGCTGCGTATATTCAAAGAGGAGCAACACCTGGTCTTTGAACTTTATGATGACGGCACAGGCTTTGATTTTGAGGATGCAATCAACCGCATCAAGAGCAGAACGGATAAGGGCGGGCATGGCCTTATGAACATGATCTACCGCACAAGTACCATCTCTGCCGATATTAACTGGATTTCACGCGAGCCGCATGGTGTATTGATGAAGCTCGTCATCCCGCTAACCAAAAGGAATGTCGACCATTAATTTTGATAGTCATTTTTTGCGGATTTATTTAACGTGAATTCAATTTAAGAATCGACAACATAAAGAATAGAACACTCTGGTAGGGATCCCAATAGGAGGATAATACGTCCGGGTTTATTCTCTACTTGTGCAAACGGTTGAACAAACCAAATGATTCTTCCTGAGTTTCTATACCGAGCTCACATTATCAACCCGAATTATTCACGAAAAGAGGCATAATAAGTAGTCATAATATTGATTTTATTATGTTTATAAATTTGATAGGAATACTCAATTTTGGGTATGATGATTCATAGCTTCGAAATATAGCGGTGGGCTGCGTTGTCCCAAAAATGGCTTATCAACGTACACAAGTACAATTCTGGCGCCATTTCCGTGACGCCTTGCCCACCGCTAAATTCCTTGGTGAATAATCCGGGTTAAACAATTTACAGGGCGTATTCCCCGGACAATCACCTCAGATGCTTATTTATATAGCGAAATATCTTACTGCTGACATTTTTCCTGTATGAATGGCTGACACCATCTTTTTCTTCCGGAGCATGAATATGCACCTTGGTTTTAGAATCGCTGATGAAGGTTGCCAAAACTTTTACCTGAGCTTCCCGGGCGTTATCACTTCCACCGTAATAGGGTGAATTAAACATATACTCGTTTGTCAGATGAGCAATAATGACATAGCCGCTGTCAGCCGGATATGAATCATCAATTCCCATCCCTTCTACCTTTATGGCTTCAGCAGTAAGATTTACCACTTTAGTTAAGCTCCCGTTAAAGATATGGGTGTCTGAAGAAAAAGACGATTCTGTTGCCTTATTTGATGATGCGCACCCCGCGGCAATCATAAGTGATGAACTCAAAATTAGAATCATCCTCACTTTCTTCACTATAGTTACAATCATTAGTCAGGTCTCCACAAGGAATAGTACTGCTTCGATTTTTAGTTTTGGGAATATGACACACAGACGCAATGCATCTGCTAAATAATAAAAAACTTTCACCATTTGATAAAATATGTGCAAAAAAAAAGCCTGACCCCGAAAATCAGGGTCAGGCTTTCATAAAAAATTGTTTTCCTATTTCAGGAATAACATTTCGCGATATACTGGCAATGGCCAGTAATCATCGGCCACCAGACGTTCCAGCTTGTCAGCCCCTTCACGGACTTTATTCATAGCCGGAATAACATTCTTGGCCATATGATGAGCTTTTTCCTCAACAGTATCACCGCCGAGATCTGCGTTCACTTTTTCCAGCTTATCTAACGATTTCGTCAATTCATTTACAGTAGAATTGACCTTGTTGAGAATCTGGATCGTTCCGCTCATATCCTGATCGAGTTGCTTACCTCGATCTGCGGCTGCATTTAGTTCATTCAGGTACCGAATAGCAGCAGGAATGATCATCGTACTCGCGATCGTCTGAGTTGTTTCAGCTTCAATATTAATCGTCTTGAAATATTGATCATAAATGATCTCCAGACGGGATGCCACTTCGCGCGGATTCAACACTTTGTATTTTTCGAAGAGCTCGATGTTCTCTTTTTTGTCGAGTGCCGGGGTAGCATCAAGCGTCATGGGCAAGTTAAGCAGACCACGCTTCGCTGCTTCTTTCTTCCACTCATCGGTGTAGTTGTCACCGTTAAAGATGACTTTTTGTGATGCTTTAAGTGTCTCGCTGATAACAGCAGACAACGCTTCATCAAAATCCTTGGTAGATTTAATCTTGGATGAGAGAGCGTCAGCCATTTTTTCAAGAGATTCGGCCATAATCGTGTTCAATACCGATACAGGGAAGGAAACGGATTGGCTTCCACCTACAGCACGAAACTCAAATTTGTTACCAGTAAAGGCAAATGGGGAGGTACGGTTACGGTCGCCGGCATGTTTCGGCAGAGTTGGTAAAATCGGAGTACCCAATCCCAGTAAGCCACCTTTCTTAGACGAAGTGACACTGCCTTTTTCAATCTGATCGAAAATATCCTGTAACTGATCACCAACAAAGATGGAGATGATAGCTGGTGGTGCTTCGTTCGCACCCAGTCTGTGGTCGTTGCCCGGTGTAGCAATCGAGACACGGAGTAAATCCTGATGATCATGTACAGCTTTTATAACTGCTGCGCAGAAGAAAAGGAACAATTTATTTGTATGTGGATCCTCGCCCGGTTCCAGCAGGTTCATGCCGGTGTCAGTGGCAACAGACCAGTTAGTATGTTTGCCACTACCGTTCAAACCGGCAAATGGTTTTTCATGCAATACGCACACCAGACCATACTTGCGAGCAACACTTTTCAGCGTGATCATGGTCAATTGCTGATGGTCAGCAGCGATGTTGCTGGTTTCGAAGATTGGCGCAATCTCATATTGTCCGGGCGCTACTTCATTATGACGGGTCTTAACGGGTACTCCCAAACGATATAATTCACGTTCAACTTCAAGCATGTAGGCAAGTACACGTTCAGGAATACTGCCGAAGTAGTGGTCCTCCAGTTCTTGTCCTCTTGGCGGTTGGGCGCCAAACAACGTGCGGTCGGCTGTTACAAGGTCCGGACGACGGTAGAAAAATTCCTGATCGATCAGAAAATACTCTTGTTCGAACCCGACCGTTGAGTTGACGGATTTTACGTCATCATCACCGAACAGTCGAAGCACTCTCAGTGCGCTGTCATTCAGAGCATGGGTTGAACGAAGAAGAGGCGTCTTGTTGTCAAGAGCTTCCCCTGTCCATGAAGCAAAAGCAGTTGGAATACAGAGAACGGCACCATTCTCATTTTCCATAATAAAAGCCGGAGACGTAGGGTCCCAGGCTGTGTATCCCCGTGCTTCAAATGTGGCACGCAATCCACCGCTCGGAAAACTTGATGCATCCGGCTCACCCTGAATTAGATCTTTACCGGAAAATTCAGCAACAGCACCTCCGCCTTTATTGGGGGTAATAAAACTGTCGTGTTTCTCTGCAGTTGAACCTGTTAAAGGTTGAAACCAGTGTGTATAGTGAGTGGCGCCACGTTCTATGGCCCATTCTTTCATTACTATTGCAACCGCATCGGCAACTTCAGGCCGGATCTGTTCACCATCCTGTAAGGTCTTTTTCAGTTCCTTCCATATTGATTTGGGAAGGCGTTCCTTCATCGTGTCCAATTGGAGAGCGTTCTCACCAAAAATCTTTGTGATATTCTCAGGTGAAAGGCTGCCAATGCCGTTCGAACCGGCTTTGTATCCCTTGACAGCCTGAAGGGTATCATAACGTGGATAGACTTTGCTCATGGTATTGATTTAGTTTTTTAGGTTTCAGCCTCGTAGAGGATACTATTAATTACGGTATTAACCAAATAATGGCTTTATAAATTTGGATAATCCTAATGAAAACTAATTAATTTAAAATTGGTACCGCTTTCAGTTATTATTTTTAGACAAATGGGTTTTCTAAGAACCTTATTTTTTCATGCAACTTATCTCAAAATCGTCCATTTTAATGAATAAAGAGTATTTTAATACGGTCATTGCCCATTTTTCCCGATAATGGTACCTTATCGCATTGAAAATTATCCCGATTTTAATGGTGAAATAGTGTAATAATTTTGACCTAATGCTAAAAATTTGGCTTGACGCGGCCCGCCCCAAAACCCTGGCCGCCGCAGTGGTCCCCGTATTGATTGGTATGGCATTGGCACTGCGTGAACATTTATTTAATCCTGCGATGTCTGTTGTGGCTCTTATCTGTGCCATCTTCATCCAAATCGGCACTAATTTCGCCAACGATTATTTTGATGCCAAAAAAGGTGCAGACAGCGACACTAGAATAGGATTTCAGCGTGCAACAGCAAGTGGATTGATAACCTCCAAACAAATGCTACGGGCAACGTATATCACAATGAGCCTTGCTTTTTTGCTGGGATTGATACTTGTATGGCATGCAGGCTGGGTTATCCTGCTCATTGGCGTTCTTTCTCTGATTTTCGGCATTGCATATACAGGCGGACCATTCCCACTGGGTTACAATGGCCTTGGTGATATTTTTGTATTCATCTTTTTTGGGATTATCGCCGTTATGGGCACTTATTATGTTAATGCCCTGCAATGGTCGCCTGTTGCATTCTGGGCGTCTATTCCGGCCGGGGCGTTATCTGTAAATATTCTGGTGATTAATAATTTGAGGGACATCGAAACAGACCGGCCTGCGGGGAAAAAAACGCTAGGTGTAATTTTTGGCGAAAATGCACTAAGGTGGGAATATTTAGTTATGATTTTATTGAGCTTTGCCATCCCGCCGCATTTGTTTGTCCGTGATAATTTTGGATGGCTCATCTTTCTTCCCCTCTTGTCCCTTCCACTGGCAGTTCGTTTATTAAGAAAAATATGGTACGTGAAGGATAAAAGAACATTAAACAAAACACTGGCTAACACAGCACAGTTTATGATAATATTTGGTGTGCTTTTTAGTTTGGGACTTGTTTTATCATAAATGCATCAGCAAATAATTTTTCCATGAAAATATTTCGTTACAAGCTTCCTCTTTCCGAACCCGTTTCTGTGCGACAGTCGACACATACCCATCGGGAAGGATTATTCATGACAAGCGACTATATGCCATTTTCGGTTTATGGTGAAGCTGCGCCCCTTCCTGGTTTCTCCAAAGAAACAATCGATGATATCGATGCGCTGGTTAAAGAAAAATTTGAAGTCATCGACCGTTACTTCATGCAGGATAACGGATATGACAACTGGAACGCATTTGCTGCTTCGCTGAACTTGTCTCCAAGTCTCCGATTTGGCCTGGATACCTTTTTATTCGACCGCCTGTCCAAGTACGAGAAGCTTCCCCTCTCACAATATCTTTCAAAATCGAGTCCGTCTTGTGTACGAGTCAATGCACTCATCCGTGAAACCAAACCGGATAAGATTAAGAAAGAAGCACTAGCCTATTGGCACAAGGGTTTTAGAACATTGAAATTAAAGGTTTCAGATGACTTTGATGAGACGCTGCGGGTACTGAAGGATTTGCGTTCCATTCTGCCGGACGCCAATCTTCGCATCGATGCTAATCAGTCGTGGGATGTGGATCAGGCCATCAATAACCTGCTGGTTCTTGAATCTATTAACATAGAATACTGCGAACAGCCGGTAAAAGTAGCGGACATGCTAATGCAGAATGAGATATGTATGAAGTGCGCTATACCAGTGGCTGCCGATGAAGCTGCCCGCTCTGTTAAAGAAATTGAAATTCTTATAGAGAACAACGCTGCCGATCTTCTGGTTATCAAACCAATGCTTATTGGTAGTTTCGATGAACTCTTTCGAATCGCTGAAATTGCCAAGGCTCACGGAATTGAGCTTGTTTTTACCACCTCATTTGAATCGGGAATTGGCCGCACGGCGACGGCTCATCTTGCCGCTGCTTTGGGAAGCACTCGCTTCGCACATGGCCTCGCCACCGGCGGCCTGCTTGGTGAGGACTTCATAAATGATGACGACTTCATTCGAGATGGACATTTTTATTTTACAGAAGCTGCGGGGCTTGGCATTAAACCAAAACTGGAAGGTTTGGAATTGGTCCAACTCTGATGAAGCTCTCATTTCAGCACCTGCGGGATGAACTGAGTCCGGATTCACCTTTTCTTGTCACCAAACACCATTCGTATAGCTACCGCGATCTTGCCTGTTATGCACGGTCACTCGAGTCGATACTGCCGGCAAAAAGGCCACTGAAAGTTGCGATTTTGGCAGAGTTGCGGGAGACCGTTGTTCTCACAATCGCATCCTGCTGGCTGCTTGATATCCCGGTCATTCCCCTGTCGCCCGAAACAGACCGGATCGAATGGCACAGGATTACCAATGAGCTGGCACCAGATATCTTACTGAGTGATAGCTCAGCTTCACCTGCTCTAAAGGAAACGGGAATTAAGCATATCCTTCTTCCCGGTCCGGCTCCAACGATTGATCCAGCCGGAGTGTTCGACAATCTTCTGGCCCATCAGGATCATCATTTCGGATATTTCCAGACTTCCGGTACATCAGGCACATCTAAAATAGTTCCTTTGAAACGGCGGCAGTTCCTTTGGGGCGCCGAGGGCTCGGCCGCAAACTTTAAACCGGAAACCGGTGAGCTATGGCTGTTGAGTCTGCCCCTTCATCATGTCGGCGGCGTTTCTATTATCCTGCGTAGTTTATTATACGGATCCGGTGTTTACCTGCTCCCAAAATTTAAACCTGAAATCATTCGTGGGCTGCTGGAACATGACATCCGGATACGATTTTGTTCTCTTGTACCGACCATGCTCAGACGTCTCCTTTCAGAACCCGATTTTCGTCCTCATCCTGATTTTAAAATGGCATTGTTAGGCGGCGGCCCTATGACCATTCAACTTATAGGTGAAGCTATTAACCGTAATATCATCGTTGCAACAAGTTTTGGAATGACCGAGACCGGAGCTCAGATTGCTGCCCGTATTTACGACGATACCAGGAGTCCAATCAGTCTTAATGCCGGAAAGATATTTTCTCCAAACCAGGCCGAAGTGCGTGATGATAATGGCAACCACGTATCGCAAGGAGACGATGGCATACTTTGGATCCGCGGACCACAAGTACTTGACGGTTATTTCGATCAAAATTTGAATGCAGAATTTTTTGATAATGAGTGCTGGTTCTGCACAGGCGACCACGCACGTATTCATTCGAATGGAGAGATTGAAATCCTAATGCGCAGAACCGACCGCATTGTGACGGGTGGCGAAAATGTGAATCCAATTGAAATTGAACAGGTGTTACTCGGACATCCTGATATTTCAGAATCAGCCGTTTTTGGACTACCCGATAATGAATGGGGACAACGTGTCGTCGCACTCGTCATCAGGAACGGAAAAAGTGAGATGACTCCGGATCTGGATGAATATTTATCTGCACGCCTCAAAAGATTTCAGATACCTAAAATGATCATCGAAGTTCCCGATTTACCCTACACCAGAACCGGGAAAATTGACCGCTCCAGGTTAGAAGAATGGTTCATAAAGAATAAATAAAGCTTTTTCAACAGATCAAGATTAATTAACACTTGTTTTATTTGCGTTTGTAATTTTCGCCCTCATACCCCCCGGTTCATCGATTCACTCATTGAGCTGAGAATCAACCGGTTACAACGAGAAGGGAAGTCGCAATTTTATTTAGCAGAATATTCTTTGGATATATGTTTTTTCTCGTTCTAAAGACGTTATTTACTCAGTGAATCGATCACGGAAAAAAAATTTCAGGATTCTGCAATAAATGCCAGCCTCAGGAATCTAATCATAGTAGACTGAATAAATATTTGAAAACAATAGTCTCGCAGGAGATGTTTTAAGATGAAAAAAAAGACATTTTTCGCTGTTGGCACGCTCATCATCATAATAACGGGCGGCTTTTTCTATTTCACACGGTCCGTGAAGACCGAATACCAATGGAGAACAAGACCTATTGAACGGGGCGATCTGAGCATTGTGGTCAATGCAACCGGTACCATGACACCTGACACAACCGTAAATGTAGGTACCCAGGTTTCCGGTACAATCTCACGGATTTATGTGGATTACAATTCGCACGTGAAAAAAGGACAACTTTTGGCCGTTTTAGATACTACATCTTTGCATCAGGCCTTACAACAGGCCCAGGCTGATATGCGAAGTGCCAAAGCACAGGTCATTCAGGCAAAATTATCTTTTCAACGCGTAAAAAAGCTATATTCAAGACAACTGGCTTCTGAATCAGACTATGATCAGGATTCTGTTGCTTACATTGTTGCTGTAAACTCACTTAATTCCACTGAAACACAACAACAACGGGCACGGATTAATCTTGGCTATGCTACTATCAGGGCACCTATTAACGGGGTCGTTTTATCAAGGGATGTGGATGTCGGTCAAACAGTAGCAGCGAGTTTTAATACACCACAGCTTTTTTCAATTGCTACCGATTTGCATACCATGCGCATTAGTGCATCTATTGATGAAGCGGATATAGGTCAGATTAAGCTTGGTCAAAAAGTGACTTTTAATGTTGATGCATTTTCCGACGAGACCTTTACCGGTGAGGTTACCCAAATCCAGCTTCAACCGATCACAACGAGTGATGTTGTCACCTATACGGTTATCATCGAAGTGCAAAATCCTGACTTAAAACTGATGCCGGGAATGACAGCTAATCTGACCATCAATATTCAACAGGAAAAAGATATTCTTAAGGTACCGGCGCTGGCACTGGTATATAATCCACCAGCGGAATACCTGGCGCAGATGATGAAAAACAGAGCTGATTCGGCGAATTCCGATCGCTCCTCTGCCGGCATAAACCGAAATACTTCCAATGGTTCCATCAGGCCCGCTTTCCTTTCCGAGCAGGGAACACCAAAACCTGGAAGTACGAAGAGAGTTTGGGTCAAGCGGAATAATAGTATCGTACCGGTCAGAGTTAAAATCGGTATCTCAGACGGCTCCTACACAGTTGTCAGTGGAAATATTAAAGAAGGTGATGAAGTCGTCATAGGCGCAAGTACTACGGGCGGCAACGCTGCAACCAGAAGTCCATTCGGAAGGAGATGATCGTGAGCACAGCACCAATCATCTCGGTTAAAGATCTCGTCAAGATCTATAAAATGGGTGAGGTTGAAGTACCGGCACTTAGGGGAGTGTCACTGGATATTGAAAGAGGTGAATTCCTCGCGATTATGGGTGCCAGCGGCGGCGGTAAGTCCACATTCATGAACATTTTGGGTTGCCTTGATGTACCAACAAGCGGCAAGTACTACCTTGACGAGGTTGACATTGGTTCCCTAAACAAGGATGAACTGGCACGGTTGCGGAATAGAAAGATAGGTTTCGTATTTCAGGCCTTTAATCTGCTATCCCGTACTTCAGCTCTTGAAAATGTAGAACTTCCGCTTATGTATAACACGAAAGTCAGTGCAAGGGAAGTACGAGAACGGTCCCTCGATGCATTGCAGGCTGTTGGTCTGGCTGATCGTGCCCACCACATGCCCAACCAGCTTTCCGGGGGGCAGCAACAACGGGTAGCCATAGCCAGATCACTGGTAAATGAGCCAAAGGTAATCTTCGCTGATGAACCGACAGGAAACCTCGACACGCACACAAGTAATGAGGTGATGGAAATCTTCCAGAATCTTAATGAAAAGGGAATTACTGTCGTGCTTGTTACGCACGAACACGATATCGCACAGTATTCCAAACAGAACATCGTCTTCAAAGATGGACTGATTGATGATCATTATGCTGTAGAAAATCGCAAAATCACGTTTGTCTGAATCTGTCTAAGAGGTAAGGAATAACCGAATATGAAATTCGAAAATCTCTTCAAAATTGCTTTTCGTTCGCTAAGTAAAAACAAAATGCGGACTTTTCTGACGATGCTGGGCATCATCATTGGCGTGGGATCCGTAATCACCATGTTGGCGATTGGAGAGGGTTCGCGCAAGAGTATTCAGGATCAGATTTCCAAGCTGGGTACGAACGTCATCATTATCTTCGCATCAGCAATGCGGCACGGTGGAGTAGCATCAGCAGCCGGAACGGCCCAAATGCTGACGCAAGCCGATGCCGATGCCATTGCCTCCCAAAGTCCTGATGTTCAGTATGTAACTCCGGTTGTAAATACCGGTGGACAAATCATCTACGGAAATCAAAACTGGCAGTCGTCTGTTACAGGTGTCTATCCCAATTTCTTTGCCATCCGCAATCAGACTGTAACTGATGGGTACTATTTTACTGAGGGCGATGAACGGGAAGCTGCAAAAGTTTGTGTTGTTGGACAAACCGTTGTAGATCACTTGTTTACTGACGGATCCGATCCGGTTGGTGCCTACATCCGCATCAACAAAATACCATTCAAGATACTGGGTGTACTCGAAAAACAGGGACAGAACAGCTGGGGCCGCGACCAGGATGACGTTATCATTGCCCCTTTCTCAACTGTCTATAAACGTATGGTATCAGTGGACTATGTACGTCAAATTCTCGCCTCTTCGAAAAGCAGTGCGGATATGAACCCAGCCATATCAGAAATTGGAGCTGTTTTGAACCAACGTCATAAAACTCCTCCGGGATCCGATCCGATATTTACGGTACGCACACAGCTTCAATTTGAACAGACGGCCAACGAAACATCACGTGTACTGACACTTCTTCTTGCCAGTATTGCCAGCATCTCGTTGCTCGTCGGCGGAATTGGCATTATGAACATTATGCTGGTTTCTGTAACAGAACGTACCCGGGAAATCGGTATCCGCATGGCTATCGGCGCACGCGGGCGTGATGTCCTGCTTCAGTTTTTGATTGAAGCCGTCATTTTAAGTCTGCTTGGAGGACTAATTGGAGTTGGCACAGGCTTTTTAGCTACACATTTGGTTGAATCGGGCATGCACTGGCCGGTTAGTATCACTCCTAACTCCGTTACCCTATCGTTCGTTTTTGCTGCATTCGTGGGCATTTTCTTTGGCTGGTACCCGGCACGCAAAGCAGCGGACCTGAACCCGATCGATGCCCTGAGATACGAGTAAGCGGTCAGCGAGGTAATTTCAAATTTTGAATTCTGAATTTTGAATTATCCTGATCACTGTTAATTGATAACGGTTTACTGTTACCTGTCAAGTCCGACTCGTTTGAAGAGGGTGTCTATCTGCTGCGTGTGGTGTCTCACATCAAAGGCATCCTCTATCTCATCTTTTGAGAGCTGATCGCTGATTCGTGAATCTGATTCCACAAAATCCTGAAATGGCTTTTTTTCATTCCAGGCTTTCATGGCCAGCGGTTGTACGATATCATATGCCTCTTCACGGGATAATCCCTTGTCAATGAGCTTCAGCAACACGCGCTGAGAGAATACAACTCCGAATGTCTTCTGTATGTTGTCGCGCATGTTATCTTCAAAGACCACAAGGTTTTCGATGATATTTGCGAACCGATTCAGCATATAATCCAGAAGGATTGTGGCATCCGGAAGTATAATACGTTCGGCCGACGAGTGGGAGATATCGCGTTCATGCCATAATGGAATATTTTCATATGCTGTAACCATGTAACCCCGCAGCACACGAGAGCAGCCGCTTATATTTTCAGATCCTACAGGGTTGCGTTTGTGTGGCATTGCAGAGGATCCCTTCTGCCCTTCCCTGAATTTTTCTTCCACTTCCCTGGTTTCCGTCTTTTGAAGATGACGAACTTCGACTGCCATTTTCTCAAGCGTTGAACCGAGAAGAGCCAATGTTGCCATGTAATACGCGTGACGATCGCGCTGCAGAGTTTGCGTAGCAATCGGTGCGGGACTCAATCCCAGTTTCTCGCATACGAACGCTTCAATATCGGGTGGTATATTTGCAAAAGTACCGACGGCACCCGACATCTTCCCGAATTCAACGTCAGCGGCGGCACGATTAAACCGCTCCCGGTTACGTTTCATCTCGGAATACCAGAGGGCGCATTTCAAACCAAAGGTCGTTGGTTCGGCGTGAACTCCATGTGTACGCCCCATCATTACCGTATACTTGTGTTTCCGTGCCTTTTCTGCCAGCACGTCGATCATCCGTTGAATATCTTTGTGAAGGATGACATTGGCTTGTTTCAGGCGGTACCCCCAGGCCATATCCACTACATCGGTTGAGGTCAGGCCATAATGCACCCACTTTTTTTCGTCACCCAGGCTTTCCGAAACGGCACGGGTAAATGCCACAACATCGTGTCTGGTCACCTCCTCGATTTCATGGATACGGTTAACATCGAAACGGGCATTCGCATATAGTTTTTTGACGTCGCCGGCGGGTATCATGCCAAGCTTACTCCATGCTTCGCAGGCTGCCAATTCAACATCAAGCCAGGCCTGAAACTGGTTTTGCTCGGTCCATATATCTGCCATCTCCTTTCGAGAGTACCGTTCTATCATGGAAATATCATTTTGAGATTATAAATAATTCCTGCACATCACCCACTCCAAAAAATCTTTGGTTGATCTTATCCTAAAGTCGTAAAAGCAGGTAGTGATGCCGGTCAAAGGTAGGAATTTTGCGGCTTCGAATCTCAGGAAGATTGGTTATTCATATTCACTGGATGATCTTCCCCGGAAATATCCTCATCCGATGTTGATACACGTACTTTAACCTTTCTCACTCTGTTATTCTCTATGGTGTGAACTGTAAGTTCAATATCCTTGAACCGAACTTTCTCACCAGTCTCAGGAATATGTTCCGTCAGGTGATATACCAACCCGCCCAGTGTTTCATATTCATCTTCTTCGCTCGTAAGTTCTTTATTCAGAATATCTGCCATATCATCAAGATCAATCTTGGCATCGAAAATATACGTATCGGCACGCAAGCGTGTGTAGAGTTGCTCCGTTTCAGAGTGTTCATCACTGATATCACCAATAATTTCAGAAAGAACATCATCCAGGGTGATCAAACCCTCCGTTCCGCCATATTCATCGACAACTATGGCCATATGCGTTTTTTCACGCTGAAACTCTTCGAGAAGGTCATCCAGTTTTTTGGAAGTCGGCACGAAAATGGCTTTACGCGCGATAGCCTTCCAGTTGATCATGGTATCTTCCATCTCCGTGCCCAGGTATGGCAACAAATCTTTCGCATAAATGATACCCCTGATATTATCGAGATCATTATCGTAGAGGGGCAGACGGGAAAGGCTCTTTTCACGGATACGTGATACAACATCCCCAAGCGAGTCTACCGTGGATACAGCAATGATATTTACACGGGAAGTCATGATTTCGACTACAGTGGTATTGCTGAACTCGATGACGTTCTCAATGATCTCGCGCTCATCTTCTTTCAACGATCCCTGCTTCTCCCCGACCTCTGCGATATGTTTGATATCGTGAGAGGATATGCGATTTGCCGGCCTGGGCAGGTATTTTTCGAGACGCCCCGTACTGTTGGCAAGTATTTTGGATAATGGTGTTAGCATGATGTAAAAGAAATAGACAAAACTGTTGAGATGTCGTGCCGTGCGGACGGGATCTTTTATTGCAATAATTTTCGGAGTGATCTCACTGAGAATGACGATCATAAATGTCAGGATGACGACTTCAACAATGAATACGACGATACGTGGAGCGCCAAGATTCCCTGCCAGTTCACCTGTTAAAACAGCAGCGACAACCGAAGTCACGATATTGGCGAATGTATTACCAATCAGAATAGTGGTCAATAATCGACGTGGGTGTTCAAGCATCGTCTTCAGATGCCTAAGGGCTCCGCTGCTTTTTCCAAACTGTGATTGATAATCATGATGAGCAAGGGAGAAAAAGGCGACCTCTGAACTGGAGAACAACCCCGATAGCAACAGGCCGATAACCATAATGGTTAACTTGATCAGAACCCCCACAAGATCGATAGCGTGAGTTGATTCCACGTCTTGAATTAACAAAATCTGCAAGTGATATATCAGCAATGCGCTACCCGAAATCGATGTTTTACGTGATTATAAAATTAAGATTACCGGGAAATTGCTTTGTCACCATTTGTAACGAAGCAAGAACCCACTTAATTCATGATAAAAATCAACAGATTCCGTTTTTTTACATCAATAATTTTGTACGGAACAACTTAGTTTAGGTAAGATAATAGAAAATATCGAGTTCATTTTCATATGACCAGCTCGCAGGTCCCTAAAAATACTCTGCATGAATAGCCGCCCCGCCTGCATAAACAGGCTAAATAAGGAATGCCGCTGACCTTTGAATGATTTAAGTGATCTTTGATAATCTTTCTATTGAATCTGTCTGGAACAATGATTGATAGCAGTACCAAAAAGGCACTACTATCAGTCATTTTATTTTATTAGAAAGGCAGATCGTCGTCAAACATTTCATCATCGCTGTCTTTAGCGATATTGACGGGTTTATTAGCCGGAGCTGAGGATCTTTCCTGTGAGACTGATGTGTCGACAGAAGTATCACCGCCTTCACCCCGTGAGTCAAGAATCTTGATGCTTCGGGCCTTAATTTCGGTTGTATAACGTTTCTGTCCCTGTTGATCTTCCCAGCTGCGGGTCTGAATCGATCCTTCGATATAGACCAAAGACCCTTTTTTGATATACTGTTGAGTATATTCGGCAAGCCGGCTCCATGCGACGACACGATGCCATTCTGTGTTTTCCTGCCACTCTCCATTGCTATCTTTGTAGCGCTCGTTGGTAGCTACACGAAGCGTAGCTACCGCTGTATTGGATTGCGTATACCGTACTTCAGGATCAATCCCAAGACGTCCAATGATCATGGCTTTGTTTAAAGAACTCATGCGCTATCCTGTTTTATTTGCGATTAACTTATTTATAATGATACACTTGTCTTCATTTCCTTACATATATGAAACAAATCTAACCTCATTCCATCAAATCGGTTGGAAAATACGCTTGTTCAGGGCGAACAAGATACCTGACCGCAGTGTATAAAAAATTCTTAAAATTAAATTACGGATTTTTTCGGGGAACTAAGCATTTTATACACCCGTTGATTCAATTCATTTAATGATATGGACATGCTATGAATCTCTTTATTACAGGAACCAATCGTGGTCTGGGTCTCGAATTTGTGAAGCAATATCTCAAAAAGGGACATACGCTACTCGCCACCAGCCGCAATCCCATTAATGCAAGAAACCTTCAGAAACTTAAAAATAATTACCCTGATCAACTGCACCTGATTCCGATGGACCTGGACAAACCTCAGACAATACAGGCTGCAGGACAAGCTGCTTCAAACCTGGTGGGATACATCGATGTATTGATCAACAATGCAGGTGCGGGCACACGCAACATTGATGAATCACATAAAAAGACCTTAACAAAACTCGAATCTCTCGAGACTCAATCTCTCGCACAGATGATCCGTATTAACGCTATCGGCCCTCTGCTTGTGATCAGAGAACTTCAGGGACTCATGGAGAAAAGCGACAATGCCAAAGTCATCAATATCTCATCTGATATGGGGTCTATCTCGCAGAGGAAAAGTGGCGGGACATACGGTTACTCCGGCAGCAAAGCGTTGTTGAACATGTACACACGTCTTGCAGCATATGATCTGCAATCTGCAGAAATTGTCACCGTTGCCCTGCACCCCGGATGGGTCCAGACAGACATGGGCGGACCCGCTGCAGAATATATGCCATCAGAATCGGTATTGAATATGATCAGCGTGATCGACCGACTTGGCAAAGCTCAAAGCGGTCGCTTCTTCAACCTTCTTGGTCAGGAAATTTCATGGTGAAAGTCGATGTTTGTTCACACCTCATTCTCTTCATTTTTCATTTGTCGCACCTGGCCCATTCCAGAACGAATCAGGAAGAAGATGAGCGTTCCGAATAACAATGCAAATGCAATGATTATACCTCCAATTGAGAACGAAGCTGATGGAAACGGTTTAAAATTATCCAGGTATATCGGATGATAGTTTTGCATTTTGATATTCCATGGATTAACCCCGGATACTTCATTAATCAACTGATCCGCATCCGGGCTGATGCTTTGAATATTAGATTTGTCCGTCGGCGTATACATGCTGACACTTCCGTAACGAATGACGACGTTGGAGGGTACTGCTTCACTTGTCAGCTTTACATCAAACAAGTATCTGTCATCTTCTGTTTTAAAGCCATGCAATGGATAGATGCCTTGCATAGGATCGCCGTGTGTAAGCTTACTTATGATCAGCAACCGAAAATCAGCATTCGTATCCCAGCTGTTCAAAGTACTCATCATGAAGCCAAAACCGTGGCTGTGTTCGATATTCCGCCCGTTTACCATTTTTGAATCGTGCGTATTAACCAACGAATGTATCCGTATTTCTGAAGTACCCGGCGATAAAGTGATGCCTCCGACATACCAGTTTTCCACACCCGAACAACCGTCATTTACGACCAGACTATCAGCGATTTTCCCCTCTTTGAATATGACCTTTTTTCCATTGATCATGACTGCCATATACGGCAATGAAGAGAATTTTACGGAATCGATGATGCTCGTCCTGAAATAACCGGTCCCTGGAAGACCGACCTGCACATTTACCGATTGTGACTGATTATTTAAGATCGTATAACTGTCATTTAGAATGGCATAATCGTCGTAAAGAACTATAACGGATGATCCCTTCTCAAGCCGGGGCAAGTCTTTTGATACCGTCCCGGCATGAAGTAGCGTAAGTGCCCTGCCCATACCCACGTCCCGAAATGCATCAATTTGATCATTCTGGGCATATACGACTGAACAGGTTAATCCTTTAAAAACTGCAAACAACAAGAATGCAGCGACAACGACTTTGTTCTTTTTGTCCATGATTATTGGATCAGCCATTTTTTTTTGATGGCGGGAATTTACGGATGTATTTCCAAACCCACCCTATCCAAGTAAGACGTTCCAACTACTTTATGTCCCAACCAATCAAATTTACAATCTGTCCGACAGATGGCGGAGCTGCATCATCCGATTGATTTTCAACAAATCGCCTCATGAAGAAATCGAGTGATGGTTCTGTCCAGGATCGGTTTTCCTCATTCATTTCTTCGTTCAATAGTCCAACCAAATAAAATTGTATTAACTCAGTAAAGAACGACTTTGCAAAAATTTCGCGTCGTTCTCTGCTGTCATCGTTTAATTTACTTGCGTTGCCTTTAAGCACAGTAAGGCTTTTTTTAAACGTTTTACTATGATCACCAGCCAGCTTGTCAATCGATTTTTCTATGTCTGCCAACAGATAATCCAGGCCTTGACTCTTTTGTGCAGCTCTCAGCATATCCAGCACAATCACATTACCGGATCCCTCCCAGATTGGCAACACCAGCAGATCACGGTATAATCGCGGCATGACCAGCTCCTCTATGTAACCGAGTCCCCCCATCAATTCCATAGATTCCCGGCCAATGTAAACGCCAATTTCAGCCGACCACCACTTCGACATCGGAATCAATAACCTGCAGAGATTGCGTTCCCGTTCATCTCCGTTTTCCGCTTTGTCCAGCGCCCGGATTGTGCGCCACACCAGCAGGAAAACGGAGATATACTTGCTGCCGAGTTCCCATAGCTTTTGCCGGATCAAGACGTGTTCGACTGCAATTTTACCAAATGATTTTCGAAACGAAAGGAACTCATAAGCCTCGATGAGCGCTCTTCGTGCACCTGCAACCGCAGCAACAGAATTGTAGAGCCTGCTCATATTGATCATCTCAGTCATGTAATAAAACCCACGGCCTTCTACACCAATCAGCTTACCGAGAGTATTATCGAGTCGAACTTCTGCTGTTGCCATGGAACGAACACCCAGCTTATCCTTCAGCCTGATAAATTGCATCGGATTACGTGTTCCATCCTGCAGATTTTTCTCTACGAGAAATAGTGATAAGCCATGCGTACCTTCATCCGGATCACCGGTCCTGGCGAGCACGAGCATCACATCTGCGTTGGCGTTACTGCAAAACCATTTCTCACCATATAGCCTATACCACTCCCCATCTTCTTGCTTTGCAACAGTCTTGTTTGCACCGACATCCGATCCTCCCGATTTCTCTGTCAGAAACATCGCACCTGTTTTAAGAAACGAACCCGATTTTGATGATAAAGCCGGTATAAGACGATGCTTATCTGTTTGCTCTCCAAACAGGTCGAGTACGCGGGCCGCCCCATCGGTCATGCAAAGTGGACAGTACAGTCCTTCCTCAGCCATTGCAAAGACCTGTCCAACAGCAAAGCCAAGTATTTGCCGTTCCTTAATGAACCGTTTCCTCAGATCATCATCCCATTTAACATGAAGCATCTCCGATCGGGCAGCAATATCCACCATTTCCCAATATGACGGATGAAATTGAATTTCCTGGATATCTTCTCCATAAGGTGTTCTTCGAATTAACCCGGGTGGATTTTTGTCGGCTTGCATCGAAAGCTGGTGTAATTTCCCTGCAGCAGCTTCACCGAGGGTACGCAGGTTATCCAGTATATATTTGTGGGCGTCCTCACTCAGATGTTGTGAAAGGTAATTTTGAAGGATGAGGTCACTCTTAAAAAAATTAGTGCTCTTGCGCGCGTTATCTGCAAGCACGCTCTCGATAATTTCTTCTCTCGTTTCGGGATGGTTTGACATAGCTTTGCTTTCAATAAGATGGGATGTAATGCTATCCTGACTGTCCTCCACGATAACTCCACAGACTAAATAACACAACTTCTGTTATTATCTGTAAATCTGTTTTAGATAAAAAAGTTCATTGAGATGGATTCTAAATGTAAAAAATCAATGTTTCATGACATCTGAAATGCATCGATAAAAATCCTTCCTGGATTAGATTCTGAACACATGAGACAGATGTTCAATTTAAATTTTTATACCATAGGGGGGTATAGTATATTGAGGTTGAATTTAAAGACACATCCGGTTTTATCATTATGATGAATAAAGAACAAAAAGAACGGGCCATAATCCGTCTGAAACGAATAGAGGGACAGATTCGGGGGATACAAAAGATGGTGGAAGAGGACCGTTATTGTATCGATCTCCTTTCACAAACGGCATCCGTCATATCTGCTCTGCGTGGCGTTGAAGACATGGTGATGCAGCATCACCTGCAAACCTGTGTTACTGATGCCATGCGCAGTGATAATTCGGACCTGAAACGCGAAAAAATAGATGAGGTAATGACCGTTTTGTCCAAATTTCGCAAGCACGGCTGATTATCCAATACATCGGTAAGGAGAATATTATGATTGATTCGATCAAAAGTTTAGACACAAAAACAGAGAAAATTGAAATAGACGGCATGCACTGTGCCAGTTGCGTGTCTGCGGTTGAGAAATCTTTGAAAAAACTTGATGGGGTTTTTGGTGCCAACGTAAATCTGGCTACAGAATCGGCTACAGTAGAATATAATACCAACCAGATTCGTCACGACGATCTGAAAAAAGCCGTCGAAGATGCCGGATACGATATCAGGGAAAAACTGGAATCCAAGACGCTGACGGTCGACGGAATGCATTGTGCCAGCTGCGTCGCTTCTGTAGAGAAAGCTCTGAAACGTCTTGATGGTGTGGCCGACGCATCGATTAACCTCGCAACTGAAACGGCATCTGTAAGCTATGATCCTAATAAGGTCGGCTTTGATGATTTTAAGAAAGCCATTGAAGATGTGGGATATGAATTGCGGAATAACCAGGCACAGAAGACTCTGCATATCGATGGCATGCATTGTGCAAGTTGTGTCGCCTCAGTTGAAAAGGTGCTGCAAGGAATTAACGGCGTGGATGATGCCACTGTAAATCTTTCCACTGAGACTGCCAGGGTCACCTATGATTCTGACAAAGTCACGTTCCAGGATTTTGTGACTGCAGTCTACAATGTCGGTTATGAAGTGAATCGTGAAGAGGAAGAAGATGCGGACGCCGAAAGGAAACCCGACAAAGTTGATCGTGATGAAGAGAAGGTAAATCACTCCAAAAGACTGATGGCCTTTTCCTGGGCACTGACTATCCCAGTCATCCTGTGGATGTTGCCCGAAATGATTTTTGGGTACTACTTCCTGGGTAAGACTGGATACGACATCGGCATGCTTGTTCTCTCAGGAGCCGTTCTTGCCTATCCCGGCTGGGAAACCCTGCGCAGCGCATGGAAATCAGGTATTCACTTAACACCGAACATGGATGTTCTTATCGCCATGGGTACTATAGCGTCTTTGGCTACAGGCGTTGTATCATTGTTTCACCAGTTTGGCATAGGACCTGCATTCCACAGTTTCGCTGGAGTTGCAGGCATGATTATGGCGTTTCACCTGACCGGCCGCTATATGGAGACAAAAGCTAAAGGAAGGGCCTCACAAGCCATTAAGAAACTCCTGACACTGGAAGCCAAAGAAGCGACTGTTGAGCGTAATGGCGATCAAATAAAGGTGCCTGTCAGCCAGCTTAAAATCGGCGACATTATGATCATCAAACCCGGCGAGAAGATCCCGACTGATGGTGAAGTCGTTAGCGGGCAAAGTAGCGTGGATGAATCACTTGCAACCGGCGAATCGATGCCTGTTGAGAAGACCGCAGGATCTAAGGTGATAGGTGCTACCATTAATAAGAATGGGGTCATGAAAGTAAGGGCTGCAAAAGTTGGAAAAGATACCTTCCTCAGCCAGGTCATTAAAATGGTCGAAGAAGCACAGGGCTCCAAGGTACCGATTCAGACATTTGCCGATCGTGTGACAGCAGTATTTGTACCTACGGTTATCGGCATTGCGCTGCTCACTCTCATTTCATGGCTGATCTTCCCTGAGTTCTGGCACAGCATCGTTCTCTGGGCTGCTGGTTTCATCCCATGGGTTAATCCGGATATGGGGCCGGTGGCACTTGCTCTCTACGCCACGGTAGCTGTTCTTGTAATTGCATGTCCGTGTGCCCTCGGTCTGGCAACTCCTACTGCCCTCATGGTTGGTTCCGGCATGGGTGCTGAAAATGGCGTACTGATTCGTAAAGGCGCTGCCATCCAGACAATGAAGGATATCACAACAATCATATTCGATAAAACCGGTACAGTTACTGAGGGCAAACCTGGAGTAACAGATGTGATCACATTTAACGGATTAGATGAGGATCAACTCATTCATTATGCCGGAGTAGCGGAGAGTGGTTCCGAACACCCTCTTGGTGAGGCGATAACCAATTATGCAAAAAGAATGAATGGGACTACTTCCGATCTTACCGATTTTGAAGCTATCAGCGGACGCGGCATCAGGGCTACTGTAGACGGACAACCCGTGATGGTTGGTACAGCACAATTGATGACTGATGCAAACGTAGCAATTGATGATGAAGTGAAAGCCCAAAAAGCTTCACTCGAGGAACAAGCCAAGACCGTTATGTATGTCGCAGTTCACAATCAGCTGGCTGGAGTTATTGCTGTTGCCGATACTGTGAAATCCGATAGTAAAAAAGCTATACAGATACTAAAACGTTTTGGTCTGACAACGGTCATGATTACCGGTGATAACGAACGTACTGCCAACGCCATAGCTAAAGAAGTGGGCATTGACAAAGTGATTGCCGATGTGATGCCAGACGATAAGGCTACTGAAGTTAGGCGCCTGCAACAATCGGGTGAGTGCGTAGCGATGGTTGGAGATGGCATCAACGATGCGCCTGCCCTAACACAGGCGGATGTGGGCATAGCCATCGGTACCGGAACCGATGTGGCCATTGAATCGGGTGATATCGTACTCGTTCAGGGTGAATTGAGCGCCGTTGTAAAAGCTGTCAAACTCAGCCGCGCAACATTCCGCAAGATCAAACAAAACCTGTTCTGGGCGTTCTTCTATAACGTGATTATGGTTCCACTAGCCATTATCGGGGTGATGCACCCTGTGCTTGCAGAAATAGCCATGGGCTTCAGTTCAATTAATGTAGTTACCAACTCGAGAAGACTGCAGAAAGCGGATATTAGTCCGGAGTATTGAGTATTGAGTATTGAAATAATGTAAATCTATAACCTCAAACAGATAGTTATTATGCAAACTACAGAATTACAAGTAAAAGGCATGCATTGTGAAGGCTGTGAGAACCGCATCAAAAAAATGTTGCCGCGTATCGATAGCGTGAGCGATGTAAGTGCCGACCGAAATATTGAGAAAGTGGAATTCACATCCAACGGTAAACCTGATACGATAGCTGCTGTTAAAGAAAAGATTGGTGAACTGGGTTACCAGGTTGTTTGAATAATATCCAGCAAATAAAAAGTCCACGGACTAATTTTGTGGGCTTTTTTTTAAATATTTGACTATCCGGAATCAAGCCACCATTAGTTTAGGAGTATATGCGATGATAGATACCACCGTTTTTTTGCCCTGTGGTTTCCAGAATGCGCATACAGGGACATTTTGGTAACGGAATTGACATGATAAACTACTAGTGTAATATTTACGGATAGTCAATTTTAAAAAATTGGAAGCTGGAATAAACCTGCCAGGTTTATTTAACACGTTTATACCGAAGTTAACGGGCAAAAAAAATCAGAGACCGACAATCGACCATGTTACCCCCCAGTTCCATGGTGTATTGAGAATCGATCTCTGATTACCCCAAACATACCCAAACCCAAAATTAAAAAAAGTGTGTCTGACAAACCTCTTTATGGGTACGGATGCATAACACTAACTCAAATAACTAATCAAAATGTAACACTGTTTCCCTATAATTAAATTTAGAAGTTTCTTATATAAGCTTTTTATAATCAATGAAAAACTTCAAAAACGTTTAAACAAGTCACGCAAAAAAAGAAAAAAGTAGCCTTCCCATATTCATTTTTGTGATTACAGAAATTACCCACAGCTAACTTATCGGGAATTCTTAATTTTATTCTTCAAGGAAATATAACTTTAAATTAAGCACTTACGGCAATTATTTCTGATTTTTCCCTCGCCTGAAATGTACATATCAATCATTCAATACATATGATATCAAAAAAAATGTCTGGAATTTTCTGTTTAAGTAATTACTAATTAATACCATTTTACGTATTGGATAAAATAATAAGCATCTATTTACAGAGGTCTATCTTTAGGGTTTTTGACAAGATCTTACTTCCTTTTGAACCGATTCCCTGAAATCATAACCCGTTGCTATTCCTGAAATTATGCCTATCTACCGACAATAAGTTAAAAAAATATTATGGGGATGATCCTGAATAATACGAGACAATTGATATTTTCTCTTCTATCGTTTTACCGTAAATTCTCGCCGCAGATTATTGATATCAATCAGGAGCTCTCTGTTAGGCTATACTAAATAACCGAGTTTAATGCGTCACCCATCAAGTCAGGATAGCAGGTGTTTCATTTTTCACGGCAAGCATTTGAATATATGCTTATTCGAATTTTTCTTGAACGCAATTGTCAGAAGATCAATTACAAGCCTTTATCCTTCGTTACGCTTACCGGGCTTGTGCTTGAGCACTTTGGCTTCGATATAAAAGATGATTTCTTCAGCAATGTTTTTTACCTGGTCCCCGGCACGTTCCAGTTTTCGAATCATCGAGATAAGGTTCAGGCATTGAAACAGTGAATCCGGATAGGATTTCACGAGTTCAGAAATGATATGATTGGCGTCGTTATTGATCTCGTTCAATGTTTCATCCCTCTTGAAGATCGATCGCGCAAGACGTGAATCCTCATTTTCAAATGCCTCGGCAGCATCAGAAAGCATGATTTTCAATGAATCGAACATGATCAATACCTGGCTGCGCTCGAGTAGTTCCTGGGGATAAGGCTCATTTTGATCGATCACAAGCCTTGATATACCGTCGGCAATATCTCCCAAACGCTCCAGGTTTGTGTTGATCTTAAGCACAGCCAGCACAAAACGAAGATCCACAGCCATCGGATTGTATAGGGCAAAGATATCTTCACAATCCCGGTCGAGTTTCAGCTCATAAGCGTTCACACGCTTTTCCTTGGCCACGACTTCATGTGCCAGATCAGGATCAAATTTCGTGAGAGACTGTTCCGACTTGATCATCTGGATTGATACCATGCGGAACATCTCGAGGATGTCGTTTTTTAAATGATGAATTTCTGTCTGCAATTGTGTCATAACACACCGTCCTAATCAAAAAATTAGCTGAATCGTCCCGTAATATAACTTTGTGTCTTGGAATTTTTGGGATTCGTGAAGACTTCTTTTGTCTGACCATATTCGGTCAGCTCTCCAAGATAGAAAAATGCTGTACGATCACTAACTCGTGCAGCCTGCTGCATATTATGCGTTACAATGATTATTGTATACTGTTTCTTCAGTTCAACAATCAGATCCTCAATCTTTCCTGATGATATCGGATCGAGTGCTGACGTCGGCTCATCCAGCAGCATCACATCAGGCCTCATCGCAATCGTTCTGGCAATGCAAAGACGCTGCTGCTGACCACCAGACAGGAATGTGCCTTTTTGATAAAGCATCTCCTTCACTTCATCCCAAAGGCCGGCTCCTTGTAATGCTTCATGAGCAATCTCGTCCTTTTCCTGCTTCGACAGCTTTATGTTATTCAACTTATAACCTGCCAAAACATTATCATAGATACTCATGGTAGGGAATGGATTGGGTTTCTGGAACACCATCCCTACCCTTCTGCGGAGAACAATTGCAGGCATTGAGTAGATTTCCTTCCCGTCCAGCTGCACCGATCCTTCCGCACGCGCGCCAGGTGTGAGATCATGAATACGATTCAGGCAACGAATAAATGTTGATTTACCGCACCCCGATGGTCCCATCACTGCTATGATGCGGTTACGGGGGAAAGACATCGAAATATTTTTAAGTACCTGATTGTCGCCGTACCAGGCGTTCAGGTTTTTAGTTACTAAAACCGGACCTTCCATTTTTTAATAGCCCATCTGCTTAAAAGATTCATTAACAATACTAAAGCAATAAGAATGAGTGATGCCCCCCATGCGATCCTGTGCCAGTCCTGGTATGGACTTGTGGCGTAGTTATAGATCAAAAGGGGCAGGTTATCCATCGGTTTAAAGATATTCCAGTTCATGTATGGATTACCGAATGCCGTGAACAGCAATGGAGCGGTCTCACCTGCCACACGTGCGATGGCCAGCATCACTCCATTAATAATACCACTTAATCCGGATGGAATAACAACTTTGAAAATAACACGATAGTACGGCGCTCCCAGAGCAAGGGCGGCTTCCTTCAGCGTCTCTGGAATGAGCCTCAACGTTTCTTCCGTGGTTCTGACAACCAGCGGCAACATCATAACAGCCAGTGCAAAACTACCTGAGAAGGCACTAAACCCACCGGTACTCAATACAATTACCAAATATGCAAAAATGCCAATCACGATTGAGGGCGTGCCATTCAAGACTTCAATAGCCAATCGGGTTGCTTTCGATAATTTGCTTTCGGGATGCTCAGACATATACAATCCTGCCATCAATCCTACAGGAATGGCCATTAATGATGCGATCAAAACAATCAGCATTGTGCCAATAAGTGCATTGGCTATTCCACCACCTATTTCCCCAACTGGTTTTGGCAGTGTGACAAAAAACTGCCAATTGATTGCTGATATCCCCTGTTTAAATACATATAATATGATGAATATAAGGGGAAACGCCGACAGTATAGCCAACGTCGTAATGACGACTGCAAAAGCCTTGTTCTTAAATTTTCTATAACCAAGGACCGTCTCGTTCATCACACAGATATTGAGAATTTCTTAATTATATAACGGCCAACGGAATTGATAATCAACGTAACGACAAAGAGTAACAGGCCGATTTCAATCAGAGAAGACAAATGCAATGTTCCCGTTGCCTCTGTAAATTCATTGGCGATGACGCTCGCCATGGTATTGCCCGTACTGAACAAGCTGTTGGGAATGGCGTTTGTATTACCAATGACCATCGTGACGGCCATTGTTTCTCCTAAGGCACGCCCCAGCGAGAGAAGCACACCGGCAAATATCCCGGAAAAACTCTGAGGAATGATGATATGACGTACGACTTCGTAACGGGTGGCTCCCAAAGAGTATGCAGCTTCCTTAAGGTTATCCGGGACCAGGCTGATGACTTCCCGGCTGATTGATGCAGAGTACGGAACAATCATTACCGCAAGGATGACTGATGCGGCAAGAACACCTACGCCATACGGCGGCTCATTTAATGCTATGGCCACTTCTCTTACTATGGGTACCAGAACCATCAATCCCCAAAATCCGTATATAACCGAAGGTACACCGGCCAGCAATTCAATCATATTGCGCAGAACGCCACCCCAGCGGCTTTCCCTGGCGTATTCGCCTAAAAAGACACTGATAGCGAGCGAAAATGGCAGCGATATCAATAGCGCTACAAATGAGGTCAGAAGTGTGCCGATCAGAAACGGCAGCGCTCCAAATTTACTGGTAACAGGATTCCAGACTTTATCAACGATGAATGAGAAGCCGTATGCCTCGATGGATGGCAGTGAATGGAACACCAGTATCAAAAACAATAGAACGATGATCACCAATACTGTGACAACCGACAGTGTAATGACGATATTGAACAAACGTTCACGTCTTTCGGGATAAACCGCCTCTTTTAAACGTCTGGATGGTTTCTTTTCAGAATCATTAACAGGTAGATGCTTCTCCACCTCGTCTCCGGCCTGTTCATGGTTTGATTTACCGTTTTGTGCCAGATCCGAATGACTCAACCCAACGGAAGCATCTGATTTTTCAGTATTCTTACTCACACGCTTTTTATTGACGACTTCAGGTCACAATTTGTATCAGCATTTCTGTTTTTGCTCGTTGACCCCTAGCAAGTGATGCTGAATATACTACAGATTGCGTTTTATGTAAAAATATAATGTCTCTTTACCCTTATTATCATAGTCTGGCAAGATACAGTCATTACCATCGAATAGAAGTGTCATAAAGTTAACGCTACTTTAACAAATTGTTAAGAAATTATTAACAACATAAAAAGGCCTCCTGCGAAAAATAGCACAGGAGGCCTTGAATATCAGAATATAAGATTACAGATCAATGAGTTAGCTAAAAATCAGACAACTATTATTTGTTCAATAATTTCTGTCCGTTGTAAGTAACAGACTCAAGATTATTTTCTGCAACCTTCAGAGCGGCATCAGGCAGTGGAGCATAATCGAGTGGTTTGGCGTATTGCTGGCCATCGTTGAGCATCCACCATACCAGGTTAGCTACATCTTTGGCTTTTGCCATCGAGGATACGCTTGTACTCAGATTTTTATAAAGAATCAGATAGGTGAAGCTACTGATTGGGTAACCCTGAGCTGCATCAGTATTGGTGATGGAAACACGAGCATCAGCTGGAATAGTCACATTAGCAGCCTGGCTGACTGACTCAAGACTTGGAGTGACGTAGTTGCCACTCTTGTTCTTCAGATCGGCGTAAGGCATGTTGTTCTGCAGAGCGTAGATCAGTTCCACATAACCCATGGCTCCAGGAGTTTGTTTTACAAGCCCTGCTACACCAGGATTTCCTTTACCACCCAAACCGACAGGCCAGTTGAGTGATTTGCCTGTTCCGACCTGACTTTCCCAGGCTTTGCTCACTTTGGTCAAATAATCAGAGAAGATGTAAGTTGTTCCACTGCCATCGGAACGGTGCACAACCGTAATATTTGTATTAGGCAGATTCACGCCGGGATTGGCAGCTTTGATGCGACTGTCATTCCATTTCTTGATCTTGCCAAGAAACATGTCGGCTACGATCTCCGGTGTCATCTTCAGTTTCGGACTGCCCGGAAGGTTATAGGTGATGACAACAGCGCCAAGGCAGGTCGGGATGTGAACGATAGCTGCAGGTGCCTGTTTCATTTCGTCATCACTCATCGGGGCATCTGAGGCACCAAAATCAACGGTCTTGTTGTCCATTTGACGGATACCGCCCCCTGAACCGATCGCCTGATAATTGACCTGAACTTTGTGAGACTTTCCATACTCACTAAACATTTTCGAGTACAGTGGATATGGGAATGTTGCGCCTGCGGCTTGCAAATCGGTAACGGAGCCGCTCTCTGAACTTTGCGTTGCCTGACTATTCTGATTCCCGCTTTTTTTATTACTGCAAGCGCACATCACGCCGCCAACCAGCAACATCAGGAGCACCTTAAATGAGATAGATCGCATCTTATTATTCATGGATATTGTTTTTTTGATTTGTTTATATATGATCAGTTTTACCAATTTCGACGTTCACGTCGCTCTTAGAATTTGTAGAAAAATGTAACGCGCGCAACAACGTCAGCCTTTGTCGTCGGAGAACCATTCTTGGCACCGTACCCATTGATCCAGAAATTCGGCATGAAATGAACATTTTTTGCGGCCAGATAATCGAGGCCGAAGAGAAGAAAATTCTCGTTGTAATTTCCCGACTTATCCGGGTTGTAGAAGTCGTAGCGCGCAAAACCGTTCAATTTGTCTTTGATCAGGGTCCCGTGTGTGAATATTGAGACTCCTGCAGGGTCTGAATTCATTGTATTATTCTGTACGGCATTCTTCCTTATCTGCGTTGCCACAGAGACGCCCAGGGTAAAATCCGGTACCTGGTAGCCCGCAAAACCTTTCAAAGTTGTGGTTCCGGTATTGGTTCCTCCGACACTGCTTCCTGCGTAGTCAGTATAGGCTTCAAGAAGGTATTTGTCATTCAACCGTGCATGCACTTCGAGATAGATTTTCTTGTACTTGTTGCTTTCGGGTTTGGCCCCGGTACCATTGCCAATCATAACGGTGTAGCCTACCGTTCCTTTTTTATTGAAGTTACCTTCCAGGGCAACACCAAGATCGTTGGATCCCCCCAGTTTTCGCATGTCCATCAGGGTCTTTTCCACAGAACGGTATCCCCAGATATGTTCAGTGAACGTGGCAAATGTTGGCGTCGCCGTATGACCCACAATCAGGTTTCCATATGGTATGATATCTTTTATTTTCACTTCCGCATCTTTCAGATAAAAAGCACGATTACGATCGCCGAGATAGTTTTCTTCATGTGCTAACTCAATTTTACCTGTAATCTTCGGAGTAAAGTTATAAGTGTATCCAAAATAGACCCTGCGAATATCAAATGCATTCGCATCTTTTTGTTGACCTGCATATTCAGCTGTACTAAATGGATGGGAGTTACCAGATAACTTGTAGTAGTAATCCCCAAAAAATTGTACAAATACATCTCCGTTCGGTTTAAAATCGCTCTTTTCCTGAGCACGAACAGATACAAACGGTATAATTAAAAGAACAGTAAGTAAGGCATAGCTTACCCTCGCGTTGACACACTTCATATTTCAAAGAAAGATTAAGAAGGATTAAGAAGGATATTTGTTTATTTGCTCACACAATGCACCGGACACCATGGCTTTCTCCGATGCGACCATAAGTAACCGCTGTTATATTACCTGAGTTTTATATGTGTATTAAGTAATTGTTAAGTAATAAGAGAAGAGAATGAAATAAAATGAGCGCAACTAATTAAATAACAATTACATGATATCAAGAGTTTAATCTATTGTCTTTCCGGCAGCATTAATACTCTTTTGAAAACAACCCTAAACAGATCCGGCAATCAATCCGTGGTTTCTGCGTTTAAGTGGCTAATAAATAGTGAAGAACCTTTAAAAATGTTTGCGGCAGAGGCACGGAATAACACTGGATAATATACCCGATCAGAGTATTTATTGGTTTATGGTCTCTCTTGGTTTCAGACAGGGAATTAAGAAGCCCCGGCGCACCTTGAATGCGCCAGGACTACAAATATATCTATTACTTATTTATCTGTGAGCGAAGTAATGCCAGGGAGCTCTTTTCCTTCCAGGTATTCCAGGCTGGCACCACCACCTGTGGATACATGAGACACCTGCTCTGCCAGGCCGGCTTTCTTAATAGCGGATGCAGAATCGCCACCGCCGATGATGGTAGTGGCTCCCTTTTCGGTCGCATCAGCCATGGCACGGGCGATCGCGAAAGTCCCTTTGGCAAAGTTATCCATTTCGAAGACGCCCATCGGTCCATTCCAAAGCACGGTCTTCGCATTACGCACGATATCGCCAAACAGTTTCTGTGTTTTGCTGCCGATATCCATAGCCAGCCATCCGTCCGGGATACCGTCTTCACCGACTTCTTTATGATTGGCTTCGTTTTTAAAATCATCAGCAACAATAGAATCGATCGGTAGTTTCAGGTCGACACTCTTGTCTTTGGCTTTTTTCATCAACTCACCTGCAAGTCCGACTTTATCTTCCTCGAGCAGCGATTTCCCGATTGGCAATCCTTTTGCTTTGTAGAACGTGTAGGTCATTCCGCCGCCAACGATAATCGTATCCACTTTGCCAAGCAGATTTTCGATCACTCCTATCTTGTCGGATACTTTGGCACCGCCAAGTACTGCTACAAACGGACGGTTCGGATCGTTAACTGCTCCTTCAAGATATTTGATCTCTTTCTCTAGCAGAAATCCGGCTGCAGCGGGTTGAAGAAATTCTGTGATTCCCGCTACCGAGCAATGTGCACGGTGTGAGCTTCCGAAAGCATCGTTGATAAAAAGATCGCCTAATTCAGCCAGTTGTTTGGAGAAAGACTCATCATTTTTTGTTTCGCCTGCGTGGAAACGGACGTTTTCCAGAAGAACGATCTCGCCTGGCTTGGCAGCATCGATCGCCTTTTTAGCACCATCCCCAATACAATCACTTCCAAAATGAACCCTCGTATCGACCAGTTTCTTCAGATATTCTGCAACCGGTTTAAGACTGAACTCGGGTTTGGGTTCCCCCTTTGGACGTCCAAGGTGACTAAGCAGGATGCACAATCCACCATGTTCAGTTACATACTTGATACTCGGCAAGGCCTGCACGATGCGATTGTCATCGGTTATGACACCGTTATCGAGAGGTACGTTGAAATCAACGCGCATCACAACCTTTTTACCCTCAAGGTCGACGTCGCGTATAGTTAGTTTTGCCATAATATTCTCTTTCTTTTGCGATTCAATATGTTGCGGTAAAAACTGTTATCTGTAAAAATAAGCTATGCACAGCAGAAATAGAAGAAACGGTTCGGTTAACAATTATCAGTAAGAGGCATTCGAACCGTTAACTTATTCGTTACATTCTTGTTAACTTTAGATAAATTATGGCAATTGAATTATCATTTATTGCGCATTTATGAACGACCGAATGGTTTATCTTGATCATGCAGCAACAACCCCTGTTGATCACCGGGTTGTAGATAGCATGCTACCGTACTTTACAGATCATTACGGCAACGCGTCTTCCATTCATGAGATGGGCCGGAAGGCCAATGTTGCTGTGGAAGAAGCACGTCAAAAAGTGGCAAATGCCATTGGAGCCGAGCCGAAAGAGATCGTGTTTACCAGCGGTGGTACAGAGAGCAATAACTCCGCATTACGTGGAGCAGTTGAAGCTACCGGTAAAAGCCGGGTTATAACTTCCAATGCCGAACATCATGCGGTACTCCACACTGCTGAACATCTCGCTAAAACGGGAGCAGAACTGACCATTCTTCCTGTCGGATCGGACGGACGAATTACTCCGCAACAGGTAGCTGACGCTATTGATGATGATACGGCTATCGTCAGCCTGATGTATGTAAATAATGAGATCGGTGCGCTCAACCCCATTTCTGAAATTGCTGAAGTCTGCCATGAACGCAATGTGCTCTTTCATTCTGATACCGTTCAGGCACTCGGAAAGATTCCGGTTAATGTTGATGAACTGGGCTTGGATTTTCTGAGTATGAGTGCTCACAAATTTTACGGTCCCAAAGGAGTCGGAGCGCTGTATATCCGCAACGGCGTCGAGTGGAATCCCTGGATGACCGGCGGATCACAAGAACGGAAACGGCGCGGCGGCACTTTGAATGTGCCCGGCATTGTCGGCCTTGGCAGAGCGTTGGAGCTCGCTGTTAATGAGATAGAAGACAATACACGACATATTCATCATTTGCAGCAACAACTCTATCGCGGGCTCTCAGAACGTTTCCCTGGCTTGATTCATACCAATAGTGATCCGATAAACGGATTGTACAACATTGTGAATATTTCGATTGACGCGGGACCAGAACAAGCTGTAGATGGCGAGATGCTTTTGTTGAATCTTGATATCGAAGGCATCGCTTGTTCCAATGGATCAGCTTGTTCGTCAGGTGCTGTTGAACCATCGCATGTGCTAAAAGCAATCGGACTCGATCCGAAAATCGCCGGTGCAAGCCTTCGTTTTAGTCTTGGCAAGGACAATACCGAAGATGATGTAATCTATTCCCTGGATAGCCTCGAAGCAATCCTCGATCGTATGCTTAAAACAACATGAATATAGATCACCTCCTCTCATCCATCCTTCGGGACATATCCTCGAAGGCCCAGTCACAGAACCTTTCTGCGCAGGAGGAGTTATCTAACCGTGACCAGTCGAATAGTTTCCTGAATAAACTCGTTCAGGCGGAACTCCGGCAGAAGAATCAGGCGGAACAATCGGCACAGCGTCCTGCCAGGCCAACACCACCCCGGCAGCCCGCCCAGCCGTCATCCCCTGTTCGTCCCGGACAGATTCGCCAGATTTATACTGCCCGTGGGCAGATATCGCAGATGAGTAGCTTTCCCATGGGAGAGAAGCTTGATTCAGCCCGTATCATAAAGCAGATGGAAGCCTTTAATCAAAATTCCGGGCATTCAGCACCCCAGGGACCTAAAGCGAATGAGGAAGTCATTGCCAGCACAATACAACAAAACTTCCAGCTTATTAAAGACTCTCTGAAACGAGAGAAAGAGAAAAAAAAGCGCAAGAGACGTTTCAAGCTCGGTGTTGATTGTGCTGCCGAGGAAAAAGCACTTGAATTGCTTGAGATCCTGCTTGAACATGCAGATGAGGCAGATGACCTTGGCGCGTATTGCAAGTGGGCCCGGGATAGGATCAACATGGCTGAAAGTCAGGTTATGGAGCATAGAAAGGATGTTCCTGAAAAAACGCGACAAAGCTTTGAAATTCTCCGTGATGCTATCCTGGCACTTGAAAATGGTCTCTCTCCAGACTTTATCTTCAACCGTTTAAAAGACGAGATTCGCCGCAAAAAGAAATTGATTGACGATTTGGATAGCGAACGCGATTTCCGGGAACCAAGTATTTGATCGTTGGCTGGCAGTAGTTGTCAGTTGATTATTGTTAGATTAAAGCCTGTCAATAGTCCCCCTTGAGGGGACATAGTGGATTACTTAGCGGTTACCTATAATTTCACCCTCTACATATTTATCGATCAGTAAATCCCAACCTGCACGTCCATCTCCCGAAAAGCTCCCGATGGGAAAGGGAGGTAAAAAGTTAACTACTCAAACGCTTCCCGATTTAGTACGCCTTGTAATGGCTCTCCACTTATGAAGCGTCGAATGTTTTTGAATGCATTCTCTAATCCGAATTGAAAAAGTTCCGGGATCATTGAAGAGTTATGCGGACAGGCAAGCACATTGTCTAATTCCAGAAAGGGATAATCCAGTTTAAATTTGCCGTGCCGGAAAGGTTCAACCCACCATGACTCTATGCCAGCTTTGAAATTGGGATGATTCTTGAGCTTTTTGTATAAAGCTTTCTGATCGATGATTTCACCGCGGGCCACATTAATGAGTATTGCATCCTTTTCTATCCAATCCAATTCGCGTTCACCAATCAGATTCCTCGTATATTTATTGAGAGGAAGAGAAAGAACGATAACCGCAGCACCATCAAGGACCTGTTGCAGATCATCTGTTGTTCCAACGAAATCAACGGGCTCATCCGTTTTGCCGCTAGTGTTTACGGCATAAATTTTCATATTCATCACTTGCAGAAGGCGGGCTGTTTCCTTACCGATGCCACCAAACCCAATGATAGCAGCTTTTTTTCCATGCAACAGCGTGTTGCGCCGCATCTGGTTAAACTCGCCTTTCCGCATATTATGATCTTCTTCACGAAGCCGTTTGGCAAGAGCCAGAATCATTCCGAGTGCGTGTTCTGCCATTGGAACGGCATAGGCGCCGGAGTTACCTGCTACTGTCAACTTTTCCGGAAGCAGATCAAATGGGAGATGATCCATCCCCGCAGAGAGCAACTGGAGATACTCTACATGTTCAAGATATTCGATCTCCCCTTTCTTCAGTTCTCTTTCAGGATTCAAGGATAGAACGATGTCAGCCTCATCAAATGCATCCTGTCGTTTTTGTTCATCAAAATCTTCGAGATACAAAACGTTGCCAAGACCAGCTGCAAGTCCATCGATATACTGCCTGGTCTTTTCTTTAACTGATTGGGTGATGAGTATCGTCTTTTTAGTTTTCTTCATCAGAAACCACGTCTGGTATTTTCTCTAAATTGATATTCAGATGAATAATTTGCCCGGGATCGACTGTGATAAATTCCTTCTCATCCATTTCGTTCTTCGCCAGAGCCTTACACAATCGTCGGGGCGGTTCATCCATATCCTCATCGGTCAGCTTAAATGTCCCCCAGTGCATGCCAATTGAAAATTGCGAGCCCACATCCTGGTGTATCTGTACTGCTTCTTCCGGACTCACATGAACGGGCGACATAAACCATCTTGGATCATACGCACCAATAGGGATCGTGGACAAGTTCATCGGCCCCAGTCGATCACCAATTTCTTTAAAATATGGACAATAGCCGGAGTCGCCGGCAAAGTAGTACGTAAACGTTCCCTTCTTTATAACCCATCCACACCATAAGGTTGCATTTCGATCACTTATCCCCCGACCACTAAAATGCTGAGCCGGGACTGATGTTATCTTCCATCCCTTAAAGTCATCCTCTTTCCACCAGTCAAGTTCACTAACAGACTGAGCTCCTGCCATCTTAAACCATTGACTCAATCCCAGCGGGACATAAAAATGCGGCTGTTTTTTATCCTGTTGTTTGATGAGCCGTCGTATCGTGCCATAATCCAGATGATCATAGTGATTGTGTGATATCAGCACGAGATCTATCTCAGGCAAATCCTCAACCGCAATTGCCGGTGGTGTATGCCGCGGCGGACCAGTAAATGAGAACGGTGAAGCGCGATCGCCCAACATTGGGTCTGTCAATATATTAATACCATCGATCTGCAACAGAAACGCCGAATGCCCCAGCCACACAACCAACGGCAGGGTCCTGTTTTCCCGAATAAATTCCAGGTCTATCGTCCTGGGATGAAGTGAAACGACCTTCCCGGGATTTTCCCGCCGCTCCCGCATCCACCGCCAAAAATCAGCAAATCCATGCGATTCTGATTGAAATGGATTACGATAGCCGTTTGGGATATGATGTTCATTCATAGATTTTTGGATTGTGATACGAAATGCAAACAGCAATCACAACATCCCCGTTCGGTCGGGTAAACTAAAAGTTTTGTGTCTGGAGTACTTCTAATGCCTGGAGTTTATACTACTCTTCTGACGTTAATGTACTTGAACTTGTTTTGTCAAATACTAAGAATCTTTGTTGATGCCAGCAGAAAATCTGCTGATTTCGGCCAGTGCTGACCAATCGTGATCGCCCATACCTTTCGCCACTCCCTGGAGGTAGTGATCGTGGATCAGGCTTGCCAGCGGCATTGGAACTTCGCGTTCGTCACCAATCTGCAGTGCCAGTCGTACATCCTTGAAGCCGTGTTTCATCTTAAACCCGCCCGGAAGGTATTTGCGGTCAGCTATCATAGAACCGTAGCCCTTGTAAATGGGAACATCAAACAGAGCGCTTGTCATGATATCGAGAAATTCATGCGAATCCATACCTGATTTCTCAATAAGGCTAAATGATTCTCCAAGCGTCTCAATCATGGAAGCAATCATAAAATTGCCGGCAATTTTAACTGTATTTGCCTGCTCCGGATTCTCTCCAACAACCGAGACAGCGCGTCCCAGGCTATTCAGGACGGGTTTTACATCATCAATCACTTTTGAGTTCCCTGCCGCAACAATCCATAGCTTTGCAGCTTCGGCCATATCCGGACGGCCAAAAACGGGTGCAGAAACAAATTGTTGATTGAGATCTTTATGTCGCCGGTTAAGATCACGAATAAATGCAACACTGGCAGTACTCATCGAGACGTGAACAGCTTTCTCTTTCATACACTCGAGGATACCGCCTTCAACAATGCTTTTAACCGCGGCATCATCACTGAGCATTGTTATGACGATATCAACTGCCAAAGCTAGTTCACCGGGATCTTTATCCACAATAGCACCTTTTCCTTTTAGCGGATCTGCTTTTGAGATAGTCCTGTTATATACATGCAACTCGTGACCGGCTTCAAGCAAGTTGACAGCCATTGGGAATCCCATGCTTCCCAATCCAATAAATCCAATTTTCATGATATTTGTAAGTTATGATCCAAAAAGTTCTTTCATCGTTTCGTTAACGATCTCCAGGTCCTTGTCTCCAATTTCGAGATGAAAAGTGGCCCTGATCGTTTGTGGACCAAACATTGTCATGTGAATGTCTCGTTCCATGAGTTTTTCAAGGGCCGACTCAGCGTCTCCATCGACCACATCAAACAACACGATATTTGTTTGAATACGGTCAAGGTCAATCTGAAGCTGGGGACAGTCTGCCACTGTGCTGGCAAAATCATGCGCCCGACGATGATCATCAGCCAGTAATCCAAAATGATGCTCAATGGCGTAATCTGCAGCAGCGGCTAATATCCCGATCTGACGCATACCTCCACCCAGCATCTTCCGAAAACGATGTGCCTTTTTAATACGCTCGCGGTTTGACAACAACATCGAACCAACCGGAGCGCCTAGTCCCTTGCTGAAACAAACAGAAATGGTATCGCCAATCTGACCAAAAAATGACAGTGGTATGCCGCTTGCAACAGATGCATTCCAGATTCTGGCCCCGTCAAGGTGAACATAGAATTCATGCTGATCAGCAAGGTGTCGAATGGCCAGTAACTGCTCCTTCGTGTAACAGACACCGCCTCCTTTATTCGTAGTGTTTTCAAGCGCTATCACGCGGGTTTGTGGGTCCCATTCGTGATAAGGCCGGATAGCCGGTTTGATAACTTCAGGAGTCAGGATACCATACTTCCCTTTTACCGGCCACATCTGGATCGACGACAACCAGGCTGCTGAGGTCGACTCATAATTGAAAATATGCCCTGTCTCATCGATGATAACTTCATCACCGGGATTTGTAAGGACATGCAGTCCAAGCTGGTTACTCATGGTTCCACTTGGTACAAACAACCCGGCTTCCATGCCAAACATGGAGGCAACTTTGTGTTGGAGAGCATTTACCGTGGGATCATCCCCAAAGACATCATCTCCAACTTCAGCAGCCGCTATGGCCTCGCGCATTGCGGGAGTCGGTTTCGTTATTGTGTCGCTTCGTAAATCAATCATTGTGATATGGTAGTGAGTAATGAGACTTTAGATAGTAGATAGCAGAATTTAGACTGCTGAAGGCTGACAGCCTTTTAATGCTTATAGAACCCTTCACCTGTTTTGTCGCCCAGCTTGCCGGCGTTAACCATTTTCACAAGCAGAGGGCATGGACGGTATTTGGGATCTTTAAACCCATCATAGAGAACGTTGAGAATATCGAGACAAACATCCAGACCAATGAAATCTGCGAGTCGTAATGGCCCCATCGGATGATTCATGCCTAATTTCATCACTGCATCGACATTCTCAGGTGTTGCGACCTGTTCATAGACACAATAAACAGCCTCGTTGATCATTGGCATCAAAACGCGGTTTGAGACAAAGCCGGGATAATCATTTACTTCAACGGGTTCTTTGCCCAAAGACCTGGCGGCTTCGAGCACCGCCTGACATACTTCGTCCGACGTATCAAGTCCCCTAACCACTTCCACCAGTTTCATCACAGGCACAGGATTGAAGAAATGCATTCCTATCACCTGGTTTGGCCGGGTGGTCGATACAGCAAGTTTTGTAATTGATATAGAAGATGTGTTCGATGCCAGGATAGCCTTCCCGGGAGCATGTTCATCGATTGTTTTAAAGATGCGAGACTTCAGCTCCAGATTCTCATTTACAGCTTCAATCACCAAATCACGATCACTGACCGCTTGCTCTATATTCAGACTTACGGTGATATTCTCCAATGTGGATTTCTTGTCTGCTTCTGTAATCTTTTCTTTCGCAACCATTCGATTCAAATTCTTCTCGATGGTCGCCAAAGCGCGATTGGCAAACTCCTGTTTTACTTCTATCAAAGTTACATCAAAACCATTCTGTGCAAACACATGGACAATTCCATTGCCCATCGTTCCTCCACCGATAACGGCTATATTCTTGATTTGCATAGTCATTCCCAATTTAACGCGTTCATACTTATAACCTTTTCCACCGCAATATAATAGTTTCACGGGCATTGGGATAGCAAGGATCGGTTTTACAGCACTGCAGAAAGGTGAATTTTCATTTCTTTACAATCTTATTTATTGCTTTGATAACCGGTCGATTCTAAAAAATGATCAACACTTTTTTCAGGGCCAAGGCGTGGACGAATGCATTTGCGGGTACCATCATTTTTAACCAGGATTTCTACAGGGTAACGGCGCCGGTTATACTCTGATGCCATCGTCATCCCATAAGCACCGGTGTCGGCGAAGGCGAGAATATCCCCCTCGTGAGTCTCCGGCAGCAAGCGATCTTTGGCAAGGATATCAGTACTCTCACAGATATTGCCACTGATGGAATATTCTTTCGTTCCCGGCTCGCCATATCTATTAATATTTATCACACGGTGATAGGCATTGTAGAGAATGGGCCGGGTGAGGTGATTAAAACCCGTATCGGTTCCGATATACACAATATTTCCCTGGTCCTTTACTGAAGTTACTTCCGACAACAGAACACCTCCGGGTGCCATAATATATCTGCCTGGTTCAAAGAAATAATCGATCTTGCCCTCATAACGATCATTTAATTGATGCAGCAATGGTTCTGCCAGTCGTTTGAATTCATCCAGCGAAAAAGCTTCTTCTTCATCGCGATATGGTACGGGTAAGCCGCCGCCGAAGTTTATCCGTTCCAGATCCGGAAACTGCAGGGACAGCTCTGCCATACGCTCCATGGCTGCAAGCAGGTTTCGCGGCTCTTTGATGCCGCTTCCGATATGCACATGAATTCCGGTGATGCTAACACCTCCTTTTTGCGCCACAGACAGACACTCGTCAAGCAAATCCAGGCGTATGCCAAATTTACTGTCCCGGTTGCCCGTCGTTACCCGGTGATGCAGCCCATCGCCAATATCGGGTTTGATCCGGATAGAACAGGATTCTGAATCTGGATGAGCACAGAAAATTTTCAAACGAGAGAAAGAGCCAATATTGAGATAAACGCCGCTTTTAATCGCATAATCCATCTCGGAATCCGACATGTTATTTTCGGTATAAAGGATATCACGGCGGTCATCCACAAACCGGCTGGCCAGAATCACCTCTTCAATGCTCACGGTATCGAAGCCAAAGCCTTCCTCACGGACAATATCAAGCAAAAAAGGATTATCGTTGGCTTTCATTGCATACAGCCACTTCACCGGGAGCTTGGGAAACAATCCTCTTAACGCACGGCATCGCTCTCGAATGGTGCGTTCTGAGTAGCAATACGCCGGCGTTCCGTATTGATTTACGATTTTCTTTAACTCACTTATCTGGAAAGGGATAACAAATGAAGACAAGACCTATACTTTTTGTTACATTTTTAGTGTTCATTCGACATTGCGTCTGTTGAGGCATAAAATTAGACATATTCCTCGAAAGTTCACCCCACATTCAGTAAAATGAAAACTTTTTTAAAGGTATTTCTCTTTATCATGATCATCCTGGCAGGTTTTACAGGGATCGCAATATACTGGACATTTTACAAACCACTACCCGATTACAGCGCTGATCTGTCTGTTTCCGGGCTTCGCGATTCCGTAAATGTGTATTGGGATAACTATGGCACCCCGCATATTGATGCTGAAAATCGTCATGATCTGTATTTCAGCGTAGGATATGTGCACGCCCAGGACCGGCTTTGGCAGATGACCATTATCCAGCTTGCTGCACAGGGTCGATTAGCAGAATTTTTCGGAAAAGATCTGGTACCAATCGATAAAGAACAGAGGTTGCTTGGATTCTGGCAAATGGCAAAAAAGATCGAGCCTACCCTGTCTAAACAAGTCCGTTCCGATCTTCAGGCCTATTCTGACGGTGTGAATGCCTGGATAGACGCCAACCGGAATAAACTGCCTATTGAATTTTCACTCACCGGCATCAAACCAATACATTGGGATCCCCTGTACTCGATAGCTTTTTCACGCATGCTGGCCTGGCAGCTCAACGTTTCATGGTGGAGTAAACCAGTTTACGAATATCTTTCTACTCATTTGACTTCAAACCAGCTCAATGAGCTTTTCCCGACATGGCCGGCTGATGCACCAACAACACTTGACGCTTCACTGAGCAGGCAGCTTTCTTCTACACTAATCGATTTCATGAAACAGGATTTGGCCGCACGCCATGTCCTCGGGAATGATGGAAGTCATGTGGGCAGCAATGCCTGGGTTATTGATGGTAAAAAAAGCGGAACGGGTTTCCCCATCCTGGCTGGTGATCCCCATCTGCACATTAATATACCCGGCGATTGGTACCAGGTTCATATGAGTCTGAATGGGAAAAACATCTCAGGAGCAACGCACCCAGGTGCACCATATGTGATACTCGGACAAAACGATTTCCTGGCATGGAGCCTGACGAATATCATGGCGGACGACACTGACTTTTTTGTAGAACAGACGCGAGCGAATGATCGCGGATTCTATGTCACTGATTCCCTGGTTAACAAAAATCGTCCCAAAGGAAATGCTGCTTTCCCCTTGCCTGAAGATGGAACACAAGTCGTAAAACCTGACTCCGCCATATACAAACACTTCAAAATTGAACGGGAAGTCATCAAAGTAAAAAATAGTGATGATGTGATCTTTGATGAACGTTTCACTGATCACGGGCCAGTCATTTCAGATATTCTTCCTGGTAATAAATTGCTTGGTGATAAAGTGATTTCGATGCAATGGTCCGGCTACGATATCAGCCATGAATTACGGGCATTCATGAATATCAATTGGGCCGGTTCTTTTGAAGATTTTCAAAAAGCATTACCTGATTTTGGCGTTCCGGGCCAGAACTTCATGTATGCCGACCGGACCGGCAACATTGCCATGTTTTCAGCGGGTAAGATCCCCATCAGAAGTTACAACCCTGTGCTATTCCGACAAGGCTGGGATCCGTCATGGAATTGGAAAGGATATATACCATTTAATAAAATGCCGCATGTCATCAATCCAAAAGAAGGATGGATCGCCAATGCGAATAACCGGATCACAACGGGTACCTACCCCTATTATCTCACCTATTTTTGGGAACCGCCTTCACGTATTGAGACGATTGATGCATTCCTGAGTTCACACGATACTCTTGGTGTAAATGACTTCAAGAGACTGCAAAACTCAGTTTTCTCGACACAGGCCGAGCAGGTCACTAAAGAAATATTACCTGTGCTCGAAAATGCATCTTCCGATACGCTTATTGCCAAAGCGCTGCCCTACCTGAAGAACTGGGACTACAAATATGAAACCAGTGAGACGGCCGCTTCTATCTTTGATGTATTCTTTTCGGATCTGACAAAGAATACATTGTCTGATGAAATGGGAGACAAAGCTTACAAAATGTTTACCAAACTGCAGCTTCTTCCTTATCGTGTTGAAGACAACCTGCTGGCAACGGCAGACTCAATGACAACCTTCTTTGATGATATATCGACTCCAAAAGTTGAGACAAAAGATGAAATTATTCTCAAAAGTATGCGACAGGCTGTTCAGTTCCTTAGCGATTCCCTTGGCAATAAACCATTAAACTGGCGGTGGGAACGTCTCCATACCATAACATTCCAGCCGATATTGTTTGGGCGGGCAGCAAAGGCTCCCGGGGCAAGTACAGCTCTCAAAATGATCGTGAAAAACATTTTGGCTAAAGGCCCTTATCCAGCCAAAGGCAATGGAGTCTGTGTAAGCAATGGAGAGTATAGCTGGCAGGATCCATATCAAATGATTCTTGGCCCGTCAATTCGACGAATCGTTGATTTCTCCAATCCCGGCAACATTTGGACAATATTACCTGCGGGAGAATCAGGCAATCCTCTATCAGATCATTACGATGATCAGATGAAAATGTGGCTGAAGGGGCAGTATCGCGTTCTTAGCCAAAACATGAGTATAGTGAAATCACAACCACATAAAAAAATGATGTTAACTCCCGGCAAAAATAACTTAGTGAATACATATTAAGTCGATAAGGGAAATAGAATAAATGCAATTAATGCATAAAAGAGTTTTTTACACCATTTAATATTCATTATCCTAATATTGTAGTTTTAGAACCGGCAAACCTGAATCCCATTCTGCTAAGAGTATGAGTCGTCACGAACCAGTGAACAGCCGAAGATTTAATCTGGCTGTATCCATCATAACACCACTAATTCTGATTTTTTTCACCTTCTGGAGTGGTTTTATTGATACAAATATCTTCTCCGGTAGCCCTACGAACGAGAGTGTGACCGATAGCATTCAGGCGGATGTCATTCTTAGCAAGATGAGTTTGCGTGAAAAAGTTGGTCAACTGTTTGTAGTAAGCACTGACGGTTATTTCGAAAACCGCCAGTCAGACGGGTTTCGAAAACTAAAGCATGCTATTCAGGATGATCATGTTGGCGGCATCATCCTTTTTCATGGAACAGTTTATGGACAGGCGATGCTGATTAACAAACTTCAGCAGATGTCGGATACTCCACTATGGATTACTGAAGACATGGAGTTCGGTTCTGCCATGCGCATAAACGACGGAATTCGCTTTACACCGCCGATGGGTGTTGCCGCAACACAAAATATACACTACGCATACGAAAGTGGACGTGTGACAGCACTTGAAGCAAAGGCACTGGGAGTTAATCAAATCTTTGCACCGGTCGTGGATGTAAACAACAACCCGGCCAATCCTGTTATCAATGTCCGCTCTTATTCTGAAGATCCTGATACTGTGGCAAAATATGCTGACGCTTTTGTGCAGGGAGTCAGCAGTGAAGGAATTGTAGCCACTGCAAAACACTTCCCGGGTCATGGCGACACCCATCTTGATTCTCATATTGGTCTGCCGGTTGTCCGCTACGGATATCAACGGCTCGACAGCCTCGAACTCATCCCTTTTCGCAGGTTAATCAAACAAGGCGTGCCCAGCATCATGACGGCGCACATAGCATTTCCGAAAATAAGCGGAGATCCCGGACTGCCGGGGACACTCGATCCTGATATTGTAGATGGAATATTGCGCGATTCTCTCAATTACCAGGGACTCGTAGTCACCGACGCGCTGAATATGGGTGGTGTTGCCAATCATTATTCACCCGCCAAAGATGCTGTTATGGCCCTGAAAGCCGGAGCAGATTTACTCCTGATGTCACCTGATGTATCTACCGCTATAAACGCTGTGATAGACGCAGTACACGATGGACAACTCTCGGAAACACGCATAAATCACTCTGTGCGCAAACTGCTGGTTCTGAAAATCAAACATGGATTGTTTCGCAATCCATTTCTCGACCTGGATCATCTTGATAAGACAATCCACTCGCCTGAAAATGAAATTATCTCAAGGGAAATCGCTCGTAAATCAGTCACTTTACTTCGAAATCGAAACGATATACTGCCAATTAATCCGCATCGCTTTACCAGGGTAACGGTAATTGCCATGTCTGATGACAGGTCAGGAAACACTGGTGATATACTTGCACGTGAAATTCGCCGGTTTCACCCTGACGTTCGTTTCCACATTTTCGATGATCGTACCTGCGACGAGGATCTTCATAATATCTATCGTGATGTCCGCTGGTCTAACCTTGTTATCATCGGATCATTTATCCATGTGAGAACCGGTAAAAATTTACAATTTAACGCACGTCAGCGACACTTTTTAAGCCGGTTGCCCAGGTATCACAAAACAACGGCTATGCTTGCCTTCGGCAGTCCCTATGTTCTTTCCAGCCTGCCTGGCGCCGATGTTCAGGTCTGTGCGTGGTCAAGCTCAAGTGAGCAGGTCAGACAGACAGTACCGGCACTTTTTGGGGCCTCAGCTATTGACGGACGTCTTCCAATCAGCGTTCCGCCTGTTTATCAGATTGGTGGCGGACTATCGCTTCCGAAAACAATAGTTCGTTATACAGACATCCCGGAAGAGGTCGGCTTTAACCGTGACTCGTTGTACAACGTAGACAAGGTCATGAACAAAGCTGTTGAGGATTCTGTTTTCCCGGGCGGCGTTGTAACAGTCCTCAAGGATGGTGTTGTGGCCTACTGCAAAGGGTTTGGTTACCAGACTTACGACAAGCTGGTACCGGATACGAAACAGGATGTATTTGATATGGCTTCCTTGACGAAGGTGATAGCCACGACATCGTCCATTATGAAATTGTATGAGAATGGGAAGTTGAGCCTTGATGATCCGGTTTCAAAATATTTCCCGGAATTCAAAGAAGGAGAAAAGGCAAAAATCGACCTCAAGGAATTGTTAACTCACACATCGGGCCTTCCACCTGATAACCTGCTCACGAAGAAGAACACCAAGAGCCCGCAGATCTTCATGCAGGATGTACTTGATACACCGCTTATCAATCCACCGGGATCCAAGTATGTATATAGCGACCTGAATTTTATTCTGCTGGGCGCTATTGTTGAAAAAGTCAGCGGCATGCCGCTTGATCGCTATGCCGAAAGAAATATTTTCGCACCACTCGGCATGGATCATACGATGTTCAATCCTTTGAAAAAGAAACCCTGGCTGAAGCATCTTATCCCACCAACGGAAATTGATACTGTATATCGACACGAGCTGTTAAAGGGCATTGTAAACGATGAACGATCCTATTACATGGGTGGTGTTGCCGGTCATGCCGGACTTTTCTCTACTGGTCCCAATCTTGCCGCATACGCTCAGATGCTTTTAAATGGGGGTAATTATAATGGTGTTCAATTGTACAAGCCGTCAATAGTACACCTTTTCACAACTAAGGAATCTAATGTGTCGAATCGTGGTTACGGTTTTGACCTGAAGGCCCCGGTGGGATTCAGTACAGCAGGACAGTTGATGAGTGATAAGACATTCGGTCACCTTGGATTCACCGGGACCAGCATGTGGATTGATCCAACCAGGAATCTGGCTATTATTTTGCTGACCAACCGGGAATATCCACATCGAGGAACGAGTCATGATATTAATCAGGTTCGATCACACGTTGCTGATGCTGTTGTATCAAGCCTTGTCTCCCATTAACTTCAAACCATGAATTGGGACATACTTTATAAACGATCCTACACCAAATATTCCGGCAAAGCAGATGCGGCGGTTGTTATAGATGAAGCGGATACGATGTATCCGGGCGTACGCATTGAGAATATTGCATTTCCTGATACCATTTCGGCTGAACAGGCTGCGATATATTCGTGTCTGTGTAATGGTTCTAAACCTGTCCGTCTGTATCTCAAAGAAGAAAACAGGATAACACACCCTCTTCTTGAGTATTGGGTCAACATTTTTCAAATGGAAGTAGTTACTGGTGAAAAGCTGCCTGATGTCACTATCTATCAACCCTTGTTGCCTGATGATATTGATGTAGATCAACTTTTGAAAGAGATGCTTGATGAAGCAATCGTCCCTTACTCCCATTTTCCTGTCAGTGCTCTGCTGCACAGTGATAAAGGATTTGTTGGTGGTGTTAATATCGAATGTGCTGACTGGCGCCTTGGTCTCTGTGCCGAGCGAGTGGCTATAGCCAAGGCTCTGTCTGCCGGAATCACCAGTTTCCGGGCACTACATGTTCACACCCGCTATGGTGAGTTCAGCAGCCCCTGTGGGGCCTGTCGACAGGTTATAATGGAGCATTTGCCTGGCGTACCCGTTCATCTACACCACGCTGATGGCAGCCTTTCCGTACATAAAAGCCAGGATCTTCTGCCCTATTCATTCCGATCGTCAACCTTGTCTAACCGATACAATCCCGGCAGCTGATCTTTCTGATCAACCTTGATTGTTTAACTAATTTCCATTTATGGGATATATCGCCTATATCGATTATAAAAATCTTGATAATTCTCTCTTTTTGAAATCTCTGGCTGAAGCCACGTCCAGGCAAAGCATTGGAATCACACCAAGAATTTTTGTTCATGGGGATAGTGAGCACACAGAACGGCTTATCCAGACCGGCATGATGAGGTCGGATGCGCAATACAGAGCTATCAGGGAGTTGAACCGAAGATTGGTCATTTTGTTTGCAGATTATGGAGTTCCTGCTATTGGTCTGAACGGCTATCAACGAAAGCTGATTACCTTCGATCCCGAATCGAGCAAACTAACCATAGATGAAAAATACCTGAACTCTCTCCCGCGCCAGCCACTACTGATAATTTCTAATTTAATTCACGTCGTTGGTGAACAGCGTCCCCAGGTTTTTCCCATACAACGCTATCTTGAAGAGCTGGTCAGGTTGCCCGGGATATCCAATCTTTATGTTTTTTCATCACCGAATGATAACATAATCATCGATAACAAAGAGGCAACTGGGGAAAAATCACCCAAAACTGAAAAAAAAGACAAAAAAAAGCTTCCGCCCGAGGAACTTGTTGGGACATCTCTAAAAGCAGAGGTAATGACAATTACAAAATTTCCCCAAATAACTGATAATTAAAATTTTATGTCGATCGTAAAGCACGCATTTAATCTTTTTTATGACACGTTTTGCTGACGATCGAGCATTTTTTTTAAAAAAAAATGGACTTTATACGTGATTGAGTGCGTTTTTTACTTGACTAGACGTGGGGTATTAGATAGATTCGTGCTTGCAGTGAGAGGGTATCATCCTGTTCACGATTAACTTCAGCATTTAAACATAATATAGGAGAAGCATATGAGTCGCTTTAATGAACTCAAAAGTCTTGTTGACGGTATGGAAGCCGATTTCTCAAAATTTTATGAAAAAGGAAATAAAACTGCGGGCACCCGTGTTCGTAAAGGCTTACAGGACTTGAAGAAACTAGCACAAGATATTCGCATAGAAGTTCAGGAACAAAAGAACTCTTGATATCTTTTGTCAGATTCAGTATAAAAGAAAAGCCACATGCTAGATGTGGCTTTTTTTATATAACCGCAGTTATTAACGAAAATTGAGATTCCTACCGGGTTAATGCCTGAGTATCAATTAAGTCTGTGTGCGAAATCCAGATACTCATCTTCAATCTCATTCAGGATAACCTGTATGGCATACAATTGACCGCGCAAGCGCAAAGCACGCTGAGGATCGCTGTCTTTTAACTCCTCGATCAATTCCTCGGTTAGGTCGATTTTATTTTCGATGTCGAGTGCGAGCGTGTCAGCCATTTTCATATAATCGTTATTGGTTTGAGGTTTGTGAACAACTATCTAAAAAACAACATAGCCAATCTGACGATCATTCCAACAGATCTACTAAGATTCAAAAAGACAGTTGTTTATTAGTAATATGCCTATTGATAACAATTGCTTTCATACACTTTAAAATCTCAAAAAAACAGAACATCGTCAAAGAAACCAGTTCCGGGGCTTATAATTTAGGTTTTTGAATATGCCGCTACCATCCATGGTAATAATTTCCAGGAAAACCTTAATTTTTAACGGTAAATACGAACAATTCGTTTCTAAAGTCACATTACCAGTGATCAAATAGTTAACTTTTTTTCAATAACCGGATAACTTTTATCAACTTTTTACGATTGTCAGTATATTGAGATGAGTGTAGTATAACAAACGCTTTGAGGAAGCGTTATTTTTGTGTTAACAAATCTTTTACTGCCTGGTATTACGCATCTTTTTAACCTATTATCAACAGACTTCAAACAACGAAAAGAATTTAAATGAGGAATACGGTTACTATTAAAAAGGCTATTTCATCCCTGCTACTCTTCTTTTTTGTATTACTTCTATCGCAACCGGGAAAAGCTATAGCAACGGGTATCAAATCCGCGAGCCATGTAGATGGAGGAAGAGCATCAGTGACGTCTACCCAGGCAACAATTATGAGTATTGCCGATGCTAAACAACCGCAAGCTGTTGGTTCAACAGTTACTGTTGCAGGACGAATAACCGCTTCAAATCAATTTGGAAGCCCTTCATACCTCCAGGATGCTACCGCCGGTATCGCTGTTTATGACTTTACATTTTCTGATTCTGTCTCCATCGGTGACTCCGTTCAAGTCAGCGGCAAACTCACAGAATACAACAACCTGTATGAAATCGAACCATCTTCATACACAATAATTCAGACAGCAAAAGATTCACTGAGCCCAAAGGTGATTACAATCAGTGAAATTGGCGAATCCTATGAAGGGCAACTGATCACCATTAAAAATGCAACGATCCAGCACGCGGGTGCTTTTGCAAGTGCAACAAATTATGATATCAGTGATGCTACCGGTTCCGCACAAATACGAATTGACAAAGATACCGATATACCCGGCTCCATTGCACCATCGGGCAAAACGGACATCACCGGGATTCTGGGTCAATATAAAACGGATTATCAGCTCATGCCGAGAACAACTGGAGATATCGGTGTTGGAACCCTTACTTATCCAGGTTCGGATGTTCCCATGAGCGAGACATTTGACGTCGCTACGTGGAACATGCTTTGGTTTGGAAGTGCCTCGAACGGACCATCTGACGATCAGCTCCAGCTTACCAATGCACTCAAAGTAATTCGTCACGTCAACGCAGATCTTTTTGCTGTCGAAGAAGTAAGTAATACGGCAATATTTCAACAGTTGCTTGATTCGCTTCCCGATTATCACGGTTTTGAAGCCAACTACAGTCAGGTTCAGAAAACAGCATTTATTTATAAAACGTCAACCGTTGACTCTCTTGATAGTGGATTGATTACCGACGCCGGTTCTTCCTACTTCTGGGCTAACGGCCGGTATCCCTTGCAATTTGTCTTTAATGCCAAGATTAACGGCAACAACAAATTAATCTATGCCTATGTGATTCATGCCAAGGCATCAACTTCTGACCCTGCCACTGACTACACTCGGAGAGTTCAGGCCGCTGCGGGACTTAAATCTTATCTGGATCAATATCATTCCAAGGATAATGTAATGGTTATGGGCGATTACAATGATGATGTCGATCTTTCCATTTATAACAATATGACCTCACCATACGAACCTTTTGTTTCCGATACCGCAGATTATGATGTCATCACCTATCCGCTTAGTGAAAACAAATACAGCTCATTTGACGGGGGTTCCGAGATGATCGATCACATAACGATCAGCAATGATTTAAAGCCCAACTTCTTTGCCGGTACCGAAAGGGTTGAAAATACATCTGCGTATGTCACCGACTATTCCCAGACCACTTCTGATCATTTTCCGGTATGGGCCAGATTCAAGCTTACCACCTCCACTCCTATCGAGAAGCAGGTTGTACCGCAGAAGCCTAACGAGGTAACCCTGGAACAAAACTATCCAAATCCGTTTAACCCGACGACCAATATCACGTTTATGCTTCCAAAAAAGGAAACCGTGTCTTTGAATATTTATAATATTCTCGGTCAGAATGTTGGCCAGCTTGTAAATCACCAAACGTTGTCGGTTGGAACTCACACATTCCGTTTTGATGCAACAAATCTGCCAAGCGGCATTTACTTCTATCGTCTGGAACTGGCAAACGGAAAAGTTGAAACCCGGAAAATGACCCTTCTCAAGTAAAAGTATTGATTCCTTTTCATAACATCCTGACAGTGTAAGCCACAGTCAGGATGTTATGAAGTGAATCTACGATCAGGCTTTTTTTATTCCTGGTGTTTATTCTTCAGTTTATGCATTGCATAACCAACACCTGCAGCTGCCAGAATACTTAACCCACCATCGATCGGAGCCTGTGAAGGAGCTCCTGGCAAAGTCGGGGCGGATTGCCCAAGTGCTATGGCTGTATTTATCAGCATAAAAAATGATGTAATGCCTAATGCCTTCAATTTCCTCATCTTTTCTCTCCTGTTTTGAATGTTTGTTATTTGATCAGAAGCATCTTTTTGATCAAAACCCTGCCCGGTGTTTCCAGCCGGTAAAAGTAAACCCCACTTGATTCATTACCCGCATGCCAGGTCACAGTGTGCCATCCTGTCGTTATATTACCATCGATGAGAACAGCAACCCTCCTTCCAAGAATGTCATACACTGAAAGTTTCGTCATCAATGACCTGGGCAGATAAAATTTGATTTCAGTTTCCGGATTGAATGGATTCGGATAATTCTGGGCTAATGATACCTGGTGTGGTTTTAGCGATGAATTTTCCACTCCTGTAGCCGTTGATGTGACCGTAATTTCTAATCGTGGTTCCGGGATGTCTGTTACCTTTACAGCACTAATCCCGGGCATTTTTACGCCTGATTCCATTGCTTTATTCCGGACGTCATCAACTGTGAATTTGTAGAGGGAATCTCGTCTCATATCGATGGATTTGCCCGTTTTAAGATCCTTAAGATGTATATTCCACGAAGACGGAACATTATCCCAAACAGGCCATTGCAGAATTTTCTTGCCCGGAGCGCCCGGTCCGCTGACAGTCAAATCAAACGTCACCGGATTGGTGAGTGACAATGGATGGGATTGCTCAGCCTGTAGAATGGATTGCCCATCCCGGGTTCCAAGGATACCAAGTATGGTATAATTCGAACTCAGTGGAACCAGCTTCTGCATATCCCATTTGTCCCATCCTGTTTCAGAGTTATTGCTGAAATATAAAGCCACAGCTTTGTCCAGGACCCTCTCACTCTGTGTACTATCGTAATCAATGACTTGTAAACCAATAATCGCATGGGATCCAGAATCATTGCTTACTTTTTTTGCAACAGAGTTTGTTGACAGACTGCTGGCTTGGAAAGTGATGGCTGACGCATTGTCATTTTGAATGAAGAATCCCTGGTACGGCTTAATTCGATTATCTTGCTCAGTCGATAGCATATAGGAGCCTGATTCATCGTCCCAGATTTGTGCTACACCCGATGCCAGGCTGCCGCCTGCAGCCCCGATGCTATTCATATCGATATAAACCGGAAATGGATTGCCTACCAGGTTAAAACGATCACCGTCAGCATGAAGCGGGACTGTGACCGAAGTATTTGGCAAAGCACCTTTCAGGTCAAAGGCTATCGGGAGTTTTTTGCTGCCACTAAGATTATTATTGAAGAAGTACAGGATAAAACCGTGTCCGCTCATAATCGACTCAGAAAGGTCTGACGGTGCAGTCCAGTTCTTTCCGTTGTATCCTGTATAAAGATTCACATCTCTGCCGGGACCAGCAGCTGGGAAACCCTGAATAACAGTATTCTTTTGGAGATCATTGTACATAAGCCCTGCGACCGGGCTCGACAACATCCTCCACCCTGCATCACCAGTGATAACCGTGTGACTTAAAATTGTGTCACTTTTAATCATGATGCTCTCCAGGTTATTCATTTTTCCCGGAGTCGCCAGCATATTGGTCCAAACCGCTCCGGAACCATTCCCTCTAAGAACTCCAGCTTGTCCCAATGACCTACTTTCTTCCGTTCCTGATGATTCACTTGCACTAATCTCCGTGCTTGTTAATCCATCCGCGGCTCCTTCGGTAGCAGCAAATGATCCTTCATAGCTGATAAACTGCAATACGGTATCTTTTGCATCTAAATGGTAGACCAAAGCGATTCCATCGGGTCCGTTCTGGATGGATGAATATTCCCTGGAATAAAATCGCCATGAACCTTTTACTTCTCCTGCCGTGAATTCTGACAGGTCTGATGAATTATATACCCCGCCATCGTGGCCATTATATAGAAGCAAATTCAATTTAGAGACGTCAAGTGATGTATCTGCTGCTACTTCCACGAACTCGTTACTGTCGGATCCGGCATTGTCATAATGAAACTCATTTATTCTTGCCCTGATTGTTACAGACGGACTGCCTGTATCCGGATTTTCGCTGCTCGTGTTAACACTGATTGAAGCGTAAACATCGGTCTTATAATCGATATCCGATCCGCTGTTGGTGTAAGAAAACATGTTGAAATAGTACGTTTTGTCTGCCTCTAGTCCAGTAAATGTTACCATTTCAACACCCTGATTTACCGTGGCCGCACCATTTCCATCCGAGATATCACTGTCTTCGTTTTCTGGTGCACCATCAGTTGGTAAAGAGGTTGATAATGGATTTGAATCAGATAACTTCACCAGATAACCGTCAGGTGGTACATCTCCGGCGGCATCAGTCCAATGAAGCGTTATGGAATGTGCGCTCGAATCGGGACCGTTAAATTGGGCTGCTTCGGATGGCTCCGGTTTTACTGTAATGGCATTGCTACTACCGGGGGCCAGCCCAAAACCAGTCAGACTATTATCTTCACTCACCGTTTGGAATCGCTCGCTCGGGTCGGTGAATCCATCGACAGCTCCAGACGTGATTCCATCTTTTAACTCTATATTTGAATTTTTGGTCGAAACCCCATTTCCATCCCAGGACGAGCCAGGGTCAATTCCAGGATCACCAAACGCATCCTCTATCGTCCCTCCCAGTTGTATTTGTAAAGCATCATCTCCATTAAAAGTAAAACCATCCTCGACGTAATAAACACTCGTTAAGCCCTGATCTGTCAAGTAAGTCCCGATATCGACCGTGCCAATAACCATCACTGCGCCGGCTGGCAGTGATCCGCTGTTTACCGTCACATTCGTGTCGGGCTGATCTCCGTTCCTGCCGAGCAAGACAATGAGTGGATCAGCAGAAAAATCTATCGGTGTGTCGGTGGGATTCCAGAGTTCAATTCCCTTTGGAGTCGTCCCACTGGATGTCTCGACATATTGACTTATAATTAATCGACTTTGAGCAGATACGACATTGCTGCTAAAGATGAGTGATAAAAGAAGCACAAAGAAAAAAGTCCCTCTCCTCCGCAGAGAAAAATCCTGGCACATGGCGTCTCCATTTATGTGAATAGTATAACTGCTGTTGCAGTCTTAACTTGATGACTTTGAGGAGAGTAATAGATACAGGTAAGAATCTCAAAAATCTTAAACAATATTAATAATACAATTACATAAGCATATGTATCTATTAATCTAAAGTATTCCGATATAGCTATATAAGATATTTGGATGCTCAGGCACAGAGTTTAACTGTGTGCTTTTTTACTAATCAGATAAGAGCTGACTCAGGTAATAAGATCTCACTACAACCACGTATCACTTAGTCGTCCAGATGCATTTCACCGAGCTGGTTTTCACTGCTGGCAACGGCAACGGCTACTGCCGCATCACCCGTGATGTTGATCATGGTGCGCAACATATCGAGAATTCGATCGACACCCAGAATGAGGCCTATTCCTTCGATCGGCACATTAATCGCTTTCAGTACAATGACAAGCATAATGATGCCTGCACCGGGCACACCAGCAGCCCCGATTGATGCCAGCGTGGCGGTAACTACGATAGTTATCTGCTGTCCGATGCCGAGCCCCAGTCCCAGCGCCTGAGCGATAAAAACGGCGGCAACCGCTTGATACAGGCTGGTGCCATCCATATTTACGGTTGCACCTACCGGAAGCACAAAACTAGACACTTCCTCGTGGACCCCCAGGTTATTCTCGACGCGATCCATGGTAACTGGCAGCGTGGCCGCACTTGAACTTGTACTGAATCCGAGCAGCATTGCCGGACGAATGCCCCTTAAAAAATCGCGGAACTTCATTTTGCTAAAGAGCTTGAACAAACTCTGATAAGTAACAACAAGATGGATTATAAGTCCCAGTACAACGGTGAGGATATACCAGCCGAGGGCGTAAAGAAGTTCGAAAGCCTTTCCAAGATCATTTCCGGCCAAATCAATGATGATAGACCCGATAAGCGCAAAAACACCGTAAGGTGCAATAAGCATGATGAAATCGACAATCCTGAGAATGACATCATTGAGTCCATCAATTACATCAACTACTTTTTTTGTCTTATCATTATTTACCTCAATAAGACCGACACCCAGCAGCACGGCTACAAACACAACCTGTAACATATCACCATTGTGAGCCATTGCTTCAAATACATTTCTGGGTACAATCTCTACGATAGGATCCAGTGGTCGGCGATGTAATACTTTTTGTGCGTTCTCATCACTCTGATTTACATTTTCCTGGTAACTGGACATCAACTGTTCTCTCGTTGACTGAGGTAAAGCCTTTCCGGGCTGGATCACATTTACCATCACCAGTCCTATCGTAATAGCGATAACGGTGGTTACTAAATAGATAGCAATGGTTTTTGTTCCCATGCGAGACAATTTTCTGATATCGCTGAGATTGGTAATCCCGATAATCAACGAAGTGAGGACAAGGGGGACGGCGATCAGTTCCAGTAAATGGACGAAAATCGTCCCTATTGGTTTGATATAATCTTTCGTGAAGGTACTCAGACCGATCTGGCTTGCAAAAAGTCCATAAACCAATCCCAGCACCAGACCGATGATGATCTGCCAATGCAGCTTCTTATACCACTTCATATGATGTAATTCAGATTGTTACCAGAACAGAATATATCAGAAAGGCAATTATAGCCCCCACTCCTGTAGCCATCCAGTTGACAGCATTATTACCGATTACCAACTTTTCGTAGGTAAAACCGGGGATGAATAAGTCGAGTTCATCCGTTTGTATAAGAGCACCGAAATAGGAATCGGCAATACAGCCGAGTACTCCACACACAATGATGATAAGAAAATCCGTGGAATTTTGCCGTGCAATGAGGCCACCATAAACAGCGGCAATGAATATGCTTCCTAAAATAGATGCCAATGTGCCATTAAGGCTGATCCCTCCATTAACTCCGGCCGGTACTGGCTTAAAATTTGTAATCAAAAGTGTCCGGAAGCGGTCGGTTAAGGTTCCTATTTCTGTTGCCCATGTATCAGCATTTGCAACCGCAAGAGATGCCACTGCAATAACGTACCACATCTGTTCCCTTGACACAAAATAGATCACCAAAAACACACAGAACCAGAAAGCGTTGGCCCAAACCTGCAGTCCGTTTCTGCGTGTATCCTCCCAGGGATGCTTATGTTTCTCATGCCAGAAATGATTGAGCTTTGCAAGCCAGCTTCCCGTCAGAAAAAAAACGATAAGGATAACCGCAGCCGTCTCTCCTCCCAAACCGAAAGTTATCGTCCCAACAATGACAGCCGCATGAGCCCCATCAAGTGTAAGAAGATTCAGTAGAAAGGCAATAAGGCCAATTGAACCGGCCAAAAGTACTGCAATAAGCAACTGAATCTGCTCATGTTGGTTGGCTGCAACAACAACCAGGACAAAAAGTGTCAGGATGAATAAAAAATTGAGTATACGGTCCACGGTTCTTACGTTCCATGGGTTGCGGTGTTACTGGAATCCTGTTGATCATCCCGTGGTTTCATTATTGCGAAAACGATAATAGTGAAACCACCGAGTATAAGAAATGGTGAGATATACAGCGAAACAAATCCTTTAACCTGATTTTCAATATACATTGCCAGGAATCCTACAAATATCAAAACCAAACCGGAAATAAGTAATTTGTAGTTTGAAGGACCAAACAACATCTTTTCTTCTTTTTTAACTTTTCGTCTAGCTTGCTTTTTTGCCATGGGTATATCAGCAGGTTACATTTTAAACTGGCGTTAACATTATTATGCATGAGATGTGAATCTCACGCGGTAAGTTACATAACGATATGATAATAAACTGTTCTGATCGATCATGCAACGTCTGAGCAGTTAACGAAATTTTACCTTTATATCAGCCGTTAGCCCGTTATATTGGAATCAAAATCAATTACTGCAAAAAATCCATGAAATCGACACATATTGTACTGGCATCAGCCTCACCCCGGCGTAAATTTTTACTCGGGCAGATAAACCTCTCATTTACGATTCAGCCAAGTGATGTAGAAGAGATATTGCATCCCGGCAAGCCAGCTGAGGAGGTAGCTATGCAGCTGGCCGATCAGAAGGCGACAGATGTAAGTGATGATCACTCAGACGCAATTATCATAGGTGCCGATACGGTCGTTGTTTTGGATGGTCAGCTCCTTGGGAAACCCGGCGATGCCGAAGAGGCATTCTCGATGCTTAAGAGTCTAAGCGGAAGGACACATGAAGTCTACACCGGCGTGGCGTTGCTTCGTACGGACGAAGATAAAAAAATCGTTGACCAGTCCCTTTTTTATGCATGTACAGAGGTCACGTTCGATGAGTTGGATGATCAGGAAATCATCGATTACATTCAAACCGGAAGTCCCAGTGACAAAGCGGGTGCATATGGTATTCAGGACGACTGGGGTTCGGTTTTTGTCAATGAAATTCACGGTGATTATTACAATGTGGTTGGTTTCCCCCTAAATCTTTTCTATCGTGAAATGAAGAAATTTGCACCGGAACTGTTGCCAACACCTCTTCCTTCGAATGCCTGAGTTGAAACAATCAAAATTTGTCCGTTTTTGGTTCCTGATATTTGGCGTGATGCTCACCCTGGGCATCGCGGGCAACAGTTACGGTCAGAATAAGTTGAACAGCCGGTTCATACTGGCAAACCAGCTTATGCAGCAGGGAGAATATCAGCAGGCTTATCAAATCCTGTCACGGCTTTACGAACAATTCCCGCAATCCTACCCGGTGTACGATCGTACCCTTGAGTGCCTGATCCAGTTGAAACGCTTTGATAAGGCGATTGACATGACCAAAAAGCGGATGAATAATAATGACCAGGATGTGATTACAGGGGTCAGGCTGGGCGAGTTATATCAGCTAAAGGGTGATACAATCAAGAGTAACGAGGTATGGCAGAAGGTTCTGAAAACCAATAAAAATAATCTGCATGTTTACCGGTACCTGGCGCAAACAGAGCAGAAATATCACCATTATGACCGGGCTTCCGAGATCTATGATCAGGCACGTAAAGAGCTGAACAATCCAAATCTCTTCCTGTTTGAATCGGCCAACAATTATGTTATGGCGGCGGATTACGACAAAGCCTCAAAACTCTATGTGAAAATTCTGCAAACCGATCCGGATCAGATCGGCGCCCTTCAACATCAGATTCTACAGGCCGATGATCCACAGCTATACGACAGCGTAATCCTTGACTTACAGGATGCCAGCCAAAAGTACGGTTTCCGTGATCATAAGATGCAAATCCAGGAACTGCTTATCTGGCTCTACACCGAACGCGAACTATACCACAAAGCGCTGATTACTGCCCAAAAACTGGAAGTCAGCCTGAAAGGAAAAGGATTCCCCGTATTCAACCTTGGGAAGCGCCTTGTATCCCTGAATAAATTTGAACTGGGCAACCAGGCTTTTAAGTGGTACGCCGGTCATCCAGGGAGTCCGCTTGCCGGAGACGCTCTTGAACAGCGCGCGCACCTCTACATCAACTGGGCGCATTATCTTGAGCAATATCATCTTGCCCTGGAAAACCACATCGACTCACTTTATCACACCTCCTACAACCTGCTTGAAGATTTGTCCCGGAAATATCCTGCCAAAGCCAGCCAGGCCGATTTGCTGACTTTTGAAAGTGAGCTTGCACTCGACAGGATCCACAGTGTCAAATCCGCCGTCAAAAACCTGGGGCCGCTCGAACAATCAGTCAAGAATGATCATGATAAAGCCCAGCTGGAATATCTCAGGGGACGCATCCAGCTATTTCAGGCTGATTACAGCCATGCGCGCGTTTCTTTCACCCGGAGCAACAAACTTGCAAAAAACAGCAGTCTGGCTGCAAAAACAAGATATTATCTATGTCTGACAGATTTTTACGCTGGTGATTATGAATTTGCAAAGATTCAGATGCGCGCTCTTGAGCAGGAACACACCTCAATGTATGCCAATGATGCCCTCAAGTTGCGTATGTTTATTCAGAATGGAATGGTTCGCGATTCTGTTACACCTCCCCTGCACCAGTTTGCACAAGCCCTCTATCTTTATGATACAGGCAAAAACGATACTGCAGTGGATAGTCTCCTCCCAGACGTTATAAATTACGATCGGTTCGAGCTTAAAGGTGATATGGTATTGCTGATCGTCAAAGCCTGGCGGGATTCTCATCCCGAACTGTCTTACTTGCTCATTGACCGTTTCCTTCAGGATAATCCAACCGGCGCACTCGCCGAGCGTTTATATTGGGAGCGGGCCCGGCTGGCACATACTCTTTACAAGGATCAAAAAAATATAGAAAAGCTGAATATCGAGGAATTTAAGAAGACTCATCCGGATTTATCGAAATCACCCCAGATTATAGCTTACCTGACGTATAATGCAGAATCCCGGTTGAAGACTGCACACACGAAAGATGGTGTTATAAAAGCATATGAAGATCTGCTCAGACATTATCCGAGGGCTTTTTACGCAACCTATGCACGAAATCAAATTCAGCAATTGCAGGAAGAAGAATCAAGGTCATGAAACTACTTCGCCAGATTTTTATCGCAGTTTTATTTTGTTCGGTAACCACGGCCACAGTTCACGCCCAGAAGGTGCTCATCCCGATGGATGGTACGCAAACCAACTGTCTTAAAGCTTATGGCATAATCTTTAATCACCTGAAAGATGGCAACCGCGCACAATGGCTGTTAAACTATCGCGGCGGTAGTTTCCTGGTCGACAAGGTTGATGACGTCGAGCAAAAGTGCCTGGTGAGGAATGTTGAGTTTAAGGAACTGAGTGAAAGTGAAGCAGATGACATCATTCAGCAGATTAAGCAGCCAAACGTAAACATGTCGGTGATGCCTCTCATCAAGGCCCCAAAGATCGCCGTTTACACACCCCCACAGACAATGCCCTGGGATGACGCCGTGACTCTCGCCCTAACTTATGCCGAAGTTCCCTATGACAAGGTTTGGGATGAACAGGTCCTGAATGGGGATTTATCCAAATATGACTGGCTTCACCTTCACCACGAAGATTTCACCGGGCAGTATGGTAAGTTCTGGGCCGCATATCGTAATCAACCCTGGTACATTAAACAGGTTCGGGATATGGAAGCCCTGGCACATAAATTGGGATACAAAAAGGTATCTGAGGAAAAGAAAGCCGTGGCCAGAACCATTAAAGATTATGTCGGCAAAGGCGGTTTCCTGTTTGCAATGTGTTCTGGTACGGATACCTTCGACATTGCACTTGCCGCCCAGGGTGTAGACATCGTTCCAACTCCCTTTGACGGTGATCCACCGGATCCAAATGCACAGCAGAAACTTGATTACAGCAAGACCCTTGCTTTTACGAATTTTAAACTCATATTCGATCCATACAGGTACGAATTTTCCGACATCGATATACCAGTCGGAAATGTCCAGGAGCAAGACCAGGCACTCGATTATTTTACACTCTTCCAGTTTTCAGCCAAATTCGATCCGGTCCCAACTATGCTTACACAGGATCATGTGAGCAGCATTAAAGGCTTTATGGGACAAACCACGGCGTTTCAGAAGGATAAAATTAAAGATGATGTGGTTATCCTTGCAGAAGTCCCCGGAAAGAATGAAGTGAAGTACCTGCACGGCAATTACGGTAAGGGAACCTTCACGTTTTATGGCGGTCATGATCCGGAAGATTACATACACCGGGTTGATGATCCTCCGACTGATCTTAGCCTTCATCCCAACAGCCCGGGATATCGACTGATTCTGAACAACATTCTGTTCCCCGCGGCGAAGAAGAAGAAACTGAAAACGTGATTATTTAGAAAATAGAAATTAGAAATTGGAAATGCTGACTGCTGACCGCTGAATAAAAATATCACTGGGTGCAATCATAAATACTAATAACAAATGCACAATGACATAAAACCAACGCACTCATTCGACGACTTGGTAAAGATAATGGAGATCCTCCGCGTTGAATGTCCCTGGGATCGAAAACAAACGCATGAGTCGCTCAAGGACCTTATGGTCGAAGAGCTTTACGAAGCCATCGACGCCATCGATCAGAAAGATTTTGATGAACTGCGTAAGGAACTGGGTGATATCCTGCTGCATGTTGTCTTCCACTGCAAGATGGCCGATGAAAAGGAAGAGTTTGATATCGGCGATGTGATCTTTGGCATCCAGGAAAAACTGATTCGACGCCATCCTCATGTATTCCGGGAAACGAAAGTTAATGGCAGCGCTGAGGTTACCCGAAACTGGGAAAGCATAAAAATGCAGGAAAAAGGCCGGGATTCGGTACTCGGTGGCGTTCCCAGGACACTTCCCGCTCTGCTGCGCGCGCAACGGATGCAAGAAAAAGCGGCTGCTGTAGGTTTCGACTGGCCCGAACACGAAGACGTCTGGGCCAAACTAGAGGAAGAACTGGAAGAATTCAGGGAAACGATAGAGGCGAACGATCGCGAAGAAAGCGAGAAAGAGTTTGGCGACATCCTGTTTTCCCTGGTTAATGTCGGCCGTTTTTGGGGACTTAACGCAGAAGACAGCCTGAGATTAACTAATAACAAGTTCCACGACCGGTTTCAGTATATCGAACAAAAACTTGGCGAATTGGGTAAAACGCCCAATGACGTGGATTTGGCTGAAATGGACCGGTATTGGGAGGAAGCAAAATCGCAGATTTAGGGATTACGAGATTTACAGGATTATTCTCTGTGTAAGCCGGATTGTCAGTCCGGCACCTGCTATTATCTGAAAACAATCAGACCCATTACATATTACATTACAGATAAATACATTTTGTTCTTAGACCGAGGCCGTTCCAAAAACGTTGCTCAGATTTTAGAACTTAAAATATTTGGGCATGAAGCTATTATTGTGAATCAGGTTCTTCTTTCCCCCTTAATAATGTTCAGACCAGGGAGGTTGTTACCCAGCTTAATTATTGTGAATTCTTAATAAATCAGGCTATGAGTTTATCATTCGTGCTTTTTAGACAGCCCAGCCTGTCCCTATTCATCGGGAGGCTGAGAAAAGGTTAATTATGAAATCATTTACAGGCTATTTAATAGCAGCAGTTATTCTGTCGTTTCCTTTTTACTCATTTGCCCAGGAAACGTTTCCTAATAAAGTTGTATCCATTACACGATCAGATGCTCTGAATCCCAACGAGGTTTCGATCGCTATTAATCCTGAGAATCCTGAACAGGTCACAGCCGTTTCCATGCAGCGCACTTTCCCTGACGGTAAATTGGGCATTACTAATTATGCCTATGTCTCGTTCGACGGCGGCAAGACCTGGACAACGCGTACCCCACCCAATCCGGAGAAACGTACCCAGGGTGACGATGCTTTAACTTATGGAGCTTCAGCAAAAGGAATCTTGTATCACAGCTACATTTCATTCGATCAACTTCGCACACCCCATCCCCTGCATTCGAGCAACGGGATTTTCATCAGTAGTTCTACAGATAATGGTCTTCATTGGTCAAATCCCGTGCCTGTTATTGATCACATCAACACGGTTGCTCCTTTCGAAGACAAGCCGTATTTGATTACGGATAATAATCCCCAATCCCCCAACTCCGGAAATCTTTATCTGACGTGGACTCGTTTCGATGTTTATGGGAGTCATAACCCTGCAGATTCATCACAAATCTACTTTTCCCGATCGACGGATGGTGGTCATACATTCCTGATGCCGCAACGAATCTCAGACACAGGTGGTGACGCAATTGACAGCAGCAATACGGTCGAAGGCGCTGTGCCGTGTGTTGGACCGGACGGTGAAATATATGTTGTATGGGCTGGTCCACGGGGACTGGTTTTTGACAAATCCACAGATGGCGGAATGCACTTCGGAAAAGACAAAGTTATCGGCAAGGTAGCCGGCGGCTGGGATATTTCTATTCCCGGTATTGATCGCGCAAATGGAATGCCTGTAACGGCCACGGATCACAGCAACGGGATAAACCGTGGATCTGTCTATGTGAACTGGGTTGATCGTCGTAACGGTGATCCTGACGTGTTTCTGAAGTGTTCACGTGACGGAGGTCAAACCTGGTCGGATGCCGTTCGTGTCAATAACGATAAAGTTGGAAATGGAAAGGACCAGTTCTTCACCTGGATGGCTGTTGATCCCGTTGATGGCTCCATAAACATCATTTTCTATGATCGCCGGAATTCTAATGATGATGCGACAGGTTTAACACTGGCTCGCAGCATCGACGGAGGTAAGACGTTTCGTAATTTTAAGGTCGACCTCAAACCTTTTCATACCGATGAAAATATCTTTTTCGGCGACTATAGTGGCATCTCTGCCTGTGATGGGCGGGTAATCCCGGTATTCACTCACTTCACCGGTACCCATAAACTTGGCGTGTCTGTAGCTCTCTTCCATTTTCAGCCGGGAACAATGAAACCTTTCAAATGACGTAAGACCTCCAAGTTTTTGAAACCTTGGAGGTCTGATTTTTTCAAATCAATACATACTCCAACAAAGTGACTGACAATCAGAAAACACAGGAACGTGTTCTTCTTGAGTTACTGCATAGAGCCGAACAGACGGTATGGGGTAAGCAGTATGATTTTTCGAATATTAAGAATCATGAGGATTTCCGGAATCGGGTCCCTGTCAGAAATTATGCTTCTTTAAAATCAGTCATCGAACAAGTTAAATGTGGAAAACCCGATATCCTCTGGCCCGGTGAGACTAATAATTTCGCCGTCTCTTCAGGCACTACGGGATCGGGCAAACACTTACCACTAAGCAAAGAACGGCTGCAATCTGACCGCCGGTTCATGAGGAAACTCATACGTCGTTTCCTCATGCAATGGCCCGAGCCACAGATTTGGCTCGGCAAGCAAGCCAGTCTGCCCGGTTCAATAGAAGTGGTCATGCAGAGTGATCGTAATCTCATCATGGGTGAAATCAGTGGTTTTACAGCCAGATATGCACCACGTTGGTTAACACCATTCCAGGTCGTTTCTCCACTGGAGTTATGCCGGATGGGTTGGAAGGAAAAGTTTGATAAATGTCTTCATAGCGCTATCAAAAATGATATTCGCGTCATTTCGGCCGTTCCCTCCTGGACATTGATCTTTTTGCAGGAAGCGTTAAAGATATCAGGCAAGGATTCAATTAATGAGTTGTGGCCGCATTTAAAACTCATTGTTTCCGGCGGCGCGGCTTTGCGCAATTATCGTCAATCGATCGAGTCATTATGTTCACCACGTAATCTTCAATTTATGGAGTCGTACGGGGCTTCAGAAGGGTATTTTGCTTTTACCAGGCAACTTGACAAGCCGGATCTGCAGCTTGTTATCGATAATGGCATTTTTTATGAATGGGTGCCTTTCGAGCCAGATCTTTCGGAGGAAGAACTCAGCAAAAGAGCGATTCCGTCATGGAAGGTCGAAATGGGTGTCGATTACATCATGCTCGTAACAACCAATTCCGGGTTATGGAGGTATCCGGTCAACGATATCATTCGTTTCACTAATATGATACCATTATTGATGGAAGTTCGCGGCCGTGTTAGTGAAATGCTCGATGATTATGGCGAAGCCGTACATTACACGGAGCTGGAAACAGCCCTTGAGATGACCCAAAATGGTAATCATGCAAAACATAACGGACTAATCGCCACTGTTTATCCACCAACTGCAACCTCTCCCCCTTTCCACATATGGATTATTAAATGGAATGATCCTAATCATGTTCAAGGCTACGAAAGCGACATTTCAACAGCTATGGATCAAACCTTGATATCGCTCAATCGCCATTATGCTATTCGACGAGAGAGCGGTGCCATGGGTAGACCACAGGTATTTTTTTTAAATGAAAGTGATAAAGACTCTTTGTTTAACCTCAAAAAAACGGGAGCACAAACAAAACCACTGCGTATTATCTCTTTTGAAGATCTGCCGGATTGGATCATGAGGCGGGTTGAATCGAGGTAAGATCTCGTTTGGTTCCAGCGAGGACGCTTGAACCAGCGTTGTGGACACATTGTAGCCCGAAGCGCTGCTCCGGGCTACGAAAAGAAGATGACGGTGCCTGATTAAATAAAAGGCCGTCCGAAGACAGCCTTTTCTATTAAAACAGAAGCATATTCTGGTTTTATGCTTAGTAACCCGGATTCTGTTTCAGGTGCTTGTTCGCATCCATTTCAGGTTGCGGAATTGGGAAGCGCAGATCATTGGCATCAAAGGCATCGCCGTTAACAGCCTGACCGGTACGGGTGAGGTCGAAGAAACGCTGGCCTTCAAATGCCAACTCGACACGGCGTTCAAGCAGGATTGCATCGACCAAATCCGTTCCATTTGCAAAGTCACTCGTCTTATAATCAATGTACTGACTATTGTCGACCGGGTTGCCGCTGAGGTCATATACTTTGATCGCACGTTCGCGAATCTGGTTCAACAGATCAACAGATTCCTGGTTTACATTATTAGTACGTGCTAACGCCTCTGCGCGATCCAACAGTACTTCAGCATACCTGAAGATCGGCGCATTATCACTGTTGTTCAGGTAATCTTCGTATTTCAATACAGAACTGGATCCACCTTTGGTCCCGGTGAGTAATTCTGATACACGAGTATCTTCATAAGTATCACCTGCTGCTGAAATTGCTGTTTGTTGTGATTGAGGAACAACTTCATTCAGAGCCTGTACAAAACTTGTTGAGATACGAATATCATTTCTCTCCTGCGGATTATAAAGTGCAGAAAGAGAATTATTCACACCAATGTTATCCTGTACGGTATTGGATACTTCATAGATCGACTCTGCAGAGAATTCATTCGTGAAGAATGTCTGAACATCTGCATTCAGGGCATAATTACCAGAATCCATGATCTGCTTCGCCAGTGTAGCTGCAGTAGGATAGTCATGTTGCTGCATGGCAACACGAAGCAACATGGCCATGGCGGCATATTTATTTCCCTGGCCATTTGCTGTCTGATCTGGAAGCAACGATACGGCATCCTGCAGGTCCTTCTTTATCTGGGTGTAGACTTCAGTGACTGTATTCCTTGAAGGATAGGTGAAATCTGCAGAGGAAGTCACCGGTTTTGTAATAACAGGGACACCCATTTGGCCGTTTGCATTACCCGGTGCGCCAACCCATGGTTTGGCATAAAAATTTACCAGGTAGTAGTAAACCATACCCCGAAGGAACAGGCCCTGGCCTTTGATGCTGTTGATTTCGGCATCTGATTTTGGACCTGTTACAGAACCCAGCTTATCAAGTACGATGTTGACATCGTTGACAACCCGGTAACTCGAGTACCATACATCATTGGCACTTCCATTCCCGGAATCCATCTTATGCTGGGCCATGTCCTGGTAGGTTGTAAAAGAGCCCTGAAAGCTTGTGTTGTCGGCAACAATTTCACCAAAAACACACCAGTCAGCTCCACCGATGGCACCGCCATTCGGGTCGTCCTGAAGGTCGTTATATGCTCCAATGAGTTCCTGATTCAAATCAGCAACTGTACTATAAGCTGATCCCAATGGCAGGGATTGCTCAGGTTTCTGATTACCGAGCATATCGCAACCTGCCACAAGCAAGCCTAATCCTAGTAATGTTATTAAACTCTTTCTCATAATAAAATCTCCGTTTATAATCCCCGATTAAAATCCAAGATCGATGCCGAAAGTAATGGTACGCTGCTGCGGGGGCTGGAAGAACACATTCCCCTGTCCAGTGTTACCCTGGTTTGGCGTGATCTCGGGATCGAGACCTTGAAACTTGGTAAAGGTCAGCAGATTATAACCTTGTGTGTAGACACGTACCTTGTAACCACCAGTTAGACTGCTTGGCAGGTTATAACTCAGCACAACTGTTTTCAGACGCAAATAACTGCCATCTTGCAAGTAGCGAGTACTTGAAGAACGTCCGTTGTTGGTAAGAGCACGCGGCTCTGGCACAGATGCGTTTTTATTATCGGGTCTCCAGTAATCGAGCTGGGTTTTATCCTGGTTAAACAGCGATCCCATGTTGGTTTCGAGGAAAGCGCCGTCATCCCAGTAGATCTTGTTGCCATACTGATACTGGAAGTTTACATCGAGTTTCAAACCTTTGTAGAACACGCTTGTTCCAAAACCACCATAGAATTTAGGGAAAGGTGAACCTACAATCTTACGATATGCGGAGCTGTATTTCGATTGATTCACTTTGTTTCCCTTGTCATCCAGGTATAATGCATCCCCGTTAGTGGGATCAACACCGGAATAGCGTACGAGGTAGAAGACACCAATAGGTTGACCTACCCGGATCAGATTCTGCCCATTGATAATATCCTGTCCGCCCGGCAGTTTCGTCACTTTATTAATATTTCTGGCGATGTTTGCATTCAAAGACCAGCGGAAATCAGTTCCCGTTATTACATCACCGTCCAGGCTTGCTTCAAATCCATAGTTTTCAAGCTGGCCGATGTTTTTGATGAAACTTCTGAAACCGTTGGTTGATGGTACCGGAACGCTTAACAACAAGTCATGCGTCTGCTTGTTGTAATAATCGAGTGTACCGCGTAACCGGCTGCTGAACAAGTGAAAATCAAGACCAATATCCAACTGAGCCGTCTTTTCCCACTTCAGGTCGTTATTAGCTAACTGAGTCGGATGCAAACCAGGGATACCATTATAGTCGGCGCCGCTACCTACAAGACCAAGAGCCTGGAAGTTGCTAATATTGGCATTACCGGTGATACCGTAGCTTGCTCTTATTTTTGCGAAGTTAATCCACGTCAAGCCGCTCAGGAACGGTTCGTCTGAAAGAATCCAACCAACAGAACCTGCAGGGAAGAAACCATAGCGATTGTTAGTACCAAAACGGGATGATCCGTTGTAACTTCCGGTCAAGCTAACCAGGTAACGATCCTTGAAAGAGTAATCAACTCTTAGAATGTTATTCTGGAAGCCATATGAAGTAATGTATCCACTACCACCTGTTATGTTAGCAGCAGAGTTCAGAGTCCGGAACTGATCGTTCGGGAAGGTATTCCCTTCTACATCGAAGAAATGCTCAACATTTCGTTCGAATGTTACACCACCCTGAACTTGCAGACTATGATTACCCCAGTCGTTGGTATACGTTGCAATGTTATTCCATGAATAATTCAGGAATTCGTCACTCTGGGCATATCCATATCCATTGGGATAACCATCCGTGGTTACAGCACTTCTTTTCTGTTCCTCGCGTAACTGCAGATGCTGCACGCTGAACTCAGTTTTAACTGACAAATGCTGAGGTATTGCCTGGAAGGTTGCTACGGCGTGAGAGTTGATCTGTGTGGTAACAGAGTGGAAGGACGTACCGAGACGGTTGGAAAGCGGTGTCCCCGGGAATGCTGAATACCCGTTAAATGGTATTGCAGTAGCCGCATCGTTCAAAGCACCGGTACTGTCGTAAGCTGATACGACAGGCGGCATCAGAGCTGCATAGGTGTAAGGGGCAGCAACGGCGTTACTGATTGGTACACGGCGGTCATCAGCAAAGGATGGATTCAACGAGAGGTTAACTTCCAGCCTGTCATTTACCGTTTGATCCACATTCAACAGGGCATCGTAATTCTTGAGTTGGTTTTTACGAATATACCCTTGTTGGTCCTGAAAATGGCCCGACATATAGTAACGAGTAGAACTGTTACCACCAGAAACACTGGCTTTATAATTTTGAGTAAAACCCGTTTGGGTAACTAACTTTGTCCAATCGGTATTCGGAACTTTAGCAGGATTGAGGTAATCTCCAAAGTAGGCATTTTCATAAGCTGTGATGGTTGCGACGTCCTGTGATCCAACCAAAGCTCCCATGGCATAATTAAACATTTTGGCAAATTCCGGACCGGACAATAGGTCGTATTTTTTTGTCGGTTGTGTAAAGCCACCATAGTAGCCGAGGTTCACTCTGGTTCTACCTGCCTGACCTTTTTTCGTTGTGATAAGAACAACACCATTTGCACCACGTGATCCATAAATGGCCGATGCCGAAGCATCCTTAAGAACCTGTATTGATTCGATGTCTGCTGGATTCAGATTAATAAGAGCACTGACCCCACCAGACAAACCGGTGTCTGATCCATAAAGAGAACCAATAGGTTGTGAAACAACTGGTACACCGTCAACAACAAATAGTGGCTGGCTGCTTGCCGTAATAGATGATGCGCCACGAATACGTATGGTCATCGGGGCGCCAAGCACACCTGAGGTACCCGTTACCTGAACACCGGCTGCTTTACCTTGCAGTGCGTTTGAAACATTCGGCAAGGTAACATTCTCAATTTCTGAGGAAGAAACAGAAGCTACAGAACTGGTGATATCGCGTCTAACCTGTGTTCCGTAACCGGTAACCACAACACTACCCAGATTTTGCGTTGTCTGGGAGAGATTGACATTAATCGTTTCTTTATCCTCAATCTGAACTTCCTGTGGTGTGTAACCTATGTATGAAAATACAAGAGTACCACCACCATTTGGTACGTCAAGTGTATAGGTACCATCGGCAGCTGTAGCAGTACCGGTATTCGATCCTTTAAGTAAGATGGTCACACCCGGTAGCGGTGAACCATTTGCGGCATCCTTAACGATACCATGAATTGTTTTCTGGGCAAGGACCGGTATAGTCATCGCCAGAAACATTACAAAAAAAGATAGTAGAGACTTTCTCATGGAGAACCTCAACGTTTTGTTATAGTGACACACTTGATGATCAACAGTGAAATGTACGATAAGTACGAATTCTAGCCAGTTAGATCAGTCAGTTAGGTTTGGCCCACACACCTTTTGGGGCTTTATGATATTTAAAGTTATACTTTACTGAAAGGTTAACTCAATTTCAAGACCATTATGCCTTTAATTTTATTATTTACTGCGGTAAGTCCCTGACTCGCACTAAACGACTTGTACGAACTATAAACGCAGTAAAACTAATTATTTAATGATTAACAACGGTTATTTTGGGTCCGTTCCCGCCCTTTTTTATCAAAATTAGATCATTCTATAAAATGATGAAAAAAAATAGTTATCGATCTGATTTTCTGATTAAAAGTAAGGATGCCATCAAATTAACGTGAGTTTCGAACTAACTCAGGATGAAATCGTTAAGAACGATTCTTTTTAAGATCATAAACTCTTTATCCGGGTATAAAAGCAAATCCTATAATTCCCGGACCTGGATAAGTCATCATCCCGGTCCTCTAATCAGGGTCTTAATGAATGAGTTTATGAATGTCTGTTCCCTTTAAAAAATCGCTTTTCCCATAACGGTACATAATTTTCCCTCATACCACAGGTAAAAGAACTCGCCGACTCAATATACTCTTATCTCTGAAAATCACCGGCCTATCAGTGAACTAAACTATTGCCAATAAGTGCTTTTCGTTTACTATGCAGGTGATATATCTATATATCACCCGCTTTATTTATAATAAAGGATAATGCAATTATCATCCTGATATTAGAAATAATGACTATCCGTATCACTCCAGTAATCTTAGTTGTCCCTCAGATCAGAAAATGTAAACCCGATACATCGGGTCGGATAGTCATTTTAGAAATTAAATATTCTGTGAAGCCAGTATCCTGCGCAAATAATTTAGCTGCCCCTTGTGGTATGACAGGTGCCCATAGAGATGCAGAAGAAATTCCTGCGTGTTGAAAGGGAAGGGAATTTTTAAAGGATAGGTGCCTGCAATCTGTTCATCAGTCAGGTTTCTGACAACATCTGGTATAATTTCCCGGGTTTTGTGAATATCTGAGACAATCGAATCCAATGATCTTCCGGTATTGCTAAACTCACGGTCCCTGTCGCGTTGATAATCAATGTTACCCAACCCAAACCCGATATAATGCATCAGGTTACCAACGATGTGTTGCCCTAAAATGCCTGAACTGTTGGTAACTCCGTAAGGTGCATACCAAAGTTTGTTCTCCGGAACCTTGCTGATATTATCTTCGAAAGTTTGAAGATCCCTTTTAAACAGATCTGCTAATATATTTTGCATAAGATGAAATTAAAGATATTTCTGTGTGGTTGATACGTTTGTGGCGATTTCTAAGAACCATTTTTGGCGACAATTCGATCCTGTAATTGTCACAGGAACACAGAACCAGTCTTATAAATACTACCTGCGAAGATGCAGATTTCACATATACAGGCGTATATCCGGACCGGCATAAACCGTTAAAACGGTTCGTTTGTTAACGGTTTCTATCTAACACCCGGATTAATCCGGGCGCTATGAGTCAACGACTCTGAAACGAATCGTTTTTAACGATTTCTTCCAATGCTTATATCTAACTCACGTTATTTAGAATAAACATTCTCAGAAAGTTTCCAATTTCAACAAATAATTATCGGATGAAACGGGGAATTTCATCCGGAAGCCGGGTCAACAGCTCATAATTTAAATAGTTACTCATCTCCGAAAACGAAGAGAGCGTCACCTCATCATTTCCCTGCTTCCCAATCATCACTACTTCGTCACCAGGACTTACATCTGGGATATCTGTGATATCGACCATCATGGCATTCATATTCACATTACCAACGACCCTTGCTCGATGGCCTTTGATCAGCACCTGTCCGATATTACTGAGATTACGGCTGAAACCGTGGGCATAACCGACAGGAATGCCGGCCAGTCGTTCCGGTCGTGTTGTGAGATATGCAGTTCCATATCCTACAAATTCACCGGCCTGCACTTCCTTTATATTCATCACCTTACTCTTCCAGCTGATAATTCTTTTCAATGGATCCTCAATGCCTTTTATGCTCCCCCCGTTGCCATTTAGTTGATCCTTAAGGATGCGCATTCGTGTTTCGCTGCTGGGCCACAGTCCGTATTGAGCAATCCCAATCCGAACCATGTCCATGATAGTTTCCTGATAATTAAAAACAGCCGCCGAACATGCGGTATGCCTGACTTTGGGCTCGATGCCTTTATCTTTCAGACGCATCACTTGTTCATTAAAATTGACGATTTGCTGTTTCACCCTAACATAATTACTCACGCTTTCAGCCCCGGCATAATGGGTGCAGATTCCCTCAAGTGTGAATTTATCATTGTTCTTTTTTATAAACTCTACAACCTCGTCCATCTCATCCGACTCAAATCCAAAACGATGAAAACCAGTCTCCAGGTGAATGTGGATACGTGCTTTTTTCCCGAGCTTATTAGCAGCTTTCGCTGCAGATTTTAGCCGCTCCATCTGAAACACAAAGAAGGAAACATCATGTTCAACGGCCCATTCGATCTCATCATGATCGACGCTCCCCATAATCATGAGCTTTGAGTCCGGACTTTTACATTTTTCGGCTCGCCTTGCCTCATCGGCATCAAAAACCGAGAAATGACTGATTCCACACTTTTCAACCAGGGGAAGAAAATGCTCTATTCCATGCCCATATGCATTTCCCTTAATAACAGATGAAAATATCGCGTTTTTGCCAATCCGCTCTTTCAGATACTGTATGTTATGCTCCAGAGCCGACTTGCTGATCTCTATATAGGATGTCGAAAACATGGTCTACGTGGAATAATAGAATATTGGTTTATTGGAATACAGAGAATAATTAACCGATGCAATGGGAACAATCAATACGATTATCAACTGTTTCTTCAATTCAAAAGAAATCCCGAAAGCACATCACACATCAGAATGTACAGATAGACAGCATCATTCCAAACCCTAAATTGCTTAAAACCCGTACTAATATTTTTTCAGCATAACCTTATCATTCCGTTATCCTGCTGGTCCATTTAACACGTTCACAACTTTCCCTTTCTGTCGCAAGTCTGTGACTTGTGCCTCCCAGTCCCACACCGTTATTTTCCTGGTCCGTCTAAAACTGCTGCTGTTATCGCATAAAATAGCAGGCTTCCGTAACCAATCAACTCATCTGGGAAATCGAAATCGGGATGATGAAGCTGCGGCTGCTTCTTTCCGGATCCAAGCCCAAACTGCGCTCCATGATACACATTGGTAAAACGTCCAAAATCTTCCGACCATGAATAAGGATGTGAAAGCTCCCGGGTTTCATAACCAAGCTTCTCTGCAGCCGACCGAATAATATGATTACACTTTTTATCATTGACTGTCGCTTCAAAGCGCTGTGTCCGTTCAACGTCAGCTTTCAGACGATGCATTTTTGCCAGTGAACTCGCCCGTTCTTCGGCCGTCTGACTCAGCTTGTGCAACACCTTGTTATCGTGAGCCCGAATCGTGGCCATCACTTCGGCCTCTCCCGGTGACGTACCAAAGGCAATTTCACCAATACGTGCGTGTATAACCGTTAGTAAACTCGGCGTCTCGAATGAAAACAGTCTTTGAGACAGGCTCATCCATTCTTGTATGATTTGCGCTGTTGCAATCGAAGGGCTTCGTCCGTTCTCAGGATGTGCAGCGTGCGAGGTAGCACCACTCAGTCTGGTGATCAATCCTTCCGAAGCAGAAGCAAATACCCCCTCCTTCACCATGATTTGACCCAGTTGAATGCCGGGGATATTGTGAAGTGCAAAGATGTAATCAGGCTCTATCTTTTTAAACGCCTTATCATCCAGAACCCGCTGTGATCCCTCACCTGTTTCTTCCGATGGTTGATACAGCAGAACGACTCTCCCCTTTTCAGGTTTGTGTTCAGAGATCAGCCAGCCTAATCCGGCGACCATCGCCATATGACCATCATGACCACACTTATGCGATACATTATCCTTTTTGGATTTATAAGGCAGATCCAGATCTTCCGGTATCGGTAATGCATCCAATTCGGAACGGACCATGACAGTTGGTCCTTCATTCCCGCTATCATACACAAACGCAATGCCGGCACCACCGATCTCTCCTATGATGTCATCCGGCTTGGTGGCCTTGAGGTAATCACGGATCAGTGAAGCCGTATCCGACTCCTCTCCCGATAGATCGGGCCGCTGATGGATAGTATGTCGCAGTTCTGTGAGGTCGTCGAGTTTTTCAGAGAGAGTTTGGGCCGCTTCATATAATGCCGAGCCCTTTTCAGGCATAAACTTCTTTTTTACGCTCATTCTACGCGTTTCTCAATATATGACGAATTCATCAGGCTAAGTGCTCCCATGTACTTCAGACGGAACCGAATAATATCTCCAACTTTATAATCAGGTTTGTTATCACCAACATCGAGCACCAGCATATCTGAACTGGCATCTATGATCTTTACATCAGGATTAACGGGAATCAGATAATCCGGATCGATATCCAGAATACCAATATCCACGATAGCCCGGTGGTGCATTTCCCCATACAACTCTTCATCAATCTCCATCGTTTCACCGGATGGATTTACTCCCAGTTGTCCGCTTGGAACCATCGGTTTTTTGTAGATCTCGATGACCTGCGTGTAGAGTTCAAACACGCCTGGCTCCATACCTTCTAATGGTTCATGTGTAAAAAGATTATTCCCAAAAAACAAGGCTTCCCCCACACGGAAATGATTAACACCTTTTGGCAATTCACCCTGAAGCAGCAACGGGATAGTTACTGTTGTACCACCAGATACATATGGAATATCTTTATGGAATTTCAGTTCGATCAGCTGTTTATACAAAGTAAGCTGGATCAGTTTGTCTGTACTCGGCATTACGCCATGCAGGCAATTGAGGTTTGTTCCAAGTCCAACTACAGAAAGATTAGGCAACTCAAAAATTTGGCTGTAGAAATCAATCAGATCCTCACGCATCACTCCTTCGCGGAGGTCACCCATCTCAACCATGATGAGAATCCGATGCGTCTTGTTCTGCTTGACGGCTTCTTTCGAAAGAGCCTTGATCGTATCCAGCTCCGTATTGAAACTCACATCTGCATAACGGACTATATCGCTGATCGATTCCTTCGGCGGGGGCTTGATGTAAACAGTATTAATATCAGGATTTATATCCTTGATCTTCTTAAGATTACTAACCCTTGAATCCAACACTTCGGCTGGCTCCAGGTTGATAACTTCACTCAGAAAATCTTCATTACCACATAACAATTTAGTAGTAACACCCCACTCGATACCATTTTTCCTGAACAGACTGTTGAGGTATCGGTAGTTATGAAACAGTTTATCACGATAAAGTTTTAAATGTGCCATTATCGATAGATTTCTTTCGAAGATTACTTCTGTAGTCGCATCTCCAGATATTTATTAGTAAATCCGTACTTTTCGTACAGGAATTTGGCGGGATTATCCGGTTCAACATGCAGAGCTACATCGCCATCGGTATGTTGGATGGTTTGCTCCATCAGTTTCTTACCAATGCCATGACCTCTGTATTCTTTGTTCACGGCAATATAAACCAAAATGTTCTCAGGTATGTAACCACCCATTCCGGTATGGTTAATTACAACGGCCCCGACAACCTTATTACTGTCATATGCTATCTCAACAAAACCACCTTTCCCTGGTTCTTCGCTAAGAGCGTAATCCAGACATTTCATAATGTATTTGCGTTCATCGCCGTATTGGTCCAGGTGGTTAAACAGGAAATCGGCGATGTCGTTCTTATCAAACGGACTGTTTTCAAGTCCTTTGGCGTCACACGTAATGTATGATATACTTTTTGTGTTTTTTAAATCTGTCTGACTCATAAATCAGCTATATTCGGTTACAGTTTCTTTTTGATAGTCCTCAGCGTATTCAGCTAATGGCTGCGTCATTAATGAGATCGTTACAAAAACAATCAACGAGAGTGTGATCCCAAAAAAGTTCGCATCAAGACCAAATGGTAGTTTAAAAAACGACTGTATCGTCAATACCAAAGTGGTACCGCCGCCAACCAGCATAGCCCAGAAAGCGCCTTGTGCCGTACTTTTCGCCCAGAAGAGGGCACCAATAATGGGAATCAACAATCCGGATACCATGAAAGCATAGGAATAGAGCATAAGACTCAACACATTCTGCATGAATGAAGCCAGCAAAAGTGCGAGTACTCCAATCAGCAGCGTCACGATCTGTGAAATTTTCATTGCTTTTTTATCCTGGGTCGTGAAACCCATGATCTTGGTTAAAATATCACTCGTTACATTTCCGGATGCTGCCATCAGGCAACTGTCGGCCGTTGACATAATGGCCGAGAAATAGGCCGACATCATAATTCCCATAAGCCCAACCGGCAATACCGTACGCAACAGCAACGGAAGTCCTTTTTCGGGGTCGAGGCTTGCAACACCCGCATGTCCCAGATAATCGAACATCCCCTGCATCGCGGCGACTTTCGCAAACAAACCAAGCAACACTCCCATGAACGCCATAATGGGCCACTCGAATAGCCCGGCAAGGTACCATGCTCTTTTGGCTTGCTTCTCGTCGCGCGAGGCGTAAATACGTTGATAAAGTGTCATACCTACAAACCAGATCGGGATGATGGTAATTCCCCAGTTCACAAGTTGCTGCCAGGTGATATTGCTGAGAGTAAGCATTTTATGCGGCAGCGCCTGACTTATAGCAGTCCAGCCACCGAGCGAATAGTATGATATCGGAATACCAACCAGGATGAGACCAACCATCAGGATGATCCACTGAACGGTGTCTGTATAAATAACCGCCTTCATCCCACCCATAAAAGTGTATCCAACAATGATGGCACCCATGATGAGAAGAGCCGTTTCCATATTCAGGCCAATAAATGAGGCTGAGGCCAGTTTGGCTCCTGCAAGGATCTGCGAACTTGTAAACCCAATATAACCAATGGCCGAAATGATGCCAGCAATAAAAGCGGTCTTTGCATCATAAAAGTGGCCGAATATTTCCGGAAAAGTGAAGAAATTCATCTCGTTACCGAGCTTCTTTACTTTTGGTATCAGGAGAACGGCGCTTATCCAGGCACCTATCAGCCCGGTAAACAACATCCATGAACCGGACAGTCCCATTACGAACCCAAGTCCACCCAAACCGATTGAGAAACCACCACCGACATCCGTTGCTACGACAGAGAGTCCGATGTGTACACTTCCCATTGACCGGCCGGCGAGAAAGTAATCGTCGGCATTCTCGTTCTTCTTCATAAAATATATACCGATGCCCAGCATCGACAACATGTAGACAATGAACTCAATCAGATCGATTGTATGCATAGATCAGCTGTTCGTTTCAATTAGTTTGATATTCATAGATAAGATGGAAGAACCTAATGTAGTTTGGTTATGAACGCCCCGTGGCTTTGGGGTTTGTCATCCTCATTATTTGATATCCGAATAAAACCATCAACGTTTTGAATAATATCGACAAATCTATTATTTACAATTCCTTAAACACATCTTCCATTAGCTGTTTTAAGTACGGTCTTAGATACGGATTTATTGTTTATTATTCAACTAATGTCAACATTTTTCATTATACGTTTATATTAATATTCAACCTGAATATATTATGTATAGTTTCGTGTATCTTTTATGAAATATTTAAAATCAAGTTATTCGAATAATATTTTAATACGAAAACAGAATTTGTGATTTATATTTTGGTCCGGGAACCGTGCACTGGACCCTACAAAGTTGGGTTTTAATTTTCCCCTGCGTGGGTAAATGTGATTGAACCTGATTTTTGGGGGAAGTATATTTGGCACAAGGGCGATTAGCTCAGCGGAAGAGCACTGCGTTCACATCGCAGGGGTCGCTGGTTCGAACCCAGCATCGCCCACTTTTCTGTTTACAGATTTACAGTTATCAGTAAACAGTTTTCTCCCCCTTCTCTTTTCTGTAATGATATTTCAAACCTATCCAATTTCATTTGCTTTACTCTGCCTTGTAATAATCAAGGCCTTAAAGCATCTTTTCTACGTCGATGCCTTTTTCTTTAACCTATCACAAATAGTTCGGAAAGAAGGCATTACATTGGTTAGGTTAAGCCTTGCAAGGTGAATCTTTCTTATTTCCTTATATACATTACATGAAACACAAGCCTTTATTACTCATATTTTTCACTTGCATATTACTGGCCGGAATTCACCATGGCTATTCGCAATCTGCACCGGACACACATAACCATTATACGACGAAACCATGGTCGCACGGGCAGCTTGAGGTATCCGAGAATGGCCGTTTTCTCCAGCACACAGACGGCTCACCATTTTTCTGGCAGGGCGATACCGCCTGGCTTCTGTTCCAACATTTAAATCGAAAACAGGTGCGTGAATATCTGGATGACCGTGCGACCAAGGGGTTCAACGTGATCCAGTGCATGGTCCTTCATGAACTGCCCGAACATGATGCCTATGGAGATACTGCCACCGTAAACGACGATCCGGCCCGTCCACTGACAACACCGGGCAGTAAACCTGACGATCCAAAGCAGTACGATTACTGGGATAATATTGACTACTGTATCCGTGAGGCCGCCAAACGTGGCGTCTATATCGCACTTGTCCCTGTATGGGGCTCTGTCGTCAAGGCTGGTAAACCCGATAGCACTGGTGCTGTAAAGTATGCACGCTTTCTTGCCAATCGCTATCAAAATGAACCCAACATTATCTGGATCAACGGCGGGGACACAAAAGGCTCGGATAAACCCATTATCTGGAATACTCTTGGAAAAACAATCAAGAGCATTGACCATAGTCATCTGATGACCTATCACCCCTACGGTCGTACATGTTCCGGTCAGTGGTTTCATGATGCCTCCTGGCTCGATTTCGACATGTTTCAGTCCGGTCATCGCGACTATTCGCAAATTGGTCAAGATGACTCTGCCGCCTGGAAGGGAGAGGACAACTGGCGCTACGTTCGCGAGGAACGCAAACGCAAACCCATAAAACCGGTCCTCGACGGAGAACCATCCTACGAAGGTATTCCCCACGGCCTGCATGATCCGTCCGAGCCGAGATGGAAAGCGTATGATGCGAGGCGATACGCCTGGTGGTCCGTCATGGCCGGTGCCTGCGGCCATACCTACGGCGACAACGCCGTCATGCAGTTTTATGAGCCGCCCTACGAACCCAGCTATGGTGCATACGAGTTCTGGTGGTTTGCCATCCACGATCGCGGCTCATCACAGATCCGGTACCTCAAAAAGCTAATGCTCTCCCGGCCGTACTTCCAGCGGCGCTATGACGAAGCGGCGATTGTCGGCGACCCGGTCAGGCGTCACAATCGAATCCTCGCTGCCTGCGGCAAACGATACGAGTTCGCATACATTGCCACCGGACGACCGTTCTCGATTAAGCTTGGACGCATCACTGGTAAAAATGTAAAAGCCTGGTGGTACAATCCCCGAACCGGCAAGGCAACCATTATCGGAACCTTTCCCAATCATGGCACTCATCACTTCGACCCTCCAGGTGCCACAGCAGAAGGTAACGACTGGACTCTCGTTCTCGACGATGCGGCTGCAGGCTTTCAACCACCCGGAATAGTGACACGTTAACAACAACTAAAGCACAAATAGACAAAATGAGTCTTGTAACCGAATGTCTATTTTTTTGCAATTACCGGGATGACGGCATGGGTACCAACTAAGACGACTTCTTCATATCCCGAGCTCAGGTTATTTTAGCTAATAGCAGTTCTATAAAGCATACTGATAGTTTTACACAGAATTCAGGTATCCGTGCAAGTCCTCGTCGGTTTCTATGTTGAGTTTCTTTCTGAGACGAGAACGGCTAATATATACGCTGGAAGGTTTAATATTGAGTAAATCAGCTATCTCTTTTGAATTAAAGCCAGTTTTAATATATGCACACAACCTTAAGTCATAACTGGTTAAATCGGGGAAATCCTGTCTCAGTTTGTCAAAAAACTCCTGGTTCAAATCGTCAATTTGTATTTCAAACGTGTGATCTTCGGAGCTGATGTGCGAATCTATCACCTGACGAATTTCATGTAACCGGTGTTTCAAAGATGCCGGGTTTTGTTCAAGTTTTTCGAACTTTTCCTTTATAGTCAGCAGTATTTTGTTTTTTTCATCGTTCTCTTTCGCTTTGGTGGCAAGCTCAATCGTTTTACTCTTGAACTGTGCTTTAAGCTGCTCGATTTCTGCCTGCAACTTCTCCTCTTCAACATGTTGTAGCTGTTGCCGGTGACGTTCTTCCTGTTGACGCAGCGAATTTCTTTGAGCTATAAGCATGTTTTTCTTTTGCTTATTCAGGGACATGTCTTGCCAGACATACAATAGGTAGATCATGGTCAGAATCAGAACAAAATACATCAAGTACGCGTACCAGCTCCGATACCAGGGTGCATTAATAAAGAAGCTTACGGTTTGTATTGGAGTAACATTCCCGTTTACCATCGCTCTTGCCGCCAACACATGGTTACCGTCCGGCAATGCTATCAACTCAAAGGTATTTTGGGGCGACCATTTGCTCCATGTTCCCGATTGATCTATTCGATACTGGTATAACACCCCATCCTGATTTGGGACGATACTTTCGACCTTCAGATTGTTAAGTTTATTGGGTATTTCTGTGCCGTTAGACACATTTACTTTTCCCTCGTTATTAAAGGCCTTAATGCTTCTGAATACGATTTTATGCGTGCTCTTCCATAAATCATCAGCTAAGTTTAGTTCCTTTAAAGCAAAACCATTATATACCGGATAGAACTCAAAATTATCGTTCAGACGAACCGATTGTACATCGGGCAGAAATAATTTATCGATACCTGTCTTGACTGTATCCCGCCGATTTTCGACAAATTTATTTGCAACTGAATCGTATGAAAAATCGAAATTATTGGTAATAACATGAATGCCATCTTCATCCTTCTGCAAATTGGGATCGCTGCCCTTAAATTGTTTTACCAGGAATATCTTCCTTTTCTCTGGAAACAGGTTTTTATTTAATTCGGCCCGGATAAATCCATAATTGGGAATATTCACCCACAATGTATGATCACCCTGAATGAGAATTTGATTACAGGATCCAACGATAAGCTTCATGTTCTTCAGGAATTTCCACCTCTCCCCGTGCTTTTCATAAATGGAAATACCATTATAGGTCCCAACTAACAGGTATTTTTTGTAGGGCTGAATGGTCCAGATCCCCCGCTGATTACCAACTCGTTCTACTTCGTTGTTCTTAAGAACATACAATCCCCGATCGTGTCCTACTAACACCTGGTTTCCAATCTTTTTCAACGTCCATACCTGGCCTTCTGTGCCGGGAATAAGCTTAAACTTATAGTAGGCCGCATTGTCGTTAAGATCAGTCCAGCGGGTCCGGTACAATCCTTGATTTGTACCCAAATAGAAGGTATCACTTTTCAGAATCGCGCTGTATCCCGTACCAAAATCACCTGTGTAATCGTAAAAGAACGTGTATTTGCTGCTCAGGTCCACATAGGAAACACCATAATCCAGCCCCATCCACAGCTTACCATCCGGACTGTAATGGAGACTCAGGATGGTATTATTCTCCAGCCCCTTATTTTTATTGATATAGTGTATTATGTTGCCATCCAAATCGCTGATAAATAATCCCTTAAGAATGGTACCAAATGCTAAATATGTTTTATCAACTCTTTCAAAACTAAACGCTTTTGCTTCCTTCAGCTCCGCTGACAGTTCATTATCCAGGGGACTGAGTTTCCCAGCGGCATATTGCCATAATCCGGCATTTTTTGTGACAAAAATTAAGTGTCCCTGATTCTCATACATTCCTACAACCTCAGGAATGCTGCTATATTTGAAACTGAAAAGATGTTCGGGCGCCAAATTTTTAAGTTCATATACCCCTCCTTTTTCGTCTACAAAGTACAGGGTATCCTTAACATTAAAGCTACTTATTATCTTGCTCGGACTCGGTATTTTAGTCAGATTGCTGCCTGTATAAACGTAAATGTTATTTGCTGATACGAACAGGACCTTACCATCGATCGAGTGGACATCCCAAAACTCCTCACTTATCCCATTGAGATCTTTTTTAAATGGATATAAAGACGTATACGTAAAATTATGATCTGCTGTTCTTTTCCAGACACCGAAATCCAGATCGGAACCGGTATAAATTAACGAGTCGTTGATCACATTTACGGCACGGGTAATTCCATCACTTCCTTTATAACTTTTCCACTTCTCTCCATCGTATTCAAGTAAGCCTTTATCGGATGCCATGTAAACAATTCCGTTCGGAGCTGAGTCGATATCCCAAATCTTACCCTTATGACTATAATCTGCAGGAGTGAAGTTCTGTAATAATGGGACTCCTTTTTGAGGAAGTTGATGAGGTGGGTAGGCCAGCACACTTCCCATTAATAACAGAAGGTATGTTAATATTATGCTCACTAAACCAATGGGTTTGTTACATATTATCTACTAAAAAAACACCAAAATGACTATCGTTTTGTCACGATGGACAACGATTTATTGTAACGAATGCGTACTTAAAAATATCTAACACACGCATTTGAAGCTATCTCCCACCCCAAAACTTATAAATTGAATGTATACAAGTCACAATATAAGTGTAAAGTTCCGTTTCAAAAAAAAACCGACCCTCATGCAGGGCCGGTTTTTAGATTACTTCTTGTGTGGTGTCATTTTATAAGCACCATCTTTTTCACCTGAACGAAATTACCCGAAACAAGTCGGTAAGTATAAATTCCGGATGCAAGGTGCGACGCATTAAACGTTATGAGGTGTGAACCTGCGCTTTTGTATCCATTAACCAACGTTGCGACCTTTTGGCCCTGAATATTGAATACATCTATCTTAACTTTACCTCCTTTGGGAAGTACATAGGAAATATTCGTAGTTGGATTAAACGGGTTGGGATAGTTCTGGTTCAGTGAGTAACTATTAGGTAGTTCCTTCGTTTTCTCTACAGGTGTACCGGTGTCTTTGTAGAAGTACATATTATCTACATAGATGGTATTTGCACCAGTTGGTTGACCTACAAGGATGTACTGAGTGAGATGCTTTCTGGCCGTAAGACCGGTAAAGTCACTCAATGGGATATCAAAGCTGACCCATTTACCCTTTTCAGGCATATCGAAGTCGACCTGATATTCTGAATCGTCACCACCCTGATAGGCACCGTCTGCACCAAAGTCAACCAACTTAACACTGAATTTGGTATAATCGGCTGACCACACATCGATATGAAAGTTGGTCATCTCAGATGCATCAATCTGATGCGGAGAATCCGTTTCGATGCCCACGAAATCGAGGTTCGAGTATTTTTTCACCGGGGTGTCTCCTACCATCACCGAATCTTCAAAGGTGGCCGAAGACCAGTCGGTTTTCCAGGTATCTACCGGCACGTCATTATATGCCGAACTAAACATGGAGATCACATCTGCCTGATTCTGGGTTGGTGTAGGGGCTGGAGTTGTCGGCATATCTGATGTGCCGCCATTGGTTCCGCAACCAGCAGCAAAAGGCACCGTTATATTATCACTGCTTAACTGCCAGTTGCCGGCGAACGATTGTTTACTCCACAATACATCCAGGTCCACATTTTCAGGTGGAGTTCCTGTCCAGGTGAGTGTCTGGCTGAGTTTATCACCTATTGTATCGACTGGCGATACGGCGGGCGAACCGGTTATGGGCCCAGACACATTATTTACTATCAACGCGTCTACTGTATCATCATTAGTGGATTGGATCACGACTTTCATCGATTGTGCATCCACATTTGTAATCGTGAGCTTTATCGCAGACGCTGTTTCAGCCGGGTTCATCAAATGGGTAACTACTTTACCGCAGTAAGATGACGTTTGACCGCCCTTCTGGGAGTAAAAGTACACATTGTCTACGTATATGGTAGCACCGCCAGTGGGTTGTCCCACAAGGATCAACTGAGCCAAGTGTTTTCTCGAGGTCAGGCCGACGAAATCCGAGAGCGGTATGTCATAGCTGACCCATTTTCCCTGTTCCGGGTTGGGAAAGTCTACCTGGTATCCGGAATCATCCCCTCCCTGATAGGCACCATCAGCACCGAAATCAACCAATTTAACACCAAACTGGGTTAAGTTCGGAGACCAAACATCCATATGTAAATAGTCCATGTTTGATGCATCAATCTCATTTTGAATCGTTTCGATTCCAACATTATCGAGTGCCGAATATTTCTTGACATATGAGTCACCAACTTTTACCGAATCCGTGAAAGTTGCCGCAGACCAGGAGGCGGCCCAGGTGTCAACAGGAACATTGGTATAGGCAGAGCTGAACATGGAGATCACGCTGTCCGGGTCCTGGGTTGGAGTTGGAGCCGCGGTCGCTGGCATGTCACTTGTCGAACTGCTCGATGCAGAGAATGTAATGTTATCGAAATAGATAACATGATCGTCGGTTCTGTCTTTAAAATCCGGGAAGATGACAATCTGGTCCAATTGTCCATCCCCATCAGGTGGATTGACGTAGTCGGAGAAGTCGAAGGTTAACTCTTCCCACTGATTTACCTTGGTATTGGCTACTTTAATTTCACCTTGCGACCAGCTTGAATCAGATACCAATTTTATACCGACATCACTGATCACCGATTTCCAAACCATAATCTTGATTACAGAATTGGATTTGTCGAGCACGAATTTACCCAGGTTCATTCCACCATGCGCCGATTCTACACCTGCGTAGGCCTGACCGGTGGAGAGTGCGGTAAATTTGGCGACTTTGGCTGACGTGTTAATACCTGACTGATCAGGATTATCAACTATCTCAAGAGGCGGATTGGTGTCATTTTCGAAGACATTCCACGTCCAATCAGCGCCATGACCTGCCGGCTCAAAATCAATAGGATTGCTTTGTGCAAAACCTATTGATGCGTAAGCAAGTAATGCTATCGTTAGGATTATTGATTTCATGGACTTATGAAGTTTAAGGGTTAGTATTTGTAGCTTTTGTTGCCACTTTTTTTGTTAGTTATGTTTCGTTTATGTGTTGTTTGTGTCTCTATTCTTTCAAAATTTGTCAATCCATCATCTGTTTTACTGCCAGCTTCGGGGTCCGGTCGATCTTGAAGAGTCCCCAGTGTTTTTCCGGTTCCAGGGGCTCCGGCGAGCCTTTCCATGATTCATCAAAGGCCTCAAAAAAAAATGTGAGAATACTCTCCTCCTCTGCCCAGGCCATCAGATGGTCGAAATAGATTTTTTGATACCGTTCGTTGACATTGGATGGATCTATCCCCCTCCCGTTCGAACGTGTCGCCCACCCCGCCTCTGTGATGGCAATAGACTTATCCGGGTATTTTTGGGCTACCGCGTGATAATTCTCTTTCGTATAGTCGAGAGCCTCGTCGATATGTTTGTATTCCCAGACCGGATAAGTGTGGATAGAGATGAAATCTACTTTCTGAACGATATCACGCAGCTTAAACAACCAAGGCACATAGTTTTCACAAAATGTTAATGGTTGTTTCGTCTGTTGTCTTACCTGGTTGAGATAATCAAGAACCCTGTTTTCGTGTACATAATGATCCGTCCACTCGACACATGCTTCATTTCCGACTGACAGCGAAAAGATGATATCCGGACATCGGTTCCCAAGTTCAATGAGACGGGAAATCATCTTTTGATTCTGAATGATGTTCTGTTCCAACTCTGATTCTGAATAAACACCTCCACCCCAGGGGCAATTAAAGTTGTTCATCTCTGCCTCAAGGTATGCCCCAAGCATAATCTGAAAGTCGAGGTGCTCATTCCGGATCACATCCAGCACGGTTTCGGCATGTTTGTCACAGTTGTACAGACGCAGATATTTCCATCGCTTGTGAAGCAGCAACAGGTCCTCTTTAACCTGTTCGTAAGAAGGATGAGAGGCGCCCGGTTGCTGGCCATCCCTGTAACCAGAATAGCAAATCGCCCTCCCGGGACTGATGCCGATTTTACTGAAGGTATCCATCCATCTAATACTTTAACTTCCCTGCATTATCCCAAATCCCCCAATAGGCACCCACTTCACCTTCTGTACTCACCTTCCAGGATTCGTCAAACGAAGAGAAGTAGAACACTTCGATATCATCATCATGCGACCACAAATTTGTATTTATGAAATACCTCATGGCATTATCACGTGAGGGAACCGCTCCGCCTAAACATTCACCCTTGCTCGGCCACCCGGTCTCTGTTATGATCACTCTCTTACCTTTGGCAGCATTTTTTGCCTGTTCATACATGTGCCGCATGTGATGGAATGAATCCTTAAAAGAAGTGCCTTCCCAAAAAGGATAGCAGTTACACAAGATCACATCACAGAGTTCTGCGATAGCAGGTCTCTGTACAAACTCATAGTAAGCATCGACGTATCCGACCGGTATTCCGCTTACCTGTTGTTTAACATATTTGATGTAATCAAGGAGCTCATTCTCACTCAGATCTTTTCTGTACAGGACTTCATTTCCAACGGCCACAATATCGACGAATCCATCATTTGCAAGATGAATCAGGCTTTCAATTTCCTGGTGATTCTTTTCTTCATTGCTGCCCAGCCAGGCTCCAACCAGGGTCTTCAGGCCATATTCTTTTGCAATTACCGGGATGATTTCATTACCCTCGGTGCAGGAGAAGGTGCGGACCCATTCCGTGTAAGGTTTCAGTACCTTCATCCTCCTGCGTATTTGTTCCTCCGAAATAGTAACCCCAGGACCTTGCCCATCCTCATAAAAGCTAAAACAAAAACCATGAACACCACCGGTGAGCACTTCGTGGAATAAATTACGGACATCCTCATCTGACATTTTATCCGTATAGCTCAATTCGGACATGATGTCTGGTTGCTTATACTTCAAAAATCGTTCTTTTCTGTACGACATTTTCCATAAATGCTAATGTTTTAATTTTGATCTCAAGCAGGCCTTACCAAAGCTTTTTTCTCCGTGTCACTATTTTTTTTGAATCTCATTCGCTTTTCATCTGTAAGGTCGTAGCTAAACATTGTCCGGACTCACAGGGTGACGTTTATTGCAGGTATCGAAATATCTTTCATAAAAAAGTTCTCAGATCTTTCCCCTGTTATCTGCAACAATGCGCAATATGGTCTTGCTTCCGGTTGTGTGTACAACTTTGCAGACCTCATCAGGAATCTATTCGGTGTAAACTTTGACGTAATCGACGTACATCTTTTGCGGAAATGGCGTCTTATTGTTGGGAAAGCCTACATACGTACCTCCGACAGCCACGTTAAGGAGAATGAAAAATGGTTTGTCAAAGACCCATTCTTTTCCCTTGGCCTTCAGATCTGCCCGAGTGATGCGCTCGTAGAGAAAATCGTCGACAAAGAAATCGATTCTGTCAGGGAACCACTCCACGGCAAAGATGTGATAATCCGTGTCGAACCGGCTGTCGGGCAATCCATAAGGTTTCGTGATGGCGTTTCCACCGGAATATCCAGGGCCATGGATAGTTCCATTGATGATATTCGGCGTCTGTCCCCTCAGCTCCATAATGTCGATCTCGCCTGTCTGAGGCCAGCCAACGTTATCGATATTCGAGCCCAACATCCAGAAAGCCGGCCATAAACCCGGGCCATACGGTGTCTTTATACGAGCTTCCACACGTCCGTATTTTTGCTCGAACAAACCTTTCGTATTGATCCTTGCCGAGGTAAAAGCCGCACCACTATAGTTCTCTTTCCTGGCTGTTATCACCAGGTGCCCATCGCCGTCAAGAGAGATATTATCCGTTCGCTTCGTGTAATACTCCAGTTCCTGATTCCCCCAGCCACCATTGCCGGTCCCGATATCGAAGGCCCATTTCGTTGTATCCGGCAGAGTACCGGACGGGCCATTGAAATCATCACTCCAAACCAGTTTCCAGTTGTGTTTGGTCAATTTCTGGTAGTTGTACGTATCGCATCGAATCGAAATCAGAGACACCCCGAGAATAAGGACCACCAAATGCCATTTTTTACATGAAAATCGTGTCTTCATAAGAACCTGATAATGTTATTTCCGGAAATAAATGTTATCTGCATAGAAATTTGAGATGTTGGTACCCTCAAAAATGAGCTGTCCCAAATGGGCTCGCCCTTGCAATCCGGTAAAGTTGGATAAGGGGATATCGAGCACGATCCAGCTTTGCGATACAAGCTTTGAGCTTGCGATAGGTAAACTGAAGTTTGAGTCATCGTTTCCCCCATAGACCCCGTCGGGCCCAAAGTCTACCAACTGAACTTTAAACGTGGCGCCGGCTGGCAATTGGTTGGGAAAATAGATATCCAGGTGCAGGTGCGTCATCGATGATGCATCAATCGTCGGGGAGCTAAACTGAATACCCACAAAGTTGAAATTGGTATAGTTCAGGATATGATCCCCGTTCACCTCAAAATCTGCTGATTGTGTGGTTTGATAGGGAGCCCAGTATCCGTTGTAATAATCAACCGGTACGTTGGTGTAGGCGTCACTGAATAGAGAGATCACATTTGCGGGATCGTCTGTTGGTGTTGGCGCAGCATTAAAGACACCCTTCGAGTTAACAGTCAAAGAGCCCTGTGCGTCTACCCCTCCTACCGAAGCTGTTATCACGGCGGTTCCCGATTCCTTAACGGTCACGTTACCAGAGTCATCGACACTCGCAGTGTTCGGGTTGGACGATTTAAAGGAGAAATAGCTGGGCGTAATATTTACTGATTCATTAGTTCCATCCGGCAGGTTGTAAATAGAAGTCAGCCCCTGAATTTGCGTAGTGATTCCTGCAAAACCCGTGGTCGTCTGTTCCTGTCCATTCAGGATAGCATATTTGGGGTGAGCGATTGTACCCAGTTTTTCATACTTCACATTGTCGATCCAGATGGTATAACCTTTTCCGTTGATCGGACCGGTGGAGTAGTAAAACATGCCTCTCTCCTGGGTTAACCGGGAAGGATCAGGCAGTGGAATGTAATACTTCTTCCAGTTTGTGTTGAGTTGAATCCCGTTAACAGAAGCGTCATATTTTGAGGCCCCTAAATCATTACCAATTCCCACAACACCGATCGAATCCGGTCCCGATGCTTTCGCCCAAAAAGTCAATGCATCATATCCTGAGAGATCTCGCGGCGTCGACGTAAAATAGACCCCGCCCGCGTAGGCCCCTCTTGGGTCGTTCGCATCAGGAACCTCGATCCGCATGGATGAGCTTGAGTTATTGTATGTAACTGTCTTATCGACCTGAAATGCTGCCGGGACCGATCCTCCAAAAGCGGCATAGTTTAACCCCGAACTGAAACCATCAATAAAGACATTGGGATCGGTTGAGTAGTCCGGCTGTCGTAAATCGACAACGGAACGTTTGCACCCCGAAACGATGATCAGGAATAGCACACAAAGGCAAAAAAATCGCTGTGTAGCACGTAAAACAGAGGTATTCATCTTTCTTCTTGCCTTCTCTTTAATTTAGTATGTTAATTTTCACGTAGGTTCTGAGCTCCCACTCACTTCCATTATCAAATCCGACAGCCGTGGGATCCGGTACAAATTCTCCGTCTGCGTTAACCGTGTTAACCGGATCGTAGCGCGGTGAATATTGGTTAAGTGATCTCCATGTGCCGCGCACTCCGATACGTGTCCGTGGTAACCCGAGCCAGCTGGGTTTGCCCAGTGTAAATGAGAGATCACCCATGAGTTGCAGCGGATAGGTTAGGTTGAAATCCTGGTGATAATCGTATGGTCCCCAATCATTCACTTTCACGAAGGAATCCAGTTTGAGATGTTTATAGATCATCCGCAATTCCATGCCATAGCGTTTGATAGTGCGGGGATCACTTCCATTTGCCTGCGCCGTGCCACCATACAGGTTGGTTATAAACCCGAAATTGGCATTCCATTTGGAAACGATGCGGGCGTTTACTTCCCATAAGTCTTTAGGTGGAGGGGCCCCGTCAAATACAAAAGTCGTACGACCGTCGGGGAGAATACCAATCGCTGCATCCTGGGTAGTCGGTAAGTGACGGTAGACAAAACCGAGGCTCATAGCAAACTCGGCATTTTCAGCCCGGTCATTGTCCCAGTCGTACATAAACGTCGCCGGTGTCGGATCATACGTGAAGAGAATTTCCCCGGCCGTCTGCTTTCGGTTGGCCCGTACAACAAACGGGTCTTCCAGGATATTCCTGGGCCTGCCCGGTGCCGGAACATCACTGGGTATCGGTCCCTCTATCGGTTGTTGCCACAAGAAATTCGGTGCGACCTGAAGTTTCCCGATGGTATATGTAAAACCTGACAGGAAATTATATTGATCCCCGCTTCCACTGTCTTTTAACCGCCATCCGGTGAAGGTAAGTGTCTGATCCGGACCGCCATTGGCCACGAGTCCCATTACAGCCGACTGGGCATACCAATTGAAGATGCCACCGGTGTAGGTCAGTTTGATTTTCCCACCCCAGTTGTCGCTCGACTTGATGTGATCCTGGTACACACGATAACTGCCGTCGGATTGCTTCCTGACAAGCTGAAACTTTCTGCCGTTCAACGGTTGGCCTGCCCAGATGCCGCCGACTTCTATGCCCAGTTTCCCAAAGTCTCTATTGGCTGCCAGGGTAACCCTCCGTGTTTTAGGCTGAGGGATAGCAAATGAACTCTGGGTATTCGTACGCTGCTGAATGTCCTCGTGATAAATACCGGTTATTTCGGTTTTTCCAATATTCCTTGAGTATTTCACCAGGATTGCAGGGTTAGCTCCCCACCATAACTGTGGACCATAAGCGAGTTTCAGACCACTCAGTTCCTTCTTGGCCTCCAATTCAAATCCGACCGGGGCAATACCGTTGTAAATGTCGATATTCGGCCCATAGTTGGCTTCCGGATACAAGTCAAAGAAATCGCCTTCATATGCCCAATGATAGTGACCGGTTCGATAAAACCCGTTTAGATTGAAATACTGGTTGTTCCAGGTGTAGCTCGCCTGATACAGAGCAACCCTGTCGATCGAGTTATCATTGATATTTTTGTTAACACCTACGAGCTCGACGGGACGTCCACGATTCTCATAAAATACTTCGTCAATGGGGTTACCCGGTACATTGCCGAGGACATTTGTGACCACATTTGCCCGCATGTTGGGCACTGGATTGGCCTCTACGCCGAAATAAAAAGACTGAAGATCCCCAAAACCCTTGTAACTCGGATACACATCTTTACCGGGAACCGCCTTATCAGGTGTTGTAATGAGTCTTCCTCCGGTATAGTAAGTCCTCAAATCGGCCGTAAACCTGCTAAGCCTGATGATCTTATTTTTTTCGCTGTTGAGGTCTGCCTTGTCAGCTCTCGCTCGCAATACTGCGTCTTCAACAGAAATGGCGCCAAAATACTGTTCAGCAGAGTGTATCGAGGCTCCCCTGGAATACGGATTAAACTTATGAGCTTTTTTCAATACATAGTAAGCAGCTCTCGGATACAGCTTATACAGACCATCCGGATTGGTTGGACCTTTTGCCGTGATCCCAAACCACTCCTCATTCATATTGTTTTCGCCTTTCATGTAGTCAAACAAATACCCACCGTTCGACCAGGAGGCATCGGTATCATGTACATCAAGGTTCTCGGTCTGCTTGTACTTCCACCAACCATCACTGAACTGAAATGTGAAACCGCCGATTGAATTTTCTGCTTCCCCCATACCGGCGCTGTTTTCATAGATCTCTTTCCAGTTATTGCGCAGGTAATAGGCCTGGTCTCTCTGATCTTCACGCATGGTCTTTGCGTTGAAAGCATCAGAGCCAAATTCAGTAAGCATAACCGGTTTTCCGTATTCCTTTTTTACCCTCTGAAAAAGATCAGTAAACGAGACTCCGCGGTATGAGTTAGTTCCAAAGATGTCTACATCCGGTGCCTCTTTTGCGATGATATCTAAAAACAGGAGATCGCCGTTACAAAGCGCTACCGGATGGCTATTATCAATCGACTTCATCGCTAACGCCGCTTTGTCGATCACCTTATATAAATGATGGGCCATCTGGGTCGACTGGCGATCCTCTAAGGGGATGTCTTCCGTTTCGGCGCCCCTCCAGAAAAGACCATAGTTATTTTCATTACCAAGCAAATACATTAACAGGCCTGGTGTATTTTTATAGTCCTCCGCGAGCTTTTTTACTTCATTGATTAAAAGCTTCTGCACTCGTGGATCCGAATAATCGGTATGAGGCATCCACGTTCCATTGACGGTCACACCATATCGCCCGAAGGAATAGTTGAGCATGGTATAAATACCATACTTTTCGTAGATGTATGTAATCCATTTTTTGGGGATACCGGAATACACCCTGATGGCATTGACACCCATATTTTTGAGCAGACTCATCTCGTTATCAAGAGCCTTCCGGATGATATCAGATGGTTGCTGCCAAATGTCGTAACTGTAGCTCGTCCCAATTGGGTAGTAATCCCAGTTCATACCATTGATGATCTGAGGCTTTCCGTCAATCAATAACTTCCACCCATCATCGAATTTCTTAACGCTGACACTCTGAGCTTGCCCAATCGCAATGTTCGATACACACAGTAGAACTGTTAACAATAAGGTGATTTTCTTTATGTTCATGTCATTTTATCTTATACATCTGCCAGCTGAGCAGCCGCAACTATGAAATGGCCTTTAATTACATTTAGAGTCACATTAAACCGGCAGGTTTTTAATTTCAATATTTACAAGACATATACAGCGAAGGGGAAAACGCTTTTCATAGCTTTAAAAAGGCCTAAAAGAAACCTTCAGCCAAGGTTTTGGATGGATAGATAACTCTGTTGCTACTACGTCCTTTTCTCTCCTGTATATACTATTTAAAGATCGCCGAAGTCCGCTATGCCAGCTTAGTTTCCAAGAAACAGAAAACGGGATTCATCCCCCCCTGTTCTTGATGACGGATCATCTCAGACTTTGCATGATGAGGATGCTGATGCGTGTGTCGAACTTTCGGTTGGGGTTCTCTCCTGCGTAATGGTATTATTACAGATCCGACGCTCCCCAAAGTCAACTCATCGATGTGATGCACCGTCTCGTCATTCAGTACGAAAAGAATCCACTCAGAAGGGAGAATTTTTGTTCCGATTTTGAATGACTACATGATAATAACCCATGGCCGTCCCAAATGCATCTTAATCGGGGATTTCGCTGCGGCAGATCGCTTGTGCCAGGGGTTTTAACTAAATTGGGGATCGTTGCTTGTATCTTATTGCTCGCAGTGTCGTTAGGTGAACTTGATAACGAAAGCACGAAAGGAGTAAAACATTATGGAAGAGCAAAAGAAAAACGATATTAATCTCGCCGAAACCCTGATGGAAACCGAATCAAATATCTCACTACAACCTGCGTCGTATCCGGAGGCGGAGCTATGACCCAGTTCGACTACATTGTTGTGCTCGTCTCGGTGATTGTTGGGCTCGGGGTCGTTCACCTGCTTGCGGGCGCGGCTCGATTCCTTACTCGCCGAGACGAGTGGAAGCCGTATTGGGTGCATCTGCTTTGGACGTGGAACGTCTTCAACTATCTGGTCTTCTTCTGGTGGTTTGTCTACCGTTGGAAGGCGGTCCCGGAATGGTCACTTCTGATCTTCCTTTTCGTTCTCCTGTACTCGGTCGGGATCTACCTGCTCTGCGCGGTCCTTTACCCGGAAAAGGATGACCGCAGAGACTTTCGGGAAATCTACTTTGAGAACAAGAGCGTCTTCTTCGTCTTGTGGATCGTCCTTATAGTTTTTGATTTCGTTGACACGCACCTCAAGGAGCACTACGGACTCAGCGGCTTCGGTATATTTCAGATTCTGGGCTATTTGGTGATCGTGGTTGGCTCGGCAATCGCCGCACGTTCAACGAGTCACCGGGTACACGCTACATTGGCCATTCTATTCTTCGTGATCATTTCCGCGTTCGAGTATGTCAATTTCAGCGTTCTCAGAGCCAACTAAGATTCAATCGGCTGTATGTCAGGGCGGATCGCTTGTGCCCGGGGTTTTAGCCAAATTAACAACCGTTGCTCTTATCTTAGTCCCTTATGCACGTGACCGTTAGTAAAGCTGAACTTTCTACTGCTTTTTTTGATCTAAATATCTACCTTGTAATTGGATAACTTTTCGTCATATTAAAAAAGGAGGTTGGGTATAAAAGACCCGAATACGCCAATATTATAACACCGGTTTTTGATATCCTGCATAGCGAGCCGCGTTATAAAGGCCTGCTGCAGAAGATGAGTTCACCCGTGGAGAGATGAAATGATTGGCAAAACCATTTCCCATTACAAGATCATTGAGAAACTCGGCGCTGGTGGGATGGGCGTTGTTTACAAAGCCGAAGATACTAAACTGAAACGCACAGTGGCGCTCAAGTTCCTACCGCCTGATCTCACGCGGGATGAAGAAGCGAAAAACCGTTTCATCCACGAAGCACAGGCTGCTTCGACCCTCGACCACCCGAATATCTGCACTATTCATGAAATCAATGAGACTGAGGATGGACAGATCTTCATCGCCATGGCCTGTTATGAGGGGGAATCCCTTGAAAAAAAGCTTGAAAAAGGGTCTCTCCCCATTGCGACAGCCCTCGACATTGCCGGTCAAATCACCCACGGCCTGGAGAAAGCCCACGGCAAGGGAATTATTCACCGGGATATCAAACCTGCCAATGTTTTCGTCACAGAAGACGGTCAGGTGAAAATTATCGATTTTGGATTGGCTAAGTTAACAGGAGGAACCTTGCTGACGAGAGAAGGAACCACACTGGGTACTGTTGCCTATATGTCTCCGGAACAAACGCAGGGAACGACAGTTGACTGCCGGACTGACATTTGGGCATCAGGTGTGATACTGTATGAAATGCTCACCGGAGAACGTCCTTTTAAAGGAGATTATGAACAGGCAGTAATATATTCCATCATGACTGAGGAGCCTGAGTTCATCACTAAAATTCGTCCTGATATCCCGATGGAAATGGATAAAATTATTAACCGGGCACTCAGTAAAAATCCGGATAAACGCTTCCAGTCAATGCAGGAAATGTGGGATGCTCTAACCGACATCACCACGGATATCCATGCAAGAAAATCGAGAATCGCTTCCGTTTTTAGATTGGGTCGAAAGCAACGTAAATATGTTATTCTTTCTGCACCGGCTGTACTCATATTATTGACGATATTCGCGTATTCTATCCTGCATAAAGATACACTGGCCCATCCGGCTTCTATCGCGCTGTTACCCCTGGAGAATATAAGCCGGGATACAGAGCAGGAATGGCTTACAGACGGTATAACCGATGCATTAATTACTGATCTGGCTCGTATAAACAGTTTGCGAATTATTTCCAGATCATCGGCAATGCGATATAAAGGCAGTGAAAAATCCCCTTCGGAAATCGGAGATGAACTTGGCGTGAAATACATTATTGAGGGTTCAGTATTAAAAACTGGAAAAAAGGTAAAAATCAATATTCGGTTAGTAGATGCTGCCAGTGAAGAATACCTGTGGGCCCAGGTATATGAGTCTGATTTTAAGGATATCATGTCGCTGCAAGGTAAGATGGCACAGGCAATCGCCAGTCGTATTGAAGTAAGGCTGACATCGAAGGAAGAAACATATCTTTCCAGAAAAAAGGTGGCTAATCCTGAGGCATACGAAGCTTATCTAAAGGGTAATTTTCATTTGTATAAGCTAACCCGTCCTGATATGAAGATTGCTTTGAATTATTTCCAAAGAGCTGCAGAATTAGATTCTGACTATGCTCCGGCCTATGTCGGAATTGCCTTAGCCAACTGTATACCTGCTCAGATGGGTTATTTGCCAAGGAATGTGACTTATGCAAATGCTCAGCCCGCTATCGCTAAAGCAATGGAAATCAATAATTCGCTGCCCGAAGTTCAGTATATGAAGGGTGTCATTGCTGCCTGGTATGAATGGGATTGGGACCTTGCCGAATCCTCTTTAGAAAAAGCCATCCGGCTAAATCCAAATATGGCGGAAGCAAGGGCTTATTATTCACATGTATTGTTTATACTCAACCGCCCGGAAGAAGGGCTGTCGCAAATAACAAGAGCATTGGAACTGGATCCATTCAATCAATTATACCGTTGGTTATACGCTATGGATTTAAATTATTTGCACCGATATGATGATGCAGTCAGGGAATGTACGCAGGTACTTGAAAGATCACCCAGAGATCCGGGGGCTCTGTCCACGTTACGCACCACCTACCATCTAATGGGCATGTATAAAGAGGCCATTGAAATATGGCGTCGGTCGTTTGAAGCAAAGGGAGACCAGGAGTCGCTGGAAGCTCTGAATAAAGGATACGAGGAAGGCGGTTATTCAACAGCACTGCGTCGCGTAGCTGAGTCCAAATTCGGGCAATCCATAAGTAAATTTATCACCCCCTGGCAAATCGCAACATTATATACCCGGGCAAACATGCCTGAAGAGGCATTAGTATGGCTGGAAAAAGCACTGGCAGACCATGATCCCAATATTCCGTATTTAACTGTTGATCCAATATTCGATTATATGCGGGAGGATCCCCGGTTCAAATCATTGATTCATAAAATTGGACTATGATATAGACGAAATAGTGCGTATGTGTAGTACCCTAATAAGCATGCTCAATCAGCCACGATAATTCGTATTAGACACCACTCAGGCCCTGATTATCTTCTACTGAACGCTTTTTGTAGATACCTTTGATTTTATCCATATTTGCACGGCTTAACGAGGAGGTATCTTAGCTTTAAGTTTGAAATGCAATATTAATGCTGTTTCGGCAAAAGTAGCTCCTCCAGGAAGAAAGCCGAGAGTTCGGATCGTCCGGAAAGTCCTGATTTGGAGTAGATGGCATTGGTCTGGGTACGAACAGTTTTCTCACTGGTGCTTCGGATAGCAGCAATCTCTTTGTTACTCAGTCCTTTAAGTAACAGAAATGTCACTTCTTTTTCTGCCCGGGTCAGTTCCCATTGGTTAAGTTTACGATCAATTTCCCCGCTCAATCCTTCCAGATAAGTCTTTGAAATCCTTTTCCACTTTTCAGCCTCAGTTTGCAGGTCGTTGGATACTCGTTGTTCCCTGGCCAGGCTATGCAGGAGTCTGAAACGCCCTTTTATCAGGAAATACACCCCTGCTATAGCCATCAAAACCGCGAGCGCTTCAATAGAAATGTGCCATTTTGCTACACCTTCAAAGTAGTCGTTGTATATGTCAAACGAGGTTAAAACAGCAATGGCCAGGAGAACAGCAGCTATTATCCAACGTTCCTTCTTATTCATTCGTTTTGTTTAATCTTTCTCGTGCTCCTCATTGTAACTTTCATACTCCGGAGTGCCATGCGATTCGTGACCCTGTTCACCGAGCTTCAACTGGTTCCCGAAAAGGTTCAGATTGCCGGTGTTGCTGTCGTATTGACTATTTATATATCCAAACCACATTAGCATAAGCACAACAAGAACAATCCCTGCATAAGGTTTGGTGCCAGTGATGCTCCGAGATCCATCTTCTGCTACTTTCTTACCGTTAAACATACTCGACCACAGCGTATCTTTATGTCTCAAGTGGTGAATGGCAATACCCACCAAGTGGAAAATCACAGTAATTAAAAAAATGTTTGCCAATACTTCATGAATATCTTTATAGAATTCCTTCTCACCACCAGTGGTCATTGATATCCCGGTAATTGCCAGCCCTATGGCGCAGATAAACATAACGATAGCGGCATAACTGGAAGCCGGATTGTGCCCGATGTACTTCCTGGTTTTGCTGAGCACCACATCTTTGAAATAATGAACCAACTCGGCAGGGTTCATTCTGAACGATGAGAAACGGGCATATGAGGTACCGATAAATCCCCAGATGATACGTAAAACCAATAGGAATATGATCGACAGACCCGCCAGCATATGGTAGGTGAAGAGTGGGTTCTCATCGTCTACCGTATCTCCAATGAGATAGGCAACCAGGAATAATATGGCAAAAAACCAGTGGAAATATCGAGTCGGTAAATCATAAACAGAAATTTTCTTCATTGTTGTCCTCCTCAAAGTGATCATTAAAACTCAAATATTTTGAATTTCAATCACTTCCACATCATACATTTGGTGTATATTTTTGCCATTTTCAGCTTTTTTAGGACATATGATGATCTTAGTTTTAAATCTGACGATAAAAACAGATCATTAATTTTAGCTTTTTAAAAATGCCATGAGGTATTGAATCACCTTGTAATTCCTCATTAGGAATAGTTGATTTCAGTCAGTGTCGTATAATTGTCCAAAGTAGTTTTATGTGAAAATAGCCGCTTTTTGAAACTGGACATAAATCCTTTGAAATGTTTATCAAAGTTCAGTAAGGTCGACACGAAAACTACAAGCAATATCCTCTCTTTCTCTTCTCAAAATGAAACGTCTGCAACCATTCATAAAAGATTAATCCTGAATGAAAGCTACAGGGCTCACTCTATGCTGAATTTTTTCCATAACTCTTCGCCTTCCGGTGTCTGTACAATCCAGGCATAATCGCCAGGTTTTGCGATGGTTAATGAAAAGAAGGTTTGGTCTCCTGCCTTCGAATAATAGGTGCTTGTTCCACCGAGGAATTCAGCAGGTGCAGGATTTCGTAATCCTCCTACATGATACCAATCCAGCCACCTGTTAACTTCTTTAAGATCTGTACTCTCCTCTAACTTTATGAGATGAATATCATTATGCACGGCATTTCCATTACCATCGGTTTTTATATTCAGAGCGAACGTGTGTTTACCTAAGGAAGCATTCCATGAGGTTTCAATGCTATCCTTGTATACAGTAATGAATGAATCAGGGGTGGGCTTCGGACTGTTGGCCGGATCATCGGTGATGGTGAGCAGCTTTGTCATCCCTTTTCTGAGATGAATAATACCATCGGAAGTTTTTACCCAACATTCTAAGGCATAGCTACCCGGCCGCAGATATAGCGTTTTTTCGGCGGACCTACCCGGAGATACCAGCCCGCGGGCAGTAATATAGGCTACACTGTCTGCCCATTTTGGCAGAAGCTGACCAGCTCTTTCATGGATATCGGAGCGGCTGATTTTGCCATCTTGCAACTCTTTCAAAATCGTCGCCCAACCGCCATTGAAGTTGGCAAGATATGTTTGGTAACTGATGCCTTTGGGGATTCGGGCTAAACTCAGTTCATGGACCTGGTGACCCGTCTCATTATTCAGTACAAACGTGATCCATCCGGAAGGAAGAGTGTCCGGTGCCTGGAATGCGAAATCAAAAGCTTTAACCTCAACACGGTATGGCTTATGGCCGGACTTTGGATGACCGCATGATATTAATGCGAGTCCAATCAAGATGAGTTTGGCCAATTTGTTCATTTACAGAGATCCCGTAATAGTTTATGATTCTATGATCACTTGAATTCTTACTAAAGTTATGATATAAAATGATATACTCAATAGTTTTTATATAACAATTAGATAAATAAATAAGGAAAACTATTCTCTTGAAAATGTTCGTTTGGTACCCATCAGTAGCCGTTTGGCGGTTGAGAACCGTCTGACGATTAACAGGTTATGATCCTTGTCATTGCCGAAAGCAGTGCTTAGCCTTGATTTCCTGCATATGCGCAAGAATGTCATTGCGAGGAGTGCAGCGAAGCAAACGACGCGGCAATGACATCTCTGTTTGGCCATCGTCCTGCTCCTCCCTGTTTATTGGTCCCAGTTCAGGGTGAAAAACCCTGCACTTTAAGTGCAGAACTTTAGTATTTCGAAAAATCTATAGCCGGACTATATTGGGTCTATGGATAAGAAAATGCGAAAAGGTTCTCATACAGTAAGCCGTTTGACCTGTCATTTGGTGTGGGTAACCAAGTATCGCTACCATGTCTTGCAGGGGGATGTACAGAAGCGATGTCGAGAACTAATCATCCAGGTATGTGAGGTGGAAGAGATCCAGATACTGAAAGGGGTGGTCAGCAAGGATCATGTGCATATCCATATAGAATATCCCCCGCGCACCGCAATCAGTGAGCTGATGAAACGGATAAAGGGGCGCACGTCACGGATCTTACAAAAAGAATTTCCGCAGCTGGCCGAGCGGTATTGGGGTCGGCATTTTTGGGCGAGTGGTTATGGAGCGTGGAGCACAGGTAACATAACCGATGAAATGGTCCAGGAATACTTAGAACATCATAGAAGAAAGGATGGGGAAGATAACTCGGACTTTATCATGGAGTAAGAGTAGGACTTTCAGTCCGGAGCCGAACCCCTGCACTTTGAGTGCAGGGTGGTTCAGTATTAATTGACTTATTGTTTCCCTCAAGGATTCGAACCTCCGTCCCGAAAGCTTTCGGGATAGGAGCCCGGATCAGTGTTCCAGTTGCTTTATGAAATCACGACCGACACCCGTCTTCAGCCATCTCTCGCGTTGCATCGCCTCAGACTTGGTTTCATATGAATCGGTCAAAAGTACCTTCCAGGGCCAGTACTTTTTTGTCCATCCTTTTCCCAAGACATTATGGGAAAGTAACCGTTGCTCAAAATTGGAGGTGAAACCTGTGTAGTGCTTTTCAAAGTTCTCTGAGTACAAAACGTAGACGGTAAGCATAACCTCTCCTAATGAAAAAAGGCATCCCAAAACTTTTAAGATGCCTTCTGTAGATAGTGGCGGGGGAAGGATTCGAACCTCCGACCTTCGGGTTATGAGCCCGACGAGCTACCAGCTGCTCCACCCCGCGATGTCAAGACTCCAAATATAGAATTAAGTCCACCCCTTGTCAAGTTTATTAAGCGTCATATTCTCTGGGCACGGATTATCTTTTGTTTTGGGGTTGTTGTCGAGCACTATTATTGGTAGATTTCGATGCTAAGGACTATCGTGTCGAAACGCAAAAACAAACGAGAAGGCCCATGACCGTTAAACACCACATAGCACCATCTGAAGTTCATTCCGTGTTGAGCAAACACATCCTCGCCGACGGATTTGATATGGTGCTTGACTTTGAGAAAAGTCAGACTCCCTACTTTTATGATTCGAAAAACAATCGAAAATTTTTAGACTTTTTTACCTTTTTTGCCTCCAATCCACTTGGCATGAATCACCCGAAGGTCGTAGAAGACGAAGATTTTCAGAAAAAGCTGCTTCGGGTTGCCATGGTTAAGCCATCGAACTCAGATATTTATTCAACAGAGATGGCCGAGTTCGTGGATACATTCGACCGTATTGGTATCCCCTCTTATCTGCCACATGCCTTCTTCATTTCCGGCGGCGCGCTGGCAGTCGAGAATGCACTGAAAGTTGCCTTCGACTGGAAGGTCCAGAAAAACTTTGCGAAGGGTTACCGGATTGAAAAAGGTTTCAAGGTTCTTCACCTGCAGCAGGCATTTCATGGACGCACCGGTTACACCATGTCACTGACCAATACGCTGCCTGATAAAATTAAGTACTTCCCGAAATTCGACTGGCCTCGCATTGAGAATCCCAAGATGATATTCCCGATGGATGGAGAAAACGAGCAGACCGTTATTGATAACGAAAAGCGAGCCATCCTCCAGGCAGAACGCTATTTCCAAATGTATCAGGATGAAATCGCATGTATTGTTCTCGAGCCGATCCAGGGAGAAGGCGGTGACAACCACTTCCGTCCAGAATTCCATAAGGCCATGCGTCGACTTGCCGATCAGCACGAAGCCCTGCTGATTTATGATGAGGTTCAAACAGGCGTCGGCCTCACCGGCAAATTCTGGGCACATGAACATTACGTCAAACCGGATATCCTGGCTTTTGGAAAGAAAATGCAGGTGTGCGGTATCCTGGCCGGACCACGTGTCGATGAAGTAGAGACCAATGTGTTCCACGTCTCTTCCCGCATTAACTCAACATGGGGTGGCAACCTGGTGGATATGGTCCGAATGCAGAAATATCTCGAAATCATCGAAGAAGATGATCTCGTTGCTAATGCAGCAAAATCAGGAAAATATCTCCTCAAAAAACTGGGAGAAATGACCAACCGTGAGGATTATGTGAGCAACATCCGCGGTAAAGGACTCATGTGTTCTTTCGATATGCCGAATGGCGATGCACGCAAGATCTTCCTGAATAAAGCCTATGAACTCGGATTGATCATCCTGCCATGCGGCGAGAAAACGGTCCGGTTCCGTCCGCCGCTTACGGTACAACCCGAGCATATAGACGAAGGTGTAGAGATCATCGAAAAAGCACTCAAGCATACCAAAGACCGCTATCCGGTAGTGACTTTAGAAAAAGCACTCGGATCTGCCAGTGCCCACAAAGCACTCGAAAATGTCGAGTGAGCGTATAAGTAAAAGTACTATGAAAAAAAGGCTGTCCGCATTTGCAGGCAGCCTTTTTTTGAATCGATTTAGAATTACAATTTTTCTGATTATTGCATTTTACTCACGACCGTAGCTCATGCCCCCGGCCGCTTGGCAATTCAAAATTTAGAATTCATAATTTAAAATTCTTGACTTAAGTCATCTGCTGGCTCTGTGACTGCATAACCACTTCATTAAGCACCGATCCTGATGGCTGTGTAACAGCATAATAGACAGCCTTGGCCACGTCCTCCGGTTTGAGCATGATATCAGGGTTAACCTTCATATCGATGCTGTCATTTTCCCAGAAAGGCGTATCCACACTACCAAGATACATCATACTAAAACGGATGTTCAGCCGGCGCGTTTCTTCGATGAGTGACTTCACGAAACCGGTCAGGGCAAATTTCGTCGCCGCATATACCGAACTGTTTTTCATACCCGATCTCCCCAGAATTCCGGGGAACATCACTACTGTACCCTGTTTGCGTGTTTCCATGTAGCGCATCACACTTTGGGTGACCAAAAATGTGCCGTATAAATTGGTATCAATGACATCTTTGGCCTCTTTTGGATTGATATCGAGCAAAGGTTTGATGAGACCTAATCCAAAAGCATTTATGAGGACATCAATCTGGCCAAACTCTTGTGCAACATCATTCACCATCTTGATCACCGACGACATATCTGTTACATCAACATGAGTGACGTACGCTTCGCCGCCATTTTCGTTGATCTCTTTGGCAACGGCTTCCGCTTTCTCATCGGTCCGTGAAGCCAGAACAATACGAGCATCCGCCTGTGCCAGAAGTCGTGCACAGGCTGCTCCTATGCCGCCGGCTCCGACAATTAATACTACCTGGTCATTCATTAGTATTACTGTATTTTAGTCAATCCGTGTCTGTTTGATCTGGCGTCGTGCAACGTTACATGAAGTACTTTTCATTCCATCAATAACTGATTAACAAGAACTATGATAGGGCTTCATGGCTTTCAGATTGCTGCATTGCCTCCGGGATAACTGACTCGTAGATCTCTTTCATTTCCGAAACCGGAATCCGGAAGACACCTTCAATGTCGAGTGATTCTCCACCAATTCCACCCAGATGATGCATCGGCAACTCTTCTTCCCAGCAAAATCCCTCGAAATCATCCCAGTTGTCAGGACTAATCTCAACGACAACGCCAGATTGTGCCTCACTGAACAGAATCTCTGTCCGTGTTCCTTCCATATCATCCAGGTCTAGTTCAGCTCCCTTACCGCTGAACAGGGCCATCTCTGCAAGTGTGATAGCTAGTCCACCATCCGAGATATCATGTGCCGATTTAATCCAGCCTCGTCGGATCATTGCGAGCAGACTGTCCTGCAGATGTTTCTCGAATTCCATATCAAGATGTGGGGCATCGCCAACGGTTTTTTCGTGGACCCAACTCAGATACTCGCTTCCACCCAATCCAAGACGAGGTGCACCAAGATAGATCACCAGGTTTCCATCTTTCTTGAATGGAAATGTAATAGTGTCCTGCATGATATCTTCAACAAGACCCAGCATACCAATTGTTGGCGTCGGGAATACCGCTCCTTTTTCATTCTCATTGTAGAAACTCACGTTACCACCGGTCACGGGTGTATTGAACAACTCGCAGGCCTCACCCATGCCGGCCACCGCTTCTTTGAATACCCAGTAAACTTCGGGCTTGTAAGGATTACCAAAATTGAGACAGTTTGTAACAGCCAGTGGTTTTCCGCCTGAACAAATAATGTTTCGTGCTGCTTCTGCAACAGCAATCCGGGCACCTTTTCTGGGATTCAGATATACGTAACGGCCATTACAATCTGTCTTGACGGCCAGGCCTTTGCGCGTGCCTTTTACCCGAACGACTGCGGCATCAGTCGGACCAGGACCAGCGACAGTATTTGTCCGTACCATGGTATCATATTGTTCATACACCCATCGTTTAGAAGCAATGTTCGGAGAGTGAAGTAACTTGATAACCATCTCGCCGTAATCAGAAGGCTCTTCCAAAGTTTTTTGATCAAATCCCTGGACAATCTTAAGATAGTGGGGTTCTTTAGTCTCACGAATATAAACCGGAGCTCCACCACCAAGTACAAGAGATTCGGCAGGCATGTCCGCTTTTAGTTTATTTTGCTGGTGGAAGTAGAGACGGCCCGAATCGTTGACTTCACCAATTACAACAGCATTAAGATCCCACTTTGAAAAGACATCTATTATCTCTTGTTCCCGTCCTTTCTGAGCACAAATGAGCATCCTTTCCTGGCTTTCTGAGAGCAATAGTTCATAAGCCGACATATTTTCTTCGCGCATCGGAACTTTGTCCAGATCAATCGTCATGCCGCACTGCCCCTTGGCGCTCATCTCCGATGAAGAACAACTTATGCCCGCCGCTCCCATATCCTGGATACCGATGACGGCGCCTGTCTTTATAGCTTCAAGGGACGCCTCCAACAACAATTTCTCTGTAAACGGGTCACCTACCTGTACACTTGGACGCTTGGCTTCACTTTCTTCAGAAATTTCTTCGGATGCAAAGGTTGCGCCATGAATGCCATCGCGTCCCGTACTCGCGCCAACGATCAGGATAGGATTACCTTTGCCCCGGGCTACTGCTGATGCTGTCTCCCCAACCTTCACAACTCCCACACTCATGGCGTTGACAAGTGGGTTGCCTTCGTAGCTTTTGTCAAAATAGATCTCACCGGCAACGGTCGGTACCCCAAATGAATTGCCATAATCCGCTATACCCCGAACGACGCCATCAAGAAGAAAACGGACGCGATCATTAGACAAATCCCCAAAACGCAGGGAATCGAGAGATGCGATAGGCCGGGCGCCCATCGTGAAAATATCGCGATGAATCCCTCCGACACCCGTTGCTGCTCCCTGGTATGGTTCGACAGCCGACGGGTGATTGTGGCTCTCGATCTTAAAAGCGCAAGCCAGACCATCACCAATATCCACCAGGCCGGCGTTCTCTTCGCCCGCACCAACTAGCAACTGCGGCCCTGTCCTGGGAAGAGTTTTGAGCAGGGCGATTGAATTTTTATAGGAACAGTGCTCGCTCCACATCACAGAGTAGACGCCAAGTTCTGTGTAATTAGGTGTCCGGCCAAGAATAGAACAGATCTTTTCAAATTCTTCTTCGGTCAGGCCATGTTCCAGGGCCAGTTCAAGCGTTACTTCCGGTTCGTTAGCTACGGTTTGCGGCATGTCTTAGAATTTAGTGTGATTAGAAACCCGAATGAAAATACGAAAACGCACCGATTGGATTAAACCCCTTCCGGAAACTTCACTAAAATAAATGTATGTCCATGCAAATACGATGGGTTGTAAGGCGTGGCTGGTTCAGGCGTCCTCGCCTGAACCAGCCACGTCGCCTCGCTATGTTACAAGTATATCATGCAAGGGATTACCAGGGTTTGCACTGCTGTAACGAAAGTACTCGGCCTCATCTACTATCCCTGCCCTGACTGGATTTTGATGAATATATTCGATTTTCTGCCTTAAAACCTGGTCTGAATATAGTGCTGTGGGATAACATCCATTCTGCCAGATCTGGAATGATTTATTCATCCTGTTTCTGCCGCCTACTTTTCTAAATTCTTGCAAAATCCATCTGCGTCTGCTCTCTTTGGGATTATTCGAGATCAACGAAAAAAGTTTCTTGGATGTGAAGGATTTGAAATCTCGCAGAATATTGGGCAAAGAATTTTCCGACGAGATTATTATATGCAAGTGATTCGTCATCAAAACAGAACTGTAAATAACTAATCCTTTGTTTTTATAGCAATATCGCAGACTCTCCATAATGAAATCGCAGTATTTTCTGCGCGTATAAATATCAATCCACTTTATAACAGATAACGTGACGAAGTTTATTTCATCACTATAGGTTTTACGTCTCATCTTGAAATACAAATAGTTTTATGAATGTTATTCGCTCTTGGCAGGTAAGCCATTAAACATCTCAATCTGACTTAATCTACTATTTTTAAGCGATATACAAAACGCTTTAGAATCGCGATGGTCGGCCTTGTGCGTACAGGCGAGGACTCCTGTACGAGCATATGTGCAACACCGCTGCCCCCCCCACGCTGGTACAGGCGTCCTCGCCTGTACCAAACACCTCAATCAATAAGCAGCTCACACAACTCATCAAAATCCTTAAACACAAAATCCGCTTCATTGGCCTCTTTCGGCGTTCCGTTTGGGGCATACCAAGCTGTTTTCCAGCCATAAGCCGATCCGCCACGGATATCCGAACTCAAAGAATCGCCGACATAGAGGATCTGTTCTGGTTTGAATCCTGTGCGCTCGGTGGCATGAGCAAAAATCTCAGGCTGGGGTTTCATGTATCCCACTTCTTCTGAAATGACTAATTGTCTGGCCATTTCGTAGAATCCAAAACGCTTAAATTTTTTCTGCTGTAGTTCGAAAAAGCCGTTCGTCAAAATTCCCGTTGGATATTTTTGTCTGAGCAGCGCATAGCCGTTTTTTGCACCATCAACCCATTTCCAGTGATATTCATACCGGTTGATATAAAAATCAGCTACCGGTTTCCACCGACCCGCATCCAGATTCAACGCAGACAAAGTATCTTCAAAGCGATGCCGCTGAAGGTATGCTCTTTCAATCTCATGATGACCATACTTCTCCCAAAGGGCACTGTTAACCTCGTGGTAAGTATCCTGCCATTTCTCCAGGGTTACTCCATGGAGAAAATCAAAATGCTCATACGTTTCGGCCTGTGCTGCACGTTCTGCACTTGTATGATCCAAGAGTGTGTTATCGAGATCAAAATAGATAAAGGAAGGTTTTTTAATCGAAGACATGGTCGTAATATCGTTTTATTTTGGTCCTAAAAATACGATACACCCGCAACCTAACCAATTAGCTGACGTAGCATTGTAAAAAACAGAACCGATTTTCGGTTTGCATCTATGAAGATAATACTCATTTCTTATATTGAGACTCTTTAAAAAACCAATTTGAGAACTATGGTCAAGAAACTTATACCGGTTGGCATCATTGTTATCCTGTTTTTTTGGGGTGTTAGTGTGAACAATAGCCTTGTTGATCTCCAGGAAGGCGTTCGTTCACAATGGTCCCAGGTCGAGAATCAGTACCAGCGCCGTTCGGACCTGATTCCGAATCTTGTAAATACAGTGAAAGGGGCGGCAAACTTCGAAAAAGAAACACTGACTGATGTAACCGAAGCCCGAAGCAAGGCGACATCTATCAACATCAAGGCCAGTGACCTGACCAATCAACAGGCGCTCGCCAACTTTGAACAGGCACAGAGCCGGTTAAGCGGTGCGCTTTCACGACTTTTAGTCACTGTCGAGCGGTATCCCGACCTGAAAGCAAATCAAAACTTCAGGGATTTACAGGTACAACTCGAGGGAACTGAAAACAGGATTTCGGTTGAAAGAAAGCGTTATAACGATGCTGCTCAAAAGTACAATATCCAAATCCGTCGTTTCCCGGGCAGTTTACTTGCCGGTATCCTCGGATTCCAGAAAATGGCCTATTTCCAGGCTGATAAAGGTGCGGAAGAGGCTCCAAAAGTTCAATTTTAAGTAACTCCCATGAGTGAACCGGAAGTACATCACCTGCTGTCAAAAGACGATGAATCTTTGATCATTGAGGCCATCAAAGCGGCCGAGCACCGCACATCTGGTGAGATACGCGTGCATATTGAAGACGAGTGCGAAGGAGATACTCTCGATCGCGCCAAGGCGATGTTCTCTGAATTGGAGATGAATAAAACCAAACAGCGAAACGGGGTGCTCATTTATGTGGCACTCGATGATCGCAAGATGGCTATATTCGGTGATGAAGGTATTCACGAGCAGGTCGGGCAGAATTTCTGGGAAGATGTACGCGATCAAATGGTCCGGGAATTTCAGCGTGGTAATCATGCCAAAGGAATTGCTCAAGGTGTGAAAATGGTTGGCGAGAAACTGCGGACCCATTTCCCATGGCAAAGTGATGATAAAAACGAATTAAGTGATGAAATCAGCTACCGGAAAGAGTCTGAATAACCTCCGGCTCCTTCTCGTCTTATTCTTATCGATGCTTTCTGCAAGTGTATTGCAGGCACAGGATTTTCCGGCAAAACCGGTCGGATTTGTGAATGATTTTGCCCACATGCTAAGTCAGGGTGAGGTACGTTCACTGGATCGAAAATTGAGTAATTACCGGGATACGACGTCCAACGAAGTGGCTGTTATCACAGTACCGAGTCTTCAGGGCTACGCGGTTGACCAGTTTTCAATGAAAGTGATGAACACATGGAGCATCGGCCAGCATGACAAGCGCAATGGCGTTTTGATTTTTGTTGCAAGGGATGACCACAAAATGCGCATCGAAGTTGGTTATGGACTTGAAGGTGCATTGCCAGATATTCTGGCCGGCCGTATCATCCGAAACATCATGCAACCGGCTTTTCGCAGAGGAAATTATTATCAGGGCCTGGACCAGGCTACGACGGCCATTATGCAATACGCATCAGGAACCTATAAAGCCGAGCCACAGAAAAAAGGCAATCCGATATCACGAGCGTTTCCATTACTCTTACTGGCATCCGTAATCATCTATTTTCTTGTTATACGTCGCGATGGTCCACGTAACCCCGGAGGCAAATCCGGCGGCGGCAAAAGACGCAGAACCTATGGATCTTCCGGATTCATCTTCCTGCCGGGCGGAGGCTTTGGTGGAAACTGGGGCAGCGGCTCCAGCGGAGGGGGCTTTGGCGGCGGCGGGTTCGGTGGCTTCTCCGGCGGTGGTGGGTTTTCCGGCGGCGGCGGTGGCGCCAGTGGAGGCTGGTAACAATAATCAATGATCAGTAAACAGCTATCAATGAATACAAATCGTTTCTTTTCTGTCGCATCAGCCATTTTAATAGCTCTGGCTATTTCAGTTTTCTGGGTATCCCCCGGATCGAAATCGAACCGGATTGATCCTATGAAAACCATATCTAAACAAAAGTGGGATGAGCTGCTTGATGGCGGTCATACAATCGGCTCCAAGGATGCACCGGTTACGCTGATCGAATTCAGCGATTTCCAGTGCCCCTACTGCGGCATGTTTGAAAAAGTGCTCGAACAATATCGGAAAGACCACCCTGGACAAATCCGCTTGATCATGTACAATTATCCGCTTCGTCAGCACCCCCAGGCTGTAACAGCAGCTGAAGCAGCAGAATGTGTTTCACACATGGGTGACTATCCACGCTTCCACAATCTCCTCTTCAAGAATCAGCAAAAATTCCCTTCACAACCTTTTGACAGCCTGGCCAAGCTCGCAGGTGTTACTGATTTATCTGCCCTCCACGGATGTATGAAGGACACGACTACGATAAACGCCATTCGTCAACAGATAGTAATGGGAAACAGTGTAGATCTATTTCAAACTCCTACCATTATCATTAACCGTGCCTATTATTCAGGGGCGCTATCGTACAAGGAACTTGATCAGGCCGTGCAAATGGCTCTGAAATCAAAATGAAGCAGACGTAACTCATCGGCCTTATTTAAGCCTCTGTGATCATCGCAGGGGCTTTTTTGTTTCCCCAAACTCTTTGTTAAAAACACAGAGTATGCTGTAGGAATGACCAAAGAAGGCGATAGTATTACAAAAATGTTAATTGAATATTATTATTAATTCCTATCCGGAATAAGACCAATAGGTACCTGGAAATCACACACGGGTAATAGAAACCCATTTCCCCTCTTTTCTGTTCAATGTTTATCTGGCTTTTGTTTGAGTATGGATAAAAACTTCCGCATAATGAAATGGAAGTTCATGAGAGCCAATACATACGAATTTTATTTATAATCAGGTTTCTTACCAATAATGACCCGAAACGAATTTGTAAAACGACTGCTGATCGCAATCAGCCTTGTCTTTTCTGTACTACTAATTATTTACGCTTTTCAGATTATTCTGCTGGTTTTCGCTGGTTGCTTGCTTGCTGTTTTTCTGACGGGCCTCTCTGCCTATATCAGGAAATACATCAAACTGCCCGAGCAACTCAGCCTGATCCTTGTGATCATTCTTATCATTCTTTTGATTGGATCGTGCTCATGGTTTTTCGGTACGGAAATCGGTGCGCAAATCAACAAACTTGGTAGCAGTCTCAGGAATGCTTACAACGCTTTTGTTTCCCAGATACAGCAGACCAACTGGGGATCACAATTGCTAAAACAGGCGACAAGTGGAGTTGGTGACTCCAGCGGCTTTAAATTGCTGTCTAAAATAACGGACATTTTTACAACCACTATCGGAACACTTTTTGACGGTTTTGTGATTGTCTTTTTGGGATTATTCCTCGCATTTGAGCATCGTATGTACACGCGAGGGATAAGGTCCATTTTTCCTGAAAAATTACGTGAAAAGGTGACGGAGCTGCTTTCGCATCTCGGCCAGGTTTTGAGATGGTGGATGTTCGGTCAGTTCATGTATATGCTCGCAATCGGTGTTTTGTCCACGATCGGCTTGTGGATTATGGGTGTTCCAATGGCTCTCTCACTTGGCATCCTTGCCATGCTCCTGTCCTTCATTCCCTATCTGGGTACCATTTTATCGGCCTTGCCCGCAATGTTAATCGCCCTTTCGATCAGCAACCAGATTGCACTTTATGTCCTTATCCTTTATGTGATAATCCATATGATAGATGCCTATCTGCTCGCACCCCTGATACAGCTTGAAGCAATTTCCCTGCCACCTGCACTCACTATCGCTGCACAAATTCTTATGGCATACCTGGCGGGCGGGCTCGGACTTCTGCTTGCCACACCGCTGACCGCCGTGATCATCGTCCTAATCCAAATCCTGTATATTCGGAACGTATTAGGCGAAAATGTCGTGCTAATCGGACAGCACAATAGCGAACATTAGCCGGGGAAAAATGACCGTGGACGCCCGGGCTCGTGCTAACGTTGGGGCTTATCCTGTTTGTACAGCTCACGGACGTCCAAACGGTCTATATCGATTTTATCAGCTCTTTTCGCTGAATCTTAATAAAGTAGTATCACCGAACTTATTGAGGTAGCTATGTTGTATCCATGTTCGCGGGAAGATGGAACAGTCATAGCACTGACATCCAGCTTGAAATTCCTGAATTCCAAACCGGTCCCGACACCAAAACTATTGCTTGTTTTACCTCCAAACCGGTAGCCAACCCTAATAGGAAATATTGAAAAAGGATATAACTCTGCTCCTACAGACACATAGGGACGCGTTGAATTCATCCCATACGAATTATATCCCTTGCCGGCATCAGCCATTATTCCCAGCCTATGAAGATTCAGATAGGCTCCAAAATGAAACGCTGTCGGCAATTTTGCTGTCACTGCCGAGTGACTGGCCGGACTGAAAGCACCATATACGTCCGAAGCCAGACTGTCCTTTACAACATAGTTCATGTAGTTGCTGAAACTGCTGTCGTATTTAGCATCGATGTAATCATAATTAGGCTGGAACCCACTCCACTTGAATGTATCATTCGCTTTGAAGGTGGCCGCATTTTGTGTAAAACGGACAGACCCTATATCTGTGACAGCAGCTGAGAGAGTAAGACTTCGTTTGGGAACAGCGCGTTTACCTGAAGTAAACTCATCATCAAAAGAGATCAGGTAGGTCGCTCCGACATCCAGACCATATCCCCTGCCTTTAACGACTCCTTTTCCGCTCAATGGATGAAACCGGATATCGGATAGCTGAGCCTGCGTCGTCGGTTTTATGCGCTGCTGGTAGAATTGATCCAGTTCATCAGTCATTGAGCCAACAGTTTGCAGCGTATAATCGAAATTATGAACCAGTGAAGAATCGGTCAGTTGAAGTTCCGACCGGAATTGTCCCTGCGAATAGTCCAGGCCCTTGAGTATCTGAACGGTCGCCCCAATCCATAGCTGTTGATCATCCGGGATAAAGCCAAAGAATTTGAAACGATGTGATAACCCAACTGCGAGCTCGGCAGTGGACATCATCCGTTGATCCATATTCACAGGAGTCGGCTGATTAAAATTCTGGGAATCGAGTCCACGAAGCATTAACTGGGCCATTCCCCGATTCATCCCGATATGTCCAAGTGTCCGGAAACGTGCAGAAACCCCTGCGACCGTATTTCTCCCGAATTTAACAACGGCTGCTATGGGTACCACTTCAGCATTAACTCCAATATTGCGCATCTCATTCACGGAGTTGCCGAACCATTGCTGAACAATAGAGTTCACCTCATTTGTCCCTATTCTATTTCCACCCGTAAAATACTGATTATAAATAGAAATATTAGCCAGGGATCCACCAGCATTTAGTGAAACATCACCAGGCAGGCCAATCATGATCTGCTTGCCGCCCCTGAAAAAACCGAGATTTGCCGGATTCACAAACAAGGCCTGATATCCATATGTGTATGCCGTTCCTCCACTTCCGAGCGAAAGGCTTCGTGCCGAGCTAAAAATGTTTTGAGCAAGTACCAGGGAAGAACCAGTACAGAAAACCATCAATAATGCCAGGATCAATAATCGAAGCAGATACGTTATTCTCATCTTAGTTTCCAGCATTATTTACATTCGACTCAATGGTAAAGTTACCGGACATCGTCAGCTTGATAAAATCCGTTGCCTGGATGCGCACCGGCTTGTTATTGGTTGTTTGCAGATAGGCCTGAACAACCATGTACCTGGTCTGGTGCAGTAAATCGATTTGATTCTGTGTCAACGCTATCTGCATGACACCTTTCGAGGGTTCGGTTGAAAATAACGTGGTTGCATCGACCTGTGCCGGATCAAGAATGGCTTTGGGAAAACCTGCTGTGGTATCCGGAATGCTGGAACCCAGCGGTTGTTGAAATTCGTCCAGCATCTGAAACCTCAGCCGTGCAGACAGAGGCAATTTATTCACATAATATATCTTTATGTCTCCCTGTCCTATTTTCGAATTATCCTGCTGTGACGGCAATCCGGAAAAATCAACCAATATCGTATCCACGTAGGTTGCAGGCTTGCCAGGCGTGGCGATTTCGAGTGGGATGTCCATACCAATGGCTGTATCAAAATAGATATCCGATCCGTTATCCGTGAGTTGCGCATTATTGATCTCGGCCTTGCCGATAAACCGAATCTCAGTGGGGAGATTCGCGAGGAAATCGCCCAGGTTGGAATTGGACTCATCGAAGGTAGCCACACCTTTCAGCGTATCACCAACCATTTCTTTCTTCAGTACTGGAAATTTCATGATCTGCGACTTTGCAAGCACCTGATCGTGTGCGAATAGGCCGGTCACTTTCGTTGAGTCTATAGCGTATGCCGTACCTGGAATTGATTGCAGAAATGATTGATTGTTGCGAGGATCAATTCCGACAACCCCGGCAAAAACGTTGTTTCCCTCGGACAAATTTGTTCTGTAAAAAAGATTCAGCGAAGAATTTATCATTGCAAATGAACCGATCCTCTCTGAAAAATATTTGAGATCTTTGATTTCACTGATTTTTGCTTCCAAATCATTAAACAGGTCGAGAGTATCTGTTCCATTAGACGGGTCATCATAATTGAGATTAACCATCAATCCCTTTGGATACGTATAGCCCGGCGGCAATTTAGGGAGTCCTTTCACCCGTATCGTTTTGGCGTAATCCGTGAGTGTGGTAAATCGGACAACTCCGTTATCCTTTATATCAAAAATATTCAATAAGCCTGAGCGGCTGGTATCAACCAATGCATTGGCGCCTCCCAAAAACGGGAGCTGCTTGGTTAACAATGGCACCTGAATACTGTGTTCGATAGAAAAATCCGGCTTAGATGGTATTTCACAACCCGCCAGTATCAAACACATTGATATAAACAGGCACCCAGTCAGGTGTTTGTTGATTCGGTATAGATTCACAGCAAATAATTGGTAGGTTAGCCAACGGGAAGTCTAGTAACTAACAATCCAACCCCAAAACACGGAAATAAAAGACGACTACTTGCAGAGTATTGGATCGAACAACTTGCATATAGTATCGGATGCTTTTATCTACAGCTTAACCTCTAATTGCTTTTTTTGAATCGTAGGTGGATATGCTTACTGACAAACATTATGATTTCAATGAACTATGATCTAACTTTGTCCCAACATAATTTTGTCAGTAATATCCTCGTACATGATCCCGTTTAATGATACCGATCTTCAAATCATCAATATTGAGATCGATCCTGAAGATTCGACAAACCTGTACCTGCTTATGTCGGCAGATATGGCTGACGAACTCGATCTGGAAAATCTTCTTGATCAGTTAGCGGCGCTTGAGGAATCGGACATCGATGATGATCAAAAAGATGAAGATTATCAGGAATTACTGGAACGAATGGGCATCATAGAGATATTTGATCAGGATGAAATTGAGGACCTGATTGAAGAAGGATTGATTGATCCTGAAGATCTTCACTATTCTCTTTATCAGATCGCCGTCGAGGAAATGGAAGCGTAATCCTGATCCGAACTTTTTTTTAACTGCAGATAATTGCCTGTGTTTTATTACCCTAGAGATATAACTCCCGATAAAGTTAACCAGTTGCCTCTCATACGATATGAGGGAGACATTCATGTTATCGATAAACCGGAAGATGAACTGAAATGCCTGGAGCAGCTGCAAAAGGAAACGCTGCTCGGATTTGACACCGAAACAAGACCAACATATCGATCCGGCGTTTTTTATCCGCCTGCTCTTGTTCAATTTGCAGCTTCCGATGCTGTTTACCTGATCCGGTTGACGGATTATAAGTTTGAAACGCTGCTAAAAAAACTCTTGGAAAACAAGAAAATCGTGAAGACGGGTGTAGCTGTTCGCGATGACGTAAGCGATCTTCAGGGGCTGGTAAAGTTCAACCCCGAAAACTTTGTTGATCTTTCTAATGTAGCCGAACGGCACAGCATAAAAAAGAAAGGGCTGCGTAATCTGGCTGCATTATTTCTCCAGCGACGTGTTTCCAAGAATGGCCGCCTCTCGCCCTGGCATCAGCCCCGTTTGTCAAAAAAACAAATCCGCTATGCTGCCACGGATGCCTGGATCAGCAGAGAACTCTATCTGCAGATGCAACATCATGGATTAATTTTATAATCCGCTGTTCCATTCTTGTTATACTTTCTTCGATTATCTTTTCTCCTTCAAGATTCCCTTATTATATTCCCCATCGAAGAATTTTGAGTTAATCAACAAGATTGTCATGAAGTTACCACAGGGTTTTCGCATTGTACAAGGTCAGCCTGAACATGTGCCTCTCGTTCTGATGTTCATCAAAGAACTTGCAGAATATGAGAAGATGACCGATGAAGTTGTAGCTACTGAAAAGATGCTACACGATTCACTTTTTGGTGAACATAAATCATGTGAAGTGATCATAGGCTATTACAATGACGAACCGGTTGGATTCGCTCTCTACTTTCACAACTATTCTACCTTCTTAAGCCGACCCGGCCTATACCTTGAGGATTTGTATGTCCGGCCGGAAATGCGTGGAAATGGATTTGGAAAAGCTCTCCTGCATTATCTCGCTGCCCTTGCCAACAAACGGGGCTGCGGACGTATGGAATGGTCTGTGCTCAACTGGAATCAACCAGCAATAGATTTTTATATGAGCTTGGGTGCCGAACCAATGGATGAATGGACCGTGTACAGGCTAGCCGATGATGCCCTCAAGGCTTTCGACGATTTTGATGATTAAACTATGCTAATAGCTGGAACTGATAATTCCAGTTAACGCTTGATATAATCATAAGTTAGTCTTTTTTATCATTCTCACGTATTAACTGGTTGTTCCGACCAATGTTTCATTGTCATAATATGTCAATACATCTTAGGTCACCGTCATAATTTAAACCAGACTAATATGAGGATTTACGTGTCTTGATGTAAAGATTATCCCTCAAATATTCAATAATCTATTCACATATGTCTGCTCTTCATTCTCAAAGGAAATATGTTCTTAAGGGATCTAAACTGATCCTTATACTCTGTATGATGGCAAGTTTATCTGGCTGCGTTGTTCAACGAAGTGCTGTGACCGGCAATAAACGGGCTTACGCCTACAGCTGGAGCCAGGAAGTTCAAATAGGTAAACAGGCCAACGATCAGGTAAAACAAGAATACGGATTGTACGACAATCCTGCTTTGGCCAGGTATGTAACCATGATTGGGGACAGTGTGCTGGATCACAGTGATATGCGCGGTCCTGATGTCCAGAAAATATATCGAACTACGCCCTTTCATTACCAGGTGTTAAACAGCTCAATCGTAAATGCCTTTGCACTGCCTGGCGGGTATGTTTACATAACACGTGGAATTTTGGCGTCTCTTAATAACGAGGCACAATTGGCAGTTGTACTCGGACACGAAACCGGTCACGTTGCTGCTCGGCACTCTTCTCAAAGTGCACTTGCACAACAAGCTGGACAACTTGCTCTAGTTGGCGGCGCTATCGTAGGACAGGAAGCCCTGGGAATGCCAGCGGATCAGATTCTACAGCTCGGTGGTATGGCAACGCAACTTCTTTTCCTCCGGTATAGCCGGGATGATGAGCGGGAAGCTGATCGGCTTGGGGTTGAATACTCTGCGAAAGCCGGGTATCAATCTAGTGATGCTTCCGCTTTCTTTACAACGCTTAAGAGAATGCAGGAGCAATCGGGGCAGACTCTACCCTCAATGATGTCTACCCACCCTGATCCGGGAGATCGTCAGGAGACTATAAAAAAACTTGCAGCTGAATGGAAAAGTAAAGGCTATAAGATGACCATCGAAGATCAAAAGAAATATTACAATGAGATCGATGGTATCATTTATGGAGTCAATCCGCGTGAAGGTTTCACGAAAAATGGAATGTTCTACCATCCCCAGCTCAAGTTCCAGTTTCCTGTGCCCGGCGACTGGCAGGTTTACAATCAGACCAGCCAGGTAGTACTTGCAAATAAAGATCAGAGCGCTGTGATGATAATGAGCGTTGACACCAACCGGACGCCCCAGGCTTCAGTTCAGGCATTCCTCAACCAAGAAGGTATCACTACAATAAAGACCAGTAGTACCAACAAGCACAATCTATCCGGTTATGAAGGTTATGCTTCAGCTACAACACAGCAGGGAGATGTTAAGGTGTATCTCTATGCAGTGTCTTACGGGGGAAATGTCTACCGGTTTCTGGACTATACCACGCCCAGTCAGTTTGACAGTATGGTTGGTCATTTCACAAATACGGCGTATGGTTTTACCAGTCTCACCGATCAATCGATTCTCAATATACAGCCGGTGCGCATCCATGTAATTGAGGTCCAGCAGGATACCAGGTTCTCTGACTTGCTCCCCAAACAGTTGCCGATGGATATCAAACCCGAAGACGTGGCTATTTTGAATCAAGTGAAACTCGATGATGTCATACCTAAGGGAACACCCGTTAAAATTCCGGTGCAGAAGTAAGAAAGTTCGGGCTGTTTGACGGGCAATCCGCCTGTGGTGGATCTCTTGCAACAAACATTGCCAAATGCCACGAGTTCCTACTTTTCCCGGCAAGCCAATAATATTCAGGATGACGAGATGATGTAAACCGCGTCACAAATCAGTAATCAACTTCTGTTCCTGCGACTAATAACATCGTAAGACAAAAAGGTCCCGTGTGAATCGCTTTAAATCCCGTGACCTTTTTGCTTTCACCACTATCAATCACAGCGGAGGGTACAAATACTTTATCCCGGATTATCAGGAAGAAAGTGGTTGAAATATTTCCGGATTGCCTTTTCCCTGCACATCGATAACGCCCAGCATTCCTTTACGGGCAACACGGGTAAGAGCGTGATCCACTAGTTTGATTTTCTGTGCAATGGGCAATTCAAGTTCAAATACTCCGCAGCTTCCCGGAGGTACCGGTTGTGTTTGAATATAATGCAGCGGATTATTGGCAATAGCTCCTTCCGGCCACGCTTTTGTCCATATGTTACCGATCGGGTGAAAGCTGCTTGTCAGGTTTGGACCTCCGCTGACGAAGAACACACGCACTTTCTCACCCTGTTTAGCCTGGATCTCACCGAATCCTCCCTTTGTCAGGGCATCTTTCTGACCATTCAATAAGACATAGGTGGGATTTTCTTGGGTCATATTGTCGAAACTGAAGTTATGGAATCCTTTCTGACCCGTTTCTTTATCGGTATATAATTCATTTTGCCCGAGATAAATTTCTCTGTCTACACGCGTCAACCCCTGCGGCGGTTCTACGACAATCATCCCAAACATGCCGCTGCTGATATGAAAATCCAGGTTGGATACAGCACAATGATAAATAAATGCTCCCGGGTACATTGTTTTAAACCGGATTGTCTTGCTCTGACCTGGTGCAACGAGTGTGTCTTCCGCACCACCACCTGTACCATACACCGCATGTAAGTCGATATTATGGATCATATGGTTTTTCCCATTACTCTTTAGGGTCAGTTCGACAATGTCCCCCTGCCGGACACGAATCATCGGACCCGGAATCTGTCCGCCGAAAGTCATATAGTTAAAACGAACACCCGGTTCAATTTCTCCGACCATCTCCTTCGTTTCCAGGAGCACATGATGGGTCTTCGCCTCAGTTCTGTGGATGGGTGGAGGTATTTTAGAAGGATCTGCGGCAACTCGCGTCACACTTTCTCCGGTTTGAACTTCGCTTAACTCAGATAATCTTTTGGCAGAAGCCTGAACATTATTCCAACGGCTTACTCCCAAAACTCCACCGGCTGCCATAATACCGCCCATTCCCCGAATAAAGGATTTCCTGGAAATCCTGCTTTCTACTGTTGATTTGGATTCAGTTACTCGGTCTTCCATTGTTTCGTAAATTCTATTTATTATATAAGAGTATTTTATCTTAATTAAAGATATAAAATATTTATGCTATGTCCCAAATTTTTAAAAATAATTTTCCCGCTTCACTCTTGGTCGAGTGACTCACACAGTCCCGTATGTAATAAAATGATTTAAAACATACCACACACAGCACTAACGCTCACCCTGCAATTCCAGGATGAATCACACTAACTGATACGACCGCAAAATGCTGGAACCGGCAAATAAACCACTTGCGTTACTTGTATTAACCTGCGAGACAATCGACAGTTAAATACAAAACGTTCAGTTATTCAACCGAAAAAAGGAACCACAAATTAGAATAAGGATCAGATACTTTCTTCCTGATCCAATTCGCCGTCATCTTTAAAGATTTCGTCGATTGGAATTTGGACTATCTTATCCAGTTCTTCATCGTAGCGCTTACCATGGATATCACGCATCACCTCATGACGGAAAGTACAGGCCAACTCAAAGGCCTTCTTTTCGCCATACTTCTTGATACTCCACTGCTTATTCTTGGTTTTCCCTGTTCTGGGTGACCATGTTACCTGGTAATATTCACTAACCGTTCCACTTCTATTGCGTTTCCGCGTTCGGTTGACCCCAATTACTCCAGTTTTGTTGCGACGATCACTGGTAACCAGTCTGCGACTTCTTTTGGTAGGCACTGATTTCATAGCCTGAACAGCCACTTTTCTGGCTTTCCTGGCTATCTTCAAAGCCCTTTCCTGACCTCCATATTTGTTGTCAGAGTATAACTTGGAATATGTTTTTCCATTTTTGTATACGCGAACATACCATCCATGGGTGCCTTTCGAGTCTATTCGACTGATTCCCTTCATATCATCTTTACGCTTCCCACTCATTCGTATGATCATTTATGTTGGTTAACGATAAGCACGGTTATCCACCGCCTATTTAATACGCGTCTTTTACACGTAAATTCTGAACACGACTGTAACTGATTTGAAAATATACACATGCCGCCACACATAACTATACTAAAACATCAATTTAATAACGTTATAACCGATCCTAAAGTATAACTTACCCACGTGACGAAACATGGAACCATACTTTTCTCAATTAATTTAATATAAAAGTTCCATTCAGTAAAATCAGGTTATTACAATTACTTATCAATTAGAATTTCATAGCTTACAATCCTTATTTAAAATCAATGTCTTCAAAAGCCTAACGTTCCCGGGAATAAACCAGCGAAACACGAACAATATCTTTTAAAGCAGACGGTTTAAAAAGGGTGATTTTAACACTATTTACTCGATTATCAAGAAACACTTCTTCTCCCATCCGGGCGGCTAATTTTTCTAATAAGAAAAAATCATCATTTGAAACCACTTTTTCAATTCGGACTCGTAAGTCTTCATAATCAAGCGCGTCCTCAATTTCATCTGACACGGAGGCTCTCCCGCCATCATAATCAATATCAACATCTGCAATAACCCGTTGCTTTTCGGTACGCTCGTGCGGGTGAACACCAATCAATACGTTTAGTTCCCAATCGTGAAGCTGAATGATCATAGTCTAATCGTTTCCAAGATGCATGCCGCCGTCAACAAAAAGGAATTCACCAGTGACGGAATGGTTATTAATGAGGTAATTCATGGCTTTTAGAATATCGGACGCGGCGACTCTCCTCTTCAAAGGCAGTTTCGCAACTTTTTCATCCATATCCCCTTCATCAAAACTGGGAGGTAATACGGGTCCGGGACATATTGCATTAACACGTATAGAGGGCGCAAGCGCTTTTGCAGCCATACGGGTAAACGATCCTAATGTTTTTTTTGACAAGCTGTATGGGAAAAAATCGATATCATTTCCAGTGACACGCGTATCGAGAATATTTATGACCAACCCATCTTTTGATTTGTCAGCAAAATATTTTGTCAGGAAAAATGGATAGGTGAAGTGAATAGTAAAATAATCTGCGAGCAGTGAGGCATCGGTATCCTTGAATGACACTGGATTAAAGATGGATGCATTATTAATCAATACACGATAATCCGCATCCTCATCTAAGAGCCCGGACACGGACTCCTCAACCAAATCCGGATTACTAAAATCAGCCTGAAATAAACGGCAGTGCTGCCCCTTGCTGCGAACCTCTTCCGCAAGGCTCTCCGCATCATTGACAGAACGGTTGTAATGGACCACTATATGATACCCCTTGTCGGCAAGATCGAGGGCCATTTCCCGTCCAAGTCTTTTGGCAGCACCGGTAATAATTGCTGTCGGTTTGCTCACACCCAATCTCCTGTTATAACAAATTTACGGGTACAGCCTTCGATGTACCCACCGATTAGCTTCAAGGATATATTCAAAACGATCATGCAGTCGACTTGGTCTCCCCTGCCAGAATTCCATGCGTTCCGGCTTTAAACGGTATCCCCCCCAATACTCGGGACACGGAATTTCTTTACCCTCAAATTGTTTCTTCAGATCGAGATAACGTTTTTCAAGTTCCTCACGATTCTTCAGAGTCCGGCTTTGATCCGAGGCAAGTGCCCCCAGCTGGCTTTCAATTGGACGGCTGTGAAAATATGATTTTGAGACCTCACGGCTTACTCTCGTCATTGAACCTTCAATACGAACCTGCCGTTCCAGATCCGGCCAGTAAAAAAGCAGTGATCCTACAGCATTGGCTTCGATATCCTCTCCTTTCCTGCTTTTATAATTGGTAAAAAAGACAAAACCTTTTTCATCAAATTCTTTCAACAACACAATCCTTGAAGAGGGTTGGCCCTCCTTACTGACAGTACTAAGTGTCATCGCATTGGCGTCTTTCAAGCCGCTATTCAGGGCATCATTAAACCAGTGATCAAATTGTGCGACCGGATTATCATCAAGATCCTTTTCAAATAAACCATCACGGTTGTATTCCCGGCGCAATGAACTGATATCTTTATCCATGGAATTAAAGGTTAGTCAGAAATATCCTATAACAGCAGAGAACGTTATCTGATCGCTCCAGCCCTTTGAGAAGTGTCAATGTACCATGAACTCAACATATTTGATAGTTTTTCCATCTTCCAGATGCTGTTCCTCGTACATTGTTTTAATGCTCAATATTTCATCAACCATCGATGAACGATACAGGTCGGATGTTTTCCGGATAATCCCGCAGTTTTCATCACTCAGTGATTCAAGTGTGAAATCGTACAACAGGTCAGAATCCGTTTTCAGATGAATAGATCCTTCCGGCATCAAAATGCGCCGGTAGATATCCAGAAAAAAAGGAGAAGTTAGCCGTTTCCGTTTCTTACTTTTTTTGGGATACGGATCCGGAAAAGTGATCCATATCTCTTCAACATAATCCGTTTCTCTCTTGATATACCGATCTAAAAACTGGATATAAGCTCTGAGAAAAACGACATTTGTCAATCCTTCATCAAGTGCCTTTTTTGCTCCTTTGTATATCCGCTCTCCCTTAATATCCACGCCAATAAAATTTCTTCCCGGGAATTTTCTGGCCAATTCCAGCGTGTAGTCTCCTCCGCCACAAGCCAACTCCAGAGTTATCGGATGAGTATTTTGAAACACTTTCCCCGACCAGTCTCCCGGCAGAATATCATCATACAGATATACATTCTCCATGTGTGGCAGAGCTGCATATCGTTCTAATTTATTTTTAGCCATTTCTATTTATCTTGAACGACGACTTTTTCCGTACGCTAGATTATTATCCTCCCCCGGAAATGTCAACATTGCACAAAGCTTCAATTATTGTATAGCTTCTGCATACTACACCGATCATAATTCCGTATATTTCTTAGATATTTCATTTAAAAACCCCTCTAAAAGCCTGATTTGTCAAACATCCTATGCTTCACTCTAAACAGTACAGCTTTTACTTACTGATCGTCTCCCTTTTCTTGCTTGTTTCCTGTTCGGGAAAATCAAACATCACAGTCGACGGAAAAATCCTTGATGCACATGGTTCTGCTATGCCCCGTGCCGATGTTCATTGGGTTAAACTGGGGGGTAAAAGCTCTACCCAGCAAAAGAAAGCAGATGCTTCCGGACATTTCCAGTTCCAGGTCCCGGAACCGGGATACTACCGTGTTGAGTTCAGCGGGGTTAATCATGAGATATACCAAACCGTTTTAGATCTGACAACTCCCCATAATATCCAACTGACTGCGTACCTGTCATCCAGTTTTACCAATCCTGCACTGCAGCGTGTATATGCCGTTGGATCTTTCAACCAGTTTTCTATGAATAAGGCTCTGCCTATGCAGAGGGAGCCTGATGGCTCTTTCTCGCTGACCATTCCTGCCGATTCCGGTACCGTCACTTACCAGGTGATAGGTCCGGACCGGATGACACCGGTCAACGGTACGGCCGCCGATGCTTATCATTACGATGGCGCCGGTTCTTATGTTTCCGCATTGAATCCGGAGAATGGTAAAGTTACCCTGGAATATAACCCTGCAAAGGTAAAACCGGCAGATCGACAGCCTCGTATCCAGTTTCAAAACACTTCTGATGAAATTAAAGCTTTTGCACGTTCGTATGACGGGATACAGGCGTTTGAGCATACTTACACCGACGAGCTTCACAAGTATCAGGCAAACGGCGGAAATGTTGATTCATTCCAGTACAATTTTTCAGGCATAAAAGACAGCCTGAACAAAGCAATCGCCGCGCAGGATAACAATCATATACGCACGATCCAGACCATGAACTATCTGACACTCGGACTTTATGGTGCCGACAGCCTGAAGGCGGATTATGCACGCGACCTGTTGCAAAAGCTGGAGCCGTCTTCCCCATTATGGTCCATTCAACCACTTGATATGCTTGTGGCCATGGATGTGTCGGGTACACCGGAGAAATACAACGATTATATCGACAAAGCGGTCAACGCCAATAATGACCGCGGCGTGAAGGCTACATTGGTATACTACCAGTTAAACAATGCCTATCGCCGTGGTGACCTTAAGAACGCAAAGACGTACTATAACAAACTGCAAGGTGAATTTGGCGACACGCAGCTGGCTCAATATGCAAAAAGCCAATTCTCATTCAATACCAAAATAGCGATTGGAAAATCAATCCCTGATTTTAAAGTGGCGGCTTTGAATCAATCAGGTAAAAACTACTCGAAAGAAAACCTGATGGGACAAACCTATATGATCGACTTTTGGGCGACATGGTGCGGTCCCTGTCGTCGGGAAATGCCTTATATCAGTAAAGCTTATAAAGATTTCAAGAATAAGGGATTCCACATTCTCAGTCTTTCCCTGGACGACACACCGCAGGACGTTCAAAAATTCCGCAAATCACAATATGCCATGCCCTGGTACCACGGTTTTCTGAGAGGCGGTTTTCAGAACAAAATATCACAGGAATTTGAAGTCGATGCCATACCCTCTCCCATCCTTGTGGGCCCGAAAGGCACAATCCTGGCAAAAGGTATTTCCCTGAGAGGACCCAACCTTGAACAAACGCTGCAGCAAGTTTTAGGAAAACCATGATGTTATAGCTATCAGCATTCAGTAGTCGGCTATCAGCTTTATTTACCCCTAGATCCCCCGATGGCTTCCGGGGGGATTGTTGTTTTGTTGCTTTACGTTGTAACCTCTTAAACTAATAACTATCTATCTAATTTCTAATATTTGACTTCCAAAGTCTTTGCTTATCCTGAATCTGGTCATCAGCATCGAATTCTGAACAGTCGGATTATTGACCAATGCCGGGATCTCAGGTATCATTTTGTGAAATATTGCCGCAAGAAATGTTGTGGCGATAATTCCCAAGAGAATGGCCCCCATACCTGTAATACCTCCGCATTATTTATCAAATACTGTTAGTGAGTCTGGGAATAATATGTTCTTCCCACTACCGGTATGTTGGCAATAGCACGAAAATGAAACTTTTTAGCATATCCGGACTTATAGGCATTCATAATAACCGGCGGCTCGTAGTGAGGTGATTCGGGTTCACCGTTTTCAAGGATGCTAACTTTTCCGGTATTTGTCTTTATATCAAAATGGGTCAAACCCGGCAAAGTTTTTAGCTGGAGCTGCTGATCCATGAATTTATCCTGAAATGGCAGGCCGAGCGGTTTATTGCTTTTATTCACGATATCGATGCTGTAATGCATTCCATCTGATGCATCAGTATTTGCTGTCATTTTCAGTTCGAGAACTCCAAGTTGTGATTCAACGGATAAATGATGCCATTCCGATGGAAGTGCCGGATGAAGTGAAAAACCAGTGAGCGGATGGTACCTGATGCCCGCATAGCTCTCATAAAAGCTTCGAATATATTCTGATAGCGACCACGCCTGCGAGAATGTGCCGGATGCTCCCGGAACAGTTGATCGGTCCAAGTCAGCAGTGTTACGAATATTCATCTGATCAAACCTCGATAATCCCCTGAAAGAGGCAGAATCGGGATTAGAAAGAGCATATTCTGAATTTCTCGGAAATGCGTCAAACAGTTCCGGAAGTGTACCTAAAGCAACACCATTTAGTATAAGTTTCGAATAATTTCGGGTTATCGTGTAGACCTGATCCTGTAAAAATCGTTTTGTCATCTGCTCAATAAGTTCGCCCGTATTCCACAGCCAAATGATACCGTTGTGATAAGAAGCATCCTGCTCATACACTGGCTCAAATTGATGGTATGGATGAAAATGGGGATCGTCCGGATCCAGGGACATCACTCCGTAAGGCGTCGCCAGACGGTTGAATATCTGCAGCAGAGCCGTTTGTCGTACCTTAAGCTGATTGATGTTGTCGAGACAGAATAATCCATTGGGCCGAAGTTCTGCAGAAGGATGATCATCTGTATGCAGCGCATCGAAGATAACAGGCTTGCGTCCATCGGCGTCGGAAAGAGGTTTGTCGATATACTCACTGGCAAATGACTGCTTAACCTTATCAAGCATCGTCCGGACCTTTTCCGATAATACTTGTGCCTGCTTTCCTCCCGCTTCCTTGCACAGTTTCAGAGAGCTTTGCAAAGCCTCAATCCACAGAGCCTGGATGTCATTTGCACGATTGCCCCGCGGTGAATACGGACCCCTCGGACCAACAGCATCCATCCATGAATCAGCCGGCCCATGAGTGATAAATCCGAGACTGTCAGTACGATATTTAATGGTACCCAGAACAGCCGCTTCTATGTTATGAAAGATGTCATAGGCAAAGGTGCTGTCTGCTGAATAAGCCACATACCGCTGTGCTTCGATGAGAAAATGCGGCGTTGCATCGGCCGTATTATAAATTTGCTCATCCGGTCGAACCCTGTTCGGAATTTTTCCATATGCCGGGCCATCATCCTTCAGCTTCTGGTACTTCAGGAACGACTCCAGGTTTTCCTTCACAAGCCGGAACCTTCCGGTGATAGTTAAAGCACGCATGGCAATGAAGGAATCGCGCCCCCAGTAATCCTGGAACCACGGGTATCCGGCGTATATCCCCTTTCCCATGCCGGTGCGGGTCTCATCCATATTCAATGCATCGAACGAGCACAGTGCCCACTCAAGAGCTTCATTCATGTTTGGATCAGAAACCCTCAGTGGAGCCTTGGCTATCAGATCATCCAACCGTCCCTTCTTCTTTTTGATATAACTGTCATATCCGGTAAGCGTCGCTATGGCCGCCTCGCTGGATTGGTCGCCAGATAACCCAACACCGATAGCAAACAGCTCCTCTGAATTGTCCACCTCCATATGGCCGCTGGCAATCTTTTCGGTACTGGTTTCGACTAACAGGCCGCCATCCACCATCCGTGCATCGATGATCTTTCCGACTGTAGCAATGGTCAATGATGGCGTAGTCTGTGTGTTAAGAGAAACCGCAACTGTATTCGGAGTATCCGCTGTATCGACAGCGACAATCCGATCGAAGTTATTGCCCAGCAGATTAAGTGAAACAGTTTGGGCATTAGCGGAATGAACACGGATTGCCAGAGCATCTTCGTTATCAGGCATAAAAACCGATTCGGTGACCTTACCAGGGTACTCCCTTTTTAAAATATAAGGCCGGAAGGAAACCCGTGTCGATACATCATCCCGTTTTAATGGTTTTCCGTTCACAGATATGGTGTAATCAGAAAACAGCTGCTCACGGTAGCTGATGTATCCCATCAAAAAGTGGCGGGTCGTACCCTTTGTCTCCCCGACGTAAAAACTCCCCTGCTTGTTGCTGAAATGAAACAGGTGATCACCTGTATTTGCCTTGATAACCAGTGAATCAACAGTTTGTGCCATCACAGTTGAATAAATAAAACCCAAAAACAAACCTACAATCAGGAAAAAAGAAATAATCCTCATCTTTTGAGATTGGGGGAACCTCAGATCATAATGAGTAAGAAACATCTTTTGCCGCAAGGTTTTCTTTAAGTGACTTGATAAAACCGGACCAATTATACATAGCGCTTCTATTGAGTTTCCAGTCATGTCGCTGACCGTCTTTCCGGATTATGGAAAACTGTTGTTTCTCAAGACGAACTTCATTTATCTGTTGCCACTTCAAAAAAACAGGTTTGTTAAAACCCAGTTTAACCATCATTCCATTTGTTGAGTAATCGATATATTTGCCGGAAAAGATGGCCTCATAATAGTTAGCCAGTACGAAAATAATAATTCCGATGGCACCATAAACGACAGGCACCATAATATTACTATCAGGATTTGATACATAAAAAAAGATGCCTGAACCAATCCAGAGAAACCCAAGAAAAATATAGAAGATCTTCATGAATTTTGGATCAAAGCGTGATTTACGCAACGGATACTGTAGGTAAACGCGTTTGTTGTCAGGTTCTTTTGATGGCAAATTTTCCATATGTTATCGATAACGTTTCTTACGTTAGCAACGCATTATTACATTGTGAGGAAAAAATATAAGCAACCATATTGCAAATCGAACCTGTTGCAGCAAATTCAGGGCATAAAAAAAGTCATACGTCTCCAAGACGTATGACCCGGCATTCTTTCTCAAAAGATTGATTACTTCTGATACTTCTTTATCTTTTCATTAGCCCATTCTTCAGCAGATGAGGGTTTATGCATGAAAAATGAGTTATGAACTTCAATATTTCGTGATATGTAAAATTTCAGTTTTTCAACAGCCATATCCTCCGAAGTTTTAACTTCTTGTGAATCGGCTTGTTTTTCTACTGTCTGTTTCCGGTTTTTGGGTTCAGACAGTTTCTCCGGTGATCTAATATGTCCTAAGTGAATAGTTGCAGCCATAAGGTTGCTCCGCTGGGTTTGAGGGGTGTATGAGGTTACTCTATGGTCCCATATTAAACGATTAGGTTAGTCTTTGGGGTTCCATTATAAATAACGAAGAGACTGAGGGTTTAATTCCTCACTACAGGTAAAATATAAACATACACTTCAAATGCAATAGCACGTTCCTTGCTTTTTATTGGACATTTTTTGAGGTGATGAAAATTCAGTAATTTGTCATTGTATTTGGTACTTAATAAAGTAAGTGCATGGAAAAGAATTTTACGAAACATATTATAGAAGAGTTAGCCCGATCTGATATATATAAAAAATATGAAAAGGCATTTCGCGAAGCTACTCGTCTCCCTTTAACAATTCGGCCATTATTAGATGATCCAGGCGCCGATAGTGGCAATGATCCTAATGCCAGCCCTTTCTGCGATCATTTAAAGGATAATCACAATATGTGCGAGTCCTGCCAGAAGATCCTTAAAGAGATGCAGAAATTTCCTGATCATAATGCTCATTCCATTATCTGCTTTACCGGACTGACGGAATCGGCGGTTCCTATCCATCTCAATAATGAAGTGATTGGTTATCTTCAAACCGGCCAGGTCTTCTTAAAGGATGTAGATGAAAAGGATGAGAAGGAAGTAAATAAAAATCTTATGCGCCTGGGGGTGGATCTCCAAAAGGAGAAGAAACTCAAAGTCCTGTTTTATAAAAACCGGGTGCTGACCCCCAAACAATATGAGGCGACACTCCGTCTTCTTGAAATCTTTGCGGATGAATTGTCTCAGGTTGTTGAAGAAATGGTCATCCAGGAAGATGAGAAAGAACCACCACGCATTAAGAAAGCCAAACGTTATATCCACGACCATCTGGATGATGATCTGAGCCTCGATGACGTAGCTACTTCGGTGAACTGGAGTGCTTATTACTTCAGCCGGATGTTCAAAAAAGCCACCGGGTTGAATTTTGTCGATTATGTGGCGCGCGTCCGTATCGATCAGGCAAAAAAGCTGTTGCTTAATCCCCACTTGAATGTGAGCGAGATTGCCTATGAAGTTGGCTTCCAATCCATTACACACTTTAATCGTGTCTTCCGAAAACTGACCGGTACATCACCGACAGATTACAGAAAACAGAATTATTATAGTTGACAAAACTGGTTAATAAGTTTTTATGACTATCCGCAACTGCTACACATGCATAAATTGCCACAGAGACAAGGGAAAAAGGTTAAAGTATACCCTCCCTGATATTCCCGGCTCTGTGAATTCTCCGTGCTCTGCGGTTATTTCAAGCGAAGGAATAACAACCACATAGAGGCACGGTAATACACGAGGCCCCGAAGTTTCGGGAGTGTTTCTGTGGCTTTTTTCAGTGAATCAATCGGGATTTATACGAAATTGTATTGATTACGAATAGTCATTTTAGTTATTAAGACCCACATTTCAGTAGTTTAACACTGAGAAACTAAAAGCTGACCGCCAATAGCTTTATAACAGTCTTAATTGTCCGTTCATCTCCGGCCGCCTGAAATGTTCAGTCGAAATCGGGAACCTATCATTATTAAGCCCAAGCCTACGGGTATGGATGTGAAAAGTCTGTCGTATCTGATCGGCAAAGTTGCCGTCGCCACGCATACGATCTCTGAATTCGCTGTTATTCAGCTTGCCGCCGCGCATATCTCTGATTTTATTAAGCACCTTTTCCTTTCTGTCAGGAAAGTGGTGAGAAAGCCATTTTACAAATAAATCGGAAACACCAAATGGTAACCGAAGCGGAACAAAACCTGCAAACCGCGCTCCTGCATCCGTTGCTTTCTCCAGGATCCCGGGCATCTCGTGATCTGTCAATCCCGGTATGACCGGCGCCACGTTGACTCCCGTCCATATCCCGGCATCGGATAGCCGTTTGATCGCCTCCAGCCTTCGATCAGGTCTTGAAGTCCGTGGCTCCATCACTTTGACAAGATTAGCATCCAGCGTTGTGATGGAAACACATACTGAAGCTGCATTATAACGGGATAATTCGCTCAGTAAATCGATATCGCGAGTCACAAGGAAATTCTTAGTGATAATTCCCACCGGGTTTCTGGATTCCGCTAACACTTCGAGACACTTGCGTGTAATTTCAAATCTACGTTCCGCCGGCTGATAAGGATCCGTTACTCCGCTCATCGCAAGCACTTGAGGTTTCCAGTTCGGTTTATTCAGTTCTCTCCTTAGTAAATCCGGTGCGTCGAACTTTACCATTATGCGGGTTTCGAAATCGATTCCCGCCGAATATCCAAGATACTCGTGAGTTGGTCGGGCATAACAATAAATACACCCGTGTTCGCAACCCCGGTAGGGGTTGATACTGGCTTCAAATCCAACATCCGGACTGTTATTGTAGCTGATGATATGATCCGTATCATCTCGCAGAAAACGGGTTGCCTGACGATCATCGTCAAATGTCTCATTCAGGTCAGCTTCAAAATAATGGCCCTCAAACCTGTTTTGTGGATTATCTGCTGAACCCCGGCCGCGAATTGGAGGTGGTGATTGCTGTTTCATTGTGTGATTTTCTTGCCTGGTTTATAATCAATATACATAAATCACACATATACCAAAACAAGGAATGAATGATTGTTTGTTTGACTAAAGTGTCCCCATCCATTCATGCATCCAGTCAATCAATCATCAGGCGATATACACTGTCTTCGTATTCAAAAACTCGCGAATGCCGAATGGGGAAAGCTCCCGCCCATATCCGGAATTCTTAATTCCGCCAAACGGCAATCTTGGATCGGACTTAACGAAGTCATTCACAAAGCTGCATCCGGCTTTCAAGCGGTGTGCCGCTATGTGCTCTCCTTTCTCCAGGTCTTCTGTGAAGACAGCCGAACCAAGACCATAGCTCGTGTCATTAGCAAGAGCTATCGCTTCTTCCTCATCTTTCGCCCTGATAATGGCCGCCACTGGCCCGAATGTCTCTTCATCAAATGCTGGCATCCCTTTAGTAACATTGACGAGAACAGTTGGAGGGTAGAAAAATCCGGAAGAGTCACCCGGCTTTCCACCCAAAAGAAGCCGTGCACCTTTACCGATACTTTCACTTACCTGTCGATGCAAATTATCCCGCAGGTCTTCACGAGCCTGTGGCCCGAGATCAACACCATCCCGATCGTACGCTCCCATTTTCTTGTGCTTCATCAGATCGGTGACACCATTCACAAAATCATCATGAACATCATCCACAACGATGAACCGTTTGGCTGCAATACAACTCTGACCGCTGTTGAGCATTCGTGATGTTACGCACGTCTCGATCGTTTTGTCCAGATCGGCATCTTTCAAGATTACGTACGGATCACTCCCGCCAAGCTCCAGAACGGTCTTTTTAAGCACGGCGCCCGCCTGAGCAGCCACTATTTTACCAGCTCTTGTGCTGCCGGTCAGCGTGACAGCCGAAACAAGTGGATGTTCAATAACGTGTTTCGCCTGGTCTCTGCTTACCAAAAGGCTTCGAAACAGGTTCTCAGGCAGATCTGCTTCCTTGAACAAATTCTCTATAGCCACAGCACAACCGGTTACGTTTTCGGCATGTTTTAAAACACCAGCGTTGCCAGCCATAAGTGACGGAGCGGCAAAACGAAACACCTGCCAGAACGGGTAGTTCCACGGCATAACGGCAAAGACCGTACCCAGTGGCTCGTAATGGACATAGCTCTGACGAGCGTCTGTTGAAACCGGGATGTCCTGTAGCATGTTCTCTGCATTTTCAGCATAATACTCACAGACCCATGCGCATTTCTCTGCCTCGGCAACGCCTTGGCTCAGCGGCTTTCCCATCTCTATACCCATGATTTCGGCATAGTAGCTGGATTCATCACGTAAACGCGTCGCGACTTTTCTAAGGATCTTACTCCGTTCGCCCATTGCTGTTTCCTGCCATTCTTTTTGACTTTCAGCAACATCTCTCAGCACAGAATCTACTTCAGCCAAGGACATCTCATCAAATTCCCGAATCTTCTGTCCGTTAGAAGGATTAATGCTGATCAAACTCGTTTTACGTGCCATAAGTAATTCTCCTTCTTGTTTTCATCTGTCTCTAATAATTTTCATGCATTTCTTTATCTGTTCACTATCCCTAACGGATTTTGTGATTCATCTGTTCGTTTCGCCGCAGTATAACTGTTTCCCTTACAAACGGTTAGTTAGTAAGTCAAAAAATATTGTCTGAAAAAAGATTCTCTCATTTCACCCCAAACAAATGGTAGTCACCACAGTTGTCGTGCAATCGCGTAATAAAGTTTCATTAACTTGGGTAGCAGTTATTACTATAACTCACGATTTTTCGATAAAAGTAAATGATTCATACACCATACTGGTTTGGGTTAAACTCTCTGTGAGTGTCACTTCTCATCCAGATGTTCAAAAGCTTGAGGGTAAGTAGAGCTACTTTTCAACTGACGAACAACTTTGGATAAAAAAAATTCGAACAGTTAGATTTTATCACATGCTGATGATCAGCATGTGATAACCTGCCGATAAAATTGTAACAACAAGACATATCAACTCAATCTAAAAACTCATGCGGATCCTGTTATTGTTATCATCATTATTAGTACTACTTAGCTCGTGTGTTAATAATATTCCCGAAAACGCTCTTCTAAAAACAGGACCCATCCAAAATTTTAAATTGTTTGATGCGTCAAGTAACCCGGGGGTAGCCTGCTACAGGATACCGGCATTTGCCACAGCTCCGAACGGGGATCTGGTTGCCGTGGCCGCCGAAAGAGTTCCAAATTGTAATGACATGGATTCTAATAAAAATATTAATCTTGTAATGAGACGTAGTACGGATAATGGACAGACATGGACCTCGATAAAAACATTAGTCGATTATCCTGACGGCCAATCTATTGACGATCCCTCTATGATTGTGGATAAGGTGACGGGTGATATCTTTATGTTTTTCAATTACATGAACTTAAATACAGAAAGTGGCATCTACTATCAAAGGGTCATGAAAAGCAGTGACAATGGAAAGACCTGGAGTTCACCCGTTGATATCACATCTCAAATCAGGAAGCCCGAATGGCATAGTGATTATGTATTTATGACTTCTGGCGATGGAATTCAAACTTCTTCGGGCACCCTGCTGCACACCATAATTAACCTCTCTGTCGGTGGTTTTGTCTTTGCCAGCAACGATCATGGGAAATCCTGGTCTTTGATTGATAAAGCAATAACTCCTGCTGATGAATCGAAGCTTGTCCAATTGTCAAATGGAAACTGGATGATAAACAGCCGTGTTAACGGAGCTGGGATGAGATATGAGCACGTTTCATCAGATAAGGGTAAAACATGGAGCACCAAAGCCGATTCAGATCTTCCTGATCCGGGCTGTAACGGGGATATTCTTCGCTATACCCTGAAAAGTAATGGTTCGGATAAAAACAGGATTCTTTTTTCAAATGCCAATTCGAGCAGCAGCAGAAAGAATATGACGGTAAGATTAAGCTACGATGAAGGGAAAACCTGGCCGGTACAAAAAACTATTTATGCGGGTAGTTCCGCTTATTCTGATATGACTGTCATGGCTAATGGTGACATTGGACTGGTTTATGAAAAAGACGATTACTCGTATATCGTTTTTGATCGGTTCACTTTGAGTTGGTTGACTAACGGAAACGACAGCTACCAGAATTGATACCATAGGATGACTGTATCCGACATATAAACAACAAATAGTTTAAATAAGGGTATAAGAGAATATTGCCGATTAGTGGGATTAAGTATTTTTGCCACTCTTGGTCTGCACCTTAATAGTTTCCAACACATTTGGACGGGGGTCAAGTCTTTTTTTCTGTGTAAAAACAAAAAAGGTCAGGCTGCTTGTTTAAAGGAGATTCGGTCATCGGTTATCGTTACAGGTTGATCTTTACACATCGTTTTTCTCAGGGTTTTTAACAAGACCAAATCCGCCTCGTCCATACTAACCCGCTGCCAGCGTTGGGCCGCCCGGATTAAGGTTCCATAGACCAGTTTCATGGCTCCCTTTTCATTGACATGATTGGGGATAACCTTGGTCCTTCGCTTTTGCTCGGCAAAGGAACGTTCGATCAAATTAGTGGTTCGAATACTTCTTCGATGTCCATAGGGATACTTCAGGTGCACCAGGCAAGCCCCCAGATCATCGTTAAAGCATTTGATCATCGATGGATATTTCTGGGCGTAGTCTGTGATGAAGGCTTTGGCCAGGCCCTGGGCGGTTTCCAGATCCCCAGCGTAATAAATGGCCCTTACTCGAGCTTTAACCGGATCGGTAATGGTCTTGTCTTTCGGGAGCTTGTTGGTCAGATTACGCATTTTATGGGCAATACAGCGTCCCCGATCGGCAAAGGGAAAACATTCGGCAATCGCTTTGATTATCCCCTTGCCCCCATCACTGACTACCAACAGAGGATGGGCCAGTCCGCGGGCTTTTAGATCCTCGAAGAACTCTCGGCGTATAATTCGGTCAACCGACTGGTCAGGCTGCGTGAGAGCACCGGCTGGCCCTGCCCATCGGTTAAGGTTTGTTCGATATCGCGGGTCGATAGCCCCCGAACATACATCTCGGTAGCCAGCCTCACCAGGCGATCCTCCAGACGGGCAACCCGAGATAAAATCGCACTCTCGAAGGGCTCTTCATTCCCACGCACCCGCGGACGTTGTAACTGAATTGGCCCCTGGGTGGTTCTCAGGCTCAGGGGGGTGTAACCATTGCGATAGCCGCGATGGGCAGCCTGCTTACTCCCTCGCTCATACCAGCCCCGACCCAGAAACTCATCTACCTCCGCTTCCGCGGTTTCCTGCAGAATCCGTTGGGCTCCCAAACGTAAAAGCTCACTTAAGAGCTCTTCGCTCGAGTGGGCTCCAGTTAAAAGTTGGTCAATGGTTTTGCTCAATTCCTGGGAAGGTTTTACTTTTCCTTTCATGGTGTTGTCCTATTAGGTTTTGGTTCTTTTGTCAGAGAAAAACCAAATCTAACCTTTAGGCAGCACCTTTTCTATTTTTACACAAGTATACGGACATCACCACATTTGGACATCGTTTAAGCAATACTCTTTTCTAAGATTCTCCATTGGGAAAGAGAATCTCCATGAGCTCGGATCCTGAGTACTTAAAAAAGTCGACCTTCTGCAGCGACAAAGTGTAAGGTTGACTGAGCAGCAAAGAGAACATTGCTGCTGAATCTGACCGTAGCTGAAGGCACTCCCAATGTGTCACCTAAACATACTTACCGCCTTAACGATCATCTCCAGCACTTTTTCCTCGATCATGGAGGCACGTCCAACCCATCGCTTTGGCAAGCGTCATGATATCGGGCACGACATTGTAATACTCGAAGTCAAACAGGGTACCGGTCCTTCTGAACCCTGTTTGTATTTCATCGAAGATGAGTACGGCACAGGCATCGTCACATGCCTTGCGGTGAATTTCTTGGCCAGCTTCCGTACGCCTTCACCCGCCGTTGATTGTGTGTAAAAAAATGACATCAGAACCTGCATGGAGTTTATCAACGACGTATACTTGCAATGGTTTCCCCATTTTCTCTTGGAATTTTAAGAACATTAGTCTCAAACTCTGAACAATTCAGGGCATTATCCTTGCTAAAAACCCATTAACTTCTTTTAGTTAGTGGGAATAAATGTAATTGATACGGATAAAATTGTAATACACCAGACGTGAGGTAAAAAACTGTCAAAGAGCTCGAAAATGAAGATCATAATACTTTTAGGGTTGGTATTTTTTTTCTCTTGTATTAAATCGCAATACGATCCGGTCTCAACATCAGACTCCGAAGCCGTCGAGTCTGTGAAGTTATTTGATAAGGCCGGCAAAACGGGTGTGGCGTGCTACAGGGTACCAGCCATGACTACAGCTCCGAACGGGGATCTGGTTGCCGTGGCCGCTGAAAGAGTTCCAAATTGTAATGACATGGATTCTAATAAAAATATTAATCTTGTAATGAGACGTAGTACGGATAATGGACAGACATGGACCTCGATAAAAACATTAGTCGATTATCCTGACGGCCAATCTATTGACGATCCCTCTATGATTGTGGATAAGGTGACGGGTGATATCTTTATGTTTTTCAATTACATGAACTTAAATACAGAAAGTGGCATCTACTATCAAAGGGTCATGAAAAGCAGTGACAATGGAAAGACCTGGAGTTCACCCGTTGATATCACATCTCAAATCAGGAAGCCCGAATGGCATAGTGATTATGTATTTATGACTTCTGGCGATGGAATTCAAACTTCTTCGGGCATCCTGCTGCACACCATAATTAACCTCTCTGTCGGTGGTTTTGTCTTTGCCAGCAACGATCATGGGAAATCCTGGTCTTTGATTGATAAAGCAATAACTCCTGCTGATGAATCGAAGCTTGTCCAATTGTCAAATGGAAACTGGATGATAAACAGCCGTGTTAACGGAGCTGGGATGAGATATGAGCACGTTTCATCAGATAAGGGTAAAACATGGAGCACCAAAGCCGATTCAGATCTTCCTGATCCGGGCTGTAACGGGGATATTCTTCGCTATACCCTGAAAAGTAATGGTTCGGATAAAAACAGGATTCTTTTTTCAAATGCCAATTCGAGCAGCAGCAGAAAGAATATGACGGTAAGATTAAGCTACGATGAAGGGAAAACCTGGCCGGTACAAAAAACTATTTATGCGGGTAGTTCCGCTTATTCTGATATGACGATTATAGATAATGGTGACATTGGACTGGTTTATGAAAAAGACGATTACTCGTATATCGTTTTTGATCGGTTCACTTTGAATTGGCTGACTGACGGAAAAGACACTTATACAAAATAAACAATAATATAGCCGTCTCTCCGCGCAAGGTTATTTCGAACAACGTGGATGCCCGATACATACAGCTTACCACATATCCAGTACCTGATGATAGTACTTTCTCAGATTCCCGATCGGGGCCGGGAATGACGTTTGGGTGGGATAGGGGTGGTGAATAAATCACGCAACCCTACCCTTTATGTTTCCGAACAGCCTCGACAATCGTCTCCAGTGCCTGTTCCAGCACTTTCTCTTCGATAATCAGCGGCGGGGCAATGCGAATCAGCGTATTCGAATGTAGCGTCCAGCCAAGGATAATCCCCTTTCGCATGCACGCCTCTACGACTTTCTGCGTCACTTCGGGGCTCTCAAGCTCCAACCCCAGCATGGCTCCGCGTCCGCGGACCTCCACAATGCCGGGACCTTGCAATATCTTTCTTGCCTTCTCCTCGATCATGGAGGCACGTCCAACCCATCCTTCTGAAATCAGCGCACGAAGAGCAGCGTAGGCGGCAGCGCAGCTTACCGGGTGTCCACCAAACGTCGTCACGTGATTGAGAGGCGGATCACTGCGGAAAACCTCAAATATCTCCGATGAACTTACAATCCCGCCGATGGGCATCCCTCCCCCCATCGCTTTGGCAAGCGTCATGATATCGGGCACGACGTTGTAATACTCGAAGCCAAACAGGGTACCGGTCCTTCCAAACCCTGTCTGGATTTCATCAAATATGAGCACAGCACCGGCATCATCACATGACTTGCGTACATTCATCAGCCACTCTTTATCTGCCGGGATAATGCCCCCTTCTCCCTGGATCGGCTCGAGGATAACAGCAGCCGTCTGATCGTCGATCGCTTTAAGCTCTTCTGTTCGATTGTAAGTGAGAAAGTGCACATCCGGAAGCAGCGGTTCGAACGGCTTGCGGTAGACTTCCCGGCCGGTGACGCTCAGCGATCCATGCGAGTCGCCGTGGTAGCTGTTGTGGAAGGAAACCAGTTTATGCCTTCCGGTGAATTTCTTAGCCAGCTTCAGTGCGCCTTCATTCGCCTCAGTCCCGCTGTTCACAAAATAAACCCGGTCCAGTTTCTCCGGCAGCAGCGAGGTTAACAGCTCCGCCATCTGCGATTGTGGTTTCTGGATATACTCGCCGTACACCATCACGTGCATATGCCGGTCCACTTGCTCTTTTACCGCACGAACAACTGCCGGGTGCCGGTGCCCGAGACTGCTGACCGCAATACCCGAGATCAGGTCCAGGTATCTTTTGCCGTCATTTGTGAAAATAAATGCCCCTTCCGCATAATCGATCTCCAGTCCCATCGGGCTGTCGCTGGTTTGGGCTGCGTGTTGATAGAAAGAATCACTGTATATGTCAGTCATAAACGATAAAACGATGTTCTTCTCCATTGATTTTGTTCAAATATACAAGATGAAACAAGATACTACGAGTTCCAGCCTTTGCAAGACAGTGGCATGGTGAAAGTTTAAAGGAAAAAGGATGAAGTTTCTCTTCTCTCTGCGATCTTAGCGACCTTTTATAAAAAAGAAAGTCAAGGATGTACTTTTCCAATGACGTTCCCGAATCGATTTTTGTCTTTTCAAGACGCCCTGATCTATGGCAAATTCGTTGTTCGGATAGTGCTGATACCGACATCTTATAAACTTTGGTGAACGGGTCGGCAACGATCCTACCGACCTATGGCTTCTTCGGTTTTCTGTAACCAGACTTATATCAGAGTCTCAAGCCTGAGTGTTGGGCTTGGTCCTAAGGTCATATGGGGCTTCCAGCCCGGATAACTAAGCTCGGCGTTGAACCTGAGAACCAATAGGTTCCCGATTAGACGCGACAAGAGGAGTCTGTCCGGGACCCGATCCCTGCCTGCTCCTCCCATCTATAAGGGCCGAATCAGGACTGGCTATCGGGCCGAATCCCCACCCGCGCAGAAAAACTTCTGCGCAGAATATGTTTGGTTATGCTTCCATATACTCCAAAGTGTGTTTAAGATTTTGCGTTGGGTGTTCAAGCGGGCCTTCACCTGGTCCCCACACCTGGCCAGGCTGGCCTGGTAAAACCCGCTGACTTCGTTTTGGCTTTTCATCGCCGATTTCCAGACCGTATGAGCCACGTTTTTCAGAGGACCATGTCCGGCCTTTGAGAGTCGTTCAGCGCGCAGGCGTCGTCCGTCACTACTGGCCTTGCGTACCGCCAATTGGCAAAAACGGATGAGTTGACCTCTTCTTTGGAACCGGTAAGGAGTCTGAATATACCCGGAGAAGGTGTGGGATCCCACAGGCCCCATCCCCGACATCTTCTGAAACTGGACAATCTCCGGATAAGCCCGACCCGCCTGGGTGATCCGTTCGAATTGTTCTTGTTTGGCCCGGGCGATCATTCCGATATGGTCAAACTTGGCCTGCACCTCCCGGGCCAGTCCGGCCGGGGTAATCTGATCCAGAATCGGCTCCGGTCGGGCGTAATCACCCTTCTTCAACTTCCGATTGTATCCCCAGTGGCGCAGCATCGCCTGGAGTTGTCGCTTGTTCGTTGTCAGGGCTTTGTTGAGTCTCTGATACTCTTTGATCTGGTGGTAAAACAGGCGGCGATCTCCCATTCGTTTCGGTCTCCAGACCGGCTTGAGGGCTCCCAGACGCAAGAGCTGACATAACTGGTAGGTATCCCGGTCATCGTTCTTAACCATGCTCCGGGAGATTAAGTGATTCTGGCGCGGATCACACACGATCAACTCGTCGACATACCCACACAGGCGTTCGGCGGCCCAGAAGGCCATATTGCCTTGCTCCAGGGTCAGGGATTTGCGGGCAGCCGGGATGCGGACGACCCCACCGATCAAATTCTGTGCCGTGGTCTGCATTCCTTGCTGTCCCAGGTATTCTCCCTGCTCATTCATGTATCCCATCTTACTGTGTTTGCTATGTAGGTCGATGGCTATGTATACTTGATTAGATTCGATCATAAGAAGACTCCTTTGGGTTTGTTACAGTTTGGTCACTGGTAAACTACAAATCTCGGGGGACGTCTTCTTTTTTATAATACCTCTGCGGTTATTACAAACACAGGTGAAAATAACCACAGGGTGCGCAGAGGATTCACAGAGAGTGAGGTTGCTTTTCCCTGGTCAGCGGTTAATCCGGATAAAACGACTACGTATAATATATTGTAATTAAATAAATTACGAGTATAATTAAATAAAAATAGAATATATTGATGACACGGTTAGTTTTTAAAAAGGGTTGCTTACAGAGGACATACTAATTTAACCGTTAATTACAGGCTATCTTGAAAGTGGAATAAATATTATCACACGGAAACTTGCATGTGATATAAGTTATGAGATAACAAAACACAATCCTTTACTGAGTTAAGTGTTTGATTTTTAATAGAAATAACTTCTTAGCGATCGGGAGTCATAAATATTAGTAACGTATATAAACGAAGTGTAGATTTTTAAGGATTATGAATAAAATTGTAAAAGTAGCATCGGCCCAGATTAGCCCTGTATTTCTGAATAAAGAAGAAACCGTCAAGAAGGCGTGTGAAAATATATATAAGGCAGGAAAAGAAGGAGCGGAACTGATTGTTTTTCCCGAAGCTTTTGTCTCAGGATATCCGGACTGGGTCTGGCTTATCCCGAATAGTAAAGGTGCTATTTTGAATGAACTTTATTTAAAACTTGTCGAGAATGCCGTTTCCATTCCTGATAATTCTACAGATCAACTGTGTAAAGCAGCAAAGAAAGCAGGTATTAATGTGGCAATAGGTATACATGAACGTAATACCGAAACCAGTAATGCAAGTTTATTCAACAGCATTCTTTTTATTGATAAAGAAGGCGAGATTTTGGGCAAACACCGCAAGTTAATACCAACAGGTGGCGAACGTCTTATATGGGCACAGGGAGACGGCAGCACTTTACAGTCATACAGCACGTCTGTTGGAAAAATAGCAGGACTTATTTGCTGGGAAAATTTTATGCCTCTGGCAAGGAATGCCATCTATGAAAGCGGAGCTCAAATACTTGTTTCACCCACCTGGGATAAAAGCAACAACTGGCTTCAGTCAATGCGACACATCGCGAGGGAAGGCGGGTTATTTGTTATCAGCTCCTGTATGGCGCTACGAATGAATGATATTCCGGATGAGTACGAATTTAAAAAATTTTATCCCGAGGGAAGGGATTGGATAAATGTCGGCAACAGCTGCATTATTGGTCCAACCGGAAAATTTCTGGCCGGACCGCTTGAGGCTAAGGAGGATATTTTATTTGCAGACATTGACTTAAATGACATTATTAAAGCGAAGCGCATGTTTGATGTTACAGGCCATTATTCAAGACCGGACGTATTTAGTTTTGATGTAAAGAATTGTGATGTCTAAGTAAACGACCTGTAATAAGAGTAAAAGTCGATATTATCGTAACCTATTGTATTCCCTGTCAATAGGTGTCTGAAACATTCACCGTTTACAGGATAAGCGGAGCGATCATCGAACGTTTCACATTGAATCGACTTGATTAACTTTGATACGTTCGGTCACACCTATCTCAATACTCCCTCAAAGGAAGCATTTCGCGTCCCCTTCGAATCTTATCATTACTTAAAACTCAGAGATTGTGGATAGTCTGTGAAGTGGCATATTGCAAAAACTGACATCTCACCTAACCCCTGCCTTCAATCGCCCAAAGGGATCCGGCGCGACGGATCACAGAATAATCCCGGGCCTTCTGTGTTTCCTTGGCAATTACATTAGTTTTTTAAAAAAAAGTTCAAAAAAAATTGCGTAGCTAAATAGCTACACATATATTTGTAGTCAAATGACTACATAATGAACTCAACTCGCTTCGCTATGAAATTAAGACGTGATGTATTCCAGGCCATAGCAGATCCTACAAGAAGGGCTATCCTTATGTTGGTGGCTTTTCAATCCATGACAGCCGGTGCCATAGCTTCAAACTTTGACTCGGCAAGACCAACCGTCTCAAAACACTTGCAGATACTTACTGAGTGTGAACTGCTCAAACAGGATCAAAACGGCAGGGAAATGTACTATCACTTGAATCCCAAAAAGTTGAAAGAAATAGCGGATTTTATTGAGCCATTTCGAAAACTGTGGGACGACCGGTTTAATCAACTGGAGGCCATCATGAAAAACTATAAATCAGATACATAAAAGCATATGGAACGGAAAACAAAAGTTCATGCAGAAGACGGCAAGCAGGAAATACTGATTACCAGGGAATTTGATTTGCCGGTGGAGTTGCTTTTTAAGGCTTACGAAGATCCCGATATCATTGAACAGTGGATGGGAACGAACGTACTGAAACATGAAAGTAAAAAGCACGGCAGTTACCAATTTGAAACAACCGATGCCGAGGGAAAGGTCGCATTTCGGGCCAACGGGGTCATCCATGAATTTAGCCTAAACCGTAGAATCATACGGACCTTTGAAATGGAGAATGCGCCTTTTGGGGTCCAGCTTGAAATCCTGGCATTCGAACGGCTTACCGACAACACAAGTAAACTAAACATTCACGCCATTTATGAATCGGTGGCACAAAGAGACCAGTTGCTGCAGTTGCCTTTTGCTCAAGGCATCAACATGGCACATAACCGGCTGCAAAAGATCGTAAGTAACCTAAAATAATATCCCATGACAAAGAAAAATAAAATTATCTATTGGATCGCTACCCTCTGGCTTGCTTTGGGAATGATATCAACCGGGGCTGTACAGTTATTTAAAGCGAAAGAAGGTCAGGGTGGCGTTGATATGATCACCCATTTGGGCTACCCTGCTTATTTGCTGACAATATTAGGCATCTGGTCCCGATATCAATCGGGATAGGAGTATTAGCCGTACTAATACCCAAATATCCTTTACTCAAGGAATGGGCTTATGCAGGCTTTTTCTTTGTTATGACCGGAGCAATATTCTCACACATCGCATCGGGCGATCCGGTCACCACAACACTTCCTGCATTGCTGCTTGTAATCCTGACAGTGGTTTCGTGGTACTTCAGACCTGCAAATAAAAAAAAGATCGTTTCGTTAATCAATAAAGGGAAAAAATGAACCCTAAAGTTGACGTATTTCTAAGCAAGGCCAAAAAATGGAAAGAAGAATTTGAGCAGTTGAGAATGATCGTTCTCGACTGCGGACTGACCGAAGATTACAAGTGGATGCATCCCTGTTACACATTTCCGGTCCCGGGAGAAAAGAAGAAAAAGAACATCGTTTTAATCCACGGCTTCAAAGAATACTGTGCACTTCTCTTTTTCAAGGGGGTCTTGTTAAAAGATCCCGAGGGAATTCTAATTCAGCAAACGAAGAATGTGCAGGCGGGGCGCCAGATTCGGTTCACCAATGTCCGCGAAATCGTTGAACTGGAACCCATCCTGAAAGCCTATATCCAGGAAGCCATTGAGGTGGAAAAAGCCGGATTAAAAGTGAAGAAGAGAAAGACTTCAGACTTCAAAATCCCTCAGGAATTTCGACAAAAATTAGATGAACTCCCTGACTTAAAAACTGCTTTTAAAGCATTAACACCAGGACGGCAAAGAGGATACATCTTTTATTTTTCCCAGGCCAAACAATCCAAAACAAGGAAATCAAGAGTCGAAAAATATATACCGCAAATTCTCGATGGGAAGGGATTAAATGATTAATCGATGATTGGCTGATAGAGACCGCTTCATCTATTCATACAATCATACAAACCCAAACACGTGATTGTCATCCTGATTTTCCCCCGATTTCGGGGGACAGTAGGATCTCGTTTCGCATCCGGCAACGATCAGAACAGTTGCATCAATCGTTGCTAACAACTAACGGGATCCTACGCCGTCCCGCAAGCGGGACAACATCAGGATGACGAGGTCGTGTATAGTCAGTATGTCACTGCAAACTGGTTCAAGGATAACGTTGCTTTCTCTCTGCGCCCATTGCGCCATCTCTGCGGTTACTCCATATAATCGATGAACATCTTCTGTCCCCCTGAGGGGACTTTATTGGGGTGTTAACTCCACGTCAGCTACTAATACATTTGTTGCAAAATAAATCGACCGGGCAACACCCACCTGCACCTCCCTCAAGGGAGGTTTTCTAAAGCTCGCCCGGACCACAGGCATTGCACAGGCAATAATGGATGGCTGAAGGTCCCTCATCCATCCATTCTTTTTTTTCGCCGCTTATCTCCGATCGATTTGGATTTATTTGATATCGTTAGCTATAATGGCATGGATCGATTGGCGTTGAGAGAACTACAGTGAAAGGCAGATTGATGGATAAAACAATTAGAATCATTCAGGAGCTTCTGGGGCATAAAAGCAGTAAAACCACGGAAATCTACACGCATGTCAGCAGACAGACCAAACAACGAGTTCCAAATCCTCTTGATAAATTAAACCTATGATAGTAAACGCAATAAATATTCGCATATACTTCCCAATGAATGGTATAAACGAATGTTTATAGCGTATATAATCAAGTTAGCGGTAATCTAAAAAAAATGGAACATCCAACAGTATTTATATCATACTCGCATGATGACGAGGAACATAAAGGGTGGGTATTAAAACTCGCCAACAGATTAGTAAATAATGGCGTGAATGCGATTCTTGACCAACACGACTTATCCCTGGGAGGCGACTTGCCAAGTTTCATGGAAAATGGTCTTTCAAATGAAAGCAGAATTATTTGTGTCTGTAGTGAAAGGTATACAGCCAAAGCCAATAGCGGTCAAGGAGGAGTCGGCTACGAAAAGATGATAATGACAGGCGAATTGCTTCAAAACATCAACACAAACTGGATTATTCCAATAATTAGAAAAAATCCATCATCTAAAGTTCCTAAGTTTTTGACAGGTAAGATTTATGCAGACTTTAACAGTGACAACGCATTTGAAAAAGAGTATGAAAAATTGCTAAGAGAAATTATAAACCTTCCGCTCCAACCAAAACCGAAATTGGGTGAAAGTCCATTTGTAAAAATAAAAGAGACTGGTCGAATAGTTTTAAACCCAAATCTGAAAAATACAATTCACCCGCATATTCTGGAATTGTAAAATTTGACTACTCTAATAATAACGGAAGCTATTCGATTGGACAAGGCGACTTATTATTTGAAACAAAATGGTCCGGAGCGGGCGGATATTCAATCCACACATATACTGATTCATCATCAATTGATTGTCTTGCCTTGGTTACAAACCATGAAAAGATTGAAGAAATAACTAATGTAGATGATTATGATTACTCCTCAAGAGTAAGAACTCCTACTATAGGCGATATAGTAATATGGCAAAATAGAAATGGCTATTTCACAGCAACGCAAATAATTGACATTAAGTATATGAGACGAAATGCAGACCATGACGAGTTGACATTTAAATACATTATTTTAATGAATGCGACATCAGATTTTTCAAAATAAAGACTACCGCTAACACAGTGCATATTTCAGAGCGGGGTTTGGTGGTGCGCCATCCGCGGATTCTCGCATCGCCGTTCAGTCCTTTCGGACATGAACGGTATTCGACAGACCGGAAATAACGGTCCTTTTTGTCGAGAGGTGCACCGGACCGTTAATCGCGGGAGCAGCGGCGATACTACTTGCCCCAGGTTTAAAAATTGGATAGAACACCTCGTCTCACCTCGATCTCAAACACGGATACATTCCGAGCCGCCGATATGATAGGGAATGACAGATATGTGCGTATGAAACATACATTCCCTCGCCAACTCCGTAATCGTCATTCCTGAATTCTCAGGAGGAATCTACGTTGTTCATGTGTATTTTTTTGCCCCGATACGTTAGCATATTCCGTACCTCACACCACGGTACCGTGAAAGGAGGTTCTGTTTTCACCGATATTTTATCCCTGCGGGATGGAATCGGGCTGTGGATGGCAACTCAGGAAGAATAGAACACGGACGATGCGGATGATGCGGATTTACGCTGCAAGAATTACCCCTGCACCCCTCCCATGAGGGGAGTTTCATTTTTCCCCCTTAATAAAGGGGGCGCAGGGGGTTGTCACCCAGCGGTTTGCATCCGCCAACAATCGTTGCGAATAAAATGATCACTGCCGGATTAACACCATGAGTCTACGGGGCATGTCACTTGCTTTGTTACACTTCTCGTCCTGTTAGGGAGATAAGATGGGTAGAACATGATAGACCTCTTCATCCCCTGTGCCTTTGGGTACAGAATTTGTGTCAGACGTTTCATTTGGAATGAATGTGTATTTTTGCCCCGATACGTTAGCACATTCCGTACCTCACGCCACGGTGCCGTGAAAGGAGGCTCGGTATTCTACCGATATTTTATGCCTTCGGGATGGGTACGGGTTCATGATGATAGTTCAATTGCCAACGATGGTCCCATCGTATTGAACGTTAATTCCCTCCCTCCCATTTATAATAGTGCAGCTTGCGGGGCTAAACCTATTAATTAATTATTTGATTACGAATCAAAACAGACGGATTCATCATGAAGCGTATTACCAGGTTATCTTTTTTTCTTTCAGCGGTATTATTTATCGGAACCATGTTTGTCCCGGGTTGTTACGCCCAGGCATCACAGGGCGGAGTAAAGATCGGCATCGAGGGAAAAGTGATTAACAACAAAACACGAAAGCCCGTAAAAAATGCCAAGGTTCAGCTTATCGGAACCGTGAAGAAAGCCAAGACAGACAGCACCGGCACGTTCCGGATCGCGAATATCGGCAAGGGTCATAAAAAGCTGAAGATCACTGCAAAGGGGTACAAAGATCAGATCGAAAAAATAAATCGCGGAAAAGACATGAACCTTTACATCACCATCAGGCTGAAGCCGAAAGGAAAAGGAAAAAAGAAGGACAAGTCATAAATGACAACTCTGTTATCATTGCGAGGTAACTTCCCAATTTTAACCCTCGGATGAAGTGGTTGATGTATCATATGTCCTATCACTTCCCCTTTTAGATGGCACAAATCGGGAAAACCCGTTAATCAGATCCCAGTCATATCATGCTTTACTGATGCCTGATGCTGAAAGTTTGCCTCATATTCCGTACCTAACGGCACGGGCTGGGTTTATTCTCTTTCCATATTCTACCCATATCATGTCCCTAATGGGACTGTCCGCGGGGGATATAATAAATGGCTGATTCCTGGGATTTCTGCGGACAGGACCCGAGTCTATGTTACCATAGCCCATTCATCGTCATTGTCCTGTTTTTCATTTACTCATATCTCTATCCAATTATTTTTTATCCTTTTTCAATTTCTATAGAACTTGTCTCATATTCTGTACCTGACGACACGGATGACTTTTTAAATGACAGGTTCTACCGATATTTTGTCCCTATGAGGCTTTGTCTTATGGGATATAAAACATAGTTGATTTATGGGATTTTCGGTTTGAATCGGATCCTATGAGATGATAGACGAACCAAGATTGTTACTCTGCTACTTTTATATGCACATATCCCCTAAAGATTGTCTTCAATGCCTCATTCATTAAAAAAAACTTGTCCCGTTAGGGACTTAATATGGGTAGAAAAACAGTGTCCCCACCTGACGTCGCTGTGCCTTTAGGTACGGAATATGCTACAAAACCGGTTTAAACAGGTATCGCTCATCATAATCAACACCAGCCGCCTCCAATAGAGTAACATATTCCTCCATAAATGTCCTTTTCATATGATGTTCCTCCTGATTTTTGATGTAGAAAATCACGCGCTGAACCTGGGATTTCGAATACGAAAAAGCTCCATATCCGGCTTGCCAGGAAAAACGGGCATTAATAAAACCCTTTTGGTTGATCCACTCCGATGAATCCATCTTAATCTTTTTCATTAAATCGGACAGAGATTGTCTCGGACGCATGCCGAACAAGACATGAACATGATCCGGCATCCCGTTAATCTGTAAAAGCTTATGTCCCTGGTTTTGGATAATTACGGTGATGTATTGATATAATTCATCTTTCCATTCCTTACCGATAAGAGAATATCTGTTTTAAACGGCGAAGACGGCGTGTATATGAATTTGGGTGTAGGTGTTTGCCATAATGATCTCTTTTGATAAATGTATTTTGTTGTGATTGACTAATTATTAGAACTCATTGGCAGGATATTCCTTACACTAATGGGGCTAATCTACAGTTGAAACTTTGGATTTATATTATGTACCTAAAGGCACAGACTGATGGGGGGAGGATTAATTGTGTTCTACCCATATTATGTCCCTAACGGGACGAGAAACGTAAATAGGGAAGCGACGTGAGCCAGATTCGTCGTGTTAATCCAGCAGCACGGTCACTTCATTTGCAACGATTGTTGCCAAATGTCATACGCAGTGTGACAACCCCCTTCACCCTCCCGCCCCTAAGCATCGGGGTCGGGATAAGGGGGAAATAATCGGCTTTGTCTCCCTAATAAAGGGATTTTTGCCAGATAACCGCGAGCTATATCTAATTCTTGCCCGTGAAAATCCGTGTCGTCAGTCAGTGTTGTATTCTTCCTGGTTCCGATCCCAGGTAGGAAACCAACGCACCGTTTCTATGCAGAAAATGCGATTCTACCAATATTCAGTCCCTACGGGACAGTTTTGATTATATGATGTTTATTGGATAGTAGATGAGGTAAATTTGGCTCCTTTATTGCATATTCGGTACTTAAAGCACAAGAATTTGAGGGATTTTATTATGTTCAACCGATAGTTTGTCCCTATGGGGCGAATATGATTGTCCCTTCCCTGGTTACTCTTCAGTAAAAAAATTAATAATCTACCGACGGATTTGTCGAGAAAATCATCATCAGAAATGATTTATATTTTCCCCGATTGATCATCCAATGTATAATTATAGAAATATTGCGTTTCATGATTAACGCACCATCTCATAAATTAACCTATTAATTTATATTATTAAGCTAGGAAGCCGTTTCATAGAAATTATTGATACGAGAATCGAAGGATTGATTAAATATTTAATTCATTCTTTATCTTAATTTCGTTATATTGTTGGCATACAATTAAATAGGGATCAACGAAATATTTTCATAGAAAAATCTTTTCGAATAAGCTCGCAAGTTCAACGGGTACAATCACATAACAATGCCACTCTCAAAAGATCCTACTACAACAGAATCAGATTCTGATATCTCATCATTAACAGTTATTAAGTATGGCGGCAATGCCATGACTCATCCCGAAATCCGGGAGAAACTGATCAAACAGATCAAAGCCCTACACGAATCAGGTGTCAAACTTGTCATTGTTCACGGCGGTGGTCCGTTTATCCAGGACACCCTGGAACTGGTGGGAATCGACAGCCGGTTCATCGACGGACAGCGACAAACCACAAGCGAAGCTATGCCGTTTGTCGAGATGGCACTGCGGGGCCGGGTCAACGGTGATCTTGTTCGCCTTCTGAATACCGAAGGCGTTCCTGCTGTCGGACTTTCCGGAAAAGATGGTCATATGGCTAAGGTCCAAAAGCACAAACTGGACGATAATCCGGATGAAGACCTCGGGCAGGTGGGTGATGTTGACGAAATTGATCCGACACTCATTCATTTGCTTCTCAAAAAAGGTTACATTCCGGTTGTTGCACCAATTGGTTTAGGGACAGACGGGAAAGATTACAACGTCAATGCCGATCTTTTTGCCGGTCACCTTGCCGCAGCCGTTAATGCTGAGCGTTTTGTCGTGCTTACCGATGTCGACGGACTGCTGAAGGAGCCGAAAGATCCGAAAACACTGATACCCCGCATGACCCTCGACGATATTGAGGCACAAATGCATCAGTCGATCAGCGGCGGCATGATACCGAAGATCAACTCATGCCGTATTGCCGTCGAATCCGGAGTAGATCAGGCACTGATCCTGAACGGAAAGAAGCCGGAACGACTTATGGATGCATTGGTTCGAAACAAAACGCAGGGAACGACCATCAGCCACTAAGGATATTTTACTTACATGAATGAAGTACAAACACTCGATCAGAAGTACCATTTCAAACTATATAAACGTCAGCCTATCACCCTTGTTCGTGGTGAAGGTGTGCACGTGTGGGATGATGCCGGGCGCCAATATCTTGACGCATTGGCCGGCATCGCCGTAAACAATGTCGGACACTGCCACCCGCGCGTGGTTGAAGCTGTGCGCGATCAGGCAGGTAAATTGATGCACGTATCGAATCTTTATACGACACCGCCTCAGTCGCACCTGGCCAAGCGGATTGTCGAACTCACACCGATGGACCGCGTCTTCTTCTGCAACAGCGGAACCGAAGCTGTCGAGGGTGCCATCAAACTCGTACGCCGGTACAGCTATAAAAAAAGGAAAACGGGCAAAATTCTTGCTATGGAGGGCTGTTTCCACGGCCGTTCACTTGGCGCTATCGCCATGGGAAAAGCCAAATACCAGGAAGGTTATCAACCTCTGCCCGAAGGATTTCAGCGTATTCCCTTCAACGATCTTGATGCGCTTAAGGAAGCGTTGAACGAGGATGTCATCGGCGTATTTATGGAGCCTATCCAGGGAGAAGGCGGCATCAACATCGCCAACCAGGAATACATCATGGCAGTTCGTGAGTTGTGTGATCAGCACGATGCCCTGCTCGTCTTTGACGAAATTCAGTGCGGATTCGGACGAACAGGCAAATTCCTGGCCAGTGAGCATTTCGATGTAAAACCCGATGTCGTGACTCTTGCGAAAGGATTGGGAGGAGGCTTTCCGATCGGAGCAGTCCTTGCAACCGAGGAAGCTTCAACCGCATTTGACTATGGATCTCACGGAACAACATTCGGGGGCAACGCACTCGCCTGCCGCGCTGCACTCGCGGCCATCGATGCGCTCTTTGAAGATCACCTGATGACCAAGGCGCAGGAAAACGGCGAATGGCTCGTCTCACGTCTGAAAGAAGCGATGTCGGTTGAAGGCGCTATTCAAGAAGTGCGCGGCATCGGACTGATGATTGGCGTTGAACTGGCATTTCCGGGTGCTTCTGTTGTCGACAACATGCGCGAAGAAGGGGTATTGGCTAATTGTACGTCGGAAAACGTGATTCGTATTGTACCGCCTCTCGTCATCGGGCATGACGACCTCGAAACAATCGTTGATGTGCTTCTGCATGCCATTAAAAAAGAACAAGCCGTACAACATGCCAAATAAATATAAAGTCGGAATTGCCGGGGCATCAGGTTACACCGGCTCCGAATTGCTGCGACTCCTTATTCACCACCCTAACGTCACTATTCAATCGATAACCTCTGAGCAGCTGGCTGGTCAGCATGTTGCCGATGTATTTCCGCAGCTAAGCGGAATGGTCGATCTTGCCTTCGAATCGATGGACAAGCTCGATGCAGCATCACTGGACATCCTGTTCCTCGCCCTGCCACACCGCGTCTCGATGGGATTTATGAAGGAAACGAGGGCACACGAAAAATGCACCGTGATCGACCTTTCCGGAGACTTCAGACTCGATTCCGCGGACGAATACGAACAGTGGTATGGAACAAAGCATGAGATTCCAGAACTCATTGACGAGGCTGTCTACGGTCTTACGGAGTTGTTCAGGGATAAAGTTGCCAATGCCCGGCTTATTGCAAATCCCGGGTGCTATCCAACCTCATCCATTCTTCCACTCTATCCATTGGTTGAAGCGGGTCTCATTCATCCGGAAAACATTATCGTCGATGCCAAATCGGGCGTGACCGGTGCCGGTGCCAAGGCAAAGGACAGAACGCACTTCCCGACGGTGAATGATAATTTCCTGGCATACGGACTCAAGAGCCACAGGCATACGCCGGAAATCGGGATGGCGCTCAACAAATCGGGGAAACCGGCGACCAATATCCTGTTTACTCCTCACCTGCTTCCGATCAACCGTGGCATCCTTTCGACGACATACTCGCGCCCGGCAAAACCAATGACTGACGATGAACCGCTCAATGTCATTAAGAAACGATATGATGGCGAGACCTTCATCCGCGTACGCAACAACCCGCCTGAAATACGGGATGTACGCGGAAGCAACTTCGTCGATATGTATGCGACATACGATAAACGGACAGATACCGTCATCACTGTCTCATGCATCGACAACCTTGTCAAAGGTGCAGCCGGCCAGGCGGTTCAGAACATGAACTGCCGGCTCGGACTCAACGAATCAACCGGACTTCTTCACTTACCTCTCACCCCCTGATTATATTATGGCACGCAATTCAGATCACCCTGAACTCGTGAAACCCGCTCCTGCTACTCAAAAAGTCATGAAAAACATAGCCTCTGTACGTGGCTTCTCTTTTTGGGGAGCTCATACCGGAGTAAAATCCAAACGGCGTGACCTTGCGCTTATCTACTCCGAAAAACCAGCCAGTGCGGCTGCGGTGTTCACCCAGAACAAAGTCGTTGCAGAACCGGTCAAATTCAGCCGCCGTGTGGTTGAAAACGGACAGGCCCAGGCCATTGTTTGCAACTCCGGGAACGCCAATGCCTGTACGGGTCGACAAGGCTACAAGGATGCCACCGCAATGGCAGAGACTCTTGCTGAAGAACTGGGCATTGACGTAAATGACGTTATCGTTTCATCAACCGGCGTGATTGGCAGGAAACTGCCGGTCGACAAAATTGTCAAAGGGATTAAGGATAATGTCCCCAAGCTGAGCAACCGTCATATCGCAGGTTCCCTGGTAGCTAACGCCATCATGACCACCGACACTTTTCAGAAAGAAAACTACCTCGAGTTCAAGGTCGGGGGTAAGTCAGTGAGAATGGGCGGCGTGGCCAAAGGTTCCGGAATGATCCACCCCAATATGGGAACTATGCTCAGTTTCATCGCCTGTGATGCCGATATTGAACCGGCCCTCTTAAGAAAGGCACTTAAAGAGGTTGTCGACGATACTTTTAACATGATCACGGTCGATGGTGACACCTCGACCAACGATATGGTTGCTGTGCTTTCAAACGGAATGGCGGGCAACAAGAAGATCACAGAAGAGAATAATGATTACGAGGTTTTCAAAGATCACCTATTCAAGTTGTGCCTTCCACTCGCCAAGATGATCGTCTCCGATGGAGAAGGATCGACGAAGATGGTTGAATATCATGTTAAAAATGCGCCTTCTGTTGAAGACGCTCGCCAGGTTGTAAAGACGATTTCGACCTCGGCCCTTGTGAAAACGGCAATATTTGGTCGTGATCCTAACTGGGGGCGCATCCTTGCTGCCGCCGGAAGATCGGGTGTCGATTTCGATCCGGATAAAATTGACCTCTTCCTCCGGACCCATAAAACGGAACAGCTCGTCAAAAATGGCGAACCCACCGGTGTGGACCTGAGCCGCATCAAACATATGATGAGCGCCACGCAGATCTTCATCACACTCGACTTGCACAACGGTGATGCCGAATCAACCGGTTGGGGCACCGATTTCAGCTACGAGTACGTGAGGATCAACGCCGAGTACACTACGTAGCAGTGATCAGTAAACAGTAAACATAGTCCGTATAGGGGGCTATTGGTTGTCTACCAATCAATTACACTGTCTCTGTCATCCTGATTTTTCTTGATTTATCAGGAAAAGTAGGATCTCGTGGCGGGGTGAAACGATCGTTGCATCTGAATCAATAGCTGCTGGATGCTATCGAGATCCTGCGCCGTCCCCTCGAGGGGACCATAGGGGTGTTAACACAGCATGATCATTGGATACAATCGTTGAATATGAATCGCTTCGTCAACACCCACCTTACTCCTCCCTCAAGGGAGGAAAATCATGTCGAAGCTTTGCGGCCGTCTAATTCTCGATGTAGACAGGTTCTGCCTTGATTTGATCCAGCGGTACTTTTGAATCTTCGATAAATTGATTGATGTGTTCTGTCGGCATGGGTTGGGTGAAAAGACTGACTACAACTAATATCACCACATTCACTACAAGTCCAAGAATACCGGCATGGATATCGAATAACGGCGGTGCAAAAAAAGAATAATAAATCATTACGAGTGTTCCGCTTATTAATCCTGCATAAGCGGCCATTTTTGTCACCCTTCTCCAGAAAAACACAGCAACAATAACCGGGAAGAACTGAACAACCCCTCCATATGCGATCAGTAATAACGACACTAAAGATGCAGGTGAGTAAAGAGCCAATAAATAAGAGAGCAATGATATTGCAAGCACCATTACGCGTACCATCATTACAAGACTGCGTTCGTTGAGTTTTGTTTTGAATAACGTCATATAGAAATCGCGAACGATAACGGAAGCCGCCGTATGTGCCAGGTTGGCGCCGGTCGACATCGCTGCTGCAAGTGCTCCCGACAGTAATATTCCTATAAGCCAGGGGGAGAAATGTGCCAGTTCAATTAACTTCACTAACACAGTATCGGATTGTTTCAGGGGATGACCGGCAAAGACCAATATTCCAGCAAATCCGACGAGAAATATGGGAACGAGAATATACCCGTACAATGGATACAGAATGATCGTCTTCTTTAATGTTTTTTCATTGTCGGCACTGTACGATTTATTGAATATATGAGGCCACATAGAACCACCGATGACGCTCACAACCAAAGCTGAAGAAAAAGCGGGAAAAGACATAGCATGGTTATGACCCGGCAGTGTAAGATAATCAGGAGCCCGGGCGGCAATCTGATTGAACATATTCGACACGCCACCATAGAACTTATACGTTATCGCCAGCCCTATGACCCACGCGACTACAATCATCACGATACCTTGAATTACGTTAGTCCAGCCAATACCACGTAATCCGCTGGTATATACGTAAACTGCTACGACAACAAACGCGATCAGCGAACCCAACCAGAATGGTATATTTCCACCGGTTGAAGCATCAACCAAATATCCGGCGCCTTTAATTTGTATAGTCAGGTAGGGAATAAATGCACCAACACTGATAATGGCTATCAATGCGGATAATCCTTTACTTTGAAATCGAGCAGAAACCAATTCAGCCTGAGTCAGGTACCCGTATTTTTTACCGAGGCGGGCCGTTTTAGGTCCGAGTACCCATAGCGGAAGCACCGCAAATCCCATGTATCCAATGATATATAAACCCGGTGCCCCTTTTGAATAGGTCCATCCCGGTCCGCCCAAAAAAGCAAAAGCACTGAAAACTTCAGCGCCCATAATAAAAAAGAGAACAAAAAGTCCAATACTGCGCCCGTCAGCAATGTAACTGCTCAGACTAGTTCCAGTATCCTTTCGGCGTGCTTTTACACCGATAATCAGAACTAAAACCAGGTATGCGGAAGTGACAGCGGTGACAATCGTCCAATCCTTCATTCTGCCTTCTCCCCTGAATATTCCCACCAGTATGTTATAACCAAACCAATCACGACCATCAGGTTCCAAAGCACATACCAAAACATAAGAAAAGGCAATCCCAGAACAAGCGGATAAACGAAGTTAACAAATGAAACCACCGGCCAGATAATCGCCAACAGGCAGATGAGGAAATACATCCCCATCACCAGGGCTATTCTTTTTTTATTCATGACAGCTAATCCGTTTTAATAGTACTTAAGGAGTGGTGAAACCGACGATTAATAAGTACTAAAATGTTTGATTAGCTGCAACATTTTCAGTGATCAGTTGGCAGTGAACAATCAACAGTTTGCTAAAGCCCCTTTGAGGGGTGATTTCCAATCCTTCACACGGTCTCCGTCATCCTGATTTTTTCCAATTTATTGGGAAAAGTTGGATCTCGCTGGCAGGGCGAAACGATCGTTGCATCTGACTCAATAGCTGTCGGATGTTCACGAGATCCTACGCCGTCCCGCAAGCGGGACAGCATCAGGATGACATCCGTTGTGTTTTGGTTTTGTCAGTTACCCAGTCCCCTCGAGGGGACCATAGGGGTGTTAACACAGCATGAGCCCTGTGTATAATCGTTACACCTGAATCGTCGTTTGAACACCCACCTTAATCCTCCCTCGAGGGAGGAGAAAAAACTATTTCTCGCTGTCTTTGATCAAATCGGCGATTTCTTTTTGCATAGTTTCACTCTTGTCATCAGCGTACCATTTGTGGATTTGCTGGTAGACTTCCTTGCGCTCGCGGCTGTTGGGATTGTTTTTAAAAACATGCATGATTTCCTGTGCCGGTTCCGGCCGCGGTCCCCATATAAATAATTCTTCCTGGGATTCATCATCCAGTGCAATCAGTTTCGGGATCGAACGTCCGCCATTGGTCAGGTAAGCATCCATGATGTCGGGATGCTCGTCACGCAAAAGCAACTTCAGTGAAATCTTATCGCTGGCAGCCGCCATCTTAGCGATGACCGGCACATTCTGAGCGGCATCACCACACCAGCCTTCGGTCAGAACAACCCACGTTTGTGGTTTGCGAATATTCTTCAGCACACTGGCTGCATCCTCTGTCAGTTCCGTATGCTTGTCTATACGGTTCATCCGTTGATTATTCAGCTTCGCATATTCGACAATTTGTTCAGACTGGTTCTCGCCGGTTGTCTTGCCTTCCGCCAGCAGTGTATCGATCAGTTCGCGATACTCTTCGTATGATATACCTGATGTAATTACATCAGGGGTAATTAGTTCTGCACTTTCCATAATTAGCTGTCTGTTATTTCGTTAATCTAAATTTTCAGAATTTCGGGGTAGAATGATTATTATTCTTCTCTAATTTGGGCATGATCGCCACAATTATAGCAGTCAATTGATCTAATATCGTTCCATGTCTCAATCTGTTAATATAGACGAACTCACTCCCCATAATCTTACGGATTTACCTGATTTCCGGTCTTTTAAGCAGTTAACTGAATTGGCATGGAAACAGTTTCGCGAAGATCATGAACAACGCGCAGACAACCTTTTGGGTGAATACCTGGAAAAACGAAGCCGTCACGAACGAAATCCGGTCCTAGACTTCCTGTTTGAATACTACTCATTCCGTCCGTCATTAATCAGGCGCTGGACACCAGGAATGGGCATTCTCCTCAAAGACAGCGATGATGAAGAAAATGCCCTTCATAATGCATTTGTAACATGTGATGAAGGTGTCTTTGTTGATCCTAAGGCTTTCCCGTTACACCGGGAGAATTCCATACGTTGGATCCTCAACCTCTTGAAGGCAACCTCTTCCCGATCACCACGATTCGGGTGTTATGGATTGCATGAGTGGGCGATGGTCTATCGTACTCAAACGGTGAGACACCCCTATCTCCCCCTGCGTCTGCCATTAGATGAGATTGCCGATTTTGTAGACACACAGCAAATCGCCTGCTCGCATTTCGATGCGTTCCGTTTCTTCACGAAACCGGCCCGGCCGTTAAACAACCTGAAACCTGAACGTGAAAACCGGATGGAACTTGAGCAACCCGGTTGTGTGCATGTGACTATGGATCTGTACAAATGGGCCTATAAAATCTATCCCTGGATAGATAGCGATCTGCTGACCGATGCTTTTGAACTGGCCATACAGGCCCGTACCGTCGACATGCAGGCGAGTCCGTATGATATGCGGGAGTACGGATTACCACCAATTAAAATCGAAACAACTGATGGCCGGCTTGAATACAGAAATGAACAGGAAAAGTTGGCAGTGATGGCCGAGCCGATTCGATTGAGCATTATTGAGGTGTATGAGGAGTTGTTGTGGAATCTGAAGCCTCAGGATACAAAATGATAGTCCCCTCGTATAGTAAAAGTCAGTTAAACTAGTATAAAAGATCATGTACCTTGTCAGGGAACACGTGCTCCCCTTGGGCTGCGAGCCCGTCCTGAAGTGTGTGTTCCCCTGACCAGGTAAAATCGTGGAATAACATGGTGTATAACACCGCATATAAAACGAGGATGATCTTACTGGTCTTTTTTTAGGATACTCGACATAAAATGAAGATAACCTATGTTACATTACTATTTAGGTGGAGATGTCAGTAAGGGATATTGCGACTTTATTTTGTGCAATCCCGGCAAACAAGTGATCGAAGATGATTTTCAGCTTGATGATACTTCCACCGGTCATCAGAAACTGGAAGCCTTTTTAACCGGTTTTCTCCAAGCCCATCAAGAGGCCCAAATCTGGGTGGGACTGGAGAGTACGGGTGGTTTTGAGAATAATTGGTATCGTATGTTGCGGGGCCTTGCCGAATCGTGGCCGGTGCAGGTGGCTCGGCTGAATCCGGCGCTGGTAGAAGCCGATAGCCGGGCGAGTGGACGCCGCACGAAAACCGACCCGATTAGTGCCCGGGATATCGCCGGATATTTGGTCTCCCACCCCGAGAAGGTTCGCTATAACCAACCTTGGTATCCCCAGCTGCGGGGTCACTGGAAATTTATTCAACTGAACCTGAAACAAAAAACCCAACTGAGTAATCATCTGCAGGCCCTCTTGTATACGAATATGCCCGAATTGGTCGGCTATTGCCGGGATGGGATTCCTCACTGGCTCCTTCAGGTACTCGCAAACTATGCCAGCTATGACCAACTCAAAGCAGCGGGTATCGACCGGTTAGGCCAGATTCGGTATCTGAGCGGGATGAAAGCGGGAAACCTGCTGGATAAGATTGCCTCCGAACCCGGAGATAGCGGTCCGGTCTCGGCCGGTATTATAGCGACCCTGGCCCGACAGATGCTAACCCTGGAAGACGATATTCAGGATCAGAAAAAGCTATTGGCCAACCATTATCAAAGCTATGGGGAATGCCCCGGGGAAATTGAACTGCTCTGTAGTTTTCCCGGCATAGCTGTCTGGTCGGCCGTGGGCCTCATGCTCAATATTGGATCGGTGCAGATGTTTGAGAACGTCAAACAACTGGCCTCCCATTTAGGAGTCCATCCGCTCTATAAACAAAGCGGAGATGGGAGCTGGGGCCATCATATGAGCAAACAGGGTCGCTCAGAGGCACGCGCGATACTATATATGGTAGCCCGATCCGCCATTCAATGTAATCCGCTCATCAGACAAACCTACCAGGCCTTTCTGAATAAGGGCATGGCCAGGAAGGCGGCCTTGGGAGTCTGCATGCACAAGATTCTGCGTATCGTCTATGGGATGCTTAAGAACAACACACCCTTCAATGCTCAAATCGACCGGAAGAACAGCCAAAAAGGCAAGAACGTATCCTCCCATAAAAAACGGGATAAAAGAAGGCGGTGGCAGGACTTTGATCCCCAGGCCCCCCTCTCACAGCGCCAGCACAAAAAAAGAAAGGAACAAGCCCGGTCCCAAGACGATCAACTCGCCAAGTGCGGGATCCAAAGGCTTGCTCCTACTCCTCAATTACTCAAAAAAGTAACAAAAACTGAACCACCCTGCACTCAAAGTGCAGGGGTTCGGCTCCGGACTGAAAGTCCTACTCTTACTCCATGATAAAGTCCGAGTTATCTTCCCCATCCTTTCTTCTATGATGTTCTAAGTATTCCTGGACCATTTCATCGGTTATGTTACCTGTGCTCCACGCTCCATAACCACTCGCCCAAAAATGCCGACCCCAATACCGCTCGGCCAGCTGCGGAAATTCTTTTTGTAAGATCCGTGACGTGCGCCCCTTTATCCGTTTCATCAGCTCACTGATTGCGGTGCGCGGGGGATATTCTATATGGATATGCACATGATCCTTGCTGACCACCCCTTTCAGTATCTGGATCTCTTCCACCTCACATACCTGGATGATTAGTTCTCGACATCGCTTCTGTACATCCCCCTGCAAGACATGGTAGCGATACTTGGTTACCCACACCAAATGACAGGTCAAACGGCTTACTGTATGAGAACCTTTTCGCATTTTCTTATCCATAGACCCAATATAGTCCGGCTATAGATTTTTCGAAATACTAAAGTTCTGCACTTAAAGTGCAGGGTTTTTCACCCTGAACTGGGACCAATAAAATCCAATTAGAGTAATCTTTCTTGACTTTAACCGGAATAACTTCAGGGGATTTAGAGGTCAGATGTAACACAATACAATAAAAAATCTATTCACTACACTACCTTGTCATCCTGATTTTTTCCAAATTGGAAAAAGTAGGATCTCGTAGACGGGGCGAACCTATCGCTGCAACTGAACCGATAGCTGCCGGATGCTGACCAGATCCTACGCCGTCCCGCAAGCGTGACAACTTCAGGATGACATTTCTATGTCTGGGAATTTTTGTATTGTAGCCCTGAATAAAATCTCACTGCTCATTATCCAATATCATATCAAGCTAATCCCAAGAAACAAACCTATGAGCTTCACTTTCGCCAGCAACAACGAGAAATCTGATCTATATACATTCATCTACGAAAACCTTGCATCACGGGACTATACTGGCATCCGTGACATAGACAGCCTGATTGGCATCATCGCCAAGCTGCTCGAAAACCAAAGCCGCCTGATGGAAACGTTGTTTGAGAAACGCATTCTTTCTGAACAAGAGCTGAAAGAGATCCTCAACCGGTTTGATTTTGAGATTGATGATGGGCGGGAATCGTAGAAACCGTTGAAACGGTTTCTTAGTGATATGATCTGGTAACCACGCGGATGAATCCGGGTGTTAGGTGGAGCGAATCGGATACATCCTGACAGGGTCAGATATCTATTAATTGCATAAGAGACTATTTGTCTTCTTAAGATCCCTCCAAATGACAGAGCGATGACCCTGTCAGGGTGTAACAACTAAGAATCGTTAACCCGGAAACGAAACCTTGCCAAGCGACAAATTCCGGTCATTCGAAAAGCGTATTCCCTCTCCTCTCAGCGTTTCGTTGGCCAGGACTGCAAAGATGATGGCTTCTTTGGCGTCCGGATTCATTCCTAACTTCTCGAACGGATGGATTGTTACGGATGGCAGGTTGTTGCGGAGCGCATCCATGATGGCAGGATTGTGGCATCCGCCACCACTGGCATATAATTCGCAGGTTTCGCCTTTACTCACATTACGGACGACATCGGCAATAGTATCAGCAGTTAAACGGGTCAGCGTGGCAATCTGATCTTCTGCCGAGATATCAGTCCCGACCTGTTTCAAAGCATTCTCGATGAAATCCCTGTTGAAATATTCCGGTCCTGTGGATTTTGGCAGCGGTAATTTGAAGAAGGCATCACTTTTCAAAACTTCCAGTATTGCTTCAGATACGCTACCCTTCTTCGCAGTGGCGCCATCCATGTCATAATTCAAATCCGGGAAGAAGTGATGCACCCGGGCATCGATGAGGGTGTTGCCCGGTCCCGTATCGGTAATAAGTGTCGGTTGATCCGGATTTACACCATCCAGCCGGGTGATGTTCCCGATCCCGCCGATATTCAATAGAACTCGCCGTTTCCCGCGTTCAAAAAAGAGCAGTTCATCGACATATCCGGCTAAAGGAGCCCCTTCCCCGCCTGCTGCCGTGTGTTTCTGCCGGAAGTCGCTGACAGTCAGGATACCAGTCTTAACAGCAATATGATCTCCGTCGCCGATCTGAAGCGTTGCATTGGGCATCAAATCCAGGCCGTGTTTGGAGGCCGGCGCGTGATACGATGTCTGCCCGTGTGATGCTATGAAATCAATAGTCGCAGGATCCGTATCCCAGCCACTCAGGGCTTCCAGAATCATCTCTCCATGCAAATCACCAAGCCAGGCATTGTAGACACACAAATGTTCCAGATCGACATTCCTGACTGAAAATACTTCACGTAATTTTTCTTTTTGGGATTCCGAATACGGTACCGTTGTAAATTCTATGAGATTCACTTTGATATCTAAACCATGCCCGGTAATATCACAGAGTGCAATATCAAGACCATCGAGCGAAGTACCGGACATCAACCCGATAGCACGGCATGTATCTTTACCGGCGATATCGTGAAGTTTTTTGATATTCTTGTTTGGCATCGGTACTCCGGGTTCTAACGTTTAGAATTTGAAGTTTATTTAACCTGAGTTCGATATAATAAAATCCCACGAATTATCAGTCGGTGAAGGCACCAGATCTTTACCCTCTAACCCCCTAAAGTGGGAAAATACCATAAAATAAGTTGTTACTAACATTATAAACTGATCTCGAACTCACGTTATTTATGATTTGCCATTTGTCTTTTGGAATTCAAAACCTCAGTGGCTCACATATTGCATGATAATCGCACAGAACCACGCTCCATAGGTTCCAAGAGCATAACCAAGTACAGCCAGCAAGACGCCAACAGGTGCAAGTGAGGAATCAAAAGCGGAGGCGACAATTGGCGCAGAAGCAGCTCCGCCAATATTTGCCTGGCTGCCAACAGCTACAAAGAAGAATGGCGCCTTAATCATTTTGGCTACAAAGATCATCAAACCGATATGAATCATAATCCATATGACACCTAAGTAGAACAGAGCCGGGTTCTCAAATATCGACAAGACATTCATCTTCATCCCAATGGTGGCAACCAGGATGTAGAGAAAGACACTTCCGATACGCGATGCGCCAACGCCTTCCAGTTTTCGGAGTGGTGTGAATGAAAGGATAAGTCCGAGGCTGGTGGCTACTATCACGATCCAGAAAAAGGGAGAGGAAAGACTAAAGCGGTCAAGATACGGAGCAACACTGTGGATATACGGCCCGAGTGAATTGCCCACGAGATGCCCGATGGCTGTCACTCCAAAACCTACGGCCAGAACCGTCATCACGTCCGAGATATCAGGGATACGTGCGATACTGGCACGATATTCGGCAATCTTGTGGCGCACTTTCTCAATTGCTGAAACATCGGCGCCCAAAACCTTGTCAATCTTTTCTGAGCGCCCTGCACCGTATAAAAGGATGCCCAGCCATATGTTTGATACAATCACATCAACAGTGATCATCATCGAAAAGAGATCGTCATTTACTTTAAATACCTCCTTCATTGCCGTTTGATTGGCGCCGCCGCCAATCCAGCTTCCGGCTATCGTCGACATTCCCCGCCAGATAGCGTGGCTTCCCGTGCCGGCCATCGCTGAGGGATCAAAATATGACATCACGATAAGGGCTATCGGTCCGCCAATGATAACCCCCAGGCTGCCTGTCAGGAACATGATCAACGCTTTGGGTCCCAGTCGCATAATTTCCGGAAGGTCAATGCTTACGGTCAGAAGGACTAAACTTGCCGGCAAGAGATACCGGGATGCAACATAGTACAGTTGGGACTGATCACCTGAGACGATACCGGCCGTATTAAGCAGAGAAGGAACAAAATAGCACAGCAGCAAAGACGGAATGATCGAATAAAACTTCTTCCAGAAAGGATGTTCGCTGTGTGATGTTTTAAAGATGACGGCCAGTATAATGACTAACAATCCTAAGACAACTGCATCATTCGTAATTAATGGATGGGCTGAACTCATTTGAAATTGTCAGTTGTTAGTTGATAGTTGTCAGTTGGGCGTCACCGGTTGTTTTGTATGGATGGATGAATGGTTGCAATCATGGATCATTCATCTATCCGTACAATCATTCAGTCTAACATTCGTGCCCGATATTTAATCCTTTTTAAGTAAATCTTTTAAACGATCTAAGTCGGATTTCTCCCGATAGCCGATCTTGGAAAATGCAAAGCTCCCGTCACTTTTAAAAACGATCATCGTCGGAACGCCGGGGACATCGAAATCGCTGTAAGCTTTTGTACCGTCGACATAAACCAACTCGGGCTTTCTATCTCCCATGTATTCTTTTACCGATGGTTTGATCCGACGTATCGAAGCCGCTATCACGACAAGCTTCCCAGGATGTTGATGGTAGATCTGCCTGAGATCATTCAGCATATCTTTGGAAGCTCCGGCCCAGGTCCCCCAGAAAAGTACCGCGGTTACTTTGCCTTTATAATTAGTAACGCGCACACTGTCCTGCTCGAAGATTTTTGGGAAATAGGTATGCTCGATCTGGTTCTGCATTCGCTGCGCATATTCCTGGAATTTCATGCGCGACCGAAGATGAATGTATACAGAGGTAATTGCCAGCATGAGAGCTGCGACAACACCGCCGAGGATAACCGTTCTGTTAAAATACTTGGAATTGAGAGGCATTAAATCAGTGACCAGTTAACAATTGTCAGTTAACAGAAAAAAAGAAGGTAGATATTTGCGATCCGAAAAACGAACTCTTTATCGAATTAATTACCGCTATCGAAATATCTCCATTGCTTCTACTTCCAATTGTTAACTTTGCCAAATTGTAAGGGCAATCCCCTGTGATTACCCTTATCGCGTCTACCGTATCAGCGTCATCTTCCTCGTCTGTGTAAGCTGATTAGCCTTGGTTATTGCCGTCAGACGATAAAAATAAGTACCACTTGCCAATTGATTAGCCCGGAAGCGGACATCATATTGTCCGGCATTGTGATAGGCGTTATCCATCAACGTAGCCACCAGACGGCCGGTAAGATCATACACCCGAAGTGTAACTCTTGCTGCATGATCCAGCTTAAACGGGATGTTAGTCGATGGGTTGAACGGGTTGGGATAATTCTGGTTCAGGCTGAACTGAGTCGGCACATCGGCAACCGGACTGCTTTCGACGGGCAGCGGAGAATTAGGTTTCCCGAGGAAAGCTCCCCTTCCATGTGTTCCGATAGCAACCCAGCCGTCCGCCGGACGAGCATACATAGCCGACACTATAGCATCGCCAATCATACCTGAAGCCTGTTTCGTCCATTGTGTAGTTGAACCGGAAAGCGTTGTTGCCACGTAAAGTCCCACGCTGGTACCGGCAAGAAAATATTTGCCGTCACCGGTATTGACTATAGCCGCCGACCGAATGGAAGGGCCAATGTACTGTTGACTACCGTTCAGAGCACCCTGCAGATTCCCCTGGATCTGGCTATACGATTGTCCTCCATTGTTCGTGTAATACAGGCTCGAAACGTTGTAATTCGAGAATACGACAATAAATTCATTAGCATTTTTGGGATTCACCGCGATATCTGAAATATATCCCCCGACTGGAAATGCCCTACTGGAAACATCGGTAGCTGTTGTGGCCGTGGTTGAGTTATCCATACGATAGACGCGGGCTGTGTCTTGGTTTCCTCCAGAAGCCCCCATGTACAAAACATGCGATGGCTTGAAAGAAGCCGTAACAGCGGTAATGTTCAGCGTAGTATCCGGTATACTGAAAACTGGTCCTGAACCCCAGTTATTACGCGGGGCACTTGATTCAAGGTCCGTATTTCTCCATAAACTGTTCCCGGCCGTGTAGTACATATAACCTTCAGAATTTGGATCAACAGTATATGGAGTGATAAATAGCTGGTTTTTAGCTGAAACGGGATCAACATCAATCCGTCCACTCTGCGATATATCACCGGAAGGTGAATATGCATATCGAACGATAGAACCATTCTGCGTTGAAGCATACGCGTAATTAGTGCCCATATATGTATATCCGCCATCACCCGTACTGACATCAGAAGATACGGCTGTGGTTGTCGAACTTGCCCGGAAAAAGGGTGATCCGTTGTCCTGTGCCCCGCCAAGCATGCGTGTATCGCTCTTGGTGTTCCTCATCGTCAGGGCATAAAACTGGGTGGTGTAATATCCGTTGTTCAGGCTGGACCATTTCACAGCGTTGCCTGCCTGTTGCTGTTGAGTAATATCTGTAGTGAGACTCAACCCGCCATCATGACCGTTCACCACCCGATTGGGATAACCAGGCGAGAACGCAATTACGTGTTGGTCCGGGTGATTGCCAGGATAAGATGAGATATCATTCTGGTTGCTGTATCCGCCAATCCAGTTGAGGGATTTGTCCGTGGCTGCTGACGCAAAACCGTCAAAAGATCGATACAGGTTGGTTGAACCGATCAGTACAAAATCAGGATTGTCCGGTTTCACGGCTACGAGCATATTGTAATCGCCCTGTGCGAAGTCTCCCACATTTCCACCAAATTCCGGCAGGTTGGCTGAACGGTCAACTGCAGTAGCTGATGTTCCTGAAATGGTATACTTGAAGAAACGCATGTCATCATGCCCATTCACCTTGCTCCCAGTGTAGGTAAAACTGTAGGCGACAGTTGGATCGGATGGTGCAAATGTCAAAACCGTTCGTTGGAATGAGGATGGGAAAGTATTTGGTGAAGTTTTTGGTGTGATATCATGCCAGGTGTCTCCGTCATCAGTGGATAAGTATATGCCAGGGGCCTGATTGGTAACAGTTTGCGATGATGGATGATACTCAGATAATGCGGCAATCAGGGTTCCATTACTTGCAACTGCGATGTTGGTGAAGTAATGCTCGTTAATCCCTCCTAAAACCTGTTGAAAGGTAGCCCCACCGTCAGTTGAACGCATAATCACTCCTGCATTGCTGCAAACGAATATCGCTTCAGTGGTCGGACTAACAATCACGTTCGAACAATACTGATAAATACTGTGATAGCTAATCTGGTCGGAAACGGCCGTCGAAGCAAGTACATTCCACGAGTCGCCATTATCTGTTGATTTATAAACGCCGCCACCGCGGTAGGGTGCTCCGTCGGTCGTTGCCGAGTTACCTACAAATTCGCCGCCGCAGTAATACCAGACATTCTTATTCACCGGATCCTGGGCAAGCGAAGTAACACTCATGCTTTGATCTGGCGAGGTTGTCAGCGTCCAGGTCGTTCCGAAATTTGTTGATTTCCATACTCCACCTGAAACACCACCGGCAATGTACGTGTTTGGCAGGTTATTGCTGCCCAGCGTGATACCCAGAGCCCGTGTTCTTCCTCCTACATCATACGGACCGGCGACAGAGTAGCTGAATCCACTTGCAGCCGCTGTTGAACGGGACAACCCTATATGTGAGTCCTGCTGATCGATATATTTGGCATACGCCAGCTCCCGGGCCCTTACGTTGTCAGGAATTTTTCCCGTCTTGGGGTCACGAAGCATTTTGAAGATATATTCGTAGCGTTCGGCTCTGTACTTTTGTCGGTCCGCCGGACTTTCCTCGTGTTCACGTTCCTGCAGTTCTTTTTCAATATGCTCATAATTCGTGTTGCTGACGGGCAGAGAAACCAAAAGTCCGCCAATAACCAAGATTAATGCAACTACGAGTATTTCAGTTGTGATTTTTCTCCCGAAGGGATTCATTTGAAGTAGTCTCATGTTGTCACAATTACTGTTTAATGGTTTGTATCCTCCAGGCGGACGAAGCATTCTGCGGAGCGCCCATCATTTTACCGCCGCTATGATTCAGAATAAAAATTAAGGTATCTCCGGACGTCAACAATGCTTTAATATCGGTTCCTTTAGTTGTATCTGAAACGGCTGCGTTGGAGATAGACGCATTAATCTGCTGACCGGCAGCGAGCATGGGTGCTCCCGAGCCATATCCCAACACTTCATCAATCTTAATCACAGCCTCTTCGGGTTTATTCTCGTTAAACATGAGTAAGTGCCCTTTGATAGCGACATGATCGGGTGACATGTGTTTATATTGCGTCATGTGGTTCATTTGATTTGTGGTGTCCTGCGATGCTGCTTCGGTCTTTGCTTCCTCTTTGCCATTTTTTTTGCTGGAACTGCAGCCGTAACCGACGACAAATACCCCAAACATCATCGTGATGGTTATAATCGATACTTTATTATTCTGCATGTGTTTCGTTTTGTTGTAGGATGTTATACACAATCTACACTGAATACATAGTTAACGTCCCTGTCGATTGTCATAAATTACCGGATGATGATAATTCTTAAAAATAAACAATTGCTCAATACTATTAACGAATCCCTAACTCGAACAATATATACGCTTATTTTAAAACCCTCCGGCCAATTTAACAAACCCTTTTACTACGAAAGAAACACCTAAATATAACTTTAATTTCTGGAGAAAAGTTGCAGAATCTCTGTAATTCAAGCATTCCTTATTGATAGATAGACGATAGATTTGATTCAAAATAAAAGGGATCCATTTCAAAAAATATTTTTCAATCCATACAGTTTTATTTGATAGGATTTAAACCCTTAGGATTTCTGGTTGAGCTTCTTGTGAAATGGAAATAAATACGTAACAACCTATTTATTTAGATATTTATTTGAGTTTATACAAAATTCATTCCATAAAAAGAAATATTGGAAAAATTATATAAGGGTCATACATTATGATTTAGTACAAATGTGGTAAACATCTAAGAGAAGGTTCTAATGAAAAAGACGGTACTATTCTATCTCGTTTTGTCTATGTCTATAGCCTTATCCTCCTGTGATAAAAAACTAAATAATATGCATAGTTACACCCCAAACTTTGGTAGTATGAGTGCCCAATAACAGACAGATATAATTTACAACATCGCCTAGATTAGGTATGAAGAAACTATTACGCCCCGCGTTTATTACAACTATAACAACCATTCTCGTTGGATCGGTTTCCTGCAGTCATAATGGAGTAGGGCCCTCCAAACCGATCCCGCACTTTCCGGTTATCTATCGGTTTGAGGACGTCAATGATTCCACAATTTTAACTTTTCATATACACGCTGGTGTTTATTTTCCTAAAGAAGACAGCACTTCATATGAATATAATGGGGAAGCAAACGCTGTTGTCGGGTATGTTTTGGAAGACAGCATAACGGCAGCCGACGGTGCTATAACCGAACCCTATCCCGGTTGTAAAGCTGCTATGATGATAATAGCAAAAAAATTCTGGCATGGTAATACCGGGCACAATATCCCCACCTGGCGGGCATGGTATCTGAAACCGAGAGTGATTTACGATCCTGACAGTAATGTAATCTCTTTTAAGTGGCCTGATGATACCCTCAGTCCAAATGTAGAGTACATCGGGTATGTGAACCAGTAAATTAGGTGAGTTCGAGATTATAACGGAGTGACATATGTACTTTTAGCTATCCTGACCCACTCTTACAGCTGTTCCCAACTCATCTGGATAAAGGTTCTAAATGATCATCGTTTCTCAGATTCCCGTTTTCACGGGAATGACGTGAGGAGTTGTTTTGATCGGTGAGGTCATGGATTTGGATCTTATCCGGAACTCACATTACTTTAGAAGTACACCGTTATTTAAACCTATTGGCTAATGAGAATATCGCCGCTCACAGCCCTGATGTTCAGCGTGATAATCCCTTTCCTGCTTGATATCCGGTTATTATCGATAACATTCTGATAGGTCCTGTGCCGGTATTTTCGGCCCAGTGCTCGTGTATCAATCGAAATCTCCAGGTCTTTATCTCCCCGATTGATGAGTACGTATGCCACATTCCCGCGTTCATCGTAACGGGCAAAACAAAATACCTTGTTCTGATCATCAACCCGGATTGTTTTGTAAGCTCCAGTCCCCAAAACGGGATTATCATCCCGGATATGAGCCAGCATCTTATACCAATTGAACAGCGTGCTGTCGAAACTTACCTTATCTCGTGGCCGTGGTTGTGAGAACGGTTGATTGACCTCATCGTCGTATGTCATATCCGGCCAAACCATCGGCTTGCGGTCGTCCGGGTCGTCGGCGCCCCACATGCCGGCTTCATCCCCGTAATACACCATGGGCGATCCGACATAGGTGAACTGGAACAGCGCAATCAGCTTCTGGACTTCTCGCTCCTGCGCATTCGGCTTGCGCACTTTGAAACCGTCGGGCACATGGCTCTTTTCTTTGAAATCGTGGGTCTTGTTTACAATCATCGACGCCAGCCGCTCTGTATCATGACTATCCATCAGGTTCATCATGCCTTCGTTGGCGGCGGTGCTGTAATCATCCCGGATGTGAGTCAGGCTCGTATCAAGCTGGGTAGCCGTGTAATTCTGCTGGATAAAGAAACGATGCACAGCACGTGTAAAACGGTAATTCATTACAGCACTGAACTCATCCGGTTTCACGTAGTGAATGGCATTGCGCGACCAGATCTCGGCCGTCGTATAAGCATTCGGGTTGATGGATCGCACCAGTTTGTGCCATTCTTTCCAGAAGTTGTGACCTATTTCCTCTGCTACATCCAGACGCCAGCCGTCGATGCCGTCCGAAGGATCACCGTCGCCGTTCGGGTCCATCCAGCGGCGGGTGTCCGCGAAGATTATATCCCGTACTGGTTTCACAATCGTGCCGTTTTCTTTGCGCCAAACGGGTAGTCCCTTGTAACCCCACCACCCTTCGTAGTCAAACTCATTCGTGTCGGGTGTCGAAGGATCATCAAACGATTTGACGATATACCAATTCTTGTACGGTGAATTTTGCTGGTTTTTCACCAGGTCCTTAAATGCCCAAAAGTCGGTGCCGGTATGATTAAACACCCCGTCGATGATAACCTTCATGCCGCGTTTATGCACTTCTTTAACCAACTTAAGAAACAGGCTGTCGGCGCTGGTCCACACCCATTTGGAAGGATCGGCATTATTCTCTTTGGCCATCAGGGCTTCATCCTCTTTTGGATTGGGACCAAAGAAACGATCCATATGATGATAATAACTGGCATCATACTTATGCAGCGAAACGGCATCCTGAACCGGGTTCAGATAGATTGCTGTCACACCAAGATCTTTCAGATAGTCCAGTTCATCAATTATGCCCTGCATGTCTCCGCCATACCGGCGATCGAACACAAAATTGTAGAAGCTCGGACCCACACGCTGTTCCCATGCTGCACGCTGATACCAGTCGCCCGTCCATGGAGAGATTTTCCACCCTGCCGGTGCGTGAATATGTTCGGGTGTGGGATCGTTGCTTGTATCGCCATTGCGAAACCGTTCCGGAAAGATCTGGTACCACACGGCATCTCGTGCCCATTGGGGAACGGAGCTCACGGATTGCGCAAACCCGTTCGACACTCCGCCCCAAAGGCACACCCCACACACCAGGGTTGTTATGATTGATTTATGTAGTTTCATTTTTACCTCACCTCAACCTCCCGACACATCGGGACAGGCTTTCTCCACATTCGCGGAGAGGGGCTAAATTTGAAATTATGTTATTACGTTTTATTTCCTCTGTATCCATCTCCCTTCTCCATGAATATGGAGAGAGGCTGGGGGGAGAGGTTACTATTATGCTGGTCCGGGCGTCCTCGCCCGGACTACAAGTGTTACAAAATCAACGACTGGTGAACACCCTCCTTAATCCTCCCTCAAGGGAGGAAATCATTTCAAAAGCATCATCTTCCGAATCATGGTCCGCCCTCCTGCCTGGAGGCGCATGAAGTATGCGCCGCTGCTCAGCCGGCTTGCGTTGAAGCTGATCACGTGTGATCCGGCATGTTGCATCTGCTGGTTTATGAGCGTGGCAACCTTGCGTCCCAGAATATCATATATCTCCAGGGTCACCTGTGATGCCCCGGCCAGATCATAACTAATGTTCGTTGTCGGGTTAAAAGGGTTCGGATAGTTCTGGTTTAATTTGAAATCCGACGGCTTGTTGGTCTTTGCATCTGAGTGATTAATATCAAGAAGAATGCCCGCCTCCGGTGTTGGCAGCTTGCTCGTCGTATAAATATGGAACTGGCCCGGCTGCAGGTTAATATTCATGTCAGTGCTGGACACAACCACGGGATCGCCGGAGAAATAATCGTACCAGGTCCCGGTGCTTTGGAACTGTCCGGCAACACTGTGTTCTGAGACATCAAAATTACCGACAATGTTCACATCCATGGTATCTCCCTGAATCTGGATGCGTTTTATCGCATTTTGAGCATCGATCGTAAAATTGCTGCTGCTGAATACCGGGTACGTCTCTTTAAGTTTTATAAGCGTACTAAAGACTTTGTAAACTTTTTGTCTTTTCAGATTCGAGTAATAATCCCAACGTATCGGTTTAGACGCGGTGCGGTCGCTACCGTTGCCACTCGGATAATTGATTGAGTAATCATATCCCAATTCCCCAAACTGCCAGATCATCTTCGGCCCCGGAACAGTAAAAAAGAACGCGGCTGCTTCCTTAACGCGATTCAGCGCTGTTGCAAGATCCTTTATGTTATAGCTTCCATTACCGTTGCCATATTGAAGATTCTTGTACATGATTCGTTCTTCGTCATGACTTTCCATGTAGCCAATTAAGTTGGGTTCGGACCATCCAAGTTTCTCATAAGAGATACCGGAGAAATCCCAGGAATGAACATCTCCACTCGGACCGACATTGTATCCCATTGTCGCTTGATTGTAGGCATAGTTATAATTTCCCCAAATCATCATTCCATCATTGGAAAGGACTTTTTCTTCACTATTATCCGTGAAAAGTTCTAAAATAACGTAGGTATTGGGATTGTCAGTCCAAATGTGGTTGGCCATTCGTTCAAGGATTTTGATCCGGTAAGCATCATATGGTGTTCCCTCTCCCGGTGTATTCGTAAAACCTTTCGCAAAATCAAACCGGTAACCATCGATGTGAAAGTTTTTAACCCAATAACTATTCACCCGGTCCACGAAATACTGCGTTGCTCTGCTCTCATGATTGAAATCATATCCATATGAATAGGCTGTGTTAGGCGAGTCAACGTTAAACCACGGATTATCAGGTGTAACCTTGCCGGTTGAATTATTGAAATACATCCTTACCATCGGAGATTGGCCATACGAGTGGTTTAGCACCATGTCCATGATTACAGCAATTCCGCGTTTGTGACATTCATCGACAAAATGTTTCAAAGCGTCGGCTGTGCCGTAATATTTATCCGGAGCAAAGTAAAAATCCGGGTTGTATCCCCAGCTGATATTTCCTTCAAACTCATTTATTGGCATCAGCTCAATGGCATTTATGCCGAGATTCTGCAGATAATTGAGTGTATCGGTCAGCGTAGCGTAGTTATGTGAAGCGATAAAATCATTAATCCATAATTCATAGATATTGAGCTTATTCTTCGCCGGATGCTGACAATTCTCATCAGACCATTTAAAAGAAGATTGTCCGGTTTGCAATACACCGACAATATGGTCTGTCAAACCGGTTGGATATGATTTCAAATTCGGGTACGTCTGATCCGTAATATATTTATCATTATCAGGATCGAGGACGAGCTGCGAATACGGATCAGCAATACGGAGGCTATCATCAATCAGGTACTGAAATCCGTATTGAGTTCCGGGAGTTAGATTCGATATGGTTGTCCAGTACCAGACACTATCTGCATTGACTGAATCGCGTTTCATGAAATATTGGGGATCGACTTTCCAGTCGGAAAAGTCACCAATCACATAAACGAATTTTTTGTGTGGTGCAAATAGTGACAGAGTCACTTTTGATGGATCCGTTGGATCATATGTTATCCCATCTTTAAGAGTATCAGGCCGGTGCTCATTAACGATGGTTGGATTAATAATGTAGGCGCCGGATGTTGTGTCTGATTCCCCTCTTGAATCCACACCAATAAGCTCAATGTCATATCGTCCACTGGTTGATGTCGCTGCCTGGTAGGTAATGGTATCATTTTGAACCGAAGCTACTTGTGTGCCATTCACACTCAGTTTCAGAGTAAGTGGAATGTCGGAAGCTGTTGCCCCGATCCCCATAATTGTTAATGAGCTATTCTTTTTGATAAATGACGGATTACCGGCAGGCTGCAACAGTCGAACATGAAGTCCGGCTTCATAAACAGCGACAAAAATATCCTTATTGCCTGTGTCTTTACCTTCGAGATAGCTGCTATTCACCTGTGCCCCACTGCGGAAGACAAATGCCATCTTCAGGATTTTCTCCCCTGCCGGCACACCATAGTATTTGCGGATGTTGTTAATCGTGATTTTATACTCATTCGTTGCAACACGGGTCATTTTTGTGTCGGCAGTGTTGACTCCCCAACTGGTCTTCACATACTTCCAATCGCTCGAAGTGGTGCTCTGATCTGTGATGACACCTGTGTGCGCGTATACATCTCCCGTATAACCGGCAAGCCCGCCAGTTCCTTCTTTGGCATGGAAGTAAACTGTAACGGTATCCGAATCGATCGGAAATTGTGGGTCCCAGGTAACGACCTGGGCCATAGACTGGCCTGTAAAAACAACCATGAATAGAAACAGGACAACCCATGATAACTTGGAAAATCGAGACATAATGATGATAATTAAACTCCCGGATAAACCATAATGGAAGATATGTACTTTGAAATAATGTATTATCTAAACTTATTTTGAAGCAGTTTCTTCCTCGCCAGGTTTACATGATGACCGAAGGATAAGCTCTGGTGAAAAAACGGTATGGGCGACAACCTTGTCCGGATTAGAAATTCGTTCAATCAGTTTATGAGTTGCCAGTTTGCCCATTTCATACATTGGCTGTTTCATTGTAGAAAGCCCGAGATAATGTGCAATCTGGATATCATCGAAACTAATAAGGGGAATGGATTCACCGGTATCGCTTTGAGCCTTGAGTGCGCCAACGGCCTGGATATCCGAAGAACAGAAGCAGGCATCGGGCGGGTTACTCATTCGGATGAGTTTATTCATCGCTTCATAACCGGCTTTTTCGGTAAAACTATCACGGTTGAGATCATCACCGGTAACAATCAATTCATGGTCAATCATCTTGCCCGCGTCTTCCAATGCACGTTTATATCCGAGCAGTCGGTCCCTGGATGGTTTCGCATTCGGGTATGCTGATATCATAGCAATGCGTCGGTATCCTTTTTTGATAAAATAATCCGTTGCCGTGTACGCGCCCTCAATGCTATCCACACTGACCGAATCGAACTCGGAGTCATATTCGTCAACAAGTGTAATAGGCACCTGGTATCGTTTAAGGCGCTTCCATTGGGGTTCTTTTAAATGGAGTGAGATAAACAAATAACCATCAGCCATGCCCTTTTTAAGCACATATTCAATCTGTTCCAGCAGATCATCCGTCGAGGTTATGTTATAGATATTCAGGTCGTAGTCATACTCAACCAGAGCATCCTGAATTCCACCCAATACCTCCATGAAAAAGTAGTTTGAAATAACAGGCACAAGTGCTGTTATCATACGTGACCGCTTCCGGGCCAATCCCTGTGCAAACGCCCGCGGGTGATATCCCATCGACTCGGCGATAGCCAGAATCTTCTTTCTCGTCTTATCCGATACATTCTCATTGTTATTAAAGACGCGAGACACAGTGGCAATGCTCACCCCTGCTTCACGGGCAATATCATAGATAGTCGCAGACAAAGTGTTTCCTACTTTTAAAACAGGTAAATGTTAACTCATATGGAATGCCCATGACTCACATAAAATTGCTTCGACAAAACCGGAAATACACAACTTATTGCAACCTGAAACCCTCAGATCCCCAAATGATCCGATTCGTAACAGCAAGGCTAATCCACATGAAATTATGCTATTACATTAACACATAATAAGCAAACACAAAAAGAACCCCTTCAAGGTGTATGAAGGGGTTCTGCGAGTTTTTTAGTTTTTGGTAAGTTTATACGTATACATTGGTGGATTACTCAAATCCATAGTAACAGTATAATTACCGGCAACAGATACAGAAATATTGTCACCACCTGCATCCAATGTGCCGTCAGCACCAGAATCACCGTAGTTTAAGTCCCAGGCGTTGTTGGCGCGGAATTTAAGACCACCAGCTGTCAGATCAACAGTAGCTGACCATACTTTCTTTGCTGGATCATAGGTCATCGGAGTATCCGTATCCCATCCTCCAGGGGTAGCATCACCGATCAGACCCCATGTTGTTTTCTCGATCTTGTAGGTCAGGGCATCCAAATCGACGTGGATTTTAAAATACCCCGTACCAGGCGACACTATGTTGTCACCGCCTGCTTCTAACGTGCCATCAGCACCGGTATCACCCCAGTTCTGATCCCAACTTTTATCGTAAGTGAATTTAAATTGGGCAGAGCCGGATGAATTCATCATGTATACGTAACCATCATAGATCTTGTTTCCGGTCATGACTAATGGAGGAGCATCGGCTGGACTCCAGTCGCTGGTGTACCCACTTGCAGCCTGATAGTCACCGGGTACATATATGTAGCTGTAACTTGAATAGGGTGTAAACGTCACTGCAATGGCTGGTGACATTTCGTCCTTCACTGAATCACTGATCGAAGCTATTACACGGACCTCAACGGTAGCCGCCTGATCGGGGATATAGCCGCTGCCTAGCAGTGTACTGTTCAAGTCTCCTTGCGTTATCGAAAAAGATGGAAGATTAGCTGTTCCCAATTTAACGGGATTGGCAAAATCTTCACCTTGTTTACCCATCTGAACGGTATAGGTTACAGCCGCTGGGAAACCGTAATTCGGAGCATCCCACTTCATAGTAACCAGGGTATCACTCGCTTTATCCTTACTTAATACATAAGCCGAACCATCAGCAGGAGCTGTAATAGCAGGACTCCCGGGCGTGGCACTCAAAAAAGGTCCGTTATGTTTTGTCGCACAGGAGGACAATGCAAGGAGACCTATAATTGATACTATTGTTATTCCAATTTTTTTCATTGTTATACTCATTTAGAAATTTCTTGCCAATTAATAACCTGAATTTTGCGTCAGGTTTGGATTCGAGATGATATCCGATGACGGGATTGGGAATAACCGGTATTTTGTTTCCGAGGCAGTACCCTGTTGGACACCACCTTTCCACGCCCATACATACTTGGAGGTCGTGTATTCACCGAAACGGATCAGGTCCGTACGACGATATCCTTCCCAGTACAGCTCGCGTGCCCGTTCATTCAATATGAAGTCGAGCGTTAATTGGCCTGCTGATATATCTCCTGATGTATCACCATAAGCACGTTCCCGGATTTTGTTGACCAGATTGAGTGCTGTTGCGGCATCGCCTCCACTACCACCGCGAAGGACAGCCTCAGCATACATCAGATAGACATCAGCCAGACGGAACATTGGGAAATCCGTATCCACATATTGTGGATTTTTACCTGGTTTGCCATCCGAGGTTATATTCGTCCACTTTGTTACTGCATAACCGTCTTTGAAACTCTTGACATCGGCTATCTCTTTATTCTGCCCGTTGGTAAAGAACATAGCCCGCGGGTCGTTCTGGTTGAACAGATCTACAAACTGTGGAGTGACACGGTTACCGCCCCAGCCACCATCGATACCAAAATCGGCCGCGCCCATATTACCGCCAACTTCAGCGTGAACGATGTAATTGGTGCCACCGTAAGTCTGGATATGTGTACCATCAAATGGGATGGCAAAGATGATGCCTTTTGCAGTATTGTTATCCGCTTCAAAAAGGTGCTGATAGTTTGGATCGAGATCGTAGACGCCGCTCTCAATAAGCTTTTTAGCATAGGTTATGCAGTCGGTATAGCCGGATTTGCCAGTATACACTTCCTCGTTTAGATAAAGCTTGGCCAACAATGTCCACACTGCACCCTGATCGGCCCGATACTGTTCGTTATGACCAGGCGCAGGTAACTGATTTTCAATCGCTTTCAATTCACCAACAATGTAAGAGAACAGCGAGTCTTTACCGGCGGGTTTAGGTAAAAATGAACCGATGCCATCTTTTTCAGTAACAAAGGGAACACCGCCACCGAACAGGTCCAAGGCATGCCAATAGGCAAGGGCGCGAACAAAACGGGCCTCGGCCATGTATTCCTGTACTGCTGGATCACTATTTCCTTCAGCTTGTCTGATGAACTCGTTGGCCAGCGTGATTTCATAATAAATCCGGCTGTACATCCCCATTACAAAGTCGTTGGAAGCACCCCACGACTGATAGTTGAACTGTGGCAGTCCCGGATCATTCCATGCTACCACTACTTCATCCGTTGGGATCTCCTGGGCGACAAAATACTGACGCAGGTAGCTCGAAAAGCCCTCGTCAATGCCCTGAATATCCGGTTTACCGGCAGGACCTTGCTGCCCTGTTGTTGCAAAGCCGGCATATAGTTTTGCCAGCACCTGGCGGTAATCATCTGGTGTCTGATACGCAGAAGCCGTGGTGACTACCTTCTTATCAATTGGAGTTGTACTTAAATCCCCCGTGCAGGACGTAATGATTATCGCAAACACCGGGATCATTAACCCCAATATCAAGAGTTTTGAGTTTCTTTTAAACATGGTAATTAGCATATCTAAATTCCGATTAAAAATTGAGGCTTAAACCAACCATAAATGTGCGTGGCCTTGGATATAGATTATTGTCTATACCCCCGAATACCTCAGGATCTAACCCGCTGTATTTCGTGATTACAAACACATTTTGTACGGTGCCGGAGATACGAACATTGAGATCCTGACTTATGAAGTTTTTGAAGTTGTATCCCAATGTGATGTTATCCATACGAAGGAAAGATGCATTTTCCACGTAGTAGTCGGTGTAATACTGCGGATTGTAAAAGTTCGTCTTCGCAATACTCGACACTACGTTAGTGATATACCCACCAGATGAGTACATACCTCCGTATGATCCGTACTGTGAAGCCACATTATTGTAGACGTAATTACCGACTTCAGCTCTGGCTGTAAACGAGAAATCCCAGTTTTTGTATACAATCTTTGAAGAGAGTCCGAATGACATGGTTGGTGTTGGACTATGATAGCGGTACAGATCCTGGTTATTGATGATACCGTCCCCGTTTTTATCTACATATACACCTTCAAGAGGATTACCATTTTTATCGTATACCTGTTTGTATACGTAGAAAGAATTACGGGGGTATCCTACGCTATTGATCTGGATGTTATTACCTACACCACCTGAAATTCCACCGGTTTGTACACCGGCATAATCCGGGCTGCTAACATTCGTGAGCTGGGTAATCTTGTTCCACTCATGGGTGGCATTAAAGCTAATTTCCCAATTGGCGTCACTGGTGGCAACCGGTATGCCGGTTACGTTGAATTCCACACCACGAACTTCCAGACTACCAACATTGGTAAGAATCTGATTAGTAAAGTTGGTTCCGGCGGGAACAGGGATAACGTTCAGCAAATTGGTCGTTTTGCGAAAATATCCATCTATTGAACCCGAGAGACGGTTATTGAGGAAACCGTAATCCAGTCCTGCATCATAGGTAGCCGTGCTTTCCCATTTCAGGTTTGGATTGTACCCCTCAGGTCTCAGTGTCTGGATGAACTGATCACCGAATTGATAATCCGCTGTAGTCTCACTGTATGTATATCTGCCAAGGTACGGATAATCGCCCTGGTTGATATTTTGCTGCCCTGTCTCGCCATAACTCAGACGTAATTTAAGATCACTGATCGCATTTACGTTCTTAAGAAATGCCTCATTATTTAATTTCCATGCCAGAGCAACAGACGGGAACAAACCCCATCGATTGTTCTTTGAGAAACGGGAAGTTCCATCATCTCTCAGTGTTGCCGTGAGGAGATATTTATCCTTAAGCGAATAATTTACGCGACCAAAGAAAGACACGATATAGTGTTCTGTGGCGTATTCCGTATTCGAATTAACGATTACTGTGTCAGCCGTTGCGTAATTAGTTGAGTAGTCGGAACCTCTTTGATAATGATACTCCCATGAGTAGCCACCTGTGACATCAATATGGCTATCAACGGAAGGTAGATCTTTATTATAATTCAGATAGAAATCCAACAGCTGATTTTTGTTCGTCTGGTCATATTTGTCACGCTGGCCGCTGTTTATCATAGAGCCGTTCCACGCGAAGCCTGCAGTATTCGGAATGTTATGGATCCCCTTTCCTACATCAGAGTAATCGTATCCAAGGTTCATGGTGGCATTCAACTCCGGCAAAAACGGAAGTGTATAGTTGAACTTGGCATTCCCGATAGAACGATAAACTGTTGAGACGTCGTCATTCTGATAGAGCTGGGCAACAGGGTTCCCCGGAGCATTAATATTTGGAGTGATGCTTGTTATCTCTCCATTTGAATTGCGGACGGTATCTTGCCAAACAAAATAACCACCATATGTGGAGCCTGGAATTTTTACAGGCTGCGTTGGATCAAACGTTACAGCAGCACCAACAGCTCCTGTGTTAGCAAACCTTTGATTAACCTGCATACCTCTCAGGTTTATGTCTACCTTTAGGTTATCGTTTAGAAATGTTGGATTCAGTGAAAGCGAACCCGTCAGCCTGTCCATCCGGGATGTCTTGAGAATACCATTATCAGCGGTATAATCCAGTGAAGCACGATATGGGAAATTGCCGACAGCTCCAGTCAGACTAACGTCATGTTCATGACTAAATACATTACTGTAGATCTGTTTTTGCCAGTCAGTATTCTTACCTCCTAAAAGATTGGTCTCACCCGGATACCTATTCTGGACAACCTTATTAAATTCAGATGGTGATAACACGCTAACCGTATTGGGTATTGTCTGAACTGAATATTTTCCGTTATAGCTGACCTTTAACGGTTGATTCTTAACACCATGCTTTGTGGTTATGATAATAACACCGTTAGAAGCCCGTGAACCATAGATGGCTGTCGCTGAAGCATCTTTAAGGATGGTGATAGACTGGATATCATTTGGATTGATAGCTGCCATAGCGTTACTCATGCCACTGATATCGCCACTTTGCAGAGGCACTCCGTCGACGACATACAGAGGATCGTTGCTGGCTGACAGTGATGATCCACCGCGTATGCGAATCGTAGTACCGCTTCCCGGAGCTCCATCATTCGATGTAACAGTGACACCGGCCACTTTACCTGTCAGCAGTTCCCCGGGTGTTGTAATTGCTCCCTGGTTGAAATCAGATGTGCCGACAGCAGTAATCGAGCCTGTTTTGTCAGATTGCTTAACTTCTCCGTAACCGATAACTACGAGCTGCTGGCCTTTAATTGAAATAGGTGCCAGAGCCACATTAATCGTTGTTCGCCCATTCACGAGTACCCGCTGGCTGGTATACCCGATGTACGAAAAAATCAATGTATCACTCGCGGACACACTTAAAGAGTACGTACCGTCATTATCAGTAGCAGTACCCAAAGTCGTCCCTTTAATGATGATATTCACACCCGGCAACGCCTCGTTAGACGAAGCATCCGTTACTTTTCCCGTGATCTCGGTTTGTTGTGCGAGCACAGATGAACCGTAGAACAGCAGAAAGATTAGGGCCATTAACGTTTTTAGATGGTATTTGTGTTTCATTCTACATGTTATTTAAATAGGGAATCATGTCTTTAGAGATAGTTACAGCAGCGCTTGCAAATCCGGGGATCTTGCAGCCTTACGACCTTCTATCTGACATGAAACCGCTTTGTTAGTATTCTATTCGACTCCTATTTACAAGCTAATCTGATTTCTAAAGTTCGAATTTACACTCTTATTACAATTAAAGCCCTTACAATACGACAAAAGACAGTTTTTCTTAAAGTGTAAAAGAATGTATCAAACATTGCGACACTTTAGTTACTCAGCGGATAAGTATTTATTTAAATAAAATATAAATCAAATACTCAAACTGATTTATATATCTCCGTTCCACAGCTTCTTATCCGTAAGACTGACTCTAAAATAATGTAAGCGCTTACATTTGTCAAGTAAATATTTCATCAAAAATTATCTTTCTCTTAACACCACATTCTATATAATAATAAAGACAAATAGAACTTTTTCTTGCATATAAAAACTATAAATAACTGATTTAAAATAGTTTATTATTATTTATAAATTATATAATTACAGATTAATATCTCCTAAATATGAAATTATCTTATCTATTTTTAAGAGGATAAGTGCTACTATTTAATATCAATAAGGCCCATTATGTAAGCGCTTAATATTTTATATGGTCTGATTTTTATATAAGTCATCTCTAAAGATCTTTAATACACAAGACGATAATCAACTCTGTTGTTTATAACGAAGCGGTGCTATCAATCATGAGACTACACTAAGATTCTTTCTTAAAAAATTTGCCTCAGGTTTCAGATTTCACCGTTTAACTTTATATCACCGGTTATTCATGAGACTCTCACTCAGACTGCAAGTAATATTACTGTTAACGGTCATTGGTGTGATAACAGCCATATTTATGGCTTTCTACTTTCCTTACAATGCCCGGCAAATGGGGACTCGAATTCTTTCGGCCTCCTCAAAACAGACTGCCGAAGTTCTTGCCCAGGAGCTTTCGATAGGGTTGGAAACACGTATCCTCGATAATGGGGAGAGTATTCGTGAATTATTGCAACCATTCAATAACAATACCCTGGATGATGGTGTCGTCGCAGTGGCGGTGTTCGATCAAAATGCGAAGTATCTTTATGGCGTTGGACCGAATAACTTTAAATTAACCATACCATCACTGGCTGATCATAGCGAGAAAAATGTGTCGGATCATGACATCATATATACTGTACCCATTTATAAAAGAATCGCGAATGGTGAGAATAAGACAATTATCGGGGCTCTTAAAATTGAATTCACTACACTTTGGCTACAGGAAAACGCGCATCATCTGTTACTGGTAACCCTCTATGCTTCTTTTCTGGCTATGTTCCTGTTTTCAATCATCGGATACGCTTATGGAACAACAATTTACAAACCTATCCAAAAAACCATAGCCCATCTGATCCATGCATCCAGCAGCATGAGCGAGGCTTCATTGCAGTTGTCGGCATCCAGTGAAGAAATGGCTGAAGGTGCTTCGCAACAGGCGTCTTCGCTCGAGGAAACATCAGCGTCTATCGAAGAATTGAGTTCGATGACCCGTCAGAATGCAGAAACCTCCAAAGAAGCCAACAAGCTTGCCGCACAAAATAAAAATGCGTCGGAAGAAGGCAATTCAACAATGATGCATCTTCGTGCAGCCATGAATCAGCTCAAGGTTTCGACGGATGAAACGTCCAAGATTATAAAAGTTATCGATGAGATCGCATTTCAGACCAACCTGCTGGCGTTAAACGCTGCGGTTGAAGCTGCACGCGCCGGTGAGGCCGGTTTGGGATTTGCCGTTGTTGCCGATGAAGTACGCCGACTTGCCCTGCGAACGTCTGAAGCTGCCAAGGAAACCGAGTCCATCATCGAAGAAAAGAGGCGTGCTACCGATGATGGTGTAAGCCTGGTTGAAGAAGTGGCAAAAATGCTCGATGACATGACCAATAAATCGAACCAGGTCAGTAAGTTGATATCTGAAATTTCTGCAGCATCTTTTGAACAGTCACAGGGATTGGATCAGATCAACAAGGCCATGAACAGTGTCGATTCGGTTACCCAGAAAAATGCTGCCGGTGCCGAACAAAATGCGTCTGCCGCGGCCAACCTGAGGAGTGAAGCTCATCAACTCGAAAAAATTGTTACAAATCTTACTCGCCTTATTGTTACCCAGGTAAAGAGTCATAACTCCAACAAACAGAAAAAAACTGGCAAGCAAAAGGCATCGGATTTTGACAATACTCAAACAAGAAACGGGAATTATCGCACCAATGGAAACGGCAAACCGAACCCCAGTGGTCATCATGATGAGGAACCGGATGCCCACGCGTATCTCGAGGATTTTTACGCTGACATCCATGAAAAACGCAGCCGGAACGGCAAAACAAACCCATCCCAAATCATACCTATGGATGAAGATTTCAAGGACTTTGATTAGGTTGGCCTACGTAGAAAGGTCTCTATAAAAAGCTGGATTCGGTAAAGTGGACCATTGGCTTGGTGAATGAATACTCTCCCACACCTTATTTTTTGCGGACCTTCGTGACTCTTTAATTTGATCCTCCAAATTTGCAATGCCAAAATGTAACGATCTATAGGGCAGGCTTTCCCCGAAGAGATTAATTTCACAAGTGGAACAGAGTAATCGTCTGACTCTCAGACTTTTTCAACAAACTTGGCCTGATAATCATTAATTGCTTCAGTGACGATATCCATCGCTGTACTCTTATCCTGAAAATCTTCCACAACCACTTCTTTCCGCTCCAGGCGTTTATATTCTTCAAAGAAGTGAGCAATTTCGTCAAAGAAACTCTGTGGCAGTTCGGCTATTTCATCCATGTAGTTGACGCTCGTATCGTCGTCCGCAACGGCAATGATCTTATCATCACTTTCTCCCTGGTCGAGCATGCGCATCACACCAATCACCTTTGCAGAAAGCAGGCATAGCGGTTGAACAGCAATCTGTGATAATACCAGGATATCGAGCGGGTCTCCGTCTTTTCCATATGTTTGCGGGATAAAGCCGTAATTGGCCGGATAGTATACCGACGAGTAGATAACCCTGTCGAGTTTGAGCAATCCACTTGGTTTATCGAGCTCGTACTTGGCCCGTGAACTCTTGGGAATTTCGATGATGCCGTTGACAATTTCAGGAGCTTTGTCACCTGGAGAAACGTCGTGCCATGGATGTGCAGGATGTGCCATTCTATTTATTTTTCTTTGATTTATAATAGCGTACGTCTGCCTTTTCTATTGTAATAAGTCCGCCACGCCCGCTTTTTTCAATGAGTGTTTCCACAACGGGCAGAAAGGTATTGATATTCTCCTCCCTGTCCACAATCTCGATGATGATGGGCAAATCTTCAGACAGACGCAGCAGTTTTGAGCTGTGAATCAGGCTGCTTGCGCCATACGACATGATACCCCGTATGACTGTTGCTCCGGCCAGATTACGTTTCTTTGCTTCAAAAACAATCTGTTCATACAAGGGTTCGTGATCGGCCTTGTCCAGTTCACCGACAAATATTCTGAGAAGCTTTGAATTAGGATCGTTAACCATTATGCAATAAGATATCGGATTAATATTACGCCAAGAAACGCCGCCATTAGTCCCAAAACAAGACTGAGACCAGCGTAGAGCATTGCATACAAATACTGATTATCCTGCAGTAATGTCAACGTTTCAAATGAAAAGGATGAAAATGTTGTGAAGCCGCCACAAAACCCGGTTGCTATCAGTATCCGGTATTCAGGAGCAAGATTTGCCGTTTCAGACAAAGCATAGATGATGCCGATTACAAAACACCCAAGCACGTTAACCGTCATTGTACCAAAAGGGAATGATGTTAATAGCTTGGATTGAACCGCATCAGAGAGCAGGTAGCGTGCAATGCTTCCGATAAAACCACCGGCTCCAACCAATAAAATGAATTTCATAGTTGATTATCGCTGGGTTGACAAATAACCGTTAACTTGAGCAGGAGTCATCAGTCCCGATACTATTCCATTTTAAAATAATCAGCATAAGGGACGGTTACGGGTGAACTCCATCACCGGTGGAAGGCCAAAGATACACAACCACTTGCCTTGTACCAACTTCTCAGACGGGATTCAATGTGAGGATAGCGCTTCCTTTACGAATTTTATAAAGAAATAACATGGAGCAAATTGCTGATGGTTAAATTAGCCGGTGGTTTTACCCCTAAATCCTCTAAAGGGGGCCTCTGGTCGAGGTTCTTTGTTTCACAAATAGCGTTATTTGAAGGGCCTTACCTTGCGTATTATAAGTGTAAGTCCACTTCAGGGGATTTAGGGGTAATAAGGCCAGCGTAATGCCGTCACGCATTCAATTTCTGCAAATACTGATAACTATCACGCAGACTGACCAATGGATTCCCCGGCGTATAATCTTGCTCCACGAAACAGTTAGAGACTCCAACACCGGCACCCGCTTCGATAATAGCTTTAAAATCAAGAGAACCTTTGCCCAATGCTTTAAATGCGTCATGAGGGACGTCTTCATTATATCGTTTCTTGAGCCCGGCTTCTTTGTCTTTCAGGTGAAGCAGTTCCACCCTGTTAGCGTGTTTTTTTATAAACTCTACAGGATCGTGTCCTGCTACGCTTACCCAGAATACATCGGTCTCAAGCTTTAGAAGAATAGGATCTGTGTTATCCAGCATTTCCTGCAGCGGTGTGCTCCCACCTATGGGCTGGAAATCGAAAGCATGATTGTGGTAACAAAAGGTCATACCGGCATTGCGAACGGTACTTCCGGCGGCATTTAACTTCGTAGCAAGCTTGCGAAATACGTCTAATCCTCCCCTTGCAGAATTCGGAACATACGGAAACACAAGATATTTTAGTCCATGCTTTTCAGCTGTCCTTACAATTTCCGAAAAGCTCATCGGGGATTTTTGTGCGTCGAGAATTGACTGGTAAGGGATGTGGGCGCTTTTAACTGTGAGCCCCAGTTTTTTGATGTAATCACCATGTTTCTCCAGGATATCAACCCCAACCGTTTCAACCTGCTTGTAACCGATATCAGCAATAACTTTCAACGTGGCTTCCGGATTCTTTTCAAGGATATCACGAACGGTGTAAAGCTGAACGCCTATATTTTCGATCAGTTCTTTTGCGCCAGCCGACAGGGATGATGAACGTAAAAAAGACATGCCCGGCATAGCCAGTCCGCCAATTGCTGCAATCCTTAAAAAATCCTTGCGACTAATCCCATCTTTCATACCAGTTCCCTTTATTAAGTAAAAATTAAATGTACGAGACACCTTGAAAATGAGATTCCACCAATCATTTCACCGATGTAATGGATCCCTGCTGAAACATTAGATTAAAATGCATTTTTCTGAACAAAGAATCATCTATTTGTATTTTCCCGATTCAATCTATCAGACGCTTATCCCATATAAAAGAAAAGCCCCAATACCGAAGTACCAGGGCTCTTCACGTCAACCTTGTAGTAAGGCATTAAGCTTGCTTCTCCTCTTCCTTCTTATTCAGTAACACACTATTAATTGCGTTTACAAAAGATGCTTTCGGAAGTGCTCCCGTTGCCATTTGGGGCTGGCTGTCTGTTGGACAGAATAAAAGTGAAGGAATACTCCGAATACCGAACATACCGGCCAGTTCTTGCTGATCTTCGGTATCTACCTTGTAAACATTGATTTTCCCCTCATATTCTTTGGACAATTCTTCCAAAACAGGGGCAATCATTTTACAGGGCTGGCACCAGTCCGCATAAAAGTCGATGATGCATGGAAGATCGCCTTCGAATTTCCATTCTTTATTGTTTTCGTAGTCGAAAACCTTCTCTTTAAAAGTTGCTTGGTTCAGATGTTCCATAAATGTGAAGATTACGTTTATAAATTCGTGCCTAAGATAACAGTTATTTTACTTAATAACTAACTAGTAGAATAAATATTGCTTGCCCGTCTTTCAATCTATTTTAAACGTATTCTGTGGAAATCAACTATCAACTATCAACTATCAACTATCAACTATCAACTATCAACTATCAACTATCAACTAAAATATACTCTGGAAATGAGCGCCCGCAATAACTAAAGCCATGACTTCAAAAATTCAAAACTTAATTAGCCAAATATTTGTGCTTTGTATAACAAATAAGCATTCTAGTCCGTAATTTAGATGACTCCAATGCTATATAACCACTGGCCAATCCAATCTGATGAGCCGGCATCTTCAAGCGGTAAACTTTTTTCTACTATTCGTGTGTCTGTCCATATGCTGGATACCGGGATCGCTTTATGCCCAGGATTCTCTCTCTCCGATCAATTCCAAAAATCAGGTTAGCAGCGGAGTTCACATCCAACTCTCAAATTCCAGCATTCCCGAATCTATACAGCCGGAACAGGTTGTCGGACGCATTATATTAACGGTACCTGATGAGGGGGGAAACGGAGGTAAATGGCATTATATGCTCATGAGCGATGGAAACAAACACTTTTCACTTCGCGACAATCTTCTAATCACTGCAGACAATACCCATTTTGATTATGAAACGAAGAAAGCCTATACCGTTTCGATCAGGGTATTTAACGACCAGGGTGAATCTGCTGAGAAGACGTTTACCATTGCAATCAAAGATGTCAATGAGGCTCCTAAACAACTTATTCTTAGTAATACAACCGTCGCAGAAAATAGTCCGGTCGGCACAACCATTGGACATCTGAGTGCAGTTGACCCCGACAGTGCCGATAAGGTTCATTTTTCACTCATCGGGGACAGCACAAAAGCCAGGTATCAGATTAATGGTGATCGCCTGGAGGTAAAGAATACCTCTTACTTCGACTTTGAAGCTCATCGGAGAATATCGCTGACTATCAGGGGAACAGATAAAAAGGGGGCTTACAAGGATTCCACATTTACAATATCCCTGATCAACCAAAACGATCCACCAACAGCTGTCTACCTTGTCCCCGATCATGTAAAAGAAAATGCACCCAACGGAACACTCATTGGAAGGCTTTATACAACAGACCAGGATTCTGCAGATGCTTTCAATTATACCTTATTGAATGACGGGGACGGTCGTTTCGCATTATCACTAAACAAAGACGCTATTATTACTGCCGACTCAACCAGACTGGACTACGAGTCAATGCGCTCTTACACACTGAGGCTGCGTTCTACGGACAAAGGCGGTCGGTCGGTTACCGACACAATCCACGTTCGGCTGGTTAATGTCAACGAGCCTCCATCTGTCACCGGACTGCACCAGATGGAAACGCGTGAAGATCAGCCAACGGACACACTGTGGTTCCAGGTTAGTGATCCAGAAAGTAAACCCGGTGCGTTGACCATTCAAACCAGCAGTATCAATAAAAATGTCTTTGCTGATTCGAGTATCACTTTCGGTGGAAAGGGTTCTCAGCGCTGGGTTGTCGCTCATCCGTTGCCCGACTCCTCTGGTACGGGAAACGTGCAGATCAATATTTCAGACGGGAAACTGGTAACCAGGCGGACCGTTTCCATTCGAGTAATTCCGGTCAATGACCCGCCTAAACTTGTAAACAACGGCGTGTTGAAACTTGATGAGGGGACAAGTCAGCTCATCACAAGCTCCGGCCTTTCATTTTATGACGTTGATAACACACCCGGTCAACTCAGCTACCGAATTGTTCATTTACCCCGGTATGGACAGATCTATCGCGATTCAACTCGTTTGTACGAACATGATGTATTTACTCAGCATGACATCAACGAAGGCCGCATTCGATATACGCATGACGGTTCCGAGACGACAAGAGACCAGTTCACACTTGATTTAAGTGATGGATCCGGTGCTCTAATCCAAAATATCGTCAAACACGTTAAAATACATCCAGTTAACGACCCGCCGATACTCTCTGAACTCCCCACTGTTGAAACGCTGGAAGACCATACATCGCCTACCATCACATTTTCCATTTCTGATGCCGAAACCCCAGCCACTTATCTGCATATCAGGGCAGTATCATCCAACCAGTCGCTTGTGCCAGACAGCAGCATAAAAATAACCGGAGTTGCTCATATCCGGAACATAAGCATGAGGCCGCTTCACAACCAGAACGGTACAGCTAATATCACGTTGATACTCAGTGATGGAACCGCCTACGTAACGCGGACCTTTCGATTAACCGTCATACCTGTAAACGACCCGCCCGTACTCTCCCACATCGATGCTCAACAATTCAATGAAGATGACACGCTGAGAGTAAAGTTTGCCGTCTGGGATCCCGAATCATCTTCTTCCTCACTAAAAACGTGGATTTCTTCTTCCAACGCACCGTTAACTCCCAAAAACAAACTTTCCATTGTAGGTAACGGCCGCCATCGAAAGGTGATTGTCATTCCCAAGCCAAATCAATCCGGTGACGCATACCTGACGCTTTACGCCAGTGATGGGGATACGACTGTGTCCGAACCATTCAAAGTGACTGTTAAGCCGGTTAACGATCCACCTGAATCATTCGCACTTTATAACTCAGATATATATGTGGATGTAGACACACTGGCTATCACTTTCGAATGGGAGCGTGCCCAGGATATCGAACATGATCCAATTACGTATACCCTACATATTCAAGGAGATAAAGTCGATACCACGATCAATCATATAACAGCTAACAAATATATCTTCACCAAGAAAAACACGTTGCAGGCTAACTCCGTTTACAAATGGTGGGTCGATGCGTCTGACGGTCATTCCACCTCATCGTGTTATATGAAACAGGAGTTTACCGCTCCAAAGGTACCTCTTCCGCCCCGGAAATATGCGTTATTCTCAAATTATCCCAACCCATTTAACCCCACAACACGTATAAAATACCAGATCCCGGTAACCTCTCAGGTGTCCCTGGCTATTTATGATTTATTAGGTCGAAAAGTAGCTAATCTTGTTAATAAACAACAGGCTCCGGGAGAGTATCAAGTTTCGTGGAATGCCTCTGACAGGGCGAGCGGAATCTACATTTATCAGCTTATCGCTCTTGGTGTTAACCACTCTCGTTATGTCGAGACTAAAAAGATGCTATTGGTCAAATAATTATTGCTTTTCTGAACGTACTTTTTTCACTGACTGTTTCCTACATAAAGAAAATCTTAAATCAGTCAGATGATGGATAACGAACACACTATTCGACAACAACTGAGTGAAAATCTACACGGACGGAATGCTCATGTCGATTTTGACGGAGCGATTGCTAACCTGCCAGATGAATTATGGGGAGAAGTACCCGACACCCTGCCCTATTCGGTTTGGCAGTTGGTTGAGCATTTGCGAATTGCCCAATGGGATATCGTTGAATTTTCTGATAATCCATCCCATAAATCCCCCGCGTGGCCGGACGGTTACTGGTCAAAAGAAACCGGTCCGAAGAATATAAAAACCAGAAACGAATCTGTTGACCAGGTTCGTTATGATCTTGATCGCATGATCAGTATGGTCATGGATTTTGATAACAGTCTTTACAAACCATTTCCACACGGCAATGGACAGAATCTTCTCAGGGAAGCAATGTTGGTGGCTAATCACAATGCCTACCACATTGGACAAATTATTGTTGTGAGAAGATTACTGGGCTCCTGGCCGGCATAATGAGATAACGTTTCTTTTATGATACAGCCGTTACGATCAAATAATTAACTGAAACGGCAACGCTATTAGGAGAAACGACTATGAAACGATTCCCCATTATATTGCTGGCTATAGCTGTGATTTTTGCCGGCGGATGCTCAAAACAGGTGCTATTAAAACCCTCTGAACTCGATCGACCTATCGTTTTGGGAGATCTGAACCTGCAACTCAACAATTTTGCACAAGATCCATTTGACACCGATGATTCTTCGGTGCTTCTGATCGGAATGTGGCAAAATTACAACTCAGATCTGACGCTCAATGAGTTGCACTCGCAACTAACCCCGGATCTTAACAAGAAGGTCAAATCTAGACTGGATTCGGTGTATACGATCACCAAATATAACCTGGAAAAGGCTCATCTGAAGTTATTGCCTGTCAATACGCTGCATGGGATTGCTCCATATGATGATTATGGCTTTCCAAATGGCACAAACCTAAAAAAGGTAGCGGCGAAAAGCGGTCATGATACTTTGCAGTTAACGGTCTATCTCTCTGCCAACCATCTGGATACACATTCGATGGGACCCGGTCAATTTGATATCACCTACCGTCCAAGTGCTGTGGTCGCTCTGAGACTCATAAACCCGCAGGGAAAGACCATTTGGTCCTCGTTTGCCAGTGAAACATCCCCTCAACTCATGCGCATACAGGACCAGGTAAACGGAGATATGAACATGCTGAAAGTAGAAGAAGGTCCGCACCTGGCCGGATTAGTAAACCAGGGGCTCCAGTCAATGCTTAAACAGTTGCCCCAGACTGCGTAACAAATGATCGCAGACAAAACCTCCAAGGTTTCAAAAACCTTGGAGGTTTTGCTCATCTCAAACAACAATATTCACTTCGTGCTCTAACTGGATTCCGAACTTATGCATCACTTCGTCCTGTATCCTTTCAGACAGTTCAAAAACTTCCCGGCCTGTGGCCCCTCCGTAATTCATTAGCACAAGAGCCTGACGATCATAAACTCCAACATTGCCAAATCGCTTGCCCTTAAATCCGCATTGCTCGATAAGCCATCCGGCAGGAACTTTGATATATACATCACCAGCTTTGTATCCCGGAATATTGTCGAACTTAGTCGATAATTTCTGATATTGCCCCTCTGGAATAACCGGGTTTTTAAAAAAACTGCCTGAGTTTCCGATCTTGTTCGGATCCGGTAATTTCGAACGTCTGATAGTTTCCACAATCCGGCTGACATCTGATATCGATGCTTCTTCCGGGTTTAATCCCATTTCTCTCATCGTTTCACGGATGGCCCCATAGCTCAGATTCAGTTTGGGTTGCCGTAAAAGTCTAAGGGTAACGGATGTCACCAGGAAGCGTCCTTTCCCCTCATGCTTAAAAAAACTGTCGCGGTATCCAAAACGGCAGTCTGTTTTTCGAAATGTTCTGAACCGTCCGGTTTCCAGCTCAAACGCCTCAAGGTGATCAAATACGGATTCAAGCTCTGTTCCATATGCTCCTATATTCTGGATAGGCGCAGCACCAACGGTACCGGGAATAAGTGTAAGATTTTCTATTCCTCCATAACCATGATCTACGCAATACCGAACGAGATCATGCCAAATCACGCCGGCACCTGCGGTTACCATTACACAGCGGTCATCTTCTTCATCAACCGTTATTCCTCCGAGAGACATGTGGATAACCAGACCGTCAAAATCATGAAGAAAGAGAACATTACTCCCCCCGCCAAGCAATAACGTTCGATGTTCCCGGAAAATATCTGATTGCTGTAGTTCTTTAAGGTCGGTGGCGTCACGGATATGAGTAAAATAACGGGCAGAAGCCTTTACGCCAAAGGTATGCCATTTTGTGAGGTCGACATTTTCATCTATACGGAAGCTCATGGGGCCATCATTAATGGGCTGGAGTGTATTCCCGAAGATAGAAAATTTGATCGGCTAATTTAAGAAACGCGGAAGAAAACGGGATTTTTTTGAGAAAAGATCAGCTGAGTTTCAGCTGGTATTTGACCCGTGCAATCAGTTCGCTGAAATCGATAGGCTTAAGGAGATATTCGGCAGCGCCAACATTGAGTGCCCGCTCGGCTGTTTCCGCATCTGAATAGTTAGTAATGACGATCACAACAGTTTTAGGGGATCTTTTCTGGAACAGTTTGAGCAACTGAAGGGCATCTACATGTGGCAGGCAAAGATCAGTAACCATAAGATCGATGGGCTTTTCTTCAATGATCTTCAGGGCTGAGATTGCGTCAGCGGCTAACAGGCAATGATATCCCTCATCTTCAAGAATAAGAGCCAGAGTGCTTCGGATAGTCTCTTCATCGTCGACAATAAGAATGGTTTTGGGTGTAACTTGGGCTCCCATAGCAGATGCTCCCGGCGCAGTATAAAAAGAATATCATGATCTGTTGCAGAGAAAGGATCGGATGAATTGCCTTACCTCCGAAGAGTCCGGATGGGCCCGGCACATCTCCGGGGTAAAGCGATTCGGATCATACGAGTAATTATTTTGATCCCTCAGAGCCTGGCCGCGAGACTAATTTCCCGCGACCATCTTCTGAGGACTTTACTTATTGTAGCAATCTTAGAAACCGATACTGGCTTCAACCATTACACCGTGGATTTTGGCGCCTTGGTAAAGGTTGTTTGTAAAGCCTTTTTTGTATTCCTGGCTCATATACTCACCCTTCACAAGGATGTTTTTGGTCATGAACCAGCCGGCGCCGAATTGTACACGATTGACTTGTGCTTTACTGCTTGAAGCATTCAGCAGGTCGCCGGTAACAACATTGTAACGGCCGGCAAGGTAGACTTGCGGGGAGATGAAGTACTGAACATCAGCAGCAAATTGTTGAGCACTATTGCCGCCTGTTCCGTTAATTTTTCTTTCAGTGGTTGATTCGATAACACCGAAGATATTCAGACCGCCAACTTGTATGTATGGATTGATCATGAATGAGGTGTAGCCATTTGAGAAGTTAGGTTCAACACGACCACTCCATGCACCAGCATCCAGGATATCGTAGTAGCGGGAACCGGCACGGTCACCATGGTACAGGTGTGTCTTGTAGTTGTTGTGATAGAAGGAACCGGTCAGACGAATGCGTGCGTTGTCACCAACTTTGCTGTCGTAGCCCAATTTACCATATACAGAAGGAGCACGGCCTGCAGGATTTGCAACATCCGGGTGTAACTGGCCACCGGTCATACCGAGCATTCCAAGAAAGCCGCTATTCATTACGTAAGCCTCAACACCAACTTCTGTCGTGAAAGAATCCATCAGATAGTTGCCGACCAGCGGGTTGTACAATGCATTGGCATCGTCGGTGCGGTAGAAGTGAGCATCACCGTAGTTGATTTCCATGTGACCGATTTTAAGAGTCACATACTGCATGATGTTGTCTATAACATCACTATGAAGCATTGGGAGAGCATCTACGCGCAGATAACCACCTTTGACATAAGCTTCTGTGTGGTGACGTGACGAGAGGTAGGTCGTCAAGTGCAGGCGCATCCCTTGAGCTAACTGAGCATCTAAATAGAGGTTAGCCGTTGCCAGGTTGAAACCCGGTCCGATGTCTGTTAAACCATTACTACCGTCTGCACCGGTATAAGTATTGCTTTGGATGAGGTCTTGCCATTGTTGCGTAAAAGCAGCGCCCCAAAACAGCTTGAAGCCGTCGTACTCATAATTTTTGTCCGCTTTGGTAGGCTCGAACTGATTTACACCAGCTAATCCATAAGGGCGGAAATACTGTAATTCTTTTACAAATTGTGCGGAAGAGGTATTGAAAACACCACTAAGCAGCAATAATGCAACTGTTGTTCCTAATATAGTCTTTAAAGTTTTCATCGCTTATTTCTTTTTAAAGTTCGAATGAATCCGGATCTACTGTTAGTCCGCTTTTGAGATTGGAACCTTTCATTTGTTCTTGGTTCCTTTGTCCTCTTGGCGGATGAAGTCCGAGTAACCGAATGACACTTGCATTCTTTACAAACCGCGTGCCAATTCTCAGAAGACAGTCATATTTTTTGCAAAACCTGTATTAAAGACCTTTAATGCTTAATAATTTTTCTCACAATCCATTTCCGATTCGAATGCGATTCCCTGCTACCTATTGCAGAATTGCAATACTTCATTTCAGATCCATTGCAGCCATGCAAGCGACCTGTTAAATCCGACATAGAAGGATATTAGGATCCTCAAAAATATATTTCGGCTAAAAAACTCCTAAAACGATAAATAAAGACCGTTTTATCTTTTTTATTTAAAAAATTTCACTACTTCATCCACTTTGGAACAGTTATTGCACGTTAACTAATATGAATATGTAACCTGGTACTCAAAAATTTTAAAACAATGCGCACTCAAAAGAATATCTATCTAACTCTATTATTAACCCTCTTTCTTGGGGTTGGTATTACTTTAGCTCAAAGCAGTGGCAATAACCGATTTTCAATACAGGCTGACAGCAGCTCATTTACGGTTAATGGAAATTCTACTCTTCACCATTGGTCAGCAACAGCCGAGCCGGTTAGTGGATCTTTCGTTCTGCCCGAATCTCTCTGGTCTGCAGGAAACGGTACTAACGTTTCATTCACGGATGGACAGGTAGCTGTTAAATCGAAAAGCATTGACAGCGGCGAAGGTGGAATGAATAAGAAGATCTATGGCGCCATGGACGTCAAGAAATTTCCTGAAATCACTTACGCACTGGAAAACGCGAAGGTAACCTCCGAACGAGATAGCAGTGGTGTGTCTCTCCTGGAACTGGAAACGACCGGGAAACTGACCATCCATGGTGTTACGAATGAAGTCAGTATTCCTGTTAAAGCTGAGGTCTCCGGCAACAAAATCATCTTTACCGGATCGAAAGACATGAAGATGACGGATTTCAAAGTGGATCCACCATCTGCCCTCTTTGGCACTATTAAAGCAGCCAATGAAATAACTGTGCTGTTTCGGGTTGTCGTAACTCGTTAAAATTATAAGTTATTGAATTTTATAAAAATAAAGTCCACCTGAACTCGTTATCAGGTGGACTTTATTTTTTGCACAAGATGCAAATTAGAGATATTTTCAAAAGTAAAGCTGATGTCTAATGTCTTGACACCACTTATGAATCCCACCAAACAAAATTTCCATTACATCCTCTCCCTGTTTCTTCTGACTTTCGTGGTTGGCATACCATATGCAAGTGTGGCCCAGCCTGCTGGGAGTGATACTACTTACGCTATAACCAAGGCACATATCTGGCTGGAGGGTGCAACAAATATAAACCACTTCAGTTGTGAGACTTCGGAGGCTGATGGTATGGGCGGACATAATAACGCATTGGAGATGGTCGACAGCGTCATGAATGTAGATTATTCACCCGAATCTAACAGCATGAATTCGTTACAGGGATGGCTGAAAGTGACGGTTGGATCTCTCGATTGCGGAAACAAGCATATGAATAAGGATGTTTATCATTCCCTGAAATCCGAACGTTTCCCTAATATTTTCTTTAGCCTTGAATCGGCACATTTAATAAAACCCGGCCTCACAGAAGAAAACCCTTTCAAGGTTGAGACGAAGGGCCAGTTGACTATTGCCGGTCAAACTCGTGATATTAAAGTCGTAGCGCAAGGTTATCGTCTTGCCACAGGCTGCTTTCGCGTTAAGGGAAGTGAACCCATACTTATGTCCGATTTCAACATCGATCCCCCCTCACCTTTCTTCGGAATTGTTAAAACGAAGGACCAGATCACTGTACATTTCGATCTGATAGCAACCCCGGTATCCATCAATCACTTTGCCAGCGCCAATTCCACACCACCTTGCAATGCCGGCGTTGAGTTGACTGATTAGCAGTCAGTTGGTAGTTATCGGGTTACTAAGTTCTTAGACCCATCTTCTAAGTGCATTTTGCACCCTGCTTCCAACTAATAAACGAGAGTTGCAGATAAGATAAACCTGCTTGTTGAACGCTAATTTCACAATAATAAGCGTATACCAAGACCGACAAGAACCGTTAAAACGGTTAAGAAGTTTGCTGATTCTTCATAACCCCCGGATTAATCCGGGGGTTATTTGTCGACGATCTTAAATAGAATTGTTTTTAACGATTTCTCACAACGCTTATCTCGAACTCTCGTTTGTATAAGTCCTCTTAAGGGAATTTAGGGGTTAAACCACCATTGTAATTATCGAGAGTTATTGATAGTCTCTACTAACAACAGTCAACCGGCAACCAATACCTACTTAATCTGATATTTCTCCATCTTGCGATAGAGCGTCGACGGATCGATGCCAAGCCGCCGAGATGCTTCGGCCCGGTTTCCATTCAGCATTGAAAGCATATTGGTGATGTGTCTTTTTTCAAATTCGGCCAGACTTTGCTCAAGATTTTCAATTCCAAACAAATCACCATTCCCCTCTGTCGATTGGTTGTTCTGCTGAAGGCCTACCGGCAGGTCTGATTTTTGAATATAATCACCTTCACACAGCAGCACCGTACGCTCAATCACATTCTCAAGTTCACGAACCTGTCCTTTCCACTCGTACTGCATCAACGCTTTGACCGCTTCGCTGTCTATTCCCTTTATCTGGCGGTGAAACTCCCTGTTGTACTTATTCATGAAATGCCTTGCCAGCAATGGAACATCATCCTTCCGTTCGCTCAATTCGGGTACATTAATCTCGATGATATTCAACCGGTAAAACAAATCTTCGCGGAAATTGCCTTTATCGACCTCCTCTTCCAGGTTCCTGTTTGTGGCAGCAACAATCCTTACGTCAACCTTTACCGATACGCTTGAGCCCAGTGGTTGTATTTCCTTTTCCTGAATAGCACGAAGCAGTTTCACTTGTATGTGCTCAGGTATCTCACCGATCTCATCAAGAAATATGGTCCCTCCAGTAGCCTCTTTGAAAACGCCATTATGGTTGCTAACCGCACCGCTAAAAGCACCCTTTCGATATCCAAAAAGTTCTGATTCAAACAGATTTTCAGGGATCGCCCCGCAGTTTACAGGAATAAAACGCTTATCAGCACGATCGCTGTTTACATGTACAGCTCGCGCCACTAACTCTTTTCCAGTTCCGCTACGCCCGGTGATAAGGACATTGGTAGTTGTTCCGCTGACTTTGCGGATAAGGTCAAAGACCTTGTTCATGGCCTCGCTTTCGCCAATAATATCATAAAAATTGTACTCCCTGCTGATTTGTTCACGCAGGTATTGGTTTTCAAGAGCCAGTGCTTTGCGCTGCATGAGATGCTTCAGCCGTAAAATAACCTCATCGAAGTCGAGTGGTTTGAGCAGATAGTCGGAAGCTCCCATTCGGAGCGCCTGAATAGCTGTCTCTACTGATGCATAGGCTGTAATAAGTACAACGAGGGTCTGAGGTGAGCGCTGAAGCGTCTTCTCCAGAAGCTTCAACCCATCGATGGCTGGCATCTTAATATCACTGATCAGAACATCGATGTCCTGATCCATGATCGTTTTAAGTGCCTCCAGCCCATCACCAGCTGTGTAACAGATGTACCCTTCATCCTGGAGTACAGCGGAGAGACTATTCCGAATTTCTGGTTCGTCGTCAGCTATGAGTATCGTTCCCGACATGTTGTACTGTTTTTTCCTTAACTGGCAGGTGAATGATAAATGTAGTTCCTTTATCGACTTTGGAGTCTACGAAAATTTCTCCACCCATGCGTTTGATGATCCCATGACTTACCGATAATCCAAGTCCGGTTCCTTGACCGACATCTTTTGTCGTGAAAAATGGTTCGAATACTCTGTTCCGGATTTCATCGGGTATACCACACCCGTTATCAATAACTTTGATCTGTACAGCATGGTCAACCGTAGCTGTTACAACGGCGATATGCTTGTCATCGCATTCCACAACCGCATCAACGGCATTCAGGAGCAGGTTCACGAGCACTTGGTAAAGCTGATCGGGAACTGCCATAGTTGCCGGGAGTCCGGGTTCGGTATCGATGACAAAATCAATATTGCGCGTTCTGGAATCATGTTTTAGCAATCCTACCGCCGAGTCCACAACTTTATTAACGTCGGATGAGTTTCTGCTCATGAGCGTTGGACGAGAGAAATCAACGAGGTCCCTGACTATTTTGGTGATTCTGTTTATGTGTTCGCGAATCTTGGACAGATTTTCAGTGAGGAAAACATCGCTTGTCCGGCGTTGCATCAACTGAACGAGTGAGGATATCGCTGTTAATGGATTCCCGACCTCATGTGCTATTCCTGCAGCCATATGACCGATCGATGCAAGCCGTTCCGAATGTTGAAGTTGTTGCTCCTGCATACGGTCGTGCGTAATATCACGCATTATTTGAGATCGCCCAATGACCTCTCCCTTATCCGTTTTTATTGGTGACTCGGTCAGTTGTACAAGTATTCTCTTACCATCTTTATCAAGGCGTTCTGTCTCATAATTTCTTACATATCCAAACTGATCAATCCCCTCTTTAATACACAGCAGTTCATTTTTATCCAACAGTTCTCTGGGAATAAGTTTTGTTTGATTTTGGCCAATCATCTCATCCCTCTCCCACCCGAAAATCATCTTTGCCCCCTGATTCCAGGTCCTGATGATATTACCCTGATCGATGGTAATAATCGCGTCTGCGGAGTGCTCTATGATATCCTCGTATCGCTCTTCTAAAGCGTGCAGTTGCTCGCGATACAATCCCCTGTAGTGATAAATGGTCCATGCCGCCCAAACGACGAGCACGAACGAAAGAAGAATACTTCGGGTGAAATAAAACCAACGAAGCTCATCAGTGGATGGTTGATGAATAAAGAGTACCTGAATCAGCTCAAAAAGCCCGAAGAAAAGACCAATAATCAGCAGAGATGTAAACAACAGCCACCCTATGCGCACGTGCCGCAGAAACTCTCTGAAACGGGTATATGTGAAGAAGGTCTTCATGAAAAATCAGTTCAGATGTGCACTACAATTCTTGTTCAGATATTTTCTGATTTCATCAAAACGCAACAATATCACCAATTACTAATTTCCTATCTCTTTATCAGGTTGTTACTTCCAGCATACTGAATAATGATGACTTAAGGTGGATGATTAATATAAAGTTTGTAACGTCAACGAAATAATCATCCTTCGCGGATTTAATTGAGAAATCCTAAAACGTCATGCGTGATAATATCATTTCAATTGATATGTCGGTCTGAATCCTGCCATTTCATTCTGATGAAGACCCAGAGCCGGCAATATTACTTTTTCCCGGAGTTCCTCAAGGTATCAGAACTTGAAGAATGCTGGTCAATCCATTTCTGAATGGAGTTCATCTGCTGGCCAAACTCCTGCCAGTTAGCAGACTTCATCGCACTCTGCAGCTTTTGCCAGTAATTCTTGACCGTCTGTATATCGACACTCGACGGCTGAATAGCTGAAGGCGGACGTTGCGCTACCGGTGCAGCAGTGCCAAACAAAGCCTGAAGAGCTTCATCCATCGTTGGACGCATAACGGTCTTCTCGCCATCACTGACGATCACACGCTGAAGCTGGGGTATGTTCAATCCCTCAGCGATCAGAAAGACCGGCTCTACATACAGAAATGAACGGTCTATCGGGATGACCATAAGATTACCGCGTATCACGTGCGAGCCTCTCTGGTCCCAAAGTGACAGTTGTTGCGAGATATCTGTGTTCTGATCGATACGTGCTTCAATCTGATTTGGTCCATACACCAGTTTATCCTTGGGAAGCTGGTAGACGAGTACATTACCGTAATCCGAGGGATCGCACTTGGCAGCAATCCAGGCAATCATGTTGTCGCGTTTGCTCGGTGTAAGCGGACTAATCAGCATATATTCCTGCTTTGATTCTCCCGGAAGCTTAGTCAGGACGTAATATGGCTCCATAAGTATTGGCTGGCCGGCGTATTTTTCCATTGCCCGGGACCACAGGTCCTCATTATTGTAAAAAACACGAGGATCTTTCATATGGTATGTATTGTATTTATCCATTTGAATCTCAAACAGGTCCAAAGGATAACGGATATGCTGCTGCAAGCCTTCGGGCATCTCAGAAAACGGCTTAAAAAGCTCAGGAAATGCCTCGCGGTACACCTGCAGCACCGGTTCTTTCGGCTGCATGACGTAAAAATCCACAGATCCGTTATACGCATCAACAACAACTTTAACTGAATTTCGAATGTAGCTGAATTGTCCCTGATAGGTTTCCGAATACGGAAAATTTGGAGCAATTGTGTAGGCATCTTCCATCCAGTAGAGATGTCCATTGCTGAGAACAAGGTACGGGTGAGAATCCAGTTTGAGGAAAGGCGCAATGTGTTGAATGCGTTCTCTGACAGATTGCCAGAACTGGATTTTACTGCCCGAACGAATGTATTCTGAAAGCACCAGGTTGAAATCACGGAAATCCCAGGCAAAGAGCAGACGTCTCCAGAACGTATCGGTTGCAACGCCGCCCTTTCCGGCATAATGACTGTAAACGTTATTATCTCCTTTTGGATAATCCATCTCGGGGATGTTGGTATTAACAACGCGGTAATAGGTTGGGTTATCACCGTAATAAATAGACGGCTGATCAACTTTCAATCCTTTTTCAGCAACCGGTGGCAGATCTTTGATATATAATTTAGGGACACCTTCTTCGCCTTTCTCGGCGACCGGACTCATCGCCAATCCAAAGCCATGAGTGTATTGAAGATGTTCATTAACCCAGGTATCGGCTTTCCCCGGAAGTCCCTGCGCCAGTTCACGTGCCGAAAGCATCACTTGACGGTTTGACCCTTCTAATTTGTAGCGATCGACGTTAACCCGGTAAAATTGATAGTACGTTCGGATTTCCTGGAGTTGCCGATATGTTTGGATGAGTGCCCTATGGTCCCACAGACGGATGTTGTGCACCGTTTCTTCATTATCCTGGATCTGCTGCCATCTCAACGAATCGACAGCAGCATAGGACGATTCCTTGAATCTATCCAAACCAAACGCATAATTAGTCCATTTGATATTGTCTTTGAGGTAAGGTGTTTCAGCCTTCAGCTCATTGGGTTCAACAATAAAACTTTGGATCATTCCTGGTAAAACGAGCCGCCCGAGGATAAACAACCCGATAAAGATTGCCAGCGCTCCAATCGCCCAGTTTGGCTTGTTTATGAACCATTCAAAAACGGCCAGTACAGCAAATACAATACAGACGATTATCATCAGCCAAAGCACGGGTATGACAATATGAGTATCCGTGTAACCTACACCATAAACGACACCTGAGCGCCGGCTGAGCAGTTCATATCGATCAAGAAAAAATCCCCAGGCAACAAAGAACAACCACACTGCAACGTTAATACTAATATGACGAGTAATGGCACTCTTTGCACGAAGTCCGACGCCTTTGTGATAATTCATCTGGCCACTGTAGAGATAGATCACGATTATAGCGCCAGTCAGGATAAAGGTCAGGGTCGAAAAGCTACCCTGAATCAGGTTGAGAAATGGCAGGCGGAACAGGTAAAAACCAAAGTCCTTGTGAAATATGGGATCAACCTGGCCAAACGTTTCCCGCCAGTGAAAACGAAAATAGGTATCCCAGTGATAGAAAAAAGTAAAGGCGAAAAGTGCCGCAACAATGATTGTGACTACTATCAGTATGATTTTAAGCCAGCGCTTAAATTCTTCTCCGCCAAATACAGCAACTGATCCATCCGGACGCGTTATTGTAATCTCACTCTCACCCAGAGTCTTATTCATCCACCAGGCATTCGCACCGGCAAATACGCCGGCAGCGATAAATGCCATGAGCATCAAGATGATTTGTGTCGCCTTGATCGTCACAAAAACCCCGGAATAACCAAACTGGTTTAGCCAGAGCCAGGTTACTATCCAATGGCTGAAAGAAGCCAACAGAAAAATGAGGACGACGATAATACCCAACCACAGGTAGATTTTCTTACCAATCATGATATTTTTGCTTTATTCACGCTTTTTTTATGCAGGCATCTTGATCAATCAACGTACATCCTATTTTTAATAAATCAATTTTTAGAGTAATAGATATACAAAGCAGATCAATAATGAGACTACGTTCGCCTTGCAAATTCTGGCGAAATTAGTCAATTCGGAAATTCAGCTATCAAAGTATGAAAATAAGTGGGGAAATGCGCTAAAGATATCACAACGTACTAATGTGTTAGGGTGTCAAGGTGTCAACGTTTAAATGTCAGGGGATATGAAACACCTAATTCAAAATTAGATAAGTCACTCTTGCGCTGTGGCATTCAGTTTTTCCAAGTTGTCTTGTACGCGCAGCGCGTTGATCACTTCTTCGATATGACCTTTCATGATATCATCGAGATTGTAGAGTGTGAGACCAATACGATGATCCGTCATCCGTCCCTGTGGGAAATTATAGGTACGGATTTTGGCGCTTCGATCACCGGTTGAAACCTGGCTTCTGCGTTCAGCGGCCCGCTTCGACTCCTTCTCCTGCAATTCAGCCTCGTACAGCTTGGAGCGGAGCATCTTCATGGCTTTGTCTCTGTTTTTGTGCTGAGATCGTTCTTCCTGGCATGTAACGACAACACCTGAAGGAATATGACGAATGCGGACGGCGGAATCAGTGGTATTTACGTGCTGACCACCGGCTCCGGTCGAACGATAAGCCTCGAATTCGAGATCGGCCGGATTGATCTGAATGTCGACCTCTTCCGCCTCAGGAAGCACAGCGACCGTAGCCGCCGAGGTATGGATTCGTCCCTGTGACTCTGTTTCCGGAACACGCTGAACCCGATGCACACCCCGTTCAAATTTCATCTTGCCGAATACCTCGTTGCCGCTCAGTTGGAACACAATTTCCTTGAATCCGCCTTTTGCTGCCTCACTTAGGGTCAAAAGTTCCAGTTTCCAACCTTGTTCATCTGCGTAACGACGGTACATTTCAAACAAATCACCGGCAAAGATGGCGGCCTCGTCTCCCCCGGTTCCGGCGCGAATTTCAACGATTGCATTCCTCGAATCTTCCGGATCTTTGGGAACCAGCTTAATTTTAATTTCCTCTTCCAGTTGTTCCATGTCTTCTTTCAGCTGCTGGTTCTCATCACGCGCCATCTCGGCAAGTTCTGAACTGGGATCGAGTGAAATCAGTTCTTTATTGTCTGCTAACGTTTTCTTCAGTTTCCGCCAGCGCCCATAATCTTCTACCAGTTCAGCTAATGAACTGTGCTCCTTGCTGAGATCGGCATATCGCGCAGGGTCACTATAGATATCAGGATCACTGAGTATGTTATTCAGTTCACGGTATCGTTCGTCAACACGTTGCAGTCTGTCCTCAATATTCATTTTAATGGTGCGAGTGATTTTGGTATTTTCCGGCGTCTACCGAAGGAATGATATTGAAAAGATAGCAATTTTTAAGTGAATCAGCGATTACGGTGGAAGATGATTCATAATCAATAAACGATAAGATGTCACAAACTATCGACCAGATTTTAAGATCAGAATTTCGTCTCGGTTTTTTGGGCGGCGGTCAACTTGCTCGCATGTCAGCTGTTGAGGCGTTTCGCTTTGGCATGCAGATCGCTGTTTTTTCTACATCCAGAGATCCGGAACCCGTTGAATTGATGACTCCTCATGTTACCCAGGGAAATTTCGGAGATGCAGATGCAATGACCCGGTTTGCCGAATCATGTGATGTAATTACACTCGAAAATGAATTCATCGATTCAGATATCCTTGAAGAGGTCGCCCGTATTTCGGGTACCCCAATGTACCCATCGCCGGAGACATTCAAGCTTATCGAAAACAAGTTCATCGAAAAAGAGACATTCCGTAAAGCCGGGATCCCCGTGTGCCCTTACAAGCTGGTACATTCGAGGGAGGAATTGGAAGCTTTCGGCAACGAGCATGGCTGGCCTTACCTCCTGAAATCCTCGAAAGGTGGATACGACGGATACGGTAACGAGACCGTCAACAATGCTGATGAAGCTGAAAAGGCGTTCACGAAACTGGGCGGAGAGAAAGATCACGACATACTGGCTGAAGCCTTTGTTCCCTTTCGGAAAGAACTTGCTGTTCAGGTCGCCCGGAACCACACAGGAGTTAAAGCCTATCCGTGTTGTGAGACCATCCAGGAAAATCATATCTGTACGGCCGTCCTCTCACCGGCTGAAATCGCACCGGAACTCCAGGAGAAAGCCAAAGAGATGGCCATTGCAGCAACAGAGGCTATCAACGGTGTCGGACTTTTTGCTTATGAGTTTTTCCTGACTGAAGATGGTCAGATCTTGCTTAACGAATCGGCACCACGTCCTCATAACTCTGGTCATTATACTATTGAAGGAACGGTCACTTCACAGTTCGAAAATCATGTACGGGCCGTGACCGGTCTTCCTCTTGGCGATACCAGCCTGATACACCCTGCTGCCGTGATGATCAATCTACTTGGCACCCACGACCGTATAGCACAGGTTAGTAACGCAATGGAAGCTATAGAAACTGCCGATGCACATTTGCATATTTACGGCAAACTTAAAAGTCGCCCGGGCAGAAAGATGGGACACCTGACGTTACTGGGTGATGATTTGGCAAAAACATACGCTGAAGCAAAAAGAATAACTGAAAACATTCAAATCTGATGACAGCACAAGACCCAAAGGTAGGAATCGTAATGGGCAGTGACTCAGACTGGCCCACAATGAAAGCAGCGGCAGAAATTTGCGAGCAGTTTGATGTCCCTTACGAAGCTAAAGTCGTCTCGGCACATCGTACGCCCGACGATATGGCCGACTATGGGAAACAGGCCCGATCACGAGGAATCAAAGTGATTATCGCCGGAGCCGGCGGTGCTGCACATCTCCCCGGAATGCTGGCTGCACATACTACACTGCCGGTGATAGGAGTGCCCGTAGCCAGTCGTCACTTGAACGGTGTCGACAGTCTCTACTCTATCGTTCAGATGCCCAAAGGTGTTCCCGTTGCAACGGTAGCGATTGGCAACGCCATGAATGCCGGACTACTTGCTGTACGTATTCTCTCGGCTACAGATGAACGGCTTTCTGATGCGTTAACGGCTTATCATGAGAAAATGCGCGATGAATCGAGGAAGAAGACAAAGAATTTGAAGTGACTAAGAAACCTGACAGGTTTTAAAAACCTGTCAGGTTTGCGCTCACTACCTTATAAAAAGATCAGCAAGTTTTTTTCAAAAGCCTTGTGCTTAAGAACCCTGACAGGGTCAGTTCTCTTGCAAAAACAAGATTCATTTTCTTTACTTACAACCTCTGATCCATCCGGTCATCTGACCTTGTCAGGGTGAGTTTCGTAGTTACTTCATCAACATCATCTTCTTTACCAGTACTTTGTTTTCTGTCTCTAAACGGTAAAAATAAACGCCGCTCGATAATTGTGATGCGTTGAAGATGACTTGATGGACGCCTGCAGGTTGATGCGCATCAACCTGCGTAAATACAAGTGAAGGGAAAAAAGTTAAAGTATACACTCCCTGATATTCCCGGCTCTGTGAATTCTCTGTACCCTCTCTGCGGTAAATACTAGCACCGGAATAACAACCACAGAGGAACGAAGATACACGGGGTCCCGTAGTTTCGGGAGTGTTTCTGTGGCTTTGTAGATTAGACTTTGTATCACTTTGGAAGCGGCGCATCCCGCAAATCGTTCCCAGGCAGAGCTAGGGAACGAGGGTTAATAGACTGAAAAAAAATACCCTGACAGGGTCATGACCCTGTCAGGGTATACGATGCAGTAATTAGTATTTCTGAAATTATTCAGCTAAAAACTTCTTTTATCCTCGAAAAAAAATCTTTCTTTTCTCCATTTTGATGATAGGGGCTCATGTGTTCAGAATTGCGAAGCTTTTCAAATGCAGCTCGTTCCTCATCGCTGATTTTCGTTGGCACATAAACCTGAACACGCACATATTGATCTCCGGCATCACTCGTATTGAGTCCGATGATTCCCCGGCCCTTCATGCGCAACAGCTTACCCGGCTGCGTACCCGGCTCGATCTTAAGCTTTGCTTTGCCTTTCAGCGTTGGGACTTCCACTTCAGTGCCTAAAACGGCATCAGGAATGCTGAGATGTAAGTCGTAATAGATGTCATTGCCGTCCCGGGAGAAACGATCATCCTTTTTCTCTTCGATCAACACAATCAGGTCGCCGGGCGCACCGCCGCGAACACCGGCATTACCTTGTCCGCGAAGTGAAATGTAATTGCCTTCATGCACACCTGACGGGATCTTCACCATCACGGTTTCCTCGCCTTTCATGCGCCCTTCACCGTGGCAGTGGGAACATTTATTTTTTATGATACGCCCTTCACCGTGGCAGTTCGGACAGGGCTGGACATTCACAAACTGGCCGAACATGGTCCGTGAGACCTGGCGAATCTCACCCGTGCCGTTACATGTCGGACACATCATGAAATCGTCATCGGTCTCGGCACCTGTTCCATGGCAGTGTTCGCAGGTGATATATTTCTTGACCTTCAGTTTCTTTTCAGCGCCAAAGGCAATCTCATCGATGTTCAGCTTCAGACGTATCTTAAGATCATCGCCCGGAACACCGGCTGAGCGGCGACGCGTGCGGGTCCGGGTACCGCCACCAAAGATATCACCCCCAAAAATATCAGCACCAAATATGTCGCTGAAACGGCTGAAGATGTCATCCATATTGACATTATGGAAGTCCTCTTCATGGAAACCGCCAGTGTTCATTCCTGCGTGACCAAACTGATCGTACCGTGCCTTCTTGTTCGGATCCTTCAGGACATCAAAAGCCTCGGCCGCCTCTTTGAATTTTTCTTCGGCATCAGGATCGTCTTTATTGCGGTCCGGATGATACTGCATCGCTTTTTTACGATACGCTTTTTTTATCTCATCCTCGTTTGCATCTCGACCGACACCAAGTATTTCGTAGTAATCTCTTTTTGCCATAATTCTCCTTTTATTCGCTCACAATGACTTTTGCATGGCGGATAACCCGGTCATTGATTTTGTAGCCGGGCTCCAGCACCTGCAGAACTGTGTTGCTCTCAACATCATTGTCGGGCGCAGGCTGTTTGATCATGGCATCATGAAAATTAACATCAAAGGGTACATTCACCTCATTGATTAACTCTACATCATATTTCTGAAGAATCTGTACAAACTTATCAGCCACCATCTGTACACCTTCCAGAAATTTGCCCTCCACGCCACTCTTGTCGGCAGCTTCGAGTGTTCGCTGCAAATCATCATTAATCGGCAGGAACTCTCGCAGGGCTTCAATTTTAGCATCGTCAAAAAGCTGTACACGTTCGCGTGAAACACGCTTCCTCAAATTCTCAAATTCAGCAGCCTTCCGAAGCATACGATCCTTGGTATCAGCCAGATCTCTCGCCAAGGTTTCAATTTCCTGGTCTTTTTCTTTCAATGCTTCTTCAATTTTCTGCTTATCAGCGTTGGCCATTTCTTCGACCGGCTGATTTTCAGCATCTGGTTTTTCCATCAAATCCTTCAATTTTTCTTCCTTCTTATTAACGTCATTTTCACTTTTCTTATACGTATCCACTTTAACTGTATCTTTCTTTTTTGATCTGAATTTATCCATCATAGTTTCTCCACACCTTCATTTTGATTATGAAGCAGTATGCGATTGAAAACGATTAGCAAATTGATCGATAAGGTTTATCAGACGGGGATAATTCATTCTCGTTGGGCCAACAAGTCCAATCGTACCGGTCACGTTACCGATAGAGTAATTAGCTGAAACAACGCTGCAGTGCTCTATTTGTTGTATCTTGTTTTCTTTACCGATACGCACTTTCACCTCGTTACTTCTGGAGGTGTCATCGAACAGGTGGATGATCAAATCGTCATCCTCTACAAATTCGATAATACTTTTGAGATTGTTTAGATCGCTGAATTCGGGTTGCATGGCTATATATTCGACGCCGCCGAAATGAAACCTGTGAAATCGCTTGTCCTCGAACAGCACATCGGCAGAATCGATAAAGACCCGGATCAACCCTGTCTTATCCAACTCTTTTGCATCAGCCAGTACTTCATCAATATGCCGGGTAATGTCCGATAAACTCAACCCGGACATCCGTTCATTCATAACACGGGCGATATTATCGAGTTCCTTAGTATCGAGTCCCGATTCCACTTCCATCGTCACTGTCTTTGCCAAACCACTTTCGATAGTCAGTACAATCAACAACCTGGTCGAGCTCAGTTCTATTAATTCAATCTTTTTAAGCAGGGCGTTGGCAAACTGTGGAGTCAATACAACAACCAGGAGATTGGTGAGACGCGACAGCATACGGGTGGCATTCTGCACAACGTCATTCAGGTTTGAATTAAAGGTCTGCTCCCATGCTTCCAGGGCTGCCCGATCGGTGCGTGAGAGTTCCGATATCTTCATTAATGAATTTACGTAGAGACGATACCCTTTTTCAGTAGGGATACGGCCTGAAGAGGTATGCTGATGATCCAGATAACCTTTCTTCTCCAGGCTGTTCATTACGCTGCGAACCGTAGCTGAGCTGATATTCAGATGATGTTTTTCCACCAGCTTTTTAGAAGCAATCGGGCTCGCTGTAATGATGAAATTCCTGATAACATACTCCAGGATTTCACGCTCCCTGTATTCTAAATGTTCGCTATCGTAAAAATCCATACACTACAATTGAATTCCTTTCAAGCTACAAATATAGCGTAATTTTGCCACTTCTTGAAGTGGCACGACCAATCTACATGACGCAATTTCAATCCTGTCGTGATAACAAAGAAGTAAGGCGGCAAATTCAAAACGATCCTTCCGGAAATATCCGTTGAACCGTATTTTCTTACGTAATTTCTGGTGTTTTTGGAAAAACGAAGCTGCTTATTTATCCGAATCTTCGCTGAATATCTCGATCATATTTCCGTCAGGATCGGAGATAAACACAAAGCGCCCGTTCTTTCGATTAGCCGGACCGCTCAAAATAGTTACTTCGTTTTCACTAAGGTAGGTTGTCATCTCATTAACATCCTCCGCCGAGTCAACGAAAAATCCAAAATGGTCCACGCGATAATCACGCGAGTCGCGATCGTAACTGGTTTCAGCCTCAACGATAACCAGGGAATCTCCCCCTATACGGTAAACAGCCATACTTCTCCCCATTTTTTTCTGTAGCTTAAAGCCCAGAATCTTTCCATAAAAGTGCTGCGACCGCTCTATGTCGTTGACTCTTAAAGTAATATGATTGATTCCACTAGGATTAAATGCTTTCATATATGCTATTATGATGAATGTATCGTTAAAGTTACGTTCGTGTTCAATGTATTTTGAACTCCCGGGGATTATACTATTTTTTCGCTTTATTTTCTCATATTAACTTGAATATCGACATCGTATTGTGTCAACTCTGTTTATAGTAGCTACTCCAATCGGAAACCTGAGTGATATGTCGGAGCGTGCTGTAGAAGCGCTCAAAAATGTCTCATGGGTAGCCTGTGAGGACACACGCACCTCGTCTGTCCTTTTCCAGCATTTCGGTATCTCAACTCCTTCATTCGCTTTCCATCAGCACAATGAACACCGGAAAGTCGATTATCTGGTAGAGCTGCTGGCAGCAGGTCATGATGTTGCTCTAATATCTGATGCCGGAATGCCGGGAATTTCTGATCCAGGTTTTCTGGCTGTTCGTGCCGCATGGCAAAGCGGACATACCGTGAGTGTTATACCTGGCCCAAGTGCTGTCATCACTGCTTTGATGGCGAGCGGACTTCCTGCCGACCGGTTTGTTTTTGAAGGATTCCTGCCGCCCAAAAAAGGAAGAAAAACCAGAATCGAGCAGTTGGCCGAAGAAGAGCGAACCGTCATTTTATATGAGAGCCCACATCGTATCGTCAAATTGCTTGATCAGCTTCAAGATCCTTTTGGTGAGGAACGATTGGTCGCTCTTACACGTGAATTAACTAAGAAATTTGAAGAAATTATTCGATTGCCACTCGGCCGGCTGCGAGAAGAAATAAATGAGCGAAAGGGCGTAAAAGGAGAAATAACATTGGTAATAGCGGGCAAAGGATACAGCGAATGAAAGACCGATTGTTACGCTTTTGGAACAGCAAACTCAGCCTTGGTGCGGCCGCCGGAATACTGCTCGGATTAAGCTATCCCCCTTTTCCGTTTCCCTTTTTTGTCCTAGCTGCTTTCATCCTTCTGTTTCGGATTATTGATCTGTCAGATACCGCTCGTTCAGCAGCTTTCTATACGTGGACAGCATTCCTCTTTTGGAATCTGATCGCGACCTACTGGCTCATGGAAGCCACGCTTATTGGTGGAATTATGGCTATTCTTGCCAACAGCGCCGTCATGACCGTGCCCATCGCTTTCATACATTATTTCAAAAGGCGCATAAAGGGCATATACCTGACAGCAGCGGTATTTGCAGCTTCCTGGACGAGCTATGAGTATTTTCACTATCGATGGGACCTCGCGTGGCCCTGGTTGTCTTTGGGAAATGCTTTCGCCATGACTCCTCAACTCGTACAGTTTATAGCGTGGACAGGCACTATAGGCATAACTCTCTGGATTGTTTTTGCCAGTTACCTTCTCTATCAATTTTTCGTTACTGATGGTAAATGGCTTGGATGGACCGCACTTATTGTAATTCTGCTTCCAATCGTGGTTTCACTTATTAAGTACAATTACGTGACTGTAAAATCGGATAGATCCGCACAGGTTCTTGTCGCGCAGCCTAACTACGATTCGTATCTGGACATGGCTGGCTATTCAGATCCATACACTCCCTTACATAAAATTCTTCAGCAGTCTGATTCTCTCCGTACAGATTCCACACAGCTTATACTCTGGCCGGAAAACACAATACAGGTTGGAATAGACGCCTTGAGTCCTATCACAAAAATGCTAAGCGACAGCTCCCAGGCATGGAATACCACGATTATCTCCGGCACGGCCTTTTTCCAGTTTTACAATCCCAAAACAGCACCATCCCTGACACACAAAACAGGATCAGGTCGCCCATACAATGTCTACAATGCTGCTGTTACTTTTTCACCAGATGGATCTCTTCATGTCTACCGAAAAGCAAAATTGGTCCCTCTTGTCGAGCGCGTTCCTTTTGTCCGCCTTCTTAGCAAGATCATTCCCGGGGTGGACTGGGGCAATATTCAGGGGTTCGGACGGGGTGACAAAGCAACTGTTTTCAAGATAGCCCCTGACATACATGTTTCTGCTGACGTTTGCTATGACTCGGTCTTCCCAAACTGGAACCGGTATTTTGTTCACAACGGCGCAAACCTCATTTCAGTCATCACTAATGATGGATGGTGGGGTTATACCAGTGGTCACATCCAGCATTTTGAGTATGCACGCCTGCTGGCGATCGAGATGCACCGCTATGTGGTTCGGAGCGCCAATAACGGGATATCGTCTGTTATTGCACCGAATGGCAATGTTATCAGGCGAACCAAATTCTGGACACGTACTACGTTTCGATCCGATGTCCCCCTCTTTTCCGATCAAACCTTTTATGTCCGGTACGGTGACTGGGTCGGAGTAGCATCATTTATCCTCTTCTTGGTTATCCTCTTTTATTCCATTGGCAAACGACTGACAGAACGTAAGTCTAAGGTTAGTTTGAACGAATCGACACAATGATGTTGAATTTGATCTCCTGATCAGTACGCTCAAACGTATTCGACGACTTAGGCATCATGTGGCGGTATGAATATTCAAAATTAGCCTTGATCATTGAGGAGAACTGGTAACCGATGATCGATGAGAACTGCAGACGTGAATCCCCGCGCGTATCATTTGAGTTGTTGATCAATGCCTGATCCTGTAGAGAACGCTGCAGGTCAAGTCCCAGCTTGTATGGAATAGTATAGTCTTCGAGATAGCTGAAGGTGAGTCCCAGGTCGAATTGGTTCTTGAGACGGCTGCGGAAAAATGGAAGCTTGAAGCCACGCTTCGTGTAATTTCCCTGAACCGTCAATCCCTTTGAGGTACTTTCTGTTACAATAGGTCCGGTAAAGCTGAAACTAGTCGTTTTTGAGGAAACGTACTCGATATTTGTAGTCATGTTATTCTTCCAGGTGATATTGACACCTATCAATGGCGAGAAATGTTTCTCAATATTGATCGAGTTTGCTTCATAGGGACTCCGGGTACTTCTAATCGTGTACTGTCCCAAAGTACCATTAATCTGAGATTGCGTATCATTGTAGAAAGTCCATCCGAGCCGGTAGGTTGCAGAGTATTTGTGAGTCAGCGTCACATGCGATGCATATCTGTCCAGACCCGGTATTTTGGATTCAAACCCAGTCCATCGAATGGTCCATCCGGGTTTGGGGAACGGAATAAAGCCATGGGAACCAACCATCAATGCACCCCTCAGGTATGAGCTTCGAAAATCCTGTGTCAGGCTGGATGGCGTCAAAACGGTCCGTCCGTCCTTATTACCCGTCTTATCTTCAATAACATTGCCATTCTGATCAGCCCGGGCCGTGGCTAATTGCTTTTTCAGCAGATCTGCGTAACCATTACCGAAAGCCCAAACTGATGAATTAATATTGCCGTTTTGGTTTAGCAACTCATTTTGCGGGATTGCAGAGCCCGGTGGAAGTGTAAAATTGGTTACTGAATTATTTCCCCAACTCGTAGACCAGTCCAGATCGATAGTGAAGTCAGGGAATGGTGTTATCCTGGTTCGTACGCTTATATTGTCATTTCCATTGGTAGCATTACTCAATGTCAGAGATCGTTCAGCATCCGGATTTGTAATGATCTCATCAAGGTGATCTAAAAATCCGGTTCGGTATGAAAAGGGCGGCGAAAAATCGGACCCGCCTTTACTGGCAAACATCTGAAAAATAGGTGCTCCGCCTCTGTAACCCTGTTGTTGGCTGCCTTCATTGTGAGTGTAAGCGACATCAAACGACTCCATGCTAAATGCCGACAGCAGCAACTTCCGGCCATAGTACTTAACATCGTCGAAGATATTTCCACCGCCACCGCTACTGTTATTGTTCTTTTTCGGTCGACTTTGTCCTATCTCATCACCAGTATTATCGTTACCAGATTGTTCCTGATTCTTTTTCTTTGCTGCACGTTCTGCTTCGCGTCGTTGTTTTTCACGCGCTTTACGTCTTGTCCGTTCTTGTTTCTCTCTACGGTCGGCATTAACCATGTTCCGGTAAAATGGTATTTTACGCAAGAGATCCTGAACATGGATATTTGCAGATTGACTGATGTTCAGGTTGTTTTGCGTATTCGCCCCCAGATATGACCCTTTAGGAGTATTATTCCATCTCCATCCGCCTTTGTACGAGATAGAATAATCCAGCCAGTTGAATGCCTGAATCTGATTCAAACGGGGCCGCCAGCTAGCCGAGTAATTTTCAGTATAACTGGACCTGCGTGGTTTTACACTATCTCCATTAACGATACTCTTCAAAACGTCAAACGTTGGCCTGATTCGGTATCTTGTCGAATCGCCCGGGGTTGGTTCCTGTCCAAGATCAGCCAGGTTGAAACTCGAGTTGGTTGAGAAATTGATGGGGATGGAAGGCATCAGGTTGTACGTAAGGCTGAATTGCGAACGATAATCAAAAGTGTGAATCTGGCTGAAGTTCCCTGGTTGATCGACAAAGGATCGTTGTTGCGTTTCGCTGTAACGTCTTGAAAGAGATGCCGATGTCGAAATTGATGATGGCATGTAACCCAAACGCAGGCCTGCAAGTGTGTTTAAAACAGGCAACTTGCCAAGAAACCAGAATGGCTGAACCAATCCAACCTTGTTGAAATTCAAATTATAGTTAATGCCAAAGTTGTAGTTCCAGTCGTCTTCATGCGCAACTGTCGGGCTGTGACTTTTTCCTGCATTGTATACATAACTTAACTGGGTTTTATCCAGAGTGTATTGCAGCAATTCCGACTTCGAATTCTTCTTCGATATGTTGCTGGCATTAATCGAGTAGCTTTCACTATAGTTTTGGCTCTCGGTCACCTGCTGATTAATAATACTGTCTTTAGCCGTCTGAGATATGTCACGCCTCTGCACCGCCTGTTTAAAATCACTCAGTCTGACATCACCCTCTCTTGGCAGATAACGTGGCGTACTTATACTTTTCTGCAGATTGAGACTCACAGGGAAAAACCATCCCGACCGTTCAGGAAGCAGCTTGTGAAGATTGACTGTCGTATTGAGATTATAGGAAGTACTATTGGAATAGCTACGTTGGCCCAGGCGCGAATCGAGTGCGCCAAATCCATCCGTCGAGCGATTAAGGGATCCATCAAATTGCGCGAAATCAGCCATTTGCACACTCATCCTTGCATTGGCTGCCCAGCCTTTTTTATTGTCATATCCTGAAACCCGCAATTCATTGACCCATACTTCTGCGTCAAGTGACGGAACCCCCTTATCCGACTGGTAGGTTTGTCCGTCGGGCCCGAGTTGCAAGGGATTTTCAATACCCATGCCGATTTCCGTAATCCTCTGCAGGGATGGATTCCCTTTAACGCCTACTACCGTTCCGGGTGGTGCGCCCAGTTCAACAGCGATTGTAGAATCCTGAAACAGGGCATTGGGATCTCCACCGGTTTGATTACGCAACTGCTTGATCTGATTGAGGGCAGACAAGACCAGGTTAACGCTGTTCTGATCCGGCAGCCAGATATCATTCGACTGTTTTTGTATCACAGATTCCGGCTGTTTTCCCGTCGCCCCGCGGAACAGTGTCGTATCCGTTGGTGTTATCGGCTGTCGATATTCATAATAATCACTTTGAAGGTCCCTGCCCAGCCGGACCACCAGCTCAAGGTTCTTTCGCGATTTATAGCCCTCCCCGTGCACATACATTCGCAGGTGAGAATAGTTCTGCAGGTTTAGAGCCGACGGATAGTTTCTCCGTATCATGCGAAGATCGCCTTGCCGCAAGTCTTTGACACGCATAACAAGAGACTGCTCATTAGCCAGAATATTTCCCTGCTGTGTCCTGTTTAACGCCCGGATAGCGCCTGGCGGTTCTCGATATGGAACCGGCGTCCGTGAGGCATTTTCTTCCACATTCACCGTCGACACTTCAAATGTCGTACTTGCGTTGCCCAGGTTACCTACCTGCTCCGCTTTACGCCACTGGCTGCCAACCAATTCCAGCGTAGCAAAACGAAGTGTGAAAGGCTGTTTGTAACCGGTCATCCAGACTCTGATGTGTGTAACTGTTTGGAGGTCCTGGATATCGCCAAATTTTCTTTTGAACTCACTCAGAGGAATTCGCACCTGGTACCAATAATCACCCGGGTGGCTCTGGTCCTCAACCCGGTCAACGACATAGTTCTGTCCCGGATCCAGACTATTTGGATCAGCCGGATCCATATTTACCTGGTATTCGTAATACGAATCACGGTAGTTGGGAACGCTGGGAATTTTCAGACCTTCAGCATCCGGCCTGTTGGTAACGGCTCGTTTGTCACCTGTAGGCGGGGGTGAGTTGCCATCATAGTAGCCATACATGCGCCAGAAGTAAGGCTGTATACTGGTATTACCATATTTTTCGTGCAGTTTTGATTCACCGAAATAATCGAAATCGTCATTAGACGGGTCTGCCTCCATCTGTTTGTACTGTGGCGAATCGGCCCCATACTCCGATTTCATATAACTCAGAAAATTCGCAAACAGCGTCTTTTCGTCCTTCCCGGGATAGCCGCCAGCATCGGGTATTCCATCAAGCCCTACGTCTTCCTGGGCCTGACTCTTCGTCGAAAACTGGCCGTCGTATGTCGCTTGTGCATTCAGAACATATGACCGGTCTTTCTGGTCCTTCGACAAGACCGCTGGAACCAAGCTGCGCAAGTCCGTCTTCGTTGTTCGATGTATAGTTTGGAATCACATCCTCGGAAACAGTACCCACATCAACTAGCAGTTTTCCATCATAGTCCTGGACGACATCGGCAGGCTGATTGTTATTTCCGTTTTTACGAAACTTATCCGGCAGAATAGGCTGCACCCAGAATTCGATGAATTCGTAGTTATTCAGGTTCAGGTTCTCAATACCGTCCGGTAGTGCCGTTGTCATACCGCCCCACATATTCTGTGGATTATCCTGAGTGACACTTTTCAAATTTATGTTGTAATTATATGGGCCCCGGGTTTGTGGATTGTAGTAAATATCGAGTGGCTGAATGGTGTTTTCCTGGGGTAGTGTTTGCCGGCCCGGGAATACATCCTGCACTTTTACTACACTTGTAACCCTATCGCGCGGAATGCCTAAAATAGTTGATACATTCAGTGGCAGCATATACCACGAAAATTGGGCACGGAGATCCGACCGCCCGATTTTGTCATCAAGCGTTTCACCAGGATTATTAAGATCAACATCGTATCCGGGAATAGCCGCAGGAGCCGCCGCCAGGTGCCATCTGCCCGGTGACAGGAAACTGAAACTTGTCTTGGATCCTTCGAAGTCATCGATGAATGATAATCCTTTGGCCTCATCAGGATGCAGCCGTGCCTTGTTTGATAGCTGCACTCACCGCGTTTGTCTGCGCAACACCCGGCTGCAGTTCGGCCCACTCTCCGCTGAATGAAATACTGGATGGCGCTTTCGTCTGAAGCAACGGGATGTGGTCAATGGCCCGAGTCAGCCACGGTGCATTGAACTTGGCATGCGCATCAAGACCAAAAACTGCATTGTTTATAGGCTCATCACCAATCCGGATCTTATCGGTCAAAGGTTTATCCTTCAACCGGAAATAGGTAGCGCCAAGCTGTATATTATTCGACAAATCATACTCTGCCCGAACACCCGTGAAGGTGGTCTGCTGTATCTGAAGTATCTGGTTGCTTTCATACTCAATGCGAATCTGCTGCCCCGACGCCAGATATCGTTTATTCGTGATCACGATCGTTCCGATAGAGTAATCGACATTATAGTCGACACCTTCGGTCAGTAACGTTCCGTTCGCATAGACCTTTACCGATCCCTCAACCAATGCAATACCCAGGTTATAGGTATCGGACGCACCCCCTTTGGCCGTTCCCTTGATCTCATACCTGTTATTTTTCGGATCCTGTGCCGCAATAGATTGTGGTTCGGTATACAAGGCATCAAAAGCAAGCTGACTTTTGAACTCCTGTTTGTTGCTGATCGATTTGTTGTCATCGATCAGTTTATCAATGTGAGTTCCGAAAGGTTGCAGATACGGGAACATAATCTTGCCCTGAACGGCATCCATCACAGGCGGAATAAAATCAATCAGGTTGTCGGGTGTTACCTGGCCATCCTGGTTCACACGGTCAAGGCCAAGATCTGTCAGAAGTGTAGAATTGAATTGTGGCAAACTTGGCGAATCGGTATTCTGGCCTGTGTAAAAAACGCCTACATCAAGTCCGTCTTGTGTTAAATTTGCGGGACCCAGGGAATAGATATTCCGGAGTGTCAGATTCCATGTATTCGATTCACTCGTGATGTTGGGCTGTCTAATCAGTTTTAGAATCTTTACCGACTGTCCAAGACTCTGCACATCACCAACAGTATGACTCTGACCGCCCACAGTGTAATCAAAAGCAATAGCCAGTGCCTCATTCGATGACAGCGCGTTTGTCAGCGAGATGATGCCAAGTCCGCGATTCATCGTGTAATCCTGACCTTCCTGAAGCTCGATCCAGGTACCCTTCACAATATCCCGGTCCTGTGCGATTCCCAGTTGTTGTGCCAGACTGGTAACATCGATTCCATCAATTTTAGAGGCACGAACTCCATCAAGGATGTTAGCATCCAGATTATCGTAGGCATCGTCAGGTGGTTTATACTCGCCGGTCGTTTGATCTTTACTGTCGCCAAGTTCAACAATTGCAACACCAGGCTGAACGTCAGTAACATTAGTTCTTCCTACATCGAGTTTGTAGATCTTGATATTGGAAAAGTTGTAGAGTGCCGTTTGAATTTGCGGATCGGAAATGGCAGACTGAAAATTTTCCAGCGAATAGAAATCCACGAAGAAGTGCCTGTTATCCTCGTAATCTGCCGGATTGATATTAATAGGCTGTTCCTGCGAACCACCGGTAATCGTTTGCGTATTCCCTTTACCCTGCTGCTGTGAAAGAACGGTCGTCACCTTCAATGGACCAACCTTGGCTTGCGATTTGATTCCAAAAAGGGCACCGCCGCCACGTATCAGCGAGTTGCCCGTTTCCATTGACACGTTACCGAGCTCAATCGACTTCAGTATCTCATCCTCATAACCCTGGTATTGAATCTTCAATCTGTTCTGGTAGTCGAAAGGCCTTTCCGTATCCCAATCAGTATTGATCTTCAGTTTGTCGCCAATCGATCCCTGGATATTCAGCTTCAGGTTTTGGTTGAATGTCGGATCCACCCTTTTTTGCTGATCGGGGGGAAGTGATGGGTCTGCTGTCTTCTGGATCGTTGCACCAATATTCATGTTGGCCGTTCCTGTAACACTCAGATTCACTTCCGGTTTACCAAAAATAGTAGTAAATGCTGATTTCTTACCGCCGGGGATATTTATCTTAAAATCAAGCAGTCCTCTCTGTATATCCTGCTTCAGGTTGGCTTCTTTGACCAGTTGCGTCCAGTTGTCCCTGAGAGCATTTGTGAGACTCCGTTTTTTGAAATCATCTGCAGAATAGGTTGTCGGAGCGGTTGCAGGCAGACCACCTATCTGCCGCTGAACAATGTAGTTACCCGTTGAATCGCGTACGATGACCGTTTTGTCATTATCCAGTGATATTTGGATCAGTTCGGATCGCTTTTTAGGAAAAGGGGTGGCATTGTAGGTACCTTGTGGAGAGGGAAAGTACATAGAATCAGGAATCACAAGAGTGTCAGCCTCTTGCACTTGCTGAGTCTTTTCCTTCTTTTGCTGCTCCTTACGTGGATGAACCGGACCCAATATCTGTCCGGATGCGGATCCGCAGGTACTCAGCAGCAAAACCAACGACATTAATAAAACGGCTATGGATAAACCGTTACGGAAAATTGTTCGCACTGACCCTATGTTCTACGTTGTCCGGGTTATCATTTTTAATCCGGTTTTAAAAATCGGCTACAATTGTAACTGTCTTTTATAGGCGATTAGGGTTTAGTGTGAATTCTTGCAGAAGGGCCCCAAAAAATTTGAGGGTTGCCGCGCTGTCGATAGAACTCGATTATAATGTTTTTCAATATATTTTTAAACTTCCAACATACAAGATCACCCCGTTTCCAACCAATTCGGACATTAAATTCAAAAGTTGGCTTATGATAACGGGAATAACCAATCCAAGGCAAATCAAAAACCATTTATGATTCCTGGAATGACCGCCATACAACGGGATGTAGTCAAGCGACATATCGGGCCATTTGTCTTTGTGTTCCTGACCATCATGTTCCTGTTACTGATGCAATTTCTAATTCTATACCTTGATAAGATAGTAGGCAAAGGGATTCCATGGAATATTATTCTCGAACTAATTTTTTCAAATCTTGCGTACATGGTAGTTCTCGCCGTTCCGATGGCGGTCTTAATAGCAGCTTTAATGGCTTATGGACGTTTTTCTGAACTAAATGAACTGACGGCACTCAAAGCAGCCGGCGTCAGTCCCCTTCGGATGATGGTTCCAACTTTGTTTTTCTCCTTCATACTTGCTCTGGCACTGGGTTGGTTTTCCAATTATGTGCTGCCAAATGCCAATTACCGTGCCCGTGCCCTTTTTATCGACATTCGACTTAAAAAACCGGGCTTTGACCTGAAACCTAACGTTTTTTATGATGGTATCAAGGGGTATACTTTTTATGTTAAACACATGAGCGCCGGGAATGACTCTCTTTTTGATGTTACCCTGTTCCAGGACCAAAATCAAAAACGGGATTTTACAGTCATCAAAGCCAAAATCGGCTATCTCAAGAGTGAAAAAGATAAGGAAACACTGACACTATATCTCACTGATGGGTATCTTCTGAGATATATGTCCGGCGAGTACAGTAATAAATTTACGGTCGACCGCACCAAATTTAACCGGTATCGCATCAGTTTCGACTTATCGGAACTGGCATTCTCACGATCCAATCCGAACCGATACTCCAGAGACGACCGGACGATGAGCGCCCAGGCAATGATGGCGGTCATTGATACTCTGAAATCTGAGATGAATAAAAAAACGAAGGATTACTTCAAACAAACAACCGTCGTCGGACCTTATATCAGAAATAGAAGATTTGCAGCAGAAAATTCCCGCACGTTGATTCCCCTGCGTGACGTGGACTCTAATCCGAAAAGCCAGTCAGCCAAAGAGGCCAAAGTTCCAGCTTATAAGAGCGAATTTACAACACTGAACTACTTACCACTTGCCAGGGAGCAGGAAGTGACTTCTGAATTGGCCGTCGAGAATTTGCGGCATAAGTTGCTAAGTTATGAAAACCTGAGATTAAACCTTAAATGGCGGCAACAGCGCATTCATGAATACCTGGTTGAGGTTCAGAAAAAAATTTCTATCCCATTCGGGTGCATCATCTTCATATTAATAGGCGCTCCCCTTGGCATGCTAACCCGCAAAGGCAACCTTGGCTATGCGGCCCTTATAAGTGCCATCATCTTTACGTTTTACTGGACAAGCCTCATTGAGGGTGAGAAACTGGCCGATCACATGCTTATCAGTCCTTTTATGTCGATGTGGGCCGGAAATATAATACTAACAGTCGTTGGTATTCTGCTTACCATCAAGGTCTGGAGGGATCATCTTTTTGTCCGAAAGAAACAGGCCTGAGTGTATGATTTCACAAAATGTAGTTGGCAAATATTCTCCTGACAATTGTCGTGATTCTGCTTACTATTATGGTTTGCAAAGATCGGCGGATCTCAGATAATACCAAGAAAGAACCGTGGTAAAGAAACTCGACAGATATATCATTTACCGTCTTTTCATCATCACACTATTCGTGCTGGCGGTGTTGATATTCGTTTTTGTGGTAATCGATTTCTCTCAGAAAAGTGATGAATTCACAGATCACGGAGCTACTATCCTACAGGTGCTACAGATCTATTATGTGAATTATATCCCCGAGATCATACGACTGGTGACCCCTGTCGCTGTATTTGTGGCAACCTTATTACTGACGGGTCAGATGGCGGACCGCCTGGAGATTGTGGCTATCAAAGCTGCTGGAATAAGCCTGTATCGACTGGCCGTTCCTTACATGCTGTTTGGGTTATTCGCGGTCGCTTTGATCAGCTATCTCGATGGGTTTGTTGTACCCAAATCCAATGCGATACGCATGAATTTCGAGCGCCAGTATCTTGGAAATCAATCAGAGAAAGTTGAACGGGATAAAATCTATCGCGAAGAATCAACCAATTCGATACTCCTGGTCAATTATTTTGATGCCAAGCAAAAAGTAGGATACAAAGTCCAGTTTTTTCGGTTCAAGAATGGAAATATCGTCCAGACACTGAATGCGACACGGATGGAATGGCAAGATACGAGTAAAACCTGGAAACTCATCCGGGGCTATGAGCGCGAATACAAAAAGGACGGCTACAAGCTGGTTGAATTCAGTACACGTGATACCACGCTGAATGTAATGCCCATGGATCTTGCCCGATCTACCAGCGATGTGTATCAGCTGACTTATCCTGAAATCATCCAATATATCAACTCTCTTGAACGGAGCGGTGCTTCAGGGATTGATTTGCCTAAAGTACAGTTTTATAGTAAGCTGAGTTACCCTTTTTCGATCATTGTGGTCATATTGATCGGTTTATCTATCGCCGCTGTCAAGACTCGTGGCGGGCGCGGTGTAAACGTGGCCTATGGATTGGCTATCAGCTTTATCTATCTGGCGCTTATGAAGATATCGGAACCATTCGGTTACTCGGGTGAATTGTCTCCTTTGGTCGCCGCTCTCATGCCCCACGCCATTTTCCTCTGTACCGGAATCGCACTACTGCTTACCGCAAAGAAGTAAACTGCGTTAGTTATTTGAAATTGGTAATTAGAAATTTGAAGGAAAGTAGCTAATTTTCAATTCTCTAATTTCTGTTTCCCATTCAGATGTCAAGCTTCAGGGATGGGTCCGCGATAACTCATGTTAACATTTGGTCGCCCCTGGGTCTCGATCTCCCCGAACTGTTCTTCAAAACGACGGATATTTTCAGCCAGTGCATTTGACAGCCTTTTTGCGTGGTCAGGTGTCAGTACCATTCGTTTCAGTACCTTTGCTTTTGGTACGCCCGGCATCACAGCGATGAAGTCGAGAATAAATTCCGAAGCAGAATGTGTGATCATCACCAGATTCGAATATGTACCAGATGCCTCCTGTTCGGTAAGTTCTATTTCCAGTTGAGTTTGACTATCGTCCTGTTTGAATGTGTTGGTCTTTTCCTGCATTACGATTCCTTTTGTTTTTTGAAAATGATGGCGTTGATCAGATCGCTTCGTGTAATGATATCCTTCTTTCCCCCTGCTCTGTTTACAATAACAGCCGATGTCTTTTTGTCTAACAGGTTGGTGATTTTCTCAAGTGATGTATCACTGTCGACATCAGGGAACGGGTCTCCCATCACCTCGGCAACCGAGCGTGACTGAGCTGTCGGATCCTTTATCAGTGTATTCAGAATATGCGATTCAAGCAAGCTGCCGACCAACGATCCTTTATCATCGGCAACCGGCAATTGAGAAATGCCTTCCTCATTCATCAACTCATTTGCTTCCTGAATCGTCTGACGTGTGTTTACAGTTACAATACCGGTTACATGTTTTGATTTTGACTTGATGATATCATGCGCAGAAACAGCATTCTCATATTCAAAGAAGCCGTTGTTACGCATCCATTCATCATTATAAATTTTTGACACATAACGGGTTCCACTATCGGGCAGAAGCACAACTACCAGTGCATTTTTCCCAAGTTTGTGATTACGTGCATATTCACGTGCTCCCCAAACGGCTGATCCGCACGATCCCCCGACAAACAGGCTCTCAAGGGTGGCGAGTTCCCGGGTCGCCAGGAACGCATCTTTGTCGGAACACTGGACAATTTCATCGATCAGACTCATGTCAACGTTTTTTGGAATGATGTCCTCTCCAATTCCTTCTGTCAGATACGGTGCAACCTGATTCTTATCATACTTTCCGGTTTCATGGTATGATTTATAGACAGATCCAATCGGATCAATTCCTACAACCTGTATATCTGGTTTTTTCTCCTTCAGGTAGCGGGCTGTACCGCTGATCGTTCCTCCCGTGCCAATGCCGCAAATAAAATGCGTGATCTTACCTTCGGTTTGTTCCCAAAGTTCGGGGCCTGTCGTCTCATAATGAGCTTGAGAGTTGCTCAGGTTATCATACTGGTTGGGATACCATGAGTTAGGGATTTCATTATTTAGTCTTTTGGCCACCGAATAATAGCTTCTGGGATCTTCCGGCTCCACGTTAGTTGGACAAACCTTGACCTCGGCACCAAGTGCACGCAAAATGTTAATCTTTTCCTGGCTTTGTTTATCAGTCGTAGTGAAAATACACCGGTATCCTTTGATAGCCGCTACAAGTGCCAGACCCGTCCCTGTATTTCCGGACGTACCTTCAATGATCGTAGAACCTGGTTCAATTTTACCTTCACGCTCAGCATCCTCAATCATTTTAAGCGCTATGCGGTCCTTGACACTCTGCCCGGGATTGAAATACTCGACTTTGCCAAGCATGGTGCATGCCAGGCCTTTCTTGATTTTGTGTAACTCCACCAGTGGGGTATTCCCGATCGTTTCAATAATGGATTGATGCCACATATTTTTTTCGCTGAATTTCTGCTTACAAATGAACGAGGCGTAAGATATTGACAAAAGTTCACACTTACGAAATCATCTGTTGGTTGCCAATACTTAAGTCTTAATATCAGTTAGCAGAGCCTAAGCCCCATTTGTACTGTTTTCAGGCAGCAATTTCTTGTGCTAACGTAATGATTTCGTAACTTTCCGTAAATTTAGCATCAACTTGCTCACGGTTGTTAATCCCGGCACTAATATCACTGGTTTCCCTGTTTTCCGGATTGATGCATCCACCCGGTCACGAAAGTAACGATCATCGGTCTGTCGACCTTTCACATGCCGACAGTGTCAGGGTGCTGTTATTCAACGAGAATCCGCCACAAGCCATCGAACTATGGTCATGGCACGGACCACTCGTCCTTAGAACTCAAAACGGAGACACGCTCGTTCAGCAATCCGGGCAACCAGCCATACAAATTTATCGATCCGGCCGGTACATCATTTGTGATAATGGATTGCATCACATGGTCACCAGTCGGTTAACTGTAACAGCTCAACCCGATATACTTATTCGTATCAAGTCGCCAGACTACCCTTACCGTTACTATCGAGGTAGTGTTACGATGATTGCCGGAAAAACACAAACCTCAATGCATATTGTTAATAAAACGAGTCTGGAAGATTATGTTGGAAGTGTAGTCGGTTCAGAAATGGATTTCAGGAATATCGAAGCCCTGAAGGTTCAGGCGGTCATCGCTCGCACGTATGCACTTTGGCATCTCGGTGCAACCCAAGGTAGTGACTATGATGTGGGGGACAATACACAGAACCAGATTTACAAGGGTGATCTGATCATGAAACCATACTGTCGTGAAGTCGCTTTAGCCACAAAGGGGGAAATCATCACATGGAGTCATCACCTGATCCTTGCGGCATACTCGAGTACCTGCGGCGGGCAAACGGCATCCAATGCGACGGTTTGGGGCGGGCATCCGATACCGTATCTTAAACCCATTAAAGATAATGGTGCGTGTGCCGATTCTCCACATTACAGATGGACTTTCCGGATTAGCCGGGATTCACTGCTCGATGCACTGAGTCGTGCCATCCGACAACCGGTGGAAAACATCACCACGTTAGACACCAGCCAGTACGGACGCATCACTTTTGTACATCTTAAAATATCTCCGGAACATGATCGTACTATCAAAGGAACGCTCTTCCGGGAGGTATTGCTTAGTCAGTTTGGAGAGCGATCACTTAAGAGCAACTGGTATTCTCTGCAAAAAGAGAAGAATATGTATATATTTCATGGTCGCGGAATGGGACATGGCGTGGGACTCTGTCAATGGGGTGCACGTGGTCTGGCTCTTTCCGGGTGGAATTATCGTGAAATTCTTCGTTTCTATTATACTGGTGTGCAAATCGAAGAACTGTTTCACTACAAAGAAGAAAACCTGCCTCTGGCGTATTAATTTATAACCTATGTTCCTGAATAAAAAGAAACCTAAAGACTATGATTGCGGCTATAATCTGGATTTAATGATAGCTGCACTGCCCCGTATTGAGGATGAGGAAGACCGCATCGAATACGCAAAACGTATCGTCGGTCTGATCAAACAGAGTCATATTAACTGGGTCGATGAGTACGGAAACAGCGAAAAAGCATGGCAACACTTTTTCGATCTTGCCGACTACAACCCGGAAGACTATAGTATCACCAATCCTTACAAGACCGGAGAAAGAGACGAAGCCAGATAAGCAGGATGCTTAGATCGCAGCTGATTTTCTGGCTGTCACATATACAGCCTCGTGTTCGTATTCCGAACGCAAAATACCGAACAGCAGCTTATCATGGCAGGTACCCTCCTTCCAGACATGTTGGCGTAACTTCCCTTCTTGTTTAAATCCAAGCTTCTTTACCAGCTTGATCCATGGCTTGTTGAAATCAAACGCCGTAGTGTTTACCCGATTCATGTCTAATTCCTCAAAGCAATAATTGAGTGCACTCTGCATGGCATCGTGACCATAGCCCTGGTGCCAATAATTTTTTTTACCGATGGTACACTCAAGATTACAACGGGAATTATAGTAATCTATACCATGAATATCGATTACACCAATGAGTTCATTCGTGTCAGAGCGATGTATTTCAAGCAGCTTACTTGATGTGTTTTCGGGATCAATAACTGATTTTATGCGGTTGACAAACGACTCATATGATTCGAACTGAAAAGGATATTCGGAATCAAAATAATTCAGTTCCCTGTCGTTGTTCCAGCTGTAATGTATCTGAAGATTTTTCAGATCAAATGGAGTTAATTCAAGCATTACTGAATCGATCTTGTTAATAATGATTGTCAACGTATGTAGATGCAATAAGAAAACTAAGGTTTTTATCGGGTATTGGAAGCGCTTTTTAAAACCTTTTTGAGATTTAATAGTCTGATATGCATTAGAATATCACAAAATTTCAAAGTATCTTTCGAGTGCTTAAAAAGGGCCTGATACTTCCTTCAGTGTACCCCGTCGGGCATCGGAAAATCATGAGGTCTGATCTTATAACTGATTGTGATCCATCCTGCTAATAAGTCTTTTGGAATCAATATAATGTCGCATGGTCGAATCACCATTGCACGACGTCGCGTCGCTATTTGTATCCGCCGAGGCGGATGAGTTATTCGGGCAGCCGCACTGGTCAGCCTTTTTTAAATATATGATCGGCTCGGTCAAAGAATCGGCCAGGCCGCACTTGCTCTCTGTAACCGTCCAGGTTTCCCCGACTGATCCTCTTGATATCATTCAACATGATACCAAGTCGTCCGGGTTCAAATATTACTGGGAAAAACCCGATCAAGATATAGGGCTCTGTGCCGGAGAAGCGTTACTCACATTGACCGCAGATGGTCCATCCCGGTTTACTCAACTCTCACGGATGATTCAGACCTGGCAGAACAGGAGCTTTGTTTACCCGAACGATTTGCCTGATCAACCTCTCTTTGTCGGCGGATTCTCATTTTATGATGAATTCCAGGGTAATCGCTGGAATGATTTTCACAATGGACTCTTTACCATCCCCTCCTGGCTTTACTTCCGTAAGGGTGATAAAGGATTTGCCACAATAAACCTGTTGATTACACCTGCCAGCCAGCGGGAACAGGTGGAAAACCAAATCATCCAGCAGTTCAGGCTTTGGTTTAAGGATAAGTCATCGCAATCGTCTACCCGGGAATCAGGAGCTCAAAACAGCCAAATAACCGCTGATGATCCCGAGTCGTGGAAGGCGAAAGTGAAAGATATTACCGGTAAAATAAAATCAGGCGAATTTGAGAAAGTTGTTCTTGCACGATCTGTCCGTCTGAAAACGGAAAGACAAGCAGATCCTGCAGTATTGCTCCAGGATCTGAGAGAAAAATATCCCAATTGCTATCAGTTCTGGATACAGCCGAGAAAAGGCAAATCATTCTTTGGAAGTACTCCTGAACGTCTGGCTGCATTTCACAACGGGCACATTGTTACCGAGAGTCTGGCCGGAAGCATCTCACGTGACGCCGATGAGAAACGGGATGCCCAGCTTGCCAATGAATTGCGGTTGAGTCAGAAAGATCAGTCTGAACATCGCTTTGTAGTCGAAGCCATTGTCGAACGTCTGCGCCAGTACACAGCGGAGCTTTACGCGCCCGACGAGCCACGCATACTTCGATATCCCAATGTCCAGCATCTCTACACTCCGATAACTGCTCAGATGAAGGAAGATGTATATCCGTTGGATGTGATCGGCAACCTTCATCCGACACCGGCCGTTGGCGGTTTGCCAAGACAAGAAGCCCTGGATCTCATCCGTCAGTTGGAGACGTTTGAACGGGGTTGGTATGCAGGTCCAATCGGTTGGCTGGATCGATCGGGAAATGGGGAATTTTCCGTAGCCATCAGAAGTGCCCTGCTGGAAAAAAATGATGTCGAAATTTACGCCGGCTGTGGTGTTGTTGCCGACTCAGATCCCCAGGCTGAATGGGAGGAAACGGAGCTGAAGCTGATTCCTCTACTCACAGCATTTCAGGTGCTTTGAAACAATGAGTGAGACCGGTAATTTCACATTCGACTGGTGCCTTTCCTTTGTGGAAACTCTCGCCGACAGCGGCGTCAAACATGCCATCATCTCTCCCGGGTCACGTTCCACTCCCCTTACACTTGCTTTTGCAGCCCATCCAAGGATAAAAAAAACGGTCGTTCTCGATGAACGATCTGCCGCTTTTACCGCACTTGGTATCGGCAAAATAACCGGAATGCCTGCCGCTATTGTCTGTACTTCCGGGACGGCCGCCGCCAATTATTATCCGGCTGTTGTTGAAGCGTCTATGACAGGAGTGCCGTTATTAGTGCTTACGACTGACAGACCCCCATATCTTCGTTCTGTCGGTGCATCGCAGGCTATCGATCAACTCAAAATGTTCGGTGATTACCCACGCTTCTTTTTCGAAGCCGGCGAACCAGTCAATAAAGAGAAGGATTTGAAACGCCTCCGCTTGCTTGCTCTTCAATCCTTTCATAAATCCGTAAATCTAAATGGACCGGTGCACGTCAATTTTGCTTTCCGGAAACCATTGGAACCCGAACAGAAGCATTACAGTGTCCGGGTTGAAAGATTAGCTCAATCAGAACCTAATCCATCGAAAAAGATTGTATCTGATGCAGGAAAAGCTATAACGATTTTTCCCGATTGGTTAATCGATCGCATAAAACGGTCCGAACGCCCACTTCTAATCACCGGAGAAATAAGTCCGACATTGCAAGGTGATGGACCAGCAAAACTGGCATCACAACTAAAGGCTCCTCTTCTCGCTGAAGCATTTTCTCAGCTAACGCGTTATCGTTCGATGGAACCCTCGCCATATATATATGGCTTCGATGCCTTCCTGAAGAGTGCGGATACCCGCAAAAGACTACTTCCGGATTTGATTCTCAGGTTCGGAGAATCTATCATCAGCAATGGGGTGAATCAGTGGTTGAAACACTGTGAAAGCGCTGAACAAATCGTGCTATCAACTTCCGGTGAATTACCGGATCCAACACTTTCTGCAAAAGATTTCTGTACGATCCCGTCTTATGAATTTGATCTTAGTGACATACCGGAACGTCATGATTTTGAGTGGATGAAGCAATGGAAGCAACTATCTGACACACACCTGGAGAAAACGTCAACAGTTTTGGAAGGAACGGATTCACTAACTGACGGGCATGTTCACTTCAGAATCGCACCAGAAATTCCGGAGGACTGGCTGGTAATGCTCTCCAACTCATACGCGGTACGTGATTTTGATTTCTTCGGATTTCGTTATTCAGGAAAAGGCCCCATACTTGTCAATCGCGGCGCCAGTGGCATCGACGGGGTCACCTCCACATTCCTGGGAGCTGTCGTTGCTACCAGGAAAAACGGCATCCTGATTACCGGAGACCTTGCGTTCCTGCATGATACCAATGCCTTGTTGTCGCGGCGAGCTGTTTCTCCTGATCAGACACTCATCATTGTCGTTCTTAACAACAGCGGAGGCAGTATATTCCGGATGTTGCCCATTGCCTCGCACGAAGAGGTCTACTCTACTTATTTTGAAACGTCCCAGGATGTTGATCTGGATCATCTGTGCAAGGCATATGACATTGAATTTAAAAGAGTTGAAAAAAATATGGAACTTATAGACGAGTTCCGGGTGTTGATTCACAAAAAAGGAATTCACATTATTGAGTGTGTGACAAATTCCGTTGATTCAATGAATTTGCGGTCGCGTATTAGCCGGTAAACGCCATGTTCAGGGAAGTCAGAGGTATAAACTACCATTACTATATCCATTCGGAGAATCCATACCTGCCATATTTGGTTATGTTGCATGGATTTATGGGTGATTCTGGTATTTTTGATCATCTAATACCCGTTTTGCGACCCTTCAGCAATCCCGTAACTATTGATCTGGTTGGTCATGGACAAACAGATGCACCTCATGATATCGGCCGGTACAAGTTTACAAGTCAGATAGATGATCTGAACGATCTGCTTCAGCAACTGAACCTCCATAATGTGATCCTGCTTGGCTATAGCATGGGAGGGCGATTGGCTTTGAGAATCGCACTCTCCGGAAGTCTTTATTTGGCCGGTCTGATACTCGAAAGCACAACATATGGTATCGAAGACCCTGTAATCAAAGAAGAACGAATTGTAAGTGATCGGGAAAATGCCAACCGTATTCTTCGCGACTTCCGCACATTTGTTGATAAATGGAACCAAAATCCTCTCTTCTCTGCGATGCAGCCTCTGAATACAGAGACACAGCAAAACCTGGATTTTGTTCAACGGCGCCAACGACCTCATGGATTAGCTAACAGCCTTATCGGTTTTGGCTCAGCTACGATGCCATCCGTTCGTCATCAACTGGTAAATCTTGCACTTCCCACTTTACTGCTAACCGGTCAAAAGGATGCCAAATATTCGGCTATTGGGAAAGAAATGAGTCAACAAATTCCCAATTGTAACCATTATATTCTAGCCGGCTGCGGTCATCGCGTTCATGTAGATGATCCGGATCAATATGCCAGTCGTATACGAAGTTTTATCGAATCCCAACAAAGTGTAAGATTATGAACTGGAATACTGTTAAGGAGTACGAAGATATTACTTATAAAAAAGGGGATGGCGTTGCCCGAATCGCTTTCAACCGACCGGAAGTTCGTAATGCCTTTCGTCCGACGACGATTTTTGAAATGTATGATGCTTTTCTGGACGTGCGTGATGATCCAGGCATCGGGGTTGCTCTTCTCACAGGTGAAGGGCCTGCAAAAGATGGTGTATTTGCCTTTTGCTCCGGTGGTGATCAGCGGATTCGTGATAAGGCCGGTTACAAAGACAGCAAGGATAATCCGCGCTTAAATGTACTTGAATTGCAGAGATTGATCCGCTTTATGCCGAAGGTAGTCATAGCTGTCGTTCCAGGCTGGGCAGCAGGAGGCGGTCACAGCCTCCACGTAGTAAGCGACTTGACCATTGCCAGCAAGGAGCATGCAAAGTTCAAACAAACTGATGCCGATGTTGCCAGTTTCGATGCCGGTTATGGATCAGGCCTGTTGGCACGACAGGTTGGGCAAAAACGTGCCCGTGAGATCTTTTTCCTTGGACGCAGCTACTCGGCACAGGATGCCTATGAAATGGGCATGGTGAATGCCGTTGTACCTCACGATCAGCTTGAAAAGGTGGCACTTCAATGGGCGGATGAGATTCTTCAGAAAAGTCCGACTGCCATCCGAATGCTGAAACTCGCGTTTAACCTTGTTGATGACGGCCTCGCAGGGCAACAGGCGTTTGCCGGTGAAACAACCCGGCTCGCATACATGACCGACGAAGCACAGGAAGGCCGCGATGCGTTTCTTGAGAAGAGGAAACCTGACTTTAGGAAATATCCGTGGTGGGCGTGATTAGTTATGTTATTAGTTTTAGTTATTAGTTATTAGTTATTAGAAATTTCATAGTTTGAACTGAACTTATCTGCAAATTGTAGGTTCAGTCTGCGTTAAATCAAAAACTTGCGGATTGTTTTGCTTTTTCCGTCATCTTATTCAGCAATCTCCCCATACCAACCGGAAAGTGACGATTGAAGAATAACCCAGCTGCTGTTTGAAAATTCGGCGTAATGACGGGTCTCTTTGATTCTATTCTTTTAGCTAATAAACGGCCGATAATAGCGGGATCAGCCATAACTTGCTCCGGGATTCCAAGTGGTGCGGAAGAATGGGTTTTAGTAAGAGGTGGGTGCATTAACGTGACATAAATCCCGTATGGTTTCAGTTCAAGCGACAAGGTCCTGCTCATTGCCTCAATCGCGCCTTTTGTAGATGCGTATCCGTAGATCCCCGGAAAGCCGGTGATGCCCGCTCCCGAACTCATGTTATGAATAATCCCCGTATTCCTGGCTTTCATGTGGGGTAAAACGGCTTTGATCATCCGGACATAACCAAAAAAATTAACCTCAAACTCTTTCTTCGTTTCATTTAGAGATTGTTCTTCAAAGTTCACGAATAAAGCAAGACAGGCATTGTTTACGAGGATATCAATCTGTCCCCATTTCCTGATTGTTGTTGAAATGGCAGCTTCAACCTCTTCATCTGAGGTTACATCACATTTGAAAACTTCTAATTGATTGATGAATCCAAATCGAAGTTGCTCAAGTTTATCTACTGATACATCAATTGCTGCTACTTTATATCCCCTTTCCAGGATTGCACGTGTCATATTGAAACCGATCCCGTTTCCACTGCCCGTTATTATTATAATCCTCTCCATATCAATAGTTCCTAAATCATGATACTCTCTCCATTTTCCATCATTAGATGAATAATATCAAAATAATAGGAATAAAATCATGCTAGTGACATAACCATAAAATATGTTTAGTACTGTTGAGCAGCTAAATTTGTTAAGCGTTACTGTTATAGCCACAGATTGGCACATATAAACCCAGGTTAAATCTGGTTGGATCCGCGTAAATCCGCGGCTATTTACTTTACGAATTAACAGGTAGCTACACTAGGGATTTACTGCCTTCCACTTGGGCCGTAAATTGTCTGCCGCTGGCTGTCGGACCGAAATCCGAACCGTCCTGTTTCGATCAACCCAGTAAGCCCAGAATACAACAATCCATTGTGCTTCTCCAACCCAAGCAATAGCAGTAGTGCTCGCTGGAGGTGATCCCAACAGGCTGCTGACATGAGTCAGTACCAGAAAAACAATCAGCGACCAGAATCCGTAAATACCTATTTTATTGGCAGGTTTGGTCGTTCGGACATAAAACCATAATCCAATAAAAAATACCAGCCCTTCCACGAGCAGCTCTGCCGGCATGAAATTCCAGAGTCCTAATCCGACAAGAGGTGAATTTCCCGGATATAAAGGCAGATCCGGTCTGTGAACAATCAAATCCAGTATCCAGTGGCTGACGACACATAATCCGAGAATAACAGCACTTCGGTGGTCCCGTCTGATAATAAAATAGATACCACCAAATATGCATCCCCAGATACAAGCCATCAGGAGACTGTGCGATATAGGATAATCCGTAAAATTCAATGGCGTCATTTGGGTGATGCCCGGCTGAATAACGACATGCTCCCATCCGAGCAGCAGGAAAGTCGGCCAGAGTAAATCTAAAAACTGGGATGCCAGAAAGAGTGTACCGAGTGAAATTTTGGGTGAAGCCTTCTTCGCACCCAGCCCAACGCCAAAGTGACCTACAAACATAATTCCATAATTCTAATTGTTTTCAACTAACCCGTACAGCACTAATAATAAATAATTTAAATATTTCTATCTGCTGACTTTTCATTTTTGGCTGGTTAATAACTCACAAAATGAATGAAATGCCGATTTCGAGTCGGTTTTGTCCTACTGTCAGAGCCTCCGTCTTCTCCATTTGGTGCAGTTACCATTAAATCGATCAGGTAAGATGAACGATAATCTATAGACTGAAAGGTAACCCGGACTCAGACATAAATGGATGCCAGAATTATTAAAAAAATGGATGACTTCTCTCGTGCTGTTTCCTTTTGCAGTTTACCTGTTGCTTCACAGAGGTGACTTTACGCTCTTGGATAATGCCGATCTTTTCATTCATGAAGCTGGTCACGTTTTCTTTATGATCTTCGGCCGGTTTATCTATATGGCTGGCGGCACCCTGATGCAGATCATACTGCCATCATTAATCGTCTATACCTTTTTCCGTAATTACTATATAACCGGTGTTCAGGTTGGTGCCTTCTGGCTTGGACAAAACCTGATCAATATCAGCGTTTATGCTGCCGATGCCCAACGCATGAGGCTTCACCTGTTGGGCAACGGGATACACGATTGGCACTATATGCTTTCTACTCTTGGCCTGCTTAGCTATACCGATTTTATTGGTTGGTTAATCTTTGGTTTTGCGATTGCTGTGTTTGGGATTGTAGTGGGGCTTCCGTGGCTTATGGACAGGTTTACAAATTACGAGGAGGTTATTTAGGTAGGCCAATTTATGGAACTGTAATTACGGCGTTGTCTTGCCATCACCCAACTACATAATCACCAGCCTCTGCCTGTTTGCCACTGACTTTTAGAAACCACCTGATACATTTATGGCCTGTATCAACAGGCTCGCAGAACATCATGGGGCAGCTTCCCGGGATTACAGAGATACCGAGTCATGACACAATTCAACGGATTTGTCATCTACACTTCCCTGGCCAAATGCCCGATGCATCCAGGCTCTCTTTATTCCCAGTTCGGCACACTCACGAACAACTTTTTCTGTGACTTTCGGATGGGTGGCTATCACTACACCTTCGACTCCACCGGGGATTGATGCCAGGCTTGTGTAACATATGTCGCCTTCTACCTCATCTGCATAGGGATTTACCGCAAATACATCATAACCCATATCCCGTAGCTTCTTGTAAATAATGTTCGCAGCAGTATCTCCTTTTCGCGATACGCCTGCTACGGCTATGCGCTTGTGTGACAGAAATTCTTCGGCGGCTTCTTTGAGAGTAGACATATTATCCTCCAGTGAATTTACGGGCAAGACAGAAATCATGCTTCTGCATTGCTTATAAAATCAACAGGATAACATCGCCATAGCTACACGAAAATAATGCAGCTTTTACGATATTTTGCACCGGATCAACAATTCACGAATGCACTGACACCTCTATCAGATTCCCATCCGGATCACGAAAATAGAATGATGTAATAGGACCGTGTGCACCTGTTCGATTTAATGGCCCCTCAAGTATTTTTATGCCCTTGTTCTTAACATGATCCATAGCGTCGGCAAGAGATGTTTCGGTGATGAAGCACAAGTCTGCTGAACCAGGCACGGGATTTTTAGCTTTGGGTTCAAACTCCTTTCCAGCCTGATGAAGATTGATCTTTTGTCGACCGAATTTGAGCGCAACCCTTCCACCTCCCAACTCGGCCCTTTCCATTCCAAGGACCGATATATAGAATTGCACAGTTACTTCGATGTCGTTGACTGTCAATACGATGTGGTCAAGCCGATCAATCGATATTCCGGTGTGCTTGTATAAATCTTCTCTTGCCATGAAATGACACAAAGGGAATGTTCAGAAATAAAATACGATGAAATATCATGAGTCTGACAATCGTAAATTTGATCATCAGAATAGGTGATCTATATCAGGCAACATCTCATATCCCCAGATAAACCAGCATCACTAACTCATCTTTTTGGCGATCTCAAGTCCCTGTTTACTTGTTAGTGCAGGCACAACACGGATATCAAAATAATCATCCCAGTCCGCAGTAATCTGCATGATAGGTGCAACGGTATCCTTTTCGAAGATGGTAACAACCGTTGGATCATCAGATTGCAGCCAATATTCTCCGATGACTTTTACACCCTCGGGATAAATCCATTTTTGGCGTCTCTCAATACGTACTTTTGCATTTCCTTCCCTGACTTTTAATAAAGCGACGAATAGCATGGCAAACCTCCATTTAAGATGTGAATTGCATACCCAAACAGCCAAACTCTTCAGCTCGGTTTCAAACTAATTTCTGGATTTTTTTGAGTTTGATACAAGAATGACAAGACTTCGATAATGAATCGTAATTACAATTAATATAACCGTTTAAAAACAACCATTTATTAGATATTTAAAATCCTCGAAAACAAAGAATCTCAATTCACAAAAATTTATTTACTTGTTGTTTTCTGCATCTTTGCAAGTACAGGCCTCAACACTTCCCATACATTCTGGGCCACGATTTTATGTCCCTGAATGTTGGGATGTATCCCATCTCCCTGATTCAGTGACGGTTTTCCACCAACTCCCTGTAGAAGAAATGGGATTAACAGTGTATGATTGGTTTTAGCCAGTTCCGGAAAGATATCTTTAAACTCGGTAGTGTACTGCTTCCCAAGGTTCGGCGGCACCTGCATACCGGCCAGGATAATTTTCACACCGGGATTTTTAGCTCTCACTTTATCGATAATGGCCTGCAGATTTTTTTTAGTTGATTTCGGATCGATACCGCGCAACCCGTCGTTTGCACCCAGTTCCAGTATCATAACATCGATATTTCGACGCATCAGCCAGTCGACACGGCGTAATCCACCGGCGGAGGTCTCACCACTCAGGCCCGCATTGATTACATCAACACTCCATCCCAGAGAATCGGTTTTTTGCTGAATGATCGCAGGGAATGCGTTGTCCTCGCCTACTCCCAGGCCAGCAGAAATACTATCTCCCAGAAAAAGAACGGTAGTCGTATCTTTATTAACATCTGCATTTGCCCTTATGCTAACAGCCAGAACAAGAAGTAGCAGGATAATCGATAATTTTTTTTTCATTTTCGAAATCTTTTAGTCAATCAAACAGTTAATTACAAACATGCACAAAAACGAATGAGGAATCATCGATTTCTTATGTATTAGGTGCCTAATAACGTAAAAACTGTTCGTGTTAACTAAGATTGTCACCAATCCTTCGTATCCTCATCTTAATAATATTAATTTCAGAACCTAAAGATCTCTAAGATTATTATCCAACTATTTTCATATCTGTGATAATCAGTGAAACTTTATGTCTAAGTAATAATCTGAGAAATCTATTAATCCTTTAATCTGCGATGAACAGCCTGATATTAGAGGTCGATCAACTCACACAAAGTTTTATCAGTGGTGATCACCAACTGACCGTTCTTAACTCGATAACGTTCTCTATAGAACGCGGAACCAGCTGCGCCATTGTGGGTCCTTCGGGAAGCGGCAAAACCACGTTACTTGGACTTTGTGCCGGACTCGACCGGCCAACTTCGGGTCGGGTCACCCTGAATGGCATCTGTCTGAATGATCTTAATGAAGATGAAAGGGCCGGCATCCGTAATCAACATGTGGGTTTTGTTTTCCAGAATTTTCAACTGGTGCCGACTCTGACAGCTCTGGAAAACGTGATGGTCCCCATGGAATTACAGGGAAAGAAGGATGTTCGCAAAGCAGCTGAAGATTTACTTGAACAGGTTGGGCTTGCGGGTCGCGTGCATCACTATCCATCACAGCTCTCTGGCGGGGAGCAACAACGTGTATCTATTGCACGGGCCTTCATCAATCGTCCCCAACTGTTGTTTGCCGATGAACCGACAGGTAACCTGGATAACGAAACAAGCCATATGATTGAGGATCTCCTATTTGAGATGAACCGTGATCACGGAGCCACTCTCCTTTTAGTCACACATAATCTGGACCTCGCCGGCAAATGTGATCGATTGATCCGCCTCAAAGATGGCGCCATATTTTCCGATAGCGACACCATTGAAATCACAACAGGTAAGATATCTAAGTAACGTAAGCATCTGATATGAATCCCCTATTTTCCAGATGGACCTGGCTGATGGCCTGGCGTGATTCCCGTTCTCACAAAAAACGGCTGTTTATCTATGTGGCTGCCATTATTGCGGGAGTGGCAGCACAGGTAGCGCTCATCTCTTTTCGAGACAACCTGAATTACACCCTCGACGACCAGGCCAAAACGCTGCTCGGCGCCGATTTGTCGATGGAAAGTCGTCAGCCTTACACGGATGTCACAAAAGCATTCATCGATTCCCTTGGCGGAGAACAAGCCCAGGAAGTGAACTTTGCTTCGATGGTCCTTTATCCGCAAAAGAGCCAGACACGTCTTTGTGAAATTCGTGCACTCAACGGCCCCTATCCTTTTTATGGTGATTTACAGACACAGCCAGTCGATGCGGCCCAAACGTTTCGCAACGGTCAGAACGCACTGGTCGATCAGGCTTTGATGATTCGATTCGGAGCCTCCGTTGGTGACAGCATCAATGTGGGCAACATGAAGTTTCGAATCGCGGGAGAAATACAAAAGATTCCCGGTGAAGCAGCGGCTGTTTCATTGATAGGTCCGCGTGTATTTATCCCCAAAAAATATCTTGACGCCACGGGATTGGTCCAGATAGGAAGTCGGGTCGAATATCGTACTTATTTCAAATTCTCTTCCAATCGCAACCTGCCTGATATCATTGAACGTGCGAAGTCCTTTGCCCATGAACACCAGATACATACTGAAACGGTTGCAGACCGTAAACGAAGTTTTAGCCGGGTTCTGGGTAACCTGACCCGCTTCCTGAATATGGCCGGATTCATCGCTTTGCTGCTGGGCGGGATTGGTGTTGCCAGCTCGGTGAATGTGTATATCAAAAACAAAATCAATACGGTAGCCATACTGCGTTGCCTCGGTACAAAATCGAACCAGGCGCTCGGCATCTTCCTGATCCAGGCTATCGCCATGGGTTTCCTGGGTTCACTTGCCGGCGTACTCGGAGGTCTTGGATTACAGTACCTGCTGCCTGAAGTATTCAGCGTATTCCTTCCGGTGCAGGTCATTATCCGGATTTCATGGGAAGCTGTTCTGATCGGCATGACGACCGGCATTATTGTTGCGGTGATCTTTGCTTTGTTGCCGTTGCTCGCCGTTCGCAAAGTATCGCCGCTTGAAGCATTGCGTGCATCAGAAGTATCACTTCAGAATCTGCTGGGGAGAAAAATACGATGGTCGATCTATACATTAATTGCTCTGCTCATAATCACTTATGCAGGGCTGATCACGCAAAGTGCTGCTATTGGTGTTTTTTTCACGCTCTCCATAGCTGTAGCATTCACTTTTCTCTGGTTGACTGCACGCTTGTTGATATGGCTGGTTCGGCGCTTCTTCCCTTCTTCATGGAGTTATGTGTGGAGGCAGGGTCTGGCCAACCTCTATCGTCCCAATAACCAGACAACAACACTTATTCTTTCACTCGGATTAGGCATGCTGCTCATAAGCACCATGTACTTTGCACAACAAATGCTCATGCAGCAACTAAACCTGCGCGGCAAGGCCGACAAGGGCAACCTGGTAATGTTCGATATTCAGCCTGATCAATTAAGTGGCGTGGAAAAAATACTTTGCGACAATAAGGTACCGATCATTCAAAATGTCCCTATTGTCACTATGCGCATCCAATCAATTAATGGGAAGGGGCTCGATGCTATTCGTAATGATACGACCATGCATTCCGAACGCTGGGCTCTTCGACACGAATATCGCTCCACATATCGTGATTCTCTGATTGAAACAGAAACGGTGACACAAGGTAAATTTACCGGGAAAGTAGCATCCGGGGCATCGCCGGTACCCGTTTCAATAGCCGAACGGATTCAGGAATCATTGCATCTTAACCTGGGGGATTCACTCACGTTCAATGTACAGGGAGTACCGATAAAAGCTGTTGTCGGCAGTGTTCGCAAGGTGGACTGGCAACGGGTGCAGCCTAATTTCTTCATAGTTTTTCCTACCGGAGTTCTTGAGCCGGCACCCCATTTTAATGCGATTGTCACTCATGCACCCAATGACAAGGCTTCCGTGCGGATACAATCAGAAGTGGTCAGTGCCTATCCCAACGTTTCTTCTATCGATTTGTCACTTATTCTGCAAACTGTTCAGACCTTTCTCGACAAGATCTCTTTCGTTATCCGTTTCATGGCGCTCTTTAGTGTCCTCACCGGGTTGATCGTTCTGGCTGGATCGGTTGTTACGAGCCGTCTGCAACGCATTCGTGAAAGTGTGTTACTTCGAACCCTTGGCGCCAAACGCAAACAGATCATCTCCATCCTTGCTGTTGAGTACTTTTTCCTTGGATTATTTGCCGCTTTGACCGGATTGGTTATATCCATATGTTCAACCTGGATGCTTGGTTATTACTACTTCGATCTGATATTCTTACCACAACCATGGCTGATCATTGGAAGTATACTGACTCTTACATTACTGACTTTACTCATTGGCATGTTAAATAGCCGGAGCATCTATAGCAGGCCGCCACTGGAAGTGCTGAGAGCTGAAACATGATCGCAGATTGAAGAATAGCTGATTCCACAGATTAGTACTTAATAACTCAATAGTTCCCTTACTGAGTCACTGCTCTATCGTAAATAGAATTCATCCCACCTATGTGGGCCTTATCACTGACAACCATTTATAAATGCATCTGAATTTTATCTTGGTTGCTTATTATGGATCTATGGTACACAAGATTAATTGGTATTATGTTTCGCCGATCACTTTCTCCCGATCTTAACTCAACAGCTGCGCATCTTGCAATCCTGATTTTACGTATCGGAATCATTGCCCTGTTGTGGACGCACGGTATTCCAAAGCTTATCATGATCATTTCCGGAAATTTTCAATTCCCGGACCCGGTTGGAATTGGCTCTATATTATCTCTCGTCCTCTCCGCTTTTGCCGAAGGCATCTGTGTGATCTTTATTTTAGTTGGTTTGGGCACGCGTCTTGCAACAATTCCATTGATTATTAATATGTCCGTTGCCGCTTTTATTCAACATGCCGGCGATCCTATAGGCACCAGGGAAAAAGCTCTTCTTTATTTGCTGGCATTTGTGGTCTTGTTATTCGCTGGAGCCGGGAGATTCTCTTTAGATCATAAGCTTTATTCCCGCAGATTTAAACGATGATCGCTGATTAAGGGATTACGCAAGTATAGAGATATCGTGATTAGATTTTAAATACTGATTGCTGCTAACCTTGTCAGACGGGCTGTAAAACGTTGCAAATTTATTTCCTAAATACGTCCTGATACCCTATTTTCTCTTCAATCTTTTAAGTGTAAGAGGATTTTTTCTAAAAATTATAAGCTAGCAGCAAGTTATGAAGTCAATCAGTCGTATTGTCCTTGTCGTTTTTTGTGCTTTATCAGCAAAAATATCATTGGCACAAACGCAGAAACAACCTTTTCAACTAACCGATTTGAGAAAACTGGTGCGTATCTCAAGCCCACGAATTTCTCCGGATGGAAGTCAAATCGCAGTGATTGTTTCACGTCCCGATTGGGAGAAGGACAAAAGCAAGCAGGAGATCGATCTCATAGATGTTGCGAGTGGTTCTTCACGCAGCCTCACATACAATCGTGAAGGTATTTCCGAGCCCCGCTGGACACACGATGGAAACCGATTGGCCTTTCTTTCGAAGGATCCGGAAACAAAGAAATCACAGGTGTTTATCATGTCCATGAAGGGTGGTGACCCCGTGCGCGTAACGAAATCGAAGACAGGTATTGATGAATATTCATGGAGTCCGGATGGTTCAAAGATTGCCTATGTAGCACAGGATTCCATTCCTAATCCAAAAGAAATCAAGCATCATGAGGATGCCTTCCAGGTAACTCACAACAACTATACGACACGAGCTGCTGTTCAGCCCTGGCATCTTTGGATCATTTCTTCAAAAGGCGGCAAAGCCAAACGCCTGACCCAGGGATCGTGGAGCATCGACACAGACCAGGGCACAATTACACCACTCACTTGGACTCCTGATGGCAAAACCGTTGTCTTTGAGAAATTTCCGGATGTCTGGTTCGGTAACGCCTGGCATTCTACAATCGCCGAAGTTGATACAAGCGGAGGTGATGTACGTACTATTGTAAAAGATGAAGGAGCCGGACGTCCGGTTTATGCACCGAAAGGAAATGTCCTGGCGTTCATGCGTTCCCGTAATGGTGATCAAAATAACGGCAATGCCGTTTATGTCGAAATGGATGGGAAAATCACCGATGCAACACACGAACTTGCACGGAATATTAACTCCTTTACCTGGCTCCCTGATGGCAAGTCGATGCTGCTTACCGGTGATAAAGGGACCAAATCGGTAATGTGGGACCAGCCCGTCGATGGCAGCGCCAAACAACTGGATTTGGGTGATGTTAATGTTGGTCGTGGCGTAAGCGTTTCAGATAATGGTGTTATTGCATTTACAGGAAGCACCTCCGATCATCCCGAAGAATTATATGTCATGGATTCTGTGACCGGAAAGCCCAAACGGCTCACAAATCTGAACGGTTTTGTTGACAATCTAACACTCGGTAAAATAGAAGGAATCGACTGGAAAGGTCCTGGTGGATTTCAGGAAGACGGCGTGCTCATTTATCCCGTCGGCTATGAGGCCGGGAAGAAATATCCTCTCGTGTTGGTTATTCATGGCGGTCCTGAAGGTGCTTCATCCGTAGCTTTTTCGGCGCTCCCACAGCTTCTCGCTGCTCAGGGATTCTTCGTCTTTCAACCAAACTACAGGGGTAGCATTAACCTTGGCGATGATTATCAACATGCTATCTATAAAGACACCGGGAATGGTCCGGGTAAAGATGTCATGGCCGGACTAAAAAAAGTAGAAAAGACTGGTATGATTGATATGGATCGTATCGGGGTATCCGGTTGGTCATATGGAGGGTACATGACTTCCTGGCTGAATGGTAACTACCCGGATACATGGAAAGCTGCGCTTGAGGGGGCTGCCCTTAACGACTGGGTCATGGATTACACAATTGCCTTTTACCAGACCGATGATCTTTATTTCTTCGGTGGCTCTCCATGGGTCAAGAAATACTGGAAGATCTGGCGTGAACAGTCTCCTATAACTTATGCTCACAACGTAAAAGCTCCAACTTTGATTATGGGTGATGTCGGTGATCCCAATGTACCAATTATCAACAGCTATGAGATGTATCATGCTTTGCGCGATAATGGCGTGCACGTAGAGTTTTATGCTTATCCGGCCAATACCCACTTTCCACATGATATTGTACGTACGACCGATATCTACCGGCGCTGGGTTGATTGGATGGTTAAATACCTGAAAACTGAATAGGATCGCAGATTTTGGATTCGTGGATTTCACAGATCATATAGCGGAATCCATTTACCCTCAGAATTAATAACTCTTAACTCACTCCCCTATCCAGGCTTTTCTGAGGAGTCGCAGCCAGTTACCGTGCATGATGGCTGCGACATCTGCTTTTTTATATCCACGCTTCACTAACAGACCCGGTATTTTCTGCAGATCTGCAATAGTATCAAGATCTGATGGTGACTGCTCCCTGCCGAACCCACCGTCCAAATCGCTGCCGATGGCTACATGATGACTGTTACCAGCCAGTTGACATATATGGTCGATATGGTCAACGATATGATCCAGAATTACCGGCTTATTATCAGTCTCGCCCTTTCTCCAACCCGGCCGAATCATCCAGTTATCAAACGCGGCTCCAATGACTCCGTCGCAACTGATAATTGCCTGGAATTGCTCGTCGCTGAACTGTCGCTGGTTGGGAACCAATGCCCTGCAGTTGTTATGACTGGCGAGCAATGGGCCACTATAAAGATCCATCGCCTCCCAGAAAGCACGATCCGACAGATGGGTCATATCCATCACGATATTTAGGCGCCCCATTTCTCTGACAAGTTTTTTCCCAGCCTGTGTCAACCCTTCTTCGCATCCTGTGCCGCCCGCATACCGTCCCGGACCATAGTGTGCCGGACCAATAATACGAACTCCGGAGGCCCACCAATCGGTTAAATGACTGGGTTCAAGTATAGGATCAGCGCTCTCCATGCTGATAATGATTCCAAGTGGAGGTGAATCCTTATTCTCCTTTCTTCTTATCCCACCTTGTCCATTCATTGATATGCTCTTCCAGTAAAGCTGGGTGGGTTATCAGACGTGCAATACCTTTTCGACCAAGAGCATGATAATATGCTAATTGCCCTTGTGCTATACCGTAAGCCTGAGTGGATGATAAATAATCAAGATCTGGCTCCATAACACCAGTAGACCTCGCCAGCAGCGTACCAAAACATAGAGCAACATTCCCCTTTATCAATTCAGGCAAGGCAACCGTTCCCAGTCCCCTTCCGGGATCTGCCATCTCCTTCTCAAGCTGTCTTATCTCATTGACCGGCAGCTCCAGGTTGCGGTTCCACTGCAAGGCGTTCCAGGCAAGGTCGAGGTGGGCATCTATAATGATCACAGATTCAGCAGGTTTTAATCACAGATTTATAAAATAAACGGATTTACAGGATTTCGTAAAAAAAAAGATATCCCGTTTGGCATAGTAGACAATTTCGTCGGAATATTACAGGTAGAAACTAATCTTTTGATGAGCAATGAATTATTGCTTTAAGTCTGTCCCTGGCTGCGTCACATTGGAAATGGGAAAAAGATTCGAAATGATTGGCTATTTCGACTCAATATGTGGAGTTATAATCTTTAATGCTTCTTTCACATTCACATATTCATCGAGATCACGTATCGCGATCACTTTGTAATGATGTTCATACATGAACTGCATATATTTTTTAAACAGTGCGGGCGGTGTGGTTACCCACGGATGGGCATAGTCCGGTACACCGTGAATCGTGAGCACCACGATCTTTCCATTCTTAGCCTGTCGAAGTGCATTAAAGACTCGCGCTGTGTCCGCCGCGGCGGATGTACTGAAACTTGGGATCAGGTACGGATAATCTTTTTTCGGATTATATGCCCTGCTCCCACCTGCACGGGCAAACAGGTATCCTTTATCCTTTAAGACCCTGAACCCGTACGGCGCTGCTTCATAGTTGGGATAGGCAAAACTTATGGGTTTGGGTATGCCGTATTTTTTGCACTTGTTTTCAATATAATCGAGCGATTTGATAAACTTATCCCTGTTCATGCTTGGCACGTGCACATGGTGCGCAGTATGATTACCGATCTCAAAACCCATATCGTCGAGCTTCTTAATCTGCTCCCATGACATATACTTGTGCTTGTCTTTGAAATCCGGAAATTCAGCAATGAAAAAGGTGCCACCGAATCCGTATTTCTTTAACAGAGGAGCAATGAAATGATAATCTGAGCTGACAGCATCATCGAAGGAAAGTACGACAAGGTGATCCGGTATCGGTTTCTTCAGGATCTGGGAGAAGGCGCGGGTGCCGCGAGAAAAGCACGAAAAATAATGACAAGAATCGTTGTTTTCAGATGTATATGTTCCATCGGTATTATTCTTTAGTTGTCATCCTGAAGTTGTTTTGCTTGCAGAACAACGTAGTATCCCGTTTGACGAGAGTAACGATTGTATCAAATGCAACAATCATTTCCGGATGTGAAACGAGATCCTGATTTTTTCCAACGATTCGGGAAAAAATCAGGATGAATCATTTATTTCTTCCCATACGTCGGCCCGTGCCAATCATCCGTCCGAAACGGGGCTGCCGGAAGGCCGGTCTCATTGGTCAGATTCGGATCTTTTGGATTGTTGTTGAACGCGTAACGAATAGCAGCCGGGTGAGGCACGGAATCCGACCATACTACTACTCTGTTCTTGCCAACGATCTTAGCCTGTGCCCAGTGCCATTGTTTATCCTTTCCGGCAATGGCAAACTCATGAAGGGGTTCTCCGTCTTTGCTCTGCAAACCTTTGCCAACTTCGTCAAACCAGGCCATCACTTTTGATCCTTCCACCTTCGACCGCCTGTACATTGGTCCGGTAGCAGTCATATCATACCCGTATACATCAGCCAATGCCCAGCGGGACATGCGTTTGCCGACATCCAGCTTATCATGGGGATGAATGTTGTGTGCCATACCGATATCGATGGTCACGATGAGTCCGGTGTTCGGTACGGTATCGGCTGTTACGCGTTGGGCATCACGCAAATGGCTCCATGCAGCGTCTTCGGGCTGTTCCTTCTGATCGCGATAATTGGGCAACTGTATGATTCCCACAGGGAAATTGCCTTGAGTCCAGCGATTACGCCAGGATCGAATCATCGTCGGTAAAAGCAGCCCATACTGCCACGCCCGACCTTCATTCGACTCACCCTGGTACCAGAAGGCACCTTTAATGGCGTACGGGATGATCGGCTTTACCATATTGTTGAAGATAGATCCGGCTATCCGGTAGTCGCGCAGGGCATCGGGGGGGTGCGGTGCTCCGTGGAACTTCCGGCCTTCGGCCTTGGCTTTTTTTGCTTCTTTGGCCCATTCACGAAGAGTGGCTTCATATCGCTTGCGGACTTCTGCACGTTCATCCCGCCACATTTTCGTGCGTGCAACGGTTGGCCTCAATTCCTTTGACTCTGTCAGGTATTCAACGGGAGTCCATGCTTCGGCCTGCGACCCACCGTAGGAATCGTTGATGATACCGACTGGTACATCCAACTTCTGCTGCAGTTCCTGGCCAAAGTAATAGGCTGCAGCTGAGAATTCTCTGACTGACTGTGGTGTGCAAGGTTGCCATGTCCCCAGCTTCCCTTTCTTGTGACCAAATCCTACAGCCCGGCTCACATTGAATAGCTTGAGCATTGGGTTGTTGGCAGATGCGATAACCGAGTCCCCTTTGGTTGTTCTGATTGATTTCATATTCGACCAGAGCACCAACTGCATGTTTGATTGCCCGGAACAAAACCACACCTCTCCCACAAGGACATCATTCAGTGTTATTGCATTCGATCCGGTAATGGTCATGGTACGTGGTGTGCTGCTGGCTCCCATCGGATCGAGAAGCAGGCCCCATTTGCCTTCGTCATTGGCTTTGGCTTTTTTGTGCTGTCCGGCAAATCCAACTGTTATCGTCTCGCCCGGAGCTGCGTTTCCCCAGATTGGTACGGGCTGTTTCTGCTGGAGCACCATTCCGCTGCCAATAACATCAGGCAATGTGATTTGTGCCATAGCCTGCGTTGCATAAAAGCAACTCAAAAAAAGGAGGGATAGAATAACTTGTCTTCTTAAATACATAGCATTTCAAGTTTATTCATTGAACTGCAAAAAAGAAACCGCAGAGAGTTCACAGTGGAGACACAGAGTTTTTTTGTCTTTTGGCCTTTGTAGACTTTGTGCCTTTGTGCCTAAAGAATCTAAAACTCATCAGTTCTTCCTGCGGTCTTTAACAAGGTGATATGTTTTGTAAGCCGGAATCTCATGGAAATGAGGCATCTTGAGAATTTCTGCACCGGCCCGTAACACTGGGCCCTCACCCATGGCTATATCGGTTCTGCGAGGACGCGAATAGTAGACTGAGAGTGATGGAGCGATTCCGGTACCCGGACATATATCTGTTACATCACCATTATCTGTGATCTTCGAGAGAATCCCGCGCCAGCCGAAATCAGCGACCTGTGCAAAATCCTGAGGCAGCCAGCCGCGATTAACGCCTCGTGCGATGCTAAAGGTGAACATGGCTGATGCACTTGTCTCCAGATATGAATCCGTCTTGTTTAATAACTGATGCCATAAGCCTGACTCACTTTGATATCTTGCTATTCCTTCCACTTCTTGTTGAAAAAGGTTGATCAACTCATCGCGTTTAGGATAATCTTTGGGCAATGCCGAAAGCAGATCAGCCTGGGCCATCATGACCCAGCCATTGCACCTGCCCCAATAGGCAACACCGTTGGTTTTTGTATCTGTATAATAGCAATGATAATATAACTGCCTGCCTGGATCCCAGAGGTATTTATGAAAATGAATGACTTGTTTGGCGGCATAATCGAAATACTTATTATCGCCGGTCAGTTTACCCATCCTTGCAAGAAGCGAGACGCTCATATAGAGATCATCCGCCCATACTGTCATATCATGAGGAACATGACGTGCAATGGTGCTGTCCTGCAGCCGGGGCTCTAAATACATCAGGTGATCTGAGGCCTTGTCGATATAGGCCTTATAGTCATTATTCTTATGATGTTGGTACAGATCGATTAGGCTGGCAGCCATCGTACCATAATCGTCGAGACGTATCATGCGATAGTACATATACCAGGAATGATCACTCACTTTACGGAGGCCATCCGGCTGTTTTAACGTCTCCTCATATTGTTTCCTGAAGTAGTTCAGGTTGTCCGGATTAAAGACAAACTGCATACACTGTTGTACATAATTCCGGTATTTGTCATCCTTCAGCCGGTCGGCCAGTTCCAGCATGCCCATGTACAAAACCCCGTTGGTGTAATGCCAGTGGTTGTACTGGCTTTCCACTTTAACATCCATCGAGAATGGCACCCCTTTCAGGCTGCTGTATTCCTGTTTTGTCTTGGAATTGATGAATTTGAAAGACGTGCTGTTGACGATCCTGTCTGCGATCTTTTGCAAGACCTCTTCGGTATGCGCGCGATTCTGCGACTGCGATGGAATCACATATGCGATGCAGAGTATTAGTGTGAGTATGAGTTTCCTGGTTTTCATTTTGTGCTGCTGGTATTCGTTCTCATTTCCTGTGACTTCGCATCCGAAGAATCGGGGCCGGTCATTTCGATGGTGTATTGCCTTGATTTATCATAGATCTCCTTCATCAGACGGACCGGGTTACCCAGACCTATATGTCGAAATTTGTTTATCTGTCCTAGTGGCAGATCATAACAGCTAAACTTTTGATCATCCCGGTATTGAAACAGACTGTCTTTATAATGAACCACAGTCTTATAGGATTCGGCGATTTTCTTTAACTGTTCAGGATTGGCGCTGCGGATGGAATACAAGTATCGCAGATACCGAAAACGCCAGTAGCTGACCTCCGCCTCCTTGTTTTCGATAGCTTCATATTTAAGCCAGTTAAACCGGGTATGTAGTTCCTGATACTGACTATCACTCAGGTACGGTTTAGCTTCAACGAGATATTTAAACATCTTATCGATATTCCGAAGAGCTTCATCTTTCTCATTGATGACGCGATTGACATTTTCAAGTGTCGGCTCCAGGTACTTCTGGTACTCCGGCAAATACGTCCTGTTCGTGTACATCAGCAGGACTTCCCGCCTGTATATCGTGCCTGGAAAGCCGCTATTCGTATCGTAACCGAATCCCAGCGTAGAGAACAGTTTATCCACCACGGGTTCTGACAACTGTAATGCTTTTACCACATAGGGAGCTGCTTTTTCACCATAAATCGGTTCGGCCCAGTCCATCCACACTTTCTGTGTATCGGCATCAAGACTCCACGAAAACTGACGCCATGCATAGAGATTAATACTATTGATGATATCATGAATCAGATCATAATGGGCCTGGTGGGTACCGCCCCAGAAAACACTAACACCACTGTCCCTTCCCATGAGATCATGGGCCTTTTTCATCGTCCATTTTGTATGATGAACATTGGCCGCCGGCAGATAGTAATGTCCCGTTGTCTGACCTTCGAGCTGATATTCAACAATTTGTTGATGATCTTTTGTCTTTCCTATCAATGTTTTAAAGCGGGCTGCGGGAAAACAATCCGACATGTAGACTTTCGTTTGAAGAGTCACAGCTGCGGGATCGTCTTCTATCACTTTTCCCCAGAGGCCATACCTGCTACCACTGAATCCACCATAGCCCGGCGCATGTACAAACTGATGCTCCAGTTCCCCCTGGTTATTGTGCAGAGTAACCCAGTGAGCCCTGCCGGATGACCATGTTCGCACGATAAGCGGTTTGTGTTCCTTGCTCAAAACTTTCTGATATTCACTTACATTTTTCCTGATCTCTTCATTAAAATGATCCAGACCATTGGCTTGCGAAAGGCTGTCCTGGCTGTAGATTCCATAAGAATCCCAGAAGGTCGCCACCATTCCATCGCCGTGAAGCGTATTTACAAACTCTTTTTCATATGCATCGATAAGATCCCAGGTTTTTGGAAGCGAAGGATTGAGTGATGCCTTTTCCCATGAATGTGGTGCCCGTTTACCCCTGATATCCGGGTACACTTTGTAAATGGCCGACATCAGCTCGGGCGACCACCGGGCCATATCATTTCCATACAAAAAAGGATAAAACGCAACATCTGCATCATGACAAGCCTTGACCATTCGCTCCGCCTGCGCTTCCGCATCCTTCTTCCTAGCCAGCAATTTTTTTTGCTGTGCAGGTGACAGTTCACCGTAAACTTTGGGGAAAGACTGTTTTAGTGTGACAAAGTCGGCCGAAAACTTTCCATAAAATATATTGACCCCTAATGTCGCGACCAGATCAGCAACCGATTCACCCTGACCACCTAAACTGGCATCCCGTGTCTTGAATTCCGGCTGCCTGACATAAACACCAGACGTCCGTTTCTTCCATAGATTCATGTCACCGGCAGCATAGAGTAAGGAACGAGGCCGCTTGCCAAAGATAAGCGCCCTATCGCCATCAAATTTAATCAGGTAACCATCGTATTTCACAGTACCTGGATTCCGCCCAATAAAATTGACCTGTTTCTTCGAAGGCTGGCCGTAATCCAATTCAATAGTCTCTTTTGCCGGAGGTGAAACAGTTCTCTTTGTAAGTATATGATCGGCCGGTATATTTAGTTTCCTGGCCATGATTTCTGCTGCAGAATGAACCGCCGGATGTGCCTTTTTAGAGAGAACGATATAGTGGAAATTCTGGGCCTGTGCGGGTAATACCCATGACAGCAATGTGACTAACAGATAAATTGTTTTTTTCATAATACCGAATGACTAATGTTTTTAAAGTCTATCTGGGATTAGTTCCTCATATCATGTTACAAGTCTGCCCGAGCCTTCGGGGTGACTATCATAACGTTAGGTTGGTCACAAGTCACAGACTTGCGACATAAGGTGTATATTTCTTCTGTGTATTTCTGTGCTTCTGTGGCAATTATTAAAGGGTATTGATCATGGACAGTCATTTTTTGTTTTTTCCAGAATTCGGAATTAATTCTTCGGGACCGTTCTTGCTATGGAAATACAGTTTGTAGGTATCCCCTATCCCTTTCTCAAAAAGTCGTTTCACCGTTCTTACAGAAACCTTGCTTTGGGGATTGAACTGATTGGATTCCATGTATTGGGTCAGACTATACAACAACTGTCGGGCAGCGGGCCGGTTTTCAGGATCTGATGTCAGATCTGCGCTACATACCATCAACTTGCCGCCACCAACCTTCGCTTCGAAAATGAGCCCTAACCGCCTGTTGAGGAAATAGGTATCGATGGGCTGGACGAGTGGACGAAAACCCGCAGGAAAATCCTGCAGCCACATAACCTGGGAGTGATTGACGATACTCCACCACTGAAAGTTGCTGTGATATGATGTCGGGAAGTTTCTGAAAGCCGGACTTTTGTCATTCACGAGAATGCCGAGCGTGTGCGGCGGACGCATTCGGAACCAGGATGTATTCCAAAATACTGGCTGAAAACTCATCACTACATCTTTACCTTTCTGTACCTTGCCGGCCGCTTCCAGGAATACCTTTCCCCCGCTCTTCAGCACGTCTTCGGCCTTTTGATCCAGTTCATGCGTGAAATAGATTTTCGACCGAGCAGGGGCAAACTGCTTATTCGGGTAGACCCAGAAATCCCAGTCGTTGGAGATGGCTGTTCCTTTTAGTCCAACTACAAGTTTCAAATGTGCCGCACTCCGGAACTCGCTCAGAGGAAGCTGTACTTCACCCAATGGAATATTGTTGCCGATCGGAATAGTTTGCGATTTCAGATTTCCACGGGAAACAGTCTTTCCGTTCGAATCGACAACACGCCAGTAGGGTTGTGGATTAAGAATCGGTGCCGGACCAAAATTAGCGATTTCAAGGCTGGCTCTGAATGTTTCATTGTTGTTATACACAAACTTTTTGATCCGCGCCAGCGGAACCGTCTCGTTACAAAAGTGACGAAACTGGTCAGCAGTGACATATCCTTTGTTTTGCCAGAACGCGTTGACCACTCCAACCAGCGCTGTACCCTGCCCGGAATAATCGTTCAGAGACAACAAGAAAAAGCCGGCAAAACCCGGAGTCCGCAATGCCGCTTCAACTTCCCCTTTGTAGAACAGCGTTTGCAGTTTTCCTGATGCCATCAGAAACTTTCGGGCTTCGTCGCCCATATGATGATCTCTCAGAATATCGCGGAAGAGTTTGAAGTTGCGGGGTTCGTGCACCCCGGTATACTCTGATATCTCGCTGAAATCTGGAAACAAATCATACTGACCGACTTCATGAGCGACATACGGTTTATCAAAACCTGCTATCTGAGCACGGTGATCAAACTCGGTACCCGGTCGTTTCTTTTTCCAGGGAACGCCGCGCGGACCTGATTTCACGAGATACTGTTCTTCAGGAACGAGCGGCCAATGCATGCCAACCGAGGCACCGGTATATACATGCCTTGAATCTTTGGTTTTCCAGTAATCGACAAACTTGTTCAGGTATTCCACCTGGTGGCCTCCCCGCGGTTCATTTCCGTAAGCCATCATGCAAAATGATGGATGATTACCGTAAAACCGGTCGATACGATTAGTCTCGTCGTAGATATACTGATCGACGGGCCGGCCATCCCCAAGGGAGGTACCGTGGTTGGCCCAGCTTGGTCCTTCAATCTGCAGGTAAAAACCTTCCTTATCCGCTGCATCAAAAGCAGCCTCCGGCGGACACCATGAATGGAACCGCATGGCATTCAGTCCATAAGCTTTGGCAACGCGAAAGATGTGAATCCATCCCGACTCGGTCATTGGTGGATAACCGGTCAGTGGGAACACGCAATTGTTCACCGTTCCCCTTATGAAAATAGTATGTCCGTTCACAGCAAACCGCGTACCGTCTATCGTAAAGTTTCGCATCCCGAACGACACTTGTTTCTGGTCATTTTCCCCATCCGATAGAGATAACCTGGCCGTCAGCTTATACAAGCAGGGATGAAACTCATTCCACGTTTTTATGTGATCGCCCATAGGATAGTCAATCACGAATGTAGTGTCATGGCTGATTGAAAACCGGGACAAAACGGGTTTCACATTTTCTGTGGATGACGTGTTAAATAAACGGGCTGATATCGTGATGTTTCCGCTAACATAATGTGCCAGACTATTTCGGATCGATACCTTCACCTGAGTCTTTTTGTCTTTCACATCAGGGAAGACCTGGACATCTGATAACCAAACCTTCGGTCGGGAAATGATCTCTAATTTTCCAATAATTCCGTTCCAGTTACCCTGGGTCTGGTCCGTGATGCTGTGCGAATCGGGCCCGATGTTGACGCCAACATCTTTGATGCTGTTATCCACCCTAATGGTGATCTTGTGTTTACCTGGTTTCAATACTTTCGAGAGGTCATAAACATGGGGTGCGCTCAGGCTGTTATCTTTTCCTATTTCCGTGTCATCGACCCATACGTGAGTTTCCCAGTGAGCCCGTTCGAGGTATAACTGGATATGCCGGCTTTTCCACGAATCAGGGATCATCACTTCTTTCTGGTACCATGCCGCCCCGACATAATGTTTCTTCGGGGTCAGGAAAAAAGAAAACATGGGGTGATTTGGTTCACGATACTTAGCGAGGTTTGGATCAAAATAGAAAGAGCTGTCATAGATGCTGCCCGTCCAGTTGGTGTTGATGGTAACCGGATTTCCTTTGCCGTTCCCTGCCATCGATCCGGGCAGATGAATTGTATCGTTTAGTTTCTTTTCATACCACTTTTCACGTATTCCTTTATTACCCGGATCCGTCCGGAAGTGCCACGTTCCGGTCAGGTTGATCACATTTTTCCGGCTCTGATAGTGAAGACCCTGACAGGGTCGTGACCCTGTCAGGGTCGCGTCGGAACGACCGTACCCGGTTGAGACGAACATCTGGCAAAGCCAAAGTGCCGATATAAAGGTCAATAAACGCATCTATCGTTTCTCTTACTTAGACTACCACAATCTCCTCGTTACGATGCTCTGCTTCGTAATGAGCCGTTGGGTGCTCTGCTCCCATTTTCTGAGGAGCAGAGTACCTCAGCCTCGCGTTCCCAGACAGAGCATGGGAATGAGAAGAAAATTATTCAAGTTATTAGCCGTTGCATCGCCGAGGTCATCCCCCAAACCCCCTTCGAAGGGGGACTTCTTAGTCCATATGAAATACTTCTTTCAAGGGAATGGCAACTGGCGAGTTGTCATCATTGGTTTCCATCAAATCCGCCATGTAATCCCACCATTTCTTCATGATGGGAAGGTCTGGCAGCTTGTCGGATGTATGATCATCATCAAGCTTCTGTATAGCGAACAGGGTGAGAGTTTCTTCATCCAGGAAAATGGAGTAATCGTGGATGCCTGCATCTGATATCGCCTTTTCAAGTTTCGGCCAGATCTCATCATGCCGCTTTTTGTACTCTGCCTCGAATCCGGGCCTGAGCTTCATCTTGAATGCATTTCTGATCATATCATTTAATATTGTAAAATGTTTAATAATGATAGCAATCGGCGATCAGCTTTCAGCTATCAGCTCTTCTCGTACTCCTCGTTACGACGCTCTGCTTCGTTACGATATATCCGGGAGCTCTGCTCCCATAATAAGCTGACCCCGCTTTTACGTTCCCAGGCAGAGCATGAAAACGAGAACAAAAACCTTGGAGGTCTGTCTGAATAAATCACTTTTTTTGCACTTCTACATTGACTTCTACATTGCTGTTGCCTCCGGGTCGCACATACAACACCTTTTGATCTTGATCGAAGTACCAGCCTTGTGAATGGACTGAGTTCTCAAATTCCTGCATAGAGGACACCTTCTCCAGTTTCTTCCCGTTTGCAGATACTGTCCCCGGTGAATCAGATGTATGGATACTTAAGACGTAAGATCTTGACGGAACAGTGTACTTGCCTTCAGGTGTATTAATCGCAACTTCAATCCGACTCTGATCATCCCGCGACTCGATCTTCGTTTTGGCGTAGACACCTTTTTGATAATCCAGACTCTTGCCATCATCATCATAAATCGAATAAGAGGAATTCCCATCGGGATATATGTCAAGATTCAAGGTGTCTACCGGTTCTTCTCCCACGTACTTCATCGCTTTTTGCATCGGGATGATCGCACCGGCCTTGATAAAAATCGGCATCTCATCAAGAGGTGTCGGCACCGTTATATTTTGTTTCCCATCTAATTTTTCTCCGGTCCAGTAGTTGTACCATATTCCCTCGGGCAGGTAAACAACACGGGAATTGGCGCCTTTCGTGGTTACCGGACAGATTAGCATGTAATCACCGAAAAGGTATTCATCGGCAATATCAAATGTATTTACATCACTCTGGTATTCAAGGACCAGGGCACGCATCAAGGGCATCCCCGTGGTATGATTTTCATAGGCAGTTGTGTAGATATAGGGAATCAGACGATATCGCAGCTTGTCATATTTCCGGAATATTTTCAGGGCTTTTTCGCCATAATTCCAAGGTTCTTTGTAGCCGGGATGATCCATTCCGAAAATCATGGCAACAGGACTGAGCAGTCCAAACTGGGTCCAGCGGATATACAGTTCGGGATCTGCTTTTTGCTCGAATCCGCCTGTGCAGTGCGACCAATCGCCAACGCCAGAGAGTCCGATGTTCAGACCGGCCTTGATGATCGGAGCGAAATACTGCCAGCGGCTCGGCCAGTCACCGGCGAAGATATAAGGATAGCGCTGGATGCCCGCATACCCTTCACGGGTTTGATTCATGCCACGCATCTTGTTGTACTTCATAAACTTTTCGTAGGGTGCTTTGGCATAAGCAATTGGAAATACATTGTGCAGCTTACGAGCCGCCTGGTCGGTTGGTCCCATCCTGTCACTCTCATTTGCTCTTGCTCCGAATACGCTGCCTTCGTCCGTCTTTACAAACTTGACACCAATGGAGGCTACCTTCATCACGGCATGTTTCCACCACCAATTCACAGCGCTTGAATCGAAGAAGTTGACGATTTCTCCCGGATTGTTTCTTTCAGGATATGTCACGTGATTGGCCTGGGCTTCAGTAAGCAGGTTGGAATTTCTTCCATTATCGAGCCGGGGACGAATATGTAGTCCAACCATGTGGTAATGTAAACCGTATAGACTATCCAGCATCGCCTCCGGATGTTTGAAAGCGGCGCGCCATTCAAAGGTGGTACCACCATGACCAATCTTCCCGAAATAGCGCCATGTTGAATCCAGAAACAGGATATCGGCAGGTACATCTTCATCCCTGAATTTATGGCCAAGATTAATAACATAATTTGGAGAGGCATGTTCTTCATGTCCCCATGTGCCACCGCTGTATGTGCCCACGTGAAGTCCGTAGGCGAAACGCGACATCATCGGTGATTTTCCAGTCAGATCAGTGTATTGATTGAGAATAGCAGGAAAACCGGGACCGTAGATGAAATAATAATCCAGTTCGCCTCCATCTGCTTTAAACGTGTAGGTGTCGGGATTTGAATGGCCCATGTCCCAGTCGGTGGTGTACGAGTTATGCAAGAAGATGCCGTAACCGCGGGTGCTCATGAAAAACGGCACGGGACAGTAATTGGCTTTCATAACATTGTAAGCACCCATGATATGCGAGTGGGCCTCCCCGCGTCCAACTTTCAAATGGACATCTTTGCCTCTTTGATCGATATAGCCCATTCTCTCACCGAAACCGAAGAAATGCTCGCCCGACATTAAATCCTTGCGGCAAAGAATATCATTGCCTTCTTTCGAGGCTCCATATTCGCTTCCCTTTTCGGATGACAGTACTTTCCCATCAGGTGTTTCAACGCTGATTCGAAAAGGAGACTTTGACACCAATACTTTGATTTTATCTGTCTGAATCTGAAAATGATCTCCCTCATCCGTTGCTTTGAGCATCACGTCAGGCCAATGGTATTTAGTGACCATCAGAGATTCATTGTTGCCGAATGATCGTGACCAGTTCACCTGCACTCTAAACATAGATGATGTACAAAAATCAAGACGCACATCGGCGTTTGTTGTAGCGAATGAGATCTCATTGCCCTTTCTTCGAAAGCCCGATCGATAATTACCCACGGTAGTCTGGGCGAGAACAGTAGTAAATGATATAGAAGCAATAATCAGAAAGAGGCCAGGAAGCCGTCCTGTTTTAAATTTCATGATAAAAACAGTAAACAATGAATAAATAAAGTTTGGGGTTTAGGATTTCGCATTTCTTGTTGCCCCACAGCGAGGCGGTTAACTCGGAACCTGAAACCCAAAACACGAAACTTTCAACTAACCGCGAACAATTTACAACAAACAAAACAGTACTGTGAACATCCTCTCAGGTGATATGGACATCCACCTTCGGGGGACATAGCCCATGTAGGCCATACTCGTACATATCTTTCAAAAATAAAGCCTGTGGACCTCCCCGTTTCCGTATTCCTACGGGGGGTGAAGTCCACAGTACTTTGGGTGGTGGCAAAAAACAAAAAGTTTATAAAGGAGATCTGCTTCGATTTCACGCGTGCAGATCCCACGTCACTCCAGGTTATGGAACCACATATAAGTGAGAATCAGTATCCTGGATTTTGTTGATACAGATCAGGATAAATATCGATTTCCGTTTGAGGTATCGTGTAAATCAGTTTGTTATCATTAACTGTGAAACCCTGACTTGTGGAACTTGCCCAGGAATTGATAATCGATGCCGCCTGGTTCGTTCTCACCAGATACCACCAGTATTGCCCTTCGTCGGCAAATTCATGACGCTCTTCCAGGTTCAGCGCTTTTTGGAAATCTGCTTTCGTGGACGGACTTACCGGGTCCAATCCGGCACGGGCACGAATCCTGTTCAGGATATCAACTGCTTCTGGCGGTGGAGCCGCATTCTGATCATTCAGAATCTGTGTATACATCATCATAACATCTGGATAACGGAGTATGGGGAAATTATCCGGCCAGTCGTAATGACTGGTAATCATGGATGCAGCGGCCGGATCTATAAATTTGTCATAGAACGGGGTATTACCAGGCTGCGGAGGATTATCATTTGTGGTATATGAAGTATCGATCGTGGCATTGAAGCGCACATCCGTACTGTCGTAGCTGTTGATCAAATCGGCATTCAAATCCATTTTTGAAGTTTTGTAATCGCTTCCGAAAGACAGTTATAGACACTCTGTCGTTTCAGTCCCAAAAGGCTACAGATCTCTTGTGTAGTCAATCCATCGAAATATTTGAGATGCACAACTTCCTGTTGTCTCTTGCTCAAGTTTAAATAAGCCCGTCTGATCTGTTTCGACTGCCTGTTGTTCTCATCCATGGCTATCAGGATATCTTCGATATTTCTCCGTTCATCCATTAGGTTCTCGACATATAGCTTATTTCTCTGATATCGTGACTTTTCTTTTTTAATATGGACAAATATCACTCTGCGAAGAGACAATAGCAGATAGGATCTGACGGATTGTACATGACTAATCGAGCTACGGTGTTCCCACATATATAAAAACAACTCCTGGATACTGTCTTTAATCAGCTCTTCATTATGCGCTAATCGAAGTCCATAGCCTAATAAACTCGGATAATAAGCATGATATAAATTCGAAAGCGCTTTCTTATTTCCTTGCAAGAAGCTTGTCCAGAGATTCGACGAAACATATTTTTGTTTTGTCAGTTCAGGATATTGAAACGTTTCTACCATGGATTGCCTTTCGTTTTCAATTGTTATTCTTATTGGTCAACACATATTTCTTTGCGGGAAGAGATAGGTAACGTCATTACAGGCCAGCCGGGAAGACAAATGTCCCTTTTTAAGGTTAGATCATTTATTAACCGTAAACAGTACACTTATGATACCGGTACCACCTCATGGTATAACACTACATAACTGTGTATAAAACCTTTCTCCCGTTTAGAATTTATTACGAATATAGACTGAACATATGTTCAATAATGAACCTTTGATAACAAATTAAACTTTTTTTTTACGATATCAATAATTTTTTGCCTCTTTTTTATTCCTCGTGATAAAAGGTCGGGGTATGCGCTAAAATTTTTCCATTATTTCACAGAAGTACCGGGTTAAGACATAAATTTTTCCCTGATTTTCTTGATATCTTTTTTACTTATGGGCACCATTTTCCCAATAGATCCCGAATCGATAAGAGACTTTGCTCCAAATTCGGCTACCTCCAGCCTGTCGAATGCCTGCAATATGGTCCCACCCGTTGTCAGAATGGCATCATTTTGTATCAGCAGCACGGGAGATTCTTTAGAAAGGGCATCGGAGATAAGAGAAGAGGAACCGAATTGACAACCGAATGGCATTAATTTAATATCGTTCAAAAGGAAATAACTCTCCGGTATCGTATGTGTATCAATAGTTTTGCCACTAACGCAATAAGCTGTTGCATTCGGTGATTGTGTTGAAATAATGCTGTTGATTTCAGGATGACTTTTGTAAATCTCTTGATGGATATGAACAGCTCTGCTCGGTTGTTTTCCCGATTCTTTTGTTCCGTTACTAATTAAAACAAGATCATTGGGCTCAATATAATGACGATTGATACCAGTGGGAGTAATGATAAATTTATCGATATCCAGTCGAACAGATACCGTTCCATATGTACTTATCATCAACTTTTGTCTGCAGGCACGATGAACATACGTACATATTTCTTCCCGAACTTGTTGTTCCCGAGAAATCTGTGATCCGGACTGAAACTCTCTGAGGTTGTCAGTAGCGTCTTCAAACATACTGATTTGCTCGCTGCTCAACAGGTTAACTTTTCCTATCTGATGCCCCCGGATTAACGTTTTTGCACAAAACTCAAGTGTTTCAAAACGCTGGAACGCCTGGTCTGAGTCGGATCCGCCTACAACCGTACCATGATTTTCCATAATCAGGCAGTTGAATCCGTTCTCGAATTCACGGGAAATACTTTCTCCCAGCTCCCTGGTTCCCGGCAATCTATAACTGGCATAACCAACCTGTCCGCATATAGAAAGAACCTGTGGCAATACACTGGTATCCGGTTTCTTACGCACAATACTATAAGAGACAAGTGCCGGAGGATGTGCATGAATTACGGACTTTATATCCGGCCTTTTCTCATAGATGGCCTGATGAAATGGCAACTCTGAAGAAGGGGAATAATCTCCCGATACCGTGCCGTCCGGATGAACGCAGACAACATGATCGGTCTTGAGGCTGCCCTTGTCTAAAGCAGCCGGCGTTATCCAAATGTCACCATTGGGTTCTCTTATAGAAATGTTCCCCCCTGATGTTGTAGTCAGCCCGGTACCATAAATCAGTGCCATTATCCGGACTATTTGTTCGTTAGGTGGCAAATTGTTGTTAAACATGTGCCCTACTATTACTAAATATTTTTAAAGTTTGTTGATCGTCTCTCCTCCGATAAGAGTTGCATATAATATAACCGGAGTTTCAATGAAAAGGTATTTCCTTTCCGTAAACCTTCTTCTAAAAGGATGCCATCACTTCGAGTGATGGCATCCTTCGATCAGTAATCACTGAATAATATCTCTCCTGACCCAAACGTTATTCGATGGATCAACATCTGGCAATTGCTTATCAGGATCTACAATAACTGAATCCAGTCGGCTCGATGAATTGTAACTGAAGGTCCAGGTTCCTCCGCGCTGCCAGATCTCAACCGGAAGTTTCAATATACTTTTTTTACCATTTGACTCCACAACTTTCACTTTAACCGGCATCGGCAGCTTTTGCAGATTTTCGATGGTTATCAACGATCCATCGGCCGGTTTGTCATGCACGTACGAAACACCGGTCACGGCTTGATCGATAAGCCATTTCTTCACAAACCAACCCTTCCAGAAGTAGTTCAAATCTTCACCGGCAGCATTATTCATTGTACGAAAGAAATCTTCAGGTGACGGATGTTTATAGACCCAACGATTGATATACTGGCGAAAAGCATAATCAAATCTTTTGTGTCCCAAAATGTACTCACGAAGCATGACTAGTCCGAGTGCCGGTTTGTAGTACTGTAGAGGATGACGCCACTTTGGATTGAGCACATCGGCATAAGTCATGATGGATTCGATATTCGGGTTGGTCAGAACCGGGACAATTTCGCGTGCAGGATTTCCACCTTTCGGAGCATACTCACCATCTCGCTTGGGTGCAAACTCTCCCTTATTAAACCAGTCACTTCCGTAAATATCGATGAAGGTGTTAAATCCCTCATCCATCCATGCATAACGACGTTCGTTGGAACCCACAATCATCGGGAACCACTCGTGGCCCAGTTCATGATTAGTCACGGCCCAGAGACTTTTTCCTTTTGCCGTTTGGTAACAGAAGACAATACCGGGATATTCCATCCCTCCTACTGGTCCGGCTACATTAATAGCATTCGGCCATGGATAAGGAAACCAGTGTTTTGAAAAAATCTCGATCGAACCTTTCACCATCTCTGTAGATCTGCTGTAGGCATTTGCACCAACAGAACCTTTCGGATAGAAGGACATTGCCATGGAGTGCTTGTTATCAGGAAGATTAATTCTTGCTGCATCCCAGATAAAGCTTTTTGATGCGGCCCATGATACATCGCGTGAATTATGCATCTTGAAATGCCATGTCAGCATACCCTTGCTTGTTGGCCGTGTTTCAGGTCTCCCAATTTCATTTTCAGCCACAATCATCACGGTTTTATCACTCCGGGATGCCTTATGCAGCCTGTCCTGTTCTTTCTTTGTCAAAACTTCTTTGGGATTAACGAGCTCGCCTGAGCCTGCAACAATCATATTGGCCGGCACCGTCACCTGGTAATCGAAATCGCCGTATTCCAGATAAAACTCGCCCATGCCAAGATAAGGCAACGTGTCCCATCCCCTGATATCATCATAAACACACATGCGCGGGTACCACTGGGCGAATTCAAAAATAGCACCCTGTTTTGTTTCCTCGTATCCCATACGGATGATCCTGAGCGGAACCTCAAAATGGTAATTAAGAATGAAATCAGCAGTGCCGCCATGAGGTTTCAACGGATGTGATAACCTGATCTGCATCCTTGTATCGCTGATTACCGTATCAGGATGCCAGGTTCGCCCATTCATCGACACCTCCACAGACGAAAACTGGTATCCTTTTGTAGAACCAGCCACAGGATTTAGTGGCGATGTGGTCTCTTCACCCCTGGAATCCGGTTTTAAAATGTTCTGGTCGAGCTGCAACCACACAAAATGCAGCGTATCCGGACTATTGTTGGTGTAATGAATTCGAACCATCCCATTAAGTGCATGGGCAACTGTATCAAGCGTAGCTTTTATGGTATAATCGGCACGATTCTGCCAGTACATAGCTCCGGGCTTTCCTGCTCCATCGCGATAAGCAGTACCCGGATTGCTCATAAACATCGGATCAAACGCCTGGTGCTGGTTGTAAGCCGACTGTTGCGCAAATAAACAGCCCGGTATCAAACATAGTACAGCGAAAATCACTCCCACTGATCTGGTGTATTTCGAGATCATTATTCACTTGTTATTTCGAAAGTTACTGTTTGGTTTGAATGGCCATTGCCGTCTGCCAGTCAAATTGTGAATATAGTTAAACCGATTGGATTGCGGGATGATGGGACCTGACTTTTGTGTTAAATGATGTTACAAAAAAAGGATGCCATCACCCTAAGTGATGGCATCCTTACTAAAACTGTTTACTGTTTATTGTTTATTAATGAATGTCGCGCCGGACCCATTTATTGTTAGATAAGTCTATATCAGGCAATTGACGATCCGGATCGACAACCACCGAATCCAGACGCGAACTTGAATCGTATTTAAACTGCCACTTTGACCCTCGCTGCCAGATCTCGACCGGCAGTTTTTCCGTACCGGATTTGCCATTCGACTCATACACCTTCACAACTGCCGGCATCGGGAGTTTCTGCAGGTTTTCAATAGTGATCAGAGAACCTACATCGGGATTATCATGCACGTAATGAACCGCCGAGACGGCCTGGTCTATAAACCAGTTTTTGTAGAACCATCCTTTCCAGAAATAATTCAGATTTTCACCGGCGCCGTTATTCATTGCCCGGAAGAAATCCTTCGGCGTCGGATGCTTATATGCCCAATGGTCAATGTAATAGCGGAATGCATAGTCGAAGCGGTCGGGCCCGAGGATATACTGACGAAGAATATACATCCCCATGCCCGGCTTGCGATAACCAATCAAACCAACCTCGCTGCTGACATCCGGACGGGTCATAATGGGATCTATCTCTTTTTCCAAAAGCGGAACCAGATCCTGTCGGTTTCCGACCCACGGCTCATAATAACCGAACTCATCTTTATTGTAATTTTTGGTTGATAGTACGTCGATGAACGTATTGAACCCTTCGTCCATCCACGCATATCGGCGTTCTTCGGATCCGACAATCATCGGAAACCAGTTATGACCGAACTCATGTGTGATGACATCCCACAAGCGTGCCCCGGTGTATTTCCAGCCGACAAAAACGATTCCGGGATATTCCATCCCCCCGCCCGGCTCAATCGTGCAGACAGCTACCGGCCAGGGATACTCGAACCATTGTTTCGAATTATACTCAATTGTTCCCTTCACAAACTGTGTGGATCTTATCCAGGCATCCTTCTGCGCACTCTCTACGGGATAAGCCGACATAGCCAGCGATTGCTTATTGCCCGGGAGGTTAATACGTGCAGCGTCCCACACAAACCCTTTTGAAGCAGACCATGCAATGTCGCGGGCGTTATGAATTTTAAAATGCCATGTCAGTTCGCCGTTGGTTTTAGGCCGAGTGTCTTTATTACCAACTTCATCAGGATCGATGATAAACACCGTCTTGTCACTTGACCGGGCTTTATCAAGCCTCTGCTGTTCATCTTTCGTAAGGACCTGCTGTGGATTCTGTAGTTCGCCTGAACCAACAACGATCATATCCCATGGCACGGTAATACTGTAATCGTAATCACCGTAATCTAGGTAAAACTCTCCGGATCCTAAGTATGGCAAGGTGTTCCAGCCCCTCACATCATCATACACGCACATTCTGGGATACCACTGTGCCACGGAAAAAACAGGACCATTCTTCGAATCGATACGACCTGTCCGGATATACTGTTTGCTCACGGTGTATGAGTATTCAATCATGATCCGGATCTTCCCTCCTTTTGCTTTCATTGCTTCGGGAAGCCTGATCTGCATCCTTGTATCCGAGACAAGATAGCCTGCCTTAATCGTTTTGCCATTTTGCTCAACTTTCACAGACGTGATATCATATCCGTTTGTAAAACGGTCATCCGGTGTTCCCGGTCTTCGGGTCATCGCGCCACGGGAATCTTTACGAAAGATATTTTGATCGAGCTGCAGCCACACAAAAGGCAACTCATCGGGACTGTTATTTGTGTATGTAATCTCATCAGTTCCCGATATCTTGTTTTGCTCCGGACTCAGTTTCACATTAATACGATAGTCGGCCTCATTCTGCCAGTAATCCGGGCCCGGAATCCCGCTTCCGCTGCGATAGGCGGTTCCTGGTTCATTCAAAAATGTCGGATCAAACGCCTGGTGCTGATCATAAACCGATTGCTGATCCTGCGCCAATGCGATACCCACAGTACCACATATCATTAAAAGGACAATTCCCATACCTCTGATATAGCCATGCTTCATAATCAGTTCTCCTGTATTTAGTTACTCAAACAATACCAATAATCTAAGTTGTGGAAATTGGAGAGGCGTTAATTAATCCCCCATCAATCCTTCAACAAATCGCGGGCTATGATAATACGTTGTACCTCTGATGTTCCCTCGCCGATCTCGAGGAGTTTGGCATCACGCAGAAAGCGTTCGACATGATACTCTTTGGTGTAGCCATAGCCTCCGTGGATTTGTATGGCATCGAGTGAAGCCAGCGTTGCGGCTTCCGAAGCGTAGAGTTTGGCCAGCGCAGCTTCTTGTGTATATGATTTCCCTTGGTCTCTAAGCCATGCAGCGCGCAGAACGAGCAGGCGGGCGGCTTCATACTTGCTTTTCATATCAACAAGTTTCCACTGAATGGCCTGATTCTTGCCAATTGGCTTTCCAAACTGCTGACGTTCTTTCGAATATTTGATCGATTCTTCCAAGGCGCCACGTATGATCCCCAAACCCAGGGCACCAACGCCAACCCGGCCTCCGTCAAGAACTTTCATGGTGTCGATAAAGCCGTGATTCAGTTTCCCAAGCAGGTTCTCTTCCGGCACCTCCACATTATCGAGATACAGGGCGACCGTATCTGAAGAATTCATGCCGAGCTTTTTGATCTTCGGGCCATGAGAAAAACCTTTCCTGTCTGATTCAACGATAAACGCACTGATCCCCTTTGCTCCAAGCTTCGACTCGGTCAAAGCTAATATCACAAAAACCTTTCCAACAGATCCCTGGGTAATGAACATCTTGGATCCGTTGAGTATCCATTTGTCATTCTTAAACACGGCTGTTGTTTTCATACCGGAGGCATCACTACCAGAGCCGGGTTCGGTAAGTCCCCAACCACCTAACACTTCTCCACTCGCCAGTGGAATCAGGTACTTCTTCTTCTGTTCATCGTTACCTGCTATGGCAATGTGCCCGGAGCAGAGCGAGGTGTGTGAAGCAACAGTAAGTGCAAGTGAGGCATCCCAGCGGGCAATCTCCTCCAGCGCCAGAACAAAGCTAACAGCATCCGCGCCGCCACCGCCGTATTTCTCCTCGTGATACATACCAAGTAGATTCATCTCACGCATCTGATCAATCAACTCGTGTGGAAACTTCTTTTCTTCATCACGTTCTATAACGCCGGGTGCGACATAACGCTCTACGAAATCTCTTACACTATCACGAATTAGCTGCTGATCTTCAGTCAGGCTGAATGACAAGCCGTGTGTTTGTGCGATCTCTGATGTCATAATTTTTAGTATTGAGCCAAAAGTAGTGAGTAGTGAGATAAAGAAACCTGCCAAAGTCTCAATACTCATTACTCACTACTCAAGACTATTTTTGTTATCCAAAATTCCAGTTTACACCCCGGCCGGTTTCCGGTTGAGGATAGTGCCACGAAACAGCGCCCTGATCGCAGGCATACATACAGGTTCCGCATTCGATACAGTCTTCAAATTGAAAATGAACTTCGCCCTCTTCATCGATCGTGTAACAGTTGGCAGGACAAACATAGGTTGTACATAGGTGCTGACACTTTGAATTACAAATATCAGTATCTACTTCTATATGGGCTGCAGCATCTGTTTTTCCCTGGTTCCGGTAATTGACCAAACCCAGTCGTTCAGCAATGCTCAGTTTCTTCATAATTAATAGTATTGAGTAATATAGTTCAGATTTACATTTACAGGGATTTCGAACCCTTATAACCAATTTTCAATAATTCCCAGAATGAACTGTGTCGTTTGACAGCGCTCCTCAACATGTCTTTTGTTTTGGGAGTCGGTTTGTTGTCAATCGTAAAGAACTGTCGCCCGAAGTCGCACGCAATGTTGGGCACCTTGCTGAACATCGCCGGCTGATGTAGAAAATGCACTGCATCCTGAAATCCGCGCAGATCTTTCATAACGTAGCTGTCTTCCAATGCATCGCGATATCCTTTTAACGTCACTTTGTTAAAATCATTCTTCTCTTTTGCCTTGACAGCCGTTTTAGCAGCAAGGACACCAGATGCCATCGCGTAATCCATTCCCTGGATCGCTTTCCCGGAGTTCATCAACAAGTTGGCCGCTTCACCAGCCACCATCACTCCGTCATCATAGATCTCTTTGGGCATGATACGCATATCACCAGTCGATACGACGTGGCCAGAATACTCGACAACCTCTCCCCCCTTTATCATATCTTTGACTGCGGGGTGCGATTTAAAGGCGGATAAGATATCATAGATTTTTAAAGGCCGAGATTTATCCGGGTCTGGAGTTGTATTTTTAGACGTCTTTCTATGATCGACCGCCCTCTGAATATCTGGATTTCCTCCCTTCTCACGCAGGTCCTTCATACCGAGAACCAGGCCGAGTGAGATTGAATCCTTATTGGTGTACAGAAATCCACCGCCTTCGATTCCGCAGGTAGCTCCAAGTCCGATGAACTCGTTCGACATGCCGCTCAACCCATCCAGCTGGAAACGGTCTTCCAGTGTTTTTTGATCGAATTTGATGATCTCTTTGATCCCTGTTGCGACATAGTCGGTGGGGACATAATCATCCTGCAGACCAATTTGACGGGTCAGAAGATTATTCACACCTTCAGCCAGAATTACACAATTGGCATAAAATTTTTCTTCCCCGCTGCGAATACCGACAACGCGGCCATTTTCCTTCAGGACTTCTTCTACCAAAATATCATTGGCAACAAATGATTCTTCTGCATAATCACTCTGCATTACGGCCTCCTGAACTTTGTCAGCCAGCCATCGATCGAATCGTGACCGCAAAACAATAACACCTTTATAGGGTTTCTCCTCGAAATGTTCGGATTTAAAGTCGATAGAGAATGCAGATTGTTCGTCCAGGAAACTCAGCCGCCGATGCTTGATGTATCGCTCGATGCCGGCATCGGAGTCCTCCCAGTAATCAGGAACCAACTCACTCAGCTGTGTACCCCAGAGAACGCCCCCCGACACATTTTTTGCACCACTGTATTCGCCCCGTTCAATCAAGAGAAACTTCATATTATTCCGGGCAAGTGTCAGAGCCGCACTGAGCCCTGCAATACCTCCACCCACTACGATACAATCAAATTTTTCGTCTTCCACCGATCAATAATTTTAAATTATAAATTTTGAATTTTGAATTAAAGAACGGATACAATTGACATAAGATGATGTCAATGATTCATTACTACATCCATTAATTCATCATTCCAATTAACTTTTGGCTTTTTTCACTTCATCGATAAGCGGGGGTAAAATCTTGTAGAGGTCGCCTACCAATCCATAGGTGGCAATATCGAAAATCGGTGCTTCCGGATCTTTGTTGATTGCCACGATGACCTTGCTGTTCGACATGCCTGCTACGTGCTGGATAGCACCCGAAATGCCGACCGCAAAATATATCTGAGGTGAAACAACTTTTCCAGTTTGTCCGATCTGCGTCGTTGCCGGAAAGAGTCCTGATTCCGTAACAGCGCGAGATGCTCCAACGGCTCCGCCCATCAGGTCAGCCAGTTCGTGCACCATCTTTTTACCGTCTTCATCTTTGATGCCGCGACCACCAGAAACGACAACCGGTGCTTCAGAAAGATCGACGCCACCGCCGGAACTGGTGATGATATCACGAAGCTCCATTTTAAGTGAACTTTCATCGAAGTTGAAATCGATTTTCTTGATTTCCGGTTGTGATTCGGCCTCGGCAAGATCATAAGAGCCCGAGCGAACCGATACGAGCATCCGATCTCCCTTCACACGTGTTCGTGCCATTAATTTGGCCGCCATTACCGGGCGAAGTGACTCAACGGCGCCATCTTTCAAATCAAAGGAAGCAACGTCCGGCAATACCTTTGCATCGAGTCGCATAGAAAGGGCGCCCAGCACATCTTTCACAGCTTCGGTTGACGCAAAGGCTGTCAAAACCGGATTGGACTCTTTTACGACAGCCTCCAACGCATCGACCAGCGGTTGATTAAGATGATCTTTGAAGACTGGATGTTCAATCACGTAAATCGTGTCAGGACCATACTTACCAACTTGCTCTTTGTATTTGGAGGCATCCGGATCGATAATCATTGCCTCTGACTTATGACCGTTTGCTTTGGCCAGCTCACGACAACGCGACAAAACCTCCAGAGACGAACGCTTTACTTTTCCTTCACTGATAGCGACATATGTTAGAATCGTACTCATAATAATTATGCTGAATAATGTTAAAAATTTCGATGATCACCGGATTTACAATACCTTTGCCTCGTTCTGCAGAAGATCTACCAATTGTTTAGCCAGTTCTTCCGGTTCTCCTTCCAGCTTCTTGCCGGGCTGCCTTTCCGGCATCGGTTCATAACCGGTGATTTCTGTGAATGTCATCCCATCCAGTTCTCCGGATGAAATACCAAGATCGGCAGGCGATAATTCTTCAACAGGTTTTTTCTTGGATTGCATGATGCCCCGGAGATTTGGAATACGCGGATCATTCATGTCGTTAGAACAAGTGATGATACAAGGTGTTGGCAGAGCAATCACTTCCTGGCCGGAATCTCCCTGGCGGGTGACAACCATTTTTCCCGCTGATTCATCAAACTCCAGGCCGACAGCATTGGTTGCGTACGGAAGCCCCAGTTTTTCGGCGAGCATTGATCCGGTGAGACCGGCATCGGTATCCTGTGCCTGTTTCCCTAAGAGGATAACTTCATATTCCGGGTTTTTATCAAAATACGCGGCCAGCAAACGGGCATAAACGGCTGAATCGAACGTTGCGTTACCGCCTGTTTTAATATGTATTGCGTTCTCAGCACCCATGGCAAGTGCCTTGCGAATGGTTTCTTTTACTTTATCAGGTCCGATGGATATAACACTGACATCTCCACCGTTTTTTTCTGCTAAAACCAGAGACTCTTCGACCGCCGATGCACTGTAAGCATCCAGTACTACACGATCTGTTTCAAATACCAACTCCCCATTTCTAATGCTGGTAGGAGCTGTAATATCCGGAACCTGTTTGATACAAATGTGAAATTTCATGAGCAAATACTGTTACATGACAATTATAATGATTCTGTAACCGCTTTTTTGCGCGGTATGATACGATATTTTTCAAAAACTCTCAGTATTACCTTCCGCATAGGATACGAAAAAAGGTACCAATGATGCCATCTTGCCAGCCTGTTATCCTGACACAGGAATAAAAGAAATATACAACTAAACGTTCACGAGGTTCGTTATAAAATTAGATTTCATACAAAACAGTCTTAAAATTTAATTTTTAAAGATCCTATTATTTGGAGTGACTTATGAAAAGTGCACACATATTACAGAGACTAACACTAACAACTTTGGCTATCACATTAGCAATGTGTCTGTCATTGGTATCCAATTCTACAGTGAATGCCCAGGGACGGGGCGCCAATCGCGGTCCGGTTAACAGTGAAGTGAGATTGAATCGTGCCATGAGTTACTGGACACAACAACTTAATCTTACAAGTGAACAGCAAACTCAGTTCAGTTCAGTTTTACAGGTTCATTTTGCTAAGCAGGATTCTTTGCGCGGAAAGTTGAGGGGAAACCGTCAGGCCATGCAAAGTCAGATGGTAGCTGTAAGAAATGAAACCCACACCACCCTTGCACAAATATTAACACCCGATCAGCAAAAGAATTTTGTTACTTTGTGGAATAAACGAGGTGGACAAATGAACGGAAGAAATTGGAATAATTAGACCCACCTTTCAATACTAAGCCGCCGGATGAGAGAGTCGCCCGACGGCTTTTTTTGTTATTTCAGCAGACTCAGTTGATTTTATTTCCATATCGGTTGAGCTAAAAATATCTAATACTATAGTACTCTTACAGTTAAATTTATTTATCTAAGGATAATTATTGATTGACCACATGCATATAATTATATATGCATCATTCAAAATCACCTGACTATACTTTTTAAGATAAATAAATTGTAAGAGTATATCCGACAAACAAAAACAACAAATGGACTGATGACTTTTCTTATTTATCCAGAGAATTCTTGTTTTTGTATCCAGATATAGAAGCATTTGTTCGATTTTGCGAGCCGTTTTATTTCATAAAAGTCACTATGCTCTACCCTAATCAAGATAAATAGTTGTTTGGGGATGGCCCCTCAGCCCCCTTTAAGCTTATCATACTCTGTGATATGTCCGGTGTCCATCTGAGTCAGCAAGCGATAAACCTGTAAGCGCAAGTCCAGTTTGGCATCCTGGAAGACGGACACATATTCTTTATACTTGGTATTAAATATCAGGTCAAAGGGATAATTATCTGTTGTTGTCCGCTGTGTTTCGTTAAGAATGTTAAGCGCCTGCAAAATATTCTGCCTGGCATCATCCGCATTTAGCGTAAACATATCCAGCCCTTTGCGGTGGTAGATATAATTGAACTTCCTCAACCCGGAGTAGTTGGGGTTGAGTAGATCAGTAATTAAGGAGTAACGGCTGCGCGGACCTGATGATGAACTCCACCCGCCTCCTGCTCCAACTCCCTGGGCGAGATCAACGACTTTTTGTGCTTTAGTGAAATATGGCGTTCCACCCATCAGGGAGAATGTGTCATAATCAAATCCCAGGACCAAATAACTATAGAAATCGAGCATGGATGCGATGTTGTCGTACTGGAATTCATCATGAACGATGCTTTTGTTGGGCGGATAATTGAAACTCCAGTCGTCAGAAATTACGAGCATAGGGGTCTGGGATACCGTATTGTAAATCGGACGCTGGGACTGCAGAACGAGCGTAGCCTTCACATTGTAGTTATTATCAACCGAGTTTATGATGATCTGGATATTGAAGTTGATGCGTTCATCTTCCTGGAACTGATCAGAGGTCCAGTGATAGTCATTGATGTACGATTCAACGTCAGATTTCAGATTGTTCAGATAATCTACATTGGAGCTGCTCACCTGGCTCACATCCAGTTTTACCGAGCAATCGAGTTCTTGTGCCATGGAACTCAAAACAGCTGTATACAGAATCAGCGCACAAAGGCAAACAACTTTTTTCCAGTTTTTTTGTAATGACCGGGCAATTTTCGTGTCATATAAGGTAGTAGCCTTCATCGATTGGCAGAATAACTGAATAATATTTATTGAGAGAGTGTTATGATACGAAGAAAGAGAGGGATTTTCAGCGTATTTAACGTACGTGTAACCTATGTGTTGTCACTTTTACTGATTTCCTGTGGAATGTGCCGGGCGCAGGTACTAACAGGTGCTCGCCTTTCGGGACTAGCCGGTGCTGTAACGGGCGTGCCAGATGATCCGTGGCAGGTATTCGGTAATCCCGCTATGGTTCCTGACGACACAAATACTTTCTCATTATACACACGTCGTAACTATAACCTGGTTGAACTCACCGATTACGCTGGTTCTGCCACATGGAATCATCATAATCTTACCCTGGGTGCCGGAGCGCACACCTACGGCAATGAACTGTATCGTAAGACGCGTCTACTTGCCGTTGCCATGAGACAGTTTCAGGCTTTCAGACTGGGAATCAGGATTACTTATACGCGGATATCACTCGCTCCACCCTATGGTTCTGCCGGTCAGTTTGGAATCGACGCCGGAGTAGGCGTTCTCGCTCTCACCCACTTATGGATAGGGGTGTTTGCTACTAACCTCAATCAACCAAAATTAGGAAAAGCTCAGGAGGAATTGCCACAGACACTCAACCTGGGATTATCATGGAAACCTGTTGGAAATGTCCTGATAACGACCGGGATACAAAAAGATATCCGTTTCCCGCTATCAGTAAGATCGGGTGTTGAATGGCAGGCTGTTTCAGCCTTTTCGATGCGGGTCGGAGTCACGACCAAACCCACGTCCTACAGTCTTGGATCCGGTATAAATCTGGGTCGGTTATCCCTGAATATTGTGGCACAGCATCATCAATGGCTTGGCTGGAGTCCGGGAATCGATGTTGAATTAAATATATAAACGTCATGAAGATTCGCTTCTATCTGTTCATCATTAGTGGAATTCTTCTGCTACCCGAATCCGTCTGCTGCCAGGTTAAAGATTCAACCCTTCAGGCGATTGAAAACAAATCTGAACTCAATGCTGAAAGATCAGAATCTGAAAATGCTGGAGCAACGGCTGAACAGGAATTGGATTTTGTTGAGCAGCTTATGCAGCATCCTTTGGATCCTAACACGGCATCACTCTCTGAACTTCAGCAGATTCCCGACCTAAGCGACAAATTAGCTCAACATATAGTGAGTTACCGGGAATCGCATCTGTTTGAAAATATCGATGAGCTCACTCGAGTAAAAGGCATCGGAAAAGTGACTCTGAATCATATCAGACCTTTTCTGCAAATCGATCAAACTAACCTGCGTAAAAATCTTCATTTCTGGACTAATGATTTCTCCGGACAGTATCTCGCACGATTTCAACGCTCTTTAACGCCGGGTATAGGATATCAACCTGATTCCGGTAAAACAGGTTACCTTGGAAATCCGACTCGCCTGTACCAACGTCTAACATTATTCAGCAGGCATCTCTCCCTGAATCTCACCCAGGAGAAAGATCCTGGGGAACAATGGGATGGTTCACTTGGATTTGATTACACCTCCGGTCATTTCGCGCTTTATGATGTCGGTGTTATACGACACTTAGTTCTTGGCGATTACAGCTTAGCCTTCGGTCAGGGACTTGCCATCCGAACAAGCGGTTCAATGGGAATGGGAAGCGATGTAATAACCGGTGGAATTCAGAACAGCCGGGGTCTGCGTCCTTACACCTCAACAGACGAGAACCACTTTCTGCGCGGGATAGCTGCCACAGTTGGAAATCGTTTATCAGCGACACTCTTTTACTCGAAACGCAGATACAGTGCCACAATCATCAGCAGTGATACGATTGCCTATCCAAGTTTCACCGGATATTATCGTACGCCAACGGAATATGCCCGCCGCTACAATAATGGTGCAATGTTGTACGGCGCTCATCTAAAATGGACATTTCGTTTGGGAACCATAGGGTTTACTGAGCTGCACAATCAGTTTGACCACTATATCGCACCGGACACGCGGTACTATCGGCTTTATTTTTTTTCTGGATCTGATGCCGATGTGCAGAGTTTTGATTACCGGTTTAATTTTGGCAATCAGGCCCTCTTTGGCGAGACGGCTCGCAGCGGAAATAATGCCATGGCATTCCTTACAGGAATACGGTCAAAACTGAGTGACCATGCAGAACTGATAGGAGTATGGAGAAACTACAATTACAAGTTCCAATCTATTTTTGGAAATGCACTATCCCAGAAATCAGGATATCCGAATAATGAAGAGGGATTCTATGTTGGTCTAAAACTGCGACTCACCAGTCAGATCACTTTCCGCACTTATTTCGATCAGTTTTACTATCCGAAGCCCAGATATCGTGTACATAGCGACTCTCAGGGCTATGAATGGCTCGGGGTAATCGACTATCGAAACAGTAACGGTTTTTCGACAACAGTCCTTGGCAGTTATCAAGATCACGGAATAGATACAAACACATTTGATTCACTCGGTCGTGACATAAGGTTTACCGGCATTCAGCAAAGATTTCGTCTTCGAGGTCAAATTGAAGTCCAGTCCAATCCACACATACGACTCCGGTCACGAATAGAATGGATTCAATATGCAGCATCCCAAAACACAAGATCGAGCGGTATTCTTCTCTATCAAGACATTCGCTGGCAGCCTGTTCATCAAGTCCGATTGGACATTCGTTACTGCTTTTTTGATACCAATGATTATGATTCCAGGGTCTACGCTTTTGAAAATGATTTACTTTATGTCTTCCATATTCCTGCTTTTTACGGTCAGGGACAGCGTATGTATCTCCTGCTAAAATGGACCATTCACCAGCATATTACAGTTTGGGGTAAAGTTGGTGTGACCCATTATGTCAACCAACATACTATTGGAAGTGGTCTTGGTTTGATTAATGGAGATAAGCGCGAGGATACCGGTCTGATGATTCGAATAACGTGGTAGCAGATTTAACGTCATTTCGAGTTACGAATTATCCGCCGCGGCGGATAACCATTGCGGTGAATGATGACAATCCCAATCAACTCTGTGGTTTTCCCTGTGCGCCCAGTGGTTGTTTTTCCCGCATACATAATAACCACGGTGGACACAGAGTAATCTCACAGTGTTCACGGAGAGTAAAAGAAAGAGAAACTTTTAACTTTCAACTTGTCAATAGGAACCGGCCAGGGAATCTATCATATACGGAAATGTCTGGAATGGAGTATAGAATTCGCGAGAGGCTCGTCGTTAATAGACAATTAAGAATTACTATAAGATATTGAAAAAACTAATTTATAATCATTAATACTATTAATACAAAGCCATCGAAAACCGTCGCCGGTACTGCTGCGTAAGTGGGTGCTGGCTACCGAGCATAGTGAATATCGCGATGCATGTCTTCCGTGGACCGTCATTATCAATCTTACGGTCACGAATCAAACAGTCGATAAATCGCTCCAGTGCTTCCTGGTAATCTTCCTTAAAAAGGTATAGAACGCCTTCAAGATACTTTTCTGCTACTCCATCAACTGACGATTCCGGTTTCGACTTAGTGCGTATCAGGTTTTTCAGATGTTCAATTGTTTGGACCGTCTCTTTTTCGATCTCAAACCTCATACCTTCTTCAGTCTTTACAATGAGTTTTTTTGCTCCCTCGATATCATCCGGGAGGGTAAGCATGGCCAGCTTAACGATTAATTCCTGGTCATCCGGATCGTTTTTAACCATATTCGCAAGCAGTTTTCGGGCACGTTTGCGGTCACCATTGGCCAGCAGATGTTCAAGCATCTCACTATCCTGGGTATCTTCCTCCGATGCGGGCAAATTTTGTGTCAGCCACTTGCGAACGGCTGGTTCAGGCTGTGCACCCTGGAATTCTGCAATAATCTTCTTTTGATACACCATCTTGACCGCCGGAATGCCCCGAATCCCAAACTGAGCTGCCAGTTGTGGATTCTGCTCCGTATCGATCTTCACCAGTTTCCATTTGCCACGGGCTTCGCCGGCAAGCTTCTCAAGCACAGGTCCAAGCATACGACAGGGACCACACCACTCCGCCCAGAAATCAAGCACAACAGGGACTGTTTCACTTGATTCAATTACATCTTTGCGAAAATCTGCCACTTCATAATTCATAACAGCAACCTTTACACAATGATTGAATAAACTTTCAGTACGAAATCTTTTGACCTAACAGATGTATAATGGACTCAGATGCATAATACATATAAGAAAGGCCGGGTTATCACAAGCCGGCCAGGTAAATCAAAATCCTACTCAAAAGAAGCTTTGCAAAGCTCATCAGGCTTCGTCTTCTTCTACATTTTCAATACAATAAGGAACCACCGGTTCGATATCTTCCCCGCCTTTGATAGTTTCCAAATATTTATTGCGCTCATGCAGAGCGTCGTGCAACTGAGAATCTTTTATCCAGGCTCTCCCGCCATCATGTTTCAGACGATAACGGTTTTTATATTTCAACGCTGCGCGATGAATATCAGGTAATTTCTTGATCATTTTTTTCCTCTTCAGTTATTCTGTTAACCAATGACTGCTAAATTAGCAGATTCAGGTGAAGTGTTCCAGTTTTAGTTAACACTAAAAAATTTGATATAATTTTCTGAACTCTTATCTTTGGCTTCTGTAAGAAATTTAAATCCAAAGCTATCTCACGAAATCAATGTTTGCAATCGTTGAAATTGGTGGGCATCAATACAAAGTAGCCGAGAACGACTTAATTTATGTGGATCGTCTCTCCAATGACGTTGATGATAAGGTCGATTTTGACCGCATCCTCCTCGTCAATGATGATAAGAAAGTCCACGTCGGAAAGCCCGTTGTAGAAGGTGCCAAAATCCAGGCTACCGTGGTTGACCACGTTAAAGCCGATAAACTCATCGTTTTTAAGAAAAAACGGCGCAAAGGCTATCAAAAGCGTACCGGTCACCGTCAAAAGCTGACCCAGATTCGCATAGATAAACTCACCGTTTAATACGAACTAGAAAAGCAGTAAGCAGTTATGGCTCATAAAAAAGGTGGCGGCTCAACCAAAAACGGTCGCGATTCTGTATCAAAACGCCTTGGTATTAAGAAATATGGTGGTGAGCATGTCCTTGCCGGAAACATAATTGTTCGCCAGCGAGGAACAAAGTTTCACCCGGGTAAAAATGTTGGTTTAGGTCACGACTACACCATCTTTGCCACCGAGGAAGGAACAGTTCGGTTTACAAGAGGTCTGAAAGACCGAAAGTTTGTTCACGTAGATCCGAACTAAGCTTTCTCATTAATATTTTTTCCATCAGGCCTTAATGTCTTGTGCATTAAGGCTTTTTTATCATGTAACAACCTATGCTCGACTCCATCACTATACCCGGCCTAGAGCGCCGTTTACGAGTTAATACTATTTTCGGGATCGGAAGAAATTATGTGGCCCACGCCCATGAATTAAAGAACGAGGTTCCGAAAAGTCCAGTAATATTCATCAAACCGGTTACATCTGTCATCTATTCCGGTGATAACGTTCGGCTGCCTTTCCAAAGCCAGGATGTTCATTACGAAACTGAACTGGTGGTAGCAATTGGGAAAAACGGGAAGAACATTCCCATCCAGGATGCTCTCAGTTATGTGGAAGGATATGGCATTGGGATCGATGTCACTGCCCGTGATCTGCAACAACAAGCTAAGGAAAAATCTCTTCCCTGGGCTGTCAGTAAAGGGTTTGATACATTTGCCCCTATCAGCAAGTTTATATCTGCCAGCGAGGTAGATGATCCGCAGCAATTGACTTTCGAGCTCGAAGTTAATGGCGAAATTAAACAGCGTGGGGACACATCGATGATGATCTTTCCGGTTGCACACCTCATATCTGAGCTGTCTCGTTTCTTCACACTGAACTCCGGAGATCTTATTTTTACCGGCACGCCTGAAGGCGTCGGACCAATGCGCTCAGGTGATCAGATGAAAGCCACACTCTGCGGCAAAAACATTACGCTGGAAGTCGGGGTTAGCTGAAAATCTGATAATCTCCTTTGCAAAACTGCAAAACGGGCGATAATTTAAGCAGGTGCCTGCCTAATAGGCTTACGATTATAATTCCTTCCACTCTAACAGAACAGGCTCTTGCGTATCCGTTTTATACTCTTTACCGCCATCATTGCATTAATTCTCATCGGGAAGCAGCAACCGGCTAACGCCCAGTCTCCCCCCCCCTATCTCTCACCCGATACAACCTGGCTGTGGCCAACCGATGCCAGCCATTATATTTCTTCGACGTTTGCCGAAACACGGGCCGGCCATTTCCATGCAGCACTGGATATCAAGACGTGGGGACGGCGTGGGTATCGGGTTAATGCTACGAGATCCGGCATTCTGTACAGGGTTGGTATTGGTCCAAACGGCTACGGTAATGTTGTATACCTCAGGCATAGCGACGGATCTTTTTCAGTGTATGCACATCTGGAAGATTTTATTCCAAAGATCAGGCACCTGGTCGATTCGCTTCGCCTTCAGACATACGAATTCAGCTTTGACCGGATATTAACGAAGTATAATATTCATTTTAAACAGGGTGAAACGATCGGATATACCGGTTCTTCAGGTATCGGTCCCCCACATCTTCATTTTGAATTGCGCACCCCAGAAGAACATCCCTTCAATCCGTTCCTAACCAATATCAGGGTAAAGGATCACCGCGCACCCTACGTTCTGGGATTGTCTATTGAACCTATTTCAGAAAACGCCACAATACAAGGCAAGAAGGAGATTTACACTGAAAGACCAAAGAGAACGAGTAACGGATATAATTTCGGTACCATTAAGGTCAGCGGTGCGGTCGGACTTGGCATTGAAGCCGGTGATCATTCCGATGGTGTGAGTAACTCTTATGCTGTTTACCGGCTGACTCTGAAACAAGACACTACCGTTTATTTTGCGTCCGAAGTCGACAGCTTTTCCTATTCCAACACTCACCAGATGGACCTGGACAGGATCTACCAGTTACTCAAACAAAAGGGGAAGGCTTATCAGCGGTTGTATGTGAAGGACGGCAATACGCTCAGCTTCTATAAACGTCTTAAAAACCACGGGATCCTGGCATTTCCAGATGGGAAATATCGGTTCAGGATCACGGCTTCCGATTATTTCGGGAACAAAACAAATGCCTACGTGACACTGATTTTCGATAATAAGCAGCTTAAATCAAGTGAAACGCCTTCTAACCTTACAAGAAACGTCAACTGGTTTTGGTCAGACAACTGGGTATCGATGCCGGCAGGAGAAATGATATCTTCAGACAACAGTAGTGGCCCAAGCACAGGCACTGTTCTGTTCGAAGGAAAAAGCGAGGTAATTAATCTCAAAAAAGCGGATACACTTAATTTTAAGCTGCACGGCCACCAGAAAACCCTGTATCGCATCTATCCCGGAAGAACACAAACTATCTATTCAGATGATCATAGCGTTTCGGCCAGTTTTGGACGAACGACACTCTATGATACATTAAGCGTTTATCTAAATAATGGATATCAAAGCGGATATCCCTGGTTTTCAATTTTACCGGATATTGAACCTGTTAATGACTCGATTTACATGAGTGTAAAGCTAACCGACACACTTGCCTCAAAATCCGGACTGGGTATCTATTCGGTCAATGCACGTCACAGGGGGCGATATGATTACGTTGCCACCTCGAGAAATAATGATTTCCTGAACGCACAGATTTCGAGTTTTGGCAAATACCAGATCCTTCAGGATACGCTACCACCCGCTTTAACTCATCCTGAACTCGTGCGTCGTCATGGACATTGGCTTGTGGCTGTTTCAGTAAAAGATAATCTATCGGGTGTGGACAATGAGCGAACAGTTATTTACTGTAATGGTGTAAGGGGCATTCCGGACTATGATCCGGAAGGAAACAGAATTTTGTACTATCACCCTGATTTCAAGCCAAAGACTGTCAACAAGTTAAAGGTCACGGTTTATGATCAGACAGGGAATCATAAAACTGTCGACTTCACTATTACCCGGTAAAATATATGGGTAAATCCACCACTTTAGTTGTCAGAGGTGTGGGATTGGTCACACTTCTTGTCGTTATTTTCATCGGTGGTTGCGGCACGCCCAAATACACAAATATCAACGCCGGCGACCTTCATTCGTTCGTTCCGGGTTTACCTAACTTCAATATTGGTGCCTTCGGATACTACGATGAGCGTTATATGCCGGGCTTGCGGGTGGATATCAGTGTTCCTTACAACAGCCTTATCTTCAAATCGCTTAAAAGTTCAGGGCATTTTGAAGCACATTTCAATATGGAACTGAAGATCACCCGGAAGGATACTACCGTTGGTTTTCCTATTGTAAAGAGCTATGATAAGACCATAGAGGCAAATAATTATAAAACAAGTAAAAGTCTCAAGTCTTTTATCATTCACTTTAAAACTATCCTGGTGCCTGGCGTGTATGATATCCAGGCAATACTTATGGATCAGAATTCAGGAAAATCGAGCCAGCGAACGATCCGAACAACGATACCTAATCCAAAGAAAAACCAGGTAACGACTACCTCCATAGAGTTACTTTCTAAAGGCGGTGGACCGGACGCCCCGCCTGATTTTGAACCTGTACTCACCTACCATGTATCTCAAAGTGTTGATTCTCTCAAGGCTGTAATTCAGTTATATCTCAATACAGCTGAGAATAATCTGAACCTGAAGATGACGCTCGTCAAGTTCAAGTCTGATACTACCCCGGCACGGCCACCCTATTTTCTTACGCCATCTCAGGGCAGCCTGCAGTACCGCGGGATCGACTTTGGCAAAGCGGACACGATGCAGGTCAATACGCGTAATTACAGCGGTTTGGCTGGCGCCATATCCATCGATTTTCTTCTCCCAAAAATCAAACAGGGCGTATACAGGGTATCGATTATAGGGAAAGACGAGGCTAACCAGATTTCGTTTATCCGGTCACGTGATTTTGCCGTCAGAGAACCGGGTTTCCCTCGCCTGACGAATCTTAATGAACTTGCTGAGGCGACTTACTATATCGCCACCCCCAAAGAGTATAAACACCTCATGAAGTATTATGGCACTGATTCACTAAAACAAGTCTTTGATACTTTTTGGGCAAACCTAATTCCAAATAAAAATAAAGCAAAGTCTATAATTTCAAGTTATTACAGCCGGATTGAAGATGCCAATATGTTGTTTTCCAACTATAAAGAAGGATGGAAAACTGATCTTGGAATGCTGTATGTGGTACTTGGACCGCCTTCGTACGTCGAACGTAATGTCGAAGGGATGACGTGGTATTATCAGCAGTATTCGTCGGATGTACCAAACTCTTTCTACTTCAGACAGGTTTACAACACACGAGATTACTTCCCATTTGATCACTATCAGCTGATACGTAACATCTATTATCAGCAGTTCTACTATACAAAAATAGAAGACTGGCGCGACGGAATCGTTCCTTAAAAAATAAATGCGCCTCGTTTAGTTTGAAATGATGTGATCCCCTGCTTCTTTTTTCAGGATACTCATGTAGTTTCTTATACGCCGGGCATTCTCGCCAATATCACTTCGTCCAAGACGGGAATCAGAACGGATATCCAGTCGGCTCCCGCTTCCGGCACTATCGATTCGAATCACAATATCATCTTTGAACCCAAACCACGGAATAGTAGATGTGGCCTCTATTTTACCCGATAATTGGTTGGAAGCCTGGATCTTCCACCAGTGCATTTTTTTAGCTGCAGCTAATGCATCCTGATAAGCCTGATCCGGAGACACAGAAAACTGAACAGGTACAATATCGGGATATGCCTCACGCTGCGCTTCGGATACGGTAACCTCTTTGCCCTGCCATCTCACACTGTCGTCTCCAAAATAAGCTGATTTATTGGGTGCATTGGTCCGCATGGAAAGTACCGCCTGAAACTGTGGCGGATTCTGCAAGTCAGTCGTTATATCGTGAATGGGCGGTGCTGAAGTAGCTCGGCTATAGAAAAGCCAGGTAGTCCCACAGACGGCAATTGAAACGATAATTCCGATAACTGCATACTTAAACCCCCTGACAGGACGTTTTGGTCGCGTTATGATAGCTCCTGCAATGGATATAAGTCCGCCGGCGACAGCAATATAAAATCCCCAACGCAACATAGTGAACCCCATACCCAGTCCCCACCAGTGCCATTGATAGCCAAAACCCGAAAGGCTGAACACTACTACGCCAAGAATGGCCAGAAAAAAACCTATCCACACAGTTATTGAGTAACGCTCATTCATCACTAACCCCCTGTCTTTGATAATTTGACATGACTACCTGTTTCATTACGAAACTAACCTGGTTCAAGAATTGTACAATCTCTCATGCAACTCCCAGATAAACCCTATGGTTCCATAAAAATGAAATGCAGATAATTAAATATTGAACTTTTTATGGATAAATAATAGGAATCAGTCTGATAAGTCAAATTTCTTCCCCAAAAAGATTACAAATACAGAATGGGATAAATACTGCGACTAATCAACAAGGGCAATACAGCTGATCTCAACCAGAGCGTTTTTAGGGAGCGTTTTGACAGCAACGGTCTCTCGTGCCGGTGGTTTTTCGGAAAAATAAGCGCCATATATCTGGTTAACCTTCCCGAAATCACTCATATCACTTAGAAAGATGGACGTCTTTACCACGTTTTCAAATCCACTTCCCGCAGCCTCCAGGACAGCCTTGAGGTTTTGCATGACCTGGCGAGTCTGCGTCTCTACAATAGGTCCTACAAGGTGGCCTGATTCAGGATCGAGGGCTATCTGACCAGAGCAAAATACCATACCGTTTGCAACAACAGCCTGACTGTATGGACCGATGGCTTCTGGGGCATTCGTGGAATTAACTATTTTTTTCATCTCTAATGACCGTATTTGAGTTCGTTGTATAATGATGGTGTATAAATTTGAGAAACGGGATCAATATCCTGCAAAAAATGTCTCACTAGTTTCATAAACATTGCCGGATGTTCCATCATAGGGGCATGACCACATTTATCAATCCACTCGAGACTTGCATTCGGAAGGATTTTTAAAAAGCTTTCGGCAACATGCGGTGGAGTAATGATATCATTTTTCCCCCAAACCAACAGGGTTGGCTGGCGAATAGCTGTCAGATATCCCTCCATATTATATTCGTGCGTTGAACGAGCAATTTTAAGCAACCGGGCAAGTTTACGATTCGAGGCCAGAATCTGTTCAATCTCGTCGATGATCCATTCATCCAGTTGGAAATCGTAAAATGCCTGTTGGGCCCTCTCTCTGATATATTCTCTGTCGAAGCGTCGGGGACGTGAACAGCCGAAATTCTGTTCAAACAAACCGGAACTGCCGGCAAGAACCAGTGCTTTTACCCGGCCCGGATTTGTCAATGCACACTCGAGGGCAATGTGACCACCAAGGGAATTGCCGATTAGTATCGCCTTTCGGAAGTTAAACCGGTTAAGTACATATTTAATGACCCAGTCTGCCAGGCCCTGGATCTTCAAGTATCGGCTGCGGCCTTTAAAAAGCGGTAATTCGGGTATCACAATGGTACGTTCATAATCCATGTGTCGAGCCAGGTGATCGAAGTTGCTCAATCCACCAAACATACCATGCAGGCATACAATCGGCGTTCTGTCAGGATCACGTCCTTCCAGATAAATAAAATCGAGCTCGCGCTCGCGTCGAACTGCAAATATACTATTCGAAAACATGCCCTAAAATAATACTTCCGTTCAAACTTTTTTTATACATTCTGAATGCTTTCTCGAATTCTGCCTTCCATAACGTTGTTAGACAATTGCAGATCGACCATTCTATGGTTACATTTCGCTAATAATCACTTTATGAAACCAAGATCCATAACATAATTATGAATAAGAATCTTAAACATGTGTTATCAGTGGGGCTGGTGGCTCTTTTCTTATACTCATGTTCTGCCAGTAACCCGAACCTTGAATCAGCCAAGCTGAATCTTGAGCACAAAGATTATCAAAAAGCTCTTACATCTATCGATAAAGCTCTTGCCCAGGATTCCACTGATGCGGATGCCTACTATTACAGAGGGTATATCTACCAAAAAATGGCTGATAATGAAACTGACGTAGCACAAAAAACGGACGACTACAAAAAAATGAATCAGAATTATGATGAGGCCAAGCGTCTTTATCAAAAACTTGGAAAGACCGATTCCAAGGAAATGACTCTGATGAGGATGTCGACCGTAAACATGTGGACTCAGGAGCACAATGCCGCCGTCCATCTTGCTGCCAACGACAGTACCCGGAATGCCGGAGACCTTGATAAAGCCGTTGATCACCTGCAAAATGCCATCGCAATTGCTCCGGACAGCCTCATCAGTTATGAGGTATTAGCCGAAGTTTACAACATGCAAGGCAAGACTGATCAGGCTGAAGGTGTTCTCGAAAAAGCTCTTCAAAAATCATCCACACCGCCTGTAAACGATTATCTGCGCCTGGCTCAGTTTTATCAGAACAATAAAAAGTTCGACAAAGCTGTAATGGTTCTGAAGAAGGCAAAAAGCGACTATCCGGATGATGTTAAAATCACCCAATCTCTTGCCAATACATATTTGGCAATGAATGATGATAAGAACGCGATCGCAGCCGTGAAATCATTGATTGACAGTGATTCGAGTAACGTTCAATATCACCTTGTTTATGGAACTGAGCTGTACAAGATGGCAATGACCATGAATGATACGCTTACAGATCGTTATGACCGTATCTTCAACATGCAGCAAGAGGAAAAGCAAAATAATAACAAGGCAGACCAAGCGACTATCGACAATCTTCAGAAAACGAACCAGCAGCTCGCTTCCGACATCGATGATTTAACCGATAAAGCCAAAACCCAGCTTAAATACGTCATTGATCACAAACCAAATGATCCCGTAGCTTTCAACACAATGGGAGTCATTTATCAGAATAAAGCAGCATCTTTATTCCAAATGCGGAACAACACCAACGATAATAACAAAGCTGATTCTCTGGATGCCGCCGCAAAAAGCACGCTCAAGCAAGCACTGCCCTATTACGAAAAAGCAGCGCAGCTCGATCCAAATAACCAGGGTTATTGGCAATCACTATTCCGTGTTTATACGGCTCTTGGCATGAAAGATAAAGCCCAGGATGCCATGAAAAAGGCCGGAATGAACTAAACCCATATTTTCTGATCATAAATCCTAAACTTATATGACAACTTTGTCAGCCCGAATGGCCATGCTTTTGCTGGCCTTCGGGTTTTTTGTTAGCTGTTCATCGACAAAAAAGACAGCCACAAACGACCAAAACCATTCCATTCAAAAAGCTATCGACAATAAGGAGTACCAAACGGCACTCCGGTATGCTGACCAGTCCATTCAGAAAAACCCGAACAATGCCAATCTATACTTGCTCAAAGGACAAATACTGAGCAAAATGGCATCAACGGTAACCAGACCTGATCAGGCGCAGCCCATTTACAAAAATATGCGCCAGAATCTGGTTAAGGCACAGCAGCTTGATAAACAAGGGAATGGTTCACTCGAATCAAAGATTGATGACTTGCTCGCGGATAGCTGGAGCCAGGAGCACAACCAGGGCGTCAGCATTCTCAGTCGTGATTCTACCGATACCCGAAATGATCTGAATAATGCGAAAGGACATCTTCAGAATGCCACGATCATCATGCCTGACAGTTCAATCAGTCATGCAGCCCTTGCCAGCGTTTATTATAAGCTTGGAGAAATAACTGAAGCTCTTGGAAGCATGAAACTGGCCGTCTCCTATGATGACAGTGTTCACAACGACTACCTGGAACGTCTTGCCTATCTTTATACTGTTAACCAACAGGATAGTGAAGCGGTAAATACCTATCGGTTGCTCATTGAACGAAATCCGAGCGATCTCAATCTGCTCAATGGTTTGATGAACACATATCTTGATCAACATTCGTACAGTTCTGTAGATAATATCATTCAAACGATGCTGGAAAAAAATCCGGACAATCCTCTCTATCACGAGATATACGGTCGTGAGTTATACAATGAAACTATGGCAAAATTAGTGGGCATAAGAAACGGATATGAAAACGTGCAGGATTCTGCAGAAGATGAATCAGCGATTTCCGACAGTCTGAACAGCATTGAAGGTGACACTAGAAAAATACTTGACAAATCGGTAGGCCAGTTTAATACGGCTTTAAAACTCGATAGTATGGATACCGATGCGTCATATACACTGGGGATTATCTATCAAAACACTGGTGTGGCTTATCTTCAGATTGCCCAGCATATCAAGAATTCAGAACTATCGGCATTCTACAAAGCTCGGGCTCAGGAACTATTGACAAAGGCCTTGCCCTATCTCGAGAAGTATGCCGACAAGAAACAAAATGATCAAAAAAGCTGGCAAAACCTGCAAATGGTTTACAAGTATCTCGGCATGAATGATAAAGCTCAGCAGGCGTCTGAACATTTGTCGGACAAAAATTAGTCGATACTACCCTTTCATATTAAATCCGGAATCCTATGATTCCGGTTGAATAATTTCGAAGGATAAACAGATTATCATATGAAATTTAATACTAAAACTATTCACGCCGGACAGGAACCCGAACCAACCAGCGGCGCGGTAATGCCGCCGATTTTTCAGACCTCCACCTATGCTCAGGAATCACCCAATGTCCACAAGGGTTATGAATATGCCCGGGTGTCGAATCCAACGCGTACGGCCCTGGAAAAGCTTCTGGCTGGCCTGGAAGAGGCAAGTGACTGCGCAGCATTCGCTAGTGGATGTGCGGCTATGGATGCTCTTTTAAAGATGTTTCGGCCGGGTGATCATATAATCGCCTCAAATGACCTTTACGGGGGTACGTACCGGTTGTTTACACAGGTTTTCGAACCCTATCAGATCAAATTCAGCTTCATCGATATGTCCGAGCCGGCCAATGTTGAGAAGGCACTGACTGATAAAACCAAGCTGGTTTGGATCGAAACTCCTACAAATCCGTTGCTCAGGATTGTGGATATCAAAGCTGTGAGTGACATCGCCCGAAAGGCGGGTGCTCTGAGTGTTGTTGATAACACGTTTGCTTCACCGTATTTGCAGCGTCCTCTGAAACTCGGCGCAGATGCCGTCATTCACTCGACTACCAAGTACCTGGGTGGGCATTCTGATATCATTGGCGGGGCCATCTGTACTTCACATCCTGATATTATTGAAAACATGCGGTTCCAGGTCAAAACAACCGGTGCCGTTCCAGGGCCAATGGATTCATATCTGACCCTTCGTGGTATCAAAACGCTACACGTCCGCATGGACCGTGCGTGCACCAATGCCCAGGCCATTGTTGAATATCTTACCAATCATCCAGATGTCGGTAGTGTAAATTATCCCGGATTAGAGACCCACCCACAGCATAGCATTGCCAGAAAACAGATGTATGACTATGGGGCAATGGTTTCCTTTACACTGAAAGATGATTCCGTTGAAAAAGCCCAAAAATTTATGAGTCAGACTCGTTATTTTACTTTAGCGGAAAGTTTGGGTGGAGTTGAATCACTGATTTCACATCCGGCAAGTATGACTCATGCATCTATTCCTTCTGATATAAGGAGAAAGGCCGGTCTTGGTGATTCGCTTATCCGTCTTTCTGTAGGAATTGAAGATCTGGAAGACCTGATCAGTGATTTGGACCAGGCTTTTTAAGAACAAATAGTCGATCATTGCGCAATGCAACGCATCATATCACAGGGATTCTGATTGCGGCCTTAGTGATGGTCTCATGCAGTAATCCTTTTGCTCCTGGTTTGGCTGAAGAAGCGCTTACACATGACCCTTTGGGAGATCAAACGACCATCGGCGGATTTTTTACGCGTTTCCGTAATGCATATCAGTTGCGAGACACAACAATTTACGGTCCATTGATTCAATCTGATTTTACTTTTGCTTACCACGATTTTGACAGCAATGTCGACGTTTCGTGGGGTCGCGATGTTGAAATGAACTCCACCTATAATCTGTTCACCCAAAGTGAAGACATTCAGCTCCAGTGGAATAATATTATCACTCAGGTTCAGGATTCCATGTCTACCAAGGCCCAGGTTGTCAGACGATTCGATCTGGCTATTGTCCTGAAAAACTCGGACGTTTTGCATACTGACGGAGCAGCAAATTTTTTGCTCTCACGTTCTGACTCAACCAAACCCTGGAGATTGATACGCTGGCGCGATGAATCCAATTTTTAAATGATACAGTTTGAAATCTTGAGAATCTGGGAGTTGGCTAACCGAGAGAGTTTAAAAAAATTGAGCTCTCAACACCTCCCCGAAAATTGCTTTACGATAATTTCGAATTAAACCGAAACAATACAGAATATCACTTTTGACCTAATTCAAAACTTTATTCAAGAATCATTGCTTAAGACTTAGGATTATTATGAAAGACGTTGTCATCGTTGATGCTGTACGGACCCCAATTGGGTCTTTTGGCGGGAGCCTCTCCTCTTTCACTGCTCCGGAACTTGGATCAACTGTTATTCAGGCATTACTGAAACGCAGCGGTGTCTCCCCGGAACAAGTAAATGAAGTAATAATGGGTAATGTGTTGCAGGCAGGTATTGGCCAGGCGCCGGCACGCCAGGCGGCTTTGAAAGCAGGCCTTCCAAACCAAACTCCGTCAACCACTGTTAATAAAGTATGTGCATCCGGGATGAAAGCTGTAATGTATGCAGCAAATCAAATCCAGCTTGGGGAAGCCGACATTGTTGTCGCGGGTGGTATGGAAAGCATGAGCAACTGCCCCTATTATCTGACAAAAGAACGATTTGGTGCAAAGCTTGGTCATAGCCAGGTCATCGACGGCATCATTAAAGATGGGCTTTGGGACGTTTATAATGATTTTCATATGGGCAACGCAGCTGAGCTCTGCTCACGCGATTGCAAAATCAGCCGCGAGGAACAGGACGACTTTACCATAGAATCATATAAAAGAGCCATCGATGCCCGGAATAATGGCTATTTCGATAATGAAATTGTCCGTCTGAAGGTGAAAGGAAGGAAAGGCGAGGTAACCGAAGTAACGGAAGATGAGGAACTGAAGAAGGTCAATTTCGACAAAATACCACAACTTCGCCCTGTTTTCGATAAAGAAGGTACGGTCACGGCCGCTAATGCCAGTTCTATCAATGATGGTGCTGCAGCCCTGCTGGTAATGTCAGCTGACAAGGCTAAAGAACTGGGACTCAAACCAATGGCCCGGATTCTCAGCCAGGCGAGTGCGGCAAAAGCACCCGAGTGGTTTACGACTGCTCCTGCCGATGCCATTCCAATTGCGCTTAAACGGGCAGAAAAAGAAATCGAGGATATTAACCTTTTTGAAATCAATGAGGCATTCTCGGTCGTATCGTTAATTAACAATCGTCTGCTTAAACTGGATCCGAAAAAGGTCGATATACATGGTGGTGCGGTAAGTTTGGGACATCCCATTGGGTGTTCAGGTGCACGAATACTCGTAACATTGATCCATGCGCTCCAACGCACTGACGGTACAACCGGGTGTGCAGGGATCTGCAATGGCGGCGGCGGCGCTTCCGCAATGGTTATTGAAATGATCAAATGATCGATTAGAATGGGATAAGTTGCTCATCTTGGTGGCAACGGTACTTTATTCCTATTCCCAAATTTGTTATCATTTGACAAAGGTGTTTATTATATTTTTTCCGCTTCTACTACATCACCCCAAAATAAACAGACTCTATAGCGATAAACGATACGATCTAATTCTAAACATGAATTGGCTTAACTGCTAACCTATCGCTTTTCGTTTCGTTGTCGAATTTCCATTTTAAATATATGTGGGGTGTCAGCCTGTTTCTGGGTAGTCTACTCCTGAATTGTGTGCCGCTTTCAGCTCAGGGATTGCGAGTCGATAAAGTTACGCCCAATTATATCGAGTACGTTGTCCGGAACGACAGTTTGGATACTGGTTCTCCCGTCGATTTTGTCATTCCCTATGACAAAGGTGCTGATTCATTTCAAATTTTGGGCCAATCCGTGGTTCCCATACCTGTCGGCAAGGTGGCAAATCCATCTTTATATAAAGACAACGGAAATACGGAAGTTTCGCCGTTGGTTCAAATAACGAGAACTGGCATCTCTCAGAAGCAACGCGTTGCTAATTTGCATATCAATATATCGCGATACAGGTCATCTGATCGTATGGTGCTGATCACAAAGTACCTGCGGATTCGCGTTGAGCGACCTGGAACACAGCCGCTCATTTCAGAACGTGCTCCCGGGATGTCGGAAAACATGACTCAGCAGAATGAGAGTAGTCCCCTCACCAGCGGAACCTGGTATAAAATTCCTTTTCACCGCAATGGTATTTACCGAATCGACAAGCAGTATCTGACGAATCTTGGAATTAATGTGAGTAACATCGATCCACGTAATATCCAGTTGTGGGGTACAAACGGATATGAGTTACCGCATCCCAACGCTGATTCAAGACCGTCGTTCGCACAGATACCAATCATCGTATCCGGCGAGTCCGACGGATCATTCGATGACAGCGATTACATCTTGTTCTACGGCAATAGTCCAAATCAAAATATTTATGACACCAACACAAAGTCATGGCATCATAAATTACATCCCTACAGTACACAGAACTATGTATTTCTGACGGTAGGTAGCAATGCGGGAGAACGGTTGCATTCGGTAACAGCACAAGGAAGCGGACAAACGATAACAACCTTCCGGGATTTTCTCTGGAAGGAAGATGAACTCCACAAATCGGAACCCGACATCAAGTCTGGTACACAGTGGCTTGGACAACAGTTCACCAATGAATCATTCAATAATCAGCAGACAATATTTGCCGACACACTCGCAGGCCTGCCAGCAAACGGTTCCTTGCAGGTACTTATGCAGTTTGCCGCAAAATCGCAGTCCACTTCATTTTTCAATATAACGGCCAATAATGTTAACCTCGGGCAGGTCAGCATTCCTCCCATCAGTGATTACAATGGTGATACCGGCTACTCAGCCTACGAAAGTTCTATTAGCCGAAGCATAACAAGCATTTCCTACGCCAATGGGATTATTAAGGTTAGCGCGGCATTTAACAGCGGGTCATCGAGTGCCAACGGATGGATCGACTGGATTGAACTGAGCATCCCGAGAACCCTTCAAGCCAAAGACGGACGGCTCCTGTTTTACTCGCCCAATGACGGACAAACAAATGACGTCGGTACATACCAGTTGAGTGGATTCAGCAACAAACCAATCGTTATGGACGTCACAGATCCGGTAAATCCCGATCTGCTCACAGTCCAGGGTTCCGGCAACAACTATTCGATCCCCTGGTACGCCAACGGCGGACACATGCTGATAGCACAGACAAATTTTTATACGCCCGAAACAGGCACCACTGTTCCAAACCAGGATCTTCACGGTATCACCGACTATCCGAACTATATTATCGTTACTGCTCCCGATTTTCTTGCTGAAGCTAATGATATTGCGAACTTCCACAAGAAAAATGATGGATTTCGTCCATTAGTGGTAACCCAGGAGCAAATCTTCAACGAATTCTCGGGCGGCGTGCCGGATGTTTCTGCAATTCGGGATTTCATGCGGTATCTCTACGTGCGTGCCGGAACCAATGCCAATCGCCTGCCCAAATACCTTCTCTTGTTCGGAAACACGACATATGATTATAAGGGGATTGAGAAAAGTGTTCCTGAAAAGAATTATGTCTTCACTTACGAAAGCAATGAATCCCTGCAGAGGATTAATACTTTTGCCAGTGACGATTATTATGGCTTACTGGACCAATATGAAGGCGAGTGGGCTCAAAATGACAACAGCGAACTACTGGATGTAGGAGTAGGAAGAATTACGGTTGATAATGAACAAGATGCCAAAGCCGCCGTAAAAAAGATTGAGACCTACAGTAATCCCGCTAACAACGGCGACTGGAAAACCCTGTTTACGTTTGCTGCCGATGACGATTTTCCCCATCCTCTTGATAATCGTGACCTGCATGTCCTTAATGCAGATTCCACTTCTGTTATCGTCACGAATTCAGACAACGGCCTTCACTTGAAAAAAATCTATGAGTTCAGCTATCCGGTCGAGAATACGACAGCTGGAAGACGAATTCCGGAAGCTACGCAGGCTTTTATCAATAGCGTTAATAATGGAGAACTCGTCATTAACTACTCCGGACACGGTGGGAACCAGGTGTTAAGTGACGAACGACTCTTTGTATCAGATTATACCAGCCAGTTTTATAACAAGAATCAACTTGCAATTTTTGTCACGGCTACCTGTTCATTCGGACGCTATGACGATACAGACCTCCAGTCCGGCGCTGAGATTACACAGCTATATCCCGATGGGGGAATGATCGCCTCTTTCAGTACAACACGGGTCGTTTATACCAGTGATAATCCCTACACGCTCAATTTTGGCATCAACAGGATCATCACTCAATACATGAGCACTCGCGATGAAGTAACCGGTCAGCCGCGGCGGCTTGGAGATATCTATCGCCTTACCAAGATCACAGGTATTGCAGGTCCAAGTTTCAACAGCAGAAAATTTATCCTACTTGGTGACCCCGGACTAAAGATTGGCCTTCCTAATAAAAATATCCAGCTCGACAAGGTCAACAATGTCGCACAACTTTCTGACACAACGATTAACCTCCGTGCACTCGACAAGGTTCATATCGAAGGTGACGTACTGAACTATGATCAGAGTGTGGCAAGTGATTTCAATGGCACAGTATTTGTACAGGTATATGATGCCAACCGTTCAGTTAAGCTTCCCAACAGAGATTGGATGCAATACGGTTGTTATTTGAAAAATTGCAGCTATAACGTAAGAACGGATATTCTGTTCAGTGGACGTGCCACCGTAACGGGCGGGCACTTTAAAGCCGACTTTATTCTTCCTAAAGATATTTCCTATTCCGGCCGCAGAGGACGAATGACTTTTTACGCCACTTCAGGCACAGTTGATGCGTCGGGTGAATACAACCGTTTCACTTTGTCCGGGACGAATCCAAATGCGGTAAACGATAATTCGGGACCGGCTATCACCATGTATCTCAATGACAAATCCTTCCTTAACGGAAACCTTGTTAATCAGTCTCCGGACCTTGTAGTTAATCTTAACGATCCATCCGGAATCAATACGACGGGCAATGGCGTAGGACACGAACTTATTGCGCAGCTCACTAGCCCCAATAAACCTAACCAGACGATCGTTCTTAATGACTTTTACACCAGTAATCTCGATAATTTCACAAGTGGAAAAATACAGTACCGGTTCAACAGCCTTCCGGAAGGTGATTATCACCTGAATCTTCGTGCGTGGGACGTTTACAATAATCCCTCTCAATCATCAATCTCTTTTAAAGTCGCCAACAGCGACCACCTGACTGTTAGACGTGTCTACAACTTTCCGAATCCAATGAATAATGAGACACGTTTTATTATCGAGCATAATCAACCTGGCATACCACTGGACATTCATATTCGAATTTATACACTTAGTGGCCGTCCGGTAGCTCATATTGACCGAGACGGAATTGTAAGTAATGCTCCATATGCGAGCATCGAGTGGTCTGGCAGAGACGACGACAACGATCGCCTGGCTACAGGAACATATTTGTATTCAGTTAAAGTGAAAGCCCAAACCGATTCGGGCACACAAACACAAGACCGGATCGACAAACTGGTCATTATCCACTAATACGTAAAAGATTTTGAACCAAACAAAAACCAAGCAACAGCATATATCATGAAATCATCCATCAAATACCTGCTTGCGATTTCAGTAATCATCCTGATGAGCCTGCCTGTTAAGGCACAAGTAAGTGCGACAGCTGTTCCATTTTTGCAGATTGAACCCGATTCCCGGGGCGCCGGGATGGGTAACGCAAATGTGGCTATCGCTGACAACGCATATGCGATTTTTTGGAATCCGGCCGGACTGGCCTATCAAAAAGGAAACCAAATAAGTATCACTCACTCCAACTGGCTGCCCAAATTCCATACCGACCTCTTTTATGATTATCTCGTCGGCAAATATTATGTCGACGGCATTGGTACATTTGCAGGAGGCGTCACATTCCTGAACCTCGGCAAACAAACCAAGACGGATGAACAAGGCAATACAACCGGTGAATTCCGCAGTTATGAGCTTGCTGCCGGCGTTTCGTACGGATTCAAAGTCAGCAAGAACTTCGCGCTTGGTACCGGAATCCGTTATATCTACAGTGATCTTGTTCCAACCAATACGATCGTTGGCGAACAACGTGCGAAAAACGGGACCAGTATCGGAGTTGACCTTGCCGGACTCTATCGCACGAATGTATTCCAGGTTTTGGGTCGCCGTGCACGCTTCAGCGCAGGCGCGAATCTGTCAAACATCGGTCCTGCTATCCAGTACACCGACAATCCACAGAAAGACCCCCTGCCAACGGAACTGCGTGTCGGATGGTCATACACCATGGAACTCGACCAGGACGGTTATAATACCATTACCATCGCGAATGATGTATCCAAGATCATGGCGCGCAAGGATACAGCCGGATATAGCAAAGGAATCCTGGACGGCATCTTCAATTCATGGGGATCATATACTCGGTTCGACGGAACAAATTATGTAAATCTGTCACTTATGGATCAGCTGATGATAGGTACAGGTATTGAATACTGGTATAACAATCAGTTTGCCATAAGAACGGGATATTTTTATGAATCGCCAAAGAATGGCGGCCGGGAATATCTAACCTTTGGTGCCGGTTTGCGATATAATATATTTGGTGTAGATTTCAGCTACATTTACACCATCAAACAGGATAACCCGCTATCTGACACAATAAGGTTTTCATTACTCCTGAATTTTTAACGAGCTAATGTATACGACGGCCTGAATGGGAATTGCTTGGTTTTGGAGCAGAAGTAGTACAACAGCAGTGCTACTTCTGCTTTTTTTTACAGTTATTGGTGCACGGGCACAAACGGCTAATCAGCTAGTCTATCAACCTCATCCTTATAAAGTAGAGACACAACAAACTCTGAGAGGTACGGGCACACTGACCATCGTTGCCGTTATGGTATCGTTCCAACAAGACGACAATCCCTATACAAGTGGTAACGGACTCTTCAACACCTCTATAGTCGACACCAACGCATCCAGCTATTTCTCAGCGAATGATGTCAGGATCGATCCCCTGCCACATAACGAGGCCTATTTCGAGGCCCATCTAAAATTTGCAAAGAACTACTTCGAGACGGCCTCCGCCGGCAAGCTGAAGGTTAATTACCTGCTGCTTCCCAAAGTTTATCAGCTGAACAATAAGATGGAGGCTTACAGCCCGCTCGGTGACGATAATTCTGAAGATTATAAATTAGCTAACCTTGTACATGACACATGGAATGCCGTGCAACAATCGGGCGGGTTCAATACCAGCGGACTGGATCCCGAACATACGGTATTCGTCATCTTTCACGCCGGTACAGGACGTGAATTTGATTTCCGGGGTACTTCACTCGACCACACGCCTCAGGACATCCCTTCTATTTTCCTTGATCGAAGCAACCTGGGCAGATTGCTTAATCAACCTGGTTTCACCGGTTTTCCGGTCGGTGATAGCGGCTTCCGCGTCACAAATGCAGCGATCATGCCTGAAACGGAATCCCATCTGGCTACAGATATCGCCGGAACACGCTATCTTGTTGAATTCTCAACAAATGGCCTCCTCTGCGCTACCATAGGCAACTATCTGGGCCTGCCCGATCTCTACAACACAAGGACCGGTGATTCCGGAATCGGACAGTTTGGATTGATGGATCCGGCCGGATTCTTCGCTTATCGCGGCCTCTTTCCACCGGAACCATCGGCATGGGAGAAACTTCGGTTAGGCTGGACCAATTCCTTTAATGTATCGCTAAATGATACAAGCACAATCAAACTACCCGCTTCATCACTTCACAAGACAAATAGTGTTGCCAGATACGACATATCCCGTGACGAATACTTTCTCGTTGAAAACAGGTATCGTGATCCTTCAGGAAACGGGCTCAATCTTAATATTCAGCAACCCGATGGCTCTGAAATTGTACAACATATAAGTGATAGCAATCCATATTTTAATAATTCTTTTCCGGACAGTATCCTTTCCCAGATAAAGACCGGAACCTTAACCGGTGTTAATAATTACGACTGGGCCTTGCCGGGCGGTGTGGATGCCGGATCGGATAACGAAGTCGGCACCCAGGACGACCGGCTGTTAATGGGCGGTCAACTTATCTGGCATATTGATGACGGGGTAATACAACGGCAGGAGTCGGCTGATGCGATTAATAATAACCCTGATCGAAAGGGTGTCAACTTAATGGAAGCTGACGGATCGCAAGATATCGGACGCAGCATTCCCAACCTCTTCTTCCAGGATGCCGCCACCGGTACGCCGTTTGACTTCTGGTGGAGCGGAAATAATTCGTCGGTGATCACAGAAGCTGGTGATACCCTGAAATTGTACAAGAACCGTTTTGCTGATGACACACGTCCGAATAACCGCAGTAATACCGGCAGCCCTACATTTTTTGAGTTTTATGATTTCTCCGGAAATCAACCGGTAGCCACATTTCGTGCCAAATCAGCCGCTGCTGACTGGTTCAAAAAAGTACCTTTATCTCCCTCTTCCCCTCTACCTGATGGAATTGGAAACGACGCACCTGCTGATAACCCGTATCCGCTTGGACTACAGATCTTCACATCCACAGCGGCGGATACTTTTTTGATCGTTCCGTCTTACAAGTCTGTTTATTCAATCATGTTATCTGGTAGTCAACGGGGTGATCTCACAGACTTTCAGTTTCCCTATCCCCAGCAGCCATTTATCAGCAGCCAGATTGTGCTTGGCCGTGAAGCCGGTACAGGTACTCATCCAACAGAGGCGTGGAAGCTGGTAGATGGTCAATGGACGAAAGCCTGGGAGAACTCGAATATTACTTCTGTGCCGGCTTTGATCAGTTCTGAAAACGGTGATACCCTGCAGGTAGATTTTACCGATAAAGGAATGCTGGCCTCAGATGGTACGACTGTTATACGAACCGGTCAAAACCAGCAGTCTAAAAAGATCAATGGTGTCTATTCCTTGATCGATCAGGGTACGCTATCGCTGTCTGACAAGAGTTTTAACGAATCTCTGACAAATAGTAAAAGACTTTACACCGGCGCCCTGCAGATCAACGCTGCAACATCTGCGTTCTTTGCCCTTCTTGACAACAGCTTTCAATATATCAGTCAGAATCAGAACTCTGACCTGTTTCACTCATCCCAGACACTGAAACCGGTTGATGGCATCTTGCTTGGCTGGCCTTCACTTGTTGATTTTAACGGTGATGGCACCATGAACCTGGTGTATGTTAATAAAACGGACAATACCCTCGAAGCACTCAATCCGAATGGATCATTTCTGAACTCATTTCCGGTCAATGCACCGTCGGGTTCCCATTTTGTAGGAACTCCCCTTGTTGTGAACCTCGATGGCAGCGAAGGTTCAGAAATACTGATTGGAGCCACAGACAGCGTTTCCTATGTCATCCATGGCTATAATCAGCACATGCAGGAATTATCAGGATTTCCGCTTTATGTCGGAGGCTTGTCTGATTCGTCTGGCACTCCCGTTGAACCCGTTTTTTACAACCACACTCTTTATGCTGTGAGTCCGGCCGGAGATATTAAAGCCTGGTCATTTCCAAAATCCGATAAACCCACCTCCTGGGGAAGTTTGTATGGAAATGGAAAGTATAACAAGGTCTATTCATTTGATCTTGGAAAACCTGCCGGTCCGGCTGCAACAGCGCTCTTGAATGTCAATGAAACGTACAACTGGCCGAATCCGGCTGATCAGATTACTCATCTGCGTGTGCAAACAAGCAAGGCCGCCGATGTGTCCATAACCATCATCACGATGAGCGGACGAATGTTGTATCAGAAACATCTGAGAACGAGTGCCGGCGTACCTTCGGAAGTACAATTGATGACCAGCCAGTGGGGTAACGGGGCCTATTATGCACGCGTTCACGCCAGTGACGGATCACGATCGGGTAGCAAACTGGTTAAAATTGCAGTAATACATTGATGCGACGCAGGATCAAAGACATATCACTTTTAATATTCGGCTTGATAATCCTTGCGGGATTATTTGCGCAGCCGGCAAGAGCCCAGGAAAATCCATACTATTACGATTATCCCTACAATAACATCAAGTGGTATACGATACAGAGCCCGCACTTCCTGATTCATTTTCAAAAAGGAAACAGCAGATCAGCACAGGTCGTATCACGCGTTGCCGAGGAGGTATACGGTCCGTTAACATCACTTTATCATCATAAGCCGGATTCACGGATCAGTATCGTACTCCACGACCGTGAGGATTATTCAAACGGTGCCTCGTACTTCTTCGACAATATGATCGATATATGGGTCCCGGCACTCGACATGCCACTGCGTGGAACGCATAACTGGTTCCGCAACGTGATCTCGCACGAGTTCACTCATATGGTTCAGATACAAGCCGCCATGAAACGCAGCAGGCACGTTCCGGCAATCTACTTTCAGTGGCTCTCCTATGAGAATGTTCGCCGTCCAGATGTTCTATACGGCTATCCAAATGGTGTCATAACCCTGCCTTTTGCAAGTGTTTCCGTGCCGGCCTGGCTTGCAGAAGGAACAGCCCAATTTCAACGCGAAGGTCTGCACTACGATTTTTGGGACAGTCAGCGCGACATGATCATTCGTACCCGGGCACTCGATGGTTCGTTGCTTTCGCTCACTAAGATGGGCACTTTCAGCTCCAAAACCAGTATCGAACGCGAAGTGGTGTATAACCAGGGTTTCGGATTCACCCGCTACCTGGCGTATCGATTTGGTGAAGATGTACTTTATAAAATCACTCACGCTCTGTCAGAAAACGGCGTTAATGACATCTCGAAAGCCATCAAAGATGCCACCGGGATCGATGGATATATGGTTTACGACCAATGGGTAGACAGCCTCAGAAGTGAATATAAAGAAGGCACAAGTGATCTTAGGTTTTCTAAGAGTGATACGCTCGAGAAGAAAGGATTCTACAACCTTGCACCTCAGTTTTCGCCGGACGGCGGTCAACTGGCTTATCTCTCGAACAAAGGACGTGATACCTACGAGGTGAGTCTGTATCTGAAAAATTTCTCCGACAGCTCCTCTGCAGCGCTGATTCCAGACGCTCTGAAACTCCGTGAGACGCGTGATAATACCGATACCTATGGTTTTCCGATCGTTCCAAAGATAAAGCCTGATGCCGCGAAGTTCTCCTTCTCCCCTGATGGCAAGGAGATTGCCTACAGCCAGCACACCAATAATCCCTATGGCGAATATTATCAGGATATTTTTATCTATAATCTTGATACAAAGAAAGATCATCGCCTCACACACAGTGCACGTATCAGCGAGCCCAACTGGTCGCCCGATGGGAAGCTTCTGGTGGCGGTTCAGCAACATGATGCCACACTGAACCTTGTCACTCTTGATACAAAGACCGACTCAATCCAAACCTTGTTGAAATACAATGACGGAGAGCAACTCTATCACCCTGTTTGGTCGAAAGACGGGGCTTCAATCTTTTATGCAGCATCAAACCTCGGATCTCGCGGTATCTATCGATATGACATGAAAACCGGTGAGGCAACACCTCTCCTGGTGAATGATTCTATCGATTATCGTGGTCCCTCCGTTGGACCGGATGGTAAATATCTGTATTACTCATCGAATCCGGATGATATCTTCAATATCTACCGGATGAACATCAAAACGGGAAAAACAGAGCAGATCACCAGCGTGCTGGGCGGGGCATTCGAACCGACAGTCAATGATAAAGGCCAATTGGCATACTCCGAGTACATGGCAGACGGTTTCAAAATATCGCTTGCCAAAATACCTGATGATGATCCGACATTGGGCACCTATCACAAGCCGTCGTTTTCAAAAGTAAAAACTCTCAAAAATGCGGATTATGTTGGTTTGAATCATTTTGATGACCGGGACCTGCAGACCTTCAATAAGTCGGTTATTGCCGAGGCCGACACCGGTTCATACAAGTTCGATATCAGCACGCGGGGCGAAACCAATCAGCGTTCGTTGTATTCCTATCACGATACGTTTACATCATTCAGTTTTTTCCCGGTTGTTCGTTTCGATAACTATGCACGTCCCGAAGGACCAAACGGCAAACTCATTACCCATGGACATTTAGGCCGGCTCGGACAAAACCTGTGGCGTGATACCAAAGTCGGTTTCTATATGGCATCTCATGATGTCCTGAATCGTTTTTCCTTGTACGGAGGTGCCCTCTTCGGCCTCGGATCGGTCAATGCATCCGGGATTGGTGATTTCATCTCCCCTGCCCGGTTGATCGACCTCGATCGCGATCTCTTCCTGATTGCCGAATATCGCGGACTTCCTTTCATTAAGAAAAGGTGGTCGCCAACTGCTTCCATTGAACTCTATAGCTTGCGGCGGAACGTAAAAAACGGGCTGTCTATCCAGGAATTCCCAAGCGTCTCACAGCTTCCTGATACAACTAAAGTGGATATAGCGTATGACATCTGGGAGGCTGATTTTTATCTGCGCAGCAAGATTGATAAATGGAATATGGTAGAACTCGGGGCGACTTACTCACCGTACACTGTCACCACCAAGTCGTTCTATTCGAAAGAATACCGCCAATATTTGTCGAGCAGTTCATCGCAATATTTCATCGGTTCAGGACTGACAGCCGCTTACATTTTCGATCTCGAACAACCTTATCGGAATGATGATATCGCCCCTCTGGGAATCCGTGGCGAACTGCGCTATCGCTACCAGCCCAGCAAACTGTTAAGTAATTACGACATTAAGGATGGAATCCTGTCACCCAATTACCTGACATACAATAATCAGTCCGTTGAAGCAAAAATCCGGTTCGGATTTAAAGCACTGGGCGAAACAATGGACCTGAATACGCGATTCTTTACTTACTTTAATAATCCCGGTGATTATTTCTTCCAGGATTACATCGGCGGGTTTCCGGGGATGCGCAGTTATCCCTATTTTGCTTTGGGAGGCAACACAACGGCATATGCCACATTGGCTTACAACGTGCCTCTGCTAACGGGTATTAACAAACAGGTCGGACGTTATACCATTGACAAAATTTATGGCCGCTTCTTTATGGAAACCGGTAATGGATGGCGCGGGCCTCTGGATATCGGCAATAACCTCAAAACGGGTATTGGAGCCGAATTGCGTGTAAGCATGAATTCCAGCTACCTGTTTCCAACGCGCTTTTTCATTAGCGGAGCGTATGGACTCAATAAATTCAACGTAAATCTTCCCGATGGATTTATCACGAATACCGGCATCAACAAAGTTACTTACGGACGCCACATGCTTTTTTACTTCGGACTCCTTTTTGATTTTGACATGTAACGCGTACTATTCTATAATTTTCTTTTCGATATCGATATGAAAATGCTCAAAACCCCAGCGTATTTTATTCTCTTTCTTTTAGCAATGTTTCTGCTGATCGGCAGTTCAGCCAGTGCACAATCAGTAGTTATTCGCCACCAGATGGCACTCAAGCCACTAAAACCTGGTGAGCTCTCGTATGCCAATGCCTTCCCGTTCAACCACTTTCTCGGGTTTGACCAGCAAGTTGATCCCAAGAGAAAAATGAACTTTCTCTTTAATACCGTTGGCGAAAATGCAGGGTTGTCATTCATTTCGTCGGCGTTGATCCCCGGACTTGGTCAGGCTGCACATCGTCAATGGATTAAAACCGGGTTGTTTGCCGCTGTAGAGGTTGTTACACTTTACGCTCATTTTCACCTACACAGTCAGGGACACGATCTTGAAGGGAAATACATCCAGTTCGCCGATAATAATTGGAGTGTGGTCAATTATGCTAATTACCTTGTTCAGTATCACAATCATTATTTCCCGAATGATCAGATTAACGTAAACTCATTGGCGAACCAGGGAGCTGATTTGACAACGGGTGCAACATATACGCATGAAGACTGGCAGCGTGTTAATCTTCAGAAGTTGCATCAACTTGAAAATATTACGTATTACAATGGAACGTCTGGTGTTGCGTTTTCACATAATATGCCGGAATATGGATCTCAACAGTACTATGAACTGATGAGTAAATATTTTCAGTTTTCACCCGGATGGCGGGATTTTAATTCAGCGCCGGGTTCTGTAATATGGAATACGGAAGGTATGCCCGCTTTTTTCATTCAGGGTGCCAGTATGGCCGACCGATACAATAATAAGTATCGAATGGCTACAAATGTACTCACGATTACGATTATTAATCATTTTGTCTCAGCATTCGATGCCTTTATCACAACCAAGCTGCGCGCAAGAAACGTACATGTTGAATCCAACGGCATGGGTGCTAAATTAGTTTTGGGATTTTAACCGATCCTTAGGCAACATATACCATATGTTAAAAAAAGTTCTGACCGATATCCGATTTTATCTTTTTTTGCTGGCGATCGTCGTTTTTGGCGCCATTTTCCTTGTCATCCTAAACGACTGGATCATGCCGTCCTACACCAAGTACGATGAGGGACAGACTGTTCCCGATGTCAGAGGTACATCCATCACCCAGGCAAGAGAACTCCTCGTAAGTGATGGCTTGCGCGACACGGTGATCGACCGGCGGTATAACGCGGCTTATCCGCCCGATTACGTCATTGACCAGAATCCATCCGCCAACCAGATCGTTAAGCCTGACCGTAAAATTTACCTTACGATTAATACTTCGAGCGTGCCCAAGGTCATTGTGCCCGACGTGGAGAATATGTCATTACGAAATGCGGAATTGCAGTTGAAAAATTACGGTCTGGACATGGGCCAGGTTTCCTATGTCTCCTCCCCATTTAAAAATACCGTCATTAGACAGTCTATCGACGGAGGAACGCCTGTCGATCGTGGAACTGTTATAAGCCTGACAGTGAGTGATGGTCTGGGTATTAACATGGTTAAGGTTCCTGAACTTTTAGGTCTGCGTTTATCAGAAGCACAGAGTCATATACGCGACGTAGGGCTGCATACCGGAACTATCAGCTACCAGCCATCATCCACCGTTGAACCAAATCATGTACTCGGTTTTAATCCTTCAGGGAAGGATAGCCTGCGGGAAGGTTCCACTATTGACCTGATAATTTCAGAACCAGCCAAAACCCAGGAAGTACGTGAATCAGCACCTGTAATTATCGATTCAACACAGCACGACAGTCTGCAAATACATGATAATAAGGATAACAACAAACCTTGAAAGCCATCATGCCTATCATTGCACCATCCATTCTGGCAGCTGATTTTACAAAACTTGGCCATGAAATTGATCAAGCCGTTCAAGGTGGCGCCGACTGGATACATTGTGACGTGATGGATGGGCATTTTGTTCCAAACATCAGCTTTGGCCCCGTTATTGTAAAGGCGGCGCGCAAGGCCACCGATCGTTTTCTGGATGTACATCTTATGATCTACAATCCGGATGAATATATTGATGCATTTGTGGAAGCCGGTGCCAACCAGATCACTGTGCATTTCGAAGCTGTACCTCATCTTCATCGATGTATTCAACAAATACACTCGCATGGAATAAAAGCTGGAGTAGCCATTAATCCGGCTACCTCACTTCATAATATCGAGCCTGTGTTACCTTTCGTGGATCTTGTCCTTCTGATGAGCGTTAACCCGGGTTTTGGAGGGCAGGAATTTATTGATCAGACCTACGAACGCCTCCATGAACTTGTTGGCATGCGTCAAAAAGCTCACGGCCGTTTTCTGGTTGAAGTTGATGGCGGAGTGACCGCTAAAAATATCGAACACATCTCTCGGTGTGGTGCCGACGTTTTTGTTGCCGGCAGCAAAGTGTTCCGCTCGGATGATATCACGGAAAGTGTGCGCAACCTACAGTCCCTAGCCCATACCGGGAAACAATTTCTTGTTTAATCATCAGTTATTCTTAAGTGAGGAGTAACTTATATTGAGTTGCATGAAATATGTCGTTAGCTTACATAAGGTAATCACAATACGACTTTACGACTGAAAATCAGTTAATCTCAAACAAATAATACGATTTGCAACAGATCCCCAAACACCTTTCGGAAACCGAAGAAATACTCATCAAAAATATCGATCCGGTTAGCATCTTCGGACTTCAGGATGAAAACCTGAACCTGATCGAGAACGCCTTTCCTGAAATTAAACTAACAGCAAGAGGAAATACTCTGAAACTCAGCGGTGAAGTCGATGAGGTTGCAAGAGCAAAAGAGGTGATTAATGATCTCATCGATATCAGCAGACGGAAAGGAAGTGTGAGCGGTCATGATGTCAATACCGTTCTTTCCCTCAAGCAACACCATCCCGAGATCGATGTGCCGGCCTACATGGAAGATGATCTTATCCTCCGCACCTATACAGGTGAAAATGTCAGGGCAAAAACGGGTGGACAGCGTGCTATTGTAAAGGCGTCTGATAAAAATGATATCACCTTTGTGATTGGTCCGGCAGGAACAGGAAAGACATACACCTCAGTCGCCCTTGCTGTTAAGGCTCTTAAAGAGCGACAAGTGAAGAAGATTATACTCTGCCGGCCGGCTGTCGAAGCCGGTGAAAACCTGGGATTTCTGCCTGGCGGACTTAAGGATAAGATTGATCCTTACCTCCGCCCATTATATGATGCCCTTGAAGAAATGATCGAGTTTGAACAGCTCGAATTGAACCTTGTCAAAAATGTTATTGAGATTGCACCCCTTGCCTACATGCGTGGACGTACCCTTAACAACGCTTTTGTTATCCTCGATGAGGCCCAAAATGCAACAGGCATGCAGATGAAGATGTTCCTGACACGTCTTGGCATCAACAGCCGGGCTATAATCACCGGAGACATCACACAGACCGACCTGCCGCGTCACAAAGACTCCGGACTTCGTGCCGTGCAAAACATCCTGGCAGGTATCAATGGGATCTCATTCGTCTATCTCGATCGCAGCGATGTCGTCCGGCACAAACTCATTCGCGAGATCATTGCCGCCTACGAAAAGCACGAGAATGAAGTGGCGAAGAAAGAGAACAAAAAAACGGACGGCGGGGAATAAGATCTGATCTTGTGGCTGGTTAGTCATAAGTCATGGACTTGCGACAGATCGGACAGATCATTTATTCCGATTCAAGGAGTTAGCATATCGGCAGCGCAGCTAAACATGATATTTGATACCTTTAAGCATTTATGAGATGATCGCAATATCTGGAAATGAAATGGTACGCGTGTACGTTCTTGCGATAAATGAAATTTAAATTCAGGTCAATAGTCGAATTATTGTGAGTATTTATGCAGCCCCTCTTTACGAAGGCACTTTTTATGTCGGACTCGACAAGAAGTTTATCCCAATGGGCCGCAATGGGAAACCACCTAAAAACACGTTGCGTGTCGCTATTCAGCCCTTTCTGATCTCCGCTGACGATAAAAAAATCTTACTGGATACAGGACTGGGTGAGTTCGGCCGGGGAACAAGTATCGAAACTATTCACAAAAATCTCGCTGAACATGGTCTGAGTGAGTATGATATCACAGATATCTTCCTGAGTCACTTGCATTTCGATCACACTGGTGGACTTGCTAATCGCAAGCACGGATATTGGGAACTGACTTTCCCGGATGCCAAAATCTGGGTTTCTGAAAACGACTGGAACCAGGTCCTGGAGAAAGATCAATACTACGATGAAGAGAAAACGGAATTCCGGGATTTCATTAATGCTCGAGCAGATCTCCATTTCCTAAAGGATGAAGATCAACCTTATCCCGAGATTTCAGTGAAAAAGATTGGCGGACATAGTCAGTATCACATGGCCATTTTTTATGAGAAGGACGACCACCGGTACCTGATGGCCGGGGATGTAATCCCGACGAAGGGACATGTAAACCAAAAATTTGCTGCTAAATACGACTTTGATCCTAAACAAAGTATCCAATCACGACAGGAGCTCGCCCCAAAAGCGTTGGATGAGAATTGGGTGATTCTTGCTTATCACAGCACCGAAACGGCTATGTTTCGACTCACAGGTTACCAGGAACGTCATGGTTACACCATAGAAAGCGTCACTGAATATGTACCTTCCTGATACGATACTCGATGCATACACCGAATTATGCAGGCAAGGACTGAGCGAAACAGTAGATGCTGCCGTCATACTGGGATCGGGTCTTGGTGGATTTGAGAAACGATTAACGGACCGAATTACAATTCCCTATGATCAAATTCCGGGATTCCCTCCAACAACGGTACCCGGACATGAAGGGGCACTGCATTTGGGATTGATTGATTCAAAAAAAACGCTCATCTTTTCCGGCCGCTTCCATCACTATGAAGGTCATCCCTTTGAGCGAACTCTTTTGCCGGTGCGACTTGCCCGTTCTTTCAACGCTCATACCCTTTTCGTATCCAATGCGGCAGGTGGCATCAACTATCGCTTTCATATCGGCGACATGATGCTCATCGACGACCTCATCAGTCTTGGCGCCCGTTATGGAGTCAACGACAAGCCGGTTTTATCCGGATACCGGAATGATGCAATAGTCGACCGTGTAACCAAAATTGCCACACAACTGGAACTCCACCTGGTGCGCGGCACCTACATCTATGCTAAAGGCCCATCCTACGAAACCAAAGCCGAGATTCGTGCATTTCGCAGACTTGGAGCAGATGCAGTCGGCATGTCCACTGCGCCCGAATTGCTTGAAGCACAGCATCTCGGGATGCAAAGCATAGGTATCTCTTTGATTACCAACATGGCTGCCGGTGTATCCCGAAATAAACTGGCCCATGAAGAGATCAAAGAAGTCGCCGCAAAACGAGCCAAAGATTTTGCCCGACTGGTGGAGACGTTGATTAAGACGGTGTGAGAGTATTGTTAAGGTGTTAAGGTGTTAAGGTGTTAAGGTGTTAAGGTGTTAAGTGTTAAAGTGTTAAAGTGTTAAAGTGTTAAGGTGTTAAAGTGTTAAGGTGTTAAAGTGTTAAGGTGTTAAAGTCTTTTTGAGCGCTTCCTCTTTTAATTCAAAATTTAGAATTCAAAATTCAAAATTCAATATTCCCTACCCTCCGTATTTCTCCAGATACTTCTTCAGCTTAACCTTCTTCCGCGTGCTGTCGCTGCTCATGTAGCGGATCTTGCCGAAGATAGGTCGTTCAAACCAGGGACGATCGAAACGGCCGAGAATCCAGAAGATACCCGAATAACTGTTTGGATCACGTCCGTCCATGGCATACTTGTTATTCAGCTCGATCATGATCTCCAGGGCATCCTCGGGCGTCTTAGTCCATTCCAGGATCTTCTTGCCCCACAGCATTCGCAGATAGTTATGAATGTACCCTTCTTTGATGAGTTGCCGCTGCGCTGCATTCCAGATCTCGTCATGCGTCTTCGCCTGCTCGAACTGCTGCAGACTGTACACATACTCGCGCGGATCATCCTTATGCTCTTCAAAGGTCTCAAGAACCCAGTCCGGCAACGATTCAAAAGCCGCATAATCAGGCGTATGATGACAAAAGTGATAGCCGACCTCGCGCCACGTAATCAGCTCATCAAGGAACTTTTCAATGTAATCATATCCTTTGAAGAAGCCGCTTCTCTGCCCATTATTATCTTTTACCTGGCTTAGATCCCATCCTTTTGCCTGTCGCTCCAATGTCTCTTTTACAATCTCGTATTCCGAAATTTTTCCGAAATGAAGCCACGGACTCAACCTGCTTGTCCGGTCGTTATCCGGATCATTCCGTTCTTTTCCATACTTGCTCAGATCATTGTCCAGGAACCAGTTCATCTGCGATATAGCCGCTTCCCTTGTCCCCTTTATTTCGACCGGGCCAACCGAATGATCAATGTCCAGCCCTATAATGAAAGAATCGATATCCTTCAGTTGATCGCCTGCATAAGGCCATTTTTCTGTAACACTCTCAGGCAGTTCAACAGGGTCTGTATTTTTTAACATCAGCAGCGGTTTCTCGTCGGGTGGATTGGTGAAACAATCGACGAAGTGACGCTGCATGATTTTACGAAAATGATAAGCAGAATACGGTGCCTTTTTGGTCATTGCCAAAGGTATGATCCCGTTAGAATCGACCGTGATATACGGCACGCCTACCTGCTTGGGCCAGTTTAGATTTCGCTCTGCCATGATGAAGGTTGGATACTCATCCGTGATAATCAGTGCAGCTTCTTTGGCAAGCTTCTTAACCAGCTTATCAGCTTCGCCCGGCGATGTCTCGAGGTATGGATAATAAGTGATGCCATAATTTTTGCTGAGTTCGTAATCCTCTTGTGTACTTTCCAGCAAGAACCGATGCATCCGGTCTGATGCCCATTTATAATTACAAATGATGCCTTCGTGAATCAGCAACGGGAGTTTTAGCTTATTAGCCCAACTTACAGCGTAATCCAGCGCGTAATTATATTCAAATCGGTGATGCGCCTGCATCCAGTAAATAACATATCGGCCGTTCGGACTGGGATCATGGTCATTTCGTTTAAATACCCTGTTGCTATTGATGTTCTTCATAACCAGGTGATTCAGTCTATTGATGAGCTTTTACGTATCGTTTCAACTGGCCCACAAACTCTCTCCAGCCAATTATCTGGCGAATAAATTCTTCTGCAGAAGCAAAAGGAATAGTACTTTCCAGATAAGTATCCCGGATTTTTTCGCAAGCTTCTCTGGCAAGCAAAAGCCCGGCATTCGGGTAAGGAGAGAGTACAGAATGAAAGAGGAACGGTTGCCCTGCCGCCATAGCATCTTCGAAGGGACCGAATTTAGACAACCGCTCCTCAATAAATTGATCGAGCAACTTCAGCACATCACGACATATAACGGACCAATTGAATTCATCGATATAACCAATATGGTCCGGATACTCTTTTTGTACCAGTACAATAACGTCATTTGTTATCGGATGGGGGGATAAATGCGTGACATAAGTAACCCGAATACCGGCAGGCAACGGTTTTCTGTTTTTGCCATCATAGTTCCAATTGCCACCCAAAGGATTGTCGGAATCCATAAGATACACCGCAAGTCTTCTCATCTCGTGATAGAAGAACTCCATGCGATATCCCGGACCGATTTTATCTTTCCAGTCCTCTGGATCAGCAATAATGAACCCGTTATTTATTACCCAAACCCGAATGGGCCCAAACACATTAATTTGATATAAAGCCCGTCTCAACACCCATTCATTTGGTATCATAAATGATACACTGAAGTGGGAGTTGGAATCTAATAAATTCTTTAATCCCGAACCCATACTTTCTTTCGTTAAGATATAATAAACTTTATGTCTTTTTGGGCACACTCAACGGCAAAATCTCGAAGCGCACTGATGTGAAATGCGGTTTTTCGCTTATGGCAGGCGATTCTGCGAAACCACTACCGCTATTCTATAAATAGCAGCGACTTTTTTTCGTCCGGGACTTTATCCGGCCATGCATCGAGGTTTAACTGATTATACGCTGTCAAGGCCACCGAATTGGCGTTGGATAGATCTTCTTTACCCAAAAATTGACCTGGGCTCCAGACTTGTGATGACATGCCGTTCTTTTTTGGATACATCAATGATATTCAAGGATATTTTCGTTCCATCGTGTCACAATAAATCACGTTCTATAAAAACAAATTTGATCTAAACATCTCTGTAAAAAGAATAATTGGAATCATGGGCCCCGGAGAGACTTCAGGGGAAGTCCTTGAGACGGCGTATGAATTGGGCAGTGTTATCGCGCAGCAAAACCGGGTATTACTTACAGGCGGAAGGCGGACCGGTGTGATGCACGAAGCTCTTCGCGGCCCGAAAGGAGCTCAGGGTCTAACACTTGGGATACTCCCGGATAATGAAATTAGTAATTAACGTGAGTTCGAGATAAGCGTAATTAAAAAAGCATCAATTGGTTGGTTTTGACGGTAGTAAATTTCAGACTGGGTTTCTTATCGGTGAAGTTGTAAGCGATTAAGGCAGAGAACAGGTTGGTCAGAAAGTTCTTAGGGCTGCGATGCCGGGAATGTTCAATCTGAAAAATGTTCTTGAGTTGATCTATAATGGTTTCACAGATGGCCCGTTTGCGCAACAGGATCGCATCGGCCAGGGGAGTTACCAGCTTGGTTTTCATGTTTTTCTTGAGTTTGGTTACCAGATGAATCCCATCTAAAAACAAGGCCTGAAAGAGGTCTTTGGAAATATACCCTTTGTCCCCGAAGAGCTTACCGAAGAGTTTTTCAATGAAGCTCTTCATCTTCAGAGGTTCTCGGTCATCCACGTTGGCCGGTGTGAGCATGAAATCGACCACTTCCCCGGTCTCGCTGGTGATCAGATGCAGCTTAAAGCCAAAGAACCAGCCCAGGGAACACTTTCCCCGCTGGGCCAGCCCCTCGAAGACCTTGTGAGAGTGAATCCGGCGGTTATTACAGACGCGCAGGGGCGTGGAATCCACAAAACTGATCCCGGTACAAGGTCCGGTAGCCTGGGTTTTCAGGTAAATACCCAGGGGGACCATCGTCTGGCTAGTCAACTCAACCATACGGGTATAACTGACCAAGCCAGGAAACAACTCCTGCAAGTATTGGCATACATAGTCCTTATAAAACTTTTTGAAGGTACGCACCCCGGAGAAGTGGAACAGAACCTGAAGGGTCATCACCTCAGAGGGGCTGAGCCTGCAGGGCTTATTGCGTGTTTTTCCATTACCGAGCAGAAAGTGATTCCAGACGGGCAAAAATTTAGCACAAAAGTCATCGATAGAACAAAAAATTTGTGTTATTTTAGAGATGTTAATCATGGCAGGGTATTCGGTTAAGTTAATGTTAGACAACACTTTAATATACTGAATATCCTGCTTTTTTTCGCCTAATAATCCCTTTTTCTTATCTCGAACTCACGTTAATTAGAAATTTGAAATTAGTAAGAGCCCCTGTCTCCTGTCTCCTGTCTCCTGTCTCCTGTCTCCTGTCTCCTGTCTCCTGTCTCCTGTCTCCTGAAAAATATCTGATTTAACTTGACATTTATTTTAGTACGATTATATTAGTATAGAGAATTACTAATTAAATAGTATTGATATGAGAAAAGCACTGACCCCAATGGGTGAAACCGAAATGGAAATCCTGCAACTGGTCTGGGAACGAGGTGAATCGACCGTTTCCGATATTCAGGAAGAAATTTTAAAACTTCGTAAAGTTGCCTACACAACGGTCATGACCATCATGAAAAACCTGGCAGATAAAGGTTACCTGACCTACCGGAAAGACGGTCTCACCTATGTCTATAGTCCCAAGAAACCGGAAGAAGATGTTAAATCCAGTCTGCTCGAAGCCATTCTGAATAAAGTCTTCAAAGGTTCTCCTGCTGAACTGGTGCAAACGCTCGTGAAACGAGAAAAACTGAGTAATGCTGAACGTGACGAGATTATTGACCTTATCAAAAAGATGAAATAACCATGCATGAAATCGTAAAATTTCTGACAGCTATTGGCGGGCAAAGCATTCCCTTTTACTGGATACCACTGCTTATCTGGAGTTTTCTTGCCGGAATTGTGATGGTAATCTTACGTTTCTCAACAAGTTTGCCAGCCCGGTATCGCTATCACACCAACCTGGCCCTTTTAACGGCACTCACTACCGGCTATATGAGTTCTGCAATCCTTCATTACTTGCTTAACTCTTCCTATATCCCCAACTCTGTCCTGTTCATCAGAATTGGATCTCCTGCTGTTGTCATGACGTCGACAACAAATAATCTTCAACTATTGATTACAACAGATACCTGGGTTGGACTGGCATGTATTCTATTAGCAGCAGGCATTCTCTATAAACTCACGCTAATAATCCTGAATCAAACAGAGCTCTGGATGTTTCGTAGTAGATTATCACTACACGGCCCTTCGCAAATCAGTGAACTCAGTCAAGAGAACTGTGATTTGATTTCAAGTCTGAAGAGACCGGTACATTTCTCGCTTACTACCGACGACTCTGTCCCCATGACCTTTGGTTTCTACAATACGGTCATTGTCATCCCTGATTTTTTACGGGCACAGACGGATAAATTCAACCTGGCTGTCCGTCATGAGCTCGAACATATTCGAAATCACGATTACTTACGTTTCAGAGCATTACATCTTTTGAAGGCCATCTTCTGGTTCCATCCACTTATACACTTTCTGGAACAAGACATCGTGCTGCAACGAGAAATGGATATCGATGAATCCGTTATCTCCCAAGACAGAACCCTGTCACATGAATATGCACATCTGTTACTGGATCTGGCTGACCAGACAGGCCATCGCACACTCTCACCTACTGGCCTTGCCGCACATCCATCAACCATCAAAAAAAGAATTATTGCTATGACACACTCAAACAAATCAAACCGCTATCGCTGGCTACCCTTCAGTTTACCGATCTTAACTCTGTTAATTGCACTCGTAATGGGTTGCAATAATACGACCAACGAGTCCCCTCAACACAGTACTACGGCTGACAATAGCACAACTATACGCAGCCAGGCAAATGGGATAGACAACCAGAATCCTCCTTTATATATCCTTAATGGTAAAGAAGTCGACCAGGCAATAGTCCATAAACTCGATCCCAAAAGTATCAAGTCGATCAATGTCTTAAAGGGGGAAAAAGCTACTCAGAAGTATGGGAAGAAGGGTGAAAATGGCGTTGTTGAGATAACGTCCAAAAACAGCTCTCTCGATACCAGTTCATTACCTGAAGAAATGCCGCATCTAATCGGTGGTCTTCAAAGTGTTGCGAGCCGGATTGTCTATCCTGAGCAAGCTAAAAAGGCCGGGATTGAAGGGAAAGTCTTTGTTCAGTTTATTGTAGATGAAACTGGCAATGTCGTAGATCCCCATGTGGTGAAAGGAATTGGCCATGGATGCGACGAAGCTGCCATCAATGCTGTAAAACAGGCAAAGTTCACTCCTGCAACCAAAAACGGCAAACCGGTAAAAGTTAAATTCGCATTACCGATCGTGTTCAAACTTTAGATTTTTCATCAATCAGTGAGGAGCAGACGTTTATGAGCGAATTGATCCATAATCTGACAAACATTGGCAGCGTGAGCATCCAGAAGCTGCGCGAAAAGCCGGAATCGAAGGGCGGGTCTATGTACGATTCGTTGTGGATGAAAATGGCAATGTCGTGGATCCTAAGGTAATTCGTGGCATAGGTGGAGGTTGTGATCAAGCTGCACTGGATGCTGTCAAACAAGCAAAGTTTAAACCCGGCGTGCAACATGGAAAGCCGGTAAAGGTCCGTTACTCAGTTCCTATTGTTTTCAAACTTCCGTAACGCAGTATCAGAACTATTATCATAATGATACCTCTGGCTAGTCCTCGTCAGGTGTATCTTAAATCCCATGTCACACGGCATGGGATTTTTTTATTGATATCATTCGATATGAAGCAGTGAGAAAGCTTGCAACCATTTGTGTATTTTACAGCTATGAAACAAAAACTTCCCGGCTATCTGGTTCATGCATTCACAGCCCTGGGGGCGGCCTTCGGTTTATGGGCTCTTTTCGCAACGGCAGGTGGACAATTCCAGCTCGCCCTCTGGCTCCTTGCTGCTACCGCCGTAATTGATTCGGTAGATGGTGCCCTTGCCCGGAAAGCCCAGGTAAAAACCAGAATACCCGAGTTTGACGGTGCATTGCTCGACAATATCATTGACTACCTTACTTGGACTATCGTTCCTCTCTTCTGGGCGTGGCAGGTTCTGTCGGTTCCGACATTCGTAGTCATCATATGTGGTATGGCAAGTGCTATTGGTTTCTCTCGAACCGACGCCAAGACCGAAGATCATTTTTTTAAAGGGTTTCCAAACTACTGGAATCTGGTGGTAATCCATATGTATAGTCTTCAATTCAGTCCGTTAGGAGCAAGTATCGGTCTGCTCATCTGTGTGCTTTTTGTGTTCATCCCATTTGTATGGATCTATCCGTCGCGAACACTTCATTTTCGAAAAACAATGATCATCTTTGGAGTTCTTTATGGGTTACAAATGCTAACCATCATTATCCTGTTCCCATATATCCCATTATGGCTGGCCTGGTCAGCATTAATCTACCCTGTTATTTATTTTGCAGGTTCACTCTATTTGAATTTCGATCGTAAAGCATTGGCATAAAAGGAACTTTCGACGTTCATAACTGTTTGAAGTGACACCGGATATTTATTTTGCAACTTATAAATACACAGAACGTATGAATAACAGAGAAAGGCATTTATTATCATCACGAATCCGGAGTGAATCATGAGTCGTACAAGATTAACCCGCTCATCCAGAAACAAGATGTTGCTCGGTGTTTGTGGCGGAGTCGCTGAATACTGGGGATGGGACCCTACGATCGTGCGAGTCATCTTTGTCATTGCCACGCTTCTGGGCTTTGGTTCTCCTATTATCCTATACGTAATCCTGGCTCTCATTTTACCACGGTATTAGTTTTTGATGGTTTCACAGTCGCGTCTATAATCTAAATTCCCATAACTCAGTACTTTATTAGCTATTGACCCCAACATTTTAGAATTTCCGATTACGTGCCATAGTTATTGACGAGTGCATGAATCATGAAAATGGGGATTATCGGTCCGGCGGAACGTACCAGCGTTTGGGAACAACGTCTAAGGCCTATACAATCAATAAGTGAAGTCGTGACAACCGACCGGGCCGCCTACCTGGGGTCGGTGGACGCCTGTATATTCCTCGATGAATCGCATAACAGGTATGAAAAGCTTCTTAATCTTATACGTGAGGGTATTCACGTTTTTGCCATCACACCGCTGAATGTGGACTCTGAGACAGCACTCAAGCTTTTTCGTTCTGCTGAAGAATCACGCGTCCAGGTTCAGTTTGCGCATTGGGCAACATTTACTTCTCTTACTGAATGGATGACCGAACAAATTCCAAATCCTCGAAGCCTTTATTTCAGCCGAATCATTCCTCGATCTGTTTACCTCGGTTATCAGACCAGCTTCGACCACCTCTGGTTGGAAGATATTGCCCTTTGCCTTTCATGGATCTCTTCTGAGGTGCATCGCATCGAAGCTGTACCGGTGTCGCATGCCGGTGAGGAACTGTCACTGCATCTTCACATCCGATTCGATAACGGGGCGACCGGAACCATATATGTAAATACACTTGGTTCAGATGTACGTCATGAACGTATGGCTTCAGACAACAAAATGTCCATTCAGGCCAATGTGCTTGAGAATCATGTCCGTTTGGCTCATGTTACGACAGACGAGAAACTGTATGTAGAACAAAAAAATATCGAACAAAGAGAACCGGCATCAACAGCTCTGCTTCGATTCATTAAATCAATCCAAATGCGACTTGACCCGCTCTTTTCTGTATATCATTTATTGAGATTATCGCGCACCATGGAAAATATCCGGGCTCAGTTGACTCGTTATTAGCTCTTGTTTCCCCGGGTATTGGCTAACTATTGCAGGATTTGATAACTTTGGCCTTCGATTAGAGTCATTAAACAACTTATAAAAATATGCAAACTGTGCAGATCAAGCAGGTAGACGCCTTCACGCGTAAACCGTTCACTGGAAATCCGGCAGCCGTTGTTGTAGAAGCCGACGGTCTCAGTAGTACCGAAATGCAAAAAATAGCCCGGGAAATGAATGTCTCGGAAACTGTTTTTGTGTTGAAAACTGATTCTGAGGAAACAGATTTACGCCTGCGTTGGTTTACACCTAGCCAGGAAGTCGACTTGTGTGGTCATGCCACCATCGCTGCATTTCACGTTCTGGCAGAAGAGGGGGCTTTCGGTCTTGAAGTCGAGGAACCTCAAAGCTTCATTGTAGAAACCCGCTCGGGCAACCTGGTTGTTGATGTGGAGTGGCGAGAGTTTCAGCCGTATATCAAATTTAGCTTACCCATTCCAGAATTTTTTCCTTATCCGGGTGATATCTCCGTTCTTTGCGGAGCGCTTGGTCTCTCTGAAATTGAACTCAGCCAAAAAGTAAAACCCCAGATTACCGGCAACGGTTATTGCTTCGTTGCTTTGAAGACCTACGATAGTTTGGAGACCATTGATCCCAATATCTCTTTATTGCGTAAAATCAATGATCAGCACGATATCGTGGGTTTTTCCGTTGTGACGGATGACACCGGCGATAAAAATGTCGATTGGCATATGCGCTTCTTCGCGCCATCACTTGGTGTTCTGGAAGATCCTGTTACTGGTTCTGCAAATGGACCAATGGGCGCATTTCTTCTTCAAAATGGATTTCTTGACAAAAGTCAGCAGGTATTTACCTTCCGGGCCGAACAAGGACGTTTTGTTAACCGCCCGGGTACCGTTACGGTTTATATGCAGCAACGTGAGGGTATCATCGAGGAATTACAGATTGCCGGACAAGCTGTTACTGTTCTTACGGGGAATCTTTTTCTGACGGCGAATCAACCCGATCATTTTTAAAGAAACGAATTCAATTCACTCCTTTTTGCCCGGCTTCATCGTTTGAAAGATCTTCTTTAGATTGTCTCGCGGCATGAGCTGATCAAGAAAGTTAAATTGCCCTGAATTAAGGCGTTCCCCTCCGTCGATGACCACATCAGCCCCCGTGATATAGGGAGAGAGATCAGACATCAGGAAGACGGCCAGGTTTGCCAACTCTTCATGGTTACCGAACCGATGCAGTGGAATACGATTCAGATAACGCTCCTGGGATTTTTCATCCGGCATAAGACGCGTCCACGCACCTTTGGTAGGAAATGGTCCGGGAGCTATAGCATTAAGCCGAATACCGTACATTGCCCATTCGTAGGCAAGGGTATTGGTAAGGGCTAAAACCCCGGCCTTCGCACATGCCGACGGTAAAACAAAAGCCGATCCCGTCTGCGTATAGGTCGTTACAATATTTAGCACAGCCCCTTCTTGTTTCGATTCTATCAAATGACGGCCAAAATGTTGTGTACAGTTGAAAGTTCCCTGAAGCACAATGTCGACAACTGACTTGAATGCATTCGAACTAAGATCCTCTGAAGCCGACAGAAAATTACCCGCGGCATTGTTTACCAATCCATTAAGCACTCCAAATTCCGCATTCAGATGCTGAATCATCGTTCCGACAGCCTCATAATCGCGTACATCTGCCACATACGTGATTATTTTGCTATCCGATTGACGCAGTTCTTTCGCAGCCGATTCCAGTTTCTCTCCGGTTCGCCCACATATAGCCACATTGGCACCGCAACTTACAAACCGGGTAGCCATCGCTAATCCCAGGCCACTTCCGCCACCGGTCACCAAAATATTCTTGTCTTTCAACGTATCTGTAGTAAACATATATCCTCTTATCAGTGATTCATTTTTTCTAATGGAGACTTTTCTTATTTTGTAATTCTGTTATTATTGACTCGATAGTTCAATGGATAGAACAAGAGCCTCCGGAGCTCTAGATCCGGGTTCGAATCCCGGTCGGGTCACTTTCTTTCCTGTTGTACGTTTCATATTATTCATCAATTCTAACAACCCCTTCCCTTATATACTTCAAGAACTTAAATTGCGGACAGTTGCGTGATTTCAAAAGAAATGTTTTTTTACTCGTTTCACTTACAAATTAAAATCCTGAAAAACTCTGATTATGTGATATAAAGCTATTTCTTCGGCTGGTCGATTAATAAGGTATAAGGTTGTGCAACTGCAAATTGAATCGGCTTATCATTCAAACCTAAAAGATTATATTGAAAGAATAATATTAATCAGAGCTTAAATGTTCCACAGGAGTATTTAATGCCCCAATATCTTTCGAGTTTCATAGTAAACTACTTCAAACAGTACTTTGAAGATTATGTCCTTTCTGCGTCTATCAATATCCTGCAGGATATTGCGAGGATACCGTATTTCAACAAAGGAAATGATCCCATTTTCAGATCAAATCACATTGCCAATTTATTGACAGCTTGCATTCTACAGCTTGATCAACCCAACATTTCAACCAAGTATGTAAACCTCTACCTGGATATGCACTCCGATCAGGGTAGCTGGTATGAGTCATTTTCTGAAGAAATTACTCGCCTGCTTGAAAGTCCTCGTCTCATCGATAACGTCTATTGCATTCACATGCAAGGTAATTATCCATACGCTGAGATCTGGCGGAAACAATACGTTCAGGGCATCTTGTATTATTATAAAAATGTGTATACGCTGGATCAATTTGATGTATATAACGATCTGAATGACCCGGGATCTTCAGATTTGATTGCGGAGAAAATCACCAAACAGATGATACGTCTGGATGGCCCATTTCTCAAGAAAATAGCTCTTGAATTAAACGAACCTGACTGATTGATCCTCAGTTTATATTTTCGAAGATTCCGGCAGCTCCCATGCCGCCACCCACGCACATCGTAACCATCCCGTAGCGGCTGCCGCGACGTTTCATTTCGTACAATATTTGTGTCGTCAGTTTTGCTCCGGTACAACCGAGAGGATGTCCCATTGCAATAGCCCCACCATTTACATTGACGATCTCCTCGTTCAATCCTAATTCGCGAATAACAGCCAATGATTGGGCCGCGAAAGCTTCATTCAATTCGATCAGGTCGATATCATCCAACCTGATGCCTGTTTGCTTAAGGATCTTGGGAACAGCCTTAACCGGGCCGATTCCCATGATTTCCGGTGGAACACCAGCTACAGCAAAACCACGATATCTGGCCATTGGTCTGAGACCGAGGTTATTGGCTTTTTCAGCACTCATCACCAAGACCACTGCAGCCGCATCGTTCATCTGTGACGCATTGCCGGCAGTGACCGTACCACCGACTTTAAATGCGGGTCTCAACTTAGCAAGAATTTCAGGTGTCGTATCGGAACGTGGTCCTTCATCGATGCGGAAATCCGTCTTGTCAACGAGCCTCTCACCATGAGCATCGATCATCTCCCGCTCAACTACTACCGGCGCTATCTGTTGATCAAAATAGTGGTTCTCCTGTGCATTAATTGCACGCATATGACTTCGGTAGGCGAACGCATCCTGATCTTCCCTGTTCACATGGTACTGTTCGGCAACACGTTCTGCAGTCAATCCCATATTCAGGTATATGCCCGGGTGATTCTCAACAATCTCTGGGTTTGGACGCAACACATAACCGCCCATCGGCACCTGACTCATGCTTTCCACGCCACCGGCTATGATAGCATCAGCTGCACCTGCCATAATCCGTTCAGCAGCTTGCGCTATGGTCTGCAGCCCGGATGAACAGAAACGGTTCACAGTCGCCGCCGGAACATCAACCGGAAGTCCGGCAAGCAAGCTGGCCTGGCGCGCCACATTCATTCCTTGCGATCCCTCCGGAAAGGCACATCCCAGTATCACATCGTCGACCATACCCGGTTCCAGTGCCGGTACGCGGCTCAGTAATTCTTTTATAGCAACACTCCCAAGGGTATCGGGGTGTACATCCCTGAGTGATCCTTTATAAGCTTTCCCGCACGGCGTCCGCACGGCCGCCACAATCACCGGTAAGGAGTCCGGAGTATTGAGTATTGAGTCGTGAGAATTTGTCATTGTTTTCAAGTAAGGTTTTGAATCAATCTAAATAGCATTTTTTGCAACTCTTCAATTTGATTAGAGAGCAACTCAAAATCATTAGTCCTCAGATAGTTTAGATTATTTGAGATTATTAACTGAGTTTCAAGTTCGTATGCAGATCCGTAGGCTATATTCAAAAAATACCGGAACTCTGAATCTGATCCTCTACCAGCTCCTTCTGCTATATTTGAACTGATAGAGATTACACTCCTCCGAATTTGAGAAATCAAACCAAATTTCTCTTCATACGGATATAATTCTGTCAACCGATACACTTCCGTTGCCATGTGAACTGCTTTCTTCCATACTAAAAGTTTTTTGTAGTTATGCATCGAGTCCTCATTAATATCAATTACTAATTAGAGGACACGAGAATTCAGTATGGCTTACATTAAATCTCACTACTCATATCTCGATACTCACTTCTAAGGTCTAATTTCTCAAAGGCTTGCCCTTCTTCAGCGTGTATTCCATACGTTCCTGGGTTTTCTTTTGCTTGAGAAGTTCAATGAAGGCTTCGCGTTCGAGCTTGTGCACATAAGATTCGGGAACGTGCTGCGGTTCGTTTAACAATCCACCGGTCATGATGTATGCCAGTTTTTCTCCGATCAGCTTATCATACTCACTGATGTAACCCGACTGATGCATGATGTAAAGTGATAGTTTCAATGCACTATAGCCTTCTTTCCCCATCAGGTAAACATCAGCTGGTGAAGGCGGTCGATATCCTGCTTCTGCAATTGCCTTCACTGTTTCCCGGGCTGCACGAAGCTGCAAATCTTTGTTCATGATGATCACATCCGTTTCGCGTAACAGGTTCATCTGGCGGGCTTCGTGGGCGCTGGTGGCAACTTTGGCCATACCGATCTGCTGAAATGCCTCCTTCAGGAAAATGAGCGGATCCACGTTCTTATCATCCGGCATACGACTCATCGATCGACGCAGAACCTCGGTCGTACCACCACCAGCCGGGATAAGTCCGACGCCCACTTCAACGAGTCCACTGTAAAGTTCATGATGTGCCACGACACGGTCGGCGTGCAACATGAACTCACACCCACCGCCAAGCGTCTGGTTGAACGGTGCTATGACTACCGGAATAGGTGAATACCGGATCTTCAGCGAGGCATCCTGGAAAGTTTTTACGGCGTCGGCAAGCCAATCAAATTGTTTTTTCGAAATCGTTATGAGGACTTCATACAGGTTGGCACCCAACGAGAAATTCGCTCCATCAGTCCCAATAATCATTCCCTGAAATTCCCGCTCACAATGATCAATGGATTTATAAAGGCTTTCGACGACCGACTGCCCAAGCGTATTTCCCTTGGAATGAAACTCAAATAACGCCACCCCGTCACCCATGTCAATCAGGCTTGCTTCTTTTTCGTTGAGAACGATCTTGTTTGTTTTGCGAAGACCAGGAATCAATACAGCACCCTTAACGGGCGGCATTAATTGCTCAACCTTGCCCGTTGCAAGGTTATAAAATGTGCTGCTTTCATGAGCATAAAAAAATGTTCTTCCTTCGGCCAGCATTTTTTCAACGGAATCAGGAATGCTAAACCCCTCTTTTTTCATCCGTTCTGTCGTCTCTTTAACTCCGACAGCGTCCCATTTTTCAAAAGGTCCCATCTCCCAATTGAATCCCCATCGCATAGCGCGGTCTACTTCTTCGATGGAGCCGGCTATTTCAGGTATGCGATTGGCAGAATACAGAAACAGGTCCCGATGGATTTCCCACAAAAAATTACCGGCCTTGTCATCCTGGTTGATCATATACCGGAGACGATCGCCGGCTGTCTTGTACTTTTCCTTTGCCTGTTCGACTGATGAAAACGATACTTTTTGCTGCGGCTCATACTCAAAGGTTCCGACATTTAACACCAGGTATTGTTTTCCCTCTTTAGTCTTCACTTTCTTATAAAAACCCTGACCAGCCTTGTTTCCTATCATTTCCTCATCAATCATCCTTTGAAACGTATCGGGCAGCTTAAACAGGTCACGGCGTTCATCATCTGGTATATTGGGATAGAGATTTCGTGCCACATGGCCCAGGACATCGATTCCAGCCATATCAGCGGTACGAAATGTTGCCGCTTTGGAATAACCGGAAAATGTGCCGGTCAGGAAATCCACTTCTTCGATCCGGAGTTTATTATCAAACACCCACGGCATGATGCTCGCCATCGAGAACACCCCAATCCTGTTGGCAATGAAATTCGGCGTATCCTTACACGAAACCGTACCCTTGCCAAGCAGTTTGCCGGCGAAGTCATTTATATATTCAAATACCACCGAATCAGTAAACCGTGTCGGAATCACTTCCAGTAACTTCATGTACCGCGGTGGATTAAAGAAGTGCGTTCCCAAAAAATGGGCTTTAAATGATTCTGAACAGTGTTCACACATTTCCGAAAGAGGAAGTCCGGATGTGTTCGTACTTATTATCGTCTGGTCAGAACGGACATCATCTATGCGTGACATTACATTCCTTTTAATATCCATCCGTTCGATGACAGCTTCACAAATCCAGTGGACGTTACGAAGTTGATCCCAGTCGTCTTCAAAATTTCCGATGCGAATACGTCTTGCAAAACCGGATAACCCCAGGGGTGACGGTTTCATCCGTTGCAGTTCATCCAGTCCTTTCTTAACAAGTGCATTCCGGTCGTTTCCGTCATTAGACGGCATATCGAGCATCAGTACATCAAAACCGGCGTTGGCACAATGAGCTGCTATTTGCCGCCCCATTACGCCCGATCCGATCACGGCAATTTTTTGGATACTGTAATAATTTTTATCAGTCATATGATTTTTAATTACTCATCTCCGGGAGGATATATCTCTTCAATTTCTTTTTCTCTGGTCTTTTGGACCTCTTTACGCTTCACCTTCAACGTTGGTGTCAGCTCGCCAGTTTCAATGGTCAGCGGATCCGAGAGCAAAACAAACTTTTTCACCTGTTCCCATATCGGAAACTGTTTGTTAATATCGTCCACCTCATCCTGGATCAATTCTTTTACTGTTTGTTCCCGAACCAGATGCTCATCATCCAGATTCGAAAGATTTTTAATCTTTGATTTTACCGACGGAAAATTAGGCACGATCAATGCTGAACAGAATTTCTTTTCATTACCGATGACAACGACCTGTTCAACATACTTACTGTCACTCAGAGCGTTTTCGATAGGTTGCGGCGCCACATATTTTCCGGTCGACAATTTAAAAAGCGCTTTCTTTCTGTCTGTGATAAAAAGGAACCCATCATCGTCCAATCGTCCAATATCACCAGTATGCAACCAGCCGCCATCCGTAATTGTTTCAGCAGTTTCTTCGGGCAGCTGATAGTAGCCCAACATGATATTTGGTCCTTTTGCAATGATCTCCCCATCTTCTGCAATCTTCAATTCAACTTCTTCAATCGGATAGCCAGCCGAACCCAATTTATGGCGAACAAGATCATTGAGAGTAAGCACCGGCGATGTTTCTGTAAGTCCGTATCCCTGTTTACAAAAATAACCAAGCGCACTAAAAAACCGGGCAATAAGCGACGACAATGCGGCACCACCACTAATAATACCTATCAGGTTTTTACCGAATACTTCGCGAACCTTCGAGTATACGACCTTGTCCGCAATGCTATATTTGAAAGCCTCAAGTCCCTTGGGAGGATTATCAACATCATATCGCTCGGCCAGATCTATCGCCCAAAAGAACAGTTTTTTCTTTACGCCACTTAATTCTTCCCCGCGGGCGCGGATAGCCATATGTATTTTCTCCATCAAGCGTGGGACGGTAATGAAGAATACAGGATCCACTTCTTTAAGCTCATCAGCAAACTTCTGGATATCCTCGATGAAATAGATCGGGTAGCCCATATACATGTACATGAAGGTCCCCATCCGTTCAAGCACATGCGAAAGAGGCAGGTAAGACAGCATACGGTGACCACGCATGGCTTCAATATCGAACGGTATATGCAATACCGTACTCTTTATGTTTGCTACGAGATTGTGATGAGAGAGCATCACACCTTTAGGTCTGCCAGTAGTACCCGATGTATAAATCAGCGTGGCAAGCTGATCGTAAGTAATATCGCCACGAAGCTTATCAAACAGTCTGGGGTCCTTTTCTTCTCTCTCCCTGCCCTTTTCTATGACCTTATCAGCCATTTTTACTTTATTGTGAACACTAGGCAGGAAAGCAATCACAGCCTTAACTGTTTTAATATCCTTGATCAGTGGTTTTACGGAATCAAACAGTTTATCCCTTGAAAAGATGTAGGCTTTGGCTCCTGAATTCTCAAGGATGAATTTAATTTGGTCTCCGGGTTGTGTTGTGTAAATCGGCACACTTGCTGCTCCTATCGATAAGATGGCCTGATCGATCCACAACCATTCTGCACAGCTTTCCGAATGCAAAGCAACCTTATCCCCCGGGCGAACGCCCAAGTCATACAGACCAAGGGCAAAATACCGAACGTTCTCCCGGAACTCGGAAATGTCTGTTTTCTGCCAAACTCCATCCCTCTTAGTAGAAGCGGCTATTCCGGTAGTATTCTTGCTAAATCCTTCATCGATGAGGTCCAGCAATATTGAGGGATTCATTATATCGGCTTTTTTATCGTTAATTTTTCTATTCGCCAATTCCATCCACCCCCCCTATACACTTGCTACATAGTTTCTGTTGAGCGAATATTCGCCGGCTATTACTTTTTAATTTAATATATCGAAACACATTACAAAATGAATTTTTCCAAACTCATTTTGCTACAGGTTGATATTCAGTGCATTAGACACTACTCTCGTTAGAATCAATTAAAGATCAGCAATTATGGAGATAGAACAAGAAATAAAACAACAGGCAGAGCGCCTATTTGGACGGGCAGTGAAATATATGGGGGATACCCTGGGTATCGAGTTCACGGTAATGCACAGGGATCAGATTGTGGCCACTATGCCCGTCGACGAACGAACCGTCCAGCCGTTTGGCCTATTGCATGGCGGAGCTTCAGCTGCGCTTGCAGAAACGCTGGCCTCAGTTGGTGGATGGGTAAACCTGAAAGAACCGGACCAGAGTGTTGTGGGAATTGAAATAAATGCCAATCATCTGAAAAGCAAGCGATCCGGAACAGTCACCGGACGTGCCACACCCATACATGTCGGATCAAAAATACAGGTCTGGGAAATTCGAATTGAAGATGAAGAGCAACAATTGATTTGCGTATCACGATGCACACTTGCAGTTATTAAAATCAGACCAGAAGACGTATAGAGAAATTGGAAATCAGGAAATAGGGGAATAAGGAGTCATACAATTCTCACAAATGTTAGATAATCATCACCCTTTATTTCCTTATATCCCTATTCCCTCGTCAACGCCTTTATTCCCCTTCTTCCTTCTGAAGAAGTCTCATGAACTTACGACGGGCAACGGGGAAAAGAGTCTCTTCAAATGGAAAATTCAGATCCGTATTGAAGGCATAGGTTGCAGGATTTGGCAGATCCTGATTTTCGCGAACTAACTCCATTTTCAGGCTACTCGGTGGAACCTGTGCTTCGCGAACATCAACACTTCTAAGAAAACGGGTCTTCAACGAGCGGTAACGGTCAGTTGGACCCGTGAAAATACTCAGCTCATATCTAAATAGCAGCAGTTGGCTGTTATTATTATCGGGGATAAATACATAGCCTTCTACGGTATAGGTCGGACGAATCCCCACCTGTTCCACATTGAAATTCTCGTCGACAAATTCGTAGATCGTGACCCCCTCACGTATAGTTTGATTAATAAACGGCATCGCCCAATTGATAATGTCTTTCACAGACTGTAGGTGTTTATAATCGCTGTGGAGAAGCTGATACGTAATTTTTTTGTTTTTAAGATCTATTTTCTTGATCTCCCTGGGCATGTTCTGTTCCATTTGATCAATACGCTCGACAACGGTTTTCAAGTTGTTGAACAGGTCAATCAGCTGGCTCAAATGGGGATACAGTTTATTATGCGAAAAATTCCTTTTGATGTTTTTCAAGGCATCGAGTGTACGATATTGGCGCACTTCGAAATCGATACCTACCTGGGTGAAAAGCTCAAGAGACAGTGCTTCCATGGCAAATGGATTAAGTGACTACCTGTTGATGTTATCGAACAGTTGCCGGTCGTTTATAAGAATTGCTGTTAAACTATAGCTCTTTATAAATTTAACGCGTCCCCAGAATAAATCAATATACTGTTCGATATTTTCAAATTATCTGCCAATCTGCGTATGTGACCTCAAATAACATCTAATATAAATTTCTTCCGTTCAATGTCTTATATCTCACATTCTCAATATCAAGACTTAATACTCACTGCTCAAAACTAATTATTTCATCTTTCGAAACTGAGTTGATTTCCATGTTTTAAAAAGCGAAGTCAACTTTTTTCGTTGATATTTACCTGAAGAAGTAACCGGCATTTCATCCCCGAATACTACAACTTTCGGACATTTGGAGAATGGCAGATACTCTTCGCAAAACGACAGGATTTTTTCCGAATCCTGTTTGACCCCCGGCTTCATCTTTACGTACGCGCCAACTTCTTCACCGTACCATTCATTTTCGAATCCAACAGCAATACCGGCTTCTACACCCGGCACATTGTTTATAATCTCATCAATCTCGAGAGGGGCCAGACTTACGCCGCCGCGCAAGATGATTTCTTTTAATCGCCCTGTTATAAAGAAGTATTTGCGTTTTTTCTTATCTGTAAGATAGAATCCTTCATCGCCGCTGCGGAACCATCCATTGGCAAAGCTCTCTTCGTTTGCTTCCGGATTACAGTAATACTCCTTCATCACATTTACACCGCGAATAACAATTTCCCCACGCTCCCCCTCTATTACCGGGTTTCCCTGATCATCGTGAATATCCATCTCATTTACGGGCAGTGGAGCACCAATGCTCGGGTACCCATGATCTCTCATCCAGCTCTTATGATCATCAGGAAGCAACTCCACTGGCGTAAAACAAGAATAGCAAGTTGTTTCAGACAATCCATATCCATGTATAACGGGTATGCCAAACATCTCTTCAAAGTCAGATACCGCCTTGATGGTCAATGGTCCGCCACCGCAGATTATATGACGCAGCTCTGCCATTCCCGGAAGATCATCACGGGTATAAGCATTGGTCAGGAACTGTAGCATCGTCGGGACAACACTTACGACCTGTACATACTCATCCTTGATCGTGCTAAAAAACCGTTTTACTCTAAACTTCTCATTCAAAACAGTCGATCCACCGGCATAGAAAGGGGTGATCAGGGTTACAACAGTACCGTTCACATGGTGAATAGGTAAAACGCACATCATACGTGTATCTTCGGTGATGAGGTGCCACCATGATATGGCATGAGCATCTTCTAAAAGATTTCTCTGGGTAAGCAGAACGCCTTTAGGTTTGCCCGTTGTGCCGGATGTATAGACGAGCAATGCATCTGATTCTCCATCGATTTTAGGCAATTTCATGGATTTATTGTTTGTCAGATAAGAATCCAGCGAGTTTCCATATGTAGCTGTTGCCAGTGATTTAATTGCCTTTTGTTTTTTCTTGATACCCTCGATACGTTCAACATAATCTTCATGAATGAATGCGAGTTTTACATCAGCATCTTCGAGAATAAAACCGATTCTGCGATTGTCTTCATCGAGATTAATCGGCACGATAACCAAACCGATCAGCCAGGCTGCAAAATAAATGACAACCGTTTGCCAGTGATTGTGAGCTATTGTAGCGATTTTGTCCCCTTTCTTTAATCCGCTCTTTAGCAGGTGTCCGGCAACACCACGCACAAGACTATCAAATTTCTGATAAGTCAATGTCACGCGCTGATCCTCCTGATCAATATAGATCAGGTACTTTTCCCTTTTATTTTTCCTCTTTTCAAGCAATTCGGGAATTGTTTTTACAGTGGCTCCCTTATACGAAGCATCGAGTGCCCGTGCATGTGTAATTTTTTCTTCCAGGGAAGACGAATAGGTCTTGACCGGCATAAATAACCCTTGTTGATGTGGAGTGTGGGAATACGCAGAAATTCAAAAAAGCGCTTTTCCAAGGTATGTATAAACAGAATATGTATAAATTTCAATCCTGCTACCTGCATATCTTGCATTATTCCAGTATTCCAATCTCTCTTGCCGGATTTCTTTCAGGCAGGCTTTGTCAACGACAATTCTAAAATTCGAGCTTATAGCTCAACAGAGGGATAATTCCCAGTGGTCGAACGGTGTCAATATCTTTTGCAAACCGGTTGTAACTGTAACCAAGAACCGGCTTGCTGTTCAGCAGATTTTTAATTTGCAGCGCCCAAACGGCAGAATATTTTTTATGATTGGTACGCAATGTGATCGTTCCATCCAGATAAAAGAACCAGGGAAGCTGCCTGGTATATATACTCTGTTCGTTAAGCACTTCTCTATTCTGGGCCTTTGAGGCCTTATGATTTACCGGAATATATCTCTCACCTCCGGTAAGTGATGTTTTAAGATTCAAACCCAACAACCTCTTGCCGAGTTGCCACTCTTTGCCACCCAGAATATTGCCAACAAACCGACTATCGTACCGGGTGTTGTGCCATATTTCATCGCCACCTTTGTAGCGCGAACGAAATGCTGATGCCGAGACGAGATAATAGAAATCGGTACTGAGGAAATGTTCGAGCATCACATCAACTCCGTAATTACGTCCTTCTCCCGCATTCACCAGGGGTTCGTTAAAGTACCCGCCAGGATTATTGAGCATGGAGTAATACCGACCGGGAACAACGGGGATGCCGTACAGGAACTGAACATATGGTTCTACCTGGAATATCAAATCACTTTTCAGATGTTGTTTATACGAAAGAACAAAATGATGGGCCTTGCTCAGTCCGAGATCTTTGTTTTGCTCTGAACCGTGCGTGGTTCTCGCCAAGTACACGCTTGTTTCTTCCTGCTGACTTTCCAGTCCGTACCCAAATCGGATACTGACATCAGGACTGATATCATAGGTTACGGAAGCCCTCGGACCAATCACATGAGAGTCATTCAGAAACAGGTACTGCAGATGGGCACCCGCAACGACTGACCAGCGGTCACTAATTTTCCATCTGCTGTCTGTAAAAGCCTGCATGGTCTGAAGAGACCCACGATCATTAATAACATGTTCGTAATCACCTGAAAAAATATTGCGAGACCATATATCGGCTACATAGTGATGATTAGCGAAAGATGCACCGGTATTCCAGGTCAATCGATTATTGAAACGGTGCGTTAACGTACTTTTGAAGATAGTCTCGCTGTTGCTGTAACGAACATTGTCGGTGGGATAAACATCATAGCCACTACCAATATAACCGTTTCTATACTGTGTGAAGTACCCTGTTTGAGCAATGCTTGTTTCGAGATAGGTATTGCGACCAAACACCAATTTATGTGTTAGTCCAACGGCACCCATATCATTTGCCATCCTGGTTTCAGAACGATCATCATTGGACTTCCACTGACTGCTGTCCCGATCTGCTTTTGCTCCGGATCGATCCATTCCGCCGATCCCAAAAAGTGAAAATACACCGACCTTCTTTGTCGGAACATTGATCTTGAACGAAAGATCCTGGTATGATGGGATCCTGTTCTTCATCGATGGGTCGATCAACTGGAGAAAGCCAAACACCGAATACCGGTAGTTGAATAAGTATGACGACTCATTTTTCGAAGTAAAAGGCCCCTCCGCTGCAAGCTCTACACCTTGGATACCAGCCTGAACGGTGTACTCCCTTTTGTAGGGATTCCCGTTTCTGAAATGGATATCAAAGACGCCTGACAGGGCATTTCCATATTCTGCCGGAAAGGCCGAGGTGTAGAAATCAGAATTAGCAAGAAGCTGGCTGCTAAATATTGTGATTCCACCGGCCGACTGACCAACATATCGAAAGTGGTTGGGATTTGGAATGGGAATGTCATCTACCAACCACAACAATCCATTCGGTGAGTTACCACGCACCACGATGCCATTACTATTGACGTCGGCACTGGCCAAAACACCAGGATATGCAGAGGCCGCCCGAAGCGGGTCATCAGCACTGCCGGCAAAACGCCGTGTTTCCTCCACAGAAAATGAGATTGCACTGACAGACGCCATCTGGTTTTCCGGCTTGCCTTTCTCCGTTTTGGCTGTCACCGTTACTTCGGTCCCTTTATATACAACCTCACGCAACTTGATAACAAGATTCACTTCCTTACCTGATCCCACCAAAACACCCGGCATAACACTCGTTTGGTAACCCAGAAAACTCGTCTTCACCCGGTATCGGCCAACGGGCACCCCGCTGATACGGAAATTCCCGTTCTTATCTGTAATGGCGCCAAGTGTAGGATCACTCGGTTGTAGCACAACATGCGCACCCGGCAATGTAACACGTGTTTCGACATCAACAACAGTGCCGCGAACGGTTTGGGTAAGCGATTGCCCGTAAGTGTTGTTAATTCCGATAATAATGAACAACAGTAAAATGAAAATTCTTTGCATCTCATACCTCCTCGATCTTCTTCAATGATCGGAGATTCTGAAGATTTACCATTGTAAAAAATGGACAAAACCGAAGAGGGAAATATCAAATGAATTGAGGAAGGTCAGCTATAAACTGCTCGGGTGAATGCCCGGTCATTTGTCGAAATTCGCGTACGAGGTGAGACTGGTCATAAAATCCATATTTAACGACCACAGACATCCAGTCGATCGATGCGTTTCCGTTCATTCTGAGATCTTGGTGAATAGCCTCCAAACGCAGGATACGGGCAAAATACTTTGGTGGGATCCCCAGTTGGTCCCTGAAAAATCGTTGAATCCTTTTGTAATTTGAATCCGACCTTTGCAGAAGATCTTGCAATGATACGGTTCCCGAAGTACTCATGAGTTTGTCGAGCCAATCCCATTCCCACTGATGTTTCAAATCAACCCTTTTGAGGCGGCAAGCCAGCCAGTGTTCGATGAGTTTAATTTTACTTATGAGATCCTGTTTCTCAAATAATGATTCTTCCAGCTCTTGAGCTTCTTTTTTAAAAATATCAGTTAATGGGATGGGATATTCAGGAAGTTCCGCCATCGGAAGACCGAGCAAGGCAACAGTGCCTTTTGGGCTGAAACGAATTCCGACAAGTTCAAGCTGACCATCATAAACCACAGAAAAAATTTCTTTCTTTCGGGCCTGCAGCAAACCTCCGGGCATTACAGACTCTGTTGTTCCCATCTCCTTCGTTCTCACGCCCGCCGACAGAACAAAAACCAGGTCTACCCTTCCATCCGGCAAGATGGTTCGTTCCTCCTTATTGAAAGAACCTTTCGTGTGATAATAATAATCCACCAGTGCCGAAAGGGCTGCATTAGGTTGATATATCTTGTACTGCATGTTAAGAGCCAAATGTATTTGCAGTTCACTGTTCTGAGGGTGCGACTCCTTGATGAACAATAATATATAGAATTATGATCTGCACCATCAATGTTACGAAACGCTGCAAAATAAGTTGGAAATAACGCAGGTATCCGGCTTACCGCCCTCCACAGAATGATATTAACTGATCGAGTTGTTCCTTTTCTCCCTCATGAAGCTGAGGATGATTACGCGCCTGTAACAGGAAGGTTCCGGCTTCTTTGATCTTATGTTGATAAAGCAACGCAACACCTATCACATACAAACCAACCAGATTTCGAGGTTCAAGTGATAAACATCTCCGGGCATAATCGACGGCATTTGTATAATTATCACTTGCCAGGTGCAGCTGTGCCAGTTTCATAAATAACAGGGCACGTGTTTCGGGAAGCAATATTCGGGCGGCATCTCTGAGTTCTGCCTTTTTAAGGGTTTCGATGGCCTCGGTATCACGTCCCATCTGCTTATACGTTACACCCAATTGGTACAGCAGATATGAGTCATCAGGCGTCTTTTTCAACGTTTGTTCAAGAATCTGAAGATTTCTCTTTGCCCGGGACATACCACCCTGAGCCGTCTTTTTACCATAGCCAAGATGCTCTATTATTAAGTCTGAGTTTTTAATAAATCCGCCATTCTTCTCTATCGAGGGTCGTATTTGTTCATGAATCATTCCCTCGAACCGGTATCCATCTTTATTACGGAATAACCGGGTCAGGTGAAAGTCGGAATATGCTTGTAATTCACCATCAGGGTTTTGATTTCGAATAACAAGTGAAAGCGCATCGGCGCCAGTATTTGAAATAGTGCTCCCGAGATTTTTCTGTGCCTGATCGGTCAGAACCTCATCTGCATCCAGCACAAGGATCCACTTCCCTTTTGCCTTATTGAGACTTAGATTCCTGGCTTGTGAAAAATCGGAATTCCATGTAGAATTAATAACATCCGCCCCATATGAACGGGCTATTTCCCGGGTTGAATCTGTCGATCCTGTATCAACTATAATTATTTCATCTACGACAGGCTGCACGCTTTTCAGGCAGGAATCCAGAACGGTTTCCTCATTCTTTACGATCATGCAGAGTGATATCAGCAAATCGGCTTCAGTGCTCATAAAGCCACTTAATAGATTGTTTTGTAGTCACATGCGTTGTTCGGATACACATACAGCCTGGTCATCCAAAGTACACAAAACAAAGAAAAAGGAAAGTACTACTACTATGAAATTCTTTATTATTTGATATTTCTTTCAGACAGTAATGGAAGAACATTTGGTGAACATGTCGTGGAGTATAACCTTCTTATACAACCGCCGAGATCATTTTAGGCAATCTTGACAAGCTGATTTTTCAAAGGCCCCATCATCCCCAAACGGGTTACAAAGAATTATTAATAAGAAAGGAATAAGAGTTTTTATCTGGTATTGCGTCTACCTCTCTGTGCTTCTGTGGCTAAAATTTTCAAGACAACACTTTTATTATTGCCACGGAAACACAGAAAGATCACGGAAAGGTAAAGCTCGTTATTTGAGCTTTTTGTCGAAGAAAGTAGCCGTTGCATTATAAGCTTTAATCCAACTCTCATACCTTAGAAATTCATGGATTTCATTCGGTAGAATCAGGCTTACAAACGGTATGTTATGGCTTCGTAATCGCTGGACCAGATCCACCGTTTGGTGAAAATGAACATTACGATCGTCATCTCCCTGAATCAGTAATACAGGCGAACGCCATTTATCCATGTAGGCTACAGGAGAAGACTCCCATGCAGTTTTTAGGATTTCGTCGGTATCAAGTTTCTCATAGCCTTTGAAATTTTCAGAATCCAGCCATTTACCCATAATGATCGACCAGTCATGAACACCGTGCATATCCACGCCCGCTTTGAAAATATCGGAGTTTCGGGCCAGTGCGAGAGCTGTCAGAAAGCCGCCATACGACCCACCCCAAATTCCGATCTTATTTTTATCAACATCTTCCCTCTTTTGGAGATACTTTGCGGCTGACAGGATATCCATATACTCCGAAGCACCGGCAGGACCAGACTCATCCGGGTGGTGAAAATCATAGCCATAGCCGATACCCAGGCGGTAATTTACCGACAGCACGATATAACCTTTTGCTGCCAGATACTGGTTCATAGCATAAGCATTGGTATAGTAGTGCATATAATGCCATCCAAGCAGCATTTGTCGTGAAGGACCGCCATGTACAAAGATGATCGCCGGTTTCCTCTCAGATCCCCCGCGGCCGAATAATTGCCCGTGGATCGTAAATCCATCATCCGAACGAAAAGTGACATCACGAGGCACAACCAGTGATCCTGTTGGAAAATCAGATGGAATGAGGTCTGCATCAAGAGGCCGCGCATTACCGCCATTACTCGATTGAACAGTTACCAATGGGGGCTGCAAAGCCCCGGCACGAATGAATGCAACGGTTTGTCCGTCTCCTGTCGCGACTGGAGACCACTCAATGTCATTGCCCGCAGTTAAAGGCGCAGCGTTCGGAATGTTGATGTCGACGCGATAAATATGACGGCGATCGACATCACCATTATTTTCACCGGTGTTTGCGCAATATAGAAGGGAACTGTTATCGGGACTCATACTTACATTCTCAACCATGAATGAACCGGCAGTCAGTTTCAGCGGTTCTCCTCCATTAAGATCAACTGAGTAGAGATGAGGCCATCCATCAATATCTGCCAGGAAAACAATACGGTCGCCGGCACCCCAATGGAGATTTGCACCGCCATTGGTCCCGGGATATGATCCGTGCAGTGTTGCCGGGCTCTTCCAAATCTCTTTACCAATTCCTGAGCTGGCGTTGGCAACCCAAATAGACCATGGTTTGAGATGATGTTTCAATGGTGATTGTGGTGCTCCGCCCGTGCCCGGTCTTCTGACAAAGACCAGACGGCTGCCGTCAGGCGACCATCTTGGATAAAAATCGTGACTCGTTGACGGCGACATATACCTGATGGGGTTTTGCTTCGCCCGGAAAACCCCGATTAAGCTGTGATCGCCACGATCTGAAACAAAAGCCAGAGCGCTGCCATCTGGCGACCATTGCAGATCGTGATCCGATCCTTTATCAAATACTAATCTTTCAGCTTTGGAGCTGTCGTCAATTGGCGACCACCATATATTTTGATCATTCGGATTAATGAAAGCAACGCGGTCATTGCCGGGTGCGATAGCTGGAGAATCTCCCTCGCCAAGAATAACTGGTTTGCCACCCGAAACCGGTATAGAGATAACCTGCAGTTTGGGCTGTTCTGGATTCGAGTCGGGATCAGGCTCGATACCTTCCGACCAGTTGGAACCATGATCTCCACCTAACACATAGACCAGAAATTTACCGTCGGGTGAGAACATAAGATTCGTAATTTCCCTGCCCGTGTCCCCAGAATAATGGGTGACCTGCTCAGATTTAAAACCAGGCCCCCGTGCCATCCATACATTTCGTACTCCCCGCTGGTTGATCACCCATGCTATCCGGCTGCCTTTGGATGCCGCCGTAAGTTGTGTGGGAAATGGAAATGACATGATCTGCGAAAGCGAAAACGGTTCACTCTGTGCAACTGCTTTTCTTACTGATAGGCATCCCGACATCAATAACAGCAGGATGGAAACAACAATGTATCGTTTTCTCATAGTTCGGTAATTTGTTTGGAGCAAACTGATTAGCCAGACTTCGCTTTGTATTGGGCCAACACTATCTGACGTAATGTACTAACTGACGAACAATTAACACCCTTGTCGTCTGTAGATGCTATATACTACAGCGATTATTGGTTAAACGTAGACACTTTGTGGTAAACTGTTTTAACAGACCGTTAGCAGCATTATACAAAGTTGAATGCAATCGAAACAGAATATGTTGCCCTGAATGAATATACGTTAGAAATCGGTGCATTTCGTTGTTTGGTTTTTTAAGTTAAATTCATATCAAAATTAATGGAAGCGCTTTTCTATGATAACCGATAAAGAACAACTACAGGTTTTTGAAAAGAAAATCGAAGCAGGCGAAAAGATTGAACCCAAGGATTGGATGCCGGATCGATACCGCAAACAGCTCATCCGGATGATGTCGCAGCATGCTCACTCAGAGATCGTGGGCATGCTTCCTGAGGGAAACTGGATCACACGAGCGCCTTCGCTGCGACGCAAGCTCACACTGCTTGCTAAAGTACAGGATGAGGCCGGCCATGGGCTCTACATTTACAGCGGTACAGAAACACTTGGGGTTGATCGAAGCGAATTAACACAACAGCTCCTGGATGGACGAGCGAAGTATTCAAACATTTTCAACTATCCGACACTGACGTGGGCAGACATCGGTGTGATTGGCTGGCTTGTAGACGGAGCAGCTATCATCAACCAGACAATGCTGGCGCGCGGTTCTTACGGTCCCTATGCACGCGCCATGGTTCGTATTTGTAAGGAAGAGAGTTTTCACAAGAAACAAGGCTATGAGATTATAGCCACCCTGATGCAGGGCACTGGAGAACAGCAGGAAATGGCCCGGGACGCGGTCAACCGCTGGTGGTGGCCGGCTCTGATGATGTTCGGTCCCCATGACTCCGATTCGCCAAACTCGGGAGAACTGCTGCGCTGGCAGATTAAGCTCAAAAGCAATGATGAACTGAGACAGAGTTTCATCGATCGGACTGTGATGGAAGCTGAGGCGATCGGTATCACCCTCCCTGATCCGGATCTGAAATACAATGAAGATACCGGGCACTGGAAACACGGAGAGATCGACTGGGATGAATTCTGGAACGTGGTAAAAGGCAACGGCCCGTTAAACCGCGAACGCATTCTTGCCAGGCAAAAAGCTCATGAGAAAGGCCGGTGGGTACGCGAGGCAGCCGAAGCATATGCCCGGAAACAACACCTGGCCAGCGAAAAAGCATCCTGATAACTGAAATTCGAAATTAGTAGTGAACACCTGTTCTAATCACTAATTCCCAATTTCAAATTTCTAATTACAGATAACGCATATGGAGCAACGGAATAACAGCGATCAATGGCCTCTGTGGGAGGTTTTTACTCAGAAGAAATCGGGAAGTCCGCACGAACATGCCGGCAGCGTGCACGCTCCCGATGCTGAGATGGCATTACTGAATGCTCGTGACGTGTATAGCCGCCGAAATGAGGCAATCAATATATGGGTGATTCCCTCAGAAGAAATCGTTGCATCAACACCGGAGGATGTTGGTCCCTTTTTTGACCCGGCAAACGATAAAGTATATCGTCATCCGCAATTCTACGAAGTCCCCCGCGCCGTCAAAAAGAAAACAACCTGAATTCAGGCAACAAAATCTCACTACTCAAGTCTCATTACTCACAACTATTTACAATGAACACGAGCCAGGCTTTATTCGAATACTTACTGCGATTAGCTGACGACCGGCTTGTCCTGGGTCACCGTATCTCTGAATGGTGCGGCCACGGTCCTATACTTGAAGAAGACATCGCATTGAGCAACATCGCGCTCGATTTGATCGGACATGCATCTTCCATATTGGAATATGCCGGACATGTTGAAGGCAAAAATCGTGATGCCGACCGGCTGGCATACTGGCGGGACGTCCGCGAATATCGAAATCTGAAGATGGTGGAACTGCCGAATGGTGATTTTGGGTTTACCATGGCCCGGATTTACCTGTTCAGCACCTATAGCCACCTGCTTTATGAACAATTGGTACATAGTACAGATGGTACCCTGCGTGGTTTATCTGAAAAAGCATTGAAAGAAGTACGCTATCATCTTCGCCATAGTCGTAACTGGATGCTGAGATTGGGAGACGGAACCGACGAAAGTCATCGGCGCATCCAGCAATCAATCGATGATCTGTGGATGTATACCAGAGAATTTTTCGAACGTGACGAAGTAAACGATATGCTTTCGACAACCGGCATCGTCCCAGACATGCGTGACCTTCAGAAGCACTGGGAAGACGAAGTAAGTGATACGCTGCAGCAGGCTACGCTTTCCCATCCCGATAATGATCAACACATGGCCACTGGCGGACGTAACGGCATTCATACCGAACATCTCGGATATCTCCTTGGAGAAATGCAGAGTTTGACAAGGATGTATCCTGAGGCGAAATGGTGAGGAATATCAGCAGTGAGTATAGAGTCGTTAGTATTGAGAAATTTGGTTTTTAAGTTATTGGGTTACCAAGTTTCTAAAACAATGAATCACCTAATAACATAGTAACACAATAACTTAATAACTCCCATGACCATAGAACAAAAAATCATCAGGATTCTGGATGACGTAAAAGATCCGGAAATACCGGTGCTCAGTATTGCTGAGATGGGGATTCTGCGGGGTGTGGATGTTGAAGGAGACGAGGTTTTGGTGCGGATTACACCGACTTATTCGGGGTGTCCGGCGATGCATGCTATCAAGGATGAGATCAGAGAGACATTAAGCAAACATGGATATTCAAAAGTAGTGATCAGGGAAGATTTCAGTGAGGCCTGGACGACGGACTGGTTTACGGGTGAAGCAAGGGAGAAACTGAGTGTCTACGGTATTGCACCACCTCAACAATTGGTGAATGAGAATATGATGCCTCTTGAGGAAAGAACGATCCCCTGTCCTTTCTGCGGTTCAGAAAATACAAAACTAACAAGCGAGTTCGGTTCTACATCCTGCAAGGCGCTTTTCTATTGCACGGACTGCGAGCAGCCCTTCGAGCACTTCAAGTGCCATTGATTATTAATGCTTCTTGCGCCAAAGACATATTTGTACTACTCTTGTAGAAAGGGAGAAAACTTTACTATTGCATTCATTTTAAAAATATGCTGGTTTGGCTGAGAAGTAATTTTGATACTATTGGGAATACGACATCTGTTTTAGGTTTTTGTATTACGATTTGGGTTGCAATTTCAATCAGAAAAATTAAAAGATCCTATTTGAATCAAGCGCGAGTCCCTGAACTTCTTGATAAACTAAAAACATGTAATTCTCAATTAAACAGATCTTTAAACGATTTCGAAAGTTCAAAAGATGATGCACGTGTCCAAATCAGAATAATCAATGAAACCTTGATATCGTTAAAACCTAAAGTCTCTCACAGTAGAACGACAAAATCATTAATTGGAAGAATAAATAAGCTGGATTATTAAAAATTAAATGATAGTACTGCCAGAAGCATTTATGAAGAAACAACAGCTGTAATTGAAGGCATTGAAAACGAATTAAAAGACGAGCGATGGAAAAGATGAGCACCGAAGAAAACAAGTGGACAAAATTAATAAATAAGCTAATTGAACTGACACAAAAGAATAAACTAATATGGAGTTATGTAAAAGATGATAGTATAAAAGAAAAGCCTGGCGACATAATAAATGATTATTATACATGCGCTTACAAAGAAAACGATATACGTATCATATCATATAATACGTTAGACTTTCCTAGTCAACCAAAACCTGGTGTTTTATCAAATCTTATCGATAATTTTAGCGGAAATAAAGAATGGATAACTAGAATAAAAATCGAGATCGGCAACAACAATGAGGGCTGGTGGGAAATACCTTATACAAGTAACATAGGAGATTTACTCGACACAATTAAATTTAAAGCTTCTGGCGCTCAAACTGTTATCAATGATTTGCTATCTGAGACATAAATTTATTTGGTCTGAAAGTTTTCACTTCAATCACTCTCTCATTTCCCATCCCATTCTGTACTGAAAAATAAGAATGTCCACGCATCTTCTCTTAATCGACTGTCCTGATGAACCTGGACTCGTTTCCAAAGTTACCGGTTCTTTGTTCAGCAACGGATTCAACATTATTCAAAACCACGAATTCGTCGACGCTGCCAATAAATATTTTTTCATGCGCACGGCTTTTTCGGGCAATGGTTCATCAGAGAAAATAATTGGTGAATTAAAGGAAATCCTCCCGGAACAGGCTAACATTCGGATGGCATCTGCCGAAAAACCTCCGATCGTGGTGATGGTCACGAAGGAGCCTCATTGCATTGGTGATTTATTGTTGCGGCATGCCTACAATCATTTACCCGGTCACATTTGTGCTGTCATCAGTAATTATGATACCCTCCAGCCGCTGGTAGAGAAATTTGATATCCCCTTTTACCATATCAGTCATGTTGATCGAAGTCGCGCTGAACATGAGCAGCAGATTCTTAACGTCATAGAACAATACCAGCCGGAATACCTTGTGCTGGCCAAATACATGCGTATACTATCTGGCGATTTTATTAATCACTATCAAAGCAGAATCATCAATATTCATCACTCTTTTCTTCCTGCTTTTATGGGAGCTCAACCTTACCGGCAGGCATTTGAACGAGGAGTAAAAATTATTGGCGCTACAGCCCATTATGTCACGCAAGATCTGGATATGGGACCCATAATCGCCCAGGATATTTTACCGGTTGATCACACCTATTCTCCGGAAGATATGGCCCAGGCCGGACGTGATATTGAAAAGATTGTTCTTGCCAAAGCTTTGAAGATGGTCCTTGAAGAACGTGTTTTCCTTCATAAGAATAGAACGGTCGTTTTCGAATAATGCTGGAATAAAAAACACTGATATACCGAAGTAACTCCAAAACGCTCTAAGTACATACGATGATAACATTTTACAGACCCACCGATGACAGGCTTGCCGATCAGGTAGATGAAGCTCTGGTTGAAATGGTAATCGCTCACGAATCGATAATTGTCGACAGCGAATATGAACTTCCGGAAATAGCAAAAGAACACCATTTACCGGTACTCATAGACAATGGTGAAGCAATAAGTGGCGAACAAGATCTCAAGGCCCGCTTGAAAGAACTAAAGCGAATAATGAGACTCTGGGATAAATTTAAATCCGATGCCTGTTATATCGACGAAGATGGTACGATTTGTTGAAGATCTCTAAAATTGTGAGACAGTGAATGTAAACTTCAAGGGATTTAGGAGTTCAGCTAATCTATCTTTTTCAAAATTTCAGATACCACTTGCCGATCTTAAAAGAAATGAAAATATTGGGTTCGGCAATTTGCCTTTCTGACCAGGACATTTTTTGATAAAATTTACCTTTTTGCATCCCGAATTTGTCCAATGGGCAAGCCGCGAAACTAACCCGAAACCGGATCACCTAATCACCGTGCAGATAAGATGGAAAAGACGCATAAAATTTTACTGACAGAAAAAGAGATACCTGAAAACTGGTATAACATTCAGGCGGATATGCCCGGACAAATGCAGCCCCCGCTGCATCCCGGCACCAAACAACCGATTGGTCCGGATGACCTTGCGCCGCTTTTCCCGATGGAATTGATCAAACAGGAAGTATCAAAAGAACGGTGGATTGAGATACCCGATGAGGTGCGCGACGTGTACAAACTATGGCGGCCTACTCCTCTCTATCGTGCTCACAACCTGGAAAAACTTTTGGATACACCGGCCAAAATCTATTACAAGTATGAAGGTGTAAGTCCGGCCGGTTCCCACAAACCAAACACCGCTGTTGCGCAGGCCTATTACAATAAGGCGGAAGGTGTAACACGATTAACAACTGAGACAGGTGCCGGTCAGTGGGGCAGCGCCCTGGCATTTGCCTGCCAACACTTCGGAATCGACCTGGAAGTGTACATGGTGAAAATCAGCTACGAACAAAAGCCCTATCGCAAGCTGATGATGAACACCTGGGGAGCCAACGTGTTTGCCTCACCAACAGATAAAACCGAAGCAGGCCGGAAAATACTTGCAGAACATCCCGATTCTCCCGGGAGCCTGGGTATTGCTATTTCAGAAGCAGTGGAACGGGCTGCCACTAACGGAGACACAAAGTACTCTTTAGGAAGCGTGCTGAATCACGTATTGATGCACCAGACCGTGATTGGCCAGGAAGCCATCAAACAATTAGAAAAAGCCGGTGACTTTCCTGATATTGTGATTGCCCCATTTGGCGGAGGTTCCAACTTCGCCGGCATTACATTTCCCTTTCTGCGCTATAATTTTGCTAAAGGAAAGAACATTCGCTGTATCGCTGTCGAACCGGCATCGTGCCCAAAACTGACGAAAGGTGAATTCCGCTACGATTTTGGCGACTCTATCGGCATGACCCCGTTACTGCCCATGTACACTTTGGGGCATACCTTTGTCCCTGCTCCTATTCATGCAGGCGGACTCCGGTACCATGGTGCCGGCGCCATTGTCAGCCAGCTACTGAAAGACAAGCACATCGAAGCGGTGGCACTGCAACAGCTTGAATGTTTTGAGGCCGGTGTACAGTTTGCCCGTGCCGAAGGAATCATACCGGCTCCGGAAGCCACTCATGGTATTGCACAGGTATTCCGTGAAGCTCAAAAGGCAAAAGAAGAAGGCACTTCAAAAACTATCCTGTTCAATCTCTGCGGACACGGATTTTTTGATATGAGTGCATACCAGGATTACTTTGCCGGCAAACTCGAAGATCATGAACTGACTGATGACGAACTCTATTCCGGTTTGAAGGAGTTAAACCTGCATCCGGTAGAATGACAATTTTAAGGATATCCAAAGGATGCCATCACTTCGAGTGATGGCATCCTTTTATCAAAACCTAAAAAAATTGCTAATTAGATAAGGGTATATTATAATACTTCAAAATTGGTGTGATTGCCCACTTTCCATGTGTGTTCTGATACCTGTTAAGAGATAAAAGATTAGCGCCGATGGTTGGCTGCCATCGCTATCAGAAGGTTCTGCAGATGCTCCGTTTTAGGGATGTTTCGTTTATTTCTATCGTTGCGATAGGGTTCGTAATACTGACATCGGTGTCATGCAATAATACTCATACCGTTAGTCGCGAGATCACTCCTGCCGACTATTCTATGACCCTGAATAAACAATCACCGTATCTAAAAGCACATATGCAGAGCGGGTGGGTCTATATCCTGAAATCCTGGAGTGTTGATGATACGAAACACCTGGTTGACGGTACAGGAGTATTATACGACTTTAACCGGAATCCTGTAAAAAATGGTACGTTTAGTGTTGGACTAGATTCGGTGGCGGTTTTTGAAACCAATGTGCTGCATCAATCCAAGTCGATAACGGCTCTTGCTGTGATTACCGGCGTTTCAGTTACAATAACCGCTGCCTGTGCTGCCAATCCCAAAGCTTGTTTTGGTTCATGTCCAACCTTTTACGTCACCAACGGAAATCACAAAATTTTACAGGCCGAGGGTTTTTCATCAAGCATAGCTCCATCCCTCGAAGCCACAGATGTCGATGCCTTATATCGTGCACACCCTGCGGGCAGAAAAGTACAGGTTGAGATGCGAAATGAGGCTCTGGAAACTCACGTCGTACGATATGTCAACCTGCTTGCTGTACCAAAATTAAAAGACGAACGGGTATTCAAGGATACGAAAGGAAGCTATTGGGAGTCGTCGAAGATCGATATTCCCGATTCCTGCACTGGACCCGAAGGAAATATTCTTAAAAAGATATCTTCTTTCGACGGAAACCAACGTTTCAGCCTGGCTGATCCTGATTATCTCGGCACTAAAGAGACACTGGATCTTTGGTTTGTTCATCCGCCAGCCGGCAAGAAAGGGTTGGTCATAGCCAGCCGGCAAACACTTTTGTCGACATACATTCTCTACCAGGCGCTTGCCTATATGGGAAACGATATCGGCAAATGGTTTATGAAACTCAGCACCCAAAGTGATTCACCCGAAAAAAGTGACCTTTCCGGTATGCTTGGGAAAATCGATGTGATGGTGCAGGACAGCACCGGACAATGGCAGCAAGTCGGGACAGCTGGCGAGCACGGTCCGCTTGCAACAGACGTATTTCTTGTAACCTTGCCATCTATAAAGAAGCCCGGACCACTGCACATCAGACTCAGAATGACAAAGGGTGACTGGCGTATCGATTATCTGGCATTGGCAGCTTTACATAAGAAGGTGAATCCAATTACTATACCGCCTTTTGCAGTTTTTAAAGACAGTGCCAAAGATAAACATGCGTACAAAGCACTAACTGATTCAGAGCAAACGCTGATTACATTTCCCGGCGACAGTTATACACTCAACTATCGGCTGCCAAAATCTGCAGATCATTACGAGTTGTTCCTGCAGAGTCATGGTTACTATCTCGAATGGATGAGGAAGGAATGGGAACATGAGGAAAATCATCAGAAACTGGTGCAGTTGCTGTTCTCTCCTGAAACGATGCTGATGGATCTTGCACCAGCCTATAAAAAAGTGGAACCAAGGATGGAAAAAGCATTTTGGAGGAGTCGTTATGCCCGGCCGAATCAGTAAACTTTTTATAGCAATATCGTTTCTGATCCTGCTGTCGGGATGCGCCGCAACCTATGCACCTTATGGATGGTTGTCGAATCCAGACCAATTGCAAACAGAAGCATACGGCGGCTGGATTGTGGTAACCTACTCTACCAAGAACTCAGGAAACAACAAAAAAATGGGGGAACTAATCGCAGTATCTTATGACTCGGTTTTTGTCCTTGCCGACTCGACATTAACGGTTATCCCTACTTTTGCTATATCACACGCCCGGATAACTGAGTATGATTCTCATGTGGGGGAACTCGGCTTGTGGGTCTTTTTCGGGATGGCATCAACAATATCGCATGGCTGGTATCTTGTTTTGACCGCACCGATACTTTGGCTCCTGGCCGGAACCATTGCTGCATCGAGTCGATCGCATGATCCCATCCTTGATTATCCCAAGGCTTCCCTCAAGAGTTTCAAATCGTTCGCCCGCTTTCCACAGGGTTTACCTCAGAATCTCAATCGAAGAGCCCTGAAACCTAAGCCAGTGCATTAGATTATTCATGTTATAGGAATGCCATCACTCAAAGTGATGGCATCCTTGATCATTCCCAATATCTCGTCAAAGGTCCTTTTTCACCATAGATAGGATCCGCTTCCGGTAACGCCACCTTTTCAATATTCCTATCCGTTTCAGGACGTTCCTCTTCCCTGCCATAATTCATGTCATAGTTTTCCTGTCCTCGGGGATAAGCGCCAATCACTCCAAAATCTCCAGAAGAATCTAATCGCTTATGTGCTGTTCCGGCAGGCAGTACAACCACATCACCGGCTTTGAGATCCACTAACTTGCCATTTGGTCCCCCGAGCTGCACTCGCACGGAACCGGAGTAAACAGCCAGTACTTCATGAGCAGTACTATGATAATGATGATAGGGGAAAATCCCGTTTCGCCATGAACCTGACCAGCCATTACCGGCAATCATCGATTCAAATTGTATGGCTAAATTACCCGACGATTCCATTACCTGCCGGAACAACAAAACGGGAAGCTTCTTGTTATTGGGAAAATTGCCATCTTCCCCGAGTTTAAAAGTATCAATGCTTACCTCAGTATGATTACTCATATCTCAAGTTTAAATCATTCAATGGAAGATTTTAATGCCTACTTTGAAGGCAAATGTGTTATGTTACAACAAGAACAAGCCCGTGATGGTTTTATTTATTTTATAAAATCTGAGATAATGCTTGAGTCGGGGGGCTAAAGCATACGGATGGCTATTTAGTGATTGATTACATTTTTATATTCTGATATGAAGAACAAGAGGATTCTCATCACGTTTGATTATGAACTGTTCCTGGGTTATAAAAGCGGGGATATCACCCACTGTCTGATTGAACCTACAAATCGGTTGCTTGATATTTTCGATGCAAACAGGATTCAATCGGCTATCTTTTTTATCGATACAACCTACCTGATACAACTGGAAAGACAGGTCGATCAACACCCCAGGGCCAAAGCGGATTTCGATACAATCAAATCCCAATTGATCGATATCCTGAAACGGGGACATATCCTCTTCCCGCATCTTCATCCGCACTGGGTTGATGCCAAATATGATCCTCAGAGGAACGAGTGGTCACTTACCAATTATCGGTTCTATCGGTTCCACAATCTTCCTGATCCTCAAAAAACAGCGATATTTGAAGATTCTATTCGCATTTTACAGGAAGTCCATGATGAAGCTGACATACATCATCCGATCGATGGTTATCGCGCCGGTGGATGGTCATTACTGCCGTTCTCTGACTTCAGACCGTATTTTGAAAACCATGATATTCACTATGATTTCAGTGCCATAAGTCATTCCGTATCTCATACAACCGCCCAGGATTATGATTATCGATCAGTAACTGGTAGAAACTGGTATCGGTTTGACCGTGAGGTTCCGGTAACTGAAAAGAACGGGCCTTACCTCGAGCATCCTATTAGCACTATCTCACTGTCCTCATCTCAAGCTGCACTTGATCGGTTATGGCGGAAAGTGAACTGGAAACTTGGCTACCGCAGCATGGGAAATGGAAGAGGAGTACAACCAGAGCCGCTGGAATCTGCTGATCAGGATAACCAACACTATGAATATCTCGGAATCGAAAATCTCTCTCAGGCAACCTACTCGGCATACAAACAGTTTATCAAACAGAACGCTTACATTCATTTCCTGTCCCATCCGAAAATGGTTAGTAAGATAAACCTGTATTACTGGAGTCGTCTCTTGAAATGGGTTCGGAAAAATTACACGGTCGACTATCATTACAAGGTTCCTGAATTCGATCTATCGGAACAACACTCATAATAAAACGACACTCAAGAGAGCTATTGTGAGGATTGCCGTAACTCCCTGAATCAGCGTGGCCACAGTCAATCCACGAAGTGCGGTGCCGGTATCCATGTTAGAGAATTGCGCCACGACCCAAAAATAGCTGTCGTTGATATGCGAGACGGTCATTGCACCGGCTCCGATAGCCAGCACAACCAATGCCTTTGCAATCGGCGCTGCCAGCCCAAGAGGAACCAGGAGCGGGGACATAAGTGCTGAGGCCGTGATGATGGCCACGGTTGATGATCCCTGTGCTGTTTTCAGAAAAGCGGCCAGCAAAAAAGGCAGGAAAATCCCCAGATGCCATTGGGCCATTGTTGAACCAACCGTCTGACCGATGGAAGTCGTACGCAGAATATCTCCAAATGCCCCGCCCGCACCTGTTATCAGGATGATGGCACCTGCATTCGCCAACCCTCTTGAAACCCATTCAAACGCGTCATCCCCCTTTTTCCTCAGGCCAAATGCCACGAAGACACCAATGATCAGCGCGATGATGGGATCACCGACGATATCAAAAAATCGCATAATCAATCCTGCACCAAACGGCTGTGTTGGATAATCAGCTATCGATTTGAGAGCAATGAGGACAATCGGCAATAAAATCGGTAGAAATGATTTGGTAACTCCAGGCTGAATATTTGATTCAGGTTTCGACTCATCCTCTTCAAAATCTTTTGTCTCGAGATGTCGGCCAATAAACCCTGCCCAAAATAATCCTGCAATAGATGTGGGGATCGCCACCAGCAAACCCAGCATAACTACCAATCCGATGTTCGCACCAAGAGTCGCCGCTGCTGCCAACGGACCGGGCGTTGGTGGAACAAACACGTGTGTTGTATACAATCCCGTTGCCAGTGCTATTGCCAGAACAGAGGTGGATATACCTGTGCGCTTGCTCAGGGCTTTATTTAAAATAGAAAGGATGACAAATCCGGAATCACAAAAAACGGGGATTGAGACGATGAAACCGGTGATATTCATCGCCAATGCCGAGCGTTTTTCACCGACTACTTTCAGAATAGTGGAAGCCATTGTCTGAGCGCCACCGCTGCGTTCGAGAAAAGTTCCGATGATCGATCCACAGGCAATGACTATACCGATGCTCTTAAGCGTGCCTCCAAATCCCTGTCCGATGTGCGACACGATGGTTGAGCCTGTCAATCCTCCGGCAAAGCCCACAGCAATGGCTGCCACTAACAGAGTCAGAAAGGGATGCATTTTGAACCTGACCGTTGCAACAGTAATCAGGATAATAATGAGCAGAAAAATTACAAGAACCATTTGTATAACGGTTTACGACACTGATTACTGCCAACTTAACCTAATCAAGAAAGATAATAACGTAATACCCAAACTTAATCAAAAACAAACATGTCAAACATAAAACCACATGATTTATTGATATGAATTATGAGTCTAAGGAAACAAGAACCAGTTATAAAAAAGTATTATTTTTTCAACTCATGAAGTTAATTAAATTGATTACTACCTATAGTAAAATGAAGTGGAAGCGCTTTAAAAAATATTTAACAAACATTTCCCATTTTTTGACACCTCCAAATGTACCAAAACAATACGCTGTAATATTTTTCTTATTTTCAGTAATAGTATCAATCAGTTTTATAGTATTAGCACATTTCGGAAATATCCCGATACTGAATGAAATGAGTTGCTGGTATTTAATTACATCTGTAGTAATAAGTACATTATATGGAATATTTGCCTTTGGAATATTTAATGAACCAAAGCGCTATAAAATATCTTGGTATGTACATCAGTTTTGGTTTAATTTTCTTGGGTCACTTATTGGATGGCTATCCCTTTGGATTTTGTTTAAACATCTTCAGTGCATGCCCACCTATGAAATAGCCTCAAATTTGAAGCTGGCGGATTTTGTCTTAATTCTTACCGCATTTATTGGGATTACGGGTCATTTACCAAAGACAGTTATGGGATTCATCCTTGGTATTGGGAAATTGGCAGATCGATTGCTTTCTGGGAAGTAATGGCTTTCGATACCAGCTTCCCAACGTTTAAAGGAAGATCAGCGTTGTCTTCCCCATCAAAACGGGGGTTTGGTCCGCCGCGACGGAAGCCCGGACATGAAGAATGAGCTTATTCCATATTATACGCCAGACAAATCCCCCTCGCCCCCTTCGCCAAGGGGGAAATTTTCTCCCGCAGCTTGTCATTCAATCATGGATCTAACTCAAAGATCTAACGTTAAATAGGTGGGTTAACAGTTTCTTTTAAAATTCAACATTTTGACTCTTTAGGATTAAGTAATAAAAATTAGCTCTTCACATCGTTGCAGTTTATTTTTCATATCCTTAAAAAAGCGCTTTTTCAAAACATCAATTTGCAAGATCAATTAAATGGCCTATTCCTACATTTTATACCAAGTAACTAATCATATAGCCGAGATCACCCTGAATCGTCCAGATAAGCTCAACAGTTTCCACCGGGATATGGCTAAGGAACTCCAGGATGCCCTGATCCGGATAGCAGATGACGCTTCCATACGATGTGTTTTACTGACCGGCAGCGGACGGGCATTCTGTGCCGGCCAGGATCTTCGCGAAATCCTTGACAGGCGTGATGAACCTCTGGGGGACACGGTAAGTATCAGTTATAATCCGATCATTCGGGGCATCCGTGAACTCGGGAAACCGGTCATTGCAGCAGTTAACGGAACAGCGGCCGGCGCGGGCGCCAATATTGCCTTGGCCTGCGATCTTGTATTTGCATCGGAAAATGCTTCATTCATTCAGTCATTTTGCAATTTGGGACTCATCCCGGACAGCGGTGGCACCTATCTCCTGCCGCGTCTAGTCGGCTTGCAGCGTGCAGCCGGGTTGATGATGCTCGGTGATAAAATCGGTGCCAAAGAAGCTGAATCGATTGGACTGATCTATAAAACATTTCCCGCGGATATATTGATGGAGGAAACTCGAAAAGTAGCCGTAAAGCTTGCTACAATGCCCACAAAAGGTCTGGCCCTCATGAAAAGGGCGTTGAACCAATCTCTTTCAAATGACCTGACCATCCAGTTGGAGGTAGAAGCCACGCTCCAAAATGAAGCTGGAAAAACGGAGGATTATCTGGAAGGCTTACAGGCATTTATTGAAAAAAGAAAACCACACTTCACAGGAAAATGAGCGCATCATTGGATAAGACTACTAAAGTTGGCGTTCTGGGTGCCGGAACGATGGGTTCGGGAATCGCACAAATTGCTGCGACTTATGGCCATCGTGTGGTCATTTACGACACAAAGAAAGAAGCTTTACAAAAATCCAGAGAACGCCTGGACTATATCCTTAACCGACAGGTTGAGAAGGGACGAATGAAACGAGAGGAAGTGGACGATATCCGGGGACGTATCTCCCACTCAGGAAACCTCCAGGATCTCAGCGGAGCCGGATTGTTAATTGAAGCTATTATTGAACAACTCGATGCCAAGAAGAGTGTCCTGGAAGGAGTTGAATCCAAACTGACTGATGATTCTATAATCGCAACTAATACATCTTCCCTCTCCATAGCAGCACTTTCGTCCGCACTTAAGAAACCGGAACGATTTATAGGAACTCACTTCTTCAATCCCGCCCCGCTGATGCCGTTGGTTGAAATCGTGCCGGGCATACCGACTTCTTCCGAAACAGTCAAAATGATCCGTGAACTGATTGAAAACTGGGGAAAAACGACAGTCTTGGCCAAAGATACGCCCGGTTTCATCGTCAACCGTGTGGCGCGGCCGTTTTATGGCGAGGCATTGCGCATCCTGGAAGAAGGCATTGCCGATGCACCAACGATCGATCTCGCGATGAAGGAACTCGGTGGTTTTAAGATGGGACCCTTCGAACTCATGGACCTTATCGGAAACGATATCAATTATGCCGTCACGGAATCGGTGTTCGAGGCTTTTTATTATGATCCGCGTTTTCGTCCCTCTTTTACCCAAAAACGCTTAGTTGAGGCGGGATATCTGGGCCGGAAAACAGGCCGGGGGTTCTATCATTACAGTGATCAAATATCAGACCCGGAACCGACCCGTGATGATGAACTCTGGGACACGATCTTCTATCGTATCCTGTGCATGCTCATTAACGAAGCGGCCGATGCCGTTTTCATGAACATTGCCACTCCCCAAGATGTTGATCTCGCTATGACCAAAGGGGTCAACTATCCAAAAGGACTCTTAAAATGGGCGGAAGAGATCGGGCTATCTGTGGTCCTTGGCATCCTGGAAGGCTTGCAGGATGAATACGGAGAGGATCGATACCGCCCCAACCCGCTGCTCAGGCGATTGGTAGATTCAAACGATTCTTTTTTCGACCACAGATCTGCACAGATAAACACGGATTAAAATTTGCCGCAGATTTTCGCGGATCATATAAATTTTTCATGTGATATAAAATGCAATCGAATTTACTCTACAGGGGATTAACGAAGAAAATCATCAAATGCTTTTATGAGGTCTACAATGAACTTGGATCGGGATTTCTGGAATCTGTATATGAGAACGCTTTAAAAATGGTACTTATATCTGAAGGAATGAATGTGGAACAGCAAAAAGCTATTCCAGTTCACTTTCGTAATGTTATTGTTGGCGATTTCAGAGCGGATCTTCTTGTTAATCAACGAATTATATTAGAATTAAAAGCAGTAAACCATATTAAGAAAGAACACATTGCACAATTAATTAACTATTTAAAAGCTACAGATATCAAGGTAGGCTTACTGCTCAATTTTGGTGACAAACCAGAATTCAAGCGAATGGCATTCACTAAAATGAGAACCGCGAAAATCCGCGGCAATAAGATAATTGACATTTTTAATATGAATAAATACAGAGAAATAGTTGACCGGATGCTCGCTGACGATCCGTTTAGCCGGTGGATGGGCATTGAGATAATCAATGTAGCCGAGGGGCATTGTGTCCTTGAGATGACGGTGCGAGACGATATGCTTAACGGTTTTGGCGTATGTCATGGCGGCATTCTTTTTTCATTGGCCGACAGTGCCCTTGCTTTTGCATCAAACACACATGGACGGGTCGCCCTGGCTGTTGAAGATAACATCTCATTTCTGCGAAAAGTCGAATCAGACGACCGATTAAGAGCGGTGACTGAAGAGTTAAGCAAAACCAGAAACACAGGGGTTTACACAGTTACCATAAAACGAAAAGATGATATTGTCGCTACGTTCAGAGGTACGGTTTACAAAAGAGAAGTAACACATTTCATATCTAATTCCGATTAATAATGAGTGAAGCATATTTAGTCGACGGTATACGAACACCTATTGGCAGGCTGCGCGGAGCATTATCACCGATACGTGCCGATGACCTGGCTGCCATTCCCATAAAGGAGTTACTGAAACGAAATTCGGCAGTACCTCATGATGCGATTGAAGATGTGATCATGGGCTGCGCTAACCAGGCCGGCGAAGACAACAGGAATGTTGCGCGCATGGCATCACTTCTTGCAGGTCTCCCGCCGTCAGTACCCGGACAAACCGTCAACCGACTGTGTGCCTCCGGGATGAGCGCGGCTGTGATGGCATACCACGCCATCACAGTTAATGAAGGGGATTTGTTCATCGCAGGCGGCATGGAGCATATGACGCGGGGTCCTATTGTTCTATCAAAATCGGCAAAACCATATGGTGGCACTGACGAAATGCATGACAGTACATTCGGCTGGAGATTCATCAATCCGAAGATGGATAAACAGTATGGTACAGAGAGTATGGGATGTACTGCAGAAAACCTGGTGAAAATGTACAAGATCAACAGGAAGGATCAGGACCGCTTTGCATATCTGTCTCAGATGAAAGCCACCGAAGCACGCGACAACGGCCGTTTTGCCAAAGAGATCGCACCCGTTGAAATCCCTCGCCGCAAGGAGGAGCCCCTGATATTCGAGCATGACGAATTTATACGTTCAGACACCACCGAACAGTTACTTGCCGGGTTGCGCCCTGTGTTCAGAACTGATGGAAATGGGTCCGTTACAGCAGGTAATTCATCCGGACTCAACGACGGCGCCTGTGCCCTTCTCGTCGCCTCTGATCAGGCTTTGAATGATTATCAACTGAAACCGAAAGCAAGAATTGTAGCATCGGCTGTCGTTGGTGTCGAACCACGAATCATGGGTATCGGTCCGGTTGGAGCCACCCAGAAAGCTTTAAAACGGACCGGCCTTAAACTTAATGACATGGACGTTGTCGAACTTAATGAAGCGTTTGCGGGACAAAGCCTTGCTGTTTTAAGAAAGCTCGGTATCGATGATGAAGATCCTCGCGTCAATCCAAACGGAGGCGCCATTGCCCTCGGTCATCCACTCGGCATGACCGGCGCACGCCTGCTCACTACAGCCATGTATGAACTCCACGAGCAAAACAAACGCTACGCTCTATGTGCACTTTGCGTAGGTGTAGGACAAGGCATGGCCGTGGTTCTTGAAAGGTGTTAACGGATGGAGGGTCTATATAGATGGAGTTAATAAGTTATTGAGTTACTAAGTTATTAAACCTTACATGTAACGGAGGACAGTTTTTAAATGAAAACGTTTGAGGAATTGGAGGTGTGGAAATCTGCAAGGGTTTTACGAAACGAGATTTCAGAACTTGTCCAAACGTTTCCTAAAACCGAACAATATAGACTTACAGATCAGATGATTAGATCTTCACGGTCTGTTACTGCGAATATTGCGGAAGGATTTGGTCGTTTTCACTATCGAGAAAACATTCAGTTTTGCAGGCAAGCCAGAGGTTCACTGTTTGAAACGTTGGATCATCTTATCTGTGCATTTGATTCAAACTATATCGATAAACCGACTTTGACTAAGTTCAGAAATGATATCTTGAGAAACCTCAAAATCCTAAACGGATATATTGCTTATCTGAAAAAAGCATTGAGTGAATAACTTAATAACCTAATAACTCAGTAACTAAACAACGATGTCCATCTACTCTTTCAACGGAATCCGGCCGGTTGTTCATTTGAGTTCGTTTATACACCCTCAGGCAGCGGTTACCGGTAATGTTATCATTGGCAAGAATGCGTATATCGGTCCGGGTGCGGCCGTGCGTGGCGACTGGGGACAGATCATCATCGAGGATGGCTGTAATGTGCAGGAAAATTGCACCATCCACCTTTTTCCGGGGGCAACTGTCATTTTGAAGGAAGGAGCACACATGGGGCACGGATCCATTGTACACGGTTCCCATATTGGCGCAAATGTAATGATAGGTATGAACGCTGTAATCATGGACCGAGTCGTAATCGGGGCCAACAGCATCATAGGTGCTCTTACCTTTGTTCCTGAAGACATGGAAATACCGGAACGCAAAGTTGTGGTTGGCAATCCCGCACGAATAGTAAAAGATGTCACCGACAAGATGCTGACGTGGAAAACCGAGGGTACAAAAATCTACCAGGATCTTCCCAAACAGCTTCATGAGACGCTAAAGACCTGTGATCCGCTTCGATCTCCCACTGAGAAACATAAACTGCCCGATCACTTTTACAAGACATGGGGAGAACAAAAAAGTGAAGAAGAGAAGGACTAATACGCGATTAAATGCAAATCTAACGATTGTAAACAATGATCCAGATGATTTTAAAAAATTATTAATTCCTGATAAAAAAAAGATTTAATGTATCTGAAAGTTGCTGATTAAAAATTAATATTTCATTTTAAAACGTATTTGATTCAGGGCCAGATTAGGAGCTATGCACACTGTTACTATCCCAAATGTCACGTCGAATAGTACAAAAACCGATCATGATACGTTTAGTTTCCGTCGATATCTGCCCCATCCCGCCCTGCGGCCATACATCGATTATTATTACATATTTCACGTTCATGAAAACCGGAATGCTGAACTGCCGCAGACACTTGTGCCGCTTAATCATCCATTATTGCATTTTAGCATAGGTACAGATTTTAAGATTAGCGATTTAAGAGATCAGTTTTTACCGGTACCCAAAACAATTATCAGCGGTTTTCAAACGGAATCAACGAAATTTTTACCCTCATCCGGAGTGATAACAATTGGGATATTTTTCCGGCCTCAAGGCATGAAAGAATTGTTGAATATTCCCATGGATTCATTGACCAACCGGGGTTTTGATGCTCGTGATATCCTGGGAAACCCGGTGTGGTATGTGTATGAGAAGCTTGTAGAAGAAACCATCATCTCAAATAAAATAAAGATAATAGATTCTTATCTGATGACTTTCTTAAATGATCAACAGATTAATGACAATTTGATCTCACATATTTTATATACAATGTATGATCAGAGAGGTTTATTATCGATACAGGATCTTAGCAAGCAATTTCAGATCAGCAGGCAACATTTATATCGTTTATTCAACAGATCATTAGGATTAAGCCCTAAAGTATTCGGTCGCCTTTTGCGATTTCACCATCTCCTTAATCTTATCAAAACCCAGCCTCAAAGCGGATGGCATGATATTCTCTATAACTCTGGATTTTATGATCAAGCCCACATGATCAGAGAATACACGTCTATTATGGGGCACCCACCCACCTCTGTTATCGATCACAATCTTTCTGTATCTGATTTTTACATACAGGCATAAGTCAGGTTACATTTTTACAATACCTTGTTTCTCTGATTCATTAACCTAACATCGTTATAATGCTTTTTATGTTATTGGCTTAATTTGGGGAAAAGCATAACAATTTTTCATTATTAAGAAGGATCTCTCATTCTCACAGCTTGGTACGCTGATGTTTGGTTAATGATAAGTTAATGAGAGAGACGCCGCCATCCAAAGACTGGCATTGCTGTCTTTGGATGGCACTTTTTTTATAGGCCTCTCTGACTCTGAAATTTTTGTACATCTATTGAAATGGCTCCAATGAATGTCTCCACATGAGTCCATCTCTGTCAAATATTCTTCTTGATCCCTTTGGTCCCCAGGTGCCAGCCTGATATGTAGGAACGAATTCACGTTCCGTAGACCAAACTCTCAGGACCGGATCGACAATTTTCCACGCATATTCTACTTCATCGTAGCGTAAGAATAGTGACCTATCGTCTTTCATAACATCAAGCAGCAACTCAGCATATGCATCATTAGGTTCATCTTCCCCTCCAACGATGTTTGCATCCAGACTTGTTTGTTGTGTTTTCATTTCAAGGCCTGGTTCTTTTACACTCATTTCGAGTCGTAACAGTTCATCGGGCTGAATGCTCATAAGAAGCCAGTTGGGAAGCATCTCTTTCATGTGCCCGTTACGGAAGAATTGCTTGGGTGGTTCTTTAAAACAGATCGAAACCATGAACCGCTTCTCAGCCAGCCGTTTGCCCGTTCTCAGGTAAAACGGGACACCCCGCCACCGCCAGTTGTCGATATATAGCTTCAGGGCGGCATAGGTCTCTGTCGTACTATCCGATGGGATATTCTCTTCGTCAAGATAACCCTGTACTCCTTTTCCATCTACATTTCCAGAGGTGTACTGGGCACGGAAAGAATGAGCATGAACGGCACTTGGTGCTATGGGCCTTATAGACTTGAGTACTTTGACCTTCTCGTTGCGGAGATCTTCTGAATCCATGGAAACGGGTGGTTCCATGGCGACAAGGGTCAGCACCTGCAGCAGGTGACTTTGAATCATATCACGTAAAGCACCGGTTCTGTCATAAAAACCGGCACGGCTTCCAACTCCGATATCCTCGGAATGCAGAATCTGCACATGATCAATATAGTTCCTGTTCCAAAGAGGCTCCATCAAAACGTTGGCAAACCGAAAAACAAGCACATTCTGAACAGTGCTTTTTCCCAAGTAATGATCAATCCTGAAAACCTGGTCTTCACGCAAGTGCTTGCTGATCTGTACATGTAGTCCCTGCGCACTTTCCAAATCATAACCAAACGGCTTTTCGATCACAACCCGCTTCCATCCGTTACTTTCATCCAGAAGGTTATTCGTGTTAAGATGTGAAATCACCGGACCATAATCACTTGGCAGGATGGCCATGTAGAAAGCGATGTTGTCCGGAAAGGATTCGTGATCCTGCAAAAATTTATATAACTGTGGATACATATCCTCATTCCTGAGATCACCCTCACAGAAATAGAGACGCTCTTTAAAACGCGACCAGGTTTCTTCATTGAGTTCATTCTCGAGGTTCTCATCCAACATTCCCCGGGCTTCTTCGATCCAGCGTTCGCGATCCCACGGTCGTCGGCCGCTCGCTACAATTACCGTTTCCTTTTCCAACCGGCCATCTGCTTCAAGGCGATACAAAGCCGGCATTAATTTCTCCCGGGTCAGGTTTCCAGTAGATCCAAATATTACATATGTACATGCGTCCATAAAAAATACTATGATGTAAAATTATCCTTCTCGCTCAGATCACAATCGATTCATTAATGCTTATAACTGCAAGATCATTCCCACAAATATGAATTTGATCTCTTCTTCCATCTTAAGGCCGTTTTAAAAATACCTGATCAAGCCTGGTATTTTGAGCGGTGTAATAGAACTCCTAAATTCAACGTGTAATATTCACTACTTCAAATCATCAGGTTTATGATCATCATCAGGAATTTTATTGGGGGAAAATGGATCAGTCCCAATGGAAAAGGATTATCACTGCTTGATACCGTGAACGGTGAAGCTGTTGCTGAAATGCCAACAGGTGACCTCGACTATCACGCTTCAGTTGAATATGCGCGAAATGTTGGCGGTCCGGCTTTACGTAAATTCACGATTCATGAGCGTGCGTATAAATTGAAAGCTCTCGCTCTCTACCTGAACGAGCGAAAGGAGGAATTCTACAAGCTTTCCTATCACACCGGTGCTACGAAAGCCGATTCATGGATTGATATTGATGGTGGAATTGGGACCCTTTTTATCACTTCCAGCAAGGCACGCCGTGAAATGCAGGATGAGCATTTTTTTGTTGACGGGCAACAGGAAGCGCTTTCAAAAAAAGGGACATTTATAGGTCAGCATATTTATGTCCCTCGTGAAGGAGTAGCTCTGTATATCAACGCTTTCAACTTCCCGGTTTGGGGAATGCTCGAAAAACTGGGCCCCACGCTTATCGCCGGTATGCCGGCCATCATTAAACCATCCCCCACCGGTTTATATCTTGCATACGCTGTTTTCGAGGCCATCATTGAATCCGGGATATTTCCTGAAGGAAGTATTCAGTTCATAGCTGCAGACAAGCCGGGGGACCTTCTGGATCATCTTAACAATCAGGATGTCATCGCCTTCACGGGTTCGGCTTCAACGGGTGAAAAAATACGATCACATCCCAATGTCATCCGGCAAAATGTGCGGGTAAATCTTGAAACTGACTCGTTAAACTGTTCGATTCTGGGGCCGGACGTTACTCCGGATATGGACGAGTTCAGCCTATTCATTCGAGAGGTGGCCAATGAAATGACTGCCAAAGCCGGCCAGAAGTGTACGGCTATTCGGCGAGTGCTGGTACCCAATCATCTGACGGAACATGTGATTACAGCCCTTAAAGAACGATTATCAAAAGTCACAATCGGCAAACCCGATTCCAGGGAAACACGCATGGGAGCACTGGCCAGTAGTGAGCAACTATACCGGTTGCGAAAGCACGTGCGTGAGCTCGAAACCGAAAGCGAACGCGTATTTGGAGATCCTGATCATTCACCCATAGACGGTACTTTCTTTGAGCCGGTACTTCTGGTGTGCCAGCACCCACTAAATGCCGATGCTCCACACAACGTGGAGGCCTTCGGACCGGTAAGCACCATTATGCCCTACACTGATATCGATGAAGCGGTCAAGCTTGCGAAACGCGGCGGCGGGAGCCTGGTGGGATCATTGTTCACGGCCAACGACGATATCGCGAAGGCCATCACTCTCAGCATAGCTCCTTACCATGGACGTGTGCTTGTCATCAATAAAGACTGTGCTAAGGAATCGACCGGGCATGGCTCCCCGATGCCGCATCTTACACATGGCGGTCCCGGCAGGGCTGGCGGTGGCGAAGAGATGGGGGGAATACGTGGAATCCTGCACTATATGCAACGGGTGGCGCTGCAAGGATCACCAACCACGCTTTCATATATATGCAATACCTATTTGAAAGGTGGGGCAACCAAAGAACCTCCCAAACATCCATTCCGGTTATTCTTTGAAGAACTGGAAATGGGTTATTCTTATCTGACCCATCGCAGAACGGTAACGGAGGCGGATATTGTCAACTTCGGCAGCGTAAGCGGCGATCACTTTTACGCCCATTTCGATGATATCGCCGCGCGTGATTCTCTCTTCAAGGAACGGGTAGCACATGGCTATTTCGTACTATCGGCAGCAGCGGGATTGTTCGTTGATCCGGCTCCGGGACCTGTTCTTGCCAACTACGGCATCGATCGTCTGCGTTTTGTAGAACCTGTCAAAATCGGAGACACCATCCGCGCCCGAATAACTGTAAAACGAAAAATCCGCAAACAAAAACGCCCTGATGAAGAATACGCTACCGGTGTCGTTATCTGGGATGTCGAAGTCACCAACCAGCGCGACGAACTCGTAGCAATGTATGATATTTTGACCTTGGTGAGGAGGAAGGAAGAAAATCTGTAAGCAATTGCTGATTTCCTGTTCTTTATATGTAGGAATACAGGAATACAGGAGTCAGGAGACAGGAGACAGGATGAAAAAGGCAAAACGATTTGAAGATTTATTAGTATGGCAAAAGGCGCATCAATTTGTCCTTGGCATATACTCTTCGACGCAGAATTTCCCAAAATCAGAATTATATGGGTTGACCTCCCAAGTTCGACGAGCAGCTGTCTCTATACCAGCAAATATTGCTGAAGGTTTCAAAAAGAAAGGGATAAAAGACAAAATTAGATATCTCAACATTGCCCAAGGCTCTCTTGAAGAAGTTCGTTACTATCTAATATTGATTAATGATCTCAGTTATTGTGACACATTTGATTTAAAAATGGATTTAGAAGAAATAAGTAAAATGCTCGGAGCATATTTAAAAGCATTAGAATCTCGACTCCTGACTCCTGACTCCTGACTCCTGACTCCTGACTCCTGACTCCTGACTCCTGACTCCTGACTCCTGAAAACTAAACTAACGCTAATTACTCATGTCATCCCCCGAAATAACTCTCACCAACGAAAACAATATCTCCACTATCGAATTCTTTCATCCGAAAGGTAACTCCTTTCCATCGAGCCAATTGAAAAGATTGGCAGAGATGTTTGATGAAGCCGGCCAGGCGCCAAATACTAACGTTATTATACTACGCAGCCGTGGGGACGGAGCTTTTTGTGCAGGTGCATCGTTTGATGAGTTGATAGAGATTAAGGATTACAACGAGGGCAAGGAGTTTTTCATGGGATTCGCCCGCGTTATAAATACCATGCGCCGCTGCCCGAAGCTGATCATCGCACGGGTGCAGGGAAAAGTTGTCGGCGGTGGCGTGGGACTGGCATCGACGGCTGATTACACACTTGCTACCAAAAACGCGGCCGTCAAGTTGAGCGAACTGGCTTTAGGTATTGGCCCTTTCGTTGTGGGTCCGGCTGTTGAACGCAAAATCGGATACCCGGCTTTTAGTGCGCTCGCTATCGATGCCCGCAGTTGGCGCAGTGCAAAATGGGCACGTAGAAACGGATTGTACATGGATATTTTCGATTCCGTTAAGGAGTTGGACAAGGCCGTTTATAAGCTTGCAGACGATCTATCGAAAAGTAGTCCGGATGCTATGGCTGCATTGAAACAAGTTTTGTGGGTAGGCACCGATCACTGGGAACAACTGCTTGAAGAACGTGCCGAAATAAGCGGACAGCTGGTATTATCTGAGTTTACACGCGAGTTCATCTCCAACTTTAAAGCGAAAAAATGAGGGGGGATGCTGGCTACTGATGCAAGTGCCTATAGCATCTGGTAACGCCTTTCCCTGGTACCAGGATCACTGCCGAATTCCACGAGATCCTACTTAATCCCGCTTGCGGGATAAAATCAGGATGACATCCTTATGTAAAACTTGGCGGATCTCCTCGTTGCGCCGCTCTGCTGTGCAACGCCGGCCCAAGTGCTCCGCTCCGCATGATAGAGAAAACAGAAGTACCAACGAGGGGAAAAAGCCGTTGATTGTGACCGCAACCAATTCCCACAATTGTAAAAAAATTTTATATCTACCTATTATTTCAAAATAAAACATTATTATGGCGGCAGTCACTAGGGGATTCACATAACATTTCTTTATATGCGGTCAGTGTCACAATTCCGTTTATCAATTATTCTACTTTTTTGTACTCTCATAATTGCCATATCTCTCAAACCTGCAACTGCTCAAACAACCAGTTCGAAACGTCATCTAACTGTTGATGACTATTTCAAAATAAAAGACGTAGGAGATCCGCAGATTAGTCCCGATGGAAAGTGGGTGGCGTATACCGTTTCCACAATGTATCCGGACAGCGACAAAACGATTACCCGTATTTGGGTGGCACCGACTGATGGTTCCGAGCCTATTCCAATGACTTCCGAAGATTATTCGGCTAGCCATCCACGGTTCAGTCCCGACGGTCAAACGCTGGCCTTTATGGCTTCAAAAAAGGATGGCAAGACACAAGTCTACACGCTCAACCTGAAAGGCGGCGACAGCGAACCGTTAACTCATGTAAAACAAGGCGTCGACAACTTCGTCTGGGCGCCGGACAGCAAGCAAATGGCTTTGATCATCACGGATTCAAATCCAAATGCAAAGGCGGCAAAAGATCACGGTCCGCTTCCGAAGCTCATTACTCGTCTGCAATTTAAAAGAGATATCGTCGGGTATCTCGATACACTTCGCAACCATGTATATGTTTTTGATGTAAAAAATGATTCTTTGCGGCAAATCACTACCGGACCCTACAACGACAGTGATCCGGTTTGGAGTCCTGATGGTTCGAAAATTGCCTTTGTCAGCAACCGGTCATCCAATCCGGACCATAACTACAATACCGATATCTGGACCGTCGATCCGAATAACACCAACATGGGTGCGGACATTGTACAGATGACGACTAATCCCGGGTCTGATATATCACCGGCCTGGAGTCCGGATGGCAAATCCATTGTTTATGTTACAGATACCAAACCCGCTTTGATCTGGTACGCAACCAATGATCTTGCTGTTTTACCGGCAACGGGTGGTAAACCTCATCTGCTCGCGCCGGACCTCGACCGCAATGTTTCCAATCCGGAATACACGCCTGATGGAAAATCAGTAGTCTTCAACCTGGAGGACAGTGCTGAACTTGATCTTGCCGAAGTATCATCCGATGGCGGGTCTGTTAAGAAAACAATCTCCGGCAACCTGGCTCTCTATTCATACAGCATGAATCCGAAAGGCACGATTGCGGCGCTAATCAGCAAACCGGATCTTCCGGCCGAAGTATTCCTGCAGGATTCCGGAAACATCTCAAGGCTGACTCATACTAACGATGACTTTATGAGTCAGATTGATCTGGGACAAGTGGATAACATCCATTTTAAAAGCAAAGACGGTACTCCAATCGAAGGATTCATGTTCCTGCCTGTTGATTATCAGAAAGGCACAAAATATCCGACACTCCTGCGTATCCATGGCGGACCTGTTTACCAGTTTGATTTCGGCTTTAATTTTGAGAGCCAGATTTTTGCATCAAATGGATATGCGGTTATCAATGTAAACCCCCGCGGTTCATCCGGATACGGCGAGAACTTTTCAAAGGCAATCTGGGCAGACTGGGGGCATAAAGATTACCAGGATGTGATGGCAGGTGTCGATTACGCCATCAACCAGGGTGTGGCTGATCCAAACAAACTCGGTGTCGGCGGCTGGTCGTACGGTGGTATTTTGACTGATCATGTGATTGTGCAGACTAATCGTTTCAAGGCTGCCATCACCGGGGCCAGCGAAGTGCTTTATGCTGCCAACTACGGGCATGACCAATACCAGCGTGAGTGGGAATATGAGATTGGCCTCCCCTGGCGGAAAAAGGACCGGGCTAAATTTGAGCGTATATCCCCATTCAATGACGTTGAGAATATTCATACACCAACGCTTGTAATGGGCGGCGACCGAGACTGGAATGTGCCCATACAAAACTCGGATCAGCTCTACCAGGCGTTGAAACGGCTTGGCCGAACCACCGAACTTATTGTTTATCCCGGTGCGCATCACGGACTGACAAGACCGGTCTACATTAAAGATCGTTACGAGCGCTACCTCGCATGGTATGGATATTTCGTGAAGGGCGACAGGAAGAGTAAAAATCCCTGAGTGGGTAATTTTGAATGTTGAATTTTGAATGTTGAATTAAAAAAAGGCTGTGACGATTGTTGCGGCCTTTTTTATTTACCGGGGATTGTTTGCAGCTTTACGATATTCACTTTCCTGTATTCCGGGACGTTCAGTGAATCGTGATAGGCAATTTGCAGATCGAGACTGTCCAGGATTGACGAGCGGTCTTTCTGAGCGGTATACATGCCCACGGCTGAAAGGCCACCTGCCACAAAAGCCGTTTGTTTAGTGACATCACGCTTCATTTTCATGGGGAAATCCAGGTGTATCGCTCCCGCTTCACCTGCTGAGTAAAGGTGTAAGTCCCCGAGGTAATTGATGCAATTCGGTTTTATCTCGAAAAATTTATTGATGGGAACAGTTGTGATATACATATCCCGACCTCTTGAAAACAATACAATACGGGTTATGATATATTTCCCGGGCGGAATAGGATAAAAGAAGGTATCGCGAAAGTTTGTCCGAAATGCGAAATAGTGTTTTCGATTCGGGTACGACTTAACCTGGATCTCGACTTCCCCAAGAAGACGTCCTTCATTGGGCCACTTTCCAAAAATCAAATGCCCCTCTTCATTGACAAACGAATAAATCGTCCCCGATTTATAAAACGTGGTATCCTGATCATAAAACGGCCCGTCTTTCGCGGGATCAAAGATGATGCCACTGTCTGCCACACTGATGACCTTTCCCTTCAGTTTTTGAGGCTGAGAGCCGATTTGTTTCACCATCACGATAGGTCGGGAATAAAGCCAGATCGGCTCATCCACATGTGCTTTCAACGCAATGGTTGTTGGACTCAGATAGGGTAATTTTTCAACAGTTAATCTTGTGGGGCCGCACGATGTGAGCAGCAATACAATACTCACCGCCTGAAATATCCTTCTCACACAATTCCCTAATATTCTCAAAAATTCAGCTCTCTTTGGGGTAACGTTGCAACACAATCTTGTCAGAAATGTAATAACGTTGGCAACTTATTTCTTTGGTCTCATTGGCTTTACACGATATGAATTGCCGTCCGTAATAACACGATAATTACCAGCATAAGCATTTCTTTTATTAATTCCTTCACCAATCAAACCACCAGCGGCACCAAATACCGGAGGCAAGATGGCGTATGTTATAGCTGACCCAAATTTATTGGATCCTGATGCTATCAGTGCCGCTGTGCCCACCCCAACACCGAGTCCGGCAAAAGCACCCCAGAATGTTGCAGAAACGCGAGGAGACAAATTGATCATTACCACATTCGATAAAGCAACAGCTTTGGTTGAACCGCCATCTTTACTGACATAAACAGAATCCCCTTTCACGGTCATCTCGTCGAAATGCACTCCTTTTTCATTTTTCGTGTATAAGGTTTTCCCATAGTTCTGACTAAACTTTGTGAATTCATTCGCCGAGTAGGAATTGGATTTGGGTACGATATAATGCGGTGCACAACCTGCCAATATTAGCAGTTGTAAGATTACGATACTCGTGCAGATGTGTTTTTTCATCCCTCGATGCTCCATTGGCCTCCGTTTTATTCTCTTGATAGCAAATTAAATAAACTCGTCATTATTACCTAACCTATATCACAATAGGCTCTTAGTCCAATTATTACCCACATCGTCACTTCCGTGGATACGATCCCGATCGGATCAGGAATTGTTCCAGAGTATCCTGTTTATTTACAGACCACTGGTTGGTTTTATTATGAGATGCTAAATGTGTTTTTATTCTTTCTACTGGTATTATTTTAGGTTGATAACCTCACACAAAGAAATCATCCCGTCACAAATCGATTTAGGAGCAATGATAGTATTTTCACAGATTCCCGATCGGAGTCGGGAATGACCCTGGTTATTTTGATAAATTCGCATGTTCATCTGGATTCTTACCAAGTTATTCGAATGCCCGGTTGGTATGTGTCGGCGACTCTCGCTCCCTCCTGATGTGTTGAACCCGATATCCGCTGCCTTCCGGAAAATGAACTACCCCGCTGCAAGCAGACGGGGTATCAGAAGAGTCGTAGCTGCACAGCTTTGTGCAAAGTCTTGTACTCCTCTTCAACTCCCTGTTCTCTAACATATTTGGAGATTGTGTCTTCATTGCCATGTTTCCCTACTGTACTAACATAATAACCGTCCGTCCAGAACTCTGCTCCCCATAATTGTTTCTTCACTTCTGGGTGTTCACGGAATATTTCTCTTGCTGTGATGCTCTTCAACATCTTGATTATCTGCGTTGGACTCTTTGTTGGCACAGATTGTAGTAAAAAATGGACATGGTCTTTATCAGTGCCTATTTCAAGAAAATAGACCTCATATCGCTTTTCTATTTCCATACATATATTCTTCAATGTCTCATCTACCGAATCCGTAAAGACCACTCGCCTGTATTTTGCCGGACATACAAAATGATAGATCAGTACCGAAACATTGTGTGATTTGTGAATATATTGGCTTTCTTGCATTCATAAAGGTACAAAAATTACGCTGCAAGCAGCGGGGAACTAACCCCGTAGCGATTAGATAATCACCCTCATATATCTTTGGCTGATCAAACCTACTGCCAATCACAAGTCCGAGTACGCTGGTTAACGGCGGTATTACGATGAAGCTCCACAACCCGTACGTTGGATAGATATTTGTATTGACATCCTGATTGAATAGCGATGCAGCCGATATCAAACCGGTTGCGAGTCCACCCGCAAAGCCAATAAACGCCCAGCTCGGTCCACGTCGTAAACTTATTTTCCGGATTTCAGAAAGGGGTAAATCCCACTGTGACTGATGGATTCCATATTTCTCTCCTTCAATAAGGATGGAATCTCCTTCAATATCAAACCGGCGGGCAGAATAGTAATCACCGGATTTGGTATACACTGTTTTATGATAATGGCGGCTCAGCTTCTCGAATTGAAGTATCGAATAGGACTTCGGTATGACAACGGTGCGCTGACTTGCACAACCTGCTGTCAGAAGCAGCAGAATTGCTGGAATGATAAATTTATATACGCTGGTCTTCATTCAGATAAATACTAAACAAATTACGTTGGGTTGTCTGTAACTCCGAAACAAATATCCAGAGTACTTTTAAAAGTTGACCGACCAAAGGAAACCGGACAGTATCTGTGCTTTCAAAGTAGCGTCTTGCGAAATTTCTCTTCATAGCTTTTACTCTCAATAATCGTGTATCTCATCTTCAATACTTTACCAAAACCTCTATCTAATTCCTAACAGGAAAAGTAAAGTGAACTATTTTTCAACAGTAATTCGGAATCCTCTCATAATACTGTAAGCTACTAACGTTTAGCATACGGTATCAATCAATTTGTATCAAGTATTGGATTGACATGCCTGCGAGGTAATCGTCTTGCTTTCACGGGTTGAAAACGGTAAGTACTGCCATCCTGAATGATCCGGTAATCACCCCGGAAAACTTTTGTATGATTAAAAGTGGCACCTATGAGAAAACCAAGCAGTCCACAAAAAGGTGGAATAAAAGGACTGGCATAAACATAATAGCTGTTTGAAGTGGCAGCCAAAATGGTAACCGGCACGCTGATTCCCAAGCCAATTAGCAGCCCGTTTGCCCCCGGATTAGATTTGGGTGACAGCCGTACCTTCTTGATCTCAGATAGGGCCAGCATTTTTGAATACGCGTGCGAGGCCAATCTCCCGACTACATATACCGAATCCGACTGAAATGATAATCGACTGTCATGAATACGATCGACTGACTGTACAAACACTGTTTTGTGATATTTACTGCTCAGCTTTTCAAATTGGGATATCGAATAGGAATCAGAAATCGCGATCGGACGCTGTGTCGCACAGGCCAGGGTTATGAACATAAACAGAATCCAGGTGGACCGATTTAGAGTTTTCAGCAATACATGCGATTTATCCATTCTCAATGCTCTACCTCAACGATCAAATGCCGAATTATGGTAAATTGTTTAATTGGAATCTCATTCTCTGACGGTGTAATAAAGGTAGTTCGATATCCATGACTCATTTTCTTAAAGCCTGATACCGGAATCAGTTCCAGTGAGCTAAGATCACGCGTAGATGTACACGAGGTCATAATACATAGCAACAATACACACCCACAAAATGATGATCTAATCATTCCAACCAAACTGCCGTCTCATGATGATTACTAACCAGATACAAATGATGAATTCATAATCGATAATCACACATTTTAAGTACTATTTCTTTATACGAAAACCGGGGTCATCCACCCTGAAATTCAAAACTCAGGTCGAGAGACCGCACATGACGCTTACTGGCCAGCGATACATATTCTATAGCTAAAGCCTGTTTACCGGATCCCAGAACGGTACTCACCAATCCAAACGCTTCTGGATAATCATCGGGGCTCAAATTCTCTGTGATCTGTTTCCAAAGCACCTCTTCCAATACATTGTAAGCGCTCTGGACTTCCTGGATGTCAAAGCCCTCCTGAAATCGCTCACGCGCGACCGATTCCGAATATTCAACCATCGGTACCAAGTTCTTCCTCCGGATACTGTCCGTAATCAACTCAAATAACTTATTCAGCCGTTCTCTGTTTTTATTGGTTCCACTGGATGTATAATGTTTCAAAGAGGTCCGCTCCAACGCCTCAACCGCTGTATCGACAATGGCTGCGGCATGCTCTTCTAATAGTTGAATGATATCCATTTTTTTATCCTTATAAATTAATTTCCCGGGTTTAATTCCAGATGTGAAAACCCGTATATCTCAATCATTGACAGGAAGTCATGATTTTCTCCTGCCCCACGACAGATCTCATTTACCCTCGTTCTATTTCAGGATAGCTATTCTCCGCCCTCCGTTTCCAAACGTCTCACAGCTTCCTCTTTGCATTACTTGTTACAATTAAATCATATCTCAGATCATAACCAAGATTTCTGAAGAAGTTTCGATACGGAATTTGCAGTGCTCCTGAACAACTTCTTCTCATACCCGTATATCCATAGGCACCAGGTTATAAAACGGGAAACGATCCTTTTGGCTCAGTATCTCTCCCCGCCCAGGATCGGGAACAATGGCCCGATCGAGGTCGTCAGGTAATGCATGGGCACGATGGACATACCTGAGCAATACTTTACTGCTGACATCTGCCCTTTCGACGATAAGCTGTAACAGATTTATAAACGCATCTTTTTTCAACCACTCGCACATATTCGACAACGCGAATTTGTTGTACGTTCCTTCCGGAGATTGCCTGATGATATCGGTGTATGAGATTTGTCTGTAACGGATGTTATGATGATGAAGCCGGATAACAGATATCCCCTTTTCCTGCAAAAAATCCGGCAGCGCCTCGTAATAAATGACACTTCCCAACAAGAAAAGCTGCAGGAAATAATTCTCCCGCGCCAGAGTACTCGTGCACAAACTGCGAAACCGGGAGAAGAAAAATTCTGCACGGTTACTTTCACCTTCATGGATGAAACCCTGTTCAGTGATTCCTCTTAGTTTATACAGTTTGGGATGAAATAAAATATTGAATAGCCGCTTCAACACTTCCGATTGCAAAAACTTATCAAAGTATTCTTCCTGATCGTCAGAATTCTCGCATTCGAATAAGCCATACAACTTTTTTTCACCGCCTAAAAGATAAAGTCCAAGACGCCTGAACTTTGCCATATATCGCTCATTCTTGCCATAATGAAGCGGACCTTTCTTGAAAACGAACAGGTGATCGTCCCAAAAACGCTTTCCGGATTCATCGAGATACTCTTCTACTCTGTTAAACAGGCGAAGTCGTTGTTCCCGATCACAGGAAATGTATCCAAGGAACAGAGCCGCTTCCACCGGCTCCAATGCCAATACAGCAGCCATTTTGAGTTTTGACAGATGCAGTTGTCCAACTGAAGTATCGACAGCATCGATCAACAACGATTCGCTGGCAAGAATACCGAGCGGCATTTCACCGGCGCTGGCGATACACAGAAGACGGTCGCCGGGTTTTAGATCTAAAGCCCGTAACTCAGTCATCGGATCATCCTGCGATAATCCAAAGTCATATAAGTACCTGCTTGCCGGTCCAAATCTTAAAGCCTCTGTCGGTTCCACTTCTCTCTCCTGGAAAATATGCTTTTCAACTTAAAAGCTGATTTATTTACAACTTTTGGTCATACAACACAAAAAATTGATTTTTCGATCGTTACAGATAAATCAATATCATATCAACTGCTTGTGTCCGTTGGAATACCGTAAAATATCCACTTCTATCTCTTTAAATGAACGATTATCCTTAACTGTATCTCATGCGTCTTTTTCTGTATGCCTGCCGTCTTAGAGAAAACTCAACCTCGGCCTCCAGAGCTACTATCGCCAGTACAGCTGCGGCGATACCGACGGCCTCTCTTTTGGAATGGTTATCAACCCATTTTTTTATACCTGCAATAGCTGCCAATGGCAATCCGATGGGCAACTCCCGGGCATCCCATATAAAACGACTTTTCCCTCGCATAGTATTCGGAAGCTTTACGATTAAGAAATGATGACGAACATTTTATTGGTTCAAAATCCCGATAATGCGTGATACCGTCTGTATTTCGGTCAGTCGGACTACAAACAGCACCATTGCCAGCCAGAATCCCTGGAACAGGATGCCTTTGCCGAAGTCAGCGACCTCTTCATCAATATTGCCAATCTCAGTGTCTCTTTCTGCATCCGGCACCCCGGATAATCTCACAGCAAAATCCCATGAACAATTACGGGAAATTTTCAGCACGAAACCGGTCAATGTCTCATCCATTTTGCCGGCCAGTCTGTCAAGGAAACGCATAGCAGGCCAGATTTCAGCCAATTCATCTTCCACTTGATTGATCTGTGAGACGAGAATATCGTTAATCTTTAAAAAATCATTTTTCAAATCCATGATCTGTTGTGCTTCAGCCACTTCCGCAGCAGCGATTCCCAGGTCGAGCTGGATATGCGCATTCATGGCTAACAGCAAATGTTGCAACACAATGGGACGCCATTTGAGGGTTGCATTGAAAGTGAGCTTCCATGATTGTGTGCAGTTCTCTGAAACCTGATTCTGCTCAAAAGCCTCAAGATACCGGTTAGCAAACATGACATCGAGCCGCTCCATACGTTTCCCGTCTTCAAACATGCCTTGCCCGATACCTTCTTTCACCTTAATCGTCACCCTCCGGTACAATGCCGGAAAGTATCCAAGGCGGTCCTGTTTGTTTACGGACCATGCAATGATACGGTCGAGCGATTGGATTACATCATCAATGGTGCTCGCCTTCAGATTTTGCAAAAGGTCGTTTTCTCCCATCCTCCGATTTCAATGATTTACTTTTTAATCCCTCATTTCCGGACTTTTATGAACGTATAATAAATATAATAACGGGAATCTCAGCATAAGATTTGGCGGTACCTCAATCCATGTTACCTCATTCGTACCAGAAGTGGGAAATTGAACAACCGTCATTTCTGAGATTCTCCCAAATGATCGATATGTGGCCATCTCTCTTTACGGTGAACCGGGCATCATTATATTTCTATTTCCCATCTTTTATAAGATAAATATTTCTAAAACCGATGGGCTTGCCTTCCATCTGGAAACCGACGTAGCCCTTCTTCAGATTAATATGCGTTGCCTTATTCTGAAGCTTTCCATTGATATAAACTTTCATCGTCCGGCCTTTGCAGATCACATCACAACTGTTCCATTGCCCCATCGGTTTTTCATTTGATTTCGCAAATTTAGGCACTACCTGATTCGAATGTCCCTTCAACTCCTTGAATTTCGCTTTTTGCATGGCAATCAGGTCGCCTGCATTATCTGCCTTCAACTGTACCTGGATACATTCAGGCCAAACACTGTCGGGTTTCTGAGTATAGAGCAGGACCCCGCTGTTTCCGTGTTCCGTGGAGACGGGCCATGACCACTCCACGTGCAATCTGAAGTTTTTGTATTCCGTCTTTGAACGCAGATATCCTTTTGCCTGGGCCGGGAAAAAGATTGCTCCACTCTCAATTTTGTAGAGATCTGATGGTTTCGCTACCGGCTTTACCCACACAAAATCCAGATGATCAAGCGAGTGTCCATTCCATAGATAGACCGTATCCTGCCGGACTATTTTACCGGTAACAGCATTACTGTTAAAAAAAGCTTCTTTTGCCAGAGCGGCACTTCCGGCCAGCATAACAAGCATCCCGGTAATCAAACCGAGACGGACAACATCACATCTTTTCATTTTTTTTTTGTTTTTAAATGAGGTATACATCATAATAATTCAACTATGGCCCAATACTGATAACTACAAATTTTCATACAATACTAATCCGCGTAAATCTGTGGTTACATATCACATCATGGAATTGGCCCGCTGGCACAACTGGAGGGGCACCCCAAACGGATCGCGCAGCATCACGAGGTGAGAGCCATCTTCCAGTTTCTGGTCTTCAAACAATTCTGCACCCGCATCTATCAGTTTATCCTTAACGGCGTCAGCATCATCCACTTTCAGAGCAAAATGGAATTCGAGCGGATGGTGGTTTTTGTGGTCTGGTATATCTGCCTTTGTATTGGAATAAACCTCGAAAACCACGCGTCCCGATTGATCAGCCAGGAAACGAGTGTAAGGCACCTCATCCATCGACTGCACAAGTTTCATCCCGCAGTTTTTTACATACCACTCAGCCATTTCCACAGGTTTCGAAACGTTGAGAGCAAAGTGTTCAAATATCATAAACTCCTTCTTTCCTTTTGAACTTCATTGATAATTGTTTGGCCAGATGGAGTTTAAACCTTAAAAATGACAAAATCTCAATTGATCGAAACTATTCGTTGAAAAAAAGCTCCTCCTCCAGTTCAACGACCATGTACCATAGCATCTCCTCGCTGTCGTACACGATGTCAAAAAAACGATGACCTTTGGTCTCAAGCACAAAATGAATATGCCTCGTACTTCCTACACGATCGGTGTAAGTCCGCCGGATTTTCCAGATATGATGCACATCCCCCGAATCCAGTTGAAACCGGATGGGCGTGATTCTGCGCGTAATCTTACCGGTCTGAAAGCCGGCGTAGAGCGCTAATACATTGATCTTTTTCTGCTGGGCTTTTTGCATAACGGAAGTCCCTCTTTTTATTCTACGACTTCATATTACACATATAACATACATATACCAAGGGATTATTAATTTTGAATTATTAATTTTGAATTTTGAATTTCTCAGTGCTTGTCTATGCAGAGAGGGCAATACGAAGCAGAAAGTAAAAAGGGAAAAGTATAAAGTAATCCAGGAGCCTTTTAGGGCAAACTTTCACCTTTTTACTTTCATCTTTCACCTTCGGGCGTCTTCTCTTTACAAGATCGAAAATCTGGTGTATTATATATGTGCAATATATGTAAAACTAATATTTTGATGATAGATCCGGCATTACAGAAATATGACCTCACGCGCAACGTGCACAATATAACGTTGTACAACACTATTGCAGCCGATCAGCAGCATCTGAGCAATAAACCAAGGCTGTATCTTCATCTGGATCTTAACTGTTATTATGCCCAAGTCGAACAGCTCTCGTACAATTTGTATGGTATTCCACTGATTGTAGGCGGATGGCGCAAGCAAGACGGCACCCCGCGCGGCATTGTGGCCACTTCTTCCTACGAGGCGAGAAAGTTTGGGGTCAAAACGGGCATGAGCGCTTTGGAGGCGCAGCAGCTGTGTCCGTTCATCGTATTTATGCAGGTCCACTATGAAAAATACCGATGCATCAGCAAAGAACTAAAGGAGATTCTCGATAACTATGCTCCTGATGTCGAGGGCTATTCCATGGACGAATACTTCCTGGATCTCACTTTCCTGAAACACAAATCGTCTAAAGAGCTGCGTCAATACGGTAACCGGATCAAAAACGAGATTTACAATAAAACAGGTCTGGTATGTTCGGTCGGAATTTCTTTCTCAAAAACGTATGCCAAATTGGCCTCCGATATCCGGAAACCAAACGGTCTCACTATTGTCTATACTGCCGACGATGTAGCGGAATATATTTATCCGATGAAACTATCCGAGGTGTGGGGCATCGGCCGGCGTCGTTTCGAGAAATTGTCCGGTGCGGGAATTATTACAATAGGTGATGCCTTCAAATATGGCCAGGGATCATTCCAGAAGCTCTTTGGAGATTATTTTGGAAAGATGCTTTACGAAACGACGACGGGTCGTGATCGTGCCCGGGTACTCGTCGAAGAAAAGGAGCACATACCCGATGAAATCAATTATATGCACACATTTTCCAACTGGACCAAAGATCCCGACCGTATTGAAGGTGAGATTGTGAAGGCGGTGCGGCAGATGTGTTATCGCATGCGCGGATATGGTCGTAAGGCACGAATGTTCAGCATCCACATCCGGTTTCAGGACAGCACATGGCAGGGCATCAACGCACGATTTACTACGCCGGGATATACCAACCTGGACGAATATGTGCTGAATGCATGCCTCCGGGAATCAATACCGCTGGTGCATCGTTACTTAGGTCTGGGATATACAATACGGGGAATAGGATTGCATACGATCGAGATGACAGCCAGCAGACAGCTGGAACTATTTTTCGCCGAATCGGATCAATTAAGACATCTCCATCACGCCGTCGATGCCATCAATAATCACTTTGGCATCCATACCGTCCAACGTGCGGGCGGAACCCTGCATGTAGATGGAAAGACACACTTTCTCGATCGCAATGGGAAACTGATGTAAACCGTCCCGACACATTCGGGATCAGAAAACGCAAAAAATAAAGTCTATTCCGGATTGCCTGATCACAAAAAATAACGGTAACTTCATGCATCAATACGACATACCCTAAGCATCAGCGATTCATCTGTATAATCCATTCATAACCGGTTCTTACAATCAATCATCAAATGAGCTTGAATCAAAATGAGCTTGACCCGACTAAGCGTTTTTCCAACCGTGTTCAAAACTATATCCGGTATCGACCCGGGTATCCGGAAGAAGTGCTTCAGATCCTTGGTAAGGAAACCGGACTCACCCCTTCATCCATCATTGCCGATATCGGATCGGGTACGGGTATTTCCACCGAGCTATTTCTCAAAAATGAAAATACGGTGTACGCCGTTGAACCCAATGATGCTATGCGGGAAGCGGCAGAGTCATTACTAAAGCAATACCCGAATTTTCATAGCGCAAACGGCACATCCAGCGTTACCACACTCGATGAACATAGCATCGATTTAATCGTAGCGGCCCAGGCTTTCCACTGGTTCACTCCTGCCGAGGCTCGCCAAGAGTTCGAAAGAATACTAAAACCGGATGGAAACGTTGTGCTGATGTGGAACCGGCGCAAGGAAAATGAAACGCTTTTTCTGGCAAGTTATGAGGCACTGCTCCAGCAATATGGAACGGATTATGACCAGGTTCGACATACTAATATCGATGACCAGGTACTTGACTCTTTTTTCGACTCATATAAAAAGCACGTCGTTTACAACGAGCAAATATTAGATTTTGAAGGATTGAGAGGACGTCTTCTCTCATCGTCATACGCTCCGGCCGAAGGACATCCCAATCATGAACCGATGCTCAAACAGCTGGAGATCATGTTCAAAGAGTATCAGGAAAACGGACAGGTACGCTTCGAGTATGATACCGAGATTTATATCGGACAGGTTAGCAGCAAACAGGGTATAATTATGAATTATTGATTTTAAGTTTTTAATTATTAATTGTTTATGAAGTTTCCGATTTTATCATACGGTCATAGCATACTCACGGAGCCCTGTGAAGAAGTTGACACAGGCGATCCCGGACTTAGCCAGCTTATCGATGACATGTGGGAAAAGCTCTATGCCGCGAATGGTGTTGGACTTGCAGCACCGCAAATCGACCGGTCGCTGCAATTGTTTATCGTCGACAGCGAACAGACGTACCAGGCTATGGATGAAGAGGACCGTGAAGAATATTTCCGGGGAGATCATGGGATCAGAGAAACATTTATCAATGCCCGCATCACAGAGAGGTCTGATAATTTATGGACGGATACCGAGGGATGCCTGAGTATCCCAACCGTCAGTGTAGATGTGCAAAGACCGTGGTCCATTACGATTGAATACCTTGATGGTGATCTTCAAATGAAGAAACAGACATTTTGGGGAGCGACAGCCCGGATGATTCAGCACGAGTTCGACCACACGCAAGGCGTACTGTTCCTCGATTATCTGAGTTCATTTAAACGTACCATGCTTAAAAAACAACTGGCTCAGATAGCCACCGGTGATGTGCATCCCAAATACCTCATGAAGTTTCCTGTCCCCGAAACTAACTAAAGGGAGTTTTCATTGGGATTTTGCTTTGGAGGACTCCTCCTAATACTAAAACCCAAACACAACGGATGCCATCCTGATGCCTCGAACTCGTTCGGGGCGCAGGATCTCGCAATCCGGGCGCAGCGCTCGGTTCACTGGAAAAACCCATAAGTTCCCCCTCCCGCGAATGTGGAGGGCCGGGGTAGGTTCCGCGACCGTTGCCAGATGCTAACGGGATTCTATGTTCTCTGATAAATCAGAAGAGAACTTCAGAATGACGGAGGTAGTGTTTAGGTTGTTTGTTATCTCATTACGTATGAGAACAAATCCTCCCATTCAGGATTGAGTTTGAATGGGTCTTCATAAATGAGACCTGGCACAAGCCGAAGCCTTACAAAAACAGTAATTAAAACCTTCAAAACCCAAACACAACGGATGTCATCCTGATGCCCCGAACTCGTTCGGGGCGTAGGATCTCGCAATCCGGGCGCAGCGCTCGTGTCAGTGGAAAAAGCCATAAGTTCCCCCCTTCTGTGAATGTGGAGGGCCGGGGTAGGTTCCGCGACCGTTTCCGAATGCTGACGGGATTCTACGTTCTCTCATAAATCAGAGAATATCAGAATGACGGAGGTAGTTTAAACGTACTGTTCACTTTCCCGAAAGTCTTCGAGAGAATTTTACACGACAAGTACCAAAGTTGAGGAATTTCCCACCTCAAATCGGTGTTTCAAAATGCATGGAAGTCAGCGTGCTCTGTGGGTAACATATTGGAGGACACGATTATGCATATCAGTGATTATATCAGGTGCAATGGACTATACTGTCCTGATGTTAACCATGTTGGTGACCTGATGACAAATATTGAGATCAATCCGGAGCAAATTTCAATCATAATGATCTCAGAGGCAGCTCCCAAAAATCCGGATGACTACTATTATTCACCGGGAGAACCTTTATTTCAGAAGACAACGGTACAGGCGTTTAGAGACGCTGGGGTAAACGTTTCTTCGGTACAAGACATCATCAACATGGGTATCTACCTTACAATAGCTGTAAAATGCAGTAAAACGGACTACGGTATCCAAAAGAACACTATTTCCAGGTGCTCGATGATCCTCGAAGAAGAACTGGCTTTATTTCCTAATGTACAGGTCTATCTGTTGATGGGTGATGTTGCTATAAAAGCATTTAACCATATCGCTCAAAGGGAAGGTGAAAAACGAGTGATACCGGCGGGTTCAACCTACAAACTTCGCAGTGGTGAATATTATTTCCAGGGGAAGAGAGTACTTCCCTCTTATCTGCAGGCTGGTCCAGGCTTCTTCATTGAGAAAAGTAAGCGTAAAATGATTGCAGAGGATATCGCAAAAGCTTTGAACCTTGTGGCATACAGCATGTGATAATTCTACTTCTTTTCACATTCATTAACCTCACGTGTACTTATTCTGCCACACAGCGGTACTTTTCATTCCTGTTATCCTTGTTAGTTTCAGCTGCATCTGTAACTTCATAGGTACACTACAGTCTGCAAAACAAAACTCCAGGGGAGCTTTGATAATCATTACAAAGGAGCCCATCTGATGAAAAATATAGAAGTAGTTGTCATTAATGAGAGCACAGTGGTTACAGACGAAGTTGTACAAGGTGCCATACCTGCTTTACAAACACAAGTAACCCGCGATTTCGCCCCTGCATGGGGTATCGATGTAGATCTCAGATTCATTCCCAAGAGAAACACACCGCCTTCCGGCTCATGGTGGTTGGTCATATTGGATAATTCTGATCAGGCAGGCGCTCTGGGATACCACGATCTGACTTCCGAAGGGTTGCCAATGAGCAAGGTATTTGCCAAGACAGATCAGCAATATGGAGAGGAATGGACAGTTACAGCAAGCCATGAACTTCTTGAAATGCTGGCCGATCCCAATATTAATCTCACCGTTTTTGAAGAATCACATAACGGTGGACGGCTCTATGCATACGAGGTGTGCGACGCTTGTGAGTCGGATAAATTCGGATATGAGATAAATAATGTGCAGGTCTCCGATTTTGTGTTTCCAGCCTGGTTTGAATCGTTTCGAAAACCCAACAGCACCCAGTTTGACTTTGGGAATCATATAAAAAAACCATTTCACCTGCTTTCAGGCGGATACATCGGGATTTATGATGTCACTTCGGGATCAGGTTGGAAACAATTAACAGCAGAAAAACGCAATATACGCGCGCGGCCGCCAGTAGGAAGCCGCCGGGAACGACGCAGCATTCCTCCAGGCGAAAGACTTCTCAGTACGTCCGTGATACAGCATCAACTTGCGGATGACTAAATTGAGCGGAAATTCGCAGTTCATCTGCTCGACATTTAGCCCATAAAATCCACATAAACACCTCATTGTAATCTGGATTTTGTAATATTGTAATGAATTATACAGATCTGATTCATGAGGTGTCCACATGATAAATCGATTATCTTCGTGATCGGATCGGGATGGCTTCTTTATATTTCGTGGTCATCGCTCCGGGTAATTCATTCCCACGGTTTTTACCGGTTCCTGTCGTGGGAATTCATGCTGATTCTTCTCCTGATCAATGTTGACCATTGGATTGACCGGTCATTTAGTCATTTGAATGCTTTCATCCTGTGCTGGTTTTGGCGTCCTCGCCAGAACCTAAGCACATGAGACGTACAATGTCCAGACGAGGATGCCTGGACGAGCTCCAGCTTCGCATTTTTAAAAAAATGATAAAACAGGAAATAACTATGAGTAAAGAAATGTTTGTCAAAGGATCAATTACTATTAACGCCCCGGCATCCAAAGTTTGGGATGTGCTGACCCAACCGGAGTGGACTCGTCAGTATATGTTTGGTTGCGATGTTGTATCCGACTGGAAAGTTGGAAATCCGGTTCTCTGGAATGGCGCTGCTGATGGCAAGACGTATGTCAAAGGGAATGTTGTCAATATTAAACCGGGTAACCTGCTCCAGTACACGACCATTGATCCGAATAATCCCGAGATGGAAGACATCCCTTCCAACTACCTGACCGTGACTTATGAATTATCATCCCAAAATGATACGACAATCCTTAACGTCACCCAGGGTGATTATGCAAAAGTTGCCAATGGTAAAAGCAGATATGAGGAGACCGTTGGCGGCTGGGATTCTGTATTGTCGAAGATTAAGGAACTAGTGGAGAAATGAGGTATCCTCACAATGGGCATAATGAAAGGCCGTAACGCACAGCAAATCCAGTCATTTGCCCCGCATTACCTGCAGGAATTCTTCCTTTCGCTTGTGGGCGATATTCACCTGGCTCTCATCATTCATCACAATATACCCGCCCTCTGAACGAACATACTTTTTTACTTCTGCAAGATTGATCAGAGTGGACTGATGGATGCGAAAAAAGTGGTATTCAGACAGCATATTTTCATATTCTTTCAGATGCCTGCTCACCAGCAGTTTACGATCATCTTTCAGGAAAAACCGGGTATAGGAGCCTTCGGCCTCGCATCTGATAATCTCGGAAACCTTGATAAACTCCAATCCCTCCGATGTCGCCAGGGTGATGATATCCTGATCAGATCGTTTTTTTTCAAAATTTTGCAGTAAATGAAAAATTTTCAGGTTTTGCAGGGATGTCTCCTTTCTCCTGGCCACTTTCTCAACGGCCTGCTGCAGCTCCTCATAATCAATGGGTTTCAGCAAGTAATCAATAGCACTAAATTTTATCGCCTTCAGCGCATAGTGTTCATACGCCGTGGTAAAAATGACCTCGAAATCCAGGGAATACACCTTTTTCAGCAGATCAAATCCGGATTCTTTATGCAGTTCGATATCCAGGAACACCAGGTCGGGATGCTTTTTCTTTATCTCCTGGATACCGTCGCTTACCGTTCCTGCCATTCCAGCAATTTCTACACCCGGACAGAAATCTGAAAGCAGATTTTTTAGCGTCTCACGGCTGTGCGGCTCGTCTTCCACGATCACCACGCTCAATAAATCAGGCGAGTTCATGCTTCATCTCAATTTCTACCTTGGTACCCAAAGCCAAATCATCACCATCATACAGATCCTCAATATGCACTTTGGTTGCATGGTTCTGTTGTTGATCGAGCAACTGGATGCGTCTCTCAGTCAATGTCATCCCTACCGAATGGTGATGACGATCCCTGTAGCCATTCAGTTCCATGGCCCTCTTTCGTCCGATGCCATTATCTTCAACTACAACAATAATATGGCCTTCCCTTTTCCTTAGCCTGATGATGAGATGACCGGGCCCTTCTTTGTTTCTCAGACCATGCACAATCGCATTTTCGACATAAGGCTGTACGAGAAGGAACGGAATATCCGAATTGTAAATATCCACATCGGGATCAATCTGAATTTCGTAATCAAATTTATGATCCAACCGAAGCGCCTCGAGATCCAGGTAGTTTTTCAGCAGGCTGATCTCTTCGGCGATCGGCACCTTATCGTTGATGGAGTTTTCGAGTGTTTGCCGTATTAGTTTTGAAAATCTTGAGAGATATTTTAACGCGGAAGTCTTTTCATTGGTGGTGATGAAATGTTGAATCGAATTCAGTGAATTGAAGATAAAATGTGGATCCATCTGGGCCCGAAGTGCTTTTTGCTCAAGTTCCTTATTCATCACCTCGATCTGGCTGTTCTTTGCGGCAATTTCATGGTTTTTTACCTGGAGCTGTCTCTCAGATCGTTTTTTTAACTGGTATCTGCTGAATATGAATATCGATAGGATCAAAAAGAGGGCTAGCCCAACAATCAAGGCGATGCGCAATCTCTTTTGGGTTTCGCGACTTTGTTCCAACAGGACAATTTGCCGCTGTTGATTGCTGATCTGTTGTTCCTTCATATTCAAATCGAAACGAGCCTGCATCTCAGTAATTTGCCGGTTTTTATTTTCATTAAACAGGATTTCCTTGAGCGAATCGTACCGTTGGTAATACACCAATGATTTTTGAAACTCATCAACCTGTGCAAACAGTTGGGAGAGGCCTTTGTAGCAGTCCCGTATAATATCTTTCGCCTGTACTTCTTCGGCAAAAGCAAGGCTCTTATCCAGATAAGAAATAGCCTGTTTTATTTTTTTCTGCTGAAGACTGATCTGCCCGATTGTATTGTATAGGTACGCCTGACCAAGTTTATCACCCAAACTTTTATACAGATCAAGGCTTCGGCGAGCGTATTTCAGGGCCTCTTCGTATTCATCCTGATCTTTATATACCGCTGAAATATCCTCGGTTACCTGTGCGAGTCCGTACGTATTTTTCAGATCCTGATAGATGGCAAGGCCGGCAAGGTTTATTTGCAAGGCTTTACCGTATTTCTTCTGCTGACGATAAACTTCGCCGATGTTGTCGTAAGCTCTTGCTATATCTACTTTACTTCCGGCACCACGGTATAATTCCAGAGCCTTAAAATAGTATTTCAATGCCTTGTCATAGTTACCCTGCTCCTCGTGGACGATACCGATATTATTGTAAGAGCCCCCTATTTCGTATTCATTCCCAATCTCTTCCCTGATCCTCAGGCTTTTCAGATAATAATCGAGGGCTTTCACATAGTTAGTCAATTCGTCATAAATGATCCCAATATTATTATATGACTTCGCTATTCCAGCCTGATCATCCAGTTTCTTCTTTATCTCAAGACTTTCATTGTACGCATTCAGGGCCGACGTATAGTCTCCTTGTAAATCATGCAAGATTCCAATATGATTAATGATGTTTGCAGTTCCTGCCCTGTCGTCGATTCTCCGGAATATTTTCAGGGCAGTACTATCCTCATCAAAAGCATTTTTATAGTCGCCTGTCATCTCAAAAACGACTGCCAGGTTTTGGTGAGCTTTCGCCTTGCCATGATTGTAGATAAGCGGTTCACTTAGTACTAAAGCTTGCTGTGCCAGTTGTCTTGCCTTCTCAGGAGATATGTTGAGCGTTTCACCGGCAAGTTGATTCAGGAGATCCACTTTACGAGTCCCCGTGGCCCCGTTCAATATCGTTTCGAGGCTGTCAATCTTGTGGTTGACCTGTGCTGCACTGTTGACTGGCAGCAGGACAAGACAAATCAAAAATATGAATCCCGCGGATTTCATTACATGTTGTCTCTCATGAATACCTGAAAACCTCCGATGTTCATGCTAAAATAGTTGGCTGGCCCGGTCAAGCCATACCATTTGCATATAAACTAATATATTGAAAACAATTCATTTATGGGGTAATTTTACGCCCAAATAACTACTTAATTAATATTCACAGGCATTTTTATTACAACCCGTGTTCCGGTAACACGTCCCTCATCATTTTTCAAACGAATCGTCTTCACATCACTTTCGAATTGAGTAAAAACATTCAACATCGCTATGTGTTTAGCTGTATCTGATAAGATTGGATTGAATTCATGTGTTCTTTTTGAATAATCGGGCTCTTCATGTTCATCATCGACAACACCATCGTCTTCGACTACACATAGTAGATGATTGCGGTCCTGCCAAAAATCGATCTTGAGTGTTCCCATTTTCTCTTTCTGAACAAGACGTGATGATATCGAATCTTCTACGTATGGAATAATCATCAGGAAAGGGATTGTTATATCATTGACTCTGATCTCACGACTCACCCCAATTTGATAGGTAAATTTATTACCAGATCGCAGCTGCTCGAGTTCCAGGTAATAATTCAGCATAGCTATTTCGTCACTTAGGGGAATCGTTTGGTCGGCGGAATACTCCATAACCATTCTAATCCACTTCCCAAATTTGGACAGATACTTTAACGTCGACTCTTTGTCATCTACGGTAATAAAATGCTGAATCGCATTTAGTGCGTTAAAAATAAAATGAGGATTCATCTGTGCTCTGAGCGAGGCAAGCTGATATTCGACCATCTTATGTTTTGCAGATAGCAGTTCAATCTCATTTCTGCGGATCTTCTCCTCCGCAAGAGCCTTGGCTATTTTATTGGCACATAAAGCGGAAATAGTCGTCAGGATTTCCAGGTGCTCCGCTAAAAAAAAGCCTTTGTCATGATGCTCCGAATCGATGATTCCGATTAGCTTTCCCTCATCGATTATAGGTACAGTTATCTCTGACAGCCGTCTCTCATCGTCAGTAATGTATCTTGGGTCGAGGGAAGTATCGTCAACAATCTCTGCAATACCTAATTTCGCCACACTTCCCACGATCCCCTCGCCCAACGGTATCTCAATGGGTTTCAGCAGTTCAAACTCCCTGGGGTTCTTGGGGCCGTGGGCTGCTTTTTGAATCAATTTTTTATCTTGGTTATCATACAGGTAAATTACACAGTCTTCAAACCCCAACTGCGAGATACAATTCTTGGCCAGATCCCAAAGGATGTCGTCGACTGTATTCTGACCAAAAATCGAAGAGGAAAAGTAGTACAGGATGTCTTCGATATCTTTGGTTGATAAGGCGGTTCGATCATCCCTCCCATCCCCCTTTCTATTTCCTTGGTCTCCCATTAAGCATGCTCCCCAATAACACGTTGTTTATAAATAGAATAAAAACAATCAAAAGCAGTAATATTGCATACTCCCACACTGTCATTTCACCGAGGCCCCGACGTCCCCCCCTCACTCGGAATGACAGTGCAGGAGAATGACCGCTTGTTCTTCTTAAATGGTATCCATCAGCCCTTCACCTTTGGACTGCAGGCTTACGAGTCTCCTATCTTTGCCTATCTTTGGTTCTCCGTTTCTAATTGCTCTTAGTGAACACATTGAGATCGTCAAGATGGTAAGTCCCGTTTGTAGGGCTGTGGAAACGAATGGTTCTCAGTTTATTAAAATCCGAATCCCGGAATCTCAGATTGGGATGATCGATTTTGATTGGACTCTGGCTTTGCCCCTCTTCCTGGTAAGTAACGGAGGTATGACCTACGCCAGCCATATTTATTTCTACTGAGAAACTGTGTGTAGCGATTGCGGAACGGTGGAAAGCCGGAGGTTCGAGGTTATCGCCCGTCAGTTGACGAATCGATTGCCCGTCAAAACGAAGGACCAGCGCTTCATTTCCGTTGCTATCTAAAAATGAGATGGTGGAAACACCGGTATCGAATTGATTCCTTTTTCCCTTCCAGCTTATTACATATTTATCCGGCGTTTTATGGTCGGCGACGATAAAATCGAGTTGTCCGTCAATCCGTAAGTTCTTGCCTGTCAGAGGACCATTCTCTTCAACAAGTACAGTGGGAATGACATTATCAATACGATCCCCGTCAGGTATTCCGGGGATGTCATTTTGCAGCATCTCATTCGCTGGTGTTCCGCTGTACTGGTCAAAATCAGCGCGCAAAATGCGGCTGAGACCACAACCTGAGCACATCACAGTGAGTGAGAACAAAACGGCTATTATCACTGGTTTTTGATATGTAGTTTCCATGATTAGATCGTTTATGGGTTCTTTGTTGAGACATTGATTTAATGGTGATTCTAAAGTCATTTCGAACCTTCGATTATCTGTGCAGGGAAGTAACACTTGGTGCATATACCCTCTTTTTGCAGCAATCACGGCAAGTTCAATGGATGGTTGGATGGAGACAGTCAATCAATCATACAGTCATCCATTTTTCTTCTTGTCAATGTAAATCCGCGTTGTTTGTGTTGTTGATTCTCGTTGGACTACAGATATCACTTCGATACCCAGGCATTGTCGAAGGCATCTCTCAGTTTGGAGGCGGCAGAAACGAACTTTTTACCATGTAGCCTGGAATTGGTGCAAATGGCTACCTCTATAGGTTTGCCGGAGGTGACGGGCGGAAATAACATGATCAGGGATTCATTTTTCCCCGTAGACGCACCATTCTTCCAGAAATAATAGCCATGTTTTTGTTCTGTTGACCACCCGTCTAACCCCAATGTGTTGTGTTTGCCGTTGGTGTTTTCCATAGCATCGTGCATGGATGGGCTCACCAGCTTTCCTTCATCAAAGGCTGCCAAAACCTGTGTGAATTCATACGCACTAAGAACGAGATTACCTGCGCCGGCTGACAGATAATTTCCAGTATTGGGTTTCCCTTGCATATCCGGAGGATCGTCGAAATAATAATAGAGCGGATAGTGGTCACTGTTGTAATTAGGATTTTGCGACCAGTCCTGGAAATCCACCAGAGAGTAATATTTCAGTCCGGCGGGTTTAAAAACATAAATACTCAGGTAGGCCCTGAAAGCCTGGGCTGTGGCATCTTCATTAGCTGCAGCGTTGGGTTCGGTCAGCTTGAACTTATCCTTGCCCATCCACAGATAAGGCAGCACCACACGGAACAATCCATAATTGACATTATCATAATGATACTTGGTATCACCCTGGGGAGTCCTCATGGTCTTTTCAAGGCCGATGTAACCGGTAGGGTTTCCATGGTAATTGGTGAGCCCGCTTTTATGAGCAAGCACCTCTCGAAAGGTTAGGTTCTTCAGTGAGGGATCTACCTTCCAGTTACTGGGCAGGTAATGATAAATAAGCTCATCCAGGGTCTTTCCCTGCGCCTCCAGTTCATGGCATACAGCTACCGCTGTTACAAACTTGGTACAACTCGCCCACTCCTGTCGGGTTGCTGGAGTATATTTCTCCCCGGCAGAATTCCAAGGTGTATCCACGGGTCTTCTGGCCAGGCCGTGCGCTCCGGAACGGACCACTACCTGACCATTGCCGATAGCGTAAGAGAAACCAAGCGTAGAATCATAATAAGTTGCCTTAATATTCTCTACGAATTTGTCCATGTCAAAAAACTCGGTGACGTTGGACTTCAGGCCACCGGTGAAGATCTTTTGGCAAGATTGCAGCGTTGCGGCCGCCGCCAGGAAAACCACAGCACCTAAAATGATAGTCATGTGATGAACGGATGGCACTGTTCCCGATATCGTCGATTGGTTATGATTGAATAGTTTCATTGTCGTATGGTTTAGTTTATTGGTTCACCCAAAATCTAAACCTCACTACAATGCGCCGCCCTGTTCAATTGATATTGATTGGTTTTGAATTGAGAACCAGGTGGTATCAATCGATATCATCCCCCCCCAAAAATAGTGTGATGCTCCATTTCATCCTGGTAAGGATATAGAAACTAAATCATGTGAATGAATTGTGATGCATTGATTTTACTCATTTAACAATTGATCGCTGATCGTCAAACACACATCATGCAATATAACGGGTTACACTAATGAGTATATATAAAACAAAGCCCTCACAGTAACATTGACAGGGGAGGAAGCAATAACAAGCGCACAACATTCCAACACGACTAATTCTTTCTCTCAAAGATTGGGTGATAGTCTCTATATGTTAACATGAGTTCGAGATAGAATCGGTCCGCTATCTAACTAAAGCCCATCGAGGCTTTTTCATGGGTCTTTGCAAACCGTTAAACGGTTTAGCGTATTGAAGATCCCCACCGACCGCTGGATTAATCCGGTGTTTAGAGAAGATAAAGGCTAAAATGAATCATTGTCTGCGATTTTGTTCTTTGTTATATCGAACTCACGTTCTGTTAAGAAATGTATGGTTGATGATTGGTCAAACATTGAGATATGCGGGAGTACTATACAAGTTTTTCAGCTATGCATAAGCCGCGACATTATCAGGGCCATGCTTCACCTGGACCTGCTGTTGGACTCTGTGGAAGATTGATGATGTCCCACCAGGGATCGGTTTGTGAGTTAATTACATTCTCGATGTGCTCAACTGCTCCAGGTGTTAAGCGTGCAACCCAATCCCTATCGGCCATACACGCTGATTTGGGACTACCAACAAGCACACCGATTACTTTTCGGATAACGCCCGGCCCGTCATGCTCGGACGGCAATAAGAAAGAGTAAACAGGCGACCCACTCTGACCACCGCTTCCATCGAGATCAGTATACAATAATCCGGATTCACCATTATTAATCCATCCGTAGGTTTGTGAACTATGATAATGTCCCTGGGTAATCCACGGTCTCTCCAAAACCCCGTGATCAGGTTGGGTTCCCGGATAGCCGGCTGTAAAGACTGGTTTATTCTTTAATATAGTCCATTGTACATGCCCCCAGACGGCGGGTGTTGCTCCCTGGATGGGTTCCCACAATTCGACTATTGCATAATCATAGGCCCTGATATTCTCCGTTGTGTCTTTAAAAAAACTGCCTGGAAAAAAGACACGGCGCACACCATAGGTGCCGTATGGACGCTGACTGACAATTTTAGCCTTCTGTGCCAATGCAAACCCTATCATATGGGTACTACTGAGAGTTGAGACACAATGTGCGGCTGTCAGCACAAAGCGATTGGAAATGAGAGTTCCTGTACATCCCAGGCCGTCAAATTTTCCTATAAAACTCCATGGTTCTTCTGTCAGGCTATTAACGGCACCAGGTCTGACCATTCGGTCGTCGCATCCGATGATCATTGTTTCAGAGTCGCACGTGTTGCGACAACCATTTTTGTTTGAAAGCTTCAATTCGGAACATCCCGTGGTAGCGAACGCTATGCATAAGAAGCATGCCGTGATAACTATTCGTCTCATACGAATAAAGGCATGTTTTATGCTATCAACCGTTAAGACGGATACAATAGATATTGGTTTTTGATTGAATAGTTTCATCATGGAAAGGTTTGGTTCATTGGTTATATAAAACTTAAACCTCACCAATCAGATTCACCCTGGTCATTTGATATCAGTCGGATTTGAATTGAGAAGCAGACAGCATTATTCGATAACCGTGTTTCGAGACGAGGATAATTTATCTGATTACGGATCAGGCTGCTGCCCGGCCTTTTACCAGATGCAATGCCACCTTATTTAACTTATTTCTGACAATCGCTTAGACAGAATTATATACTAAATTTAAAATTTATCGAACTAATTGAATATCAATTCATTCTGCTAACGAAATATTACCAGCAAGTACACAACCAGCAGCATGGTCATTTCTGAAACATGAAATGTAATCAGTCTTTTTTTCACCTGACGAACCTCACTGAATAGCGGTTCTCCACTGATAATACGCGGTATCAGTCTTTGCAATTTTTTCGCATTTGGTTTTGCTACCAATAGCCCGTTTAATACCAAGCTCACAACCAGTATCATTTTAATGATAAACCACCACTGGTGAGCCATAACCCAATGAGTAGACCCAAGCATTATGAGTCCGCTGATAAGCATCAACAGTGTTCCAGCCTGGATGATGACCGGATATTTAGGCATTAAGGGGCTCAGCACAACGACCTTTTCAGGTGATGAATGGACGTGTTTCCAAATTTGAGTTTCCAATACCAATCCACCAACGGAACCACCTGCGATACATGTAATTCCAATGATTTGCACAAAAAGTCCAATCGAAAATAATGACCCCATTTAGTCTCCTTACTTATTTATGTTCATTTCTTCAACTGGCAATCAATGCGCTCAGTTTATTGCAGTTTATCTGCTGAAACCAATCCGTCAATCTTTTTTTCATGAACGGTGGGCAAAAGTTGGAAGCATGGTAGTCAACCACGATGAGCTGTATTGCGGATCTTGGTAAAGCAGGATTGTAATATTCCGGATTTACCGTATAAAGCTTTTGGGCTCCCTGTGCCGAGGGAGAAAAAAGCTTGTAATAAAAATCACCTGACGGATCTTTAAAATTTTGAATAACATAAACAGGAGTCTGCACTTCAGCGGCCGACATCTTCGATAAAGAATCCTGATTCTCATGAAGCAAATCCTCCAGTTTGCCGACTTTTTTTATGGATGCCGATAGAATTGCATTTGAACTGTTAATGGATTGCCTGATATAGCCTTTCACTTTGGGATCCGTATTTGAAGCCAAATTATGCTGCTCCTCCTTCAAGTCTTCTTTATTCTGTATCACCTCGTCTTTGGCTTGTGACAGATCATGTTTTAGCTTACGAATCATGAATTGCGTATATCCCCGTTTCGTCAACGGCGTAAAGACCGCTTTCCCTTTTTTCTTCAGGATGATGATGTGATTGCCCACCACGATTTGGCCATCCGACTCGCTCGTTATTTTTGGCAGTAAGAAAAACAGCCGCACTCCTGTATCCGAACACTGATTCTTAAATTCATCCGGCAGTACATTGCTGAGATCATTCACAAATAATTCTAATCCACCGTGTGATTCACCTGCCTTTTTAATTTTGTGCGAATATTGATCCAGGTAATAGTTAAAACACGTCATACGGAGCGCTGCCTGTACCGGGGCTTTATTCGAATCAGCCGATCCTTCATATGGAGCGAACACCGGATTCAGATCGCAATAAATTGAAAGCGATGGATCAATATCGAACCCTCTCGGTAGATTTACAGCCGGTGCATGGGCTACTGTTGAAAAAATACCAAACATGAACTTTTCCATCGATTCATACTTTGCATCCTTGTGTTGCATCATTATTTCAATGCCTGGTCGACCATTAACCGAGTTCCCTTTTATTTTACCTTTCACACTTTGTGGGGCTTGTGCCGAGGCCGTTGTGACTTTCACCAGGAACAGCACAACGAACACAAGCCCCCGTTTATACAGTTTATTTTGCATAGATTCGAATCAACTTTCCTGAAGTTTTTCGACACCCTTTTCCAGGTCTTCTCTATTCATTACGGGATAAAAATCCACTTTGGCGTTGAAGGAAAGGAAAAACGGTTCAGCAATGACAGGTATTTCTGAAGAGCTATTGATGTTACATATCATAAAGCATGACCTGTAACCATCTACTGTGTAGAAATAAATGGCCTCCGGATTGAATTTGCCCGTTACAGACAGAATCGTCTTTTGGAGTGATCTATCTGCAAACGCCTTGTTTGCAGTAACGATATCGGAAAAAGTGATTCTTACTAACGTACGCATATCGACCTCCTTTTTGTTTGAATAGACAGATTATTCATCAAAACTTGTTACTCATATCTCAGCACTCCGAGGGTGACTACATATTCCTTATGCTGCGAGTCGTACCGTACATGGTATTCGGTTGGGTAGTAACCGTGATGTTGAAATGCATCAGGCTGCTTTACCGTCATGGTTGTGTCCGAAACCGGTCCCATGGCTGTCATCTTCTTAGGCGTATGACAATCGTTACATCCACCAATCAATACCAGGTGTCTTCCCCATTCAACCTGGCTTTTAAATCCACCATAATTAACTGTAGTGACCGGTATATCTGTTTTTTTTGCAGACTGGCTCTGGTTGCATCCAACCACAACAAGCAGTGACAGGATGGCCCAAACGCAAGAATTTACTGAGTGCAACTTCATAACAAAAACCCTCTGATTTTTATTTAACCTTATATACAGTCATGCTATTGACAGCATTTCCCATTGAGCAATTATCACATGCCAAAGCTACCCTCAGAATGCGATCCGGACAATAGAACGAATGTTAGAGGCGGGAATTGACGGGAAACGAATCCTTAGTTCGATGCAGAGACTACAGTGGAGAGATGGGAGTACTTATCAGTAAATAAGATTTACGAACAAGGATTACCGATTTTCGATTTGAGAAGTGTTAATCCGGAGTGAAACATGCAGGATGCAAAAGTGCAGGGCAATGAACGGTAGAGAGCAGACGTGAGAAGTGAGACGTTCTTAGATACGAAACTCACCGGTTGGGTGAATGGAGAGATTACAAAAGGCTTTCGTATTGAAATTTGACTCCCCGCCGGTCCGGAAGTATCCTTTTTAACCATGAAGGCATGAAGGCAAATTAAGCCTTCCTTCATCAGTCTTAACTTCTTAATGGTTTATCATCTGTCATCGGTCAGCAGTCATCCGTTTTCATTCATTTATCTTATTTCCTGATCTGTAGGCATCCGTGAAAATCCGCGGCAGCGGAAGTAAGGTGCAAAATGTGCAGAGAACCTGAGCTGTCGTTCCTTTATTGCCACCTTAATGTGGGCTTCTTATATCGAACTCTAAGTTATGGGCTCAGTGCTTGACACCCATCACAGGTGGTTCCGGTGCAGGCACCTCATTATGAACCGGTTTAAGAGATTTCAAATATGAGAAGACGGCGGCCAGTTCGTTATCGCTCATAGTCGCATAATTTACAGCCATTATACTCATAGGCGGTAAAAGTGGTCGCGTTCCGTCCATTCCCATAAACTTCCTTTCCCGAATGGCCTTAAAAAATTGTGACTGAGTCCAGTTCCCAATGCCGGTTCCATCCGGAGTAAGATTGGCAGTATAGGTTATTCCCCATGGACCTACCCAAACGGTAAAATCGTTAGACACACTAAGACCTTTGCTCTGCATTTCGGCACGGTTCACATCAGGTATAGGAGCATTAGACGGATGACCAGACAACGTTAAAGTCGTATCATTCACCGGTCCCATTGCAGTCATCATTTTAGGCGTATGACAATCATTACATCCGCTTATGGTTACCAAATGCCGCCCCCAAGCTACCTGGCTTTTATATCCACCATAATTAGCTTCAACTGCCGTAGCAGTGTTCTTTGAAGATTGCTTCTGGCTACACCCACCCAAAATCAGACACGGCACAGCAAGTATACAATAGACTACAGACGACGACTTCATAGCAAGCTACTATAAATAAGTTGATAACAGATAATTAACTTATTAACAGTAACTTAATTTTAAATTTCGAATTATTAAATATTTATAATAAAAAACTTTTCCATGCTTCGTTCTGCTAATTAATTTTTGTGGATACTTCTATAATTTTAACGGGAGATTGAGTCGGAATTATGCGGTTTAATTTCAACCCTGCCTTTAGCAACAATACTTCAAATTCATCGGCGGACCGTTCCTTGCTGCCGTTCATAACCTGCATGTGCAGGTCCAGAAACAGGCTTCCCATATCATTCTCGCCATCCAGGACCCTCTCGATGATCAACAACTTTGTATCGCTGTCCATCACCTTATTACAGTTTTGCAGGATCTTCAATGCTTTATTATCATTCCAATCGTGAATGATATGCTTCATCATTAAGACATCTGCCTCTGGGACATTTTCAAAGAAATCCCCGGATTTTACAGTTACTCTTTCGGATACCTCATCCAGAACATGATTATCCACCACCTTTTTCATGTCATACAGGATTCCGTGCAGGTGTGGATTAGCTATCAGAATACTTTTAAGCAAGAGCCCCTGGCCACCGGCTATATCGCATATGGTTTTGTAAGGTGTGAAATCATATGCATCAGGAATTATCCTCGCAGATGCCGCGGAATTAGCAGTCATCCAATCATTAAACATTTTTGCGTGATTCGGATTGGTCTCGAGGTATTCAAAAAATGATGTTCCCATTGTTTGAGCAAAAGCCGATTCACCGGTTTCCAGCGATGAGATCAGGTTGTCCCAGCTTTTTCTCCATGGACCACCACCCATAAGAATGACGCCCTCATACATGCTGCCCGGAACATCCTTCAAAAGACACCTTCCCGCGTCTGTCAGCGAGAATTGACCATCACTTGATGAAACAATCCCCAGGCCGGAAGCATAACGGAGCACCCTGTATAGCACATCAGTATGTAGATTACATGCCTCAGCCAGTTTATCTGCGGTCCCTGAATCATCACGCATTTGCTCTATCACGCCTGATTTAACAAGTGTGTAAATGACATCTGTATTGGCAAAGCCCGCAACCAATCGCCTCACCTGTATATTCGGCGGTACCGATTCCTTCAGCATATTGTCTCTAATTGAGAATTTATAACCTGGTTCTGGTCTATTTACTCAATAAGGTATCTTAAGTATTCAAACCGGGCAATAGAATAATTGTTACATTTGAGATCAATACCATTCACTATGATGTCATTGCGAGGCATCTCATTCTATTAACCACTATTTTAAGTGTTTGCTTTCAATTTTTCATGTAATACTACTGCATAAAATTTAATACGGAGATGCCGTGGCAATCTCGTGTCATCCAGGCAACTAACCGACAATTGCTGCCTGATCAAATACCATTCAAAATCTTTTCACCCATCTTTAAGAGATACGATCATTGCTTTATGTAAACGGGAATGCCACGGCTCCTCGAATCAATTTCAATGATTAATATAGATGCTTGATATGTTCGAAATTTCTTATCAATCATTCGTGTGTAGGAGAAGCCTCGCAATGACACCCCTCTTGAGACCGAGAAGCTATATAAAGTTTCCTTGTTATTTACGAACATGGCCTCCGCCAAAGGCCATGTTCGTAACTCAATTACTCCCCGGTAAACAAATGAACGCCTACGGCCGCCCGGCCTGAAAGCATTTCAGGAATACGATCCTAAAGATGCCGGTCAATATTCCTGTGAACGACCTAACCGCACATTAGATACTGTTTACGAAGAGCAATTCAAGAAGAACCCAAAAGCATGGGAGTTTTTCCAATCGCAACCGCCCTTTTATCGCAAGACTACAAGCTGGTGGGTGATGAGCGCCAAGAAGGAAGAGACGCGACAACGACGTTTAGCCACCTTGATCGAAGATTCTGAAAACGACGAACACAAAGCGGCTGTTACGCTTAAACCAAAATCGTGATTTTAGTTTAGACGCATTGAAGCCGGAAAAACCAGTTAACGGTCACAAGTTACAAACTCGCGACATATCAGGGCTTAGTTGTTGAGGATACTGGTATTCTATAAATACTATCAACTATCAACTATCAACTATCAACTATCAACTAAAGATAAACCAAGACACCATCTATTGAACGGCGACGGACTTCGGTTTTAAATGTCCCAGATTACGGGTAAAAAAAGCGACCACTTTATCAAGATATGCCTTAGAATTGATTTCATATGCTCCAACGTGTTTTGCTCCTTTAACAATCCACAACGAGGTATTGGGTTCAGATTTAACTTCGTCGTATAGAAGCTCGCTGTTATTCATTGGTATCGTACTATCCGCTGTTCCGGTGATCAAAAGTAATGGTCGCGGCTTCCAGGTTTTCAGGGATTTATCAGGTGCTACTTTATCGACATTCAATCCGTTAAAAATGTCCATTTCCCAGAGTATTTCCTGAGTAAATGGGAAGTTCGGCAGGTTTGTCCACCTGGGCATGTGGCTGCTCAGATAACTACGCAAATTCGCAAAAGGACTATCGGCAACCACGGCTGAAATCACCGTATCATCAGCTGCGGCAAGAATTGCAGTTGACGCTCCCATGGAATAGCCGATGACACCGATTTCTGTGTAATCATGTGACCGGCCATAATCAACGGCGCCCAGCAGATCCCGCACTTCAAACTCTCCTACCGATACGACCTCACCCGGCGATCGCCCTTCTGCACGAAAATCGAACATGATCACAGAGACCCCTGCTTTATGCAATGTACCCGCCAGCGGGAGAACGGGACGTATATCGGACCGATTATCTTTATAGCCATGGGCCATAATAACAAGCCTGTTTGTTACTGTGTCCGCAGGAATCAACCAGCCTTTTATCTGCAGATGATCAATCCTGGAAGGGAAAGAAATTTCACGAAAGGCAAGGTGATACGATGCAGGAGTTTTAGTGATCGGTTTTCTTTGAGGATGTGTGAGATTCCAACCGACATAATAGGATATTCCCAATGTGCCAAGGATTATGAGCATCAGGAGGCTTCCAATGACAATACCTGTGATTTTTAACTTCTTGTTATGCAAAACAGAAGAATGAAGAAAAGGATGACAAGACGCTGTTTTTAAATACAAAAGTGGACCTGAAGGGAATCGAACCCTCGACCTCCTCGTTGCGAACGAGGCGCTCTAGCCATCTGAGCTACAGGCCCATAGTGCAAAAATACGGATTTGACGAATACCGCGCATCAGCAGATTGAAATGTCATCCTGCTTTCATCATTTTACGGCAAAGATAAAGATCTTACCACAAAACCCCTTCTTAGTTACGTCAGATTTGAACGTTTTCAGACTTCATTCTCTTTTCAAATCCATGTGCATAACTCTCTAATGTTCCTTTTTGGATGGATGGGGATTGTGCGTTACCTTTGAGCAGAAATTATCAATTAGTAAAAATCAATCACTTTTTAATAACTACAATAATATCATAATGGCAGAAGTAAGCACAGGTGATAAAGTAAAAGTTCACTACACGGGCAAGCTGGAAGACGAAACAGTCTTCGATAGTTCGGTCGATCGTGAACCACTGGAATTTGAAGTGGGTGCCGGACAAATGATCCCCGGATTTGATAAAGCAGTAGAAGGAATGGAACCCGGCGATAAAAAATCAATCCAGATCCCTTCAGACGAAGCCTATGGACCACGCCGTGATGACATGATGGTTACCATCAAAAAAGAAGAATTCCCGGAAAATGTAGATCCCCAGGTGGGTCAGCAATTACAGGTAAAGCGTGAAAACGGTCACGTCTTTAATGTGGTTGTAGCTGATGTTTCAGGGGCAGATGTTACACTGGATGCCAATCATCCACTCGCTGGAAAAGATCTCTTTTTCGATATCGAATTAGTAGAAATCGTGTGAGGAATTGCGGGTGTTCCTCACACCCTTCCTCAACTCAGGAATCCTTCTTATCCTGATTTTCCATATTCATCGCTTCGGTGGGATCAACGATTTGGAGCTGGTTGCTCAGTGACGTCTGTAACTCCTTAATATCGTCCTCTTCCAGAATCCCGTCTATCTTTTCGATGCCCATCTTTCCAACCAGGTTAAACACCAGGCGATTAAACAGCATTTGATGTGCAACCGAATGTAGTTGCATGAACTGTTGCTCTGATATCTTACTGCCTGATAATTTGATACGGTTGATAACAGGTTCGAGCACCTTCTCTATTTTCTGATTGAACTGCTGTTCGAGTTCTTCCGCTTTCTCATTCTTGTGACTCGTTACTTCGTTTCCATGCTGGTCAACTAATCTCATTTTTTCCTGATTTCAGGTGATAATTACAATTTTTGATAATCTGGTCATTGTCATATCGGTCACAAAATAGGGATTATTGTCCCGAATTTCTCGGACCGCTGCCAGCATCCGGATTACGGTCATATTTCGATAATTTTCTCAAAATGAAAAAGTAAAAAGTGGAAAGTGACGACATGGAGTTGCCAGCGCCTTCCACTTTAAACGCTTACACGTTTTTTTCAGAGTGAATCTACTGGTTTACCGCCTGCAACATTTGATCAAGCATCTGTTCGGTAAACTGGCCGTTCGACATCGTCACCAGCCTGCTGACTGGCATTTCGTTGACAAAACCGCTAAGCATATCAACTACACGCTTACGAGCGGCATCATCATTGGCGGCGTTGCTGTTGCCTCCCATCATACCGGCAACCATTTGATCGATAATCCGATCATAAATCGCTTTTCCCCTGGGATTATCGCGAAACTCCTTAAGCAGAGAATTACGAGTCAGTTTGGGAAACTTTGTATTCGTTGAGGTTACTTCCACCGTTTCCTGCAGTGGAAGATTATCAGAGGATCCTCCCACCATAATATCGAACTTACCCGTATCCACTTTCCAGTCGCTGATTTCCGTATCATAATAGGCAAAATCCCTGAATCCCAGTTTGAAATGAACATTTGCTGATTCGCCGGGTCTCAGAGCAACTTTTGTAAAACCTTTCAGCTCTTTCTCTGGCCGTTTCACGGCTGCTACCTGGTCATGTACATATAATTGCACGACTTCTTTGCCTGCACGTTTGCCCGTATTTTTTACGGTAACCTGAACGTCCAGAGAGTCATGGTCTTTAATGGATTTGCCACTTACCTTCATGCCGGAATATGCAAAGGTCGTATAGCTCAAACCGTAGCCGAAAGGGAACAAAGGAGTGATTCCCTTGTCATCGAAATAGCGATAACCGGTGAAAATGCGTTCACCATAAAGTGCGTGGCCGTCACGACCAGGAAACGTGAGATACGATGACACATCTTCCAGTCGCTTTGGGAATGTTTCCGATAGTTTACCGGATGGATTCACCTTGCCAGTCAGCACATCGGCTATCGCTCCGCCTGCGGCCTGACCACCAAGCCACGCTTCGGCGATCCCTTTTACATCATTTTCCCACGGCATGGCAATGGCAGAACCATTCATCAGCACAACCACGATATTGGGCTGAACCTTGGCAACGGCTTCGATCAATTGATTCTGTCCCTCCGGCAGATCGATTTTTGACCGGTCGAAACCTTCCGACTCCGAACCGTTGGGTGTACCGGCAAACACTACAGCCACATCAGCTTTTCGTGCTGCCTCCTGCGCCTGCTGAATCAGATCGCTACTGGTCGAATCGCCATGAACATAGCCATTAGCATAACTTACCTGCGTTGAATTACCCAGCGATTTGACCAATTCGTCGTAAGGAACAGCCACTTGGGTTGGATTGACTTCTGAACTTCCTCCACCTTCAAAATGCGGAGCTTTTGCCAGGTCGCCAATAATAGAAACTTTCTTCGCAGACTTGTTTCCCAAAGGCAAAACGTTGCCGTCATTTTTCAAAAGAACAATAGATTCTGCGGCAGCTTCTCTTGCCAGTGTGTTATGTTTGTCCTTACTGTACGTCGCATTGGCTTTATGCTCATCATGAGCTTTCAATATGATAGCCAGTGTATTGATTACACTCTCGTCGAGCACGTTGGGATCTAAAGAGCCATTCTTTACTGCCTCCACGATCTTCTTGTCATTGATTCCGCCATTGCCCGGCATTTCCAGGTCAAGGCCAGCTTTTAATCCATCCACGCGGTTATCAACGGCGCCCCAATCAGAAACGACCAGTCCTTTGAAGTCCCAGTTTTTTCGCAACACGATATCAAGTAAGTATGGGTCCTCTGAGGCATAAACCCCATTTATTTTATTATAAGCACACATAACAGTCCACGGGTGAGCTTCTTTGACAACCATCTCAAAAGCCGGCAGATACATCTCGTGAAGTGTGCGCTGGTCCAGGTCTGAGCTAACACTCATTCGCTCATATTCCTGATTATTGGCAGCAAAGTGTTTAAGGGACGTCCCCACGCCCTGACTTTGCACCCCTTCAACAAAAGCGGCACCCATCTTCCCCGCCAGGTAAGGATCCTCAGAGAAATATTCAAAATTACGACCATTGAGTGGCGATCGTTTCATATTAACGCCGGGCGCCAACAAAATCTGCACATCATTAGCCTGGCACTCGAGCCCCATCGCTGCCCCAACCTGGTATTCGAGGTCTGTATCCCATGTGGCTGCCATAGCTGATCCCGTGGGAAAGCAGGTTGCGGGAATATTATTGCCGAGAACTCCGCTTTTGGCTTTTCTGAGGCCACTCGGTCCATCGGTCATGAAAATGGAAGGGATGTTTAAACGTTCAATAGGCTTGGTTTGCCAGAAATTCAGACCAGAACAAAGCGAGGCCTTCTCCTCCAGAGTCATCTTACTGACAAGCTCTTTGGCCTTTGCCCGATAGTCAGTCTGCTGCGCCAATAGTGATAGCGGGATCAGCAGAAGAAATGAGAATAAGATTGTAGCGGTTTTCATATCAAATAGTCTTAAATATTTGTGATAATCTACCCCATAAAGATTCGGATTCATTAATGAGCAGAAATTCAGGGAGGATCAACGACATGTCACCCTCATAAAAGCGAAGCGCTTTCAGATGTTAATGTAACATAAAAAATAATTTTGAACCTCACCCCCGGCCTCCCGAACATCGGGACAGGCTCTATCCACATTTGTGGAGAGGGGTGAAAGTGTTTTGTAATAAAATTCACAAACCTTCAAATTTTGTCCAATAACATTAGCCCCTCTCCATATCTATGGAGAGGGGTTGGGAGAGGTTCAGGAGGTTGGGGAGAGGTTCGGTAAATCACACAAAAAACCCAGATCTCTTCATCGACTCTTTTACATCCTCTTCCGTCACACCAAGCTTATGCGCATTATCCAGCGTATCCTCCGCACACACCGGATACCAGTTTTTTCTTGATCGATCAGTCAGTCCCGCCACATCAAAAGGTTCAATCGTTTCGTAAATATCCCTGATGAGATTCTGACGCGCCTCTTGCGATAGTTCTCCCAGGGCCTTTTCATAGCACTTCCTTGCATTTGGACCAAATTCCGGATGATCATCCAAAAGAAAAGATGGTGCAAGTTCCGTTTTGTTTAAACGAATGGCAGACTCACTATAGCTGGCAGCCGTGAAATATATGAGAGACAAAGTAGAAAAAAGTTCAAAATCATTAAAACTGGCCCAAAGTGCGCCAATCATGAGTGAACCGAGATCCTGCTCTTTTTGTGTAGTTTCTGCATAGGCAGATAGTGCCGGTTCCAAATTTTCCAGATCAGGATGATCTTCCAGCATACTCGCCAGACGCATAACTCCTCTGAGATTCAATGGGAAACCGGTCGACATCATAGGATCAACAAATCCGGCTGCCGCAGGCAGCATCGCCCAGCATTTACTAACAATTTGGTCACATCGATACGACATCTGAGGTTGATATATAAATGGCATTACCGGCTCTGCATCAATGAATTGATCACGCACACCTGGCAATTGTTCCAGCAATCGCTGCCATGCCGGTTTGCCCTCACTCAACTTAAAAATTATTGCCTTGTCTTTGCGCAGCGACACACCTGCACTTGTAATCCCATTATTAAACTGTAAAAGCCAAATCCAGCCGCCGTCAAACAGATGATGAACCGCCGCATTATTCACAGGATATGGTAACTCCTGACCGGATTGATGGGAATTAATCGGGAATGGCTTTACCCCTTTGAAATGGGTATACAATGTCTCCCGGTCCGCAAGATGTGGGAAACTGCCCTCCTTCAGTTTCAGTTCATTGAAAAGAAAACCGTTGGGCCCCGTTGCATCGACCAGGAATTTTGCTTCGACATTATGGGTACTTCCCTCGCGCTCATACGTCAGCATAACTTTATCCGGCAAAAATTGAAGGTCTGTTATTCGTGACTTGTCATAATAATCTACCCCGATATTGACGGCCCACTTTACCAACGCATTATCAAATGCCGGTCGGTACCAGTGTGTGTCGCCGATGCCATTATGCGGACTTGCGGCTACCAGCAGTTGATGACTATGATCCGGATCATCAACAAACGGTTTGCCCACCTCATGATGAAAGAAAGAGAAACCTCGTTTCAACCCAACGGGTATCTCAGAATGATTTTTTTGCCAGGTTCCCCATTTGCTCAATGAACGAAGTTGCGTTAATTGATATCGATCCGCTATTTGCTCCAAATATAGATTCGTTAGTGGAGTCGTCGACTCGCCGATGACAAACCGGGGATGTGAGGATTTCTCCAATAACACTACAGAGAATCCAAGTTTCCGGGCAATCATGGCCATCAAGGAACCGCCGAAGCCGGAACCAACGATAATCAGATCAGTCATCAATAAGTAATAAGTGTTAAGGTGTTAAGGTGTTTAAGTGTTTGAGTAGCAGTCAGCTATAAACTCTCAGCTTCTTCGCCATTAGTCATCCTGAATTCTGACTCCTGTCTTCTATATTCTATTCTTTATGATATAAGCACGATCCACATTCGGGATAAGCTTGAATTTCCTGGGTCAGATTGATCTCCTCTAACCGTTTCCTGCGTTTTTCAAAACAAACCGGACAGTTGGAAAATTGTTTTAGATCCCAGAGATCGGCAAAGACACGTCCATTAATGTTGTTAATTCCGTAATCGAGTGCTTTTTCCAGTGTGTGGAGTTTTGGCGGCTCAAAATTACCTTGCTCTCGAAGAATTTCCATTGCGCCATTGCCTCCGCGGGTTGGAATCAGGATGGATACAGATGCCCCAACCTCTTCGGCGAAATCAAGAGAACGGCAAGCCCATTCAAACCCTTCATCTTCATTCATAAACGGTGGTCTGACAAGGATGAAAACCCGAAGATCGATGTCATGCCTCGATAGAAAATCCGCGGCTTCCCGAAAGGAATCGAGTGTGATCCCTTTATTTAGCTTCTCAAGTACATCAGGATGTGCCGTTTCCAATCCCATCGCTACTTCGAGCTTGCTATTCAGCATATCCCTAAAATGGAGGCAATCTTCGCCTATTAATGAAGGGTGCGACTCCACGATCACCCGGTCGAAAGGTGCCGCCAGCTTTGCAATATCCGGGTAATCTTCTGGCGGGATCGCCTTGTGATCGAAGAAGCTGCCACTATTGTACAGTTTGATCTCATCAATTTTGCCAAGCCTGTCCAGCCCGAACCGTATCTGCTCTGGAATTGCTCCTGTCGGCACCAATTCCTCCAGCGTATTTTTCCAGAGATCACACATCAGGCAACGCCAGGGACACTCCCGATTGGTCAGAAAGATCGCTCCCGATTCTATAAGCCGCCCGTCAGTAGTCCGTTCTTTATCCTTAGTCCATGCATAAGGACGCCATGGATCCTGTTTGTTTTGCTCCTGGCGGGCATTTTCGATCCATTTACGGCGCTCATTGGGCTTGGTCGGATACTCAGTAGCCATTCGGTAAGAATTCGATGTCATTTAATGGTCATTCTGTTGTCATTCAATAGCCATATGTTGAAGACATTATCTCTGGCTGTGCGATACAACCGAACGACGATGGAATGACAGAGAAGCTGAATGACTAATGAATGACCATTTACCATCATTATTTATTTTTTGAAGCACAGGCTCAACTCTAAGCACTTTTGCCATAGGCATTCCTTTGGGAAGGCACTCGAAGTACTCCTAAGTACTTTAGGCACTTTTAAGTACTTCTATATGTACATGGCCTGGAATGCCCGGCGATAATCGATCTCTTTAGATGGCAAAACGTCCTTGAGTTGATCTTCGGGCACGGCACCATGCTGGAACCGTCGTTTTTCGAAGATCGGCATATCCATCCCGGTGATTTGATTTATGCCTCTTGATACGATCTCACCCTTCAGACTATAAAGCCGTTCTTTATCGTACTCAGTGATCTCTTTAAACGGGATGCTCTCCGCAACTTCAACGACATTAGGGCGCATATATGGACTAAAACCATCAAATCGATAATAGCGTGCGGTTGCATATGAACGAACATACGAACGGCTGAGTCCGCCACTGTAGGTTAGCGAGTGCTTGATCTTGTCCACGCCCCATCCCTCGTGATAGAGCATCCGGTTATTGATGATGCTGCGGATGGTCAGTTCGGGATTCCCCTCGATTGGGTAGTCTCTCAGATTCTCATCGCCGCCTTCGCCATCGAGGAGATAGCGCCAGTCGGGGTAACGATCTCGAATACCTTTCAGCAACGCCAGACTCATAGCTGCTGACTCGATATCCAGCGGTTTGTAATCCTCGATGATGCCGATGGTTCTTCTGCTATCGATATCGGAAAGACCCGCCTCGATCGGTTCCAGAAAGAGTGAGAGTCCCAGTTGATCCAGAAAACGGAAAGCCTGGTCGCGATCGGGCCCCTCTCCCAGATCAAGCGTGAATGCTTTCAGGCGGCCTGGATTCATGCCAAGCTTCTGCATCATATAATAAGTGACCAGAAACACCGAACCACTGTCGATGCCACCGGAGAAACTTACTCCAATCGGAGCATCCTGTGGGATGTGCAGCAGCCACTTGCGGATCTCTTCAGCCAGTTGCCCGATATACTGCTTGCCTATGACATCAAGATCGGACGGCAACGTGCCGCTTGGCGGGTCAAAAAAACGTGTATATACCGGATTCGGATCAGGACAACCGACCAGATGAATCTCAACGACGAAATGTGCCGGGATCATACGCGTGTAGCTCGGGTGAAACTGATCGTCAAAGCCTTCGGATTTGAGCCATTCATAGATGGCGTCAATACGATCGGCAACGACCAGCGCCGGACCTTCAATTCTTTTGGCAAGGAAATATCGCATTGGACGATCCAGGGAACGGGCCATCCGAACGGTTTTACCATCGCGTGCGATAATCGCAAAGGAGCCTTCTATTTCACGAACCTCTTCAGGTGTTCCTTCAAGAATCCGCCGCCGGGCCTCTTCGACCGACATATTGTAAATATCATTCAGAGATGGATCGAGTAAATCGACCAACCGCTCTACATATTGTTGAAGCATGATTTTCTCAGTTTATGGCAAAAAGCGTTTTCAAGGAAGTTAGCGAAAACAGGGGAACAATGATGAATTTTGTATTTTAAATTATGAGATCCATCAGCAAATTATTATCCATTGACTCGATTTTGGGGTACGTATAATCTCCCGTGATTGTCCCTTGCATATTCAATATTATCAAACTGTTTCTTTCTTCAAAAACTCACAAAAGCCGTCGCACAAGCGGCTGATATAGCTGCCTTCTCTTGTAATTATCCGAAGCGTACGTTCCAGGTTAATGCCCGGCACTTCTAACTGAACCAGGTTCCCACGTTCTATCTCGCGCAAAACGGTATACAACGACAGGCAACCAACTCCCAGTCCCGACATCACTGCCTGTTTGACTGCTTCTGTTTGACCGAACGTTAAGAAAATATCCATATCAGACAGATGTCCATGTATAGCCCGTTCAAATACATCCCGGGTTCCCGACCCCTTCTCTCGCATGATCCATTTAACCTTCGCTAATTCATCAATTGAAAATGTTTTCTTTTCTTGGGGAAAATAACCGGGAGCTGCAATGACAACCAGCCGGTCTGTCAACCATTCTGAAGATGAGATATCCTGGTGCTGGACCGGCCCCTCTGTGAGTCCCAGATCAAGTGTAAAATCGAGAAGTCGTGATTCGATCATATCCGTGTTCGCAATTTCCAGATCGACGGTAATCTGAGGATGCTGTTCTTTGAATTGGCCGATGATGCCCGGTAACAGGTAGTTTCCGATTGTCGAGCTGGCTCCAACCTTCAAATTACCCCGCAACTCGCCATCCTCTTTTGTGAAGGCGAACATCAGGTCATCAGCCTGGTGTAATATTTTCGATGCTTCTGTGCGCAACAAACGCCCACGATCATTCAACTTGAGATTTCTTCCCGCACGTTCGAATAACGGGCCTTCAAGTTTTTGTTCAAGGTCGCTGATGGCCATGCTTACGGCAGCCTGGCTAAGGTTGATATCTTCGGAGGCTTTTGTCATGTGTTCCCGGCGCGCCACTGCCAGAAAAATCCGGAGTTGATTTAGTGTCACCATCAATATTCAATTAATCAATTTTTCTGATTGAATATATAAAATTAATCGTTTGTTCTTATATATCCAGACTGAGTATACTTCGTCCATAGTTGATCAGGTTTTTTATCAAAATATCTATGGAAAGAGTATCACATAAATCGGGAAGTACTACAGCGATCATCGGCGTCCTGCTTATTCTCCTGATCCTTTCGGGTTTTGGATTGGCCTATTCCTTCTATTCCGGGAATAAGAATATTGGGCGTTCCAGACAGATTGATATACCGGATTTTTTTGCAGCTTCACGCTTCAACCTCGACTCCCTTCCACACGACAAACAAGGTGAGATGATCAGATATGGTTATAATCTGGTCACCCGGACTGCTTCGATAATCGGTCCGGATGTCAAAAATATTAACATGCGATTTGCGGGAAATAACCTTGCCTGTCAGAATTGTCATATTGAATCCGGACAAAGAAAATTTGCTGCGCCATTTGTCGGAGTAACCGGTCGTTTTCCACAGTTTCGGAAACGTGCTGATGCCTTTGCAACGATTGAAGACCGCATCAACGGCTGTATGCAGCGGAGCATGAATGGAAAGAAACTACCGCTCGGAAGCAGGGAGATGAAAGCCATTGTGATGTATATGAACTGGCTGAGCCGTAATGTTCCATCAGGCGAAAAAGTTAACGGCACAGGTTTCATAAAGATCCACTATCCCGATCGCAAAGCCGATCTCCATAACGGTCAAACGATTTACCGGGCGCAATGCATGTCCTGTCACGGGAAAGATGGGCAAGGCAAGAGAAACAATCAGGATGATCTCTCAAAAGGATATCTCTTCCCTCCCCTCTGGGGAAACGACAGCTTCAACGTGGGGGCGGGGATGCATCGGGTGCTCAAGGCCGCGGCATTTATAAAAGCCAATATGCCGTTTGGAACAACATACGAGAAACCTGTTCTGACGGATGACGAGGCATACGACGTGGCGGCATACATCAATTCGAATACCCATCCCGGGATGTCTCATCTTGATAAGGATTTTCCTGTATTGTCTATGAAACCGGTCGATTGTCCCTATCCGCCATATGCAGATCATTTTACTCAGAAACAACACGAGTTCGGGCCATTTCAACCCATCATTGAAGTACACAAAACGCAATCCAAATCCGCACACTGAAATCAAACGGTATCAATAATCATGAAACCATTAACACGAAATTTGCTAACGCTTGTCTTGGTTGCAACAGCATTCCTTCTATCAGATCTGTTGCATGCCCAGGAAGTACACATCTACCCGCCATGGACAATGCCGCCGCAAAACGGAAAAAATTTTACGATAGATGGCATCGATAATGTCCCCGATCTACGCGGTGATATCGTTGATCCACAGCTTGTGGTCTTTTTCGCCGGCAACCAATTTATGGTGATGGACGATCTGATCAAGGCATTTAAGAAGGCTTACCCGAAGTACCAACGCGTGTTTATCGAAACCCTCCCGCCCGGCATCCTTGCCCAACAGATCGAGACCGGTGCCCTCGTGATCGGAAACATGCGGATTGCTCTGAAACCGGATGTTTACACGGCAGGGAAAGGACACATAGCCACAATGCAGAATCAGAAGCACTGGTTTTCAGCAACCGAAGATTATGCCCGGAACCGACTCGCCATAATGGTATACAAGGGAAATCCCAAAAATGTCGGGTCCCTGAACGATCTGGCATCCAGTGACATACGGGTCACAATGCCGAATCCACACTGGGAAGGCATCGCCAAACAAATTGAGAAAGCGTATGTCAAAGCGGGTGGAGAGGATCTCCGAACACGCATCATGGTTACGAAAGTGAAAGATGGAACAACCTTCCTTACCCACATTCATCACCGGCAAAGTCCGATGCGCATCATGCAAAAAGAATCTGATGCCGGACCCGTCTGGTATACCGAATCATATTTCCAGAAAATGATTGGCAATCCGGTGGATATGGTGACGATTCCCGATGATCACAATGTGTATGTCACCTATTCGGCCGGCAGCATGAGAACAGCTCCGCATCCAATAGCTGCGCGTGATTTCCTCCAATTCCTGATGAGTGAACAGGGACAAAAGGTCTATCGGAAATACGGCTTCCTCCCGGTTAATCAATGAATCTCATTAACAATCCTAATAACAAAAACAGAATCAGAATGAAAAAGCTATACTTCTTACCATTTGTTGCAGCTATAATTCTTAGTGCTATGATTATTACACCAGTCATGGCTCAATCAACGACCAGTGAATTTCATGGCGCGCAGGCTACAAAAGCACATTACAACGCCATCTATCAGATTGATGTAGCAGACAAGGCGGTTATGGGGAAAACTCTGCGAAATATCAAAAACGTGCTGAATGATCCCCGCCTGAAAGGTAAACTGACCATCGAACTCATCGCTTACGCCGGCGGGACCAACATCTATTTCAAGGGTAATGAATTCGGCAAGCAGCTTAAGGAATTGCATGATAAAGGAGTCATCCTGGCCCAGTGCAACAATACCCTGCATGAACGACACATCAGCATGGACAAGCTCTACCCCTTCATCTCAGTGGTACCCAGCGGTAATGGCGAACTGATCATCCGCCAGGCAGAAGGCTGGTCTGTTGTTAAACCATAGTAACGATGGAAGAATAGAACACGGATGGAACGGACGACGCGGATTCTCGCGGACAGAATAGGTATTGGTATGGGCGATTCGTGAATCGTCCATACGTTCTTTAATTACCCTCTCCTCGTTAATTACTTTTTTTATCTGTGCCGATCTGCGTCGTCCGCGTCATCTGCGTTCTATTCCCCAATTCCCAATCTCTAATCTCTAATCTCTAATCTCCGATATCTTCGCGTCCAGCATCTTCGACATCGATCTCTGTTCGGCCACGTGCGGATGTCCGCCCGTCTGTTTATACGGCACGATAAGAGTATAAATGCGATGATCACCTTTTTTTCTCATGCGTTTCACAGCCGTTTTAACGTAACCTGGCCACGGTGATCCTTTCTTCGTGATATCCATATTACCCAGCATGCATATAAAATCGGCTTTTGGATATTTGGTTCTCAAACTTTGAACGAAATCGATATACGCATGGATGATTGATTCTTTTGATGGGGGATTCTTCTCTTTAGGCAGCAGCCAGGAATCATTCTGAAAAAGATTAATGACGACGATATCCGGCGTCCATTTTGAGAAGTCCCAATGACTATTGGGATCATTCGGATCGAGACGATTATACATTTCAGGCATGACCAACGGATACCAGCTTTTGATGATGCCGATACCGCTGCGGGAGATGCTTCGATAGCCGGCATCAAAATGCCGGGCCGTAAATGCATCATAAGATACGTAGTTATCCATCATATCCGGATCGCCATCATGCTTTCCTCCTGTTGTATCAAGCACACCATATCCGGAGGTTATTGAGTCGCCGTAGTACTCGATCTTGAATTTATGATGGATATCAGGATGAAACACCGAATCAGCCTTTCCAATCTCAATTCCATCAAACTCAGTGACCGAAAAAGGAGGATCAATGCGTCGGAAAACTTCAACCCTGTGCTTCGTATCCTTTAAATGTACAGCAACTAAGTAGGTATGTTTGCCCTTCTCGCACTTGATGACATGGCGATTGGCCCCGTCTCCGTCGATAATGACATCGAAGTAATTATCCCCTTTGGCATTATCCAGAATGACGCTGAGTCTTGTTCCAGTGAAACCGATCGTTGCCGAATTACCCGCCCAATAAAACTTCGGCGCCTGCGGGTTGGAGAAATCGATGCGGCCCGCATAAACATAATCAGGACTATCAGACTTCACAATTTTAAGATTGGAGGAGACCTGAGCAATTGATGAAATGGGAGAGACAAAGAGGTAAATGAATAGCGCTGCCATCAAGATGACAAAGCGAGATGAGATCCGTTTCATGCCATGAGGAGTAAAGAGTTATCAATAATATCGGTATATGGTATAAATCCGGATATAAATATACCAGAAGATAGATCAGACACAAAGAAAGCCAGCAAAGCTGAGAGCCGTGCGCCGACAGCTTTGTTGGCTGCTAAAAAACAAACTTAAAAACCGTACTCTCTCAACAAGTTCCTCAACGCCTCGGCAACGAGACTCGAATAGCTTCGTTCCGTCAGCGTGGCCAGCGCCTTTACTCGCTTAATAATATCCTTTTCAACATAGTAGCTGACGATCTTCTTGTCGATCTTATGATCGTTATGAGATTTGTCGGCCTCCGGAACCTTAAGCGGCCGGGGCTTTACAGCCTTCTCCGGAGATCTGCCGATAAAATCCAGCAATCCTATATCGCTGGGTTCGTGTTCAAGGGGACTATCGCCCAAACTTCTTCTTGCTAACATAATTAGTGCGTCAGGTACCCATTTGTAATTTCCTTCGACAGCGACATATAGTCTTCCGCACCGTAGCTATCCTGATCGTACTCGAAAATGGTTTTGTGATAGCTCGGAGCTTCAGCCAGCGCCACATTGTCGCGAATTATGGTCTTAAAGACCTTGCTGCCAAAGTGTTCTTTGATGTGCTCTACAACTTCCTTGTTCAGGTTTTTCCGTTTGTCAAACAAGGTACAGATGACGCCCGTAACATCAATATCACTATTCAGGCGATCCTTCACGACTTTGATCACATCAATCAATTTTGATAGACCGTGCAGCGCCAGATATTCCGACTGAAGCACGATGAACACCTCTTTTACCGCCGTGAAAGCGTTCAGTGTCAACAAACCAAGATTTGGAGGGCAATCGATGAGTACGTAATCATAATTGGTCACACTTTCGAGAGCACGGCGAAGGAGCATCTCACGACCCGGTTCGTTTACAAGTTCCATCTCGGCACCCGATAATTCGATAGAGGAGGGCACAATATCGATCGATTCATGCTTCATGATACTTTCCTCGATAGTGGCCTGTCCCTTCAACACCTGGTAAATGGTGGGATAAAGTTTCGTGGGAGCCATTCGTAAGGAATAGGTCAGATTCGCCTGGGGATCCATATCAATCATTAATACCCTATGTCCCTGCAAACTAAGTGCAGCTCCTACATTGATAACGCTGGTTGTTTTGCCAACGCCGCCTTTTTGATTGATAAATGCTATGCGCTTCATAATATTTTTATGTTTAAAGCCGCCGGCGATTGCTCCTCACTGATTGTGAATCTGGTTCCATAACACTTCTCCAGAATATTTTCGGAACAAACGGAGCCGCCCCCCGGCTATTATCATGTTTGCTGTTGCAGATGGTTTCATTAGTATGAGACATTTATCGGTGAAATGTTACGATTCTCTAATAAAACTCTTCGACTTCCATTCCTTTTCATCCTCTAAAAGTGATCCCAACAGGTCCACATTGTCGTGAATCTCCATTGTACCATAGTGTTATCCGGCTGCTTCGTATCCTACAGTCATAAAAAAAAACTAAAGTTTATATTGATCCATGAAAATCCGTGGCAAAAGACTATCTGGAACTTCACCATGGAACTCCTTGTTAACTCCCAAATCAAAATTCAATAGCATGAGGAAGCCACAACTTCTGGCCCGCCACTGGCGCTGAAGCAGCGTTTTCAATATTCTTCTGAAAAAGAACAACTGTCGATTAGTTACAATAAAACGGATTATGAGCCAAAGAGACCTGGAAATCGAGATTAAGAACCTGCGCATGCGCACTATCATCGGATTCAATGACTGGGAGAGGGAAAAACCGCAAGATGTCGTCATCTCGGTGGCGTTCACTTATGATGCCGCGCAAGCTATTGCTGATGATGGAGTTGAGCATGCCGTTAACTATCGCACCATAACTAAGGAGATTATCCGCGAAGTCGAAAAATCATCCTTTAACATGGTAGAGACACTCGCCAACATGATCTACAACCTGGTTCATGCCTATGATGGGGTGAAGAAAGTCCGAGTCGAACTCGAAAAGCCGAACTCCCTTCGCTTCTGCGACAACCTGGTAGTCCGCCTCTCGGATTATGACTAAACACAAGGCCGTCATATCGCTTGGGTCCAACATCGATCCCGAAGCAAATGTAGAGAAAGCACTGAAAGGATTGGAGTCAATCGGCGTGATTATCAAAAAATCATCTTTCATTTATACCGAGCCACTCCTCTACAAAGATCAACCCAAATTCCTAAACGGTGTTGTTTTGCTGGCAACAGAGCTTGATCAGGATACTCTTCGCCAACAGTTGAAGGCTCTCGAAACCAAACTCGGCCGGATTCGCACAACCAACAAAAACGGTCCCCGTACTATTGATTTCGATATCATCATTTTCGATGACGAAATAGTGGATAGTGATTATTACGAGAGGGATTTTTTGAGAAAAATGGTTACCGAAGTGATAGAATTTTGAATGATGAATTTTAAATTTTTGAATTAAAGAGATTTGGTTCCGGATTCCTGTCAATTCAAAATTCATAATTTAAAATTAAAATTCTTTCCCCCTTCTTTTTGTTACCAACCTGTAAGCGGATGAACAAAAGACAGGTACTACATGTTTGGAGGTATTTACAGCGGGCATTATGAACTGGCATGCATGGTGATCGAACGGGCGCTGAGTCTCATCTACTTGCTTGGATTTTCCGTTTCTCTGAACCAGTTTCCTGCCTTGGTTGGAGAAAACGGTCTTCTTCCCGTGCCACACTTCCTTAAACAAAGGACCATGTTCGAGACACCCAGCATTTTCCACTGGCACTATTCCGACCGTTTCTTTCGCTGGGTGGTTTGGTCAGGTATAAGCCTCTCGTTACTGGCCGTTTCCGGGCTGCTCGATGATGCGCCCATCTGGCTCTACATGATCGTTTGGTTCCTGATGTGGGCCTTGTATCTCTCAATTGTCAACGCTGGACAGACATTCTATGGGTTCGGGTGGGAGTCGCTGCTGCTGGAAGCTGGGTTCTACTGCCTGTTCCTGGGACCACTCGATATGGCCACGCCGGTGCTTGTGATCTGGATAATCCGCTGGCTGGTGTTTCGTGTGGAATTTGGCGCCGGACTCATCAAAATGCGGGGTGATCGCTGCTGGCGTAATCTCACTTGCATGAACTATCACCACGAGACTCAGCCCCTGCCCAATCCACTGAGCTGGTATTTCCATCGTATGCCGCAACAGATGCATAAAACTGAGACCTTTTTCAATCATGTTGTTCAGCTTGGTATCGTATGGGGACTCTTTGCGCCCCAGCCTGTTGCTTCGATAGCCGCTGCATGTATCATCCTATCTCAGCTCTACCTGATCGTTAGCGGCAACTACGCCTGGCTAAACTGGATGACCTTGCTGCTTGCATTCAGTGGATTCAGTGATGGAGTTGTTACCTCTTTCCTCCCTGTCTCGGTCCCTGCCGTATATCCAATACCGGAGACGTACTATATCGTTGTTATACTATTCACGACAGTCATCATTTACATGAGCATTCAGCCGGCCAGAAACATGATTTCCCGATACCAGATGATGAATTTTAGTTTCAATCCGTTTCACCTGGTCAATACCTACGGTGCTTTTGGAAGCGTGACTCGCAAACGGTATGAAATCATCCTCGAAGGCACAACAGATTCCAAGCTTGATGAGAATACCGAATGGAAAGCCTATGAGTTCAAAGCCAAGCCCGGCGATCCGAAACGGCGTCCGCCCCAGATGGCACCCTATCATATCCGTCTCGACTGGCAGATGTGGTTCGCTGCCATGACCTCCTGGCACAGCCACCCGTGGTTTCCTCGTCTCATCAGCAAACTCCTGGAAAACGACCGGCCAACCCTCGATCTCCTCAAAAACAATCCCTTCCCGGTTGAACCCCCTTGCTACATCCGTGCCCACCTGTTCCACTACCGCTACACCACCCGCCACGAACACAAACAAACCGGTGACTGGTGGAAACCGATGTACGTAAAAGAGTACTTAAGACCAACAGCCTTAGAGGATCTAAGGAATTTTGAATTATAAATTTTGAATTTTTAATTGGATAGCAGTTCTTTTGCATCTTCTTTCTCCTCCACAGTTCAGGGGGGTACAAGTGTTATACATAGTTGCCAGGCCAACTTTAAAAGTTTTTACAGACAATCTTCTTGAAACTCCCCATCTTCCCTACAACCTCTTGTCATTACAAACACAAACCAAACACATGCGTAAGCTATCCTTTCCCCTGATCTGTCTGGCTCTATTTTTAGCATTCACCGGGTGCAAATCTCAGAAACAGGATCCGAAGATTGACCTCAGCGAGCTGACCATTGGCAAAATTCACCAAGCGTATAAGGACGGAAGGTATAATAGCCAGCAGCTCGTTGCAGCGTACCTGGAGCGCATAAAGAAATACGATAAATACATCAACGCGATCACCACGATAAACCCGCATTCAATGGCTATTGCCCGGGCTCAGGATTCGGCATTTCAGAAGACGGGCGTCCTGCTGCCGCTGCAGGGCATCCCAATCATCGTGAAGGACAATTACAACACCAAGGGATTACCCACGACGGGAGGTTCGCTTGCTCTGCAAAATTTCATCCCTAAAGAGAATGCGTTTGTCATCGACAAGCTTGTGAAAGCGGGCGCCATCATTATTGCCAAATCCAACATGGCTGAGTGGGCGTTCAGCCCGGAGCACACATTCAGCTCCACGCACGGCGAGACCCACAACCCGTATGATCTCACCCGTGTGCCGGCCGGATCCAGCGGGGGCACAGCAGCAGCCATCGCCGCCAATTTCGCTACGGTGGGACTGGGCACCGACACGGGCAACTCCATCCGGGGACCCTCCTCGCACTGCGACCTGGTTGGTTTCCGGACAACCATGGGCCTTGTCAGCCGTACCGGCATCATTCCCCTCTACCTGCGCAACGATGTGGCGGGACCCATGTGCCGTACTGTGGAGGACGAGACGAAGATCATGCAGGTGATGGCCGGGTACGACCCCGCCGATTCCATTACCGCACACGCGAAAGGCCACATCCCGGACAACTACACGCAGTTTCTGCAAAAGGACGGCCTCAAAGGCGCTCGCATCGGTGTGCTGCGAGTATTAAGCGACGACAACCCGGATCCTCAGGTCCATGCATTATTCGAACAAGCTCTTCGCGACATGAAGTCGATGGGAACACAGATCATCGACCCAGTGGATGTCCCGAATTTTGATAGCCTGCGCAAAGACCAGTGGTGTTCCGAGTTCAGAAAGGATGTAGAGGATTACCTGGCAACATACGTCAAAAACGATACGATGAAGACCCTGGAGGATATCATACGGGTAGGGACCAAGGGAAAGGATGTGCAGAAAGGACTGCAATACGAGGCAACCCACAGCGGAAGGGACGGACACCCGGAGATCGGCTGTTCGGATGCCTGGCATGATGTGCGGCGTATCGCTTTCCGCGATGCCATACGCAAGCGAATGGATGAGTTGCACCTCGATGCCATCGTCTATCCCTCATGGAATTACCCGCCCGCCAAAATCGATTCCTTCGACGTTCAATACAAAGGCGACAACAGCCAGATCATCGCTCCCCACACCGGTCAGCCCGCATTCACCGTACCCATGGGCTTCACCTACGGCCACCTCCCCGCCGGCCTCCAGTTCCTCGGGAGAATGTACTCCGAACCAATACTGATCAAGTTAGTCTACGCCTACGAACAAGGAACCAAACACCGGGTTCCGCCAACGGTTAAAGAGATGACTGGGATATAGCAAAAAGTCACCCTTCGAATAGCCTGTCCCGAATACTTTCGGGAGGGTTAGGGGTATGACACCAGCGATTCCTTAAAGTACCAGCCTCTTGATATCGTTTTACAAATCATGAAGTGCTTGTCTTATTATAGTCTTTTGCATGAAGAAAAAGATATCAAAGGATTATTTCAGACTGATCAAAAGACTTTTCCACATAAAATATACCTTTCATTGTCATTTCGATCCCAACTCATCGGGCAGAAATCTATCCTGCCCGGATACGTTGACTTATAAATCCAAACAAATGCGACGTTAATAGCCATTTTAGATTCCTCGGTTCCGTTCCACTACACTCGGAATGACAGTGGTGGGACAATTTATGCAAACAACATGCTGCTCGGCGTCATTTTGATCCCCATACTTCGGGAAGAAATCTTTCTTGCCCAGTGACGTTAGAAGGGTATCCAAACAAATGTCACGTTAATAGCTATTTAGATTCCTCCACTCGCTCCACTCGGTCGGAATGACACTGGAGATTGTTTTGGGATAGTTGCTTGTTCCTACATAAGCTCATAAAACAAATCATGCCAACCCGGGTTCACCGATTCAATGAGCCAGATTTTCTTTTCACGACGCCAGCGTTTGACTTGTTTCTCTCTTGCTATGGCGTCATTCACATCATCGAATTCTTCAAAATACACCAACCGATTCACATGATACTTGTTCGTAAATGACCTTGGATCAGCACCTTCTTTATGCTGCAGGATACGTGAATACAAGTCATTCGTCACACCGTTGTACAACACCTTTGAAAGACTGGCGGTGATGTACATGTAGTATGTGTGTTTCTTACGTGCTCTCAATCGACTCTCTTGTTTTCTTAATAAGAACGAGTAATTGGCGTTACCTTACACTGTTGAGCCACAAAGTTCGATATTCATCCCAAAATTATTAACCCAAAACAGACCATCCCCTGTCATTTCGAGCGAGTGAAACGGAACCGAGAAATCTATCTTGCCCAGTGACGTCAGAAGGGTATCCAAACACGTGTCACGGTTGTAGCCATTTTAGGTTCCTCGGTTCCGTTCCACTACACTCGGAATGACATTGGGGGACATCAACCCGCAACTCGCAACCTTTAAGGTTCCGAGCTGCGTTCACCAAACTAAACACTCAACACTTACCACTTAACACTCCTTAACCTATTGAGCGGTTAGCTCAAATATCGCGCTCGTCAACGCTCCACGCGGCGATACGGTAATGCCCTCCTTCATTAGGTAGTCGCCGGAGAAGGTTTTACCATTTTCTCGGAAGCGGGATTGGGTGCCGGGATACAGGTTGATCTCTTCCACTTTGTACTGCTTGTTTGGATCAAGGCCGCGAAGTTTCACACGGTCGAATATCTCCATGAACCGTGAGTGCAGGTTATACGAATAGAGTACGGCGTGGTCCTTGGCATGATTCACATACATCAGCACGGCACGGTTTTCTTTGTAAGGAGAGACCAGTCGGTACAGGTCGCCCTGCCAGATGACCGGGCTCAGCCGTTTGAAGGTCTGAACAGACTGCTGGCTGAACTCAAGGTCTTTGGGCGACAGCTTGTCCACGTTGATGTCGTAACCCATCTTATCCATCATGGCTACATCGGTGCGGAATTTCAGGGATTCCTTACCCCAGGACGTGATGTGTGCACTAAGGGCCAGCGAAGGGAAAAAGTACGAGTAGCCCCACTGGATATAGACCCGCTCGAAGCCGTCGGTGTCGTCGCTGGGCCAGAACGACGTGAAATACTTCAGGGCGCCGTAATCAGTCCGGCCACCGCCGCCGGAACACAGCATCATCGGCAGGTGCGGGTATTTGGCACGGACCCGCTTGAACACTTTGTAAAGACCACGCGTGTAATCGATGAACAGGTTGCCCTGGTTCTGCTTGAGATATGGCGAATATTCGTTGGTCATCGGGCGGTTGCAATCCCACTTTATGTAGGCGATGCCCGGGTTTTCACTAAGCGTCTTGTCGACCACATTATAGACAAAATCCTGCACCTTGGGATTGGTGAGGTCCAGCACCAGCTGGTTTCGGTAGTAATTTTCCTTGCGGTTGGGCAGCTTCAAAATCCAGTCCGGATGCTCATGGTAAAGCTCACTCTTCGGATTCACCATCTCCGGTTCCAGCCATATGCCGAACTTCAGATCCTTCTGCTCCGCCTGCTTAACCAGGTAGCCCAGGCCATGCGGCAGCTTCTTCTTGTTGGCCTGCCAGTCGCCCAAACCCGCGTGGTCGTTGTTACGCGGATACTTGTTGCCGAACCACCCGTCATCGAGCAGAAACAGGTCGACGCCCAGCTTTTTGGCGTCATCGAACAGAGAGACAATCTTGTTTTCGTCAAAATCGAAATAGGTCGATTCCCAGTTGTTGAGCAGAGTCATGCGCGGCTTGGTACCGTCGAGGATGCCGTACTTGCGGGCCCAATCATGGAAATTGCGGCTGGCCAGTCCCTTGCCATCATGACTATACGTGAAGATGAACGCCGGTGTCTTGAACAGTTCGCCGGGCTTCAGCTTGTATTCCGAAGCATAGGGATTCATCCCTGAGACCACGCGCAATGAGTTGAGGTGATCGACCTGGAACAGGAGCTGGAAGCTGCCGGTCCACGCCAGTGTGCCTGCGATAAGATCGCCGTGTGTCTCGGTCGACGGCTGTCCCAGCGACAGGAAAAAGACGGGTGTCTGGTAGATATTGGCCCGCGTGCCCAGCTTGCTGTCGATAATCTTGATGCCGCTGGTCAGCTCGCTCTGCTGCATGCGCATCTCCTTGGCCCAGTCGCCGTGAAACTGCGTCAGCCAGTAGTGCGGAGCATCGAAATGAAGCATCGACGAGGCGAAGTTGGTCAGCGTCACAGCCTTCTTCTCGTGGTGCTCAATCTCCGACCATTCCTTAATAATATCCTCATTGGCGAAGGTCTTGAAATGAAGGCTCACCGTCACCGGGTACTGCGGATCCTTCAGGTTGATGATCGTCTCGGAAACATTGTCATCATCCCCTTTTTTGACGGTGTCATTAACATACACCAAGTTCAGCGACGGGTTGCCGTCCGCATGAATCATGCGGATCGCCGGCGTGCCAGGATCATCCATTCCCCCGCCGATATACGCTTCATGTCTATCAGGATTCATTATCTCTGCCGCTGCACCATTCTGCAATCGCTCCCCGATGTAAGATTGATACAACCGTCCATTGTCACCAACGGTATACACGAGCTCGGTATGATCGGTTTGAATAACAATTTGCTTGTGGTCTTGCGCCCGGACCACCGACAGACCACACAGCATGATCAACAAACAAGACACGAGAGGAATCTTCATATCGCGAGGAATTAGTTTAATGGAAAAAGGTTGCAGGTTCATCTCCATGTTTAACGTTAACATGAAGAGAGTAAAGTAATTATAAAATGTGGGTATCAGCAAACGCGGATTTAAAAGATTTACCGGATGGACGGGATTACGATCAGGCGACGCATAATCGCTGTGATTTTATTACTCGTAGCATAGTTTGTCAGGGGAACCCGAACAGGTTCTGGATTAGGTCACGATTTGAAACAACGGAGATTCCCATCTTCATGGCCCTGTATGGATCCCTTTGGGATGAAGTGATAAACCGGATCGGCATTAATTCAAAATTAAAAATTCTCCCATTGGGATTCCTTCGGAAAAAATTCAAAATTCACCCTGTCTCTTATCCTTTGAATCCATTAGATTTATCCGACAGCAAGCGGGAATCCAAACAACAAACAGAGGATATGAACCGATCATCACGACTATTACATCTCAAATGGATCGCGGCACCCATCTTTCCCATGCTCATCTTTATTTCCTGTCAAAAACATGACAACTATGTTGGAGCCGATAAAAACTGGCCGGTTTTCGAGGGTGACTTCGCGAGCAGCCAGTATTCGAGACTGGACCAAATCAACCTGCAGAATGTCAAAAAACTGAAGGTGGCATGGATCTATCATACGGGGGATAAGAACACGCAGTCACAGATACAATGCAATCCGCTGGTGATCGACGGTGTGTTGTATGGAAGCTCACCCGAATTAAAAATATTTGCCCTGGATGCGGCTACCGGCAAACAGATCTGGAGCTTCAATCCTTTCCCGGATGATTCGACCTATAACAATCCGCTTGGAGCAAATCGCAGTGTCTCTTATTGGTCTGATGGTTCCGATAAACGCATCTTCTTTGTGGCAGGATCCAATCTTTATGCATTGAATGCGGAAACCGGGAAGCCAATCGACAGTTTTGGCGATCATGGGCACCGCTCGCTCAAAGACAGTCTCGATCTGGACCGTGATGTCAGCAAGCTATTCGTAACGAGTACATCGCCGGGTGTGATTTATAAAAACCTGATCATAGTCGGCACACGAGTGTCCGAAGGATCCGATGCCGCTCCCGGTCACATCCGGGCTTATGATGTCCAAACCGGCTATATAAAGTGGACTTTCCACACCATCCCACAACCCGGTGAACCCGGATACGATACCTGGCCGCCGGGGGCATATAAAACGGTGGGTGCGGCCAACAACTGGGCCGGCATGAGCCTGGATAAGAAGCGAGGCATCGTCTACATTCCAACCGGCTCGGCTGCTTTCGATTTCTACGGAGGCAACCGGATAGGTAAGGATTTGTTTGCCAATTGCGAGCTGGCTTTAGATGCATCGACAGGCAAACTTGTCTGGTATTACCAGATGGTCCACCACGACTTGTGGGACCGCGACCCGCCGGCACCACCCAACCTGGTCACGATTAATCACGATGGCAAAAAGGTTGATGCCGTTGCCCAGATCACCAAGCAGGGTTTTGTGTTTGTATTCAATCGGGATACCGGGAAGCCGCTTTTCCCTGTTGAAGAACGGGCTGTCCCCTCTTCGGACATACCAGGTGAGCATACTTGGCCGACCCAGCCATTTCCACTGAAACCCAAACCCTTCGCAACTCAGATATTCGAACCGACCGATATCTCTCCTGAGGCCCACCAATTTGCAGTAGATAGCTTGAAACATTTTAAGACCGGATCCCTGTTTACCCCACCGAGCCTGCAGGGTACTCTTCTTTTCCCGGGTTACGATGGCGGCGGTGAATGGGGCGGAGCCGCGTATGATCCCACGACCGGTTACCTGTATGTGAATGCCAACAACATAGGATGGCTTCTGCAATTGATACGGGTCACGTCAAAGAACGGAACACCGATCGCTGCGGGTCACAGTCTCTACTTAACACACTGTGCCGTCTGTCACGGAGCCGACCTGAAAGGCGATTTGACCAGTAATTTTCCATCTTTGGTTAACATTGCGGACACACTTACAGAAAAGCAGGTGCAGCAGAAAATGCAAACCGGCGGTGGATTTATGCCTTCATTCAACCAGCTGACAGACAAACAGCAGAAATTGATCGTTGACTACCTCTTTAAGAAAACCTCGAAACAGGCATCCGACAAGCTCGAAGCCACCGGAAAGAACACACTGCCTTACGCCCACACCGGCTACAAGAAATTTCTGGATCCAAACGGCTACCCGGCCAACCAACCACCTTGGGGAACACTCACTGCCATCAACCTGAATACGGGCGACATCGTCTGGCAGAAACCTCTGGGGGAATACAGGGAACTGATAAAGAAAGGTATCCCTGTAACCGGCACTCAAAACTATGGCGGCCCTGTAGTCACCGCAGGCGGTTTGATTTTCATTGCGGCTACCAAAGACCAGGAATTCCGTGTCTTCGACAAGAAAACGGGCGAACTCCTCTGGAAAACAGATCTTCCTGCAGCCGGCTACGCTACCCCCAGTACGTACATGGTGAATGGGAAACAATATATCGTCATCGCCTGCGGCGGCGGCAAGCTCGGAACAAAGAGCGGCGATGCCTACGTGGCATTCAGCCTTTAGTTCCTTCGGAACAATTTTAAATTTTGAATTAATGAGTACTAAGCCTTGAGAAGTAACGACTTGTCCCCCTTCGAAGGGGGTGTAGGGGGATGACCAACCGGTCGTTTCATATGCAACCACATAAAATTACCCTCAGCAGTTCACAAAATCTGCCTGTCTATCTCTCTAACGCACCAAATCCAAAATAATCGTTTCGATCCTCCTCGCCACATTTTCAAGATCCCTCATGACTTCTTCATCCCAAAACCGGATGACACAGAACCCATGATTTTCCAAATCCTTTTGTCGTTCTTTATCTCTTCTCCATTTCTTCGGATCATCATGGGTAAATCCATCCACCTCGATAATCAGTTTTATTGGCTTACACATGAAATCGGCTATGTAATGCAAAACGGGTCGTTCTCGTAGAAAAGGATATCCCAACATCTTGCGACCTCGTAACAACTCGCTCCAAATGCGTATTTCTGCCATAGTCGATTCGTTTCTAAGTTTACGGGACCGGTGTTTAAGTTTTTTGTTGTAATTGAGATTGGAGTACTTGCCCATATCTGATCTCTCTTGTGATGTGTCTCTACTATGTTGAACACTGCGGGATCAATTCCTTACAAATGATTTTCATTGAATACGCTGCGTTGTCATCCCCCAGCCCCTTCGAAGGGGGACTCTGATCGTTGCAAATACTGACGAAACAATTATCTTTTCATTCAAAATCTGTCGTTAAGAACTTTGGGAGGAATATGAGATGAACCGGATATCATTCCAAAAGCTTTTTGCCATTTTATTGTTCACCTGTCTTGGATCTTCAGTTGGGGTTCCTCTCAACGCACAGGGCCTGCGCGTCAGTAAAAATCATCATTATATCGTCAAAGCAGACGGTACAGCGTTCTTCTGGCTGGGGGATACGGGGTGGGAGCTGTTTCATCGGCTTAACCGGGAGGAAGCGACGCATTACCTTGAAAACAGGGCAACGAAAGGATTCACCGTCATCCAGGCTGTTGTTTTGGCCGAGCTCGATGGGTTGAACACTCCTAACGCCTACGGCGACAAGCCGCTTATCGATAATGATCCCACTAAGCCCAATGAAGCCTACTTCAAAAATGTTGATTTTATCGTCAATAAAGCAACCGAGCTGGGAATGTACATCGGGATGCTTCCGACCTGGGGTGATAAATGGAACAAAAAATGGGGCATCGGACCGGTTATCTTCAATCCTGAGAATGCCAGGAAATATGGTGAGTTCCTTGGAAAACGATACCGGGATAAGAACATCATCTGGATATTAGGCGGCGATCGCAACCCGGATACGCCAGAACAACTGAAGATAGTGAATGCTCTTGCCGAAGGATTAAAAGAAGGTGATCACGGCGCGCATCTGATGACCTATCATCCGCAGGGCGGCAGCAATTCGGCCGAATGGTTCCAGGAGTCAAAATGGCTCGATATCAACATGATCCAGTCGGGACATGCACAACTGAACACGCCGAATTACAAGATGATCCTGGCTAACTATAATCGAAAACCAACCAAGCCAACGCTCGACGCCGAACCGAACTACGAGGACCATCCTATCAACTGGAATCCAACGAACGGTTGGTTCACGGCTTTTGATGTCCGCCAGGCCGCATATTGGGCAATGCTGGCCGGAGCCATGGGACACACCTACGGCAATAACAATATCTGGCAGATGTGGCAGCCGGGTCGCCAGCCTATGGGTTATGCGCGCACCCCCTGGTATGAAGCCCTCGATTACCCGGGAGCTTTCCAGATGGGTTACATGCGCAAGTTTTTTGAATCCCGTCCCTTCTACAAATTGCTCCCTGATCAAGAACTGGTTAGCAATGATATCTTACGTGATTCCGCTCCTGCCCGCGCGGCGCGCGCTGATGACAACAGCTTCATCGTCGTTTATATCCCCCACGGCCAAAATCTTGAGGTAGATCTCTCACTGTTCAAAGGTAAGGAAGTGGATGCCTGGTGGTATAACCCGAGATTAAACACAGCTATCCGGATGAATAACTTTACAGCCAAAGGAAGACAAAGTTTCGATCCTCCCTCGGATCGGCGACGAGGTAATGACTGGGTGTTAGTGGTTGATGATGCTTCTATGGATTACCCGGAACCGGGGAAGTGAGTGTTTAGATTTGAGTGTTAAGTGTTAGGTGTTAAGTGAAGGCAAAGTAATTTAATAATTTTAAGTTTTGAATTTTTAATTACTTATTCCACTTCGAATTCTCGTAATATTTCTTCGTGTGGATTTCGTGCAAAATACGTGATTCATAAACATAAGAGGAATATAATGTCGTATTGAGGCATTTTCTGGTTCTATTATATAAACAGAGGTTTACTTAGATGATCTAATTTACATTGGCATTAGAGCATCATGCATTCACGGGAGAGTTAAAATAACAGGTATGGGAGATATCATGTCGACTACAATTCATTTATTGGCACGTTCATTCTATCAGGAGTCTATTACGCATTTTATTGATCGCCGGAACATCGGAATTGAAATTTTAAATAAAAAGACAGCGTTTTCCCAAGAACTAAACGTACCAAATACCACGCATCTTTGTCTTATTGAGTCGCACTATTTATTAGAGAAATATTCTATCAATGCACGAACCACTCCAATTCTTTTCATCGGGACATTAAAACAACTGTATAGATTATTTGAAATACCGTCCCAAAGCAACGGCGGATACATAACACCAGCAGATGGATTTGAGATGTTATCATTTGCAATAGACCGGCTTATACAGGGAAAATGGTTCCTAAGCTCTAGTACGAAATCATTTCTCGAATCAGACCGGTTACAACAGCAACGCACTCTTCTGAAGAAGACCATTCAAAAGCCTCTTACACGGTGTGAACTGGAAATACTAATGGATATCGGAAATGGAAAGACAACCTCGATGATTGCGCGAAAAAGATTTCGATCAATCCATACTGTTAAAACACAGAGAAAACAAATTCGAAGAAAACTGAATCTCGCGGATCAATATAACCTCAATATTCTCGCAGCTAAAAAAGCCAGGGAAATTCAAACTCTTTCCGCGATTATCCATAGCTCAAAACGAACACAATTCTTATTGAAAAATACTACCTAAGGGGTATGGTATTAATGAATTAATTCCTCCTTATTACTTGTAGATACACTTGGCCAGGTGTACTATCAAAACCATAACTAACAAGAGGAACAAAAATGAAAGATCTCAATAGATTAGGAGTAGTTGAATTGGAAGAATAATTCCATTCAAGCAACACCAATGGAGGATGTGGCGGATTTTTATCATACTCGTGACTGTTTTAACAGTTTCAGCTGGTTGCCGCAGCTGGTCAGCACATAAAAAAAGGTGTTAGGACGCTATCGGCGATGCTCAGTTCTTAATGGAGACTGAAAATGGAAAATTGAATTAAGAATAGATAAATTAAGTTTGGAATTAGATAACCGGTGAACTAGCAAATATATTTGCTGGAGCACCATCTGCCGATTCAATGGATTTTGGAATGAATAAGCGTCTTACTATCCGATACAACACTTGTTGTAGAGTGGGTTATATAAACTGAAACTAGTGCTCCTGTCCCCGAGGCGAGGTTAGTGGAATGGAAAGACCAGTGCTCGGCTGGAGTCTTCATTTGGAATAAGTCAAGTTTTATTATAAAATGAGGGAGTCAAAATAGACTATACAATATAATTAAGTTAGCTCTTATATAATACTGACCTATTTGCCAATTTTTTTAGTTGGCGGAATAATTCAGATTATATTAAATAAAAGATTAAATTTGCAGAATACATATAAAAAATGCCACAAGTTTATATTAAAGCAATTAACGAGATGAAATCTATATTAATATCCGGACAAGTACAAATTAACATCACTAAAATATATTTTTACAGAAAAATAAGCATTTACACCGATATTAAATAATTTGCCGAATAGTTTCTTTATTTGCATATAACTTCTCTCTTTCAAATAATATTATCCTCATTTTTTCAACATAAACAATACATGACATACCCATTAATGGTAATCTAGAGTTGAGATATTTCAAAAGCCTCATTATAACAGGAATTGTCGGATCATGTAATAAGTATTTCCGAGGAAATAATATTCAGAGGCCTTTTATTAAGCTATACACAAAAATAATTCAATAATATATACATATCCATAATAGTTAGATCTTTCTTTTTTTCTGTTGGACATACATCATATCACAATATTATAACATATCTGATAGCATTTTTGGGCGGCTTGGCAATGTCAATATCATATTTATCGTACAATAATGTATCCTACCCTAATTGGAATTCATTTTCGGTATTTAACATTTTTAATTTTATATTTACAAATAATGACCTAAAAAAAGGGGTAAATAGATCCAAAAGGTTAAAGATATTACCTATCAAATAGGTTTTGAAGTGAATTGATTAATGACCTGAAATTACATTTTTCATTGCGTGTAACATTTTCTTCCCAAAAAATATTTTAAAATCAAGAGAGACGCGCTGAGTCATGAAGAAGCACTTGTTTCCTAAGGAGATTGTAGAGTATTCATCTGAGTACCATTTATGGAAAAACTCTGTAAAATCTCAGATTTTATACAGTTCCGTGGTAATAATTCTGATTATGATATTACTACTTCTTCCCTATCTAAAAATTGATGTTAGTGTATCGAGCAGAGGGATTATTCGACCTCTTGTGGAAAAGAATACAATTACCTCTCTTGTATCAGGAAAAATAGTCACATTACGCGTAAAAGAGAACCAGAGAGTACATAAAGACGATATTATCGCTACCGTTGAATCTTCTGAGATTCGCGCCAAGCTGTTGCTAAAAAAAACACAGGAAGAAAAGCTCAACCCCCATATTAGCGATTTAAAATTGCTTATCAGTGTAGATTCGTCCTCTGTACTTTCCGGTAATATTTTGGAGAAACTAAAATCCCCGGTATATCGGCAGTCATTTATACATTTTAGCAAAACTCTGCAAAAAATCAGGCGACAAATCCTAAACAAAGAGCGGTTATACAAGCAGAATAAATATTTATACAGCAAAAACGCAGTGAGTAAATCTGAATACCAAAAGAGTAAATACGATTTGTCCCTGGTCCGAAATGCATTTGACGTTCAATTTGCCGAGCAGGTTAGTCAGTGGCAACTCAAACTGGAACAGGATCAACAAGAACTGAATAAACTCGCCGGAACCCGAAAAGAATTGCTCACTAAAATGAAGCAGTATACCATCAGAGCTCCGATTGCTGGAACTATTCAGTCTCTGGCCGGACTATCCTCCGGAAGTTACTTGTACCCCAATCAAAAGCTCGCTGAAATATCACCTGATACCGGACTTATCGCTGAATGCTATGTCACACCCAAAGATATCGGGTTACTGAAAAATGGAATGAAAGGAAAGTTTCAAATAGATGCCTTTGATTACAATCAGTGGGGGACCATTGAGGGACATATTTCTGAGATATCCAGCGATGTAACCATGGCGAATAATCAACCTGTGTTCAAAGTAAGATGCATATTGAATCAACCTTTTTTAGCACTTAAAAATGGTTTTCGGGGATACATAAAAAAGGGAATGACGCTTCAGGGGCGTTTTATCATTATAAAAAGAAGTGTCCTTCAACTATTAAATGATCGTGTAAATGATTGGTTAAATCCGCTCTGGAACACTGCACATGACAATGGCATCCAAAGCTCAACTAAACCTGCTGCCCGAGGGACCTGAGATATAATCGTGAATTGATAACCATCAAGAGATGAACGTTAGCCATAAGAAGATCGGAATCAAACAGCATGATATTACAGATTGCGGGGCGGCCTGTCTCGCATCGATAGCTTCACATTATGATCTGAAACTACCCATATCGCGGATTCGTCAATATGCTTCCACGGATAAAAAAGGAACAAATATATTGGGCATGATTGAAGCCGCAGAAAAAATCGGGTTCATGGCGAAGGGAGTTAAAGGTGGTTTCGACAGTCTATTCAAAATTCCGGTGCCGGCCATTGCACACGTGAAGGTCAAAGATGTCTTGCATCATTTTGTTGTTTTATACAAAGCTACAAAAAAGTATATACGTGTTATGGATCCCGCTGATGGGAAATTACATGACCTTTCACATCAGGAATTCAAAAACCAGTGGACCGGCGTTCTGATTTTGCTTGTGCCTGATGAAGCTTTTGAGACTGGAAACAGGAAAGTTTCCATCATCAGCCGGCTTTGGTATTTAATGAAACCACATCGGGCTGTTATGATTCAGGCTCTATTTGGGGCTGCTGTATTCACTATCATTGGTCTGACAACAGCCATTTATGTTCAATTGATTGTAGATCATGTGCTGACGGAGGGTAATGATAATCTTCTGAATCTGCTGAGCACCATAATGATTGGTTTGCTCATCCTGCAGATATTCATCGGTGCGACTAAAACTGTTTTTACTTTAAAAACCGGGCAACAGATTGATGCTCGTCTGATTCTCGGGTACTACAAACATTTGATTCGACTCCCGCAGCGCTTCTTTGACACTATGCAGGTTGGCGAGATTGTCTCGCGCATAAACGACGCTGTAAAAATCCGGGTATTCATCAATAATGTTGCCATTAATCTCGCAGTCAATTTCTTCATCATACTTTTTTCTTTCGGGCTGATGTTCACCTATTACTGGAAGCTCGGTTTGGTTATGTCACTTATCATCCCGGCTTACGGCATCGTATACCTGATCACAAACCGTCTGAATAAGAAAACTCAGCGCAGTTTAATGGAAGATGCAGCATCGCTCGAATCTCAACTTGTAGAATCACTGAATGCTGTTTCAACAATCAAACAATTTGGGTTGGAAGATTTCGCAAACATAAAGACCGAAACCAGATTCATTCGGTTGTTGAAAAGTGTGTACCAATCTGGTGTTAATTCTGTTTTTTCAAGTAACAGCACCCAGTTTTTCTCGCGGCTTTTCACAATTATTTTATTATGGTGCGGTGGGTATTATGTTCTTGATGGTCTGATAACACCGGGAGAATTGCTCTCATTCTACGCCATTGTCGGTTACTTCACAGGACCTGTCGGGCAATTGATCGGAATGAATAAAACAATTCAGGATGCTATGATTGCTTCCGACCGCTTATTTGAAATAATGGATTTGGATAAAGAAAAAGAAAATAACCGGGTTGATCTGACGCCTGAACTAATCGGTGATATTGTTTTCAACGATGTAAAGTTTCGCTATGGATCCAGAGCCACTGTTTTCGAGAAATTAAATCTTGTTATTCCCAATGGACAGGTAACGGCATTCGTAGGTGAAAGCGGCTCCGGTAAAACGACCCTGATTAATATACTTCAGAAACTATATCCCTTATCATCGGGCAAGGTTTTCATTGGTGATCTAAACCTGGATTATATCGGTATCCGGAGTCTTCGCAAGCATATATCTGTTGTACCGCAAAGAATCGATCTGTTTGCAGGAAATGTGGTCGATAATATTGCAGTTGGTGAGACGGAAGCCGATATGAAGCGCATCGTTTCGATCTGTAATAAACTGGGGATCATCAAGTTCATTGAAAATCTACCTAACGGCTTTGAAACATATCTCGGCGAAAACGGAGCCAGTCTTTCAGGCGGTGAAAAACAACGGATAGCTATATCCAGGGCCTTGTATAAAGAACCTGAAATACTAATCATGGATGAGGCAACATCATCACTCGATTCCTCTTCTGAGCAATACGTTCATCACATGATTCAATATTTGCGTTCCCGCGGGAAAACGGTGATCCTAATCACCCACCGTCTGAGTTCTGTGCTACACGCAGATAAAATCTGTGTCTTAGACAACGGCCGACTTGTTGAAGAAGGAGATCATCATCAATTACTTGATAAAGAAGGACATTATCTCAAACTGTGGCAACAACAAATGGGTGTAACGAATTATGAATTTTGAGTTTTAAGTTTTGAATTATGAATTATGAATTATGAATTTTACAGAAAATGTGCATCTGTAGCTTGAACCAGGATTAAAGTGATAAGTCGGATGGAGATGATGGAAAACAGCTCAGGCTGTTCTGACTTTTTCTTCCCTCTATGGAGGATTAAGGTGGGTGTTCAACCCAACGGTTCATTCTTCTACGATCCTCTCCATGGTAAACGTTACGTTAACACCCCCGTTAGTCCCCTCGAGGGGACAGATCGCTAATTTCCCCCTAGAGGGAGGTATAGGTGGGTGTCAACCGAGCGTTTACATTGCTTGAAGAACGGATTCATAATGAATCGCCATTTAACACCCCTATCGTCCCCTCCAAGGGACTGAAGAATCAGTAACCTCGGTAATAATTTTGCAGCAGCAAATGAACTATTGAAGCTGTGCTTCCCGAATTACGTTCCCATGCAGAGCGTGGGAACGAGGAAAAAGACACCTAACCTACAACCTAATGCTCCATCCGATACCGCCTCCAACATCTGAAGACGACTCACTAAGGCCAAAGGAAATATTGGCATTCAGTGCGATGTTTTTCGTCAAAAAATGTCCGATGCCGATACCCAGGCTCATGGGTGGATCATATCCATCCATAATTCGGGTATATCCTGTGAAGATACTTGAAATAAGCCACTTACTATTTTGAAAAGATTTACCAAGTCCCAGCGCAAAGCTTAATGGATCTTTAAAGTTAAGGTCCGGCATATCACCAAGATGCCAGTACATGGCATCGGCAGTAATAAAAAACGTACCGAAACGCTGGGTCGCAGACAATCCTGCGCCAAAATCCCATGCTCCCGTACCAAAGCCGGTTTCAGGTTTGGCGAGAGGTATCTTGGTGCTGGCATTCAGATAAAGTGATGTTGTAGTCAATGTACCTGGTGTCAGTCTTACTGACAGGTACATGTTAGGATCGCTGAAACCGAATTTATTATAGGAAACGGTGTCTTCCAGAGGTACGGCCTTTTCTGCAACTTTAGTGGATGTTGTTGATGTCATGGTACTCATTTGTCCATGACTCCCCTTGCCTCTGCCCTTTCCCGCGTCGCTTACGGTTCCGCTCTGGGGTCCGCCGGTTGGGATATAACCAACGCCACTGTACGATATCCATGGGGTATTTTGGACCATATATGGCACGTTAAGAGAAATACTTACCCCGCGTCCTGCTATACGAAATCCATTAGTCAGGTAAAAGCTGTTGGTAGATCTCTCAAAAAAATAGGTGCCGGTCGTGTATTGGCCGCTACCAAAGAAGTAGACTTTTTGCCCAAATACGCGGCCGGCTCCCAATACCCCGGATAGTACCAATAAAACCCCCACATAACAGATGATATTAGATATACTCTGTCTCATGGTATTGGTATCCGGATGAGTGAATAATAGCCTCAGTAACCGCATAAACGGTTACTGACTTTGTGTTGGTTGATGATCTCTGAGTCGCTTTGTCAGGCGTTCCATGGTCTGAACAGCATCATCCATCTGGTTAGTCATGTCATGTAGTCGTTGACGAAGCCGGTTCATGTCGCTCTGCATATCACGGGTTTGCATCATTTCACGATTTTGCATCATTTGATTCATACGTTCGCTGGCGTCTTTCATATTGCCAAGTGTATTATGCATCTGTTCTGTAAAACGATTCATCAACCGGTATTGGCTCTGTAGCTGATTATTTTGGTTTTGCTGCATCCAACGATTCATCTCCTGGTTCATACTCTGCGTACGTTCCATTAGCTGGTTCATATGCTGTAACATATCCTGCACTTGTTGCATGTGCTGCTGCATCTGTTGTTGCTGATTTCTCCCAGGTTGTTGCGCCCATACCGTCAGAGTCGCCAGTAGGAAGACGATTGTAGTGAACATCGTCATTTTCATTGTTCTCATCTCAGCCTCCTGAAATAGTAGTTTAAGGGGTAGTGTGAGAGAGGCCACATCTGTAATATGATGAACGTTCCGATAACCGCCCAACATTCCCGGGCTCTAATGGAGTTAATAAATATTCATTCTCGTGGAGAAATTGTGGAGAAAGACAAGAATGTCTGCCAATCTATGCGTGGTTAATCAAGCATTCGGAATAGATACGGGCGAAAACAAGTCAAACGTCAGAACCTGATTATTTTCCGTGCTGGCATCCCTTCTACCGTTTTGCGGTAAAAATGGACGTCTCGCGTGATGAAATTGATCGCCAGCTCCGGAGGCATGATGTCGACCCGCTTGATGTCGACACTGTGATTATCACTCATCTCCATACTGACCAAGCCGGTGGAATGTATCACTTCCCTAATAGCCGATACTGGTAATGAGAACGTATTCCTTGCAGGCGATACCAGTTACAACCAGTACTCGTTATTAAAACTTCAACCTGATGGGGTGGGTCCGGATAAAAAACAGATGATCGATACACATAAAACGATACTACGTCTTGCTGAACGCGATCCCCTGATCTACCTTCCGTAACATGATCCCGAGTCTGCCGTTCGGCTTGAAAACAGGAGCGTTCTTACGATGTCAAACAGGAACAGCAATCAGCATCTTGTTCATACTCAGGCTTGCTGATCAAGATAACTGGAGAGCGCCTTGGTGAGTTTTATAAAGTTATTGGGCAGCAGCTTCTGGATATAAGCCTCTACAGCGCTGGTCCCAATGGTACCAATCGCGCCGGTGACCCTGGCCAAATCATCAGGCGCCAGCTCTATCTTGCCATCAAATGTTACCCGGGTACCGCGACCTCCAATGGCAGGTTCAAAGGTCGTGTTCCCGCTGCACTCTATCCGGTTTGCAAAAGCATTCGGTTCTATGGTCCAGTTACAGGTCTGTGATTGCCCCAGCCATTCGGCATAGTCGGTCCACGCGAGCATCTCAGGTGTTATGTATCGATGCAGGAAAGACGGCAGTTTAGGCGCTGCCTGCCAGACATTGATCACTTTTACATCGCCTGAGTCCTGCTCGACCCGTTCACGCACAATTACACTTTCTACATCATCGAGCAAGCCAACCAATTCAGGCGTTTTATCACGCATCGTCACCCATACGAGGTCAACAGGGTGTTTGATAACAGCAGTACTTTTGAAATCCATATTATGATTTTTGATCAGTGTGACTCATCTGTTGTTTGTTGCGAAACAGGTAGATCTCGTCGGACAGATTAATATCAGCACGTAATGAAGACGAAATATGCGAACTCGCCACAAACCACGAAACGGCTTCGATGAGGGACTGCCGTGCCGGGCGCGGACTGTATCCCAATTTTGCGATCCGGTCGTGGGTGTACCAGTAGTAACGGCCGACCATCTTCGCCTGGGCGCGTGTCGATGCAGGTGCTTCTCCAGTAAAATAGCTGACCAGTTCATACGCAGTAGCAGCCAGGTACGAAGAGGTATGATTGGCGACAACCATGGGTCCGGGTAAACCGCACAAATCAGAAATAATTTGATGTAATTGCGACCACTCGAGGTTTTCTGACCCCAGAAGATAGCGCTGACCGGGTACCCCTCTTTCGCCCGCGATAACATGTCCCATCGCAACATCGGAGGCTGCCACGATATTACATCCCCCCGGCCAGGTAGCTTTAAACGGATCGTTTAGATAACTGACGATGATGCGGTTACTTTCCGACAATCCATAATCAGGTCCACCTACCGTAATGGTGGGACATACAGCCACCAAATCCAGGCCCAGCTCCTTAGCCATCCGAAACGCCGCTTCTTCCTGTTCGATCTTCGCCCGGACATACGGAGGTAAATATTCCTCACGGTCTACGGTATGATTCTCATCCAGCGGGAGGGCATCGCTGCCCGACCCTAATACGGCAGACGATGATGTCAGGACAATCTTCTTCACCCCTGACCTGGCAGCCGCTTCAATAATGTTGCGTGTTCCCTGCCCGGCAATCGATTTCAGTTTTGTCTCATCATATCCCCAATAGGCGAACACAGCGGCTACATGAAAGACCACTTCACAATCTTTCATCGCAGGAGGGAGTGTCTCTGGTTTTAAAATGTCGCCGTATACAAGCTCAACATCCAGTCCTTCCAGGCTGCGCAAGTCACTCGTTTCCCTGACAAACGCCCGGACGTCATACCTTTTTTTCAGCAGCTCGCGGACTACATGACAGCCTATCAACCCATTCGCGCCGGTTACCAGGACCTTCATGAATCTCCCTGCTTCTTCGGTTTATTGACCAACTGTACATCTTTCCTGAGCGCCTCGCCGACATCGGTAAAGAAATCCGTCACTAATGAAGTGAGGGGATTATCCTGGTCCGTTGAGGATGACTTGCCAACAAAATGACGATACCCCATCTCATCCGGCAACACATTTTCATGGGATAACCCATTTTGATCCTTTCTGGCTAGTTGCTCGAAGACGCCGGAAAAAGCCGAAAATATGTCTGACACCTGTTTGGTGATCAGGCTTTCCATCTCCTCGCCGTTTTCTCCAAAAAGACGATCCCAATCGCGGCCTGTTCGTGTATCACGGTCTTCATATACGGCTTCGTAATTTGCCATCGTACGCGAAAAAAAAGTAACATAAGCGTTCGACACCAGGAGGTCTTTAATTTCCGGGATGAAATCCAGGTTAATAGCCTGCCATATCAGGGGGAGTGCGAACTTCTGTCTTGCCACGATTGTAACCATGGTCCCGCTTTTATGCTTCGCAAAACTGACCATGCCGTCGTCAAATTCAGCCGAATCGTTTTCACTAGTCACCGTCCGCCAAAATATCTCTTGCCGGTTTTGTCCATACCGGATCGTTTCGATCTTTCCCACATCGATTGTCTTGCCGCCGAACAGCACCATCCAGTTTGGCTGCGGCAGGTAGATGTCGCGTTCAGCCTGCCGAACGACCCTGTTTTGCTCGTCAACCGATACCGGAACAGATGCTCCGCCAAGATTGTCATACATTACCTGTACAGCCCGGTTGATCGGCACCCGGTCGACAAAATCTTTATAAGGAACAGGCAAGATGCGAGTAAATTCGAAGAGTACTGAATTGTCGATATATCGCCACCGCAAGCCGTTTTGATCCTGTGAAGTGTGCCTCACAATGACTGCCAGTTGGGTTATGTAGTCGATGACTGCATCATAATCCTCTTCGGTATAGGCTTCCAGGTCAATACCGAGGGACCGGTCCTGCCGGTACAGTTTGTCCTTGTCGTAAAGGACTTTCCACGACTCCAGTGTCTTTTGCACACCGGTAAGCATATAATTGAGCCCGATCGTTGTCCAATAGATCAGCGGGTGCTCATCAACGCCGCTCAGGAACCTGGTGAGTATTGAGTTGATCTGCTCATCCATAACGTTCCGGAAAGGAAACAACTCCGTATTGACCGACTGCAACCAGGCCCTGGCCATACGGTTGATAGCGGCACTTTCATTCCGCTTGCGAACAGAATCAGAAAGAAGCAATGAGACATTTTTCCATGATGGATACGGTGTTAAATTTCCAGTTATCTCATACTTCGGAGGCAGGCCAATTTCCCGCAATGCTTTGGCATTCAGCGGAGAGGTATAAGGATCGAGTCCCATTTTAAGCGCACCTGCCCAATCAGCCAGCAACAGATCACTGCTGCCGATCATCGTTCGGGTCGAAACGGGATTCGCCCTGCGGGAACCCTCATTCCCATGATTGCTGACAAAGGCATCTATGATGGAAAAATGAACGCCTGCATGTTGCAAGAGATCGCAGCACACTTCAGGCAAATCAAGCCGGTTGCGATAGTGATATTCTTTCTCCCGCATCGGCAGGACTCCCGCGAGGTTCTGCAAGCCCAGCGAATACCTATTTTCCTCATCCGTCTTGTTCTTAGCGATACAGATACGAAATTGCGCTTCCAGCCAGAACGTCGACATCTTGCTCCCGTGCAACACAGAATCATCTGGAAATGAAGTGTTAACCAAGTCTTCACTCAGGTTCAGAACATCATACGAATGACCGGCATCCGTGACAAAACGGTAACCCGCCAGATCCGCGAGAATCACGACGTCCCGGTTCTCGAGCCACGCATCGGCACTACCCAGGGCATCGGCAACCCGGATCGTTTCAAAACCGTGCTCAAAAAACAAATCTATCAGATGCTCAACCAGTTGCGGGTCTGTCCCCGTTGAAGACGGTACATCAAAAAACTCCAGGTTTGGCTTAATCAAAATCCTGAATTTTTTGCGCGGAGTACGGGATGATCGTCTTGTCGATTCAAGAATCTTCCAGAAATCAGACTCCTTCAATGTCTTGTCCAACAACCCGAACTTGTCTTCATCTTGTCCCTCACAGATTGCAACAGTGACAGGTTTCGCGCTAGCCGTCCCTTTGGGCGAGGTTCTCGTCATTGTATCCGGTTTGTTCTGACTATTTTTGCTGGACTTTCAGTTCATCTCTCACCAGTTTTACCGAACTGATCACGGTATTCGAAGAGATTTCAGAAATCCTTTTTTGGGCCGTGGTCATTTCATCAGCCGTTTTATTGAATATCTCCTCGGATTTAGAAATCAGACCCGATTCAATACCGATACCATCCAATATCGATTTTTCAGCCTTGACGACCATTTTAGCAGCTCCGATCCCGAACTCGTACAGGTCATCTGCCGCCTGTTTCACTTTAGGTGCGGATTGTTCAATCAGATCTAAGTAGAATTCCACCGCCTGGGTCAGGATATCACCGGATGTTTTTGTCGTATCGCTCGTCTTGGTTTGCTTCGAAGCGGTGGTTTTCGCTTCTGACTGGGCTCGCTTCGGCCCGGTACTCTTATTTTGTGTTGCCATAACTCCTCCGTTATGTTAACTGTTGAATTTTCTTTTCATACTGACTTTGAAACTTTCGGCGGACTCAGCAACTGGCTGTGGTGGAAACCAAGTCGCGGGTCTGCAATTTTGGACAATGCCATATAATTATGCAGGTCGGGCATTTTAAACCGGCATCGAAGTTTGAGTGATGGATAATTGTATATAGTGATATGATTCAGTCCCCGGTTTGCCGTAAACAGCAACGTTTGATCTTCTGAAAGCTGGCAGGCATGAACGGAATCCATCAGTGTGAAACGACTGACCCGGAGCGCCGCCATAAGATGATGAGTGCTGCTGAACAATCCACCGCGAACGAGGCTGTCGTATACCTGAGTTCCCATTTGTCGTTTGTTTTGGAGACACGTCTGAAGATCGGGACGTTCATCGATGATCCGGTAATCAGAAAAATTCTCAAGATTGATAAAAACAATAGTATGGCTGCCGCCATTGCAGAAGATCAGCTCCGTATCTGAAATCGTCAGGTCGGAATTGATGTGTGCCGGGATTTCGCGTCCACCTGCCCAGTGACGGACGACCCTCTTTTCTTCTGCATCGATCTCAAAGGCATATTCCTTGTAAAAGGCCATGGCCCACTGATGATAATCTTCATAACCCTGTGGAAGGACGCGGAATGATACGGCGTAAAACAGGTCTTTTGCCGGATGAGGAATCACATGCCAGCAGGTTGTCGGCAGATCAACACGGGTAGCCTTGCCGGTTTCCATATCCCATATCCCGACCATTTTAGCCTCACCATCCCGTCCCTGCGCCGGGTTATCCATGGATCCGTAACAGAGATATCTCTTTGAATGGGTAAACTTAAGACTGTGGGGCAGCTTAATCTTGTGAGGCCCCAACTTTTCCCCCCTGTCCAGTTGGTTGACATTAAAACGATAGAAATAGTCACCAATCGCCGCGATAAATTCTTCATCATTGATCCAGGCAACGTGGGTGCTCCCCCTAACTGTCGTATCATTGGGTTCGTAACGCAATGTTGAGATACGTTCCAATTCATCCAGGCTACCAGGTTCGTATAGGACCAGGTGCTGACCGGTTGTGCCCAGGTAACCATAGGTTCTTGACGCATTGACGTTAACAGCGTGGGCACCAGCGACACCGTTAAAGTACCTGATCTTGTAAGCGTGGGAATCATCCGAAGGATCAAATAACAGGCTGCAGACACCAGCCATGCCCTCCAATCCGTTTATTCCATTGCCATCAAGCGCAATATGAAATGTATAAGGATATGTTTTCATATAAATCCTATGGTCCCATCTCCCAATGATCTATTGATAAGGCAAAAATTATTATAGATACCGACTAATATACATTTAGTACATAAATAATCTATAATTAATCATTTCTCCGCATACAAAGCCAAATTACATCATTTTCATCAACTCGCAAGATTTTTTCGATCAAATGGATGTAATATATCCGCAGGCCCATTACACTTTAGCAATCCAACACTTGCACCCGGGATTCACAAATCAGTTTATCCCTTGCCTTGCACCTCACTGACGGAGTTCATAAACTGCCGATGAGGTAAATGTTATTAAATATATGCAGGGGCCAACATGATACATTTTAAAAAGATTCTCGTACCAACGGACTTCTCCAGCGGGTCAAGGGTCGCCTACCAATATGCCGGCTATCTGGCCCAGCATTTTGAAGGGACTATCGACTTCATTCACGTAGTGCCATCCCTGAAATACCTGGCCGAAAGCATTGGCAACATGGGATTGCCGCTGGACATGGAGAAGGATATCTATCCTCATCTTGTTAAGAAAGCCAAGGTTCAGTGTGAAGAGGACATTAAGCAATTTGTTCCGGAAACACACCGGGGTAAAAGCATGATCCTGGTTGACCGAAAACCGTCTGACGATATCATCGAAATTGCCAGGGAAGAGCACTATGATCTAATTGTGATGGGTGCACGTGGAGCTCATGACGATGGAATCCTGAAATGGGGTGGAATTACAGAGAAAGTGATTCGGAGGTCGTCTATTCCAGTAATTAGTGTGCCGGGCAAGATGCCAAAGGAAGGCATCAACAATATCCTGGTCCCAAGCGACTTGTCAGACATCTCTTTTAATGGACTGCCGTTTGCCGGCTCACTGGCAGCCGCGGTAGGCGCAGAGATCACCGTTTTACACGTTCTGGAACTCTATGGTTCTACATCCGAAAACATCCCTCGTGATCCGGGAAAGGATGAAATGGAAGCGCTAGACAACCTTCTTTTTGAAAAAATCAGCCATACACTTACTGAAACCGGTACTGTAAAAGCGCGCCTCGAAAAGGAACCGTATAAATTATTTGATAATCTAATCATCGATGTAGATGGGGAAGAACGTATCGTAACCCTTCATACCAAGATTGTCAAGGGTGTATCAGCCCACTATGAGATCGTAGATTTCGCTTCCGATAACATGGACCTCATCGTTATGGGTACACACGGACGCAGCGGACTGAAGCATCTTTTGCTGGGATCTACGACTGAAAAAGTGGCTCAATACTCATCAGTGCCTGTTTTCACTTTCCGCTCGCGCAATTTTCCAGGGTGACCGAAAAATTCTTGTGCACAGCTAAGAAAACCTGTATTTTTGCTAGCCGATTCACCCGGTACCGTTACTTTTCGGTTACACTGGCACGAATTGATAAATTACGGGCCTGTAGCTCAGTGGTTAGAGCCGTCGACTCATAATCGATTGGTCGGGGGTTCAAGTCCCTCCAGGCCCACAAAAAAATCACTTCTTTAAAGTACTTAAAAATCCCGTTTTAATTGATTTGAAGCGGGATTTTTTTTGTTTTTATGCCTTTCTCTCATGGTGCATCTCCTGGCAATGAAAACACAACTATCGTGGATGCACCCCGGTGTTTACCGGTCCAGAATTGTGATGGATTACCGGAGGCGATAGCAATGTACTGACGGTTATCAACACTATACGTAATGACGCCACCTCCGACAGGTCCCCCTGTATTAAATCGATATAGCGGCTTGCCATTGGACGCGTCCAATACAAGGAAATCACCCGTCAATTCGCCTGTCAATACAAGTCCGCCGGCTGTTGTTGTGACTGCAGCGATCATAGGACCTTGTGACCGGTACTTCCATCGTATGGATCCATTGTGAATATCCACCGCTGTCAGCCAGCCGGACCAGCTTTTAAGATCCATTTCCGCTTTTCCTCCTAAATATAAATTTCCTTCCGTATATCTTATTTTTTCTGGTTCATCTGTATAAAATGTAGTGCAGAAATTCACCGCTGGAGTGATCAACAACCCTTCAGAAGGGTCCAGAGCAGGACCACTCCATTCTACTCCACCCAATGTTCCCGGACATGCATAGGTTCCCTCGGTCGTCACGGGAGCATCAACATTTTTGCGTAATGCAACAGCGGTTTTGTAAATGATTTGATGGCTTTCCTGATCGAGTACACGAAGCATACCATCCTTGCCGGCTGTAGCCACAAGGTTATGCATTTTACCTTTGACTCTGGCCTGAAAAACCGGGCTGACCTGGGTAAGGTCCCAGTCGTGCCCATCGGCAGGCACAAGTTGTTTATACCAGTTAAGTTTGCCCGTGTGTACATCCAGGGCAATGATAGAATTGGTATATAAGTTTGAGCCCGGTCGTAAGTTTGGAGAGTAATCAGGAGCGGGATTTGTTACGGCAACGTATAATTCTCCTTTCCCGGGATCAAGACTGAGTGGGGTCCAGACAGCCCCTCCGCCAATCAGAATATTTTGCGGATTCTCCCACGTCTTCCCGCCGGAACGAGTAGCCCCTGGAACGGTCTGGAAACGCCAGATTGGTTTACCGTCCGCCAGACTAAAGGCTCCGATCCATCCTGAGATTCCATTTTCACTGCCGGCCGGGCCAATCAATATCATATTATCATAAATCATCGGGGCCATGGTTAATGTCTCACCAATGGACGGGTTTGCAATCTGCCGGGCCCAGAGTAATGTCCCGTCCTTGGCATCAAGGGCCACTAAATACCCATCCGAGGTTCCTCGAACCACATAGCCATCTTTAACGGCGACTCCCCTATTATTAATCCACGACTCACGGTCTTTGGGTTGCCAGTCAAAACGCCATTTTTGCTGGCACGTTGCGGCATCAATAGCTGCCGTCACATGTGCCCCTGTTATGTACATAGTTCCATTGTAGACAATGGGTCCCGTCTGAAAATTGCCCGGATCACCCACCTGGTAAATGCACCCCGGACGTAAGTTTGTTGCATTCTTCCGGTTAATCTGCTTTAAGGAGGAGTATCGCGTTCCATTATAGTCTCGTGTTACATACAACCAGTTATCAGAATTATCAGCCGCATGCAATAAATCATTGGCATCCGGTCCGATACCTTTCGGCTTCAATCCCTCAGGTCCCTTGACAAACTTCGGGGCATGAATTGATGTATCCACAGCCATGTGGATAGCAAGAAGATATTCCGGGTCCGACTGTATAGTTTTTTTGCCTGCCGGGACACCGTTTTGCCGCAATATATATGCCAGGATATCCAGGTATTGGTCATCGGTCAGGACATGTTTCTGATTGGGTGGCATCGTACTTGAAATGATATGGTACATGGATTCAACAGTCACATTGGGTCGTGACCATGCGTTCCGAAAGAGCGGACCCATAAGCTTTGGAGCTGATCCTCCCTCTAGATTCGATCCATGGCAGGATGCGCACTGCCTGGTAAACAACGAACGCCCCTGTATCGCCTGGACCGTCGTGTATGTACTTGCATCCGGATCGACCGACTGTGCCATAACCACTGAACTCAGTGTGATGGAAGTGATGATTCCCAGTAAAATAGATCCCCAAACCTGACACACAAGTAAACCCAATCGTTTCATGATGCCCCTCTGTCCTGGATTATTTGAAGTTTTTACCGAAGTTTGTAGGTCGAAGAAAAGCCTTACATACGAGCGCCAATACCACCAGAGCCGCCTTAAATACGTTGCGCCTTTTTTTGTAAAAAAAACCCCTGGTCTTATGCTTATCCAATTACACAGGGCATTAAAAATCCCCTTCTGGTTACTTTCCACCTGACAAAACTAATCTCAAAAGCCCTATTAATTTAGAACAAATTCAGTATAAATAATTTTTTATAAATAAATATCATTTTACCCTAACCATAAGGGATTCCGGAGAATCTGGGGTATGTAGATTATTCGGGAATAACTCTAACCTTTTTTAGGGATGCTGTGTGGAAAGGAGATTTAGATCGCTTCTAATCGAGTGAATACCGTACGATCAAACCTTTTTTACTGAAGGTTTAAAAAATAGCAATTGCAAAGTGTAGGCTTGAAAATTCAGAAGCGTGGTGTTCATTCTTTCAGATGTCTGTCTTGTTAAAGCATTAGGATTGCTGCGTAATTCATTGAATCTACTACGGATTGTACGAATTTTATAGCTATGCTTATTCAATAGAACTGACATGATTATAAATAATTATTAATTCTATACATGTAATTATATGTATAATGACTTACGCTTAAAACAGAGTGAAGTGATAAGTGATGGGAATGAGTGTAAGCAGGTCTTCCATTTACGCGAAGAACGGTTCTCCTCGCTCGCTGTGAAACTACAATTACAAGTACCGTTTGATTGTATCATGCCCAAAAACACTAACCAAATATAGGGGATAATAGCAATGTCAGTAGAAGATGAAGTCCGTAAAGCATCACAACAATTCTATTCCGGATTGACCCGGATGGCCAATGGGCATAAAGAGTCAATGACAGATGTTTGGTCACATAGTAAAACGGTTTCGACTATGCACCCCATTGGTGGCCGGCAGCTCGGCTGGGATTCAGTCAAAGACAGTTTCGAACAAGTTGCTCAGTTAGCAACCGAAGGAAAAGTTGAACTGAAGGATCAGTTAATCCGTGTAATAGGCGATATGGCCTGCGAAATTGGTACCGAGCAGGGCCAATTCAAGCTTAACGGAGAACAAATTAGCATCAACCAACGCGTAACAAATATTTATCAGCGAGAAAATAACGAGTGGAAGATCATTCATCACCACGCCGACCTGTCTCAGGTTATGATAGATGTTCTCAGCCGATTGCCGGCATAGTTAGACCGGACCAGGAATTAAAGATCATACGATATATTTAAAGAGATTCCGTCAATTAGGAACAGACCGACAATACCTGTGAGGTACATCTGTAGGACTTTGCCCGGTTAGCAGGTATAGCTGGGAGGCGAAGTATGATTATTAGATGTAGAATATGAAACTATCCGGTTGGCTCAACGATTCAACACGGTCGGCGGGAGAGTTACTGCCATTTTGCGACTCCAATAAATCTACGTTTAGAAAGCGACGATCATCTCGAATTCGATATCATCCCCCAGGGGGAAGCTCGACAGGACCGTTTGATATTGCCCGGAATGTTGCCATACCGGGTGATAAATATCATTTCCTGTGATACCTGGTACAGATCGGGCATCTAAGCGTAAGTTTACGGGAAATTTACACTATGAACTTGGCTCCTTTTATGACGGATACCTTCACCAGATTAATGCTGAGCTTTTCTGGAATTGTAGGCTCCCCTGAAAGTTTACCAGTCGAAAGTAGATAATCCTATAAAAAAACCGGCATGTTAAACTCAACCAACATCGCCATGCAAACATCCGTACACCGATGAAGATGGTTTATGTAATCAGCGTTTCACAGCCGGACAGGTAAAGTATTGTTTTAACATTTATTTGCCCTTCATGTTGATCGTATTAAATTAAAAGAAAGGCTTCATTAACCTTAGTTGACGCAGGGTATTTATGACCTCAACTGATGTACTCCATAACGGACGAGAAGCATTTCAAAAGCAAGCATGGATGAAGGCTTATGATTTCCTGGCTTCTGCAGATCAGGAAGATTCGTTACAGGCCAAAGACCTGGAATTCTTTGCCAGGGCCGCCTACCTTACGGGTAACGAATCCGAAAGTAACGAGATCTGGGCGCGTGCATACCAGGAGTTTTTAAATGAAGAGAACATCCCTAAGGCCGTATACTGTGCTTTTTGGCTGGGAATGAACCTGTTCAATCAGGGGGAAGGAGCACAGGGAAGCGGCTGGATGGCCCGTGCTGGTCGGCTGGCAGACGACTGTCCGGAATGTGCCGAGAAAGGATTTCTGTTGGTACCGCAGGCTCTGCAGCATATGCGCGAAGGCGACGGCAAAGGTGCCCATAACCTGTTCAACAATGCTTTTAAACTGGGCAAACATTTTAGCAATCCGGACCTCATGGCTCTCGGCCAGCTGGGATGCGGGCAGGCACTCATCATGCAAAAAAAGATTTCAGAAGGCACCACCCTGCTCGATGAAGCGATGGTCGCCGTTGTCTCCGATGAGATTTCTCCCATCATAGCCGGGATCGTCTATTGTGCCGTCATAGAAACCTGCCAAAAGATTTACGATTTACGCCGGGCGCAGGAATGGACTTCCGCCCTCAGCCGTTGGTGCGATTCTCATCCCGAGCTGGTGCCATATCGTGGTCAGTGCCTCGTGCGGCGCGCCGAGATCATGCAGTTGCATGGTGAATGGCCCGACGCCATCACCGAAGTGCAGCGGGCCTGTGAATTGTTATCGAAACCGCCCGGAGATACAGCAGCCGGCGAAGCCTTCTACCGTCAGGGGGAACTCCACCGGTTACAGGGACACTTTTCAAAGGCCATAGAAATGTACCGGCAAGCCAGCAAGTGGGGACGAAAACCGCAGCCCGGACTGGCTCTGTTGCGGCTGATGCAGGGACAACTCGATGTCGCCAAAGCTGCCATCCTCCAGTTGGCCAAGGAGAAGAATGATCCTATTACCCGCTCCCGGATGCTCACCGCCTATGTGGAGATCATGCTTGCGACCGGCGAGTTGCAGGATGCCCGCAAAGCAGTAGATGAACTGTCAAAAATCGCTTCACAATTTCATGCGAACTACCTCAACGCCATCGCCCGTTATACGGAAGGAAGTCTTTTACTTGCAACCGAAGAGACGCATCCCGCCCTCGAGAAACTGCTCGAATCGTGGTCGCTCTTTAACAAGATTGAGGCAGCGTATGAATCCGCCAAGACCCGCGTGCTGATCGGGCAAGCCTGCCAGAAACTCGGTGACAGAGACACGGCTGATATGGAATTTGAATCCGCCCGGCATATTTTTAAACAACTCGGCGCCGCTCCCGATCTTGATCGATTGGACGCCCTCACAAGCCATTCAACGGATAATACTCACGGCCTGACACCCCGCGAACAGGAAGTACTGCAGCAGTTGGCAACAGGGAAAACCAACAAAGAGATCGCCTCCGTACTGTTCATCAGCGAGCGGACCGTCGACCGTCATGTCAGCAATATTTTGGGGAAGCTGAATGTGACCTCACGTTCGGCCGCTACGGCCTATGCCTACGAGCATGACCTCATCTAACCCGCATTTCTCACCAAGAAATTTGGTCGCCTGCAAGGCGTCACGGAAATGGTGCCAGAATCGTACTTACGTACGTTGATAAGCTATTTTCGGGACAACGCAGCAGGCGTGCAAATTTCGCAGCGTACTACAGGATATAACTTGAGATAAGGTTCTAAAATAAGAGTATCTCATTCTTGTTCAAAAGCTTATAGTCTTTTAAAATTTATTTTGTGAGAAATGCGGGCTGAACTCATGGGTGATAGTACCCATATCCCTTCTTTTTAAAACTTGGGTATTCTCTCCGATTCGCAAACCTTCCGGGCTATCCATATTTGGAATAACCTGAGTTCGACATAAGGTTCAGGAAAGTCCCTCAGTGTCATTTTCTCGATATCTCGGGATCAGGAAATATAGCCGGCCCGGTAGCACTTAAAGACATCGTACGTATATCACGTTTACAACCAGGTTAGATTCCTCGGCTCGTTTCACTTCGCTCGGAATGACACTATGAGAGGGCTAAACTTTCACAATAACACGGAGGTGATCATGAATACACGACTTAAAACACACCGCATCGATCGTCCTAAAATAAGCACTAACCGCTTGCGACTGCTGGCCGACCTCCCGGTCACCGAGCAACATCTTGATCTTGCCGGCATATCTACTGCTGTACTGGTTGGGGGTGAAGGTGCGCCGGTAATTTTGCTACACGGTCCCGGAGAAACGTCTCTCTGGTGGATGCGGGTCATCCCCAAACTGGTGAACACCCACCGAGTGATTGTGCCCGACTTGCCCGGACACGGTTCTTCCAAAATTGACAGCGACAAACTGGATACCGAACTCATATTAAACTGGCTCAGCGAGTTGATTCAACATACCTGCCCCTCTCCTCCTGTATTGGTAGGGAATATCCTCGGCGGATCTATCGGAGCCCGCTTTTGTGTGAATCACGGGGAACAAGTTGGACAGTTGGTGCTTGTAAATTCCCTCGGACTCGGAAAATTCAGACCTGCACCAAGTTTCGCTTTCGGATTATTCCGCTTTATGATCTGGTCGACCGAGAAAAATTTTGATCGGTTCTTCCCAAATTGCATGTACGATGTAGATGGGTTGCAAAATCGTATGGGAAATAAATGGGGTCCGTTCGTGAAATACAATCTCGAATGCGCAAACGATAAGGAACGAAGTGACGCTTTGCAATTCCTGATGAAAAAGCTCGGAATCCCGAAGATTCCTGACGATGAGCTGGAAAAAATTGACGTCCCGACATCACTGATCTGGGGACGCCATGACAAAGCTAACAAGCTGAAAATAGCCAAATCTGCCAGCAAACATTTCGGATGGCCGCTATATGTTATTGACGAAACCCGCGACGACCCCAAACTCGAACGTCCCGGTGCTTTTGTACAAGCACTGTACGAATCGGTCGGTTACCGGCATCCTCATCCGAATGAAGTCAATCATTAAAACATTTTCCAGGAGGTACGATTATGTATAAACAACATTTTGATGAGACCTATAGCACCAAAGCACCCGAAAATTACGAGCGTTTTTTTGTGCCGGTGATCGGCAAACCACTGGCTGAGGACCTGGTGAAACTGGCCGATCTGCAAGCCGGCGAAAGCGTGTTGGACGTGGCCTGCGGCACAGGTATCGTTGCTCGGCTTGCTTCTCACAAAGTAGGTCGTGAAGGTTCGGTGAGTGGTCTGGATGTCAACCCGGGGATGCTGGATATTGCACGATCGCTCGATGAATCCGCGGATTGGTATGAGGCTAGCGCCGAAGCCATCCCTCTGTCCGATGACACTTTTGATGTGGTATTTTGCCAGATGGGCCTGCAATTTATGGAAGACAAGGTAGTGGCCATGCAAGAGATGCGGCGTGTGCTGGCGCCCGATGGCCGCTTGCTGCTAAACGTACCCGGACCCGCCGCCGACCTGTTTATCGTGATGGCCGAGGCCATGAAAAAACATATCAGTGAACAAGCTGCGGGCTTCGTCTCTCACGTATTTTCGCTGTATGATCCCGTCGGGATCGAAGAACTTGCAATCCGGGCAGGATTCCGTGACATCCGTGTGGAGACACATAAAAAAGAACTACACCTTCCCAAAGCCGAAGAGTTTCTGTGGCAGTACGTGTTCAGCACCCCGCTGGCCGCCGTGGTGTCCCAGGCGGACGAAGCTTCACACATCGCCCTGGAAAAAGATGTTGTAAAGCAGTGGCAAAACTATGCCAAAAACGGCTCTGTGATCTACGCCCAGCCTGTGGTGACCGTGTTCGCCTACAAATAGCGTTATCCATCTGAAATGAGGAAATACAGTTAAAAAGCTCAATTCATTCCAGGAATTTACGGTTTGGGGAATAAGGAAGTACTTCAACCCTTGTAAATACATATCTTGCAAGGGTTTTTATTTTGAGGCATCATAAATATCTGAATATTTCTCTCTTTGTGGACCTAGTGGTTAATCCCCAATAAAGACCAAGCATATAGCACTTGTGCAATTCACTGAAATTATTGTGGATTGTCTTATGTACATAAATCCGTATTCACTGGTGGCTGGTGAAGTTATTCTTTTGAATCGGAATTTTAGACCTAAGCGTCTGACGTGTATAGCAAAGGTTTCTTATACTGCAACAGAAGGCAAACTCATAATCAAACCAAAATGATGAAAAGAGCATCGTTACTATTGATAGTCTTCTGCTTAGGCTTAGCAGGTTGCAAAAACAAACATTCCGAAAGATGGAAAACCGGGATTATCAAAGACGAATTTATTTTCAAGAAAGCGCCGTTCCAATCCTGTCATGCCTCCACAATTGCCGAAACGAAGTACGGGCTGATAGCCGCCTGGTTTGGGGGTACCAGGGAGGGAAATCCGGACATCGGCATCTGGGTGAGCCGGAAAGATAAGGGCAGTCAAGAGTGGACGAAGCCGGCAGAGGTAGCGAACGGTGTACAAAACGACAGTACCCGTTATCCCTGCTGGAACCCGGTATTATTTCAGGCCCCTGAGGGGAAGACCCTGCTATTCTATAAGATTGGTCCCAGCCCATCAACATGGTGGGGAATGTTACTCACATCAACCGATGGTGGGAAAAGCTGGTCAAAATCTGAAAAACTGCCGGATGGAATCTTAGGTCCGATCAAAGATAAACCGGTGCTTTTAAACAACGGTAATCTGCTTTGCGGATCCAGCACAGAGGGCCATGGCTGGCAGGTTCATTTTGAGATTACACCCGACTTTGGGAAAACATGGTATAAAATCGGCCCAATAAATGATGCAAAAACTTATAATGCCATCCAGCCTACTATCCTGTTTCATAAGGATGGTAGACTTCAGGCTTTGTGCAGAAGTAAGAACAGGGCCATATTACAAACGTGGTCTTCGGATAGTGGAAAGACCTGGTCGCCCCTGGCCAAAACCTCCCTTCCCAATAACGATTCTGGTATCGATGCAGTAACCTTAAAAGATGGCCGTCAATTACTGGTGTATAATCACGTATTGCCTCCTGATGGAAAATATAAAGGAGCCCGCTCTCCTTTGAATGTGGCGGTATCCAAAGACGGCAAGATGTGGAATGCCGCATTGGTTTTGGAGGATACTCCAAATGAAAAATTCTCTTATCCGGCCGTCATCCAGACGAGCGACGGACTCGTTCATATCGTTTACACATGGAAGAGAAAAAGAATCAGGCATGTCGTCATCGACCCCTCCCGGTTAAAATTAACAAAAATAGTTGACGGGAAGTGGCCCCAGGAATAGATGTCCGGTGATAAAACTACCTATTCTCCCTTGCGTTCATTCAGGAACTGCGCATTAACTGCTGTGGTGGATCAGTTCTTGCCGGGAAAACTCTCTTGGGCTCAATCTTCTGGATGGATTGGATATATGGTTTGATGGGGTCTCTTTATTCAATCATACAATCATTCATTTATACATTCTTGTCAGTAGCAGTCCGTGTTATCCGCGTTGTCCTTCCATAGCGATCCTATCAGTGCAGTACTATTGATGGTCCTTTTTATATGCTACTTACAAATATCAAAAGTTGGCTCACTTAATTTTAAAAATATTCAGGCCATTCATATCACTACATTAATATGCTAAAATACAAGATTTACTGCTATAGCAGTAATAATATAATTAATCATTACCAATGAAGGCATTTACTGATGCTATTGCTACATATTTACCGCTAGAACAGTAAATATTACTATTACAAGATGATTCTTATCCGATAAATCACTATAATAAACGATAATACTGCCATAACAGTAATTAACAGCATTATGGAAAATATCGGACCTCTCATTCACTGTCATCGAAAGAAAAGCAACCTGACTCAAAAACAACTGGCCGATCTGGCTGGTGTGGGAAAGACAGCCGTGTTTGATATCGAGCACGGCAAGAAGTCTGTGCAATTTGACACCCTTCAAAAGGTATGTAACGTTCTCAATATTTCTATCAAACTGCACAGTCCGATTATGGAGCAATGCATTGAGGAGGTTCAACATGCGAAAGGCTGACGTGTTTATGCATAATCACAAAGCTGGCATACTCATCGAGGAGGAGAAAAACAGTCGATATCGATTCATCTACGATGAATATTATGATGGTCCACCCGTTTCTGTAACAATGCCGCTGGAAAAGCGGGAGTACCACTATGATCACTTCCCTTCTTTCTTTGAAGGCCTGCTGCCGGAGGGAGTAAACCTGGAGATGCTATTGCGAAGTAAAAAGATCGACCGGGACGACCCTTTTTCCCAACTGATGGCTGTTGGAGAGGACACGGTAGGAGCGGTAACGGTACGTGAGGTTCATGAATGACTCGCTGCCCGATTACCTATGAGAAAATAACTTCCGGGAGGTACAGCCAGACCGGCCTTCGTAAGCTCAATCCCGCATTAAAAGACCTCAAGCCATTTCCGTATGATCGTAAAGAGCAGATTCGGGAAGCACAGAAGCGAATGACGAAGATGTCCATTGCCGGCGTGCAACCCAAACTCAGCGCCCAGCTCAGTGTGAAGGATCAGGTTTTCAGGGTTGTGGATAAACACGGCAGCTTTATCCTCAAACCCGAGCTCCTGGATTATGGGGAGGTCCCGCAGAATGAAGATGTCACCATGAGAATGGCGGAGGTCTCCGGAATAGAGATTCCCTTGCACGGCTTGATCTACGCCAAAGATAACTCGATGCTCTATTTTATCCGCCGGTTCGACCGCACCGGCCATTCGGGGAAAGTACACGTCGAAGACTTTGCCCAGGTGGCCGGTATGAGCCGGGAAACGAAATATGATTACTCCATGGAGAAAGCAGTGACGCTCATAGAGAACTACTGCACGTTTCCCATGGTGGAGAAGATGAAACTGTTCCGGCGCGTCCTCTTCTGCTGGCTGACAGGCAACGAGGATATGCACCTGAAAAATTTTTCTCTTATACACCGGGATAGAAAAATCGAACTCTCTCCTGCCTATGATTTGCTGAATACTACCATCATCCTTGCAAATCCGGCCGAAGAAATGGCACTCCCACTGCAGGGGAAGAAATCTAATTTCAGCCACGATATTTTCATTAAGTACTTTGGCAAGGAACGGCTCGGATTGAATGATAAAGTGTTAGCCAATATTGAAGGTGAATTAAAGAAGGCATACCCAGAATGGGAGCGACTCATTGAGATCAGTTTTCTGAGTGATGAAAAGAAAGAGTCATACAAAAGGCTTTTGAAACAGAGAAGATCATTATTTGATTAGTAGCTACACCGTGTTTGATTCAAAGAAAAAACAAAATTAACTGTTCACTCCCTTTGGCATATCTATAAAATATACCTGGATCTAAATCACTGCCAGTGTGATTCATTAGTAGAAGTAAAAGCCCAAAACTAAATGTAAATTTCTTTTTTTAGTCTTCGATACATAGACTGATCGGCTTTAAATTAGTAATCCCCGTTTTAGTTCCCTAAAACGGGGATTTTAGGTTTAAAGCACCATAGTGGTGGGTGTGAACATCATTTACTTACCAATACCGTCCGGTATACCATGATAGAACCGGAACTGTTCTACAGGCTTGCCATTTTTGTAATAAATATGAGAACGAATCCTCTCTATAATTTTTTCTTCCTCATCCTTTGGAACATTAGGGGTATAATGGAAAAATGATGAACTGTTCTGACTGACATATTGTGTAGCAGCCTTTACTTTCTGATCTACATATCCACTTATATCTACCCATGCGTTAACGTCCTCTGATTTACTGTCATAGAACATGTAAGATGGAATTTCCCATGCCTTTAAGCCTTCCTGAATAATTTGCCCCTGAAACAACAGTGGCCATTCTGCAGCCCGGGCAGCATCAGCAGCGAGATAAGATGCCCGCCGGTGATCAGCCTTGTGCCAGCGCTGATAACCATGGCCAGGATCAAATGCAAATAAGACATCAGGATGGATTTTGCGAATATAGTAGACAAGTCTTTTTACGGTCTCCTCACGATCTGAATACTGAAGGCGTCCATCGTCATATCCCAGGTTGATATAATGATCTGCAGGCACACCAATTGCCTTTAAGGCATTAAGTTCTTCCATCCTGCGTATACGTGCAAGATGATCACGACTCATGTTAGGATCCTTTGTTCCAACATTACCCGTTGTCATTATCAGGACCCATACCTGGTTACCATGGCCTTGCAACATGGCTAGTGTACCTTGAGATCCTTGATCATCATCTGGATGAGCTCCAATAAACAGAATTTTTTTCCCTTTCCATTGAGTCACCGGTACCTCAGGTTGCTGTGCAGTCTTCATGTAATCCTGTGCCATCGCCAAACAAGGCAACAACACAGCAAGTAGTGTTATTTGTATTATTTTTTTCATAGGTGCACCACGCTTTTGTTTTGATGTTAATTAGCAAGACTCATATTTATTTACCTAAAGCCCATGCTGGTAACTGACCAACATGAACTCCCAAAGCGAAATTCATGAGTCCAAATATTGCTACGGTTATTAATATGACGAACATAATATTCAGCCATAGCCCAGCTCTTGCCATCTGTTGTATTGTTATCCTGTTACTGCTATAGACAATTGCATTGGGTGGGGTCGAGACTGGGAGCATAAAAGCACAACTAGCTGCCAATGTTGCTGGTACTGCAAGTAACAGAGGATTCTGATGAATACCGACTGCCACAGAAGCGAAAACAGGTAAGAATGCAGCAGCTGTTCCAGTGTTACTTGCTAACTGTGTTAATATTACTGTCACTAAAACCACTACTAAGATCAGAAGAAAAACCGGCCAATGACTTAAGCCTCCGACAGTATGACCGATCCAGTCCGCGAGTCCAGATTGTTCAATTCCTTCTGCAAGACTAAGGCCTCCACCAAATAGCAATAAAATCCCCCATGGAATACTGCTGGCATGATCCCAATCCAATAAAAAGATATGTTCCTTAAAATTTACAGGGATCACAAAGAGCAGTAAACCCGCTATAATGGCTATTCCTGCATCTGACAAGCCTGGTATTAGGTTGCTAAGTAATGGGCGAAAAATCCAGAATAATGCGGCTATCCCAAATACAACAGCGACTTTCCGCTCAGATCGACTCATTCTCCCCAGACTATTCATTTGCCTGGTTAGAAATTCGCGACCACCGGGCAATTCTTTTAATTTAAGTGGGAAAACCCATTTTGTGAGTATGAGATACATCAATGGCAGTGAAACAACGACCAAAGGTATCCCTACTTTCATCCAATCTAAAAAGCTAATTTCATGATGATAATTCTGATTTATTACCCCAACCAAAAGAGCATTTGGTGGTGTACCAATGATGGTTCCCATGCCACCTATGTTGCAGGCAAAAGCAATGCTAATGATCAACAGTATTTCAAAGTTGACAAGCGATTTTTTCATCTCTTCATCGGCTGATTCATTCGCCAATGTTATTATTGATGTGCCAATAGGTAACATCATTAAGGCTGTCGCAGTATTGCTCACCCACATACTCAGAAAAGCACATGAAATTATTATTCCCCAAAGAATACCTTGTGGACGTGTGCCCATAATGTTAATTATGTTTAGAGCGATTCTACGATGTAAATTCCATCGTTGCATTGTAGTTGCAATTAAAAAACCACCCATAAACAGAAAGATCAGGGGATTTGCATATGGTTTCGTAGCATCACCAATGCTGACAATCCCGAGAAGTGGGAACAGAACAATTGGTAACAAAGCCGTTGCAGACATCGGTATTGCTTCCGAAAGCCACCAGATAGCCATCCAAATGCCACAGGCAGCAGTTCTCCACCCTGCGACAGGCAGACCGCCGGGATGAGGAAACAGCATCATAATTATCGCTGCTGCCGGTCCTAAAAAAAAGGTGATCTTCTTCAGTTTCATTTAAATGTCTGCAATATGTATTGAAAAATATACTTGGCTGGCCTTCCCGTTATTTGGTCGAATGATTAGTAATTGAGCTATGTTCAAGCATATAAATCAGATAGGGTATGTTATAGGCATGGGTCCACCCAAAGACTCTCATTCCACCAGTTATACTCCAAATGGGTTTGTCACCACGCTGTTCGAATCGATTAGCTTTGGGAGGTAGATGACTGGTGTGATCAAGAGCCTCTTCCAATGACTTCTGCGTTTTGTACTGATCCACGGATTTAGGAAGCGCATCTGTTTCCAGTACCTGGGCTCTGTGCAATGCTTCTTTCAGGAAACTTACATCATGTGTATACTTATAACCTAATACTAATCCATGAATACTAGAGAGATATGATTCGTATGAGTGATCATAAGGAGCTACATCACGAAGTCGCCTTGCATTTTCCACGATTGATGCTCTTACTTTCGGATTATCTCCCATAATAGTCAGATATTGGTCCAATGCCTGAGAGGCATAAACCTGGGAGTATCCGTATCTGTGAATCACCAAACCACCGCCCTGGGGTTGCTGTAAACGCATCATTTTATTAACACGGAACTCTAACTCTTTTTTGTATCTGGGATCTTTGGTTGCGTCAAATACCTCATCCAGATTCCAGACAGATAAGTAGAGCCTTCTACCGCTCGTCCCATGTTCTCCCCATATTCTCCGCAAATATAGGTTTACAGTTTCTTTGGCTACGTCTAGGGCACGATGATTCCCTGTGAGATAGTAACACGCAATCCATCCGGGAACCCATACGTGCGCACTAAGCATCGCAGTCCATTGCTGTGGAGCATGCCTTCTGCCCATTCCTATATAGGGTGATCCTTTCGGCATCTTCAATGTCTTCCAGTAATCGAGGGCTGAATTTGAGTTCCCGATATAATGCGGACCTTTCGGCCAGTGTACCTGATCAACATCCATTGAGTGACGACTGGATGCCTGTGCTTCCAGATATATTTTTCGATCTCCAGTCCGTATGAATTCGAGCCACCACATATAATCTTGAGCTGGCTCATTCTCGCTCCATATATACCATTGATCTTTATAAAAATAGGCAGGCATATCACCATAATTAAACATGCCATACCACGGTTCCCAGTTTTGATTGTAAAGCATCCATTGATATTTGTAAGTTAGTCCGCGCTCGAACTCCTGAAATTTATTATCAGCGGGTGCAATCAATCCAAACACTTTACTATCAGTATACCACTGTGGATCGGCGTGTATAACGGGGGGATCTAAAAAATAATCTACTGTATTCTGAAGATCTTCTTTTGACTCGTTGGATCCATGGAAGTTATATACCAGCTCTGTTGTTTTACCCAAACCCGGAGCAAAATTATCAAGCATGCCTTCAACCATCTTATCATCAGCCCGGGCAAAACTCATTGGAACCTCATCAGGCGCCCATGCATAAGCAGACATTGAACTATCCCCAGAATTTACCCCTATTTCTTTGGGATATTCCCGGAAGAAATCACGCATTCCGACAGTAATCCCCCTTTTTTTATTGCTGATATCTACCCATCCATCCATCTTTTCGGTATTTACTTTATTCTTGCCGTTCCCGATAATTGAGGCTTTAAAACCTGAGATACGTTTATAAGGTGTAGAGTTCGGAAGCGGTGGCATCTCGGTAGGATCCGGTCCAGTTTGTAAAATAGACCACTTATCCTTACCACTGATGTTGGTTTCATAGTATTTTTTGGTACCCTCGGTCCACCAATTTCCCACACGATATGCTGTCAGATAATGCAAAGAACCATTAAGATCATATTTTAGGTTAAGTCCCATGTCTGCAATACGGTCATTAGGTTGGGTCCAACCCGGATCATGCTTCGCTTCTTCTGCTTTTTCATCGATTATTGCTGTATCTGGAGAAGTTGCAATAAGTGCATGTTCCCCAACAATAGGCTTATGTTTGTCGGGGACGCCAGTGTATATCATAGTGTTAAGTACCCTGATATATGATTTACCTGCGAAAATGTGAACCCGCATGACAAATGGAGAGTCATTATTGTCCTTACGACTATAATGGTAAACCCCTTCGACTCTCAAAATCACATGTAATGGACCGGATCCACGTTCCTCCGTCATGTAAGTGACATCAGCTTTCGATCGATCCAGTCCATTGTCGTCAAGAAGATCTAAAAAGGCCCCTCTACCTCCACTTGGTTCATGAGCTATAAGATCTTTCTTATCAAATCCATTATGGTCCTGATCCAGCTCTACATTATCCAGAAATCCTCCTGGCCCGTTATGAATACGAAATTGAAGCGGTCCTGTTGAAATCTGAACATATCCATCATGGATCCATTGATTCATAACTTTTACTATATCACCGGTTACAGGTGCGCGTCTTACATTTTTACCATACTCCACATAATAATGGTCTGATTTTGTGAGATAGAAGAAAACCCACACCCATTTAACACTTGAATCAGCCGGAGCCCAGGATGTTACTTCGTTCACCTGTGAAGTTATTTCATTTCCATTTCCATCAATGACCCGAATGTGGTCAGGTGAGTAGATAATGCCTTTGGGAAATGGTATACCGAATGTTACAGGAGCGCCGTCTATCTTATGCTCTACTTTCAATGGTATACGCTTCTGTGCATATGATATTTGTGTTGAAAAAAGAACCAACAGGGAAAAAGAGATGATTCTAAAGATTTTTATGATGCCGTGACGTTTCATACTTGTTTTCCTTCGATAACATGGATGTTAATCTCTTTTCGAATAGTCATAGTAAAGTGCCGCTGCTCCCAGAATACCTCCGTTTTCAAGATCTGAGAGTTCAATTTTGAACCCTTCAAGTGATTTGGGATAGGCAAAGGTTTGTATCCTCTTCCACATGGCTTCAGAGAAATAAGGATAGGCATGCCGAACTGATCCACCGAAAATGATCATTTCGGGATCGTAGGTATAGAGAATCATTTTGATGGCATTTCCTAAGTGCATACCGAGTTCTTGATACATTTCAAATGCTCGCTCATCACCCACCTTCGCCCTATTAAAAACGTCTTCACCGTCAGTGTGATAAATATTTTGAAAAAACTGACCACAGGCGTAGTACTCATAGTATTGATCCAGATAATCGACCATGCCAAATTCCCCGGCTCCACAATTGGGTCCCGAGTACAAGTGATTGTCAATGATTATTCCGGCACCTAGACCGGTACCAATTATTAAGCCAATCAATGAGTTAAACTCGCTGCACTTACCAAAATATTTCTCACCCAATACGAAACAATTGGCGTCATTATTAATCAAAACGGGAACATCATAGCGATCTTCCATAAGTTTCCTGAGAGGTACTTCTTTCCATGACGGAATATTTTGAACATCATATACAATACCCTTTTCGAGATCCAAAACACTCGGAACCCCAATACCAATAGCTTCTACTGAAGGATCAAATACACTATCAGTCAACCTGTACAAATCATCTAAAACCGAGTCGGCTGATCCTTTTGCATTAATCCTGGCTGATTCTATCTGGTGGATTTCACCCGTTCTCACCATACCTGCACGGATATTGGTACCACCAATATCAATTCCGACTACGTGACCTTCTTTCATTGTTTAATGGGTTGTGCATGTTTGCCAGCATTCTCTTTACGGGACATCTGTATGGTTTTGTTTGCAATTATTGGATTAGCCCAGAATCCAATACTCAGGATGTAACCCATTGTCAGATAGAGGAAAAACATCCCTGTCTGCAGTCCCATGTGATCGCCAATCCACCCAATAATCAGTGGTACAATTGCACCGCCTATAATCCCGGTAACCAGAATACCTGAAAATGACCCGTGATGCTCTTCCATTGAGTTCAGTGCAAGTGAGAAAATAATTGGATACATAACTGATGCAAAGAAACCAATACAAGGGAAGGCAATTAGAGCTATCTGACCCGTAGAGAAAAGAGCCATACTCAGGCTTACTATTGCAAGTACTGAAAAACCAATCAGCACCTTCCGACTATCCATTATCTTTAATAAAAATAAACCCAATACACCACCAGCTGTCATCAAACCCCAAAAATCAGATATTGCCTCTGCACCGGTCGTTTGCGGATCATATCCGTGATATGTAGTTAAAAACTGGGAAATCCAGTTTGCAACGCCTTGTTCTGTTCCCACGTAACAGAATATTCCTAAGAAAAAAAGGATTACGGTAGGATTTTTTATGAGGTCAAGGTGGGTCTTTAAAGGCCCAATCTCCTCTTCTCTACTTAGTTCTACCTGTGGGAAACGTGAAAGAACAATGATGACAATCATCACGAGACAGATAACCGCAAACAACCAGTACAGGGCAATCCAGGGTAGAGTATCCGGAACAACACTGTTTAGTATGGATAAGAAAGCTCCTTGTGAGCCTTGAGCTTGTTTGAGATTAAGAACCAGATATGAATATACAAGTGGACTCACAAAGGAAGCGAGACCAAAAATTAGTTGGGCAAGAACTGAGTTGAATGCAAAATGTTCTTCACCGCCTGCAACTCTCAACAAGGGATTAATGACCACTTGCAACATTGCCATCCCTGATCCAATCAGAAAGAGCGAAATCACTGCTGCTAAATAATTTGGGAAAAAAGCCAGAAACAATGCACCAATAAAGGCAATAACAAAAGCGACCGACATCATTTTTTTACCGCCATATTTTTCAACCATTATACCTGATGGTATAGACATCACCCCGTAGGCGATAAAAAAGGCAAAAGGCAATAACGCAACTAATGTTAGGCTCAGGTTAAATCCCTTAATTATATCCGGGATTAACGGCCCAATAATGTTAGTCAGAAACGAGATAACAAAGAATGTCAATAAGATCAGACCAACGATGTAGTAATTCCGTTTCATAAATTTCACACACTAGAATTTTTATTTCATTAGATGATGATGAAATGGTTCATTGATTCTTTAGCATGGGAAATATTTCACGAATCTCCTCATCAGTCGGTTGATGGCCATACTCGCAGACTTCAAAAGACTCATAGTGCTTAACCCCATCCCCCTTGCCCTTTCCATACCACTTTTCTAGCGATTTGCGGACTTTGGGTAATATACTCCGATAGCTCTCAAAATTTTTCTTTAGCCATTCTTCCCTTTGAGGCTCACTTTTAGGCACCTGATCCTGTATTCCGGCAACCCACGGATCCCACTCATAATCTTGCGACACATGAGCATCCAATCCATGAATTTTCTGATCAAATGACTGATCAATGTCAATCGTAACATCAGGCTCAAACGGATATGGTTTTTGGAAATGGTCTTCCATGTATAGGAAGACTGGATTTTGTCGTAATGGAGGTACAAATGGAACCACGTCCGGAACTACAACCATATAAGCAGCATCCTGTACCAGGTCACCCGTATAGCGGTGATCGGGATGATAATCCCAGGGACGTGGTGCAATTACAGCATCTGCATGCCAGCTACGAATCTCAGAGATGATTTCCTTTCTTACTTTAAGGGTTGGCAAAAGTTCTCCATCATGGTTGTCAAGCACATCGTATTCTTCAACACCAAGACGTTTTGCAACTTCCTGACATTCGGCTCGTCTGCGTCTGGCTAAAGGCCCCCCACCCTGGGTGTAAGAACCTTTATCTCCATTGGTTACGGCAACGAACTTCACATGCGCTCCCATTTTTTCAAGCAACACCGCAGTCCCGCCGAATTTATATGTGGCATCATCCGGATGTGGACCGAATACGATGATTCTTGGTTCCTTGTGTGTATGCCACTTGGTTTGAGCTTTCAAAACCGGAGCAATACATAACAATAACAGTAAACACACACATCTTTTCATTGTCATCCCCTTCTTATTGACTATAACCGTCATTTTGCTTCAGTTCGGATGTTGCATCAAGCTCACGCCGAGGGATAGGATAAAGCAGATTATGAGAATCGATTGCATAATTACCCTCATTTTCGGCCTCAGTCACATTCTTCATGGTTTGCACCGCGACACCAAACCTTTTAAGATCGTACCAGCGCTTATTTTCAAATGCCAGTTCCACTCTACGTTCATGAAGCAATTTCTCAGAGAACGTACCTGGAGTACTGCTATCGATAGGCCCCAGACCCGCCCTTTTTCGGACTTGGTTAATTAAACCGTATGCCTCCGGACTTTCGCCATCAGCCTCAGCTAACATCAGCAAGACATCAGCATACCGATACACATAAAAATCATTATCTGAATCGTACTGCGTGGTCTCCAGACTGAAATATTTCTTAACATAACGAGAAGAAATTGTATCACCGCTTATAGGATCAACATAACTTGTATCCATGGATATTTTAAATCGTTGATCACCGGGTTCAAATGCATCTACAAGATCCAATGACGGACGATTCACCCCCTCTCCAACACCTGGCTGCAGGTCTGAACTAGGAGAGAAAAGATTGGTAAATGGACTACCTTCACCAATAGAGCCACCTTTATAGTGAACTTCAAAGATTGATTCTGCATTATCCTTGTTGTTTACATCCCATAAATCAGCATAATTTGATAGCAAGCTGTACTGATTACTATTCACGATAGACTGTAAAGTAGACTTTGCATCCTGATTGTCTTTGGTAGTCAGATATACGTCTCCGAGTAAAGCCTCCGCAGCTCCTTTTGTTACTCGTCCCACATTATCCGATGAATATGAAGCAGGCAAATCTGAAATCGCAGATTTGAGATCAGTAATCAGTTGCTTATAAACATCAGAAGCGGGAACCTGGTTAATTGTTTCATAAATTGACTGAGCTTCTTTCAGCCTGAGAGGTATATTGCCGAATAACTGTGCCATATGGAAATAAACCAAAGATCGAATGAACAAAGTCTCACCTTTATATTGTTTTTTAAGGGCATCACTCATGTCAATATTATCGATTCGATCGAGTATGGCATTGCATCTGTTTATCTCCTGGTATGCAGAGATCCAGAAATTGGTAGAGTACTGGTTGCTGGGAGTCTCAGTAAAAGTATTTATCTGAGCCAGTGATGCTGCCAAACCTGTAACATCGCCACCGGCGTCCGTATTATCCGACCGTACTTCTGTGAGAATCCACAAGCTACCGTTTGTAGAGTGCTGCGTGGATTCACTGCCATATAGTGCCTGGAGTCCATCATATGCTCCCATAATAGCTGTATTGAAATCCTGGGCTGATTTATAAAACTCAGCGGTGTTCCTTTCGGAAATCGGCTTTAAGTCTGTAAAGCTCTTACCACAAGCGATTGCCAGAATTACTACAGTACCAACCAGAAAAATATTTCGAGTCTTCATCATACCGCCTTTACACAAATCGATTAAATATGTTTTCATGACTTACCTCGCTTATTTGAAGCTTATATTTATTCCTGCTGTATAAATCCGGGATATTGGATAAGCTCCATAGTCCTCTCCAGCTGTCAATGCCTCGCCCGGCCTCGCATTCACTTCTGGATTGAAACCCAGATATGCTGTATGCGTGATCAGATTACTACCCGATAAGTAGAAGCGAATACGGCTGAATGGTGTGCTTTTTATCCATTTGCCGGGTAATGTATACCCAAATGTCACATTGCGAAGTCTCAAATAAGAACCATCTTCGACCTGGAAGGATGAGGGTCTGTTATTATTCCCGTGCAAATCAGACTGGCGGTCGGCTCTTGGAATGCTACCATTGCCTGGTTGACTCGCTGACCTCCAGCGTTGTGTTTCGATTGCATAACTATTAAAGTTAGCCTCACCATTTTTCATGTGTCTGCTGGTCAAATTCAAAATCTTATTTCCATAGACACCTTGTATGAGGACACGGAGATCGAAGTTTTTGTAATAGAACTCATTTGTAATACCGTATGAAAAGTCTGGAATGTAGCTACCCAGCGTTGTACGGTCATTTGAATCTATTACACCATCACCGTTGACGTCTGCGAACTTAAAATCACCTGGTGCCGGGTTGGGTGCCAGCTTATCAACGGGCGAATTTTTGATATCCGCTTCAGACTGATAGACACCGACTACTTTGTATCCATAGTAACTACCAATAGGCGAGCCTATTTGTGTGATATTTCTGACTCCTGCACCTCCGGCAACCAAAATTGGAGCACCGTTCGGCCCCAATTTCAAAACTTTGTTGTGATTTAAGTCGAAATTAATGTGAGTGTTCCACTGAAAACTACCTTCGACGTTTTTTGTATCAAGAGTAAATTCCCATCCCTTATTCTCTACCTCACCAATATTCTGCAGAGCTGTAGAAAAACCAAGTGAAGAAGGAATATTCACCTGAAGCAGCAAATCCTTAGTATGGCTTATATAGTGGTCAGCGGATAAGGCAATTCTGTCATTAAAGATAGCCATGTCCAAACCAACATCTAATTCATAATTCTTTTCCCAGCCCAGGTTTGGATTGCTAAATGTGGTTGGTGCTGTACCTCCGACATATGAGCCGCCCAAAACATAGTTTGTCGGGCCAAGCAAGCCGATTGAGCCATAGTTTGGAATTGTGTTATTCCCGGTAATACCATAGCTCGCACGAAGCTTCAATTCATTGAATAATTTCTGATTCTGCATGAATTTCTCATTCATGATCCTCCACCCAATTGAACCGGATGGAAACAAGCCTGTACGATTATTTTTCCCAAAACGGGATGAACGATCAGAGCGTATCGTAGCTGTGATCAGGTAAGTGTCTTTATAGCTATAGATTAACCGTGCCAATGAAGAGACCAATGTCCACTCCTGAATAGTACCGGTGCCACCTACAACCTGGCCACCGCTAATTGTGTGGACCAAATCATCCGGGAAATTTTGAGCTAAGGTCTGGGTAATATCAACCTTATCCTTTTGTGCTGTATAACCAACTACTGCAGATATACTATGAACATCATTAATGGTGTGATCATAACTAATTGTATTTTCCCACAACCAATTGATTTCAGAAGATGATGCATCCTGTCCATACGGTGTACCAGGTATTTGTGTCTGGTTACGATCCGGGAGTTCCGATGATCGATAAAATTTCCTTCTGTAACTATTGTAATTCATCCCGAAGTGGGATTTGAACAATAATTCCGGTGTGATTTTATAGGTCCCGGTTAAATTTCCAAATGTTTGGAACTGACCAAGCTGATCATCAATAGCTTGCATTATTGCAAGGGGATTACGCGCATCGGAAACCCCCGCGCCTAAATTTGGTCCGGCTCCATTGTTCGCGATATTGGTTTGCCCGCCATAATGGATGGTTCCATCCGAATTATAGGCAGGGATGTTCGGGAAAGTGACTATTGCCGAATAAACAATTCCTGGTGGAGTTGCAAAGTACGGGAAATTAGCCGGCAACTGACGATTTACAGCATAGGATGGATTAATATTCAGCTTAATATTTATGCGACTATTTAAATCAGCATCAACATTAGTATGGAAGCTATATCTTTTGAAATTTGATCCATCGATAATGCCGTTTTGATTGTAATATTCTCCAGAGAAATAATAATCGAAATTAGACCCGCCGCCTGCTGCAGAAATATTCATATCTGATGTCGGCGCGGCGCTAAAAATTACATTTTGCCAATCCGTATTTACATCATTGACCGGGGTACCGTCATAATTAAAAACAGCTGTCGGAATCATGTAAAATCCATTATTCCTCTTACTGTTGAGATCACTGGCACTAGCTCCGGGCACAGACGATAAATAGTTGTTATTTCGCGAATCAACCACATACTGACCTAATTGCTGTGGATTCATCAAATCCAACTTATGAGCCACTTGCTGAATGCCATAGTGCGCTGTTACATTGATTTGCGTTTCTTTGCCCCTGGAACCACGTTTCGTGGTTATAATAACAACTCCATTTGACCCTCTTGAACCATAGATAGCTGCTGCAGAGGCGTCTTTGAGGACCTGAATAGAGGCTATATCATTGGGATTGATAGTAGCAAGAGGATCTTGAGGTGGCGGACGAAATGATACCCGCCGATTACCAATGTCACCCTGAACACCTGTACTGGTATTTTTTATTACCGGGAATCCATCTATTACATAAAGAGGTTCGTTTCCGGCACTAATAGACCCAACACCACGGACTCTTACCGTAGGTCCGGCACCTGGGGCACCATTTGATTGTTGAACTGTAACCCCTGCAAGTTGTCCTTCAAGAGACGACTCAACATTGATATAGGGTAAATTATTAATTCGCGAAACAGGAATGGATGCAACCGATCCTGTCACATTTTTTTTCTGCTGTGATCCATACCCCATGACGACCAATTGTTTCATACCAACTGTGCTGGCGCCAAGTTTTATGTTTAATGTTACATTTTGATCGGCAACCTGCACTGTTCGCATTACTTTCTCATAGCCGATATATGTGATCTGTACGGTATAGGTACCTGCCGGCATATCATCTATTTCATATTTCCCGTTTACATCGGTTGCCGCTCCGCGTTTCAGCTCAACGATGTAGATATTCACTCCTGGAATAGCGTCACCAGTGTGTGAATCTGTAATAATTCCGCTTAGTGTTACCCCCTGTTTTATGCTATTTGCAACACTATCTTCTTTTTGGGTGTCATTCTTGGGTTTAATGATGATTTGACCATTGCCATCGGCAAGCAACTCAAGATTAGTGTTATAGATGGCCAGATTTAATGCCTCTACAACTGTTCTATCTTTGAGTTTCATTGTTACTCGCTTATTTGGAATCAACTCATTAACATAAACCAATTGGACATTTCCGGCCTTTTCAATCTCCTTTAGAGCCTCACGAAGAGGCAGACCTTGTATATCCAGGCTTATTTTTTTCCCATATTGGAATGTGGGTTTTTTATTAGACGCATACCAATTCAATGGCTGATAGTTGCTAACCCCACCTTGTGCCAACAGAGAGTTAGCCGATAGGACAGAGACAATGATCACATAACCAACGACACATAATAACGATTTCTTCATAGTCAACTCCTTTTCATTGCCAGATGAGTCTTACTTTATGACGTATACATTTGGTGCCGTCTTCTGAATACTAAAATTCATTGACACCGATAGTGCTGTCAGAATCTCATCTATACTTTTATTTAGTTTGAATTCTGCGGTTATATGCTTGTTATTAAACGCAGTATCCCTGACCTCTATCCTAACGTTATACCACCGTTCTAAATCCTTTGTCAACCCAACAAATGTCTGGTTATCAATATCCAATACGCCATTTACCCAGTTCACATAGCGATCGATCTTAATATTACTCACCGCCAATTTTCCGCTAATATTGTTGTATGACAATGAATTACCCCTTTTCAATACCATCATTTTCTTCTGGCTGACATTACCTTTAGGTTGAAAGCCAACTTTCCCTTCAACTACAACAATTCTTACCCTTTCATCCTTTGGATAGGCCTTAATATTAAAAACGGTTCCAAGATCATGCGCGATTGATTTAGCGGTCTCAACCCTGAATGGATGCTCTTTGTTATATGTCACCTGGAAATAAGCCTCGCCTTCGAGATATACTCTTCTCTCATTCTGGTTGTAATCCTTTTCAATCTTCAACCTGCTGTCTGGAGCCAGCACAATTTGAGTCCCGTCTTTTAATGTCAACTTCTTGCGTTGACCTTTCTGGGTAGTAATAACTTTTTGGTAAAGACTGGCAACAACTGCTGGATGATCCGAACTATAAAACAACTGAACGCCCATCCATGAAATACCAATAATTACAATAATCATTGCTACATAGCGAAAAACCCAACTGAATCTGCTTTTGTGGGAGTACTCGAAAGTTTCTTTTTGAACTGTATTATGCAGCGGCAATATTTTTGCAACTTCTTTTTCTTTGAGTCTCGTACTTATTTTTTGCCACGCTGCATCAGTTCTCCATAAATGTGGCTGTGCCTCTGTGGCACTCCAAATTCGTTTGGCAGTTTCGAACATTTCCTGATTGCTCTCGCTGGCCCGAATCCATTCTTCTACTTTTTTCTTCTCTACTTCGGAGCACCTATGTTCCAAATACCTAACAATTAATTCCCAATCCATAAAATTTCAGTCTGATATTTATAACTATTGTGTACACAATATCCTGGCCTTTATTAAACTTACAATCCAAAAAGAGCGTACCCCTACAACAGCTTTAATTTTTTTTCAGAGACTGGACGAGATTGGCAGAAAAAAAAGATTACAATCAAACATTAAGCAATAAAAAATAAATCCTTACTGAAGGAATAAAGAAAATCTATTTGGGAGTGACGCGAGTTATAAAAAATTCGGTCAAGAAATGAAGCGATCGGCTAATTTGAGTCTCAACAGTCTTTACAGAGATATTCTGGGTATCTGCTATTTCTTTATAAGTCATTTTATAATAACGGCTCAGTATAAAAATTATCCTACGTTTCAGAGGTAGTTTATCAAGAGCATCAAAAATAGATCTGGCAAACTCTAAATCTTCCATATTACCACTAAAACTTAAACCATCATCTGCGGAGGCAGATTGCATCTGTTTCTGCCAATCAGCTTCTATCCGTTGATGTTTGATATAATTAAACGCCGCATTCCTGGCTGATGTAAAAATATACCCGTCTAAGTTACTCTCTGGTGAAAGATTTTCCCGATTCTCCCATATTCTGAGAAACAATGATTGAATGACATCTTCACTTGCATCAATATCATGAATAAGCGAATTGACATACACACACAGTCCACCATAATGCATTCGAAAAAGCTCTTCGAACGCCTCCTTATTCCCCTTTTTAATACGGACAGTAAGGTTTACCGAGTCACCTGCATCTGACATTCACCCACCATATAAAACTAAATCCTGGCTTTAAAGAATCAGTGTATTAATTTTTTGAACGCCACAACAATGAAAGTCTGAAAATGATTAGCTGTGACTACTTTCTTCATTGCCATCTGTTAAGATATCTCAGTCAGCAAATTTACTACAACACCAGTCCATATCACAAGTCTACAAAACACGCTCTATTAATGTAACCTATTTTAATTGTTTTCAAAATGTACATGTATACTTTTGATTATTCTCTTTTCGAAAGAAGTTCGACTTAAATAGTCGGATTATTAGTGACCTCCTCCCTTTTATATGCAGAGAACAGGACCTATTCAGATTCTGAACGATCGGTTCGACTACGCCAGTCCCTTCCCTTCTGGGAAGTACTTAACAGCAAAGAACGTGATGAACTGAAAAAGTATCTTCAAATCCGGGGTTCTGAATGACAAGAGAACAATTATAACACGCTATACGCGCTGCTTGTGATATTTCACAGGACAACGAGCTTTATATATTTGGTTCACAAGCCATACTTGGACAATTTCCTGATGCCGATGAAGCGCTCAGGTAAACCTTTTGGATCACTTTCTATGGCCGGTTGTAGAAAGTTGTCTTGTACCCGACAAATATGTGAAGCGATGGAACCCTCAAAAGGGATGGATTTAATTTTTGACCTTAAAAAGAAATAGAGATGAGACTATCTGCTTTCAGATATCACACATGAATTCCAGTGGTAGTTAAGCTGCTACAGCAACTATCCATAATTAATTTTTTCCGAAATAAACCTCAGTCTAATGTGCGATTTTTTCATAGAATCATGACTCATTTGAAGCCTAATAGCAAAAAGAACTGTGGCGTGCTTTCATACACGCCGCAGTTGTCCAGGGTTTTTGTGGTGTCTGAATGTAATTACTAACAGTCTGTGGTGGAGTACTATCTTTTTCCGAATACTGAACTAAAATTTTCACAGGCCCTGAAATCAGCACCTTCTGAATTCATTGTTCCGAATGCATCCCAGACACTTGGTCGAAATATCCTTTCATCTGGCACATTATGCATTGCCACTGGAATACGTAACATCGAGGCTAATGTAATTAGTTGGTCTCCAACATGGCCATATGTCAAAACACCATGATTCGCACCCCAACTGTTCATCACTGAATAAACATCTTTAAATACATTCTCTCCTGTTAATCGCGGTACAAACCATGTGGTTGGCCATGTTGGATCTGTTCTCTGATCAAGTATTTCATGGATGTCCTGAGGTAAGTCAACTGTGAAACCCTCAGCTATCTGAAAAACTGGTCCGATGCCTTTTATCAGGTTAATGCGACTCATGGTTACCGGCATCTCTCCTTTAGTTAAAAAATTTGAAGAATAACCCCCACCACGAAAATATTCATGATTGGCGGGACACCATTTTGTCGCCTGTAGACACGCCATCACGTCGTCTGGAGTAATATCTCTATATTGCTTCATGACGGACTTACCATTGTCCTTTTCATATCCGGAACCATCAAGGGCTGCAGAACCGGAATTTATGAAATGAATAATACCATTCTTAGCCAGTCCTTTTAATGATTTACCCGTTACACGCTGAACTGCTTCTGGGCTCCAGTATGTCCGAATATCGCCAAAAACCTGGGCCCTGCCAGTTAGCAAATGACCTAACAACATACAAGTCGCATTCAGGGTGTCATTTTCAGTAGCAACGATAAAGGGTTCACGTATACCATTCCAATCAAATGATGAATTCAAAATGGCTTCTGAGAAATCACCATTAGGAAAGTGATCGGTCCATTGGCGTTGTCCCTGAAATCCCGATGCAATAGCATTATGCCCCAATGACTCTTCTTCAAAACCGAGAGTCTTCAATTTGGGATTACCTACCATCAGATCACGGATAATGAGGGTCATCTTCACAACCATTTCCCATTTCTCATTTTTCTCCTTTCGACTAAACTGACGGACAGAAGGATTAGGATCCATTCCTTCGGCACAATATTGCTTTACCCACTGCAATGCCAGATCGAATTCATCATGATCATAGATATTTTCTTCGATTCGACGGATAATTTCCGACATATCTATCTGTTCACATCTCATTCCCAGATAATCTTCGAAAAAATCTTCATTGATCATCGAACCGGCTATACCCATGGAAACAGAACCTATCGACAAATATGATTTACCTCTCATTTCTGCCATTGCAAGCCCTGCCTTCACAAAAAGCAGAATTTTTTCTTGAACGTCTCCAGGTATGTCCTGATCATCTTTATCTTGCACTTCTCTGCCATAAATGCTGAATACAGGTAATCCTTTTTGGTTATGAGCAGCTTTTGTTGCAGCAAGATAAACGGCCCCAGGTCTTTCACTGCCATTAAATCCCCAAATAGCCTTGGGATACAAGGGATGCATGTCCATTGTCTCGGACCCATAGCACCAACAAGGTGTTACCGTCAAAGAAACACCTACACCTTCTTGTTCGAATTTTTTGGCAGACTGTGCGGCCTCCGCTACTCCCCCAATACATGTATCAGCAATTACACATTCTACCGGTAATCCATTGGCATGCTTCAGATTATTTGATATAAATGCAGCAACATTCTTTGCCATATTCATAGTTTGTCCTTCGAGCGATTCACGAACTCCTCTTCTACGTCCATCAATAACTGGTCTTATACCAACTTTAGGGACGATTCCTATTAACCGTTCTTGGGGACCAAGCGTTTTGAATTCTCTTTTATCCATTATTCCGTTCCTTAGTTAGTTTTGTAATTTATTCTGCGTATTCCTGCATTATTTTTCGATAGGAAATCTCATCCTCATACATTTTTTTAAAGACTTGATATTTATTTTGGTGATAGCTGTTAATCTCACTTTTGGGCGTAATCATTTCACCAGTACTTTCCATACCTTTCATTGCCTCTTGTACCGTCGGATATAAGTCTCCGGCTACGGCACCTAATATGGCGCTTCCCAGTAATACTGCCTCAGATTCTTTAGCTAAAACAATATTGCATCTGGTTATATCTGCATGTTCTTGCAAAAAAAGTTCATTTTTTGTCCCACCTCCTGTCGCTACAATGGTATCGATAGCATATTTACTTTTGTTAAGTACTTCGATTATATGACGAGTCCCGTATGCAATAGCCTGGATTGTAGCCAAGTAAATCAAAGCTAAATCATCTATTGTTGATGACAGATGTAATCCACAAATACTGCCTGTAAGTGACGGATCGGCCCTCGGTGATCTGTTACCATGGAAATAGGGCAATAGGTGTAAGTCGTGTGTCAATAATCCAACATTAGAATATCCCTTTTCTTTTGCCATAACTGACAATCGATCATTGAGCCATAGATACACTGATTTATTCTCATGTTGTGCTATCTCTTTCAATTGATTTGATTGTGCAGAAGAAAAAATGATGTGGTCTATGAGTGCTCCGGTAGCGGACTGTCCCCCCTCATTGAGCCACATTCCCGGAACCATGGCAGAGTAATACGGTCCCCATATCCCTTTTATAAAGCAAGGTTTTGAAGATACAACCATATGACAACTGGATGTCCCCCCGATTAGGGCTAAACGTTGGTTCAATTGATTTGTATCGACTGAACCCATACCTAGCAGACCAATTCCTCCCGCGTGTGCATCAATAATTGCAACTCCCACAGCAGTATGTACCGGCAGACCTAGCTCTTCGGCAGCTTCTTCCGTTAATCCATTACCGACTGGTTCACCAACAGGTCTGATACTCTGACCAATACATTTATAATCTTGATCTACTATTTCTTCAAGACCTATTTTGTTAAAGTATGAGGCGTCCCAACTTCCAAGACTGCTCTTTTTACCAAAATTTTCATGAGCCAGGTAAGTCCATTTACACGTTGTCGTACAAACAGATCTCACATCTGTCCCGGTTGCTCTATAAACCATATAGTCTGATAGATCCAGAAATTTTTTCGCGTTTTTCCACGTGTCAGGTTTATTCCTTTTCAACCATAACAATTTAGGCGTCTGCATTTCGGGACTGATGGTACCGCCGACATATTGAAGTACATCATGTCTTGTTCTGTTAATATCTTCTGCCTCTTTTAAGGCCCTGTGATCCATCCATACGATTATATTTTGTTGATTTGAATTAGTCGGGCTAACAGACAGCGGCATGTCATCTTCGTCTAGTACAACCAGAGAACACGTTGCATCAAAACCCAAACCTTTAATTTGTTGAGGATTAACACCTGACTCTTTAATTACCTCTTTTACGCATGTGCAAAATACACTCCAGATATTGTCTGACGACTGTTCAACAAAATTTGATTCCGGATGCCAAATATGTATTTCTTTTAAAAATACTGATATCATGGTTCCGTATATGTCAAATAACCCTACACGGACTGAACCGGTACCGACATCACAACCAAGCACGAATTCTTTGCTCATTTTCTCCTGTCCTATTTGAATTGGCTCATAAATTTCTGAATCCCATTTCCTTTTCCGTGATCTACGCTTTGTAGTGGACTTAACACGTAGTCATTGCAAATTCCTAAGCACGACAAAGCTTTCTTTATCCCACCAATTACGTTACTCGAACCATATCCACTTCCACTATATACAATTGAGCTTAGTTCTATTATTTTGTCATGGAAGTCAAGTGCCTCTTTCAAGTTATTGTTTTGTATAGCATCAAATAGGGATACATATAATTTGGGAAATATGTTGGCACCACCTGGAATTCCTCCGTCTGCTCCCAGTAGTAGTGTTTCCATTAGGAGCTCTTCCGGACCTATAAGTAATGAAAAATTTGATCTACTTTTTAGGTGATTTACTTTATGGAAAAAGATCACGTCAGAAGAACTATCTTTAAAGCCAATGACTTTAGGGTTTTCAGTTAACCGTTCAACCAATTCAAGATTTATCTTTAATTTTGTAAGTGAAGGCTGGTTATATAAAAAAATAGGGAGATCAACCCTCTCAATAAGTTGGTCGAAATAGCTGTTTAATTCCTTTTCATTGACATAGAAATAAAATGGTGGAGCAGCAACAACACCCTGAGCCCCAAGCTCATATGATTTTTGGGCCATATGTACCGATTCTGAAAATGAAGAATCGGTTATACCCACCAATACAGGAACTCTTCCATTGACTAATCGACAAACTCTTTTAATTAAATCAACCCTTAAAGAATAAGAGAGACTTGGCCCCTCACCAGTCGTGCCAAGGATAAACAAACCATGAACCCCGCCACTAATTACATGTTCGATTAACTTTTCCAAACCGTTAATATCTAAGTCTCCATCTTCAAGCAAGGGTGTCGCCAAAGGTGGAATTATGCCTTTAAATGAATTCATTTTGATTTATTTATCATTTGGTTCATTGATTTTTGATGCAAACATTTTAGTATTCATCCGAATTCGCTACATACTTTTTAAGAGTTAACTTTTCCCTGAAATAATTCACGCATATACCGGTCAATAGAATCACTAGCGTTCCAATAACTATGATCAAGAAACTATGAAAGGGACTTTTGAATTTGGATAATTCACCAGTCCATGTTGGAGAAATTGACATCCAGAAAATCACTATTACGCCTAAAATGACCCCAGCAATAGCTGCCGGATTTTTTGCCCGTGTCATTATTCCAAGTAAAAAAAGTCCCAGCATGCCACCACTGAAGATGCTTGCCAACTCCCACCACGTATCTAATGCACTTTTAGCTCCAATCAACAGGATGGCGATGCCAGTGCCAAGTATTCCCCAGAGAAATGTCGTTATATATAGTACTTTCATGGATTCTTTGGAGCCAGCTTGAGGTCGGAAATAACGTTTATAAATATCCTGGAGAAGTAAAGTTGCCGAACTATTCATACTTGAAGAAAGTGTGCTCATAGCGGCAGCAAATATTGCTGAAACCACCAGCCCTGTAATCCCAATAGGTAGAGTATGGATAATGAAAAAAGGATATACTGCATCGCCGCTAATATTGCCGGGAAGCAAAGTGGGTTGCAGAGTATAAAACGCGAACAAAGCTGTTCCAATAAAAAAAAACAAGGCTGAAATAGGCAGATAAGATAATGCTCCCATCCATACGCTAATTTTTGCATCACGATCGGAGCGAGCAGTTATGTATCTCTGAATATATCCCTGATCTATCCCAAAATTTTGGAGATTTATGGCGATACCATATATCAACACTACCCAAAATGTGGGTTTTGATATACTTGCACTAAAGCTTCCAAGACTAAATTTATTATGATCCGCTGCAATCTTGAAAATATTTGCTGCGCCACCTGGAGCATCGATTAATAGAACCACAACTGTTATCACAGCCCCCAAAACAAGTACAACTGTTTGAACAGCATCCGTCCATATTACACCTTCAATGCCTCCTAACATAGTATACATTGTTACCAAAATTCCGGTAACAATGATAATTAACTTTATATCCAACCCAACAAACTCACCCATTGTCAATGCAACTAAATAAAGAATAGTTGCAATTCGGGCTACTTGTGTTAATAGATACATGATAACCGCATAGGTTCTGGCCCATGGTCCAAATCTTTTCTCTAAATGATGATAGGCAGATATCTCACCGACGCTACGGTAAAAGGGGACGAAATAACGGACAGCTATCCAGGCAGCAAGTGGAAGTGATAAACTGAAAACGAAAGGATTCCAATTGGACATGTACGCCTTGCCGGGATTAGCTAAAAAACTAATACTGCTTATATATGTTCCAATGACTGATAATCCTACTACCCATCCGGGTAAGGATCTGTTGGCAGCCATAAATGCATCGGGATTCCTGTTGGTACGAACAAACCAAGATCCAAATGCAACGGTACCAACCAAGTATAATAATACAATTGTGAGATCTAATACTGATAATTCCAATGCGACACCTACATTTATATGATGCTATTAAAACTTGCAACTATTCATTATTCAGACTTTATCCAGCTTTCATTAAATACAGCATATTTTATGGTTTGTCGTTTTACATGCTTTTGTTCTGGTAAATAGTAACTGTAGGTCACGTAAATATTACCATTATGTCCCTGAATAATAGCTGGATAATGGGCTTCTCTGGGGTTGGTACTATTATCGAATTCAATCTTCTTTTTCCAGGGCCATGTTTTCCCGTCATCTTCTGATAATGCTACTGCAAGGCTATTACGTCTCTTCTCTGTATCATTATATATTAGCACCCAATGACTGTTTTTTAGAGTCACAATATCAGCTGCTGATCCAGGATTCGGAATTGAAGTATCTTTGACCAAGCTCCACGTTTCCCCATTATCTGTTGAACGACTAACTTGCAGGCGTTTCGGTGGAGGTCCATTATCCCGCATATATGCAACTAATTCACCAGTTTTCGTTACTGTAATAGCAGGTTGAATATTTCCTAATCCTACTAGAGGGGTACTATACTTCCAATTTTTTCCCCAGTTATCAGTGTATGCCATTAATGAAAAACTAAACCCGTCAGAATAAAGTGGGACAATCATCCTGCCTGATCGGGTTATGAAAGGTTTATTTCTTGTCTGCCAACCCATTCTACGGAAATAGGGATATCCTAATTTGGCTTTCTCATAGGTGCCATCTTTATGGATTATGCGCCCATCTTTAACCATATTTTTTCCTTTAGCTTTGGAAATAATTTGGTGGCTCCAATTGTTGTATAACTTCTCTTCTTTGGCAGATTTGAAGTTTTTTTTTAGCTCCTTTAATTGCTTTTTTACGGATCGCACAAATGAATCCTCCGGCTGGATTCCTCGCTCTGTTTTGTCTCCCGGTTTAACAAGAAGGTTTGATTGCCAATCCCATAATGGTGGACCAAGCATATTGGAATAGTCATCACTTATTCTGTAATTGAGGAGTGACGTTTCCCATTGATTTGCAATTACTGTATACCACATCAGCCATAAGTGATGCTTCCCATCCATAAATAGGATGGGATTGATATCAGGAAACCCTTTAATATCTGCCAAAACGAATGGCTTACTCCATTCGTTGCTACCAAATTTTTTCCTCGCACCATAGATTTTAACGTTATCTGCCCAACGTTCACCACTTCCTTGATACCACCCGGCAAGCAAATCTCCATTAGGTAACTCGACTATAGTTGATCCGTGAACGTGTTCACTTTGGAAAGGCAGGATTAGTTCTGATTTAAAATAAGAATTTTGTCCATAACACATAGATACAGACATCAGTAAAATCAGGGTAACTATAAACAATTGGGAAGTCCGAGAATCCGAATAAAACTTCATTCTGTATACCTTCAAAGACATTTAACTAATCAGCATATTTTGTGTTCAAATTATAAACGTTTACAATCCTTGGTGTGCGGATTTTCGGTTAAAAAGGAATAACAACCTACACCGCATTTACAATAAACTTTTCTTCCAGCATCTTTAAATTTTCGAAACAGATCAAAGTCTGAATTTTTCGTGAGTTCACCAGACATTTTGAATACTCCGGCAGTAAATCAGAATGAACAATTTCATGAATATTGATCCATTTGTTATTGACCAACGTGATGTAATTGGGATAAGGCATTGTGAGAGGCATTCTTGAGAAATTGAATATCATAACTATATGTGATAAACCGCATTCCTTCAGACACCAATTTTTTTACATCTTCCATGTCATTGAGATGGATACCTGGCGCAACTCCATATTTATTGCAGGCTGAAATAACCTTACGAAACGCATCCTCTGTCTTTGGATGATGAATTTCTCCTGGAATACCCATATCCTGGGTTAGATCAGAGGGACCTATCATAACTGCATCAACACCTTTCACAGACACAATATCATATACGTTCTCTACCCCCTCCTCACTTTCTATCTGAACAACGGTCATGAGTTCATTATTTGCCCAATTTGTATATTCTACTAAATCGTGATCTCTAAACTGTGTAACGATATTAGAGATACTTACTCCTCTTTTCCCCGCTGGAGCATACTTAGTCGATTTTACGATGTATTCAACCTCATCTTTTGACCTGACTTGTGGGAGTATTAAACCTTCAGCTCCGATATCTAGTATTTGTGCCATTTGATGATACAATTTATCAGGAACCCGGACATATAATGCTAAATCTTCATATTTGGCTAATAATGAACAATTACCCAGTGTTTCATAATCATAGTCACTATGTTCGGTGTCCAGTATCACATAATCCCATTTCTGCGACGCATATAATGCAATCGCTTGGGGAGATTTTAGGATGCGAAGCATGGTTCCAAAGCATGTTTTTCCTTCTTTTAGCTTTTTTTTAACCAAACTGGTTTTCAAACTCATAATGACATTGCGTCTTTGTATTTTTATTAATTCTTTTTTAACAGTTACTTATTGGTTTCTTTCTTTATTAGCCAAACTTCTGCCACCTGACATCCACGTCCGTTCCCCCCCTGCCCTAACTCTTGATTCCATGTCAAAGTCAAGTTTCCGTCACGGGTGGCTTGCCGGGGAATATCAAACTCAACCGGATGAACAGGCATTGGTTTTTTGATATAAGGATGCACCTGGATATTATCATCTGCCATTAGGCGAATTTTAGTATTGAAATCGTCGCCTGTATAGACCATTTTGACTTCGTATTGTGCTGTGGTGTCAAGGTGCGTATACTTCATACTAAGAGGTTGATTATATAATGTTTGAGCATATCTCGACCAAGATACCCTCCAATCTTTCACACGGTTCCCCACAGTAAAGCCCGTAAATGGACTAGTCAAAAAAGAAGGATCCTTATCGTACGGTTTCCCTTTGACCAAGTCTGGCTGATGCCCAAGATTCCCAAGATCGTCATAAAACCCACCCGGTCCCGGGTTCGTCCAATTCACCAAGCTGTCTATCCCAGCCAACCTTGCCTTCTCGTCCTTTATTTCGCTGATCCGATCGAATTGTTTCTCTAACCAAATACGGTTATTAAGCGGATAGTTGATTAGATCCAGATTAGCTCCTCTTCTAACTGCTTTGGCAAAATATCTGGTCACGCTTTTTTGCATATGGATACTCTGAAAAAGTGCTTCGGCCAGTTCATATATTCGTCGCTCCCAGTCCTGAGATACTGGGTCCTCCACAGCATCATCAAGCACTGAACGTGCACGCCTCATCGCCAGTAGAGATCCGGTCCGGGATGCCTGGCGCAGAAGACCTATCGCCTTATCCTCCAGTCCCGTCTCATAGATCAGACGACTTCGGTTATACGCATCATAATACGCCCGATAAAGACCTTCCTGAAACCGCCAGTTCAACCGCTGAGAAGGTGATGCCTCCTTTTCCATTGACTGGAACTTTTCCAGTGTGTTGTACACCGAGGTGTTACCCAGCAACGGCCCCTCCCAGTCTCTCTCCAGGTCGAGAAGTCCCTTGGCATAACTATCAGTATACTGGGGTCCAATGAAATACCGGCTGTAATCACGCAAGATATCCAGTACATTTGCCTTTGGATTCCAGCCCAGACCGCTCCAGACCATTTTATTAACATCATCGTTTATTCCCTCAGAATAAGTTATGAATCCGTAATAATCCTTCTGGCTTACCGAATGGAAAATAGCAGCCTCCTGCATGGGCCGGGGATTAATCGATTCCCGGTTCTCGGTGGCCACGTAGGCATAATCCCAATCCGGCACCGGATACTGGGAGTCGTAATTATGAGTAATGTCAGGATAACGGCGGATTGGATAGTGTGTGGGTATCTTACGCCGAAGCTCTGCGATGCTCATTCCCAATTGCGGCCCATAGACAATTCCACCTAACCAAGCAGGTTCCTTCTTCAGAAGCTGGTAAAACTCTTGTAGCCATTGACCGCTAAATCCCTGCGGAGACATCCACAATTGGGCTTTGGGATGATACTGATGCAGCAAGGCGGCCTCCTTTTTCATGTAACTGAACATCACCTTAGGTGGTGTATGACCAGGATCTCCACCCGGAACAAATACGACGTCGATTTTAGGAAGACTGGAAAAGATTTTCTTGTTCTCGGCCAGTGACTTCTCCACATTTTCTTTCTTCGTATAATCTCCATACATCATTGGATACCATATCCAAGTATTTAATCCGTACTTCTTGATAATCTCATCCATCTTAACCATCATTGACAGTTGGGGACGAGAAAACATGGGACTGTCTGAAATATCATCTGTGTGGGGGGGTAATAGTTCAAAAGAATTGGTCCCGAATACGATTAGATCTCTTATGTAACTCTCCCACATTCTCACAGTAAATCCATCATAAGAATTGGTCTTTGGGCGGTATCCAAGTTGATGTCCACGAAGGGGGAGTTGTGGGTGTGTCGATATATTCAATGAGGCAGGAACAAGGATTTTTTGTGGATACATAGTAATCTTTCGTAGGAAGTATCCCGCTCCAAACAACATGCCCCGGGCATCATTACCCAGAATAAGAATAGTCGGCGCATGCCGAGTCTGTTCATTAGTAATAATCCGGAAACCCTCTGCATGATCATGTGCTGAGGATTGAAACAAAGATCTAGCAAAGGGTCCCCGATTGTTTTGAAGTTTATCTGCCGGCCCAATGGCTATAACAGGTGTGTTTGATTCCGGCCATCGTGTCGTCACAGACAGACGAATACGAGTTCGCATGTTGATTTCATCGACTAGCATCTGAACAGATGCCTGCTCTGTCTTAGACAATTCTGAGGGAACTACTATTTTGGCCTCAGACAAATCCTGAAAATTGTTATTAAATGAATACGCATTAGGCGCTAATAAAATCACGCTGAAAAATGCAATGATAAATATGAAAAAACCATATGAATTTTGTTTCATAAAGACCTTTTTTTCCAATTACTAGTGAATAAACATTACATCCAATGAGAAATATTCTTGAACTCAATGCTTCATTTAATACTATATCTGATATATGGGATATAGTTTTTTCATATAGACTTTATACAACTTTATTATTACCACTTTTAATATTTTTAAAAAGCATATCCCATTGACTATTATTTAAATAATAATAGTCATTACATTTTGAATTAAAAGTTATTTAGATAAAGCCTATCGTCAATTATCTATTATTACAATTAACTTTACATGCATAAATATCTATTTACATTATAATTAACCCAATGTAAAAAGAACAATTCATCCTAAACAATCAAAAACACAAAATTGAAACTTCACTCACATTTTATGCGATTCATTAGAAAATGAGACGCCTTAATATCCTGGGTTTTGCTCCAACTTTTTTGCAAAGTTGGCATCGATAGCATCTTGTGGTATTGGCCATAAGCTATCGTAATCTTGAATTGTTTCTCTGGTAACTTCAGGAAATCCGTATTTTCTTACCCGTTCTACTAATTTGCCCATACGCATAAGGGTTCGCCTTCTTGAGACTTCATACATCAATTCTCTTGCCCTCTCATCAAGAATAAAATCCACACTGACGTCGCTTGCACTTATTGATGATGCATGTGCCCTTGAACGGACTTTATTAATATCATCAGCAGCCTTTTGTTTTTCTCCATTTCTCAAATATGCTTCTGCTCGTAGCAAATACAATCCAGCTAATCTATAGACATAAACATCATTTGTAGTCCGCCCAGATGCATTATCGCCTTCCCATGGATTACCTTCAATTTTTCGAGGATAGGCATATAGCCTTCTTGAAGTATCTTCTTTGGATAAGTTGATTACATTTTTAATCAGCTGACCGTAATATTTAGATGCAGGGTTATTAAAGTAGAATTTCCTTCGGAAATTATATTTTGAGTTTCTAATATCATCTTCATCATTCTTCCAGATATCATAGATAGAATAATTTGTACCTCTTACACGACCGACACCTCTACCCAGTGTATCAGTTGGAATGTCTGCTACACCGTCTGGATCTTTTATTTTAGTCAAAAAAGGACCGATATTTCGGATAGTGGCATTTCCACCTCGTGTTCCACCACCACCAGCTATATTCTCAGCAAATTGCCATACGTATATAGATTCCATGTTACCTGAGCTTCTATTATAATTCCCATCCTGAAATAAATCAGAAAATACATCCCCAGGTTCATTAGCTTTACTGCCAAAACGTTTTGTCATTAAGTGATAATTACCAGAATTAATTACTGTAGATGCGCTCTCAATTGCTTTCTCATATTGACCCAAGCTAATGTCAACATTTGTTAATAAATATTCTGCTGCGGCTTTAACGATACTCCCCTCCTTATTTGCCGGAACAGTTTCAGGTAACCATTTGACGGCAAATTCCAAATCCTTTTGCGCAAAACTATACACCGCACTTCTTTTAGCTCTTACGTAGTCAAAACGAGGCTGACTCTGGAGAGTATCCACTATAGGAACACCTCCATAAAGATTTGCCAAAAAATTATAGGTATAAGCGCGGAAGAATTTGGCCTCCGCAATTACAGCATTTTTTTCTTGGTCATTCGCCCATATCTTTTGTAATTCAGGTTTGTTAGCGTAAGTAATTATTGTGTTAGCTTGGGAAATCATCTCTTTATACGCCCAATCCCAGTTAGTCTTCACTTCTGGGGTATTGGGATTTAGATATGATACCCAGTTGCGGTATGTATAATATTCTTCCCCAGCATCTGCACCAATATCAGTACCAGGCCAATTAGTAATAAAGTAAGTATTGTCATCCTGGGTCATCTCTTCTCTTGCTGATCTCACTAAGCCAATCAAATACGTTTCGAAACCTTCTTTCGAATTCAGTGTAGCTTTTGCACTCAAGGATGACAATGGTGTCTCGTTGAGGATATCATGGTTGCAAGAAGTCGACAAACTTAAAATGCCAAATACTAACACACCTGATACAATTATATTTCTTAAGTATGATTTTCTAGTTAAAATTCTCATAACAACATATTTTAGAATTTATAAAACAGTATTTGGTTAAAATCCTACATTCAATCCTAACGAGAATGTTCTCGGCATTGGATATAATTGGTCACTACCTTGGTTACTGAGGTATTCACCGCCACTTTCAGGATCCGTGCCAGGCCAGTTAGTAAACGTGTAAAGGTTTTTCACGCTCACTGATAGTCTTAAATCGGTTAAACCGATTTTTTTTAACACTTTTTTATTAAGATTATAGGCAAACGATATATCATTAATACGGACGAAGTTCCGACTCATATACCAGTTAATACCAAGAGGATTACTATAAACCAATGAAGGACGGGAATTAGATTTATTCTGAGGTGTCCACCACCCTCCATCAAACTGATTTAGAGCTCTACCAGGAACTAGGGGATTTATCAAATTGAAAGGAGCTTTCCAACCCAGCATAGAGTTTATATTCACAGATAGATGAAAATTTTTATAATCTAATCGATTGGTAAGATTGAATTGAAATTTTGGGCTACCACCGGTAGCTACAACTTGTCGGTCAGCTGGCGTAATTTTACCGTCTCCATTTATATCTTTTACGCGAACGAAACCAGGTTGAGATCCGGCTGGAATATTTTTATCTCCTTCTTGATAAATACCATCAAAAACATAATCGTAATAGGCACCTATCGGTTTTCCAATAAACCAACCATTGGCTATGCTGTTATCCTCTTTCCCATCATGATTGACGTCAGTACGGAAAAGGTGGACGATTTTATTTACGTTGTGTGAAAATGCTAAATCACTTGTCCACGAAAATTCATTATTCTTGACATTAATACTACTTAGTGAAATCTCTATTCCTTTGTTATTAGTCTGTCCGATATTTGTTAATATGCTTGAATAGCCGTTTATAACAGGAATGTTTCGCTTTATCAATAAGTTCTTAGTATTACTATTGTAAACTTCAATAGTTCCAGTAATGCGATTATTTAACAACCCAAAATCAACTGCTGCATCGGCTTCATATGTTGTCTCCCATTTCAGATTATCATTACCTAAGGTTGAGTTTACAACACCGATCTTTTGGTTTGCTGCATTTCCGAATACATAATTAACCGTATTAGATAAGCTAAGTGACTGATAGGGATCGATCGCCTGGTTCCCAATTGCTCCATATGACACCCGTAACTTAAGCAGGTTCAAAACCTTTACATTTTTCATAAAAGGTTCATCTGACATTATCCACGCAAACGCGCCTGATGGAAATGTCGCATACTTGTTATTTACAGCAAAAACGGAACTGCCATCTCTTCTTGCAGTAAAGGTGAAAATATATTTATCCCTGATTGCATAATTTAAACGCCCCATGTATGAGACCTGCTCTATTTTTTGTGCGTATGAAGTATTAGTCAAAATGTTGCCTAGATTCAGGTCATTGTAACCCAAACCATCTATGCTCAACAAGTTAGCATTAGCAGTTGTAGAGTTTAGGTCTGAATGAGTACGACTGTATAATAATGTAAGATCAATAGTTTGACTCTCACTAATACTACCGGAATATTTGAGAATATTTTCCAGCACCCAGTTAAACCCATCCGAATAGTATTTATTTGCATATGTATTATTATAACTGAGATGCGAGTCTTGACGCATATAGTTAAAATTATGGTTCCATAAAAAGTTAGGAGAATAGTTTAATCTATAACTCAGTCTCCCGTTAAAAAGGGGTACTTTTAGTTTTGCAAAAAGATTGCTGAACAAATTAGTATTGATTTCGTCATTGCTGGTTAGAAGGGTGTTTCGCACCGGGTTTCCAGCGGCCCTTTCACTTGCTACTGGATTTAACGTTGGTTCTCCATCTTTGTAATACCATGTTCCGAAAGGGCTATCTCTATAGGCATCCCGAACATTCGCACTAATACCGGAAAGATTTCTGCGTGAATATGCTGTTTCAGTACCGAGATTCAGCCAATCAGTCGCATCAAAATTAAGATTAGCTCGTAAAACATCTCGCTCTTGGTTATCATTGAGCACTAATCCTTTATCATTACTGTAAGAACCTGATACATAGTAATTCAGACCATTTGTTATACCGGATACACTCAGATGTAATGTATTCAGCCTACCCTGTTGTGAGATTATATCCCATGGATTATGTGTAATTCCATTTTTATAGTTTTCTGCTTCCGTGGGAGCTAAATAATTCGATATTTTAGATGGATCAGCCTCCAAACCATTCTGCTTCCTCCAATCCAGTCTTCTTTCTATGTATCTTTGTGGACTTAATAGTTTAATCCAATGTGAAGCGTATGATAGTCCACTTGATAGATTAACTTTAACAGAAGGTTTTTTTGTAGTTCCTTCTTTTGAGGTAATTAGAATAACCCCATTTGACGCCCTCGATCCATATATAGCGGTAGCACTTGCATCCTTAAGAATATCCATCGTTTTGATGTCTTGAGGATTGATATCAGACAAAGAACCATTGAAAATAATCCCATCCAAAACAATTAACGGGCTATTTCCCCCACTAAGAGAGTTTTTTCCCCTAATGAGTATAGTCCCCCCCTGGCCGGGCCTTCCATTACTATTAAACTGAACACCGGGTACTGTGCTAAGAGACTGACTAACATTGGTATTCGGAAGGTCTTGATTCGTTTTGGTCATATTTATGGTAGAAATAGAACCCGTTATATTCCTTTTGCTTTGCGTACCGTAACCTACAACCACCATTTCTTGACCAGTGACGACTTCAGACTGCAATTCTATATTTATCGTGGTCCTCCCATTAACCGGTGTTAGCTGAGTCTTATACCCAATAAAAGAATATTGCAGAGTATCCTTCAGTGATGGCACCGTCAAGAGATAGTTTCCATTTCTATCAGTTGAAGTTCCTGTAGTCGTACCCTTAACAGCTATATTCACTCCTGGAAGGGGTTCATTTGTTGTTGCATCTGTAACCCTTCCTGATACCTGCTGCTGAGCATTTGCACTTACCGTTAAGGTTAAACAGAGTAATACGCTGATCATGAATGTGACTATTGCAAATCCTGCCACTGTATTGTAACCATTGTAGTAATTCATCATATAAACCACTTTATTTGATATGAATCTCTAAGTAGGGTTATCACAGACGCACTATTAATGTAATCGTTTACTTGAATAACAAGGACAAGACACACAATTAGTAGTTTTTATCCCGCGAAACCGCTTCCAAAAAGAAAACGATTACATTTTTATTTGTCAAGCACTTTCTTTCTTTTTTTTTGTTATATCGCCTTATGCTTAACAAAAGCCATAAATATCAGATACTTATCAATTTCCGTGATTGATAGCTTACCTTTGTAAGATTGCTTTTCCGCATGATTCCCTAACAACCAATTCGGGATTCAGCATAATATTAGTGGTGTTAAGATTTGGGTTGTTTAGCCTTTTCATCAATAGTTCAGCTGCATTAACTCCTAATTCATAACCTGGCTGTTTCACTGCAGTTAAAGGCGGGTTTAGTGCATTTGACCAAGACATATCATCGAATCCAATAAGAGCTATATCATTCGGAATTATCAAATTTTGTTTCTTTATTTCCTCGATACAACCGAGTGTCATCAAATTATTTGTTGAAAAAACAGCAGTTGGTGGCTCATCTAATGACAAAAAAGTTTGCATCCCATGCTTTCCCCCTGATTCTTTATAGTTTTCAAACACGACCAAATCAGATACAAGCGATAAATTTGCCTCTTTCAACGCTTTCTTATAACCTTTATACCTTTCATCAGTAGTACTTAATCCCTTGATACCATTGATGATTCCAATTCTTTTATGTCCCAGTTCCAACAATCTTTTTACAGCTATATAAGCGCCTTTTTCATTATTTATTAAAACAGAATCCATATCCAAACCCGATGGTTTCCTATCAACACAAACCATCGGGAATCCATCGCGTGATAATTCCTGTAGATAATTGATATTACCAGATGTCGGAGCAATAATAAATCCCGATACTTTTTCGGATAGCATTGAGTCAATATAAAACTTCTCCTTTTCCGGATTTTCATCTGTATTGCTGATCATCACAGCATTCTTAAATCTGTGACTTACATCCTCAACACCACGTGACAGATCTGAAAAAAAAGGATTACCAATGTCTGTTATTATTAATCCTATAATCAGGGAGTCTGTTGTTTTGACCCTCATTCGCCGTGCCACACGATCCGGTTTGTAATCTAATTTTTTTGCTGCGGCCAAAACACGTTCAGCAGTTGATTTTTTTACATTTGCTGATTTATTCAGTGCACGAGAAACTGTTGCTGTAGAGACCTTAGCTTCTCGTGCCACATCTTGAACTGAGTACGTTCTATTCTTCTGCATTAAGATCTACTTAGTCTATGAAATCGTTTACAAGAATATACGCTTTTTGAATGAGAATTAAACTGGCACACATATCGAACATACCGCCCAAAAATTAAATAAATATTTTTAGTACAAAAATGGGACTAAAGATCCTATGGTTTTGGCCCTATTACATAGAAACAAGGATTTTCAATCGATCTTCAGTCGATTAGCTATACCATCAAGTAAATTAAAATCATTAAAGATACAGACGTTACTTTAATCCAGACTTGACTACTATTTATTTTCGGTTAAATTTACTGGTGTTACAATGTAACATAATAACACTTAAACACTATTATCATGGGTAAAGTTATCAGAATATCGGATGAGACGTTCAGCAGACTCCAACAACTTGCAGAACCATTAGTTGATACACCGGCCAGCGTTATCGATAAACTTCTTGATCAATACGAATCCGGTATTAAGACGAGTAAGTCATTGGAGAAAAGAGAATTGTATACTGTTTCTTCGAATCACAATTTATTCCTTGTGCCTGCTGATAAATCAAACATCAAGCAGTCTATTCAAAAAAAAGTACGTTTTGAAGACGCATCGCTGTATTTAAACCATAGTGATAAAAATCGACTCCGATCAATATTAGGACAAGATGAATCCTTTAACTGCTGGGCGATGACCGAAAGTAATAGATCTATGTTTAATCGTATGGAGAAAGGCGACTATGTTCTTCTAACTATTAAAGGTACCGGAAAATTTGATCTAGTGGGTAAAATCAAGGGCAAGTTAGAATCTGAGTCTTTGGGCAATAAACTTTGGTCCTTTACACCTGGGAAGCCATGGAGTCTGATCTACCTTTTAGATGACCTTAAAGCCATTAGTATTGATAAACAGAAAATGGTTCAACTTTTGGGCTATAAAAGCAATTTCCCCGTTTACGGATCAATAAGAGTTCAAAAGCAAAACTTAAATGTTGCTATTGCTAACTATGGTGATATTGAGTCATTAATTAATGCACTGAATGAATCATAGATTTATCATCTCGCTTGAACTTCTGTAATTTATTGTGAAACTATAAATTTTCCTTTCTGAGATATATACTTATCATCCCTATAATAATTAAAGAGTGAGGTGTTAGATAAATGATTCTGGAGAGTTGCTTATGAGTGTTATCTGGTCTTATGCTGGGAATGAGGTTGGCGGCTATGAAGATCTCCTAAAACGATACAGCACTAAGGAATTTGCATCTCCTACACGGTCTACGATACCACTTCTATCATACTGGCGGAATCCGATTACTCGTATAGATGAGTTAAAAAAGGTCATTAAACACTCTTCATCCGAATCAATTTACTTAGACTTTGAGCACCGGGTTCCAACACAGAGGGGCAAAGGGAATCCATCGTGTACAGATCTTAAATTGTCTTTCGGATCAACCTCAGTTTATATTGAAGCTAAATACAAAGAACCGCGTTATGCTGAAGTTGGTACCTGGCTTAATAAATCAAATACAAAGAACCGCCACGAAGTCATGACTGGATGGCTTCAGCTTTTAAACAAATGTTCTGGAGAAGATCTTAAAATTTCTGATGTTGAAGCCCTTCCATACCAATTGATTCACCGAGCAGCATCTGCCTGCTATGGTAACGTCCACAATCGTTTATTGGTTTACCAAGTGTTCACTGAAAGTACAGCTAAGCGAGATATGTATATATCAGACCTTCGATCATTATCAAAACTACTTGGGGGCGGGTCGAAATTGGAGATATGTCTTGTCGAATGTGTGATTGATCCGACGGATTTCTGGCTGGACCTTCAAAAAAAGTGGAAAAGTGGAGAACGAGATCTAAGTTCAGAAGTTTTTGACGGTCTTATGGATAACAACTTTAAGCATATTCATCTAAAACAGATTACTGCTGTCTGATTCCAGATTAAATAATTTAAGGGGCATTATCTCTTAATAAGTGTTTACTAAGTTTATGACTCGCATGATCCCTACAATAAATATTTCTCTTAACAGCTCGATAATTTTTAAAATCATCAGTACTATGATCATCAAAAGATAAGGAGTCCACGTGATTGGCCCGTTATTGGTATTATGAGGAAATCTGAACTGTCAGAACAGGATATTCGTACGAAATTCATCACTCCGGCTATTATTGATGCCGGTTGGGATCGGGATCGCCAGTTACGTAACATGGTTTATTTCGCGAACTATAAGATCATTGAGCAGGCTGATATGATAATGTATCGGAATGTCCGAAAATACTCGACATCCCGTTTATTTACAGTTTAAAGCAATGGTTATATCAACATGAATTAACATTATTTTTATGGCAAAAAGGCCTCACTTATATTTTCGCGGAGAGCAGCTACACGGCGGTAACTTCAACTATCCGAGACGAAATGTAAATTCGGGAGACGATGAAGAACCAATCCAAAAGGATTATATGCCCATGCAGGAAGACTTTCGAGTCAGCCTGGGTAACTTTAACAGGAAACGCCGCCAAAGAGCAGAGCGAAGAAACCCTCAAATAGATGTCAGACACTTAGATTTTATCCAGTTTAACTTCTTTAACGTTTTTAAAATTGCCGACTTTAGAAGAAAATACCTCCAGAGATTTGGTCTAACTCCTGTATCATTTTGGGACTATAACCGGTCCGGATTATTCGCTATTGAGGATCGAGATCGTTTCGAGCAATTCATCACTGATATTCAAAACTTTATTGAAGCCGAAAATCCTCGTGAATCAGATGAATACTCACCTATTATCCGGTTCATAAAATCATTCAACGGGTTTTCTACCGAAGAGATTTTGAAAATATCCGAAACACATCCTAGGGTTACCGTTGATCTTATTAAAACTTCCGGTCTCTTTGCTGATTACATCGAACCTATCCAAAGAAGGTTAGTTAAATATTTACAAGAACAAAATGTCGACTTTGAGCTAAATACCAGATCGGAAACCATTGAGCTGGTTAATCCCATTATGGAAACGCTTATTGAAATTGCCGATAATTTCGACATTCTTCAGAGCGTATCGTCTCATGATTCTGGAATTATCCGTCCATCGCGATATGGCATTCCCATCCGAGAATATGGATTTTCAATTAATGAAGACGATATCGAGGGGCTGCCAATTATTGGAATCCTTGATTCAGGTGTCAGCGATCAGAATCCTTTAGCACCATTATTAATAGAAGCCAATCCATCTTTTGATCTAACCAATACTGATCCTTTTGACGATCAGATTGACCATGGAACCGGTGTAGCCGGACTGGCCGCCCTTGGGATAAAACCTTTTCCGGATTTTCTTGGAGAATTTGAAGCTGATGCACGAATTCTACCAATCAAGATTATTTCCCGCAATAGGACCACCATATCTCAAAAAGGTGTAATTGATGCAATAAGAAGAGCATACGAAGAATATGGTGTTAGAATATTTGTTCTCACTGTGACGTGGGATGAACCAAAGAAAACGCATGAGAAACAATCAGAATATACTTTTTCTCTTGATCAACTGGCCAACGAGTTGAACATCCTAATCTTTATATCGACAGGGAACCTTCAATCACTCTATCGAAGACGTGGAGCTACCCTCTTAGATTATCCTGATCATTTTTTGGATGAAGTTACAAATCTTCAAACCCCGGCAGACAGTATGAATAATATAACTGTCGGTGCAGTAGCAGATGATCTTCTGGAGCAAAATTTTGACGGATTTTCAATCGATGAATCTTATCCTGCCGTATACAGTCGAAAAAGCCACTTTGACTGGAATGATGGGTCTCTTAAGAAGACATTGGTAAATCTTCAATTAGTTAAACCTGATATTTTAATGCCGGGTGGAGATTATGATAGACAAACGGAACCCGATGTTTATGGTATACAAGTTCTCTCATCAGTCCCTGGACGATTTTTCGATAAACAGCCAGGTACGAGCTACTCCGCACCGTTAGCAGCAAATATCGCAGCTAGACTGTTAAAGCAGTATCCTTCTATTTCAAATATGCAGACAATAAAAGCAATTCTTATTAATAGTGCCGAAGTCGGGAACCTCGGACCAGAATTTGTAAATATACCTAAACGTACCAAAATTGCAATTCATGGACATGGAAAACCAACAGATGATGTCGCTCTTTTTTCAGATAATCATCGGGCCACATTCATTATTGAGAGTTCAATTCGGCCTGAAACTATGGAAATGTTTGAGTTACAGTTGCCGGATTATTTACAACACATGTATAAATCACGTGCTTTATTGAAAGTAAATGCTACACTTTGTTTCAAGTTTGATCCGGCTCCGGACAATCATATAGCATACTGTCCAATTCATTTTGCGTTCGGATTCTTCAAAAATCTTCCTATTAATCAAATTACAACCGGGAAATTGGATGATATCAAATTAAAAGAGGGATGGACAGAAGATTATTACTTTGGAGATAAGGTCCTGAGTAATACGCAAAAAGTATCCTTTTCGATCAGTAAACCGGACCTGGTAAATGAAAATAATGTTGTAAGGATTGGTATTCATAACAGATTACATAAACATCTCGACACCGACCAGACCAGAAGAAATAATAGATTGCATCAATACTCCCTGGTTGTATCGGTTGAGGAGAATACGCGCGAGGACAGAAGGGAACACAATCTTTACGATGAACTTGTAGCTATAAATGAATTGGAGGCTATAGCAGAAATCGAACTCGATGCGGAAGTTTAAGAAGTAATTGATTGCTGCTTCTTTTCTTCCCTAATAAGGTCGAGCCATCTATTGGTTTTTATAGTTGGATTAAGATGTGTGGTTTTCTTCTCAAGATCGAAGAGGCTACTCTTAATAGCACTAATCAATGTTCTTTGGATACTAAAATAGGAAAGACCTTCTGCTGATTTTATGATCTTACTGAGGTTGTTATTCTTATCTAAAGAGAAAGGACCGACGCTAAGTGTCTTTTTAATTAGTATCTCAATTTGATTCTGATTAGGCAAACGCAGTTCCACTTTTGTATCGAATCTGCGAATCAGGGCAGCATCGATCATATGGGCGTGATTGGTGGCCGCGATTAATACTACGTGTTGTGGCAAATAATCGAATAATTGAAGAAATGTATTAACCACCCTCTTCATTTCAGCATGATCCTGGCTATAATCTCTAAGCTTTCCAAGCGTGTCGAATTCATCGAAAAATAATACACATTCATTTCGCGCTGCTTTCTGAAACAACCTGCTCAGATTTTTGCTGGTTTCTCCCAATTTAGATGATACAATAGCTCCAACATTAACAACATACATAGGACGATCTAACTCACCGGCAAGAATATACGCTGCTAATGTCTTACCACATCCTGAAGGGCCATAAAGAAAAATTTTATTTGATACTGGTAGCTCGAACTTTTTCAGATAGTCGTAACTCAGTTGTTCTTTCACAAAAAGCTTGAGCGCATTTTCAACAGAAGATTCACAGATCAAATCATCAAAAGTATACTGAGAACTTAGTTTCTCAAGTATCAAATCTTTGAGCGAACTGTCCTCAATAGGTATTGGCTCTTTAATCCTGTGCTGAAAATGTGATCCGCTATTAACAGCCTGTTTCTGCCAATTTTCCTTCAGGATCGATTGCAGTTCAAGAGCAAAATTATGTTTGTTAATTTTCTTTGAATAGTCGATTAAACCACGTACCGATTCCTTGAGCTGCTCATTATCATTGAGAAGCGCATATCGTGTAATCTGTTTTATGTAGTCGTACTGACTCATCTTCCCCTACTGGATTTAATTCTGAACAAAGATGCACAAAACAAACGTAAAATACGAGGGTGTCATAGGTATGGCACCTTCAATGATTATAAATACTTTTCAAAGAATTTAATTCCTCTTTTAAGGTGTTTTTTTACTAAGGAAATCATATTCAACAATGAAACCCTTTCACCAGCCACCCCAAATTTGGGTTTATCAGTGAGAACACACACCCAAAAATCGAGGTTTATGAGTCATAACTGAAATAAATCAATAATTTCATAATCGATTGGTTATCCCGGCTTATTTTCGAAGTTACTTCGTACCTGCAAAAAAAGCCTTGTAGGGTAAATCCCTTGCAAGGCGTTTTCTTTAAAGATATATCTTTTGAAATTATTGAATCTCCTCAACTAGAGACTCTTCCGGATGTTCCACGTTGCGCCTGATAAGTGTGACCTCATTTTCGAGCTCAGGATCAAGCACAACAAGGTAAATCCACTCGTTTTTAACCAAGTTGTCCAACGTTTCCCTGTTTTTTGAGATGATGGTTTCTACTCTGGCTTTGGGCGCCTGGATGAGCACGGTCAAACGCAGTGGAAAATGCTGTAAAACATGATCATCTTCTTGCAGCGACTCGAGCGGCAGTCCGAATTTCAGGTCTCCGCCATTGCCCTGAACCACGCCAAATTTGCCGGTTACATTCATGGTCGTTTTCGTGCCGCCTCCCAAACGTTCATTATCAACTGATGAAAAATAATAGTGGTTGTTGATCCATTGGGTGACCACCATTGGTCCCTGTAGAATGGCCTCCAGCTTTTCACCATCCGGATCCTTTACCCAGTCATAAGAATGGAGGAAACTGCGTGCCTCAAGATTGAGAGCCGAGGTTAATTCACGTCGTCCGATTATAAAGGAAGCATTGCCCGCCAATCCCCACTCCGGCCTTGTTTCCGCCCAGTCTGCGGCTCTTCTGTGGGCTTCATGCGTGGTCTTTTTAATATTTTCGTCGGTAATGTTAAACTGTTCTTTGTTTGCCGTGTGCTGTGCTGTAATCAAACTCCGTTTCAGCTTTTGAATTTGTGGCTGATATTTGGCAGGTATGTGCTTATCGAATAAATGGATATGGTTTGTTGTCGTATTATGCTCGGCAGCTATGAATAAGGTATCTTCGGGGACATCAATATCATACTGTACATCAAGCAACTTCCTGACTTCCGGGTCATTGCAGATATCGGCAAGCAATCGGGCATTGTGCCCTCCCTTGTTCCCTGCACAGGCCCCGCAATCCAGACTTGATTCGAATGGATTATTGGAAGTTTGACTGCCGTGTCCTGAGAAAACAACGATAGGTGCAAAATGATCCCATCCCATTAAATCGAATGCAGTTTTTGCAATTTTCGCCTTATCGTGGGTGGAAAGACCGGTTGCCTCGACAGACGCTTCTTCCTTTTTATGCGATAATATCATCCTGTTAAACCACTCAGGACGACCGACATAATTGGCAATACGTTCCTTGAGCCGGTATAAAAAGGTTGGCGAAAGAGTCTTGGCAAGAAGCCCTGTCCCATAAAAAAATCCGGAGGACTCAACATATCCAAAAGAAGCCGGAACATTATTTTTGAGGGTGAACCTGAAGTCGTTCAGCGCATTTTTCAAATTGCCGTATAAGCTGAACTTTCCGGCCTGTGTTATTCTTTCCGGATGAATTTCTTCGGTTGCCTCAAAGACTGAATCCAAGATCGGCGGACACGATTTGTGAATGGTCCCCTTTTCCTGATGTTTGTAATCCATGGCAATCCCAAAGAAACCGGCATATCCGTGGGTCTCGTAGTTCCCGTCCTGTTCAACAGCACGACGAATACGTTCGGAGCGTGTATCGATGCAGAATACAAACTGAGCCTCCGGTTTTTGCGTAACTTTCTCCTGAATACCATTTGCCTGTGACTTGACCTGTTCTATCAGGTGCATCTGGTAACTCTTTTCCATGGCTTTCAACCAGGTTGACTGGATCTGATATCTATGCGCCGGTTCCTTATGGTCATCAATATCATCCGGCAGAAATGGTTCTTCAAACTGGGTACAAAGCACTAAACGAATGGCCAGGTAATCAACCAGCGTAACAGGATAGGCCTTTTGCCAGTCCGTTGCATTTTCCATGCGAAACTTGATGTACCCAGTCCATCCCGGCAGCGCCAGCAGGTGATATCTGAACAACCTGTAGAGCTCGTCCGGTTGATAGCTGTCCAGAAGATTCTCAATTGTTTCTATGGCATTTTCCGAAAATGATGTAATCGCGGTTCTGTCCGGCAAGCTGGAATCGTAACGAGCCGATGTTCTCCATGCGCGGTAGAAACCTTTTTCACGGTTCGGCATGTTCCATTCGGCAACACCCTGATCTAAAAAAACACCCAACCATTTGATGATATGACGATCAACATCACCCAGTGTTCGTCCCGATGAATTGTGTTGTTCCAATGCATGCAATCGGGCTAACGATTCGCCGACAGATAGAGCGATCCCGTTTTCCAGGAGCTGTTCTTTGATTACAGTTTTATCAATTTGGTTTTCTCTCAGAGCCTGCTCAAACACAGCAGCTGACGGATATCCATTTATTCCCATATAGTTCCACATCTGCTTTATGGCATCATCAAAATGGAGTTGTTCCAGGCCAGCCAGCGGATTTGAAGTGACAAAAGAATACAGTGGCCAGTTTCTGATTAATTGACCAGAGACTTCGCTGATTGTTGAAGCTATTACTTCTTTATTCATTTGATTTGGGGCTATTGGAGAATCGTATTGGATTTGGGTTGAGAGATTGTCAGCAGGTATACATATAAGCGTCCGAATTTATGGTGTAATTTGAGTTCAATAATTATGAAGAATACCAGGTATAAGGTGCCGATGACTATCTGCGCCCACGTGATGGGTGTGGCCATTTCAACCATCGGAATACCTGCGAGCAAATAGGTAATCCCATTATAGATCACGGCGTACACCAGTAATGCCGGAATTATGATAAGAGGCAACCCGATGATCCTGGTAGGTCTGGAAAGGGATGTTTGTTTGAGAAAATCCCTGGCTCCATGGATCACGGTAAGGGCGATAATTAGTGTAAGAAACAGGCCGCTGTTCAATCTAAGTCCCTTGCCGGTTGCATAGGCGAAAATAAAGCCACCAACTAAGCCACTGATCAAAAGCATCGGAAACTGCCAGGCTTTCATTCTTTGATACGCAACCTTATTGGTCGATTTTTGTTCGATCGAATCACCGGAGGACAAGAACAGATAGGCTTTGTAAAAACCGTGCAGGATGAGGTGGGTAATAGCCGCTGCAAAGAATCCAAGGCCACACTCAACAAGCATAAATCCCATCTGGGCAGCGGTGGAACAGGCCAGTTTTTGTTTTACATTGGCCTGCACAAACTTGGTGAATTTACCGACCAACGAACCAAAACCTCCGACTAAAACCAGTACCCAAAGAAAGTGAACGACATAAATGGCCGGAGCGATTCTTGTCAATAAAATTGCCCCTGCATTAACAAATCCGGCGTGCATGAGGGCGGATGAGGGTGTTGGAGCTGTCATCGACGACATAAGCCAGCTCTGAAAGGGAAAGAGCGCCGATTGTATAACAGCTGCTCCTATCACCAATAGAACAGCGAATTGAACTTCCGGTGTATTCGCCAATTCGCTTGAGTGTATGATTTGTGAAATACTCCAGGAACCCGTTTGAAGCGCAAGGAGGATAAATCCCGTCGCTAATAACAGGGTGCTCAGTACAAAGTAATTCCTGGCATTAGTCCTGGAAGCCGGCCCTTCATCATCATGGGTATAACCCCCGATAAGTTCGGACATTAGTAGTCCCATACATAACCAGGCAAAAATAAACAATACGATGTTGTCGGCAATCACCATGAGAATGACAGAAAACGAAAACAACACACAATTAATAAGGAACCGGGGAAGTTTTTCCGCCCCGGCAAGGTATCGGCTTGAGTAGCTGAGGACTAAGCTGCTGAACAATGTCACCGCCGTACCTATTACCAGGCTCAGTTGATCGAAAGTTATAATTCCTTCAAGTTTCCATGCAATTGGATGAAAAAAAGAATAAACCAGTAATGCCGTGAAAGAAATGAAAAGCGTCCACATAAATCGGACTATTGCTTTAGAGAAAAGTTTATTTCTTTCTCTCAGACTGTTGGTTGATGATTCGCTCGACATGTATAATCTTCAGTTGTTTTTTAGCGGGGATAGTAAAAATCCGAATTCGGGACTAACTCAATCAGATCCCTGAACCAGCTTAATATTTATATCAGAATGAATATTGAATGTACACCCCTTTTTTTCTCCTTCTTCCATAAGCTTCAATATTTCAAACCTCATTTCTTCCAACTCTTTAATTCTTTTTTTGGCTTTATGATCAACCTGGCCGGTGTACTCGATTGAACGCATATTCTTTTTGCTATGGAAAGACAATTTACTGCTGATTAAGCTTGTCAATATTTCCTTGGCTTCCTCTGCACTAAATTGTCCGCTTATCAACAAAATTTCCTGCAAAGAGTCATGCTCTGATTCCACATACTCCCGGTTAGTTTCTTCAAGAATCTTATTCATGGTCAGTCATTGCTTGGTCAAAATTGAGGTTGAAATAGTATAAGGGCTTTATTATATAAGCAACAATTAATTCTTTTTACTATAATCATTTACATTTATTTATATGATGAATCTCACACTTCACCAGTTGCATGTATTTGGAACTGTCGCCCGTCTTAAAAGCATGACTGAGGCGGCCCGTCGCTTGCACTTGACTCAACCAGCAGTTTCCATTCAAATAAAACAACTGCAGGAGTCTATCGATATCCCACTTATAGAGATCGTAGGGCGGAAGTTATATCTGACAGAGGCGGGTGAGCATCTTTACGAACTCTACAAGAATGTTAATTATGAAATGGAATCATTTAATGCCGTCATATCCCAACTTAAGGGAGGGCTAAAAGGCAAACTAACGATTACATCGGCTTCTACAGCCAAGTACTTTTTGCCCTATCTCTTAGGTGAATTTCAAAGGCGATATCCCGGGGTAACGGTATCTTTAAAAGTGACAAATCGCAATGAGGTCCTCCATCACCTCTCTCAAAACAAGTACGATTTGGCTATACTGACCCAAGTACCCAATATGAAAAATATTGCGGCTGTACCCTTCCTGGAAAATCCACTTGTCATGGGGGCACCACCCGAACATCCCCTGGCTGGCGAAAAGAATATCTCCGCTGAAAAAATAAAAAACGAACAATTCATATTTCGTGAGGTTGGTTCCGGTACGCGGATGATGATGACAGACTATTTGGAGAAAAACGGTATAGAGGTAAATCCTGTAATGGAACTGGGAACAAATGAAGCCGTTAAACAGGCCGTTATGGCAGGTATCGGATTATCGATCATATCAAAGCTGAGTATTGGTAATGAATTATACCTAAACAAAATATCAATATTAGATATGCGCAATTTCCCGATATCTACTAACTGGCATGTTATTTACAAAACCGAGAAAAAAATATCGCCCGTGACCCAAAATTTTGTCACCTTTTTGCGGGAAAAAAATATTACCCAATATCTACCCTGATTGTTTGATATAGCAGTTGGACATTAAATGGCATGTAACATGGGGAGATGAGTCTTTACCTGCAGTGTTGCGCCAGCTTGAGTGCGAAGTCAACGAGGTTTTTTTCGTCTGCCCTACTGGACTATTACATTCTACCACGTATGGATGAAACTGTAAGAAGAACACAGATCATCCTTACCCAACGGGATGATGATAACCGCTTGAAAGTGCATTGTATATTTTCCCAAAAATGAAACCCTTTCACCAACTACCACAATTTTGGGCACATTAGTGAGTAAATTCCTCCTGAAAATCTGCGTTTATGATCTCATAATCGATTGATCATCCAGATCAATCTAAAAAACCATCCAGGCCCACAAAAGTTCCCTATACCCAGCTGCCAATATCATAAGCTTCCCCATAATTTCATCCGATTTTTTAAAAAGTAATCTTTTACATGTCATAGTCGAGTTCTAATTTATAACTACAACCGTCAAAATAAGACCCGGACTTATACAACCGTATGAATTTAGACGACTTCGAAGAGCAGATTGATCCGAAAATCGTTGAGAGAGGCTATGAATATTTTCTTGACGATTTGGTGGAAGGACCTTCACATGTTCGCGAAGGCGTATGGACGGCTATGGTCTATGGCAGTGAATCGTATCGCGTGGAGATCTATACCGATCTGCAAAACAACCGGTCGATAAGGGACTGGCGGTGCAGCTGTCCCTACGACTACGGTCCCGTTTGCAAGCATGTGGTGGCCGTCCTGTATGCGATGACCGGACAGAAGCAACCGGAGCCGAAATCTCCCAACAGAAAAAAGAAGCCGGCACTGAAAGACAATATCCGGGAAATCTTCAAAAATACTACTCAGGAAGATTTGCAGGAATTTATCGTGGTCTGCATAACCTCGATAGACGGATTTAAAAACCGGTTTCTGGCTCATTTTGCCGACCGGCTGGATGAAGATCCGGTGAAGCAATACCGGAATATCATCCGGAATTATGCAAAGGCGGCCGGGGACCGGCACGGATTCATCGACTACCGCTCCGCCCCCACGCTCACCCGTCCTTTATGGGAGCTAAATCATAGGGCAGAAGACTTGCTCGACGCCGGGAATACCAGAGAGAGTATGACGCTCTGCCAAATCCTGGTTGAAGAGGTCGCAGAGTTTATCGGACAAATGGACGACTCCGACGGCGGAGCCGGTGAAGTAGTCATGCTGGCATTTGACACACTCAACAGAATGGCAGAAAGCGCCTCTTCAGACATAAGAGAGGAACTGTTCGGGTGGTGCATGCAAGAGTTCCCCCTTCAAAAGTATCATGATTACGGATTTGAGAGTCCTTTCCTGGACCTGTTGCCGCAACTGGTGTCCTCGGCCGAACAGGAAAAACAATTTTTCGATTTACTTGACCGGCAGATAAAGCGCGAGAAAGAAAACCGTTGGTCCGATTTTGGCGTGACCCAATTGATCAAAGCGAAGATCGACTATCTCAGGGGACAAGAGCGAGACCCGGAAGTTCTGAAACTGCTGGAACTCTACAACCGGTTTCCCGATTTCCGGGAACAGCTTGTGGACCGGGCTGTTGATGGAAAAGAGTTCGATACCGCTAAAAACCTGTGCCGGGAAGGCATTAAAATTGCCCCAAAAAAGGGCCACCCCGGGATTATTGCCCGATGGCAGGAAAAACTTTTTCAGATCGCCAAGCTGGAAGACGATATGCCGGAGATGCGCAAATGGTCGGAAACCCTCTTCTACGAAAGTTTCGATTCCATGCCGTGGTACCGCGCATTAAAAGCCACCTATCAGAAAAAGGAATGGGCCGGAAAATGCGACGAGCTGATCAACCACATAAAGGATCCGAATCAAAGTGATGGATATCAGCAGGCAAGTACACTGGCACAAATATTTGTGGAAGAGGGCTATACCGGCCGGCTGCTGAATCTCGTGCGGCAAAATGCCCGTTACATTTCCTTTGTTGATCATTATGCCAAAGCACTGGACAAAGAGTATGCTTATGAACTGCCGGGTTTATATGAACAGGGTATCCGGGAAGCAGTCCTGCAAACCGGCCGGAAACAGTACCGCCAGGCGGCCGGCTGGCTCCGGAAAATGAAAAAGTTACCCTTTGGTGACGAGCCTGCGTATGCCCTTTTCACACAGCTCCTCAGCGAATATAAAAACCGGCCGGCCATGAAAGAGGAATTCGAAAAAGCATTCCCGGAGTGGAGTAAATAAAGAGAGTGGCTGGACAACTTCTGTGAAGCTTGTTTGTGCGACATATAATTTTAATGCCTATCCGGAATCAGACCAATAGGTGTCAGGAAAATGCACACGGGTAATAGAAACCACAGAGAGGGGACACGGGGATACACGCAAATAATACGACCATTTTACACCATGTATGGGATATCCGAACTATGGGTTGGATAGGCATAAATCATTTTTTTTAAGTCATCCGATGTAAGTCCATGATTCATGGCCATAGTAAACAGGTTGATGATTTCCCCGGTTTTTGTTCCTAAAAGATGTGCGCCAATAATCCTTCCGGTCCCTTTCTCTGTGATCGTTTTATAAGCTGCATGTGATTCATTAATCCGGCGATATGAATACCAGGAATTCATCTTATTGGTATGGACTTCGATATCGATTCCCTGATCTTCAGCCTGTTGTTGTGTAAGTCCCACAGAAGCTAATGGTGGAATGGTGAAAACCACGGTGGGTTGTGCCGGATATTCAGCTTTGCGATAGTTACCGTCCAGAAGGTTTGATGCGACAATTTGTGATTCATATCCCGCTACAGGTGTCAGTGGCTTTCCATCGGTTGCAGCAGCGTCTCCAGCCGCATATACACGCGGGTTACTCACACTTTGCAAATACTCATTGACGGTAACCCCACCTTTTTCACTAGTCACGTTTCCTTTTGGCAAGTTCATGCCATCTATATTAGGTATGCGTCCGGCGCCATGGACAACGAGATCCCCTCTATGCTTTTTTGTAACTCCGTTCTGACTTGCGGTGACGACATATCCGTTACCATCTTTGGCTACCGATTCTACTTCTGCTTCCAGGTGTATGGTTATTCCCAGTTCTTTGGTTTTCTCAATCAGGATATTGACCATATCAGCATCAAAGCCTTCCAGTGGGCGGACCCCGCGATGAACAATATGGACCTCAGATCCGGCAAGGGCAGATACGAAAGCAAATTCAAACGAGATATAGCCACCGCCGACAAAGACCAGCTTCCCGGGCAGTTTATCCAATCCCAAAAAGTCGGTACTGTTTGCCAAGTATTCAGAACCGTCAATAGGTAAAGGTACCGGTTTGGCGCCGGAGGCGATCAGAATATGTTTACCTGTTAGCTGGTAATCCTCAACCTGAATTGTCGATTCGTTGATAAATCGTGCGAGGCCATGAATCGGGGTAATGCCTGCTTTTTTCATCCCCTCCTCGCGGGATGACGGTACAGGATCGGTAAAACTTCGCTTGTATTTCATGAGATCCTTCCAGTCTATAGCAGCGTTTGACCGGATGCCGTGGCTGTTCATCCTTAGATTCCAATCGACTAAATCGGCGGCGCCAACCAATACCTTCTTGGGATCACATCCGCGCAATGCACATGTTCCTCCGAATGGCATGTCATCAATTTGGGCTACATTCCAACCTGTGGAAGCACACTTTCCTGCTGCTGTTGATGCACCGGAACCGGTACCTATTACGACTAGATCAAAACTTTGTTTTTCCATTATTCTTGGTATGCTTTTGCCGCAGCCAGAAGAACTTGTCCGTCTAATCTGACTTTGTAATTTGGATTTACATATTCAAATTTGATCATTCCATCAGTATCGCACAAAAACACGGCGGGAACCGGTAGAATATGACGGTTATTTCCAGAAGCTTTATCCAGATTGATACCGTATTTTTTGTAGTCCGAAACCGTCTTATCAGCTACATGAAATGCAATACCGAAAGCCCGTGATGCTTCGGCGTCCGAATCGGAATACAGGTCATATGTCAGTCCGTGCTTGTCAATGCTTTGCCTGAGCATCTCCGGTTGATCGGCGCTGATCGCTACAATCCGGTATCCGTCTTTTAACAGTTCCGGCTCAATTTTTTGTAAGTCAGCCATTTGCCGGTTGCAATATGGACACCAGCCCCCCCGGTAAAAGATTAGTACCGTTGGTTTCTGCTTTACAAGATCAGGCAATTTCACAGTTTTCCCATTGATATCAGTAACTGTGACATCCGGAATAATACTTCCAATTAGTAATGGATGAATGTCGTCAGCCGAATTGGCAATCGACCCCTGTGCCATAACAGCAATTGTCATAAACGATAAACCGATTGTTAGCGATGAAATCAATAGTATTCTGATCATTTTTCTGTCTCGTTCGCTTGTTACCTGTTATTTAACACTCTACCGGGAATTTCATATGTCACGTTATCTGCTGGAACTTAATTTGTCGTTTTTGTCATAACTAATGAACCGGTATTAATGTTCATGTTCTACCGAACTCAAAGTCGAATCGGTCAGAGCTGTTTGATTTCCCGTATCTTTAATATCGGCCATCGTCAGCAGCCATTCCGATCTATGAAGCCAGCGATGGGACAGGTAACCCAGTATAAGTCCGAAAGCAATGTGTGCTCCGTAGACAATTTCGGTCATTCCCGGCAGTCCCGTTCCCATGAAACCGACGCCCATAGCCTTAACAGCCGGACTCAGCAGAAATCCTGTGCCTATCAGCAGGGCATAAATCAAGCCCCACCACACCGGTTTACGCCCCAGTATGATAACGAAGATCATTCCAAAAGCTGCTCCATTCCAGTAGTGATAGGCATAACCCAGGATATTTGACCATGTCGATGGTCCTTCCATAAACCGGTTGGTCATCAACACACCCAGCAATTTGGGCATGTCACCGGGCATCCAGCCCATTTTAAAACCGAATATGCGGACCATTTCCAGTCCAATTGTAGCTATCAAACCAGCGGCAGCGCCGACCAGTATTCGTTGTGACAATAGGGTCCTGTTCTGTGCTCTGGAAACGATGTAGACGGCTATGATAATAATGATACTGGGCAGGAGCAGCCATTTACTAAGGAATGGCATCCCTGCTATACCTTTCATGGCTGCAGGATAAATATTAGGTGATATCCCGGCCAGTGCTAAAACGATAATTCCCAGTACCACATCTGAGTTAATTTTGACTGACATAAGCTGCTCCTGTTATTGGATTGATACTTATTTTCCGAGCATGCTGGTCAGTTTCTGCAGCTTCTGATCCAGCATTTTGGCAATCATGTCAGCCTTCTGGTTGTTGAGACTGGATAATTCCTCCGATGGCGGGATATAGGCTACATAGGTATGACCGTTCGTATCCTTGTAGATATTAACCCGGACGGGAACTACTGCGCCTGCAGCGTGATCAGCGGAAAACAGTTTCTTGCCTACGTTGGGATTTCCAACAAAAAAGGTGTGCGACTTAACAGAAATGCCTGTCATTGAAAGTACTTTACCCTGGTTCAGCTCACCCATGACCATCATACCGTTACCTGATACCATCTTTTTAAAGGCGGAAATGGTTTGGTCAAAATTTTTAGATGATTCCACTTTAACAATTCCGGATCCGGACTGCGAATATGCCGGGTTAATTCCGACCAGAGCTAAAACTGTCAGAAGGATAAGTGTTGAGAGCAGAGTGCGTTTTTGTTTACTGTACATTTTGAACCTCATGTGTTATTAGTTTTTTTTGGGGATGTCGTCGCTATTGGCAGACATCCCGTTTACACAGTGTTGGTCGCAGCAAAACAAAAAACCTTACAGATCAAAACGGAAGATGGGCAAAAAAAATAAATATTACGGTATATAACAGAAAAGACTACTTCGATAAATGATTATCAATTGATGACTTAATTCGATCGTAAGATTCAGGACTTAATGTTTCTTTTTTCCCTGTTTCGTCATTCTCAAATGTCTCAACAGTTTTCTTAAACGCTTTTTCAATCTTTTGAAGTTGTTTCTGATATCGGTGGCAGAGTATGCATCCCCAAATATGAATTTTGACCTGCAACCGTTCACGAAGCAAGAGTTTAGTATCCATACTTTTGCTGATCAGACGGGTGATATCCTCGCATTGCGGCGTCAGCATGTCGGTAACAGGCTTGATGATTCTCATCTTAAATTTCATTTCATCCTTCATGTGTCGCATCCTTTGAAGTGTTATCAAACCATTGAGTTTCGAGGCATCGGCGGAGTCCGGTTCGAGCCCGGTGCATAATAACCCAAAAGTTAGTCGTCGAAATCTCCAATTCCTTACATATTTCATTGGTATCCATCCCTTCAAGTTCTCTTAAATTGAAAACTGAAGCGATGCGCTCGGGCAATGCACTCAGGCATTCCTTCAGAATCTGCATAAACTCCTTTTGATGAAGATCGTTATCAGGCGTTCCGGACCAGTCGCCCGGCGCGTAGCCGGGACGCCATTTTCCCCTATCTATCCCATTACCAATAAAATCATCCATATCATCGGATTCCAGGTCGACTTTGTTTTTATCCGATTTATAGATGTGTCTGAAATGGTCCATTATTTTATGCCGGAGTATACCGGTCAGCCAGGTTCGGATACTACTATTACCGTCAAATGTCGTGTAGCTTTTCAAGGCAGCCAAAAAGGTCTCCTGAACGAGGTCCTCGGCGATATCTCTCTGAGAAACACGAATCAGAGCATATCGAAAAAGGTAATCTCCGTACTTTTGAAGCCAACTTTGCGGATTATCTTCCTGGCTTGTTGAGTATTCCGCCATGTATATATTTTGGGATTATTTCACATTATCTGATAAGATAAACCAAACCACACACATAATTAACCTTAGCTCTGCATAAGATAACTGATCAAATGTTTCAGCCTGATGTGACCTGGTGCTAATACCAGTTAATTTGTAAAGTAATTAGCCGCGGATTTACATGGATCCAAACAGATTAAATCTACGTTTATCTGTGGTTAAAACGGTAACGACTAACAACTTTAACTGTCCCAATGGACTAAACTTATTTTATGGTTATGACACTTGACGACCAGCCATCCTGCCGGGGTTTACCATTAGCAATCCACCAGCACGGGTCTTATTTATTTCAAAAGCAGCATCTTTTTGGTCACGCTTCCTCCAGGTGTAACGAGCCGGTAAAAATAAACACCACTGGCCGTATTTGCTGCATGCCAGACAAACTCATGTCTTCCGGCGCTCATCCGCGCATCTGACAACTCCGCCACGACTCTGCCGAGAACATTATATATCAGCAACCGTACCTTCATCGCCCTGGGTAAATTGAATACAATATTGGTACTTGGATTGAAGGGATTGGGATAATTTTGTTCCAATTTTACCTTAGACGGTATTTGTGAATCCGTAATATCTTTCTGAATAGCCGTAAACATGGCAGGATCGTCTTTAATCTTGTATAACCCGTCATCGGATGAGACCCAGATATATCCATTGGGTCCCTCAGTAATTGAATTTCCTTGACCGAAGTAGGTCGTCATCGGGGAATTTTGTGTGGTATATTCAACCCATTGTGATCCATTATAGGCACCAAGGATTTCATTGGCCAGCGTCCATAAATTATTATTGGAATCAACATACAATGAAGTAACATTATTCATGTTTGAGGTACTGGAATTAGGCAATATGGGTACTGATATATTTGACCAATTGGTCCCGTCGAATAAATAAAGATGCTGAAATCGAGAGCCTGCATAAATTTCATTATTTTTATCTACCGCAATAGAATAGATTTGATGCGAGGGAAAATCAGTGTGATTACTTTGAAAGCTGATTTGTACCGTCCAATTAGTCCCGTCAAACTTTACCAAACCTCCATCATTAGTATTTAATTGGCTATCGAGCATACCAACCCAAATATTATTATTCTGATCAACAGCAATAGCATCCACATTGTTGGAAATTAAACCCGAATTGCTGGTATCATAAACAGCCCAGGTCTGCCCATTGTATTCAGCCAGGCCACCACGTTTGTGCCTAAAATAATCAGGATGGGTGCCAACCCAGACATTATCATTCTGATCTACAGCGATGGCTTGTACCCGATTGGATGGCAAATTCGAGTTCGTTGTATCAAAAACCGTGAAATTCTGCCCATTATATTTTACCACTCCCCCGTCACTCAGACCAAGCCATAAATTTCCTTTGCTGTCGAAAGCTACATTATTGCCTACAGCTCCATGCATTTTAACACCCATCTCTCTTACCATCGTCGTATCAAACTCATGGTAATTCTGTCCATCGTACATATCCAAGAAAGCATATCTGGGTCCCTGGCCCCAGGTTGCCATCCATAACCGGTTTTGTTTGTCAAATGTTAAACCGTAAATATTGTTGGCAGGCAGACCAGTTGTCTGATTCGTTAATGTTACAAAAGCTCCCGATTTATAATGAACCAAAGCAGAATGGGATGGATAGTCATTTTGGATAGCTGCACCAAAAAATACACTATCCCCAACCTGGCAAAAATTTGAAGTGACAGAAGTTATCTGATTAACCGGGTTCTCCTGGAATGACCAGTTCATTCCATCATACATGGCTAAACCGTATCCAGTGCCGACATATAATATTCCGTTGACATAATTTAATTGATCAACCCCAAGCAATCGTTCCTGGGAATTACTCGTGCTCACATCTATCCTCTTCCATTCTGCCGTTCCGGATTTATTCGAATCAAATTCATACAGATGATCCTGAGCTATCCAGACCACTCCATTACCGCCGTCCAATATATTTGTAACGGCAATATTTGCTTTCAAAGGACAGTATCCATCATTGGCAATATCATTCCATTTGCTACCGGACTGGTAAAAAACATCCCCATTAGACCCTACCCACATTTGATTACCGATAAAGGTGATATTATCAACCTCTTTAAACGTAAAATTGTAGAACTTACTATAAAAAGTCTGCGTAGAAACACTATCCCCGAAAAATTTCACCAAACCTTTATCTGTACCTAACCACACGGTGTCTGCCTGGACTACCATATCATTAATCTGATTAGTGGGTAGTTTTGAATTTGTGGTACTATAATTTGTCCAGGTAGTACCATCAAATTTAAGCATTCCAAATCCCGGTGCAACAGCCCATAAATTTCCCTTACTGTCAAAAGATATTTTGCTAATATTGCTGCTTTGCACATCATAGTCTGACATGGTATATACTTTCCAAACCGATCCGTTGTATTCCGCTATCCCTCCATTGGTAGCGTACCATTGATTTCCTGCGTTATCAAGTGCAATTTTATGTATATAACTATTTCCCAAACCGGTATTTTCCATCTTATAATGGGTCCAGTTTGGGTATTGCGTACTGCTTTGAGCATAGACGTTGCTAATATTGGATATGCCGAGCAAAAAAAGGGTAACGAGAACAGTAACATTTCTCTTCATGAGTAGAACCTCCAAATTTATTTGGTAAGCGGATTTTTTTAAACACACACGATCAGAATATATACAACCCTGACTACTAATCATACAATCATCGGGTTATATATAAATTTGAATCAACCAGATATTTTCTTAAATGCTGATAACACTTTGAGTAGAAAAAGAGGTTTGATGACTCCTTATTATATACCCAAAAAGTTCTTCAACTGATCTATTTCCAGAAAAAATGAACCTATGAAGCATCTCCTGAGCAGTTCTATGTCGATCTTTTTTTTACTAGTTGGCTTGGTTTCACAAACAAATGCTATCTCATCAAGAAAAGTAGTGCTTAAACCCAGACATCTCACGGTTGAGTATTTTGAGAATCCTGTTGGACTGAATAATGCTCATCCGCGTCTTTCATGGATTATCGAAAGCAATAGTAATAATACCCTTCAAACGGATTACCAAATACAGGTTGCCGCATCACTAAACGCTCTGCGAAGAGGAAAATTTATTTGGGATACGGGAAAAGTAAATTCCGACGAATCAACCAAACATGCATATCAGGGACCAAATCTGAAATCCGGTCAGCGTTATTATTGGAGAGTTCGAATTTGGGATAATCATGGTCATCGGTCGGGCTGGAGTGATGCTTCTTATTGGGAAATGGGACTGCTTCACCCAAGTGATTGGACAGCAAGTTGGATTGAACCGGGGTTAAACCAGGACACGACAAAATCGGATCCCAGTCCAATGTTGAGAAGTGATTTTAACATAAGTGGAAAAGTCGCATCTGCACGTCTTTATGTTACCAGTCATGGTCTGTACGAAGTCCATATCAATGGGAAAAAAGTTGGTGATCAGCTTTTTACTCCGGGATGGACTAGTTATAACAAGCGGCTGCAATATCAGTCGTACGATGTAACTGACCTGATAAAGAATGGGGACAATGCCGTTGGTGCTATTCTAGGAGATGGCTGGTATCGTGGCTTCTTAACCTGGAATGATGAACGAAATGTGTATGGATCTAAACTGGGATTGTTGGCCCAGATCGAAATCACATATGCCGATGGACATAAACAGGTTGTTGGTACGAACGGTAATTGGAAATCCTCTACCGGACCAATACTGAAGTCCGACATCTACAATGGAGAGACATATGATGCCCGCTTAGAGAAAACGGGCTGGACTATAGCAGGCTATAACGATGCCAACTGGACCAAAGTAAAACCTGTTAACTCTTCCAAAGATATACTTATAGCTCCCGCAGGCCCTCCGGTTAAAAAAATTGAAGAATTGAAGCCAGTAGGTATTATCTATACACCGCAAGGTGATACCGTGTTGGATATGGGGCAAAACATGGTCGGATGGGTCCGGTTTAAGGTCACAGGAAAGAGAGGAACAAGAATCACGCTGCGTCATGCAGAGGTCCTCGATAAGCATGGGAACTTCTATACGGAAAATTTGCGATCTGCTAAAGCCACAGACACGTATATCCTTAATGGAGATGGCGAGGAGACCTTTGAACCGCATTTTACTTTTCATGGATTTCGGTATGTGGCGGTCAGCGGCTATCCCGGAAAACTGGATCCGAATAATTTTACCGGTGTTGTGATTCATTCCGACATGGAGCCGACCGGACATTTTGAAAGCTCCAACGTCCTGGTAAACCAGTTGCAGCACAATATCGTATGGGGACAAAAAGGTAATTTCCTGGATGTCCCGACAGATTGTCCTCAACGGGACGAACGACTGGGATGGACAGGGGATGCCGAAGTGTTCTCACCAACGGCAAGTCTAAACATGAATACGGCCGGATTCTATACCAAATGGCTAGGCGATCTGGCAGCGGACCAGTCTTCAAATGGTGGGATTCCGGTTGTGATTCCAAATGTCCTCGGTAATGGAATGGGCGGGGCCGCCGGCTGGTCAGATTCAGGTGTCATCATCCCATGGAATGTCTATCAGGCCTACGGTGATAAACGCATTCTGGAAAAGCAGTATGAAAGTATGAAGGCGTGGGTGAATTTTGTACAGGATCAGGCAAAGAAGAATGACACACCCTATTTGTGGGATACCGGGTTTCAATTTGGAGATTGGCTCGCTTTTAGTCCGGAGGATGCAACAGCTTACCAGGGATCATACACCGTTCCCGATATGATCGCAACAGCTTATTTCGCCAGATCGACAGATTTGCTACAGCGAACGGCCAGAATATTAGGAAAGACGGCAGATGCGGATAAATATGCCAAGCTCTTAGCTCACATTAAAAAAGCATTCATTCATGAATATGTGACTCCCAGTGGTCGTGTGATATCTGATACACAGACGGCTTATGTATTAGCTCTGAAATTCAACTTGCTGCCCGATAGCTTGCGCAAAAAAGGAGCTGAAGAACTGGTTAAAGATATCGATGCACGCGGACATTTAACGACTGGCTTTTTAGGAACACCTCAACTTAATCCGGTGCTTAGCAATAATGGTTATACCGATGTAGCGTACCGGTTGCTGTTACATAAAAAGTACCCGTCATGGCTCTACCCTGTTACCATGGGTGCAACAACCGTATGGGAACGATGGGATGGCATCAAACCGGACAGCACGTTTGAGACCCCAAGTATGAACTCCTTCAACCATTACTCGTATGGAGCCATTGGAGACTGGCTTTATACCGTAGTAGCCGGCTTGCAGGAAACAGAACCCGGGTACAAGCAGTTTACCATTCACCCCGAGCCCGGTGGAAACATGTCGCATGCACGGGTCATATTTAAGTCGATGTATGGTAAAATTGAGTCATCCTGGAATTTAGATTCAAAGATGTTCGAATTGAAGGTTCAGATTCCGGCAAATACACAAGCCAAAGTAATCTTGCCCAATGCCAAACTGAATGATGTAAAGATCAATGAACAAGCTCTTGGTGCGAAATCCGATATGCATCCCATGCAGTCCGGGCAAAATGTAGAAGTACAGCTTGGATCCGGTAGTTATGATTTCACTTACGGTTCAGGTGGATTTGTAATCCCCTCAAATTCGGAATTTTCAGTCCAGTCGCCAGTAAAAAAATTGCTGGGAAATGAGCAGGCTAAAAGTGTACTTGAAAAGTACATCCCGCAGGTCATAAATAGTCTTCAGGTTCAAATGGCTGGGGACCGAACCTTACAACAGGTTGCACGATTTGCTCCTGATCAACTGACAGCAGAAAAATTGAATTCGATTGATGAAGAATTAAAGCAGATTAAATCAAATACCAGCCTTTCCTTCAGCATTAAAGATAAACTGGGTGTCTTGCTGACGAATGATAAAGTCCGCAGCGTTCTGTATAAAGAGATGCCGGAGCTTATGGATTCACCATGGCTAAGCCAGGTTATGGGCTTTTCACTCGAACGGGCAAACCGTGTGATTCCTGATCGGTTTCAAATAAGTGATTCGAAGCTTATGCAGGTTAATCGAGAATTGGCAGCTGTAGCTGATTAGTTAGTTTTACCTTAGATCTGGATAAGGAAATCGGAAAAACATCTGTGGGTTACAGGAAAATAAAACACGGAAGACACTTCCGAAGTGATCCCTATGGAAGGATAATGTGGATTCAAGCAAAGATATCACAATTTACGAGGTAAACCTGCAATCCGATGTCAACCGGGACATCGAATTCGGTCATGCCGATTTGTTCATTGCCAGGCATGCTCCCACATTGGTTTGGAAGAAGATATACGAGTGGGTCAAGAAACATGATTACCCTTCTCCTTCCCAACGATATCGCCATGAGTTGTCGTCTTACGCTGACGGTTGATTGATAATTCGAAGAGAAAGAATGACATTCGTCCAGGTACCTCACCCCCACCCCACTCCATCTGCATGGAGAGGGGCTATCTCCAATACTTGACCGTGTAAGTCCGCGTTATCCGTGTTCTATTCTTCCCTTCGTTAATCGTCTTCCTCTCCCGTTTGGGGCGCTGGATACGGCTTCCTGTGCATCGTCGCAAACCAGAGAATATGATTCAGCACATCGTCATCTCCTCCATCGATATGATCGAACTGCGGCTCCATAGATTTTTTAGCGTAGCGCCTCGCCTTGCCACTCAATTCGGAATATTCCTTGTTCATATCATCTAAAGGGATCTGGTTAGGTACCGCGTTATACGGCGTTAAATTCATATCGCCGCTGAAACAGTCGAACATAGGGAGTGCGGAGGCATCCATCATATTCATCGGAGGAATGCCCAGGATTTGCTCGATCGTTCTGACCATCGATGTTTGATTATAATTGGTATGAATCGTACGCCTGATATGGGAATAAGGACTCACAACAAAGCCAACGGTACGATAAGCCGAAACATGATCCCAGCCATCCTGAGAATCGTCCTCTGTAACAAAGATGGCAGTCGTGGGCCAAAACCGGCTCTTTGTGACAGCCTCGATAATTTGTCCCAGGGCAAGGTCATTATCCGCTACCATGGATTGCGGCGTCGGATAACCGGGCCGCAATCCGGCGGTGTGGTCGGCAGGGAGAGCTATCACCATAAGATCAGGAAGTTCATCTCCCGGCATTTTCTCGTACGCATGTAATTCATTTATAAATGCGCGTGCGCGGTAGACGTCGGGAATCTTGTGGCTGTCATACCCCGGGTAGGTCGTAGACAGTATCGGAGCTACCCTTGATATAGTTGTAGAGTTTACAAATGAGAGGTCCTTATCATTCAGATACAGATTATAGATATCCTTCCAGTCTTCCCCGCCCTTCCAATGAGGAATGGCAGCCTCGCCATAGATGCGAACACTCTGGCTATGATCCAGCGCATCATTCCATATAAAACCACTCGGCGAATAGACCATAGCATCGTACTGCACATGGGGGTAACTCCGAAACCATCCCCTCACGCTTTTCTCGATGTAGTCTGTCGTCATGGCGGCATCGGTCCACTGGTGCCCTTCAGCCGATGATTTTCCCGATGAATAGTAATTATCAAGTAACAAAAAATCGTCGGCAATCTTGTGTTCATTGGGAGTCACTTTTTCTCCAAACGCACAAAGCTCCGGATCGCCATCGCCTTTTTTATCATCACCCAAAACCTGGTCGTAGGTACGGTTTTCCTTGATGATATAGATGACATGGTGAAATACAGATGGCTCTCCGATTCGCTCCGGCACCGGACGGGGTGGCACATTCTCCCCTGGCGGCTTATGGGTAAGTTGTACCCGGAATGCAAGATTCAATTTCCTGACTCTAGCAGTGTAATCGCTTAGCTGATCTGCATTGGGAATCGGGATCGATGACACTGACGCCAGCATCCGGTGCGCATTGAAGGAACCGGCTGTCGACACAGAACTCGATCGATGAAAAGTCTGAAAAGCTTTATTGGCCGTATCATCAACTGTTGCCCGTGCTCCTTCTGCTTCCAGGTTGGTTACAAACAAGTGATTCGTATTATCCAGGGCGAGTCCTGAAGGATAAGCTTCCGTGGGGATGAACCCTTCGATTGTGTCCTTGCCATTAATACCCGAAGCCAGCGAAACGACGGCTATGGCATTATCCATTCCGTTTGCCACATAAAGGGTCTTTTCGTCCTTGCTCAGTGCCAGTGCATTAGGCGTATCGCCATAATAGGGTTGTCCTTTTCGAAATAGGCCAACAGGAATTGTATCTACAACTTTGTCAACGCTTGTACTGATAACGGATACATTATCACTGTTTCCATTGGCCACATAAACCAGGGTGCCGGCCTTGTTGGAAATGGCGGCATTCGGATGCAGCCCTACGGGGATCTCTTTGATTTGCCTGCCATCCTTCAGATCCAATACCGAAACTGTACCGGAAGAAGCCGCTCCGGTTGTACTGTCAACCAGTATGCTTCCCCAGGGAGCACCGGCCTTTGATGTGGCATCTTTGGTTGGTTTTGTCCCCCCCCAATTGGAGACATATATTTTATCTCCGACGACAGTAAGCCCATAAGGAACCATTCCCGTTGGCTGCGTCCATACTTTTTTGCCGGTCTGCAAATCTATTTTCACGACCGTGTTATTTCCATTGCAGACAACCAGGAGATAATCACTATTGTTTTCATGACTAACAGCCAAATCGTTGGGAAGAGCTGTAGGCGCCGGTGATTGTGCTTCAAGCCTGAATTTTCTGACAAGCTTGTTATGGGACCCATTCCAGTAAAACATCAACACAACGGAATTCCGGGAATCTACAACACTGGTAAGTACATACAGGCTGTCGTTTCGTTCGTACCAGGTTACTCCGGAAAACGTGTTTTCATAATGTTTGAGCCCTTCGCGATCCGGATAGGCTACCCGATCAATAATTTTATGGGAAGCAGGATTCAAAATGGCCAACCCATACCGGTCGATTACGCCAAGATATTTTCTTTGTGGATCGAACGTACAATCGAGTGCGTGGTTTTCGAGAGCCGGATCTCCATATTTTATAGTTTTGCCCGCTGGATCAATAATCTTGTTGTAGGGCATCAGTAACGGCAGGGTATTTTTAGCAAGGGTACTATCGTCATAACCCGTTTGATATACATCAGAAGTTTGGTTACGTAAGCTCTCGGTACTTTTCGTTGTCCTGCAGGAAAGAAACACCAGAACGCTTACCAACATCAAAAAGGATAAGTGCATCAGTTCTTTTTGTCTGCCGTAGCGGATCATTTTCTTGGCCCTCATAGTTATTAGTTTTCAATATGTTACAATGGATGGTTTTGCAAGCTACAATTAAAGGGACACGCTGGCAAGATTTTCAACAAAATAGGCTTTTCTTATATCGAACTCACTTTAAATAAGGGCGTCACTTCTCAAATCATAAATCGTTAATCCCTGTTTGCAAATCACTCACTGAATGACGCTTGACGATCAGTCCAGATGGATTCGAAAGTTTTAGAAAGACGATACCCACACTTCATAATGCTTCTTTTAAAAGGGAAAAAAGCGCCTTAAAATGATTTTCAGAAGCCTGTTTATCGTATGCTATATTGTCGAATACTGAGAAACCATGCTTTACATTCGGGTAGACTTTCATCGTATAATCGATGCCATTCTCTTTAAGTGCATCCTCAAGCCTGTCTTTTTCCTCATCGGTGAAATGGGGGTCAATTTCTGCAATCCCTACATAAACTTTTGCTTTCATTTTAGGTGCAAGCAGATGAGGACTGTCTGGTTTGTCCGTGGCAAGCCTGGCGCCATGAAAAGAAGCAGCGGCAACTACCCGGTCCGGAAATGTCCCTGCAGCACCAAGGGCGTATGGTCCACCCATGCAATAACCGACACTGGCTTTATTCGTACCCGTATTGCTTTGTCTATCAATAAAATCGAGGAAATAAGCAGTATCCGACATTACCTTTTCCATATTCAGCGATCGGAGCAACCCAAACATCTCATCCCGTTTAGGCCCGGGCTCCTTAACTATTGACGGATCGAATGACAAATTCTTTGCCGTCCGGTAGTATAAGTTAGGAACCAATACATAATAACCTTCATCTGCTATTCTCTGAGCCATCTGAAAAAGAGAATTGCGGACACCCATCACGTCCATATAAAAAATAACAGAAGGCAGGTTCACAGAATTGTCAGGATAAAAAGTGTAACAGTCGGCCGTGCCGTCATTCGTTTCGATTTCAACTTCTTTCATCTTTCAAGCACTGATTAATAAACACTATGAGCTGATTAATTATACTTAATAGATGAACAACGCAAAAATTAACGAGATCATTGAATCTTGCCACTCATTACAAATAGTGATCTGATCTGTTCATGAAGCTTAGTTGCTTCTATTATTTTATTTATGAACATTCTGGCAAGCCTGTATGATTTTTTTCTATTGGTGATCGTAAGTACTTGTAGTTTGAGTGTGTTGGATGTGGTGTGATACTTTGAAACGTAAAATGATGCGGGAAATCAGATGCTGAAATCATTATTACTCGTCTTTCTTCTGCCTGTCTCACAGGTAATGGCACAGAATAGTGCATATATAAAAAAGCAAAATAATACCCTGCTCATAGGTAACGGTGATATAGAACGGGTCATCAATATCTCCCCAGACGATGTAGGCACAACGGAAATTGTCAACAAGCTCTCAGGGAAAACCTATGCTGTCAAGTCGGATGTCTTTGCCATGCAGGTCGTCTTTTCAGGTATCGGTCCTGCTTATGGAAAGGACCAGAATGGTGAAAATGATGTTATCCTGACCGCGAAGGATTTTACTTTCAACGGTTATAAAGAGGCCGATCTTGAACATGGAGGTAAAAAACTTTCTCTCAATTTCAAATTTAACTGGGAGGACACCAAATTCCGGCTGACCGTGAACTACGAAGTATATCCCCAGAAATTCTCATTGCGAAAATGGATTGATGTCGCGGATTCATCTTATGGGATCCAATTCCTTGACAGAATGTATGTAGAGTCGATGACGTTTGAAGGCAATGACTTCTCAAGAGGGCAGTTCGGACAACCGGTTTTTGATAATGATCTCTTCTTAGGTGTTGAATACCCAACGGTCGAAAATAAACTTAGCGGCAATAGGGTCCGGATCGGCTATGTGGTCGGGGAAAAAATCAAGAAGAAACCATATGTCACGCATACGTCGATCATCGGGGCAGCTCCATCTAAAGTTAAACTGGTGCAGACGTTTATGGACTACGTCGATGGCATAAAGGTCAATGGGACACGACCTTTCCTTTTGTACAACTCATGGTACGATTTCAGGAATCCAGCTATTGTTAAAGACGCTGCGAGCGTGATGAATGAAAAGAATGTCCTGAGCAGAATACAGACTTTTAAAAAGTACATGTTTGACAAGTATAATATCGCACTGGATGCATTTGTTCTGGACGACGGCTGGGATAATTACAGGAGCATGTGGGCCATCGACTCCACCCGCTTTCCTCATGGATTCACTCCGCTTGTAAAGGCACTTAAGCCAATGCACACTGACCTTGGCATCTGGGCGTCTCCCATTTGCGGGTACTCCAACAGGGATATACGTGTAAACTGGGGAGCAGAACACGGTTACGAAAAGACTGGAAACTTTCTCAGTTTTGCCGGAACAAAATATAAAGCGGCATACAAACGAAGGATGGTCGATTATGCTAAAGAATATGATCTCGGTTATTTCAAGTGGGATGGGTTCCTGCTGGCATCCAACGAACCGAATCAGGGACATTTACCCGGTATCTATTCGAGAGAGGCTAATGTTTCAACATACATTGATATTATCAATGCTGTCAGGAAAGTGAATCCTGATATTTTCCTGAACATCACTACGGGCACCTGGCTCTCACCATGGTGGCTCAAATATGCCGATTGTATCTGGATGCAGGGTCAGGATTTTGGCTATGCCGAAAATGTTCCATCCCTGAACGAACGCGACAAGTCAATCACCTACCGCGATGCCGTTTTATACAATGATTATCAGAAACTGCATCTGCTGTTCCCCATGTCGAGCCTGATGACACACGGAATCATCAAGGGTCGTCTGAATTTCCTTGGGGGCAAAGATGAGTCGCTCGATTCGTTCAGTAACGAAGTAATGATGTATTTCGGCAGAGGCGTGATGATGTGGGAATTGTATGTCTCTCCCGACCTTCTATCAAACGGTGAATGGAGTGCCCTTGCATCTTCGATCAAGTGGGCCAAAGCTAATAAACATGTCCTCGAAAAAACCAGGATGATCCTGGGAGATCCCATGAAGGGCGAAACGTACGGTTACCTCCACTTGCGAAAAGACAAAGGAATACTCCTGCTCCGAAACCCGGATGTCGCCAGGCGAACGGCCAGTATTAATATGACACCCGATCTTGGCGACATCGATCCCTCAACAGAGTATTATGTCAAAGTCATTTATCCATACAACCTCATCCTTCCCCGTCCGGTTAAGCTCAATCAAAAATTATCGATTGACCTGGATGGTTACGAAGTTCTTGCGGCCGAACTGATTCCAGTAGACAAAATGGATAAAAAGTTACCAGTCGGGGTAAAATATTCCACCGATAACGGCAACATAACGGTATTCGGTGAACCAGGAACAAAGCAAACCATCGAATCTGTCGGCAAAACGAAGCTTGGTGATCTTCAATTCGGAAGTAAAAAAACGGGCATAAAATATGAAGAGAAATCGCCTTCAAAGAATAACGGATCAGCATTCGTTTCCCATGCAAAAATTTCTATCCCCCGATTTTACAAAAATGCCAAATTCGGATTTCTGCTGGAATCTGATAACGAGTTGTTGAAGGAAGACAAACCCAACTTTGAAGTAAAAATTAATGGGACCACGAAGAAGCTGACCGTAGAGCAAGAACACGGGAAGTGGTTTTGGGTGACTGCGGATTTAAAACCGGGCGAAAATTCAGTTGATTATTCAATCACATTCCCTTCCAATGAAACAGGCAAGATCAGTTCGTGGATCATATCTGATGAGATTTTAACAGGAAAACAAATTGGACGGGTAACACATGGATCACCGATTGATGATGAGATACTACCCGCAAAACCTTATCCGGCCAATATTCAGAAGGATATTATTCCCATAAAGAGCTTTAGTATCATGACGTCCCGGTGATGGTAACCCATAATAAAATGACAGATGGCACTTAGTTATTGGCAAAATTTACCGGATCATCAATAACTCAATAACTAATTTCTAATTTCCCTAATTAACTGCTGTATAACGGATTCGAAACATCAACTGGAGATTAAATGTATTTCGACTGGCGAACATGGGGTATCTGGTTAATCGGTTTCATTATCCTGGTCGTGTGGATCTTCATCCCAATCAGGGAATTCAGGAAGGTTCTTGAAAACAAGCGGCGCAATGAAAACCGTGGCTCCTGATCATATCAATCCGGCACCAAAAATTCATAAAACAATCAACTTTGTGGTTATAAAAAACCACAGATATCGCCGAGTCTGCACAGAAATTCACTGAGAAAATTAAAGTAACGTGAACAGCATAGATTATATCATCGTCTTCGTATTCCTGGTCGGGATATTTTATGTGGGCTCCATTTTTTACCGTTGGGTGGGAGACTCAGACGATTTTTACCTAGCGGGACGAAACCTCACTCCCTTCATCTTAGCAGCTGTCCTGGCGGCTACAAACGTGAATTTATACAGTTTTGTCGGCCAGGCCGGTATTGCATACAAAGACGGAATTCCAATCATCTGGCAAACATGGACCGGTGATATGGCCCTGGTTATATCCGGCCTCTTCGTCATTCCCATTTTCAGAAGGCTGCGAATCAGAACCGTTCCCGAGTTCCTTGAATTACGATATAGCAAAGGCGTGCGGACATTCGTCGCAGTCATCTGGATTTTCAGGCTTGCATTTTGGCTCGGTGTTGTTCTATATGCGGCTGTAATAGCGGCACAAATCATAACCGGATTGCATTCTTTTACAGCATGGGTATTAATATTCTCCGTGGCAGTAATCATTTACACCATGCTTGGCGGAATGTGGTCGGTCGCTTTCACGGATGTCATCCAGTTTGTATTGATGTTGGGAAGTGCCCTGATCCTCCTACCTCTGGCTATGAGCTACATCGGCTGGTGGCCAGGCATGGTATCGAAATTGCCGGTTGATGCACTTACGCTGGTACGGCAAACAGGTACCTACAACTGGAAGTTTGTACTGGCTATTTTTCTCCTGGGCATTGAGTGGGCCTGCGTGGATCAAGGATTGTTGCAGAGGGCCTTCGGCGCAGAGAGTACGCGGACTGTTGCCAAAGGTTTGGTACTTGCCGGTATCATCACAACTCCTTTTGCGTTGTTGTGGAATATCCCCGGTCTGGCGGCCCACGTGATTTTCCCCCATCTTGCAAATGCCGATACCGCGATTCCGTTATTGATAGCAAAACTGATCCCCAATGTTGTGTTGGGATTTGTTGTTGTAGGCTTGCTCTCTTCCCAACTGTCGACAATTTCCGGCAACCTGAACGGAGTCGCTACGATATTTGCTAGTGACATCTATGAGAATGTCTTCAATAAAAAGGCGGCCGATAAAGAGGTCATTCTGGTTGCGCGAATCGTCACTGTACTTGCCGGAATGGTGATGATTTTGTTCGCTTACGAGGTCCCTCTACTCGGAGGCGCAGTCAATGCCTATTTGAAGATTATTGCCATCATGGATATGCCTCTTTTCGTCATTGCCATCGTATATGGTTTACTATGGAAACGAATTAACTGGCAAGGTGCGATTGGCGGGTACACTTCTGGTGCTTTGGCGGGGATCATAGGCGAGTATTTCTTTCACATGGATATCAATACAACCACTTTCATCTCGGCGGGGGTCGCATTGTTGGTTACTCCGATCATCAGCCTGATGACCAGGGATGAACAAAGCGTAACGCTCGACTCTATCTGGAAAGCAAAGCAGATAAGCGATGAAGAAATTGAAACAAACGACGTCTACAACATCATCCCCAAAACAGTAAATGGAAAGATCAGCCTGGGCATTTTCTTCGCTGGTTTAATCATCTTTTTCATCGGATTGATTATGGGAAGTAAAGGAATGGCATACGCTTCTGCAACCAGCGTTATCGGAATGATCATTTACTTTGCCGGCGGCCTGTTGAGAACATACACGGATTGATTGTTCTAACAGTTTATCTTCTTTTACTAACGTATTTCGTTGCGAGTTGGGATTGCCCCGTCATTCAATAGCCATTCGGTTGTCATTCATAGTAATTTTTGGATAATGACAACTGAATGACAATGGAGTGACTATTGTATGACTGCGAACTAAACCTGCAACTAATAAAATTAATCGAATAGAATGACGGACAAAATTCATAGGCTACGCGTTTCTACTCCGGGACGAATATGCTTGTTTGGCGAACATCAGGATTACCTCAATCTGCCGGTGATCGCATGTGCCATCTCATTGAGAATCAGCATTGAAGGAAGCAGGCGAAATGATTCTGATGTGATCATCGATCTACCTGATATCCACGACAAAGATACTTTTTCAATTGAGGGGATTCTTTCTTACCAAAAAGAACGTGATTACTTCAAAAGCTCCATAAATGTTTTGAAACGACACGGATTCACCTTTTCCAGAGGTGTGGATTGCACGGTTAAAGGCAATATTCCCATAAATTCGGGAACATCCAGCTCTTCAGCCCTGATCGTTGCATGGATTAATTTCCTTTCGCAAATGAGTGATCAATCAGAGGTTCTTAGTCCCGAAAAAATTGCCGGGTATGCCTATGAAGCCGAAGTACTTGAGTTTACGGAACCGGGCGGCATGATGGACCAATATTCAACGGCTATCGGTGGCATTATCACGCTGGATTCTTATCCCCAAATCAATGTAAAAAAATTAGATGTGAAGCTTGGTGTATTCGTCCTTGGTGATTCCGGTGAGCCAAAAGACACGAGATCCATATTATCACGGGTAAAAGACCAGGTCCAGGACGTTGTCAAAGATTTACAAAAAAAATACCCGGATTTTTCACTGCAGACTGTTACTGAAACCGATCTTGAAAATTACCTAGTTGATCTGAACAACGAGCAAATTCAGTTATTAGCCGGAACGATCCAAAACCGGGATATCACAAAAAAGGCGAAAGAACTATTGACTACCAATCCCATCCTGATAAACAGGGGGCGGGATCACAAAACAATAGGACAATTACTGACAGAACATCAAAGGGTATTGAAGAATATCCTTGAAATCTCGACTCTGAAAATCGATAAAATGATTGAAGCATCGTTAGAAGCCGGCGCATACGGTGCCAAAATAAACGGATCTGGTGGCGGTGGATGCATGTTTGCCTATGCTCCCGAAAATACTGAGAAGGTAAAAGAAGCGATTGAGAAAGTGGGCGGAGAAGCTTATATCGTACATATTGACAAAGGAACGCATTCCCAATTTCTGGAGATCATTCAATGAATAATGGCAGATTAGTAATTTTAGCAGGTGGAGTTTCGTCAAGAATGAAAAAAGCGGTTGAGGCTGGTGAAAATATCGACGCGCGTTTAATCAACGAGGCTGATCAAAAAGAAAAATCGATGATCGGTGTAGGAGATGATAACAGACCGTTTCTCGATTATTTGCTTTTTAATGCCCGTGAATCTGGTTACAAAGATATAGTGATAGTAATCAGTAAAAAATCGAATAGTATCAAAGAACATTATGGAGAGAAAGACAGAGAGAATGTGTTCTATGGACTAAATATTTCATACGCTGTTCAACGAATCCCATCTGGCAGAGTAAAGCCGTTAGGTACAGCCGATGCACTCTACCAGGCTCTGCAAGTAAAAAAGGAATGGAGCGGCAATAAATTTACAGTTTGCAATAGTGACAATTTATATTCCAGGGAAGCCTTAAAGCTCTTGCTTGATTCGAAATATCCCAATGCTTTAATCGATTACGACCGTAATGCCCTTGAGTTTGAATCCGAAAGAATCGAAGCTTTTGCCGTCATCGGAAAAGACAAAAATCATTATGTAACAGATATCATCGAAAAGCCAACACCCGCACAAGTTGAGGAAGCTAAAGAGAGAAATGGAAGGATTGGAGTAAGTATGAATATCTTCAGTTTCAATTACGATCAAATATTACCTTTCCTCGAATCTGTTCCATTGCATCCCGTCCGCCAGGAAAAAGAGATACCTACCGCCGTAAAAATGATGGTAAGTAACCATCCCCAATCGGTTTATGCTTATCCCCTCTCGGAACACGTGCCCGACCTTACCAGCAAAACGGATATCACAACCGTAAAAAAATACCTGGAATCACACTTCCCAAAAACGGATTTTTGGAATTAGGAATGCGGAATGGCCTAAATCCGGCCAATCTCCTAATTCCGCGTTCAGTTATTTCGGCTGGCCAGCCATTCAATCACTACGACCAATATCAATCCACCCGCCATGCTCAAGAGTGCAGACCAGATACTCTTCGATCCATTTTCGAGACGGGAATCTTGTGAAGGATTTGACCACTGGGGCCAGTAAGGTTCACTGGAGATTAGCTTTTTCTTAACAGTTACCACCTGCACTTTACCGGGTTGATCCACGGATTTCTGCTGGATGATTTTTCCCAATTTATCATACTCAACCTGTGTGGTATCCGGTGTTCTTGAATAAAGGTTACGTACTTGTGCACTATTCATGGCAACGACTTTAACATGCTGAGTCTGCACATAATCACGAACCTGAAAGGGCCAGATCACATAGAGCGATCCGATCAGGAAACCTATAAGTACACTTATTGTCTGTGAATAATAGCGATCGAGAAACCAGGAAAGCAGACGAGAGAAAGATGTGATTCCAACAATCATCCCAGCAACAAATACAAGAAGAATTCCCCCTGCTTCTACCGTGTCTGGTCCTCCCAGCTTTCCAAATTGCGTCAGAATGAATGTGTATTTATGCAGGATAAGCAACAGGAAGGATCCCGAAATACCGGGAAGAATCATCGCACAGATAGCGATGGCGCCACTCAGAAAAATGAACGGCAAATTTTCTGGTGTATCTGTAGGGACGAGGGTCACAACGCGATATCCGATGTACACTCCAACGACAATGAATAAAACGTGCACCAAGTTTATCCCCTTGATCTGGCGTATTAGCAGATATACCGACCCCAGGATCAGCCCGAAAAAGAGTCCGTACACCGGCTCAGGATAGCGATACATGAGCTTTGGCAGCGGAACAACGCGAGTAAAAAAGACGAAAGCTGATCCAATACCTGTGATCAAAAACACCAGAAAGCGCCAGTGGAATTCACTTAAAAAATCTCCAAAACGCAATCTCAGAATAGACTTAACAGCCTTGCCATTGAGACTCTTTATCGCATGAATAAGCCGGGTGTAGATACCAAGTATCAACGCCATTGTCCCACCGCTAACCCCGGGGATGACGTCAGCACCACCCATCAGAAATCCCTTGATGATCAACATGGGCCCTTCCTTGAGTCGGGTTGAGTCTATTGTGCGCTCTTCGTTGGTTAAAGGGTTCGGTGCCGATTTCAAGAATTCTTAATTTTAAATGTTGAATTTTTAATGGATGGTAAGAGAAAAAATGATGATCTATAATTCAAAGCAAACGATTATCAACCGCATATCATAACAAATCAATTCAATATTCAAAACTAAAAATTCAAAATTACTTCACTCTTCCCAGCCTTTTTTGCCGATAAGGGGCACGAATCGGAAGTGTTCGAAACGTTCTTCCTCAAACTCTGTTTCTGAGAGCCGTTTAATACGGTACATATGCTGCTTCTCGGAATCACCGACGGGGATGACCAGCCGGCCTCCAATAGTCAGTTGTTGTTTCAGATTGTCCGGTATCAGCGGTGCACCCGCTGTTACCACAATGCCATCGTAAGGTGCGTATGCTGACCATCCAAGGGTACCATCATCACATTTCAACGTAGGGCGATAACCAAGCTCTTCAAGCAAAAACCGGGCTCTCTCGTATAACCCGCGATGACGCTCCACGCTGTACACGTCGGCACCCATCTCGCAGAGTACTGCGGCCTGATACCCGGAACCGGTGCCTATTTCCAGAATCTTTGCACCTGGCTTAACCTCCAGCATTTGTGTCTGCACTGCTACTGTAAATGGTTGCGATATCGTCTGCCCAAGTTCAATTGGCAATGCCGTATCTTCGTAAGCACGCCTGTGAAGAGCCGAATCGATAAATTTATGGCGGGGCACCATATTGATGGCTGTGAGGGCGCGTTCATCACGAATTCCCTTCTCATACAAAGAATTAACGAGTTCCTGGCGTTGACGCTTGAATTTCAAGACCGCTCCCTCCATGGTTGGCTAACAATAATGCAACACAAACTTTTGCACTCAGACCAGCCCTGCATTGTTATACTACGTTTATCAATACTGTGATTTGTCATCCTCATCTGACTTCATTTCATCCAATCGAATCCATAGCCGGGTTATTGACGCAAATGAATTGTTAGTATCACATCCCCATCATCATACCAGCCGACCTTCACTGCTCAAATATATCAGTGGCTGCCTTAAGGAACAAAATAGCGGTGGACTTTAGCAAGTTGATCAAGTACAGAATATCCGGATGTTTTTGACAATAAGGATGTTAGTTTTTTTCTTCGCACGAAACACTGACAGATTCGAATTTGAAACGATAGCCAGACAGGTCCGGTTATCTGTGCAGAATAAGGAATCTTATTATTGACTTGTTTAAAAAATTAGGAGATAGCATGCACATAGGGATTATAGGTACAGGATCGATGGGTAGTGCACTCGGTCAGCGATGGGCCGATGCTAACCATCAAATTTTTTACGGATCGCGTGATCCGGGGCGTGCACGAAGCATGGTTGAGATGATGGGACCCAATGTGCAGGGTGGCTCAATCGCCAACGCCGCTGAATTCGGTGAAGTAATTTTATTGGCTGTCCCCTGGTCAGGTGTTGATAATATCCTCGATGAAGCCGGAGATCTGGAAGGAAGTGTCATAATTGATTGCACCAATCCTTTCAAAGAAGACTCCTATGATCTGGCCATCGGAACTACCCAGTCTGCGGCAGAATACATTAACTACAAAGCCAGAAACGCCCAGGTTGTAAAAGCGTTTAATACAATATTCGCGATCAACATCGCCAAAGCCGATGATTTTGGAGATCACAAACTGGCGATGTTTTATAGCAGTGATGACGGCTCCGCAAAATCGATCGTTGTTCAACTTGGTAAAGATATTGGATTCCGGCCTGTTGATTGTGGTCCCCTCAAAAATGCGCGCCATCTCGAGGCCATGGCAGCACTGACTGTAAGCCTGGGTATTGAACTAGATAAAGGTACCGACTGGGCCTGGGATATTGTTAAGAAATCTTAGATCTTTAGATTTAAGATTTTAGATCTGCTCCGGCAATTTCTATCCAACGTTCTTTTCTAAAAGCTGCTAATTATATAATAGCAGCTTTTTTTATAGATTCATCACTATATATTCAATCAAATGACCATCATTGTTTTGCAAATGACCACTGATAATGGCTATCGTGACTGTTTTAGCTTCATGGGCTTTTGTATCTTTTGCGCGGTAACGTTTTGAGCACGAATTCTTTTTATGGCTGAAATAAACATTTATAACACTCTGCATCGCCAAAAAGAACCCTTTAAACCATTAAATGAAGGGTTTGTCGGCATTTATGTTTGTGGTCCAACGGTGTATGGTGATCCGCATCTGGGACACGCAAAAAGCTATGTAGCATTTGATATTGTGGTCCGTTACCTGCGTTATCTGGGATATCATGTCCGCTATGTTCAGAACATTACCGATGTGGGGCACCTGACTGACGATGCCGATCAGGGGGAAGACAAACTTGAGAAACAGGCACGCAGCGAACGGCTTGAACCTATGGAAATAGCCGAGAAGTACACCTATGCCTATTTCCGTGATATGGATATGCTCGGTGTCCTGAGGCCTGATATCTCCCCTCGGGCATCTGGTCACATACCCGATCAGATCGCAATGATAAAGCGGTTGATCGACAACGGATTTGCTTATGAAGCAAACGGAAATGTGTATTTCGATATCTCAAAAGACGCCGACTATGGCAAACTGAGTGGTCGAAATATTGAGGAGATGGTTTCAGGCACCCGTGTTCAGACGGCTGGCGACAAACACAATCCCCAGGATTTTGCGCTCTGGAAAAAAGCCGATCCTGAACACATCATGAAATGGGATTCACCGTGGAGCGTCGGCTACCCGGGGTGGCATGTTGAGTGCTCAGCTATGTCGACCAAATATCTCGGTGAAACATTCGATATTCACGGTGGCGGACTTGAAAATCAGTTTCCACATCATGAATGCGAGATCGCTCAGAGTGAAGGTGCCAACAAAAAGGATTTTGTGCGTTACTGGATGCACAACAATATGGTCACACTCAATGGCCAGAAAATGGGGAAATCGCTGGGTAACGCGATATCGCTGCAACAATTTTTTACCGGTGATCACAAACTCCTGACCCGGGCCTGGAAACCAGCAGTCATTCGTTTCTTCCTGTTACAGAGCCATTACCGGAGTCCGAGTGATTTTTCCGAAGAAGCACTTTCGGCAGCCGAAGCCGGCATGAATAATCTGTTTGTTATCATACAGACAATCATGGCTGCTGATCCGGGATCTGCTAAAGATTTCAATCTGGATGAGTTTCGTTCGGAAGTCGAAGACCGGATGAATGACGATTTTAATACGCCGCAAGTTGTTGCCCTGCTTTTTGAAAAGCTTCGTCCACTTCGCAAGGACATTCAAACTGGTAACATACCGGGGAACATATCCGATCTCCAATCATTTCTCGGGGATTTTGTTCAAGGAGTTCTGGGAATCTGGCCCGATTCAGAAACTGGTGGCGGGCACTTGAAGGAACAGCTCGATGCGGCAATGCAAGTCCTTATCGACCTTCGTAATGACGCACGTAAGAATAAAAATTTCGAGTTAGCAGATCGGATACGTGACCGTCTCACTGAAGTAGGAATTACCCTGGAAGACACCCCGAAAGGCACTATTTATAAAGTCGAATGAGGACACTGAATGCCGAATAGTAATTTTTTTGTTTGGAATGGCTCGCCCGTATTATTCAAATCAGGTGAAGTTCATCTTCCTTTTGCCATTAGTGTTATTGGTCTGATTCTTGCTGTCGTCCTCTACTTCTTCGGATACAGTTATCTTGAAAAGCAGAAGCTGAAAAAACTATCCCGTAAAGCATCAAAAGATGAAAGAGTAACGTTACCCGGGACCTGGATTGCAGGACTTATCGTCGGAAGTCTCATTGTGGGTCAACTTATTACCGTCCCACTTGGATGGTGGGTCATTCATACCTTTGGTCCCGTTACAATCCGTTGGTATGGGTTGATGTTCGCCCTTGCGTTCCTGCTGGGTTATTACCTGGGAATCAAGATGTTCCGCGATGCCGGAAAACCGCCCGAACGTCTGGAGACACTGCTAACCTATATCATGATCGGTACGGTAGTTGGAGCACGTTTGGGACATGTCATCTTCTATGAACCTGACTATTATTTTGCGCATCCATCCGAAATTATCAAGATCTGGCACGGTGGCTTAGCCAGTCACGGCGCGGCAATTGGCATTCTGATTGCTATCTGGCTCTATATCCGCAAGTTTCCTGATATGAAATATCTGTGGGTGCTCGACCGTGTGGTTATCCCTGTTGCCATCGGTGGGGCATTTGTGCGTATGGGAAACTTTTTTAATTCTGAGATCATCGGACATGTGACCCACGTGCCCTGGGCAATCATCTTCCAGCGTGACGACATGCTCCCCCGGCATCCTTCCATGTTATACGAATCACTTTGCTATCTGATCGGATTTTTCATTCTCTGGTGGATATACAAAAAATATAAAACATCACCCCCGGAAGGTCTTTTGCTGGGTGTTTTCCTTGTTTATGTATTTACGGGACGCTTTCTGATTGAGTTTACAAAGGTGCGTCAGGCTGATTTCACTGCTAACTGGCCGATCACAATGGGACAGTTGCTCAGCATACCGTTCGTGTTGTTTGGCATCTGGTTGCTGGTCATGAAAGTAAAATATCCAAAGAAGATTGAAGCGGATGGATGAACGCTGTGTTTTTGAATGTTATTTAGATACTTAAAACCATAAACCGACAAAGAGGGTACCATTATGGCTGACATTAAGTTTGGCACCGACGGCTGGCGTGCTGTCATCGCAAAAGATTACACATATGACAATCTGAGTATCGTTACGCAAGCAACAGCACGTTGGATCCGCAAGGATAATGTGACCAATAATGGTGTCATCATCGGATACGACGGTCGTTTTGGCGGACGCGATTTTGCTCAACACGTCGCTTCAGTTTTCGCAGCAATGGATATTTCCGTAAGGATGGCTGATCAAATCACTCCTACTCCGGCAATTAGCTGGGCAGCACTCGAACATGACGCTGTGGGTATCGTAATCACGGCAAGCCATAATCCACCGAATTATAATGGTTTCAAGATCAAAGCGCCGTTCGGCGGCCCTGCCACTCCCGATCAGATTGATTCAGTAGAACAAGAGTACGATAATTTTGATGACAGCCTTCAGGTTGAGTCATATGACACCTACATGAGACGAGGTGTGGTTCGTGAGATTCCGCTTCGTTCACAGTACATGGATGTCATCCGTAAACGCATCGATCTGGATGCAATTAAAAGTAAAGGTGTGAAGATTGCGCATGATGCCATGTTCGGTGCCGGTCAGCACATCATAAAGGAACTTATAGGAGATCAGGTACATGAGCTGAGATCAGAATTCAACCCTGGTTTTCACGGACAGGCTCCGGAACCGATCGAGAAGAACCTGCAAAATCTATCCAAGTATATTACGGATAACAGAATGGCCATTGGTATCGCCAACGACGGTGACGCTGACCGTGTCGGGCTGTTTGATGAAACCGGCGCTTTTGTCAATTCCCACATCGTACTGGCATTGCTCACCAAGTACATGAGCCAGGACAAGAAGGAGAAAGGCAGCATCATAAAAACTTTTTCGACTACAGACTTGCTCGACAAACAAGCCGAAAAATACGGACTGGATCTTCAGATAACGCCTATTGGCTTTAAATACATAGCAGAGAAAATCGTAAATGGCGACGTCCTTGTAGGCGGTGAGGAATCAGGCGGGCTTGCTGTTAAGGGACACATCCCTGAACGTGACGGGATCTTCATCGGCCTGCTCATCACCGAGATGATGGTCAAGAAAGGAAAAGCTCTGAGTGAGTTAGTTCAGGAACTGTTTGATGAATTTGGAACCCACTTCCAATACCGCGACGACCTTCATACTTCCGACGATAAGAAAAACGCCATGATGAAATGGTGCAAAGACGAAAAAGTCGACGAAATAGCAGGTAAAAAAGTAACCAAACGAGGTTTCACCGATGGCGTAAAACACTGGCTTGAGGATGGATCATGGCTGCTCGTACGCCCATCCGGAACAGAACCGGTACTGCGCATCTACTCAGAAAGCGACAATGAAGCAGAAGCGAAGAAACTGGTGGATGCTACCACGGATCTTGTAAACGATCCGAAGATATTGAAGGGGTGACGTACGGGTGAACCCCTGTGTTCACCCAACCCTAGAATTCGTCCCCAGCCCTGATACCCGCCGGGGCGGTCACGGGGAACTGCGCCTACGTATCCAATTTCTGGGATTCGATCGAATATAATAACGAATCGAATCCCATTCTTTTTGGCTGTGGATGATGTGCTCATAATAATTGCGATGCCATAATTTACCATCAAATCGAGGCCAGCTTTTATCATAGACACCATCAATATATTTCTTGGTCGTCAACGACTTAAATCTCTGCACAACCTCTGACAAGGATAGCTGATCATATTTTCGAGATATATCTTCATTTCCTTGTTGCCTGGATGATTCGCACTCCGTACGGGCAACCCCCCGTGTTTGCCCCTGTCGTGTATCTTCATCTCCCACCCCTCCCATATCTTTAAGCGGCTCATCCCCCAATACAACGATCCCATGAAAATGATCAGGCATAACGACAAATTCATCAATTGAAACTCCAGGATAATAATCTGGAATCTCCATCCATATTCTTTGGATCATCAATCCGACCTCGCTTAGAAGCATGATTCCACTTTCAATCCGACCAAACAATTTCAACCAATTTCTCACATCAATCGTGACAAAATATGCCCCCGCTTTTGTATAATCGTACCCATTCAACCGAATCGACCGGCGATGATGTCTACTTGGATCGTAAATCATAATGCGTCTCTCTTTTTTCTTCCGTATGGGCGAATCCCTGTGTTCGCCCTACCCCTGTTGTTCGCCCCAGCCCTGATACCCGCCGGGGCAGTCACGGGGAACTGACCCTTCATAATATGACCACAAAACCACATGCACCTTGCACACCTTTTCACATCCCACCCTGTTAGTTTCCTGTAAAATTCCGGATATTTGTGGCGACCTTTGTAGACCTGCCGTATGGGCGAATCCCCGTATTCGCCCTGCACAGTGTCTGCTCTTACAGCTTTCAAGTAATTTTTACGATATGAATGATACATCAACAATTAATGGAGTTCCGTTGCTGGACCTGAAGGCCCAGTACGAGGGTATCCGCGATGAGGTAAAAGCGGAAATTGAAAAAGTATTGGACAGCCAGTCTTTTGTGCTTGGACCTGCTGTTGATCAGTTTGAAAATGAGGTTGGCCAATATATCGGCACGCCAAATGCTATAGGTTGTGCATCGGGTTCTGACTCCCTTCTGCTAGCATTGATGGCCATCGATCTGCAACCCGGAGATCTGGTTCTCACTTCACCGTACACTTTCTTTGCAACAGGCGGAGCCATAGCCCGGCTGGGTGGCATCCCCGTTTTCACGGATATCAATCCCGACGATTATAACCTGAATGCTGACCTGGTTGAACAGTTCCTGACTGGGGACCATCCTCTGTCAAGGCGTTTCAAAGATCACAAAAAACGAATTAAGGCTATTATTCCGGTTCATCTGTATGGTCAGTGTGCCGACATGGCACATCTTACTGAAATTGCAGTTCGCCATGATGTAGATCTGATTGAGGATACAGCACAGGCTATTGGTTCCAAATTTAAAGGCAGAACGGCGGGAACGATGGGCGACTTCGGCTGCTTCAGTTTCTTTCCAAGTAAAAACCTCGGAGGATATGGAGACGGCGGACTCATCTCGACGGATAATTCCGAATATGCCGACAAACTCAGAATCCTGCGCGTCCATGGTTCAAAGCCGAAATATCATCATAAGGTTGTTGGTATTAACAGCCGTCTCGATTCTCTTCAGGCCGCTGTACTTAGTGTTAAATTGCGTCACCTCGAAGACTGGCATACGGCCCGTCGTGAAAAAGCAATTAAATATAACCAACTGTTTGAAGAGGCCGGAATTCGTCTGAATGACCAGGTCCAACGTCCTTCAGATATAAATGATGTTGTTGATTCCAATATTGATAAGCTGTTAACTCCTGTTGAAGTGTCTGGAAAACCGGAATCAGGTGGCAGACACGTGTATCATCAATATGTCATTCGTACGCTAAGGCGTGATGAGCTCAAGAACGCACTCGATTCCGCAGGAATTGGAAACGCCATTTACTACCCCGTACCACTGCATGAGCAGGAATGCTTCACGTACCTGGGTTACCAGGATATCGATTGCCCGAATTCTTCGGCGGCAGGTAGACAAACGCTTGCACTTCCAATCTATCCTGAACTGACAGATGATCAGCAGGAATATATTGTCGCACATATCGTTAAAGCGCTGAAATAATTTTCATTTAAAAACTGAGATTCATGGCAAAACCCCTTTTTACGACCCACACCGGCATGGTTGACATCTTACCGGGAGAAGTTGAAAAATGGCAGCAACTCGAACAACTGATAAGGGATACCGCCCGCCGGTTTCATTTCAGGGAAATCAGAACACCTATAATGGAACAGACGGAACTGATTGCCCGTGGTGTAGGACAACTAACCGATATCGTCTCAAAGGAAATGTTCGCTTTCGATCGCGGGGATGATCATTACGTGCTTCGTCCGGAGGGAACAGCACCGGTCAGTCGGGCCTATATCGAACATAATCTCAAACAGCGGGGTGGAACACAACAGTTTTTTTATATGGGTCCCATGTTCCGTGCAGAACGACCTCAAAAAGGTCGTCAACGCCAGTTTCATCAGTTTGGTGCGGAAATAATTGGGAGTCCCGATCCGGCAGCAGATGTGGATGTTATTGCGTTTATGATGGCTGTTTATCGCAAGGTTGGCATTCGTAATTTCACACTTAAAATTAATTCAGTGGGTGATCCCGAGAGCCGTCAGCGCTATAAAGAAGTATTGCAGGATTACCTGCGGCCCAATCTGTCAAAACTTTCGGAAGTCTCTCAGCAACGTTTTGAAACCAATCCGATGAGTATCCTCGATTCGAAGGAAGAACAGGACAGGCCGATTGTCGAAGATGCACCGGTAATCACCGATTATCTGAATGAAGATTGTCAGGAACACTTTGAACAGGTAAAACAATATTTGTCAGCTCTCAATATCTCATATGAGGTTGATCCAAGACTCGTTCGGGGACTGGACTACTATACCAAAACCGCTTTCGAACTAATTAGCCCTGATTTGGGGGGACAGGATGCCCTCGGCGCAGGAGGACGTTACGATCTCTTGATCGAAGAACTGGGTGGACCATCAACTCCTGCTGTTGGTTTGCCGCAGGAATTGAGCGCTTGTTCATAGCCTGCGAAGCAATGGGTATCGAACTCGGTTCAGAACCGGCCGTTGACGTGTATCTGGTGACCATAGGCCATAAAGCCCGCAATTGGGCACTTGCTCATCTGAATGATTTTCGGGAGAAAGGTCTGGCATGTACCATGGATTACGCTGGACGTTCCATCAAAGCGCAGATGAAAGACGCCAATCGTGAAAATGCACGATTTTCAATCATCATTGGCGATAATGAGCTTGAATCAGGCAGGTTCACTCTGCGGGATATGGAGCAAAGTGAAGAAGAAAACCTGTCATTCGATGACATTCTCAAACGCGTCGCTCCCACAATGTAATTTTGAATGTTTAATTATGAATTTTGAATTACCATCACATTAGCGATTAACTGATCAGGTATAACTACTAACTGAGCACTGAACACTCAAATCTCAACACTTATTAAATGAAACGTTACCGCTTCCTTCTGTTGGCTTCTCTCCTTCTTATTTCTGTCAACGGATTTGCACAGTCCACTCTGCCAATGGCACGAAATATTCAAAAGGCTTACGAAAACGGGACACGATCATCGGATGGGACTCCTGGCAAGAGCTACTGGCAAAATAGTGCGGACTATAAGATCAACGTTACATTCTCTCCTGAGACGCGGCTTCTTTCAGGATCGGAGGAAATTACTTACAACAATGCAAGTCCGGATACCCTACACCAAATCTGGTTCAAGCTTTATCCGAATCTATATAAAGAAGGATCACAACGGGGCCAAAACATCAAGCCAGAGGATTTGAGTGATGGCATTCAGATTGGATCACTCTCCATCGATGGCATAACACAGGATGCGGGCGAGGCGCGCGTTCGCCGGGACCAACATGATCGTTAATATCAAACCACTGGCTCCGGGAAAGAAAATGCATTTCAATATTTCTTTCTCCTACGTTTTGAATAAAACGTCTCACATTCGAACGGGTGAAGTTGAAAAGGGGTCCTATTTCATCGCCTATTTCTTCCCTCGGATCGCCGTTTATGATGATGTGCATGGCTGGAACAGGATTCCCTACACGGGCACTCAGGAATTTTACAACGATTTTTGCAATTTCGACACAAGAATCACGGTCCCCAAAGACTATGTCGTCTGGGCTACCGGGACACTGCAGAATAGCGATAGCGTGTTGGCTTCTAAATATATTCAGCGTATAAAAGAAGCGGAAACAAACGATGGCATCACCACAGTAATCGATAGTACGGATCTGCAAAGGGAGATATCACAGCGCAAAATCCCACCAATACCTGGCATTTTAACGCGTCTGATGTCACCGACTTCGTGTTTGCAACCAGCGATCATTACATTTGGAAATCATCGAGCCTGGTCGTTGATCCCAAAACAGGTCAACGCACACGCGTGGATGCAGCCTTTAATCCAAAGCACAAAGACTACTTCGATGTCATCCACTATGCTCGTAAGACGGTCGAAGCGATGAGTTACACGTTTCCGAAATGGCCTTATCCTTATCCGCACGAGACGATCTATGATGGACTGGATCAGATGGAATACCCCATGATGGTCAATGATAACCCACTTGAAAACAGTGCTGATGCCATCGAACTCACTGATCACGAGATCTTTCATATGATGTTCCCCTTTTATATGGGTACCAACGAGACGCGGTATGCCTGGATGGATGAAGGCTGGGCAACGATCGGTGAATGGATCATCTCGCCAATCATCGACTCAACCATCGTCGATGAATACGGTATGCGTCCATACGATTTTAGTGCCGGCAATGAAGAGGATTTGCCGATCATCACACCAAGTACGCAGGAAAACGGGACCGATTATTACTTGAACTCCTATCCCAAACCCGCACTCGGCTATCTCTACGTGAAGGATATGCTCGGCGACAAACTATTTACCAAGGCACTTCATCATTACATAGAAGAGTGGCACGGAAAACATCCCATTCCCTACGACTTCTTCTATAGCATAAACAAAGGCTCCGGAAAGAATCTGAACTGGTTCTGGAACAATTGGTTCTTCGAAAAAGGATATCCTGATCTGGCAATCTCAAAAGTTCGTAAGAGAGGCAGCAAATATACTGTAACCGTCGAATCCAAAGGCAACAAAATTGTGCCTGTTGATCTGACTATTACATACACTGACAAAGACACTCAAAAAATTCACCGCGATATTTCCTGCTGGGAAAAAGGTAACAAGATGGTTTCCATCACCTTCAAATCAAACAAAAAAGTCCAGAATATCACGCTTGGCGGTAATACGATGCGGATTCTGATCAATCGAACAATGTATATATCATGAATAAATAATGTAAACGTGTGGGTAGTCACAATCACAGACTTGCAACATGTTACTGGATACACTTTATTAAAGAGTGTTTTGGTTTTATGTGTTCAGTGATTAGTTGGAATTGACTCGCCACTCTTATTACTGAAAGCAAATGAAATCTCTTCATTCCGTGTTGTGTTCGAACACTTATGGGTGAAAAAACGTTGCAAAGAAGGCACCATCTAATTCATAATTAAGAATTTAAAACCTAAATTAATGCGGAATGCCTGAGCATTTTCTAATAGGATTGGGGCTGATATTAATTATCGGGATAGCTGCCCAGTGGATAGCATGGAAAACACATCTGCCTGCCATCCTTCTTGTTGATTTGTGGAATTGTAGCCGGACCGTCACAGGACTCATTCATCCCGATCAGCTACTTGGAAATACGCTGTTTCCGATTGTATCGCTGTCTGTAGCGGTAATCCTGTTTGAGGGTGGACTCAGTCTTCGAATTGATGAATTACGTGAGATCGGAGGCGTCATCTTTCGTCTCATTGCCATTGGCATATCTATTACCTGGGTTCTTAGTTCACTCTTTGCCTACTTGCTGCTGGATTTTAACGTTTATCTCTCAGTCCTCTTTGGGGCCATCCTGATCGTCACAGGTCCCACCGTCATAATCCCCTTGCTTCGGCAGGTACGCCCATCCGGACAGGTAGGTTCGATTTTAAAGTGGGAAGGCATCGTCAATGATCCGATCGGTGCCAGTGTGGCCGTTTTGGTATTAGGTAATCATGGTCAGCGGCACAAACAATGGCGTGGGCGTCGCAGCTGTCGGAGCCATTAAAACGCTAATCTTTGGAGTTGGTGTTGGATTTGCCGGTGCAGCAATCATGTACTTTTTCCTAAAACGTCACCTGATCCCCATTTCCTGCAAAATCCTATTACATTAATGCTGGTTGTTGCAGCGTTTATGGGAGCAGATTTGCTTCAGGAAGAATCCGGGTTGTTGGCGGTGACTGTCATGGGTTTCGCCCTAACCAACCAAAAATCGGTGCGGGTAAAGCATAGTATAGAGTTCAAGGAAAATCTACGGGTCATCCTGATCTCCCTTCTTTTTATTATTCTCGCGGCCCGACTTCAGCTATCGGACCTCCAACATCTCAACTGGTCGATATTGCTTTTCCTGGTACTTTTGATCCTGGTTGTGCGTCCGGCAGCAGTATACGCTTCAACGCTGGGTTCGAAACTGAATTGGAAGGAGCGCCTGTTCCTGATTGCTATGGCTCCCCGTGGGATTGTTGCTGCAGCCATATCTGCAATTTTCGCATTCCAGCTCGGCTCAGAGGGATATCCGGAAGCCAGTTTGATGATACCGTATATCTTTGTTGTGATTATCGGAACAGTGACTATTTATGGATTATTGGCTACCCCGCTTGCGCGGAAACTCGGCGTTGCAAAACCCATTCCAGAGGATTGCTGATTCTCGGTGCACAAAATTGGGTACGCAACGTGGCGCTCGAACTCAAAAAGCTAGGTTTTCGCGTCATCGTTGCCGACACGAACTGGTATAATATCAGGGAAGCACGAATGAGTGGCCTAAAGACTTACTATGGTAACATTTTGGCAGAATACGCACTCAATGAGATCAACCTTGATGGAATTGGTCATTTTCTTGCCGTAACACCTAACGACGAGGTCAATTCACTCGCCACACTGCGATTCAGCGAAATTCTCGGGCGGTCTGAGGTATATCAACTCACTTCAGATACAGATGGTAAAAAGGGAGAGATGAGCAGCGAACTGAATGGAAGAATCGTTCCGAAAACAACTGAATGATCTGCGTATCAAGACCTTGTTTTCAGATGGGGCTGAGCTGCGGGCAACTAACCTGACCGAGGAATTTAATTAAAGACGCTCACTACTGGTGGTGCCCAACTCGTCATCCCGCTATTTCTAATTACACAGGCTGGCGATATCCGCATATTTGCAACGGATAACCCACCCGAACCACAATCAGGTCAACGAATTATAACCATCGCCTTAGAACGTGAAAAAGCTCCGCAATGGTTTTTAGAAGAAGCTGAAGCAGAGCAGGAAAGAGGAAACAAATAACCCAATCTGGAGCCGATTATTGTTATGCTAAACCGTTATCAATTCCTGTTCGTTGTAGAAATTCACAAATGACTCTGTCTCCTGTATCCACGCTACACGGGGTCAAAATCTGAAATCAACGATGTAATCTCTTCAAGATCACCATTCGGCTCGTACGGTGCAAATCCGCCCAATTGCTGATTGGTTAATAGCGTATAAAACTATAGTTCTGAGAATATAAGGGTGATTCACAAAAAGGAAGAATTATTTGATCAATTAACCGTCGTATCATTGATGATCTTCTCAGCATCAGTGAAGCGATTGGATTTCTGAAGTGCCTCAATCAGGAAAGATCGCAGAATAGTATTATTTGGATGTGTCTGGTAAAAGGTATCCCATCGCCTGCATAATTCATCAAGCGTACCAGATTTCTCGGCTATTTTTATGCTCATTCGGTAAGCAGACTCATCGGCCGGCGATAAACCTTCGATCTTTGCATATGTCAGAGCAGCCTTGTCATACTTCCTCTGTTCATAGTAAATGTTACCCAAGAACTTATTCGCCTCAATAAGTTTTGGTGCCCACCTGACTGCCAGTTCTGTTAATTCCAAAGCTCTTTTCACATTACCGGATTGATACTCGTGTTCCCCCACCAGGTAATAAAGAACGGCCGATCCCTTGTACCGATGAAGTAACTTTTGAAGTACCGGATCAACCTTGGTTTTATCGAAGCTTGTTGTAAAATAATGGAAGACCGTTTCAGCTAATTCGTTTGTTGTATCAGGCTGCTGTTTTTGCTGGTATTCCCTTGCCAGGCTGTCCAGGTTTACAGATCCTGCAAACTGCTGTTTAAATTTCTTTTGTTCGTCTTCGATCTTATGCAGACTGATGACGAGCGCCTTACGAGTCAGCTCAATTGACTCGTTTCCATTTCCGGGATGAACTAATACGGCTAAGCGGTAAAAAACATTCGGATTGGTGCTTCCCAAGTCAATGGCTTTACGGTAATTAGTTCGTGAGCTGTCTTCTTGATCGAGGTGTTCGAATATTACTCCAAGGTGATAATATACATCGGCAACTAATTGGATCTTTCTCAGCTTTCTGTAAGTGCCCAGTGCTTCCATCCATTTACCTGCCTGCTCTTCGGTTTTCGCCTTCATTCTGAGTAGTTGAATATTATCAGGCTCTATGGACGTCAAAGAACGAAGCAGTTGCGTGGACTCCAGAAACTTCTCATCTCTGTTATAACTTAAAGCTTTTTTGATGCCATACTTTACAGTATCACCAGATAATGTAACCAGCGTATCATAAACAGCACGCTCAGCCTCCCTTTGACCTGATTGTTTATACGTATCAGCAATTTTCTGATAAACTGACAGATCGTCCGGAAACTGCTTTTGCATTTTCCTAAGCACAATCATCTCCCTTTTAAAGCTTCCGTAATGCTCGTTCAGCTTGATCAGAGAACTATAGATTTCCTTATTCTCAGGGAATTTTTGCAACAGGCTGTCATATACGACATTGGCCTCATTCATTTTATGCGATGAAGCTAACAGTTCGGCATAGATTACACCAATTTTAGGATTATCAGGCTCGAGCTTATACAAGATTCTATATTCCTTCAATGTCTCGTCAGCCTTCTTAAGTTTATATAGTGCACTCGCTTTCATGCGATGAAGCGAGATATCGTTTGGATGATCCTTTAATAAACTGTCGCCCAGATTTTGAGCATCCTCCCAGCGTTCCTGATTGAGATAGGCCAGCACCAATCCGCGTTCGGCATTCAAACTGAGTGTATCGTATCGCTGTGCTTTGTACAAGTACGTCACTACCTCATCCCATTTCTTTACATCATTCGCATTCTGTGCCTTTTGGAGATAAATATTATAAAGACGCTTATTCAACATCTTCTGATCGTAAATCTCCGATTCTCCCTTTTTCCCAATCAGTTTTTCAAATGCACTGAGTGCCTCATTCAAACGCTGCTGGCTGTATAAAGAATTTGCTTTTATCCACCTTAATGATGCATCATCCGGGAAGTAATGGAGTCCAAGGTTCGCTGAGTATTCTGCCAAATCAGACATTTCGGAATTTTGATAGCTGGCCGCAAGTAATACATAGGCTTTCCTTTGCAGCGAATCAGCCTTCAGTGATTGCTCGAGAGAATTGATGGCAGATTGATAGTTTTTATTATTGAAATACTGCATTCCTTCCTGCAGATATATTTCGCCGGAACCACTTTGAGCATACAGCGAATTACTCCCCAAAAAGAAAAATCCCAATAAGATCCAGCTAACTTTATACATCCCTTTTTAAACTTACGACATTCAGCGGAATCGATTTTATCGCGCTTTGAACTCTACAGGTTCACTATTTTTGCTTTCATTTTCTGAAGTATCAACGGCTCTGACAATCAACCACTCCCCGTTTCCAATCCCCCTGTTTCTCAAATTATAATGATTTTGACTGATCAATGAATCCGAAACCAGATGATAAACGCCTGTTTGCAGGTTAGATTTATAAATACGGTAACCGGCCATATCATATGTAACGACGGGACTCCATGTCAATACAAAATTATCCCCGTTCCTCCTGATCCGGACATTGGAAACTCTGCGTGGAGGCTGATGATCGCGAACCCAAACCGTGTCAGATGATACTGCCGAGCTCTTATTCCCAGCCGAATCCACAGCTATCATACTGTACAGATACCGATGTCCGAGCTCGATTTGTTCATCCCTCCAGCTTGTTGTTCCCGGATTGAAGTGGCGTGTTTGTGAACTATCCGTATCTAGTCTCTTTTTTGATAGCTTATAGGTTGTTGCATCGCCGGATGCAGAGTGAGTCCAGATGACATCAATCCAGGCTGCATCATGGTTACGGGCACGGAGGTAAGATGGAGGTTTCGGCGGAGTGTTATCTGGAACCTGATAAACGGTAAACAAAGTATCACTCACATTATTGCTGCTGTCAAGTGCAGCCAGACCATAGCGGTAGTAGGCACCCTCACTGAATCCCAAACCGCCGTTCCCTTTATCTGTAAATACGGTATCACGCATATTGGAAAGATTCAGTTTGAGAAACCCATCACTTGATGTCTCATTTCCGTTTTGACGCAGAATGATCCAGCTTTTAAAATCACGAGGCATCCTTGAAGGTGTCCACGACAGGTTCACTACCGAGTCTTTGTAACTCACCGTGATCCTGCGTGGTGAGGGCGGTGGCGTTACATCCTGGTATAATGCAGAGCCGGGAACACTCTTCGGACTCTCATTTCCAGCCGAGTCAACAGCCGAAACACTGTAATAGTAGACATTGCCCTGAACCGCAGTTGTATCGGTGTAACTTTGGTTCTCCGCCGGTAACAGTTGGTTTGTCATCAACGAGTAGCTGTCCTCCATGTTCTTTTTGCGATACACCCGATACCCTTCCACATCCAGGTCCTTGCTGCTTGGCCAGCTAACCAACATCCCCTTTTGTCCCGCCACTGCTCCAACGGCACTGATGACATTTGGTGGCACATTATCGATAACATTGTAATCCAACACCTCGCTGGGTTCACTTTCCTGGCCCGTGATTGAAACGGCCCGGACGAAAAAGTGGGCGGTCACTCCGGATCTGTCCACATTGAAGGTATATTGGAATTGCTGCTTGTCTGTCTGCCTTAATATGATGTCGGGATCGTTAATGAGCTGAATATTCCCGTTATTATCCTTCTGATATACATTAAACCGAATTACATGATCATCATTTTGAAGATTGAATGACGCATATTTCCATTTCAGCGTTATCAGATTGCCTTTATTTTTAGCAGACAGATCAGTGGACGTCGTCATCACGTGTGGCTTAAGCGTTACCTTTTTGTCCAGGATCTTTCCCGTGGGATTCCCGATATCATTCACAAACTCTATGTGGTAGGTAACTGTGGAACCTATTGATGCAGTAGAATCGATATAAAGCCGTCCCAAAGCCTGTGCAACTTCGGGAAACGTAAACGAATACAATCTTCCTTCAACAGGATGTGATCTCAACTTCAGAAACAAACTTTGCGGTGTATAAGCCTGCATCGCTTCTTGCAACACATCATATTGATCACCTAGAACGCCTTTCAACATTGCCGGATAGGCTACTGAAAGAATCGGCTCATCATTGAGCTTTTTGAGAGAATCCGATCCCTGATCTTTCCGGTAAATATTGAAACCATGTCCCGGCGGAGGCAGCATCGTATGATAAATATAGACTGCCTTTCCCCGTATAGCAATGCGCATTTGAGGCGAACTGTTATCCTGAGATTTGGCTGGTTTTATCTGACCCATAACCATCAAACAGCATGCACCGCAAAAGACGGCTAAAAACTTCCTGAATCCTCCAGATCTCATTATTAATTCCCAAATGAACTGTTAATATTATAATTATACACCGGTTTATTAACCTGTACTTTCTCGCTTTGGGCACCGCTCAGCCAAACTACCCGGGTCAACCCATTTCCATTAGTGATACGAATCCCCACTTCAAGATTTCGATAAAGTGTAATCATATACGGATACACGCCATAACTGAATGTTATTTCTATTGAGGTCGACTGTCCGGCTGGCACCAGGTCCGTAATTGCAACCAGGTCGTGCCATTGCCCCGAGCTTTCGTTACCGACTGTAGTAACCTTATACTCAACCCGGCGAATACCCGATTGCGGATCTTTGATGTTGCTCACAGTCAACCGGGCCCGTTTATTAGACAAGCTGCTAAGGTTCACCGTTGGTTTGGCCGGTATACTTTTATCAATGACAACAGGACCGGTTACCGCTGCGGTTGAATTCATGTTCTGTTTATTAAATGTGCGATAATGGACGTAGTAGGTTCCTGATGACAACTGATCGTTTGACACATCTAACTCAGTTGCTGGTAAGTTTCCCGGCCACTGAATATCGCCCTTAGCCGCCTGTTGCCATACATAAATTCCGAATTCCCCTCCAAGCCCCGGTTGCAATTCATCAGTTGGACTGTCGGGCCAGGTTTTAATCGTTGGCTCCCCGGTTGCGGTCTGACCGATAGCGTACTCACGTCCTTTGATATCAGACTCAAGGTCTACCGATGGCTTTGTCACATACAGGCGAATGACGTCAGGCATTATCATCGCAGCAACTTTGGGTTTATATGGCGAGGTCGGATCATGAATGACTACCGGTCCGAAACGATCGGATTTGCCATATAAGCCGGCATTATTTTGGGCCCTGACGAAGAAATAAAGCGAATCTTTAAAATTCAGTTTACCTCCTCTTAACTGTACCATTTGATTCTTTGTAGAATCAAGAGACATTGCATCTGAGAAAGCGGCACTGGTATCAGGATTATTCGTAATTACATATTGATAATTGTAGATGCCCGATTCACTATCTCTTGCCGGCGACCACTTGAGAGTGTAACTGGGTGTTGCGCTGCTGTAAGTGTACGTTGGTCCCTCCATTTGAGGCCTGTGTTGTACTACAGGAGTAGCCTGCCTATTACCGAATCCGTACACCTGGTATCCACCGCTGACAGGCTGATAAATATACACGGGTTGAATATCAGGAGCAGAAGGAGCCGTTCCATCATACATGACACCCGACTGTACATGCTTTTCCCTGCTTCGCAGTCCCTCGGAGTTCGTTGAACGAACGCTAACATAAACCGGGTGATCGCTACTTAACCTCAGATCATTGGCCGTAATATGATATCTCACATTTGCCATTCCACCGTTATTGCCGCCGCTGCTCAATCGTTGTCCGTGAGCGTCAGTCCATTGCACGACATTCTGTCCCCCGGGATATGTTCCGATAGCATATTCAACCGATGCAATATCAGATTCCATATCGATCGTCGTGACATCAAACTCAATCCTGTCTCTGTCATGAGACATGTATACATATTGCAACCCGGTATTGCTGTTACTGCCGGAGCCGCCAGAACCGTTATAGTTCGTTCCATTTGGCAGATTACTACTCGTTGACATACTCAACTGGGCACCCGTAGTTGTTTTGGTCAAATCACCCACAAATCTCTGCGTTTTGTGATATGGGAATGTGACATATGGTGTTGACGGAGCTGTGTTATCATGATTAATAACATTCTGAGTGTTAGTTACAGAAGGTTCTGGCGATCCGGGGTCAACTGGAACGTCCACCGATGCCACTCTTGAAATAGTATTTCCTGCTGGTCCCCTCGCACGAACAATTACGCGATAATGTCCGGTTTTCTGTGATGAGGTCCTCTTGAAGGCATAGTAATCCAGATGATCCTCCGATCCCGCAGTAACCAAATTGCTTGAAAAGATCGATGTTCCGGTCCCCGGTTCAACCAGGATGCTATTTTCAACGACATCGCCGGTCGGATGAGAGCTGCTCCAGTTAATCTTCATATCATTTCGATAATCATCCTGATCATATTGCATCGTGATGTTATTCACCACTGGAGGTGCAAGCTGTTGATCAAGCTGGTTCATCTCCTCTTCGATACCGGCGGCTGCAGAATCACCCATCACTGATTTGCGCCAGTTAGCATACACGTCCATCATTCCATACAAGGTGGCCGTCATATTTGCTTTGATACTGTATATCGTATCCTCAAGCTCGGTGAAACGTTTATGCTTTTGCTTCAGATCGTTTTTGATCGTGTTATAATACTGGATGAGTGAGTCCGCCATCATCCTGGAATTGCTTTTCAGTGAATCGGCGCCATCCTTAACCGTTTTATACCAAAGCTCCTGGGCCGTGGTCCGGAACATATTTTTAAATGCCCCGGGATTATTGTTTGCCAGTGCCTGTCTCATTGCGTCTGCTGTCTGGCTCGAATCCGATGTCGCTTGTTGGTTATCGCGTGTCAGATGGTGGATGAAATAACGACGCATTCTTGCAACTTTTATGGCCGTACTTTTATAGTCATCTTTGATCTGGCCATTACTGTTGGACATCGTATTAGTGATGTCGTCGATTGCAGAGTTTATCGATCCATGTAAGCCAGAGATTTGATTACCCACACTTTGTGCCCCATAATAGAGCTGCCATCTCCGATTGATGCGATAACTGTAAAAGTTGTTGTACTCATGCTCCATATCGAGATAAGACTTCGCAACATCGTTTAGAGTCGGGCCCAAATACAATGTTATGGCAGGCAATACATGCAGTTCTCCGCCAGCCATAAAACTTGTTCCCTGCGTTGTAATTGTAGCCCTTCCTGAAAGTGACTGATCGATTCCGGAAATCATAGTATAAACCGTATCAATCACACTCCGATACTGCTGGTCGAGCTGCGCGATGCTCTGTTTGTAATTTGCCAGATTATCGCTGTTTTGATTTGCAAGATCAGTATTTACCGAGAATGAGGGCGCACTGCCACTACTCCAGTCGGTGTTTACATTCTGAATAGGCGACGATATTTGATCAGCAAAACTTTGCTCTTCGGTTTCCCACTGAATAGCCTTAGCCTTTGTATTCCTGAGTCGTTTGATGACGGGGGTTGCCTTTTGAACAAGATCCTCCGTTTCATTTTCAAGAACACTCTGATAAAGCTGGAATACTCCCGATGAAGTATAGTGATTGTTGAAATTGGTTACGATTTGTTTCACCTGCCTGAATGCACCCGGAGCAGGTTGTGTGAAATAACCCTGCTTTTGCGGCGTAATATCCTTTTCGTTATCAATCCAACGCTGCATGATGTTCTGTCGTTGATAATTATCTTTTGTCAACAGTTGCAAGCCGGCAGCCATTAATTCCTGTTGCGTCAACTCTGGCAACTGAGGCGTGTTTATCGCATCCTGGACAGCATCACCGGCCTCATTCGCTTTGTTCTGCATGTCCTCGGCTTCTTTCCGTGCCTTGTCGACAAGTTCATCATAACGCTTGTTCCTTCCTGTGCCACCGTCAAATTTCCCGTTACGCAGGGATACCCAGACTCCTACCGTGCCGTTGAACACAAATGCTACCTGAACATGGGCACTTGCCGCTGCATAAAGGAGATAATTCCTGTGTTCCTTGATAAAGGCACCCTTAGCCGTGGCATCCAATTTTGCCAATCCACCCACAACGGAGGCATGAATTCCTATCTCGGCATAAGCCCCAAACAGATCTTTGCTTTTAACCCAGAAGACCTGCGCGTCAAATCCACTTTTGATAGTGATAATCTTGAAGTCAAAACCACTGTGGACACCGACATCGAAGTAAAAGCCGTCCTGGCATACGATAATCTTTGTGCTGGCCTCGGCCAATTTTAATAAACTCAGATCCCCATTACCTTTAAACGCCCATGTTACTGAGTTATCAGATTTCAACACGGCTTTAAAGCTGACCTCTAATTTCCCGGTTATAGCTTCATGTGCATTGATGGCAACAAAACCGTCCGCATTTATATTTATCTGGTTTCCGCCATTCACGTCACTCAGTCGAATGCTGAGGCTGAACCCTCCTTTCATGCTCATTCTGCCTTCTTTTCCATCCTGTTTAAGCACAATGGCATGAGCGTCAATGAGCACATTTGTATCCGTGATAACAGCCAGTGCACTGCCTTCCGCAGCATATGCCCCCGTTGATCCGGCGATGCCCATATCTACATTAACAATGACTGCAAATGTGTAGTTTTGGTTACCGCTCCAGGGTGGCGTATAGTTCATCCCCTGGTCGCTCGACTGACTTGCAACAGTCTCATATCCGGTTAGGTCTATTACTTCCTGTATATCCCGGGAACTCGCATTGTAGAAGAAACCGCCGCCAATACCGGTCATGGTAATAACCCCCGGAACAACAGGAACCGTGGCTTTTACTTTCACAAATACACCGAATTTCAGTTTTTGATTCAGGGTCGATATCTCTCCGAATGCAGCAATTTCAGAGGTACTCTGTCCTATACTGAACGATCCATCACCAGCCACCTTCAGCAGGATTCCATTATCCCCGGAGTCGAATTGCATATCGGCATTTATATTTGCGTGGTCCCCGAATGTCAAAGATGCTTTCTGGATTGCAAAATGGACTCCGTTATCATCGGTCGTTTGATAGAAATAGATGTGCTGTACACTACCGCTTATGCTTCCAATCGTAATGGATAATGCACTATTCGTGTTCTGTCCCGGGCCAAAATCAAGATAGTTGCTCACATTGATCGTCTCCTCCTGAGCATCATCTATGTCGTGTGGATCATCATTAGCTCCACTGTTGTTTTTACGAACGGTGATTGTGCCCGATTCTTTATAAGTGAATTTCCCGACTTCAATCTGAACCTTGTCTCCTAACGTCTTCAAATGTCCGCCCGTGAAATCACCAATTGAGGCAACCCCGGTTTCGTCGATGATCATGTTTGCGAAGCTAAATCCGCCGTCAATATCACTCATATTAAGACTGGCACTTCCATCGAACTTCAATCCGAAGTTCGATGCATCTGGTATTGAAATGTTGCTGACCCCGATGTCGAAAAACTGACGGTTGAAATCCAGGTTCGAGTTGGGTTCAACATGCCACGTTGTATGCCCATCCTGGTACTCAAAACCATGTTGCCCGGATACAGAACCGATATGAATCGTGCTGTTTCCGCTGGACGGATTCTTTACTGTCAAATCGGCCGACGTGTAGAAGCTGGTCTGACTCATATCCTGTAAATCCATGTTTATTCCGGCGTCGGTCAACGTAATAGTCGCAAAATCTCCAAGGTCATATGATGGATGTTGTGACAGATCAAACTCCGGACCCTGCGTCGTAACATTTCCATCTTTATCCACCGCAACAGTAAAGTTTGAACTGTCGCTGATTGGAGCAGGCAGCGTAACTTCCCCCTGTGCCTGAAGTTTAAGGGATGAGTTTTGCATTAATAACTTCAAAGAAGTCAGGGATGCATAATTGCCCAAAATAGGCTGCGGTTGATTCAGGAACTCGAGACCTGCATTCTGAATGGATACATCGCCGTTTGATCCGATACTCAGATTCTTGAAAGAAAAATCGCGGTCGAGTGCGTGCAGGTTCCCGCCCATCGTAAGGGTCAACACATTCTGCTGGTAGTTAAGATCCAGGCTATCAAGCCTCATGTGCGCAAACCCGTTTAGGATGTCAACATCCTGAGGCGTCAGAGCATGCGTATCAATCTGGTTCACCGATACACCGCCGGTTCCTATTCTCAGATTTTGGATACTCAGCTCAAATTCATCACCCAAAAGTTCCGGAGCCTGCAGCCGTCCGTCAATGACCATCGCAAGTTCCTGCGGTGATACGGCAATGGTCAGACCATCGACCTTCATTCTGAGCCAGTGGTCTCCAACCCCATATTCATCACCAAGCTGCTGTGCGTTACTGGCGAAGTTCCACTTGTCGTTCGTGATATCATAACCGGCGGAAAAATGGAGTCGTCGCATCTTTTGAGTAACTGTATCGACCAGCATCTTGCTGTAAAACTCACCAGACAGATTGATTTCTTTCTGGTTACCCATTTTCACCTGAGCACCATCCACCGACATAACGAACCCACTGTCCGGAAGGAAACTGTGCGAGACAAGAGGATGTTGCGGCACTTGAGCAGGTAATGAATGCGAATATTCACCAGCTTCAATTGTTGCCTTCTCAAAACCATCGGGACCAAGGGTAACCTCGTTTATGGCTACAGGTACGTCATTAAGAGATTGAGGCAACAGAATTTTCAGTGAAGCGGTCAGCTTGAACGGTTCGCTCGATTTTTTGGCATACTTAAGGGCTGTAATTGATAACGGGACCTGCATCAATGGTTTCAGATCTATCGGATTCTGTGTCAGATCGGCCTGAATCTGACCTCCCATGATCTGGAAGGAACTGTTCACATCAACATCCTGGAATGTGACATCGATAACCGGCGGATTTGCATTATCCAACCCGGCAAGCACCAGTTTTACCGACTTGTTGGCCTTGGTTGACAGCCGCATTCCGCCTTGAATAGATTGCGATTGAACATTCAGAGGTTGATTGGGCCCGTCCCTAAGCACAAGGTAAGCAACATCCCTGGTCGGCAGCCCTAAAGTATCCGGCAGAGGAACTGCAGCCACAATGTTATCCATATGGAAACCCTGCTGGTCGTAGTAGGCTACACGTTCAGTCTGTCCATTCTGTTCCACTTTATTAATGTCAGCACGTCCCGATGTCACCTGTACCGGTGCAAGGCTCATGCGCATATTATGGAACTGCACCTGGTAATCGTCACCGTTCTCGCCGCCAAACCGCATTGCCACCGTACTCTGACCATTGACCAGCATGCCGTCTTTGTCGATGGTTACTTGCTGGGGCATCACAAAACGAACTCCCGGATCAACAGAAATAGGTGAGTTAGGATCGACGACGGTCCATTTCAAAGGATTGAAGCCGACTTCCATGCCAAAACTATCCTGGAACTGAATATTGCCGGATGATATGGTACCATCAGAGAGATTTAGGGCCAGGTTATTGAAGTTTGCCTGAACTGTTGCACCATCGGCATTCAGCGTTCCTCCCCCTGTCAGCACAAAACCGTTATTGGTGATGGCAGCCTGCTGAACGGTAAACTTGAGTAAAGAATCTGTTGATGGGTAGTACCATATAAAGGGACCGGGAATATTTATGTTACCCGAAAGCACCTGTCCGTTGAGAACATCCAGCATTAGATTTCCTGATGCTGTCACTGGAGTCGTATTCTGGGTCTTCACGGTAGCCGTTGCTGAACCCTGCATGATCAGTGTCTGTTGATTTCCACTAAAACCAAACTGGAGCTGTGAACTTCCAAAACTCAAACTCAGCGGACCCATAACCAGTTGACCGCAGGGAGTGAAGTTGTCAACCGTGCCGGTGAGCCCGCCGAGTTTGTTGAGGCGTACTGCAAACGTTTTTTCCGGGCAGTTTTGATTCGGAGAGACAAAGAAATCAGGCTCCTGCAGCTTGCCTGATAATTCGATATCGTAATCCTGAGTACCATCCGGAGCCCGTCCAAGGTTACCTGCTATTTGTTGTAGAATGAGTCCTGTATGCGAACTCAGAGGCAGATTTATCCCATTTTCAAAAGTGTATGGATCAAGCTGTCCCTCAAGAATTCCATTATTGAAACCAATATCACTCAGCGTCGCCGAGGCGTGTGCCAGTCCGGGTGATGTCTGGGCAAAACCCGGGAATGTCAATTTGAAATCAAGATGAGGGATCAAACCGACCAGATCACCCGGACTGAATGAGAACCAGTGTAGTGTGTCCTTCCGTGTTCGGAAAGCCAGTGGTTTCAGATGAAATGCCCCGACATCAAATCCAGTCAGGTTCAACGGCGGTGTTGAACTGTCGTTTATCTCCTGTTGCGGAATGATGATGCCGATACCACTCTTAATCTGTACATTTCGCAACGGAACCGTAATAGGATCACCTTCATCCGGAGCCAACGTGAAATGGACATTGATATCAGCCAAATAGCTTAATCCCTGCTGTTTCGACCAGTTTAGATTGAGTTGGTCAATCTTATCGACGGCAACTTTGAAATTTCCCATTTCGAGTTTGGGAAGTGTCGCGTTTGCCTGGCTGTTGAATTGTGTCACAGTCATCTGATCCTGGGTCCAATGGAGTCCAAGACTCGCAGATGCTGCCGCCTCTCCGTTCAGAGCATTGACGTGGAAATCTGCATTCATATCGAACGAGAACTGTGAATTGGCAGGATCTGTCGCAGGAATATCAAGATCTCCGGAGATTGAGTTAACATTAAGTGCCACCCGTGATTGATCTTCAAGAGGCAGCTCTGCATTCATGTCAGATAAATCCACCTGCGAGTGGAGATGGCCATTTAACCCGGCTGCAATAGTAATGTGTCCATTATCTCCAAGACTATGATCAAGCAGAGCGATTTCTGATTTTAACTGCAGTTCGGGAGAACCGCCATTATTACCAGGGTCGCTAAACAAGACCTGGTACACCTTTGCGGGAACACCTAACCGGTTCAGGTCAAAAGCGGCATTATCTTCGGGAACATCTACACTGATCGTGCCACTCATCACATCACCGGTCGAGGGATTAATGTCCACATTATTCAGATTGACATCTAATTGGGGTGCCTGTGCCAGGTTGCCTTGTAAGGCTGGAAATACTAACGGTAAGGATGCCCCCGGTTTTTTTGTAATTCGCAACGTGCCATCCGGCTGCCGCTGCGTTTGTACCAGCAGAGTGTCGTTTCGTTTAATTTGCAGATAAGCGATCGATTCAAGCGGCAAAGGTATTCGTTCAGGCAGAAACTGGTTTCCGAAAAATGCCGGATCGGGAAAGAAGCCGTTGGTCGTTGCGTAACCGACACGCTGACCCTTCCAGTCTAAATCGACTTCTCCGTTCTTAATTCCGAACGGCTGTAATGCGATAGCGAAATCATCCGAAAACTGTGCCCTCAAGCTGTCCAGTTGCCACTGATCATAATGCAATTCAGCCTTGGATGATCCGGTAGCATGAAGACCAAGCGTATCAATTTGAAGAGTACCTTTCAGCGAGGCCATAAGTCCGGGGTTCAGTGACAGAGTGCCTGGAAGCGGTTGTGTGTGAAAAGAAAGATTCTGGCTGTTGTCGATTCCTGCCTCGAGTGCAAAACCACTGTCGATAATCACACGGCCACTTTTTACATCAAATGTTTTCCAGTCGAGAACCAGGTTATCAAAGGTCGAGCCAATTTGTTGGTTTCCAACCTTCAGCGTTTGCCGACCGTCGATATATAGTCCATCTTTGGTGATCTTCGCCCTGTTGATATGAAAGACCATAACCGGGTTATCCTTTGGGATGTTCCAATCGAACGGATGATTCATCTCGAAGTCGACTTTAGAAAACTCTCCAGTCATCAGATCGATTGCTACCTGACCGGTCACAGATTGATTATCTCCTAAATCCAGAGTAGCAGTACTGCTCAATATCGCCTGTTGTTGACCATCTTTCACATTGAAGTTTATATCGGCCTGATTAATAGCAGCGGTATACGGACCAATTGCTATCGGACAATCAGGTGCGACGTTTGAGATGTTACCCGTAAGTGTACCGTCCTGATGAAGTGCCAATGTCGCCTGACCCAGATCTGTCTGATGAGGTGGATCACAAGTGAATGGTTCACCCAGCAATAAACTTGCAGAGAGTTTTACATTACAGTCGACTTCCGGCTGATCCCCTAATGCGATACCAATGTTTCCACCAAGTTTGTGAAGAATTAAGGCATAATCTCCTCCCAGAGGGATTTTGCAGTTGTCCAGCACTGTGCCCTTCAAGGCTCCTGTCAGTTGCCCATCTTTGAAACCGGCATCGGACACGGTATAGTCTCCGGTTTTCAAGCAAGATGGAAATGTGTCAGGAAGATCATCGAATCCAAACGTGAAACTGAAATCCAGATTCCAATCATCATCCTTCCACTGGTCACGGTTAAAAAACGGGAAGTTTACTTTAGGAAGATGCAGTGATACCGGCTTGATGTGGATACCATCGAAATGCAGCACCGGTATTCCAGCAAAATCGTCCGATGTGAGGTTAATATCAGGAAACTGCATCCCTTTGTCAGACGAAAGCTTCAGTCCTTTCAGCTCTGGCAGCGACAACGGAGTCAAGCCGGTAATAGCCGGCCAGGCATCGAAACTGAATCCGAAATCCCATTTCGATTGTGATGATGAGGATGGATTGTAACCAAGATGATCAAGGTTGATCTTATCCAGTCCAAGTGACATCACACCGAGATTAAGAGTTGGATTGGGGATTTTGCAGTCTGGTATCAATTTGCCGACCGAAACGCCTTTACTGTCTCCCAGGCGGATGGTTGTTAGTCCGCCGCAATAATCGCTGGTATTCTCTTTGAGTTTGAATCCAATCTGGCTTTGAATTGCCAGGTTGTAGTGTCCTTTTCCTCCCTTTAGCGGATAATGAATATCGCCCGTAAGATTGAGCATCTTGAACCTCAGCAGCTTCGATTGAGGAACAGGGTAAAAAACCTTTGAATCCCGGCAATCTATCGCGGCCATCACTGTATCCTCGCGAAATCCAAGCAACGGGATATCGCAAGTTAGTTCACCGCTAAACAGGCTCACCTGACCCGATGCCATCAAATCTGCTTCAGGAAACTGTACAGATAAAGTGTTGACCTCGAGTTTTACCGGATCCTGACCGTAGGCGAAGATAGGCCCACCTTCATTTCCGGCTTCAATCTTGCCTGACAATCCCTGGGAGTTAATCTGTAATTTCCCCTTACTTTTATATGTTTTACCATCGGGACCAACAATATCAGCAGTGGCTGTCATCCCACTGCCCAGATCCCAGCTAAGCTTATTCAGATGGATCAGATTATTTGACGGGACAAGATCCTCAGGCAGTGAAAAATGGCCGGCTACGACCTGTCCACCTAGTACAACCGGCGGATTCATAGATCCTTTCTGAATCGAAAGATTTCTCACATCCACTTTGACGATAACAGGCTCAGGTTCGGTTGTAAACCGGAGGAGAAGAGTTGCGGTCCCATTCAATATATAATTACTGGTCAGTTCCTTATAATTCAGATTTTTCAAATTTACCAAGTCAGCAAAACCGGGTATCAACGGAATATTTTTCAGATTTTTTAAAGATTGAGATAGCTGGTTTTCTGAATTATTCAGTCCGAAAATGAATGTCTGGATCTGGCTTTTCCCGCTATCTTTAAACGGAATCAATCCTTCCGGATCGGTGGCTGTTATTTGCCACGCATACTGATGACCTTCTTCCAGAGGCAGGTTATTGGGGGTGTAGCTGTAAGTAGTCTGATTGTTCAGTACGTGATCGGCCGTCGGTCGGTTGCTGTTGATCGCCTGAAGTGGAGTTTGCCCGTCAACGATTTCCACGATCTTCAGGTGATAATCGATTGGTAATCCCTGTCCTGTTACAACCGGTGTCCATGCAAATACGGGTATTTTCTGAGTAACATTCGATTCATTGGAAGGACTCACCAGAATAGGCGGCTGCGGCAGTCTCACAGTAAACACGGCAATCCCGGGGACTACACCTACAGCCCCCGTCTCTCCTTGTGGGATAGCTCTGATCTCCATGCGATAGGTTCCCTCCGGAATGTTGCCCCCCTGGACGACCTGTCTTTTAATTTTCTTATCAAGGTTATTTAGAACATCTGAGATAGATTTAGGAAAGGATACATCATCAAAAAAGGAGGAAAACGTGTACATGCCCGGTGTATACTGGACCGGATCGGAAGTCATATCTATAAGATTATCTCCATTTCGCGATAGCTTCATCTCAAAACGAAAACTTTTCGGTAACTGAGAAGCATTGGAATACATGAACTGAACCCGGTATAAACCTACCCGAAATTTCTTTTCCAGCACTCCCAAATATGGCGATGAGATCTGAGATGGAATACCAATTATCTGAACCTGGCTTGTACCCTGTGCCTGCACGGAAGTTGTCGACACTACACTCAAAAATCCCACAAACAGGACTAATCCTGTCAGGGTTTGTAATATTTTTTTTATCGTAATTCTCATTCTCCTCATTTCACTGCCTCTGATTTAGGCTCCATATTTTTGGGGAAATTCATCTAAAATCGATGCCGGTATTGAAATCTTCCCTGAAGTTCTTTGAAATTCTGACCTCGCCCCTGCAGTGCTTCATTATCCAGGAAACGGACAGATAAATTGAATGTATCTTTGCTCGTCAGCCGGTATGAAGCCGAGCCGTTACCCATGATTTGTGCCATCTTCATATTTCCGGCAGTCACGTTCACACTGGGTGTAGTCTTGTTTGTGTTATATCCCCCATTCAATGAAAGTGTCAGTTTGTTCTGAAGCATGGAATAACTCAGGCCAGTGTTAAAACCAATGTTATTGATATCCACTGAACTGGAGTGGTTTTTCATGTAGTTGACCGACGCATTGACTCCCATCCCGCTCGGCAGCGATACGCTATATGACATCATCCCGTTAATTGTGCTGGACCCAAAGTTCGAAGGAACATTAGCATTTGGCTGAGAAGACTGGTCAAGACTGGTTTTAAGGTTCAGATACGACAGACTCAGCGAGATCGTATGCATTAATGCTCCTGCCTGCATAGACAGGGTCGGCTGCACCATTATGTTATTGGAAACCTGTGTTTGCCCCAGGCCTGCCGTCAAAGAATCGGCAACCCCGGCCGTAGGATTTATCTTATGAATAAAAAGGTTGTAAGAGGTATTGACCGTGAAAAAATTGGAAAACTGGGTTTGAAGATTGCTACCAAGCTGAGTCGTTTTTTGGGTGGTCAGACGGGTTCCGTTGAGATTATCCCGGCCAATAGAAAGGTTGTTGGACATCACGACACGGCCACCGGCGAGTTTAAATTTAGGGGCGATACTAACCGTCTGCTGATCATCCCGTATCTGACTGACTCCAAGTGATGTAAAACCGGGTTGAATACGTTCCAGTCCCAGGCTGAGGGCAAATACATCTAGATCAAGAGCGGCCTTGGCATTTCCCGCATAATTCACTCTCGACCCTGTTCGCGGTTTGAATAATTTTGATATAAATGGGGGAACCCCCGCACTTGATAGATCCAGCATTTTAGCATTTAAATCACGAGTATAAACCGAAACCGTAACCTGACTACTTATATTGAAAGCACCTTTAAACATGGATATTCCAAAATCCGGAGTCAGTTGAAGGTTCTCTTGCGGTGTATCCACTGCCGTTGTATCCAACGAATTCTTATCATCAATGGCATAGAGAGCATTGATGTAAAAATGACTCTTCTCCTCATCTCCAAAACCGATTTTCCCAGCCATCATCCACTGACGATAGGCAATTTGTCCTAAGCCAACATTTGGTCCCGGCCTGACGGCACGCTGTGATCGCCCGCCGGTAAGTTCCAGATGAAAAGTACCCGGTGTGAGCTTAAGATAACCGCCCCGTATGGTTGCTCCGCTCAGACTGTATTTCCCCATCTGTGGACTTACGTCACCGACCTCAAGATGAAGCCAGTGCCAGTTTCCGTTAAAACCAAACCGATTCATGCTTTGCCGGAACCGGGAATTGTCAGATGAGTAGAGAAGATTCAGACCTGAATGAATCCCAAACAGTGAAAAGGAAACATTAGCATTTGCACGGGCAAGGAGCCCCGGCTGACGGCCATTAATTCCGTAGGCCTGGTACGCTTGTGTTGTAAACCCAACCGATCCGCCCGCCGTAAAAGGCTGAATATTCGTATCCCCTATACTGCCTGTGCTGATTTGAGCATCTGCCGTGTTTACAACAAAAAAGCATACCCCGAACATCAGCATTGCCAATGCTACAAGGTTAATCCTTATTTTTATTCGAATCATAAACCTCACCTTCTCACACTCACGCCACAACCTCACAACAAATAACCCCAACCATTTTAATCCCACATAAACAGATCGTGTTCATTACCGGGGTTGTCATAAAAGTCCAGACTCTTCTATTATTTAAGGCCCACCATGACCGCAGAGCTCGATATCTCTTTTCGTGAATCTCGATTTACCGGAATTACGGCCACTACATACAGCATCTTAAAACCACCACTCTTTTGGAGGGCCAAATTTGGGACCCACCGATCGTCAGGAAACCAATGAGCATCAGGAAACCATTCATCACCCGGCAAGTAACTATCATCAGGAAGGTAGGTGCCGGATGGGAAATAGGTACCACTTGGGAAAAACGGGCTCTCACCGGAAATCTCGAATGAACGACTTTTGTAGCTTTTAACAATTTTACCCTTTTGAACAATTGATGTTACCAGTATGCATTTAACCGATTCTTGGATATCAGCCTTTACATATATGCTTCTTTCGACCAGTTGCTGGAGTTTGGAACCATCCATCTTTTGCCGGGGAAGCTGCATCTTAACAGCCATTTTTAGCTGACCGTACTGGGCATTTGCATTACATGTAAAAATCAGCAATAAAACGTTTAAAACCACTGCACAAATATTCCAGCACCGAATATTTTGTCCCTCTTTTTGAGCCTTCATTTTCACCTTTTCCTTATGAATAATTCCAATTATGAACAGTCTATAAATTCACGTTGATGACGTATTATTTTTCGAAAGCATTAAATAAGTATTCTCCATTTTTATCATTAAAATGATCCATACGTTTCATCTAAATTTTACTTTTAAAAAGGTATTAAACCCTAACACTTTTTATCTTTAAACACATAATATGCTATGATTTGTCGTGTAATCATGGTTCATACAGAAGTCAGAATAGTAAACCAGATCTATCTTAATATCTGAGAAAACCGGGGTGAACCAATTGCGCAACACACTCCTCTATTACTGACTTCAACCAACCATTTTTATTTCTATTAGGCCACAACTAGAAATAAAGGTCAAAAATTAAACTTAAATATTCAGTGTGGATATATACCGTATTTTTAGATAAGAACTGTGCAAATGCACACTTTTATAATAGTCATGTAGGAAATAAATATGATACCAACTGATATTATATAATATTTACTAAATCTAATAGTATGATAATATTTTCATGACCTTTCTCATGACTTTATATTTAATATTCCTAATAGTTATATACATGCATATAAAGTATATTACGCTCAAGTGAAAAAAATTTTTTGGGGAAAATTTTAATTTGTTTGGGTGAAAATACCGAGACCTCATTAGACAGCAATCTAAATTTTACGTGATTACGCTTATTGATTTCTTTGAGTCAAACAGACTATCCTCTTAAATACATTAGTGCAACTTTTTGGGGTTAGAAAAGGGGTTATGAATACAAAACTAACATTGAAACCCGGTCAACGGGGAACAAAAAAGCTACTTAAGAAGTATGGCAACAGGCTCATTTGTGTGCGCTATCGCTACGATGAGGAAAAAAAGTTGCGATATAAAACTGTGGAGTTAATCGTCGATGTTTCGGAATGGGAGCCGAAAGAAGATGCGATTAAAGATGAATCCATTCATCCTGAAATAGAAGAATTCAGCATTCCAGAAAAAAAGAAAACGTTCGACGGTAATTCTAAATAATCCGGATTTGTGGTTATTTGTTTATAAAATTGTAAACATTTATAGCTATTTACGGATTATTTTCAGATCATATGTAAACTTATTGATTCGTTAATCTGTTTCCTGGGATTATTAGTCTAATTTCAAGATTACAGTAACGATACGTAATCTTGTCTATCGAGTATTAATTACTCAACAAACTATTTGCTCACCTATGTACAAAGCTTACCAGACAACAAAATAATGCACTTCATTCTGGAAGCGCTATTATAAACAAAAATAGTATATAGCTTAACAAAAGCTGTTTGGGGCATTCGGCTTACATTGTAGTCGAAAGCTAATATTAACATTTACCCAGTTTATGGGGACATTGGATTAGCGCAAAACTTATAAAAACGTATTGATCAAAAAATTTACGAGTCTCATTCGGTTATTTGTCATTTGAGCATTTCTTTAGCCCTATCCACGACAATTGGCCGATCACCTGATTTTTTCAATCTGTAACCATTGAAGCATATGTCTAATGCAGGATTAATAAAGCAACTCATAGACAAACGTACAGAAGCCCGCATGGGTGGTGGTGAAAAGCGAATTGATGCACAGCATACAAAAGGAAAGCTGACCGCTCGCGAACGCATAAATTTACTGCTTGATGATGGAAGCTTCGAAGAATATGATATGTTTGTCACACATCGGTGCACCAACTTTGGAATGGAGGATAAAAAATTCCTGACAGATGGTGTTGTAACCGGTCGCGGAACAGTCGATGGACGACTGGTATATGTCTTCTCACAAGATTTTACCATTTTTGGAGGATCTCTGTCCGAAACCTTTGCCGAAAAAATTGTCAAGGTGATGGACCAGGCGATGAAAGTCGGAGCACCGATTATTGGATTTAACGATAGCGGAGGCGCTCGTATCCAGGAAGGTGTTACCAGTCTTGCTGGGTATGCCGACATTTTCGAACGTAACATACTGGCATCCGGAGTGATACCACAAATTTCGGCGATCTTCGGTCCATGCGCTGGCGGAGCGGTATATTCTCCTGCACTGACTGATTTTACGATTATGACCGACAAGACCAGTTATATGTTTGTCACTGGTCCAAAAGTCGCCAAAACCGTTACGGGAGAAGACATTAATGAAGAAGAACTGGGTGGAGCAACGGTACACGCAACCAAATCTGGCGTAACCCATTTCGTTGCTGATAATGAAGAAGAAGGCATCCTGTTGATCCGGAAGCTTCTGAGTTATCTGCCGCAAAACAACCTCGAAGATCCACCTGTCATCAAATGCAATGATCCCATAGACCGGATTGATGATACGCTCAATGAAATTGTACCCGAGAATCCCAATGTGCCATATGATGTCACAGACGTGATTCAGACGATTGTCGACGAAGGTGAATTTCTTGAAGTCCATCGCAGATACGCTCGTAACATCGTCATTGGTTTTTCCCGGTTCAACGGCATGCCTGTCGGAATCGTCGCAAATCAACCCAAGTTTCTGGCCGGTGTCCTGGATATTGACGGATCACGAAAAGCTGCACGATTTGTCCGTTTTTGTGATGCATTCAATATCCCACTTGTCACCCTCGTGGATGTTCCTGGTTTTCTGCCGGGAAGTGCTCAGGAATACGGCGGCATTATTATGCATGGCGCCAAGCTGCTTTTTGCATTCGGTGAAGCCACGGTTCCAAAGATAACTGTCATTCTTCGCAAAGCGTATGGCGGTGCATATGACGTCATGAGTTCCAAACACTTACGTGGTGACATTAATTATGCATGGCCATCGGCAGAAATAGCTGTGATGGGACCCAAAGGTGCTATGGAAGTCCTCTACGCCAAAGAAATAAATAGCAAAGCACCGGAAGAAGCAGCCAGCTTTCTTGCTGAAAAAGAAAAAGAATACCGTGATATGTTTGCCAATCCCTACATAGCCGCACGTTATGGTTATATAGACGATATCATAGAACCAAGATACACGAGATTCCGCATCATTCGTGCCCTGCAGACACTGGCTACAAAGAAGCTGGTCAATCCGCCTAAGAAGCACTGTAACATCCCACTCTAACGGAGATCACAATGATAAATCTGCTTGTATTTGATTTCAGCCTGATCACCGAAAGTGAGATTATGATGACATTCGTGGGTATGTCAGTCGTCTTTTTTGTCCTATTCCTACTCTACGTAGTGTTTAGCACTATTCCCAAACTGCTGAACTTACGGCTTCTTGATTTTAAAAAAGCTGTCTATAAAAATGAAGAAAAGAAGGGAAAGGTAGAACTGACCGGTGAAATTAACGCGGCCATAAGCATGGCCTTGTACCTGTATCTGGAGGAACAACACGACGACGAAGATATGGTCCTGACCCAGGAGAAAGTCTCACGTATCTACTCACCCTGGAGTTCCAAAATTTACGGTGTCATGCAATCCCAGCAATAAAGAAACTGCTATGAAAGACTTTAAATTTGTTATTAATGGTAATCAATACTCAGTAACGATCAATAATATTGAAGACAACATTGCCGAGATTGATGTAAACGGATCATCATATAAGGTAAAATTACAAAAGGAAATTAAAACTCCTAAAACACCGAAATTGATCCGTACGGCTCTTCCTTCCAAACAGGAAAATAAACCTCTGACCCGTTCAGGAAAACTAACTGTCATCAAAGCACCTCTTCCCGGAAATATCCTTCAGTTAATGGTTCATGAAGGTGATACGGTTAAAAAAGAACAGAAGCTGATGGTACTTGAAGCCATGAAGATGGAGAATCTGATCCTGGCTGAAACAGACGGTGTAATCAAACGCATTGCCGCCCATGTTGGTGATGTTGTATCTCAGGATCAGGTATTAGTTGAAATTGAGTAGAGGTGAATAATGGAAGGGTTACTAAAATTTCTTGAATACACTGGCTTTGCCAACATCACCTATGGCAATGCCATAATGATTGTTGTTGGGTGTATTTTCATTTTTCTTGCCATTCGATACGAATATGAGCCACTCTTGCTGGTTCCTATCGGTTTTGGCATAATCATCGGTAATATCCCTTACCTTCAAAATGCCGGTTTACAACTTGGCATTTATGAACCGGGAAGTGTGATGAATTACCTGTACTATGGCGTGCTCAAGGGGGTTTATCCACCCTTGATATTTCTGGGTATCGGCGCAATGACCGACTTCTCGACCTTGATATCGAATCCGAAATTGATCCTGCTCGGTGCGGCTGCACAGATTGGTATCTTCCTCACATTCCTTGGTGCAATCGCATTAGGTTTCACTCAGGCTGAGGCTGGCTCAATTGGTATCATTGGTGGCGCAGATGGTCCGACGGCTATATTTCTTACATCCAGACTGGCACCACAACTGATTGGTTCGATCGCCATCGCGGCCTACTCGTATATGGCGCTCGTTCCGGTAATTCAGCCACCCATCATGCGACTACTGACTACCGATAAAGAACGACGAATCAAGATGAAGCCACCTCGTGCCGTTTCCAAGACTGAGAAAATCCTGTTCCCTATTATCGGCTTCCTGCTGACAGCATTCATTGCACCAAGCGCTATGCCGCTTCTGGGAATGCTTTTCTTCGGTAATTTGCTCAAAGAGTCGATGGTAACAAAACGTCTGGCAGATACCGCCCGCACCACTTTTATCGATATCGTTACAATACTGTTGGGTGTTACTGTCGGTGCATCAACTCAGGCATCAACATTTCTGACACAACAGTCTATAATGATTTTTGTGCTCGGCGCTTTGTCATTTATGATAGCAACGGCTGCCGGTATTTCATTTGCCAAATTTATGAATCTTTTCCTCTCGAAAGAAAATAAAATCAATCCGCTTATTGGATCTGCAGGTGTTTCCGCCGTACCCGACAGTGCACGGGTATCTCAAACCGAAGGGTTGAGAGTCGACTCGAGTAATCACCTTCTTATGCATGCCATGGCTCCAAACGTAGCGGGCGTTATCGGTTCAGCTATAGCGGCCGGTATCTTAATGAGCTTCTTGATGTAAATCGTTACTAATCGTTTGTTACCCATATGGTTGTGCCTTAAAGTACGAATAATAGGTCCGGTAGAAGTTATGTTTTGCCGGACCTTTTTTTCATTCTGAATACGCGAGGATTTTTAAAAATAATAACGTTAACACTCCCAATCACGGGCAACCTTTGTTTGATGTTTCAAAAATTTATACTAAGATAACGCAATCGAATCCTTAGCGTGTGACGTAAAAAATTAAAAAAATGGCAAAAAATAATCAGTCAGCTAGCCTTGATCATTCACAAGGCAGTCTGTCTTATCTTATTCTGATCAGCATTGTAGCTGCAATTGGAGGGTTATTATTCGGTTTTGACACAGCGGTTATCTCCGGAGCTAATGCTTATATAAAGACTCAATTCTCGCTCTCGTCCATCATGGAAGGCTGGATGGTTAGTTCCGTCCTTGTTGGATGTACAATTGGCGCTGGTATTGCAGGTACTCTAAGTGATCGTTTCGGGCGCAAGAAAACGATGCTCCTGACGGCTATCCTGTTCACTGCTGGTGGCCTTGGACAGGCATTGGCAGTAGATCTCGAAATACTGATTATCTTCCGCATTATATGTGGTATGGGTATCGGGATGGCATCAATGCTCTCTCCTATGTACATCGCCGAAGTGTCACCACCACACCTTCGTGGTCGCCTCGTATCGCTTCAACAGTTGGCCATCGTAACTGGTATCCTGGTAGCCTATTTATCTAACTCGATTATTGCTCACACCGAGCTGACTGATGCTCTCAAATGGCGCTGGATGCTTGGAGCAGAGGTCATTCCGGCCGCCATCTACTTTTTCTTATTGTTCTTTGTTCCTGAGAGCCCACGCTGGCTTACCAAATTTGGCGACATGGAAAAAGCACGTTCCATCATAGCCCGTATTGCCGGTTCAGAAATTGCCAATAAGGAAATTGCAGAGATCAAAAAATCTCTGCAACAGGAAAAAGGAAAGTTCTCAGAGCTCTTCAAGCCGGGTATCAGGATGGCACTCATTATTGGCGTATCATTGGCAATCCTGCAACAGTTTGTCGGAATCAACACCGTCATTTATTACGCGCCGATTATTTTCAAAAAGACAGGATTTGGTGCTGCAAGTGCACTTGGAGCCACTGTCTGGGTCGGTGCCATCAACTTTCTTTTCACGCTTGTTGCCATTTGGCTGATCGATAAGATCGGACGTAAGGCATTACTGCTTTATGGAGCCGTAGGAATGGGTATCTCCCTCTTCATGATTGGTCTTTTATTTAAGATGCAAGCTTTTGGCGGTCCATGGATACTCATCTTTATCCTGATGTACATCGCCTGTTTTGCTGCTTCGTTCGGTCCCGTCGTGTGGGTTATGATCTCAGAAATTTATCCCAATAAAATCAGAGGACGTGCCGCCTCGGTAGCCACCATGTCAAACTGGGTTTCAAATTTCTTTGTCACCCTGCTATTCCCGGTCATGCTAGATGGATTGGGTGAACCAATCAGCTTTTGGATCTTCTTTGCATGGTGTATTGTCTCCTTTATCTTCGTCTATCGTTTCGTCCCTGAAACGAAAGGTAAGTCTCTTGAAGAAATCGAGAAATCATGGGATGTGGTTTCATTTGAGGGAAAGTGAAGAATAAGCAGAGTTCCAATAATAACGGCAACTGGTTTAATCTGGTCATTCTGGACGTACTGGTCACCGGTTTGGTAGTGATCAGTACTTTCTGGATGCCACCGCTTCTGCATTATTTATTATATGGCTACAGTGGACTCCTGCTCATCATGCGTGCTCTTACTCTGATCAATAATGGATTAGGCACACCGATGATCAAAAAAGAACAACAGGTGCCCGACTGGTTCTACCATGTAAACTACTTCATATGCACGGCTATTTTTTTTATCACTATGGAGTACGTGTTGGGAGGTATGTGGGCTGTAATATGGCTTCTTTCCTGGATATCAACTCTAAAATCTTCCCGGACTGCAACCAGTTCAAAAAGAGGCTGATTATAATATCATCTTAAGAGATTTGTCGGTAGGTATTCACGCTTACGTGAATACTCGTATTTCATTTGCTGTAATCTATTACTAATCTTACTTCTACACTGGGAAATTGAACCGGTGTGACAGCTTCGGATGGATGCACGTCCCAGCAAAATAATTCAGTAATTTAACTATAAGGCGCTATTCATTTCAGATATTAGATGTCTGGATGCCGATCTAACATTACCCCCTTTATTACCATGAGAACTCTTGCCAAAAGATTCAATTCAAGAATTTTAGTTTTCGCCTTATTCATTACAACTGTTTCAGCAACTCAGGTCTTCTCGCAGGATACATCGATCGATTTACGGAACTGGGGAATTGGCCTTAATACCGGATTCGCCTTGTCCAGCATGAATGTAAAAACAAAGGCACTGCCTTTTTATGGTTTCCACCTTCGCTACTCGGCGAATCCAACTCTTGCAATTACGGGTAACTTTGATTTTGGACGCTTTGAGAGTGCTAAAGGTGCCCGTGGCCAATATGCCTATCACTTCACTAACAATTACTTTCAATATTACCTGGCTACGCAAACCAATATTTTCCGCCTTCTCAGTATGAATGAAATTGCAAAAACAATGAGTTGGTTTGTCGAGATAGGCGCCGGACAGATTTACAGTGATGTCAAAACTTCCATCAATAGATCAGTACCGGGAGCCAGCAAATATCAAGGTACTGACGGAAATTATCTTACTACTTTTGTCACATTAGGAAATGGATTTCGATTCAATATAAGTCCACGGTTTGATTTTGACCTGGGGTATCACTTTTTCTATACAAATAGCGGGTATCTCGATGGATACATTTCTCCAGGCCACTTGGTTAACAAAGATTATTATCACTACCTCCAGGCTGGAATTACTATCAAACTTGGCAAAAAATCCCTTGGTGATGCTGACTGGGTTCGCCGTGAAACACTCATTTCTGAACATTTCAGGAATCTCAATGACCGCATTGATAACCTCTCTGATGAAATGGGTGAGTTGCGACATGTGATCAGTGCCAATGTCGACTCGATTAAAGCTAATCATCAGCAAATTGCGCAACTGTCTGATAGCGTCGGCAAGCTCAGCAAGAAAGTACACCTGAAGAGAATGGCGCATGGTTTTGGCATCGATTTCGACACTAGCATCTTGTTCAATTTCAATTCATCAAAATTGCAGCCGCAAGCTGTCGTTTTATTGAGAAATTTGACAACAACCCTCCAAAAAAACCCTGAAATAAATGTCATCGTCTCAGGCTACGCCGACTCTATAGGATCGAACGAATACAACCAGAATCTTTCCAAACGCAGAGCCTGGAGTGTTGCAAACTATTTCAAAAACCATGGCATCCAGGCTGATCGGGTAACTGTTGATGCCTTTGGGGAGAAAGAACCGGTGGATTCGAACAGGGATTTAGGCGGACGCATTGAAAATAGACGTGTAGTTATTACATTGGTAGAACCTGATAATCATCAATGAGGCTATTTTCGATAATGAATCGATGCTGCTATGAACAAAAATAATATTATTCTGTGGCCGGCTGTTTTGCTAGTAATGGCCGTTTTTTTGTACACGGGTTGCTCTGGCAGCCAAAATGTTTCTCATAGTGGAGGAAAAACACGTCTTTACCATGCAAGCCTGGATACTGTCATTAATACAGCCAGAGATGCTGCAAGCGACGCAGCCTTTGATGTTCAAAGCGGTGTCTGGAATAACGACAACAAATTCACCTTTACCATGGTGAAACGTAATCTTGCACAAAATGCCGACGGTGCGATACAGACCTACCAGTTTCATTTGATCGTTGAGAATAAAGGCGATAACACAGTTCTCGTAACATATGATGAAGGGATGCATCCTCTCGGCTACTCGGTTACAGTTGATCCATCTCTTGGTTACCGCAGACAATATTTTGCGGCACTTGATGCACGTATGAAAAATATAGCCGGTGCAGTACAATAATTTGACCACTTTTGGTGAATCCGGAGCTTTTCTATTTTCTGACGTTGTGATATAGTACAAAATGCATTAATGTTACGGCGCACATTGAGTTTGAAATCAACATCAATTTCATGAAGATACTTGTAACGGGCGGCGCCGGATTCATCGGAAGTCATACCTGTGTTCAATTACTTGAAGCAGGATATGAGGTTATCGTCGTTGATAATCTTATCAATAGCAAAGAAGAATCCATAAGACGAGTCCAGGATATCACCGGCAAGAACCTGGAATTCCAAAAAGTCGATTTACTGGATCGTGATCAGCTTGACCAGATTTTCAGTGATAATAAAATTGATTCGGTTATCCACTTTGCCGGACTCAAAGCCGTCGGAGAATCAGTATCCATTCCGCTTCGATATTATCACAATAACATCACAGGAACACTTATCCTTTGTGACGTGATGGCAGCTCACGGTGTCAAAAACATCGTATTCAGTTCTTCAGCTACTGTATATGGCGATCCTGCCTCTGTTCCTATCACAGAAGATTTTCCTTTGTCGGCAACCAATCCGTACGGCCGGACCAAACTTTTTATCGAGGAAATTTTAAAGGATTTGTGGAAAAGCGATCATTCCTGGAATATCGCGCTCCTTCGGTATTTCAACCCGGTCGGGGCACATGAAAGCGGACGTATCGGTGAAGATCCGGCTGGGATTCCAAACAACCTGATGCCGTATATTTCACAGGTTGCGATTGGAAAACGTGATCGGCTCTCTGTTTTCGGCAACGATTATCCTACTCATGATGGTACCGGTGTTCGCGATTATATCCATGTGAGAGACCTTGCAAATGGACATTTGAAAGCACTCGAAAAACTGGTGGAAAACCCTGGTATCGTCACCTATAACCTGGGGACCGGTCACGGTTACAGTGTACTTGATGTTATAAAGGCTTTTGAAAAAGCATCCGGCAGAAAAGTATCCTATGAGATAGTTGACCGACGGCCTGGTGACGTTGCGCAGTGTTATGCCGATCCCGCAAAAGCAGAAAAGGAACTCGGATGGAAAGCCACACGAGGCATTGAACAAATGTGTGCCGATACATGGCGCTGGCAATCAAACAATCCAAACGGATTCGAATAGAGACCACTTTTTTTACTTCCAATCCTAAAAACTGGTATTGCTATGGAACAAAAAGTCCTTTTTGAACTTGCTCAAAAAGTTAAAGATCTCTGCATCAAGGCGGTCAGTGAAGGATTTGAAGAAGCCGGTATTTCAGGTTTGTGCCGTGAAGGAGCAATCGAATATGCCACAGACAGCGCACGGTCCTTAGACATTGATAAGATCCTGACAACTTTTTTGAGTGCCCATCCGGAACTCCTGGGTCCTGAAAAACAGAACTCAAAGTGATTCGTAAGGTCATCGGATTTCATAAAGATGAAGAAGATGATTGGGTTGCCGACCTGGACTGCGGACACACCCGGCATGTCCGGCATAATCCACCTTGGATGATCAGAGAATGGGTTATAACAGAAAAAGGCCGACGCCAACATCTGGGCATGGAGCTCAATTGCAAAAAATGTGACGAAGAACCCACCGAAAAATCCATCGTACTATAATAATTGTACGATCAATAAGTTTTGATATCTATTATATTACTACTTGACCAATAAGTTATTTATGAATGAATTCATTCGAAAGAACAGAAAAAAAATCATTGAATGGAGCCTATGGATAGGTATTCCTCTTATTCTTTACACTACCGGCTGGTACACAGAGGTGATTGGAAGATTGCAGCAAGTCATTCTTTATTCCGGACTTTTCCAGGCTCATCCTGTTGAGAATGTGTCCAGTCAGCCGCCGGCTGATTTAAATATGGCTATGGTTTCCATGAGCGGGGATCAGGTCAATCTTCAGCAGTTTCGCGGGAAAGTGATATTCATCAATTTCTGGGCAAGTTGGTGTCCGCCGTGTGTTGCTGAAATGCCAACGATATTGAAACTTAGCAAAGAGATATCTGATCCTAATGTCCAATTTATACTGCTAAATCTTGATCAGGATCGCCAAAAGGCCAAAGATTTCATTAAACGCAAAGAGATAACCTTACCCGTCTACCAACCCATGAGCCGTATCCCTGCTGAACTTTCATCATCAACCATTCCGGCTACATTCATTATCGACAAATCCGGGAGAATTGCTTTGCGTCGAAAGGGAATGGCTGAATATGATACTAAAGCAATTCGTTCATTACTCCAAAAGCTGGCGGATAAATAGCATAACAAATCCACATCCCCTCTATCCCCGAAGATGAATAATTTGTAAAGATTATAATTTTTACGTGAGTTCGAAGTGATAGATGAGCACTTACACGCATTATCATCTCAAAAGTGTACGCCGCTTAAAACGCGTTATTAAGAGACTACGTTAATTACCTCGGGAACTGACCAGGACAACTATACCTAAAATGAATACACTGCCTGAGATAACAAGCGGCCAGATCGAGGCGCTTTGAATGGTTACGGTTGATCCCAGGGCATGTACGCTGCTTGAATTATTTATGTAATGGTAGCCTGTAATTAATACAGCTATCAAGCCACCAATAGAAAATATTGATCCTATTACTTTCTTCATTGTAGAGTATGAGGGGTTTGTGAATTATTAAAAAAATGGGATTCGTACACCTATACAGGTCTTCTTCCTTGTATGACACGAATAACGACTACAACAAGAGCGATAATCAGCAAGATGTGTATGAATCCTCCCATGGTATATCCGGATATAAATCCCAATAACCATAAAATCAGCAGGATCACAAAGATTGTCCAAAGCATCGTGGTCTCCATTAAAATGTGTTAGATAAACGAATAGCTATCTGACTTATCTAACAGGTGTTCAAAAGTTATTGATATTGTTAACCCACGAATGATTTATGAAGAAACGATTTTTCCTTTAAAAAACAAACAATTACCGGATTAATAAAACCTAATTTTGGGAGATAGTTATCATTTGCACTCCGTTATAATAACATTTTTCAAAAATTACAGACTCTTATATCCAAAAGTTATTAAGTACTGTCGTTTGATGCTGATGTACTCATACGTTCTTTTGATAGCCGAAAATGGCAAAAAAAATTGCACCTGACCCGTCATTTGTTCATTTTGTAAAAAAGGCTGGACATCGATTACCTGTCATAAAATTCCTGCTTTTTCAGACATAGGAGGTGATTGAGTTCTATGGATGCCAATCTGCAAATCAAGGCCCAGCCTACCGTCATAGGATCGATATCCGATTTCACTTATAAGTGGTGTATTAACGCTGATTTCAGTGAAGATGACGCTGTGCGCCTGACTCTCGCTGTCACCGAGCTGGTTACGGATATCGTATTATTCGCATTTCCCGACGACGAGGGAGGAGAATTCCAGATTTCTTTTCACCATGGCTTGTCAAACGCAATAATCACGATTCACGAACTTGGTGAACCGTTTGATCCTGATCGTCACATCTACAATCGCGATAAAGCTGTTCAGGAATCGAATTTTGACGGCGCAGGACTCGAACTTGTTCGTCATCTGGTTGATGATTTTCAATTTATTAACCTGGGCAAAGCAGGAAAGCAATTCAGGCTGGAGAAATGCATTACAGCTCCGCCAGCCGTCGATCTGTTCACTGACGAGCCGGTGCAAGTGAAGATCGAAGAACCCATCGAGGGACTGTATACAGTAAAACCGCTCACCCTTGATGACGCTGAGGACGTCGCAAAGCTGATCTACAGAACTTATGGATATTCGTATCCTCACGATGATCTTTATTACCCGCACAGAATAGAACAGTCGCTGGCACGAAAGGATAAATTCGGAGTGATCGTCCATGATCAAAACGGAGAACCTGTTGGATATTTTGCCGTGATCCGTTCTACTAATTCGGCAATCGGTGAAGTTGGGGAGGCAGTCGTTGCCCCACGTCACCGCCGTCGAGGCATTATGACAAAAATGCTTGATGCGTTGATTTCACTGTCAAAGGATAATAATATCCTTGGCCTTTTTGGATTGGCGGTCACCGTCCATGATATCAGCCAGCGCGTTAACCTGAAAATGGGGTTTACAACGACAGCCCTGCTGCTAGCCGAATCACCTGTCATTCGTTATAAAGAAATTAACGAACATTATCCCCAGCCTATTTCTGAAATAGTTGATTACCTGCTACTGCAGGATGTTCCCAAAAAGCACATATATGTTCCTCCTGTTTATCAAAAACTGTTTTCCAGAATTTATAAGGAGTTGGATCTGCCAATTGCTTTTTGTCCTGTACCTGCAATTGATATGAACCCTGTCAAATCTGATATTGAACTATTGGTCAGTTTTGAGGACCGGCACGCTACGATCGTAATTCGAAAATTTGGCCAGGACTTTCCAGACATAATAACTGAAGCGGTACTCAACCTTCACAAAAACGAACTGAACGTCCTGTATGTCGATCTGCCATTACATGATTCTGCTACTCCGGGCTTTGCGTCCCGGTTGCAACGCGCGGGTTTTGTACTTTCGGGATTACTGCCTCTCTTTCATCACGAGCATGATTATTTACGCATGCAGCGTGTTATGATCCCTATTGATCTCTCACTGCTCAACATTCAGTCCGAGATAGGTCAATGTATTATCAAAATCATAAGTCAGGAATTGAAATGGAATTTCAAAGAAACAACAATAAACTCACAGTCAGACCAATCCGCGACTTCAATTTGCTGACTGTTCGATCCATTCGACCTCGTATGAGTGGTATAACACACATGGTTGTCGACTTACGCCGGTCTAAAATCGTTGACAGCGAGGCATTGATATACCTGTTTAATCTCAGCAAAAGCGGTGTTGATATTACGCTACTGCAACCGCCTCCTGTCTATTTTGAGGCGTTACGCATTCTTGAACTGGATCGGGACCCTGTCTTTCGACGCATTAATGTAATACGACGAAAAAAGGCGAAAGTCAGCCGCATTAGAATCAGAAATCAATCTACCGATATTGATGAAGTTTCATCAAAATGACCTGGTACTGTTTTCAAAGAAACTAAACCGATTATGGAAAATCTACTATCTACAACCGCCATCCCAATCGAGACCAATCGTTCCATTTGGGACCGCGTGTTTACTGTACATCCTCTGGTTGTCATTGGCACAAAAGATGAATCCGGAGTTTACAATCTGGCTCCAAAACACATGGCCATGCCCCTGGGTTGGCACAACTTCTTTACGTTTGTATGTTGTCCCGGACATACCACCTATCAAAACATCAAACGTGAACAGGAATTTACGGTGAGTTACCCGCAACCTGGTCACCTTGTACACGCCGCCCTGGCAGCCACTCCACGTTGCGAAGATGACCAAAAGCCTGGGTTAGCAAGCTTGGAGCAACTGACTGCAGAAGAAGTGGATGCAACCTTTCTGAAAGATAGTTACCTGTATTTTGAGTGCCGTCTACATTCAATTCTAGACGACTTTGGCGAAAACAGCCTGATCATAGGACATATTATCGCGGCCTATGCCAACAAAACGGCCCTTCGTTTTCATGATCAGGATGATCATGAATTGATCCATAAAAATCCTATCCTCGCCTATCTGAATCCCGGCAGATATACTGTAATATCTTCAAGCCAAAGTTTTCCATTTCCGAAAGGTTTCAAACGATAGTTAACCGACATATGCAGAGTATCTCACCCCGTAAAATCCTTCGTGCTGCTCATGAAAAGGAAGATCAGTTTCTGGAACTGTTACAAAACCTTGTTCAGATAGAAACCCCATCAAACAGGCCTGAAACGCAAATACCCCTCTTTAATCTTCTTTCTGATGAATTCCGGAAGCTTCACTTTACCGCCAATTTTTTTCCCGGTAAAAGCAGTGGTGGACAATTATTAGTTCGATGTCAAAATCGAAAAAAACATGCGCCTGTTCAGCTTTTAATTGGACATTGCGATACCGTCTGGCCTGTCGGGACAATCTCTGAAATGCCAATCCATCGCAAGCAAAACAGCTTGTACGGCCCCGGGGTATTTGATATGAAAGCGGGACTCGCTATGATGGTCATGGCTGTAAAAATCTTACTGGAATTCGATATCAAGCTGGATGTCGAGCCAGTTATACTCATCAATTCTGATGAAGAAATCAGCAGCAGGGATTCACGGCATATGATTGAGCGGCTGGCAAAAAAGGCTGAACGCGTCTGGGTTATGGAGCCTGCTCTCGGACAGGAGGGTAAGCTTAAGACAGCTCGCAAAGGTATCGGGGATTTCACCATTGTAATTCACGGGAAATCGGCACATGCAGGTCTTGACCCGGAAAAGGGATCTAACGCGATCCTCGAATTAACATTTATTATCCAAAAGCTGTATGAAATGAATGATCCTGAACGTGGTGTCACCATTAATGTTGGTACAATTGATGGGGGAATCAGTACCAATATCGTGGCGCCTGTCAGCAGAGCCCGGGTCGATGTGCGCGTACCTGATGAATTGACTGCACGGGAGATCGAACGGAAAATCAGGAACTTGAAACCATCGAAAAACGGCATCAAAATTGACGTAACCGGCTCGATCGATCATCCTCCGATGGAGCGTAATGAACGGAATCAACTTTTGTGGAAGCTTGCCAGGAAACAGGGCGAAGTACTTGGTCTCAATATTGAAGAAACAACTTCGGGAGGTGGCTCCGACGGCAATTTCACAAGCGTGATTACAGCAACTCTGGACGGGTTGGGAGCCGTTGGATCAGGGGCTCATGCTAAACATGAACACATCGATATCCACCGTACACTTAACCGGATAGCCATGCTCGCCATGCTTCTTTCCCAGCCAACCCAATTTAAACCTGTCCGGCCCAGCCTGGTGCATCAGGAGGCCGGGGAAAATTAATATCAAACGTTTTCAGCAATCTGCAAATTGTCAGATACACAATTATCAGAATATTTACCGATCATTACGCAGTTGAATAGCATTCCATGAAAAACGCTACTGATACTATTTCCAGGCTCGAAAAACTTATTATCGACACAATTCCCGTTACACGCCATCTTCAATTTCATCTTCACCTGGATGAATATGACCAGCCTGTTCTGGAAGTCCCTCTGCTACCGAATATCAACCACCTGGGTACTGCGTTTGGTGGAAGTCTGAGTATGCTTTGTACCATTGATGGCTGGGGATGCATGTACCTTTTGCTTGAAAAATATAAGCTGGAAGCTGATATCCTGATCCAGAAAAATATAATGACTTTTCTGTCGCAGGTCGAAGATGATTTTTATGTCGGCTGTAAGCTGCCGGCTCCGGAAGAACTTGATATATTTGTCCGCACATTCAACCGATTTAGAAAAGCGCGGTTACCCATCACATGTTATGTGCAGGAGAAGAACAAATCAGAAATTGCCGCACAATTTCATGGAGTTTACGCGGCAATCAGGCCCGAAACATGAAACGAGCAGAGATGCTATCCCTGCTCATTTCATTGTTGTCACTGTAATAGCCACCATTCGGTTATTGCGGATGTATAGAAATACCCACTAATAAAATGCTCGTCGACAATTCATTTTGTACTTCAGTTCCGGGAACGGTTGTGATCGGGCTCATTGGACTCATCCATGTGCCTTTCACTTTGTTCTTGAATCCATATTGAAAACCAAGGGTACCAGTAAGCATTCGGCTGAGCTGATATGAAAATCCTGCGCCGAGGTGGTGTTGTACAATTGCCGGAGCAGCAACATTGTAAAACGAGTCCATTTGTCGAACAGGATTTGTGTTATATGCATAACCCAGCCTGACAGGTAACTTGTCTGTAACTTTATACTGAATACCTGCTGCCAGAATACTAATGCTTCTCCATCCGAAACCGGCAACCGCGCCCGTCGAGGTAAAACCGGATTCTTTAAAGCCACGGGTATGACCATAGTCCACATACCTGTAATCAACAGCGAGTACGAGTCGATCAGTACCGGTATAACCTGCTCCTACTGTTATCATTTGAGGGCAATCCATCTTGAAACTGAAATCGCGCGCAGCGCCTGTTTCATCTTTCGACTTGAATTTCAGGCGATTAAAACGCTGTGTGCTGCGATATCCAACTCCCATGTGGAATCCAGGGAGAATGTCGTGCAGCATAGCACCGGCGTTGAATCCAAAGCCAAAAGCTGAAGCAGTTGGTCCGTTCGGATACGACGGATACCCATTCCCGTTTGCATCATCAGGATTAGCGGCCGGAAAAGGATTGACTTCCAGACTTGAGAGATTGAACAACGGAGCCAAACCAAATGATACATGATCTCCAACCTTATACGCTACGGTTGGTGCTACCTGGATCATCATCAGCTGACTGCTAATCGCTCCAAATCCCATACCATTTGGAGGCTGGGGTGTGGTCAGCGGGTTGGTTGCAACACTTTTATAATCAACACCAAAACCGCCTATAGCACAAACGCTTAGCCCATAACTCAGATCCGAGTTTTGGGGCTTAAAAACGAGTCCCAACGATGGAATAGGAAATGGACCAGCTGTGCTCTTTGTTGTTCCATATAACCGTTGCTGCGGGAATCCGGGTTGTAATGCACCGGGTTCAACCCCTGAGATAAGGTTTGTTTTTGGAAACATAAGTTGCAAGCTGGCATCGAACTGAGATGATGTCAGCCATGCGATACCTGACGGGTTCCAGTGCATGGCGCTGCTGGCATCAAGCGGTACGGCTGATCCAGCTCCGCCCATGGCCTCGTCAACTGCTGAAACACCGTTCATCACATGACCCGATTGAGCAAAAACCACGCCCTGAATGGACAACGAGAATAGCAAAATCAGTAATGGCTTGAATAGTCCTTTATAATTATTCTTTGATTTTCGTATTAACTCCTTCATATAACCCTCTTTCTTTTACTTTTTGTGGTTTACCAACCTTCTTTATAAGTCGTTTAGATTGATAATTGAAGTATTGGCATAAAAATTTAAGACAATGAACTCTTAAATTATTGCCTAATGATTCGACGATGTTTCTTCATTTTGAAGGTTGCTCATCTCTAAGTCAGCAACGTACTTCTCCTCTGTCATCTCATCATTACACGGCAGGAATTGACCTGCCGTCAACGAAGGCAGGTCAATGTCAAACAATCATGTATTTAAAAGAACACCTTAACCTAAAGGCTCAGGGAGCATTTTTATGTGAAGATAATCTGCGCTCCGGCCGATTTCTCATAAAACTGTCCCACGGAAATGATATCGTGCACCTGGGGACAGAAGTCGTCTTTGGTTAAGTGGAACATATCGACGGTGGCCTTGCACGCATAGAGCTCGGCACCGGTATCGTGTATCATTTCAATAAACTCTCGAACCGGAGGAATATCGAGCTTTTCCATTTCTTTTTTCATCTTGCCCGTTGCAAATGACGACATGCCCGGGATACCACCTAATAAAGTCGGGATATGCATGGCAGGATTCCCAACTGTTGCAACCTTGAGACTGTCCATTCGCTTATCAATAACAGCCTCGAGTCCGAAGAACGTAAAAAATATCGATGCTTCGATACCCTCCATACGGGCGCCATTAGCCATAATCAGACCGGGATATACACCTTCAAACGATCCTTTAGAAATAATAATCGATACTCTTTCTATCGGCTCAGGCTTTTCCTGCTTTTGTAACTTCTCTACTGTCTTTGCTTCCATAATCATACTCCAAGATTAATCAGATGCATCCTGTTGGTTTTGGGATACCCGCTATGCGAGCCGCTTTCTTAGCCGGTCCCTTTGGAAACAATTCATACAATTCCTTTATAGGAACACCACTCTCTTTGGTCAGGCGACGGATTGACGGAGCATCCCCTTTTTCCAGGTATTCCTTACGCATGAGGTTCACTACAGCCCAATGGCGATCCGTTAGATCACCAATTCCTTCTTCATGGGCCAATTCCCGTGCAATGTCCTCGGACCAGTCTGAAGGATCCTTGAGGTAACCATCATCATCCAGTTCGATCTTTTTTCCCAATAATTCAACTGTCGACATAATTAACTCCTTAAATTGATCGATTTTCTTAATCCCGGGAAGCTGGGTTTGCATGAGCTTCCGGTTGGCGCATCACAGCCTTTAATATAAGAAAAATGAGGGCAATCGCCCTTTTTACTTCCGGAGATCGTAGTTCTTTGAACAGACTGCGAAGACTTACCTCCTCTTTGTCAAACTGAGACCAGTCAGTAATCCGGATATTGTCGAGAACAATCGAAAGCCTTTTCCCTGCTGCATGAACCTCCTGCTCATCAACAGTTTGCAAAATTGCACTAAGTTCTTCTGAGCTTGAACGCAGAAGGGTAAAATATCCCTTACAATCCCATTCATTGAGTTGAGCAGTCAGATCGATGATAATCTGGCGCAGTATGGGTGAAGTATCTTCCAGAAAAGCCATACCACTTTCCATTTGCAGAACCACTTTGTTGATATTTCGCAGGTTCCGTGCCAAGTTCCATACCAATTGCTGCAGCTCGTCACCATTGATGACATCCGAATACTCTGCAAGTCCGTTCACAGCAGCTTTATATGCATCGTTGCCAACCCGCAAGAGGTCGGCCTCAAGATCCTCACGCGCCACACGCTTCTCTCGCTGATACTCCAATTCTTCCAGGATACGATCCATCTTAGTATTCAACACATCAATCTGTCGCTGAATGCTATCGACAGGCAACTCGAGTAACTCGTGATCTTTCATAGCACCATCCTCTTCCCTGCCATAGACATATGCGATTCTATCGGGAGCTCTTTACCCTTAAGTAAAGCATGCCAGTAAACCCAGCGAAACATGAGCTTACCATAGTGGTTCATTTTTGTTTCTTCCAACAGGCTGAATGGTCCAACACCGGGCATTGGAAATTGGCCTGGAAGGGGCTCGGTATCGTAGTTGAAATCGATCAGGATACCATTTCCAAATCCCGACTCGATGAAACAGTTGGCATGGCCGTCGAATTTTGCCGTCATCTCGCGGCCTTCGATGGCATTCATGAAATTCTCTGTGAGAATATCGGCCTCAAAATGGACCACGGATCCGGCTTTTGAAGTGGGAAGGCTGGCAGCGTCGCCAATCACAAATACATTTTCGAATTTTTCGGAACGCAGGGTATATTTATCAGTCGGAACGAAATTTAATTCATCCCCCATATTGCTGCGAGCTATTGCCTCATCCCCCATATTGGTTGGAATCGTGACGAGAACATCGAACGGTACTTCCCGATCATCCCAGGAAACAAGCTTTTTTTCTTCGTTATCTACTCTGCCGGTGTTAAAATCACTGGTCAGATGAATGCGTTTTCGATCGAGAAAATCACCGAGAACCTTCGATGCAACGGGTTTGGTAAATGCCCCTGGCAAGGGGGTCACGTAATGAATTTCCACCTTGTCACGCATTCCCCGCTCCGTAAAAAACCAATCAGCCAGGAACAAAAATTCCAATGGAGCGACCGGACATTTGATGGGCATCTCCACCACATTTACCACAAGTTTTCCGCCTTGCCAATGTCTAAAGAAGTCAGCCAAAGCTGTCGCCCCTTCGACAGTATAAAAATCGAATATAGACTTATGCCACAGATCACCCATCAATCCTTCAGTTTCTTCAGGATGAACCTGAGTTCCCGTTGCTACAATCAGGTAATCATAGTCGAGGACCTGTCCATTCATCAAAAGGACGCGGTTCTTTTCAGGCTCGATGTGGTCTATTTTGGAAATGATGGAACGCGTACCTGGAGGGAAAAAATCTCGTTTGGGTTTAACCACATCGCGTCGGGTATAAATACCAAAGGGAATAAACAGGAAACCGGGTTGATAATAATGCGTCTCGTGCTGATCAACAATCGTTATCTGCCACTTCTGCTTATCGAGCAACTCGCTAAGTTTGTTCAACATGATGGTGCCTCCGGTTCCGGCACCTAATATTACCAGCTTTCTCATTGCGGGCCTCCGTTGTATGAGCTGGAATCAAATAGATTTGCACCTTTTCATCCGAAGATTTAAGCCTTCAGACGATCCATGGTATCAGTATATAGATATTCTTGACTAGACAGTGACTACAATATTACTGTATGGTTATACTTTCTCCTATATTTTAAGAGTTGAATATCTTAAATACAAACTTTTCGATATACATTTTTTGTCTATTTCCAATTAGATAAAGACAAAAGAAACGACTGCTGAAAACTAATTTGAGAATTACAAAAAAAATGCTTCTATCCCCCGTTCGGATGGAATCTACATCCCATATTTTCTGTTAGGTTTTTTGACTCGCTAAAACATTGGCAGACATAGAAAAAAGAAATGTCGAAAATAAAAGACGGGAAAATCGGACTTTGGTCTATCGTATCTATTGGAATTGGTGGTATGGTTGGCGGTGGAATATTTGCCGTTTTGGGACTTGCTGTCCAGTTGGCCCATGGTGGTACAGAGATCGCATTTTTTATAGCGGGTATGGTTGCTTTATTAACAACCTACTCCTATTCAAAACTGGCGGTACATATTCCCAGCCAGGGAGGAACTGTAAAATTTCTGGACAAAGCATTCGGCATAGACCTCTTCACCGGTGGGATTAACAGCCTTCTGTGGATTAGCTATGTGGTTATGTTGTCACTATATGCATATGCATTTGGCAGTTACGGCGCCACATTCTTTGGATCCCAAAGCGGTTGGGTCAAACATATCATTATCAGTCTGGGGATTATCATTCCGATGATATTGAACATGTTGTCTGCAAATATCATCGGAAAAGCGGAAACGTACATTGTAGGCATCAAGGTTACCATCCTTCTGCTCTTTGTTGCTGTCGGGATCTTCGGAGTCGATACCGCTAACCTCGCTCCTTCAGCATGGACTCCTCCCATTCACCTTGTTGCCGGAGGCATGATTATTTTCCTGGCGTACGAGGGATTTGAACTCATCGCAAATACTGCAGAAGATGCCAGAGATTACAAGAAGACGCTTCCGCGTGCTTTCTTCATATCAGTCGGATTTGTGATCGTTATATATATACTTGTCGCCGTTGTATCGGTTGGATCACTGCCAGTGCAAAAGATTGTCGATGCCAAAGATTATGCTCTTGCTGCAGCGGCTAGACCTTTTTTCGGTCACGCCGGCTTTATCATGATTTCCATTGCTGCTGTGCTCTCTACGTTTTCGGCTATCAACGCCACGATGTACGGGTCGGCACGACTCAGCTTCACCATTGCCAAAGAAGGTGAGCTGCCCGAATTTCTCGAAGATAAAGTCTGGAACAAACCCATTGAAGGATTATTGATCACCTCCGGTTTGACATTGTTACTTGCCAATCTTGCGGATTTGTCAAGCATATCGATGATGGGAAGTGCCGGTTTCCTAATTATTTTCGGCACTGTCAACGCTGCAAATGTTAAGCTGGCTAAAAAGACCGAAAGCCGGTCATGGATATCGGTCATCGGGATAATTGCCTGTGCACTCGCCCTGTTGGCTCTCATATGGCAGACAGCCACTACCAATCCTTCGCACCTATGGGTCTTAGCCGGCATGCTTGCACTGTCCTTCGGCATAGAACTTATCTATCGTCAGTACCGTAAGCACGAAATTAAACTTTAGTTTACCATTTGCAGGCTTTGACAAAACATTTTGCCCCCTTGATCCGTTTGACAGCCATCCGCTAACGAACAGAGCATGTGCCTGTGACACGACCGCTACAAATTTGCATCATTGTCAGTTGTCTTGTTCTCCTTGAATGTTCATGCATTTATGGGCAGAACTCCAAAACCGGTCGGTATTACTATATCGGTGCTGTCGGAAATAAACCGGCCCAGATGGATGTGACTTTTGACGGCGATCAAATCAGTGGTCATCTTTATTTCGTTAACGGCAGCTCGCCACTTAAAGTTGATGGATCGATCGGGAAGAACAATCACATCAAGATCGTCACAAAGGGTCCCCGGGAAATGTCAGGTAACATGAAAGGGAAGACGGCCAGGGATCATGTCGAAATCAATGGAGAGTGGGATCCCCTGATTTCTAACAGAGATCAAAAATTTCACTTTATTAAAGTTGCGGAATACCTGAAATCCAACATCCAGCAAGGTACGCTCATATCCCTTTCAGCCATCTATCCGTACTTTATCTTTAATAATCGTACCGGCCATCAAATTAATGCTAAACTACAGGACAGCGTTCTCGACCGTCAGCGCATATTTTTGAAAGACGGTCAGCAAATGAACAGTAATGGATCGAAAACCTCTGTCGGCTGGGAACAAAAAATCACGTATGAGATAACATATTTTTCTACTGATTTAATTAGCATTGCAGGCAATATCTACCTTTACACGGGCGGAGCACATGGTATGACTAACCCGCTGACAAACAACTTTTACGTTAATAGAGGACACGTCCGGCAACTTCAACTGGGTGATCTTTTTCGTCCCGGATCTACATATGAAGAATATATTTCCCGGTTGTGCCTGAGCAACCTTAATAAAAAAGGAGCAACCTGGATCAAAAATGGCGAAGTGTCTCATTTAGCCGGGCCAGATCTTCGGCATTTCACTATTTCACCTCACGGTCTGACTTTTTACTTTCCACCCTACATGGTAGGACCTTATTCAGATGGATCATTCACTGTAAACATTCCATTTGATTCTTTGAAAGATTATCTGGACAAAGACGGCCCACTACAGGATTTACTTTCGGTACCTCGCGATTAAATAAATATCATCGGAAATTTCGTTTTACGGATTCTGGATAGAAAAAAATGGATACAAAATTTGTAGTTATCTCTTTCTGTTATCATCTCACCTATTTTGTATCTTTGAGCTTAAGGCAAAATCAATAAAGCCGGTTACATGTCTGACAAACCTCATGATTATTGCGGCATCTTTGGGATATTCAATCATCCGGAAGCCGCTATCCAAACTTATTACGGTTTACATTCACTACAGCATCGTGGTCAGGAGTCAGCCGGGATCGTCGTTTCCCGATATGACGAAAACAGGGATGCACGTGTAATGCCCATGCACAGAGATTTTGGGCTCGTGCTCAATGTCTTCAACGATCGCAAGATCCTTACTGACATGCTGAGAGGTGATTCAGCGATTGGCCATAACCGCTATTCAACAAGCGGAGCATCTGATAACCCGGCAAATATCCAGCCGTTTCGGGTCCACTATCGAAAAGGGAACCTGGCTATTGCCCATAACGGAAACCTGACTAATGCCCGGATTCTCCGTCAGAAATTTCAGGACGATGGCGTACTTTTTCAGAGTACCGCGGATACCGAACTGATCCTGCACCTGATCTCCCACAGCCGGGAAGAGAAGCAAATCGATCAGATCATGGATGCATTAAATCAGATTGAAGGTGCCTACTGTCTTGTGATCCTGACAGATGACAAGCTGGTGGCTGTTCGCGATCCAAATGGATTCCGTCCCCTCGCACTCGGCAAACAGGATGATTCATGGATTGTTGCCAGTGAGACATGTGCATTTGACATCACGGAAACCAAATTTGTTCGCGAAATTGAACCGGGAGAAGTAGTCATCATTGACCGAAATGCCGTTGAGTCAGGCGAGGTGAATTCTTACTATCTAAGCAGAAAACCGAGTACGCCCGTCAGCCAATGCATCTTTGAATATGTTTATTTTGCACGGCCGGACAGCCGTATCTACGGCGAGAATGTCGATAAAGTTCGCCGTAAAATCGGGAAATATCTCGCAAAGGAACATCCGATTCCGAACCTGGTAAAAACGGGGAGTGATAAATCTCCTATCGTTATATCAGTGCCTGACTCAAGTAATACGGCTGCCATTGGATACGCAAGTGAGAGCCAGAAGATGGGCTACGATTGTAAGTTTGAGATTGGGCTGATCCGTAATCATTATGTTGGCCGTACTTTTATAGCTCCCGGCCAGAGTTCGCGTGAACAGAAAGTTCGTACGAAGTTCAACACCGTTCGCGGCGTATTGGAAGGAAGATCAGTGATCATCGTCGATGACTCCATCGTCCGCGGTACCACATCCAAATACCTGGTAGATATGATCAGGCGGGCCAATCCTTTGGAAATTCACTTTATGGTCAGCTCACCTCCTATCACTCATCCCTGTTTTTACGGTATGGACTTCCCGAGTCCCGATGAATTGATCGCCAACCAGTACCAGGGAGATATTGACAGGATAGCCAAAGTGCTTGGTGTCGACAGTCTTCACTATCTATCTCCGGAAGGGCTCGTGGCTGCTGTTAAAGAAGCAAACCCGGGCAGGCATGATTATTGTACGGCCTGCTTCACCGGCAATTACCCGGTACCTGTCATTTCGGACGTTCAAAAAGAGGAGAATGAGTTGATCTGATGAAGATCACCCAGGCCAAGTTCATAACAAGTGCAACCACGCTGGAACAATGTCCCGCTCCCGATCTGGCTGAAATATGCTTTGCCGGCAGGTCAAATGTGGGTAAGTCCTCGTTGATCAATGCACTCTGCAACCATAAAAACCTGGCAAGAATCAGTAACCGTCCGGGCAAAACGCGTCTTCTCAATTTCTTTCTGATTAACAACGGCCTTTTTTATCTCGTTGATCTTCCCGGGTACGGATATGCCCGGGTGTCCCAGAAAGAACGCCAGATCTGGGATCGTAATATTCAACAGTATCTGCTCGAACGATCGTCATTATCCCTTATTATTCAGCTCGTTGACAGTCGTCACGAGCCGACAGATTTGGATAAAGACCTCTTTTTCTGGATGGCATCGAATCAGCTTCCTTTCGCCATTGTGCTGACCAAAGCTGATAAGCTGTCCAAAAACAAACAACAAAAGAGCCTCGCATTAGTCAGACGAGAAGTACAGGAAATGAATATTGAAGTACCCCTGTTACTGACTTCCTCTGAAACCAAACAAGGTCTGGACGAATTGTCCGAGCTTATTCACGAATTCACCAACATCGAACACCCTCAAAAACCATAAATTATGCCCTATAAAGCTTTACTTCTTGATAATGTCGATGCTGTCTGCGAAAAAGTGTTCCGGGAACGGGGCTTTGAAGCAGTCAATGCTCCCAAATTAAAAGGTGAGGAACTCGTCAGTGAGATTGGCAAGTATGACGCCATCGTTGTCCGGAGTGCAACGAAAGTAACCCGCGACCTCATTAAAGCTGCACATAACCTGAAAGTGGTTGGCCGGGCCGGAGTCGGGGTAGATAATATTGATATTGAAGCGGCCACGGAAGCCGGTATCCTGGTTATGAATACGCCCGATGGCAACACGATTTCAACGGCGGAACACACATGCGGCATGATACTCGCACTTGCCCGCAACATTCCAAACGCCGTCGATTCCATTAAAAACAGCCGCTGGGACCGGAAAAAATACATGGGTACTGAGATTCATGGAAAGACACTGGGTATCATAGGATTAGGGAAAATCGGATCAGCCGTCGCCGAACGCATGAAAGCTTTTGGTGTAAATATTCTCGCTTTCGACCCATTTACCACCCATGAACGTGCGGCCGAGCTTGGCATTACACTCAAAGATCTTGACGAAGTTCTGGCTAATGCCGACTTCCTGACCGTTCATACACCGCTCACCGACCAAACACGCGGACTCATTTCGATGAAAAATGCCGGCAAATTGAAAAAGGGCGTTCGACTCGTTAACTGTGCCCGTGGCGGTATCATTGAAGAAGCTGACATCCCTTCCCTGCTTGATGAGGGAATCGTTGGCGGCATAGCTGTCGATGTATATAGCCAGGAACCGCCATCCGACGAACTGTATGCGACGTTGAAGGATCCACGCATCGTCAGTACTCCACACCTTGGCGCTTCCACGGAAGAAGCACAGGAAAAAGTGGCCGAACAAGTCGCCGAACAAATTGCAGACGCCCTGGAACAAGTCGGATTCAAAGGCAGCCTGAATGGCAAATCCATCGCGTTGAGCACCAATCATGAAGTACAGCCATTCCTTAAGCTTGCTGAACAACTCGGCAAATTCGTGCGCCAGGTAGCCCCTGCACATACGAAACAACTCTCCATCGAGTATACAGGAACCTGCTCCAAGCATTCTGAAGTGTTGACGGATTCGACACTCAAAGGATATCTTGATGGTCAGGTAGAAGATGTGAACCTGATTAATGCACGTTTCCTTGCCGAACATCGCGGATTGGCAATTCAGGAGACCACACAAAAATCAACCAAAACGTACTCTGATCTGATCACTATTTCGTTCAATGGTGCAGACACGCCATACAAGCGCATCTCCGCAACGCTCTACGGTGAAAAGGATTATCGTGTTGTCGAAATCGACAGTTTCCCGATCGAAATCAAACTCGAAGGCGAAATTATCATTTATAGGAATGTCGACCGCCCGGGTATGCTAGCGGCTGTCAGCGCGGCTCTTGCCAGCAACAAGATCAACATCGCAGCACTGAGCCTGGGTCGTAATCAAAAAGGATCCAATGCGATCACTGCTGTATCGGTAGACAAGAAACTAAGTGAGTCTGAGCTTGAACCTATTACCAAGCTGGAAGGTGTGGAGACAGTACGCTATATAAGTATCTGATAACTACGCCGCTTATATATTTAACCCCGGCAGAGAAATTCTGTCGGGTTTTTTTATGTCCCGATGAGTTATCAGCACGTAACACAATGCTGGCTCGATATAAGCTCCTCCTATCGACATCTCATAGAATAGAACACTGATGCGGATTCACACTGACAAGAATTCTAATTAGCCCTAAGGCTGTCCAAAAGGCATCAGTGATAAAGCTGAAGCCTAATTTATTTAGGGGTTCTAATATATCACACTGGAAAACAACCCCCTTCTCCCCTTAGGGAATAGTGGATACATACTGGGTATAATTCACCGACTTCTCAATGTCATTCCGATCCTGAAGTGTCGGGAAAGGAATCTATCCAGGCTGCGATCCAGGCATATATTCAGTACCATTTTTAGCGTTTCCGGACAGGTTGGATTTCTCGGTCCCGCAGCCTCGGGAAAATGACACTGGTGGGGTATTTTAATTGCTTCGAACGCTTATTCCGAACTCACCTTCATACCCCATCAGCAACCGGTTACTGGTTTTCGACTTTCATTTTTGGTATGGCGGTCATTCCCTGCAGCAGCGTTGCAAATAAAACCACTCCGAGGCAGCCAATCACGTTAAGCCATAGAAAGGAAACCACATCCAATATATAAATGTAAATCACGACGCATTCCGTGATCAAGGCAGCCAGAAATACGGGGGTTGCCTTGATTTTTTTTACGTAAAATGCCACTACAAAAACTCCCAGAATGGTGCCGTAAAATATCGATCCCAGGATATTTACCGCCTCGATAAGACTTCCCATCCTATGAGCAAACTGTGCAACCCCAATACAAAAGATACCCCAGCCCAATGTACACCACCGCGAAACATTCAGGTAGTGCTTGTCAGAGGCATTTTGCTTAAATAAACGTTTATAAATATCTACAATAGTCGTGGATGCCAGAGCATTCAGTGCAGATGAAATGGATCCCCACGCGGCCAGGAAGATAACGGCAATAAGCAGACCAATCAGCCCGTGAGGCAATTTATTAAGTACGTAATAAAGAAAAATATAATTGGTATCATTCGTATCGGCTAACGGATCTGCTTTTTGGATCACCGCTTTTGCTTTATCCCGGATTTTATCACTTTGCTGCTGTGATTGTTCCAGTTCATTACTCCAATAGGTTTCCTGAGTGGCATCCATTTCATCCATAGCCTGAATCATATGATGCACCTGACTCTGTTTGGTAGCAGATAGTTGATCATATTGTTGCTGAACCTGCCTTAGTTCCCCGGCATAAGACGTTTCATAAACCTGCTCAATTTGTGCTTTATTAAACAAGACGGGAGAGTCATAGAACTGATAAAAAGCAAACAATAAAGCACCGATAAGCAATATCAAAAATTGCATCGGCACTTTTACAAAGCCATTCATCAGAAGCCCGGTACGGCTTTCAGCTACCGAACGGCCGGTAAGATATCGCCCCACCTGCGACTGATCCGTTCCGAAATAGGACAGCGCCAGAAAGAAACCTCCTATAACACCGCTCCAGATGTTATACTTATCGTGCCAGTCAAAATCTGTTACGATCACATTCAGCTTACCCAATTTTCCCGATACGTGCAGCGCATCACTGAAACTCACACCCGACGGTAACAGTTTCAATACCAGGAAACCTGCCAGAAACATGCCAGCTGAAATGATAAAAAATTGATGCTTCTGTGTATAAGCTACCGCTTTGGCACCGCCTGTCACGGTATAAATGATGAGCAATCCTCCCATAAAGATATTGGTCCAGTAAATATTCCATCCAAGCAGGGAAGACAAAATGATAGAAGGTGCATAAATGCTGATGCCGGTAGCAAGTCCGCGCTGCAATAAAAAAAAGAACGAAGTGAGAACACGGGTTTTTACATCAAAACGACTTTCTAAAAATTCATAAGCGGTAAATACTTTCAGCTTGTGGAAAGCAGGAACAAAAGTGATGCACAGAACTACCATAGCAAGAGGCAATCCGAAATAATATTGTATAAAACGCATACCATCGGTGTAAGCCTGACCCGGACCGGATAGAAAAGTGACGGCACTAGCCTGTGTGCCCATTATGGAAAACAGGATCAAAAACCACGACATAGACCGGTTATCCAGGTAATAGGAATCCATGTCATGCTGTCCACGCCCACGGATCACACCATAGAGAATAATGCCGGCAAGAGTGACAACAAGGACTACCCAGTCAATAATGCTCATGAGTAATAACCGGTGAATAGGTAAAAGAAAATAATTAGCGATATAAGCCAAATAAGAACAGCTGTATAAAACTTCCACCACGCACCAAACAGAGGAGGGCGTTCTTCTTTTGCAGGTCGTTTATTCATAGGCTTTTTATTTTCTGGTATATCTAATTAGACACAACTCATATCCATTAGTCAAAAGACAGAATACAGGAGTCCTCCTGACTTCTGACTCTTGTATTCTATATTCCTATAATCATGGCTCTAACATTAAAACTTGCAGTTATTAATCTTTCTTCTTTGCGATAAGATTTGCAAAGAAACGAAAAGCACCGGGAACACCGGCTGGTAACTCGCGAAAGAAATCGAGCCCGGTATAGACGTATTTCCCTTTTCCATAGTCGCATATAATCAGCGAACCATCTAACGGAGATTCACCCGGATCATGCATGGACAAAGGCTTACGGTAATGTGAATCAACATCTCCGACAAAGTACACTCCTCTTTCCTGTATCCATCCATCGAAATCTTTTTCCGAGAGCTTATTAGGTATATTAAGCACCGGATCATCGGGCAGCAGGAATTTGACATACGCCGTTTCATCGGTTACCCGGTTTGTGGTCACTTTAAACGGATAGGGTCCCAGGTCGTTGCTAACCAGCCCAAAATTTTTATTGTATTGCTCTACCAATGTACCACCGTTCTTTACAAACTGCATGAGTCGGTCGTGCACCGATTTCAGCCGGATGCGCGTATTATAAGCCCGGATACCGACCACTATGGCATCAAATTGCTGCAACGTCGTGTAGCTCAGGTCATTATCGCTCAGCAATGTCACTTCATAGCCGATCTGCTGTAATGCCTGAGGTACTTTATCGCCGGCTCCCATGATATACCCTATATGATGTCCCGATGTGACAAGCGGCACGGCAACCAACTTTGCTGCTGCAACTGGAAATACAGTGATAGCAGGGATATAATCATGATTGATCTCTTTTATCCCCCGGTCATAATCTTTCCCATTTACCTTCAAATGAACCGTAAGTGATCCCCTTGAAGAGGATTGAATCGCCTGTGTGGGCATCACTGCGAAACGGATGACGGCTTTATCACCGGTATGCTCCAATGAAAAAGGCTGGTCATTATTTTGAACAGAAAATCCAGCCGGCACGTCTAAGTGAACGATTCCTCTTACGTCCTCTTTGTAGCTCGCGATGTTTATTTCTATTTGCCGCGACTTTTGCGAGGTAAAGACATAAACTCCATTTTCAACATTGGCAGTTACTGGAGGTGCTACTGCCAGGGGATCCCGCACTTCACCCCGCACCGGATCTGTGTATTGATGCATGATTTGGCGTGTGACAGGAACTGTTTGTCCGTCGATATTCAAATCATAGGTTGCCGTCAGTAAAGGCGGGTTTTCAGGCCTTCCTACAAGCTGTTGATTGGAAATATGGTAATATCCAACGGGATGCGACTGCTGCAACCAGTACGGTTGTGAAATGGGTATGCTGTCCGGCACCGTTGCTTCGAAAGCTTTTTGTTCAAGTTTGTTATCGCCGAGTTTATCATTCAGTGCATTATTTTGTCCTAAAATATGAACCGATTGCAGCGAGATGGGAATATCGCTTCTGTTAATGACTTCAGAATGGACCGTTAAAGGCTGACCAGCTACGACATATTGTTGGGAGCTGTATACATTCAGCCACAAACCGCTACACGCCAAAATAAGCTTATCCACTTCTTTCTCTTTCTGCTTGCGCCAGTAATCGCCGGGGACTTTCTTAATGGCACTCCGTATGTTCAGCAGCAGCGGTACGATCTTTTCGGGGTGATCCATATCATATTGATGAAGCGCCTGTTGTATCAATGCCGCGACCGACGCGCCACCGTCTACCCTAGACCACGTTGTATTTACCCCATCCATTAACGTTTGATGCGGTGCAGAACCCCCGATTGTCTTGAAATATTCCCAGTTCTGACCATAAGACGGCGACACCCCAAAACCCTGGCTCTTATGCATGGAACGGCTTTCGGCCGCTAACTCTCCATATCCTTCTCCAAGCAATGGATTATATCCATCCACTTCTGTTTTAAACTGATCCGGCGATGTGGTATTTATTCTTCCAAAGCGATAGGTGTTCCATAAAATCCGTTTTGCCTGCCATGGCTTTACGTATTTTAGCTGTTCCGGGAACCGGGTCGGATCGGCAGCCGCAGAAAAAGCTTCGTGAGCGAGTATGGCCGATGCCCAGTGATGTCCGTGGCCGGCGCGCTTGTCTTCGGGAAATCGGCAAATGATAATATCCGGTCGAAACTTACGGATGATCCATACCACATCGGCCAGAATACGGTCATGTCCCCAGAAACGAAAAGTCTCTTTGGCGTTTTTAGAGTATCCGAAGTCATTGGCACGACTGAAAAACTGTTCAGATCCGTCTATATGTCGGGCCGCAAGCAATTCTTCGGTACGCATCAATCCCAGGTAGGGCCCCTGTTCATCACCGACCAGGTTTTGTCCGCCGTCGCCGCGGGTAAGCGCCAGGTAAGCTGTCCGGTATTTTTTTTCATTGGACAGATAAGCCAGCAGGCGGGTGTTTTCATCATCCGGATGGGCAGCCACGTACAAAACACTGCCCAGTGTATTCAGTTTTTCGAGTTGCAGTTTTATCCTGGCTGCATTCCATTCAGGATTTTGCTGCGCATGAAGGGGGAAGTATAGAAATAGAAATGCAAAAAGGAATACGGCTATTTTTCGCTTCATACTATCGGTTCTTAGTTCAACTTCCTGGTCGTGTTATCATGCAACAGAAATAAATTATCCCTGATAGTTACGTTGGGAAATGTTTATCTCATTGAAATGTTCATTCGCCAATCGACTAAATTTTAAATGCATGGGATCAAGCTCTTGTCCCGTTCGCTTACCTGTACTCAGCGCAAGAGGACTTCCGGATAAACTGTTTCTCAACTAAACCCGTCTGCTTCCAGATACTTAACATGACCGCAAGCATTGCTGCGATATCGAATCAATGGCTTTACATATCTGGTTGAATCTTAGCACTTCTTCGCTCAAAATCAATAAAATAAGCAATGACCGGTTATCTCCAATCCTGCAAAACGATTTTTTTCGTCCGAGTATGTTAACATTTTTTCACTGTTAACTAATTGATTATCAATAATTCTTATGGTGAAGATGGAAATTCAGATGCATTCCAGCAAGTATTTGTGCATTTTTAATTTATACTGTTAATTAAAATTATTGGAGTTAAATTGAATTTTTTTCTAGGTTTTTGTCTTACTTCATCCCATCTTTTTCATCTTGTTAACCTGTAACTTATTTACTATAAAAACTATAGCAACTATCTTCTACATTTACAGGTATATACTTTGAAAACCATTGATTAATTGGAGGATATATATGTTACGTCGCTCGAAGAAAATCTATGCATTTGTTATTATCAGTGTCGCCATCTTAGCCACAACCATCTCGCCATCCTTCGCACAAATCGAACGTGGAAATGGCAAGGCGAGGGTTAGTCCTAATGCAACCGTAAGTCAAACCATAGGTACAACAGTTGTGACCCTTCACTACGGCCGACCGGGCGTTAAGGGTCGTACGATATTCGGTGATCTGGTGCCTTATGATAAAGTTTGGCGGGCCGGGGCCAATGAAGCTACCGCTATTAACTTCTCGAAAGACGTAAAAGTGCAGGGAAAAACGCTCAAGGCTGGCTGGTATTCCTTTTTTATGATCCCGGGAGAAAAAGAGTGGACGATCATTTTTAACTCAACGATAAAATGGGGATTGGATTATGACCAGAAGAGTGATGTCCTTCGAGTAAAGACAACCTCTGAGAATGCACCAATGCGAGAATCGCTTATGTATTTTTTCCGTAACCTTTCGGACAACTCTGCCGAGCTGGTATTGACCTGGGATAAAACGGCTGTTCCAATCAACATTACAACAGAATAATCCCACTTTTTCTCTCTGTGCCTTTCCGTGTTTCCGTCGCACATAATAATGCCACAAAGACACGGAGAAGCACGGAATTTGTAGTGATTACTTGCTTAAAAGTGCCAAATCTTTTGCGCTGACGAGTCCCTGGCTGAGCAGTTCATTCATAACGATTTCCGTCATTTCCGTAGAGAAGGCAAACTCATACCTGAGGTCAAATACATAGGCTTTAAGACGGACCATCAGTAGTGAGCGTCCCTGGAAGATCTCGTTTTTGATGACGACTGCAATCGGTTTGTCCAGATAAACAAAACGTGAAACAGCTGCTGCCTGGTAGCATATATTCTTCAACCGCGGTATGTCTACTCCTGGTGGTATGTAAAACTCGGAAACAACCTGTTGATTAAATTTTCCGGTGTTGGAATTAGACACCGACTGGTTCATTACTTCGCTGTTGGGTATAGAAACAACAGAATCATCCGGTGTGACTATTCGCACGGTTCGTAAACCAATCTGGATCACTTCACCATAATGCGACCCAATTTCGATCTTGTCCCCGACCTGAAACGGACGGTCGAAGAGGATCATGATTCCCCCAAATATGTTTTTCAGAATATCCTGCGAGGCAAATCCAATAGCAATGCCCAGTGAAGCAGTGGCTGTAATGAGAGTTGCAATGGGCGGGGCAATAATTCCAATAAGAATGATGTAGATAACGACGGTCCAGCCGGTTATCCTGATGATAGGTATCACGCCTTTGATGAACAGGCGAAGATTAATCCACCGCTCGGCGACAGCTTCCAGCAATCGGGTTGTAAACCGTATAATAATTAATGCCAGAACGAACACAACGATTGCCCAAAATATCTTCCCACCCGTCACATTCCATTCGATCTTTGGTTTCGTTCGACTCAGGCTTTTTTCCAGTCCACGTGTTAGAGAATCCGCTTTGCTTGTTTTTTGGATAGATTGCACCAGCCCCTTTACCGATGCAGTATCAGAATTCTGCACACTTTGCATTCCAGTCAGGAACAGAAACAGTACCGGAATAAGAAGCAGCCAATATTTTTTTATGATAAAACGCATGATCGGTCACCTCAATGCAACATGTTTCGGGATAAGAGAGCCCTTACAATCGGCCGGTAAAAAAAAGGATGAACGGAATAATTGATATCGAACTGCCTTACATATCCCCTGTTTCTCATCTGACGAAGCAGCAAGTCCGCATCCTTATCATCCATCCGCAGCACTCCTGCCATTTCAGACGCGTTAAGCACCTCATGCTGAATTAAAACAACCAGTGCAAATAATTCATCGGTCGTCAGATAATAAACGAAGGAATTATCCAGCTCGATGTCCGGCTCCACCTCAATGTAATCGGAACCCACGCTTGTGACAGCGCTCAACCAGAACAGCATAGCAACAGCTATATTTCCATCTGACTTCTCTGACAGATTTCGAAAAAGCCTCTCATTTAGAAAATCCTGCTTCTCCTGCTCCGAACTCAGTTTCCGGAATTTTCGGTTGTGTTCGATATTTTCCGGTATTTTTACGCGTAGGTTGTATCCGCTAAGTCGGTGACGGCGCATGATGAGTTCTTGCATATGAGTCGAATCCAGATTGTCGAGCTTGATCACCTGGCTGAAATTCCTCGAGATATGTAAGACCTTATCCAAATATTGCCATCCATATAATCCGGACGTAATAACCCAGTAGACACGATCCCTGGACCGTGAAATGAACCTCATCATATCATCAATAACAACGAACCCACCAATTTTACGCAGGAACAGGTTGTGTAAATTTTCAATGATACAAACAGCCGGGGCTTTTGGATCTAAACCATTATAAAGTTCATCCCAGTCCTTGGCTTTGTCAACGTTTAACCGGCTACACAGTATTCCGAAAAGTTCGCCCGGTTCGATATTTGTTTGATCAAAATTTATCGTAATCTCCGGATAACCTGTGTAACTGTTCCTGACTATATCGTTTATCAATGTAGTCTTCCCGCTGCCTCGTTCGCCGATAATAGCTACAGCGCCGCGTACCCCCTTCTTCCAGAGTTCAAAATCTCTCTGCAATGCCTGAAGTTCGGATTTACGTCCGGAAAATAACCGATCATCACTGACGATCGGTTCGATACGGAAGAGACGCCTGTAAACAAACGGCAGACTGTCCACCTGATCCTGAAATTCGATCAGGTGGCGACTTATGGCCTCGGCGGACTGGTTAGAAAACCCTCCCAATCCCGTAATTTCTTTTACCCGGCTGACTCCTGTTCGCAGGTGTGAAGCCGAGAATCGTCCCATCGCTTTTACGCGTGGAACCAGCCGTTTTACCTCAGTCCATGCATTACGTCTGAATTGTCGAATCTGCTCTTTCGCTTTTGCCCGTGCCCATCGAATCTTAAGTTTGAGTATCTCTTCGTTGTCCTTCAACTCATCGATCCGATTCACAGCCGTATCGGTGATATCATCCAGGTTTAACCGAATCGATGTATTGATTTCCAATAAATCCGTATTCAGCGCCACCAATTTGGATTCCACCCTTGTAAGTCCATTCATCAGGACCGGCCAGGCCTGCTCGCGCGGTTCTTCCTCACGTTCCCGAAGAATCTGCAGGGCGGCTTCTATATTGTATTCAACGATCTGATCAATCTCACTAATGCTCCTGGAAATCTTCTCGAGTCTGGGTCTGAGGGATGACATGGCATCGTCAAATCCGTTCTGAAGATGCTCGATCACTTCCTCCCGTACCAATTCCTTGATCGGCACTTCGTCGATTTTTACTCGTGGAATTAATCCTGAGTCTTCTTTCTCTTTTACAATCGAATGTGTCTCAGATAAATCATCCTGAATACTCTTTGACCGATTCTGATAACTCTGAACGGTCTGTTCAAGGTGCGCATTTACGAGAGTATCAGCCATCTGTGGAAGGAATTCCTGGCGAAGAGATTTAATCAGGTCCCTCCCTTCTGTCAGCAATCGCCCCTTTAGCTCCTCGGGTTTGTTTTCCTCATCACTGAGGGTTTCGATACTCTGACGTATTCGATTGAGGGCATTGTTGAATACGGGAATTAGTTTTTTATTGATGCGATCGTTAGTTATCGCAACGACCTTCTGTTTGAAGTCCAGCAACCGGAGTTGTGCTGTAGAAAGCTCTAAATCCTTAAGCCAGTTCTCGCGGCTGGCCGTGACATGTTCTTCCCAGGCAGAACGGCCGTCTGTAAATGAGCGAATAAGCTTTCTTCTCAATGACGCGCCTTTACGACTCCGGAATTTTCCCGCCGGTCTTTTTATGGTCCCCGCATCCTTCCAGGCTTCATCAAAATCCTGTGCCAGCTCACCCACAGTCGCATCGAAACGTCTATCAAAATCAGCAAGATACGACTTGAGTATCTGGTTTTGTTCATCCAGATATTTGTGCAGATCAGCTGCCAATTTGCCGGCATTCTCATCATCCGGGTGTTTTACCCGTTCAACCATCTGCTCGGTAAGCGTATGTATTTCACTAATAAACTGGCTGCGATAACGAAAAAAATGGTACACTTCATCAAGTAAAGCTGATTTCAGCGGTATTTCCCAGATCAGATCTACCACACCTTGAACAGGTACGCGACGCTTTGCATTTTGCCAGGGGCTTTCGGCCTGCTTAAAGAGCCGTTTGGTTGTATTAGTGACTCCTCTCCGGAACCGATAGGCATTTCTCCTCACTCTTCCCCAGCTCTTTGCGACCCGTATGTAGGGGACTTCGCCTTCCTGTTTCAGCCAGAATTCTTCAGGAATATCCAAAGTAAGCCATTCGGGGATTTCCATCCTGATGTCAGAAAAGTGATCATCCCACTTATCGAGTGCATCCGGGGGCAGCACAACCGAAACCAACGTCGATGACTCATCAAGCCAGACTCGTAGTTCCTTATAAAAGAGGACTAATATTTCCAGATCTGTTTCTTCAGAGCGTACCTTTTTATCAAACGTTAGTCTGATAATGCGTTTTATACTTTTTATTCGCTCGGCAAATGCCTGTTCGAAATTCGCATGGACTTCCTGACCAAGCTGATAGCTTGATTTGACAAGATGCTCTTTAAGCGTACCCGGATTTACTGTATCCGACATAACAAAAAATGCTGGTAAACCAGATGAGTGAACGCCTTCTCTGGTGATATGCTTTCAGTTGCTTTGGACCCTTTCCCCTCAACGCTGGCGATACCTTCGCCACATTGATTTATGAGCAATAATTACAGTACGCAATATACAACGCGTTATGCTAAAAACATCATAACGCGAACGATCTGAGGTGATTTATAAGTAATTTTAAGATTGGCAATACAGTAAGATAAATTACCTTGTATTTATTCCTCGTCGGGAGTATCCGACTTTGGCGGGGCTTTGAGTACCCGCCAGAAGAAATAGCCTGTCATAGCCGTTACGGTAAGTTGAACGGTAATCATCAAGATGGCAGCTACGGGATTCATAAACTAACCCTCCCTTCTTTAACACGTTTACGATAAGCGACATAGACCAGCACACAGAGTGAAATAAATACCACGGTCAAAAGACCACGCGCCGCATCTACGTATGTTAACTGCAACTTTAAGTGATGCAGCACATTAATATCGGTTGCATTGGCAATCTGCTTGTGCAGACCAGAATTAAGCCACTGCTTTACGACAGATGAATCATCGAGGGCCCATCCATTGCCGGTAAACAGATTGTGGAAAGCCAGCGACCAGTTATTTCCTTCGGGCTTGAAGAATGAGCCAATGAACACAAACAGCAGCAACAGCGGCGTTATGTATTTGATGATAAATTTGTACGGTTTTGCCACTTTGATGTCTCCGCCTTCATTGATCTCGCGCCAGCCATTCTCGATGCCGAATACCCATGAAAACAACAGGGACTCAGCCAGCGCAAACACAACCAATGAAACCGTTCCTGCCCAATAATCATACTGGTCAAAAACGCCGTAGTTGTAGAAAAATACGGTTGGAAGTCCCATGATCAGGACGATCAATCCAAAACTCCAGGCGGCCCGTTTCCTGTTCCAGCTAAACTCATCTTCCATGAAGCCAAGCCATGGAGTGCCCATTGCCAGCGAAGAAGTGATACCTGCGAAGAATAACAGACCGAACCACATCACACCGGCCACAGCAGCAAGAAATGGTCCCCATTGGCTAAAGAGATAAGGCATCGTCTGAAAAGCGAGTCCGAAGCCCACATGAGCTTTCAACCAGTCTACACCGAGGTATCCGGCAGCTATTGGAATGACGATGGAACTGCCCAATACAATCTCGACAAACTCATTCATAAAACCGGCAGATACTGCGTTGAGGGCGATATCATCGTTTGATTTCACATATGCGGCATAACAATGCACCGTTCCCATGCCCACCGACAACGTGAAGAAGATCTGCCCGGCCGCAGCCAGCCACACTTTAGGGTTCCACAACGAATTTAACTGAGGCGTCCATAAGAAGTTTAGACCCGCCCACGCGCTGGCATCCGGATGAGCTGCTGTAGCACCTGTGGTACCGAGAGTTACACCTCTGACAGCCAGAAAGAGGCCAAATATGATGAGCAGCGGCATCCCAATTTTTGCAACCTTCTCTACGCCATCAAGACCGCGCGACAGAATCCAGGTGTTAATCAACAGACAAATCACGTAGAATACCACCGCTTCGAATGGGATACCGGTCGTACTCTTGCTGATATTCACATAGGTATCAAAAAAATGGGCAACCTGGATCTGACTCATCCCGTTGAATGTTCCCATAATCGAATGCAGCACATACGACATCGTCCATGATTCGATGTAACAATAATAAGCTGCCACAGCCAGATTGGTAAAAATCCCGAAGACCCCAAAATACTTCCAGAGACGTTTCTTGGCCATCGTGTCCAGGATGAAAGGAGTCGAGTGGTGTCCATATTTGCCGCCATAACGTCCCATGGACCATTCGATCCACAAAAGAGGGATTCCCATCAATAGGAAACAAATGATATACGGGATGATAAAGGCACCCCCTCCGTTTTTGATAGCCTGTTCCGGAAAGCGTAGAAAGTTGCCAAGGCCAACCGCGTTACCAGCCATTGCGAGAATGAGGCCCACACGCGATCCCCATTGCTCGGTAGTTTTGGTTTCTGCCATAATGCACTACTATTGCTAAAGTGAAGCACCGTTCATGCAGAAGAAACGCCGAATTGTGGATACAATGGGGTCCTGATCTGTAAGAGTTTTGGTGCTGTTGCCGTAATAAATAATTTAAATAATAACGAACATCCTACGCTTTACAGATATCGATTATTTTTCAAATGTACCGTAAAAAATGGTAAAAAATCTGATGTGTACTCTGTAGATTTCTTTGTCGCCGGCTATTCGCCTAAAAAAATTTCACTCTTCAACACACGCCGTTCTGCGGCAAATAAACCCGGTATTTATCAATTTCCGTGGCTTTTGATCCACTCAAGAAATTTCCGGACCGCCATGCCCCTGTGACTGATTTCATTCTTGGTTTCAGGGGACAATTCAGCAAATGTCTGATCATATCCTTCAGGCAAAAAGACCGGATCATAACCAAACCCGCCGTCACCGTGCTCTTCGTTCGTTATGTTTCCCTCGCACTTGCCTTCAAAGAGATGTTCATTGCCGTTTTCGATAAAGGCTATTACAGTACGAAATCTCGATGTTCTGTCATTAAGATCAGCCCAGGGTTGTAACAAGTGCAACAGTTTGTCGACATTCTGCTGATACGTTACATTTTCGCCGGCAAATCGTGCCGAGTATACTCCTGGCCTGCCATCGAGCCTGTCCACTTCCAGTCCCGTGTCATCGGCTAGAGACGGCAATCCGGTTATCTTGTACACATAACGTGCTTTCTTCAGCGCATTGGCTTCCAGTGTGTCACCGTCTTCTTCCACTTCTTCGAGTTCGGGGAAATCCGGCGCAGCAAGTAACTCGATATCCAGCGGTTCCAGGATCGCCCGCAGTTCTTCTATTTTATGCTGATTTCTCGATGCCAGTACGATTTTTCTCACGAGGCCAGAGTTTGTAATACAAATTGATGCCGCTTCCAATGGTAAGCAGGCCATTCAAGACAAGAAATACAAGATCGGAGCTTAAAAAAGCATACAGTGCCAGAACGGCGCTTGAAACGACATAGAGAATGATGAACAACAGGTTTACTTCCGTCGTCCCGGCTTTAATGGTCTCCCAGGTTTGCGGGACCCAGGCGAGTAACAGCAGAAACAAACCTATCCAACCGATCCACTGAACCATAGATATGCTCAGTCAAATTTTGGGATTTTGCTCAGATTGCGGAACGCACGGTACCGAACATCGATATCATCCCGCTTCAGATTGGTCAGGCGTTCGGTGCCGAACTCTTCCACGCAATAACTTGCCATGACAGACCCAAAAACAACAGCCCGCCTCATATTGGTTTCGCTGATATCATCCGTTCGGGCCAGCCAGCCGATGAACCCGCCCAGGAATGTATCTCCGGCACCGGTTGGATCATAAATATCAACGACGGGAAAAGCAGGGGCCGAAAAAATGGTGGAATCAGTAAATAACAAGGCACCATGCTCCCCTTTTTTGATGATCAAGGTATCGGGGCCCATCTCACGAACCTTTTCGGCTGCTTTAATGAGATTAGGCTCATCAGCAAGTTCCCTGGCTTCCGAATCGTTGATGATCAACACATCAACACGTTTCAATGCTTCAACAAGATCTTCGCGAGCGCCTTCAATCCAGAAGTTCATCGTATCCATAACGACCAGCTTCGGATTTTTAACCTGGTCAAGAACCTTGAGCTGCAGATTGGGAGCAATATTTCCGAGACAGACATACTTGCTGTTTGCATAGGAAGCCGGAATTATCGGATCGAAATGTTCAAAAACATTGAGTTGGGTATCGAGAGTATCACGTTTATTCAGATCGTAATGATATCTCCCCGCCCAGAAAAAGGTCTTTCCGGTTTTATCGAACTGAAGGCCTTCCAGATCAATATCGCGGCTGCGTAATAGCTGAATGTCATCATCTGTGAAATCGGTGCCGACGACTCCGACAAGCTGTACAGGGCCGGCGAAGTAACTGGATGCAAGTGAAATATATGTTGCCGAACCACCTAATGTTTTTTCGGCCTTGCCAAACGGGGTTTCAAGGCTGTCGTATGCAACAGAACCGACCACCAGAATACTCATAAGTCTCTTCAGTAATTTTATTTTTATATTAAACTATTATCTAATCGAATTTGTAAAATCCGCCGTAAGGTACACAGTATGAACGTTACATAAAATTGTGACCTTTTAATCCCAGAGAGATCATTGCTATCCGAACCAAAATGTTTTTGTACGTAACAGTATCATTGAATCACTAATGTCAGACTGGTTAGTTGCAATTATTGGTTTTGCCGTTTTTGCCTCGATTCATTCGTTATTGGCAAGTCATGCCCTGAAACGTAAATTATTGAACCGCTTTCCACTATTGAGCGTCTGGTATCGCCTTATTTATAATGTTATTGCACTAACCACTCTTGCCATATGGGCACTGTTGCTTCCGGTTTCTCACAAGATTATCTATCGGATACCTTTCCCATTCTATGTTATAACATCAGTGGTCCAGTTAGTTGCGCTGGTTGCTGCGTGGAAAACGGTTCGTTTGTTTGGCAGCGGGCGATTCCTCGGCACAGAGCAGTTGAGTCGTTATGTAAGGCGCGATGAAATACCTGCATATTTTGATGAAAATACCCGTGGGACTTTTATCCGTAATGGCTTGTATAAATATGTTCGTCATCCGCTTTATACGCTTAGCCTGGCCATTCTAGTATTCTGGCCGGTAATGACATTCTGGCTTGTAACAGTTATTATCCTCTGTGCATCGTACTTTTGGATTGGATCTATTTTGGAGGAACGCAAACTTGTCGAACGCTTCGGCGATGCATACAGGGAATACCAGAAACAGGTACCCAGAATCATACCCAATCTGACTCGTTCAACATCAGCTTCAGACGACGTCTTGGCAAAAGACAGAACATCTGAAAATATGTCTCGTTAATTGAACTATGGCGTGTTTTTGTGAATTTTTGAGAAACTACACTCCTGAGACCCTGCCGGGAACAGCAGCTCAAAGGAAAATGGCCCCTTATGATGAAGTGAAGAGACCCTCTAATCCCCCCGAAGGTATTCACTATCGCGACAGTGCCGTGCTCATTTTACTTACACGGCCGGCTTTTGATGATAACGGTTATCGTGTTTTACTCACGCTTAGAAGCAAGGAAATGCCCACTCATAAAGGTCAGATAAGTCTTCCAGGCGGAAGGATTGAGAAGGGGGAAACAGAAATCGAAACCGCCCTGAGAGAAGCGAATGAAGAGGTCGGCATCCACAGCCGGGATATCCAGTTGATAGGCAGACTTACCAATCTTTTCATTCCGAACAGCCATAATTATGTGCATCCGGTTATTGCATGCGCTAATAAACAACCTGTTTTGGCCCCCGACAACAGAGAGGTTGACGAAGCTTTTTTTGTCAGTCTTGATGACCTTGGGAAACCCGATAATCTTCGTATAGAAAACTGGGTCATCCGAAACCACACCTACCAGGTTCCTTTCTGGAATGTGCACGACACCACACCGCTTTGGGGCGCGACGGCAATGATTCTTAGCGAGCTGATCGAGCTGTACAGGATATTTGAGGGAGAGATGTTAATATAGGCTTTAAGAGTATCTCTATTATAATTCTGAAGAGTATGATGTTGGACGAAAGTGAATTAAAAGCCTCTTTTTTCGTATTTTATTACAGATTAAGAAGAAAATGGAATCCATTAAGATTGACATATTAAATCCTAAAGCCAAAAAGCTTTTGCAAAACCTGGCTGATCTTAAGTTAATTAAGATTAAAAAATCAGATGATAGAAAAGCTGATTACCAGGTTTCCGGTGATGACGATTTGTTGACCATCAAAAAGTTTGGCAAAACCAAAATTGTCAGATACTCAGAACTGAAAAAAGAGATTAAAATATAAATACCGCCCATAAACGGCAGGCTGTTATCAAAAGTCGTTACACACATTACGAATTAGTACCAGTCCAAACGACAACATATTAGTACGTTCATGTAATTTCCAATGTTTCATGTAAGAAATGCACCTCATACAAGCTATATATGACATGGTCCCCTACTGTCACCGATGTCATTCTCCCCTCTTTTTCACCTGCCAAACACCATAGGTGATTTTTTAAATCATCTTTTTATAATCATTGTAAAACAATGCTAAAAAATTCCGAATCCGTCACGCTATTGATTATAATAATATTGGTTGATAGCACTATTGATTTTTACTTATTTAGCCATCTTTCGCTATGAAAAACAAACTGTCTTACTTATTCGCTGCGCTGTTATTCGTGGCCATTCTGGAAAGTTGCTCGAGCGGAACTAACAATCACGTGTACATCGAACGCCTTGGAACGGATACGATGTCGGCAGAATCATTCAGCAGAAGCAGCAATGGCTACAAGGGAAGGTTGTTGCTGCGCATGCCGGCCACGCAAATTGCGACCTACAATGCCCGGCTCGATAAAAACGGGATGATCTCCAAAATGAGCATCGACTGGAAGACACCTTCTGAAAATCCGGGCGGCCCCAAACCACGATCGTATACCGTCACATTTAAAGATTCGATGGCATCCATGCATTTGAGTGGTGTCTGGCGCGGTAAAAATATCGATACGACATTACAAGTGGCTGTACCGAGAGGAGCCGTTCCCGTTTTTGGCAAATTCCCGCTGACAACATCAACATATACCCAAATTGCAGAGCAGGCCCGTTCGACCAACAGCTTTCCCTATTCGACGGACCTCATCATGCCGGGATCAACGAGAAGACTGAAAGCTACGCTAAGTAAGCTGTCGGGTGATACCCTTTCGCTGAATCTGTTCGGATATTCCTACCTTGCAACTCTTGATAATCAGAACAGGATCTCGTGGTATTCCGCTCAAAAAACTACAGTCAAAACTGTTACCGAACCTGCTGATAATGTCAACCTTGAAAAGCTGGCTTCACGTTTTGCCAAGCTCGATGCCGCCGGCAGGGGCATAGCGATCGCCTCGCCGATGGACTCAACATTGATGACTCTCGATGGGGCTCATCTCAAAATCATTTACAGCAGACCGTCAATGCGCGGCCGCAAGATCTGGGGAAGCCTGGTCCCGTACGATACGGTTTGGAGAACGGGTGCAAATGCAGCAACTCAGTTCAGTACGGATAAAGACCTGATAATTGGCAACACAGATGTTCCGGCTGGAAACTACACGCTTTATAGCATCTACACGCCTGATTCTGCAAAACTCATCATCAACAGCCAGACCGGACAGTGGGGAACGGTTTACAACGAATCGCACGATTTTGCACGCATCCCGATGGACAAATCAAGTACGGAACCACACGAGGAGTTTACCATCTCTATGGATACCGCTGATGGAACCGGGTACATCCGGCTTGCATGGGATATGACGCAGTACCAGGTGCCTGTTAAAGTGAAGTGAAAGGGCTGGATAAGAGTTTAATCCCAAGGTTATGGGACAATGACATCGTCTTAGAATAGAACACGGACGACGCGGATTCACACGGACTGAATTGGAGATAGCCACTATCTATGACGATAGAGACTATCATTTAACGTAAGTTCGATATAAGCATTGGAAGAAATCGTTTAAAACGATTCGTTTTAGATTCGTTGACTCATAGCACCCGGATTAATCCGGGTGTTAGGGAGAATCCGTTAACACATGAACCGTTTTAACGGTTTATGCCGGTCCGGATATACGCCTGTATATGTAAAATCAGCATCTTTGCAGGTTTATCTTATCTCGAAATCACATTAAATTAAATCGAGGGCCGCATATCCTATCATGTGTGCGGCCTGGTTACCCACTTCCATACCAAGTGAAACGCCCATACCGGAGAAACCGGCAGCAACAAAGATAGAGTCCCTGATGCATTCAACGATCGGTGTTTTAGTCTTACCAAAGCCCATAATACCACTCCATTCCAGGTCAATCTCCCACCCTTTTTCCAGCTTGAGCACATTGTTGGCAAAATCAATCAGCCAGGAACGGATTTCCGGGTTAATACCGAATTCATAAGTTTGTTCTTTCTCAATATCGAGATTACGTGCTCCGCCCAGTAAAATGCGATCGCCCAGATTCCTGAAATAGACATAGCCGCGATCATAATGAAAAGTACCCACCCAATTGCATTCGGAAAGCTCAGTGGTGACCATCACATAACCACGGGCCGGTTTAATATCAACCTCAGGCAGGAGCCGGCTGGTGAAACCGTTCGTCGCGAGTAGTATTGATCCGGCCTTCAGTTTATAGCGTTCATTAACGATCAACTCTCCCGGTTCAACGCTATCGACTCGCGAGTTCCACAGAAATTCGATGCCTTCGTTACGCACAATTTCCTTCAGCGTCCATATCATCTTTCCGGGATGAAGTGCACCTTCCAGCCGATTCACGATGGCAGAATAGCCATTGATCCGGGTCGGCCGATAAACATCCCGGATACCCTCCGCATCATAAAGCCACTGATTAAACAGTGGGATAAATTTTTCGGCGTCTTTAAAAACCTTCTCTTTGCTGAAAATCTCAAACCCACCTGACTGCCTGAACCCGATATTTTCATCACCAAGGATAATACGAAGTCCCTGCAGGCCCTGATAACGACGGAGAAGACGCGATCTGACCTCTTCCTCACTCTCATGCTCAAGGTCATCCATCAATTCAGTGACTGATCCGAAACACGCGAAGCCGGCATTCCTTGTACTTGCACCTTCAGGATACATACCGCGTTCCACGACAACCACGCGTGCACCGGGATGACTCTTCTTATAAAAATACGCAGAAGAAAGGCCCGTGATACCCGCACCAACTACCACCAGATCATATGGCTGTTGGAGCGCATCCAGTTCCCAAAATGAATGTATGTGATTCATCTATGAATGTTCCATCAGATTTGATAGGTATTTCACACTTTCACTGGTGTACTCCTCCGGTGCCCACGACGCAAACTCTTTGTCAGTCATCGGATTATACGGCCCCTTTTTAACTTCAAACAGTACAGTATCCTTTTCTCTTACAATAAAGGTATGCCAGATATTCGGTTCAATATCCAGTACTGAATCAGTTATTCCCCCAATCAAAGTGTGATTTAGAATCTTACCCGTATCGCCAAATATAAAAAAATCAATCAACCCATTAAGGACAACCAGACTTTCGGTTGCCCCATTCCCGGGATGCCGGTGCGGCCGGATATAGGTGCCAGGCTGCAGGAAATTAAACATGCGCTGTACCAACGCGTCCTGTTTCCGGTGCACAGGCAGAATCATCCTTTTCCGCGGAGATTCTCTCGAAGCCTGAAGACCTTTTTCCCAATAGCCTTCATCCAAACTAAAAACCGGCTCACTCACATTATCCAGCGCGAGACGATGTTTATTCATGTTCCCCTTTCAGCCAATGCTACCGAAGCCATCAGTGCTGAGCCGGACAGCATACACTTCTCATCTACATTATACCTGGGGTGATGCCATGGATACCTTGCGTCAATTTCATCACTTCCAGAACCCAGGAAAAAGAAGGAACCCGGGAAGTGCTGCAGATAAAAGGCAAAATCTTCACCTGCCATCGACGGCTTGGGCAGATCAACAACTGAGTCGGCGCCAAGCTGACGTGTGGCGTGAATCCTGATATTCTCAACTGCCCAATCGGTATTGATCACCGCCGGATATCCCCGATTGAAAACGTACTCAGCGGTAGCACCGGCAGCCATCGCCGTATGCTCAACAATCTCCTTGAGTCTGGCGTTTATATAATCAGCTGTTTCATCGCGGAACGTTCGTACCGTGCCTTTGATGATTGCTGTATCCGGAATGACATTGTGAATAGTACCGCCACTCAACCGGCCTACGGTTACAACAGCCGGTTCCGTTGGATCGATATTCCTGCTGACAATCGTCTGGATATTAACCACGATCTGTGCCGCCACAACAACTGGGTCAACCGCTGCATGTGGGATAGCCGCGTGTCCGCCTTTTCCTTTGACAACGATGTCAAACTCATCCGGACGCGCCATAAACGGCCCTGGACGCACGCCAATCTGACCAGCATTTAAGAAGGGATAGGTATGCAATCCATAGATCTCCTGAATGCCGAGTTTCTGTAACACTCCTGTTTCACACAGAAGACGGCCGCCACCGGGAATTCGTTCTTCTCCGGCCTGAAATATCAGCACTACTTTTCCGGAAATTTCACCCTTTAATTCAGCCAGAATGTGAGCCGTACCCAGTAAGTTTGCTGTGTGAATATCATGACCGCAGCAATGGGCAATACCTTCGTTTTTCGAAATAAATTCGCTCTTCGCTTCCCCATCTTCCAGAATGGGTAGTGCATCAATATCGGCCCGGAGTGCTATAACACGATCAGATGACCGGCCCCCTTCCAAAATTGCAACACATCCGGTCTCAAGGGGCCGCAATACTTCGTATCCAAGTTCTTTCAGATACTCAACGATATAATCTGTTGTTTCAAATTCATGGAAACTGAGCTCGGGATGTTGGTGAAGATGGCGACGTATAGTAACCATCTTTGGGAAATATTTTTCTGACAGTTTCCTGATATTATTTGACATAGTAAATTTATATTAGAACTTAGATGTATCGGTTGACAGCTTGTACCACCATTTAGCCTTTGCCAATATAAAATCTTCAGCCATCTTCTTCTTGCCAAGTCGCCATAAAAATAGAATACGCAGCTTAACTCGAACCCGATATTTGTTATATTAAATTTAGATTACGCAAAACACCTCAACGATTTAACGCTAATCCGACTTTCAACGTTTGGTATTTGAAGGATTATGAAAGTTTTAATCTTGCGTATTCAAGGTGAAGGCTCGATTAATACAAAATTCGACAATAACTCTTGAATCTGTTTTAAGACTTAGTCCCTACGAAACATATTGGTTTATTTTGTGGATAATTTAGATTTTCCAACCTTTTTACAGAAGGGGAGTTGCCTGGTCGAACCTCCTCTTAGTCTCCTCCTTATCCAAGGAGGAGAGATATTGGATCGTAAACATCTAACAGTGGCCGTCTTTATCCGATGGAGTCCAGTTAATCATTGGAAACGATCGTTTCAGATCGTCACGAGATCCTACGTCCCCCAATTGTACCAATGTATTAGGAGATTGACAGCACGGAGCTTTTCTTAATGCCACGTAGCGAAATTTTAAACACCTTTCCTATCATCCATCCTGTAGCATTTCTTATTCAGATCTCATGTTATATTATCCAAAGGCTAATTAATTCCGATTTTGAGAAACTTTGAGATGAAGAAGACAGCGGTAAGGAACTGCAAAGATGGTTCCAATACTTTGTACTCCACCAGATTTCGGGAGCATTATCATAATCCCAACGGTGCGGTTACCGAAAGCCGGTATGTGTTCATTGAACAAACACGGGCAAGGGAACACCTGTTAAACCATTCCGAGACCCACGTTCTCGAGATTGGCTTTGGTACCGGGCTTAATTTCGCTCTTATTTCAGATTTGGCGTTACAGGCAGGCGTTGCCGGCAAGCTGGTTTATTACTCAGTCGAAGGATTTCCCATCGATGAAGATACTGTCCGGCAACTCAACTACGGGCAATTCCTCCAAAATCCGGAAATCGCTGACTGGTTGTCGAATATTTTTCGGAATCTGACTCCCGGAATGAACAATTTCACACTGTCACCTAAAATTGAACTGCGGATTTTTTACGGATTATTCGAAGAGCTCTCCATTCCTGTTTCATTTTCCGACATCATCTTATTTGATGCTTTCTCGCCCCAAAGCAATCCGGAATTATGGACGGGTGAGGTGTTTCTAAAACTGCGTGAAGTAAGCAATCCGGATGTCATTCTTTCAACATACTGCGCTGCCTCGTCGGCGCGGGCGGCTATGGCATGGGCAGGCTGGTCGGTTGCCCGCGTTCCAGGAGTGTTGGGGAAACGAGAAATTACACTCGCCGCATTAAATCCTGATTTGCTCGGATCGTATCACAGAGTTAACGAACGCCGCCTTTCCGATCGTTACGAGCGGGGTGATTTCGACCGCCAGGCCCCAGCATCTCCTCGAGAAGACGTCCAATAAACATCCCTTTGTAGATTCTCCGGATATGCCGCATGTCGGCAATGACCAACAGGCGATCCTTACTTCGCGAGAAAGCTACATTCAAAAGGCGGGGAACACTTAATCCATTTTTCCGCTCGTCAAAAGGACGGACTGAGTAATGTCGAACATACCCGTTTTGCATTTCACCGGTCATAACCGTATCAAAGATAATTACTCTTTTCTCTCTTCCCTGGAACGTGTGAATCGTACCGACTTCAACATCTCCAAAACCGGACCGTGTTAAAGATCGCCTCAGATCGTATACACTTTGCCTGAACGGTACAAGAACACCAATCTGATCCATTGCCAGGTTCTGCTGGAAAACCAGGTCTCGAACAAGATCCTGAACCAGTTGCTGGTGTACTTCATTAAATGGCTGAAATCCTCGATTTCCACTCTTCCTGACTAGTACCGGATTTTGTGAAGCGCTGTCAACGACAGCAACGGATCGATTTGGTCCGGGCATCCCTTTCGTATGTGCTGTTTTCAATCGACCCTGGTAAAAAGTGCGGCTTACGATATCGGCAAGATCATGATTTAAGCGATACTGCGTATCAAAGAAACAGGTAAAACCGGGGTGCGCATCATGCCAGCGAAACAGGTCATCTGTTCTTCTGGCGCCGGAAACCTGGACGAAAATATCCTGCTCGAGAAAATGTCTCGCTGCCTGATCTTTACTCACGGCAATCGGCGGCAGCTGCATTGGATCTCCCACAACCACAACATGTTTTGTTGCTTTTGATGCCATCACCAACATATAAGCAAGATTGGCCATGGAAGCTTCGTCGATGACGACCGCATCAAAACTCAGATCATTAAAGAGTTCGGAAGTGCAGACCTTCGCAAGGGTTGTACAAACCAGGTTTCTTCGCTCCAGCTCGTTGTGCTCATTTATCGAATAAGCCGACTCAAGACGCGCTTCAACATTTTCACGTCCCCCTTCCCGTTCGATATCAGCAGAAAGATTCTTTAACCGAAGCTGCAGAGCAGTCGGAACGTTTCCTCCGTCAACAAGTATCTTCTCGGCCTCTTCCTCTCTCCTTGCATATTCACTGAGCAGTTCATCGAGTCGGTTACGTTTCGATAAAACACGTTCCTGTTTTTGCTGCAGCTGGTTCTCAAAATGAAGCGGCTCCAGTTGCGGATTTTCCAACGCCATTTCTCCAAACCGCGTTACATCGCGGAGATATTCCGATGATTGCAATCCCTGCAATGCTTCAACAACGCCAAGCAACCCGACATCAACGGCACGGTTGGTATTCGATGCAAACAGCACCTTTTTACCATGGAGCAGGTAATTGGCAATGATGAATCCCAACGTTGATGTTTTACCGGTTCCCGGAGGCCCCCAAATGAAAGTTACCTTATTGTTCAGCGCCATCTCTATAGATTCATGCTGAACATCGTTCCGTGAACCGTCGTCATAAGCTTCTAAAACACGGTCAGCGGTAGCTTCCTCATCAGATGGATAGAAAAGCTGGCCTGCTAATCCCCCGATCTCTCGTTTTGATCCGACAGAAAGGCGGTCCAGTTCGGCCCGAATTTTACGGAGAACAAAATCATTCTCCCATTCCAGGTCAACTTCACGCAGTGAATCACCAAAATCTTCGGAAAAAGCAATCGTGATTTGTTGAGCATCCGATTCAACCGGTGTTGCCTCCATCTCTTTGCCGTCAACCGTTGCATAAAACTCTTCAGCAAAACGCAACGAGGTCAATTCCGTGTCAAACCGGTAACAATGCTCATCGTCCGGGCCGGCATCCACACGTTTACCGTTGTGCAACACCGCATGCGCCGGTTTCTCGAGTACGGCTTCGATCTCCTTGTCGATTGCACCTTTCGCCTGTTCAATCAGGTCTTCAAGACTGCTGCTATAATCCTCCATTAATTAGTTACTCCAATCACAAAGCCCGAACTGTTTCTGTTAATTTTTATTTCCGCCACCGAAGATCCCCTTCAGTTTATTTTTAAGTGCATTCTTTGCTGCCTCTTCAACCATCTTCTTGACAGCATCTTTGTCAACGGTCACTTTAGGCTGCTCTGATGTTCCTGTAATCAGGAGCGGCACGGCCACTGTTCCCTTGTCGGTGCGCAACAGATCCATCGTTTTGCTTCCAATAAGGGAGCCCAGTCTGTCGCCAAAACGGCCGGGAAGCAGAAGCGTCATCTTAAAGTCCAGCTTGTCATTGATCAGGTTCTGCGTTCCGTTCATCTCAACGCCAATATCCTGACTGGTCAGTTTTACATTATTGAGGGTTAAAACCCCGTTATCGATTTTGTAGGTAGCTGTCCAGTCATCGAGCGTGGCCCTCTCAAGTTCGGGAGCTTTGAGCAGCTTTGCCAGTTCTTTTTGCACAGGATGTCCCTGCAGCTTGGCGTTGTGCATCCCAAAAGTGCCGTTTGCTTTGGTCGACTTCATAACCGGCGAGAGATATGGAAACATGTCTGTATTGTAATCGGCAGTGGCACTGAATTTCCCGTTTACATATTTATAGAACTTGCTGTTTTTGCCCAAAACCGGATATTCCTTAAAGAATTGATCGACACGAACACTGTCCATAGTTCCCTTGAAGGTGATGTTCGTTTTCAGCGGCTTGGGCACATCCCAGACGAACATGCCGGACACCTGGCCGCCGAACAGATCGAACTGCCCTTTGGTCATGCGGATATCTTTTTGTGAAGTAGTGATATTCGCCTTCATCTTTGTCATATTAACGCCGGTCGCTGTCAGCGTATCCACATTCACATTCAGTGAACTTTTCATATAAGGAAGGTTGATGGGTACCGGGGTCGTATCATTGGGATCAGAGTGTTTTTCTTCCCACGCAATAAGTTTGTCGAAGTTGAAATGGCGGCTTGTGAATGATCCGGATAAATCAGCCGGCGGCATCTTGTGCGGCTCGTCTTCGAGCATAGTCATGTAGTTCCTCATCGATCCGTCTATCTGGATATCCGATGGTCCCAGGAACATTTTATATGAATCGAGCTTCGCTTCAGTGGGAGTCAGCGTCATCCTGGCATTCAGATTGCGAACCGGCTCCGGCAGTGAATCGCCTTCGATATTCACATTCTGTAATTCCAGGTTTCCACTAAGCTCAAGCTTCTCTGGCGTGCTCACCGGTCCCCTCACCTTGAGGTTTGCCGTTGAGATGCCTGTCATCCTGGTGATCATCGGTTTCAGCGAATAATACGTCTCTAGCTCATCGAGGTGCGTCTTTGAGTTTATTGACAGATCAACGACCGGTGAATCGGACAAATAGTTTTTAATCGATCCGCTCATAGCCAGCTGATCGCTGCCGGTTCTCAAGCTTCCCTTTTGGATATTGATAGTGTTGTTGCTGATATCGGCAGCCAGCGTAATATCTTCGATCGGTGCAGGAAAATCCACATATTTGATGTAGCCGTTGGTCAATGACACATGACCGTTGCCGCTCATTGATTCCGGTTTCGCCGTCTTTCCACTTATCCGCGCATTGACCGACAATTTCCCTTTCATCTGCATGGTATCGGGATTGATCGGGTAAAACTGCGGGATCGTTGAAAGGTCGGCGTCAAGTTTCACATTCATATCCACCGCGCGGCGTGTACTGTCCATATAACTCGTCACCGTCCCGCTGGCATCCAGGCTATTACCGGCAGCTTGTGCCTGCAAGCGCTGGATCTTGATTTCATTCTGTGATGCGTCAGCTATCAGATTAATGTTCTCGAACGGTTTCTGTGCTTTGGCATACTTCAAATACCCGTTCTGTAAGTCAATGTGTGCATTGATATCTGCTTTCGAGGGATCTTTTCGTGATCCATTGGCTTTCGCATCCAGGTGCAACTTGCCTTTCATAGCGTCTACATCCATACTCTTCAGCGAGTAAAACTGCTCCACCGTGCCAAGATCGACATCGCCTTTCAGGTTGGCCTGAAACCGGCCGTTATCTTCGAGCGGTTTTGTTAACGATCCCGAACCCTGGATTACGTTCGATCCGGCGCTTGCATGCAGGCTGCTGACCGTAAGTTTATCGTTCGTGAAGACCGCATTCAGCGTGATATCTTTAACAGGCTCCTGCAAGTCCGGATCTTTGAGATACCCGTTCGCAACATCCAGTTTTGCGTTGATTGCAGGAAGTTTCGATCCTTCGACAGCTCCTTCGACTGAGCCATTCAGTGTTAGCGAGCCCTTCGTCTCATAATTTTTGAATTTCGACTGCATATCAGCAGGAAGCAGTTTTAACAGGGCTCCGAAATCGCTTGAACTGGATGCGAACTGAAGATCAACCTGCGGTGTTTTGCTCCATTGACTGATATTTCCCTTTAGATCAAGATTCAATCCCTGGATCGTCAGTTTTCCACTTTTCAGGCTTACCTGTTCGATATCCAGATCGACTTCGGAAGATTCCTCCAGTTTCACAGCCAATCCGTTCAGGTAGTTGCTTCCGCCTTTGCTGAAGTCCACCCCACCGAGTGATAGAGTAAGGTCGGTATTCAGAACTTTACCGTAATTTATATTCGCGGAGGCATCGACATCTCTAAGCCCGATATTCATTTGTGAACTATCATCGATATAGCCAAATTGGCCGTTCCGCAATGAAAAGTCGTTTATGTTGAGTGGCAGTGACGTTGAACTGGTATCGGTCGATCCACTTTGCAAGGCTTTCATCAGCCCATCGAGATTCGTTTTGCCATTTTTATACACATGATAAACGAACCGCGGTTCATCCAGAGAAAGACCGGCAATCCTGATATTTTTTGATATTAACGGAATCAGTTCCACCTTAACCGTCAATTGCTTCAGCGAGATCAGGGTGTCCTGCGGCTGATCTCCCGGGATGGCGACCCCTTCAACATCCAGTCCCACGTTGGGAAAAGTGGTAAGTAATGAAAAAGACAGATGTTCGACGGAAACCGTACGTCCTAACGCTTCATCCAGACGTGGCACCACCATCTCTTTGAGCCTGGCATCGGTAAAATAGAAATGCAACGCGACAACCAGAATCAGAAAGAGTGCTACAATTCCCCCAAGAATCTTCAAAAATGTTTTCATGATAGTATTGAGTAATGAGTATTGAACAGTAAATAGTTTTTTTCGATCAGCGATCGGCTGTCAGCCTGCTGATTGCTGAGCGCTGACAGCTTCTCAATTTCCTCTGCTTGTTATTGATCCCAAAGCTGCTGACGTATAAGATCGGCGCTCTGTTCGGCTATTTCGTAATGAAGCAGCAAACGACGCTTGTCCGGCAGTTGCTTTTCAACCAGCGATGCGCCTGCCTGTGTGTAGAGTATCAAATCGGTGGTGCGGACAAACAACGGCAGTGATTTACCGTATATCGCCCCTGCGATAAAAGAACCAGAAAATTTAAGACTAAGTTTCAATTCGTCTACGAGCACCTGGATGGAATCCTCCTGTTGCGTCACCAGGCCAATTGCTTCCAGGTGACCTCTTTCAACGATACTCAACAGCAGGCTTGAATCAAAGCGATAAATGATGGGGATTAGCAAAATATCCTCGCTTACCTCTTCTTTGAACCGATGATAATAGGCGATGGGCACAAACAGGGCATCGTAGTTGACGGCCCGTTCCGTCTGGTCAACAGTCAGCCTGTCGCTGCTGACACCCACCTGTTTTTTGATGGATCCTGCCACCATGCCCGCATGTTCGTCGTTCGCTCCGACCGTCGCACATTTCTCCAGGCGGCCGGGCCACTCCATGAACTCAAGCTGTTCTTCAAATATCTCCTCAATCTCGTCCTCACTCAATCCGTAACCGATCAGCTCCTCCAGCAACTGACGCATGCTTTCAGCACCTAACTCGAGCCGTTTTGACTTTTCAATGACCGTATTCTGCCTGGCCACAATAAAACCACGCCCCTGCTCACTACGCAGCAATCCTTCCGAAGCAAGCATGTGATAGGCTTTTCTGACGGTATGAAAGCTTACCTCAAGCTGTTTGCCCAGTTCGCGGGTGGACGGCAACATCTCGTCCACCTGGAACTGGCGTGTGGCAATTAGCAGTCGGATCCGGTTGGCTATGTATTCAGCAGATTTCATGGTCCTAAAATATAGCTATTCCGGAAATATCGGAGTCTCAATTGACTAAAATCCAAACACAAAGATGTCATCCACCACGGTGGATCTCGTTTGAATCGGTAACGATTGTTGCATCTGACATGTGCGGTACTGTTTGCAGACGAGATCCTACGTTGATCCGAAGGTCGGATCAACTTCAGGATGACAATGTTGTGAAAAGGGTTGAAGGATAGTTTGGTACAGATACATGATCTGTCGCAAGTTTATAACTTGTGCCCAACCCTCACGTCGGCATCACGCTGTCTCTCAACCTGTCGCCCCGATTTTCGGGGTGATTTGTGATAATTCCTCAAATTATTTTAATTCACAAATCATTGACTTGCGGCAAAGTGGGGGTTATGACCGGATCAAACCGTCTCAAATTCTTCAGGTAACTCCGGCATCTCATCCCAGGTTCTGCCATCCAGTAGTCGTCCTGTTTTCTTTTTATTGGTTCCTCCCCACTGTTTAAAGAAAAAAGCGACATCATGCTTCAGACATTGGTCCTGAATATCGAGAACCCATTCGGGTTTCATCGGGCGCGGCTTGCGTCCGCTCTCACCTCCAACAATCACCCAATCGATCTTGTCCAGTTTCAAATCAGGAAGTGGGCCTATGAGTGGTTCACAAGACAAAAATTTAACGCGTGCATTCGTTTTGTTGAGATCACCAATTCGGTGAGTGACTTTTTGATCCTCAATCGACACTCCCATCCATATGTTGTGAGCCCAGTTCAGGTAACCAGCTCTGTCGTATTCCAAAAGGACATCTGAGCGTTTCGTCAATAATTGAAAGACATGCTGGGGATTATCCTTCATGACCTGAAAGATCTTATGAATGAATTCTATAGGAATGTCTTTATGAAAAAGATCACTCATTGAGTTTACAAACACCATCTTGGACCGTTTCCAGGTGTATGGAATTTTCAACGCATCTTCATGAACTGCTAGTTTGAATCCATCTTTATATTTCTCCACTCCCATCGCTTGCAACCGCCTTGCCATTACCTCAGCGTAGCAGTGCTTGCAACCGGCCGAAATCTTATTACAACCGGTTGTTGGATTCCAGGTCATTTCTGTCCATTCAATGGATGATTGTGCCATGATTTTTATACTTATTTAGAATATCTGATGCAATTTTATGTGCAGTTTTATTATTGGAGACAAATATTAAGTGATACATTATCCATCCCTTCCTGTTTCTGAGAGGCAATGGATTTGTAACATATTTGAATACATCCTTCAGTCTTTTCTGATACAATTCTGAAGCCATTTTATTGACTTGTTCTTTCTTTTGAACTCTCTCTATTTCACCAAATAATGTCCGTACTTTTTTCTTATCATAAGAAAATGGCAGGATTTCAGATCGATCTAACCCTAAGAAGAATTCCAATTTCTTTAGCCATGCATCGCTGATATCACCTGATTTCGTGAGTAATCTGGTTACACCCATTCCTGTCGGCACTAATATCCAAACATCTGCATCAATACCACGCAAAGCTTCAAGTGAACTCCAATTTAGTTGCATTCCACAGGGATCGATATAAGCTAACACTTTATCATACTTTCGTTCATTTGATTTTATGTGATTACTCATATCAGTCAACTTGACATTACAATCTTCTTTACAAATGAAAATTTTATCCCTTTTATCTTGGTATGCATCCTTCGTATTTTTCTTTAACTCTTCAATTTTTTTAGGATCAAGTTCCACAAAATAGTACCCGTCAAAAGACCTGGGTGAATCAATTTCGATTATTCTTTTAGCAGCTCCAATTGTTAAATCGCTCTTTTGTTTCCTACCATGAGTTATAAAACCAGTTCCTGCAAAACCATCAAAGTAAAGTAGTTTCCAATATTTACGGTCCTTCATTATCTGTAAATAGGCTTCTGCATATTCAACAAGAATTTCAATTTTCATTCTTGTCCATTTACCGCCAAATCTATTTAATTCACTCATAGCTTAATGAACTGAAGTGACAACAGTGTGTCACTGTTCTTATTATTGTTTGTTATGGATTTAAATATCACCTCTTGATTTTATTTGAATCTGAGCTACATTTATTTCCTCACCGACCATACACTAGTATCGTATCATTATCGTATTTTTTTATGGATAACTCAACGACTTACATCCGTTAGGAACCGATTGGTGATGGTTTAATTTAAACATGGATTGTCGACGAGTGCTGGTCACAAGTCGCAGACTTGCGACATGATATATGATGTACATTAAGAACAGTTTTAGTCCACAAGCCGATACAACCTATTCAATCAAAACTACCGGTATTAATCCATCCTGTCGGGCATAGCTTGACGCACTACTATACAAATATCCCACAGGACGATTTACAAATCCGGCCTTAACCTGATTATCATGTATGTATTGAAGTTTCTGTTCAGCCAGACTTCCGTTGTACAACTCAATCGGCTTATTGTGTTGTTGCCAGAACTGATACCTTTTGTTATTCCTGTTCTTTTTTCCAGCCTGCTCAAACATTGCCAGCATCCATTCCCTGCGGCTTTCCTGTGAATTGGATCGAATAGTCCTGATTAATTCTTTTGAGGTGTACTTCTTCAGATCCCTTAGAATATCCTGCATAGGTTTATCTTCCATACACATGATCAAATGTACATGGTTCTTCATAATACACCATGCGTTAATGATCAGTCCTTTATGCTTGATACAATAATTAATACTATCGACTACGCAATCGAAGTAACATCTCCTCGTAAATACATCAATCCAATCTATCGTTGCGAATGTGGCAAAGTATGGCAGGGACTGATCCCAAAATTTGTAGGCGCGGCTCATGATGAACAGTTGTATTGTAAATATTGCCGTTTCCTGATACGACAAGAAAATACAAAAATTTCAATCAGTTACTGAATTTCTTATTCGGTTGAAGCGCCAATGCACATTATGTCGCAAGTTTGCAACTTGTGACTAACCCTCGCGTTATTTTAAGTCACATGTCGCCCCGACTTTCGGGACGACTTTATAGAGATCAGTTCTGTCCCATTTCCTTCTTATCTTTACTAATTCTCCAATCGCTAATTTCTAATAACTAATTCCCAATTTCCATCTTGCGTATAGGATTACTTTTTGATCATTCTGATGATTACCCGGGAGTTGCCGGTCCCGATGATCGTTTTGCAGAGTTTGAACCCGAGTCTACGATTGAAGCCATGGAAGCGGCAGTATCAAAGCTTGGGCACGAACCTGTCAGGATTGGGGCGCCCAAACAGCTTCTGGCGGGAAAACCGGATGTGGATCTGATCTGGAATATTGCCGAAGGATACGGCACGAGAAATCGCGAAGCGTGGGCGCCGGTATTGTGCGAGCTTCATCGAATTCCATGTCTTGGAAGTGATGCTCATACCCTTTCTGTGTCACTGGACAAAGTGCTTGCCAAGATTATCTGCAGATCAGCAAACATTCCAACACCATTGTGGCGAGTGTTTCATGCTCAAGAAAAAAAACCGAAATGGGATAGTTCATGGCCTGTTTTTCTAAAACCTCGTTATGAGGGTACTGCTAAGGGAATCGGAAGCGAATCAATTGTCCGGAACCAGGAAGAGCTTAACGCTCGTGTGAAGCACCTGATGAACGAATACCGTCAGGATGTCCTGGCAGAAGCCTTCCTTCCCGGCGCCGAGTTTACATGTGCTGTCGCCGGAACACCGCTGCGGGCTTTGCCTGTCCTTGAGCGAGCGGTCCATTCCGTGAATCGTGTCGGTTTACACACAGTACTTCACGAACCGGGGCACGAAGATTTCATCCACCTGACCCATCATCTGCCTGCTAAGCTTGAAAAACAACTGCAAGATTGGTCAAAAAAACTAAGCGGCATAATGGACGTTCGCGATTTTGCACGCCTCGATTTTAAACTGGATGAGGCCGGAAACGCCTATTTCCTCGAACTAAACCCGCTTCCTACTTTTGCCGTTGATAACACGTTTGCCATTCTCGCCGAGCTGGAAGGCAGATCGTACGCAGACTATCTGGCTGATATTATCGGAGAAGCGTTACGTGCAAGAGGTTTCAGGAATTAAGAATTAAAAATTAAGAATTTAGAATTTAGAATTTAGAATTGAAGACGCTTGATGGTTGAGGAAATTCGTGGCTATATCAAATAATCCACGTTTGACCCGCAACCGGCAATTCGTACCTTTTCCATATTCCCTCATTCCCTCGTCCCTATTCCCTGTTATCAAACAATTGTTCCAATACTTTCCCAGTCGCCTCATTTGGTTCGGTAATCTTCAACATGGCAGCCAGTGTAGGTGCGATATCAGTTATTTCAGCTTGCGCATAACTTGTTCCTCTCGGTACATGCCAGCCGTAAAATAAGAGCGGCACATGAGTGTCATAGTTATAGGGGGAACCATGTGTTGTGCCTACGGCATCGCCACTGCCGCCAAAGAAGTAGGGTTGATATACGACAAATACATCACCGCTTCGTCCGGGATAGTCGCCGTTTTGAATTATCGAATATGGAAATTTGTGATACTCATGAGTTTGAAGCTGCTCTTCCGTTGCGGCTGCATAAACATCGGGATAAGCTCGTGCCCAGTCAGCTACTTTTTGCTCTACTTCGGACATCCCAAGATCCAGGACTGTTAATAATGAATCACTCAGATACACTTGCTGATTTACGTATTTTTCAAGCAGATTGGCAGTACCGTAGGTATCCGCAAGATTTTGTTTCAGATAACGAACGAACGAATTGGTATCAAACCGGCCAGCGGGAACATTATGTGTCAATAAATATTCCGGAGCCGGACTTGCAGCGTGATCCGCTGTCAGAAACACCAGATAATTGTCCTTGCCAACGTGCTGGTCAAGAAAGTGGAATAGATCCGCAAGCTGACGATCCAGACGAAGGTAAATATCCTCAGTCTCGCGTGCGTTCGTGCCGTAGCTATGTCCCACATAATCAGTAGACGAGAAACTGATCGCCAGAAAATCGGTGTTTGAATCCTGCCCAAGTCCTTCATGTGTGATTGCCGACTCAGCAAAATCAAGAGTAAGCTGGTCTCCCCAGGGAGAGGTCAGGATACTTTGGTACGTGTTTCCTGGATCTTTGGATAGAAAATGGGGGAAAACCGGTGCTTTCTCGCCATTCATAGTTCTTTCCCATTTCTCATTATCCGCTGTACTGGCACTGTATGCGCTGTCAGGAAGCAGCAGCTTCCATCCTTTATTCATATATAATTCGGGTAATTTTCGGGCATTAAATGAATGGACCCAGCCCGGAAGCTGATCCATGTAATAGGTGCTGGTAATAAAATTGCCCGTCTCAGAATCAAACCAATAGGCTGCGTTTGCGGCATGTCCTGCCGGCAGAATGGCACTGCGGTCTTTAAGAGCTACTCCGATCACTTTGCCACGATAATTCGTTGCGAAACGCAACTGATCGGTTATTGTTGATGCAAACAGATTTGCTGGTGATCGCTGCCCGGCATAACGGTTGCCTCCGACACTTTTAACACCCGAATCATCTACACAGTAAACCATCTGCTTCAGATCGCGATCATACCAGTCGTTGGCCGCAATGCCATGCACTGATGGCGTTGTGCCCGTATAGATTGACGTGTGTCCCGGACCAGTGTAGGTCGGCACATAATTGAAGTGAGTATTTGCAAAATTATATCCTTCATCCATCAGACGTAAAAATCCGTCCTTCGTATAATGATCCATATATCGATAGAGATAGTCGAAGCGCATTTGATCAACCACTATTCCAACCACTAAATTGGGTCGTTCTACATGGGCTGCAGAATCAGACTGCGCAAAACCAATTCCCGGATAAAACAGACCAGCCAATATCACAATGGTAAGTAAACTCATATAAGTTTTTTTACTTTCAAAATTTCTGTGAATATAATGCTGTCTGTGATAATCTGATACAACTTTCCTTTTGAGTACGCTGATTCCGTTCAATATTCTTATTATTTCTTATAAATATTACGCATAACAACCATGAATTCTGCCAAATATCCAACACGGGGAACAATTGATTTCGGGCTTTTGATCATGCGGGTCGGTATTGGGTTCTCTTTTGTCTTTTTGCATGGCTTGCCAAAGTTAATGGGCGGCCCGACACGCTGGACTTTAATCGGACGTTCGATGAATTATCTGGGTATCTATTTTCTACCGGAAGCCTGGGGACTTCTTGCCGCGTTGTCCGAATTTATTGGCGGCTTATTGTTGATTTCAGGCTTCTTTACACGTGTTGGCGCCTTTTTTATGACTTGTGTTATGATTGTTGCCACGGTATATCATATTGCAAATGGAAACAGCATCGCTATTGTTTCGCATCCAATTGAAATAGGCATATTCTTAATGGGAATAACCATAGCCGGACCGGGCAGGATTAGCATCGACTATCTGAGGCACAACCGAATCAGCAGATAAAGGGCTGTTGTCTTTTTTAATCTCCCTATTTATAAAAAGTTGTGAGATATTGGCTTAGAAACAATCAAATATGATACCTTGTAACAATACACCGTGTAAGCCGTATCTTTGAACGACCGTATTCCATCATTCTGACTGCATGCTCTCATAAATCTTATGCAAATTAGAAACTCCGAGATACTACAAAAAAAACATCTTCTGCTTTTTTTAGCTGCTGCAGTCAGTGCCGTTATCTTCTTCTTTATTTATCCAACACAAAATCCAACCAGCGCACTCAAAAACAGGTGGGATAGCAGTAAAGTCATTGAGCATACCCGGGAATTTCTCGATTCACAGCATTTCACCCATGATCAGCTAAGGACGCGGGCAAGTTTTAAAGTAAATACCTCACTCTTGGATTCCTTAAGTAAAGATTACAGCCGGTCTGAAACCAGGGATCTCATGCTTTCCGGAAAACTGGACAATTTGCCGGTTTATTATTGGAATGTGGAATGGTTCAGGCCAGGAGACTCCGGTTCTGATAATAATAGAAGGAATAATTCCAATGATCCTGAAGGGGAAACAATCTACACTTTCAACCTAACGCCAAATGGAAAAATCTGGCTCTTTGACAGGCCTGCGAATAATATTGAACAGCCTATTTCTAAAGTCGACCGCCAAGCCCTTGCATTTGCTATTTCAACAAATGATTCCACTCGAAAAGTTATCGTTGCGATATTGGAATCGATCCCGGATACACTTCTCGAACACAAATTAGACTGGGACGTCAGCAACCAAATTCGCCATTTTGGGCATCTGAGCGATGTGCCTGAACAACCAGACAGTCTGAATGCCTCTCTCTCAAGGCGACGCCCGTTACTGATAAATCGGAATTTAGCAAAAAAAATGGCGTTCTATCACCTCCAGAATAAATTGCCATGGTTTAAACAGTACAGCGTCGATACCCTGTATACCATGCCTGGTTCAGATCGTATGATCACTCGTGTCAGTATTACTGCGAGCCAAAGAATAGCAGGTCAACATGTTACTGCAAACGTTGACCTGGCCAAGACCGGCGGGCTGATGCGTCTGGAAACCAAATTCAATTCTCAGCCTGAACCGGGATCTGTACGCCAAGCCTTTCCATCCGTCAATGGAATCGTAACTACATCTCTTTATGCTTTCCTGTTCATCTTTTTTGTATATGTGTTCATCCGCCGTATTGACGCACGACGGTTTGATACCCGCAACAGCATTTTAGACGGCGTACTCGGTTGGTTTTTACTTGTGTTGTCAAGTATCACTCAGCAACTGGTGAATTATTACCCTGGGATCGGTTACCAGTTTTACCTTTTCATCCTTATGGGAGTTATTGCCTTCGGGTTCATTGGTGCCATTGGCTTTTTTGTAGTATCAGGCACGGCAGAGTCGATAGTTCGGGATTACATTCCCCAGAAATTGGAGACCTTGTCGTTGGCCCGAAGGGGATATATTCATAATCGCCCTGTCGGACTTGTTTTATTCCGAGGCATAAGTCTTGGTTTTATACTATGCGGTTTAACGACCTTGCTGTTGTTTCTTTTTCCACATTCCGCACTTATACAAAACAGCGAGAACCTGGTCTTTCTTTCAGATCAGTCATATTTGCCATTCATACATATCCTCGGCAGTTCAGGTTACACTGTAATCCTCGTTAACTTCATGGTATTTCTTGGGATCGGATCCTATGTGTACAATGCGAAACCAAAACCCTGGATCTTTTTTCTGGTAACGGCGCTGTTACTGACGTTCATCTCTATCATACCTTTCAAGCTAAGCATGTACGATCAGTGGATCTTTTCATTCCTGATCGGATTGGCAGCGGTCTTCATATACTGGCGTTTTGACATTCTGACCTCCATCGTTGCAGGGTTCACTCACGTCGCTCTCTGGGAATCAGCAACGGGATGGGTTATACCACATTCTCCGGATCTTCTCTCAACTATTGTAATCTGGATCATCCTGGGATTATTGCTGCTTATTGGCCTGTGGAGCATGTCCAGCCGCAATGACCTTAAAGATCTGCCCCAATATGTTCCAAAATACATCGAAGAGTTTACACAGAAACAGCGGATGCAGCATGAATTAGAACTCGCCCGTTCGGTGCAGCTCAATTTCCTACCGCGAGAGCAACCCTATCTGGAGGGCGTCGATATTGTTTCCCGATGTATCTCCGCTTATGAAACCGGTGGTGACTACTATGATTTCATAGAACGGACAGACGGGAGCCTGGGATTTGTGATTGCTGATGTCAGCGGCAAAGGCATCAAAGCAGCTTTTTATATGACGCTCCTGAAAGGCTATCTTCAATGTCTCGCCCATCGGTACGATTCGCCGGCAGATCTGTTAACTGCTGTAAACACTCTTTTCCGGAATAATGTCGACCGCGGCATCTTCGTATCTATGATTTATGGTATTATTGACCCATCAGCAAAAAAATTGGTGTTCGCGCGGGCCGGACATAATCCGCTTATCTATAAATCTGAAAAAAATGCTTCCACCCAGGTCCTGCGTCCCGACGGACTCGCTGTTGGAATGGCTGATACAGAAGCATTTCAACAGAATATTCATGATACGTCGATTGATCTTAGCTCCGGTGACCTGATATCGGTTTACACGGATGGATTTACCGAAGCAATGAACAACAGCAAAACACTTTTTGGAGATGAACGGCTCGTCGACATTATTGATGCGAATTATTCATACACAACCCAGGCCATACTGGATCACATCGTGCAGGAGATCAACCTGTTTTCAAATGGTGCCGCACAACACGATGATATGACAATGATCTTGATGAAATTGAAATAAATTCCCGGTAGCTAAAATTTGTTGACAGATCCGCCTGATTATGGAAACCTTGCAGATCTATGGTCATATATTATCATCCTTCCACCTTTTCCATAATAAGTAACAAGATTTGATAAAATGTTCGTCAAGCCATGCAAAGCATAAGAATTGTACTTAAGACAATGAACACCTAATATGTTCATGAACTGGAAGTTTCTTAAAAACTTTCCTTTACGGTATTTGCATCAAAATTTTTATATAATTCTATTCTAAAAGAAAAGATTATGAATACAACTGTAGAAAAAGCAGTCTCTCTGATAAAATCCGGAGACCATGTATTTATACACAGTGTTGCAGCCAATCCGCAACGTCTGGTTAACGCAATGACAGATCGGGCCGGTGAGCTTTGTGATGTCAAGATCTATCATCTTCATACTGAGGGTGATGCACCGTACGCAAATCCCGAATATGCCGGAAGTTTTAAGACAAATGCGTTATTCATCGGGGCCAATGTTCGAAATGGTTTTAAAACAGGTCAGGTGGATTATATACCCAATTTCTTGAGTGAAGTGCCCGCCCTGTTCCGTAAGAGAATCATACCTATCGATGTGGCTTTGATACAAGTGTCACCTCCCGACAAACATGGCTTCTGCTCTTTGGGTGTGTCGATTGATGTGTCGAGAGCAGCCGTTCAAATGGCCAAGACGGTTATCGCCCAGGTTAATCCGAACATGCCCAGAACGCACGGTGACGGACTGATTCATGTGAAGGAGATTAATGCCATGGTCGATGTTGATGACCCGCTGTTGGAAGTGCCTGCACGTGAATTGTCGGATACTGAGTTGTCTATCGGACGTTACGTTGCCGGACTGGTGGAAGACGGGGCAACTCTTCAAATGGGTATCGGAGGTATTCCGGATGCCGTTCTGGCCTCGCTGCAAAGTCACAAAGACCTTGGTATACACACCGAAATGTTTTCTGATGGCCTGATCGAGCTGGTCGAAAAGGGAATCGTTAACGGACGCTTAAAACTGCGTCATCCAGGTAAAATTGTGGCCAGTTTTGTCATGGGTACGCGCAAACTCTACGACTTCATCGATGACAACCCCGAAGTTGCCATGCTCGATGTTGCGTATGTGAATGATACCCATGTTATTCGCAAGAATCCCAAAGTGACGGCTATCAACAGCGCTATTGAAGTTGATATCACCGGACAGGTTTGCGCCGATTCAATAGGAACAAGAATGTATTCTGGCGTAGGTGGCCAAATGGATTTCATCCGTGGTGCATCGCTTTCAGAAGGCGGCAAACCGATAATCGCATTACCCTCCACTACCAGCCGTGGTGAATCGAGGATTGTTCCCTTCCTGAAGACTGGTGCCGGCGTCGTTACCACACGAGCTCACGTGCATTATATCGTTACCGAATTTGGCATCGCCAATTTATATGGAAAGAACCTGACAGAGCGGGCCAAAGCACTGATAGGAATCTCTCACCCCGATCACCGGGAAACCCTGTGCAAGCAGGCTCATGAACGTTTTGCGAATTTTTAAAAAAATAAGGGAATAGGATAAGCCGGAAGCTTTATGCAGGGTGTCCGGCAACAATTACTCCGGCAGCTTCACGAACATCGTGTTGGCAATCATTTTTATGACCCTATTCCCTATTCCCTATTCCCTTATCTCCTTATTTCCCTATTTCCTTATTTCCCTATCTCCCCCAATCCTACCTTTTAAAACTTTTTGTGAGATTGCCACGTCTTACATGTATGCAGTTATGATTGATTAAAATACGTAAATCCATGAATTCATGAATGATGCGGAACTGATAAAGCGACATACCCGCGGAGATGCCCAGGCATTCAATTTCCTGGTATGGAGATGGCAAACGCCCATCTACAATTTCTGCCTGCGATACACAGGCTCCCGCGATGATGCTCTTGACCTGGCCCAAAAAACCTTCATCAAGTGCTATCACTCGCTGGATCAGTTGAAAAATACGGACCGATTCAGTTCCTGGCTATATAAGATTGCCCTGAATCAATGTCGCGATCATTCGCGAAACCGGTACTATCGATATCATGTATTGGACGATCCAACAGAAGAGGAAGACAGATCAACCTTCGAATCGAAATCAGATGCGGACGAGAATGATGGGAATCCTGAATGGGCTACCGAACAGTCTCAGCTTCAGGATATCCTGGCCCGTGCTCTGGCTGAACTTCCGGACGAACAGAAATCAGTGATCATCTTAAAAGAATATCAGGATCTGACGTTCCGTGTCATTGCTGGTGTTCTCAATGAATCGGAGAATACTGTGAAATCGCGTCTTTACTATGGCTTGCGCACACTCCGCAAGATCTTAACCAAATGGAATATCGACAAGGAGTTGTTAGGTTATGAAATGTGATATTATCGAAACCAAGCTTATTGATTTTCTCTACGGGGAACTCCCGCAGAAAAAACAGCAGTCGGTAAAGCAACACATCTCTGAATGTGAAGCTTGTCGAAAAGAGCTGGCCTCTTTGAAGCAATCGCATTTGCTGCTTAATAAACTGCCCGTTGAACCACCTCCACTGCCGCTTACCGGCTTTTCGGAACAGACGGAACAGGAATTGTCGTTAGGACAACGCATTCTTCAACTCCTCCCACATTCCGTGCCTGGAAAACTGGCTTTTGCTGCAGCATCCTTTTTACTGCTTTTTGTGCTGGCCGGTTCCCTCGCACATCTTCGGTTTGAGTGGAACCAACAATCGTTCGTGATATCGATGGGGACCCAGGATAACGCACAACTAAGCGATACAGAGAAGGCTGCCCTGGTGAATCAAATACAGCAGCAGAATATGCAGATGATGCAAACGCTGGTAACCAATACCCGCCAGGAAGATGCCCAGTTTTACAAGCAGATGTTTTCTGAGTATGCATACGCAATTCAGGAGCGTCAAAACGAGCAAATGAAAGCCCTGGCTGATCATATCAATACCTTCTATACAAACACAAACAGCCGGCTTCAGCTTACCGATAAAGCGTTGAACAACCTGATCCAGACTATCCAATACAATAACTAATGGGACATGACCATGAACTTGCTAAAAAAATTCACTTCGGTACTTGCTTTGGCGTTAGTACTCTTCGGTCCTTCAACGGCCATTTACGCCCAACAAAATACCATAGACCAGGACCGGATGAACCGGGACCTGTCGATTACTGATGATATTCTGGGCAAGATCTTTAGTGAAAATTACAACCAGTCTCTGCCTTTTGGCAACCAGGGGGTTGATGCTTCCTATCTGCCGGGCTATGGAATCATATATCATATTTCAGGATCATCATTTATGATTTTCCGGCATCTCGGGATGGGTCGAATGTCAGGTACCGTAAGCACCGGCTCATCGAAATCGAATGGAAAAGGCAATAGTACCGGTAGTGCTGTTGTTGTCGGCGGACGCGGCAAAGGCCGCTATTGGTTTAACAACGCAGAGAACCGTCTTACCCGGCAGCAGGTTATCGACAGGGCAACTGAATTCCTGGGTAATTATGGAAGCACGATTGGCCAGCTAAAACCAACCGACCGGATTACCGTTATCTATGATGAGGGTGGAAGTAATTTTATGCCCAACATCTACCTGGCAATCCAGAATTCTGATTCTACAGAAACGAAACCATTAAACCTGGCGATTTCAGCAAAAAAGGCAGATATAATTGCTTTAAACCAAAATAGGATCTCTAAAAAAGAATTCTCAAACAGACTCTCTGTCGATGACATTGAAGACGGTCAGAAACATAAAGACCTCGACATTTTCTCTGAGATTCTCACGCAGGCACTGAAGAACACACAGAACTTTGAATATTCCGTTCGAGGTCAGGTTAATTTTGCCTACATGAAAGATTTCGGTGTGATCTACTATGTAAATGCGGAATACTCGCTGCAATATCTTTCCATCTTGTCGGAAGATAAAAGTGTGACCATTCGTTCTGCTCAGGACATCCAGATTTCAGACAAGAACTCAGATAAGAAAATGCAAGAAGCATACAATCGTTTTGTTGATGCAATGAAGGACTACATTACGAATTATGGCCGTACACTACACACCTTAAAATCCGGCCAAGAACTTGTTGTATCTGCGAACTTAAACAACGGAGTTGGCGGCGAAGGTAAGAGAGTGACCTTTACTATTAAGGCAGATATCCTTGAAGAACTCAACAGTGGCAAAATTACTCCTAAACAAGCTGCTAACGATATACAGATTCGTTCGTTCTGACATGACTTTAATACATAAGACGGAATCCATTCTAAAAGAAAGCCCGTTCTCATCCAAAAGAACGGGCTTATTATCATCCTCTATGATGGTATGTGTGCAACATAATTATTGAGATGATCCACTCGGTGCCTGAACAGCATTAAAGGTACCCTGTACCGTAATATTCAGTGTATCTATACTGTTGCCATTTTGCTGAAATCCCATGGCCTGAATGGTAAAATCGCCACCAACAGTGCTATTGCCGGACTCATTAATGTCGAGAGTGCCTGACACAGAATAGTATGGGATGTTACTGTTCACCGAACCGGTAGCTATAAATCCTTCCGAGCCAGCCCCGTCAACATTCATAAATTCATATGTACCCTTTCCGGGCTTGCCGCCATAACGGCCGATAAACAGGTAATTGGAAGCATCGGATGATGTATTATTCATGCTTACATTTGAGGCTCCTATACCCACAGCAAACATAGCTCCGTCTGACGACGTATCTGTTCCATAGAGGGCTACATCACCTTTTAAAGTTTTATTGATATCTCCGCTGATAGTTATGTTATACGTTCCTTTCTTACTGTCTGGAGAAGTGCTGTTTTTCTTGCAAGATGCGAAAACCAGCAACATCAATCCTGACAGACAAACAAACCAATTCTTCATAAACAAACCCTTCATCAATTTTCTATTTTTAGTTCGGGCGTTAAGAAAAGCATTGTTTGGCAGAGAGGCCCAAAATGAAAAAATTTCGGTGGTTTTTACCCTTATTATTCTGTGGATTTACACACTGTTCAGTTGGGGAAATGAACTGTTTGTAGTTAGTGAATTTCGTATTTTGGCTGCGCGTTAAACTCTGTAGGAGAGTTGATGAAATAGTTTTTACAACATGAATATCCCCACCCATGCATGATATAGTATTGATACCCGGTGATGGCATCGGCACTGAAATAACCACAAGCGTAACAAAAATATTGAAATCGGCCGGAGCGGAGATAAACTGGATTGAAACGTTAGCGGGACTTACCGCCTATGAGACAAAGGGCAATCCGCTGCCTGACGAAGTTCTTGAACTAATCAAAAAGTACAAGATTGCTCTAAAGGGCCCACTGACAACACCCATCGGCACAGGATTCCGATCCGTTAATGTAGCCCTTCGTAAAGAATTCGATCTGTATGCCAATATTCGTCCAGCCAAAACCTTGCCGAATGTTCCAAGTCCTTTTTCCAATATCGACCTTGTGCTTTTCCGCGAGAATACTCAGGGACTTTACATTGGTGAAGAACGATGGATAGGAGATGGAAAAGAACATGCCGAAAGCATTGCCGTCGTTACCCGCGAAGCAAGCGAACGTATCATCCGTGCAGCATTTGAATATACTCGCAAACAAAATCGCAAGAAGCTTACACTCGTCCATAAAGCCAATATTCTGAAAATGACAAGCGGTCTCTTTCTGGAAGTTGGTCGGAAAATTGCACCCGATTATCCGGACATCCAATTCGAAGATCTGATTGTCGATAACACAGCCATGCAGATGGTCATACATCCGGAACGGTTTGATGTATTGGTCACGACAAACCTGTTTGGGGATATTTTGTCCGATCTTGCATCCGGTTTGGTTGGAGGACTTGGTGTTACCGGCGCCGCCAATATTGGAGATGATTTTGCCATCTTTGAGGCGGTACACGGATCAGCACCAGACATAGCAGGTAAGAACCTGGCCAATCCAATCGCTTTACTGTTTTCAGCCATTATGATGCTGGAACATATAGAAGAGAATGAAGTCGCCGACCATGTCCGTTTTGCCGTAATGGAGGTGCTTGCCAATCATAAAGATGCCTGTACACGCGATATCGGTGGAAAAGGAACAACGACAACATTCACTAATGCAGTCTGCATGGTGTTGGAGGACAAGTTCTAAGCGAGACTTTAGACTTTAGACTTTAGACTTTAGACTTTAGACAAAAAAGACGTTAGAAGGCAACCGATCAATGACTGGTTGCCTTTTCTAACGTCTTCGATCTAATATCTATGCTATTCTATAGTTATGAATTCCGTCTTCTTGGTTGAGGTGTCGAAAATGGCGAATGTTGCTTCTTTCCCGAAACCATGGGCGGTTCCGGGATTGATGAACAAGGTTTTCCCATCATTCTGCAATACTTTCTCATGCGTGTGTCCTGCAACCACAACGTCGTAGGTCCCGCACGTTACAAGAGCATCGGTAATGCCGGGTTGTGTGCCATGATATACGGCGAAGCGCAAACCATCTTCTTTAAAATCCAGAAACTCCCCGGCATGAGTGGCATCAATATCACTGAATTTATCCAGAATGCGATAAACATCGCCGTCATTATTGCCAAAGACTCCGGCCAGGTTTAATCCTTTAAAAGGCAGTACAGCAAAAGGACTGCAGAAATCACCGGCATGGATCACAAGTCCTGCTTCTTCCTTCTTAATAAGTTCAATGGCTTTCTGTATATGGGGTACATGATCATGGGTATCTGAAATGATGGCAATTTTCATAGTTCAGGAAATCTTTATTGTTGGCCAAAAACATTGAATAGGTTGAGTGATAATCAAACCGTTCTCTATTCAAATAACACATCTTCAACTGTATCATTCCGCAAAACCCCGAAGGGATCGCTATGCAAGGATACCTTCCCAACACCTGTTTTTTAATCCGTTAATTTTGTATTTATCTGTGTTGATATCTAACAAACAGGGTATAAAAAATCATAAGAGGGAACCTTTCATGAATATCTCGATTATATCGTTGTCATTAAAAAAATGGTCATTTCTGGCCCTTTTGAGTCTTATTCTATGTTTGCCGGCTTACGTTTCTGCACAAAAAACGTTTCAGGGTGTCGTCACTTATAAACTCGATGCACCAGGGAATGGCCCCAAAAGCTTCACCTATTATGTAAAAGGTAAGAAGGCACGAATAGAGATGGAGATGCCTGCACAATCACCGATGGGCAATGCCGCAATTATCATCGACGGTGAAAGCAAGGCAATGATAACTCTGATACCTCAAATGAAGATGTACATGCAGATGCCTATGCCGGACGCCGACACGACCGATTATGGAGATGCCTCAGGCCAGGAGAAACCGGTGAAGGTCGGAGATTCGGAAGTCATCCTGGGACACAATTGCGATCACTGGAAAATGAATAGCGAAGAAGGAGGCACTGTCGATCTTTGGAATGCCAAGGGGTTTGGCAATTTCATGATGCCGGGAAGCATGGGAGGCTTGCCCGGTCGTGGAAAACAGCCAGAGTGGATGAAAGAATTTATGGCACAGGGTTTCTTCCCCCTTAAGGTCATCGTAAAGGACAAAAATGGAAACAATGAGATGACGATGGAAGCAACAAAGGTCGATGAAAAAACACTTAATCCGAGCTTATTTGAAGTACCATCGGGCTTCAATAAGATGAGTATGCCAAACATGGGCCAGCAGAATTGACTGCCGCAGACTTTAGACTTTAGACTTTAGACTTTAGACTTTAAAAAAAAGACGTTAGATGGCAACGGGTCAAGGACTGGTTGCCACTCTAACTAACGTCTTTGTACTTATATCTAAGATCTGGTATTACTTGATTTCCCAGGTTTCCGAACCTCTAAGTAGCTGGTCCAGATCGCCTTTTCCTTTACTGGCAAATACTGCATCAACCTGTTGATTCAACTGATCATCGTAAGTAGGACGATCATCTTCATAGAAGACACCAAACGGACGAGGCAGATGGTCATCTTTACGGGGGTCATCGAAGAAGCGAGCTAAAATGTACGCCTTGGTAGCATCTTGCTCATCATGGACCCAAAGATCATCCTGTGAATAGCTTCCATCACTCAGATCGACAACCTGTGGTTTTAGTCCGTCGAGTCGAACCCCTTTATCATTATTATCGCCAAATACCAATGGTTTTCCATTCTCGAGATAGATCGTTTCGACGGGACGTGATTTTTTGTCGGTGAACATCTCGAATACACCGTCGTTAAACACGATACAGTTTTGATAGATCTCCAGCATCGAGGTTCCTTTGTGCTTCCAGGCACGTTCCAGCATATCCTGCAAAAACTTCGGATCACGATCCATAGCTCGTGCAACAAAGGAACCGTCTGATCCGAGCGCCAGAGCCAGCGGATTAAACGGGTGGTCAATCGAACCAACCGGAGTCGATTTGGTTATACTTCCCTCGTGCGAGGTGGGTGAATACTGCCCTTTGGTTAAGCCGTAAATCTCGTTGTTAAAAAGTAGCAGGTTAACATCCAGATTACGCCGTAGCAGATGTGTAAAGTGATTCGTTCCGATGGACAGAGAGTCGCCATCACCGGTTATAATCCAAACGCTCAGATCTGGCCGAACAGCCTTCAATCCCGACGCGATAGCCGGTGCACGGCCGTGAATGGAGTGCATTCCATAGGTATTCATGTAATATGGGAAACGGGATGAACATCCAATTCCGGAGATGAACACCATGTCCTCACGGTTGATACCGAGTTTCGGCATCAGATTCTGGACCTGTTTCAGAATCGTGTAGTCGCCGCAACCCGGACACCAGCGGACATCCTGGTCCGAGGAAAAATCCTTGCTTGAGTACTCGGGAACAGCGGCATCTTCTTTTTCTAATACAGTGAAAAGTTCACTTTTAAATATTTTCTCTGCTTCCATAATTATCCTTCTTCAATTCTTCGGATGGTCATTCCCATTTTAATCAAGCAATTCACGAATCTTGTCTTGGACCTCGCCAACATAGAAAGGAATTCCCTGGATTTTGTTGAACCCTATGGCTGGAATCAAAAACGTGTCACGGATCACTTTTACCAATTGTCCGTTGTTGATCTCGGGAACCAATACTTTGTCAAAACCTTTCAGCAGGTATTCAAGGTTACGTGGAAATGGACTGATATACCGAAGGTGAACGTGTGAAACATCATAGCCTTCGCCACGAGCCTTTTGTACAGAAGACTTGATCGTACCATAGGTAGATCCCCAGCTTAACACAAGCAGTTTCCCATGATCGGAACCGTTGTCAACATCCTGTAATGGGATATCCCCGGCAATCTTGTCTCGTTTTGCCTCCCGCATTTTTGTCATCAACTCATGATTCTGCGGATCGTAAGAAACGTTTCCGGTCTCATTCTGTTTTTCAAGTCCCCCGACACGGTGTGCAAGTCCTTGTGTTCCCGGAATTGCCCATGGCCGCACATAATTTTCATCCCTTACGTATGGCTTATACGGTGTCAGATCATCTCCTCTGCGCGGGGCATCAAATGATACGTTGATTGTCTGCAGGTCGTCGCTCTGTGGAAAAAGCCAGGGCTCAGAACCATTTCCAAGATAGCCATCAGAAAGAAGCATTACAGGTATCATGTGAGTCAAGGCGATACGGCAAGCCTCGTAAGCCATCATAAAGCTATCAGATGGCGACCGTGCAGCAACAATAGCAATAGGACACTCGCCATTCCGTCCATACAATGCCTGAAGAAGGTCTGCTTGTTCGGTTTTTGTAGGCATGCCTGTCGAAGGACCACTTCTCTGTACATTAACAATAACCAGAGGCAATTCCAGCATTGTTGCCAGGCCGATTGCTTCGCCTTTCAGTGCGATACCGGGACCAGAACTACCCGTTATGGCAAGATTGCCGCCAAAAGCAGCTCCGATTGCGGATGTTACAGCAGCAATCTCATCCTCGGCCTGATATGTCCGTACTCCATAATTCTTCAAGGCTGCCAGACCGTGAAGAATATCTGACGCTGGGGTTATTGGATACGAGCCATAAAAAAGTGGAATCTTAGCCTTTTGAGATGCAGCAACGAGCCCCAGAACAGTAGCCTTATTCCCGGTTATATTCCGGTAAGTTCCGGCCGGAAGCTGCGCCTGTTTAATTTCATATCTTACCGTGAATATCTCTGTGGCTTCACCGAATGTTTGCCCGTCCTTAAGCGCCTTGATGTTGGCTGCAGCTACATCAGGATGTTTGGCAAACTTACGTTCCAGAAAAGCGATGGTTGGATCCAGCGGACGGCTGTACATCCAATACAGAGCACCAAGTACAAACATATTTTTGCATCGCTCGATGTCTTTGGACGACAAGCCGGAATCAATCAGGCTCTCTTTCGTTAATTTGGATATGTCGATCGCGTACACCTCATATCCCTTGAGAGATTCGTCTTCCAGAGGATTAACATCCCCATATTTCGCCAGGCCGAGGTTCCGCTTATCGAAGCCGCTGGTATTGACAACAATAACGCCGCCAGGACGCAGGTTAGGCAGATTGGCCTTCAGTGCTGCCGCATTCATGGCAACCAGTACATCACACTGATCCCCTGGAGTATAGATCGGCTTACTTCCAAAGTGAATCTGGAATCCTGATACACCAGGTACTGTACCGGCCGGAGCACGAATCTCAGCCGGAAAATCCGGAAATGTCGAGAGATCATTTCCAACAAGTGCTGTGGTATTTGTAAACTGTGATCCGGTTAACTGCATACCATCACCGGAATCCCCGGCAAATCGTATGGTTACTTCGTCTTTGACAACTTTATTCTTCATGATGAGCGCAACGGGTGTGACTTTTTGCGAGAGATAGGTATAGGTTATCCTGTTTCACGGTAGGACAAACAACTTCTACCCCTATCAGTTGATAATTTTTGTAGATAAAATTGATGAATTCATGTGAAGAATTCATGAAATCGACGCCATATACATGTATTTCAGACATCTGTTAATTTAATGTAATCTACAAAACGAGATAATTACTTTAAAACACTTAATTTAAATATTCATCAATTTCTTATATCATTCTATTTCAGACTCAACACTCGTAAATATTTTAGGAAATACACCTCAGAACCATTCGAATTCAAAGAGATATATGAAAAGTTTATTAATCATAGCTGCTGTTGCTGTACTTAGCTGTCAGGTCTGTTACGCTCAAGAAGATCCGGCCATCACCAAACTTATGCACAAAGCCGATTCACTGAAAAGTGATTTCCATGAGAAACAAGCCCTTGACACATATTTGCAGGTTCTGGAAAAAGACAGTACCGATTTCGAGGCGGTCTGGAATGCCAGTTACTATTATTCCCGCGTTGGTAATCGTTTAACTAACAAGGATCAAAAAAGTGTCTACTTCCAAAAAGCAAAGCAACTCGCAAAACGTGCATTACTTCTGAAACCTGATAATGCCCATTCGAATTTTGTGATGTCAGTAGCTATGGGGAGGATCGCATTGATTGCCAGTGCAAGGGATAGGGTCGCGGCATCCAACGATATCAAGCATTATGTGGATAAATCTATTTCTGAAGACTCTTCGCTCGCTGAGGCGTGGTATGTTCTGGGGCGATGGAACTACAAAGTTGATAATCTGAATTTTGCTGAACGCTTCGCCGCAAATGTTATTTTTGGGGGACTACCCAAAGGAGCCAGCACAGAAAAAGCGATTGAAGACTACAATAAAGCAATCAGTCTGAAGTCGGATGTCATCATGTTTTATTACAGTCTTGCTGCAGCCTACCATACGGCTGGTCAGGACCCAAAAGCCATTGAAACAATAAACAAACTGATGTCTCTTAATAATCAGAGTCCGGACGATCCAATGTATAAAAGAGAGGCTGAAAAATTATTAAAAAAGATCAAATAAAAGCCTATTTATTAAATACTTAAAATAATAATAAACCCTATTATTATACCTGAGTGGAAATACATTATAACAAGATGTTTATACAAAAAAAGGCGGGAATAGGAGTTTCTCCAATAAAAGCTAACTCAGGTGGGAATATAGATCTATCCTTATCTCCCGTGATGACGGAAAATGCGACTCTTTTTAAAATTTTATTTAGTTGATTACCTCAGATTGCTGAGTACGGCAGATGATAAAATTTGATCTTCTACAATTGGAGTATTATCCCGTCATTAAAACAATTGCAATAATGATGAGGATAGTCAACTTTAACATTACACTTTTCCAGTGATACATAATCTACAGCTCTATTCATTAGGTTCCAATTGTGGATAAGTTGTGGGCAATTAAGAAACCAAATTAATATTGTCAATATTTGAATGAACATTTTGCTAAAAATGGAAACTTTCACGGATATCTGATAGTAGGTATATCCGTAAAAATTCTTGCATACCAAGCTCTTTCGATAGGAGATAAACCTTAGAACATCAGGTATAAATAACTAGCCCTTTTATATACATCCCAGCCGTAAAAGACTGTATGCTTTTCAAGTTATCGTATCCTGTTGGAAAAACTTGAGCTGCCGCTTACTCTACCGTAACACTTTTCGCCAGATTCCGGGGCTGATCAACATTGCACCCACGATTTACAGCAATATAGTAAGAAAGCAACTGTAACGGGATAACAGATAATAAAGGTGAAAGACAGTCTGATATTTCCGGAATATCGATAACAAATTCTGCAAGCCTTTTAACTTCTTCATTATTGGTAGTTGTAACGGCAACTACTCTGCCATGGCGGGCTTTCACCTCTTGTATATTGCTGACCATCTTATCATTTGTATGATTTGTCGTAGCAATGACCACAACAGGCATGTGATGATCAATCAAAGCAATAGGCCCGTGCTTCATTTCTGCAGCAGGATAGCCTTCAGCATGGATGTAGGAAATCTCTTTTAGTTTTAGGGCGCCTTCAAGTGCGACAGGGAAATTATAGTTCCTTCCCAGATACAAAAAGTTAGGTGCATATGTGAATAAGCGGGCCATATCCTGCAATTGTCCGGCCTGTTTGAGAATCTCTTCGATCTTTTCGGGAACAGCATACAGATCAGATATGATTTTTTGATAATAAGTATCATTGATCGTTCCTCTTGCCCGGCCAATCATTAGGGCCATCATGGCCAGCACAGCCACTTGTCCGGTGAATGCTTTTGTTGAGGCAACTCCTATCTCTGGTCCGGCGTGTATATATACACCGGCGTCTGTCTCGCGCGCAATAGTTGAACCGACAACGTTACATATTCCAACAACAGTAGCTCCGCGTTCACGGGCTTCCCTCAGTGCAGCCAAAGTGTCCGCCGTCTCCCCACTTTGAGAGATAACGATCATCACATCCCCTTCTTTAATCAAAATATCTTTATATCGAAACTCAGATGCATACTCGACTTCCACAGGAAGTTTTGCCAGATGCTCAAACAAGTACTCGCCCACCAGGCCGGAATGCCAACTGGTTCCGCAAGCTGCAATGATAAATCGATCGGCATGCATCAATTGGTCCATCACCGGTTCAATGCCTCCAAGATGAACGGTCCCTTCTTTAGGAAGCACCCGGCCCCGAAGGCAGTCGGCTATAGAACGTGGCTGTTCATAAATCTCTTTTAGCATGAAATGATCATAGCCGCCTTTTTCAATCTGTTCGATACTCATTTCCAGCTCATGCACTTCCTTGATGTGCGAGACATTGCGAGTCGTCTTGACTTCATACCCATCGCGTTTGATAACTGCCATCTCATCATCATCCAGATAGATGACCTTGTTGGTATACTCAACAACAGGAGACGCATCTGAAGCGACGAAATATTCACCATCTCCAATTGCTACGATCAGAGGCGACCCTTTTCGTGCGACAATGAGCATATCGGGATGATCAACATGAACAATGGCAAGTCCGTAGGTCCCGACAACCTGGCGTAGTGCATACTGAACGGCTTCTTCGAAATTCAGTTGGGAAACATTCTGAATTTCTTCAATCAAATGGGCCAGAACCTCAGTATCAGTCTCTGAGGCGAAAATATGCCCTTTTTTAAGCAACTCGATCTTAAGGGCGTTATAGTTTTCAATAATTCCGTTATGGACCAGGGCAAATTTTCCATTTTGTGATATATGCGGGTGGGCATTAACATCATTCGGCTCCCCGTGTGTCGCCCAACGGGTATGGCCAATCCCCATCGTCGCTTTCACAGGTTTCTCTTTGAGCAGCCTCTCCAGGTCCGAAACCTTGCCCTTGGTCTTCCGGATCGACATCTCTCCATTAACAGTAGCTATACCAGCAGAATCGTAGCCCCGGTATTCCAACCGGTGAAGACCCTTGAGAATAACTTCGGAAGCATCTCTTTTACCTATGTATCCAACTATTCCGCACATAATTATGGTTTGTTAACTTTTTAACGTTTGCAATTCTTTATATATCAACAGATACTTTGGAAAATTTGAAAGTGACGATAATAATCCCATGTGGCAATAAAAAAACGGCTCGATCTATTGGTGTGAGAATATAGTTACGAATGACTGAGTATGCGCAAATAACATATATTATCGTTTTATAACCTCATCAATTAAAAGAATTACCGGGATTCATGTTTTCTATTTGTTTATTTGAGGATAAGGAGCTAAAACAATTATATCCACTGACCCTTACACGGCCAATGGACCAGTTGCGTATCGGCATTTTTACCCTCGCCGAAAAATGGAAATATCTGTTGAACACAGAAAATATTTATCGACAAACACGACCGGAACTTGCCTCGCTCTTTCCAAATCCACCACTTCCACCGGATGAAAATGTCCTTTGGATACGATCACGATTTATACCAGAACCCGGGTTGCGAAATGACCTCGTGCGTTTAAAACCCGGGGAAGGATTGAGATATAAGGGCATGCCTGTGGCGGCTCTTGTCGACTATAAAAAAAGTTTAGATTTTATCCATGCAGGGCAACCGGATTTTTCCGATATCGATTTCAACGCAACCAATCATGGCTGGCTGCTCGAGCGTCCGAACCAGCTTTTTGAATTTAACGGTATTGAGATTACAAAAGATTTCACCTTTCTCAACCCAACCGAAAAGACAACACCATACTTCCCCTATGTAACTATCGAAGGTTCGTTTCCCGTTTATATGGAAGATGGCGTAAGCATTGAACCGGGATCGATAATATTATCTCACGAAGGTCCCGTTTTCCTGGGTCGTGAAGCCAAATTGCTCGCCGGATCCATCGTGCGCGGACCTGCAGTCGTCGGTGCACATTCGGTGCTTAAGATGGCCGCTAAAATCTATAAAGACACGACGATCGGCCCGTTCTGTAAAGTCGGTGGTGAAGTCAACAATGTGATTTTTCTGGCTCACTCAAACAAATCTCACGAAGGATATCTTGGAAATTCTGTTATTGGAGAATGGTGCAATCTTGGAGCAGATACCAATAACTCAAACCTCAAAAATAACTACAGCAAAGTCCGGCTTTCCGACTGGACGACAAGGGAACCATATGACACCGGCCTTCAGTTCTGTGGGACCATCATGGGGGATCATTGCAAGACAGCTATTAATACGATGATTAATACGGGCAGCATGTTTGGGGTCAGCTGCAATATTGCGACTGATAGCTTTCCGCCTAAATACCTGGAGTCCTTTTCATGGCTGACCAACAAAGGCCTGGAGCGTTATGATTTTGATAAAGCCATGGAAACGGCTCGCGCGATGATGGGCCGCCGGGATATTCCGGTAACTCCGGACTATCTTAATTTGATGAAGAGTCTTTATCCCGGGGAAGAGACATAGTGTCGTTATAACCATTTAGCCTGATTTGTCACAGAAAATCTACAGCATGGAGTGAATGCTTATGATCATTCGGTAAACATTCGCTTCGCTGTCATTAAGTGGCCATTCTATTGACTCCAAGCCACCCTGCGAATTTTATCCTCTATACGTTATAGAATGACTATTAAATGACTACTGAATGACCATCGAATGACTCCACCCAACGATTCGTTGCAGTCAACAGCATGAAAAGACATTAACCAGCGTAATTCAAATCCATCTGAGTGTAATTATTCCATTGCTTTTTTCTGTCAACTCCGTATCTTTGCTTTCCTGATAGAGAAAACGATCTTTTTTTAATGCCGAAGTGGTGGAATTGGTAGACGCGTCCCGAAGGCTTTCGGGATGGGAGCAATCTTGGTTGTTCCCGCCGTAATACCGATTTCGATCCTTCTCTAATGCCGAAGTGGTGGAATTGGTAGACGCGTCCCGAAGGCTTTCGGGATGGGAGCAATCTTGGCTGTTCCCGCCGTAATACCGATTTCGATCCTTCTCTAATGCCGAAGTGGTGGAATTGGTAGACGCGTCCCGAAGGCTTTCGGGATGGGAGCAATCTTGGTTGCTCCTGCTGTAGTACCACTTTCGATCTTTCTTTATTGCCGAAGTGGTGGAATTGGTAGACGCGCACGTTTCAGGGGCGTGTGGGAGCAATCCCGTGCGGGTTCGAGTCCCGCCTTCGGCACTTAAATATAGCCATAAGACACATAATTTTAAAGTCTTATGGCTTTTTTATTTATTATAGGTACAACATAGGTAAAACAAACTTCTGTTTTATTTAGTGGTTTAGATCGATCGGTATGACCCTCTCCCATATGCCGGCCAGCAGTACAATAAGCAGGGTACTCACCGTCAGTCCCCAGAAAACAACGATCGCCATGTTATGCCAAAACTCGGAGGTACTCTGAAGGGTAAGCGGGAGTAGTCCGGCTAGGGTGGTCAGCGTCGTCAGAATAACAGAGCGCATCCGGTCGCGATAGGTGTAGATCCAGGCTCTTGCGCCTTTGACACCATCGGCACCGCGCAACTGGCGTCCATGCAGCAGAAGGATTGCGTTGTTGACGACAACGCCGACCAGCAGCAACGTGCCGGCAAATGCTCCGTTTCCAAAGGAGATATCGTAGTGCAATACGCAAAACATGACGCCGACCAGCGCGAGCGGGATGGACAAAAGGATGATTACTGGTTCCCACCAGCTCTCGAGAAGCGCCGACACGATCATCCATACGATCAACAGCGCAAATAACAAAACCGCAACAAGACCAACCAATTCAGAATTATTATCATCGAAGCTGTAATTCGGGATTTCCGCATGGACTCCCACCGGCAACGGTAGCTTTTTCAACATCGCTTTCGACAGTTTATTACCATACTGATAAGGACCGATGAAATTATACGTTACATACCGGACATAACTCTGGTCTTCCCTTGTTATCTGGCTCATCACACGCTCTTTTTTCAGGGTGGCAACCTCATGTAAATCATAGACCACATTTCCGATCTGTCTCGGCCTGGTCATCAGCCGGCTGTATGCATGATTCGGCCGGGCTATGCGCCCCATCAGGTACACCTGTTTCCCTTCGAATTGTACCCTGCCGTAAAGAGCGGTTGGATTTATCTCCGGGTTCAGCGACTCCACCAGTGAAGACCGTGTCAATCCTAACCGGTACAGCAGCTTATCCTTGGGTTCTAGTTTATTTTGATACAGGTCCGACTGGTTGTAAAACTGCGTCCCGTTAATATCGACATCGCGAACGCGTGGATTCTTTTCGAGGCGGCGTTTCAGGTCGTCTGCTACACGAAGCAAAGCATCATACGAATAGCCGGATAATTTATACCTATAGGATGAGTATCCACCGCCACCTCCGGAATAATACCCTTGTCCGAATCCACTGACTGATATTGTAGAGTTACCCGTTCGGGCCGCCAGGTACGTGGCATCGTTTTTCAACAAATAGGGCGCCGCCTCGTCCAGATATGATTTTTTGAAATAAAAAAGAAGACGTGCGCCGGAATGCTCATTGATATCCGTCTCGAAATAATCGAGTGCATACATATATGGTTTGGCGATGCGTTCGAAATTTCGTGCGATTTTATTGAGCTCGGTCAGTGGCGTCCCGAGCGGGGTATTAATATTTACGGTAAGCACCTCGCCGCCGTTCATGGAAAAAGGCTGACCAAAATAAGCGTTATTGTAAAACCGGTACGATATACCACCTATCCACGAATCGATATCTTTGCGGTTGTGGAAATACCACATCGTCAATTTTTGCCACCCTTTTGCATTTTCATTCTGCGCCCATTTGGGAGCGGGAATCAGGAAAATGGGGATGCCAATAACAAACAGTAACGTTAGATAGGCCACCCATTGGAGTCGATGCCGCCACAGCAAACACTTCAACCACCAACGAACAGAGAGGTGAAACCTATGCCTGACCGATGAAATTCTTGTTTTCCATGCTGATATGAATTTCAGATGGATAGATCGCTGCGGGATCAGCCAAACCAGCGCATACGGAATCCAGGTCAGGCAGATCAGGACAGACGACAGTAGGGTCAGTGTTAGACCAACGCCAAGAGGTACCAGGAAATAGCGCATCTTGGTCAGGGCAAACAGCAGCGGGATAAAAATACCTACCGTCGTCAGGGTGTTTCCAATAACAGGTACAACGACCTTTTTGACACCTTCGCTCACATGGTGAAATCTTTTCTTTCGTTCAGCAGGCAGTCCTGGCCTGACCTGTTCGAAAACTACTATGGCGTTATCCACCAGCATACCAAGTGCGATGGTAATGGCCGCCATCGTGAAGATGTTAAGCGTGTAACCCGCCAGGTATAGCAGGCCGATACTGAGAAATACGGAGAAGATGATGCTGCTCAGGATGATGAGCGGTGCACGTATCTCCCATATAAAGATGAGCAGGATAAGGAAGACACATCCGAGACTAAACCATGCCTGCCGATCCAGGTTTGCCAATCGTTCGCGCAGCTCTTTGGTTGCGTCTTGCTCTAAATGGACGGTCACACCTGCCGGCAATGTCTGCTGCACTTCCTGCATCCTCTGATGGATTCGGGAAGCAAGATCAAGCGCATCGGCACCGGGTGTCTTATCCAAGATGAGTGTGAGTGCCGGTTTCCCGTTAAACCTCTGTATGGACGTAATGGGATAATCTTGCATACTCACCGTCGCGATGCTGCCGAGACGGACGGTACCTGAACTGTCAGGCAACTGCACCGAAAAACGCCGAATATCGTTAAGCGACTTATACTCGGGTACCTGGACGACCGGGACGCGCACAGCTGTCGGATTCGTATATCCTGCGGTATTCCATTGCATTCCGGAGTTTATCCGGCTCATAATTCCAGGAATTGACAAGTGCCACTTTCTAACGTAATCCGGTTTGAAAATAATGGCTAAAGCCGGATCTCTGACGCCGGTCAACTGAACATCAGCCACACCTTCCATCCCGGAAAGTGGGATTTTGATATTGCGGCGAGCCCATTCGAGCAGGTCATACCGGTTCATATCACCACTTATCGACCATACCATGAAACTTCGGCTGTCTTCCAGTTCTTTAGGAACCTGCTTCGTAATCTCTCCCGGGTAGACAGATGATGGCAACTGGTCTTCCAGGTTATTAAGCATCTCCCGAAGCTCGACAATGCGATAGTCCACCGGCGTGTTTTTTTGGAACTCAATGGTCACCTGAGAGCTTCCCTCTGATGTAACCGACCTGACGCGTTTGACTCCGCGAAGCCTTCTTGCCAGCTCTTCAACACTGCGTGTCACTTCCTGTTCCATGGCTTCCGGTGATGTACTTCCCCACATATAACTGACGGTTACAGACGGCAGGCTTGTGTCCGGCACAAGCTCGACCGGAATCCTCATCCAGAATTCCCAACCCAGCATGGCAATCAACAGGTACACCAGCGCCATGAAATACCGCCGGCGTAATAACCCGGATAAGATGCTATGTGAGTTCTGTTGGTTCATGTGTCTTCCTCCCCTCCGCGGAGAGCTTCTCCCGATGCTTTCGGGAGGTTGGGGTGGGTTAGGCAGCGTTTCATAGATTTATAAAACGTCTACTACCTATTCCAACACAGGGTAACCCACCCCTTAATCCCCTCCCAAGAGGGGATAAGTCATTCTTCCATCTTTATGGTTACTTTTTCTTTATGGCTTAATGCAAAATGGCGGTCAACGGCTACTGTGTCGCCGGGGGTGATGTCTTTGCTTTTTAGCTCGGCCCATTCATTGTTCATCGCGAGGGGATGGACGTAGACCCATTCCACTTCATCGCCATGTAACTTAAAGAGTAACAACCGGTTCTCTCGCTCCAGTACGGCTGCTCTTGGCACCCTTGCTGTTCCTTCAACTGATTTGGTTAAAATGCGGGCGTTGACCGTCATCCCGGGCAAGAGCCGATGATGCGTATTTTTGAACAGGGCGATCACCTGACCTGTCTTTGTTTTCTGGTTTACCAATGGTGAAATGCCGGTTACTTTTCCCTGAAGCATCGTGCTGTCTTCCAAAATCAACTGAACGGCCTGACCCGTTTTAACCTTATCAATGCTTCCCTCCAACACATCCAGCCTGATCTGCATTTCGGAGAGGTCGACTAACGTTGCCAATTCAGTTCCTGCCGTTACATATTGTCCGGGTGAAAAGGTTTGGGGTGTCCCCAGAACCCCGGAAAAAGGCGCTACGATATGGGCGTAATCGATGTTCATTTTCGCCTTATTCAGGTCTATATTGGCTTGTTGCAAGCCAGACTGTACTCTGAGCATCTGATTAGTATACGTAGTGTCTCCACCGGCAGGGACGTCCTTACGTACGGTCTGCTCGACATCGTAGGCGGCTTTTGCTTTCTGAAATGATATTTGCGCCTGCTGAAGTGCAAGTTGCCATTCTTCATCATTCAGATCCAGCAGGGTGTCTCCCTTTTCGACCGACCTTCCATCTTGCAAAAAACTTCGCCTAACAAACCCGCTTATCTTCAACTGTACGTTTATCTTCCTGACCGGCTCAGTTATCCCCTGCGTCTCGATATAGTAATAGAGTGGTTTATGATCCGCCCGCGCGAAAATCACAGTCGGTCGAATATCAACTGAGTCCGAGTCCGGTTCCGGCTTGGATTTACTGTTAGCCCCGCAACCGGAAAGCAAAAAAATTAAAGGCAGAAACCACCATATCCATCGCAATTTTGAAATTAGAGAATTATAAAATTGGATACGGAATACTGGATGCTCGATACTGTATGCTGGATTCATTATCCGATTATTTAATTTTCCTCTCTGTGCAAACTCGGTTACCTCTGTGTTCTTTTTTAATCGACACAGAGCACAAAGAATCACTGAGGACCACCGAGTTTTTACATTATAAATCTTTTTAGCTGGTCTGTTAATTTTAATGAATTGAAATTCATTATTAACCCCAATTTCTTTTGGGCAAATTTGAGTTGTGTTAAAATCTGTGCTTCATGAAAGGGAGCTAATGCTTCTATTGATTTCAATTCAAGATAGACTTCATTTCTTACCAGAATGTCAATTCGATAACCCATATCGAGTTTTACATCTTTGTATACTATTGGAACCGGAACCTGTCTTTCATTCTCTATGTCATTTAGGTTTAGTTCATAGCTAAGGCACTCCTCATAAGCTGATTCCAAAAGTCCCGGGCCTAAGCTCCTGTATACTTCAATAGCACAACCTATTATCTCCTGAGTCAGCTTATTCAGTTCCTTTAGTTCCATTTTGTATCTAATTAACTTTTACATTGTGGTCCTCTGTGCAGTATCTGCGATCTTTGTGTCCTTTTCCTATCGACACAGAGTACACAATGAACCTCAGAGAGCCACGGAGAATATTTCATAATGAAGTCTCCTTTTTCATACGACGCCGAAATTGTTCCAATCCGCCGAATAGTAGCGGGATGAAAAAGAGTGTGAGTACCGTGGATGAAATCATCCCTCCCATCAAAGATACTCCAAGTGATAATCGATATGCCCATCCGATGCCGATCGGAATCACCATTGGGATCAGTCCGAATACGGTTGTGACACTCGTCATGACAACAGGACGGAAACGGTGCTCGCCTGCCTGCAGGATTGCCTCGCGCAGCCGGCCTGTCTCATTATAGTAACGGCGCATGAAATCGACTTTCAGGATGGCATCATTCACGGCGATACCGGTTAAGATCAATAATCCCAAAAATGAAAAAATATTTAAGCTTTGCCCCGTAATCCATAACAATAAAATGGAACCGCTCCACGCAAAAGGAATGGAAAAGAGAATAAGCAACGGGTAAATCAAACTCTCGTACTGGGCTGCCAGGATGATGTAAATGACAATAACGCTCAGCAGGAGCAGCAATCCCATCTGCTGAAGCAGCGACTGCAGCTCAAGGGCCAGCCCCCCTATTTTGATCTGGGCTCCATGATCCTGCATAAATCTTTGGATAGCTGAAACTATCTGATCGCCATGCCACCACCATTGCCACAGACTAATGTTCGTCAAATATGTGAGTACGGGGGTTTGATCGACGCGTTCAAGCTGCTCCGGCTCTTTCAACGGGAGAATGGAAGCCACTCTCGTCAAGGGGATGGTGTTTCCATTCAGGTGCAGGTTAATCAGGTGCGGATCGGTGAAATGCCCGTTGCGGGCAAAAAGCCTGACATCGATCTGATCCTGCCCATGGATCCATTCCGTGGCTTTATCTCCGGTTGACAAGCTCTCCAGGTATCCAAGAATCTGGTTGCGCGACAGCCCGAGGTTCAACAGCGCCTGGTCATGGAATTCCAATCCGTACATGCGCTGCCGTCGATTATATTTGAGACGCATCTTCCAGTCCGGCACTACACGCTGCATGTATGTATCCAGAGGATTTGCGAGCTGCTCATTTTGGGTACGATCCGTTCCAACCAACTGAAGAGTTAAAGGCACAGACGAAAATTGCAGGATGTTGCTGAAGGCATCACCGCTATTCTCAGGCGTCACGGTCCAGTCCGGATGATTATTCTGCCACTTCTCAATCATGGCCTGCACCAGTCGTATTTGCTGAACCCCGCTCACCGGAATCCGGAGCCGGAACCTATCGAGGCCTTCCCTGCTCAGCTCCGTGAGATTCGATTGATCGGTATACCCTCCCATAGCCAGCACATCATGAACCTGTGCACCTTTCTCCAGCGACTGGGCCATCTGTGCAGCAGTGTACCGGCTGGTCAGCAGACTCGTATTCGACGGCAGCGTGACTTCATAATTCAGTTCAGTCGGCTCCATAGCCGGAAGCGGCTGGCGCGGCATCAACAGGAATGCGGCACCAGTAAGGATTACGATACATCCCAAAATAATGAGTGATAGCGCCGGGTGATCGAGCACACGCTGAAGCATTCGTTCGTATGCATCCTGCACCCCTCGAACGGCCCGATAGTTATCTGTAACAGCAACAGCTCCCGAAGGTTTTGTACGACTGAAACGAACGGCAAGGACCGGCAGGATAGCCAGCGCCACAAGGAGTGATGCCAGCAAACTGATGGAAAGGGTGAGTGCCTGGTCTCTGAACAACACGCCTTCAAATCCACCCAAAAACAACAACGGGAGGAATACGGAAAGCGTCGTTAGTGTCGATGCTGTGACCGCCAGAGCTACCTCTTTCGTGCCGACCGATGCCGCCTGCATGATTGTCCAGCCGGGCCGCACCTGGTACCGTTTGATATTCTCCAGCACGACAATCGAGTTATCCACCAGCATCCCGATGCCCAGGGTCAGTCCGCTCAGCGAGATGATATTTAGCTGAATACCGAGCAGGTACATCACAAAAAAAGTGATAAAAATACTTACCGGGATGGATACCCCGATGGTAGTGGGCAGACGGGGATCACGAAGAAAGATGAAGAGAACGATAAATGCGAGAATCGCACCGATGATCAGTGTCTGAATCAGGTTGTTGATGGTTGAATTGATCGTCGTGGCCGTCTCGCGCAATACCGAAAGCTGAATGCCCGGGTTGGTCTTCCTCAGCGAAGCCAGTACCGGCTTGAGACGATTAAACACGTCGACCGTGTTGCTTCCATAATCTTTCTTGACAAGCACGGTGATGACCGGTTCCTGGTCGAGCAGCGAGAATGATACCGGGTCAACTTCGCCCATCCGGACATCCGCGACATCGCGAAGCAACAAAAGCTTGCTCGATCCCAGCAGCCTGAGTGGAAGTTGCCGCATCGTCTCGAGGCTGGTCAGGCGACTTTCGATTTTCAGGGAATACCGATACCAGCCATCCCTCAACTCACCTGACGTGCTGAACAGGTTAGCCTGACTCAATGCCTGCCGTACATTATCCACCGATAGGCTGTATTTGTTCATTTTCGCCGGATCGAACCGGACATCCACTTCGGGCTGTACCGCACCGACAATGACCGCCTGGGCAACCCCATCGATCTGCTCGAGGCGCCGCGTCAGAACCTGGTCGGTCCACTGCCGCAGGGCAATTCGCCCGGATAGATTCGACTCCCCGGCTGCTTGTGAGGTAACACTTAAAACAGCTATCGGTTCATCTGATGGATTTGAACGAACCAATTCAGGCCGGCTGACCGACTGCGGCAGCCAGTTATGCACCTGGTCCAGTTTCTCGCGCGTATTCAGGAAAGCCAGGTCCATATTGCTGCGCCAGGCAAACTGCAAAGAGATCAGGCTCAATCCCTGTTTGGCAATCGAATGAATGGAACGAATACCCGGCACAGTACTCAGGTAGGCCTCCAGTGGCTCGTTAATCGTGTGGTCGATCTCATGGGCCGAAACCCCGTTCCACTCCGTGCGGACCAGCAGTTCCGGCGTTTCCACCGAAGGAAGCAGGTTCACAGACAGCTCAAGCAACGCAATCGCCCCGAAGATCAGCGTCGCCAGGATGAACATATAGGTGGTTATGGGACGGTTGAGAAACATGAACTAATAATAATTCAACGCACAATGCACTATTATGTTAGTATGATAACCGGTTTTTTATATAAAGCAATAAGGTACTCACCAAATGAACCGGTCAAAATGCAATATTAAGTTAGTTCATCGATTTTTACTATGAAACAAAATTGTTGAATCAACCAGTTACTCTCATTTCCACAAATAATAGTTACCGATACCAAGAGTTATCAGGATAGATATATTGCATGTGATCACATGCTTTTTTCTATTGGCTTAGTGATTAATATTAGGTTTTACCAATGTTTAACCTTAACCTGTAACACATTGCTAGTCGGGGATCTCCTTATATTATATAAGCTATGATATTAATAACAGACATAATATATTGCTTTTAAGGAGAGTCAAACTCTTTGGTGTGCATGCTACAGTAGGAAATGATACAGGGAAAAATGCTATCGTTTTTTATACTTATTACTTTGCCGTGATGTGTGATGTACTAATTGGAGAGCCAAAAAATGAGAGACCCGTTGACACAGACTGAGATAATCCTGAAGACGTATGTTCATGAATTGCCTGAACCGGATCAGATCTGGCCCCACGAAGTAAAGAGAGTTATTGTCTGGCTAAACAAGCATATGTTTTCTCCAGAATGCCGTCTGGCCAGGATGAAGGAAATTTGTCGGGCCTCCGGCCACAATTTTTCCCTTCGCTTCAAGCATTATGTGGGAATGCCACCGGTGAGATATATCTCTCACCATCGTATTGAAGCAGCCAGGTTATTGTTGCTGGATGAACAATTACGTGAGTTGCCGGTCAGTGAAATCGCTTTTGCTGTCGGATATGAACGGACCACTACTTTTGCCACAGCATTTACAAAGAAGACAGGTTTGCCGCCACGGGCCTGGAGAGACCGGCAGTTGAAAAAGCCGAAGAAAAAATAGAAGAGAAAACCGAAAATACTCCGGGATCTTTTTTGTTACTTGTCTTCGTTGACGTGAACCCTTCCAGGGTTCATCAAAGGTTTTACCACCAGCATTACGGAGCAGTTGACCATGAAAAACCTGCTTGCATTCAACCGGATTTCATCGGAGGCGGGTCCCATCGCTGCCACAGCGCAGTTCCTAGAGTTGCTCAAGGTAAAAGTGAGCCGCACCACCTTAAAAGAGTCCCTCTTGTCCCACCCGGATTACCCGAGCCTGCTGAGTATCACCGACAGCCTGGGCCGGTGGCACCTTCAAAGTATGGGCTTAAAGGCAGATCCGGATAAATTAGATCAGCTTCCGGTTCCCTTTGTGGCTTATTTTAAAATGGGAGGTGGGCAGTTCCTGACTGTTAAAGAAGTGACAGAGGAGCAGGTGATTACGCTGAATAATAAAGGCGAAGAGCAAACCTACACCAAAGAAGACTTCCTGAAACAGTGGGACGGTGTGAGTCTGCTGGCCAAGGCCGGTGAAGAAAGCGGGGAAACGAATTACCGGGAAGTCATACGAAAAGAACGCTGGGCGGCTTTGCGTCTGCCCCTTGCATTTCTATTCCTGGGTTTTGCCGGAATAGGTCGATGGGTTGTTGCTGCCGGTGGACACACTGCGAACCTGGGATATTTTACGGCTTTACTGGCCGGTCACCTGCTGGGCGTTCTCGTAACGGGCCTACTGTTATGGTACGAATATGATGAACATAACCCGCTTTTGCAGGCTGTCTGTTCGGCGGGGAAAAAGACCAACTGCCAGGCCATATTAGGAAGCAAGGCCGCTATCGTCGTTGGCAACATCACCTGGAGCAATATCGGTTTCCTGTATTTTACCGGCGGGTACCTGTACATGCTCATCACCGGCATCACCCTTCTCTACCCCGTGTTCATTCTCAGCCTGTTAGCGCTTCCCTACATTGTTTTCTCGGTGTATTATCAGGCATGGGTCGCCCGGCAATGGTGTCTCTTCTGCCTGAGCGTGCAGGCCGTACTGTTACTGGAAGCCCTCTCCGCCCTGCTGATTCCCCAAGCCCCTATTTCCTTATTCCCTCATTTCCCTATACAGTTTTTCATCGTTTTATTTATCTCGTTCATCCTTCCCGCTTTCGCCTGGCTCTTCACCAAGACCTACCTCTACCAGGCCAAAAAGGGAACCGAATATCGATACCAACTGGCCCGCTTTAAAAACAACGGGGAGGTCTTCGGGGCAATGCTTCACCATCAGCCGGCTATGACCAGCGATCCGGGAGATCTGGGGATACGGATCGGCAACCCGGAAGCGCCGAATATGTTGACCAAGGTGTGCAACCCGTATTGCGGTCCCTGTGCCAAGGCCCATCCGAAGATAGAAGAGCTCATTAGTGAAAACCCGGACTGGCAGGTGCAGATTATCTTCACGGCTACAGGTGAAGACGAAGACCGGCGTACGGCACCGGCCGCTCATATGCTGGCTGTTGCGGCCCAAAAGGATGAGTCCCAAACAAGGAAAGCCCTGGACGACTGGTACAATGCCGAAGAAAAGGATTACGAACGCTTTGCTGCCAAATATCCGATGAATGGCGAACTGGATTTGCAAAAAGAAACGCTGAAGGCGATGGATACATGGTGCAAAGAGGTGGGTATTACCCACACCCCGACCTTCTTTGTGAACGGGTACCGGCTGCCGGATGCGTACAGAGATATTGCTGAATTGAAGTATATCACGCTAGCATAGGAGTCTGCCCAGCGGACTCTTTCAAATAATGAACATAAATGGCTTTTACAAGCCATTTAAAATTGAAATACCAACAAAAAAATGAGGTTAGAATAATGAAAACAAGAAAACTCAACTTGGCAGAAATGGGACAAGTCTTAACCCGTGCCGAAATGAAACAGATTATGGCCGGCAGCGGTACCGGTGGTGGTTGTCCGGAAGGATGGGATCTTTGCACTTGTTCAAACGGTCTGCAAGCATGCGTCGATCTTTATAGAAACATATGTGCTTGTACTGATCTTTGCGGATTGACATGTCTTTACTAACCATTTACTTGTGATCTGGATCACAGTTACATAGCTATAAAATGCACAATTCGATGAGTGCCCTAAACTAGCTAATATTAGCTTATCATAATTCACAAATAGAATCAATTATTTACTTATTAAATGATTGATTCTATTTAGTATAAATTTATCTATGATATATAATAATTAAAATGAGGTATCCACGAATATATTTGTTGATAGTTTTAGTTTTAGTGAACATCGCTTGTCATTCGTTTCAACGCAGTGAGAGTACATTAAACCACGTCTCGACTATTAACTTACAGAAAGATTTATCTGTCTCTATCGATTCGATCGGAGTTGTGATAGGATCATTCATACCGCATTTAGCAGTTGACTGGCGTGGTAATATTTATTTGGAGGATCAACGGTTAGCAAAAATTCACGTTCTGAGTCCAGATGGAAGATATCTTGATTCTCTTGGTCAAAGGGGCCGGGGACCCGGGGAATTCGAAAATATTTCAAATATTCAGTGTTATTCAAATATATTATATGTATTGGAACGCTATCCAACTCGTCTCTCTGAATTTAGCCTTGACAAACTAAAACCACAGCTTATACGAACTATAAACTTTCCGGAAATCAAGGTCGGAAAATATCTACTGGGGTTTCCACATTTAATCTATCCACTACCTAACGGCAATTATGAAATCATTTTTGTAGCTACTGGTAACCTTTATAAGCCAATAGGCTCACTTTCAATCGTTAATCATAATCTTATACCTATAGATACGGTAGTCCATCAATTTCTGCCAAGCCGTTTTCTCGTTTACATTGATAAAGAAACCAAGGGCGAAATTCCATTTCCTTATGGAGAGGATCTCGTGCCAGGAACATTGACCGCCTTCGGACCAGATGGGCTCTTATATGAAGCAGATACAGATAGCATCCATATCAGAATATTTAGTAGTTCTGGTAAAAGAGTCAAAGATATACTGACCTTCTATTCACTTTTTTCCTTAACCCGAGATGATATAGACAGTTTGGCAGACCAGATTAATCCTAATAATAGACCTTATTTTTACAAGGCATTAGAGCAAAATAAGGTAACTATACCTGGTCATTGGTCTGCTATAAAGAAGTTGTTGGTGGATAATAAAGGTCAGTGCTGGGTCGAATTGGTAAATCCCGGAAAGGCCAAACAAACTTGGTGGGTGTATAATACCGGTGGTAAGTTGAAGTGGCGATTGCAACTTGCTAATAATGTGAATTTATACGCTGTTCGTAATTATGAAGCGTATGGGATCTTGAACAAAAAAGGGGAATACCCACGGATTGTACGATATCATGTAGAAGGGATGTAAGTATGAAAGTAGTTTAGAATAGGCAACACAAAAACTGACAGCCTGCCGTTGCCTATTCGACGTATCAGTGTCGGTGCACTTGACAGGCTGCCGGAATCATCAATACCAACTAAACAAGGATAAAAAAATGAAAAAACTCAATTATGCAGAAATGGGAAAAACCTTAACCCGTGCCGAAATGAAACAGATCATGGCCGGAAGTGGTGAAGACTGTAACTGTGCAATTTGTTACTATACAGGTGAATGCCCAACCAAGGAAATTCATGTATCAAATTGTTCAGGGGATCCGAATAACTTATGTCCAACATATCTTGATTGTTCATTTGATCATGCAGCATGGGGTATTTGTTATTGAGTGTAATGAGTGCATTCAATAATTTTGTTAAAAGAATGTTGGATCAGAATTTAAAACTATTCTATCCAACATTCTTTTGGTATTGCAAATTTCCCCTCATTTTTTTTGGGGTATTAGCAATTTTATGTAGTTGTTCTGTTCAAGAACCCGCCAAAATTCCGGAAAGAATTCGTAAGCTTAAAAACTTAATAGTTACCCTGGCCGATGCCAAGCCGATTTATCAAATAAACCTCAAAAAAGATAGGATTTATGGAGAAACAAATAAGGTGATTATTGGTGTTTTAGGAGACTTTGCAGTCGATGATTCGGGAAGGGTCTTTATGGGAGATGGGCAACAAAAAACGATTGATGTTTTCGAGCCGGATGGTCGTTATCTGACTCATATTGGCCGTAAAGGCAGAGGACCGGGAGAATTTGAAGTAAGTCCTGCTATAAATATTACTTCAAACCGGCTTTATGCCGTTGATTATATGACCTTTCGGATAAGTGCCTTTTCCCTGGACTCTCTCGAGCTGGTCCAAACGATGAACATTAATATGTCGGACAAGGACAAGATTAAAACATTGAATCATTATTATCTTGGTGAATTGATTCCGGAAAATAACGGGAAATTTCTGGCTTGTTTTTTAAAATTTGTTCGGAAATTTCCCAATGTTTCGGGTGTAGAAATAGACACGATATATCAGCGCTATTACCCATTAAATAAAAAAGGCCGGTTCATACCAAAGCAGATTTTGAAACTGAAACAGCGGCCCTATGTAACCCGACCATATTATGGTCAAACAGTACTTGTTGATGGTTATCCTTTTTTAGCTAAACCAGTAGTGGTTGTCTCGGATAGTGACTTAATTTATACTGCCAATTCGGAAGATTTTTTGATCAAAGTATATGATTCCAAAGGAAAATACAGACGCTCCTTTTTCTGTCCCTATAAAAAAGTTACTCTGACTAAAACGGCAGCCATCGAAAGCATATCTGCTCTATACGGGCATTCCAGCCTGAATCAAAGGGAGCTTCATTATAAAATAGAGAGTAATAATTACGCGGTCCGGCATCTTACCCTTCCCCAAACCTGGCCAGCATTGTATGATATGAAAATAGATAGCCACGATCGTCTTTGGATCGCTACAATCGTTAATAGTAAAAAGGTATATCAATGGTGGGTCTTAAATCAGAATGGAAAATTATTGACCCGCTTTACCTGGCCGAGAGATAAACCGATTGAAGTGATAAAAAACGGATATATCTACACAAAGGAGACAGATGCTACTACTGGAATTCAGAAAGTTGTTCGTTACCGAATTGCTATGGAAAAATGAAAATCATCCAAACACTTTACACGGATCATCATACTAATCTTTTTCGAGATTCTTTGGGTTGGTATGCCCCCGAATACCATCTGATGAGCTGGGCGCTAAGCTGTTTGCAATTGAAAAAATATTACCGGGAAGTACACCTGTACACAAACGATCAGGGTGCAGAAATGCTGGTGAATACACTTCACCTGCCTTATAGTCAGGTACATACCACGTACAACCACTTTGCTCTCACCCATCCTGCCTTATGGGCGCTACCCAAAATTTATACTTACTCGTTGCAAAATAGTCCTTTTCTGCACGTGGATGGGGATGTGTTTATTTTTCAGGAATTTCCCCAAAATTTAATTCATCAACCCCTTATCGCCCAAAATGAAGAAATAGCCAGTGAATACTATACTTCTACACAAAAAGATCTACAAAATCATTTTACATTCTTCCCACAGGTCGTTAAGAGAGATTTTGAAACAAGTGAACCTATTCATGCCGTGAATGCCGGGGTATTGGGTGGTTGGGATGTCGCTTTTTTTAAAAAATATGCAAAATTGGCATTTGAATACGTCAAGCGAAACATTGAACATTTACCCTCAATAAACGTCAGCAGGTTCAATGTATTTTTTGAGCAACATTTATTTTACTGTTTTGCGAAATCACAAAACAAACGAATTACTTATCTTCTTAACAATCTGTTTGAAGACCACAAGTTTGTAGGGTTAGGAAATTTTTGGGAGGTACCTCAAAAGAGACATTTTCTACATTTGTTGGGTGAATACAAACAAAATGCGTTCACCTGCGACCGATTAGCCGGAAAGCTCAGAGAATGTTATCCAGAACACTATTACAGAATTATCGCTCTTTTCAAAAGAAATCATATACCCTTGAAACACGATTATTATGACAATTTCTATCCATTATCGTCAGACCATTTTAAAAAGTACTTTCTTGCTGCAAAAAGAGAATATGCAACCAATGGCCTGAATGGGCAATGTAATGTCACGCATTCGGATTTTACGAAAGCACTTGATGTTATAACCCAGTCAAAAGAACATCACTTTTTGAGTAACGGGATAGATCGAGTCGACTGTGATAAAGACGGAATAAATAGAAGTGATTTAAAAAAGGATTATCATCGTTTTCTTAAACAAGTAGCGAAAATCTTATTGAGAAACCGATCGTTTCCATTCCGTTATTTATACGGAAGGGACATACATTCCGAAAAGTGGTACCAGATGGTATTTAAGGAGGATGGATATGCTGATTACATAAAACTGGTTACCTGTCCTGAGGTCAGTATTATTTCATCAAAATATAATTGGGCAGCTTTTTGGAGCGGGGTTAATCAACCCGGTGTACCTTATTATAAAACGTTACAATTGGTGCAAGGTGAATATGCATCACTGTTGATCCCGGAAGCCTACAAAAATGGATTTTCCATCTACGATTTGGAAGAACTGGACCTAAGACTGTTGGATATACTGGCTCAACCGTTAGATATCAACGAAATTTTCATCCAATGCAGGGAAAATTTTGAAGATGATGTAATCAAAAATAACCTGTCTGATATTCAAAATCTGATCATGCTGCTATTGCAACAATTGATTTTAAAGAAAGCCGTCAAACCCTGTTATGAAGCATGATAAAAGGATCGTTCTGATTATTTGCTACTATGGAAGTTTTCCATGGTACTTTCGCTATTTTTTGCATAGCTGTAAATATAATCCGTCGGTAACATTTATGGTTCTTACCGATATCACATACAATAATGATCTGCCTGAAAATGTCATTTTCGTAAAAAAATCTCTTGATGAAATAAAAAAACTTACTAGCGAAAAATTAGACCTGGCATTTCAAATGGATTTTCCATACAAATTATGTGATCTGCGACCAGCTTATGGAGTTGTTTTTGATGATTTTATAAAAGGGTATGATTTTTGGGGATATTGTGATATTGATGTAATCTTTGGCAAGATCAGAAATTTTATGACAAGTGAAGTATTAGATCATTACGATGTTGTATCTCCCCGGCATGGTTATTTACTGGGCGCATTCACGCTTTTCCGGAATACTCAAAAAATCAACGAACTGTATAAACAAAGCAAGGATTATAAAAAAGTATTCAGCTCTTCAAAGCATTATTGTTTTGACGAAACCAACTTTGTCTATGAACCTTTTATCCGAGAAGTTTCCCCCTATGATATCCATACGGAAATTGAAAGCATGACTCACGTTGTAAAGAAACTGAATCATCAAAAGTATATCCATGCCTATTTTGATTTTCATGTTATTGACGGGATGCCTGGTTACTTAAAATGGGAAAATGGGACCTTAACTTACAAGGATAAAATTGAAGCCATGTTATATCATCTGGCAAGATTTAAAAAAATATATAACCCCAAACGAGTTGGAAAGATCCCCAACACCTTCCACATCAGTCCCACACGAATCTATACCTGAATTTCAAACCACCATGCACTTCCCTCACTACAAACAATTCGACGCCATGGATTGCGGCCCCACCTGCCTTCGGATGGTGGCCCGGTATTACGGGAAGAGCTACAACCTGCAAAACCTGCGGCAAAAAAGCCAGATCACGAGGGAAGGGGTCTCACTGCTGGGCATCAGCGAGGCGGCCGAATCAATCGGGTTTCGCACCGTGGCGGTAAAAACAAACCTGGAGACCATAGCCAGGGAAGAAGCGGTTCCCTTTATTGCCTACTGGCAGCAGGTTCATTTTGTGGTGGTGTATAAGGTGAAGGGTGACAAGGTGTTTGTGGCCGATCCGGCAAAGAGTACGATCGTGTATACGGTGCGGGAGTTCCTTGAGGGATGGGCGGAGACAAAGACGGTCGACGGTCGACCGTCGACCGTCACTACCGGCATTGCTTTGCTGCTGGACCCAACTCCAAAGTTTTATGCCGAAGAGGATGAGAAGCAGCGGAAATTGAACTTTACCATTCTTCTCAAATACCTGCTCTCGTATAAAAATCTGCTCTTCCAGTTGGCGTTGGGATTACTGGCGGGGAGTGTTATTTCCCTCATCTTTCCCTTCCTGACCCAGTCCATTGTCGATGTGGGTATCAACACCCGGGATGTCAATTTTATTGACCTGGTGCTCATGGCCGAACTGGCCCTGTTCCTCGGGCAGACCTCGGTGCAGTTTATCCGGAGCTGGGTGATGCTGCATATCAATACGCGCATCAATATCTCCATCCTCTCCGATTTCCTGATCAAACTCATGAGGCTGCCCATCGGCTTCTTCGACACCAAGATGGTGGGGGATATCATGCAGCGCATGGGCGACCACCGGCGGATCCAGCATTTCCTGACCGGTCCGACCCTGTCAACCCTGTTTTCTTTTGTCAATTTCTTCGTCTTCTCGGTGGTCATCATCATCTATGATGTGAAGATCTTCTTTATTTTCCTGGCCGGAAGCGCTCTTTATGTCGTGTGGATATTATTATTCCTGCGGTATCGCAAGAAGCTGGATTACAAAAACTTCGACGTGGCCTCAGAGGACCAGAGCAAGGTGATCCAGTTGGTGCAGGGGGTCCAGGAGATCAAGATGAACAACTGCGAGATCACCAAACGCTGGGAGTGGGAGCGCATCCAGGCCCGCCTGTTCCGGGTGAGCGTAAAGCAACTGGCCCTCTCACAATACCAACAGGGTGGGGCAACCTTTATCAACCAGGCCAAGAATATCTTCATCACCTTCTTTGCCGCTCTTGCCGTGGTCAACGGTCAGTTGACCATCGGTGGAATGCTGGCGATCCAGTATATCATCGGGCAGTTGAACAGTCCCATCGAGCAGTTCATCCAGTTTATCCGCAGCACCCAGGATGCGATGATCAGCCTGGAACGGCTCAACGAGATCCATACCATGGAGGATGAGGAGCCGGAGAACGTGCCGAAAGTGCAGTTTTTGCCTCAAGAAAAAAGTATGACGGTAAAACAGGTGAGTTTTCAGTATCCGGGTGCGGGCAACGAACCGGTGCTGGTGGATATCAACCTGCAGATCCCGCAGGGCAAAACCACGGCTATTGTCGGGGTGAGCGGGTCCGGAAAGACCACCCTGCTCAAACTCCTCATGAAATTTTACCCGCCGTTAAAAGGTGAGATACGCCTGGGAGATACCAACCTGCAAACGATCAGCAACCGGACCTGGCGCAAGGCATGCGGGGTGGTCATGCAGGACAGTTTCATCTTCTCGGACAGCATCGCCCGTAATATCGCCGTGGCCGATGAAGTTCCCGACATGAAGAAATTGATGTACGCCTTAAACGTGGCAAACATCCGGGAGTTTGTGGATTCGCTTCCCCTGGGCATCAACACCAAAATCGGGATGGAAGGCACCGGCCTGAGCCAGGGTCAGCAGCAGCGTATCCTGATCGCCCGGGCGGTGTATAAAGATCCCGAATTCATCTTTTTTGATGAGGCCACCAATTCCCTGGATGCCAATAACGAAAAGGTGATTATGAACAACCTGAAAGAGTTTTTTGAAGGAAAAACGGTGATTGTGGCCGCCCACCGCCTGAGCACGGTTAAAGATGCCGACCAGATCGTGGTTCTGGATAACGGAAAGATCAAAGAAAAAGGCACGCATGAAGAACTGGTAACCAGTGAAGGCGATTACTATGAATTGGTCAGAAACCAGTTGGAGTTGGGTGGATAAAGAAGGAACCACGAAGGACACAAAGAAAATTCTTAATTCCTCGTTGTACAGCAGACTTCGCCTGCCACCCGCCCAAGGCAACGCAGCGTAGCGAGAGGAGGGAAAAAAGGAAACAGAGTTTCAAAAGATTGACGTTCCCAACGGGACGTTGGGAACGAGGACAAAAAAACTCCCCCTTAGAAAAGGGGGTTGGGGGATTGACCCAGCCCGGACAGTGGCAGCGAACCGACCATTGTGATACGCCCGGCCAATCCCCCGCCCCCCTTCGCCAAGGGGAAGAAAGACAGCCAGAATTCCCAATATTCCCGCAACGAAGCGCGGGGCTGCCCTGCTGCCCTTTTATCGCGGAGCAGAGCACACGGGAGGGCATTACGCAGCAGAGCAGCGTAACGAGGAATAAGAAACAGTCCCTCGCCACGGATGTGGAGAGGGGTTGGGGTGAGGTAACAAATGGAATGAACGATGTCCGATGAACTTGATAAACGCGAGATCCTGAAACTTCGCAGCGAGGAGGTGCAGGAGATTATCGGTAACCCACCGCACTGGTTGATCCGGTGGGGGATTGCCATATTTATAGGTATCCTCTTCCTGTTCCTTGCCCTGAGTTGGTTTATCCGTTACCCGGATATCGTCTCGGCCGACTTCACCCTGACCTCTGTAAACGCCCCGAAGCCGGTAAATGCCAGAACGGGAGGTAAACTTACCCAATTGATGGTCACGGACAATACCGTAGTAAAGAGCGGTCAAATATTGGGATTTATCGAGAGTACGGCCGATCCTGACCAGGTGTTAAAGCTGTCTGAGGTCATCGATACCCTGTCCCGCGAGCTAACTAATAATGAAGTGGAGCGCATCTCAACGTTTTCTCCGCATCAGTATAACCATTTGGGTGAGTTGCAGGCCAATTTTCAGACGTTCAACCAGGCAATCCTGGAGTTTAAAGCGTACCTGGCTTCCGGCTATTACCTGAGAAAGAAACGAATATTACAACACGACCTGACCTACCTGCAGCAGTTGCATCACAATCTGGAGGAGCAAAAGGCGATGGCCGAACAGGATCTGCGGCTGGCAAGGGACAATTTTGCTGTTCAGGCCACCCTAGCCGTAAAAAAAATGATCGCCCCGGTTGCCTTTAAACAAGCGCAAAGCCAGTTGCTGGCGAAGAAACAGCCGTTGGCTCAATTGAGTGCTTCCATCATCAATAATGAGTCTGCCCAAAACGACAAGAAGGATCAGTTACTGGAATTGGATAAAGAGATTTCGCAACAAAAGATTACGTTTCTTCAGGCTTTGAATACATTTGAAAGTAGTATCGAATCCTGGGAATACCAGTATGTACTGAAGGCGCCTGTTTCCGGAACGGTTAGTTTTATCTCTTTTTTGCAGAAAAATCAAACCGTGCAGGCCGGTCAGCCCCTGTTCTATGTGAAACCGGAAAATACTAAGTATATCGGGCTCATGTACATCCCTCAGTTCAACATGGGTAAGATCAGGGCCGGTGAAAAAGTGAACATCAAATTTTCAGGATATCCCTTCCAGGAATACGGCAGTGTAACCGGAAGGATTGCGGCAATATCTTCCGTACCGAAAGATTCAAAGTATCTTGCAAAGATCACCCTTCCGGACGGGCTTAAAACCAATTACGGACGGGTCCTCACGTATCGCGACGGCATGTCGGCAACCGGGGATATTGTTACGGCGAATCGCCGGCTTATCGAAAAGTTTATTTATAGGATAAGGAGGTCTGTTAATAGCAGGTGAATAGTTTAGAGTCTCTTTTAGCCTATGTGAAGTAAGGGTAAAAGGGGTAAGAAGCCCCTTTCTTCCCTTTTTACCTACTTCTATTAAGTACATATTCAACCAGGGGACGACCTGCTGTATCGGTTTTTATCTCCCTGATAAACCCGGCTTCGATCTCTGAAGATAATACTTTATCCAACTGTTCCTTGCTGAAATGGCTCTGTTTCATCAGATCGGTACGGTTCATGCGAGCGTTGGTTTGCTTTTTCAGTAGTTCTCGAATCTTAATCCGGTCGGTGTAGATTCTGTTAAAAATGTAGTTGTTGCCCAGCATGTACTGGATGTGGCAAAAAAGCCAATCACATAACATGGTAGCTGCTCTCATGTTATGTTCAGAGATGACAATCTTTTGTTCCTCGAATTGCTGAAATATAAGAGCGAATTTCAACCCATAAGCACTCAGCCGTTCGGCAAAGCCGGTAATCTCCGATAATTGCTCAGTCATTTCACTGGCTTTTTTGTTTAAAGCATGACTCCACTCCGTAAACAGGTGTTCGGCTCCCTCTGACAGACTTACCTGACAGGATTCCAGTTCCATCAGCGAGACCAAAATGCTGGAAATGTGCTGGAAGAGTTCCTGATCCGGCTCCGGAAGTTCAGTTAACGCTTGGTATTCCTTGGTGCGCTCGTCCATGTGCACCGGGAGAATCCGCTGTAGCAATCCGGATCCAAGTTCCTGACTGGTTAACGTTCTTCTGAAATTATCTACTGTTGTGGCACTGGCTATACAGAAGACCGGATTGTGCAGTTCAATATTTCCGGCGCTCTTGGTCTCCCTGCGAACGGAGTCTTCAGCATCAAAAATACTCAGGGCAAAATCCTTCATTCCGTTTCGGGGACGGCTGAGCTCATTCCATAGGGAAGTAAACTCTCCGGGCATACTGACCAGGCTACCGTTATCCCGCATGGCCTGCCAGAACGTGAGGTCCGAGAAACTGTCCGAGCAAAATAGAGATCGTCGGACTGGTTCGGAGTTATCGAAATGCAATCCTTCTGCTTCATACTGCTGCTTCTCTTCGGTCCATTGTGCCAATGCTCTCTCGTATTCTTCCCTGAAAACCTCTTCGACCGGTTTAAAAACCTTTTTCGCCAGGCCCAAGGCTGTTGACTTACGTAGTTTGGAACTCCCGGCAAATAAGACGGTCCAAATGGAGGGATAAAGGGTAATACCACCTGTCTTCACATATCTCTTCTTACCAATTAAGGCACCTAGAAGCGCTAAAAACGGGGTGATCAAAAATTCATCCGGCACATCCGAGAGCGGGGAAGTATATGCCAGATAATCCTTCAGCAGAGGCGGGAGCACATCCAGGAGATCATCCCTGAGTCGCAAGTTCTCTTTTCCTGTTGTTGAAGCATTTCTACATTGCTTGTTGAAAGTTTTTACTTCTGCCCGTTGTAGTAGTTCCCTATAATGGCCTCCCTTAAACCCTTTTTCAACACAATCACGAATGTCTGTACAACCGCCGGCCGTAGATCGGGCAATATTGACCAGGTAAACCGGGACAGGTCCTGTGGCTTCCTTTATCTTCATCGTCCAGTACTCGGCATTAGCATATGCTGATTCGCTGTTACAGTCCAGAAACACATACACCGATTCGTACCCGAGCTTCATTACCTGTTCATTTAGCATGTTTGCCTGTAAATCAGAAAACAGAGTCGCTTGATCCTCGAAAAGACCGGTTACATCCACCTGGTTGCCCAGTGTTTGATATAACCGCATCGTCTCACAGGGAGATTTGGCAATGAACAAGGAGGATCTTCCTTTGACCGAGTTTCTGCATGAGAAAAAAGATACTTCCGGCCTGCTTCCTTCGATATGTTGTATAATCTTCCGCCCGGCTATATCCCGGCTGTAGAGCTGACATCCCTGATCATAGGGCATCCCCAGCCAATCATTGTGGTTTCTGTGTAGGATGGCACATCCAAAGGGGTAGAGAGTTTGTAGCCTGATCCGTTCGTAGCTCCATACTTCTTGTATCAGATGATGACCCCGCTGACTGGGCAGCCTTTCCTGGGCTGTTCGTAGTTGGCCAAATCGGTTCTCGGTCCAAAAATGGGTTTCCGTGGTCATAGTGCTCTCGTTGGTTTTATCATTCATGTTGTGATGGCATCGGTAATGTGTAGTTGGTTGTTCAGAAAGGGGCCTCATCAGGGAAAAAGACCGCTTCGGTTTCCTCATTGAGCAGATCGGATGATCGGATCTCTTCATCCAGTCGTGTCACCGTGTCGCATGTCGTTTGTGTCGTCTCAGATTGCTCCCTTGCCGGAAAATCGTCCGAAACGACATTCGCGACACGCGACATGGCCTCTTTCTTATGGTAGACCCCTCGCTGCCTCTCCTCGATGTATCCTTTCTGCGTCAGATTTTTGATGTCCCGTTGGATCTGTCGCTGACTTTTCCCTAACATATCTGCCGCTTGTTGGGAGGTGAACGCTTCGGGCAATTCTGCCAGTAGTTGTTCCTCTTTTGAGAGGGCCATATGATGAAAATCCAGCTCATGCCAGACACGAATGGTCTCCTCCCGCAACCAGTTTGTTACAGTAATGGCGCGCCCCATCGCATCAGCAGACACGAAGTGTTGCTTCCCCTCACTACTTGATTCTCTTAGTTGTTCTGCGTTATCCAGGACATGAAGAATGAGGGCGATGCGGGCGCAGGTAGCATCCATTTTCACAATTGCTGATCGCAGGGCGCCATCGGGCATGGACTCCCGCAGGATCGCGCTCTGGTTTACAAAATCCTTGAAGTACTCTTTGGCCTCCCCTTCCAAGATGAGGCAGATCGGATCTTCCTGGTGGGGGATTTGGTATAAAGACCGGACCATCCTTTCATAGGCTACCTCTACAGCTTGGCTGACATCGGCATCGGTCCAACCGGTTTGCCGGGTGGGTGGCGCGCAGATGATAAACCGGGAGAAGAAACCGGATTCAAAATGGGAACTGGTCAATCTGGACCGGAGCATCCCTGGTTGAATCGTACCGGTAATAGAGATATTGGGGCGGTGGATGGATAGTACTTTTTTATCCCCGCTTTTTCGGTCTACGGAGATGGGGCGGCCATCATACATTTCGATGAACGATTGCATGTCCGACTCCCCCTTGGCATACCGGTCAAAAGAGCCAATGAGACCGGAGAGCTCATCCCTGGCTACCAATAACCCTCTGGGATTTTCCGTATGTAAGGCTACCAGGGCCTCGATCGTTGTGTCCGCTATGCGATATCGCCTGTGCACCGGTTCGATAGGCTTGGGTGCATTCACACGATCCTTTTTGGACAGGCTCTCCCACTGATCGAGCCTTTCGGCATATTCCTGCTTTTCCTGTTCGAACTGTTCCAGGGAGGATTTCTCCAATTTCAGGACCGGATTCAATGCGGCTTTCATGGCCGGTGACTTGCCGGATCCGGAGGTGGCTACCACGATGGTCCACAGGGTGGCGGGTTCCCGCCAGCTGCGCTTTAGTTGGATTGCTACTGAATTTCCGATCGCTGCGGAGAAAACCGTAAACATGGGCAGGATCACCAGGGCGGGGGGAACACCCAGAGCTCTGGCCTGGGCAAGGGCATAATCCCTGACCGGGTCAGGCAAAACCTCCATTGGAAACGGTTGGTAGTCGTACCTTACAGGTTCTTCCTTTTCTGTCTCCGTATCAGGTGGTGAAGGACCCAGTTGCCTGGCGACCTCCTCCTGACCGGCTATCACGAACAGATCGTTAAAATCTGTCCCATCGGCCTCATCAGGGAATACCGGAAGGATATAGTGGCATCCAAGGGACTCGGCTGCCCGTTTTGCCTTTTCCAGGCCGATATTGTGCTCATTAAAGCGATCATTATCGGCAGCGATGATCACTTGCAGGTTGGGATATCGCTTTAGGAGGCCTTCTGCTACGGTTTGCAGATTACCTGCATTAAAGGCGATAGCAACACCGCAGCCCGTCACTTTGTAGATTGTCGCTGCGGTTGCATATCCCTCACAGAGATACAAGATGTTGCCCTTAGGTTTTCCAATACCGAAATAACCGCCTTTGGTTTTGCTACCACGCAGAAACCGTTTCTTACTGTCTCTGTCAATAAACTGAAGAGAAATCAGCTCCTGTGTCTGGCAATCATAGACCGGGACAACGGCACTGCCTTTGTAATACCGTAACCCATGGGATGTGATCTGTTTACCTGACAGATAATCGAAGGTTTCCAATAAGGGTTTTGTTCGATCCCATATCGTTGCCGCCAATTCAGCGGCTTCTTTGTATACGCGCTTCTGTTCTTCAGCGCGCTGTGTAACAATCTCGCGCAGTACGGCTTTTTCCCGAACCCGTTCTTTCGGGTTCAACGCGGATTGCTCATAGCTGCGCCAGATTTTTTTCTCACCCGTTCTCCAATCCCCCCAGACGCCTATCGGATAGGGATTATCGAAATAGACGTACCAGGCGGAGTTGGATCGGGGCTTCTTCGTGGTGGCTGTTCGATGGATCGTGCCATCAGCGATCACCTCATCGATAAGTAAACCATCAGATCGAAGGGCATCGCAAAAGTGTTCCATATGCATAAACCCTCCATCATTTTCTGCCGATTGAATCGACGCGGCATTCATTCAGGAAGGCCTCGACCTCATCGACCTTATACCGGATCGTATGACCATTTTGCGTGAAGGGTAGCTGTTGCGAATCACGGAGGTACTGAACGTGCCTGCGTGAACACTGGAGGATTTTCATTACCTCGGTTGTCGTCACCCACTGCTTTCTGTTCGCTTTGTGAATGGCTGAGGGTAGGGTATCCTCAATGACGTCTCTAACGCATTCGGAGACGATCTTCTTTAATTCTTCTTCTGAAGGTATGTAAGTGAAGCTCATTATTTCTTCCGTTTAGTTGTTGTTGACTCGTGCGTTCGGAAGAAAAAGAGCTCACAAATTTTTCACTTTGTTTATCACTAAATGAAAAACGAAAAGAAAAAGTGAAAAAGAGAATAAGGCGTTTAAACGCAGATGGGCTATTCTATTATGAACCCGGCATATCGTTTTACAGTATGGTTACCGATTGAATAACCAAATTTGTGCTCATATAATATGACGATCTGTTTGGCCACGCGATTATCAGATGTTCCCTTGCCCGGAACTTCCTCGATTTCCTCTTTAATGGATGCATCCGCTAATTCTTCATCAGGTGGGTATTGCTCATTTTTTAAAAGCCCTGCAACCTTGTGGATCCAATCTTCATGTTTCTTATGATCGTCCTTACCGCTTTTGTCCTGACTGTTAATCCTTTCCAGTCTGGCAGGCTCTCTAAGCACGAAATGTTGATAATACCCATAAATGGTGACGGGATTGTCCGTTATGAGAGACAGCCCCTTCTTTAAATAGGTATCTCTTTCGCTATGCAAGGCAGTTAGTTCCTCTATATCAGAATTGGATAGGGTTATATAATTTTTGAAATAATTCGCTTCCGTAATGTTTTGAAATGGTGTTCCAATAGCACTTCGTTCAACTGCTATTTTGAGTCCTTTATTCAGAACATCGTGATAAGAAGTCCCTGAATCATTCAATCCCTTTGGATAATATTTTGGGATATAACATTCCATGATTTCAAACAGCACAGACCTGACTTGCTGATTTACCTTATCCAAATCGGCATTCAGCTTATCAAATCTTTTTTTGATGGCCAGAGAAGCCAGGCTTTGATTGTCATACTCTTTTCGATAGGCCTCATCAATATCAAAGAAATATTGATCCTCCGGATCGAAATTCACTAATGGCTGCCACCTATATCTGCCATCGAAATATTGAATATGATGCGTATTCTCTGGTAATGTGACACTATCAACGATCATTCGCAGTTTCTTTTCCAGGGGATCCCGATCATGGTTCATATTAAAACAGTTTAGACATGGCTTTGTCAGCCAATTCTTCGTTCAGGCTCTTTAAATATTTCTGTGTGGTTTCGATCTTTGAATGCCGCAGGGTATGCATTACTTCATATACATTCAAACCAGATTCAACAGCATACTGGGCATATGAGTGTCGAGAAACATGGAATGAGATATGATCAATTTTGGGAATTGATAGCTCCTCGTCTTCAATCTTTTTATTAATAATTTTGGCTATTTCTTTAAGAGTTTTATTCACTATAGCATTCTTTGAACTGATAGCCTGACGCAACTCCATGGGGTCATACTTCTTATGGCTATTCAAGAATGGAAATATATAGTACTCATCAAGTCCCTTGTAGCGCGATAAGATATCTTTCTGAGACTTATTTAAGTTCATACTAAATCCTTTCTCGTTTTTGTTCATCTGATATGATAACCGGTCGTTATTGATATCGGACCACCGGAGACAGCAAATATCACCAAACCGGATACCGGCGGAATAAAAGCTAAAGAGAAAGGCGTCTCTACTATGTGCAAGCCAGGAATGCTGGTCCAATTCAAGATCTTCAATAGCCATAATTTGAATAACATCGAGTTTTGTTTTGGATTTGGAACGCTTACGTTTTGCTCCTTCAAAACCCATGAACGGGTCCCTGGGTATAAGATGTTCTTTTAAACCCATTCGAATAATCTTATGTAATGGCTCAAAATCCTTGCTAATGGTATTATCTCCATTACCATATTTTATTCTCAAATAAGACTCAAATTTATCCAACCAATCCGTACTGATATGCTTTAAAGGCAAATCCCGTCCGCCATTGAAGCTTTTAACCTTTTTTATCAAAACTTTAAGTCTTTTAACCGGATGGTATTTCTTCTGTATCTCCAAATCTTTCAAAAGACTTTCAGCCAGATCGAAGAAATCACCGCTTTGCTCCGTCTTCAAACGTTCCCGAATGGCCTTAGCTGAATCTGAACCGTGCATTGTTAGCTCTGCCTGAACGTCAACAGCATCATCTTTTACTTTTTCCAGAATGGTATTCAGACTCTTATGCTTACGGTGACTCTTGCGCACTTTCTCTCTTTCAGGATTCCATTTTTGGGGATGAATGAAAACGCCGGTGCTGACATATCTGGATTTACGGTTTTGAGTAATACGTAAATACACCGGAGCTTCTCCTGATGGATTCGCCTTGTCTTTCCTTAAGTAGAAGTGATAAGTTGCCATTGTACACAGTATTTGATGGACAAGTCTCTGACTTAGTGATTATAATATCAGCCAGATTTGTTTTATAAGGTACAACAAAGGTACAACAATTTTATGATACCCCCCTATTAGAAGTCGAGAAAGAAACACACAATACCAGCAAAAATAGCCGTTTTAAGTGGATTTATAATCAATTACACGTATTATCAGGAGTTCACTTGTAGTCCCGCCTTCGGCACAAAAAGCCCTATGTTATTCCAACTTATAACGTAGGGCTTTTGTGTTTTCAGATAGGCATCACATATATAGACAAGGCTTCTCGCTTGTGCCTAATGTTTTAACTAAATTGATATTCGCTACTTGAATCTCAGTCTCTTAAGCGCGGGCCTGTTTGGAGTGTTACAATATTCGCTTTACTTAACCGGTCTTTTTCGGGTAGTTTGACTATCATACTTTCATTATTTGGGACAGATGAAACAGCTCATATTACTTGGGAGCGTATTATTTACTGTAATTAATCCGGTTAAAGCTCAAAATAGTATTCGTGGATTCATTGTTTCCCTGGAAACAGCTAAGCCGATTCCTAATGCTACTATATATCTGAACAATCAATATAATTTACCGCCTAAAAATCCACTTAGGGTAACTTCAGATTCGACCGGGTTTTACAAGATAGCCGGAATTAAGCCAAGCTCTTATATAATAAATGCCTGGACTACCTATCGCGCAATGAATCAACAATACGTCATGGTACTGGAGTCGAATAGAATTAGAGTCGATCACAGTTTGAACATTGACTTCGTATTTTCTGAAAATGCTTTTAAAATGCGCTTGAGCTTTAAAAACGAAATGCATCAGTACCTTAAAAATAAATCGCGCCAGTACTTAAAAAATCATCTGGATGAAGTGTTTGGTCATCCACCAAAACGAAGTGCAGATTTAGTGGCCCGTCAGGCGGATCAGCCACAAATTTATATTGATTCCCGAAGAGATACCGTTGATGCATGGTTTATCAAAAAGATAAATACCACGAAAATAGTCTTAAAGAGCAACAGAAAAGATACACCTGAGTCGAGGCTCAAAGTGCGACAATTACTCCTCTTTTTTATAGTACTCCTAGTCCTGCGATATTAGATACCCAAACCACATTGGGGGTCCGGTATCGAAGTTGTGGAGCGGGCTAAACGGGCATATAGTGTCAAAAGTTCTTCTTCCATATCTCCGTATCATTCAATCCATAAAATAATTTCTGTCCCGGGCTGCGATCTCCCAGAAAACCTGTACTCTCCGGTTTTTCACGATGCCGGCTTTAGCGTGCAGGGCGACGGTCGGGCATATGTGCCACGGGAACCCGTACACTACATCGCCAATCTTCCAGTTCGCTGCATCTTCCGTTTTTAAAACAATATGTTCCTCGCTATGTCCGGCAAGTTCAGCATTTTGTATCTGCGGAAAAGCGACCGGAGGATGATCTTTCATTTCGGCAGCAACAGCCTTGTAGCCCAGATCAAGGCATAGCAGGTCTCGCCCCGGTTTGCTTACCACTCGTGTTAGAAGAGTTGCTGCAATATCAAAATCGAGATCGGGAAAACTCTCGCCATATCCCCGGTCCCAGAGCAGTGTCGTTCCCGGTGACAACTCCCTATTCTGGTATTTTGCATGGATCGGGAACGTGATACTACCCCCTGTAATGAACTTTTTCGGTCCATCATAGGAATCCAGAAATCGCTCTGTGTCCCGGAACGAACGGCTAACGTGCTCTTCTCGGTTGGCGAGGTCTTTATCCCTAATGTGACCGTCATAAGTATGGAAACCCAGAAGATTGAAGTTTTCTTCTTCGATGGATTTAAGTAATTCCTCTAATCCATTGACACTTATACCGGTGCGATGCATCCCGACATCCAGATCAATATAGATGTTAACAGGAGTTTTCAGATGTCCCCGCCACTGGTGGACCTGATCCACATGATCAATCAGCGTGGAAAATGTTGTTTCCGGATACCGGCTTGACAAGCTCAAAAACTTCCTTTGATTCGGCCCAACCAACGGATAGGCTAACAATACATCAGCTACATTGCATTCTGCCAACATCTCCGCTTCGGCCAGAGTAGAACATTTAAACCGGGCGATTCCGGCTTCCATCTGCATGACCACAATCTCTTTGCACTTGTAGGTTTTGACATGCGGCCTCAGCCGGTCCGGTGAACCAGCAATATGGATCATCTTTTGAATGTTATTCCTGATCCGTTCCGGGTAGAAAAGCTGGGCAGGACTTAGAATCTGATCGTGATTTTCAATCTCAAACCAATAACCCATCATTGATAGATTTCAAATATAGCTTCCACTTCTACCGCAATATTGCCGGGCAGGATCATCCCCACAGCACTGCGGGCGCCTTTTCCATAATCATCCCCCAACAACTCCACATAAAGTTCGCTGAAACCGTTGATCACCTGGGGTTGCTCGAGAAAATCCTGCGTGCTGTTTACCATTCCCAGTGTTTTTACAAGGCGCTTGATTTTGCCGAGATCTCCGATTTGATTTCTCAAAGTAGCAAGCATGGTCAGTCCCACTTGCCGGGCCGCCGCATATCCTTCTTCGGTATTCAGGTCTTTCCCCAACTTGCCGGAAATGAGGCTTTTGTCCTCTCTGACCGGCCCCTGTCCCGATACATAGAGCATATTGTCTACGATGATAACAGGCTTATAAACCCCACCGGCATGTGGAGCCGGAGGCAGCTTCAGATCGAGTTCTTTGATTCTTTCTTCAAGGTTCATGATAACGTCTTGAGAATTAGATTGAGTAAGATGATGTCTATCAGTCCGACGATGGAAACAGTCGTTTCCATCAATGTCCAGGATAATAAGGTTTCTTTGATGCTTACGTTGAAATATTCCTTGAAAAGCCAAAACCCGCCGTCATTAATATGAGAAAAAAAGATACTTCCGGCTCCGGTAGCCAAAACCAATAATTCGGGGGGTACCGTCGTTCGTCCGATCATGGGAGCCATAATACTTGCAGCCGTCAAAGCAGCAACGGTGGCTGACCCGACGCTCACACGTATGATGGCGGCAATGACCCAGGCTAATAGAATGGGCGACATCCCCAGGCCGGATAATGCCCCTCCCAATGCATTGCTCATGTGCGTGCTGACCATCACTTCCTTGAAAGCTCCGGCCCCGCCTATGATCAATAAAACCACGGCTATACTTGAGACGGCACTGGAAAGGAAACCCATGACTTCTTTTATGTGGCGTCCTGTCCTGATACCCAGAAAATAAATTGCCGCAAGAACGGAAAGCAACATGGCCGCGGCGGGGTTTCCCAGAGAGGAAATGATGACATTTTTTCCTATAAAAGCCTGGATCAAAGAAGCTCCGCCGATAAATATAACCGGTAATAAAGGAACCAGTAAACAGATCCAAAGTGGAGGAACAGGATATTTATCGTTTCTCTCGGCGATATACTCACGGTTTAATTCCGGCTGGATACTCATCATTGTTTTCTGTAAAGCAAATTTTGCCGCCAGGATAGCAGGGATTCCGGTAATTAAACCATAGAGGAGCGTTTTCCCCAGATCAGCGTTGTAAATTCCGGCAAGAGCCGTGGGAGCTGGGTGTGGAGGTAGAAAACCATGCGTAACCGACAGGGCAGCAAGCATGGGAAGACCCAGGTAAAGCAACGGAAGCCCGGTATTGTAAGCGATAGCAATAATCAGAGGGACCAGGATAACGAACCCGACCTCATAGAACATGGAAATCCCTACGATGAATCCCGTGACCATGACTGCCCACTGAATGTTCTGTTTCCCGAACTTACTGACCAGGCTATCGGTGATTTTATTGGCAGCGCCACTTTCGGCCACCAACTTACCAAGCATGGCACCGAAACCGAGAATAATGACAAGCTCGCCCAGCGTATCTCCAATTCCTTTCTGAATGGCGCTCATCGTCTGTCCCACGGATAACCCTCCCATCAGGCCAACCATCAGACAAACCAGCATGAATGAGATAAACGTGTCCAGTTTGACCCAGGTGATTAACAGGACCAACACCACAATGCCGAGAATTACAGGTAGAAATTCCATAAAAAAAGATTAGGTCGATTATTTTATTTTGGTCGTCCGTCCCATGGGGTAACATTTCCCGGCACAAACTAACTGAAAATTTTGATATAAACACCATTGTTTCAATGGGATGCACTCTTGATCATCTTATCAACAGACTAAAAAATCCTTTTATATTTTTTCGTGAGACAGAAAGCCTGACTCACTGTTCTTTTACCCGGTTACCTATAATATTTTCTTTGAAGATATCACCCTGGACGTATCCGGATTAGCATGAAATCATCTTATGTATCTAATTTAGGCTTAAGCTGAGTTGTTCGCCACTGTAACATGGTGTCTTAACCACGTTATTCAGAGAGCCTTTTTTGGGGGAATTATGGTCTCTCCTTCACGAAATCCGGAAACAAAAAAAGGAGGCCGAAGCCTCCTCTACAAAAACAATCATTTAATCATTTTTCTATTTTAAGATCAATGATTATTGCCGTTTTGGTTTCCGTGATCCCCGCTGTTCCCGTGATTCCCATGGTCTCCATGACCATTTTCAAAAGGATCATCATCCTTTCCATCTTCATTATTATCCTTGAAGGCATGGAAGGAACGGCGAATGGCTAATTCAATGCGATGAGCATTCATCGGATCAGTTGGATCAATGATCCGGCCAGATTGATTAGTAAACCAATCAGATACATTAACCTGTATGGTAACATTATAGTTATTAACCGAATCGCTCACCGTCAATGGTGGATTTAGTTGGGTCTTCACAACAAAAGTTTTTGACGAAGTAAAAACAAATGGGGTACCGTTATAATATCCTTTGACAATTACGGAGTAGTACTTTTTTGTCCCGTTTGAGTCACTTGGAGAGAAACTGTCGTCTGAGACCTGTTCTCCCGGGGTCAACTTGTGGATCTGAAAAGTGACCATATTGTACGTTCCATGAGGGAGGTTTGCTACCCCTATACTTGAAACTGTCGTATCAACATTGATATTCAAAACGTAGGGACCGGTGGAGTAGTTTCCATGCCTATCATGAAATTTGACTCCGACTGAGTCTTCAGAATGATGTTGATATCCATTTGAATCCGCTTCCATTTCACGCTTACGACCATGAAATTTTAGTTTCCTGATGAGGAGTTTGGCAGATTCTATTGTAATGGTATCGGAAGTGGTTGGATCTGTATAGGTTATCGTCGAGGAAGCTGGCGTTCCCATTTCATTTACGGACTGAAAACTAACGTGGGTTTGTGTTGAAGAACCGCGAACGCCATGCTTGCCTGAAAGCAGGCCACATCGGGTAACACCGATCATTATAACAGCTATACCCAATAGTAATGGGAGAGTCTTCTTCATTGTTAACCTCCTGGGTGAAGTGATAATTTTTATTTTATATCTATATATATATATATCTTAATAAGCGTACTATACCTGTTTATCAGTGAATCGGTAATAGGCACACCACTTAATGTAGTCCGACATCATCAAATGATATAACCATTAAGGGCGACTGGTAAATTGATGTGGTGGAACTGTAATTCTCTCAATAAGTTGCCCGTGAAATCACTTGATGAAAGGTGATATTTTATACTAACCTCCTGTTTAAGATACCCGACAGATGTAAGAGATATCTCATTGGTCGACTGACGGGTTAACAAATTATTTATCTCATTTTAGACCATGAGGTTGCCAGTTGAACTTCTCACCACGCTCAGAAGCCATCCCACCACTAATCACGAGCATTAGGAGAGATAAATTTCAGATTATCAAGGTCGTGGTGCACTCTCATTTGCGAAATAATTTATCATCTATGGAAATACGGTACCTTCGTAAAAAATACTCCTATCCAGTTTTTACCCTATTCCTAAATCGACTTAGGATTGTCTGGTTTCTTCTCGTCCTTTTTATATCAGGTGTTTTCTTTTATCAATCAGCCTGGAGCCAATCCATCCCGGTTGGATCTTTCACAGAAAATCAACTTCGTATCCAGCAGCTTGCCGGAGACTCCCTCTCTTACTCATTTACAAATCGCCCGATTGAAATGGGGGCATACAGTTATTCTCTCAACCATTCCTCATTAAAAGGGATGTGGGGCGAATCAATACAAGGTCCCACGGAGCATTTCAAATCCCTCACTTTGGGCGTATACAATCCCGTCTTTAAAAACACGTTCAATTCCGAACTCCCATACGGTGACAATAATGGAGCTGCCTGGTATGGACGCGGACTTACCTCTGAACTGCACGCCGGATTCTATCTTTCGTCAAAATACGTCACGCTAACTTTTCGGCCGGATATCGTCTATCAGCAGAATAGAAGTTTCAAAGTACCGCGATTTGTTCCCCATGATTCGTTAGGAAATGTAGAATATAGTGCCGAAGCTCTTGGATTCAGGATTGATAGCCCATGGCGTTTTGGTCCGTCTTCGTACTGGACTTTTGATTGGGGAGAAACATCGCTGCGGTTTCATTATAAAAAACTGGAAGCCGGTTTTAGTACCGAACCACTCTGGTGGGGGCCGGGAGTTCGCTATGCCTTGATCATGAGTAATAATGCAGCGGGTGTTAAGCACATTTTTATAGGATCTCGTGCTCCAATTCAGCTTCCCTGGGATATTGGAAAATTTGAATTCAGCATTATCTGGGGCTGGCCACACGATTCGAAGTATTTTATACAAAGTCAATCACAGCAAAGAGAAGAAAGGCTGTGGAACGATACCCGGAATCGTTTCATGACAGGTATGAATGTGGTCTTTTCACCTTCCTTTGCTCCCCATCTTTATCTCGGGTTGACGCGTGTTTACCACCAGTATATCCAAAAACACGGGCTTCAAGTCAGCGACTTCTTAGACATTTTCCAGCCATTCCAGAAAAAAAATGTAGCTAAAGAGATTGGAAATTTTGGTAATGACACAAAAAACCAGCTTGCTTCTGTCTATCTGCGCTGGGTATTTCCGGAAAGTCATGCGGAAATTTACGGAGAATACGCAAGGGACGACCATAGCTGGGATCTAAGAGATTTCCTGATGGAACCGGATCACACAAGGGCTTATACTATTGGCTTTCAAAAGCTCCTCATGTCTAATTGGATCGACTTCTTTAAAGTAAACCTGGAACTCAATTCTACGCAGCCAACCTTAACCGAAGTGGTTCGTCCCCAGGTGTATTTCTACAGCCACTATTTAATCACCGAAGGCCATACCAATGAAGGACAGATTTTAGGTGCGGCCATAGGTCCCGGTTCTCAAAGTCAGTTCCTTGGAGTTGATGGCTATTTTGACAGCGGTAAAATTGGCCTGTTTGTTCAGCGAGTTGTTGATAACAACCAGTTTCATTTTGAGTACAATATGCAGCACGGAACAAAGGATTGGTGGAACCACTGGGTAAAACTGAACATCGGCGTCGACGCAGGTTATAAAATAGATCAGGCTATGCTTTTCGGTAAGATAGTGTGGGATAAAAACTATAATTATGGGCGATATTATCTCGGTGATGTCCGACACACAAATGGTGACATGGTGAATATGCAGATCCAATTGGGTATTCAGCTTTTACTTTAAGTGTATATTCTAAACTCAAAATGTCCGACAACCTTCAGAATCATTTGAAGTCAGGTGATATCCGGCATCGCCTGTGATCACTAAATCACTGACTTTGAGGACATTCAAGTGACTATTGCCCTTTTGTTTCAGGAGACGCATATTAGCTATGGAATTGTCATAAGCGATAGATTCAAAAAAACTTACAATCGCTGAATTCTTGAGGGGATTTGATGGAAAATTGGTGTGGCTAAGCTTTTGCATATTATCATGTGCAAGATATAGCGGATAAAGGATTTCTATACCCCGGAATTACTTTTACGATATAAGTACGCGTGTTTACCAAAGAAAACGATATATAATTCATGCCTATGTGGAGGGAATGACATGGAGGGACCCGTTGTTGCTGCAAAACGTGAGTTTGGCTTACCCAATGAATTGAAAGATGAATTCGGACGTTTGCGCTCGCTCGATTTTTTCCGGGGTTTCACCATGTTTATGCTGATTGCAGAGGTGTTATGGGAAACTTTTGGTAACAATTACTTCAATGGGACGGTGCTTTCGGCCTTGCATACCCAATTATCTCATAGTACATGGACCGGCTTGCATTTCTGGGATCTTGTGCAGCCGTTTTTCATGTTCATCGTGGGCGTAGCCATGCCTATATCTATCGGTAAGCGCTGGGCACACGGAGATTCCTGGATGGACACATTCAAACATGCCGCCAAACGATCCATCATCTTACTGATTTTGGGTGTCGGCGTTTATTGCGTATATAATACGGGAGGTCCGCATGCCGGCGAGGGACATCTTTCATTCGAATTGTGGGACGTCCTCGCTCAGCTGGCTTTTACCTACATGATTGCGTTTCTAATCATGCGTAAATCATGGAAGTTCCAGTTAAGCTTCAGTATCGGGTTACTCGTATTAACGGAACTACTCTACCGACTCTGGCCCATTGCCGGCTTCAACCAGCCATTTGTTCCCGATCATAACTTCGGGGCGTGGTTCGATTTGATGGTCACTGGGTATCTCAGTAACGGTCACTGGGTTGCCATCAATGCGCTGCCAACAGCCTGCCACACAATCTGGGGAGTTTTGGCCGGTCAGTTATTGATCAGTGAAATGGATACAAAGAAAAAGATCCGGATTCTATCGGTAGCTGGAATCGCAGCGCTTGCTCTTGGATTCGGACTCAGTCCATTAACACCAATTATAAAACGAATAGCAACCACAACCTTTACACTTGCATCAGGAGGCTGGTGCCTGCTGGCACTGGCTTTGTGCTTCTGGGCCATTGATGTCAAAAAATACCAGATCAATACGACCCGGTTTTTCATAATTGTAGGAATGAACCCCATATTTATCTATCTCTTTACGCAGGTGGGCGGCCCCTCATGGCTGGATAGAATTTTCGGGGTATTTACTCAAGGATTTCTCGGAGTAATTAACATACCGATGCCGGTCATCTCCGTCATTACCGCTGCCATAATCGTCGGAATCATGTGGTACATGACCTATTTCCTGTACAAACACCGGATTTTCATTTCTATATGATGACTTCAAATAAACGTCCCGTTTCTTGAATCGTATGGCAGATTTGCATACCCTGATTTCAATCCTCAGATAGTTACCTATGATATCATTTCTTTCAAACGTACTTTTGATCTCCGAAAAAATTAGATGGGCTCTAAAAATTCACACGGTAATTCTCTGTCTCAGTTTACTTCTTCTGAATTATACTGATACACTGGCTCAATCGATAACGACTATGAAACCAGATCTCACCAATTCAACTAATATCAAAGACTGGATCCTCGATGGCTCCGGGAAGTGGCAGATATCCGACGATAAGCTTGAACTCATTAAAGCAGGTGTCCCCGAAGGTCCTATTCGCCGGCCTGCTGCTATAGCCGTATACAAGTCAAAACCTTTCACAAAACTCACTTTAGAAGCCCAAATAAGATGCCTGGCCCCTGTCGACACCGAAGAATCAAAATATCGGGATTTGATTCTTGTATTTGGCTATCAATCACCTACCCGGTTTTATTATGTCCATTTGTCTGCAATTACCGATGAGGTCCATAATGGGATCTTAGTCGTAGACAATGCTGATCGACGCCGTCTGACTCCTGTTGAGGGAAAACCATTGCTGACAGATCAATCATGGCATCAAGTCCGCCTAACCTGGAATGCTCAGTCTGGTAAAATTGCCATTTATTTCGACAACTTTGAAAAGCCGGTTATGCAAACGACAGACAAAACTATTCAGGAAGGCCAGGTAGGACTGGGCTCTTTTGATGACATTGGTGAGTTTCGTGATATCAGAATATCAGGAGAATGAAATGGGTTAATCGATAGCTGCTTCTATTGATATAGTTTTCGCCCGTTTCTTTAGTTGATGTCCAAAGTATACAAACAGAATAATAGCTGTCACGTCGAATACAAGCTTACCAATCCGGTCGACAGGCGATGCTTTAATCACAACAAGGATGCCACCTACCATACTTGCCACGCTCAATCCGAAAATAACAGCTAACCTGTGCCGGTCCCGCCATCCCTGTTTGTGAGAGAGATATCTCAAAATAAGTAACCCAAGACTTACCCAGATTATGCCGAAAGTGATCGGTATTACCGGGGTTGCACCGGGAATCTTATCTGCTGGGACATAGGCAAGAGCAATCAGAACAAACCAGATTAGTCCATGAATGAAAGCCATTATCCCAATAATCCAGGGTGCCCATGCCTTTCTTTTGCCCCTTCGTTCCACTCCGGCACCGTGCCTGATCGACAAGGTTCCAATCACGATTATTGCTATTGCAACCAGGGCAATACCCACATGACCAAGCGGAATATGATATGTGCTGGCACCATACTTCAACAGGCCTACATGAGTCCAGAGCAACCATACGCCAATCGACGAGAGCACAAAAACGACGAAAGAGATGTTGAGCCCTTTTTGATCCAGCCACGGTTCATTGCGCCTAGAAGGGAAAAGCATATCAGTAAGATAAATCGGCAGTACAATAGCATAGACGCTTTCATACCAAATCAGCGCCACGAGGTAAACCCACTGCACGCCGTAAGCCCATCCAAAATTTCCGGCATGAGCTGGTGGAAAAAATTGTGGAGTTAATGACGTCTGCAAAATCACACACTCTTCGGCTATCGCATACGCCAGCCCCAAAAGTAGAATGGTCCCCCATCCCCGCTGCCGTTGACGGGTGATCTCGCGTATGATGAGTGCTGCAAAACCATAAACCCCCATTTCAGGCAACAAGAGCCAAAAGTTAGTAATATGCACAACTCCCATCAGTAATTCCGCAAGTATAGGCGAAATAACGATGAGAGTTGCAGCAGGTGCCAAAGACTTCCATCGAGACTTAGACAGCAATGCTGCTGAATTGATTTCAACTGTTTGATCAACCATCATGATTCCATTATTTATTTTGCCAAAATTTCCGGGCTTCGGCGTGCTCCTGTCTGTCTACTGCCGCTTTTGTCTCTTCCAGTTTAGAGAGGAGTCGTGTGAACGTACGAACCTCTTCAGCATCCCACACGGCAACAAACTTCGAAAAACGATCCAAGCCAATCTCCTGCAAACGTTGTAATTCCTTCTGACCTGAATCAGTAAGCTCAATAGTACATGAACGCCCGTCATCGGGATCCGATTTGAGAAGAACCAGACCTTTATCCGACAGAGACTGCACGTGCCTGGTTATCGTCGATTGATGCAGTCCAAGTTCTGATGCGATTTCTGATGGGTGGAGTTTGCTGCGGCCGCCTATTTTTTGCAAAACAGCGAGAGCAGCCGCATCCGGTTTCTTACGTCTTGCCCGTTCAAGCCCGTCGATGAGCGTAAACAGTGCCTCGACCATATCTTGTACATCGTCTCTGTCGGGTTTCATAGAACAAATATAATTTAGTTGCATGATGCAAGCAAATATTTTGCCGGGGATTTTAAGGTGCCAAAAAAATCAGATGAGATGGAGCAAATTTAAATAGACAAACCCCCTATTTTTTAATAGAATACATGTAAGGATTTCGGGGGGGAGCTCTGAGACAATAATCGGAAGTAATCTGCAGGATTTTTGGCAATAACTTTGGAGGTTTTATGCCAACGCCGGAACAAATTTTGACTGGCCTGAGTCGGATTTCAAACGACTGGCAGATTCTTGCCATCTTCTGGCACGTGTATTTTCTGCTGATGGCTGGAACATTAATATCTGGTTATCGTCCGTCCAAACGACTATCAGGCATACTTATAAGTCTGCCTATCTTCTCTGTCAGTATCCTTGCCTGGTTGTACGGTATTCTTTTCAACGGACTCATCTTTGCACTTATCGGGATTTTACTGATCATCACATCTATCAAAATGCCCGACGAAAAGGTCACCGTTGGATCTGCCTGGCACGTCATTTCGGGTGCCCTCATTTTTCTTTTTGGTTGGATATATCCGCATTTCGTCGATTCACCTTCCGTGATGCCGTACTTGTACGCCACGCCTCTTGGGTTGCTTCCCTGTCCAACTCTTTCTGGAGGTATCGGATTATCTTTGATACTCAATAGCTTTGGATCCCGGAGTTGGGCACTCATCCTGGGAGTCGCCGGCATGTTTTACGGTGTTTTTGGCTCTGCACGTCTTGGAGTAACTATCGATCTCATTCTTCTTTTGGGAGCAATAATCATAACCATTCTTGGATTTCAATACGGTGTAGACGACGCTAACAAATCGAGTAATCCTATTCTTGATGACTCGCAATAATCCACGAGGCGAGAGTATGGAAATAAGGTTAAAAATTCTTCTTAAATGGGTTTACCTGGCTAACGGAGATAGTGCTTTCAGACTCTCCCTTTCAATATCTCTTCTTTTTGCCACCCTGGTACTTTCCGTTTTCCAGGCTTATCTGCTGGTTAGGCTTAAAACTGCTGTCACTAATTGAACCAACCGCTTCGGTGAGCTAATGAGAACATCGGAAGACAGATCATCATTAATCCTTTTTTTTGTGATTGCCTACGCATTCTCATGGTCTGTTGAAATTCCCCTTGCTCTAATTCGAAATGGCTGGATACATCTGAAAATCCCTTTCTTCATTCACTACTTTGCTGCATTTGGTCCGGCACTGTCGGCTATCATTATAAGTTCTATAGATCCCGATTACGGACTCAGAAAATTACTGCGCGGATTACTTAAATGGAAAGCCGGCTGGGGATGGTTCATTTTTTCAATCTTTGCTCCGACCATATTATTTGCCCTATCTCTTCTATTTGCCGATTTCAGGGGAGACATTATCAACCTGCCCCAGCTAAGCCGATTGGATTATTTGCCTGGTTCTAACACTCTCAGCACCCTGTTTATCTGGTTAGCGGCATTCGGCCTTGGAGAAGAAATCGGATGGCGTGGATTTGCCCTTCCACGGTTACAAAAAAACAGATCGGCTTTAAGCGCTTCAGTGATCTTGGGTGTTATTTGGGCATTCTGGCACCTTCCTCTGTTCTTTTACAAAGATGCCTACATGGCGCTGGGATTATTAACCGGTTTTCCCCTGTTCTTACTCTCGGTTCTATCAGCATCCATCGTTCTAACCTGGCTCTATAATAGCACAAATGGAAGTCTGATTATGGTGGTCCTCTTCCATGGTTTATTCAACTTTTTTTCTGCTTCCGGCGTTGGTGGGTCCAATACGGCGTCTGTAATGAGTGCCGCTATCATGTTTTGGTCCGTAGTCGTTATTATTCTATACGGACCGGCCAATCTGTCGGTTAGGAAAAAACAGATGATCAGATAGGGAATTCCATTTTACACTACAACCTGTCCTTATAGCTCTTTTGGATTTTCTTTTCTCTCTTTATAAAAACAAAAAAACGGTTCATTCACTGAAATTCTGGAAGGTTTCACCTACATTTATCCGTATAATTTTCCTGAAACTTATCCAGCATGTTCCTGATCAGTATTCGTAAACATTTAGCCGATCCGCACGATTTTTCATCGTCGGATTACTTGCTCTTTTTTCGGAAAACGGGCGATGCGAACCTTTTTGAACCGGTTCCCGATTTCTTCTCTCACATTTCAGGTAAACGATTGCTGGTCGCAATACATGGATACAATAATCCTTTTAAGGATGTCATCTCATCATATGAAGAGATTGAGAAACTCGTAAAAAAATATGGATCGAACGATTATGACGAAATAGTCGGTTTTTCCTGGCCATCCGGTAATTCTAGTGTCGATTATTATTCGGCGAGGGAACGGGCCGTAATAGCCAGTGATCGTCTCAGAATCTGGATAAACCGCATGCTCGAACATGCCGGATCCGTCGATATCATTGCTCACAGCATGGGCGCTCAATTAGGCATAAACATGCTGAATACCGGTCTGGACCGCCCCCTTCGTTACGTATTCTCCCTTGCCCCTGCGATCAATACCAACGACCTCGTACAGTTTGGGGACCGTCTCAACCAATTTCAAAACAACTTTGAACGGGTTTTACTTTTCCATAATCCCGGAGATGCCGTTCTCAAATACGCCTATTCCATTGCCGAACGAAGTGCCTCCATAGGCCTGAATGGAGTAGTCAATCTCAAAGCCATTCAAAACAAAATTATTTCGATTGACTGCAGTGGCCATGTAGCCAGCCATCAGTCATACTTTCACTCGCCGTTCATTTTTAAGATGATCCATGAGTTCCTGGAACAGAGTAAATGAGATTTTAGAGTTGTATTTACACAATAAAGCCGACTGATCATCACAACCAGCCGGCTACGTCAATCCTCACATTTACTATGTGAGACTTTACAATGGAAAATCAGATGGCATCTGCCATTGCATATTTGCCAAGCAAATCTTTGAATGGGACCAACAAATAGGTAAATCCTTCTTCCTCGATTTCGGTTATGCCGGTTTTCCTGAACATCACCCGGTCACCTACTGCAACGGTTTCGCCGCCGCCGGGTGCCACTGCCACGACTTCTCCGACTTCACGACCTGAACTTGCCGTGTCCGGTATGATGATGCCGCTGTTCGTTTTCTTTTCAGCGGCTTCCACTTTTACGAGAACATGATCATTTAATGGCTGAAAACTAACCATAGTCTACTCCTTGCTTTGATATTTACAGATGTAACAATCGATCTATTTCACGGGTATTGTATCCGATGACATATGATCCGTTAATTTCCGTCTGGGGAACTCCCTGCTGACCGGTGTTTTGAACGAGCTCCATCGCTGCCTGCTGATCAGATGCCACATCAACTTCCGTGAAGCTGATGTTCTTGTCTTTCAAATATTCTTTAACCATTGTGCAATAGGGACATGTGGGCGTTGAGTACACGGTAACTCTGGGTGCTGATGCTGCATCACCACTTCCGGCACTCCGTTTTACCAAAAGCTGTTCATAAAACCCCTCGGTCTGGACACCGGATACAATCTCCGCTCTTTTACCATTTCTAAAAACTACCAGTGTCGGGACAGACTGAATCCCGTATCTCGGATGAATATCACGGACCTTTGATGCATCAACCTTGTATATGGGAACATCATCATGCTCCTTCCTCACTTGTTCCAGTGCATCAAGCGACTTTTTGCTTAACTGCGAACTCTCAGTGTAAAACAAAACCATTAACACCTCCTGACTGGAGTCCAGAACACGATCAAATTGGGTACTGTCCTGTATTTCTTCGACAAGTGTGATGACCTCAGCACTCATATTTTATCTAAATTATATCGTTTAATAATTATATAGTTATTTAGTAACGTGAGACATTTTAAAAAATTTTACGGTCTGCAGCAACAAAAAAATTGCGCTATAGAAATAATTGTGCCAGCTATCCGGAAAATGAAAATCAAACGATTCAGCGGCTGATTTGTTTATATAAAGGCAATGAGAACTACAAAAATGAATTTGCTGTCATGAGTATCCCAATGAATGTCGCCCAGAAACTTATTAAAGATCACCTTGTGGAAGGTGAGATGACGCCCGGTACAGAGATCGGGCTCAGAATTGATCAGACACTAACCCAGGATGCAACCGGTACATTGGTAATGCTGGAGTTGGAGGCAATGGAACTCGATAACGCGCAAACCGAACTATCCTGTCAGTATGTCGACCATAATCTTCTTCAGACAGATAACAAAAACCCGGATGATCATCTCTTCCTGAAATCGGCAGCTGAACGCTTTGGTATCTGGTTCAGCCGGCCGGGGAATGGAGTCAGCCATCCGCTTCACGGTGAACGATTTGCGGTACCTGGAAAAACACTGGCGGGTTCCGACAGTCACACGCCGGCAAATGGCTGCATGGGCATGTTGTGCCTGGGTGCAGGCGGACTTGATGTTGCGTTTGCCATAGCTGGTCAGCCTATGTACTTAAAGATGCCGAAAATCCTTGGAGTGAAACTGACCGGGAAATTGCCGGATTGGATCAGCGCCAAGGATGTCGTACTCGAAATGCTACGTCGATACGACGTGAAAGGGTGTAAAGGAATGATCATTGAATATTATGGTCCCGGGCTGAAGCATCTTACAACCATGGACCGGCATGTTATTGCCAATATGGGTACTGAAATGGGCGCGACAACCACTGTGTTTCCGTCCGACGATGAAGTAAAGCGATTCATGAAAGCAAACGGGCGGGAAGGCCAATGGAAGGAACTCAAAGCAGATGAAGGCGCCACTTATGATCTTAATGAAGAGTTGGATCTCGGTAAAGTTGAACCCTTGATCGCTCTTCCAAGCAGCCCGGGAAATGTGGTTCCCGTAAAAGAAGTAGCAGGTAAGGATATTTACCAAAGTTACATAGGATCATCAGCCAATCCCGGCTTTCGGGATTTCTGGATTGCCGCGCAGATCGTTAAAGACAAAAGCGTGCACCCGGAAGTTTCTTTCGACATCAACCCGACTTCAAGACAACTGATAGAAAACCTGGTGGAGACAAATACGATGTTCCACTTGATTAAGGCCGGTGCGCGTTTTCACCAGGCAGGCTGCAACGGGTGTATCGGAATGGGGCAGGCACCTGCAACCGGGCGAAACAGCCTCAGGACAGTTCCACGCAACTTCCCTGACCGCTCCGGGACCAAAGAAGATTCGGTATTCCTTGTAAGTCCTGAGACAGCAGCGGCATCGGCATTAACAGGCAAAATCACCGATCCGAGGGAACTGGAGAATCTCTATGATATGAAGTATCCCAAATTTGAGGCTCCACATGACGTCATCGTCAATAAAGAGATGTTCGTCGCACCATCAGGCAAGGGTGGAAAAACTGAATTGATAAAAGGCCCCAATATTTCAACGATGCCTGACTTTGATGCATTGGATGATTTTGAAGTTCCTGTATTACTAAAAATGAAGGACAACATCTCAACCGACGAAATTTTACGCGCAGGTGCCGAGGTGCTGCCTTTCCGCAGTAATATTCCAAAAATCAGTGAATTTGCTTTCGAAGTTGTGGATGACACTTTTTTCGAGCGTGCAAAAGAAGCTCAAAAGAAAAGGGGCGGGCATATTGTGGTAGCCGGTGAAAATTATGCCCAGGGATCCAGTCGCGAACATGCGGCAATAGCACCGAGATATCTTGGACAAAAGGCAGTTATCGCCAAAAGTTATGCACGAATAGGCTGGCAAAACCTGGTCAATTTCGGCATCGTCCCCCTCGAGTTCATCGATGAAAAGGACAACGACGATATCGATCAGGGGGATACAATCAAAGTGGAAAATATTCGCACCCAACTTAAAGAGGGAGATAAAGTCACGGTTAAAAACGTGACGAAAAGCAACGAGTACACCGTCAAACACTCACTCAGTAAACGTCAGCTTGAAATCATGCTTGCGGGCGGAATTATCAACCATTTCAAGGAAGAGGTGAATGTGAACTGATATTCACCGTCTCCATATTTGATTAAACAGATGGCGTGTATGACACTATATAAATATTTAAACTCACCAGGCAGGATGTGACATTGATGGGGGAGCATCTTTTTCGGAGCTTCCCCATTTTTTGTTCGGTTTGGGTCCCATTTGAAAGATAAGCTTTCCTCCATCTTTCAATTCATCCCGGTAAAACCATGGCTTGTTTAGTGTTTTTCCATTTAGCGTAGCCGCTTGTATATAGCGGTTGCTGTCAGACACATTATTAGCGATGATTTCAAATTCACCGCCACCTTTAAAATATTTTGGATCCAGTGTTATCGTGATTTTATGGAATATCGGTGTTCCAATTTCATAAACCGGGAGAGTTGATCCGCCGCCGTCCATCTGGAATAATCCCATGGCACTCATCACGAACCACGCTCCCATCTGGCCCTGGTCCTCATCACCCAACCAGCCATCTGCGGGATTGGAGCCATAGTACAAATCCATGATTTCCCGGGACCATTTTTGTGTCAACCATGGTTTGCCTGAAAAATCAAACAGATAAGCCGCCTGCATATTGGGTTGGTTTCCGTGATTAATTGGGTATTGGGTAAAGAGATCTTTGCTGGCATTAAAATGTGTTTTTCGGGATTCCTCGAATCCTTTGTCGAGCCGATTGATAAACTCATCCCGACCCAACAACCGCACAACTGCATTGACATCGTGCGGAACAAACCAGGTGTATTGCCATGCATTGCCCTCTATGAAACCTGTGCCCTTCCAGGAGTCGGAACGAGCCTGATCCCCAAAAACACTTTTCGCCGTCACCCACTGTCCGTTGGCTCGTTTAGGTCTTACGTACCCCTGGGTCGAGTCAAAGACGTTCAGGTAGTTGTGTGCGCGCTTCATGAAGTAGCGATAATCACCAGTTTTGTTGAGTGATTTTGCAAATTGGGCGACATTCCAGTCATCAAAACAGTACTCGAGGGTGTTTGATGTCGGACCTTCTTTTTCATCTCCGAAATAAAACTGCCGCGTAGCTTTACCGTAAGGCACATAACCGAGTTTCATATATGGCGCCAGTTGTCGGTTTCCTACGAGTCCCCCTCCCGGATAAGCCTGACCGGGCACCATCTGCATATGCTTAACGGCCTCATACGCTTCCTCTGCGTCATAATTTCTGATCCCTGCCTGATATGCGCTGTTGATAAGATCAATCTCATGCGAGGCCACCATAATGCTCGAATATTCGATACCGGTTGGTCCTTTCGGAAGCCACCCTCCGCGCCGGTTAATCTCGAGCAATGATTTCACCCATTTATTTGCAATGTCCGGTGTTGCCAGCTCCCATAACTGATTCAGGTTCCAAAATGTATTCCAGAAAGCATCACACCCGTATACCGGGTCATTCGGATCTGCCACCTGGGCCACTTGTTCATTCATATCCACAAATTTACCATTCACATCACTCCAAATGGTACGGGCCGAATAGGAGCGATACATATTCGTGTAAAATTTAATGCGATCCTTATCCGTACTCCCTTCCACCTTAATTGTTGATAAGAGTTGATTCCAGGTACTGCGGGCATGTTCCCTAACTGCATCAAAATTCCATTTATACGGATTCAGTTCCGTATCAAGATTCAGTCGTGCCTGTTCGATGCTCACCAGGGAAATGCCGCTTTCAACTTCAATTTTCTCCTGATCGGTTGTTTTAAAAGTGACAAATGCACCAACATCACCATGACCTTGAATTTCGTTGAAATCGCGGAAAATAACTCCGTTACTCCAACCTCCCAGACTAGAAAACGGTTTGTTGAAACGTATGACAAAATGAATGGTGTAATCGTTGTCTAATGATGAAAATCCATCGAACGTGTGTTCTTTTGCGAATCCTTCTATTTCCGTATCACTTACTTTCCTAACCGACCCCCAATCAAGATCATACCCGTATTCTGTCGGTATTTTTAAGTCTATAAGAACTCTTGCCGAGTCAGATGCGGGAAATGTGTATCGCTGGAAGCCACATCGGGTTGTAGCTGTCAATTCTGCTCGGATATGGTAATCATCGAGGGTGGCTGCATAATAACCGGGTTGTGCGACCTCCGTTGCATGACGGAATCTCGATCGATATCCGGAATCCGGATCATCCGGAAGTCCCGGTTCGATTTTCAGGGGTCCCGTCGTTGGCATCAATAGCAAACCGGCCATAGCCCATGAATGAATGTGACTGAATCCTGCAATACTTGGGATATCATACTCATAGCCGCCCTTCCACTCCGCTTTCTGATTGTCCGGACTCAGCTTAACCATTCCAAAAGGCATGGTCGGTCCGGGGAAAAGCATCCATCTCGAATCATGTGTCCCAATCAAAGGATTGACATAATCAACAGGTTTTATTTGCTGGGCATATATCGATAGAGGAAGCAAAAGAATGCAAATCGCAAGAAATATGTTCTTTTTCATGTCCGACTCTTTCGCGTTGAATATTTTTATAGCCTGAGATTTGGATAATATAAACATGAGGAGAGTTTATCATTATTTTCTTGGCGAACTTGGCGGTTTATTCATCGAACCGCAAGGCCCGCTTAGAGACGCAAAGATGTATGGTTTTTAGCGAATCCTTCTGATGTATTACGCCAACAAGTTGTACTACAATCGATTAATACAATATTTATCGATCATATCCATTGATGAACTGTTACGAATATTGCATAATAAACGAGCCATCTCCGAGTATTTCAGGGATGGCTCATCCATAACTACACACAAATTCTTCGACGGTTTATATCTTGAAAAACAGCTTATTTCGGTATAAGAAGTATAAAAATACCCAGGCTACAAATACATATCCAACAGAAAACAGGAAGGCTTGTGCCGGAATTGGAAACCACCCGATGATGCCGTTGAACAGATAATGAACGGTCGGAGCGAAATCTATAAGACGACCATCCGGGATCATGTAGGCAACGATTGAGTTTGCACCTATTACAATGAAGAAGAAAGCCCACTTACGCCATTGCCTTACATCGATGATGTAGTAGAATAACGCCAGGAACAGCGTACACCATCCACCTACATAAAGGACAAACGAACTGGTCCACATGTTTTTATTGATTGGGAATACGATGTTCCAGATCTGTCCAAGTATAAGCCCTGTTATGCCGATAACGAGCAGCATTCCCACTTTTTTCAGTTTAGTCACGCCTTCCGAACTCAACGTTAAGAGTTGGCCAATCATCATACCCAATAACCCTGTTGCAATGGCCGGAACAGTGGATAGAATACCTTCCGGATCATGAACGCCTAAATACAGCTTGCCCGGCAGGAAGTGACGATCGATATAACTGCCAAGCCAGCCACCTTTGGTCAGCACATAAGCACCGACATCCGGAACAGGCACTAACAGCAGAATAAGCCAGTATCCAATCAGTATTCCCCAAAACCATACCATACGGGTTTTCCATGAGTCGGTATTCATGTAGATGATAGCGGCAAAACCCCAGCCTAATCCAATGCGTGCCAAAACACTGGCATAACGCATATGTTCCCAGTTAAACTGGAAGAAACCGTTATAGACCAACCCAAGGGCTATGAGAATCACAATGCGGGATATGACATGCTTATACAAGTCCCGGTTGGTTTGTCCCCGGGCCAGACGTTTCTTAAATGAAAGAGGCACAGTCGTTCCGGCAAGAAACAGGAACAATGGGAAAATCATATCGTAAAACGTGACACCATTCCAGATGGAGTGGGTCAGCTCATATGAACACCACAGGAAAAACGGCCAGCCGGTCAGACTGGCGAGTGTATGTATAATCCCTTCTCCGCCGGCTATCCAAAACATGTCGAATCCCCGGAGGGCGTCAATCGAACCCAGCCGCTCGGTTTTGACCTCCTTGTTTTGTTCTGTTGCAGCCACTGCTGCTAAATCACCTTTATTATTCATCCAATTTCCCTCATCATTTATTATTTCAATTCGACACTACCCTGTAACTGAATATCCCTTGAAGAGCTGCCAACCAGGATATTAAAAATGCCCGGATCAACTACCCAACGCTCCTGCACCGGATCGAAGTAAGCGAAGGCATCGTTATTTAGTGTAATCTGAACCGTCTGAGATTTTCCCTGATCAAGCTGAACGCGCGAAAATCCCTTGAGTTCTTTGACAGGTCTTGGCAGTCTTGGATTTACTTCCTGCACATACAATTGCGCGACCTCTGCTCCGGCAACCGTGCCTGTATTCTCAATGTCGAAAGAGACCACAACCTTTGGAGTACCGTCGGTTGACTGATTATCAATTTTCAGATTGTTATAAGCAAACGTCGTGTACGATAAACCATATCCAAAAGGATACTGGGGCTCAATATTCTCTTTATCGAAGTGCCGATATCCAACAAAAATGCCATCGGTATAGTCAGACACCGAATCCTGTTTGATATAGTTCTGGACAGATGGAGCTTCATCTTCCCAACGTTTCGGAAACGTAATGGGAAGCTTACCTGACGGATTATACTTGCCGATGAGAACATCCGTGATAGCATTTCCAATATCATCTCCATCGAACCACGATTCCATTAAGCCCGGAACCTGATCTATCCATTTGTTCACCATAACCGGTGCGCCTGTCGTGAGCACAACGATCGTATTTTTATTGGCCTGTGCCACCCTGCTGATCAACTCGTCTTGATTGGCCGGCAATTCAAGCGACTCCCGGTCTCTGCCTTCTGTTTCATAATGATCCGAGGTCCCCGCGAAGATGATCGCCACATCGTTCTGTCTCGCGGCCTGCACGGCGTTATCAATGGATGCATTATTGGGTTGTTTCCACTCGAGCTGGACACGAAGTCCGTTTCCATCACCAGAGTTATAGCCATCACCGACGTAATTGACTTCGAGATTATATTTTTTACCACCCTGAAGTCTCACTTTGTAGGAGTTTCCATTGCGGCCACCTGTTGGTATTTCTTGCCCTTCAAGATAGGCTTCAGTCCGACCGCGTGTTCGGACAGCGAACTCATATTCACCGGTAACAGGAGCAAGAATTTTACCGGTCCATCGAACAGAAAAGCCATCGGTGAATCCTTCGTATTCGGTGATGGGAGTTTCTTCTCCTGAACCCTGGCGAAAATCAAGCTGCCCGGAGGTTCGGACTACGGGACTTCCGCTAAAGTTCTTGTTATTGAAGTATTCGGTCTTGAGCCCCTGATCCTGTCCATCAGGCTGGAAGAAATACGCTGAATCTACGGGCTGCATGTAATCGAATAAGACGCCCGGCGCGTACTGAATGGAAACTTTTCCCTTAAGCCGGCTCTTAAGCGCCTGCAGCGGACTTACGGTGTAGATCGGGTGTGTCTCCGCACTTCCGCCACCAACGACACGTGCCTGTGCAGCATTGGGACCAATCACAGCAATGCTCTTAACCTGATCCGTGTTTATTGGTAAAATTTGATCACTGTTTTTTAGCAAGACGATGGCTTCACGAGCCGTCTGAGTTGCCGCACGACGGGTTTGATCACTATTAATAAGACTATCCAGTGGAATCTCCGGACGCGTCTTATGCATCAAAATTCCCAAATGATGGCTAACCCTGAGAATACGTCGCACTTTATCGTTAATCGTCGAATCAGTTACACGACCATCTTTTACAGCCGGCATTAAGGTCTGGTTGTTCAGATAGGTTCCATACGGCATTTCCAGGTCAAGTCCGCTGTTTACCGTCGGGAATGTGCTGTGTACGGCTCCCCAGTCGGACATGACAACGCCATCAAATCCCCACTCCTTTTTTAAGACAGTATTGAGAAGCCAGTTGTTAGCACTGCAATATTCGCCATTCAGTTTATTGTAAGCCGACATCACAGCCAGTACATGTGCTTTCTGCACCGCTGCCTTGAACGCCGGGAAATAGATTTCACGAAGTGTCCGTTCATCGACTTTTGAATCAACGTATCGTCTGTGATATTCCTGGTTGTTGGCTACGAAATGTTTAACCGTTGCTGCAACGCCCTCCCTTTGAACGCCTTTTATATAACTGACACCCATAGCAGAAGTCAGTACCGGGTCCTCCCCGAATGCTTCAAATGTCCTGCCATTCAGTGGATTACGAGCAATATTTACATTTGGACCAAGGATAACGTTGCGGGCTTTTCCACGAACCTCCCGGCCAATTCCCTCTCCAACCTTTCCAACCAGAGAGGTATCCCACGTCGAAGCCATGGCGATTCCTGATGGGAATGCCGTCGATCTACCCCACCGTACGCCAAGGGGGCCATCCGACATATAGACTGGGGCAACCTCGTATTGATTGATGTACTTTGTGCCGAATCCCGTGCCGCCAAGCAGATCGATTTTCTGATCCATGCTCATATGCGAGATCATGTAGTCATTCAGTTTCTTCGAGACTTTGGGGTTTAACGGTTCATTTGGTTTGTCATTCGGTGCTAATTTCGACCGGGTACAGCTTGAACCTATCGTTATCACTAACACTAAAAACACATAAAGAACCTTGCGATACCAATCATTTTTCATACTTCACCCTCTGTATAAGATCTACACACGACATATTTACGCTTGCAATACTTATTTAACAGTCCATGCGACAAATCAGCAATAAAGACGACACATCAATGCATACCAAACTGTTAAAAGCAATACCCTGTTAGATGAGGATATAACTACAAGCTCACCTAATTGGAGATATTACAAAGACCGAAGCGCTTCCACAAGAGGAATTTTCAGTGATCAGGAAACAGTTAACAGGAAACAATTAAATCCTAGCAGGGGTGATTCGCAAATCACCTCATTGCTTTGACCTTTTATCTATTCAGTGCTTCCTGAACGACATTAGCACCAACGATCTCAGCGGCTCGTTTATATGCCTGATCTCTCTGATCTGAGCGAAATAAATCTATTATATCGGAATCGACAAGTTCGTACCACCTCTTTTTACGATCATCAAATGATGGATAAGCTTGTGCCATCGGTTTGCGTAAGGCTTGTGAGAACTGTAGAAATTGCTCATATTCATCGCCGAATTCGGTTTCCAATCGTTCTCTGAGACGAACAGCCAACGCCGGTGCCGCCCCGCTTGTTGATATGGACAGGGTTAGTGGACCACGCTTTACGAGTGAGCCAAAAGTAAAATTACAGTGTGGAATGTCATCCATCACATTTACCAGAATACCCAGCCTTTCGGCTTCCTCATAAATCCGGTGATTTTGATCACCGTCATATTCAGCTACAATCACCAGAAACGCTCCAGCCAAATCTCCCTCGTTGTAAGACCGGCCGATCCAATCCGCTTTATCTTCGTCTACCAGTTTTTCAAGTTCTTCTGTCAGATTTGGACTGATGATCGTTGGTCGGACATCACACTCAAGGAGTTCTTTGGCTTTTCTTACAGCTTCATGATTTCCACCGATCAGAATCGTCTTCTTCTCAGACAGGCGATTCAAATAAACGGGAAATACCTTCATATTCTAAACTCCGTGCAACTTGTTGCTATAGCGCAACTAATCATTATTCTGCGTTGGCAGATGAATTCCGCACTCCGTCTTATCCAGTCCCGTCCAGCGACCGGCTCGCTCATGGTCGCCGGGTCGAACTGGATGTGTGCACGGGATACATCCGATGCTTGGATATCCATCATCATGAAGCGGGTTATAGGGCAATTCATTCAGATAGATGTACGTCCATACTTCTTCCGAGGTCCATGTGGCAAGAGGATTAATTTTGAGAACTTCATTTTGCGGATCCCATTCAAAATGCTGCGTATCCTTTCTTACATCAGACTGCGACCTTCGAACCCCCGTAATCCAGGCACTTTTATCCGAAAGGTAATTCTTGAGAGGCAACACTTTACGAAGATAACAGCATTTATTGGGATCTCTCATCCAAAGCTCACTCCCAAACTCTTTTTCCTGATCTTCAACAGATAAATCTGTACTGACCCGAACAAAGGTTATCCCCAATTCGCGTTCAAGCTCATCACGCAATTCATAAGTCTGTTTAAAGAACAAGCTTGTATCCAGGTAGAATATGGGGATATCGAATCCGTTTTTTGCCACGATGTGAGTTAACGTCACTCCGGAAGGTCCGAAACCTGTGCCTAAAACCACATCATAACCAAATTCTTTTTGTAACCATTCAAGAATCACTTCGGGTTCAGCACCATCAAATCGTTGATTCAGTTCACGGATTTCTTCCTTTTCCCAGACTTTTGGAATCCTCTCTGATCCATCCACTTCTACTTCCGAAATTGTACCGGAGTCGGACGAAGTAACACGTTCAGCTAATTGTTTCATAGTCAATTCTGTAGATGTTACAATACCATCAAAATGATATAGCACTAAGTAATTTAGTTTTCTCCGCCTGATCCTGAAGGCTTTCAGGATTGTACCAGTCCAGAGTCTCACTCAGGTTTACGACCTCACCTATTACAATTGTGGCAGGTGTTGATAATTGTTTTGCTTTCTCCGCAATGTCTCCCAGAGTTCCGATCACCTTTTTTTGAGAACCATAACTGGCTTTTTCAATGACAGCGACTGGAGTTGAAACTGACCGGCCATTCTCAATGAGCTTGCGTGAAATATCGGGTAGTTTACGGAGTCCCATCAGAATAACCAAGGTCTCACAATGCGCAAGACACTGCCATTTTTGCGGAAAGGCATCTTCATGAATGGCATGTCCCGTGATGACAGTGAACGAACTGCTGTAATCCCGGTGTGTGAGAGGAATACCTGCAAAAGCCGCTGCAGCAACTGAGCTGCTGATTCCGGGCACGACCTCGTATGGAATATCCTCCGCAGCCAAAACTTCGAGTTCTTCCCCACCACGGCCAAAGACAAAAGGATCTCCCCCCTTCAGGCGCACAACATTTTTTCCTCTTCCAGCCTCACGGACAAGGATATCATTGATTTGTTCCTGGGAAATGGAAGGGTGTCCGCCAGTTTTTCCAACATATATTTTCTCTGAACCTGGATGAGCTTCAGAAAGAAGTTCGGGATTAGCCAGTCGGTCATATACGATCACTTCGGCCTCACGAATGAGACGAAGCCCGCGAACGGCGATAAGGTCCGGATCTCCGGGACCAGCTCCCACCAGGAATACTTTCCCTTTTTTTTCGATATTTATTGGTATTACGTCCATTTTAAATCTCCTATTGATTATTGAGCTATGGTTTCTTCCAGTGCTTCAATACCCTTGCGATTCCAATAATCACCAAAGGATTCTCCTTCATCGCGTCCATCCCTGTAGATTTCCAGGAGAGGTTTTACTGTTGAAACCAGATCGTCAAGCGGGATATGGTCACGGTATTTTTTATTCAGTCGTGTTCCTGCAGGATCGCCGCCAACATAGACGGCATATTGATCAAGCGACCTGCCTACAAATGCAATGTCAGCGACATACGGGCGGGCACAGCCATTGGGACAGCCCGTCATACGAACGGTGAGTTGCTGATCTTCCAGTCCAAGTTTCTGTATTTCCTTCTCCAAATCGCGTATGACCGATGGCATCACACGTTCTGACTCGGTGATTGCCAGTCCGCAGGTCGGCAGTGCCGGACAAGCCATGGAGTACTTGACAGCATTAGATTGCTCTTCAATCATCGGGACGCCGTATCCTCTCAATTCCTTCTCGATGACTTCCTTGTCTGATTCATCAATATCGGTAAGAAGGATATTCTGAGTTGGCGTCAAACGGACATTCAAGTTGTATTTTTTGATTGTCTCCCGAAGTCCGGTTCGAAGCCGAAGTGATCCTTCATCTTTTACCCGACCATTTTCAACATTAATTCCCAGGTACCATTTGCCATCGGCCTGGCGATGCCATCCGAGATAAAGCTCAAGCTTGAATTTTGGCATCGGTCTGAATGGTTCTAACTCGAATCCTGTGCGTTTCACCACTTCGTTTCTGAAACGATTAAGACCCCAGTCGTGGATGAGATATTTCATCCGGGCATGTTTCCGGTTTGCACGGTCCCCGTTATCACGTTGTATCTCAATGATGCTTGTCACAAGCTGCTCAAGCCTGTCTTTGGGCACATACCCGAAGTGATCGCCGAGTCTGGGGAAAGTGTCTTCCTTATTATGATTCATGCCCATTCCCCCGCCGACAATTACGTTGAACCCCGTAATGTTTTCCTGATCATCAAAAATGGCAACCAAGCCAATATCCTGAGTGTAAAGATCAACGCTGTTATCACCGGGTACCGCGATAGCAATCTTGAATTTTCTGGGGAGATAGCTATCCCCATATAACGATTCACCATTCGTGATTTCCTGACGGTTCGAATAGACTTTCGTACCATCGAGCCAGATCTCATGATAGGCTTTTGTTTCAGGTAACAGAAGTTCAGAGAGGCGATTGGTGTATTTCTGAATCTTGGCTTGTCTTCCGTCAGAATCTGGTGCCGGATTACTCATTACGTTACGTACGATATCACCACAAGCTCCAAGCGTTGTAACCAGCGACTGATTCAAATCGCCCAGTGTTTTCTTGAGGTCACCTTTCAGCACGCCGTGAAATTGTACGGTCTGTCGTGTGGTGATCCGAAGGGTGCCGTTGGCATATTTCTCAGCGATGCTATCATGGGCCAAATATTGATCTGCTGTCAGACCGCCTCCGGGAATACGTGTACGGATCATCATTTGATAATGCTTGTCGCGACCTTGCCTCAGATCCCGGTTATCCTGCTGATAAGTTCCATGAAACTTCAAAAGCTGGATAGCATCCTTGCTAAAATAATCCAGATCATTGGTCAGCTCCTCAGGTATTGATCCCCTAAGGTAGTTGCTCTCCTGTTTGATGGATTCGAGTTTGCTTTTCTTGTCGGTTCCGCGTGCCATAAAGAGTTTTGATTATTGAAATTGGTGGGAAAGTTTGTGTTCAGTTTGGTCATAACATGAGTAGATGACATAAAAAAACCCGCTCCTAACTAAAGCAGCGGGTTTTTGTCGATTATGGACTTACACGTCACATATTCATCTAATACCCGCTGCTTTTGTCATACATATACAGCATGCCATACAGAAACACTTGCAGCACATCTGTCGCATATTCAGACACATTTGATGATCCGTAAAGCAGTGAAATAGAGTCATTTTTTAGGATTTTTTGCTAATGCTATGAAAGCAAGTCGTATAAGTTTCAGTTTAAGACATAAAAAAAGCCCGCGTCCATCGGAAGGAAGCGGGCTTTCAAAATTTTAGTTTGCCAAACAGGTACTAAAACTTATAGATCATCCACAACCTCCAGGTGAAGCGAAGGCATACAGCACATACAACAACACATTGCGTATGCTAAACTGTGGATGTTTTTTACAATTTTCATTGGATCTTTAACTAGTACTTTGGTCAACGGATGTTAGATTAAGTAATATAGATTATCGAATCAACCTTGTGACAAAAAATGTTGTGAAAGATTTTTCGGCTTTGGATTTACAGATAATCACCGTATGTCGTGTAATCACAGCGCTGGGTAATCATGGGGGATTACCCCTACGGATTTCCGGTGGCAATGGGATTTGACAGATCGTTGCTCCATTCGAACCAGCCGCCATCATAAACGGAAACGCGCGGCCATCCCATCAGCCACGCATTCCAAAAAGCTTCACTGCCGCGCCAGCCGGTGCCACAATAGAAGGCGATGCGTTTCTCGGGGACAACACCCACTTCAGCCCATTTTTCCGCAACTTCCTGCGACTCACGTATGGTGTAGTCAAAGTTTCGGTAATTTTCCATGTGATAGGCATCACTGCCGCAGTTGCCGAAAACGGCTCCGGGAATACGTCCTGTCTTAGTGATATAATGATATCCACTGGTATTGCCTATAAACTCCTCCCAACTTCGAACACTCACCAGTTCACCATTACCAGATGCCAGCAACTCCTTTGCCTCGGGCATATCGATGATGTAATCGGGGTGAGTTGGTATATCCTTCCCGAAATCTTTCACAGGATTCGGTTTGGTTTCCTCTGTCGAGATTTCGTAGCCGCTGTTTTTCCATGAGATGATGCCCCCGTTGAGGATACGGACGTCCTCAACACCGGCGTACATCATAATTGCGGCACACCGAAAGGCCCCAAGATGACCGGCATTCTTTCCCGGATATGGATCTTCAAATTTGGGATATGAAAATCGTCCGTAAACGATCGCAGTTGTATCAGATTTTATCCCAAGATCCTGTAGTGTTTTTTTTAATTCCCCGGGCGAACGCCTGTTCCAGGTTACCGGATCTTCCAGTGATAGCGTATTAAGCGGTATGGCACCCGGAATATGCCCTTCCTCATAATCTTCATAATGATCATAGTGCGAGTGGCAAATTACATAACCATTGCCATTATACTCAGGAGCATCTCCGATGGTAATCAAACGCTGAACCCACCCCGGATACACCAGATGGCGGTATCTTTCGAGGCGATCCATCGGAAACTCCGGTCCGGCGGACCATTCATCAACAAAATGATTGTATATGCTTACATCCTCATAATCGAGATCGAATAACCTGTTTGCCATCTGAGTAGCGGCATCAGTGCTGTATCCATAAATAACGACAGGCTTATCCCTGGTTATGTTCTTTTCCTCCAAAACTTCCAGCCAATCCATATATCTGGTCCATGTCAAAGGCAGACTCTTGGCTCCCTTAATATGTCCCCCCCGGATTTCTCCTCTAAGCCTCCAACCATTATACGCTTCGATTGGCCGTACGTCCATGATGATAGCTTCCGAATTCTCTATCAGTTCCGCCACCCCGCTGGTTGTTAGTTCAACTGGTTGTTTTTCCATTTTTCTGATATTAAGTCAAACGGTTTCGGTGAACTCTAAATGATCCTCCACGATCAAAGGTAGTATGAAATTTTTATCTCAAAAAGTACATCGATTTTTTAACGATTTCTTATAACTCGTTAAGTACTATGATTATCGGATGATTTACAGAATTGACAAGCTGATGAATAGCACAACGTTGATCGACTTCAATCGGACTTGCCAAATACAAGTTAATACTATATATTTAGTTTTATCACATTGTGGCAGCTAAAGTTGTTGGTCATTACCGTTTTAACCACAGATTGGCACTGATAAACTTAGATTTAATCTCTTTGGATCCGCGTAAATCCGCGGCTAATTACCTTACAAATTAATTGGTATCAGTGCTAGTTTATATCCTGAACGTGCCACCACCCAAAGTTACACAAGCCCTCAGGGATACGTTGTTACATGAATTTTCAAAACGGATACTCGCATCCAGTGACCTTGCCGATGTTATGCCCGTCTACAAAAATTTCTGGATCGATGATTCCGGACGCATTTGGGTATTACTCGAAAATCCTCTCCATAAACAGGAACCGCTCATCATATTCAAATCTGATGGCACGCCAGCCTGGAAAACAATGATCCCTGCTCAACTTGGTATTCATTGTATTAAAAACCATTTTGTATACGGGATTTGGCGCGACAAGGATGGGATGACGAGCATTGTTCGATATACCGTCAAATTTTCTTAAGACATTATATTCAGCATATCATCCCTTAGCTAAAATTCTCTAATTATTAATAATATTTACGTTTACTAAAAAAATGTTCTCCAAACGACTCATTGGAAAACGGTTATGAAATGTTTACAATTCCGTTTTGGAGGATTGAAATTAAAGAAACTGACCAGATAAGAAATAATGACAGCTTTCGCGGCAATTTTCGATAATAAGATCGAAACAAAGGATAATTTTATACATTTCATAGAAAAGCATTGGGACGAATATTACGGGGGGCAATCTAATCAAGTTAAAGTTGAACAAGTCGAGTGTCACTGGAGAACAGGACCAGCGTCACCAGTTTCATCCTTCACACAAGGAAATATAACTTGCTGGGTTTTAGGTCATATTGATGCGACAGGTAATCAAAATGGTAATCATGCCCAGCTCTTGGTTAACCATTTTGAGAAAGAAGGTATAGACAAGGTTACCCTCTACAGCGGCTATTTTCTGGCGATTCTCTTCGATGGTGCCGGTTACCATTTTTTTACAGATCGACTGGGATTATTTCCTTGCTATTACAGTCTAAAAGATGAGGTATTAGTTGTCGGATCGTCACCAGATCTCGCACGTTCTCACCAAATAATGACCAGGGAGCTTAATCTTAAAGGACTTATCGGACATCTTTTATGCATGCATGAGGTGCTGGGTGAAACCCTTTGGAAAGGAGCATCTCGTCTTGGCACCGGTGAAATTTTGAAATTTGACGGAGGTAGTATATCTACCCGAACAGAGCAATCTATTCCAGTTTCAGATGATTATTTCGGTTTACCTTATGAAACCCATATCGAAATGGCTCATGAGGCCATGATTCATTCATTTGAACAGTTAAAAGGAAAGGAAATATCACTGCTATTTTCCGGCGGTCTTGATTCCCGAATGATAGCGGGATATTTAAATCTGTTAAATCTTGAACCAGAGATCGTATACACTCTTGGTATCCCTTCTGACCTTGAGTTCAGATGTGCTGAAAAAGCATGCCGGTATTTAAAGTGGACACATCAGCGCGTCGATGTTGACTTTGAAAACTTCATGGCGTTAGCTAATCGCCAAGTCATAAACGAACAGCTGGCAAATGGGTTTAATGATCTCGCTTTCTGGAGTCTTGTTGAAAATGTTAAAAGTCCGGTCTCTCCCCTTGTAAATGGATTTATAGCTGATCCTATACTAGGAGGCAGTTCACAACATTGGGCCTATGATACCAAAAAGAGAGCTTATACTTTTGAGAAGTTCTTTCAGGGTATAAATCGCTGGGGGTTGTCGCCGGAGATTATAACTAAACTCATTCCAGACAACCAGACACCACGTGTCATCAATGAGATTATTGAAAGTTTACGAAGTTTATATGAATCTCTGCCTGGTTATGATTTTCAAAAGGTCTATCAGTTTTTTTTACTTCATCGACAACGTTTTCATATAGCCGGAATTTTAAGACGTTTCTCAAAGTCCGTTTGGCCTTTTATGCCTTATACTCAGGATTCAATATTGAATCTTATTGGGGGCATGCCAGCAGGCAGCCTATCTGAGCGCAAACTACAACGTGATATTATGATCAGGAAATTTCTCCCACTGGTTCAACTGCCCGTTGATAACAATTCCCCAAATCCCACTCCTTTAGCCCCAACATTTTCTTACCGCGTTCGGAATCGAATCTACCAGAAAACCCGCCTTAATAAGCTTTTTTCTAAGAGCACAGAAAACAGATATTACTACCGGGTATTTGATTTCAATAATGAAGGTTGGCGATCATTAAGGGCAGATGCACTACCCTGTTTTGATCAACTTTCAAACGTACTGGATTTAGACACACTTCGGGTTTTACTACCTTCTCCAGATGTCAACGTCAATGTTAAAGATGGAATTATGGACACATCTGGTAGAAAATCATTGCTTGCATTCAATTTATGGTCTAAATATTACCCCGATCTTATTAAGTGAAAACCTGGTTATCCGACTTCATTATTCCCATTAACTGGCTGAAGTTTGCTTTTCATATTTCTTATATATAAATGTATAAATATCAGCTTTCACTTATAGTTTTGAACTATGAAAAAGATTGACAAGCTTCTTCTCGATTACGCGTCCAGCCATCGTACCAAAGGGAATGTTGTTTCCCATTTTATTGGAATACCGCTGATCATCTTTGGTTTAATTTCTATGCTTGTCAGACTACCGCTTGGATCAGAACTATTTACGGTAGCAGAAGCACTTATCATGGCAGTCATTGCTTATTACTTCTCACTTGATGTAAAATTGGCTGTCGTGATGCTTATCGTCGCTATTTTACTCGATATTCTCGGCCGCGGTGTCAGCAGTTTTTGGGTAGGCTTCCTCATTTTTGCTGTTGGATGGCTCTTTCAAATCATTGGCCATGCCGTTTATGAGAAGCATTCACCAGCATTTTTCAAGAATCTGGTGCACCTTTTGATCGGTCCTCTATTCTTGTTGAATGAGGTATTGCATATCAGACCTCTGGCCTCCCAAAAAGATCCCCATTTTCATGGAAATGGGGAATGAGGCAGTAAAATTAACGTGAGTTTGGGATAAGCATTGGAAGAAATCGTTAAAACGATTCGTTTTAGATTCGATGAATCATTGCACCCGAATTAATCCGGGTATTAGGGAGAATCCTTTAACAGATGAACAGTTTTACGGTTTATGCCGGTCCGGATATACACCTGTATATGTGAAATCAGCATCTTTGCAGGTTTATCTTATCCCGGGCTCAGGTTAATTAGTATCTAAAATCTGGCCGTTAGCAGCTGTTGCCATTGTTTCTTTGTCTTTCAATTCCTTCAACTTAAGCTCGATAACCATGGCAATGGGACCGACTATGAACAGAGCATAAAACGGGGCGTAGATGGCATGGAACAGGCGCATAATCATCTCAACAAATGCAATAATGACAACGACTATAATTTGCCATTTTTTGGATGAAACTGTCGTTTTTGGGTCCGTAATCATGAAAAATGTGAAGAGTTGATACATCGGACCGGTAATCGGTGCTACTTCGGCAAAAAAAGGATCACCAGTGAACCAGCTTCTTACCAACGCAAAGATGAAGAATGACAAGACATAAGCAACACTGATATGCAAACGGTTAACGCGCCAAACAATGAAAAAGCCCAGCGCCCAGATCATAAGCATGGGCCAAAGATTATTGCCCCACTGAACACTCAAAACAGCAACAGAGTCCGAGGCCAACAGCAAAAGAGCCACGACACCAAAGTTTGAAGGATTCCATATGTGGCGGTTTTTGTAGCGTAGAACGTACTTGGAGGCTATAGTAATCATGCTGCCAAGGGCATACGGCCAGATAAGGGGTGACCGGATAAGAATACCGACACTGATACCACTGATATAAGCACTGGCAACATTTCTCCATTTTCCAATGGCTATTTTACTCAGAACACTCTCGGTAACGATACTTGCAATAATGGCCGTTGCCAGTTTAGGATATCCCTCAAGGATACCAAACGACATATGGGCCGCAACCAGGATCAGCGTGATAAAAATTGTCGGATAATACTTCTGGCTGATGAAGAAAGCTCGTCTCGGCTTGGATGGTGCCGCTGTATCCATTTATTCCTCCCGAATATGATAAAGACTGTCTGCTTTAAGCGGGGCAATTGTCTGCACCGTGCCCGATGGCCAATAGATTACCGCCTTTTTTATGTCAGGCTTTTTACCCAGGCCAAAGTAGACACGTCTCTGGTTCTCCGAACAGAATCCGCCCCCACCGCTGACCACTTGCCGCTGATGCTGGTTATCCCAGTATAAATCAACTTTTGCATCAATAGCTGAACGATTGGATTTCGTTCCAGTCAGTATAAAACCGATCCATTTATTTTGTGAGTCGACAGTATTCTTATACAGCAGAACGGGGCCATTTTGATTGGCAACGATGATGTCTTGATCACCCGTATTCCACAGATCTGCCAAAGCAACGGAACGGCTGTCATAAACTTCGTGTCCACCAACAGCCTCACCAACTTCCTGAAAACGTCCGGCTCCGTCATTGACCCATATCTTGTTGCGTTGATAACCAGACAGGCTTTTGCCATTCATGTGCGGCCAGTTCCTGGTATCAGCAATGATCGTCTGGTTGCCCACAGCCACTTTGGAGTAATCATACCAATAATCCATTGAATGCTTCTTTCCGGATACGTAGCCATTAGCGACGTATAAATCCAGATGTCCATCGTTGTTTAGATCACCAAACTGGGCACCGTAACTCCATCCGCCAAGATCGATACCAAGATTATTGGCCAGGTTGCGATAGGTCATCTTATCACCTGAGCTTCCCAAATCCGGCACCCATAAATTATTTCCCTGAAGCAAAACGCCCGGCTCGGAAATATTAGTGATATAGATATCGAGATTTCCCCTGTTCAGCACATCACCCATCGTGACATTCATCCCGCTTTTTGGAGCAAAGCCAATCCGGGAATCCGGCCCTATATCCTTAAAGCCTTTGCCTTGTTCATTGATGTAAAGCTGGTCGACGCCGTAATCGTTGGCAACGACCAGGTCCGGCCAGCCATCGTTATTTACGTCTGCTGCCGATACTGCAAGCGTCCAGCGGTGGCTCGTCAGTCCCGTCTTTTCGGCGACTTCTTCGAAATGCCCGTTCCCAAGATTGTGGAAAAGATAATTTCTTCCCCCGTTGTTGGCGTATTCAAAACTGGTTGGCATGATGCGGGTGGACTTCAGGTGCCAGAGGTCGATGTCATCACCATAATACCCGCCAACAAACAAATCGAGCTTCCCGTCATGATCGTAATCGAACCACACCGCAGTATTGGCGTTTGCCCACTTCGGCAGCGGAATCTGATCGGTTACGTTGGTAAATCCTTTCCCCTGATCATTATGAAAAAGTTCACACTTTCCCCATTTATAGATAAACAGGTCCTCATATCCATCATTATCATAGTCCCCCCAGACAGCACCCATGGAAACACCTGTCCCCTGTTTATTTACATCGGCAACCCCAAGCTTGCCGGCAACATCTTCGAACTTGCCATTACCTAGATTCCGGTACAGCGCATTTTTAGTTCCGTACCTGCTGTTGGTAAAGTAGAGATCCTCCCAACCGTCATTATCGAAATCAGTTACTGAAACCGATGCACCCATCGATGCAATGATCGGCATAATATTATCGAGTTTGGGATCCAGCATAGGGGATTCATGCTTAAAGGTAATGCCAGCTTCTTTGGCTACATTCTGCAGATAGAATCCGTATCGCTTGATTATTTCGGCATGTTCCTGCCTGCTTTCCTTTTTTTGCTGCCAGTTGTTCCAGGCCCTTCTAACCACAGGAAACGCCAACAATACTACAAACAAAACTACGAGTCCGATCTTTTTGATCTTGCCGGTATCCATGTCCCACAACTCCTACCTGTTGACCTGTTTGTCTGTTACTAAAGCCTGGTAAAAGGGCTTTGGCGTAATATATCGAGTCTGATAGTGAATCCAGTCGTCTTTATGTTTTTTATAGACCGGATCGTTCTGCAATGTGGTTGGCGGTGTCGTATAATCCGGATTGGAATGTGTTGGAAGTGGAATTACTGTCCTGGAAAAGGTTGTGTTGTAGTCGCCGTCCTTTTCCCAGCCATCACCAATCATCACATAATCCCGCACCCAGCCTTTTGGAGGCAGAGGAGGTGCTTTGAACTTGAACCGCATTTCATCGCCTGCATTCATGATAACATAACGATCATCAACCTTCTTCAAGAGTGGTTTTACATCGCCGAAACGCGTGTAATAACCGACAAGATCCTGCCATTTTGGTGTTGTTCCCACAATCGTCTGGTAATCCGGGACTTCGGGTGATGACCGGGTCGTGCGAATCATCTTTGAGTAGCCCCTTAACCGAAGGTTTGCCTTATCGGGAAGCAGCCGCTGTGTTTTCATATTACTGTTCGATATTCCTTTTGCCCACCAGATGGCATCCCAGTAGGTTTCGGTCGTTGTTGTAAGTCTGATCCGATGATCTTTTGAACCCCGGCCCTTGAACAAACCCTGCAGATTTATCAGGATCGTCTTGTTCTTTCCTTCCGGGAATCCCAGGTTGGCTTCTGCTACTCTCCAGCCGCCTTTGCCGTCAGGAACTTCAACACTGATACCCTGCGGCGGTTTAACCGATCCCTGACCTATAGCCACATTGATGGAACTGTCCGTAGGATATACCCATCCGTAGGCAACCAGCCATAATGGGCCACGATCCGGGAGATCATTACCCAGATTAATTTCGATGTAATGCTTGTGAGTTATGCCCTGATACTTAGTGTACTTGAAATGATCGAGATACTGCCCGTCTTTTTTTGCAACAACAGCGGTTACATCCTTGCCCTGATCATCCAGCACTTGCCTGACCGGATGCAATGCTCCCGTTTCGTACACTTTCAGTTTGGGCGGTGGAAAAGCAAAACGCTCATCCACAAACGCATGTGTTCCTTCCTGATGATCAACGGTCATCAATGCCACGTAGTCAAAGAAATGTGATTCCCACAGCTCTGCAGTGATACGTATATCGTAATATCCATCCTTCGGTTTGAGCTGATCATGACCGATCTTTACCCAGTCTTCGGTCTGGCTGATGTTTGCTGTTGTCTGTGCATTGATGCGGAGTCCAAGCGGCGAACGCCAAAGGAAATCAGTTATGAAATCCATCTTCTTTCCGTTATAAGCAAACAGCCAGGGACACGAACCCTTCAATGACTGTTGATTGGTGATCGTCGTGCTGTTGCCAAGTTCCGAAAATTCAGCCTGCACCGATCCGTTAGGCCAGATGATCCGCAACATATCCGCTTGCGAATAGGTGCCAATGCCAAAATGAACCAATGGCGAAGTGATCAGTTGACGCTGATAGATGAGACCCGACCGTGCTTCGAGGATACCACCGATCCCGAACGTATTGATCCGGCGATCACCCAATGCCTGTGAAGCACGTGGACGAATTATCTCTCCGTTGTACTTATCTGAGCCACTGTTCACCCATTCTTCTAGGGTATTGTCGTCAGAAAGGCCAATCCAGTCCAATCGGTTGTTATTTGTCATATCGGCAACGGCGTCCACTGATACCGGATAATCCTGTTCCATTGATTTCAGCGTTCCGTCAGGATTACTCAACCATACATGAGAATGGCCCGCTGCACTTACGAGCAGATCCAGCCGGCCGTTATTATCAAAATCCTGGGCGAAAACCCGACCAAAACCCGGTTTCACTTTTGATATCGATAAGGCCCATTTTTCAATAGTGGAAGTTGTCCACTGCTGTTTCGTTTGATCGTACGTTAATTGGTCAACATTGCCATTTCTTTTAAGCAGGATAATATCGAACTGTCCATCACCGTCGAGATCAGCGATGGTAAATCCGAGGACATCGGATGGTAATTGACTGGCTGATACTTCCTGGAATTTACCCATTCGATCATTCAGGTAAATGTCGAGCTTTCCTGTTTGATCCAGTATCGCTGCATCGGCATCCCCGTCATTATCCAGATCCGCCCACTGGAAATCGACCATTCCATTTATTTCGGTGAATAGGGGAACTTTAGAAAATGTGTTGTCCCCATTATTGCGAAATTCTACGGCTGGACCATTTAATGTTGATAATACAAGATCCAGATCGCCATCCAAATCTACATCAGCCGTCCAGAGACCATTATATAACCCATTTGTAACAGATGCGGGCAATTTAAGAGTCGAAGTGACATCCTTGAAACTGCTGTCCGGTTGCTGTTGATACAGTCGAAATCCCTTAGATCCAGCTACCGCGAGATCGTTCTGAAAGTCATAGTTATAATCAATGGATGCGGCAGAATGATAACCTAAAGGATTATCACCCGGGAAATTAAGAGTTTTGCCATCGCTTAAATGGATTTTGGAATCTGCGATTTCCCATAACAACGGCACACGTCCGCCGGTGAGCGATATGACTCCCACAAAAGATGCTTTTGCCGGCAGCTTCTGATCGATTGACCCTTTGTTGAAAGCAAGCTTCGAATCGATTAACGCCGCCGATGCTTTAGGGGCCGGCAGCTTCAGAAAATGCCGAATCAGAAAACCAATTTGATTAGGAGGCAACTGAATTTGACTCAAATTATTTTGGTATTCTGGCAATTGCTGAAGGACGTTCTCCAGGAAGGCCAGTTCAACTGTCAGGTTTTGATAATCTTCCTTATTAATTAGACTGCCCACTTTATCCAATTCCTGGCGCACGCCTATCGGCCATTTGGTTTTTCTGCTTTGGAACTGATCCAATCCATCCCTTAAACCCGACTTATTCTTCTGCCGGGCAGCGAACCTCATTTCTTCAAGCGTGATTACCAGGTTCTCCGGATACAGTTTTTTCAGATCCATGAGAAGCTGGCGAATCTCTTTATCATTATCCGAGCTGTTCTGGCGTTCCAGTTCCTGGATTAATGCGAAATGAATAAAAGGATCGTCAGGAGCCAGTTTCACCGCCTTTTGCATATCTGCGATAGCCTCTTCAATTTGGCCCTGTTGACTTTTCAACAAACCCATGAGGTACTGAATTTGGCCATTATCAGGGGCCAGGCTCAACGCTTTTGACAAACGGTTTTGAGCGAGATCATAGTTGCCCTGCCGCATGGCAAAAACACCGAGGTTGGTCCATACGGCGGGTTCATCCGGATAGAGCTTCGTGATCTCAAACATTTTGTTGTATGCGAAAAGAGCATTATCCGTCTGCTCTGCAGCCAAGCCGATATAAAAATCGGATACAGCTTTTTTGTAGTTCTCCGAATCCTGGGAACTTTCAGCTTCTTTTTTACTGCAGCCGGCAATGAGTAATCCCGCCAAAATAAGCAGCGGGAGGTAATGGAAACCAACCTTAATGTGAGAATTGATCTCCTTAAATTTCACGTTTAACCGAATCATCAACTGTTGTAATCAATTATAATTTTTGGGTATAAGATGAGGAGGCCTCCAAGGTTTTTGGAATCCCTGGAGGTCTTACTATTCATCGTTCACGTACGTAACCAATGGTAGCCAGCACTTTCCCATCTTCTATATAATCGGCCGGATCCTGCGGAGCCCATGTCCCAAGTCCGTCCACATACCGGTTATACATGCAAAAAGCAGCGGCAATCAAAACCGTGTCATGGATCTCCTGATCGATGGCTCCCTCATCACGGGCGCGTTTGATATCATCAGGTGTGACAGCCTGTCCTGTCTGTTGTACTTTACCTGCTATATTAAGCAATGCCTTCATTTTAGGAGACACACCGGAACTCTCCAGATCATCAATAACCTCATCCAGAAACGGTGCCTGCTCCTTCAAAAGCTCACGCGCGGCTGCTCCATGAGAGTTCATGCAAAACGTACACTCGTTCCTTGACGATACAAAAGAGGCGATCATTTCTCTCTCCCCCGGTGTCAGTGTCGAGGGTCCGCGCAATAACTCCTGAGCCAGTTCTGCAAGCGGTTTCGCAGTACGGGTAAACTGTTTCAACAATCCAGAGATCCCGGGTAGCTGATTCGTCAATTCAATGTGAGCCATGTGTGTTCTCCGTAGTTTGATTATCGATAGTTAGATTCTCCGATCGTGAGCCTGAACGTTCTGAATGGAACACCATGAGCGAATCGTTGTTGCGGGCAACAACGATTATAGAACCGTAGCGAAAATCAGTAATGGATTTCATATCACGAATCTGACCATGCACAACAAATCCACTCCCATCGAGAGGTACCTTTCGAAAATCACCGTGTCCATTGCCGGCCAGCACCGATCCATAACTTGCGTCATAACGGCCTTGTCCGGTTTTGACAGCATAAAAATTACCACCAAGCAAAAGGTCCAGATTACCATCATTATTATAATCAATCGGCAGGATGGAATATACCGGGGATAATTGTGCGGTAAACGGAAGTTTTTTAACCGTAAACGTCCCATTCCCATTGTTGTGAATATAACTCGATTGAAGCGTATATGCTTCCTTTATTTCTGCTCCGTCCAGTTGATCTTTTATAAAGATATCATTGACTGTGCTGTTGGCATAATCGAAATAGTTTGGAAACTTGATTTTTAGCTCTGGTATCTGCGCAAGCAGTTGGTTGAGTCGTGCAACAGGGTAACTTGTTCCCTGCACGTAATGGGTTATGATGGGATCAAGGGTTCCGTTCTGATCAAAATCTTTCAGGTAAAGCCGAACCGGCTCGTTTTTTGAAGCCTTTAATTGTGAATTCGTGCCCAGGTTTCCGGCCACAAAATCAATGTTCTCATCATTGTCAAAATCACCGGAAGCGATACAATTCCACCATCCGTTTGTCTTAGAAAGTCCGTCTTTCGTGGTCAAGTTTTTAAAACCTGATCCTGTGTTTTCAAACATCGTCACTGGCATCCACTCTCCGACTACAACCAAATCGGGTTTGTGATCGTTATTGATGTCCGCCCACACGGCATCGGTCACCATTCCTATATTTTTCAAACCCGGAGCAAGACGACTTGTCACATCAACAAAGTGTCCCCGACCGTCATTTTCAAGAAGATAGCTGCGCGGTGATTCACCGTAACTCCAGGCAACAGAACGTCCACCGACGAACAGATCCAGATCTCCGTCACCATCGAAATCAGTTGGAGTTACACAGGAACCATTTTCAAACATAGCCGGCAATGCATGGATATCCCTTGTAAAATGTCCGGAACCATCATTCAGATACAGGCGGTCCTCCAACCGGCTATCCTGACCGGAAAATTCATCTCCACCGCTTACAACGTACAGGTCGGGATGACCATCGGCATTGGCATCAAAAAAAACGGCCCCCACATCTTCAGAACTGCTATCACCGGCTATTGAAGGTTCATTTGCTGCTTTAAAACGGCCATCTTTTTGCTGGATAAAAATCTCTCCGGATTGCCCACTTGCGCCTCCAATATAAAAATCACTGAGCCCGTCTCCATTCACATCACCCACAGCCAGTTTTGGTCCTTCCGTCGACAGCATGTGCGGCATTAACGGTTGCCGTTCAAATTCATTGAACTTGTTTTCCCTATGCCGGTATTTGATTCCCAGGGTTTGTGTCAAATTCCTGAAAGCGGGCTTGTTCCATTTTTTTGAAGGGTAAGTATAATGATCCGTTGCCTGATCCTGTTTTAAAATAATCTGCTGATCTGCCTGTACATTGGTTAGCCCCTGTTTCGTTCGGTTCGGCCAGATCACCATCAGGGAATCGGCATGCTGCTCTTTGCCCAGACCGAATAACAGATTGTAGCCGACAGATGACTGAAAACCCCGTGTAGGCATTTCCTCCTGTAGCATGGCCTTGCCGGCCGAATAAATAATCACTTTGGTTCCGATCCCTCTTGTATTTTTACCTTCACCTGCCAGTCTCACCTTAAGCCAGTGATGATCTCCCCCCATCTGGTTTGTATTATTTTGATAGATAAAAGCGGGCATATTCACATTATTAACCACAAGATCGAGGTCACCGTCATTATCCAGATCAGCATAAGCTGCACCGTTGGAAAACCCCGGTTGATTAAGCCCCCATGCTGCAGTGCTGTCGCTAAGATCCAACCCGCCCCTGTTGACGAATACATGATTGGGGATTTTCACCCCGGGCATCTTATCGATAACAGATATATTCTTGCCGTTAATACCCCTCATTAACGAGCGCTGGACATTATCCTGTGTGATAAATGAGATATAGTCGAGATTATTTGGCCGGCGATAGATACCATTGGTGATGTAAATATCCTTGTTGCCATCGTTATTCAGGTCACACATCAAGGCGGACCAACTCCAGTCCGTTGCTGAGATACCTAAAGCGCTTCCTATTTCACTGAACAACGGCGTTCCGTCATGATCATATCCACGATTCAGCTGAAACGTATTCCGTGCATACTGATAATAATAACCGTAGTTCAACTTTATTTGGGCAACCTTGTAATTATCCGGACCTCCGGAAGTTTGATAGGTTGCCTCATCAGGTGGAAGCATATCAAGAGACAGGATATCGACGCGTCCGTCGTTATTCAGATCTGCAATGTCATCCCCCATCGAAGACTGACTCGTGTGTCCGATGGATTTTCGGATGCTTTCCGTGAACGTACCATTTCCATTGTTGTAATAGAGATAATCATTCTCATGAAAATCATTACCAATGTAGATATCAGGCCAGCCATCATTATTGATGTCGCTGATGGCGATACCGAGGCCGAAACCTACGGCTCCGCTATAAATACCCGCTTGCTTTGTTACGTTTGTAAAATGCCCATCATCATTCCGATATAACCGGTCCCCGGCCTTGGGATCAGGAATATTACGCCGCGATGCCGGGCCATAGGACTTTGCGTTGTGTATCGAATGATTCAACAGATACATATCCAGATCACCATCACCATCATAATCAAAAAAAGCAGCCTGCGTAGAAAATCCCTTGAAATTAAGTCCGTATTTTACAGATTCCTCGGTAAATGTGCCGTTTTTATTATTGATAAACAGTAAATTTCCACCCTTCTTATCAAGATAATCGACCCGGCAAACATAGATATCGAGCCAGCCGTCGCTGTTCACATCGGCCATAGTCACTCCTGTCGTCCAGCCGCCATCCCCACCACCCACACCCGCTTTATCGGTGATATCTTCAAAGTGCATCTTCCCTTTATTCAAGTAGAGCTTGTTGCCATGCATATTTGATGTCAGGTAAATATCCGGAAGCCCGTCGTTATTGATATCTCCAACAGCAACACCACCACCATCATAAAAGTAGAGATAGTTGATCATGTTAAAATCCGGCTCGTCTTTTACTGTATTTTCAAATGCTACTCCGGTTTGAGATGGTGAAAGAAGCCTAAATCGTTTCTCAGTCCTATTCGAGCAGGCTGCAAAGACAAGCATACTTGTTATAAGACAGAACAGCCTGATTTCGAGAGCTGCACTGCCATATAAGTTTATCAGTGAAAAGAATCTTGTCATTGAGTCTTATTTCTTGCTCCTGATTGATGACCCGATTTATTGCCGGGTGTCCAGTCGAATATTTTCAGCGGACCAAAGTTTTTTGCTGTAAGTACGAGGTTTTTCCCATCGGCATCATGTATAAATTCCATATCACGAACCTGGCCGTGTATGATAAATCCACTCTCCATCAGTGGAACCACCCAAAGATGCCCATGACCGTCTCCTTTTAGTAATGTCCCATAGCTGGCATCATAACGGCCCTGTTCATTTCGTACGCCATCGAAATTTCCTGCAAGGATGACATCCTTATTACCATCGCCGTTAAAATCACCGGTAAGAATCGCATATGTCGGGCTCAGCTGTGCTTTGGCTGGCAGAGGAACCACACGAAATTTTCCGTTACCCAGATTTTCGATGTAACCAGAGGCAAATGTGTACGCATTATCAATCTTTGCATCACGAAGTTTTTTGGCTGGAAAGATTTGTTCAACCGTTTTACCCGCATAATCCGGATACCCTGGAAATTTCTTTTTATACGAGAGCATTTGTGCGAGTAACTCGTCGCGGGTAGCTAATGGATATCGTTTCCCATCCTCGACATAAGTCAGGATTGGATCCTGAATACCATTGTTATCAAAATCATTCAGATACAGACGCAGGGGAGCTGTTCTGGATGTATGCAGCAACGAGTTCATGCCAAGGTTTCCCGCGATGAAATCCACTCGACCATCACCGTTAATGTCGGCGGCTTTGATCACATTCCACCAGCCGTTACTGCTGTCCAATCCATCCTGATCCGTTACATTTACGAAGTGTCCCTTTTCATTATGGAATATGGTAATCGGCATCCACTCACCAACAACGATGAGATCGGGCCACCCGTCACCATCATAATCGGTCCAAATAGCATCTGAAACCATCCCGATCTTCGAAAGGCCCGGAGCCAGTTTATCTGTAACATCGCGAAAATGTCCGGTTCCGTCATTCTGAAGCAAGTAGCTCCTGGGCACGACGCCATATTGACCGGACACTGACCGGCTTCCTACGAAAAGATCCATATCGCCGTCGTGATCAAAATCCGAGGCTGCAACACACGACCCATTGGCATATATATCCGGCAAGAATCCTACAGACTTGACAAACCGGCCATCTCCGTAATTAAGGTACAGGCGATCTTTGAGTGCAGGAGCATGGCCAACATCCTGATCTCCACCGCTCACTACATACAAGTCCGGCTTACCGTCACCATTAGCATCGAAGAAGGTTGCTCCAATATCTTCGCTCGATACATCAACGGCAAAGACTGCATCACTTGTACTTGCAAACTGTCCATTCTTTTGCTGGACGAACAGCTTGCCGGGTTGTCCCTTTGCACCGCCCACATAAAAATCCTGAAGGCCATCTTTATTTATATCGGCAACGGCCAGTTTCGGTCCCTCTTCCGAAAGCAGATGTGGCATCAACGGCTGCTGCCAGAATTCGACAAAGTTATTCTCATTGTGTTCGTAATCGATCTTATAACGACCTGTGATGTCATCAAACCATGTAGCATGAAACAGATTTCTTTTAGCATAATTCCATAAACCCTTTGCTTCCTTCTGATGTAGATTGAGCTGCTGATCTGTTTTTACATGCTCCAGCTTTTGCGTTTTCCAATCCGGCCAGATGACCCGCACAGAATCAAGCTCTGTAATCTTCCCTAGACCAAAATGCATGACCGGATCCACCGACGACTCAAAACCACGAGATAGCATTTCTTCGTGGTAAAACTCATGCCCTCTTTTATAGAGATATACCTTGGTTCCTATTCCAAATGTATTGGCGCCAGCCCCGATCAACTTAACACGTAAATAATGATGATCCGCCGCGGCGGACTGTGTATTATTTCGGTAGATGAAAGACGACATGTTGGAATTGTTAACAATCAGGTCCAGATCACCGTCATTATCCAGGTCTGCATAGGCAGCGCCGTTTGAAAAGCTAGGTTCTGACAATCCCCATGAACTTGTCTCATTCGTAAAAGTCAGGTTTCCATTGTTTTTGAAAGCAAAATTGGAAACTTTCCCGGACGGCATCAGATCAAGAAGTTTGAGTGTTTCGTCATTCAATCCCTGATCTAATTGTGCCCTGACGCCATGCTTAGAAACCTTATGGACATAATCGAGATCGTTGGCACGGCGCTGAATGCCATTGGTTATGTACACATCCTTCCATCCATCATTATCAAGATCGCACAACAACGGTGCCCAACTCCAGTCGGTTGCCGCCACGCCCGCCATAGGACTGATATCACTGAATAATGTGCCACCAGACAGATCAACACCGCGATTTAACTGCAGTGTGTTTCGTGTATTTTGATAGTAGTACCCCGCCTGCAGCTGAAGAAGACTGATAAGGTATGGCAACGGCTCTGATGAGCTCTTCAATATCTTTTCATCAGGCGGCAGCATGTCGACCACCATCAGGTCCAGGCGACCATCATTATTAATGTCACTGATATCGCTACCCATGGATGAGCGGCTGGTATGTCCCATCGACTGTGTGATGGCGTCCACAAATCTGCCATTGCCGCGGTTGTAATACAGGTAATCGTTTTCCTGAAAATCGTTGCAGATATAAATATCGGGCCAGCCATCGTTATTGACATCCCCAACGGAGGCCGACAACCCGTACCCAACAGCACTGCTGCGAATACCGGCCTGTTTTGTAACATCCGTAAAGTGGCCATTATCGTTTCTGTAGAGTTTGTCACCCGCCTTTGCATCTGATTCTTTTCGAAGGATCATGGCATTTTGCATACCGGGTGTCAAAACCGAATGATCAACCAGATACATATCGAGATCACCATCACGATCGTAGTCGAAGAATACAGCTTGGGTGGACAAACCCACATGGGCTAAGCCGTACCTGGCAGCTTCCTCGGTAAATGTCCCATTTTTGTTGTTAATGTACAGTTCGTTGGCCCCGGTTTTGTCTCGGTAATTAACATGACAAACATAGATATCGAGCCAGCCATCACCGTTCACATCTGCCATGGTGACACCTGTCCTCCATCCTCCCGGTTTACCTTCAACTCCGGCCTGCTTCGTGATATCCTTGAAATGGAAATGGCCTTCATTCAGGTACAGTTTATTCTGTCCCATATTTGAATCAAAGAAGATATCAGGCAATCCATCATTATTGATATCTCCGACAGCGACCCCACCTCCATTGTAAAAGTCGATGTAATTGAGGATGGAAAGATCCTCCTTGTCTTTGACCTCGTTGACAAAATGAATTCCAGTCTGATCCCCCGACATTTTCGTAAAAAGGGTCTTTCCCGATTGGGCATGTGTCAAAACCGGGATCAGAACTATCAATAATGGTAAGTAATAACGAATAATATCAGATGATTTGATCATGTGCGTATATGAATGATCGGAGGCGTCATTTTTTCGTCAGTTTGTAGACACGTAAACTGTCATTATTGACCGAAACGAGGATCTGTGGGGTACTCGTTACCCCGGGCAGGGCCATGATGTCCCGGATCTGCCCACGCACCCGGAAACCACTCTTCGCTGATGGTACCGGACGTAGCCCCCCTTTGCCATCCCCTTTTAACATCAGCCCCCAGCTCGCGTCATACCGGCCCAGCTGCGGCTTGACCCCGTACAGGTTGCCCCCCAGCAGCACGTCCGCCTTCCCGTCCCCGTCCAGGTCCCGCACCAGGATCCCGTAGACCGGGGAAAACTGCGCCCGCGTGGGCAGGGCCACTACCTTATATTTCCCATCCGGGCCACTCAGCAGCGCCACACTCGACAGGCTCAGCGCCGAGTCCACCGTCGCCTCCTTCAGTTGCTCCGCCGTAAAGATGTCCCCGATCGTCTGGTCCTTGTAACTCGCGTAGGTCGGATACTTGTCTTTGAGTCCCGGAAGCTGGGCCAGCAAGTCATGACGCAGGGCCAGCGGATAGGCCTTCTTCCCTTTGTAGGTCGTGATCACCTGCTCGATCAGTCCGTTCCCGTCAAAGTCGCTCACATACATGCGCATCGGCCGGGCCGGGCTCGCCCGCAGCTCACTGTTCAGCCCCAGGTTCCCCACCACATAGTCCGGCCGGCCATCTCCGTTCAGGTCGCCCTCAGCGATCGCGTTCCACCAGCCGCTGGTTTGTGTCAGTCCCTCTTCCTTGGTAATCTCCCGGAAGGTCCCGTCTCCCTGGTTGTGCCAGATCCGGATCGGCATCCACTCTCCCACCACGATCAGGTCCGGACGACCGTCCCCGTCGATATCGCTCCAGAGCCCGTCGGTGATCATCCCTGCCTTCGCCAGGCCCGGGGCCGCCTGACCGGTCACATCCCGGAAATGGCCCTTCCCGTCCCCCTTCAGAAGGAATCCACCCGTGGGCATCCCGTAGGCAAACGGGCGCAGCCGCTCGCCCACAAACAAATCCATATTCCCGTCCCCGTCGTAGTCGACCGCCCGCACCACCGAGCTGGCCACGTACCGGTTCGTTGGCAGGGGCTGTGGTGAGCGCCTCAGCCTTCCCCGCCCCTGGTTCAGATAGAGCCGGTCGCCCAGGGCCTGGGAACTGGCCGGGAACTCATCGCTCCCGCTGGCCACATACAGGTCCTGGTCCCCATCCCCGTCCGCGTCCAGGAACGCGCAGCCAATGTCCTCACTGAGCTTGTCGGCCTGCAGGGCCGGCTCGGACAGCTTGCGGAACCGCCCGTTCTTCTCCTGCACAAACAGGGCCCCGGCCTGTCCTTTCGCCCCGCCCACGTAGAAGTCAGGGAGTCCGTCCCCGTTCAGGTCCCCGCTGCACAGCTTCGGCCCCTCGGTCGAGCGCATGTGGAAGAGCAGACGGTCACGTTCAAAATCGTTGAACGTGTCCTCACGGTGGCGCCATCCCGGTCCGGCCACCTCCCGCAGAACCGGTTTTTCATGGTCTGTTTCGTCCCTTTTTGGACCCCATGCCGCTCGCTCTTCCGCATCCGACTGGCGAATCGTGATGATCTGGCCGGCCTTCACATCCCGCAGAAAACTTACCCGTCCCGAAGGCTTTCGGGACCAGCGCACCTGCAGGCTGTCCAGCCGGTCATGTGTTCCCAGCCCGAAGTGCACCCGCGGGTCCACGCTCGACTCGAAGCCCCGGGTGGGCATCTGCTCGCGGTAGTACTGATCACCACCGGCCCAGCCGGTCAGCTCCGCCCCGATCCCTCCGGTATTGGCCCCGCTCCCCTTCAGAGACACGGTCAGCCAGTGGGAGTTCCTGCGCAGGCTGTCGGCATTGTTGCGGTAGATGAAGGCCGGCATGTTCACGTTGTTGACCACCAGGTCCAGGGCCCCGTCGTTGTTCAGGTCCCCGTAGGCCGCCCCATTCGAGAAGCTTGCCTGGCCCAGGCCCCATGACCCGGCCGAGTCGGCAAACGTCAGCCCGCCCCCGTTGTGGAATGCATAGTTCGAAATCGCATCGCTGGGAGTCAGATCGATCAGTTTTTTATAATTGACGACGTTACCCTTGACAATAGACTGGATGACATCACTCTGACTTATATAATTCAGATAGTCGAGATTAATAATGTCCTGATAAATCCCGTTGGCGACAAAGATGTCGTTGTACCCATCGTTGTCCATGTCGAACATCAGCGCTCCCCAGCTCCAGTCCGTCGCCTCCACACCGGCCAGACGGCCGATCTCGCTGTATGTCCCGTTCCCGTTATTCAGCTGCAGCGTGTTCCGCGTGAACTGTTGGAAGAAGCCACTTTTTACACTATTCTGATATCTGTTCCAACTATCAAAAGTGGCATTTGACTTCAGTCTTCCCTCTTCTTCAGGCAACATATCCGTCACGAAAATATCCGGATACCCGTCATTGTTGATATCCGCTGCATCAGAGCCCATTGAAGCGGCACTGATACCATTCATCACCTTCGGCAGCACTTCCCGGAAAGTGCCGTCCCGGTTATTCAGGTACAGGTAATCCCGCTCATAGAAATCGTTTGAGATATAAATATCCGGCCAGCCGTCACGATTCAAGTCGCTGACTGTCACTCCGAGTCCAAACCCGATGATACTGCTGTAGATTCCGGCCTTTGCCGTCACGTCGGTGAAATGACCATGGTCGTTTCGATAAAGCCGATCTCCACCCTCAGCACTATGAATGTCTCTTTGCTTAGACTCATGTTCAAAGTTTAAGACATTATATGAGTATGAGTTATTCAAAACATATAGATCAAGATCACCATCTCCATCGTAATCGAAGAATGAACCTTGAATGGAATATCCCGAATCGGCAACCCCCATTTGCTCAGCCTCTTCTTTAAAATGAGGTACCCCATCCTTTCCAATTCCCTTGTTGATGAATAACTCATTCTCGCGATTATCTCCCTTGCCTATTCCGGAATTGCAGACATAAATGTCGAGTAATCCGTCTCCATTGACATCGACCATTGTTACTCCCGTTGACCATTTATGAGTGCCGGATACACCAGCTTCATCCGTAACTTCCCTAAACTTGAAATTGCCCTTGTTCAGGTAGAGGCGATTTGGTCCATCATTTGCAATCAAATAGATATCCAGAAGCCCATCATTATTCACATCACCCAGTGCGACTCCACCACCATCATAGAAATTCCTGTAAGTGAAGACATTAAAATTCTTATTAAATTTTAGCTCATTCTTAAAATCAAGATGAGATTCAGATGCGGGGATTTGTGAAAAAAGCCGATGACTGTCCTTAGGCGAATCCGAACGATTACATCCCAATGCTAATCCTATAACAGCCAGCCAAAGAAATGATTTGAATTTCAAGTTAAATGCTTTTTCCATTCAAAAAATATTCATAAAGATGATCAAAAGAGTGCTTCAACTTTATCCCAAAACGCCAACCACGGGTGTTTTTTTGCTTTAAGCTTCTGTTCCACTCTCACATCCGTGTATAGCACGTCAACATACATATCATTTTCCTGAAGAATGGAGATACTCCTGTTTCCATCCACTTTTATATAAATCGGACCTTTCTTTTTGTCATGGATCTTTATAAAACCTTTCCCGTACCATTTTTCAAAGAGTTTTAAAACATCCTGTTGCAAACTATCAGCGTACAAGTTTCGGTTCCAGGGTGCCCATGCTTCATACTTGACTACAACAGGCATTTGATAAATTTTATCCTCATAGAAGGTGGGATAAAAATTCATGACTGCTGGTTTTTTTAAGTCGTCAAAATGATATTCAACCGAGAGATTACGACCACCATTTGTTACTACATGCTTTTTATTCAGTCCCCAGGCTGTTGTATAAAATTGTTTTTTAGTCATTCCCAGTTTGAACCCGAGAAATAAGCTGTCTTTTCTGATACCTGTCGCTAATTGTTCCTGGACCAGTTTAGTATACTGATCGCCGCCGGAACAGGCTGCAAGTGTTGCTAACGAGATAATCAAAAAAAGCATGTTAATGTTGTTACGCCGAATCATTATTACTTCATTTGTGATTAGTATTCAAACATTCGCAGAGAATCATCATTGATGCTGACAATGATGTGTGAGGAGTCCCCGGATCCTGCCAGGGCCATAATATCCCGGATCTGCCCACGCACCCGGAAACCACTCTTCGCTGATGGTACCGGACGTAGCCCCCCTTTGCCATCCCCTTTTAACATCAGCCCCCAGCTCGCGTCATACCGGCCCAGCTGCGGCTTGACCCCGTACAGGTTGCCCCCCAGCAGCACGTCCGCCTTCCCGTCCCCGTCCAGGTCCCGCACCAGGATCCCGTAGACCGGGGAAAACTGCGCCCGCGTGGGCAGGGCCACTACCTTATATTTCCCATCCGGGCCACTCAGCAGCGCCACACTCGACAGGCTCAGCGCCGAGTCCACCGTCGCCTCCTTCAGTTGCTCCGCCGTAAAGATGTCCCCGATCGTCTGGTCCTTGTAACTCGCGTAGGTCGGATACTTGTCTTTGAGTCCCGGAAGCTGGGCCAGCAAGTCATGACGCAGGGCCAGCGGATAGGCCTTCTTCCCTTTGTAGGTCGTGATCACCTGCTCGATCAGTCCGTTCCCGTCAAAGTCGCTCACATACATGCGCATCGGCCGGGCCGGGCTCGCCCGCAGCTCACTGTTCAGCCCCAGGTTCCCCACCACATAGTCCGGCCGGCCATCTCCGTTCAGGTCGCCCTCAGCGATCGCGTTCCACCAGCCGCTGGTTTGTGTCAGTCCCTCTTCCTTGGTAATCTCCCGGAAGGTCCCGTCTCCCTGGTTGTGCCAGATCCGGATCGGCATCCACTCTCCCACCACGATCAGGTCCGGACGACCGTCCCCGTCGATATCGCTCCAGAGCCCGTCGGTGATCATCCCTGCCTTCGCCAGGCCCGGGGCCGCCTGACCGGTCACATCCCGGAAATGGCCCTTCCCGTCCCCCTTCAGAAGGAATCCACCCGTGGGCATCCCGTAGGCAAACGGGCGCAGCCGCTCGCCCACAAACAAATCCATATTCCCGTCCCCGTCGTAGTCGACCGCCCGCACCACCGAGCTGGCCACGTACCGGTTCGTTGGCAGGGGCTGTGGTGAGCGCCTCAGCCTTCCCCGCCCCTGGTTCAGATAGAGCCGGTCGCCCAGGGCCTGGGAACTGGCCGGGAACTCATCGCTCCCGCTGGCCACATACAGGTCCTGGTCCCCATCCCCGTCCGCGTCCAGGAACGCGCAGCCAATGTCCTCACTGAGCTTGTCGGCCTGCAGGGCCGGCTCGGACAGCTTGCGGAACCGCCCGTTCTTCTCCTGCACAAACAGGGCCCCGGCCTGTCCTTTCGCCCCGCCCACGTAGAAGTCAGGGAGTCCGTCCCCGTTCAGGTCCCCGCTGCACAGCTTCGGCCCCTCGGTCGAGCGCATGTGGAAGAGCAGACGGTCACGTTCAAAATCGTTGAACGTGTCCTCACGGTGGCGCCATCCCGGTCCGGCCACCTCCCGCAGAACCGGTTTTTCATGGTCTGTTTCGTCCCTTTTTGGACCCCATGCCGCTCGCTCTTCCGCATCCGACTGGCGAATCGTGATGATCTGGCCGGCCTTCACATCCCGCAGAAAACTTACCCGTCCCGAAGGCTTTCGGGACCAGCGCACCTGCAGGCTGTCCAGCCGGTCATGTGTTCCCAGCCCGAAGTGCACCCGCGGGTCCACGCTCGACTCGAAGCCCCGGGTGGGCATCTGCTCGCGGTAGTACTGATCACCACCGGCCCAGCCGGTCAGCTCCGCCCCGATCCCTCCGGTATTGGCCCCGCTCCCCTTCAGAGACACGGTCAGCCAGTGGGAGTTCCTGCGCAGGCTGTCGGCATTGTTGCGGTAGATGAAGGCCGGCATGTTCACGTTGTTGACCACCAGGTCCAGGGCCCCGTCGTTGTTCAGGTCCCCGTAGGCCGCCCCATTCGAGAAGCTTGCCTGGCCCAGGCCCCATGACCCGGCCGAGTCGGCAAACGTCAGCCCGCCCCCGTGGTGGAATGCATAGTTCGAAATCGCATCGCTGGGCATGAGGCTGATCAGTTTTAATATACTGCTTCCCCTGTCTTTCAGGATGCTATTCATTGCCCTCGGATTAGACATATTATGGATGTAATCCTGATCCAACAGGTCTCTGTAAATCCCGTTGGCGACAAAGATGTCGTTGTACCCATCGTTGTCCATGTCGAACATCAGCGCCCCCCAACTCCAGTCCGTCGCCTCCACACCGGCCAGGCGGCCGATCTCGCTGTATGTCCCGTCCCCGTTATTCAGCTGCAGCGTGTTCCGCGTGAACTGGTGATAATAGCCGTTTCGAATATTTTTGTTGTACTCACGCCAGCTTTGAATGATCGTTTTCGTACGATAACGGGATTCATTTTCCGGCAGCATGTCCGTCACGAAAATATCCGGGTACCCGTCATTGTTGATATCTGCAATATCGGCTCCCATAGCACTCAAACTGGTTTCCCTCACCTCCTTCGGCAGCACTTCCCGGAAGGTGCCGTCCTGATTATTCAGGTACAGGTAATCCCGCTCAAAGAAATCGTTCGAAATATAAATATCCGGCCAGCCGTCTCTATTCAAGTCACCAACACTCACGCCTAAACCAAATCCGATGATGCTGCTGTAGATTCCGGCCTTTGCCGTCACGTCGGTGAAGTGACCGTGGTCGTTTCGATATAATTTATTACCCCCCAGAGGGTCTGGAGTCTTTCGCTGTGCACCCGTTTTCTCAGAAAAGTTGACAACAGATCGAATAGAATTATTCAGCAGATATAAATCCAGATCTCCATCATGATCGTAATCAAAGAAAGATGCCTGCATTGATAATCCAGAGTGATTTAATCCGTACGTTGCCGATTCTTCTGTAAATGTCAGATCACCATTATTGATGAATAACTTATTATGTCGATCCTTCCCGCCCGGCGGACCGGAAATACACACAAACAAATCTGGAAGGCCATCCCCGTTAATATCGGCAAATGTTGCACCGGTGGACCAAAGGCTATCACATCCGACGCCAGACTCTTTCGTTATATCTTCAAAATGGAAGTGACCTTTATTCAAATACAACCGATTTCCCACAGTATTACCAGTGAAATAGATGTCAAGCAAACCATCGTTATTGATATCGGCTAACGCTACTCCTCCCCCATCATAAAAATTTCTGAAGGTGTACGTATTCAATTCTTTTGTTGAATGGAGGTTATTTGCGAATGTAATACCCGATTCCGATGGGGGGATAAGCGTGAATAAAGATACCTTGTTTTTCATCTTCGTGGTGCATGACACAAGCCCAAGACAAACCAAGATTACCAAACAATATGTAAAAGTTTTGTTGCCCATCGAAGAGCTCTTTAGTCCAACCAGTGAGATTTATACACAATCCTGTCAATATCGATCTGGGAATCATTGTTATTTCACCTAAGCTGCTGACAATTATAACAACGGGTGAAGATATCGAAATGCATCAGGTTTAAGGATAAACGAGAGCAGGATAACTAGCAAATCCTTTAAGCACGAATGTTCAGATGAAAAAACAGGTGGCTATTCACAATAATTTTTATCAGTTAATTACTCGCAGGCTATTAATATTCTGGGTTCCATCTATAATAAAAAAGGAAATACATCCCACACGGGGATGTATTTCCTTTAATTATAACTTATTTAAGAAATAAGGGCTTACTGCGTCGGATAACCTGGGTTTTGAGTCAGGTTTGTATTTGCCTGCAACTGTGCAAATGGAATCGGATAGACATTGACATGTTTATCCGGATCGGCCGTAGTCCTGGAGTTTTCTCCAGACGGCCACCAGGCATCATTAAAGGCTGTTGGTCCCGCCGGGTACTGGGCACCCTTTGTTCCATCACTGCTATAGGCATAATGCATTCCACCCTGGAAGCGAATCAAGTCCGAACGACGCCATGCCTCAGTATATAATTCATGACCACGTTCCAGAAGGATCTTGTATCCATCCAAAGAGGTGTAATCACTTAGACCAGCACGCTCGCGGACCATGTTAACAAGACGTAGTGCTTCGGCATCACTTGGATTCATTCTCCACAGTGCTTCCGCTTTCATCAGGAGCACGTCAGCATACCTGAATACCGGAAAGTCATTGCTAAGATTGCTTGTAGCTCCGTTGGCATACTCAAACTTATGAAAACGGGCTCCTGCTTCCCTCCAGGCCTGTGGTTCAAGCTGGTTGATATGCGGAGTAAAATAAAGGGTATCGCCATGAGGTTCACCCGGAAATGCCTGCTGGTCGATCAGAATATCGCCGGCTGCGCTCTTTTGATACCCAACAAGGAATCCTTGTTTCCGTACATCATTGCTCTGAAATGAATTGTAGAAATCTTCCAGCGTAGCATATCCATTCCATGGTTGTTCCTGCAGATTGAACGTCTGCTGTGTCAGGTAATGGCCTGTCATATTTGCAATATTGAATCCAGTCAGAAAGACCTGATCATACGGTATTGCAAAAATGGTTTCTGACGAGTTCTGATTTTGTGTTTTGAAGTCATCGAAATAATTCGTTGACAGGCTATAATTACCAGAATTAATCAGTGAATCACACTGGGCCACAGCTTCCTGCCAATGGGCAGTACCCGTATAGACCTCCGAATTCAGATACAATTTTGCGAGTATGAAATGAGCAGCCCAGACATTCATCCGACCATAAGTCGATTGATTGTTGGCTCTACTGAGTTGATTCATATTGTCCTTAACCTCTTTTTCAATGAAGTTATAGACTTTAGTGCGGCCCGCCTGGAAATTCTTCTCGTTTGCCGGTGCCTGGGATGCGTTGGCAAAATCAGTAACAATGGGGACATTTCCGTAGAGGTCCAACAACCAGTAATAGTAGAGTGCACGCAGGGTCTTAAGCTCTGCAGTAAAACTTGCAGCTTTGGCCTGATCTACCGAACCGCTCTTTACGAGTTGATCAAATTGATAAATCAGGCGGTTACAAGTATTTACACCACCGAACAGAAATGTCCACGTATTATTGATGTAATCATCCTTGATATCAAACGTGTGAAGCTGAGCACGTATCCATTGCCCGCCGTCGTACCAGTCAGTACCGCGTTGGGGAATGACGGTCTCATCTGTGGAATTTTCCTGAGCGGAGAAATATCCATTGTGTCCGCCATAAGCTCCGAGGTTACTATAAGCTGCTCCCAAGGCAGAAGAGAATTGCTCATCGGTTTGGAAGAAGTTATTAGCTGTAACCGTGCTATATGGTTTCTCTGTCAGATTTGTACAGGATACACTTACCACAACAGCGGCCAAGAGTACCCACATCCATTTTTGTTTAAAAAGCTTTTTTGTACTCATGTCAAATACGATTTACAGCTGCGATTAAAATTTGAGATTTACACCCAGGGTAAAGGTACGTGCCATGAACCATGAGTTCCGGCGAGCGATGCCCGGTGCAAGTTTGTCCGGGTTAGCTGCATTTGCAGGGAAACCTCCGTTATCAGCATTCCCAACATCCGCAAGACTTGGTTCTGGATCAGGACCTTTAAAATTAGTGATGGTCACCAGGTTCTGGCCTGTCACAAAGAATCGCAGGCTTGTCACAGAGAAATTCTTTGGCAAGGGTACCGTATAACCAAGAGTGGCGTTATCGAGTTTGACAAAATCACCCTTTTCCACATCGTAACTTGTGAATTGCGGATCTTCAGTGAGCCCCTTCAAACTAAGTGATGAGGAGAGCACATTATGCTGACCGACAACAGATGGCGCCGGATCTTCGTAGAAGGCCCGAAATGTATTGATCAGGTCATGACCAAACGTGCCCCTGATGAAGAAATTCAGATCCCAATTCTTATAGTTGATCGAGTTATTCCAGCCGAACTGCCATTTGGGAAGTCCGTTTCCAAGTACGGTACGATCTGATGGCTGTGCATCACTGAACGCAATGACCTTACCCGTTGGCTTCCCATTCTGATCCAGTTGTTTCACCATCCATTTACCATTTTGAACTCCGGCAAAAATAGGACCCCAAATCTGGCCAAGTGGTTCACCTTCTTTAACCCTGATCAAATAGGTACTGTTCTGTCCAGGTGCGCCAAGGTTTGAAATAAACTGTTGGCTACCGAACTGGAACTGATCATTTGAAAGAGAAGCAAGACGTGTTCTTCTATACAGTGAAAACGTTCCGCTGGTCGTCCAACTGAAATCAGACTTTTGGATGGCATTCACGGTCAGGTTGAAATCAAAACCCGCGTTGTTCAATTTACCGACATTTAGCCATTCTGTTGTGGACAGATTCGGCGGAACCGGCACTGTGGCCTGATAAATCAGGTTGTCGGTTTTGTCGTAGTAATAGTCAATGGATCCACTGACCTTAGAATTAAGGAGGGCAAAATCAACACCAAAATCGAGGCCTTTCTTCGTCTCCCACTTCAGATACGGGTTATTCTGTTGTGATGGTGAATAAGCCGGAATAAAAGTTCCATTCACCAGAAACGAACCACTTGGGGAGAATCGTAAGAGAGACAGATAGCTCTCGGGAGCATCATTCCCGGTGACTCCGTAAGATCCACGGATCTTTAAGCTGTTAACGTGGGGAAGATTGATCAACTCGGTAAGTTGAATACCACCGTTTACTGCCCAAAAGTTACCCCACTTATTGTTGATGCCAAACCTGGTCGAGCCTTCATGTCTGATGCTCGCAGAAGCGAAGTAAGTATCACGGTAATTCAGATTGGCTCTTCCAAAGAAAGCAATAAGTTTATGAGAATCTTTACTGCTTGTAATATCGGCCAAACCGTTTGCGATATCCTGAGCCCCACTCAGATTATTAAAAGAGAACGCATCCGTGATAAAATTACCGGCATAAATATGAGAGTAAGTGTGGTAAAACTCCTGGTAGGAATACCCGGCAACAGCGTCCACATCCATTCCGGAGAACACGGTGTGCAAGTAGTGTCCGGTAGCTTCTACGAGTCGATCCGTATAATCATTTTTATCCTCTCTGGCCCAACCTGTGTGGTTAAATCCACGATAATTGGCTGTACTTGGATAATACTGATCCTGGGAATCTGATCGGCGCTGCTCCGAATAAAAGCCGGCCAAACTCAATCCCGGAATATAATCCGAGAAATCATACTCACCCCGCAAACTACCTAAAATTTGCTTCCGATTACCCTGGTTTATGTTTTGGTTAATGATGGCAACCGGGTTAAAGTAATCGAACGCATTTTCTTCGTAGTATCCACCATAAGTTGGATTACTTGGGTCCTTTATTGGGGCCGTCGGATTATAGATAGTTGCATAACGGAAAGCTTCCGGGAAGCCTAATTCCTGATTTTTATTGGTAACCGAAAGATTAACCTTGAATGTGGCCTTTTGATTCAAAGCGTATTGCGTAAGATTTAAGCGGCCGTTCAGTTGATTAAATCCGGTATGTCTTTCGATACCCTGAACATCACGATAGTTGAGCGAAGCCCGATAGGCGGTATTTTGTGCACCCCCTGAAAAAGCCAGTTCGTGTATTTGATCAACGCCGGTATGTGTTATCGCATTCATCCAATCAGTTGATGAACCACGGTCAGAAGAACCTGTAAGGCTCTTATATTGATCTGCACTTAAAACTTTAACTTCACGATATGGATTTGATAGAGCTACGGAACCATTATACTCCACGCTGAATGATGGTTTTCCGGATGATACAGAACCCGATTTGGTAGTGATGATAATTACACCGCCGGATCCGCGTGTTCCATATATAGCTGATGAAGAAGCATCCTTCAAAACATCAATCGACTTGATGTCATTGGGATCGACGCTACTCATAGATGCGCCTGGGACCCCATCAATAACAACAAGTGGTGATGAATTTGCACCGATAGACGAGAGACCACGCAGACGGATAGTGTAATCCCCGTTGGGATCACCGCCTGGCTTACTAATCGTCATCCCGGAAACCTTACCCTGCAGTAATTGAGCAGGATCGTTGATGGTTCCTTTATTAAAATCTTCAGACGAGACACTCGTCACAGAACTTGTGATTGTTTTCTTTTCCTGGGAACCATATCCGACTACAACTAATTCCTGACCGCCGTAAGTCTCCGAAATCAATGCGATATTGATTGTAGACTGTCCATTGATAGGTTCTATTTGTGATTGATATCCTATATATGAGAATACCAATGTATCCTGCAATGAAGATACATTTACGGAATAATTACCATTTGGATCCGTCGCAGTTCCGCTGGTTGTACCCTTCACGAGAATATTCACTCCCGGAAGCGGACTTCCATCAGATTTAGCTGTGACTTTTCCTGTTACAGTATTTTGTGCCATGGCATTCGTTACCATGGCAGCGCAAAACAAGATAGACGTTAGTAACAGTCTTACATGTTTCCACCTTTCCATTCTTTTCCTCCCTGGTTATTGTGACTACAGACTTGGAGATAAACCAATCGTGATGTTATCGAATGATTTTAACTTTTGCAATAAACTTGCATGATAATTATGGCAATTAAATGAACCAGCAAAATTAATTAATTAATTATTATTATTATTATTATTTAAAATAATAACGCATATATATACTAATTATTAATATTTTTAACTATAAAGTATATTATACAATAAATAATACTTGTATATTATTCCAAAATATTAAAAAATGTTTTCGTTAACATTCGCATATTATCCATATAAAGCTTTAGAGATCATTTATAAACTATCCTATATATCATCATTTATTTAGTTATTGAATAACATAATAGTCTTTATTATAAAATCTAATAACGTTATTAGATTTTATGTTTAACGATAACATTACCTCACTTATTAACTCCAAAAACCCCTTTTATTTGAATAAAAATTGTTAAATAAAATCATGCAACAAGTTGTACAAAAAAACCAATACATTACATAACGTCTTTTATATAAGTATTTACCTTTTATCCACTATCTCTTTCATAACCCTGTTACAAAAAACACTACAACCGCTATCTAATACTTCAAAAAACGTTCACCCTCAAATGACTATACATAAGACCAAATATTACTGTAATAATACTCCATTTATGTTAGTGTCTTTGATTTTTCATTTCTTCACATTTAAAAACTGTTAATTTGTTACATTTTATTTCATGAAAGAAAATCAGACACTTTCTTCCATTGGTGCAATTCTGTTTAAATTCACCACAAAAGTAGATTTCATTACACATCAGGATTACTTTCAAAAGAGATGAAACGGACGTGATTTTTAACTGAAGCGCTTACATTTCGGACAGACACATGAGAGAATAATGGCAACCGTCACATATCATTATCAAAATGTCTGGATGAATTCGAATTATGGTAAGTAAAAGATAACCAGCCAAGAACCGGTGATCTAATGACTATGTATAGCTTCACTTATTTGTATAGTTCATCAACCGGGAAGTGCAATAACTCCGAGACACTGGGTTAAACCGTCACAGCGAACTGACAAAGAATAAGACCCCAATTCATTATATGAGACGTATATAACTTCCGGAAAAAGAATCTAATTAAAACAACCAGCTTATTGCGTGCTGGTTGTCTTGTGAATTTTAGAGAACGTGAGTCCCGGTATTGATTCTATAACCTCAATAGCCGGCATAGGGTTTGACATAATATAATAGTGCAAACCCGGTGCCCCCCTGTCCAGTAGTTCAATCGATTGTTTCTTACACCACTCAATACCAATTTGTTTTGCCTGGTCAGGATTCTTCGTTAACTCGGCTGTTAATTCTTCCGGAAGATTCACAAAAAATGTCCGCGGCAGTGAACTCATGTTGCTGGACCGGGTAATCACTTTCAGTCCTGGTACGATAGGCACAGTGATACCGGCATCCCGGCATTTATCCACAAAATTAAAATAGGCATCATTATCAAAAAACATCTGGGTAACGATGTAGTCGGCTCCGGCATCTACCTTTTCTTTCAGAGAATGAATATCCCAGTCGAGATTGGGTGCTTCAAAATGTTTTTCCGGATAGCCACCTACTCCGATGCAAAAATTAGTAGACTGGGCATCGATTAATTCTTCCAGATAAACCCCCTGGTTCATGCGCTTAATCTGTTTGACCAGGTCTATTGCATACGGATTTATAGAGCGGTCGGGAGAGACAGGTTTCGGGGCAGCGTCGTCTCCCCTGATCGCCAGCACATTATCAATTCCCAGATAGTGCAGCTCGATAAGAGCATCCTCTGTCTCTTCCTTGGTAAAACCGCGACAGATAACGTGCGGAACGGGATCTACTCCATAGCGATGTTTGATAGCAGCACACAGTCCGATCGTACCCGGCCGTTTACGTTTGGTGTGTCTTTTCACTGTTCCGTCGGGCAGTTCTTCATAATAAGCCTCGGCGGCGTGTGAGGTCACATCGATAAAAGGAGGACGAAACCGCATGACCTCATCGAGAGAATCAAATACCTGTTGAACAGAACTTCCTCTTTTGGGGGGTATGATTTCGAAGGAAATCAGGGGACTGCCGGCTTTTTCGTAGTGCTCTATAACTTTCATTTAAATCAATTCTCAGTATCTTTGAACCTTATAATCTGTCCTCTATAGCAGATATCAGCTTCGGTTGCTTAACGTTGTTGCATTATTTCAATATACCTTGCAAGAATACTACGAATACCAATTTTTTTCCAGTCAGAACAAAATACACTTATGCAATTACTTGTCAATATAGATCATGTTGCCACTCTTCGAAATGCTCGGGATGAAGGTTATCCGGATCCGGTCGAAGCCGCAAGAGTATGTGAAGATGCCGGCGCAAAGGGTATTGTATTTCACCTCAGGGAAGACAGGAGGCATATTAGAGATAGCGATGTCCAAAGGTTAAAACAATCTGTTCGTGGACTCATCGATTTCGAAATGGCCGCTACCGATGAAATGTTAAAAATATGCAGTAAAATTCAACCAGATTTGTCAACGCTGGTTCCGGAAAAGCGTCAGGAATTGACTACCGAAGGAGGTCTTGACATGAAAGTACTCTATAAAGACTTTCAAACCCGTGTGGTTCCGTTTCTTAAGGAAAATCATGTTGCCATCAGCCTCTTTGTCGATCCGGTGATTGACGATATCAAGCGATCCGTCGATCTCGGTGTTGAAGCCGTTGAACTGCATACGGGCACCTATGCCAATGCTGAAACGGACATAGAACGGAAATATGAACTCGACAGGTTGATTAAGGCGGCTGAACTCGCTCATTCCTCTGGACTCCAGGTAAACGCAGGTCACGGTCTTAATTTTGAAAATACGCGCCCACTCATCGAATCCATTCCATTTTTACATGATGTCAGCATTGGCCATGCTTTAATCTGCGACGCCCTGTTCAACGGCCTGGTAAATTCGGTACAGCGGATGGCGGATATCATTCATAGTGGGTCAGCTGATGAAAACTGAACAACAAGATCCGAATTTCAAAAAGACTGTGCATAAGTCGGGCTATGTGGCTTTGATTGGCAAGCCGAATGCGGGAAAATCTACCCTGTTTAACACGCTTATCGGATCCCGCCTCTCTATAACCACGCCGAAACCCCAAACTACGCGGCATAGAATCTTAGGGATTTACTCCAGTGACAACGCGCAGATTATATTTCTCGACACACCGGGCATCATCAAACCAAATTACCGGCTTCAACAATTGATGATGGACCAGGTCGAACGTACACGTCAGGATTCAGACGTTGTACTATTTATATACGATGTAACGAACGACAAAAAACCTGACGTGCCGGTCGAACTGCTGAACTCATTCAGGAAGCCAGTCTTGCTGGTATTAAATAAAATGGATCTAATAGCCACCCAAATGGGCCTGCCAGTTGCTGAAGCTCTCGGCAAGACATATCCGTTTGCCGGCATCTTTCCCGTTTCTGCTAAAAAAGGTACGGGCGTTGAAGAACTGAAAAGCGAGCTGATAAGGCGTATCCCGCCTGGTCCGCCTTTCTATCCTCACAATCAGATTTCCGAACATCCTGAACGCTTTTTTGTCGCCGAACTTATCCGGGAACAGATATTCCTTTTATATCAACAGGAAATCCCATATTCGACGACGGTAAATATCATCCAATATCAGGAAGGTGATGAAATGGATGTCATCGATGCAGATATCGTTGTAAACCGGGAATCGCAAAAGGGCATACTGATCGGAAAGAAAGGATCTGCTTTGAAGAAAACCGGAACAGCGGCCCGCAAATCAATCGAAGCATTCCTGGGAAAGAAAGTCCGTCTCAATTTATTTGTAAAAGCAAGAGATAAATGGCGCGACCGTGATTCATTTCTTCGATCGTATGGTTATGAATAGTGGCGTTTTCTGCCAACACGATCTGCCGGCCTAAAAATTTGCCAGAACACATTTAATTTCACTATATTTGTTCAAATATAAAGTGAAGATATTTTTCAATCACTTTTGTTCTTTTTATTGGCTGAAAGCTGAAAATTCTTATCCAGAAAGGCGGAGGGACTGGCCCTATGAAGCCTTAGCAACCGGTTCAGGTTTACCCCTGAGTGTCAGGTGCTAATTCCAGCTCGGAGGTTTAAAACCCGGGGAAGATGAGAAAGCTGGCTTAATGTATTATAGTTATTGAGCCTCTTCCTATCATCTTTTCGGGAGAGGCTTTTTTATTTGCAGCCTTTCCCGAATGGAATCAGTTCTATAAAAACGGTATACCTCTGTCTTACGTTGGAATTATCAGCTTGGTAAGGCTAATCACAACGTCAACCTCGTAAAACACTACGCGCAATGAACAAAGACAAGGTATCTGAATACAAATTTGAAACGCTGCAATTACATGGCGGACAAGAGCCTGACCCCACAACCGGGTCTCGTGCAGTGCCCATTTACCAGACAACTTCATACAATTTTGAAGATACTGACCATGCTGCCAACCTATTCGCACTGAAGCAGTTCGGCAACATTTACACACGGATTATGAATCCGACCTGCGATGTGCTAGAACAGCGAATTGCCCTTTTGGAAGGCGGAGCCGCAGCTCTTTCCACGGCATCAGGACAATCTGCTGAAACACTGGCTATCACAAACATTGCCCGGGCAGGCGATCATATCGTGGCATCCAGCCGTCTTTATGGTGGTACGCACAATCTGCTGGCTAACACACTACCAAACCTCGGCATCAAAACCAGCTTTGTCGATTCCGATGATCCCGCTGATTTTGACAAAGCAATCCAGGATAATACCAAAGCTGTCTATGTTGAGACGATTGGTAACCCAAAACTGAGTATTCCTGATTTTGAAAACATTGCTAAAGTTGCTCACAGCCATAACATTCCGCTGATCGTCGACAATACATTTGGATGTGGCGGTTACCTCTGCCGTCCGATTGACCACGGTGCCGACGTAGTCGTTCATTCGGCTACAAAATGGATCGGAGGTCATGGTACATCCATCGGTGGTCTGATTGTTGATTCCGGTAAATTTGACTGGAGAAAAGGCGATTTCCCGCTTCTTAATGAGCCCAGCCCAAGTTACCACGGCCTTGTTTACACCGATGTATTCGGACCCGATGGTGGTTTCGGCAACATCGCATTCATCATCCGCGCCCGTGTTGAAGGTCTGCGTGACCTGGGACCTGCTGCCAGCCCATTCAATGCGTTCCTGTTGCTGCAAGGACTCGAAACCTTGTCACTGCGCGTGGAACGTCATAATCAAAACGCGTTGAAACTGGCCCGTTGGCTTCAAAAACAGCCACAGGTCGATTGGGTATTGTATCCGGGACTCGAAGATCACCCCTCACACGAAGCTGCCAAAAAGTATTTGCGTAAAGATCATTACGGATCAATCGTAGTTTTCGGCATCAAGGGCGGGCTCGAGGCCGGCAAAGATTTTATCAACAACCTGGAGCTGGCCAGCCATTTGGCAAATGTGGGTGATGCAAAGACACTCGTTATTCATCCGGCATCAACCACTCACCAGCAACTCAGCGACGAAGATCAGCTGAAGAGCGGTGTCACAAAAGATCTGGTTCGTGTATCCGTTGGTATCGAACATATCGATGACATCATCGCTGACTTCGAAAATGCATTTAATCACGTTGCGGTCACCGCTTAAAATTAAAACGGGACGAAAGACACATGAACTCATATGTGATTAACAGATTTGATACCAACCAGTCGATAAGGCTGGCTGAGTCAATCCGTCATCAACTTCGATGTTGTTCATGGGCTCTATTTGAAATAGACAATACTCCATGTCATCATTCTGACATGTAAATCGTTTGAAGCCAGATACGAAACAAACCTTTTGTTACGTATCTGGTTTTTGAACATTAACTCATATTATTTTTCGAACTGATTTTACAGATGAGTCAAGGTGCTCACATACATCGTTTCACTGAGCCATTCACTACCGAATCGGGTTTTGAGCTGGTTGAACCTCAGATTGCGTACCAAACCTGGGGAGTGTTGAACAATGACCGGACAAATGTCGTGGTTATCTGCCATGCACTGACCGGCGGACCGGCTGCGGATGAATGGTTTAGTGGATTATTCGGGCCTGGCAAAACACTCGATCCTGATCGGGATTTCATCCTTTGCGCCAATGTGCTTGGAAGCTGCTATGGTAGTTCAGGACCACGCAGCATAAATCCCAAAACCGGCAAGCCATACCTGGCGGACTTCCCTAAAGTTACAATCCGCGATATGGTTCGTTTCCAGCAGCTGCTCTTTGATGAACTCGATATTAAGGGTATTCGTTTGGCCATCGGTGGTTCCATGGGTGGGATGCAGGTGCTCGAAATGGCAATAATGGATACCCGCGTTGAGTCGATCATTGCACTCGGCATGGGCAAGGCTCACTCTGCGTGGGCCATCGGCACCAGTGAAGCTCAAAGGCGTGCTATTTATGCCGATCCCAACTGGAACAATGGTTTTTATAACAACGATAAAAAGCCCGAAGCAGGACTCTCTGCTGCCCGAATGATGGCAATGATCAGCTATCGTACGGCCAGTTCATTCGAACGTCGTTTTGGTCGTACTTACCAAAATGGCTCCGGTCTGTTCCAGGTCCAATCATACCTGGACTACCAGGGGCAAAAGCTGAATGACCGGTTCGATGCGGTCACATATGTGCGCCTGACCGAAGCAATGGACAGCCACGACGTTGCCCGGGACCGGGGTACATATCATGAAATTTTAGGTAAAATTACCATTCCCGCCCTCGTAGTGGGCATTGACTCCGATTTACTTTATCCGGTTCAGGAACAGAAAGAATTGTCCGATTTATTAGGCAACGGACAACTCGCTGTCCTGCATTCTGACTATGGCCATGATGCCTTCCTTATCGAATTCGAAAGCATGGAAGAGATCATCGGATCCTTTTTTAATGAACTCGCTAAATCTCAGACTGTAAACCCTTGAACGAATCATACCCCCTGTTTGTATTAAAGTTTGGTGGATCATCACTTTCCACACCTGACCGCATTTTAAATGCCGTTGGAATACTGCGTCCGAAACTTCAAGATGGTCATGTCGCTATTGTCGTATCAGCATTGGGAGGCGTTACCAATGAACTCATCGTTATAACAGATCTGGCTTTAAAAGGCGGCGATGAGTGGGAAGTGCACTTCGACCAGCTAATTAAAAGGCATCATCAAACAGCCGGGCAGCTGTTGGATTCCGAAAAACTTGATGTTCTTTACACTGAATGGTCTCGTCTCTTCGAATTATTAAAAGGAGCTTTTCAACAGGTCACGGGAGAAAAACATGTCTCTCTTGATAAGCAGGATTATATCCTCTCGTTTGGTGAGCGTTTATCCAATCGTCTCTTTGCTGCCGTACTGGATGAAAACGGCATTCCGGCCCATGCATGCGACAGCCATAAATTTGTCAGGACCTCTGATGATTTCGGCGATGCACGTGTTGACGAGGTGACCACACGAAAACTGATACGTGATGCCTTCCCGGTCATGAACGGGAATATTCCTGTGATTACCGGTTTTATTGGATCGACGCAGGACAACAGGATTACAACGCTCGGCAGATCTGGATCCGATTACACGGCGGGCATCGTGGGTGAAGCTCTTGGAGCACGTCACGTTGAAATCTGGACAGATGTAAGCGGTGTGTTTACAGCCGACCCGAATCATACACCGACCGCTTATCCTATTCAGAAGATCAATTATCATGAAATGGCTGAGATGGCCCATTTTGGATCGACCGTTGTCCATCCCAAAACGGTGATCCCGGTTGAACAGCAAAAAATACCGGTATACATCAAAAACACATTCAAGCCGGAAGATGAAGGGACACTTATTACCCAGCAAAATGGCGAAACTACCGGTGTATTACGATCCGTGTCGCTTCGGGAACATGCAGCCATTGTTACATTGCACAGCCGTGGGTTAAAAAATGTGCCGCGACTCCTTACACGTGCTCTTTCCGCCTTTGAAAATGAAAAATTACACGTCTGGTTTACCGCTTCGGCCTCAACGGAACTCGGTTTCACCGTCGCGATTTCTGACAAAGACCAGGACCGGGCTCTGGATGTCATAAAAAATACATTCAAAGAAGAGCTTGACGATGCGCTTCTCCACGAACCTGAGATCCTCAGTGATGTTAGTCTCGTAACAATCATCGGAGATCGCCTGATTGAAGATACGGGTTTGGCCGGTGATGCCATCCGGTTGCTGAATCGCCACGGCATCCGCCCTCTTGCTTATGCACGCGGACATTCGAATCGTCATTTTACTATTGCCGTACCTACTGATTCGGCGATACGGACAGTAAGACTCCTTCACGATGAATACTGCCTGCCACACGGACAGGTTCGGTTATTCATTGCTGGTATCGGGAATGTCGGTGGTACACTTCTGCGTCTCTTAAACAAACATCTGAGGCAGGATTATTTCCGGATCATCGGAGCTTGTGACAGCCGCAGGATGGTTTGGTACGAACCCGGACTTGCCAGTGATAAGATCCGTGAAGAACTCTCCCAACGTGGTGAAGAGCTGGATTGGGATAAGATCACAGACCGCTTAGCAAACAGTTACGGAAGCCGTTCAATCTTTGTCGATACGACCGGCAGCGAGATTGCGGCCAAAATTTATGAACCCCTGCTTGAAAAAGGGGTCCACATCGCGACTTCGAGTAAAATTGCTAACACCCGCGAACAGGCTTATTTCGATCGTTTGTACGATCTATCCTCTCACGGTACACATTTTTATTACGAAACAACCGTCGGGGCCGGACTTCCTGTATTAAGCACACTGGATAACTTCTTGTCCAGCGGAGACCCTGTCACCGGCATCGAAGGAGTTGTTTCCGGAACATTATCATTCCTGTTTGACCGTTTAAATGCGGGTTCAACTTTCAGCCAGGCTGTCAAAGAAGCCCATGACCGTGGTTACACAGAACCCAATCCACGTGATGACCTGTCCGGTGAAGACGTCGCCAGAAAATTTTTAACACTCTCGCGATGCATCGGAGTTAAGATTGAACGTTCTGATGTCGTTGTCGAGAATCTCGTGCCTGAATCTTTACAGGATGTGAGTATTGATGAATTCTGGAAAAGCCTGTCGTCTATGGATGACGAATGGGAGAAAAAAGTAAATGAAGCACGATCCAACAATCAACGCCTTGTTTTCTCTGGAAAGCTGGAAAACGGCTCGATACATGTTGGTGTGGAAGCTATTGATTCAGACTCTCCTCTCTACAACCTGCACGGAACAGACAACCTCATCCTGTTCCGTACCGATTTCTACAATGAACAGCCTATGGTCATCCAGGGTCCGGGTGCTGGTCCTGAAGTAACCGCTTCAGGCTTATTGGTCGATATTTTAAAGATACGAGAATCTATCACTCATTAGCAGTGCCAAAAGATCAACCATTCCTGTTGATGGCAAGTTGGCTTTTGATCGTAACCCTTGGTTGTCTTTGTGGGGAGTCCCTTTAGGGCGACGCGGCAATCCCGTATCAATCAGGAACCGATCCTGAGAGAACCAGTTTTGGATCAGTGCCAAAAGTATGGAGATTGCCACGGTGTCTTCTAAGCAATACCATAAAACCCTCTGTAGATCGACATGCTATGTATTTCGTAGTTGGGCATTGCTGCAGGGTAGACACCTCCCAATGACAAGCCTTTTGATTGGTGAAGAACCAGTGGATATCATTCCCGGCAAAAGTTATCCGCAATAATCGGAGCCTCCCGTCATATCGCAAGTCTGTGACTTGTGACTACTCTGAATATATTCGATACCGGCTCTCATCAACTCAGATATTTCATAAATCTGATACTATTCATCCTCCCAAAAATATCAGAGACCCTTTATTCCTTTTATCCACATTTTCTTATCTGTCCGCAATACAAAAATAAGAACGTAGTCGTCTGATCTTTATATCCAATCTCATTTGCGAAATTTGAGCCCCAATTCTCTCTGAAATCTCAACATTTCCAGAATTTAGCAGATCATTATTTGTATTTCGTCACATTTTTTGAACAAAAATCACGTTATCCACATATACACATTATACATACATATTCTATGTTAAACACTTGTTTAACATAGACATAATACTGTTCGTCTGGTATTTTTCGTAAAAACACAGATAAAGCATTGAAAAAAAGTATTTAAAAGCGTCATAAAGGCTTGACATAAAGTATAAGATTAGGGTACTTTGTGGGGTAAAGTGGGAAGGAGTGGGAGAATATCCCAATGACTTCCCTTCCGGTAACATTTTAAGCGACAACCCCCGTGTCGAGCTTCAAAGGTGAATACGAACATGCGGTCGATGAGAAAGGGCGAGTAAGCTTTCCGTCAAAATTACGGAAGTTTCTCAATCCCGTGGCCGAGGAACGTTTCACGATCGTACGGGGACTTGAACAATGTCTTTATTTATACCCGGAAGACGAATGGCAGAAAGTCGAGCGGAAACTCAAGAAGATCAATTCCTTCAACAAACGGGGGCGAACAGTAATCCGCAATTTCCTAAGAACCGCTGACGATCTGATTCTCGACCGACAAAACCGGCTGGGCCTTCCTTCCAAATTAATGGAAATGGTAGGCATAACCAGCAAAGTCGTCTTCATAGGCAGTGGGGAACGCGTCGAGCTTTGGTCGCCCGAGGCGTTGGCCCGTGAAGATGAAAACCTGGATTTCGAGGCATACCAGGAGCTCTTTGAAGATGTTATGGGAGGGTTCGAGGACGAAGAGGAGAAATGAGCAATCTCTCATTTCATGACCCTGTTCTTCTCTCCGAAACCATCGAAACGTTGGTGACTGACCGGGAAGGCATCTACGTTGATGGAACTTTGGGTGGTGGCGGACATACCGCCGGTATCCTTAAGAAATTGGAGAAGAACGGTCAAATCTACGGAATCGACCAGGATCCGGAAGCACTGCAACAGGTACGCACACAACGGGAAGAAGACCCAAGGCTACACCTGATAATGGGCAACTTTGGTTTCATGGATATCATCCTGCCCCCTGAACTTGAAGGACAGGTATCGGGTATCCTGCTGGATTTGGGAGTATCAAGCCACCAGATCGATGAAGCAAGTCGCGGTTTCAGTTTCCGGGAAGACGGGCCCCTTGACATGCGCATGGGAGCCATGACAGGTATTACAGCAGAAACAGTGGTAAATCAATACTCGCAGGAAGACTTGACGAACCTGATTTATACATATGGTGAAGAAAGACACAGCCGTCGCATTGCAAGTGCGATAGTAGGGAAGCGACCACTGCATACAACCAAAGAGTTGCGTGATGTCATTAGTTCTGTTGTACAGGGGCCTCATGCAATTAAGTCCGTTGCCCGTGTTTTTCAGGCTATACGCATCGAGGTCAACAGAGAACTTGAAATGCTGGAAAAAGGTCTGAATGCAGGCCGAAAGTTTTTGAAAGAGAATGGCCGTTTCGCTGTCATCTCCTATCACTCGCTGGAAGACCGGTTGGTCAAACATTTTTTTCGCACAGGAAATATACAAGGCAATCTAAAGAAGGATTTTTTCGGAAATCCTCTCACCGACATGGAATTATTGAATAGAAAGGTGATCACAGCATCTCCGGAAGAAGTTGGACACAATCCGCGTGCACGCAGTGCGCGTATGCGTGTCGGCATCAAAAAAGCGACAGGATCATCATGATGTATGTGAATACTCCCATAAAAAAATCAGCTAGTAAAAATAAAAGGCATTCAAACCGTCCCAATGGGGTAATAGCAAAATCCCGCTATCAGCAAGGAAAAGGGGGTGTATTTTCGCCGGATACGGGAAAGAATGCCGTCAGCTACGCCCGCGAGCCCGAGAAAAAACGCAAAATCCCTGAATTCTCGAACATTAAACCCTGGAAGGTTATTGTCGGTTCAATTCTTTTCGGTATTGCTGGTCTTCTCTATCTGAACCATGTTTTTTATACCCAACGTCTGCTTGGTGAAGTCCAACAGCTTCAAAAGAAGTACGAACAAACTCAGCGCATTTACAACGACAGAAAATTTACTTACGACAAGATGATCGGCCCGACCGCAATATACAGCAAGGCCCGAAAACTGGGCATGATTACCGGCGGACCAACGGACCACGTTATTATAATTGACCATTAAATCCACGTGAGCGAAAGGCGAGACATATTACATAGGGCTCCTTTTATTTTCGGGCTTGTTTTCCTGTTGCCCTGCGCAATAATTCTGCAATTGATGCGGATAAATGTGTGGAACGGACATCAACTGCGCGAGCTTTGGAGTGCTCAGGCCATCGACTTTGTGCCTATACCAGCTCTTCGTGGCGATATTTTGGATGATCAGGGACGCGTGCTTGCAACGAATGCGGTATCCTATAATATGGCAGTCGATCCCAAAGCTCCGAAAATGGATCGGGCCAAGTTAAACCGGGTTTGCGATTCTTTGGGTGCCTATACGCAATTGAGCAGCTATCAATATCGTCGTAAAATTGCTGGCGCGCCTAAAGGTTCCCGGTATATTGTTATGGCTAAGGGCCTGAACACCAAAGCGTGGGAAGCTCTTCATTCACTTAACTACCGTGGCATCATTCTGAGTGAACAGCACAAACGACGCTATAACTATGATTCTCTGGCAGCACCGGTACTTGGTTATGTCAATTACAATATGGATGGAGTCAATGGACTGGAGAGATATTATAATGACATGCTCCGGGGAGAAGACGGCCTGCAGCAGGTTCAACTCGACAACCATCGCCATATTCGAGCTGTTCTTGGGACGCCGCGAAAGAAACCTGTCAACGGCTACAACCTGCACACGACGCTCGATGTCCACATACAAGCAGTTGTTGAGGAAGAACTTAGAAATGGCGTAGAACGTACGCACGCCTCATATGGAGAGGCAATCGTTCTGGATCCCAGAACCGGTGATGTGAAGGCGATGGCAAACTATCCGTCATTCGACCCTAACGCACCAGGTCAGACACCCGATGAGGTTCGCCGCAACATGTCGGTTACGGATATGATCGAACCCGGTTCCACATTCAAACTTGTTACAGCGATCGCCGCGCTTGAACAGGGAGTTGTGACTCTTCATGATACGATCCGGACACCCGCTGACGGCAAGAAACTCATTTATGGTCAGTGGATGCGTGATCACGAGCCTCTTGGTACCCTGTCATTTCCTGAGATCATTGAGAAATCATCCAACATCGGCACCGCTGAGATTGCCATGCGGCTGAAACCGGAAGTTTTCTATCAATATGCGCGTAATCTTGGATTCGGTTCTCCCACACAAATTGATCTCCCATACGAGGAAGACGGACGATTAAGAAAACCATTCACCTGGAGCAAAATCACTCTTCCCTGGATGGCTGTCGGTTACGGGGTTCAAATTACCCCTATTCAATTGGCTCAGGCATATGCCGCATTTGCGAATAACGGCGTATTGATGCGTCCCCGCCTGGTGGACCGTATAACTGACGATGATGGCGATGTCATCAAACAGTTCAGACCGATACGAGTACGCCGGATTGCTGACCGATCGACAATCAAGAAATTACTACCTGTATTTGAAGGGGTAGTATCCGATTCCGGAACAGCGGCTCTGGCCCAGGTTCAGGGTCTGGAAATTGCCGGCAAAACCGGTACGGCCCAGATTTATAAAGACGGGAAATATCATTTCAAATATCACGCTTCATTTGTAGGATTTTTCCCCGCGGATAATCCAAAATATGTCTGCCTGATCATCATGGATGAGCCAAGAACGACAATTTACGGTGGTCTGGCTGCTGGTCCTGTGTTTCATGATATCGCCAAACGTGTGGCTCGCATGGATCCCGACATGACTATCCAACCAAATAATGAAGATCAGTATGAATATTTAGCGGTGGCACCCAACGTGGGTGGTATGCAAACCAGCACCGCACAAGAGTTACTGAGTAAGCTGAATATCGCCTATCAGATAAAAGGCAGTGGCAGAGTCATTGACAGTCAGAAACCTGAGGCAGGAACCGAGTTAAAACCCGGACAGCGTATCGAACTCGTTACTGAAAAAGTGAATCCGGTTGAGAAAGACCAGAAATACGTGACCGTACCCGATCTTCATGGAATGAGCATGCGCCAGGCAATGTGGTACGCAAGCGAGCGTGGCTTGAATATTAAGATAGTAGGTTCTGGAACCATCTACACCCAGTTCCCTCTTGGCGGTCAACGTATGCAGATTGGTTCAACGGTGACAGTACGCGGCAGGGCCCACAGCATGAAAGAGATCACAAATTCAGGAGGTACAAGCCGATGATGTGGGATCAACTCATAGCGTTATGCAAGCCTGTATCCGTATCTGGAAAGATCGAAGTAGCCGATGGTCGTGTACAGCACGATTCACGTAAGATCAGGCCGGGCGACATTTTTGTAGCTGTCAGCGGCCTCAATGTAGATGGACATGATTTCGTATCCAAGGCTATTGATAAAGGCGCCAGCGTAATCATTGCGGAACACAAGATTGACGTTCCGGGAAATGTGGTGCTCCTTGTTGTTGAGAACTCGCGAATCCTGTTGAACAAGCTGGCATTGGCCATGCTTGAAGATCCTCAAAAGAAGCTGCGTTTTATCGGTGTCACCGGTACTAACGGGAAAACTACTGTTACCACGCTTGTATACCAGATTTTAGCGTCACTGGGTGAGAAAGCGGCACTTCTCGGAACCGTGGCCCGGATCATTGGTAAGAAAGCAGAAACCAGCAAGTACACTACAGCCGATCCGGTTGAACTTGCTGATGATTTACGAAAAATCGCTGATCTGGGTACTGAATTTGTTGTCATGGAGGTCTCCTCCCATGCATTGGATCAGAACAGAGTATCCGGAATTGATTTCGAGGTTGCCGCTTTTACGAATCTGACACTGGATCATCTGGATTATCACAAAACGATGGAAGCTTATGCTGCAGCCAAAAAAAAGCTTTTTTCGAAGGTAATCGATCGCGGAAGCGCCGTCATCAATGGTGACGATCCCTATGGTTCTTATATGGCAGAAGGATGCAAAGGAAGGATTTATACGTTTGGTCAAAATCTGAATCTGCCCTATCGTTTGCGTATTAACTCCAATACCGCTTCCGGGCTTTCTTTATCCGTCAACAGCCTTCCTGTTGAAAGTCCGCTCGTCGGCGAGTTTAATGCGTACAATGTGGCACAGGCATTTCTCATTTGTACATCACTGGGTTTCGAACCTGAAGATGTGGCTGAAGCGTTCAAGAATGCCAAAGGAGCAGCGGGTCGGCTTGATCGTGTTAAAATCGATGCTGACCAATCATATCCAAACGTTTTTGTGGATTACGCACACACACCCGATGCGCTCGAGAAAGTATCTTCCACCCTGCATGATGCACGTGAATCGTACCAACAATTGGTTATCGTCTTCGGATGCGGCGGGGATCGTGACCGGAGTAAACGCCCGGTCATGGGAAAAATAGCTGAAACTTATGGCGACCGTGTTATCGTCACTTCAGATAATCCGCGCACGGAAGATCCCGAAGCGATCATCGATGAAATTTACAAGGGCATGGAACATCCGGAAGAGGCTGAACGGATTTCCGACCGGGAAAAGGCAATTATCCACGCTATCACATCTTCTAATGATGATGATATTGTGTTGGTCGCGGGTAAAGGTCATGAAGATTATCAGGAAGTTAACGGGAAACGGCATCCTTTTGATGACCGCAAGATTGCGGCTGCAGCCATTCGAACATGGTATAGCCATCACCTGAATGAGGAGGAGGGCTGATGCTGTACTGGATTCTTAATTGGTTTGAAATTCATTATCATCCGCCGGGATTTGGTGCTTTTTCATATATCTCAACGAGAAGTGTACTCGCTGCGGTAACAGCTCTGATCATCAGTCTGATTATCGGAAAGTATATTATCAACTGGCTCAAAAAGATGCAGCTTGGCGAAACGATTCGCACCGACATCGGTCTTGATACGCATCTCAGCAAAGCTGGCACGCCAAGCATGGGCGGGTTGATCATCATTCTGGCTACTCTCCTGCCGAGTCTTCTTTGGATTCGTCCGGGTAATGTGTACGGATGGCTGGTATTCTTTGTAATGCTGACTCTTGGCATCGTCGGTTTCCTTGACGACTACATCAAAATTATCAGAAAGAATAAAAAAGGCCTTTACAGCTGGGTAAAGGTAGCAGGACAGGTTTTGGTAGGACTCATCCTCGGCGTCGTGATCTACACGTACCCTGATTTTCATGCATACAATACGCTTACAACAGTTCCCTTCGTCAAGAATATCAATATCAATTATGCAGTGCTGGGTGAGACTCTTGGCTGGATCACTTATATCCCGGTAGTGATTTTTGTTATCACGGCGGTAAGCAATGCCGTAAATCTAACAGATGGACTCGACGGCCTGGCTTCCGGCATATCAGCTATTGTAGTCCTGACGCTCGGGATCTTCTGCTACGTATCCGGGCGTACCGACTTCTCGCAGTTTTTGAACATTCTCTATTTACCCGGAGCAGGCGAATTGACCATCTTTTGTTCAGCACTTGTCGGAGCATGTTTGGGCTTCCTCTGGTACAACTCATATCCCGCCCAGGTATTCATGGGAGATACAGGTTCACTAGCCATTGGTGGAGCGATCGGCGCTGTAGCATTGATGGTTCGCAAAGAATTGATTCTTCCAATCTTATGCGGTGTTTTCTTCCTTGAAACAGTTTCCGTTATCGTCCAAACGACCTATTTCAAATACACGAAGAAAAAATACGGAGAAGGTCGGCGTTTCTTCCTGATGGCGCCTATTCATCATCATTTTGAAAAAAGAGGCTGGGCTGAATCCAAGATCGTGGTTCGATTCTGGATCATTTCCGTCTTACTGGCACTCTCATCCCTTGTAACCCTGAAGCTGAGATGATGGATCTGAAAGGAAAACATATCACCATAGCCGGAGCCGCTCGCAGTGGTATCGCAGCCGCATGCCTGCTCAAGCGCAAGGGATACGATGTGTTTGTGTCTGACAGCGGACCTGTATCAAAAGCCGCAGAAACACGGTTGCTGGAAGCCGGCATCCACTTCGAACAGCATGGCCATACAGACCTTGCACTGAATGCCGACATCCTGGTTACGAGCCCCGGCGTTCCGGATACCAGCACGATCATTCGTCATTTTACGAATGAAGGCCGGCCGGTCTATTCGGAAATTGAGACGGCAAGCTGGTTCTGCAAAGGTGATATAGTGGCCATAACCGGAACGAACGGAAAAACAACCACAACAAGCTGGATCGATCATCTATGGAAGACGGCGAACCGAAACCATGCCACTGCCGGCAATATCGGTGTGGCATTTTCCGACGTGGTTGAACAGGCAGATAACGACACTGATATCATCCTCGAAGTCAGCAGTTTCCAGCTCGATCACATCGAAACATTCCGGCCACGGATTGCTGCGATTTTGAATATCACACCGGATCATATGGATCGCTACGACAACAAGCTCGAAAATTACGTGCGTTCCAAGTTCCGGATCATCGAGAACCAGACGAGCAATGACTTTTTTATCTACGATTTTGATGATCCCGTTCTTCGGGAACACCTGAAAAATGTCTTAGACGACGCGATGCCTCATTTGCTGGCATTCTCTCTCGTGGATGAAGTACCGGAAGGTGCTTTCATCCGCGCGGGGGAAATTGTCGTCCGTATGAATAACCGGGAAGAAACGATCATGAAAACTGAAGAAGTAAGTTTGCGCGGACAGCATAACCTGCGAAACGGCCTGGCGGCCATTCTCGCTGCCCGTGCTTTTGAAATTCGCAACGAGGCCATCCGCGAGAGCCTCTCTCATTTTGAGGGAGTGGAACATCGTCTCGAATTCGTCCGGGACCTGGAGGGTATTCGTTATGTAAACGACAGCAAAGCGACCAACGTCAATGCTGTCTGGTATGCACTCGGCAGCTTCGAACGGCCGATCGTACTCATCCTGGGTGGACGCGACAAAGGGAATGACTATAGCGAACTGGTCGATCTCATACGCCAGAAAGTGCGGGCGATCATCGCCATTGGCGAAGGCGCTGACAAGGTAGAAAATGAACTGAAAGACAAGGTATCTGAATTTGTCCGGGCCAAATCGATGGAAGAAGCGGTCACCGCAGCCAGTTTTCTGGCCAAAGAAGGTGATGTTGTGCTTCTGAGTCCGGCATGTGCTTCATTCGACATGTTCGAAAATTACGAACACAGAGGACGAGTATTCAAAGAAGCAGTAAGGAAGCTCTGAGATGTATTTCACTTCGGTAAAAAATAAGAACCCGTACATCATGGCCACTAGTGTCGAGGAGATCGACCATGGCAAGCGCGGCAGCGATCGTGTGTTGCTGGCGGTAGTGGTGGTGCTCATCGTGGTGGGTTTGATGGCCGTCTATTCTTCGATCGCCTACTTTGCCGAAACAAAACACGTTTCAGCCGGACATCTTGTGTTCGGTCACCTGATTAAGCTGTTCATTGCTTTTATCATCTTGCTCATCTTCTCGAAGATTGATTATCACAGGGTGATGCGATACAGCCGAATAGCACTTGTTATGAGCTGGATTTTCCTTGTCGCACTTATTGCTTTCGGTGCAGAGAAATATGGCGCTAAACGCTGGCTCGACATTGCCGGGTTCTCATTCCAACCCTCATCCATGGCTGCTGCGTCACTCTTAGTGTACGTCGTTGCCCTGATTCAGCAAAAACAGGATTACATTAAAGATTTCAGCAAGGCATTCGTACCCATCATGTTTTGGGTTGTTACCACTTGTGCACTGATCGGAATTGAGGACTTCAGTAGTGCCGCCCTTCTCATGGTCATCTGCCTTATGGTTATGTTCATCGGGCGGATTAATGTGCTGCATCTGGGCGGACTCATCGCCATCGGCATTCTTGGTGGATTCTTGTTGATTAGTCATTCTGGTGAACGTCAGCAACGGATCAAATCCTATGTCAATAATATTGTTCATATAAAGAGTGATGAATTTGCCCTCGAAGACGGCTACCAGACCCAGCAAGCTGAAATCGCCATTGCCCGCGGCGAGCTTTTTGGAGTAGGCCCCGGTAAAAGTGCACAACGGTATTTTCTTCCCGCACCTTATAATGATTTCATTTTTGCGATTATCAGTGAAGAGTATGGTTTAGTCGGTGCTGCTTTTATTCTCCTTCTGTATGTGATCATACTTGCACGTGGTTTTCTCTATATAGCAAAAAACGCAATCGATTCGTCGGGAGTGTTGCTGGCAATAGCATGTACCCTGTCGATTGTACTATACGCCTTCTTCAACGCCGCAGTGGCCTCAGGATTGTTCCCGGTCACCGGTCTGCCTATGCCCTTTGTGAGTTACGGTGGTACCAACCTGCTGTTTTCTGGTGTGCTCATCGGAATTCTGCTCAATGTCTCTAAGCACAAACGAGCCAAAACATGAGGAGGATGATGTACATATCGCCCTTATTGATGGAGCGGAATTGTCCTGAGGCTCGTTGGCGGAATGGATCGCTTGCCAGGATTATCCAAATGGCCGACTTCAATCACAAGGATGTCACGAAAAATTTCGGGATGCTGTCTGCCGCGGCTGACGGCGCAGAATCTCGTCTGACAAGGGATTTGATCGTTTCAGTTGCTGCGATGGTTGCCGGTTCGCACGAGATCCTACTATTCCCCATGGAATGGGGAAAAAATCAGGATGACAGAAGAAGTATAAAGTATGGAGATACTTCGAATTTAACACAAGTCCCCTTCAGGGGATTTAGGGGTCGGCTTTCAAAAGGAGGTGCGGTATGAGCAACGCACGATATAACATGCTTCTTGCGGCGGGTGGAACAGGTGGACATATCATGCCGGCTCTGGCTATTGCCGATGCACTGCGGTCATTACCGCAAACAGGAGACATCGCCTTTGCAGGTACGCGTAATCATCTCGAGTGGGAGCTTGTTCCAAAATCCGGATACCCGATCTACAACATATGGATCAGCGGCCTGATACGCCGGTTGACGGTGAAGAATATAACATTCCCGGTTAAGCTGGTCGTGAGTCTGTTCCAGAGTCTTACCATCATCCGGAAGGTTCGTCCGGCGGTTGTGATTGCCTGCGGCGGCTACGTCGCCGGTCCCGTTGGGTGGGTTGCTGCGAAAATGGGAATTCCGGTCGTGCTCCAGGAACAAAACAGTTATCCGGGACTCACAAACCGGCTGCTCGCCAAAGACGCAAAAGTGATTTTCACGGCATTTCCACAGGCGGACCGTTATTTCCCGAAAGGCAAGACAAATCTCTTGGGAAATCCGACCCGGGCTGACATCCTGAATGGTGAACGAAAAGAGTTTTTGAAAAGATATGGTCTCAGTGATACCAGGACACTCCTCATCCTCGGTGGCAGCGGGGGTGCGCGAACAATCAATGAGGCTGTACTTAATAATCTTGAACAACTGACCCAAGACAACGAAATACAGGTCTTGTGGCAGTGTGGGAAACGATATTTCGACGACCTGAAGAAACAGTTTAACAAGGACTTATATCCGACTGTCCGGCTTTTACCATTTATCGATGATATGCCGGGTGCTTACGCCTCATCTGATGTGGTTATCAGCCGTGCCGGTGCCATTTCGTGCGCGGAGCTCGCAGTCACCGGTAAACCGTCGCTCCTGGTGCCCTCCCCTAATGTCGCTGGAGATCACCAGACATACAATGCCAAAGCGATGGCTGAGGAAGGTGCTGCAAAAATGTTAGAAGACCGTCTGCTAAAAACCGATCTCGGAAAGGAAGTATCTGCACTGTTAAATGATGATCAACTCAGACAGTCAATGCATGATGCCGCACAGAAGATGGCAAGACCGCAGGCCGCACAAGATATAGCGGGCGAGATCATCAGCATGCTTCAGGCAGATAAAGAAATTAATGCAGAACGAAATGACTAAGAACGTACAGACACAGCCGATTTTTGGGAAGACCCACCATATTCACATGGTCGGGATCGGTGGCATCGGCATGAGCGGCATCGCTGAGATCCTGTTGCGCAAGGGATACAAAGTGACCGGATCCGACGGGGCGATGAGTGAGAACACAGAACGACTCAAAAAGATGGGTGCCAAAATATATCTCGGACATGCTCCTGAGAACATCGAAGGTGCCGACGTGGTGGTCTACACCAGTGCCGTGAAAGCTGAAGAAAATGTAGAGACAAGCGGGGCTCTGGCTAGAAAAATACCGGTTATCAAACGCGCCGAGATGCTGGCTGAGTTGATGCGCATGAAGTTCGGCATCGGCATTGCAGGGACTCATGGCAAGACTACGACAACAACCATGGCTGGACTCGTAGCACAGGCGGGCGATTTTGATCCGACGATCATTGTTGGAGGCCGTGTTCACAGTTTTGATAAAACCAATGCTGTTGTCGGATCAGGCGACATCATCGTAGTCGAAGCTGACGAATTCGACCGCACATTTTTGAAACTGAGCCCCTCGCTGGCGGTTATCACGACGATCGATACCGATCATATGGATATTTACGCCGATATCGAGGACATCAAACGGTCGTTCACCGAATTTGCCAACAAGGTCCCTTTTTACGGTTCAGTAGTGATGTGTCTGGATGAACCGGAAGTCCGGAGCATCATTCCGTCAATCAGCCGGCGTACACTCACTTACGGATTCACTCCGCAGGCAACGATTCGCGCCGTGGATGTGGAGATGAGCGAGATCCACAGCACATTTACCGTGCTTCGCGACGAGGAACCTCTGGGACGGATCACTCTCCAGGCACCTGGTGAGCACAACGTCAAAAATGCATTGGCCGCTGTCGGCATTGGTTTTGAACTCAATATGTCCTTTAAGAAAATCAAAGAGGGACTCGAGAAATTCAGCGGCGTTTATCGGCGCTTCCAGGTCAAGGCAGACAAAGACAACGTGATTGTCGTCGACGATTATGCACACCACCCGACCGAAGTCAAAGCAACCATCAATGCTGCTCGTAAAGGCTGGCCCGATCGCAGACTGGTTGTCATTTTTCAGCCGCATCTTTACTCGCGCACGCAACAGCTTTATCAGGATTTCGGGCTGTCTTTCTTCGATGCCGAGGTACTGGTGGTCACCGATATCTACCCCGCCCGGGAAAAACCGATTGAAGGCGTTACCGGCAAGCTCATTGCTAATACTGCACACGACTTCGGACACCGCGGCGTCAATTATGTCGCTGACAAAAACGAACTCCCGGCCAAACTGATCGAAATCGTTCAACCAGGTGACTTAGTCATTACAATGGGGGCCGGAGATATTTACAAATACGGAGAACAGTTCGTTGAATCACTAAATCAGGGAATTCCAAAACTGAAGAAGGCTAACAACAAATAACCTTGGTAAACACGAGACAACACATATCACTTTTGGCTGAATGCCGGTTCGGGAAAGGAGGTCAGCGATGAGCGAATCGCAGGATCCTCTGGACCAGCAGAATATCCCGCAAGAGGAATATTCTGCTGATGAGTTTGGGATAACCGAATCCAAAGGCGGCCGTTTCGATCATCTTAAGAGACTGTTGAACAGCTCTCTGAAGCAGAGGTATGTGCTGATTATCGGGGCGCTCTTGTTGGCTGCGATTATTGCGGGTTATTATTTCAACCGGGCAACGATCGTCAAGGAAGTTGAAGTAACCGGCAACACGTTCACGCCGGCTGAGAAGGTGATAAAGCAAGCTGCTGTTCCATTGAATACACCACCGGACAGTCTGCCCTATCTGCGGATCATAAAGGATGTGGAAACACTACCCTATGTGAAAGAGGCAACGGTCCAGGTTGTTCCACCAAAAACTCTGCTCATCCGGGTTTCTGAACGTAAACCGGTAGGAGTCCTGGCCGATCAGGGAAATCAGCCTTATTTCGATGCAAATGGCATAGTACTGCCCCGGGTGACAGGAAAAGCAGTGAACGTACCACTTGTTTACGGTCTGCGGCACACCGCACCAGGAGATACACTGAAAGGAAAAGCGGCCACTGAGGTTACAGCATTTTTACAGGCCGCGCTGGACCATCAGTTTGCTTCACTGACTCTAAGTGAAGTCGGGTATGATTCAGACACCGGCGTAATAGCATTATCACAGGACAACGGTGTGAAATTATTGTTCGGACACAACGATTTTGATCGGGCGTTGCGCAACTGGGAGGCCTTTTATCAGCAGGTTGTCCCACATAAGGGAATGAATAAACTCGCGTCAGTCGACCTTCGTTTTGTAGGACAGGTTGTCACAAAAGACGCCCCTAAATATCTACAGCAATAAATCAGCAATGAAATTTTTAAAAATACACAGCAATAGCAGGTAAGCATATGGAAGAGCGCATAGTCGTAGGATTGGACATCGGGACCACCAAGGTCTGCGCCATTGTGGCCTCGATTAATGAATTGGATCAGATCAACATACTTGGCGTCGGCCGCGCACCAAGCGATGGTCTTAACCGCGGTGTGGTTGTAAACATCGATCGTACAGTAAACGCCATCCGTTCGGCCATCGAGCAAGCCGAGCACGTCTCCGGTATCCAGGTCCGGTCTGTAAATGTCGGAATTGCCGGTGACCATATCCGGAGTTTACGCAGCAAGGGGGTCATCACAATCAACAATCGCGACAACGAAATTACTGCACGCGACGTGGAGCGCCTTCTGGAAGACTGCCAGCGTATTATGCTGCCTAGCGATCAGCAGATCATCCATGTCATTCCACAGGAGTTTATTGTGGACGGTCAGGATGGAATCAGCGACCCTGTTGGTATGAGCGGGATGCGCATGGAGGCTGAGGTGCATATCATCACAGGTCTTGTTACGGCAGCCAAAAATATTTATCGCTGTGTCGAAAAAGCCGGTTATGATGTTGCAGATGTTATCCTTGAGCCTCTCGCCTCATCCCATGCAGTACTCGATGATGAAGAGAAAGAAGCCGGCGTGGTATTAGTGGATATCGGTGGTGGTACTGCTGACCTCGCTGTATTCCAGGATAACACCATTCGTCACACGGCTGTCATTGCCATCGCAGGCCAGAAAGTGACCGACGATATTCGCATCGGACTCAGTGTACTTGAAGATCAGGCGGAAAAGCTCAAACAGGACCACGGGCTCGCTTTTACAGATCTCATCGATGAGGATGAAGTGATCACTGTTCCGGGTATTGCCGGTCGTCCGCCCAAAGAAATTAAGAGAAGCATACTTGCTCAGATCATCCAGGCCAGGATGGAAGAAATACTCGAGATTATAGCCATTGAAATCAAGCGCAGTGGTTATCTGAGCGAACTCAGTGCGGGCATCGTATTCACCGGTGGTGGTTCCATGATCAAAGGAATTTGCCAGTTGGCTAACGAGGTGCTCGGAATGGATGCCAAAGTTGGCATTCCGAGAGGATTGACGGGCGGTATGGTAAACGAAGTAAGCAGCCCTATTTACGCAACCGGCGTCGGACTCGTCCTGCACGCCCTGAAAGCCAACACCAGTAACCAGGCGATGGTACCCGCATCAACGCAGGGTTCCAGTGTGGAAAAGGTTATCTCGCGACTCACTGACCGCATGAAAAACTGGTTCAAAGAACTATAGAATATCAAGCAAGCAATCTAAATAACGACAGGAGACACTTATGTCAAGCAATCTTAATACACGTTTCAGCTTTGATGAACAAAGCCAGGAAAACGCAAAAATAAAAGTTATAGGCGCCGGAGGCGGTGGCGGAAACGCTATCAACAACATGATTGCCAAAGGACTGAATAATGTCGAGTACATCGCTCTTAACACCGATGCGCAGGCATTGCATCTCAACAGCGCGGACATCACCATACAGGTCGGCAAAGCGTTGACAAGCGGTCTTGGAGCCGGCGCCCGTCCGGAAATCGGACGTGAAGCCGTTGAAGAAAACCGGCATGAACTTGAAGAATCTATCGAAGGCGCCGATATGGTGTTTGTCACCGCAGGCATGGGCGGCGGCACCGGTACAGGCGGAGCTCCGATTGTAGCGGGTATCGCCAAAAGAAAAGGAATATTAACGGTCGCCATCGTCACGACTCCCTTCCTCTGTGAAGGACGTGTACGCATGAAATATGCAGTTGAAGGCATCGCAGAGCTGAAGAAAAATTGTGATACCGTCATCGTCATACCAAACGAACGGCTGCTCGACATATCGACCGAAGACACTACTCTCGTCGAAGCTTTCGAGATGGCCAATGAGGTGTTATACAACGCAACACGCGGTATATCAGACCTCATCCTGATGCCGGGTTTGATTAACCTTGACTTCGCCGACGTACGCACCACGATGATCGACGGTGGTGCCGCCATCATGGGATCCGCTACCGCCGAAGGTCCGGATCGCGCAGAAATAGCAGCACGCGAAGCCATCAGCTCGCCGCTACTCGATGGCGTGAGTATTCGCGGTGCGCGTAATGTTCTGGTTAACATTTCGGCAGGATCCAACCTTGGTATGCGCGAATCGACACTGGCTACAAGCATTATCCAACAGGAAGCCGGTGACGACGCTGAAATCATCATGGGTACCGTACTTGATGAATCCTTTGGTGATGAAATGCGCATCACGGTTATTGCTACCGGTTTCGAATTCGCCAAAGATCGTAAAGAAGCCAAGGTCACGGCGCCATCCGCAAGAGCCACCTCTTCCAACGGACAGAGCGAAATGCGTTCCGACCGTGTTGCACCGCCACGTCTGGAAGACTTATCACCACGCACAGCGGCTCGAAGAGGGGGGGATTATTACAAAGGCGGGGATAATCTCAAACATCTTGATTCGCCTGCGATTCATAGAAATGGCTTACGCTATCACCGGTTGAATAACAAAACGGAAGAAGAGGCCCAAGAACCTCAGCAGGCTCAGGATGACCGGCAAGAGCAGGAAATCAAGAAGGCCTCCGGAAGCCGCAATGTATTGTTAAATAATAGGGAAGAGCGGATTGATAAGTCTAACACTGATCAACCCGCTTTCCTTCGTAAGATTATGGATTAACCGCGTAAGCGACTTAATCACATAATGTTAGATTGCTGATAAGAGGGGTGCCCCCTGACAGGGGTCCCCTTTGTTTTTTATAACAAAACGTTGCCTTCAAAAAGAAGTATAGAGATTATCGGCCAGATAAACGAAGATATTTGCATATAGAAGAGTATTCTAATTTTTCTCATTCCTGCCCTTCACCGATACGCCGACAAGGCGACATTACTCCGCACCCTGTCAGGGTTTAGAACCTGACAGGGTGTTTTTTTAAAAAAAGTTCAGATAATTATAGAACACCAACTAACCTTTGATGGCGGAAATCTGCCTTCAGGGGGTTACTTCTGCCGTCTCCGTGCCGGGAATAGTGTTCTGGTGAAGAAGATGTTGTTGATGAAGTGATACTTCCAGACTAATACGCTTTGAATTGGGGCTGCTTGCCCACCCTGACAGGGTCAACTCTCTGATCTAACACGAGTATTCGATTGACTCATCTTTATCCCTTGAGTAACACATTCCATGACCCTGTCAGGGTGAATCATCAAAGGGTTCAGGTGTATCTCACTACTCAGATCTCAATACTCAATACTCATTACTAATTTACTCGCTAAGTAACCTCTTCAACTCGGCAACCAGCAACAACGATTCAATTGGCGACATGCGATTCGGATCGCAGGCTTCTAACCGTTCTTTGACACTCTCCAAACGCGGATCGACCTGGCCACCAAAAAGGGATAATTGTGGTATCGGATCCTGTTTCTCGAGTTTTTTGACTGCTTTTCGCGCCGACAGTTGTTTCGCAGCACCTTCGGTCAGCGTACCATTGGAATTGGTGATATCCAGACTGTGGCTCTCAAGATTATGCAATATCTCGCGGGCGCGTTCGATTACGATGCCCGGCAATCCGGCCATGCCGGCCACCTGGATGCCATAACTGTGGTCTGCGCCTCCTCTCACCAATTTTCGCAGGAAAATCACTTTACCGTCATGTTCCCGGACCTGTACGTTGTAGTTAACGATTCTTTCGTACAACGTCTCAAGTTCATTCAATTCATGATAATGCGTGGCAAAAAGAGTCTTGGCAGCGACACCGGCCTGATTATGGAGATACTCGGCTAACGACCACGCAATACTCAGACCGTCGAAAGTACTGGTACCGCGACCGACTTCATCGAGCAGGATCAGCGAACGCGGTGTGGCATTGTTCAGGATGTTGGCGGCTTCGTTCATCTCCACGAGAAAGGTACTCTCTCCCGCTGCGAGATTATCCGAGGCGCCGACGCGTGTAAATATTTTGTCGACCAGGCCAATATGTGCCTTTTCAGCCGGCACAAAACTGCCCACTTGTGCCAGGAGTGTAATCAAACCGGTTTGGCGCAACACAATACTCTTCCCTGCCATGTTCGGACCCGTAATAATCAGGATTTGCTCGGACTGGTTATCGAGTCGAATGTCATTGGGGATGAACGGCTCGCCCATGGGCAGCGAACGCTCAACGACCGGGTGACGCCCCTTCTTTATTTCTATCCGATCATCTTCACTCACCGATGGCTTCACATAGTTGTAGCGAAAAGCGACCTCTCCCAGACTTTGCAGGCAGTCAAGTTCAGCTACCGCAAGTGCGAGGTCCTGAATCGGCTCGGCATATTCCGATACATACGCCTGCAGTTCCTGGAACAGATCATATTCGAGCGTATTCATCCGCTCCTCGGCCGACAGGATCTTCTCCTCTATCTCCTTGAGCTCCGGCGTGATATACCGTTCTGCATTGACCAGCGTCTGCTTCCGGATAAAGGTATCGGGCACCTTGTTCTTGTGCGCGTTGGTCACCTCGATGTAGTAACCAAACACTTTGTTATAACCAAGCTTCAGTGATGTTATGCCCGTCTCTGCAGACAATTCTTTCTGGATCTTGGCGATATAATTTTTTCCGTTGCGTGCAATGTCGCGAAGATCATCCAGCTCCTGCGAATACTCTTCGCGGATGAAACCGCCATCACGCAACCCTGCTGGTGGATCATCGACTATCGCAAGCCCAATCCGGTCCTGGACCTCAGCGAGCGATTTCAGCCGGTCACGAACCCCTACAAGCATCGATTCTTCCAATTCGTTGATTACCATGCGAAGACGCGGTATCTGGGCAAGAGAGAGCTGCAATTGGCGCATATCACGTGCATTAGTCCGCCCGACGCAAATTCTTGAGATTAGTCTTTCAAGATCACCGACCTGTTCCAGTTCATCTCTAAGCTGACGCCTTGTTTCGTGGCGTATGTTTAAGGCTTCAACCGAATTCAGGCGCTCCTCAATTGGCTTAAGACGTTTAAGCGGCCGCATTACCCAACGGCGCAGCAGGCGTCCCCCCATTGCCGTGCATGTCTCGTCAAAGATGGAAATCAACGTTCCTTCCGTTCCGCCTTCCTGCATGCTCGATATCAGCTCCAGGTTCCGTTTAGTTGACGGATCGAGCATCATATAATCGGAATTTTCAAAAGCGTACAAGCGCTTGATATGTCCGAGCGATGACTTCTGCGTTTCATGGAAATAGTGAAGCATAGCCCCTGCTGCGATGTGAGCAACAGATAAATCCTCAACGCCAAATCCTTTCAATGAGTGTGTCTTAAAATGCTCGGTCAGCAGGTTGTATCCATAGTCGCCTTCAAAAATCCAGTCGTCGATATGAGTGATCACATAATCCTTAAGTGCATCCGGGACCTTATTTTTTAGCTTGTTAGGCAACAGTATTTCCGCCGGCTGGATACTTTGGAGCAACTCGCGCAACCCATGAGCTTCAACCTGAGTGAGGGCAAATTCACCCGTTGAAATGTCTGCAAAAGCAACGCCCATCGTGCTGCCTGTTTGATGAATCGCACAGATGTAGTTGTTCCTTTTGTGATCCAGCAGCTTGTCTGACAGAGTTACGCCCGGCGTCATTATCTCGGTGACATCACGCTCGACAATCTTCTTCTGAGCTTTGGCCTCTGCCGGATCCTGGGTCTGTTCACAGACAGCCACACGGTGACCACGTCTTATTAGTTTCGGCAGATACGTGTCGATGGCATGATATGGGAAACCGGCCAGTGGAGTTTGATCCCCACCGTTATTCCGTTTAGTCAACGTGATGCCAAGCTCCTTGCTAACCAGGATGGCATCATCAGAAAACGTCTCGTAGAAATCCCCTACCCTGAAGAGGAGTACCGTCCCCGGGTATTTTTGCTTAATCTCGCGATACTGACGCATCAACGGTGTTTCTGTGGTAGCCTTCCTGGCCATATAGAGAGTAAGTACTTGGAGTTAAGAGTGCCTGGAGTACTTCAAGTTGGATTACAAAACAGGCACTCAAAGTATTCCTGAACTTGCTAAAATACCATTTGTCTCTTCGAAAATAAAAAACCAGATCAATATCGAATAATGAATGTTGAATATTGAAGTCTGAATTAAAATGAACCCTACCATTAACTTCGTTATTCGATATTCAACATTTAGTTAGTATAAGAAATGATGCTTCCCTAACTTTCTACTTTCTACTTTCTACTTTCTACTTTGAACTTTCCACTTGACATGTCCTTCGGTCAACATCCCATGACTCGCATCCTGGTCGGTATCGGAATCCTGCTGATTATTGCCGGACTCGCATGGCCTTATATCCAAAAGATCGGACTGTTCAACCTGCCAGGTGATATCGTCATCCGAAAACCAAATTTCCGTTTTTATTTTCCCATCACGACATCTATTATCCTCAGTCTGCTGTTGACGTTTATCTTTTGGTTAATAAACAAGATTAAATAAATAATTAGAGGTGCTTAAAGCTATAAATATTTCAACTCTAAGTACTTTAGGCACTTTCAAGTACTCTTAAGTACTCTGTTCATGAAACTGGACCTATCGTTTTATCGTCGTGAGGATGTGCTTCAAATAAGCCGCGAGTTGCTGGGGAAAATCTTGTACAGTTATCACCCCAAAGATGGAATAACCAGCGGGATGATTGTAGAAACCGAAGCTTATGCAGGACCTATTGACCGGGCGTCTCATGCTTACGACAACCGCAGAACAAACCGGACTGAGGTGATGTACAAACCCGGTGGCGTTGCTTATGTGTATCTATGTTATGGCATCCACTCTCTTTTCAATGTGATAACCGGGTACAAGGATGTTCCTCATGCCGTGCTAATCCGTGCGCTTGAACCTGTCGATGGTCTTGATATCATGCTTCGGCGTCGAAATATGAAAAAAATTGAGCCGCGTGTCAGTGCAGGTCCGGGCATGCTGACCAAAGCGATGGGCATCACCACTTCCGACGATGGTGTTCCACTCAACGGCAGACGTATCTGGATTGAAGATAACGGGAAAACAATAGATGATGACGATATTATTGCCAGTCCTCGAGTTGGTGTCGACTATGCCGGTGAAGATGCCAAACTTCCCTTTCGCTTCCGAATTACAGATACCAAATGGACCAGCAAAGCGGGTTAAGGGCCACCTCAATTCTCATGTGTTGTCAAATGTTTTTCTAATTTGCCCAGACGACTACTTTTTTTACACATTGCGTATCAAAACTGCTATATTATTCATTAAAATTTAAGAGTTTATTTTTCAATAGCCCCGTTAGTATCGGGAGGAGTACATTTATGTTAAAACCACGTTTCCTTACAATTACCGGCCTGATCCTTCTGGCAGCAGCTTCTCGTTTATTACCGCATCCCCCAAATTTTGCACCAATAATAGCTATTGCTCTCTTCGGTGGTGCTTATTTCAGCCGCAAATGGATGGCCATTATTGTTCCGTTCATCATTATGTTCATAACTGATCTAATCCTCGGCTTTCATACAGACATGCTGGCTGTATATGTTGGTTTTGCACTGATTGTAGGCATCGGGTTCATGCTCAGAAATCGAATTTCCATTAGTGGAATTCTTGGTGCATCACTTGGCGGATCAGTCTTATTTTTCCTGATCACCAACTTTAGTGTCTGGCTGACTGGCACGATGTATCCGTATACCGCAGGTGGATTAGTGACTTGTTTCGCAGCCGGTATTCCTTTCTTCCACTACAGTGTTATCTCCACACTTGTTTACAGCAGCGTGCTCTTTGGAGCTTTTGAACTGGCAAAAAGCAAATTCCGGGATCTTGCAGTAGTCCGCGCCTGACTGGTAAAACCCTTCAGGTTTGGTTTGTTAATCATTTGTTTAAAATTTATCCAACAGGAAATCTGGCTGGTTTAAGATTGATAGTGCGGTTCTTATGCCAAAAGCTGTCGTCATTGGGGCTACATCCGGCATAGGCCGGTCACTCGCACATGTTTTTGCAGAGAATGGATTTGTGATCGGGATCACCGGCCGGCGTACTGAACTGCTGGAATCGCTGAGAGACGAGATTAATGGATCGGTATTCATCAAAACGATGGACGTCACTCATCCTGAAGAAGCCCGGCGATTGTTGCAAGAGCTATACGATGAGATGGATGGCTTTGATCTCATCATTCTTAATGCCGGTGTTGGAAGCCGGAACAGACATTACCAGTGGAAGCCGGAAGCATACACAATCAGTGTAAATGTGGTCGGTTTTGTGGCGCTTGCAAATCTTTCTTACCAGCTATTTCTAAAGCGAGGGCACGGACACATAACCGGAGTCTCATCGGTTGCAGCACATATAAGTGACGGCCGTTCGACCAGCTATTCGGCATCCAAGGCGTTTATGTCCAACTACCTCAGAGGATTAGACTATAAAGCCCACTGGGATCATAACAATATCGATATTACCTGTATCGAACCAGGCTTCATCGACACCCCGATGGTTCAGGGACAACGGGGCATGTTTTGGATCATATCTGCCAATAAAGCGGCCCGCCTGATCTTCAAAGCTATAAGGCAGAAAAAAAGGCACGTTTACATACCCGGAAGATGGCGGCTGATCGCCTTGTTTTTTCATTTCGTTCCTGATGCCGTCTTCCGAAGAATTGGCCATTTATCAAAAAAATACCGGTGATGTTTGATAGTGTTGGCCATGATTTCTAATCCCGGTCAGAGAGAATACCGATGCAAATATTCGGTCTTAGAATCCTGATGCATTTGATTAGACTTACACCGATAAATTCAATTAATATTGCCACATAATCCTTACAGGAATCTCGCGTTATCTTACTTTATAGAACCGTATTTACCCTATCGCATCAGATATTAAAATGAAGTTAATCGATCATCCTCACAAAAAACGGAAAATTGGTATTGCCCTGGGCAGTGGATCTGTACGTGCTCTCGCACAGATCGGCATTTTGAGAGCCTTTGATGAGGCTGACATCGCTATCGATTACATCGCCGGAACCAGTATGGGAGCTCTGATCGGAGCTCTGTATGCGACAGATACGCTGGCTGAATTTGAAAATTTTGCTCGTAAGGCCGACTGGAAAACAATTGCCGCCTATTGTGATTTTGTTTTCCCGCGTATGGGGCTGCTGGAAGGGAATAAATTTATTCGGCTTATGACCCGTTTTTTAAAAGACAAGAAGTTCGAGGACACCCGCATTCCCTTTATAGCCATTGCCACAAACCTGTTAACAGGCGAAGAAAACCGCATCAGTTCTGGTCCACTTGTACCGGCTGTTCGTGCCAGTGTCTCCCTTCCCGGTATCCTCGAACCTGCAAAAACTAACGGACATTACCTGGTAGATGGAGGCTTGGTTAACCCTATACCAGTCAATGTAGTTCGCGAGATGGGAGCTGATTTCGTCATTGCTGTCGATCTGAGTCATGAATTGGAAGTGAGGAACGGGGAGCGTAAGAAACTGAAAACTATACGACGCAAAAACAGGCTCAGACAAACGAACAATGAAGTAGCCATGGAAGAGATTGTCCAGGAAGAACCACACTGGCTGTTCAGGCGATTGGGCGAACGTTATCGCGACCTCAACCTGGCTCTGCGTCAAACACTCAGCCAATGGAGAGATGACGAACGTCTTGACGAACCCACGATTTTCGATGTTATGGCCAACTCTATAAACATCATGGGCTACCAGATATCCCAACACAACCTCAAACAAAATCCGCCTGACCTTCTTTTGCAGCCGAGCCTTGGATATACGGGTTTATTTGATTTCGACGAAGCCGCACATATTATTGATAGCGGATACGAATACGCTAAAACAAAAGTGAACGAAATAGCCTCGCTTGCCTATTCTACATAGTTACCACATCGGTGTTCGTATACTTTAAATAACACCGTTTCGATTCATATCTGATTCAACATCACTGTAAAAATGGAGGAGATGATGCTGATTTCAATTAGAGTATTAACAATATTCATGCTTTTTTTATGGGGTTGCGAATCGAAAGTACCACATATAGAAAGTGGAAAAGAGGTTTCCTTCATTTCAGTCCCTAATGGATTTCATGTTGAAGTCTATGCTGAAAATGTCGATGGCGCCCGTGAGATGGCATTATCTCCCGATGGCATTATTTATGTTGGCACCCGCAATGGCAAGGTCCACGCTGTCATTGATCGCAACAACGATCATGTCGCGGATACGGTCATTACCATACTCAAAGGATTGAACTCTCCAAACGGAGTGGCTTGGCGCGATGGTTCACTGTACGTTGGAGAAATCAACCGGGTGACACGTTACGATGACATCGACAATCATCTCGATAATCCTCCCAGTCCTGTTGTGGTAAATGATCAGTTTCCAGGTGATCAGCATCATGGACAAAAATATATTGCATTTGGTCCGGACGGTAAGTTTTACATACCGGTTGGTGCGCCTTGCAATATATGCGAACCCGATCCTCAGCGTTATGCAAACCTGCAGCGAATGGATGCCGATGGCAGCAATAAAGAGATTTATGCCACAGGAATCCGTAATACGGTAGGCTTTGACTGGGACCCGGAGACCGGTGATCTCTGGTTTACGGACAATGGCCGCGATCTTCTGGGTGATAACCGTCCGCCGGATGAACTAAATCATATCACAAAACCCAGACAAAATTTCGGATACCCATACCTGCATGGCAACGACATCTGGGATCCGAAGTACGGCGACAAGGGAAAAAATATGAATATTGACTTCACCACACCGGCACAAGAGCTGGGACCGCACGTGGCTTCACTTGGCATGCACTTCTATCGAGGTAATATGTTCCCCGCCAAATATCATCACCAGATTTTTATTGCAGAACACGGTTCGTGGAACCGAAGTGAAAAAATCGGCTATCGTGTGACTTTGGTTACACTCGATCAAAATCGCAAACCGATCTCTTACGAACCTTTCGCTGAAGGATGGCTGCAAGGTTCAAACACAGTTGTTGGACGTCCTGTAGCACTGCTTGAACTGCCCGATGGCTCACTGCTTGTCTCTGACGATTATGGCGACCGGATTTACCGGATTTGGTACCAGTAACTTAGTGTTAAGTGTTGAGTTGGCTTTCAGCGGCCAGCATTCAGCGTTCAGTTCTGATAACTGATAACTGTTAATTGTTTGCTGCTTTTACTTTTCCAGCAAGATCTCCTCGATGCGATACGCGTGTAACATATCATGCATAGCCAGATGTCGCATCATGATGAAGATAGAATAGGCATAGTATTCGTCGTGATCAGCGGTGCGTCGCCAATCCTCTTCTGACAATACTTTCAATCTCCGTACCAATTTCATCCGGTCAGAGATAAAGCGATCGAGTGCTGAATCCAGATCCATGTTCATTAATTTATCCGGATCATCATCTCGATCCGGTTGATAGGAAATAATCTTAGGGTGATCTTCTGTCATCATCAGTTCAAGCCGGCGTACCATCAGGGGGTGGACTTCAGCGAGGTGACACGCATGCTCGTGAGCTGACCATTTACCCGGTTTGGGTCGAACCTTTAGCTTTTCGTTAGGTATAGAATGTACCAATGGTACAACCAGATTCGGCGCATTTTCGAGCTGAGTAATGATTGTTTGGATTTCGGTATTAGTCATCGCAGTTCGTGTTGGGTGTACATCTGTAATAAATGTTACGGATATTACAATCTAGCCAAACTCATTCATTCATTTTCATCCTGCCTGTGGCTATCATCCAGTGATGCAACTGATGATGAGTGCCTTCCGCCAGCAAACCGATGTAGCCAAGTCCCCTGATCTTTTCTACCTCTGAAGGATTCTTCGCAGTACAAGTTATTATCCATTCATCTCCATCTTGCTTTGCAACCATTTCCCAGCCCTTTTCCTGTTTCAACATGGCAGGATGCATACTGAATAACCGTTTTAATGCACCGACTGCACGATGAGTCTCCGGGCGAACCCGAATTCTGACACCATTTGTAATAGGCTGCTTATCAATAACTTCTACATCTTCTGTAAATGACTTCATATCCAGCAGATGCTGACGCAACGCTTCCAGGTTCACTTTAGACCAGTCTGTATTCGGATCTGCCTCCAGTTTGTGTACGACTTCCTGTATGGTTCCGAAGATTTCATTTCCTGGCATGCTTAGGGGTGATGATTGATGATTCATGTGATTTTGCTGAGCGGAAACCGTTCCCACTGTACAGCAGAGTACAAAAACAGAGGTTATTGATACGAGGGATTTAATCATACTGGCTGACATAATTTTGTTTTTGGGATTACTATAGTTCTATGAAATTTTTCAATTTATGCGTTCGTATATCCTGTCTTCATTCTTTACCACAGTCCAGGATATGATAAATCCGGAACACTTGTTCACTCTCATTCTGATAGCAACATAATGAAATGCATTGAAATGCCTGCAGAGAAAACTGTCCGGGATAACAGGTGATAAAGTAATTTCATGAACCATTCGGCTGCTGCATGAATAAAGATTTCAATTTTAACATGACGGTTAAGAAACATTCCTTATTTTTGCAGTCTGCAAAACGACCAGGTAATGGAAAAAACGAAGAAGCAAAATATTAAGGACAAAAGCGGGAAACCTAAACTTTCCTTTTTACTGAAGCCATACATGAAAATGATCATCCTGCTGGTCTTTTTCGCGTTGATAGGTAACGGCTTTAATCTCGTTATACCGAAAATTATTTCCCACGGTATCGACTCGTTTACAGGCGGAGATTATCAGGTCAGGACAATCGTAATCGAGTTTTTATCAGTCACTCTGATCATATTTATTTTCACCTATCTGCAAAGCGTTGTTCAAACGTATACATCCGAACGTGTGGCCAGGGACCTTAGAGAGCAGCTTTCCAACAAGATATCACGCCAGAGTTATGCCTACATTCAAAAAACCAACCCATCAACACTACTGACTAATCTGACCTCGGATATCGACTCAGTAAAAATGTTTGTAGCCCAGGCTGTGGCATCAATTGCCTCTTCCCTGTTCATGATCATTGGTACGGCCATTCTGCTTTTGACTATCAATTGGCGCCTGGCGTTAACCGTAATCACTATCATCCCGATCATCGGAGGAACGTTTGCGCTTGTGCTGAAAAAAGTAAGAACCCTGTTCAAGAGAAGCCGTGAAGTCATCGACTGGCTCAATAAAGTTATCAATGAAAGCATACTGGGCGCAGCCGTTATTCGGGTAATTAATTCCCAGCAGACGGAATATCAAAAATTCCTTGCTGCCAATACTGAAGCAAAAGACGTCGGGATTTCAATACTCACCCTGTTTGCAACACTGATCCCAATTATCACACTTGTTGCCAACCTTGCTACTCTCTCCGTCCTTGCCTTGGGCGGACATTTCGTAATTAACGGAAGCATGACATTAGGAGAGTTTGCGGCCTTCAACAGCTACATCACTATCCTCATCTTCCCGATCATTGTCATCGGGTTTATGAGCAACGTCATTGCCCAGGCCTCCGCCTCTTATATGCGGGTAGACAGGGTCTTGAAAGCTCCAGAAACTGCCGAAACAGGCACGATAAAAGAACCGCTTAAAGGAAATATCCAGCTCTCAGATGTATCTGTTCTGTATGGCAAAAAGCCAGCTCTGAAGAATGTTTCATTAACAATAAACGCCGGTTCACAAACCGCCATCATTGGTCCCACCGCTGCCGGAAAGACACAACTGCTTTATCTGTTAACGGGACTCATCAAACCTGACTCCGGAATCGTAAAACTGGATGGCAGGGATCTTTATGATTATAACAGAGAAACCTTTCACAAACAGACAGGGATTGTATTTCAGGACAGTATCTTGTTCAATCTGAGCCTTAGGGAAAACATCGCTTTCAACAATGCCGTGACCGATAAATCGCTCGAAAAAGCTATAAAAGCAGCCGAATTAAAAGATTTTGTTGATTCTCTCCCGGACAAACTCGATACCATTGTTTCCGAACGGGGCACAAGTCTTTCAGGTGGACAGAAACAGCGCATTATGCTTGCACGGGCACTGGCTTTAAATCCGAAAATACTTCTGCTGGATGATTTCACAGCCCGTGTTGATTATCAGACTGAGCAGAAAATTTTATCCAATGTTATGGAGAACTATAAGGACATAACACTGGTATCTATCACGCAAAAAATAGCATCTGTAGAAAAATTTGATCAGATCATTCTTCTCATGGAAGGTGAAGTAATTGCCGATGGCAAACATGATGAACTGCTCAAAAGCTGCCCCGAGTATATTCAGATCTATAATTCGCAACGCAGTACCAGCCACTATGAATTACAATCTTAACATAGCGTCGGACAGCAACAAGAAGAAACCGTCCACTTTTGCCTCGTTGAAAAGCCTTTTGGCTCATCTGGTCGACGAGAAGAAGTTATTGGTCCAGGCATTCTCGGCTATGCTGCTTACTGCCGGACTCAACCTGATCGCGCCATTGATGATTGGCCATGCCATCGATAAGTATGTTCAGACGAAACAGTATCATGGCGTTCTTGTGTACAGCGGGATTTTACTCGCAATGTATATCATCACATTCTTTGCGGGATACGTACAAACTAAATTGATGGGCACCGTCGGGCAGGACATGCTGTTTACTTTGCGCAACGCGATATTCAATAAACTTCAGGAATTGCCCGTCGACTTTTTCAACCAGAATAAGGCGGGCGATCTGATATCGAGGATTAATAACGATACGGATAAAATTAACCAGTTCTTTTCCCAGTCACTGATGCAGTTTGTCCGGTTCATTCTCATCATGATAGGCGCTGGAATTTTTTTAGTATCCATAAACCTGCCCCTTGGCGCCGCAGCATTGGCACCGGCTTTATTTATTTGGATTTTTACGCGTTTCATATCGCCCTGGGTGAAACAAAAAAATGCGGTAAGCCTGACGAGTGTCGGCTACCTTAGCTCCGCAGTCCAGGAAAGTCTGAATAATTTCAAAGTAATCGTCGCTTTCGACCGAAGGGATTATTTCAGGGAAAAGTTCAACGAATCCAACCTGGAAAACTATAAAAATGCCGTTACTGCCGGACTGGCAAACAATTTGTTTATGCCGGTTTACGGGTTATTCTCAAATATCGGGCAGTTGGTAGTTCTTACTTTTGGGATTTATCTCATTTCCACAGGTGAGTTTACTATTGGGCTCCTTATTAGCTTTCTTGCGTATATCACCAGTTTCTACAATCCACTACGACAACTTGCTGCTTTATGGGCCAACTTCCAGGTCGCTCTTGCCGGATGGGACCGTATTTCCCGCATCCTAAGCCTGGAAAACAACATGCCTGTAACCGAAGCTAACTCTCTAACAGACGAAACATCGCTGATATCCTTCAAAAATGTTTCCTTTTCCTATCCTGCAGGAGCAGAAGTGTTGCACAATATCAGTTTCACGCTACAAAGTGGAAAAACATACGCTTTTGTTGGCCCTACGGGCGGCGGAAAAACTACTACGGCTTCCCTGATTGCAAGACTGTATGATCCGACGAAAGGATTGGTACTGCTTGACGGCAGAGATGTCCGGTCTTATACACCTGAAGAGCGCACAAGGAAAATAGGGTTTATTCTTCAGGAGCCTTTTCTTTTTACCGGAACGGTTAAAGAAAATATTCTTTATGGTAATGAGAATTATAAAAAATGCACGAGTGACGAATTTACCGAAGTATTAGCCAACGCGGGATTGGAAGGATTAATAGACAGGTTCGATTATGGACTGGATACCGAGGTTCAGACATCGGGTAATGGTATTAGCCTGGGGCAACAACAACTGATCGCCTTCATAAGAACAATACTCCGCAAACCCGATCTCCTTATTCTTGATGAAGCAACGGCTAACATCGATACCGTTACAGAACAGCTGTTGGAGAATATCTTGGAAAAACTGCCCAAGACGAGTACAAAAGTAATTATCGCCCACCGCCTGAATACGATCGAAAATGCAGACGAAATTTATTTTGTGAATTCGGGAGAAGTTATTCCGGCCGGTTCTCTTCAGGATGCAGTGAATATGTTGATGCAGGGAAAACGTGTCAGTTGAAAATCGCATAGATAATGATATAAAAAATATACAACTGCGTTAACCCTGCGATCTCTGTGGTTTATAAAACGACTAAAATGCCATTTGTTGTTATAAGTAATCCAAAATGTTCAATTCTTATCAACAAACTTTTCAAACCTGGCATTATATCGTCCACCTGTATCCGGATATCTCCTCAGGAGCGCTTCGATAACTTCTAGATTTTGTTCTGTTAACTGAACATCAACACAACCTGCATTTTCTTCCAGATACTTTCTCTTTTTTGTCCCCGGAATGGGAATAATATTTTTCCCCTGATGCAGAACCCAGGCCAATGCCAACTGCGCAGGAGCACAGCCGATTTCTGTTGCAATTTCAGCAAATCCTTCGCTCAGCTTCCGGTTATTTTCCGCATACTCCTGCTGATAGCGAGGTTGCATTTTTCGGAAATCGCCTTCTTTTAATTCGTCCAAATTTAGTTTATTAGTTGCTAAGCCACGGGCCAGCGGACTGAATGGAATGAACCCGATATTCAGTTCCTTGCATAGTGGTAAGATTTCATCTTCAACGCTTCTTGTAAGTAACGAATATTCGCTCTGCAGAGCTGATATGGGATGGACGGCGTGAGCACGTCGAATAGAGTTCACCGAAGCTTCTGACAATCCGAGATATTTCACCTTACCTTCTTTCACGAGGTCCGACATCGCACCAACCGTTTCTTCGATTGGGATATTCTGATCGACGCGGTGGGAGTAGTACAGGTCGATGACATCGGTATGCAGTCTTTTCAGACTCGCTTCAACGGCTTTTTTCAAATGAGCTGGTGAGCCATCAAAAGTCGAAGGAGCACCATCTTCACCGGGTTTAAAACCAAATTTGGTAGCGATAAAAATCTTGTCTCGATTGGGTTTTAATACCTGTGAAATCAGCTTTTCATTTTCTCCATTGCCATAGATATCAGCCGTATCCCAAAAATTGATACCTAATTCGATTGCTTTGTTTAGAGTTGCAATGGACTCTTTGTCATCCGGTACGCCATAGGCATGACTCATGCCCATGCAACCCAACCCAATGGCTGAAAGCTTAACACCTGTATTCCCTAAGATTCTGTATTTCATGACTCTCTTTTTACAATTTTCGGATCAAAACAACACCATTACTGGTGGTTTAATTAATCATGACTATCCTAAATCAATACGATCCAGCGTGCGTATCATTTCAGTTGTTCCTTTCGAAAAAGCCACATCGGGGCATGGAAGATCACGGAACATATTCAGCATATTTCTGTGGTAATTAACGTGAGTTCGAGATAAGATTAACCTGCAAAAATGCAGATTTCACATATACAGGCGTATATCCGGACCGGTATAAACCGTTAAAACGGTTCCCGTGTTAACGGATTCTCCCTAACACCCGGATTAATCCGGGTGTTATGAGTCATCGAATCTAAAACGAATCGTTTTAAACGATTTCTTCAGATGCTTATCTCGAACTCAGGTTAATAAAAAGTGCAGCAATTTCGGATATTCATTCAAATGTTACCTCACTTTGACAATGCTTCAAAATCTTCATCTGAAAGCTCTATTTCTGCGGCTTTGAGATTCTCCTGCAAATGCTGAACTGAACTTGTGCCCGGAATCAGTATGATATTCGGAGACCGTTTAAGCAGCCATGCAAGGGCAATTTGTGCTATCGTAGCATCATGTTTTTTTGCAATGGCTTCGATCTTGTCCTTCATTTTATCGGGACCTGAGGCGAGTGGGAACCATGGAATAAACGCCATTTTGTGATCCGCCGTATAATCCACAACTTCTTCCCATGACCGGTCACCGAGATTATACAGGTTCTGAACTGATACAATGGGTATTACTTTCGAAGCACGTTCGATGTCTTTAATGCCAACTTCTGAAAGTCCTACATATTTAATCTTGCCGGCTTTCACGGCGTCAACAACCGGTGCGAGTGTTTCCTCAACCGGCACTTTGGGATCAATACGGTGCAGTTGCCAAAGTTCAATCTGTTCCACATTCAGGCGCTTCAGGCTTCCTTCAATAGCATCCCGGATATGTTCCGGTTTTCCATTAGGAACCCATTCTCCTGGTCCCGGGCGTTCAAGTCCACTTTTAGTGGCTATCACAAGTTCATCATACCTTGTATGTAACGCTTCATGGATCAATACCTCGTTCGTGTGTGGTCCATATGAATCTGCCGTATCGATGAAGTTCACGCCTGAATCCACCGCTGTATTCAATACTTTCCTGGCAAGATCTCTGTCAGCGGCTTCACCCCAAACACCCGGACCGGTAAGCTGCATTCCGCCGTATCCCAACCTGTTAATTTCACGTTCGCCTGCTAATTTAAAAGTCCGTTTGGTTTGATCAGTCGTCTTTTCCATAATTATAAATTCTTTTCTTTTTTAAACAATGTAAAATTCTTCAAATGCTATCCTTTACCAGACAAACCAATAGGCGGAATAAATATTGTTTCTGAATGGGATTTAACATGCCTTCCGGCAATCGTCTGTGAAGTTTTTTGTGTCGCACTTACAAGACAATACAGATCAGTATCGTTCCCGGGTAGACATATTTTAACAGGAGGGATGAAGTACTATATTTTTACTTTTATACAGAACTAAGAGTTAAAAAACTGATGAATAACAAGTTTCAAATCCAATATTCAGCCATTAAGAGCTTGATGTGCATCCCAGGTGGTATAAATATCTTAAATGACTATCCGTAATCAATGCAATTTCGTATAAATCCCGATTATTTCACTCAAAAAAGCCACAGAAACACACCCGAAACTTCGGGACTCCGTGTATTTCCGTTCCTCTGTGGCAATTTATGCATGTGTCGCAATTGCGGATAATCATATTGCCTTAATAAAACAGATTGCGTAATGATCCCTAATCCTATTCAATCACATTGGCTGACAAGCAAATTCTTTTCCATGATGTAGTCTTCCATCAGCAGAGAAGTTCCGATTAGTACATTTTCCCGACCGGTTTTACGAAAACCTAATCTCTCATAAATATGCAGCGACGGATCTCCCCTATCAACATTCAGCATAAGGCTGTTGTTATTATTATCACTCGCGATCTTCGAAACCTTATTTATTAACAGGCGTTCAATGCCTTTACCGTGTTCAGTTGGAAGAATGAATATTTTATGGATCTTCGTCTTTGGTAAGCCGTTATAATTTGTCTCGTATGTCAGGTATCCCATATAACCGTTTCCATCCGCAGCCAGACATACTTTTGGGCTTTTATCGCTTGCCTGTTTGGTTAATGATGTTATGCTATACATCATTTCAAGCATATAGCCGGTTTGATCTTCCGTTGAAACGCGCCCAAATGCTTTCACCCAGGTTTGATTCGCAGTACTGTGAATTGCCTGATAGTCTTTCTCTGATGCTTCTATTATGCTTACCATATTGCCGGTATTTATTTAACAGATTTGAAATAGCCTAAGTGGCCGTTATGCGATGTATACATAGTTCAAAGCTAATGTACTTCCAACATATCTTGTCACAAACCCGCTTGAGGCAAAATAGCATATACCGTGGTATGCTTTATAATAGTGTTGGGATAATGCGCATATGATCTACGTGAATGACTATTTACCACAAACGTTCAAACAAATTTTCCTGCGCCATCCAGATTATCAAAGTGATGATGGCCGAGAAGTACATAATCGATACTCCTGATCTCGTAACTCTGACTGATGGATTAGCCAGTTTGTACAAATTTATACAACCCCGTGTCGTATTTGGAATCGATGGGAACAAATGTAGCATGGGTTAAGATTCGCACCCCACCTACTTCCAATAATGCTGTTGAACCGCCAATGTACTTAATCGTAACCTCGTCTTCTAGAAGGCTTTGAAAAACCAGGGATTTTGTTCAAGATCAAAGCCTGAGCGACTTTGAAACCGCAGCATATTTACCATATTCGAGGATTTCTAAGTTGCGAAAATGCAGATATTGGACAAAAAAACGGTTTTGCAAAGCCTTCTTCTATCATGTTTTCCACATCTGTTTATAACCTAAATGTTGTTTAAACAGGACGAATTATGAGTGACAGATGTGACATAAGGTATGGATCTTACATAGTGTGAACGATCTTATATAACGCTCAATGTTGACAAATGAATTGTCATCGAGAACAATTCCCAGGGAAATTAAGCATAGACAAAAAATGTCATTAAGTATTTGTAATTATTTTTCATAAACAAGTACCTATTTAATTACATATAATGTTTCATCATTAAAGTAATTTGGCCTTTCTTCATGTTAGGTTCACAGGTTTATCCACATACATAGGGAGAATTATTTATGGCTTCAAAGAAAACAATTGCTGTCATCGGTGCAACAGGAGCGCAAGGTGGTGGACTGGCTCATGCTATTTTGAGCGATCAGAATAGTGAGTTTCAGGTACGTGCTATCACTCGCAGTCCGGATTCCGACAACGCACAAAAACTCGCCAGTCTCGGTGCTGATGTCGTAAATGCTGACCTTGATGATCTTGACAGTCTAAAAAAAGCTTTCCAGGATAATTATGGCATTTTTTGCGTTACCAACTACTGGGAACATTTTTCGACGGAGAAAGAAATGGAGCAGGCTGCCAACATGGCCAAAGCAGCAGCGGGTAGTGGTGCGCAACATGTCATCTGGTCAACACTTGAAGACACGCGCGGGTGGGTCCCTCTCGACGACGACCGGATGCCGACACTCAAGGAAAAATACAAAGTGCCACATTTTGATGCCAAGGGTGAAGCAAACACCTTTTTTACGGAATATGGCGTCCCGACAACCTTCATGATGGCATCCTTTTACTGGGACAACATGATTTTCTTCGGCATGGGACCACAAAAGGGCCCGGATGGCAAACTCGCCATCACATTTCCGATGGGGGACAAAAAAATGCCTGGTATCGCTGCCGAAGATATCGGAAAATGTGCGTATGGTATCTTCAAAAAAGGTACAAAGTACATTGGTAAAACTGTCGGCATTTCCGGTGAGCATCTGTCCGGCAAAGAGATGGCCGCTGCATTAAGCAGAACTCTGGGCAAAGAGATTCATTACAATGATGTACCGGCCGATGTGTATCGCAGTTTTGGCTTTCCAGGAGCGGACGACCTTGGCAACATGTTCCAGTTCTACCGCGATTTCAACGATTACTTCCGTGGCGCCCGCGATGTAGACGAATCACGTGCTCTCAACCCTTCTCTTCTGAGCTTTGATCAGTGGCTGGCCAAAAACAAGGACCGCATACCGCTCGAATGAGAAATGAAGTCAGGGATTATCGTAGATTCCCAGTATGAGGGTACTTACTCTTCAGGATGGTAATTGAATGGAAGCAGTGCACTGACACGATAGTCGCCCCAACTCCCCGCCAAGGAGATCGAAAGAGGATCAAGCAGGTTACCGTACGAATCCACAAAAAAGTAGTCGTTATTCAGTTTAACTATTTCAGATTCATCGGCTCCCTTGCGAACGGTTATCGAGCGGTCAATACGAAATCCTTCCAGTGATACATTTTTGATCCCTCGTTTTGTGAGTTGATACCTGCTGTCTTCCGGTTTTAATCTTTCTATTCCCAAGTCAAATTTATACCCGTCCGACCTGGCTTTATGGTAATAAAGATCATAAAAAAACTGGCGGACGGACAGTCTGTAGGCCCATTCCCGGTTTTTCTTCCATTCTGACAACTGAACTTTTGATGGAGGTTTCATCTCCTCGTAAAAGGGATAAATCTTATATGTTCCTGTCGTATTTAACCATTGAAATTTGACTAACTGTATCCTCATCCTGTATCCGAGGGCCATATTTACGACGATGAGTGTACTGTCGGTATGAGCTATTAATGCACCTGTCTTTGGATCTGTTTTGAAATCAAGTACCTCAGGATTTTCAATTGTACATTTTTTTGCGAATTCTGAATTTCCCAAAAATGCTACTTTGAATTGCTCGAGTTGTTTTTGCCACTTTTTGGGGCGGATACCTGTAACCTGAACTTCACTCATGCTGTAGACCTGCGGTTCAAGATGTACGTCAGCTCTTATTATTTTGCCATTCCTAAAGGCAATTTTCTTTGAAGCAGCCGTATAGCCGATACTTGTAAATACTATTTCGTAAACACCGTCAGGTATGCCTTCAAGTTTAAAAATCCCGTCTTTATTTGTAGTAGTGCCGATAGTAGAGCTGTTTAAATAGACGTTTACGTCGGGTATACCTTTTCCTGTTTTGTGATCTTTAATCGTCCCCTCAATGATATTGTTACTCTGGGCAAGTACTTCGGAACAGAGAACTAACAGGAATAGAATCGCCGTTAAAAATGATCGTCTCTTCATGATAAAAGTCCAATGAGTATCCTGATTTTAAAATATTTATGTAATAAAAAAAGTGCGTTAATCCATTAAATAATAACTCATCAAAGATGCTTTAAAAACTTAATCTTAAAGAACTCAGCAAATGCAAAAAATGATTCGTAAAATTTTGTGACCCAACTGAGGAACCATCTATCTTTTTTTGATGTATTCTCTGTCACTGTCTTAACTCAACAATCTAACATCATTTATTAAGAACATGCCAACGAACTGGACCCTGGAATCCATACCACCGCACGACTTTTTTCTATGCCTGGACGTGAACGAATATTTTGATCACGAACACGATCCGAATGATATTTTCGAAAACGGATTTACCCGGCCGGTCCCTGTTGGTGACCAGGATGTCCTTGTCACCGTGTTTTTTAACGGAGATCCGGAAGCGCCGTCTTTTTCCATCCACTGTCCGGATTCACTTACAAAAGAGGAAATAATCGAAGTCAATAAATCATTGACCCGTATCCTTGGTACCAATCTGGATCTGCGGCCTTTGTATGAGCAGGCAGCCAATGATCCTGTGTTAGGTCCGAAGTTAATGGAGTTCTATGGGCTTAAGCGCATGAGCCGGGCAAATATCTTTGAGGATTCGGTAAATCGCATCATCCAGACGCAGATCAAGCACAAACCGACGGCCCGCAAGATGGTGTATGGGGTTCGTGAGGCTTACAGCCGAATACTTACACACCAGGGTAAATCCATTCCTACCTGGCCGAGGCCAGCCGATCTTGTGGGTGCAAATCCTGTGGCTATGAAGAAATACGGACTTTCTCTGCGTAAGGGAGAATACCTTGTTGGCCTTGCGGATAAGTTTGTATCGGGTGAGTTGAATATGTCCAACCTGGAAACCGTAAGTCCACAGGATTTCTACGATGCCATGACCTCTGTACGCGGTGTCGGACCGACAACGGCCCAGGATCTGATGCTCTCACGCAACCGGACTGATGCAAGTTTTCCAAGCAACAAAAACAGTGACCAGGAACGAGGACTTCGCCGGTGGATCATCTATAGCTACGGCGGGGATCCGGATAATATATCCGAAGAAGAGTTCCAGGAGATGATTCAAAACTGGAAAGGATATGAGGCATGCGCCATCGAATTTTTATACATGAATTATATCGTCAGTGAACGAAAAAGAGGGAAGTAGAAAGTTTTAAATTTTTGAGTTTTGAATTATTCGTTGACCGGCTATTAACGTATGTAAGAAGTGTATTCTTCGGCCGACAGGTACTGCGGCGGATACGTGATACCAAGACGGGATAAATTAGTTACGAACGCATTCAGGTGGTTAACAGATCCTTTTTTAAGCTGTTCGTACACGTATGTGATATCTTGATTATTTACCGAATCGTTGATGGCGTTTTGTAAATCCTGGATATCAACCTCTTCGATCAGTGCCCCAACGCGCAGAGCTTCCTCCAGAGATGCAGAGCCTTTCTCTGACATATCGTCAAATAGTTGTTGAAGGACGGCATTGGCAAATTCTCCTATACCCTTTCCATCAGCAGGATCTTCCAAGTCATAGCGGTCCAGCAGAGTTAATATAGCGTCCATATGTTGCTGTTCACTTGCAGAGATATTCTGGAATACTTGTAATTCCCACAACTGGTAAAGCTGCAAATATACATCCGGGCTACCTTTTCTTCTTCCCTCATAAAAAGAAGACTGGTCTGCTCCATGTTATCGACCGGTTCTTCAGCAATCCCTGTAATACTTATTGTCTGTCCGTTGCCGGCTGGAGAGACCGTTGATTTAGTTACTGAATCACACGCAATGAATGCAAGCATGGAAAGGCTTATTAATGTAAATCCTGATATTCTATTTAGAGTCTTCATAATAGTCACTTCTATTGTATTACTTATTGGTTCTATAGTAATACACTTGTAATCGAAAAGCCCCCTAACTGTCTTTCAGACAATCGGTATATTTTGCTATCTAAATTAACAAGGTATATTGCTCTTTAAGTGTGACTCAATCTGACTTTTTTATTATTGTTGCCCGAGACCATCGAGACTCAAATGAAGCTCTTATTGTGATTTATCCTGACTTAGCTCAGATCTGGGAACGCTTAAGAAGTATTACTCGCATAGAGTTTCAGGCACAATCCGGTTTACGGAATGGGTGGAATGGTGAAGGAGCGGGATCGGTCATCGTAGAAAATCCCGAAAAAGATATTCTGATATTTTTTGAACACGGCAAATGGAAGTCGCCAGATGGTCTCACTTTTGCTTTTAAGAATACTTATCGATGGACTCGAACTGACTCAACTCTTCAACTGGAACACCTGAGGCTGGGAATGAACAATCCCGTATTCCTGGTTGACCTTCATTCTGCCACTGCCAATAAATGGGAATCTACAGAACCACACGCATGCGGTAATGATTTGTATTCTGGAATACTGGTGATTCGGGAAAATGGAATTAACCTGAAGTGGACAGTACAGGGACCAAGGAAAAATGAAACATTACTGAATATCTACACATAATTCGCAGCATATAACAAGAGAGATAAGAAAGGCTGCGACACACTTTTATTAGTGTATCGCAGCACGTTGTCAGGTGACACGAGCCGATCTGACATTTTTTTCAGAATCTAAGGATAAAGCAGTCGAATAAATTTTGAGGCTAAAAAACGAATCCCAATTAGATCACATTATTATTTAGCCGATTGTTTATAAGTATCTAATTAATAGATACTAAAAGTAGCACAACCTTACATATTTTTTTTCACTCACCGGACATGCCCGACCTATTAAACTTACTTTTAAGAAAACGGGTCCAAATGAACTACGATTTTATTACACTTCAGAGCGGCAGATGTCCGTAGCAAATGGAATCATTAAAGGTTTTGCGAAATATTATGGTGAAAGTGCTGAGATTCAGGAGTTCAAGAGTCCTGATGGATGCTGTGAAATGACCGTCAAAATTTCTTAGGTCTCATTCCATACAGGCACTTGCTTGTAATGATCATTTGACGTATTAACGCTATTATTAATAGTCTTCCAGACGAGTAAGTCCCGCCAAAATGGAAAAAGTTTTAGTTGTCACCGGTGCAAGCCGCGGTATCGGCGCGGCAACGGCTCTTCTTGCCGCAACGCAAGGATATGATGTCTGCGTCAATTATCATCAAAATGAAGATGCTGCCTATTCGGTTGTTACCAACATCAGAAATTCCGGAGGTAAGGCTATTGCTGTTCAGGCTGATATTTCATCCGAGTCAGATGTCATTCACCTCTTCAAAGTGGTTGATAATGAGCTTGGGACTATATCTGCGCTCGTGAACAATGCCGGTATTCTCGAACAACAGAAGCGTCTGGATGAGATGGATGCCGGTCGGTTAAATCGAATTTTCACAACTAATGTCACGGGCTGTTTCCTGTGTGCCCGAGAGGCAGTCAGGCGCATGTCCACCCGGTATGGAGGAAGTGGCGGAAGCATTGTCAATGTATCATCGGCAGCATCACGCCTTGGTTCACCCGGAGAGTATGTCGACTATGCCGCGTCTAAGGGGGCTATCGATTCAATGACTATTGGCTTATCTAAAGAAGTAGCGTCTGAAGGTATTCGAGTCAATGCCGTCAGGCCCGCTTTTATTTATACTAACATCCACGCAGATGGTGGAGAACCAGGTCGTGTCGATAGGGTAAAGCAAGTAATTCCTATGAAACGCGGTGGTCAGCCAAACGAGGTGGCAAATGCTATCTTATGGCTGCTTTCTGATGAAGCTTCTTACACAACTGGTTCATTTATCGAACTGGCCGGAGGCAAATAATCCTGTAATTTCGTGAGTAAATCTTTCGATATTGCCTTTTTCAAAGCGGTTTTCCCTGTTTATTCATTTTTTCACTATTACAAACATACACACACAGCACCACAGGATAACGTCATGAACCTGTCCATTTTTAAGTGACCTCCTCATTCATGACATCCTGAACACCCGGACACTGCATCGTTCCGGATTGAAAGAATCGGAACGTTCCCATACCTGGATAAACACCTCCTGAAGCAGATTTTCGGCTTCAGAATGCTTATGAACAATTACCATAATCAGCCCAAAAAGAAATGATGCATAGCGGCCGTACATATTATCCAATGCATCGACATAGCGCGTCTGAATTCGTTTCATGAGTTTCCGGTCTTCGGCGTCATACTCCGGCGACCAAAACGAACTCAATGCCAATAAGAGTGATAATAAATACACAGATACGTTCTGTCAGATAATACGCAATAAACTTCCTGGTCGGATTAATCAAAATGCGAGATACACTTTCCCGTTAGGAATCAAATAATTGCTTGACATAGCCTTAAAACAAAAAAAGGCTCCGAACCTTTCGGTCCGAAGCCTTTTATAAAGGATTCTCAGACGGTATTTACATCATGCCGCCCATTCCTCCCATACCGCCCATGTCGGGCATTCCGGCTCCGCCACCTTTACCTTCATTTTCTTCAGGCTTTTCGGTGATAATGGCTTCTGTTGTCAGTAACAAACCTGCAACAGATGCAGCATTTTCGAGCGCTGTACGGGTTACTTTAGTTGGATCAATAACACCAGCTTTTACGAGGTCTTCATAGACTTCTGTACGGGCATTATATCCGTAGTTTTCTTTGCCTTCTTTTACGTTTTGCACAACGATGGAACCTTCAACCCCAGCATTATTGGAAATAATGCGAAGTGGTTCTTCGATAGCACGGCGAATGATCTTGAAGCCGATTTCCTGATCAGGATTTTCACCCTTCAGGCCATCGAGCCCTTTAATAGCACGCAAGAGGGCGACACCGCCGCCAGGAACAATGCCTTCTTCTACTGCAGCACGGGTAGCATGCAAGGCATCTTCAACGCGGGCTTTCTTTTCTTTCATTTCTACTTCTGAAGCTGCACCGATGTAAAGGACAGCAACACCACCACTCAATTTAGCAAGACGTTCCTGCAGTTTTTCTCGGTCATAATCAGAAGTTGTTGATTCAATCTGGGCCTTAATCTGGTTGATGCGGGCCTTGATGTCATCTTGTTTGCCATGACCATTGACAACTGTGGTGTTGTCTTTGTCGATGTTGATGCGGCCTGCTTGTCCCAGCATGTCGAGGGTGGCATTTTCAAGCTTATAACCACGCTCTTCCGAAATGACGGTACCGCCTGTCAGAATGGCAATATCTTCAAGCATTGCTTTACGGCGGTCACCAAAGCCAGGAGCTTTCACTGCAGCAATCTTCAATGATCCGCGCAGCTTGTTAACAACGAGTGTTGCAAGAGCTTCGCCTTCAACATCTTCGGAGATAATCAGGAGAGGTTTGCCGGTTTGAATAACTTTTTCGAGTACCGGCAGAAGGTCCTTCATCGAAGAAATCTTCTTGTCGTGTATCAGGATGTAAGGATCTTCCATTTCCGCAACCATTGTATCCGAGTTGGTTACGAAATACGGTGAAAGATAGCCGCGGTCGAACTGCATACCTTCAACCGTTTCGAGATAGGTTTCGGTACCTTTGGCTTCCTCAACAGTGATCACACCATCTTTACCGACTTTATCCATGGCATCTGCGATGAGCTTACCAATGGTTTCGTCGTTGTTTGCGGAGATAGTACCAACCTGTGCAATTTCATTCGGTGAACTGATATCACGGCTGATTTTCTTGAGTTCAGCAACAACAGCTTCAACTGCTTTGTCGATACCACGTTTCAGGTCCATTGGATTGGCACCTGCAGTTACGTTCTTCAGACCGGCATTTACGATAGCCTGAGCAAGAACGGTAGCGGTGGTCGTACCGTCGCCAGCATTATCACTGGTTTTGGAAGCGACTTCTTTAACCATTTGAGCACCGAGGTTTTCCATTTTATCGGAAAGCTCGATTTCTTTAGCTACTGTCACACCGTCTTTGGTAATAGTAGGGGCACCAAAGGATTTTTCGATGACAACGTTACGCCCCCGTGGACCCAGGGTTACCTTCACGGCATTCGCAAGCTTGTCAACCCCTTTTTTAAGGGCATCGCGAGCCTCTATATTATAATTGATTACTTTAGCCATAGTTATTAATTGTTTTTATTAACGATTCGATTTTTAATTAAACTCAGGATACCACGCCAAGAATATCGCTTTCGCGCATTATCAGGAAATCTTCCCCATCCAGGGTAAGTTCAGTACCGGAATATTTACCGTATAAGACTTTATCACCTGTCTTAACTGACATATCAATTTTTGTCCCATTCTCGACCTTGCCTGGTCCAGCAGCGACAACCGTTCCTCTTTGCGGTTTTTCTTTAGCTGAATCTGGAATAATGATACCAGAGCTGGTTTTCTCTTCAGCCGAGTCGGGCTTTACCAACACACGATCAGCTAAGGGCTTAATGCTTGCCATATTGTTGACTCCTAATTTTTAAGTTTTGGTTTTCAGCACTCTAAGGATTAGAGTGCTAATTTCATTTGGTGAAAAAATATCAATAAACACTACCCGATTCAATAAAACTTTAGCACTCATAATATCAGAGTGCTAACTCAGGTAAAAAAAGAACCTCGTTATTACCGAGGTATTTATAGGATCAACAACAACCATGCCAACACATGCAGAAAGCTTCTTAACGTGACGTTTTACCTTTTTTTCAGGATGATTTGACATGACAAAGCCCATGGCCTGACAAAATGACGAGTTGTCAGGCCGGCAGGCTCCCGTTTCGTTCGAGTAAAACCGTCAGTTGTATAAACCCCTCTGGTGTAAGTTCTTCCGGCCTTTGGGTGAAGTTGAAATCTATATCTGATTTTGTACCGATGATCGGTTTGAGACTGTTTCTTAATTGCTTACGACGCTGGTTAAAGGCGGTTCTGACAACCTTCTTGAAATTACTGAACTGACAAGGCAGATCAGGATGAGTGAAATCCAGGCTTATTACCGCGCTTTCAACTTTTGGTTTTGGGAAAAAGACATGGCGTGATACCGTGAACTCATAAGACACGTTTGCCAATGCCTGTACCTGGACACTTAAGATTCCATAGGCTTTTGTTCTGGGTTGTGCTGTTATACGCTCGGCAACTTCTTTCTGGATCATAAAAACTGACTTATAGAAAAATTGGGATTGATCCAGAATGGAAAAAAGAATGGGACTCGTAATGTAATACGGCAGGTTGCCAATGACCGAAAGCGGACCTTTTTTTATGAAGAGCGATTCCCAGTCAAATCGTAATATATCCTCATGAAATAGCGTTATATTAGGATAGTTAGAACGTAATTGTTCTATAGCCCTTTCATCAACTTCAATAGCAGAGAAATCACGAAACCGATTGATTAACCGCCCTGTCATAGCCCCGGTGCCCGGACCAATCTCGACGACGGGTGAATCAAGACCCACGCGAAGTGATGCGACGATTTTGTCTGCAATATTGGCATCCGTTAAAAAATGTTGTCCTAGACTCTTTCGGGGTTGCATAGGGTGTTGATTAATCCAAAATTTGTTACGTGATTTGTTAATTGCTCTGACTTTACTTTATTATAATTTGATGATTAAAATTACAACCACTTAGCAGTAATTGAATGGAGATCGTAAATCCCTCCAATTTTTCGGTCGAACTGGGTCTAAAAACATTGGAACAAAAAGCCCGGAAGGGTACTTCTAATGTGTCGCTGAAAATAGGGCTCCCCCGGGAACGATCCAACGACGAACGTCGTATCAGCCTCACACCAGGAGGAGTATCGGTGCTCGTGGCGAACGGACATGAGATTTATATAGAAAAGGATGCCGGAGCCGAGGCCAAATTCCCTGATTCCGAATATGCTGACGCCGGGGCCAATATCATTTACGACCGGGAGGACCTGTACAGCCGTTCTGATCTGATTGTGAAAGTTGCTCCCCTGACAAAGGATGAGATTAAGCTGATGCACAAGGATCAGATCCTGATTTCTTCTGTTCATCTCGGGAGCCAGGAGAAATCCTATTTTAAAGAACTGCTGGCCCGAAACATTACCTGTGTTGGTTTCGAATTTATGGAGGACTCCGATAAGTCATTTCCAATCGTACGCATGCTGCATGAGATCATCGGATCCATGTCCATCCAGATTGCGGCCCACTATCTTGAGAGTACAAGTCAGGGCCAGGGAAGCATGCTGGGTGGGATATCGGGTGTCCCACCTTCGACTGTTGTCATCCTTGGAGCCGGCATCATTGCAGAATATGCGGCGCGCACGGCCTTAGGATATGGTGCCCAGGTTTTTGTGCTGGATAACAATTTGTCGCAACTGCGACACCTCGAGAACTCGCTTGATCGTCGCATCATCACTGCGATGGCTAATCATCAATACCTGACCTCCGCTCTACAATACGCCGATGTTGTTATTGGTTCAGCTTTGATTGAAGGTTTCAGGGCACCTTGTTGGGTTACCGAACCCATGGTCGAACGGATGAAAGAAGGAAGTGTAATTGTTGATACGGTGATTGATCATGGTGGATGTGTAGTTACAAGCCGCCCAACCAGCCACTCCGATCCTGTCTATATAAAACATGGGGTCATCCATTATTGTGTTCCCAACATTCCATCAAGTGTTGCAAGAACCGCCACCCATGCACTAAATAATGTCATCGGAACTTTTCTTATGAATATCGGTGATGCCGGCGGGGTGCATGAAGCTCTCTGGAAAGTCCCACCGCTTCGTTCCGGTGCTTACATTTATAAAAATCATATCACAAAAAAATTCATTGCCGATATGTATGATCTGCCTTATCGTGATATCGACATGCTGATTGCCAGCCATCTTTAATACTATCCAATATTCAACCCCAATTTATTTGATCAGATACCTTATGGGGTTTCTCTGATTTTTTCGTAATGTAATGCAATAAAAAATCAGACGAATACCGGTAAACGAATATAAGTTCGCTCGTAACAAACCGGAATATCGTGGAGGAATTTACTTAATACGGATTTTTGGGTTTACGGATGATCATCCCGGGCTCATTTATATCTCTAATGGAGGAACTATGAATCGTATAATCTGTTTTCTCTCACTTATCTCACTGGTAATTATAAGTGCGTGCTCAAATTCAGCGAATAACTCATCATCTTCAATAACTGCTGACGATTTGCTGCGTGACATCAACGCAATTTCGGCGGATTCAACCATGGGACGCGGTCCGGACACTCCCGGAATAGCCCGGGCCCGTGGCTACATCATCAACCAGTTTAAGGAAATGGGGGTAAAACCAGGGATGCCGGGTAATAGTTATATCCAGGATGTACCGGTCGTCGGACAAAAAACGAACAAATCGGCGGAGCTAACCTTTCAAAAGAATGGGAAGACACTGGCTACTCTGCATTATGCAGCGGATTTCATGGCGATGCCGGCCGGAAAAAGAGAAACGGTTGATATCCAAAAAGCACCACTCATTTATGTCGGATATGGCATCGAGGCGCCGGAACAAAACTGGGATGATTTCAAAAACACTGATGTTAAAGGCAAAATCATCGTTGTTAAAAATGATGATCCTTCATCTGATCCTGAATTGTTTGCCGGAAAAACACGCCTCTATTACGGTCGCTGGGGTTACAAATACGAGATGGCGGCAAAGAAAGGTGCACTTGGTGTTCTGATCATTCACACAACACCAACAGCAGGATATCCGTGGAGTGTTGTATCCAACAGCTGGAGCAGTGAGCAATTCATGCTCCCCGGATCGATTGACACGACATCTCCAACCCAATTTGACGGCTGGCTAACTCACGAACGCAGTACAGAACTCTTTAACGCTGTGGGACTCGATCTCGATGTCATGCTGAACGCTGCTGAAAACCGGGACTTTCAACCTGTTCCTTTGAAAGGTATCACACTATCGCTTAAGCTGGATGCCCAATACCGTAAACTGGAGATGAAAAACATTGTTGCCACACTACCCGGCAGTGATCCTGATCTCAAAGATCAATACGTGGTATTTACTGCCCACTACGATCATCTTGGGGTTGGCACGCCCGTTCAGGGTGATTCGATATATAATGGTGCTGTTGACAATGCAAGCGGCGTCAGTACGGTTTTAAACCTTGCAAGGGCTTATTCACATTCAGATAATAGTTTTCGACGAAGCCTCATCTTTTTGATCGTCACGGGTGAGGAAAAGGGGTTACTAGGTTCACAGTATTATGCCAACAATCCGACGGTTCCACCAGGAAAAATCTCAGCCGACATAAATTTTGATTCCATGAATCCCTATGGTCCAACCCGGGATCTGGTATATATCGGATATGGTCGATCGTCTATCGATTCGGTCATCGATGCTGAAGCACAAATGGCAGGCCGGGTTATCAAACCAGATCAGTTCCCGACAGAAGGTCATTTTTATCGCTCTGATCAATTCTCTTTTGCAAAAATCGGCGTTCCGGTGCTTTATGTGAGCAGCGGGACCAACTATATAGGTAAGCCGGAGGGATTTGGAGAAAAAATCTGGAAGAATTATACAGACAATCTCTATCACACGGTCAGAGATGAAGTCTATCCCAATTGGGATTTGACGGGAATGGCTAATGACGTCAACCTGATCTATAAGGTAGGACTTGATATAGCGAATGCAGATCAGATGATGACGTGGAAGCCGGGTGACGAGTTTGAAGCTGCCCGGAAGCAGGCGACAAAAGACGATATTTGATAATAATTGCGATATAACAAGCCAGAGTTAAAATATTTTTGATTCTGGTTTGTTGGTTAGTTATCTGAAACAAAACATCGCTATCGAATCATGAAGATCGAAATGGTACGGGGATCATCCGAGCTTAGTATTCGTAACTACAAGCGGATTTTCTGGATCAACTTGCTGATAAGTCTGCCGCTGCTGGTATTCTTTGCCTGGCCGTATTATCAACTTGGCATCATGCTTGAAGATCCGAATTTTCTGCTCTTGCCTGGTATGATCTTGTTTTCTGTTGCCTTCACTTTCACTGTTTTACACGGATACGTTACCATGTCGCTGGGCATCCCCCACCGGGCCCACTACTATCATTGGCTGACCGGCAGAAACTGGTCTTACGGCCTGCTATTCCATCCGATATTCAGCCGAACACGATTCAGGCTCATCCTGGTTATAATAAGCCTGATATTACTGGTGCTGGGTCCGCTGTTTCATTGACAGCCTGGATTGAAAAAACCACATAAATCCTCCAAGCTGTTGTAACCCAACAATGAATTAGAGTCTAAAAGCTCGTAGCATGATAAAAATCAGATCCGGGAATATGAAATAAACACATTCCCGGAATCTGGTTATCAAAAAGTATCAGGCGTTTGAGAGAACCTGCTGCTTGATTTCCTCGACCACTGATGGATCTAACAACGTTGAGGTGTCGCCAAAATCATCAGTCTCACCAGCAGCGAGATTTCTAAGTATGCGCCGCATAATTTTTCCGGAACGGGTCTTGGGCAATCCATTCACAACCTGAATCTGATCAGGCTTGGCAATCGGACCTATGATACGGTTTACCAAATCGTTGATCTCGCGTTGAAATTGTGTTTTGTTTTCTGGCTGTTCGTCGACAATCACGAAAGCATAGATTCCCTCGCCTTTAATATCATGCGGAAACCCAACCACGGCCGTTTCGACAACATTTGGATGCTCATCGATTGCGTTCTCAATCTCAGCAGTACCAAGACGGTGGCCCGATACATTAAGAACGTCGTCAACACGACCGGTGATCCTGTAGTAACCATCTTCGTCCCTCCGGCAACCATCACCGGTAAAATAATATCCCGGGTAGCGGCTGAAATAATTCTTGATATAACGATCGTGGTCACCATAGACCGTACGGGCAATGCCAGGCCATGGATATTTGAGACACAGGTTGCCCTGTACGCTGTTGCCCTTTATCTCCTGGTCGCGTTCATCCATCAATACGGGCTGAACTCCAGGCAATGGCAGAGTTGCAAATCCCGGTTTTGTAGGTGTGATACCCGCAAGTGGCGAGATCATGATTCCACCGGTTTCTGTCTGCCACCATGTATCCACAATAGGAGCACGTCCCTTGCCCACGTTATCGTGATACCAGTGCCATGCTTCTTCGTTAATTGGTTCACCGACCGTTCCGAGTACTTTCAGAGAACTGAGATCATACCGGTTAACATAATCGAGACTTTCCTTCATCAGAGCCCGGATAGCTGTAGGCGCCGTGTAGAAATGAGTGACATTGTACTTCTCAACGACTTCCCAGAAACGTCCGGGATCAGGATAAGTAGGTACACCTTCAAAAATAATGCCGGTAGCTCCATTTAAAAGAGGACCATAAACGATGTACGAGTGGCCGGTGATCCATCCGACATCAGCCGTACACCAGTACATATCATTTTCGGCGACCTGGAATACGTTCCTGAATGTATAGCTCGTATACACCATATATCCGCCAGTGGTATGCACAACTCCTTTCGGTTTACCTGTTGATCCCGACGTATAGAGAATGAAAAGAGGATCTTCGGCATCCATTTCAACAGCCTTGTGCTCTTTGGATGCGTTACGGATGAGATTATGCCACCAGTAGTCGCGGCCTTCAACAAACTTTATGTCACGGTTCGTACGACGGCAAACAATTACCTTTTCCACACTCGGTGAGTTTTCAAGTGCCTCATCGGCAATATCCTTTAATGGAATATCCTTTTCCCCGCGGCGTCCACCGTCGTTAACAATAAGAAGTTTGGCACCACAATCCTGGATCCGTTCAGCCAGCGACTGCGCAGAGAAACCCGCGAATACGACAGAATGGACTGCTCCGACGCGTGCACAGGCAAGTACTGCTATGACAAGCTCCGGAACCATTGACATATATATACATACCCGGTCACCCTTTTTTACTCCCAGGGATTCGAGTACATTTGAAAAACGGCACACATCATCATACAACTGACGGTAAGAGATGGTCCGGCGAAATGAATCCGGGTGATTTGGCTCAAAAATAAAAGCGGTCTTGTTACCAATAGTATTAAGATGGCGGTCAAGGCAATTCTCAGTGATGTTTAATTTACCGCCCTTAAACCATTCAATATTCGCATTCTTGAAATCACCTTGAAGGGTCTTTTCCCAACGTTTACGCCAATAGAAGGTACCTGCTTCGTGCTCCCAAAAAGCCTCGGGATTGTCAACACTTTTCTTATAATCTTCACTGTACTCTTCTATACTGTCGATATTCAACCACATAGTAGTTCGAAATTTAGGTTTGCGTTACTTTTCGAGAGATAAATTCATTATTTATCAGGAATTTCTGGTCACTCCGGATGGAAGCGGTTTCAGTTGATTAAGTATTATTTTTTTTCTGTTCTTTTGCAAATCAAAATACCAGTAAGGAGAGAATATCGGTAATATTTTCTAAAAACAATTGCTAATGACAATACTATGCAGAACCACTAAATCGACACACATCAACAGGAAGGATATTTAAGACGCGAACGTATCATTCAGATGCAACCTTAATGAAGACGAGATAACAAAGCCTCACGGCTGTTTAGCAGAAAAAGTACCCGCACTAGTGGTGAAACCGGGTTACTGATTCGATTTACGCTTATAACACTCATGAAGAATGCGAATAATACGCATTTTCTTTACACGGACATTAGAATGGGAAAGATCCAGTTTATCAGCGATTTCCTGGTTGCTCAAATCCGGGTGATTCATGAAATATTCAATAAAGCCGCGTGATTCCTCGTTCAATTGACCAAGGCATTCGCGAAGCAATCGCTGGCGTTCATCATCAAGGATACGATCGAACTGCTCTGCCTGGTGTTTAAGGGTAACATTATCCAGACTGCTTTTTGTATATCGTTTCTCTCTCCTGACAATCTTAAGATATTCGTGCTTTACCGAGCGCAAGATATATACATAGAATAGTTGCTCGTTACGGACTCCCTCATCCCTCACATGTTCAATGATATCAGCGAGTGCCGTATGGACGCTGTCTTCTGCATCCGGCAGACTCGCCTGAAAGCGCACCTGTAAATAATCGACCAATATGGGCACAACATATCTGAGAACGTCATTAATGCGGTCTTGTTCGTGAGATTGTATTGCTACAACAAGGTCAGATAGATCGATATTAAAACGGTCTGACATTTAAAAACTGTTGGCCCTTCCCCATGTTATTGACATCTTTTGGATTCCCAGATCATGATTCACTTACCTATAGCCAGAGAACACATTCCAGTAGAAATTATCCAACACGTATATGTGCTGTGCAATTTCATATACTATATATACTGCATAATCGGCAGAAATGTGCAACAACTTCAGCCAATGCAGAGATCATTTCAATTAAATTTTCTTATCACCTCGTTTCAGGCATAGCAGTATAAAACCAAGTCAAACCCAAAAAGTCTATTGGTATATATTCGAAGCCCCAACATTATTAGAAGTTTTTAATATAAGTAGAATTTATACGTAATGAAATATACGTACTAACATAATTCACACATAGAATTAAATAACTATAATATTCCATACGTATTCAAAAGGACATCACGATGATAATACGATTTCCATACAATAAATCGTGAAGCAACTAAAATAAAACAGTTTTTATAATAGTATTTCTACGTATACACTCTCCTTGCCATTTATTTCAGACATAGCAGCACTGATTCCTTGACAGTTTTTACGATTTATAACTAATATAGTATCGACCGTTAAATACAATTCTTAACAACAAAATTGTACGCCGCCATGAAAACAATTACTATGATTAAATCCAAATTTACAGTTCTTTTTGCAATCGTTTTTGCACTCATCATCGCCGCCGGATGCGGTAGCGTAACCGATGCTGGTTTAACAAAAGCCCCCGCCAACCAGCAAGAACTCAATGCCAGTGGCAAGAATCTCTCCATCAGCAACCCCGATAATACAGTGAATAATAATAAGGGTTATGATGATGGTAATGGAACAGGAGCTGATCCGATCATATTCCGCTAAACTAAATTACCTTATTTAATCTTCTGACAGATTAGGTAAAGATTATTGTATTTTTTTACATTCGGCCGATAACGCTAAAGCGTTATTGGCCTTTTTTGTATAATTTAGAATAGTTGAAAAAAATCATATACATACTGCTTTTCACCATATTCCTCTTACTGCCAAGAAGTAGCTTTGCTCAGAAGTTAGAAAAGCAGGTCGAGGAACAGATCTCTCTTTATGTTTCACATCTCTCCGAAAATGACTCAGAAATATACTATTGGGGTCTGCTTAATCTTTTTAATGATTCTGATTATGCCCGTAATTTAATCCAAAAAAAATATTCTGAAACTAATAACAAGTATCTTTATTCATTACTCCATTATTCAAATGATGCCACACGTTTTAAATATCTCTATGGGTTCAGTAAAAATATTAACTACCTGATCCTGTCAAGTTATTTAACCGGAAATAATTCGAAATTAAAATCTATTTATTCAAAATCTGACAATTACATCAAGTCGATAATAAATATTTTGATTTACAAAAGAAGAGAACCAATACCACGTCATAAACTTACAATTATTGATGCCTATTTGAATTCAAACTTACTTCAATTCTCCACTAATGGAACAAATGTTGCACCAGCATCAAATGAGTTCAACCATGAGATCAATGACATTCTTAAAATTTCTTATTCAAATATAAATGATAACTTCGACGAAATTATCAAACTATATACATCAATAAATTTAAAATATATTCCAATATCAAAGTTGAAAATCACTATACTAAGAATTGTATCAGTTGCTTATTATATGAAGGGGTATTATTACGATTCAATCCAACTATCCAGAAATAAATTAATCCCACTATCTGAATTCGTAAATAATATAGACCTTTTACAAAAATCGTATTCAAACTATGGTTCTTATTTATTTGTAATTGGTGATATTTCACAAGCTCAAAAATATTATAAAAAAGCATATGATCTTGCTAAAAAAAATTCAGATTATGCTAATCTTGATGGCATAATTAACAATTTAGCACTTACCTTTTGGAAGATGGGTGAGATGAACAAAACCATTAGTTACCAATACGAGGCCTATCAATATGCATTAAGAACAAAGAATGATATCAATAGTGCGTCTATTGTCAAAAACCTTGCTGTTTATTATATGAATATTGAAGATTGGAACAACGCTCTGACATATTTAAAAAAATCATATAACCTTTCTTCAAAAAGTAGAAATCCCGAAAACATAATTAAATCTCAACTCGCCCTTAGTTACTATTATTCCAAACATCAAAAAAACTTTACGAAGGCTGACTCCTTGATCCAAGTTGCTTTAAATAAAGCAAGAGAATTAAATAATTATAGATACACAATAACAGCTTTTTCCGATAGAGCCTCCCTTTTCAAGGATTTTAATAGAATCAACCATGCTTTAATACTGCAGGATAGCATATTGTTTCGCTCTGGGAAAAAAGAAGATTGGAAAGCTTGGACATTCTCACAAATCGAAAAGGCTCACTTGTTGGCTCAGCTTGGAAAGTATGCAAGAGCCGATTCCGCATTGAATCAATTAAACGCTAGAACAAAATCTTCCAATCTCGATTTCATCGATCTTGTAAACAAAACTAATACCAATGCAATTATTTTAGATTCCAAGGAAAAATTTGAAGAAGCAACACATCAATTATCTGATCTAAAAACAAAAATCTTCTCCAGGGCACAAAACAGCCTCGACCGACAAAGCGGCCACCTTATGCTCTCTGAAGAGGAGCTCGAAACCATTCACCTTCTGACAGACTTGTATCTGAAAAAGAATCAGAAGGACAATGCTATTGCTTTAATGGATAGAGTAAAAACTTTAAACAAAGCCGCCTACCTAAACAGCTCAGTTCTTAAATCAAGCATATTTAACGAGAAGGAACTCATCCGGGATCGCCTGTTAACCAAGCAGATTGAACAGTACCGGTCTCAACTGTCAAGTGCCGATTCAAACCAGGTTGTAAATATTCAGAACAAGCTTGCCGAGGCCATCTCTCAAAAGAATGAGCTGGAAAACAGAATCATCAATAGTCAAAATGAGGAGCCTGTAAGTGTTGGTGACATTCAAAACAGGCTACGTGGTCAGGATGCTGTGCTGTATTACACGCAATTCAGTGATGGCATATATGCTTCATTCATCACCAGCGATCAGGTCAGCATAAAGAAAATACCACTCTCCGATTCGTTGAAATCTGTATTCGAAGATGTAGCACATTCCCTGCAGGGTGAACATGCCGATCTGACTGGACTTTATCAGATCTATCACAGTTTATTCGATAGCGTGAACGTGGATTCTTACAAGCGGCTCTACATCATTCCGGATGGAATTCTGTACCAGGTGCCCTTTGGAATCCTTCCTGTAACACCCGTCCCGAACAAATACAGTTATGGATCGGCTCATTATTTCATCGAGAACCACAATATCAGCTACTACACTTCATTGCAGGAGTTGTATCAATCATGGAAACCGTCACACGATAAATTCAAACTTGAGTTTGCAGGCTTTGGAATACAGAAATTCAGCGACCGATACAGCTCGCTTGCAAGTAATAAAGTACTCGGTGCTCTACCCAACACCGTAAAAGAGGTAGAATCCATTGACTCGTTGTTACCTGGCAAGAAAGAGAATAAGCGCGTTTTCATTGATGCCGATGCTACAGAATCTGCTTTTAAAAATTATGCACCTGAAGCTCGTATTCTGCATCTGGCCACCCATAGCGAGGTTTTTTACAACGAACCACTCTTTTCCGTGATTTATATGGATAAGAAAATCGTTCAGGATGCCAGCTATAATGAGAATAGTCAGCAAGATGACGGACAGATACATGCTTATGAACTGTTTCCACTCCACCTTAAGAGTGATATGGTGATGCTAAGCTCATGTGAATCGGGAACAGGATCATATATAACCGGCAGCGGCTTGATTGGGTTGAATCGTGCCTTCACTTATGCCGGCGTAAAAAGCCTGGTAATGAATATGTGGAAAGTTGATGACAAAGCTGCAGAAACAGTTTCCGTTCAGTTTTATAAATATCTGAAGCAGGGCATGTCCAAAGACGAGGCTTTGCGCCAGGCTAAGCTATACTATCTCAACAACATCAATTCTGATCCGTTAAAATGGGGTTCATATATCGTAACCGGTAAGATCACTCCACTCTTCCACCCTACCTGGGACATAATGACCATTGCATCCCGCCTCCTGATTGTGTTTATCGCTGTTGTTGCTGGTTATGTAGCTTATAAATTCAATCCCTGAATAGCATACGATCCCACCAGGTTAATTTAATTCAATAATGAACGTGAGTTCGAGATATGTAAAAGCCCAAAACATACCCTATACCCATAATAGAATCCCTCCCCCTCCTACAAGCTGTTAAAAATTGAACAAGTACTAAGATCCTTCACAACATCCGGATGAATCCAGATGTGAAGGTAGATTCACCGTTTGACATGGTTAAATAGAGTCGTGCCGGTTCCCGATGTAAAATAAAAAGGCTGTTCCTCTCAAATGAGAAACAGCCTTCTGCTAATAATTTTATAGAAAATCCTCAGGATTTCAATGCCGCATCAAGTTTTTTCAGATACTCTTCTGTAACACGGCGATAAGCACCATTGAGCGCGTATGCTTTTTTGATTGCACTACGGGCATCCTTTAGTCTGCCTTGCTTCAGATATGCATTACCAAGGTACCAGTAAGCTTTCTCATAAGTAAGCACGTCCAGTCCTTGTTCCTGATGTATCTTGTTAAATGCGTCGATCGCTTTACCCATCTGATCCTGATTATAATACATGATCCCTAGATTCGTAAGAGCCAGTGCTCTGACCTGAGGGTCTGCATTTTCATCAAGTATTTTCTTAAAGAGGGTAATGGCTTGTTGCGTTTTTCCCAGGTTGGCAAGGTTAATCCCTCTTTGGATATCCGATTCCATGGATCCGTCCATTGTGACAGCCGAACGTGTCGTTTGCATTGCCAATTGGTGCAATGCTGTCGGAGGAACGATACTGGAATGAATATTGAGATTCAGATAACCAAGGATACCTACGGTAATTACTATCGCAGCAGCTACCGCAACACGGTAAAAACGTTTTGCAGAATGATGTCCTGCTTCCACCTTATCCGATTCTTTAACTATATGCTTTAAGTTGACAACCGTTTTAAAATAATCGTAATAGTCAGGCTCGCTCATCATCTCTGCCCAAAGCAAATCAGACTCTTCCTCGTTGAGGCGCCCCTCTATATACATTTCTATTTTTTGTTCAATCGTCAACTTGTTAGCCTTATGATCCATAGCACTTTCTCTCCATGTTGTTAATTGCCACGAAACAATTATAAACATTTTATCGGCTGACAGACAAATAATTCGATACTAAAACAATGCTTTTCTTGAAAAACAGTATAATTTTGTCTCTTTCTCATGGAAAATCGTACCTAATTATTTTTTTTTGTAACAAATGTCTATTCAATGTCTCTTAAAAGTTGAGTCATTAGCTAAAGCAATGATTCAGAGTCGTTGTTTATATATTTAGTTTATAGAAACAGAGCCCATTCATGGACATTAATAACAGAAATTCCCTCTTGGTACCATCTTCAGGAAACAAGCCGGTAATCTCTTTTCGTATATGTAATAATAGAGATAACCATTTTTCTGATAAAGATTCAAATTCCAACTCAAAAAAGGTCTACCTGGATGAAGAGAATTCTCCAGATGGTGTCTACTTTAATCATGACTCCAAGAATTTGGTTCGGGTACTTCATGTGGAAGATGATCAACAACAGCGTTTAATTACTAAATTTCTGCTGTCTAACATCTGTGAAGTGGATAGTGCCACGAGTCCTGAAGAAACACAGTACAAAGTCCGCCAAAAAAGATACGATCTTATAATGATGGATCTTGATCTCGGCCATGGACTTGACGGGATTGAGCTGAGCAGAAAAATCAAGGCAATGCCGAATTACAAACATACTCCGATTTTGGCCCTCACTGCTAATAATGATCCTATCGTTAAAGCTAAATGTCGCGTAGCAGGTATCAATGCCTATATTGAAAAACCATTTTTAAAAAGTGACATCATATCAACGATTGAAAATCTTACAAAAAATAATTATTGATTGAATAGTACATCTACTATTTGTTCTCCTAAAAATTATACGTCATCTAAAACTATTCCTTCGAAAATCGAATACTAGATGTTATAGTTCTTCAATAATATTTTAGCATATCTCTCACAAACCAACTTGACCATATCTTTTTATCATAAAAAAGGTCATAAGCTTCAGTTCCACTGCCTGCCAAACGGAGTTCCTTATCACCTCAATTTGTAGTAGTAATTCAGAAATAGTGACTGAATAATGACTTTATTTAAAGCCCCACGTTAACAAAGACGCTCAAGATGAGAAAAACTCCAAAAGCGGATATGATGAACCCGGCAGCATGATTTATTTTCTTTAACTTACCATCTGTAAAACGTTCACGGAAGAAATCTACTCCACCGATCAATATGCTCCACCAGAAGGTAGCACCGGCGAAGACTCCAAGAACGAGTACTGTTGCTCCTATATGGTTAATATTTTTCGTAGTGAGGCCCAAACCTGCAAATATTGCCAGGAAAGCTGCGATGGTCAGCGGATTTGTCAGTGTCAACAGAAATGTTGATGTAAATTCTTTGAGCAGACTCGAGTCTTTTTCTTCCGGCACTTCCTGTTTAATACCTCGTGTGAATACTCGCAAACCAAACAGTATTACTATTAAGCCACCCACACCACGCAACATTAGTTCGTGATCGATCAAAAAACCCGAAACGAGGGTAAGTCCAAAACCGGCAATGATACCATATAGTGTATCGGCTACAGCTGCCCCCATTCCGGATACAAAGCCATTTTTACCGCCACGTACGAGTGTTCGATGAATACATATTAAATTCACAGGGCCTAATGGAGCTGCTATTGTAATGCCAGCTAAAAAACCCTTTAATAAAACCATCACGTCCATTCAAACTTGGTTTTAATCCACCGGTGCATAGGCTTTTAAACCTCACCGAACAAAAAATAACAGGTCGTAAGTTTTTGATTTACCGATAAATACAGTAGATGCATAAATCCATTCGAAGAAGAAATATATCCATTAAAGCATTAACTGACCACTTTTTTATTTATCGGTGCTTTGTTATGAATAAAGCTTCGAAAATCTTGCAGAACTTCCTTCCTGTTGATATGGATTACATTCAATTTTCTTAAGTTGCCAGCAAAGTAATTCCTCTTACGGTGCTCTTGCCAATAAATCGACCAAATCCAGCGTAAATTTAGCATATCGATTGTAGAAAAAACATTCCGTTGCAAGTGAATACCTTTTAACAAACGTATGTTAGGCTACATATTGTTGTGTTGTTCGAACGATTTGATCTGTGATTTCATTTATGCGTATTAGCTCAGCACTTGCAATCTTTACCCGCAAACAATCAACAGTTGCATACCATGGAAGTTACTGCAAACACGGGAAAATCTGTAACCATATCAATCGACAACAGACTTGAATCACTTCTAATAAGATACAGAGCTATACGCCAACAAACGGAGTATCTGTGCCAGCCGCTGGAACCTGAAGATTATCTCATTCAGACAACTGAAAACGTGAGTCCGACAAAGTGGCATCTTGCACACACAAGCTGGTTTTTTGAGACGTTTCTGCTTTCCGAATTTCTCCCCGGCTACGAAACCATGCATCCGAAGTATGCCTACCTGTTCAATTCATATTATGTTCAGGCAGGTGATCGTCATTGCAGGCCAAAACGCGGGTTGATTTCCCGACCAACAGTCCGCGAGGTTTATAAATACAGAAGCTATATCGATGATCGGGTGATTTCTTTGCTTAATGAACCACCGGCACCCGATATTGATCGTCTTGCTGATATCGTTGAAATCGGCCTGAATCACGAGCAACAACATCAGGAGTTGATATTGACCGATCTTAAACACGTGTTTTCCATGAATCCACTGTATCCGGCTTACAGAAAACGCAGCGTACCGAAAGAAACGAGAACTCCAACTATATCATGGCATGAATTTGACGGCGGCATTGCTGAAATCGGATTTTCCGGTGATGGATTTTGCTTTGACAATGAATTGCCCGGGCACAAGGTCTATCTCGAACCTTTCCAAATTGCCAGCCGGCTCGTCACAAACGCAGAATATATAGAATTCATGAATGATGGAGGTTACCAGAATCCGGTTCTTTGGCTGTCTGATGGATTTTCGGTCAAAGAACGAGAGAACTGGAAGTCGCCTTATTACTGGGAGAAACGCGATGATGAGTGGTGGATGATTACACTTCAGGGTGAGAGGAAAGTAAACCCAGCCGAACCTGTATGCCATATTAGCCACTATGAGGCGGACGCATATGCACGTTGGGCTGGTGCGAGGCTCCCAACCGAGTCGGAATGGGAGCTGGCTTCCCGATCGGCTCCTGATAACGGAAATTTTGTAGAAACTGAAAACTATCATCCCACACCCGCTAACGACGATTCCGGTTTACAGCAGATGATGGGTAATGTTTGGGAGTGGACTGGCAGCTCATATCTCCCCTATCCTGGATTCAGTCCTTTGCCGGGAGCTCTTGGTGAGTACAACGGTAAATTCATGGCAAATCAAATGGTCCTCAAGGGAGGCTCTTGTGCAACACCAAAATCACATATCCGGAAAACATACCGCAACTTCTTCCATCCCGATTCCCGCTGGCAGTTTACCGGATTACGCTTAGCTAAAAATATTTAACCAGGCAATTCTCTACAGAAAATGGAATCAACTACCCAGACAATAACGCATATGCGTGAAGAGGTCCTAAAGGGACTAAAAAATTCGTATAAGACTATTCCGTGCAAATATTTATATGACGAAAGAGGATCGGAATTATTTGACCAGATCTGCGACCTGGAGGAGTACTATCCGACACGGACGGAGTTGAAGATCATGGAGGATAACCTCGATGATATTCTTAAAGCTATACCTGACAATTCTGTGCTTATTGAATTGGGAAGCGGCAGCAGCCTGAAAACACGATTGCTTCTCGATAATCATCCAAATCTAGCAGGATACGTCCCGGTTGATATATCAGAGGAATTTCTGCTTGAAACGGTTGAGAAACTTAGATCCAGGTATTCCAACATCCCGATAATTCCGGTAGTAGCCGATTATACCCATCCTTTCGAAATTACAGATTTGCAGCTTTCGTACGATCATATCGTCGTCTATTACCCCGGATCTACCATAGGTAATTTTCTTCCCACTCGTGCCGAAACCTTTCTGAAACAAATTTCCAGCATCTGCGAACGTGATGGCGGCTTATTAATAGGTGTAGATCTTGAAAAAGATGCGGATCTTTTGGAAGCAGCTTACAATGATAGTAAGGGTATTACGGCAGCATTTAACAAGAATATTCTCATCCGATTTAACCGGGAGCTTAATGCTGATTTCAACATTGAAAATTTCGAACACGAGTCTGTGTACAATAAGGCTTTGGGACGTGTAGAAATGCATTTAATCAGCACTACTGAACAGGACATACACATTGGTGATGAAGAGATCCATCTCAAAAAAGGTGAATCCATACATACAGAGAATTCATATAAATACGAAATCAGCAAATTCAAGGAAATGGCCAAATCGGCCGGATTTGAGACAGCAAAAGTGTGGACTGATGACAGGAATTACTTCAGTATTCTATATCTTAATAGAATCAAGTGATCGAGAGCAACTTTTTGGCCGGGTTTACTTACAAAAATCATTAAGTCCAGATAATCATAACCAGTAAGAACAAGCCAACACTCGAATACAATAATATAGTTGGTTTTCGATGTGCATGATTCACAGCCCAGCCAATTCCAGATCGTCTTTTTACAAAAATTCTTGAATCTGATGGATTGGAATAGAAATAATTCAACTTCCAAAACTGATTTTTCAACTGTGGTTCTTTTTTGTAAAAAATCGTCATCAAGAGATGTCAAAATTTTATTAAACGACGACCTCAGGCTATTCGAACATGTCACATAATTAATCAGCAAAACGATGATCAGAATCGGCATAATTATGTGCGCCGGCAACCAATAGTCAACCTGATCATAATTTAAGCCATAATTGGTTATCAGAATATAGAGGAACAGGAGTATAAACAGATTGGTTGTGAATAGTTTATTTCTCTTCTTTGTGTAGCTCCGAACATTCTTTTGGTGCTCGGGTTCAGCAGCATAGCGTTTCATCTGCCGGATGAAGTCATTGGAAGTCTGCAGCATCACCTGGTAAACAAACAAAATGGCGATAGCAATAGCTATGTACACGCACAAAAATACGAATTTTGAGGCAAGTAACTCTGGTGAGCCCATAAAACTATCCTTTATGGTAAAAGACTGGCTCTGATAACCAAAAACTATCATCAGTCCAATAAAGGAAAGGAGTGTGACAGACAGATAATAATGACTTACCCTTCGTATATAAGGATCTAAAGTAACCGCTCTCATAAAGAATGCTCAAGTAACAATAGTATAGGTATTTAAATGGAAGCTAATTTACTGATGCAACAGAGTCAATACCCTGACAGCGTTTATAAAAAAAATTATATGACTATCCACAATTGTATAAAAAAAATGTATTGATTTCTAATTCAGGATTGTCTTTGAGCTTTTAAGTGAAAACCCAACCCGGTAATTTCCACGGTGGATGGGCCACATTTGATTCAAAAGACTTTTTTTACGGCACATGACATCTGTACACATAATCCGGGTATTTGAGTTGGATATATAGCCCGTTGCCTATATGTTATCCTCATGGCAAATGAGATAATCCGACTGGATTCTGTAACCAAACGATTTGGTGATATTGTAGCTGTTCAATCTATATCGTTGACAATCAATGAAGGAGAAACATTCGGATTGATCGGCACAAGCGGTAGCGGTAAGACAACAACCCTGCGAATGATTAACCGGTTGACAGAACCCAGTTCGGGTAGCATTACAATCAACGGTGAAAACATATTGGATCAGGATCCGGTTCAACTACGCCGGCATATCGGGTATATGATCCAGAGTATCGGCCTGTTCCCTCACTACACAATCGCTGAAAATGTAGCGATTGTCCCAAAATTGTTGAATTGGGAATCTGAGCGTGTAAAAGAAACCGTTTATAAGAATCTTGAGCTTGTAGGCTTAGAGCCTTCACAATTTATTAACCGATATCCACATGAATTGAGTGGGGGGCAGCAGCAGCGTACCGGACTAGCCCGCGCACTTGCTGCTGATCCTCCCGTCATCCTGCTGGATGAACCTTTCGCCGCCAGTGATCCTATCTCTCGCAGAGAACTCATCAGTGAATTCAAGAAGCTACGAAAACGGGTAAGAAAAACGATAGTCCTGGTAACGCATGACATACCGGAGGCTTTCGAATTATGTAATCGTATGGCTCTGTTCGATAACGGATCACTCATGCAAACCGGCACACGTGAAGATCTGCTCTTCCGTCCAGTCAATAAATTCGTTCAAAATTTCTTCGACTCTCACCGATTATCCATCGAATTTTCGATTATCACACTTGGGGACATCCTTCCTTTTCTGATAACTACTGAACAGAAAAAGACTAAGAGACTTCGTGAGTTTACCGTGTCACAACCAGTCTCAAATGTTCTGAATCAGATAGCTAGCTCGATTGATATACGCGGACTGTTTGCTATACGTGAGGACAATGACAATGTCAGGATTACAAATACACACTACCTTCTTGAAGCAGTGCTAAAATTTCGGTCAGAGCAGAAAGGAGGAACCAACTGATGGTATCCTTCATCAACTTTTTGATACAAAACCGAAGCGAACTCCTGTCCCAGTTATTGGAGCATGTTGGGCTAACATTCAGTGCACTTGTTCTGGCCATTCTCGTTGGTATTCCTCTGGGTATTTATGCTCATTATTCCCAGCGCCTTCGTAGTCCTGTACTTGGATCAGTGGGTATTATTCAAACCATTCCAAGCCTGGCGCTTTTGGGTTTTTTATTACCGCTCCTGGGCATTGGTCCATTGCCTGCCATTATCGCCCTTTTTCTGTATGCCCTGCTGCCCATTGTTAGAAACACATTTACGGGAATCCATGAAGTAGATGCATCAATAATCGATGCGGCACGCGGCATGGGCATGTCTGATGCGCAGATTCTTACAAAAGTCCGCATTCCACTTGCAATGCCCGTTATATTTGCCGGTATTAGAACAGCCACGGTGATTAATGTTGGCGTTGCCACTTTGTGTGCCCTGATTGGTGCAGGTGGATTAGGTGAGTATATCTTCAGAGGCATCGCTCTGAATAATGTAACGATGATTCTTGCAGGCGCTTTTCCCGCCGCACTGCTGGCTCTAACACTCGATTTCATACTTGACCTTTTCCAGAAACATATTAAGAAATGGAAAAATATCATTAGCTGGGGCATGGGCACTGCTGTTGGGCTAATTCTCATCGTTTTTATAGTTCGCATGGCTACCCGTCCAAAGATACTGCTCGGACTGACGCCTGAATTCACGGAGCGCGCGGATGGTTATCATGGTTTGGTCCGACAATACGACCTGCATATTCCCACTACCGAAATGAACTCCGCCCTTCTCTACCAGGCCCTTAAAAACAAGCGTGTTGATGTCATCGTTGGCTATTCCACCGATGGCCGTATAAAAGCGTTCGACCTGCGCGTGCTTGATGACGACAAACATTATTTCCCACCATATTACTGTGCTCCCCTGGTCAGAGATCAAACTTTAAAAAAGTACCCCGGATTAAGGTCTATTCTGAATCAACTTGCAGGAATTCTGGATAATGACATCATGCGAAACCTGAACTACCAGGTTGATCAGCTTCATAAAAATCCATCAGAGGTGGCTCGCCGTTTCCTAAAATCGAAAGGATTTCAAACATCAACAGTCAGATCCGGTACGCCCGATGTAGTCATCGGGGGAAAAAACTTCACCGAACAGTTTATACTCGGCTGGATGTACAAGACAATCATCGAAAACAACAGCAATCTTACAGTAGGACTTGAGACGGGTCTTGCTGGGACCAAGATTGTCTTCGATGCCCTGACAAATTCGGGAATAGATATGTATCCCGAGTATACAGGAACCGGACTGTATGTAATTCTGAAAACTGATTCGGCTAAAGTTGAATCTTTACATAATGATCAGGACGAAGTGTATAATTATGTAAAAAAAGAAACTGAAAAACGATATAATCTGAGTTGGTTACAACCGTTAGGTTTCAACAATACCTATGCTTTGATGATGCGTAATCAACAAGCGGGGCATGATCAGATTAAAAGTATCAGTGATCTTCAGCAGTTCCTTGAAGAAAATCACTGACATATCTTCGTTTGTACACGATTAAAAATACTGTATTTTATCTGCTGACTTTTTACAGCCCTTTATGGTCTGACATAGGTTGCAGCTTATATTCATTAAATAAACCTCCGTATGCGTACTAAAACATATTTAACTTATTTTTTTGTCGGTTCGTTGTTTCTGGGCCTGAGTGCTTGTAAACAACAGTCTAATGGTAATTTCCCCAAACCAGATCTTGATAATAAAACCGACCGTATCAGCTATAGTATTGGCTACGATATGGGACAAAATTTCAAACAACAGGATGCTCAAGTCAATCCTGCTGTCCTGGCACGTGGCCTTTCAGATGCAATTAATGGTACAAAAGATACCGTTCTTTCTGAAGCGGATATCAAGAAAGCTATCCAGGAATTCCAGAGTGATATTTACAATAACCGCGTAAAAAAACGGACGGAAGTCAGCAATAAAAATGAACAGCAAGAAAAAGATTTTCTCGCTCAGAATGCTAAAAAAGACAGTGTTCATGTCACCGATTCTGGTTTACAGTATAAAATCCTAAAAAAAGGTACCGGTTCACAACCAAAGGCATCCGATGAAGTAACTGTTAATTACGAAGGACGTCTTCCTGACGGTACCGTATTTGACAGTTCCTACAAACGTGGAGAACCGGCGACTCTTAGTGTCGGCCATGTAATCCAGGGTTGGACCGAAGCATTGCAAATGATGCACGTGGGTGGCAAATGGCGCTTATTTATTCCGTCCAAACTTGCTTATGGCAGCCGAGGTGCAGGTTCAACAATCGGACCCAATCAAATGCTGATTTTCGATGTCGAACTGTTGAACATTGGTAACAAAAAAGACCAGAAAAGCCAGAAATAAAACCTGGACTTTTTTCCGTTTTTCTTTAAAGCCGTCCCCTCTTCGGGGCGGCTTTTTTTGTTTAAAACACTGAATCCCAAAAAACCATGAAATCCACTTTCTCTCCATAATCATTTCCTAGCTTCCGCGCCATATTTCGAACCTTCGTAAGGTGTTAGAGATAATTTGACCAGAATCCGAACCAAAATAATTGATTACCTATAGATCTACTGTTACGGGCTACCTGCCATACAATTCAAAATTTTATCCTCAAGTAGTCGAAAACCATAACGTAACAGTAAGGTAATGCTGAAATATCCAGTTAAAACTTATCTATCTATAGTTGTCTATCTCTGGTTGGGAGTGTCTGCGGTCTCCGCACAGACTATTCATCGAATAGCTGCAACTGGCTACAGGTACAGACGATCAGACTATAATATGACTCCGTCTGAAGATCTGTCACCGGTATCTTATACGTACACATCGTTTCAGTCGCCGGGGATATCTCAATACAGGGTTCAGTCGACGTCATATCGTTGGCAAAATACTGGTAAGGTTCAATTCTCACCGATTGACACGCTGCACATGGGTGCCCTGACCCGGTTCTTTTGGGGACATCATGGATTTATGAGAGTCACAGGACTCTTTCCGCTCCATCCCGGCCATCCAGTTGAAGATCTTCGCCAGATAGCCCACACACGCGAAAAAATGATGTATTGGCACCAGCGTCTCGGATTGCTAACATGGGCTTCAATGGCTGTTACCGTATATGGCGGCCAAAGAGCCTTAAATGGCCACAATCCTAATCTACACCTGATCAGTCTGCCAATTACGATGGGACTGTATACCGCCACGGCAGTCATGGCTTTCGCCTCACCGCCAAAACTGATTGATACCAGTGAAGGTTTTGACAGCATCAAACTTCACAGGATACTTGCTGCTGTTCATATCGCAGGCATGCTTATTACCCCCATGCTTGCTCCGGATGAAGAAAACCTGAGTCCTCACGGCCGGGCCAGAGCTCATCAGATTTCCGGATACTTTACATTCGGCACATACACTGCAGCAATGCTCGTTGTAGCTCTTCTTAAATAATTTTATCCCTCAATTTTACGGAGATTATTATGTCTAAAAAAAATCATCCTATTTCTATCATCCTCATTATATGCATCACCATTTTTATAGCAGCCAGGCCTGCTTCCACGGAGCATACTTATAAGATACTTCCCGGTGAGTCTAACTTTACCTACTACATGACACATCCTATGCACTCTTGGGAAGGAACCAGCAGAAAGGCCTCTGGTAAGATCAAAACGGATGGTCATTACCAAAACACACAGATTGCTATATCCATGCCGGTCCGTTCATTTGATTCACAAACCCATAACCGAGACGCGCATATGGCTGAGGTCGTCGAATCGTACATTTCCAAAAATGTTACGTTTAAAAGTACCGATGTAGAACTTGATTCCGTTCAGACAGAAAACGACTCTACCCGGTTTGTCTGGATGGTTAAAGGCGATCTTACTTTCCACGGGGTTACGCATAGCATTGTAACGCCGGTACATGTGGCTGCTGCTTCAAATCATCTTCATGCAACGGGCGAATTCATTATCAAACCTTCAGAATATGATATCAAACTTCCGTCTCTGTTGATGGTAAAAATAAAGGATTATCTAAAAATGGATTTCGATGTAAAGGCAGTTGATCAAGCATCAACTGCGTGATCAGAAAACATATTCATCAGGATTTTACATTAACCGTTTGTTCGCTATTGACGAGAGGAAGCCGTATGGTAAATATGCTTCCCTCTCCCTCCTGGCTTTTGACACGTATGGTTCCGTTCATCAGGTTTATCATTCGGCGGGTAATCGGCAGACCCAGACGATACGCCTGTTTTTTCCCATCTCTTGGTGTAACATGGTCCGGTTTTACGGCATCAAACAAAAAGGGAAGCATCTCTTCACGAATGCCTACTCCGGTATCCTGAATCTTAATTTCAGCATATTTATGGCCATATTTTTCCTTAGGGCGGATTTTAACATGTATATTGCCCTCGTTAGTAAATGTTATGGCATTACCCAGCAGATTGACCATGGCGTGTTCGAACAGGACCGCATCAATATTTGCCAGAACCGGGACCTGACTTTTATCGATGATTAAGTCGACTTTCTTTTCCTGAGCCTGTGGTCTCATACGGTCAGCAATTTCTTCGACTACGGCCCTTATGTCTTTAACCTGCAGATGTAATTTCTTGCTGTCCGCTTCGACTTCGGCGAGATCGAGTATGCCGTTAATCGTCTTAAATACATGCTCTCCGCGTTGATAGATCGACGATGCAATATCCGAAATCCTTGGATCATCGTAATCGTAGGCAAGTTTGGAAGCTGCCTTCAGGATCTCATTCAGCGGTTCTCTTACCTCATTACTGATATTGGCAAGCAGACTGGTCTTAAATCGATCCATCTCTTCGGCGACCTCTTTGGCTGATACAAGATTCTTTTCCGCTTCCTTCCTGCCCGTTATATCAAGCATCATGCTTAACACTCCTGGCCTGCCACTCAAATCGATTTTCTCTACTGATAGCAAAACATCTCTCAGCTCACCCAGGTTGGTACGTACCTGAGTCTCAACAGTGTAAGGTGCCGTATTATCCTGAAGAAGATGTTTTCGAAGGCTGTTCCATTTCAATTCATCCGCCCAGATATGCAAATCGTTAATCGTTTTCCCCTGAACTTCTCCCTTTTCTTCATACTCCATCAAACGCACAAAACTATCATTCACCATCAGCATCCGGCCTTCATCGAGTGTTCCTATCGCGATGGCTACCGGTGCGTTATGGAAAATACGCGAGAAACGCTCCTCTGACCTCCGCAAGGCATCGTCTGTCTGTTTCCGGATAGTAACTTCTTCCTGTAGTCTGAGGTTAAACTCTGACAATTCACTGGTACGTTCATCGATACGTTTCTCAAGGTCGTCGTATGCTTTTGCCAGTAATTCCTGGGCTTGTTTTCTCTCTTTGATCTCGTGGAGAGTTTTTTGATAAAGATTTTCATAAATCCGGATCACAAAAAAACCAGCAAACGTTGCAGCAATTGTACTAAACCCGATAGTCAGGAAATGTGATTTCCAAATAGAGATCTGAGGAAAGATGAGCATTTTCACTGTTTCAAACAGCAACATGCATATCAACATGATTACAAAAGTAATCGTGAGTGACTTGATGATTTTGTATTTGCGTTGTTGTTCGGCCATATTGACAGCTCAATAGGGGAAATTATACATTAGAGATGCTCACCATTGCCGGTGGAGGACGCCTGCCGTCAACGTACATGATAATGGGTTCTTTACAGATTGTAGTCAATCGTGTATAAAAATACGTAAAAGAGACCTCCGATAGGTTAAATTATTGTTACGTTTAAGGGTTATCCTTATTTAAAACAGTTTACCATCAACCCCAAAAAGGCCATCCAAAATATATGGATGGCCTCGTAAGCTAAATTATTCGCGGTAGGATGTCAGGCTGCTGGTTCGGTTTGCGCGTTTGTGTCATAGTATTCGGAAACAGTCGGACAGGTACACATCAGGTTGCGATCACCATACGCATCATCAACCCTGCGAACAGAACTCCAAAATTTCCGCCCCTGCAGCCAGGGCAATGGATAACCGGCTTTTTGCCGTGAATATGGGAATGACCAATCATCAGAAGTAATGACAGCCATCGTATGTGGAGCATTCTTCAGTACATTGTTTTCCTGGTCTGCTTCCCCTTTTTCAATCTCCCTGATTTCTTCACGGATGGCGATTAATGCATCACAGAAACGATCCAGTTCCTCTTTGGTCTCACTTTCCGTTGGTTCTATCATCATGGTACCGGGTACCGGAAATGATACAGTTGGAGCATGGAAGCCGTAGTCCATCAGGCGTTTGGCCACATCTAACACTTCAATACCGGCACTTTGCTTGAAGGGGCGGAGATCGATGATCATCTCATGCCCCACCCGGCCGTGTTTGCCAACATAAAGCACTTGATAGAAGCCCTCCAAACGCGACTTTATGTAATTCGCATTCAGTATTGCAAAACGTGTTGCCTGGGTTAGCCCCTTGACACCCATCAATGCGATGTAAGCATATGAAATTGTCAGTATACTCGCACTTCCCCATGGTGCTGATGCAACCGGTGAGAGATGCTGTTCATCTTCGTGTGTAAATGGATGTCCCGGCAGATAGGGAGCAAGCTCTTTAGTACAGGCAATGGGACCAACACCAGGCCCTCCACCGCCATGAGGTATACAGAATGTCTTGTGCAGGTTGAGGTGACAGACATCAGCACCAATTCTTGCCGGCGATGTTAATCCTACCTGTGCATTCATATTGGCGCCATCCATGTAGACCAAGCCCCCATTTTTATGGATGATTTCACAAATCTCAACGATCGATTCTTCAAACACACCGTGCGTTGATGGATAGGTAACCATCAGCGCCGCTAATTCATTGGAATATTTCTCTGCTTTGGTACGAAGATCATCGACGTCGATATTGCCGTTGTCATCACATTTCACCACAACGACATTCATGCCGGCCATCACTGCACTGGCGGGATTCGTACCGTGAGCGGACGACGGGATTAATGCGATGTTCCTTTGACTGTTTCCGTGGTCGTGATGCCATGCCCTGATCGTCAGCAAGCCCGTGAACTCTCCCTGTGCACCGGAGTTGGGTTGCAGTGAAACGGCATCAAAACCGGTAATAGCCTTCAGCCAGTTTGACAGATCATTAAACAATTCCTTGTATCCCAGTGCCTGATCAGAAGGAACAAAGGGATGCAATTGCGAAAACTCAGGCCAGCCCAACGGTAGCATTTCAGTGGTTGCATTGAGCTTCATAGTACATGAACCCAATGAAATCATTGAATGAACAAGAGAAAGATCTTTATTCTCGAGACGCTTCAGATAGCGCAGCATTTCATGTTCCGAATGATACTGGTGAAAATTCAGATGCGTCATGAAGTTGCTGGTTCTGACCAATGATTCTGGAATTTGCGCCGTGACCTCTTGAGAGACTTTGTGAACATCAGATGCAAAGGTCTGGCCTGCAACCTCGCTGAAAATCTCCATCAAACTCATGAGATCATCTGTCGTTGCAGCTTCGTCCAGAGAAATTCCAATATGATGATCAGGATAGTATCGTAGATTAATCTCTCTTTTCAGAGCCGCAATACGAACTTTATCACGGGTATCAGTATCCTTTACATTGATATACAATGTGTCAAAATATACTGGATTTTCATTTTTATATCCGAGCTCTGCGAGTCCCTGCTCGACCAGTCTTGCCTTTCCATGAATGCGCCATGCAATTTGACGCAGTTCATCGGGACCATGGTACACGCCATATGCTCCGGCCATCACGGCAAGCAACACCTGGGCCGTACAGATGTTTGAAGTAGCTTTTTCCCGACGGATATGCTGTTCTCTTGTCTGCAGAGCCATGCGATAAGCCGTATTACCATCAGCATCTTTAGTGACTCCGATGATGCGTCCCGGCACCTGCCGTTTGTATTCTTCGCGCGTGGAAAAGAACGCGGCGTGCGGACCACCATATGCCATTGGCACACCAAATCGCTGACTCGATCCGACGACCACATCAGCTCCCATTTCACCAGGTGCTTTGAGGATAGTTAGACTCATCGGGTCGGCAACGACTCCCACAAAAATATTCTGATCATGAAGGGATGAAATCAGTTCACTATAATCGACGACTGTACCTTTTGTATTCGGATAAGAAAGAAGCACACCATAAATAGAAGCATCCCCGGGATCCAGGTTTTCGATGGAATCAACCTTTAGCGTAACATTTTGAGGTTCGGTACGAGATCGGATCACTTCAATCGTCTGCGGATGGCAGTCCTCGGCTACAAAGAAAACATCAGCATTCTTTTTGGATCCCTTGCGCATCCCATAAAACATGGACATCGCCTCTGCGGCGGCCGTGCCTTCATCCAGTAGTGAAGCGTTGGTCAGTTCCATTCCCGTAAGATCTGTAATCATGGTCTGGAAATTGACCAGCATCTCAAGCCTGCCCTGTGAGATTTCGGCCTGGTATGGAGTGTATGAAGTGTACCAACCCGGATTTTCAAGAATGTTGCGTTGTATGACAGTCGGTACACGTGTCGGATAATATCCCATACCGATAAACGAGCGGTACACTTTGTTTTTCGCAGCCAACTTTCGGAATGAACGCAAAAACTCATCTTCCGTTACGGCACGAGGCAACTTCGGCTCGTGATCCAAACGTATGGAAGACGGGATTGTCTCATCAATCAGTTTGTCCAGGTTATCAGTCCCAACCGTTTGCAGCATTTCGTCCAACTGCTGGTTGTTGAAACTTAAGGGCCCAATATGCCGCCGTACAAATGGTTCTTTTTCAGATAGGTTAATTCGCATTTTGCTGATAAAATCTTAAAATAAACTGTGTAAATAATAAATTTAAATCGTGCGATTTTTAACACTTACAACCTCTAATCACAATTTTTACAAGATACGGAGCTTGCAGTACAAAAGATATGTTGCTAAGCGTTCGATTACCGTTCGTTAGCAATGTCGCGGGGATTTTTTTCATTGTGAATTTAACGAGCAATAATATCAAATCGGCTGTTTTATCATACCATTTTTTAAGTAAACCACCACTGCCGGATTGCGACATTTGGCATTTTTATACGCATCTATAAATGTGTACATATCGAGTGAAACTGAATTTTTTCTTGCGTTTACGGGTTTAGCAAACGTATCAATCAAACAAATCGCTTGCCGCAGTTTTACAGCGTCATACCGGGTTCGCTCATATTTCGGAGTAATGCCTATGATTAGTGGATATAAAACAATAGCAAGTTTCATGTTGGCACATGAAGCTCATCTTGTACGGACAAAACTTGAATCTGAAGGTATTCCATGTCAGTTGCTCAATGAATACACAGTGACGATGGATTGGTTTTACGCCAATGCCGTCGGTGGGATCAAACTTATTGTCCCCCAGGCTCACTACGAAAAAGCAATAAATGTGTTGGCCGATGATTACACTGATGAGATGAGTAACATGTCTGAACAGTATTATATGCCCATATACCAGCAAGAAGAACCGGATGACGCTTTCGACGATGAGCCAGATATTACCCCCTTCGAATGTCCATTTTGCCACTCAAAAGATATTGAGTTGACCCAAAGTTTTAAAAAAAAGAGCTGGATATCCTTTTTTACCCGTGGACTTATACCACCTCCGGCTCAAAATTCCTATCTTTGCCATATTTGTTTGAACGAATGGACTGAAACGAAAGCGTTTTTCTGAAGGATTTGCTTATCCCAAAAATTTTTGGGATATAATCCACACAAATTTATTCGTTCAAATTGAGGTGGTTATGACTTTAACTACCAATACATTGAAACAATCCCGAAAGCTTTCGGAATTGTTGTTGGCATGAGTAGCCCATCACCGGGGAGTCCGGGCGTGAGGCGTAACGATCTTTGAGTTTATGTGCGATTTTCTCAATATATTAAATAACTATATAGTAGTATTATGCCAGCACTACTTTTAAAGAATTATTAAATCATAACAGGAGTATCTAAATGAAGAATGCCAAATTAATATTGGACGGTCAGGAATATGAGCTTCCCGTTGTAGTCGGTTCCGAAGGTGAAGTTGGGATCGATATCACACACCTTAGAAACGAGAGTGGAGCTATTACCCTTGATAGCGGATTCGCCAATACCGGATCCTGCGAAAGTTCTGTCACTTTTATAAACGGGGAAGAAGGGATACTTCGTTATCGGGGATATCCGATTGAACAGCTTGCTGAAAATTCGAGTTTTGTGGAAGTAATGTATCTCTTGATAAAAGGAAAACTGCCTACGAAAGATGAGTTGAACGAATTCGAGCTTCTGCTCACGACTCATAGCATGATCCATGAAGACATGAAAAAGTTCTTCGAAGGATTTAACCCATCTGCTCATCCAATGAGTGTTCTTTCAGCTATGGTTGGCGCTCTTTCCGGCTACTATCATGACGATCACTCCCTCGAACGTGAAATGGATATCAATGCCATTCGACTTCTTGCAAAATTGAAAACAATCGCTGCTTTCTCTTACAAGAAGTTCATGGGACAACCATTTGTGTATCCCCGCAACGACCTTAGTTACGTCGGTAACTTTATTTATACAATGTTTGCTACTCCTATGGAGAATTTTGAAGTACCGGATGTTCTTGAACGTGCACTCGACATGCTTCTGATCCTTCATGCAGACCACGAACAAAATTGCAGTGCCTCTACAGTACGTATGGTCGGTAGCAGCCAGGCTAACTTGTTTGCATCTATATCTGCTGGCATTTCCGCCTTGTCAGGACCGCTCCATGGTGGAGCCAACCAACGCGTTATACAGATGCTACAGAGAATTAAAGATGAGGGTGGTGATCCGAAGAAGTACATGGAAATGGCGAAAGATCACAACAGTAGCTTTAAACTAATGGGCTTTGGTCACCGTGTATATAAGAACTTCGACCCACGGGCCAGGATTTTGAAGAAATCAGCTGACGAAGTACTCGAAGAGCTCGGCGTGCAAGATCCACTACTCGATATTGCAAAGCAGCTTGAAGAGATTGCACTTGCAGATGATTATTTTATTGAGCGCAAGTTATATCCGAATGTTGATTTCTACAGCGGTATCATCTACCAGGCTATGGGCATACCAGTGAATATGTTTACGGTACTCTTTGCCATCGGTCGTTTACCGGGCTGGATCGCTCAGTGGAAAGAAATGAGGGAAGATCCTCACGGACGTATTTATCGCCCAAGACAAATCTATGTCGGTGAAAATTCCCGCGATTACGTTCCCATGGACAAACGCTCCTGATTCGAACTCAGAGATCGTTAATAAAACTCAAAAAGCCGTCTTATGTACGGCTTTTTTTATACCTGATAATTGGGTATTCATGATTCCCGGCAGTTGCCGTTAATATGATTGGATATTAAAAAAGCCGCTCAGTATAAAACCGAGCGGCTTTAAAGTTTAAGAAAGGTATATCCTTACTTTTCCCACCAGACTTTACCAAGAAGACGCTGGGTTGGTCCTCCTAAGCCGGAGAAGCCCTGGCTGCTCATTGCAGCATCGAGGTTTTTCTTATTAACCGACTCTTCGAGGGTAGGATAGAATAAACGATTCGGCACCTGTTTGAGTTTAGCATCCGGACCAGGAGTCAGGACGGGATAGCGAAGACGACGCCATTCTGTCCAGCCTTCAAATCCCTGACCAAACAGCGCAAGCCATTTTTGTGTCGCGATCTGCTGCAAGCCTTTTGCAGGATCATAAGCAACACCCGTCTGGCTCAGGTAATCCTGGATTTGCTGGTCTGTGATTCCTGTCGGGAAGTCAGCTTTGTTGAATCCTTGCTTGGTGTATGCAGCATCGCCCGGAAATGATCCGAGAACGGCATCCAATCGATCCTGTGTATACATATGCATGGAAGCTGTAACAGCATCATCGTATGCTTGTGCTGCATCACCACTGACCCAGCCGCGCTGAATGGCTTCTGCCTTAATGAACATCACTTCAGGATAGGTCATTAACCATCCGGGGCATGCAGGAGCATTAAAATACGCTCCAAACGGTGAAGCTGCACTCAACGGAATTTGCTGAGATTTTACACCATTTCGAATACCCTGGTATGGATAACCAGTTGCATTGACAAGACTGTCACGGGCATCCTTATCAACAACAGGAGCTGCATAAACACTAATACGCGGATCATTATACTGCTCGAGCATATTAAGAGCAGTTGTACTGATCATGAAATCCTGGCGTGTACGTGCCTGATCGTTGACCGGGTTGTTATATGGATTAGCAGCAAAAGCAAAAGCAGCATTGTCATCATTGCTTTCAAAGATGGGTGCATTGCTGTTCAGGATGGATTGTACACCAGCCTTAGCCGTTGCCGGGTCCGCTTTCGACATTCTCATGTACAAACGCAGAAGCAGAGAGTTACCAAACTTTTGCCATTTAGCAACATCACCGCCATAAACCAGGTCCTGGCTGCTGAATGGGAGTGATCCACTAACGTCCATATTCGCAATTGCTGTTTTCAACCGGCTGATAAGATCGGTATAGATTGCTTTTTGCGAATCGAACTTAGGCTGGATGTTTGGTGTAGCCGCATCTCCACCAAGAGCTTCACTGTAGGGAATGTCGCCCCACATGTCGGTAGAGTTCTGAAAGTTGTACACATCCAGAATAGTTGCTACAGCTATGAGGTTCTTGTCATTCGCTTTCTTTGCGGCATCCAGGATATTCTGGAGATTTTTTGCAATGCGAACATATGTGTAGTCCCAGTTATCATTAATCATACTAAGACGAGCGGTGAGGTTATAAAGGTCCTCATCAGGATACTGTATCTTAGCGTAGTACTGAGCCCATATGGCACCAACATAAAGGTTCATATTGGTGTTGTACAACTCCCATGCCATGTCATGTTCCACATCGGGAATGACCAGCTTTGCGGGTGCGTGCGTAGGGGAGTTAGGGTTGTTATTCAACTGCTGAAACCCGCTATCGCATGCACTTATACCGATTGCAATCAAGACAATCGCTACACTGCTTTTTAGAAATTTAAATGTCTTCATAAACAAATGTATTTATAAGATTCGTTGGTAAATATCGGTTAGAGCGACAGCTTAACATTGAAACCAAAGCTGCGTACCGAAGGCAACTGATTCGATTCGAATCCTTGTAAGTTACCAGCACCAAATGCGGTTTCAGGATCAATATTCGGGGCGTTCTTGTGGATGATCCACAGATTACGACCGACAAGACCAACCTGTATGCGTCTGAATGGTGTGTTGCGAGTGAGCTTGGTCGGGATACTGTAAGTCAGTTCGACTCTTCTCAACTTCACATAACTTGCATCAAACACGTTTGGTCCGGCATTGAAGAAGTAGGCGCCTTCACCCCATGTTTGAGCTGAAACACCAACTGTATTTGGCACCCAGTTACCATTAGCATCCTGCATGACTCCCTGGTGAACATAAGGTTTTTCACGACCCTTCAGAGATGACTTCAGAATTCCGGTGTATTGGCCAAACATATTGGTAACAGAGTAGATATTACCACCTTGCTGGACATCAATCTGAGTACTTAACGTCAGTGTTTTATAGCGGAAAGTATTGGTAATACTTCCATTCCAGTCAGGCTGATAGCTTCCGTAACTTTGTTTTGAATCAGTGGAAATCGGGAGGCCATCCTGAAGTTCAAGCTGACCGTTGTGATATTTCCAGCCATAACCATAAATAACGCCAACGGGCTGACCCGGACGTGCTTCAGAGCTTACACCCCATGAAGATCCATAGATGTATGTATCAACACCCGGAGCAAGGCTAACCACCTTGTTGTCATTTTTAGACCAGTTGACGGCGATATCCCAACTAAACGTATGAAGTTGTACGGGAGTTAAATCTAAGGTTACTTCGACCCCTTTGTTGTCGATTTCACCTGCATTCAGGTATTTATTCTCGTAACCGCTTGCCCCGTCAATACGTGCAGACAGGATTTGGTTCTTCGACTTCTTATTGTAGTACGTGACATCCAATCCGACACGGTCATAGAGCCAGCGGGAGTTGATACCAACTTCCCAGGAATAGGTTTCCTCGGGTTTCAGTTGTAGGTTAGGCAGCGTCCGTGTAAGGGAATAAAGAGGAACGCCATTGAAGAGCCCTCTGGATTCGTAGGTTGACTGCAACTGATAAGGATTAGTGTCGTTACCTACTTTGGCCCAACTACCTCTTAGCTTCAGATTATTAAGGATATCAGAATGTATACCCAAAGCATCTGTAGCAATAAAGCTCAAACTTGCTGATGGGTAGAAATACGAATTATTCTGAGATGGCAGTGTCGAAGACCAGTCGTTACGACCCGTTAAATCCAGAAATACGAAGTCATGGTAGCCAATGTTAGCTTCACCATAGATACTGTTAACCGTCTTGCGATAAACACCACTATTTGAGTAGGGTGTTACAGGCACGGATGAATTCTGGATATTGTAAACGCCCGGCACACTCAGGTGGTCCGCATTGTAACCAGCTACGTTTCTGTCGTGCTGATAATTTTCCAATCCAACTTTTGCGTCAACATGGAAGTTGTTCGGAAGATCACGCTGGGCAGAAAGAATAAGGTCAGATGTCCAGTCACGTATGTAGTAATTGCCTTCATGATACTCACCTGTCGGCTGATCGACGTTGTCGTAAGGCATCCCTTGTTTACGATTTTCCTGGTATACGTCCATTCCGGAGAAACCACGGAGGTTTAACCAACTTGTCAGATCGTAGCTCAATTGCAGACGCCCAATGACACGATCGCGAACCTGACGGTTCCAGTTCATGTACTGTTCCCAGAACGGGTTGTTGTGATAGTTGCTATTCCAATTGTTCTGATTGTAAGAACCGTCGGCATTTTGGCTACCCAGATAATCTCTCAGCTTGTTGATATCGATCTGGCGACCAATCCACTGGGTCAACTGTTGCATTGGATTCAGTGAAGAATAACCAACATCGGGACGATTTTTACCCAGATAGTGGATATAGTTGATATTGCCTTGAGCATGCAATCTTTTCGTCACATCCAAACCAACAGCAAGGTTAACATTGTCTCTGTCCAATGAACTGTTTGGCAATGTTCCGGCTTGAGACATGTTGGTAAAACCAAGACGATAATGAACCTTACTTGATCTACCTGCTACTGAAAAGTTGTTCGTAATGGTATGACCGATGTCAAAATAGTCTTTCACGTTGTTCGGGTGTGATACCCAGGGTACTGCTTTACCGTTTGACCACCATTGTGGTATTTTTAAGCCGGCATCAAGTTTCGGTCCCCAGCTTTCATCCATAAAGTCGTATGTACCGCCTCCGGCACCGTCAACATATGAAAATTGGCCATTATAGCCCTGTCCATATTGATTCTGCAGATCGGGCAACGATTGCGGAAGAACCTGCTCAAAAGTAACAGTTGAATTGATATCGACACCGATACCCTGGCTTGCCTGATCTTCACCGGTTTTGGTAGTAATGATAATAGCACCGTTAGCAGCACGCGAACCGTACAGGGCCGCAGCATTAGGACCTTTCAAAACGGTAATTGATGAGATGTTATCTGGGTTGATATCCATCGCAGCATTACCGAAGTCAGGACCACCGCCATAACCGTCGTACGTACGGTTGGTGCTGTTATCGATAGGAATACCATCCAGAACAAACAGAGGTTGGTTGTCGCCCGTCAGGGAACTTACACCGCGCAGGGTAATACGGGTTGAACTACCCGGACTTCCTTGTGAATTGGTGATATGGATACCGGCAACTTGTCCCTGCAGGTTGTTCACAAAGTTTGTTGAGGGATTTGAAACCATCTTCTCAGTCTGAACGCTTTGTGAAGAGTATCCAAGCGATTTAGACTGCCTTTTTACACCATAAGCAGTTACCACCAATTGAGAGAATTTCTGCACAATTGGCTGCAGTTTCGCATTAATTACAGATCGGTTACCAATGGCTACTTCCTGTTCCTGGTATCCGATGTATGTGAATATTAACGAGTCAGCACTTGCGGGAACATCTAACGAGTAGGTACCGTCTACATCGGTGGCTGTTCCGTTTGATGTGCCTTTAACAATAACGTTTACTCCTGGGAGAGGACTACCACTTGAAGCGTCCGTGACAGTACCTTTTATGGTACGTTGTTGAGCCGACACCTGGGTGTAGCTTCCCAACAGGAATACCAAACCCAAAATGAGGGTATTCAGTAGAACCTTCTTCATATGATCACTTTGTTTTTTTGTTTGTAAATAATTTGAGACTCCGCTTAGGTGAGATGGCTTATCTGTTTAGTATCTCGAACCATTCAAAAGCAGGGAATCTAAACTCTGTAGGATTCAAAAGATGTAACCAACGGTAAAGGCAATGCCTACATTGGTCGCATCCATGACGTTAAATGCCTTGGTTAATCCATAGTCATATCGGGCATCAATAAGAAAACTCCCGACCTTGGCACTCAGCCCGGCTACAATAGAACTTCCTACTCCGCTTACCTGGGGCTGCGGAAATAATGAGTTTCCATCCGGGGTATAGCTGTGAGCCAGATTATAGTTCAAGGATGGCCCGGCAAAAATTGATGGTTGGAATCCACCTGAGTTTGAAAATGCATATTTGAAGAGTACTGGAAGCTGCAAATATGCAGTTTTGACAGACTTGTATTTAAAATCTGAGCGATTAAATCCATCGGCGGCATAGTGATAAAGAGAAAAGCCCCCTTTAGCTCCAGCCATGGTAAAATCTGCTTCAGGTTGTATAGCAAAGCTTTCATTAAAGTAATATGTCAGGAAGCCACCAAATGTCAGTGCTGGGCGGAATCCTGCATTCTTTACCAGTTTACCGCTTAATGTTGCCAGATTGACTCCGGCTTTGATACCAACATTTAGTTTGTTCTGAGTAGAACTCATGGAGTATTGCTGTGCAGAAACAGTTGCTCCAGGCACTGTCGCTCCGGTGCTCGCATCTGTAACCTCACCCTGCATACTAGTTTGTGCCAAAACAACGGCAGGCAAAAATAGCATGGCAAGGAAGCTTACGGAGAGTAACCTTCTCATCATACGTGTCCTCTTTTTATGTTTTTGGTTTAAAAATGGTTACGGGTGACAATACCATCCAAACCCTGGTCGTCATGGGGATCATACCCTGACGGCAAGAGGATAGAAAGGAGTATGAGACAGATTCATTGGAACCTACTTCATGCCATATTTAAGACATTATTGCTATGTTTTCAGACCCACAATCTTTATTAATACAGTAATTGATGTGGCACACACACCTTAAACAGGCATACACATTAATCACCGTAACACACGGGTAATACAATAACAATATTTAACCAAAACTGCCAGACTGAATAATAAAAAAACAGTCCCAGCAGCTTTTTATACAAAAAAACAAGCTTGCCTGCCATCAACTTAGGCTGACATAATTTCTATAAAAACAGCTTGAAACAAACAAAAATACGTTTCCTCATCCTTTATTAGTTTAGTATATGTGATCAAATCCCATATGCTTTTCGCCGTTCAATAAAACCCGAGAATTGGAATTGGAAAATCAATACTTATATAAATTTCGCTATTAAATCATCTGATGAGCCCTTATCGCTTGATATTGATTTACAATAAATAACACCCTCAACAATTCCCGCATTTTACTAAAGGTACATCGCATTCCAAATTCGAACGGGTGATTTTACTTTCTTTCAACCGCTATATTGTTTTCGATCAGGCAGTTGCGCTTATTGGAAGGGAATTAACAAATCGTTATATTATTAAATGATTAATTAGTTGATTACTGAACAAATTTCAAAACACTTATTCGGTGATAATCATGGAAAAAAATATTGGGAGCACAGACCGGATCATCCGCATCATTGCAGGTATCGTAATCCTGGCAATCGGCATCTTTTATGGAAGCTGGTGGGGATTGATCGGCATCATTCCTCTTGCAACAGCTTTTATCAGGTGGTGTCCTCTTTATGTTCCTTTTGGGCTCTCAACGCGGAAAAGCAAACCGGCCCATTGAAAATCAGTCGGTAAATTCAGTTGGTCTTGAGCGTTACTCTGAGGTGACTCAACATATCGGTTGTCATCGCAGGTAAATCATATTCCGGCCTCCAGTCCCAGTCGCATTGCGCTACATGGTCATCGATGCTGTTTGGCCACGAATCAGCGATCTTCTGTCTTTGGTCAGGTCGATACACTATTTCAAATGATGGTATCTCCTTTTGTATTTCGCCGGCTATTTCAGATGGGGTAAAGGAACACCCTGCAATATTATAGGAGGTATGGATACTGAGTTTCTCCTTATCAGTATGCATTAGTTCAAGAGCAGCGCGAATAGCATCCGGCATATACATCATGGGTAGTTTTGTATCAGACTTCAAAAAACAAGAGAATTTTTCACCTTTGATGGCTTTGTGAAATATATCAACAGCATAGTCGGTGGTTCCTCCACCCGGCAACGCTTCATATCCAATAAGCCCCGGATATCTAACGCTTCGTATATCAACACCGTAACGGTGATGATAATACTGGCACCAACTCTCACCTGCAATCTTGGATATTCCATAGATGGTGGAGGGATCCATAACGGTTATTTGAGGAGTATCAGTTTTTGGAGAATGATCACCAAATACAGCAATTGAGCTCGGCCAGTAAATCCTTCCAAGTTTCTCCTCACCTGATACTTCCAAAACATTGAGCAACCCATCTATGTTAAGGTGCCAGGCATCCAGCGGACGTTGTTCTCCCGTAGCTGACAGCAGGGCTGCTAGATGATATATCTGGTTAACACGGTAGTGGCGGACGAGTTCCTGCAACCGCTTTTTATTCAAAACATCCAATAATTCAAACGGCCCGTTTGATAAACCGTCCTTTTCAGGCATTCGTATGTCTGTGGCGACGACCTGACTCTCGCTGTATATCTCGCGTAGCCTCTTGATCAGACTCGATCCTATCTGTCCCAGTGCCCCGGTGACCAGTATTTGTTCTTTCCTGCTCATTCGATTTTACTTTTAATAACGGGCAGAAAGATACGTTTTTTACATTCACTTCGCATCACTTTCCTGTTCCACTTTTTACCATCCCAATGAAAAAATCAGGTCTCATGGATGTCTTTAAAAAGCTTTCAAATTGAATCTTATGATCATACGACAATACGAAATAAATTATCGGCAGAGTGGGTCAATTAAATTCTGACCTCTTTCAGGTTCGGTATTTTTTTTAGTAGCTTGATGCAAAAGTTTTCCCCTGAATTCATTAGGAAGTGACGATGTACGGATCAATCAAAGAATTTTTCAAAAACGAACTTAAAGAAATTGAAGAAGCCGGCCTTTTTAAAAACGAAAGGATCATCACCAGTCCCCAAAAGGCGGTCATCACATTGCAAACCGGTGCTGAAGTCATAAACTTTTGTGCCAACAATTACCTTGGGCTAGCCGATCACCCCCGGGTCATCGAAGCAGCAAAGAAAACGTTGGATACCCACGGATACGGAATGGCTTCTGTCCGCTTTATCTGTGGTACCCAGGATATCCATAAGGAACTTGAACGAAAAGTATCTGAATTCCTTGGGACGGAAGACACGATACTCTATGCTGCCTGTTTTGATGCCAATGGTGGAATTTTCGAGCCATTGTTTGGACCAGAAGACGCAATTATCTCCGACGAACTAAATCACGCTTCCATCATTGACGGCGTTCGTCTATGCAAAGCACAACGTTTTCGATACAAAAACAATAATATGGATGACCTGGAAGCAAAACTGAAGGAGGCATCCAGTGTTCGCCATAAGATTATCGTGACAGACGGAACATTTTCTATGGATGGAGTCATTGCCCGACTCGACAAAATCTGTGACCTGGCTGATAAATACAATGCGCTGGTCATGACCGACGAGAGCCACTGCACCGGATTTTTGGGAAAAACTGGACGAGGTGCTATTGAACACCGGAATGTTATCGGCAGAGTCGATCTGATCACAGGGACGTTTGGAAAAGCTCTGGGCGGTGCATCTGGCGGATTTACCTCCGGGCGGAAAGAGCTGATTGATATGCTGCGCCAGCGGTCGCGTCCCTATCTTTTTTCAAACACGCTTGCACCCGCAATAACCGGTGCAAACCTGGCGGCACTTGAGCTTTTGTCTGAAAGCACAGAGCTACGCGACAAACTGGAAGAAAACACGCTCTATTTTCGTGATGAAATGACGAAAACGGGATTCGATATCGTCCCGGGTGTTCACCCAATCGTGCCGATCATGCTCTATGATGCAAAACTCTCGCAGGTGATGGCCGAAAAAATGTTGGTACGAGGCATCTATGTAATCGGTTTTTACTACCCGGTGGTACCCAAAGGGAAGGCACGCATTCGTGTTCAAATTTCAGCCGTCCATGAGAAAAAACATTTGGATCAAGCTGTGAAAGCATTTACAGAAGTCGGTAAAGAGCTAAATGTAATTTCCTGATTCTGCTCCGTGACCTACCGTGCCTCGGTGGCAATTTTTAAATGTTTTTTGATTTAAGCCACGGAAACACAGAATATCACGGAATTTCATTTTACCATCTCTTTTCGTTTAAAGCTCTTTATAATTGTTGCTCGTTTAATCTGAATGGAACGAACGGCACTGATTTTATGTGTTGTAAATATATTTCAACGAACGGGGACCAGGTATGAGAAAACATGTTATCACGCTAATCGCTTTTTTACTTACAATAGTCGTGGGCAGCTTGCAAGCCCAAAATAAATTACCGGAGGGATGGGAAGTCCGTTTCGATAGCCCGTCAAATAGCTTATCTGACGTCACTTTTACAGATAATGATGGTGCCATACACCTGGAATCCGGTCCCGCACACGCCATCTTTTACCGGGATTCAGATGAATTAAGCGGCGATTACAAGGTATCAGCCACCTTTATTATGGATAAAAATGCATCAGCCCACGGCGAAGCATATGGTTTGTTTATCGGTGGAAAAAACCTCCAGAAAGACAGTCAGCAATATCTGTACTTCCTTACACGACGGGATGGTAAATACCTGATAAAGACACGTGACGGAGGTTCCACAAAAACAGTTACCGGCTGGTCAGGTTCCGATGCTGTCAAAGCAGAGGAAGGTAGCCAGTCGCAGACAAATACCCTGGCTATAAGTGTTGGAAGTGATGACGTATCCTTTTGGGCAAACGGTAAAAAGATAACAAGCATCGCAAAATCAAAACTTCCTGATACGGATGGTGTAGCCGGTATTCGCGTCAACCATCATCTTACCCTCGATATCACAGATCTGGATATGACAAAAGGGAACCAGTAATCAGGTTCCCTTTTGTTTGCTGAGTCAAACCGGAACAAGGTGAATAAATCCGGTTGGCTCAAGCGCGCTCTCTTGTTTCGGTAACAATCATTCTTCGTCCTCTTCGCCGTCAAGCAAATTCCCGGGGAGCTGCTTGCTCGGGGAAATTCCTAATTTCTTCAGATTTTCGACGCGCCCAATCAGGTTGCCGCGTCCAGTCTGGAGTTTATTCATCGCCTGATCATATGTGGCCTGTGTCTGCTGAATGCGTTCACCGATTTTTTGGAGGTCGTCTACAAAACCGACAAACTTGTCATACAGGTTGGCACTCTGACGTGCGATTTCCAGCGCATTACGATTCTGATACTCCTGCTTCCACACATTATTAATAGTGGCCAATGTTGCAAGAAGCGTTGAGGGACTAACAATAACTATGTTCTTCTCAAATGCCTCATTGAATAAGCCTGGCTCGTTTTGCAACGCCAGACTGAAAGCCGGTTCAATAGGGATGAACATCAGCACAAAATCAGGTGTATTGATCTCGTACAGCTTTTCATAGCTCTTATTTCCCAATTCTTTCACATGATTTCTGATCGAAAGAATATGACGCTGCAAGGCACGAGCCTGGTCATCCTCTTCTTCAGCTGATGAAAAAGCCTCGTAGGCATTAAGCGATACCTTGGAGTCGATGATGATATTTTTATCATCCGGAAGCTTTACCACCACATCGGGTTGCAGGCGCCGACCATCCTCAGTCTTCATGCTTTTCTGGACTTCAAACTCGTAGTCCTTACGCAGGCCAGATTTCTCCAGAATCCGCTCCAGAATCATTTCACCCCAGTTACCCTGGGTCTTGGTTTGTCCTTTCAGTGCCTTGACCAGGTTGCTTGCCTCCTGCGTCATCTTCTGATTCAGTTCACTAAGTCCAACGATCTGCTCCTTCAGTGATGCCTGAGCTTTTACATCCTCGATATGTGTGGTTTCAACTTTATCTTTAAATTCGCCAATCTGCTTGCTTAACGGCTGAAGCAGCTGATCGAGCTGGGTCTTGTTCTGTTCGGTGAATTTCTTGCTCTTCTCCTCGAGAATCTCATTGGCAAGATTCTTAAACGATTCTGTAAACTTCGCCTGTAACTCTTCTATTTCTTTCTTCTGGTCGGCCAGCTTGTCCTGCATATTCTGATAGTCCGCTGTCAACCCCGCATAACGCTCTCTGAGTGAACTAAGGTCCTCCCCTTTTTGAGATGCTTCGGCTTTCAGTTCGTCATATTCTTTTTTGACATATTCCAACTGACTGTGAAGATTACCTTTTTCTATTTCCAGATCACGAAGCTGTTTTTGAAGCTGCTCCGACTCCTCTTTAGGCAATCCCATCTTACTGCGCAACTGAAACGTGCGGATTAACCACGCTGCAACTGCCCCCAGTACAAGACCTGTTATTAATAGTAAAACATCCATAATCCTTATAGTCCTTTTCTTTTTATCATGATACAAATTTAGATATCTGAAGTGACAACATACTGTCACCCTGTGCCAGGAAATATTTTTTTAATGACTATTCGTAATCACTCCAGTAGTCTTAGTTGTTCCTCAGATCAGAAAATGTAAACCACCCTGATACATTCGCGCCCAAAAAACGCAAAAAATAAACAGCTTTATTCTGCGAACTTGGCGTGCTTTTGCGGTTAAATGACAGGTATGTAACCCCGATACATCAGGGCGGATAGTCATATTTAAATATGTACGTAACACTCGCGATTTACGTTATGTAATTGATTCATTCAATGCTATTTTAAAAATCTTACTCTGCACTATACTACAGACCGTAAAGAAACTACCAAAATTCTTTCCCTATTTAACAACTTCCATTTTGATAATATGTCCGGCACCTCATGGAAAGCGGATATTACCCAACATCCAGGCATCTCAACTCCGAATACTCTCGGGTTACTGATCGTTTTGGTTCTTCTTTTTTCAACAATTGCTGCCGACAATAGCACTGCAACAAGTGCCAATACATTCTGGGATCATCTGGAGTACTACTTGAGTACGTATGGTTACTGGGCGTTGTTTTTTGTTATTTTGCTGGAAGATTTCGGCCTGCCGCTGCCGGGAGAAACCATGCTACTGGCCTCTTCATATATGGCTGCTTCGGGTAAAATGCAGACCTTCGACATCTTTATCATTGCAGTGATCGCCGCTATATTAGGAGATAATATCGGTTACTTCATCGGCTTCAAGGGTGGTCGTAAATTCCTCACCAAATTTGGCCATTATATTTTTCTTGATGAACAACACCTGCACCGCCTTGATGCTTTTTTCACAAAACACGGTGCATTGATCATTATCCCGGCTCGCTTTATCGACGGACTCAGGCAACTTAATGGGTTGCTGGCTGGCATGAGCCGGTTGCCGTGGCACAAGTTTCTCGTATATAATATCATCGGTGCAGTGTTCTGGGTCGGCGGCTGGATGCTGCTCATTCATATTCTTTATTCACAAGCCAGTCAATACCTGGGTGTGGTTAAAAATATTCAAACTTACCTGTTTATTTTATTGATCATCCTCATTCTCGGAGCCGGGATTCGCCTGATCTACCATCATTTTTTTTCATCAGGCAAGGCTTCCAAGAAAACTGCGGACGAACAAGGCAGTTGATCTTGAGTTGATGATAATATCCCGAAAAGTAACGAATCGGATTTCATGAGGCACAAAATGACAGGTGCTCAGTTTTCGGGATTTACAAAGGCTTCTTTTATCCGCTGGTTCATCAGGCGGTGATAGTTCTTGTATTCCGAATGCCTTACCTCAAAACCAAGATGTTTTTCACCCTGGCGACAGTCAATATGATATCTTCCATCACGTTCTGACTCGGTGACTGTCACTTCAATTTTCCCGATGTGATATGTATCCACTACCTCATTCATAACCTGTAAATGATGTATTCGTAACCCGGCTCGACAAGATACAACAAATCGATCATCTCATTTATGGTCAATTCGGCTAATACAGCTTTGATAATTCTGTAAAAAAACGTGAGTTCGAGATAAGATTAACCTGTTCAAATGCTGATTTCGCACATACAAGCCTAAACCAGGACCGGCATAAACCGTTAAAACGGTTAAGGAATTAACGCATTCTTCCAAACACCCGGATTAATCCGGGTGCAATGAGTTGACGAATCTGATAAGAATCGTTTTTAACGATTTCCTCCAGTACTTATCTCGAACTCACGTTAAAAAAAGGCCCCCATTAATCAACGCTGTAACAGACTTGTATCCTCTCACAACTCTTCGATATCAACGTGAAATTCTGATGGTTTCGACTTCAGGGCAGAAAATTTAGCATGTAATGATTTCACATTTAAAAAGATATCCGAAGTTTCTTTTTTATCATCAATTATATATAAGGATCTGAAATTGGAAGCCCTTCCTAATTAAAAGCTCTATTTATTGGAACGCAATAACTTACTGTCACGTTAACTTAGTAGAAATTAAAGCTAATAATAAATAGAAAACGGTTATTATTATGGATAAAGAAACACTAATTAAAGGGTTAAATACAGACCTTGCTCATGAGTATCAGGCAGTTGTAATGTATAATACATATGCTGCTGATGTACACGGGATACACAGACGCGATTTGAAGGATTTTTTTGACGCAGAGGTACCGGATGAGTTACGTCACGCACAGCTGCTGGCAAACAAGATTGCGGCTCTGGGAGGAAAACCGACTTCAAAGCCATCCGAAGTACCAAATACGGATAATCCTAAATCAATGTTGGAAAATGTCCTGAAGGCGGAGACTGATACTATTAAACGGTATGTAGAACGTCGTGGCCAGGCAGAAGAATTTGGCGACTATGGTCTTGTGAATGATTTGGAAGATATCATTAGTGATGAAACCAACCACAAGGAAGAGACCGATAAACTATTAAGAGGTCACTGGAATTATAATTAATCAGGTTCTATCCCAACACTGTAGAGCCAGGCTCCTGATTTTTGGGGTCTGGCTTTTTTTGATAAATAGCGTCAGTTTGAGATAAGATAAACCTGCTCAAATGCTGGTTTCGCACATACAAACGTTTACGCGGATCGTAAAAACGGTTAATGAGTTAGCAGATTAATCCGGGTGCTATAAATCGACTAATCTGAAGCGAATCGTTTTGCAGGTATCTTCACCGTAAACTTGCTGCCATTGCCAGGCCCCTCACTTTCGGCGACAATAGTTCCGTTATAAAAGGTGACGATAGCTTTAACCAGTGAGAGTCCGAGGCCACTCCCCGTTTCTGACTGAACTGCCGTAGAATCAGACCGGTAAAACCGATCAAATAATCTGGAAGATTTTTCGTGTGGAAATCCTATACCGCTGTCACTCACCTTCAGTATTCCTGTGTTCTCCTTGATGACCCACGAGACCGAAACAGAACCATTTTCAGGGGTATATTTTACGGCATTGTTCAACAGGTTGAAAACGATCTGCTCAGCGTGAGAAAGATTCATCCGGATACTTCCCGGATCGGCTTCTGCCAACAAGACACGCAGTTTTTTTCGTTTAATGGTATCGGTCAGTTTTTCAATTTGTGAAAGAATAACCTCACTCATTTCAACCTCATGCATCTCAACTTGGCTGGTCGCTTCTACGCGAGACAATTGCAAAAGCAACTGAACCATCTCACTTGCTTTATCTGCCTGTTCATGCAGTTGTTCTATGCCATCCCTGTACTCACCCGTCGATCTCTGTTTTCGCAGGAGCACTTCCGTTTGATTCAGAATAGAGGCTAACGGCGTTAATAGCTCATGTGCAGCATCGGAAGTGAATCGTTTTTCCCGTTCGAACCCTTTTTCGAGACGATCGAGCATCTCATTAAAAGTATTGGCTAATTCCGTTAGTTCATCCCGTATCTGATGATTCACAGGCAAACGACGCGACAATTCACTGGATCGAACAGAACGGGCTGCGTTGATAAAGGAAGAGATAGGCGATAATGCACGGGTGGCCAGCCAGTATCCACCTCCAATCGAAAAGAGGATTGAAACCAGGACGATCAATACCATGTAATCTCTCAGGCGATGCAATTCGCTGTGCAGAGTCCATTCAAAACCGGATACTTCCAGCCATCCGACCAAATGACCATTTCTTTTTATTGGATTGTACAATGTTCTTGCCGGAAGATCGTGCCAGGTGCGGCTCATGGAGGCCCGTTCGGCATTGTGCGGCGGATCGAACGGTAAAGTTGTATCACCTGCTATATTGGGACTCCGATAGATAATCCCCTGATTCAGGCTGTAAAGCCGGACAAACGTACCTTCTGTTCCCTTGCTTATCAGTGCCTCTGTTCGTCCGTAATCATTCAGATTAATAGAAAGCGAATCGTTTTTATAGACAATATGCGGGCGTAACTGCTCAGTCTCGAACTGAAGATGGCGGTCGTAGTCGTGGTGCAATGCATGGTGGAATGATTCATACAGAATGAATGCAAAGATGCTCAGCATGATAAAAAGGCTGAGCCCATACCACATTGCCAGGCGGGCAGACACGGGCATTCTATTGATAAAAGGAATCTTATCCTTCACATGAAATCCTTTTAAACAATTCTGCATTCAACCGATAGCCGACCCCCCGTATGGTCTCGATCAAAGTGCCACTCTCCCCGTTTTTTTCACTATGATGCATATGCCAGGCGTCCGTCAATTTTTGTCGCAGTGTCGAAACAGTAACTTCAATCACATTATCACTAATATAATAGGCAGATCCCCACACCCTCTCGGCCAGTTGAGTTTTGGAAAAGACGTTGCTGGGATGTTCCAATAACAATTCCAGCAAGGTAAATTCCTTGGGGCGCAGAATGAGTTCATCGTCACAAAATAAAACCAAACGTTTGCGTACATCAATCCGTATCGGCCCATGCCGTACGATCATAGGATCGGTTGAAACTTCTTTTTTGCGGCGCAAAAGTGCCCGGAGCCTTGCCAGAAGTTCTTCAAATGAAAACGGCTTGCCAAGATAATCATCCGCACCGGCATCCAGACCTTGTATCTTGTGCTCGGTATCGCTCAAAGCAGTAAGCATTAATACCGGGAACATTCGGTTTTCACCCCTCCAACGTTTCAGAATAGTATGGCCATCCCTCCCTGGTAAACGCCAATCGAGGATCACGATGTCATAATCGTTGATTAATCCCTGGACCTCAGCCTGTTCTCCATCGTTGCACACTTCAACTATGTAGCCTTCCTCCTCAAGTCCTTGTTTCATTGAGCTCGCCAGCTGCTTCTCATCCTCAACTAATAAGAGCCACATGTTTTCTTACTCCTTCCAAAATAACGTGAGCTCGAGATAAGAACTGATAAAGATGGATTTTATTCCAATTGTCAGCTCCTACCTTTAGGATCAGTCCCGGTACATTTATATCAAGGTTCTGAAAGATCATCTTTTCTGAGATTCCCGTTTTCGCAGGAATGACCTCGCGTTTCTTATAATTTATAAGCTCATGGTTTCCACCGCGGCAGACTCCTTAAATCGGTCCATCGATCTATCGCAAATCATTCAGATCCTTCAGTCCCTACTCCTCTTTCGCATTTTCGGACATTTCACCTTGACCCACAGTTTTTCGCATCTGCTTGTACTCCTGCGGACTCATCGTCTTCATCTTTTCAAGAAAAGCGATAATATCCTGGATCTTCTGATCGGAATGGGTTTTTCCAAATGACGGCATGCCGGTACTCTTTATCCCGTTTTTCACAATCCAGAACAGTTCCCTGGCAGGCATCTCTTTTGCAGATTCAGTAAGATCCGGCGGCTTTGGATACAATCCCCGACCACCTTCCCCACGCTTAATACCGGTTGCCCCGTGGCATCCCACACACATCTCATCATAATGTTCAAAACCGTGGGCAATCATTGTACTGTCCGATAAATCAGGTAACGTAATATTTTTTGCATGATGCTCTACCGAACGTTCACTCGCTGTGCTAAAAACCCATCCCATTATGCCTGGATCCGGAGACAGCACCGATACATTATAGAGACCCGTAAATATGAACCCCAAGAAAATGATTATTTCAACGAGAATTGTTATAGCTACTATTTTGATAGTTTTCATAAAGGTACCTGTAGATGTGACTATTAACAATTGAAAGTAAATCCATGGTCAATTCTATAGCGTGTTACAACATAACCAGGTATTCTTAAATCAAGCTGAAAACTGAAGAAAATAATATCAGACTGGGTTCATATTGACAACCATTTGCGAATGAATCCGCAGCTGTTTTCGAAAGCTGCAGAATCCATTGCCTCTTTACTAATTACTGACATCATTTAAGCCCTAATTCATCCGGTGTCCAGGCCTGGTGTTGTGAAGACGTTTCTTTGCGAACATTATGTACCTCTGTCGCAGTAACACTTCCAGCTTTATTATCAGGCAGCAAGCGGACATAACTCAAGACGGCGGCAATCTGAGCATCAGACAGAGTACTGCCGAATGCCGGCATCATTCCATTATAATGGCTTCCTGCTACTGTTACCTGCCCCTGGAGTCCATTGAGTATTATCCTGGTAAGTGTTCCCTTGTCCCCGGCCGCAACCGAAGAACCGTTGAGAGGTGGAAATACACCGGACATCCCTTGTCCATTCGTACCATGACAACCAGTACAATTAGATGCAAAGATTACTGATCCGTCTGGCACAGCCGCCGATCCTTCCGTTGTAACAGGCGCCGACGAGGTGGTATCTTCAGGGAGTTCAGAAATAAAGCTTTTCATTTTGTTTGCCATTTGGCCATAAATGCCGGCCATATTTGTATTCCCGGCCTGATGCATAATTTGCTGCATTCCCTGACAATAGGAGTACATCTGTTGGTTCATTTCGTTGAACCGCATCATTGATCCTTGCCCCATCATGCCGTTTCCGCCCATCATACCGCGTCCGTTCATCATCCCTTGATTTCCCATCATACCGCGGCCTTTTCTTTTACCCCCATTCTGCATCATACCCGAACGCATTCCGCTCATCTGACTCCAAAGTGATTGAATATTGTGGTACATCATACGTGCCTGAGGAGACATTCGGGTACTGTCCTGCATATAGGCCTGGCGGATCTGCTGAAACTGACTACCCAATGAATCGAAACTTGTGGACCAGGCCAGATTTTTATCCTGATTGGATACCTGCGGTTTATTTTGGCTGCAGGCAGATACTAACGGAATCACAGCGCTTACGACTAAGACGATCATTTTCCTGACATGTGCCATTGTATACCTCGATTCTGGTTATTTGATTGATGATTTGAAAAAAATACTTCAAAATCAGTTTATGGGATTATTGCAATCAAATGAAGTTAAGAGGACGGAAGGATGGGAAGTTTAGAACAATTATCAAATCATAACTTTTCAACTTCCGATTTTCCATATTTCCTTATTTCCCAATTTCCGTATCCTTTTTTCCTAACTCATCGTTCAATTTTCAAAAAACGTGCGTTAATGGCGACGATCACGGTACTTAACGACATCAGTAATGCTCCAACGGCCGGACTCAATACGATGCCGACCTTGTACAATACACCGGCGGCAAGTGGAATGGCCACGATGTTGTACCCGGCAGCCCACCAGAGATTTTGCACCATTTTTTTGTAGGTGGCCCTGGCCAGGGCAATCACACTGGCAACATCATTGGGACTATTTCGGGTAAGGACTAAGTCACCGGCCTCTACTGCCACGTCCGATCCAGATCCGATTGCAATACCTACATCGGCATGTGCCAATGCCGGCGCATCGTTTACACCATCCCCGGTCATAGCGACAATCAATCCACGATCTTGTACTTCCTTGACTTTGTCCGCTTTTTGATCAGGGAGGACCTCGGCAAAATAATCATCCAGGCCCAGTTCATTCGCAACATATTCCGCGGTCTGCCGGTTATCCCCGGTCAACATCATACACCGGATACCCATTTCTTTAAGCCGCTTCACAGCCTGATAGGATTCTTCACGGATTTTGTCACCCAACGCGATGGCTCCAGCCAGATTATCATCTACCAATACAAAAACAACGGTTTTTCCCTGTTTTGATAATGTTTCGTACTGGTCATCTGGCAATTCGATCTCATTCTCACGCAGATAACCCGGACTCACTACCGTAACTTTCTTTCCGTTGACTCTGCCGGTGATCCCTTTGCCAGTCAGAGAGTTGAAATCCTCGACCTCGTACTTCTCATCCGCAGCCGCCACAATTCCTTTAGCAATAGGATGTTCTGAATTCTGTTCCAGGGAAGCAGCCAGTTTCAGAATCTCCTTATCATCGGTCTGGTGATCAAAATTCAGGACGTCGGTCACGCCAAATTCGCCGTGAGTTAGCGTACCTGTCTTGTCGAAGATGACGGCATCAAGGTTGCGTGCCCGTTCAAAAGCCGCCCGGTTGCGTATCAGGAACCCGTTCCCGGCCGCCAGGGATGTGGAAACGGCGACGACCAGCGGCACTGCGAGACCAAGGGCATGCGGACAGGTAATGACCATCACCGTCACCGTACGCTCCAGGGCGAACACGAAATCTTTGGTGGTGAAGGCGGTCCATATGAAAAATGTGAGCGCACCGGCACCAAGTGCTGCAAGTGTCAGCCAGAAAGCAGCGCGGTTGGCAAGATCCTGGGTACGCGATTTGCTTTGCTGCGCCTGGCGGACCAGCTCGATCACTTGCGAGAGGAAGGATTCATCGCCGGTCCGGTTCACTTCAACAGTCAGCGATCCTTCCCCGTTAATGGCCCCGCCGATGACTTCATCGCCCGCTCCCTTACTCACAGGACGCGACTCACCGGTCATCAGCGACTCATTGACAGATGAATGTCCTTCTTTGACGATGCTGTCGGCCGGAATTTTTTCTCCGGGTTTGATCAGAACCGTGTCACCTGCCTTAAGCTCACTTAACGGGATGTCTTCGGTAGAACCATCCTCAAGAACGCGGTGGGCCTCTGAGGGCATCATCTTTGCTAATTCCTCCAGGGCCCGCGAAGCCGACATTACCGAGCGCATCTCGATCCAGTGGCCGACGAGCATGATATCGATCAGCGTGGCCAGTTCCCAGAAGAATACGCGACCTGCCACGCCAAACACGACGACCGCACTGTAGACATAAGCCACGGTAATGGCAATGGCAATCAGGGTCATCATTCCCGGCTGGCGCTGTTTCAGCTCGTCAACCAGTCCCTTCAGGAAGGGCCAGCCGCCGTATACAAATATGAAAGATGACAATACAAATGATATGATCGTGTCTCCGGGAAAATGCAATACACCGCGGATACCTATGAAGGACTGAATCATCGGAGAGAGACCCAGAACAGGTAGGGTTACCAGGAGCGAAATCCAGAATCGTTTCTTGAAATCCTCAAGCATATGCGCATGATGACCGGCATGGCCGCCGTGGCCACCATGTTCGTGCTCATTATGATTATGCGCATCGTGCCCATGTTGTTCATGATGCTCATGATGATGTTCGGTTGAATGATTGCGTTGATGATGGTTTATATCGTTTGCCATCGCTGTTTAATATTTATGGATGAGTACTTCAGTCAACTGGTCCTTTTTACATCTTAGTTCCCATTAATAACCAAGGTAAAAAGAGAAGCTTAAAATTGGCTTAAATCAACTCACAATATGTCGCAAGTCTGTGACTTGTGACTATCCCACGGTTAGATTGGTCACAAGTCGCAGACTTGCGACATAGGGATGAACCAACCTTAAATATTTTTAAGAGAGCTTTCAGCTCCTATTAAGATCAGTTCTGTATGTTTGAGTAGTGAAAATTAAAAAACCTATAAGCATACAGGTGAAATGATGAAAAGATTAACCTCAATCAGTGTTTTTTTACTGGCCATGACCCTGAGTTCATCCCTCGTCATAGCCCAAAATATGGGTATGCGAAACTCCATGATGTCTGATTCCACATCTAACATGTCTATGATGCAGGGACAAAACATGATGGGTATGATGAGCCGAATGCATCAGAACGGAATGATGCAAGGCACAATGAACGGTGGCATGATGAATATGATGCAGGGTCGCATGCTAAACATGATGAACAATCCCATGCGCCGAATGATGATGTCGGTGTTTCTCATGTCCAACCTGGATACCCTCGGACTTTCGACATCCCAAAAATCAAAACTGAATGACCTCAAGTCGAACTACGTAAAAAAGATGCAGGATATGCGGACGAGCATGACAAGTCTGCAAAGTAGCCTCACAAAGGAACTGACTTCCAATTCACCCAACATGAAAAAGGTCCGCAAACTGATCAATCAAAGATCAGAAGCGCAGGCCGGTCGGCAATGGACCATGATCGATACCTGGAACAATATGATGGGTGTACTAACTCACGCCCAAAAGAAACAGTTCAAAGGGATGAATGGCCGTGACTTCATGAGTGCCATGATGAATAACATGCCGATGAGCCAGATGATGGCCACGTGTCAATCAATGCGTTCGGCAGGACAAGGCATGATGGGAAATTAGGAAATAAGGATATAGGGAAAGCCGGCCTTATTTCCCCTATTCCCTTATAGCCTTATTTCTTTTGAACCAAATACAACAAACTCTAAACACATTTTGTCATGCATAACTGGATGATGTATAACTTGGGAGGCGGATGGATGATGATCATATGGTGGCTCATAATCATAGCAGCAATCGTGCTTTTCTTTAAAATGATGCCAACGCGCTGGGGATATAACAATGACGCCACAAATGAATCGGCGCTCGAACTTCTGCGCAGGCGGTATGCCAGTGGGGATATCACCCGCGAGGAATATGAAGAGCGCAGGCAAGTCTTAAAACACGGTTAACGACAAACGACAACAAAGGATGCCTTCACTTTGAGTGATGGCATCCTTTGTTCATATGTCAATGCGAGGCACGGCGCGGAGCGAGTGACGCGGCAATCTCCCTGGCAACAGGCAACGAATGTGACAAGTCCCAACCCAGATAATCACGCCAGCGCCTCTGTCCCCGTCTCACCTGTTCGTATTTTCATAGCGTATTCTACTGGCGTCGCAAATATTTTTTCTAAACGTTACCCGGGTCTTGAATATCATAAATACACAATAGCCCGATGTATTGATGTACAATCGTTGCCGATTGCTAACGAGATCCTACGTTGTTTTGCATGCAAAACAACATCAGGATGACAATCAAATATCAAAAGCTGGTCCAGGCGTCCTCGCCTGGACCACAAACGTTGCATACTATCCAGAAGTAAGGACTAAACCCCAAACATTATCACCTATTCAATTTCTAAATAATGAATAAAACACCACACCAACCAGAGACACAAGTGTGTTCATTGTGGCTTGGCAGAAGGTTAATGACCTGCGCCCCAAGTGGTGTGGTTATATCATAAATCTGATAATAGCAGTCAGGCTAAAGCTTCTGTTCCCGTCTCACCCGTACGTATTTTCATGGCGTATTCTACTGACGTCGCAAATATTTTTCCATCGCCTGCCATTCCGGTATATGCGGCATCGCGTATCACTGATACAACGCGCTCGACGTCTTCATCCTGACAAACAAGTTCCAGCTTTGCCAATTCGGAATACCGTTCTACAAACTCTACTGAATATTTACAATTATGCGGATCCATAAGATGTCCACAACCCATTACATCAATCACGGTCACATCAAGCAGACCAGCCTGAGCGAGCGCTTCAATAACTTCTTCTGCCTTTTGCGTACGTATGTAAGCTTTGATTTCTTTCATATCCGCCTCATTTATTTCGAAATACAGGGGAATGCCATACATCCCCCTGTCCCTTTTGAATTATTGTGTTTCTTCAGCAATGAGTTTCTTGACCTCACGGCTCTTCCACAGGTAGTAGATGACCGGAACAACTAATAAACTCAGTATAGTTGCAGAAATCATGCCGCCCACCATCGGTGCAGCAATCCGTTTCATGATCACTGAGCCAGTACCGGTACCCCATAAAATTGGCAACAGGCCCATGATGATGGCACAAACGGTCATGAACACCGGCCGGATGCGCATGGCCGCTCCTTCCATGATGACTTCCTTCAGGTCATCGAGCGATCGCAGTTTTCCGTGAAGGAGATGATCGCTATACGCATTGTCGAGGTATGTCAGCATGATCACCCCAATCTCGGAAGCGACGCCGGTCAGGGCAATGACGCCCACACCGACGGCCACGCTGAGGTTGTAACCCAACAGGTACAATAGCCAGATGGATCCTACTACAGCAAACGGCAGACTGGCCAGCACTATCAGGCTTTCCTGCATGTTCCTGAAATTGAAATAGAGCAGCAGGAAGATGATCAGCAGTGTGATCGGCACGACAATCTCAAGCCGTTTTTTAGCCCGCTGCATGTACTCATACTGTCCGCTCCAGGTAACGGTGTATCCCGGAGGTATTTTGATCTCTTTATTCACAACTTTCTGAGCCTCAGCCACATACGTACCGACATCGATATCACGAAGATCCACATAAATCCAGCTGTTGTAACGGGCATTTTCGGTTTTAATGACCGGCGGTCCTTTCTTAATCTGGAGATCGGCTACATAGCTGATCGGAATCTGGGCGCCTGATGGCGTCGGGATCAATATACGTCGAAGCGCATCGAGATTGTCACGCAACTCGCGAGGATAGCGAACATTCACAGGGTAACGCTCTCTACCTTCAACTGTCTGTGTTACGTTCATACCTCCAACTGCCGAGGCAATCACGTTTTGCACATCGCCAACTGTAAGACCATACCGGGCCGCTTCAAGCCGTTTTATGTGATAATCCAGGTAGTTGCCTCCTGTGGTTTTATCAGCAAAAGCACTCGCTGTTCCCGGGATTCCACGCACAGCTGCGGCGATCTCCTGCCCAAGATCTGACAGTTTCTGCAAATCCGGACCGCTCACTTTTATACCGACCGGCGTTTTGATCCCTGTTGACAGCATGTCGATGCGTGTCTTTATCGGCATGGTCCACGCATTGGTGACCCCCGGGAACCGGATGGCATCGTTCATCCGCTCTTTCAGCTTTTCCATGGTCATGCCTTTGGGCCACTCGCCCTTCGGCTTAAGGCGAATGATGGTCTCAAACATGGAGAGCGGTGCCGGATCGGTAGCAGTCTCGGCACGACCGGCCTTGCCAAACACGCTCTCAACTTCCGGAAAACTTTTGATGATCTTGTCGGTCTGCTGCAGCAGTTCCCGCGCCTTGGTGATACTGATACCCGGATCGGTTGTCGGCATGTAGAGCAGGTCCCCTTCATTTAGTTCGGGCATAAATTCCGAACCCAACCGCTTCAACGGATAAAGCGTAGCCAAAAGAATGCCAAGTACGATCAAAAGGGTAACCCACCTGAAACGAATAACGGTTTTCAAAACCGGCCGGTAAATGTTAATCAGAAACCGGTTAATGGGATTTTTATGCTCGGGAAGGATTTTGCCACGGACAAAGTAACCCATCAGGACCGGAATAATCGTAATCGACAGCAGAGCTGCCGCGGCCATGGAGTAGGTTTTGGTAAACGCCAGCGGTTTGAACAGTCGTCCCTCCTGACCTTGCAGGCTAAAGATCGGCAAAAAAGAAATAGTGATGATCAACAGAGAGAAAAACAGCGCCGGTCCCACCTCTTTTGAGGCATCGATGATGATCTGCCAGTGATTCTTCTTCCCTTTGTCACGTTCCATATGCTTATGCGCGTTTTCAATCATCACGATCGCCCCGTCTACCATGGCACCAATAGCTATAGCAATGCCGCTCAATGACATAATATTTGCGTTGATGCCCTGGAAGTACATCACCAGGAAGGCGATAAAGATCCCCATCGGCAGACTGAGGATAGCCACGAGTGCACTCCGGAAGTGCAGAAGGAAGACGATGGTTATGAGAGCTACGATAATGCTTTCTTCCAGCAGTTTGGCTCGCAGAAATTCGATGGCACGTTCGATTAAACCGGACCGGTCATAGGCCGTGTGTATTGTTACACCCGGGGGAAGTCCGGCTTTCAACTGCGCCAGCTTTGCCTTAACGGCATGGATGGTCTTGAGCGCATTCTCACCGTTTCGCATCAGGATGATTCCACCCACCGTCTCACCCTGACCATTCCACTCAGCGAGCCCGCGACGCAGTTCGGGCCCAATCTGAACGCGGGCAATATTTCGGATCAGGATTGGTGTGCCGTTGCCATCGGTCCCAACCGGGACATTCTCTATATCGTCTATATTTTTGATGTACCCAAGCCCGCGAACCATAAACTCTGTCTCACCCATCTCCACGAGACGACCTCCAACGTCGTTATTGCTCATTTTCAGAGCCATTTTAACCTTTGACAGCGGAATATGATAGGCCAGCAGCTTATTCGGATCTACCTCCACCTGGTACTGTTTCACAAAACCACCAACACTGGCGACATCTGAAACACCGGGCACACTGGTCAGCTCATAGCGCAGATACCAGTCCTGTATGGATCGGAGTTGCTGCAGATCGTACTTCTTCCCGCCATCAAGCGTGTACTCATACACCCAGCCTACACCGGTCGCATCCGGACCAAGTGTTGGTGTTACGTTTTCGGGCAAATTACCAGCCGCAGTGTTCAGGTATTCAAGAACCCGACTTCGCGCCCAGTAAGGATCGGTTCCGTCATCGAAAATGATATACACCAGCGAAAAGCCGAAGAATGAATACCCGCGTACAAGCTTTGCCTTTGGTACCGACAACATGGCGGCGGTGAGTGGATACGTCACCTGGTCTTCGACGACTTGTGGAGCCTGGCCTGGATATTTTGAGTAAACGATCACCTGGACATCGCTCAGGTCCGGGATGGCATCCAGCGGGATGTTGAGCATGGCGTAGATCCCGCCGAGTGTAAGCAGCACCGCAAACACGATAACCAGGAAACGGTTGTTTACCGATGCTTCTATAATTTTCTGTAACATGGTTTTCAGTTATTGGGAAAAAAAATGGAAATTGGGGTATTTGAAATTGGATGGTCGATGTGGCATTTGGGAGTTCAATGCGACACTGGGTTGGCCCCCCCGGCCCCTCCGCAGGAGGGGAGTTCATTTTCCCCTCTCGGGAGGGGTGCAGGGGTGGGTAACCCGCGTCTCACAAAGCAACTAACATTGCACATTTTCTCCACACTAATTCACTTGCTCATGTTTCATCGATGTAGAATCCATCTTCATTCCGGCCAGGCTGTCCGGTTTATTCTGTTTCAACATCTTCTGAATTGCCGACTGAAGGCGACTTTCGCTGTCTAGCAGAAACTGTGCAGATGTCACCACCTCATCACCAGCTTTTAGTCCATCAAGTACCTGTATTTGATTGTTGTCCGGTCCGCCGGTCTTGCCCAATCTCACTTTCTGCGGTTGGAAGGTTCCATTTCCGAGAGCAAGAAAGACCAGAGTGCGCTCACCTGAATGAATAACTGCCTCAGACGGAATCACCAGCGTCTTCTGAATTATCCTTCCCTGAAGTTTGATATTGGCATACATACCTGGTTTGAGGACGCCGTAAGGGTTATCAAACACAATCCTGACCTTCACATCACGCGCCTTGTCATTCAGGTAGGGATAGATATAGCTGACTCTTCCCTTGAAAGTCTTGCCCGGAAGATAAGACAACTCCATTTCGGCAGGTTGCCCTTCACTGATCCACGGTATTTCGTTGTCATAAATGCTGGCTTCCACCCATACTTTTGACAGATCAGCGATCTGGTAAACATTCATGCCATCTTTGATGTAATCACCATCCACGGCATTCTTTTTGATCACCACACCGGTTGCCGGGGCTGTCAGAGTCAGGTTTTTGCGAACTTCTTTGGTCTGTTCGAGATGCTGAACTTCGGAAGCCGGTATATCCCAGTATTCCAAACGTTTACGCGTGGACTCGAGTAATGATTGTCCACCATTCTTCACATCTGAGAACGTGCTCTTGTCCAGCATGTCTCGTGTATTCAGGGCCAGGAGATATTCCTGCTGGGTGGTCACCAATTCAGGCGAATAAATTTCCAACATGGGATCGCCTTTATGCACTATTTGTCCGGTGTAATTGATGTACAGCTTATTGATCCAACCCGATATTTTGGTGGTAACGCTATACAGTCGTTCCTCATCGTAATTAACCGTCCCGACTGTCCGCAATATTGTGCTGAAATCGGTCATTTTGACCGGTGCTGTCCGTACTCCCATATCCTGCTGCACGACCGGGTTGATCTTAACAGCGCCTTCTCCGCCAACATGTGCTTCTCCTTCATAGACAGGAACCAGGTCCATACCCATCTTCGATTTGCCGGGATGATCATATATCTCGGAAGGGTTCATCGGCGCTTTCCAATAGAGCACCTTGCGTCCGTTATCCGCCTTCTTACTGTTTGTGGACGCATCCATATTCATCGATGAACCCCCATCCGCCGTGGCGGATTTTGATCCGGTATGACCCATCCAGTACCCAATGCCACCGGCGATGACGATAATTACAAGTATTAAAAATAATTGTTTGGGTTTCATAGTGTTAACTCAAATGTAGTTTCAGTTTCTTTTTTTATGGCTGAGTCTGAACGGACGAACCTGTTGCCGCTTCCAGATCTGCGATGTTTTGGTTGTAGTCGCTCAGGGCACGATAGTAAGTAAGCTGCACATGAAACAGCGAGAGCTCACTGTCAAGCAGCGAAAGGAAATCAACCTTGTCATTTTGATAAGCCGACATAGACGACCGAAACGACTGCTGTGCTTGCGGAATGGCTCCATTTTTGTACAGATCTACTAACTGCTCGTTCTTTTGTAGTCCGGTGTAGGTGTCCTGCAGGTCCTGATACACCATGTTACGCACATTCTGATAGCGCTCTTCGACCGAACTGCGCATCAGTTTCATCTCCTGGATCTGCTGGTTTTGTTTCCGCTTGTAATAAATCGGCAGACTGACACTGAACATCGCTGATACGAAGTCATACCCCTTGCCTCCATTGGCTAGTCGGTCGCGCTGGGTATACGCCAGTCCTACCGAGAAATCAGGATAAATCTGTTTTTCGGCCAGCGCCACTTTACGATTACTCTGGTCTATGACTGCCTGCCATGCACCCAGCAGCGGGCTGTGAGCGTCGGCCTGTTCCTTGAGTTGCTGCAAGCTGTAGGCAACAGGTTGAATAGCTGGTTCAGGGATCATTCCCACCAGTTGTTCCGGTGGTTCGTTGATAAGCGTGTTGAGTCTGCTGGCAAGTGTCGATCGTTTTTGCCGGAGCGATATCCCCTTGTCCGTCAGGTTGGAAAGCTCAAGTTGTGCACGAAGCACATCCTGCTGCAAGCCTTTTCCAACGCTGTATTTCGTCTCAGCCACAGAAATGAGCTGTTTTATGACATCCTTGCTTTTCCTGACTGTTTCGAGTGCATGATCAACATAAAAAAGCTCGTAGTAGACTGTCTTAAGTTGCCTCACCAGTTGATTTTGCATCTCATTAAGCTTCTCCTCTCTTACGGCAGCTTCTTTCCGTGCAATGTCCTGTTTGATGTCGAGTTTGCCCGGAAACGGGAAGTGCTGCATCAGGGTGATCTGCTTGCCCGTCATCGGTTCCTGATCCATCGAAAACGAGTTAACAGGCAAATTCATGAGGTTGAGCCCCAGTACCGGATCAGGCAGTGCTTTGGCCGAAGGAATAGCCGCCTCAGCCGATTGCTGATCAAATTTCATGCTCTGCAGTTGGGGATTATTTGCCAGGACCTTGTTAATCAGATTCTGCAAATCTATCTGTTTCGACTCTGTTGAATCAGATTTTATAGTGGTCGGGACTTGTGTAATATCCTGCGCCCTGGGGTCAGGACCTGCCATCATTATGAGGCATGCTATGGCAGAAGCCAAAATCCATCTCATAGATTTTTTAGTCTTAAGAATACTGTTGTGAGTATATCCGTCAGGCGGTTCAATGGTTTATTCATGCGTCATTCACGAATTCCAAGAACCGTCAGACGGATCTTAAAAAAAGCCTTCAAAATATCCTGTTGTGGGAAGTTCCCGGTTAGAAAGGCTGGCCGGTCACCGTTTCATATACACGGTGATCCGAAATGACCGGATGCCCCGACTATTGGGGTCAATTCAGAAGGGTACGCAGTTGCAGAAAGATAGGGACGTCCGGATGTAAATCAGGAGGATCCTCTGAAATATATTCGGATTCAGGTGTTTCAGGTATTTGTCCAGCAAAGACTTCTGTTACGGTTACTTCCATCACAGGGACGGGAGCCGTTACAACGGCCTTGCGTGATGTCTCCGAAGCAGGTGTTACCTGGCAGGAACAGGAGCTGGTCATGGAATGGGGCATCGGACATACTGGTGTCATCTGGCTCGCAGATCCATTACAGCAAGCCATTTGCATCGGTTCAGCAACTTTGGACATATGCGTGGGACACGACATGGCCGAAATTGACTGAACTGCCACTACCAGAAATGCTCCAAGAAGAGCTAATGTCCGATATGTTTTACTTGATAACATGCATCAAAGATATCCATTTTTTTATATCAAATGATAGCCCCGGTGATTAATTGGTTTAACCTTATGTCGCAAGTCTGTGACTTGTGGCCAAACGAGAACGTGTGGATAGTTACAAGTCACAGACTTGCTACATATTGCGTGTTACAGAGAGATAACCAAGTTGAGACAGAAAAACGCAGAGGGATATTTAGAAAAGATTACTCAAAAAGCTTATATTGAAGTTTAAATACGAATTTAAAACTACATAAAAGTATCATGGGTAAAGGCGATCGCAGAACAAAACGCGGCAAGATCTGGAACGGCTCTTACGGAAAATTCCGTAAGAAAAAGAGCAATAGGAAACACGCCGAAAGCGAGAATAAGTCTTCTGAATCAGAAAAAGAGTGATTCTCCGGTAAAGATTTTTAAAAGGCGGATTTTTATCCGCTTTTTTTTGCGAGATTTTCTACATGCAACCCCACTATAATTAACTAACAACAGGGACCGCTAAAAGACGCAAAGAAAATCCTTGATAAAAGCTGATATATTATTGTCCACATGTGCAGTCGGGACCGCAATTTCCCTTTTTTGCTCGAATTCGTTTGGAGATTACATACTTCCAGACCATATAAGCAACAGCGACGAATAGTATTCCGTAAGCGGTCCATGTCTGCATAACAATTATCCTTTTCTCACTTTATCAGTTATAATTCATTTTCAACCTAATCCCAATAATATGCCTCCCTGGTACACGAACAGTGAAACCAGGTAAGCCAGACTGGTCATGTAAAGAAACATCACCACAGGCCATTTCCAGCTGTTTGTTTCGCGGCGTACTGTTGCTAACGTACTCATGCACTGGCAGGCCAAAGCAAAAAAAAGCATCAGAGAAATAGCAGTCAGTGTTGAGTAAATAGGTTTTCCTGTCTTAGGATCTTTATCGGCAATCATTTTCTGCTTGAGCGTTACAATGTTACCGTTTTCGTCCTGTATACTGTAAATCGTATTGAGAGTTCCAACCATCACTTCGCGAGCTGCAAATGAACTAATCAGTCCGATGCCCAGTTTCCAGTCAAATCCAAGCGGTCTGATAGCGGGTTCCATGAAATGGCCGAACATACCTGCATAACTGTGAGTAAGCTGATATGCTGCATCTGTTTCGGAAGGATCAAAACTATCCTTCTTTTTCGGTGATTTTTCAATAGTCTGGGATGCTTTCCGGACGTTTGTTCCAATGGTTTCAGTACCTGGTTTATGAACTCTGGGAAACGAAGCCAGGAACCAAAGAATAATACTTATGGCAACAATCACCTTCCCTGCTTCCGTTACAAAAATCCATCCGCGATCCACCATATTACGAAATACGGAACTCCATCTCGGCATTTTATAGCTCGGCAACTCCATGATAAACGGGGTGGGTTTTTCATTCGAAAACAAGTGTTTCATAACAAAAGCGGCGATAATGGCTGTTACGATACCAAACAGGTACAAACCGAAAAAGACCAATCCTTGCAGTGAAACAAATCCCCATATAAATGTATGGGGAATAAACGCAGAGATCATGAGTGCATAAACAGGAAGCCTGGCCGAACACGACATAAAGGGCAATACCATGATCGTGATGAGACGGTCGCGCCAGCTTTCGATGGTACGTGTTGCCATGATTCCTGGTACCGCACATGCAAATCCGGAAATGAGCGGTACGACCGATCGTCCATGCAAACCTATCCTGCTCATGAATCCATCCATGACAAAAGCCGCGCGGGCCATGTATCCGGAACCTTCCAAAACGGAGATGAAGAAAAACAGGAACATGATCTGGGGAAGAAAAACGACAACGCCGCCAAGTCCGGCAATGGCACCCTGCACAATTAAATCATTAAGCATACCAGCCGGCAGCAGATGTGAGACCACCGATCCGAATTTAATGAAAGCCAGGTCTATCAGGTCCATGAACGGAGTTGCCCACGTGAATATGGACTGAAACATCACCAAGAGAACCAACACGAAGATTATGGGCCCGAATATTTTATGAGTGACTATAGAATCAATCTTGTCGGTAAGTGTGGATTTTGAATTTGACGATTCATCCAAATCGTCACGACATCCGGCTATAAAATTGTACCGCCCCATCACTTCGGCTGCCATCCAATTATCCCCGGATTCCTCCATTTGCTTGCGGGCCTTCTCAATAACCGTTTTTGCCGTATCATAATCCTGGTGATCTTTCAATTCATCCAGGATGTGATTATTGCTGAGCAAACGGAGTGCTTCCACATTCCAGGATGTTTCCGGCAATCGGGTGTGAGGCTTCAGCCATTCCTTCTTTATGATGTCAATAACCTTCTGTAATCCATCGGATGGACTCCATAGCAACGGACTCGCCGGGCTGAGATCATGGCGGGTGATCGCCTCCTTTAGCTTTATAATCTCCTTCTCCCGTTTGGCAACCATCGGAACAACCGGAACACGAAGAAGATCCTGAATCAGTTTCGGATCGGCCTTGATCCCCCGCTCTTCTGCGACGTCCATCATATTCAACACAATAATCATCGGGATGCCAAGATCCATGACTTGTGTCGCAAGATACAGGTTTCGCTCAAGGTTGCTGGCATCGACGATGACGATAGCGAGATTCGGGGTGGATTCGAATTCATACTCGCCAATGAGTGTTTCGTAGGCAATACACTCGTCGATCGATTTTGGATTGAGGCTATATGTACCGGGCAAATCAATGATTGTATGCTTAACACCATTGAGTTGCAGAGCACCGGTTTTACGCTCAACAGTTACACCGGGATAATTACCGATCTTCTGTTTAAGCCCGGTCAAAGAATTGAACACGGTGGTTTTACCGGTGTTCGGATTGCCAACAAGCGCAATCGTTAACTGTTGCCGATTCAAAAAATTACCCCTGTTCTAAAAAAACACATCTGGCCTCAGACTCACGCAGTGTCAGGAGATAACCCCTTATTTTAATTTCTATGGGATAGCCAAGCGGGGCTGTTCTAATAATTTCAAGCGGAAGGCCCGGGGTGATGCCCATTTCCATAAGCCGAATCATCTCAGGACCGTCGATTCTGACGACACGCGTCTTTTGAGGTCGTTTCAACTCGGAAAGTCGAAGCATATCAGGCAGGAATGCAAGGTGACACGATTATCGAGCATGCAAGATCGCCGCCAATCGCAATTCTGGTTTCGCCGACCTGCAGAATAACATTGCGGTGTTTCGACAGGATTTTGCCGCTTACACCTTCTACGCAACCTAATTCACGCAATCGGCTTGCTTCGTCGCATCCACATCCAAGGCATTGGATGTGGATTTCTTCGCCTTCTTTTGTAATGCTTAAAGGATACACAGCCCGTTTTTAAGTCTATTTAAATTCGATCTAAACAAAGATAAGTAATCAAAACAAAACAACGAAGCCCAGTATGAAAATATTTCGGACAAACATAGCTGTAATCAAATTTTGTGGCGGAATGTTTTTGTGGAATGACTGGGATAACTGGTATGGATTCTTTGTAATCGTTGGAAACTCCATTGATTCGTGGGATAGCCCACCCCTTAATCCCCTCCCAAGAGGGGAAAGTTAGCTTCCTCCTGCGGTGTGGTTTAGGGGTAGGTTTAAAGCGCCCTCTACACCTATAAATCGCTTCGAGAGCTTAACAACAAATCCAATTTCCAATTCTCTAATTTCAAATCTTCCAATCACACATGCGTCTTCCTGTATCGCATGATGGCCAGTCCATTAACAACGACAGCCATTATCGCGAGGTCGACGAATTGGAAGCTTATATCAAGTGGTCCCGAACCTTTCAGCAATACATTTCGCATCACCTGAATAAACTGGGCAATCGGATTTAGAATAGTCACTTTTTGGGCCCACAACGGCATGCTTTCCAGCGGGGTGAACAAGCCACCCATCAGTATAAAGACGACCAACAAAAACCAGGCGATGAACATGGCCTGTTGCTGGGTCTCGGTTACTGTAGAAATGAGCAAACCCATACCAAGTACAACAAGCAAATAAACTGCTGCTACGGCAAATACGAGCCACAGATGTCCTACAATCGGCAAAGAATAAAGCAGCCAGCCGATGAACAAGCCTACAGCTAATTCTCCCATACCTATGATCCAGAACGGACTCATTTTGCCTGCGATGAACTGGTATCGGCTAATGGGTGTGATGTTAAGTTGTTCAATCGTACCGATTTCCTTCTCGCGCGCTATATTCATGCCTGTCAGGAACATGCCGATCATACTTACCAGAACTACCAGAAGTCCGGGTACCATATAAATCGTGTACTTCAGCTCCGGGTTATACCAGTTGTTGTCATCAATCTTGATATTACCTGTCGAGATATTTATCACACCTGATTCTTTTGTCAATTGACTGGCATAATTTCTAATAATGGCACTCGCATACGACTGCGACACACTTGCGGCACTGCCGTCAACAGCATTGATAAGCAACTGTACATCGGCGTGTTTTGTGTTTTTCAGATCGCGTTGAAAGTGAGGTGGAATCACCAAAGCCATATCTGCTTTTCCTTCATGAATGGCCTCTTTCCCGTCATTGATCTGTGCAGTTCGTCCATCCAGCGTGAAATAGTTCGAACCTTCAAAGTGTCCGATCAACTGTTGGGAAACTTGTGTCTGATCTTGGTCTACGATATACACTTTGATGTTTTTGATCTCGTATGTTGCCGCGTTAACCAGGATGATCAGCTGCACGAGCGGCATCACAAACAGGATCGGCAACATTCCTCTGTTCCTGAAAATCTGCAGGAACTCTTTTTGTATGATAAATTTTATAGTACGCATATCAGTCGAGTCTGACTTTGAATTTTCGGATGCTTACAAACAGGAATACCAGTGTCATTCCGGCGAGAATAACCGTCTCTTTCCAGATTATTGCCAATCCGACGCCTTTTAGCATTATTCCACGAACAATCACCAGGAACCATCTTGCAGGGATGATTGTGCTGAGCCACTGCAGCGGCCAGGGCATACTAGTTACCGGGAAAATGAAACCTGATAGCAGAATAGTTGGAAGCAGTAAGCCTCCCAACGCCATCATCATAGCTGTCTGCTGACTATCAGCCACCGATGAGATCAACAATCCCAGCGAGAGTGCGGTCAATGCAAACAGTCCCGATTCTCCAAGAAATAATGCTACGCTGCCACGGAACGGTATGTGGAATATCACAAGGGCAAGACCGAGCACAATCACTACATCGAGGAATGCCAGGAAGAAGTATGGCAGTACCTTTCCGATAATGATCTGCATCGGGCGAAGTGGTGAAGCCAGCAGGATCTCCATCGTTCCTGTCTCCTTCTCCCGGGTGATCGTGATGGAAGTCATCAGCGCCGATATCAACATCAGGATGACCGCTATCAATCCCGGCACAAACAGGTTTACACTCCGCAGATCAGAATTATAAAGCATTCGTTCTTTGGTGCTGATGTGAATACCGGATGGTAATCCACCCGCCGACGTGGACAACTGGTATTGCTGAATGATTCCCATGATCTGACCGGTGATCATACGTCCCATGTTTGGATCGGTGGCATCAGCAATCAACTGGACATCTGCCACGCCATCGTGTGTCAGTTTATGGGCGAACTGGCGGTCAAATACGACCACTTCTTTAATCTTCCCGGCCTTGAAAGCTTCGTGGATGTCATTTTCACTTTTCAGGTAACCGTCAAATTGCAGATAGTGAGAGGAGGACATCTTATTAACCAGCTCGGTGGTTACCACATCATGTGAAGGATCAACTACGGCAAACCTGGCCTGTGTCAGTTCGTTGCGGATGGCATATCCGAATAGAATCAACTGAACCGCCGGCATACCAAACAAGATCAAAAGCGACCGGTAATCGCGAATGATGTGATAAAATTCTTTGATTACAAAACCTCTGAAACTTCTCATATTATTCCTTCTGACTGAGCTTAAACACCATGATGTCATCCTGAGGGCCAGCCCCAAGTCCATCAGCCGAAAAATGGTCGAATCGGACCGAAGGATCTCGTCTGGACTCGGCAACGATTGGTCCATCTAAAAGACACAGTGCCCATTGCAATCGAGATCCTACGCCGTTTTGCAAGCAAAACAGCATTAGGATGACAGAGCCAGTGTAAAGCATGGTGATTAGGTTCATTTCGTACATATATCACTCCTTTTGTTTTCCGCGTACGAGTCTCACAAAGACTTCGTCTATCGATTCCGCCTCAAACTCTTTTTTGAGTCCGGAGGGCGTGTCGAGGGCCTTCATACCTCCAGCTACCATAATTCCAATCCGGTCGCAGTATTCAGCTTCGTCCATATAGTGCGTGGTCACAAATACCGTTGTACCACTTTCGGCTACTTCATAAATCATCTCCCAAAACTGGCGTCTGGTCACCGGGTCAACACCACCGGTCGGTTCATCCAGAAACACGATCCCGGGCTGATGCAAGAGAGCGACTGAGAAAGCCAGCTTCTGCTTCCATCCAAGTGGAAGAGATCCAATCATCTGATCACGGACATCTCCCAGATCAAGTTTGTCGAGCATGACCTCTCCGCGTTCTTTGATTTCTCCATTTTTCAGTCCGTATACACCGCCGTAAAAACGAATGTTTTCCCAGACGCTGAGGTCATCATACAAAGCAAATTTCTGACTCATATACCCGATACGCTTTTTAACCTTCTCCGGATTGTGCTGCACATCGAAACCCGCAACCGTTGCTTTTCCTCCCGACAGAGAGAGCAGGCCGGTAAGCATTTTCATAGTTGTGGTTTTTCCGGCACCATTGGCACCCAGGAAGCCGAAGATCTCGCCTTTTTTCACATCGAATGTGATGTGATCGACGGCCGTGAAAGAGCCGAATGTACGCAACAAGTCGTCTACTACGATTACTTTTTCATCCATGATGATGCTCCATTAATGCGATAAAGGCATCTTCAATGGTTGGTGATGCGGAATCCATCACGACATCGGTGATGCCCGCCATCTCAAGCCGGCGTACAAACTCCTGAATATCTGCCGGCTCAGTCGTTACCAGATGAAGTCGTTCGCCGAACGGATAAGCGCGTACCGTTTCTCCCCAGCTCCTTACCTGTTGCAGGGTAAAATATCGCGGCGTTCCGGCAATCGCATAGAGCGGCTTCTCAAACTTCTGAGTGATTGCCGAGGGGGTATCGACAGCCATAAGACGACCATCCTGCATCAGCGCAACACGATCACACTGACTTGCCTCATCCATGTATGGAGTCGAAACGATGATGGTCAGTCCTTCTTTTTTCAACCGGTGCAGTACCTGCCAGAACTCTCGCCGCGATACGGCATCAACACCCGTCGTCGGCTCGTCAAGCAAAAGAATATCCGGCTTGTGGATGAGCGAGCAAGACAAAGCCAGTTTTTGCTTCATCCCACCCGACAGATCGCCTGCACGACGTTTTTTGAAAGGAGCTATCTGATCATATATATCCTTGATCCAATCGTAGTGTTCTTCAATGTTTGTACCGTAAATGCGCGCAAAAAACTGCAGGTTTTCTTCCACACTCAGATCGGTATAGAGTGAAAATCGTCCGGGCATGTAACCGATGTGCTGACGAATCTCCCGATAATCGTTCACGGTATCGTAGCCCATCATAGCAGCGTCACCCTCATCGGGAACCATTAGTGTGGCCAGAATACGGAAGAGTGTGCTTTTACCCGCACCATCGGGACCAATGAAACCGAAGATCTCTCCTTTTTCTACTGTAACGTTCATCTTATCGAGAGCAACGATGCTTTCGAAGGTTTTACGAACGTTATTTACTTCTATAATACTCATAGGTTTAGAGTGTCTAAAGTGTTTAATTACCCGCTGGTCCAAGCGTATTCGCTTGAATCCACCCAAGTGCAGCATGGAGTAAAGGCGAGAACGATGGTACCAGCTTGGGATCCTTTAAAAAGTTATGGATGCCGGCATACCTATCTTCAGGGTACCATCGTTGGGCACACGTACTTTCACGGCATACACTTCAGCAACACGGTTTTCCCTGGTCTGGATGTTTTTAGGCGTAAATTCAGCTTGAGATGAAACCCAACTGATTCTTCCCTGATATGTATGATCACCACCTGATCCGTTGTCCACATGGACATTCACTTGTTGGTTCAGCTTAACTTGCGGAAGCTGTGATCCACTCACATATACCCGAAGGTCAATCGTATCAAGACTTGCGATGTCATATAATGGTTTTCCGAAATTGGCTACCTCGCCTGTTTCCGCATATTTGACCAGGACTGTTCCGGTTATAGGATTGACAATCACATTCTGGCGAATTTTATCATTGATCTGTCCGATCTGGGCCTTTGCTGACTGGATATTAGCTCTTATGACAGGAATCTGTGACTGAGCGGCTTGCAACTGACTATTTAACACCTGGACCCTGTTGTTAGCCTCGTCGAGTTGTTGCGGTGTTGCAGCACTGTCTTTGTGTAGACGTTCGGTACGAGCCAATGTCGTTTTAGCCAAATCAAGTTGCGATCTGGTCACTTCCGCCTGGTCGTTTGTGCTGTTAATCTGGCGCTCCAGCGATGTGATCGATGCAGAGAGCTGCTTTTTTTGCAAATGCAGACTCGTAGTATCAACTAATCCCACAATTTTACCTTTTGTCAGATGGTCGCCTTCTTCTACATTCAGATTCATTACTTCTCCGTTTCCCTGAGCCCCAACTGTGGTCTCAACGGCTTCGAAGTTGCCCCATGCGTCACCAATATCTTGTTTATTGCCGCATGCGGCTGCTATCATTGCGATAGAGAGAGTTATTAAAATAATTTTTGAGCGATTCATAATTTTCCGGTTTGAGTCTTGTATTGTACAATTGCATAGATCCATTGCAAGCGGTGCTGCTCGCGCGAAAGTTGTGCCTGGTATACCTGATTCAGGACCTCCAGGTAGTTGCTTGGTGTGATGGTGCCGTTTTTGAGCTGACTGGCACTTTGATTTTCCACCTGTTTGCGTAATTCGATGATGCGTTGGTCCTGCGACATCAGTTTGTGGTACTTCGTGATGTTTGTCATATCACGCTGCATACCAATGTGTACTCCTCGCAAGAAGGTGTTTTGCTGTGTATTCACCACCTTCTTTTGAACCGACAGTATCGAGCGCTGCCGTTTGGCTTCCTGCCAGTCCCATATTTTCCAGGACAACCTAACACCAATCATATAATTGGTTTCAAATTTATTTTTGAAGATGTTGAGTCCCGGTCGTCCATACATCCCCTGTGCAAAAGCCGATAATTTTGGAATGTTCATTACTTTTGTTTGATCCATTTCACGATCCAGCACGATCCGGTTAGCTGCATAGAGATTGAGTTCGGGTCTATCAATCTGGTTTCCGGGGACGAAACTTGTCGTGTCAAAGGGAAGACTCAACACCGTTGTGGTATCGATCTTCTGGCCAATCACTTCAGTCAGTGTATTTATTGCTGCCTCCTGATCAGCTTTTACAGAAGTAATTTGCTGGTCCGTTGTCAGCAATTCGGCCTGGAGCGCGGCTTCAGTTCCCGGAAGAACCATCCCGTTTTTCACCTGTGAACGTACCATCGCCAGACGCTTTTCAAGAACCTGTTTCTTTAAATCGAGCACATGTTGATTTGTTCTTGCAAGGAGTACAGTAAAGAAAGACTGGTTCACTTCGTTATGTACACCGTAAAGCTGAACGTTTACCCGGGCATCATTAAGTTGTCCCTGAGCGGCCGTTACTTTATGAGCTTCTCGCGCAGCACCTCCATCAAACAGATTCTGATCAACCTGTAGATTCAGCTTGTACTGATCTTTACTGATGGCAAATGGAGCAGTCGGGACCGACGTAACTTCATTCTGGTATGTGGCGCTGCCCGACATTGACACTTGCGGATAGTTTTTGTGTGAGATCGACTCCTGTCTGAGTTGGGTCGACTGTTTATCCAGTGTCAGTTGCCCGCGGGTGGGATGATTTACCCTGGCCAATTCGTAGCACTGCCTGAGGCTTAATGAGTCGGTTTGTTGCGCCACGGCTGATGCCAAAGAGCAAGTGCAAGTATTATTGCGGTAATCATGACGGTTTTAAAGCTTTTCGAATGAATTTGGGAACTATCTTTTGTCGTTCTTTCAACAGGTGATCATACTCCTCGTTATCAAGACGCATGACAGCTTTGATAATGTGATGGCCCATATAAGGGAAGACACAAAGTGCAAGGACATTAATCATCAGTTGAGCAGGTTTTATTGGTTCGATCTCACCGGCTGATACTGCCAGTTTAACCTGGCGCACAAATTTGTCCGGGAGATGGATTTCCAGCTCTTTCACCATTTCCGGGATACGTTCCGGATGGCGATTGAGCTCTTGCGTCATAAACCCGGGCATATATGGATGTAGATCAAGATTGGTCAATTCGAGATTGACGACTTTATCAAGCTTATCCATCAGCTCCAGATCATCTTCCAACACACTAATCAGAGGCGGGAGAATTTGTCTTGCCACACCGATAAAGACTTCATGAAACAAGGAATCCTTGTCCCGATAGTAATAGTGCAGCATCGACTTGTTGTACCCCGCTTCATCAGCTATCTCCTGCATTCGGGCTCCATCATAACCACGACGGATAAATACCGTGCGTGCAGCCTCCATGATCTTCTCTTCTGCTTCTTTTTCAAGTTGTTTGCGTGGCATTTCTTTTTCGATTTAGATTTTCAATTCAATCAGCTAGTCCAACCATTAAATTCAACTAAATGATTCAACCAACTGGTTGATAAACTAAATAGAAAAATATCTACTGTCAACAAGACCTTTAAAATTTCTTTATAAATAATTGATTTTATAGGTGATAAAGAAGGGAAATGAACACTGGAGAAGTACTTTTAACCTCTACGGGCTACTCGAAAAAAAATTTAATTTCGCTAAAAAACCAGACAAGAAGATGATAATCGAAAAGAAGCAGTCACCCAGATAAGATCCGAATACAGCACAGGACAAAAACAATAAAACAACATTTTTAGCTCTTCCCTGATATTAATAGCTAATCATTATGAACAATGGCAGCTAAAAGCGCTTTCGAACTTATCAATTTAAACTCGTATCACGTAACCGGTTGATATGTTCAATCTTAATATAAAACTGCCGCTCTGTTTCTGTTACTTCATGAAAAAGCAGCCAAAGAGACAGAAACTCATAGAGAGACAGGCTAGCGATAAAAAGTAAAAATGATAAAGACACGACGACTACCTCTGTTGCTTTTTATTCTGTTGCCCCATTACATAAATAATTAATTCTAAAATCATTAGCAATATAATTGTATTATAATATTGAACCTTATGTAACTATAATGCTCCCCCCTCTGTTTTCATTTCAATTCCACAATATTTTTATCGGCTGAATTTATACAATCTTATGCGACCAAATGCAGTAGCTAATAATATGTAATTTCAATATCATTGATATAAGCAGATTAGGAGCCTTATTTAATCACCTGTTATAAAAACGAAAGAACACTTTCAGGTCTATTTAATAAGTTTTTTATTAAGTCTTGATATGAGTACAAGATTTAATATTTTTTCTGATATATTTTGATTTGAAACAATCATATACCAGCGGGAGTAGCTCAGTTGGTAGAGCATCAGCTTCCCAAGCTGAGGGTCGCGGGTTCGAGTCCCGTTTCCCGCTCATAAAAGCTTCACAGTTTCGTGAAGCTTTTTTTGTTTGATATTATGCCTTTAGTGGCGCATCGTGAAGCACCACTACATAACCCTGCCTATTCTCATTCAGATTTCTTACAGATTCAGTTACTTTTTTTCAACTTTTTGGTAGTCTGTTTTTTTAGTTAACATTTAGCTGTGTCTTTTAAAATCCTGAATTTTCGACGATATCTATTTCTAACCTTTTTACCGTTAATCCCGCGAGTTATTCTGGCCCAGAATACTTACAAGGCACACATCACTGATGGGCATAGCGGGGAAGTACTTGTCGGTGCAAATGTAACCCTAAAAAATTCGAATTTTGGTGCTTCAACCGATCGAAATGGGAACGTTATTTTAAAAAATATTCCTAACGGGCAGCAGGCCTTAGAGTTCACATATATCGGGTATGAAGAACAGAAACAAATATTAACATTCCCTATTCCTGACTCGAATAAGGTATACAATGTCAAACTGGATCCTGTTAGTCTTGCCTTTCAGACAGTAACAGTTACATCTGCACGCACCAATTCCCACATCGATTAAACTCCTGTTCGGGTCGAGGTTCTTTCAAAGGAAGATCTTGATGAAAAAACATTCGAGAACCCTTTTAACATTTCGGAGATACTTTCCGAACTCTCAGCCGTGCAAGCGGTCCAAACATCACCTATAACCGGTGCAATGAGCTTTCGACTGCTGGGGTTGTATGGACGATACACCCAATTACTCAGAAATGGATTCCCGCTGTATGGAGGAGTGAACCAGGATCTCAGTTTTCTCCAAATCCCGCCAATTGATCTTAAACGTGTTGAAATTATAAAAGGCCCTTCCTCAGTGTTGTATGGAAATGGTGCCATAACCGGTATTATCAACTTAATTCCGAGGGAACCAGAACCGGGATCTTCAATGGATATCCTGCTGAATCATACCAGTCTGAAAGGCAGCGGGATCAATATGTTTGGAACATATCGTAAGGGAGTGCTTGGCATGAGCATAACCGCCAGCCGCGACCTTCAGCAGCCTGTTGATGTAAACCACGACGGCTTCACCGATCTTCCGGAAGTCCAGTCTTTCCATCTTGATCCAAAAGGATATCTCTATTTTAATAAGCATGCCACCCTTGCGATAGGGGTGCATTCAAACTATGAACGTAGAATCGGTGGTGACATCGTGGCAGTCAGGCACAATCCTGAATACCCGCATACATTTCGGGAAACTGACCGGACCCAAACCAATTATTACACCGCCAGGTTCGAGGATAGCATTACAGGCAATAGCAAATTAACCATTAAAAACAGCCTTGGCTCTACTCATCTAAGACGACTGTCATCTAACGAACAGTTCTCCGGTGGACAGACGAACTCATATACTGAGGTTAGCTGGCAAATGTCTCCGGGCAACCAGCAACTTGTTTTCGGATCGGATTTTGTCACCAACAATTTCCGTGAAGACAGCAGTTACAGCGGACTGCAACGGAATTACAGTAACAAAACGGTCGGATTTTTCGCACAGGACCTGTGGGTAATCAGCCAGCCACTTTCCATACAGGGTGGCTTTCGTGTGGATTATCACAACCGATACCATTGGTTTGTTCTCCCACAGCTGTCACTTTTGTACTCATTTAGTAAATCACTGTATCTGCGGGCTACCGAGGGTTTTGGATATCAGATACCGACGCTATTCTCTGCTCCGGACAACCAGAAATTTGATGAAGTGGCTATTCCGGCACCCAGCGTCTTACCCGAACGATCGGTCAGTAGTATGCTGGATTTACATTACCGGCATATCTGGGATGAATTGATTCTGTCTTTCGACCAGGCATTCTTTTACACACGGGTCACTCATCCTTTGACCCTTTATTATGACTCTCAATCCGATCAATATCATTACGTCAGCGAACCTGCACCATTGAAAAGTGCAGGATTCGAGTCCAATATCCGTATCTCCCTTTACGAGTGGCAGTGGTTTCTGGGTTATTCATTTATGAAAACACATCGTGATTTTGCCGGTGGCAGTCCCCTTCCCCTTACACCGGAAAATAAAATTGTCACGATCCTGTCATATGAAGAGGAAGGAGATTGGAGTATCGAGGCCGGAGCTATTATAACCGGCAAGCAAGGGTTGGACAATGGAAAGACAGCGCCTGCATTCGTCACCTGCGACATGCTTTTAAAAAAGAAATGGGGACATTTAACACTGATCGGAAATATCGAAAACATTTTCAATTACCGTCAAAGCAGCCATCATTTGCTGGTTCATGGTCCAATCAATAATCCGAATTTCAGTCAGATTTGGGGTCCGGTTGAAGGTAGATTGGTTAACATTGCAGCTAAGATTTCCTTCTGATTTTATCCTGAAACAATATCTGCCGGCCAATCCTAAACATTTATTTACCCCTTGATCACACCCATAGGTTTCAACCTGGCCACAATCTTCGATATACCGGCTTTCTCGCATGCCTCAACTACATCTCTAACATCCTTGTATGCCTCAGGTATTTCTTCCACAACAGTGCCTTTTGAACCTGCTACATTTCAGTAGACACCGAGTTAATGTGTTAGAGTGTCAGGGTGGCTTCTTTTCTCACTACTCAAGACTCATACCTATTAAAGATCAAGATTTACCTGTGCTTCCCATCCATTTTTCTGTTGTCGAATATACATTCCATGATAGGTTACGGCTTTGATCTCTGTGTGGATAATATGATCGGCCGGGCAGTATCGTTCGCCCTTTACCCGGGCACGGAGATAATCCTCCCTGATTTCAACAACCTCAAATTCACTGCAAATCAATCCTTCTGTAATAAAACAGATAGTTTAGTTCAGAGAGCCAGTCAACCAATAGTGCTTGCCGGTCTTCTGCTTTAACTTCAATAATCCTCGATTCACGAGGAATCACGTTGACCAAAGCCATGATATCAAAAAACGCAAACGCCGAGTGCTCGTATAACTCTCTCAGACCTTGCCCCCTGACACTGAAACCAGTATCAGCGGTATGATCGATAAGTTCATACCAACATCTTTCCTCTTGTAAGTCCTTATCTTTCATTCATATTCTTAAATTTGTCAACACCTGTTTCTTGAACATGGAATATATCTGAACGGTTCAGAATATTTCCTCAGTTCAATCTGTACTCAGTCAATTATATTTCATAATCAGGTAATTGAATTCATAATTTTTGGTACCATTTTTCAATAGATCTTTAACGCCGCTTAATGGCTGATTCACAAAATAACAAACGCTCTGTCAGTACCTGGGATCCTCTGAAACACAAAGTCTTTCGTGTATTGTGGATTGCGGCTCTGGTCTCAAACATCGGCACCTGGATGCAGGATATAGCCGGGGCGTGGCTCATGACCTCGCTGTCACCTACGCCTTTTATGGTGTCATTAGTTCAGGCTGCGGCCAGTCTCCCATTGTTCCTGCTCCTCCTTCCATCAGGGGCACTCGCCGATCTGGTTAACCGTCGAAAGCTTCTGTTCATAAGTCAGGCATGGATGCTTGTCACAGCAATGGCGTTGAGTATTCTCACGTATTATAACATGACAACTGCGTGGACACTCATTTTGTGCATCTTTCTGCTTGGAATCGGTTCTGCCTTCACTTCGCCAGCATGGCAAGCCATGATTCCCGATATCGTATCAGAGAATCAACTATCGGCCGCCATTTCGCTGGGTAGTGTTGGTATGAACCTGGCACGTGCTATAGGGCCGGCCCTTGCGGGCCTGCTGATTTCAGCCCTTGGACCAGCATTTGTATTCCTTCTAAACGCCATCTCTTTTCTGGGTGTCGTGCTGGTATTGTTCCGTATGCCTGATCCACCTGTCAAGGATAGCCTGCAGGATGAACGGGTGCTTGGCGCCATCCAGGCCGGGCTTCGTTATACCCGGTACTCCCCGGATCTTCATGCAGTATTAGTACGGGGCGCAGCTTTTTTCCTGGGAGCAAGTGCATTATGGGCCGTTTTCCCATTGTATGTCCGACAAGATCTGCATCTTAATGCACTGCATTACGGACTATTGATAGGATCTCTCGGTATTGGAGCCGTTCTCGGTGCCACTCTTTTACCCCGCATGCATGACTGGTTTTCGTCACGCACCACCATTTCCATTGCTATCCTCATATTCAGTAGCTTTTTTTTCATCCTGGCCGTATTGAAAAGTTTTATCATTCTCTGTCTGGTGATGTTTATTGCAGGAATCTCATGGGTGATGCTCCTGGCGAGTTTCAATGTCGGCGTTCAGAAAGTGCTGCCCCCATGGGTCAGAGCCCGCGGATTATCTGTCTACCAGATGGTCTTCTTCGCTTTTTTCACATTCGGCAGCATCATCTGGGGAGCTGTTGCCAATGCAATCGGTATGTCTTATACATTTCTCATTGCAGGTGGTTCATTGCTTGTCGGCCACTTGTTCGTGCGTAAATATCCATTGGTCTACTCGGAGACATTGAATCTGTCACCATCCAAACATTGGCCGGTACCACAAATAGTTGATGAACCACAACCTAAACAGGGACCGGTACTGGTAACAGTGACATATCGAATTTCGCCCGAATCCGCGCCAGATTTTAAGAGTGCCATAAAGGAGCTGGGTATGTCTCGACGAAGAGATGGTGCTTACCAATGGGGCTTATTCAACGATCTTGCCGAACCACAGATTTACATAGAGTCGTTTATGATACAGTCGTGGGCAGAACATCTTCGACAGCATGAACGTGTGACGGAGATTGATCGGGCTGTCGAAGAAAAAGTTCGATCTTTCCACAAGGGAGGCCGGCCGCCGCGGATTCATCACTTCCTGGCTCATACCTTTACGCGAAATAGCCGGAACGGCGAATCATCCGGAAACCTTGTGAAGGTACCAACGTAACATTCCGGGTAGAACACTCTTGATGAAAATAACCGACCATGAAACAAACAATTAGTATCCTTGGCTGTGGCTGGCTGGGCCTGCCTCTTGGCAAAGCACTTGTTGATGAAGGTTATACTGTAAAAGGAACGACGACCGATCCTCAAAAACTTGCAATATTAAGAACAAATGAGATTTGGCCATGGCTCCTAAGCCTGGAACCGCAACCTGTTTATGAAGAACCTATAGACAACTTCTTTGATTGTGATATCCTGATTATTAATGTTCCGCCCGGCCTCCGGCGCGGAAATCCCCCCGATTTCCCCATTATCCAGATGCTTGGGATACAGCCGTGGATTAGAGAAAATCACCCTCATGTGATTTACATCAGTTCGACCTCAGTCTATCCAAATGACAGCGGCATGGTGACTGAAACAGATACTGATCAGATATCAGACAGTGATGCTCACCCCATCCTCCTGGCTGAACGTCTATTGCAAAATGATAGCGGCTTTTCGACAGTCATCATACGATTCAGTGGATTGTACGGATATGACCGGAATCCAGCCCGTTATTTCGCAGGAAGAGAAAACATCATGAGTGGCTTAGCCCCTGTTAATCTCATCCATCGTGATGACTGTATTGCCATAGTTATGCGGCTCATTGAAAAAGATGTGAGGGACGAAGTGTTTAATGCTTCTTCTGACGAGCACCCGACCAGAAAGGAATACTACAGTGAAATGGTACGACGTACCGGTCTTGTCCAACCAAATTTTTCCCACGAGGAAGGGAAATTACGTCATAAAATCGTCAGCAATCAGAAACTCAAGGATATGCTTGAGTATGAATTTCTTTATCCATCACCCTATGATGGCCCATTGGATTCAGTGGAATAGGACATTTTAGATTTTCCGTTGATTTAAGCAGATAAACCAGACCCAGCAGTTTAATTCCAAACACGAAAGTGTCAATCGATCTGTACTAACTTCGAACTCTCATATGAGGCTTTGTCTGTCGAAACCCGCCAGCGATTCGATGTATTTGCGACTCTTCATCTTCTTTATCGCCCGTTCTCGATCCCGTGCTTCTTTTTTCTCTGGATATTCTTCGGTGTAAACCAGCCTCCAGGGAATTCCACTTCGCGTGGAGGGTGTGTGACGATGGGTATGTTCGGTTAAGCGTCTCTCAATATCGTTTGTACTTCCAATGTAATAACGATCCCGCTTTTCGCTGTATAGAATGTATAAATACCACATGGTTCCTCCTTATCTCTCTTGGATATAAAAAAAGCCTGGCAGGTTAATACCAGGCTTTTAGTCGGGGCGATCCCGAAACTTCGGGAAACCTGCGACCTTCCCGACCCGTCGGGACGCTCTACCGGGCTGAGCCACACAGCGATTCAATGTATTTGCGACTCTTCATCTTCTTTATCGCCCGTTCTCGATCCCGTGCTTCTTTTTTCTCTGGATATTCTTCGGTGTAAACCAGCCTCCAGGGAATTCCACTTCGCGTGGAGGGTGTGTGACGATGGTTATGTTCGGTTAAGCGTCTCTCAATATCGTTTGTACTTCCAATGTAATAACGATCCCGCTTTTCGCTGTATAGAATGTATAAATACCACATGGTTCCTCCTTATCTCTCTTGGATATAAAAAAAGCCTGGCAGGTTAATACCAGGCTTTTAGTCGGGGCGACAGGATTTGAACCTGCGACCTCTGCGTCCCGAACGCAGCGCTCTACCGGGCTGAGCCACGCCCCGTTGTTTACAATTTCATCATGTCAATGTCTGCAAGCCTTGCGACCTTCCCGACCCGTCGGAACGCTCTACCGGGCTGAGCCATTTCATCACACCAACAAACATTTCTAAATGGGATGACAAAGCAGGACATCACTTACGTCCTTTCCCAACACAGACTGGGAAATATAAAAACATCCACGGACTATTTCAGCCCGTGGATGTGAAAAAAGATGAATGATTTGATATATCAGACAATTCTTTCAATAAGATCAGCGGTACGCGCAGAATAACCAGCTTCGTTATCATACCAGCTGATTACTTTGACTAATGTTCCGTCAACCTTCGTCAAGCCGGAGTCAAAGATACTGGAATGCTGATTACCAACGATGTCCGTTGACACTAATTCTTCTGTGCTGTATTGCAACACGCCCTTAAGGTTACTTGAAGCAGCTTTCTTGAATGCTTCTTTCACTTCTTCTTCCGTAGTGCTTTTCTTAACAACTGCAGTGAAGTCGGTAAGTGATCCCGTCGGTACCGGAACACGAATAGCGCCGCCGTCGAGTTTGCCATTCAAATGCGGCAGAACGAGTCCAACTGCTTTTGCAGCACCAGTAGTTGTCGGTACGATGTTGATAGCTGCAGCACGTGCACGACGCAGATCTTTGTGTGGACCATCAACGAGTTGTTGATCGGCCGTATATGCGTGGACGGTGGTCATGAAACCTTTTTCAACGCCAAAATTATCATCAAGAACTTTGACCAGCGGAGCCAGACAGTTTGTCGTACAACTGGCGTTTGAATAGATCTTAATATCGTCGGAAATCTCATTGTCGTTAACACCAATAACAATGGTTTTCACATCACCTTTTGCAGGTGCTGAAATTATCACCTTTTTGGCACCTGCAGCGATATGTTTACCGGCCGTTTCGCTTGTACGGAATAAGCCAGTTGATTCAACTACAACATCAACTCCTTTTTCCCCCCACTTCAGGTTAGCAGGATCTCTTTCTGCAGTGATCGCAATTTTTTCCCCGTCGACAACGAGGTTTGAACCTTCGACCGAGACATCACCCTTGTATGAACCCTGTGATGAATCATATTTAAAAAGGTGTGCGAGTGTTGCAGCATCCGTCAGGTCATTAACACTGACGACTTCAATATTTGGATGGTTGCTAAGTATAAAACGGGTAACCTGACGACCGATACGGCCAAACCCGTTAATACCAACTTTAATTTTTGCCATTGTTTACCTTTCTATTCTTTATTGATTCAGAAATAATTATTCACTTTCGTCCGGTGCTCAAAACAGATCCAGCTTCAATTACATTCCACCACGAGAGGCCACGGACAAGAAAGTATTCATTCAAGACATTATTGGCCTTTAAGTTACCATTTTTTATTCTTTTTTGAACATGAATTCTCTGTTCAAGATCGTGTCTTTTTGGAATAAACCCTTCAGATAATAAAAAAGCCGTCATCAGCTGACGGCTTTGAAATATCAATCGTCCGAATCGTCCCCATCGTCAACGTAATCGTCGTCACCAGTGTCGACAAATGAATCATCGCTGTCATCATCCTCATCTTCTTCAGGTGCGATGATTGGTGTTTTTTTCTTGGGTTGCGAGACCGTGGCGCCTGACCTTCTAAGAATAGCAGCAACTTCCGCCTGATCATTATCGAGGGCGAGGTTTAGAGCAGAATCGCCATTTTTATCACGGATAGTCACATCGGCCCCTTTATTTATCAGGTAACGCACGATATCGGCATTGCCTTCACGTGCAGCAAGCATAACCGCTGTATGACCCCAGCTTTGCGTAGCATTAATATCAACACCTTTCTCAACCATCATTTTGACAACATGCAGGTGACCTTCCCGTGCCGCTACAATAATTGCCAAAGAGCCCAATTCGGCGTTGTTTTCAAGTAAATAATTCATCATATCGATGTTGCCGTTCTCGGCGGCCCTGTTCAAAGCCGTTCCTCCGAGTTTATTCTTGGCATTTACATCAGCCCCCTTCTCAATGAGGTACTTCACCATCCCCATGTTATCATTTTGGGCTGCATAGATTAATGCCGAGAACCCACTGGTGGTGAGTTCGTTTACATCGGCACCTTTAGCTACAGCCGTTTTAAGGGCTTCAAAATCGTTCTGTTTGGCTGTTTGTAACAGCGGTGATAACTCCATGACGTCAGTATCAGTTCTGTTGCTTGGTGGTTGGTAGCCTTAATTCGTTTGAAATCTGTAATCTCGTTAACAACGCCAATAATCGGAAAAATATTTAAGAATCCAAACGTGATATTGGTTGTTTAACAAAAGCTTGTATCACAAAAATGAATTATATGAGATAATTTTAGTTACCGAGGGTATGACTTCCCTTATAACCATTAAAGAAATCGATAGCCGACATAGCCGACCGGCCCTGTAATTGGACTTCAAACAATTCAAGAACGCCTTTCCCGCAGCCAGCGATAACAGATTCATTTACAATCTTAACTTCACCGGGTGAGACAGCTTCGTCAATGGACGGCTTCGCATGTAGTAATTTTAAACGATTACCGTCAATGGTTGTCCATGCACCAGGAAATGGATTCATTCCGCGGATAAGGTTATGAACTTTAAAAGCGGATTCTTCAAAGTCGATGAACGCATCTTCATTGAATACTTTCGGTGCCGGGGTTGCTAGTGATTCATCCTGCTTTTGCAATGTGTAAGAACCGTTTTCGATAAGATCCACTGAATCAACTAACAAATCACTTCCCAGTTTTTTTAAGCGATCATAAACATCGCCCGTTGTTTCCATCTCACCAATAAGTGTCCGGCGTTGCATTAGAATTTGACCGCCATCTACTTTCTCAGACAAGAAAAAGACGGAGCACCCCGTTTCAGCATCGCCGTTTATTACGGCCCAATGAATGGGTGCCGCTCCACGATATTTAGGAAGCAGGGATGCATGAAGATTAATTGACCCCGTATTCGGTATTGAAAGAATCATTTTTGGCAAGATGCGAAAGGCGACAACAACAAAAAGGTCCGCTTCCAAAGCCTTTAACTGATCATAAAAATCCTGTGATTTCAGATCGTCTACCTCGATAACCGGCAGCCCCAGTTCAAGGGCTATTTTCTTGACAGGTGTCGGACTCAGTTCTTTCCCTCGTCCGCGACGTTTATCCGGACCACTGACAACTGCGAGAATGTTGTGCCTGCTTTTATGCAGTTTTATTAAACTGGGAACCGCAAACTCCGGTGTTCCCATAAACACGAGATTCATCAGATCGGAAAGGGTTTAGACCGGTATTATGATTCCTGGGCTACGTGGGGAACGGTTGGGTACTCCGATTCAAACTCACCGGTATCAAGTTGTCTGAGTTTAACCCGGAGCAACCGTTTCCGGAATGAACCAAGGTAATCGATGAAGAGCACACCTTCAATATGATCGTATTCGTGCTGAATCACCCGCGAAAGCCAACCACGCGCTTCCAGTGTTTGTTCTTTAAAATCGCGGTCAAAGTACTTAACCTTGATATAATCAGGACGCTGAATGGTCTCGCGGATATCAGGTATACTCAGACATCCTTCTTCATATTCAGTGATATCTTCTCCTTTTTCGACAATTTCGGGATTGATGAACGCCATAGGCCCAATTGGTTCGGATCCCTTTTCTTCCTTAAGCATCACATCAACATCAATCACAAAGATGCGGGAGGTATTTGCAACCTGAGGCGCCGCAAGCCCTACGCCATGGGCATTATACATGGTCTCATAAAGATCATCAATAAACTGCTGTAGTTCATCTGAATTTTCTTCGACTGGATCACACTTAGTCCTCAGATACGGATCCTCAAAAATGGTAATCGGTAAAACAGACATCAGCCTTTTTAACTGTTCGATTTTTCAATATCAAGATATTCCTGCAACAGCAACGAAGCAGCTACTGCATCAACCAATCCCTTGTTCTGACGCTTCTTCTTCGGTGCGCCTGAATCCAGGATCGCCTTTTTTGCCATAACACTGGTGAAACGTTCATCATAGCGAATAATTTTGATACCGGGAAATGCCTTTTTGAGTTCCCCGATGAACGATTTTACCATATGAATGGCGTCACCCTCAGTTCCTGCCAACGTAAGTGGCCAGCCAACAACAAAAGCTTGTATGGGCCCCCGCTCAGTCAACTCACATAATTTATTAAAAATTTCGCCTCTCGTAAAAGCACCAATCGGACTTGCTAACATCCCTAGCAAGTCCGATTGAGCTAAACCTATTCGTTTGTTTCCGACATCAATACCGATAATGCGTTCTTGCACGGAAAAATAATTAGGCTTCTACGTTGCTGGTGTCTTCCAACGGCTGACGCAAGAATTCTTTCAATAATTTGCTTGGCTTGAAATGGGTCTTACGATGCTCTGGAACATAAATGACTTCATTCGTTTTTGGATTGCGAGCTTTTGGTTTAGCCTTAGTCTTCTTGACTTCAAAAACTCCGAAATCACGAATTTCAATCCGGCATGTAGGGTTAGCGTCCATCATAGTATCGCGAAGAGCAGCAATAACGGCATCAACCCAAGGTTCAACTTGTACCATTGGTGCATCTAAATCTTCAGAAATACGACGAACAATATCTCTTTTTGTGTAAGTCATGATCGTGAATCCTTATTTTGTTTTTGTTTAGGATGGAATAATTGATTATTCAGGGTAAAACGTCTGCTAATTTTAACTAACGCATTTATTTGCGAGATGTTATTGCACACCTGGAATTAGTCCGTAAAAGATTGATAATAAAAGTTTTGTGTAAGAATACGAAATCTAGAAATCAGGATAAAGTCCTGTGATAAATTTATTCATAACGGTAGACCTCTTTAATGCCGTAAATCTTCATAATTTGTTTGATAATTTTTTCAAGATGATCAATATTATCGACGTATAAAATAAGGGTTCCTTCAAACATCCCGCTGTCACTGTTTACGTTGATGCTTTTCATATTGGTTCTCAACGACTTCGATATCACATCCGTGATATCGTTGATCAAACCAACCCTGTCTTCGCCGATAATCCGAACCGCACCGATGAACTGTTCGTGCGAATTACGTGCCCACGAAACATCGATGATTCGCTCTGCATCTGTCTGCAACAAGTGACGGGTATTTTTACAGTTAACCCGATGTATTTTTATATCGCCATTCCGGCTGATGAACCCAATGACCTCGTCTCCGGGAATGGGATTACAGCATTTGGCATATGAATATTTAACGTCTGTTAAATTTCCATTGATGATCAGGCCATCTTGCTTGCCAACGGTACGCGCATCTTCGTAAAACTGCTCGTTAAATTCTTCTTCGTCAACAATTGGCAACTCGTCTTGTTTTTCTTCATTGATCTTACCACCGCTGATAACTTGTTTTACAAGGGTTACCAATCGATTGACATCGAAGACACCGTTCGCTATGTCAGAAAACAGTTTCTGTGTTGACGAATACCGAAGACGCGCCGCGATCTTCGCGAGATCCTGTTCTGTGATATTGATCTTCTGCTTTGCAGCTTTCTTCTCCCAAATCTCCCGGCCCTGATCCGCCAGCTCACGTTCACGCTGCTTGATAAACTGACGCAGACGCGACTTGGCCTTGTGTGTCACCACATCATTGATCCAGTCTGTGTTCAGATTGATCTGCTTGCCTGTGATGATCTCCACCTGGTCGCCGCTTTTAAGTTCATATCGAAGTGGGACGATTTTACCGTTAACTTTCGCAGCCAAAGCACGCTCACCGACCTCGCTGTGAATATCAAAAGCAAAGTCGATAGGTGTCGCACTTTTGGGAAGCGTTCTGAGTTCTCCATTTGGAGTAAAGACGTAAATTTCGTCCGTATACAGATTCAGCTGAAAATCTTTTACAAACTCGATGGCCGCATCCGGACGTGGATTTTCGAGAATGTCGCGCACCCAGTGCACAAACTTGTCGATAGTAGTCTTATCGTCCCCTTCCTTGTATTTCCAGTGAGCAGCCAGACCTTTCTCGGCTATTTCATCCATCTTCCGGGTCCTGATCTGTATCTCAACTTTAATACCCTTGTTCGTAATCACAGTGGTATGCAGAGACTGATAACCATTTGCTTTGGGGACGGAAATGAAGTCGCGAAACCGCTCAGGTATAGGGGTATATGCATCTGTAATAAACGAATACACACGCCAACAGTCTTCTTTTTGATGAGGATCATCCAGAATAATCCGGATGGCAAACAGATCATAAATCTCTTCAAAAGGCTTCTGCTGCCTCATCATCTTCCGGTAAATCGAATAGATGTGCTTCGGCCTGCCTTTGATATCGAAGTGAAAACCGGCATCAACAAGTCGCTTGCGAATCGGCTCCATAAATTCGTGGATGAACTTCTCGCGTGCTTCTTTTTTCTCCCTGAGCTTGCGCGCTATGAATCGATAACCAGTAGGGTCGAGAACCTTGAAACTCAAATCCTCGAGTTCGCTCTTCAATTGATAGAGACCAAAACGGTGAGCCAGTGGCGCATACAGTTCGGCCGTTTCGCTGGCAATGACGATCTGCTTTTCGCGTGTAAGATGCTGTATGGTTCGCATATTATGCAACCGGTCGGCAAACTTTATCAGAACGACACGCAAATCTTCTGACATAGACAGGAGAAGCTTCATAAAGGCTTCCGCCTGTTTGGTATTCCGGTTTTTAAATACCCCGGAAATCTTAGTCAGGCCATCGATGAGATGGGTAACTGTCGGGCCAAAATACTTCTCAATATCAGAGAGAGTAATTGGAGTATCCTCAACAGTGTCATGCAGAAGGGCCACAACCACTGAGACATCATCAATACCAATCTCTTTGGCAACGATAATAGCAACTTCTATCGGATGCAAATAATACGGTTCACCTGACGCACGCGTTTCGCCACGATGGGCAAGGTAACAGAGTTTAAAAGCCCGTGTGATCAGTTCTTCATCACAATAGTCCAGCGAGTCACGGCATATCCTTAGCAGACTCTCTAATTCGAGCTGCTGCGGCCTGTCCAGATCAAACTGGTCCAGGTCTTTTCCGATATTGATTTTGACATCCGTATCACTCATACACTGTGAGAAAACCACCTGCCTTCATTTTGCCGCATTGACGCAAAAATCAGGGGCACTTTAAACATATCTCTAGGTTATTTTGAAATAAGAACGAATAAATAAACAATAAGTTATCCGGGATCCTTGAATAATATGATTGAAATATATTCAGTCAGCCAATCGGACACGACTCCCTTCAACGACTTTAATTTATTGATTTTAAAATATACATAACATTAGTAGTGTTACCTATTACCCTTTTTTACATCTATGGTTATAAACAAAAAAAGAGGGGACAAATATTCCCCTCAATTACACTTATAAATATGGCTTAACTCAGAAACTCAGAGAAACTCCAAAAGCCCAGATGCCAGAAGAATCTTTCGTTTCATAGCCGTTTACAACATTCTTAAAATTATTTTTCTGAAGCCGGTATTCAATAAACGGGTGTATCATTGGCAACAGTGTAGCAGAGGCACCTATAGCGCCTTCATAATAAATGCTGTTGCTATTTTTTGAACCTGACTCTCCGCCATTAGGTAGTATCATTGATAAGTTCGTGTTCTTGACCTGCAAATGGCTGGTTCCAATTCCAAGACCAATGTAAGGACTCAACAAGCCCAATTTTAACTTGCCCAATGCCATGAGTCCGAGGTTATAATGGTTCAGTTTACGGTCGTATGAGATGCTTCCGCTCGAAATACTATTCTTTTCACTGAAATTACTGAATTGTGCTCGTATACCTATAGCAACCAAAGGTAACTTCAACGGAATGTCGTTTTCAATCCGGATTCCAAAACCGTTGGTAGGATTTTCTTTACGAATCTCATAGGATGCACCGATGCTGAACTGGGCTTGAGCCTGTTGATAACCAAACCCGGCAATAATTACACCAAGCAAGGCGATTGTTAGAGTTTTCGCATAGATATTTTTCATGATACCTCTCTTATTTACTTTAAAATGGGAATTTCTTTGTCTGAGAGCAGTTAGTTGTTGACTTGCAAACAATTTACTTAAAAAACATCGTTCCTCTGAAGCACTGCTTCAGGACAAAAAGCATATAATTTTATTTAAACCTGTTTGTTGTTTTTCCGTTTTGATCATTGAAAAATACTTCCAAAAAACTATTGTTTCCAAATTCCCGGGGTTTTAAAAGAGCAGGGAGATTCCATAAATCTCCCTGCTGACGGGTATATGTTTAGAATTGCAGTGAAACTCCGAAAGCCCAGATTCCACCATTGTCTTCAGAAGTATATCCATTAATTACGTCCCGAAAGTTGTTTCTTTGAAGGCGATATTCCACGAAGGGATGAAGAACGGGAAGTAACGTCATTGAGGCCCCAACTGCACCATTGTAATAAACACTATGATCAGACCTTGAACCTGCTTCTGCGCCACTCTCCAATACGTTGTGCAGGTTTGTGTTTTTAACGGTCAGTTGACTCGTTCCGATTCCGAGTCCGGCATATGGAGTTAAAAGTCCCAACTTAAGCTTCACGAGAGCCATAAGTCCAAGATAGTACTCACTTAACTTCCGGTTAAAATGAACTTCACCGTGATCCGTTTTAATATATCCCCGACAGCCCCTTATTTCTTCGTTAAATCTGCTGTACTGCGCCCGAACGCCAAGCGCCAACAAGGGAATTCCTAATTTGAGTTCATTTTCCACTCGTATTCCAAATCCCTGGTTAGGATGCTGTGCCCGCATTTCATACGAGCCACCGATACTAAACTTAGATTTTTGTTTTTCTTGTGCAAATGCTTTCTGGTAACAGAAACTGAAGACCAACACCCCACCGATCAGCACAGTTCTGAGCATATGTGTGGATATCTGTTTCATGTAACCTTTCATTAGATTTAGGGTAATTAGCAGTTCTGTAGTGTTTTAACTGCAAGCATGATAAGAACTTAAGCAATCTGAAAGCGTTTCAAACATCAAAAATGGTCAGGCCATTAATAAAGTGGCGAATATTGTACCTTAGAAGTGAAATTTGTATTCTTGATGCCGCACAGGATGCCGCCGTGGTGGAATTGGTAGACACGTTGGACTTAAAATCCAATGGAGCTTAAAACTCCGTGCCGGTTCGAGTCCGGCCGGCGGTACATAAAGCCTTGTAACCGTTAGTTGCAAGGCTTTTCACATTTTTAAAAAATTATTTATACAGTAATGATGCTTTCATTCAATCCTCTCAACATGGGTCAATTTCTTTTTTCCAGATGACGCCATTAAACCTTCCATTTTTTTTTCGTAACGGTCGCCAGCTGACGCGGGAATCGTAAAAATAAACTTGCTGCCTATATCGGGTTCTGATTCCACCCATATCTTACCTTTGTGTAATTCTACAATTTTTTTGCAGTGGGCCAATCCAATACCTGTTCCGTTATATTGGCTACTATTATGCAGGCGCCGGAATATCACAAAAATCTCATCATTGTGTTTTTCGTCGATTCCGATACCATTATCTTCAACCGAAAACCGCCAAATGTTATCCTTTTTTTCTGCATTGATTTTAATTTCCGGTGAACATTCCTCTCGTCTGTATTTAAGAGCGTTACCGATCAGATTCTGAAAGAGAAGTTTAACTTCAATGGGATATACGCGAAGTGTCGGCAGTTTACCTACTTTAATTTCAGCCTGGGTATCCTTTATCTGTGAGTACAAATCCAGCAGGTTATCTTCAATTATTTCATTGAGATCTACCTTTTCAGGCTTTCTGCTCTGGCCAATCCGGGAATAATCCATTAATCCTGCTATAATCTGATCCATCCAGTCTGTGGATTTTTTTATATGATCCAGATAATCGCCCGCATCTGTTTCAGCAAGTTCAGGATATTGTTCTTTCATTAACGAAACCAAACCTTGAACAGTGGTCAACGGTTGTTTTAAATCATGGGAAACATTGTAAACCAATAATTGGAGGTCGTCATCCAATTTTTTTCTGTCTCTTTTTTGCTCCTCTATTATTCGTTGTTTTTCATTAAGATAGGCTTCACTTATTGCACGCATGGCAATGTGAATAAAGTTATCCATCCCATTCATTGTCGAGATGGATTTATGATGGTTCACGCCCCCGCTATCACTTAATTTAGGTACAAAAAAATCCCGCACCATTTTTACAACATCGTACCAAGAGTGAAAATCTAATCCCATATTGGCATAGTTTATGCCTTGCTGCATGAGATCCTCTATCCATGGACGCCAGTCATTTTCCAATATGGCATTGCGCGTAATTTCCAGAGATAATCTCCTGCGCACCTCAAGCTCTTCTTTGGGGATATTATGGATAATGTATCTGAAAACCGGAATTTCGGATAACCTTTTCCTGCCATATAACCATAACTCTTCATGATAAGATTTATATAAGAAAAAAAAGCTTTTTAGCTGCTCCTTTTCAGTTTTATTCAAACCAGGTGTTAATGACAGTATCATCTTTTCATAAGTAATATTTTCCATGATTCTTCCATATTATTAATGGTTTAAAATATCTCTCTATCGTATTTCTCTCTGGGAAAAATCATCAAGTACTGCTACATAAAATGATGAGTTAATATTTCATCAAGCTTGTCCATTGTTAACGGTTTATTATTAAAACCTGCTAATTCATGACATTTTTCCGCTTGCTTTATGTCATTCGGATTCATTGATGTTGTCAGCATTATTATGATGATAGATTCATTTAATAAATGTGATATCTCTCTGTATTTATCAAGAAATTCCCATCCATTCAGACCCGGCATATTGAGATCCAGAAAGATCAGCTCCGGTGTTGGGTATATTTCCTCGTAACCGTGTTTATTCACACACTTTCTCAGATACTTTAGTGCATCACGAGCATCATCAATCGTTCTGAGGTACTTTGTGCACCCTGCATTATCGATAACCTGTTTATTGAGGTAGTTAACCATTTCATCATCGTCTATCAGGAGGATGCAGTCGAGTTTCCTAGTCATTCTTAAAAAGTTCAATATTGACTATTTTTATGCCATATCAATTTAAATTGTAGATTTTATCATCAATGGTAAAATAGCCGAACAGAGGCGGACTGCAACATATTTGGGGTGGCCTGTTAATATAAGGGGCGAGACTTATATTACTGAGGTTATCAGAACTTAAACTTTCCCATTTTACGAAAAATATTATCCGCCATCTGATCAATTTTTATAAACTCTTTCTCCGTCGATCCAGGTTTCTGCGATCGTAATATCTTTCAATTGTTTCCTTTCAATCGCCTTGGGATGGTCGGATAGCAGTATGAAATCGGCCGAGTAACCCTCGCTGATTTTTCCTTTGGTGGCTTCGGCAAATTCCAGATATGCAGGCGTTTCGGTATAGGATTTATATACTGCGTCCACCGGCATTTTCTCATCGGGCATCCAGCCGCCTTCAGGATTGCCTTCCCTGTCAGTACGGTTGACCGCAGCAAATATGTTATTGTGAGGATCCAGCGGATCGACCGGTGTATCTGAACTGGCTGTGAACGTAATACCATGCTCAGCTATCGAATTGGCCATGTTACAATATGGTGCCCGCTCTTCCCCAAACCATTCTTCATATTTATCATATTCTTTCATTACGGATCCAGGTTGAATCTCCACACAGATATGTGACGTCTTAAGCTTCTCAAGCAAATCCGGAGCAAGCGTCTGTACGTGAATCAGACGATGGCGCATCTCTGGCGATCCAAATTGTTCGATCGCCTTTATACCTTCATCAATAGTTCGGTCGCCAATGGCATGCATGGTTACCTGCATCCTGTTTTCATCAGCTACTCGTACAAGTTCGTTCAGTTCCTCCTGCGAGTAAATTAATTCACCCGTGGTATCCGGTTTGTCATGGTAGGGTTTGCGTAATGCTGCTGTATGAAGACGTTGCGTGCCGTCAAGAAATATTTTCACAGCGCCAACATGGACTCGTTCACTCCCTTCTCCGCTTCGTTTATCAAATGTGTCCAGAAATTCTTTCAAATCAGTTACATTAAAGACATAATGATGCAAATAAACCTTGATGGGGAGTTCACCATTTTTTTCTAATTCACTGTATGCTTTCCAAAGTCGTTTGTATGAACCCGCATAATTAAGATCATCAGTCTGAACGGAAGTAATTCCATTTTTCAACAGATGAGGAACAGCCGCACGAACCGCCTCATAAATTTCACGATCACTTTTTTGACGAAAATTGAATTTGATGAAATGAACAGCCGTATCCTTAAACCTGCCGGTCATCTCGCCGTTTTCCTCTCTTTCGATAAATGTTCCATGTTGGTCTGACAGCTCTTTTTCCTCTTTTAAAATCTCAAGAGCTTTGTGGTTCACCACACACTCATGACCACTGTCATGCAGAAGAAATAATGGCTTATCAACGTCGACTTCATCCAGTTCATCTGCTGTAAGCTGGTGATCAAGATCTTCAAAATTATCGTCCTTTATTCCCCGGCCAACGATCCAGTCGTTTTCATTCAATATACGCTCATTAATGCCGCGTTCTATCTCATGCTTCATCTCATGCCAGGTAGTCACTTTTCTCAGATCAAGCTCTTCCTTCATCAATCCGAAACGCAGAAGATGCATGTGCGAGTCATTAAATGATGCCGCTAATGTTTTACCATGGCCATCTAAAACCTGATCAGCATCACTCTTCCCGTTTACACTGCCTTCATCCACGGACGTGATTTTCCCATCTTCAAACGTTATGTGGCAGATCTGATTGGGATCGTCATTAAATTGTGGGCGGTAGAGGTGAACATTGTCAAATATTCTCTTCATTATCTATATCAGTCTCTCATTTACGTTAGTTTTTTTATTCTCTTACCTAACGCACATAGAGTAGTAAACGTTCAGAAAATAGGGAATTCGACCAAAAATTAATTGTATTTATTCTGTGTTTCCGTGGCAAAAGAGCAGGTTTAGATATTGTAAAGCAGTCACGATGAAACACTAAATTATTCGTATATATGGATGGTTATTTTTCCTTTACAGATTCATCCAGTAAGAAAACTTGACCAGAAATATGTTGTTGGGATGAGCATCGAAGAGATGATTTACAGAATGGGCAAAACCGAATCTCCCCGTTTCTTCTGAGGCCGAACGCGATTGTGTCCACACAAAATAGATCGTCGACCCTGGTCTGAATTCCCAGCGAAGTATGGCATCGCCGCGTAATGATTTATAATTGAAGTTTGGATTGCCGACATCAATCGGCTTTGCAGGCCCGGAACCATCAGGATCGGCCATGTGGGTGCTCTGATCGAACGTTGAACCACTCTGGCCGTAGACCAGGAATTCGTAACTCTTAGGTCTCCTGAGCTCTTTAAAATTGTTATATGAACCTGCAGAAATAAGCGGCTGTGCATACATCTGGAGGCTCATCTTTGGAGTAAAAGTCCAGTTCACGCGAATGCTTGACGAAACAGTATGCTGACTCAATTCTGCAAAAACGTAGCGATGATTGAAGGTACGCATTGCATAAGGATCAGAAAAAGTATCGATGTAATGTGACTTATCAATATTCCAGTCATACTCAGGGCTTATCGTTAAAGAAACGCTGGATGCCGGTTTCCATGTGATGTCTGATCCAACACTACGGCTAATCGAGCCATCCTGATCGTAATACCCATCGCCCCATGCCGATATCACCACGGCTTTGCGGCTGTCTGTGCTTATCGATGGAGAAAATTCAACACCAGGCTTGTTGACTGTCAATGGCCCACCCCGGGTCAAACGGTCGTTAAAGGTTTTGGGATTGTAAGCAGTGTTTAACTGAACATTCAGGTAGTTGAGAAACTCCAGGCTGATAGAATTCCATACACCTGCCCATGTCGGTTCACCATCAAAATTGAACGTAGCAAATACAGCACCAAGTACATCAGCAGAACGATACCAACTGGTTGGTTTTGTCCATTTATAACCTCCGCCAAAGTGCATATTGATTTTGTCTGTCCATGGAAGGAATCCGACATCGTTCAGATCAAAACGAGGACTGATGATCCCAAGCGCTGAATTAACAAGTACATTACCCTTCTGTTTATTGACTTGTATTCGCGTTGCAAAACCCGTCAATGTAGTAGCTGAACTGTCGATGCCATAACTCCGTGCATCCGGCCTTTGGAGGTAGTGCGTTGAGTTCGTCTGAATATCGAGCATATGATTGCGGGTACCCGTAAGTTGACTCGTTGCCATCCAGCCGCTTATCACCCAGCTTCTGTCATTATCCAGAAACGTCCAGCCATCCAGCCCAAGTACACCGGCACTATTGTTGAACTGGCTCTTCAGACCGGGTGTGTCTAAATTTCTTTGTGTAAATGTAGCGAGTATGCCAAGGCTTTGTTTTGCATCATTGAATTGTTTCTGTACCCTGGCCACACCATAATAGGTCAGTGGCTCAACAGAAACCCGATGACGATCATTTCCGATCGCATATCTGGCATCTTCTTTGGCGGTCACTGCCTGGAGCGCACCAATGTTCCAGTTTCCCTTCGCCCTTCCTGTCAGTTTGGCCGCACCTATAATATGCGTGGCATCCGGATAGTCGGTGTAATCTGCATCCGGAACGCTGCCTTGCGATCGCTGGCCGATCCTCCTGGTGTAAAAGAACGTAGGATTCCACCAGTTGAAGCCCCAGTAACTCGTAGCTCCGCCTTCGCCAAAATTGAAAAAGTTAGCACCCTCAATAAAAAACGGACGTTTTTCCGGATAGAAAGTCTCTACATCACTAAGGTTGACTACGGCCGGGTCAACCTCTACCTGGCCAAAATCGGGATTTATGGTGGCATTCAACGTGAGATTACTTCCGACAGATGTTTTCAGATCCGCTCCGGCGTTGTAATTGTATTTTGAACCGTCATTGAAAGGATCCCCGATCGGGTGATCTATATACAACGCTTTTGACGTAACATATGGAGTTATCTCAAAATGATGGGTCGGCTTGATGTTATCAATGCCAACCAAGTCGTCAAATCGGGATACAAAACCATTGCCGTTCTTGGGCATATACTGCAGATAATCTTTTTCATTTTTGCGCGCAATCATCCGCTTAAAATCAATTCCCCATACATTATCCTTTTTTTGTTCAAAACGAAGCTGGGAAAACGGAATCCGCATTTCAACGGTCCAGCCTTTGTTATCTATGTGAGCCTTTCCAACCCAGACACCATCCCATGAGTCGTCATCCCAGGTATCGTTATACAATGTCCCATCTGATATGGCACCTGAGGCATTGACCCCGAAATAAAACCCGGTCTGATTATCATTGTAGGGATCGAGATACACGGTAAAATCATCTGCTGTAAGATTGGCGTCACGACGACCAAGCTGGGCAATGATAGAATCCGGGGCGTTGTCATACATCCGTGCTCCCACATAAATGGCGTTATTGTCATATAGAACCCTGACCACTGTTTTTTCTGTTGGCTTCACCCCTTCATTCGGATCACTCTCTTTGAAATGTGTGATAGGCGGCGCCGTTTTCCATGCAGGATCATCCAGTAATCCATCGACATGAATGGGCTCATTTATTCTTTCTGCACGAACCGAATCCGTTTTGGAATCGACTCGCCCGGTTCCAAAAAGAGAGATAAATCCAAATAGTAACAGTACTAAGCTAGATATCACGAGATTGATCCTGGATGTAGAGTTATTCTGATTTGTTTATGTACACTTCATTTTTTCTGAAAGGTTTCACCAATCAGACATTTTTTAATCACGCTTACGCAGATAAATATCATTGCTGATCGACTCCAGTTGAAGTTCAGGTCCACCATTTCCAATGTGTCCGTGAAGCAGGTATCCGACCTGGGGAACATGATCTTTCCTATTTGTCCAGTCGATACCCGTGATGTCGGTATACAATTCACCAGTAATTGATTTGAGGGCAAGGTCAGCATTCTGATTTTTCGGCCATGTCATGTCGACAAAACCACTGATAGACTTTGCACGGACCGGACCATCCAATCCTCGAATCGTCATGTCTGCACTGATACTAGACAATTTTAACGGGGCGTTTCGGGGTATACGAACCTCATAGGTGATATCCATACAAATCCTCAAATGCCCGTCGAAAGACATCGTCTTTTGGTTCTGTGGACATCCGTCATCATACCAGCCGTTTGTCCGAATTTTATGATGGACAACATCTGCAAGAACAGTAATGGAGTCATTATTCGAGGCAGTAAGGCTAAACAATGAATCCAGACGGTCGTCGTTGATATTCACTTTCGCTGTTAACTGTACCTCATCTTTGTCCCAGCCACTCACCTTGATAGCCAGGCCAAACTTCAGATTCAGGTCTATAAGCTGGCCTTTCTTCCAAGTGAGTTGCTTCTCAAAAGTGGTCTGTCCCAGACATACTCTGCCCGTGAGGGCTGATCCAAGAAGGATCGCCAATACAATGTATTTCATGATTTTATCGGGTTTTCCGGGTAATCACGGGGGGATTACCCATATGATATTTGTTTCGCCAGGATTATTTAGTAAAGACGGGTAATCCTATTTTTTCTTGCGGAGGTAGATGTTGCTGCTGACCGTATTCAGATTGAATTCGACACCTCCGCCATTTACTGTGCCTTCAATGGTGCTTCCGCCACTGATCATCTTCATGTCGTCCCGTTTATTTTTCAGATCGATATTTAAATCGGTATAGATCTCGCCGGTGATAGATTTCATTCTAAGGTTTGCCTTGACGTCAGCTGGTAGTGTAATATCAACGGTACCACTGATATCCGAGATCGATGTAGGTTTTTGCATGTTCATGTCAGCATAGGCAACTGTTATATCACCACTGATACTGCTTGCTGTTACCGGTCCCGAAACATTAGACAGTTTGACATTCGAAGTCTTCGATTTTACTTCGATCTCCCCTTTCATATTCGAGATAGTGATCTCATCACCACCAAAATTGACCTCATCAACTTTAATGTTCGCTTTATCAGGAATTTTTATCGTGTAGCGTCCTTCACGTCGCGAGGCCCGAACTATGCGCAAAATGCCATTTTCTTTAGTCACCGAAAGGCCAATACCAGTATTGTCTTCTGCAGAGGTATAAAGAGCTTTCAATCCCTTTGCTTTTTCCGGCGGTGGCCGGTAGTCCAGAGCATCGATCAGAACCTGGTTCCCATCATATCCCTGTATCGTAAAATCGGACTCTCTGTCCATTGCAATCATAACGGTCTGATCGCCCGAGTTTGCAAGTTGGTATTTATACTGTTGAGCAGCGGCAACCAGCGGCAACACGATCAACGCCAACAGTATATGAATTGTCTTTTTCATAATGGTATTCCTTTACACTTAAGTTTGAGTAGAAAATTCCCTGAGATATTAACTTAGAGCGCCAACGCCATCTTCCAGCTTATAGCGAACAACCGGATTCAGATCCTTTTTCAGCAGCAAGACACGCATCTCAGTAATTGCATTTTTTTCATGCATTTTCACAAGCATGTCAATCAATGTGATCTGAACATTGGGATCAGTTTGATTGGCCAGGGAACGGATCAATGCCTTTCTCACACCCGGATCTGATCTGAAGTGGAACAGCGCCTCAGCTGCCGCCAATCGTACATTCACATTGTCATCATTATTCATTGCCTGGATCAGAACTTGTTCCATACCGCGGTTTTCTCCAGACTTGTCATATTCAGTACGAATTAATTTGATACGCTCACTTGCAGATGCCTGCTCAAATCGGGCTGAAAGAATATTTACATTGGCTGTATTTTTTGTTGCCGGACCGCCGTTTGCGTACCATAAGCCAGCAGCAAAACCACCGAGTGTAATAAGGAGTACGGCTGCAACCCTCATTAAAAGATTCAGTCCGTTCAGCCTTGCGACTGGAGCACCTTGATTCCGATCAAATTCGTTCTCGGTGAGTAACTTATCAATATGATCCGGAAGGTTTTCGGGGCCCGTTAACTGCCCCATTTCCCGGAAAGCTGTAAAGATGTCCGACATTGACTTTTCAGCCTCCGAGTGGTCATCTTCAGAGAAATATTCTCTGAGCTTCTCATCTTCTGCGAGCGTAGTCTCGCCAGCGAGGTATTTTTTGAGCAGTTTATCCCAATCTTCTTTCTTCATACTCCAGTCTCCTGTTGTAGATTTCCCGCACTTTTTTCCTTGCACGGGATAATGTCACTCTGATCGCACCGGCATTTATTCCCGTCATCTGTTCGATCTCGTCATATTCATACTGTTCGATATCTCTGAGATACAGTATGAATCTCTGCTGATCAGGCAGAAGCTGCAGGATGTCATGGATGACCTTTGTCGTTTCAGTCAACTCCATTTGCTTATCCGGAGCAATCCTGTCGGATGTTGGCTGAAGTATTGTTGTATCCAGCTGCGATACATTGCGATGCCGGTACGATCGGAGTTTATCAAAGCAAGCATTGCGCGTCATTGTAAATGCAAATGCTTCGACGTTTCGACAAACACTCAATTCATGCTTTTTATCCCATAGCTTCAGCATCACATCCTGCAATGTGTCCTGAGCTTCCTCATGGTCTCCAAGAAGGACTCTTGCCAGCCGGTATAAACGATCCCGGATGGGATAAATCAGGCCTTTGAATTGTTGTTTATCCATTTCACACTGTAGACGAACGAAAGGCGAAAACGTTACAGCGGTGAAATAACTGGTGAGATTAAAAAAGTTTTTTCGGATTTATATAAACAGGACAACCGGTAAATTATACAACAGGCGGAAATGATAAGTTCCTATAAATACTCAGGAATTCTTCTTTTTCTTTTTACTGGTTTTCTTTTTCGAAGATGCTTTGGATTCTTCTTTTTCACCCGTTTTTGCTTCTTTTTGTGGCGCCTCTTTTTTTGATGCTTTTTCAGGATTGGGTTCGTATAACTCAACACGATTTCCATCTAAATCACGCATCCAAACAAAATGACCGTGCTCCTCTTCCACCTGTTTGATGATTCGTATTCCTATACCGTTCAATTTATTGACCAGCTCTTTCAAATTACTGGCCCGAAAATTAATCATGAATGGCTGGTCACCGTACATCAAATCTGGTTCAGCATCAGGTATTGACCTCGCAAACTTATGTTGTGCCTTGATGATAGAAAAGCTCGTTACGATGTCGCAGTTCTTTGACTCATCGGTACCAGACAAAAACGTATGATAAATTGACTCATAGGCATCATCTGCCTCAAATTCCATCCCCAAATATCTGGTGTACCATTCAGCCAGTTGTTTTGGCCGGTGAGAAAAGACAAACGCCCCTCCAATTCCTTTAATAAATGCCATAGAGCCTGCTCCGCCAATCGAATAGTGATAGATAGTTCTTCAACTTGTCCTGAGTTTACCGAAAACCTGTTTTTGATACAAAATAATTTATTACGAAGTGGTATTGTATATCATCCTTTACCAAAGTCAGTGATTTAATCGCCTTTCTCTCTATTAATCGTTGTTTTTTGACATAAGTTAAAATTTTAGAAGCACCCCAAAAGCCCAAACACCTTGTGTATTGTTGTTCTCTGATGGTTTTTTTAGGATCCCTCCGAATTTTATCGCATGTGTGCGATATTCCACAAAGGGATGCAAAAAAGGCAAGAGGGATGCTTCTGTCCCAACAACACCCTCATAAATCGTCTGTTGTTTGTTAAGCGGTTTTCCCAAACCGCTTGCCGCCGGAAATGTATCATTTGAACCTGAATGACTGAGTTTATCAAACCCAATTCCCGCCCCGATGTAGGGTTCAACGATCAAAAGTTTAAGTTTGGCAAGGGCAACAATACCCAGTGTATAATTGTTGACTTTACCCAGTGAAATACCATTTCCGCTTAGATTATTCTGCTCACTATAATAGTCGAAATGAGCCTGGACACCCAGTCGAATCAGCTTAGGAGTTAGTTTAACGTCGTTTTCCATTCTAACCCCAAACCCGTTCTGCGGACTCTCTTTACGTTGATAGTAAGATGCTCCGATGCTGAACTGGCCAAAACTGAGCTGTAATCCGGAGATCATCAAAAACAACATGCTTAAAACGATCCATCTGGAAATAGTGCAAAGTGACTTTCTCATAACTGTTAGATTGCTAACCTCAAATATCGTTTATCCAGGATTCCTCACATTTCGTGAAGTCTGCTAAAAATCTTTTCATTAAATAAATCCAACATCATCATGGCTGATATCAACAACAAAAAAACGACAGGAGCTACCTGTCGCTTTTCTTAGGTCTGATCATCTTAGCTATAAAAAATTCATAATGTGTGTCTAACGCTCCTCTGGGGCATTCTTTATCCGGGATCTTTGTAATTGATCATTATGGATTTAAACTCATTGTTCACGCCCCCTCTAACCCGTACATCCCGGTCAAAAAGGTTACGATCACGACTGTGAGGAAAACATTGCCTCTTTAAACATATCACGCAGGCAGATTTTCGTTTTTCATCGATTGCCAGTTATGCCTGGCAATTATTTAACCCTCGAAGTAACGAAATCACAATATTGAAGTTCTAATGCTGATCACTTACCGAAAGTTTCCCTACACATCAGACTAAGGCAATATGACATTAGAAACTTTCAGCCAACTATATACACATTCTTTATTTATAAGAAAATCGAGTATAAACTACAATTTATTTTACAATTTCTTTATAGACAGGGTCAACAAGATCCAAACCAAAGATTATTAACAAACCTTTACAAGCGAGGTGATTATCATAGTCTATAAGACATCTCCTGGTGTGGAGGTCTTATCAACGGTTGATTGGTTTTAGCTATCTCTGGTTAACCCCTTTTTAAATTACTTCGGGATTATAAGCTGCAGGGGCAGTGCCAGGCATCGGGATATGCTTTCCCATTCGATCTTTCTTTTGAGCCGGATCTCCGGAAATACTTTTTCCATGGATTCCTTGCTCATGCTATTTCGCAATTAAACAGGAGTCAAAAAATGACACGACAGCATCGATACCGGATCATTGCTTCGCTACTAATTTGCACGTTTTTTATTACAACAGGTTTCTTGAATACTGCACGCGCAGCAAAAGATGATAAACCTGATACCACGGACATCTACCGTAATCTGAAATTTCGCAATATCGGACCTGCCATTGCTGGTGGTCGGGTTACCACCGTAAACGGCATCCCCGGTAATCCTAATGTTTACTATGTTGGTTCTGCAGGCGGCGGAGTCTGGAAAACTACTGATGGCGGGGCAAGCTGGGATGCGATTTTTAAAAAGCATCCAGGGTCAATCGGTGCCGTCGCTCTCGCTCCCTCAAACTCCAACCTTATATGGGTGGGTACGGGTGAATCCAACATACGTACTGATATCATTGATGGACACGGCGTATACTTTTCACCGGACGCCGGCAAGACGTGGAGCTTTATGGGATTGAAGGACGCCGGTCAAATCTCCAAAATTGTTGTTTCTCCTAATGATCCTAACACTGTGTTTGTCGGAGCCATCGGACATGCATGGGGTCCTAATTCAATACGTGGTTTGTTTAAAACGACTGACGGGGGAAAGACCTGGAAGAAAGTACTGTTTGTCAACGACTCGACCGGTGTTTCTGACGTAATCTACCAGCCGGGAAATCCGAAAGTTATGTTTGCCGGAACATGGCAGGTCATGCGGCGGCCCTGGACTCTAATTGATGGAGGAAATGGCAGTGCTGTCTACCGTTCTATGGATGGTGGAGATACCTGGACAAAACTTAAAGACGGACTGCCCACCGGACAGCTAGGACGTATTACATTTGCTCCATCATTGAGCAATCCGGATCATATATATGTCGAAATTGGTAGTAAAAAAGGTGTACTGTGGGATACTAATGATGGTGGGGACTCATGGCATCTCGTCACGAACAACCATACGTTGAATGTGCGTCCGTTCTATTTCTCGACGATGGAAGTATCTCCCAATAATGATAAAAAGATTTACTTCCTGTCTTTCCGGATGTCGGTCTCTGAAGATGGCGGTAAAACGGTTAAAAAGATTGCTTCCCGGGTTCACGTCGACTACCATGCCATCTGGATAGATCCCACCAATGCGGATCGAATCATCGTGGGTAATGATGGTGGCGCTTTTGTCTCGATGAATGCTGGTAAAAAATGGCACTATTTCAATAATATCCCGATTGAACAATTTTACCAGGTGGCGACCGACTCGCTCACAGCTTACCATCTCGGGGGTGGTTTGCAGGATAACAATGCCTGGTATGGCCGAAGTCATAATCTTCATGGAGGAAGCGTAGATGGGTCAACGTGGTTCACGGTCTCTGGCGGTGATGGCGAATATGTGGTCCCGGCACCAAGTGATCCGGACATCGTTTATTCGGAGTCCCAGAATGCATATCTGAAACGAACGAATCTCAAGACCGGTGCATCACAGATTATCCGCCCTTATTTCATTGGAGCATCGGACATGGAACCAGGTAAACTGAAATATCGATTCAACTGGACAACACCCATTGCTGTTTCCTATTACGATGCCAACACTGTTTATCTTGGTGGAAATGTTCTGTTCAAGACAGCCGACGGCGGGAAATCCTGGACAACAATCAGTCCTGATTTAACCCGAAATGATAAGAGCAGACAGGTAGTGGCCGGGGAACCCACCCATGACATCAGTGGAGCGGAAAACTACAACACTATTCTTTCTATAGGGTTATCTAAAATGGATCCCGATGTAATATGGATTGGCACAGATGACGGATTGGTTCAGGTCACACGCGACGGCGGGAAGACCTGGACAAACGTTACTGACAATATCCCCCACAAACCAAAAGAAGGCCGATTCTATCAGCTTGGTGTGTCGCCTTTTTCTCCGGGGACCTGTTACGCTCAGCTTGATCGGCACATGATGGATGATTTGCATCCATATGTCTACAAAACCGATGATTACGGAAAACACTGGAAAGAAATCGATGAGGGACTGCCGAAAGACTCACCGGTTCATGTAGTGCGTGAAGATCCGAATCATAAAGGATTTCTGGTACTCGGTAACGATGACGGGCTCTTTTACTCTCACAATGATGGAAAAACCTGGACAAAGCTGAAGAGCAATTTCCCGGATGTGTCTGTTTGGGATCTCAAATTCGTCAAAAAGAACCACGACCTGGTTGTGGCAACACACGGTCGTGGTATATTCATACTCGACGATATTCGTCCTCTTGAAGAAATGAATGATGAAACTTTCCAGTTCTTTACGCTCCAGCCAGCTGTCATGTTCAATCGTTCTTACAGGGATAATGGCCTGGATACTCCTGAAGCATATTCAGCGCCAAACCCTCCATCAGGCGCCCTCATCGATTATTATCTGAAGGAATCCATCAAGCCGGATTCTGCACAGAAAAAGAACCATGAGACCGGTGTCAAAGTCACTATAACCAAAGCAAACGGAGACACTGTGAATACCCTGTATGGTCCGGCTAAAAGCGGAGTCGATCGTTTCCGATGGAATCTCCATTACAAAGGCGAGACACGGCTAAAATCGGAAGAAAAACATCCCAATCCGAATAATACCGAGGGCCCGTCCGTACTTCCCGGAACATATACGGTTGCCGTAACGGCCAATGGGCAAACACAAAAGCAGATACTCACAGTTAAGCCTGATCCGAGTCTTCCATACGATATGGAGGCCGCTCGTATGCAGCAAAAGACGATGTTTCATCTGCAGGATATGCTCTCAACGGTAAACACAATGCTGAATCGCATTAACAGTTTGCAGGATCAAATGAAGGGCATCAGAAAAACCATTCAAAACCAGGACAAAGAGGATCAGTACAAACAGGTTCTGAATAAAGCCAAGGCACTGGATCACAAGCTTACTGCTGTCAAAGATTCCCTGATGGAAACTCATGCCCAGGAAGGTGTCGGCGAGGATGATATTCATTATATGACACGCTACCGAAGCTGGCTCATGAGTGGATATTATTCCATCTACGGCTATGACCATGCGCCGACTGACTATCAGCGTAATTACATCACCTGGCTGGAAAAACGCCTCGATAGCTACACGAGCATGTACAACGATACTGTAAGCAAAGAACTGCCGGATTACAACCAGGCGGCAGCGGCTATAAATGCTCCTGTTTTAATAGGTGGTACACCGGTTACCAATTGATATATATTCGGGAAATCAAACCTTTGAAAGGCTTCCTTAATTGAGGAGGCCTTTTTTATATCACTAACCTGTTGCATATCAGGTGATAGTAAGCAAACGGAAAATTCAATTTCCATCAAAGTGACTTTTTTCGCTTAAAACACTAACTAAGGTGAGTTCGAGATAAATTAACCTGTAAAAATACTGCTTTCACATATACAGGCGTATATCCGGACCACCAGAAACCGTTAAAACGGTTCATGTATTAACGGTTTCTACCTAACACCCTGATTAATCCGGGTGCTATGAATCAACGATTCTAACGTATCGTCTATAACGATTTCTTCCAACGCTTATATCGAACTCACATTAGATAAAGCAACATTTTATCCCGATAAAACCAATTTGACGCAGATCTGAATTAAATGTTTTTTACTGACCTGTTTATAACCCCACCCCCGCTAACCTTTAAACAGGTACCCCGCCGGTTTAAGGGTTTTATTTATATGCGTAAAACCAATAGGCGGCGACACGCCGGTCATCATTAATTTGTATCTTTTACGTTCTATTCATGACAACCAGTACATAGAACCTGATCACATTCTGTATCAAACAAATCCAATCAGATAAGATGACCTCTAACAAACCGGACCCGATACGTCGGGAACCTCAACTTCTTCACGAGCAACTCAAATCACGTATTCTGGTGCTGGATGGTGCCATGGGCACGATGATCCAGGCGTACAAGCTTTCAGAAGAAGACTACCGGGGAGACCGATTTGCTGACCATGCCTCAGAATTACGTGGCAATAATGACATCCTCTGTTTAACCCAGCCGAAAATCATTGAAGAGATTCATGCAAAGTACCTGGAAGCCGGCGCAGACATCATTGAAACGAATACGTTCAATTCAACCCCGGTATCTCAGGCGGATTATAATACCGGGGAATTCACATACGAACTGAATCGGGAAGCAGCTCGCCTGGCAAGGAAACAGGCAGATATTTTTTCAAAGAAAACAACTGAGAAACCCCGTTTTGTCGCCGGGGCACTTGGTCCTACAAACCGGACGCTTTCTCTTTCACCGGATGTAAATGACCCTGGTTATCGAGCCATCACCTTCGAACAGTTGGCTGACGCTTATATTGAACAACTTCGCGGATTGATCGACGGTGGTGTCGACATTCTACTTGTTGAAACGGTATTCGATACACTTAACTGTAAAGCGGCCATTTATGCCATCCATCGTTTATCTGACGAGATGGGCGTAGAGCTGCCGGTCATGATCTCAGGCACCATCGTTGATCAGAGTGGCAGAACACTCTCCGGCCAGACCACCGAAGCCTTCTGGATATCTGTTTCCCACACTCGTAACCTCCTTAGTGTCGGACTGAACTGTTCTCTCGGATCCAGTCAGATGCGTCCATTCATCGAGGAACTCTCCCGTGTCGCGAGCGTGCAAACGAGTCTGTACCCTAATGCCGGTTTACCCAACGAGTTTGGTGGTTATGATGAAACGGCGGAATACATGGCCGAACAGATCGACGACTACTGCAGAGACGGGTTTATCAATATTGTAGGCGGTTGCTGTGGAACGACTGATGAACATATCCGGGCTATCTCTGACGCGGTAGCTAAATATCAGCCACGGGAAATTCCGGAACAGGCACCATATCTCCGGCTGAGTGGGTTGGAGCCGCTTGTCGTTCGTCCTGATACTAATTTTGTGAATATCGGTGAACGAACTAATGTCGCAGGCTCACGGAAGTTTGCTCGTCTCATTACGAATGGTGAATATGAAGAAGCTCTCTCTGTTGCCCGTCAGCAGGTCGAAAATGGGGCTCAAATCATCGATGTGAACATGGACGAGGGCATGCTTGATTCAGAAAAAGCGATGACGACTTTTTTGAATCTTATAGCCACCGAGCCGGATATATGCCGGGTTCCGGTAATGATCGATTCTTCCAAATGGTCCGTTATCAATGCCGGGTTGCGCTGCCTTCAGGGTAAATGCGTGGTGAATTCCATCTCGCTTAAAGAAGGTGAAGAATCCTTCGTGGAACAAGCCCGCAAAGTCCGTGACTACGGTGCCGCTGTCGTTGTTATGGCTTTCGATGAAAACGGACAGGCCGACTCCTTTGAACGACGGAAAGAAATATGCGAGCGATGCTATCGTCTGCTTGTTGACAAAGTTGGATTTCCGCCACAGGATATCATTCTTGATCCTAATATCCTGACAGTAGCAACGGGAATTGAAGAACACAACAACTACGCCGTCGACTATCTCAAGACCACAAGCTGGATAAAAGAAAATCTGCCACTCGCTAAAGTCAGTGGTGGTGTAAGCAACGTCTCGTTCTCTTTTCGTGGCAATAATACGGTTCGCGAGGCCATGCACGCTGCATTTCTCTACCATGCAATTCGCGCGGGAATGGATATGGGAATTGTAAATGCCGGGCAGCTTGAGGTATACGAAGAGATCCCTAAAGATCTCCTTGAGCTGGTGGAAGATATTCTCTTCAATCGCCGACCGGATGCCACCGAACGTCTTACCGATTATGCCGAACACATTGAACAGGATGCGACGGTAGAAAAGAAAAAGGACGAGTGGCGCGAATTCCCCGTTGAAAAACGAATCTCACATGCTCTTGTAAAAGGGATCGTGGATTATATCATCGATGATGCCGAAGAGGCCAGACAAAAGTACCCAAGTCCCCTTGATGTAATCGAAGGCCCCCTGATGGATGGAATGAACATCGTCGGCGACTTATTCGGTGAAGGCAAGATGTTCCTTCCACAGGTTGTAAAAAGCGCCCGCGTCATGAAAAAGGCGGTCGCTTACCTGATCCCGTACATTGAAGAAGAGAAGAAGAATCAGAAGGATAATAAACCTGCAGCCAAAGTCTTGCTGGCAACAGTGAAAGGCGATGTTCATGATATTGGGAAAAACATTGTCGGCGTTGTTCTTGCCTGTAACAACTATGAGGTCATCGACCTTGGAGTGATGACGCCCAGCGACAAGATACTTTCGGAAGCAAAACGGCTCGGAGTGGATGTCATCGGACTCAGTGGCCTGATCACGCCATCGCTGGATGAGATGGTGCATGTTGCAAAAGAAATGCAACGGCAGAAGTTTGACCTTCCACTTCTCATTGGCGGAGCTACGACTTCCCGGGTGCATACTGCTGTTAAAATCGCGCCAAACTACGAGGGACCGACCATTCATGTGCTCGACGCTTCAAGAAGCGTCACGGTCGTCAATAATCTTGTCGGCAAGGGCGACCGGCAAAAATTTCTTGATGATATTGTAACGGAATATGAAGAAGTACGGAAAAAACAGGAACGGCGTACTTCAAGGAAAGAATACCTGAGTCTGGAAGATGCCCGCAAAAACCGTACGGTCATCGACTGGGATAAATCAGTAATAGTCAAACCTCAAAAACCGGGTGTTACGATTTTCAAGGATATTGATCTTTCTGAAATTCGCAAATATATCGACTGGAACCCATTCTTTAACGCCTGGCAACTGGCTGGTAAATATCCTCAGATTTTTGATGACGAGATTGTCGGCAGTGAGGCTAAGAAACTGTTTGATGATGCCAATGAACTGCTCGACAAAATTATCGAGAACAAATGGCTTCAGGCAAGCGCTGTAGTGGGCTTATTTCCCGCCAATGCTATCGGCGACAGCATAGAGGTTTACCGGGATAAGCAACGCGATGAAGTGATCGCACAATTTCACATGCTCCGCCAGCAAGCCAAAAAACGTCGTGGACAACCCAATAAAAGCCTGGCCGATTATATCGCTCCGAAGTCAACAGGTAAAGGTGATTATATCGGCGGATTTGCTGTAACGACCGGACATGGCATTGAAAAGATCATCGAGCGTTTTGAAAAAGATCATGACGACTACAACAAGATTATGGTCAAAGCGCTGGCTGACCGATTAGCTGAGGCACTGGCTGAAATGATGCACGAACGCGTTCGAAAAGAACTCTGGGGATATGCTTCCAATGAAAATTATGCTAACGAAGCGCTGATACGCGAACAGTACAAGGGCATTCGGCCTGCTCCCGGCTACCCTGCAAATCCCGATCATACTGAGAAAAGAACATTGTTTGATTTGCTTGATGTTGAGAAAAACGCCGGCATTACGTTAACTGAGAGTTATGCCATGTATCCTGCCGCATCCGTAAGTGGATTGTACTTTGCCAATGCAGAGGCAGAGTACTTCGCTGTTGGTAAAATCGAAAAAGACCAGGTGCTTGACTATCATGTACGAAAAGGATTGACGATTCATGAGGTTGAAAAATGGCTTTCCCCCTATCTCAACTATGAGGACACGGCTGCACAAAATGGACAGTCGGCAATATGTGATTGTGGCCTCGACCATCAGAGGATTATGGCCGGCAACATCGATAAATAACATTTAAATTTTATTGGAGCTTAGTTTCTTAGCATTTTTGTTTACATCAGCAACGTACCCCTTGTTCCGCTGAACCAGATTTTTCAGTATAATCATATAAAATGGGGTAGAGCTTTATGAAAAAATATGCGTCATTTCGCTGGATTCTATTGGCGACGGGCCTGATGGCAATCATCGGCCTGACCGGCATGAATGTGTATTACCTCTTCGAGTTGCATCAAAGTGCTATTCAGGCGAACAAAGAAAATAAACGACATCAACTGGATGAACTGGCCTCGACCGTCCGTAATAGGTTCACCGAGGTGCCAAGAGGCATATGGAAACTGAATAGTGTAAACCTGGAAGACGCACTGGTTTCACATAAACCGATTCCTGCCGAATTCGACAAATACCTGAAAGAAGTTTCAAGCGATTCACTATACACCGGTATCTACTTTGAGTTTAACCAGCAGACACCCTCGAAGTCGTCATCTCGGTTTACTTTCAATGATAAGACAGCAAAACTGCGGCCTATCGAACAATTCCCACAAGTTGTAAACGACGGTATCGGTTTGGCAAAAACGAGAATGAAAGTTTTTGTCAATGATTATCAGTTTCCAACCAAGACGTTATTCGACACAAACAGAAGCATGACCGTTACAATCTTCAATACGAATGATCACTCCATAATCGGTTATCTCTGTTTTCCTATTAATAACGACTATCTTGTAAATAACTACCTGCGCCCCCTTCTTAGAAAAAAAATCGATCCGGCCAGCCAAAACGGGTTAACTGTTTGGGTGTATAACTGGGTTAAAAATGAAGTATTGGCTTCCAGTAATCCTGAAGTAAATTTTGATCAAAAAAATGTACAACTGGTCGTTGATTTCCAGAGCATGTTTGACAACTGGAATTTGAAAGCATCGTACTCTGATGGCCCCGTCCTGGAATCATCCAGTACCCAATTCTTTAAAAATATTGCTGTATTAAGCGTGGGCGTGCTTCTGCTGCTTGGCAGTATGGTATTCATATTTATCACAGCTCAGAAAGAACGCGATCTTGCCCAGCGGCAGGCCGGCTTCCTTGCAAATGTAACACATGAGTTGAAAACACCAATTTCGGTAATGCTGGCTGCCGGTGAGAATCTTGCTGACGGCCGCGTCAGAGATCCGGACCGAATTAAATCGTATGGTTCGCATATATATGGTGAGGCCGTTCGACTCCGCAAAATGATCGAAAAGTTGCTCGATGTAGCACGTGCTGATGCTGATCAACTCACGGTTAAGCCAACTATTGTTCATCTTGAGAATTTGTTGCGCGACTACCTTGACCAGCATTCCCATTATTTTGCTTCGTCAGATTTTACCGTTGACGTTGATGTCGAATCACAGCTGCCACCTGTGCGCCTCGATGCGTCGAGCTTCGAAACCATCATTGGCAATCTTATTGAAAATGCAGTGAAGTATAGCACAGATGATAAATATCTTGGATTGAGACTCTATCGACGGGACAGTGAAATTCTGCTTGACATTGAAGATCATGGCATCGGGATACCTCCCAATGCGCAAAAACATGTGTTCGATAAATTTTTCCGTGTAGAAAATGCTCTTACCGCCCATACAAAGGGTCACGGACTTGGCTTGTCTATCGTTCAATATTTGGTTGAGAGAAACGGTGGCCGAATTAATTTAATCAGTCAGTATCACAAAGGATCAATTTTTACCTTACATTTTCCAATCACTGAAGAAAATAACGATCCATCCATAATTGCAGATCGAAAATCTCCATTTGAAACTGAAAGTTCACAGTCATATGTCGTTCAAGAATAAAATTATTCTTATTGTTGAGGATGAACCCAGTCTGATTTTCACGTTACAGGATACTCTTGAAAATGAGGGATACCAGATTGAAGTGACAAATAATGGTCATGATGCCCTCTCATTTATTCATGATACCACACCGGATCTTGTAATCCTCGACATAATGATGCCCGGCATGAGTGGGTATGAAGTATGCAAAAAAATTCGGGAGGAAAAATATACGTTCCCGGTCATCATGCTCACAGCCAGAGATCAGGAGATTGACAAAGTCACGGGTTTAAACCTTGGAGCGGATGATTACATAACGAAGCCATTTGGCGTAAAAGAACTGTTGGCAAGAATCCAGGCACGGCTCCGAAGAGCCAATTCCTATTCCAAATCCGGACCTATGGATGTCATTACGTTGGGCCCTATTCGCATCGAACTGAATGAAGGTAACGTTGTACGGCCGGATGGTGCTGTAGAATTGACAACTCGCGAAGTAGAGCTTATACGTTACCTCGTCACCCATGCCAACGAACCCATAACCCGCGATGCGCTGTTGGAACACGTCTGGCGCTACGAGTTCAGTACAAATACGCGGACAGTAGACGTACACATATCCAAACTGCGCTCAAAAATCGAGATGCATCCCGACGACCCACAGTTCCTGGTTACGCTTCATGGTGTAGGATACATGCTGAAGTTGAATTGATCAGCTTCATAATGTATCACAACTCTGGCCAGCCGCCCGTTCGTGCTTCTTCCGGACTCATCTCGTGATTTTTAACGTTCCGAACGAATGCATAAAAATTATGTATCTGATCCAGGAGCAGCGCCTGAGTAAATGATTCTTTGATTCCCGTTTCTTTACTGAAATTCTGGTGAACACGCGCTATAAAGACTCGTTCGGGGAAAATATACGCTTTACGATAGCCGCACACGGCTTCAAATTGTTCGACGGCACGCAAAGCCCCAAATGCTCCTGATGACTCGCCAACCATACAGACAGGCAGCTTTTCCAATCCTTTGGGATAGGGCAGATAATCAAAAAATAATTTCAGGATCCCCGGAAATGAGCCATTGTACTCCGGGATTACGAAAACCAGGCCGTCTGTACTAAGGATATTCTTGTTAAAATCGTCGATCACTGGTATTGCCTTTCCATACCGGCCACCCACAACTTCCTCAACAGGGAAGTCACGCATGGAAATGATCTCCACTTCTGCTCCAAGTGATTCATACTTCGGTTTTAAGTACTCAGACACCTTCAATGCATTTGATCCGGGCCTGTCCGTGGAGCTGATAATCTTGAGAGTAATCATGTCTGATCTATGTAACGAGCTGTTTTTATACATGAATGGAAGTTATAAAGATTTAATCTCAATAACGATTAAGATATTGGAAGGGCTTTTCCCGACAACATTGATAAGGCCATATCTACTGTTTGTATTATTTATTTATACATATAAACTTTTTTACCTAAATAAAGTTGACATGTGATTTAAAAATGTTATTTTGTTTCGTGTTTCCGAGCAAATAACCGAAACAACACCTTGTTAACCATGAAAAAAACCCGAATCATATCCGTACTCACCGCTATATTCACCCTTCTTCTTACGACCGGAGCATGGGCTGAACCACTAACAGACCCGGTGTCAGGAAAAAGCTTCGACGATTTTCTCTGGCTTCTTATTGCGGGATTCCTCGTCTTTTTAATGCAGGCTGGATTTGCCCTCGTCGAAGCTGGATTCACCAGGGCAAAGAATGTGGCCAATATCATGATGAAGAACCTCATGGATTTCTGCTTAGGTTCCATCATTTTCTGGGCTATCGGTTTTGGGCTGATGTACGGCAAAGACATTGCTCACCTTATCGGATTTAGCAATTTCTTTCTCGTCGACGCTATCAAACCGAACGGCTCTATTGATGAATGGACTTATGCATCCTGGTTTTTCCAGGTCGTTTTTGCAGGTACCGCCGCGACAATCATTTCCGGTGCTATGGCCGAGCGAACCAAATTCTCCAGTTATCTGATCTATACCGTATTTATTACAGGTCTAATCTATCCCGTTGTAGGCCATTGGATCTGGGGGGGCGGATGGTTGGCAAACTTCGGCTTCCACGATTTTGCAGGTTCCACTGTCGTTCACAGTGTTGGCGCCTGGGCTGCACTTGTTGGAATTACGGTCCTTGGTCCACGTCTTGGCCGTTTTAAGGAAGGCAAGGCACTGCCTATTAAAGGACATTCCATATCACTGGGTACCCTTGGAGTATTTGTACTATGGTTCGGCTGGTTCGGTTTTAACCCCGGCAGTACATTAGGTGCCGACTTTTCCTTTGCCCGTATTGCTGTCACTACCAACCTGGCTGCAGCGGCCGGTGCTACAGTAGCTATGTTCCTTTCCTGGTATGACAGCGGGAAACCGGATGTAGGTTACACGTTGAATGGTGTACTTGCGGGGCTGGTCGCTATTACGGCTCCATGTGCCGTCGTTTCCCCCGCATCTGCTCTAATCATCGGTGCTGTAGGCGCTGTGGTTATGTATTATGGTACGTTCATGCTTGAAAAATTTGGTATCGATGATGCTGTAGGTGCAGTACCGGTTCACGGTCTCGCTGGTGCATGGGGTACCCTCTCCGTTGGATTATTTGCACAAGCTCCTTTTACAACAGATTTCACCGGACTTTTCTTTGGTGGAGGTATGCATCAGTTGGGCGTCCAATTCCTTGGCGTTACAACGGTCTTTGCCTGGACAGTCGGTGCCAGTTATGCTGTCTTCAAAACCATCGATGTTGTGATGGGACTTAGAGTTAGCAGAGATGCTGAATTGAGTGGACTTGATCACCATGAACACGGCACCAATGGATATCCGGAATTCTTTGGTGTGGACGAAGAGCCAGAGTCAGATCTGGTATTGGATACCATGTTGGTCGATTAACCCGACCAATCCCGGAACTAACGGATCATAACCACTACTCACTGACAAATAACAGGCCCTCATTACCGGTGAGGGCCTGTCATAAAAAGCTTTGAGTAGTTACTCAAAACCTTACTTAGTATTTAAATATCATGAAAAAACAGTACAATCTGAAACTTGATGCCGCTCTCTCTTTACTTGTTGTCATCCTACTCGCACCCATAGTCAAAACCTTTGCACAGGACCACGCTCTCAGTGTTTCAGCAGATCTTTATAGCCGATATGTATGGCGCGGCTTCGACTTTGGCGATTCTCCGTCCGTCCAGCCATCAATGGCATTTTCCTCCGATAACTTCGAGATAGGAGTATGGGGTGCTTTTGCCACCAATGCTCACGGAGCGAATCCGGCTTATGCTGAGACGGACTTATATGCCTCCTATTCTGTTCCAATAAACACCGGATCACTGAGTCTCGGAGTAACGGATTACTTTTTCCCAACGCCTACAACTGATTATTTCAATTTTACAGATAATCATACTTTTGAGGCAAATGTTGGTGTTACTTTCGCAAAATCATTCCCATTATCCATTTCGGGCAACATAAATTTTGCTGGTTCTGATTACGACAATTCCATGTATTTCGAATTGGATTATCCCGTTTCTACTGCAACTCTCACCTTTGGGTTCATTCCAATGAAATCAGATTATTATGGATTAAGTAAAGCAGGAGTTGTCAACGTGGGCATCAGTGACTCCAAGGATATTCCGATCACAGACAAATTCTCACTACCTCTAACTGGTTCACTTTCATGGAACCCATATACAAAGAAAATCTTCTTCCTCGCAGGAGTTAGTTTCTGAACCATCTAAAAGTTTCGTTTCACGCGAGGTAAACACATACCGGAACTCCACCGGTATCATCATGGTGAAAGCCCGGGCCATTGAAAATGGCCCGGGCTTTATTTTATATCCCTCCATTCCACTGTGTTATAAACGTAGTAAAGCACCTTAGGCAGGAATAATTAACCCGGATTATTCACGAAAAGAGGTATAATTAGTAGTCATAATATTGATTTTATTATGTTTCTAAATTTGAGAGGAATCCTCAATTTTGGGTATGGTGATTCATAGCTTCGAAATTTAGCGGTGGGTTGCGTTGTCCTGAAAATGGCTTATCAACGTACGTACGTACGATTCTAGCACCATTTCCGTGACGCCTTGCCCACCGCTAAATTTCTTGGTGAATAATCCGGGTTAATACGCAAAATGGCTTTAACCTAATACAGCCATTACGATTCATACTACACCCAGGAGGTCGTCCAATGCTGATTTTATCTTTAACGGCTGAAGAAGCCCAGATTCTTTTAGAGTCTCTTGAGTGTCACATTACGGAACTTAGCCACGAGATAGCCGACACGGTTAGTAAAGATTTCCGGAAAAAACTTAAAAGGAAGAAAAGCACACTCAACAAGATTCTGAAAGAGATTGAGAAAATGGAAGAGGAATGATCACTCCTGATCTTCGTCCTCGTTCTCACTCTGAATCTTCTGCAGACGCTGCCAGTATCGGGGTTCGTAACCTTCCGTACCTGGTTTATACCAATGTTCCCTTCCCATCTCCTCCGGCAGATACTGCTGTGTTACCCAGTGGCGCGGATAACTGTGCGGGTATTCATAGTCTTCTGACGGGTTTTCCATGTTTCGATATCGCGCTTGAAGTGAATTAGCTGTCTTATCACGAAGATGTGGCGGTACATGACCAATCCCTTTTTTCTGAATGTTGCCATGTATAGAGAAAACAGCTGATGTACTGTTACTCTTGGGAGCTAATGCACAGTAAATAGCTGCGTGTGACAAGAAGTACCAGCCCTCCGGCATCCCGACCTTCTGGAAAGCGTCATGAAGTGAATTTACCGTTATAATCAAGTTGGAATCGGCCAGGCCCACATCTTCTGATGCGAAAATAAGCATGCGTCGAAACAGAAAATTCGGATCGTCACCGCTTTCGATCAATGCCGAAAGCCAGTACAACGCCGCATCCGGGTCCGATCCCCGCATTGACTTGATAAATGCCGAAGCATAATGATAATGTTCATCTCCATTCTTATGAAACGTTACTCTGCGGCGCTGCAGGCAATCTTTGACAATTGCCATCGTAACATGCCGTTTATCGTCATCATCCGGTTTCGATGTTTTGACAGCCATCTCTAAAGCGTTAAGAGCGGTACGAATATCACCGCCTGTCACTTCCGATAAATATTCACGTGCGTCCTCATCGAGTTGAACATTGTATGATCCAAGTCCTCTTTCGTTATCCCCGATTGCACGATCAATCATCTGTCCGATATCTGCGACATCAAACGGGTAGAGTTCAAACAACTGGCAACGTGATAACAACGGACCAACCAGCATGTAAAACGGATTTTCGGTTGTTGCACCAATAAGTGTCAGCAATCCCGATTCAAGATGGGGTAACAGAGCATCCTGCTGAGCTTTGTTCCACCGGTGAATCTCATCAACAAATAAAATTGTCTGCTTACCGTGGGCTTTCTTTCGTGCCTCGGCTTGTGCAACCACTTGTTTAAGATCCTTAACCCCATCTAACACAGCGTTGAGAATAACAAATGCTGCATCAATTTCGCGTGAAATTACGTACGCGAGGGTTGTTTTACCACAGCTTGGCGGCCCGTAAAAGATCACCGAACCCAGAATACCCGTTTCGATCATGCGCCGCAAAAGCCGGTCGTCTCCCAAAAGATGCTTCTGCCCGACGAACTCTTCCAGTGAACGGGGTCTCATCCGGGTGGCAAGAGGTGCCTGTGCATCCGGTTCTTTTGTTGTTGAAAGGTTGCTGTCATTTTGTTCGAATAAATCCATAGGACAAAGATACGTAAAAATTGGTCGGGCTAAACCCTTGTAATACTCTCCAATAAATCTATCATACCGCAAATTTTGAAGTACTTGTCACTGTTCTATCTATAGACTAATAGTTTCTATTGATTAATCTGAAGAAGATTGGGATTTAAGATATTGACGATTACAGTGGATTACAGATTAAGTCTGACTACTGGAATCTTTTTTTACTGTTACATGTTGACCACTCATTGAAAATTCACTTTGTTCAAAAACAACAATTATGATATATTGTTTTAATATCTATGGTGAGAACACTACACAACATATCTCTTTTTTCTTATATCTGTGATCAGATCGGATCATGTGTCCTTTCTGCATCTGCCTGTCTCTGTTGTTGTTGTCGATGTTGCTGTCCGGCCTGACCCGGACATATTAACCCTTCTTTCACCGCCTTGGTGACTACCATCGCGGGCAACATTTTCTCGACACTTACTACTCTTTTACATATCGACAATCATTACCGTTAATCCTTAATAAGACAATAACTATGGGAAACTATACTAATCCAGATGTACTCGTTTCAACAGACTGGGTCAATGAACACAAAGATGACGCCAATGTTCGACTTTTGGAGGTAGATGTTGACACTTCCGCTTACGAGCAGGGACATATTGAAGGTGCTTTGGGAGTTAACTGGGAAACCCAACTAAACGACCAGGTTCGGCGTGATATCCTAACCAAATCACAATTTGAAGAATTGACAAGCGGCCTTGGCATCACTCCTGACACGACCATTGTTTTTTATGGTGATAACAACAACTGGTTTGCCGCTTACGCGCTATGGCAGTTCCGCTATTACCAGCATCCGGAAAGTGAACTGAAAATCATGAACGGTGGCCGGAAAAAATGGATCCGGGAAAATCGTGCACTAGTAAAGGATGTGCCATCCGTCAAAAAAACAACCTATAAAGCCAAGTTTCCGGATGATAATGTCCGCGCTGACAAGGAACTCATCCGTCAAAACCTAAACTCAAATCGCATCAACCTGGTTGATGTACGCTCACCAGCCGAATTTACGGGTGAAGTCATCGCCCCTGCCGGAATGACCGAAACAGCCCAGCGCGGCGGACATATCCCGGGTGCTGTGGATATCCCATGGGCTTCTGCAGTAAATGATAATGGCACATTCAAGTCTTATGACGATTTGAAGAACATTTATAAGGAATCGGCTATCAGTATGGACAGGGAAACGATCGCCTATTGCCGTATTGGAGAACGTTCGTCACATACCTGGTTCGTGCTAAAGTATCTTCTTGGTTACGAAAAAGTGCGTAATTACGATGGCAGCTGGACTGAATGGGGTAATCTTGTTGGATACCCGATCGAAAAGGGCAACGGCTCGAAATCCTAAAAAATGAAAATGGCTAAACCGGTCCCGTTGTGACCAACGAGATATGGTTTGCCGCTAATTTATATCATCATGAACAAGTTTATTTCCGTTCATATCACATCGTGCATGACCAGACAGGCACTCACCAACATTATAAAAGGATTTGGCAAAAATTCGAATGATGATGTTCAGCATCTGCATACGTGGTGTGACACCCTTTCCGGCCGTATGGTTTGCGAGTGGCAAGCCACCGATAAAGAGACACTAACGAAATGGCTGGGCGAACAGATGATTTTCTTTCGTGGTGAACACGAGTGGGTCGTTCCGGTCGAGCTCGAATCCGCTAAAGGAGAATTGATAACCAACTAATTTGAAATAGCGTGTAACTATTATCCTTTTCAACAGATTATGGCTGAATTAAAACTCAAAAAATATACCTCCCCCGATACGGGTAATGACTTTACCGGGATCGGTGAACCTGTATGGTCTGCTATTGGGAATACACCGCTTATCCAACTGCGAAATGTGATGCGTGATCTACCAGACGGTGTAAAAGTTTTTGCAAAGGCCGAGTGGCTTAATCCTGGCGGGTCGGTCAAAGATCGTCCGGCGCGAGCCATCATTTTACAGGCAGAACAGGATGGCAAGCTGACACCTGAGAAGACACTGCTCGATGCCTCATCCGGCAATACCGCCCTGGCTTATGCCATGATCGGTGCCGCCAGGGGATACGCTGTGACACTCTGTGTTCCTAAAAATGCCAACAAAGAACTCATTAAAACGTTACGAGCTTTTGGTGCCGTTGTAATTCTCACAGATCCCATGGAAGGATCTGACGGAGCAATTAAGAAGGCGCGGGCACTGTACGCTGAAAATCCTGACAAATACTACTACGCAGATCAATATAGCAATGCCGCAAACTGGCTTGCTCATTATCACACAACCGGTGTAGAGATCTGGAATCAGACGCACGGTGAAGTGACACATTTTGTTGCCGGACTGGGAACAAGCGGAACATTTGTCGGAACCGGCCGCCGGCTGCATTCTTATAATCCAGATGTAAAACTGATAAGCGTTCAGCCCGATTCTCCCTTCCATGGTCTGGAAGGGTTAAAACACATGCCCAGCGTCATGGTGCCTGATATTTACGAAACCGATCTTGCTGATGAAAACCTCGAAATATCTACGAAGAAGCGCAAGAAATGACCAGGCGCCTTTGCCGGGAAGAAGGCCTTTTCGTAGGAATCTCAGCCGGAGCTTCGACAGCAGCGTGTTTACAAATTGCAAAAAGAATCAAACAAGGCGTAATCGTTACCGTTTTTCCGGATAATGGCCGCCGTTATATCGATGAACCTTTTTGGGAAGAATCATGAGTATTTACATACCGAAATCATTAGTTGTACAAATTAACAAACATGGCGAGCAAGATTATCCACACGAGTGTTGTGGCTTTTTATTTGGCCATGTAACCGAAGATGAAAGACACATAACCGAGCTGCGCCTTCAGTCAAATGAACGTGAAGACTCGCGTGAAAACAGGTTTTTAATATCACCCGATGAATTCAGGATGGCCGAGCGTTATGCCCGGAAAACGGGACTGGCCATGCTTGGAGTCTATCATTCACACCCTGACCATCCGGCCATACCATCTGAATTCGACCGCGAGCATGCGTGGCCGTGGTACACGTATCTCATCGTCTCCGTTGAAAAGGGAAAAGCCGGGGTACTTAAAGGGTGGCAATTACGTGAAGACCGTTCCGGCTATGATGACCTTAAACTGACAATCGAAGAAGAATCAAACATACAGTCGTAAAAGAGAAACTATTATTATGGCAAAAGTTATTATTGAAATTCCAACGGCACTAAGACCTTACGCCAACAACCAGGACACCGTTGAGCTTGAAGGCGGCAACGTAGGCGAGGCCATCGAACAGCTTACTTCTAAGCACCCGAAGCTAAAGAAACACCTTTATGACAACCAGGGTAACCTCCGGAATTTTGTCAATATCTATGTGAACGATAAAGACATCCGGTACCTCGAAAAAGAAGAAACAGGCATATCTGATGATGACACCCTGAGTATCATTCCATCAGTAGCCGGCGGTACAGACGTCGCTACCGAAACTCCGCTCAGCCAGGAAGAAATTCAGCGTTACAGCCGGCATCTCATCATGCCGGAAGTTTCGATGGAAGGGCAACTGAAACTAAAAGAAGCCAAAGTTCTGGTTGTGGGAGCAGGCGGACTTGGATCCCCTCTCATCTCCTATCTTGCAGCTGCGGGCGTGGGTACTCTCGGTATTGTGGATTTTGATACTGTCGACTACACCAATCTTCAACGCCAGGTCATCTTTTCTACTGATGATGTTGGAACCTCCAAGATGAAAGCAGCTGCCAACCGGGTTAAAGCCATCAATCCGAACATAAAAGTCCGGCCGCATGAAACCAGGTTAACGTCTGACAACGCTCTCGACATTTTCAAAGACTACGATCTCGTCGTAGACGGTACTGACAATTTCCCCACACGTTACCTGGTGAATGATGCCTGTGTGATGCTCGGCAAACCCAATGTCTACGGAAGCATCTTCCGCTTCGACGGTCAACTGTCTATCTTTGGTACAAAAGACGGACCTTGCTATCGCTGCCCCTACCCTGATCCCCCTCCTCCAGGTTTGGTCCCGAGCTGTGCCGAAGGCGGTGTTCTTGGCGTTCTTCCAGGTATCATCGGAACCCTTCAGGCTTCAGAAGCCATCAAACTATTGATTGGCAAGGGCAAACCCATGATTGGCCGCTTACTCTTGTTCGATGCTCTGAAAATAAAATTCCGCTAGATGGAAGTGCGCAAAAACCCAGATTGCCCGGTTTGCTGAGACCATCCAACAATTACTCATTTAATCGATTACGAAAGTTCTGCGGAATTCGCGGCGAGAAGAAGAGGCCGACGACCTTGGAGAAGAGTGGGAAATTAATCCATTGAAACTCAAAAAGAACTGGACAAGAATGACGATATTTTCATCCTGGATGTTCGCAAACCTGAAGAATACCAGATCTCCGGATGGAAGGCAGTACCCTTATCCCGCTAAGTGAGTTGCCGGAACGCGTTGCGGAAATGGATACCAGTAATGAAATCGTTGTCTATTGCCGAAGTGGTGCACGTAGTGCCAAAGCTGTTGAGTTCATGAGAGATGCCGGTTTCGAAAATTAAAAATCTCGTCGGCGGCATAAATGCATGGTCCGAACTTGTAGATTCCTCGTTGCCAAGATATTGATCATCTTGGAAACTATCCCTGGTATGTGGTATAACCTCGCAGGAATAAGCCAATTGCTTATTCCTTTTTTATTAGGATAAAGCTGACACTAAATGATATCATATAGGCAGATTATCGTGTTTCTTTTGAGGAACATAGTCTACTTTATTATGGATCAATGCAAAAGCCTTGATGAGCTTGTTCCGTGTTTCATGGGGATAAACGACCTCGTCGATATAACCACGATCAGTCGCCTGATACCGATCGGCAAATGCCGTTCCATATTCATCCTGCAACTCTTTTTGCCGTTTCGCTTTATCATCGGCATGATCAATTTCGTGACGGAAAATGATCTCAACCGCACCCTGAACTCCCATAACGGCAATCTCTGCTGTTGGGCCAGGCGAGGTTAAAATGGGCGTGTACACGTCTTTTGTATTCATGACGTCTGAGGCACCTCCATATGCCTTGCGTGTAATGACCGTCATTTTAGGTAATGGTACCCCCACCGAATGCATAAAGCAGTTTTGCTCCGTGTTTGATGATACATCCCATGGCTGTTTCGGTCAGGTAAGGAATCCCGGCACATCCACAAATACGAGCAATGGACATATCAAAAGCATCGCAAAAGCGCACAAATCGTGCTCCTTTGATGGAAGAATCGATGTCAGAGAACACCCGCCAGTGAGAGTGGTTGGTTGGCCACAATGCCCACCACCTCACCATTCAGCCGTGCAAACCCAACAATGAATGTTGTAGCTGAAGAATCGGCATGCACTTCCATAAATGAGTCCTTATCGAGTGACTCCGTTTATCACGCGGGCATGTTGAATGGTTTATTTGCATTATCCGGGATGATGGTATCCAGAGCCTTTTCAGCCTCCGGATCCGCTGTTTTTGAATGAGCTTTGGGCGGACGCTCTTCACAATTCAGCGGAAGATATGATACCAGCCTACGAATGTGTCTTAAAGGGGATCATTCTCGCAGGCAAAATGAGATACTCCGGACTTTTGCGCCTGAACGGGGTGGCGCGAGAAAGCTCTTCATGGGTCACTTCCTCATTTGTAACTGTTATGAATATCGGTCCGGTCACAAACATGAAACTCGTCCCCTTGACCATCATGGTAAAATCGGTAATAGCAGGACTGTAAACGGCACCACCTAAACATGGTCGCCACCTGATAGCCGATATCGGGGGAAAATTACACCGGAGGCCATCGCATTACGCCAGAAAACCTCGGCATACCCCCGAATATAAATTACGCCTTCCGGAATATGCGCTACCCCCCGAATCGTTCTGACAATGGAATAAGAAGACAGCCTGTTTTTACCCGCCAGGTCCATGATCTTCACGATCTTTTCCGCATGTGTTTCAGAAAGATGAGCTGCCGAAACAGGGAGAAATCCTGGCTAAACAGATATACAGGACGACCATTAATAGTACCAAATCCTGTCACCACCCTATCACCAAGAGTACGTTGTTTATCGAGTCCAAACTCGGTCGACCGATAACCAACGAAAGCACCAATCTCCTCAAACGACCCCTTATCGAGTAAAAGATCTATTTGTTCCCTTGCAGCAGTTTACCTTTTTCATGCTGTTTTTCTATATTATTTTTGTACCACCCCCCAAAAGGCCACCTCTTCCCTGGGCAGACCGGTGCACGTTTCATTTTTTGGATTATCCATCCCAACACCTCGGTTTATTCCTATGATTTCTTTTGATACCATCGTTGTAATCGATCTCCAATCAATGGCTTTGTCGGAATACAAACTGACACCATGATGCTTGAAAACTTCTCGGTAGAGGTAACTACTTGCCTTCCTCCAATCGTGGAGACTATCCAGCTTATTTATCGCCTCAATGTAATCCTGTTTGTTTCCATGAAAGATATGTTCGATAAAAGACTGCTCCCGGTCCTGGAGTATTCCACGAATCTTGCTGAATTCAAGGCTCGCTCGTTCCGGTTGATATCCGGTTTTGCCATCCTCGTTTTTACTTATGAAAGTATCAGCCAGCGTTGTCTCTTCTTTCTCTTGCTCTGATTGGTTCTCGTTATTCAGAATGGAGTTGTAGAATGCGCTATCTTCGTTTTCTTCATTTTCCTCTTTTTCTTCAGCACTCAGAAATCTTTGCCATATCGGCAAATCGTCTTTCTCTTTCTCTTCCTGAAATTTTTCGGAAATCGTAACACTTGAAAATTCTTTCTCGTTCTTTTTTACTTCGGTAGAGTCAGAAGATGCATGCTCTTTTGTTTCCCTCTGCTCTTCTTTGCCTTCTGATTCTGAAGAATCCTTTTTCCCGAGCGTGAAGACGACCTCATCCTCTTTCGGCTGGTCAGTTGTTTCTTCGATATTTTTCTCAGGTTCAGTTTTATCCGGTTCATTTTCGGGTTGGTTATCGGTCTCAGGCGCCATCTCTTCTATCACCTGCTCATCAACAGGTTCTTCTTCCTCAATGGGCTGGGAGGTTACCGGTCCGGTCGTCAGGTATTCGATAAGATGCGCTCTGTTAACCACATCCGGTGCTGATTCAAACGAGGCAGCATTTTTCTTGAGTTGTTTATCTTCAAAAAATTGGCGAACCAGATCAGTTTCAATTTCTTCACCCATGATTTCGAACCAAGGTTCGAGCAGCTGTCCCCAGTTCAAAGGCGTGTAATGTCCGGTCACGCGTTCATCAACCTTCGTAAGAATATCCTGAGCTTTATCCTTATCGATAGATGACTGATTCTTGCGTTCGAGATACCGCGTGAGAGCACGTCCGAGGTAAGGATAGACGACAAACTCCCGTGAACGTTCACGAATCGTGTCAATATCTGTTGAATCATCTGTTCCGAAAACAAGATCCAATAATTTGTGATGCGGTGTTATCAATTGTTCGACAACATCTTCAACAGAGCCTTCGATTACGGAACGTTTGTATCCGTCGGGAAGCAACACCTCCGCTTCTATTGTGGCGAGAAACGCCTGCCAGGCCGCATGAACCCGATCACCATCCATATTGGCCCACTCGGTGTCAGGCAAAGAAATGGAGTCGGCGAGGTTGCGAAGCAGATCAACATGGATTTTTTCCACAAGGAAAAGCGGGATACCGGCTTTACGCAAATCTTCAAGAGTAAAGGAATCGGAATCCAAAGGCAATCGCTTCAGTAAATGTTCGGTTATCTTGTCAACAATTTGGAGCATAGCGTCAATTTTTCTTATCACATAGTGATGCATTCGTAGAAATATATCGTATGAACCCGCTCAATACAAACCGTATTATTGGTCATTTCGGCAAGGGTAGTTACCTTTGGGCATGATGAATTTACGGGCTCAAAAACTGGCTAAGAAATATAATAACGTTTTGGTCTTCCGTGATGTTTCCCTGGAAGCGAAAAGTGGAATTATCGGGATTTCCGGTCCCAATGGATCAGGTAAATCGACATTATTGAAATGTCTGACTTATCTCCTGAAGCCTACTGTTGGAAGCGTAACATGGAGTAATGAAGATAAGCAATTGACCGTTCAGGAATTTCGGTCTCGAATCGGCTATGCTGCTCCCTACATCAATCTCTATTCGGAGCTTAGCTGTATAGAGAATCTACAGTTCATCCTGAAGATACGCGATCTTAACCACGGTGACCATGAACTCAGGGAACTTCTGGATCGTGTTGGATTGTCTAAACTCACAAATCAACCATTCGGCCACATGTCATCGGGGCAGCAACAACGGCTAAGACTCGCTTCGGCCCTCCTGTCTCAACCCGAAGTACTGGTTCTTGACGAGCCTGGAACAAATCTTGATCAAATCGGAGAATCGGTGGTCCAGTCTATCACTGAAGAATGGCGACAATCAGGCCGGCTGCTTCTGTTGGCCAGCAACGATGCTTCTGAACCGACTGGTGCGATAATGTGTTTAACGTAGTCCAAATGTCCAAACAACAATCTGTTTCAACAAATAAATAACAATCCTGACTATGCTTTATTCGGAGAATGATTACAAACTGGCTCTTAATATCCTGAATTTCAGTGTTGATCTAAAAGAAAATGAAAATATTCTGATACAATTGAATGGTATCGATGGAATCGGACTGGCGTGGTGCTATGGTTAAAGTTGCGAGAGACCGGAAAGCGCAGCCGTTTGGCACGGGTTCCAGGATACAGAAATTGACCGGATACTTATAGAAGAGGGCGACAACGCCTTCTGGAAACACCAGGCTGATGCGCGAGCAGTTGCCCTCATGAAACAGATGGATGCGTTTGTGGGCATCAGGGCCACGCAGAACATTTACGGAAAACGCAATGGTCAGCCGCACTGCAAATAAAGCGTATGCCGACGAACTGCTAACTGGTCTCACTTCAAAGAAAGAGTCAACAACACCAAATGGTGATTCTTCGCTATCCTTCACCGGCATTTGCAATGGAATGCAAAAATGCCGACCGAAGCAATTCACGGAATTCTACTACAAGGCGTGCCAACTCGACTACAATAAGCTTTGTGAAGCTATGAAACCACTGGAGGCACGACTCCGGAAAACAAAAGAGGTACATCTTAAAGGCGAAGGAACGGATATTACGTCTTTCTGTTGAAGGACAAGAATGGATCCCCTGTTTCGGCGAACGAAACATCCCTGACGGCGAGATTTTCTCATCACCAATTCTCGATTCTGTAAACGGCACCATTCGATATGCACCAAGTGTCTACCAGGGGTAAACCCTTTGAATTTGTTCAACTCACCGTGAAAGATGGTGTTGTTACCGATTTCGATTCATCGAACAACCCGGCACTCGCTGACATTCTTGACAGTGATGAAGGTGCGCGCCGTTTCGGGGAGTTTAGTTTTGGGACTAACCCGGTCATTGAATCTCCTATGTACGACATCCTCTTTGATGAGAAGATATATGGCTCAAACCACCTGACGCTTGGTCAGGATTATGAAGATCGCCCCAAACGGAAACAGGAGTAGTATTCACTGGGACCTTGTGTGTATTGGCGCTGACGTATATCTCGACGACGAGCTTATCCGCGGGGGGCGCAAATATATCACTGATGATCTTAAAGTTCTCAACCCTGATCATCTCCTGGATTAATTTTTCTATGCAAAAAGAAAGCCGTGTCCAAGTGGTCACCGGGCACGGCTTAGGTGTTTGGGGTTTGGGTAAGTAGGATATTACTACGCAACCAGTTGTTTATTTATGGCAACTGGCTGGAGATTGGAAAATTCGTGTAAAGGCAAATCCAGTTCGCGGCTTGTTGCGTCTAATAATTCCTCGTAATGGTTCGGATCAGTCATCATATTCCGTAACATTCCCGGTGTAATTCCAAGATGCCGCTTTACAAAATAGCATAAACTATTGTCGTCACTTAAGCCGGTGTCCACTGCTATTGCATAACAAATTTTCTCCGGATCCTGGTGAAATTCTTGTGCAATTTTCATTAAACGGACCCATCTTAATATGAATTCAGGCGTACGGCGATATTGCGCTCGTACCAGCCGCGTGAAATAAGATTTGGAATACCCCGCAGAGAGAGCCCAGGCTTCAACAGTCTTAATCTCTTCGAGTATGTTCCAGTAAATGGCTAACTAATTTTCCCACTGATACTTTATTCATTTCAACCTTTTCGTCTGACATATGAACTGCTTTGCAGTTGATTCGGACTTAGCCCCTTATTTTCTAATACATCAGCGACATTTTATAAGAGACTTGAGGATGGCTTTTGTTACAGAAAAATTGCCAAAAATACGGCATTAGAGAATTCCAATGATCAATTAATGCCCCGTCCCCATTCGCACCTATTATTCATTTATCTGGAAGTCGTATCTCTGAATACACCTCTTTAATAATGTCTATTAATGGTCACTTTTTCTTGATGGATACGTATTTAACCTGAAGTCTGGATAAGGACACAACACAAATAATTACCTTCTTATGCCATACTAATTGTAGTGGCAATTCGATTTCCTTATCCAGACCTCAGATTATTTACAAAAAAAGCCGGCTTCATAATTTGAAGCCGGCTTTACATATTTACAGCAGGTTTAATTAATCGGCCCACGCCGAAACATCCTGAAAGACTTCCATAAACTGAAGGCTCTCACCATCTTTGGAAACGGTGACCTCATACTCGGCAGGCCCCTCGGTTTCCCGGCTAAGCAGAAGTTTGGCCAGTCGGTTGACCAGTTCGGTCTGAACAAGACGTTTTAGCGGTCGCGCCCCATAAACAGGATCGTAGCCCCGTTCTGCCAGCCATTCTTTAGCAGCATCCGCGATATTCAGCTTCACATTATTCTTCTCGAGCATTTTGTGTACTCGTTTCAGCTGGATATCCACGATATCGCGAATGTCTTTCCTGCTGAGTGTATGGAAGACAATGATATCGTCGATACGGTTCAGGAATTCAGGACGAATGGTCTTCTTGAGCACATCCATCAATTCTTGCTTCAGTACACCATATTCCCCGTCCTTCATCTCACCCTTTGTCTCTTCAACTTTCTTTTGGATAAGATGAGAACCGATGTTGCTGGTCATGATGATGATGGTATTTTTAAAATCTACCGTCACTCCCTTATTGTCGGTCAGGCGACCGTCATCAAGCACCTGAAGCAACAGGTTGAATACATCCGGGTGTGCCTTTTCAATCTCATCAAGCAACAATACGGAATATGGCCGGCGTCGAACAGCTTCCGTTAACTGACCACCCTCCTCGTAGCCGACATAGCCCGGGGGCGCGCCAACCAGACGACTAACACTGTGGCTGTTCCATGTACTCACTCATGTCGATGCGGATCATCGCGTTTTCATCATTGAAGAGATAATCAGCCAATGACCTGGCAAGCTCCGTTTTACCAACACCGGTTGATCCCAGAAAAATGAATGAACCGATCGGACGCTGCGCATCCTGCAGACCGGCACGTGAACGCCGTACGGCATCGGACACCGCCTGAATGGCCGGATCCTGCCCTATCACCCGTTTATGTAATTCTTCTTCCATGTGAAGTAGTTTCTGACGTTCGCTTTGAAGCATCTTTTTAACAGGGATGCCTGTCCAACGTGATACAATGTCTGCAATGTCCTCGTCATCGACTTCTTCTTTCAAAAGTGCACGGTCTTTTTGAACCTCGGCGATTTTTTCCTTGGCCTCTTCGAGCTCCTGCTCCAGTTTCTTGATAGTTCCATAGCGTAACTCTGCAACCTTCTCGTATTCGCTGTTTCGTTCAGCTTTATCAGCCTCAATCTTTGCGGTATCAATAGCCTGCTTCACTCCCTGAATCTTTTGAATCAGCTCTTTTTCGGTCTGCCAATGAGCTGAAAGCATGTCTCGCTGTTCTCCAAGATCAGCAAGATCTTTGTTGATACTTTCGAGCTTGGATTCGTCATTTTCTCGTTTCAACGCCTCTCGTTCAATTTCAAGTTGCCGGATCTGGCGATCAATACCATCCAGTTCTTCAGGCATGGAGTCGATCTCAAGGCGCAGACGCGATGCCGCCTCATCAATCAGGTCGATGGCCTTGTCCGGCAGAAACCGGTCGGTAATGTAGCGATGCGAAAGTTCTGCAGCCGCAATCAACGCCGCATCTGTGATACGTACCCCGTGGTGAAGTTCATACCGTTCCTGAAGTCCACGAAGTATGGATATCGTATCTTCGACACTCGGTTCACCGACAAAAACAGTTTGCAAACGACGTTCCAGCGCCTTGTCTTTCTCTATGTACTTCCGATATTCAGCAAGTGTGGTAGCACCGATAGCACGCAACTCTCCCCGCGCCAGGCTCGGCTTCAGGATATTGGCAGCGTCCATGGCTCCTTCGGCCGCTCCAGCTCCTACGAGGGTGTGGATCTCATCGATAAAGAGGATAACCTGGCCATCGGAATTATTAACCTCTTTGACAACGGCCTTCAGGCGCTCCTCGAACTCACCCCGAAACTTGGTCCCGGCCATAAGCGCACCCATGTCGAGAGCAACGATACGTTTTGTTTTGAGCCCTTCGGGAACATCCCCTTTTACTATTCGCAAGGCAAGCCCTTCCGCGATAGCCGTCTTACCTACCCCCGGCTCACCAATCAAAACCGGATTATTCTTTGTACGACGGCTCAGAATCTGCATCACCCGACGTATTTCCTGATCTCTGCCGATAACCGGATCCAGCTTGTTCTTTTCTGCGAGCTCATTGAGATCGCGTGCATATCGCTCCAATGCCCGGTAACGACTCTCGGCATTGGGATCATCCACTTTTTGTGAACCGCGAACTTCTTGTAAAATCTCTAGTGCATTTTGCTTATCTAAGCCCTTCGCCACGCAGAATACGTCCGACTTCACCCTTGTTTTCAATCATAGCAACCAGGATGTGTTCGGAGCTCATATACTCATCACCCATCTCGTTGGCCACTTTCTGGGCCTTGTCAAATACTTCTTTCGATTCGTTCGATAAATACTGGCCGGATACCGATGCACCCTTGACAATGGGCAGCTTCTTAATCCTGGAATCGAGTTCGTCATTTACCCGTCCAAGGGGAATACCCATTTTCTTAAGTACAGTTGTTGCAACGCTTTCCGGATCGGAAATCATCACTTTGAGAACATGTATAGGCTCAACAGCCTGCTGATTATTGTTAGCAGCCAGCTCCAATGCCGCCTGTACCGCCTCTTGTGCCTTAATAGTAAACTTATTGAAATTCATACTGTTAAAATTTCTTGTTACCTGATTATATCTTTCACTCTATACACAGCAGACTCCGTACCAACCTGACAAATGTGACTTATTTGCAGGTTATCCCTGCCTGATAATGTACTGGTTTAACAACTTCGTCAGGCACTTATGACCAATATGTATATTTAAAGCCAATTTGCCAGATATCGATTCCAAGCTATGTCATGTTAATGGAGAAACCGTTCAAACGGTTTTATGATTTTGGATTTGGCTAAAACCACCCGGATGAATCCGGGTGTTAGTAAACGAGTATTCTTATCCGGTGCGCTGTTCAGAGAGTTTCTTGAAAAGCTCCTTCTCACGACTTGTTAAATGACCGGGCAGTTTCACCTTCAAACGGACATATAAATCACCACGGGTATTGTTCTGGCCAAGTTTCGGCATTCCCTGACCTTTCAAACGCATCAATTTGTCATTCTCCGTACCTGGCGGCACGTTTAACTTAATGCTGCCGCTAAATGTAGGTACATGCACTGTCCCTCCAAGAATCATGGTGTACAAGTCGACATCAACATTTGTATACAGATCATCACCCTGGCGCTCGAAACGATCATCTGCTTTTATCCTGACGCGTAGGAAAAGATCTCCACGAGAATTATTTACCGCGCTCCGTTCTCCTTTCCCCTTAAGTTTCAGGCGCTTTCCGTCACTGATACCGCCAGGAATTTTAACACGCACCTGTTCTCCATTCACCGTAAATGCACGTGTACTGCCCGAGAAGGCCTCTTGTAGAGTTACTTCCAGGTTGGCTTCCATATCGCGGCCTGTTTTGGCAGCAGCGCTGCTAAATGCCGATCCAAAAGATGAACGACGTCCACTTCCACTTGTACCAAAACGGCCAAAGAGTGTTTCAAAGAAATCCGAAAAACCACCACCAAAAATTTCACTAAAGTCGTCTTGGCTCGTGTACCTGCCTCGACCTTGCTGACCGGCAAATTGCGACCAGTCGAAGTTATCTGCATTGCCTCCTGTCTGTTGATATTGCTTCCAGTTTGACCCGACGCGATTGTACAGTTTTCGCTTTTCCGGATCTTTTAAAACTTCATAGGCTTCCGAAATCTCTTTAAACTTTTTTTCCGATTTCTGGTCCCCTTGATTGACATCGGGATGATATTTAGCCGCCAGCTTTCGATAAGCTTTCTTTATCTCATCCTGAGAAGCGCTCTTAGAAACACCCAGCGATTTATAGTAATCTTTATAATCCATTCGACCTCAAAATATTTAACAGGGAACAGTTATCAGTAAACAAAAAACGATATTCTGTATCCACGATGCTATTCATACAATAGACTCTATGATATCCCCAGCACATTTTCTTATACGTTTCAGGTGTATTAACGATTATTTCGTTACTTAAATAAGCCACAAATACCCTGCCAAAATGTTAATAATACGACTTAACTACACTTTTTGGCACATTGGTCGCCTAAAATAAAAAACCCCTGCCAACTCTTCATTGACAGGGGTCCGACGTAAGTCGTTATGTTAATTCAATCAATAGACTTCAAAGGCAACAAAAAACATATTGTTGCCACGTACTACGCGCAGCAGAACGGTATCACCTTTTTTAGTTCCTTCCAGCGCTTTGTCGAATTCTGAAACACTACCTACCTGATGACGATTAGCAGCTACGATTACGTCACCGTCTTTAAGACCAGCCTGAAATGCGGCACTGTTGCGTCCAATCTTGGTCACTACTACACCTTTTACGCTGTTATCGAGACCATATTTTTCGGCTAGGCTTTGTGACAGGTTATCAACGGAGAAATGAAGCAATGATTCGACACTGCTACTGCTACCACCTTCGGCTGATGCCAATTCTTCTTTGTTCAATTCGCCAAGTGTCACAGCGATATCTTTTTTCTTTCCGTCGCGAAGAATGGTCAGCGTCACCTTGGATCCGGGTTGCTTTCCTGCAATATCGTTGCGGAATTGACTATAATCCGTGATCGTTTTGCCATTCATTCCAATGATTACATCTCCGGCTTTGAGGCCTGCTTTTTCTGCAGGGCTTCCTGACACAACCTGTCCAACAACTGCACCATTATCATTATCGAGATTAAATGCCTTGGCCATGGCTTGAGTTCACAGGTTGAATACTAACACCTAACCAGCCGCGAACAACCTTACCATTCTTGATCAACTGATCCATAATATTTTTAGCCATGTTGATCGGAATGGCAAAACCAATTCCCTGGTTGCCCCCCGTTTCAGTAGCAATAGCAGAATTGATACCAATCACATTTCCGTCGACATCAATCAGTGCACCACCAGAGTTGCCGGGATTGATGGCCGCATCGGTTTGGAGGTAATCGGAGTAATCGGCAAGGTGCATGTTTGAACGACCCTTTGCGCTAATAATACCCATCGTCACGGTATTTGCCAGATTACGTGATAACGGGCTGCCGACTGCCAAAACAACTTGACCGACCTTCACATCATCGCTATTACCAAGGTTCGCTACCGGTAAATCTTTTGCATTTACCCGGATAACAGCAACATCAGTTGCAGGGTCGGTACCAACGACTTTCGCCGAAAGTTCTTTGCCATTGAATAACCGGACTGATATCGTATCGGCTTTCTGAACAACGTGGTTATTGGTCAGGATGTAACCATCATTCGAAACGATGACGCCTGATCCCATTGCGTGCTGTGTTTCCTCGCGTGGCCTAACCGGGCCGATTGAAAAATTGGAAGGGTCCAAAATCAAACGGACTTTGTTGCACTTTAACTTTCTGTGCAACAAAAATCGTAACCACCGATGGATTAATCTTGCCAGCTACATCCGACAATTCAGTATTTAATTCATGCAGTACACTATTTCCTGTCGAATTATCCGAAAATGAGCAACTTGCCGCTCACTTTTGTCAATATCTTCATTTTCAACCTTTGTATTGGAATTCCCCGGATATACGTAGGTTTTACCCGTAGTAAAGTCCTGGCCATGCAATAGAAATATCATGAAAGCCAGAACTACTGCGGCTGTTGCGTATATCAGCTTGGAATATGAATGCTTCATACTAAAGTCTCCGTTGTATTTGCTGTGAACTCTAATAGTGTTTCAAATATCAATCTACTTCCCTAAAACTTGGCCGGAGCTGAATTTATTGTTTGAGGATTTTATCCAACCCGGTTACTATAAAAAAAGGGGAAGGCATTTGCAGCCATTCCCCCATTTAGTTATAACAACGTCTCTAAACAGCAGCTTATTTGATCTCAATTTGTTTGGCTACTTTTTCTTCTTTCTTTTCGAGATCAATTTTTAGAATACCGTTTTCGAAGCGTGCGTTGATGCCATCTTCTTTAACATCATCACTGAGCGCGAACGTACGTGAAAAATTTCCATATCCGCTCTCAACGAGATGATATTTCTTAGTCTCTTTCTTCTCTTCAAGTTTACGCTCGCCAGTGACTGTTAATCGATTTCGCTCAACATTAATGTTGATGTCACTTTTCTTCAATCCGGGGAGTATCAGATCGATGTGATAAGCTTTATCATCTTCACTTATATCAGCTCTCGGGCTAAACGTACTGCCCGGTGTCGCACCAACGGCATCGTTGAAGAATTCGTCTAACATTTCGGAAAAACGATGCGGAAATGTTGGAACATCATAAGTGTCGATGGGAGAATATCTCATGGGTTTCATAACAACCTCTATATTTAAGATTCCAAATTTAAACTGTTTCAATAATATTTGGAACAAGAGGTATGCCAAACCATGAAATGACTAAAAACCGCCATTTGAGTTGCCAAAATCTCATACTCATTGACAAGCGGACAGGCCACATGCCTCCATCATGACAGAGTATGTCACCAAAACGTCATACTACTGAATTTTTTTCAGCCTCTCTGAAATTCAGGTTCTGTTCTTTTGCAATAAGAAATGCCATTTCCAGGCTTTGCTCATAATTCAGGCGCGGATCGCAGTAGCTCTGATAGTTCGTCTCGAGTCCGTCTTCACCCAGGCCGTTGGCTCCGCCGACACACTCAGTAACATTTTCGCCCGTCAGTTCCAGATGAACTCCGCCCAGATGAGTACCTTCGCTGCGATGGATGGCAAATGTTCGCTGTATCTCGGTCAGAATCGCTTCGAAATGACGTGTTTTGATTTGACTCTTGGTCGTGAAGGTATTTCCGTGCATCGGATCACAACTCCAGAGAACGTTCAATCCTTCCCGTTTAACGGCCCGGATCAGTCCGGGAAGTTCGTTCTCTACTTCATCCTTACCGAAACGGTAATGAGCGCAATTTTCCCCTCTTCCGGTCGGGGTTGAGCTTCCCGATCAGAGAAAGCATTTCATCCCGATCTGTACCAGGACCCACCTTGATCCCCACCGGATTCTTTATTCCCCGGAAATATTCAACATGCGCCCCATCGAGTTGCCTGGTGCGATCGCCCAGCCATAACATATGCGCCGTCAGATTATACCAGCCTGGATCGTGAGGTACCTTCCGTGTTTGGGCAGAATCGTAATATAGATTTAAAGCTTCGTGCGACGTATATATATGTACTTCATGCAGTGTCTCGAGCTTGCCCGCTGAAACGCTCTCGACAAACTGAACCGACCTGCTTATGGAATTAACGATGGCTTTGTATTCCTCGATACCGGTTGTTCTTCATGAAATCGAGTTCCCAGTATTCCGAATTATGCAGATCAGCGAATCCACCGCCTTCGGTAAGTGCCCGTACAAAATTGAGCGTCAAACCGGCTTTGTGATATCCCTCAATCAAACGAAGCGGATCATAACGACGGGCCTCGCTTGTGGGATCATACCGGTTGATCAGATCGCCACGGTAGATTGGGATCTCGGTTCCGTTGACCCATTCGGTATCATTAGATCGGGGCTTGGCATACTGACCGGCCAGACGTCCCACCCGGATGACAGGCAGTCCGGATTCATGAATAAGAACCAGACTCATCTGAAGAAGGACTTTCAAAAGCTTTACAATCTGATCGGAAGTCACACTCTCAAATGTCTCGGCACAATCGCCGCCCTGTAACAAAAATGCCTCACCACGTGCGGCCATAGCCAGTTCTGCTTTTAGTTCTTCCACTTCCCATGATGTGACAAGCGGCGGATAGGTCCGAAGCTCATTATAGGCGTTCTCCAGGTCCTGGTTGCTTTTGTAATCGGGAAGTTGTCGAACCGGAAATGATCTCCAGCTGTCGGGAGTCCATGTTTTTGTTTGAGCAGAACTCATAACATTTGAATCGTTCACGAGGTTAGATCGTAGTTTTAGGGGGTTGCGACTGTTTATTGCTGAAACTGTGAAGGTACCTGTTCACTGCTAAGAACATTAAAAATACTAAAAAAGACACAAAAGATGATACTTCCCGTTCAGAATTCCTTCAAACGTGAACGCTCATGATAACATATCATGTTTGGAATACTCGTTGCAGAAGAATGAACAGGATAGATCACCAAAATACATCCGACGTTTTTCTTATATAATCTGTATTTTTAATACTTTTCTGACTATAAGTAAATTGATCTGTGCAAGACAATATTATCATACGCGGCGCACGCGAACACAATCTCAAAAATATTGATGTTGACCTCCCCCGGGAAAAGCTGGTGGTCCTGACCGGCATATCCGGATCGGGCAAATCGTCCCTGGCTTTTGATACCATTTACGCCGAAGGCCAGCGTCGTTTTATGGAATCACTGTCGGCCTACGCACGTCAGTTTCTCGGTATGATGGAACGTCCGGAAATCGATTTTATTGACGGTCTCTCCCCTGTTATCTCCATTGATCAGAAAACAACCAGCCGTAATCCACGATCAACGGTCGGTACGATTACCAAAATCTACGATTTTTTGCGTCTGCTTTACGCCCGTATCGCCACACGTAATTCGTGGATGAGCGGTCAGAAAATGGAGAACAAACTTCCGAACAGGTCGTCAAAATATTCTGAACATGCCAGAAGGCAGCAAGGCGTACTGTATGGCCCCTGTAGTCCGCGGCCGAAAAGGTCACTACCGCGAACTTTTTGATCAGATCCAGAAACAGGGCTTTATCCGGGCACGAATTGATGGCGATTTCCGCGAGCTGGAAGACGGGATGCAGATCGATCGTTATAAGACACACAACATTGATGTGGTCGTCGACCGATTCGTTATCAGTCAAAAAAGTCGCAACAGGATAACAAAGAGTGTTGAGATGGCCCTTGAGATGGCAGACGGAACGGTTATTATCGGTGTGATTGAGGAAGACGAAAAAGGCAACAGACAGGTTAAGAACCACCTTTTTCTCAGAAACTGTTCGATCCGGATTCAGGTCTTGCTTATGAAGATCCGGCTCCAAACCTGTTTTCATTTAACTCGCCGTTTGGCGCATGTCCGCATTGTGATGGTCTTGGCTACACTTACGATGTAGACCCGGACCTGGTGATTCCAAACAAGACTCTCTCAATCAATGAGGGAGCTCTCCGGTATCTAGGTACCCCAGAAATATTTTTCTATTCAGAACACATCCAGGATACTGAATGAATACGGACTCGACTTCGATACACCGATATCCGATTATCCCGAAGAAGCAATTGAGAAGCTGTTTAACGGCGGTGGTGATACCAAGTATGAAGTCAGCTATGACATTCATGATAACAGTGTGACTTATCGTCATACTTTTGAAGGATTATCGCAGGTCGTCCGCGAGCATTACGAAGGAAAGGGTAAGAAAAAGCAGCGAGAAAAAGCCCAGGCCTTTATGAATAAAGTGATATGTCCGGAATGCAAAGGTGGTCGGCTGAACAAAGAGGCGCTCTCTTATAAGATTGACGGCTATTCGATTGCCGATCTTGTGCGAATGGACATTGATTCACTGCGCAACACCCTTGGCAAGCTCAGCCTGAACGAACGGCAACAGATCATTGGCCATCAAATATTAAAAGAGGAATTCAGGGATCGCCTCGATTTTCTGCTTAACGTCGGACTCTACTATTTGTCACTCGACCGTGAGGCACAAACACTGGCCGGAGGTGAAGCTCAGCGTATTCGTCTTGCTACCCAAATCGGGACCCAGCTTGTCGGAGTGCTGTACATTCTTGACGAACCGAGTATCGGTCTGCACCAGCGTGACAACATCAAGCTGATCAGATCACTAGAACTGCTCCGTGACCTTGGAAACAGCGTAATTGTCGTTGAACACGACCGTGAAACGATTGAACACGCTGATTTTGTAGTTGATATGGGACCCGGTGCCGGAAAATTCGGTGGATATATAGTCAGCCAGGGCGCGCCGGAAGAACTGGATCCGAAGTCGATGACAGGCATGTACCTCAGAGATGACATCGTGATCGACATCCCTGAAAAACGACGTAAAGGAAATGGCAAGAAAATCGCTGTAAAAAATGCACGTGGACACAACCTGAGAAACGTTGACCTGGAAATTCCCCTGGGTAAATTTATATGTATCACAGGTGTAAGCGGCAGTGGAAAAAGCTCACTTGTCAACCAGACGCTTGTTCCCGTCTTGACGTCACATTTTTATCGCTCGAAGCAGGCAGCCTTGCCGTATGATACGATTGAAGGCCTGGACCACCTGGACAAGATCATTTCCATCGATCAGAGCCCGATTGGGAGAACACCGCGGTCAAATCCCGGAACTTATACCAAAGTGTTTGATGCCATTCGCAACCTGTTTGCTGAACTGCCTGAGGCCAAGATTCGCGGATACGACCAGGGGCGATTCTCCGTTCAATGTGAAAGGCGGGCGATGTGAAGTCTGCCAGGGCGACGGTATGCGCAAGATCGAGATGAACTTCCTGCCGGACATCTATGTGACCTGTGAAAACTGCAATGGCAAACGCTACAATCGTGAGACGCTTGAGATCCGATATAAAGGGAAAAGCATAGCCGATGTTCTCGATATGTCGGTAAAAGATGCGCTGGAGTTTTTTGATCCCGTTCCGCGAATCAAGCGTATCCTGAAAACACTCGATGATGTTGGATTAGGTTACATCACTATCGGTCAAAGCAGCACTACCCTTTCTGGCGGCGAAGCGCAACGCATCAAACTCGCAAGAGAGCTCTCGAAGATCGGGACCGGAAATACGCTTTATGTGATGGATGAACCGACAACCGGTCTTCATTTCCAGGATGTGAAGCAGCTCGTCAATGTCATCCAAAAGCTGGTCAATAAGGGAAATACAGTAATTGTTATTGAACACAACCTGGACTTGATTAAAGCTGCCGATCATCATCATAGATCTGGGTCCGGAGGGCGGCCGTAACGGCGGTGAAATCATCGCCCGGGGCACGCCGGAAGAGATCACCGAAGCCTCCCAAAGCTATACCGGTGAATTTCTGAAGAAAGAGTTCGAGCGGCTCGGGCGCAGGAAGCACATTGCCTCGTAAATATCTCGGAGGATGTATGGTTGAATGAATGATTGATTAGTTGATTGGCTGAGCTGGATGATGCAGCGTGCAACCACTTATACAGCGATACCATACATTCATGGATGATTTATACTCAGAAAAAGCCATGCCTGTCTTTTTGATTGGTTGTAATCTGATTATATTTCCCTGATGTCCTTTTTTCGGAGAAATATCATTCGGATAGCTGCAGTCATTCTTTTACAGATTGGCATGTTGGCGTATGTTCTGCCTGCTTCGGCACATAGCAGGACATACAAGCCGTTTGCCATCTGGCTGAGCCACTATCTGAACAGCAATGCTTCCGGTTCCGCGCGTTCCCAAATTATGGATCTTTCGCGACAGACCGGCGAAGCACCTCAGCTTATTGCTAAAGCTTCACATATCATTTCCAGCAATGCTAATGATTTCCCACTTCTCGGGAAGTCACAATTGTCTGAAAAGGATATTTATCACCTTCTGCTGGTAGAGTGGAATCTCTATCATCAATCATCCGGAATGAGCAACGGAGCGGTCATCGACCATTCCAAAAACGGGACATTCTATAATCAGGAGCCGGGTCTCACACCGGGAGCCATCGGTTTTAAAGGTATATTTTTATCACCTGCGTCCGGGATATCTGATCTTCGCTATCAAACGAAAGGCCCGTCCTTCCCTACGCCCGCCCCCTGGCAAGCGGTATTGCAATTGGTGCCCCGTAAATTTCGGGAATCAGGAAATACGGAAAATCATAAAAGTGGTCAGTTTGAATGAATGATCTTCATCATTTTATGATGGGATCGTCTGTGCAATCATTAAATTTTCACTTTGTCTCGCAAAACTTCACGTTCCACCTTGCCCTTATTACCGTATTCCCTTATACCCTAATTCTTCAATTGATAATGAAACAACCCTTTTAAATCATACATTTTCATATGAAAGGTAACGGAGTCAAAATCGGATTTACGATTGCATTTCTTGCGATCGCGATCTACTACCTGCAGTTTTCGGTTCGCAATACGTTGCTTGAGCGGCATATTGACAGCTTAAGCGGCAGAACAAGACCGATTACGTTCAGCAGAATCAGAAAAAGATCGATTACTTACGTGAGCGCGTCCTGAACCTGGGTCTGGACCTTCAGGGCGGTATGCACGTAACACTGCAACTTGATACCCTCGCTTGCTTATTGATCTGGCACGTGAAGGCGGTAAAGACACTCTTCTGACCAACATCGTCCACAAGGCCGATGCCGTTGCACGTCAGAGCAATACTGACTTCATCGATGAGTTCCTGAAACTCTTCGAAGCACGCGATCCCAACGCACTGCTGAGCCGCTACTACCGGTCTGAAGCCGACAATATCACGCGCCGGTCGTCCAACGCTGAAGTCGCTGAAGCTGAAAAAACAACGTGATGCCGCGGTAAAGCGGGCTATCCAGATTATCCGGACCCGTATTGACCGATTCGGTGTAAATGAACCGAATATTGTGAAACAGGGACATAATGGTATCGCAGTAGAGTTACCGGGTGTTCAGGATGAACAACGCGTGAGTCACCTTCTGAAAGGAACGGCACGCCTTGAATTTCGCCTGTGTGCTGAACCTGCCGAGCTTCAAAGTTCACTTAAGCAGATTATCACTTACTTTAACGGAAAGGATACGACTGCAGCCAGCGACAGTGTGGCGTCTCAAAATAATCCATTACTCAAGGTATTGTTCCGCAGGGCCAGAGTGTAATCTTCGGATCTGCCACCGCCCAGGACAGTGCTAAAGTCGATAGCCTGTTGGGACTACCATCTGTTCGGGCAATGATGCCCCGGAATGTGGATCTCATGTGGACACCAAAACCCTCATTTACGAATAAAAATGGCGCCGGCTATTTCAACCTGATTGGCGTACGTGACCAAGTTGAATTGACCGGTGACGTCATTGAAGAGGCCAGACCTGAATTCGACGGGTATACCAATGCACCGGAAGACTCGATGACGATGGACCGCGAGGGTGCCCGAAAATGGGCCAGACTCACGGGCCAACATCGACAAGCCCGTTGCCATTGTGCTTGATGGTCTTGTTTATACCTATCCGCGTGTGATCACAAAAATCAGTGACGGCCGTTCCTCAATTACCGGACTCTCCAGTACGCAGGAATCGGAAGACCTGGTAAACATCCTGATGTCTGGTGCCTTGCCCGCTCCGCTTCAGATTGTTGAGGAACGTACGGTGGCCCGAGCCTCGGGGAAGCATCAATCCATTCCGGATTCAACTCAACGGTCATGGGATTACTGATTGTTGCCATCTTCATGATTCTCTACTACCACAAAGGTGGTGCCATTGCCGACCTTGCATTGATCTTCAATATTCTTTTCATCCTCGGTATCCTGGCGGCCTTTAAGTACCCTTACACTGCCCGGTATTGCTGGTATCGTGTTGACTATCGGTATGGCGGTTGATGCCAACGTGCTCATATTTGAACGTATACGTGAAGAGCTCAATGCGGGTAAGAGTATGAGGGCCGCAATTGACAGCGGTTATGCCAACGCCATGAGTGCTATCATTGACTCGAATATCACAACCTTCCTGACGGGTGCGATCCTGTATAATTTCTTTTCCCGGTCCCATCAAAGGTTTTGCTGTCACACTTATGGCAGGGATTGTTTCGTCGCTGTTCACAGCGATTATCATCACAGGTATCGTCGTGGATTACCTCACACGCGATAAAGGTCGGCTGTCAGCTTCGGTTAATTAATTACAGATTAATACAATCAAACTATTATGAGAATTTTTGAAAACGCTGATTTCAATTTTATCGGCATCAGAAAAATCACGTACGTGATCTCAGGAATCCTGTTCCTTACGGCTGTACTTGGTATTGCCATACGTGGCCTGCAATACGGCATCGACTTCAAAGGCGGCCAAGAGTTCATTGTTCAGTTCCAAAAACCGGCCGATGTAACTCAAACCCGCGACGTTTTAACGAAAAGCCTGAAATCACAGCCGGAAGTAAAGCAGTATGGCTCCAAGACAATGCTCCTTGTTCGTACGGAAGCTACGGGCACCCAGGAAGAAGTCGAGAGCAATATTGAAAGCACGCTTAAGCAGACATACCCGGATAATCAGGCAAAAATCGTCAACTCCTACATTGTGGGTCCACGATTTGCCAACGACTTGAAGCGGGGCGCCCTGTACTCGGTGGTTACAGCCGTTATCGTGATCTTCATCTATGTGTGGCTTCGGTTCCGAAACTGGGAATACTCCACCGGTGCCGTTATCGCACTTATCCATGATGTGACGATCACTCTTGGATTATTCACCATTCTGGATCACTATCTGCCATTCAGCATGGATCTGGATGAATCGCTCATAGCGGCTCTGCTTACCATTTTCGGTTACTCTATTAACGATACCGTGGTGGTATTCGACCGCATCAGGGAGAACCTGCACCTGTTCAAGACGCAGCCACTCGAGGAGATCATCAACAAGAGTGTGAACCAAACACTTAGCCGAACCATTATCACTTCGGGTACCACCTTGTTTGTAGTGTTGGTACTATTTATTTTCGGGGGGGAAGTGTTGAAAGATTTATCTTTCGCATTACTTGTTGGTATCGTTGTAGGTACCTACAGTTCAATATTTATTGCAAGTGCAGCTGCTCTGGATCTTCAGAAATGGCGCGCTTCAACGTACGGTAGTAAAGCAAAAGCAAAAGCAAGCGTACGATAAACAATTTCTAACCTGTGAGGAGTTGACGATGAATTATAAAATTGGCGAACGCTACAACTGTGTTGTAATAGAGTTTAAAGGTGACGTTATGGGTGGGCCTGATACGGTCAAGCTCAATGAGCAATTACATAAACTCATAGACGATGGTAAAAAAAATGTTGTAGTTGATCTTAGCAGAGTAAGTTCATGAACTCCTCAGGGTTGGGGATGCTCATCGGTGCTTTAACCACTATGAGAAATGCAGATGGTGATCTTCGTATTGCCAATGCAACCGACAAAATCGAAAGCCTGCTGATGATCACCAAGCTGATCACCGTATTCCATCATTATAAATCAGTTGATGAAGCTGGGAGTTTTTTGGTAAATGATACCTTCCGTTTAGCATAGCTCTTATCATCGGAAAAAGAGGTGTCCTGCACCTCTTTTTCTTTGTCACCAAACCATTATGACTGTAAGAATTGTACTTGGCGCCCAATGGGGCGATGAGGGGAAAGGAAAAATCGTTGCTTGTTGAGTGACCGAACCAGCTGGGTCGCCCGTTACCAGGGCGGAGCCAATGCCGGGCATACTCTTAAACTTGATGATACTGAGTTCGTCCTCCCACCTGATTCCTTCTGGCATTTTTCATAAGGATGTCCGCTGCGTGATCGGCAACGGAACCGTTATCGATCCGAAGCCCTGCTCACCGAAATAGAGGCTATCAAAAAAATGGGAACCGAACTGGAAGGACGATTGTTCGTCAGCGAGTCGGCCCATGTTATACTGCCCTATCACAAGATATGGGACCAGGCCCATGAGGCATCGATGGGTGACCAAAAAGGATCGGAACGACGGGCCGTGGAATAGGTCCTGCATATGTACATAAAATCTCCCGTGCCGGTATCCGGATGATGGACCTGTTGGATGAAGATGAGCTTCGCAGCAGGGTCACTTCCAATGCCGCAGAGATAAACATGTGGCTCAAAGGACTTGGCAGTTCTGAACATGTGGAAATTGAACCGGTAGTCAAACAGATGCTGGAAGCCGGACAGAAGCTCAAGCCATTCATAACCGACACAGTCGATCTGCTTAATAATGCCCATGCATCCGGCGAAACCATCATGCTTGAAGGTGCACAGGGCAGTTTGCTCGATGTCGATCATGGCACCTACCCCTACGTCACCTCTTCATCGCCCACATCCGGTGGGGCATGTACCGGTACTGGTTTACCTCCAACGGCGATTTCGAACATGATGGGTATTACCAAAGCCTATTGTACACGGGTTGGCAATGGCCCGTTCCCAACAGAACTTCTCAATGATACCGGAGAACTGCTTCGTAAAACAGGTCACGAGTTTGAAGACGACCGGCCGGCCCAGACGCTCCGGATGGATAGATCTCGTTGCACTACGTTATGCGGTACGAATCAACGGTATCAATGAAATTGCCCTTACTAAGCTCGATGTGCTCGACCAGTTTGACGAGATAAAGCTCTGCACCGATTATACAATCGATGGACAGGAAACACGCCATTTCCCGCTCAATCTGAAACATCTGGAAGAAGTTAAGCCCGTCTATACAACGCTACCCGGTTGAATCAGTCAACGGTCACAGCCACATCGCGTTCTGAACTTCCTGAAAATACCCGCGAATACCTCCATTTCATTGAAGAATATCTGCAGGTACCTATCCGTATTATTTCTACAGGCCCCAAGCGTTCTCAGACAATTGTCGGGGACCTGAAATAAACGGACATTCGAACTGATGGATGAACGATTCCAAATTCACTACGAGATTACCGTCAGCGAACCGGATACGATAGAGAATGCCTTAGAGACAATCTGTCTGGAACAAACTGTTGAGATGCCTGCCGATGCGATATCTGATGAAATTCGCGAAAATATTGCCGGTAGCGTCATTCGGTTGAGCCCATCGAAGAACCTAATATCTACAAGGCCGTCATCGATTTTCCGGTCGGCAACGCGGGTGGAGAAATCACGATGTTGCTTAATATCCTCTTCGGCAACATTTCATTAATGCCAGGATATAAAATCATCGATGCAGAACTGGAAAAACCCCTTTTTTAACGGGACCGGCTTTGGGCATCAAAGGTGTGCGAGAGAAGATGGGAATATTTGACCGTGCCCTGTCATGCACTGCTATAAAACCCCTGGGGTTCAATGCAGAAGAATTCGGCAACCTGACCTATGAATTTGCTCTCGGCGGCCTGGACATTATTAAAGACGATCACGGATTAACTAACCAGCACTATGCACCTTTTGAGGACCGTCTAAAATCATGTGTCGCTGCAGTTGAACGTGCCGCCGATAAAACCGGTAGACGCAGTGCTTACTTTCCCAATATCACCGGTGCACCAGAGATGACACTCCGTCGATACGAGATGGCCTGCGAAGCTGGTGCCGATGGTGTGCTGTTCATGCCACACCTGACAGGTCTTGAGATACTAACACGGCTGGCATCACAAAAGGGACCTCTTCCCCTGATGATTCACCCTGCGTTCTCCGGAAGCCAGACTATTCACAATGACCAAGGTTTCTCCCCTTCGTTCCTATATGGAAGATTGTGGCGAAGTCTTGGTGCCGATTTTGCCATTTATCCCAATGCACGCGGACGGTTTAGCTACACCGAAGATGAATGCCTTGCGATTAATCAGGCGGCACGATCGACCAATTCCCGGTTCGCCGGCGTCTTTCCAACACCTGGCGGAGGGATCAACCGGGCAACGATTCCAAAGTGGCTTTCGTTATACGGACCAAATACCGTCTTTTTGATTGGCGGAAGTTTATACAAGCATCCTGACGGCATACAGGCAGCTGCCCGTGAATTCCGGCAACAGCTTGTAAATCAGCCTAAAGAGGCAGACTCATGAAAAATCAGTCCAAAGTTCTACACAACGACAACTACCACTGGGATACTGTTCCGAAAAAAGTGTATAAGACGCATACCAATAATTTCAAGGATATCTCGAGGTATTCGTTGCTTGGAGAACAGAATGACGAACAAGCGCTTAATTTTCAGATGCGGTATTTCGAGATCGATCCGGGTGGATACTCTTCACTGGAATATCACCGACACCCTCATTCCGTCATCATCATCCGCGGGTCCGGATCGGTAGTACTTGGCGACGAAGTTCATCACCTGCAATTACATGATGTTGTATTTATTTCACCCGAGACCGTACACCAGTTTCATGCCGATAATAATGATAAACTCGGATTCATATGTATCGTCGATCGCTATAGGGATCGACCAACAATTCCAGGCGATAAAGAACTCGAACCAGTGCTCAAATCGGAAAAAACCCGCGAAAAAATTCGCAGATAACTAAATTTGGACTTGTGTTGAAACCACAACATCCCTTATATTTGGAGTCTCGCAAGCGAGAAATGATTTAGTAGAGCATCCCGAAAGTATTCGGGACCAAGGTTGGGGTCGCACCTCCTTGGCAAAATGCTCATTCGTTCTTTTTTACAACATGCGAGAATAGCTCAGTTGGTAGAGCACAACCTTGCCAAGGTTGGGGTCGCGGGTTCGAATCCCGTTTCTCGCTCATGCATAAAGCCCCGTGTCAGTTAAACAGACCGGGGCTTTTTTATTTAGAGAGACGCCTATGTACTATGTTTACATCATCTACTCGGAAAGAAAAGACAAATACTACACCGGTTTCACCTCTGGTGATCCGGAGTGGCGGCTCCAGCGGCATAACATGGGCTGGACTCGAAGTACAAAAAGTGGGATTCCCTGGAAACTAATGTATCATGAATCCTTTGATACCAAAACCGAGGCTCTTAAACGCGAGAACTTTATTAAACGACAGAAATCCAGAAAATACATTGAATCATTAATCAACGGAGAATAGCTCAGCTGGCAGAGCATCCCGAAACCTTTCGGGACCAAGGTTGGGGTCGTCCCGCAGGCGGGAAATCCCGTTTACATTACCTGATCAGAAATTAAAGATCGCTTCTATACTTGTTCCACCAGTAGCGTTTTGAAGTACTCCCCAATTTTAGGACCACGGGGGTAGGTTTGTTAGTTTGAATTATGCGGCATTCAGGTACAGGTCAACCGGTTTTCGTCTTCCAATACCTTGATGCCTTCTTTGATTGTACTTCTGAACAAAGGTATCAATTCCCTGATAGAGTTCTAATCCATTCTCTGCCGGGTGTAAGTAAATATGTTTTTGTTTGATGGTTCGAAACCAACGTTCGATAAAAGCATTATCTCTGGCCCGACCTCTCCCGTCCATACTAATCCGGATCTTATGTTCTTTGAGGGTATCGATCCAGTGAGAGCAGCTGTATTGACTGCCCTGATCCGAATTGAGAATCTGGGGGGTTCCATACCGGGAAATAGCTTGCCCCAAGAGCTCGGTTTGTGTTTCTTTTTCCATACTGTTAGAGATCTGCCAGCCGACGATGTAGCGACTATACAGGTCAATAATAGCGGTCAGGTACATAAAGCCCCGTCTCATGGGCACGTAACTGATGTCGATAGCCCAAACCTGATTCGGCTTGGTTATCTTTAGGCCTCGCAGCAAATACGGCTGGATATAGCTGGCTTTGCCCACCCTGGTCAGGTTCTTCTTCGGATAAATCGGCTCGATTCCCATTTTCCTGAGTAGGCGGCGAATCCGTTTCACGTTATAGAAGAGTCCTTGCTCGGCCAACTCATCCTGCATGCCCAGCACCCCCAGGGTAGGATCGTCCAGAAACAGCTCATCCATCCGACGCATCAGGGCCAGATTCTCCTCGGACTCCCCAACCGGCTTGTAGTACAGACTGCTCCGGTGCACTCCTAACAACTCTGCCGGCCGGCGCAGACTCAGCGGCCCACACGGGTCTGACAGATCCCTTCGCTCCCTCATAGTCCGGCCTTCTTCAAGCTTTTTTTTAAAAAGTCATTCTCCACCTTAAGCTGGCCAATCTGGGAATACAAGCCCTGCAGGTCCACCTGCTCTGTCTGCTCATCGCTGGTCGCCTCAGGGCCAAAGGCTTGATCAGCATGCTCTAAAAACTCGCGTTTCCACTTCGATATCTGATTGGGATGCACCTGGAAACGGGTGGCTAACTCACCAAGCGTTTCCCGTTCTTTTAATGCTTCGATGGCTACGGTAGCCTTGAATTTCAGACTGAATTTTCTTCTGCTTCGTTTCATTGGTCTTTCTGTTTGGATTTGTAATATACAAACTTAACCAATGGTCCGATTTTTGGGGAGTATTACATTTGGATTGGCGGCTGTAAAGACCTAATACGGGATATCTTTGAAATACAGATTGTAACATTTGCAGGATTAAAGACGTAAGGCTTGGCAAACGTTTAACAATAAACTTTCTTTCAGTGGGAAAAAAATCAAATAGAAATCTTTGGGTTGATTATTTACGGTCGGCGCTCACAGTTTTAGTAGTTGCACATCATTCATCCTTAGCATATACCACTTTTGCACGGTTTGATAAAACCGCTTATATCAATTCTACACATCCCATTGTTGATGCAAGCAGGTGGATTGGCCTTGATATATTTGAGAACTTTAATGACGTGTTCTTCATGTCGCTGATGTTTCTGATTGGAGGCTTGTTCCTCGTCAAAAGCATCCAAAAGAAGGGAACTCTGATTTTTATAAAAGATCGGTTTTACCGGTTATTTATTCCTTTTCTTTTCTTAGGAACCCTGTTTATGCTGAATGCCTATTTCCCATCTTATTATGTGGCGCATAACAGTACAAATATAATCGCCTATGTAAAGGATTTCTTCACGATCGAAAAATGGCCTGTAGGACCGCCATGGTTTATATGGGTATTATTCCTGTTTAATTTCTTGTTTGCCATATTTGTTTCCTTTTTTAAAAAAATAAGCATCCACACGGGTAAACTGCTATCCATTATTAAAGAAAGCCCCCTGCTCTTTTTTATTGCACTGTTTAGTATAACCTGGATCCTTTATGTTCCCCTGGCTTACAAAGTAGGAGCAGGTACATGGACAGGTATTGGTCCGTTCGATTTTCAATTGAGCCGGATACTTCTATACTTCGGATACTTTTCTATTGGAATTATAATCGGAGATACAGATTTCAATTATGATCTATTTTCAGAACAATCTCCAGTAGTAAAAAAATGGTGGCTCTGGCTTCTTCTTTCCTTGACAGTTTATGTTCTGCTAACAATAATTGTTGCCCCCCTGACACTTATGGTAAAACAACACCAGATCAAAGAGTTTTATGGGTGGATGATTTATTACACTATATATGCTGCCTCATGTACACTTAGCTGTATAGCTTTTATAACGATATTCAGAAAATTAATTCGTACTCCCAGATCATGGTGGACTTCTTTGTCCGGTAATGCCTATTTAATTTATTTGATCCACTTCATTTTTATTGTCTGGTGCCAATTCTTGCTATTGAGATACAACATTCCTGCCTTTTCTAAATTTTTGATAACGCTGGTTGTTGCTTTTTCTCTTAGCTGGTTGGTAAGTCATTTTTTACGAACGTTCAAGATATTCAAACAATATCTATAGATAAATCAATTAGGGTTTGGGTGTATGGGTACGGCCCAGTGCATTAAAGATACTAAGCTGAATGGTCGTCTATCGCTTGTAATTAAAGCAACTAAGATTTTTAGACATGACGAAGATTTTGACAACATTTCCATAAACCGGGACACTACTTCCGGTAAGGTTATGAGAAGGCAAAAATAAGAAAATGGTGATTTACAGGAGTATATGGAAACGTTAGATTTTCTATTAAGGGATAACCCCAAAATCTATTGCCAAGGCATGCAACAGCCGAGATTTGATTCCATATTACTTGTTATGACGAACAGGACTGTCTCTAAGTCGGTCTAATAGGATTTTAGGTAAACTGGAAAATTCGCAGAATCCTTTTTCTCATAACACGTTGTCATTATGAGCAGTAATAAGCATATTCAATCAATATGTTTGATTACAGAAATCATGTAACTCGCCTTAGAACTAATTATCCATCCCCGTCATGATCAACAGAAAAATCACCTCCCTTTTAATCATCCTGTTATCCGTTTGTAGTCTGACTTTTGCACAGAAAAGAGTCAAAAATCCGGATCCGCTGCGGTTTAAGGAGGAGATCAACAACTTCAAAGAATGGGACGCAAAAAACAGTTTCCCAAAACATGCTATTCTTTTTTCCGGCAGTTCCAGTATTCGTTTCTGGAAATCGCACGACGGTTTTCCCACGTTTCCAGTCATAAACCGCGGTTTTGGCGGTGCGCACATCTCCGATATGGAATACTTCTATGATCAGGTCATCGGTAAATATGATCCGTCAGTCATCGTGTTTTATTGCGGTGATAACGATGTTGCGGCGGGCAAACCCGTTGACCAGGTGTTTGAGGATTATAAGAATCTGACTAACCGTATACTCCATGATTTCCCTGATGTGAAGTTTATCTATCTGCCCATTAAACCAAGTTCAAGCCGCTGGAATTACTGGAGCAAGATGGATGAGTTTAATAAACGCGTTAAGGCATATAACAGCCAAAATAAACATCTCTTCTACGTGGACACAGCCACACAGCTGCTCGGTTCAAATGGCAAACCGGACGATTCGCTTTTCCGGGATGATCATCTTCACCTGAATCCCAAAGGCTATGCCATATGGAACCGTATACTTGCTCCGGAACTGAAATCACTTTATGACGAATCGGGCAACTAATAACAACTTTCTGATTTTTTTAAAAGAAACTATACTCATTCAGGCGGGACCGCTATTCTGCAGTTCCGCCTGTTACTATATCAAAATCGCATTACAGAGCCCCATCCTGCGCGATCTTCCTTGATAGACACATTGATCAATTACTTCCGTAACGGGCCGACATCGGTTATGCGTTTGAAGTTAGTAAAACAAGAAAGACTGGCTGTACGAATTACTCAATATTAAGTGTGTATAGTTTGCCGATATTGCCATACAAAACAACATTAGCTCATTTAATAATACGATATGTGTATTATACCTTTTTAATATTGAATCAATAAGCGCAAAAAATGATTATCGTAAAGATAAACTTAATGACATGCATATCATTAGTTTATCTGAGTTACGTGTGATAGCGCTATTACTAATAGACCAGGTGTGGAGCACAGTTAACCGGTGTTCCTAGAATAAATGAACATGGTGCTGCCAGCTAGAAAGTAGCTGTAAACGGCTTCTTATGGTCACTAATGAAATGAGTTTTCCGATCGGAATGAATTTGAATTCTGAAAACTGATGGCAAGCTATTGAATGAACATCGGTTTCGAGAGATAAGACCATCCTTGGCCGGAAGCAAATCGGGATAAACATGAGACAAACTTGTTTGGCAGGAAAAACTATTGTCGCTTTCTCAAATCACCATGTCAAAGCTACTACTGCAGACTTTACTTAATAGTTAAATAATAGGGATATACCTTATAAAGCATGCGCCGGAAAATTTGAATCTTTTTCTTCAATTAAACCTGGTAAAGGTAGAAATGGACCAGACTATCTATGAACTATATGATTTTCAGTCTTCACAAAAGAACGTCATATACGGAAACGTAGCCCGTCCATGTTACCCGTGTCATCATAATGCAACCAAATAATAATCGACAATATGGACGCTGCCCAATAATCATTAATCTATAATTAATCTTGCCATGCCTACTCAAACATGCGTCGGTACCTATCTAACCACCCGTCTGAAACAATTAGGTGTAAATCACCTCTTTTCGGTACCTGGTGATTATACGAGTGACTTTCTTGAAATAGTGGATAATCTGAGTCAGTTTAAACGACTAGAGCCTCCCAATGAACCAAATGTGGATAAATCGAGTCCGATTAAGCGAATAGGGAATTGTAATGAATTGAATGCCGGATATGCAGCTGATGGTTATGCCAGGGCGAACGGGTTGGGCGCGGTAGCGGTAACAACAGGTGTAGGTGCATTTAGTTTACTTAATGCCATAGGTGGTTCCTATGTAGAAAACATTCCAGTTGTTGCAATTATTGGGACACTCAGCAATACAAAGCTGCTTGATGAAATAAATGCCGGGGAGCTATATCATCACACTGTAAATAGTGAAGACACAAATAGAACGGCCTACTCACCTGTTACGGTAGCTTTTGAACGTATTTCTAACCCTATGACGGCTCCGGCGCAAATAGACGGTGCCTTAACGGCATGTATATCTCAAAGCAGACCGGTAGCTATTGAAATTATGGAAGATTGCTACTATATGCCCTGTCCTGCTCCAGTAGGTAATTTGACACCAATCCCCCAATATGAGCCACTGCCCGTGTTAAAGGGAATAGCTTCCAGCAATAGCTACGCTGCCGAAATTGTAAAGGCTGTCGAAGATGCTTCTAATGCCATTTATGATATGCTTTCAAACAGTAATCATCCTGTCCTTTGGACAGGCAAAGAGATTGGCACGTATCACCTGGAATCGAAATTCCTGGAGTTTCAGGATTTGGTGAAAGCCCCCATTATCAGCAGCTTGCTGGGTAAAGCAGTGATCCCCGAAGACCATCCCTGGTATATAGGTATGCATGACGGGGTCTTTACCTCTTCTCATACCAAGGAATTTATAGGTAATTGTGATAGTCTCATTGGGCTTGGCTTGTGGAATACCGATCTCAACACCTTTGGAGCAAAAACTATTACGCCGGGCAATATATCCCGTGTATTCGCTTCACGAAATATGGTGAAAGTCGGTGATGAACTTTTTGTGCAGGTCGCCCTCGATCATTTACTGGATTCCCTTATCGACCTTGTTAAAACAAAAGGCTATAAACCGGTATGGCAGCAGCCGGCTGCAGCTCTTAAGCCGCCGGCGCCTCCTTCCTCAGCACCAATTACCTATGATCATTTCTTTTATCTGCTTAACAACTATATCTCGAAAGATAATTTGCTGGTGGCAGATATAGGATTATCGACATTTGGAGGATCTTCGTCGGTGACTATAACCCGGCAAAAAGGATTTCTGGCACAGACCATTTGGGCCTCCATTGGCTGGAGTGTACCTGCCGGTCTTGGTGCTTCTTTTACCGACCAGACAAGAGCTCTTGTAGTTGTAGGTGACGGGGCCTTTAAGCTAACCTGTCAGGCTATCTCAACTATGGTTGCGGAAGGTTGCAACACGGTTGTATTTGTATTAAACAACAAAGTGTATGGTGTGGAGCAAATGTTATTGAATCCCGCACCTTATAAGCAAGGCTCAACTGCAAAGTTTGAGCAAGCCAACGTATTACAGGATTGGGATTATGTAAGCCTGATGAATGCCTTTTCCAATAATGCATCCAATGCCCAAAGTGCCAACGTGAATACAGTCCAGGATCTGCATAATGTGCTGGAGACAGTTGACCAGAATCCGAACTCCGCCTTCCTGGTCAACATAAATCTTAATGAACGAGATTACCCATCCGCCTGGCAGCAATTCGTGAACAAATAATGACAACTATTTAACAATACCTATCATGAGCAACAAAAAAACGAGTTCTGTTACAACACACGATGTGCTGATAGTGGGTGGAGGAGTGAGCGGGCTTTTTGCCGCATGGAGACTTTTGAAAAACAAAAAGGATCTTTCAATCACGATCATTGAAAAAATGGGACAGGTCGGTGGACGTCTTGAGACCACATTCGTGGATATAAAGGGAATTGATGGCAAAACTCATACTGTGCATGATGAGGAAGGAGGCATGCGCTTTGTACCCAGGGGAACAGGCATGGAACACCTCTGGAAGCTCTTCGATGACTTAAACAAGGAAAATAGTCATGACCCGGACAAACTCCTGAAAAATGTCGATTTCGAAATGGGAGATGATCATAACCGTTACTACATTCGCGGACTGTCTTTTACCCAGAGAAGTGTAAAAGACAGTAATAATACGATCTGGTCTACCCTTTTTAATCTTGCTCCATCCGAACAGGGCAAAAATCCATCCGATATTTTGGAGGAAGTGATGGACGACATCCTGAAACAGAATCAGATGGATAAACCGCCGTCATCTCCGGCTGGCTGGGTACAGTTCAGAAACAATTGTATATATGGTGATTTTGATGAAAACCCTGTAGCATTAAATAAATGGGGCTTTTGGAGCCTGCTGCGAAGATACGGATTATCTGAAGAGTGTATTGAAATGCTGAGCCACGTGTTGGGTTTCATGGGACCATTTCAGGATTTTATCAATGCCGGAGAGGGATTGCAGATTCTTTTTGATTTCCCGGCTCCGTCTGATGCATCTTTCCAAACACTTGCTAATGGGTTTCAGGCATTGCCCAATACCCTTGCGGATTCCATTCAGAAGCTTGGTGGGAAAATCATACTGAATGAAACCATCCAATCATTATCTGTAGAAGCGGGAAAATACAAAGCCGTCGGCTCACAGAATACGTATATAGCCGAAAAAGTGATCCTGGCCCTGCCTAAAGGACCGCTCAAACAACTGGTCAAAACGAGTGAGGTGCTCTCTTCAAACAGCACATTTATGAACGCCGTTAATAGCGTCAGGAATATGGAGCTAACAAAAGTCGGACTGTATTTTAAAGAAAGATGGTGGCTCAAAAACAAGTCAATATGTCTTCGGAATGGTCCTAATTTTACCGACTTGCCACTGGGTTCGGTTTATACCTTCTCACAATTTCCTGATGATGACCCAAAAGACGCTGAATACCTTGGCCCTGCTGCATTAACTCAGTATACAGATTACATTCGGGGCAATTACTGGAAAGAGATGCAAAATATTGGCGAGAAGTATCAAACGGAAGAGTTTCCTGTAAATCCGGACGGTACCTACCCGGCATCAAGAATGCTGGTTATCGAGATGATGAGGCAAATCAAGCTATTGTTCGGTCTGGATGAGAATGCTCCTGTAACTATGCCTGTACTGAGCACTTATCGTGTTTGGGGGCAGGAGCCGTTTGGCTATGGCTATCACCAGTACTTGCTAAATGTAGATGATTTAAATGAGGTCTACGGACAAATCGTGAGCCCTGCAGAAAATGTGTTCGTCTGCAATGAATCATGGTCTCCTGAACAAGGATGGGTGGAAGGTGCTCTGATTATGAGCGACTTTGTAATGGTGAAGGGATTTGGAATTCCGCCATACGCATCTGATTCCTTCAGCAAGAGTATTGATATCAAGAAGGGAAGTAAAAAATAAAGCTATAGCTCAATTGATTTTAACCTAACTCACTATCTACATAAACGAAAGAGTCTTTTATGAAAGCAAAATCAATTAAGGGAGAATCCCCGGACGAAGTGAAAATAGCCCTGGATACCGCAATGAGAGATGGATTTACTCCTACTCTGGCAATCGTTTTTTTATCCATCAAACAAGACCGTGAGAAGATTTGTCAACTCTTGGAGGATCGGAATATCGCCATTTTCGGCTCCACAACGGCCGGTGAATTCATTGATGGCGACATTGGGGAGGAGTCCACAGCTATCATGCTGCTTGATATCAATCCGAATTATTTTAGATTGTTCCATATCGAGACTGCAGAACAGCCTACGCGTGATATTGCCAGAAGTCTTGGAGAAAAAGGATTAGAAGCCTATTCGCATCCGGCATTCATTGTAGCATCTGGCGGGCTCAGTACCGATGGAGAAATGATTGTCCGTGGAATTGAAGATGTTGTTGGTCCCGAGGTGACGATCTTTGGAGGCCTGGCTGGCGATGATTTCACGATGACGGGCACGTACGTCTTCACGAATAAGAATTACAACATAAGCGGCCTGGTAGCACTTGTACTCGATATGGATCATATCAGTGTGACAGGTCTAACGACAAGTGGCTGGCAACCTGTTGGAACGGTAAGGACCATCACTAAAAGCGAGGGTAACATAGTTTATACAATTGATGATCGGCCGGCACTGGATGTGATCATAAAATATATGGGTGTAAATAAGAATTTGGATGAGATGAAGGATGTAATCGTTAACGTTGGTTCCGAATTCCCGATGCAGTTGCAACGAGAAAATGCACAACCAGTATTACGGGCCCCATTGTTTGCAAATAAAAATGATCGATCCATGGTCTGCGCCGGAAGCGTGCCTCAGGGTTCCAAGATAAGGTTCTCATTGCCTCCGGAGTATGATGTCATAGATAAAGTCGTTGAAGAGTGCAATGCAGTTAAGGAAAATGAACTTGCAAACGCCGATGCGATGATTATGTTCTCCTGCAAAGCCAGGCATTTATCGCTCGGTCCAATGGTAAGTGATGAAATAAACAAAGTTAAGGAAGTCTGGAATACTCCTATGGTTGGTTTCTTTAGCTATGGCGAAATGGGCAAGGCTACCCAGGGCAGGCACGAATTTCATAACAATACGTGCTCGCTGGTAGTATTCTCTGAGAAGTGAAGGATTAATGAACAAACATCTGCAGTCGATCTTAACAACTCTTCAGGAAAACGCATCCATACCTGATGAAGAAAAAGCTTTTCTTGTAAAAGCCATAAAGGATGCAGATAAGGATCTGACCATTTCAGAGTTCAAGCTGAAACGAACCGAGATGGTCAAACGCACAACTGCCATATTGCTGGAAGAGACTATTGAAGAGCTTGAACAGAAAAGAAAGGCAGTCGAAAAGCAAAACCGGGAGCTTGAAATTGAAGCTGCACTGGAAAGGGTAAGATCAAGATCTATCGGAATGCGCCATACTTCCGAGTTGCAGGAAATAGTTAATATAGTCGCCCGGGAGCTGCATAAAATGAAAATGGATATAACCGGAGTATTTCTGGTTATCAATAACAACAAAATTGACAAACAATTTACATTTTGGGGATCTTCGGGTGTGACCGAAACTTATGTAAAAAAAGCCGCTATCCCCTTTCTGGATCGACCGATTTACACGGTATTGGCGGAAGCTACAACAAAAGGAGAGAGATTCTTCACCGAGGAATATTCAAGGGAGGATAAAATAGAATTCTTCGAACATTTGTTTAAATATCCGCCATACAATTCATCTACTCCTGAGTGGAAAAACCAGGTTTTTTCCCGTGAAGGGGGATACACAAGGTCTGTTTCAGTATTTCATTACACAAGTATATTCGTGGTTAATCATTTTGGGAGAAAATTATCCGACGCAGATAATGATATCCTGAAACGCTTTTCGCGTGTTTTTGAACAAACCTATACACGATTCCTGGATCTTCAAAAAGCCGAAGCCCAGGCAAAAGAAGCCATAAAGCAGGCCTCCCTCGATCGGGTACGCGGCGAAATTGCCAGTATGAGAACGACGGAGGATCTCAACCGCATCACTCCGGTTATCTGGAAGGAGCTTAAAACTCTGAATGTCCCATTTATACGCTGCGGGGTATTTATTATCAACGAGGATCAGGCAAACGTTCAGGTTTATTTATCCAAACCCAATGGGAAGTCGCTTGCTGCTTTGGATTTGCCCATTGAGTCTACCCATCTGACCAGGGAGTCTGTCGCCTTTTGGCGCGAAGGTACCATTTACAAAGAACATTGGAACCGGGATGATTTTGTTCAGTGGATGCAATCGCTTATTGACATGGAACAAATTCAGGATACTCAGACCTACCAGGGGGCAACCCAGCCTCCCGAGTCACTCGATTTACATTTTCTCCCCTTCACCCAGGGAATGCTCTATGTTGGGAATACCAGTCCGCTTACGGAGGATGAAATAGAGCTGGCACAATCGCTGGCAGAGGCATTTTCAGTCGCCTACGCCCGCTATGAAGATTTTAAAAACCTGGAGGAAGCAAAAAACAAAATCGAACAGACACTAAGTGAATTAAAAGCCACCCAGTCCCAACTGGTGCAGGCCGAGAAAATGGCCAGTCTGGGGGAACTGACTGCCGGCATTGCCCACGAGATACAGAATCCCCTCAACTTCGTAAATAACTTCTCAGAAGTAAGCACTGAACTCCTGGAGGAAATGAAAGAGGAGATAGAAAACGGGGATCTTGAGGAAGTAAAAGCGATCACGGAAGATGTTATTCAAAACCTTGAAAAAATCCTTACTCATGGACGACGTGCGGACGGGATTGTCAAAGGCATGCTTCAGCACAGCCGGGGAAACAGCGGACAAAAAGAACCGACCGATATTAATGCCCTGGCTGATGAATTTTTAAGACTTTCCTATCATGGACTCAGGGCCAGAGACAAATCATTCAATTCCGATTTTAAACTGGAAGCCGATGAATCGCTCCCAAAAGTAAATGTGGTTCCCCAGGATATTGGACGAGTATTGCTGAACCTGATCAACAATGCCTTTTATGCCGTTTCGGAAAAGGCAAAACAAAACCCAAATGGATACAAACCATCCGTTATGGTAAGCACCCACCAGATTTCTCCCCCTTCAGGGGACCGGGGGGTCGAAATCCGGGTAAAAGACAATGGGAACGGGATCCCCGATGAGGTTAAAGAAAAAATCTTCCAGCCCTTCTTCACCACAAAGCCTACCGGACAGGGAACCGGGCTGGGGTTGAGCCTGAGTTACGACATCGTCAAAGCCCATGGCGGGAAACTAACGGTGAATTCACATCAAGATGAAGGAACAGAATTTATCATCCAGTTGCCTGGATAATGAAACCCTGAGTTACTTTCATCCCTGAGTCAAAATTCCACAGCATAAAAACCGCCGCAACCGATCATTACACATTCCTAATATTGAATTAGATACGATTAGTCAGATTATTTTCTTAGATATAGGTGTGAATTGATTAGTTGAAGACCAACGATACGGGTAGGCTTATTACTTACACAACATGTAATTGCGGGATTACTGTACCTGTACAACCTGGTTGTAGTGATACCTCCTATAAAACTATAGGATTATACTAAATGGGGTTCGGCAAAATACATCTGTGAATGAACGTGGAATGGGTCAAATACATGACGGACCGTTTCAATCCGGCATCGACCGTCTTTTTCTATCCATGAAACAAATTCGCGGGATTTTACGAATTAATAAAAATAAAGTGTGAATAGTTGACCGGGATAAAAGTGCTACAACCCGGTAGTGTGCATTAAAGGGAAGATAAATGAATCAAAATCCGAAAGGGTACAAACCTTCTGTTATGGTAAGGACCCATGCCATAACATCTCCTTCAGAGATTGTGGGGAAAAATCCGGGTAAACGACAATGGCAAGTTCAAATACACCTGCTGATATCTGGTAGCCTGGGGAAAAGATGAAAAAAAGAAGTGCCAATGGGATCGAAGAGTTACAGCTCACAAATGAAACACTGAAAAAAGAGCTGGAACAGAAAAACCGGGAGCTTGAGATTGAAGCGGCATTGGAACAACTGCGGGCCCGTTCCAGCGCTATGCATAAAAGTAATGAGTTAAAAGATGTAGTCAGAGCACTTTATAAAGAATTCCGAATCCTTGTAGCGGATATTGATTCTGTCAATATCCAGTTAAACCCGGATTCTTCCAAAGATATCCATTACTGGGCCTCGGTAGAAAAAGACATTTACCCGGAATTATATCATGTACCGTACTCTGACTTACCGATATTTGAAAAAGTTTACAACGCTTTTCATTCACCCCGAGACGAATTTTTTCATTATTCACTAAACAAGGAAGAAAAAGACGCTTTTTTTAGAGAAATATTCAAGGTCCAGCCGGTTCCGCTCAAAAGAAAAAAATTGATTCAGGATGCTGAAGGAATGGTCATGATGGGCTGGTTTCATAAGCATTCAGGAATCGACATCCTGCGCTACAATCTCCAGCGTTTCAGTGAAGAAGAAAAGAAAATAGTACAACGGTTTGCTGCTACGTTCGAACAAACCTACACCCGTTTCCTCGACCTCCAAAAAGCCGAAGCCCAGGCACGGGAAGCACAGATAGAAGCGGCATTAGAAAAAATAAGGTCTCGCTCACTGGCCATGCACAAGAGCGATGAACTGCAAGACCTGGTAAATGCAGTATTTGACCAGTTGAAGGAGCTTCATATTGATATGAATTCGGCCAGCATCTTCATTTTTGAAGAAGGCTCAAAGGATTGGCAGCAGTGGGTGGCAGCACCGGAAACATCCTACGCAACTTATTTTCATATTCCGTATTCAAATCAACAGATCGTTACGGACTTAGAGAAAGCAAGGGAAACCGGTAAAGACTTCTTTACAGTCAAATATTCGTTTGAGGAGAAAAATAACTGGTTCGACTATGCATTTGAGCATACCGATTATCGCAAGATTCCCGAAAAGCGAAAGAATTATATCAGGAAAGGTGAGTGCATGGTCATCAGCTATGCCCTCTCAAAAAACACCGGCATACAGATTACTAAATACCATGGAGAAAAGTTTTCAGATGAAGAAAATGAAATATTAAGGCGTATTGTAAAAGTTTTCGAGCAGGCTTATGTACGCTTTCTCGACCTGAAGAAAGCCGAAGCGCAGGCAAGGGAAGCGGAAATTCAACTGGCGTTGGAACATGTTCGAGCCCAATCGATGGCGATGCATAAAAGTGAAGATTTGGCGGAAGTGGTTGGCCAAATCAAAGAGGAAATCATGGGGTTGGGTATTGAAATTTATAACGCACAGATTACTACTGACTTCACAAGTGATCCCAATGATGGAATGAATGTTTGGATTTCTGCTGAGGGGCGGCAATACCTTGAAAAATTTCATATACCATTTATAGATCATCCACTCACTACAAAATTTTATAACACGCTTAAGAATGATCTTGGTTCTTTCACAAAAAGATTTTCAAAATCAGAAAAGAACGCCTATTTCAAATTGTTATTTGAGCACTCTGATTTTAAAGACATTCCAGAGGAAAGAAAGAATTTTGTCTTGAATAGCCCCGGTTGGGTGATTTGTTGGGTGATTTTAAAAAACTCCATGATGGAGTTTGCTCGATTTAACCTCGAAAAGTTTAACCGTGAAGAAATAGATGTATTTAAGCTTTTTGGAAAGGTTTTTGAACAAGCCTACACCCGTTTCCTCGATCTCCAGAAAGCGGAAGCGCAGGCACGGGAAGCTCAGATTGAGGCCTCACTTGAACGTCTCCGTGCCAGGTCAATGGCGATGCACCATAGTAGGGAACTAGTCGAGGTTGTTCGACTGCTTGACAAAGAGATCAAGGGATTAGGAATTCAATTTGTTGACGCGACACAAATAGTTACTGATTTTTCAAATCCTGAAGAGGGTTTAAATACTTGGATTACGGTCAGAGGGATGTATGACCCGGAAAAATATCATGTCCCGTATTTTGATCATCCGCTCATGTTCAATCTATCTGAAGCACTCAAGAAGGGACAAAATTTTTATACGGTAAAATACTTAAAGGCCGAAAAAAACCGGTTTTACAGATTACTTTTCAAGTACTCCGACTTCGGGAGGATTACAAAGGAAAGACAAGCAGTCGTTCTTGACGCCCCCGGTCTGGTAGAATCCTTTGTGATCCATAAAAACTCGGCCCTTCTCTTTATGCATTATGGTTTGAATGAATTCAGTGCTGAGGATAATGCGATATTCAGACGATTTGGAGCGGTTTTTGAACAAGCCTACACCCGTTTCCTCGACCTCCAAAAAGCCGAAGCACAGGCAAGAGAATCGGAGATTCAACTTGCTTTAGAAAGAGTCCGGGCCAGCACTATGGCCATGCATAAAAGCAATGAACTGGCTGAAACGGCAGCAATCCTCTTTCAGCAAATGACAGAGCTTGGAGTTACACCTGAACGGATAAATATCTGTCTGATTAAAGAAGCAGACAATATTCTTGAAGTTTGGGCTACAGATCAACAAGGAGTGAAGATAAGTCATCACTTTAATGCAAGTCTTGATGAGCCGACTACAGGAAAACCAGTATATGATGCGTGGAAAGAAAAAAAGAAATCGATCATCATTGACCTGAGCGGAAAGGAATTAAATGACTGGATCCGTTATGTGAGGGAAGTAATGGGTATGACCATTAAAGCTGAGTTAGTAAAGGAACATCGAATACACAGTGTTGCTTTCTTCTCACAGGGTATGATATTAACAACTACTCCCGAACCATTACCGGAAGAATCAATAACATTACTGGAACGTTTTGCAGATGTATTTAATCTTACTTATCGCCGCTTCCTTGACCTTCAAAAAGCAGAAACACAGGCAAGAGATGCACAGATTGAAGCAGCATTGGAACGCGTTCGTTCTCTTGCCTTGGGCATGAGAAAAAGTGAGGAAGCAGGTAAGGTTACAGACAGTTTTTTTGCAGAATTCAAGAAGCTGACCGTTAAGATAATCGGTTGTTCCATTATCGTAGCCGATGAAAAAAATGACAGTATGGAAATCTGGCGTGCAAGATCAGATCTTGCTGTCAGGCCGTTTAGCAAATCTTCGTTCTCCCGGACAATGAACGTGACGAAAGAAAGTATGCCTGAATTGTTTCCGGAATACCGTAAAGCATTGGGAAGTAAAAAAGGATACATGCAAGCAAAACTATCTGGTGAAAAACGTTTGCGTTTTTTAAATGTTAACTCTGAACAAAACGGCTTCAATCCCCGGGAAAGAGAAAGATTTATTAAAACGATACCTGCTCAATTCGTCGCATCCTTTTTGTTTTTTAAATTGGGTTATCTGGCACTCATTTCAGAGAAAGAACTACCCGAGGAAAATTTAAAAATTGCCAGAAGATTTGCGGATGTCTTTGATTTTGCCTACACCCGTTTCCTCGATCTTCAAAAAGCAGAAGCGCAGGCAAGGGATGCAATTAAACAGGCTTCATTAGATAGAGTGCGCGGCGAAATTGCCAGCATGAGAACAACGGAGGATCTCAACCGCATTACTCCGGTCATCTGGAACGAGCTGAAAACCCTGGATGTCCCATTCATACGCTGCGGGGTATTTATTATCAACGAGGACCAGGCAACCGTTCAGGTTTATTTATCCAAGCCCGATGGCCAGCCACTTGCTGCCCTGAGTTTACCCTTTGAGTCTACCCGTTTAACCAGGGAATCTGTTGCCTTCTGGCGCGAAGGTGCCATTTACAAAGAGCATTGGAACCGGGATGATTTTATCCGGTGGATGCAATCTCTGATTAAGATGGGACAGGTTCAGAGTGCTGAAACTTACCAGGGTGCGGACCAGGCACCGGAATCACTCGACTTACACTTTCTCCCCTTCACCCAGGGAATGCTCTATGTCGGGAATACCCATCCGCTTACAGAGGATGAAATAGAGCTGGTACAATCGCTTGCAGAAACCTTTTCGGTCGCCTACGCCCGCTATGAAGATTTTAAAAACCTGGAAAAAGCAAAAAACAAGATAGAACAGACGCTGAGCGAATTAAAAGCCACTCAGTCCCAACTTATCCAGGCCGAGAAAATGGCATCGCTCGGTGAACTAACGGCCGGCATTGCGCATGAGATTCAGAACCCCCTCAATTTCGTAAATAACTTCTCGGAAGTGAGCACCGAGCTTCTGGAGGAAATGAAGGAGGAGATTGAAAATGGGGATCTGGATGAAGTAAAAGCCATCACCGAAGATGTCATCCAAAACCTCGAAAAGATCCTCCATCACGGGCGGCGTGCAGACGGGATCGTCAAAGGGATGCTTCAGCACAGTCGCGGCAGCAGCGGGCAAAAAGAACCAACCGATCTAAATGCGTTAGCCGATGAATACCTGCGCCTCTCCTATCATGGGCTCCGGGCCAGGGACAAATCGTTCACTTCTGATTTTAAACTGGAAGCCGATGAAGCCCTACCAAAAGTAAAGGTAGTCCCACAGGATATTGGCCGGGTATTACTTAACCTGATCAACAATGCCTTTTATGCCGTCTCAGGAAAGGCGAAACAAAATGGGAATGGGTACAAACCTTCTGTCTTAGTAAGCACCCATATAATAAAGTCCCCTTCAGGGGTGGAAATCCAGGTGAAAGATAATGGGAACGGGATTCCCGATGAGGTTAAAAAGAAAATCTTCCAGCCCTTCTTCACTACTAAGCCAACCGGCCAGGGAACCGGGCTGGGATTGTCTATGAGCTATGATATTGTGAAGGCGCACGGGGGTGAAATAAAAGTTGAAACCAAAGAAGGCAACGGGACAACATTTATCATTCAAATACCAGGATAACCCTCTTATGAAACGTGCATCTTTGTTGCTGATTCTTTTTTTCTCTGCGCTTGGTTTTTGTCGGGCACAGAACACCACGGTCGTGCTGGATACCTCAATGTATTCACCTGCTTATTTTCAGAGTATAAATTTGTCGGGTTTTAGCGGATGGGTTTATAAAAAGGGAAATGATCCGAATTGGTCAAAACCAGATATCGATACCGGGGATTGGAAAAAATTCAATTTTTCTGAACTGAGCGGTAAAGATGCAGACAAGGACGGCAGGTTCGAAGCATGGCTGAGATTCAGGTTCCGGCTCGATAGCAGCTTTAAAAATTTCCCGGTTGGAATTTATACCCGAACATATGCGGCAACAGACATTTTCATTGACGGAAAATACGTGACTTCATTCGGCAATACAGGTCTTAACGGTAAGCCGTTTAAAGAACATATATTTAAGATTCAAGACTTTTTAGATTTAAAACTTAGCAGGAATGTTGACCATATTCTTGCAGTGCATATCGTAGACTATCGTTCGCCTTTTAACTCCTCATACTTGAAAACCGAGATCACATCCGGCTATGCTTCATTTGTAAGATTAACAAGTACAGGTAGGAACAACGTAATTATTCGTCAGAAAGTGGAATTCAAGAGCTATTATACCCTTTGGTCAACGGCCTGTGCTGTTTTGGGCGTTTTGTTCTGGTTCCTTTATTTTCAGAACAGGAGGGAAAAAAACCTGGCCTTTATCGCCATGGCGGTAACATCATGGGCTGCTGGCTTTTCTATCTACGGAATAGCCTCGTGGAACCCTGATATATCATTCTTCACTTACAGATTGGGTTTTTTAATAGCATATTTCCTGACAGGAACATCGATTGGTCTGATGATAATCATCCTTTCGAGGATCTTTGGAAGGAGGGTTAGCATTCCGCTTATTGGGTATAGTATTTTCTATGCCGTAGCTACTTTGGGTGATTATTATTTTTTTCAGGGCGCACATTTACCACTTCTGGATGTCTCAGTTATATGTATTTGCCTGTACCTGATTATTAGTTCATGGCGTAGCCTAAAAGGTGCGCAATGGTCTGTTGTTTGGGGAACATTGTTGATGTTTGGAGCACTCTTAATGTATGCCTATAATTTTTTCGCTGTATTTCAACGATGGCCTTTCCCGCATTGCTATCTCTATCTCACAGTAGTCTGTCTCTCATTTCCGTTATCGCTGATGGTTTATGTTGCATGGCGTTTTAAAGAGATACTTGATGAAGTACGCAGCAACGCCAGTGAAGTAGTACGAATAAGCGAAGAAAAGAAAGAAATACTTGCCAACCAAAATACATTGCTTGAAAAGCAGGTTGATGAAAGAACAAAAGAATTGCATCAATCATTGCAGGAACTCAAATCCACGCAGGCCCAGCTCATCCAGTCCGAAAAAATGGCCAGCTCGGAGAACTCACCGCCGGCATTGCCCATGAAATCCAGAATCCGCTCAATTTCGTAAACAACTTCTCGGAAGTGAGCAGCGAGCTTGGAGGAAATGAAAGAGGAAATCAGAAACGGCAATCTGGAGGAAGTAAAAGCAATTGCAGATGATGTCATCCAGAACCTTGAAAAAATTCTTACTCACGGTCAACGTGCAGACGGGATCGTCAAAGGCATGCTTCAGCACAGCCGGGGCAGCAGCGGGGAAAAAGAACCGACTGATCTAAATGCGTTAGCTGATGAATACCTGCGTCTCTCCTATCACGGGCTCCGGGCCAGGGACAAATCCTTCACTGCCGATTTTAAACTGGAGGCCGATGAAGTCCTTCCAAAAGTAAATGTGGTCCCGCAGGATATTGGCCGGGTATTACTAAACCTGATCAACAATGCGTTTTATGCCGTGTCTGAAAAGGCGAAACAAAAGCTCGAATGGATACAAACCCTCTGTAATTGTAAGTACCAGTTCCGTTACGTCCCCTTCAGGGGATCCAGGGGTGGAAATCCGGGTAAAAGACAACGGCCCCGGCATTCCCGATGAGGTTAAAAAGAAAATCTTCCAGCCCTTCTTTACCACCAAACCAACCGGACAGGGAACCGGGCTGGGGTTGACCATGAGCTATGATATTATAAAAACGCATGGTGGGGAATTGAAGGTTGAATCCAAGTGAAGGTGAAGGAACCGCATTCACTATCCAATTACCTAAAGCAGAATCCGTATGAAATCAGTAATTTATTATTCTTCTTCTCGTGTTTCCTTGTGCTGGTATTGGCGCAAGATTCTCAGTACTTAGATAGTTTAAACTATGTACTGCAACATACGGCAAACGATACCATTAAGATGGATACCTACCGGAAAATGGGCTTTTACCTTCAAAACGGTGAATTGGATAGCGCTTTGTATTACCACGAACAGCAATTAGCATTTGCAAAAAAGCTAAATCTAAAATTATACGAGGCAGATGCTCATGAACAAATTGCCTATGTACTAATATATCAAATGGATTTACTCAAAGCACTGGAAAATTATAATCAGGCTTTAAAAATTGCCAGCGAGCCCAACAGTGCGGAGAACGGTTGGGGATATGCTAATTTTTCTTTCTCTAAAAGTCCGGAAGATGCCAGGCTTTCTATTATAGGAATGGTTCATTTTGAACTCTCTACGTTGTATGACGCTTCCCGGATGTTTGATGAAGAAAAGATTCAGCTCCATGAAGCTTTGAAAATTGGGAAAAAGTTAAATAACCCAAAAATATTGTCCTTAACAACAAGAAATATAGGGATGCTATTTGCTAGAAATAATCAACCTGATTCAGCTCTTTATTATTTTCAAAAGACACTGTTTCAATATCAAAACTCTCCTTATCAAATAGGGTTAGGGCAACTTTATCAGCAGATATGGTCTGGTTTATGATCGCAAAACAACAATACGATTCTGCAAAAGTTAATTTCAGGAAGTCGATCAATGCCTCCGCTCGTAATAATGTATTGATTGGTTTGAGCTCTGGTTATTTAGGTTTAGGAAAGGTGTTTCTGGCAACAGAACCAAGCAGACTCTGCATTATATTATACGTTAAAGGCAATAGCATCGGCCAAATCCTTCCGAAATAAAACTGGCTTGAAGCTAACGGATATACTCAATTGTCCACCATTTATGAATCACTCAATAAATCTGCCTTAGCATTACATGCTCTAAAAAAAGGAAAATGCATTACAAGATAGTCTTAACAATGCTTATAGCCAATAAGTTAATTCAGATGCAGAATGCATGGTTTCCAGGAGCAACGCAGGTTGAAAAAAATAGCTGATGATCAGGCTGCTTATCAAAACAAGTTGAAGATGATAGGCTTAATAGTGGTCCTCGCTATTATTTTTATAATTGCCTTGCTGTTGTATCGTAACAACCGGCAAAAGAAAAAAACGAATAACGTTTTAAAGCAAACGCTTTCCGATTTGAAAGCCACCCAGGCCCAACTCATCCAGACCGAAAAGATGGCCTCACTCGGGGAACTCACAGCCGGCATCGCCCACGAGATCCAAAATCCGCTGAATTTCGTAAACAATTTCTCGGAAGTGAGCACCGAACTCCTGGAGGAAATGAAGGAGGAAATTGAGAAACGGTAACCTGGAGGAAGTAAAAGCCATTGTCAGATGATGTCATTCAAAACCTTGAAAAAATCCTTACTCATGGAAAGCGTGCGGACGGGATCGTCAAAGGCATGCTACAACACAGCCGGGGCAGCAGCGGTCAAAAAGAACCGACGGATATCAATGCCTATGGCCGATGAATACCTGCGCCTTTCCTATCACGGACTTCGGGCCAGGGACAAATCCTTTAAGGCCGATTTTAAACTGGAAGCGGATGAAGCACTCCCAAAAGTAAAGGTAGTTCCGCAGGATATCGGACGAGTATTACTAAACCTGATCAACAATGCGTTTTACGCAGTATCTGAAAAGGCAAAACAAAATCGGGAATGGGTACAAACCATCTGTATTGGTAAGTACGCGTTCCGTTAAGTCCCCTTCAGGGGATTCAGGGGTGGAAATCCGGGTAAAAGACAATGGCCCCGGGATTCCCGAAGAGGTTAAAAAGAAAATCTTCCAGCCCTTCTTCACCACCAAGCCGACCGGCCAGGGAACCGGTCTGGGATTATCTCTGAGCTATGACATTGTGAAGGCTCATGGTGGGAAACTAAATGTTGGGTCGGAACAAGGTGAAGGATCAACATTTATTATTCAATTACCCTTAAGATGAAATAAAATCCAATTTAAAGCTTCCTAAATCCTTATATAATGAAAATACGTTTGCCTTTTTCTCTTCTCTTTACTTTCGTTCTGTCGCTTTTTCATTTGAGTGGCTTTGCACAGGAAATAAATTTTGAAAGGGTAAAGCCGCCGAAAGATGTACCCTGGCAATTAATTTCAGGTATGTCGCAGGACCAGGATGGATTTCTCTGGCTGGCAAGTTATACCGGCGTTTACAAATACGACGGGCAACAATTTACTCATTTCCTGCACGATCCAAAAAATCCCAATTCCATTGCAGATAACCGGCTTGAATGTATTCTCGCTGCAAATGATGGCAGCATCTGGATTGGTACTTATGTAACCGGATTAGACCATTTGGATCCCGCCACAGGCATCGTTACGCATTTTCGCCACCAGGCAAATGATCCCACTACCATTAGCAGTGATACGGTAACAGTTCTGATGCAGGATATGGAGGGGACTTTGTGGGTGGGCACTTATGGCGGTCTGGATCGCTTTAATCCTACCACCCGCACCTTTACTCATTTTGCGCATATTCCAAATGACTCGACCAGCCTTAGCAATAACCTGGTGCGGGCAATTTATGAAGATCACGAAGGAGTGATATGGGTAGGCACCGGTAGCCCCTTTTACGAAAATGCGCAGGAAGGTGCTGGCGGGTTGAACCGGTTTGATCGTAAAACGGGTACATTTAAAAGTTACCTGCACGATCCAAACAATCCCAATAGTATTGCCGATAACCATGTGCGGGCCATCTTTGAAGACAGCAAAGATAATTTTTGGGTAGGTACTGCCGGAGATGGTTTGCAAACACTAAACAGGGCTACCGGAGTTTTTACACACTATTATTATGATCCTGCTCATCCGGAAAAACTAAGCAGACCGCCTAGAGGGGAAGCGCTTAATTATGCAGCAGACCATATCACTTCTATTACAGAAGATAATGCCGGCAGAATTTGGATAATAACCATGCAGGGAGGTATAAATGTATACGATCCTTCCACAAAAAAAGTGACGCATTACGGTGATGATAAAAACAGTAAAGAGAAATTGGCTACCAATTTATTTTGGTATGCCTATAAAACAAGAGACGGAATCATCTGGATATCTACCTGGGGGGCACAGAACGGAATTTTCAATTTATACAAAATAAATCCCTATCAAAACAAACTGCCTCATTATAACATTAAAAAACCTGTTACTGCTTTTGCAGAAGACAGCCTGCATACTTTATGGCTGGGCACAAAAGAGGGATTGATACATATTGACAGCAGTGGAAAAGAGCATAAATTTTTAATAGACAGAGCCTCTGCTTTTCCTAAAAATTGGACCCTCGACCTTAAAAAGGATAAGGAAGACAATACATTCTGGCTGGCTACTCCCCGGGGCTTATATCACTTTGATCCCGTTACACACTCTTTTAAGGGGTATCATCATATAGAAGGCGATGCCAATAGCCTGCTTTCTGATATAGTTTTGATGATAAAACCGGGTGACAAAGACAAGTTGTGGGTAGGTACTTTCAGTGGCTTACAAACATTGGATATAAGGACAGGAAAATTTACAAAAATATTTCAGAAACCCCCTCCTTTTCCAGGCGGAGGCGCCATCTTATGTATTTTAAAAGATAAAAATAAGCAGGTGTGGGTAGGTACAAGCAGTGGCTTAGTAAAGCTTGACGAACAAAGCGGGGATTATAAAGTATATTTGACTTCGATAACAGCTGTCAATTACATCAAAAAAGACAGTGATGGAAATTTATGGGTAGCAACCAGTCTGGGCTTATATAAATACAATAAAGAAAAGGATAAGTTCATAAATTTTAATGATCCCTCCGGTTTATTGACTTCCACTACTGGCATAAATTATATAATAGAAGATCATGATAAAAATTTATGGTTAAATACGGACCCGGGTATTATAAAATTAAATGTAGAAAAAAATTCGGTGGTAATTTATGGGAAAGACCAGGGGGTAGATCGGGAGATTACAACTAGATCCGGATATATCCGGGAAAACGGCCAAATACTCTTTGGCGACAGTACGGGTTATTTTTCCTTCCGGCCGAGCCACCTGACACAAAATGTTCCTGCTCCAGTGGTAAGCATTACTAACTTTCTTCTTTCCAGTAAGCCGGTGACCGTTGGCAAGGGCAATGTTCTTCCGCTGGCTTTATCACAAACCAAAACTATTCGCTTACAGCACAACCAAGATACTTTTTCTTTTGAATTTGCAAGTATTGATTACGCCAGTACAGGAACGGACAATCAACTGCAATACATGCTGGAAAACTATGACCATAACTGGCAAAAGGCCGGTGAAAACAAAGCAGCTTACTACTTCAATGTGCCACCGGGAAGTTATATTTTTAAAGTAAAGGCAGTTAACGAAATCGGCGTATGGGCGGGAAAAAATATTGCAATCATTATCTCTCCACCCTGGTGGAAAACCTGGTGGGCCTACACATTATATGCTGGTTGTTTTCTTGTCATCTTATTTTTTGCTAACCGCTCAATAAGAAACAGGATAATCGAAAAAGAACGGATGAAAAGTAGGGAGAAAGAATTAGAGCAGGCAAAAGAAATTGAGAAAGCATATAACGAACTAAAATTAACGCAATCCCAATTGATCCAATCCGAAAAGATGGCATAGTCTCGGGGAACTCACTGCCGGCATTGCCCATGAGATCCAAAACCCGTTAAACTTCGTCAATAATTTTTCTGAAGTAAATACAGAATTGATCGACGAACTAGAACGAAGAAGTCAGACAAAGGAAATCATTGATGAAGTAAAAGATAATCGCTAATGACATCAAAGCAAAATCTCAGAAAAAATATACTCATCATGGCAAACGGGCGGACGCCATCGTAAAAGGCATGCTGCAGCATAGCCGGAGCAGCAGTGGGCAAAAAGAACCGACTGATCTAAATGCGTTAGCCGATGAATACCTGCGTCTCTCCTACCACGGACTCCGGGCCAGGGACAAATCCTTTACTGCCGATTTTAAACTGGAAGCCGATGAAGAACCTTCCAAAAGTAAATGTGGTTCCGCAGGATATCGGACGGGTATTACTGAACCTGATCAACAATGCGTTTTTATGCCGTCTCTGAAAAGGCAAAACAAAACCTCGATGGGTACAAGCCATCTGTAACTGTCAGTACCAGTTCCGTTACGTCCCCTTCAGGGGATTCAGGGGTGGAAATCCGGGTAAAAGACAATGGCCCCGGCATTCCCGATGAGGTTAAAAAGAAAATCTTCCAGCCCTTCTTCACTACCAAACCGACGGGACAGGGAACGGGGCTGGGATTGTCTATGAGCTATGATATTGTGAAGGCACACGGGGGCGAGTTAAAGTTAGAAACAAAGGAAGACGCTGGAAGCACATTTATCATTCAAATACCGGCATAACTGATATGAAAATAAAAATATTGAATCTTACCATTCTGCTTTTACTGGTATCCGGGGCCTGTTATGCCCAGACAAAAGAAGTAATTGACAGCTTAAAAAGTATATTGGCCACCACGAAAAATGATACCACTAAGATTTATGCTCAGGCAACCCTTTGTGATGCATACCGTTTTGGAAATCCAGATTCCTCCACGTTTTACGGGCAGCAGGCTTTGAGACTTGCCCGGAAGATTAATTTTATACCGGGACAAATACTGGCACTTGGCTTTTTGACTGCCCCAGCACAACAGCAGGGGGACTATCCGAAAACCCTGGAATTAGGGTTTGAAGCCATTCAACTTGCAAAGGAGCATCATTTAGAGGTGTTAGCTGCACCCGCATTGAGCAATATGGCTGCTGTGTACGCAAACCTGAAAGATTATCAGAAAGCCATTGACTATTCACACCAACAAATTTTGTTAGAACTGGCAGGACATATTGATCGGCACATCGATCCGGGACTTGCTTATGGATACCTGCAAATGGGGGCTATACATTTATTGTACAACCAACTGGATTCAGCTGAATATTATGAAAAAAAGGCTGTTAAGAGCTTTGAAAAGCTGAACTATAATGAGCCAGCTGTCTACCAGCTTCTCGGAAATATCGCACTGAAGTCCGGGAGGAATAATGAAGCCTTACATTATTACAAAATAAGTGAACAGAATGCAATTAAAGGCAATCGGCTGCGGGCTTTGACTGCTGTTTACAACAGTATTTCAGAATATTTTAAGACCCAGAACCAACCGGATTCTGCCCTTTATTATGCACACAAGGGACTTGAAGTGTCGCAGGATTTGGGTCAAAAGTCATCTTCCCTTGAGGCAGCGAAATTATTGTCCGGTTTATATGAACAAAAAAACCCTAAAGAATCACTTCGATATCTTAAAATAGCGGATGCTTACAGGGACAGCTTGTTCGGCGAAGTGAATTTGAAAGCGATACAAACCATAGTTGCCCGCGAAAAAGAACGCCAGCAAGAACTTGAAGCGGCAAAAACTGCTTATCGAAACAAGTTGCGGTTATATCTACTGTTAACCGGTCTGGCTTTTTTACTGTTAATCTCCTTCATCCTTTACAGGAACTATAAAAAAAGTAAAAAAGCGAATCAGAGACTTAAGAATACACTTGATGATCTGAAATCCACCCAGTCCCAGCTCATCCAGTCCGAAAAAATGGCCAGCCTGGGTGAACTCACCGCCGGCATTGCCCACGAGATCCAGAATCCCCTCAATTTCGTAAACAACTTCTCGGAAGTGAGCACCGAGCTTCTGGAGGAAATGAAGGAGGAGATTGAAAACGGAGATCTCGTGGAAGTAAAGGCCATCACCGAAGATGTCATCCAAAACCTCGAAAAAATCCTGCATCACGGACGGCGGGCGGACGGGATCGTCAAAGGCATGCTTCAGCACAGCCGGGGCAGCAGCGGGGAAAAGGAACCGACTGATTTAAATGCGTTAGCTGATGAGTACCTGCGCCTCTCCTACCACGGACTCCGGGCCAGGGACAAATCCTTCACTGCTGATTTTAAACTGGAAGCCGATAAAGCACTCCCAAAAGTAAATGTTGTTCCCCAGGATATTGGACGAGTATTGTTGAACCTGATCAACAATGCGTTTTATGCAGTGTCCGCCAAAGCCTCTGACCTCGCCAAGGCTTCGTCAGATAAATCGGCGAAGGCGGACGGTAGCTATAAACCCTCTGTTATCGTAAGCACCCGCCAGATTTCTCCCCCTTCAGGGGGCCGGGGGGTCGAAATCCGTGTAAAAGACAATGGCCCCGGAATCCCCGATGATGTCAAAAAGAAAATCTTCCAGCCGTTTTTCACCACTAAGCCAACCGGCCAGGGAACCGGGCTGGGATTGTCCATGAGCTATGATATTGTGAAGGCGCATGGCGGGAAACTAAGTGTGGAAAGTAAGGATGGAGAAGGAACTGAGTTTATTGTTCGGTTACCAGTTGTCTGAATCACGGATCAATGGGATTAAAAGATTACACAGATTAATATGACCGAATAAGAGATCAATGCAAAAACTCCAACTCCTTACTGTCATTTCGAGCGAAGTGGAATCCCGAATTCTCGGGAAGAAATTTATCCTGGATAGAATCCATATAAAAGGCATTTACCGATGCTGTGTGGGTAGCCAGGATAGATTCCTCTCCCGATCCATCGGGATCGGAATGACAGTAAGGAGTTTTGGTCGTGGGATTTCGTTATCCCAAACTCACATTAAAGCCCTAACAGAAAAATCCGTGAAATCCCTGAATCCGTTTCAATCCGTCATTCAGACAATCTTTGATATCGTAAAAACGCAAGTGAAACCGATGAAATATTTGTTCTTCTTTATCATCCTGTTTTTTAGCAGCATGTACTGTTACGCCCAATCCGGGCTGCCTGCCGAGCTGCATTTTAACCGGTTAACCGTTAAGAACGGCTTGCCGGAAGGAACGGTTCTTTCGATGGTACAGGACAAGGAAGGATACATCTGGATGAGTACCCAGCAGGGTTTGGTACGGTATGACGGTTATCATTCCAGGGTCTACACAATGGGTATTACAGATCCTAATAAAATAAGGGTAGCCAAAATCTTCCAGGATCGAAAGGGACGGCTTTGGGTGGGTTTGCTCAGTTCGAATTCAATCTATCTTTATAACCGGCAGCAGGATCGTTTTATTCGCTGCCGTATTGATTCGTCCGCTTCTGATTCATACAATTCAAATAATATATTCGATATCCATGAGGATAACCGGGGCCGCCTTTGGATTGCATCATATAATGCTATTAATAACACTACTTCATTTTGTTTGTTCCATCCGCAAACCGGTAACTATCAGTGGTACGGCAAACGGGTGAGCGGGAAAAATCACATAAATGCATCTGCTCTTTTTGCCGAATTACAGGATGCTTCCGGAAACATCTGGCTAAGCTCCACCAACGGGTTGTATGAGTTCAACGAAAATAATCATTCCTTTACCGGTTATTTAACAACTCCTGATTCGGCGAAGCAAAAAGGATTTGTCGGTATAACGGAAGACTCCACTCGCCCGGATTATCTTTGGTTGACCAATACTCATTACCAATCATTTAACGGATCAATCGATTTTTACACACAGAAAGGTCTTTGGCGTTTTAATACAAAGACCGATTCCGCTGCTGCTTTTTACCACGATCCCCATAACCCTTACAGCATTGCCGGCGACACTGTCTTTAAGGTATTTAACGACCGCAGCCACCGGTTATGGATCGGCACAGAAAGAGGATTGTCGTTATATAATCCCGCTAAAAATAATTTCACCAACTATTATCCGAAAGAAAAACCATTCGGAAATAATGATGCCGTCATCGACATCCTCGAAGATAAAGCGGGTAATTTCTGGTGCCAGACCGGATTCGGCCTGCTTTATTTTAATACCTGCACCCGCACATTTACCCGCATTACCGCCGATCCAAAACAGTCCGATGGATTGATCTTAAATAATTGGAATCACACGTTGATGCTGGATAATAACGGTACGCTGTGGTTCGCTGTTCAACAACTTGGGGTTCAATGGATTAATCACCGGCGTTCCGGTTTTGTTCAGTACAGTAATAATCCCGGAGCTTTGCATTATTTCCCCGGAGGCACGGTTTCGCCACATCAATTATATGGATTTGCCAAAGCCTCCGACGGCACGGTTTGGATCGGAGCTGAACACGGGTTATATCACTGGCGTCCCGGAACGGATTCCTTCACGGCAATCAAATTCTGGAAAGGCAAGGCAGCTAACCCAAATGCAGGTCCAGTGATGGTAGATAATACGGGTAAGATTTGGTTTGGCGGCGGTAATAACGGAGATTATGGCCTGGATTGCTATGATCCGCACACCGGGAAAACTACTTATTACCGGAATAACAAAAAAGATTCCACCTCCCTGAGTAACAACGATATCAATTTTATATACCAGGATCATTTAGGGAATATATGGGTGGGAACAAACGGAGGCGGTATATGTAAACTTGATCCTGAAACGGGGAAATTTATCCGCTATCCTTATATTCGAAACAATTTATTTAATCGTAATAATCACGGGGCACTGGATGATGACCAGGCGTACTATATTTTTGAAGACAATAAAGGTACGCTTTGGGTTGGAACCAACACAGGGAGCCTTAACCTGTTCAACCGGAAAACCGGTACCTTTACTTCTTATTTAGGAATAGCTCCCGGTTTTTACACTATACTAAGCATTAAAGAAGGCCCCCAAAACGATCTGTGGGTTGCCACTTATGATGGCGGGGTCTTCCGGTTTGATCCAAGGACAACCCGGGTGGAACGGTTTACGGAAAAGAACGGCTTGCTGTATAATGGCGCTTTTGCCATTCTCAGAGACAGCCGCAACAATTTATGGTTACCGTCATTTAGAGGCATTTCCATATTCAACCCGAAAACTTGTAAGGTACGAAACCTCACCGGTGCCGACGGACTGCCGGGAAGCAATTTTACTTTCGGCTTTAAAGTCAGCAGCAGCCAATTCCTTTTTAGCTGCGATAATGGATTTATTTCAGTCAATCCGGAGGACTTTACTCCCGATACCCATGCACCCGTTGTGCATATTCAATCGGCAGCCTTTACGATTCCCGGCAGCCGGCCCATGCGGGATTCCACCATAGTGGTATTTGGGGAAAAAAATATCGAACTCACTTATAATGAAAACAGGATTACATTTAGGTATGTGGGGCTTTATTACCAAAATGCGAACCTGGTTCACTATGCCTACAAGCTGGACGGATATGATGAAAACTGGATCAACGCCGGGACACAGCGAACTGCCGTGTATACCAATCTTTCACCCGGCACCTATAACTTTCACGTAAAGGCAGCTAACCCCGATGGAGTATGGAGCACCGAGAATCCATCCCTGGCCATTACCATCTATCCGCCTTGGTGGCAAACCTGGTGGGCTTACGTGGTTTATGCCATCCTGTTTATTGTTGCTTTGTGGTCGTTCATTGCGTACCGCTCACGCAATCTAAAGAAAGCTAACAAGGTGCTAGAAGAGAAAGTGTCGGACCGAACCCGGGACCTGCAGGAATCACTGACAAACTTAAAAGCAACCCAGTCCCAACTCATCCAGGCCGAAAAAATGGCCAGCCTGGGAGAACTCACCGCCGGCATTGCCCATGAAATTCAGAACCCGCTCAATTTCGTAAACAACTTCTCAGAAGTGAGCACTGAACTTCTGGAGGAAATGAAAGAGGAAATCGAAAACGGGGATCTTGTGGAAGTAAAAGCAATCACGGAAGATGTGATTCAAAACCTCGAAAAGATCCTTACCCACGGACGGCGTGCAGACGGGATCGTTAAAGGGATGCTTCAGCACAGCCGGGGCAGCAGCGGGGAAAAAGAACCGACCGATATTAATGCACTTTGCCGATGAATACCTGAGACTCTCCTATCACGGACTTCGGGCCAGGGACAAATCCTTCACGGCCGATTTTAAACTGGAAGCGGATGAAGCCCTTCCAAAAGTAAATGTGGTTCCGCAGGATATGGGGCGGGTATTACTGAACCTGATCAATAATGCGTTTTACGCCGTCTCTGAAAAGGCGAAACAAAATCCGAATGGTTACAAACCATCAGTTACGGTGAGTACCAGTACCGTGAAGTCCCCTTCAGGGGATTCAGGGGTGGAAATCCGGGTGAAAGACAACGGCCCCGGTATTCCCGATGAGGTTAAAAAGAAAATCTTCCAGCCGTTTTTCACCACAAAACCGACGGGCCAGGGAACCGGTCTGGGATTGTCATGAGTTATGATATTGTGAAGGCGCATGGCGGGGAACTGAGAGTGGAAACAAAAGAAGGGGACGGAACCGAGTTTATCATTCAATTACCAATTGTCTGAATCACGGATTAATGGGATTAATGGATTACACTGACGACGAAGGACGGTTGACCGCAGACGGTGGCTATCCGGATGCAATGGCTTATGTTCATTACGTAATCAAAAGACTTATGAAAATAGGAGCTTATGACTCAAATCAGGTTATCATTTCAAAACCGCCACCGTCCACGGTCAGCCGTCATCGGTCTGGAATCTTAAATGAATATTTATCCCGAACCTACATTAAAGACCTAACAGACAGATCCGTGAAATCCCTAAATCTGTGCCAATCCGTGATTCAGATAATCTTTGATACAGAATGATTATGAACATAATTATTAAACAATTTTCTTTTAGAAACTTTTATTGCCTTATGATGTTAGTCCTGGCAATGAGCTCCGGTCTTTTTGCACAGGACATCCAGTTTGATCACATTAATAAGTCAGACGGTTTCCCTTCCGACTGGATTTATAGCCTCGTGCAGGATAAACAAGGTTTTCTCTGGGTGGGCGGTCTCAGTGGACTCAGCCGCTATGATGGTTACAATATCAAGACGTACAGGCACAACCCGCTTGACAGCACATCCCTTTCAAACGACTATGTCCGCACCCTCTATGTAGATCGGGACGGAAGGCTTTGGGTGGGTACCTGGGGTGGCGGCCTTAACCTATACAATTCAGGAAAAGAGAAATTCACTCATTTTAAACATGAGCCAGGTAATCCAGCTTCGTTGAGCTCGGATTCAGTGAATGTGATCCTGCAGACAAAAGATGGAACCATCTGGATTGGCACGCGCAACGGCCTCGATCGCCTTGATAAGGATAAAGGAACGTTTATCTGCTACACCCATGATGCGGATAACGAACACACGCTTACCAGCAATGTTATAAGTGCCTTATACCAGGACCAGGATAGCAATTTGTGGGTAGGGACAGGTGATGCCGAAGATCCAACCGCATACGTGGGAGGATTAAATCGCTACGATTCAACTGCAGATAATTTCATACCTGTTCTGCCAACCGCACAGAAATCGCTACGTGATAACCGGGTTACAGCCATAGGGGGAGCGCCAAACGGTGCTATTTATATCGGTACCTGTCAGTCAGGCCTCTATCGCTATGACCCAATGGGAGGTGAGCTTGACGTTCTGGGTGATGATTCTAATGATTTGAAGCATTTGCATGCCCCCCATGGTGTAAAAGCAAGTATCGAATCCGCTGCGGTCGATGTTATTCAGAGGGACAAGACCGGCATGCTCTGGGTGGCAACTTATTCCGGTGGAATCAATCGATACGATCCCACTACGCACACGCTGACACCCTTCAGGTATCAGGCAGGCGATCCGAAAAGTTTGTCAAGCAACAATGTTTTATCCTTCTATGAAGACCATCAGGGTATTCTTTGGGTTGGGACTGAAGGTGGCGGCCTCAATAAAATCGAGCCTTCCTTCAGCCGGTTTCGGTTATATGGAGCAAAAGAAATTAGTGCAAATAATGGCGTAAGATCCCTTTATCAGGAAAGCAAAGATACGCTTTGGATTGGAACCTTTTCAGGCCAACTATTTCGAATGAACCCGGCCACAGGAAACATGGAACGATTCTCGGATACAAAACCGGCTCCGGACGGATTGTGGGGTAATCCTGTAGAAAGTGTATTTAAAGACCGGGAAGGAATGCTATGGGTAGGACAGCAAAGTGGCCTTTATCGCATTGATCCGGTTCGAAAGAGCCATAGGAAGTTTACAGCCGATGCTGCAAACCCCGACAGTTTAAGTAATTCCACTATAATGTTTATTAAGCAAACTGATGACCAACATTTGTGGATCGGCACCTGGGGCGGCGGCCTTAACCAGTACGATTTTAAAACCAAACGCTTTCGGCGTTTTCAACATGATCCATCTGATCCAAAAAGTTTAAGTGATAATAAGTTAATGCAAATGTACACAGACCATCAGGGCACCCTGTGGATTGGCACTTTCGATGGTGGTATAAACCGGTTTGACGAAAAAACAGAAACATTTACAACATATCTCAATGGGGAAAGCATTTTACAGATTTATGAAGACCGTTCAGATCGATTTTGGGTAACAACTGTGACTAACGGATTGTTTCTGCTGGATAGAAACACTGGAAAAACTATTCAGTATACTACGGAGGATGGTTTACCAAATAACGCTGTAGAAGGCATCATACAAGATAAACAAGGACTGCTTTGGCTTGCGACATCAGGTGGTGTGGCCCGGTTCGATCCTAAGACAAAGACCTTCATTACCTATAATGAGGAAGATGGCTTCGATAATCCTCCAGTTGATCAACGTGCAGTCATCAAAGGTATAGACGGTAGAATATTTATTGGAGGCCCGAAAGGAGTCACTGCCATCAACCCGCAGGATTTTAAGCCAAATCCAAATCCTCCGGTCACGGCAATTACAGGACTGCATATATTTAAAGATGCTTACTCGTTACCGGTTAACCGGAAAGAGCAGATAACGTTGAAGTACAACCAAAACGAACTTACGTTCGACTATGTAGGGTTACATTTTACCAACCCGTCGCGAAATCGTTATACCTATCGCCTGGAAGGGTACGACAGGAATTGGATTGATGCAGGTACTTCACGGAGAGCCAAATACACAAACCTGAGCCCGGGCACATATACGTTTGAGGTGAAATCTTCAAACAGCGACGGAGTCTGGGATGAAAACGGCACACCTCTGACCATAAAGATTTTACCACCGTGGTGGCAAACAACAGCAGCATATTTAATGTATGGATTACTCGGGATAGCTTTTTTAGCCGGTCTCGACAGATTTCAACGCCGCAGGTTGATAGCGAAGGAGCGGGAGCGAACACGGGAGCTGGAGTTGGAACAGGCCCGCGAGGCGTTGCAGCAGGCCTCCCTCGACCGCGTCCGTGCCGAGATCGCTTCCATGCGAACCGCCAAAGACCTCGAGCGCATCACCCCGCTCATCTGGCGTGAGCTTACGACACTTGGCGTACCATTTTTTCGCTGTGGTGTATTTATCATCGATGAAGCGACGGAACAGGTACAAGTTTATCTGTCTACTCCATCCGGCCAGGCTATTGCCGCCCTGCATCTGAAATTTAATAGCTCGACCCTGGTGGATCAAATTGTTAAGCACTGGCAAAAGCAGAAAGTTTATCACGAAGAATGGGACCAGGAGCAATTCATCAATTGGACTCAGTCTCTTATTGAGCTGAATCAGATCGATAACCCTACGAAATTTCAGGACGCTGAAAAAGCGCCGGAACGGCTGGTGCTGCAATTTATACCCTTCACCCAGGGAATGCTCTATGTCGGGAATACCGGTCCGCTTACAGAGGATGAAATAGAGCTGGTACAATCGCTGGCAGAGACATTTTCGGTCGCCTATGCCCGCTATGAAGATTTTAAAAACCTGGAAGTGGCCAAAAACAAAATCGAACAGACACTAAGTGAATTAAAAGCCACCCAGTCCCAACTGGTCCAGGCCGAAAAAATGGCAAGCCTCGGGGAGCTCACCGCCGGCATTGCCCACGAAATACAAAACCCGCTGAATTTCGTAAATAATTTCTCAGAAGTCAGCGGTGAGCTGTTTGAGGAAATGGATGAGGAGCTGGATAAACGGGGATATCAGGGAGGCAAAAGAAATTGCTGGTGATATCAGGCAGAATCTGGAAAAGATTCTTACCCATGGAAGGCGTGCAGACGGAATCGTCAAGGGCATGCTTCAGCACAGCCGGGGCAGCAGCGGACAAAAAGAACCGACCGATATAAATGCGTTAGCCGATGAATACCTGCGGCTCTCCTACCACGGGCTCCGGGCCAGGGACAAATCCTTCACTGCCGATTTTAAACTGGAGGCCGATGAAGCTCCTTCCAAAAGTAAATGTCGTTCCACAGGATATTGGCCGGGTATTACTAAACCTGATCAATAATGCTTTTTATGCCGTGTCTGAAAAGGCAAAACAAAATCGGAATGGGTACAAGCCATCCGTAACTGGTAAGCACCCGTTCCGTTACGCTCCCCTTCAGGGGATCGAGGGGTGGAAATCCGGGTGAAAGACAACGGCCCCGGCATTCCCGATGAGGTTAAAAAGAAAATCTTCCAGCCCTTCTTCACCACCAAACCGACCGGCCAGGGAACCGGGCTGGGATTGAGCATGAGTTATGATATTGTGAAGGCGCATGGCGGGAAACTTAAGTGTGGAAAGTAAAGAAGGGGAAGGAACTGAGTTTGTTATTCAATTACCAGTTGTCTGAATCACGGATTAATGGGATTAAAGGATTACACAGATGACGATAGACGGTTGACCGAAGACGGTAGCCGTCCGTATGCAATGGTCAATGTTCAAAACTTAATCAAAAGACATATAAAAATAGCACCTTATGACACAAACCCGGTCACCACTCATGTCGCCCCGAAAATCGGGGTGACTTGTGACCAGACTAACGTTGTGAAATGTCACAAGTTACAAACTTGCGACATATGGAATTCTCCCGAATTTCGGGACACGAATGACGGGCAAAAAAAGGGATATTTATCCCAAACTCACATTAAAGACCCAACAGAAAAATCCGTGAAATCCCTGAATCCGTTTCAATCCGTCATTCAGACAATCTTTGATATCGTAAAAGCGCAAGTGAGCCCCGTGAAATATTTGTTCTTCTTTATCATCCTGTTTTTAAGCAGTACATACTGTTACGCTCAATCCGGGCTGCCTGCCGAGCTGCATTTTAAGCGGTTAACCGTTAAGAACGGCCTGCCGGAAGGAACGGTTCTTTCGATGATACAAGGCAAAGAAGGGTACATCTGGATGAGTACGCAGCAGGGTTTGGTACGGTATGACGGTTACCATACCCGGGTTTACACAATGGGTATTACAGATCCTAATAAAGTAAGGGTAGACAAAATCTTCCAGGATAGAAAAGGACGTCTTTGGGTGGGCATGTACCGTTCGAATTCAATCTATCTTTATAGCCGGCAACAGGATCGTTTTATTCTCTGCCGCATTGATTCATCCGCTGCTGATTCAACTCATGCAATATTTGATATCCATGATGATAACCGTGGCCGCCTTTGGATTGAATCACGTGATGATGTAAATGGCACTTCTTCATTTTGTTTTTTCAACCCGGAAACCGGGAAATATGAGTGGTACGGCAAACAGGAAAAGGGGAAAAATCACGTTAACGCTGCCTTCCTTAATGACATGCTCCAGGATGCTTCCGGGCACATCTGGCTAAGTTCCGCCAACGGGTTATATGAATTCAATGAAAAAAATCATTCCTTTACCGGTTATCTGGCAACTCCTGATTCGGCGAAGCAAAAAGGATTTGTCCGTATCACGGAAGACTCCACTCGCCCGGATCATCTTTGGCTGACTAATACGCAGTACAATCCATTTAACAGTACAATTGGCTATTACACTCAGAAAGGACTTTACCTGTTTGATACCAAAAACGATTCCGCTGCTGCTTTTTACCATGATCCTGATAATCCCTTCAGCATTGCCAGCGATACAGTCTTCACGGTATTCAACGACCACAGCCACCGGTTATGGGTCGGTACGGAAAGAGGATTGTCGTTATATGATCCCGCTAAAAATAATTTCATCAACTATTATCCAAAAGAAAACCAATTCCGTTTTAACGATGCCGTCATCAACATCACGGAAGATAAAGCGGGTAATTTCTGGTGCCAGACCGGATTCGGCCTGCTTTATTTTAATACCCGCACCCGCACATTCAGGCGCATTACTGCGAATCCAAAGCAGTCCGATGGATTGATCACAAATAATTGGAGTCACACGTTAATGCTGGATAAAAACGGTACATTATGGTTCGGTGTTCAACTAATCGGGGTTCAATGGGTCAATAATCGGCGTTCCGGTTTTGTTCAATACAGCAATAATCCCGGAGCTTTGCATTTTTTCCCCGGAGGCACGGTATCGCCACTTCGATTATATGGATTTGCCAAAGACTCCGACGGCACGGTTTGGATAGGAGCTGATCACGGGTTGTATCACTGGCATCCAGGAACGGATTCCTTCACGGCCATCAAATTCTGGAAAGGCAAGGCTGATAACCCAAATGCAGGTCCGGTAATGGTAGATCAAAATGGTAAGATTTGGTTTGGTGGCGGCAATAACGGAGATTATGGCCTGGATTGCTATGATCCTCGCACCGGGAAGACCAGCTATTACCGCTATAACAAAAAGGATACCACCTCCGTGAGTAACAATAATATCTTTTGTATATACCAAGATCATTTGGGGAATTTATGGGTGGGAACAGACGGAGGCGGTATATGTAAACTTGACCCTGAAACGGGGAAATTTACCCGCTATCCGTATATCCGAAACAATTTATTTAATCATAATAATCACGGGGCACTGGATGACGATCAGGCCTACTTTATTGTTGAAGACAGGAACGGTACGCTTTGGGTTGGAACCAACTCAGGGAGCATTAACCGGTTCAACCGGGAAACCGGTACTTTCACTTCTTATTTAGGATTAACTCCCGGTTTCACCAGCATATTAAGTATTAAAGAAGGCCCCAAAAACGATCTCTGGGTAGGCACTTATGAGGGCGGGCTCTTCCGGTTTAATCCCCGAACAACCCAGGTGGAAAGGTTTACAGAAAAGAACGGCTTGCTGTATAACGGCGCTTTTGCCATTCTCAGAGACAACCGCAACAATCTATGGCTCCCCTCATTTAGAGGCATTTCCATATTGAACCCCCAAACCGGTGAAGTACGAAACCTCACCAGTGCCGACGGGCTGCCGGGCAGCACTTTTACTTTTGGCCTTAAGGTCAGTAACAGCCAATTTCTTTTTGCCTGCGATAATGGATTTATTTCGGTCAATCCGGAGGACTTCACCCCCGATACCCATGCACCCGTTGTGCATATTCAATCGGCAGCCTTTACCATCCCCGGCAGCCTGCCCATACATGATTCTACCATCGTGGCCTTTGGTAAAAAAAATATCAAACTCTCCTATAATGAAAACAGGCTTACGTTTAAGTATGTGGGACTGTATTACCAAAATGCGGACCTGGTGCATTATGCCTACAAACTGGATGGATATGATAAAAACTGGATCAGTACCGGGACAGAGCGAACGGCTGTGTATACCAATCTCTCACCTGGCACCTACACCTTTCGCGTAAAGGCCGCTAATCCTGATGGAGTATGGAGCACCGAGAATCCATCCCTAATCATTGTTATTAATCCGCCATGGTGGCAAACCTGGTGGGCTTACATTGTTTATGCCATCCTGTTTATTCTTACCCTGTGGACATTCATTGCGTACCGCTCCCGTAATCTTAAAAAAGCGAACAAGGTGCTGGAAGGGAAAGTGTCGGACCGAACCCGGGATTTACAAGAGTCACTGACAAACTTAAAAGCAACCCAGTCCCAACTCATCCAGGCCGAAAAAATGGCCAGCCTGGGAGAACTCACCGCCGGCATTGCACATGAAATTCAGAATCCCCTCAATTTCGTAAACAACTTCTCGGAAGTGAGCACCGAACTCCTGGAGGAAATGAGGGAGGAGATAGAAAAGGGAAATTTTGAAGAAGTAAAAGTCATATCAGAAGATTTGAACCAGAATCTCGAAAAAATTCTCAATCATGGACGACGTGCGGACGGGATCGTCAAAGGCATGCTGCAGCACAGCCGGGGCAGCAGCGGACAAAAGGAACCGACCGATATTAATGCCCTGGCCGATGAATTTTTAAGACTCTCCTACCACGGACTCAGGGCCAGGGACAAATCCTTCAACGCCGATTTTAAACTGGATGCGGATGAAGCCCTTCCAAAAGTAAGTGTGGTTCCGCAGGATATTGGACGAGTATTATTGAACCTGATCAACAATGCGTTTTATGCCGTCTCAGAAAAGGCAAAGCAAAATCCGAATGCATATAAACCCTCTGTTATCGTAAGCACCCGCCAGATTTCTCCCCCTTCAGGGGGCCGGGGGGTGGAAATCCGTGTGAAAGACAATGGCCACGGCATTCCCGACGAGGTTAAAGAGAAAATCTTCCAGCCCTTCTTCACCACCAAACCGACCGGGCAAGGAACCGGGCTGGGATTGTCCATGAGCTATGACATTATTAAAACGCATGGGGGTGAATTGAAGGTTGAATCCAGTGTAGGGGAAGGAACCACATTCACTATCCAATTACCTAAAACAGGATCCGTATGAAATCAGTGATTATTATTCTTTTTCTCGTGCTTCCCTGTGTGGTATGGGCGCAAAATTCTCAGTACTTAGATAGTTTAAAATATGTACTGCAACATACGGCAAACGATACCATTAAGATGGATACCTACCGTAAAATGGGCTTTTACCTTCAAAACGTTGAATTGGATAGCGCTTTGTATTACCACAAACAGCAATTATCATTTGCAAAAAAGTTACATCTAAAATTATACGAGGCAGACGCTCATGAACAAATTGCCTATGTATTAAGATATAAAATGGATTTACCCAAAGCCCTGGAAAATTATAATCAGGCCTTAAAAATTGCCAGCGAACCCAATAGTGCGGAGAACGGTTGGGGATATGCTAATTTTTCTTTCTCTAAAAGTCCGGAAGATGCCAGGCTCTCTATTATAGGCATGGTCCACTTTGAACTCTCTGGTTTGTATGACACATCCCGGATGTTTGATGAGGAAAAAATTCAGCTAAATAAAGCTTTGAGAATTGGCAAAAAGTTACATAACCAAAAAATATTGTCCTTAACTACAAGAAATATAGGGACGCTTTTTACTGAAAAAGATCAACCTGATTCAGCTCTTTATTATTATCAAAAGGCATTATTCCAATATAAAAGCTCTCCTTATCAGGTGGGGTTAGGGGATCTTTATCGAAAGATTGGTCGGGTTTATTTAGCCAAACAACAATACGATTCGGCAAAAGTCAATTGCAGGAAGGCGATCAATGCCTACGCCCGTAATAATGTATTGTTTGGTTTGAGCGCTGGTTATTTAGATTTAGGAAAGGTGTTTCTGGCAACGGACCAAACAGACTCTGCTTTATATTATACTTCAAAGGGAATAGCATCGGCCGAATCCTTCCGTGATAAAATTGACGAAGCTAACGGATATACTCAATTATCCACCATTTATGATTCACTCAATAAATCTACCTTAGCACTAAATGCTCTAAAAAAAGGTAAATCATTACAAGATAGTCTTAGCAATGCTTATATCAACAAATTAATTCAGGTACAGAATGCAGGTTTCCAGGAGCGACTCAGGTTAAAAAAAGTAGCTGATGATCAGGCTGCTTATCAAAACAAGTTGAAGATGATAGGCTTAATAGTGGTCCTCGCTATTTTTTTCATAATCGCCTTGCTGTTGTATCGTAACAATCGGCAAAAGAAAAAAACGAATAAAGTTTTAAAGCAAACGCTTTCTGATTTGAAAGCCACCCAGGCCCAACTCATCCAGACCGAAAAGATGGCCTCACTCGGGGAACTTACTGCCGGCATTGCTCACGAGATCCAAAATCCCCTCAATTTCGTAAACAACTTCTCGGAAGTGAGCACCGAACTTCTGGAGGAAATGCGGGAGGAGATAGAAAACGGGAATTTCGAAGAAGTAAAAGTTATATCAGCAGATTTAAACCAGAATCTTGAAAAAATCCTTACTCATGGAAAGCGTGCCGACGGAATCGTCAAAGGCATGCTTCAGCACAGCCGCGGCAGCAGCGGGCAAAAGGAACCAACCGACATCAATGCTATGGCGGATGAATACCTAAGACTGTCCTACCACGGACTTCGGGCCAGGGACAAATCCTTTACTGCCGATTTTAAATTGGAGGCCGACACTAACTTACCTGAAGTAAATGTCGTGCCGCAAGACTTAGGCCGCGTTTTACTAAACCTGATCAATAATGCCTTTTATGCCGTCTCGGAAAAGGCAAAGCAAAATCGGAATGGGTACAAACCCTCCGTCATCGTAAACACCCGTTCCGTTACCTCCCCTTCAGGGGATTTAGGGGTCGAAATCCGGGTAAAAGACAATGGCCCCGGCATTCCCGATGAGGTTAAAAAGAAAATCTTCCAGCCTTTCTTCACTACCAAACCAACCGGCCAGGGAACCGGTCTGGGGTTAAGCCTGAGTTACGACATCGTCAAAACCCACGGCGGGAAACTAACGGTGAATTCACATCAAGACGAAGGAACGGAGTTCATCATCCATTTACCTGGATAATGAGATCCTAAGTTCCTATGTTCGATATAGACGCTGGTAGAAATCGTCAAAACGATTCGTCTAAGGTTCGTCTGCTGGTAACACCCGGATTAATCCGGGTGTTAAGAGGAATCCGTCATCGTCATAACCGTTTTAACGGTTTATACAGGTCCGGGTATACTCTTATGTATTTGAAAACAGCGTCTGAACAGGCTTGTCTTATCCCGAACTCACATAAGGGTACAGTTGCGACACATCCCTGAATCAAAATACTGAGGTACCAAAGTTACCATAATTCATCATTACACATTCCTAATATTGAATTAGATACGATTAATCAGATTATTTTCTTAGATATAGGTGGGAAAAGATTAGTTAAAGGCCAACAATAAGGTTTTGCTTATCATTTGCTTACGCAACATGTAATTGCGGGGTTGCTATACCTGTACAATCTGGTTGTAGTGATATCTCCTATATAAATATAGAATTATGTTTGATTGCGATCTCTAAAATATATCTGTAAATGAAAGCCAACTCTGTTATAGGAAACCCACCTGAGGAAATAAGACCAGAATTTGAAAATTGTATATCGGACGGCTTCATCGACATTGATAGCCATTTCTCTATCCATGAAACAAAATCGGGAGACTTTACGAAATACTTAATATAAAGTGTGAATAGTTATCCAGGATAAAAGTTCTACAACCTGCTGTGTGCATTAAAGGAAGTAAATTTATTAACTAAAAAAGTACAAAAATGAAAAAAGGAATGATTAAAGCAAGTGTGTTTTACCCCAATTCAGAGGGTAAAAAATTTGACCTGGACTATTATTGTACAAAACACTTCACTCTCCTCACCGATTTAATGGGAGAATCTTTGAAAAGTGTCGGTTTTGAGTCGGAATTAAGTGGAGCTGCACCTGACTCCCCAGCTCCTTTTGTGGCTATTGCAAACTTGTATTTTGACTCTCTGGAGAGCTTTAAGCAAGCTTTTGGTCAACACACCGAAACACTTATGGGAGACCTTTCAAGCTTTACCGATATAGAACCCATTGCTCAAATCAGTAAAGTTATGACCTGATCCTCCGGTTGTGATGATTTAAGAATGGGTACAAACTCTCGCTTGTGGTAAGCCCCCGTTCTGTAACGTCCCCTTCAGGAGATTCAGGGGTTGAAATCCGGGTAAAAGACTATGGGAACGGCGTTTCCTATATCACTAGCATGAAAAACAATGTAATCGTTTGAGGGTATGATAAGAGTCATAAAAATAATATCATTTTTAGCTTTTGCACTTATTGTGCAAAATACCCGGGCACAACTCAATCCGAACAGGCTTATTCCCTCGCCTGAAAAAATAAGTGCTCCCATTTACGACGTTCAGCCAGACAGGATGGGGGATATTTGGCTGGCTACCCAGGCCGGATTGATGCGTTATGACGGGTACGGACTTAAACGGTATTACCCTGATCTTAATGATTCCCTCACAATAGGCAATTCACTTACGTACAGGCTTTTCGAAGACCAGGATGGAACAATTTGGATTGGCTGCATGAGTAATGTCAGTGCATACAATCCACACACCCATTCATACAAAAACTACGATTTTACCGGATTAACGGATTTCCCTTTGTACAGCCAGCCCATCGTTGTAAATATTGCTTCCGATCACAGGGGACGGATTTATTTTGGCGTAGATTCCTTTTTAGGAGTATCTGCCAGCCATGCTCTGTTCTATTTTGATAAAAAGGAAGGACAATTAAAACGCTTCGAATATCCTAAAAGCGATTCCATCACGAACGTCAATAGTTTGGCCATCGATAAGGATAATAATGTATGGGTAAGCAGCCTGAATGGTTTGTTCATGATTGATTCGCTTCATAAGCTCCATCATATCCGATCACCTTTCAAAGAATCCATAGGACCAAACAATTGGATATCGGCAATTCATTTTGATCCTTCGGGTGAGATCCTAATGGCGTCCAACAAGTTCAGGATGTACGCATATGATCCGGAGCATGATACTTACTCGATGTGGGATATCCCCAACATGTCAAAAAAAGCCACAAATAATTTCTTTGTTCATTACATGTTGACTGATTCCTTGGGAAATACCTGGATCGGATCAAACCATGGTTTGTTCTTTTTTAATCGGCGGAACGGTTCTTTTCAAACGTTTCGGGATCAATCGATTATGAAAGACAATGTATACGGATTACGGTTCGATTCATTTGGTAACCTCTGGATCGGTACTTATTCCATGGGACTGATGCGGTACACTGACCGAACACTTTTAAAATCGTTCACTTATAAACAGGATGACCCCCGATCCATCACCAAGGGATGGGCCACAAAAATCTTTACCAATCCTGATGGTTCCGTTTGGATCGGCACGGATGGGGATATCCTTTCGGCAGGCTTAAGCCTTCTTAACCCTGTCACAAATACCATAACATCATATCCTTACCATACCTTTTTGCCGGGAATAGAGTCTTATAATGTGATTGGGATGAAAAGTCCCGGAGAATTCTTGATTGGGACTAACACGGGCTATTTTGAATGCAACCCGGTCTCAGGAAAATCAACCCCTGCTAAACCGGAAGGTATCCCGCAGGATGTATACATATTTCTGATGAGACATGACAGCCATCGAAACACCATTTTTTGTACAACCAATGGCTTATACCTGAATGATTCAAATGGAAAAACCAGACATTACGACCTGACTGCTTATCCCGGTACCAACACTATCAGTAATGAGGTAACCAATGTGTGGGAAAGCCCCAGGCATGGATTATGGCTAATAACCAATAACGGTCTTTTCCTCTATCACTACAATACCGATCAAATTGAGCGGATTGGTTTTGACAGCAGTAAAGGAGATATATTGTTATCACAGGATATCAATTCGTTTTATGAAGATAGCACAGGCATTGCGTGGATTGGTACGTGGCAGGGAGGTTTGAGCCGATACAATCCGGAAAACGGGAAAATAAAGACCTACACCTTAAATGACGGACTCCCTTCCATGGCGATACAAGGCATCCTGGGAGATGAAAAAAACAAGGTGTTATGGGTGAGTACCTTCAACGGGATAAGCCGGTTTAATATAAAAAATGAAACATTCAATAACTTCTCCCTTGAAGATGGGATACAAGGAACTCTCTATGCAGATGGAGCGTATGCACAGACTATAAGCGGAACTTTTGTATTCGGTGGAAATAACGGGATTACTTATTTCAATGCAGATGATGTATCCAGGAAATCAATACCGCCGAAGGTCTTTGTTACCGATTTCAAAGTGGCAGACAAATCCTATGCTTCGTTCCTTGATACACCTTACAAAACTAAAAAAAACGGGAAACGTGAACTCACCTTCTCATACCATCAGAACAACATATCAATAGAGTATACGGGTATCCAGTTCGACAATCCGTCGAGGAATCAGTTTTCCTATAAACTCGAAAATTATGACGATAGCTGGCGAAACGTAAAAAAGAACAGAACGGCCTATTATTATAATCTGCCTCCGGGGAATTATACCTTCCATGTAAAAGCTGCAAATAGTAACGGCGTGTGGAATGAAAAAGGAGCATCGGTTTCGTTCCTGATTGCACCACCCTGGTGGAAAACGTGGTGGGCATATGGTTCTTATGCTTTCCTTTTCATTGCCGGTGTGTTTGCTGTCGACCGCATACAAAGAAAGAGGTTACTCGAAAAAGAACGCCGACTGGCCAGTGAGAAAGAATTGCGGCAAGCCAAAGAAATTGAAAAAGCTTATACCGAACTGAAAGCCACTCAGTCCCAACTAATCCAGGCAGAGAAAATGGCCAGCCTCGGAGAACTTACTGCCGGTATTGCCCACGAAATTCAGAATCCGCTCAACTTCGTGAACAACTTCTCGGAAGTGAGCACCGAACTTCTGGAGGAAATGAAGGATGAAATTAGAAACGGGAATCTGGAGGAAGTAAAAGCCATAACAGAAGATGTAATCCAGAATCTCGAAAAAATCCTTAATCACGGACAGCGTGCGGACGGGATCGTGAAAGGGATGCTTCAGCACAGCCGGGGCAGCAGCGGGCAAAAGGAACCGACGGATATCAATGCACTTTGCGATGAATACCTGCGCCTCTCTTATCACGGACTCAGGGCCAGGGACAAATCTTTTACTTCTGATTTTAAGCTGGAAGCTGATGAGGCACTTCCAAAAGTAAACATGGTCCCACAGGATATAGGGCGGGTGTTACTGAACCTGATCAACAATGCATTTTATGCCGTCTCAGAAAAGGCAAAACAAAATGGGGATGGATATAAACCCTCTGTTCATGTAAGTACCCATTCCGTAACGTCCCCTTCAGGGGAATTAGGGGTAGAAATTCACGTAAAAGACAATGGCGCCGGTATTCCTGCCGAAATTAAAGAAAAGATTTTCCAGCCATTCTTCACCACAAAACCCACCGGTCAGGGAACCGGATTGGGATTGAGTTTAAGTTATGATATCGTAAAGGCCCACGGTGGAAAGCTAAATGTTGATTCACAAAGAGGGGGAGGAACGGAGTTTATAATCCAATTGCCTGCATAACAGATCTGAATTTAAATAGTTGTTTAGAAATTATATCTCAATACTCTGTAACTCGATGAATCTTATTAAGTTATTTTAATTATAAAAACCCGTAAATTTTTTAATTCTTGATTAGATGAAATGAGATTACGATTGGCAAGTAGAATTCCAACAATTATCTATCTTTCAGATATTTATACACAACCTGTATAAAACGAGCTCATGTACCTTGGTTGACGGTGAAAAAAGATAACATATGTGAAAAACAAGCGGGATATAATAGCAAATATTGCATGACAACGTTACAGCTTTAATGCTGCAGGCAGTATTGCGATCATCACTATTTCGACATATAAATGCTATTTGAACATGCTCACGGATAACCTTCAGGAAACTGATCTAAAGCAAATCATCAAACAACAGGAAGCCCAGCTTACTGTTATCAGCTCCGTGCAGGAAGCGCTCGCCGCTAATATGGATATGCAAGACATATATGACCTGGTGGGTAATCACATCCGTGACCTTTTTGATGCACAAGTGGCTGGCATTGTTACGTTCGATCTCGATCAGAAGACAGAGCATTTTAAATATATCTATGAAGATGGAAAGCGGATTTTTCCCTCAGCACGTCTGTATGATGAAATCAGAGTCAAGATGATCAGGGAAAAGTCCACTTTGTTATTCAATGAGAATTTTGGAAAAAGGATGGCCGAAATTTGTGGGAAAATACAAGAGCCAGTTCCGGGCACCAGAAGTCCCAAATCGGCAATTTATGTTCCCATGATTGTCGGTGGTTCCGTGCTTGGATATATATCATTGCAAAACAACGACCATGAGCATGCTTTCAGTGATTCCGATGTACGCCTGTTGAACACCTTGACGAACAGCATGAGCGTGGCTTTAGAGAACGCCCGCCTCTTCAACGAAACCGAACAGCGAAATGCGGAGCTTGCCGTTATCAACAGCGTGCAACAAGGGTTGGTTGCAGAGATGGACATGCAGGGTATTTATGACCTGGTGGGTGAACGCATCCGGGAGCTCTTTGATGCACAGGTGACAGGCATTGTAACTTTTGATCTCTGAACAAAAGATCGAACATTTTAAATATATCTATGAAGACGGGAAACGGATTTTTCCATCAGCACGGCCTGTATGATAAAGTCAGCGTGAAAGATGATCATGGACAAAACCACTTTGTTATTCAATGAAGATGACGTAGAGAAATGATGGCCGAAATTACTGGGAAAATACAAGAGTCAGTTCCGGGTACCGGATGTCCCAAGTCGGCACTTTATGTTCCACATGGTCGTCGGTGATTCAGTCATTGGATATGTATCCTTGCAAAACAATGACCGGGAACATGCTTTCAGTGATTCAGATGTACGCCTGCTGAATACGTTGAACGTAACAGCATGAGTGTAGGCTTTAGAGAATGCCCGGCTCTTCAACGAAACGGAACAGCGAAATGCCGAACTGGCTGTCATCAACAGCGTGCAGCAGGGTTGGTTGCAGAAATGGACATGCAGGGTATTTATGATCTGGTGGGTGAACGCATCCGGGAGTTATTTGATGCACAGGTCGCCATGATTTGCACCTTCGCGCATGAAAATAAAATGGAACATTTTCAATATATATTTGAGAATGGAAAACGAATATATCCGGATCCACGTCCTGTAGATAAAATCAGGCAACAGTTGATACGTACAAAAAATCTCATATTGATTAATGATAATGCTGCAGAAACATATACAGAAATTACTGGTGATGCTCCAAAAGCAGTTCCGGGTACCAGGTTTCCAAAATCTATGCTTTTTGTTCCACTTAGCATTGGTAATACGGTTCGGGGATATGTAAGTTTACAAAATCTGGATCGGGAGAATGCATTCAATGATTCAGATGTAAGCCTGCTGAACACTCTGGTGAACAGTATGACGGTGGCCCTTGAGAACGCAAGGTTGTTTAACGAGACCAACCGACTGCTTGCAGAAACCGAGCAGCGAAATGCGGAACTGGCTGTCATAAATAGCGTGCAGGAGGGTCTTGTACGCGAAATGGATATGCAGGCTATCTATAGCCTGGTCGGTGATCGTCTTTGTGAAGTGCTCGACACACAGACGATGCTTATCCGAACGTTCGATAAAGCCAAAGAAACCGAAAACTGGGAATATGCCATCGAAAACGGTGAACGTCTTTATCTTGATCCCCGTCCGTTAATCTGGGCAAACATGCATTTAGTAAAAACGAAAGAGCCGCTAGTCATCAATGAAGACTATATAGAAACCGCCCGAAAATTTGGCGACAAAGATAAAGGCGTATCAAAAGGATTGCCTCCCAAATCTGCGATATTCGTTCCGATGATCGTTGGCGACGAGGTTTGCGGCTCCATCAGTATCCAGAACGTTGAAAAGGAAAATGCCTTCACTGAATCAGATGTCCGGCTGCTTACGACACTCACAAATAGCATGAGTGTTGCTATTGAAAATGCACGCCTGTTTAACGAGACGGCCCGCCTGCTATCTGAGACGGAACAGCGAGCAAGTGAACTTCAGACGGTCAACAATATCAGCCGTGCAATGGTATCGCAGCTTGAGTTTGATAAGCTTATAGAATTTGTCGGCGAACAGATGAGGCAGACGTTTAGCGCAGACATTGTCTATCTCGCCATCCACGACACCAAAAGTAATATGCTGCGTTTCCCATATATGTTTGGGGACGAAAGTGATTCGCGGCCCTTTGGAAACGGGATTACTGAGAAAATCATCCTGAATAAAAAACCGCTGCTTATCAACCAGAATATCGAAAAAGCCTACAACGAAATCGAGGCGGAGCTGATGGGTACCATGGTTCAATCTTACCTCGGGGTTCCCATCATTGCTGATAAAAAAGCGATCGGTGTGATTAGCGTTCAGAGTACAGAAGAAGAAAATCGCTTCAACGAATACGATCAACGGCTGCTTTCGACTATCGCTGCGAACGTTGGAATTGCCATGCAAAATGCCGAGGCGTATCAAAAATTGCAGGCCGCATTGACCGACTTGAGAGCAGCCCAGGAACAACTTATTCAACAGGAAAAACTGGCTTCGCTGGGACAACTTACCGCTGGTATTGCACACGAAATCAAAAATCCGCTCAACTTCGTAAACAACTTTTCAGATCTGAGCATAGAAATGATTGACGAAGTAAGAGAAGAATTATCAGCATCAAATCCGCAGGTTTCTGAAGCCCTGGAAATTCTCAACAATATCGAAGCCAATCTCAAGAAAATCTATGAGCACGGCACCCGCGCCGATGGTATTGTCCGTTCCATGCTTCAACACAGCAGAGGAGGCAGCGGAAACATGGAGCCTGTTGATATAAACCAGTTGCTAAAAGAATATACAAACCTTGCCTTCCACGGTATGCGGGCAAACAAGAATCCGATCAATGTGGATATCGAAATGGATTTGGATGACAAGGCGGGGAAAGTGCCGCTAATCACGGAAGAATTCAGCCGGGTTATACTGAATTTATGCAATAACGCCTTCGATGCCATGCGAGACAAACTCACCGCATCTAAGGATCAGCCGGCGTTGAATAACGGGAAGGAGTATAAGCCGAAACTCACTATCCGGTCAAAAGGAAAAGATGGAAATGTAACCATTCAAATTGAAGACAATGGAACCGGAATCCCGATAGAAATTAAAAACAAGGTGCTACAGCCTTTTTTCACCACCAAGAAAGGTAAAGAAGGAACCGGACTTGGGCTTTCAATTACAAATGATATTGTTAAAGCTCACGGCGGTACATTGCTAATTGAATCAAAAGAAAACGAATACACCAGGTTCCAAATAAATTTAACCTAAATGAGATCTTAACAATGAAGTTTCTAGTAGTAGATGATGAAAAAGATGTGGAAATGCTTTTTCGGCAAAAATTTCGGAAAGAGGTACGGAAAGGCTTAGTGGAACTGGAATTTGCTTTTTCAGGGAAAGAGGCGCTGGAGTTACTTCACAGTAAACAACCACCGGAGGTTGTTTATATCTTCTCTGATATCAATATGCCGGGCATGACAGGATTTGAACTCCTGGAAAAAGTGAACTCTCAATTCCCACAAATAAAGGTGAGTATGATTTCAGCCTATGGTGACAATGATAACTACGAACGTGCTATTAATTCCGGTGCCAAAGAATTTTTCACTAAACCCATAGATTTCAATTCCCTCAAGGAAGAAATGTATCGGATTCTGAATAGCAAAAACTAACAATAACCGAATCTACGTGTAATGAGTCAACAAAAAATAATGATTGTGGATGATGAGCCGGATCTTCAAATGCTTATTCTCCAACGCTTTAGAAAACAAATACAACAAGATATTTACGAATTCTGTTTCGCGGAAAATGGCGAGGAGGCACTCGCCATGTTGGAAGATTCAGGAGATATCAGCCTTATCTTATCCGATATCAACATGCCTAAAATGGATGGCTTGACTTTTTTGACGGAGTCCCAGAAACTAAATAATCCGGCTCTTAAAACGATCATCGTTTCGGCTTATGGCGACATGGAAAATATACGCACTGCAATGAATCGTGGTGCTTTTGATTTCGTTACTAAACCTATCGACTTTAAAGACCTCGAACTGACTATCGAAAAAGGCCTGAGAGAGATTGGATATATCCTGCAGTCGCAAAAAGAGAAACAATTGTTAACTGAAGTTAAGTGGGATATGGACACTGCCGCCCTTATACAACAGAAGATCCTTCCACAGAAATTCCCCCCCTATCCAGACCGAAAGGAATTTGGCATCTATGCTGAAATGCATACCGCCAAAGAAGTGGGAGGGGATTTATACGATTTTTTTCTGCTGGATGACGAAAATCTGGCATTCGTAATCGGAGATGTTTCCGGAAAGGGAGTACCCGCATCGATTTACATGGCTGTTTCGCGGACCATGTTGAAAGCAATAGCTTCACAGATACACGATCCGGCAAAATGTCTTGCAACCGTAAATTCCATGCTCATTCCGGAAAGCCATATCACTACCTTTGTTACCATGTTTTACGGAATACTCAATACAAAAACCGGGGTTGTTAATTATTCTAATGGAGGACATAATTTACCTTACCTAATAAAACATGATGGATCGGTAAAGCAAGTGGAAAATACAGACGGACTTCTGCTCGGGAAGATTGACGGGATCGATTACCAGGCCAAACAAATTCAAATGGAACCCGGTGATAAAATACTTCTCTATACCGATGGAGTACCGGAGGCTATGAACGAGGCTGGGGAAATGTATGAAGAAGAACGCCTCGAAAAATATTTATCAAAACACTACTCAGATACTCAGAAAAAGTTGCTACGCGGCGTAATCGTAGATGTATTAAAATTCATAAACAGAGCGCAACAGTCAGATGATATAACATTATTGGTTCTGGAATATAGCGGTGAAGAAACAAACGATTCCCGGGAACAAAAAACAGAAGCGAAAGCAAATGCAGACGCATGACACTAATAATTTTTTAGGTTGATATTCAATATTTCTACATCGTTTTTTGCCCGTTACCGTCACGTTAGAGACAAAAGATCGGTAGAAAATCTAAGCTCCCTCTCCGAATCTCGTACCGTTAGGTACAGTATATGACTCTGGTTTTAGACAATTCCATTCCGCAAAGGCCTTGAAAGCCTGCGCCTAACCCTTCCTGGGTTCCAAACCCTGGAAGGGTTAATAAAAAAATCTCACTTCATCAGCAACATCTTCCCCACCAACACTTTATCGTCCACGCGCAAGCGATAAAAGTAAACTTCGCTACCAAGTTGCGAGGCATTGAAGGTAACATGGTGTTCTCCGGCAGTCTGCCGGCTGTCAACCAACACCGTAACCCGCTGCCCTAAAACATTGTACACCGTCAGCCTCACAGGTCCCGGACGGGCCAGTTCATACCGGATGGTTGTGGTGGGGTTGAACGGATTGGGGTAGTTTTGGTGGAGTTGAATGGTGGATGGCCGGTTTGACTGAGGTGCTTTTTCTATGGGTGTTTTTACACGCGTGCCGTACGTAGTACCGTTAATTTGGGCATAGATGAGCGTGTCGATGTTACCATAGGTATTCTCGTCACTATAATCTTTGTATTTGATTCCTATACCTTTGGCCAAATCGTGATTGTCTCCTGAAATTCCTCCGTTAAACCAGGAGAGCCGTTTTACACGGTATTCATCTCCGAAAATATGCCAACTGGCAGTATTATAGCAGGTTATAAATACGGCACGTCCATTCGTAAATATGGTATCACCCTTCTGAATCATCAGACTGTCCTGAAGCTCTTCACCGGATGGATTATATCGGTAAACATTAGCGGTAGCCGAATCGACCCGTTCGTAACTTGTGGTCGTATACTCCAGCTTGAGCGTTCCCTGGCTGTCAACTTGCCGGTATTGGCGATGCGTAAGGATCTGATATTTTTTATGCTTAATCATTACGGTCCCGGTCACTTTGACATCTGCATATCCTGAATCGGGAGCGGTTCCTGGATAATAATCGTAATCATACCAATACTGCCACTCATTACCGACCTGCAGGGGATAGTAGGATAAGGCTTCCTGTACCGTTTTCTGGGCCCTGAGTTTTGTTACTCCGGTTATGCTGAACAGAATCAAAAATAAAATTGCATTCTTTTTCATGGTATTCTCCTTGTTAAACAAGTAAACCTGACAGGTTTCCGAAAACCTGTCAGGTTTGGACCCCTTACTTCATCAATAACATCTTCTTCACAAACACCTTGTTTCCCGCCTGCAGGCGGTAGAAATATACACCCCGCTGGCCAGTTGCGAGGCATTGAAGGTGACTTGATGCACACCTTTCTGCTGATTGGAATTCACCAAAGTGGCCACCCGCCGGCCCAGGATATTCCAAACAGTCAGCCGAACGTGGCTCCCCTTTGCCAACTGATAACGGATGGTTGTTGTCGGGTTGAACGGGTTGGGATAGTTGGCTTTTAAGGTGGTCTTAGCCGGTTTTACGGAGGCAACACTATCTGCCATGTTTCCGGCTACTCCATTAGAACCGGAACCGGCTATCTGTCCGAGGGCCCGCTGCAGGTTTTCACGGGCAATCTGATAGCGGGCCGCTACCTGTTTGGCCGGTTCTCCCAGTTTTACTTCCCCCTGTTCCACCTTGTCCAGCAATGCCAGTTCCTGCTGATAGGAACCTTGCTGATCCAATAGATTCATCTGGTTAACCATCAAAGCAATGTTGCCTTTGGCAGAGGTGATATAAGACTTATACCGGTCAATCTTCTTTCTTGCTTCCACGTACTTGCCGGACCGGTAGGCTTCGTGAAGATCCATGAGCATGAGTTGTTCCGCCTGAGAAGACGACAGAGAACTGGGACCGGTCTGGGATCCGGACCGGTAACCTTGGATCAATCCATCCCAAATGGTCCGGTCTTGTCTCCGTTCCGTGGCAAAACTGGTATCATACACTGACATAAGGTGCAGGCGGTATAATTCCCTTATGTCTTTCATTTTACTTTTGGCGTCCGGTGCCTGGCTAATCTGGTCCCAGAGGGTATGCATCCGTTCTCTTCTGATCTCTCGTTCCTGCTTCTTCGTGCCGGAAGCAGATGATGAAGAGGTGGTCATTTTTACTCCAGTGGTACCAGATGAAGCCTCACTTGTATTCTTTTGTACCAATACAGGTTCCGGGTTTGAAGGTGCCATCTGGCTCGGATAATTGTTGGATCCTACTCCGGCATAAATACTCGGATCGAACGTCAGATAGTAGGAGTAGTCCACCGGACCGTTGAACAGGCTGGAAGAAGGACTAGACGTTCCCCACCAGTCTTCCCCTGCACTGACCGTTGAGGAATTCTGGTTGTTCACCCGGTATCCGGACCCGCCAAAGATTCCGTTAAATCCCCAGTCCGGGGTATTGGGAATACCGAGGTTCAAACTGGAGGAATAATCGTTCAGGACCTGATCCCAAGGATTGTTGGCAATCCGGTTCTGGCCAGGGCCGTAATTGACCCCGTTGTACGTAAACAGAATCACGTCACTTCCTCCCACTACTTCTACCCCATCCCGTCCGGAATTATCGGTGGCATTGTCGATGATGGCAGTTTCAAAGAAATCATGGGCCGGGCTGTCATACAACCATAATCCGGCTGAAGCGTTATGCTGAATCGTCGTGTGCGCAAAACCCGCATCGGCGTGATAGACCACTACCCCCACACTGGTGTTGTCTTCCACCATGCAATAGTTCAGTTTGAAATAGCTCAGTTGTCCGTCGCCCGACTGATTATAATACGTACCGACACCCCGCCAGGCATTACGGAACGTGCAGTGATTAAACTGGTTATCGTCGCTCTCCACGGACACATTGGTACTCGCTCCGTCAAACAGGCACCAGTTGAAGGTGTTTCCATTACCTTGCAGGGCAATTGTGTTCCATTGCTGATTCGGAGCCAGACGTTCAAAATGGATCGGATCACCGGAGGTTCCGTTGGCTATGATTTTAGAACCCGGTCTGACTACAATTTCAACGTTCGAGGCCAGTTTTAAATGAACGCCTTGCGGTATGGTTAGTGTAGATGCACCATCTATATAGAGATTTTTGTACAAAGTCCAGGTACTCCCCTGCGGGAATGTCGCATCTTGAGTTAAAGTGCCACCATAGTGTTCAAGGGTATACTTAAGCGCTTTGTATGCATTGATACGTCCATAACCCATCCATTGATTCCACCCGTTTGCATCATATGGGTGAGTTCCGATCTTATCCACCGTTTTAGTTATAATATCATATATCTGAGGTGGTGTAAGATTATTATTTACAGACAATATTAAACTGGCTAAAGCACTGACAAATGGAGCAGACCATGAGGTACCTCCCCAAGCGTACATAGTTCCTTTAGTACTAGTCTCACTAAGGACTTTGTAATTCCCGCCAGGAGCAGAGCAATCAATAAAAGCATCCGTAGGATCGTTGATGGGATCAGTCCCTGGGCTATAATTAAAGTTTGGTATAAACTCTTCCGTGCTATCCGGGTCACGATCGGTTGTGGCACTGACAGCAATTACCTAGCCATCACTTCCAAAATTATATGCGGCTGGATATAATACTTTAGGTGGTGGTGCAATAACACCATTACCGGCAGAAGCAACGCATACTAGCCCTTGTTTAAGTGCATTATCAATAGCAGTTGCTAAATCAGGTTGATAGCTAGTAGTTACCCAACTAAAGTTAATAATATCTGCACCATTAGTGACTGCAGAAGCAACCTGACTTGTATCAAAAAAAGCAGTACTATTAAACATTATAGAGGTTTTCCATCCCAAAGAGGCCACATCTAAATTATTATTCGTTGCTGCCCCGGCAACTCCGGCCACTGTATTACCATGGCCACCGGATGCTGTAGAACTGTATCTATATACGACTTTGCCTGCTAAATCCTCATGTAACTGCCCCAAATTATCGAAATCATCATTTATATCAATTCGGATATTAGAGGAACCTTTGGTGATATCCCATGCCTGTTCTGCATCGATGACATCGAAGGCCCATCGGTAATCACTATTCTGATAAAAGGGATCATTGGGTGAAGCCGTTAAATATTTCTCTACAGGACCTTGTGCATATGCTACTCCGGGTAACCGAGCCAGCACATTAGCAATGGAATCAACGGGAACTATTTCGCTAAATTTTAGCCTGAAATACTGTGACATATCTTTTATATACACCGTTTTTCCAGTTCGTCTGTTTATTCGTACCGTATCTCCCCATACCGCTGACGGAACTTCTTTTATCAAGGTAAAATTTCCATATTTTTGCCTGATGGTATTTAGGAAGTGCTGAACCTCAGGTAGGGATATTTGGCTTACCGAAGCCCTGACAACATCTCTGGGCAGATTGATAATATCCTTTTTAAACTCAAAAGTGATTCCCGTTGAATATCTTTTTCCCTTGCTATTCACATAGATAGCAGGCTCGGAAATCATGTTGGGCGTGGTTACCCTTTTTAACTGGGCAAAGGCGGTACCCTGCAAGACAAGGGTAAACAGAAAGCATATGATTATTGCTTTTATACGAAAATCAGACATAATACCCACCAATCTTTTTATTTGACGATTAACATTTTACTTGTTTGAATCTGCTTGCCCACAGCTATCCGATAGAAGTAAACCCCGGAGGAGAGACCGTGGGAACTAAATGTTACCCAATGCATACCTCGCGTCTCCTCTTCATTCACTAACGTAGCTATTTTCTGACCCAGGGAATTATATATAGTTATCCGTACATACCCAGGTTTAGGTAATTGATATGTTATGGTCGTTGTGGGATTAAACGGGTTGGGATAGTTTTGGTAAAGTTTAAGCGAGGATGGAAGGTTAGATGATGGGGTCTTTTGAATAGACGTATCCACAAAATGGCCATATTCTTTTCCGTTTATTTTAGCATAAATCAAGGTATCAAGATCACCATTTGTAGTTCCGGCATTATAAAAATTCCGGGTAATTCCAATACCTTTAACCATAGAATAAGATCTGGATTCCATAATACCGGTCCACCAGCGCATTAGCTTTACTTGACGGATAGATCCAAATACCTTCCAACTCGTTGTATCATAACAAGTCGTTGATTCAAATCCATTTCCAATTGAATCGCCTTTTTGAATCATCAAACTATCCCTTAAAACCTCACCGGAATATGATTTCCGGTATACATTTGCCGTGGATGAATCGACTCTTTCATAATAATATTTTACCGTATCTGATTTTAGAGTCCCCTGACTATCGATTTGTTTGAAATAGTGGTATTTCAAAATCTGATACCGATGATGATTACTCATAAGCGTATCCCCTGTAACGTTAACATTCACGTATCCCGAATCACCAGCCTGTGTGTCAAAATAGAGATAATGGTATTGCCACTCATCCCCGATCTGCAAGGGATAATACAACAAGGCTTCCTGAACAGCTTGTTCAGATACCCCATCCGGGGCATTCAGTTCGTGCGCATTATCCTGATTGCCTCTTGTAACAAGGACTTTTCCAGTGTCCGGAGTCTTGGCTGTCTCTGCCTGACTTCTTTTGTAATGCATCGAAGACGTCATGCTCCCGGCCTCATGGTCCCGGGCCAATGCGTATGGCCCGTATATCGTCAGAACCAACACAGGAATCAGGAATGTGCGAGTAATTCGTATAGTATGTTTCATGTTTTCTCCTTTTTACTTAATCACCACCAATTTCTTCGTTACTACAAAATTTCCACCTGTTTCTTCGGTTGTCTTGAGCCGGTAGAAATACACCCTCTGGCCAGCCCTGTGGCGTCGAACTGCACCTGGTACCGGCCCGGCACCTGTTTCCTATTGAAGATATATTTAGAAAGATAAACAAGAGCTTCCTTTGTGTGGTTCTTATAGATATGGCTTTGCGCATGACCGGCAACAGGCATGAAAAACAGAATGGATAACCACATAGCCTTTTTACACATAATTGTACCCTCCTTAGATGTATATTTTTTTTATAGCTATTGGTAAGTAACTTGGCAAGATTTTGTAATGAAGGCAATAACAATATAAAATAAGGAGTGAAATAAGGTACCCCCCCTTATATTTAAATTATTCAGGAATTAAATAGATATAATTAAATTTCATCCAATATTCGGTCCAATTACTACAGTTTATTCAGATGAATGTTATTTATATACACAACTCTCGCAGTTGATGAATGTGAGATTCTGCTCTGGAGAATCCAGGAGTCAGCAGACAGGATTCAGAATGTTCCTCATGCTAAAACGTATCGAAAAAGATGACAATTTACCCCGGATCCCCTCACCATGACCTATCAACAAAAAGTTAACCGATCCTGACTACTGGCTCCTGAATTCTAAATTCTCTTTTCATACTCATTAATTTAACCCGGATTATGCATTAGAATAGACAAACGGAGGACTGGTATTCTGAATTTGGGTGAATATTCCCTCCATCCATGCCCGTCGTTTGACTGGTAAAGAGATTTTCAGGACGGTTCGACGGGCATGACCGGCCGTCCAGGCTCCTAATGCAAAGCAATAGGAGCGCAAGGTACTTAAGGTGGCTCTATTATGATGATTCAGCGCAAAATGCCGGAACAAGCTCATCAGGTTGTAGGCAACCATAATAAAGCGAAAAGAGGCTTCGGTGGCCCAAAAGTCCTGCATGCAAAAGTTCTCTAAGCCAAAATCTGCCTTCAGTTCCTTGATGCGGTTTTCGCAATCCGCCCGGCTGTTGTAGATATTCCAAACCTGATTGAGGGGCAGCTCCACATTGGTTACATAGCAACTGTAGCGGTAGCCCGGCAACGCTTCAAATAGCAGCTTGCCCCCGGCCTGCGGGCGTTCTTCTACCTGTTTTTTAACGACAATATACCGCCGGGGAGTCCCCCCGGGATGGGAAAACTCCATCTCGGCCAGCTCAATACCTTTGGCCAGGCTCACCCAGTCGCTGATTCCCCAAATCCGGGATTTGACGTTGGGATACAGTTTGACTGCCATGATATAGGGTAATTGCTCCTGTTCGAGATATCCCAGAATCTGCTCGCTGTAAAACCCGCTATCAGCGCGTACCAATCCGACGTGCTGGCCGGCCAGCGCCTGGGCAAAGGTCTCTTCCATGAATCCCCGGCAGTTACTCACCGCGGAGGTGTTGCCCGGTCGCAGCCACGCATTGGCTACCATGCGCGTCTGCTCAACGAAAGCCACCAGCGGGTGATGGGAGTTGCGCCCGCGTTTGTTGGGATTGTAGCCCTTGGCAGCGCCTTCCTGGCTGCCATAGCGGGTGATTACGGTGCTGTCAAAATCAACCGTGATCGCTCCAACGTGCAAGTGATCGAAGAACCAGTGCTGCAGCTTCGGAAACACCCGGGTATTACGGGCCTGGGAAAACTTGCCAAAAAACCGGCTATAGGTGCTTTGCGAGGGCATCGCTTCAAAACCAAAGATCGTCTGCAGCACCTGGTCATAACGCAGCCAGTCGCAGTGGATATAGCGGGAGGCGCCCGTCCAAATACTCAGCCAAAACGATTCGACAATCTGGAGCGGATCATAGCCGCGGTTCGAGCCGGGTTGGGGCAGATCAAGTTGGCCGAGTACCTCGCGAATACCCGTTTGATCGACAAACCGCTTCATCAGGCTCATCCCGCCAAAGGGAGTTACCGGCTTGCTGGAATACTCAATGGGAAGATTAACCATTCGGGTGAAAGCTAAAAGGTGGAAAATCACAGGTAATGCATCAAATGTGCAGGATTTTTGGCATTGTTCAAAATCCTAATGCATAATCCGGGTTTAAGTGTGAAAGTTGAGTTATATATTTTTATACAATTATTATGTGCGAATGTGTATTAATTAATGCTTGTATATCAGCATCATATTGTTTTCCTTCTGTCCTATTTGATATAAAGGTTATCTCAACAAATTCTAAAATTATCTGTGATGAAAATCCCCTCTGACAAACTACCCCGGCACTGTCTGTTTAATAATCATCGTTTGTCTTTCCATCATTTATGTTGTCTCCAAATTAAGCAGTCTTTGTTGGTTATGGGTGTGATTTTTCTGTTGTTGTTTTCCATAATCCTGACCACCGATTCCGCCTATGCTGTTGAGATTGACTGTACATCGTACATTTCAACCCGAAAGTGTAGCGGATGTTACGCTCTTTCCGTAAATGGAAAGTCTGCTCCTCTCTACGTCAGCAGCAATGATTATTGGGGTGTTGTTCGTGCGGCAAAGGATCTGCAATCGGACATCAAAAAAGTAACAAATGCCGAACCTTCCCTTTCACAGGATGCGCTACCAAAATCGAAAAGTGTGGTTTTTATTGGAACAATAGGTAAAAGTCCGGTGATTGACCGCCTCATAAAGGACGGCAAAATCAATGTTACTGGAATCAAAGGGAAGTGGGAGTCGTACATAATCAAGGTCGTGAACCATCCTTTTCCCGGAGTTGATCGCGGGCTGGCGATTGTGGGAAGCGACATGTTAGGAACTGTTTATGGGATATATGATGTCTCAGAGAAAATCGGGGTTTCGCCATGGTTTTGGTGGGATAATGTTGCACCGCAGCACCACAGCGCTCTATATGTCAGGGCTGGAACGTTCGAAGAAGGTCCGCCGACGGTAAAATATCGCGGCATTTTCCTGAACGACGAGTGGCCTGATCTCACTAACTGGGTACAGAACAAGTATGGGGATGTCCAGCCAGGCAAGAACCCTCCGATACCCCCGGGAGTAGCAAACTACGGACACCAATTTTATGAGCATGTATTTGAGTTGCTGCTTCGTCTGAAAGCGAACTATCTCTGGCCCGCGATGTGGAACAATGCGTTCAATGAGGATGATTCGTTGAACCCGGTCATGGCAAACAAGTACGGGATTTACATGGGAACATCTCACCAGGAGCCTATGATGCGGGCGCAAAAAGAATGGGACAGACGATACAGGAGGACGCTCGGCTCGTGGAACTTTGCAAAATACCCCGACACGCTGATAACCTTCTGGAGACGCGGCATAGAGCGTAACAAAAATTACCGGGAAATCGTGACCATCGGACTTCGCGGGGAGAACGACTCACCGATGATTCCCGGCGGTACTCTTACGCAAGACACGACGCTACTCGGCAAGATTGTGAGAGTGCAGCAAAAGATTCTGGCGAACAACATGAACCCGAATGTAGCCGATATCCCTCAGTTATGGTGCCCTTACAAAGAGGTGTTAAGCTATTACAACGCTGGCTTCCGCGTACCATCTTACGTAACTGTTCTCTGGACCGACGATAATTGGGGAAACCTGCGTCGTCTCCCCACCACTGAAGAAAGAATGCGCAGCGGCGGCGCAGGCATCTATTATCACTTCGATTATCACGGGGGTCCGAGAAGCTATCAATGGATCAATACCAATCCTCTTCCCAAGATATGGGACCAGATGTCACTCGCCGACAAGTACGGCGCGAACCGGATCTGGATCGTCAACGTCGGCCATTTAAAAGGATATGCCTTCCCTATTTCGTATTTTATGAATCTTGCCTGGAATACGAGCAAATGGACAAACAGCAATATAGCTGAGTATGCGCGGTTGTGGGCACGTCAGCAGTTCGGACCAAAGTACGACAGACAAATCGCCGATATTCTGCTCAAATACACCAAGTACAACGGACGAAGGAAACCGGAACTACTTAGACCTTCCACATATAGTGTTGTGAACTACAACGAGGCAGAGAACGTTGTTGCGGATTTCAAGGCGATCACAGAAAAAGCCGAACAAATTTACAAGAAACTCCCTGCCGACAAGCAACCTGCATTTTCCCAACTCGTTCTTTTCCCGACCAAGGCATCCTACATATTAAACGATATGTACTATGCCGCAGCGCGCAATGAACTTTACGCAAAACAGAAACGCGCAACAACGAACGAAATGGCCGCTAAGACAAGATCCTTGTTCAGTGCGGATACAAGCTTAATGGGCTATTTCAACCACACCTTCCTGAACGGTGAGTGGAACGGCTTTATGGATCAGCCGTTCATTGGTTATAAAAATTGGAATCAGCCGAGGGAGAACAATCTGAACGCTATTCATCTGGTCGATGATCTGGCAGTCCCTGATTCTGCCCTAATGGGCGTGGCGATTCAGGATTCAAGCGAGGCATGGCCCTCATCGTCATCCGATGCCGTACTCCCAGAGTTCGATCCCTATAACCGTCAGACCTATCACATTGATATATTTAACCGTGGAAAAGTCCCATTCGACTATACAGTACGTTCAGGTGAATCTTACGTGAAAGTCTCTTCGAAAAAAGGAGAAGTAAAGGGACAGCGACGGATCTACGTCAGCGTGGATTGGAAGAGAGCACCTGGGGGAAATCACAGGGTACCCATTAAGATCATACAAAAAGGGACACGGAATTCCGTGACGGTCTATGCACCTGTAAGTAACCCCTCATATCCTAAGCGAAATGACGTGAATGGTTATGTAGAAGGCGAAGGTTTTGTTTCTATGGCTGCTGCCCACTATACAAAACGAACCAACAGCGGGAACAGCAAATGGATCAGAATACAGGACTATGGCAGGACGTTGTCGGGTATGAGGGCAGTATCTCCTTTGAATGCGCCGAGTGCTGTACCGGACAAAAATTCTCCCAGCCTCGAATATAAAATGTACCTGTTCCATTCGGGCAAGATCAATGTGAAAGGCCTTTTCGGCCCGACAATGAATTTTAATCCCGACCGTGGAGTACGCTATGCAATCTCCTTCGATAACCAAGCCCCTAAAATCGTAACCATCGTGCCAAAGAAGTATAATGCGGGAAATGGAAATTTCAAGTGGGCGAAGGCCGTGACGGACAATGCTCGGTACAGCAATACCTCATGGACGTTGAAGAAACCGGGATACCACACACTAAAGATGTGGATGGTCGATCCGGACGTGGTATTGGAAAAGATCGTGGTCGACTGTGGTGGTGTCAGGAAGAGCTATCTGGGCCCGCCGGAAAGCTATCACTGCAAGGTTAATGGGGAGTAAGTCTGAAGTACTCCCCAAATATCAGGATATCAAAAATTCTGTGGCTCTTTGTGAGATCTCTGTGTAACTCTTTCTTAAGGAGCACTTAATGCACAAAGAATTATTGGTGTAAACTCATCATTACTTAATTTTATTGAAGTTTAAAATGTGGATAATGATGGAAAATAGAGTGGTTATTATGTTATCCAATCGACATCCAATTATCGTCATTCCCGACACCGATCGGGAATCTCCAGGGCGACGATCGTTAGTACCTTGAATGCATCTTTCCGGGTAGAGCGGTTCGTTGCCTCCCCGCTCTCAGACCCCGGTCGGAACGCTCAGGACTCACCTTAGCGTCCTGCTCGTTATGGCTCCCGTTTGGGCTAACTACGAAAGCTCCAACAATACATAATATTTCGTGGCTCCATCACGCGGCCTTTGGACTCCCTGTCTACGCTTCGTGCCGGCCTCTCAACCGACTACGCAAGACTCGGTTCCGGCGGCTGGTTAGGCCTTACCGGTCAGGATTGGTTACCTGATGGTTTCATGCGAAAGGTTTCAAAGAACATAGTCGTTAATCCCCCTTTCATGGGCTTATCTTGGCGCAATAACCCGGATTATTCACCAAGAAATTCGTTGTGGGCAAGGCGTCATGGAAATGACGCAGGAAATCGTCCCGAACGCTTTCCGTGAATAATCCGGGTTAACCATTGTTTAGAATCGATAATTAGCCGCACACATCACACTGTATTATAAATATCACCAGAATTTCAATGGTGGCTAAAGGTAAATTCAGGGCATTATAATCAGTTAAATGTTAAAATGTTACCAAGCACTTACGCTCTTATCCATTAACTGGTAACTCCAGGCGCCTTACTAACTATAAGTGCTTAAGAGATTCGAACAAGCAAGATACAGGTGTTATTCTGCGTTAGTCAGAAGGGGCCGCCAGGGTTAAAAATCGCCTCTTTAAACTTTATAGCTCTTAAAGTTATTTCTGCGACTAAAAATCATAACGCTGTAAGTCATGGAGATGCTATCCCGCATCATGGTCTCTTGTTGCTGTTCACATTTATCTGGGGTGCAAATTTTATCCTTGCCGAGATCGCTCTTAAAGAACTGGAACCAATATCTTTCAGTGTATCACGGTTCGCTATTGGTGGTCTTGCCATGCTTGCAGTCCTATATCTCCAAAGCTATCATGACGCCAAAGCGACCGGTAATTCATTTCAGTTCTTCCCCTCTATCGATCGAAAAGACTGGAAGCGCTTGCTGGTCGTATCTGTTTTAGGAGCCACGCTTGCTCCATGGCTCGGAATCGAGGGGTTAAGTCTAACAAATGGAGCACGGGCATCCTTATGGCTTGCACTTGGTCCCGCTATCAGTACCGGATTCGGCTATGTGTTTAGCACGGAGAAAATGGATAAATTCGGATATATCGGTGTGATTATGGCTGGGTTGGGAACCATCATTCTCACTTACGATGGTATTCGTCTCGAAAAAGGGTATTGGCTTGGAGACCTTTTCCTGGTTACGGCACTTGCAATGACAGTCCTTGAACTTCATCTTATTAAACCCCTCGCCCGAAAGTACGGACCGATTTCAATGGTTGCTTTACGCACGGTCATTGGAGGAACACTTTATCTGTTAATTGCTTCGCCAGCCCTGATAAAAGAACATTGGCTGACCTTAAGCGCCTGGACGTGGATCGCTATTCTCGCTGGCGGCGCCATTGGCGTTGGGGTGGGCCAGTGGGTGAAAGTCAGGGCTTTGAGGGCTTTAGGTCCAACACAAGTCATCATTTATGGCAACCTGGTTCCTATTACTGCCATGATTATCGCCTGGTTTAGTGTAGGCAAAGATCCAACCATTGCTGAGATCATCTCGGCTTTCTTTATCGTTGGTGGTGCCTTCCTGATGCAGGTTGTTGACGCCCGGCGAATTTCATTCTATGATAAAATGGATAAGAAGGAAGACTTATCAGTCGCGGTTAGCACAAAACAGGATTGAACATCTATTAGTCTCCGCTTTTCATAAAAAGACACATATTCTTACTTCTTTAATCAAGAAAAACCAAACTAATCCTATCCGTCATTTGTTTAGGGAATATTGGCGCAATAATGATCTCAAATATTCTTTATTAATCGTCATCTGATGAATTTTGAATCCCCAAAAAGAAAGAACCAATATGATTAACAATCCTGAAAAACATACTATTCTCATAAGCGGTGCTACTGGACAACAAGGCGGCGCTGTTGTCAGGCATCTCCTCGATAATGGCTTTAACATTCGGGCACTTACCAGAAATACCGATCAGATTGCGGCTCGTGATCTGGCCGAATCAGGAGTTGAACTGTTCCAAGGTGATTTCATGGACCGCCCCAGCCTTGACCGAGCACTAGATGGTGTTTACGGTGCATTCAGCGTACAAAATGCTCACGGGGCGGGCATTGAAGGTGAAATAAAACAGGGAAAAGCATTTGCTGAAGCTGTGAAAGATGCCGGCGTTAAACATTTTGTCTACAGCTCTGTTGGCGGAGCCGAGCGTAATACAGGTATCCCACACTTTGACAGCAAGTGGAAGATAGAAAAACATATCCAAACCCTTGGGCTACCGGCAACAATATTACGACCGGTTTTCTTCATGAATAACTGGACACGTTTCAAGGACTCAATCCTGAATGGGAAAGTTCTTTCTCCAATGAAACCCGACACAAAACTGCAGCAAATTGCCGTTGACGACATTGGTATATTTGCGGTCATGGCATTTGCAAACCCGAAGAAATGGTTGAACCAGGCCATTGAGATAGCCGGTGACGAACTGACCATGTCAGCTACGGCTGAAACTTTTAGCCAGGCATTAGACACCAAAATCGATTACGTCCAGGTGCCATGGGACAAATTTGAGAAGCAGGCCGGCAGTGAAATGGCCACTATGTATCGCTGGTTTGAAGAGAAGGGTTACCAGACAGATATTAAGGCACTGCGGGATATCCATCCAGGCCTAAAGGATCTCACATCATTCCTGCGAACTCAGGATTGGGTATCGCAAGAACATATTGTGAATTAGAAAATGGAGATCATTATGTGATATATAACATTTCACATCTTCCGGTATTCGTCCTGATATAGCCCGATTTTGCTGAACGGTATTTTTTTAAATCCTTTCATCTTCTTGTAAACGATCGAACTATCATGTAGCTGAAAATTCAAATGCTCCCTGTCAATAAATCCGGGATCCTGGTTTGTAACATAATTGTTTAGAGTATCGAATTGCGCATAGGGTGCCGTCAAGCGCAATGTTTCGGGGCAATTGTATACCAGGTTCCATTCCATGATATTTCGGCGGGGCCGCATGCCAACGTACGTCTTCCCATCGGGCATCAGATCCAGGTAATCATGCATCTCCGGGTATCGGGTACTGTACGGTGGTTTGTAGATATTCACCGACTTCGTAAGCCGGTTCCGATAAATCCCGTCAGGACCAAAAAATGTCTTGATGCTGTTCTTTGCAAAATCATAGAACATTGATTTCAGGTGAACAGCCGGACCATAAGATGATATGAAAATGTTGTTCTTCACAACGTTGTCCTGTCCTGAATTACTATAGACCGTACCGTACGTGGCTACTTTGTAAAATACATTTCCAAAAACAGTTGTACCGCACGTCCCGTCATCCAAATAAACCCCCATGACCATCCTGTCCTGGCGGCCTATATGATGAAAAAAATTATATCTCACAACATTGCCTCTGTCGCTCGGATCACGTCCCAGGTACCATGGAGAGGTATCGTCGGAGTTCATTGAGACATCATGGATAATATTGTATTCAAACAAGTGATCATTGCCGTTTACATAAATACCCTGGTAGCCGGAATTGTAAATCTCATTATGCTGAACCTTATTACCGCATCCGTCGACATTAATCGCTGACCAGAGAAACCGGTTTCTGCGATTATAGTCATGGATTCTGCAATTTCTTACATACGAATTCCCGGGAATCAGATTTTTCTTATTCCCACCACTCAAAAAAACGCCGCCTGACCCGTTGTTATAAATATCGCATGACAGCACCCCCTGATTCATTCCCGCATGCCGATTCCACGTTTTGTTATTATACCGGTGCGTGATAAGATCACCAATTTTCTCACTGACAGCCCTGCCCTCGTAGTTTTTACCATTAAGCCCGCTATGCCCGGGGACCGGTTCGGATCCCTGACCCATCAGAATGCCAATTGTTCCGGTATTTCGAATGGTGCATCCTGCTATCAGGTTACTTTCACCCCGCTCGATATAAATCCCCATTCCTCTTGTATCTTCAATCGTAAATCCACGGATGATAATATGCGATGCGCCGATTAACGATATAAGCGGTTTTTCAAGCATGGATACCACAACACGAGAACCTTCCATTTTTTCTGGTGGCCAGAAATAAAGAATTCCGGTATGGCGATCCAGATAGTACTCTCCCGGTTCATCCAACTCATCCAGTATGTTGCGTGCCACAAATTGCTGATATGGCTCCCCGCTTCCGAGTCCGTACAAATGCGGCGTGGCAAGTTTGATCTCATGTTTTACGGTATCTATCGATGCGATTCGAATCATATCATCGGCATAACCCCACCTGAATGTTCCCTGCAGCCAAACATCATCTTCGTTAATCCATTTGGAGATGCGGGGATCGGTATACATAAATGTTCCGCCTCTTCCGGAAAAATCCCCGTACCGTGGTATTGATCCCGGATCCATTACTTTCCCCATGGGTATCTGGCCAATATTTGGATACCGTGCAACCTGCATCGGCCGTTCATCGAAAAACAATTCAAGAGGAGCAGGAACTACTGGCAGGGAGTGACCATATTGTTTAAACTCGCCATAATCATTAATTCCCCGAGAACGAAGATCGATCTGTACAACATGTTGCCGGGTATCTGAAGTGAGACGAGATAAAATCTTTTGATCTTGAACAGCATGAAATGCTGATGGATCCAGCGACTGCCCGCCATTAATTCTGACATTAGCCCCTGACATAGATCGATAGATCACTGGAAATTTCTGTGTACCCGAATCAAGACTATCAAGCCGCAAGGTTTTTGTAAAACGATAGGTCCCGGAATAAACCCAGACCGTTATTGCCGTTTTATGTCCATCATTTTTAATGACCGCCCGGACCGCATCTCTGGCTCTTTCAAAAGTGGCAAAAGGTTGTTCTTTTGAACCGGACCCGTTGTCCCGCCCATCAGGGGATATGTAAAAGTCGTGCTGCGCAATAACAGGACTGGCTATAATTAAAGCCATAAAAGTGATAATGAATATCCTGCCAGTACAAAAACGTGATGTTACCATAGCCACGCGATTATGAATATGATCGATCTCTTGCTTTAAACCCTCAAAGGCTAAGGTATCAAACATTTATAACATATATTCAATAATAAACTAATGTTAAAAATGTAATGCATTTTACTCGGGTCTTATTTTGGCCAACAGATTCCTGAAAATCTATACGGCCGGGAATCATAATTGAAGATGGGTCGGAGGTCATCCCGTAAAACTTAGGAATCCTGCGGTGTTGATCTGCTTTAATGGCTACCAGCATCGATGAGGCTGATACCCTTTTACTTGACATGTTGAAATCCTTGATACCATGTCATACTTTGAACATATGTTCATTAAACCGGAAGAATTTGGGGGATATGATAATGAATCGACCATTGGGGGATATTTTATCTTCAGTATTCCTGCTATATCTAATGCTGTGTCCATTACGCAGTTTTGCACAAATAACAATGGTTCATCCTGATATCGACCGTCCGGATGAACCCTTCTCTTATTTCAGCAGACCGACCGATGTCATCGGAGTCATGGATGGCCCTGAAGGTACTATGATAGATCCTGACGGTAACCTCGCCACAGGCTTTGGAACGATGGTTTTCTTCACGGGAAAAGAAAGAACACCAGTTCATCAACGACTTAGAACGCTTTTGGATGGGTATCTTCCGATAATCAAATACTATTTTAACAGAGATGGTATTCGTTACGAGGTTACAGCCTTTGCTTTCACTTTGGATGGTAAGCCGGAGAGTCCCCTCATGAATATTGTGCGGGTAAACATCACGAATATCACTTTAAAACAACAAACGGCATGGTGGTCAGCCGGAACCAGGTACGATAATCCATTAACCAGAACCAATAAATTTCCCGTAGTCACACAAAAACCCGGAGATTACCTGCAGGCCGGAGTGCCTTTCAATTCGAACTGGAAATATCGCTTTTCAGGTCATGCTCTGCTTCGTAACAACAAGGTAATGTTTCTTTATCCGGAGTCTCCAGAGCCACAGGAAATTGCGACTCGAGCATCTGCCGGTCCCATTGATTCTGCTTCCGTTTTTGGTGTTGTTCAGTATCGATTAGATTTGCAACCGGGCCAATCGAAAACCCTCATCTTCCGCATGCCATACACGCCTTTTCCTTCTAAAAGTTCTTTACGGGAGAAACTTCAAAATGCTGATTTCGATACATATCTGAACCGTACGCTAACTTTTTGGAATCAATTGTTTGAAAGGGGTATCAATATCACGCTTCCGGAAGAAAAGGTGAATGATACATTTCGTGCGAGCCTTGTTTATGACCTTATTGCCAGGGATAAAATAAAGGGACACTATATCCAGAAGGTCAATGAGTTCCAGTATGATAGATTTTGGTTGAGAGATGCTTCATATATCCTTAGAATGTATGATTTGTCAGGCTATCACGATTTGGCACGGCAGGTTTTAAGTATCTACGACCGATGGCAAAATGACGATGGAAACTTTGTGTCTCAACCGGGTCAGTACGATGGCTGGGGCGAAGCCGTCTGGGCATATTCCCAACATTTCAGAATCACACGCGACACAGCCTTAGCCCAACAGAATTACCCTGCCATAAAAAAAGCATTTCATTGGCTGCAGCAGGCACGTAATTCAGATCCGCTTCATTTGCTCCCGGCTGTGAATCCTAATGACAATGAACGTGTACGAGGCCACATCACGGGACAAAATTTCTGGGCTCTGGGTGGTTTAAAAAATGCCATCCAAATGACTCAAGCGCTCGGCTACAGTGATGATGCAAATGCAATGCAGAATGAATTTGATAATTACTACAAATCCGTAAAAAGCAGGATCGACAGCTTTGCTACAAAAACTCACGGTTATATCCAGCCGGCCCTGGATCGTAATGGCGGACAGGACTGGGGTAACATGCTGTCCGTATTTCCTACTATTTTACTGAACCCCAATGATTATCATGTAACATCTACGTTGATAAATACCCGAAATAAATACCAGGAAGGATTGATGACGTACAGTATGCGTAATGTCCGATATCTGCACCATTATCTGACGTTACATAATTCGGAGACCGAACTTATTCAGAATCGCCAGAAGATGGTTATCGAAGACCTGTATAACGTTCTAACCCACACCAGCTCAACGCAAGCCGGGTTTGAGACCCTGATTATCCCCTGGTCGGATCGCGATCCCGGCTGGGATATGACACCGCACGGATGGTTCGCCGCCGAATACCGAACAATCATCAGAAATATGATGATCAGGGAGCAGGGTAATGTATTGCATTTATTGTCGGCCGTATCTCCCGAATGGATCGGACCTGGAAAACAAATCAAAGTACTTCATGCACCCACTTATTTTGGACACGTCAGTTTCGAACTGAGATGTGAGCCGGACTCAGCAGAAATCACTTTCGATGCTAATTATTTCAAAGGACTTTCTCCGGACACCCTCGCACTGCACCTGCCCTGGTTTATGTACACTGATAGTGTCATCGCAAATGGACAGCCCCAAACAGTTACAAATGGCGTTGTTAATTTGTTACCCAATGTTAGCAAGATAGAGATTAAATGGCACCGCATTCCCTCTGCCAGCCGAATGAGTTATAAGAAAGCTGTCAAGGACTATATAGAGGAATACAGAAAGAGGTATTATCAGTTGCATCCGGGCACAGAGTAAAAAATGACTAATGTCGTTCTATACCCTTTCCATTAAGAATAAACTAATATGTTAGAAGTGTCACTTGATCACCATCATCTTTTTCAACGTTGTTGCCAGCCCTCAGCCGCTATGCCCGAAAACGGATATCGAGTCGTCGAAGCCGTAATTAATGGATCCAGGTAACTTTGAATCAGAATAAAGAAAGCTGCAACTTTTGTGGATTGATCATTTATTAATATCGTTTTAAAACACATGATGAGCATCATTCACTAATTAGTGTAATAGGGCATTTTGGGAGCATGTTTACTATGAAATACTTTCCCGTACCAATAATCTTAATTTGTTGGCTTTTTTTTACATCTTGCTCCTCGCCGCTGCAACGGTCAAAGAAAAGGACAATACCCCCTGGATTTGTTCATACGCGGGGCAAAAATATCGTCACGGCTGAGGGAAAACCAATTCTGTTAAAGGGGATTAATCTTGGGAATTGGCTGGTTCCGGAAGGATACATGTTCAAATTTGAAAAAGCGGTTTATCCAAGGCAGATCAAAGAAGTAACCAGGGAACTGCTCGGACCGGCTGGCGCACGTGATTTCTGGAAAAAATTTAGAAGCCAATATATTACAGAACAGGATATCACATATCTAAGCAAACTCGGATTTAATTCTGTCAGAGTCCCCTTTGACTATAAAATTTTCACGCCTGAAAACTATCCGGATCAGTGGATTGGTCCGGGATTCAAGCTTCTTGATAGTCTTGTTTCGTGGTCGCAAAAAAATCATTTGTATGTCATACTCGATATGCATGCTGCACCCGGCGGCCAAAATGGAGAAAATATTGATGACGGATATGGCTATCCGTTCCTGTTCACCAGCGACGAAAGTCAAAATCGAGTGGCCAATATGTGGAGAAAAATCGCCAATCATTTTAAAAATGATACGACCGTAATAGGATATGACCTGCTTAACGAGCCGATTCCAACTTTTGATGAGTATAAAAACCTGAACGATAAGCTTGAACCGTTATATCGCAAGATCACCAAGGCAGTTCGCGAAGTTGATCCGAATCATATTCTGTTTTTAGGAGGGGCTCAGTGGGACGGCAATTTCAATGTTTTCAGTGCTCCTTTCGACTCAAATACGGTTTATACCTTCCACAAATACTGGACAGCCCCCACACCAGATGTTATCGAGGCGTATGGTGCTTTCAGTGACAGGTTTAATGTTCCTATATGGATGGGAGAATCAGGTGAAAATACAGACGAGTGGATTTCCACTTTCCGACAAGTTTTAGAAAAATACCACATCGGCTGGTGTTTCTGGCCGTATAAAAAAATGGATGCCACCAGTTGTGTTGTCTCTATTATGAAACCAAACAACTGGAATGCCATTATAAAATATGCCGATTCACGGGATGAGAATTTTGATCAAAAAAGAAAAATTAGGCCTCCATTTGATGAGTCTAAACAAGCCTTTGATCAACTGCTTGAAAACATGCAGTTAAAAAATTGCACAATCAATGATGGGTATATTAATGCGTTGGGCTTAAAAAACTAAATACACTACAATTAAAGTTTTAATTTTCGACAATTTGGACATGACATTTTAATTCGAATCATTATCTTATGTTTTATGTGTGATAATCACTTGATTCCCAAACCGTTTAGCCAGGTTTATAGCTGAAATATTTTTCATAAAACAGTATCATTGGCATTCATTGATTGTCCCAAATAGGTGGATTGTCGTACTCTCTTGTATACAATGAATTATGAAAACAACTCTTAAGGATATCGCTTCCGAAACCGGATATTCAATATCTACTGTTTCGCGTGTGCTAAGCGGTTCAAATAAAATCAGTGGGAAAACAAAAAATGAGATAATCCGATGTGCCGAACGTCTGCGTTATCCTTTTGATAAAAGACAGATTATCCCACTAAGTAAATCGGAGTTAAACGTCGCGCTTCTGACTGATTTTCATGAAGTCGAGTTCTATGCGGCATTCTTTTATGGCTTCAGCAAGGTCACCGTTGAGGAAAATGTAAACCTCGCACTTTATAATGTTCTTAATCCGGATCGTCAACTCGATCCTATGCTATCCGGTTTGAGCCATGAGTTTTATGATGGCATTATACTATATGCCCCTGAAATGACTCAAAAAGGCTATAGAGAACTCGTGCATACTATCCCTGCAGGTTATCCTATCGTCTCTATTTCAGTTATCGAAAACCCGGTCATATCCACTATTTCTTTTGACAGCTATGGTGGTGGTTACCTGGCTGGCGAACATTTCGAGAAAAGGAAATATCGCAAACTGGGTATTATTAAGGGACCTTTCAATAAGGCTGAATCACGTTTCCGGTATAATGGATACAAAGATTTCATCTCGCAATCATCTGTATGTAGCCTGGTTTGGGAGATCGATGGTGAATTTCGCTTTGAAGATGGAGTTGATGCTTTTAAAGAATATGAACAACTCAATGACAAGCCCCGTGCCATTTTTGCGTGTAACGATATGATGGCCAAAGGATTCGCAGATGCGGCCAAATATCATGGATATCGTATCCCTGAAGACGTTGCTATTCTGGGCTATGATGACTTGCCCATGTGTGAGAATAGTTATCCTTCACTTTCTTCTGTACACACCGATTTTGAACAACTCGGCAGGGCTACACTGGAAGTCCTCAAGCGTAAGATATATAATCACACAACACAGACCCGAATGCTAAGCCTGGTTCCCGTATCGATCAGCACCCGTCAATCAACCTGACCTGCTCTTAATAAATCATAGTTCGGGTTAATTATCTTCTATAGCAATTTTTAGCAAGTCTTTGATATTGGGTGTGTATATCGTGCTTACCCAACTTTTTAGCTTGTTTATTTGAAAAATTCATAGACAAATGAACAATGCATGGAAGCAGCTGTTAATCGCCATCTGGCCATTCACGCAGATCCAATCAGCCTGACGCTCGATTCAGAAGGCCGCTGGAGAACATTCAGACTGGCAGACAGGCAATTTCGCAGACTAGTGAATGGCAAAGCCGTTGAAATAGTTGATGATGAACCCTTGGATTTAAGTAAAAATATGATTCATAGTCTCCATGCTATGATTACTCGCTACCTTGAAGACCTGGCGGCTAAAGCTCGAAATCATCAGATACCATCCTATTCGTGCAATATTGATGACCCACAAGTGCAATCTCTATTCTTTCAGCGGGCAACTGATTTCATAAAAAACCGCATTGTTTATATCACCGACCAGTATTTACACGCCTACCCTGAACCCATCACAATGCTACCGCCGGATCGTTACCGTGATCTGGTTCTGCTTCCGGCAACCGGATGCCCTCAAAGTGGCAAATGTACATTTTGCACCCTGTATCCTAATTCCCGATTTCGTGTGTTGAGCGAGGAGCAGTTCGATGAACATGTGAACAGGGTGATGCAATTATTCGGTTCTTCAATATTTGAAAAGACGGGCATCTTTTTAGGATCCGCCAGTGCATTGAGTCTATCACAACGGCGGCTTGTTACAATTCTATCAATCATTAACAGCAGACTGGGTTCTTTTAAACGTGGGATCTCCTCATTTCTGGATCCATATCATGCACCATTGCGTTCCCAGACTGAATATGGGGAACTCAGGGAATTAGGTCTGCAACAGGTAACTATCGGACTTGAGTCAGGATCCCCCCTTCTTCGTCAGAAATGGGGGAAATCGGCTGATCTTACTCTACTTCAAATGACTGTTAATACTTTAAAAGAGTCAGGCATCCGTGTATCTCTTACCATTCTCACCGGTTTTCATAAAAAAAGTAATTTCCTTAACCACATAACTGATACCGTTGCATTCATCAGATCATTACCTCTGAGTCATCACGATATCCTGTATATCTCTCCCCTTGATCCATCGCCCGTTTCAATAGAAACTTCAGATGAACAAGCAGAGTCATTAAAGCATGAGATTCGAAAAGTAACAACCGCCCGTGTTGTGCCTTATTTCGTCAATAAATTTCGCTATTACGCCTGACCCGCCATGTGACAAGTTGTCTTTATGAGGTAATTTGGGTAGCATCTCAAACAAATCATCCCGAATTGAAGTACGGAATCACGGATAATATTATGAGTCAACCAGGGAAAAAACCGGCTCTTACTCACGAAGCTTTGACTGACATCATCGACCTGGCACTTTGGGCCGGTCAGCTTCTCTTACAAAATGGGGCCAGCAGCCACCGTGTAGAAGGAACGGTACACCAAATCGGTACCGGACTCGGGTGCGATTGGATGGATGTTCTCGTTTCGCATAATGCTATCGTGGTCACGACAATTAGTGCAGGAGATTTCCGAACGAAGATACGCAGAGTACCAAAGCACGGTGTAGATCTTACAGTTGTTTCGGCTGTCAACCGGCTTCGATACCACCTTTCTGACGGCACAATTGACGCCGCGAAGCTCAGAACGGAACTGCAACGCATCAGCACGCGAAAACCGATGTATCCATTCTGGCTAAAAGCATTAATGGTTGGGTTGGCTTGCGGTGCCTTTTGCCGTTTATTCGGAGGTGGTTACGAAGCAGTTGTGCTGACAACAGTTGCCAGTACAACCGGCATGTTCGTTCGACAACTTCTGCTGCGCGAGGAATTCAATACATACCTGATTGTCATCGTAACCGCTTTTGCTACAAGTGTGATAGCGGCGCTCGGTAAATACATTGGCATTGCCGATTATCCGGTTGCACTTGCGGCCGGTGTTTTGATGCTGATTCCCGGTGTTCCTCTCATCAATATGGTTCTGGATTTTGTTAGGGGTTATATAAATGTAGGAATATCTCGCGGGATTTTCGGCTTGCTCATCACGCTATCTATTGCCATCGGTCTGTTACTGGCCGTTAGAATAACAGGAGTACCGGGTTTATGACACTTACATTAGGCTTACATCTTTTTGAGGATTTTTTCTGGTCAGCCATCGCAGCAACCGGATTCGCTCTCTTGTTCAATGTACCGCGCAGAACACTTTTAACCTGTGCACTATTAGGTGGTATCGGCCATCTTTCCCGAACAGTAACGCATGAATTTTTACCCCTCGATCTTGCTTCTGCTACACTCATTGGATCAACGATCATCGGATTCGGTGGACATTTATTCTCAAAACCTCTTCAGGTACCACATACCATATTGTCAGTACCCGGCGTGATACCGATGATTCCGGGCACTTTTGCCTATAAGGCAATGATTGGATTTCTTCGCTTCTCGGAATCCGCGTCCTCAGCCGGTCCATCCGCACTGCTTATCGATGCGTCAAGCTTTGCCGTTCAAACGATACTCATTCTTTCAGCGATAGCAGTGGGCATCGCAATTCCTAATTTATTGATATTCAGAAAACGACCAATCATTTGAACATTACATTCGATGGCCTTATCAATTCCATCAAATATGAGATACAGTTACGCCGACGAAAAAATCTCTATCCGTCCCTGGTGTGAACATGATATCTCCCACCTGTTTGAAGCTGTTAGCGAATCGATTGAAGTGATCTCTCCGTGGCTGCCATGGTGTCATTCAGATTATGAAATTGAGGAAAGCCAGAGCTGGATTCACGCACGACCAATGGCCTGGGAGAAAGCCGAAGAGTACAGCTTTGTAATTCTGGATTCAAAGACAGACCGGTTACTCGGCGGAACTGGAATAAACCAGGTTAACCACTTACACAATTACGCGAATCTTGGTTATTGGGTAAGAGTATCAGCGCAAGGAAATGGCGTCGCAACCCGTGCGGCAATCCTGGTTGCCGGTTTTGGTTTTAGAGAGTTGAATCTCGAACGAATTGAAATACTTGCAGCTGCCGGCAATAGTGCCAGCCGGAAGGTAGCAACCAAAACAGGTGGTTTGTGTGAGGGTTTGCTAAGGCGGAGACTTAAAATCGGTGAGTCGTACCAGGATGCCGTTCTCTTTTCGCTGATTAAATCCGAGTTTATGAGAGATCATCCAGCTTAATGCATCGAGACAATCTCCACCCGTTTCATTCTACGTCCCAGGAATAACTCGGCAAGCTGCTGAAAACGCTGCGGTTTGTCACTCACATAGCATTCAAACTGCCCCTCCTTTTGATCATTCAGAAGGTCGAGTTGAGCCAGCTTTTTACTCGCCATACCTGCAATCGAAACAGCCGAATCAACAATCTCCACATCCTTTCCGTCCATTACCTCCTTAATCAACGGCTTAAATAACGGATAATGAGTGCAACCCAAAATTAATGCATTCAGATCTTTTGTTTTAAAATCTTCCAGGTAAACTTCCAGCGTTCTTTTTGCGATATCGTTGTCCACCCATCCCTCTTCAGCTAACGGAACCAACAATGGGCACGCTTTTGAATAGACGGTTATTTCCTGATCGAGTTCATAGAGTGCCTTTTCATAGGTGCCGGATCCAATGGTAGCTAACGTGCCAATGACACCCACACGCTTATGATTCCGGGTCAGCTCGTGAGCCGCCTGTGCACCAGCTTTAACTACACCCAATACTGGGATTTTGTGTTTATTGGCCAGCTCAACCACCTGTTCTTCAGCAGCTGCTGAAACCGTGTTACAGGCAATGAGTATCATTTTCACATTCTTTTCAATAAGAAAACGTGTTATCTCAAGCGCATACGTCCGGATGGTCTCAACAGATTTTATCCCATATGGTACGCGTGCCGTATCGCCAAAATAGATTATGTTTTCTCCGGGAAGGGTCTCCATCACAGCTTTGGCAACCGTCAACCCCCCAATACCGGAATCAAAAACGCCAATTGGGGCATTCCTTTTAGAACTCATAAGTAGTTAAAAGTTTTAAATAAAATCAGATTCGGGAATTCACCCATGGATCAGCCATCCGGCCGTTATTGAGTGAACAATAGGGATTTATAAAATCAGATAAAAGCGGAAAAATCTACAAATGACGCGCCAGGACCACCGTCTTCTTCAGTTCCTTGTCCGGTCCATCATTGCTGCCATATGCTTCGAATAATATAATGTAAAAACCGATTCGATTGGATTTCCCATTATTATCCAATCCGTTCCATATCAGAGTTCCCGAAGATCCAGCAAGCTTTCCATTTGCCAGCGTCCGTATAAGCCTGCCGAAGCGATCAAAAATTCGTACGCGCAATCGATAGCCTGTTTTTGCCAGATGATAGGAAAGAACCAGGTTATCCTGATAACCATCTCCATCCGGCGAAAATGGATTTGGTGTTATTTCGAGCACTTTCTGCCCGTTCTGTTTTGATTCAGTCAAAGATTCAAACACAGAGTTTTGTTTGCCCGGAGTACCACCCATTTCTGTTGCGCTGGTGGTCCAGTTGTTTTTATCATTTGATGGTCCGCTTTCCGTTATCCTTTCCAGGCTTCGTCCTTTCGTATCCATTAAACCGGGATTTTGCCAACTGTCTGAGTATTCAACCGAATCGATTGTAATCTGTCCATTAGACAAGTACACCGAGCCCTGTATAGACGAGAGGCTTAACGTTTTGCCATTAATACGATAAAAATGAGCCCTTGTACTATCTGATTTAAAAAAACGGAATAATCTTGATTTGCGGAATGAAGAAGAGGTGTCTGAATAAAAAACAACATATCCGTGAGGGGCAATCCATGTGCGATCAGTCAATACCGGACGCTTAGCCTTGAAATTTCCATTTTCATCGGGCTTATCGTGAATCATGATATCACGCAGATCCAAACTCACATTGGAGTCGTTATATAATTCAACATATTCAGATTGATCCGGCTTGTTATCGTGCGAGTCTTCTATGGGATTATACATGATCTCGTTGATCAAAAGCCTTTCGTTAAGCCAGGCTCTTGCAATCGGTATATGCTCAGATTTACTTGTATTGTGCCACCTATCGGAAAAACCCTTTACAACAATTTGATCATCGCCAGAAGCTTTTGGTTTAGGCTTCCAACTCACCGGTAAGATAAGCTTTGCCGAATCAGTGGGATCGATTTGATAGGTTTGAACCGATTTTCCATCTATAGAGATCTTTGCCAATGAAAGATCCGCTATCTGTTCATCAAAAATGATACTTACCGAATCACTCATTTCGTTGTATGCCGCAAATACTAACCTCGGTGGTCTTCGATCGGGTTTGAAGGGAAACGTGATCGCGGTATCGAGGACGTTACCAAAATAATCCGAGAGATTTGATACACTTAAGGAATAATTCTTATCCGGTGTTAGATTTGTTCCTAATTGCAGGATGACCTCTCTCTGCCTCAAATGAACATCGTTGATTGTAATGTCAGGATCGATGTTAAATTGATGGGCACTCGCTGACTTCACTGTTTCGTCAACTCTCAATCGAATCTGATCTCCCGGGTTGTTAATCGATATTTTCAGAATTTCAGGCGCAGAACGATCCGGACCTATCTCATTCGGTGCGCCAGGAGTACCTCTACCAGAGGCCGGAGAATCTCCCCAGTTTGATGATATCCAGGCTGGTACTTCCACCGATCGTCTCTCAAGACTCACACCACTGCCTCCAAAATTACTATTGTATTGAAGCGAATCCATAAGCATACCGTCATCCCGGTAAATCTTGATTTGATCACCACCATTATTGAGGGCTGGAAATCGCGATCTCATTGTAATACCTCTCACATCCCATCCTTTTAAATCTTCACCCGTGAGCACAACGTACTGGTCAGATGGCAATATGAGCCTTGAATCAATGATAACCACTTTATGATCATTGGAATCAGACAAAAGCCAATCTTTTAAATCGACAGCATCAGGACCACGGTTGTACAACTCTATGTATTCCTGCCCGGTTTCCGGCGGATCGTACATGAATTCGGTAACGAAGACCTGACCCGAATCAGGATTTACTATCTGATAGTATGAGATGGTCGTATCAAAAGGTGTCATTGTATTGCCAAACCAGTCATTCACATCACTCACAGATAATCTGTATGGCGTGTTATTCACCAACTTTTCATTCATATTCAGTTGATATTCAGATTCACCAATCTTGGTTATATTCTTAAAGGCTGGTTGGCCATTAAGCTTGTAATGCCCCAGATCCATGATACTTGACTCTAAAACATCTTCACTCCATGCCATTGTGATATGTTGGCTATCCGGTATATAAAGCGATATGATTTCAGGCCTTTTAGTGTCAGCTGTAGCAGTGTTCGATTTGCCGGGTGTACCGCCATCCGGATTTCTGGAGTCAGACCAATTCCATTGGTAAAACGCGGGTACATCAAACGACTTGCGCTCTAGCGAAACGCCATTTCCTCCCCAATCAGCGCCGTAGGTCAGTGAATCCACTATGCTGCCCGATGCATCCCTGACTACAATGGCGTCGCCACCATTATTAAGTACCGGCCAATCGTTTAATTGAAGATAATTTGCATTGCCGAATGTATTATATAATAAGCTCGAATCAGGTGTCAGGATCACGAATTCGCCTGGTCCGATTGTCTTTGTATCAGGAAAACCATGTTTGTTTGATGAATCGCCGATGCTCCATCTATCCAGCTTTATTTGAAACGCCGTTTTATTAAACAGCTCAACATACTCCGGCAAACCGAACGGTGGATCAAACATAAACTCACTGATTACTATGTCCCCTTTTTCAGCATGATATGGCCAAAATACCTGGACAGTTGTATCCGGAATACTGAAGCCATACTCATCACTCAGACCACGAATCTTTAAGGAGTGATTTCCCGGCGATACGTTCGACTGGAAGTGTAGCTCAAGTTTTCCTTCTTCATCAATATTGCTGCTTTCCGGATTTACATCATTATCCAGCACCATATTCTTCAAATTCGACTCACCAGAGCCAACAGGCAGAGAATAGGCCGTGATAACTTCATCTGATGAGATAACATTTATATCTGTCAGGAAAGCCGGGAATGCATCGATTGAAATATCGTCCAGATAAAATTTATCTGACCTGGTTGATGTATACGAAAATATGAACCCGGAATACTTGCAGCTCTTGATGATATTATCTCTTGCCGATGCTTCAGAAACCAATGGTCCATTTACTCCTGCCGATGTTGAAAGAGCCCAAACACCCTTAGTATTTCTCGTGATTTTAACTTTGGAAATTCCTCCATTTGAGAAAGTTGTGCTGCCGCTTAATATCTCATCACTGATGTTGCCATTTTCAAACCTGACAAGCCGCCAAACATCACTATCACCATTCTCGCCCAGGACGAGAGCATAGCCGTTGCCGCTCTGTGTTACGTCTGGCTGGTCACTTAGTAACTGCACAAGCAGACGGTTCGATGCAGAAGGACTGAAATCGAGATTTACCATGAACGCCCAGCTGCCGTAGGCAACATCCGACCGGGTGTACAATCTGGATTGACTATTTCCCGATTGATCATCCAGCCGGAGCCAAACATTACCCGTACTGTCTGTTGAACTCGTAAAATGCGATAAATCGCCCTCCCACTTTGTCGGTTTCTGCAAGTTACCGTCCGTAAAATTCTCAGTGAGAATCCGGTTTTGCGAATATATCGTTGAAGCAATGCACAAATTCAGCGTTTCAATTAATAGGCAAACGCCCCAAAAGCCAATCTTTATCCCTCTGGTATTCATAATCCCGCCCTTGCCAACAGCCCATAAAAAAGGCTGAAGAATGAGGGAGTCATCCTTCAGCCGGAAAGGACTATTGCGCTCAGTAAGTCCCTCTTGATGTGATCAGTCGTGTCTGTTTATATAGACACATGGAATCACGATTCCTTACATACTTTTTTTATTTTTTTTGAAAACTTTTGCTACTCTACCTTTCTGAACACCATTTATCAGACTACAAAACCATTCTTAAACAGCTAATTTTATAGAGTATAATGCTTAATTCATATCGTATCCCCTTTAAAATTGAAGATTTGAAATATGGACTCAAAGAAGCAGTTGGTTTACTGCGTTTTGATAAAAATAATCTCATCCTTGAACTTCAGGAGCAGGATTCCTTCGTCGGTATGATGAAGTCCGATGTCGAAAACTTTAAAATTTCCTTCTCTGATATTCAGGATATTAAATTTGATAAGGGATTTTTTTCTGCGAGTGTGATCATCGAGGGCAGCCACATGGAATCATTAAGTAAAATTCCCGGAAACAAACAGGGAAACCTCGAATTAAAGATCGATCGAAAGGATAAAAAAGAAGCAGAACGAGTCATATCGGCACTGACTCTTGCATTATCTGAATACAGATTAAATCAGATGGATGACGAGTCTTAAATAATCATTATTTTTTAGCTAAAACAATTTTAATAATTACATAAACAAGCCTTAACCACTTAAACTATTAATTTAAAAAAATATGTACGGCTTCCGATAATCTTTCCACTACTCATTTACTGCTATAACATAATTTTTCTCTGATGAAGCATGTAAGGTGCTTAGCTTTTTTATTTGTCTTTACATTATTGGGATTATCATGCCTTTTGGACGACATTCATGCACAATCTATACAACATGATAGCTGGGCTGACGTCTCTGCAAAAAGGCATGGGGATATTACGGTTCTTTACTATCCCGAGGATGGTTTTGCTTTTACCAATGATCACGGAAATCTGGATGGCATCGAAATACAGATATTCCGGCAGTTTGCAAATTATCTTAAAAACGGTCGTGGGATACGTCTGAATATCCATTTCGTAAAACAGAAGGACTTCAGCAAGTTACTCGATGATGTGAGAAATGCTGAAACCGGTGTTTTTGGAGCCGGAAATATTACGATTACCCCTGCAAGAAAACGGGAATTCCAATTTACACCAGGCTATTTGCCGAATGTGGCCATTATGGTCACCAGCTCCAAGACCCCAGACATCGTTAAACTGTCCGATTTGAATTCGAAGAATCATGATCTTTCGGCTGTCGTATATCGGAGTACGACAAACGCGAGTGTAGTAGAGAACATCAAACAAAAAGAACTACCGAACCTAAAGGTCACGTACGTCAATTCGGACGAAGCAGCACTCAAAGCAGTTATGCACGATCCCCATACCTTCACCTTTGTAGATCTTGGCGTCTTCTGGATGGCTATGCAAAAGCATATGAAGATCAAACAGCAGCCAGCCGGAGACCAGAAAAGCGGGAATATCGGATTTATCATGCCGCTCAATAGTGATTGGATTACTCCGTTCAACGATTTCTTTAAACTTGGTGACGGCTATAAATCAAATCCTGCATACCGGAATATTCTTGTCTCATATCTCGGTGTAGACATGACTCTTATGCTTCAAATGGCTGATAAATAGCAGCCGGCTTGCATTCGAATATCAGTCGAGGGACATTATTATTTCCATTTCGCGAATATCCCTATTCTTCATAGTCTCGTCCAATTCTTATTGTTTTCATATTTGTTTGATAAATTCAGGGGCTATATAATTTGTTAGCCACAAATCAAACGTATCTTGTCAATTTCATTTCATTGATTTTATCGAAGTGACATATCGTTTTTTATTACCGGGCAAAAATGAAATTTCGTTACTGTAATTACTCATGATGCTGCAAAAGAAATTCACTTTCAAAGCACCACTTTTCATAATTCTTATATTTCTGCTTTCCTTTGTCACCGCACCTATGGCTTTTGCGCAAAAAAAAACGGACAGCCTCAAAGTCACGTTATCTGAAATTACTGTAAAAGCGTCTCCTTTTGGTTTGACGCGAGATTCATCACCAATCTCATTTTCTCAGGTTAATCGGAACAATATCGAAATCAGCACTACGCCGGCACTTGCCCTCGACCGGTTAATGGCGACGATACCCGGACTTTGGGTCAGTAATCGGGAAAACTATGCGCTTGGAGAACGAATTACGTTACGCGGACTCGGCTGGCGTTCAGCGTTTGGTGTACGCGGCATTCAAATTTTCCTGGATGGTATTCCGCTGACTGGCGCCGACGGCCAATCGGTACTCACGGTTGTCGATCCTGCCTTTATCCGTGACATCCAACTTATACGCGGTCCTTCTTCGGCGTTCTGGGGAAACAGTAGTGGCGGGATTCTTTATCTGTCAACTTACCCAAATCATCAGACCAAACCATATGTTCGTTTAAGGCAAACAGTCGGATCTTACGGTCTGAGCAAATCAGATTTTCAGTTGGTACAAAATGCGTCACACCAGAAATATCAATTTTATGGTTCATATTTAAGTGATCAGGGATACCGGGACTACAGTACTGTTCATCTCTTTAGATCAGGATTTACGGATCAGCTTAATCTCAGCTCGCGGCATCAACTCACACTGAGCGGCGCGTTTGCCGCCATGCCAAAAGCGAATCATCCGGGGGCACTCACTGCTTCACAGGTTGCAAACGATCCCAGACAGGCAAGTGCTAATTATGTAAATTCTCAAGCCGGGAAACAGGCATATCAGGGACAGATAGGCGGGACCCTTCATTCCATAACTTCTTTTGGCAAACTGAATGCCACACTTTATGGATTATTGCGTGATTTACATAACCCGTTAACCTATGCCTACATTCAGGTGCACAGACTGGCCGGCGGCACACGTCTCGCGCTGCAGAATCAGGTCAGTCATTTTCGGTGGGGCGTTGGTTATGAAGGGAAAATACAGCGGGATCATCGGTATAACTGGGAAAATCCGAATGGAATCCCGAGGCCGGGTGATGACATGACTTTAAATCAGATGGAGTGGGTTTATAATCACGCTTTTTTTGGTGAGGGATCGTACAAGCTGTCAGCCATCACAGTAAATTTAGGACTTCGTTACGATTGGCTCCTTTTTAAGGATCACGACTATCTCCAGCCAACGACAAGCCATTCGTCTCAATCTGGCCGTAGAATATTTGATGCTTTTAGTCCTTCTGCAGGCGTCACATTTCATACCGGTTCCTCAGACATCTATGCAAATTATCGTACTGCTTTCGAAGCACCAACAACTACAGAACTGGTAAATCGTCCCGATGGAAGCCAGGGATTTAATCCCGGTATTGGACCAGAGCACATCTGGGGTTTTGAAGTTGGCCTGAGAGGCAATCATTTATTTTCCGAACACCTCTCCTACGATATAGCCCTGTTTGACATGCAAATACGAGATATGCTCGTTCCCTACCAAGGCAGCAATGACCGGACATATTATCAAAATAGAGGAAAAACCCGGCATTGGGGATTTGAAACGAGCTTCAATTGGCGACCAGCTCAACGTTGGGATATTATCTTATCCTACCAGTACCTGAATGCTGCTTTTGAATCAGGCTTTTCTGAGGGATTGACGTCGATGAGTGGGAAAAAAATACCAGGTGTTACGCCAAATAGAGGGGCATTGAAACTGCAATATACCGGTGAAAGATGGTCCGCGTCGAGTGATGCAGAAGTTGTGGGTTCTTATTTCGTTGATAATGCCAATACCATCCTCAACGATTCCTATGTCGACTGGAACGCGCGACTCAGTCTTATTCACTGGAATCCAATCGAAGGTATTACAGTAGATCCATATATCGCAGCATACAACCTGCTTAATACCCAGTACAATGGATCTGTACAGGTGAACGCATATGGTGGACGGTATTTCGAGCCGGCCGCCGGAAGACACTGGGCAGCCGGTCTCGCAATTACGTTTAACTGATTACTTGCCTGTGTACATGACACGCCATACCGTGCCATGCGCATCGTCTGTTATATACAGGGATCCATCAGGTCCCTGCGCAAGACCAACAGGACGATGTTTGGCCTGACCCGGACTTTCGAGCGTGTCGTTATGCGCAAAACCGGTTGCGAAATCTTCCCACTTATCCGTGGCAGGCTTGTCGCCACTAAAGGAAACAAAAACGACGCGTCCTGGTGCCTGCGGCAAAGGTGCCCGATTCCAGGAACCATGGAAAGCAATAAAAGCACCATTCTTATAATTAGCCGGGAACTGATTTCCGGTGTAGAAAATCAGGCCAAGCGGTGCCCAGTGGCCTGGAAATGCAAGTATAGGTTCATCATACTGTGAAGCGCGGCCCACTTTTTTACCATCTCCGCCATACTCGGGGGCTAAAACACGTTTACCCTGCGTTTGATCATAGTACGCATAAGGCCAGCCAAAATTCGAGCCATCATTTACCAGCATAAATTCTTCAGCAGGCAGGATTGCACTCTGCTGATCATTAAAGTATTTAGGCCAAAGTTGTGCCAACTGATCACGTCCATTTTGTACGACATACAATTTGTTTACCTGGTCGTTCCATGTGATGCCAACGCCGTTTCTGATACCTGTCGCATAATGGTGAGCACCGTCCAGTGTTTGCCCCTGCTGATCCGCTTTAAATTCCCAGACACCGGCCCTGGTTTCAAGTTGAGGACATGGATCCATCCCGGCAACACCTTTTGTCCGTTCCTGCTTCTGACAGGCGTTTGATGGACTTCCGATATCAACAAACATATTGCCCTGATTATCGAAGGTAATCGACTTTGTGTGATGGTCGCCGTTTGAGGGCAGGTTATCAACAATATGCTCCGGTGCCCCGTCTGGAACCAACTGTCCTTCGGTTAATTTATATCTCCACACGGCCGTATCAGGGGCGAAATAAAGGTAGCCATCATGGATAGCTATACCATTGCCTCCGCTTTCACCAAAATGCTTGATAACGTCTGGTTTACCATCGCTGTTGGTATCGCGCATGGCAACAACTCCACCGCCATTATTCATCTTTTCCAGGGCTACATAGATATCACCATTGTCACGAACAGCGATATGTCGCGCACGTCCAAGATTAGCAGCCACAATCATGGCCTGAAAACCTGATGGCAGGGTCAACCCGCCATTATCACTATCAAATTGAATTGCCGGATCGGTAGATGAATCGTTTTGCGTCTGATTGCCGCTGTGCTGATTTCCACAACCAGCAATCACAAACACCAACGACAAAACTAAATAGACAAACTGATGGCTTCTTTTTTTTAACATACCACGATTATTGATTAACGGTTACGGTGTTGTTAAATGGTTTTATAGATTTTACGTTCCAAACAAATACACCGTTATGAAATACAAATTTAAAGACTTGTATTTACTTCACAGTATAGGTCTTATTTTCGGTTCCAACTCCGGTAATAGTCAGAGATTTCCATTGCTTCGGCAATAGTCCGCCTTTTTGCTCAATGCCGTTATCCGTAATGGTAAGTCCCCCAAAACCAGAAAGCATTGCTTGAAGCATGCCTCCTGCCCCGGTTGCAAAATATGGATTAGTACCACCGGCACTTTCAGCCAGGACACCAAACGGCGCCTTCTTATTTGGAACAAAACCCTTTTTAAATAGTTCATATGCTTTGGCGGAATCATCTAACCGTGCATACAACAATGCCAGTACAGAATAACTCATTGCGGGACCTTCACCGATTCTGGGTTCATAATAGTGCAGATCTTTTTTGATCGTCGCTTCGTCTGTTACGATCTGCAACGGATAAGAAAGCAGGTTGACATCAGCCTGCTTTATCTGCTCTCCGTGATACTGTGCATGTTCTTTAACAGTTCCATCTTCAAATCGGAGAATCGGGATATTAGAGGCAACCTCTGTCCATAACGGATCTGCCTTTTCACCCAGTACTTCAGCCGCCGAAGCTGCATCTTTCAATGCCTTGATAGCTGCTCCATTTGTAAAGGCATCGTTATCGATGTTCTCTGCCCATTCATCGGCCGCCACCACATTATTGATATTGTATTTCCCGTCCGGACCTTTTTCGACACGGCTGACCCAAAAATCAGCAACCTCCTTCAGAATTGGATATCCTTTTTCTCTCAACCACGCTTTATCGTGAGTAACCCGATAATAATTCCAGGCAGCGATAGCGATATCGGCAGAAATATGTTGTTCATACGGTCCGCTTAGAGCCCAGACCGGGGTTGCCTCCTGTCCTGTATCATCAGACTCCCATGGGAACATTGCTCCTTTATATCCATGGCTGCGGGCATTTTTCATGGCGGCATCAAGACGATTATAACGATAGTCCAGAATGGAGCGCGCGATCTCAGGGTGCAACATTAAGAGCGGCGGATACATCCAGATCTCGGTATCCCAAAAGACGTGGCCATTGTATCCCAGTCCTGATAATCCCATCGGAGATAGACTGTAGCCGGAACCAGCACGCACAAACGAATACAAATTATACAGGGAAAAACGCACGTCACGCTGATCCTGCTCATTTCCCACTATCTTGATATCACCTTTCCAGAGGTCATCCCACTGCTGTTCGTGACGTTTTATAAGCTGATCGGTACCGGCAAGCATTGCATAAATACTCAATCGTTCTGCGGCATTTCGAGGATCTGCATACTGGGCAGTCGAAGTCTCACTCCCCACAACAGAAAACGTGAATGACTGCCCTTTTTTGAGCTTCTGAACAAAACGAACCAGGTGACGATTATGGTCCCAGTCCTCATGAATCAGTTTTGGTTGCGGGATTCCGCTGAACAGGTAACTACAGGATGCGGCAACCTTGTGCTTCCCTGTCGGACTCTCTCCTTCTGAAGTCAGCAAAGGTATGAGGGCATGCGGCCGGGAAATTTCCGAATAATAATTGTGAACATTTCTGAGGATGTCCGGGGCCTCAATAACATTGGAAGGTGATACTTCAACATCCTGGTTTGCCTTTATTGTCAATTGTATGAGGCTGGTAGACGGCAACTCACGAAGTGCCCGAAGCGTATAGGTGACACTAACTTTGTTTCCCACGTCAAAGCTGGCTGTAAAAACAGCTTTCTTCATGTCAAGATGCTGTGCGTAGTTGGATACATCACTCATCCCTATGCGGCGTCCATCCACATCCAGTGTCATGTTGGCAAAATTGAATCCCTTCAGAATGTTAGACACCCGCCCTCGCCCGTAGTAATCATAGACTCCGTTCAAAACGATATCTTTTACAGTAAGTGGGTCGGGAGAGGTTACCAACCCCATCATTCCGTTTCCAACTGTTAATCCATAATAGTTATTCGGATCAATGTGATTTGCTGTAATAGTCCATCCCGAAGATTGAGGAGATTGCGCCCATAATCGGCAGGTAAAGAGCAGGACTGTCAGCCACAACGACAACTTCTTCATAAAAACATTTATTTACGTTTCCTGGTCACGCGGTACAAGTAAGGTAATGTGATTCAATATTTGAATATAAAGAAGTCAATCATAATCCCTAATGCTTTTTGGGATGATATACCAGCAGCTTACATAACGTTCTGAGAAGTCTTCAAATACAGTCAGAAATAATGATAATCAACTCAATCAAGCGGGCTCGGCCAAGCCTAAAACACGCTTGGCCACATTATAATTCATTATGCCACAATAAGTTACCTGTCGTCACAAATTTTTTTACACTCTGCCTTAAAACCGGAAACTTAATTCCTGAATTGAGAAAAGGAAACTAATCCTCTTGCAATACTTATCGTTAACCAAATTGTAATTAATAATAATTTTAGAAAGGAGAAATACTAAAACCATGTTAGCACAGCTAAATAATACAATAAGTAAGAATAGATTTATTCATAGTGTGATGGTGTTGACCCTGTCAGTTGCTCTTGCTGGTCTCACTCTCACAGGTTGTGACTCAAACAACAACAATTCATCATCATCAAAAGCTCAGATGCAGGTTAAACTGCACGATGCCCCGGCACTGTTTGGATCTGTAAAATTGGACATCAAGAAGGTTGAAGTTAAAAACACAACTACCAACAGCGGTTGGGTAACACTGAGTGACAATCCAACGACTGTTAATTTACTGGATCTGACAAACGGCAATGCCAAAGTTATCGCTTCGTCCAAGATTGCTTCGGGCAACTATACACAGTTGCGCCTGATACTAGGTACAGATAATCAGGTAGAAGTAAATGGTACAATGACGAACCTTAAACTGTCGAGTGATGCGCAATCCGGAGTAGTTGTCAATATCAACACGCAAATTGATGCTCAGAATAATGCAACAATCCTGCTCGACTTTGATGCTGCGCGTTCTATCGAATCAGATCTGTCGGGATCTTTTACACTTAACCCGGTTATAACCGCAACACAGCAATCTGAGTCTGGACAGATTTCCGGTCAAATTCAACCCTCTAATCTAAGCACTGTTATCTATGCCATGAGTGGTTCTGATACGGTATCAACAACTTATTCTGATTCTACTTCTGGTGACTTCAAATTCATTGGAATGGCAAAAGGCAACTACAATCTTATGGTGCATTCTATGAATACGGCATACAGCGACACTACCATTTCTGATGTTTCTGTAACAGCACAACAGGAAACCAATGTTGGTGCTGTTATCATGCCTGCTGCTCAATAATTTTACATAAAACATCATTTTTCTCTCTGGACAATAGCCGCGGTATCACCTAACCCCACGAACGGTTACTTCTTGTAACCCCCGATACCGTGGCTTTTTTTATTCTCATCTACATCTGAAAGCCTTTCGAATCCTTCACCCCATATCTAAAAGCCATTAACCATGAGACAACAAAGTAAATTCTCAATAAGACTGTCTCAGGCAGTATCGCTGCTGATCTTGTTGGCTTCAGCTATCGCATTTGGTATCTCAGCCTGCAAGAACAACGTCATATCAAATCCGTCTGTTGCTAAAGGTAAATTGCAGGTAAAACTCCAGGACTCGCCTGCCCGTTTTGATTCTGTGATGATTGATATTCAAAAAGTGGAAGTGCAAAATGCCGACAGTACCAGCGGCTGGATAGCCATCAATGACTCATCAATGACTGTCAACCTGCTGGATCTTACAAACGGCGAATCCAAAGTAATCGGTGAAAAACCACTTGCAACAGGAACTTATCACCAGATTCGACTCCTTTTGGGATCTGACAATTACGTTGTGATGAATGGTCAACAATATGCCCTTAAAGTCCCGAGCGGACAACAATCCGGACTGAAGATCAATACGAATGCAAAGATCGAGCCAAATATTACATATACATTGCTTCTTGATTTTGACGCCAATCGGTCCATCGTACAGGCCGGCAGTTCTCTGAATTTTATCCTGAAACCCGTCATTCGAGCTACTAATGAGGCACTCACTGGTGTTATATCAGGCACCGTTCAACCTGCTGATGCCAAACCGATTATTTACACAATTAGCAGTTCCGATACGGTGGGTTCTGTCTTAGCTGATACCACCATGGGTGATTTCAACATGACGGGGTTGGAAAACGGAACGTATTCTATTTCGATCGTACCCTACGATACAACCGCTTACAATGACACGACAATAACTAATATCGATGTTTCAGTTGGAGAGACGAAGCAGTTGGGCTCAATTACACTCACGCATAAGTAGACGGTGCAGAACCAGGGTCCGGGTAAATAAGCCGGGCCCTTTTTTTATAGTTGCCAGCAATTCTCGAACTATTAAATCTTTTAAGACAGACTTTTACATCCCATCTCTTTTTTTCCTGGTACTACTTCTTCTGCTGTAATATTAATTGTGCTAATTGATTATGTTGCGGATACATAAATGGAAGGTCTTAATCTATTCAGAAGTGAATTATGTTTGGAAATCAGAAAATTAAACGAATTGGCATTGCATCGGTGTCCAGTCTGATTGCCGTATTATTCTTCTGTTCCTTTGTTATTTTCAGAGGTGCGGATCAGATATCCAAAGGAACAAAGCCACTGGAAACAGTCCGAACCCAAAACGGCCTCGTTTCCGGAATTCAAACATCGACCCAGGGTGTCGAGGCTTTTAAAGGTATTCCTTACGCAGCCCCACCGGTAGGCAACTTACGCTGGCGGGCACCACAGCCGCATCAGAATTGGAATGGCGTTCTGAGAGCTGATCACTTCTGTGAAAACTGCATTCAGACAACACAAAGCCAGCAGGCAAACCCACCGAATGTTAGACGCAAATCGGTCTGGACCAAACCTTACCTGATTCCCGAAGGACCCTTAAGTGAAAACTGCCTTTATCTCAATGTCTGGACTGCTGCTCAGTCTTCATCTGAACGCAGGCCTGTAATTGTGTGGATACATGGTGGCAGTTTCCAGAGCGGATCTGGCTCCGTACCGGTATATAATGGGGAAGCCATGGCAAAAAAAGGCATTGTGTTTGTCACCATTAACTACCGTTTGGGAGTAATGGGATTCCTGGCACTTCCTGAACTCAGCCGGGAATCAGATCATAATACAAGCGGTAACTACGGATTGCTCGATCAGATTGCTGCTTTAAGGTGGGTAAAACAAAATATCGCTGCTTTCGGAGGCGATCCTGACAAGGTAACTATTGACGGTCAGTCAGCGGGGGCTTTCAGTATCAATTACCTCGTAGCTTCTCCCCTTGCCAAAGGGTTGTTTCAACGAGCCATTGCGGAAAGTGGAGCCAGTTTTGTTGCTAATCCCATAATAACAACGCCCGATCTACACACAGCCGAGAGCAATGGCATCAAATTTATGAAGAAAGCTAAAATCAGCACCCTAAAAGAATTACGAAAAATACCGGCTGATTCTCTTCAAAAAATGGGCGGATCTTTCTGGCCCGATATTGATGGATACGTACTGCCTGAACCAATCGACAAAATTTTCTTTGAAGGAAAACAAAACGATGTACCAACCCTGACTGGCTGGAATACTGATGAAGGAACAGCCTTCTCTATTTATTCGAACCCACCAGGTGCTCAGGCATTCAGAAAACAGGCAAAACAGATTTACGGAGATCAGTCGGATACATTCCTTAAGTATTATCCGGCACAATCGGATGAGCAGGCAGCAAAATCACAGAATGCAATAACACGCGACCTGATATTTGCCATTCAAAATTATACCTGGGCAAACCTTCAGACAAAAACCGGAAAATCAAACGTCTATCTTTACACCTTTGACCGCAAGTTACCTGCAACCGGCGATTTCACCTACTTTGGTGCTTTTCATTCCGGTGAGATCCCATATGCACTGGACAACCTGCACTATCTGAACAGACCCTGGAAACCTGTCGACCACAAACTTGCCGATATCATGTCGACTTATTGGGTTAATTTTGCAAAAACTGGCGACCCGAACGGGAATGGGGTGCCGAAGTGGTCTGCATATAATCCACAGGAAGGAAAAGATATGGAGCTGGGAAAATCGGTTGGAACCCAGAGTATTCCCAATAAAGAAGCTATGGATTTCCTGATCAATTATTTCGGGCGGAAATAGACCTCGGGGAAATGAAACTTCATATCTAAAGATCACGTATTAACGACGCTCAGATCCGACTGATATCCTTTTTAAAGGCGTGTATCGATGTTTCTAAGCGTCCAAAAGGATAAAAAAAGAACTTATTTGCGTATATTTTGTTGATAAGGTTACATACGACATATCTCTTTCTGTACGTAACTATTGTTCTCTATATCAGACCCATGATTTGATTTGTCATTTGTGGGTTCTTGAGATATACTTCGGATCTTTACATCATTTCACGAAGAAATATCTGACTTTCTGAAGTGATCAGGACTAAAAATAATCTCTACAGTTCTAACAGCCTTTAAACACATTTTTTCCTGTGTGTACCTTGCTTTAAAAATACACAGGCAGAAATCAAACAGTAAACTAAAGGAATATCATTTTACTATGTTAAATTTGTCAAAATTCTGGAAATCCAGAAATTCATTGTTGAAAGCCGGCATATTTGTCCTGGTACTTGCTGGTTTATCAGCATGTAACCTCAGCAGTTCCTATAAAAATACGACGCCGGGCAACCAGATTGCTGTTTTGATGCACGACACGCCCGGTGTATACGACGCTCTGGTCCTTAACGTCAAGAAAGTTGAGATCCATAGTACTGACAACAGTGCAGGATGGGTAACGATTAACAAACAGGCATTCAGTGTTGATGTTCGCAGCTTAGTCAATGGTAACTACGCTGTAATCGGAAGCGCCAACGGGCTGGCCTCAGGAACGTATAATCAATTGAGGATTACGCTCGATACCGGCAATAAAATTTCGGTGGATGGCACGGTACATGACTTAAGTATCGATACCACAACGGCTCAATCCGGCATTAACGTTACTATCAACTCACAGATCGATGCGCAGAATAATTCTACCGTGATGCTCGATTTTGACGTCAGTAGGTCTGTCGCTATGAATCAGTCCGATTCAACATATACCCTGAAACCAAGAGTCTCAGCAAGCGAACTCACAAATACCGGTGCAATTACGGGAACAATAAATCCCCTGATAGCTCAGCCTGTTATCTATGCAGTCAATGGGGCTGATACGGTGACATCGACTTATGCAGCACTTGCAACAGGCCAGTTCACATTCATTGCTTTAAAAGCTGGCACCTATGATTTGATTATTCATCCGCTTGCAGGCAGTTATAAGGACACGACTCTCACCAATGTCTCGGTAACATCACAGAAAAACAATTCGCTTTCGCCAGTAACGCTGTCTCAAAAATAGCGCGTAACCATATTTTAGCTTATTCAAGCCACGAAGTTGCCATACCGGCATCATCAACTTCGTGGCTTTTTTATATCTAAAAAAAATCTTGTAACCCTTCTGAAGCTGAGTCGTCCTACCAAACAGTAACCGATAATTATCATCTTTTACTACCCATAAACAAAAGTTCGACTCATCATGCATAGCAATACAACTATTATTTCCAAACATCAGTATAAAATTATAGCTTTTGCCGTCATGCTTAGCACCCTGGCACTAGGTTGGATGTCTGGCTGTAACAAAATTACGTCATTCAACTCTCGCAATAATAATCCGGGCACTCTTCAAATCAAATTGACTGATGCTCCGGCTCATTATGATTCTGTGATGATTGATATTCAGAAAGTAGAGGTTCAGGGTGTAGACAGTTCCAACGTTAATAGCTGGCAGGTTGTAAGTGACTCTTCAATGATGGTCAACCTTCTGGACCTCACAAACGGTGCATATAAAGTGATCGGTGAAAAACGGCTTGAACCGGGAACTTATCCTCAAATCCGATTGATCCTTGGTTCCAATAATTATGTAGTTGTCGATGGCCAACAACATGCTTTGAAAGTACCAAGCGGACAACAATCCGGTTTGAAAATCAACGCCAACGCTACGATTAAACCTGGTTACACCTATACCTTATTGCTCGATTTCAATGCTGCCCGTTCAATTGTTCATACCGGTAACTCTCATTCGGCGAATCGCAAATTTATCTTAAAACCGGTTATCAGGGCGTCCAATGAAGCTATAACCGGAGCGATAGCCGGGACAATTGCACCTGCAGGGACAAACCCAACCGTTTATGGAATCAATGGTTCAGATACAGTTTCAACAGTATTTGCAGATACGACAACGGGGGAATTCAAGCTGGTTGGTCTCCAGGCAGGCACCTATAGCGTATCTATAGTTCCTGCGGATACGACTTATAGTGATACGACGTTAACAGGTGTTTCAGTTGCTGTTGGTCAAACTCAGCAACTTGATACCGTCACACTCTCCAAAAAGTAAACCAAATGGGTCCGGGTGAACACCGGATCCATTTATTTTTCCGAGTTTAACGTTACAACGTTTTTCGTGTTCTTTGAATTTGGTTGTTGAGGCAAGTAGGATGTTTACTTTTCGCTAAGATTTATCGATATATTTGTACCATGAAGAAATGCCAGGTATATCTTTTATTTCCGTGAGATCCTAAACATCCTATTTCTTTTTTATGAAACCTGACCCGGATCACGATCAGGAGTTAATTCAACGAATTCTGGCAGGTGAAAGGGACCAGTATCGGCAATTGGTTGACCGGTATGCTCCTATGATCTTTCACCTTTTGCGTTCGTATGTCCGGGAAGAGAATGTTGTTCATGATCTGGCACAGGACGTGTTCATCAAAGCGTTCAACAAGCTGCCCGACTTCGAATTCCAGTCAAAATTTTCATCCTGGATTTATCGAATCGCGGCCAACCGCTGCAAAGATTATCTGAAGAACGTCAGACGAAGAAATGTTACAATGAGTTCTCTGGATTCGACGGTAATCGATTCGCTTTTTGAGGTCGAAGCTTCTCAGTTAAAGGATCTCGAGGATTCAGAGTTGCACGTTAAACTGCAGACGGCTATTGATTTGCTTCCTGATATTTATCGGAAAGCTTTATTACTGAAATACATGCATGACATGACCTATAAAGCTATGTCGGAAGAATTGGGCGATTCGGTAGAATCTCTTAAAGTCAGAGTCCACCGGGCCCGAAATGAACTGAAATCCATTATGGATCAGATGCTATGAATAATGACTATAAAGAAAACCTGATCCGGAAATTTCTAGACGGAGAACTCTCGTCAGAAGAAGAGGCAGATCTGATGCATTCTCTGGCCGATGATGCTTCATTCCGGAAGTTACTGCGCCTTGATATGTTTCTAAAACAGGGTTTAAAGAAACCTGAATTGGATACCTTTGAGGTGCCAGCTGATTTCAGCGATAGTGTAATGCAAAAAATAAGTTCGCAATTTACACCTGAAGACGAATTACAGAAGACGTGGATCCCTGAAAAAATTATACATTGGCTGCATGCCTTTTTTCAGCCACGTACAATTTCACTACGCCCGGCTTATGGTCTTGTCGTGGCCATATTGCTCATAGCATTCGTCTTTTTTATCCCTCAACAGCAGGAAATACCGCCCGATAAGTCAGGCGGCCAATCGGAATCGCCCGCCTATATCTCGAAAACTGTTGATGAGGGGAATTCCGTCATTTGGATGCGGTTTGTATACGCAGATGCTGATGCCAAATCAATGGCTATTACCGGGGATTTCAACAACTGGCAGCCCATTCAAATGAATCGAATGCAGGAAAATAATCAGACGATATGGACCGTAACTATTCCGTTGCCACACAAAGAAATTCACTATATGTTCCTGAAAAATGGGAAAGAGTGGCTAAGTGATCCCCTGGCGCCACAGCAACAGGAGGATGGCTTTGGCCATCGAAATTCTGTTATCCCTTTATGAGAATAATACTGATTGCATTTATTATGGCCTGTTATACATATCAAAGTAGTGCTCAGACACTACAGAGTGCTCTCAGTATAGATGCGCGTGCCGGATATACTTCCAATACCGTACTCACACCATTTGTTGGAGCGTGGGATACAACAAACACCGGTTCTTATACATTGATTGCTCCTTCTGCACAGGCCAATATTCTGTTGGACCACGGGATGATTTCCGGGTTTGGGGGAGTATTATATCAGCCTTTTTTAAACGGAAACACCTCTTGGCGAGGCCTTTATGGAATTATGCAGTACCAGCATAACTTTTCCTATGCATGGCAGGCCGGATTGTCGGCCGGAGCACGATCTGTATCATCAGACTACACTCAGAACCTTGACTGGATCCAGGCTTATGCTAACTGGAACCTTAACCCCTTCCTTCAGCTTCAACTCCATATCGGACACAGCTACCGCAGTTATGTAAATGCTGCCAATGTACCAGATTATCATGAACACTTCACGATGTACGGTGTTGGCCTTGATTACTGGTTTACCTCCCGTTGGCGTTTAAGTGTATCTGCCAACGGTGACCTGGCTCATCCTTTTCAGCCAAAGAAAAATTTTAACGCCGGTTTCAAAATTACAAAGTATTTGGAAAACGGATCTCAACTCGGATTTTATACTAATTGGGGACAATTTGAAAACAATTCGATCTCCCAAAGTTCTACCGGAGGCACAACGCTTCCTAATCTGTCAGGACCTGCCGGCAACATACAAAGCCAGATTATACAGATGGGCATTACCGGAGAATTACCTGTGAATGGCCAGTTCTCTTTGACCGGCAGATTGTCAGGTTTGTATCGAAGCTCGTCGAACCTGAATGGAACACAAAAGAATTTACAGGGTTCCCTTGGTTTACGGTTCTCGTTTTATCCCAAAGCATCTGGTTCCAAAAACCGGGTTTCTCCGCAATGGAAAGAAAATGGCGACAATTTCAACATTGTCGTTCATTACCGGGGGAAAGGACACCTTTTCATAGTGGGCGACTTCAACGATTGGTCAAAACCCGGAATTCCTCTGGATCATAAATCCGGTGACACCTACACAACCCGGTTGCACCTGAAACAGGGCATTTATGAATACAAGATCCTTAAGATTGATCATAACCAATCAGAATGGGTTAAACTATCAAAATCAGCACCCAGGACCAGTGACGGTTATGGTGGCATTAACGGTCGTTTTATTGTAAGTGGGCTACAACAATGAAATCCTTATTTCGACATATTACCCTGAGAATCCTCGCTTTCTCAACACTGCTCATTTTTCTTGCGGTGTCATCTCTATGGGCACAAGGACACCGACAGACACTTGAAAGTGCTCTCAATTCCGCCCAAAAACAAGGTATTCCTAAACAGGATATTGATAACCTGGTACAGAGAGCCAGGGGGAAAAATATTTCCAATGATGAAATAGCCGGCATGTTGCAACCGGCGATCAAACTAGCTTCACAAGATCTGCCCTATGATCTCGTTATCCAGAAATCTCTTGAAGGGATGGCTAAAGGTGTTCAGCCATCCATCATTATGAAAGTAGAGAACAGACTACAATCCAATACGGTTGATGCTGCGCACTTGACTGATGATTGGCTTGAAGAACCGCCTGTCCAAAACATGCTCAACAGATCTTCGGAGCAAAACAAAGGAAATGGTTACAGGAATCTTGTTCTCAATACGGTCGCCAAGGTTTTATTCCAGGATATGCCCCATAAAGATGTTGGGCAACTACTCTCAGACATGGCACAAAATGACGTCTGTTCGAAAATGGATGCCAAACAGGTACCCATGGCGATACGGATCTTACCGGATCTGGCAACCAGTAAGCATCATCCGGAAGTCAGCCGTGCTCTCATCATCCAGGCTATTAAGGGGCATTTTACTCCCGACCAGATACAGCAGCTTCCAATGGCAATGGCAAGGGCCGAACAAGCCAATCAACTGCCGGCTGAAGCACTTGCACACGGTATAGGAAAACAGATTAACGAGGGCGTACCTCCCATGACCATCCTGCAGGGCCTCTTTGAGGGAAATTCCCCCGGTGGGCCGCCCAATGGCGTTCCTCCCGGTCTCAATAATCCACATGCCAAGGGGCCACACGGTAATGGCCCAGGCAACCACGGTAATGGACATGGAAACGGAGGGGGCAATGGAAATGGCAATAGCAATGGCAATGGACACGGGAACGGGAACGGTGGGAATTAATACCTAAACTAATGTGAGTTCGAGATAAGATAAAACTGTTCAAATGCTGATTTCGCAGATACAAGCCTAAACCAGGATCGGCATAAACCCTTAAAACGGTTAAGGTGTTAACACATTCTTCCTATCTACCATAATAATACAACGCTTGTCAGATAAACACATTACGATAGAAATCGCCATTCGCCCCTTATGTAAAAAAAGCACCGATTAAACATGATCAATTATCTTCACTCTCTTAAAGCCTTTTAATCTTTATAAATCCACGAAGGCAAGGAGTTTTGCTTAATTTTTATTATTAATAGGAACATTATTTAATACTGTTGATTTTTCCCAGTCGAGGTAACGGAGGTGTTTACTTTTTTGGATGAGCTTTGTTCCGGGGATGAACGTGCCACAAATGAATTGTGGGTATTTCTCGATCAATATTCAAAATTCATCCCAAAAATTATCTGGTTGAATGAGTATACCTACCACGTGTTAATGGATAAATATCTTTTCGTATGCACAAAGCTATGTGAAAACAGTTTTTCTGTTTTCAGGACTTTCAGAAGAGATCATTATTCTAATCCACCGGACTTTACAGTCTGGTTCAGTGTTGTGGTTAGGAATTTTTTGGAACTCTGTTACTGGAATGGACTGGTACAACTGCTCAGCTATTGTTTAAATCAACAATCAAAAAATGTGATCTGAATGTCCGCATCTGAAGATCAAATCGTAATGTTATCCAACATGGAACACATATCGGAACTTGATATCCTTCTGTATCTCGGCAATAAGCTATCGGGGAAACATCTCCTGGATATGGAGGCTCATCTTGCCGAATGTGATGATTGCCTGGAAAAATTGGCGAACATCCGTGAACTGCAAAAACGGATTGAATCCGACTCTTTTTCTCCTGCTGTCGATTCAGATCTGCTTAAAAAAACAACAGAACTTGTCGGGTCAAGTAAAAACGATAATCCACCCTGGATATCAGCTCCCAGCCTCTCCTTTGCTCCCACTGTCGCAGCAATTATTTTTTTCGCTGTCTTCGTGACAGCTATCAATTTTTCAAGCTGGTCACTTCGAAAAGCACCCGAATCGTTCAGGTCACTCGATGCTTCCCAAAGTGTACAACTGGTTCACCCCGAAGACGCCGGGGGACTAAGCAATGAACACCCTGTTTTCTCCTGGGTTTCTGTTGATAACGCGGTTTCCTACCAGTTGATGATTTTTCTCGAAAACGGTTCACCATTTTGGCAAACAACCCTGACAAACACCTCTGTTGTACTTCCTTCAGATGTGACTCTCATGCCGGGCCACCGCTATTTATGGCACATAGAAGTTTTTATGCCAGACAAACAAACTATACGTTCAAAATTAGGATCATTTGTCTATTTGAGTAATAAAACCAATTAGCTGCTAATTTAGGAATACTACCATTGCAGTTATCAGTGTAACCATTCCGGCATCACCTGTGCCGGGATCTATATTTTGGCAAAGGAGGGCAACTGGCAGCAGGTCGCAAAAATGGCCAACACAACGTAACCATACAGCACAAAATCCCCGGCAGAATCGTGGGACTTAAAAAGTATTTTAGGTAATGTATCTTATTCAAAAGATGCCTTATTTAATACGCCATTAACAAAGTTATGAGCAAAAATTATCTATCTCTAATCGCCTTCCTGATCGCTGTGGCTGCAATGGTCTTATTGATGTTCAGGCACCACCTTATCGCCACCAGTCCCGTGTTCATCGGTATTCAAATTGCTGCCATTTTTCTTATGATTTGGGCACGCGTGACGTTCGGGCTGCGCAGTTTCCATGCAACGGCGTCAACATCAAAGGGCGAACTCGTTACTACAGGTCCCTATCGTTATTTGCGACATCCGATCTATGCATCTGTCATCTATTTCATCTGGGCCGGACAGGTTCAGTCACCAACCATTATATCGCTGAGTTTGGCAGTTCTTGCGACAGCCGCTCTTTTCATCCGTATGATACTCGAAGAAGACTTTCTCAAAACCAAATATCCCGGATACCTCGAATACATGAAACACGCAAAGCGGATTATTCCATTTCTAGTATAAGCTGACCGTGATGGTTCAAGAGAACAAATTACAATAGCCTGAGTAATCGCCGGATGAAGACACAATCTGACGTTATATCACCAGCATAAAACGTTTTTCGACCGATATTGCAAAACACATTCCACTCTTCATGGTTATTTGCCTTATTCATTTTCATGATTCATTCAATCATCCGGTTCGGCGGACTGTGGAATCCGATGTTTATTCCTCTTTCGATGATAATTCTATGGCCGCTGCCGTGGCTTCTCTCAAACCGGCCGGCGAGAAAAGAAATGGGATTCAAAGCACCCATTTCATGGAAATGGTTTTTAATCGGTCCCTCGACAGTGATAATAGGATTAGCACTATGTGTACTATTGGCATGGGGTGTCTACGGCAATGGTAAGGCGAACTGGTTCATAAGCCATGCGAAAGTCATGCACCATTCACTGGCTCAAATTCCGTCCGGGACATCCACTCTAACGAAGTTCTGGATTGTTACCATACCCGCGATGATTTTCAGCCCTTTTGCAGAAGAATTTCTATTCCGGGGTTTTATGCTGACGGCTTTCTCAATAAGATGGGGATTTCGTGCTGCAATTGTCATCCAGGCAACGGCCTTTGCACTCGTGCATCTCGCACACTATGGATTACAACCATTCCAACCTGCGCTCATAGCCGTATGGCTGCCTTCTATGTTCGTTGTTGCACTTTTTTTCGGCTGGCTCGTCAGGAGAAGCGGATCAATTTGGTGTGTTATCCTATCGCATAGCATATTTAATCTGGCCATGAACGGAGTTGTATTCCTTATGCTTCCGAACATCATCCTGTCAGGGTGAATACGCCAAACTATTCACCTAACACCTGTTCTTCCGACTTCTTTTTCTTCTTCTCCCGGACCCAGAAGATGGTTAAAAAGGTACCCAGGAACAGCAACACTGAAATAGCGCCAACATTCATGATGTGTATGACATTGGCCGTATATTTTCCTGTCCCGGGATCAAACTGGCAGCAATACAGAATAAGTTTATCAACGGTAGAGCCAATTTTTCCATTTGCCGCTTCACTCAGGGCATTTTTTAATTGAAGAGATGGAAAAGTGATCCCATAAAGATATGCACTAACTTTACCCTTTGGACTCAGGAAAGTGAGAACGGCTGTGTGGATATATTGCTTCTTCTCCGGATAGTATCGGTATTTGAAACCGACGGCACTTGTAAGGCGTTTTATCTGGCTTTCTTTAGCGGTGTAGAAACGCCAACCGTTTTTACCAGCTTTGCCTTTGAGCAGGTTCTTAAAGGTTGTCTGCAGACTATCCGCGATATGCGGTGTGTCCTTCGGATCGAAGCTCACTGTAATGATCCGGTAGTCTTTGCCCGGATTCCAATCGAGCTTTTTAACACTCTTAAGCAATCCTTTCTGGATCATGGGACAAAGCATCGGGCAAGTGTAATAGGCCAAATCAAGGACTACCGGTTTATCGCTTTCATCGAAAATCTTCTTCAGCGTCGTTGTATTCCCCTTAGAATCGATTACTTGTATATCAAGAGGTACTTTGTTTCCAAGCCTTTCTGTAACACCGACATTCTTGAACTTCTTCGGCTTCACATTCCTCGTACCGCCGCCTATTTGGGAACCGCCGGGAAATCGCTGGGCCATCACAGGAGTACCGGCCCAAACAGAGAGAACAACGATTAATATCACTTTTGCAAAACTGTTTCGCCTACTCCGCATAACATGACGACCTGACTGCGCGATTTGCTTCATTGTGTTTTACCTGAGTTGTTAAACCTACTTCATCACCCTTGTATAGGCATCTAAAACATAGTTAGAGACGTATCGCCTGAAACAAATATTGCCTGTTTCAGATTAAAACCTCATATCCACAAGTAATCTGAGTGACTGGTCCGAATGTTTGCACTTACCGTTTCCAGCTAATAAATTGATACGTCGACACTTCGATTGGCGCCGGTCAAAACTATCTGCATGTGTATTCGCTGAATCACGGATACGCACTTACATTCATTTCTAATACGCCCAACTATTCTGGAGGATATAATGAACAATTCCCATTTCGGATGCTTCAATCCAACCCTTTCTATCGTAATTCTTATGCTTTTCTTAACGGCAGTATCTGTGAAGGCACAAAATCAAAATAATGAGTCAGATGGCTGGAAGCATCTCAAGTATGCTATTTTCTTTACATCATATGATGTTCAACACCTTCTCGCGGATCCGGCTGATTTTAAGAAGACTATGGACTATTTCGCACCGGTAAAGCCCACCCGGGTTTATATTGACGGCGTCGGTCATGATGGGAAGGTTGACGTTCCGCTTATGAAGGAAATTGCCGCAAGATTTCGTGCCATGGGAATAGAACCGGACGGAGCAATGGTGCCTACTTCCATCCACGGCGGACCGTCGGTCTATAATAATCCCGAAGACCTTTCACAGCTTAAACAGCGCATGCAGGGACTTGCCCAGGTTTTTGATAAAATTATACTCGACGATTGGCTCTTCACAAACGGCACAGACCCCAAAAGTGTCGAGGACCGCGGTGACATGACCTGGGCAGAGTATCGTACTAAACTTCTGCTCAAACAATCTAAGAAATACATCATTGATCCGGCTAAGGAAGTAAATCCGAAGGTACAAGTGATCATAAAATTTCCAAACTGGTACGAGAGTTTTCCCGAAAACGGTTATGATGTAGCTAATGAGGTTCCTCAGTTCGACAAGATGGCAATCGGCATCGAGACGCGTGTTCCTGAGACGCAGCACCAGCACATACCGATTTACTCCGGCTATATTCTTCAGAAATGGGAATCGAGCGCCGATCCTTCAAAATGGATTGGATCGTGGCTTGATAACTATGGCATGCCAGGCGAATCAAATGATTATAATGCACAGGTATGGCAGGCTGTTCTCGCCCGTACACCACAGGTCATTCTCTGGGCTGCCGGTCAACTTTGGCCGACCAACCCGTCAAGCAACGTGTATCCGGATTTTGTAGAAAAACTCCCTCAATTCGACCGGGTCGCTGGATTACTGAAGGGAGAATCTCGCGGAGTGCCGATGTATCTGCCATTTGGTTCTGTTGGAGAATATAATCTCTTCGGTTATCTGGGAGAAGCGGGAATACCAATTGATCCGGTTACTGCTTTTCCAAAAGATAGCCAGAATGCGATCTTCTGCCTGAATTCGGCTAAAGATCAAAATCTTGCGAATGAAATGCTCGATCGTCTGAAAAACGGGAAAGATGTCTTTATGACATTTGGTCTCTGGAAGAAACTCGCTGATGAAGGAACAGAGTTCAAGCATGTGCTCAACTTATTACCATACAGCGGACAGGTGGAATCATCTACATTCAGCCTGTTGCAAGGTTACCGGGAAACGACCGTTAACGCAGACAAACCGTTCACATTCCCGGGCATTAAAGCCGGAACCTGGCCGGAAAGCCGGGACGTCACCCTCTCTCGCGAAGACTACGATTTTTCAGTTCTGATGAGAGTACCCTATCTCAATGGGACGATCTATATCCTGAATATGCCAAGCAACAGCTATGATCTGCTCAGACTCCCGACAAAAGTTCTCGCTGCCATTCGTCAGCCTTTCACCAAAGATCTTGGAGTTGAACTGGATGGTCCGGGGCATGTTGCCATGTATCTTTTCGGTGATAATCAGTATGTGCTCTATAATCTGAGCAATAAGACTAATCAGGTATCGCTAAAATTCTATAAAAAGATCAGAAGGGATGGATGGGAGGAGTTGATACATAACGAGCAGCTAAAGATAAAAGAAGATTCGACACGTGTCCGCTTCCGCGGTCCGGTGATAAGCACGGTGTCACTAACACTTCAGCCCAACGAAATTACGTTAGTGCAGGCACCTTAAAAAAATCAAATGTCATGTCCAAAATGCCGTACCGACGGATTGGGATGACTAACACAACATTGTAAATATTCATTTCACCCCACTCAATCCGGCTAATGCCAGACCGGGTGAGGATGAAATGAGCCGTCTGATGATTATAATATTTTCTTACTGACGAGAAGCTCAGCGTTTAAAATTGCTCCACCCGCTGCTCCACGAATGGTGTTGTGAGCCATCGTTACATAGGTAAGCACCTTAGGACTACGTAATTGAATGCGACCGACGGCCGTCTGCATCCCCTTTTCTGCGTATGCCTGAAGCCTTGGCTGAGGAAAACGGGGATCCTCATATACTTTTATAGCCTGTTTCGGTGCGCCGGGCAGATTAAGTTCACCTATCGGATTTTCCCAGCTGTTAAACGTTTTTGTAACGGCTTCTGCGCTGCCTGCTTCATTCTTCAATGTCACATGAACAGCCAGGGTATGACCTTCTATTACCGGTACACGCGTAGCTGTGGCATGAATCGTGAAGGCAGCGTCATCGACTGCATTATTATTGAGAGCACCCAAAAGCTTCAGAGGTTCGCTTTCGATCTTGGATTCCTCACCGCCAATATAGGGGATCACGTTTGATGTAATATCAAGGCTCGGAACCCCAGGATAACCGGCTCCTGAAATCGCCTGCTGGGAGACAACAACAACCGATTCAATGCCATACTGATCGTACAATGGCCTAAGCGAGATAGCCAGCGGCACAACCACACAGTTTGGATTCGTAACGATAAATCCTTTTCCATTCGGATCGAATGACTGACCACGGGCCATATCGGCATGATCCGGATTTACTTCAGGTATGAGCAGCGGTACCTGTTTGTGTGTACGATAATTCTTGGCATTGGAAATTACCGGGACACCGGCTTTGGCAAAATCGCCTTCAATCTCACCTGCAACGGATGAATCGAGTCCCGAAAACACAAAATCTACGTTTTTCATCTGGTCCGGTTTACATTCGGTAACAACCAGCGATTTAACGTTTTCGGGGATAGTTGTCGGCTCGAGCCAGTTGACGGCATCTTTGTATGCTTTCCCGGCTGACCGGTCGGAAGCCCCCACGGCCGTTACCGTAAACCATGGATGATCTTCCAAAAGACGAATGAATTTCTGTCCAACCGCACCGGTCGCACCCAGTACGCCGATATTGTAGGTTTTTGAGTTGCTCATTTTGCTATTTTGCCTTGTTCCCGACGCCTCGGGAGGATTAATTTGAGTTTGGTTTGATAATGGGAGCTAAAAATAGATATTTTGTCGCGTTTATCGTAAAGAATTGTATTGTTTTTTTACGGCATAACGAAACCCCGGGCGTGCAATTGTTTACAAATGATCCCGAGAACACATAAAAATCTTTCTGGAAAAATACATGGCCGATTTACAATCGCTTGATACCATTGTCTCACTTGCCAAAAAAAGAGGCTTCATCTTTCAGTCATCCGAAATTTACGGAGGCCTTGGCGCTGTTTACGATTACGGACCGCTTGGTGTCGAACTAAAACAAAATATCCGCCGCGACTGGTGGAACACCATGACTCGTAAGCATGACAACATTGAAGGTATCGATGCGGCTATTCTCATGCATCCGCGTGTGTGGGAAGCCAGTGGTCACGTCAGCAGTTTCAATGATCCGATGATTGATGACAAACAATCGAAGATGCGCTATCGCGCCGACATGCTGATCGAAGATCACATCCGCAAACTGGAAGGGAAAGGAAAATCGGATGACGCCAAACGAGTACAAGAATTGCTCGACACTTCCGGAACCCGTAAATCGCTTACAGAAGATCTCTATGATATCATCATAGGTGAAGAAATTCATTCTCCGGATTCCGGCGCCTTCGACTGGACTGAAGTCCGCCAGTTCAACCTGATGTTCAAAACACAGTTTGGTTCCACTTCCAAGGGTGATAACAATGATGTCGTTTACCTTCGTCCGGAAACAGCCCAGGGTATTTTCGTGAACTTTTTAAACGTGCAAAACACATCACGCCAAGCTATCCCCTTTGGCATTGCCCAGGTTGGCAAGGCCTTTCGTAACGAGATCGTTGCGCGCCAGTTCGTATTCCGGATGCGTGAATTTGAACAGATGGAAATGCAATACTTCGTTGAGCCGGAGTCCGACGTGGAGAATTACCATCGCTGGAAGGAAGAACGCTTCAACTGGCACAAATCTCTTGGTGTTCGCGAACAAAACCTGCGAATGGCCGACCACCCAAAGGACAAGCTGGCCCACTATGCAAAGATGGCCGTTGACGTTCAGTATCACTTCCCGATCGGCTGGCAGGAAGTGGAAGGCATCCACGACCGGACCAACTTTGACCTTTCACGCCATCAGGAATACTCCGGAAAGAAGCTCGAATATTTTGATCCGCGGACCCAGCAACGTTATGTCCCATTCGTCATCGAAACTTCTATTGGACTGGATCGATGTACCCTAATGGTTCTGTGTGACTCCTACCGTGAAGAGGAAGTTTCCGGCGAAAAAGAAGGATCATCGGAAACACGCACTGTTTTGAAGCTACATCCAAAACTCGCTCCGGTAACGGCTGGCATCTTCCCGCTCGTTAAAAAGCCGGAACTTCAGGATGTTGCCAATAAACTGGTACATCAGCTGAATGACGAATACAAGGTTAAGTACGATGAGAAAGGCTCCATCGGTAAACGGTACCGCCGCATGGATGAAGCTGGTACACCTTTCTGTATCACCGTAGATTTTGAAGGCCTCGATGATCAAACTGTAACACTGCGCGACCGCGACAGCATGAACCAGATCCGTGTTTCTCTCGATAAGATCGATCAGGCCATCCGTGATAAAGTAAAGAATTGGAAACCGGCGTAAGGGTAATCCTCTGTGATTACCCCTCCAGCTGGTTCAAGCGTCTAACCGCAAAAGCACGCCAGGTTCGCAGATTAAGGCTGTTTATTTTTTGCGTTTCCTGGTCCCGAATGTATCGGGACGGTTTACATTTTCTGATTTGTGGAACAACTAAGACTACTAGAGTGAGTACGCATAGCCATTCAATTTAATTCATCCTACAGATCTTTTTGAGCTCGGGATTTAACAGCTATTTACTCTTATTTCCCGGCATTTCCCTATCTTATATCCTGCCTGAGGTTATAACCAATCTGAATATCACCATCTAGGATCTTATGGAGTCTATGCACCCGGAGCATGAAAACCATGCTGTAGAAAAACTGCATCCGGTAATAAAGAAATCGAAGATATGGCTATTCGTCATTCCCGTGGTTGTCACATATATCATCTGGACTTTTTATATGCAATGGACCGACAGCTGGCATCTCTTTCGGCACAATTGGTTTATGTCGGTTACCATGGTGTTTGGCTCGTTCATCGCCGGTGCAAGTTCCGAGGGTGGCGGGGCTGTCGCCTTCCCTGCCATGACGCTCATTTTCCATATTGAACCTGATGTTGCCCGTACGTTCAGCCTGGCTATTCAAAGCATTGGTATGATGGCTGCGGCATTGTGGATATACGTTCGGCGTATTCCTATCGAAACGACTTATCTTGGATTGGTCGCTGTTGGCGGCATTGGCGGTATGATTCTGGGTACCTATGTGATCGCTCCGGTCGTACCACCGGCGTATGCAAAAATGCTGTTTGTATCATTCTGGCTGAGTTTTGGCATCGCTCTCTACGCAATCAATCACATTAAAAAAAGAAATACGATAAGACGGTTACCGAATTTGGATGGACGTCAGAAATCCGAGCTTATTTTTATCGGGATCATCGGCGGTGTTTTGAGCGCCATTCTCGGCAGCGGTATCGATATTTGTTCTTTTTCTTTCGTAACGATGAAGTATCACCTATCGGAGAAAATCGCAACACCGACCTCAGTTATCCTAATGGCATCCAATGCGGTTCTTGGAATTATTCTTCATGCATTCTTCCTCAATAATTTCCAGGCCGAGGCTTTCAACTACTGGATGGTTTGTATCCCGGTGGTAATGCTGGGTGCACCGTTCGGAGCTTATGTGATTAGCAAGCTTAAACGTCTGACCATTGCTGTGATGCTCTACCTGATTATCCTGGCACAATTTGTCGGTGCCATCCTCATTATTCGTCCGGAAGGAATATTGCTGTTATTCTCTGCGGGAGTATTTCTTACCGGACTTCTGTTGTTCTTTGTATTAACAAGAAATTCGCATACAAAAACACTAATCTCAGAATCATAAATTTAAAAAAATGGGCGATACAGGTCGATCACAAACAGTTATCGTTACCGGAGGTGCACAGGGGATTGGACGTGGTATCACACTTTACTTTCTTGATAAAGGTGCCAACGTAGTAGTTGCAGATAATGACAAGGAAGGCGCGGCCGAACTACATAATATGCTCCCTGAGAGTCAGCAATCTGCTTTCCTGACTGTACCAACTGATGTTGGAGACGAGTCATCCGTTCAAAAATTGGTAGAGAGAACAATCACCCATTTCAACAGAATTGATGGGTTGATTAACAATGCCGGTATTGCTGATCCTGACTACGGTCCAATTGAAAAACTCGATCTGGATAAGTGGGAAAAAGCCATCAGGACAAATCTGACAGGGACGTTTCTATGTTCGAAACACGCCATCCCATATCTCAGAAAGTCAGATAATGGATCGATTGTAAATATGTGTTCAACCAGGGCATTCATGTCTGAGCCCAATACTGAGCCCTATGCGGCGTCAAAGGGTGGAATTAACGCTTTAACTCATGCACTCTCGATTAGCCTCGGACCGGATATCCGTGTTAATGCTATCAGTCCGGGTTGGATTGAAGTTCATGATTATCAGAAAAAAGCGACGTATAAAGAACCTCACTTGAGAGATATAGATCATGCACAACATCCGGCCGGGAGAGTGGGGCGTCCGAATGATATCGCATCGCTGGCATGGTATCTGTGTTCAGAAGAAGCCGGATTTGTTACCGGACAAAATTTCATTGTGGATGGCGGCATGACCCGGAAAATGATCTATGAGCATTGATCATGGAATTTACCAGATACTCATCAGCGCCAGAACGATAATCATTACGACGACCCCGTAGCAAAGCAGCGCAAACCCCATGTGTGCGTGGTTGAAAGTGATTCCAACGCCGCCTCTTTTCGGTACTACCAGGCGGACATCCGCCGGATTATAGTAAAAATATCGCCATTTCCAGTGTTGATCATCCATATCGGGATGGCGATCAAAAAATGACTCAAACCGCTCGACCAGCCATGTGCTTTGGGCATAACTCATGACCCGGGATGAAATAATGACATTCGCGGAAATGATCATTATAAGATACTGTAAGACGAGATTTCCCGGAATCAACCATTCAACCTTTGTATATATGAACAGATAATTCCAGATCAGGAAAATCAGCGTAAAGTAGAAGAAAAGATTAAAACCAAATACCCTGTTCCTTCGCAGCAAATATTCAAACATAAAATCATCGACGAGATCTTCCTTCATCCCATGCAGCCAGTGTTGGACATTCTTATTTGACACATTCAGCGTTATAAAGAAAATGCCAATTAGAGCTGTCTGACTCATCATATACAATACCAGACACCAATACGGCGCAAACAACCTGTCCCTCAGTATCTGGTACCGGTCAACAAAATGCGTAACCAAATCAGGATGGACCGCAAGGATCAGGAACCATGCGGACGTAACGAGAAACAGTGGAATAAACCAGTAGAGTAACTTTTTCCGATAAGAGAGCATCTGGTGAATATGAGCTTAACTGTATATTGCCGGCTTGAACGGTTAATATAAACACAGCGATTTAAAAAATGATCCCGCTACAGTTCAAACAAGTACAGTGACATTCCAATCAGAATCAGAACAATCCCGGTTATCGTCTTTTCGTGGTGTTCCAGAAAATGGAAGTTCCAGCGCTCCAATCCTTTCCAGCCAAGATACACCAACGTCATCATGCCGGTTATAGTTACAATCAGATAAATAGCTGAAACGACAGCAATCCCGGTCCAGCCCTGTAGTCCAGCGGTAAAATAATAGGTTTCAAGCTCAACGCATGGAGAAAAGAACATCATCATCGATAAGGTGCCGATCAACAACCATTTCGACTTTGATTTAGAGAGAACGGATTCTTCCAGATGGGAGTGGTGATGCTTGTGACGCAAGTCGATGACCAGGTATATGATTCCCAGCAAGATGAGTACAGATGGCGCAAATACCAGAAACAAGTGTTCATATTGTGACGACAATGCGATTCCGAGCCACCCAACAAATATCCCAATGATGATAGTACTCGCAATATGTGAAAAACCAGCGATGCCAGTCGCTGTGAGCGTTTCTTTCGTGTTCCACTTTTCGGCCCTGCCAATGGCAATCAACGGCATCCAATGATTGGGAATGCTGGCATGAATGATGCTGAGGACTATGCTGCTGATAATTAACTGGAGCATGGATTACCAAAAAATGATTGTTTGATAAAGCATCACCATAAAAATTGACCCCCCCTTCAATTTCTCTGCTTACAGGATTATAAATCAGGCACAGAGATACAAAGCTACAAACTTTTTCCTGGGTTGCATCCAGTTTCAAACCCCGGGGAAGAGCATACTGAGTGCCGAATAACAATTTTTAATGAAGACGGGTTAGAGCGTCGCCCTATAAACCATCAGATCCCAGAGGTAGCGTGAGCGCAGTTGCGTATAAGAGAGCAGTCCCTGTTCCTTAAGCGCTTCTATCCGGTCGATGTGTTTCATGAGTTCGGCGCTGAACGGAATCTGCTTCGTTGCGAGCTTTTCCAGTTTGTCACCAAAGACCTCTGCTGCGACTTCCAGAATACGTTCATGTGCAGAAAGCGTTATGACAGGGAACAGTAAAATACCGCCGGGATTAAGGTGCGCCGGAGCCTCGCGCAACATCCCGATCGTGGGCATAGTGCCGTCGATTCCACCGGTTGGGATTGGGTCCGGATACCATTCGGACAAGCGGGAGACTTCATCACCCATACCGGAGACATCATCGATAATCACGTCAAATTTTCTTCCCTTAAGTTCCTGGAAAAGGTTGGATTGAATGACTTCGACCTTGTCAGAAACTCCGTTTTTCCCGGCGTTCAGCCTTGCAAGGTTACATGCTTCAGTCATTACATCAGCAGCAACGACTTTACCAGCACCTTCAAGTGCAGCGGCTATCGCTATCGGACCCGAACCACATCCGAGGTCAAGCACAGATTTTCCACTAACATCGCCCATCATTTTAGCAAGCAGGCGGGTAGTGGAGGTTGGTTGAAACACGGTAGGTTTGAGATCCAGTTTAACAGAATGGTGAGCTAAAGGATATTCAGTCATAATCGGATCAGAATCTTGAAATTGAGGTTTGAAATACACACTCGAAACTGGCTAAAAGACTCATTTTTAATCCCTGAACACAGTTCATTGCTTAATCTGATAAAAGCAGATTACATTTACAACTGAAACATTCGAAATGGTTACAGTTTAGACAAAAAATCCAAACTTGACTTTAAATCTCTCAATACTCAATACTTTTTAAAGCATATCACTCGCAAGATTTGCCAGTTCGGAGCGCTCGCCTTTTTCCAGGTGAATATGTGCATAGAGCGGATGATTGCTGATCCGATCGATCAAATATGACAAGCCGTTACTTTGTGCATCGAGATACGGAGTATCAATTTGATAAATATCGCCCGTAAACACAATCTTAGTCGCTTCCCCGGCCCGGGTAATGATCGTCTTCACTTCGTGCGGCGTCAGATTTTGTGCTTCATCGACGATGAAGAAGATGTTGGACAGGCTTCGCCCGCGGATGTACGCGAGAGGTGTTACGAAAAGCTTCTCATTTTCAATCATCTCCTCGATCTTAAGATAGTCCTTCGACTTCGCACTAAACTGGCTTTTGATGAAATCGAGGTTATCCCACAAAGGCTGCATGTAAGGATTGATTTTCGATTTGATATCGCCCGGCAGATACCCTATATCCCGGTTGCTCAATGGCACAATCGGGCGGGCCATGTAAATCTGGTGATAAAAACGACGGCTCTCGAGTGCTCCGGCAAGGGCAAGCAAAGTCTTCCCTGTTCCAGCCACTCCGCTTATTGTCAGCAGCTTCACATCATCGTTCATCAGTGCATGAAGGGCAAATGTCTGCTCAGCATTGCGCGGCTTGATGCCATATGCTCCCGATTTCATGACCCGTTCAATCTGCTCCGTCTTCGGGTTAAAGAAAGCCAGTGCGGAATTAGAGTCATTTTTCAGGATGAAGTAGTGATTACAGACCGGTTTCGTATCCATAATCTCCGTATAAGGGATTCCATCCTCCGAATAAAGACGATCAATGATTGTATTATCCTGTATAATTAGTTCGGTTTTCCCCTTACTCAGACTTTCAACATTCTTGATCTTGCCTGTTTCGTAATCCTCAGCCTGGAGATTGAGCGCCCGCGCCTTCACACGGAGATTAATATCCTTGGTTACAAGCACAACATTACGGGAAGGTTCTTTCTTGGCCAGCGACAATGCCGTATTCAGGATGTCGTGATCGTTCTTTCGGGATCCGAATACCTGGTTTGCGTCCAGATCAGATTCTGTATCCATAATGACACGAAACTTGCCTCTTTTCGATCCATTCAGTGAGATCCAGTTTTGCAACATATTATGTCCGGACAATCGATCGAGGATCCTGCTGAACTCCCTGGCGTGCATATTGATGATGTCGTTTCCCTTCTTAAACTGATCGACCTCTTCGAGCACCGTAATCGGGATGGCAACATCATGTTCCTGGAAATTATAGACCGCGTCATGATCATAGAGAATAACCGAGGTGTCGAGAATAAACGTCTTCTTCTTGGTTCGGGGCATATGGATTGTGATCAATTATCAGTTGAGGGTGAACAATAAGCAATTATCAATAATCAGTAAACTATATTCATCAGTAATAAATCTTGCAGAATGGATCTGGATCATAAAATCTGCAACTTAGCATACCTTCTTTTAACGATTTTTAACGGCAAATTCATATAGTGTAATGGATGCTGCTACAGCTGCATTGAGACTCTCTACCTCTGCCTGACCGCTACCCTTTGGAATCCTTATGGATCGGCCGGTGATTCCGCTCCGATCCAAGCTGATGCCATGCGCTTCGTTGCCAATAACGAAAATAACGCCATCTTCCCGGAAACCTTGATGTAGAGAATCAGCGCCCGGGCGGTCCTCAAGGAAAAAGATATTCCATCCCATTTTCGACAGGTCTCCCAGTATTTCAGCCAAGTCACCAGAAGTATATGGTACTGATCCTGTTGCGCCTGCGGTGCTTCTAACAACCTTGGGATGAAAGGGATCGACCGTATCATTACTCAAAACCAGTCCGGCTGCCCCAAACCAGGAAGCCGTGCGGATGATGGTACCCATATTGCCAGGATCACGCAGGCCGTCGAGTGCAACAAGACATCCGCGAGGTTCTTTCCAGTTTCCCAAATCAGCCGGTTCGGGTGTTTTACACAAAGCGAGTACGCCCTGCGGGTGTTCTGTGTCAGATACTTCAATAAAAACATCATGGTGCAGTGAACAAACTTCCCTGTCGAAAAGCTTCCCCAACGACTCAACACTTGTATCTTCGATGAAAACAGAAAGAACCTTCACCCTGCCATTCTCCAAAATCTGAGTTACCGTTCGTTCACCCTCGGCAATAAATAAATCCTGCTCACGCCGATATTTCTTGCGCTGCATATTGCGCAGTGTTGTTATCTGTCTCCGTGATGCCTGAGTCACATTCATGCCGAAAAGTTTAGGCAGGAATTCCTAACATTTAAAGAGCGGTCCTGCAGTTATGTTTTATTTTATATTTCTGAATATTGGCGATGATAATAAGAAATAACCCCAGCCCGGGATAAGCGATTTATTACAAAAGAAGGACTATATCCTATATTTCTCATAGCCACATAGTATTGGTCATCGAACAGAATAAAATCTGGTTTATCTCATAACATGATAGCGTTTGATACCTGATACGGATAATTTTGAGGCATTTTCATGGGAATGAGGGTCATATGTTTTGTAATATACCGCAACATGAATTTAGATTAAATGACTATCCGTAATCAATACAATTTTGTATAAATCCGGATTGTTTCACTCAAAAAAGCCACAGAAACACTCCCGAAACTTCGGGACTCCGTGTATTTCCGTGCCTCTGAGGCAATTTATGCATGTGTCGCGATTGCGGATAGTCATATTAGATTATAAAGAATCAGGGGATAAAAGCACGCAGGTGTTGCTAGTCCTGGAGGAATCGAAAATTGCATGCGGATAACCGGTTACATCGCTCTTTGTCTGCTCACTGTGCTCCTTTCTCTGCCGGAGGTCGCATCTGCGCAGCTATGGGGACTGGGCTTAAGTGGTAATTCTGAGTTTACCCGCCAGCTCAATGCGGTCAACTGGGACCTCCTCAATGCCTACTCATACGACCAGCAGGACTTCGACTTGCATCTTACCAATCATTTTGAACGCCGGTTTTATTTTCTGAACGGATCGGCTCAAAATATCCAGAACGAGAACCGGGGCTATCTTTCATTCACCAAATGGCAGGCCAACAATTGGGGATATGGTCTGACGGCCCGGTCGTTTTCATTTACGAACACGCATGTCCGCCAAAACGTGATGATGGCCGGTCCCGTTTTCCGATGGGCACAGAACTGGCGTCTTGCGCCTGAGGCCGGATTCATGATCGACCAGCGTAATAAACACACAGACGACGGCCTTGCCCTGGGCCTGCGGGCGTATAATCCAAACTTACAGGTCGGGGACCTGACCTTTCAGCCCAATCTTTTCATGGAATACGCTAACATACGTCCACGGCAGTATCATACTTACCGTGTACAGACGGCCGCACACTACCGGAAAGATGATATCCAGTTGCGTGCTCACGTCAACCTTGGTGAATCCAAGCAGGAGAGTTATCAGCCGAGTAACTATCTGAATCGCAACGTGAACAATGTTTTAGAATCGGTGGTTAGCGACAGTAGTTTGATTACCATGGATCTCAATTTCCCGATCTATCAAAAACTGAAAGGTGATGTAAACCTGAGCACACAAACAAATGTACGGCGGTTTATCAATAATCCTATCGGGAATCAAACCAGTAATGACCTTTTTGATTCCCGTTTTATACACAGAGAATTGGATCTTAATTTCACCTCCCGCTACCAGGCCGGGTTCAACAATCTTACCGGCGGATTTGATTACCAATTGATCAATGCCGGCGCTCGCCTGATCAATACCGGCAGCAGTACCGACCTGAGTACCTACGCAGCTCAGTTAAAATCGAGACAGGAACAGATTCTGAACGCCTCCAATTTTGATCAGTCCGAGTTCGCTCTTTTTACTCAGAATAAAATCAATATCAGCGCTGTCAATACGATCCATTTTGGCGGCCGGATAAGCATCCTAAGATATAACACACCTGAAACGACGGACGACGATCATGACATCCTCGCCTACCTCATCAACATATCCGATGAGCATCGATTTACCGATTATCTGACAGCTCGCATTAATCTCTCCGGACAGGCTTTTCATAATGTGTACATATACGCCTCCCGAAGTATCGAAAACAACTGGCGTCGGTCAATACGATTGGTTCCCGAAATGACCTGGCGGCCCACCAGTTGGCTATCCATCAACCAGCAGTTTCTGATACGTGCCAACTACACCGTCTATGACTACAAGCTGCAGGGACAGCCATTAAACGATCAGGCCAGTCGCGAATGGGGTGCGCGGACCGAGGCAAATATACAGGCTGCACCCGACTGGTCATTCTCACTGAGTGCTTCACGAAACGAGTTGCGTATCGGCCAGCTCTACTGGAAGTCTTTTAAAGAAGTCCCACTCGACACACTTGTCACGTGGACGGGAGAGGCAACGATTACTCATCAGGAAGGCCGCCTCACTATCACTGCCGGAATGCGTATGCTGATGAAGTATGACTATCTGCCAAGCACAGAACTTCAGGCTACGGTTACGGAAAATGGGACTCCACAAAGTGTTAGCTGGCTTGCCTCAGGTCGTCAAAAAACCGTGCAGTGGGGACCGATTGTGACCATTAGTCTTCCCTTTGAAGACGGTAATGCACTCTATCTGGATGGATGGATACAGCGGCAGGCGATCAACAAGAAGCAATACACGCGTTATCCCCAGGACCAGGTAGCTGCTTTTACACATGCGGCAAGATCATGGTCTCACAGGCTGTTTCCAAACCTGACCCTTAATGCTCGTTTCAGGTTGTAAAAACATGTCAAAAAGTACATGTAAGCGCTTTTCCATCATGGGAAGTTTCTATCAAAAGTATCGTATCTTAGACCCATGAATAAAGAAATGAAAACACAGGATATTATTTATGAATTTTTTAAGCGTATTAGGAATAGATAAAAAGAACCAGGGAACGTCGATTGGCCAAAATTGGCTTGGAGATGCCGGAGAAGCCTCACTTACAAGCTTCTCTCCTATCGACAACTCCGAGATTGCCAAAGTAACCGTTACTACAAAAGATGAGTATGAACAAGTTGTAGCAAAAGCGCAGGAAGCGTTTAATGTCTGGCGTTCAACTCCGGCTCCCAAACGTGGCGAGATCGTACGCCAAATTGGTCTTGAGCTGAGAGAACACAAAGACGATCTGGGCAAACTTGTTGCCTATGAGATGGGCAAGATATTTCAGGAAGGCGCCGGCGAAGTACAGGAAATGATTGATATCTGCGATTTCGCTGTTGGCCAGTCGCGCCAGCTCTATGGTAAAACGATGACATCCGAGCGGCCGCAGCATCGGATGTACGAACAGTGGCATCCGCTTGGACCTGTCGGTGTGATCACAGCTTTCAATTTCCCTGTCGCAGTTTTTGCCTGGAATGCCATGATTGCTGCCATATGCGGTGATGTCGTTATATGGAAGCCATCCGAGAAAGTTCCTCTTTGCGCCATTGCCGTTCAGAAAATCGTTGCCAATGTTTTGAAACGCAATAACCTTCCAGAAGGGATATTCAACCTGGTCATTGGCGATCGCGAAGTTGGATCATGGATGACCAACGACAAACGCATACCGTTGATCTCTTCCACCGGATCCATCCGGATGGGGAAACAAGTGGCCCAAACAGTTGGTGCACGCCTTGGCAAGACTATCCTCGAACTGGGTGGCAATAACGCGATCATCATCACGGGAAAAGCTGACGTTGAGATGGCAATCCGTGCCACGGTCTTCGGTGCTGTCGGTACCGCGGGACAACGCTGCACATCCACGCGGCGCCTGATCGTTCATGAGTCAGTTTATGATGAAATCAGCAATCGCCTGGTCGGCATTTACAAACAGCTGAAGATCGGCAGCCCGCTTGATCAGGATACACTTGTCGGTCCGCTGATCGATCAGGATGCCGTTGACAATATGCAGAAGGCCCTCTATCAGCTGAAACAGGAAGGTGGCAAAGTACTGTACGGCGGACAGGTATTGACTGAGGGCAAGTATGCCAATGGCAATTATGTAGTCCCTGCTCTGTGTGAAGCAAAAAACGACTACAAGATTGTCCAGGAAGAAACCTTTGCTCCCATCCTCTATCTCATTAAATACAAGGATCTTGACGAAGCCATTGCTATCCACAACGGAGTGGTTCAGGGTTTGAGTTCCGCCATGTTTACGACTGATATGCGTGAGTCGGAGCGATTCCTGAGCACCGTCGGATCAGATTGTGGAATTGCGAATATCAATATTGGAACCAGCGGTGCTGAAATAGGAGGTGCGTTTGGCGGTGAAAAAGAAACCGGCGGCGGGCGTGAATCTGGTTCCGATGCATGGAAGGCTTACATGCGTCGACAAACCAACACAATGAACTGGAGTCACGAGATGCCATTGGCACAGGGTATTGAGTTTGACGTCGACTAAGAGGAACGCAAGCCGCTTGCATTCACTTGTTATTGAAGGCTGTGGCCATTTTTAGGACACAGCCTTCTTTATAGTTGCGAAGAAGAGCTTGAGTCTCTAAACTTTAACAGTGACAGAGACATGCAATTGACATCTTTAACTTACATAAATGCTATTGACCTTTTTGATGGACTTATTGACAGATATAAAAGTAGCCGGTAATGAACTCTGGAGGATACTAACTCTTTTTGGATTGATTATTCTCGCCTTCATCATCGGCCGGGTTATAAAATATATCTTCGACCGATCGGCAAAAACAGCAAAGAGTATTGAGAAGGATATCCTTTCGGAGATGTTTTTGGCCTTCTCGAAATCTGTCACATTCCTGCTCATGTCCGTTGCTCTGAAAGCCGGTCTGGCCATCATGGTAATAAGCAGTGAACTCGACAGTGTAATCCAGGTTTGTACAACCATCCTGATTATCATGGCTATTGGATTTGCGATTTACTCCATGACCCAGGTTGTTGATGTCTGGCTGCGTCGTTTTGCCACCAAGACCGAGAGCAAACTTGACGACATGCTGGCTCCCCTTGTGGGCAAATCGCTGCGTGTTACGGTCGTAATTCTTGTTTTACTACAGGTCGCTCAGACACTAAGCGACAAGCCAATCACATCAATACTCGCCGGTCTCGGAGTTGGAGGTCTGGCAGTTGCTCTTGCCGCACAGGATACCATAAAAAACTTTTTTGGTTCTATCGTCCTTTTCTCCGACAAACCGTTTGAAGTCGGAGACCGCATCAATGTAGAAGGACACGACGGCCCTGTGGAAGAGGTTGGATTCCGTTCGACACGCATACGAACACTGGAAGGGCACTTGGTCAGTATTCCAAACGGACAACTGACCAACATGTCCATCAATAACATCGGAAAACGTCCCTTTATTCGACGGGTCATGACAGTAACGGTTACTTATGATACACCGCCTGAAAAAATGCAACAGGCAATCGATATCCTCAAAGAATTACTCCACGATCATGAGGGTATAAATCCGGATTTCCCACCAAGAGTCTATTTCAGTGATTTTGCCAGCACTTCGCTCGACATTCTGGTTATCTACTGGTATCACCCGCCTGATTATTGGAAATACATGGAATTCGGTGAAAAACTGAACATGAATATTCTCAAGCGATTTAATGAAGCGGGCATCGACTTTGCATTCCCAACACAAACGGTCTATCTGGCAGGCGACGAAAACAGGCCGCTTAATATCGGCTGGCATTCGGATGGGAATGAAGAGAAGAACGGAAGCGATGGTGAAGAAAATTCACCAAAGCCCAAAAACAAGGATCAGGACTGACGTGCCTCGTTCCAGAGTCTTTCCAGCCGCCAAATAAGTTCGGGCACGAAAAATCTGTGCTCCGGCTTCATAAGTACGCTGCGTAACAAGACCGCTTCAGGTTGATCGACATCCAGCTCATGATAATTGTTTTTTACAATATCGGCTGGAACGCGATAGAGACTCAAATGCAAACCTTTTTGCGGATCTTGCATTCCAAGCTGAAAAATACGCTTTGATAATTCAGACATATCTGAGACGCACAGAGGCCTCCTGACCGGAAAGTATGTTACAATATCGAGTTCGGGTGGCATGAGCGGAGCAAACACAGATGAATCGCGAAGCATATGATAAAATTCGAGAGCTGCACCCCGGCATTGTACAAGAATACGCCCCAGGCCGGTCTCTGTAAGAGGGAAACACTGCAATGTCGCCCATAAAGCAGCAGCTGATGCCCCGGCTCGCGAACACTCAAGGCTTATTTCTCCCAGATGCAGTTCATCCGATGAAAAGTAAGTGTAAGGAGAATCATGTTTATAATACTTCCCAACTTTCGGGTCTTTAAATAATACGCTGCCGCATCCGTAAGGCTGCAGTCCATGTTTGTGAGGGTCAACAACAAAACTATCCGCTTCGGAAAGACGCAGCCATGGATCTGAGTCGATCATGTGGCTGGACCTCAATAACGAAAAAAATCCCCCATACGCACCATCGACATGCACGCGAACTTTATGCTTGCGACAGATATCGAGTACCGCCGGCAGGTCCTCAACCAGTCCCAGGCCCGTCGTCCCCATAGTTACCACAACTGTGCCGACTTGATCAATCACGTTTTCAAGCTCCCGGACATCCATCTTGCCGTCATCGCCAACAGGTACTTCAATAGCTTTAACCCTCAGCACGTCACACATTCTTGCGTGGGTGTAATGAGCCGCGGCAGAAAATGCTATTGCTTTGTCAGGCCTCGACTCCCTTGCAACCCATAAAGCTTCCAGGTTGGCAATAGTGCCGCTGCTTGTCAAATGCCCAAGGTAATGATCACCGTAACCTATCATTTCGGCAAGCTGCCCAATAACCTCTTTCTCCATCTGTGACGTTGGAGGCCCGCCGTCGAGTGCGTGATTATTCGGGTTTATGGACATGGCCAACAAGTACGCCTGAACGGCCAATTCATGGGGCGGTTTCAGCATTTGCCCTGCATATTGCGGGTGATGAAAAGGATAGTTCCCTTTTAGCCTGTTCACCAGCTCATTCAGAACTTTTTCTGCCTGCCAGCCGGGTATACGCTGACTGTCATCAAGTGGTAACGCACCATATGATTCACGCCAGGTATCCAGATCTTTAAGATGTCGGACTAGTCGCTCTAAGTCCATCACAATCATTTGATAGGAAAGTTGTCGGTATGTTTAACCGGCTTTTGCCTACAGGCAATCAGAAGTCGGCTTTATTCGGTTACTTACGGTAATCGATTCGATAGCAAAGGATAACAATTAAAGAACAATTCTGTAATCGAAAGCCGGAGAAGAATCGGGGTTTTTAACATTTGATAGTGCAAATTCATATCATGCTTCGGTTGTTCATCATAAAATAGTAATGTTCACTCCCAAACCCAGTACCTGTTTTACCTGTAGCGCCTTAGTTACATCATCATTATAAACAAGTGAGAACTGCAGGTTAGCACTCATAAACTTGTTTATTTGACCTATCAGTTCATTATTCCAGGTAAAATCGGTGCTGCTAACAGGTTTGAGAAAACTCGTAAACGAGTCAAAGCCGCTTGACAAGGTTACATTTGGCAGAATCGTCTTTTGAAACTGGAGTCCGAAATAGGCACCACTTTCAGATTTCAGGTAATGATTAGGTTTCAAACCATAGCGAGTTGAGAGGACAGTATCTTTTATGATTGTCTGTTTAAATGAAAAACCGAGTTTGGCTTTGAAAAAATCAACCGGTTGATAGGAATAACCGGCAACTTCCTGTACGTACGCTGGTGATAAAAAACTGGATAAAAATTCATCCGGAGCATTGTCGTTGTATTTGAATCCCTTATCGAACTGTGATTGAAAACTAACGAGTGTAAAAGCACTGATAACCGGATTTTCCATATACAGGTCAATCTGGTTATCAATCTTTATCATGTCATCTGTTTTTCGAACACCTTTACCTTGTAACCGTGCCTGTCCGTATTTAAGGTTGACATCAAGCTGATACCCAAATCTGTTTTCGCGATACAGGGCCTGAAAGTTAGTGGCTCCTGTCACTGCCAGGGCATTCACGCCACCCTGGCTCCAGTTCGAATAAGCTGCCTGGTTCCCATTAAGGGCCCCCACAAAATGAAAATGCCAATCTTTCAAAGAATCTGGAATAGCCGGCAGCCGCGTCTGCGCTACCAATGATTTTGAAGTTGTAAGGCTTATTAAACAAATAATGAAAACAAAAAATAATCCCTGAAGTCGTTTTCTATTTTGCGTATTTGTCTTATTGTTCATGCTGCTAGTTAACTTTTAATTAAATGAAATGTATCTCTGGCACTTTGATATAAAAATGAAGAGCGGAAAGATATACACTCGCTAATGTAACTGCACGGATTACTTGCTAAGTTCCAAAAGAACCTGATCCGATTGTTCCAGTTCTGACAGTTTTACAGTTACGTGCTCATTCAGCTTGGAAGGAATTCGTAATCCTACGTATTGAGCCTCTACGGGATACGTTCGATGACCTCTGTCAATAAGCACAGCCAGCATCAGGCGTGATGGTTCACCACGATTGAATAATTTATGAAGTGCCTGATACACTGTTCGTCCGGTGAAGATGACATCATCAACCAAAACCACATTCCTGCTTTCAAGGGTCGATATCTTTTGAGAGTCATCAGTCCGATCATTGATACCCAATTTATAGATCTCAACCGGGCTGTTTATGATTTTAGATAGATATTCTCCCAATCTTGTTGCCAGGCCGAAACCACGTTTATCAATACCTAATAAAACAATATTAGGATCATTTCCTGTTAACTCAAACACCTGATAAGCGATCCTTTGCAGTGTGCGCTGCATACGTTCAGGACTCATCAGTTCAATGGTGTTCTTTGAAGAAGTAGGCGTCACAAGTAAAAAATTTATCTTTGGAACATTGCTTTGATACTACCCCAGGTTCTGCGGATGGCTGTCGTTGTGTAGTTGACCTCCGCCTGGGCACTTTGTACCGAATTGTCCTTAAAGATAATATTTAATTGGTAAACAACAGGTTCGGTGCCGCTGCTCGATTTAAAAATATTCTTATCGAGGTAACTATACTGTAAATTAGAAGAGCTGATGGTATTTTGCCCCGGCTGGATGTCGGTTATCTTGATAAACGAGGCATCACGTACGAGTTTTCTTTCCAACTCGAAATGATCAACCTGATCGATGTTGGAAATTACCCACTGAACCAAAATCTCATTGCGCGACTGATCGGGAACAGCCGCATGAAAATCTTGTATAATACCGTCTGATGCTGCAAGAGTTAGAACAGCAATAGAAAACAGGAATAATAATTTTAGATTTCTACGAATCATATTTTAAAACCGGACAAACCGGCAGGTATTTTTTTTTAAACCGTAGCTTTAAAATCCTCTCTTAGAGCGTTAAATTAAAGTAGACGATCCTGTTATCGTCCATATAATACTATTTCCTGAAGAAAAATCACACTCTACCTATATCTTTAGGATATAAAATTAATAAAAAATAAACCTGGAAAGAGACGATGGCTGCTTCATCTAACAAATTGGAAATCATTTTGATATCTCTGGCATCGTTCGCCACTGGTCTCGCTGTCGGATTGCTGGTATCCCCAATGTCCGGTAAGGAAAACCGCGAGTGGCTGCAAGATCAGGCTGATCAAGCTACAGACTGGCTCGATGAGAAGGGACAAGAGGCTATTCGTAGCACAAGCAAGAAATTACGCGAGGTAAAAGAAACCATACCGGATTTATACTCAGCTACGGAAGATCTGAATCTGGATGACGACGATTTACTGACCGACAGTCATGCATGAACGGCTCCTGCAGTTCATATGGGCCAATCTGTATTTCCGTCAGGAAAATCTCGTAACGTCAAATCAGCAACCTCTGGTTGTTCTCAACCCTGGGCACCTTAATAATGGTGACGGACCGGATTTCCAGCATGCTTCCGTAAAGTTTGACGACCTGACATTCCACGGGGATGTTGAGTTGCACCTGGAGTCTCGTGGATGGTTTGATCACCATCACCATGAAGACCCACGCTACGATAAAGTCGTCCTACACGTCGTTCTCGACGATGATGAACTGGTAGAAGCTCGCCGAACGGACCAGACGAGAATCCCTACGCTCGTCTTGAAAAGATATGTCAACGAAAGTGTGCCAAATCTTTTTCGCAAAAGCCGACGAAAAACAACACTGGCGTGTGCCGGCCTGATAAAAGATGTCGATCCGCAGGTGATCGACAAACAGTGGAAAAAAGCTAATGAACGTTATTTCAATTTCAAAATTCAGCAACTACAAAAAAACTACGACTCATCACTCCCTCCTTCAGAAGCATGGCGACATCTCCTGGCCGAATCACTCTTTGACGGTCTTGGCATAGCTAGTAACCGGTCATCGATGCGTCGGCTCTTTAGGTTGTTGTTGAGTTCAGTACCAAACCCCAATGTCTATCCTTATAAGGATATCCTTGAATTTGGCCTTTCTTTTTCCGGCCTCAACAAATTAGAAAACTCCGGGAAACTGGTTCACCACGATTGGTCGTTTTCAAATACGCGTCCCGCGAACCAACCTGACATTCGTATACCACAAGCGATAGCTATCTGGTACCTTCTCTGGCAGCTGCCACTGACTACGATACTCAATGAATCAATAAATTACAGCTGGCAACTGATTACAAATATTGAGAATATGACAAAACCGGTTGGGAGTGAACGAAAAAAAATCCTTTTCTCTACTGTTTATTTACCTGCAATTCATATCTTAGGTGCGCTCTTTCACGATGCTGACTTGCAACATCGGGCTTTTGCCGGCTGGAGTGCCGCAAAAATCAAGGTGCCTTCGTCTATTCTTGGAGCTTTCCACAGATCGGGATTGACTGATGAGATGATCAAAGACTGCCCTGCGACTGTCTTTCAGTATAAGTACATGTGCCGGGAAGCCCGTTGCGATGAATGCCAGATCATGAAAATGATTCTCACACCTTGACACGTGAGAGATTATTTGATAAGTTTGGACTCTTTTCGAGATTGGATACTGCCCGGTCGTCTAAAGGCAGGACAGCGGGTTTTGGTCCCGTCAGTGGGGGTTCGAATCCTCCCCGGGCAACTCATTATTTTAATGAAACCGATCAGCAGTAAACGAAGGATGTCGCCAACGGTCATCCTTTTTATTTATACAAAAACGCCAAACGAAACAGACCATTGGAAAAGCCGCTGGCCATATTTGCAGGTCGCAGTAACGCAGCACTTGCGCGTGCAATTGCTGAGCAATATGGCACCCATCTCGGTGAAGTGACCATAAAAAATTTCTCAGACGGGGAATTGTACGTCAAGTTTGAGGAAAGTATTCGTGGCAAAGACGTGTTTGTTATACAGTCGACACCACCGCCGGGTGACAACATCATTGAACTTCTCATGTTGATTGACGCGGCCCGACGTGCTTCTGTACATCGCCTTACTGCTGTTATGCCTTATTTCGGTTATGCACGTCAGGACCGAAAGGACCGGCCACGTGTTTCCATCGCTTCCAAGTTGATGGCTAACCTCCTGACCAAGGCCGGTGCCGACCGAATCCTTACGATGGATCTCCATGCTCCCCAAATCCAGGGATTTTTTGATATTCCACTCGATCACCTGTATGCCAGCCGTATCTTCATTGAGTACTTCCATAAAAATCCTATTGAAGATTTGGTTGTTGTGGCTCCTGATGTAGGCAGCCTTAAGATGGCCCGCAGTTATGCAAAGAGTCTTAACGCAGGTCTGGCATTTGTCGATAAAAGACGACCGAAGCAAAATGTAGCTGAGGTCATGAATATCATCGGGGAAGTAAATGACAAAAATATACTTCTGGTCGACGACCTGGTAGACACAGCAGGAACGCTGACCAACGGTGCAGCTGCATTAAAAGAACGGGGTGCAAAGAATATTATAGCGGCTTGTGCTCATCCCATGTTGTCGGGCCCGGCATATCAGCGGCTTGATGACTCAGCTATCGACACACTGGTAGTCACCGACACAATACCGCTGAAAAAACCATCGGACAAAATGAAAGTATTGAGTGTGGCCGGCATCTTTGCCGAAGCAATCCGCCGGATTCACACTGACGATACGATTAGCTCACTTTTTGATGATTGAAAACATAAAGGCCAACAATGAATAAACCTGTTAAAGTAGAACTTCAAACTTACCAACGCGAAACTGGCCGACGTAATGCAGAACATTTACGCAGTGAAAAGCGTGTTCCAGCCGTCGTCTATGGACCTGGATTAGATGAAAACCGCAATTTTGCGATTAATGAAATTGATCTGGAAAAAATTCTGGCAGTTAAGGATCTCCAAATCGTTACTCTGGTTTTCGATGACAAAACCAAAATCGATACCATCCTAAAGAAACCTGACTTTCATCCAGTGACGGATCGTCCTCTGCATGTTGATTTTTATGCATTGTCCAAAAACCATTCCGTCACCGTTGTTGTACCTCTAAAGTTTAATGGTACAGCTGTTGGTGTCACCGAAGGTGGCCGACTCTACCGTTCCGCTCGCGAATTGAGAGTTCTCTGCCTCCCCGACAGTATACCGGCCAACATTTCTGTTGATATTTCGAAACTCCGTATCGGGAGCACACTCCACATCCGTGATATTGACATGGAAGGGGTTGATCCCGTAGATGATCCAAGCCGGACACTCGCAACCGTTCGTCCTCCACGCACCGGCATCCAAACCACAACTGTTGAAGGAGAGGAAGAACTCGAAGGAGAAGAGACTGAAGAAGGTGCTGAAGAAGAAGGCGCAGAGACAGAAGCCGAAAACGCAGAAGAATAAGCACCTTTCAGAGAGGCACATCACAGGTTTGGCCCTATGCCCCTAATCGTCGGTTTGGGAAATATCGGTAAAGAATACGAAGGAACCCGGCATAACGCCGGGTTCCTTATTGTTGATAAACTGGCTGAGACTCTTCGTACCGAATTTAAAGAGGGAAATGGCCCATTTCTGGCCGCCGAGGGTAACCACCGCGGGAAAAAGGTTGTCCTTATTAAGCCAACTACCTATGTAAATCTAAGCGGACAAGCGGTTTTACGCGCCATGCGTATATATAAGATTCCTCATGTGGAAACTCTTGTCTGTATTGATGATCTTAATCTTTCGTTGGGAACAATCCGTCTTCGACCCGGTGGAGGAGATGGCGGACATAATGGCCTCAAAAATATTAATCATGAGGTCGGCTCAAAAAAATATCCGCGACTTCGTTTTGGTATTGGGAATGATTATCCTCGCGGACAACAAGTTGATTTTGTATTATCCATCTTTGATAAGGAGGAACAAACCTCTGTCGACGAAACGGTAAAACGTGCTCATGATGCCGCTCTCTGCTTTGTCAGAGAAGGCATTAACAGGGCTATGAATCTCTTTAATAATTGAGCCAATCAACCTAAATCCAAATAAGCAACCATGAGTACACTGATTTACATCATCCCCATAGCTGGAATACTGGGGCTCATCTACACCTTTACAAAATCGGCCTGGGTCGGTCGTCAGGAGGTAGGAACGGACAAAATGGCCAAGATAGCCAGTCATATTCACGACGGTGCTATGGCGTTCCTGCGATCAGAATACAAAGTATTGATTATCTTTGTCATCTGTGTTGCAATCCTTTTGGGATGGAGCGGCGCCAGCCAGGCTAATTCTTCATGGTTAGTTGCAGTCTCATTCATCGTAGGTGCTTTCTGTTCCGCACTTGCCGGGTTCATCGGTATGCGCGTAGCTACAAAAGCTAATGTCAGAACAACCAATGCGGCCCGCAACGGTCTGGCAAAAGCTCTCGAAATCGCTTTTGCCGGTGGTTCCGTCATGGGACTCGGCGTTGTTGGTCTTGGTGTACTTGGCCTGAGTGTACTCTTTATTTTTTACAGTAATCTTTTCGGTACCAATGCAGCCGGAATGGAAACGGTGATTACAGTCATCACCGGGTTCTCCTTTGGTGCTTCGTCTATCGCTTTATTTGCACGTGTAGGCGGCGGTATCTACACCAAAGCTGCCGACGTTGGCGCTGACCTTGTCGGCAAAGTGGAAGCAGGAATCCCTGAAGACCACCCTCTCAACCCCGCCACTATTGCTGACAACGTAGGCGACAACGTAGGTGACGTTGCAGGGATGGGTGCTGACCTTTTCGAATCGTACGTTGGCTCAATTGTTGGTACCATGGTGTTGGGTGCCGCATTTATGGCTGGTAATTTCCACGACAACTGGAACGGCTTGTCGGCCGTATTGCTTCCTCTCTTCCTCGCCGGTACAGGAATCATCACCTCTATCATGGGTACGTTCTTTGTAAGAGTGAAAGAAGGTGGAAACCCACAGAAGGCGCTGAACTTTGGTGAGTTTGGCTCATCAATCGTCATGATCATCGCTACCTATTTTATTACCGTATGGATGCTTCCTGCCACATGGACATACACGAATGACGCCGGTGAGGTTTTCCATTATACTTCCGGTGGTGTATTCTGGGCAACAATCATAGGACTTGTTGCCGGTGTACTGATCGGTGTTGTTACAGAATATTTTACAGGTACAGACAAACGGCCGGTTCTCTCGATTGCCAAACAATCGCTTACCGGAAGTGCCACCAATATCATTGCCGGACTGAGTATCGGTATGCTTTCCACGGCTATTCCAATCATTATTCTTGCCGCTTCTATCATAGGTGCACATTACTTTGCCGGACTCTACGGAATTGCTATTGCCGCTGTCGGTATGCTTTCCAATACAGGTATCCAGCTGGCTGTTGATGCTTACGGTCCGATTTCCGATAACGCCGGTGGTATTGCAGAAATGGCAGAGTTACCGCATGAAGTGCGTGAACGCACTGATAAACTGGATGCCGTAGGTAACACGACTGCTGCTATAGGTAAAGGTTTTGCCATTGGATCAGCCGCTCTTACCGCTCTGGCCCTGTTTAGCGCCTTCATGCATACCGCTCATCTTAACTCTATCGATGTATCCAAGCCAGAAGTGATGGCCGGCATCTTCCTGGGTGGCATGCTTCCGTTCCTTTTCTCGGCAATCGCAATGAACGCTGTCGGACGAGCAGCCATGTCCATGATTAAAGAAGTGCGCCGCCAGTTCAGCAGCATACCTCAGCTTAAGGCAGCTCTTGACGTGATGAAGAAGAATGACGGTAAAGAGATGTCAGAATGGTCTAAAGAAGATCACATTGTATTTGAAGCTGCCGATGGAAAAGCCCAGTATGCCGATTGTGTGGCTATCTCAACGAAAGCTGCCATTAAGGAGATGGTGATACCGGGAGTGATGGCCGTGGCTATTCCTGTACTGACCGGCTTTCTTGGCGGTGCTGAAATGCTGGGTGGCCTTTTGACGGGTGTCACCGTTACCGGCGTATTGATGGCTATCTTCCAGTCGAATGCCGGCGGTGCCTGGGATAACGCTAAAAAGATGATCGAAGGCGGTCTCGTCATTGATGGCCAGGAATATCGCAAAGGCTCTGATGCACATAAAGCAGCCGTCGTAGGTGATACAGTCGGTGATCCATTTAAGGATACGTCAGGTCCATCCCTCAACATCCTTATTAAGCTGATGTCTGTTGTTGCACTGGTAATAGCCGGACTGTTAGTACATTAACATCAGACATTCTTTTCAATTTAAAGCCCCGGAATGTTTTTCCGGGGCTTTTTTTATGCAAGCCAAACATATCGACTTGCTTGGAGGAATTGAAATCTTAAACTTTCAATTATTCATGAGCTCTTTAGCCTTTCCTCACTTGCAGAAAGCCCCAGGCAAGGCCCGCTACCAGGAATAATCCCCCGGAGAATACCCAGAATATCGACCTTGCAGACGGCGTAGGCTGTTTGAATGAGAAATAGGCTTTTCCGAAGGCATCCTTGTCAACTTTGATATTACTCGAACCATCAGAAAAAGAGACTTTTATATTTTGTTCGATCAGCTCCCCCCCGGAACTTGTGGTGCTGTGAACCAGATACAAACGATCCGCTATCCTGGTTACATCGGGTGATTTACTATCGAGCTCAGCAATCCATCTCCCCTTCTGATCAATCTTACTGACGCCAAGCGCATCAAACTGCAGCGTATAGCTTTGGTTCATGGCATCTTCTGAATATTTGAAATTGTCCAGAAAATAAGACGGCAGTGCCCGCTCCATGCTTCGTTTCAAAATAGCTACGTTATTTCCAATCGTCGCTTTAAAATTATTCCATTGAGAAGCATTCAGATTCATCCTGACAGCGATATGTGCATTTCCCAGGGAGTCGATGTGAAAATCAATATTCTGTTTCAGGGCATCAATCTGCTGCTGAGCCTGAGTGGTCCATGCGGCCATTATTGCAAGTATGAAAATCAAAAACGTACGCTTCATATTCGCCTCACTTCACACTTTTGATGATTGAATTCAGAACATTTTGATACTGACCAAATGCCTGGCTGTTAGCACCAACAAATACAGCTGTTATACCTTTACCTGTTGGCTTCATGACTCCAATCCATCGATACGTACCCGTTGAACTCATTGTTTGGCCCCAATAGACCTGATACGAGCCATCACTTTTGTCAAAAGAATACTGCAACTGCATCCCGCTTTGTGCAAAAATCTTTTGCATGTAGCCAAATGCCCGGTTTGGGTTACTGATCCCGTCGAATCGATATACTTCCGCACTGGCCATCTGATCCGGTGATGAAACAATAGATGACAGGATCGGAACCTGCGGATATGGGTGATTTACACGGTTCCAAATGGATGGATAATTAAAAACAACATTACCTGAAAATGTCGCCATCCCGGAATTATTATCTGTGGTTCTGTTAGTCTGCCTGGCCGCATACTTATTGGGCGTATTTTCCTGTCTCCCTTGCCCACCCTCAAACGTCTTGGCTATCTCATCCACCCTCTGCCGCAGGTAGTTGTCGTCCTTCATTTCCATAGGTACGACACCCTCATTATAAAGCTGGGTGACATCAATAATTTCATACCGGTCGTCACCAGCCTGGAGGCCTTGTATCAATTTTGTGAGATTCTCATCTCCCATCTTTAACGCTTCCTTAACAGAAGCACGCTGGCCGAGCCCTTCTCCTCCAATTCCGGTTGCTTCGATTGCATAGTATTGTCCATTCAACTGGAAACCCGGATATGCATGACCGGGAGCCAGATACACTATAGCATGGAGTCCGGCATTTGCCATGATGCTGGCATACATAAGAGTGAGTTCAATACATAACCCGGTTTTCCCAGTGATTACTTCTCTAGGAAGACGTATGCGCTGGACCATTGCCGATACATCTCCAAATTTTTCCGGAACACCAGATGTGCCGCTGTACACCATATGGGCCATCTCCGTTGCCTGGTATATTCCGGCCATAAATCGGACACATTCTTCTGGCTTGTTATACACGGAAGCAGCCTCGCCTTTCAATACCTTCTCCTGGATCTGTTGAGTATAATATTTCACAATGGGATCATCGGGCATCACGAAACAAGGAAGCAGATCAGCATTATCAAACATATCACTGTACGAGGTGATCCTGGAACTGGAAATAGAGGTGTATACCAGGTCACCGCGACCTTCCATCGTAAAGCCAAATATTTGATCTATCTCCTGATTATCATTTCCGCTAAAAGTAATACGTATGTCTGCTTTTTCTTTGGAAGCGGTCGTCTTATCCACGATATCATCTTTGAACTTTGGATAACAAGCAACAACTGAAGACTGGCCGGGATAGAGGTAGGGCACCTTGTCAAGCTCTGTCCAGTCGATATAACCGGGAATTCTGTACTCAACTTTCAAATTATCCATTGTACTGCTGCCATTATTAGTCAACAGCATTTTGAACAGATAGTATTTACCACTTAGAGCATCTTGATTACCATACACTTTATAAGCGGCAGGCATAATGACCGGAGCATTTGTGATTTTAACATCCAGATTTCCATTGCCGCCCCATCGTAAGAAGTAGTAAAGAAGCGAAGCCGCTCCAATCACTACTAAAAAGATGGGAAGAGCTAATTTTTTCATGGGTCCTTGATATTTAGGATTGCATATTCACTTTTACTTGTTGTGTTGCCAATCCAGGCAGACCACAGATTGGAATAGTATTACCCGGAGTGTTTACTGTAATGATTCACAGAATTAATATTGAAGGATGCCATCACCATTTATGGAAATGGCATCCTTTCCCCTCGCACCTATTTGATGAATAACATCTTCTTGACCTGGGTATAGTTACCCGACTGGATAGTGTAAAAGTATAGTCCGCTTGACCATCTTCGTGCATCGACACGGACTGTATAACGTCCAGCGTGCAGGTTATCATTTACCAGGGTTGCCACAAGCTGCCCGAGTATGTTATAGACCCGCAAACGCGTGTTTCCTGCTTTGGGAAGAGCAAACCGAATGGTGGTTGTCGGGTTGAACGGATTCGGGTAGTTTTGTGAGAGTTCGTACTTCTTTGGAAGTCCCTGTTGATTCCCACTATCGATAGCCGTAGTCATCGCTGTGGTACTTGTCTCAGCCGAATCGGGCTTATGTTCAAGGTTACCCGCGAGATCGCGAGCAACACTATAGAAGGCATAAGAACTGTCGGCAATGGCACTAAACGTTGCTGAAGTATCCGAGGTTGATTTCCACAGGGTGAATGGACCATCGTTGGTAGAGACATAAATCAGGTAGTCAGATACACCTGATGTAGCATCCGAACCCTTCCACGATACAGTGAAGCTTGTATCTGATTGGCTCTTTAATGGGTTTATCTTGCTCGATGGTGTATCGTAATCCAGTTTATTGACCCATTCCGGCGTATCAATCGGATCATTGACATCGAACACGATGCGTGCCTTGTTTGTCAGTTGTGTACCTGATGGCAGATCCGGTTTCGGACTGACGGTGAAGAAAATGCTTCCTTCCCCTTCCGGCGGATTGTTGTTAGGTGGCAGGAAACCTGCTGTCGCGTCTGATGGATACTGACCCGTGTTTGGATCGATAGCCATCAGTTGCCATGATGCCAGGCCACTTGCTTCATCAACTCCGGCATAAATACGGACTTCGAAACGGTCTTCACCCGGCAGCTTAACGGTTGTCGACCATTGTTTCAGACCCGGCGGTGGTGTTACCGCAGTATCGCCGAATGCAATGGTACCAAGCCTGAATGTTGACACATCAAACTTGCTCATATCGAGCTGATCGGTAACATTGATGAATATTGCCGGTGCCGTTGCCGAGGTATCATTCTCGAAGTGAATGAGATACCCTGCTGCATCGATACCCGCGGTATAATGCATATCACCTGCCCCATTCGGGCCAATCTTATTGTTGGGATCCTGAGGTCGTACTTCATCGGCATTTATACTATTGCCATCGGGTTCTCCAATATTTGGATAACATGCGCTTATACTCGATACCAAACCTACTCCAATACCTAGCGCAACACCCCATGGTGTTGCTGCTTCGGCGCACGTTAACGCTGTTGCCGCCAGAGCACCTATCAGGCTGAACGAAGAAACCGTGCCGTTGCGAAGGGACGGATCCAATCCAACACCAGCGACGGTAGCGAAGGCTGTTGCTCCGAGAACGCTCAGACTTTGGACACAACTCGCGCCGGGTATTGCACCTGTAACGCTGGCGACAACCGTGGATATGCAACCGGCCATATCTGCTGACGAGAGCGAAGCAAGCTTATCGGGCGAAATGCCTGTCCACATATTTGCGATTGCGTTTCCAGATGTCGATTGTTTCCCATGACTAGCAGCTGCTACATAAACCTGTTGACGATCAACCATCATCGGCTGAGAAGTTGGTGCTGTCCATGCTTTTATATAGTGGCTTCTTCCCAGGAATGGAAATATTTTGGTTTCACCAGCTTTCAGTATTGGAATGATGACCGATACAACGTATCTGTTGTCCCGCTTTTCAATGGCACTTAAATCACCCCACCCCGGGAAACCCGGAGCAACACCATTGATCTTAGTAGGATCGAGATTCTTTATATCAAACTGCGGAACCAGAGTACCGTAACTATTGGCCTCACCGACAGCTATCGACAAGGGTACAGCTAATGCGTCAACATTCCCGCGATTGGTGACCGTCACGTAATATCTTTGCGGGGGTAAATACGATTTGTACGAATTGGGTCCTGTGAGTTCTACCGATATTTCGGGTTTTATAAGTTTTTCAATTCGCAAAGCATTTGGGATCATCGCTGTTTTTCCATCCCCGTTAGTAATAACCAGATCAAAGATTTCACCTGGATTTCTGCCTGTCACATCGAAAAGCATCTCCATAATATTCCCACTTGGATCGACGGACGTGTAAGTCGGTGTAATCGTCGAACTGCCCTGTAATTTTGCTGTCGCACCTGCTGTAATTGCCTGGCCGGTAACTCTCACCGCAATTGTACCATCGTTTCCGGCGTGATCCGGTGTACTTGAAAATACGTCGAATGAACTTGGTGGGGGACCATCAGCAATGGTTACGGTAGCCTCTACTTGCTCAAGAAGTGTATATTTCGTCGATGGCTCAAGTTTCACAGTAACTGTCTCTCCGTCATCCTTAACAAAATCGGGAAGAGGTGTGATAACCAGAGAAGCTGATTTCTGGCCAGCAGGAATAACAAGAGCCCCATATGCTGAGGTTATAAAATCGCTATACTCAACTGCTGTACCGCTCAGGGAATATATTACGGGAATCGGATCAGACTGGGGAGCACTAATTTCGAAAGTGACAACTCCTGGTTTAGGTCCTTTTTCAGAGGCATTCAGGTTACTCCGTACCATCCGAAGAGCAAGTTTATCCGTACCCGTCCCAATTGCAAGGGGAGCCGAAACCATACCACCGCGCGGGTCCGTTATAACAAGATCATATGTACCTGTTATAAAAGGATTTTGGAGATCAAACTGCACTTGAGCTCCTGTTCTGTTCATCTGTTTGATACGCCCCATAATTGTACCATGATTTTCGGGATCAGCGCAATCCTTACAAACCAGTTTGACAGTCGCATCCGGAGCAAAATCCGTCCCTGAAAGAGCTATGGTCGTGAACTTCCCGTTAAGAATGCTTTTCGGTGTGATATCAAGCGTCCCGCTAACCGTGGGAACTCCCTGCTGTGCAGTCAAAATGACGCTGGTATCCGAAATCGTTGGATAAAGGGAAACAGAGTTGGTTGTTAATCCGCTCAACGTGTCAAACAATCCCGTGATGCTATGGGCGCCAAATATATGATAGACATCACCATCCGTGGGTGCATGACCATTCAAGACTGATATATTCAGATTTCCCTTCAGCGAAGCGGTACCTGTAATTGTCAGACGATCATAATCGGTGCCGGCAACCGATCCACCGACGTCCTCATTGATTGCTGCCGTGGTTGAGTCCATTGGCAAAGTACCGTCGATAGTTAACAGACCCGGAGACATCCCCGGAGCTATTGTACCCTGATTCTTATCCCATTTGTCAATCTTCAGCGTACCTGTACCCTCTATTGTACCAGTACTCATATTGCTGAAGCCAGGTGCTATTCCTGAACTTCCACTTCCGGTTTTCTCAAACTGCCCCCGGTTAATAACAGGACCTCCGAAGTAACTAGTAAGATTTATGTCATCGGTTATTTTAGTTACACCATTAATCTCATTGATCAGGGAACCACTCGAACTTAACTGAAGTGGTCCACCTATTTCGAATGTACCATGGTTAGTGAAATCAACACCTTGGATGTCTTTTTGATCAGGACCTTTAAGATAAAGTAATCCCTCGTTAGCCCAGGAACCACCACCTCTCTGCATGAACCGGTATTGATACCACTGGAAACCGGTACCGCCAAAGTCGAGAATCGCCTCGGTAGTATCTGCATAAAAAATGCCGCTTTCAAAGATTATTGCACCGGCGGGATCGCCGGTCAGACGTCCCCTGGCATATAGATTATCGGAACCTAGTATCAACGAGTCTCCTTTTGCAACATCGTATTTACCTCCATGAAACATGGTAATACCGGAAAAACGAAGACTTCCGGAATTAACACTAATACTATCTTCATTAGTGAAATCCGTAGAAATGGTAACTGTCCCGGCTCCACTATCTTTTACGAATTGACCACGATTGATAAACGGCCCCGGGAAGTAACCGGTGATTTGGACGTCTGCAGTTACTCTGACAGTTTTGCCCGGTTCATTGATAACTACACTGTGTGAACTGACCTGCAACGGGCCGCCAATCTCCATTATTCCGCGGTTAGTGAAATCAACACCTTGGATGTCTTTTTGATCAGGACCTTTAAGATAAAGTAATCCTTCGTTAGCCCAGGAACCACCACCTCTCTGCATGAACCGGTATTGATACCACTGGAAACCGGTACCGCCAAAGTCGAGAATCGCCTCGGTAGTATCTGCATAAAAAATGCCGCTTTCAAAGATTATTGCACCGGCGGGATCGCCGGTCAGACGTCCCCTGGCATATAGATTATCGGAACCTAGTATCAACGAGTCTCCTTCTGCAACATCGTATTTACCTCCATGAAACATGGTAATACCGGAAAAACGAAGACTTCCGGAATTAACACTAATACTATCTTCATTAGTGAAATCCGTAGAAATAGTAGCTGTCCCGGCTCCACTATCTTTTACGAATTGACCACGATTGATAAACGGCCCCGGGAAGTAACCGGTGATTTGGACGTCTGCAGTTACTCTGACAGTTTTGCCCGGTTCATTGATAACTACACTGTGTGAACTGACCTGCAACGGGCCGCCAATCTCCATTATTCCACGGTTAGTGAAATCAACACCTTGGATGTTTTTTTGATCAGGACCTTTAAGATAAAGTAATCCCTCGTTAACCCAGGAACCACCACCTCTCTGCATGAACCGGTATTGATACCACTGGAAACCGGTACCGCCGAAGTTGAGAACTGCCTCGGTGGCATCTGCATAAAAGTTTCCACTCTCAAATATGATCGCTCCGGAAGGATTACCTGAAAGAGTTCCTTGTACATAGATATCATTGGACCCCAAAAACAGTGAGTCACTCTCTCCAACCTCGTAAGAACTGGTATGAAGAGTTGTGTACCCTGAAATACGCAAATTCCCGGAATCAACACTCAATGTTCCATCGTTGGTAAGAGTTGTTGAGATGGTTGATGTACCTGTGCCGCCTTTTTTCACTAATAATCCTTTGTTAACAATTGGCCCCGCGGAGTGACCGGTGATCGCCACATCATCATTGACGTTTATCATGCCTCCGGTCTCATTGACCAAAGAAGCGTGCGAATTCACCTGAAACGGACCATCAATATTAACAGTACCGGTACTGTTAATAGCAATTGTCTGAATAGACACTGAATTAGTTTCACCTAATGAAATAGTACCGGCATTAGATAACGTCTCGGATCCCTGTATTCCCCCGCTCGACAAGATGACAGCACCGCTGGGTAATATTTCACTCGCCTTACTCAGTGTAAGTGTACTATTGATTTCCAGGGTCTGCTTGCCATTTCCATTTGTACCGAGCGACAGACTATTGACTATCACATTGTTGGACATTGTTACGGTGTATGTCCCGGAAAGGTTGATACAAGCATCGCTTGTAGACCCCGGAACACCACTTGACCAGTTCGTCGCGACATCCCAGGAGCCGCCTGACGCATTGATCCACGATGTGCTGCACTGTGCGTTGACTTTCTGACTGCCGAGGCTTAACCCCATAATGACAAAAACCCCCAAAAAGTAGTATACCCGTTTCATTTGTGTCTCCCCTTATTCTACTTGCCTGTTTCAGATAAGCTAATTTTCTATGGGAGTTACAGAAATACCGTGATCAGGGTATTTTGAGCTATCGACAGCGAGAGATACGTCATATTATGTTTTCAGATCCGGAACGTGATTGACAAAATGATTTAAAGGATCCCATTCTTCCGCAGATACATGAAATTTTCGAGAGGAATAAAACGGCGTTCGATAATGAGTATCCTCACTTCCGGTTCATGCAAGGTAAATCTTGTTTAGGAGACGCCGCCGCATCATCAATAATGACACTGATGATGATTTCAGGAGTGACCAGCAACATACAGATTCCAAGCATCACAAATAGTCGATTACGACTTATGTGATACTTCGCCTCGGGAAAATTCAAATATTTAAATTTTCAATCTACAATTGACGTGTTAGGTAATTAACCTGAGCTCGGGATAAGACGGATCACACTCAAAGTAATCCTACAATTTTCATTTTCCCGAAACATCGGAACCGAGAAATCTAACCTGCCTCAAAATGCCAGCAAAAGTATCAGTAAATGCCATGTGAGTAGCTAAGATAACGTGAGTTCGAGATTCGCATCGGAGGAAATCGTTAAAAACGATTCGTTTTAGATTCCTTGACTCATAGCACCCGGATTAATCCGGGTGTTAGAGAGAATCGGCTAACACATGAACCGTTTTAACGGTTTATGCTGATCCGGATATACGCCTGTATGTGCGAAATCAGCATTTGAGCAGGCTTATCTTAACTCGAACTCACGCCATAGATTCCTACCCGATAAATCGGGACAATGACAGCGTGAGTATCTGGTAACACGACTTTTCCTTATCCCGAGCTCAGGTTAATTATTGATTTTGTGATATCAACTCCACCAAAAATTCCTAACTAAAATAATATAAGTTTTTCCTATTTCTGCTATATGAGTCTCTCTTTGATAGCTTTGGCAACCACTTCTGTCTGACAGTGGACGTGTAGTTTGGCATATATATTTTTGATGTGCGTATCAACGGTATGTTGGCTCAGAAATAGATTGGAGGCTATTACTTTCTTGCTGTGACCGTCTATCATCTGCAATAGTATTTCTTTCTCTCGCTGAGTCAGTCCATAATCTTTCTGAGGCTGCGAGTATTTGGCAAACATTGACAAGACTCGTGCCGCTATCTTCGGTGTCATGACCGCCCCGCCTTCAGACACCTGATGTAACGAATGATAAATATTGGCCGGTGTCGTCGATTTTAGCAGATAGCCACTTGCCCCGAGACAAATGGCATTGAATAGCGTTTGGTCATCGTCCATCACCGTTAAAATGATGATTCGCGATGACGGGCTAATCTTCTGAAATCTCGGAATACCTTCCAAACCGCTCATTCCTGGCAGTCCAATATCAAGCAGGATGATATCCGGAGCAAGACCACCCTGCATATATTCAAGTGCACGCTCTGCTGAAGGAACTGCTATGGGACAATGCAAATCATCATGCCCGTCAATTACCTCACGCAATGCCGATCGGTACTGCAAGTCATCTTCAACCAGTAAAACCTCAATTGTATGATCTGTTTGTACTGTCATTTTAACGTAAGCCATTTGTGGCAGTTTATCATAATCATGATGGCGCTTCCATACCACGATCACGGTATATTAGCCATGATACATATCATTGTACCTTCACTCGGTTCTGATTTAAAAGAGAGTTCTCCACCTATCATTTCAACTCTTGAAGCCATATTGTAAAGGCCATTGCCGCGCCTTACTGTTTCTACATCAAAACCTTTTCCATTGTCCTGTATTTCCATCCTGAAATTTTTCCCAACCTCCTTAATGACAATTGAGATGTCGCTGGCTTCGGCATGTCGTATAATATTTTGAAGGATTTCTTTATAAATCAGAAAAATATTACGCCTGAATTCAAGGGAATAATCTTCATGAAATGTCGTAGAATCTGCAGAAAAATGCACCTCCAGACCGTCAAGCTGTTGAAAGGTGGTATCACGCAACCGTTCAATCAATTGCGGCATACTATCGTTGCGCGGGTTAACCAGCCAGACGATATCTCTCATTGATTGGGCGGAGGTCTCGGCCAGCGACTGGATGCGGCTGATACGGTCTTTAATCTCCGGTTTATTGGATACTTTCTCCTCCATCAACCCTGACAAAAGAGCAATGCTGCTCAGGTTGCTGCCGATTTCATCGTGTAAATCGCCAGAAATACGCTGCCGTATCTGCTCTTTCTCAATTTCACTCTTTTGCAGCTGCAGCTCAGTAGTCATCAGACGGTTTCGTTCTTCTTCTCTCTGTAATTTTTTTTGCAGCCGCTGATGTCTGATCCGGCTTGTTCCATTGGCTATGCCACCTATCATTATCAGGCCGATAAAACTATATCCCAGGTAGGCCCAAATAGTTTCATACCACGGAGGTTCAATAGTCAGCTTCAGAATAGCTGCTTCATAAACAACTCCGGTCGCGCTATGGACCCGGGAATGAAGAACATAATTACCTGAGGGCAGATTTGTGAATACAGCGAAAGGCTCATTACTCCATTGAGACCATCCAAGCGAAAAGCCTTCCAGTCGATACTGATATTCATGTTGATTCGAATAGATAAACGAAGGCAGCGTCATAGCGACCCGAATATTTCTTTTTTTATACTGGAGTGTAAGTTCCGGTGTCGCTTCAGCATAGCCACCCCATATCAGCGAGTCGTCCGGGACAGTTGTAACTTTTCGCAGCATAATATCAGGCTCGTGGGCCAGGGCCGTCGTGAATTCTTTTTTCCATTCAACAAATCGCTCGCCACATCCAAACCAATTATCACCACTGATGGGATCGGAATAGATAGAGTAGACCTCTCCCTTGAATCGGAGGATATCCGGCAAAGGATCAATGGCTAACGAATCAGGATTTGATGTTGGCCAGAGATGGTATAGGTGATAATCCCTGCTGTGATCCCCCTTTCCAATATTCATCCAGATCGACTGATCGGCACTCACTACCATCTCAGGTACAAACATGGTTGTGTCTTTCAAAATGGGCAACCCGAGATTTGTATGTTCAAACATGTCATTAACAGGATTATAAACCCTTAGCCCGTTATCTGTACCGGCGAATATTCTGCCGTTCCATGAAAACATATCGATCTCTCCCCCGGCTATTCCCCTATCAGCCTTATAATGAACCGGGTGCAACGTATGTGCGTCAAGATGGTATGCCTCTTTTAAAACGGTTCCCACCCAAAGAGAATGGTCTGAGGCCTGGACAATGGTATGTACAAAACCTGATATCCCTTTTACTTTGCCCTTATCATGCCATTTCCCATGCTCTTTATACAACAGGGCAAGTCCGTCATCAAGACCAACCCAGACAGAATCGGGATTGGTTTCCGAGGTATGCAAAGCCGTTGTACGCATCCATTCGGTATGAAGCAACCGGGCTGTCGTATCACGAATCACAAAAGTTCCTGATATCGTCCCTGCAAGCAGTTCATCTCCGCTGGTATCGAGAGCAAACGCCTGCCCCTGGAGATTCTTTACCAGGCGAAAGACGGTATTTCGTTTCTCCACATCAACTCTATTGGCTGTCGTTGAATAGTAAACACCAACGGTGGTCGCAACATACAACCGATTCTTAAACCGGCGAATGGAAAGAATTGCACCGTCGAGACCACTTTCCTTGTCATAAATCCGAAAAGGTACTGACCAGTCAATACGCGCAATGCCATTATTTAGTGCCAGCCACAAGCTCCCGTTGCGATCGACAAAGGTTGACCAAACGGTCTGATCATCAAGACCCGCTTCCTCGTTTAGCAGCTGTGTTACTTTCCCTTCCTTATTAAGAATCAAGACACCTCCCCTTCTTGTTCCGAAAGCGAAGTGATTCTGATCAAGTTTGGTACCACTGTAAAGCTGTTTCTGAAGCAGCCAGGCACGAATATTCTCTGCAAATGGTGAAAGCTTTTTGCCGTCATAGATCCACAACCCGTCGTCATCAGTTCCGACCAAAATGTGCTGCTTATCATATGGAAGCATTAAATAGACGCGTTTATCACCGAAATACGAAAGACCTTCAGGCAGAACCCATTGTCCATCTGATAACCTCAATACACCTTTTTCAATCTCACGAACATATAGTGATCCATTCATGTATGTGAGCGTATGATAACCGGTATCCGAGCTCCAGATCTTGAATTTCCCGTTATGCCATTTAAAAATATGACTATAAGTTTGAAAAAAGACGCCTTCCGGGGACGCCAGCGTTCGCCATACATCAGCAATTTGCCGCAAAGAGTCAGGCAGAGATGAAAGGAGCGAGTGAAACTGCAGACTTCCTGTTGAATCCGGTTCCATGTATCCAAGATTACCGCGCGCACCTACATACACGCGCCCTGTCGAATCGCATCCGACAGACCTTATAATCAGCCCCCTTTCGGCTAAAAGATTCCGCCAGCCGGTACCATCAAACTCCAGCAGACCGCTGGTGTTTCCGACATAAATTATGCCGCGATTATCCTGCGCAATCGCCCAATTTTGAGGGTGAGACCCGTATTCTTCCGGCGCATAGTTTCTTATGTTCGGCATCCCTGTCTCCGGGATCTGCGCAATCGCGCCCATCCACATTACAAACTGAAACAGGATGAATAAGAAAAAGAAATTTACCAGCCACGCACAACTCTTACCCGTTCTACTATAAATCCCCATTTGTGTCCGCCTTAGATATCAATCATTTAGTCGTAGCTTTAGTCTAACTACCTTCCTCAACTTTTTCCACTCCGAATGATTAAAGAATCGTTAGAATTATTTTGAGAAAACAGATTGACAGGCATTACACTGTCGTTAAGCTGCTAAAAGAATGTTATTTTGCACGCGAGAAAGTTTTAGTCAGAAAGACCCAATAACTATGGATATCCTCAAATTGATTTTTGAACACGACATGCTCCTGGAACAACTGTCTGGAGAACATGATGTGCGAAACGAACGTAAACGTCCCTCAAGTATTGAAGAATTCATGCGGCCGGCACCAACCTATTCTCGTTTTTATATAACTGGTACCAACCTGGAGGGTCCCCTGTTTGGTCTTGATCAGATTGATCATGCAACCTTTGTACTGGAAGCTGTTTCCAAAGGTCTCGAAGGATTGGAATTCAATACAACAAACGGAGACCAATATGATGAACTGCTCCCGGCACTGGAAGGGTTACCGGCAGGCGGGGCTATAGTAGCCCATAACGGCGATCTTGATGAAGAGGCAGACGGTCTGACAATAACTGACGATGGGCAGCTTCGTGATCGCATTCCGGCCATGCTCAAATTCCTGGACAAAAATCAGCACGTCATCTATAAAGAAAAAGCCAAGGATGGATATGACCTGCATCTGTTCAGCCGACAGAATCTTTATGAGTCCCTTTTTTATCCACTTAGGACGCTTATAGAACCCGGATTGCGTTTCTTCAGCATCAACGGAAAACGGGTCACTGGAGAGCGGTTCTTTTATTTCGAAACGCATCGCCTCGATCGTCCGCCACATGGTTTTGAAGAGGTTTTTCCTGACACTGTAGTTTAAACGATACGTAAAGGATGCCATCACTTTAAGTGATGGCATCCTTTACACACAATCTAGATTTCAGGAGGTGTGGCAGACAAACATGAGCATTCTGTCACTGGTTTCTTCATCATACGGATCACCATCATAGTTTCCGCAGCATTTTATGAGCATCAGGTTGTAATGTGCGAGATGTTTCCTAAACCAGTCCAAATCGTATAATTTCACTCTTTCCTGGTACTCCCGGACATCTCCGTTCTCTTTGTGAAAATGGATTGTTTTCACAACCATATTTGTATTCTTGTCTATCTCCTTCCTGATGTCATACGTCAATGAGTCAACCTTACCCTCTTCATGTGGATTAAGTGACCTGATAACATTACGCGGGTTCAGATAATCGATGACGAGACGTCCGGCTGGCCGGAGCATTCGACTCATGGCATGTAAGACACGTGAATTTTCGGAATCATCATCAAAATAGCCGAATGTTGTAAAGAGATTCAGTATGGCATCAAATTGCTCATCCAGTGGCTCTCTCATATCATGGATGCCGAAATTGATGGATAGCTTTTCTTCAGCAGCTCTCTCGTTTGCTTTTTGGATTGCCCGTTCCGATAAATCAAAACCCGTGACTTTGTAACCCCGACGAGCCATATTTAGGGAATGGCGCCCTCGTCCACATCCCAGATCTAAGATTTTGTGATATCTTGATTCCGGCAATTCCACTTCCAGCAGATCGGCAAGGCGCGCAGCCTCTTTGTCATCACGATGTGCATATAACTTCTCATAGAGCGAACTGTCAAACCACTCCTCATACCAGGAAGTGGAAAGACTGTGATTATTCAATTCCGACTGGCTGTCTGACATAAAATCTATCTAACGCAATTAAAAATTTTCTTAAGATACAAAAAAAGATAGCACGCACCTCTTTTACAACTATCCTGACTGTCTATTACCGACTGCTTGAATTTTTTATCCCATCTTCTTCGAGATGTAACTAATAAAAATATCTGATTTTATAAAATCATAAGTAATCCAAAGTTCGTAATGAACATTGTTCTTTTTTTATTTTTTCCGTTATTTTATCGAAAATGGAATATGGAAGCGCTTTCTTTGCTGCCAGCTCCACAACCTGTTTAGCTACAATATATTACTGAATCAAGTACTTGGAGGGTATCAATCAATGTCTAGATATGTTACCATAATATGCCTGATTTTTGCCATGACTACAGCCAAAGTACGTGCCAGCGGCTTTGCGCTTTATGAGGCGAGTGTCCGAATTACCGGTATGATGGGCGCTTATGTAGCCAATGGTCATGATGTTTCGACCATTTTTTTCAATCCAGCTGGTCTGGCTCAGCTCTCCGGACTGAATCTTAACTTTGGCGCCGCGTTTATCGCACCCAGAAATAAGTTCCGCGGTCCCTTGCCATACAGTACCAATGAGTACCTGATGGAAAAACAGACATTCTTTGTGCCTGATGCTTATGCATCCTATGCCGTTACACCGAAACTGAGCTTTGGTATCGGCATGTATGCTCCTTATGGATTAGGCACAAAATGGAAGTCTGGATGGATTGGCAGTAGATATGCTGTTAAAACAGAACTGCAGATGCTCGTGCTGAACCCCGTTGTGAGCTATCGGTTGCCCGACATAGGTCCTGTCAAAACATACATTGGTGGAGGCGTGATCATCGGTCTGAAGGGTGATGCAAAACTATCTCGTGAAGTTGATGACTTTGTGGGTCAGACCGGTTCGGTTAGCCTGGATGGATCACAGGAAAGTACGCCTGTGGGATATAATCTTGGTATTATCCTCCGCCCGTCTGATAAGGTCTCCTTCGGTTTCACTTATCGCAGCCAGCTGGAACTTAAACTGCGCGGTGATGCTGTATTCACGGGCCTTCCCGAATCTGGTTTTCCAAGGGGGGTGACCGGCAGCCTGACGATCAAAACACCTGCCAACTGGGCCGCCGGCATTAATGTTCATCCTATCGAAGATCTGAGTGTAGAATTTGACTATGTATGGTGGGGTTGGTCGAGTTTCAAAAACCTCGATATTTATTTTGATAAACACACTCCAGCCTTGCAGGATCTGAAAAATCCGCGGAATTATCATAACACTTCCCAATACCGATTGGGGGCAGAATATAATGTCAGGAAAGTTGCCGGACTGACGGTTAGAGCCGGTATCACATATGACGAAAACCCCATTCCAGACAGTACACTCGATCCCACATTGCCAGACGCAAACCGATGGGATTTCTCAGGTGGTTTTTCCTACCAGATAACCCCGCAGGTCTCGTTTGATGCGTTCTATATGTTCATAAGAGCAAATGAACGGAAAATCGATACTCCTGAAAATCCCCTGGAGGGCTACTATAACACGAAGGCCAATCTCTTCGGTGCCGCACTCTCATTTTCATTTTAAACTTTTTGGGATCACAGACCATGATTCGATTTAGCAAATATTTCTTAGCAATCGCGATGATCCTCCTGGCAGTCAATGCCTGCGAGGATTATAACAAGCACGTTGTGGGTCCGTTTGATACCGGCTCAATTGATGTAAGTACCTATATTTCCATAGGCAACAGCTTGGCAGCAGGCTATCAGAACGGTGCTCTTTACCAGGAAGGCGAAATGTATTCCTTCCCGAACCTTCTGGCGCGGCAGATGGGTGTCAAAAACTTTAAGCAACCGATGATTAATCCCGGCATCGGTTCAAGAATCGCTATCAAGCAATTCACCTCCGACCCCAGTAATCCCGTGGTGGTTACCCAACAGTCACTTACGGGTACTCCAACGGTTGCAGAACCATATCAGAATCTGGGTGTCCCCGGGGCTATTCTTGCCGACTACCTTAATGCCGATGCACAAACAGGTGGAATCAAAGCAAGAGCGCAGGCTAACCCGTTCTACGGAATCGTTCTTGGAAGCGCCGAACTCAGCAAACAGGTCCCCAGCATACAAAATGTCGTCGCAGCCCAAAACCCGACATTTGTTACATTCTGGCTTGGAAATAATGACGCTTTGGGTTACGTAACGAGCGGTGGAGTAACTCCAATGAATACCGTTCCTGTTTTCACCCAGCTATATGGCGCCTCAATTAATTCTATCCTTGGGATCAATCAAACGGTGAAAATAGTTGCGGCTAATATTCCAAATGTCGCCGACATACCATTTGCAACGACCGTGGGACCCATATTCAAGGCACAGTTGGAGGCCGCAAGCGTACCCGGGATTTATTACTTCAAGTCCCAGACAAACGGTGGAGAACAGGCGGCTCAGCTGCTAACCAGCAGTATTGGCAATCCGGCACAGGCGCTTATCCTTTTGACTGCCCAAAATTATCTGCCATTAATTGGTCACCCGACTGGTAAATATTGGCGTGATATCGCAAAGCAGAAAGGAGTGCCCGTTTCAGCTATTATTCAGAGCTATGGTGGCGCTCTTGATACTACGAAACCATTTATTGTCGATCCGCGAAACCCGCTGCCAAACAGCCTTATACTGGATGGGGATGAAATTTCAAAGGCACAAGGTACCATCGAAGGATTCAATAGTGCTATGAATACCGTTGTTGGTAGCAGTGACCGGGTGGCGATGGTCGATATCAATGGGATCTTCAATACCATCGTAAACAATGGCAGTATTACAGAAGACGGCATCACGCTTACACCAACTCTGGGCAGTCTTTTCAGCTTCGATGGCGTGCACCCCACGAATCGCGGATACGCTGTGGTTACCAATGAGATCATCAAAGTAATGAATGACTCGTTTGGAGCCAACATACAGCGTATCAATATCAAGTCAATTCCGGAAGGTTTTCCCCTGGCACCCGGTGCGAATTAACTTGTTGGTGAGTTTGAGTTTCTGTTTTATGTTAACAATATGCAAAGCAGGATACATTGATATCCTGCTTTTTTTATATTTGGCCTCTTGAACATGCAGCCTCGCTCGTCGGGGATCAACATCAGATAATAATTCAATGCGATTTTCGGAAAAACTTCGCCAGGCCGTCAGGGATACAGAATCTCTCCTATGTGTAGGACTGGATCCGGTGCCAGACCGAATACCTGAATCCATCCGGTCGTCCTATTCGTCGGTTCCCAAACGGGTCTTCCATTTCTGCAGGGAGGTCATCGAAGCTACGATTCCCTTTGCCTGCGCATATAAACCCAACCTCGCTTTTTTCGAAGCACTGGGTCCAGACGGTATGGACATATTTCGTGAAGTGCGAGCTCAAATCCCCTATTCACGAATCGTAATAGCTGATGCCAAACGCGGGGATATCGGTCATACAGCGCAACAATATTCGAAAGCTTTCTTCGAAGGATATGATGTCGACGCCATCACCCTGTCACCCCTGATGGGATTCGAGACACTTGAAACCTTCCTTGAGGATTCAAAACGCGGGGTATACACTTTGACGCTAACCTCCAATCCCGGTTCTGAGGATTTCTTCAAAAAACCGTTTGACCAATATCCGATGATGAGCCATTATATCGCGCATCACTTATCGGAACTTCAAAAAAAATCAAACGGACATGTTGGCATGGTGGTCGGAGCAACCCAGGCAGATCTGCTGAAAGAGGTTATTGCCGGGCATCCGAGGGGCTCCCTGCTTATCCCTGGTCTTGGTGCGCAGGGTGGATCCGTAACTGAACTCATCGAAGCATTGAAAGACCACCCAGGAGTCCCCGTCGTCTCAGTAAGCCGGAGCATCATCTATGCAGGCAAAGGCGACGATTGGGATGAACAGGTAGCTGAGAAAGCCCGACATTACAAAAAAATACTCAATCCGCTTACAAATAAATATGTCTAAATCCGAAGTCATCATATACACAGACGGCGCATGCAGCGGAAATCCCGGACCAGGTGGCTGGGCTGCCTACCTTGAATTCAATGGGAAGACGAAGACCATCAGTGGAGGCGAGGCCGGGACAACAAACAACCGTATGGAACTGACGGCGGCCATCATGGCATTGAAAGCCCTAAAACGCCCCTGCCGCGCTATCATTCACAGCGATAGTGCCCTGTTGGTTAATGCATTCACCAAGGGATGGATTGAAAACTGGCAGCGAAAAGGCTGGAAAAAAGCTGATAAAAAACCAGTCGAAAACCAGGACCTCTGGAAAGAATTGCTTGCTGCCAAGAATAGTCATGATGTCGCCTGGCAAAAAGTAAAAGGACACGCTGACAATGAAATCAATAACCTGGTCGATGAGCTTGCCGTAGCCGAATCAAAGAAGTTTTGACTGATTAATTATGAATTTTGAGTCCTTTTCAGATAAGTAAACTGCTCAGATATTTTTTTTATTGCAAAGCTGGTTGCAATTTTTTATTAATCAAAACTCTTGTGTATTGCCTTGCAAGAAGATACAGCTATCACACATAAGCCTCTTAACATCCCGTTCATTTGTGAATAAAAATTAATTATTTATAGCTTGTATATGCAACTATATTCTTAATAAGTTATTAGTTGAAAGTTGCCTACACACAAGTCAATGTAGCTCATATCTTTTCGTTTCTTTAAAGGGGGAACAGATGAATCGTTGGATTTGCTTTGCTGTTCTCGGTGTCGCCATCCTGATTTCTTGTGATAAAAATCCGGGTTCACCTCAGTCTGGGGATCTCGAGGGACTTGTCACCGACAAAACTTCAACAACCCCTTTAGAAGGGGCTATTGTCACTATTGATAATCTGAGCGATACCACTGGAGCCGATGGTAAGTACCTATTCCCGGGTATTCAAAAAGGTGCGTATTTATTACATGCGACAGCCAATGGATATCTGGAATATTCAGACACTCTAAAAGTCGGCAAGGGGTACAATTATTTTCCAATTGGATTAAACCGGATCCCTGTAATTAAGAATGGAACACTGTCTGGCGAGGTTCACGAGACCGGTACCAGCAATCCTGTGCCGGGAGTATTAATTGAAATTGAAAGTAAAAAAGACACGACGGATCAGGAAGGGAAATATAAGATCGACAGTCTAACGACCGGTTCGTTCATCGTAACTGCAACAGCAACGGGATATGCCAGTTACAGCCACGATGTTACCATAAATTCCGGTGATAATAGCTTTAATATCGAAGTTAACAAGGAGAACGTGGGCTCATTATCAGGAATCGTCTCTGAATCTGGTTCAGGTACACCGGTAACGAAAGCGATTGTCGAAATCGAAAATAAAAAAGACACTACTGGTCAGGATGGCAAGTTTTCTTTTGACCAAATAGATACTGGTTCTTACATCATCAGTGTCAGTGCTGTCAACTATGACAAGACAAATCAGCCCATCACTATTGTAAAGGGGCAAAATAACATCAATGTTACGCTTGTAGCTATTGGTTCTCTGTCGGGTACTGTCACCGAAGAAGGGACGAATAAAAAGCTTGCCGGTGTCTTAGTCCAGATAAATGATAAAACAACGAATACGGGACAAAATGGCAGTTATACGTTATCTGATATCCCAGTCGGAACTTACAATCTTACAGCCAAGCTCGATCTTTACAACGATTTCTCAAAATCACTTAACATCAAAAAGGGCAGTAACAAACTGGATTTTCAGCTGACTCCCAAGCAACTATATACCAATATCCATGGAAACGTAACAAATGGCGCTGCGGCACCTGTCCAGGGAGCACTAGTCGAACTTGCAGGGAATCAGCAGTTAACACCTGCTAACGGCTTCTATCAGTTTCCATCGGTACCACAGGGTTCATATAAAATCACGGTAACAAAAGACGGGTATAATGATTACAACAAAAATATCACATTGAATTCACCGGATTACCGGTATGATATCCTAATGTCCATGAAAACGATATCTCCTCCGGTTATCACAGACATTGAAAATACCACATCAAATAACATTATTCTGAATTGGAACCCGCTGAGTAATACGAACTTATCTGGATACAACATCTACAATACCACCGACACCACAAATGCTGTAAACAGTTCACTTATCGACGCTTCTTCTAACAGTTATCAGATTACAAGTGCTTTACCGGGCATCTATTCCTTCCGGATGGGTTCGGTTAATGCAGAAGGAAAAACAGGCGCAAAAAGCGCACCTTCAGATACCGTTTTTGTATATCAGAAAATGAACGGTGATGACTTCGAAAGCAGACGGCTCGATCCGTCAATTTGGGTTGATAACAATTTCGACTACACCATTATCTCTGATTCAAAGTACGTGATTGACGGTAACTATTCACTGATGTATATGGGGGGCAAGAAAAACATCTTCCTTTCTAACACTATCATTCCGGCACTGAACAAATACACCGCTGTTGCAAAAGTCAAGATGCTGGCTGCCGAGTCCACGTTCTCTATGGAGATAACAAATGATCAGACTACCGGAACGAGACCGATCGTCTGGATTGAAGTGGACAGCAACGGAGATGTGAACATCGGTTACAAGGATAATGTCAGCGCCGCTCTATATCCCTATAAATCTTATGGCTCCTATGCCGGACAAGTATTCAAGGTGGGCCTTTTTGTGGACACAGTGAATAAGAAATTCAGCATTATGGTCAATGATAAAGCCATTTACACGGCGAACTATACACGTGATAATTTGAGTACCCTATCCATGTATTTCAACGGCAGACAAATAATTGACGATGTTGAAATTGGCAGCTTTCAGTAAATAGAATTGTTATTGTTCAATTTTGAATTAGGTAAACACTCAATACTTAACACTACACTCAAAGACTTGCGAAAGGCTTAAGACCTACCGTATCCCATTCCCGGAGGTGTGATTTCAGGTATCCTGTGACGGCAATCATAGCCGCATTATCAGTGCAATAGACAAGCTTGGGTATCTTGAGTGACAGATTTAATCGATCAGCTAAAGCCTCAATTTTGCTACGCAGTACAGAATTAGCTGCCACTCCTCCGGCCAGTAAAATCTGGTGAACACCAGTCTCTCGTATAGCACGTTCGAGTTTAATAACCAACACTTCGGTAATTGCTTCTGTCACGCTTGCGCTGAGATCGGCCTGATGATCATTCAAAAAAGCTGTTCGTTTATCTTCCGGAATGTTCTGCAGGTAGTACAACACGGATGTCTTCAATCCTGAAAAGCTAAAATCAAGACCTTCGTGCAACAACGCCTTAGGGAAATCATGGAAAGAAGGATCACCGTCTCTACTCAACCGATCCATCACCGGTCCGGCTGGATAAGGCAATCCCATAATTTTGCCAATCTTGTCGAAAGCCTCACCTGCGGCATCATCCCGCGTCTGTCCAATAATTTTGTGTGAGAATGGCTCTTCCACGTACACGATCTGCGTGTGACCACCCGAAACGATCAGTCCGATGAACGGGAACTCCGGTTCCGGACCTTCAATGAAATTGGCATAAAGATGAGCGTCGATATGATTGATCCCGATGATCGGCTTGTCGTGCGCGATAGCTAAACCCTTTGCAAAGCTGATGCCCACCAGCAGAGCTCCCATCAAACCAGGACCCTGCGTGACTGCAATGCCATCGATGTCATCCATCGTCATATCTGCTTCGGCAAGAGCTTGTTGAACCGTAGACCAGATTGTCTTTTGATGCGCCCGTGAAGCGAGCTCAGGTACAACGCCGCCATACTGCCCATGAATTGTCTGCGAGGCAATGATATTAGAGTGCAATCCACGATCAGAATAGACCGCAGCTGCCGTTTCATCACAAGAAGATTCAATGCCGAGAATGGTCATGGTTCACATCTGTATTAGCAATTCAGCCAAAAGATACGGATTAACGTTCAGGAATGGCATTTACATATTGCCGGCTTATCAAATTCCTTCTATTTAACTTCCTTATACTCTGAAGTCAATTGACTTATGAACGAGCTGCATTGTTTCTGTGTTCGTCAGATTGATCATGTTACCAGGAGCCTGAGATTTTATTTAGATAGTTGACGATATTCAAAAAATTGCGAACGAATGGCTAACCCATTCTCTGAAAAGCATATGAACATTTTAGCCAGCCCCATTTATTCAAACTAGTACCTTAATGGACAAAGAACAGACACAGCCGGAAGAAAAAAACGGACAAGAACAGATAATATCGGAACAACCCGACAGTCTGGAGGGACAACCATCTCATAAAGAAGAAGCTTCCGGGAAAAAACTATTGCTACTCGGACTCACGGCGTTGGGTATTGTCTTTGGAGATATTGGTACCAGCCCCCTTTATGCGTTTCGTTTTGCTTTTTCGGAAAGCAGCAAAATAACACGCACGCCTGAAAACATACTGGGTATCCTTTCGCTCATATTCTGGGCTTTGACAATTGTTATATCTGTAAAATATCTGATTTACGTCATGCAGGCCGACAATGAAGGCGAAGGCGGGATTCTCGCCCTGATGGCACTGCTCGTACCTTCTGAAAAACGAAAAAAGCGCTGGTTTATCGTAGCTCTCGGGGTCTTCGGTGCAGCCTTGTTATACGGCGACGGCATGATTACTCCTGCCATCTCTGTTCTCAGCGCAATCGAAGGGTTACAGGTTGCCACAACGACATTTGATCACTATATCGTCCCTATTACGGTTGCCATTCTCATCGTCCTTTTCCTCCTTCAAAAACGCGGAACACAGGGGATCGGATCAATCTTCGGACCAGTCATGCTCGTCTGGTTTACTTCAATAGCCGCACTCGGTATTGGCGGAATCGTCAGGGCTCCACAGGTGCTCAGGGCTCTTAATCCATGGCATGCCCTGGATTTTTTCTTTCGTAACGGCTTGATTGGGTTCCTGGTCCTTGGGGCAGTTTTCCTTGTTGTTACCGGCGGGGAGGCACTCTATGCTGATATGGGGCATTTCGGCAGCCGGCCTATTCGCACGGCATGGTTTTCGCTTGTCTTCCCATCCCTGCTGCTCAACTACTTCGGACAAGGTGCATTGTTGCTCAGCAGCTCGCAAAAAGTCGTCCAGCCTTTCTATGCACTGGCTCCACACTGGGCACTTTACCCGTTAGTCATCCTGGCTACTTTTGCTACAATCATCGCATCACAGGCTGTCATATCCGGAGCGTTCTCTCTGACAAGACAGGCCGCTTTATTGGGAGAATTTCCGCGAATTCGCATTGTCCAGACCTCAAGCACCGAGATAGGCCAGATCTATATCCCTGTCGTCAACTGGATTTTAATGATTGCCACAATCGGACTGGTTGTCAGTTTCAGAAAATCAGATAATCTGGCAGCTGCGTATGGTGTTGCTGTCACAACGACGATGGTTATCACGACTATTCTTGCTTTCATTCTTACCCGTGAAAAATGGGGTTGGAACCTGGCTGCATCGCTATCGATAACCATCGGGTTCCTGATCATCGATCTGGCTTTCTTTATCGCCAACATGACGAAAGTTGCCCAAGGCGGTTGGTTCCCGCTTCTCGTTGGCGCTGCTATCTTTACTCTGATGTCAACCTGGCGCCGCGGCAGACAAATTCTCGCTGAGAACAAACCTGATGATTCGTTACCGCTTGACGAATTTCTGAAAGAATTTGCGGACGATCCGCCCGTCAGAGTCCGGGGTACAGCCATATTTCTCACTGGCCATTCAAAAGGGACACCGCCTCTCCTCCGCTATCACCTGGAACATAATCAGGCGCTGCACGAGAGGGTGTTGCTGGTAACGGTCATCATTAAAGATGTACCAAAAGTGTGGCCTTCTCAACGGTTGAAAATTGACGAGATGGCAGAGGGATTCTACCGGGTAAATATCTCTTACGGTTTCATGGAAAATCCGGACGTGCCCAAAGCGTTAAGTGGCAGCCGTCAATTCCATTTCGATGAGGAATCGAATGTGATTACCTATTACATCGGCAGACAGATATTAGTGCCCAGCGAAGAAAAACCAAGAATGGCACGGTGGCGTGAAGAAATCTTCGCTTTCCTTGCAAGGAATTCTGCGCTTACAACCACATTTTATGAATTGCCTACCGACCAAGTGGTCGAACTAGGAATCCACGTGAGGATATAGGCATTACTTCCCACTTTTCTATCTGGAGCATGATCGCCGCACCTCTGATTTCCGGGAATGATCTTCGAAGCATGTCTAAAGAAACGTTGAACATCCTGACCAACAAGGATGTCATCGCTGTCGACCAGGATTCTCTGGGAGTTCAGGGATTGAAGTTTTTTGCCAAAGACAGCCCCGAAGTCTGGTTTAACCCCCTTGAACAAGGCGACTGGGCAATGTGTGTCCTCAATCGCTGTCTTTCATCGCAAAAGGTTATATTTAACTGGAAAACTGAAGCAGTGTCAGATAGCGTGTCTGGCAGAAATACCGAATTTACCAACACGGTATATCGTCTGAAGGATCTCTGGACTAAGAAGGACCTGGGGACCACAAATAATGCGTTAAACCGAACAGTGCCCGGTCGCGACTTGTTGATGATGAGGCTCAGTAAAATGTAACATCCAAAGATACTCATGTGGAATAGCGTACGATCAGCCGCTATCTGGACGGCTACTATATTTTTGATCATTGTTTGGCTGCCTTTTCTAGCCCTCATCCGGTTGTTCGACCGCGATCCCGTTCATTACCGGACGGGCCGCTGGTTTCGGCGCCTGGGCAAGTCGATGACGCGTATCAACCCGTTATGGGAACTCGATATCAGCGGATATATGCTCAGTGAACCACACCGTCCGCTCGTCATCGTGTGTAACCACCAGTCGATGGCCGATATTCCGCTGATCTCCAATCTGCCGTGGGAGATGAAATGGCTTGCCAAAATAGAGCTATTCAAAGTTCCCTTCGTTGGGTGGATGATGAGAATGGCTGGCGATATTCCTGTTGATCGGCAAGTCAAAGAACGCAGACGCGATGCTGTTGTTCAGGCTTACTCTTATCTCAAGCAAGATTGTCCTGTCATGTTCTTCCCTGAAGGTACGCGGACACGAGATGGCCGAATACATCGTTTTTCCGATGGTGCTTTTCTGCTGGCTATTAAGACTGGGGCCCCGGTCCTGCCGCTTGCCATAGATGGTTCGCGTGAATGCCTGCCGAAAAACAGCTGGCGCTTTGGAGGACTTAACAATATCCGCCTTAAAGTAATGGAACCGGTCGATACGAAAGGTCTGACAAAAAAAGATATCCCGGAACTTCGTGATCGAATCAGGGGCATGATCATCGATCAGTTGGCTGAATGGCAGGGGGTGGAAGCCGGGCAGATTGACGGATTGAGGTAACCTCTGTCCCAGCCTCCCGATTCATCGGGACAGCCTAGAGAGTACACAAGTTCTCCATTATACATGGTCTTCTTTTTAAAGCTAATTCTGTAAAGTTTTCTGTCTGATATGATTTGTAAATCTCAACGCTTGTCTAACATATTACCGTATAATTAACAAAGAGGATATTGGTTTGGATTGGGCAGGTTACTCATCTTTCCCGATGCCTGCGGTGGACTAAACTAAAAGCCATCTTAAATGCCGATTCGGACCCTGAATAAATATGAGGGTATACAATGAAACGAACATCGACACTAATCCTGTTATGCGTCTCTGTGACAGTCGCGGCCTGGGTTTTTACGGGCTGCAACCGTTCATCCAAAGACGTTTCAACATCATCTGCAATGACTGAAAATCCATTTTATTCTCCCAGTTCACTGCCTTTCAAGGCACCTCCATTCGATAAGATCAAGGACAGCGATTTTAAACCTGCCCTGATCGAGGGTATGAAGCAGCAACTGGCTGAAATTGAGGAAATCGCTGCCAGCAACGAAGCACCAACGGTAGAAAACACGCTCATTCCACTGGAAAAGAGTGGTCGTCTACTTGAAAGGACCGGCATGGTGTTCGATGCCCTAACTGCTGCCAACACCAATGACACGCTTCAAAAAGTGCAGCAAGAAGTGGCCCCGAAACTGGCAGCTCACCACGATGCGATCTTTTTAAACGGCAAACTATTCCAGCGTATAAAATCGATTTACCAGAAGCGCGATCAGCTTGATCTTGATCCTGAAACACATCGGTTGGTAGAATACTATTACCAGGAGTTTGAGCATGCAGGTGCCAACCTCTCGGATGCGGACAAAACGAAGCTTAAGAAACTGAATGAAGAAGAAGCCACACTCAGCACAAAGTTTGAGAACCTGCTTTTAAACGGAACCAAGGCCGGCGCCCTTGTCGTAAACGACAAGTCCGAACTCGCGGGACTCACTCCTGCCGAAATTGAAGCAGCAGCCGGTGCTGCCAAAGCCCGCGGACTCGATGGCAAATGGGTTCTGCCTCTGCAAAACACTACACAGCAGCCAGCCCTTCAATCATTAGGAGACCGTTCCACACGCGAAAAACTCTTTGAAAAGTCATGGACCCGCACCGAGCTTGGCGATGCCAATGACACGCGTGATGTCATCAAACGTCTGGGTAAAGTGCGAGCTGAGAAAGCACAGTTGTTAGGATTCCCAAACTACGCCGCATGGAAGCTTGAGAACCAGATGGCAAAGAATCCGGAAAATGTCGATTCATTTCTCGCGAAACTGGTCCCGCCTGCTGTTGCCAACGCCCGGAAAGAAGCTGAGGATATCCAGTCTGTGATCAACGAGACTGGCGGCAAGTTCAAACTGCAGCCATGGGATTGGAACTACTATTCCGAAAAAGTGCGCAAGGCACGCTATGACCTGGATGAGTCGCAGATCAAACCGTATTTCGAATTAAACAATGTGCTCGAGAACGGCGTCTTTTATGCAGCTCATGAACTCTACGGACTGAGTTTTAAAGAACGCCATGATCTGCCCGTGTATCAACCCGATGTTCGCGTATTTGATGTATTCGATAAGGATGGCTCCCAAATCGGACTCTTCTATGCCGACTATTACAAACGCGACAACAAATCCGGCGGCGCATGGATGTCTAACCTCGTAGGTCAGTCGAAACTTCTTGGAACCAAACCGGTGATTTACAATGTCGCAAACTTTCCGAAACCGCCTGAAGGTCAGCCGGCATTGCTGACTTATGATGAGGTGAGGACAATGTTCCACGAGTTTGGACATGCATTGCACGGTTTCTTTGCCGACCAGGAATATCCGAGCCTGTCCGGTACCGCAGTGGCCCGCGACTTTGTGGAACTTCCATCGCAGTTCAACGAACACTGGGCGATGTATCCGTCGGTATTTGCGCACTACGCGGTGCATTACAAAACCGGCGAGCCGATGCCGCAGGAACTGGTTGAAAAGATCAAGAAAGCTTCCAAGTTCAACCAGGGTTATGCGCTGACTGAGCTGTTGGCCGCGGCCGAACTCGACATGGCATGGCACACATTATCTGCCAATGTTCCGCAACAGGATGTCGATTCATTTGAGTCTGAAGCCCTGAAGAAAGCAAATATCGCTCTGACGCAAGTCCCGCCCCGCTACCGTTCCAGTTACTTCATGCACATCTGGGGGCATGGTTATGCGGCCGGGTACTATGCTTACCTGTGGAGCGAAATGCTCGACCAGGATGCTTATGAATGGTTCAAGGAAAACGGCGGACTGACCCGCGCAAACGGCGATCGTTTCCGCGACATGATTCTTTCGCGTGGTAACACCGAAGATTTCGCCACCATGTATCGCAACTTCCGCGGCCAGGATCCGAAGATCGAACCACTCCTCGAAGCCAGGGGACTGACAAGCGGCACATCCTCAAGCAGCAAGCCATAAGCAATTAGCCATTAGCCATTAGCAATTAGCCATTAGCAATTAGCAATTAGCAATTAGCAATTAGCAATTAGCAATTAGCAATTAGCAAAAAAATCTTGTTTTCAAGCAAAGGGCAAGTTCGGGTTACCGGGCTTGCCTTTTTTGTTTGCGCTACCCCGCCAATGGCTATAAACTTAAGTGCCCTACTTCGGAGGAGGCGATGAAAAGGAAACCCCTGGTATCCCAAAAAACCCGACATTCACCCGGGATTGATAGTACAAAGAATTTGAACCCTTCGTTAATAGTTCATGGAATGCTCATAAATCCAATCCATAGCAAAAACAATTCATAAAGTTTTATTTTCTTGTATCTGCTTGACAAAAAAATGGTTTTTCGTTATCATGTAAGTAAATGATCACTTACTAATAGATCGAAATGGAACGAGAATCAACAAGTGTTCGTCAGGAACAAATCAAACAAGCCGTTTTGCAAGTCATAGCCGAAGAAGGCCTTCATAACCTTTCTACCCGAAAGCTGGCACAGAAAGTTGGCCTTTCGGAAGGAGCCATTTTCCGGCATTTTGCATCCAAACGAGATATCATCAAAGGAATAATGGATGATGTGGCTTCAGATTTGATCGGTTCCCTGCGTGATATCGCCTTTAGTTCATTACCTGCCGAAAAAAAATTGTTCACTTATTTATGTAAGAATGTTACATACCTGAAAGAGAATCAGGGAATTACCATTCTGCTGTTTTCAGAAGCGGCCCATATGGGAGATAAAGAGCTTAAAGGGAAACTGAATCAAATACTCACCGAGCAAAAGCAGTTTGTAATTAAAATGGTTAACGACGGAGTTGCTGAAGGGGTATTCGGGGAAAAAGTAAATCCTGATGATGTGGCTATGCTGTATATGGGGATTCCGATTACGTTCAATATTGAACTGGTACTGAATGCAAGCGAATTAAACATCACCGACTTTTGTAAGAGGATGTATTCATTGGTCTTGAAAAGTTTAGCGAAGTAAAAAATTTAATCCAAAAAGTAAGTAAATGATTACTTATAAAGGAGGCCGATATGTTTATGATACCCGATTGGACTTTTGAATTTCATGGACACCACTGTCCTTTCATGCCTATTGGTTACCGGATGGGTACACTGGCCATGAAAAAACTCGGTGTTACCAAGAGCCTTAACCATGAAATGCATGTGTTTTCGGAGATGGGAATTGGCCATCCGCAAGGCTGTCTGCAAGATGGAATTATGTCGGCAACCGGCGCCACTTTTGGAAAAGGAATGATCGAAAAATTGAACTACGGAAAAGTAGCGGCCATCTTTTGGTATCCGGGAAAAGAGGGTACTTCACGAATTGCTGTGAAGAATGAATTCCAGGATAAACTCGCACCTCATGAGTTTTTTAAATACCGGAAGCAGGGTATCGAACCAACTGATATTCCGGAATCGGTACGCACGGATATTATAAATATCGTGCTGAATGCCTCTGATGAAGAATTATTCCATGTGGCTCCCCTGCCAGAATTCAGTTACGAACCAGTGGAAGGTTCTTTCAGCAAGGCTAAATGTGAAGTATGTGGCGAATATGTCTTCGAGCGATATCTGAGAGTCAAAGACGGGGGAAAAGTCTGTATCCCCTGCTCCGAAAAAAAGGGAGAATCTGTCATTCATTTGCCTGTGGTCAAATAGGCCAAAACTATAACAAATTAACGCAATCGAGACAGGAGAATATAATGAAAACAAACCATCAAGCGGCTTCTTCGGTATTTGTCCTGGTATTTCTGGTCTGCGGATTGTCGGAGGGTGTCGCTCCTCGTGCGTATGCACAAGAGGCCGGACTGGGAAAGATATTGCACCGGGTGGAAGCCAACTCGCCGGCATTGAAAGCGGCCTATGCCAATACTGAAGTCTATAAGGCAAACAGGCGTGAAGGATTGGGTGCTCTGTTTGGAAAAGTGAATGCATTCAGCCAGTTGCAGTATTTCAATGACAACAGGCTGACAAGGCCGATCTCACCGCCTATCAATTTTGCCACCATTCCGTACGACAGTAAACAGTTTGGCTATGGGGCATCCCTGTCGTTGCCCCTGGATATCAATGGACAGATACTCACGAAACTGAATGCGCTGACGCACCAGGAACGTGCGGCAAATCAGGATGCAAAACAAGCACGACTGACGCTGCTGAATCAGGCAGCTAACCTTTACCGGGGTATCGAAGCTATAACCGGTAAAATAGATGCCCTACACAAGCAGTCGAATGCCGTAAAAAAACAATTGAAGGTTACCGAAGTCGCCGTAAACGTAGGGCGCAGGCCTCCCGTCGATCGGCTGAGGATGCAATCGGAGATCAGCAAGATAGAAGGCCAGATAGCTGACGCCAGGGCGACCGAAGCCAGGCTGCGGGCGTATCTTGCTTCTCTCATGGGAGCAGCCTCTTTTACTGATTCAGTTTCGGTGCCCTCAAAGCAACCGATAGCAGACTTGAACCCTCCTACTGACCTCGTAAAACGTCCGGATATCCAATCCCTTATGGAGAAAATGAAAGCGGCGCGGTCCGGGGTCAACGCCGCGCTGGAAGCATGGCTGCCCAAAGCCTTTGTACAGGCAAGCTGGATCGAAAATCAGGGTTTTAATGGCAAAGGAAAAAATGATCCTTTATGGGGCGTGGGCATCACCATTGATCTTCCTGTGTGGACCGGAGGCTCGCGGAGCTCCCGCATACAGCAGGCTAAAGCCAAAGAGAAGGCGGTTTCCTATCAGCACGAAGCTGCCATGGCATCGGCTAATGCCGAAATCGAATCCAACATCAGCGGCTGGATTGCGGGGGAAAAGCAGTTTACAGCGGCCGATCAGTCACTGAAAACAACAAAAGAAGTGATGCGGATTCAAACGGAACAATACCGTCAGGGTCGGCTTTCCTTGACCGATTTTCTGGATGCCGCCGCCACGCTGGCTTTTGCCCGTGCTTCTTATGCAGCGGCTCTTGCCCACTGGTGGCAGGCAGACGATGCCTTGCGAATGGCCCGGGGGGTTCCCCCATCGGCTTATTCAAACTACAATGACACTGACCAGAACATGATTCGTAAATGAACTTCGAAACGGGAAAAATTATGGAAACAAAACATAGTACAAAAAGGCGTTGGATATGGATCATTGTTGCGGTGAGCATAGTAATCACAATGATTTCCTTTGTAATCATACGTATTAAAGAAGTGGAGCATATTCCCACTCAAGAGAATGCGCCCTGGGCCTTAAATACCGCTATTGTTCAAAATGCAACCGTCACAAAAGGATATCCTGTTCTTGCCACACTGTTACATCAGGGAGATGTTACTTTGTCGGCGCAAATCGGCGGATTAATCACCCATATGGGACCACGTGAAGGAGTTTCCGTTAAAAAAGGAGCAGTACTTGCGCAAGTAGATACGCGTACCATTCAGGATGAAATTTCCGGGTTGAAGGCCAGGCTTGCGGCAGCAAAAGCGAATAAAATCCGCAGTAATGATGAATATAAGCGAGAAAAACACCTTATGGACGCTGGAGGAAGCAGCCAGTCTTCTTTGGATGCCTATCATACGGCTGCAATTGCAGCGGATAACCAGGTGAAAACACTGGAAAATCAAATACAGGCGTTAACGGTTAAAGAAGAATATGGTCGTATTACATCCCCCGTTGATGGCGTTATTTCTACACGATTACATGAACCTGGGGATGTCATCATGCCCGGACAACCGATCTATCAAATTACATCCAGCGGGGATATAAGAATTCATGTAGAATTTCCTCAGGATCTGTTAAAGGTCATTAGAAAAGGGACCATACTTCAGTTAGTTAATGCTGATGACACCCTTAATGTGGCACTGGACAGAATTTATCCCCTGGTTAACGGTTTCGATTTGGGTGCTGCCGATGCAGACCTGAAAAAAAAACCGTTTAATTTGGCCAACGGCGCCCGTTTGTCAGGCCGTATTGTCCTTGAAAGTGATAAAACCGGTGTTGAAGTCCCTGCACAATCAATTATTACAGACGATACAGGCAGGAACAGCTACCTCTTTAAAGTCCGTCATGAACAAAAGGGTGACATCCTGCAAAAAATCCACGTTGCAATTACCCTTGTCGGGCAAAATGGCGTAGCCGTCCGAGGTGATATCCGTGCGGGTGATGAAGTAGTTGTTGCTCATGAGAGTGTTTTGCTGGCCTTGAAGAATGGAGATCCGGTAATCATCAATCACGGGGTAGCATTATGAACTTCTTCGAACGCATGTTACGAAAACCTCATGCTATCATAGCCGTCACATTGGTTACGGTACTGGCCGGTATCATCGCATATATGACGCTGCCGATGAACCTTTTCCCGGACACGAACCGGCCTGTGGTAGCAGTCGTTACTCAGTGGCCCGGAGCGGCAGCCAATGATGTTGCTACCGATGTAACTCATCCCATTGAGGTGCGAATGAGTGCTATCGACGGGGTAAGAAGGGTAACTTCCACATCCCGGGATCAGGTTTCAGCAGTTCAGGTTGAATTCAATTACGGGAATAATATTGATGAAGCCGCAACCAAGGTTACTACTGAACTTCCCCGTGTACGCAGTTTATTGCCGCAGGGAATCAAAGAGCCGTTAATCTTTAAAATAACCGATGCTGCCAAGCCACTGGAGTTATTGTCGGTTACAGCATCAAAAGGTTACGATTTAAGTTTACCTCAGCTACGGCGTCTGTCTGAGAACCAGTTACGGGATGCCTTGCTGAATATACCCGGCGTTGCCGAGGCGGAAGTATTTGGAAGTCAACAACGCCATGTAGCTGTGGACCTGGACAGGAATAAGCTTGAATCCTATCATGTAACGATCGCCCAGGTAGCGGCGGCACTGGCGAAGTCCAATATTTCAACACCGTCCGGACTGATCTATCAACATGGCAACCGTTATTTATTGAACACACAAGTATTGGCTAAAGGCCCGAACGATATATCACAGATCCTCGTGCCGCTTCAAAAAGGGAATTATGTACAGATCGGAGATCTCGGAAAAGTTCATTGGGGAAAGGCAGATATCACTTCTCTTTATCGTGGTAATGGAAAATCTGCCATTGCGATATCACTCTTGCGCGGCGAGAAAGGACATGCACGTGAAGTCATCGCCGAAATAACAAAGCAACTGCCAAAAGTAGAGCAACAGTTTCCCATGCTGCATATCGAAGTAGCGAATACTCAGGGACGACTGATCGATCTCACCGTCGATAATATGCTTGGCGCTCTTCGGGATGCTGTAATCATGACCATTATCGTGATTCTTCTTTTTCTCGGAGATACCAGGGCTTCATTCATCACGGCCTTGTCGTTGCCTTTTACCTATTTGCTTACTTTTGCCGTGCTTAAAGCATTGGGCTATGAGTTTAACATGGTTACCCTCACGGCAATTATCATCGCCGTTGGACTCCTTGCGGACGATGCTATTGTCGTAATTGAAAACATTGAACGGACGATAAGAGCCAGCGGCAACAGCAGTATAAAAACGGCAGCCAAAGGGACTCAGGAAATTTTTCTTGCTGCCGCATCCGGTACGGTGAGTGTAGTTATCGTTTTGCTGCCGATCATGTTTATCGGGGGCTACGTACAGACGGTATTACGTCCACTGGCCGTTACCCTTTCCATAGCATTACTGGCTTCCCTTATTGTTTCCGTTACCATCATTCCATTGCTTGTTCCTTACCTGCTCAGACCCGGCAGACGCGATCCTCTTTATCTGATACTTCATCCGTTTGAAGTATATATATTAAATCCTCTGAAGAGCTTCTACGCCCGGGTTGTTGGCTGGGGACTGGAACATCGGGGATTGGTACTTTCATCTTTTGGTATTCTGTTCCTGGTATCTCTGGGTTTGATGAAAATAGTTGGCAGAGAATTGATGCCACGTATGGACAGCGGTATCTTTCTTGTCAATTACGAGACGCAGCCCGACATGGATGCGCCCGGTGTTGAAAAAATCGCCGGGCAGATTGAGCAGTCGATTAAAAGCTCCCTTAAACCGGAATGGCTTCTATCTATGTCGTCTGTTGATGGTGCGGACGCAGGTGTTAAATCCTTTGGTGCAGCCCGGGTGTTACAACATGGTCAAATTACCGTAAACATTATCGACCGTTTCCATCGTGACTGGTCTATCTATCAAATTGAGGATTCCGTCCGGCAAAAGATTCGACATATTTCCGGTTTGATATCAGCTAATGTCACCGAATTTGGGGCCACGCCGCTCTCCTCCATCCGGGGTACACTGGATATTATGATCAGCGGCAATGATCCGGGAGAACTGGATCAATTAGCTGATTCTGTTATGATGAGGTTAATGAATGTTCGCGGTTTAACAGGCATCGAGCGATCCTGGCAGGGAAAATCAAAACGGATAAACCTGCAAATCAATGAAGCCAAAGCTCGTTTGTTTGGACTTACTCCACAGGATGTTGCCGGACAAGTTGCCCAGGCCGTAGGGGGAACACCGGGTGGGAGACTTCGTGTAACCGGTGAAATCCCGATACCTGTATGGGTCCGCCTTAAACCGAATCAACGATCTGATGCCGAAGAACTCACTGCTATTCCCATCAGAACGATGAGCGGTTCACTGATTCCATTGTCGTCTTTTGCAACACCCAAAGTGGTATATGAACCGACTGCCGAGACCCATGAGGCACTGATGCCTACCGTTGATGTACTTGGTTATCGTAGCAGTATTTCCATAACCCAGTTACACAGCAATGTGGAAACCGCCCTGGCGGGATTATCGATGCCACGGGGGTATACCCTGTCCTACCAGGGGGAATACAAACAATTAAATCTATCCTTTGCACGCCTTTTAAAATCTTTTGCTATAGGTGTTGCGCTTCTTTACCTGATGCTGGTAATTGTATTCAAATCATTCCGCGATCCGGTGGCCATAATGGCCAGTTTACCGCTGGCACTCATCGGGGCTTCATGGGCCATGCTTATAGCGGATAAACATGGCTGTTTGCCCTCATTCATGGGGCTGATATTGCTGATGGGTATCATTGTAAAGAACGGAATCCTGTTAGTCGACTTCGCAAAAGTAGCCATGGCAGAAGGTAAATCACCGAGAGAAGCTATTCTCGAGGCTGTTCAACTCAGAACCAGACCAATACTAATGACGGCAGGCGCAGCAGCGGTTGGTATGATTCCTATTGCCCTCGAGTGGGCCGTGGGCATCGAACGTTTGTCCCCGCTTGCGGTAGTAGCCATCGGCGGATTAATTACCGGAACATTCCTGACATTACTGGCTGTGCCAGTCTTTCATTTGATGCTTGAATTGGGGCATAGAAATCGTTTGGCGAAAAAGAACAGCTAATCAATCAGAAATAATTCCTTGATTGCAACTAATTGCCACATAAAGAATAAAAAAGGTGATGATGATTTGATGATTTACCATCACCTTCCTTTTGGATCTTTAAAATAGCGTGAGTTCGATATAAGAGTTTGATACACAAAACCCATAACACCCACTGTCATTTTCCCGAGGCCTCGGGACGGAGAAATCTAATCTGTCCAGGAATGTTAAAAATGGTACTGAGTATGTGCCAGGATCGCAGCCAGGATAGATTCCTCCACAAGGTCGGAATGACAGGGAAGGGTTTGCTTATAGATTTTCCTTATTTCGAACTCACGTTAAATTAGGTCACACGTACTCCAAATATTAAATCGAGTATTGTATGTTATATTTCATCATATCAATAATCATACTTGCTGCATCCTTTTTATTCTCAATGTTGGGTCTGGGTGGCGCCCTGATTTATGTGCCGGTTCTGAAATGGGCAGGGTTCTCTGTCAAAGAAGTCGCTATCCCATTGGCGCTTCTGTTGAACTGTGTGACAACAACCATCGCACTGATTGCGTATTTCAAAAATAAACTGGTGGATATTAAAGGCGGTTTGGCAATGACCATATCTGCTTTCATATTCGCCCCAATTGGTGCACTTGTTTCAGATAAACTGCCTGTAAACATATTGTTAATCTTTTTTTCAATCGCCGTTTTCGTTGCCGCCGGCAGGATGTTGCTCATGTCCTGGCAACCCGAACCGAAAGAAATGATGCCATTAAAAAAACGGGGAATTATAGGTACAATCATTGGCAGTTTCGCCGGTTTTGCCGCCGGTCTTTTAGGCATCGGCGGAGGATTTATTATGGCCCCTCTTCTCATGTGGATGGGATATGAAACTAAAAAGGCCGCAGCCACTTCTGCATTTGCTGTTGCTTTCTCTTCATTTTCCGGTTTCCTGGGTCATGTGGCACAGGGACATTTCAACTGGACACTGACAGTAGTACTGACTATTACTGTTGTTGTCGGTGCTCTATTGGGAAGTAATTTCATGGCAACCAAAGCCAAATCGAACAGGGTAAAACAAATTTTTGCGGTAGTGCTGTTTGCCGTGGCCATTAAACTTTTTGTTGACGCCGTTTGAAAATTGCCAAAATCAATTTGACCATTAACAAATAACGTTTGCGAGCAGGACGCAATATCCGCGCATCAATCCGGCTGGATGTGCAAGCAATACGAAACCACACCGTAATGATGGCAACAGTTCCTGCGCAATTCAGGAGGCACCGGTTTCTGGCACGAAACCTACTTTTTGAGCGGAGACATAGAAGCAGTGTATGATAATATGGTGAGAGACACGGGTCTTCTCCATTTTGCACCAGTGCAACCCGACCATGGCCGCATTTTCCGCCCGCAGCCGCACTCCACACCCGGACCCTGTGGATGAGAAGGAGTCGTATTTGTGATGCCTACAAGAAAAAAAATGTTCTCCAAAACCAGTAACCTATCGATCCTTCTTACCCCTGTGACCTCTGTGATACCATTAGGAACTCTGTGGTTCACTTTCCCAATTGATTTTTGTTAAGCCCTTATTCTAATCTATCCTTTTTAAAGGACTCCAATTGGAATAACACTGAAATTTTAGCTCGCTGTTGGATGCTACTACTTCTTCATGGTTAAGAGTATGTCATACCACACTATCGGTGAGATGGAGAAATAAACCTTAGGTTAGTCGTCAAAAAAACTGATCGCTTAGTAATAGTTATTAATTAAGCTTTGTCTCTTGATATAACTCTAATTAGTGAACTTATGAATACAACTGAAAAGGAACCTTGGAGTTTTATATGTTGATAACCAACAATGTAATATTGATACATTCTTTCGTATCACAAATCATTTAAGAAGTAAGTTTCAAGCTTCTTGCAAGGTCGTCGAAATACGACTTAAAAATTTACATCTCCTTGACGACCATAGAAATAAGCCAAAAAGTATATTCAACTTATCTAACAAATAATCAATTCTTGATAGCAGTTCTATACCAACTATTCCATTCTAGTCTTATAGTGAACTTTCAAGAACTGACAACTTAATCATGGTTTTTGTTTTCGTGTCTCTACCGCCCGAAGGGTTTCTTTTCTAAAACAACCGAACCAATAGAAAAAATTATCCTGACTTACCTAATTTCCCTTAGACCAATAAAAACCAGGAACCAACTTTTATGAAACCGGATGATGGACAATACAAAAGCTACCGAATTCCTGTTCCTGTGGAGTTTGAAGATGTATAAACTTTTTTTGTAGCTGAGATTAACGTGTGGCAGCTGGTTTTCAACCCAAAGTACGGGGAAAGAATGACTTCGGGCTAACCCATTACCACTGTCATCCTGTAGTTGGTTTGCCTGCAAGCCAACGTAGGATCTCGTTAGCATCTGGCAACCGTCGAATCACATGCAACAATCGCTGCCGGATTCCACGAGATCCTACTTTCACTCCGCCACGGCGGAGTGAAAATCAGGATGACATCCTTCTGTCTGTGCTTGTCATTCAACCTCTTTCTGTTTTGACGCTTTGGTTCGTTCTCTGTTTTCTTCCACCAGTTCGATTTTGGTCCCGTTATTCGGTTTGCTGTCTTTTCTGTTTAGCGTTATGGGAGCGGCACCGGTTATTCCAATGCCAATGGACCCCAGGAATATGAGTATCACAAAGCCAATGATCTTCAAAACCCTTTTGAAACGTTTCATAATCAGGTAAATGAACGAACACACAGCTACGCTGATCGTCCGTTGATTCAGGATTTAGGCCGGTTGTCCGGCAAGTCGGGCGGGTTTTATCCTATGAAGAGATTGGCAGGACCCTGATCTGAGTACTCAGGAATAGTCTTGAGAGGCAGGAAGGGAGTAAAGGAATTGAAGTGAGTCAGCTGTTCGGTCAGGTTTTTAAGCCTTACCGCGGCGAACCGTTCATGATATAGCGAAATGCACAACGCATAATTGAGATCAGATTTTGCCCGTGAATTCTCATGAAAGAGAGCGGTAATTACCTGATCAAGTGATATCCCGTGAACGTACGAATTGTCCTTTGAAACAACCTGTTCAGTCTTTGTAGGCTGTTGATAATCAGAATAGTTGTTGGCAACGAATCCGGCGAAGGATGAAAAGCTAAACGAAATCAGGAATACCAGGAACCATTTCGATATCCGGGATGCCTGTCTGACACTATGTGACGGATTCGTTATCACGCAAAAAAGATAGCTTTTAATGTTGCATAATCATAAACTTAGCTTAATGAGCTCAAAATAAGCAAAGATTACATAAAGAATAGAACACGAACGATGCGGATGACACGGATTTACGCGGGAAAAAAATAACCCCTCGCTATGTGTATGAAGAGGGATCGAAAGTGAGGTATCAGCTATATGTTATTTCCTGAACGCTTTAAACACGGATGATCCAACTTAGTCTCGAACATTCTACGATATCGAACTGATGTTAGCATTTAATCATACCAGTAAAACGAATCATTAGAGAGAATCATATGACCAAACTAAAAGCCAGACCCGCGAACGTTTACATTTTATTCCTCCTGCTTGCCTTCCAGGGGTTGAGTGCTATTTATGGCGGTGTAAATCTTATCATGGATACTACCGGGGAGTCGCTCAATATGCCGGTCAGCTACCTGGATGGTTCTCCGTTCAGTGACTATTTCATCCCGGGACTTATTCTTCTGACGATTTTGGGTATTTATCCACTCCTCGTACTGTATAACGGATGGAAAAGAGATCGAACGGCCTGGTTCGGATCATTGATTGTTGGTTATGGACTGGTCATCTGGATCCTTGTAGAGATTCTTATGATTGGATACCAGTCAAAACCACCGCTGCAGATTATTTATGGCTCGCTGGGTATCCTGATTCTGTTTTTCAGCTATCTGCCTTATGTGAAGAAATACTTAAAAATAACGGACTAGCAACTCGACTGGACTATTTCTTTAGCTTGATTATTCCACGTCCAAGTTCAACCACCGGCATTCTCCATATTCTTCAGGATTCTTGAAACGACCACCTTGCTCGTACCTAATTCATTTGCAATTTCCTGGTGTGTGCGCTTAACCGATTTCGTGACATTACGTTCGGCATTGTTCTCAAGATACCGGTGGATTCTTACGTTTATATTTTTGAAGAGAATCATGAGATCCCTTCAAAACAGGCGCTTAATCTTTAAACCGCAGAGGTATTATAAAAAAGAAGACGTCCCCCGAGATTTGTAGTTTACCAGTGACCAAACTGTAACAAACTCAAAGGAGTCTTCTTATGATCGAATCTAATCAAGTATACATAGCCATCGACCTACATAGCAAACACAGTAAGATGGGATACATGAATGAGCAGGGAGAATACCTGGGACAGCAAGGAATGCAGACCACGGCACAGAATTTGATCGGTGGGGTCGCAAAAGAACACAGAGAAAATACAGCAGGTATCTCCAATAATTATACAAAAAGTTACCCATTCAGATCATGTAGTATACCCGGTGTTCGAATTTCCATGATTCCCTCCCCAATTTATCCAAGTGTAATTTATTAATAAAACAATACTTGATAAGATTTTGACAACAAGCTAAAAGCATCCGATTTGAAAATCAGTAACTTTTGTTAGATAACTTGCATTTTGTTCAAAATCAGACTGTTTCTGAATACCAACTGTAGCAAGAACGACATATTTATCCTGAAGAAGGTGTTTGATTAACGTAACTCTTAAACGGATGGATAATGCAGGACAAACCAATGGAAGAACTAATCCTGAGAGACCAACAGCAATTCCCAACAGAAGAAGTCATCTATTCCTATATCGGTGATACGAAAGCGTTGTGGTATTCCTTTTTTGAATACCTGCATGCCAGTCATCCGGATTTGACGGAACAGTGGCGATATTACAAAGATGGGAAGAGCTGGCTGATGAAGGTTGTCCGGAAATCAAAGACGATATTCTGGCTTTCCGTCATCCAGGGTGGTTTTAGAATCACCTTCTATTTCACTGACAAAGCTGAAGAAGCAATCTGCGAAAGCTCTATTTCGGAGGAATTGAAAGAACAGTTTCGGAATGGGAAGCATTACAACAAGATACACGGGCTTACCATCACGTTTCACAACGAGAAAGACATTGAATACGCCCAAAAGATGTTGGCAATTAAGCTGGGTATGAAGTGATTACTTCTAACTTTTGAAGCCCAACAGATTCGCCTTGCTGTTATCCCATTTTCTTCATAATTAGCTTCCATTGTTTGTCCAGGTTGTTTATAAATGAGGATGCAAAAATGTCGAAGTTGAAGTGGGTTAACCTCGCATTACGTGCGGTTATGGAGTTGGGGATTGTACTTGGTCTCGGCTATTGGGGATATCATATCGGGGAAAGTACAAGTTTGAAGATCTTACTAAGTATTGGGGCTCCGGTTATTGTATTTGGTTTCTGGGGATGGGTCGACTTCCGTCAGGCCGGACGTTTCTCAGAGCTGCTTCGATTGATCCAGGAACTTGTCATCTCCGGGTTGGTTGCCGTTGCTCTGTATGCAACCGGAGTACACATGCTCGGCTGGACCTTAGGCGGCGTTTCGGTTGTCCACCACGCCATGGTCTATCCTTTGGGTGAGACATTGCTGAAAGAGAAATAGCTGTTCCCTCCGCTCCAACAGAACTCCCGGCAGGCAAGTGATGTTACTATTTTGGTATATGTCTGTATGAGTCATTATCCTTTGAGAAATCAAATAATCGAACCAATCATGTCAAGAGGACTGGAACCAACACCAACCATCATACTGATATTAGCAGTCATTCTCCTTTTTGGTGTACTCGCTATGGCATACGGATTCTATAACAGTAATTCACTGGTTACGTATACCGGTATTTTGATTACTGGCGGGGCCAGCTGGACAATCATCGTCACTACATTAACATCCGGACTCCGTACGACGGGAGAGTAACACTGTATTAGCCGGGTTGACTATTCCGGCCCTACACATCGCATCAGATTAAATCATCCGGGGAAGATCGTATGTTTGAATTACCCGAATACATCACGCTTGCCAGACAACTCAGTGAAACAATTACAGGCAAAATGATTGAACATGGATCGCTTGGTTATTCGCCTCACAAATTCGTCAGGTATAACCGGACGCCGGATGAATTTAGAACCATTACTGCGGGTAACGCGATTAGCAAGACGTCTACAAGAGGACGCTGTATATAATTACGACTCTTTTCCAAATACTCTCGGTTTTCGTGCCTTTCTGTAAGCTCACAAAAAAAGCTTAAATTCCTATACTTTTAATCCTGTTATATAACAGACATCATTTCGGATCTTAATAAACTGATATTCAATGAGTACTGAACAGACGAAGCAAAAACTGTTTGATGAAACAGAGCAAAAATTAGAAAGTCAGGGGTTTACTGTTGTCAAGCAGGACAGGGAACGGCCGTGGGGTGGTTTTTTTGTCATTGATGAAGACCAGGCACAGGATTTTTCAGATACCTACTTCAACGGCATATCTGTAGATAAACTGAGAATTTCAGGCAAGCTGAGTCCCAAGATCCTGATTGTTCAGCCGGAACAAAGACTCTCATGGCAGTACCATCATCGCCGTGCCGAAATATGGAGAGTTGTGAATGGTCCTGTTGGCATTATTACGAGCAACACCGACGAACAGGGACCTTTAAAGAAATATGAATCCGGCGACCAAATCACGTTGAAACAGGGAGAACGTCATCGTCTCGTTGGACTTGACAGCTGGGGTACGGTTGCAGAAATTTGGCAGCATACCGACCCGGCCAATCCGTCCGATGAAGACGACATAGTACGTGTTCAGGACGACTTCGGGAGATAGATATCAGTGATCAGTTTCAGTAAACAGTAAACAGTTTGCGTTGGTATTCTTGATGTCAGCGTCTGTTTAGGGTGAACCGAACATTAATCATGGGCCGGAATCCATTTTTTTGAAATCGGGCAGGTATTATCCCGATTGTTACATCGACCGGAACCGGAACACGTTTCCAACGCGGCGAGTGAGTAGCTGCACCGATAATCAAACCGGAAATCCCTCCCAAAAAACCACCGACTAAAGCTCCTAATTCAGTTGACTGTTTCCGCCCCAGGGGATTAACAATACACCCATAATTTTTTGTTTTTACGCACGAAGAATAAGATCCATCTGCTATCAAACCACCGATCAAAGCACCAACAGTTATTCCCAAAGCAGTTCCTTCCAAAGCGTGCGATCTCCTGCCCTTTGCAACCTGCAGTTTTCGAATGGAATTGTATGGAATATCATTGACATTTCCTTTTGAAAGTACTTGTAAAGATTTGGATGAAAATGAGATTACACTACCGTATAGTACATTATCACCAGTGAGTGATGAACTAATCCGGATTCGATCACCTTTCGATATCCCTGCGATTTGAGCCGATACCGGAATAATTTGTATGCTGATCGTTCCAATAAAAACGATAGAAATAACAAGCATTTTTGCAAAGATATATTGGATAAAAAGATTGTAGATATTCGATTTTTCCATATTAACCTCTTCCTTTTTTTTGAGGAATTCATCATCGCCTCACAATAGAAGAATAGCTGAAGGAGGAGTGAGAGATGGGACAAAAAACGGGGATAATTCAGACCGATAGATTGTCCACGATACAGGCAGATGCCAATTTTATGGATCTCAGGATCAGCAAGAATGGTGTTAGAACCAGTAAACCTGCCGGGTTTTGATACCCGGCAGGTTTAAAAGAGTAAAGATTTGATGCCGGTCTATTTGGATAATCCCGGCTTCATACAATTGGGAAGTTGTTCGGGAATGCTTGTTTCGTATGTGTTTTTCCACCAGCAGTTGTCCGATCCGCTTCCATCCCAGAAAAGATCCCCATTTACTGAATCTAACGGTGGTGGCAGATCCGGCGGATTGGTTCCATTATTCAACACTTTATTCAACCGGACCTTCACATCATCAGGATTTGGTTCTATACCGGCAAAGGCTTCGGGCGGAAATCCGGATAAGGCTGCAAGCAATAATGTGCTGCCTACACCGATTCCCACAAAATCATTTCCGACTACTGTATTCCCGCTCACGTTAACTTTGTTCGCGCCAACAACAATTATTCCTGATCCTTTGGGAATAAAGCCAGCTAATTCGCCCGGCGAGGCAAAGTTTTCATGATTGTTTTCCTGAACCAGGTTGTTTCTCACCCATGTCTTTTCTGATTCAAGAATTGTGATATAATTACTGGGTGGAAGCAGATCAACCAATATCCCGACTGAGTTGTCTGTACTCGTATTTTTCGCTGCAATGATATTGGTACTGTTTTCGATCTCGAATCCCACCACGTTCGCGTATGCCTTGTTATCAAGCATCACCACGTCCTCTGCCTGACCAATATAGATACCGGTATCCTTCGATCCTGTGGCACTGCATTGATAGACCACACCCTGAGAAGAATAAACGGGATACACGCCATACTCCCCGTTATTAACAGCCGTGACTCTTGCAATGAAAAAGTTTTTCGTGTGCACTGCAAGGATACCATTGTCTTCGAAATCGCGGATCTCCACATTGTACAAACTGAACCCGGTCAATGTTTCCTCACCATCAGCCGGCTTCACAAAGATCCCGTTGCTCTTACTGTCGGTCCCACCTGGATTTTGAATGACCACACGCTTTCCCATCGGACCTTTCAATCCAATCAGTCTCAGACCGGGTGTGGTTATCATTACCGATTCTTTGTAAACACCGGGCTGGATCAAGATAGTGGATCCTGGGCCGGCATCGTCAACGACTGACTGAATTGATTCTCCGGTGTGTACTATGAAAACATGTCGTTCCTGAAACGCTGCATCAGAACGCACGGAAGGAAGAGTCAGCTTTTGAAAATCAGCAATCTTTGCCTCAGCAAGAGTCATTTGGTTACTGATTTTTTCATCAATGGCTTGAACCTTTGTCGAGGATTCGATTATAGATGTATCGTTGTTAAAATTAACAACAGGCTCATCTTTACAACCAGCAAGTATGAATGCGGTTACCGATACAATGACATATAAATAGCCACTGAATCGTTGATATTTTGCTCTCATGATATCTCCTTCTGTTTAATGACTATACCTTATGGAATGGCAATGGTACCATTTTGTATACATTACGGTTACAGATCATTCTACTTTCAAAGCAACCGTAAATAGTTTCTGCGTTTTCACTTCGCATCTACCTGGCCGACTACTTTTATACTCACTTTCCTTTGGAGTATTTTTATAGTGCGACAAAAGAAAAGATGAAGTAAACAAGAGAGATAAATGAGACAAATCAGGGGGACAAATCAGACCTGGGTCAAATACGTTACCTGAACTTCTATGGTCCAAGTTGCAAACTTGAACCAGTTGGGGAATAAAAAAACAACGCTGGTTCAAGTTTATAACTTGGACCAACACACCACATCTCACCATTCACTCAATCAATTCAAGCTTCAGCATTCCCGGCAAACCGGAATATTGTTTAGCACTGCTGTATAGCCAATCCTCTGGTTTTTCAACAAATCCAGCTTTTACCGGATTCATATGAAGATACTTCAATCGTTGATCGATCATTTTATTATTTCCTAATTCCACAGGATGGTTGTGCTGCTGCCATACCTGCCAGGTTTTGTTATTGGAATTCCTTTTACCGGCTCTGCTGAACATCCTCAAAAACCACCCTTTCCTGCTCTCATGTGGATTGTTTAGAATTTGTTCTAATAACCTTTTAGAAGTGAATTTCTTCATGTCCCTCAGGATATCGGGAAGGTCATTTATCTCTGAACGTATAATCAAATGCACGTGACTGGTCATAATACACCATGCATTGAGTATGAGTCCTTTGTGCTCAATACAATAGGAAAGACTATCTGCTATGATATCGAAATAGATTCTTCTCGTGAACAGGTCTATCCAATGTACGGTCGCATAACTGATAAAGTAGGGACACTTCGAGTCATGGAATTTATATTTCCGGCTCATATACAACTCTCAATTGATGAATGTCTGCTTCTATTGAGTATAGTTATTTTTGAAGACAGAAGTTATTGTATGGTCCAAGTTGTAAACTTGAACCAGTTGGGTGCAAATTTGAACCAGTCTGAAATAAAACAACGCTGGTTCAAGTTTGTAACTTGGACCAGCATCGTCAGTAATTGTTGATACTATTCTTACTACTTGCCCTCATCAATTGAATATGTGATTTTGCGGTACTGTTTTTTTCACAGTTAGTTGTTATTCTGTCACGTCCTATTCAATTAACTCTACAGACCGATGATTCGTAAACGAGCTTCCATCCTTTTCGCTTTTTTAATTGCCATTCCTTCACTCCTTATTGCAGGGATTCATAATAATGAACAAAGGCCGACCTCAACCGATACTTCGTTGGTGGATTTCGTGAATCCCTTCGTTGGCACAGAGGGCGCCGGCAACACATTCCCGGGCCCCTCCACTCCATTCGGTATGGTACAGATTGGTCCGGATACGGATGATTCACTCTGGGCCACGGCATCGGGATATGAATATTCAGACAAATCGATCATCGGCTTCAGCATGACTCACCTATCAGGGACCGGTATCCCGGATCTTGGTGATTTCCTGTTTATGCCATCAATCGGTCGACCAAAACTCGTTGAAGGGACAAAAAAGAATCCCGATGGCGGCTATCGCCAACGTTACTCACATAACGATGAGCAGGCATCGGTTGGTTACTACCAGGTAAAACTCCAGGATTCAGGTATCAATGTAGAACTGACGTGTGCTGACCGGGCCGGATTGATGCGCTACACATTCCCGGCATCGGATAGCGCGTTTGTACTCACCGATCTCAAGCATGTGTTATGGTGGAATACAGTCTGGTCACATATCCGTGTTCTGAATGACTCGACGATAATCGGTTTCCACCTCGTCCATGGCTGGGCAAAAGAGCGCTATCTCTACTTTGCTGCCCGTTATTCCAAGCCGTTCGATCATTTCCGCATCATGGATGACGGGAAACCTGTGATTTATAATACCTATCGTTTCCGGAGCGAAAAGGAAGCTGTTGGTAAGAACATAAAATTCCTGGCGCAATACAAGACGCACGCCAATGAGCAGATCATGATCAAAGTGGGCATTTCGGCAGTAAGTGCAGAAGATGCCATGAAAAATTTGGATTCCGAGATTCCCGATTGGAATTTCAACAAGGTCAGAAAGGAAACCAGTGACAAGTGGGAAAAGCAATTAGCCAAAATTCGAATAGATGGCACACAAGATCAGAAGAAAACTTTTTACACCTCACTCTATCACTCTTTCCTCACACCGAATCTCTACGAGGATAACAACGGAAAATACAGGGGGCTCGACTGGGATGTCCACACAGCCAAAAATTTCACCAACTATACGATTTTTTCACTTTGGGATACCTTCCGCGCCGAGCACCCGCTGCTTGCACTGGTTCAGTCAAAACGGGATGCCGACATGGTCAACTCAATGCTGGCCCATTACGACCAAAGTGTGGAACATCTGCTTCCTGTTTGGTCGCTGCAAGGTAATGAGACTTGGTGTATGATCGGTTATCACGCCGTTCCCGTAATTGTCGATGCTTACATGAAAGGTGTCAATGGATTTGATCCGGAGCGGGCATATGAAGCCATCAAGACTACTGCGATGAACCCGAATTATGATCATGTGGCTACCTATGCAAAACTGGGTTATGTACCTGATGACAAGGAAAACGAATCGGTATCAAAAACACTGGAATATGCCTACGACGACTGGTGTATTGCACAGATGGCCAAAGCTCTCGGTAAGAAAGACGATTATCACTATTTCATGAAACGGGCTGAAAGCTTTAAGAACCTGTTCGATCCTACTTATGGCTTGATGCGAGGCAAGGATTCCAAAGGACACTGGCATACTCCATTTCATCCACACGAATATGTTGAAGGCGGCGATATCACCGAAGGTACAAGCTGGCAGTACAGCTGGTTTGTTCCTCAGGATGTTCCGGGCCTGATCAAGCTTATGGGCGGCAAGAAGCGGTTTACTCAGAAACTCGACTCCCTATTTACTATGAAACCGGGTACGGTTGCCAACGGAGATACGCTCGACATCACCGGGCTGATCGGTGAATACGCGCATGGTAACGAACCGAGTCATCACATCGCCTTTTTGTACAGCTATGCCGGTCAGCCATGGAAAACCCAGATGCGCATCCATCAAATCGTAAAACTTATGTATGGCGACAAGCCGAACTCACTGAAAGGAAATGACGATTGTGGACAAATGTCGGCCTGGTATATCTTCAACACGATGGGATTCTACCCGGTCTGTCCCGGAAGCAATTATTATGTAATCGGAAGCCCGCTGGTAAATAAGGCGGTGATGCATCTCTCAAACGGCAAGGATTTTACGATGATTGCCCAAAATCAGTCACCTAAAAATGTTTATATCCAGTCGGCAATATTGAATGGCAAGAAATGGAACAGTCCTTTTCTACCCTATGATCAAATAAAAAGTGGCGGAAAAATTGTGTTCAAAATGGGACCGAAGCCAAATAAAAAATGGGGTATGGATGAAACTATTCCAACTCAGACAAAGCCGTGAATTAACTTATGAAAGGAACTGGTCCAAGTTACAAACTTGAACCAGTTTGAGACATACAACTTGTCCCCCAATTTATCGGGGGGACCGGCACATTGTTACTATACCGACACTTTGGCAGGCGACAGTTGCCTGTAGCGAAAATTGATGATTGCGTTCTTAAACTGTGGAATTCGGATGATAAATCCAGCAATTAGCAGAACCGCATAGATCTGCCAATCCGCACGCTCCAGGAAGACCAGATGGAGAACGGCAAATGTTCCTGCAGCATAAGCCGTACGGTGTAGGAACTTCCAGTTTTTCTTCAATTTTCTCATAGACCATTTGTTTGATGTGATTGCCAGAGGAAGCATAATTGCAACAGCAATCAGTCCCAAAATGAAATTGAATTCATCAAAGAGAAGTGTCAAGCCGCGATCGGCAAGAAAAAATCCAAGATGAAGAAATGCAAACAGGAAAGCGTATAATCCCATCAATTTCTTAAGCCTGCTGACTGAACCCCATCCGGTAAGAATAAATATCGGGGTACAACAGAGGGAAAAGATCAACCATTGAATGGCGGACTCGCCTGTTGTGTGGACAAACCGTTCGAGAGGAGAATGTTCATGATGCATCACAAATCCCTCACGTGGTACTATTTCCTTGATCGATATAGCAGGCCAGCTGCCACTGGAAAAATCAATACTGAAATCCCCAAGGATTATTATCAAGGTCTGTATTGCGATCATATTAACTAATACCCATAGCCAGTTTCGTTTGAGCCAGGTCATACATACCTCCGGGTAATCTGAAGTGTTAGTCGTCTGCCGTATAAGAAAATGGGTTATTTCATTTTGGCAGGATCATCAAAGAGAGTAGTAGTTTTGTTTCAAGTGTTACTCTTTTGACATTATTCGTAATCGAAACTTGCAGACTCCATGAAAAATAGATGGTATTTGTCGCTCAAAGCTTTGTACCAACCGTCGGTTTCAAATGATCGATGTACAGCTTTATAAAATGGTCTTTCTTTTTTCGCCGGTACTGCATCACCCAACGCGGATGGGGTAACGGTTCGATGTGTTTGAAAAACTCATACCGTTCGTTGAGTTTCAGGATATGCTTATAATTGGTACCCTGGCCAAGGCAAAACGATATATCCGGAGAATCAACTATCCTTATTTGTTCCCTGATGGTTTCAACAATGAACGCTTCTGTGTCTTTCGACAACTGCTTATCATCGTAGTAATTCAAATTCTTGCCATCTCTTGTGAAACCAAGCGGACATACGGCGCTTACATAGAAATGATCATAAAATAGTTTTGGACCACCATAGGCATTTACAACTTCGTATACAAACTCAGATGACAGCTCAGGCTTTTTCTCAAAATCATTTGTTATACCACAAACTTCCTGAAGCCTTATCGGATCGGTAAAAGGTACACCTGTTACTCCCGCACCAAATCGACCGGGATTGATGCCAAACAGGATTACACGAGGACTCGTATCATTGTAATATCGCTGGTAAAAGCGTGCAGCTACTTCTGTTGCTATTTTATCATCAAAAGGATTCATGAGCTCCACCCCACCGGGAAGAGGAAAAACAGGTTTCAGTTTTTTATAAAACGAAAGAATATTATCTGCTAAGTTTTTACCGTCCATGCTATTACGCTTCAAGTATAGATTATATGATGATGATGCTTACCCAAGATCACAATACAAGTAAAAGAATGACGATTCCATTCCCGGCACGGGCTAAATTTAAACGGACCTTTCAATATATCAATTAACTCGCTGCACATTTAGCGTAATTTCAGTGATTTATCTTTATTTGAAAAGCATTCAAATTATTTTATACTCGATAAAGCAGCCTCAAAGAGACCCCTGATGAATAACGGAGGATATGGATGAAACCGAATAATACCAGATTTACAAATAATACATCAGTCAAATTTCTGACATCAATAGTCTTTGCATTTTGCTTATTTCATTCTGCGTATGCCCAAGAAAAGTGGATCACTATTTTTGATGGAAAGAGTCTCGATGGTTGGGAACATGTTGGTCCCGGAAAATTTGTTCTTCAGGATGGCATATTGAAAAGTGAAGGCGGCATGGGATTACTATGGTACACAAAGCAGAAATTCGAAAATACCATCGTCCGCGTTGTCTATAAAAATCCCGGAGGGACCAATTCCGGCGTATTCATCCGGATACCGGAAAAACCGACAGAACCGTGGATGCCTGTCAATAAAGGATTCGAAGTCCAGATCTACGACAAGGGTGATCCCTATCACCGTACCGGCGTTTTATATTCACTGACCAAAGCAATGGCCCAACCTGCTCATCCCGATAAGTGGAACACGATGGAAATTACTTTGAAGGGCGACACAACACGGGTAACCGTGAATGGTGAGCTGGTCACTGATTTTCACGAAGGCGAATCCGTTCCTCCTAAAAAAGAAACCTGGGAACCTGATCGCGGCCCACGTCCACAATCAGGCTACATCGGGTTGCAAAATCATTCTGATAACGACATTGTCTATTTCAAGGAAGTCAGTTTTCGTCCGATTGATAAATAACGGGGATCATTTTACATAGAATGGAACATTGGCTGTTGCAGCCTTTCCTTTGCCGTCGCTAACAAACACATACAACCTGTAAGCCCCGCTGGATTTCGGAGACGAAAACTCTAACTCATTGTCCTTCTTTTTCAAAATATCGTCAGGGTAAAATTGGGGTTTGTTGTCGCTTTTCCGAAGCTTTTCAGCGTAAATTCTCCAGCTATAATGAAGCGAGTCCTGGTCAATATCCCGTGCAATCACTTCAGCATGAAAGACAGATCCTGCCTTCACTTTTTTTAATCCCGCATCACATTGAAACGAGATGATTTCCGGTGCAGTATTTGCAGGCTTTTTTCCGTTCCATGCTAATGCCATAGCGTCAACCGGGCTTAGAGCGTCTTCGGATCCCTGGAGAAATAGATTAAACCACGTTAAAGTGCCTTCCCATTTGTGCCCCCAGACAAACACGTAAGACCCCAATGCCCAACCTTTTTGCGATGCTACTGCAGCTTGGTACTCATAAAGATATCGAAGTTCTTTGACGGTGCTGCTTGCCTCGATCGGTGCGCCCCATGACGTTTTTGGGGATTCCCACCAACCGACCGGACCAAACTCCGTGAGCATGTAGGGTTTTATCCAGCCTAATTTCTTCAATCGCTTCGGTAAGGTCTGAGCCGGACTGTACGAATTGACACCAAGGATATCGATATTGGAATAGTACTTCTTGATGGCATCTATCTTTTTCTTATTTACCCCAGCCACGACGGTCATTACCGGATGATTGGGATCAATTTTTTTGATTTCGCCCGCAAGGTTGTTAATGGCTTTCCACATAGCAGGATTTGCCGGATTGCTGTGAAGCTCCACTTCATTTCCAAGTCCCCAAACCAATAAAGCCGGCGCATCTTTGAACTTCCGAACATCTTCCAGCACTTTTTCTCTCTGCGTTTCAAGTGATGCAGGATCGTTGTAATTGAAGTACATTTCGTGGCTCAGCCAAATACCCAGCGTAACCGTCAATCCCCGGGAGTTGGCTTCCTGAAGAATAGAATCGGCTTGGTTCACTCCCCAGGTCCGGATCGAATTCCCTCCCGATTCTTTCAGCAGATCCAGATGCGCATCGCCACCAGCCCCCTTCACGAAATACGGTTTCCCGTTACGGATAAGCTGATATTGTTGCCCCACTTTTTTTACTCGAACGACGGATGCTTCTTCAGTGGGTTTCCCAAAACCAGCCGGCTGTTCATCACTCAAAGATGACCAGACAAATAACGCAAGTCCTAAAACGGTTATAACTTTAAAAATTTTTCTTAAAAAGTTATTCATTTTCATTTCGTCAAAATTGTATCTCTTTCACAAAAAAACAAATAGCAGAAAGACCGAACCTGATGTTACAGGCTCGATCTTTCCGTGGGAGGAGGTGGCGACCTCTGTTTTTAAGCACCTGTAAATAAATCGTACCGTTTAGTTGGCAAATACGATCTCTGCATAAACAGGAAAGTGATCTGAAGGATACCTGTGATTTCTCGAGTCTCTGAGTACAGCATATTTTTCAACGGTTACGGTTGATTTTTTGCTAATCATGATATAGTCAATCCGCTGATCTTTTTGCTCGCCAAAATCAAAGTTGTTGAAGGTCCCTTCCGGACCAAACGGAGCAGTTTTGCTGATACGGCGCGACTCATTAAAATACTTGTTGAATTCTTTTACAACAGCACTGTTAGGAGGTGAATTAAAATCACCCATTAAAATTACAGGAAGGCCCTGTGTATTGATTCCATTGATTTTTTTAAGAATAAGCTTAACAGATTTCCGTCGTGCAACCTGACCTTTGTTATCCAAATGGATATTGAAGACCCAAAACTCTTTACGGTTCTTTTTATCCTGAAATAAACCATATGTACATATTCTCAGGTATGCGGCGTCCCATCCCATAGATTTTTTTTTCGGTGTCTTTGACAACCAAAACGTACTATGCTTCAAAACTTTCAAGCGGTCTGTGTTGTAAAAAACAGCTACATGTTCTCCCTTTTCGTCACTTCCATCCCGACCAATGCCGATATAGTTGTAGTCCATCAAGTGCTCTTTCAGATAATGAACCTGCTCCGGAAGTCCTTCCTGCGTACCCATAATATCCGGCCCATAAAAATTTATCTGGTCGACCATAAAATCTTTTCGATGAGACCAGGAGTTTGGTCCATCGGATGCCAACGAAAGACGAAGATTATATGTCATCAATTTGATGTTTTGGGCTTTAATCGGGGAAGTAATGCAAAAAAGAAGTAGTAACAGAAAATACTTTTTCATGAAACGATGAATAATTGATGATTCAATGGAAAGGGCAATTTCAAATGTTCTTATTCAACCATCAGCACCGATCCTTATATACACTGATGTTATAGAAAGACCGGCTCTGACAACTGATGGGTTAACTAACCATTAATATTTAATGATTCCGGTTATGATTTTTTTGAAAAACAGGGTAAATAAGGAATTGGACTCATTTCAAAAAATTGATGTGAGAGAATCACCATATTTCGAAATGAGTCCACAGTATTAATGTTCAATTCTCAAGCGGGCAAAGATTAATGATTTTTTAGCACCCACATGAGTTTATTGATGTCATCATACCCATTAAACTGCCTATTCAGTGCTTCCACGAGATGATCACGATTGTAATTTGTCTCAGATGACGGATACATGTACCGCATGGGAATGGCATTGACATCATTGGCATTCAGGCTTGTATTTGGATTGATAGGGAAATCAGGATAATCATTTCTCCTGTATTCGAACCAGCTATTTTGAGCCATTTGCATGAAATTAAGCAAGTATCGCTGCATCCAGATTTGATGTAGTTGTTCAGTCTCAGTTGACTTAAAAGCTGCATCCCCGGTGAAATATCCATCAATGTAAGCCGGGGTAATAGCCATACCATGTGCATAACTTGAATCAGTTGCCATGACGTCTCCCAAAGCGGCCTTTACCCCTTCTTCATAGTAATTAGCAGCTGATCCTGTTGAAATCCAGCCTCTAACACTGGCTTCTGCAAGAATGAGTTGTTGTTCAGCATACGAAATTAATCTGCGGGGTTCGCAAGCTGCTTCTTGCAGATAGCGCAAATTGAGCAGTGAGTAATCTTCGGCGCTCCATCCCGCGTTCATGGAGGTATAATTCATAGACACATCAACCCCTACATAAGCCGAGGTATCGGATTGTGATTTCCCCGCAGTAATTTCAGCACCTGCAGGTTCCCCAAAATAGAACAGCCGTCTGTCATTCAATTTTTTCAGGTTTTTAACCAATAGCGAACTCAGGATGGTTCTGCTCGTGAACAGATCGTTGGTTCCTGATAAGGGGTGTAAATTCTCAGATGAATAAACCAGACCGAAATAATCCGTAGATGGCTGCAGTAAGAATCCTGTATTTACTATATCGGAAAATCGACTTTTCACATTTAGGTTTGCATCACCCGTCTGTTTGCTCAGACTCATCAACACCTCAAGCTCAAATGCATTTGTGGCCTGGCGCCATTTTTCGGGATCGCCATTAAAGTTTGTTGGATCACCAGTGAAAGTTTCTCCCTTTGCAAAATCCTTATCAGCTTCCTGGAGATCACCCAGAATACCTTTAAGAACTACTTCCTGCGTATCATATTTCGGTTTAAAAAGCCCCTCGGACTCCCCCTTACCTGCCTCACTGAATGGAATATCTCCCATTTCCATAGTCAGCCTGTAAAAGGTGTATGCCTCAGCAAACTTAGCCACTCCTTGGTAAGAACTTTCCATAATGCTCCCTTTGGCAGCATCCAGCATTTTCTGGATGTTTGTCAGGATTATCATGGATCCAAAACTGCCATTTCCAATGAGGTTATACTGTGCATTGAGCTGTCCTTCATCTGCATAACCGACATATTTAGCTAATGCATCCTGCGTGATATAAGCCTTTGCATCTCCATGAAATTGAGCAAATTGCAGAACAACGCTCGTACAGAGCATCGATGCACTGGCCTTTGTTGGAGCATCAGGATTAACATTTATGCTTTCCAATTTGGTGCAGCTCACAAACAACGACAGGAGGATAAGACCTGTTCCAATATGCCTGAATGTCTTTTTCATGTTTGAGTTATTTTTTAACATATTTCAGTTCCTTCATAACCATTTATAAAACATAATCTTATATAGAATATATGTTCGGTGCTTTTTTATTTCATTCTTAGAAATCAAGTTTTAGACTCATACCAAGATATCGTTGCGATGGAGCACTGAAATTTTCATGACCACCATCCGGGTCTGAGTACTTAAACTGCTTAGCCCACAAGAATACATTTTGACCAATTGCAGAAATTGACGCACCTCTGATATTCAACTTTTCATACAAAGATTTAGGCAAAGCATAGGTGATGGATATTTCCCGAATTTTAAAGAATGTAGCGTTATACACGTCTGCCGGAGAGGGTGATCCTCCCCATGCAGTCCCTTTGTGCATAGCCTTGACGTAACGTTCGTAAGTTACAGCAACATCATTCGGTGCATATGTACGAGTATCACTCGTAATGTTTCCGTAGGTGTCGTAAGTGACCGTTCCGGATACAACCTTAACTCCTTTTCCTACATAGTTAGCAGTACCAGGATTCGTTGCATCCAGATACCGGGCGTGGGTTGCAGAAGCCGGCATGGCACCTGAAATCCACATATACATTGCTGTAGTAGATGGAATTAAACCGCCTACACGTCCATCAACAGACATGCTAAATGTCCAGCTCTTATGTGTGAGCGTCGTACTCGCACCCCAAATCCAGTCAGGATTACTATTACCATATTTTGACAAGTATTTTGAATATTGCGGCAACCCATTGCTGAAAATGATATTTCCCTGAGGATCTCTCAGGAAATCATGCAAAACGAGTGCATCTGTTCTTGCACCGACTTTAATCCAGGGGTTGTCCGGGGAGTAGACAGAATCCAGTTTCGTATAATATTCTGCATACTTTGACCAGTTCAATGAAACGTCCCAGTTCCAGTCAGATGTTCGAATCGGGGTAACTTTGGCCGTAATTTCGATACCTTTTCTTGCAGTTTCTTCCTGGGTATTCACATAATTATTATAAAATCCGGAAGCCGGATCCACACCGGTTGCAACCAAAAAGTCATACATCCTCTTTTTATAGACGGCGACATCCACTGATGCTCTGTTCTGGAAGAGATCAAAAGCTGTTCCTAATTCAAATGTTGAGGAAGATTGCGGTAAAACATTATTCCCACGAATTGTAGTTGGATAAGATGCGGAGTTTAAATTACCCCATGCATTATTTGTAACATTGTATACCGAGTTAACCTCGTATATGGAGGGCGGCGTTTTTGAGGAGGCCCAAGAAGCTCTCAATTTCCAAAATGATAGCCAGTCCATCTTGGGTAGTAACTGAGAAGCCACAAAACTCAAGGATGCAGACGGATACATATAAGAACTGTTGGAAGCCGGCATCGTAGAGCTCCAATCGTTTCTCAGTGTTCCATCCGCATACACTAAATCTCTCCATGACAAAGCTAATTGTCCGTATAGGCTGTTCACCTGTTGTTTATATATCCTGGAATCAACCTTGATAGGATTTATCGATGATGAAAGAGAGTAAAATCCTGGGATAGATAGTCCGCCTCTCGTAAAAGCCTCCATACCTTCATCCTGCTTGTAATAGATTGTCCCGCCAACAAAACCACTTACTTTGAAGTCGTTAAATGTTTTATCTCCGGATAATAGCAGGTCGTTATTAATACTGTAACCTCTTCCAATACCCATGTTATAGGAGCCTTTTTTGGATTGACCCCACACCTGTGATCCATTCAAAAGTACCTTGGAAGACCCGCCGCTTACCAAAGAACCTTCTGAGATTGTAATTTGCTGTTTATCGTTATAGGTATCAAAACCAACACGGTAAGTAGCTTTCAGCCATGGCATGATGTCATATTTCAAGGCAAGGCTACCGTTGAATATATCACGGCTTTCACCATGAGTTCTTTGATATGCATTGAAATAAGGATTATTAGCTGCCGAGGTATAGCTGTCATTTTGAGATTCGTTGGGCACCAGCCAGTAATCTTTGTACTTCCTCACATCATAATCCTGGGAACCCCAGATGAGCATACTATACATAGGATTATAAGCGGTATATCCTCTGAAGCCCATATTCGGTGTATTTTGATGTGTAAAGGATAGACTGGAGGATAGAGAAAATTGATTCTTCTGCATTTCGCCAGCCAGATTATAGGTGATCTTATTAAACATCGAATTGGGGTATTGGCCTTTGTTTCGAAGCCATGATGCCGAAGCTCGTAAACTTCCCAAATCACCATTTTCTGACATGCTCAGGTTATTATTCATGATATAACCCGGCTCCAGATAATTCTGAAAATTATTCTTACCGATGGGCAGGTATGCCATCGATTTTAATGATTTAGAAATTGGATCCCACTGTACAACCTGCCTGCCATCCATTGGAACACCCCAGGATCCGTCGGCCGTGCGTGCATACGTATTTGTTGCAGAATTAACTTTCCGTCCAAAAGTCGATTGAACTTTGGGAATAGCTAAAAAACCAGCATTAAACATGGTGTTTCCATTGTAGGATACCGTCAGCCCCTTCGTTGCACCACTGCCATGTTTTGTTGTCACCATAATGGCACCGCTTGCTCCCCTGTCGCCATACAATGCAGAAGCAGTTGCACCTTTTAGCACACTGATATTTTTGATGTTGTCGGCCGGCACATCCCGCAATGTCATGTTGGTATACGGCACTCCATCTATAACCAATAGTGGTGTTTCACCACGTAACTTGATCGTTGGTTCGTCTGTAAAACCTGTACCGTTTTCAACCAAAAGACCCGCTACTTTTCCTGTTAACGAAGTCTCTATATCCACTCCCTGTACTTTTTGGAGGTTGCTACCCTGAACAGACTGAACTGAATATCCAAGAGATCGTTCGTGTCGTTTAATTCCCAAAGCCGTTACAACAACTTCTTTTCCTCCGATGGTTGTATCCCGTAAAGCAACATTGATTACTTTCCGACCATTGATATTCACAGATGCTGTCTTATATCCAATGTAGGAAAACAGCAATGTGCCATGAGAATCCGGTACATCCAATGTGTAATTTCCGTTTCCGTCTGTTGTTGTCCCAATAATATTTGCACTCTCTGTCCCTTTAAGCATGATGTTGACCCCGGGTAATGCCTCACCGGTCTTCGCATCAGTAACCTTTCCATTAACGGAAAATTGTTTAATCTCAGTTGTTGTCCGCTTCAGACTGCTTTCAACCGGAAGAATCACATACAACGTTTTTCCCATCTGCTTAAGACGGAGGTTATTATCCTTAAGCGTCGAGTACAGTAATTGAAACAGATCGGTAGAAAGCGCTTTTGTCTCTGGAACATATTTGTCGCTTACAAGCTCCGTTTTGTACAGAAATGTTACATCATATTTCTGTTCAATCGTTTTCAGGACAGATTTTAAAGTTATCATTCCCGAATTATTATCCGACAAAAGCCCCTGGTCATCGGTATATGCCTGTGCTTTTGCGGATTGCAAACATGAGGTAAAACTCAATATGGTTAATAGTAAAAGAAAGGAACGTATTCCTTTATTCATATTGACTCCTATTATCATTTATTCAAGAGTATGATGTTGTTTTTATGTTCAACTTTCAGGTTCAGAATATTGCTAAGACCTTTTAAAACAGTTGTTAAATTGGAATTTCTGATTGTTCCCGAAATCCTTTGCTTCAGAGCAGTCTGATCGGTCACTTGAATTTTTACTCCGTAGTAATTCTCTATGGATTGAATAGCCTGGTTCACGGGAGTATTGTCAAAGACAAGCTTATTGTGGATCCAGGAGGTGTAGACATCTGTATTAACCTTGACCAGATCTATCTTCGGATTTGATATGCTGAAACTTCCCATTTCACCGGGTTTCATCCTCGCGCGATTTGGATTTGCATTGTTCTTCTGAGATGGTTCAAGCTCTACTTCACCTTTTACCAAAACTACCCTTGTTGCATTATTCCGGGTATTTACAACGAACTGGGTACCGATATCCCTGATAACTCCATCATTCGTGTGAACACGAAATATTCTATGTTTACCATCGGGATCGTGAACAACGGAGAAATAAGCTTCCCCACTTAACCAGATATCAAGAGATCGATTTTTATTGTTTTTGAGAGGATATCGAAGATCAGAGTTTGCGTTCAGTATAATTTCCGATCCATCGACAAGTTTTATCAGTTCATGTTTGCCATAGGGAACATGTATACTACCGTACTCAATTTTTACAGGTACTTCTTGTTCAGGTAGCCTGTTGTGTATGACAGCTATAATTCCAATTGTTAAAGCAATTATAGCGGCAGCTGCATACCTGAAAATGTGACTTCTCTGTCGGGGTATATGATTTCCAATAGGCCGAACCCTGGCCGTTTGGGACTCTTCATAGTCATCAATTCTGTTATTTAATGAATGCAACTGTGCCTTTACATCTTTTTCAGTGACATCAAGTTGCTTAAATGGAAAGTCTAAATATTTCAAGGCTGCCGAGAAGATCTTCTCATGATCCGGATCCGATTTGAGCCATTCTTCCCAATGCAATTCCTCTTTCGGATCCGCCGATCTATTTACCCAGCGAAGAAATGAATCATCGTTAAGTAAATCACCGATATTCTTTTGATTTTTATTCATCAACTACCAACTATTTTCAAAAATCGCTTCAGTTATAAGCTTTTCTTATATATAGTCGGGACAGGAGGAAGGTTCTACTGGTTTACGATAAAAAAAATTCTCACAGTCGAATAGAAGACTTTCAGAATAACTAATAAATTATTGATAATTAATAATTTACATGATTTTAATATGAGTCTAACGTAACTTCCGAAATTGATTTATTTTCCCACAAACCTCTGCAACTGTGTAATTGATTCAGAGATCAAATTGTAAACGCTCTGCGTGTTTATGTTCATGATATCTGCGATTTCTTCATTGCTGAATCCATGGTAAAACCTCAGGTAAATCGCCTCTTTTTTCCTTTTGCTAAGTTTTTTTAAAGATTGAGTAACCCGGTTTTTCATTTCAGTCTCAATCTCAAAATGAATCATAAGTTGTTCAATATCATATAGATTAGAATCTATTTCTTCATAGTATAAATTCTCTCTTGCCGCTCTTGTTTTAGTTTTTTCAAGTTCATCATAAATGGTAAACCTTAACGCTGAGAAAAGATATGATTTAATCGATTTTACCCCAGATATTTTTTCTTTGTTTATCCAAATTGATAAAAAAACATCTTGCATGCAGTCCTTTACAATTTCATCATCTCCATGTATCAATTTCATTCCGTAATTGTACAAATATGCGTAGTATTCATTAAATAGAGACGAAAATGCATCCCTATCTCCCCTACTTATTTTATTACATATATCTTGTTTTTTATCAGTTAATATTCCCACAAATACAAATGTTTAGCACACAAAAATCATGATCTTATTTCAAAATTATTGAATAATCATTTATTTTCTACGACGTTACAGCGAGTTTTGTCTGAATAAACAATCATCAATATTTTATTTTCAACTCACACAGCTGGGACTGAGAGAAACGGGGCCATGACAAGAATAAATATTATTAATAATATATCGTTTTTCTTTGCCTAATACGCAACGTACCCAATTAAAGATCAACTTTTTCGAGAGGTTTACAAAGGCTATACGTTACACCTTATAAATATTAATATTAACATAATATTACATCATAAAATAACGATTTAAATACCTCGTAAAAGTACACTAAAATTGCGATTAGAAATAACCATGGAATAATAATCTGATTTAATTATATATATTTTACAAAACAAAATTGATAAAAAATTGAAACGTTAACTATTCTTCGGTTGACTATTAATTATAAGTATTGAAAGTGTATTATTTCCCAGTAATCATTCTATTTTTTGCAGATTCCTACCAAGAGAAGCATTTCCAGTATGATTCGGTACCTAATACCCCGTTTTTTTAAATGCTGATCGTTACATCAGTATAATTTAGGTTTATCTAAAGAAAATATAATGGGTATGTTCATGGATTTATCATACAATCTTCTATATCTAAGTATAGCAATAAGCGGAGCGGCTCGATACAAACATAGATGTAACGATTTGTGTTGTGCGTGAGAGATAAGCGTCCGGCTGCGACAATAAAATCACCAAAACGTATGATCCAGAACCAGTGATCATAAACGGTGATTAGACCAATCTGGAGCGGAAGATTACTTCTGTGTTTCCAAGATGTAGGTTCATTCCTTCTTTTTCTACATTCACATCTCTATCAAGGAGGCTTATATGAAGCGATTAGCATATGTCTTCATCGCGTTACTTAGCTTTTTGTTCCTCACAATCTCTTGCCATGATAATATCACGACAACATCGACTGATGGAACGGCATCATCAATCCAATCAATGCATAAAAGCAGTCCTGAGGTATTAAACACAGGCAGCGTATCTGTTTTTGCTACAGGTCTAAATAATCCAAGGGGACTTAAATTCGGACCTGATGGCTACCTTTATGTAGCTGAAGGTGGTGTTGGCGGTTCCAATTCAACAGCTAATGCCTGCACCCAGGTTATCCCGCCTATAGGCCCCTATACAGGAAGTTTGTATGGTAGCAGAATATCAAAAATCAGCCCATCGGGTGTTAGGACGACATATGTAGACAGTCTGCCATCGAGTCAAACGTCTGCAGCTACGGGAGGCCTGACTTCAGGAGTAGCTGACGTAGCATTCATCCATAATACACTTTATGCTATTCTTGCCGGTGCAGGATGTTCCCACGGTGTTGCATCCGTACCAAATGGCATCATTCGTATTAACCCTGCTGACAGCTCATGGACTATAATTGCCGACCTGAGCGCATGGCAGCAGTCCCATCCGGTTGCACACCCTGAAGAAGAGGACTTTGAGCCTGATGGAACCTGGTATAGTATGATTAACGTACGAGGCGACTTATATGCTGTTGAACCCAACCATGGCGAGATGGTTCGTGTAACTCCCGATGGACAAATAAACCGCATCATTGATGTTTCAGCTACCCAGGGTCACATTGTGCCTACCGTTGTAGCTTATAATGGAAATTTCTTCATCAGTAATCTGAACACTTTCCCCATAATTGAGGGAAACTCGAGCATCTTTAAAGTTACACCAAGCGGTCAGATAAAAGTTTGGATAACCGGATTCACGACAGTGCTCGGTATCTTGATTGATCAACAGAGACGCATCTATGTACTTGAAAACACCAGTATAAGTAGCCCCGGCCCGTATCCTAACTCAGGCAAAATAATGCGGGTAGACAATTCTGGTAAAAAGGTGGTTATAGCTGACGGGCTTAATTTACCCTCAGGTATGACTTTTGGTCCGGATGGCAATATTTATGTATCAGCACTCGGTTTCGGTGCACCCGCAGGAGCCGGAGAAGTGCTCAAGGTTACCATTCCTGATTAATGCAATAATTCCGGCTAAAAAGAATAAGACAGCGGCTATTATCTCATATCATCACCCTTAAAACATTATATTTTGATATCCTAACTTATTATGTTTCTTTTTGTTGCGGAAGAGACATAATCTTTAAAGATTTTGGTATGCCTGATTCTACAAACATCACTATTAAGCCTCTGACCATTGACCTTTGGGGTGACCTGGAAGAATTATTTGGGAAGCACGGTGCATCAGGCGGCTGCTGGTGTATGTGGTGGAGACTTAACCGCGTTGAATACATAAAACATAAAGGTGATGGGAACCGAAAAGCATTAAATGCAATTACAGCGGCTGGAAAAATCCCGGGAATTATTGCCTATGACGGAGACACTCCTGTTGGCTGGTGTTCTGTTGCCCCGCGAGAACAGTTTCCCCGCCTCGATGCGTTACCTCTGCTCAAAAAAGTTGATGAAACGCCCGTATGGTCTGTGGTCTGTTTCTTCATTACAAGGAGTCATCGCAAGACCGGTATCTCAGAAAAACTGCTGTTGGCTGCCGTCGAGTATGTCAGGCAGCAAGGCGGACTTATCGTTGAAGGATATCCGCACGAAATCGATCATGAGAAAAAACCGGATCCATCATTGTACACAGGACTTTACTCTGTATTTCTGAAAGCAGGATTTAAAGAGGTTGTCAGACGTTCCGAAAGTCGTCCCATTATGCGTTTCCAGATCCGTCCATAATTACTCCGGTTGTTAAAATAAAACGACTGATATTGAAACTTCTGTGCCGAACAGACAGTACAATCCTGTATATACCCACTTACAAAAGGAGAAACCATGTTTTTTGGGCTAATAAAACTAATCATATTGATACTCGATATCGTGGCTATCTACGACTGTCTGAAAAACCCAGGGAGTACCGGCAAGAAATTACTATGGATTGTAGTTATCCTCTTGCTGCCGTTCATCGGAATGCTTCTGTATTTCTGGATTGGAAAGGAAGACAAAATTTTCACCTAATTAACCTCAGCTCGGGATAAGATAAACCTTCAAAAATGCTGATTTCACATATACAGGCTTATATCCGGACCGGCATAAACAGTTAAAACGGTTCATGTATTAACGGATTCTCCCTAACACCCGGATTAATCCGGGTGCTATGAGTCATAAAAATCTAAAACAAATCGATTTTTAACGATTTCTTCCAACGCTTATATCGAACTCACGTTAATTAGCTTAAAGACTTGTACTTACCTTGTACCCAATACGAATAACTTTCCATCCAGGCATAAGATGCACATTAATGGATAAGGGCTACTATCCTTTAAAAGGATCTAAACATCCAGTAGTCCCGTAAAAGCTTGAAGTATTTTCATTTTATTGACAATACTGGTTTAATAGCCATTCATAGTAATATTTTCACTTCTATTTTCTGAAGGTGCAACCAAACCGGTAAATTTTCAATCAAGGTGAATGGAACAGCCAAATAAGAAGAACCTATCCCCGGGGTTTCTGGAATTGTCCCTGAAATCGATCGTCATTCATACGATCACCTACTTTTTGGTTGGTATGTTCGCTGCGAGCTTTCTTGATTATTCAGCCTTTTTTGCACGTCCTGAAATGGCTTGCTGGATGAGACAAATTGATGATCCTATGATCATGGCCGGACCATTATTTCAGCCTATTCGCGGATTTATCTTTGCCCTTGCTTTCTACCCGATAAGAAAATCTTTATTCTCTCGCCGGAATGGATGGCTGATAATGTGGTGGATATTGGTTGCGCTTGGCACCCTTTCGACGTTTGGTCCGGCACCCGGTTCAGTCGAAGGAATGATATATACCGTTATTCCCATCCCCGAACAATTAAGAGGCTGGCTGGAAGTGATACCCCAAGCACTTTTCTTTTCACTTGGACTGTTTTACTGGGTGAAAAATCCAGATAAAAAATGGTTGAACGGACTGTTTGGAACCATCTTTGTACTGCTTCTTCTCTTCTCTGTACTGGGACTCTTAACACGTTAAGTACTACAGTACATCAATTTTGTGTCATAACTGACATGAAAAGTTCAGTACTCTTATCATATCTTTTTTTGTCAATGTAGAATTTATGATGCTCCATAAAAGCAGCCATTTCTCCTGACATTATTCGGTACAATTCCTTAGCTCAATGGTCCAGCCAGAAGGTTATTACAGTTTTTTGAGACGATATCCGAAAGAGGGATACATAGCCGCCATAGCTCTTTTTACCATCGTTCTTCATCTCGTAATGCGCTATCTGTTTGAAACTAATGGAATAGTTGCGGGGTATCCCTTGTACGATATCCCGTTATTTGCTGCTCTTCTTTTCGGTGGGTTACCGCTTGTGTACGATCTTGCGAGGAATGTCGTTCACTTTGAATTCAGCTCGGATCTTCTGGCCGGCATCTCCATCGTTACCGCCGTGTTGCTCGGTGAGTACCTGGCTGGCACATTGGTCGTACTGATGCTCTCTGGTGGCGAAACCCTGGAGGCGTATGCGGTCCAAAATGCCTCATCCGTTTTGCAAGCTTTAGCCAAACGAATGCCGTCTGAAGCACATCGCAAGCGAGACGATGACTTAAAAGATATAAAACTTGAGGATGTGGCTATCGGAGATTTACTGGTGGTCTTTCCGCATGAAATTTGTCCGGTCGACGGCACGGTCGTCGATGGCCACGGTTCGATGGATGAATCCTATCTTACGGGTGAACCCTATGTGCTCTCAAAGGCACCGGGGTCCGGAGTATTGTCGGGTGCCATAAATGGAGAAACAGCCCTTACTATACGGACTGACAAGCTTCCAGTCGATTCTCGTTATGCCAAAATCATGCAAGTTATGCGTGAATCAGAACAAGAGCGACCTCATATGCGGCGTCTGGGAGATCAGCTCGGGGCCGTTTATACACCTGTTGCCGTCGCAATCGCCATACTTGCGTGGGCAATCAGTGGTAATCCTGTGCTGTTTCTTGCCGTACTTGTCGTTGCAACACCCTGTCCACTGCTTATTGCCATTCCGGTATCGATCATCGGTTCCATATCGCTGGCCGCTCGAAGAGGCATCATTATTAAGGATCCGGCTGTTCTCGAAAAGATCGAGACTTGCCGCGTAGCCATGTTTGACAAGACCGGCACGCTTACATATGGTCAGCCAAAGCTTACGGAAATGCATATTGAGCCAGGATTTGAAAGGAATGAAGTCCTGGCACTGGTTGCCAGCCTGGAACGCTACTCTCGTCACCCCCTTTCAGCTGCCCTTATAGATGCTGCCCGGCATGAAAAACTCAAGCTGCCTGAAGCCGGTCAAGTTAGTGAGAGGCCCGGCGAAGGATTGGTCGGGGTTGTCAATGGACGATCAATCCGCATTACCAACCGAAAAAAGCTCGCATCCAGACAACCGGATATTACCTCAAAAATTCCACCTTTGTCCGGTGGAATGGAATGTGTTATTCTAATTGAAGATCACTATGCCGGCACTTTTCAGTTCCGTGACGAACCACGAACTGAAGGATCGCCATTCATTGGCCATCTGAAAAAACTTCATAAGTTTGAACGAGTGTTGCTGATTTCCGGGGACCGGGAGTCGGAAGTCAAATACCTGGCTGAAAAGGTTGGCATTAAAGAGGTTTATGCGAGTCAGAGTCCGGAAGAGAAACTGGCACTGGTCCGTAAAGAAACGGCACTTGCCAATACGGTATTTCTCGGCGACGGCATTAACGACGCACCTGCTCTCACCGCTGCCACTGTCGGCATTGCTTTTGGTCAGGCCAGCGACATCATCACCGAGGCTGCCGGTGCAGTGATCCTCGACAGTTCCCTTCAACGTGTGGACGAGCTCATGCACATCGGCCGCAGGATGCGTACCATAGCCCTGCAAAGTGCCGTGGGGGGCATGGCTCTGAGTGTCGTCGGGATGATCTTCGCTGCTATCGGCATGCTCCCTCCTGTCGCCGGAGCCGTTGCACAGGAAATCATCGATGTGTTTGCTGTGGCTAATGCCCTTCGTGTTGCCATTACTCCAAAAACGCTGACAGATTATGAAGATTTTCATGAAAGTTAGAAAACAGATGTGATCGCAGACCCAATAGTATATACATATATATTATATTATCTCTGAACATTAATTTCCTCTATACTTCTTTAACTTTTATTATCCGGAATTCGATAAGGTCTTTAGTCTGAAAAGAGACACTTTCGGTTCTTGCTTCACCGCATGTTATCAATCCGGAGCGCTGATCAGACTTGTAATTACCCAATTTTGCTGAAAAAAAGTGATGGATAACAAAATCTACAAACTGATATACCTGAGCTCAGAGACTGAGTCATTTAACGAGCATGAATTGATCCACATTCTGGAAAAATCTATTAGAAGGAATGAAAAAAGGGGCATCACGGGAGTAATGCTCTATTCCGGAGGAAATTTCATACAACTGCTCGAAGGCCCGAAGCACGAGGTAGAATCTCTGTTCAGGAAGATTAGTGAGGACAAGAGACATACGAATATTATTCGACTCCTGGCGGAATACTCGGACAGAAGAGATTTCCCCGACTGGAAAATGGGATTTCGTAAAATCACAACAACCATGGCGGAGCAAAAGATAACCGGGTTCAGCAGGTTGTTAGAGGGTGACGAGCTTGCCGAACAGGAAATACAGAATCTTTCAAAAAAGGTGAAGGTCCTCTTTAACACCTTTAGACGCGTGGCTTCCCTGGCTTCTTGATTATTTCTTCCGTATCGAAGCAAAAACAAATCTTTTCCAATTCAACGTGTTTACCTCATAGTCGAATTACGCCGTAAGCTCCTTATAGGTGATTATCTGTTCTGTCTTCGAGATTTATTACTTTGATCGGGATGTTATAAGTCCTTTAAGTCAAATGAATAAATGTCCTCAGGCGAAGTCGAAACTATTAACTTGCGCTCGGCCAGGCGACTCGCTCTCGCCAGAGCAGGCCTGCTGAAACCGGCATGGACCGGCATGCCCAAACGTGCTGCCGGAAACGGCCTTCGTGCACGGAAAGCCGCATGGCAGATCATCCAGCGTTTCGGTTACCTGCAACTCGATACTGTTTCTATTGCCGGGGCCCGGAGTCACACTATCGTGCTGCTATCCCGCCTGGATGGTTTCAATCCGCAGGTTGCAGAAGAATTACTCCAACCCGGAGAACCCATTTTCGAGTATTGGGGCCACGAGGCAAGCTGGCTCCCTATAGAACTTTACCCCGTTATGGATTTCAGACGCAGGGAGTTCGTCGAACATCCGTGGTGGGGTGATCTGATCGGTGAACATCCCGATGTTGCTGACCGGCTTCGCCGTCGTATTCGTAATGAAGGTCCACTACGGTCCGTCGACATGGAAGGAAGAGGAAGCAGCGGATGGTGGGACCTGAAAACGACCAAGCGGGTAGCTACAGCCATGTGGTCGTCTGGAGAACTTGCGATCCGGGAACGGCGTAATTTCCAGCGCACGTATGATCTCGCAGAAAATGTAATACCGGATCATTACAGGGAACGAGCGATACCGGAACCGGATGCCATTGAACAATTACTGCTTTATGCCTTAAATGGACATGGCTGGGCTACTACGGGAACACTCGCCCAGACCTGGCGTCTACGTAACCGGCAGAAACAAATTACTGTCGCCCTTCACAGGCTTCTTGAGAAAGATGCAATCAGTCATTGCTCATTGATTCGCAACGATGGCAAAAAGACAGCAGGATGGATACGTCCGGAGGACCTTGAGCTTGCAGATTGTTTGTCACGGGTACGGCCGCGACGTGATCAGGGGGTTCTCCTGTCACCCTTTGATCCTGTGCTTTGGGACCGAAATCGAGCAAAACTTCTTTTTGATTTTGACCAGATCCTTGAGATTTTCAAACCGGCTCACAAACGTATCTATGGCTATTACTGCCTGCCCATTCTTGCAGGCGAGCATCTAATTGGCCGTTTTGACCTGAAAGCAGACCGCAAGGCCGGCATCCTAAACGTATTATCCTGGCATTTTGAAGGACCGAATACCACAAAACCGGCGACATCCGCCGATGTAAAAGCTGCGCGCATCGGGCTTGATCGTTATGCCAATGCGTTGCAATTGAAGGTGCATGGCTGGTAAACAATCCAGCAATCAAACGCAGATAGAGAAGTTCTCAGACCGACACCATAGAAACAAAACTCCAATTCCACCGTAGAAATCAAACGTTGACTTCAGGTTTTCATTTATCCCTGTATCATATACATTTATGACTATGTGGATTTAACGCCTGCTTGTGATATTGATACTGAACACTTTAGAAAGTTTTAGCAATGGAAATTATTCAGGTTGATCGTGAAGGTTTTCTATACCTCTCGCCAGATGTTGATGACTGGGATCCAATTGAAGAGAACAAAATATCGGCTGTAATAGACCTTGACGGCGATTTGGACATTGGAGTACCGACTGTCCCAAATCACCTCCTTTATATCTACTTCCCTATTGTCGACCGTGAACTTCCGGACCTCGAAAAACTGCACACTGTTGCACGGATGGGTAGCGATCTAATCGGAAATGGCTATAAGGTACTTTCACATTGTGGTTTAGGCTTCAACCGTTCGGCCCTGATGGCCGGGCTGATTCTCACTTACATGGGTATGGATGGTTGCGATGCTGTTGAACTACTTCGTAACAGACGTCCCGGAGCGCTATTCAATGAAGAATTTGCAGCCTACCTGGAAGGTGTTAAGTCTTTTAGCAGTTATCCGTGAACCCCTCCCCGGCCCTCACCATATTCATGGAGAGTGAGAGACGACAATTATTTCATATGTACAACCGGAAGTAAAATAGGAAGTCCCATTCAGGGGATTTTTGTGGTTATGCTTATTTTGTCTGAAGCTCCTCATTTTCCCGCAATAACTTTTTAATAAACAGGATACTGTATTATCATATAGATAATCAGATTTTATCTTAATCTGATTATTCCGGAGGAATCCAACTAACCAGACCTGGCCGAAATCACATCCCATCAATTCAATTACCGGACAGGTTCTTTCGAAGCAGAGACAAAATAACGGAGGATCAAATGAAACCCTTCCCCCATCTTTCTCCACTGATCATTCCATTCTTACTGATCATAGTTTCGTATTCGGGTCCCGCTCAATCTCAAAATCTGAAGGAGAATAAGGAGCTCGACGCACGTGTGGAAAAATTTTTGGAGAGTCATCGGAACCAATGGCATGACATGAACATACCGGAATCAGACGGTAAGTTGCTATATGACATCATCATCAAAAATGGATATAAGAATGCCGTTGAAATTGGCACGTCTACCGGACGATCCGGTATTTGGATAGCGTGGGCATTGAGTAAGACAGGGGGAAGACTCACGACCATAGAAATAGATGAATCGCGTCACAGAGAAGCAGTAAAAAATTTCAAAGAGGCCGGTCTGGCTGATTATATCGATGCACGGGTAGCTGACGCTCACGAGGTAGTCCCAAAACTCGAAGGTCCCGTCGATTTCGTTTTCCACGACGCCGATAAAGGCTGGTCTAAAAATTACTTCACTGCCCTTGATCCCAAGCTGGCTGTAGGTGGATGTTTCACAGTACACAATGTTCACAAAAGTTATGGTTATGGCGGAACCCACGAATTATTGAAATATGTACAGGGACTTCCGAATTACGAAACGACCGTAGATGAATCAGGAGGCGGTCTATCCATCAGTTATAAAAAGTCGGAATAGTACGTTTCTATGGACACGGCCACTGATGTTCGATTGGAGAGGAGACTCGGTCTGTTTCCAGTCACCAATATTGTCATTGCCAATATGATAGGTGCCGGGATCTTCACCACTTCCGGGTTGTTGATGGCAGATCTGCGCAATCCACTACTTATGCTTTTGCTCTGGATTATTGGCGGCATCATTGCTTTCTGCGGTGCATTTGCATACAGCAAGCTTGGAGTTGCCATGCCCCATGCTGGTGGTGAATATCTTTTTCTCTCCCGCCTCTACCACCCGATGATCGGTTTTCTGAGTGGATGGATTTCCTTCATTGTAGGTTTCTCGGCTCCAATTGCCGCTTCCGCCATCGGATTCAGTGAATACTTCACCCGTGCCTTTCCTGCTGTTTTGACCTCGGAGGATTCTGTTTTTCTACTCACGCCGGTTGTGGTAAAAAAGGGACTGGCCATTTTTGTCATTATGTTGTTTACGTCCGTACATCTGCGCGGAATCGAATTCGGAGCAAGAATTCAGAACTATCTTACCGTTTTAAAAGTAGCTCTCGTTGTAGGCCTGATAGCCATTGGATTTGCCTGGGGCCAGGGTGACATCAGTCATCTGACTTCCGGTGAACCCTATACATACGATTTTGGTGGTTGGAAAACGATGGGTCTGTCTCTCATGTGGATCATGTTTGCATACAGCGGATGGAATGCCTCCACGTATATCGGCTCAGAAATCCGCAATCCATCCCAAAATATACCACTCTCTTTGTTGATCGGGACCGGAACCGTAATACTTCTCTATTTTTTATTGAACATGCTATTCATTTTTGCAGTGACCCCCGAAAACATGAGTGGAGTTATCTCGATTGGGGGACTGGCTATGGGTAGTTTATTCGGACGATCCATGGAAACGGTGTTTTCACTGCTTATATCCTTTGCCCTCTTTTCCTCGCTGAGTGCCTTTATCATACTTGGTCCCCGTGTTTATTATTCGATGGCACAGGATGGATATTTCTTTAGGTTCGTCTCCGATGTGAATCCCACCAATAATGTTCCGTCAAAAGCTATTCTACTTCAGAGCGGTATTTCCATCATCATGGTTCTTTCAGGCACATTTGATCAGATCTTGACCTACATGGGTTTTTCGTTGGGCATTTTCCCGATCCTGGCTGCTCTCGGTGTATTCAGGCTTCCAAAACTGAAGAATGATTCCTCTAAAATGAAAGGATCTGCCCTCCCGGTCATTTATGCAATCGCTGGAACGCTCATCCTGATTCTCGCTTTTTTTGAAAGGCCCTTAGAGTCATGCATTGCACTACTGACTGTATTGGCTGGTGTCCCGGCTTTTTTCCTTTTTAAAAAGAATCATCGCAGTAAAGTTGCGGCGCGGAGTTAACCCGGATTATTCACCAAGAAATTTAGTGGTGGACAAGGCGTCACGGAAATGGCGCCAGAATCGTACTTGTGTACGTTGATAAGCCATTTTTGGGACAAGGCAGCCCACCGTTAAATTTCGAAGCTATGAATCATCATACCCAAAATTGAGTATTCCTATCAAATTTATAAACATAATAAAATCAATATAATGACTACTTATTATGCCTCTTTTCGTGAATAATTCGGGTTAAGTTCAATAATAAAAATGTAAAACTATTTGAGGTGACCAACCATAAAATGGGGAAATACATCTCACGAACTGTATCTGTTATCCTGATTTTCCCTGACTTTTTAGGGAAAATCAGGACCTCGTTTCATCCGGCAACGCTTGCTGCAGTTGAAACAATTGTCTCTTCCTGTTAAACGAGAACCTACATTGTTCCGAAAATCGGAACAACTTCAGGATGACAGTTCTGTTTACACAACCTCTCAAAACTGCATCAACGCATATCCCTTCAGCTCATACGTCGTAACAGTCGTTAGTGCAGAGAGTGCCATTTTAACGTTCGGGTTTAAATATGATGCCCCGTATCCCATTCCTGATAAAGCCTGGGCGCAAACGTACAGTTCGGCATGACCTGCAGTTGTCAACTCGGTAAGAAGGGTGTCGTTTGGATTGGTGACGGTAAACATTTTCTTATACGTGCTGTCCCTCAAAGCAACGGCTGTTGCCGGACCTGTCATAACACCTATAAGATGGATATGATCCTGTTTAACTCCGGCATCATGCAGAAGATTAATAAGCCTGGCCATGTGTTCCAGACCAAAATTTATATCTGCTTTCGCATCATTCTTGGTGATCAGGAAAACGACTTTATAATCCATATTCGGATCCGGTTGGATAGCAGCATCCGGGAAATAGTGATCATCTCCATAGCCCTTAATTACCGAGGTTGTAAAATCCACTTTCACAGGTCCCCTTGGCGGCATATGTTTATTCGTCTTTTGGCTTTCGGTTTTTGATTGGGCCATCACTCGACCCGGAATACTGCATAAGCATACCATCATACCGGCAGTGAGTATCAGCAACAGGCTCTTCTTCATTTTTCCCCATAGATTAGTGGTCATTTCATTACTTATACGATCGAACAAATTAATACAAAATAGAATCTTGGCAAATATTACTCCTACTGTTAAGTGGACATCGTTCGTGGTCCTTTTTAACCCAATGACAAAATTTGTGTGGCTTTAGCATTATTTCACATAGTCAAATAGTTATATAGTGGATATCTTACATCGTAAGAAATTCACACTGTAGTCAATCGGGAGTTTCACGATGCCTTGTAGTCAGGAATATGTTACAAAAATGGCGAGATCGGTATTCACCCTCCGCCAAAAGTGTGCTCTCAAGGACAACTATTTTGTTCGCAGCCTTGATATCACCACTTCCGAATACACGTGTCTTGTTCAGTTTTTCGACAGTAATATTATTGGCGTTAAAGAATTATCATCGCGACTTGATATCACATCAGGCGGGGTTACACGTATACTGACCTCTCTGGAAGACAAGGGAATTATAAAAAGACGCATTTCTCCGGAAGACCGCCGCAGCATAGATGTGCATCTGACCAAAAAGGGAATTGAAATGGTCAACCATATCCGACAGGCTTCCTACGACTTGCATGCCGAGATCCTCAGCCATATAGACCCCGAACACCGACAGCCTGTATTAAACGCTATCGAAGAACTGATCAAGGCCATAGACCACTGGGTGTTAACTCACGAAGTGGAAGCAAAGACTGCATAAGAATTTATTGACGCAGAAATTAATGCGAGTATAACCAACGGTTCGAGGATAATATGAACTCTATTTCCCGACGAAAATTCTTAAAGATTTCCGGCGCCACTTTTGGGGCAGCAGTGTTATCCGGTACCATGAGTCCTTTAGTGAAAGGTGCTAAAAAGATTACCGGAAAAAGCGTTAAAGGGATTCAAAAGATACCGACTTACTGCTCCATGTGTTTTTGGAAGTGCGGCGCTATGGCATACGTAAAGGATGGCAAGCTTTGGAAGATCGAAGGTCATCCTGATGATCCGCTCAGCAATGGCCGGCTTTGTCCGCGCGGAACGGGCGGAGTCGGTGCACATTATGATCCTGACAGACTTCGCTCACCACTCATCCGCAAAAGTGTCCGCGGTGAGGAACAATGGGTAGAAGTAACCTGGAATGAAGCACTTGACTACGTTGCAAAACGGATGCTTGAAATCAAGGGAAAGTATGGTCCTGAGTCCATGGCGATGTTTCACCACGGAATTGGAGCCAATTTCCTCCATCATATGATGAAAGCATATGGCGCCATCAACTTTGGAGCACCATCTTTTGCACAGTGTAAAGGCCCGCGTGATGTGGGGTTCAAATTGACGTATGGAGAAACGGTCGGTGGACCTGAAAGGACTGATATTGAGAACGCAAAATGTCTCGTGCTGATCGGTTCTCATATTGGCGAAAACATGCACAATACACAAGTGCAGGAGTTTTCAAAGGCTGTAGAAAACCACGCCTCCATCATCGTTGTTGATCCCCGTTATTCGGTCGCAGCAAGCAAGGCCAAATATTATCTGCCCATTAAACCCGGAACCGACATCGCCCTGCTTTTGGCGTGGATGAATGTCATCGTAAAAGAAAATCTTTATGATGCCGATTACGTGACTAAATACGGTTTCGGTTTTGAGCAGTTCGCCGCTGAAATCGTATCATACACTCCGGAGTGGGCTTATCCTGAGACTGGTATCGAACCTGATATCATCAGGAAAACCGCCCGTGAAATGGCACTGTACCACCCGGCAACCCTCGTACATCCGGGTCGTCATTCAACCTGGTATGGTGATGACACCCAGCGCTCACGTGCAATCGCTTTGTTGGATGCCTTGCTCGGAAGCTGGGGCAGAAAAGGAGGGCTATATCAACCGACCTGGCTCGATATTCCGGAATATCCTTATCCACCGTATCCAAAATCGGCTAAGAAACCGCTGGACAATCCTGATGGAAAATATCCATTTGCCATAGAGGAGATAACCACGGGTGTCAGAGAAGCAACGATCACCGGCAAACCATATCCAATCAAAGGCTGGTTTGTGTACGGAACAAATCTGCCGTACTCATTGCCGCAGCCTGAACAAACGATCAAGGCGATCAAGAATCTCGACTTCCTCGTCGTTGTCGACACCATTGGAAGTGAAATCGCCGGATGGGCTGATGTGGTTTTGCCTGAAACGGTGTACCTGGAACGGTATGATGAGCTTAACAACCCAAGTTTTAAGGTGCCTTATGTGGCATTGCGTCAGCCAGTAGTTGATCCGCCGGGCGACCAAAAGCCCAATTACTGGATCGCAAAGAAACTGGCAACCCGTCTCGGACTCGATGCTTGGTTCCCATGGAATAACGTCGAAGAATATCTCGATTACCGGCTGAAGAAAGTGGGATTGAGCCTGGAGCATATGAAGAAAAAAGGAGTGGTTGTCGCACCCAGGCAACCCATCTATTTTGAAGACGGGGTTAAACCCTACTTCGATACTCCATCCGGAAAGATTGAATTCTATTCACTGCAGTTGCAGGAAAAGGGATTCGACCCGGTTCCAAAATATACTAACCCTGATGAGCCGCCTGCAGGTTATTTTCGCTTGCTGTATGGCAGAGCTCCGGTCCATACGTTCAGCCGGACACAAACCAACAGAATCCTGGATGACATGATGGACACTAACTCGGTTTGGATCAACAAAAATATTGCTCAGCGATATGGAATCCGGAACGGTAGTTACATCAAACTCAAAAACCAGGACGGAGTTATCAGCAATAAAGTAAAAGCATTTGTGACGGAGAGGATCAGACCCGATTGTGTCTATATGGTACATGGATTTGGCCATACATCGAAAATGCTGAAAGGAACATATCTCAAAGGTGCCGATGATTCAAAACTCATCACGCAAGTGAAGACGGACCCGTTAATGGGTGGGACCGGCATGAGAGTGAACTTTGTAACATTTGAGTGGGAGGTATGACATGGCACGATTTGGAATGGTCATAGATACCCGGAAATGTGTTGGTTGCATGGACTGTGTAGTGGCCTGCAAGACGGAAAACAACGTTCCGGAAGGGTTCAACAGGGTCTGGATTGTAGAAGATGTTATGGGCGAATTTCCCGACCTGCACATGGAGATCAGGAGTGAGCGATGCAACCAGTGCGAAGATGCACCCTGCGTAGACGTTTGCCCGACAGGTGCGAGCCATTACTCCGACTTCGGACAAATTGTCCAGGTGGAAGAAGATCTGTGTATTGGATGCAAAGCCTGCATCGGTGCCTGCCCATATGACGCAAGATTCATCAATCCGGAAGGATATGCGGATAAATGCGACTTCTGCTTCCACCGGGTGGTAAAAGGCGAAAACCCGGCATGCGTCGATGTATGCCCGACACACAGCATTTATTTCGGTGATCTCGATGATCCGGACAGTGAAGTGAGCAAGTTATTGAAATCGCGTGAACATCACGTCAGGATTCCGGAAGCCGGTACGAAGCCAAAAATCTTTTATCTAACGTAGAGGCTAACATGCACGAATTATCGATTACGCGTCATAATGAATTGATCGATCCAACGCTCCATATTTGGGGGTGGCAAATTCCGGTATATCTGTTCATCGGTGGACTGATTGCCGGAATGATGATCATCTCGGGCTATTTCCTGTTCAGTGGAAGGCACAAACAAACCAAGTGCTCCTGCTTTTATCTGCCGTTTCTCAGTATCGTCATTTTGAGTCTTGGCATGCTGGCATTGTTCCTGGATCTGGAGCACAAATTCTATTTCTGGAGACTTTATACAACCTTCCAGGTGACTTCCCCGATGTCATGGGGCGCGTGGATCCTTCTGCTGGTATATCCGGCTCTGATCTTGAATATGATCATTAAGATACCGGATTTAATTCGAGACAAATTTCCCATAACCGGTGATTTATCCGATAAGCTTAAGGAACACCCGCATTTTATTAAGAATGTTGCAGTTTTGAATATGGTTTTGGGCGCCATGCTTGGTGTTTACACCGGTATCCTTTTGAGTACACTTACTGGCAGACCTTTATGGAACAGTTCTGTTCTAGGCATCTTATTTCTGGTGTCCGGGCTATCCTCGGCAGCGGCATTTGTTCACATGATCGCAAAAGATGCGTACGAACGTGAACTCCTTGCTAAAGCCGACAACGGGTTTTTAACGCTCGAACTAATTATAGTTGCCATGTTCTTCATCGGCTTGTTAACGGCTTCAGCTTCACAAAGAGAAGCCGCCAGCCTGCTTTTGACCGGCCCGTTTGCTTCGGTTTTCTGGGTGTTCGTGATTGGAATCGGAATGGTGATTCCACTGTTCATCCAGCTTTTAGCTGTAAATCACAAAATCAAGCATACAGCTATTGCACCAATCATGGTTATCGTTGGTGGCCTTCTATTGCGTTTTGTGTTTGTTGCCGCCGGACAATATAGCCACTGGTTAATCCATGCAGGACTTTTCAAATAAATTCAATGTCTTGATTTCACAGAATAATATTAGGGAGAAAATATGAGCTCGATAACAACAACGGTGTCTGCTCCCAAAACGGTGACCAAGGAAAAAGAAAAGGTCAATGTACGAGCAGCACAGCCTTACTGGAACCCTTATCTGTCAGGTATCGGATTGGGACTGGTTCTTCTTTCAGCCTTCGTGATTATGGGTCGCGGTCTGGGAGCATCGGGTGCCTTCAGCACAGTCGTGGCTGTTGGGGTGAATGCAGTTGCCCCTCATCACGCGGAAGGTAACGCATTCTATCAAGGCTATCTCGGTGATGGTACAGTCAATCCATTTAAAAGCTGGCTGGTTTTTGAAGTGATGGGATTGATCGTAGGTGGCTTCATCTCTGGAGCACTTGCCGGAAGGATTAAAAAAACCACCGAAAAAGGTCCACGTATCAGTTTTAAATTGAGATACATTTATGCATTCGCCGGCGGCGCACTGATGGGAATCGGTGCCAAGTTAGCCCGCGGTTGCACCAGTGGACAAGCGTTGACCGGAGGTGCTTTGCTGAATGTTGGAAGCTGGATTTTCATGATAATGGTATTTGCCGGCGCTTACGGTGCCGCATATTTTGTTAGGAGGCAATGGTTATGAGTGCACCTTTTTTTAAGTTCGGATTATTTGGAACCGAAGTAAGTCTGATCGTTGCTTTTGTGATTGGAATCGGATTCGGGTTCTTTTTAGAAAGAGCCGGTTTTGGAAGCGCCAGAAAGCTGGCAGCCCAATTTTACTTCAGGGATATGGCAGTGTTTAAAGTAATGTTCACCGCCATCATTACTGCCATGCTCGGCCTGTTTTATTTCTCCTGGATCGGATGGGTTGATCTTTCGCTGGTTTATTTGGCGCCAACCTACGTGTGGGCTGATCTCGTCGGAGGTTTGATCTTAGGTGTCGGATTTGTAATCGGCGGCTACTGCCCGGGCACGTCCGGTGTGGCTTGTGCAACCGGTAAAGTCGACGGATACATCTTCGTGCTGGGACTCCTGTTCGGAATCTTCATTTTCGGTGAAGCTTTCCCGTTGATTGCCGGTTTCTTCAACGCCGCCCCAATGGGACAAATTACCCTGCCGCAGCTTCTAAACATTCCTTACGGTGTTTTTATATTCGCCGTTGTGCTGATGGCGCTCGGTGGCTTCCTGCTTGTTGAAAAGGTTGAAAAATACTACGCCAAGAAAGATGCGGAGGGAGCAAAATGAAAAAGATGTTTTCTAACCTATCCACTCAAAAGAAGCTCGGGCTCCTTGCTCTGGTTTTGGGTTTCTTTGCCACCTTTGCCGGCAGCCCGTACAACAATACTCGAATTACTTTGAATGCGAAAGATCTGGCTGTTATTGCTGAAAAAGACGCCGATAACGTATCTGTTCAGCAAGTGGCCGATTGGATTATCAAAGGGAATTCCGATTTCAGAGTAATAGACACTCGCAGTGCCAAGGAATTTGGTGAATACCACATTCCTGTAGCACAAAACGTACAACTAACAGATCTGTTGAATCAAAACTTCTACCCGACAGATAAAATTATCCTTTATTCCGATAATGGAGAGAAGGCGACCCAGGGGTGGTTTTTATTGAAGGCAAAAAAATTCAAAGCCGTCTACATCCTTAAAGGTGGCTTGAATGAATGGAAGGATCAAATCCTTTTCCCAAAAATGACTGCCAATCCGACACCGGAGCAGCAAGCTTCATTTGACAAGATTAAAGAGGTCAGTAAATATTTTGGAGGTACCCCGCAGACGGGAAATAACGAGGAGCAAAATCAGCCGTCAATAAAAAATCTTCCCAAGCTTCAACTGCCGGCTGCAGCTCCGACCGATGGTCCGCCAAAGAAACGGAGAAAAGAGGGTTGTTGATAGAACTGATGTATGCCGAAATCAACATTATTTAAATGTGCATAAATCAGATCTTAATTTAAAAAAATCAGACAGAGAGTACGCTGATGAAGCCTAAGAGGCACAGGGAGTAATTAACCCTGTGCCTTATTTGTGTTTGTTTGGTAACATGTTTCCTCCCTTGAGGGAGGACTAAGGTGGGTGTTCTCCGGCCTTACATCATGCAATGAAAAGGTTCACTTGATACGTTGCAGCCCACTACCCCCCTCGGGGGGACACTTTTTTAATAGAAGGATTATTCCGTGACCTTTCGTGCCTCCGTGGCAATTAAATCATTATACACTCAACCAACTCGCCCTTTTTGAGGTCGCTCCTTTCTTCTTCAACTATGATAAGACAGTTTGCCTTGCCCATTTCTGCCAGGTTGCCGGATGACTGCGAACCTATTTTTCCCGCTGTGTATTTCCCATTGGCGGAGGTACAATAGCCTCTCATAAAGTGGCGCTTGCCGTCGTCCTTTTTGAGATCATCATCAAGGGTTGCAACAACTTTTTGTGTAAGATCCAGATCGAACAGTGACTGGATATTATCCTGCACAAAAACCAGGAAATTGACGAGGCAGGAAACGGGATTGCCTGGCAAGCCAAAGACGAGTGTTGTCTTACCATTGCTGTTGTATACTCCAAACAAAACAGGTTTGCCTGGTTTGATGTTAACACGCCAAAATTTTATCTCTATTCCAAGCTTTTCGTGGACCTCCATCACGTAATCGTACTTGCCAACGGAGACACCACCTGTCGTTAGAAGGACATCCAGATTGCTGTCCAGCCCCAACTTCATACGGTCGTATATGAGCTGCTTGTCATCCCTTGCTATGCCCAGGTTAATAGGCTCCATATTCATCGCTTTGACAGCAGAGAGAAGCGAGTATAAGTTTGAACAGCGGATCTTATCGTCTGCCGGCGTTTCATCAACATCCACGAGTTCATCTCCCGTTGCCAATACACCGATGCGAAGGCACTTGTATACTGCCACTGTTGATTGTCCGCAGGAAGCGGCTACAGCCACATGATGTGGTTTCAACAGGGTATTCTGAGCCAACGCGACTTTCCCTTTTACTAGGTCGTTTCCCTGTCTTCGGATATTCATCCCTTTGAAAATGTTGACGCCATCTCTCAATAAAGCATGATCACCATCTATCTCAATGTCTTCGACAGGAATTACAGCATCGCAGCCATACGACAACCGGGCTCCGGTCATGATAGTGACGGCTGTCTTCTCATCGATGGCAACATCTTTAAATTTGCCTGCCGAAATTTCCCCGATGATTTTCCACTTTTTAACACCAGGACTGAAATGTACGGCGATCCCATCCATTGCGGAGTTATCGAACGGAGGCAGGTTAATGTCGGAGTAGATATCTTCGGCAAGAATTCGTCCAACGGAGTCGACCAAATCGACCTGTTCTGTTTCCAGGTTTAGCTTGCTGAATTCGGTTTTCAGAACGCCTTGGGCTTCTTTAAAACTGATCATGGGTTAGCACTTAGTTCTTGTCTTCCACGACATCGTCGATCCAGCTCATGGCGGCCATCATCGATGGTAAACCGATCGTAGGAAGAGCGAGAAGTACGGCGTGGACCATCTCTTCTTTGGTCACACCAGCCTTTAACGCTTTACGAACGTGTGAATGAAATCCACCTTCGAGTCTGGCCCCGGCGGAGATGCTCAGTTTTATCAACGCCCGGGTTTTATCATCCAACGGACCGGCTTGATGCACCGCCGTTCCCAGGGCTTCATATGCATCAGCTACTTCCGGAAAATCTTCCTGAAACTTCTTAAACCTCTTTGGTACTGCCATTTTTATACCTCATTATTTTTATTATGATTATTAAGTAATATTTAAAAAAAAGCTGTGTTATAGAACGCGGATGACACGGATTTTAAATTATTGCAATGAAATCACCAAGTGTCATTTCGACCTTGTGGAGAAATCTAACCTGACCGGTAGCATCATAAACGACCCAATTAAATGCCACATTAATAGCCATGATGGATTCCTCCATTCCGTCGGAATGACATGACCGGGTTCGTTAATTCAACTTCCGTGATAATCCGCGTTGTCCGCATAGTCCGTGTTCCATTCTTCTTCTTTTAATTCCATACAGGCAACAAACATTTATCACTTACTTTTGGCATTTTTCCTGTATTCAGATACTCCTTCATGGGCTTTGATTCCGGTTTGTGACAGGTCAGGCATGCGCCTGCCGTTAATATCTTCTTCTGCTCTTCCACGGTGAATGGTCTCACATTCGTTCTTGTGGCTACGTAGCTTTTTCGTGTCTTTAGAAATCCGATCCATGCATCTTCGGGCAACCCATCATACTTGACCAGCGGGAAAGTTGGCGAGAATTTCCACTTTCCGAAGTTGCCTTGCTTCACGTATTCAAGCTTGCCTCTGCCATAACCTAATGCCACCGGATTGTTGTGACACGATTCACACGAACGCCCTTCCTTCGTTATCGTATGAGGTGAAGTCGGGGCGAACAATCTTCTGAAAATAATATCTTTATTGACAACTGATTTCGGATTTAGATCCTTTTTGTGAAGTTCAACGATCATACCCGGAATAAATGTGTCGACTACATTTTTAACACTATCATCTGCCTGCTTTTCGACTCGCATACCCAGAGTTGGAGCTTCCACCAGGTAGTTGGCCGCCGCTTCAACCCAGTCACCTTTCACTTCTTTGTTATCGAGCAGATCAAAACCGGTCTCATCAGGATGATATTGGGTATGACAACTCACACACTGGGTTGCCCACGACGTATGGCAGCTTTTGCATGAAAGTTCTTTGTGCGCTGTCCCCTCGACACAAATCGGAGCCGGGGGCTTCAAGGGCAAAACCTTTCCTTCATTCTTGGTCACCAATTCGGGTTCACCGCGGTCATTGACATACGTGTTTATCAATGGGAAACCCGACTTTTTCACAACCAGATACTTGCTATCTTTTTGATTAAACTTTCTCAGGTAGATGACAAGCTGCGATTCCTGGTCCACCTGCGAAATGGTCTTTATCTCCGGCTTACCGGTAAAGTGACAGTCGGCACAGCTCACCTTCACCTGATCCTCTTCGTGCATATACAAATTTCCATCGCCCATCACCTCGTGTGAGGTGTGACAATCGATGCACGCCATGCCGTTTTCGTGGTGGATGTCGGGCTGCGCCTTCATAAATATTCTGCCATCATCAAGAACACGAACATCGCTCGAATCTTTAACATCCCCCAGCTTCAACAATGTGTCGTGCCAGCCTTCATAGTTTGTGGATATTCTTCCCGATCGGCTGTGACACCCAAAGCAATGATCGTTTGTTATTTTTACTGAGAGAGATGGATGATTAAACGACACCTTTTCGATCTGTGACGGGTTGCTCTTGTACGCTGACAGACTCGTCAGTGCACTATCGCTATAATTTAGATGGCAGGCGTTACAACCGCCACCTCGCGATAACTGGGTAATGGGCCCGAATTCCGTTTTCTTATTTCCCAAATGACAGGATGCGCAAAGGTTCCTGAGATGCCGATCTGCCGGCGAATCACCGATTTCTGTGATGAGATGAAACTTGTTCAAATCTTTCGTCTCGCCAAAGGCATACCGGTCCACGCTTACGATTCCTGAAAGTGTGGTCATCAATGTCTTATCCACCCGGTCGACGACTTCTCCATGGCAGTTTGCCGTACCGCACGTTCGTTTGGCAACATCAAGGTTCCCCGGAATGAGCACCATCCCTTTGTGCGCGCTTGCTTTATCCAAAGTGAACGGATCCCCGAGATGACAAGATGTACACCCAATGGCTTCGGGATTGTGGGCCGGAGAAAAACCTTTTGTGTTTTCGTGGCAGGTCAGGCAGCCCTCGCGTCGTCCCAGTACTTTCGGAATATTCCTGCTCGCCTGTTCTGCCTCTGGAATGCTCCTGATGTTATTCAGTAGCTTGAACTGATAGTTTGTGACAACCGGATTGTTCCAGGGAAGGGTAAACCGCCAGTCTTCACCACGGAAAAAATACCCAACAATAATCAGGAGGGTGTAAGCCGCAAAAAAGCCAAAAAGGATTCGTTTGGTAATAACCGACCACTTCTCCGAGTACTTTGGCAGAAACGCGACAACAAGTATAAAAATCAGGACGATGATTATAGTAATGGCCGGATAAGACAGCCAATGCAAAATTTCCTGCAGACCAAGGAAGTACCAGGGACCTTTGATGACCGGACTCAAACCGTCATGTAGGGCTGGCGGAGCGAGATAACCGGCAAATATCAATAACGGCAGCAGAAAAAGTACCAATCGCAGTTTCGGCCAGATAAACTTCGCATGCTCGACTATGATGATCCACAGAAAAATGGTGGCGGTGGCAATGTGTTGGATGTACAGAATTTGATGATCATTCGACGATCCAAACAGTGAGAGCGACAGGTCTTTCCCGATCAGCGGGATATAATCGGTCAGCGCTGTGATGATCCTTTTTGCCTGGATGCTGTCGGCATCGCCCTTGATGATGAACCCGGAGAGCATCACGAAGAAAATTACCAGCAATGAAAAGGTCAGCCGGTACCAGACACCGGGTTTTACTTTTCGTTCGGTGGACTTACTCAGATGGTCATAAATGTGAAGAATCGAAAAAATCAGGAAAACCTGGGCGCTCCAGTAATGAATGTTTCGGAACAGCACCCCGCCCGGATTGGTTAACAGCATGAAGCTGAGCGAATCGAGTGGATCCTTTACATCGAACGGTATGGCAAGGAGAACACCGGAAACGGCGGCAATCAGGAAGGCGGCAAAAGCAATATGCCCATATGTAAAACCAAATAGCTTCGCATATTTGACGGGGTGCTTGTCGTCGCTATCGTTCTTAGGCCAAAACATTAACCGTTATCTCCCCGGTTTTGGGATTTATTTCAAAAGGAAGTTCTTTCAGAGATTTGTTGGCTGGTCCTCTGAGAACACTTCCATCCTCAGCAAACTGAGAACCATGACAGGGACAGGTTAAATGACCATCCTCCAGCTTATTTATCCGGCATCCCAGATGTGTGCATGTTGAGGAAAAAACTTCGATCTCATCACCTTTTTTTGAGACAATAACCGAATCGTAAAAAGAAACGCCTTCCGGAACATCAGCCGGAATTTTGATCTTCCGGAGCAGCCGTTCTCTCAATTTTGTGCGCTCGGCTGTCGAATACCAGATCCCCGCAAATGGCAATAAGACAATACCCCCGATGCGCTGAAAAAACTGCTTGCGGGTTATTTTTTTTACAGGAGCTTTCGAAGATTTATGCGGCTGCTTTTGAGTGTGTCTGCCGTCTCCTGTCTTGGAGTCATGTTCGATAGAAACGTGTAGCATGACGTAAATACCAGATAATCAGATTTCCTCTTAATCCTTTTATCTGCAATCTGTTCCGGTTTATGAATCAATATCAACAAAAGGACAATTTTACCATATGGTAATTTAATTATACTGCGAATGATTTAAAACCTGAATGACGATGCTGTAAAGGCAATGACAAGATCGGTGTGGATTTGTCTATATTTTACATAGTCCAATTCGAGATGCATTTAGTATGATTCTGATAACCTCTAAAGGAAGAATAGAACGCGGACGACACGGATAACACAAATTTACACAGACAAGAATTTTGCTCTTATTCCAAACGAGTTGCTATGAACCACTATGGTATAAGTCACAGACTTGCGATATGATGAGGGATAAATTTTGTAACATCCCCTTATCTGTTGGTTTACATAGTGAAATGCTGAATATAATTGCGTTAGTATTATATAGGAAAAACATGATATTAAATATTAAGCGTTGCACTACGTTATGTGCCGTTGTGTTTATCGTATTTACTGCGGCAAGCGCGCACGCGGGAGTTACACCATCAAAAAATGTCACTTCAAAACCGGATTCTCTAACGCGGGGAATTTTTCTCCATACTTATGGTAATTCCATCGATCCTGTTATTCATAGCATAGTTGAAGGAAAGAAACTTCAAGCGAGTCCGGGTGAGGAAATCAAATTACAAAACGGCAAAACAGAAAATTGGACTATCCAAACTGCGGACTCGACTGGATGGTTCAAATGTGATTACCTCCGAAAGGGTTACGGACTTTTTACCATAAAATCGGATAGACAGAAAATTGAGTTGCTTGAGGCAATGGGAAACGACCTCGTCTATGTGAACGGTGTCCCAAGGCAGGGGAATAAATATGGTTATAAGGATACTTACCCATCCTGGGAAGCAGCATTTAAATTTTCCATGATCCCGATCCGACTGAGAAAAGGAAACAATCAACTGTTGTTTGTATGCAGCCGCGGAAAGTTGAAAGTCAAATTGACGGATATCAAACAGGGAGTTTTATTTAATGTGAAACGTACGGTTCTTCCGAACTTTCTCGTCGGCAAGCCGGCGAATTATTATGCATCTGCCACAGTAATAAATGCGACTGACAAACTGCTCAGCGGTGCCTATGTGAAAGCATATAACGACAGCGGATATTCCGCAGAAACGCGTGTGCCTTTGATTCAGCCGATGAGTATCCGTAGTGTCGGGTTCAAACTAGTGGGACCGGCGCCAACATCTACCGGTATAATACCCATCAAGTTAAGACTTCTGGGTAACCATGGAGCAGACGCGAAAGAGCTGGCAAATGCCGGTATTCAAATCAAAACCGTCGAGCCAACTGCCACGCATAATGTTACTTTCAGAAGCAGTATCGACGGCAGTGTTCAGTATTACGCAGTAGTTCCGCCTCGCGGTCCTGCTGACGGCAAACCCAAAGCACTGTTCTTTTCGCTACATGGCGCTGACGTGATCGCTACAAACCAGGCGAACTCTTATTATCCGAAGACATGGGGGTATATAGTCTGTCCGACTAACGGAGGACCCTACGGTTATGACTGGGAAGACTGGGGAAGACTCAATGCGCTCCAGGTGCTCCACCTTGCAAAATCGACTCTCAATATCGACCCAGACAGGATTTATCTCACAGGCCATTCGATGGGTGGCCATGGCACATGGATTGTAGGAGCGCAGTATCCCGACCAGTTCGCTGCTATCGGTCCAAGTTCTGGATGGATAAGCTGGTGGACGTATGTGTTTCATAACGGTCAGCCAAAATCTGCGATGGGAAAGATGCTGAGGAGAGCGTCCAATCCGGTGAACACCTATTTGCTGGATCGGAATTTCAAACAGTTGGGAGCTTACATACTACACGGCAGCAAAGACGATAACGTACCGGTTACGGAAGCCATTCGCATGGCAGACACCCTGAAGACGTTTGATCACGATTTTATTTTCCATGAACAGCCGGGAGTCGGGCACTGGTGGGGATTGGGTGACCAGGCAGGAACCGACTGCGTCGACTGGCCCCCGATGTTCGATTATTTTGCACGACACGCAAAACACGGCAAGAAGCGGATAAATATCATCGACTTCACGACCTGTAGTCCCGGCGTTTCGGCTAAGGATTATTGGCTCACCATTTATTCACAGAAGAAGCAGCTCGAACCTAGTAAAGCTAATGTCAAATTTGTCCCGTCGAGAAACCGTTTTGTCGGGACTACTCAAAATATCAAATTCCTTTCGTTCAATTTAAGCATCGCTGATACGCTTCAGCCGTTTGCTATCGATCTGGATAGCACGAAATTGGACGGACTAAAGCTACAGGGGAAACGGGTGTGGCTTGAAAACGAGAACGGTCGGTGGCATGTAGCATCGGAACCATCTCCCGGCAACAAAGGTCCCGCAAGATACGGCACGTTTAAAGATGCTTTCCGCCATGACATGATCTTCGTATATGGAACTCACGGAACGAAGGCAGAAAATAAGTGGGCTTTCGACAAAGCGAGATTCGATGCGGAGTATTTTTGGTACCAGGGTAACGGATCGGTTGACATTGTTTCGGACAAAGAATTCAATCCCAAAGTTGATCCAAACAGAAATGTTATTCTTTATGGGAATGAAAAAACAAACTCCGCGTGGAATGAAGTGCTTGATAACTCACCTGTTAACATAATCGAGAACAAACTGAGTTTTGGCGACAAAGAGTTGAAAGGCAGAAACCTCGCATGCTTCATGCTTCGACCGAGAAGGGGAAGCACAACCGCCAGTGTCGGAATTGTCTCTGGAACCGGTGTAGATGGAATGAGGCTTACTTACCTCGTTCCTTATTTGCAGCCGTGGTTCTCACTGCCGGATGTTGTGGTTCTCGATACGAGTGTTTTCTCCGGGCGTGAAGAGGATGTGAAAAATGAAAACCGAGTCGACTTTGGAGAAAGAGGCGTAAAGATAGCCGGATTCTTCGGACTCGATTGGTCGTTGAAGAACGGTGAATTCGTGGAACAGTGAATTTCTTCTGGTGTCCTCGTTCCCGGGCAGAGCCCGGGAACGCAAGTGTGGAAGCTCTGCTTCCCCATATTCACAGTATTTGGAGCAGAGCTCGCGCACTGGCGCTTCGAAGCAGAGCATCGTAACGAGGAAAAATCTTAAACAGGCGGCAAGATATCCGATTGCCAGAATTCACAATATTATTGAAGAAACCGATTTCGAAAGCCATTGTGAACAATTGAATTCTGTCAGTCACAATCATTAAAAAAGCTCTATCTGTTTCTCATTCGGGTCTTTAGGTGGATAAACCACACCGATAATAACAAAAGGATTATTCATCCGACGGCGGTGGTATTGCAAAGTAGTACCAAGAAACAGATAGATGTCATTCTTTGAGCAAAATATATCAAAATATTTTTCTCTGACTTTTTGGAGTGCTATTTGTTCATCCCCATCAGTCGCTTTTAAACAATTCCAGTATAGTGCCCCTATTTCCCAATCCTCTATCATCATACGTGATGAACGACCCAATTCATCTTCAAAACGGTAATAAAATTTATAAGGCAGTTTTTCCACGATATCATTATTGCCTGCGCCACCTCTTTCATCGAATAAATCCTGTTGGAGCAAATTCTTTTTTAACGTTTCACGCCATTCTCGTTCTTCCTCGTACTCAAAACCAGTAATGTTTCGGGGCTTGAAAGTAGCCAATGAAACATTCTGAGGCTTTTGAGAATCCTCAATTAATTCACTCATTGAGGTATAAATTTGGGGACCATTATTCAGAATGATCTCCTTTCGTTCACGCCATTTTTTCTTGGTACCGATCATGTCGATTATCTCGATATCGGACAAACTAGTATCAAGTGGGGTATAACTTTCTGGTCTGAAATCACTCTTTCTTCTCTTAAGCTTCAAGTCAATCCACTGATACTTTTTATATTTATCTTGGTCTTTGAGGAATCGAAATGGAATAGGATAAATGCGTATCCATTTACCTTTATCAGTGATGCCAGCTGTGCAGACCAACTCGGCATATGATCTTGACGGTAATGGATAAGCTTTTACTGTAATTAATACCCTCTTGTACTCAGCGCTCTCTACATCCATGATAAATTTATTTTGTTACAAATGTTCCACCGGCACGAGATATTTTTTGTTTAGCAAATCGGATATTTTGTGTCGGTGACATGAAGTATGCTCTCTCTCGAAACAAGTTATAGCCACCCGCTCGTATTTCTGAAACAGCATCAGTAATTCCCGTATCGGTCCCGATTGTTTCGGAAGGATATCTCTTTCATACGATTCAAATAATTTTCGATAGTCTTCGGCGCTATTCAGATTTTTTCTTTTGTCCGATTCAATCCCAAGTTCAGGTATGTGGACAAAGCGAATCCCCATTTTTTCGCATGTACTCAAAAGCTGTTTTTTGGAGAACCCGAATTTCATGCTGATCGAATTCTTCCTAACGTCAACAAGTATTTTGATATCATGAAATATCAGCCTATTCATGTACTCTTCGAGTGAAATACCTTCATATCCAATCGTATAAAGCTTTTTTGCGTGGTTTACAGGGACATATAATGTCACAATCTTTTGTTGCCCTTCCTCCGAAAGGATGCTTTTCATAATCTCGCTTTTAATGGCGAATTCCGGATAAGTAACATAAGTGTATCGGATCAGGTCATTTATTGGTGTATTATGAAACTGATTGTACAAACTGTTCAAAATTGTCTGATCGGTTTTATTTATGGTCTGTAGATAGTTGATAGGAGTTTTTACAGACCAATTGCTATCGTTCTTCAAAAGCTCATATTTTATCATTGCTGACTTATCAGCTCGAGCTTGGAATGAGAATGCACCATATTTATAGGGTACAAATTGATAAACCGGTTTCTTTTGTCTCCGTGTAAACAGAAACAACAATTTTTGCAATTGAATCGGTTTTAGTTCACCACCAAACTTTTGAAGCAGGGCCAGTAATAATTTTCTTCGGTAATACATATCTAATAACATACAGAAAATACATATGTATCACACATATATTTTCGCGGTTCGATTGAACGTTCAAAATAAGGTAATGTCCATTTTCTTTGTTCCCAAGCTCTACATTGGAATTTAGGCCGTGAAGCTCTGCTTCCCAGCTGGCGTTACGGGGAGACGTAACAACTTGCGAAATAACTGGATAGTAGTATATTTGGTAACAGCTATGAATAATCAACAGGGGAAACAATGGCTTTTGCATGCGCTCAAAAAATTAACTACAAGTTAGGCCTCTTAGCCATCGCGCTCGGACTCATCATTCATCATTTTCTGCCGGCTAATGACTTGGCAGATTTTTTCATGGGCGCTTTTCTGTCCTTCGGTTCCGTTGTTGTCCTCATGAACTGCCGGAGGAAATCAGCAGCGCCGCAGAATCCTGCTTAAATTATTCCGGTTTTACTTTCTCTTTTGACCGGCCACCGGAGAAAGCTTCAAACATATCCATCGGTATCGGCATGAACATGAAGGTGCTGTGTTCCCCGCTCATGTCAGTCATCGCTTGAAGGAATCGTATTTGCAGTGCCGTTGGTACCTTTCCGATCATCTTGCCGGCTTCGACTAATTTTTCAGCAGCCTGATATTCACCCTGCGCATTGATAATCTTGGCACGCCGCTCGCGCTCCATCTCGGCCTGCCGCGCCATCGCCCGTTTCATTGAATCCGGCAGCACAACGTCTTTGATTTCTACCGAGGTGACTTTTATTCCCCACGGATCGGTTTGAATATCGAGGATATCCTGGATCTTCAGGTTGATCTTATCGCGTTCGACCAGAAGCTCATCCAATTCTACTTGTCCCAATACGCTCCGCAACGTCGTCTGCCCAAAGAGGGAAGTTGCTTCCAGGTACCGCTCCACTTTTACGATGGCAGCTTCAGCATCGACAACCCGGAAATATATGATGGCGTCCACGTTGATGGTCACGTTATCGCGTGTAATCACCTCCTGCTTTTGAACATTAATAGTCAGGATACGCATATCCACTTTTACCATCCGGTCGATAAACGGGATAAGCAAAACCAGTCCCGGCCCCTTTGCCCTCAAAAGCTTGCCAAGCCGAAAGATAACGCCGCGTTCATACTCGCGTAAAATGCGTATGATCTGCGGCATAAAAACGACGAGAACAATGATGATGGTGACAACCCATATGATCATTTGCGTCAGTTCCTCGGTTCCGTTCATAGCTCATCCTCCTTGTTTCCTTTAAATTTCACCTTCAGTTTCAGTCCATGGATCTCTGTCACCGTACAGTGCTCTCCTTTCGTTATCTCCTGGTCACTAAACGCCAGCCAGTTTTCCCCCTCGATGATCACACGCCCGCCTTCTCTTCCGATATCTGAAATGGCGACAGCTTCCGCTTCCAATAACGTTTCTCTCCCCGATTTTATCTTCATGAACTGGGCCCGGATGCCGGCGCTAACAATGAATGCAAAAAAGAGAACCGTAAGGATGGTGAACGGAATCAGAAAACTCCACGATAGCTGGTACATCGATGGCAAATCTTCGAACAGCATCAGGGCTCCGAGTATGAAAGCTACTGCCCCGCCAACAGTTAACAACCCGAAAGTTGGGGTAAAGACTTCGAGGATAAACAGGATGATCGCCAGCCCGATAAGAGCGAATCCGGCGACATTGACCGGCATGGCAGCCACAGTATAAAGCAGCAGGATCAGTGCGATAGCCCCGGTGACCCCCGGGAAAATAGCACCCGGGTTGCTGATCTCACCGATAATGCCGTAAATAGCGATGAGCATCAGGATGAACATCACCTCGGGGTGAAACAGAAACCGTAGCAATTCTTCACCTTTAGTCATTTTCATCGGGACAATCTCTGCATTTTTTGTCTGCATCACTTTCCCGTCTACCTCTTTCCCGTCAATTTTTTGCAGCAGATCAGCCAGGTTGTCAGCGATCAAGTCGATTACATTTATTTTCAACGCCTCGTCAGCGGTAATCGATGCACTTTCACGGACTGCTTTTTTGGCCCACTCAACATTGCGTTTCCTGCGGTTGGCAATGCTTTCAATATAGCTTTCCGAATAGTTGACGATCTTCTCACTCATCACCGTATCCATCTGCTGAGCACCACCGATTGTCACCGGGTGAGCGGCACCTATATTGGTTGCGGGTGCCATCGCGGCGATATGAGCTGCGAGGGTTATAAAGGTCCCTGCACTTCCGGCTGAAGCTCCCTGTGGTGCTACATACACTACAACCGGCACTTTGGATGCCAGGATGCCTTTCACAATCTCCTGTGTCGTTTCGAGCAATCCACCAGGTGTATCAAGTTCGATGATAAGGCATTGCGCATTCTGCTCTTCCGACTCTCTGATTCCCCGTGTGATATATGAGAAGGTTGTTGGACCTATGGCACCGTCGATCTGGATCAGGTTCACTCGTGGTGAACTGACAGGTGTCCCGTCCTGCCGGGATGATAAGCTGAATAAGCTTATAAATATTAATATAATAACACCCCTCATACTCATCAATTTATGAGAAAAGTGATATCAATCAACTATCCCTAAATTAATAAGAGTTATTTTAAGATAAAATAGTCTGAATTTATTCCGGATGGAGTATCCTTAGGATATATTATTGATTGTCATTAAAACCCGGTATTCCAAATCCGGATTCAAGCTATCGCTTTGCAACAATGCCCAACATAATGATTAAAGCGAATATTCCGGCGAAGAAAAGCCCCCGGATGGTTCGTTTCATTGCAGGACTTATTTCGTGTCCAGTCAAAAAAATTAAAGCATAACTGATGTCAGCGTTGCTATAATAGCGATTACGATGACAAACAATCCTTTATTCATCGATCATATCCTCCTATTACTCTCAGTAATATCTAATGCATTGTTTACTTCGTTGACAACATCTGCCTCATCTCACTTATTAACATCGAAACTGAACAGTCTTTAAATAATACACGTAACCCCGAGGCCTAAAAAACGCTCATGTGACTTAGGAAAGAAAAAGTAGTTGATTTAAGAAACTTAACTTTGTAATGTTATTATAATTTCATGATGGTTGGTAAATGTTTGATAAGATGGGAAACCGATCTATTGAGAAGGAGATGTATCAAAAGGACAGATTCAGGAGTACCCGGCTATTACTATAAATAAATCCAGTATAGGTGAATCGTAGTACATACGGTTGTTCAATAGATTAATCACAGAACATCATTAAAGAGATTCCACGTCACAGGGAGGAGTTATGAGAAGGAATACATTGCTGTCCATTGGCCTGCTGATATGTTGCCTTTTACTGAACCTGCCATCACAAGCTGATGCACAGAATACACCTAAAGATTCCACGTTGTATCGCGTCGAAACAATCGATAACAATGTTTTTGTCGGCAGACTCATATCAAGAGATGGTTCCGACCTTGTATTCCAAGTCGAAGGAATTGGAAAGATTACTGTTTCACAGATTAATATCATGTCGCTGGATGAAATTAAACCCAACCGCATAAAGAATGGGAAGTATTGGTTCGACAATCCAACTGCTACCCGCTATCTTTTTACTGCTAATGCCATCGGGCTGAAGTCAGGACAAGGCTATTATCAGAATACATGGATTTTCTTCAATAATTTTGCTGTGGGATTGTCTGATAATATTACATTAGGCGGGGGACTTGTACCCACCTTCCTGATGGGAGCATCTTATGTACCCGTTTGGTTTAATCCCAAAATCTCGATACCCGTACAAAAGGATAACTTTTACCTGGCAGCCGGCGGGGTTTTCGGAGGTATTACCGGAGCAGACGGCTACGGTGTTGGTGTGGTTTATGGAGTTGCCACACTAGGTAATCATGATAGTAATATCTCATTCGGCCTTGGCTACGGATATGCAAACAATGAATGGTCCAGTTCTCCGGTCTTCAACATCAGCGGAATGGTTCGTACCAGTCAAAAAGTGTACATCATTTCGGAGAACTACTTTTTTACTTTTGGAAACAAAACGACCGGCATTATTTCAGCGGCTATACGTTATGCTCCCAAACATGTTGCCCTCGATTTTGGACTCATCCGGCCAAGTGGAAATGTAGACTTCATCGGTATCCCATGGCTGGGTGTAACGCTTCCCTTCTAAGTATTTTTTTAAATTGGGTGGGGAAAATATGTTTCGTTGACTGTGGACGTATTCTTTATGGAACGCTCCTTATTGTTTATAGCATTGCACACAATAAGCATATGGTTATTATTAGGATGTACCTAAATATAATTTAGCGAAATAGACAAATATGGAGGTTTCGCATGAAAAAAATGCTACTGTCACTATTCACTTTGTTTATTTTGTGCACAGTGGGTGCATACGGACAGGTTACTAATCTGCAGGTAAACAACCAGACAACAAACTTTACCATGACTTCCGGAGATACTCTGATGTGGAGTTATGATGTTCCCACACCCGGGGATACTACTCTTGCTGAAGTATGGCTCGATTTAGATGATAACGGTACGATCAATACAGGCGATGTCATGTGGATTTATTTTATTCAGATCGACGGTGACCCAAAAGGACATAACGGACCACCCGATATGGATGGAATGGCAGATGGCCATGTTTCCTTTAAACAGCCTATTGGATTCGCACCGGCACATTACATAATGCTATTTAAAAACAATAATGTAGCAAAAACTATTTCTGGAAATGTAACAGCTCTTGCTTCGCCAACTTTTACTATTACCGGAAGTGTAACGAATGGTAGCAGCGGTGTCCCGAATGCCGTGGTCGACCTGCAAGCAAAAAACGGCAATAATTTTTGGACGGGTATTACAGATGCAAGTGGCAATTATACAGTCAATATGAACGCGGATACCAGCGGAAATCCCTGGCAATTAAATATTGGCAATCTTGCTACGTTCGGATCGGATATTATTTCCCCAAACAGATATACAATGACTCTCGATAAGAGTGTAGCCACCTCATATCCTAATAATGACTTTACAATAACAACGGCCTCGGCAACCATTTCAGGCACCTTATTCGGCGACAACGGGAAGCCGATGATAAACAGTGATGTACACATCAGCTCAATGAATGGAAGCTTTAACCGCAATATGGTCACCGATACGGCAGGAGTGTTTAAGATAGGCATGCTTTCAAATGAGCTCCCATTAACCGATCTGAATCTCAACGCCGGAGACATCAGGGATACCAGTGTGGTTGCAGCTCAGTATACTTTTGGCAGTGTAAAATCGGGAGATAACCTGACCCATGACCTCCGGTTATACAACACCAATTCAACTATCAGCGGGAGAATCACCATTGGCGGTAATGCTCCGGGCTTTATGATTGATGTATACGCACAGAACGCTGATACGGGTTTTACCCAGACACAAACTGATAATAACGGCTTTTATAAGATTTACGTCAGCGATAAAATCCACAACTACACAATCGCTCTTGGCAACAGTGTACAGGGATACACCTTCACCAATCCCGTAGTTCAGGCCGGAGCGACAAATGTAGATATTAATCTGGTGCCAACGGCTATATCGGAAGATGGACCCGGTGTTCCAGCCAGTTATTCATTATCACAAAACTATCCAAATCCATTCAACCCGACCACACAGATAACATACCAGCTCAAAAGTGCCCAACACGTTCGTTTGACGGTATTTGATATCACTGGGAGAGAAGTGGCTGTTGTTGTGAACCAGATGCAGAGTGCAGGAAAACACACTGTTACTTTCCATGGCAATAATCTCTCGACAGGGGTTTATTTCTACCGTTTGAAAGCTGGCAATTTTTCGAGCACGAGGAAAATGATTTTGCTGAAATAGTACACACGCTTATCACCAAAATATTAAGTAAATGGCCGGTCCGAAGCGGTTTATACCATATCTCGTGAACCGGCCATTTTCAGAATTTGTCCGGTTCATCCTGAATTACAGTCTTTCTTTCAGTTTGCCAGGGGAATTTGCAGCTACTCCGGTTGTGTCGTCTTCTATCATACTTTGAAATTCAGGATCCACTGGTTCTTCTCTTAACAGAGCCTGAACATTATCAATGGTGAGATCTGAGGAGGGCAAATTAGGCAGTACCTTCTCCATCAATGACAGCCTGTAACTTTGCAGCTCTTTCTCACGTTCCAGGTGCAGATACTTTTTATGAATTTCAAGAGTCAACATGTTCTCCTTATGCTGAAAATACTGCCCCAGTGCCACTATGATGGCACCCCAGGCCAGCGCAGCTACATCGTAAGCAAAAGTAAAATCCAGGAGAGACAGAACTAGAGAAGCCACAATCATTGTGACACCTATCCGTGTAGCAGTTGAGGATTTGGAAGAGGATGTTTTATCGGAACTTGCTGACGACTGGCGTTCATCGATCGTGTCCCTTTTTACAGATTCGGAAGTTTCCATATCCCTATTTGTTTTAAAGTGTCACAAAGATTGAAGCTTCAATATTTATGAAATACGGGAGGATTGCATCTAAGTTATAGAAGTTTACCAGCTTTATATCTCGCAACCAGGATCTGGTTCCCTTCGGAATGAGGTTTGGGGTTGATTTAAAAGGGTATCGAAACTGACTCATAGCAGTCAGACAAAATAAATAACTACCTAAAAACCTTTGGCCTGGATATGGAAATCAATTTACCATCCTCTAATATTGTCATTCCGACGGAATGGAGGAATCTATCCTGGCACGATCCCGATATGTGTTTAGTCCTTTTCAGGACATTTTCATCCAAGTTGGATTTCTCCACAAGGTCGAAATGACATCGTGGAGAAATATAAGGTTTTTCAATCGTATACAGACCTAACACTATTCAAGCTTAGTCGTCAAGTCTGCTTCTTTGGATCGTTCATTACGCCTGACCCAAAAGAAAACCACGGCCCTGATGGCAACCAGGTATCGGCCCCACGGTCCGAATATGATTGATGCGCCATCAGCAAAATGTGATGTGGATACTGCCAGCGATCAGAAATAAGGGCAGCAGTTTCAAAAAGACTGTGATGAGCTGTATAACATCGGCAACGTTGATGCCTGTGAATATCCAGATGACAAGCAGGGACACAATTGTGCCCAAAGCCGGGATAGTTGCCACCTGAGGTACAAAGACACCTCATCTTTCAAATAACAATATAAATTTAAGCGCCAATCTCACCTTTTAAAAATCGATAAAACGCAATTATCACCCGTATGGGTAATCCCCCGTGATTACCCATACCCCGCGCATCTTGATGCAACACTTCCAAACACTAACACATAAGTTCCTCCCTTACACGATGGGATGCCTATGGCAGAGGGAGGTTCAGGTGGGTGTCCCGGTCGGTTCAAAAAGTAACAATCACGATCATTCAATACGCATGGTAACAACCCACAACGGGACTCTTCTATTGGTTTTTAGAAGACAGGATTGGAATCGAAATATTTTGGGATCAAAATGGTATACTATATCGTTATATATTAAAATTATCCATACGTGAAATTTAAACTTTCAAGCCAATGTCAGAATTCGACCAAAAAGCCAAAGATTGGGATACCCCGTCCAAAATAGAACGCGCCCGAACCATTGCCAATGCCATTCGATCCAGGATTGAGCTGTCCAAAGAGATGTCCGCTTTTGAATACGGGTGCGGGACCGGTCTGCTGAGTTTCGAATTAAAGGATGACCTGGGTCCGATTACTCTGGCAGACAGTTCGGAAGGAATGCTTGAGGTACTCAAAGAAAAGATTCGCTCCGGTTCAATTGCCAATATGAAACCGGCCAAACTGGATTTATCAAAGGATCCCCTTCCTGAAGAACATTTCGACGTGGTTTATACGATGATGACGCTTCATCACATCCCGGATACTCGGCAGATACTCGGGCAATTTCATACGCTGCTGAATCCCGGCGGTTATCTTTGTGTTGCTGATCTGGATATGGAAGACGGATCGTTTCATGGTCATGATGTTCATGATGTTCATAAAGGATTCGACCGGGATAAACTGGCGGCTACTGCAAAAGAGGCTGGTTTTACGGATTTCACGTTCACCACGGCATACGAACTCACCAAAGAAGTTGAAGAAGGGACGCATACATTTCCAATTTTTTTGATGGTGGCACAGAAAGGGTGAGGTTTCTGAATTGAGGGTTAACCAGCCATGAATCCAATTCAACTCAACAACCTAACATCGTCATTCCCGTGAAGACGGGAATCTCCGTTGTTCCTTCTCGTGCATATTGTTCGATTATTTATTTGGGTATTACGAACGAATCACTTCGCAGTATATCGGACAGTCTTTTCTGAGATTCCCATCTTCATGGGAATGACAAAATGGGGAGATGGTAGACCACTTTTGTAGGAGGACTTTATTTTCCGATTGTTTGTTAATTTTGATATCATTCATATAGTAATAAAATCAACCAGATAAAATCTCAGCAAACGATTCATGAAGCGTAAACGCTCGCCTATTCCCATCGATGTTACCTTCTTCCAGAAAGAGCACCATAAGGGTAACGATTACTCTGTACGGGGGACTTTCGAAAAGATCTACGAGTCCAACCACTGGAATAGCGACAAGACTGTTTCGGGTCCGGGTTCGGATGATGTTCAAACGGAAGAAATCCGGCGTACCCTTCCGGAGCTGGTTCACCAGTTGTCGGTTAAAACGTTTCTCGATCTGCCCTGCGGTGATTTCAACTGGATGAGCCGCGTCGATCTGGGAGTCGACCAGTATATTGGCGGCGACATCATTTCGGAAATCATCAATCAAAACCGGTCCGAATTCGGTGATGAGATGCATCATTTCCAGGTGCTCGATATTACCAATGATCCGTTGCCCGACGCTGACCTCCTGCTCTGCCGCGACTGCCTTGTACATCTCTCAAATACCGACATTCACAATGCGCTGGATAACATCCGGAACTGCAACATTACCTACCTTCTGACGACTACATTCACCGATTGCGAAGAAAATACGAATATCGTTACCGGAGACTGGCGCATCATCAACCTGGAGCGGCCGCCTTTCAACCTGCCCGAGCCGATGCTGATGATCAACGAACACTGCACTGAGGGAAATGGGACCTATTCGGATAAGAGCCTCGGGTTGTGGAAATTGAAATAAGATGAGGAGTTTCATTCAGATAACGGCTGTATAGATAGACTCATAAATCTTTCATTAATTCGCCATTACCCTGAATAATCCGGGTTTACGTTGGTTTGATTAGTGAATCAATTCATGTAGTAAATGACAGTCATTTCTGAGATTCCCGTCTCCACGGGAATGACGGTGTCGTTGTATTGAGTGGAATCTGCGGTAAGGGCTACATTATGCTGTCGCAATAATGAGCAATAAAATAAGCTGGTTGTCGTCAGGTGATTAAGAGTTTTGAACAAACAGGAAATAAATTTCTTATGTCGACTGACAGTACCGCCCAGGCAATGAATCAAAACAGGACACTCATCGGAACACTGGTCCGCGACTACCGCTGGATACACGTCACGCTTGGTATCATCGGTAACACGGCATTTTTCATCGGAAGTATTTTCTTTCTTTACAAATCGATGGAAACACCGGCAGTCTGGCTCTTCATCGTGGGATCGTTCGGGATGCTGATCGGAAGCATCGGTGAAGCCATTGTCAATTTTGAGGAAAAGCGGATCAAGGAATCAAAGGGATAATCCCTGAAAATAGTTGCATAAGTCACTTGAACTCGGAAACTTATCATTCGCTCAGACAGGGAATACAAACGAAACATTATGACCATGAATACGAGAACAATCGGAAATACGGATTTACTTATCAGTGAAATGGGACTCGGATGCTGGCAGTTAGGAGGTGACTTTGGCCCAATGGAAAAACAAACAGCCGTTGACATTTTGGAGACTTCAGAAAAGCACGGCGTCACTTTTTTTGATACGGCCGATGTATACGGAAACGGGCGCAGCGAGAGCATCATCGGTGAATACCTGGACAATCGGGATCACGGGATAACCGTGGCAACGAAATTCGGTCGTGAACAAGATGTATATCCCGATGGGTACACCGAAAAGGCGTTGCGTAAAAAAACCGAAGAATCGCTGAAACGGCTGAAGGCAGACACAATTGACCTGCTTCAATTGCATTGTATTCCTATGAAGTACCTGAGATCGGGAGAAATCTTTCATTGGTTAAGAAAACTCAAGGTGGAAGGCAAAATTCGCCACTTTGGTGCCAGTGTTGAGACAGTTGAAGAAGGTTTGGTCTGTTTGGAAGCAGGGGGTATTACATCGCTACAGATTATCTTCAATATCTTTCGGCAAAAACCCATGAAGGAGCTCATGCCAAAGGCGAAGAAGCAGGGTGTCGCGATCATCGTTCGATTACCTCTTGCCAGCGGCTTGCTTGCCGGGAAATTCACCAGGGAGTCGACTTTTGATAAAAGTGACCATCGTAATTTTAATCGCGACGGACAGATGTTTAACGTTGGTGAGACATTCGCCGGATTACCTTTTGAAAAAGGTGTGGAACTCGCCGATCAACTCAAGCCGCTTGTGCCCGAAGGTATGACTATGGCGCAGATGTCTCTGCGCTGGATCCTTGACCACGATGAAGTTTCGGTCATCATATCCGGTGCCAGCCAGACATCACAGGCCGTGGACAATGCGCAAACCTCTGATTTGCCACGGTTATCGGATGATCTGCATGAAAAGCTTGTCTCCTTTTATCAGGAAGAAGTGCATGAATATATACGCGGGCCGTACTAAATGGTCTTGTGATTTACGAACAAGGATTATCGATTTTATCGAAAGCCCGCATAAACGATGAGTAATCTTGTTGCCGTCACTTACACTGGATCAGTTATCACGGCATTTTATCCATCCCGAAGATAGTCCCGTCAGTTTCGATCGAAATATTGGAATTCATGCCTGGCATGAAAAAGATCATCTGGCGCATATCACTACAATCAGAAAGGAAAAGAATTGGAATTAAGGATAGCAATATCTTTAATTCGGAAATATGATACCGATAATTCTTCCATAATAGTTTTAGTGACAAATCGTACTATTTTTGAAGCAGTTCATACATACCATAACCTCGCGAATCTTTCTTACGATTATCGCAGTCTTCGTAAGCTTTACCTTTATTAACGCGCAAAATATTGAAGGACATTGGTATGGGACGGTAAAAGACGCCGGGCGGGTTTATCCACTGCTTTTTATTTTTCATTCCACTCAAAACCACCAGTTATCCGGAAAGATCATCACGCCAATTGGAGCAAGGGAACTCGAAAGCTGTCAGATAAATAAAGACTCCCTGTATTTCATAGACAAATTTGGTCCTAATACCTTGATTCATTATGCCAAAGTATACAATGACTCCATCTCAATGAAGATGAAAGGGCTTTGGGGAAACGACACTTTTTATTACTTCACACTTAAGCGAAAAAGTAACCTGAAAACAGACAGCATATACGTGCAGAATAAAATGAGGCATTAGATCCACTTCTAAAAAGCTTTGTGATCTGCGAGTATTTAAACGTGAGTTCGATATAAGCACTGGTGGAAATCGTTAAAAACGATTCGTTTCAGATTCCTCGACTCCTGGCACCGGATTAATCCGGGCGTTATGAAGAATGCATTAATTCTTAACCGTTTTAACGGTTTATGCTGGTCCTGTTTTATGCTTGTATGTGCGAAATCAATATTTGAACAGGTTTATCTTACCTCGAACTCATGTTATTTAAATCATTGTCTCTTTTGATCTAAAACGGATTTTTAAGAAAAAATATTAAAACATTCTTATCAACGATTCAACAGGTAGCACATCCCCAACTGCCTATTAAAGTTGTGCATAACACATAGTCTTCAGAATACTTAAAAACACAGCTTTCTTCCTATCTCTCTCAACCAGCCGGAAATCCATTATCATTGGATTATTCAAACCTCTTCTCTAAAAGACAACTAACGGTAGTTGTTACATACTGGCACGGTAGAAGGTCAGGGCACTCTCTTATAAACCCATTGGTATTTTCTGCTAATTTGATACCAAATTTAGTGTTATAGTTAGCATAAAATTTTCTTGCTGAAAGAATTTGTGGTATAGGCAAGCATTATATCCAAAACTGCATGCCGCTCGAATCTGCATACACATTTATTATTATAAACTAATGTTTTTCAATTACTTTGACTTATGATATCCAGTCATTTAATTTGATCAAGGATCTCTTATTATATATGCAAATCCTAAATAAGAGACGCCTTCACACCTAAACAAAGAGGGTATTATGAATGTTAAAACCCACCTCGAATCCAATGGTGTTCATGGAGATATCAAAATGGAATTCCTATTTGATTCTTCCACTCTTAATATTATTGACACACCGTTTGGTAAGCTTGTAGAGCTGGAGGGTTGTTTGCCTTCCGGTGAATTTGGTGGACCGTCCCTCCCCTCCAAATCGGTCCGGGTGGCCCTGCCACCATCTACCAAAGTCACGGATCTTGAAACAAAGATTCTAAAATCACAGAATATTCTTGATGGTCCTTTTCTGATCGCACCGTTTCAGCCGGCACGTCCCGGTGCCCGTAAGAGCGATGAAAAAGCCAATTCAAAGAAAAACAAAGAAACCTCAAAAACAAATTTTGATTCATTTATACCTCGCCTTCGTGAAGAACCTTTTGCTGAGCCCTCCCAGCCTGCAGAATTCGTTGCTCCCAGACAGGATCTTTACGATACGGAGATCGAAAAGCCACGTCCATTGGTTCGAATGATCGAAATGGATGAAATGGGATTAAATCCAATTGTCACTCTTGAGGTAACCCCCCTGCATCTTACAAAAAAGGGTGGTCTGGAACTTGCCACGCAGATTCAACTTGTTGTAAAGTACCAGACGGTCCTATCTGTTAAGCGGACAACAGAAGATACCGCTGGCCGGCAAAAGGTAATCCCACCGGCATTTACCTCACATGTGGCTACCCGAACTCAAGCGGAGAGATTATCAGAGTTAACACGACTTACCGTGGTCAATCCGGAATGGGTGATTGATATATCAGATCTGTTGGCCCCAGTCGTAACACATGCCGAATATCTCATCATCACCGACAATTATAAATGGGACCCAGGCACGGCTACAAAAACAGGTCCTGTAAGTGGTGATATGATTGCCGAGTATGAGCGCCTTGCTGACTGGAAAGCCAAACGCGGGCTCTCGACGCACGTAGCTACCATCAGCAACATTGTTGCCGGTGCTTACGGCGATTTCCATACCGGTGCCCGCGACCTTCAGGAAATCATCAGAAATTTCCTGAAATTTGCTCATGCCCAGTGGGGAACCACATGGCTGCTATTAGGTGGTGATGTTGACATCATACCAATACGTGAAGTCATCGGCTTTGCCGACGGTTGGATAGCCAAAGCATCGAATAACCCACCAGCTATGAATCAATCATTCTGGACAGGGACATTTCTGAAGATGCAATCGACAGGACACTCTCCTGCTGATCCGCTTCTCAATACTGATAATGGTCTGGCGATACCCTATGATACAGCGGGAACTTCTGGTCCGACACAACGCGGCTGGTATTTTACAACAAGTGATTCTTACACAACACGGTCTTCTGTGGCCACCAACTTCATCCGTGTAAACGGACCGGCTGCTGAGGTGAATGGCACGTTGCAGTGGGTATCTGATGCCAACAAGATACCGACCGACCTGTATTACGGAAGTCTGATCGGATCGAGCTACGACATCCCCGGAAAACACGACTGGGACCTCGTGGACAACGGGTTCTATGGAACCCATAATGACAATGTCGACCTGGATGGCGTTGCCTTCAAAACTGATATCAGTATAGGTCGGGTTTCTTCTGAATCCGACGCTGAAGCAAAAGCATTTGTTGACAAGATCATTGCGTATGAAAGCTTCCGCCAGACGGACGGTTCTCATCTCAGTGATACTTGGACACGCAAATTGCTCATCGGTGCTGCCAACTGGGGCGGACGAGTTGGCATATGGCCAACAGGTGCCAATCCTCCAGGCAACAACCAGTTCTATCATGGCTCGGGAAGCAACCACTCATTGATTCACCTGAAGGATGCCTTTACCACACTCGACTGGCGTCTGCTTATACAGGTCAGTGAAACGGATATCCGTATCTCATCATATAACAGATCTGCCTCTGGCAGTTCGAGAGGCTGGCATTTTGCCAAGTCGCAGACGGATATGGGCACCAGCGAACAGACGATCAACATACTTGGAATGACTTTCCATATCCCGTTACCAACAAACTGGGTTGTGGTTTATGGTCCGGCTGCCGAGCTTGCACCGCAGGTATTTGTGTTCGACATGACACAGGCCGACGGCTCTCTGCTTGATCAGGAACAACTGCGTGCACAAATCTCCTCAGACCTGCCGGCTGTAAATAATGTATACCGGCTATACGAGGATGATGTAGATATGACCCCGGCACAAAAAGCAGCGACTCCCTATGATCATCTGACCGAAGATCACATGTTCGACAAGATCAATGAGGGTCCGCATTTCGTCAGCCTTTCCGGGCATGGCTGGTGGGGCGGTTGTTGTGGTTATGGATTGAATACAGCTCAGAATGCCACAAACGGCTTCCATACCTATATCGCGTATGCCGACTCGTGCTCGACGAATGAGTTCGATGTGAATGATGCCGTAAGTGAAAAATCACTCTACAATCCAAATGGCGGAGCGGTAGCCTACATTGGTAACACTCGCTTCTCATGGATCGGTGTAGGGGATAATTTCCAGCGTGCATTCTTCCATCGCCTCACATCGACAAGACACCTGGGGCTGTTGAATGACATCCGTTGCACGATGGTAAATGAAAGCACCGGCTTCTGGAAACGGTATAACAAGTGGGCCATCTTTGCACTCAACCTGATGGGTGATCCTGAAATGCCTGTTTGGGTTGGACCTCCCAAAGAAATGTACGTCGAGATGAATCACAACCTGGATAAACGTTATCCACTCGAAATCCAGGTCAAACATCGTGCATTCCTGGGAATCCTGTTCCCACTTGCCGGAGCGCATGTAACGGTCACCCAGGGATCGTTCATTCGTCACGCAATGACTGACGCCAACGGGCGGGTATCGTTCGATATCAATGGCACTCAACTGGGTGACATGGAAGTAACGGTAACAAAGATCAACTATCGTCCTGTCATCGAACCAGTGGAAGTCGTCGGCCCTGCCTGGATTACGGGTATGGTTAATGTCATTTCGCACATGCATCAATCGTCGAATGACACCTATATCAGGATAAACCTGGCAACGTCACTGTATGGCTCGACAATGCGTGGCTGGTATGCACGCAAGTCTAAACCCGATTACGCCATCATCCTCGATGCCGCAACCGATGCCTACATCTCCCAAAAACAGATCAACTTTATGGTAACAAGTATCGAGGAAGGTGGTACGATTGAAAAATTCCGCTTTGGAATATTCGAAATCAAGCCGCCATTACACGTTGCTGCCGACTTAACCAAGACGGTGGCTGAGATACCAAAAGCCGAATCTGTTACCAGGCTGCCGGAAAATGTTCCTGTTGAGAAGGAAACACCAATTGAACCGGATGAACAGGTAACATTTGAGCCCGTTAACGAACCGGTTGCTGAAACAAAAATCAGCAACTGATCCTTAACACGCTTTACACAAGTACAGCCAGATCCAGTGGTCGGGGCGTTATGCTCCGGCCACTTTTTTTATCCGTTATCAGAATTCAGGAGATAGTGATCATTTTTACCATGACTAATTAGGTACAAGATTACCTGATTCTAAGCCCATATCCGTATCTTTCCGCTCAAATCTCCAGGAAATGAACGGAAAAACATTGAATCATTTTGATGTCATTATCATCGGTGCCGGGGCTGCCGGGCTGATGTGTGCTATTACTGCGGGAAGCCGGGGACGCCGGGTTCTGGTTCTAGATCATGCTAATAAAGTCGGCAAGAAAATCCTGATGTCTGGCGGCGGGCGCTGCAATTTCACCAATGTAAATACCACGCCTGAAAACTTCATCTCTCATAACCCGCACTTTGCCAAATCAGCGCTCAGCCGTTACACCCCGTGGGACTTCATCGCCATGGTTGAAAAACACCAAATACCCTACCACGAAAAGAAGCTCGGACAGCTTTTCTGTGACCGTAAGTCGAAAGATATTGTGAATATGCTTCTGAACGAATGTGACACTGTTTCAGCCAAAGTAAAGACGCAATGTGATGTTCAGGATATCAAGACCGGCCAGCCTTTTCATTTGAAAACGAGTCACGGTCAATACACATGTGAATCACTAGTTGTCGCGACCGGCGGATTGTCCATTCCAACAATGGGTGCCACAGGATTTGGATATGCTTTTGCCCGTTCTATGGGACTGAAGGTCTGGCCAACCAGCGCCGCTTTGGTTCCTTTCACATTGACCAAAAAACAGCTTAAAAACCTGCGTGATCTCTCCGGAATATCCCTTGATTCAATCACTCATTCCGATAGCGCTTCTTTTCGGGAAAATATTCTTTTTACCCACCGCGGGCTCAGCGGTCCGGCTGTTCTGCAGATCTCTTCGTACTGGAATCCCGGAGAACCTGTTGAGATCAATCTATTTCCGGATGAAGATCTCAGAAGGCTTCTCGAGTCGGCTCGCACAAATCACCCAACGATGGAATTAAAAAACTGGCTGAGTACAAAAATGATCAACCGTGTAGCTCAACGATGGTGTGATTTGTGGCTGCCAAACAAGCAGATTGCACAACTTTCAAATAACGATATCGAACTGATTGTCAGTAAGCTTCAGCCCTGGACAATTTACCCGGCCGGCACTGAAGGCTATCGAACGGCCGAAGTTACCATCGGCGGAGTCGATACCGACGAATTTTCATCCAAGACCATGGAGTGCAGGAAGATCCCCGGCCTCCATTTTATCGGTGAGGTACTGGATGTCACCGGCCACCTCGGCGGTTACAACTTTCAATGGGCATGGGCGTCGGGTAATGCGGCCGGTCAATATGTATAGGTATTGTTATTAGAAAATTGAAATTGGAAATTAGTATTTGATAAACCAGAAGCCCTGTCGTAAAATTCTCTAATTCCAAATTTCTAATTTCTCATTCCGAGTATTTCTCTTCCAGCTCCAACAGATATTTCTTCCTCCACAAACCGCCGCCGTATCCGCATAATGTCCCGTCTTTGGCTATGACACGGTGGCATGGAATAATGATTGCGATACGATTATCACCATTTGAACGTGCAACAGCACGAACCGCTTTTGGATTATTTATCGCGATTGCCTGCTCTTCATACGAACTGGTTTGTCCGTACGGAATGCTCATTAGTTGCTCCCAAACGGCATTCTGAAATTCCGTGCCGGGCGTTATCAGTGGGATATCGAAATCTTTACGCTTGCCCTCAAAATATTCATTCAACTGCTTAGAGACCTGCTCTGTCAACGCATTTGACCCCGGAACAAAAGTACTGTTCAATCGTTTGGTCAGCCGCTTCAACTGGGTTTCGAGCATGCGTCTGTCAACAAATTCCAACAAACACAGCCCCTCGTCTGTTGTTCCGGCTACCATGGGACCAAGCGGTGTGGATATTCTGTTCACATACACAACGGTGGCTTTATCACCATTTTTAGGCGTCAGACCCGTCATTTTCTTGATTGCATCGCGAAACCCACTCAGTGATTCGTATCCATGATCAAAAGCTGTTTGTGTCATGTCATCTCCGTGTTGTATTCGTCCAAGGGCCAGGCCCAGACGTCGAAGCCGTAAAAAGGTTTGAAAGGTCATGCTGTGATGTTTTTTGAACCATCTCCTTAATCGATTAGGATTCACCGATAACTCTTCGATGTCTGCGTCTGTCCACCGCCGTGATGGATTCTTATCAACTTCATCGAGAATACGTCTAACCCATGCCGGATTTTTACCTGCCGGCTGCATGGGTTTGCAACGATGGCACGGCCTGAAACCTGCATCCAAAGCCTTTTTTGCCGTTCGGAAATATTCGATATTCTCCGGATTTGGATTGCGGGCCGGACAACCGGGTCTGCAGAAGATGCCTGTTGTCTTCACTCCGAGTACGAATACACCTTCGTATCGCGTATCTCTGTTTATGACAGCCTGGTACATTTCTTCGACGGAAGGTAGTTCCTGTATCATCTTTTTTTAATCAAAAAGTAAGTGCAGACATGCAACGAATTCTACCGAAAAATTGTCACTTATTTCGGTAAGGTTAAAAATTCGGCAAAGTCCGGTCAAAATCAGTCGACAAATGATGGCAAAAAGAAAAAATACATATATACACGGTACTCATCCGGAAGAACAGAAACGCCTGTCGGAACTCAATACATTAACGAACAGGCAGTTCGTGGGTTTTCTGGAAATCAATACGATTGACTCGGTTTTGGAAGTTGGATCAGGGCTCGGTATCCTGGCGAACCTCGTGGCTGAAACCCATCCGGATGCTTCGATTACCGGTGTAGAGATATCGGATGAACTCATTGACAAGGCCATCGCCGACTTTGCAAAAACCGTCAATCTCCGCTTTGCCAGTGCTGATGCGCATTCCCTTGATCTGCTCGATAATTCATTTGATGTCGTTTATTGCCGGTATCTGCTCGAACACGTCCAGGATCCCGAAGTTGTGCTTGGAGAAATCTTTCGTGTTTTAAAACCCGGTGGTAAAATCTTCATCCAGGAAAACAATATTCTGATCAATATGTTCTATCCTGAATGCCCAACGTTCGATTTTGTATGGAAAAAATTTGCTGATGTACAGGCAGAACTTGGAGGCGATGCCCTGATTGGGAAGAAACTTTTCACTCTGCTTCAGACCCCTGGATTTCGAGGCATTGAATTATCTGTTGCACCAGAAATTCATCATTACGGGATGCCCACGTTTATCCCGTGGATCCAAAATCTCATCGGCAACATTGATGGAGCCAGAAAAAATCTTATTGATATTGGAGACCTTGAACCAACAATCATTGATGAGGCTATCGGGGAGTTGTCCACTCTGCAAAAGAACGCGCATGCATCGGCTTACTTTTACTGGAATCGTGCACGAGCCGTTAAACCAGAATCTGAGCAATTCCGCCAAAGGCAACAACCGATATTATAACTCGTTATTAATTCAATGACTTAACCATTTTTATATTTCTTAATTTCAGTTATTTTAATAACTCCTTCTAGTCAAATGCATTACCTCAGGGGGAGTTATCAGGAGTTCGTATATTACAAAGTGAAAGGTGAGCGGCGCCGGTTATAAATCTGTTTAAAATTTAGGATCAGGAATAATCCAGAAATTAATACTATCAATTTTTTTTAAATGACCTCGACAACCAAATCTAACAACACTCTTCCAAAATCAGTTTGGAAAACACTCGTAGATAACTATCAGACATCACACACCTGGAAGAGCATCTGGCAACTCAGCAATTCCCTTTTCTCATATATCGCTCTTGGGTACCTGATGTATCTCAGCCTCAGTGTCGGTTATTGGCTAACATTGCTGCTGGCCATCCCTGCTGCCGGTTTTATCGTCCGCATATTCATCATTCAACACGATTGTGGTCATGGCTCCTTTTTTGGTTCAAAGAAAGTGAATGATGCCATTGGCATGCTTTTCAGTCTCATTACCTTCGTTCCCTACCACTACTGGAAAAAAGGACATGCCATTCACCATGCCAATGCCGGGAAACTCGACCACCGGGGTATTGGTGACATAAACACACTTACGGTAGCTGAATACCGGGAACTTTCAAGATGGGGAAAAGTTAAATACCGCCTCTACCGTAACCCGTTCATTCTGTTTACTATCGCTCCATTTCTCCTGTTTGTATTCGTTTATCGTTTCCCAAATTCCAGGGATAAATCCCTTAAAAGGATTGAATCGACTGTATACTGGACTAATCTGGCACTGGCTATATTGATCGGCGGGCTAATCTGGCTCGTTGGATGGGAAGCATATCTTCTTATCCAGATTCCTGTTACGCTCATTGCCTCTTCAGCCGGAACATGGCTTTTCTATGTTCAGCATCAGTTTGAAGATGCTTACTGGGCAAGTGCTGAACATTGGGATTACGCACAAGCAGCACTGCAGGGTAGCTCATACTACAAACTGCCAAAGATACTGCAGTGGTTTACGGGTAACATCGGATTTCACCATATTCATCACCTGAGTCCGAGCATCCCAAATTATCTCCTCGAAAAATGCCACAAAGAGAATCCGGAATTCCAGGACACTGTGATACTAACACTCAGATCCAGTCTGAGAAGCATCTTTCTAACCCTCTGGTACGAAGAGGAAAAGAAGCTGGTCAGCTTTCGTTACCTGAGAAGACTAAAGACGGCTTCTATTTGATTGAAATTTTATTTCCCTTCATTTGTAAAGAAATCGTCTTCCCCTGTCTTGATAGTCCGGCTAAATCAAAGTACAGCTAATGATCGGACTACTATATTATCTGAGAGATTATTTAATATGACTATCCGCAATTGCTACACATGCATAAATTGCCACAGAGACAAGGAAAAAGGTTAAAGTATACCCTCCCTGATATTCCCGGCTCTGTGAATTCTCTGTGCCACCTGCGGTAAATACAAGCGCCGGAATGACAACCAAAGAGAGAGGCACAGAAATACACGGAGTCCCGAAGTTACGGGAGTGTTTCTGTGGCTTTTTTGAGTGAACCAATCGGGATTTATACGAAATTGTATTGATTACGGATAGTCATTTTATTTAAAAATATTTAATCCTTTCCAGTTGGTTTTTCAAAAAACACTTACGTATAATCAACTAAAGATATCATACTAACTTGTTGATCCAGGTACACTTCTTAAGACTGGATTTTTTGAGCAGGGCTTTTATAAATAATGACCAGTTTACAGCCCGATAGATATCTATTCCGATTGATCTGAGTGTCCATTCGGTGGAGGCGCAAGAATTGATGGAGAGACACTCTTATATCTGTAAGCCCATTCACCATTCCTGACCGGATATTTCTGTAATTATTTACTTGTGGAGGTTACATTATGCCCGTAAAAGTAAATCTTGTCCGTCCCGACGACTTGCTAAATCTTTCTATCGAGGGAGTGAATCTTAAGCTTGATACCAGTGATGCCAACGCTCCAAAACTTGCTCCTGAAAATGTGGATCAGCCTTCCTATTTCATTGTATCCTTTCCACCCCAATCGGTTAATGAAACAGCCTTCTTTGAAGCAGCAATCGTCCAGCCGCCGGTAGCAGATCCCGGTGATCCATCAAAATCGAAGGTTATTACCCCGGAAAATGATCCGAACCGACCGGATATCGAAACCGATCCCAGTAATTCTGCTCACAAGACGACCGGAGAACCACTGCCTTTGCCCGGTTCTGTAAACGCCAGGCTCAGCCACCATAGCCGGCTTGTTTTTAAAGTACCGGATGGAGTTACGATCCCTTTCACCCTTGATGGATTGCTTGACTGGTCAAAACTGGAATTGAACGTCAACCCGATTGCCGCCATTGGGGCAAATCCGACGAAAGATCAGATCAGCAAAGCACCGGCAATCACGGAACCATCGGCTATTGAAACAGCGATCGAGTTGCCTTTTAAACTGGTGATATCACCAAATGGCGAGGTTTCATGGCAACACCGAAAACTTCCTTTCACTTCCAGGGGACGAACCGAGTTATGGCACACGCGTCTCGCTTTAAAGGAAGATGACAATATCATTGAATTGTCTTCGAAAGACCCGGCTTCCCTTCGTGCTATCTGGTCTTCAGACTATAATCCTTACCAGATACCTCAGCCGGACAAACAGGAACCGGGGCTCGGCAGGACGGCCATGTCACCCAATGACCGCCACCAAATCGTTGTGCTTACATCAGCGTTTCATGGCTACGAAGTCGAAATTGAGATTAATTTTCCCATTTTCGATTTGCCCAAAGTATCAGCATTAGATGACGTTGTTTTGGCGCGTCCGACCAGCTCCAGGATCATCCATTTTAAAGAAACCGTCTCCTACGTTCCGAAACCGTTTAACGCCGAGCAACTGATGCTGACCCCCCTCGGCGGCTGGCTGTACTCGAGAGGGACCTGGTCGCCGCCGAGGACGGAGAAACCGTTTATTTATACTCGTCCGGATATTTTCAAATTGTTCAAACCCGTCGATATGCATCTGTCCCAAAGATTCAGGGAGAAGCCTGCCTTGCGACGCGAACATTTTGATCTGCCCAATGTAATCATCAATAAACCTCAGCCGGAACAGTATCAACTTGATCTATCAGAATGGGTTCATAAAGCAACATTAGGCCGAGACCACTATGTAAAAATAGTGTATGAAGGAGAGCTCTGGCCTTTCCGGCACAGAGCGGCGCTTATTAAGGTTACCGAGCGAAAGTTCAAGCAGAAGAACGGCGTTGTGGCCGCCTACCTGATTCAGCGCATGTACATTGTCGTCCGGGAACCGGTTAAAACATTTGCAGACACCAATCGGGGCAATCCTTTTAAGCAGGTTCGCCTAACTACGCTTGTGACACCCGATATCGCCGATCCCTCTATTATCAGCGGGACCAATCGTTCTTTTTGGGTTGAAGTGATGACGAGTGCGACAACACGCGATCTCTTCCGGTTTAACGGTGTCGGTACCGACATCGAGGGTAATGATATCGATTTCACGATACCTCTTATGTTCGTCTCCATAAGCGATGTTGCCGACAGCAACAATCTCCAGCTTGTTGCCGGTGAATATAACGCCTCGGGCAACATCGTTCGGCGTGACCTGATCATACCGGGCCAAAAAGTGTTTTTCGCCGAACCGGATACAGACCCGTCTAAGAAAAACGACAACACGCAGCTTGTCACGCAGACGATGAATTTCATCGTTGATAAGGCTGGCAATCCGCCCAGAATGCTGAAAGCCGATGTGCTCGTTCCGCAAATCCAGGAACTGACAGGCAACAACAACCCAACGACCATCGGTTATTTCAAAGATTATGTTAATGGTGGTTTCGATCCGGAAACAGGAGTTTTTGCTGAAATCGTCAATCTCGATAGCAGTAAATACACTCCTGATGATCCTCTTGCAGGTATGATAGCTAAAACGTTCGGAGTAACTTTCAGTTCGGACCAGGCCGGCGGATTTGCAACACCAAACCTGGGTGTCTCAACATTAACCAGGTCACTAGGCCCGTTGGCCGGCAAGGCGGCGGACGCTGTACAAAACGAGTTCAACCCGGATGAATTCTTCCCAAAAACCGTCACTGACATAGCCCAGATATTTGGGTCGTTCAGCCTGGCCGACCTCCTGCCAAAGTCGCAAAATGGCAATAAATCCACGATTGATAAAAACGCCCCAAAGCTCAAGACCAGAACGGAAGATATACCGGGCGGGAAACTGCTTATTGCCACGCTCGACTGGGAGCCGGATGTCCAGAATATCGATCTGATCATTGCAGCTTTTGAAAAAGATCACAACGGTACCACCAAGCTCAAAATTCATGGACAGGTTGAGAAACCCATAAAACTTGATTCCCTGGGTGCTCCGATCACAGATGGTGTAAAATTCACGTTCAGTGGAACACTCAACGATTTTCAGGTCAGCGTTCTGAAGTCCGTTTTCATAAATTTTACTGAATTCAGCTTTACCGCCGAAACAGATAAAAAAACGGACGTCACCGTAAAGCTTGATCCGGAAAAATCGCTTGAATTTGGCGGCGACCTGGCATTTGTCGAAGAGCTGCGAAAAGCCATCCCGCCTGATCTTTTTGGCGATGGCCCCAGCCTGGAATTACTGAGCAACCCGTTAGGGATCAAAGCCGGTTTCGCCTTCACTCTGCCGCCTGTAGCTGTTGGAGTATTTTCGCTTAAAGATGTCACACTGGGCGCTTCCATGACGCTTCCATTCCTGGATGGCAAGCCCGTCTTCGACTTCAATGTTTCGGAGCGCCAGCATCCGTTCTTGCTCGCGGTCGCTATTTTCGGCGGGGGCGGTTTCTTCCACCTTCAGGTTGATACGGCCGGGATAAAACTTCTGGAAGCTGCTTTTGAGTTTGGAGCGACAGCAGCACTTGACATCGGTGTTGCAAGTGGAGAAGTGCACATCATGGCCGGCATCTATTTTGCCATGCAGCGCAAAGAGAACAGCACAGACCTGGCAGCAGTATTGTCTGGTTATCTGCGTATGGGCGGCTCGCTCAACGTGCTGGGACTGATCAAGGTTTCGGTGGAATTCAACCTGAGCTTCACTTACGACAGCGAGACAGACAAAGCGTACGGCCGTGCCACACTGACCGTTCATGTGGAGGTGCTTTTCTTCAGTGCATCCGTTGAACTCACTGTCGAACGCAGTTTCGGAGGTAAGAGCGGAGATCCAACATTTATTGAACTATTCACAACTACAGATACATGGAATGAATACGCACTTGCATTCGCATGACGGAGGATAAAATTATGGCAATACTTCAAAAAGTACTTTTTACACTCATTCCCAACGGCATCACAGTTAATGGAAGACAACTACCCATATCAGTAGTGGTCTCACCGCGTTTGTACGGCGACGACAAGTTAGGCTCATTCCCCGACTGGCTGCAATGGACACAACGTCTCAAGGAAAATGGACTGACACTGACGATCGCCTGTGACAATAAAACCCGTCAGATACCTATCGATACGAAAATCCTGAGGCCTGATCTCTGGGAACAACTCTTTAACGAAGAGACCCTTGTGCGATCCCATACATTTGATGATTACACACAACACGGCATCATCTCATATTCCGTTCGTCAGACGCTGAGCGCCCTCAAAACGGTTTACCAGGAAGCGGGCATCAAGCTGGCACTGCCTGATAATCCGTCTGATAAGAATCAAAAGGAGGATCGCGGGAAACGCAACCTTATGAGTGAACTGGTTGACGGTTTTGATGTACATTGGAATGATCAGGCGGGCAAGAGATGGCGGCAAGTTGTCCGTAATATGTATACTTCACAAAAGCTGACTTCCGTCCAGCAAGCGATAACCGGACCTCTGGACAGCGAAGGATTGTATATCACGCAGCGCGATGCTGCTGCATTTAAGAATGTGGCGGTGCCGTTCTCCGTATTCCATCACATGCCAACTCCAAAAATGAAAGATAATCCTATCACTGTTGATACGGATAATGTGCTCGATTTTCACCAGGTGTTGAGCTCCCTTAACTCCTATCCTGAACTGCAGCGGGCTCTAGGACTTGTGTTAGATCTTCAACTTCCGGCTGACCTTGTGGCAACAACGGGCCCGGGCCAGTACAAGACGATGTACGTCAAAGACACTTCTTTTAAATGGGAAATCAATACTCAAAATCCACCATGGGAAACAGCTTATGTTAACCTGGGTTTGGGTAATCAACATATCTTTTTTACAGCCCCGAGGATCCTGAATGATCCCAATACGCCAACCTCGATCCTTGGTTTACTTAATCTCGATCCACAGCGATTTGGCGTGGCGCAAGTTGATGTGGATGGCGCCATGCACAAGACCATCATGGTGTCTGAGACATATAACAACCCGGATCCGGGGCGGAACACCGACCCATATGCCCAGCCTGAACGGGCACAGAATCCGGAAATATTCGATCCAGAAGCGACTCTTCCTTCCCTGCGATCAGGGGGATTCTCACTGTTCGCCGATCGTCGCGGCCTTCAGATGCTTGACTCGCTGACACAATCGAAGTCATTCAATAATGCTCTTGAAAGCGGCAACCAAAAGAATCCGAAGCAACCCCGGCCCTACTTTGCAGAAGACCTGGTTCGCGGTTACCGCCTGGATGTATGGGATTCAAAAACCAGTGATTGGCACTCACTTCATCTGAGAAGCGGCGATTACACCATAGGCGATAAGTCATTCAATACCAAAGAGGAAGAAGGATTTATCCAGATGGCTGCCATGCAACCTGCGGAGGGAGCCGATCCTGCGGACAAAGACTTGTATCTGCATGAAGCTATTGCCCGGTGGGCCGGATGGAGCCTGAGCGTGTCCAGACCCGGTAAACATCTCAGTCGATACGGCGATCCCGACAAGGCCGTACCGCCGGATGGTAATGATCCCGATTATCTCGAAGACCAACCGGATACCCCTTACAAAATGACGGTAAAGTACAATCTTATTAAAGGATCCTTACCGCGTCTGAAATTTGGAACACGATATCGTATCCGCGCACGGGCAGTGGACCTTGCCGGCAATAGTCTCAAATTAAAAGACAACTTTGCTGATGCACTCTCAGCATTTTTTGCACTGCCTCTCGATCCGGAAGGGATCACATACATGCGTTATGAACCCGTTGCGGCGCCATATGTCATCATCCGTAACGAAGAAGCCATAACCGATCCCGGATCTGCCGTTGACCGGATCGTCATACGTACCTATAACGATGACATCAGCAAGGATGCCGCTGCTGCAGATACGACTGCGGCTGACCGGCATATCGTTCCACCAAGAACAAGTGTAGAAATGGGTGAACAGCTCGGCATGTTTGATGATGCAAACGGAAAACTGAAAGGCGATGCCGCTACCTGGAAATTGATATCTGATCGGGATGCCGGGGAACTGCCGCAAACCGAAATAGACGTAGCAGGAAATACGGATAAATATCCGATCATAACGGGAAACAAGTTTGATAAGCTTCCCTACCTGCCAGACCTGCTCTCTCGAGGAGCCGCTATTCGCGATTTGCCCGGAACGGAATCAGGAACTGTTGGAAGCATCAGTCCGGATGCCGGAGCTACAGGACAAGTCGATTACCAGTCACTAAGCGATCCGAATCCGCGTCCCGGGTCGGCAACGATGATCAGCTTTAACGGGGCCGGCGACTGGGAGAATGTCGTCGGATTCCGGTTAAGCCTGATAGAGCCGGCCGCAGACCAAACCGACCTTCGGCCTTCTTGGGATCCGGACCAGCGGCTTTTGAGCATCTATCTTCCCAAAGGTCAAACCAGGGTTGTACCGCTCAGCAGCTACCTGACATCCGACGATTTGAAACTCATGGGCGTTTGGCAGTGGATACGGCAGTACATCGAATTGTTGACCGTTTTCAATCCGCAGCTACAGGTTTTAATCGAGGGAGCCGACATCGATCAGATTGCCCATGTGCTTCAGCGATCAGTCGAAGGCGGTCACTGGATGCTCACACCACCACGGCTAATCACGCTGGTTCATGCAGTGCAGCAGCCAATTGGGAAGCCATCATTCACAGCTTTGAATATCGACCATGAAAATTCTCCATGGGATAAAAATCCGCTCCAGACTGCTCCGTTTTCAGGTATATCGGATCCAGCGGAACTAGCCCCGGTAACAGCGTGGCGGCGTCCCGGATCAACGGATGCCTATCTGATGGGTGCCCTCAGGATTCATGGGCCCAGCACGGCCAAAGTAGATATCCGCGCCGAATGGAATGATCCTGTTGATGATCCGACACAACTAAAATGGACTACACAAGATAAAGCCGGACATGTGGATGAGCTTTCACTTCCTTCTCTCAATGAAGGATATCTGAACGCCAAAGGGAAAGGATACCGCACAGTTGGTTATTACGATCCCGAACATGATCAGATCGCATTTACCCGGAATGGCGATGTAGCCAAGACAAGTAATCTTGATGCTTTTACCTTTTCTGACGCGGCACCCAGGCATAACCTGAACGACACGAAACGACATATCATAAAGTACACGGCCATTAGCTCGTCCAGATACCAGGAGTACTTTTCAAAAGATGAAGATCTTGAATTTACCCGAAGCAGCGAATCGGTCACTGTCGATGTTCCGGCATCCGCCCGGCCACTGGCGCCTGATATCGTGTATGTGATTCCGACATTCGGATGGCAACGTCAGAAGGATACCAATTTGAAGCGAAGCGTCCGGTTTGGAGGCGGACTCCGCATTTATATGAGAAGGCCATGGTTTTCATCCGGCGAAGGAGAATTACTTGGGGTTACTCTTTGGGATTATCAGAATGGGTCTCTTTCGGATGAAACACGTGAGGCATTTAAGCCCTACTTCACTCAGTGGGGCATGGATCCGATCTGGCAGACCGGCAACGTGATTGAAGCACCGTCCAATAATAACTTTCCTGATTCGGCAGCCAACGATTACAGCATAAAACTGGAAGAGACTTCGGATATCGATGTGAACGTGGCTGGCTTCGAACCCCGGTTCGATGAGGAACGCGGCTTATGGTATGCAGATCTTACAGTCAACACCTTTTCGAAAACCTATATGCCGTTTATCCGTCTGGCGCTGGTTCGCTATCAGCCTCATGCACTTGTTGATGCAAAAATATCTCGTGTTGTGCTGGCCGATTTTGCCCAGCTCACACCGGACCGGTCAGCCATGGTTACCTCCGATCCGCATCATCCCCGTACATTGCGGGTTGTCATCTCCGGCGTTGCGCCACGCGGCCCTCATCCCAATGACGATCCTGCAAATCCTGCTACCAGGATTCTTGTAAAAGTTCAGGAACGGGATACAACCATCCAATCCGATGTTATCTGGAACGACGTGCCCTCCGATATCGCAACGATCACCGCTACATTTGACGACCACTTAAGCGGGCAACCGGATCTGGTAATGTGGGCGGGAGAAATTGTATTCAAAAACATGCCGGAAGTTGGAAAGTACCGGCTGCTTATCGAGGAGTATGAATACATCACTGCCGAGTATAAAGAGACTGAAGGACGCACAATAAGCATCCCGGGACGCCTGATCTACGCAGAGACTTTTGAACTGGATGATGCACTGATTAGTGAGAAGTGATCTTTAAAAAATCAGTTCTCTTTCATATTAACAACCAATGCCAGTGTGCGAAATCACTTCGCAGAAGCCACGTCCCAGTAGACCGTGTAGTAGTTATGGTTCGCCTGATAGAGTGGGATTAATTCCACATCCTTTGGCTGGCCGACACCAACCGTTTTAAAGTGAAGTGATTGACCAGAAACGGGTTTGATCCATTCGTTCACGGATTTATTTTCAATCGCCAGTTTTGGGACTGCAACAGTCGGTTTTTCAAAAAAGTCATCCTGGTCTTTTGCGTAATTCATCGACACGTGCATTTCGCTGCCGCCCAGCTTTCCGGCAAGAACTATGGGACCATACATAATGGCTACCTTATTCGAGTCATTCGCCATAGCCTCAACGTGCAGATGCATCGGAAGAGCTACCTCGATAATATCTCCATCTTTCCAGGTTCTGGTAATACTGACATAGCTTCCCGGTTTGCTGTCGTCTTTAATTTCACTGCCGTTCACTTTAACCGAATAACCGTTTGTTGCCCAATAGGGATGACGGATTTTCAAAGTGATTTTCTGAGGATGCTTTAGGTTCAATGTAAACTGAGATTTTTGAGAATCAGGGAAATGCGTTATCTGCTTCAACGTCAGACCCTTATTTTTCCAGTTCAAGACCGATGGAATGAACAGGTTTACATACAGGTCTGAGTCGCTGTGCAGATAGATGTCGGCACCATACTTTGCATGGTTTTCCAGGCCGGTCCCAACGCAGCACCAGAATGAATCGAACGGATCACTGAATGTTTTGAAGAAACCGGGAGCGAGCGAAAGAAAGTACGTCATCATGCCTGTTTCCGGATCTTGTGAAGCGAGGATATCATTATACAGCGCCCGCTCGTAATAAGCCGCATACCTGGCTTCCGGTTTCCACTGTATCAGGTGATTGGTCAACTTCAGCATGTTGTACACATTGCAAGTCTCGCCCGAAGCTTTACCCAGTCGATTGTGCAAATCGCCCAATTTCCCAAAATGCTCACCGTCACCCATCTCACCGTTTACGTAAATTCGCTTATCAGTAACCTCATTCCAAAAATAACTGGCTACATCTTCCATGCGTTTTGAATCATCGAGCTCATATTCCCGTGCCGCGCCGATGATCTTTGGTAGTTGCGTATTGACATGTTGTCCGGCAAGTGAATCGACTCCCCTGGCCAATGGATCAAAAATGACTTGATCGTTGAACCGGCGTGATAAATCGAGGTACTCTTTTTGACCGGTTAGCGCGTATACATCAGCCATTACTTCATTCATCCCGCCGTATTCACAACGTAGCATATGCTTGAACTGGGCATCGGTCAGGTGATGAGAGAAATCCACGGCCCAGTCGGAATACCGAATCAGGACATCTTTTGCTTCTTTGTTTCCAGTGTATAAATAGGCATCACGCAAACCGGCGTAGACCTTGTGCAGGTTGTACCAGGGGGACCAGATACCATTCAGACTGAAAGGTTCGGTTTTGATGGTATCATTTTCTACTTCCCGCCATAATTTTCGACCATCAGGTATACCGCCTATATATCCGTCTTTACCAGCCTGTTGGCAAGTATCCAGTTGTCCGACAATGTAATCGACACGTTGTTTAAAGCGCTTGTCGCCGGTCGCCGCATACATCATTGAGGTGGCCGATAAGTAGTGACCCAGAATATGTCCGGAAAGTGGCGTCGACTCCCATCCTTTGTATTGTCTGGCCTTCGGCTTCAATCCCGCGCTTTCGAAATATGGAGCCAGCAGCCGGTCCGGCTTTAATTCAAGCATGTATTTTTGATCCATATCCATCGCATGCTTGAATGGGCCGTCGAGCAGACGCACATCACTCAATTCGAATTCCTGAACCTCATCAACGTTCTCCCGGGGCTTAACAACATTATGGCCGTTGGGCTTGCCTGATGCCGAAGTCACAGCACACCCAAAAAGAGCCAGCGAAGAAAGCATGATTATGCTCTGGAAAAAACCTAATCGGTTATGATAGCCGAATGAATTCATTTCATTTGATGTATGCCGTTTGTTTTTCATCATGGTCGGAATTGTGTTTTTACATTGAATGGCCAAGTTCTGTAATGGTTTTCACACGATATAGCTTCTCCATAAGCAGACTGAACTCAGTTACATACACATTAAAATAAATTATGTGTTAAAACAACACATAATTAACGTTCGAGATTACCATAAATAGATTCCATTTTTCAGGACGAGACTTCAAGTCTCACCTTCGCAAGCCCTGCTTTAATTGGAATTATATAGGCTTCACGTTCAATAGCATAATTCTTTTCCATTTTAAAAGACCTCTGGCGTTTTGTGCCTGCCGGTTGGGAAATCCTCAAAAATGCATTAGGTGTATAATTATCCTGCCCCCAAATAGAAAACTCGACGATCAATGTTGATTTGTTGAGTCTCACCTTTTCGAACTTTCCTGCATACAGCGTGAACCAAAGACCCAGTGAAGCAACGTAAATCCTGGACCGGGCAGAATCGAGTGGTGTTACCTCAATCCATTCGTCTTTCTCCTTGAGATTCCCACCGAAACTAAGCCAACCGAATTCCGGATGGTTCATCACATAAGTGCCTGCATTTATTACATGTCCAAAGAAACCCGGACCGTAATCGCCTGAATAACCGTCAATTTTTAGCGTTTGTGGAAATGCGTGAAATCCACATGGACCAAATCCTTCATGGGTAATATTCGATATTGCACCCATAAGTCCGCCATATCCAATTCTAAGCAGATGAAAATTGCCAGGGTTATTGCGGTAATTGGTCAGGACAGGTATGGCATTCAATCCCGACCCATAGTGATGCAGTTGCCGTTCAAGGCGGGGCAACTTTCCCGCGTATTGAAAATCCCAATAACGTCTGGCGCTCCCATTATATCCCCAATGAGGCACAGTCGGCATATAACCGATGATTGCGTTTAATGTAACATCAGCCTTTTGTTCATAACCAAAGTACTGACACCATGCGTACACCTCTTCCTGACCGGTTGAGTCCCATGGCATTTCACTGCCAAAAGGATAGGCTAATGATTTCCAAACACCGGCGCGTTTTTTCATCGTTTTTTCAAGCGATTCGGCTTGCTGTTTCCATCCTTCACGTTTCAGATCGTTGAGAATCTTTATAAAAATAGTGCCCTCCATTTGCCCGAATTTCGCGTAATACGGAGCAAATTTGACCATCGCTTCTGAAGTCTGATATGCTTGATTCAAATACCATTGCCAGTCATGATTCGTAACCAATCCCTTATAGTTGCGTGCCAGCCTGTAAAACACCCAGTATGCTGCTGCGACCGGCGGATAATTGTATGAGCGTCCGACAGAACGCGCCTGTTTTTCGCTCCAGCTTTCCCAGCCTCCATAGTGTACATCCTGACTATATGTACCTTTTGGCATCTTATCCGGTTCATAATAAAACATACTTTTACGAACCCCGTATTTTTGCGGCCCATCACTATACTGGATTCCTCCCCATAATGTATTATCAACAAACGTTTGCAATTTCTTTACCTGACCCTTATCCGGCTGTATTAGCTGTTTCATCACGGCACCCAGCCAGGAACCATTGCCTCCTTCATCACTCAGACCCGCTATCCAGACACGGTTATCCTCTGTTACCTGTTCTTTTTCAAAATCGTCGTAGCTGATTACCGACGGATTGCGATGAAATGGATCATACGGCTTATCAAACCATTGCCTGGCAAATGCAAAACCAGCGAGATCCTCAACGACCTGTACCTGCGGTTTGATAACCTTGTAGTTGATCGATTGCTTCAATCCATCGGCATAGGTTAGGTTCAAACGTGCTCTTCCCCATTTTTCGCCATTCACCTGGTATTCCCGCCATCCATTTCTCGTGGACCTCACTTCTGTAATGGTAAGCGCACCAGCCGGTTCGATATCAATAGAATTAACCTTTTCATGATAGTCGAGGAAGAGTCGAGAATTTTGATCCATGGGAAGTACATATCCCGGCACTCCAACTGCTACGGGGCGCTTATTTTCACGGAGTGTATCCTCGATATTTTGGATCTTATCGGATAATAAAAAATTGATTCCGTAGGTTCGTTTCTGACCCGGCTTAAGTGTTTCTGAAGTGGGAGGATTCCAGTGCTCTGCATCCTTCCATTCATTTTCCGCATAAGCTTTTGTATGCGCCATCCATTCGTAAAATCCCTCAAAGGTATTATTCCGCTGGGTCTTATCACTCAACAACGGTTTATAAGCTTCCAGCGGTGTCTTCCCAGCCGGTGCAACGACAAGTGCAGGTCCATGCCCATTCAATCGGGTGACCTGCAGATAACCTGCATCCTGCCCGATATACGGATCATAAAACGAACACTTATGGTGTGCCTCCTCCAGAGTTCTTTTGGTCAGGATGTTATTGAAGATCATCGGTATGCCGAAGCTTCCTATTTCTATGGCCTGATCCGAAATATTTTCGAGCTCGAAACTGAGTACGAGGTGTTGGTCCGCCACTTTCCAGATACGGCGCAGGCTCAAGGGAAAATCCGCAGGAAGCGTCGGATTAAGTTCAGACGCTGCCAATACCGATTGAGAAGTATTCAGCGATTTTACAGGTGAACGATGGACGGCGGTTGAGTACTCTGTCCATTTACCGGATTTACCGGTTCGTAAGCGAATGACAACATCGCCGAGATGATAGTAACCATCACCGCTGCGCTTATCCAACCAGTCGGCAGGAGTAAAATCAAAACCATCAGCTCCTTTGGGCACCAATGCGGCTATTGTTTGCGACGCTCTTACTAGCTTCAGGTTGAAATTCGGAGTCTCAAACTCAAGAACATCCTGATCAAGATCTAATGCCGATATTTTCTTCTTATTCCGGGCAAATATTGTGGATTTGAGACCTACTAATGCTGATGCTGCACCAAATCCCATCTTTTTTAAAAATTCTATTCTTTGCATAAGTACTTTTTAGTACCGATTACTAAAGCCTTTAACCAAAGGAAGAATCCAGGTGTTACTTGCATCTGAATTAAAGATAACCGTTATAAACATCGCTTGTTTAAAGGATTTGAATTTCCCAAATGATACCTGCACACGTTCTAAATCTTACCGTTACCTTTCATGATTTATTTGTCCGGTACAATGATCGTTTGAATACCCATCTTCCCGACTGTAAAATTGAAATCCTGAACTTGTTTTGATGTAAAATCGTTGTAATCGGATTTTGCTTTCTGAAGCTTTTGATCCAGCAATTTGAAAGCTTCAATATCCTGGCTCGTCGGCGGATAATCCGGATCGCCGGCAACATCACCGGCACCTGTACCGACCCCGCCCGCGAGCCATACCAGCTTGAGATAGAGTTTCATCTGCGCCGGATATGTTTTGGTGTCTCCGGCCGCCAGATACCTCATAAATAGCTGACCCTCCAAATCAAGAGCCTTTTTGTCCAGTGCGTTTACCTTATTCATGACAGATGCGGAATCAGCCTTTCCATACAAATAAACCGGCATGTTCTGGATCTGCTTGCGAATTCGTTCTGTACTGTTGATCATGCTTACAACCTCATTGATGTCGTGATATACAGCAAGCCATAGGTCGGTCTCGGCTTTTACATCAGCCATGGTTCCAGTGGTATTAGGATCCTTCAGAACTTTCAGAACAGCAGATTGCTCTTTCCCGTCAACAATTAGCCTTACAATATATTTCCCGGGCATCACCAGCGGCCCTTCTTTAGGTTCGGCTATACCCCAGTGATAAATTTCACGTGTTTTCTTCCCCCGAAATCGTTTCTCTTCCCAAATATGCAGATGAGAAGCCGGAACCGTTCGTAATTCAACAGTCTTTGTCGGAGGATATCTGAGGTTCCACCAGACTCTGTTGATGCCTTTTTTAACTGGCACACGGAGAGAACGAATAACACGACCCGAATCATCCAGAATCGTGACGTTTGCGTGTTTCGCAGACTTTTTCAAATAGTAGTTTACAGATGCACCATAGGGCGGGTTATGTCCCCGTGAATGGTCCTGGGAAGAACCGCGATACTCATGGATTTTTCGAAAACGATAGGCCGGTCTTGGATGAAACAGGTGAACATCAGAATTGGAAACATCAGGCGTCAGCTGCTCGAGGGAAGTAATATCATCGAGGATGTACAAGCCACGCCCCTTAGTCGACAAGACCAAATCGTGAAAATCGGGCTGAATGGTTAGCCAGCTTACAGGAGCATGAGGCAGGTTATTCTGCAATGGATACCAGTGTTCACCGTCGTTTAACGATACATATAGTCCGTTTTCTGTCCCGGCAAATAACAAGCCACGTTTGTGTGGATCCTCACGTACCACATGAACATAACTGAACACGCTACGAGGAATACCGTCGGTAATTTTGGTCCAGTGCCGGCCATAGTCCTTTGTTTTGTATATGTACGGATCCCGGTTATTCACCTGGTGAAAGTTGACAGAGATATAAGCTGTCCCTGCGTCGAAACGCGATGGTTCAACATTGCTGATCGTTCCGTAAGGCGGCAGATCCGGAATGTTTTTAGTAACGTTCTGCCAGTGTTGCCCGCCATCGAGTGTTATATGAACCAACCCGTCATTACTCCCGGCCCATATCACTCCGGCTTTAACGGGTGATTCGGCAATGGCAAAAAGTGTACCCCAGTATTCAACTCCGAGATTATCGGGAGTAATACCGCCCGAGCTGCCCATCCTCGTCGTGTCGTCGAGTGTCAGATCCGGGCTGATAATTTTCCAGGTCTGTCCGCCATCCGTCGTCATATGCACATACTGGCTGCCAACATAGATCTTATTATGATCATGGGGTGATATGGCGATCGGCTGAGTCCAGTTCCATCGATATTTCAGAAACTTAGCCGGCGAATCAAGTGATTTCACGGGCCATGGGGTAACGGATCGGGTGTGTTTGGTTGTCTGGTCGTACAACACAACTTCACCGGAATAACAACCACCCCAAACCCACTTGTTGTTCACCGTATCAGGATAAGAAAAACCGGACTCGCAACCGGCGGTAGTGTGCCATATCGCTGACGAAATGCCGTATCCGCCGGGTATGTTGCTCGGTCCCACTACTGAGCCGTCATCCTGCATATTGCTGTACACATTATAGGGAACCTTATTATCCACTGATACGTGATACATCTGGCCAATGGGCAGTACAATATTATTCCAGGATCGTCCCCTGTTTACGCTTATTCCTACACCACCATCATACCCGATCATCATGCGTCTCCCGTTCGTTGGGTCGGCCCACATATCGTGGTTGTCACCACCCCACGGAATACGGTCCATAGTTTCCCCTCCGTCGTGCGAGACATACATCCCATTGGAGGGAAACCAGACCGTATTGTAGTCATCAGGGTTTATCAGCATACGGGTGTAATAGTGTGGACGTTCGTTAATCAAACGACTATAGTTGACGACATGCCAGCGATGACCGCCGTTATCCGATCGCCATAGAGAACCATGACCACCTGTTTCAATCAATGCATAGACCCGGTCAGAATTATTAGGTGCCACAGCAACATCAATCTTGCCCAGCGGTGACTTTGGGAGACCATCTTTTTGGGTGAGACGTGTCCATGTATCGCCACCATTACGGGAGACAAAGACACCACTTCCCGGACCTCCACTATCCTGTCCCCACGTTTTAATGACAAACTGCCACATTCCGGCAAAAAGGATGTTTGGATTATTCACATCCATGGCCAAGCCGGAACAACCGGTATGCTCATCGACGAAGAGCACTTTTTTCCATGTTTTGCCACCGTCCGTCGTTCTGTAAACACCACGTTCCTGTTGTGGACCATAGTCATTTCCCTGAGCGCATGCATAGACGATATCCGGGTTTTGAGGATTGATGACGATCCTTCCGATGCGTCCGGTCTTCTCCAGACCTAAATGATGCCAGCTTCTTCCACCGTCGGTCGAATTGTATATTCCATCGCCGATGGAAACATTGCTTCTTATAAACGGCTCGCCGGTACCCACCCAGATCGTATGCGGCTGGCTCTTGTCAATTGCTAATGCACCGATCGATTGTGCATCCTCATCGTCAAAAATTGGTTTCCAGTTTGCCCCGGCATCTGTTGATTTCCAGACTCCCCCTGAAGCTGCACCTACATAATACACATTGGGATTTCCGGGCTCACCAATAACTGCACTAACCCTGTTTCCACCCGGTCCAATAAAACGGTAGTTAAGTGATTGCGTAATTGTTGAATCAATCACCTGTGCCTCTGATTGACTGTTACCAAAGCATAACACGATTATTGCGATAATGGCAAAAGAAAGTCCAATCTTACGAGAGGCAAATGCAACTCGTTCATACCGCATTCGGCAGTCTGATAAATGACAGCTAATCCTGTTCGTGTTTGATATTTCCATATTTGTCCTGGGTTCCGAAAGCCTCACTTACCTAAGGAAGGTTCCTGGATATCCGCAATCAAATAACCATCCTTTTTTGTGAGGCGGGGTCTAACAAAAAAAAAGAAATCAATCCGTTAACCCGCTTTTTTGTTATTCAGGACATAATTTAGAACGTGGATCGAAAGGAGCAACGATTTTACAGCTTTTGAAAATTTTTGATAATGAATTGCGAAGATAGTATTAATGGCAACTCATCATGTATGAATTCATTTTGGGGCATGCATCGTTTTGAATTACCCTTATTTTTAGGGTGAGAATGATCCAAAAACTCCTAAAAAACTTACTGGATCATACCATCCTTGATCCTCATGATTTTATGTCAACGCCCCGGATCGCAGATCTTCAATCTCCTGAATAGTTTTCGGAAGATATGGACCCAATCGCCGGGAAGCTTCTGAAGTGATTAGATAATCGTCTTCAATCCGGATCCCTCCAAATTCCTTGTACTTTTCCAGGACGTCATAGTTGATGAATTCTTTGTGCTTATGTTCTTTTCTCCACAAATCAATCAACACCGGGATGATATAAATACCTGGTTCTACGGTCAGCACGAAACCTTCCTGCAGTTCCCGGGCCAGCCGCAATGACTTAAGACCAAACTCAGTAGATTTCCTCATGGTTTTGGTGTAACCGACATGTTCCTCGCCAAGATTTTCCATGTCATGAACGTCCAGTCCCATCATGTGGCCTAGTCCGCACTGAAAGAAAAGCGTATGGGCCCCGGCTGACACTGCGTCATCCACATTTCCTCTCATCAATCCCACCTCTTTGAGTCCTTCGGTCAGTCTTCGACAAGCCGTCAAATGAACCTCTTTAAATGGGATTCCCGGCTTCATAGCTTCGGCAGCAGCCTGTTGCGCCTCGAGTACGATAGAATAAAAATCACGCTGGACACCTGTAAAACGGTTGCCGGCCGGGAAAGTCCGGGTGAGATCACCGGCATAATGCATCTCATTTTCCGCCCCGGCATCACACAACACCATCTCACCATCACGAATGGTATTGCCATGGAAATGATTATGCAGGATCTGGCCGTTTTTTGTCAGGATCGTAGGAAATGCAAGTCGCCCGTTATGCTCCAAAGCCTTTTGGCGTACAACACTAGCCAGTTCGTATTCTTTCATTCCTGGATGAACGGAACGCATGGCTTCCAAATGCATCGCAGCAGATATCGCCACCGATTCTTCAATCTGTTCTATTTCCTCATCCGTTTTTATGCTTCGCTGTTTCACGATGGCATGAATCAGCGGAAGAGATTTTCGTTTCTCAATTTCCGGAAGTGTAAATCCAAACCATTGCTGCAGCTTTATGATATGTTCCGGCCGGTAAGGAGGAAGAAAATGAATATCATGATTCGTTTTGCCTTGCAAATAATCATTTGACTTGTTGTAAGCCTGACAATGTCCAATACCCGATTTTCGCGCAAGATCCTGAAGTGATGGAACCTGACCTGTCCAAACTATTTCATCGATTGTAGGATCATCTCCGAACAAAATCTCTTTATCTTCATCGATGTCAATGATGGCTGCAAGATGTGGTTTATCGAGGCCAAAATAATAGAGAAAAGTGCTGTCCTGCCGGAAATCATAGTGATTATCGGCATAACTCATGCTGCTTTCCTCATTCCCTAACAGCATGATAATTCCCGAAGCGACGTGTTGTTTCAGTACTTTTCGGCGATCGATATAAGTTTGGGTATCAAACACGGAAGATAGTTTTAGTTGAAATTTTGGATTAGGTAATATCCGCAGTTATTGATAACGAGTTTATTGCATCTTTGACGCTCTATCGTCAGTTAACACATTGTGGGTCATCCCCCCCCCTTCGAAGGGGGACTTTATTGGTTGTATCTGTTTGGATCCATAAGGGGATGGCTGAGGTCTGACTCACCGTAAATAATTAAATCGGCGATGATACGTCCGCTGACAGGACCGAGGCTAATACCCATCATGGCATGCCCCGTTGACGCATAAGCATTTTTTGTCTCTCTAAATGCCCCAACGTATGGCAACCCATCAGGAGAACAGGGACGAAGTCCGACCCAGGTTTTATGTCCTTCCAGATCGGAAAGTGTATAGTCCGGGAAATAGCCGCACACCGTTTTCTTAAGGCCGCGCAGTTTACTTTCTGTCACGCTTACATCGTTTCCGGTAATTTCCATCGTCCCGGCAAACCGCAATTGGTTCTCAAATGGTGTCACCGTCACTTTAGCCTCGGCGAAGATGCCGCAGATCTCCGGTTTCTTCTTCGGATTTTCAAGCGTGATGCTGTAACCCTTGCCCGCCTGAATAGGCATATTCGTATTGAGCAAACGGGCCAGTTCGGGCGAAAAACTACCGGCACATATAACAACATAATCTGCATCCCAGGTTTGTCCATCAGAGCAGCTGACAGACCGAAGCGTCCCATTTTCTTTTTGGAAACCGGTCACTTCTCTATCAAATTCAAAAATTACACCATGATCACTCAGCCACTTTCTCAACCCATTCATCAAACTGCCCGGATGCAAGTGCCCGTCTTTTGGGAAATAAGTTGCTCCGACGATATTCATCCGGATATTCGGTTCCATTTCAAATACTTCTTTTGCGGAGAGCACCTCGCATGGAAGGCCCAATTCTCTTGCTTTTTCTGCGACTTTCACTTCCTCTTCGAGTCCTTTTTCAGTTTTGCAAAACATGAACAACCCTTTCCTGCGAAAACCGAAATCAAACTCTTTTTCCATTTCCTGGTACAGTTCGCGACTTTTCAGGAGGATATCACGCAATAACGGTCCGGACTCCCTGACGTGCTGCTCTGTTGAGGCTTTTTTGAACTTCCAGCCCCATGAAAACAACTCTCTGCTGGCTCGTGGTTTGATATAAAAAGGACTCTCCGCATTAAGCATCCATCTGAGCCCTTTACTGATGATACCTGGTGATGCCAGTGGTATGATATGGCTCGGTACAATCATGCCGGCATTACCGTAGGAGCAATTGTCAGTACCGTCACCTTTATCAAGAATAGTTACTTCAAATCCTTCCTTCTTCAGATAATAAGCGGTACTCAACCCAGCTATGCCGGCCCCTATAATAACGACACTATTGCCACTTGACATATATTTAATATTTAATTGCATTGATCAGCTTGGTGTTTCTTGAAGCTTTGACCGACGCCTTGCTTCATACACTAAGTACCCCAAGCTCATTCCACTATATTACCTGAAATCCATGAGCATAGGGATCATCATCGTCAATAGTTATCGTGTTGTAGCCGGTGATCCGCGCCCAGCCTTCGATGCTGGGTATGATGGCCGGCTTACCGCCCAGTGTCGTTGTGTGCTCAACTCTGCCGACGAACTTACTTCCGATAATACTTTCGTGTATGAAACGATCGCCTTCTTTCAGTTTGCCTTTGGCTGCCCATTGGGCCATACGTGCACTGGTTCCGGTTCCGCAAGGTGACCGGTCTATCGCCTTGTTACCATAAAACACTGCATTCCGGGCCGTTGCAACTGGATCGATGGTTTCACCGGTCCACATAATGTGACTTAATCCACCAATCGTTGGATCTTCCGGGTGTACAAACTCATGCTGTTTGTTGAGCTCTTTGCGCATCTCCCGGCTCCATGGAATAAGCTGTTCGGCTTTGAAATCCTGTAATCCCGAAAAATTCTTCTGGGGATCCACGATGGCATAAAAATTACCTCCATACGCCACATCCACTGTCAACATCCCCAAATCCGGACATTCAACCTTCAACTGCTCCGCTGCAAGAAAGCTTGCGACATTGGTTAGTTTAACTGACCTGACTCTTCCCGCTTCCTGCTGATAGTCGACTGTAACAAGCCCCGCGGGTGTCTCCAGGCGAAGTTTTCCCGGTTCTTTCGGTGTTACCAGTCCTTCTTCTATCATAATAGTTACGGTACCGATTGTACCGTGACCGCACATAGGAAGGCAGCCGCTCGTTTCAATAAAGAGGACGCCTATATCACTAGTCGGATCAGACGGTGGATAAAGAATGCTTCCCGACATCATGTCGTGTCCACGCGGTTCGAACATCAACCCCTGGCGAATCCAGTCATAATTCTGAAGAAAATGCTGACGTTTCTCACTCATGGTCTCCCCCTTGAGAATGGGTCCGCCCCCAGCCACAAGCCGTACCGGGTTGCCGCAAGTGTGAGCGTCGATACAGAAAAAACGTTTTACTGCCATCTATGCTAGTTGTTAGTGGTCAGTTGTAAGTAGCGTTCAGAAATAAGCTGTCGGCGGTCACCTACCCGCGAAGAACCCGCAAAAAAATTGGACATCTCCTGTTTACTGCTTACTGCTTACTGTTAATTGTTCACTGGTAATTGTACTGTTAACCTGACGGAATATCCTTAGCGGGTTTTCGTCTTTGAGTTCATCAGGCAGCAGATCCTGGGGAGAATCCTGAAAAGCCATGGGTCGAACAAACCGAAGGATAGCGCGTGTTCCTACTGAGGTAAACTTGGAATCCGTTGTTGCCGGAAATGGTCCGCCGTGCTGCATCGAGGAACATACATCAACACCGGTAGGAACCCCATTAAAGACCACGCGCCCCGCTATTTCTCTGGCCATACCAACCAATTCCTTCTGTTTGCCAAGCTCTTCATCGGTACCTACAAATGTAACCGTTAACTGTCCCTTGAGTTTCCCTGCAACCTTTTCACGTTCTTCTGCATCAGAGCACTCTACGATGAGAGTGTACGGACCGAATACTTCTTCGTGCAGTTCCTCATTATCAAGAAAAGCTGCTGCCGACACGGTCGTTACTGATCCTGAACCACTGTTACCGGCTTCTTTTTTGGGATTCTGCAAAACCTCGATACCGTTTTCTCTGAACGCAGAAGCCCGCTTTTTCCGATAATTTTCAGCAATCTTGCTATTCAACATGCAGCCTGGCGGCGTTTCGTCCAACTGCGCAGACAGTTTCTTTTTGAATTTGTCCAACGATTCACTTTTCATACCCACAATCAGGCCGGGATTCGTGCAAAACTGGCCAACCCCGAGAGTGACCGACGATGCATACTGTTCAGCCAGTTGTTCTGCCGAATGTTGTAATTTTTCCTCGAGAAGAAATACAGGGTTAATGCTGCCCATTTCGGCATAAACAGGTATCGGTTCTTCTCTTTGCTGCGCCAGATCATAAATAGCCTTGCCGCCTTTAAAAGAACCGGTAAATCCTACAGCTTTCGTTAATGGTTGCTTCACCAAGGCAGCACCAGTCTCAGGACCCCCGATAACCATACCAAAGGTTCCATCAGGCATGCCAGTTTTTTTTACGGCCTCAATGATTGCCCTGGAAACAAGTTCGTTAGTCCCGGGATGAGATTCGTGTCCCTTTACAACAACAGGGCAACCGGATGCCAGTGCTGAAGCGGTATCACCGCCTGCCGTGGAAAATGCAAGTGGGAAGTTACTGGCTCCGAATACTACAACCGGACCCAACGGGATCAGCATACTTCGAATATCAGGCTTGGGTGGTGTCCTTTCTGGTTGAGCCGTATCGATACGGGCATCAACCCAGGAGCCAACGCGCAGTAATTCTGCAAACATGCGAAGCTGATTGCAAGTCCGTCCGCGTTCTCCTTGCAGACGCGCACTTGGAAGTCCGGTTTCTGCCATTGCCCGCTCAATTAATTCATCACCGATCGACATGATTTCATCAGCGATTGTTTCCAAAAAAGCTGCTTTCTCACTACCGCTGCAATTCCGGTATGATTTAAAAGCATGGGCTGCCTTTGACAGCACCTGGTTTATTTCATCGTTTGTCGCTATATGAAATGTACCCGACAGATCATTTCCATCAGCCGGATTTTTTGCCTTGAATGTAGCAGATCCTTTTTTTGAGACTTCATTACCGATAAAATTGATTCCTTCAATCATGATAAAACTGGAATTTCTGGTTTAACTTTTAATGCGTCATCGATTATCTGTAGTACTGTTTCTCGTTCCTTACCAACAAGTGGCAGGCGTGGCGGACGAACATTTTCCGCCCCCAAACCTGTAGCAACTTCAGCCAGCTTGATATTTTGTACGAGTTTTGGAGAAATATCAAGCTCCAGGAGTGGTAAAAACCAGCGATGCAATGTCAATGCCTCATCTATGCGCCCTGAATTTACAAGCTCGTAAATAGCAACAGTCTCATGTGGAAAGGCATTCACCAATCCACCAACCCATCCGTTTGCCCCCATCAGAAGGCTTTCTGTAGCCAGCGTGTCCACCCCGCATAGTATTTTGATTCGATCCCCAAAACGGTTGATCATCCGGGTCACATTCGAGACATCGCGCGTGGAATCTTTAACTGCCTTTATATTGTCGTACTCAATCAGTTCTTCGAACATATCGAGTGTGACCTCTATAGTGTAGTCAACCGGATTGTTGTATATCAGGATTGGCAGATCCGTTGATGCTGCGACAGCTTTGAAGTGAGCCACAGTCTCCCGAGAATCTGCTTTATAGCCCATTGGGGGTAGCATCATCAGTCCTGATGCCCCACATTTTTGTGCATCTGTAGCTGTTTGCACTGCTCTTTCTGTAGACGACTCGGCAATATTGATGACGACCGGGATTTTTCCATCACAAGTTTCCATTGCGTGCTCTGCGATTTGGAACTTCTCTTCGTATTTAAGGGTACTGGCTTCTCCAAGTGATCCACCTATAATTACTCCATGAATTCCCGCATCAATTTGTGCTCTGAGATTTTTTTCAAACATTTTTATATCCAGCGTCCCATCTTCATGAAATTGGGTCGTAATCGCCGGATATATGCCTTGCCAGAGTATTTCCATGGTACTTTTTTAGATTCATTGTTTCGGAGAAGTAAATAAATGATATATCCCGAAATAAACTTGTACAAAATTCATCAATAATGTGATAATATTATTGATTTGCCGATCATTTCTTGATCTAGCAGCTAAATAGTATAAATTTGACATCAGAATAGAAAAATTTACGCTTTCATTGTCAATATTGTATATGATTAGCGACCGGTCCATATATTTTCAAATCCCCAAAGTCAGCCGTGAGGGTTTCTTCGTACAGTACGACGACCTTCTTCATTTCTACGATCAATTGCATCATCACCCGGAACTTCAGTTGGTCTATATTATTGAGGGTGCCGGTGATTTATTTGCGGGTGATCGAATCACTCATTTCGAGGCAGGAGATCTTTTTTTGATCGGCCCCAATCAAAACCATCTTTTTAAAAGCGATCCTGAGTTTTTCGGCAAGGAGTGCAAGAAACACTCGCGTTCAGTCTCTGTTTTTTTTCATAATAAGTCTTTGGGAGATGGGTTTTTCGAGCTTGTGGAAACAAGTGCAATCAAAAATCTCATACAACGATCTGGGCGTAGTATCAGGTTTTCCAGTTCGGTCGCGCAATTAATTGGTCCACAGATGCTTCGGCTGATCAACAGAACGGATTTCATGCGATTTCTCGAGATCTTGTCCATTCTGCATCAGTTAGGTGAAACGACAGAGTATGAGTACCTGGCCTCAGTAAGCCGGGATAATCCTCCTACTTATAAAGAAAGTCAGAAGATCAATGCCATCATTAATTTTATCCTAAATAACTATAAAAGGCCCATTCAATTGGATGAAGTGGCAAAAGTGGCAAATTATAGCAAGGCTACATTTTGTCGTTTCTTCCGCCAGCGAACACGGAAAACATTTACCCGTTTCTTAAATGAAGTTCGTATCGCCAACGCACGCCGCCTGCTGTTAAAAACAGATCTTAATGTTTCCCAGGTATGCTATGAAAGTGGTTTTAACAATGTTTCCAATTTCAACAGGCAGTTCAAACGTATAACAGGATTAACACCGAAAGCCTATCTAAAGAAATATGAGAGCTCCCAGGATGAGACAACTCATATTTTATAGTGTTCATTATATTGAATGATCCGAATCTTTTTGTTCGTTTATTAGTATATATGAAGAGATATGTTTGATTCCGACTACTTTGTTGGATATCTGTTTATCAATCCTAAAATCTTAACAAGCTATGGATCAACAACCCGATCTACTCCTTCATGAAGAGATACTCTTGCTCGCACTAAAAGATAAGAAAGGTACGATTGCCTCCTCGGCGTCGATGTATCAATACATCGTTGGCGGAGCTATTCTTGCTGAGCTCATGTTCCAGGGCAGGATTACAATCGATAAGACAACAAGAAAAAAGCTGGTAGATATTGTCAGTACCAATTTAACAGGCGATTCTGTGCTTGATGATTGCCTAAAAAAAGTATCTCAAGCCAAGAGACGTGCTTCTGTCCAGACATGGGTCAACCGATTTGCGGGAGTGAAACATTTAAAAAACCGTGTCGCCGAACAGCTATGCCGGAAGAATATTCTGAAGGAAGATGAAGATAAGGTATTGTTGTTTTTCACTCGCAAGATCTATCCTGAAATTCACCATCAACCCGAACAAGAGATCATTAACAAGCTGGAAAAGGCTATCTTCAGTGAATCAGAAGAAGTGGATCCGCGCACGGTCATTTTGCTCTCACTGGCTTATAAAACCGATCTGTTAAAGATTGTCATTGATAAAAAGAAACTTAAAGAACGGGAAATGAGAATAGGCAGGCTTATTAACGGGGAGATGATTGGTAAGGCAGCCGGCGATGCTATTGCAGCTGTACAGGCTGCTATTTTAGTTGCATCAATCACGCCTGTTATTGTCAGTGGAGCAGGTCATTAAAAAGACAAAAAATCCTCACAAATACCATGGTATTGAAAAAGAGAGAATTTCTAACATATCTGGTCACTAATAAGTAAATTAAAGTATCCGATTGAGTATGGGCTTATCTAAAAAAAGGAGGATGCCATGCTTACAAAAGAAATCCCGCTGCCTGACTACGATAAAATCAGGGAAGCTCAGAAAAAAATGTGGGGTTGCGGCAACTATGCCCGAATTGGCGCAAAACAGGTGATTGTGGCCGAACAACTCTGCGAGACTCTCGATCTTCATGGTGGCAGTAAAGTCCTGGATGTCGCAACTGGACACGGCAACACGGCACTTGCAGCTGCACGGCGCGACTGCATCGTCGTTGCCATTGACACTGTACATTCGTTAATGAACATCGGACGCGAGCGTGCCAGGGCTGAACGGCTCGAAATTGATTTCCATGAAGGTGATGCTGAGCATATCCCCTATCCGGATGAGAGTTTTGACTATGTCTTGTCCTCATTTGGTGTTCAGTTCACTCCCGATCAACGGAAAGCGGCTATGGAACTTCTGCGTGTCTGCCGTCACGGAGGCAAAATTGGCCTCGTCAACTGGACATCGACGGGTTTTATGGAAGAATTCAACGAGATCTTGAGCACGTATATCACCTTGCCCGCAGTCCCGTCTCCATATCTATGGGGTGAGAAAGGTGCCCTGACTGATTTCTTCGGCGACGGAGTCTTCAGACTTAAAATCAATCCGAGAACCTTTGTATACCGTTTCAAATCGATCGACTCCTGGAAGGAATGCTTCCAGAGAACATATAGTCCATTTTTATTGGCCCTGGAGTCTCAGCACTATGATAAAAGAGAACAAATGGTTAAAGACCTGTCCAATGTCGTACACCGCTACAACCGTTCCGGTGATAACACGCTGATCCTTCCACTCGATTACGTAGAAGTAGTTGCTGAATGCAAATAACAGAGATTTGTATGAGACTAATATAAAAGCGAGGACCTACACTTCTTTTTTGCGTGCCTCAGGGAACTCTTCGGTTTATTTTTAAACGCCCAGATCCTGTAATTTCCAGTGGTGAGAAAAATACAGTTGAATTGTAGCGTACAGTAACCGACATTGGGTAACGGGTTTATTATGTCACTGAACAGAACAGGTTTACCAAGCAGTCAATTTCAAACGGAGTTACTATGTGGAAGGCTCTCCTTACACTATTTTTTGCAGGATTGATGACTACATCACTACTTGCACAAAACCAGTTTCGAACCGATACCATTGCCACATCCGAAGGCGACCTCCAAATCACCTTCATTGGACATGCCTCTTTAATGTTCCGCTATGGCGATGAAATAATTGATGTGGATCCCACAACACGGGAAGCAGATTACACTAAGATGCCCAAAGCAGATCTCATTCTCGTAACCCACGAACATGGTGATCATTTCGACCCTAAGGCTATTGAAGAGCTTTACAAACAGACGACAATTCTCGTTCTAACCAAAGTATGTGCGGAAACAATACCAGGTCGGACTGTAATGGAAAACGGCGATATCCGCTCGATTGATGGCATCAGGATCGAAGCTGTTCCAGCGTATAACATCGTGCATAAACGACCAAATGGTCAGCCTTATCACCCAAAAGGAAGAGGCAACGGTTATATCTTAACCTTTGGAAATAAACGAGTGTATATAGCCGGTGACACTGAAAATATTCCGGAAATGAAGGCCTTTGGAAAGATTGACATCGCTTTTCTTCCGATGAACCTGCCTTACACGATGACACCGGAAATGGTTGCTGATGCTGCAAGAATGATTAAGCCCGAAATTCTCTATCCTTATCATTTCGGGGATACAGATACCTCTAAAATTGTAAAACTGCTAAAAGATGATCCTGACATCCAGGTTCGGATCCGGGATATGAAATAGAGAAATAAGCCTTAAAAGAGTCTTTATTAGTGAACCCGCGCATCGAGATCGAATATTGCACGCAATGCAACTGGTTGCTAAGAGCCGCATGGATGGCACAGGAATTATTGAATACTTTTTCATTTGAACTGGGTGAAGTGGCACTCATCCCCGGAACGGGTGGCATTTTTAAAGTACGGCTAGACCGGGAACTGGTCTTCTCACGAAAGCAACATGGACGGATTCCCGGAATCAAAAGAATTGAAACAGCTGGTGCGTGACAGGATCGCACATGAGAGGGTTCGGGGTCACAGTGACGGGGAATGAATCAGAAATGGTAATATGCTCTTAACGGAGTATAATTGTGGCTCGCTAATATTAAACCAAATCCTTTATGGATACTTCGTTTCCAGGCGGTTTATCGAAACTGGAATAAATTGATACTATTTTTGAAATCGAGTTCCTATCATATCATCCTTTTACATTATTACAATTGGAATTTGGTACGCTATGGCGAATGAATACCCCATACTGGAGCTAAACGAAGCTACCGTAATCAGGAATAATAACCGGATACTCAACCGGTTCTCCTTATCCATTAAGCGAAATGAAAATACGGCTATCGTCGGTCCCAATGGATCGGGCAAGTCGACGCTGATTAAATTACTAACCTCGCAGCTTCATCCTATAGCCCACCATGACGATACGGCTCCTGTCAAAATATTCGGAAAAGCCAGCTGGGACATTTTTGAGATGCGAACTCATCTGGGAATTGTATCTGCCGATCTACAGGAAAATTTTATCCATAACACACGACACGGCCATATCAGCGGCCGGGATGTGGTCATCTCCGGGTTCTTCTCGAGCCTCCGGTTATTTGCACACCATAAAGTAACCGGAACCATGCGAACCGGGGCCAAAGAATCGCTTGAACGCATCGGTGCAGGTTATCTTTCTGAAAAGATGCTGGATGAGATGTCGACCGGCGAGGTGCAACGTATCCTGATCGCTCGCGCATTGGTTCATGATCCTGAAGTGCTTGTATTCGATGAGCCAACGACGGGACTCGATCTTGTTGCACGGCACAAATGCATATCTATCATGAGAAAGATTGCCCAGGAAGGGACAACCATCATTCTGATCACACATCATATTGAAGAGATTATTCCTGAGATCAATCGTGTTATTCTTTTGCAAGACTGTACGGTCACCAATGATGGGTCAAAACAAGAAGTACTCACATCTGAAAATCTAAGTCAGGTATACAATTATTCTATTTCTTTAAGTAAAGATTCGGGATTTTACCGGGCAGTTTTGGATCGCGACGACATCTCCTCATGATGTATTCACGTTTTCATTTCTCTGTTAACAGTCAACTTAGTACGGTCCCGATCACATCTTTTAACATGACCGGCATTGCGACTGCAGCTTCATTCTGCTAAACTTTTGATCATGAAAAATTCAATGCTTCTTTTTATGGGGATTCTCTTGTTTGCTGCTTGTGGCAGATTCGGCAACAAAGAGAAAAAATAGAACCAGGATCAACGGATCGTAAGTCTTTCGGAACAGCATAATGAGATCATTTATGCTCTCGGAGCGCAAAAGAACCTGGTCGCTGTCGATGTATCCAGCATCTATCCGCCGTCCATCCAAAAACTTCCGACTGCCGGTTATCACATGGCGCTGAGTATCGAAGGGATTCTCTCTATGAAACCCACTTTGATTATTGAAAAGGGAGGAGCGTTCAGCATTGGGCCGGAACAGGTGGTCAGACAGTTGAAGCAGTTAAAAATCCCCTTTAAGACTTTTAACAATCGGTCAACGGATATACCCTCAACAGAAGCTCTGATACGGGAAATGGGTGCTTATTTTCATAAAAAAAAGAAGGCTGATTCTCTGTGTAGCAAGCTGACGAACGATATGCAGCTGGCGCTTTCCGTGTAAAGGATTACAATGAAACCCCCAAAGTGGCGGTCATTCACTTCGACCGGGCATCAAGCATTTACCTTTTGGTGACAGATAACAGCGCGGCAGCAAAAATGGTGCAGTGGTGCAGCGGTCAGATGGCTATTCATGGCGATAAAAGCATGATCAGGCTGGCGTCACCGGAAATCATTGCAAAAGCCAATCCGGATGTAATCCTCATGACTGACTACGGCTATGACCGGCTTGGATCAGACAACATGATTGACCAGCTTCCCGGAGTCGGAGAAACCAAAGCTGCTAAAAACCATCACATCTACCGGGTTGAAGAGCACGATCTCCTCTACCTTGGCCCCAGAACCGGTGAGAATGTATTAAAACTTCAACACCTCATACACCAGGATGCAACAGTTCAGGAAAGGATATAACACTATTTATATCCCGATGCTTCTGGTGTTGGTGATTGCATTTTTACTTTCGGCCAAACTGGGTGCTGTCGATATTAGGAGCGCGGAGATATATTCGTCGCTTCACAAACTGTTTACTTCACCCGACTCGATGACTTTGAATGAGCGTATATTTGCAGATATACGGCTTCCACGTGCTATACTATGTATTCTTGTTGGTGCCAGCCTGGCTGTTGGCGGCGCGTTGATGCAGGCTCTCTTTCGCAACCCAATTGTGGAACCGGGTCTTGTCGGCACATCGAGCGGAGCAGCTCTTGGGGCAGCTTTTTATTTTGCATTGGGTACAATGCTTCACATTCGGACCAGTGAATGGTCACTGCCGATAGCGGCGTGTTTGGGGGGCATGCTGGCTACTTTTCTCGTTTTTATACTTTCCGAATCCCGGCAGACCGGTCGCAGTTCTGTCGTATCCCTGCTTCTTACCGGAATTGCCATCAATGCCCTTTGTCTGAGCGGTATTGGTTTTCTGTCGTATGTCGCCCGTGACCCACAAGCCCGATCCATTATCTTTTGGAACCTGGGAACCATTTCGGGCGCTACCTGGCACTCCGTTCTCGTGGTTGGAATTGTAGATCTTGTTTGCGTTATTTTGGGGTTGAGATACGCCAAACAGTTAAATGCGCTTATGATTGGAGAGGATGAAGCCCGATACCTTGGTGTAAACATACGACGGCTTAAAGTCATCATCCTGACAATCAATGTAATCATGGTTGCTGTGGCAACAGCATTTACCGGTGTGATTGCATTTGTCGGACTTATTGTTCCGCACTTATTGCGCATCATGAAAGGTTCGGATAACCGATATCTCATAATTGGCAACGTTCTTATGGGTGCCATCATCCTGAGTTTGGCTGACCTGGTGGCGAGACTTATCATCATTCCGGCTGAGCTCCCAATAGGAGTGGTGACTTCTATTGTAGGCGTACCTGTCTTCATTTTTCTGCTGAGGCAAAAAAATTATTACTTCTGATTATGCTTCATGCTGAAAACATATCCTACTCCATTGATGGGAAGAACCTAATACATAATGTGTCAGTAACATTTGAACCGGGGAAATTAAGCCTGATTATCGGACCTAATGGAGCGGGGAAGTCCACACTTATCAAGACCATTTGCCATCAACTGCATCCTACATCAGGTAAAGTCCATTATAATGGAAGGGAACTGTCTAATTATTCCGATATGGAACTGGCGAGAATACGGGCTGTGCTTTCCCAAAACATCGAGCTCGCCTTCCCGATGAAAGTATGGGAAGTCGTTATGATGGGCCGGTATCCACATTTTACCGGCCAACCTGGCCCCCGTGACGAACAGGCCTGCGATGAAGCCATGCATTTTTTTGATGTCAGTGATATGTCCCAACGTGACTACATGACACTGAGCGGTGGGGAAAAACAGCGGGTTCATTTTGCCCGAGTTGCAACACAAATCTGGTATCCGATCGAAGATACCTGTCGCTATCTTATGCTCGACGAACCATTGACCTTTCTTGATGTGCAATACCAATTCCACTTCATGGACAAGATTAAATCGTTGCTCAAGCAAAATGATTTGGTTGTCATAGGTGTCGTTCACGATCTTAATCTTGCCTCAAAATATGCTGATCAGATCATCTTGTTATCCGGTGGAGATGTACTGTCAAAGGGTAACAAGTATGAAGTACTGACGTGTGAAAACATAAAGTGTGCATTTGGAATCGAACCGGTTCTTATGCAAAATGATCGAAAAGATTCCCTATACCTCTTTTTTGACTAACATTTAAGTTGGTCCAAATCAGCTTCTCTCATCTTCATCACACTGAAAGCCTTTAAAGGCATAAAATAATCTACATCCGACTCCCACGGATTTTTGTATGATATTGGATATTTTATTTTTTTAATCACCATACATGATCAGTATGGCGCAATTTTTTTGCTATTATTTTTCAAATCTTGCATTATATTATGCAATAATTTGAATCAAGATTGAGTTGGCGACAGAAAACCATGTGGAGGATTACTATCGTCGACTCAATCGATTCGGCATATCGGATCGGTATCAAATAAATTCTACCGTAAAACATTGCAAGCCATGATCAATTCGCACTTTCTACTCAACCGCTGCCATCTTCTGGTTGTATTTCTTCTGTTTGCCGGATTAGTGGGCTGTACCCAACAGCAACAGAAAGAACAGCCTGTTCTGACTACAGAAGTATCCTATTCAACACCTGAGATCAACCGTGTGGTGACCTACGTAACAGCCAAGAATACGAATGATCGTATTTCGCCTGTTGATACGCTCTCTTTCAGTGAGCAGGCTCAACCGGATGAATCTTTTCCAACTATTATGCTTGATGCCACGATGCGATTCCAGACAATTATCGGCATTGGAGGAGCATTCACGGATGCTGCGGCAGAAACCTTTTATAAACTGCCAAAAGACAAACAACGAGAAATTATTACAAACTACTTCTCGCCGGACAGCGGTATCGGCTACAGCATCGGCAGAACTCAAATCAACAGTTGTGACTTCTCAAGTGACAGTTATGCGTATGACGAAACGCCGGGTGATACCGCCCTGACTGATTTCACCATCAAGCATGATTTAAAGTATCGTATTCCATTAATCAAAGAAGCATTGGCTGAGGTGAACGGTGACATTACACTTTTTGCATCTCCCTGGAGTCCGCCGGCATGGATGAAAACAAATAACAATATGCTTCATGGCGGTAAGCTCAAAACTGAATATCGGAGGACGTGGGCTAAATACTACGTCAAGTTTATCAACGCCTACAAAAAACAGGATATCGATATATGGGGCCTGACGGTACAGAACGAACCTATGGCTACACAAACCTGGGAATCCTGTATTTATACGGGACAAGAAGAACACGATTTTGTGAAGAATTACCTGGGCCCCACGCTTGAGCAAGCAGGAATGTCTGACGTAAAATTGATGGTATGGGACCACAACCGTGGAATCATGTATCAACGAGCTGCTGCGGTTTTAGAAGATCCACAGGCAGCCAAATATGTCTGGGGAGTCGGATTTCATTGGTATGTAGGTGATCATTTTGAGAATACCCAGCTTGTTCACGAAGCCTTTCCAAATAAAAAACTAATGCTCACTGAAGCTACTCTTTATCCTTATGATGGAACAAAGCTCCACGAATGGCATTGGGGAGAAGAGTACGGAAGAAACATGATCAACGACCTGAATCACTGGTCTGTTGGATGGACTGACTGGAACCTCATTCTCGACCAACAGGGTGGGCCGAATCACGTAGCTAATTTCTGTTATGCTCCGATTATCGCCAATACCGATACCGGCAAGCTAACCTACATGAATTCATTCTACTATATTGGTCAGTTTTCAAAATTCATTCGACCGGGTGCAAAACGTATCATTTGTTCATCCAACAGCGATGACCTGATGGCCACAGCATTTATCAATCCTGACGGCAGTATTGCAACTGTCATTATGAATGAGACGGATAAACCAATGGATTATAAAATCTGGATCGAAGGTAAGATTGTGACCGCAAAGAGCCTTGCACACTCTATTACCACAGCCGTTTTGAGATAATCGGTACACGGTTTAGATTTGGATTCCAACTAGTGGACAGATAGTAAAGCGTATACATTAAGAAGATATATACGCTTTATTTCTCTTCAAATAACGCTATTTGCAGAAATGTAGTGACATGAATAACATCATAACCAGACCCGACATTCACGTAAAACGTCTATCAGGCCTGCTCTTTTACAGTTAAGATTATATACAGAAATAGCTTTCCAAGCATAAGTCAAAAAAAATTCATAACTTTACGTTGTAGTTGATTTAAGAACTGTTATTCTCTTGAGCCTGCGGTAATAATTCATTATTTGCATCTCTTTTTAAGGCAGCTTTATTAATCAGCTCATTTAACAGTAACAAAGTATAAATCATTAGCTCATTTTTACTCTTGATGAGACGTTTTCGTCTCTAATTTCTTGATGATTATGTGGGCTGGTGAGATAAATGGTATAAGTATATCTAATGCAATATGGTAAAGTAAAATGGTTCGATGCAGAAAAAGGCTTCGGCTTTATCGAACCCGAAGACGGAAGTAAAGACGTTTTCGTTCATCGTAACAATATCGAGAACCTAGGATTTCAAGAAGGACTCAGAGACGGCGAAGAAGTTGAATTCGAAGTCGAAGAGACCCCGAAAGGATTGAGTGCGCAAGACGTACGTCGTCTGCAATAGCGACCGTAAGGTCTTACAAACAAAATTTAAAGCCCGGCTACAATAACCGGGCTTTTTTTATATCTGTCACTCTGGGTCCATAAGGTTATGATACATCCGCATCATAATCGAATCATTTCCTGCTTGATCTTTATTTCGTTTTACCTACATTACTCCCAATCAATTAATCCATAAATGCGGTCTCTAACCCCCGGGGCTGCTAAATCACCGATTAAACCATGACTTCTGAAATGAACCGCAAGAATTTCCTGAAAATGATGGGCCTCGGCGTAGTGACCACTGCAACAACGAAAAAAACTATGGCTGCAACGCTCAACCGTTTACAATCCGACGAAATGACGTTTTATGTTGGAACATATACGACCGGAAAAAGTAAGGGGATTTATCGCTGCAGCCTCAATCCATCTTCCGGAGAAATTAACATGAAAGGATTTACGGATGGCATTGTAAATCCTTCATTCCTGACCATTGATTCAAAAAAACAGTTCCTGTATGCGGTCAGTGAAACGGATAAATTTGATGGGGAATCAAGTGGATCTGTAGATGCGTACAAGATCGACTCCGGAACCGGTGCGCTGGAGCATTTGAATAAACGACCTTCTCATGGCGCCGCCCCCTGTCATATCATTGTCAGCAAAGACGGCCGATATGTGATGGTTGCCAATTATAATGGCGGAAATCTCGCTGTTTTTCCTGTTGAAAAGGATGGCAGTTTGGGAAAGACAACCGATCTGATTCAACACCATGGTTCGAGTGTAAACCCCGATCGCCAGGAAGGTCCCCATGCTCATTCAATCGTCCTCGATTCAGCCAATCGATATGGTTTATCATGTGATTTGGGAACTGACAAGGTGATGATCTATAAGTTTGATTCTCAGCACGGTAAACTTGTTGCAGCGTCACAGCCATTTGCCAAAGTAAAACCCGGACTTGGTCCACGCCATATCAAATTTCATCCTAACGGAAAGATCGCCTATGTGATTTGTGAGATGGGCAATACGATCCTGGTCTTCGATTATGATCCAAAAAACGGCCATCTGAGCCAAAAACAAGCTATTTCCACCTTCCCCTCTGATTTTCATGGTACTACAAAGGCAGCAGAACTGCAGATCTCTGCTGACGGACGATTTCTGTATGGTTCTAACCGTGGAGCCGATTTGATCGTTGTCTGTTCAATAGATCAACTGAGTGGAAAACTTTCACCTGTTCAGTATCAGTCAACGCTCGGAAAATTTCCGCGTCATTTCATATTAGATCCTTCCGGAAGATATCTTGTGGTAGCCAACGAACACACCAGCAATATCGTAGTCTTCAGCAGAGACCAGAGTACCGGAAAAATTACACCAACCGGAAATTCCATCGATATACCTGATCCGGTTTGTGTGAAATTCGTGTAAGATCTTAGCTGCAAAGATATCTTTTAACCCGCGCCTGACCATTTTGGACGATAGGTTATGTATTTGAAAAACACAGCCAAATGGCGTATATTAAATGCCATAAGACACTATGCGATAAATACGGATATCTTATGAGTGCAAAAAAATCAACAGAAAAAGCTGAGGAGCCCTTAGCGCTTTATCAAGCACAAGTAAAATCTCCATTTTCTTTTTGGGATTTGGCAACAGCGGCACAGCGCATATCCGAAGGGTTATCCACGTATTTTCTTGAAGTTATACGTCATAATCTGCATCTCACAAATCAGGAACTGGCATATGTTATTTCTATTCCTCAGCGTACCCTTGCCCGCAGGAAAAAAGAAGTACGCCTTCCGTCTGATGAGTCTGAACGTGCCTACCGCGTTGCACGCCTTATTGAAATTGCAGTAGACGTGCTCGGCAGTAAGGAAGAAGCCCAACATTGGATGAAAGAACATAATTTTGCACTTGGCAATCAAAGACCTCTCGATTTGATTCGAACCGAACCCGGCGCTCAATTGGCAGAACGGATACTCAGGCAAATAGAACACGGCATTACGGTTTAAACTTATCAGGATGGCTTCAATTAGCGTATGGCGCATTTGCTCATCTAAATATGTTAATACTGCTTTTTCTGGTGCTGGTGCCGAAAAATTTGGTGGCCGCTTCAATCATCAGGGGCAGGCTCTCGTTTACACCTCCGAGTCTTTGTCTTTGGCATTGCTCGAAATGCTCGTTCAGGCAAATAGCACCAACCGGTTGTCCAGTCATGTATGCATTCCCGCGGAAATTGACGAAACCAACATTATTACATACCGTGAAGAAGATCTACCTGGCGATTGGGATATGATTCCCTATACTCACATCACACAACAACTTGGAGATCGCTGGCTAAAAGAACAAGAATCTCTTGCGTTGCGAGTACCAAGTGTTGCTGTACCCCAGGAATACAATTGTTTAATCAATCCTCATCATCCGGAATTTGGATCAATTGTTATAAAGAAACCTTTACCCGTTCCCTTTGATTACCGGTTGCGAAGCCAATGAATATCATCCCCACGCAAACAGGATTATAATGGCCTATCGGAATGACATAATAGAATTGTGAATTTCTAGTTTTAAATTTCAAATGGAATTTAATTCAACATTCAGAATTTTAAATTCATAATTCTACAAGATACTTGCCGATGTTCTCGCCTTTGAACAGGCCAAGGAAAGCTTTAGGCAGATTATCAAATCCCTGAGTAACCGTTTGTTTATAGGTTAATTTACCGTCCTTCAACCACTTGGCAAGTGTCTTGATACCTTCATCAAAACGTGTTCCATAATCACTCACGATGAATCCCTGCATAATTGCACTTCGTGTGACAAGCAGGGGCTGGGGACGCGGTCCGACAGGTTGTTTTGTTGCATTGTACATAGAAATCTGACCACAGACGACGATTCGCGCGCCATGATTAATAAATGAAATAACTGCATCGGAAATCTCACCGCCCACGTTATCGAAGTACACATCTACACCGTAAGGGCAGACAACATCAAGCGTCTGTTTCATATCACTTGTTTTGTGATAATTGATTCCCTGGTCGAAATTCAGTTCATCAATCATGTAGCGTATCTTCTCATCCGACCCGGCAATGCCAACGACATGACATCCTTTAATTTTTGCGATCTGTCCAACGACTGATCCTACCGCACCTGACGCGCCGGAGATAACAACTGTTTCACCGGCTTCGGGCCTGCCAATATCCAATAAGCCGAAATAGGCCGTTAGTCCCGGCATTCCAAGGATTCCCAGATAGTAACCCAGCGGTGCAAGGGAATCATCTACTTTTTTGAGCTGTTTGGCCTTTGCAACCTGACGCTCCTTCCACGGTAAATTTCCAAGGACGAACTCACCGGCCTTCATACTTTCGTCATTACTTTCAAGCACCTTAGCTATAACACCACCTGCTATTGGCTCATCCAACTGGAATGGAGGAACATATGATTTGGCATCGTTCATTCGACCACGCATATACGGATCTACAGAAATAAAACGGGATTCCAGTAGAACCCCATCATCCTGTGTAAGTTTAGGTTCAGGGGCATCTGTGATTTCGAAATTATCTTCCGTCGGCATTCCGATCGGTCTTGACTTCAATAAAATTTGTCTGTTCATGAAATTTGATTTCTTTATTCGTGTATTATTTCTCGGTTAGCTACTTTTTCTTTCTGTACCAGCTATTTCGTCTTGTTGTTAAATCTGTGATCTGAACAATGCACCCTCTCATAAGCGTTCAGTTTTCATATCAATTAAAAATAATATCTCTCTGCCGGGCACGCTCACATGCAAATGTCCCTTAACTTGATGAATCACAAATAAATCGATTACATTAACCGACAGTTATAAAATCAGTTTTGCAAATACTATCAGCCATTTATGTCAGAACCTATTAAAGTAGGACTTGTCGGATTTGGAATGTCTGCACAAGTTTTTCACGCGCCGTTTCTCGATGTTCATCCTAAGTTTAAAATCACAAAAGTTGTAGAACGTCACGATCAAAAATCGAAAGTGAAATATCCATACGTCGAAGTAGTCAGGGACATTTCTGACCTTCTGGATGATCCAGGAATAGATCTTGTTGTTATAACAACGCCTAACACAACTCATCTTCCTCTCGCAAAGGCAGCACTCGAGGCAGGCAAAAATGTTGTCCTTGAAAAACCATTTACAATTTCTACTCATGATGCAGATCAACTGATCAAATTAGCCGACGAACATCAGCTCGTACTTAGTGTATTCCAGAATCGTCGTTGGGATGGTGACTTTCTGACGGTTCAAAAAATTCTCGAATTAGGATATTTGGGACGTTTAGTTGAGTTTGAGTCACATTTCGACCGTTTCCGGAATTATCAGAAACGCAATGCATGGCGCGAAGAAAACCTGCCCGGCAGTGGTATCTTGTATGATTTGGGGCCACACCTGATCGATCAAACTCTCGTTTTATTCGGGTTGCCTGAGGCCGTCACAGCCGACATCAGATATCAGCGAGATGGAAGTCAGACCGACGATCAGTTCGAAATCATTCTTCACTATCCAAATCTGAAAGTTACACTGAAAGCCGGAATGCTTGTCCGTGAACCTCTTCCACGTTTTATTCTCCTGGGAACTCAGGGTTCTTTTGTAAAATATGGGCTTGATCCTCAGGAGACTGAATTAAAACAAGGCTCTACTCCTGCCGGTTCCGATTGGGGAAGAGATACACCGGAGTGCTGGGGAACGCTGAATACAGAAATCAATGGATTGCATTTTGATGGAAAAATCGAGACTGAAGCCGGATGTTATCAGAAATTTTATGAAAACATCTACGCCGCCATTGTAAAAAAGAAAACCCCGGCCGTCACTTCTCTTCAGGCTCGCAACACCATACGAATTATCGAACTTGCCTTCCAAAGTGATGACGAACGAAGAACGATTAAATTTGGCGAGTAGTTAAGCTTTAACATTTACAGCATAACACAACATCTTATGATGATGGATAAAATCAATCTCAAAAAGGCTTTCGCTCAGATAGATGAATACTGGTCGCCTCAAATAGCGGGTGAGCTCAATGGACAGCAAGTAAGACTGGCAAAACTCAAGGGCTCTTTTATCTGGCATCATCATGAAGAAGAAGATGAACTATTTTATGTTGTGAAAGGCAAACTCATCATTCATCTCAGAGACAAAGATATTAACCTATCTGATGGTGATTTTTTTATCGTACCACACGGCGTGGAACACTTGCCGGAAGCTCCAGGAGAAGCATGGGTGATGTTATTTGAACCTGCCGGGACCCTGAACACCGGGAATCTTGAAAACGAACGTACCAGGAAAACGCTGGGCCGAATCTGACAACGTTTTATAAATCTGCGTACAACCCGTACCCAAATATTATCTATTTAATTTATTTACAGATAACGCAAGATTGCTTTGTTATTTAAAATCCAAATGATTACATAGACAAATATCATAGAGGGAAGTTTGTCTGAACTGCAATTGAAATCTCTATAATGAACCCACTCGGAGGACCTCGTTATGTCGCTACCAACCGAACCGATCGGCAGTATTCCACGCCCTGCAGAATTACTCGATGCAATTGCTTCGTACAACAATCATGACGTCTCACGTGAAGATCTTGATACAGAATACGAAAAGGCCGTCCGTGATACCATCAATCTGTTTGAAGAAACGGGTTCCCCGGTAATCTCCGATGGGGAACAAACCAAACCAAGCTTTGCGACATACCCACTTCACGAGTTGACAAATCTGGCCCCAGACGGAGTAGTCATTCCTTTTGAGGATGGCCACACACGTCAATTGCCAAGGCTCGTATCCGGTCCGTTTCAGTATAAGACTTTTGCCGGATCCTACTTGAACTTCGCGAAGAAATACGCTCATAAACCTGTTAAACAAGCTGTTATTGCCGCCTCAGCTCTTAGCTTGATTTACCCACATGATGGAATTCACGGTTATTCGAGAGATACTTTTATTAATGATTTGATAAAAAACGCGGTAGCTGATATTCGAAGCTGTCTTGATTCGGGAGCATCGCGCGTTCAGCTCGACTTCACCGAAGGGCGCCTTGCTGTCAAGCTTGATCCATCAAAAAAGTTGCTTCAAAGCTTCATCGATTTAAATAACCAGGTTCTCGGACATTTTTCAAAGGAAGAACGTAAACGCATTGGCATACACACCTGTCCTGGTGGTGACATGGATTCAACACACAGCGCTGATGTTGATTATGCCGATTTGATTCCTGACCTGTTTAAACTCAATGCCGGTAATTTTTATATGGAGCTGGCAAGTGAGAAAGATCCGGAACACGTATTGTCCATCATTCGCGATAATTTAAGTGAAGGGAAACGGATTTTTGTTGGGGTCATTGATGTAATCAATCCAATGATAGAGACGGCTGATGAAGTTTGCGAGCGAACACTTCTGGCGGCTAAGTACATTCCAACTCATCAATTGGGCACGACAGACGATTGTGGTTTCTCACCATTTGGTGATGACCAGTCAACAGCACGCAAAACGGCATTTGCCAAAATTCGGGCACGTGTAGACGGGACTCGAATGGCTTCGGGAGAACTGGGAATTAAATAATTGAATTTTCTTTGCTGAATTACCTGATTATCTCATTATTAACTTTTAGATTAGCTGCCGATCATTTTAGAGTGAACAGGTAATTAATCCAGCGTGAAATGATACAGCTCAAACAGATGACCCAGAATGATCTGGAGGCGGCTAGCATGCTAACAGTGAATGAGGATCAGCATGCCTATGTAAAACCAATCACACAAACTCTTGCGAAAAAAGAAGTTGACCGTGATTATCATCTTATTATCGAATCAGCACGAGTCATTGGATTTTTCATCATCGACAGGAATTATTCCAACAGATATGATTTTACAGACAACGGCGAACTCGGTTTACTCGGATATTTTATCGATTCCAAGCACCAGGGAAAAGGTTTTGGTGGCTCTGCCTGCGCATTGCTCAGAGAGTATCTACCGAATAAATACCCTGGGTATACTTCAATAGTCCTTACTGTCAATTGTAAAAATCTGCCTGCTCAGCGTGCCTATCAGGCCGGGGGATTTTATGATACCGGTGAATTATATCAAGGAGGCAGATCTGGACCTCAACATATTTATAGAATGAGATTAACCTGAGAATCGATATTTGTGGGTCACCATAAAAACATCAAAATTCTTTATTAGATTCAAGGGATATTTCTTCTTTTAACGACAGGTACAGGTTATGAATACTATCCCTTTTTCAATTGACAATGCGTACAAAGGCTTAGCAAAAGTTGGTGGAATCCTCTGTTTCTCTAAAAACGTTTTAACCCTGGAGTTTGAGACGAAGGACAGCATGTTTGGATTTTTTAAGAGTGGAGTAAAAAAATTATCACTGCCCGCTGATGAACTCGAAAACCTTAGGATCGAAAAGAAGTTTTTCCAGCGTAGTCTGGTAATTCGAACGAGAAGCTTGCATGCCATCAAGGATTTCCCACACTCTGAGAATGCCCAGATCCGGCTTCAAATCGATAAAGCACATATCAAGTCGGTCGAGTCGATAGTTTCATCAATGAACTTAGCCATCTCAGAAGAGAAGTTATCCCGATTGGATCGGGAGACGAACGATGATTCTCTTTTATAATTTAACGTGAGTTCGAGATAAGATAGGCCTGCAAAGATGCAGATTTCACATATACAGGCGTATATCCGGACCGGCATAAACCGTTAAAACGGTTTATGTGTAAACGGATTCTCCCTAACACCGGGATTAATCCGGGTGCTATGAGTCAACGAATCTAAAACGAATCGTTTTTAACGATTTCTTCCAATGCTTATATCGAACTCACGTTAATTTAGCCTTTCTTAACTCAGCTGTAACCTGCCGGCCAAATAAATAAAAAGGCCGTCTCCCAAGTCTGGGAAACGGCCTCAATCATGACATTTTACAGACGTCAGACTTTATTTCTTGTCGTCATCGTCCACAACTTCAAAATCAGCGTCTACGGCGTCATCTCCGCCTTTAGCTTCGCCTTCTTCTTTAGCCTGTTGTTCAGAACCCTCACCTTCAGCCTGAGATCCGGCGTCCTGCTGTTGTTCTGAAGCCTGGTACATTTCAGTTGATGCAGCTGACCAGGCTTTATTCAGGGCTTCCATGGCGCTGTCTACATCATCCACATTTTCTGATTTGTGAACTTCTTCGAGATGAGACAGGGCATCCTGGATCTTCGTTTTGTTGCCTTCGGAGATTTTGTCGCCATATTCCTCAAGCTGTTTCTTCGTCGAGAAGATAAGCTGATCAGCCTTGTTGAGTTTTTCGACACGTTCACGCATCTGTTTATCTTCGTCAGCGTGTTCTTTGGCAGCATCCTTCATTCGGTCTATTTCCTGATCCGACAATCCGGAAGAGGATTCAATACGAATCTTCTGCGATTTGCCCGTTGCCTTATCCTTGGCGCTTACATTCAATACACCGTTGGCATCGATGTCGAAGGTCACTTCGATTTGTGGAATACCACGTGGTGCAGGCGGAATACCATCGAGGTGAAACCGTCCAAGCGTTCTGTTATCAACAGCTTTAGCGCGTTCACCCTGTAACACGTGAATTTCAACACTCGTTTGACTATCTGCAGCTGTTGAAAATGTCTCCGTTTTACTGGTCGGGATTGTGGTGTTGGCGTCAATCAGCTTGGTCATAACGCCACCGAGTGTTTCGATACCCAGGGACAGCGGAGTAACGTCAAGCAGAACGACGTCTTTAACGTCGCCAGTCATCACGCCACCCTGAATGGCAGCACCAATGGCAACCACCTCATCCGGGTTAACGCCTTTGCTGGGGTCTTTGCCGAAGAATTCTTTAACAACTTCCTGGATCTTCGGTATACGTGTTGACCCACCAACAAGAATAACCTGATCGATCTCGGATTTGTCCAATTTGGCACCTTCAATGGCTTTTTTGCACGGCTCAAGCGTGCGCTGTACCAGATCATCTACCAGTTGTTCAAACTTGGAACGGGTGACATCAATATTGAGGTGCTTTGGTCCCGAGCTGTCAGCGGTAATGAACGGCAGATTTACGTTGGTCTTCATTGAACTTGAAAGCTCAATTTTTGCCTTTTCAGCTGCATCTTTCAGACGCTGCATAGCCATTGGATCTTTTCGCAGATCGATGCCTTCCGACTTCTTGAATTCATCAGCCAAATAATTAATAATCCGCGCGTCGAAATCGTCACCACCGAGGTGAGTATCACCACTAGTTGATTTTACTTCAAAAACACCCTCACCCAGTTCAAGGACGGAAATATCAAATGTCCCCCCACCAAGGTCATACACAGCGATAACTTCGTTTTCTTTCTTGTCCAAGCCATACGCCAGCGATGCAGCCGTCGGTTCGTTGATGATACGTTTTACGTTCAATCCGGCGATGGCTCCAGCTTCCTGGGTTGCTTTACGCTGAGCATCATTAAAATAAGCCGGGACAGTAATGACTGCATCAGTCACTTTTTCCCCGAGATACTCTTCGGCAGTCTGCTTCATCTTTTGCAGAATCATAGCCGATATTTCCTGCGGTGCGTACATACGGTCATCAATCTTCACACGAGCCGTACCATCATCACCTTTGTCAACATTGTAATTAATATTCTTGATCTCGCCGCTCACTTCGTCGAACCGACGCCCCATGAAACGTTTAATCGAAGAAATGGTACGATCGGAGTTGGTAATAGCCTGACGTTTCGCAGGGGCACCAACCAGTCGTTCACCATCTTTCGTAAAAGCAACGACAGAAGGTGTTGTACGCCCACCCTCTGAATTTTGAATTACGACCGGATCGTTACCTTCCATTACTGCAACTACCGAGTTCGTTGTACCGAGGTCAATTCCAATTATCTTGCCCATAATAACCGTTTATTTTTTTATGATGTTAATTTATTGGTATCGATGATGAATTTGATTTCTCTTCCGATTTTGGCAGAGTAATAGTCAGCACGCCCTCTTTAAACGTGGCTTTGATGGCGCTATTTTCAATATCGCCGGGTACAGGAAATGATCGCGAGAAAGAACCGATCAAACGTTCCTTACGAACGTAATGCTGATTCTCATCCGATTCAATCTTGCGAGTCCCTTTTACTGTCAGGATATCATCTGCATATGAAATTGATATATCCTGCTTACTCATACCCGGAAGATCCACTTCAATACGAATATTCTTTTCATCTTCACTAATATCCGCAACAGGATTAAATCCGGACGTTTCTTCATGTGTCAGACGATCCATAAAACTTTGGATATCTCTGCCAAAACGATTGAAATAACGTTCAAAGTCTAACTCAGTCATATCGATCAAATTCGTTTATATTGTATTTACTACTATCTCAATCGATATGCCAATCATAAAAAAGCTGGCAAAAATATGACGTATTGACACCAATGAGTCGTTCAGTACTCTTCTTTGGCAGAAATCTACAGATTAAAGGTGGATCAGAGGTTTTGATCCGTAAGATTTGTCAGATTGTCCCAAAAGGCAGGATAAGAAATTGAGACACACTCAGCTTTATCAATAGTCGACGGTTTTGCGGCACGTAAAGCGAGTATACCGGCCGCCATAGCAATGCGGTGATCATCATAGCTGTCAAAATGCGCCGCTTTAACATGATTACCACTATTACCGTGAATGACCATCCCGTCTTTTTTTTCCAGAACTTCGATACCAGCCTCTTGCAGCATCTGTGCTACTGCCTTAAGCCGATCGCTCTCTTTGAAACGCAGTTCAGCAGCCCCTTCGATGCGTGATTCTCCATCAGCAAAAGCCATGGCAACAGCAAGTATGGGGATCTCATCGATACAGTTTGGTACTTCTTCGGGATGAATAACTGTAGGACTGAGATTATGATAATCTACTATCAGATCTGCCATGGGTTCAGCACCCCCCATTTGTTGTTTCTCATAACGAATAGTTGCGCCCATTCTTTCCAAAATGTTTATCGCTGACGATCGTGTTGGATTTATGCCGACATCTTTAAGTATAATATGACTGCCTGGTACGATTGATCCGGCAACCAGCCAGAACGCAGCAGCCGAAAAATCGCCGGGGATATGATAATTTTGAGCTGGGATTTTTTGATTATTCTCACTGATGATCACGCGTTCATCACCAGTATCAAAGATCTGCAAACCAAGTAAGCGTTCCGTGTGATCACGGCTTGGAAGACGTTCAACTACTTGTGTCGGTTTGTCGCCAAAGAGCCCCGCCAGCAATATACATGACTTCAACTGTGCACTGGCAATAGGCAGATCAAAACGTATGGGCCTTAATGGATTGTTTCTGGAGATATGGAGTGGTGCAAAATTATCATCCTGTGCCTGAATTTCGATACCCATGATACGAAGTGGATCAATAATGCGACGCATTGGACGTTTGCTTAGCGAATTGTCACCAACTAATGTTGCTTCAATGCCGGCCCCACCTAAAATTCCGGACAGCAGACGCATGGTTGTGCCTGAGTTCCCACAGTCGAGCAGCTGTTTCGGATTTTTCAAGCCCGTTCGCCCAACACCCTGGATAAATACTTTATGGTTCTCGTGGCGGATTGGAACGCCCAGTTGCCGAAGACATTTAAGTGTTGAATGCGGGTCAGCAGCAATGGAATAACCACTAATCTCCGATGGTTCGTCTGCCAATGCTGCAAACATGGCAGCACGATGAGAAATAGATTTATCTGCAGGAAGTTTGAGAGTACCCTTCAGTTTTGCAGCCGGACTAACCGTTCGTTCCATTTATTTCTGGTTTAACAACTTTTGAGCTTCCTGGGCCGCCAGTGTTCCCGGATAATTCTGAATTAGAGATTTTAGTGTGTTATTGGCGTCAGCCGGGTTATTCAGTGACTTATAACACTGTGCCGTGTGGAGCATCGCCTCCGAGACCCAGTTGGCATAGGCCTCATAAAGCACCTTCACTTTCGAAAACTGCTCGACGGCGTCTGAATATTTACCCTGATCCTGTAGGGTCATCCCAAGATAATACTGGGCCCTGGCTCCAGGTTCTGCAGTATTTTGTGATGATAATTTGCTGAATATACTTTGCGCCTGATCATAATTTTGTTCCTGAAGCGCAACCTGCCCTAATCCAAGTTGACATAGATCACTGTTGGGGCGGAATTGAAGTCCCTGTTCGAACTGGTCTTTTGCCTTCTCGGGCTGATTCATCGACAGGTATGTTTCTCCAAGACCTGTCAAAGCATCCAGACGATAATCTTTGCTTTTTCCAAGCAGTTTTTGATAATAGCCAATAGCCGCGTTGTCGTTATTGGTTTTTCGACTTAACCGACCGAGATTCAACAGAGCTACAGGCGCACGACCCGATTTAGGATATTGATCTACGATCGCCTCATAGGCCTCTTTAGCCTGTGGAATGCTGCCCATCTGTTCATATGCATCTGCCAGGTTGAAGTAAGCCTCAGCAACCATCTTGTCATTGTTCGTGATGCGTATATACTCTTTAAATGAAGATATAGCCGATTTATAATCACCACTCTGCAACAGGCTCTCAGCCTGGCGGAAACGAAGCTTGTCCGCGATATTAGACTGTGGATGTTTGCTGAGGAACGACTCCAATACCGAAGAGCTGGAATCGGCCTTACCGGACGCAACTTGCGCATATTGAATGCCATTAACCGCTTCAATAATCAGATCGCTTCTGGGATAATTGTTAAGCACCTGTTTATATGCGTTGACAGCTTTCCCAAATTTGGAGGCATTGTAATAGGCATCACCGATATTGTACTGTGCCCTTGCTGCCCAGGGAGTACCCGGATATCTACTGATAACCGTGTGAAACTCGTCTATAGCCTGCTCGTAATTGCCAGTTAGAAAATAAATATACCCAATGTTGTACTGAGCGTGCTGAGCAAGTGAACTTTCCGGATATTTTTTCAAGAGCGTCCTGAGTGTAGTGACCGCCTCATAGGACTGGTTACTTCGATAGTATGAATTTGAAATCTGATAAAGGGCATAGTCGCCACCATCTTTTGAATCTTCGGCTTTTTGATAATAACCGATTGCCTGCTCATAATCTTTCAATGCGTAGTAGGCATCACCGATACGTAATTCCGTATCAATATTGTACGGAAAAAGGGCGATTGGCGGCGGATTATAATTTTTCAGAAAAGCCTGGAATGGAAGAATGGATTTTTCGTATTCCCCCATTTTGAAGTAGGCCCAGCCAAGTGAATAGCGGGCGGCACCGACCTGCTTGTTGTCAGGATACTGTTTAATAAATGCTTGAAATTGTGAAGCCGAAGGACCGAATTTATCCATGTGATAATAGCAATCTGCACTCCAGAATAACGATTGCTTTCCAATATCACTTTGTGGTGCCTGACTGTATAAGTCCTGGAAAATTGGTTGTGCCTGCTCATATGCCTGGTTTTGATACATCACCCAGGCTTTTTGGAAACGAGCCTGCTCTTTAACGCCCGGTTCTGCAGCACCTGCTTGTGCCGCCTGATCAAAGGCTTGCATGGCACGAGTATATTCATTGTTGGCAAAATAAGCTTGTCCCAAAAGCGAAAAGACCTTGCCTGGTTTTTTAAGTGGTGCATTATCCCGGATTAATGAGAGGCACGTCTCAATAGTTTCCACGTAGCGGCCCGTTTCAAATGTGGTCACTGCCCATTCGTAATAAGCTTCCTGGACCCACAGTCCGGTTTTGTACTTTTTCCCAAAATCACGAAAAGTATTTATTGCAGCTTCATACTTACCACCCAGCTTTTCATTCACCGCCTTGTAATAAAGTGCTTTACGGGCAATCTCATCATCCCCTTTAGCTGCTTTGGCAAAAGCATCTGCTGCCCAGTGATAAATCCCTTGCTTGTTGTAAACCCAACCAAGCCCGTAATAAGCAAACCGTTCTTTATCGGTTCCCTTATTCATATTGATATAACGGAGATAATAGTTAGAAGCTTCTTTATAATTATTAAGATAATTATAACTCTCGGCAATCAAGTAAACGGCTTTAGAGGTCCCTTCGTCATCGAGATAGGGAATAGCTTTTTTTAGGGCCTCAATAGCTTTGGCATACTGCTTTTGCTTGTAATATGATTCACCAAGAGCAGTACCCACGCGACGGGTCATCGGATCGTTCGGATACCGTTGCTTCAGAAGCTCGAATGCAGCTGAAGCGTCGCTGTAGTCGCCGTGGTTAATGAAGGAACGCCCTCTGGAATAAAGAGCCTGTGGTGCATACTTAGACTTTGGATATTTATCTGAGATGGTCAGATAATATTTACGCGATTGTCCGTAATCCCCTTTAGAATCAGCGGTTTCCGCCATCCAATAGTAAACCTCCGGATCTGAAACCGAGGATGATCCATGTTTTAGGGCCCTTTGATAGTAACCCATAGCATCGTCATAATTGCCTGCATTATCTGCACGATGTCCCAATTCAACAAGGAGATCACGGGCTTTACTGCCATCCGGATAGTTTTTCAGATACTGTTCATAATAATCAGGCATTTTCGTTGAGTCGATCAACGCTCTGGCCTTCACCTCAAAATAAAAGGCCGACTCGTCAAGGATATGGTGAGGATACTCCTTTCGAAAGGCCTCAAAAGTGGCAATGGATTGCTGGAAGAATCCATTGTCATATTGATAGACGCCTTTAAAGAAATCATCATATGCCGGTCCGGTTTTTTGTGCATGCACAATAGTTGCCGAACTGAACATGAGTAACCAAACGATGAGTAAACCGGGGATATAACGGTGTTTCAGCAAAGTCGGGATAATCTCGGTTTCAGGTTAGATTGGTGCGGTTTGTTAAGCCTTTACGCGTTGGCAATATACACATGATTGTGGCACATGTACAGTTCCATTAAGGCGACTTGCCACGCAAATTCTGAAATGACCCCAATTTGAGAGAAAAATCAGTTCAGATTTCCAGGAATCGCAGAAACTCATCAGCTCGCTGTTCATATTCCATCTCAAGCATATCGTCCCGCGACTCGCTGTGAACAACATAACCATGGCGACGAAGGGACGCGATAACACGTGAGACATCGGTTTGATCAAGTTTTACAGAAATACGCTTGATGGTTTCATCGCTCTTATGCGTTTCAACGGTAAGCCCGTGCACCTGGGTCTCCTCCTGCTCTATCAGTCTGATGATATCGGACAAAACATAATTCGTTTTGTTAATGGCTATCGTCAAAACAGTGCCGTATTCCGACAAACTGAGCATATCTGAAAGAGATCCAAACAAGTGTTTGCGCCATACGATACCAAGGTACCGATCTGAATCATCGACAACAGGAAGGAACCGTACTTTATTTCTGAGTAACAACCCTGTTACCTCAAAAATATGCTGCTCCGGATATACACGTACGGGTTCTCCACTTTCAATGAAATCATTGACTGTTTTGTTTTCACCTTTATGTTTGTGCAGGTCATCAATCGTTACTATTCCGATCACTTGCGATGATTTCGTATCCACCACTGGTATGCTCTCCATCTGCAAGGCATGCAGGTGGGTCAGAGCCTGATCAACTTGATCAGCAGTATAAACCGGCTTGATATCTTTTATTAAGTTTCGTACCCACATAACACTAATCTTTGGTCATCCGGAAATTTCGTGACTATTTATTATACCATTTTGCCGATATCGCAACATACGATTGAGTACCCCAAGATCATTTTTATGAATCCGAAAGTGTAAACAAATCTTATCATCTACAAACTTTTGATCCTGTATCTCTGCATTATCATGTATAAATGATACCGCTTTATAATCTTTTACGGATATTTCATAATATTTGTCAACAAAATCCTTCAAAATTACATTAAGAATTTCTTCTTCAAGCCTGTTCAGCCCAATTCTCTGTTCCGCCGAAATCCATACTGCATCTGGATAATCTGTTTGCAGGGCTTTTATCCGTGCTTGATCTTCAATCAGGTCAACCTTATTAAATACGAGAATCACTGGTTTCGTTTCAATTCCCAGTTCCCGAAGCGTTTCGTTAACCACACCAATATAGTCATCTGCCTGCGGTGAACTTGCATCAACCAAATGAACCAACACATCGGATTCCCGAATTTCGTCAAGTGTAGATTTGAATGAATCGATCAGGTGGTGAGGCAGCTTGCGAATAAACCCAACGGTATCCGACAGCAACACTTCCTGGTTTCCCACCTGGTGACGACGAACCGTGGAATCGAGCGTCGCAAACAACCTGTTCTCTGCAAGCACTTCAGTTTGTGTAAGTGCGTTAAGAAGCGTTGATTTGCCGGCATTCGTGTAGCCAACCAAAGCCAAACGAGTCATTCCATCTCTTCCCTTGCGTTGTGTAATCCGCTGTCTCTCCAGTTTCGACAGCTTATCCTTGAGCAGGGAGATTCGCTTTCCAATCATCTGGCGGTCTGTCTCAATCTGTGTTTCACCAGGACCCTTCGTACCGATACCGCCCTTTTGCCGGGACAAGTGAGTCCATGCTCGCGTCAGGCGGGGCAGCAGGTATTGAAGCTGAGCAAGTTCGACCTGTGTTTTAGCCGCAGAAGTCTTGGCACGCAAGGCAAAGATATCAAGTATGAGTCCGCTTCGATCGATGATTTTCGCCTTTGTGGCATTCTGAATGTTCCTGGCCTGAGTTGGGGTCAGTTCATCATCAAATACGACCAGATCAATATCATTCTCACTGACAAGATTTGTAAGCTCTTTCAGTTTTCCTTTCCCGATATATGTGGCAACATCGGGCTGATCACGGTTTTGAAGTATTTGAAGTACCGTTTCACCACCTGCAGTATCTGTAAGTCGCTTTAATTCCTCAATATGCTCAACTGCAATAGTTTTATGCACATCATGACCATACAGGCCAACCAGTAATACTTTTTCCTGGGTTTTTGTTTTAGTATCGTTCAGCAAATAAGCGATTATTTAAAGGGTTCTTTTACTAAAGAAACGTATCAGAAATTAAAATGTTCGAAGCCACTGACCTGGGCCAGATCCTGACGAAAACGTCTTCCTAATTTGTAATTAAGGACCTTCCGGAAGCTGACTGCTAGTTTGTGAGGTACTTGTATTTCCAGCCTTACAGAACGGGGTCTTCCTTTAATTTCATCAAATTGGCTATAAAAAAAAGTGAAATGACAATATTGTTCACTACTTCTCTCTAGATAATCATTGATACTGTTCCAGGCAACGGTTTGAGATGGGTCGTTGATATTTTTTACAATTCCATGATCGGTGATATAACGCCTCGACATTAAAAAACTAGCTATAAACCAATTTATCCCCGTAAAAACATAGGCAGCGATCATGAATACATCCACCGAAAGCCTGTGAAAAGAGGAAAGGATGCCGAGCGTAATACAAAGAAGTAGAAAAATAGTAGAAAACAGAGGATAACCGCCGAGTTTCCCGGCTTTCCATGACAGCATGACATTTCTCAGCCGGATCGCGTTGGATACCGTGATCATCGACAGTATAAACGAACCGAACATCACAATCGATGTCAGAACGATGAATACTGTAGAGGAATATGCCTGAGAACCAAACTCAATCATGTGAGCACATCATATTTTATAACTGCGCGAGATTATACTTTCTGATAGTAATGTCAACAATGCCAGCCAAAGAAACCAATACCAGACTTCTTTGCCATAACCGGCAGTGCCTATAGCTTTATCAACACCAGCCTGTCTGGATTGTCCAACATTAACTATACTATGATTATATAAAAGATCATTCACTTTTTTAACAACTTCTGTATTTTTTAACGTTGCAAAGTTGGATTCCATTATATCCGGATTGACTGCAACGTAATTTTTTTCTTTTCCGAGATTTATTACAGCCCATCCCGGAGTCCAGTCTTCTGCCGGATAACTCACTTGTGTGCCGTTTCTCGTTGGTTTTATATCCGGATGAATTGGTTTACCCTGTACATTAATAGTAACATCATTTACACGGGTATCAAGTACTGATTCAAAGGGTTTTCCCAATACATAGTCGTTCAGACTTCCCTCTTTGGAGGATGCAGCGTATAAAACGGTACGATATTGAACCGGTGCATATAATGGATTACTGATATAATTGGACCAGCCCGGGTTATTGCCAATCAATGACAACAGCACTTTACCGCGACCATACTGGTCATCAAGAAGCAAAGGATCCCGCAGGTCACTTGAAAATATAGCGTGGATGCTTCCATTCTTTTCCGGAGAGAACACCCAGTAATAGAATAATTTCGGCTCATCGACACGAATCGGTTCATTCTTTTTTAAATCGAATATCTGATTCAATATCGGATGTCCCTGGTGAATCGACTGAAATTTCCCAACCTGTTTAAAAGCGCCCCAAGTACCTCTCATTCCCGTTATTTTTCCAATACTCAGAGATTGAAAGAACGAATTATAACTCGAAATATCTGCATTCCTGGACGGATAGATAATGAGACCGTGCCCCTGTTGGACATAATTTTTAAGCGGATCATTCAGATAAGCAGGTATGGCTTGAAGTCCGTCGAGAATTACCGCATCCGCATCATTCCAATTCAGATCTGACAGCTGATCTGGCGTTACTGACTTTAATGATATGGCAGATCCCGTTTCCAAAGCAGCGCTTAACGCATTATTCAGATAGTCAGTGTTATCAGATCCGGGAACTTTCGGGCGTTGCACCAGCACGATATGCTTCTGGCTAGGAAGACGTACCGAGAAATATCGTTTATTATCAAATTCGAACGGATCACCTTCGAGGGAACAAGTACCCCGCACATAATCTTCTTTCCCGGGTGGCACTTCAAACAAGTATTGGCCACTTTGGCCGGGTGACAGTTTGACCTGATACTGACCCAGGATTTTTTTGTTGATTTGTAGCGATAAGAAGACATTTTCCACGGGATGTTCACTGAAATTGTCTACACTCACCTGCAGCACGAAGGGCCGGTCTCTGCTGATAATCGAATTTTTCAATGAAATATCACTAATTGCAACATTACCCTGTGCCTTTTCCCCGATCCTGAACATCTGCCATTTCAACGTCTTCTGGCCTCCATCTTTCAGCCATGCCGGAATAACGTCATCCATCATTGTTTTTTGGACGTCAGTAACCCAAACACCGACCGTTCTGGTACCCGGACGTTCCTGTAACTGGCGATAAATGCGTGCGAGCCTTTCCTTCGTAAAATCACCCGTATTCTCAACCTTAATGCGATCCAGCCACCGTAAAGCTGCTTCCCGATCCATAATATTCGGATTTAAAATTTCTCCATTGGTATTAACCATCATGAAATGGTCCTGTTTCCGGGCTTTCCCCAGAAACCTCCGAAGCAACTCTTTCGCCTGGTCCTCATAAGGTCCGTTTTCATCTATCTGGCTCATACTCGGACTGTTATCCACCAAAACTGCGTACAGAACCGGTTCATTTGAACTGGCTGAACCCGACCATTCAGGGCGAAGATATGGTCCCGCAAGTGCCAGAACCAGGAAGACAATCGTTAAAATCCTAAGTGCCAGCAATAAATAATCTTTGATACGCAGCCGGCGAATCGTACTTTTCTGGAGTTCTTCCAGAAAGGCTGTAGTGGAAAAAGCAATACTCTCCGGCTTTCGCAGGTTGATCAGATGGATGACCAGCGGTATACTAATCGCGGCCAGGCCAATTAAAAAAAATGGATTCAGAAAATTCATTTATCGCAAAAAAGGTTACTTTTATGCGACCGGATGTCCCGAATGAATTCAGAACACCGGCGTACGACCCCAAATTGTGTTTTTTTATTAATTTTATCCATGATACGAGCTAAATACTCGATGTCAAAACAACGATTATCAATTTACCATAATTTCACGGCTGCCCGATTATTTTGGGTCTTTGCCCTTTCTATAACGGTATTATCGTGCAGTAAAATACCACAAAAGCCCTGGTCATCAACTATCCCGGGGTATGTACCTGCTGTGCTTGTTTTTCCTGAATCAACGACCTTAAATCAGGCATTACAGAAAAATTACATGCCTTTTTTTGACGATCTTAGCGGATCAGCTGTTCCAGTCGTCCAGAAGTTAAGTGCGACATCTTCTGATTCCATCGATGTAAAAGCGATGATCCTTTTCCCCGAAGAATCGACCCAATGGTCGCCTGTATGGGTAGCATCATCCTCTCAAAACTTTTTGGAGACCCTCGACACGACTTTTGTTCGAAGATATACCCAGCAGAAATATGATTTCCATGGAATTACTATTCACAAGCTGTTTCTGAATGATGTCATTATCTACGTTGCTGAGCTTAAAAAATGGACGTTATTTTCGGAAAGCAGCTTTGGAGTTGAAGAATCAATCCGTGCCTATCTGGGCCTTATTCCGGCAATCGATACTGATGACACAAAGCTTCAGCCGGGTACGCTCGTCCTCAATGCTGGTCATCTCGACTGGTGGATCAACATGGAGGCTGCTTTGAAATACCGGCCTTTGCTTAACAATGCGTTCGCAGGGCTCAAGCCGGTTGATCTACATATCAGTTCCAGTGATACAAGCAACAATAAGAAAATCACCCTCCGGGGTACGGTACCTTTAGGCCCTGATAGTGTTCAGTCTTCGTTGATCCGTTCTCTGTCACAGCCACCACATCATTTCCAGCTTTCCCGTTATATCCCCGCTGATGCTGCCAGTTTCTCTTTAATGCAAGCTCCGCAAACAACAATGCCTGACAGTGTTGCCGAGCCAACACGATTGGATTCTCTACTCGAGGCACAATCAAACACATATAACCAGATCAAGACTGCACTAGATCCGGAATGGGCTTTTATAACTTTTGATCCAGGTGGATTTTTATCGGTTGGCGAAAATCTGTTTATTCGACGACTTGATGATGCCGGTACCTTTCAGTCGCGGCTCAATAACCTGGCTGACAATGGCTACGTCAGAAAAACCGGCAATATTTACTACATTCGTAGCTCATTACTTGCCCATCTTGTAGGAACTCCGGTTTGTACTTATACGACCTTCTATGTTGGTATTATTGGCGGATCAGTAGTTCTGGCTCCAAGAGCAGGTCTGATAACCCGTCTACAATCCGATTGGAGTCAACGCAGGACGATGTATTACTCTGGCTACTATAAATCTATCCGCAAGGAATTTCCTGATCAGACGAGTGCCTTTTTCTTTGTTCAAAGCAGCAAGTTTCAGCAATACATAAAATCATATCTCAGCCAGAATAACAGTGTTTCAGCAGTCACCTCTCAGTTTGATGCGATGGGAGCCAGTCTTGTCAGTAATAATTCTGGTCAGTTATCACTATTGGCCCACACGTACTCCACAAAGCAGTCTAACAAACCATATCAGGAGCAATGGTTCTATGCAATGAACAATGCGAACCTCACAGGTGAACCTGGCCTGGCAAATCTGGGCGGTAATGCGCACGATGAGCTAGTTGTTTCAAATAATTCCGGTAAAATTTCTATACTTGCTGCGGATGGCACCGTTTTGAACCAGATGGAAACCATTGGTAACACGCCGATTGGCTCGCCTGTTGTATACGACTGGTATGGAAATGGACAAAATGCTGTTCTTATAGCCTCCGGAAATAAAATTTACGCATGGAACTCCAATGGTGATCTGCTGCCACAATTCCCAATCACAATGGACGAAAACATAACATCCCCCCTAACTGTGGCCGATGTTACCCGGGATGGAATACCAGAACTAATCGTTGCTACGGCCGACAGAAAACTACATGTGCTCAATGGCCGCGGCCATGATATCCCTGGTTGGCCTGTGGAAACCAATACTGTAATAACGCATAAACCGGAATTCCGACAATTTCAAAGCAACTGGTCGGTTTGGGCAGTTGCCGACAATGCATTATTCTCCTGGAACCAAAACGGAAGATTGCAAAACGGCTTTCCCCTATTTCTGCCTGCCAAATTATCCGATAGTCCAACCTTTTATAAAGATCAGATCCTCATTGGTTCTGCTGATGGATACCTGTACTCGATCGGACAAAGTCGACTGTTCTCTGACAGCCTGAACACCTACAGAAATACTTCATACGATACTCTCGATAACGGCCGCCTGCATATGGGAGCATTGTATGTCGGCAACTCGGGCATCATTGGGAAACCAACCGTTCAGGATCTGGATGTACGAATTGATTCAACAACGGTAAAACATTTGAACACGATCCTTACCGGTACGAATAATGGCTCAATATTCCTGTTCAATACCGGTGGCAAACTTTTGTTCACTGAGAATATGGGGCAACCAACTAATGAAAACTGGGCACCTCATGTTGCCGATCTGAACTACGACGGTCACAAAGATTTGGTGGCTCTGGCTGCCTTTGGTCGACTTTATGCCTGGGATATTGTGAATCGGGAACGTCTTTATAATCTGCCGACGGCCTCCATGAACTACCCGGTGATTACAGATCTTGACGGCGATGGAAATGTGGACATTATTTCTGAAACAAAAGATGGTTTGAGAATGTGGTCCATTTTGCGAATGAACTACACCGCAAACACCACTCAATAACCTCAGTAACAGCAGGCTAGTTGGAGTTCTTTTCTAATTTAAAATATCCTTAAGAGCCGGTCCCAGTTCTTCGAACTGAAATTTAAATCCTGCATTCAGCAGATTTTGAGGAACTACTCTCATGCTTGCTAATATGGGTTTGGCAAGTTCTCCAAGTACGATATCAAGCACCATTTTCGGCACTGGTAACCACGCCGGGCGATGAAGTACTTTTCCTAATTCAACAGCAAACTGACGCATGGTCACTGGAGTTGGAGCAGTCACGTTGTAAGGTCCGGTCAGCTTCTCATTGGTCAGTAAAAAATCAAAGGCACGACATAAATCCAACATGTGTATCCATGGAAAAAATTGTCGGCCATTACCTAATGGACCGCCGACGCCAAGCTTAAACGGGATCAGCATCTTTTTCAGAACACCGCCATCCGTTTGCATTGGTAGGCCGATACGGGTAATGATGGTTCGAACTTCGTGGGTTTCTGTTTTCCGTGCCTCATCTTCCCACTGCTGACAAACAAGGGCTAGGAAATCATTCGCAGGCGGAACCGTCTCACGAATGCGATCCCGGCCATGGTCGCCGTAATAATTTACAGCAGATGCCGAAAGCAATACCCGAGGCTTGTTTTCGGCCTTTTCGATTCCGTCGACAATCGCCCTGGTAGTCTTGACACGGCTCTCGAGAATTCGCTTCTTGACGGCCGCAGTCCATCGCTGCGAAGAGAGATTTTCACCGGCAAGGTTTATAATGGCCTCGACCTCATTTACAATAGGACTTAAGTCATCGGCCCATGCCTTAACAGTGATTTCCTTACCATCTGATTCCTGGTGTTTACCAGGATGGCGTGATAAAATGATAATTTGATGTCCTTGCTCACTGAGATATTGACTCAAATATTGCCCGATAAACCCGGTGCCTCCAGTCATGAGTACTTTCATCAAACAGGTACCCTGTTTTAAAATTGAAGATAATCGTTTTGTCCAGATGTATCGGGTGAAACACCAAGTCCAGGCTCTTCATTCAGTGTTACATAAGCATCGGTCCCAAATTTAAATCCACGGAAAGGATCTTCAGACAATAGGAATGAGCCATCCAGATCAGCGTAATCAGCAAACATACTGACAATTGCTCCGGCAGTATTCGCGAGAGATGATTCCAGCATACAACCGATCATCACCTTCAAGCCAAACTGTCGTGCCTTGGTGATGGCTCGTAGCGCGGGGGTAATCCCACCAATTTTCATTAGTTTGATATTGATCCCATGATATGCTGAAGCTATAGATTCAAGTGATTCACTGCCTGTAAATCCTTCGTCTGCAAAAAGGGGTAGGGGTGATGTTTCTTTTAACATGGCAATGTCATCGATACGGGAAGCCGGCATGGGTTGTTCGATAATTTCAACACCTTTCTCGGCCAAAAACCGAATCATATCCTTTGCCATCTCAACATCTGTCCATCCTTCATTGGCATCGACCCATAGGGTTTTAGCTGTATGCTCTCGGATTTGCCTGATGATTTCCATATCGTTGTCTGAACCAAGCTTAACCTTGAGAATCGGGTATTTTTCTACCTCACCGATTTTTTGCTCCAACTCTTTTGATGATCCAAGTCCGAGGGTTACGGAACTCTGCGGTCCCCCGGAGGTTGGAGCGTTAAACAGGCGATATAAGGGAACATTAACTCTCTTTCCAATCCAGTCGCAAAGCGCCATTTCAATCGCGGCATGTGCAGAATGCTGATGTGGGTCTGTAGCAATCACGGATTCCATTGTCGATCTGATATCAAAAACGTTGGAAACGAATGACAAATCGAGATTCTCCAGAAAAGTAACCACCGATTCTGGTGACTCATCGTACCTTGGATTTGGAGCTGCTTCTCCCCACGCTGTAATCCCCTCGGATTGCAGCCGCAGGATCACATTGTTTGCGTGATATTTTGAACCTCTGGAAATTGTAAATGTATGCCTGAGAGGAAGCTGGACACTTCGCCAGCTAAAATCAAAATGTTGCATAAAGAACGATTTGTGTAACCTGTAAATATATTAAAACCGCAATGGAGCTTAAGATAAGCGCGTCAAAACGATCAAAAAAACCACCATGTCCTGGTAGAAGTACCCCGGAATCTTTCACTCCGGCGATACGTTTAAGCCGGCTTTCCACGAGATCTCCAACGGGGCCAAAAATACTTATTACGATGATCAAACCGATCGAAACCCCGAGTGAAAATGTAAACCAGGAACCCATGATGAGCCATGCCAGCAATAATCCTGTAGCCGCTCCTGGGAAACCACCAATAAAGCCTTCCCATGTTTTTTTAGGACTGATAGACGGAGCCATCGGATGCTTACCAAACTGGCGGCCGATGAAGTAGGCAAACGTATCATTTCCCCACACCATGAGCAGGAGTCCTAAAATGATAGTAAATCCTTCCATTTCACCTATAAAGCGTAGTTTCTGAAAAGCCATAAAACCAGCCGGAGCATACAGGCCACAAAACAGCGTGCCAGCAATGCGTTTGATAACATCCGTACCCGGACGCAGGGTTTCCCAGATAAATAGCATGGCTAGCAGGGCAAGGCCGATACCATTAGCGTATGCCCAAACAGGATACCATAGCAGCCAGCCCCCCAAAAGATAGGTCATAACGGGATTTACAGGCAGGCCTGCTTTGTCAGATATTGATTGCATCTCATACTGGACCAATAATCCAATGATGAGCATCAAGACGCGGAAATACCACCCTCCCAACCAGATCAGCCAGAGAAATAACGGGGCTGCTATCAGAGCCAGCAGAACACGTTTGCCAAGTTCATTCACTAATTATTATCGCTTTTGTTTTCCTCCTCTTCATCGCCAAGCTCCGCTTCGCCGGACTTCCACTCTCGAATGGCTTCAAAAGCTTCTTCTTCCTGTTCCTTGGTGACGTACAGGTAGATGAGAGCCATATCTCCAATATTCAAATCGAATGCTGAATCCCTTTTTGATATTATCCGGGCATCGATTTGCCTGCTTTCGAGATAATTCTTGGCAAGGTCGGCATCATATTCTGTACCGGTTTCATAGACGCAAGCCCAGTTTTCAACATCAGTCGGTTTTTTCTTGCTAAACATAAGAAACTCCTTTGGTGTCTTTTTTCGATTCCATCACAAAGAGATATATCAAATAACCGGAAACAAGGGCACTCAGAGCAACCCAAATGAGTGGTGGCATGCTATTGGAAGATGTATCTGCAATTGCCAAATTAGGCGCCAAAACAGCAAGAACAACACTCAAAGCATTATTAACGAAATGCCCGACCATAGCTGGATAAATACTCTCGGATTGCCAGGCCAAATATCCCAGTAATATTCCTAAAAAGGAAAGCGGAACTATTTGAGTAAAGCGAATATGATATATCCCGAACAATAATCCAGAAAAAATAATTGCAAGTATGGGCCCGCCACTTCTCTTAATAAGATTCATAAAGAAACCGCGATACATAAACTCCTCGAAGATTGCCGGTACAAAAGCGGCGTTAATCAGTATAAACCATACAGACATATTGCCAGACAGGAAGTCTGTAAGCATGCTGTCTTGGGTCTTTTCGAATTTAAGATACCAATCTGGAAAAGAGATGAACGAATTCAGCCAACCAAGAAGCCAAACGATAGGCTGGATTGCGACAAAAATGAGGAAAGCCAGAAGCAGCATGAACCAAATATTTTTAGGCTTCTTAAATCCGGTAAAGGCGAGAACTTTTCCACCGGGTGCTGACAGTTTGCAGATAAACCACGATCCAATTCCAAGAAAAAGGAATTGCCCCAAAGAGTTACCAATGAAAACCAGATCGAGGTTTTTCTTCAGCAGACTAGCCGTGTCGCTTAAATCGGGCATATGGCCTGCCCTGATTACGATAAACAAAATCGTTAGAATACCTCCACCTACCTGGAATAGTATTAATGACCCGAAAAACCATAAGACCACAATTACCCACGTTGGGAAACCGTTTCGCTCAAACCAGGATGTTTTGGGGGAGGATGATAATTGGTTATTAGACTCCAACAGATGCAGATTTGTTAATTATCATTGATCGTTATCTTCAGAAAACATCTTGGCACCGACCATACCCGTTACCATGTTCAGGAACGCAAATACGACAACATTAACAGCATACCCAATAGACCTCCAGGGGGAGCCGGAATGCATCATATCCGACATTTTCTGAAGCTGTTCCTGGGTCATGCCACGTGACTGCATGGTTTTTATTGTGGCATCGATAATTTTATCACTATAACCAGGGTCGAACAAAGGCCATACGACATTAGTAAGGAACAAACTTAACAAGCCGATCAACAAACCGGTTAACAAGCCGATTAATGCCCCTTTTCCCAAAGTCAGGCTATCCTTCTCCCGCGTGAAATGCCACACAGCAAGCATACCACCGAACGCTGTAAACAGGCAAGTGATGGCACCTACGATTGTCGAGGGGTTCAACACCGAATTAGAAGGCTCGGAATTGATGGTGTAATATCCCGCACCGATTGTCAAAGCGAATGATATCAGGCCAAATATCACACTGGCTAAAATCACTGATGGCCAGTAACTGCTTGTACTGGTATTGTTGGTTTCCGGTTCCATAATTCGATTCTCCTGTCAGATTGATTGTTTGGTAACTGCAAACAAATTGCCGGTCAAAACCCAGGCTGTAGAAAATCCCAGGAATAAACCGGTAATAAGCCGGGAAACATTTGTGTCTGTCCATAGCCCGGCCAGACAACCTAAAACATCTATGATAATGATTACCATGCTGCCAACCAATATGTGTTTACGAAACGATAAGGGGGGCAAGAAAAAGCGGCCGATGAGCGGCAAAACCAATGTTCCAAACCATAGCGATCCGTAAATCCCGATACAACGGCTGCACACCGCCATTTGAACTCCATTAATGCTAAATGAACGCTCGGGTATTTGATGGCAAAATGATGAGAACGCCACCCGTTGCCAGGAAGTATACCAGAAGGCCGGGTCACTGCCGAACAGACCCGGTCCTAATGCTGTGATGAATATACCAGTCGTAACAGCTAAGATGCCAAGGTAAACCCGGAAACGGTCCAACACCCAACTTCGCCCGACTAATGTTTGAGTAGCGCTTAGCATCTTGGTTTATTTTTGCCCGATTTGAAATAGCAGAGAGATATCCATCGCCTTAACGGAATGTGTTAAGGCACCTACAGAAATATAATCAACTCCTGTCTCGGCAATAGCTCTTACTGTTTCGAGTGATACATTTCCTGATGCTTCCAGTTTAACTCGCCCGGTAGCAGTAAGCACTGCTCTTTTCATATTATCTGTGCTCATATTATCCAGCAGTATGATATCGACTTCTGAATGTTCAAGTGCTTCACCGAGCTCTTCCAGGTTTTTCACCTCTACTTCGATTCCTGCACTTAAGTCTTTTTCTTTACGATAATCGACACAGGCCTCGATAGCAGCGGTAATCGAGCCTGCGGTCGTGATGTGGTTGTCTTTTATCAGGAAAAGATCATCCAGACGCATCCGGTGGTTAACTCCTCCACCGATTCTTACCGCCCATTTATCCAGCACTCGTAATCCCGGGGCCGTCTTTCGAGTATCTAAAATGCGGGCTTTTGTATGCGAGATTTCGTCGGTAAACCGACGAGCTTGTGTGGCTATCCCACTCATACGCTGTATAAAATTAAGAACAGTTCGCTCAGTTGTTAGTACGATATCGGCAGGACCGATCACTGTAGCTACGGTTGCTCCTTTAATTACCAGAGTACCATCAACTACTGCGGGATAAAATGCGACTTTGTCGGATAATCTGCCAAAAATATGACCAGCCAACTCAAGACCTGCAATTGTCCCTTCTTCTTTTGCGATGAACTCGCCTTCTACATGATGATGACTGCCAAAAATTGCCTGTGTTGTGATATCTCCCGTATTGATATCCTCGTTAAGTGCAATATCAATACGTTTGTCAATTTCACCCCAGATAGACTTGTTTTTCGATATAGTGTTGAATTCCATTTAAGAAATCTTCAGGTGCCCTGCAAGGTCTTCTGGTTTCAGCATCGACAAAACATAGTTCCACCCTACCGAACGTACATGGAAATTCAAATCGTGGCACGTGTACCTCGTACCAGGTATCCAAACGGACAGCTGGCATTTTATACAAATGCATCGTAATTCGCATCTCCTCATCGTACAACACCGGACGTTTATACCATACCTCGGCTTTCATCACCGGAAGCATTACGCCCTGATCCTCCATTATTCGATACGGAAACCCTGCCTGCCTGATAAATTCTGTACGCGACACCTCAAAATACTGCAGGAAATGTCCGTAGTAGACATAACCCATCTTGTCCGTCTCGCTGTACCGGCTCCTTAATTTAATAGTATGCGATACCAGTGGAGTCTTGTCAGGAAGCATTAATAAACTACATTAACTTTTTTTGGTTGAAGCCGCTCCTTTTTTTTCATATACCCCGATAGAGGAATACTTCTCAATTCTCTGACTCACAATTTTATCCGGCTTCATTTTTTGGAGACGCTTCAGGCTGGTCAGAATTTGTTTCTTGACGGCTTCAGCGGCAGATTCATGGTCACGATGTGCTCCACCACGTGGCTCTTTTATCACACCATCGATAACCTTGAGTTCCATGAGATCGTTGGCAGTCAGCTTCAGTGCCGAAGCAGCCTGTTCCTTGTACTCCCATGTTTTCCAGAGAATAGAAGAACACGATTCCGGCGATATCACAGAATACCAAGTGTTCTCCATCATATACACTTCGTTACCCATACCTATGCCCAAAGCTCCTCCGCTGGCACCTTCACCAATCACAATAGTTATGATGGGTACCTTCAGAACCGCCATCTCCATAAGATTACGTGCGATAGCTTCGGCCTGTCCACGTTCTTCTGCTTCAAGGCCGGGATAAGCACCGGGTGTATCCAGCAAAGTAATTACCGGAACATTAAATTTTTCAGCAATCTTCATGAGACGCAATGCTTTCCTGTATCCCTCAGGATTGGGCATTCCAAAATTGCGATACTGTCTCGATTTGGTATCTCGACCTTTTTGGTGGCCCATGATCATTACAGAAATTCCGTTGATTGTGGCTAAACCACCCACCAGAGCTTTATCGTCTCCGAAGGCCCGGTCGCCATGCAACTCAATAAAGTTGTCTGTTATCTTATAAATATAATCAAGGGTATAGGGACGATCCGGATGACGTGCCAATTGAACTCTTTGCCAACGAGTCAGATTTGAAAATATCGAATCCCGTAAATCTTCAACTCTTTTTTTCAATTTACCGATATCAGCAGTGAGGACATCATCGTCTGCAAACGATATTTCACTCAGTTCTTCGATTTTTCGTTCCAGATCGATAATGGGCTTTTCAAAATCCAGATAATTCATACTCGCCATAATTTACCGAACAACCTTTAGTTCATCTCGAATTTTGAATATAGAACAATTTTAACCGACAGTACAATCGGTTCATTATATCAGGCATTGTACACTGATCAGCAACAGCTCAGAGTAAACCGAGCAAACTTCTTGCTTTTAATGACCATACACGCCAGATAGCTTCCAATATAATCTTCTTCGACATTTTGGAGGCTCCCTCTTGCCGCTCCCGGAAGATAATGGACACTTCTCCAATGCGAAATCCGGCCTTCCAGGCACGGAAATGCATCTCAATCTGAAATGCATAACCATTAGATTTAACACGTGACAAATCTATCCGTTCCACTACTTTGCGATGGATGCATTTAAAACCGGCTGTTGTATCGTGAATGGGCAATCTCGTAATAAACCGTGCGTAGAAATTGGCAGCATATGACAAGATCAACCGGGATAGCGGCCAGTTAATGATACTTATACCATTACTGTATCGGGAACCAATAGCTAAATCGGCACGGCCGCTTCTTACTTCCTCAACAAGATTCGGGATGTCATCGGGATCGTGTGAAAAATCTGTATCAATTTCACAGATATATGTGTAACCATGCTCAAGACCATATCGGAATCCTGCGACGTAAGCAGTCCCTAACCCCTGTTTCTTTTCCCTTTCCAACAGGTAGATCCTGTCCGGATATTTTTCTGCTTTCTGGCGCACAAGCTCAGCTGTTCCGTCCGGAGAGGAATCATCGACAACCATGACGTCTACCTGAACTGGCAATCCCATCAGCCTTTCCAGCATTCGGCCAATGTTTCCAACTTCGTTATACGTCGGTGTTATTACAAGAATATCTGTTCTCATTAATTGCTGTCTGCCGTCAATCCGGCCTAGTATAGTTATTTTTGATTATAAGGTCAGTTTATATGATTGAGTTGGCAAGCCTTATCTGACATTTTTTTATTGTCCACGGCCGGTTAGAATTGTGATTATCGTATTAATCAAAATTTTCAAATCCATACTCAGAGACATATTCTCGACATAAAAAAGATCATATTTCGTCTTCTCCCGAACGTCTTCAATGTCAGAATCGTATTTCCATTTTACTTGAGCCCAACCTGTTATACCTGGTTTAACCCGCAAGCGTCTCGTGTATAACGGAATTTTTTTCTTGAATTCATCAACAAAAAAAGGTCGCTCAGGCCTGGGACCAACCAGACTCATGTCACCCTTTATTACATTGAAAAATTGCGGTATTTCATCCAATCTCAGTTTTCGTAACCAGTACCCGACTGGTGTTATTCGCGGATCATCCTTGCTCGCCCATATCGGGCCGGTGTGTCGCTCAGCATCTTCATACATTGTACGAAACTTGTATATATAAAACTCCTTCCCATATATCCCTACACGTTTTTGTCTGTACACAACCGGCCCCTTTGACGTAAGCTTGATTATAATGCTAATCACGAATGAAATCGGGAGAGTCAATAACAGGATGAAAAGTGAAATAGCAATGTCCATCGCGTCCTTAGTGAACTTTTCCCACGATGGCATGGGGTCTGGCATCACTTCAATTAGCGGTAGGCCAAATATTTGATTGGTCTGGTTGAGCCCGATAATCATTTGATAAAAATCCGGAAGAATCTTAACAGAAACATCAGGAATATCAATGCGGTCGACCACTTCTATAATAGAATCGCTTTGATCGGGTTCCAGTGCAACAATAATTTCCTGTACTCCCTGATTAATTATCACTTTTTTTAATTCATCAAGAGATCCAACCACCGCCAATGGTAATGTTGAGACACTGTTTGAGGATGCATTCGTGTAAATAAAACCCAGAACATTCAGTCCCGAAACCTTGTGTCGCTGAATATTCTCATAAACCGTAACGGCTGTTGGACCACTGCCAATAATTACAGCCCTGTGCAGGCCCTTCCCTTTTTGCACCTGAATTCTTTGGAAGGTCCGTATAATAAACCGGTCGATAGAAACCGAAACGACGTTGACAAACCAATAAAAGAACGTATATGTTTTGGCAAAGTGAATATTGCCTGTATTCCAGCCAAGACTATCGATAAAAAGCAGAAAAAACAGGATGAGGGTTCCAACAGTAACTACCTTTACGACACGAACAGTCTCATCGAACCGGGAAATCAGATAGAGATTTTTATAAAGACCGAAAATGGCGAATATTATAATCCAAAAAATAGCGATGACAATCGATGGCAAAAGGACCGTAGCTGGCTGAATCGTCTGAAGGCCCGGAAACAAATTCCACTGAAAACGGACATAATAAAACACGTACCACGCCAGCATCAGCGCTATAAAATCCAATACAGCTGTTAATATGATGGTTTTTAATCGCTCCAAAAGATCAGTATATATATCCTTCTGATATCAAGTCTCGATATATCAAAATTACTATTTTATGTGAATTTAATAGCGTCACCCTTATACGATATGCAGAGACGTTTGTTTAGCGAAACAAAGTAATATTGAATCATTAATCACTTTACATCCAATTGTTTACACTTTTAAAAAAAGCACAAAAGTGCAAAGCACGCCTCGGTTATATTACGACGGATCATGGCACAATTCAAACACCGATATTCATGCCTGTCGGTACGCTTGGAACCGTCAAATCTGTGCCACAGCCCGTTCTGAAGGATTCTATAGGTGCACAAATCATATTAGGCAATACTTATCATCTATATCTCAGGCCGGGAAATGACATCATATCTAAAGCCAGAGGGCTTCACAATTTCATCAATTGGGATCTACCGATTTTAACTGATTCTGGCGGATTCCAGGTTTTTTCACTTTCGGATATCCGCGATCTGCATGAACAAGGGGTGACCTTTCAAAGTCATATTGACGGCTCACGACACCTGTTTACCCCGGAAAACGTTGTGGAGACACAACGGATTTTGGGATCAGACATTATGATGCTACTCGACGAATGTGCCCCAAACCCCAGCTCTTTTGAATATGCAAAGAAAGCTATGGACCTGACTCATCGATGGGCACGGCGCGGACGAAATGCCTTCAATGAAACAAAACCGCTGTATTCACATCAGCAACAACAATTCGGGATCGTACAGGGAAACACCTATCGGGAGCTAAGGATTGCCTCTTCTCAGGCCATTGCCGAGATTGGATTCGAAGGATATGCCATCGGCGGACTTAGTGTTGGCGAACCTGCACCTGTAATGTATGAAATGACCGATATATGTACCGACTACCTCCCCGTCGACAAACCGCGATATCTCATGGGAGTAGGAACACCCGCCAACATCATTCAAAGCGTTGCTCTCGGCGTGGATATGTTCGACTGTGTAATGCCAACAAGAAATGGCCGTAATGGGATGATATTCACGCGTAACGGTACCATAAATCTCAGAAATGCAAAATGGAAAAACTGCTTTGAATCCGCCGATGAGGGGTTTCCATCTGAACTGTGCCAGAACCATTCTCTCGCGTACATCCATCATCTCATACGGAGCAAAGAATTATTGGGACTTTATCTTGCCTCGGCCCATAACTTAACATTCTATATTTGGTTAGCTGCAGAAATACGTAAACATATCGAAAATGATACATTTGACGAATGGCACAGAGGAATGATCGAAAGAGTCGACAGGAGGCTGTGATATCTAAAACTACTCGATCTCCAAAAATTTGAGAGAATGTATTTTACTCGTTATCGACTTTATCAGAATGTCGATGTCCAGCCATACCGAATAGTTCTGTAGATAGTAGATTTCGTACTTAAGCTTATCATCAGGATAATAAAGGCGTGACTCATTAATTTGACGCAGTCCGGTCAACCCAGGTTTGTAAACGAGATCCTGTCTTTCAGGATAGTTTAATGGTGCCCCTACGAAACTGACTCTTCCCCTTAAAATATGCCAAACCAATAAATAAAGATTTTTGTATACATGTTTGCTTACGGGGATAATCAAGCGAATCGGAAGACCTTTTGCCGGATTTCCATAAAGATAAAATACCTTCCTTGATGCTCTGCTAATACCTAGCGCCGGCAACATAAAAGGTGATGTGACCAACAGAATCATGAAAGAGAATAATACATCGAATAAACGTTTCATAAACCTGTTCCAGGATAACTGGTAGGCTATCTCAACATCAACAACAGGCGTGTCCTCAAGATATTCAACGTTGGCTTTGCCAATCACATAGTCCAGCGACTCAGGGACAACCTTATAAGTGATACCCGTTTGTCTGTACTTCGTCATCACATGCAGAATCTCTTTATAGGATAAAGCATTCAATAAAAATAACACCTGGTTGATACGTTGATTCTGAATCACATCAGATATATCCGATAATTCTCCAAGTAAAGGGATACCCTCATTTGAAGAGGCCATTTTTGATTCTGTATCACTTAAGACGCCAACGACCTCATAATTTTTTTCAACCTTCCCCTGAAGTTTTCGAACCAGTTCCGTGGTCTGATCATTGAGTCCAACGATCAGTACCCGAACAGAGTTAAAGGATCCTCTACCTGATTTAACCGATGAACCCAAATTTTTACGTAAGAAACGTATGAAACCAAGCAATAAAAAGCTTGCT
>CAVQHI010000001.1:1787500-2428974 GCA_963712305.1 uncultured bacterium
CCGCTCAGGCGGCCGGCTCGCAGTCCCGAATACTTCGGAACCAGGCTGCCCCTGGGTAATCAACAAATCGCACAGCGAGAAACCGGACGGACCAGTCGACACGCTCCAGAAAGGAGGTGATCCAGCCGCACCTTCCGGTACGGCTACCTTGTTACGACTTAGCGCCAGTTACCGGGCTTACCCTAGGCACCTGCCCTCCCCCCGAGAATCGGGGGAATTGGCTCGGCGACGTCAGGTACTCCCGACTTCCATCGCTTGACGGGCGGTGTGTACAAGGCCCGGGAACGTATTCACCGCGTCGTTGCTGATACGCGATTACTAGCGATTCCAACTTCATGGAGTCGAGTTGCAGACTCCAATCCGAACTGTGGAGAGCTTTCGAGATTTCCATCCTCTCGCGAGGTAGGTACCCGCTGTACCCTCCATTGTAGCACGTGTGCAGCCCCGGACGTAAGGGCCATGAGGACTTGACGTCATCCCCACCTTCCTCGCTACTTGCGTAGGCAGTCTGGCCAGAGTCCCCGCCATTACGCGCTGGTAACTGACCATAGGGGTTGCGCTCGTTGCGGGACTTAACCCAACACCTCACGGCACGAGCTGACGACAGCCATGCAGCACCTTCCCGGCCGTCCCCGAAGGGAACCCCCGCTTTCACGGGGCGGCGACCAGGATTTAGCCCGGGTAAGGTTCTTCGCGTTGCATCGAATTAAGCCACATGCTCCACCGCTTGTGCGGGCCCCCGTCAATTCCTTTGAGTTTCATTCTTGCGAACGTACTCCCCAGGTGGTGTGCTTAGCGCGTTAACTGCGGCACCGACCCCGATCGCTCGGGGCCGACACCTAGCACACATCGTTTACAGCGTGGACTACCAGGGTATCTAATCCTGTTCGCTCCCCACGCTCTCGTGCCTCAGCGTCAGTTGTGAGCCAGCCGGCCGCCTTCGCCACTGGTGTTCTTCGTGATATCTATGCATTTCACCGCTACACCACGAATTCCACCGGCCTCTCTCACACTCAAGACTGCCAGTATCGGAGGCAATTTTACCGTTGAGCGGCAAGATTTCACCCCAGACTTAACAGCCCGCCTACGCACCCTTTACACCCAATGATTCCGGACAACGCTTGCACCCTCCGTATTACCGCGGCTGCTGGCACGGAGTTAGCCGGTGCTTATTCCCCAGGTACCGTCACACCCGGACGAATCCGGGCTTCTCTTCCCTGGTAAAAGCAGTTTACAACCCATAGGGCCTTCTTCCTGCACGCGGCGTGGCTGCGTCAGACTTTCGTCCATTGCGCAAGATTCCTCACTGCTGCCTCCCGTAGGAGTCTGGGCCGTGTCTCAGTCCCAGTGTGGGGGATCATCCTCTCAGACCCCCTACGCATCATCGCCTTGGTAAGCCGTTACCTTACCAACTAGCTAATGCGACGCAGGCTCATCTGCAGACCCTCGGTAAACCGAGGTTTAACAACATCCCCATCCGGGGCCGCTGCATTATGCGGTATTAGCACCGGTTTCCCGATGTTATCCCCCGCCCGCAGGTAGATTGCCTACGCGTTACTCACCCGTGCGCCAGTCTCATCAGTGAGCAAGCTCACTGAATCCCCTTCGACTTGCATGTGTTAGGCCCGCCGCCAGCGTTCGTCCTGAGCCAGGATCAAACTCTCCATTGTAATCTTATTTTACTAGATTCCTTGCAGAGTCTTCCGGCTCCCGTTCCGATTTCTCTTCCTAATTGACTTATTAGGGCTCGCTATGCGATTTGTTCATTACTCAGTATCTCCAAAGAACATCCCTGCCGCTTCCTTAATCCCCGGCCCTTTTTTCGCCTAAGATCATTTCCGCGACAGATTCCTATGATAAGGATTTAAACCTATCCTTGTCAAGCACAAAAATTCAAATTTCCTCTTTTTCTCGAGGAGCAACAAATATAACTGACCCATGCTTTTATTGTCAACCTATCCGACATATTTATTTTGTCAAAACAGGTAAAGGGCCAATCATTTCACAGCATGCAGGCTGTTATCTTCCAGAAGAAGACCAACCACAAAAAAGGCTCCGGGTATCGATCGATACCGAAGCCTTAAATTAACGATTAGAAAGGCGAATTATTTCTTATCCGAAGAATCCTTTTCGTCTTTATCTTCTTTCTTGTCTCCAGCCTTACTTTTTTCTTCTTTGGCTTCGGACTTAGCCTCTGGTTCAGACTCTCCAGCTTCTTCCGCTTTTGCCTTTGAAGAAGTATCTGCTTTTACTTCAGAAGTAGTTTCGTCCTTCGTTTGAGCAGTGGCTTCTGCCTCTTTCTTCTTAGGTGCAGGTTTTTCAGCTTTCGTTTTTTTCTCTGTCTTCTCTTCCGTCTCGGCTTCGGCAGGCACCTCTTCTGATTTTTCTTTTTTCTTCTGTTCAGCTGGCTTCTGCGTCGATTTCTTCTTCGAACGTCCACTACCACCACGGCGTGTACGTTTCCGTTTAGTCTTTCCACCTTCGGGCTTCACATCATTGTAATCGACCAATTCGATCATAGCCATCTCGGCACCGTCACCCTTCCTGGGGGCCAACTTGATGATGCGGGTGTATCCACCCTGTCGATCCGCGACAAGCGCACCAACCTCTTCAAACAAGTGAGTCACTGCTTCTTTATCCTGCAAAAAGGCAAAGACTTGCTGACGATGATGAGAAGTATCTTCCTTAGATTTTGTTACAACCGGTTCAACAAACCTGCGAAGCTCTTTAGCCTTTGCCAGAGTTGTTATAATCCGATGATGCTTGATCAATGAAGCAGAGAGAGCACGCAACGTGGCTTTTCTGTGCGAGGCCGTTCTCCCCAGCTTTTTTCCTACCTTTAAATGACGCATCGCTCAATAATTATTAATTATTTATCCAAATACTTAGAAACATCCATCCCGAAATGGAGATTTTTCTCTTCAATAACTTCAACCAGTTCGTTGAGTGATTTCTTACCGAAATTCCGGAACTTGAGAAGCTCGCTCTCATCTTTCGAAACCAGCTCACCAATTGTATTGATATTAGCCGACTTCAAACAGTTGTAAGCGCGAACACTCAGGTTTAGATCTTCGATACTTGTCTTGAGGAGATTCGCAACACGAGCCTTTTCTGCATCGACTTCTTCGTCTTCCTGAACGTAAGGCTCGTCTACCTTTTCGGTGATAAATTTTTCAATATGATCTTTTAGAATCTTGCCGGCAATAGTCAGGGCTTCTTTAGGTGAAACCGACCCGTCCGTCGTAACTTCCAGAACTAACTTTTCATAGTCTGTACGTTGGCCGACTCGAACGTTCTCGACGTCAAATTTTACCAGTTTGATTGGTGTAAAAATCGCGTCAACAGGTATGATGCCGACATCACTTTCATCCTCAAGTTCGATTTCTTCCGATGTCACATATCCTTTACCGCGACCGATATGCAACTCCATCATAATTTCGGTGTCTTCAGACAGAGTAGCGATGTGATGTTCCGGATTGAGGACCTCGTATTCATTACCGGCTTCACCGATATTGGCAGCTGTGAGATTACCAGGGCCTTTCTTTGTAACATTGATAACACCAGAACCTTGCTCGAGTTGCTTGAAACGAACACCCTTAAGGTTCAGAATGATATCATAGACATCTTCCGATACCCCTTTTATGCTGGAATACTCATGTTTCACACCATCAATCTTGACGGCCGTTACTGCATTTCCCGGAAGGGATGAGAGCAGTACTCTCCTGAACGCATTACCTATCGTGACGCCATAGCCCCGCTCGAGTGGCTGCAATACAAACCGCCCAAACGTATCATTGTTTTCATCAATGGCGAGGCTTTCCGGCATTTGTAAATTGATATTATTCATATAAAACTGGATCCGATAGTTTTTAATTTGGACTTGTCTGGAATGATCCCGAACCCACTACTAAGTAGGGATTACTTCGAGTACAACTCAACGATTAACTGTACGTTGATATTTTCCGGAACTTCCTGAAGTGCTGGATAATTCAGAAATTTGCCGCTAAGACTCTTCTTGTCTATCTCCAACCAACTGTATTTCTTTTTGGGGGAGTTGGCAACAGCATCCTGAATTAATTCCATCTTACGGGATCTTGGTCGTACTGAAACGATATCACCAGGTTTCACTGTGAATGATGGAATATTTACAACCTGACCATTGACCACAATATGACGGTGGTTAACGATCTGACGAGCCTGGCTGCGAGTACGGGCAAATCCCATACGATAAACGGCATTATCCAGGCGTGCCTCCAAAAGCTGAATCAGAATTTCACCGGTCACACCTTCTTTGGAGTGTGCTTTATGAAAAAGACGACGGAAATGACGCTCCAGTACACCATAAGTATACTTGGCCTTTTGTTTCTGCTCAAGCTGGATAGCGTATTCCGACTTTTTGCCGCGACGTCCACGTCCATGTTGCCCAGGTCCATAAGGTTTGCGGTCCAGAGCTTTGCTCGGTCCAAATATTGGTTCGTGAAACCGGCGTGCTTTTTTCTGTTTTGGTCCTGTATATCGTGCCATTTATAGAATGTTGAATTCTGAATTTTGAATTAAGTGCTTTCTAAACACCTACTCACAGTCTGAAAATTTAAAATTAGGCTTAGCAGCGTTTATAATTCAAAATTTAAAATTTAGAATTATGAATTGATTATACTCTTCTTCTTTTGGGAGGACGACAACCGTTATGCGGTATTGGTGTCATGTCCTGAATCACCTGAACTTCAAGGCCATTCGTAGATAGTGCTCGAATAGCAGCTTCACGACCGGATCCCGGACCTTTCACAAATACTTCAACACGACGCAATCCCATATCATAAGCAGCTTTAGTAGCTCTTTCCGAGCTGAGCTGAGCAGCATATGGTGTGTTCTTACGAGATCCTTTGAATCCTTCTCTTCCTGCAGATGACCAGGAAAGCACGTTTCCGTCCGCATCAGTGATCGTTACAATCACGTTATTGAAAGTTGCCTTAATGTAGGCACGGCCATTAGGATCAGAAAGTTGTTTTTTTCTTTTCTTTGATCCTGCTACGCTTTTATTTGTTTGTCTTTTTGCCATGCTTATGTATCAATTATCTAATTACTTCTTTGTTGGAGCCTTCTTTTTACCCATAACAGTCTTACGACGTCCTTTACGAGTACGTGCATTTGTCTTTGTACGCTGTCCATTAACAGGCAGTCCACGACGATGTCGAAAACCCCGATAACATCCGATATCCATCAGACGACGAATGTTCGCATTGACGTCGCTACGAAGGGCACCTTCTACTTTAAATTCTGCTTCGATAACCTTACGAATAGCGGTAACTTGATCATCATCCCAGTCTTTAACTTTGGTACCATAATCGATTCCCGCTTTATCGAGAATATCGCGTGCTCTCGCGCGTCCGATACCAAAAATGTACGTCAGACCTACTTCGCCACGTTTTTCCTTAGGTAAATCAATACCAGAGATACGAGCCATAAATTACCTTACCTGATTTTCTTAACCCTGGCGTTGTTTATGCCGCGGGTTTTTCTTGTTAATAACATATACACGCCCCTTGCGACGAACAATCTTGTCGTCTGAGGATCTTTTACGAACAGATGATTTGGTCTTCATTCAACTAAGCTTTCTATTTATAACGATACGTTATTCTACCTTTGGTCAGATCATAGGGTGACATTTCTACAGCCACCCGGTCACCTGGAAGTATTTTGATGTAGTACATGCGCATTTTTCCAGAAACGTGGGCCAGAATTTCATGCCCATTATCCAACTCAACCCGAAATTGCGCATTCGGTAATGCTTCTACAATAGTTCCGTCTTGTTTGATCGGTTGCTGTTTAGCCATTCAATACGGTTTTGTCAATGTGAATCTTGGTAATCTCCTCAATATATGCAAAAGTGCTTAAAATTTCAGCGTTTCCTTCGCGCACAACGATATCGTGCTCATAATGGGCTGATCGCGATCCATCACTGGTAATCACCGTCCAGCCATCTTTGAGGGTTTTTACCTTCCATTTTCCAATGTTGATCATCGGCTCAATAGCCAGGGTCATGCCCTCACGCAAACGCTCACCACGTCCTTTTTTCCCATAATTGGGAACCGAAGGATCTTCGTGCAGCGACTTACCAAATCCATGACCAACCAAATCTCTGACAACACCGTAACCATGCTCCTCACAATGAGACTGCACAGCGTGACCAATGTCGCCAATCCGGTTTCCATGACAAGCTTGTTCGATGCCTTTGTATAATGACTCCATAGTAACACGAAGCAAATTCATCGATTCCTCATCACAGTCGCCTACCGCGAAGGTGTATGCAGAATCGCCATAATATCCATTTTTGACAACGCCACAGTCCACCGAAACAATGTCACCGTTTTCAAGTTTCCGACTACCCGGTATTCCGTGTACCACCTGGTCGTTTATCGAAACGCACAGAGTTGCAGGAAACGGATTATGTGCCGGACCATATCCTTTAAAAGCAGGTTTACCATTTTGGGACATTATAAAGTCCTCTGCGATACGATCCAGTTCACCTGTTGTAACGCCTGGCTCCACGTGTTTGCCGACTTCGGCTAATGTGAGTGAAACCAAATCAGCGCTTTCTCTGACCTGAACAATCTCGTTATCTGTCTTCAGGTAAATCATGCGAAACGTTTACGCCCCCTTATCTTGCCAGTACGCATAAATCCATCGTAATGGCGCATCATCAGGTGACTTTCAATTTGTTGCAAGGTATCGAGAGCAACACCCACGATAATCAACAAACTGGTACCACCAAAGAACATTGCGAATCCGGGGGTTACTCCGGCCCGTACAGCAATTGAGGGTAAAATTGCTACTATAGCTAGTGCAATAGAGCCCGGAAGCGTGATACGGGTAAGAATGTTATCAATAAAATCTACTGTCTGTTTACCTGGGCGAACTCCCGGAATGAATCCTCCCTGGCGTTTCATCGTATCAGCCATCTCTTTTGGATTGATGGCGATAGCTGTATAAAAATAGGTAAAGAAGATGATGATGATCGCGTAAACAATCGAATATGTTATCCCTGTAAAGTCACTCGACCATGAGGTCAACATTTGAATAACCTGGTTGTCAGGAAAGAAGGTCCCGATCGTACTTGGTATAAACATGATGGACTGAGCAAAAATGATCGGCATCACACCCGCAGCATTGACACGCAGTGGCAGATATTGTGTCGTTCCACCATATACGCGTCGTCCAACAACGCGCTTTGCATACTGAACCGGAATTTTTCGTGTACCCTGTGTGAGCAAGACAACAGCCCCGGAAACGAGAAGTAAGGCAGCTAATTCAACTATCACAATGATCAGGTTACTCTTGGTAGTAAACTCGTTAATCAGGTTGGTTGGCAATGCTGCAACGATACCGATCATAATGATGATCGATATTCCGTTTCCTATTCCTCTTTCAGTAATACGTTCACCAAGCCACATAACAAACACCGAACCGGCAGTCAGTACAATCATACTTGTAACTATGAACGCCGTATGTCCAACAACAATGGCCTGAGGAGAAGTGTGCATCAGGTTAATGGCAAAACCAATGGCCTGAACCAGAGTAATGGCAACAGTACCATAGCGTGTAAGCTGGGTAATTTTGCGTCGCCCTTCCTCGCCTTCTCGCTGCAATTTCTGGAAATAGGGGACAACTGCACCCATTAACTGTAAGATAATAGACGCTGTAATGTATGGCATGATCCCCAAAGCAAATACACCTGCCCTTGAGAATGCACCACCAACAAACAAGTTAAAGAGACCCAGCAGGTTGGTTGCGTTCTGACTCTGTTGAACCAATTGAGTCGCATCAACCCCTGGCATTGTAATGTAGCTGCCAATTCTGTAGATCATCAGCATCCCGATGGTGTACAGAATCCGCTTTCTGAGCTCCTCAACTTTGAAGATATTCCGGAAATTTTCTACTAGACTCATGCGCTATCCGTTACCGCGTTCCGCTCAGTGGTTATTCTATAACTTCAGTTTTGCCCCCAGCCTTCGAGACTGCTTCTTCGGCTGATTTACTGAATGCATGGGCAGTTATGGTCAACGCTTTTGTCAACTCACCATTGCCCAAAATTTTGACCCGGACATTCTTTTTTACAACACCGGCGTCTACAAGATCTGCAACGGTGATTGTTTCTTTAAGGCGACCGGCGTCTACAAGTTCCTGAATACGCCCGACATTAACCGGTACATATGAAACTCTGAATGGGTTTTTGAACCCGAACTTAGGTATACGGCGCTGAAGCGGCATCTGACCGCCTTCAAATCCAAGCGCCCGGGAATATCCACTTCCAGCTTTTTGGCCTTTGTGGCCACGTCCCGATTGTTTACCTGTTCCAGATCCCTCACCACGTCCTACCCGTTTACGGGTCTTACGATTCGGGATTGGTGCTTCAATATTATGTAATTTCATAATTCCTTCTCGGAGTCTTCGCGTAATTAACCTTCGTATACTTTATTCAGGTTCACACCACGACGCTGGGCAACTTCAGCCGGGTCTTCGAGTTGGCGAAGAGCATCGATCGTAGCTTTAACCATGTTGTGCGGATTTGATGAACCGAGTGATTTACTCAAAATGTTATGAATCCCTGCACTGTCGAGAACTGCTTTTACACCACCACCGGCAATAACACCGGTACCCTCAGCAGCCGGCCGAAGCAGAACACGTCCCGCACCACATTTTCCGACAACAGTATGTGGTATTGAACCACTCTTAGTAATCGGAACACGAATCAGATTTTTACGGGCATCATCGATACCTTTCTGGATGGCGTCTGAAACTTCATTCGCTTTGCCTAATCCATTTCCGACGATACCATTTTTATCACCTACAACAGTGATCGCATTAAAACTGAACCGGCGTCCACCTTTAACAACCTTGGCAACGCGGTTGATATGAACGAGACGATCTTCGAGATTCAGATCACTCGCCTTGATATTATGTTTTCTTCTCTTTCTTGGCATAAGGTGTATCCGATTTTAAAACTTCAATCCGTTTTCACGTGCTGCATCGGCAATGGCTTTCACTTTACCATGGTAGATATATCCGCCACGGTCGAAAACAACCTGATCAATACCAGCTTCTTTTGCTTTTTCAGCAGCACTTTTACCGATCACTTCGGCTTTTTCAACTCCGGTTTTACCCTTCAGATCTTTGCCGTTTTCTTTACTTAACGTCGATGTGGCTGCCAGGGTACGACCACTTTCATCATCGATGAACTGAACATATAAATGCTTAGAGCTTTTATATACGTTCATGCGTGGTTTATCGGCCGTTCCTAATACTTTGGAGCGTATACGCCGATGGATCTTTTTTCTTCGTAAAACTTTCTGATTATTCGCCATTTCTGTACTAAACGTTATTTACCTGCCGATTTACCAGCTTTTCTACGTACTTGCTCATTAAGATACCGAACCCCTTTACCTTTGTATGGTTCAGGCGGACGCAATGAACGGATCTTGGCAGCTACCTGTCCGACCAATTCCTTGTTAATACCTGAAATAATCACCCGGGGGTTTTTACCGCTTTTGGTATCAACATCAATGTTGATGCCATCGGGCGGGACAAAATAAAAGGGGTGGGAATGTCCGAGACCAAGCTCGATAATACCATTATTTACACTGGCACGATAACCGACACCGATGATTTCAAGCGTTTTGGAATATCCTTCAGTGACTCCAATCACGGCGTTGTTGATCAGTGCCCTATACAAACCATGCAGTGCCCTCTGGTGACGATCTTCGCTGGCACGAGATAGCACAATATGGCCGTCTTCACTTTTTACCGTGATAGATGGATCGATTTTCAGACTCAGCGAACCTTTATTCCCTTTTATTGTCACCACATTTTCAGTGTTGACGCTAAAATCGATTTTGTCGCTGATCGGTATCGGTAATTTACCTATTCGAGACATATTCCTGAATATTTATTAATACACGTAACAGAGTACTTCTCCACCGACGCCCAATCTGCGGGCTTCTTTATCGGTCATAACCCCCTGCGAGGTTGTTAAAATAGCAATACCAAGGCCATTCCGTACACGTGGAATATCTGTTGCCTTGCGATGCTGGCGTAAGCCTGGACGTGAAATCCGTTCAAGATTCTTGATTACCGGGTAACCGTAAGAATCATATTTGAGGAAGAGGCGAATCAACCCGACTTTTCCATCTTCGATATTGATGAATTTACGGATGTATCCTTTATCCAGAAGGATCTTCGTCATTGCCCGCTTTATATTTGAAGCCGGGATATCCACTGTTCGATGGCCGGCCATCTGGGCGTTACGGATCCTCGTTAGAAAATCAGCAATTGGATCTGTCATGCTTCTTATCAGTTAAATTGGTTACCAACTTGCTTTGCGAATACCGGGTATTCTACCCTCTAAGGCCAGCTCCCGAAATTTAATACGAGAAACGCCATACTTAGAGATATAGCCACGAGAACGTCCGGTCATAGAACAACGATTACGTACCCGTGTTGGGCTGGCGTCGCGCGGCAGTTTTTGAAGAGCCTCATAATCACCGGCCTCTTTCAATTTACGCCGCTTATCAGCGTATTTAGCTACCGTTTCTTTACGTTTTTTATTGCGTGCTATCCAAGCTTTCTTAGCCATAATCGCTACTACTTAATTATTTCTTTTTCTAAATGGCATTCCCAGATACTTCAACAAGCTGAAGGCCTGCTCATCGTTCGGAGCAGTTGTGATGAATGCAACATCCATCCCATGTATCCATTCGATCTTGTCGGTATTGACCTCAGGGAAAATCGTATGTTCACGAATTCCAAGGTTATAATTTCCACGGCCGTCAAAGCTACGATCCGGGATTCCCTGGAAGTCGCGTGTTCTTGGCAGAGCAAGATTGATCAATCGGTCCAGGAACTCATACATAATTTTCCCGCGCAAGGTCACTTTGCAACCTATTGGCATTCCTTCACGAAGCTTAAAGTTCGAAATGGACTTCCGTGCTGTGGTGATGACCGGTCTCTGACCGGTAATCGTTGCCACACTATTCACTACATCATCCAGACGCTTGCGGTCGTTAACCGCTTCCCCGACACCTACATTGATCGTAATCTTTGTGAGTTTAGGTACGCCCAGATTGTTGGTGTAGTCGAAGTCCTTTTTAAGCTTCGGCAGAACTTCTTTCTTGAATTGGGTATACAGTCGTGCTTCTGTTGCCATCGTTATTATCGATATTCTTATTTATCCAGTACTTCGCCGCTTTCTTTGGAATACCGAACCCAGCGTGATTTACCAGTTTCTTCAATTCGTTTGCGACCGATACGTGTCGCGTTTCCACTCACAGGATCAATGGGCATCACATTTGAGATGTGAATCGGCATCTCCTGCTCCAGTCTTCCACCTTGTGGATACTGTTGACTGGGCTTGTGATGCTTAATGCGCATATTTACACCTTCCACAAGTACCCGATCATCTTTAGAGATGATATCGAGGATTTTCCCTGTGCTTCCCTTGTCATTCCCGGTGATTACTTTTACAGTATCACCCTTCTTAACGTGGAATTTTTTCTTTTTGTTAAACTTCCTTGGCATAATCGTACTCAATCGTTTTATAATACTTCCGGAGCGAGTGAAATGATGCGCATGTAATTCCGTTCGCGAAGTTCACGAGCAATGGGACCGAAAATACGGGTACCAACCGGCTCCTGCTCTTTGTTTACTATAACAGCAGCATTCTCATCAAACCGGATGTAGCTGCCATCATGACGTCGGAACTCTTTCTTAGTGCGAACCACTACGGCCTTTACAACATCACCTTTTTTAACGGTTCCACCTGGGATAGCCGTTTTGACGGAGCAGGCTATCAGGTCGCCGACCCGGGCATATCGTTTTTTCGAATCGCCCAATACTTTAATACACATCAGCTTGCGGGCTCCGCTGTTATCCGCAACATTGAGTATGGTCTGTGTCTGTATCATTGTTAGCTGTACCTATAAATATTTGCCGGTTACTTCGCACGTTCAATGATTTCCACTAACCGCCAATTTTTATTCTTTGATAGCGGCCGGGTTTCCATAATGCGCACACGGTCACCGATGTTAGCATCATTATTTTCATCATGAGCCATATATTTTCTGGTCTTTTTAATGAACTTGCCGTAAATCGGGTGCTTTACCTGACGGTCGACTGCAACAGTTATACTTTTGTTCATCTTGTTGCTGACAACCAGGCCTGTGCGCTGTTTACGTTGATTACGTACCGTTTCTTGTTCCATCGTTTATGTCGTCCTATGATTGTTCGCTGCGTTCTTTTTCGCCGATGATGGTTTTCAACCGGGCAATCTCACGTCGATGAATCCTAAGAGCAGATACATCTTCAAGCTGGCCGGCCGCTGCCCGATCAAAACGCAGTTTGGTCAGAGTTTCCCGCTCATCAATAATACGAGCATTGAGTTCTGCCACTGAAAGGTCTCTGAGTTCGTGTGGTTTCATTCCTCTTTCCTATTTAATTATTCTCCGTCATAGTCACGACGAACAACAAACTTCGTCTTTATCGGAAGCTTGAATTGTGCCAGACGCAATGCTTCCTGAGCCTTTGCCTTGGAAACACCTCCAACTTCAAAAAGAACACGTCCGGGATGAACGACTGCTATGAAGTGATCGAGGGTACCTTTACCACTACCCATCCGTGTTTCTGCCGGTTTTGCAGTGATTGGTTTATCCGGAAATATTCGAATCCAGACATTACCATCACGCTGCAGGTAACGGTTAATGGCCACACGACATGCTTCAATCTGACGTGCCGTGATAAATTTACCTTCCAACGCCTTGATACCAAAATCACCGAAAGCCAACTGATGGCCGCGTTGAGCGTTTCCTTTAATTTTGCCTCTGTGAACCCGTCGGCGGTGAATTCGTTTTGGTTCTAACATGATCTTACTGGATTAAAAAGATTACGTTTATCTGCGTTCAGAACGACGCCGGCGACGATTGCGCGAACGCGATGAACGACGACGTTTTTGTGGTTCTGGTTTCTCAAGCCGATTGGTGAATGCGCTTGGTGTTAAATCAACATCACCGATGATTTCACCTTTAAAGATCCACACAGTCACACCAATCGTACCATAGATCGTAAATGACGTTTGTTTCGCATAATCGATATCTGCCCGCAATGTGTGAAGCGGTACACGGCCTTCTTTGTATTGTTCAGTACGTGCCATTTCAGCACCACCGAGACGACCTGAACAACGAATTTTGATTCCTTTCGCTCCCATACGCATTGCAGAGGAGATAGCCGTTTTCATCGCACGTCGGAAAGAGACACGTGAAGCCAGCTGCTGAGCAATGTTCTGAGCGACAAGATTGGCATCCACTTCCGGACGCTTGATCTCGCTGATCTTTATTTGAACTTCCTTATTGGTAATCTTCTTCAGCTCTTCACGCAGCATTTCCACCTGTTCACCACCTTTACCGATAATCACACCGGGACGGCTGGTTAACAACGTGAGAAGAATCCGTTTGGGAGTCCGTTCGATAATCACTTTGGCCAGACCACCATTTCTCAGGCGGGTATCCAGGTAACTGCGCAGCTTGTTGTCCTCCATAAGAATGGAGTCAGCATCATGTTCGGAATACCAGTTGGATTCCCAACCTCGGATAATTCCTAGTCTAAGGCCTGTTGGATTTGTTTTCTGTCCCAATGTATTCTCGTTTTAAGCTTCGGTTTCTTCTTGTTTGGCGACTACCACTGTAATATGGCAGCTGCGCTTACGAATCTGATGCGCACGTCCCTGCGGTGCAGGCTGAATTCGTTTTAATGTGGCACCTTCATCTACAAAAATTGCTTTAATGTAAAGATCTTCGTTGTCGAGACGCTCATCCTGAAATTTGTCCCGTATGTTGGCAGCTGCAGAACGAACTACCTTCTCAACTTCAGGAGCTGCTCCTTTCTTCAAGAACTTCAGGCTGCCAAGAGCATCGTTTACATTCTTTCCGCGAACAAGGTCAGCTACCAAACGGACTTTACGAGGAGCACGGCGCAGATAGCGCTGAACCGCACGGGCTTCTAAAATAACTTCCTGATTTTCCATTATTTCTTCTCACCTTTCTTTTGCGGGTGTCCACGGAATGTACGTGTTGGTGCAAATTCACCCAATTTATGTCCAACCATGTTTTCGGTTATGTAAACCGGTATAAACTGTTTCCCGTTGTGGACAGCGAAGGTCAGTCCAACAAAATCCGGCGAAATCATCGATGATCTCGACCAGGTTTTGATAACTTTCTTTGAATTCGAACTGTTGGCCTCGTCAACCTTCTTCTGAAGTTTATAATATATGAAGGGGCCTTTCTTCAGTGAACGTGGCATGGAATCCTACTTCTTTTTGTTTCTACGTCGTACAATATATTTTGAAGACAGCTTGCGTTTGTGCCGGGTTTTCTGACCCTTTGAATACAAGCCCCAGGGTGACCGTGGGTGACCACCCGATGCTTTACCTTCACCACCACCCATCGGGTGATCGATCGGGTTCATAGCAACACCACGAGTTTGCGGGCGACGGCCTTTCCAACGGCTGCGTCCAGCTTTACCAATGGATATATTGAAATGATCCGGGTTGCTGGTCGATCCGACTGTCGCCGTGCAACGTCCCAAGACCATGCGAACCTCTCCGGATGGGAGTTTAACGGTTGCATATCGTTCAGTCTTTGCAACCAGCTGAGCACTCGTACCGGCACTGCGAGCCATTTGTCCGCCCTTTCCAGGTGTCAGTTCGATGTTGTGAACTACCGTACCTAACGGCATGTTCATCAAAGGCATTGAGTTACCTGTATCAGGTGCAACCTGTTGACCACTGATTACCTTGTCACCAACTTTCAGCTTGTCCGGAGCAAGAATGTATCTCTTTTCTCCGTCGGCATATGCCAACAAAGCGATACGTGCAGTACGGTTTGGATCGTATTCAATCGTTTTTACCGTAGCAGGAATATCAAACTTGTTACGCTTGAAATCGATGATCCGATAACGTCGTTTATGTCCACCACCTCTGTGGCGGGAAGTGATCCGTCCGTTAACGTTTCTACCACCTGATTTCTTTAATGAGCCGATCAGCGCCTTTTCTGGCCTGTTTGTCGTGACCTCACTAAAATCGGGTGCAATACGATTACGCGTACTTGCTGTGGTCGGTTTTAATTTCTTCGTACCCATTTTACTAATTCACTTACAATTAAATTTCGGTGTAGAAGTCGATTTCCTGTCCCTCACCTATCGTCACAATGGCTTTCTTCCATTTATTACTTCTTCCGGAGACGAATCCGCTACGGGTATAGCGTCCTTTCGGCTTCGATGCAACGATGGATGTATTCACCTTTTCAACGGTAACATGCGGATACATTTTTATGACTTCTTTCTTGATATCAGCTTTCGTGGCATGCATATCAACTTCAAAACCATACTGATTAAGTTTGGCCTGAAGATCAGTCATTTTTTCAGTGATCAAGGGACGAATAAGAACACTCATGCTTCAACCTCCTCTTTATTTCCAGTTACAGAGGCTTCCAAAACACTGACACTTGATTTTTGGATCAACAAAACGTCAGCAGTCATTATTTCATAAGTTGACGGTTTGTTGGCTTCCAGAACAAGCAACTCAGGAACATTACGGCAGGAGAGAAACAGATTGTTATTAACACCAGGTGTTAGAATCAGTACTTTCTTTCCATCCAGCTTCAATGCCGTAATTATCTGAAGCAGACTTTTGGTTTTTGGTTGTTCAAATTCAAAATCATCGACAATAACGATAGCTTTCTCGGAAGCCTTAATTGACAATGCCGATTTACGGGCGAGCTGTTTTACCTTCTTGCTCAATTTAACCTGGTAGTCGCGGGGTCTTGGTCCGAAAACCGTACCACCACCGACTAACAGTGGAGAGCGAAGAGTACCACGGCGTGCATTACCGGTACCTTTCTGACGATAGGCTTTACGTCCACCGCCACGTACTTCAGTGCGCCCTTTTGTTTTGGCAGTACCCTGGCGCTGGTTGCTCATATAAGAGCGGACAGCTTCATAAAGCACTGTTTTGTTCGGCTCTATTCCAAAAATCTGGTCGCTTAATTCAACGCTCGCAGATGATTGGGTACCGTCGGTTTTAAATACTTTAAGTTTCATGAATTCGAGGCTACTTTGTTTCTATCACCTGTTGTAGATCTCGACGATCTGGCCTTTAGGTCCGGGTATAGGCCCTTTAATCAAAATCAGATTTGATTCCGGGATAATCTGTACAACAGCCAGACCTTTCACTTTTTTTCTTGCATTACCCATACGACCGGCCATCAAAACACCTTTAAAGACCCGAGATGGATCTGAAGCCTGGCCAATAGAACCCGGGTGACGCTGCCGGTTATGCTGACCGTGAGTTCGTCCACCGACACCACGAAATCCGTGTCGACGAACAACGCCGGCGAAGCCACGACCTTTCGTGTGGCCAACTACTTCTACATAGCTGTTTTCGATAAAAACATCTTCCACACGAATTTCATCACCAAGATTAAACCCGCTTACATCGAACCCTTTGAACTCTTTTACATATCGCTTGGGATCCGAGCCGGCTTTTTTAAAGTGGCCGTAAAGCGCTTTAGTCGTATTTTTAGTTTTCTTGTCATAAACGCCAAGCTGAATGCCTTCATAGCCATCATGCTCGACTGTTTTGATTTGAGTGACAACGTGCGGCTCCACTTCGACAACCGTCACAGGGATGTGATTCCCTAATGGGCCGAACACGCTGGTCATTCCAATTTTTTTTCCTAGTAATCCGCTCATTTGCTTGACTGTCAGACTTTAATTTCGACGTCTACACCCGAAGGAAGCTCAAGTTTCATCAGAGCATCCACGGTTTGTGATCCGGTTGAGAGAATATCAATCAGCCGTTTATGAGAACGGGTTTCGAACTGCTCACGTGATTTCTTATCCACGTTTACAGAACGGTTAACCGTAATGATACTTTTCTGTGTCGGCAGCGGAATCGGACCGGAGACAACTGCTCCTGTCGACTTCACTGTTTTGATAATTTTCTCAGCCGATTTATCGATCAGATTATGATCGTAAGACTTGAGCTTAATTCGGATTTTCTGTTGCGTAGCCACTGATCTGTATACGTTAATTATTCAATAATCTTGGTTACCACGCCGGCTCCGACCGTACGTCCACCCTCGCGGATGGCGAAGCGGAGACCTTCTTCCATGGCTACCGGCTGTATCAGCTCGGTCTGCAGGGTCACATTGTCACCCGGCATCACCATCTCTACTCCCTCCGGCAACTCTACCACTCCGGTCACATCGGTGGTCCGGAAGTAGAACTGCGGACGATATCCTTTGAAGAACGGGGTATGACGTCCCCCCTCATCCTTGCTCAGCACATACACCTCGCAACTGAACTTGGTATGCGGGGTCACACTGTTCGGTTTACAGATGACCATGCCCCGGATCAGGTCTTTCTTCTCGATCCCGCGAAGCAGCAGTCCGGCATTGTCCCCGGCCTGACCTTCGTTGAGCAGGCGACGGAACATCTCGATGCCCGTTACCACCGACTTCATCTTGTCCGGACGCATCCCGACGATATCCACTTCCTCGTTCAGCTTGATCACTCCACGCTCGATCCGTCCGGTCGCCACCGTGCCCCGGCCGGTTATCGAGAACACGTCCTCGATCGGCATCAGGAAGGGTTTGTCCACATCACGGGTCGGTGTCGGAATGTAGGAATCGACCGCATCCATCAGCTCATAGATCTTCTCTTCCCACTGGGTTTCCCCGTTCAGGGCCCCAAGGGCCGAGCCTTTGATGATCGGGGTCTCGTCCCCGTCAAATTCGTACTTGGTCAGAAGCTCGCGCACTTCCAGTTCCACCAGCTCCAGCAGCTCCTCGTCATCGACCAGGTCTACCTTGTTCAGGAATACCACGATCTGGGGTACCCCTACCTGGCGGGCCAGCAGGATATGCTCGCGGGTCTGCGGCATCGGCCCGTCCGTGGCCGCTACCACCAGGATCGCCCCGTCCATCTGGGCCGCTCCGGTCACCATGTTCTTCACATAGTCGGCGTGGCCCGGGCAGTCCACGTGGGCGTAGTGACGATTCTCGGTCTCATACTCCACGTGCGCCGTGGCGATCGTGATCCCACGCTCGCGTTCTTCCGGGGCATTGTCGATCTCATCAAATGCCTTCGCCGAACCCCCAAACTTGCCCGACAACACTTTCGTGATTGCCGCGGTCAGGGTCGTCTTCCCGTGGTCAACGTGTCCGATCGTTCCGACGTTTACGTGCGGTTTCTTGCGTTCAAACGTTTCCTTTGCCATGATTCCTGTTCCTTATGAAATAATGATCTATTAAACGGTTTCTTCTATGATCTTCTGAGCAATTTGTTCCGGTACAGGAACATACTTGCTGAATTCCATCGAGTACACAGCCCGGCCCTGCGATACAGAACGCAACTGCGTGGAGTAGCCAAACATTTCCGAAAGAGGTACTTGTGCTTTCACAACAGACCCCTCGATATTGTTTTCCATTTTTTCAATGATACCCCGTCGACTGTTCAGGTCACCAATGATATCACCCATGTATTCTTCAGGAGTAATAACTTCAACCGACATTACCGGTTCAAGCAAAATAGCTCCGGCTTTACGGGCAGCTTCACGAAGACCTGAACGGGCACACAATTCGAAGCTCAGTGCATCGGAGTCGACATCGTGGTAAGAACCGTCATACAGGCGAACCTTAAAGCCTTCTGCAGGATAACCTGCGAGAACACCATTGGTCATACCTTGTTTCATTCCTTTTTCAACCGCTCCGATGAATTCACGTGGAATTGAACCACCCTTGATCTCATCGACAAATTCAAATCCCGTATGGCCTTCAATCGGGCTCAGTTCAAAAGTCATATCTGCGAACTTACCACGACCACCTGTCTGTTTCTTGTAAATCTCACGATGTGTTACAGATTTGGTGATCGATTCTCGATATGATACCTGTGGCGCACCAACATTGGCCTCGACTTTAAATTCCCGTTTCAGACGATCGACGATAATTTCCAGGTGAAGTTCACCCATACCTTCGATGGTTGTCTGTCCGGTTTCTTCATCCAAACTGACACGGAATGTCGGGTCTTCTTCAGCGAGTTTAACCAACCCTTCCGTAAGTTTGTCATTGTCAGCCTTGGTCTTAGGCTCAACAGCCAACTTGATTACCGGCTCGGGGAATACCATTTGCTCCAGAACTATCGGGCTGTCCACCGCACTCAGTGTGTCGCCGGTGTGGACCTCTTTAATTCCAACAGCAGCAGCGATATCACCAGCGCGAACCATTTTGATATCTTCTTTACTATTAGCGTGCATTTTCAGCAATCGCCCGATACGCTCTTTCTTGCCAGTAGTCGTATTCAAGACATACGAACCAGCTTCAAGCTGACCTGAATAGACACGAATAAACGTCAGTTTACCAACATACGGATCTGTTGCAATCTTGAATGCAAGGGCGGTAAACGGTTCTTCGTAATCAGGATGACGTAAAATTTCTTCCTCTGCATCATCAACGGCAGTTCCCTTAACAGGCGGAACATCAACCGGCGACGGGAGATATTTAACGATAGCATCAAGAAGTGTTTGAACACCTTTATTCTTAAATGCCGTCCCACAGAGTACTGGAGTCACTTCCAGTTTCAATGTAGCAATACGAAGAGCCTCATGAATTTCTTCTTCAGAGATCTCTTCATCCATCAAATATTTTTCCATCAGAGTTTCATCATGATCAGCAATAGCCTCGATCATGATCTTCCGGTACTTTTCTGCTTCCTCAAGCAGCTCATCCGGAATGTCCTCGATCGCGTATTTAGCACCAAGCGACTCATCGTCCCACACAATGCTTTTCATACCGATCAGGTCAACGACTCCGCGGAATTTATCTTCCGCTCCAATTGGAATCTGAATAGGAATAGGATTAGCGTTCAGGCGGCTGTCCATCTTATCGATGACATTATAGAAGTCAGCACCGATCCGGTCCATCTTATTAACAAAGGCGATCCGGGGTACTTTATATTTATTAGCCTGGCGCCATACTGTTTCTGACTGGGGCTGAACAGCTCCAACAGAACAGAATACACCAACAGCACCATCAAGAACACGCAGTGATCGCTCTACTTCAACAGTAAAGTCCACGTGACCCGGAGTGTCGATAATATTAATACGATAATCTTTCCAGAAACAGGTTGTAGCTGCAGAGGTAATCGTAATACCGCGCTCTTTCTCCTGCTCCATCCAGTCCATGGTAGCACCACCTTCATGTACCTCACCTAGCCGGTAATTTATACCGGTATAGTACAGAATCCGCTCGGTCGTCGTCGTCTTACCGGCATCAATGTGAGCCATGATACCGATGTTCCGAGTTCGGGTCAGTTGATCTAACGTTTTTGTTTTGGTCTCTGCCATTACTAAAAAAATCTTTTATATACTAAAATCGGAAGTGGGCAAAAGCCTTGTTCGCTTCGGCCATACGGTGTGTTTCATCTTTTTTACGAACAGCGCCACCTTCATTATTGGAAGCATCGATCAGTTCGCGAGAGAGACGAAGCGCCATAGACTTATCATTACGACCTTTGGCGGCTGTTATTATCCACCGCATACCCAGTGCCATACTACGATCAGGCCGCACTTCAATAGGCACCTGATAGGTTGATCCACCGACACGACGGCTGCGAACTTCAACGACAGGAGCCGCATTATTCAGTGCAGACCGAAAAATGTCTATACCCGGCTGTCCAGTACGCTCTTCAATAATTCCGAACGCCTGATAAACAATTTTACGGGCAACATTTTTCTTCCCGTCTTTCATCAGATAATTGATGAAGCGGGATACCTGTACGTCCTGATATGTTCCATCAGGTTTAGCAATCCGATTTTCAGCTTTTCTTTTACGCATTCGAAACTCTGAACCAGGTTAACAATTACTTTTTAGGGCGTTTTGTGCCATAGAGACTTCTGCCTTGTTTGCGCTCTTCAACTCCGGCGGTATCAAGTGTACCGCGAATAATATGATAGCGAACACCAGGCAAGTCCTTTACACGGCCGCCGCGGATCAGCACAATACTGTGTTCCTGAAGATTGTGTCCTTCTCCGGGGATATATGCCGTTACTTCAATTCCATTAGTCAGACGCACACGAGCCACTTTCCGCAGAGCAGAGTTAGGCTTCTTAGGTGTCGTTGTATACACCCTTGTACATACACCACGACGCTGCGGGCAATTTTGCAGTGCAGGCGCCGCTGTCTTACTGACTTTACTTTTCCTACCTTTTCGTACGAGCTGCTGAATCGTTGGCACGGATGTAACTATTTAGTTGTCTTTTGCAATTGAGCTGACAAATATAGAAAAACTCGGTATGGATACGCAAATTATATGTACCATTTATTACAAGAAATGTCACTGTCCCAGACGAACACTTGAATTTTAACCAATTCAGAGTGTTTTTTATTGGTAATAATATAAAACTGATATATATCAATATAACAATTAATGAAGTTGACGGATCTGAAAGGCCTCAGTGAAAAGCGCGAAAAAGCGCTGAATGAGGTTGGGATATACACGCCGGCTGATCTTGTTTATATGTTTCCCCGGCGTATCATCGACCGTTCGAACCTGCTGCCTATCAGTCAATTATCGGGGAATGGCGAGGAGGCGACCGTTACCGGCGTCATTCAATCGGTCAGCGAAGCTGGATATGGACGCCGGAAACGGCTTGAAGCTCTTATACAGGACGATACCGGAATGGTCAAAGCCGTTTGGTTTCGCGGTGTCAGTTATTTTAAAAAGTCACTGAAACCGGGTCAGCTTGTCGCCCTGTTTGGTGCTGTTAAACGCTATGGTCGTTATCTGTCTATTGCCCACCCTGATCTTGAGCGTCTCTCTGATCCGGATGAATCATCTTCAATTGCATCCATGGTTCCTGTTTATCCTGGATCGCAGGAATTGAAAAAAGCATATATCACAAGTCCTATCCTGCAGAAATGGGATCTGGAATTATTGCAGAGACACCGTTTTCACGAATTTCTGCCTGATGACATTCGTCACCGTCATCAATTCCCGGAACGGCAGCAAGCGTTATACATGATGCATCAACCTGAGTCGATGTCGGCGTATTATACTGCACTGAGGCGTTTTAAGTTTGATGAACTGTTCCTCTTTCAACTTGGACTTGCGCGATTACATAGCCAGCATCAAAGACAGCATGATGGCATCCAGATGAATCATACGGGAGAATACACCCGGAAATTCTTCAAAGAAATTATGCCCTTCGAGCTTACTGATGGACAGCGTAACGCTTTATCAGCGATAAAGGCTGATCTCAAAACCGGATACGCCATGAATCGTTTGCTCCAGGGAGATGTCGGTGCGGGAAAAACGATCGTTGCCATTGGAGCGATGCTGATGGCGCTGGACAATGGCTACCAAGCAGCTTTCATGGCACCGACGGAGATTCTGGCTGAACAGCATTACCAAACGCTGCAGAATTATCTTTCTTCACTTAATATAAATGTCCATCTCCTGGTGGGAAATCAGAAAACGACCTTGAGACGGGATATTCTGACTGACATCGCCGCTGGAACGTGTCAAATTACTGTCGGCACACACGCTATCATCCAAAAAGAAGTACAATACGCCCGGCTCGGGATGGCTGTTGTTGATGAGCAGCACCGTTTTGGAGTTATGCAGCGTGCCGAACTACAGGAGAAGGGCTTACATCCTCATCTTCTTGTCATGTCCGCCACGCCCATCCCCCGGTCTCTTGCCATGACCCTTTACGGAGACCTTGATGTTTCAGTTATCAAGGGACTACCTACAGGACGAAAACCGATCCGAACGGCTGTCAGGGGAGAACCAAGCCGTGAGGACGTTTACAAATTTGTTTCTGAAGTTCTCCAGGATGGGGGGCAGGCCTATATTGTGTATCCGTTAGTTGAAGAGTCCGAGGCACTGGACCTCAAAGATGCGACCATGGGATATGAACAAATCCAAAAGCGATATCCTCAACATCGTGTCGGATTGCTCCATGGTCGCATGTCATCCGAGGAGAAGGACCAGGTGATGCGTGATTTTATGTCCAACAAAATCCAGATACTCGTTTCAACGACGGTGATTGAAGTAGGTGTTGACGTACCAAATGCCTCTCTAATGATCATCGAACACGCCGAACGGTTCGGTTTATCACAGTTACACCAACTTCGGGGACGCGTAGGTCGTGGCACAAGACAAAGCTACTGTATTCTCATGGCTGATTATAAGCAGAGCAAAGAAGCCAAAACGCGACTTCGGACCATGGCTTCTACGAATGACGGGTTCAAAATTGCCGAGATGGATTTACAACTGCGGGGTCCCGGCGATTTCCTCGGAAAAAGACAGAGCGGTCTGCCCGACTTCAAAGTCGCAAATATCATAGAGGATCAGGAAATACTCACCATAGCCAAAGATGAAGCACAGCGGCTAATGGATTCGGATCCTGAATTGACAAAACCTGAGCATCAATCACTCAAACACGCCTTCACCCCCTATTTAAAGGAAAAAGCACGATTCTTTGGGATAAGCTGACTTGTGCGTTTTAATACTGATTGTGCTTAATCAGTATTTTCATACCAACTCCCTGCTCTTTGATGCTAAACGGCTTGCTGACGGATCCCACCTGTATCGCCTGAAGGTTATTCCCTATCTGCTGCACCGTATGGTTCAACGTTTTATCACCGCTGTACTCCAGTAGATAGAGATTATTTGCTCCTATCTGCGATACATCCAGATAATGATTATCGCCTTTTAATTGGGAACCATATACATTACCAATTCCCATCTGTGTGACCAGCGTTGTGATATTATTACCGGCCTGCTTTAGCACGGCAAGATTAGCTGTCCCATCAAATTGATTCACACTTGCCAGATTATTATCGCCAACCTGTTCAATTACAGCGGTGTTGGTCGGGTGTGGAAGACCGGTCACCAGCGACGTAAATAAATCACTTCCAGCCGGTAGTGTTCCCAAAATTACAGACGACCCACTCGTTCCCTGGACATTACTTGAAATGTTCGAAGGCAATTTACCTGTGATCGTCGAGATAACCTGCTTCTTCGAAAGGGAACTGCTCGAAGCTATTTGCGAAAGAGTGGCATTGTTATTCAATGTCCCTTGTCCCAAAGTAAGTATTGGAACCAGGAAAAAGACAATTATGATCAATAACTTTTTCATATAGATATGATTGAATAAACAGCACCAGTCGAATTTGCAACTCGCATGGTGCTGTTTATCAGTGTATTTAAATTAGTGTTGATTTACAATAGCCATATTGTTGTTGCCATTCTGGGTCAACGTGCTTGTAGCACCAAACTGCTGGTTCAGCTTGAGAGTATTATAATTACCGTTCAGCTGTTTTACAGTTGCCTGACTACCATCTGACTGTGTTGCCCAACTATTTCCAACCCCTTGAATAAGGTTATTATTCCCGTTTTGTGTGAAATCAGCTACGTTTGCAACGCCGCTCTGGTTCAGACGAGCTGTATTGCTATTACTATGTTGATTTACACTTGACATATTGTTATCACCGGCCTGGATAGTATAGGCCTTATTATAATTGCCAGTTTGGGAAATATCCGTCGTGGTTGACGTTGTGGGTGATACACTGCTTGTCACACTTTGTGAACTAAGGTTAGAGTTACCAACTTGTTTTGAACTAGCAGAGTTACGTGGATTCATATTGGCTGTACCGCCTGTCATAGTCTGTATTGCATAGTTGTTATTACCATTTTCAGTAATATCAGCCAAATTATCCTGACCGTTCAGATTTTGTGAAGATTGATTGGAATTACCAATCTGTTTTATTGTGGCCTGTGGGCCATTCCAATTACTACCACCCTGAAATGACTGAGTAGCCAAATTACTATTGCCATTTTGTGTAACTCCCATAGTTAGCCCGGGATATACTCCACTGCCCGCAAATACACCGTTAGTAATCGTTTGAGTAAAATTATTGTTATTACCATTTTGAGATGCAGTTAGGTTGTCGGTGTAACCACTTGTGATATATTGGCTGCCGGTGTTACTATTACCATATTGCTTAGCAGCTTCGTGCCTCCCGTTATTGCCACCAGTCTCTGTCTGATGCATTTGGTTGTTGTCCCCAACCTGTTTAAGTACTACGGTTTGGTTGGCGTTTCCCAGATTCCCAGTACCTGTCTGGATTTGATTTATGATTGATTGGTTACCATTACCATTTTGTAAAACATCAGAATTGTTCTTTGCTGCAGCCTGGTTAGACTGAGTCAGATGTAATGAATTGTGATCACCTTGTTGAGTTGCAGTGCTGATCTGATCTGATCCAGCCTGATCAATAACAGCGTTGTGATTGTTCCCTGTTTGCGTAAGAGTATTTGTATTTGACTGAGCCACTGCCAATCCTGCCGTTACTGCCAGGATGCATACACTCATGAGTATTCGTTTCATGGTTCTTAACCTTTTCTTTTGTTACTGTTTTTATTTTTTGCCCCAACATCTGGCGAGCCTGCAATCAGTTAACCCGTTTTCATAACACTTAAAAAAGCACCCAACACATTATGGGGCGACCACCACGGGAATCATGAAAAATCCTCGTGATGGTCTTTGTCATCTTAGGGAAGTCCGTTATCAATGTTGATTTACAATAGCCATGTTATTGTTGCCATTCTGGGTCAGAGTACTGACAGCGCCGTTGATTTGGTTCAACTTAACAGTATTCAAATTACCAAGCTGTTTAACCGTTGCCTGGCTGGCATCAGACTGCATAGCCCAGTTGCTGCTCACGCCGCGAATCAAGTTGCTTGTACCATTTTGCGTAAAGTCAGCCATGTTTATATCCCCAGACTGATTTAAACGAGCCGTGTTTGAGTTGTTTGTCTGGCTGATGGCAGCAGAGTTGTCATTGCCCATTTGGCTTGTATTGGCATAGTTGTAGTTGCCATGCTGGGTGATAGCACTGCTGACAGATGTAATCCCTGATGTTGGATTGTTGTCGCCTGTTACTGATTGATTGGCATTATTTGAGTTTCCCGTTTGAGAAATGTTAACCGTTATGGCTTTACCATTTACAGACTGGTTTGCAATATTACTATTCCCGCTGGATGTGATATCACCACGATTGGACCAATTTGATCCAATTGTACTCACAAAGTTTTGAGTAGCATTATTGCTATTTCCAATCTGTGTTGTTTTTACAACTCCGAAATACCCATTATTATTCATATTTAGATTTTGTTGTGCATTATTAGAGTTGCCACGCTGTACTACCTCACCGTTGTTATACGCGCCATGTTCCGTCTGATTAGAAACGTTGTAATCACCCACCTGTGTGAGATTTAAATTTTCAGTATATCCATGCGTTATTTTTTGGACCCCACTATTACTATTTCCACGCTGGGATGCACTAACTTTCTGGCCACTATTGTTCCCAGGTGCATTTTCACTCTGCGACATGGTATTATTATTACCGACCTGCTGTATTGTGGCATCATTAAGTGTAGTATTACCCCCGCCTGTCTGGTTCTGATCAACTGTCGCCTTATTTTTTGATCCATTTTGCAGAATGTCGGAGTTTTGCGGGCCATTATTATCGGTCAGCTGATTCAGCTTAACTGAATTGTTGTCACCTTTCTGGGTAGCTGTACTCGTTTGATTTGATCCGGTTTGATCAATAGTCGCAGTATGATTATTACCCGTTTGATTTAATGTGCTCTGTGTATTCGACTGAGCCACTGCCAATCCTGCCGTTACTGCCAGGATGCATACACTCATGAGTATTCGTTTCATGGTTCTTAACCTTTTCTTTTGTTACTGTTTTTATTTTTTGCCCCAACATCTGGCGAGCCTGCAATCAGTTAACCCGTTTTCATAACACTTAAAAAAGCACCCAACACATTATGGGGCGACCACCACGGGAATCATGAAAAATCCTCGTGATGGTCTTTGTCATCTTAGGGAAGTCCGTTATCAATGCTGATTGACGATGGCCATATTATTGCTGCCATTTTGTGTCATTGTGCTTACAGCACCATTCAATTGGTTCAGCTTTACGGTATTGTAATTGCCATTCAGCTGCTTTATAGTGGCTTGGCTGCCATCCGACTGCGTTGCCCAGTTACCACTTACACCACGGATCAGGTTATAGTTGCCGTTCTGGGTGAAATCTCCCATGTTAGCGTCGCCTGTTTGATTGAGACGTGCCGTATTTGAATTGTTTACCTGATTGACGCTCGCATAGTTGTCGTCGCCGGTTTGAGAGGTGTTTGCATAGTTTAAGTTGCCGTGTTGTGATATTTCACTACTAACAGCAGTAATGCCGGTTGAGGGATTGTTATTACCGGTTAACTCCTGATTGGCAGTATTTGAATTTCCGGTTTGACTTATATTGACCGTGACTTTTTTTCCGCTAACTGTCTGGTTGGCAATATTATCATTCCCATTGCTAAGAATGGTCCCTATATTTGTTGTACCGCTTCCTCCACCAGAAAAACTTTGAGTAGCTTTGTTTCGATTCCCAAGTTGAGTAGTTGCCACATCTCCATTATATGGAATGTTGGCACCATTGATATATTGCATGGCATTGTTTGAATTACCATGTTGAACCACCTTACCAGAACTATGGGAACCGGCCATTGTCTGATTGGATATATTGGTATTACCAACCTGCTCCAGATTGAGATTCTCATTATATCCTGAAGTGATCGTTTGGTTGCCCGTATTGCTCTTTCCGTTCTGATAACCTGTAGCCGTTTGTCCGGTGGCACCGCCTCCGGCATTTTCGCTCTGGTTCATTGAATTATCAGATCCAACTTGAGTTATTGTAGCATCATTTATCACTGTAGTCGGACTTCCATAGCTACTATTTTGGTTTATAGTAGCAGAATTGGATGATCCATTTTGCATAACATTGGCGGTCTGCTGTTGACCGTTTTGGCTAGCCTGTTTTACCGTAAGGGTGTTACTATTCCCACCTTTCTGTGTAGCTGTGCTCATTTGATTTGATCCTGACTGATCAATAGTAGCACTATGATTATTTCCAGTTTGATTCAGTGTGCTCTGCGTATTTGACTGAGCCACTGCCAATCCTGCCGTTACTGCCAGGATGCATACACTCATGAGTATTCGTTTCATGGTTCTTATCCTTTGCTCTTGTTACTTGTTTTTATTATTTGCCCCAACATCTGGCGAGCCTGCAATCAGTTAATCCGTTTTCATAACACTTAAAAAGCACCCAACACATTATGGGGCGACCACCACGGGAATCATGAAAAATCCTCGTGATGGTCTTTGTCATCTTAGGGAAGTCCGTTATCAATGCTGATTGACGATGGCCATATTATTGCTGCCATTCTGTGTCATTGTGCTCACAGCACCACCCAATTGATTCAGTTTTACGGTATTCATGTTTCCGTTCAGCTGTTTTACTGTGGCCTGGCTGCCTCCGGATTGCATTGCCCAATTGCTACTTACACCACGAATCAGGTTGTTGTTTCCGGTCTGGGTGAAATCAGCCATATTGGATGCATCTGTCTGTTTGGAACTTGCAACGTTACTGTTACCACGCTGTGAAATCGAATTCACGTTGGCATTACCAACACCATTTTGATAAGCTTTATTGGAGTTCCCAACCTGGCTGATGGAGGCATTAACATCATAACCGGAGGTCATGGTTTGTGACGCAATGTTATAGTTGCCGTTACTTTGGATGGTCCCGTGATTGCTGTGAGAAGACGCTCCTCCATTGAAACTCTGCGTAGCAGTATTATGATCACCAAGCTGAGTTGTTCCGATATAACCGGAATACGGGTTATTTAGTCCAACAATGGTCTGAGTAGCACTATTGTTATTGCCATGCTGGGTAACTTTACCCCTGTTATTTCCTATTCCGCTTGCAGATTGAGATGAGCCGTTATTATTCCCCACTTGTTCCAGAGTCAAATTTTCACCCCATCCATTTGGTAAATTTTGACTACCGACATTGTAATTTCCACGCTGTACGGCACTAACACTTTGAGCCTGATTGTATCCCGGGGCGTTTTCATTTTGGGTAATTTTGTTGTTATTCCCGACCTGCTGTATCATGGCTTGATTCGCAGGAGTATTACTACCGCCACCAGTCTGACTTTGATTTACCGTTGCCTTATTAGTCGATCCATTTTGCAAAACCTGAGCACCTTGTGGACCACTATTATCAGTCAATTGATTCAAGTTCAATGAATTGTGATCACCCTGCTGGGTCACCGTACTCGTTTGATTATTTCCGGTCTGATCGATAGTGGCCGTATGGTTATTGCCAGTTTGATTCAACGTACTCTGGGTTCCGGACTGTGCAGCCGCCAATCCAGCCGTCACTGCCAGGATACATACGCTCATGAGTATTCGTTTCATGGTTTTCCTTTTCTCTTGTTACTGTTTTTATTATTTGCCCCAACTAATGTCGAGTCTGTTATTGCCCTGTTTAGACAATTCGTTTAAAAATCTCATTTACTCTACCTCTCCGTTTCCAAAACCAATCTCTTAAACTTCATTTAAACTGATTAACGCTGCTTTACAACAGTCGCACTATTTTTCCCGTAAGAAATGATGAGGCTCCCCCATTAAGACTTTGAATAGTATAATTGCCATCCCCCTGATGGATCACCTTACCGATATTATTTCCTCTCCCACCGGTAAACTGTGGCGAGCTGTTGTTGTAACAGACCTGCTCAGGCGCCAGGCTTTCCCATAAGCCAGTTGGCATATTTTGACTCGCTACATTCTGATTATCTTGATGGGTAGCGCTTCCAGGTTGCCCAAAATTGTTGTACTGTGCATTCTCTTGCTGTCTTATCTTGTTATAGTCCCCAGCCTGCTGCAGATAAGTATCGTTTGAAGGCGTTACACTGCCACTTCCGGTCTGACTCTGGTTGACTACCGCCTGGTTAGTTGAACCATTCTGCAGTACTTCAGCATTTTGTAATCCATTATTGTCTGTAATCTGTATAAGATTCAGAGAATTGTGATCCCCTTGCTGATTTATTACACTTGATTGGCTTAGTCCTGTCTGATCATTGCCCGCTTGGTTCAATGAACTTGTCGTGTTCGTCTCAGCGACTTTAAATCCGGCTGATGATAACAGGATATACACACACGAAAATATTCGCCCCATAACGATATATTACCCCATCTCTTGTTATTACAATAAGAAGAGCTCCCTTATTCCTCCCCAAAACATCTACTTTTCCCTTTGTAGATATCTTTTTTATCTCATAACCAATCTATTTTATTTTCCCATACTATAATATTTAAATTCTATAATATTTATAAACATTTGTATATATATTTATATACACAAACATTCACAATATCGTTTTAGATTATCATAATAATGACATTTCCAACAATAATATTTCTAACATTTGTTCGGAACGTCTGCTCACAATCTGTAATTCGAACTAACTAAGACTGCCAAACGATTTTAAATGAGGGATTGTCAGGAGAAAAGAAATCTCAGATATCAGATGAGGTTATCTTCTCAGATAACAATCACCAACACTCTCATCTATTAAAAACCTTAACTAATGGAGGCAAACTGGATTACCTGCATGGTTCCGGTTCCGGTCTCTTTGTCTAAAAAGGAATGGACGTAATATGGAAGGCTGTTTTTTTGCTTCTATTCTTCAAATGATGAGATTCGAAAATCTGATACTTAAAATTAATATGTGGACTAGTTATTAGACGACCATGAACTTTCGATCGTCACGCTATCTGCTTTATTGCCACGGAGATATTGAGAAAATTCCTTGATATTTGTTTGTGATGCTTTGAGATCCGTTCCCGATTCCTCATGTTCAAACAGCTCTGAACCTGCCGGAATACGAAAATATATGTTATATGAGCTAACATCATTGCCGCCGATATTATCCACTTTGTACTGGACATCAACGTAAATACTATCCTTGGTCACTACCCGATTTGCCCAGTTAATTACTTTGATATCCAACGGGTAGTTACCAGCAGAGCTGCTCTTCTCTTTGCTTTTCAAGAAAATTACCGCCTGTGTTGCCTGACCAGCCTGTACATTGATTGTAACAGAATTCGCTTCATATCCCGATTTAGAAGCACTTACCGTGTAATTTCCGGTACCTAAATCACCAAGTTGATAACGCCCGTCAGAAGCTGTTACAACTGAACTCGACGGCGGACTCGTCGTGATATTTACGTTTGCAATAGGTTTATCCGAATCATAATCCTTTACAATTCCTGTTATGTTTCCCTTTAATTCAGGACCGAGAGTAGGTTTATCACAACTAACAAGTGCTACTAACATTAAAACCATACTCATGAAGCACCACATTCCAGTATTTTTCATTATCCGAAACACTAATATTTTCTTCATAAAATCTCCCTGATTACTAACAGGCTAAAATTAATTTTAAAAAAACACACCATTTATTCAGATTTATAAATCCGTTCACTTATGTCATTTAAAAAGGTGGAAATAATAGGTTAAACCCATGTTAATATTCCAAATAAAATCATTATAGCGCCCTGTACTTTTACCATCCAGCTTGTCATCCACAGAATAGTCAAATAATCCTGAGACATTAACTCCCACATGATTATTCACCATATACTCAAACCCACCACCACCAGATACGATTGGATGCAGTTGAGAGGCATCTTTGGGAAGCCAGCTTGACGTGTAAGAAATACCACCACCAATCTGCAAATACGGAGACAATTGACTGTAGGGGAAAACATAATACTGCGAAAAAAACTGTGCAGATGTTATGGATTTGTCAAAAGATTCATAAGCCACTTCTCTACCCCTTGCCAGTGAAAGCCCGGCCTTCCAATTCGGGGATAAACTTTGTTTTATCTGTAACCCAAATGATGTCCTTGCCTGTGGGTAGCGATAGTCACCCTGATATCTTGATGCACCTATCTGAGCGTTTATTGATGTATGATTTCGAAAGTTGCGATTTAGAACCCGATCGAAATAATCTCTGCTTACATTAACTGTTTTTTGTTCTTGTTCATCTTCCCGAAAAACCTTATTCGTTAATGAATCAGACGGATGCTTTAGCGTCCAGATATTATCCCTGACCCCTCGTATTACCAACTCTTTTACCGCCTCATTAATTGCTGCCGTTACCGCCATGGTTGTCGGTTCGTTATAACTGTAACCTGTTTCCGTTTCCAATAAATTGTTGGTATCTACATACAAGAATGCTCCACCCTGAAGCTTTTTAGACAAAATAGTCTTAGTTGTATGAACATTCTCAAGAACACGCCCGGTTTGAGTTGATACGGCTCTCAAATAGATCGTTACCTGGTTTTGATGAAATTCTCCGGATGTTCCAATTCCAAGCATCCTGAACCCGCTTCCCCCGGTTATTACATTGGTGTCATAGCTGATAATCCCACCTTCAAGAACAACGCCTGCATACAAAAGGGGTGGCAATGCCCCTAAGTTTTTTCCATCCGGGCCTTTGTACTCTGCTCTGATTGATTGAATAATTTTTCTCTCATTTAAGAGATCAGAAAGTCCATTTCTTTCTATTGGGACGAACCAACCAGACTGTTGGAGCACCCGCATGAGAATCGATGTGGCACCCTGTGTTACCGCTGTTGAAAATGAGTATGACCCACCCTGTGCCAGCTTGTATTGCCCCGTTTCATCCCTAAAATTATACACCGCAGTTACAATTTTCTGTTGTGGAACGGGGAGTTGCTTCAACTCCTGGCTTTCTCTGCTTACAAGGCCATGATGAGCCTCCTGAACCTCAAATGGCTTATAATTGGTACATCCCGATAACAAAATTAAAGCGATGCCGATCTGCCAGGCCTTAGCCTTACCTGAAATAACACTGTAATTCCACATTTAAATTATCTTTAATAGCGGGGAATAGTAATCGTAGACTGGTCTCCCGAATTTTTGTTAAATACTGTGATATCAATACCTGAAAGCCCCGGTTGAATATTTATGATAAAGCTTCCAAGATCATATTTGCCTTTCTGGTTTAAATCCAGATTCCCAAACCTTGATTGTACAATCTCCTGGGCTAGTTCACTTAGTATCTGGCTTTGAAGACTCTGTGTAAAATTGTCAAAAGGATTTGTGGAATAAAAAGAGCTTGAACTCTTCTGATGGGTATTTTGCGCGTTTGCTGAATTTAACAGCCACTGATAATTATAAGGGGAGCCACCAAAAGCAGGATTAACAGGAGTATAAACCAGATCCTGAGCTTGCAAATAAAAAGGGACCAACGCAAACAATATCCCAAAAAATAATACCTGTACCCAAGACTTACTCTTAACTATGTATAATAGGTTCCCACTCAGGGGATTATGTGAATTGACCATTTCAATACCCCAATACTTGTTGATTTTGTAATTTTTGCCTCACATAAGAGATAGCTTCTCCTGCAATCCAATTGATGTATTTATTGTTCGGATTTAATCGAGTCTGGTAGACGATTTCGTTATTAACTCTCACAATTACCATGGTTCCAAGACTAGGCAGAGGTTTTTCCGATATAGCAATTGTGTAATCAGCATTGTTTTGAATTGATTGCCACTGATTATTGAAAGCAGTAAAAAAATCGCCTCCAATATTGGTCCTCGTTTCGTCTAACACCAATTGGTGCATACTCCCTGACGTAATACCGCCAGATGTTGGTACATTTTCAGAAGCGCTTCCCTTGTGAACCAGAGAATTTAATCGATTTCGAATTTGATTATATCCAATAGGTATGCTGGAGTAGGTGGTACCGGAAGTTTTAAAACTTTCCTTTTGTTTATTTCCGTCCGAGCTTTCGACATTGTTTTCTTTTTCAGGTTCACTAAGTGAACTTTTATTTACAAAAGATTTATCAGGCGAACCCATAATATGCTTTTTCTTATCAACCAGCCCTTTTTTTTGATCACTATTCTTGATAATAATTCCATGTGACTGTTCTTTAGGTAAAACCGGTGAATTTATTCTAACGACATTCTTTCTATCTTTTTTTCGCCGTTTATTTGTGCTTTGTTTTTGTACCACACTTATCCAATCATCACCAGCAGCCGGTCTGTTATAAACATACCCAAATATTCCATCGCTCCAATCTGAATACAGATGCAACACAGCTAAGTCACTTTGGGAATTTTTTGCTTTATAAAAAATTACTTCTCTTATCCTCGTATGATTTGACTGGTAAATTTGGATTTGAATTATATAAATCGCCACCAGAATAATACCTAGCAGAACAGTGATCTTTGCATATATAGCCGTCTTCTTGAACATACCAACCACAATACTATGAAATCGAACCCACCTGATGATTCCTCAATCATCTCTATTATTATAGATAAAGCAATTTAAACTTGCACTACCAATACAACCTTATTGCATATATACTCAAAAACCACATAAAAGATATTATGGTCAATAATTTCAACGTTTTAAATAATGATTAAATAATATTTATTTTTTGTAATATTCTACTTTAACAAATTGTAATGTCGTTTTCTTAAACCTTGGGCAGCTACAATCTTTCTTTTTACTTTAAACTATTTGCATCGTCTCTACTACGAATTCAATAACAGGGCTTTCATCAAAATTCTCGAATCGACTATACCCTGTTAACCTTGTAACAGCCTTCACAAATTAACTTTCCCGTCTTGTGTCCGCGCAAATATTTGACTATTTATTACTGCTGAAGCCCTGTCTCACGGGGCTGTCTTTGAATCACCTATGCAACCCCAAATTCATCGTCATGAACATCCTGAGAAAATCAACCGTAATGCTTTTCCTGTCATGCATAGCGGTTGTCGCTTATGCGCAAAATGATAAGCCTAACATCATTCCACTACCGCAACAATGGAATTGGCAAAACGGGTCAACTAATATCGATCAACTGACAACCATCGTTCTGGGAAACGGCACAACCGATCAGGATCGTTTTGCAGCCCGGCAAATCCAATCGGATCTTTCTGAGTACTATCATATAAAGGCCGATATAAAATCTGAGCAGGATGTTTCGGATAGAGAGAATTCCATCATCATCGGGGATCCCGGCAAGTCAAACTTAGTTGGCGAATTGGTTCAAACCGGGGAGTTGACGGCGAAAATGGATACTGCAGGATATATCCTCAAGGTCGCCAATAATACGGTTATAATCGCAGGAAATTCGACAACCGGACGCTTCTACGGCGCTATGTCTCTCATACAGTTACTGGAAGCAAATTCAACCAACAGTCTGCGTAATATTTCTATTTCAGATTATCCGGCTATGAAATTCCGCGGGTTGTCAGACGATATGAGCCGTGGTCAGGTTTCAACCGAGGATAATATCAAAAAGATCATCCGTTTCATGGCATTGTATAAAATGAACACATACATGCCGTATATCGAGGACCTTATTCATTTCAAGGATTATCCAAGCATTGGAAAGGATCGGGGCGCTTTCACTCAAAAAGAGATTCAGGAACTGCAGGATTATGCGGATAATTATCATGTCCAGCTCATTCCCATATTTGAATCGCTCGGACACCAGGAAAACATGTTGAACTTGCCGAAGTTCATGAAGTATGCCGAGTATCCCGGAGCAGCTTCTTTTAATACACAAAGCAAGTCATCGATTGACTTCCTGAAGCATCTTCTCGGCGAAACGATACCGATGTTCCATTCCGAATATTTTCACATCGGGGGCGACGAATCCTTTGACGTGGGACTTGGCGCCAGCAAGAAAGCAGTTAACCGGTACGGACTGGCTACCGTAAATGCACGCTACTATCGAAAAGTGTACGATTATGTGAAAAGCCACGGCAAAAAAGTGATGATGTACGGTGACATGCTGCTTCGCAACCCGGATGTTCTTGCCCAGCTTCCGAAAGATATCATCATCTTTGACTGGCATTACGGGGCAAGCGATGAGTTTCCGTCAACAGAAGTCTTTGCCCGTGCCAACCAGCCGTTCATAGCTTCACCCGGAATTTCGAACTGGTCGAGACTGTATCCCAATCAAAGTGCGGCCTGGGTGAACACCTATAACTTTACGCTGGAGGGATATAAAAACGGAGCACTTGGATCTATCACAACAAGCTGGGGCGACATGGGCGGGCCGAATTTTCGCGAACTAAATTACAGGGGATACGCATATGACGCCGAATGCGGCTGGAACCCGGTTAATGCTGATCAGCCAACCATAGACAGCCGGTTCAATAACATATTTTTCGGAAACAACTCTCCTCAGCTCTCAGCAATACAAAACCTGCTGAACAGGCTAAGCGAAGACATTTATTACCCTGAAGTCTGGAGACAACCGTTTGATCGTCTGAATGACTTCGAAAAAAATAGACATCTACCTCTGTTGAATGCCACGTTGGACATCAAACGCAGCAGTAATGCCGTAAAACGACTAACGGCAAGCGTCAAACCTGAGTTGAAGCGCAACAGTTATGAAATGGATTATGATGCTTTTGCTGCCGATTTGGCTCACTGGGTTGGAGAATCCCTGGAATTCACCAGGTGGATGCAGCGTGTTACGCAAGACAGCATATATAATGATGACCGAAAGCCTCTCACTGACAAGGGAATCGAATGGGGAAGCAAGCTCCGTGATCAGGTTTCCAATCTTCAGAAATCATTTGATGAACTTTGGCTAAAGACCAATAAGAAAGACAACCTGGCAAAGCTGGATACCCTTTTCATGTACCAGAAAATCTACCTCGATCAGATCGTGGATTCACTGAAGAATAACAGTTGGGATACTTCCTACAAGATTCCGAGCCAGTTTATTGGTGCCAACGGTGCTTCCGATTCGAATGCGATTCCATCCGTTTGCCTGCGCAAGTCATTCCCGCTGTCAAACAGTGGAAAGATCAAACACGCCTGGCTGCAGGTTGTTGGCGATTCGTATGTTACGGTCTGGCTGAACGGACATAAGCTCGGCCGGATTTATGCAAAACGTGAAGGATCACTCGGCATCGACCTGAGGCGTTCCAAGTATTGGGATGTCGCAAGGATGCTCAACAATAAATCCGAGAACGTTATTGCTGCACAGGCCACCAGTTTCAGGCAGATCCCGGAAAGTGAGAAGAAGACAAGCGTCTATTCGCAGGATCACCCGGGATCGGCTAATATCTATCTGAAAATCGAATATGCGGATGGCAGCACGCAGACTGTTATGACAGATCAGTACTGGAAATCCCATGTCGGAGAAGAAAAAGGCTGGACAAACCCTGACTTCGACGACTCATACTGGCTGCCGGCTTCTGTTGTTAAGGATCCCTCAACGGTGTATAAACCACTTTTTGAGCACGGACTGCCATCTTTCGTGAGGTTTTGATAATTGGAAATAAGGATATAAGAAATAAGGGAATATGGGATGCTGGAAACGCAAAAGAGCAAAGTGAGGAAGATTATGGCCTGTGCTCGTTACTTTACTCTGGCATCCTGATTTTTTAAATGGATTACCTAAACAAAATCTTCAAAATTTCCGGGCTGGCTGCAGTTTTGTTGCTTCTTTGCTTTTGTACAAACCAAACCATGGCACAGTCTGGCAGCAACAATCCCACCCTGATTAAGATTGACAGCCTTATACAATCGGAAGTGAATCAAAAGCATATCCCGGGTGCCGTAATTCTAATTGAGAAGGATGGAAATGTGCTTCATCGCAAGGCATTCGGATATGCGGATGAGTTCGACTACAAAATGAAGCCGTTAAACCGTCCGGTTAAGATGCAGGTAAACACTATGTTCGATCTGGCATCGTTGACCAAGGTTTTTGCCACGACATTTGGCATCATGCAGTTAGCCGATCAGGGGAAAATTCATCTGGATGACCCGGTTCACAAATACACGCCGGAGTTTCATGGTCTCCACAAAGATTCAATAACTGTCCGCCAGCTGCTTAGTCACTCATCAGGACTGAATGAATGGCAACCACTCTATTACAAAGCCGGAAATTCAAAGGAGACCTACAAAGAAATATGCCAGATGCCTTTGAAATACCCGGTTGGACAAGCGCGCCACTACAGTGATCTCGGATTTATGATGCTTGGGTATCTCATCCAGAAGGTCTCCGGTCAGCCTCTGGATCAGTATTTAGAACAGCATTTATATAAACCGCTTGGGCTACATCACACAACGTATAATCCTAAAAAACAAGATTTAGCGAATTTCGCCGCTACCTCGCATGGCAATCCTTTCGAAAAGAAAATGGTGTATGATGATCATTTCGGGTACAAGTGTGATGTTGATCCCCATTCCTGGAACGGCTGGCGAACCTATACGGCGAGGGGCGAGGTAAGTGATGGAAATGCATGGTATGCCAACCAGGGCGTTGCGGGTCACGCGGGATTATTTTCCACGATTGATGATTTGCAGAAACTGGTGGAGTTAATGTTGAATGATGGTGTTTACAAAGGACATCGGTATATCAAGGCATCGGTCATACGTGAGTTCACGACAAAGGATCGTTACGGAAATGGCCTGGGATGGGATATGGCGCCCGATGTCATCAAGATAAACGGTGCGCCCGATGATGTATACGGACACACTGGTTTTACAGGAACGAACGTGGTGATTATTCCCAATTATCACCTGTTCTACATCCTGTTGACTAACCGGGAAAATGCCGGTGTGAATAAGGATGGCTACTACTCTAACCTGAACCCGCTCCGCTACAAAATTTCAGCGTTGGTATTAAACGGGTTTGGTCGGAATTGATAGGATTTCAGCCGCAAACCTTCACAGATTAACGTGCTTGTGGTCCAGGCGAGGACGCCCGGACCAGCCACAAATCCGTGTTTATCCGCGAAAATCCGTGGCTCTAATACTACTTCTCTTGGCGTTTACGCTTATTGTGATCGAGGTAAAGCTTGCGGATGCGAAGGCTCTTGGGTGTTACTTCTACGAGTTCATCGCGGTCGATGAATTCGATGTGTTCCTCGAGGCTTAGTTTTTTGGCCACTGAAATTTTAACGGCATCCTGCGACTGGGAGGCACGATGGTTGGTCAGGCTTTTCTTCTTGGCGATATTAATAAGCAGGTCCCCGCCTCGCGTATTCAGTCCGATTACCTGGCCCATGTAAACCGGGTCACCCGGTTCCACCAGAAATTCACCTCTATCCTGTGCATTTTCGAGTGCATAACCCGTAGTCATACCATTTTCGAGAGCCACCAGGGCGCCCCGATTCCGACCCGGGATATCTCCTTTATATGGCTCATAAGAATGAAATTGCTGGTGAATTTGAGCAGTACCGCGGGTATCTGTGAGCAATTCTCCGCGCAAGCCTATTAATCCTCTGGTCGGTACATGGAACGTAAGACGCACATGATCGCCCTCGGGAATCATCGATTGCATCAATCCTTTACGCTGTTGCAGCTTGTCAATGACTTTGTTGCTGTATTCTTCCAATACGTCAACAATCACCTCTTCTACAGGTTCCAGACGATGGCCGTCTTTCTCCTTAAAAATTACTTCCGGACGCGAGACGGCAAATTCATAACCTTCCCGGCGCATGGTTTCAATCAGAATCGCAAGTTGTAATTCACCACGCCCCGAAACACGATATACATCCGGACTCTCGGTTGACTGCACCCAAATAGATACATTGGTACGAGCTTCTTTCATGAGTCTGTCATTCAGCATATTAGCTGTAACATAATCCCCTTCGCGTCCAACGAAAGGTGAATCATTGACACGGAAAAACATAGCCAGCGTCGGTTCGTCAATATCGTAATAGGGAATAGCTGTCAGTTCGGAACTATCAGTAAGCGTGTCGCCAACCATAACCTCATCATAACCGGCAAGTGCGATAATGTCACCGGCACCGACTTCATCAACTGGCACACGTTTTAATCCCATGAATGTGAACAGCTTGGTTGCCTTGCCCTTCTCACGGGTTTCCCCTTTCCGGTTAAGCAGCGTTACTTCCTGATTGACACGAATTTTACCTTGTTCAACGCGTCCAATGGCAATTCGTCCGACGTAATCATTCCAGTCAACCTGGCTCACAAGCATCTTGAACGGACGCTCTTCTTCTACTTCCGGTTCAGGCACATGTTTGCGGATCAGATCAAACAGAAGTGTCAGATCCGAATCAGGATCCTCGAGTTCGCGCTTACAAGTCCCGTCTTTCCCTACTGCATAAAGGACGGGAAAGTCGAGTTGATTATCTTCAGCATTTAGATCCACAAACAGGTCAAAAATCTCATTCAACACCGCGTCAGGACGGGCATCTTTACGATCGATCTTATTGATCACGACAATCGGGTGGTAGCCAAGATCCAGAGACTTACGTAAGACGAAACGAGTCTGTGGCAGGGGACCTTCTGCGGCATCCACCAACAGGATCACCCCGTTTACCATTTTCAGGATACGTTCAACTTCTCCCCCAAAATCAGCGTGGCCGGGGGTGTCTACGATATTGATCTTGAGGTCCTTCCAGAGCACAGCCGTGTTTTTGGCCATGATGGTGATCCCCTTCTCTCGTTCAAGATCGATGGAATCCATAACGCGATCAACGAGCTGCTGATTCTCTCGGAACGTACCGCTTTGACGCAGCATTTGATCGACAAGTGTAGTTTTTCCGTGGTCTACGTGGGCAATGATTGCAACGTTGCGAATATTCACTATAGAAAAATTAATTATTGGTACAGCTTTTTAAATTACGATAATTTATCAGATTATGATAGAGGCCGGGAGGAATTAAGGTAATTTAGGAATAGAGATATAACGCTTAATCCCCTTTCTTATTGGATGCAAATTCAATTGTTTATGCCACTGTTGTCCAGGCGAGGACGCCTGGACCAACGTTGTATAAAGATCAATAGCCTTATTTCCGTATTACCATATTTCCATCTTTGAACCGTCTGGCTGCTGGTCTCCTATTTCCTTATTTCCCAATCCCCTTATTCTATTATCTTATATCTATAATCTAAAATCTTAAACTTACACCGTTATGGATTTAGGACTAGCCGATCAGCGTTTTCTTGTTTGCGGAGCCAGCACTGGTTTCGGACGTGCCATTGCAGAACGGCTTCTTAAGGAAGGTGCAAATGTTATTGCTGTTGCACGACGTGAAGCGAAATTGAAAGAACTTAAAAAGAACTATCCGGATACTGCTGATTATATCACAGGTGATCTGCAAAAAACAACGATCCATGATCAGATTGAACGTGCTATCAGTTCGAATCCGTTGCATGGCGTTGTGCTTAATGCCGGAGGCCCACCTACAGGATCTGTTTTATCAACAAGTATGAAACAGTGGGATGAAGCATACCAATCCGTAGTCCGATGGAAAATTGATCTGACGCTTAGGCTTGTACCACGACTGGTTTCACGGAATTATGGGCGATTATTGTTTATCGAAAGTCAATCCGTCAAGCAGCCTATCGAAAATCTCGTACTCAGCAATTCGATGCGAATGGCTGTGGTTGGGTTCGCCAAAACATTATCCCGTGAAATTGCCTCAAAAGGAGTAACAGTTAATATTATCGCACCCGGCTCACATGACAGTCCGGCCATAGAGCGCGTCGTCAAAAGTGTTGCAGAGCATAACAATCTTTCATTAAATGGAGCAAAAGAACAGATGTCTAAAGCTGTACCTGTTGGTCGCATGGGTAAACCGGAAGAACTGGCATCACTTGCTGCCTGGATCCTTTCCGGACACGCGGGTTTTGTGACCGGGCAAACTATCAGCCACGACGGTGGAAACATTAATTTTGTTTTTGGATGAATTAACTATGCTACAAATAGATATCCCAGGCAGGAAACGACTTGAACTTTATCATCTCGTGTTGGATTTCAACGGAACACTCGCACTCGACGGGCTTCTCAAACAGGGTGTGCCGCCTCGTCTGAAACAATTGTCTGAAGTTCTGAAGATATACGTTCTGACTGCTGATACCCATGATTCTGTTCATCATGAAATGACTGGCCTTCCCTGCCAGGTTCATGTAATCCCGAATGACAATCAGGATGAGGAAAAAGCCAAATTCATACGCAAACTGGGTGTGAAGAAAACGGTGTGCATTGGCAATGGATTAAACGACCGGCTGATGTTAAAGGAATCTCAGCTTGGAATTTTAGTTATACAGGAAGAAGGGATAGCTACTCCATCACTTTTATCTGCAGATGTTGTCTGTACGAGTATCACCGATGCACTTGATTTGCTATTAAAACAAGATCGCCTGAGAGCAACCCTTCGAAATTAGACCTGAGATTGATGAAAATCAGCTTTATCATCTGCGATCCATTTAACCGAACACAGGTACATCTATAACAAGGTTTCATAATTTGAATCCCATCATCAATACACCCAGGATATGATCTGGTTTCTAATCGCAGGATTGCTTGCTGGTTTTGCTGTTGGCTTTATTGGAGCGGGAGCAGCAGTAATTGGATTACCCTTTCTGCTTTATATTGAAAAAATGTCCCCAACCACTGCTTTGGGCACAAATGCATTAGGGGTCGCTTTTACGATCATTGTGATCCTGCTCTACCGGATCTTCAGGAAAGATGTATACATTAAATCCGGACTCATCTTTGCTATTCCAGGTCTGGCAGGTGTCTATATCGGAACACTCTTAAGCCGTTTACTGCCCGGTAAAGAAATCATCTTTCTACTTGGATTTCTTCTTTTCGCTGTCGCCGGATGGATGTACTATCTAAGTGTTAAGATGGGTAGTACAGACGAAGGATCACGTGATTCGGATCCTTCGAACATTTCGAATAAAAAGTTGATCCGGCTCGGATTTTGCGGCTTTGGTGTGGGGCTTGCCTGTGGATTTTTTGCTATTGGCGGCGGGTTCATGATCATACCCGGGATCATGCTGGCTGCCGACTTTTCTCTGCTTGACGCCATTGCCACCGGACTTCTTCCATTCGGTCTTTTCTCTCTATGGATAGGCGGAGAATATTGGATAAATGATTCAGCACAAGTACTTCCGGCTTTTTATATCATGACGACAGGAATTCTGGGAGGGATATCCGGAATTTGGCTGTCCAGGCACATATCAAAAAGAAAAATGCAGCGAATGTTTGCCGTCTTTATGCTTGGACTTGGCATTTATATGATTTTTCAGTAAACCCGGATAAGACTCAAAGCTGGTCCAGGTGATACAGAGCTGGTACAGAGCTGGTACTGGCGTCCACGCCAGTACCAGCTCTCGTCATTCAATCAACCATTCATTCGTTTTATACCTGCATCGGTACTTCTATAAGCAACACATCGGCATCTTCGGAAGCTTCAATGTTGACCATTTCCAGATCTGAAATACCCAAACCATCGCGCCGGTTTAGCTCTTTGTCGCCAATTTTTATTGATCCATCGATCACGAACAAATAGGCGCCGTGATTTTCATCATGAAGCTTGTACTCCAGGTTTTCACCGGATTTTAGCTCAGCACGGGCGAACCAGGCACTCTGATGAAGCCATAGGGAAGTCTCTTCTTCTGCTTCTTTCGGAGCCACCAGGAACTGCCATTTCCCCTGTCTTCCATTCGGATCGAATTTACGCTGGTCATAGCGCGGTTCCACGTTCTGCGTATCCGGGAAAATCCAGATCTGCAGCAGGTTCAGTGAATCGGTTTTCGATGCATTGTATTCCGCATGATGGATACCGGTACCGGCCGACATCGCCTGCACTTCGTTCAGATGCAGTTGTTTCGTGTGTCCCATACTGTCGCGGTGTTCCAATGTCCCGTCGAGCATGATGGTCACGATTTCCATGTTGTCGTGCGGATGCAGACCGAATCCTTTGCCCGCCGCAACAATGTCATCGTTCAGAACCCGCAGTGCTCCAAAATGAATCCTTTCCGGGTTATACCACGATGCAAAACTAAAACTATGGTATGTATCCAGCCATCCATGGTTGGCATGCCCTCGCGTATCTGCTTTATGCAATACCGTTTTCATGACTGATTTTCCTTTTTATTAGTTATTTGAATTCCATTGGTGAGCATGAACCAGTTCCCTGATATCCTTACGAACTCTCGGTGCTTTCTCCCTTTTTTGAAGTTGGTCCGGCAGCTGATCTACATCACCTACGTACCCGATAGTCGCCATTATTACCGGTTCATACTCACCCGAAATACCGACAACTTCACTGATTTTGTCGGCGTAAAAACCGCCCATTTGGTGAAGATGCAAACCAAGCTCAGTAGCCTGCAGGCTCAACATCCCCATCGCCTGACCCGTATCGTACCAAGAGTGGCGATAGGTTTTCCCGTTATGTTCATATGTCTTCCGTGCAAAAACTGCCAGCAGGACGGGGGCATCCTTTGCCCAGACTTTATTGCCCTCCATCAGGCTATCAAGAAAACCATCAAAAGCTTCTTCATTTTCCTTCGTAGCATAGACAAACCGCCACGGCTGCGCATTCATGCTCGATGGCGCCCACCGAGCCGTTTCAAACAACTGTTCCAGCTTATCTTCTTCAACCGGACGAGAATCAAACGCTCTCGGACTCCGTCTTTTGCGAGCAAGATCACTCAGCATTAATTCTTCAGTAACTTTTCCTTCCATGCTCATTGTCAGTACCTACATTATCTATGTTTTGTCAGCCCCTGAACTTCTCCAGCAGATCGTCCAGCAGCACTATTTCTTCTTCATTTAAATTCTTGAACAGGTGATTTATCTTTTCATCGATTTCAGGATCCAGCAAGGACAGAAGCTTTAATCCTTCGTCCGTAACCCGAATATCGACTTTGCGGCGATTTTCCGAACACGTGTGACGTTCGGCTAACCCCTTCTGGCGCAACTTCTCAACCAATCGTGTAGCATTCGAACTTTTGTCGACCATCCGTTCCTGGATATTGCATAGGTTGACCGCTTCCGGATAACGGCCCCGGAGAATCCGTAACACGTTATACTGCTGTTCGGTTAAACCGCGATCCCTGAAAATGACCGCAACCGAAGCCGTAGCCCGGCTTGTCGTAACCAATAAGTTCAACCAAGCCCTGTGTTTCGGGCTGCCGAAGTTGGTCGTGTGTATTTCCTGTTCTAATTTCATGGATATAATTTAATATTAAATTATTGTAGATACAATAACGAGCCAATAATGCATTTTAGTATATCATTATTCACAGAAGGATCAACAACTGTCCCCGATATGAAACATATCTCATAGTAAAATCCATAAATGCTATCAGCTATCAGCATGATGCGTTTGGTCGTTTGTGACGCAATATTTTTATTATTATTTTAATACTAATCTATTAATAATATAATAAACCGATCTCCTGCAACAGACTATCTTCCAAAATATTCGCATTCACCATCACACTACTATTGACTATTCTTTCCTGCAATAGGTTCAAACGGAGTAAATTTGATTTCACTCTACAGGACAGTACCATCAAAAAGCACACGCTGGACGATTCAAACTCTCCCCTGGGGCAGATTTACAACATTACCCGGACAGGTAAGGAGGATATTCTTATTGCCGATGGGTCACCATCAATTGAACTTTATAAGCATTTCACATTCACTCGCAGTTTTGGGAAGAAAGAGAAAGGACCGTGTGAATTTCTGAGAACCCCTGTAAACGCTACTGCGGGAGATACACTCTATCTGATGGATGATATTCAGGGTAAACTGATAACTTATAATCTCAACACTGGAGGTTGTATCAGAGAAGTTACCTACCATGATCTGCAGTTAATGGACTCCATAACCCCTCTTCATGGTACATTGTACCTCACAAGAGGGAATTTTTCACCCGCAATGCAACCGAATGACACCGTATTTTACAAGATAAACGACCGTGGTCGACTACAACCCCTGGACCTGTTGTATAAAGATCTGAATGCCATTCATTTTCTGACGCCGGTTAAAATCCCGATGGGAACCAAAGCGCACCTTCGTCGGGATACCCTGTATTTTTTTTATCCATTTACCCATGAGATATGGAAGCTTGACCTGAAAACAAATCACTTTTCATCTATTATCCTGAATGAAATGCAGTGGCCCCAAAAAGAACTCGAAGCATCAAACAATCTCCAGCGGTTGATCAGTCTTTTAAAAGAAACAGAAATTATCTGGGACATTTTCCCAATGTCAGGCTACATAGCGGTTACAACGTTTAAACCTTTTTATAAGAACCAGGACTGAAAGATCAGGTTCTACTCGTATGACGGTCGTTTCATTGATTCTCTTTATGTCGGCCACTATGTTGTATCAATGGATGATCACCGCCTTACCGAACTGGTATCTAATGATTCCACATCACCGCATCCTTACGCTTTACAAACGCTGGAATATCGGAAATGATGTTAAGATCTGGCACTTATCTGCTTAGCCGCATTGAAATACTTCTCGAAAATTGCTTTTCTCGAATATCTTCCTATCCTTATTATTTGTGTGATATGACCCGTTGTGGATGCAACAGTTAGTAGGTTTACAGTAATCTGTTCAATCCAGGAGACTAAACGAGTTTTTTATTCCGGTACCAACCTGGCTTTGTCATTTATTATAGCATAAGAGTACGGGTTTAAGAGATGTGACTGTTCTACCAGTCAGTGATTTTATTACTATTCCATTAGTATATCTCGAATACCATGAGAAACGGGCTTCTTCATTTTGTTCTACTTTTATTGCCTGCAATCACATCTTGGCATCCGGCAAAACCAATACAAACCTGATTGGTTTTCGATACCAATGGCAAACCGATGTGGAAATTCACCCTGTCCGGCAACCTAAAGCTATGTGCAGTGCGGAAGGATGAGGTGTACTGCGTGCAGAATGAAAAAGATGAGTTCCCGATAATTGTACTATATCATGTTGAGGGATGTTATGAGATCAACAACTCTTATACTACTGCTAACTATCCTGATTGCAGACTGTTCTGGTGGAAAGCATCAGAAGACCAGGAAATCAAACCGGGTCGTAGAATCTGCTCCTCTCAAACAAACCCACGAATCTACTTCGGATATTGATTCGACTTATAAGGTTACCTTTAAACGGGACGTCAGCTATGGCTCAACCAGTAAAGTAACAGTCGGAGAAATAGCAACGTTTACGGTAGATGATCAAAACCGGGTATTCATTGTCGATGAGAGTCAAACAAAGATTGACGTGTTTAATCCCGACGGTAGTTATCTCACATCCCTCGGTCGTAAAGGACGTGGACCAAGAGAGTTTGGTGCTATCTCAAATAATACGACAGTGGCAATACACTCGAAAAAACTTTATATCACTGACACTGAGAAATATTTCGCAAACAGAATTCAAGTCTTCTCCCTAAAAAACCTGTCTTTTTTTCATACAGTTGGGCTTATTCCAGCTAACAGAAACGATTACAAAGAGCTGAAAGGATATTACCCGATTCAGATTTATCCTCTTAATAACAGGAAGTTTCTGGTGGCATACCGTCAGCCACCATATGAATACAAGGCGGGCAAAAGTTTTATCTACTATATGATTCAGGACGAAGGCGGTACCATTCTTTCAGGTCCGATCCTAAAGCAGAAGGATCTTACCAATCTTGTATACTTTGTCAAGAACGCTCAATATCCATACTTAGCCATTCATTCCTTTCCCTTTTATGGTAAATCCTTGCTGGCCGTATCCGGAAAAGATTATCTGTATGCAGCCAATAATACTGACGAATTTAAGATTAACATCTATGATTCGAGTGGCAGACGTATTCATACCTTCAAATATGCCTTTAATAATAAAAAGCTTAATAAGGATAGGATTATCAACCGCTATAAAAAAACGAACCATATGTCTCAGCTGGGCCCTGGTCTAGCAATAAAGATGATCCGCAATGCCGGAAACCTGCCAAAAACCTGGCCAGCTATCCAGTCGATGTTTCTTGATGACAAAAACCGGTTGTGGATCTCGACGATTATAGATGTTGATTCAGTGTATGAATGGTGGGTAATAAATAAATCGGGAGCCGTAATCACCAAATTCAAATGGCCAAGAGACAAACCCATTAAGGTGGTCAGAAACGGGTATATGTATACCCTGAAAACTGATCCGAAAACCGGGCTGCAAAAGGTTGTGAGATATCAAATAATTTGGAAATCCTGAATAAAGAAGTGAATGACAATGTCACAAGTTGCAAACTTGCGACATGATGAGGCGTTCTGCAAAGGATTCTTATACACTACGAAACCAGGAGATATCCAAGACTTACGAAAGATACCGTGTTTTAACGATAGCCCAGGTGGTTATTAATTAACTCTGAAAAAGTTATACCCGTTATTTGGTCTGCTCAAAATAACCGCGAATGACCTGATCTCCTTTTTTCTTCAAATTTCGTAAGTCTTTAAAATAAAATTGGTTATTTCTGTCCTCCCATTCAAAGAAAATTAACGTAGCAGCAGGACGTTTCTTATAAGTCAATAAATTAACAATAGGTCCATATTCAATAAGATTATATTGATCATCATATTTTTCCAAAAAATATTGTCTTATACCATTATACATTATGTAAGTAAAATGTATAAAACCTCCATTTATCATTGGAAATAAACCGATACTTTCATTATCTAAAACACCCGCATCACCATGTCCGGTCATCGCTATGTCCGGAGCTGTGGAAGCATTCGGATAATATTCAATAGAATTCTTTTTCTGTACAAAACCGTGTAAAATCTTCCTGATTTTCCAGTGGCCTTTGTCATTTGCAAGAAGATATATCCGTCCATCATAAAAATGTGGTGCTACCACCAAATACTTTCCATCAACCAGAGTCATTTGCAATGTAAAAAAGGGGAAACCAATCATATGATTCATAAATGAGTTGGACATATCCCCAAGTTCACTTAAAGGCAACGCATAATCAATTATCTTTTTAAACTTTGGGCTCACAAAATTTAGGATATCATTTATTTTATTAGAATCATTGAATTTTGGCGGGTAATAATGCCGATAAGCAAAAACAAATTGGTTTTGATTTATCGGCGTTATTGCAACTGGAGTAACCGGTTTCTTCTCTGGAAAATCATATATATCTATCTTGTCGCCTATTTGATTTTTGGGGGGTGAGTTTACATTAAATACGGTTACTCTAATTTGATATCGATCGAAAACAACTAATTGATTTTCCGGGGTAATGGTCATGTACGACTTTTCTACAAATTCACCTGGACCACGACCATGACGTCCAATTGTCGTGAGATATTTTCCATCTTTATCGTAAACTCGGATACCAGCATACATACGATCGTTTAGATAAATCCTGCCCCTGCTGTCTGTGCATATATTTTGTGGATTTCCGATTAAATATTCGCGTGACGATGGGTTACTCTTTCCCAAATTGAGCGTTTCTATGAATTTATATTCATGAAATTGGGGGATTATAGTATCTTTTGGAGAGATAAATAATATTAAGGATCATAGCTGTCCAAAACGTTTTGCAATATTACGAATTATATGCGTTTCTGACTGTTTAGGACAGATTTTTTCGCACTTCCAAAATCAATCCCCCCAATTAAACAAATTTATCTGCTTATAATCGGATTCTGGGGGGATATCCGGAGGTTTAAAGGGATGGTCCATTAGCTTTTTCAGGTCAAACTTGACAAACAGGTTTAATCGCAGAAACGCCACCATATTGGATAGACACCAGCGGTAGGAGGCGCAGGCTTTGAGGTATTTCAAGATCAGCATAGCAATCATTGCTGTCCAAATCTGAATGAGCACAGCATTGGCCGTAGTCCCCAGAAAGGATTTGATTTTGAGTAGTTGTTTGATCTCTTTAAAGAAGATTTCAATGTCCCATCGGGCTTTGTACAACTCACCGATGGTGTTTGCTGTCCAGGTAAATTGATTGGTAATCAGCTCAATCGTTTGATCTTTGTCCGAATCGTAGACCACCACACGCCGTAGCCTGGTGGGATATTTTTGATAGGTCGGGGGATGACTCAATTCAATGTATTCATCGACCAGGACATGCTCGTGGCGCCCCTCTGGGAGAGGTTTTTCTTTTCCCCGTTTGAATTGGATGGAATCTTTGAGGCGGATGACAAAATAGCTGCCTTCGGTGTTCCACCGGTACAGGGTTGGGAAATCAACGTAGGCCCGATCAGCTACGACTACCGCATCAACGGGCAAGGATAACTCCTTTGCTACGGTGGAGTCGTGAGGCTTTCCATCCGTCATACGTATATACACCGGAAGACATCCATCGTAGTCAAGCAGGGTGTGGAGTTTGATAGCTCCTTTCTTCTTGCGGAACCTGGCCCAATCATATAAACTCAGGCAGAGGCTAATGGTGGTCGAATCCAATAGCAGGATCTTGCTTTTGATCTTAAAACGGGTCTGCCTGAATCGAGCCATCCCGCTAAGCTTTTTCATCATCGTAAAGTAGTAATCCTGAAACAGCCGCCAATCGCGATGCTTGTTTTGATAGGATAAAGAAGATTTACACGGAGCACGGGTAATGCCTAAATGATTGAGGTTTCCACTTGCTGATTTAAGACCATTACAGACATCACGAAGGCTGTTTAACTTCGAGAACTGGCAGAACAGCATCGTTGTCAGATGCGTCCAGCTGGTGATTCCTTTGGCGTGCTTGTCGGTGCCATGTTTGCTGACCAGTTTGGTGAAGCTAAGGCGGTCTAAGGTCTGCATAATCTGGGCAAATAGTGTTACATTTGTCATAGTCAGTGATATTTTAGGTTGGGTTGGACCTCCTAAAATAGTAAAGCCCCGACTTCGGGGCTTTCACTGGCTACTTTTTAAACGTTTTGGACAGATGTGATTAAGGATATTAAAATATGAGCTATCATAATTTGGGCATTTGTAATTAAGTTAACTAGGGCACTGTATAAACTCCCCAGCTACCTCGCAATTATCACCATACCATAAGCAATCTGTCCAACCCATCCGTAAGCCAGGGGTACCATTATTACAATTTGATACACTGCCACAGTCGTGACAGACATACTCTTGTGTATTTGCATTAGCTTCCTTAACAAAAAAGAATAATGAAGCACTAAAGAAACAAAATGCTATAGCTGTTTTCATCGATTTTGTAAGTGATCTTATGGTTTTCATTGGTATACCTCTTGATCTTTTGTTGATTTTTAATTCGATTTCTTTTTGCAAAGAAATCATTCTATTGAGTCGAATCTATTAATAGAAGGCTTTGAAAAACCCTTTGTTGTTCTTTGATTTATTTTTCGTGGCTGAATGTGGAGATATTTCTGCTGGATTGCTTGTGTTTTCCACCAATCCTTGTTCGAAATGACTCCCTGGCAGCCTTCAAAAGGCTGTAAGAAGCCGGTTGTATGTGCCCTTTTGGGTTCATAGAGCTACCGATCCCATGGATCTTGATGTTTCAAGCAAAAATCCTGCTCTCGACAGGTTCCATCCCATACAGGTAAACAGGAATCGAAGCCGGTTACGAGCCTGATTTTTAGCCCTCATGAGCTCCATCCGGGCCTTGGTCTTCATCCAGGCAAACGGGTGCTCCACTGCGGCCCGTACGCGACTGTGTTTGCGGTTTCGCTTTTTTTGAGAACCCGACAAGGGCTGGCTTTTGGTGGCTTTGTCCAGCACTCCGTAGTACCAGCCGAAGTGCCGGGCCGAAAACTTGTGATCCCCATTGAAGTAGGCCTTATCACCGAACAGGGCCTTCTCATCATAGCTGACCAGCTGTTCGGTCTGGGTGCTGTCGTGGTAACTGGCGGGGGTAAAGATGGCCTTACGAATCAGTTTGGACTCGATGTCCACCCCAATATGACCTTTATAGCCAAAGTAGTAGACCCCGCCTTTTTTCGTAGAGTTGGCATCGGTATCGATCTGGGGGGAAGGCCTGCGGGTTAGCTCCTGGCGCTTCTCATCCGAGAGGGGACGATTCGCCGAGGGAAGAATCGTAGCATCCACGATGGTGCCTTTTTTGACCATCAGCCCTTTGGCTTCCAACTGCTGGTTGATCAGATCAAAAATACGCTCATCCAGCTTATGGATGCTCAGTGCTTCTTTGAAGCGCCAAAACGTGGTAAAATCTGGAATCTCCTGGTCCAGGTTGACCCCCACAAACCGCTGAAAGCTTAGTCGGTCAATGAGTTGATCTTCCAATTGAGGATCACTCAGGCTGAACAGGGATTGTAGAAACGTGGCTTTGATCATCCACAGTGGGTTTTTACGAGGCCGCCCACCGGTCTTAGTATCGGTTTTATCAATAATGGCAATCTCCTGAACCAATGGCTGCCAGTCGATGATCTGATCGAGCTTAGCCAGGTGTTTGGAAAGTTTGCTGATTTTTCGCCTGCTTGAAAGAAGTCCGTCGCCAAAGCTTAATTGGTTGATATCAGCCATGATGAAAAATCTGAGTTTGAGTGAACATTCAATTAGACCGAAAATAATGTAAATCCTTTACAACCTCACACTGTATGGGGTTTTGCAAAGCCTTCTGTTAGAGAAGTACGAACTCATAAATGTCCGGCATGATTTTCTTGCAGGGTATTTTCTGCTTTTTAAAAACAACGAAAAGATGAATACCCTGTTTATGAAAAGCAGGGACTATCAAAAAGTTTTAAGCAGCGAGTCACACTATTGCTTTGACGAGACCAATTTTCAGTATGACGAATTTTCCGATATGATGTCTCTTCCCAAAAGGGAACAAGAGGTGGAAAGCATGATGCATTTGGTAAAAAGATTGGAAGAGGAAAGCTCTATAAAAACCCATTTCGATCACTATGACATAGACGGAGTGCCCGGCAAATTAAAATGGAAAAAAGGAAAATTATACTACCGGAATAAATACGAGGTGCTCTTATACCATTTGATCATGTTTAAGAACATATACAAGCCAAAACGCGTAGGAAACATTCCCGATACGTACCACATCAGTCCCACCCGGATTTATACGTGACTCACAGATTTGAAGAAATGGAAGCTGTTCAAAATATAAAAGACAAACGTATCATTGTGATCGTTTTTTTCTTTGGAAAATTCCCATGGTATTACAATTATTTTTTGCATTCCTGTTCTTATAACCTCAACGTAGATTTTTTGATCGTTACAGATAATGACTGTCCTGACGATCTCCCCTCAAATGTTTGTTTCGTAAAGAAGTCCTTAAAAGAAATAAAAGCGTTATCAGAAAACAAACTTGGATGTACCATAACCGTAGAACCCCAGCCGTATAAATTTTGTGATTTCCGTCCGGCTTTTGGGGTAATCTTTGAGGATTATATCAAAGATTATGAATTCTGGGGACACGGAGATTTGGACGTGATCTTTGGAAATATTAGGAATTTTATAACCGATGAAATGTTGAACGACTACGATGTCGTAAGCCTGCGGCATGCCTACCTATCCAGTTGGTTTACGTTATATCGGAATTGCAGGAAAATCAACGGATTGTTCAGGATGAGCAAAGACTACCAAAAGGTATTTGCAACTCCAAAGTATTACAATTTTGACGAGACGAATTTCAAGTTTATGGATTTTTTCGATGGTATTCCTTATCAACAAATCGCCAGTGAAGTTCAAAGTATGACCCACCTTGTAAAGAAGCTGCATGATGAAAATTATATCAGATCTTATTTCGATTTGCATGCCATCGAACGTCTTACAGGGAATATAAAATGGATGAAGGGGCAATTGATCTATAAAAATGAATACGAATTTATGTTGTACCACCTGAAGCATTTAAAAAAGAGATACAACCCTGGTAAGGGACCTCAAAAAATCCCTGATGTTTTTCGGATAAGTCCATCACGGATTTATTTCTAAGGTATCCTATGTCGTCCATCCATAAAATAGTCATACTGATTTGTTATTATGGAAAGTTTCCATGGTATTTCCCCTATTTCTTGCATTCCTGCAGGTATAATCCATCGGTAGACTTTATCATCATTTCGGATAATTACTATGAGCACAAGCTACCACTAAACGTTACCATTTTTAACCTACGCTGGGAAGAAATCAAAAATAGGATAGGTCAAAGGCTTAACTTGAATGTTCAAATCGAATTTCCATATAAACTGTGTGACTTCAAACCGGCCTACGGAGTAATTTTCCCTGAACTTATAAAAGGATATGAATTCTGGGGACATGGGGATCTGGATGTAATTTTTGGTCGTATCCGCAATTTTGTCACGGACGACGTACTGGCTAATCATGAATTGATCAGCGTGAGACATGATGTGTTATGCGGCTGTTTTACCCTGTTCAGAAACAACCCGAAAATGAATGAATTATTCAGACACAGTAGAGACTATAAAAAGGTTTTTACCTCTCCTATACATTACTGTTTTGATGAAACCAATTGGGCCTTTGAAGCCTTTAAAAAAGGGGTGCCGCCGGAACATATCCATACTGAAATTGAAAGCATGACCCATGTAGTTAAAAGATTGAATCGGGAAAACTATATCAAAGCCTATTTCGATTTCCATTTAATTGAGGGATATCCTGGTAAATTGAAATGGAATAGTGGAAAACTAACGTATAAAAATCAATTCGAGGTAATGCTCTATCATATGGTACGATTTAAGAAAATTTGCAAACAAACCCGGATGAAAACAATCCCGGATACGTTTCATATCAGTCCGAGAAGAATCTACGCCTGAATTGCAAACAGTCATGAAATTTCCCCACTACAAACAATTCGATGCCATGGATTGCGGCCCCACCTGCCTGCGGATGGTGGCGAAGTATTATGGGAAACACTATACCCAGCAAAACTTGCGGCAAAAAAGCCAAATTACGCGGGAAGGGGTCTCGCTGCTGGGTATCAGTGAAGCGGCCGAGTCGATCGGGTTTCGCACCGTGGCGGTAAAAACAAACCTGGAAACCATAGCCAGGGAGGAAGCGGTTCCCTTTATTGCCTACTGGCGGCAGGTTCATTTTGTGGTGGTGTATAAGGTGAAGGGTGACAAGGTGTTTGTGGCCGATCCGGCAAAGAGTACGATCGTGTATACGGTGCGGGAGTTCCTTGAGGGATGGGCGGAGACAAAGACGGTCGACGGTCGACCGTCGACCGTCACTACCGGCATTGCCTTATTGTTGGATCCTACGCCGAAGTTTTATGCCGAAGAGGATGAGAAGCAGCGGAAATTGAACTTTACCATTCTTCTCAAATACCTGCTCTCCTATAAGAACCTGCTCTTCCAGTTGGCGCTGGGGCTGCTGGCGGGAAGTGTCATCTCGCTAATCTTTCCCTTCCTTACCCAGTCTATTGTCGATGTGGGGATCAACACCAGGGATGTCAATTTCATAGACCTGGTGCTCATGGCCGAGCTGGCCTTGTTCCTCGGGCAGACCTCGGTGCAGTTTATCCGGAGCTGGGTGATGCTGCATATCAATACGCGCATCAATATCTCCATCCTCTCCGATTTCCTGATCAAACTCATGAGGCTGCCTATCGGCTTCTTCGACACCAAGATGGTGGGCGATATCATGCAGCGTATGGGCGATCACCGGCGGATCCAGCATTTTTTGACCGGTCCGACCCTTTCCACCCTGTTTTCCTTTGTCAATTTTTTCGTCTTCTCGGTGGTCATCATCATCTACGATGTAAAGATCTTTTTTGTCTTCCTGGCCGGAAGTGCTCTATATGTCGTGTGGATATTATTATTCCTGCGGTATCGCAGGAAGCTGGATTACAAACACTTCGATGTGGCTTCGGCGGACCAGAGCAAGGTGATCCAGTTGGTGCAGGGGGTCCAGGAGATCAAGATGAACAACTGCGAGATCACCAAGCGCTGGGAGTGGGAGCGCATCCAGGCCCGCCTGTTCCGGGTGAGCGTAAAGCAACTGGCCCTCTCGCAATACCAACAGGGCGGGGCAACCTTTATCAACCAGGCCAAGAATATCTTCATCACCTTTTTTGCCGCCCTTGCCGTGGTCAACGGTCAGTTGACCATCGGTGGAATGCTGGCGATCCAGTATATCATCGGGCAGTTGAACAGTCCCATCGAGCAGTTCATCCAGTTTATCCGCAGCACCCAGGATGCGATGATCAGCCTGGAACGGCTCAATGAGATCCACACCATGGAGGATGAGGAGCCGGAGAATGTGCCGAAGGTCCGGTTTCTGCCCGAAGACAAGAGTATGACGGTTAAGCAGGTGAGCTTTCAATATCCGGGCGCGGGTAACGAACTGGTGCTAATGGATATCAACCTGCAGATTCCGCAGGGTAAAACCACGGCCATCGTCGGGGTGAGCGGGTCCGGGAAGACCACACTGCTCAAGCTGCTCATGAAATTTTATGCTCCACTGAAAGGCGAGATACGCCTGGGAGATACCAACCTCCAGAACATCAGCAACCGGACCTGGCGCAGGGCGTGTGGGGTGGTCATGCAGGACAGTTTTATCTTCTCGGACAGCATCGCCCGTAATATCGCCGTGGCCGATGAAGTTCCCAACATGAAGAAATTACTATACGCTCTAAAGGTGGCCAATATTCAGGAATATGTTGATTCGCTGCCTCTGGGCATCAACACCAAAATCGGTATGGAAGGAACAGGGCTGAGCCAGGGCCAGCAGCAGCGCATCCTGATCGCCCGGGCGGTGTATAAAGATCCCGAATTCATCTTTTTCGATGAGGCCACCAATTCACTGGATGCCAATAACGAAAAGGTAATCATGAACAACCTGAAAGAGTTCTTTGAAGGAAAAACGGTGATCGTAGCGGCCCACCGCCTAAGCACGGTTAAGGATGCCGACCAGATCGTGGTCCTGGATAACGGAAAGATCAAAGAAAAAGGTACACATGAAGAACTGGTAACCAGCGAAGGTGATTACTATGAATTGGTCAGAAACCAGTTGGAGTTGGGCTGGTGATAGGAAATAAGGGAATAGGGAAATATGGGAATAAGTGATGCTGGATACTGGATACGGCCTCTTCTGAGGATGGATGGTTGAATGATGGAATACTGGTAATTAGATGAGAATTAACTTTCCTCGTTGCGGTGCTCTGCTCCGCAACGAAGCCCCGGGCCGCTCTGCTGCCCTTTTTCTGCGGAGCAGAGCACCGCGAGGAGGCATTACGCAGCAGAGCAGCGTAACGAGAAAAGATAGGTATTGGCCATGCCTCATTAGTTGATTAGCGCGATTCATTATGAAACGCCGCCTGAACACCCCCTATAAGTCCCCTCAAGGGGACAAGGACAAATATCATCTCTTGAGGAGAAAGAACGAAACAGTCCCTCCCCACGGATGTAGAGAGGGGTTGGGGTGAGGTAAAACGCGGTCTGACGGTACTAACCGTCTGACCGCGTTGGAACAAATGGAATAAAATATATGGCAGATGAACTTGACAAACGGGAGATCCTGAAGCTTCGCAGCGAGGAGGTGCAGGAGATTATCGGCAACCCGCCGCACTGGCTCATCCGGTGGGGAATTGCCATATTTATAGGTATCCTCTTCCTGTTCCTTGCCCTGAGTTGGTTCATCCGTTACCCGGATATCGTCTCGGCCGACTTCACCCTGACCTCTCTGAATGCCCCGAAACCGGTAAATGCCAGAACGGGAGGAAAACTTACCCAATTAATGGTCACGGACAATACCGTAGTAAAGAGCGGTCAAATATTGGGATTTATCGAAAGTACGGCCGATCCTGACCAGGTGTTAGGGCTGTCGGATGTCATCGATACCCTGTCCCGCGAACTAACTAATAACGAAGTGGATCGCATCTCAACGTTTTCTCCGCATCAGTACAATCATTTGGGTGAGTTGCAAGCCAATTTTCAGACATTCAATCAGGCATTCCTGGAGTTTAAAGCGTACCTGGCGTCCGGCTATTACCTGAGGAAGAAACGTATATTACAACACGACCTGGCCTACCTGCAGCAGTTGCATCAAAATCTGGAGGAGCAAAAGGCGATGGCCGAACAGGACCTGAGGCTGGCAAGGGACAATTTTGCCGCCCAGGCAACCCTGGCGGTAAAAAAGATGATCGCCCCCGTCGCGTTTAAACAAGCGCAAAGCCAGTTACTGGCCAAGAAACAACCATTAAGCCAATTGAATGCTTCCATAATTAATAACGAGTCTGCCCAAAACGACAAGAAAGATCAGTTGCTGGAATTGGACAAAGAGATCTCGCAACAAAAGATTACGTTTCTTCAGGTTTTGAATACATTTGAAAGTAGTATCGAAGCCTGGGAATACCAGTATATACTGAAGGCGCCTGTTTCCGGAACGGTCAGTTTTATCTCCTTTTTGCAGAAAAATCAAACCGTGCAGGCCGGCCAGCCCCTGTTCTATGTGAAACCGGAAAATACGAGGTACATCGGGCTCATGTACATCCCTCAGTTCAACATGGGTAAGATCAGAACCGGTGAAAAAGTGAACATCAAGTTTTCAGGTTATCCATTCCAGGAATACGGTAGTGTAACCGGAAGAATTGCAGCAATATCGTCCGTGCCGAAAGATTCCAAGTACCTTGCAAAGATTACTCTTCCGAATGGGCTAAAAACAAATTACGGACGGGTACTCACGTATCGCGACGGCATGTCGGCTACCGGGGATATTGTTACAGCGAATCGCCGGCTTATCGAAAAGTTTATTTATAGGATAAGGAAATCGGTTAACAGCAGATAAGTAGTTTGAATTCTCTTTAATAATCAGGATGATACCCAGAATCAAGTACCTGGTCATTCTGCTATTTGTTTGTTCATTGGGTTTCATAATGCGGAACAATTACAGATTTCTTCTTTACTGTCATTGGAACCCAATACAACGAACCTTTCTTACTGATGATCAATCCCTGACTCGTCGGATAAATGCTTTCGTTCATATCTGAATTTTTCAATGTAAGTCCACCTATATAGTATGATTTTTCAATGCCCGGGTACACGGCATAATAATCGATCTTATGATCGCTGACGTAATGTTTATTTACCGCATGTCTGTTAGTGTATGTATCCATTTCCACTAACACATCGTGTTCGCCAACCGCTTGTAGTTGATTGATCCGGCTGTAGTCCCCCTCAACGATTTTCAGCATACCGGTCCTGGTATCATAATTTTGCTTTCCCAGAATGAAGCCGTCAATCTTGTAGGTATGTTTTAGCTTGAAATCGTCGCTATATGTATAGATCAGCGGGAATCGTTTAAAAGCCAGCAGGAATGTCTTCGCGGCCGGGCTATATCGAACAAGACTCTCCGAAACAAAAGGCTGCAAGAGCATCCACTGTCCAACGGTTTTATAGGTGTCGCCGAATTCTCCGATTTCTTTTCCAGATGCATTTACTACATGCACGGCTTTCAGGTTATCCAGTTTTTTATTGAGTTTCGGCCCTTTTGCGCCGCGAACAATCATTGAACCCGAGACGGCCATAGAACTGTCATCCAAAGCCAATGAATAAGGCATGGTCTTTAACTCGGTTGTTCCGATATATGCACACGGACTTATTCCACAATTAAACCGGGAAACCTGCATGTTTTGTGCCACATAAACCGTGTCACCCCCTTTTTCCATATCTATTGCAAAATTCAGGTCACCCGGACCTTTCCCGTGTGTCGCAACATCGATTGAACTGTCGTTCTTTACATCATATTCGAAAAGACGATTGTCCCGCGAATCCAACATCAACAACTTGTTCTTTCCCAGTGATATGACCTCGTTGACTGTGGCAATGACGTTCAGCTTTTGAGGTGTAAATTTGTCCGGATCAACGAGATAATTATGCAGCGCAACGAGCACGTCAGGCTTGTCAGGTAATTGGCTGAATGATGTCCTTTTCGTGATGGCAATGTGATCATCATTGTAGTGCGGGATATTTTTTGTCTGGGGCACTGTAACCGTGCCTGATGCCTTCTTTTCCTTAGCGCAACTGTAGAGAAAGGCCGTTAATAGGGCAACGACAAAGACTTTCCTGATATAAAAGGGCACATACAACACAATCTCTGGTTAGTCAACTTTTGAATACCGGCACACTTTCAAAATTCATTTAAATCCCGATTACTCTCTAATCACATGGATTCTAAAGACTTCGAAGTGCCTGTAATTTTATTATTAACTTAATAGTTTCTTTCTAATAAGCAAGTAACGCTACGATGAATTGCCGCGGATTTTCGCGGATCTTTTTTGATATGTCACAATTTGGTATAGAGAAAATACCTGCACGACTGAGGATATAGGAAGATTAACAAAATCTCAGTGGCTCTCCGTGAAATCTTTGTGCTCTCGGTGTCATGATTTTAACGACACAGAGGTATTATAAAAAAGAAGACGTCCCCCGAGATTTGTAGTTTACCGGTGACCAAACCGTAACAAACCCAAAGGAGTCTTCTTATGATCGAATATAATCAATTATACATAGCCATCGACCTACATAGCAAACACAGTAAGATGGGATACATGAATGAGCAGGGAGAATACCTGGGACAGCAAGGAATGCAGACCACGGCACAGAATTTGATCGGTGGGGTCGTCCGCATCCCGGCTGCCCGTAAATCGTTGACCCTGGAGCAAGGCAATATGGCCTTCTGGGCCGCCGAACGCCTGTGTGGGTATGTCGACGAGTTGATCGTGTGTGATCCGCGCCAGAATCACTTAATCTCCCGGAGCATGGTTAAGAACGATGACCGGGATACCTACCAGTTATGTCAGCTCTTGCGTCTGGGAGCCCTCAAGCCGGTCTGGAGACCGAAACGAATGGGAGATCGCCGCCTGTTTTACCACCAGATCAAAGAGTATCAGAGACTCAACAAAGCCCTGACAACGAACAAGCGACAACTCCAGGCGATGCTGCGCCACTGGGGATACAATCGGAAGTTGAAGAAGGGTGATTACGCCCGGCCGGAGCCGATTCTGGATCAGATTACCCCGGCCGGACTGGGGCGGGAGGTGCAGGCCAAGTTTGACCATATCGGAATGATCGCCCGGGCCAAACAAGAACAATTCGAACGGATCACCCAGGCGGGTCGGGCTTATCCGGAGATTGTCCAGTTTCAGAAGATGTCGGGGATGGGGCCTGTGGGATCCCACACCTTCTCCGGGTATATTCAGACTCCTTACCGGTTCCAAAGAAGAGGTCAACTCATCCGTTTTTGCCAATTGGCGGTACGCAAGGCCAGTAGTGACGGACGACGCCTGCGCGCTGAACGACTCTCAAAGGCTGGACATGGTCCTCTGAAAAACGTGGCTCATACGGTCTGGAAATCGGCGATGAAAAGCCCAAACGAAGTCAGCGGGTTTTACCAGGCCAGCCTGGGCAGGTGTGGGGACCCGGTGAAGGCCCGCTTGAACACCCAACGCAAAATCTTAATCACACTTTGGAGTATATGGAAGCATAACCAAACATATTCTGCGCAGAAGTTTTTCTGCGCGGGTGGGGATTCGGCCCGATAGCCAGTCCTGATTCGGCCCTTATAGATGGGAGGAGCAGGCAGGGATCGGGTCCCGGACAGACTCCTCTTGTCGCGTCTAATCGGGAACCTATTGGTTCTCAGGTTCAACGCCGAGCTTAGTTATCCGGGCTGGAAGCCCCATATGACCTTAGGACCAAGCCAAACACTCAGGCTTGAGACTCTGATATAAGTCTGGTTACAGAAAACCGAAGAAGCCATAGGTCGGTAGGATCGTTGCCGACCCGTTCACCAAAGTTTATAAGATGTCGGTATCAGCACTATCCGAACAACGAATTTGCCATAGATCAGGGCGTCTTGAAAAGACAAAAATCGATTCGGGAACGTCATTGGAAAAGTACATCCTTGACTTTCTTTTTTATAAAAGTGTCACTGAGGACACACAAAGGAACACGGAGAATTACGCGGGTGTGCAGGCGAGGACGCCTGCACGAGCGTCGTTTGGCTGGTTATTTGTAAATATAGTTTACTGGTGGATATGGGTTTCTTATACTCAGAATCATATAGTCATTCATACAAATTATTACGATATGTCCTGGTACCAACGTACAATCACATTGCGATCCCGCTCGAGAGGGTTTTATTTAATCACAGACGAAGTGCTGAACCAGATGCCGGAAATAGCAGACATTGAGACCGGACTGGCGCATTTTTTTCTCCAGCACACGAGTGCCGGACTTACCTTGAACGAGAATGCCGATCCAATGGTGCGTTCTGATTTCGAGACGTTTTTCACACGCCTCGTTCCGGAAGATATGTCTATGTACGAACACACGCTGGAAGGCCCGGATGACATGACTTCGCATATCAAGACCTCACTGTTGGGAAGTTCGGTAACGGTACCGATTACGGACGGTCGGTTAAACTTGGGGACGTGGCAGGGGTTGTATTTGTGCGAGTACAGGAACCGGCCTCATCGCAGAACGTTGGTCATCACTCTCGAAGGATCGCAGATTTAGGGGGATTAACGGATTTCGCAGATTTTGACCGGAGATTGCACAGGCATTGTAAGGACACTGAATGCACAAAGATACTACCGAGAACCACTGAGGGGAAAATCAGGTATTTACTCTGTGGCCCTCTCTGCGTCATGTCGCAAATTTGCCCCGGGCCTTTGGGGTGGCATATCATGACACATTGTGTGTCACAAGTCACAGACTTGCGACATAAGGAGAAGGAAATTGAAAGGATGAATAAAAAAGTCCCGCGAAGTCCCGGTAGCCGGGACTTCGCGGGACTATGCGGAGAGGGAGGGATTCGAACCCTCGGAGCCGGGTAACCGGCTCAACACCTTAGCAGGGTGCCGCTTTCAACCACTCAGCCACCTCTCCGGTCGAGACATTAAAAATACAGGAGTTTCTATTGCCGATCAATCCTTTTCGGCAGAATTTTCATCGAGAACGTAAACCTGGGCAAGATTTCTTCCCTCCTGTGCGAAATCGAGTCCGTAGCCTAGAACAAACTTGGTCGGTATCTTGAAACCGATATAGTCGATCTTGACTTCGTGGCGTGTTGCCTGGCTTTTGTGAAGCAGGGTAACAACTGAGACGGATGCCGGATTATGCAGGTTCATCAGGTTCATCAGATAATTAATCGATAGCCCGGTGTCCACAATGTCTTCAACAAGAATCACATGACGACCCTCAATATCGGCGTCGATCTTTTTCTTTTCTGTGACTTCGCCGGATGACACTTTTGCATCGCCATAACTGCTCAGCTTCAGAAAATCAACTTCGCAGGGAATGGTTACATAGCGCATCAGATCCGCAAGGAAAATAAAGGCGCCATTGAGCACACCAATGAAGATTGGTTTTTTGCCTTCGAAATCGCGGCTCAACTCATCACCAAGCTTGGCGATTCGGTTTTGGAGTTCTTCCTTGGTGATCATCTCGCGAAAAGTATCACCATTACAGATTACCTTTTCCGGTGTATAAAACGACATAACAACTAAATAATCGGTTCGATGGTCAGGACTTCTGCCGGTTCATCCGGACATCGTACAGATTCTGCAATCCCTCCGACTTCCTTGCCACCGTCTACTTCATCATGTGAAGGCGGAAAGATAACGGCACAGATCTTTTGATCAAAAGAAACCACCACGAGCGCCTCATTTTTTCTGTGGGAGGGAATCTTTCGGTTGGTCAGAAAATCTGATATCAGTTGGTGTCCCGCCATTCCCAGCGGCTGAAACCGGTCGCCATCCCTCCAATTACGGATCGTAACGGGCCAGTCAGTATCTCTCAAATGACAGTACAATTTTTTGCCATATTCTCTCGGATATTCATTTGAAAGGGAAAAACGAGCGAATTCAACAGTCTGTTTATTTTTTGCAAGATCATCCTTAGTAATCTTGAACTCTTTCTCTCCTGAAGGTTCCCTTTTCTTCTTTAAAACCAATTTGTCACGATCTCTCCATAACTGAATTTCCTGACCGATGGATACAAACTGGCCACTTTGTAAATGGCATATTTGGGTCACTTCTCCAAGATTCCCGTGACTGATCAATACTTCACCGGGTTGGTTTCTTTTCAACCAAAAGCGTATTAAAGCCTGTTGAAGTCCATTTGAAAGCGTACAAAAGTGATTTAGATCCCAGCTTCCATCATCATTTCGGAGCTGTTTTACGATCGCTTCAAGAGCCTCCTCTGTCTGGATACTCCACTCGCGAAGCCGAAGGATATTTTGCTGCCAGCCGGGTAGCCGCTCGTTCAATTCCGGTGTCCATTCATTTCGCAGGAAATTGCGCGCGTAATCGGATTCCAGGTTGGAGGCATCCTCCCTGTATGGGATTTCGTGATCTTTTGCATACTGCTCAATTTCTGCTCTCGTTATGTCAAGCAACGGCCTGAGATAGACGCCGTCCCAGTACTGCATGCCCGTCCATGCAAGGGGACCCGCACCTCGCATCAACTTCATCAGGATGGTTTCTACCTGGTCGTCTTTCTGGTGGGCGGTTGCAATCGCCGTGGCTCCTGTTTCTTGTCGAAGCTCTTCGAAAAACTGGTATCGCATCCGGCGTGCCCATTCCTGAAAATTACCATCTCCATGCTTATAGTGTGCCGAACGTGAGTGGCAGGGTACCCCCATCAAGTTCGATGATTGCCGGACTAAAATCTCATCAGCATCTGACTCAGCGCCTCTTTTATGATAGTTTACGTGGGCGACTACCAACGGCTGTCCCAGGGTGTGCAACACATGCAAAAGAACCATGGAGTCCACACCACCGCTTACCCCAACGATTAAACGTTCTTCCCCCGTGATACCTCTATTTTCAAGCACGTGGCGAACGGCATCACGCACCATCGACCACACGCACTTGTTGCCAGGTAAAAGTGATCACGTCCATCTCCTCATCGAGGACCACCAGATGGCCGTTTTCATCCATACCCAACAATTTATAAGGATCTTCCGTGACTTTGCCGTCGATAGCGAGCTTCACTTGCTTGCCATAGCCAATAATCCGGCGGTTCACACTTTTTATAAGTTCTGAATCATTATTCTCCCAGGCTGTATAGCAATTCTCCATACTACGCAGGATTTGTGAAAGCATTGCTTCCCTGTTAAACCGGCTTCCTGCGACCAGTGCTAATGAAATGGGATTGCCTCCTGCCGTGACTGGAAAAGATCCCTGGTTAATATTCAGTCCGACTCCGATAATCAGCCGGTCGAGTTCGTTGCCATTAAAAATACTTTCGGTCAGCACGCCTCCAAGTTTCCTGCCACCGATATATAGATCATTAGGCCACTTGATCTGCACTGGCTTCATAATTTTAGGCTCAATGACCTCGGCGATGGCGTGAGCGGTTACCATAGAAAGGGAAAAAAGGCGAAATTTATTCGAAGGCTTAAAAACCATTGTAAACATCAGGTTTTTACCTGATTCCGAGACCCATGGACGATTATACTGTCCTCTGCCGCCGGTTTGATATTCCGCTAAACAGACCAAGCCATGTGAGACTTCTTCCGATCTCAGACGTTTGACATAGGAATTCGTCGAATCGATTTCCTCAAAATAGCGAAAATCGTGTCCGAGCCAGTTGCACATCCACAACGCACGAAAAGTGGCAACTTGAAATAGTTCCTTGTTGCCCAGTTTATTAATCAGGCCATTCTTCATAATAAAAAAGGTCTCGAGTTGAGACCTTTATCATACACATTTCGGCGAAGTAAAAAAAGAGTATGTCTTATTCTCCGATTTTTATTACGGAATCTTCGCTTCCAAAACTGTTGGGCAAGTAAGCATCTGCCTGTTCGTCATTCGTCCAGTTCTTTCCGTCAATGAAATAACGGAACCGGACTTCAGAGTTAGGCTGCAGACGCACTGTACCTTCCCATTCCCCGTTTTTCTTTTTCAATTTGTTTGCTTTTGGGTCCCAATCGTTGAAGTCGCCGACAACAGCCACTTCTTTCTGGGCCCATTCAGCAGGAACATGAAAGGTCACTTTGCAGACCGTGCGTTTAGGGGTGAAGACTTTGCTGATCATGGTTACTAGGTTGGTTTTGAGTTAATGGTATCTGAAATATAATATTTATCTTTTTAATACAAAAGCATATATATATAAATTTATTTAAGTCTTGATAGGAATAAGTATTATTTATTAATGCTTAAATCCGATTTAACCGAAAAATAAACAACTTGTAAACGGTTCCACGTTTAAATTGTTACTCAATGCAATAGTTAAGGTTAAATTTTTTTAAAATACTGCCTTACCCGAACCAAAGACAAGGTTGCATCCGCATTAGCATTGAGTACAACAAATAAACTCACCTATCTACCAAACTTGATGAGAGACGACATTCGTTCCATGTATAGCACTCTGACTCTGGGAATAGTTAATCCTGATTACACCTTGCCATTGAAATCCTTTTCCCAATCATTCATAATATTATGAATGTCATCCATTGTTGCGGCTTCTAAGACCTTTTGAGCCAGTTGCCGCAATGAAGTCATATCCTGACCTGCCAACACTTTCTTTACTGCCGGTATCGCAGTGGGTGCCATACTCAATTCCGTAATACCCATTCCCAGCAGACAGGAAGCAGCAAAGGGTTTACCGGCGAGCTCGCCACATACGGAAATGCCTATCCCATTTTTATTTGCAGCCTCAGCCGCCATATGGATAAGAACCCATAACGAGGGATGCATCTGCTGGTACAGCTTCGATATACGGGTATTGCCACGATCAACTGCGAGGGTATACTGTGTCAGATCGTTTGTCCCGATACTAAAGAAATCAACATATTTTGCTACGCGATCGGCAATCAAAACCATGCTTGGAACCTCCAGCATTATACCGATTTTGACATCAGGATCGACCGGTTTTTGCTTTTCCTTTAATTGATCCTGTATAGCATCGACAGCCTTACGTACCTGTCGCAACTCTTCAATGGTACTAACCATAGGTATGAGAATCCGGACCCTTCCGGGATTTTGTCCTGCCGTCTCCAGTATAGCTTTTAACTGTACATCCAAAAGCCGCCTGTTATCAAGCAAATACCGAATACCGCGCCAGCCGAGGAACGGATTGACTTCGTTGCTGGCATCCTCGATAAATTTATCACCACCGATATCAAAAAGACGAATTGTTACGATATCATCGCTGACAGCATTAATACTTTTTTTGTAGAGTTGTTCCTGAGTCTCTTCTAGTCCATCATGGTCACGTTCGGCAAGCAGCAAAGCTTCCGTTCTTAGCAGTCCAATACCCGATGCTTTAAACCGGACAACATTAACCAACTCTTCTGCAAACTCCACGTTGGCCTGAAGACGAAATGACTCGCCCGACTTAGTAACTGAAGGCTCCTCAATGATACGGGCCAGCTCTTCTTCCTCATGCTGTATGCGGCTGAGAAGACGTTTGTAACGCTCGAGTGTTTCCCCCCGTGGATTTAAATAGACTTTGCCGCGCTTGCCGTCAACAATCAGTGAATCACCAGTCTCAATTTGTCTGGATGCGCTTCTAGTCCCAACTACAGCGGGAACCCCAAGAGAATTAGCTATAATAACAGCATGAGAGGTCAGGCCACCACGGTCGGAAACAATTGCCCGGACACCGTCGCGTGCATATTCGATCACTTCAGTGGCACTGATTTCTTCGCTGACCACAACAGTGTTGCCGGCCAGTTTTAGTCCGGGACGATGCCGTTGTATTCGTTTGACCAGTCTATCACGAATATCACGAACATCAACCAACCGTTCGATGAGCAACTGATTGCCTGACTTCTCTATGACCTTCAGATACTGATCAAATGCCAGACAAACGGCATAATCCGCTTTGTAATTATCCTTCTCGATAAATTTACAGACTGAACGATGAAGTTCCGGATCCTTGACGATTTCAATCTGAGCATCGAGAATTTCTGTCGCATCGCCATAATTTCTGCTGGAATCAGAAATATCATAAGATTGAAGATCACGTATGGTACCGTCACGAACTGAGTTGAACACACTGAGTTCATCATCGACTTTTTCAACCTTAATCTTTTCCGGTTTCACCTGCAGCGCACGGCGCTGAATGACCACAGCTGTACCAATAGCAACACCGGGGGAGGCCGCCAATCCCTCAATTACCGATTCTTTAATATCATTATCTGCTAATCCCATAGACTAAGGTCTAAAAACAAAAATTCAGTTATTCTTCATCGAATCCACTGTGTATCAGTTCTTCGATGGCTTTCATTGCTTCTTCCTCATCCGGACCCGAGGTTTCGAGCTCGAGCTCAGCACCTTGTTCGGCTGCAAGAGTCATGACACCGAGAATGCTCTTGCCATTAATTCTGTAACCATACATATATATAAAAAAATCAGACTGAAACTTAGATGCCAGCTTAACCAATTTTGAAGCCGGCCGTGCATGTATTCCAGACGAATTTTTGACAGCGATTTTTCTGCGTATCATGCAACACAATATCGTTTCCATTACGAATTGATATACAATACGAACAGGGCGCATAATCATCAAACCAAAACAAGGAAGATTGGGAAATTAGATTTGATTGTTAACCCAAAACCCGCAACTGACAACCCGCAACTCGTTTTAGTGTTTAGCTAAATCTTTGTTAAATTCAGGCCACAGTTCTGAAATTACACAACCAACATCATTATATGGCTGTATCTAAAGAAGAAGTGGCGTACATAGCCAATCTGGCCCGGCTCATCTTCACTGATGAAGAGCAGGAAAAACTGTCCGGCGAGTTGAGTAAGATCCTGGAATATGTCAATCAACTGAATGAAGTGGATACTTCTGATGTACCACCATTGGACCACGTTACTGAGCTGCAATCAGAATTCCGTGTTGATAAAGCTGAAGCTCCGCTGGATCACGAAGACGCCCTGCGCAACGCACCGTACGCGGACACCGACTACTTCAGAGTTCCAAAAGTCATCGAATAAACCACTATGTCCAAAGCACGCCAGCAACCAGCCCCGAAAACATTTTTTTGGGATCGCCTGCCTATAAAAACGCGTCATATTATATGCCTGCTTTTTTTGTTTATCCTGCCGGCCATCCTTTTCCATCAGACAGTCATCGGGGATAAAGTTATCGTTGGCAGCGATATCGTGCAATGGCGTGCGGGGTCACAAGCCATCATCCAGGCAAGGCAGAAGTATCACAACGAGCCACTATGGGATACCAACATGTTTTCCGGAATGCCTGCCTATCTCATCAGCTTTAAGAAGGCCGTCCCCAACATTGATGATCTGATTAATAGCCTGTTCCGCGGAATTTTCCCGGCAGCCCAGTTCTGGGTACTCCTCGCCGGCGTCTATTTGTTGCTGTTTCTGCAGGGAATGCGGCCACTTTCGGCTACTCTTGGAGCTATACTGGTCGGGTTTACGACGTACATACCTATTGTTATTGGAGCGGGCCACAACTCTCAGTTTATTGCTTATGTGTTAATACCATGGGTGATGGTCGGCTACTGGCTGCTCACACGATCAAAAATAAACCGATGGCTAGCTTTTTTTGCTTTTGCCCTGGCACTTACAATAGAGCTGAGGGCAAACCATCCACAGGTTACCTACAACTTCATGTACCTGATGGGAATCTGGTGGTTATATGATGCATACCAGGCATACAAGGAAAACAAGCTTCCCCAAATAGGTAAGGTTACCGGCTTGTTGATTGGTGCCGGAGTGATTGCTGTTCTTGCCAATTTGCAGCCGTACCTGAGCATCAACGAGTTTGCTCACTACACGATACGTGGCGGCTCCGCCATCGATAAGACAACCGGACTAGGACTCGGTTACGCTTTCCAGTGGTCGCAGGGATGGGGAGAATTATTTACATATGCGGTCCCCGGACTTTTGGGGGGATCATCAGCCACAGGCACCTACTGGGGCCCCAAGTCATTTACCAGCGGTCCTCATTATTTAGGAGCTGTAGCTTTATTGCTCTTGGTTTTGGGCATCGTTAAATCCGAATATCGAATAAAATGGGTTTTCGTGATTTCAGGAGTTCTGGCGATGTTGTTTGCTTTAGGGAAGAACTTGATGTGGTTCAACCGCCTGATGTTCGAATTTGTCCCCTTCTTCAGCAAATTCCGGGCTCCGGAGATGTGGCTAATGGTCACCGAATTCAGCTTCTCTATCGTCGCTGTGTACGGACTCGACTGGCTCATCAAACAGGTGACTGCACGAAAATTTGGTACAACTCGTCAGCTCGCTGTTCCCTTAGGAATCGTCGTTGGACTGGCTATCATATTGTTGACAGCCAGCAACTCATTCATGTCATACCAAAAATCTGGTGAGCGTGAAGCCCTGGCCCAACAAGTAGCCCAGCAAAACCAACTCTCACCCAGTGCACCACAAGTCCAGCAGGCGGTAAACAGGTACATGGAACAACAGATTGTACCCAAACGAAAATCGCTGGCAACAAGCGACAGTGTACGATTTTTGATCTTTGTTATAATCGGCTCAGCTTTGATTATTGCTGCCTACACCAATAAAATATCTGTAAGCCTGGCTGCTCTCTTCCTGGTGATAATAGCTGCCATCGACCTATTGAACGTCGACTTCCGATATTATGAGGACAGCAGCCTGGTCCCGGATACGTTTGACCGCCAGCAGGTCGTCGAACGGATGCGCAAGCCGATCGATACATTCCTCGAACAGCATGTAAAAACGGATTCGACCACCTGGTCCTGGCGCGTGCTGCCAATGAGCGAAAATCCTTTTAATAATGCTGTTCCGGCTTATTTCTATCCATCACTTGGTGGATACACGGGAGCAAAGCTTGCCAACTATCAGGATCTGATCAACCACGCCATGTTTGATGGCCCCAAGGGTATTAACACGGGCGTACTGGATATGCTGAATACACGATATATAACCTTAAATCGTGCAATCCCGCTGGATGGTTTCAAGACTGTTTATAATGCTAAGGATGGCGTTGTACTAGAGAATGAACAAGTACTTCCCAAAGCTTTTTATGTCGACTCGCTGGTGTACGCGAATTCCGCACAAGATGCTATAGATGCGATTAAATCACCTTTTGATCCTCACAAATATGCTGTGGTCGAAGGAGCACAGAATCTAAAAGCCAGTCCTGACACAACCGCAAAAGTATCGGTGACAACATACCGGCCGAGAGAAATTGATATGAAAACCTCACGTAAGACGGACGGATTTCTCGTTCTCAGTGAGATTTATTACCCAGCCGGCTGGAAGGCATCGATTGACGGCAAGGAGGTACCAATCGTCAAGACAAATTACATATTGCGTGGATTATCAGTACCGGCCGGCAATCATACCATCACACTGACATTCAATCCAGCCACATACACCGTTGGAACCACCATCACGTGGATTGCCACAATCCTGATCTACCTGATCGGAATTTTAGGAATTGTTCAGTATTACAGAAGAAATCCGGTTACTGAACCGACAGCGGATGAGTCGTAAGCGTGTTCTTGTCATTACGTACTACTGGCCACCCAGTGGAGGCTCGGGTGTCCAGCGTTGGGTAAAATTCGTTAAGTACTTGCGCGAGTTTGGATGGGAACCGATTATTTACACTCCGGAGAACCCGGAAGCACCGGCCCATGATCCAGGTTTGATGCGTGATGTTCCAGACAACCTGGAGATAATTAAAACGAAGATCTGGGAACCGTACAGCATCTACAGGAAATTTATTGGAGCAGACGAGAATACTCGCATCGGGACCGGCTTTCTATCCGAGGAGAGCAAACCCAAATTCACGGAAATGCTATCGGTATGGATAAGGGGAAACCTTTTTATCCCCGATGCCCGGCGATACTGGATTCGTCCTTCGGTTCGGTTTCTTGAGAAGCACCTCGTTGAGCACCCGATTGATGCCATTGTATCGACGGGCCCGCCGCACTCTATGCATATGATTGCCCGCCAATTGCATAGAAAATTGAACATACCGTGGCTTGCAGACTTCAGGGACCCTTGGACAGACATCGACTTTTACGATGATCTTAAACTGAGCAACTGGGCTGACCGCAAGCACCATCGGCTTGAGGCTTCCGTATTGGATGAAGCTGATAGGGTAACCGTGGTAAGTCCGACTATGCGCGAAGATTTTCAGGCCCAGACACAGACGATCATAGATCTGCTAACCAATGGTTATGATGAGGATGATTTTCCGTCAGACAAACCTGAATCCGGTCCGGTATTTACTATATCCCATATCGGAACCATGCCGCCATCCCGAAATCCTGATGTTTTATGGAAGGCCTTGGCTGAGCTTAAAAATGGGGACCCGGAATTAGCCAGGGACCTAAGAGTTCGGTTGGTGGGACCAGTTGATGTATCAATTTTTGAATCAATCCGGGACCAGAAAATTGATGATTATGTTGATAAAATCGATTATATGCCACACAATGAGGTCGTTACCGAACAGTGCCGCGCTTCTGTGCTTTTGATGATCGTAAATAGATCCAAAAACGCGAAGGGTATTTTATCAGGAAAGTTCTTTGAGTATATCGCTGCAAAAAGACCCATTTTATGTATCGGACCAGAAGAAAGTGACATTGCCCAAATTATTAAGGACAAACATCTTGGATATCTGGTTGGATACGAAGATGTTACAAAGATGAAAGCTGTACTAAAGGAATTGTACATTGCTTTTAAATCTGGCAACTTGGGCATCGCATCTAAATCAGCCGTCGAATACTCTCGGAAGTCCCTCACGAAGCAATTATCAGAAATTCTGAACAAGATAGTCGCATGATAAATCTTCTCACAGTGGTTGGAGCGAGGCCCCAGTTCATAAAAGCGTCCGTCGTTTCACGCGCCCTTCACGATGCAAATATTAGCGAAGTGATCGTCCATACAGGTCAACATTATGATCTGGAAATGAGCGGCATTTTTTGGGAAGAACTGGGTTTACCCACACCATCTGTCAATCTTGAAGTTGGTTCTGCAACACATGGCTTACAAACGGCCCGCATCATGGAACGTCTCGAAGCCCACATTCTCGAGCAGTCCTCTCGCCCCGATGGATTGGTTCTTTATGGCGATACCAACTCAACCATCGCCGGGGCTCTTGTCGCTTCAAAACTGCACATTCCGGTCATTCATATTGAAGCGGGCCTGCGGAGCTTCAACAGAAAAATGCCCGAGGAAATCAATCGGATTCTCACGGATCATTGCTCAGACCTGCTGTTCTGTTCCTCCGAAACCGGGTCTGCTCAGTTACGAAAAGAGGGGATCGAGACGAGTGTATTTGTCAGCGGTGATGTAATGTACGATGCCCAGACTACGTTCAGCAAGATCGCTTTAGAGAAAATCAAACGTTCTGAATTGATACCGGATATTCCAGGAGATTATATCCTCATGACTGTTCATCGTCCTGCAAATACTGATTATCCGGAACGACTCAAAAGTATTCTTTCGGCTATACAAAAACTGGATACCACCGTTGTGTGGCCGGTTCATCCACGGAACAGCGAACAATTAAAAAAATATACACTTCCATCTAACCTTGTTCCTATAAAACCGGTGTCCTATTTTGGCATGATTGTATTATTGAAAAACTCCGAAAAAGTTCTGACAGATTCGGGGGGATTACAGAAGGAAGCCTATTGGATGAGAAAACAGTGTCTAACCCTCCGGGAAGAAACCGAATGGGTTGAAACTCTAGAATGTGGATGGAATACTCTGACTGGGGCATCAACTGATAAAATACTCACAGCTTACCAATCACAACCGAACTGTGACTGGAAGCCACTATATGGCAACGGCCACGCAGCCAACTATATCGCTCTTACGATAAACAGAGAATTAAAGTCTGATAGATAAAACCAGTAATAATAACTTTTAATAGAACTATAAATTATTAGATGAATTCAATGCCGTTTAAGATCATGTGCATAGCCGGAGCCCGGCCGAATTTTATGAAAATCGGACCAATCATGAAAGCCCTAAAAAAAGAACCGTCATTCTTTGATCCTATCCTTGTACATACTGGTCAGCACTATGACTACAAGATGTCGCAGATATTTTTTGATGAATTGCAGATCGACCCACCCGAAATTTTTCTTAATGTTGGTTCTGGTAGCCATGCTGACCAGACTGCCAGGATCATGACCACCTTCGAAAAAGTGGTTGTTGAACAGCAACCGGATCTTGTGCTTGTGGTGGGTGATGTCAACTCAACGGCAGCTTGCGGTATGGTGGCCAAAAAATGCCATACTAAGCTCGCACATGTCGAAGCTGGACTGCGTTCGTTTGACCGGGATATGCCGGAAGAAATCAACCGTCTGGTAACTGACTCCATTTCCGACATCCTTTATACCACCAGCCGTAATGCGGATGAACAATTGCTCAAGGAAGGGCATCCCGAAAAAGAAATCGCATTTGTCGGGAACTGCATGATTGATACCCTGCTCGCCCTGCAGCCAAAAGTCGACCAATCTACGATCAGGGAGAAACTACATGTAAAGACCGGCAAATATGCACTGATGACCCTTCATCGTCCCAGTAATGTCGATGATCCTAACGTGCTCGGGAACATCATTGATGGGCTCTCCTACCTGGATGAGCATATGCCCATCATCTGTCCGCTTCACCCTCGCACACGTAAAAACATCAAGAAATTCGGCTATCAGGATCGTCTTGAAGCTATGCAACAGTTCCTTGACATCGACCCAATGGGCTACCTGGATTTTGTCAACCTGATGAAAAATGCTGCGATGGTTATCACCGACTCCGGAGGTCTTCAGGAAGAGAGCACGGTATTAGGTATTCCCTGCTTGACTCTTCGTGAGAATACGGAACGCCCAATCACCATTACCGAAGGCACGAATTACCTGGTCGGCGTCAATAAGGAGGACATCATTAATAGCATCAAAACAGTATTGGATGGAAAAGCTAAAAAGGGTAATATTCCTGAATATTGGGATGGAAAGGCCGCTGAACGTATTGCCAACCATCTGAAAAACTATTTTTCGGGAACCTGATTTCCGGCTATTTTTTTTTGGGAGGAGTCTTATGAGGAGAGGAAAGTTAATCTGGTGGGGTATGCTTTTTTTAGGATTTATTGCAGCCTGCCAGACATCTCACAATGATCATGTACTAAAATTCAAGCGTGACGCAAACAACAGTGGTGTTTTTACAGGAGCAAGCATCACCAAAGCACCATCTAAAAAATGGTCATTCAAAACCGGGGGGCGTATCTATTCATCGCCCATTGTCGCTAATGGCACCGTTTACATCGGAAGTGACGACCATAGTCTCTACGCGATCGAAAAAAGCAACGGAAAATTGAAATGGAAGTTTACGACAAACGGATGGATCAGATCCACTCCTGCGCTGTTTAAAGGCACTCTCTTTTCCCTGAGTTATGACGGCGTCTTTTATGCTGTCGACGCTAAAACCGGAAGGCGAAAGTGGTTATTTAAAACGAATGGTGAGCGTCAATATGAAGCACCAGGAATCCACGGGTTGCTCCCCGCAGACCAGATGATCACTGACGACTGGGATACCTATTTGTCATCACCGGCTATCGCTCGCGAAAAGGTTTATTTCGGAAGCGGCGATGGCAATGTGTACGCTTTAAATGTGAAAGACGGCAAAGAGATATGGCATTTCAAAACGGGTGGTGTGGTGCATAGCAGCCCGGCAGTAAGTGAGGGATTGGTTTATATCGGCAGCTGGGACCGTAACCTGTACGCCCTGGATGCCTCTAACGGTAAAGAGAAATGGCGCTTTACGACAGGAAATGATACGGTTTATTACAACCAGGTTGGGATTCAGGGTTCACCGGTTGTCTCTGATAGCCTCCTCTACTTTGGCTGTCGTGACTCGCATATCTATTGTCTAAACAAATATACCGGCAACGAGCGCTGGAGTTTTGATGCCAAAGGATCGTGGGTTATCGTCACTCCAACACTCTATGACGGCAAGTTGTACGCTGCGACTTCAGACAGTCATCGTTTTTTGATACTTGATCCATTGACCGGCAACGTATTATCCGAAAATGATACCAAAACGTATGTTTTCGGTTCACCAGTAGCAACCAAGAACGTTGTGTATGTTCCTACATTCGGAGGATCACTCATGGCTTTTGATTCCAACTCGGCCAAACTGCTTTGGATATGGGAGACGAAGGCTGCCAAAGATAACAACCAGGATGCTTTAAACGAAGATGGGTATTACAACGCCAACATTTTTTTCAGTCGCAATGCAGCAGATACTCCTTCTGAAATGAATCGAATTTATTCAGTCGGCTCCATCCTTTCAACGCCCTGGGTACAGAACGGCACTATCTATTTTGGAAGTACGGATAGTACGGTTTATGCGTTGGAATAGATGTAAAATAGCTAACTTTAGGTCGATGCTTAAAACGCCAATTGTTCATACAAATGAATTAGATTTTGAGCCGTCTCAGACCAGTTATACGTTCTCGAAACAGCATTTTTGCCATTCAATCCCATTGTTTTGCACATTTGCGGCTCGTTATACAAATCTATGATTTTTCTGGAAAATGATTCTGGATCGTCAGCCTCATAGATTAACCCACACTCGTTTTCCTCAATAATCCGTTTTATTGGTTTGCAGTTACTGCCAACAATAGGCTTACCTGCATACATGTAGTGAAAAAGTTTATGAGGGATCGTCGCATCTGTATGGGGTGTACGTAAATGCGGTATTAAACATATGTCCGAGGATATCATGTAGCCTAACAGTTTTTCCTGGGGTTGCCAACCTTCGAATTGAACGAAATTTCCCAGGTTAAGATTAGATGCTAATTGTTCAAGTTCCGGACGTATTCTACCATCACCCACTATTGTCAGAAGGATATTGGGTATGTATTTTGCAATTTTAGGGATTGCTCTGATTGTGCTTTCAACTCCGCGATGGACATCAATACCTCCCGTATATGTTATAATAAACCGGTTCTGATTTTGTCTGCGATAAAAATCGTCTGTAGGGTAAGAGTCAAATTCTTCAAGATTTATTGTATTGGGAATAACAGTGATATGCTCTGGTGAAACCCCTAACTTCACGTTCCGATCGGCTGCTTCTTCGATAACCACGATAAGATGATCCACAGCATTAACCCATTCTTTCTCAAGTTTTTCCCACCGGGGTATCGATATCACCCATTTCCCGGGTGGACGAGTACTCCAGGCATATCGTTTTAAGGCTTCAACGTAATTTTCATGCAAATCACCGACGACCGGTAAACCTAACCTCTTTCCCGCTCTGAGAACTCCACCAAACAGATATAAATCATGAGCATGCAAAATATCGAACGGCATTTCACGATATGTTTTTGTTAGCTCCCGTTCTAGATACCAGCTTAACAGAGGTAATGTGCCGGCTAATCCACGCATCTTATTCCGAATCTGCGCTGGTAGATACCGTCTTAAAACTGTGAACCCTTTATAAGTCTCTCTGGATGCTTTCTTTTCCGGACTTATGGACATCAGAGTTACGTTAAAACCAGCTTTCGCAAGCGTCGATGCTTCATTTTCAACTCTGATATCCGGTGGAAAAGATTGATCAAGCACCATCAATATGTGTTTATCACGCTGAGCCATAAAAATTAGAATCTGCTTGGCAATCAAAATAGAATGCCTATTGTAACCTTTTGCTTATATTCACGCAATAATAATTGCGTCAAACGTGAAACCATTTTCGGACTTTGGGAATCGTCGTCAGACAGAGTATAAAAAATACGCTCATATCCTACCTGGGTGTACTGATTGGTTTCATCAATATCATCTGGCTCTATCCTTATTTCCTTAATGCCGATCAGTTTGGATTAACTAAGCTTCTTACGTCGGTTGCAGCATTATCCAGCCAGTTCGCCATCCTGGGGATGGGGCACATAACTTTAAAATATTTTCCTCTTTTCAGGAATAAAACGAAATCACATGGTGGATTTCTTTTTATTTCATTAATGATCCCTTTAATCGGATTTGTAATCCTTTCGTTTATACTATGGATATTTAGAGCTCCACTGATTTCGCTTTATCACACTAAATCACCTCTCTTCACTAAGTATTTCCTCTTTTTGGTCCCGATGATCGGGTTTACGCTTTTCTTCAATGTTCTCGATTTCTACGTCCGATCGTTATTTCGTACAGTTTTTGCCAATTTTGTTCAAGAGATCCTGCTCAGACTCACGTACATGTTTATCATATTCCTCTACTGGCTGGATTATCTGAACTTTCATCAGTTCGTTATTGCGTATGTATTTGGTACCGGATTACAAACACTAGTGTTAGCAAGCTACATTGGATTAATCGGGGAATTTCATATTCGACCTGACTTAAATTTTTTGTCGAAGTCTTTAGTAATAGAAATGCTCCAGTATGGCTTATTCACGTTATTCGCAGGCCTTACCTATACGGCCATTAATAATGTAGATATCATAATGCTTGGAGCCATGTCTGGATTAGCGGATACTGCAATCTATTTTGTTGCCTTCAGTATTGGGGCGGTTATTCTGGTGCCAACGAGAGCAATCACCAGAATTGCCTATCCATTAATTAACGATGCCTGGGCCAAAGGGGATCTAGATTATGTGTCTGCCATCTATAAGAAAACTGCTATCAATCAGTTATTGCCGGGCATCATTATCTTTTTATGTATCTGGACCAATATTGATACTGTCCTCGGTTTTCTGCCGGCGGAATATGCAGCCGGAAAATATGTCATATTGTTTATTGGCTTGAGTAAATTATTCGATGTGGCAACAGGTGCAAATGGGGGGGTCATCATGGCTTCGGAAAAATACCGGTTTAACCTGTACTCAAATATCCTGCTGCTTGTCATCGCCATAATAACCAACCTCATTTTTATTCCCCGTTTCGGTATCTTAGGTGCAGCAATGGCGACGGCACTTTCGATACTAATCATCAATTCGGCGAACATCTTATTCCTCTTGTATCATTATAAGATACAGCCCTTTACAAAAAAAACGATTATCACATTGATCGTTTCGGTAGTTGTTCTGTTCATCGCCTATATCCCCGTTCTACCTGGCTACTCCCTACTACAACTGATTATTCGGTGTGTGCTCATAGTAGTCCTCTTCTCTGGGGCTATTTATGGTCTCCATTTATCTGACGATGCGGTACAGTTGATAAAACGGATAATAACATATGCATCACAACGAGCGAAAAAATAATTTTAAGAATTGTTTTATACTTACTCCTGAAAATAAAAGCACCATTAACGCAGAATCCGGCGATGGAAAACAATTCAAACAATGAACTCCTAAATAAACGGCACCAAAGAACGATTAATTTTTTGGCTGCCCATGTACCTGAAAATTCAAGAATTCTAGATTTGGGTACCAGGAACCAACTATCTGAATTAATGGAGCAGCAGGGATTCGAAGTATCCAATACCCAAGGCGAGGATTTGGATTTAGAGCCCGAAATTGTATCCCGGTTTGACGCAGATGTTGTAACTGCATTCGAGATTCTGGAACATCTTGTAGCACCCTTTAACGTGCTCAGAAAAATTAAAGCCGAAAAGGTGGTTGCGACCATACCTATGCGACTTTGGTTTGCCAAATCATATAGGAATCCCAAAGACCCCTGGGATCGGCACTATCACGAATTCGAGGATTGGCAATTTGATTGGCTGCTTGATAAAGCCGGATGGAAAATAGTAAGTAGCGAGAAGTGGATGTCCGCTTCCGGAGTGATTGGATTCAGACCCTTACTGAGAAGGATAACCCCCAGATACTATGCTGTCTATGCAATAAGGAAATAGAACCCGTTACTATACTAGTTTTCTTTTCATTCGGGTAAGCGATTCTCAGAATTATACTTTTTTCAAACAGCTTCTAAGAAAAGCTGTTTTGCCCAGTATATTTATACAATAAAACTCGTTTCAACAGTAAATAAAATCGCTGTTTATTAACATGGGATTTCCCATTAACCTTACCTATCCGCTTTGACAACCAAATTTCCAACCTTACTTCCCTTTCACTATTTTGCGTCGATTATTATCACTCACATTTAACGGAAAAACGGCATGAAGCTACCGAATCTTTCTCGCTATGGTCTGATAGCGATCTTTTCCCTGTTTGTTTGCCTGCCTCTCAGCCGGGCCCAGAATAAAGTACCGTACAAAAACCTTGAAGATGCCATCTTATCGTCATCGAAACTGTCGGGTGGCAGTGGTCCGCAAAGTGTGAACTGGATCGATGGTGGAGACCGGTATTCTTACACACAATACAACGAAGAGAAAAACAGAGAAGAAATTCGGGCTTTTAATCCAAAAAACGGAAAAGATGAGCTGATTTTCGATGCAACCGGTCTCACTTTTCCAAATTCGGGCAATCCATTTCAATATCAATCCTTTCAGTGGGCTCACGATTCAAAGCATTTGCTCTTTAAGACCAATTTCCGAAAAATTTACCGCCGATCTGGCATTTCCGATTACTATGTTTACGCTCTTGCAGACAGCTCGTTGAAAATTGCTGCAAAAGATGCAAGGACGGCTGAACTCTCACCAGACGGCTCCATGATTGGCTATGAGCGTGAAGGGAACATGTTCGTTTACGATTTCGCCACTCAAAAAGAAACGCAACTAACGAACGATGCAACCCAGCATGTCTTCAACGGACATTTCGACTGGGTCTACGAAGAAGAATTCGGCATGGCCCAGGCCTGGAAATGGTCCCCTGACGATCAGTATATCGCATACTGGCAGGTCGATGAGAGCAAAGAGCCGGTCGCACAGATGACCAATTACAAGGGACTACATCCCCAATATGTAAAGATCCGTTATCCCCAGGTGGGTGATCCGAATCCCACGGTTAAGATCGGTGTCGTAGATGTGAAATCAGGTAAGAAGATCTGGCTCGATACCGGTGAAACAGGGGACTTCTACATCCCGCGCATCTACTGGACAAGTGATAAAGGTACGCTTGCGGTCATTACCCTTAATCGGGCACAAAATCATCTGAAGCTGTTTTTCTTTAATGTGAAAACTGGAAAGCGTCGTCTTGTTATGGAGCAGAAGTCAGACACCTGGATCGATGTTTATGATTTTTACGCCAATGTTCAGGACCTCATGACATTTCCGAAAGGTGTCCGTGAATTCTTCTGGGTTTCCGACAAAGACGGCTGGCAGCATATTTATCGATATAATTATGATGGCAAACTATTGGACCAGGTAACCCGCGGCAACTGGAATGTGACCCGTGTTGAAGGCATCGATACGCGTCATAAAACAATCTATTATTCTTCAACCGAAAATTCTCCTCTCCAGCGTCAGCTTTATTCAATCAGATTCAACGGATCGCACAAAAAACAACTGACGAAAACGAAAGGGCGTCATGAATTTAACATGTCTCCAAATACAAAATATTATCTTGATACCCGGTCGAATGTCTCCACCCCGACTCACGTAGACTTACGCTCTACGAAAGGGAAGCTGGTCGATGAGCTCGTAAACAATAAGTCGGTATCAAATTACATCAGTCAGCATTTCTACTCGCCACGCGAGATATTTCATTTCACAACATCCGACGGGCAACAACTTGATGCATACGTGATCAAACCCATGAATTTTGACTCTACCAAGAAGTATCCTGTGGTAATGGCGGTTTACGGTGGTCCGGGTTCGCAAGCGGTCTATGATCAGTTTGAGACAAATACTTTTCACCAGTACCTGGCTCAGGAAGGATACATAGTAGTTGATGTAAACAACCGTGGTTCAAATAACTACGGGAGCAAGTTTATGAAGGTCGTCTACAAGCAACTTGGCAAATGGGAGAGTCACGATTTTGTCGAAGCGGCCCATTATCTACAAAAACTTCCTTATGTCGATGGAAGCAACATTGCTATCATGGGTACGAGTTATGGCGGTTATATCACTACGTATACGCTCACAACTCATCCGGGTGTGTTCAAGCTTGGCATTGCCAACTCTCCTCCAACCGACTGGCGCCTGTACGATTCCATCTACACCGAGCGATATATGGGACTCCTGTCAGACAATGAAGATGGATATATTCAGTCTGCTTCAACCACCCATGCCAAAAATTTATCTGATTATCTCCTGCTCATCCATTCAGCCATGGATGACAACGTGCATGTAAGAAATACCATGCAGTTTATCACAGCTCTTACCAACGCCGGAAAAGATGCCGATCTTCGCATTTATCCACCTGGTGCTCATGGTGCTGCATATAACCTGCCAAGCTATATTCTGCTCATGAAGGTTTACAACAGATATCTGAACCGCCATCTGAAAGGCGAAACAACGGATACCCCGTTGAAAGTAAACCTATCGATGACACAATAATTACTGGTGTATAATCACCTGTTTGAAGTCCCGGAGATGAATATTTTCCGGGACTTCTTTTTCACACACAACGATTAACAACAATCAGTAACAGAGTTACTGATTGTTAATATGCGACATCTGCCACATTAACCATTCTTTAGAGCGTTACTATTATTATTAAAGGCTGGAACCGCTTCTAAGTTATTATCTATCATTAAGTTATGATTTACAATCACTTGAAGAAGGCGCTGTTTTTCGATAGTTTTGCATTGTACTTAAAAGAAACTTTTTACAAAGTCATCGATTTATAATCATCAAACTATTTGGACACACTATGTTAGGTATAGGCGAATCTATTCCCGAAATAAAAACAGAGGTCTATCACAAGGACGAAATCGACACGATAAACCTGTCCGATTACCGCGGGCAATGGCTTGTGTTGTTGTTCTACCCGGCAGACTTCACGTTTGTCTGCCCGACTGAGCTCGAAGAAGCAGCTCTTTTAGAAGACGAGTTCAAGGCAGAAGGTGCTCAAATTATGAGTGTCAGTACCGACACTGCGTTTGTTCACAAAGCATGGCATGACACATCAGAAGCCATTTCCAAAGTGCAATTCCCGATGCTTGCCGATCCGACCCGGAAAATCTGTGATACGTTTGGTACCCTGATTCCTGAAGAAGGAGTTTCAAGACGTGCAAGCTATATCATTGATCCAGATGGAAAGATTGCTGCATTTGAAATGCACGATAACAGCATTGGCCGCAACATTCGCGAGATCTTGCGCAAGCTCAAAGCTTCACGTTTCGTACGTGAATCAGACGGACTCGTTTGTCCGGCCAGTTGGGAACCAGGAAAAAGCACCCTCAAACCCGGTGTCGACCTGGTCGGGAAGATCTGATTATCGATTCGTTTTATTTCAAGCGATGCAGACTGGTTCTGCATCGCTTTTTTTATATCTGTTCTCTTTAATTGTTTCTATTATTCATCAACCTCGTTTTAGCCGCTAAGTAAAGACGATACACGTAAAAACAATTTTGTAATGAATCCTTGATTCCCTTTACACCACTTCTGACTATTAAACGTTTTGCACGGCAGATGTTTAATAAATATGGTGAGGATCAAGAATTGGTATATTTTCCAAAGTATTTTCTTGTTTTAATATCTTTGTACCGCTATTTTTTACGCCGATTAACGACAGGAACTGAATATTCTTACAGCGCATGGTCTCGTAAATAAAACTTATTTCATAACTCAACTCGATTCTCAACTAAAGAAATTTCAAATAAATATTATTTCTCATGGAATACAGAACACTTGGAAAAACCGATCTCCAGCTTTCCGTTGTAACTTTTGGCGCATGGGCAGCCGGCGGCTGGATGTGGGGCGGTACCGAACAAAACGATTCGGTTTCGGCTATTCATGCTTCCTACGATCTTGGCGTAACGACTATCGACACTGCTCCCGTATATGGTCAGGGATTGAGTGAACAGATCGTCGGCCAAGCCATAAAAGGCATATCCCGCGACAAAGTTCAAATATTGACCAAATACGGTTTACGCTGGGACTTAGAAGACGGTGAATTCTATTTTTCCAGCAAAGACAATGAGGGCAATGATATCAATATCTACAAGAATGCCCGCAAAGAAAGCATCATCAAAGAATGTGAAGACAGCCTGAGAAGACTGGGAACTGATTATATCGACCTGTACCAGATTCATTGGCCTGATGGATCAACGCACATCGAAGAAACGATGGAAGCAGTTCTTCAACTGAAAAAGCAGGGAAAAATCCGTGAGGCGGGAGTTTGCAACTATAACGTTGGACAAATGGAAGCGGCAGAAAAGATTATTTCGCTGGCATCTAATCAGGTCCCTTACAGCATGGTCCGCCGTGATATTGAGCAAGATGTCGTGCCTTATTGTATTCAAAATGATAAGGGTATTCTCGCGTACAGCCCCCTTCAACGCGGACTTCTTACCGGGAAAATGAAACCGGGATACGAATTTGGAGAAGGTGATACGCGGGCAAATGAACGCTACTTCACAGATGAAAACATTAAGAGAACAAACGATTTTCTTAACAAAATAAAGCCCCTAGCTGATGATAAGAATACTACATTAGCTCAGCTTGTTATTCAGTGGACTCTTCGGCAACCGGGTATCACAATAGCACTTGTCGGCGCGCGCAACCCGGAACAGGCAACACAAAACGCAAAGGCCGCGAATATCACACTAAATGAAAGTGAGTTGATCCGGATAAATAATGCTCTGAATGAGCTTGCATTGACGCCCGCCTGAGTATTTTCATCTTTATGATAAAACCGGCAGTCTCCACTTTTTTAGATGTGAGGCTGCCGTTTTTATTAATGCAATTCCAACTCGTCCTTCGGAGGCAGTGGCGGGTAAGGTGTATGTGGTGCTGTCTGATACCAGTAAGCTACGGACGAAATATCATCCTGAAGCGGCAGATACCTGCCGCCACTTTGCCAGCCTAATGCCTGAATCGTTACTTTCAAATCATGATCGAATCGGATGGGATCGTGGATATGCCAGCGATACATTCCAAACCGAGTCTGGGTCTCATTAGGTAAATTAGGTTTCACGACATAAAAACCGGTATACGGTGATGTGAAATCCTTATAATCACTTTCTCCTTTTTCATTGGGTACCTGGAAACCGTAAGACCCGCAGAAATAATCTTCAACGCCAGTTCCGTTTATGGTTGGAAATTTAGTGTCGCCATCGATATAAAACTTGATCTCGCCTTCTCCCCACCAGCCACTGCTGTGAGATCCCCAGGCCAAATAGGTTCCGACATACTGTCCTTTTCCTTCGATATTATCGACGATCGTATACACCTGCTTGTAAGGCAACGGATTTACACGACGAAACTGGGCATGAAAATAGGCAGCATCATTGGGAACATTAGTCAGCGCATAATCGATCTGGTAATACAGCGTCATAGATTTCTCGGCTATGTTTTCCATTGTGATCACACATTTCTTGTGAAACGGCATAACCCAGTAACAATTGAGTCCGCTTCTCGGGTTTACAGCCACGGCCAGGGACGATATCTGGTGATAATCATTCCATCCCATTGCAAAGAAATCACCAACCGGGACTTCCACAGACGGATTCTTTTCACCGTCCCAATAAATTCTCAGGATTGAAAAACGCCAGGATCCGGTTGGAGTCATCCAGATGTGTTGAATAGCACCGGAATCGTCTATCTCAGCAAGGGTATCTATTTGACCGGATTTGATGATAATGTACGGATTCACCTTCCAGCCCTGGCCAAGCTCTCTCGCCGCATGAGCAGCATTACCGTTTTTAAGCGTCGCCATGCCACCTTTTCCCTTTGCACCCGTACGGTTTTCCGGGGAGATGGAACGGGTCCTGGCATTCGAGAGCAGGTACAGGTTGTTCATCCCAACATTGATTCCATTAAAATGGTCTTGTGCAGTTACTACCGAAACCAAACCTAATACGAGACACACTGAGAAAAAACAAAACCCTCTTTTCATATAATTTCTCCTTCATAGTTAATGATTACCGATAAATCATGCTCACCAGATATTGCCTGACGGAGCACATATCTGATATAACGATAACCAAATCAGAGAAACGAAACTAAATAGAATTGCGACCTTAACTTTTCTTGCTGATCCTGTAGGCACACCTTCTCGCGCCGGTCTGGATATGTTCCTCACGCACAATATTGATATCATCTCCCAACACTTCCCGGAACGTCTCTAATTCAGCCTGACAAAAACCCTGACACACTTCGGCGGCGGCGCAAATCGGACAGTGATTCTCTATCAGGAGAAACTCATTTTTATCTTTTTTCCACTCGGCCATATATCCTTCCTCAGACCTGATGTCTGCGAGCCGGCTAACTCTTTCCTCGAGGCCGGTTTTGTGGTCAACAACCGTTTGATACTTTGCTAGTTGATCTTTCTGATTAGCAGTGATGATCTTCTGAAGCGATTCTTCACCAAGCTCATCACGAATTTGGGCAATAAGCTGTACCGTCAATTTCGAATGGGCATCCGGAAACTGTGCATGACCGAACTGAGTCAGTTTCCAAACCTTGGTCGGTCTTCCCACACCTTTGATATCTCTCGAGGATTTAACCTTCCCTTCCTCCTCAAGTTTCGTCAATTGCTGACGTGCAGCTTCTGAAGTCATATCCAAAGCTTTACCAATAGTTGGAGTTGATTGCGCACCATTGGTTTTTAGATATAGCAGAAATTTCCCTTCCGTCGAGTGGACACCCATAATCTATATTCCAAGTATTTACTTGTTTTATTATCCCAATACTACTATTTTCCAATCAGAAATAAAAGGAAACTAACAAATTCCAACGAAGGAATAAGAATTCGGATAAACACAGAGCCAGGTGAATACGTAATTAACGGCTTGATATTTTTACCGAATTCAATGTTCTACTTCACCGATTTTTCTGCATAAACAGGCAACGTTCACTAAAAAAAATAACATTATGGCATATTCATTACCTGATTTACCATACGATTATAACGCACTGGAACCGGCCATTGATGAACGTACGATGACGATCCATCATACCAAGCACCATCAAGGCTATACAAATAAGTTAAATGCAGTTATAGAGGGAACAAAATTTGCGGACCTCCCCATAGAAGAAGTACTGCGTCGTATCAAAGAAATACCTGAAGACAAACGCCAGGCCGTAATCAATAATGGCGGTGGATATGCTAATCACAGCCTGTTTTGGACTATTCTTTCTTCAAATGGTGGTGGAGAACCGAAAGGGCCTCTCTCAACAGCCATTGATCAAAAGTTTGGGAGTTTCACCACATTTAAAGAAGAATTCAGCCATGCGGCCGCTACACGTTTTGGTTCCGGTTGGGCCTGGCTCGGTGTTAAAGAGGATGGATCCATCGAAGTCTTCTCAACACCCAACCAGGATAGTCCGTACATGAACGGCATCACCCCGATTCTCGGACTCGATGTCTGGGAACACGCTTATTATCTGAAATACCAGAACAAGCGCCCAGATTACATCGCTGCCTTCTGGGATATCGTGAATTGGGATAAAGTAGAAGAATACTATACCAAAGTTTCTCAATAATCACCTGACAAAACAGGATACCCGGCAATCGTAATATTTTGTTGGGTATCTTGTTTTTCAACTATACTGGATGATTGAGTCGAACTTCTTCGTCCATCCAGCCATTCATCCAGCCATTCAGTACTAAATGATATGACAACAGATTCACCTTCTATTCGCCTGCTCCGCAGTAACGATCGCGGGTTTAGTGATCTGGGCTGGACAGACAATTGGATGACGTTCTCTTTTGCCGAGTATCGTGACCCGGAATGGGTTCATTTTGGACCGATTCGAGTCATAGTTGAGAATCATATTCAGCCTCACTCCGGTTTCCAGGCGCATCCGCACCGGCACGTCGAGATTGTTACATACGTATCATCCGGAATTCTGACCCACAAAGACAACTTTGGTCATAGTGCGGGTATCACCGCCGGAGAAATGCAGCACATCAGTGCCGGAAGCAACGGCATGATTCACTCCGAGGAAAATATCCACGACGAAGTGGAACACAACTACCAAATGTGGTTTATTCCGTCTACCGATCAGACAGAATTCAGCTATCAACAATTGAAGTTCACACCGAAAGAACGCCAGGGGAGATTTCGCACCTACGTCTCACCTGATCAACGCGACGGGAGCATGCCTATCAACACCGATGCACGAGTTTACAGCGGACTTTTTTCAAACGGAAATACGGTCATTCATCACCTCGAAAAAGGACGCGGAGCCTGGATCCAGGTCGTTGATGGTAAATTATCTGTTGCTGGACTTGAACTAAACCAGGGAGACGGCGTGGGCATCACAGACACAGATAAGCTTGAATTCAAGTTTGATGATGACAGCGAAGTGCTGCTTTTTGATGTGCGAATGGATGTTCCCCTGATCTGGAAATAACAAGCACATCACCACAACTTCGTAAAAAGATCTTTTACATATTCAGCAAAACAGAAACGTCATTGGAAGTACATCCATTGATAGCGATTCGGTAGCATTACAAAGTTTATGGATGACTTATCTTAAAAATTGGAAATTGGTGGGCCCCGAATTACTAATTCCAAATTTCTAATCACTATTTCTTGATAAGGCCATACAACTCTGCTAAAATGAATTATGGATAATCGATTCATTTAACATCAATCGCATGGATACCTTTTCGCATGCAGCATGGGGTTACGCATCACTACGCTGGAAAAGCAAGAACCTGGCGTGGTGGGGAGTTTTAGCCGGAGCCGCTCCGGATCTTCTCTGGTTCATACCAGCTAAGATTGATGCCATCGTTCGGCTGGGCTGGCATGATGCATGGAACATAGCCGATAAACCGGGCATGTGGCGTGCTGGTGGTCCGCCATTACCAGCAGAACTCGTCTATGAATACAATCATTATTACATATACACACATAGTCTTGTCCTTCTGCTCGGCGTGCTGATGTTGGTCTATTTCATCGGTAAAAAAGAATGGCTATGGCTTGGAATTCCCTACGCATTTCATCTCCTACTCGATTTTCCCACTCACGAACGTTTTCAGACACATCTGTTCTTTCCATTCTCACATTGGTCATTCCAGGGCTTAAGCTGGGGAGATCCGCGTGTCTTTTATCCCAACGTTATCATTTTAATTCTGACGTACGTTTTTATCTGGTGGCGATACCGATATAAGCCATCCAGGAAAGACATTAAAGCAGAATCATCTGAAATTTCCACTACTTAGTATCTGGCGGGAACATAATATCCTTTTCTATTTGTTAGGCAGGCAGATAATGGAAACTCTCAACAAAATATTGGAGTAATTATGCCAGTAAGAACCTCTAGTGCCCAGTGGAATGGCGACCTGAAAAGCGGAAAAGGAACTATGAAAATAGGGAAAGGCGCCTGGGAAGGCCCATTTTCCTTCACCTCACGTTTCGAAAACGGCAATGGAACAAATCCTGAAGAACTTATTGCGGCAGCACACGCCGGCTGCTTTTCCATGGCTTTTTCAAATGCTCTCTCACAAGCAGGTTACACAGTTGACCATGTAAGTACCAAGGCCAATGTTCATCTTGATAAAACAGATGATGGATTTGGAATAACAAGCATTGAGTTGGACACTGAAGGCAAGATCGAAGGCATCGACAATAATAAATTTCAGGAAATAGCTGAAGATGCCAAGAAAAATTGTCCGGTGTCGAAAGTGCTTACCGGAGCAAAAATCACATTAAACGCTAAGCTACTTTGATGTGATTAACCAAATTTGATTGATCAAGAAAAGCCTGACCGATCAACGGCAGGCTTTTTTTGTGCCTGTCTTCATAAAGGATGCTTATTGTCAGGCCTGAAATTATAGACCATTTTGGGGTAAACAGCTTTTAGTCATATCACAAAACTTATTTGTTTCTTCCCTTGAAATTTTGAAGCCCTTACTTATCTTAGAGGAGTTTAAATACCAGATGAAAACAGATGAGAGACGGCCACAGAATTATTTTATCCATTGCTATCGCGGCATTTCTTGTACTCGAATTTTTTCTGACATCAGGAAAAGCAGCAGGCCAAAGTCTTATACAATCGTGGAGTGACGACACCCAGCTCGCTTTTGAGTGGTATCATCCATCTTTCTCTCGTATAGATTATAGTGCTCTGACAAACATCAGCTTTTTCAGTCTGTCAACACCTGCCGGTAGAAATCTCTGGTTTAAAGCCGACATCCCTTTCTCCTACTACAACAATAAAAATGACAGGAACAAAGCCAAATTCGAATTTGGGAATCCTTATGTTGGTATAGCTAATTGGTTGCCCGGTTCACCCCTCATCCTGAATCTCGGCATCAGGTTCCCGTTGTGTCTCTCAGGCTCATCCATCATTGATAAGAATTCAGTTTATTACAGAGCGTATGCATCTACTAAAGCGACCTGGGTTCTCCAGGGAAACCTTCGCTTGAAAAAACATTTTCCAAGCGGTTTCTCCTATCAATTTATCTTTGGCAGCTTCGTAATACTCACCAAACAAAGACGTATTAAATCTGAAGCATTTATAAACTACGGGGGGCATGTGAGGTATCAACAGGGAAATTTTCTTATTGGGGGAGGTATCAAGGGCTTAGCCTCCTTAAACTCAATCCTGTACGAGGGTCTGTCCAATCAATTTTATCTTGAGGTCGGATCACCCCAGGATAAATGGACTCCATCCATGTACCTTGCATTCCCGCTTGATAATAAGCTATCTGGTTGGTATCAATTGAATTTTGTTTTTGGTTTACGGGTAAACCTGCATTTCCACACATAAATCAGGCACACTCAAGTCAATGTATTCTTCCCTCTCACAAACAGTTACCTAAGACTGCTTAAAGCAGATCGAATTGTGCTCCCGGAACCTTAAGGGTTGACACTTTGGATTCCTTACTTATCTTAAAAGAGTTTAATAAAATCCACATGAGAGGTATGAGAGACAATTACAGACGTGTTCAACAACTTCTTACAGCCATATTTGTAATTCCGGTTATTGCCTGCATTCCACTAAGATCTTTTGCCCAGAGTTTGCTGCAATCATGGAGTAAAGAGCCCCAATTTTCTGTTGAGGTCAATCACCCGGAATTTTCAGGTGATAATTACAAAGGACTAACCAATGCCACTTATTTGAGCCTCAGGTATCCTGCTGGACATAATTTATTGCTCGATGCCGATCTGCCATTTATCTACTATAAGTCCATTTATTACAGCGGCAACAATTACTATGATCTGACCAGACATACAAGGAGTCAATTTTCACCTGGTAATCCGTATATCGGGTTGTCAATTTATAATCCATCCTCACCGATGACAGTCAACTTTGGGGTTCGGCTGCCCCTGATCTCAAAAGACGATTATAATTATCCGATTATCGCTGATTACACCAGTTTTTACCGTTTCGACTCTGCAAGCCAACACGTCTTCACGCTTTCTTTAAAAGGCCATTATTTTGGCAATTTAAGTTCCTACGTCTCCTATCAATTATACCTGGGAGGAATCGCAGCAATATACACGAAAGACGGGGGCGACGGCCAATTACTGCTTCCCCACGGCTTTGCATTACATTATAACAAGAATGAAGCCATTTTGGGTGGCGGGATTTCCGGCATTATCAATATCTCAGAATCGCATGCCACTGTTGGTGAACGATCCATGTATCACCTGTACCTCGAGGGTGGACTCGACCTCAAAAGCTGGATTCCCGACTTATACCTTGCCTTCCCAATAGATAAAGAATCGAGCAGAGTCACCAACCTGATTATTGGATTTCGCGCAACTATAATACTAAACCAAATCGGGAAATGATCCTTTCACAAATCATCTGTAACAGATCTATGAAGAACAGAAATATGTGTTTGTTCAAAAAAGTTCTTTCATTTTTAGTCCTTCTCATCTTCATACTTAACGGTCAATCAATGGGCAAAAGCCTGATACAGGCCTGGAGCCGCGATCCTCAAATTGCAATCGAGTGGTATCACCCGTCATTTTCGCACTCTGAACTATCCGCTTTGACCAGTACGAGTTTCATTAGCATCAGCCTGCCTGTTAGCAATGCTTTGCGCTTTAAGGCCGATATCCCCTTTTCCTATCACAAATGGACAAATTCATCATACAAGGAAGGGCAGTTCGCTCCCTGTAATCCATACATCGGACTTGAACGTTTTTTCCCCGACTCTCGATTTTCGCTCGATTTTGGGGTAAGACTACCATTAAATGAACAGGGAAACTATTTCATAAATGAAAATGCAGATTATTACCGGTTTTCAGCCTCTGACTACAAAACCTGGGTGATCCGTGCGAACCTGCACTACATAAAACATTTACCCTCAGGTTTTTCTTACCAATTTATCTTCGGTTCCTTCGCATCGTTAAGAACTGACTCGGAATGGAAAGATGAATGGTTTTTGAACTATGGTGGACATGTACGGTATCAATACAGCAACTTTCTCATTGGAGCCGGTATTAAAGGAATAGCTTGTTTGACGGATGATTTTGTTTCAGGAGAACTTAATGGTCATCCAGTGCATCACCGGACATCGCATCAATTTTATTTCGAGGTTGGATCACCACAAAAAAACTGGACTCCATCGCTATATATGGCCTTTCCGTTTGACACGAATATTTCCAGAAATAGTGATCTGAATTTCATTCTTGGGCTCAGAGTTAATATTCACCTGCCCTCTTGATTCAGCCGTAACCTTGATCTATAAACATCGTATGCCTTTCTAAAAGAAAGGTTTTATGCACTTAATCTAAACATCATGGGCATTATCGCATTTTTAATTATCGGATTACTCTCCGGATGGATCGCCGGAAAGATCATGAAGGGCGAAGGTTTTGGAATGATCGGCAACCTGGTAGTAGGTATCATCGGAGCGCTGGTTGGCGGATTCGTGTTCAGCTTCGTGGGTTTACATGCCTTCAGCTTCATCGGGCGACTGCTCACATCTGTAATTGGAGCGATTATCTTCCTCTATGTGTTACAACTGATTAAGCGATAACTATAACACAACACAATCATTATGGGTTGTTTATTTTTTATTCTCGGAATGGCAGCTCCCAGGATCGCCATTTTCCTGTTATGGTTCTTTTCTAACTGGTTCGGAGACACATTTCACGGCCTGCTCATTCCAATACTTGGTTTTATTTTCCTGCCTTATACCTTGCTCTGGTATTCCGTAGTAATGAATATTTTCAGCGGCGTCTGGGGATTCTGGCAGGTTGCATTTCTTGTTGTGGCGCTTGTACTAGATCTCGGATCTACCGGCGGTTCAGCCCGGCATGGCAGGCGATAGTTCGGCATCATAAGATTACTAAATTGATATACGCCAAAGCTCTCTGTTTCCCTTTCGATTGAGTAACTTTAACAGAGTGTTTTTGACCCTGACTTTATCACACTGATGTAATTAATGCGTCCTGTAATGATTTAGAAAACAGATTATCTCCCCGACTTAATTCGAATGGCGATCCATGAGTTTTCGTAACCCTGAATAGTATCGATATAGTTACTTTCATTTAGTGCATGTGCCTCCATCGCTTCCCGTTTCCCTTTGAGAAGCGGTTTCTGATAATAAAGGACCAGGATTACGTAAAATGGGATGCAGGATAACGCAATCCATCCGGTTGAAACGGAATATGTAAATATGAATATGGCTGACGAAAGAGCGATTAAAATGTGAATCATGACCTGACCAATCAGATAGGTGATGGTCTTTTGCAATCTGGAAATATCATACATTCTTGCAATCAGATCGCCCGATTGCCTACTGTCGAAGAATAACTGTGGCAGTCGAAGAATTTTACTATAAAAGTAATGAATGATCCGGTTATTAAAGTCCCGACTCTGATCGATCAGGAAAATTCTGCGGATATAAGTCAGCCCGTTTTTACCAGCAGAAGAAAACCCAAAAGAGCAAGGCCTACCACCAGTTTCAGGGTTTCTCCATTGGGAAGGATATTGTCTATTAATTTTTGTAAAAAAATCGCTGTGGATAAGTTTAGGATTGATATGAAAATACCCAGTGCCAATACTAACCCCAGGATATTCAGATCTTTTTCAATGATTTCCTTAAACCACTGAATTTTCTCTCTTACAACCAGTTTCTTTTTTTTAAATGATTTATTCGGTTCAAGTACGAGAAGTGCTTTCGATTGCCAAATCGATTCAAGTTTTTCCTCACTCATTTTTTTCACAGAGTCGGCGGAATCTGCAATGATAAAGGATCCATCGTGATCTCCGGGTGTTTCCGAATATCACTGATCTCGGCATGACAAAAGGGACAGGTGGTTTTAAAGTAAACAAATACAACAGGTTTATCTTTCAGGATACCGGCAGAGGTAATTTCTTTTCCCCGCAGATCGGCCAAACGAAAAGCAGGCATATGCCGGATACGCTCAGATAGAACTTGCTTTTGGTGAAACTCTTGGATTGATTGGAAAATCAGCCAGGTCAGAAAAAAAACCGCCCCAACAACAATGACGATGAAAATTTTCCTCTACGTGTAAACTCTTTCAGGAACAGTCATGATCACATAATTTGCAGTGAAAGAAAAACAATAACGCCCATCCATAACACGAGAGCAGAACCGTAGGATATAATGACATCCCCCAGAAGTTCTTTAAAGTTCTTCTTAAAAAGATGCGCCAGGTAACCGGCAACTACGAAACAATAAATGGTCTCATATACATTGATCGTCTCCAGAGGGTACCAAAACCAATGAGGGACCTTATTTAAATCCATCACCGATGCCAGGGTGAGGGGATAAAACATGATCAGCGCCATGACGGAATGCACGGGGTGCCACCATAAATACCCGCTTAGTTTTACCAGGGAGGCCGTGATGAAAACAGTCTGCCCCACTAACGCTGCCCTGAAAATGGACCTGAACCCCAAGTCGATATTGAATAACACCAACCCTATATTTATTGCCGTTGCGGCATAACCAACCTTAATAAACAACGAGACGGGAACGAATGCATACCCGATCCATGCCCATTTGTGCCGGAAATGCAGGATTGTCTGGATTCGATCGATTGATAGTTTTCCCGAGAAATTATGGATATAAAACGTATCCGTTATAACATAGTGCTGGAGGACCCAGCTGATAATTATATAAGTAAAACTAACGGTGGTAAAGACTATCCAAGTAGTACCTATACCGGCATCTACAAGCAAACGTGAATATGGATCTACTTGACAAATATATTTTTGATTCTCGTTACAGAGCTCCACTTCGTAATGCGTCTTCCTGAAGCTTTTGCTTCGATTTCATGGTTATGGTTCATTGATTGTTACCAGTAAAGTAAGCAGAGCTTCATCATCTCTGAGAACTTGGCCAGTATCGTTAGTGTGTAACGAGGCTTAACTGTGGCAGCTCACCCCAGCACAGCGGCCGAACTCAGCACGGTTCGTTTCCTCCCCGCACCTCGACCATGCTTCAGCCTGAACGACAAATTGGGCTGTAAAGATCTTTCATCTTTTTAGGTATTTAAGTTATATGTTAACATGCACACTTCTTGGCGTACCAGATTGACACAGATAAACTTAGATTTAATCTGCTTGGATCCGCGTAAATCCGCGGCTAAATACTTTACAAATTAACTGGTAATTACACTAGAAATGGAAGCAGGGCTTCCGGATGTACATTCCCAAGCAGAGCTTGGGAACGAGAAGTTGACAATAATTATAAAATCCATTCATTGAATCCGACCTAATAAAAGACTATATTTTGGTCTAACTAATAGATGTTAAAATGAAGTTTAGCGAATCAATAAAACCCATCAGTTATTTAAAGGCCCACGCATCACAGGTTATCCGGGATGTAGCTGAAAATCAAAAAACGATGGTGATTACCCATAACGGGGAAGCCAAAGTGGTCCTCCAGGATATAAAGGTATATGAGCAAACCCAGGAAGCCCTTGCCTTTTTAAAAATATTGGCTTCGAGTGGGAAGAATATGAAGAAAGAAAATTATAAACCGATTGACAAGGCCTTCAAAGACACCAGAAAAAAAATCGATGGTTTTAAAAAAGATATGAATGAAATTTAAGGTTCATTTCATCTCTGATGCCGAGGATGACTTGTTTGAGATCTATAAGTTCATATACCAGAATGATTCTGAGGAGGCCGCAGAAAAATTGTATAACAAATTATATCAGGAATGCCTTACGCTTCAGGTAATTCCAGGAAGAGGCCGTATCCCGCCAGAGCTAAAGTTATTAGAAATAGATAATTATGCGGAAATTTTATGCAAACCTTACAGGATCATATATCAGGTAATTGAAGATAACGTGTTTGTTCATTGTATTTTAGATGGCCGAAGAGATCTTCAAACATTATTACAAGAGAGATTGTTAAGGGAATAACCGATGTTTCCGTATTTTTGAACTATGAGTGAACCTATTACGACAACGACAAAAACCAATCTCAAAGCTTTATCACGGGAAGAACTGCGTGAGTTTTGCAACTCACTCGATCTGCAATCTTTCCGGGCCGATCAAATCTTTCAGTGGCTCTATCAGAAACGGGCGGAGACGTTTACCGAAATGACCAACCTCTCCCTGGACCTTCGCGAAGAGCTGGAACAGAAGGCTGTTATACATCCGATTAAGGTCGCCCATATGCAGGAAGCTTCCGATCAAACCGTGAAGTTTCTTTTTTCTCTACATGACGGTAAGCATATCGAATCAGTACTCATCCCGGGAATGAATGATGACGGTACTGCCGACAGATTGACTGTGTGCGTATCATCGCAGGTGGGATGTATTTTCGGATGCTCATTCTGTGCAACCGGAAAAATGGGTTACTTCCGAAACCTGGCAGCCGGGGAAATCGTGGATCAGGTCACGTTTATCAATGAATTTAGTGAGCAGCGATTTGGGAAAAAGATCACCAATATAGTGTACATGGGGATGGGTGAACCGTTGCACAACTACAAGGAAGTGGTTGAATCGGTTGCCATCATCACAGATCCTTTGAGCCTGGAGTTATCACCGCGACGTATTACCGTATCAACGGTTGGCCTGGCCAAGCAGATTCGTCAGCTTGGAGTTGATAAAGAGCCATTCAATTTGGCTATTTCGCTACATGCGCCGACTGATGAGAAACGCAATAAGATCATGCCGATCAACAAGTCGCTGAATCTCAAAGCTCTTGAAGACGCTCTCAAACATTACTATGCCGAAACGAGTCAGCCGGTTACTTATGAGTATCTGCTATTCGATCATTTCAATGATGATTTCGAAGACGCCAAAAACCTTGCAAAAATAGCTCACTGGATTCCGAGCAAGGTAAATATCATTATGTATAACCCGGTCAAGGGCGTCTCAATGCAACGCGCCCGCGAAGACCGTCTAAATCACTTTATGAAAGCACTAACCGATTACGACGTCCGGGCAACCGTACGACGCAGCCGTGGTGATGACATCGATGCAGGATGCGGTCAGCTTGCCGATCGCGAGGGTGGGGTGCGTGGCAAGACGTTGAGTATCTGATCTGGGATACAGGGATACAGGGTATAAGGGAATTTGGGGATAAGTAAAGCCAAGGAACAAGGCTTGTTCAGGCGTCCACGCCTGAACAATAGCGTCACATAAGGTTCTGATCCGATCTACCTTAACTCGTAACCCTCCTCTATTTCCCCTATTTTCCTTATTCCCTGTATCCCTTATCTGCTAATTAATCAGGTGGAATATCCGGCCGAATCGTGGCAGCATGCGGTTGTTGTCCCATGAGAAATAGACAATGAATGCTTTACCCACGATGTGATCGTGCGGCACGAATCCCCAGTAACGGCTGTCCTCGCTGTTATCGCGATTGTCACCCATCATGAAATAGTAATTCTGCTTGATGGTGTAATCATTGGTTTTTACACCATTAATCACAAAATCATTTCCAAGTTTGGAGACTTTGTTATGCTCATATCGCTCAACAATATTTTCATACAGGTGCCAGTTCTGATCAGTCAGATGAACGGTTTCCCCTTTAAAGGGTACAACAACAGCAGGAAACTGATCCCGGTTGCCGGTAATCCCGTGTGAAAACGTAAAGCGTGAGTTCTGAAATTCGTTATAATCTTCCGGATAGGCGTTCGGTTTTACACTTTGTATCTCAGGCCATTTGCTGATCTCATTGGCAATTGCTTTCGTCATATTTACAATGTACTTGCCCTGATCGACCATCTGAAATATTTTGGCACCTGCCTGTTCAACCCGCGCCGGACTAAGACGCAGCCTTTCCTTCACCGTAACTACGTAGGTCTCCTCCATAGTCGGAAATGTCTGGGTAGCTTTTCCATCGACATAGACTATCTTGTCTTTGACCGACAAGGTATCACCGGGCATTCCGATGCACCGTTTGATGTAATTGGTCTTTTCGGATATGACATCATCATCAATCGGGTAATTGAATACAACGACGTCATATCGTTCCACATTTTCAAAACCCGGCAAGCGAACCCAGGGTACGGTCAGATCGGGAATATGGACGCTGGTGAAGGGGATACCCACTGACATGGGCGTACGGGGACCGTAGTTCATTTTCGACACTAGCAGAAAATCACCGACGAGCAGTGATTTTTCCATGGACGGCGTTGGAATACGATAAGCTTCAAAAAAGAAGGCACGGATGATTAACGCGGCAATCGCCGCAAAAATAATCGCATCCAGCCATTCGCGGGCCCATGATTTGGCCTTCTTGTTCAGATGATGATGCTTGTGACTCAACCGCTCTTTACCGCGGGGTTGCTTTTCTACGTTTGTGGATTTATTTGCCAAGGTTTACGTGCTAATACTGGTTATTACTTCATATCACTTTTGGGGAAATGTAACCCCTTGGGCTGAGAAATCTGCTTGTGTGAAAATTTCCCATTCTGGTATTCAACCCGATACCATTTCTTGCGCTCCGGTGAATAAAAATAATCACTGAAATCGCTCAGTTTTTTCACATCCATCAGCTTTTTGGAAAGAGTACGTTTTACTTCAGGCATCAGGTCAATATATCGGCTTGCACCGGCGTAAACGAGCCCATTTTCAAAAGGACCGTCAACGTCCAGGACCATCATCGGAATGGAATCGTTGACTACAAACCAATACTCAAACTCTACGAACATTCCAGGACGGAAGTTCTTTTTCCCAACCATATCCGTTAAAGTCTGTGTCGGATCCCCAAACTCGGATTGAAGCCTGGCCCGGATTTCGATCGTCGGAACATGATCGATCGTATTCTTTTGATATAATCCCTGTCCAGTCCATTTAATATCATTAAACCGCGATTGAAACTTCGCGCGCTTGGCATGACTCACCTTACGGATGGTGGGTTCCTTAAACATGTTGTACTGCTGGGCTCGTACGATTCCGATTCCGGCGAAAGCGAAGAACAGGGCAAACAGGGATATTTTTCGAATCATTCGCGTCACTTGATCAATCATTACTCATAGATAAAACTGCCAGGAAGGCTTCTTGCGGTATTTCCACACTGCCTACCTGCTTCATACGTTTCTTACCCTCTTTTTGTTTTTCAAGAAGCTTGCGTTTCCGGGAAATGTCACCGCCATAACACTTGGCAAGAACGTCTTTGCGAAGTGCACGGATCGTATCACGGGCGATGACCTTATTTCCAATAGCCGCCTGAATAGCCACTTCGAACATCTGGCGCGGAATAAGTTCCTTCAATTTACCACACAGCTTGCGTCCCCATTCATATGCTTTATCCCGGTGTACGATGGTTGACAAAGCATCAACAGGATCGCCATTGAGCATGATATCAAGTTTCACGAGATCGCCTTCACGACGTTCGATAAATTCGTAATCAAGTGAGGCGTATCCCCGCGTATTGCTTTTGAGCTTGTCATAAAAGTCGAAGACGATTTCAGCCAGTGGAAGTTCATAGGTGATGTCCACCCGTTTCGTATCGAGGTAGTGTGTATTCACATAAACACCGCGCCGCTCCTGGCAAAGCTTCATCACAGATCCGATGTAATCAGCCGGAGTAATAATCTGGGCCCGGATATACGGCTCATATATCTCTTCAATAACTCCACGATCAGGCATCTCGCTCGGATTATCCACCTCTTCCTTTTCACCGTTTGTCAGCAATACGTCGAACTGCACATTAGGAACAGTTGTGATAATATCCATATCAAATTCGCGGTCAAGGCGTTCCTGCACAATTTCCATGTGCAGCATCCCGAGGAATCCGGCGCGGAAACCAAATCCAAGTGCCGCCGATGTTTCTGGTTGAAACTGTAGTGCGGCATCGTTTAGCTGAAGCTTTTCAAGAGCAGATCGCAGGTTTTCGAAATCATCGGCATTGGTCGGATAGATTCCCGAAAAAACCATCGGCTTCACGACCTTGAACCCTGGTATGGGTATCGGTGCGCCATGACTAACCGTCGTCACCGTGTCACCAACGCGCGTATCCTGGATTGATTTCACACTACCGATGATATATCCTACTTCTCCAGCAGTGATCTCGTCGGTTGGAAATTTTTTCATGTGGAGATAGCCTATCTCTTCGGCTTCGTATTCCTTGCCGGTAGCCATAAACCTGATCGGATCGCCCTTTTCCAGCTTACCATCAAAGATTCGTACATAAACCACCGATCCACGATACACGTCAAACACTGAATCAAAGATCAGCGCACGAAGGGGTGAATCCGCACTTCCTTTAGGCGGAGGGATACGTTCTACAATAGCTTCCAGCAATTCATCAATACCGATTCCTGTTTTTGCAGAAACCTGCAGTATTTCCTCATACTTGCAACCAATCAGGTCGATAATTTGCTGAGCAACCTCATCGACTTCAGCGCCGGGTAGATCCACTTTGTTTAAAACCGGGATGATCTCAAGGTCCTGATCGATTGCCTGGTAAAGATTGGAGATCGTCTGGGCCTCAACTCCCTGGGAAGCATCGACGACAAGCAGGGCCCCTTCACAGGCTTTCAATGCCCGTGATACTTCATAAGAGAAATCGACGTGACCCGGTGTATCAATCAGATTGAATACATACGTCTTTTTATCCGATGCCTTGTAGGCCATACGGATAGCGTGACTTTTAATCGTAATTCCACGTTCCCGTTCCAAGTCCATGTCGTCAAGGACCTGGTTCTGCATCTCACGCTCGGTTATGGTACCCGTGCGTTCGAGGAGACGGTCGGCCAGGGTGGACTTCCCGTGGTCGATGTGAGCGATTATACAAAAATTGCGTATGTGCTGCATGTATTCCTTTTGCTGCCTGTCAGCTGTGGTATCGATATACCTTGGTAAAAATCAGGGCTTAAAATACTAAGAATTCGATTACTTCTGAAAAAGAGAGCAGACATCACCGTTGCTTTCTCAAAACTTATTTTGATCACTTTTCCGGTATAAGCGTTAACGGCTCATCTAACCTTATATCTCCGCTTTGTTTTTTACGGAGCCAGGTCTGCATTATTTCTTCCCTCTAACTGATTGGACAGGTAATTAACGGAAAACAGATAATCGGTATTACAAATACATCCCAAAAATAACAGCTTTTGTGGAACAATGATATACAAGACGATTAATCACCGTGAGCCAACCGCCCATTTTCCTTCTTCTCAACTTTAAGAAGCGATCGGCATTCTTCCGCTTTCTGATGATAGCCATTATTATCCATGAAATTACCAAGAAATACGATTAATACCCGTACTGTATGATCGATCTTTTTCTTATTTGTATTCAGAATCCGGAAACTGTCCCGGTACAACGATTCGGCCATCTTATCACGATTAAGTTTAAAAAGACTCGCCGCCCATAATCCTTCGGCTACTCCTGTCCACGGATGAGTATGACCCAGAGTATTGTCAAAAATCCTGACTGATTTTCTAAGTACCAGTTCTGCCTCTGAATTTCGATCCCGGAATAAATAGAACTTACCCAGCATCTCCCAGCCTGTAGCCGTTCGCCAGTGATTCTCTCCATAATGTTTTTCCGTCATCTCAGCTATCTGCCGAAGCATGTTTTCCGTTTCAGCATACTGCTTATTCGCGTACAAAACCGCCGCAAGGTTGCTCATAATCATGAGCGTCGTCGGATGCTGTTGGCCATAAAACTTCGTTGCAGCCGCCAGGGCCTGACGATAATGGGCGATGGCATCATCATAATTTTTATCGATCTTCTCCAGATACGCCAGATCATCAGCCGTTCGGCTCAGCAAGTTCAGGTCCGGATCTTTCTGCTGCTGTACCTGGTTCAGGATTCTCTTATACATCTCACCTGCCTGTTGGTGTTCACCTTTCTTGCGAAGTACATAGGCCAGTATCTCTTCGGTCTTCAAGTATCCCGGACTTGTCGACTTATAAAATCGTTTTTCCATATGAAGAGCTTCCAGGGCATAATATTCGGCAGAGTCAACCTTTCCGTAGTCACGCATTGATGCTGCCAGTTTCGTCATAAGTCCGGCCACCTGCATTTGAGATGATTGCCCGCTTTTGAGCATCAGATTCAACGATTTTTGAAGATTGAATACGGATCGATCCCATAACATTTCACTCTGGTACAAATCGCCAAGCGCCTCATAAACCTTAGCAACTTCCAGCCCTTTGTCACCATGTAACTTTCGCCGAATATCCAGTGCTTTGTTCATACTCTGCTCAGCTTTCTCGAACATCCCGAGTCCCGAGTAAGCTTTCCCGATCGAGAGGAACATCTGAGATTGCACTTCCGGCTCATCTGTCAAAGTTTCGGCATCGTTTAGTCCTTTTTTCAGCAATTCTTTTGCTGTCGGATTGCTGCTGTCAGTTTTCTGAGAATCACCGGACTGAATCATCTTAATCATCAGATTGCTGGTCTTTTGAACTTTTTGAGACTCACTACGTGCACGATTTCTTTGATTCCTGATATTTCCGATGTAATACCCCAAAAGACCGACAATCAGCACAACTAAAGCTGCCGTAACCGGAGTACTCAATATTCTATCAACAATTCTCTTAAAACGATACCACTTGATTTCGTCCATAAGTTCTAACCCCCGGAAAAGCTAATCTCTTTGAGAATCGTTTTTGGCAATCTTTTGCAAACCGATAACGTCCCAGCGTTATTCCAATCAACATTCAGCCCACTTACCCTGTTATACAGCACTACTATCACTTAAATGTCAAACCAATCACCATTGTCTGGAAATCCAGTAATGAATTATTGATTATAAAAACTGATAATCATAACCATCCCTGCTATATACTTACACATTAAGTCGCAAAAAACAAAGTTGCCAATTCTGATAATCACCTAATGCTCCAATTGATGAAATTTCAACAAAACCAGAACTATTTTTACATTTAACTGCCCTATAATCATATGTATGAGAAACAAAAAATCCAGAATATATTTTATGATTACAGCAGATCGCTTTTGTCAAATTTAATGTTATACCACTGGTTTTAGATATTTTCCTATTAACAGATACTGCACATGACTGAATCGATTTCCATTTTGTTCCACGACTTAGCTCATCACATCCGGTTCGTTGATATACTGGACATTGCCTTCATATCCTTCTTTCTATACGCTATAATCAACTGGCTGAGACAAAGTGTTTCCTGGAAAGCGATGCTCAGTGTCTTCATTCTTGTTGCCGTCTATTTCCTGGCACGGTTCCTCGATATGTATTTAACAGAGATGTTAATGGAAGGGCTCTTTTTTGTAATCCTGATCGGGATCGTAGTGGTGTTTCAGTCCGATATCCGACGGTTTATGGATCGCCTCGGAACATGGCGTTTTCTGAGCGGACAGCCTTCTCTTCCGTCTTCTTCCCTTACGATAGACACACTAACGGAAGCAACTGCCAAGATGGCCGCGGCAAAAACCGGTGCCCTCATCATTATCCGGGGAAGCGAATCGTGGGACCGGCACGTGCATGGCGGTATTCCTTTAAATGGGGAAATTACCATTCCCCTGCTCCTGAGCATTTTCAATACAAAAGCACCCGGTCATGATGGGGCCATTCTAATCGAAGGAGATAAGATCCTGAAATTCGGCACTCACCTGCCGCTATCTACTAAACTGTATAAGATAGGAAGCGGTGGAACAAGGCATGCTGCTGCTCTTGGTATTTCAGAGTTGTGCGACGCATTTATCATTGTCGTTTCAGAGGAACGCGGTATCATTAGCGTTGCTTCAGGTGGTGACCTGAATGTGCTGTCCTCTACCGGGGAATTGAAAAACCAGCTTGAAGCATTCTGGGAAAAGCACTACAGCAATGGCAAAAAAAATCATTTGGCCTGGTGGAAAAAACGGAGCTTGCGCACAGCCTTGGCGTCAGTCGCCCTGTCTGTTGCTTTCTGGTTCGCTTTTGCTTACCAGACCGGCAGCCTGTTCCGGACATTTGAAGTGCCGATAGAATTTAAAAATCTGAAATCGAGCAAAATCGCGATCGCTGATTCCGTGCCAGTGAATGTACGTGTTACCCTTTCCGGCTCACAACAGGCATTCCGTTTGTTCGACCCTACAAAACTTGTCATTTCATTCGATCTTTCGAAAGTCAATCCAAATTCGAAACAGATTACCATAAACCGGGATAATATGAATCTACCAGCCGACCTCCATGTTTATGAAACTCTGCCGCAAACCATTTCTGTACATCAAAAAAAATACAAGACGCATCTACTCCCTGTAAAGGTGGATACAACAGGAAAACTCCAAAAAAATTTAATACTGGAAGATATCTCCATCAATCCCTCAAAGATTCATGTAGAAATACCGGAAGATGATGACAACGAGATTAAGTCGATTTCGACAGCAAAAATCGATCTTTCGGATATCAACCAGACAACAAAAATGACGCGCCAGCTTCAATTACCGGGAGATGTTCAACTCTCACAAAAAGAGCCGTCAAAAGTCAACGTGACGATTAAAGTGAAGCACAACTGATCCACGTAATGGTTCACATCCCCATGCTGGATTTAAAACCGGTAAGCAGCGTCTTCCACCAGTAATTGAAAATAGATTGGGTTTTGTCACGGTGGAAATCAATCTGTCCTACGATCAGCGAGTCGCCTTCATGAGAAGGATTATTTTCATTGATTACAAAATTGTTGGTGATCAACGTGCCGGCAGCTCTTTTGATACCTGAGAGGATCGGGTTCTCACCCTTTTTACTCAGCATGGCTACCTGGAGGCCGTGATACCTTAACCGCATCGATCCATCCGCGCTATCATTATTTCCCGTAACAAAAAAGGATAGCGAGTCTTCCATGCCACTCGTCACCTTGATGAACGCAAGATGGGACAGGGTAGGATTTATCTTTCTGAGGTCCATACTATCGAGGTTCCCTTCGTAGGTATATGTTCCTGAAGTATCATCCAGTGCAAAATGAAAATCTGCAGTAAGCGGTGTTATACCAGACAACATGGTATTGGCATGCATCGTCATCGACGGATTTATATTTATCCGTGAAGTATCATTCGTGATATTTTCTATACTCGCTTCTATTTTTTCAAAATTAACGGTACCCGCGATCTCCGCCTTTTCCGCAAGTTCTGAGTAAGAAATAAACCCGTCATGTATAATTGCAGAATCTATGGTAACGATTGGATCAAGAGTACGCAGAATCTGGCGGGGTAATTTTGGATAATACTTTCTAGGCGATTGAGGAACACGTTTATCTCTGAATACAACAACTTTCGGAGAATCGATTTCAACAGATCGCATCCTGATATTCTGTAACCTTGCTAGCTCCAGGAAGTCAAAATCATTGCAGTGAATCTTATTTACCGAAAATTTTATGCGGTCGGTTTGTTTCCCTACAACATATGCGAACCGGTATTTCGAATATCGTGGCATTACACTCAGCGAATCGATATCGAGAGACCCCATTGTCGATTGAAACTGAATTTTGCCAATGTTTAACGCATAAAAATTACTTGGGAACCGGTAATAAAGGCTGTCCAATGTAACCATAAGTGACTTAATAGCAGGGATTTTCCGGGTTAAAGAGGTATCGTTTTCCCCTATCTGAATCCTATCAACCTGAAAAGAAATTCTCCCAATCGACGTTATATCGGTGCTGTCGTTTGCATGATCCGGCATATGAAAAGAACCATCAGATACTGAAATGGAACCAATATTCAACGATTTTATGAATGGTGAGATGATCGCATGCAGAGACCTACTATTGTTTCGTTGTTTTTTCACATCCTCACTTCGCCTGATAACAACGATATTCGGTTTGGCCAGTTGGATGCTCCCGATGTTTAGCCGGTCAGCCAGATACAGGGCCGACAGATTTACATGATTGATTGCAGCCTCCCGGATGGAAACATCAAATACATAATGATTTTGCTTCGAGGTGTCGGAAATAGTTGTATCCGGGACCAGCCGAATATTCCGTGCGGAAAGGCTGCTGGTAAATATATTTAACCTCAGATCGTCAATTTCCAAGGTATAGAGTCCGTTCGAACGTTCTTTTACAGTGCGTTTCAGCCGGGCTGACAGAGCTACATCCGCATACAGATATACAACCACCTGAACGATTGCGAGGAATATAAGCAAGCATCCTGCAATGATTCCTAACCATTTTAAAATACGTCTCATCCCCGGAGACAGGGATCGATTTTGCGACATGAAAAACTCTGTATGTTATAGTTTTATCTCTCCCCCACTACATTATTTTTCAGGAATCCTTTTTATGCAGTAACTCTACATGCAACCTGAAGATATCCACATACTTTGCAGCCTGTTCGTAAATATCCCTGATCAGCCAGAATATGACATCCGGCTCACCCTGGATGGTCGTTGATAAATCGTGAACGTCATAGCTTATATCATATGAATCCAGAAGATCGATGATACGCTGCACCTCCCGCTCGGCGTCCGTCACGTTGAAAGGCAGGAATGTGATCTGACAAGTCATATTACTCCAACATGTTGTATATATTATTTTTTTATAGTCTTCTTATCACTCTTTATTTTCTCCCAAGATTCCCTCTCATACGTAAAGACGACATCTGGATCAGGCAGCACCAATTCGTGGTCTTTATCCGGATAATCCATACGTGTCAGAAAATCACGAATGATATTAAGCCTTGCCGTCTTCTTATGATTTGCTCGTACAATGATCCACGGAGCGACCGCAGTATGTGTCCGGGCGAACATTTCATCACGGGCTTTTGAATAGTCATCAAAATACCCGAGAGCTTTTTCATCAATCGGACTCACCTTCCACTGTTTGAGTGGATCTTCTTTACGATCTTCGAGACGCTCCTTCTGTTCATCCTTATCGATATCCAGGTAATACTTGAAAAATTGAAGATTTGATTTGTGCAACAACCCCTCGAAAGAGACCACTTCGCTGATGAAGGTCTCAAATTCATCGTCGGAACAAAAGTCCATCACCCGTTCCACACCGGCACGATTGTACCAGCTCCGGTTAAACAGGACAAGTTCACCGCCGCTCGGCAGATGCGGAACATAACGCTGGAAATACCACGAGAGCGTCTCTTTATCTGAAGGCTTGCCCAGGGCCACGACACGCGTCTCCCGCGGACTCATATGCTCCGTGATCCTCTTGATCGTACCATCCTTGCCCGCCGCATCGCGACCTTCCAGGATGATAAACACTTTTTTCTGTTTCTCGATGATATTCCGCTGCAGCTTCACGAGCTCAATCTGGAGCTTCCGAAGCTGCTTTTTGTACTCCTTCTTCGATGGTTTACCGGACATAATAGACACCTCAGGTTTAGATAGCAGATAAATGAATCATCTATTTTATGAAATTGAGGCTGTCCGAAAAGTCATTGTCCCTCTTGAACTGCCTGAAAATATTAGGATCTACAGATTTCATTATGGAACAAGTCGTTTTTTCCCCTTAAAAAAGGGGGTGAAGGGGGTTGTTTCCCAGTGTGATATATTAGAATCCCTAAATAAATTAGGCTTCATTTTTTATCATTTATGATTTTTAGACAGCCTCGCAAAGGGGATTGACCCAGCGTTTACATTATCAACAAAACACTGAATACCCCTGTCATCTTCAAAAAAAAACTAATTATTGACCGTGCTCATACGGTCCTCAGGATAGCGCGTCCCCGCTGCAGCACCCTGCGGCGCAATCCGATCGATCTCTGCCAGCTCCTCTTTCGAAAAGGTAAGATCAGCCGCTTCGATATTCTGATGCAGGTATTTCATATGCTTGGTGCCCGGTATCGGAACAATATCCTGTCCCTGATGCAACAACCATGCAATAGCCAGTTGTGCCGGGTTGCAGTCTTTCTTCTTAGCCAGTTCATTGATTTTGTCGACGAGCTGCAAATTCTTTTTGAAATTTTCGCCCTGGAATCGCGGGTTGTATTTACGGAAATCGTCGTCTTCAAAATCATCGGGTGACTGATAACGTCCCGTGAGGAAACCGCGGCCAAGCGGACTATAGGCAACAAAACCAATTCCCAATTCGCGACATGTTGGTATGATCTCGTCTTCGGGATCACGGCTCCATAGTGAATATTCGGTCTGAAGCGCGGTTATTCGGTGAACTTTCGAAGCTTTTCTAAGTGTCTTCGGAGCTGCTTCGGACATCCCAAGATATTTCACTTTGCCCTCCTTGACCAGCTCGGCCATCGCTCCAATGGTGTCTTCAATGGGTACTTTCGTATCAACGCGATGCTGGTAATAGAGATCAATATGATCAACGCCAAGCCGCTTCAGACTGGCTTCGCACGCTTTCCGTACATAATCCGGGTGACCATTCACACCGAGAAAACTGTGATCATCGCCGCGCATAATGCCAAACTTAGTGGCCAAAACCACCTTATCTCGTCGATCCTTAATAGCCTTTCCTACCAGGTTCTCATTGTGACCGACGCCATACATATCGGCCGTATCGAGAAAAGTAACACCACGATCAATAGCTTCATGAATCACCTTTATGGATTCGGTATCATTGGTTGTTCCGTAAAATTCGGACATCCCCATACATCCGAGACCAACCGCCGAGACGACGGGTCCTTGCTTTCCAAGTATTCGTGTCTGCATAATTATCTCTGTTTTCTTAAATATTTTTGAATTCGTTTGTGGTTATAACACATTTGTGTTGCAGAAGATTCGTGACCCCTGGTCATCCTGATTTATTGGGACTGACATGCGACAGGTTGTGGGGAATAAGGGTATATGGAATTAGGGAAATAACTCTGTGTCTGGCAAACGAATCTGACGAACTAATCTGATAGCACTGGAGTTGGTAGGCGGGGTGGATAATGCGTCAATTTATAAGTATATACGGATCAGACTGGGAAATGAAAACCGAAGTCTTAATCCATGACTTATTGGTAATCTTTTAAAAATTGAATTATATAAAAAGTGGCACTTTTTCTTTTTAAATTTTTGATAAGATAAAACCTGCCAGGATATAAGTGCTGGCAGGTTAAGACATACTATTATTTCATAAGCAACATTTTCTTTACAAGTACTTTATTACCAGCCTGCATCCGGTAGAAATAAATTCCACTGGCTAATTGTGAGGCGTTAAATGCAACCCGATGGATTCCTTTTTGCTGATTAGCATCCACAAGAGTCGCGACTCGTCTACCCAAAACATCATAGACCATCAGCCGAACATGACTATCACGAGCTAACTGATAACTAATGGTCGTAGTAGGATTAAACGGATTGGGATAATTGGCATTTAATGCAGTAGTCCCAGGTTTAAACGGTGTAGATGAATCCTCTAAATTTTTTAAGGTTCCATCCATTCCTGAACTAGCGAGGTTTGATTTACCACGAACTATGGCATTTTGCAATTCTTCACTAGCAATCTCATACTGAGCATCTACCGTTTCTTTCGATTGACCAAGACTTACCTCTGCATCTTTTATCTTATCCAACATGGTTAACGCTTCCTGGTATGAACCTCGTCGATCCAAAAGGTTCATTTGGTCTGTCATATTGACAATCTTACCGGTAGTTGAAGTAATATACGGAGCATATTCCTTTACTTTCTTTTGGGCCTCATCATACCTTCCAAAACGATAAGCCTCGTGTTCATCCATGAGCATCAGGGTTTCGATCTGAGAGGCAGATAATGTTATTCCTCCTGGGTTTAGTTTTTGGGTTCCAGACAAAAAATGCTGAATCATAGCCCCCCATAATGCCCTATTCTGATTCACTTCGCTGGTAAAGCTTGTATCACCGCGGGACATCAACTGTAATTTGTATAGTTGTCTCATGTCATTCATAATGCTTTGTGCATCAGTTGCTTCTCCAAGTTGCCCCACTAAGAAGTGCATACGTTCTTTTCTTAAATTACGTTCATTACTCGTGAGGGACTGTCGATTGGCAGAATTGGATGCCATTAATCCAGGTTTTCCATTTGATCCATGTGGGACGCTTTGTGTCATCATGGTTTCCGAATTAATTGGGGCTTTTTGTTGAGGATAATTATTGGAACCAACACCAGCAGATGTACTAGGATCCGAACTTAAAGAACCAGAATAGTCAACCGAACCTGAGAAAAAGCTTGATGGTGGACTCGACGTACCCCACCAATTTCCGTAAGCATCCACAGTTGTAGAACTTTGGTTGTTGACTAAGTATCCTGATCCACCGAAAATGCCATTATCTCCCCAATCTCCCGTACTGGCATCTCCCATAACAAGACTCGATGAAGCATCTACAGATACCTGATCGTCAGTATTATAAGCGATCCTGTTATATCCAGGGAAATATCCGACACTGCTATTATAAACGAGGAGATCTACATCACTGCCTCCTACAACCTCTACTACGTCACGAGAAGCATTGTAAGCATTGTTTATAATAGCAGTCTTATAAAAGTAACGGGCTGGGCAATCATAAAGCCAGACACCGGCAGACGCATTATGTTGGACCGTACTCTGGTAAAAAGCAGCATCGGTATGATAGACTACAACCCCTACGCTTGTATTATCTTCAACCATACAGTTGTCCAGCTTGAAATAACTCAATCCACTACCACCCGACTGGTTCCAATACGAACTGATCCCTCGCGATGCATCTCGAAAAGTACAATCAGTAAAGTAATTAGATTCACTTTCCACAGCTACATTATAATTTGCACCCTCAAATAAACACCAGGTAAAAGTGTTTCCGTTGCCTTGCAGATTAATGGTAGCCCATTCCTGAGTTGGGTCCAATCTCATAAAATGAATTGGATTACTTGATGACCCATTTGCTACGATTTTTGATCCAGGCTGAACTACAATTTCTTTGTTTGCTGCAATAAATATTCGGACTCCATTAGGTATTGTTAGTGTAGCACCGTTACTTGTATAAACATTTTGTGTAATCCTATAATATTTATTGGATAAGGTGGTATTGCTTGTAATTGAGGTTGCCATAATTGGAGCACCAGGTGCAAGAAGATAATCGATCATTTTCATTCCGTTGGGTGAACCCCAACCCGTACAAAGATCATATCCTAATTCAGCATAGAACTTATTTGGACTACTTGAACTAGTATTATTTCCAGTTGCAATATCATGAAAACTATGGTCATGACTGTTTCCATGACCAATGGGGTCAATGGTTGGATTAATAAAACCTATGGGACTAATACTTTGTGAGTTAGCTTGTTGATTCGCAAGTGCGGCAAAACCAGCCCATAGTGGTGCCGCTGCACTAGTGCCTTCAACATTTTGATCTGAGCCATCAACCCTTACATAAATATTTTTAGCTACTAGTGCTACATCAGGCGTGTTTCTCATTGTTGTGGAACCCTGATTATTCGACATGTCAATGTCCTGTTGCCACGAGGGAATTGTATAATTAGTACTAACTCCACCACCACTACCAACACCGTTATTGTCATACCATACAGTTTCAGATGAATATGGTCCACCAGATCCGTTTGTTGTTAGTTCAGTGCCGCCAACCTGAGTGATATTTGGTGAATCACCCGGAAAAGAAATTAGCCCTGTGTATGCATCAGCATCTCCAGATGCGTTAAAAAATGACTGGCCTTGTGCTGCCATTTCTTGGAAGATTTGTTCAGCTGTTGCATCAGTTCCTCCACCATTGATATACCATGAACAACTAAGCTGTTTTGCTAAATTATCCGTGGTCATTCGGTTAAGTAAGTAGTCCCAAGCTGCATAATATCCCACTGAATCTGGAGGCGCTTCATATATAACGACCTTCGATAGACCAGGTGCCATTGAAACGGCCATTTCAATATCGAGAGATACTTCATCTTCACCATTTCCAGTTGGATTACCGTTAAAATTTCCTAGCTTCACATTTTGTAATGGAACATTGGGCAATCCCGCTTGATTTTCATAATATGTAATATCATTCGGAGTGTAACCATCAAATGCAACCAACCCTACAGTTTGTCCTGTTCCTGTAAGGCTAACATTAGGGGCATAGGCGGCCCTAAAATCATAACCCATATAGGTCCCACTAGGTCCCGAACCGGCATTTGTGTTCACGTAGTTAGCATTACTAATATTAGTGATCTTCTCAATATGTGGACGTGTGTGGTGGTAATTATTCAAACCACGTATACTAAGAATTGGTACAGTTAAGTTTAGGCTAGGCTGGTGATTTGGTGCAAAGAATGTTCGAGATTCGCTCGGATGATGATAAAGATTCATCGTTACATTTAACGCTTTTTCTACATTTGACACCTTCCCATTCACATCTATCAGCATACGATTGGGTGGAGGTGTACTTACTTTTAGCCCATTCGCCTTTAGAAATGAAATAACCTTTTGATAATCCGCTTCTGTTGGTCCGAATTCATCTGTGAATTGTTGTACAGTTAGATAATGATGATAATTAGGACTTGTTGGGTCATATATCTGTTGGAGCAGACTATCAAGCGCTTTCTGATTGCGTAAGGGTAAACCTATTGTAAAGTGCAGCTGAGAGGTCGTATTTAGTTGTCCTATGGGTTGCAGACCAAACTTTTCTACAGCTTGGGGTATACTTCCCTTAATTATTTGTTGTCCTTCAACTGTTAATGAGAAGACAACTATAATTAAGAAAGACAATACTAATGAAAAACAGTAATTTAACTTTATATTTTTCCAGTAGTGTCCGGCAAATAAAAAAGACGCATCAATCTTTGTTGAAAGATTGGTGTACCATTGAGTCATTTTTTTGCCTTTTTACTATAGGTGGCGCTGCAACGCTGCCTATAGTTTTTTTGTTAGTAGATAATTATGCATCAGCTCATGATTTTTCCTCCTTTCTTTTGAAAATTATTTGATAAGTATCATTTTTTTTGTTTCAAGGGAATTCCCTGCGATTAGTTGGTAAAAATACAAGCCACTTGATAGCCCGCTTGCATTAAAAATTACCGAATGAATGCCTTCATTTTGTTCCTTATTAACCAGAATCAGAATCTCTCTACCTAAAATATCATAAACTTTCAGGATCACCTTACTTTGTTTTGGTAATGAATATTTGATTACAGTTGTGGGATTAAACGGGTTCGGATAGTTTTGGGAAAGGATTACTTTTGAGGGAAGGGGCACGGATGTCGTATCTTTTTCCAAATCAGAAACAGATCGCATCCAGATCCCCCCATTTTGCATACCTGCGAAGATATGTGTGTTATCTTTGTAGACCGACATAACCTCCAATGATGGTAATCCAGTATTTATATTAATCCAATTATTATTTATCCAGTTATCACCATTGATTGATATGTAGTACAGACCTTGAGGTATAGAAGCAAAAATGTAAGGTTCAAACGTAAATAAAGAGTAGATTTGTGGGTTTAGCGGGAGTCCTGAATTGAAAGGAAACCAAGTTCTTCCGTTATCTGTTGACCAAAAAGCACCACTTTGTGGTTGAGACGTTTCCAACGTACTGTTACTTTGGGATCGCCCCGCATAGATAGTAGATCCTAAGGACGTAAGGGTATTTATATCGGTTAATGTGCTATTTTGTTCTCTCCAATTTTCTCCGTGGTCATCTGATTCAAAAAAACTATTATGACTCCCTGAAAAGATCTTGGTTCCCAAAGTTGTCATTGACAGCGGATGTTGTAGATTTCCGCCAGAAATATTCCAACTTGTACCATTATTTGAAGAAAAATAAACACCCCCATTTAAGAGAGTTACTACTAGGTTAGATCCACTTTTTAGAAGTCTTGTTGGAAATTTATTATTCAAAATTCCACCATTAATAGCCTCCCAGGTATCACCATAATCTGAGGACACATATACCCCATTATTGGTCAATGCATATAATTTGGAATCAATAACATATATTGACTGCACAGTCTTCGGTAACCCCCGATCAATACCTATCCATGTCATTCCTTCATCACTAGAAATGAATAATCTATTCGAAATTACGGCAAAAACATATGGACCACTCCCAGCAATTGAGGTTACGGTTGATGCTACGATTCCATTACTAGCTGATACCCAATTAGTACCGTTATCAGTTGACATGAATAAACCATTACGCGTACCAACATAAAGGTTTGAATCACTCGCTGTGAGATAATAAGGGAAACCTGGAAGATCATCTGTAATTGGGTCCCAGTTTTCGCCATTATCGGATGATCGATATATTCCTGATACGGTGCCTGCAAATACATATGATTTATTAGCTACTATCGAAAATGTACTGCTATTCTCAGGTAAACCGTTATCGCTTTTTTTAAAGTTTGGGCTGTTATTAATCGATCTATAAATCCCATCCGATGTTCCTATAAAAATTGTAGAATCCGTGACAGCCACACAATTGTTTTGATTCCCAGTGTCGCTTTCAAAAATCGACCAATTATTACCATCATCCCCTGACATAACAACACCAGCCCGGGTTGCTGCAAGAAGCTTTTTCCCATAAGCCGTAATGCTATTTACAAAGTACTGATATTGTTCCAGCCCGTTATTTATTGATACCCAATTTTTACCATCATTGGCTGAACGAAATATCCCATGTCCATCTGTTCCAGCAAAAACGAATCCATCCTCTATAGCCAGATCATTGATATAATAATTCATTTCTGAATTTGGATGAATCCAAGTCTTTCCCCCATCCATAGATATGATTACGCCCGAAGAAGTTCCCGCAAAAATCTTTGTTCCTTCTACTAAAAAGCAAAGGGTAAAACTAGGATCAACATTAGTCCAGTTGCCACCTTGATCCGTAGAACGATAAATTCCAGCATTTGTTCCTGCAAAATAAACTGTTCCCATAATTGTAGAAGCGTTTACTCTACCTGGTGACCCAATCTTTAATTGTTTCCATTGAGCTTTGAGGGAAGTCGCAGAGACAAATATCACAGATATTACAATCACAACAACCTTGATGTAAACTATACACTCCTGAAATTGACTTAAAACGATCTCAACTTGTGGAATTATATCTGAATATTTTTTTAACATAAAGGGCAAGTCTATGACATTGTCAGAGACACTATAAAGTAGTACTCATTCAAAATTCTCTCCCAATACGTATTTTTGTTCTCAGAGTCACACACTAAACGATTTTAAAGAGTACTCTCCTATTTTGATTAGTATAAATCTTTATACAAACTATATATCAAAAAGGAAAATTATCTTTGAAAGAATTGTTAATTCTAAAAATTTCATTTTACATTATTTATGCTATGTGATACGCCATATTTACATACACTTATGCATATATGATTCTCCTCTCTATAATTCTTTGGCGCTTAATTTTCTAAACTTTGGTTAAAGTGACCTGTCGTACCATATAAATATTCACAATAAACTTAAAGTGCCGTCGTAGATCTGGCCCCAGTTCCAACCTCACTACTCACTACTCACTACTCACTACTCACTACTCACTACTCACTACTCACTACTCACTACTCACTACTATAAAATTATCGTTAACTCATGCATCTTTAATCATGTTTCTGTAACTTCGCTTGCGTGAAACAGACATACGACATATCAAGCATATTTTACGGGGCATCGGGAAGCCTTCACATCCTGGTTGCCTTGCATCGACATTGCCATTCGCATCATCATCACCATCCGGCTCACTGAATCCTGGTCCCGTAGTCATCGTGACCGTTTTATCCCACCCTTCAGCGAGCCCCTCCGAACGACACAACTGTTTATTATCATTCATGCATTATACTTGTTTAACCCGGTTTATTCACAATAAGGCATATAACTTTCCATTATCTGCCGCGACGGATTGTATTATGATTGCAAATTTGAACGATATCCTCATTTTATGGGATGGTGAAAACAGAGCTGCGAAATTTAGCGGTGGACTGCGTTGTTTCGAAAATCCAATCATTTATAACTCAAAAAAAGATTAGTACTCGTGGAAACCAGCACTTCATTACGTATTGGCATACAAAAAAGCGGACGTTTGACAGACGAAACGGTAACCCTGCTAAGGAACATCGGTCTTGAATTCGACGGCTACAAGAACCGGTTGATGGTCCGCAGCCGCAACTTCGACGTAGAAATCCTTCTGATTCGCGATGATGACATCCCGGAATACGTTCAGGATGGCGTTTGTGATATCGGTTTTGTAGGAGCAAATGTCACAGCAGAGCGCGACGCCGACGTTCAGGTCCTGCTCGATCTTAATTTTGGCCATTGCCATTTGTCGCTGGCTGCCCCCAAGAGTTCGACAATCCGCAAAGTCGAGGATTTTGACGGAAAACGGGTGGCTACAAGTTACCCACGATTAACGAGACGTTTTTTTGAATCACAGGGCATCGATGTGGACATCATCACGATTTCGGGTGCCGTCGAAATCACCCCGGCCCTCGATGTGGCCGATGCCATCTGCGACCTGGTATCGACCGGCAGCACGCTCAAAGCCAACGGGTTGGTCGAACTGGACACAATCCTGGAATCACAAACCCAGCTCATCCAGACCAGCAAAGAAATCAACCAGGATAAGCAGGACCTCATCGATAAGTTTCTCGTCCGCATCCGCGGTCAGCAGTCTGCTGATGAAAGCCGCTACATCATGATGAATGCGCCACGGGCTTCCCTTGAGACGATTTCAAAGATTATTCCATCTTTAAACAGCCCCACCGTTTTGCCGCTGGCCAATCCGGACATGATTGCCATTCATTCGGTCATCTCCATCCGGGAGTTTTGGGTTGTGATGGAGCAATTGAAAGAAGCCGGTGCCACGGGAATCGTCATGCTGCCCATTCAGAATATGATTGTTTAAGCACTGAGTACCATGGATATATTTGATTACGATAGTCTTTCCGAATCACAACGCAATGAACTTTGTACACGACCGCGGCTTAAGAGCGATCAAATATACGGACGCGTTCAGGAGATCATCGATGAGGTTCAACAGAATGGTGACAGGGCCTTGCTTAGTTTCACGAAAAAGTTCGACGGCATCGACTTACAAAAGCCGACGGAAAGCCCGGAAAATGATGACGAAACCAAACTCGATCCTGCAGTTAAGGAAGCGTTTGATGTAGCCTGGGACAACATCTACATGTTCCACAAGGCCCAAATCGGTCTGGAGATGGAAGTCGAAACGGTACGCGGCGTTCGATGCCGGAGAGTTGCACGTCCAATCGAACGGGTTGGACTCTATGTGCCGGGTGGTTCGGCCATTCTTCCATCGACTGCCCTTATGCTTGGCATCCCGGCTGTCATTGCCGGATGTCGTGAAATCGTCATAGCTACGCCACCGGACAAGAATGGCAACATCGCTCCGGAAATAAAATATATCGCCAAACGGCTTGGTGTGAAGGTGATTCTCAAAGCAGGCGGCGCGCAGGCTGTCGCAGCTCTTGCTTATGGAACCGAATCCGTACCCAAAGTCGACAAGATCGTGGGACCCGGTAATCAATATGTCACCGCTGCCAAAATGTTGTTGCAGAATTCCGATGCGATGATCAGCATCGACATGCCGGCCGGCCCATCCGAAGTATTGGTTATAGCCGACAAACAGGCACAACCTAAGTTTGTAGCAGCAGATCTTTTGTCACAGGCAGAACACGGTCCCGACAGCCAGGTTATTCTCATTGCAATCGACGGATTTGATCTTGATGCTTTGCTAAGAGAGCTGGATGATCAGCTTAACGTCTTGCCGCGACAGAACACAGCCCGCAAGGCTCTCGATAAGAGTCACGCCATCAAAGTCAGTTCTGGAGAAGAAGCGGTCACCTTTTCAAACCAGTACGCTCCTGAACACCTCATTATCAATACAGAAGATCCGCATCGGATCCTGGATTCTGTAATGAACGCCGGCTCGGTGTTCCTGGGACAATGGTCGCCTGAAAGTGTGGGTGATTATGCGTCAGGCACTAATCATACCCTTCCGACCTACGGATATGCCCGCATGTACAGTGGAGTATCCACGGATACATTCCTGAAGCAAATTACCGTACAGGAACTATCGCCTTCGGGATTACGAGCATTAGGTCCTACTGTAATGACAATGGCGGAAGTGGAACAACTCGAAGCACATAAAAAAGCCGTGGAATTGCGACTTAAACATCTGGATTTGCAGGAAACATGATTTTTAGAATTATCTTTCCGATGGATTCTATTTAAAAGTTCAATTTCATGAAATGTATTTTATGTTTTCGAAAAAGCAGACTCTCAAACCGATGGGATGGAACAATAGCTTTATAAATCTTGGTAACGTTTTCTGCTCTTTGCATCGTTTTTAACCCACCCCTTGATCCCCTCCCTGGAGGGGAAAATTGTTATTGATATGAAATCATCCGTTGTACAGTTTGAACTTGAGAAATTGGTCAGACCCAATATCCTGGAGCTGACACCCTACCGGTGCGCCCGCGACGATTATGAAGAGGGCATATTGCTGGATGCCAACGAAAATGCACTCGGGGCTAATATCACGGATCCGGACTCACTGAACCGCTATCCCGATCCGCATCAGCAAAAGCTGCGTAAACTGATTGCTTCATTTCGTAATGTTTCGCCTGATGAAGTGTTTGTCGGAAACGGCAGTGACGAGGCGATTGATTTGTTGATTCGCATTTTTTGTCGCCCCGGTGTTGATCATATCATGATAACACCACCGACGTATGGCATGTATAAAGTGGCCGCTTCCATCCAGGATTGCGGCATTGTATCGGTGCCACTAACGCCGGATTTTGACCTTGAACCGGATCAGATTCTCGCCCAGACTAACGAATCAAGTAAGCTGCTTTTTCTATGCTCGCCGAATAATCCCACAGCCAATGAGCTGAGTCTTGATAAGATCGAAACACTCATACGATCTTTCCCCGGCATCGTGGTGCTTGATGAGGCATATATTGATTTCAGCACACGTGAAAGCCTGGCGAACCGTATCAGTGAGTTTCCCAATCTTGTCATTTTGCAAACGCTCTCCAAGTCATTTGGGCTGGCTGGGTTACGACTTGGTATTGCCATTGCCTCGAAAGCGATCATCCGGTTTATGATGAGTGTGAAGGCACCATATAATGTCAACAAACTAACATTGCGATCTGCAGAAGAAGCACTTGAGAACATCGATCTGATGCATACTCACGTCGATGAGTTGCTTCAGGAACGAAAACGAATGCGCTCGGCTCTTGAGAATATCCCTTCTATTCAAAAAGTATTTCCATCCGACGCTAACTTTCTGTTGGTCCGTGTACCGGGTGCTTTATCCGTCTACCGGCAACTGGCTGAGAGCGGAATCATCGTCCGTTACCGGGGTGATCAGATACATTGCAACGACTGTCTGCGGATAACTGTCGGAACGCAAGCCGAAAACGATCTGTTGATTAACCAGTTAACATCATTGCTGCCATGAAGATACTCGTTCACCCAACGGCCCTCAAGCCTGTCAACCCGGACTATTATCTCAGAGCAGGGAGCCTCTCGGGCATGCGCAGGCTGTTACAAAACGGCTGGGATTTACTGGGCGATATCGCTCTATCGGAAGAACAGGTTCGCTTAATGCGACAGGAATCTATCATCATCCAACCAATAGCCGGCAAGAAAACGGATTTCAGTGTCCGTGGTCATGGTTCAGGTTTGGTTGTTTTTGACTCGTCCGATAAGGAATTAGCTTCTCAGGTAACCTGGGATCAAGTGGTTGATGGCCTGCTTTATCCTTCAAGAACCGCTCATATACAGCGCAAAACGGGTGAGACCGATATCCAGGTAGACATTAACCTCGACGGTGAAGGAAAATCTGATATTCAAACGGGAATCGGCTTTTTTGACCATATGCTGGATCAAATAGCCAGACACGGACAAATCGACCTGAATGTTCAGTGCAAGGGTGATCTTGAGATAGACGAACATCATACTATTGAAGATGTAGCTCTTGCCCTCGGCACCGCTGTCAGCCGCGCAATCGGTGATAAGAAAGGCATTGAACGTTACGGATTCGTACTCCCCATGGATGAATCCCGGGCCCTGGTGGCTTTGGACTTATCAGGTCGTCCATACCTTGTCTTCAAAGGTAAGTTTCATCGCGAATACGTTGGAGATTTTCCAACCGAAATGGTCCATCATTTCTTTTACTCGCTTGCAATTAAAATGGAAGCAACATTGCACGTTGAATTTACCGGTGAGAACGATCACCATCAGATCGAGGCGTGCTTTAAAGGATTCGCCCGTGCTTTGCGACAGTGTGCCAGGCGCGACGAACGATCGTTGAACCAGGTGCCGAGTTCAAAGGGTGTTTTATAACACAGAATATTTTGCGGTAATGATAGTTAACAATAATCAGAACTACAGGTAAAAAAATAGGTACTTTATAGTGTCCAGAAAAACGGAGCAACGGTTAATATTTGATTCCATCATTCTGGGTATCGTGGGAGCGCTGAGCGCCCAGCTTTTCATGTTGATGATACACGGGTGCGATAGTTTCTTCCTTCACTTCCTCGCACACTATCACGAGCCCGCACTCGCCTCGGAAGGTGGTTCCCTGAGTGAAGGCATCGGATCATACGGACTCTGGCTTATCCCGGTTGTAACAACGATTGGCGGACTCATTTCCGGATTCATCGTTTACCAGTTTGCACCCGAAGCAGAAGGCCATGGTACAGATACCGCCGTAAAATCCTTTCACCGATCAGGCGGTTATATCCGGGCGCGTGTTCCTTTCCTGAAGATGATAGCATCGGCAATAACGATCGGTTCAGGTGGATCGGCCGGTCGCGAAGGTCCGATTGCACTCATCACATCCGGTGTTGGATCCATTTATGCCGGATTTCGGGATCGATCCGACAAGGAGCGACGTATTCTTGTGTTGATTGGGATGGCGGCCGGCCTGTCTGCTATTTTCCGGTCACCAGTAGGATCGGCGATTTTTGCCGTGGAAGTACTGTATGGAAGCATGGAGTTTGAAGCATCGGCTCTCATCTACACATTACTTGCATCGATCGTCGCATACGCGATCAATGGCCTCTTTGTCGGATGGAAGCCACTTTTTGTGGTTCCCCATAATGTCGGTATTTCAAGCATTGAAGGATATTTGTTTTATATCTTGTTAGGGGTGGCTTGTGGCCTGGTTTCAACACTTCTGCCTGAAATTTTTTATGGTATTCGTGACAAATTTAAAACCATCCCGATTCCCAATCATGTTAAACCGGCTATTGGTGGATTGATACTGGGATTAATAGCCCTCGCTCTGCCACAGGTTCTGGGTGGCGGCTACGGATGGATACAGGAAGCCATTAACGGAAACATCGCACTATATTTATTGGTCATCCTGATTTTTGCCAAGATGATCGCTTTCGCACTGACGGTATCATCCGGTGGCTCCGGAGGCGTTTTTGCCCCTTCTCTGTATGTTGGGGCGATGATAGGCGGGGTCTTTGCATATCTGTTCCATCAGCCTCCGGCCGGTTTTGTCATTGTTGGCATGGCAGCACTCTTCTCAGGGGCAGCCCACGTTCCAATTGCCGCCCTTCTTATGGTAAGCGAGATGACGGGTGGATACGAGTTATTAGTTCCCGCAGCATTGGCTGTCCTGATCAGCTATCTTCTGCAGGAACGTCTGTCAACAAATCTAAAATACAATAGCCTGTATGAAGCACAGGTGCCATATCGCTCCGATTCTCCGGCACACCTCGAAGAACACTTCCAGATTGCCTGGGACCTCATCAATAATACAAACATCCAGCTTCCCAACAGTATCGGTCACCTCGACCTGGTGAGTTTGATAAAATCGGGCGTTCCTATTGACTTGACTGATGGCCAGAAATTTATGATTGGTGAGCTCAGTCCGGACAGCCCTTTGAAAGGGAAAAAATGGAGTGATGAAGATTGTGATGTTCTCAAAGACAAGTCGGAGCTTATCTCCGTTATGAGAAAAGGAGATATTTTGATGCCGGATCCTGACCTGCGTTTCAAACCGAAAGATCAGCTGCTCATTCTCGCCGATTCAAAAGCTACCGAAAGACTGCTAAAGGTACTTAACCCACCATCCTCATCCAGGGAAGATGATTTGGATACCGACGCACAGGATTCTTCACAAAAACAACAATCATGATTGGAATTATTGATTATGAGGCCGGAAATATTGCCTCCGTCACCAATGCTCTTAGTCGGCTAAACGTAGAATTCGCCGTAACTAACGACACGGAAAAACTGGAACAGTGCGACGGGTATATCTTTCCAGGGGTTGGACACGCTTATTCGGCTATGAAGAGTCTTGATGAACATCATCTTGTAGAATGGATGCAAAATATTCAAAAACCGTTGCTTGGCATCTGTCTGGGCATGCAGCTGTTGTTTGAAAAATCGGAAGAAGGATCAAGCAAGGGTATTGGTGTGATCCCCGGAAAGCTGAAGAAGTTTAACAGCGATCTTGGCAAAGTACCACACATGGGTTGGAACACATTCACGGACATTAAGGAACACGACCTTTTACGCGGGATCAGTAAGGAGGACTATTTCTACTATGTGCACAGCTACTATGCGCCCGTTAATAAGTTTACTCTCGCCACTTGTGATTATATCAACCGGTTTGCATCGGTAGTTGCCAGAAATAATTTTCTCGGTGTGCAGTTCCACCCCGAGAAATCCGGAGATATTGGAGAACGGTTATTATCCAACTTCCTTACTATAGTCAAAAAGGGGTCTTCGGTCGTTGTTTAACCCATTTAATTTATCCTTATAATCGATAAGATCGCTGTAGATGTGACGTTTTTCTGCCGGCGATCTTTAATCCATGTGACAATTTTTGTACCTTGCGCAATCGATTGCGCAAAAAATATATTACTATGAAAGCCAAGACACTCAAAATACATCCTGAAGATAATATCCTCGTTGCCCTGACTGATTTATCAGAAAGTGAAGAAATCAGCAACGGGAGCGGTCCATTTACCGTCAAAGGACGTGTGCCGGCAAAACACAAATTGGCTCTAACGGATTTGGAACCCGGCGATGAGATCAGGATGTACGGACTCTTGGTGGGTAAAGCGACTAAACCCATTCCAAAGGGCGGTCTCCTTTCCACAGATAACGTTAAGCACATAACGTCTGATTTCCATGAAAAAACACGCACAGCTTCGTGGACTGCTCCGGTTGTTAGTAAATGGAAGAATAAAACGTTTCTTGGCTATCATCGTGCAGACGGACAGGTTGGAACAGCCAATTACTGGCTGGTCATCCCGATGGTGTTTTGCGAGAACAGGAATGTGAACATGCTCAAAAATGCATTCCTGCAAGAGCTGGGATACGCAGAACCTGAAGTCTATAAACGATATGTTTCCGAGCTTGTCAGTCTTTATAAGAAAGGTGAAATCGACGCGATTAAAAACCAGACAGTGGCTCCGAAACCATCGGATCTGACAAGAAAACAACCGTTGTTTGAGAATATCGACGGTATAAAATTCCTGACCCATGAAGGCGGCTGCGGCGGAATTCGTCAGGATGCTGAAGCACTTTGCGGACTGCTGGCCGGTTATATTCACAATCCCAATGTGGCCGGTGCTACCATTCTGAGTCTTGGCTGTCAAAATGCACAAGTGGAAATTCTTCAACGCAAGATTCTGGAGCGCGATCCTAACTTCAAGAAACCGCTGATTGTCCTGGAACAGCAGCAGAGCGGTACAGAATACGAAATGCTTTCAAATGCTATCCGGGAAACATTCCTTGGCCTTGTGGAAGCCAACAAGCTGAAACGCAAACCTGCACCATTAAACAAATTAGTGATTGGTCTCGAGTGCGGTGGTTCGGATGGTTTCTCAGGCATCTCTGCAAATCCGGCCATTGGTCATACCTCCGATTTGATCTCCGCACTTGGAGGCAAAGCAATACTCTCTGAGTTTCCCGAATTATGCGGTGTAGAGCAGGAACTCATCAACCGCTGTGTTAACGAACAAAGTGCCGAGCGGTTTATAACCCTTATGCGTTCATACTCGGATGCAGCCGTCGCTTCCGGGTCTGGTTTTGATATGAATCCATCTCCCGGAAATATCAAAGACGGTTTGATTACTGATGCTATGAAATCAGCCGGTGCAGCGAAGAAAGGTGGAACATCACCGGTGGCTGATGTTTTGGATTATCCCGAATACGTTAAAAACCCAGGACTAAATCTTCTCTGCACACCGGGCAATGATGTTGAAAGCACAACGGCTCTTGCTGGTTCCGGCGCTAATGTCGTGTTATTTACTACCGGACTTGGGACCCCGACCGGAAATCCGATCACGCCGGTTGTAAAGATTTCTTCAAATACGACTCTTGCTCAGAAGATGCCTGATATCATCGATATTGACAGTGGCTCTATCATCTCAGGAGATAAAACGATTGAAGATGTAGGCGGTGAAATCCTGGATTATATCATTGATCTGGCCAGCGGCAAATATAAGACGAAGGCTATGGAGCTGAATCAGGATGATTTCATCCCGTGGAAACGCGGAGTTTCGTTGTAACACGTGGGATAATCACGGGGGATTATCCGTACAGCAGCTTCTTTTTGATTAAATATCGTGGGGATATTCAATCTGGCCGGCTTCTGGTGGATTTCCGTGTATTTGGTCCATTTTGAAGATGCGATCCATGAGCTGCCACTTGTCTTTAGCGGTCGCATCAGCCGATGTGTTTTGAAATCTTGAGACGAACGCCTCCCATTCTTTCTGACGAGGTTTGTTAGCCAGCTCCGACATAGCTTTATCGTGATCAAAATCTGCGGTCGTGTCCATGATCATGAACGCCTGGTTTCCGAATAAATATATTTCCATATCGATGATGCCAACCTCTTTCATCCCTTGTGATATTTCCGGCCAGGCTCCACCGTTGGCATGAATCGCTTTGTATTCTTCAATTAACTCCGGATCATCTTTTAGAGTCAGAGTTTTACAATATCTCTTAAATGATTTGTTTTCTGTTGTCTTTATCATATTAAATATGGCGTTATTTTCAACGTTGTCATTCAGGTAACAGATGTACAGTTCACTCCGTATCAAAAATTAGAGCAGGATCATGATTCGTTTAGTATCTTAAACACCGGCCGATATATATTTTGCTTTTTTTGATTCGGGCGTAACTGCAGGCACGATAGCAACATCACCACTATGAGCGCAAATAATATTTAGAATGTATCGCATCTCCTGAACACTATCCATGGATAAAAAGCGGACAACCATACACGACATCGCAAAGGAGCTCAACGTAACGGCTTCCACTGTTTCGCGCGCGCTGCAGGACCATCCGAGGATCAGCAGAGAAACCAAAGAGGCGGTACTGAACGTTGCCCGAAAACTCAATTATCAGCACAACAGTCTGGCCGCAGCGTTACGAAAAGGTAAAAGTAATCTGATAGGAGTAATCGTACCAACTGCAGACCGTAATTTCTTCGGTACAATTATTCGCGGCATTGAAGAAGTGGTGAATAAATCTGGCTATCGAGTCATCATTTCCCAATCGAATGATTTAATCTCCAAGGAGAAAACCAATATAGATGCACTTTTGGAAGCACAGGTTGACGGAATTCTCGCATCTATCGCTAAAGAAACCATTGAATTTGATCACTACCTGAAAATCCAAAAAAGAGGGATACCTCTCATCCTGTTCGACCGGGTGACGGACGAACTGAATATCAGCACTGTTGTCATTGACGACTTTCAGGGAGCCTACAAAGCGGTTCAACATCTTATTGATCAGGGATGCCGGAGAATCGTGCATTTTACGGGTCAGCAAAATCTTAGCATCTACAAGGAACGGCTGAAGGGGTACAAACAGGCACTATTGGCAAACAGGCTTCCTTTTGATGAAAAGCTTGTTCTGTACGGTGATACCCAGCTCGAATCCGGAGAGGAACTATGCAAAAAGATCCTTGCTATGCCCCAGCTTCCTGACGCCATCTTCTCTGCCAGTGATTACACGGCAATCGGTGCGTTACACTGCCTTAAAAGGCATGGTATAAAAATCCCGGAACAGATAGCCATCGTGGGTTTCAGTAATGAAGTATTTACCACTTTCGTTGATCCTGCCCTCACTACGATTGATCAGCACGGCAGTATGATGGGTCAGACCGCTGCGAAATTATTTCTTGAGCAGATTGAGGATGAAAGCCTGATGATGGTCCCAAACAAGACCGTCCTTGATCCTGAATTGATTATACGCAAATCGTCTCTGAAAAAAGGCTCCTGACAGGAGAAAATCAGCTCTTTCTGCTGTTAAGTAAATTTGTGTTTATTAGACAGCATTCGTTAAATTAGATCATGTGCAATCGATTGCGCAGATCAGTGTTTACTCTTTTCCATAATTGTGGGTCGTATTTTCATTATAAAATGTTACCGGTATAATAAAGAACTTTAAAGACTGCCCCTGTCTGCATCATTCGATTTATGCGATAAAAATCGTGGATAAAGCACGACATTTATATAACATGAGGACAAACAATAATTCTGAGATTTCATGCTGAAACCATTAAACCAACGAACTGTTCGGAACGAAACTATCTACTCCAGAAACTGCCCGGTTAAAGTTCTTCAGTTTGGTGAGGGAAATTTTTTACGCGCTTTTGTTGACTGGATCATTGATCTTTTAAATGAGAAGGCTGGTTTTAATGGTTCGGTCCAGATTGTACAGCCTATCGAAAATGGAATGGCAGACGTTCTGTCTGAACAGGACGGTTTGTATCATCTGATCCTTCAGGGTATTCAGAATGGAGAATCAAAAGATGTAACTCGTCTGATTACCTCCGTAAAGGGCGCAATGAACCCGTATAAGGATTATCAAAGCTACCTGGAACTTGGCGAGAATCCCGATCTGCAGTTTATCATTTCAAATACGACCGAGGCTGGAATCGCTTTCGATAAAAGAGACACCACGTACGAAGATTTGCCCGGCAGCTTCCCGGGAAAACTCACGGCACTACTTCATCACAGATTTCAGCATTTCAATGGAAATCCACCTAAAGATCTGGTAGTTATTCCGTGCGAGCTTATTGATAAAAACGGCAGTAATCTAAGGCAGGTCATTTTGCAGTACTGCGATCTTTGGGACCTGAATGATGAATTCCAAAACTGGGTACGCAATGAAATCACGTTTTGCAACACTCTTGTCGATCGTATCGTACCCGGATATCCAAGGGACAAGGCTCCGGAAATCGAACAACAAATCGGATATAAAGATAAACTGATCGTAACCGGTGAATTCTTTCACCTCTGGGTCATCGAAGGACCGGAATGGATTCAGGACATCTTTCCGACAGATAAAGCCGGACTAAACGTAAAGTTTGTCAGTGATCAAACTCCATACCGAACGCGCAAAGTCCGTATTCTCAATGGTCTGCATACCACTATGGTTCCTGTAGGAATTCTCTATGGTCTTGAAACCGTTCGTGAAACCATAACAGATGATGTCGTCGGCAGCTATCTTCAGCAGGCTCTTCAGCGAGAAATTATCCCGACTCTGGATCTGCCCGAAGATGAACTGAATTCCTTTGCAAATGATGTGCTCGATCGGTTCAGAAACCCGTTCATCAAACATCAGTTGATGTCGATTTCTCTGAATTCGATTTCAAAGTACAAAGTCCGTGTGCTTCCATCTGTACTCAAATATATCGAGCTGAAAGACGAGCTTCCGGAACACCTGCTCTTTTCTCTTGCCTCTCTGATTCGATTCTACAAAGGCGAGTGGCAAGGCAATACTATTCAGCTAAATGATGATAAAGAAGCCATCAGCTTTATCCAGAATGCCTGGAAAACAGGTGATCATAAAAAGGTAGCTCAGGAAATTCTAAGTAATAAAAGATTTTGGGACCAGGATCTGACACGCGTCGATCATCTTTCTGACAAGGTCACTGAATTCCTGGTACAGATCGACAATGATGGGATAAAGAAACCTCTGAAATCGTTGCTGGATTAACTTCAGCCCAATCTCACGAATCGAACGCTCTCCCAATTCATAACGGTCACATTTCTATCAGGATTCGTCGGTAATACGATCTCAGATCGGCTGGATCGTCCGCGGCGCGGCACGTTATCCGGGTTTTGTTCTATTGGGCTCAACAGTGGTGCCAGCGCCAGGGCAATGAGAGTCAGTATTGCGATTACAGCCAGAAGCACCCGAAAACGTGCCTGTGTATCCTCGCATTTCCGGCCTCTTACCTTACAGACAATCCAATCCCAGTGAAGAAAAAGATGCAGTGCGGATACACTTAAAAATACGACGGCTATCCAGAAGTGGATATCGCCCCAGTCGTGCCGGTTCCATCCCCAGATGGTTGAGATGCGCCCTGAACCCGGTGGCAAAAGATAACGCATTAGCACACCGGTGGTTATCAATAGCACAAACGTAAAAAATGCAACGCTATCAATGCTAAAATTGAGTGTTGGCTTCTTAATGCTCATCATGTTTCGACTTATGTTTTCAACAATATGAGCTGAAACCTCTTTCTCTTTCTACACTCCGTTTGTCAGATCAACACGCTTTTTTGTGATGGTGCATAACTTCGTCGCCAAAGGTCGGCTTCTCATACTACTTAACGTGAGTTCGAGATAAGATAAACCTGCAAAGATGCTGATTTCACACATACAGGCGTATATCCGGACCGGCACAAACCGTTAAAACGGTTCATGTGTTAACGGTTTCTCCCTAACACCCGGATTAATCCAGGTGCTGTGAGTCAACGAATCTAAAACGAATCGTTTTAACGATTTCTTCCAATGCTTATATCGAACTCACGTTATTTACTAATCACTTTTAACTGTTTACTGTCATCCTGTACTCTGCATGGCTGCCGCTATTCCATTCAGACTCAGAAGAATGGCCCTTCCAATGGCATCCCGATCATTACCGGAAGCTTCATTCCACCTATGAAGAAGTGCAATCTGGATAAAATTGAGAACGTCCGTGTATGAATTTCGCAGATGAATCGATTTCTCAATAACAGGATTGCGTCCGAGCAGAGTCTTATCGCCGGTTATCTTCAGAATTGATTGCTGCGTTTTCTCGAACTCCTTCTTCACTATCGAATGGAAATCGAGACCCTTTTGGGGAGTTGCCGCTTTATGGTAGTAATTGGCTATAGCTAGTTCACTGCGGGCCATTTCACGCTGAGCATTATTCAAAACTGCCCTAAAAAACGGCCATGAGCCATAATTTGATTTCAAGAGCTTCAGGCTTTCCGGATCATTTGTAATTTTCTCGAGTGTCTCGCCCATTCCAAACCAACCCGGCACGTTGTAGCGCGTCTGTGTCCACGCAAAATTCCACGGTATCGCCCTCAGATCATCGAAGGTGAGCTCGCTTCCTTTTGCCCGCGAGACCGGACGTGAGGCGATGTGGAGGCGACTGATGTGGCTGACCGGTGTCACATTCAGGTACCACGGCCAGAAATCATTATGATCGATAAGTCCGCGATAAGCCTTCATTGATTTGTCGGCAATTTCCTGCATGAGATTGTTCGTCTTCTCATCCAGACCTTCCTGCATGTCTTCAGCCTGAAAACGCGCATCAGCCGTTGACAGAATCATTGCGTTTAGGATCTGCTCCAGGTGACGATGGGCAATGGGTTCGCGCGCATATCGAAACGTGATCACCTCTCCCTGTTCAGTAAAACGAATACGTCCGTTGTGGCATGATGGCGGAAGCGACATGATAGCCCTGTTGGCGCGGCCACCGCCTCGTCCTACCGTACCGCCTCGTCCGTGAAACAGCCGGAAGTCGATCTTGTACTTACGGCATGTGTCGCTCAAATTTCGCTGAGCCTTATGGAGGGCCCAGTTAGCCATCCAGTAACCGCCATCTTTGTTACTGTCGGAGTAACCCAGCATGATCTCCTGGAAGTCGAGACGAGCTTTGAGATGCTTGCGGTAAATCTCATTTTCAAATAGGCGGGAGAGTCGTTCGCTGCCTTCGTTCAGATCTTCGATTGTTTCAAACAACGGGACGACATCCAGTTCACTGGTCACTTTTCCATCGTGATAGCTCCATAGCCCTTTCTCCTTGGCTATCACCATAACCTCGAGCATATCACTGATATCGTGGGTCATACTGATGATATACGAGCCCACACTAGCCGGATCGATATTTATTGCTTCCCGGACAACTTCGAACGCGTCTAACAAAGTCTGAGTCACCTCATTGGTTTTTACACCGGGACTTAAAAGCGGTCGTGGATTCGTCAACTCACTGGTTAACAGCTTTACACGTTCATCCTCAGACAATTTTGTGTAATTATCACAGACGCCGCCTAGTCGCAACATTTCAGTAACAACCTCCTCATGCACTCCACTATGTTGTCTGATGTCAAGCGCCGCCAAATGAAATCCGAATGTATTGGCTCGGATAATCAAATCATGCAGCCTGCCATCACGGGCAAGGTCTTGCAAACCGGCATACTCAAGTCCTATTCGTATCTGCTCCAGTTCATTGCGGAATTCCTTGATTGAATACCCTGTCGGCTTGCTTACGTCCTCATTATTTATGGCTTGATCAATCTTCTGAAGAATCACCAGGATTAACGCACGGAACGGTTCTTCTTGATTAGTCTCCAATCCGTTGCGTCGCAGCCAATCGGCCGGTATCTGAACATATCTTCCTGAGACACTCAACTCACGATGCAACTGTTGTAATTCTTCCTGGTACAGTTGCAGCACAACTTTTCGATGCTGACTGAATGTGAAACGCGTTACTTCTGGTGTTACGTGCGGGTTGCCGTCACGATCGCCGCCAATCCAGGAACGAAAACGAAGCAACACCGGAATTTCAGGGCGTTTGCCATACACCTGTTCCATGGCATCAGACAGATCTCTGTACATGCGCGGAACAACCTGCCAGAGTGTCGTTTTTGCAAAATATAGTCCGTGCAGCACTTCATCCTCTACGGTCAACCGTTCTTCACGAAGTGAGTCGGTTGTCAGTAGCATCACGATATTTTGATACAGATCGGTGTAAGTCGCATCCAGTTCTTCGGGAGTTAATTGTGTTTCCTGGAGTCTTGCCAGGATATCCGAAATATGCTGTTGCTTGTACAGGATGCTGCGGCGGCGCGCTTCTGTCGGGTGGGCCGTCAAGGTTGGCTGCACATCAAGACTTGTGAAAATATCAAGAACCTCGTCGAAGCTGCGGCCTCTCTCCTTCATTTTCTTGACACCGTCGAGCAGTGACTCAGGACGACAGCCTCCGTTTTCAGCCATGCTTCGTTCATGGTTGATACGGATGATTTCCTGCTGCTCCGCTTTGTTTACAAGGTGAAAAAAGTCGGAATAGGAACGAATCAGCCAAACCAGTGTTTCTAGGTCCATTTTTTGGATCAATTTTCGCACTTCTTCCCAGCCTGCCGGATCACCCGATTCCCGGGCCTTCTTACACAGCAGCCTCAGATGTTCAACATCCTGGAAAACCTCCTCACCGGCCTGTTTTCGAATGGCATGTCCCAACAGACTGCCAAGAAGATTAACCTGTTCACTGAGAGGTTTTGAAATTCCGCTTCCCTCAGTTTTAATTTGTAAACCTGACCAACGTCGCATATTTCCCTTGTTTTCGTGTAATTAAGAGCGAGGCTAATATAACTATCTCACTCGGCAAATGAACATTAAAACAGGATTCCATCATAATCTACGACGGGATTGCTACCTAACCATCACTCAACCACGTTAAATAAAGGTAACAGTTGGATAATATCTGCTTCATGTGAAGATCGTACTATACACGTACTCCTTTCAGTTATAAGCGAGATACCACCCAATCCAACAGGCTGAGCATGGTGAACATGCATCAGCCTTTTTTTCGCCTTAGAAACACGGGAAGATAACAGCGTCGTTCCGGTATATTTACTTTTTGCCACGGAAACACGGAATTTCTGTGCCTTCCGTGGCTCTGTGGCTATTTTATAATGAAGTGTCCTAATTAAGAGACACCTCAATTTTGAAAAGCTTACATTATCAACACACACCACGAAAACTATTCACATTAGTCAGCCAAACATGAAAACTGCACTCGTATTAAATGGAGGTGGGGCTAAGGGCGCATTTGAGGCTGGTGCCCTGAAAGTCCTTCTCGATCATGATTTCGAATTCAACCTGATCGCCGGTGTAAGCGCCGGGGCACTCAATGGTGCCATGCTGGCTACGGATCAGGCCGAGCCGTTATTCCATCTATGGAAGACGATAACCGAATCGGATATCACAACGAAGCCATCGGTTCTTCACACCGCCGTAAAATACCTGAAGTATAAAATCGGCATCAGTAAACCACCCATGTCGTTTGCCGACAACACACCGCTTAAGAAGCTGGCCAAGCAATATCTCACCAACCGGCCCCTCAAAATTCCTTTCATGGCCGGCAGAGTAAATTTGGAGACGGGTGAATATGTAAATGAGATTCATGTGCAGCAGCTTGTCGATGAGGTGATTGCCAGTACTGCTGAACCCATTATCTGGCCTCCAATACCCATTAACGACGGTTTGTTTGTAGACGGGGGTGTGCGGAACATATCACCCTTGCATGATGTCCTTGGCCAATCTCCAGATCGTATTATTATTATCGGGCCTGACCCGCTCGAGGAACGCACTTATAGCAATAAACCCATTGATATCGTGGATATCGCAAAACAAACGCTCGAAATCATTTTAAATGAAACGTTGATAAATGACATCGAGAGATACCTGGATATCAACGAGATAATTCGCCAGGTCGGGCATCCAGTCAAAAACAGAAAGGGCAAATTGATGTTTCACTACGAAACTGTTCTGATACTTCCCGAAGAACAGCTCGGCGAAACACTCGATTTCAGCAGGGAAGCACTTGACAGACGATGGAGACTCGGTATGGAGGCCGCCGAAAAGGTTATACAGGCAATAGCCTGATTCTCATTCAATGCATACGCACATACAACAGGTAGTCGGTAGCTGGAGGAATAGCTCCGATATTCCGCAAGCGCGCGACTATTTGGGCGCGGTGATGCTCACTGTGATTGAGCATATGCGTCAGTATGTCGATGTAGGAATCATCGAAGGTTTTATCCTTCGTGTTTTTATAACGGCATTTTGAATACAGATGGTCAGGTTGCTGATTTCCGATAAATTTCAGGATTTCAGAACTGACAGAGACAGAAAGTTGCTCGCACTCATCCAACTCCATTCTCGCATTCATAGATATGCCCGACGAGCCGTTTTGCATACGGTCCAGCCAAATCCGGTTGACATTTATCAGGTGGCTTATGCTTTTTAAACAGTATTCATCGGTAATTTTTTGGCTTTTCATGGATGATATGACCTGGTCGGTTGCCCATCGATCGTATTCCCATCTCTTATAAAGATGTTCCCTGAATTTCATAAGTATTCCTGATTTATTCTGCCCCTCATTATTAAATGATTAAGATAGAGAATCAGATAAAAAGGTAATAACATTTTTTGGTTGAACGTTCGGTCAATAATAAATATATTGTGCTGCATGATTCGGAACAAAAAGTAAAATAGTATGAAAACATTGATTATAGGAGGAGGAATCGCCGGATTGACACTTGGAGCATTAATGCGACTGAGAAGGGAATATCCGGTCATTATCGAGAAACAAAATCCGAAAAAGGAAGAAGGTGGCTACATGCTTGGGCTTCTGCCGCTGGGTGGACGTGTACTGAATGAGCTTGGTATGGAATCGGACTACCTGAATCTAAGCACCGCTATGGAGGAATACACCGTTCATTACAAAAAAGGCAGTGCCAGCCAAAATTATCCGCTTGACACTATTTCCGAGGAATACGGCCCATACCAGGGGATCAGCCGTAAGTCATTGATACAGCTTTTGAAGGGTGGTCTGGATGAAGATACAATTCGTTACAATACAACTGTTCAGCAACTGAAACAGAATGCGGATAACGTGACAGTAACCTTTGACGACGGGCAAACCGAAGATTTCGATCTTGTCGTTGCTGCTGATGGAATACACTCGCAAACCAGGGATCTGATCCTCACGAAGGACGAATACGAATACTACGATACCGGCTGGGGCGGCTGGGTATCATGGATGGACACCGATGATGATTCCCATGACTATCATGAATTTTGGGGACCCGGGTATTTTGTAGGGACCTACCCGGTAGAAAACCGCATCGGTGTCTTTTTTGGTGGTCCTGTCAGCAATATTCAGAAGAAAGGTCTTGAGGATTTAGTAGATGCCATCCATGCGAAAAGCAAAAACCTGCCGGATACATTCGAAAAGGCCTTAGATGCCAGTTTAAAGGATGAATCTCCGTTTTTCTGGGAATTCCATGACTGCCGGGTTAGCACATGGTCAAAAGGTAGAGTTGTTTTACTTGGTGATGCTGCAGTCGGTTTTCTTCCAACCGCAGGCATTGGAGCTTCTATGGCAATGGACTCCGCGGCCGCACTGGATGACGAATTATCGCGCGCTGACAACGATCACCTGGAGTATGCCCTGCATCTCTTTGAAAACAGGCAACGTGCAAAAGTTGAAAAGGCACAATCCGAATCACGAAAACTCGGGAAGTGGATGTTTGTTGAATCTCCGCTTTTGAGCAGTATCCGGGATACATTCCTTCCATTTTACTCACTGGAACGTATGCTGGATGATTTTCGAACAATCCTTGAAAACAGTAACAAATGAAAAAAATTCTTTTAGCCGGGGCGACCGGATATTTAGGCGGATTTATTCTTGCGGAATTGACCAAACGAGGATATCCAACAAAAGTCATTGTAAGAAATCCTGAAAAATTGAGTCTGACTGCTCATCCGGTCGAAGTAATAAATGCTGAACTGACAAAACCGTCGAGCCTGGCAGGCTGCTGTAAAGACATCGATGTCGTGATATCCACCGTTGGGATCACTCATCAAAAGGATGGACTTACATATATGGATGTCGATTATCAGGCCAATAAAAATTTGTTGGATGAAGCCGTTAAAAGCGGCGTTAGAAAGTTCATGTATGTTTCAGTCCTGGAAGGGGAAAAGCTCAGACACCTGAAAATCTGTGAAGCCAAAGAACGGTTTGTTGATGAGTTGAAGCAATCGGGATTGGATTATTGCGTCATCCGGCCCAACGGATTTTTCTCCGATATGGCTGAGTTTTACAACATGGCAAAAAAGGGAAGGGTTTATCTTTTCGGTAATGGGACATTTAAGGGAAATCCTATTCATGGAAAAGACCTTGCCGATATTTGTATTGACGCGCTCACCAGCAATGACAAAGAAATATGTGCTGGCGGACTTGAAACATTAACACACAACCAAATCGCAGAAATGGCCTTTTCTGTGCTGGGCAGGAAAACGAGAATAAGCTACATACCTGAATGGGTTAGAAAGACTGTTCTATTCTTCCTGAGAACCGTAACAAGCAGCAAATTTTACGGACCTATTGAGTTTTTTATGACTGTGCTCTCCATGGACTTAATCGCCCCGGAATATGGTAACCATACGCTAAAAGCGTATTTCGGGGAACTGAATCGCAACAAATCTCAAATGTTATAACCATCGTTCTATTGGTTTTTAAAATTCGATATTGTATTTTGATTGAACGTTCAGTCAATTATTAATTGGCTATTAACTCAATGGATCAAATAACCAGCCGAACATACGACCCCGAACTCATCCAACAGCTTTACAGTCGGGTAGTCTGGATATATGATATCTGGAGCCGTCTTACAGAAGAAAAAGCACTGCGCACGATTTTAAAATGGGCCAGCATTCAGGATGGGCACAGCATACTGGATGCAGGTGTTGGAACAGGACGGCTATTCTCCAGAATCACAAGTCAAAACAAAACCGGAAGAAATGTAGGTCTCGATCTCTCTGAGGCAATGCTTAAAAAAACAAGAAATAAATGTGGAAAGCACAAAAACGTGCAGTTACTTCAAGCCGATATAACCAATTTGTCTGGTAACTTAGGGACATTCGACAGGATCATCAGTTCCTACGTCCTCGACCTGCTCCCTGAGAATCAGTATGCATCAATATTATCGCAATTTCGATCGATGCTTCAGCCAAAAGGAAAACTGATCATCGCCTACATGGAAGCCGGCGACAAGCCATCACACAAATTTTGGGGATGGGTTGCTGAGACATTTCCGCGCCTGATGACTCACTGCCGTCCCATTCATTTGGAGACTTTCTTGCAGGAGACAGGTTTTATGATCGAACAGAAAATTAGTTTCACACAATTCACTTTTCCGAGCTGTGTTATTGAAGCCAGAATAACAGAAAGTTAAGAGGATAAGAAGATGGGAAGTTGAGTGGGATAAATGGAAGAAATCATAACCCCGCATCCCCCAACTTCATATTACATATAACAAGTTAAACGCAATAAATTCATAATCCCCGAAAAGTATGAGTCCGCGTACACCGGAACAATTTGAGGCAATTCGCCAGCAACGAACGGAAGATATCATCAACGCGGCGTTGCGATTATTTGCCCGAAAGGGATTCAATGCTACAAGCATTACATCCATAGCACGAGAAGCCGACATTGCCAAGGGACTGCTCTACAATTATTTCGAAAGTAAAGAACATCTCCTGGAAGAAGTGATCGAAGAAGGTTTCCGGAGTTGTCTGCCGCCGATGGATGAATTAGGAGTTGCGACGGAATCACCTAAACAGATCTTTCGCGCAATGCTGGAGACAATGAAGGATTCAATCAAAACCAATCCCGAGTTTTGGCAGCTTTATGCTCGAATGTTCATGCAAATGTCGCAAAATGAACGGGTTGAAAAAATCATCATGAAATACACACAAACCTATTTTGGTCAGATTCGCGACTTGCTGGCTGGGCTCGACATCGATAATCCTGATATTGAAACATGGAAGCTGGGCGCTCAACTCGATGGGGTATTACTGCACTATGTCCTTCTCTATGAAAAAGCTCGAAGTACTAATTCTAATGCCCCTACACCTGGTGATGAAACATGGCCTGAATATCCACTTGACGAGGTGATCGAATCTATTATACAACAATACACGCATTAACACTTGATATTATGTATTTGTCAGAAGTATCCAAATATAGTTTCTACCGTCCCCTTGAGGGGAATTTAGGGGGGTGTCCACAAGCGCTTGCCAAAAATAACGCGTCTGATACAATGAATACGCTGGATAACACCCACCTACACCTCCCTCAAGGGAGGGAATCCACCGAATTTCATTTGCATTTATATCCTAAACAGAGTCAAGGCGCTCTGATCGTGGCCACTATAATGCTGATTCTGTCGTTTGGATTTGCCGTGTCACAAGCATTCGCCCAAGACGCTAAGGAAATTGTTCAAAAGGCTGATCAAAAAGTTCGTGGTGAAACTTCAAAAGCATCCATGACCATGAAAATAGAACGCCCGACATGGTCGCGTACCGTTGACATGAAAGCCTGGTCGAAAGGAACCGAATATTCGATGATCCTGATTACCGATCCGGCGCGTGATAAAGGGACGGCATTCCTGAAACGAAAAAATGAAATCTGGAACTGGGTGCCCAGCATCAGCCGGGTGGTTAAGCTGCCCCCGTCGATGATGATGCAATCGTGGATGGGATCAGACTTCACAAATGATGATCTGGTGAAAGAATCATCGATGGTCATCGACTATACCCATACCCTCGCGGGTGACAGTACGATTTCCGGTTACAAGTGCTACAAGATCAAAATGATTCCTAAGCCGGATGCGGCAGTCGTCTGGGGGAAAGTCCTTATATGGATCTCGCAAGAGGAGTATATGGAATTGAGGGTTGAATTTTACGATGAGGATGGGAATCTGGTCAATACCATGAATGCTTCAGACATCCAGAAACTCGGTGGCCGCGAACTACCGGCCCGCATGGAAATGACCCCCGCCGACAAACCCGGCAACAAAACCATCCTGATTTACCACTCGCTCACATTCAACAAACCGATCCCGTTGAATTTCTTCTCCACCCAAAACATGAAACGTTTACAATGATCAATTAATAATTAATAATGAGTAATTAACAATTTTAAATGCGTTAGGATATGTATGAAAGAAAATGTTGTTTTGGATAAATCTTATGATTTTGCCGTAAGAGTCGTCAAAATGTATCAACATTTGTCGGGAGAGAAAAAGGAGTTTGTGCTATCGAAGCAAATTCTGAGGAGTGGAACTTCGATTGGGGCTAACGTTGAGGAGGCTAACGGGGGGAGCTCAAAAAAGGATTTTTTGGCAAAGATGAAAATCGCCTACAAAGAAGCCAGAGAAACATCCTACTGGCTCCGCCTGTTAAAAGACACCAATTACATAGAAGAAGCAGTCTATCGATCCATTCATAATGACTGCGAGGAATTATTAAAACTGCTTTACACCATCATAAAAGGCACCAAAACCTAATCAATTGTTAATTATTCATTACTAATTGCTAATTGCTAATTGCTAACTGAAATGTTGTATTTAAAACTGGCCTGGCGGAATATTTGGAGGAATAAGAGGAGGACGCTTATAACAGCGTTTTCGGTTTTGCTGGCTGTTGTGTTGTCAGCACTGACTCGATCCATGCAGCTCGGTTCATACGAGATGATGATCGAGAACACAGCCGGTCATATCACCGGTTACCTGCAGATCCACAAGGATGGATACTGGGACGATCAGACCCTGGATAACAGCTTTGTTGTCACCGATTCCTTGAAATCGATACTCGCTTCTGAAAAAAAAGTGACAACCTGGGTTCCAAGAGTATCGGGATACGCACTGGCGGCGGGCCAACAGATTACCCGCGCTGCCTATCTACTGGGGGTCGATCCTCAGAAAGAAAAAAAATTGGGAAATCCTGAACATTACCTGATCAAAGGCAAATACTGGAGCAGTGAAAATGCCAGATCGGTCATTATGGGTGAGGAGTTGGCAAAGCAGCTTAAACTCTCCCCCGGCGATACGCTCGTCTTGATCGGACAGGGATATCACGGTCAGAGTGCCGCTGGTAAATACCCGGTCGTTGGCATCGTCCATATGCCTGATCCAGCCATGAACCGATCACTTGTTTACATGCCGCTTAAAGAGTCGCAGTTCTTTTTTGCGATGCCCAATCATGTGACGGCTCTCGCCATACTCACCGAACACCCACAGGAAGGTCCTGGAGTGGCCTCGGATCTTCGCAAAAAATTATCCTCTGCTGATAGTAAAACCGGAGGAGAATACGAAGTGATGACCTGGCAAAAATTAATGCCGGAAATGGATCAAATGATCCAGGCTGATGACAGAGGCGGCATCATTTTTCTGTTTATCCTATATCTGATTATAGGTTTCGGCATTTTGGGTACCATCCTCATGATGACAGCCGAACGGAGAAAGGAGCTGGGCATCATGCTATCGGTCGGCATGTCACGGCTTCGGTTAGGTGGACTCCTCCTCACCGAAGGAGTCATGATTACAATGATCGGAACACTGGTTGGCCTGCTTGTGTCCCTCCCAATCATCGGATATTTCTACATGAATCCGATTCCGCTTACTGGCGACATGGCGAAAATGATGCTTGAGTTTGGTGTCGAACCGATTTTACCGTTTTCGTTGGCACCGTCCATTTTCTACAATCAGGCGCTTACCGTTTTCATTCTGGCCATCGTGTTCTCATTCTATCCCGTCTGGTACACCCACCGGCTTGATCCGGGAAAAGCATTGAGGCCTTAGGGAGGTACTTATGAGTACTTCAAGTGCCTAAAGTACTTAGAGTTCTAACAGTTAACATGTAAATCGATATGAAAAACAAAGATGGAGTAGTAAACATGAGGTTCGGTCTTCGCTCAAAGAAACCAACAAATTACCCGGAATATTCACCACAGCCAGTAATAAGGCAAAAACATAAACTCCAACTTTAGGCACTTTAGGCTAACTTTAGGCACTTTAGGCACTTTAGGCACTTTAGGCACTTTAGGCACTTTAAACTTAACTGTTCTAATTACAATGTATACTTCATTCTCATGTATCTAATTAAACTTTGTTGGAAAAACATTTGGAGAAGCCCGGTTCGCAGCGGTGTCATTTTGCTGGCCGTTATTCTGGGCATGTGGGCCGGACTCTTTGTCATGGCGTTCTACAACGGCATGATTCGCGAGCGAACACGCAACCAGCTCAACAATTACGTAGGTCATGTTCAGGTCCATATGCCGGGTTACCTGAATGATAAATTGGTTTCTGACACCATTCCTGATCCGGAGCAAGCGATCTCATCCATTAAGGATAACTCGCAAGTTATAGGCATTGCACCACACACCACGGCTATGGGTCTCGCGTCGAGTGCGACAAATTCATACGGAGTAACGATCAGTGGAATTAATCCGCAGCGTGAACCGCAGGTATTCGATATCCATAACTATATCACACAGGGCAGTTATTTTGGGGAAGACAAAAAAAATAGTGTGGTGATAGGCGAGGCACTCGCCAAGCGTCTGAAAGTTAATCTCGGGTCTAAGATTGTCCTGACCTTTCAGGATGTTCACAACGAGATTGCAGCCGGTGCGTTTCGTATTACCGGTTTGTTTCGAAGCGTGGACAAGTCCAAAGACGAGACCCAACTTTATGTCCGTGCCCGGGATTTACAGCGCCTGATCGGTGCGCCAGGTGCTGTCCAGGAAATCTTTTTACGGCTCGATGATTCGCAATCCGCTAAGGCCGTTGCTGATGAACTGCAAAAAAAACTTCCGGGACTCGAAGTTCAATCATGGCAAGCCGTTGCTCCTGAATTTCAGCTTATTAACGACCAGATGAACCTTGAGATTTCCATCATCATGGGGATTATCATCTTCGCCCTGATACTGGCCATCCTGAATACCATGCTCATGGCCATCCTGGAACGAACGCGGGAGCTTGGAATGCTCATGGCTGTCGGCATGAGTAAATTGCGGGTTTTCGGGATGATCGTCATTGAAACGCTGATGCTCAGTTTCACGGGGATGCCTATAGGACTTGGTATTGCATATGCAACGATTCGGCTTACCTACTATACCGGGATCGACCTGGCATTTTTGGCCTATGGACAACAATATGGATTCAGCTCAGTTGTGCGTCCTGAAATGGATGCCAACCTCTACCCGGTTGTCGCCGTAATGATGATCATTGCTGCTCTTCTGGCTTCCTTCTATCCCGCTCGAAAGGCCCTCAAACTCAGACCTATTCAAGCAATAAGAACATGGTGAAGAAGTACTTAAAAGTGCCTAGAGTATTTAGGAGTACTTAGGAGTACTTAGGAGTACTTAAAGTTTGGAGATTAAGAATATGGATAACAAAGAATTTGGGAAGAATCTAGAAGGAAGGACGCTGAGGTTTGCTATTCAGGTAATTCATCTTTCTTCCACATTACCTAATACTCCGGAAGCCAGAGTAGTAAGAAATCAGTTTACAAAAGCGGGTCCCGAACGCTTTCGGGATGGAGCCAATTATAGGGAGGTTAACAGGTCGAGGAGCATAGCAGATTTTATTCATAAAATAAAGATCTGTGAAACTGAGGCTAGCGAGACCGTATTCTGGCTGAACGTAATTGCTACACAAAAGTGGGTTGATGAAAATGAAGTTAGATCATTACTCGAAGAGGTATGTGAATTATTGGCAATATTCACTTCGGCAATAAGAAATCTAAAAATAAACTCTTAAGTTCACTTTAGGCACTTTAGGCACTTTAGGCACTCCTAAGTACTTTAAAATTAGACTATTATGAAAGTCATTGAAACAGAACACCTTTCCCGTACCTACCAAGAGACGAAAGTCCCGGTGCGTGCATTGAATGATGTAACGATGAACATCGAACAGGGAGACTTTGCAGCCATAATCGGGCCGTCAGGATCCGGGAAATCGACGCTTCTCAACATGCTCGGCGGACTCGATCGTCCGGATGGGGGCAACGTACACGTCAACGGATCCGACCTTGCCAAACTGAGTGACAGCCAACTAATTGATTTTCGCCTGCACAACATCGGATTCGTATTTCAGTCCTACAACCTGATCCCGGTGTTCACAGCCCGTGAAAATGTCGAATTTATCATGAGGCTCCAGGGTCTGCCTGAGAAGGAATGCAGGCGGCGGAGCGATGAACTTCTAACAACCGTTGGACTTGGCGACCGAATGAACAATCGTCCATCCGAACTTTCCGGAGGCCAACAGCAACGGGTAGCTGTTGCGCGGGCGCTCGCCTCAAAACCGCGTTATATTCTGGCCGATGAACCGACAGCCAACCTCGATTCGGTTTCTACCGGGCAACTCATGGACCTCATGGCTGAAATGAACCGCAAAGAAAAGGTAACTTTCATCTTTGCCACCCACGATCAGCGTGTGATCGATCGTGCCCTGCGTGTCATCACACTCGTTGATGGTCACATTGAGAGCGATGAAGTCCGGGATAAGGTTAAGAAAGAAGGTTGACGATTGTGTTTACTATTCATAGAGTTAAATCTCCTCGTTCCGATGCTCTGCATCGGAACGCCACTCCGGGAGCTCTGCTCCCGCCATTACATTCCCAGGCAGAACATGGGAACGAGACTTCAAAAAAGTTGCATGAGAGATGACTTTTAAACAGATATTTTTTCGTTTTTGGGTCTTCCTGCTGTGTATCCCTTTTCAGGCTTATAGCCAGTTACGCATTCCAAATATGACGGCTAATGGGTATATCAAAGAGCTGGGGATGCTGCAGGTTGATAACCCATTTAAGACTTTTCATTACGATAACCTGATCCATAACCGGGTAAATCTGCAGTGGAAACCCAACTTGTCATTCCAAATCAATGGTGCCATCAGAACAAGATTATACAACGGATACACAGTGCTTCACACTCCCGGATATGGTTCGATACTCTCCCAGGACGACGGACTGGTGGATTTAAGCTGGAACTGGATCAATACCAGACAGACAATTCTGAATTCGTCTGTCGATCGATTATATGCCACATGGTATTCCGGAAAATGGGAGGTTGATGTCGGCCGTCAGCGTATCAATTGGGGGAAAACGTATGCATGGAATCCAAACGATCTGTTTAACGCCTACTCCTATCTCGATTTCGATTACGAAGAGAAACCTGGTTCTGACGCCATAAGGCTACAATATTTCAGTGGATTTGCATCCGGTTATGAATTCGCCTTCAAACCTGATCGCCGCAATATGAAACAATCGGTAGGCGCCTTCCTGGCGCGTATGCATCAAGGTTTATACGATCTTCAATTCCTTGCCGGGTATTACCACGATCAAGCCGTAGTCGGCGGTGGCTGGGCCGGATCAATCGGTCAGGCCGGTTTCAAAGGGGAGTTTTCGGTCTATCATCCGTTGAATTCCCATTCCAATAAAAATATTTACATGCTTATATCCACGTCGGGTGATTATGCCTTCAGCAGTGGACTCTACATCAGCGGCGAGTTTCTCTACAACGGAAATGCCCCATCCAAACTGAATCCGCAGGCTCTGTTTGGCGAAACACTGCAGGCCAACAACCTTTTTATTACACGAACCGCCGGTTTCGCACAGGCTACTTTTCCTGTTTCGCCACTCTTCAACGCCGGTTTTGCGGTCATCGAAGGATTCTCAAACAGGTTGACAATCATCGTGCCTCGAATTACGTATTCTGTAACCGAGGATATTGATTTTCTCGTATTAGCACAGATCCTTCGCAACCGGACGATTGAGCAGCTTTATCCTACCCCGAATTTGTTTTATGCGAGATTACGGTGGTCGTTTTAATGCTTTCGGCTATCAGCAATCAGCCCATAAAAGCTTGTTCAGGCGTCCTCGCCTGGATCTGGCCCCCGATGCTTCGAACCGTAGAATCTCATATTTCGTACCTGACGATACGATGGTTAATGGATGTGTCCCATTGTTTCTACCAATATCAAATCCCTAACGGGATAACACATGCTGGTTAATGATTGATAGCCCCGAATAATTTTTCGTTTTGCCCGCGCAGGTTTTTGGCACCGCCAACCAGTGTTTCAAACGTATCATTACGTAATCCGTCCATCGCTTCTGCGAGAAATTCTTCTACCGGGATGCCACCATGAGTCTGTGATTTATCAGCCCTGCGATCGTGTCCTAATTCGGTGTCGACTGAAGGTGGTGCAATCTCAAACACCTTAATTGGTGTATCTTTGAGCTGGTGTCTCAGTGATAGCGTAAACGAGTGAACTGCCGCTTTTGTGGCGCAATACACAGGCATAAATGCAATAGGAACAAATGCCAGACCAGATGAGATATTGATGATCGCCGATTCCGTTTTTGTCTCAAAATGAGTTGTCAATAATGAAGTCAGATGAACCGGTGCGGTAAAATTGACTTCAATTTCTGAATAAACTTTTTGTGCATCTACCTCGCCCCTAAAATCGAAGGCATACTGAACACCCGCATTGTTAATCAGCACATTAATATCACCGTGGTTAGAAAGAGTCCATCGTGCCAGTTCTTCCCTGTCTTTAGCTTTGCTCACATCGCTAACGATTGTAATTACGCCAGGCAATTGCTCTGTGATATGACGAAGCCGATCTTCTCTGCGTCCACAAATAATCACTTTATTATTCAATTGATGTAATTCCTGTGCAAAAGCTAATCCGATGCCGGAAGTGCCGCCGGTGATTAGAACGGTGTTACCTGTGAGATTCATTTGAAAAGTATTAAAGTGCTACGTGTTAGTGTGTTAGAGTGTTAAAAGCTATCAGCTATCGGCAGTCAGCGATCAGCCTTTTTTAAGTTACAAATGGCGAGTTTAATGGAACAGCGCTACACGATCAATTCTTCGTCATTTATTTCTTGTTACCTTAGTGGGGTAATCACCGGGGATTTCCCTTACTGATACTGTTTACTGATAACTGCTATGCGTCCACACGTGCTTGGAATCGACGATGCACCATTTACGAAACACAAGGACCAGACGGTACCCGTGGTAGCTGTCATGATGGAGGGTGCCACCCTGGTAGATGGTGTAGCCGTGAACAAAATGAAAATCGATGATCCGGATGCTACACCGTTTCTGATCAACTGGATCAAAGGATTACGCTGGACCCCTTCTCTCCAGGGCGTCGTCTTTGGAGGCATTACTATTGCCGGACTGGGACTAGTGCATCTACCCACAATTGAACGCGAACTAAACCTGCCTGTCATCACTGTCACACGTCAGGATACACATGACAGTACCCTCGATACTGCACTCAAAGCAGCCGGTTTGTCAAATCTGTTGCCAATACTGAATGATAATCCGCCTTCCATAGAGATTGATGATGGGATCTTTGCCTCTTTTTGCGGTTCTACCGAACGTGAAGCAAAAAAACTGATACGATCGACCCTTCAAAAATCGACAATGCCCGAGCCGTTACGTATTGCTCACCTTATTGGCGCGGCTCTCGTCAATGGAGAATCGAAAGGAAGAGTTTAGAAGGAGTAAATTTTAAGTGTTCAATTTTGAATTTTGAATTGGATTTCAAGACAGTTGTACCCGATAAAGCGATCCCGACTAACCCGCCAATTTCTGATCTCTAATTTCTAAGTTCTTTAATTTCGATTCTCTTAAAGTCCGTCGGCGCACTTTCGGCCTGAATGCTGATGTAGCCGCCTTTCAGAATTTTGGGTTCCGTTTTCAATAGACGTTTGCCGTCAGGATCATTTGGATCGAGCTGCGGTTTGCTGAAATGAAACACGGGCTTGCCATTCACATAGTTTTGAATCAAAGAGTCGGAGTGAACAACTACGGTAACTGTAACCCACTGGTCTCCATTGAATGTAGGCGATGTGGATGGATTACAGTGTTGCGTAATTAGTTTTCCGTCGATCACGATGTTCGTCCCTGGCGTGCATCCATTCGCAGTCGGTCTTTTATCTTTTCCATTCCCCCCAAGCAGTTGCACTTCCACCGATACCGGATAATCCTGATCTTTCAGCATCGATTCAGGAGATTGGCAGAAAATCATAATCCCGTTATTCCTATATCCCCAGTCGGGACCGCCCGGTACCTGCTTCCCGACAAACCGGTATTCAACCCGTAAAATGTAACTGGAAAATTTTTTCTTGTAAAAAAGATGACCAAACTGCCCATCGAAATGCTTGTACTGATCATAAGACGCCTTCAACAGTCCGTCCTCGACACGGAAGGTATTCTTGTAGTCCACGCCAAGCTTATAACCTGCAAACTTAGGTACCCAACCGTCGAGATTTTTTCCGTTAAAAAGCTGAATCCATGGCCCTGTTGTATCGGGGATTGAAGTTTGAGCTGTCACGTCTAATGCCAGCAAAAGGACGAAAGAAAGGAGCACTAATCTTTTCATAATGATAATTCGCGGGATTAATTGCAGTACAGGTGATTGGATTGATTATAGTTATCAAACATCAGAGCCACAAGTGGAGTGGAATAGTTATCAGCTCTTGGATAAAAATCAGGTAGTGATGGATATCGTACTGACTCGTACCATGTATTGATCACTAGCTTTGAGTCAAATTTCGAATTATTGATTTGGAGCCTCTGCAATCTTAAAGTTCACCGTTCGGGTATCCTCAACAGTACCCTTATCATCCTTGACAGTCATTTTCAAATTGTACGAACCGACATCAAACCCATTGAGTTTAAGGTAAAACCACTTCCGGTCGTGTTCGCCCTCCCTTTTAAAAAGTGCTGTCACGTTTGCATTTTCGTTAAAGGGCTTGGGTTTCTTCAGCAAGATACTGTTCTGAAATTTCTCGTAACTGAAATCGATGGAATAGTTATTGATGCTGTGGTCATATACCTCAAAGAAAACCAGGATTTCATCGCCATTCCAAAATGTTGGATCCAGGGCAGGGATGAAAGGAATACGCTTATCTTCATTCACATTCTGCCTGTATCCAATAATCGGGTCGCTGATAACGATACTGCCTGGATCCCATTTGAGCGGATCCGGTAGAGGTAACTGCAACGGACCAGTGCTGAAAATTGGCTGAATGCCCTCATAGTCAACGCTGTCGTGCTTCATCTTTTTCCCCACATCACCAAAAACATCGATACCGGTAATGGGAGCCTTTCCAACGCTGTCCGGATTAAAGAAATATGACATATTGCCATGGGTATCCATGATTTGCAGGAGATTAAGATCATGAGAAGCATAGATATGCCGATGCCCGTTGCTGTCGATAGTCATCAGAGAACTTTTCATCGACAGATCCTTAACCGGATGTTTTTCCAAGTTTTTTGTTTCCAGGCGCTTGTCCAGTTTTTTTAACTTCGGATTCATCACTAACAAGTATTCAGTCTCGTTCCCGTCACTCAGATAACGATAATAATTATAGTCGACAGGAATAAGATTCCCTCCGGTAACCAGATCAGTTGTCGATCCAGGAGACTCCCGATCGCGACGACGGGATTGTTCAACTTCCTCGTATTCAAACCGATGCAAAATATCCGGTGCCTGGTATACCGCGCTTCCAGCATTTCTGTTTGCACTTCGTGAGATAATCGCATTGGTGAGGTCATTATAGATTCTGTCGTAGTAGCCGGTCACACCCGTTAATTTGCCGATCATCGAGTACTTGATCATCAGGGCTCCACCCTGTCTATCCATACCGGCCATGGTGAATGAATACCCAAAAGAGGGGATCATATGCATGATGCCGACTTGCAGACGAAATTCACCGCCACCCTTTGCATTGCTGCCAAATAAGTAGAATGACGGCTCTTGCCGGTTGGAAAAGTTGTACTTCCACAGATCTGTATCCAGAATAAGCGGAATCATGGGACGAAACGTCATCCCGTTAACCCTAAGTGGTCCGCCGGTTACCGGATTCATGATCTGGTTGGGTGGAAGAGCGACATTTTTTTCCTCCAGATCCGGTTTTCCAAAACGCACATAGACAAGTCCGCGATCATCTGTGTTGTATACGGTGTTATGCGCCCGCGTGAAATTCTTTCGTGCATAAGCAATGCGGCGCCAGTGTTCTATAAGCCGTTCGTTTATATCAGTGGAAGTGATTGGATCCATCATTTCCCAGAACAAAACAACCTTATCAAAAATGGCCGGATCACTGTTTTTTATCGCTTTCTTCCATTCCTTCTGATATTCATGGGGCACAAGCGGTATCAGACGTTTAAATTCGTCTTCTAACGCTTCTGATTCTCTTTCCCAGCTCGCTTGTCGAAACGCATTCAAGTAGTAATTGCAGGCATCATTATAATGTTGACGATCACCGTACTCCGTTACAGTTTCGATATATTTGACAGCCATTTTTAATTCTAATGATTGTTCAGCCTGCTGTTTTTGCAAGGCTGTTCCCCAAGTTGCGATAGCCGCCTGCCAGTCACCGTTATCAAGTTTCTTTATTCCTTCTTCATAGGCTGTCTCTGTATCATGGCTGGAATATTGAGGTACCGGATAAGACGGATGAGCAAGTAACATAGCCGGTACATAAGACAGGAGGACTGTCAGAAATGCTAGAAGTATCAATATTCTTCTAACTGAGACAAACATATTGTTGCACTCAGCTTACGTTAAAAATCCAGGTTATAACTGTATATTAACAATAAGAAGCTAAAAATCAACGATCTATTAACTTTAAGAATTCCATTTTTTATTATTTTCCTGCAACTCATTGGCTCACATTTTAATGTGGGGAATATTATTTTCCTTTATACACCTTTAACCAGTTTTTCTTCCATGCATGTTATTCCGGCAATTGATCTGCTCGATGGGAATGTTGTACGCCTTTCAAAAGGCGACTATGACCAGGCCAAAATTTACAATCACGATCCTCTTACCCAGGCTCATGCATTTGAGCAGGCCGGATTCCGGCATATTCACATTGTGGATCTGAATGGGGCACGCGACGGTCATTTTGTTAACCTGCCCCATATTCAACGTATTATAAAGGGCACCGGGTTATCTGTTCAGACCGGCGGGGGCATCCGTTCTTTTGAGGATGCTGCAATACTCCTCGATACCGGAGTCAGTAAGATTATCAGCAGTTCCATGGCTGTAAAAAATCCGGATTCCTGGAAAAACGTTCTCACTACATACGGAGCCGAACGTTGTATATTCGGCATGGATCTGAAGAACGGGCGCATTGCTATATCAGGATGGAAAGTACAGGCAAAAAGGTCAACTGAAGATTCGCTCGAAGAGATGATTTCTTCTGGTCTTAAATATGTGCTCTGCACCGATATCTCACGCGATGGCACACTGGAAGGTGCCAACATCGCACTCTATAAGCAGCTCATGAAACAATATCCTTCTCTTAATTTTATCGCCTCCGGCGGCGTTTCCGGTGCCACAGATCTGAGAAGACTGGCCGCAACGAAAGTATATGGTGTGGTCGTCGGACGGGCTTATTATGAAGGCAAACTCACTCTGCAGGAAATGGCACTGTATAGCGAGTAACAAACTCTGTGATTCATACCATAAAGAAACGCAGGGGCTTGCGGCACCCCCCCACGTTTCTTACACCTCCCAAACCAATTCTTACCGATTCGTTGCTCTAACGCTGTATTCAAGTTTAGCTGTCTTATGCGATTTTACCGGGATGCTAAACTCATACACATAAGCGGAACGCTTCCTGTAAGAGTAGGTTGATTTAATGATTTGGTCATTATCATTCAGTCGCTGAACAACCGTTACGGTTATTTCAGAATCTTTTTGATTTGATAATGCAACTTCGATATCCCGCTCGGTAACCTTCTGTGAGATACGACGGATATCAATCACTTTATCGGATCCATTTACGTCAAAAGCTTCACCTTGTGTTACTGTAATCGAATCATTTACAGCTGTATGATCGATATTATCCTTACCCAGTAAAACCAGGTTATTGCCATCCTGCCTGAAGATTGATACTACACCGGCGGGCAGCGGCTTCCCGAGATGATTTTTATTTGCGTTTACAATCGTGTAGCTGACTGTTACAGCGTTGTTGTTTGCACTGCCCATCGGAGTATAATATCCCGGCTGATAGTTATATTCTTTTTTTACACTGATACCATCACCCTCTACCAATGGAACCAATTGCTCACTATGTGATACGATTGTTTGTTTTCCCTGTAAATCATACAAATGATAATCAGAGAAAGCACGCTGTTGAACCGCATCTTTAGCTGCAAAACTCATGGCTGCCTCAGATGCACCCTGCATTCTTGGCCGGGGATTATTTGCCTGGTGGACGTTCCCGGCCACCAACGTAATACTGGCATCTGTAAAGTTTTTATCTGTCTGATTTTCGATATCGGCCGATCCTTTCAAATCTGCCTTTTGATCATTTTCGAGGATCAGGTTATACCGGGCACTCCAGTTGAATCCACCAGTCTGATAAGTAAGATCGAAAGGTTGCTTACCCTTCTTGTCACCTTTTAAAGTCCACGTGACCGAATTTGAATCACTGGGTTTGGCCAGAAGATTATCCAGAATGAACGTATGATCCCACAAATGACTAATGATTATATAACCGCCCTCATCGGGTGAGTGGAGAATTGCCTGGTCACCTTGCAGAGCTATCAGCTCACCACTGCGAACATGTCCCGTTTCATTAACAAAACGAATCTGATGGCCGATGTAGGACTTTAGCACGTCCATCATTGTTGTTCGCTGGCGGCGATATTCCTGTTTAATCACCTGACCGGGAAAACGAACGACCATTGACGACGGGTCAATTTGGTTGGAGATATCGTCGAGCTTTACGGTAAAGATGCCCTTCTGCCCGTCAAACGTGCGTTGTTCGTTGATCAATGCCTGGTTATTGTTGTAAATAGTTAGCGACAAATTCTTCGATTCACTTAGCTGCTGAGCCACAAGTTGAACCGGAAGCGCAATCAGCATCAAGCATATACCAAACAAAATATTACGACATAGTGTACCTGATGATTTCATAAATAATCCTGACAGTTAATGATGATTATATCCGAAATAACGGGTTCTTATCACCTTGAGTATCAATATCGCATGAATTGATTACACAGATAAGGTGATTTTTGCAGATGTTCTTAAATCCTTCCACTTTAATTATCACAAACATATGCAAAAAGCTAACTCCATGACAGGAGCCGGGATGAATGATAACATCCCTTCCGATATATTGCTGAAGAAACGGAATTTATCGCAAGATGTCCGCAATCATTGATCTATAGAATCATGCTAAACCAATACCAGGACATATTTAATCGCCTCAAGCTACGGGCTCCGGATGTTTCCATGCGTAACAGCCGGCAGCGCATCACTCTTTTAAAATGCCTTCTGACATATATCCTCGAAAACCGGGAAGACATTCAAAAAGCAGTTTGGGAAGACTTCCGCAAACCTCCGACAGAAGTCGACTTGTCTGAAATCTTCGTAGTTACCAGTGAAATACGTCATGCCATCGACAATCTCGGAATCTGGATGCGAAGACGAAGGATCATTAATCCGGTACCTTTTACAGGCAGCCGATCGTATCTCTATCACGAACCGCGCGGTGTCTCACTCATCATTTCACCATGGAATTACCCATTTAATCTTGCCATAGGACCACTTGTATCGGCTATAGCAGCGGGAAACTGTGTTGTATTGAAACCATCCGAATTTTCCCCGAACACATCCCGGTTCATATCAAAACTGGTGCGGGATTGTTTTAGCAATGATGAGATCGTGGCTATAGAAGGTGACAAAGAAGTTGCTCAATCGTTACTCGATCTTCCTTTCGATCATATTTTTTTTACCGGATCTCCTGCTATAGGACGAAAGGTAATGCAGGCGGCTTCGCAACATCTGTCAGCCGTCACTTTGGAACTTGGAGGCAAATCGCCGGTGATTATTGATGAAACAGCCAACCTGGCTGACGCTGCAAAAAAAATCAGCTGGGGTAAATTCATAAATGCGGGTCAGACCTGTGTGGCTCCGGATTACGTGCTTATCCAGAAAAACAGGGAAATGGAATTCCTTAGCCTTCTCGGTTATGAGATAGAAAAAAGATATGGAAATTCAGCCGTGTCGCGACAGAATAATGAAGATTATCCGCGACTAATTAATGAAAAACATGCAGAACGGCTCATTAATCTTCTTGAACAGTCGAAAGAACAGGGGGATGAGGTTTTCTTTGGAGGAAATTATGATCGGGGTGAGAAGTACCTCGAGCCTACCGTTTTGAGAAATACCGATCTGGATTCACCGGTTATGCAGGATGAAATATTCGGTCCAATTCTACCAATTCTTTGTTACGATGAACTCGACGAAGCACTGGATATTATCAATCAAAAAGCAAATCCACTCGCTTTGTATCATTTCAGCAGAAACAAGCATAATATCAAAACGGTGAATGCGCGAACAAGGGTTGGCAGCAGTTGCGTAAATAACGTTGTGGTACAGTTCAACCAAAACCATCTGCCATTCGGAGGAGTCAGGCACAGCGGCTTTGGTAAAGCCCACGGTTTCTATGGATTCAGAGCTTTTTCGAACGAGCGATCGGTAGTTATGCAGGGAAGATTCAATCCACTGTCGTTTATCTATCCGCCGTACGGTAAAATATCAGATGCTGTTGTAAAGCTGTTACTTAGATTTTTCTGACTCTGATAGTTTGTATCTCCCCTCCTGGCAAAGGGATAAAGATGAATACAAATGGGCTTCACCGGATTGATAAAGCCCATTTGATAGTTAAAAATAATGTTCCTTTGTTAAATATTCTGCCGACTATTTCTGCAGCCTATAATCGGATGGAACAGTAAACCAATCGGTTTGCGGAGAGGTTACTTCCCAACGCACTACTTCTGTATGATAAGTGATAGCGGGTTGTGGTCCTTTGGGTTTTTCCTTTTTCTTTTCAACAGCACGCCGCAGGAAACCACCCAGTCTTTTTTTCACATTCAGGCTTTTGTCTTTCTTTTCCTCGGGTTTTTCTTCTGTTTTCTTATCAGATAAAACAAAAAACTTACCATCGATCACAATTGGAACACCTTCAATCTTATTCATCTCTTTGATGGCATCCGGCGTTGAAGCATCCGGTTTTTCCATGTTGCTTTCCTCGCCTGTCTGTTTGAACAAATCTATCCACGTAGTGCCCAAAACCATGTTAGTATTTGCCAAGGAATCAAACCCCATGCCACCGAGATAGTTCTTGTTGAATCCGTCTTCGATCCCTTGTGCCTGTTCGATAGATCCGCTCTTTGGGGTGGTCCAGATCTCTGTAAACAGGCTGTCAATCACGTGTTCGTCGGTTTTCTTGTTCCGCAGCTCTGTTAACCACAGCATATTATACTTACGGCATTTGAAGCCGTTCAAATCTTTATACTCATCCGTTGGCGTTACAGTGAATTCGTTCCTGACAACTTCGATGTCACTTTCTTCCTGCTGATTATTTTCTGATACAGCTTCTGCCGTATCAGGCTCGCCAGTACCGTTCATAGTGCTCATATCAGGCATCGCAGTGTCTTTCATGATAAGCGGAAAGACCCGGTATACTTTTTTATCAGGCTTGATTTCAAAACGCTTGTTTTCTTTGATTTGCATAATCTCGCGCTGTTCCTGTGATTTCAGGATCATCTTGGCTATTGCACCTTTAATCAGGCCTTCGCCTTTAAAATGTGTCTTTTCCGACACGTTCTTATCATTATCAGTCATGTTGACCGTACGGGATACCTCGTAGTTCCCAAGTCCATTGAAGTAAACAACGTCTTTTGTTTCTTTCACGAGGGCCTGTGCATGTCCAATGAATGCAACGGTGAATATAATTCCGGCAGTTATTATTGCTCTCTTCATATTTTTACCCATTACAGATTGATAAATGTATCTACAAATCCTGATCGCTTCTTACGATTGGATTTGTGATTATCATTGTGTCTGCAATCATTCCATACAAATAAGGGCCTTTTCAATCGCAGATACTCTCATTAACTATGCGTTATTTTTAGCTCTTTAACCTCATCCAGGATCTTTTTTAATAAAATCCTAACAATCCTGGACAGTACGCTTGCGCCTGCTTTATCCTCCTGATATCCGGAAACAGGCAATATTAGTGTTAATTATTAAATAAGATTATTTTTTACTGTTATCCTTAGTATTACAATTTATTATCAAACTATATCTAATGAGGCTGTCGTACTATGCCACTGCGTAAGTACTTAGGGATAACCAGCATTGTAACTGCGAAATAAGATGGCATGATATGTAATGGCAGTTTCACAATTTTTCTTACTTTACGAGCCGTGATTGTTGAACAGAGACACACGAACCACTTCGTATCATTCGTATTAAGATGATTGCTGATTACCTCAGTACCTGTTTACAATCATTTTATGACGAGTTTTATAATCGTTTGCTTGTAGCTTGTTTTCTATGAAAAAATTCCTACTTGTTGTTGGATTAATCATCCTACTGCTTGCTGCAGCAATATTTTGGGCTGCCGGTGGCTATCAAATGCCTGGAGTGTATCCTGGAAACGTCACTAAATTCAATGCTGTTCAAAAGCCAGACAGTTCGTATTCGGATAAACTGCGGGTCATGAGCTGGAACATAGCATATGGATACGGACCAAATTCGGACAACGATAAATTCCAGCCATTGCCTCCAAATACAATGAATGATCATCTGCAGAAAATAGCCGACGTGGTCAGGAAATATAACCCCGACATCTTGTTTCTTCAGGAAGTTGACTTCAATGCATCACGCAGTGATCACGTCAACCAGCTGGCGCGCCTGGCACAAATGACAGGACTTGAATATGCGGCACCTGCCGTTGCGTGGCAAGCCAACTATGTTCCATATCCCTATTGGCCACCACAAGATCAATTTGGCGAGATCAACTCGGGGGGAGCTGTCCTAAGCCGTTATCCTATTCAGTCGAACAAGGTCGTGCGTTTGCCAAAACCCTCTAACAATCCATTCTGGTATAATATGTTCTATCTGTTCAGGTTCAGCCAGATTGTTCAGGTAGATGTGCGGGGTGCCAATGTTGAGTTCATCAACAATCATCTGGAAGCATATGATATTGATAACCGCACGCAACAGGCATATCAATTGAAACAGTTGGTAACAGACAGCAACGGACAAGCGCCTCTTGCTGTGTTTGGCGGCGATTTGAACACGGTGCCTTACAACGCAAAAAAGAAAAGTAATTTCCCAAATGACGGTAAGGACGATTACAATGGCGATACTTCTCTGAATATCCTGATGAGTATCAAGGGTTTTCGAGAGATGGTGCCACTGACTGATTATTACAAAAACGAGAGTCAGTATTTCACGTTTCCATCACAGAAACCCGACCGCCGACTAGATTACCTCTTTGTAAACAGTAAATACCCTATCCTAGATTATGGGATAATCAAAGCTGGTACATCAAGCGATCACCTGCCTGTCTATGTAGACCTGAAATGGAAATATCCTTACGCGTATAATCTGTCGATGTTAAACTGAGCGGAATTCGATCAATATGTCTACGAATATTCTTACGATCGATGAATTCATCCAGAAGGCAAAAAAAATCCCGGTACTTGATGTACGAACACGTGCTGAATTTGAACAAGGACATATTCCGCAAGCCAACAATCTTCCTCTTTTCAGCAATGAAGAACGTAAGGAAATAGGCATTCTCTACAAACAAAAGGGCCGTGAAGATGCCCTCAAACGCGGACTTGAACTGATTGGGCCCAAAATGCGCAATTTGGTTGATGATGCTGAGCAGTTCGCTCCGCGCCGAAAGATTCTGGTACATTGCTGGCGTGGCGGTATGCGAAGCGAGAGCTTAGCCTGGTTGCTGCAGTTTGCTGGTTTTGATGTCTCCGTTCTGGAAGGCGGATATAAACGATTTCGTAACTGGGTGCTGGATTCTTTTGAGATAAAGCAGCCGGTGATTGTTCTGGGAGGCATGACAGGAAGCGGAAAAACGTACCTGTTGAAAGAACTCGCTAAATTGGGGGAACAGGTTATTGATCTTGAAGGGCTTGCCAATCATAAAGGATCTGCTTTCGGAAGTCTTGGAGAGGATAATCAGCCAACGAATGAACAGTATGAGAATGCCCTGGCAGTGCTCTGGCGAAATCTTGATCCGAATCAACCGGTCTGGCTCGAAGATGAAAGCAGCCGTATAGGTAAGATTATCCTTCCGGAAAAAATTTATGCAATGATTCGTCAGGCGCCGGTCGTTAAAGTTGAAGTCGATTTTCAGCGTCGGATCGAACACCTGGTAAACGAATATGCTGTATTTCCAAAGGATCAACTTGCCGGTTGTGTTAAAAAGATTGAACGAAGATTGGGCGGGATGCGAACAAAACAGGCACTGAGAGCCATAGAGAATGGAGAATTTGACAAAGTCGCGGAACTTACCCTTCACTATTATGATAAGACATACCATTATGGAATTGGTAAACGAGACCCCGAAACCGTCTTTCCTATCTCCTTAAACGGGAACGACTGGACGCAACAGGCCCGCTCAATTCACGTATTTACATTACAAAATATCTTAATTACACAATGAAGGTTACTCTCGACCCCATCAAGTTAACGCAGTATAGTCACGGTGCTGGTTGCGGCTGCAAAATATCCCCAAAAATCCTGGAAGAAATCTTACAAACTTCAGAATCGATCTCTCCTACAGAACTGCTCTGGGTTGGCAACGATTCGCGCGACGACGCCGCTGTATTCGAGATTGGTCAGGATCAGGCGGTCATCAGTACAACTGATTTCTTTATGCCTATTGTTGATGATCCTTTTGATTTTGGAAGAATTGCCGCCGCCAACTCGATCAGCGACATATATGCTATGGGAGGCGATCCGCTGATGGCTATCTCGATACTTGGTTGGCCCATTTCGAAAATAGCACCGGAATACGCCCGTGAAGTTGTTGAAGGGGGCCGCTCCGTTTGCGCTGAAGCCGGCATTCCACTAGCTGGCGGACACAGTATTGATAGTCCTGAACCGATCTTCGGACTGGCCGTCACAGGCAGAGTAACACGCGACCGTTTAAAGCGCAACGATACTGCAAAACCGGGCAACAAGCTATATCTAACTAAACCATTGGGGGTTGGCATCCTTAGTACAGCTCAGAAGCAAGCCAAACTCCGCAGTGAGGATAAGGATACGGCACGAGACAACATGGTTCGGCTGAATTGTGCCGGACAAGCACTCTCAAAATTACCGGGTATTAATGCCATGACCGACGTCACCGGATTTGGTCTGCTGGGTCACCTCAGTGAAATGTGTGAAGGAAGCAAGCTCAGTGCGGAACTTACCATGGAGGCTATACCCCTGTTACCCCGGCTTGATTACTATGTTGAACAGGATTGCATACCGGGTGGCACTAACCGAAACTGGGACAGTTATGGACACAAAATTGGCACATTATCCGAGCGGCAACGCCGGCTTCTTTGTGATCCGCAGACCAGTGGCGGACTGCTTATCGCCGTTGACAAAAACACAGAAGAAGAAATGCTTTATATTCTTCGCCACGAAGAACACGTACCAGATATCTGTCTTCACTCAATTGGCCAATTAAAAGGAAGAGACAGTGGCCAACCATTAATCACGGTCATTTAAGTATTACGTATTACTTTAAAATAAACCTGATCAGGAGATTGTTTATATTTTACAGGAAGCGCTTTCCATAACTTTATCTATATCTCTATGGATCAAAAGATAAAAATCGGATTGGCCTGTGCAGGTGGTGCTATCGAAGGTGCTGCGTATGAAGTAGGGGTACTCAATGCGCTGGAAGAGTCCCTTGAAGGGATTCATTTTAACGATCTTGACATATATGTCGGTGTTAGCGCCGGGGCTTTCATTACTGCATGCCTGGCCAATGATATATCGCCGGCCACCCTGGCTAAAGGTTTCGTGTCGAAATCACACAAAGTAATGCAGATTACACCGGAGACGTTCTTCAAACCTGCGATCAATGAATATTGGGACCGCATAGAACAACTGCCAAAGCTCGTATCAGAAGCTCTGTGGAACTATGTAACGCACCCACTTGATCTGACCCTGGAAGGCGCCCTCTATCCATTGACCTCACTCTTGCCGGTTGGAATCTTCAGCAATGACCATCTCCGGGAATACCTTGAGCAAAACTTCAAAATCGAAGGCCGTACCGACAACTTTCGTGAACTGAAAAAAAAGCTGCGCATCATTGCGACTGACCTGGAGAGCAGTGAAGTAGTACATTTCGGGGAGTCTCCATTTGATGATATCCCCATATCCAAAGCGGTACAGGCCAGCACAGCGCTGCCTGTTCTTTACACGCCGGTCAATATTAAGGGCAACTACTATATTGACGGAGTTGCCCGGCGTACTGTGCACGCCAGTGTGGCTCTTGAGGAAGGTTCCCACCTTGTTTTTTGTATCAACCCTATAGTTCCAGTAGATACGAAAACAAGAGATAAAACCAACGGATCACATGATATACTGGATCATGGTTTGCCTGCTGTTCTCTCGCAGACATTCCGAACCATGATCCACTCGCGCATGCTTACTGGTTTTAAAAATTATGAATATCGATACCCGGATGCCGATTTCGTTGTCATCGAACCCTCGATTACCGATACTCGTCTTTTCTTCACAAATATTTTCAGCTTTCAGAACAGGAAAGAAGTCTGTGAATATGGTTACCAGTCGACGCGGCAACAACTTTTAAAACACTATAATGAGCTCTCAGGCATCCTCTCAAAATATGAGATTCATATCAACCGTGAGGTTTTGCTTGATTCCCGGCGTACCCTTTACGCCCAGGGAGATGATAATCATAAGGACTCTATCAAATCTGCACTGAGACGGACAGATGACGTATTGACTCATCTCGATAACCTGCTTAAAAATCTTGAGAGCCATTCATCCAATGGGCACAAAAAAAGAAAAATACTAGACTCGGACTGAGACCGGATTGTTTACTTCCCAGCTGCATCTTATCGGAAAGAGAGGTCGCCGTTGTTTTTTTGATACGGCAAAAGAGAAATTTTTTCATCTGGACGAATCTATCTTCCAACATTTCAATATTCAACTATTAACAACACAACTCTTTGCCACTCAAATAGTTAACTAACAACAGCATATAGATACTCGCCACTTATTTATTCCCCAACCCGCCTTCAACTGTTAGGTTAACCAGTGCATTGAAGATAAAGTCAATTAAACGAGAGGTGACTCATTATGAAACGCCTGACTATATTTATTTCAGCATTATTTGCTATTGCCCTGATTGGCAATGTAAATCCTCAGACAAGTTTTGCTATTACTCCAAATACTATTCACAAAGTTGTAGTTAAAGCTGACTCATCACAAAATCTTACTGGTACTGTGATAGACGCCACTACCGGAAAACCTGTTACAGGTGCAACAGTACAGCTCGAAGGCCAGGACCAATCGGCTACAACCGATTCCAATGGTACGTTTGAAATAGATGATGTTAGCTCAGGCGATTACAATATTATGGTATCTGCTGATGGTTACAAAGATTTTGGAGGCAAAATCACTGTAACCGGGCAAATAAGACCATTAAGCATCAAATTGACGCCCAAAATGAGTCAATAATTTTTAAGAGCCTTATCAAATAGCCAATCACACCAAAGGGCGCGGGATTGATTTCCAGTGCCCTTTTTTTATACTTATTACCCACTTGTATTCATCATAAACGGCATTATATGATTTATTTCCACCAGAACTTACTTTTTACAAACATTTGGGCCATATTTTATACATGGCTTTAAAAGACAATTAAGATTCAGCATTTGGGACATGCATATGAAACGCTTACATATTTTTTTGATCACAGCGATTTTTTGTCTGATCGCTGGTTTTTGCCCTGCAACCACTCATGCAGAATCACAGAGTACCTTAATATCCGATTCAACTTTTTCAATATCAGGTACCGTTGCTGATTTCTCCACCAATAAACCCGTAACCAATGCCACCGTTGAAATCCAGGGACAGGATATATCTGTGCAGACAAACTCTAGCGGATCATTTGAATTAGAGGGACTGTATAAAGGAACATACACAATCAGCGTTACTGCGGACGGCTACAGGGAGTATGACAATACTTTAAAGGTCGATTCTGACTCCGATGGCATTACCATCAAACTGACTCCCACAAGAAGCCAATAAATTCAGAGTTGCTGCCGGTCTAGCATCCAAAGATATTTACCTTCTCTTTTCAGCCGTTCTCTTTTGCTAAGACCGCGATACCCATAAGGCGGCTTTCGCAACCGACGGCATAATGCGATGATGAACCAACCCAGTGGGATAAAGTAAGCCCATATGTCCAGATCTCTTAACCAAGCGACAAATCTATTTCTGGCAGGCTCTCTTTGTTGGTCTCGTGCATGTTTGATAAACAAAAACGGCCAACCGAAAGGTGTATATCGAAACATCTTCCACCCATGTTTCTTGAAAGACGCTTTCAGACTGACATAATCATAAGGTTTTTGACCGAACTTCTCTAAATTACCTTTTAGTTCTTCCTGCATTTCATCACGAATCTCATCTGCTAAGCGCTGCATAATTTTTTTATTCGGCTGATCCGGATCAGTCCCCATCTCTGCAAGACGTGTCCTTACGTCAACTGGATCTCCAACTACAAATCTCATGTTCGCGGGAAAAGCCAGGTAAAAGAAAAAGGGGAAAAACAATGCGATGAGTGCTGCCGGAACAGGTAAAAAGGGAATATTGAGAAAACGGTCGGAAAAGCGATCCAGCCACTTGAAGGTAATACTCGTCGGGTTTACCCATTCGGCGTTGATGGAGTAGATAGGATATAAAGGTGCGTGATGTTTTGACGCAAGGACTACGAAACTCGAATAAAAATGCTGGAGCTGATATCTTCGGTTAAATCCTTTCCCAATGCCCTGAATTCCTTCCGGATAGTAAATTACACGCCCTCCATGCTGCATTAAGTAATCGTAGTTCCTGAATTTCATATCTATCCCGCCACAGCGGCGCCACCAGTTATCAATGCCGTACGGACGCATCCACCACGTAGCAGATAATTTCGGTGAATAAACCGATCTGAGTTTCATCTCTTTTTGCATCCCTTTTGATATCCAGATCAGCCCGTCTAATATGATTGCATCGTGAGGAAAGGCATTTCCACTATGGTTTGTGGCCAGGATGTAAGGCCCTTTATCAGGGATTTTTTCCGCTCCAATCAGTTTAGCACGAAAATAATGATTGATGATTGGCTTTATTACTTCGTTAGCCAACCCACAGAGATAATCATAATCAATAGGATCCTCATCGGGTTGGATTAACGGAGCATCTTCCACATCCGTTGTTACCGGATTGCGCAACGGATTCTCGGATTCTAAGAGTTCATCCATACCGATCGAACCAGGTTGTAAGGACCAGTCCCTGTCTTTTTTTCGAGCCTGCATAAACTCTTTTATCAGTTTTTCTTACCAAATACAATAAATAATAAGCTGATTATAAACAGTGATATCCACAGATAAGATGGCGCATTTTGTATATATGCAAACACACCACTTACGATACACGATCCTGCCAGTATACTGTTCCGGAGTCCCGCCATTGGGTCGCCCGGTCGTCGCTCAGTCATTGCATTTTCGAGGTATCGGCTGCCATCGGACAACAAATCCGGAAGACGCATTATTACATCCACTAACTCAGGACCGCTGCGAAACAGTTCCGTTGCAATACGCCGCGGATCATATTGGTCGCGGTAAATCCGGCCAACATGCTTCCGGGAAATGGCCGGTACATCCAGGTTTGGATCGAGCATCAGACCTACACCTTCAAAGGTCACAAGCGCTTTGACCATCAATGTCATTTCTACGGGGAAAAAGATGCTGAACTGTCCGCCGACACGCAGAGATTCCAGGATTAATTTACCCAGACTGAACTGACCATAAGCCGAATAGATCTGGAACCTGCGAAACAAATCACCCACGGCTCGCTTAAATGCCGCGGGATCACATCCTTCACCGAGCTTAGCGATTGAAAGCAGATATTTTGTCGATCCTTCAACATCTCCGGAAACCAATGCGTGGAAATAGAACAGAAGATATCTACGCGTTTTTTCACTGAACCGCCCAACCATACCGAGATCGATGAATCCAACCTGTGTCCCCTTCATGATCAATAAGTTTGCAGGATGCAGATCAGCGTGAAAGAAGCCATCCTCATAGAGCATTTTGATAATCGCCCCGGTTCCGTAATCTACAAGCAACTGCCGATCCAGCTCACTAAGCTCTTCAGTCCGTTCTGCATCATTGGGTTTGAATCCGTCGAGGAACTCCATGCACAACACATTTCTCGTACTCAGCTCACGGTATATAGCCGGAAATACAACATTGAGATTATCCTTGAAATTGGCTGCAAATAATTCGGCATTATCAGCTTCATACGTCAGATCAACTTCCTTTTCGGTGTAAGTGCAAAACTCCCCAATGATCATCCTGGGCTGATATCGCGGTATCAGCCATTCAAGCAATGATCCCAAAAGTCTGAGAAGCTTCAGGTCGGATAGGATAGACGAGCGTATACCAGGCTTCACAACTTTAAGGACAACCTCATCTCCATCTTTTGTGCGTGCCCTGTGAGCCTGTGCTATAGATGCAGATGCCAGCGGTTCTTCTTCAATATGTTCAAATAGTTCATCCAACGGCTGCTCCAAATCATCCGCAATGATATTGCGGATGGCCTGAAATGGTACAATCGGCAACCGATCCAGCAGATTTTTAAGCTCATCTGTAATAATAACCGGTAAAATATCCTCACGTATGGAAAGGATCTGCCCTAGTTTGATGTAAGTAGGTCCAAGCATTTCAAGCCTGCGGCGCAACTGGACCGGAAAAGGCAATTTGCGCAGTTCCTTGTTGACAAATGGCCGGGTGAGTAAAGCCAGTAAACGCTTGAAAGGAGTATGAAGCCTGCGTCTTTTTTCAGGAGGAAGTGCCTTAACAAAGGCTATCAGCCCACCGGCAAGCAGGCCTGTTACGTGTCGATAAAGTAAAAGGATACGCCGGGGTACACCTTTATAAGGTGCCAATGGATGGAACTCCGGCTGTTTGCGGTTCTGTTTTCGGCTGTTTAATCGCAGCTGGCCATTTCCAGATCCGTTATTGCCAATATTCGCTGCGTCTTTGTTCGCATATGTGGGTGAGGATTTTCCCATGCCCACTAACTTATTGATGGACGGTACGGCCGCAGTTACACGACCCTGAGAAGATAGTTATTCATAAGATAGATCAGAGTCAACCTATTTACTAACTGGTTCTGAACATAAATCAATATACAGTCATGATATGTTGAGCCAAAGAATGATTTTCGCTTCTAATTGTTCTGATCAGAATCCGGTTCAAGTCTCTCATCAACGCTATAAAAAAAGCCGCACGGTTAACAGTGCGGCTTTCTCATGATATTATGTCAGCAATGAATCAGGCCGTTTTTGCTGTATGCTCTTTTTTTTCTGTCTTTTCTTTTTTTCCGAGATTTTCGGAAAGCTTATTTACCTGATCTGACAGCTTGTCCACTTTATTCATCAGTTCTTCGACCTCTTTACGTGTGGGTATTCCGACACGGTCGAGCACTGCTTCGAATCGAGTATCGATAGAGTGGGCCAAATCTTTCACTTGTTCAGACAGATCATCTTTGCTTTTACGAACTTTGTCGTAAACTTTATCGAGCTGTTTACGTCCTTTTTCCTCACGCTCTTTGCCTTTGGTTACAAGCGTGTTGAAAAACTTGTTGCCTTCATCTTCAACTGTTGCAAAGGCACCCAGACCTGCCAGCCAGATGTCACGTGACCGATCTGTAACTTCCGTTTGGAATTTGGTCAGGGCCGTTTGTTCTTCTTTTTTCTTTTCTTTCTTCTCAGCCATAATTACCTCCTGAGTTTATAGGATGAAAAATCATTTAGCATTGTTGTGAAGGTTATTTACTTGATCTTCAAGTTCTTCTATTCTTTTCTGTAAAGTCTCAAAATTTCTTGTTCCATTTACCAACCGGCTTATTGGCTCCGGCACCCAGTTGTCGAGACGCGACCGAACCAGTTTTACACTTTCTTCCAGGAAAGAACCACCCCTGCGGATGATTTCATGTAATGTGTCACTCGATAAGAGATTTTTCCCACGCTTCCCTTCTTCGAGAATTATTTGAGTCAAAGTTTGTGAAGTAATATCACGACGCGATGCATTATCGATTACGCGTATTTGTTCTCCATCTCTTATAAGCTGGGCTATTTCGTCCAGAGAGATATATTTTCCGTCTTTTTTATCATATAATTTGCGGTTTTCGTACCGTTTTATCAGGCGCTTTGTCATCGTTTTTCAGATTAGCTTCTCCTTAGTATAACGCAGCGCGTCATAAAAAGTTCCATAATATGCAACAGTCTAATGATTTTTATTAGCGATTTCGTCCATACCGTTCATGGCTTGAGACCCAATCATTAGATGTAATCGCAGCTCCCAGAGAAACCTCTCCTGCCAAAACAACCGCCGCAACAATTTCGGCAAACTTATTCACCCGATGCTTTCCATAGCATCCCATTAGCTCCAGACATTCGCGTTGTGTCGGTAATCCGGTCCCTCCTCCATATGTAGCTACAATCAACGAGGGAATAGTGATAGAGACATACAGATCTTTTTCCGGAGTGAGTTCTGTATGTAGAAAGGCGGCTGTGGCTTCTGCTAAATTCGCCACATCCTGGCCAGTTGCAATGAACATGGCTGTAATGCCATTTGCAGAGTGTGCGCCGTTATTGTTTGCTCCCGAGAACATAGCACCGATCGTCGATACCCTCTGATGATAATCCAACACCTCAGGATCGGCTCTCAGGTGATCTATCAATACGTCTCTTTTAAGGATGGCTTCTGCTGTCACCCGTTTACCGCGCGTCCGCAGAACATTGACATAAGAAGTCTTCTTGTCCGTAGCAAAATTCGATTCCAGAAAAAAATGTTCAACTCCCTCAAAATTTGCAAGAATCCACTGGCAGGCAGCATGTGTTGCTTTTCCAACCATGTTTTGTCCGGCAGCGTCGCCTGTTTTAAAATTAAACCGCAGAAACACAAAACGATTACTCAAATAGGGTTCGATATAATCAAGTCTGGCAATGTTCGAGGTTTTCTCAGCTTCACGCCTGATTTCCCCGATATGTTCTTCAATCCATGTTACAAACCGGTTGCATAATCTCGCATCTTTAAAAACAAAAACAGGTGCACGCTGCATGTTATCACCCTGGATCGTTGTCTTAACGCCACCTGATAAATTCAACGCCTTAATACCTCGATTATAGGAAGCCACTAATGTACCTTCGGTTGTGGCCAGCGGTACAACAAATGCACCTTTTGCATATTCCCCATCAATAGTAACCGGACCAGCAAATCCTAACGGTACCTGAACCACTCCGGTAAAATTTTCAATATTCCCCGATGCCAGGGCAGGATTAAACGAATATTGAGTGATGTGGTTAAATTCCTTTCCGCTAAATTCTCCGATAAAATGTTGACGGCGTTTAATAGCGTCATCCGTATAATCATTAACCCTGTCATACGGTATGCTCGTTGATTTTACTTCCTTATCCCTCACCTCATCTTCGACCGACAGGTTAAGCTTCCCATAAGCTTTGGTCTTAAATGATATTTTCAATGGATGTTTTCCATCGGCCAGGGACACACCTTCACAAATTACACGCAACTTATTATTAAATAGTAATATAAAGGGATTACTATCGGATACGGCTGTTATAGGTATCCGACCTTTTCCATTTTCAATCCAGAGTTTCTTTTCAGGAATCTTACTATTGTCGATCTGAACGCCCAGAATACTGGTTATCTCTGCATCATTAAGTCTGTTACATAGCTCAAAAGTGAATCCATCTTCCTCCCGCGTCAGACTCTTGAACGTATATAATTGCTTAAGTATAAAGGTTGGTATCATCACAACTTCTCAAATATTTTTTTCAATAATGTATAGATGCACTTCATACAAAGTCATGTAAAAAATTGTCTTACGCTATACTTCTTTCAACTATTTATTGTGTTAACGAGTTATTGTGCTTCATTCTTTCAATAAATGATAATCATACTGAAATTCCTAAAAGCTAATCCTGTCAATTTCACTAAAAAATATGAGGGGGATAGAGCATTCAGCAAAATCAACACCGGGCATCAGTGAAATTAATTTTAATTATTCTGTGTTTTATTATATTAATTAAGAACAGCTATATATTTCTATTTTCCCGGAGAACTATCATGAGACTCCTGCTAGTTAGTTTACTTGCTTGTATATTATTTTCCGGGCAGCTTTTTGCACAAGAAAAAAAAGACCAAAAAGCTACCTCCGATTCTAAGTCAGTTGTGTCTGATGTTCCGTATCAGGTTATTACGACACAAAAACTTAATCGCATCGTCGATTCATTAACTGTTTTGAAAGCAGTCTATAAAGACGTCGGTTACGGATTTCAAAAAAGTGATAATATTACCTCTTCAATTTCGTCCGTAAATGTGGCTGCCATGAAGCGAACCAGTTACTCGAACCTGGCAGAATACCTGATGGGAAGAGTACCGGGAGTAACGGTCTCTAGAGATCCTTCAAATCCATTTGGTTATACCATTCATATACGTGGAATCAACAGTTTTACTGCTGGTACACAGCCACTGATTGTGATTGACGGAACGCCTATTAATTCAATGGACGCACTTGCAACAGTCGACCCACAGGATATATCATCGGTTGACATCATAAAAGACGGATCCGCAGCTATTTACGGATCACGCGGTGCCAATGGTGTGATACTAATCAATACCAAACACTAGTTCGTTTACTGTTATTGGCTCAACAGATTACTTAAAACTTTCCTCTTAGCCTCTTAATCCTTTTATAGATAAATAATAGTTGTTTACCTAAATTATTAGTAAAGGGTATCGCAATATCACGGAGATCCACCATGCGACGTTTATTCATTATACTATTTGCTTGTGCAGTATGCACAAGTTCTCTATATGCACAGGAGAAACAAGGCAACAAGAACGAATCAGACTCATTAAAAACGGTACTTATTGCCAAAGTAAAAGCCCTGCAAAGCCAAATGTTGCAAGTTCAGGATTCTGTAAATAAGCTCAAGTCCGTCAATGCTCTAAGGGACGTCGGATATGGGTATCAGAAAGCAGGCAGCATCACCGGTTCCGTCTCCTCAGTTAAAACGGATGAACTTGAAACGGGCGGTTATAGCAATATTTATCAATATCTGCAGGGACGTGTTCCGGGAATGACTGTTGTCCAGGATCCGTCAAGCAATTCCGGATACACTATTCGAATCAGGGGTGTTAACAGCTTACTTGGCAGTTCGGAACCACTTGTTGTGCTTAATGGTACACCGTTATCAAGCTCCAGCGATCTTCAGTATCTGAGCCCGCATGATGTCAAATCCATTGAAGTGCTCAAAGATGCTGCGTCAGCTTCAATTTATGGCGTACGCGGAGCTAATGGAGTGATACTTATTCGCACGAAATGATGACATGTTTCAGTGCCCTGATTTCCTGATAATTATCACAATGTGGATTTAGAGAGGATTTCTTTCAACTAATTTCAGCATTCCTTGCTCCAGACGGGTCTGTGAGGGTATCTTATACCCATGCTGACAAAAAGAATCATTCCCTGTCTGGACATTAAGGACGGACGCACGGTTAAAGGTGTCAATTTTGTAGGATTGCGCGATGCTGGTGATCCCGTGGAGCTGGCACGCCGCTATTCCGATGAAGGAGCCGATGAGTTGGTGTTTCTCGATATTACCGCCACAAAAGAGAAGCGTAAAACCCTTGCTGCTCTCGTCGATCGTATTGCACGTGAAATAAATATACCTTTTACTGTCGGCGGAGGAATCCGCACTGTTGAAGAGATCGACGCATTATTAAATGCCGGCGCAGATAAAGTTTCTTTAAACAGCAGCATCGTCCGTGATCCTGATTTTATCACGCGTGCCTCCGACCAATATGGCTCGCAATGCATCGTTGCCGCAATTGACGCCCGACGTCATAATGGAAGTTGGAATGTGTATGTAAAAGGTGGCAGTGAGAACACCGGGCTTGATGCACTAAAATGGTCAACTGAAGTCGAAGCCTGTGGAGCCGGGGAGATACTGCTTACCAGCATGGACCGTGATGGCACAAAAGCCGGTTTTGACATCGAATTATTGCAACGCATCGACGAACTTGTCACCATTCCTTTAATAGCCAGTGGAGGAGCAGGTACAATTAATCATTGTATCGAGGCGGTCCGGGAAGGACATGCTGATGCAGTGCTCGCCGCAAGTATCTTTCACTATAAAGAGATAGAAATAAACGATCTAAAGACAGAAATGATGAAAGCCGGTCTTCCGGTTCGCCTGAAGACAATCACCTCGAAAAGTCCTTAACATCAGGATGCGATGACGCTGACATCCAAAATTTCTTATAGTGCATGTAACTAAAAGATTGGATCAAGAGTCAGCGTTATGTTATCAAGAATTGTACGCAACATCGCTATTTGTGCATTTCTCATGGCTTTACTTACGCAATGCGCGCCATTGCCTGTTTATAGGGTTCATCCTCTAGTCACTAAAGAATCAAGATGGATCGGGGGACATGAGGTTTTAAAGATTGAAGGTCAGAAATATGATGCAGCCCTGACTTTTGCAAGACAAGTGAACAACATGCTCGCCTTTGATATCCAGGTAATCAACAAATCTGACTCGACAATATCAGTTTTTCCTGACTCCATGTATTCGATAACATATCTGGCTTATATGTATCAGGAACCTAACCATCAGAAAATTCCTCAAATACCACGCAAAGAAATATTTGCTCATAATCCGGAACAGGAATTAATCAAAGTAGATCATAATAAAAATCACGAAGACGCTTCATATAAGACTGATCGCGTAATGGCACCGGTATATTCACTGATTGATGCGGTTTTTGATGCCGCCACCTCAAACAACCAGAATAATCAAAATAATTCTGAGGCGGATAATATTGAGTACAACACCTACCTGACAAGACGGGAAGTTGAACACAGTAGTGCAATTAAATCCTTCAGTGCTCAGCATTTTCAATGGAGCACCGAAGCACTTAGAAGAACCGATCTGCGACCCGATGAATCCGTTCGCGGGTTGGTATTTTTTACTGCAGATCCCGGAGCAAACTTTCTTGGATTGCATTTGAACATAGCTGACGAAAATCACCTCATATACTTTGAGCAAAAGAAATACGAGTGATCCATATAAAAACACAATTACTTCTATTGCAGCGTTCTATCTTAGTATGACCTGATGGTACCTGTCTTCTGAATCTTAACCGGGATATCTTCAACTGTATCCGGAATACTTTTACGAATGGTTTCTGTCTCCTCTTCTACTGAAATGATGATGCCGGTACCACGCCCCTCAACCAATCCGATACCAATAGCCACGACTTTATCAATCCTGAGCCATACGGATTCATATTTCCCTTTCACGGACTTTGCTTTTTCTATTTGATCTGCCATAAGCTGATGATGTGAAGTGACTATCAAAAGTAAACCTACCGATTCTTTTCCACTCAGGCTAACTGCACATTCAATGCATCAAACACATTTTGAATCCTGTTGATAATCGTTGAATTGGTGCTTCCGGCAAAAAGAAGTCCTACAATATAATTCTGATCATCTAAAACGGCAGAACCGCTGTCGCCGCCCTGGCTCATCCCGCCTGCCATCAGTTGGTCCGTAAATGTTGCCGTTTTGTTGGTTCCATATGTAACCTGAGCGGTAACATCTATCTGCTGGATCGTGCCGGCAGTAATTTCTGTTGTTCGTCCACTCTTTTTTATGTTCATCCCCAAAGTTCCATCACGAACACCGGCAATAGAACCAAATCCCAATATAGTATTGTCGACGTCCGGTGATTCAATCGGCTTTGCGATGGCACAATCGACTTTATTTTTCACAGCTTTGATTTTATAAGGCTTTATCCGGGTATTGCTTCCCACCAAAGAAGCCGTACCATTCAGAATTGCTGCTACAGCTTTAGCCGTCGGGCATTGGCTTCCCCCACCGCCACTGCCATCAAAAGTAATAGGAATAAATTCGCTGAGTTGTGCTATTCCATCGCCCGGATATTGTCCGCCATCATAAGGTCCCGGTTGAAGAATCGGATCACCAACAGAGGCATCGTTGCTATTGGCAAGCACGTGATTATTGGAGAGGATATAGATCTCATTGTTCTTTTTAACCAGACAGCCCAAAGTTCCTGCCGTTATGTTTATATGACCGATACTGACGCCACCAGGAGCCGGACGAAACCGGGATGTACGAGACTGGTGTATAGTAAAAGGTCCGGATGGAATTATATCCGTAGATATGTTTTGGATGCTTGATGGAACGAGCTCACTCTGTAAAAGCATTTTTTTTGACTTCTTAACTTCAACAGAGCATATGATTGAAAGCTCATCCGTTCGACGGCCACCAGAAATTTTATAACCAATCCCTGTTGCCACTACATTGGGTTTACTCATCAATTCAGTACGAATATCACCCAAAATACCTCTGATATCTTCGATGCGTTCAGCCATTGATGTCCAGTTTAAATATTGTGAGATAAGGCATATCAACTTTTGATGGCCCTGGCATAAATCCTTCAGATTAATGTAATAATTATCACATCCATAAAATTCAAATAATGATTATAAATCTTTAAAAAACAGATATTAATTAGATTCCCCTGAGTCGTAAATTCCATTTAAAATGTAACTGTTCAGCGAATTGCAGTGAACGGTCATCCATAACATCATAAGATAAACAAGTAGCATCTGCTTTCAGGAATGGATACTTTTGGCTTCCCGATTCGTTGTCACTACATCATGATATTAATTACATCTTTCAGATAAACAGACATGTCATTCGATTCTGAGAATATCGACTTTAAAAAAGGAAACGGGCTGGTACCTGCGATTATCCAGCACTATGTTACCGGACAGGTTCTGATGCTGGGTTACATGAACGCCGAGGCTGTAAAGCAAACTATAGAAACCGGGCAGGTTACCTTCTTCAGCCGATCCAAAAATCGTTTATGGACGAAAGGCGAGACTTCAGGTAATTATCTGAATCTCATGTCCATACAGAAGGACTGCGACAACGATACACTGCTCATTTTAGCCGATCCTGAAGGCCCCACTTGCCATACCGGGGAATACTCATGTTTCCATGAACAGGAATTTCAGCCCTTTGCTAAAACGACCGATTACAGCTTCCTTAGAGAATTGCAGGATCTGTTATACCGCCGCAAAGAAGAATTGCCTGAAAATTCATATACCAGCTCCATGTTCAAAAAAGGGCTGAACCGCATCGCACAAAAAGTCGGGGAAGAAGGTGTAGAAACAGTCATCGCTGCGATCGCAGAATCAGATGAATCATTTATTTATGAAGCATCTGATTTAATTTTTCATCTCGAGCTCTTGCTTACCGAAAAAGGACTGCGATTAGATGACCTGGTTAAAGAGCTGGAACGAAGACACAGGAAATAGGGAATAAAGAGCCCGGATATTCGTCCGGCTAACACTTTCGTACTGAGTACCCTAATACCCTAAAACTTGTTTTACCTTTCCATCCTGTTAAACGCTTTAACAGCTGCCCTGTACATGAAGTAACAGACACCGGCAAGCAGGATTAATCCCGGCCAGGCTTCGAACGGATTGGCTTGCACTCCAAACAAATGCGAGATGCTGAAGACGTTGAGTCCGCCGTAATAGGCGATGGGAATAGCCAGAATGATACCCATTAGTGCTTCGCCGGTAATCAGGCCAGACGCAAAAAGGAGTCCGGCGCGGTCGCTTCGTTCTTTGGCATCGCCAAAATCACCTTGGTCCTTCTTACGATTCTGATAACTCGTAACCAACCATGCGATAATACCTCCTACCATCGTAGCACTGTCGAGCTCAAAAGGAAGGTAAATACCTACAGCAACGGCAAGGACGGGCATGCGGAATGAAGAACCTCTTTTTTTAAGCATTTGGTCGCCAGCAATAATAGCTGCCCCAATTATGATTCCGATCCAAATCATACCCCAAGGTAGATTTCCACCAAAAACTCCCTGGGCCACACTGGCCATTAAAGTTGCCTGAGGTGCTGTCAATGCATCGGGGTGTAAGGGCGTTTTGGGTCCAAATCCATAAGCCGTATGCAGGATAGTAAGGACCGGAGCCATCACGAATGCTGAGGCCACAACACCAACAATGAGCATTATCTGTTGGTTCATAGGCGTGGCCCCCAGGATATATCCTGCCTTGAGATCATGCAGGTTATCCGCAGCGATAGAAGCAGCACAACATACAACAGCACCAATAAGAATAGCAGAGGCCGGACCACGGGTGACATCGTTGCCCATCAGTACCAACAAAATGAGAGCCGACGACAAAATCGTCGCAATCGTGATACCTGAAATCGGGTTATTTGAGCTACCAACCAATCCAGACATATATCCCGCAACCGCAGAAAAAAGAAATCCGGCCAGGATCATCAGGATTGCCATAGTTATAGAAATTCCCGGCGTCCTGATCTCGGATAAGTAGATTATAAATATCGGCACAACAAGAATCGCAATGCCCATCAGAACCCACGACATCGGCGTATCATATTCCGTGCGTATTTTCTGAGCAGCAGCTATGCCACGCTCCTTGAATGCCTTAAACCCTTCGGTAAAGGCCGTTGTTATTGATGAACGCAAATCGATCAGCGCCCATATCCCACCGATGACCATGGCACCGACGCCGATATATCGAATCTGATCCGACCAGATCTGGTATCCTATGTCGATGGCACTGTTTCCATTTGCGCTAACTCCATGTGTGGCAATATAAGCCGGAATAGCAATCCACCAGCTGAAGACACCGCCGGCAAAAACCAGTACGGCAATATTCAAACCAACAATATATCCTACGGCAACCAGGGCCGGGGAAACGTCAACACCGAAGTAGAGATAACCCCGCATGCCGAGCACCCTGGCTTTTTCGAAAACACCGCTCCACAGGTTCATTCCCTGTTCGCAAAATTTCATCACCCCTCCAATGAGTGCTGCCCATACCAGGTATTTTACATCAGCGCTGCTTTGTTCACCCGATTTAAGAACCTCCGCAGTGGCAATCCCTTCAGGATACTTGAGTTTCTTATGCACAATCAGCGCATTGCGTAACGGAACCGTAAATAAAACGCCCATTACACCACCGCACAGAGCAATCATCGTTACTTCCCAGTACTTGAAATGGTCCCAATACCCCATAATCGCCAGCGCGGGAAACGTAAAAACGACGCCAGCGGCGAGTGACTCACCCGCAGAAGCAGCTGTCTGGACAATATTATTTTCAAGGATATTAGATTGACGGAAAAGTCTGAGAACGGCCATTGATATAACAGCAGCAGGGATAGATGCGGAGACGGTCATGCCTGCAAATAGTCCGAGATAGGCGTTGGCACCGGCAAGCAAAATGGCAAGGATAATTCCGAGGACAACAGCCTTTACGGTAATCTCCGGCAACTTGACGTCTGCAGATATGTACGGTTTATCGCTAACAGGTTGTCTATTCACATTACTCCTTGTTATATCAAGTAATCAGATGGATTTGTAAAATAAAAGAAATTACAAGACCGCAAATGAATTACAAACTAAATATGCCCATAGCGAATTCTAAATGTGGATCTTCTGTTTTATGGCTACCTTTCGATTATTCTTAAACCAAATAATTATCATGGCTAGAATTTTCTTATTTCTCGGGGCAATCAATGCCTTTCTTTCTGTTGCATTAGGTGCCTTTGGCGCTCATGCTCTTCGCGGGCGCCTTACTCCCGAAATGCTGGATATTTATCACACCAGTGTGCAGTATCAGATTTTTCATGCTATCGGCCTGATAGTCATTGGAATACTGGCTCTTCATTTTCCAAATTCGGGACTCCTCAGGTGGTCCGGCTGGCTCATGTTTTTTGGAATCGTGGTCTTTTCGGGGAGTTTGTATGTCCTGGCTGTAACCGGTGTAACCTGGCTTGGTGCCATCACTCCTATTGGGGGAACGGCTTTTCTGGTATCATGGCTTCTGCTGGCTATTATGGCTTTAAAGGTTGTCAGCTAGTCAGAAATCATATAGCCTGATAAAACTCGCCATAAAAAAATAAATAACTTTACTCTGCGAACTTGGCGTGCTATTGCGGTTAATTGACCAATATGTAACCGCGATACATCGAGACGGATAGTCATTAAAAAATATTCAAGAGAGTCCTCAAATTCTGCAAGTTTCTGCACGGTCTGCTGTCCAATCTATTGTTAGACGAACGAAAAATGATCGTATAAGGAACCTCTTAATCTACCCAAAATGAACGCACTGAAAATATCGGGAGTTTTTCTCCTTTTGGTGTTTGTTTTGTTTGAGGTGCAGTTACAGGCGCAACCCCGTTCCAGTCATCACAGCCGTTATCGCGATGTACCAAGATACGGACACCGTGTTAATACAGCACCGCGCCAGTCTGTTGCCATCAGGGTCAGAGGAACAGTGTTCCGCTATCATGCCGGCCTTTTTTATCGACCGGCTGGCAACACATATGTCATTGTACATGCACCGATTGGGACTTATATCCGAACACTGCCCGGAAATCACTTTAGAATCGTTGTCGGCACGAGAGTATACTATTACTACTACGCCAACTTCTACACCCGTCGATCCGATGGACAGAGCGCAGGATATGTAGTGGTGGCCCCACCTCTTGGTGCACGCATTGACGAATTACCCGATAGATATCATAAAGTTGAAATCGACGCCACTACCTACTACCTGCTCCATAACGTGTACTACAAGGCTGGATTGAGCAATCAGGGTGATTTGTGGTATGAGGTCATTGGGGTGGACAACTCAAGTGATTCAGATTCAAACAACTACTGACAACATCATCCTATGAAAACCATAAAAACCTTCTGTCTGCTCATCCTGCTCTTCCTGATGGTGAGCCCTGTCTTTGCACAACGCCGATTCAATCCTGAAGAAATGGCAAAACGCCAGAGCTCATATGTCATCGACAATATAACCTCACTTACGGTTGTGCAAAAAGATTCCGTACAGGTAATCTTCAACAAGTCTGCAAAAGTTATATCGGAGATATTCAGTAACAACTCCGGAGATCGACAGGCTATGCGTCAAAAAATGCAGCAACTTCGTTCTGACCGTGATAAAGAACTCCAGGCCGTTTTCACAAAAGATCAGTTCAAACAATACCAGGAGTTGATGGAAAAGGCCAGAAACTCACGACGACGAAATTAATTGCGAGAGGGACTAGCTACTGATAAAGCCGGATCAGTGTAACAGATCCGGCTTTATCCGATCATAACAAACCTTTCCATCCTTTTAATCCAACTGTTTTTATCGCACACCTGATACAAGATGAATTTATTTAAAAAAGCTATTTATCTGTTTCTATTGATATTTTCAATGCTTATTACTTACGCTCAGGCTCAAAATATAACCGTAACCGGGACACTGCGCGACAGTACGGATCACTCTCCGTTAGTGGGTGCCAATATCGTTCTCAGGAATGCAGCAGACACTACAAATATGGCTTACGGGACTACAAATGCCAATGGAGAATTCCGGATCGATCATCTCTATTCAAGGACTTATCATCTGACAATCAGCTATATCGGCTATCGCAGATATCAGAGAAGAGTGGTGATAACCAGCATAGGGCGGAATTTCGGGGTCATATATATGGCTGTAAAATCTGCCATGATGAAAGATGTCAATGTGGTTGGCCGTACTATTGCGAGCGTACAGAAAGGGGATACGGTACAATACAACGCAAACGCTTTTAAAACGAACCCCGACGCCTCGGCACAAGATCTTGTCAGAAAGATGCCCGGTATTACCGTGCAGAATGGAACCGTTCAGGCACAAGGCGAGAATGTTCAGAAGGTCCTTGTAGATGGCAAAGAATTTTTTGGGGATGATCCCGAAACAGCTCTGAATAACCTGCCAGCCGATGCCATCGATAAAATTGAAGTATTTGATAAGAATAGTGATCAGGCGCAGTTTACCGGCTTTGACGATGGCAATACGCAAAAGACTCTCAACATTGTTACGAAAAAAGACAAACGACATTCCCAGTTCGGCAGGATTTATGCGGGTTATGGGACCAACACCCGCAACGCCGAGGGGGGCAACATCAACTTTTTTAACGGTGATCAGCGAGTCTCAGTCATTGGAATGTCAAACAACGTGAACCAGCAAAATTTCTCCACGCAAGATTTATTGGGTGTCGTAGGCAACTCCAACCAACGGGGACGTCAAAGAGGAAGAAACAGGGCAGCCAGTAATTTTTTGGTCGGATCACAGAATGGAATCACGACAACCCATTCTTTTGGACTAAATTACAACGATAACTGGGGAGAAAAGGTCGAGGTAAACGGGAGCTACTTTTTCAATACAACCGGTAATAAAAACGATCAAAATCTGAACAGAACATACTTTCTTTCCGGCGATGCAAGTCAATATTATGATGAAAACAGTTATTCCAACAGCGATAATTACAATCACCGGCTGAACATGCGCATCAATTACAATATTGATGAGCATAACCGGTTGTTGGTGACTCCAAACCTTCGTTTTCAAAAATACAACAGCACAAGTAACCTCCTGGGAACAACGGTTGACGCGCAGAATCAGAAACTCAATCAATCAACCAATGATTACTCGAACAGAAGTTTAGGTTACGATTTTTCTAATAACCTTCTGTTCCGCCACTCATTCGCAAAAAGAGGTCGAACCATATCCGTTCGAATCCGCAATGGCTCAAACAGAGACAATGGTTCCAACTATCAACAGGCCCTGAATACCTACTACCAGCCAAGTAAAGCCGATCTAAGCGATACCCTGGACCAGCATCCCAAGCAACTCTCCAATGGATATTCCGTCGATGGAAGACTTGCATATACCGAACCGATTGGTCGCAATAACCAACTGGAAATCAGCTATGATGCCTCATACAACAAGAGCAACTCAGATAAGCGAACCCTCAATTTCGATCCGGTTCAACAACAATACGCAATTCTCGATACTGCACTCTCTAACAAATTCAACAGCGGGTATCTGACGAATGAAGGTGAACTGTCGTTTCGCCATCGAACCCGTAAGGTTATGGCCATGGCAGGCCTGTCGTACCAGCGATCCGATTTGTCGAGTGACCAGACCTATCCGGGCGCATTCAGAATCTCCAAGTCATTTATAAACTTGCTGCCCCACGCTATGATGCGGGTACGTTTTTCAGACAATACCAACTTCCGGTTGTACTACCGTGCAGACATCGACGCACCATCGGTCAACCAGTTGCAGGAAGTGGTAAACAACACGAATCCACTTCTGCTCTCCACGGGTAACCCGGATCTGAAACAGGAGTATTCTCATCGGATCGTCATGCGGTTTTCACATAATAACATCGATAAATCGAGTAACTTTTTTGCTTTTGTTCTTTTACAAAAGACCATGGACTATGTCGGCAGCGAAACTATCATTGCCCGGCACGATACTACACTCTCAAACAACATCGTACTGAATCAGGGATCACAACTCAGGCGTCCTCAAAATATGAGTGGATACTGGAATGCCCGAACGTTTCTGAACTACGGCTTCCCGGTTCATTTTATTCAGTCGAATCTGAACCTGCATACGTCGGTCTCCTATTCACACACTCCCGGCATTATCAACCAGTCCGAGAACTTTTCTGACTCTTACTCGTTTGGTCAGGGTTTGGTGATCGGGAGCAATATTTCGGAAAAAGTTGATTTCACGATCTCTGGAGATATCAACTACAACATTGTCCAGAATTCGATACAGCCGCAGTTAAACAACCGCTACATGCTCGAAAGTGTCGGTGTCCGTTTCAAATGGAACATCTGGAAGGGAATTGTCTGGGGAAATGATGTGAACCAGCAATCATATCGCGGCCTGGGTAATGCGTATAATCAAAACTATATACTCTGGAACATGAGTCTCGGGAAAAAATTCCTGAAAAATCATCGTGCCGAGGCCAGTGTTGCGGTCTTTGACCTTCTTAATCAAAACAGCAGCATCTCAAGAAATGTGACAGATACCTATATAGAAGATCAGCAGACTCAAATACTTCATCGTTATTTCCTGTTCAGCTTATCCTACAGAATCTGATATGAATTCAAACAGAACCATTATTCCACTTTTTGCTGGTATTTTTACTTTGTCCATGGTTTTAATCCTTGGAGGATGTTCTAAGAAACCCATTGAAAAATCTTATTGGAACAATAGCGGACAGTCGCTTCCCTCGTACTCTGGCAGTGATAAGGACACGGGCATCCGCTGGACTGTCGCAAACGACAGCACCTTTCTTTTCCTTTCTCTGGAAACCAATAACCGACAGGTCGAGCGAACGGTAATGTTCCGCGGCATCACTCTTTATCTGGATCCGAGCGGTAAGAAAAAGAAAGATATCTACCTGAAATATCCCTATCTGCCAAATCCAGCACAGGCGTTTCGGGAAAACCATTCCATGGATGAAGGCGAGATGGGCACACACACCTATCATTCACCAGTCACGGCCTACTGGAAAAAAGGTGATGACGGGATGCTTCTCAATAGCGCCATGATGCACAGCGACTTCAGTTATCATATTTCATTGGACTCGCTCGGCATCATGGATTACCAGGTGCGCATCCCGCTAAGCAGAATTGCGAACTCCGGATATCATAATATTCAAAAGCTCTCTGTCGGAATCATAGTAAATCGTCCAGAAATACGATCCGTTTCCAGGCCGCGATTTCGTCCGCGTGGAGGATTTGCCGATGGGGACGGAGGGGGAGGTGGTGATCGTGGTGGTTTTGGAGATCGGGACGGCGGCAGAAGACGACCTCCGGAAGGAAGAGACCGTTCCGGGTTTAACCCCGTTAATATCAAGATCTGGTTCTTAACACAACTTGCCCGCCCATCTTAACGATCAAAAAGGATATTCAAACAATTCACACACACAACCAGCAACCGTTCTATACTGTTCATCAGAGATTTTAAACCATCCTACGATAACAGCCGGGCTAACCACCCGGCTGTTATTTTTACTTCACATGATTCATCAATATTCCTTCATCAAAGCGATAATGACTCAATATTCATCGTATTCTTCCTTACACCCGGATTAATCCGGGTGCTATGAGTCGACGAATCTAAAACGAAACGTTTTTAACGATTTCTTCCAGTGCTAATCTCGAACTTACGTTAAACAGAGAAACCATACGGAGAATGCTGATGTTTGTGCAGGTCAACTGTGCATTAGTAGTAAATTTCATCTACTTTTAGCGTTATTTCTGACTAAAGTTCCGTTTCATCCAATAATTTTGACCAGCTATGAAGATCACAATCGATCGTGTTGACGATGCTTTTCAGATGGAAGCAAAAAATGAACGTGGGCAAACGATTGTCATGGACAACTCGACCGCTTCCGGTGGAAAAGACAGCGGATACCGGCCAATGGAAATGCTCCTGGTGGCAATTGGCGGATGCAGTACCATTGACGTCATCGATATCCTTAAGAAGCAGCGTGAACCGCTTGAAAACCTGCATGTTGAAATAAATGGTGAAAGAGAAGCCGGTAAAATTCCATCCCTTTTCAAGGAGATCGACCTTCATTTTACCTTTTTAGGAGATCTGAACGAAGGGAAAGTCAAACGTGCCCTCGATTTATCTCTTGAAAAATATTGCTCGGTAGCTAAAATGCTTGAAAAAACGGCAAACATCACCTACAGCTACACCATCAAACAAACAGCAAAATAATGTCGCAAGACAAATCCCAAAAATTCGATACCCAGTCAATACGCACACAGGTCAAACGTACATCCCAACAGGAACATTCGGCACCGATTTTCATGACGTCCAGCTATACGTTTGAATCGGCAGAGCAGGCAAGAGCACTCTTTGCCAATGAGATCGAAGGAAACATATACAGCCGGTATTCCAATCCGAATACCGATGAGTTTATTAATAAGATGTGTCTGCTCGAGCAAGCCGACGATGGTGTGGCAACCGCTTCAGGAATGTCGGCCGTTTTCAGTAGCATGGCCGGATTATTGAACAACGGAGACCATGTACTGGCTTCACGCTCCCTTTTCGGCTCCTCGCATCAGATTCTCACTTCTATTCTGCCTCGCTGGGGCATTACGCATTCCTATGGTGATATTTATCATCCTGAAACATGGGAAGAGTTGATCCAAAAAAATACGCGGGTTTTGTTTATTGAAACCCCGTCAAACCCCGGGCTGGACCTTATCAATCTAGAATGGGCCGGGAAACTGGCAAAAAAACACAAGCTTATTCTCATTGTCGACAATTGCTTTGCGACACCCTATCTCCAACAACCGATGAAATTCGGAGCGGATGTCGTGGTTCATTCCGCCACAAAATTTATCGACGGACAGGGACGTGCTATTGGTGGTGTAATTGTTGGAAGACAAAAATACATCTCAGACATAAAATTTTTTACACGTCATACTGGTCCTGCGTTATCACCATTCAACGCATGGCTGTTTTCCAAGAGCCTGGAGACTTTATCAGTCCGGATGGAAAGACATTGCCACAATGCCCTTCAACTGGCTGAATTCCTGGAGAATCATTCTAACGTCGAAAGCGTCCGTTATCCGTTTCTGGAGAGTCATCCCCAGCATGAACTCGCACGCAGACAAATGAAAATGGGTGGGGGGATTGTAGCCTTTATGATTAAGGGAGGTTATGATCAGGCCAAAGTATTCCTTGATCGTCTCGAGATGTTGTCACTCTCAGCCAATCTCGGAGATACCCGAACCATTGCCACACATCCGGCGTCGACAACACATTCGAAATTAACCGAGGAAGAACGACAGTCCGTTGGAATCACTCCCGGACTCATCCGTATCTCTACCGGACTCGAGGATATTGATGATATCATTACCGACATTAAACGGGCTTTGGCGTAGGAATTCAGGAGAATGATGCCAGTTGCTACAATTCCAAAATTCCATCCATCTTTTATATTTGGTTTCAGATCTTCAATAGGCATACGGGACTTGCATGAACCCTGCGCTGTTCTATCTTGTTAAAAATTGCATTTGATGCATTTCATCTGCTTATTGCGTCAATATATTATAAACGCTATCTTTGCAGACTTTGTACTAATAGAAAACATATTTGAACTGTGGATACGCTTAGTTTCAAGACATATACACCGAAACCCGGAGACATTAACAAGAAGTGGGTACTGGTAGATGCTGAAGGTCAGACGCTCGGACGTCTAGCCAGTCAGATTGCCATGGTACTTCGCGGAAAAAACAAACCCGGGTTTGCTCCTCACATGGACACCGGTGACAACGTGATTGTAATCAATGCCGAGAAGGTAGTACTCACCGGCAAGAAAGTGACCCAAAAGCAATACTTTCGCTATTCCGGCTATCCCGGAGGCGAACGGTTCAGCAATCCGGAAGAAATGCTGGAACGTAAACCGACATTCATCATTGAGAATGCGGTTCGTGGTATGCTTCCAAAGAATCGTCTGGGTCGCCAGCTTATGCGCAACATGCGCGTTTATGCCGGACCAGTGCATAATCACAATGCTCAAAAACCGGAAAAAATAACTTTCTGAACCTGTTTCGAATTTATTCATGGCACAACAACATTTTATAGGCAGGAGAAAAACGGCAACCGCCCGGGTATACTTTAAACCCGGAACCGGAGAATTCCTGGTTAACAACAAACCTGTCGATGACTATTTTACTCTCGACTTCAACCGGGCCGCTGCTATTTTCCCGCTCACACTCACCGAGTTGGAAGGTAAATACGACATCAAGGTTACCGTAGCAGGTGGTGGTCAATCCGGACAGGCTGACGCCATCCAGATGGGAGTTGCCCGTGGAATCGACGCTCTGAATGAAGGCCTTCATAGTGTCCTCAAGAGCAACGGACTGCTGACCCGCGACGACCGCATGGTTGAACGAAAAAAATACGGTCAACCCAAAGCCCGCAAACGGTTCCAATTCTCCAAACGATAAAAAAGAGGAATGCTGGAATAATGGAATATTGGAAAAGGTTTTTGGGGCAGCTCATAATTCCCATTTAGCAACACCATATCCATCAATCCAATAGTCCAATTTTCCACCACTCCATTTTTAGAAACTAAAACGACACATACGTGGTGACTTGCAGCCAGAGTGTCCCGACCCGTCGGGATAGGCACGCAAGGTGGACCCGCGTAGAGGACTAACTCAAAATTCATAGAATTACTATGCCACAAGCAGCCAGTATAGAAGAACTACTCAAAGCCGGTGCCCATTTTGGTCACCTTACCCGCCGCTGGAATCCTAAAATGCGTGAATTTATCTTCATGCAACGCAATGGGATTCACGTTATCGACCTAAACAAAACCAACCAACACCTGCAGGAATCACTGGAAGCGGTAACTCGTGTAGCCCGCTCCGGCAAGAAAATTCTTTTTGTAGGTACGAAGAAGCAAGCCCAGGAAATTATTAAGACGGAAGCTCTTCGTTGCGGTATGCCTTACGTAACCTATCGCTGGTTGGGTGGAATGCTCACCAACTTTTCCACAGTTCGCAAGAGCATTGCCCGAATGGAAGAGATCGATACCATGCAAAAAGACGGCACATACGACAACATTACCAAGAAAGAGCGCCTGATGCTCGACCGTGAGAAAGCCAAACTCGAGAAAGTACTGGCTGGTATCTCCAATATGAATCGTATTCCTGGTGCTATTTTTGTCGTAGATACTGTAAAAGAAAGCATCGCAATGAACGAGGCTATCAAGCTTAATATCCCGATCTTCGCCATGGTCGATACCAACTGTGATCCGGATATCCCCGATTATATCATCCCGTGTAATGATGACGCATCCCGAACGATCCAGCTAATCTCTTCCAATTTTGCTGATGCCATCATCGAAGGTGCTGCTGAACGTGAAGCTTATGAAGAAGAACAACTTGCCCAGGAAGCTGCTGATGAAGTTGAAGTGGCTGACGAGGACGAAGACATAGATGATGAGGATCTGGACGAAGACGTTGAACCGGAAGCTGACTTGGTTCCTAAAGAAGAAACCAAGAAAGCACCCAAACGTCGCAAACGTGGTGCCCGCAAAGGTAAAGACGAAGAATAAGTACCTTTCATATTACGTTATAACCAATTCGAAAAATAACATTTACTCAAACGGATAGCATTAATATGAGTATTTCTGCAGCAGACGTAAAAGAACTGCGGGATCGCACAGGCGCCGGCATGATGGATTGTAAAAAAGCTCTTGCCGAAGCCAATGGTGATATGGATGCCGCCATCGAAATCCTGCGCAAAAAAGGACAGAAAGTATCCGAAAAACGAGCTGATCGCGAAGCGAATCAGGGCATCATCGTAACTCACATTTCCGACGATGGTACCAAGGCAGTTGCTCTTGCTTTGAACTGTGAGACCGACTTTGTTGCACGTAACGACGAATTCGTTAAGGCTGCCGAAGATTTCGCTAAGATCGCTTATGATAATGAGATTTCAAGTGTCGAATCGCTGAAACAGGCAAAGCTCGATGACCGCACGATCGAAGAACATCTGAAAGAGCTTGTTGGTAAAATCGGTGAAAAAATCGAAATCAGCCGCCTTGAACTGGTTACCACAGAAGGCTCTATCGTTTCTTATATCCACCCGGGCAACCAACTGGCTGTGCTCGTTGATTTCTCTAACGGTGTGGAAGATAACGTCGGGAAAGACGTGGCAATGCAAATTGCTGCAATGAATCCGATTGCTGTCCGCAAGGAAGAAGTTCCAACCGATGTTGTGGATAAAGAAATCGAGATTGCTAAAGAACAGCTTATCAACGAAGGAAAACCTGTAGATATCGCTGAGAAAGCAGCACAGGGAAAACTTCGCCGGTTCTATGAAGAGCGTGTTCTTCTCGATCAGAAATTCGTGAAAGACAGCAGTATGTCGGTGCGTGATTACCTGAAAAGTAACGATGCCTCTGACGTCAACTCGTTCTACCGGTTACAACTGGGTGAATCGAACTAAATCGTGTTCCTCGTTTACGAAAAAAAGGCTACCTTTGTGTAGCCTTTTTTTATATACAGCACATTTGTTGACCTGAATGATTATCGAAATAAACATCTTCAATCAATTGAAGGCCTGTCCGATACTATTGCAGGCTTATCATCGGGTTTATATTCGGCAATTTTATCATTTTAATCCTCAAGTATAGCAAAGGACCGTGGCAGATTATAATCGGATATTACTGAAACTAAGCGGAGAAGCCCTGTTGGGTGAACAAGGACACGGAATCGACGGCGAGGTACTCGCCCAATATTCCGATGAGATCAGACAAGTTCACAATTACGGGACCGAGATCGCGATCGTCATCGGCGGCGGCAACATCTTCCGGGGTGTAAAAGGTGCGACCGAAGGTATGGACCGCGTGCAAGGTGATTATATGGGGATGCTCGCAACAATGATAAACAGCATGGCCTTGCAGGACGCTCTCGAACGCAAAGGAGTTCAGACGCGCCTGATGTCAGCCATTCGCATGGAGCAGATTGCAGAACCTTATATCCGACGGCGGGCGGTTCGACATCTCGAAAAAGGCCGGGTTGTGATTTTTGGAGCCGGTACCGGCAACCCCTATTTCACTACTGACACCGCCGCTTCACTTCGTGCTATTGAGATCGAGGCTGATGTTATCCTCAAAGGCACCCGTGTGGATGGTGTATTTGATTCCGATCCCGAGAAAAATCCTGACGCCGAAAAATTTGATGTTATTAATGGTGATGAGATTCTGCGCCGGCGCCTGTCTGTTATGGATCTGACCGCCTTCACGTTGTGCCGCGACAATCACACTCCTATTATCGTCTTTAACATGAATGTGCCCGGCAACCTTATACGGGTTGTTCAGAAAGAATCAGTTGGCTCAACCGTAATCTGGGAATAACATTTAATTCTTCTTCTGATTCTGCTATTTTGGATTTTATTACATTATGTCAAATTACTAATCAGACTTTAACCGAATAATGTTAGCATTATGATTCCCGAATTAAAGCCTATTTATAAAGCCGCAGAAAAAGAAATGGAGGATGCCATTGAATTCCTGAAACGGGAATTTTCACACATCAGGGCCGGACGCGCAACACCAAGCCTGCTCGATGGCGTAAAAGTGGATTATTATGGCACACAAACACCATTGAACCAACTCGCGAATGTCACTGCGCCGGAGGCTCATATGCTGGTCCTTCAGCCATACGACAAATCAGCTATGCCAAACATCGAGAAGGCCATCCAGTCTTCAAATCTTGGGTTAAATCCCAATAACGATGGCACTCTTATTCGTATTCCGCTTCCAATATTATCTGAAGAACGACGTAAAGAATTGGTAAAACTAACACACGACACTGCGGAAAGAGCACGGGTAAGTATTCGGAACGCTCGGCGGGATGCCAATGATCACATCAAGAAAAAGGTAAAAACCGATTCTTTATCTGAAGATTCCATGTTTGATACCGAGACAGAAATACAGCAATTGACTGACGAATACATCAAACATATTGAAGAACTTCTCGGGCATAAGGAAAAGGAAATACTTACTGTCTGAGCTAATTTTATCTATAGAATGTAATTCTTGAATTATGGGGTCCATGCTCAGCAGACTTGTTGCGTTGTTCCCCGTTGTAACCATACGCATTTACCTTGTATCTATCTGAACTCGAGCTACACGGGTTTAAAAGTTTTGCCAACAAAACCCACGTCAAATTCGATAGCGGGCTGACGGCCATCGTCGGTCCCAATGGTTGTGGAAAGTCCAATATTGTGGATTCCATACGCTGGGTCCTTGGAGAGCAGCGGCCGTCGCATTTGCGTTCGGCTTCCATGTCGAATGTCATTTTCAATGGGACGGCTACAAAAAAGGCTCTCGGCCTTTCGGAAGTCTCTGTTACGATCGAGAACAACAAGGGAATTCTTCCTACTGAGTTTAAGGAAGTAAAAATCACCCGCAGGCTGTATCGGTCTGGTGAGAGTGAGTATCTGCTGAATAATACACCATGCCGCCTCAAAGACATCATCGAACTGTTTATGGATACGGGTATGGGATCCAACTCGTATTCGGTGATAGAGCTCAAGATGGTTGAGGAAATCCTCAGTGATAAGAACAACGAGCGGACCGCCTTGTTCGAAGAAGCGGCGGGTATCACCAAATACAAGGAACGACGCAAGCAGACATTCCGGAAACTGGCTGAAACCCAGGGAGACCTGCAGCGAATCGAGGATATCCTCGTGGAGATACGCAAGAATGCGAGATCTCTTCAGCTTCAGGCATCACGTGCACAGCGTGCCAGAGAGTATAATGTAGAATTGCAACGCCTGGAACTGGGGCTGGCACGGTTTGAGTATGATGCCATCAACGCTGAACTCGAACCGCTCATGGAAAGGATTGTTAATGCGGAGTCGGAAAAGGAAGAATTCAACCGCAACCTGGAACAACTCGAGCAACTCGAAGAAGAAGCCCGTCGTGAATTAAGACAGAAAGAACAGAAGCTCTCCGAAGTTCAGCAGAAGCAGTTGAATCTTCAAAATGCCGTCCGGGAAACAGAGACCTCACTGCGCATCACGCGCGAAAAGATTAAGAATGAAGAGCAGTCGATCCGTCAGTACGAACAGGATATCTATCAGTCTGAGGATGACATTAAAGAGCTGCGCAAGACGATCAAAAAAAGCGAGAAGCAGCTTGAAGAGAAAAAAAGCAGGCTAAATATAATCCGTGAGGAGCTCGAAAAAGCCAGAGGCGGGTATGAGGCCCAACAATCACGTTTGAGCGAGGCACGCAGCGATCTCGACAGTATTACACGCAATTATGACGAGGTTACCCAAAAGCTCAACCGACTTCAGACTCAAAAAGTACGTATCGAGTCAAGACTTGAAAACAGCAGCGAGGATGAAGGTCGCCTGCAGGAACAAATCACACAGATTACTCGTGATATTGATTCTCTGAAGGATCAGGAAGCCAGGCAGAAGCAAGAACTGTCCGACGCCGAGCGACAATTGGAAACGATGACACGGCAGCTTGACGAACAGCGCAAGCAAAAGGAAGAGCTCTCAGCCCGCCAAAATGAGCTAAAGGATAACATCCGATCCGAACGCAGCCGTCTGGATGCCGTTCAATCTGAGATCAAGCTTTTAGAGAACATTGCCAAATCGCACGAGGCATTCCCGGGAAGCGTCAAATATTTGATTGAAGAGAATAAGGATGGTCGTTTCCAGGTTCTTTCAGATGTCTTTTCGACTGATGAAAAACATGCTGTCGCTCTCGAGTCGGTCCTGGGTGAAGCCTGCTACTACATCGTTACCGTTACAATTGATGAGGCCAGGCAGGCAGCATCGCAACTTAAGGATAACGACAAAGGAAAAGCCACGTTCATCCCTCTTGATCAACTTACTGGATCCTACGATATCAAAAAAGGTTCACTTTGCGATCAAGTAAGCTGTGATAACCGGTATTCGGCACTGAAGGCCTTATTGCTTGGCCACGTGTTTGTGTACGATTCCATAGCGGCCGCAGAAGAAGGCGTTCGTCAGAACAGCGGAACAGTTGGCGTTACCATCAACGGCGATGTAGTTACGGCTCAGCGTTTCTTGCGAAGCGGCAGCCAAAGTCAGAATGTCGGTTTGCGCGTGGGACTCAAAGACCGTATCGAAAAACTTGAACACAAAGCACTCTCTACCGAACAACGTGTCGAAAATCTGGAACAGGAGCTCCAGGCTACTCAACGTCAGCATGCACAGATCGACACGGAACAGACAGCACGACAGGTTCGCGAATCGGAACAGTTGCTTCGCAAGCTGGGATCCCAACAAAGTTCATTGTCTGCCAGAAAATCTGTCTATGAAAAGAATCTTTCTGAAGTCGGGGAACGGTTAAAGCGCCTTGGAGCAAACGTCCGGGAAGAGCAGGCGTCATTAAAAGAACTGGATCCTCAGATTGAAGAAATTTCAAAAAAGGCGAAAAAGCTTTTAGGCAGCCAGATATCCCGGCGCAATGATCTGGAAAAGATCGAAGAGAACCAGGATAAAGCCCGATCGCTGTATAACGATATCAAGCTGAAACATCAGGCGGCGGAAAATGAAGTCCTGAACCTGGAGAAAGATAAAGAACGAGCCAGCCAGTCGATTACGTCGATCAAGGAACGGTTACAGCAGCGGTCCGAGAATGCAAAGCAAAGCAAAGACAGGATCATCGGCCACCGCAGCACCATTGAGGAACTGGAAGTACAGCTTGAAGAACAGCTTGAAGAAAAAGGATTTATCGATGCTCTCCTGAGAGAAGCGGACAAAGATTGCGCCCGGCAACGTGGACGTATACACCAGGTTGAAGAAGATCTCAAGAACCGACGACGCAAGCGTGAAATGACGATCGAACTGTTGCACCAACTGGATATGGCCAAGTCACAGCTCGATATGAAGGCCAAGGGCATCGCCGACCACATCTGGGAGAATTACAACATCCTGATGGAAAATCTGGAAGACACGCTGCCCGAGGATATTGAACCCGATGCAGCCCGTGAAAGGATCACGAGTCTCAAACAGAAGCTGAAAAACATAGGAGAAGTCAACCCGCTGGCTATCGAAGAATACGAGAAAGAAAAAGAACGCCTCGATTTCTATGAGCAGCAAATCAATGATTTGATGGACGCTGAACATCAACTCCGGGAAACAATCAGTGAAATCAATGAGACAGCGCAGAAACGGTTTTCCACAACATTCGAGCAAATACGGGCTAACTTCAAATCGATTTTCGGCACACTGTTTAACGAAGATGACCAGTGCGATTTGCTGATCGAAGAGGATGAAGATGATCCTCTGGATGCACGCATCGAGATCATCGCCAACCCACGCGGCAAACGCCCCAGTACCATCTCCCAGCTCTCAACGGGTGAGAAGACGGTAACGGCTATTGCGCTTCTGTTTGCAATCTATCTCGTAAAGCCGTCTCCGTTCTGTATCCTTGACGAGGTTGATGCTCCGCTTGATGATGCCAACATTGAACGCTTCGTAAAGATGCTGCGCCGGTTTATCAAAGACACCCAGTTCATCATCATCACTCACAACAAGAAAATGATGGAGAAAGCGGAAATGCTTTACGGTGTTACCATGCCGGAGCCCGGTATCAGCCGCCTCGTAGGCGTACGCATGGATGATGTCCCCGCCTGACCCGTTAAGTCGAAATTTAAAATTGGAGGGGTCCATTCTGTCGCAAAATTCTGTTATGCAATAATGAACCTTTTATTGCCCCGTTTCTTTATTGTTCATTGTTCATTGTTAACTGATAATTGATCACTGATTATCGTGCCGAAGAAATTTAACATACCTGAACTGTACGAGTCGCCGATTATTCGACGGATCAAGCAACAACATCAGATCCTGGATCCCCGGAAAAAAGATTTGAGACCGAGCCTCTTGGATCTTGGGCCGGTACGTTTTCTCATTCCCCGACATTTCGGTTTTTGCTACGGCGTTCAGAATGCCATAGATATCGCATACCGAACTATCGAAAATCATCCCGACCGCCGCATTTTCCTGCTCAGTGAGATGATCCACAATCCAAATGTAAATGCTGATCTGGCTAAACGGGGAGTTCGCTTTTTATTTGAAACAGACGGCACCCCTCGTATTCCCCTTGATGAACTCAGTGACGATGATATTGTAATCGTGCCTGCTTTCGGAACCACGCTTGAGATTCAGGAAAAGCTCCGGCAATACGGCATCGATCCCTATGCCTACGACACCACCTGCCCTTTTGTAGAGAAAGTCTGGAAAAGAGGAAACCAGCTCGGTGACAAAGGTTATTCGATTGTCATCCATGGAAAATACCAGCATGAGGAGACGCGCGCCACGTTTAGTCACAGCGCCAAATACGGGCCAGTCGTTGTCGTACTGAACGTAGATGAAGCCCGGTTACTCGCCGATTTTATGCTCGAAAAACGACCGATTATAGAGTTTCACGAGTATTTTAAAATGAAATGCACCGATGGCTTTGATCCCCGCACTGATCTGCAACATTTTGGTGTGATTAATCAAACGACAATGCTGGCTTCAGAGACCCAGGAGGTCATGTCTGTACTCAGAGATGCTGCTGCAAAAAAATACGGAACCGGTGAAATCGATCAGCATTTTGCAGACACATCCGACACGCTTTGTTATGCAACAAACGAAAATCAGTCGGCAACTTATGCCCTGATGGAAGCGGGCGCAGATCTGGCCATGGTCGTCGGCGGATACAATTCTTCCAACACAATGCACATTGTTGAACTGCTCGAAAAACAATACACGACGTATCATGTACGTGATGCCGGTGAACTACTGGGGCCAGACTGTATACGTCATTTTGATCAGTGGGAAAAGAAGATCAAGAAAACAAGTGATTGGCTTCCCCAAACAGGACCGGTGACGATTGCTCTCACTTCAGGGGCGTCTTGTCCGGATGCACTGGTAGATGAGGTACTTCTTAAAACGGCTTCCTGGTTTGATGATACCCGTTCCGTAGAAACTGCCCTTGCGGAACTTGAGGCTGCTTCTGCTTGAGAAAATATAGAAACCCGCCAGACCTACCACCAAGGTTTCCAAAATCTTGGTGGTCTGAGCTTATCTTTATTTCTGTTTCAGAGTATAATATGCAACGCGATGAGGTTGATAGTCGCGTATGCGGACATGCAGGCTGTCTGTTCTCAAAGCCAGCAACGGAGCCACAAAACCAGTCGTGTCATTCAATACATCCTGGTACGGCACATATACCTGGAACATATGAACCTGCTGAGCACTTGCATATTCTTTGATGGGAATACCATAGCGTATTGTTATGCTGGATGGACTATATGAGACCCGCTGCCCATGTGGCAGGTTACTTGTCTGTATATCTACTTTAACCTCACCTTCCGTGAACTCTTCAATATTTGCATGATAATTAACCTGCCCCGGACCAATCTCCAGAATCTGATCCGGCTTTTTCAGATTCAGCATCATGCTGATATTCTCACTTACACCTTTTATTTCCTTATACTCGGTCGGCCAGCTGCTGATATTTTGAAGAATGGACGTTGCACCGGAAACAGTTACGCTATCCGGTGTTAGTTTCGGCCAGCCTACCATGCCAAACTGCTTATCTGTTTTCACCAACACATTAGCAATAACAGGCACCTTTTTTGTAATCCTGTTTTCCAGCTTAATTTCAAGTGCAGCCGGTGTTACTTTTGTCACATCCACGCCGGCAAACATATTCATTTGTTCACGAACAACATCAAAAAAATTCATTGTTCCTTCTGTCGGACGAAGCTTTATGCGTGGTGGATTATTGTAAATCCGCAGGAGCTTCCATCCTTCCCCGTTTACATTGACTGCCACTTCATGCGGAACATCATTGGCAAGTGCTTTACTGGCCGGGACTCCTTCAAGATCAACGGGCAGTGTAACGGTCAGGTTGAAAGGTCTGCTAAGATTCACGAGCAACCACAGGATCATGGCGATTCCATAAGAAAACATAAAAACAATGACCTTCTCGCGCCTGAAGAGGCCACCGCCTTCATCATCCAGAATACTCCCGCGAATATTCGCCCATAAATCTTTAAAATACGATGACCACTTTTGCTTGCTCATATATTTGTAAGCTGTTGCGCTTCAGATAACTTGACGGTCAATATATATCAGCCCCGTTACGATTGTCAAACCTGCCGTTTCTATGCACGTACAACAATCTCGGAAATTATCTCCTCATCCACAGCATTGTTTAATTTTTTCATTATAGAATACCGCTGCATGTGAAGCTCCTGACGCCATCCCGGGTGATGCACGTGAACAATTAAACGATTTTTATCAAAATGAAGATTCCGGCATTGACCTGAGATAGCATCACCAACGACATCCGGCCAGAGAGACAGGATACGGCCACGCAGAAATTGCCTGCGGTATGGAGAATGCTCCATGTAGTCATTGACCAACTTACCTAATTTTTGAGGTTGTTTCCGGTAAAAAGCCATAGGTTACGATTTTTCAGACACGGATGATACCACTTGATTTGCTGTCAGATAATAACGGCGGTTCAATCTTTTTTCTGCTTCACTTGATTCTGCCAGATTATCAGTAAAACGTATGTGCTCATCGAATGGTACCGGATTCGCAGCGGTAATGAAAGTCTGACCTTCATGATCAGAAAGCGTGTCGAGCAATACCTCGGTTTTGTGTGGATCCAAATCACCGAATACGTCGTCAAGAAGCAGTATGGGGAGATCATCAAGGTATTCTGAGAAGAAGAAAAGCTGAGCCAGTTTCAGAGATACCGCAAAAAGGCGGTGTTGTCCCTGGGAACCGAACTTGCGAAGCTCCATGCCGTCGAGTGTAAAGACAAGATCATCACGATGCGGGCCGACAATAGTATATCGAAGTTCACGCTCTTTCTCAGCCTGATTGATGAGTGCCTGCGAAAATTGCTCGCGAATCTGCTCCCTTTCGGATGATGTTTTACAAAAAGTCTTGTATTCGAAATCCGGCACCAGGTCAATGCCCGACATTTTATGATAAGCGTCCTGTAAAAAGGTCCGGTAATCATTTAGAATTTTAGTCCGCATGGCAATGATGTGCGAACCGGTCTCCACAAGCTGGATATTCCAGGGTTCCAGGAGATCATCAGGCAGGTATCTGTTATCATAATCCGACAGTAAACGGTTACGCTGTTTTAACACCTTACGGTATTCGATAAGGTCTCTGAGATATGATTTTGATATCTGGCTGATGAGTGCATCGAGAAATGAACGACGCTCGTTTGGTCCCTCACTGGTCAGTTTTTTGTCATCCGGACTCAACACCACAACAGGTACAACTCCTATCAGGTCAGACAATCGTTCAAGCGGACTGTCGTTGACATAAATTTTCTTTCCTTCCCCACGTGAATAAGTACAGCTGATTGCAAAATTCGTTCGTATCTGCCCTTCAAACTCTCCCCGGATCTGAAAAGAAGAAGCATCCTTATTCAACACATACTGATCGCTGTTAGCCACAAAACTGCGACTCATACACAGGTAATGGATGGCATCTATAAGACTCGTCTTTCCAACACCATTTGGCCCGGTGACCACGTTCAGATGTCGTGCCCAATCGAGCTTGGCAGTAATGTGGTTCCGGAAATTGGACAGTTCCAGTGAGAGAATTCGCATCTTAAAAAAAGATCGGCTTATGAAAGGAAATCGGAAAACAAAGAAGGCTCATCCGCCGCTGCGGATCGAGCCTTCCGAAAATGACGATATGGATAATAAATCAGTCTTCGTTACTCCGAGGTTTGGCCTCATTCACAACAATCGTACGTTCCATAAACACAGTGTTATTCAGGTTTTCAATGGCAGCCTCCGCATCACCCTCATCCGGCATTTCAACAAAACCAAAACCACGAGATCTTTTGGTTTTTCTATCGCGAATAATTACGGCTTTATCAACCGCGCCAAAATGTTCGAACAGTTCCTTCAACTCCTGGTTATTCGCCTTCCAGGCAAGGTTTCCAACATAGATATTCATAACAATGTGATATATAAATAGTAATTGATCGTTGTGTGCCTTCCTGTTAACAGAAAACACAGACCTTCATTTGGTCGATAGTAAAATACAATTTCCTATATAATTTTCACATATCAAACTTTGTCGTTATTAAAACTAAAACAGGCTGTTACCCCTATGTCAAAGTAACAGCCTGTCGTATTTAAATCTATGATCCTGAATAGATCAAAGGCCAATTGCATCGACACCAAGGAAGATCGCATTTTCACCAAGGCTCTCTTCGATACGGATCAACTGGTTGTATTTAGCGATACGATCGGTGCGGCTCATGGAACCGGTCTTAATCTGTCCGGCGTTGGTTGCAACAGCCAGATCGGCAATAAATGTATCTTCGGTTTCACCCGATCGGTGAGAAATGACACTGGTGTAACCGTTCTTGTGGGCCATTTCAATAGCATCGAGTGTTTCGGTAACGGTACCGATTTGGTTTAGCTTGATCAGGATTGAATTGGCAACGCCACGTTCAATGCCAGCAGCGAGACGATCCGTATTTGTCACGAACACATCATCACCGACCAACTGAACACGATCACCAACAGCGTTGGTCAATGTTTCCCAGCCTTCCCAGTCGTCTTCAGCCATGCCGTCTTCAAGAGAGATGATCGGATATTTGTCTATCCAGCCGGCCCAGTATTCGGACATTGCGGCAGCATCTTTCTTTTCACCGGTACTCCATTTCAGTTCATACATCTGATTATCAACATCGTAAAATTCAGAAGTAGCCGGATCAAGGGCAATCATGATGTGCTCGCCGGGTTTGTATCCTGCTTTTTCAATAGCTTCAAGAATGACTTCTATCGCTTCTTCGTTCGACTTAAGGTTTGGAGCAAAACCGCCTTCGTCACCTACAGCAGTATTGTATCCCTTGCTCTTCAATACTTTTTTCAGGTTATGGAATGTCTCTGATCCCATGCGAACGGCTTCTGACAGACTATCAGCACCGACCGGCATAATCATAAATTCCTGGAAGTCGACATTGTTGTCGGCGTGCGAACCACCGTTGATGATGTTCATCATCGGAACAGGAAGCACTTTGGAATTGACACCACCGAGGTAGCGCCAGAGCGGAAGCTGAAGTGAACCGGCAGCGGCTCTTGCCACAGCCATGGAAACACCCAAAATTGCGTTTGCACCAAGGCTGCTTTTGTTCGGCGTACCATCGAGTTCGATCAGCAGGTTGTCGATGTCAATCTGGTTATAAACCTCGACCCCAAGAAGCTCATCAGAAATCTTTTCATTAACGTTTTCAACGGCATTCAGGACTCCTTTTCCAAGGAATACATTTTCATCACCATCACGCAATTCAACAGCTTCGTGTTCACCAGTGGAAGCGCCTGAAGGCACGGCGGCCCGCCCGACAATTCCATTATCGAGCACTACATCAACTTCAACAGTCGGATTTCCCCTTGAATCGAGAATCTGACGCGCGGTAACTTGTTCTATGTAACTCATAGGTCCTTCTCATTTAATAATTTTCGTGAAAAATGTTCGCAATCAATGTAAGGGTAAATTTCCTGACACGAAACGCATTTTTCGCATTTAAGAAGGATTTATAGCCACTTTTACAGATTCAGAAACAAGGAGTTACATTCCACCGTTAAATCGTTGCCCTGGTGGGTGTTGATAAAAGCCCTTATTAACGTCGTAGGTTTCCTCTCTTACCGGAACCATCTTGGGTGACTGGCGGGAGGCTTCAGTAGCAAAGGTGTAGGGCTCGATTCCCAGTTGTTGGCGCCATTGGTCTCTCAATAACACAAGCTGTCCCAGACCGTTTATTAAAAACGAACGGAAAAGTTCATAAAAATTGCCAGGCTCAATGAGCTTAAACAGATCCGTATCATCCGGTTCTTCCTGATTATCCGTCTTGACATTAACATATTTCGAGTTATCCTGCTGGTGCTTATCCTCGAGCTTGGAGCCATTATTCGGTAAATTAAACAGGGGGGTTACCGAAGCCGGGTTCACCGGGGCGGGCGGAATGATTGGTGCTCCCGTCTCACTGGGTTGCGGTTGTATAAATGCGGCCGGATTTACAGCGTCAGCAAACATTGTTCTCTGTTTTTTACCGTTATTTGGTATACTTGTGTTATCGTCGAAATTACTTTCGCAATAAGTTATGCTACCACATCTTCTTTTATTCGACATCGATGGTACCCTTTTGCACGTCCAATCGGGATTCACTCGTTCACTTATTGAAGAGGTTCTGCGTTCACTCAGACTGAATCCGAAGTACCTCAACGAGATCTCATTTGCCGGGCGGACGGACCGGTTTATCTTCACCGAAATCATTCAAAGATCTCAGGGATCTGTTGATGAACAACAATTCATATTGCTCAAGGATGCATACATTCATTCCATGCATCGGAATCTGAGACCAGAGCACGTTGAAATTCTGCCCGGAGCGCATGAAATTTTGTCATTTTGCAGGGAGCATAATATCGTAACCGGAATCCTGAGCGGGAACTTTCGGGAATCAGCTCATATCAAACTAAAACAGGCAGGACTGGAACATTACTTTCAGTTCGGGGCTTACGGCAGCCTTCATTCAAACCGGAATCACCTGCCTGCCCTGGCTATTAAAGCTGCAGAAACGACTTTTGACAAATCTTTTTCAAATGCTGATTGCTGGATTATCGGGGACACACCCTACGACATTGACTGTGCCCATTCTGCCGGCATGATGGCTGTGGCCCTTCCAACCGGACCGTATCCAATTGAAAAACTGATGCCACACAATCCCGACTTGACTCTTCCATCCCTAAATCACCTATTGAAACATCTTGATGGAACAACAAACTGATCTTTCTGAAGAGCATTTAGTGAAACTCGGCGACTGTAAATTCGAGAATCATACCTGGGGAACAGGCAAACCGGTGATTCTGGCATTTCCGGGTTTTATGCAGACCTGCCATACATTCGGGAAGATTGGTCCGATGCTTAGTAAGGAAGGCTACCCCTTGCTCTCCATTAGTTTGCCGGGACATGGGAAAACAATTTGTGAGTGTCCGGACTCGAATTCGATGATGGATTTGAGACATGTGGCTGACCGGTTGTCCCGACTATTTACGGTGTATAACCTGACACCGGTTCATATTCTGGCTCACAGCTTTGGTGCACGGTATGCGCTTGCTTTTGCGGTTCGATATCCTAAATATGTTCACAGTGTTCACATGATCGCACCTGGTGGATTTTATCCGATGGAAGACCGGTTGTTTAGGATATCTGGACTTTTCCCATTATCGGGATTATTGAAATCATCGGTGTTTGCCCGCATGGCTGGAAAGCTCATGTCAAAGCATCTCAACTCATACCAGGTAAGAAATGGAATTCGACTGCTTCGGTTACTGTCTGAAGTTTACCCCGTAATCAACCTGTACGACACGCGAATCATGTTACAGATCTATAAGATCATTCAGCCTGTCCATGTATACTGGGGTGAAGCGGATGGACTCGTACCGGTGAAATATGCACACGAAACCTGCCAGCATTTCCCGAACGCTCAAAAACATGTCATCCCTGAGGCAGGACACAACGTACATCTTACGCATTCAAAAGAACTGGCTGAACTGATGCTCGATGCACTTGACTTTGAGAACTGATACTTACCACATACCGCCAAATGAGAACGAGATTATCGGAGAGCCGAAATACTTTTGTGGTGGATTCACGTTCTCCTGGAACTGATACGTCTGTTGACTTCCGTTGCCCACTAACTGATATGCGTTCGGTTCCAGCATCTGGATGCCGCTCGGATAGTAGTGAAAATAATAACCCACACTGATCGACCCGATATTCCTCATTTTACCCAGATCAACAGACACAACGACTTGTCCGCTTGTTCCCCATTTCAAATGCCCGTCTTTCCAGCCTGAAAAGATATCGTTGATCGGTTCATATTGGGCAATAGGATTTCCGTTTGCATCAGCCAGATTACCGTAATCACGAACACCATTTTGGTTATAGTCCTTGAAATAGGGATACACAAAGGCCATGGCAGGTCCAGCGGCAGCAGCGATATGAACCCGGAAATTATCTTCCAGCAAGTGTGCAAATATTCGATGTCGTATACCGACGGTAAAAGGAAATGTAAATGCTCTTCTGTATTTATGCGGCGTTTCCTGACCGAAAAACGTAGTAATAGTCTGCTCGGATACGTTTTTCAATCCCGCTATCCGAAGATTGGCGGTCAGTTGGGTCATCGGTGATATGACTTGCCTATACTCTCCACCTACGCCAAAGCCGAAGTTTGAGAGTAGCAGTTCAAAAGCCATCCCGCGATGCAGGTTTTTAGAAAATGGGGTTTCCGGCTTTCCGGGAGGCACAACAGGGGGTTGACTACCAATCTGTGCAATAGCAGCAGCCCCGATACTCATCAAAACGACAAAAGTCAGGACTGAAATCACGTTTTTCATAAACAACTATCTATAATTAGCTTCAGTTGCGTACTGATATGTTCTGGATTAACGACCAGAACACCAAAAAAATTCGAAATAATATGTCAAATTCTGTGAAATGTAAGGAAAATATCAAATAACACTTGCCTTAATCTATTTTGCCCTTATCTTCCGTGTGAAAAATTTACAAACTGCCTTTATACGGTTATGGTTATGTTTTTATTATAACCGAACTGAATTGGCTTTATCTGAAACTACTAATCGTATGCAGTCAGCACGAAAGTTCATCGTATTCGGACCAACCGAAACACTCAAGCGCTTTGGTCCAGCCTTATTGGAAGAAGTAAAACCAAAATACTCATATGAGTATAACTCATCCAGTAGCGAAGATCATATTTTGGTCTCCGTATTTGAAGAATATCAGCGCCAGCTCAACTCAAGTACTGCCCTGACCTCAGTATTCGAATTTTCCGGCAAAAGTCTTAAGATCAGCATTTTACCAACGGGAGGACGTATGGGATTCAGAGGCAGTTCACTCGACAACGAACGTCCGCTTATGGATCAGGTTACTGATTACATCATGGATTATGCCAAGCGATACGGCTTGAGTGTGCAGGAAATCGAGGATGCTTCAACCCAGGAAGCCGAGTAACCAGCGGCATGGCTCATGTTCCCGAAGAGTGGACGGTTTTGTCCATGATAAAATGGGGGACAGCTTACTTCGAAGAAAAAGGTGTTCCCTCCCCAAGGCTCAGTATTGAATGGCTCCTTGCGGATGTCCTGCAGACCCGCAGGCTGAATATCTACCTGCAATTTGACCGGCCCTTGTCCGACTCGGAATTGGCAGATATGAGAGGCAAGATCAAAAGACGCCTGAAACATGAGCCACTTCAGTACATCGTTGGTCATACTGATTTCATGGGTGCGCATTTACGGGTTACTCGGGATGTGCTCATCCCACGCCCCGAAACTGAACGCCTTGTTGAGTTGGCCCTGGAAACACTCCCAGGTGAAGCACCTTGCACTGTTCTTGATATCGGAACGGGATCTGGCTGTATAGCCATCTCCCTGAAGATGGAACGTCCGGACTGGGATATTTACGCTGTTGATCTTTCGAAACCAGCACTAGAGCTGGCGCGTGAAAATGCTATTCTTAATACTGCCGATATCACATTTTTGACTGGCGATCTGTTCAAACCAGAATCATTCACGGGTGATCTTCCTGAGAAACTCGATGTAATCGTTTCTAATCCACCCTATATACCAAATAAGGAACGACCGGAGATTGAACAGGAAGTCCGGGACTTCGAGCCGGGTATCGCACTCTTTACAGACGATCTGATGAATGTTTATTCATCCATCAGAGGTATCGGTGAGATGAAGTTGGTGAAGGGAGGATATCTGTTCGTCGAGATTCACGAAGATTACAGTGAAGAACTTCTTAATCTTTTCAAAAATCCGAGCTGGGAAGCTTCTCTTGTGCGTGACTATAACAGCAAAAATCGTGTAATTTTTGCCTTATATAAGGGTTAATATTCTAATTAATTGCTTGCTAATGAATTAGCGGGATTAACTCGAACGATTATCGCCCAGCCTTAAAAATGTGGATAAGTTGTTTAAAACTTTTTAATGAACGGTGCACCAGACCTGCCGATGCCTCTAGATCCATATTAAGCCAGTGTTAACACGATGCAAGTCTTATCCACACTTTTTTTAAAATTAATTTCAACCAATTGAGGGACAACATGTTATGCTGTTTAAAAGGATGTGGATAACTTTGCGCATAGTGGGACAAGAATTGTTTGACATAGGTCTGGGAAATTGTCATTTTCACTCCACCGATCATCGGTGTGGGAGTTAGGGAATGTGGATAACTCCGGGAGGATGACACCATAAAGATCCTGTTAATTAATCTTGAACATGTAATTGTTAGCTTGCTACCGTGACTGAGGCGTCGTTTACTATTGGTTCTGATTCTGAAAGTGCTCATCAGGCATGGCAACGTTGTCTGGAGATCATCAGAGATAACATAAACTATCAGAAGTTTAAATCATGGTTTGAACCTATCAAACCACTTAAACTCGAGGATAAAACATTAACTATTCAGGTACCTTCGCAATTTTGGTATGAATGGCTGGAAGAACATTATTATAATATGCTCCGCTCAACCATCACCAAAGTAATTGGTCAGGATGGTAAACTTGAATACTCTATCGTTCTCGAGAAGTCGAATACAACAGTAGATTCCCGCACTGTCCGCTTGCCGCAACAGCCGGCTCCGCCGCATCATGATGACGAAGCTCAGGCTGCAATGCCATACTATCCGCCGCAACAAATCCATAATCCATTTGTAATACCGGGGATTCGCAAAAACAGAGTAAATTCGAACTTGAATCCCAGCTACATTTTTGAACGTTTTATCGAAGGTGACTGTAATCGCCTGGCTCGAAATGCATCTTTGGCCATCGCCGAAAATCCCGGAAAAAATTCCTTCAATCCTTTTTTTATTTATGGTGGCGTTGGTTTAGGAAAAACACACCTGACTCAGAGCATTGGCAACAAGATCAAGCAGGATTACGGCGAGGAAAAATCAGTCCTTTATATTTCCTCTGAGAGTTTTACCAATGAGTTCGTGCATGCGATCCGGAACAACCGCGCCAGCGAGTTTTCCATGTTTTATCGCCATGTGGACTGTCTGATCGTGGATGATATCCAGTTTTTCAGTGGCAAGGAGAAAACTCAGGAGGAGTTCTTTCATATTTTCAACACGCTGCACCAGGAGGGAAAACAGATCGTCCTCAGCAGCGACCGGGCGCCCAAGGATATTCCAGATATTGAAGAACGACTGATCTCACGTTTCAGCTGGGGGCTCAGTGCTGATCTCCAGATGCCCGACTATGAAACACGCTATGCAATCCTGGAACGCAAGTCTCATGATAATGGAGTCGAACTTGATCATGAAGTGATCGAATTTATCGCTCACAATTTCAAATCGAGCATTCGTGACCTGGAGGGTGCGATTATAAAATTGCTGGCCGCTTCATCGTTGCAGGGCATCGATGAAATTGACCTGCTCACGTCCAAACGGATTCTAAAGGACATGATCAAGGACTCGCGGGCCCACATCTCGATAGAGAGCATCCAGAGCCACGTGTGTGAGTATTTTGGAATGGATACCAACAAACTGAAAGACAAAACCCGGAAACAGGAGATCGTCGAGGCGCGCCAGATCGCCATGTATCTTTCCAAAAAATACACCAAGTCGAGCTTGAAAACGATTGGGTTACACTTCGGCGGGCGTGATCACTCTACTGTTATTCATGCCATCACCACTATTGAGGAACGTCTCAGAAGCAGTTCGAAGCATAAACGTATTCTCCAGGACCTTGAACATCAGATTGAACTAACAAGCATCTGATCAGACAAGTGCACATGGAACACACCGTGTATATTGCACTTGGATCCAATCTTGGAGATCGGTTGGAATATTTGAGAAAGGCATACCAATTTCTTAATGACCTCTCTGAACATCCCATTATCGCTTCTCCGATCTATGAATCCGAGCCCGTAGGCCCTTCAGATTGTGATTATTTGAATGCTGTCGCCAGGATAACAACCTCATTTACACCTCTTGAATTATTGGCAAAATGCAAGTCCTTCGAAGGAGATATCGGACGGGACCCCAATGCACCACCATGGTCGAATCGGGTCATTGATCTCGACATCATTTTTTATGATGATTTGAGACTAAATGATGGAAAACTAAAAATTCCGCATCCTTCGTATCATGAAAGGCTCTTCGTTCTGTTACCGTTGCAGAAACTGATTCCTGACGGGCGCGATCCTATGAGTGGCATGTTTATAGAAGAAATGATAACATGCGCACCGAAAATCAGAATCACTGAGACCAACTTATCCTGGGATGCAGTCGCATGAACCAATTTGATTTCATTGCAATCGAGGGGGTTATCGGAGCGGGAAAAACATCACTCGCAAAACTGTTGGCCAAAAAACACGGTGCCAAGCTGGTTTTGGAGGAGTTTGAGGCGAATCCATTTCTGCCCAGGTTTTATGAAGATATGGAACGCTATGCTTTCCAGACACAATTATCATTCCTTGCATCACGCTTCCATCAGCAACAGAAAATCTTCAATAAGGAGTTGTTCCATGATCTATCGATATCTGACTACCTCTTTGACAAGGATCGCATTTTCGCACGCGTCAATCTATCCGGCGATGAAATGGCGCTTTATGACAAAATTTTCAGTATAATGAATTTGAAAACTCCCAAGCCAGACTTGGTTGTTTTTATTCAATGTACTGTGGAACGGCTGTTGTATAACATCGAAATGAGAGACCGGGAATACGAACAGGACATCGATCCCGTTTACCTACAGGAACTCAATGATGTGTACAACCAATTTTTCCATCATTACGATCGTTCTCCACTGATGATCATAAACGCAAGTGAAATTGACTTTGTTAATAACAAAGAACATTTGGATTACATCGATCAACAAATATTTTATTCACCCATCCGTAATACACATACACATATTACACCCGGTTAATAAATAACAACATGCTTGATTTAATTCTTTTGATACTCTTGGTATGGGCTTTTGTACGCTTCTATAAGAGTTTTAGTAGTGGGAGCCGGGCATTTAATAAACAGATGCATAACTCAGGTCCAGCCAGAAATTCCAGAACCACGTTCTCACAGGGCGGGCGAAATTCCTTCGATGATATTGAGGAAGCAGAATATATTGAGATAAAGGAGAACGACAGAGAATCATCCAACTCCAACCGTTCCTGATCGTTATTTATGCATGTTGGAGGGTATATTGTCGGTTACTATACTTTATTTCTGATATTCACCGTCGATATTTTCTGCTATAATCTTGTTTAATTGTAACCGGACTACCTGAAAAGGTTTTCCTACTCACGGTCTTCACAATGTTCTCCCGCGATCAATCATCAAGGAAATCCCATTCTACTTCCACTTTTCTTTCAATTGTGGGACTGATGTTATTTGCTCTCATTTTCATCTCAGTCTACCTGCAGTGGAATTCTTTTTTAACTGAGCATAAGAACGATGAACTGACCAACAGATTGAAAATCAAAGACAAGCAGCTTCAGTATCTGGAACAGACGACACAGGATATGCAATATCAATATCAACGCCTGCGAACACTTGTCGAAAGCACCAACCTGGCCGTTGTCCACATCCCCGGCAATGTGCATGATTTTCAGCAGGGGACTCTGTTATGGGATCGACAGACACAGCGTTCGGCACTGTTTATTAATCAGCTCGTCCTCCCTCCCGACACCAACCTTTGCATCTGGTGGAAAGATCTGCCCGGCACCGGCTGGCAGTTAGCGAGTACTATCAAAGCTTACAGACCTGATACCATGTATACCCGGTTTAACCTTCCTTCCTTCAATAATGTTTCTGCCCTTGTATTCAGATTTAATGAAAGCAAAAATGATCATCCGGCCTTTGATAATGGCCGTGAGATAGCCCGTGTTTCCCTGATTAGCCCTCGTGAAAAGAAATAAAACGCAGACGACACAATCTCTGAAAATATTCCCTCTTCAACTGCTCAACGTGTGTTTGATTTTAGGATACAATGCAAATTCCACTGTTTCCCCGATGTCATTTTCCCGAAGCCTCTGGACGGAGAAATCTAACCTGTCCGGAAACGCTAAAAATGGTACTGAATATATGCCGGGATCGCAGCCAGGATAGATTCCTCTCCCGACACTTCGGGATCGGAATGACAATGAGAGCTTTGTTTGCATGTTTACTTATCTCGAACTCATGTTGCTTACTATTTTGCTGTTTCAGTTGATTTCTTTCCACATTCCGGCAATTCTTTCCTGAGTTGTAATCCTCACTTCCCTGAATAACCCCAAATCTCGCATAGCATCGCTGTGGCATAAGGTTTGAATCAGTTTTAGCGAAAACAGTCACAGTTATTACCCTTGATGCTATGATCGAGCGTTTAATACAATCTATGCAAGCTCTGCAGACCTTGTCTCGGGCCCAGGATGTAACAGCAAATAATCTTGCGAATATCAATACGCCAGGTTATAAGGCTCAGAAACTGTTTTATCAGGCTTTCCAGAAAGCTGTTAACGGACAACAGGTAGATGTTCCTGATACGCTGGAAACAGCGAGTTCTGTGTCCGGAGAGATGCAGAAAACCAACAATCCACTCGATATGGCGATTAACGGGAAAGGATTTTTCCTTGTGAATTATGACGGTCGATCGGTTTTAAGCCGTAACGGCCGCTTCCATGTCGATTCAAAAGGGTTCCTTCGTGATTCCAACGACGCCTATGTACAGGGGAAAGCCGGATCCATCTACATCCCCGAATTGCGAAGCGGAGCAACCAACGCCGCTGACACGAAAGTACAGATTTCAAAAGATGGCACCATACGAATAAATGGAGCGGTTGTCGATCAATTACAATTAGCTTCCGTTCAGGATTATCAGAACCTCAGCCGCCTCAATAATTCCTACATGACAACCAAAGACGGCTCAAATCCTTTACCCGACACACAGAGCACGGTATCCCAGGGATTTTACGAATCATCTAATGTAGACCCTTTAAAGGAAATGATCTCTATGACTACCAATATGCGCCTGTTTGAAACACAACAGCGAACCATGCAAACGATGGATCAGATATTGGGAAAAGTTACATCAGAACTCGGGAAATTTTAACCACTAATACTGAAACACTATGTTTCGAGCTTTACAAACGGCCGCTTTGGGCATGAGTGCCCAACAAATGTCTGTCGACAACATTGCCAACAACCTGGCCAACGTTAATACGACCGGTTTCAAAAAAAGCACTATCGCTTTCCAGGACCTGTTCTATCAAACCATCAACGGTTCCGATCAGAGCTCTTCCGTCAACGGTGTTGGCAGCAGCGCACCCGATCTCCAAATTGGCCATGGTTCCCGTCCGGCTGCGACCATTCGGAATTTCAGCCAGGGATCGATGCAAAATACCGGCAACCCGCTCGACATGGCAGTCAGTGGATCCGGTTTTTTCCAGGTACTCAGACCTGATGGAACCGTTGCCTATACTCGTGACGGAACATTTACGCTCAATTCTGACGGAACACTCGTAAACAGCTCCGGACTCCCACTAGCCAGCCAGATTCAGGTCCCACCTGATACGGTGAGTGTACAGATAACTAAAGACGGAAGTATAAACGCGATGCTTCAGGGGCAGACACAGCCTGCTAACCTCGGCCAGTTGCAACTGGCACGGTTTGTCAATCCTGAGGGCCTTCGCGCGCTTGGTGACAACCTGTATGCTTCAACCGAAGCGTCAGGTGAGCCGTACCTTGGCACGGCCGGCATGGACGGTTTTGGGTCCATCGAACAAGGGTATCTCGAAAACTCAAACGTCGACATTGTCAATGAGATGGTTTCCCTGATTACAGCACAACGTGCCTACGAGACCAATTCAAAGATGATCCAGACGGCTGATCAAATGATGTCGCTTACAAACAGTATCAAAAGATAATATCTGATCTGATGCTTTTTATTCTTGCCATATCACTGTTTCTGAACATAAATGCGCCAACCAGCCAAAGCCTGACCAACTTTCTTTCGCAAAAGGTAGAGCATCAGCTGGTGAAGCAATACGGTAAGAATGCGTACCGCTTTGATGTAAGTATTAAGTACCTACCAAATGCTTTAAAAGATATATCACCGCAACAGATTACCAGTGTTGAACTAACCGATCCGAATATGCCCTCAGGTTATGCCATGGCTAAAGTGCGGTTTACTTCTGGCAGCCATTCTGCACAGGATCAGATTCAGCTTTTTGTAGATGTCTGGGAACAGCTGTTGGTTCCCAAAGAAAGAATTATGCCGGGCAAGGAGCTTTCGGCAGACATGTTCGAAATGAACTGGGTGAGGGCCACACGGCTTCAGGGCAGATACCTGGATAGTTTCGATGCATTAAAAGGGAAAGTTTCTCAACGCCTCCTTACTGCCGGCAAACCGATTCCGCCATCTGGGGTCAGGAATCAACCTATTATCAATTTTGGCGATACCGTCACTCTTCGTTACAACGAAAATGGCATACTGCTGAGTTTGAGTTGCACAGCTCGTCAGCCGGGCGCTGTGGGTGACCGCATCAAGGTTTATTGTAAAGATACACGAAAAACATACGAAGCATCCGTCATTGATGCTTCGACAGTTAAATGGGAGAAAACACTGTGAAATTGATTTCTGGAAATCGAGGATTTATTGCAGCACTTATACTGATCATCATCCCCGGGTTCGCTGCTGCCCAAAACTCTCTGTACCAGGACTACCGTGCAAGACAAATTGGCGACATTATCACCATCGTTCTTGCTGAAAACATAAGTGGTCAGAGCAGCACTACCGCGAACACGAAATCCAATTCAGCCGGAAAGGCATCGGGTTCTGTTTCAGGGACCTTAACTAAATTTCTCCCCGTATTCGGTGCCGACGCCAGCCTGGACTACAAATCGAGCGATGACATATCAAATGTCCAAAATCAACTGCTGAAAGGAACTTTTACCGCGCGTGTCGATACGATTGAAAGAAATGGTGACTTGCACATTGTTGGTACACGAAGTACAGAGATCAATGGTGAAATTCACACACTGGATCTGGATGGATATGTTCGTCCGGAAGATGTAGCCACAGACAACAGTGTTCTCTCCTACCGCATTGCTGATGCACACATAAAATATTTAAAGAAGGGAAAAGTTCGCCACAGGCCTGGTTTTGTCAGAAAAACACTCTTCGCGATAGTGGGATTGGCATTGGCCGTATTTGCAATAAAAGGATAATTGTAGAAACTATATGAAACGCATTCTCTTAGTAATCTTGTGCCTGGTAACGTTCGTTGGTTTCGCACAGCGAGCAGAAGCGCAGATCAAAATCAAGGATCTGTGTAAAATTCAGAACGCAGACGAGCATGTGCTCATTGGCTATGGACTTGTAACGGGTCTGGACCGTACTGGCGACAGAACCCTTTTTAAGCGTGGAGCCACTTTCACCGTTCAGTCGATCACCAATATGCTCAAGAAGTTTGGCATTACAGTTGATCCCAGTCAGTTGCAGACCCGTAACGTGGCTGCGGTTATGGTAACAGCTAATTTGGGAGCATACAATGCCACAGGGAGTTATGTTGATGTCACCGTTTCTTCTCTTGGAGATGCCTCCAGTCTTTCTGGCGGAGTACTCTTACAAACACCGCTTATAGATCCCAACAATCCGAATATCGAAGCACGTGCGCAGGGAGCCCTCATTTCCGGGAATTTATCGGCAGAAGTGCCGGGTGCACGCGTTTCTCAGAATCCATCACTTACAGCCACAATCCCAAGTGGTGGTATCGTGGTAAAAAACCAGGTGTTCTCACCAAGCAACCAAAAGCCGTTTGGCCTGGTATTACTGAAACCGGATTACACCAACGCACAAAATATTTCTGATGCCATTGGAAAAGTGACTGGTGCAAAAGCGAGTGTCGAAAATGCCGGGCTTATTTCAATCCAGTGGCCCCAGAATGCCACTGATGCCGGAACAATGAATAAGTTCATCGCTCAAGTGATGGAAACACCTGTAAATGTCGAAGTGCCGGCCAGAGTCGTTATCAACGAGCGTTCCGGTACCATCGTGGCTGGCGGCAATGTGCGTATTGGAGAAGTGATGGTCAGCCATGGAAATGTACAGATACAGACGCGATTGATGCCCTACGTATCTCAGCCCGCACCATTCTCCCAAAACGGGAAGACCGTGCAGGGGAATGTACCTGAAGCCGGCATAGCCCAACAGAATTCCAAAACATTTGTTCTGCAGGACAATACTACAGTCGGTCAGCTTTCTTCGGCCCTGAACAACCTCGGTATGAGCTCGCGCGACATCATTGCCATCTTCCAGGCAATTGACCGTGCCGGTGCTTTGAAAGGCAAACTGATCATCATGTAGGATAACTATGAAATTACAACCACTATCAACGAACAACCCTATTGATCTTAAAAAAGATCATGCGACTGTTGAACAGCAGAAGAAAGAAAAAACCGCGACACAATTTGAAGAACTTTTCGCCCTCCAGCTGGTTCGTGAGATGACTAAAGGCAGTTTTAAGATGACCGATAACAATCAGGACAAAGGCGTGGCAGAGATTTATCGTTCTAATGTCAATAAAGTGCTGGCGCAGGAATTGGCATCAAAGCATAAGCTCGGTATTGCCGATATGATGCTTAAATACTGGGATCAAAAACCTGAATCATCTTCCTCATCATGATACAAAAGCCTCAAACAACGAATCTATCTGATCACGGTTCAAACGGATCAAATTATCCGGCTCTGTATGAAAGTCTGCAGCAGCTTATTTCAACTTTTGGGGAGATGGAACAGCTAATTCGCCAGCAGCTTCGTGCCATCGTAGAGAATAATTTTGAAGAAATTGTTACCTATGCTGAGAACCAGCTGGAGCTGACTCAGCTCCTTAACCAGCGTGAGCAACAATTCCACCGACTGATAAGCCACGTTTTTAACGATTTAGAACTGGATGCTCAAACGCCGAGCCTGTCTGCTCTTTTAGATCAGGTAACACAGCTGCGAGAAGAATTTGAACCGTTACGACAAGAGTTGGTCAAGGCCATTGAGCGTACACAGAAAGCCCAGAGTCAACTCGTAAACCTGCTCGAATTTGCTCAACAGCACGTTTCAAATACACTGCGTGAAATCTATGCAATGAGCAACCAGCACGAAATGCACTATACCAATAATGGTCATAAGGCTCAGGGAGCCGGATTGTCCAGATTGATCAACCAAACGGCCTGATACTATGGATCCGCTGTTAGAAATTACTAAGCGAGGATTACTGGCCAGCCGGACGGCCATGGACGTGATCGGCAATAATATTGCCAATGCCAGCACCCCCGGCTACAGCCGTCAGCGTCTCGACGTGACCCCCGCCGGCTACCAAAGTGGCGGCCTTACAATCGGACTTGGCGTTAATATCCAGAATATCCAGCGCCTGCATAACGATATGATTGATCAGCAGATCCGTGACAAACAAAGCCAGATTGGTTCGCAGCAGGAGCAACAGAAAGTTTTACAACAGCTTGAATCGACGCTCTCTACACAAAATGGTGCGGACCTTGATCAGTTGATTGGCAATTTCTTCAATTCGTTCAGCAATCTATCCAATCAACCGGGTGACAATACGCTGCGAAATGATGTAATTAATCAGACACAGGCGCTTACCAGCCGTTTCCATGCTGTCGACTCTACTCTGACTTCGATGAAGGGTGATGTCGCATCCTCGATCCGAACGGATACGGACAAGGTAAACGGTCTTCTAAAAGATATCGCAACGCTAAACCAGCCTATTCTTTCGAGCCAGTCGGCTGGAAACACAGATAATCATTCTCTTGATCTTCGCGCACAAAAGCTAAAAGATCTGTCCAACCTGGTTGACTTTACGATTCTTAAAAACAAGAATAATGATTTTGAGATCCGTATAGGTGGAATGGTCGTATTGCATAACGATCAGGCCCAATCCATCCAGACTGAGGAAGACACTGCTAATGGCCAGATGCGTCTCAGATTAAAAAATGGGAAATCACTGGAGGTCACCGGGGGCTCTGTTGGTGCCAACATCACCAATTACGACAAGACAATTCCGGGATATCAAAACCAGCTGGATACATTAGCAAAAACGCTGGTGGAGAAAGTGAATACCATCCATCAATCAGGATATGATTTGAGTGGTAATACCGGCGTCAACTTCTTCGATCCCAATAATACGACGGCCAAGACGATCTCACTGAATTCACTCATTCAGAATAATCCCAAAGCAATCGCTGCATCAGATACAGCCGGTGCTTCGGGAAATAACAAAGTTGCGCTTCAACTTTTTGACTTGGGCAACAGCAATCTTATTGACGGGCAAACGATACAACAAAATGCGACGGCAATGGCAACATCGGCCGGTTCCAATATCACTAATCTGAACAACAGCATACAAACGCTGCAGTCATCAAAGGATCTGCTTGATAACCAACAGGCAAGTGCATCAGGTGTTAATCTCGACGAAGAATTGACAAATCTGATCAAATATCAAAACGCCTATCAGGCCACTGCTCGGGTAATGAATACATCTCAACAGATGTTCCAATCACTCATATCTATCCTCTGACCATGAGAATTACAGAACAGAATTATATAAACACATTCCTGCAGAACGTAAACCGGAATCGTTCTGAGATGGCCAAGCTCGAGGAGCAACTGGCGACGCAGAAAAGTGTTAACCGACCATCTGATAATCCGACAGCATACAACGACGGTCGTAACCTTGAGGCTGAAGTTACAAAGAATGAGCAATACCAAAAGAATATTAGCTCCGGTCTCACACAGGCAAACACAGCCAGCGATGCTTTGAATCAATTGCTGGATCAGTTGAATACATTGAAATCGACTGCCGTCCAGGGATCGAATGATAAGACATTGTCCCAAAGCGAAATGGATACGCTGGCCAATAACATCGATCAACTGAAGCAGTCGATGGTTGATGTCGGAAACACTCAGATTCAGGGACGTTATCTGTTTGCAGGTACCAAGTCGGACCAACCCCCTTTTACCGTTTCCGGCGGCACCGTTACTTACAATGGTGATTCCAGCTCACTGAATGTTAAGATCAGTGACAGCAGTACCGTCAATGTTAGCAAAGACGGGAATACGCTGATGAATTACAAAAGTGGTGATGACCTGTTCAGCATGCTTGACCGAATATCTTCCAGTCTGCGTACCGGAAATACACAGGGAGTCAGAGATGAACTGGACAATATTGACACGGCTGTGTCGCACGTCAGTGATATCAGCAGTTCTCTGGGCAACGTGATCAACCAGATGCAGTTCAGTAATCAGCAGTATGAGACCAGCAACATCAACCTGAAATCGAACATCAGTACCCTGACAGACGCTGATTATGCTTCTGTGGTAAGCCAGTTTCAAAGCCTTCAGACGGCTTACAATGCCGCCCTATCTATTCACACCCAAATCATGAGTAACAACCTTGCTAAGTACATGTAATCATAGGAAAGTGTCTGAGCAGGTGACCATGTCAAATATGCCCAACACAACAATGATCGATTCCCGGGTTTTTGGCCTGATGAATATTGAAAACAATAAGATAATTCACTTTCCAAAAGGTGTTCCCGGACTCGATAGTGAACGCTATTTCGCTTTTGTTTGTATCGAAGAGTATCAGCCTCTTGTTTGGATGATTAGTCGCACCGGACTATATCACTTGCCGGTTGTGCCATTGACGCTGATCGACTCTGAAGATCTGGACGATGAGTCGCGCGAGGTTTTTTATCCTCAGCTCATGCAGATCCTGAACAGCAATCCCAAGACGGCTGCTTATGTGATCCTGAAACTGAGTTCCTCTATAAAACATCTGTCATTAAAAGCACCGATCGTGGTAGATGTAGAACTGCTGAGGGGAGAACAGTATATTCTGGATCACGTCACTATGCATTCGACATGAGGAATTAACCATGCTGGTTCTCTCTCGTAAAGAAGGTGAAGGAATTTACCTTAATGACAACATCAAAATCACAATCGTCGAAATCGGTCGAAACCAGATCAAACTGGGTATTGATGCACCGCGTGATGTTACGATTGTACGCGACGAAATAATGGATCGGGTCAAATTCGAAAACCGCGAATCTCTTGCCTCCACGAAACCGAACTCCGTGGATCTTCCCGATCTGTTAAAAAAACTCAAATCAACCAACGAAACCTGACATGGCTTCCTACGACGAACAACTCGAAACTTGCCTGCAAACCCTCGAAAAGGGAGATTATGATCAGTGCCTTCAACTCGCCGGTGATCTTCAAACGAAATATCCGGATGCAACCGAGGCCTTCCATGTTGAAGCAATGGCACATCAATACCAGTTTAACTGGAAAGAAAGCATCATAGCACTCGATCGTGCCATTGAAAATGCTCCGTACGATGCAGCGCTATACAATCTCAGGGCTTTTGCTCAAATGAACCTGGATGATTTAAAAGCCGCCGAGAGTGATTTGAATGAAGCCATTGAACTTGAAGATCTGGAAGCGGCGCACCGTAATCGTGTATTGCTTCATATCCTCCAGGGTAATTATGATGAGGCAGCAGATTACCTTTATAATCGACTGACAGCCAATCCGGATGATGTTGAGAACTGGATTATGATGGGTGATTTGATGAAACGAGCTGGATTCGAAGACAAGGCTGAATCATATTTTGAAGAAGCCCGCCGTCGTTCTCCCAACCATCCTGCTTTTGCCTGACCCATAGATACTCCTTCATCGATTTAACTCCCCATGGATAAGCTGCCGATCTCATTATGCATGATCGTCAAGAATGAAGAACGCCATCTTGGCGCGTGTCTCGACAGTGTCTATACGTGGATCGACGAAATTATCATCCTTGATACAGGTTCGACCGACAGTACTGCAGAGATTGCAAAGCGATACGGCGCCAGGATCTGTAATCATCCCTGGAAGAATGATTTTGCGGAAGCGCGCAATGCCTCTCTGAATCACGCAAAGAATCCCTGGATCTTACAGTTGGATGCCGATGAGTTGATAAATCAGGAAGATATTCCCTGGTTTTATGATTCATATCCATGGGTTGATGCGTCTGGTTATTACCTTGATATACATAATCTGAAAGATGAAAACAGTGACGAGGTGTCGTTGATTCACCGGCTGGTTCGTTTTTATAAGAACCATCCTGACATCTATTATGAATCTGCAATTCATGAATCTCTGCATATTCCTAAATCACAGGTTAAGAACAGCCCGGTTCGAATCATTCATAAGGGATACAATCATCAGACTGATACTAAATCCAAACGGCAGCGAAATCTTGCCATTCTTCGGGCTAAACTGAAGAATGATCCCCACAATCCATTTTTGCTGGCTTATCTTGCCCAGCACTACCAAATGGAAGGGCAATTGGAAAAGGCCGTTGGTATAGCAAAGAAATCACTCTGGTACGGTGTCACCTTCCCAATGCGCCGCCATCTGCTCCACCTATGTTTCGATTACGCTTTTTCAAAACGTGATGATAAACTTATAAATAAATTCTTCAATATGCTTCCTTCTCCTGATTCGTTTCCTGATGTGTACTACTATCAGGGCAGATATCTTGAATTGAAGGGGAATCCAAGAGAAGCGGGAGAACTTTATCGTACGTATCGTCAAAAAACGACTGCCCGGTTGAACAAACAGAATGATAGCTTTATTCCTGATCTTGAAGTTGATATACGCCGCAGGGAGGCTCGGATAAGAGCGCAAAACGATCAATTTCATGAAGCCTCGGAACTGATGAAGGAAACCGTGGCCATAACACCTTCTTTATATCAACTATGGGCAGAGTTGGGTCAATATCAATTTAAAGCCGGACAAATAGATCAGGCCAGCCAGAGTTTCAGGAATGTACTGTCCATACTCGAACAGAGTCCTGAGACTCAGGAAACCGTAACACTTAAACAACGATATTCGCAACTCTTAGAAAAATTAAAACTTCTTATCCTTCAATAATCAACCATGATGTCGATAAGAATTAAGAAAGAAAATATAATCGAATTACTGTAACTAATTTTTGATTTCGTAGCATCAGAGAAAATGACTCCAGAAATACAAAATGAGACTGATTCAAATCAGTTAGCAGTAAGTATGAATGAAAATGATAAGAATATTCTTATTGTGGAAGATTCTCCTACAATGAGACGTATCATTCATAATACTCTAAAACATATTGGTTTTCGTAACATACTCTCAGCAGGAAATGGAGCTGAGGCTATCAAGCAACTGGGAAATAATTCTATCGGGTTTATCATAACCGATTGGAATATGCCTGAGATGAATGGACTTGAATTCGTGACGTGGGTACGTAACAATGATGAATACAAAGAGCTTCCCATACTCATGATTACTACCAGAGGCATGAAGGAACATGTTATTGAGGCAGTGAAGGCAGGGGTAAATAATTATATCGTGAAGCCCTTCACTACTGAGATTCTGCAGGAGAAAATTGAAAAATTAATGATCTGATTCATGCCTACCGAGAATCCACAATCCACATATTCAATGTATTCGAGTGACGAACACTACGAAGAAATCCTTGTGCGCATTCAGCATTTAAAGGAACTGTTTTCACTTGGTGAAGAGATCATGCCGCTCCTGGAAGAGCTCTTTATCTTTCTGAATGATATGACTCCGCTGCTAGGCCATGTATCCGACCAGACGATGGCCAAGCAGGGTATTATGCCGAACATAGCGCACATCCTGGAAGGAGCCGTCGAGCAGATGACCGACTCAACATTCCAGATTATGGGTCAGGTTACGGATATGCAGGATAGTCTCAAAGCTATTACCACACCAGGCTCCATGGCGGAAAAAAATCCGGACATCCTCAGGAATGAACTATTCAAACTTCGAAGCGAGACGGATTCAATTATCAATGCACTTCAGTTTCACGACATCGTTTCGCAAAAGCTGATTCATGTCAAAAAGGTGCTCGGACAGGCCCAGGCAAAGCTAATCTCGCTCTTTTCAAGCATTAATGATCTGAAAGTAAGTGAAGAGACAAAGAGATACCTGATGCAATCGTTGGGTGTCGATCCCGAAGAGATTACTCATATCCTGAATTCATTTATCACGGACAACGGCAAGTTGACGGCCGATCGTGAATATGCTCCGGGCGAGGTTGGCTATAAGCACAAGCCAGACATGACCCAAGATGAAATTGACAAGTTGTTTGAATAATTTTATTAATCTGCTGCAAACAATAATTGTTTGACATAAGTTGTAGCAATCCGGTTACATACGGATTTTTGCCCATCTCCTAAATAACAACAACTCCTTTATTGACTGATGTGACTTAGTCTGTAGTTTCACTTGTAGAGAGTTGCTGCAGCAGACTAAATATACGCGTCGGAATATTTTCCAGATCCTCGATGTAATTTACTGCGCCTAATTGTACCGCCGCACCAGGCATGCCATATACCACGCACGTCCGCTGACTCTGAGCAATAGTCGCTGATCCCGCATCTTTCAAATTTAACATACCAACTGCGCCATCTTTTCCCATGCCTGTCAAAAGGACTGATACGGTGTTGGATGCAGCAAGTCTCGAAACCGATTTAAATAAAACATCGACTGATGGGCGATGCTGATTGACCAGTGGTCCCTGTCTGACTATGATTTTATAACTCTTATTGACTTTACTCAGCATAAGATGATGATCGCCAGGTGCCACGTATGCTTTCCCGGGCTCCACTATGTCGCCGTCTCTTGCTTCACGCACTTCCATAGCCGACAGATTATTTAAACGCTCCGCAAATGAACGTGTAAAATGTGCCGGCATATGTTGAACAATCAGCACGCCCGGACCCTGCTGCGGCATCTGTTTCATAATGTACTTCAAAGCCTCCGTACCACCAGTTGAGGCCCCTATAACGACAAGCTTATCTTTCACATCCGACGGATCTAGCTGGAACATTTGTTTTCCGTCTTTCGAGTCGTTTGCTTTCAACGGCTGTTTGCCCAAATTCGCAAGTTCGACACGGACGGCTTGACGAATAGCCCGTATCATTTGTTGCAGAAACGGCTCGATTCCCAAAGCATCAGTAGGTTTTAGCATCACTTCAATGGCCCCTGCCTCCATCGCTTCCAGTGCCTTCGGACTTTTATTGCTGGTGACGGCACTAAGAATGATAACCGGTTTTGGATAATACCGCATTACCTTACGTAAAAATGTGATGCCATCCATACGCGGCATTTCCACATCCATCGTAATAACATCCGGATTTAAACGAACGAGTTTATCCCTGGCAACGTACGGATCAGACGCAGTTGCAACAACTTCAATATCGGGATACCGGTTTAATTCCTCCGAGAGGAACTTCCGGAACACGGCTGAATCATCTACAATGAGTACTTTTTTCACTCAGTCATTCTTCTGTTATGAGCGTTTACCCTAAATGATAAGCAGACACAAGCAATCCTTGCCGGTCGCTGACAAAGCCCACCTTCATTTCCGGAGAGTGAGTTCTGAATGATTTGATATCTTTTTCCTTTAACAATTGCGGAAGTGATAATGAGCGACTTTTATCGGGATCTACCAAAACGAGGTACCGCCCACCGATCACATTCGTCGCTTCCTGGGCAACAGACAACATTTCCGAGTCTTTAACTTCAATTGGATCGGTCCCCAAAAGGTTGGCCGCCATATTACTTAGCAATTTTTTATCCCACGCAAAAAATAAGAAATCACTGTTCTCATAACAGATACTTGTGTAGTAATCGGCATTAAAAGATTCTAAAAATTGTGTGGGATTCCCCTCATCATCAAGATCGGGAAATATGAAAAACATTTCCGTCATGATCTCCTGAAGCACTTCCAGGAGAATCAAATCATTCTGGAATATCATAGCCAAGTGCTTTTAAAATATGATTTTTAATTACCTCAGGACGGAATGGCTTTGTGATATATGTATATGCCCCGAGTTCAAGAGCCTGATTTACGATAGAATCCCGCCCCTCAATGGATACAACAATTATGGGAATAGAACCCAGAACCTCATCCTTCTTGAGATTTTCGATTAGTTCTATTCCTCCCATTTCAGGCATATTTAAATCTGTAATAATCAGATCTATCCAGTGTTCACGTACCTGTTTTAATGCTTCTATACCATTGCCAGCATCAAACATGTCACCTAAATCCACACCGGATATCTGCACCGTCATCTTCATGACCTGGCGCATGATCGACATATCATCAACTATCAAAATATTATAAGCCATCCCTGTTTCCTTCCAGCTTTTACTGGATATTTCGATGGATCTCTGTTACCATCAAAGACATTGATAAGTTAATAACTCCTCTTTATTTACATCCACGGTTATTGTACCGCTTGCGATATCAACACGAACTGTTCTGTGTACATTACTGCCTACATGCTCGTGAGTAATCAAAACTCCCTCTTTCCAAAGAAGTTTTCTTAAAGCCAAATAATTTCGTTTTCCGATGTTGAAGTAATCATTTCGGTCAAAGACCTGAGCTCCTCCAAAAACTCCTATACACAGATCTTTTTTATTAGCCCCGTACTTATTATGTCTGTGAAACAGCTCAGGAACCCCAGTGTCAATATATTTATAAGGGTTAAACGCGATAGATGCCTTCGATAATTTTTCGATACCCGAATCAGGCAGCATAACATGCAATAGTCCGGCACGCAGTTGTTTCCTATCATATGTAACAACAGCCAGACAAGATCCCAGGGAATATGTTATCAGCGTATCACCTGGATTATCACTCATTTTCAGGTCGGATAATCCGACAATTTTTTTCTGATTCAAGTATTTATAAATCCGTTAGGTCACATTTCGATAAACGGTCGGCTGAACCAATTCAAAATCGGGTATCGTGTTGTATAAACTTTCCGAATGGCCAATAAAAAGATAGCTCTCCGGTTTCATCATTCTTTTTAAATTTTCGAGTAATCGTCTTTTGGATTCCGTATCGAAATAAATCATCACATTACGGCAAAAAACAATGTCAAATGACTCCTGCCTCGGTAATGGATCAAGCAAATTGTGTTTCGCAAAACGAATATGAGAGCTTAATTCTTTCTTAACTCTTACCATGCTATTATACGATCCAATGCCCTGCTGAAAATAATTTTTTTTAATGTCGTAGGAGAATCCGCTGACCGCCTCAGCCGGGTATATTCCCTTTGCAGCAATTTGTAAAACTGTTTTTGAGATATCAGTCGCTAAAATATCAAAATGCAAATTTTTGACTGAGTGAACTCTTTTAAATTCTTCGATGGTGATGGCCAGAGTGATTGCCTCCTCACCACTTGAACATGCTGCACTCCAGATTTTAAGCGGCCTTTTTTCGTTTACACACTTTTCGACTATTGAAGGGAGAAGAGACAGAGACAGGTATTTGAAATGATTTAGCTCACGGAAGAAAAAAGTATGATTCGTGGAAATTGCGTCATACACTGATTGCGCCACAGGCCCATTCTCGTCAGCCCGGACAGCGTGCAACAAAACGGATAAGCTGTCGATTCCTGATTGCCTGACAAACCGACCAAGTCGATTCTGAACCATCATCTTCTTAACAGGAGTGAGGCGAATACCCATTTTTTTGTATACCAAATCCTGCAGATAGATAAAATGTGCATCTGTCAGCTGGTTCGAACCTTTGGTTTCTGCAATCTTCTTTGCCTCCATTAATCCTCAGCTGCAGCTGTCAGTTTTTCCTTAACCTTGCGAATATCGATCATCTCAGTACTGGTCAGTATTCGATCAATATTCAATAACGTGATGACATCGTCATCAAACCGGGCAATACCATCAATGAATTCTGTTTCCAGTTCAATGCCAAAAGAAGGCAGTGGTTCAAGATTTTCATCACGGACAATCATCACATCCGATACGTGATCGACCAGCAATCCCATCTCAGTTATCCTGTCTGTTGATTTCACCTCGACGATAATAATAGGCGTTCGGGATGTTCCCTCAACCGATCCGGCATCAAATCGTTTTTTTAAATCAATTACCGGAATAACTCTTCCGCGAAGATTGATGACACCTCTTACAAAATCCGGCGTTCTCGGTACACGCGTCATCTCAACAAGACCAACAATTTCCTTGACGCTCATCACATAGATCCCGTAGATCTCCCCGTCAATATTGAAGGTCAGATATTTCCCAAGTCGAACATCAGTGCCTTTTCCCGACGTCGAAGCCGACTTCTTTACATCTTTAGACTTTGTGTAATTCTTCTTATCCATATCGCTATTCTTAGCTGTACTGCTTAGCCCGGATTACTTGATGGCAGCACATATATAATGTCATGTGCATACCAACCCATATTGAGTTATCGACAATGACATCAACACTTTTAGACGGTTATCCGAGGCATCAGGGTGCCAACGTCGATAATAAGTCCCACCTGTCCGTCCGGTAAGATGGCACCGCCGGCCAAGCCATCGAGAAACCCCAATTTTTCTCCAAGAGATTTAATTACCAGCTCTTGTTTATCGATTAACCGATCAACAAGCAATACTGCCTTCCGGCTTCTTGCCTCAATCACAATACCCAGTGTTTTTTCAAGATCAACGACTGCATCCTCGATATCGAATATCTGACTCAGGCGAATCATCGGGAGGATATCCTCACGGATCAACAGAAACTCACCCTTGCCTGCCAGATAGCGATGTTGACTCTGTTTAGGTTGAAAAGTCTCCCTGACGTTTACACTTGGCAAGATATACCGCTCTCTCCCTACTCCAACGATAACACCATCAATCATGGCAAGTGTTAGCGGAAGGTTAATAGTGAAAGTGGATCCCTCACCTCGCGTGGTTTGCACCTCAACATTACCGTTTAAACGGTTAACTGTTCGCTTGACCACATCGAGTCCGACTCCCCGGCCCGATATTTCCGTAACAATCTTACTTGTAGAAAAATCCGGATTGAATATGATATCGAGTAACTTCTGCTGAGAAACCTGTTCTTTAACTTTTACGAGATTCCGCTCAACCGCTTTTTTTCTGATAGCATCAAAATCAATCCCGCGGCCATCGTCACTGATTTCAATAACCACTCTTCCGGCATGATGATAAGCATTGAGCACAATGGTTCCCGTACGGGTTTTACCTTTCCCGATACGATCGTCTGGCGGCTCTATACCGTGATCACAATTATTTCGGATTATATGCACAAGCGGTTCGTAAAGCTCATCAGCAATGCCACGATCAATTTCCGTTGACTCACCGTGAATTTCCAGCGCTATTTCCTTATCCGACTTGCGGCTCAGATCTCGCACAACACGCTGCATCTTCTGAAAAATATCACGAACCGGAACCATTCGGAGTGAGGTAGAGAGGTCTCTGAGCTGTCCTGTTATCCGCTTTAGCTGCGTGACATTCCGCTGCAACTTCTCATCACTGTTGTTGCTTATTGTTCTGTTATCAGTCAGCATATTCTTAACGATAACTAACTCACCAATCATGTCAATGAGTTGATCCAGCTTGTGAATATCGACACGGATGGAACTGTCCCGGATGTATTCTGAGTCTTTCCCCGCCATTCCTGACGCCTGCTCTGAAACGGCCTCTCGTTTAGCCGTTTTTGTTCTTCCTTTTTTAGCAGTATTCGCAACAAGTTTATTTTCCTGTGCCTGGCTGATCCGCTTTTTATAAGTCTTGAGGTCGACATCAAATACCGGCGTTTCTTTTTGTTCAAGTGCTCTGGATAATACACCGATAAGAGCACGCAGTGTATCAACACCTTCAAGAATCAGATCAATGAGTTCCATCGAGACCGTCACTTTTTGCCGGCGAACGCCATCGAGTAAATCCTCGTACAGATGTGCCAGTTTATTGATTTCGACTAGATTCAGGAAACCAGCCACACCTTTGATTGTATGAAAAGGACGGAATATTGCATCGATTATCGATGCGTCTTCAGGTGATGATTCCAGCGACAGGAGATGATGCTCCACCTCTTCGAGGTTGAGTACCGCCTCATCAATGAACTCGTAATAGACCGACGCATCCTCACGTATAGAATTCAGTAAGGCCTCATAATTTGCCTGGATATCTTCCGCAGAATCTGGGAGGGAAGAACTCCCCGTTGATTCCTCGTCGTCAAGTGGCAGAGCATCCATGCCGGCTCCCGAGGCATCAGTATTATTTTCCTGTTCGAGGCGCTGACGCTTGGCCTGACGTTCATCCATGCTTGCAAATTTGGCATTGCTGGATGCCGTTTGCAGTTGTTCTACAGCCCGATTCAGCTCGCCAAGCCCAGCCTGGATATCTTCGATATCGCCCATGACAAGGCCTTCTGCTATTTCTCTGATCCTTTGGATTTCATCATCCAGAACCCCTTCATCGAGCAGATCTAAATCTCTCAGAATAGTACCGAGCGTAGGTATATCCGCATCGGCGAGCATCACCGTGGTCTCCGCAATACGATTTATAATATCGCCTTGTTCCTGGGGCACCGTCTGTGAATTCTAAATGTTGAATTTTAAGTGTTGAATTTGAACTCAATCCGAATACATGAACCAGGGATAACAAATCTATTCGTCGTCACTGATTTTCTTCAGCTTATTTCGAATGGTCCGGTCGGAAATTCCCAGCAAGCGGGCAGCCTCCTTTTGATTACCATTTGTCCGCTGCAGTGCTTTCTGAATCAGTTTAAGCTCCATTTCCTCAATCGGTAAAAGTGGCAATTCTTCAGCAAGCTCGTCGCGGAAGGAAGCGTCAACCTGATCAAACAAAATATTCTGTACATGATCAACCGTTATATCGGATGATTTACCCGACATAATGACTCCCCGCTGCATCAGGTTTTCAAGTTCACGCACATTTCCTTTCCATTCCTGATTTTTCAAATAGTCCATGAAATCGTTCGAAATTTTCTTATCCGGCAATCCATTCATATGAACATATTTATCGCAGAAATACTCGGCAAGTAAAGCGATATCGCCACGACGCTCACGAAGCGGTGGTATTGCGATTGGGAAAACGCTTAGACGGTAATACAGATCTTTGCGAAACGAGCCATCACGAATAGCCTCACCGATATTTCGGTTACTGGTAGCGATTATCCGTACATCAGCTTTTAACTCCTTCTGACTGCCCACACGCTTAAACTCCTTTTCCTGGAGGACGCGCAAGAGCTTTGCCTGAACAGACAACTCTATTTCGGTGATTTCATCAAGTAGTAATGTACCACCCTGTGCCTCATCAAAAGCACCTTTTGCATCAGAAATAGCCCCAGTAAACGCACCTTTAACATGACCAAAAAGAGTACTTTCGACCAACTCGCGGGGCAGATTCGCACAATTTATTTTTACGTAAGGACCATCGGCACGCTCACTATTGTAATGGATAAGTGAGGCAAAAACCTCTTTTCCGGTTCCGCTCTCTCCCTGAATAAGTACGGGGGCTTCGTTTTGGGCGATCTGAGGAACGGCGGCAAGCAAATTTTGCATCTTTGAATCTTTGCCGATCAATTTGGCTTCGTATCGCTCTGTTGCCGATTTGCTTTGATTTTCTCCAGCGGAGAGCTGGGCTGCTTTGGGAGCTTCCAGGGAGTTTCCCTCAAAGCTCACACGACCAGTTTCATCGCGATGCTTAAAAAATCGGTTAACCCTTGCCATAATTTCAGCACCGCCAAACGGCTTGGTGATATAGTCGAAGGCACCTTTACGCACAGCATTCACGGCATGATTGATGCTTCCAAATCCGGTAATCAGGATCACACCGACTTTCGGGTGGTGTCTTTTTACGTGATCCAGAACTTCGTCTCCCGTCACCCCCGGCATTTTCACATCCGAAATGACCAGATCGACGTTTTCACCGTCAAGCTCCTCAAAAGCATTCTGAGGTGAGTCAAATCCCTTTACTTCATACCCATTTGACTCCAGCTGCTTCTTAAGATATTGCAGCATCAGTGTTTCATCGTCGACAACAAAAATTCTCCCTTTCAAATCCGTTCCTCATTGGCTGTTGTTTTTAACACATTAAGGTACGTTTTGAAACGGTTTATATCTATGACTGTCGTTAGATTTTTGAAATCGATTTATATATACGGCGGGCAATCGTGTCGAGTACGTCCTGGTTATTCTTAACCTTATCCCGTACCTCTTCAAGGAAATTCTGATTAGCAGCAGATTCTGAAGCTTCTTCAGAGGAATTTGTTGCACCCGCGCCGAAAGCTGATTTACCTGTGATATCACCAACCAATCCCTTAATTACTTTATCAGCAACTTTCGGATTGTTCAGATCATAAGCTCCATTTTGAATATTTGCCCGGGCCTGTTTTACGCGATCTGTACTTTGCGTACTGAGGTTGCTGTAAACCTTTTGAGCAAAATCGATTTCTTTATTAAATGATCCGTTTGACAATTCTATACTATCGTTACGGGATGGTGTAAATTGAACGGAATCCGGAGCATCCGTCGAGGCAGATGACGTGTTCGTCTTACCAACAGCATTCAGATCCGACTGTAATCTGTGCTGTTCAATATGTTTATTTTGGTCTCCTAAACGGGAAATATCCATAATACTTAGCCTTCTAATTTATTTCTTATAAACATAGCGTGATCAACGCGCTGTTTTTTTTGGTATCTTCTGTCGGCTTTTTCGTTACATTGTAACTCTTGCAAAGCTACTTTCTTTTGATCAAGCAAAAAAGAGAGGTGACCACGTAACTTTGTATCAATTTCTTTAAGAGCTTCGAAGGATTTCATAACCCGGTCTCGCTCTTTTGCCGGCAAGTTATTCTTCCAGTTGATCAAGCTTGAACGAGACTGGATTTGTTCTAAAAGTTCGCCCCTGCTTTGAAACCCCAATTCCAATCTGTCCAGGTCTGTTTCACCTTGTTCACTCATAACCAGGAGATCCCGGCTCAAAGTGATCACTTCATTAAGTTCGTCTTCAATCTCTGTAAGTTGATTCATCAAATCGTTTTTGGTAATCGTTTAAGCAGTTCTTTCGCCGCCTTGTTCATTGAATGAACAATATCAAGAAACTCTTGTGCCGGCACCTGCCTGATTACCTTATCGGTATTTTGATCGATGATCTTTACAACAATCTTGCCCGTTTCCTTATCCTTAGAAAATTCTAATTTCATGAGCGAGAAGTCAAACTGTACCGGGCCCTTAGAATTTTTCGAGTCAACGGCAACCGTTGAAGTTTTTGTCTTATCTATGGTTAATCTCTGTGACTCCGGCCACAGATCGAGATTGCCCACAACAACTTGTTGGTCACTGGATTTGGGAGAAGGCGTATTAGGTGAGGCGGAAGCGGCTTTACCAGGATCATTATTCTGATCATTGGAAAACTGTTTAAACACAATTTTATTGGTTACTTCCATGGGTTTATCTCCCAATTACATTTACAAAAGGTTATCCCCCTGTACTACTAGATCCTATAGATGATGAAGTACTAAACATGGATGATAGAGTGTTGAACTGTACATTTGCCTGATTGGCGATCTGCTGAAGCTGTTGAAACTGCCTTTGATATTGCTTGCGTTTCATTGACAGATAATCATTTTGCCGATTAATCTGGGTGTCTAACTGATTAATCCTGCTATCGATAGAAGATTTAAGATTATCAATAATTCCACCGGTTTTCACATAACTATCTATCCGGGATTGCAGCCTTTTAGCCAGACCGTCTGCCGCCCCAACTGTAGTATTCCCTGAATCGGTGGAAAATAATTTTTGCACACTTTCAGGATCATTTTTAAGCGCATCATCAAGCTTGGTCTGATCAGCGATGTAAAGAGATCCATCCTGTTGCAAATCCAACCCAATTGAAAAGATATCAGTGTGATTTCCGGTCATAGATGAGACGGGGCTGATCATACTGTTTCTCAATGAATACATCATATCCTGGAACGTACGATCGTTGCCAAGGGGTCCCCTTTGGCCGGTTTTAGAATCCAAAGAGGATTTACTACGAATATCTTTATTAAGCTTATTATAGGCGTCAATAAACTTCTGTACAGAACTCTGACTCTGCTTGGTATCACTTGCTACAGCTATCGTGGCATCACTACCATTTGTTGAAGATAACAGATTAAGAGTCAGTCCTGGAATAGCATCGGTAACCTTATTGGAACTACGCGAATAACTCAGACCGTCGATGGTAAAATGCGCGTCAAGGTCACTTGTGGCATACACACTCCCGGCAGAAGTACCACTGACAACAGCAGTGTTGTTCTGGCCTTCACTTCCTGAACCGCTGCCAAGAGTCAATCCAAGAAGTTCAGCGGGATTGCCTGCGTTTGCTGTGTTTTGAAATGAAATCTGATTGGCCTGTCCGCTGTCTTTACTCCGAATCTCCAACCTTACGGTACTCGATGTCTCCTGAACAATCGTAGCACTCACATAATCACTTGCAGCCGAATTGATCGCCGAGGCGATAGACGTCAAAGCGTCTTTGTTGTTCATGCCGGTAAGATCACCAGGTTGTACGGTAAGAGTCTGACCTGCAATATTGAGATCGAAACTACCCGGACTGGAAGCACTGCTCAACTGGCCGACAAAATCCGTTCCGGTTGCTGAGAACTGAGTAGAATATCTTATGTCGTTGTGAGCGGTATTCTGAATATTGATCGTATAATTCCCCTTGGCCTGAACGGTGTTGTCTGCTGTGGCAGTAAAAGCACTGGTATCAGACGATGTAGCAGCCATTGGGTTAAACTGGTTGGTCCCTCCGATCAAGTAGTCATTCAGCATCGTGTTTAACGACGTCAAGTCGGTCCCAATGCTGCTTACTGCCGTCTTACGATTCTGCTGTGATTGCTTCTGAGTCAGATAGTTATTCTTAGTAGTACTATCGAGTGTGATCAGATTATCGATTAACTGAGCATATGGATCGTTGGCCTTAATCAGAGCTGAATAAGGGCTGGTGGCAGTATTGCTTGATGTTGAGGAAATAGCCATAACAGTTTATTACGTTAGCTTATTTCTTACGATTCAGAACATTTTCATTCCATGCATCCCTGATTCCACCTAATATCTCTCTTACTTCCTCGAACTCATTCTGCTGACCTTTAAAACGGCAATATTGATAGACATTGTAGAAATTCTGTGCTGGCTCATAATCAAAATTCAGTGCATGAATGAGTATCTGGAGCCCTTCAAGCAGTTTCGGCTGATCTTTTCGGTAGGTAGCAGCAATCGTTCCATCGTAAACCAAGGAAATCAATTCTTCCGGTGTGGCGTTTAGAACTGCTTGTTTCTGGTATGCATTTAAGGCGTTATTCATAATAGCTTCAATAATTACTTACGGGTTAAGAGATAAGAATGACAGGGAGTGCCGTTCCCGACACTCCCTGTTCAGACAATTGACTTGTCATTCTTGCCTTCACCGATTGATTATTGGATGAATTTGAGCACTGACTGCGGTGCCGAATTGGCTTGCGACAGAGCTGAGATCGCTGTTTGTTGCAGGATCTGAAGCTTGATGGAGTCACTTTGTGCTTTCGCAAAGTCAGTGTCCTGGATACGGCTCAAAGCCGAACTATTGTTATTAACATTTTCATTCAACACATCCTGACGGATTGAGAGTCGTGATTGGTACACACCAACATCCTTCATGAAGCCGGCTACGTTATTGATAGCTGAGTCAATTGAAGCGAGTGCGTTGCTTGCACCGGTCGCTGTTGAGACATCAACAGAACCTAAGCCTATAGACGACGCGCCAACATTACTCAGGCTAACAGCCAGGTTGTCACCACTAGCCTCTCCAGTCTGGAATGTAGCCGTAAAGTTACCATCCAAAAGGGTTTGTCCCTGATAAGTGGTTGACGATACGAGTGAATCGATTTCACTCTTAAGTGCTGTTACCTGATCATTGATGTATCCACGTTCGGTGGACCCAACAGTACCGTTAGCAGCCTGTGTTGCTTTGGACTTAATAGTATTTAAGATGTCCAGTACATTATTCATACTACCTTCAGCGATATCAAGTACTGACTTGGCATCACCAATGTTTTGCAGTGCCTGATTCATACCGGAAATACGGGATGAAAGTTTTGCGGCAATTGAAAAACCAGCAGCATCGTCTTCGGCTTTGTTGATACGTTTACCGGTAGACAGCTGTAGCTGAACATTTGCAAGTTTATTGTTAATACGGTTCAGTGATAACTGTGATTGCATCGCCTGAACGTTCGTATTGATGCGGTTTAAATCTCCGAATGCCATAATTAGCTCCTTCTTTTTTGGTTTTTATTGTCTGAATCCCGTCCTTGGGATCTGACCACGAGTAACTTATCGTCATCTATTTTTTGTACCTTAAACATCCAGATATAGTAAGGTTTAATGATTGTTAAAGTATATTTTGAAAAACGGCTTTATTTCACGATTCAGAGAACTTTGGCCTATGAATCAGGTGTGAAAAAATTACCAACTTTTGATCGGCCGGGTATTTATTAGTGCCTAAATGGTAATAATATCGTGCCTTGGTCTGCTCACCTTGCTCCAATAATTTTGCAATCAGTGACACATAGAGTTCCCGGTTGTCTCCTACCCGATTGATCAAGAACAACAACTGATCAACAGCTTTTGAGATATTTCCTGTCTCACTATATGCTTCCACAAGGGTCACTCTTGCCTCCAACTCCATTGGATTCCTGCTGATGATTTCTTCCAGTACCGTCTGTGCCTGTTGCCTGTAACCCTCTCTCCAAAGAAATATGGCCCGTTGATTGGCCAGACGGACATCGTTTGGGAATCTTTTTGATGCCTCACTAAGGGTTTGTTTTGCCTCTTTAGAATCGCCTGCTTTCATCAGAAGCCGCATTTTCAAAACCCACAACTCAGAATCTGAGGGATCTTCCGCCAAAGTCCCTTCCAGTATTTTCCAGCCAACCTTATTCGTTTCTTGACTAAATAATTCTTCGATTCTCTTTAAACGATTGACTCTTTCAGATACCAATCCATTCGATTTTGAATAACCGTTTTCATAATAAGTCAGAAACGATGTGAACTCTATCCTTCGATTCCTGTCATTGGCAATCCGATCAATATCATTCCCATCAAACCGGAGCGCCAGAAATTCCGGGATGTGATAGAATACTGGTTCTTCACTTACACGAAGCCAGAATTCAAGATCCGCAGCATAACACAGTCCCTCATCCAGTAACCCAAATTGATCATGGAGATTTTTTCGCCAGACTGGCCTTATCTCTGTGAATCCTCTTTCCAGAAAAGTCTTACGATCATAATCAGGAAACCGCGTCGCAATACGGACACTTTGAGCCTCAAATGTTTCATGTTCCCGGTGATTTAACAGAACGTCACTATAAACTAACTGAACATCCCCATGTCCCTCGAGGACGTCTGCAAATTGCTCAAATGCATCCTTCCGATATCGGTCAGCCGGATGAATCACAGAAACAAGAGACCCAATTGACTTTCGGATCCCTTCATTCCAGCTCACAAATTCCGAATTTGTTTCCCTGGTTACTTCTCTGACAGTTATGTTCTTTGGGGTCTCGTATAACAAATTGTTTAATAGCTCCTGACGACCGATCAGAATCACCTCAATATCAGAAGCTATGCTTTGTTCTTCCAGATCCTTGATGCATTCATTAACAAATCCGGCACTATCCACTGTAACGGGAACAACAAGACTTAATAATGGAGAACTATATTTCATTTCTGCTGGACCTCTGCATGCTGATTTTGAAGCTTTTGGGCCCATTCGGGAAATTGTCTGCTTAAGTGGTTTTCCAACATGGCAGCTTGCTTGCTTTTCCCTGACGCCATGGCAATTTGTATGGCTTCGTGCAAGGCCTCAGGATTTTCGGCTATTTTCAATGATCGCTCCACTGCTTCTACAGCATCATCGTAATGCCCTAAAGCACGCAGATTAATTGCCCGCAATACCCAGATATAGGTATCATCAGGATATAATTGACAAGCTCTTAGCGTCTCTTTCCCCAATTCACTCCACTTATGTTCCTGGACAGCCTTCATGAAATACTGGATAAAGGTTTCCCTGCTATCCCATTCTGCGGGAGAGGTCATTTTCAGTCTTCGTATTGACTTCTTCGATATCTCCATAATACGTTTACTGACCTGTTCTCCAACCGAATCCCAGGTAAATGATTTTAGGATAGTCTTACGGGCTTTTATAGCTCTCTTTTTTGCCTCGTTAGGTTTTTTGATAACCTCCTTCATGAGTTTAGCCAACGAACTCTGATCAGGCTCAGCCCACCATGGATGATCAACTGTTGCAATATTGCCGATGGCCTTTTCCTCCAGTCTTACTTCCTTTGCATTGATCAAGAAAGCATTTTCAGGATTACAGAAGTCGAGTGCGGCACCGTGGTTGGTTACCATAACAGGAAGTCCTGCTGCCATCGCTTCTGCAATTGGTAATCCGAAACCTTCCCCGCGGTAGGGATGAACCAGACAGTCGCAGGCAGTGTATAAACCAGCCATTTCATCATTGGTAAGCTCGCAATCGATATACTCTATTTCGGGTGCATCCGGATGAGCCTGTAATCGAGTGATGGAATCAGCGGCTGTTTGTCCTCTATAGAATGATTTTCCACCCATGTCTTTAATGACCAGACAGACATCATCTGAGGCCTTAAAATTCCGAACATAGACATCCAAAAGGACATCTATGCCTTTCCGGCCAATTGTACCTCCCACAAACAGAAACTTGAATGATTTCTTTGTTTCAAGCGGATAGGGTTTTGCCGAAGGCTTGAAGGTTTCCACGTCGACGCCGTTCGGTACAACCTGCACACGATCCTGTGGTACGCCGCTTCGTACATAACACTCTTTCACGTAGCTTGTGGGAACCCAAATCTCATCAACCAGCGTAGACATCGGATGTATCCATTTTTCCGGCAGACTCCCGAACTCCCACGGCTGAATAATGACCCAGTGACCGCTCGCCGGTGGGGTAAAGTTGGGCGGCCAGTGATGTCGCACATGCACATGATTGTCCGATTGTACCGGCGCACCGTAACAACCATACAATTCATGATCTGCCGTTCCTTTCTCCGGAATGAAAGTATCCTTCTCATACGGAATCAGAGACAGATCAAATTCTCTTTTCAGCAATTGCCTGCCAATCGATCGGTTTACATGAGCCAGCGAGTGCATCACGAATTGAGAACCTTCCCAAACGACAGAGGGTTTATCACTTTTTGATTGTCCTGCTGATGTATTCCTGCCAATGATCTGATCATAGTGTCCAACCAAATCTTCAACATAATTGCCAAATGTACGAACGCGTTTAATTTCTCGCTGCATTTTACCCAACAGCGTTCGATCAGATACAAAAGCACCGATTCGTTGGATCAACTCAGTGACATTGTTGCCTGGAAACAGAAAACCTGTCTTGCCCTCATCAATGAAATCGGGTATCCCCCCCATTTTGGCACCGATTACCGGAAGTCTGGCTGCTAAAGCTTCAGCCACTACGAGTGGGGCACAATCTTCCCAGATAGACGGAACTACAATTATATCGATTTTACCGAGCAGGTCCGGAAGATCTTCCGGTTTATAGGCACCGGTAAATGTGACACCCCGGGCCTTATCCAGCGATTTCAACCATTCAACGACAGGTTGTGGCCCCCCGCCGAATACATAACCCTCAACCTGATCGTTCGAAAAGGCTTGCATCGCCTTGACCAACAGATGAACTCCCTTCTGTGGCAACAGTGAACCTATAAAACCAACACGCAGAGGTCGATCAAGTTGAGTAACGATTTCGCGTTTAATACCAACTTTATCCCAAAGCTTATCTGCTATCTCCGGCTGTTGCTGCAAGACATGAATTCTCTCGCTTTTATGACCGTTTGAAATAAATAATTCCTTAACACGACTTGATACTGCCAGGTGACGGTCAATATGCTCATTCAACATGGTTCGTCCCGCCTCAGCACGTGCGGCATACAAATGTTCTTTGCCACTCGTTTTAACACAACCCGAACATTTCTTTCCATCAGCGGAAGGGCCGCTGCATAAGCTTAGTTGATCATCAAAGAGATACATACGAGGGCACAACGGCCAGTAATTGTGTGACGTGTATACACTGGGAATTCCCATTTGGTGCACATCTTTCGCCACACCCATCGAAAAGTTCAGGAAACTGTGATAATGAACAATATCAGGTTTCACTGAAGAGACGATTGACCGAACGACCTGACGCATTTTTGGATCATCGATTTCCCTTTCGGGATGGTCCAGATCATAAAAAATAGCTGGTCGGTTGTAAATCGCATATAACTGAACTCCCTCATCCTCCAACTGTTCTACATAATATGCCGATTTATCAGGACGACTTTTGGGAGGCGTGTAAATTACGCTGACCCTGTTTCCTCTTTGAACCAGTTTCTTTGCTATCTGGCGCGGCAGAATTGTTCCCCCGCCTTCATCATCCCAGCCGTACATGGTGAAAAGGATATGTTTGCCGACTGGGTTATTATTTTTGCCAACAGCACCTACTTTACCGGAAAGTTCAACATCCGTTGACTCTCCAAATTTTGGAACCATTCCAAGGTTACCTGTTATACGCAAGGCTTCCGGATTACCAGTTAAGACGCCCTTCGCCCATTCCTCCTGGGTTTTTGTATATAACCCTGGATGGTTCATTACAACCCTGGCTTTCAATCGCTGATCTTTATTTATTTGTGCATTGTATAGACCATCGCCATGAACACGATAATGCCATATCGCCCCTGCGACATGCTTCCCGGTAAATCCTTTTTCACCACATGATACCCAGAAGTCCCAGTCTTCGTATCCGACAACGTTGGTAGCAAAGCCGCCCGTAGCTTCCCAGGCTTTTTTTCTAAAAAGCGATGCCGGCGGTATGAAATTAAACCAAACCAAGTTGCGGGAACTATACTCCGGATGTGGTTCGAAATTAGATTTATCTCCAAAATTTTGCTGATCAGGATAGGCTATTCCAACTTCCGGGTTCTCAATTAAACAACGAGCGGTATGTTCAATAAACTCAGGGGAAATCTTATCATCGGCATCAAGACAAAGAATGTAATCACCGTTTGCTGCCGCAATACCATTGTTTCGTGCAATCGCCGGCTGCCCTGAGTTTCTTTGCGATATAACACTAACCTTTTCGTATTGATCGGAAAGTTGCTGTGCGATTTCAGCCGAATTATCAAAACTGCCGTCATTAACGATAATAACTTCCAGGTTTTTATATGTCTGATGTACGACACTTTCAACACATTCCACGAGAAATTTCCCGTAGTTGTGACAGGGGATTATTACAGAAACAAGTGAATCTGACCTTGAAAAAGAAGATTGTAGCTGCCTGAAGTAAGGATGGCTCATCTTACCAACGGCCTCGAAATAATTTTTTAACAGCAAAATGATCGAGGTTATGTCACTCCGACTAATTCCCTTGGGATCGCCCTGAGCAAAAAGGCCTGTCTTTTTCAACTCATCCAGAAGTCGGTTTACATGGATCTTTTGACTTGTCCAATGATTAACCCATTTCCTGAAATCGGCTATACTTGTCTTCTTCCAGTAGTTCAATTCCGGATACTTGGATATCAGCGTCATGTGACCATAGCCCCGCACCTGGTGCGTGCGACAAAATCCATCCAAAGTGACCGGGTGTTCATGCATTGATTTGCATGCCGGTTGGTAAATTAATCGGTAGCCTATTTTGTGAAGTCGTAACCCCAGTTCGATATCTTCGGCTGCAGGTCCGTCAAACGTTTCGTCAAACATGCCGACATCGATCACAGCTTGTCTTGGCACACTTAGATTACAGGTGTAAAAATAATTGTAATCGTGATATCCTCCTGGCTGCATTTTGTGATATTCAAAAAGCAGATCATTTTCCTCGATAAGTTGAACCAACAGACTCTTGCGGTACTCTTCAGGGAAATCAAATGTACCTAATACCGATATTTTTTCACCAGGGTGGGCTAAATGAGTTTCGTAATGTCTGGCAAGAGCTGATTCGGCCAAAATTGTATCATCATTAATAAAAAGAACAAGTTTTCCACGTGCCTTTTTTAAACCTTTATTTCGTGCTTTCGCCGGACCTGCATTTTCCTGACGGACATAGATCAGATTATATGAAGCCTTATAGTTCTTTACGAGCGTGGCGGTATCATCTGTAGACCCATCATCACAGACTATCACTTCAAATTGATCAGCAGGGAATGTTTGCCGGGATAGGGTGTTCAGGCACTTTTTAAGGGTATCAGGACGATTGTAGGTTGGAATGATAACGGAAAAAATAGGGGATTTTTTATTATCCTTAGTTTCAGCAAGAGCAGTATAAAAGTCGCGCTGTAGTTCTGTTTTCTTCTGATGCAAATTTTCAGACATACGAAAATCCGGGACTTCATTACCTTGCAGCAAACTGTCAAAGGCTGGTATAATTTTCTTCCACGTAAACGAATCTTCCCACTGCTTTTTGCCAGTCCTGCTCAGCTCAGATAGAACTTTTTTGTTGCTTAAAACATACTCAATGGCTTGGGGAAAATGTTCGAGATTTACAGATATTCCACCTGCCTGATCCTGCACGGCGTTGCAATTGGGTGTTGCTATCCAGGGTGTTCCATAACTCATAGCCTGCAGAGCAACCAGTGGACCGGCACTTTCACCTATAGATGGAATGAGCAAGAGATCGGCATCACGAATGGCAGATGCTGCATCCGGACGGGGCAGGCCGGGTATTAACTGAACACGCTCATCAAGAGAAGCTAATTTTTTAACCTCCTCAAAGTAAGGCATATTTACTGATATAGGATTCCCTATAATGACTACCTGCCAGTCGTTTTGTACTCCTCTCAACACCCTAAGCAGGTTAAGGTGGTTTTTAACCGGCCAGAAATTGGCAACCATCACCAGCAGAGGGCAGTCCTGATCCAGACCGTGCTTCTTCCTGAAATTGGTTCTTGCGGCATCTTTGTCTATGGCGTGGGGCAAATAGATAGGTTTGAGTCCCATTTTTGTGAGTGTAATGTAATCTAGTCCGGTAGCCGTAACTGCAACCGTTTGATCCGCAACCGTTAGAACCTGGCTGACCTGTGCCCATACGCCATATTTGGACCAATCAGCTACATTCAGGGCATTGATACTTGGAAAAAGAGTAATAGGAGGGGATAAGTCTTTCTTGTTTAAAAGTGCAGAAGCTACCCAGTTATCTGGCTGAGTAAGCATCACTACATGGTCAAAGCCACTATCTGAAATCAATTCATAGAATTTGTTTCGCTCCAAATCGTCTCCATTCGGAGTCAATCCGCCATCACATTTGAATGAGTGAATTTTTAATCCTTTTCTAGCATCAGACTTTCTATCGGGGAGCCATCTTGCCGACACCTCCACCTGATAGCCCAACTCAAGCAAGCGGACTCCGAGATCCTCCATAAATATTTCAACGCCACCAACTGATGGATAGAAATAATCGCAGCTCAGTAAAATTTTCTTGTTTTTATTCATTCGATCTTGTATTTGGAGAAGACAATATTTTTTGAGCTTTGAACTGCGCTATTGCTGACGAATCAGGTGAAAGTTATTGGTGCCGGATCCATTCTTCTGAGAGAGGGAACTCAAATTTTCGGTTATCAATTTATGGCCACTTAATTGATCGGCAAGTTGCAATAATCTCTGTCCATCTTCCGTCCGTCCATTCAACATCAGACAAACTGCCAGGTTATTAAGGGAAGGTTGATAATATTTCTGGTGATTCAGTGCAGCCAGGAAACATTCCTGAGCAAAGGGAACATCACGTGTTTTCTTTCCTTCCTCCCAGGCCGACGAAAATGACATGGCATGAATGCCCATATCATTTAATACTGCAGCTTTTTGAGGTGGTGTTATGGTTTCCCAACCGGCATTAGCGTAAAGCGTAAGGATATATTCCTGTGTTCGGTAGGCTTGATAAATCCGTCGGTTTTCATTCTCCATTCCGTTTCCCTGAAACGAGACCGTCTGTGGACTCAGATAATAAAGTCCAAAAACCTCGGGAATGTGTTTTGCATGCAAAGAGGCTGCAAATCTTAAGTTGAAATCGTAATCTCCGGCTACACGATAGGATTCATCGAAGTAACCTATTTGATCATGAACGGATTTGCGCCACATAGGATGGATGCCAAACTGGAAATGGAGTAATGATTCCGGCGGAAAGTATTCAGGGTATCGATACACTCGCGAATGATCGTTTTCATCATACGTTTGATTGGCCCGGGTTGATACATAACAATCGCTATACACCAAATCAATGTCCGGATGTCCGTTCAGATAACCGGACAAGAGACCAAGTGCGTCCTTCCGGTGGCGGTCGTCGGTGTTGGCATTCGTGACATATTCACCTTTTGCCAGCTTAATCCCACGATTCCAGGCCTGATATAAGGATTCCCTTTCATCAGTCTCGATATAGGTTATGTTTTCAAATGCACTCTGAAATTTTTCGACAACCGCTCGCTCATTTTGTGTTGAGCCGCTATTTACAACAACGATCTCAAGTTCCCCCTCTTCAAAAAGTGTCTGAGATGTCAGGTCGGTTAGACAACCACCTATAAATACTTCCGAATTGTATGTCGATACAATCGCCGAAACTTTCGGGCTTTTATTTACTGAACTCATAGGGTAGTAACATATCTAAGCTTTTGATAACTAATATGTACTACGAATTTTCGTGCCAATCGAAAAACCCTGCGATTTCGCCTGACAGAGAGGTTATGGTGGGTAAAAAGTTCCGATTGGTTGGACTCTCAGGAAAAGCTTTCCCCGACTGACTAACAGTGATATAGGGGACATTTTCGTCCTGCAAATCACTGGTTTTTACCCCTTGGAAGCATATCGGGTCAGCGACTCGAGCAATTGCGGGAAACCGGGTTTTTGTGACAATTGTGCCTCGTTCCTGCTGACATAACCGACAGCTTCGGCTATCTTACCCATCTCAGCGAGTCGTTTTATGATAGTGAAAAGAAAAGTGTAATCGTCGTGATGGGCGTTTTTCAGTGCTTTCTGATACCACAAAGCCGATGCTTTAAAGTTGGCCATCTTGTAATAATATTCAGCTATTTCATTTTCCAATAGCGGATCACCCGGATAATTCTCGGCAAGTGCGAGCAAGTGCTTGAACATTTCCGAATAACCGTCATCTGTATCCAGAGTCTCCGCCAGACGGACCTCCGATCGCACAAGAGCCCTCAGAGCTGACCGACGTTCATTTAATATGATTCCAGCAGTTGTACCGTTTCCTGGTGTCAAAACAATTTCATCCGTGGATGAAGATGCCGCACGATCAGAATTGAGATCTGTAACTGTGACACCACACGACATGACTTCTCGCTTCCAGGTTGTGTGAGCTTGATCAAGTATTTGTTTTATGTGCGCTGATCCCTTGCTGTTTCCCGCATCAATAAGAAGTTTAAGCATATACCAAAGGACTCTCCAGTGACCAAAACCATTATTCCATGCATTGCTGAAATGAGCAATTGCGCTCTTACTGTCGCCATTGCCCATGAAATACAATCCAGTCCAGAAATTTAGCCTGGGGTCCGTCGTATCGCTGTTTAAATACCAAAGCAGGCCGGTTTGATAAACTAATAGAGAGATCCCGGATATCTCCTGATCGACATCCAGATATTGCTTCAACGACTGATACGGAGCGACCGATTGCGTAAAAAATCCCCCATATTTACCTACTGATTCCAGGAAAAGCTGGCTGGCCGGTTTATCAGAATCAAATCGAATAAGGTCTGCCGGATTGATGACATCATAGTACAATGAGCTGTTGGTATCCACACCCCATATGTGATCTCTCTTCGGGAGTTTCATCACTTTCTCATACACATCATTAATCTTTGGGGCTGCATTTTGGGCACCAAATTCTTTTTTAGCATACTCTTTTGCCCGGGCTGCCAGTTCCTTTCGTACATCAGGATTATGGTACAAATATTCTAATGCCTCACCATATTCCTTTTCGGAATGCACGACAATACCCGTCTTCTCATTCTCTACCAGATATCGAACGCCGCCATGAGGAAAAACAACGGGTGGGATCCCTGCATACATGACCTCCTGGAGATTGAGTTCTGCAGCGGCATAGGTATCTTCGCGCAACGGATATCCATATACATCCATCGTTTTAAGAACGGGCCGAATATCTGTCACATATCCCCTGAAGTCAAACAAGCTGTCAACACCCATTCTTTGGGCTTCTGCTCTAATCATATCCTGACCACCGCCGCCACATACAGTGAATTTAATGTCCGGGATATTTGCTGCAGCACTCATAGATAAAAAACCGGGGTGCATTTTTACATAATCTACCGTCCCAATATATCCAACATTAAAACCGGCATGCTTCCGGGGCTTCAAGTCACCAACGCGACTCAGGTCAGCTGAATCATAAACCATCGTCGTCCGCTCGGACAATAGACCGACATTATGCTTTTCAAGCTTAAAAATTGACTGCTCTGTATATGGGCTACAAGGCAGATTCCAGTCTGCTAACCGTGCAACTTCCGGCACTATTACCTGGGGCAATCGGTCACCTGCGATATGATAGTAGAGGACAAGACGACAGGGAGGAAACTTTTTATGCAGCAACTGGACTGTCTTAGGATTATTCCAGTAATGAATCTGAACGATATCGGACTGCTCGAATTCCCTAAGAAGGATTTCATCCGATGGTTGATCAATAACACTGACCCCGGCTTCCTGTGCCAGGGTAATAGCTTCGGCATCTGCATTCATCAGTGAAATAACAGAATGCTCCATTTCACTATTTAGCAACCTGGAATACTTAGAAATTGCAATTAAAGAACGGGCTGCTCCACCCAGGCTCAGAGACTCTATCACATGTAAAATTTTCATCATATGGTCATCCTGTTTGGGGATCCTGTATCTATATCATCAAACAAATAATCGATGGATCTAAGCAGTATCCCGGCACCACGATTTAAAGAACTCTGGGAAACCGGCTGCAGAAGAATGAAGAGCTTAGCAGCATTACGATTCTGCGGGAATTGACGTAATTCCTTAAATAATGAGGTACGTGCACGATTCAAATCAGCATTCATGATCCAGAACAATCCTTCCAGGTAGTGAAGATTTAATATCGGATCTTTAACTTTTTTCCCCAGGGCAAGAAGCCGCAATACTTCTTCTTTGTCATTACTGCGAACAGCCGCCAATATTCCATTTATAAGTTCCGGATTTGTCATACCTCATCTCCGTGTTTTTCAAACTCGGCTACCATCGCCATTCCCTTAGTCTTTGATGTATCTTTTTTTAGCAACTGAATTAGTGAATCCTGAATGTTCAGATGATCATCTATCTGATCGCCGACAACTCTTGACACATACTGCAACTGGTTATCCTGAAGAGGTTGGAATTGCAAATTGACCAATTGAAGGTCCATTATTCGCAGACTCATTATCGCCTGCTCATTCCAGCGACCCATATGATGAGGTGGCATATTCAGGATGTTATTTGTGTCCAGTCCGAATATTGAATTATGGTTTAATACACTCAGGTATAACCTGCCTCCGGGTTTTAAAACATTCATTGAAGTCTTCAGAAAGGACAACGGATTGGAAACACATTCGAGAACATGTAAGCCGCAGACAACATCATATGAACCGGCGTGCGTTTTGGCATAATCTTCAATTGCCTTGTTGATAAAGTTCGATTGCTTCTTTTGGGTGTTTGCACCTTGGTTAATTAATTGTAATGATTCATTTTTGATTCCCCGGTCTTTCAGATACTCACTGAATGGATTACTATTGCAACTTATATCAAGGACGTGTTGATCCGGTTCTATTAAACCGCCGATAACTTCCGTTTCCCAATTCCAGTCTACCGGATATAACGGATCTGTTCTAACGCAATCATAAAACTCTTTGTCTCCGCTAAGATGGTGAGGAAAATAGAATCGATATCCGGTATCCAGACATTTGTACAACCGGATAGACTTCGACTCTTCAAAAAAACGACTCACATCAATTCCAAAATGATCTTTGTATTGCTGTATAATTCGATCTGTGGGTATTGATCGAAGCCTGATTATCCGATCGGAGCCAGTTATTGGGCTGGCAGGTATTTTTTTGTGTGTAACTTTTTTTTCTGATCCTGTGAGCTCGCTTAATTCATACCGCTCTTCCAGTAAGAGTAATAACGCTTTAGCCAGACCATGATATGGATGATTTCTTAAGAGTTTTTGCAGTTCTTCAATCGCATCAAGCACATTCCCTTTCTTATATAAAGAAACAGCTCGCAGATACCGCAGCTCAATGTCCTCTCCGAAATCCGTTTTTTCTGCCTTGAGCAATTGCATTGCACCTTCAACATCGCCATCGAATATCAGTTGTCGAATTTGTTCATGTTGACTGGGTGAACTTTCAATCTTCTTCCTCAGGTCAACGGCCTTATCATAAAAAAAATCGCCCTCGGATATTTTTCGAATCGATTCCAGTGCCACATCTGAATGTCCGGCATTATAACTAACTACTGATCTTGCTATTACGGATTCAGCCGAATGTGAAAAATAATCACCGGTTCTCTCGAATAAGTGATTGGCACTCCCCCATTCTGCACGCCGTATCAAATGCGATATATGGTCCAACGCAACAGATTCGGAAACCCCCAAATCCGCATGAACCGGATCCAGGCTGAATTTTGCGAGATCATAATTTGCAAGCCAGTCATTGATAAATTGAATATCGTCGTGTGATAACCTGCCCATCCACTGGCCAACCGTCCCTTTTCTGGCAAAACGGAATTCCGGTTTAAGATAAGACATTGCATTTGCATCCAAACCCGTCGATTCTTCCATTTTTCTTATGGCAAAAAAATCGGACCTCCGGATCGCCTCATGAAGAATCGAATCCGGGATATCGGGAATATCCAATGCACACATCATACTCTGAATCGTATGAAAAGGATCGATCTTCAAATCTTCATACGTTATCCACGTAGTGCATGAATTAAGCCATGAACGGACATGGCTGCACCATGGATCGATACCAAGATCACGGTTACGTATGAATTCAGATATTGTCGTATTTTCCGGAATCCCTCTTCCTTTTTTAAGACCTCTTTGATATTCGTAAAAGGAAACCATAACGTCGCCGGGATTTCTGGAAACATACACTGATTTATAAGGACCGAATGTATCAGCATCATACTTCTCATGGGTCTTTACAAAGCGGGGTATGCAATGGTAATCGAGTTCACCGAATTTCCCGCTGTCCAGCTCAGCGACAAACGGACCATTCAACAGATGGTAATCGATTTCAATACCATTCAATTCTACAAGGCTGACAATATTGGCCAGGACAAACCGAATCCAGGTATTCCCTGACTTTGGATAAGAAGCCAGGAATATATCATCCGGAACCAAATTCTTGATATACACATCATGCATTACTGCAGTCATTAGGTGAAAGCCAAGATGATGATGTCAGCGGTAATTCATTCCACTTAAACCGATTTTTTTTCTCAATCAGCTACTGTAGGCGAAGGCTTTACCACTGACCATCAATCATCTTTTTCGGGGTATTTTAGGGGTAACAGCCACGTCCGTAATCTGTTTTAAAAAAGATCCGGAGTAACCGTATTTATGTAAAGATCAATTCCTGTGCCAAAACGTACCGGGCACGTCTATGAAGATGGAGTTTTTCTAATTGATGATATTTTGTTCCGGTATAGTTGGAAGTCATTCGGTTGTCACCCAATAGTCATTCAGTAGTTATTCAATTGTTACAGCTGCGATATCGAGTAAGATTTGTTGTTACCAAATGGCTATAGAATGACAGCAAAGCTGAATGACAACCAAATGACTTTTCTCTCTTGCGTATTGGGCTCGAAAAATAGTATCTTTGTGGTCTTGAAACGCCCTGGTGGTGGAATTGGTAGACACGCTGTCTTGAGGGGGCAGTGCTGGAAACGGCGTGCTGGTTCGAATCCAGTCCAGGGCACAAAAAAGGCTGTTATCATAAACTGATACAGCCTTTTTTTTTAAATTTAATCTCATGTAGTTAATCAGATCTTTTGTCCATTTCACTCCGCCACCTTGCCCACCACAATGAATTGCGCCTCCAGTTCGAACCGGTCTTCGGCAAAGCTTGCTTTCAGCTCCTCGATTCCAGCTTCAAATTCTTCTTCTGTTATTAATCTCGCAGTCAGAAGATCATCTTTCTTACTTACAAAGCGTTCAACCTGGTAGGCTTCTGCGACCGAATCGCGGCCACTTTGATTGCCTAATCGCATTGCCGGCATTAAGATAACCTGGATGTCCGTCATGCCAGCTTGTTTCATATACCGATAAAGCTTGCGACCTATTTTACGATCGCCACCATACAATCCCTGGAGTTCATTGACGGCACTTCGCAGCTTTTTGAACGCTGGTGAACTTTCGGAATCCGAGACACTGACTCCGTCATCGATGTCCATCACGAGAATTTTCCCGCCAGGCTGCGTAACACGAGCCATCTCGCGGAGCGCTTCTACGGGCTTATCAAGATGCTGCAACAGCAGGCGTGCGACGGTCAGATCCTGTGTTGATGATTCAATAGGTAAATCATAGGCATCGCCAAATTTAGTTTGAACTGAGATGCCAAGCTCATCTGCCAGGTCGGAAAGGATATCAAGTCCTATCTGGTCATTGTCTACAGCAGTGACGACACCATTGTTCCTCTGCAACCAACCCAAGTCGAATGTCAGGGCACCAGTTCCTGCTCCCACATCCAAAATACGACCGGCTGTAAGGCCAAGGTTGGATATGGTGATCAGGCGCTGAAAATGAGTGTAATTACTTTGTTTAAGCAACCACTGATGTTCATCGGAATCGGTCATGTGTCGGTCTATCGCAGACGATACATTAGAAATCCATTCATTGACATCGGTAGTGAGCTCGGGGAGCAACGCACTTTGAGAGCGCGGAACGAAATCAGCTTCTTGCATCGGTAAAGGGCTTTAATTGAAGAGAAAGTCACGGTATCCTTTCCGGATACCGGTTAATGTATCGGCCTGTTACCGTTAGGCTTTAACATTTTGAGATATTTTAGATATTAGATACCAGACCTTAGACCTGGCCATTCTCTAAATAACTCAATAACCTAATAACCCTATTTCTTGATATTGATTGGCCAGTTATCCGTGCGGAATGGTGACGCTGGCAAACTTTCTTTATTGAACAGATTTGGAATGGCAGTATTCGTAAATCCCATTCTTACCGCAGTTGGGTGTTTTATTTTCTTGCTGAATACGACAACCGTGCTGTCTTGAATCCTGGCTGTGGCAGGGACAAACTGGTGATCATCGCCGGCGATTACAAAATCAGTCAGCTCTTTTCCCTTTTTTATCAATCCATCCTGTGCAAAATCAAAATGTATGACGGCCTTGTTGCCCTTTACTTCCATGGACCGATATAACGGCCCGGATGGTATGAGGTCTTTCTGATCGTATGTCCGGGATAGCGCCCATCGTGCCAGGCGTTTCCCTACATCCAGCTTGTCCAATGGATGGATATTGGTAGTATCACCTGTAATATCAGTCGTTACAACCATCCCGGTTTTGGGCATATGGCGGTAAGTCTGCAGTTGAGCTTCACGAACAAGGGATGCACTGTAGGGTGTCCCATAGGTGTAAGGAGCAATCTGCACAAAATAGAACGGGAACTCTTTGTGCCACAGTTCTCGCCAGGAATGAATCATGGTACTAAATGCCTCCTCATAGGTAGAGGGATTACTCGTATTCGTTTCTCCCTGATACCAGATCGCACCAGCGACCGGGTAGTTGATGAGCGGATAGATCATTGCATTGAACGTAACAGCAGGGCGCATCGGACACCATGGAGCAGGCGTCAGTTTTGCAGCTGATGTCGCCAGCTTCTCACTTTGATTAAACACTTCGATCGGTGCCCAGGCTTCTACCGGGGTACCACCCCAGGCTGATTCGATTAGTCCAACCGGCCGGTTTAGCTTCTGATTCAGTTCACGGCCAAAGTAATAGCCTGCCATGCTGAACGTACGCATACTTTGGGGTGTACAAACCTGCCATGATCCGCGAACTAGTTCCTGTGGATATGCAGCGGCAATCTTATCTATCTTAAATAATCGTATCTCTGGTTGATTGGCATTATTAACTTCCTGCGTGTAATGATCAGGATGCCAGCTGGCGCTATACTCCATGTTCGATTGTCCGGTACAGAGCCAGACCTCACCGATCAACACATTATGTATCACAATCGTGGTATCGGCGATCACTGTAATTTCATATGGTCCGCCGGCTTTGGGTGTCTGAAGTTGTACAGACCATTGAGCATCAGAAGGTGTTATTGTCTTTAACGTGTCATTGGAATCCCAACTGGCGACCACGCTTATCTTCTGTATAGGATCAGCCCATCCCCGAAAATTAACCCTCGTCTGCTGCTGCAGAACCATATTGTCTGAGAAAATATCGGGCATTCTTAGTTGTGCATGAACCGGTAGCGAAATGGCTACCGACAATAAAGTGAAGAGGAACGGCAAAACTGTCTTTTTCATGGCGGGGATTCTTTAATCAGTATTAATCAATCGATTTTATAAATACTGGGAACATGAGATAATAGCAAATGGATAAATACTTTCAATGAGTTGATCCCAGATTGTGGTTCATAGCACCATTCTTATTTTACTTTACGCTTTAAAAGTAAAATACCAGAATTTATATTTTACTTTCCTTCAATAACATTCTTAACGCAGTCAGCTCGTCCATCAATTCCAAAATGGCTATTATTCCGTAGATATATACTGCATCTATTATCAATAAACTGATCCTCTATGATTCCCGACTGGGTACCTAACATTCACCCGCTCCTGATACATTTTCCCATCGCAATCCTGATTATTGCATTTGTTTTTGATGTGCTGGCACTTGTTCTACCTAAAAAATGGTGGAATCCAACAATGGTTACGCTGCTCTATACCATTGGAACAGTTTTTACACTCATTACTTACTATTCCGGACAGGAGGCAGCCGAGGATCTTAAAATACCTGCCGGGGCTAAAGATGTACTGCATCAACACTCACAACTGGGATTGTATACCCTCCTTTTTTTCGGATTCTACATCACTATTCGACTTGCATTGACCTGGAATAAGGATACGATCAAGCGAGGGCTACATACAGGACTGATCATTGGAGCTTTTGTCGGATTAGGACTTCTCTATACTACTGCCGAACATGGTGGTGAACTTGTATATGGCTATGGTGTAGGAACCGGACAATTACTGCATGCGCAAAAGCAAGACAGCTCTAAATATTCTCCTTAGGATTGAGCAATCGAGGGACAAACTTGCCACGGAAGCACGGAAAACCACAGAATTAGTTTTCTAAAAAGAAATTTTAATAAAGTGGCTGAATTTTTCCAGTTCGTCAAAACCGTTTGGTTCACTCGGCCACATTTCTACAGATATCCGGTGTAAGCCGCTGAATCGCTTGTCTATTTCCTGTAAATAAGATTTTTGAAGTTCGCCTCTTGGTTCCCAGAAACCGGTCAATGCTTTCTCCGGGATGATCTTATTAATGAACAAAGTATCCGATGGAACCTTGAACTGTCTGAGCATTTTGAGCGCGCTCTCAGTCTCTTTGATGGGTAACTTTTCAGGGTTCAACACGAACACAAAGGAAGTCTTTTCCGGGTTCATAATGATATCCCGAAGTTTCTCAAATTTTACTTTACGCTCTTCCAGCTTATTCTGAATGGGATCATCGACCGGTTTGCCATCATTAAGCAGCGACTCAAAACGCTCGTTAGTTGCCCGCCGTCTTGTCAGCAAGCTGTCCATCCAGACCTGCATTTGCTCCGGTAAAGCCAGCAAACGTAATGTATGCCCGGTTGGTGCCGTATCGAAGATGATCAGATCATAATCCTTCGCTTCATCGAGAATGATTGAAGCGATACGATCGAACAATGCAGATTCACCGGCTCCGGGAGAATGACGGCTTAAATCTATCTGGCGATACACCTCTTCCATCAATTGCGGCTTGACCATTCCCGCAACATTCTTCTTTACCTGATTAATGTATGCTCTTGCCTCTTGTTCCGGGTCAATTTCTGTTGTCGTCAGATACTCATTAAGGCCGGTTAGCTTCGAACCAATAGACCGGCCAAACAAATCGCCGAGGCTGTGAGCCGGATCCGTTGATACCAGCAGGGTTTTTATTTTGGCTTCAGCAGCTATCAGAGCAATTGATGAGGCGATTGTGGATTTACCAACGCCCCCTTTTCCTCCGAAAAACAGTACGCTTCGTTTCAAAAGCTTTGATATCACCTCATTCATAATCTCTTTACTCAATACTCATGTCCCATGCTTTTTCTTTAGCAGCAGCGAATACCGCTTAACGGAGAGTGTTCCATTCCCATTCGCAGATGCCACTCATGAAATCGCTCGATTATTTCCGGATAAAGTTCGAGTGTATAAAAAGTAGCGGGATTCGGTATTCCAAGCATTTCCGAAAAAAGCAGGAGAAAAATCACGTCTTCTTCATCCCGAAGTTCGCGTTTTATCTCGGCACGATGCGGTTGACGCAGCATTTCGTCATAACCGTACCACGCCTTTCTGATGATTTTAAGGATATTCATAGTGTTGCCCTTACTACATATCGGATGATGCCAGGCCCGGAGTCTCGCTGGCCGTTACCTTTTCACCACCATTTCGAAAGACCGAGACGGCAGTAATCAGGATCCAGACCGCAAATACGAGAATGATGGCTCCAAATATAAATAACAACCATTGCGCCTGTTCTCCGTGCCAACCGGACCATTGAAACACAACTTGCTGGATCATGGCCCAAAGAGTCACAAACAACAGAAATGCCATTGGTATGAATGTCACCAGGTAATTACGTCCTTGCTTTTTCAACCAAAGACTGACCAGCAGCAGACTTATTCCTGCCAAAAGCTGATTACTTGTACCAAACAAAGGCCAGAGCAAAAAGCCTCCAGAACCAAAACCCTGAGGTCCCTGCGGCAATACTGCCAATGCGGTACTGGAGATAACGCATATGCTCGTAGCTACGTGTTTCTTTGTTAATACAGGGAGGTTGTACTCGACACCGAGTTCCGAAATGATGTATCTCATAAGACGGAATGAAGTATCCAGTGAAGTAGCAGCAAAGCTGACAACAATAACGGATACAATCGTTCTGGCTACATTTTCCGGGATCATCAATCCGGTTGCCAGTCGTGAGGCACCCTTGATAAATACGGCCAATCCCTGGTGACTTGCGGCTGTAAAACTGCTGTACGTGGCTGAAAAATCTCCTGTTGTGGTAAAAAATGTTGCTACTGCAATTATTGATATCAGTGCGAGTATCCCCTCACCGACAGCCCCCAGGTAACCGACCATACGAGCATCAGTTTCCCGATCAATCTGCTTCGATGTTGTCCCTGATGATACGAGTCCGTGAAAACCGGAAATGGCCCCGCATGCGATTGTTATAAAAAGCAGCGGAAACCAGGATACATCGGTTGTGGTATGAGTGGCAGGTGCTGTCACCTCAGGATGAACGAAAAGGAGACCAGCATAGAGTATGGCAAGTCCAACTACGAGCTGGTGCGAATTGATATAATCACGAGGCTGCAACAGCACCCAGACCGGCAAAACAGACGCGATATATACGTAAACCATCAGGATGACAATCCATACGAAGAAAGCCATCCCCACGCCATTTAGTCCAAACAGTACCATATGATCGGCACCACCGAAATACTGCACCAGATTGATCTGCAAAGCGGGAACATAACTGGCCACAACGGCAGTAAGATACATGACTGCAAGTGCAATAAGTGATGGGATGAGCAGCTTGCCAGTCTTACGATAAACCCGGTATCCAATCCAGACGGCCAGGGGAATCTGAATAAAAACGGATAAGACGCTGGCCGGAAACGTGATGAACAAATTGGCAATGATCCATGCGAAAACGGCATTAACCATCAAAACCAGTATTAAAATGATGAACAGAAACAGGATCTTTGCCCGCTTGCCAATGAGATTGTTAGCCAAAGTACCGACTGATTGGCCTTTGTTGCGAATAGACAGGACCAGCGTTCCAAAATCGTGGACACCTGCGGCAAAAATGGTTCCGAAGACCACCCATAATAACGCAGGAAGCCAACCCCAATACAATGCTATTGCCGGTCCGACGATCGGAGCAGCACCGGCAACTGAAGTAAAATGGTGTCCCCATAAAATCCACTTATTCGTAGGCACAAAATCGACGCCGTCGTTGAACTGATGTGCAGGTGTTTGATAATCCGGATCAAGTTTATAAATACGGTCTGCAATAAACCTGGAGTAATAACGGTAGCCCAGCAACATCGCGGCCATACCTGCAAGAGCTAACAATATTCCGTTCATAAAATCCTTCTTTTGACACTATTGATCTATAAAAGCGCTTCCCTCTCATATTAACATGATATAAGCAAGAACATGATATTTATCAATGCGGGTGCTATTTTTTAAAGAAAAAAGACGGATTCACTCTTAATTTTGCGCTGTTTAAAAAATATTTTTCGACGAGATCAGTTAAAATGATCAGTTATCAGAATTGTAGACATGAAATTAAAGAGCAATGAGTAATTTCGGTTTGTTGATAAGAGCACTTCCTGGAGTTTTATTGAGCATTGTCATTTTGTCGGTTGTCGTCGTACCTGTTGTGAAAGTAGTAACGGGTCGTTGGCCATCAATCCATTTGCTTTCAGGAAATAAAACGACTAATGAGTCAACCCACAAAAGTAATATTAAGTAGTCGGCCAATACTTCTGTAAGCCGGACTGTCAGTCCGGCAATCTATAGTAACTTTTTTTTAGGATGTACCGGCATATTTAACTATTCACATTTAATTCCCCTTTGCAACGACCGGAGGTGCCGGGCTGACAGCCCGGCTTACGCATAAATCATTTAGAGTAGTTTAATTTTAAATTAACTCTGCGTTGCATATGTTGGTTTGATAATCAGGAGATATATTTATCACAGGACTATTCATCATGAATTACTATCGTCGCCATTTGCCACATTGGCAACCCGAAAAAGCGTGCTATTTTGTGACTTTTCGATTAGCAGGATCCCTGCCCATAGAACTAAAAAAACAGTTGGGACAATTCTCTAAAATCAGGGATGACGATCAAAAATCAGATTCAAAAATCCTTGCAATGCCTTTTGAGAGAGATGATAAGTTTTTTCATTTAAGTGAAGATCTTTCTGATAATCCGGTAATGGGACCACAATGGTTAAATAGGCCACGGGTCGCTTCAATAATTTAAGAGGCAATACACTATCGTGATGGCTCAGTATATAAACTGTATTGTTACACTATAATGCCCAATCACGTTCACATGATTTTTAAGTGTCACGAAAATCGGCTTAATACTCCTTTTCCAGTCACAAAAATCCTGCAAACGTTAAAGGGATATACTGCATTTAAAGCAAATAGAATTTTAAACAGAGAAGGTTCATTCTGGTTATCCGAAAGCTACGATCATGTTGTTCGATCGCTTAATGAGATGAGACAAAGCGTCATATACATCCTCAATAATCCCGCAAAAGCTGGTTTGGTCAAATCCTGGGACAAATGGCCATACAGCTACTATGCACCGGAAATAGAAGAATTCGTGAAGTAAACAGGACTGTCGGTCCGGCAATTCCCAATGTTTGATGTGTAGCTTATCTGGTTAAGTGAAACGTTGGTTCTTTCCCTTGATAGCGATCAGAGGTGTCGGGCTGACAGCCCGACTTACAGTCTGAGCTTAAATGAGGTGATTTACTCTACCAGGTCTTCTTCCCGGATAAGCATCAGCACGGCTGACTGTGGTACGATGATGTACTTTTCATCCTTGTATTCGAGTTCAAATGCCTGGTTTTGCAGGTAAATTGCCAGATCACCGTATTTCGCCTGCAGGGGGATGTATTGTGGATGCCTGGATGACTCCTTCCATGGTTCATCCTCATTCAAAGGTGGAGCAACAGCGTAGCCCGGGCCGGTTTTCAATACATATCCGCTCTGTATATTCTCTTTCTCCTTGACTCCCGGCGGCAGGTAAAGCCCACCCTTGGTCACATTATCCTGTTCCCTTGGTTTAAGCAGGATGCGGTCGCCGACAATGATAAAAGAGTCAACATTTACGGTTTTCGATGAGTCACTCATATTCAGAATATCTTCAATTTCTTTCATATACGATAATAAAGTGTTAGCTCAGGAATTTTTCATAACCAGACGATCGGGTTTTCCCGTCATCACTACGTGCATTATGCCATCCTCATCATACGGTTCAGAGATTGTTTCAAATCCGAACTCCTTGTAAAATCGTTCAAGATACAGCTGGGCCTCCAGATATATCGTCTGACTTGGATAGGCTTCAAGTGTCCTTTTAATGGATTCATATAAAAGCGCTCGCCCATAGGACTTGCCGCGATGATCTTTTACTGTCATGATGCGCCCGATCGATGGACCGGGAAATTTCATCTTTGGCGAAACAATCCGTGATCCCGCAACCAGTGTTCGTTCCTTGTGTTCCGGCACCCAGCCGAGCAGGTGATGACAATGGGTATCCAGACCGTCGATGTCCGGATACAGACACTCTTGTTCCAGCACAAATACATTTTGTCTGGCCTGCAGCCATGCGTACAAAACAGCCGGCTCGAAATCATTAAATGACAAATACTCCCACTGTAACGGTAATGAAGGCATAATGCTCACAATGTGCTTTTGGTTAAATCAGCACAAATCTAAATGTAGATTGGGGCGTAATCAAGAGAAGATTAGCATTGATGACCAGTAGCTGCTAAAAATTTGAACTATGCGTTTCGCGAATATTCCTCGATGATGTAGCGCATCTGCTCAGAGACGTATTCCATGTCGGAAATCTCGACCGGCATGTCTCCCTGCACAAACTGAGGCTCAAATTGATATGATGTTTCGGTTTCAAATAATTCTTCCTGGTAGCGATAGAGGCTCCACTTTCCATCATCAAACTCAAGAGCAGATAGATTTTCAATCCAATCACCCGAATTCATGTAAACGACCTCATCTTTTCCAGAGCATATAGTTTTGATTTCCGGATGATGGATATGACCGCAGACAACAAAATCGTAGTTATTTTCAATTGCAAGTCCAGCCGCTACTTTTTCGAAATCGCTGATGTGCTGAACGGCTTTCTTTACACTGTCCTTTATCCTCTTGGAAAAAGAGAGGCGCCCGCGTCCCAATTTCTCGGACCAGAAATTCACCATTCTGTTTAATATGATAAGAAAGTCGTATCCAATGGCTCCCAACCTCCCGAGCCATTTTGAATAGCCCATCGTGACGTCGAAAATATCGCCATGAAAAAACCATGCCCGTCGTTCACCCAGCTGAAGTACGAGTTTGTCACACAGCTTAAAGTTGCCCAGACGAATCGGACTGTATTTACGAAGCAGTTCGTCATGGTTACCCGTGAGATAGTAAACCTGGGTTCCATCCGTAATGAGCTCTATCAACCGTTTGATGACCTGGCGGTGCGTATCCGGCCAGTAGTGTTTTTTGAATTGCCAGATGTCGAATATGTCACCGTTAAGGACCAGTGTCCGGGGTCGGATGGTTTCAAGATAGTTGAGCAATTCACCGGCCCGGCATCCTACTGTACCAAGGTGGACATCCGAAATTACAACAAGTTCTAAGTCGCGCATGAGGTAATGGATCTTTGGAAGATTTTTTCTAATTAGCGACTTGTATGTAATGTGATTATTTCCGAACTGTTACGATTCTATTAATAAACACCCATTTTTATAGGGATTTTAGTGATTATCGAAGTTGGGCCAGAACAAATGCACCAATCAAATAACCAGCGATGGCCACTCCAAATCCTACAACGAACATATCAATGCCACTTCGTATGACTCCGCGACCCGTAAAAAAGCTGCGGGCAGCTCCAACCAGGAAGTGGGCCATCATGGAAATAATAAAGGATATGACGATGGCTGTGGTACCCTGCCAGAATACGAAGGGAATAACGGGAATTATGGCACCTATCGCCGTAGCCAGACCAGTGACCCATCCTTCTTTAAAAGGCGTGATTTGTGGTTCTGCCAGTCCAAGTTCTTCATGAATCATATCGGAAAGGGCGCGCTCGGGTGTCTGCATGATTTCGGCGGCCATCTGTTGCGCATTTTCTTTGGTAAGGCCCTTCGACTCATAAATGATGGCCAGCTCCTCGGTTTCCAGCTCAGGCATCACGCGTATCTCTTCGGCTTCCATCGCTTTCTCGTGTTCAAATACTTCCTTCTCGCTCGCTGCCGCCAGGAAACCCGATGAACCCATCGATAGCGCGTCGGCAATCATCCCGGATATCCCTGATATTAAAATGAAATGAGCGCTCACCTTCGCACCAATGACACCGGCAATCAGTCCAAAGTTGGCTGTCAGTCCATCATTAAAACCATAAACAACATCTCGCAACAGACCACCCGATTCTGCACTGTGCCACGGCTCATTATCTCTATCCAACAGGGTTCCAAGCAGTTCGGCGTGTTCAGCAGAATCGCTGGCCAACTGTTTCGCAAGATCCTGTGTTGACGAATCGTTTGCACGACGGTGCAAACGTAAATAAGCCTTGACCTCATTAGCCTCTTCGCGCAGAACCATACGCTCAATCAAACCGGTACCAAAACGTTGAGCAACCCACCCCATCAGTCTGGCTTTCAGGCTTGGACCCGATTTGCTGAATGAAACCTTCTCTTTTTCAAAAAGATCTTCCCAGACCTGAATGTGTTTCTTTTCTACGGCCTCGAGTTTTTCGAAGAGTTCCCGACGCTTCGATTGTGTTTGCAGAGGGGCAAGACAGTGATACAGATAGGCAGCATCAACTTCATCCTGCAAATATTCTTTCCAAAGGGCAACCGGCTTATCTTTTGGCATGATATTATTGCTTTTAAAAGGAATACACAATCACAGAAAACTACTGAACATCAATATACTTATATAGCAAATCAGTAAGAACAGTATTAAGACTAAAAAAAATGTTCTTTATTTTTAGACTCATCTAAATTTTTGACTATATTTTTCGAAACTTAACTAAAAATAATGTACTCATCATGAAGTTGTCGGAACACTTCGATGGCTCGTACCATTCGCTCGACGAGGTCCACGGAAGCATCGACACGACCAAACATGTACGGGGTTGGAGACGGCTATTCGCATTTTTAGGGCCGGCTTATCTTGTTAGTGTCGGGTATATGGATCCGGGCAACTGGGCAACCGATATCGCTGGTGGCAGTCATTATGCATACGCCCTTATCTGGGTACTGCTTTTGTCTAACCTGATGGCCATCCTTCTGCAGTATCTGAGTGCACGGCTCGGATTGGTACGCGGACTGGATCTGGCCCAGGCATCCAGGGAGACGTATCCTAAAATGGTCAACTATATACTTTACGGGTTGGCCGAAATTGCGATCTCCGCTACCGACCTGGCTGAAGTTCTCGGGATGGCTATTGGACTGAAGCTTCTGTTTGGTTTGCCATTGCTCATTGGTGTATCCCTAACTTTCCTGGATACTTTTCTCATCCTGCTATTCCAAAAGTATGGCATGAGGAAGATGGAAGCCTTTATTGTTGCGCTCATATCCATCATCGGGATCTCATTTCTTATCAATCTTTTTGTGGCAGGCCCTGATCTCGGACAAGTCGTAACCGGTTTTGTCCCATCTCTTCCCGATTCTTATGCCTTGTATATATCGATCGGAATTATCGGGGCGACGGTTATGCCTCATAACCTATATTTGCATTCAGCCTTGGTTCAGACCAGAAAGTACGACCGGTCTGAGAATGGAATCTGGGCCGCCCTTAAATTTAATCTTATTGATTCCGCCATCGCAATGAACCTGGCTTTCTTTGTCAATGCGGCCATCCTCGTGTTAGCCGGTGCTGCTTTTTTCACAACAGGACATCAGGAGGTGGCCGGGATTGAGCAAGCACATCATCTGCTTGCACCGTTGCTTGGCTCAACCATGGCGCCCATTTTGTTTGCCGTTGCACTCATCGCTTCAGGCCAAAGTTCGACGATTACCGGAACCCTTGCGGGACAGATCGTAATGGAAGGATATCTTCACCTGCGTATCCAGCCGTGGCTCAGGCGCATTATCACTCGTTTAATGGCCATTATTCCTGCTTTTCTGACCATCCTGTACATGGGGTCCGGGGCATCGGATGAGCTGCTGATTCTGAGCCAGGTCATTCTAAGTCTGCAGCTTGGTTTTGCCGTTATCCCCTTGATCCATTTTGTCAGCGATCGTGAAAAAATGGGCCAATATGCCATTAAAATCTGGCTTAAAATTGCAGCATGGATAAGTGCCTACCTGATCATTGCTCTTAATGGAAAACTGGTTTATGATACATTAGCCGATTGGATGACGAGCACGCATCAGCCATTCATTCAATATCCTGTTGTGATTTTGAGCTTCGGACTCGGCTTCCTTCTTCTTTTCATCACGGTCAAACCCTGGTTGAAGAAGGGAGAAATATTCGAAGCTTCGACACCTCACCAGGATTATAGTACGGAGATCAGCAAGTTGATTGAACAGAAGGAAGTGCGCCGAATAGCAGTAACCGTTGATTTCAGCAACAGTGACCTGAAAGCAATCAGCACGGCAGTCAATCAGTGTAAAGATAACGGCGAGTTTATTCTGATACACATCGTCGAAAGTGCGGGAGCACGTATTATGGGAGGCGACATATCTGATCTTGAATCACAGACTGACCGCCGCAAAATGGAAGAATATGCCAAAACTCTTAAGCAAAAAGGATTCGAAGTAAATTATCTGCTCGGTTACGGATCACCCAAGAAAGTAATTCCTTTTATAATTAAGGAAGCAAATGTCGATCTTCTGGTAATGGGTACACACGGACACCACGGAATTAAAGATCTCATATTCGGCCAGACCGTCGATTACGTACGGCATCATATTTCTGTGCCATTGCTCATTGTGTGACCGAACCTTTAACTACGGTACCATGGAATCTGTAACAAACAATATGCTGAGCCCTGTCCAGGAAGATTATCTGAAGCATATCTATCTGATGGAAGAAGAAGAAATCAGAGCGGGTACAAGAGATCTCTCAAAAAGACTCAATGTACAGCCCGCATCAGTGACCAGCATGTTAAAGAAACTTGCCGAGCTTCACCTGATTGTCCATGAACCATATCGTGGGGCCAAACTGACGCCATCCGGCAGACGCATTGCCCTGGAAGTCATACGTCACCATCGACTTATCGAACTCTTTCTGGTTGAAGCCCTCGGTTACGGGTGGGAAGAAGTTCATGAGGAAGCCGAGCGGCTTGAGCACGTAATCAGTGAGCTTTTTGAAGAACGTATCGCCGATTTTCTCGGAAATCCGGTGGTTGATCCACACGGTGATCCCATTCCGACATCTGAACTAAAATTGCCGGAACATGATAAAAACGTCCCGTTGCTTGAACTCAATGACGGCGATGAGGCCGTTATTCAGCGGGTCAAGACACAAGACAGAGATCTTCTGAACTTCTTTAGTCGTTTGAACCTGACAATTGGCACCCGAATCACTTTTCTGCGGCGCGCCCAGGAAGGCATTCGTCTTAATATCGGATCGGAGCGGTTTATCCTCCCATTTGCAGCGGCGTCCCACCTTCTTGTACGAACCCAAAAGATCTGATCTCTTTTTCGATAAATTACTTTTTCGTTTTTTTAGAGAACATCGTATGATGATCGTACACAAATCAATACAGTGAACTCGACATCTTTACTATCTGTTGTTCAAACCAGTTCATGCACAATCGAAAACTGGCATACTCCATAATATTTCTGTTTTTCCTGGCTCTTGGCTGTTGTTCGCAGACCATCGCCCAATCAAAGGGTGCGACTGCAAAGCCGCCACGGGTGTGGGATGTTAATATCAAGGGAAATAATGCTTATTCGGATATGGTGCTGAGAGACATCATAGCGACTAAGGCCCCGTCTTTTGTTCAGAAATTAATGTTTTGGAAAAATCCGGGTACTGACTTTTCACAGACAGAAGTCGAGAAGGACGCGATACGAATTGAGCATTATTATTCGCGCCGAGGTTATCCGGACGTACACGTCACATACAACGTGAAAAGTGAGAAATCGGAATGGAAGAAAAAAGTCACTTTTACAGTTGATGAAGGTGTTCCACTCAAGGTGGATTCAGTGTCTTATGCTATAAATGCCCCCCAAAAGGATTCCCTGCGTATTGAAGAGAGCAACTCATTCCAGCGCGCACTTCACCAGATTCCGTTACGCGTAGGGAAACGATATCAAACGAACCTGGAACCCGATGTAACAGGTCGTATGGCAACAGTTATGAATAATCTTGGATATCCATATGCTCACGTTGAACTGCAGCCGAATGTTGATTCAGTGGCCCATAAAGTAGATTTACACATTATCATGGTGCCTGAGACGATTGGGTATATCAGTAAGATAAATGCTGAGCAGGTGCCTGATAAGGACAAGCACATCCTCGTAAGACAATCCGGGATCCGTGTTGGTGATCGGTACAGTCAGAAGTTATTGAGCGATGCACAACAGGCTATTTTCAGTCACCCCCTTTTTAATTTCGTAACAGTAGAGGTCCCGGATCAGCCCCACGATAGTACAGTTGTTGTTGATATTACGGCCCGGGAACACAAGCCGCACACGATTAGCATCCAGGGAGGATTCGGTACGGAGGAGTATCTGCGGGGACAGGTTTCATGGACGAACCGAAATCCTTTTGGTGGCGGGAACGACTTCAATACCACAGCACGGGCATCTTTTATTGAACAGCGTCTTACATTCTCATTTCATGTGCCTTACATTTTCAACAATAAAAGCAGCTTCTTAACCTCACCTTTTGCCAGTCACCAGCTGGAACCCGGCTACGAATTACTGCAGGCCGGTATTAATAACACGTTGATTTACCAGGCCTCACCCTATCTGACACATACTGCTACTTATGAGTACACGCGGAATAACATCATGCAGAAGCAAACAAATGTTACGTCGCGGCGCGATACTACGACACTGTATAACATTTCATCGCTTCAATTCAGCACAATTTATCAGCACAACTTCGCCAGCAACGGCAACGCATGGTATGTAAATCCTTATGTCGAATTTTCGGGATTATTGGGAACAGGAACGTACACCTATCAAAAAGTCTCTCTTTCTGTGAGCAGGTTGCAGCAGATCGGATATCATACTGATTTACTTGTTCGTCTGAACAGCGGCCTGATCTTCCATCAAAAAAATGACACGTTACCTGCGAGCATACGGTTTTTCGGCGGAGGGGTACGATCTGTCCGTGGATGGTATCGGCAACAGCTTGGAACCAAAGAAGCACTACTGCACTCAGATGGATCCTTTAACAAATATCTGCCTTATGGCGGACGTGTTATTTTTACGTTCAACCTCGAATTACGCCAGGGACTCCAGTTCATCTATCCCAAATTGGGCATGGCCGTCTTTCTGGATGGTGGGCAAGTCTGGCGACGATTTAACGATGTCACCTTTTTTGACAATCACACTTTTCAATCACTGATCCGTCAGACAAACTACGATGGATTGCAATTCGGGGCTGGCATGGGCTTGAGCTACCGAACGCCCATCGGTCCGGTCAGACTTGATGTGGGCTACAAACTGAACCCTACACTCTCTGATTTGAATTATTATAATGGAACATATCACGGTTCCAAAGGCTGGAACCGCATCGCATTTCACCTGAGTATCGGTAATACTTTTTAATTCAAATGGAAGGCAATCAGATAGAACCGGTTTGGAAGAGCTGGATACGGCGACATCGCCGGGTCCTGGTCATACTGGGCCTTTTCCTGGTTTTACTGGTATCTGCGCGCCTCGTCCTGAAGTCATCGTGGCTGCTAAATAAAGTTCGAACAAAAGTAGTAGCACTGGCCGACTCATCCATTGACGGTTCCGTCACCATCCGAAAATTATCCGGTGATCTCTGGACCAACCTGAGTGCCATCGACGTAGATGTTGTGCAAAAAGATACACTCATTCATCTCGATACCCTCCGCATCGATTACAGCATACCCAATAACATCATACATCCTCTGACGGTATCATCGATAGTTTTGCACGGATTAAAAGTCCATTTGAAAAAAGAAAACGGTGAACAGTGGAATGTCCTTCAACTCAGTCCACCCGACACAACCTCTTCTTCATCATCTGGCTTTCCTTTTTCCCGGATCGACATTGGGTCATTTACGCTCGACCGTTCGACCATCAGAGTTATGGCGCCGGAAGTCCTTCCCGATTCTTCCCTCACCATTTCCAGGCTTTCGTTGCAGGCCGCTCTGCAATGGTTCAACGGGCAGTATCATTTCAAACTCCCCCAGTTAGCTTTCGATATTAAACAATCGAACCTGAATAAACCGGTCCACCTGGAGACACAGTTCAACGCACAAAACCAACGGTATGATCTTGGAAGACTGGTGATATCAGGGGCTCAGACGGTTCTTAAAGCGAAAGGTTTTTTGGAAGGAGACAGCTCTTCTGCACGACTATCGGGGCGCTTGCAGGGAGAACCGATTAGTCCAAAGGACATCAAGGCGTTTTATGATCAGTATCCTCTGAATGAAGATGTTAACCTGCAATTGGAAGCTGCTGGTAATTTAAAAAGCACCAAAGTCACTCTTACCGCATCCTCCGATCATCTGAAACAGTTGAAAATTACGACCGGCGTTTCGCTTCGGCCCCAGATAGTTATGCAGGATTTAAACCTCTCAATAAATGATGCCGATTTTCAGGCACTTTTAGGCGATACGACTCTGCCCAGTATTGGTAATGTTAATTTATCCGCCAACGGTGCTATTCCGGTTGCGGATTGGCGACGATCGAATATCAATGCAAATCTTTCTCTTGTAAACTTGCGTGCATCAAATTATCGGATCGAACATGCGGATGGTGAAATTACCGCTGATTCTTCGAATGCTGTCGTTCATCTGAACACGAATAACGGTGACGGATCAGCCAGGCTTAAGGTCGAGGCCAAATATCCCTTTGATAGTCTGCGTGCTGACTGGCAATCGAAGCTAACATTATCCGACATTCAACCCGAACAATGGCTAACGGCAAATGACACGTCTTTAGCAGGGACAAAAATCTCAGCAGATGTGGATGCCAGCGGCACGGGCTGGATGCCATCAGACAAACCGTGGCATATCGAGTTACGAACGAAACCATCCAGCGTGGCTGGCCAGAAGATCAGCGAATCGAAAATCCAAACCGTTCTTACCGATTCACTTATCCGGTCGAATGGATCATTGAGAGTAAACAAAAGTTCCGTCACATTGCATGGATATTGCAGTTACCGGGACTCCATTCCTGCCTATCAGCTCGATCTCAATGGGAATCGCATCAATCTTGCAGATATAACCGGGATGAAGAACTATCCTACTGCCCTCTATCTCGCACTCCATCTAAAAGGCAGGCGATTCACTCCCCGGGATATGGCGCTCAGTTTCCGCTTAACAGCCGATTCTTCCATTGTCAATAATGAACGGCTTAATAGCCTGGTTCTAAGGGGAGGATTGCAGAACCAACGGTTGATGATTGATACCATGTCGGTGAAGAGCTCGGTTGCAGATATTGACATCAATGGACATCTGTTGCTCAAAAATCTTAAATCACCTGACAATAAATTTCATTATGATATCAGCCTTAAAGACATAAAATCTCTAAGTCCTTTAGTTGGAGTGAAAGATCTGCAGGCAAAAGGCGACCTGCTGGGTGATCTGTCGCTTAAGGACAGTACGATGCAATTCGTGACTTCCTATTATCTCAATCATATCACTTATAATGAGATGACTGCCAATGAGGTTGATGGGCAGATGGAAATTAAACTGACAGATAATCCACAGTACAAAATCTATACAGAACTGAAATCGCCAGCCATAAATGGAGTGAACCTGAGGGATTTCAAATTTACCACCGAAGGGGAAAACAGCGGTCAGCAATATGAGGGACATTATGATGCCAGCCTGCAGGCTCATCCCGGAACAGGATCAGAGCAGAAAGCAACCTACTATGTTACACCCGACAGCTCAAATATTGGAATTCAGTCGTTTTATATTGAAACCCCACTGAGGCGCCTCTCGCTTGCACGTCCTGCATCAATCGTCTACGCCGGTGGTACTGTTCGCAGTGACTCGATTATGCTTGAGTCGCCTGACAGTGCATACATCAACCTGCATATCGCAAAAATAAATCAACAGATCCAACAGGGATCAATCGAGGCCCGCCAATGTAATCTGGGGGCCATCCAGGACCTGTTTCTTGGTCATCATTATTTCGATGGCACCATTAGCGGAAATAGTATCGTCGACATCAGGGAAGATTCGTTGACGACTCACACCCATCTTCAAATGCATTCTCTGACTTACGAAAAACTAAAACTCGATACCTTGCAATTTAATCTGGATATCAAAGATAAACGGTTAACTGCTAATGGGTTAGTGAGAGATAAGGGAATCACCTTGCTACAAGGATCACTGGATTGTCCTTTCCATCTTGGTAATCCTGAAACTTTTGATACTACTTTTTTTCAAAAACCTGTCAAAGGAAATCTCAAAATTGTCAGGGTAGATTTGAAAAAATTTGATACCGAGCTGAAATATCTGGGATGGGACCAGCCAAGCGGCATGCTTAGTTTCAACAGCACGCTATCCGGGAAAGCCGGTGCCCCGGTTTTTGATGGATCATTACTGCTTCAGAACAGTCAGTTCTCAGGAGTACCGATCGATTCTTTAAAAGCCGGATTCACATACAAACATCCGGAACATGAATTGCACCTCTCTTCCCGTCTTATCTCGAAAGGTCAGAAGGCTCTCGTAGCCCAAGGAATCATGCCGCTTTATGTGGATTTACGAGGTTTTAAGGTTACACTTCCTGATTCAAAGGATACGCTGAATGCTGACATCACCTCCTCCGATTTTAATTTACAAGCCCTGAATGGTTTTGTGATGCCTCAGGAAGTCAATGAACTGCAGGGACTTGTCAACTCAGAAATTCATATCGGCGGAACTTACGGTGATCCTCAGGCAAATGGTTTTTTAAAAGTTTCGAATGCAGGTGTGCATGTACGACCGGCATCCATCAGGCTTAAAAATATTGCCATGGATATGTCACTGGATCCGGACAGCCTTGTCATAAAAAAACTGCATATGCGAAGTGGCGATGGGGATTTGAATGCGAACGGCCGCCTTAATCTTCGTGGTCTCCAGCCGGGTCAGTTCGATATCACAACAAAATCAAACAACTTCCAGGTATTCAATAATCGGTATTACAAGGCAGCCATTAGCCTGGACACTAAACTCAAGGGAACGACCGAACACCCGGTACTTACCGGAAGTGTGAAGATTGATCACGCCGACGTCTATCCAACCCAGCTTAGTACGAATAATGTAGAAACGGTACACCTTAAATCAGAAAAGCAGGATACCTCCCTTGCTCTTTATGACTCCCTGCGTATGGACATGAAGATTATAGCCCCGCGTAACGTTTGGCTGAGAAGCCGAAGTTCACCGGAAATGGCTATTGAACTGACCGGTAACCTTCAACTTCAGAAAAAACCGAATCAAGAAATCCAGGTATTTGGGAACCTAAGTTCACGACAAGGTTATGTGACGCAGTTAGGTAAGAAATTCACCCTCGATACCGGCGAGCTTACCTTCAACGGGGATCCGGCCAATCCGCATCTGAATATCAAGACAACCTATCAGCTCCGGCAGCCGAGCGATATCTCTATCTATTACATGATAACCGGGACCCTGGAAAAACCGCAGTTCAAATATGATAGCGACCCAAAAATGGATCTTAAAAACATCATCAGTTACACCTTGTTTGGAAGACCGTTCAACTCGCTTTTATCATGGCAGCAGTCGGTCAGCGGATCCACATCCGGCAAACAGGTAGCCCAAAACGCAGCAATCAACCTATTGATGAACAGGGTGGAACAACTGGCAACGGACCGGCTGGGTATCGATATGATTGAGGTGAATAACTCTGGTGGATCCGGAGGCAGCGGCACGACCATCAAGATGGGTAAATATATTAATGACCGCCTCTTTGTGGCCATCCAGCAGCAACTTGGCAGCAACAACCCTGCCAGCGAGGTCATCCTCCAATACTATCTCAAGCAAAACCTCGAACTGATATTGACGCAAAGCAACAACGCCCAAACCGGCGTCGACGTACTCTGGAAACACGATTATTGATGCAACGTTTCTCCTCTTGGGCGGGAATTAAGAGGTGGGTTAACAGAATGGCGGACTGAGTACTATTCGCTGGATCGCCACTTCTCCGCTTCCTGCCGACCCCTAAATCCCCTGAAGGGGACTTCCAATCTATCAACCTGCAACACACCGATCTGTCTCCTGTCTCCTGTCTCCTGTCTCCTGTCTCCTGTCTCCTGTCTCCTAATCATAAAAACAATCAACATGTCGGCAAAAAATAAGTAAGCAAAAACATATCTGTGCCTTACTTTTATATAAGATTATCCGGTGGACTAACGGGTGGTTGCATGTATACATACTATGGATAGAAAAGAATTCATCCTTCAGTCGGCTTTAGGGTTAACGGGTCTGATACTTGCACACAATACGGCCGCCTGGACTTTACCTAAAGAATCGTTCGAAGGAAAGATCTTGACCGTTACCGGACCTATTGAGCCTGATGATCTCGGCCATTGTCTTACACACGAGCACCTTTTTTCAACCTTTGGCGGACCACCTACGGATAACCCTCAGTATGATGTCGATCGCATCAACCGTGAAGTCCTGCCATATTTGTCATACATCAAAAAACTTGGCATTGATTCCATCGTAGATAGCACCTGTTGCTTCTTTGGTCGTGATCCGGCGCTTCTTCACAGCCTTTCGGTCAAAAGCGGACTTTATATTCTGACCAACACCGGCTACTATGGGGCCGCTCATGATCGATACGTGCCTAAATCTGCTTATTCGATGTCATCCAGGCAGATTGCGCAAATCTGGATCAATGAGTTCAAAAACGGCATCGATCCGACAGATATTAAACCCGGCTACATCAAAACTGCCGTTGATGAAGGTCCATTATCCGATATAGACAAAAAACTCGTTGAAGCCGCGTGTATCACCCACCTTGAAACGGGTCTGACAATGGCTGTCCATACGGGGGATAATATCGAAGCTGCAAAACAAGAATTTGCGATATTGAAAGATTATGGCGTCAATCTCGAAGCCTGGATCTGGATTCATGCACAGGATGTAAATGACGCTGATTTTTTGCTGGATGTGGCTTCAAAGGGCGCCTGGATCTCGTTCGACGGTTTAGGCATCATGCGATATGATCCGAATAAAAAAACATACACTGGCAGTAATACACTTCTGAATCACTTCAACAAGGTGAAACTGTTTAAGGAGCACGGACTTCTTGACAAGGTATTGCTTTCGCATGACGGCGACTCGTATCCGCTTCCGGCAGATGACAAACGTCCTTATGACGTTCTTGTGCAGGAATTCATCCCGATGCTCTTCGCAGCCGGTTTTACGCTTGATGAAGTCGATACCATGACCATGGACAATCCCGCCAAGGCATTGACGATTGGTGTAAGGAAAAACGTTTAAGGATGCCATCACTTGGAGTGATGGCATCCTTTGTTTATTAAAAAATTTGCGTTGAGCAAACAGAAACGGTAATTTTGTACGAACCACGGTTGGGGGTGTCCCTGTTTAAATCGGGACTGAGAGCATACCCCAGGAACCTGATCCAGGTAATGCTGGCGAAGGGAAACCCGGGAATTCCGATCCCGAAAGCTTTCGGGACGGGACTTTTCCTTACCTCTCTTTACTCGCAGCACCTCCTGGATTTCAATATTTGAAATTCAATTTACGAGGAGCTACAATCCATGTTTAAAACAACATTGACGATAACGGGTCTTTCGATCCTGCTATTCGTACAATCCCTGTCTGCACAATCGGTCCACGGTACGGTCTATGACGCCAAGACCAAAGATCCGCTGCCCGGTGCGAATATTACCCAAACAGGAACAACAAACGGTGTTGCAACCGGAAATGACGGTACGTTTCAACTCACACTGAACGATCAGAAAAAAAACAGCCTGACCATTTCATATGTCGGCTACAAAACAAAAACCATTGATCTGGAAGATCGATCGAACGATCAAAAACTGACGATTTATCTTCTCCCGGTAACGATCATGAGCGATGAAGTCCAAATTCAGGGACTCCGTGTTGATGAGCGATCGGCCGTCACGCATACGGACATCAGTCAAAAAGAGATCGAGAAGCAGAATCTTGGTCAGGATATTCCCTACCTGCTTAACTACACGCCATCGGTTGTTACGACATCGGACGCCGGCGCGGGTGTGGGATATACGGGCATCCGCATTCGGGGCGTTGATCCAACGCGTATCAATGTGACGATCAATGGAATTCCACTAAATGATTCCGAAGAACAAGCTGTGTACTGGGTGGATATTCCCGATCTCGCCTCGTCCATACAAAGTATGCAGATCCAACGCGGTGTCGGAAGCTCTACGAATGGCGCTGGCGATTTCGGGGCGAGCATCAACATCCAGACGACCAAACTTGAACCGGATGCTTATGGAGATTTGACGGCATCTTACGGTTCATTTAACACGCAGAAATACAATCTGAAAGTCGGAACCGGCCTGATGAAAAATGGCTGGTCGTTCAACGGGCGTCTCTCGAAAATTGACTCCGACGGATACATCGACCGCGCCTTTTCCCACCTGAAATCATTCTTCCTGACCGGCTCGCACTATGGCGATCGCAGCCTGTTGAGTGTCAATCTGTTTTCCGGCAAGGAGAAAACCTACCAGGCATGGTACGGCATCGAAGGATCCATCCTGGATACCAACCGGACCTATAATCCCTATACTTATTCCAACCAAACAGATAACTATGTGCAGACGCACCTGCAGGTTCTCTACTCTTACAAGCTGCAGGATAACTGGATGCTTAATGGCGCCGTGCATTATACAAAAGGTGCCGGTTACTACGAAGAGTACGAACAGAACCAGGTACTGAGCGATTACAACCTGAAGCCTGTCGTGTTGAATAGCGATACGTTAAATCATTCCGATCTCATTCGCAGGAAATGGCTGAACAACAAGTTTTATGGCGTGACCTATTCCACGAACTATAAATACGGAAATGTATGGTCACTGGATGTCGGCGGCGCCTGGAATGAATATGATGGAGGCCATTATGGCCGCGTTATCTGGGCACAATACTTCCTGAATGAAGACTTCCCCCACACTTACTACGACAACAACGCCACAAAAAAAGACTTCAACATCTACGGAAAGTACACCTACAATCTTTCCGATGCGCTCAGTCTATACACAGATCTCCAGTTGCGCAGGGTTAATTACGAATTCCTTGGCAACGGTATCGTAATGAGAAACGGTCAGGAGGATATTGTGCCGACCCAACAGAGTGTTGGACTCACCTTCTTCAATCCGAAGGCAGGCTTTAATTACCAGTTTGGTAGTCACAACAGGTTGTATGCTTCATACGGAGTGGGACACAAAGAGCCGGGACGTGATGAATATGTCAATTCCACGCCTGAAAGCCGGCCAAGTGCCGAAACGCTGTATGATCTTGAAACGGGCTATCGATATGAAACGCCTCAATTTTTTATCGGCGCCACAGGGTACTGGATGCGCTACATCAACCAGTTAATCCTGACCGGGCAGATTAATGATGTCGGTGCTTACATCCGGCAGAATGTAAAGCACAGTTATCGCCTCGGACTCGAATTACAGGGCGGTTTAAGACTGACTGAACATTTCCAATGGTCGGGCAATGCGACACTCAGCCGCAACCGGATCAGTGAATATCACCACTATATCGATAATTACGATACCGGCAACCAGGTCGAAAAGACGTTTCATAACACCGAAATAGCGTTTGCTCCAAAGTTGATTCTTCACTCTATCTTCCGGTATGATCATGACGGTTTTGAGGCAGATTTTCGCACCCGCTATGTCAGTAAGCAATACCTCGACAATACGGAAAATGACAGCCGGACCATCCCGTCCTATTTTGTGAGCGACATACGCCTTCAGTACGGAGTACATTTCATTCCATCAATAAAAAATGTACAACTCACCTTACTCGTCAACAATATTTTTAATGAAATGTATGAGGCAAACGGATATACGTATGAGTACATCAGCAACGGCCAGTTAAACGCCGAGAACTACTACTATCCGCAGGCCGGACGCAACTTCCTGCTCCAGGCCAGGGTGAGTTTCTGAGGATTTGCCATAAACCTGGCAGGTTTTGAAAACCTGTCAGGTTTCATCGCAATCGTAGTTCATTCCTTCTACTCAGGTAATTCATATGAATACACTCCTTTATTGGTACCGAAGTAAAGTATTTGTTTACCATTAACTGTAGTTGCAACCAGATCATTAGTATAGATCCCTGTTGGTCCAGTTGAATCAACCACCGTTTCCCAACTATCTCCAAAATTATGACTTATAGAAAAAGATAGCCTGCTCGTATAGTCAATTCCTGCGGCATATACAATTTGTGAATTTGACTGCCCCTGTACTAAGGCTTTAATACTGGCCTTGTTAAATACATGTTTCCAATTTTCTCCACCATCAATAGATTTATATATACCATTGCCTAAACTGGTCAGAACTATATCGGAAGAATCCGAATTGATTAATAAATCATAGACACTTGTCTGTGGAATTGGATTAGCAGGATTAATATGTTGCCAGCTTTGTCCGCCGTTGATTGATCTGATTAGCAGGGGATGGGTAGTGGGAGTTGCTCCGCCCGCCCAAATATTTTTAGAATTGCCAGGATCAACACGTATAAAAAAACCTGCTCCAGCCTCATCCCAAGTTCCCCACAAAAGTTTCCAACTTTCTCCACGATTTTGTGATACAGCTACGCTGCTTCCGTTCACTTCAGCATAAATAACATCAGGATTATCCTGTGCCAATTCTAAGTCGACGGGGTAAAAGGATGTATTTCCTCCAAATCCATTTTGATATTTTTGCCATGTCTGTCCCCCATTAGCTGTTCTATATAATATACCTTTATGCTCGGCCATTATCTCCTGCTCAGAAAATACGATAAAGGTCAAATGCATCCCGTCGCTAATAGATTGCCAATGATTGGCATTCAAAGCGATACGGTACAAGCCACTATCTGTAGCTGCATACAGATTATTATTGTGTACTTTCAATTCCCATATATAATTTCCTGATAACCCGCTTGATAGGAAAGCACCAACATGCTCAGATTTCCGCTTATTGCCAGATAGATTACAAGCGGTTAAAGAAAATAATATTGCTATACAGCAATAAAATCTGGTATTTTTTTTCATTATAGTAACAAATTAAAAATTAGTGTCTCTTATTATAATGAAGTTCTCTGGCTATTCCATCGAATAAGCTTCATCATAAATAACTTTCATTCTAAAAGGAGACACTGATGAAAAGATTAATATCCCGTCTAATTCTCTCTGGTATTGTTCTGGCTTCTATCATTACCGGCTGTAGTAATAATGGTTTGTTTCAAAGTACCCCCCCCCTCTCTAAAAGATCAAGCGTCTTTAAGTGCTGAAAAACGAATCTCAGATATTGGTACAACTTATAGGCTAATTCCAGGACAGTATATTGTTGTATATAAAGATCAATGGAATGGAATTGTAAATACGCCAACAGCCAGAAAGGTTGGATTATTCTTAAAATCGCGTTTTTCCGAATTAAATATTCCTGACAGTCTGGTAAAAAGCAGGTATGAATATGCTATACGAGGATTCACTGCAACATTAACAAAGAAACAGGAGGAAACTCTTAGGACTGATCCTCGAGTAAAATATATAGAAGAAGATCGTCGATTTCTTGTAATGAATTCCAAGTCTTGCTGTACAATTCAATCCATCAGATCTGCTACAATTCAGACTTCACCTACAACAATATCATCGGGTCAAATTACCCCTTGGGGTGTCTCCCGAGTTGGTGGTCCCTTTGATGGCGTTGGGAAAAAAGCATGGATTATTGGTACAGGTATTGATTTAAATAATGAAGATCTGAATGTAGATATTGCTAATAGCACATCCTTTGTAGCTACTGAAAGTGCCCAGGATGTTATAGGACGAGGTACTTATGTCGCAGGAATATTAGCAGCTAAAAATAATTCTATCGATGTCGTAGGTGTTGCAGCTGGTGCAACTATCGTGGGAGTAAAAGTCATAGCGAGTGTTGACTCTGCTAGCACCTCTGATATTTTAGATGGAATTAATTATGTCACGAGCAAGGCATCGTCAAGTGATATAATTAACATTAGTTGGGAGATTCGTGATCCAAATGATAATATACATGCCATCGATGATGCTATAACTAATTCTGCCAATTCTGGATTAAGATATATTATTGCAGCAGGTGACAATGGGGAACCAGCAAACAGATATACGCCTAGTCGTGTCAATAACTCCAATGTTTGGACAGTTTCAGCTTTTAAAAAGGGAGATACATTTGCATACCTCTATGACTGTCTTTTTGGAAAATCGTCAAATCACGGAAATCCACCAATTGACTATTCAGAACCCGGGGATAGTATTCCATCCTTACACATTGGTGGTGGATGGGGATATAGCTTTAGATCAACTTATGGTGCATACTTTTGCGATGATGGAACTTCATTCTCTGCTCCACATCTGGCTGGCATTTTATTGGCCGCACCAAGTGGAGTTGGTAATGGTGGATATGTGGTTAATGATGTTGACGGTGATCCCGATATAATTGGCGTTGCCAAAACCTTGAATGTTACTATTTCGGGACCCACCGTGATACGACAAGGTAGCTATCCCATTTGGACCGCAAATCCAACTGGCGGACCTAGCCCATATCAATACTATTGGGAAGAACGATACCAACCTAATAGTGGTGCTTGGAGTGGATGGTCATACTTTGGGAATCAGCAAAGCGAAGGGATGACTTATGATCCAAGTATTTACGAAATCGAATTAAAAGTGACAGTTACAGATGCAAACAATAATACTGCAACGGCCAATCTCTACGCATATATGAATTCTACAAACTCCCCACTCAAACTAATGACTGATTCTACAATGAGTTCATCACAGTAATGTATAGTTAGTGCCCTAGATTATTGCTATTTGAAGGACGGGGGTGAATTTTTAAATAACAATCAATTATTTGCAACCCTGTCAGGGTCTTGACCCTGACAGGGTATACATTAACGCAACAACATCGCTTTCATTATCTGCACGGTACCCAGCGCCTGGAGACGAATAAAGTACACCCCGCTCGCCAGTCCGGAAGCGTTCCATCTTACTACGTGGTACCCTTCACCTTGATAACTGTCAACGAGCGTGGCAGCCAACCTTCCGGTAACATCATAAACCTCGATTTTCACCTGTCCGGACCGGTCCATAAAAACGTGCAACTCACCTTGCTCGTCAACAATATCTTTAATGAAATGTATGAGGCAAACGGATACACCTATGAGTACATCAGCAACGGCCAGTTAAACGCTGAGAACTACTACTATCCGCAGGCCGGCCGCAACTTTCTGCTCCAGGCCAGGGTGAGTTTTTGAGGGTAGATGACCAGTTCATCCCCCCCGTCAGGGGCTTGACCCTGACAGGAGGGACACTTATACGTAACATCTACTCCGCCATAACATACCTGTACACACCTTTATTGGTACCAAAATAAAGCACTTTCTTCCCGTTAAGGGTATCGGCAAAGAGGGCATTGGTGTATATGTTCGCAGGGCCGGCACTATCAGATACGATTTTCCAGGTGTTCCCAAAATCAGGCGAAGAGGCAAAGAAAAGAGTCGAATTCTGGTTATAGCCAGATGCATAGACCTGATTGTCATCGAGTGGATCCATAGTCAATGTGTAAACTGCAGATAGGTCATATACTTTTGTCCAGTTTTGTCCGCCATCCCCTGATAATTTGATGCCAATATCCTCTCCGATTAACAAGTTTCCTGAATTCAATGGATTAATAATCAGATCATAAATTGTTGTTTCGATGCCATCGGTGGAAACACTATCCTGAAAAGATTTCCAAGTGTTACCAAAATCGATAGATTTAAATAAACTTGGCCCCCAGAAGGCATTCATTCCTCCCATCCAAATTGTACCTGGTTGTTTAGAATCAGCTGTCAGCACATAATTAAATCCCCCCCAGTTATCCCAATTGCCAACTCCGGAAACGGGTTTCCAGCTTTTTCCCTGATCGGAAGATTTTGCAACAAAACCACCGCCCCGGGTAGCATAAAGAATATCTGGTTTCGATGGGTCCTGTTCCAAACTTTCCACCCAGGTTTCGTTATTTGCTCCCCCAAAGCCATTTTGATAGTTTTTCCACGATTTTCCCCCATCTGTTGTCAAAAAAAGCGTGGGATCACCCGATGCAAAATCTGCTATGGCAACGGCAGCCAAAATCCTATTGGCATTGAAAATCACCATATCTTTGATACTGTGATTATTGAGTCCCAGACTGCCCCACGATTTATCCGTTTTCGTTAGATCATGCCGGTAGAGGCCTTTGTCTGTTCCGGCGTACAAATACTGTCCATTCCGTTCGAACACAATTATCGAGTCGCCAGAGAGTCCTGCTTCCGACCAACCATTTACAAATGGAACATCTTTGAGCTTGGGGCCGGTCCCGCAACCGGAAAGAATGAGTGCCATACACATTACCGATATCAGAGCAACATTTTGAAATTTCATGGCTTAATGAATTAGTATTAGCTTTTTTTACACTTCATTACCCTATAAGGGTGGATACGTAACATCTACTCCGCCATAACATACCTGTACACACCTTTATTGGTACCAAAATAAAGCACTTTCTTCCCGTTAAGGGTATCGGCAAAGAGGGCATTGGTGTATATGTTCGCAGGGCCGGCACTATCAGATACGATTTTCCAGGTGTTCCCGAAATCAGGCGAAGAGGCGAAGAAAAGAGTCGAATTCTGGTTATGGCCGGAAGCATACACCTGGTTGTAATCTAAAGGATCGCTGACGAGGGTATAAATTGGGGTTTGATTGTACACTTTTGTCCAGTTCTGCCCACCGTCAAATGATCGTTTAATGCCGTTGCCCTCTTCGATAGCTGCCTCTTCACCTATAAGTAAAGTATCCGAATAGTGTGGGTTGATTAGCAAATCTGAAATATTCGTTTCTACTCCATCGTTAAAAACATTCTTCAGAAGCACCTGCCAAGTAGTCCCATTATCAGTACTCTTAAATAAAATTGGGTCAAAAAAACCATTTGAACCTCCCGCCCATATAGTACCTGGCTTTTTCGGATCTGCTTTCAAAACGGGATTATGTCCCCCGAAACCATCCCACGGACCGTATACCGGCTCCCAGTTTAACCCCTGATCTTTAGACTTGGCAATAAGACCGGCCCGGGCAGCATACAGGATCTCCGGTTTTGCGGGGTCCCGTTCAAGACTTTCAACCCATGTATAATGATTCTTTCCCCCGAAACCATTTTGGTAGTTTTCCCATGACTTTCCCCCATCTGTGGTTATGAAAAGCGTAGGGTCGCCTGAAGCAAAATCGGCTATTTTCACTGCTGCCAAGATCTTTTGAGCATTAAAGATTGCAATATTCCATATGCCATGATTATTAAGCCCTATATTTTGCCACTCCTTGTCTGTTTTGGAAAGATCGTGCCTGTAAAGTCCTTGATTTGTTCCTGCATACAGGTACCGACCATCACTCTTAAACATGGTTACTGAATAGTCAGATAATCCTGTTTCCGACCAGCCATCTACAAGCGGAACATCTTTGAGTTTGGGGCCGGTCCCGCAACCGGAAAGAATGGGTGCCATACACATTACCGATATCAGAGCAACATTTTGAAATTTCATAGCTTAATGAATTAGTATGAGGTTTTTTTACTTAAAACAGGATAAATATGTAACAAACATTAAACAAGTGTCTCTTATTATTAAAAGCCCTTTCCGATTTCCACATCTCAAGGGTTTTCATCACAAAAACATTCATCTTAAAAAGGAGATACCGATGAAACGATTGGTTATTCATCTATCATTTCTTTACGGCATAGCACTCGCCCTTCTGGTAATGGGCTGCGACAACAAAGGTCCGGTACAAACTACCCCCCCCAAATAAAAAGTCAAACCTCACCGGCGGCAACTGAACAGTTGATGAGTCCGGCTGTCCCGGATTCACAATTGATTCCCGGAGAATATATCGTCGTTCTCAAAGACCGGTTTAACGGTAGAATGGGACAGGCCGTTGCACAAGCAGTGGGACTACAAATTGATTCGGTCCTTACTAACGCAGGAATCACTCAAAAATCCGTCATTTCAAAGTATAAGTACGCCCTGCGCGGTTTTGCGGCCCATCTCACATCCGATCAGGTAAAGCGGCTCCAACAAAACCCACTGGTGGATCACATAAGCCAGAACTACTGGTTTAAAATAAGTTCTACCGGAGACAAAGTCGTATCAAAAACCACTACTGCACAAACATTGCCATGGGGAATTAAACGAGTAGGAGGACCTTTTGACGGCGCTGGGAAAAAAGCCTGGATTATTGATTCGGGGATTGATTTGACAAACTCTGACCTCAATGTTGATGCTACGAACAGCGTCTCCTTTATTTCAGGTGAAGATCCTAATGATCTAAATGGTCACGGCACTCACGTGGCGGGGATTATAGCTGCCAAAGACAATTCCATTGATGTAGTTGGTGTTGCTGCCGGTGCGACAGTCATTTCTGTAAAAGCATGCAATCAATATGGAAATTGTCCTGTAAATAGCATACTGGATGCATTAGATTATGTCCCATTGCATGCAAGTAGTGCTGACGTTATTAACATGAGTTTACAAGTTTATCCACCAAGTTCAGATATCGATAATGCAGTTAATTCCGATGCCAATAATGGACTTCGTTTCGCTATTGCTGCAGGTAACCACTCAGGTACTCAAGATCCCAATGCTGGTGATTGGTCTCCTGCTCGTGTTAACAATACTAATGTTTGGACCATTTCAGCCTTTGATAACTCAGACGTTTTTGCCTCTTTTTCTAATTACGGAAATCCACCTATTGATTACAGTGAACCTGGTGTCAACATTCTTTCGCTGGCTCCAGGAGGTGGTACAGCTTACAAGAGCGGAACATCTATGGCTACTCCCCACATGGCCGGACTTCTATTAGTAACTTCTGGATTTGTTACCGGTGGTTATGTTTCTAACGACCCTGATGGAAATAATGACCAGATAGGGGTCGCAACTCCGACTACCCTTAGCGGTTCCATATCCGGACCGGTCTTTGTTACCAACGGTTCTCAGGGAACATGGACGGCAAGCGGGTCAGGAGGTATCCCGCCTTATACATATATATGGGAAAGGAAAAATGGTCCTGGTGATCTGTTCCATCAGGTTGGAACAGGCCAGAGTTACCAAACATATGTAAACCAGTCTTTTGATCTGAGATTAAAAATTGCTGACTACACAAAAGCATACGTCTATTCGAGCACATTCCATGTAACCACAAACTAAATATACCGATCAATTCTCGGATGAGATTAAATCACGGTAAAGGTATGCTGTCACAATATGACTCTAAAACCCCCAAGGTTTTTGAAACTTTGGGGGTTTGTTTCATCTCAACAGCATCGCTTTTTTTACCTGCACGGTACCCAATGCCTGGAGACGAATAAAGTACACGCCGCTTGCCAGTCCGGAGGCATTCCATCTCACCACGTGATACCCTTCGCCCTGATAGCTGTCAACGAGCGTGGCAGCCAATCGGCCGGTAATATCATAAACTTCGATTTTCACCTGTCCGGGCCGGTCCATGTAAAATGAAACGTTGGTTGCCGGGTTAAAGGGATTCGGATAATTGGGATTGAGATAGGGATGATGCGGTAGTTGATAATCCGGATTTTCACCATCGGCGAATGACGTTGATGTTTTCACCTCATTCAAAAAATCGGAATCCGGATCCAGCCGCAGGTTTATGGGCAGAAATGGGAGCTCAAAAGAAAAACTCTGATCTTGTTTCGTATTCAAAACGGTAAACGTCGTATCCACGCCTGGAGCTTCAAACTTAAGCTTTACCGGCATGCGGAAGAAAAGGGAATCACCTGTTGAATTATCCTGATGCAACCAGACGAGGGCTTTGAAAGGCGGATGCGTATTGGCATAGCCGTACTTTATGGTGTAGACCGGGTATCCCTCACCATACACCCACTGATTGAAAAACCACGATAAATCCTGACCGGTCGATTTTTCAAAGGATTGTTCAAATTCCTGCGTCGTTGCCGAATGATATCTCAGCGGTCCTTCCACGTAATGGCGTAATGATGAAAAGAAGAGGGAATCGCCCAGAACATACCTGAGCATGTGAAGAACGACGCCACCTTTGTCATAGGACAACCGGCTGTCAAAAATGCGATCGGATGCAGACTGACTATTCGATAAGAGTTGTATTGCAGGGATATACAGGTATCCACCAGGCTTTTCCATCACGGCTTTCATCATAGTACGAAGCCATGAATGATAACTCTTCTCTCCTTCGGTCTTCTCTATAAATAGTCCTTCGGAAAATGTAGCAAACCCTTCATTCAACCAGATATCCTCCCAGGAAGCACATGTAACGGCATCTCCAAACCACTGGTGCGATAACTCGTGAACAACAACCGGTGTGGTATATGCGCCAAGTGAAGTCATCGTTTGGTGCTCCATCCCGCCATTCCAGGTAAACTGTGCCTGTCCATATTTCTCTTTCAAAAAAGGATAGGGACCGTACGCCTTTGAATAGATTGCCAGTGCTTTGAGTACATCGTCAGTTTGTTTTTTTACATATGCTTCGTCGGTGCTTTTGTAGATGTAATTAACAACCGGCATCGAATCGGTTGCGCTATAATGAAACCACTTCGTAAACGTGTTATAATCCGCAATGGCCAGGGAAATGAGATAAGGTGCGATCGGATAGTGTTCCTTCCAGTCATACGTCGACCATCCATCCTGTGAATGATCAACCGAGACCAATAGTCCGTTTGAGGCTACTTTTAATGGATCGGGCACAGTTACAACCACCTCGGACGAGTCGACCTTATCCGCCGGTGTGTTTTTGCATGGAAACCAGTTGGATGCGCCGAACGGCTCGCTGAGTGTCCAGACAATCGGACCGCCATCTTTCTGTCCAAAGTAGAAACTACCGTCACCTGCAGCTGCGGGATTACCGTGATAGAAGAGTTTCAGGGATAGCTTGTCTCCTGTAAATCCCTGGTGACCAAGATTTATTTCGATCTGCTGATCATTATTCGGATTGCGCTGGAAATCCAGGGAAACACCATTTTTTGTAATGATCGAATCCATATGGATTGTTGAACCCATATCCACATAAATGGAGTTGGTAGGCTGAGTCAAACTCGCACCGAATACAACATAACCTGAAATCTTCTGGGAGTCCGGCCATATCGTCAGGTGAAGTCCATAAAATTCGGCATCATACCGTTCATCAACCGTTGTTATGTGATGGATCAGCTGGTTCCCCGTATCCGATTCCTGTCGATAGCGTTGCTTGCGTTCACCATTACTTCCCGATTGAGAAAATCCCCTGAAACTCAATAAGAATATCATTGAAAAAGCCGTCAACACATACAGGACAGGTCTAAAATACCCGATAACAGATACTCGCTGTTTCGATGACAAATAATTACCTTGCACTGATTTTAATTTGGGTTAGGTCATTGAAACAATACAAATTTTATTCCTTGAATCGTACAGCAGCGGTGAAACGCTTAAACGTTTTTACAACACGCCTGCGTATAAATGAGGCTTTTTAAGTATTAAATAACAATGGTATATGATGTTACAATCGTAGGAGCCGGAATCGTCGGACTCTCAACGGCTTATAAATTCTCCCTTGCTAAACCTGAATGGAAAATTCTGGTTCTCGAAAAAGAAGACGAAGTTGCAGCTCACCAAACCGGACGCAACTCGGGTGTCATTCATTCTGGTATTTATTACAAACCCGGAAGTTACCGTGCTCGAAATTGTGTTGATGGGCGTCTGCAGCTCATCGATTTTTGCAAGGAATATGGTGTGGCTTACGATATCTGTGGTAAGGTAATTGTAGCCAATAATGAAGAGGAACTGCCACGCCTGGAAGCAATTTATGAACGAGGTAAAAAGAATGGTCTTGATGAAATCAAGATTATCGACCGGGAACAATTGCTCGAGATCGAACCGTATTCGGCCGGGAAAAGGGCTATCCACGTTCCCTACACCGGTATTGTCGATTTTCGGGGCGTATGTGAACAGCTAAAAATCCTGCTTGAGAAGCGGGACGGCAGTGTGACATTCAACCAGGAAGTCAGGGATATCCGCAGCGACCGAACCGGACTTCATGTGATGACGCAGAATTCTGTGTATCAAAGCCGGTATCTCATCAACTGTGCTGGATTGTACTGCGATCGCGTTGCCCAGCTGGCTGGTTATGAACCGGAAATTGAAATTGTGCCTTTCCGCGGTGAATATTACAAACTCACCAAAGACGCGGAACACCTGGTAAACACACTCATCTACCCATTGCCAAACCCGGAATTCCCCTTCCTGGGCGTTCATTTTACAACGATGGTACTTGGTGGGGTCGAATGTGGTCCGAATGCTGTTTTTGCTTTCAAGCGGGAAGGATATGATAAACTATCGTTCGATGCGCGAGACACTATTGAAACGTTGATGTTTCCCGGCTTCTGGAAACTGGTGAGCAAGCACTGGCGCATGGGGCTCGACGAGTGGCACCGGTCGCTTTCTAAACAGGCATTTCTCGAGGGATTACAGAAACTTATCCCGGAACTGAAGTCCGAAGACATCGAACCTGCTCCAGCCGGTGTCCGGGCTATGGCACTGACTCCAAAAGGTGAGATAGTGGATGACTTCTCCTTTGTTGCAGACGGACGTGAGATACACGTACTGAATGCCCCGAGTCCGGCAGCAACTGCTGGTTTATCCATAGGGGATGAGATTGTCCGGCGGGCACTTGCACAGTTCTCCGTTTAATTCCGGTAGCTAAATCCGTACATTCTAAATAGTTCATCGAAGCAACGAAGCTTCTGCTGATCTTGTTTCAGAATTTGAATATCGGCTTTTTAACTGTTTAGGATTTTTTATGGATTCGCTTCCCATTGACAGCAACGTCAAAAACCTCGTTCACACCGATCTGCTAACACGTACACTCTACTCCAACGATGCGTCGATGTACGAGGAAATGCCGCTTGGCGTCGCCTTCCCAAAGACGGGGAAAGATATTCGCGACCTTGTAGGATGGGCATCAAAAAATAGTCTGACTATTACAGCCCGAAGCGCGGGAACTAGTCTTGCCGGACAGGCAACGAGCGGTGGTATTGTCATGGATGTCTCCCGGTGGCTGACCGAGATTCTGGATATAGACGAAGATCAAAAGCTGGCCCATGTTCAACCGGGAGTTATTCGTGACACGCTTAATCGCGAATCAGAAAAGCTTGGTCTGATGTTTGGCCCGGACACTTCTACGACCAACCGGTGCATGCTGGGAGGTATGATCGGCAACAATTCGACCGGATCCTATTCGATTAAGTACGGAAGCACGCGGGATAATATTTTTGAAGTCGAGGCGATCCTGAGTGACGGGACAACGGCCTTCTTTCACCCTCTTAGTCCTGAAGAGCTGGAGCACAAAAAACAGATGCAGAATCTTGAGGGGAAAATATACCGGGAGATGATAAGCCTCATTGAAGGGCATAGAGACGAAATTCTGAAAGCCTGGCCGCATCCTGAGATCATCCGACGAAATACAGGTTACGCACTTGATAAACTCTGTACGATGCAGCCCTTCGACCCGGATGGGCGTCCATTCAACATGGCTGAGCTTCTTTGCGGCAGTGAAGGAACCCTGGCTATGACTGCCTCTGCAAAGGTAAAACTGGTAAAAAAAGATCCACACAGCATTCTCATTATTCCCCAGTTTTATTCTATTGATGAGGCTATGCGCGCTACGGTCGAGGCCGTTTCATTTGGCCCGGCGGCCGTAGAACTGGTTGATGATATCATCATTAAGGCCACTGAAGGGAATATTGAACAGCGTCACAACCGATTCTTCCTTGAAGGTGAACCGAAGTGTTTTCTCGTCATCGAACTCGATGGAGATGATCCGCAAGAACTGTGCAAACGGGCCGACGACCTGAAGGCTCATCTCGCTGAGAACCATTTTGGCTATGCAATTCCCGTCATCGATGACCCTGATGAAATGCGGCGCGTATGGGATCTGAGAAAAGCAGGACTCGGCCTGCTCATGGGACTCACGAGCGAGGAAAAAACGCCCACGTTCTGTGAAGACACTGCAGTACGTGTTCAGGACTTGCCCGCCTACGTACAGGATTTTCAGAAAATCCTGAAAAAGCACAATACGAACTGTGTCTTCTATGCCCACGCGTCTGTTGGCGAGCTTCATCTGCGTCCTGTCATCAATATTAAAACAGAGGATGGAATCCGGACGATGAAACAGATGGCTGAGGAAATAGCCGATCTGGTGCACTCTTATAAAGGATCTCTATCGGGTGAACACGGTGATGGCCGTGCTCGTGCGCCATACATCGAAAAGGTACTTGGCAAAGAGATGATGCCGTTGCTTCAGCAGGTTAAAGAGATCTGGGACCCTCAATATATTTTCAACCCCGGGAAGATTGTTAATGCTAAATCTATTGATACCAATCTTCGATATTCCCCTGAGTACCAAACTCCCCGCGTAGACACGGTCTTTCACTACCGGCAGGAAGGAAGTTTTGCAGCTCTTGCCGAACAGTGTAACGGAGCCGGAGTTTGCCGCAAATTATCTGAAAGCGGCGGTACGATGTGTCCATCGTATATGGCAACAAAAGAAGAAAAGGATACCACACGCGGTCGGGCCAACCTGTTTCGTCAGTTGTTTTCAGGTAAACAGCAAGATGCATTCTCTTCTGACGAATTGTATGAAGCTCTTGATCTTTGCGTGATGTGCAAGGGTTGCAAGACGGAATGTCCGGCCAATGTGGATATGGCCCGCATGAAATCGGAGTTTCTACATGGCCGGCATCAACAAAAGGGAACACCCATCGGCAGTCGTTTCTTTGGTGATCCGGGACGTCTCTACCCGCTTGCTTCCCGGATGCCGGGGTTTACAAACTGGTTCAATCATTCTCCGGTAGGACGTGAGTTGTTCAGTCAGTTCGTCGGAGTTCATCCGGAACGTGCGCTCCCCGCATTTGCCCATCAGACATTTACCGATTGGTTCGAATCAGCCCACGTGCCGGCAACCGACAAGGACAAACCCGATGTCTTGTTGTTTATCGATCTCTTTACGAACTACCATGAACCACAAGCAGGAAAAGATACCGTTCATGTGCTTGAAGCGATGGGCTACAATGTATTTACGACACACCCTTTAGAAAGTGGTCGTACCGCCATTTCAAAAGGCCTGCTTGATAAGGCGGTTGATCAGGTTCGTAACTGTATCCAAATATTGCTTCCTTTTGCTCAAAAAGGAACTCCAATCGTCGGACTTGAACCTTCGGAAATCCTCACACTTCGCGATGAATATCTGGATCTTTGCGATGACATCGATCTGGACAAGGCGAAGCTCATTGCCGAGGTTAGTTACATGTTCGAAGAGTTTGTGTCGCCTTCATATCTGAATCGAGATAAAAAATCTCATCCACATCACTTAGGCGAAATTACACACGGCAGGAACCAAACCGTGCATGTACATGGACATTGTCATGCGAAAGCTCTTTCCGGTATCGAACCTACGTTGGAAGTCCTCAAGGCAAGCCATTTCAACCCGGTGGATTTAAAAACCGGCTGTTGCGGAATGGCCGGGTCATTCGGATATGAAGCAAATCATTACGAAGTGTCTATGCAAATCGGCGAACTGGTGCTGTTTCCGTCACTGCGCAAGACAGAACAGGATGCGATCATCTGTGCCCCAGGTTTCAGTTGCCGTCACCAGATACGCGATGGCGTTCAACGCACGGCAAAACATCCGGCTTCGATTTTAGCTGAGGCTCTGAGGCCGAGTCCGCAGCCGGTTGAAATGGAGGAGGGTAAGTAGTTGAGTTAAAAGCAGAACAATTTAGACGCTCTTTTTCACCCCTAAATCCCCTGAAGGAGACTTAACTTTGTCCCTTAACAAATGTGGTTATATAGATAACAGTGTTTTTCAAAATGCTTGCTGTCTTTTAACATATCCTGAGTCGAAGGTCCCCTTTAGGGGATTTAGGGGTAGACCAAAACGCTGAAATCAAAGAAATCTTATATGTCACAAGTTGCAAACTTGCGACATGACGTGTAACCCGAAATGTCCACTTTTCTCTATCTCAATGCACCGATCCGTTGGCCAACTCTGCAGCCAGTTCTTTTGATTTGTCTTTTCCGGGAAGAGGGGCAATATGACCGTCGATAATCAGTGAGGAAGCTCCCACAAGAATAACATCGATAATCTTGGTCAGTGCATTGTTGACGAGCATAATTGCTGCAATAGTAACAGTTGGTGCCTTTAAAAGCGGTGAGATCTTGATACTGGCGTTTGCCGATAAAACATCAAGATTGGGCAATAACGGGATGCGGTCGATGAGCAAACCGACAGAAATGAGTGTATACCATATATTCATTTCTACATTAGGCAAGATGATATGCCACTGCCAAATCATCAGGAACTGTGTAAGAACCAGGCGTCCGCACAGAATCGAAAAGATGATGCCCGCTCGTCTCATCGGCATCGATATTACAACATGACGGAAGATGATTAGACCCGTAATCAACAGGATAATGAATACATCTCCGAGATAGAGATACATCCTGTTGTGCTCATTGAACCAGTGAAATAGCTGGATATGTTGCGTCAAAAGGAAAAGCGAAAACAACCCCAGTGCAACGGACGTAGATGCAATGGAGGAGAGAATATTGTAGTCTTTGATTGTCTTAAAGATCTGGGCATGATCTTCGTCGATATTCTTCTGCGCCCACAAATAAAAAAAGGCCTCGCCCGAATATCCAATCACATCTTTGTTATATACCCGTTTAACCATAAAAACAGGTAATATCTTTCGTATTGAAAAGCGCCATGAGAGTTTATAAATAAATATCTCGGCAATTGGAAGCGAAAGATATATAACCGCAAAAATCACATAAAAAAGCGGATTGGTAGGTAGAGCAAAGAAAACTTTCGTCCAGCCAATTCCGGTGAGTTGATAAATCAACAGACCAATAACTACAAAAACAAAGAGACGACGTAACCAAAGGCCAATCTTTTTGCCTAACGGACTTTTAAAAAAAGTGCCGACTTGCGATCCGATGTGTCGAATCTTTGTGAAGCTCATTTTGTAGAGAAAATCTGTTGCATCAAGATCCTGAACGTCTGCGTCTGGATAACATTTCAGAAAACGCGTTCAAGTAGTCAAAGTTTTATAATCGATGAAGATTATTTTTATCACGGTAACTCACAGGCAGTTTGCAACGAGCCTAACGTATCATAAGGTTCCCGTTTCTCAAGCTGGCAAGATTATTTTAACTGGAATCACTTATGGAATGGTTATGTAACTCAAAGCTCTATTAACAGCGGAATGCCTACCAACATTCTTATAATGTGATAAATATACAAAAACACATAAGGAAATGAACAATTTGGCGCATGTCAAACTATTGTTTTTTAAGCGATCACAAAAAAGCAACCTTTATTTCTCAAAAAATCGCTTTTCTTCCGTCTTTCCGAATTCACCCAAACACATTTTTTGGGGTAAAACTTAACGTATTAAGAATCGACTTATTTATTTTCAAAATCAAAACGCTTGTGCTGTAAGCACTTATTATGTGATATCTACACTTTATCTGTGGCTAAAACGAAAAGGCTTTTCATATATCACATGACTTTAAGACTCATTTCCCGTTTTTCAAAGTCGCTTTTCTTAATTGATCACTGTTAATTGTTAACTGTTCCCTGAGATTAGGGATATCTGTACCTTCTTTTTGTGTTGCATAATCTTAGTGACAGATTGCAATCAGCAGGCAGGACAACTTTATAACCTTATTAAATCAACGTTTTATATGGCATTGACAAATCAACAGGTTGCCAAGAAACTGGAGGAAATCGGGACTTTGATGCGTCTCGCGGGAGAAAACGAATTTCGAGCACGTGCATTCGACAATGCGGCGCGTACCATTGAAAGTCTGGATGGAGACATCAATACTTATATCGATAATAAGAATCTGACTGATATTAAGGGGATCGGAAAATCCATCGCAGAAGACATTTACAATTTTGCCGAAAAAGGATCGATTCCGGTTTTGGATGATCTGCATAATCGGGTTCCTAAAGAGTTGATAAAATGGCTCGATATCTCAGGCATGGGTCCTAAAAAAATCTACAAGATTCATAAGGAACTGGACATTACTACGATCGACGAGTTGAAAGAAAAGGTGAAAGACGGCTCTGTCGCCAAACTCTCCGGTCTTGGTGAAAAATCGGCTGAAAAAATTATGAAGTCGATCGAATGGATGGAGAAGTTTTCCGAGCGCTGCCTGATCAACGAGGCCATTGAAATCGCCGATCCAATGTATGATTTCATGAAAAAGCAAAAAGGCGTGGAATCTATTGATATCGCCGGATCGTTGCGGCGCCGTCTCGAAACGATTGGGGATATCGATCTCCTGGTTGGCGCGACTTCGGAACATGTATCCGACCTGTTCGATGCATTCACGGGTCATGAATTGGTGACTGAAATTCTGGGACGCGGAGAAACAAAAAGCTCAATTCGAACGGAATCAGGACGCCAGGTGGATCTGCGTGTTGTCAAACCGGAGCAGTTCCCGGCAGCACTTATGTATTTCACCGGCAGCAAGGAACACAATGTGGTGATGCGCCAGCGTGCACGTGAGCGGGGAATGAGCCTCAATGAGTACGGCCTGTTCAAGCTTTCTGATAAGGGGGAGACCGACTTCGATCAACCGGTTTCCTATTCATCCGAGGAGGATATCTATAAAAAGCTGGATCTTCATTTTGTCCCTCCTGAACTGCGCGAAGACATGGGAGAATTTGATTTCTTCGAGAAAAATGAGAAGGCGAACTTACTGGAACAGAATCAGCTTCGCGGGATTCTTCACGCACACAGCACCTGGAGCGACGGAAAATACAGCATCCAGGAGATGGCCGATGCTTGTATAGAAAGAGGCTACGAATACCTCGGACTCACAGATCACTCGAAAACCGCTGCCTACGCAGGCGGACTTAGTATCGACGATCTGAAACGCCAATGGGAAGAAGTGGATACCCTCAACGAGGAATATGCGAAGGGAGACAAATCCTTTCGCATCCTGAAGGGAATTGAATCGGATATTCTCAGTGACGGAAGTCTTGATTACCCGGATGAAGTCCTGGAACAGTTTGATCTCGTTATTGCCAGCGTACACGCGAGTCTGGACATGCCGCGTGAGAAGATGATGGATCGCTTTCGTAATGCAATCAAGAATCCATACACACGAATTGTTGGTCACCCCACAACACGACTCCTGTTAAAACGAAGCGCCAGCGACATGGATATGAACGAACTCATCGAACTGGCCGCCGAGCATAACACGGCAATCGAGATCAACGCAAATCCCCACCGCCTCGACCTCGACTGGAGGCATGGCCGCAAAGCCAAAGATGTCGGGCTCATGTCGGCAATTTGCCCCGACGCGCATACTGTTGATGGCCTCGATGATGTCCGTTATGGCGTGTATATCGCCCGTAAGGCTTGGTTCGGTCCCAATCGTATATTGAATACCAAAAGTGCTGATGAGCTGCTCTCCTGGCTGAACGCGGATTAAAGGGATTGGCCGGATTTTGGTACAAAAATATTTTTCATACCTCTCGCAAGTCTGTGACTTGTGACCAGCATAGCGCTTGATATTGTCACAAGTCACAGACTTGCGAGAGGTTGGAGATTCTTCATAACACCCGGATAAATCCGGATGCTATAAATCAACGAATCTGGAACGAATCGTTTTAACGATTTCTTCCAGTACGTATCCCGAACTCAAGTCAAATAACTCGCCTGCGACATCCTGGCAACGATCATAATCCCCAAATCCGGCCAATCCCCTTAATCCGCGATGTATAGGGGATGACCTACGCCGACAGATTGCACAGCCTGGTTAAATGCCGGAACCTGTGCATCCAGGATATTATTCAATCGGGTTAACTGAGCGTGCAGTTTACGATCCAGATGGTCGAATACCTGTTCCATCGCGACAGTCGGTTTGTCATAACTGTTTCCAACAGTGGAACCAAGTGCACTTATTTTTGTGTGTAATTGGACTGGATACCGAAGCACATCCTCATCTGTCGCAATGTGTTTTTGTATCATGTCTGCTTCAACCGCATCAAGGCTGTCCTTCAGGGTTTTACCTTTCGCTCTGAGATCTGAAGCACCAGATACAGATTCATACTTTTTCAGGATGTTATCAATTTGATGATGGAGTGATTCGACCTTGTTGATCTTGTTGTTTACCAGGTTGAGATCCTTATGGATCTTCTTCAACAAGTCTAATCTTTGATCGAAGTCATTCTGGGTTGCCTGTATACGAGGATCGGTTTGTACTTCAAGATTCTGGCTGTAGGTATGATTTCCAACTTCCAACATCACTTTGTACATGCCAGGCGTCACCTTGGGACCCTTTGAACTATAGAACGTCCCCGATTTGATACCATTAACTTCGACGGCATCCGGATAGCGCAGATCCCATGCGAACCGATTCATACCCGCATTCGCAGTCATTTTCAGTCCCTTATCTGAATGATCAGTTCCATAAAAAGGCGCTGATTTATCTGAATCATTTTGATAGGAAACAGATCGTACCGTATCACCGCTCATCGTTTCAAACGTCAGACTGACCTTTGTACCAGCGGACGGCGCGTTCTTTAAATCATAAAAGACGACAGCACCATTGACCGGATTTTGTCCGGCGGCCTCGCCCGGTTCCCAATGGCTTCCGCCTTTCATCAGGTAAGCATGCTCGGGTTTAAACAGGTAGACATCGGCATTTTTAACTTTATCTGAGAGTTCTCGCAAGGGATTCAGGTTATCCAGGATCCAGAAACCCTGGCCGTGCGTTGCGATGACAAGATCGTTTTCACGCTGCTGTACCTGGAGATCGCGTACTGATACAACAGGCAAATTCAATTGCAACTTCTGCCAGTGATCGCCGTTGTTGAAGGAAACCCATGCGCCATATTCTGTTCCGAGGAACAGGAGTCCTTCTTTCTCCGGATCCTCGCGAACGGCACGAACAATTTCATTATCCGGCAGACCATCCGTGATCATTTTCCAGTGTTCCCCATAATCGGTGGTTTTGAAGACATATGGATGGAAGTCATCCTTCATGTACCGGTTTGCGGCTACATATACAGTTCCCGCATCAAAATGAGACGGCTCGATCATGCTTACCAGCGCCCAGTCAGGAAGATTCTTCGGCGTTACATCTTTCCAGACTTGGCCATTGTCTGTGGATACGTGAATAAGTCCGTCATCAGAACCTGCCCAAAGAACGCCTTTCTGTACCGGCGATTCTGCCAGTGAGAAAATTGTATCGTAGTTCTCCGTACCGGTTTCATCAACTGTAATAGGACCACCGGATGGCTGCTGTTTCGATTTGTCATTTCTAGTCAGGTCCGGGCTGATGCGTGTCCATGAATGCCCCTCGTCGATACTCCTGAGAACGTACTGCGACCCAGCATACATGGCATCCGGATTGAATGGAGAAAACATGATTGGGAAGGTCCATTTGAAACGATACTTGTACGAGACTGCTCCGTAGCCGTCCATGTCTTCCGGCCAGGGTGCTATTGTGAATGTTTCTTTTGTGGTTTCATCGTATCGCTCCATGTCGCCCTCATATCCTCCGCCAAAAGTAATGGTCGGCTGATCCGGTTTTGGCCAGACATAACCGCTCTCTCCGCCGGCTACTGAATGAACAGCATCCGCCGTAATCGCGTATCCTTTTGTTCGACTCTTAACTGATATCGATGCAAAATCCTGTTGTGCTCCATACAGCCTGTAGGGGAAACGATCATCCACCGAAACATGATAAAACTGGGCGATATTCTGATCCTGCTTGGTCCAGGTTTTGCCCCCGTTGAACGTAACGGTACCACCACCGTCGTTGGTCTCGATCATGATCTTCGAGTTATTCGGGTTGATCCAGAGATCATGGTTGTCGCCGTGTGGCGTTTCGATGGATTGAAACGATTTGCCGGCATCGATCGATTTCCAAAAATCTTCGTCGACGGTATACAGTACATTATCGTTATTGGGATCCGCAAAGATCTTCGTGTAATACCACGGGCGAAGCGTAATATCATGATAGTCGTTGACAAGTGTCCAGGTCTTCCCTCCGTTATCAGACCGGAATAATCCGCCGTGTTTGGCTTCAACCATCGCCCATACGGTTGAGTTACCATGACTGACAGCCAGACCGATCTTTCCAAGTATACCTTTTGGTAGTCCGGGGTTCTTGCTCAACTCCTTCCAAGTGTCGCCACCGTCGGTGCTTTTGTATATGCCGCTTCCGGGTCCGCCGCTTGACAATCCCCAAGGTGCACGATAGGCCTGCCAGATAGCAGCATACAGGATGCGCGGGTTGTTGGGATCCATCGCCAGATCAATCGCACCCGATTTTTCATCATGATACAGAATCTTCTGCCACGTCTTTCCACCATCCTCAGAGCGATAGACCCCACGATCGGGATTATCGTTAAACACATGCCCGAGTGCTGCTACATAGACCCGGTTTGGATCACGCGGATCGACAATGATCTTGCTAATAAAATGGGTGGAATCCAGATCGATGTTAGTCCAGGTTTTTCCGGCATCCGTCGACTTGTAGACGCCGTCGCCGGGAGTGATATTTCCGCGAATATTGGTCTCTCCCATGCCCACATAAATGACATTGGGATCGGAAGGGGCCACAGCAATGGCACCCACGCCACTGCTGTGGAAGTAGCCGTCTGAAATATTCATCCATGTCTTGCCGCCATCCGTGGATTTCAGTAATCCACCGCCGGCGGTTCCCAGGTAGTACGTATATGGATCATCGGGCACCCCTGCAGCGACGACAGCCCGACCGCCGCGATATGGTCCGATGCTCCTCCATCTAAGCATGTTATAGAGTGATACCGGATAGGTATCCTCTGATGATTTCTTCTTATGCGGTTTTGTTGCCGGCGATAATGCTGTCCCGGCAGCAAGTGAAATAGCCAATACGAAAATTGAGAGCGAATAAAAATGTGATCTGTTCATGTAGCCAACGTGATTGATGAATCGAAATTAAATACTTGAAAAGGAATGAGCTATACATACCCTCGTTACGATGCTCTGCGTCGTAACGCTGTTTTGAAGCTCTGCTTCAATATTCCTAAGGGAAGCAGAGCTTCCCAAATTGCGATCCCAGGCAGACTTCGCCTGCCATAGGGGCTTCGTCTCCCGAAGGCAGAGCCCGGAATCTAGAGAAATCATCGATATACTGCTTAGTCATTTTAAGTTCCAGTAAATCAGGTTGTTGGACAACCCCCTAACCCCCTTTATTAAGGGGGAAAGAAAAGCCTTTTCCATTTCTAAAGTTAATTTTCGTTATTCCTTTTTGATGTATACCGCTGGAATTCCAAGATCCTGAACCTTTTGATTGAAAGCGGGTATCTGCTGGTTGAAGATCGGTTCCAAACGGTTAAACTGCGCATCAACCTGGGTATTAAGCGTATCAAACAAGGCATATGACTGTTGCGGCGGACGCGCATAAGCCGAGCTTACGTATGTATTCAACGACGCCAGTTTGATCCATAACCTGACCGGGTAATTCAAATCATCTTCTGACTGATGGATGTCCGGCTGATAGAGCTTCGATTCTACAGCATTCAGGCTATCGAGAATCGGCTGAGCAGCTTTCTTCAACTCCGAGTAGTGAGGATTGTCCTTAAGCTCGCTCAGGTACCCTTTCAGTTGCTTCTTTGCCGAAAGGATATGATTAACCTTCTCTGCCGTCACGTTCTGCTTGTCGTGTATCTTTTTCAAGAGATTGAATTCGGCCTGTAAATCTGCTTGTGTAGCTTCGATCCTTGGATCTTTTTTGACTTCAAGCCGCTGCTCCATCGTATTCTTGCCCGCTATTAAAACCACACGATAAACCCCGGGAACAACTTTGGGCCCATCCAGTGTCCCGCCGCTCGAGCCAAGTACCCTATTTGGAGGATTCTTCACTTCCGGATAGCGCAGATCCCAGACAAAACGATTCATACCGGAATCGGCCTTGATCTTCGGCTGATTCGATTCCGGCTTTGCTTCGTCATCGTCATCACCGCTGTCTTCTTCCGACATTTTTTTAGCGGCAGATTTACTGGAAAATGTGGCAATGGTATCTCCCGCCTGTGTGAGGAAATCGAGTTTTACGGTCGTAACACTATCCGGCTTATTCTTCAGATTATAGAAGAGAACAGCTCCGTTTGGGGGATTCTCACCGACCGTCATCCCCTCACGATGTAAGCTGTATCCATCCATCAGGTACGCATGTTCCGGTTCAAACAGGTATGCATCCGAATCAGCTACTTTCTTAGATAGCTGACGCAACGGTTTCAGGTTATCCATGACCCAGAAGCCGCGCCCGTGAGTTGCCAGTACAAGATCATTTTCACGGTCCTGGATGGCCATGTCACGAACCTGTACGGGTGGGAGATTCAACTGAAGCGGTTGCCAGTGATCTCCACCATTAAACGAGACCCAGACACCGTTTTGCGATCCCGCAAAGAGCAGGTTTGGATCTTTGGTGTCCTGGCGAATGACACGCATATACAAATCATCCGGAATACCGGTTGTTATCTTTGTCCAGTGCTTGCCGTAATCGGTCGTCTTGTACAGATATGGATGAAAATCGTCAAGCTTATATCTGCTGGCGGCCACATACGCAGTACCGGCATCGAAATGAGAAGGCTCGATAATGCTAATTAAAGACCAGTCCGGGATGTCTTTCGGTGTCACGTCTTCCCAGTGCTGGCCATCATCGCGAGTCAGATGGATAAGCCCGTCATCCGATCCCACCCAGATCAATCCTTCCTTCAAGGGTGATTCTGCAACCGAGAAAATCGTATCATAATTCTCTGTTCCGGTTTCATCTTTGGTGATGGGACCACCGGAGCGCAATTGTTTAGTCTTATCATTACGCGTGAGATCCGGGCTAATTTGCGTCCAACTCATTCCCTGGTTGGTACTTTTGAAGAGATATTGGGCCGCTGTATACAAAGCATCCGGATTATGTTTCGATATCATGATCGGAAAGGTCCAGTTGAAGCGGTAGGATATCTCGCCGGCACCGTATCCATCCGTATTTTCCTGCCAAACCGAAATGTTGTGTGTCTGTTTGGTGTGATCATTATAGCTGGTCATAATACCGATGTAACTGCCGCCATAAGTGATCCACGGTTTTCCCGGTGTCGGTACGATATAGCCGCTCTCACCCCCGGCCACCTCGTGCCAGTCGCTGGTTGTTATACCATAACCGGTCGTCCGGCTTGCAATATCGATGGACGAGTTATCCTGCGAGGCGCCATAAATGTGATATGGAAACTGGTTGTCCAGGTTCACATGGTAAATCTGTGCCGTGGGCTGATCCTGCTCGGTCCATGTTTTTCCACCGTTATATGAAACATTGGCGCCACCATCATTCGATTCAATCATAATCTGTGGATTACTGGGATTGAGCCAGAGATCGTGGTTATCACCATGAGGCGTGCGAATGCGATCGAAGCTCTTTCCGCCATCGACCGATTTATAAAATCCAAGATCCGTGGCATACACCGTGTTCTCATCTTTGGGATCGGCAAAAATATAGGTGTAGTACCAGGCGCGCTGGGTCAGCTGGGTTTTGTGATAAAGACGCTGCCATGTCTTTCCGGCGTCATCCGAGCGAAAAACACCACCATTCTTATTTTCAATTAACGCATATACCCGATTGGAGTTAACGGGAGATACGCTAACACCGATCTTACCCATCAGTCCCTTAGGCATGCCCGGGTTGTGTGAGATATTGGTCCAGTGATCGCCGCCATCTGTCGATTTATACAGTCCGCTGCCTTCGCCTCCACTGGACATAATCCATGGTGTCCGATACGATTGCCAAAAAGAAGCATACAAAACTCTGGGATTATTGGGATCGAGCGAGATATCAATGGCACCCGTCTTATCGTCCACGTACAAAATCTTTTCCCAGGTCTTCCCTCCATCTTTTGATCGATACAGGCCGCGATCTTTGTTGTCTTTAAACACATGCCCCAATGCCGCAACGTAAACATGATCAGGATCTTTCGGATCGACGACGATGCGGCTGATCACATGCGTTTCACCAAGTCCGATATTCTCCCATGTCTTGCCGCCATCGGTGGACTTATAAACCCCATCGCCGGTAAACATGTTGCCGCGGATCGCCGATTCACCCATTCCGACGTAAACCACGTTGGGATCTGATGGAGCTACAGTTATGGCTCCAACAGCACCTCTTTTGAAATATTTGTCAGAAATATTCAGCCATGTTTTTCCACCATCGGTCGTCTTCCAGAGCCCGCCGCCTGCCGACCCAAAATAGAAGGTATAGGGTTTGCCAACCACCCCTGATACGGCAATCGAACGCCCCCCTTGCCAAGGACCAATGGATCGGTACTTCAGAGCCTTATAAGTAGACTCAGGATATTGATAATCTTGCTTATTCGTTGATTTACCCTGCCCGTATACCTGGATAACGACGAGTAAAATAAGAGATGAGGCAGCGAAAAAAGAACGGATTACGCCCCTTGAAAAATGAGAAAATCGAGTCATTCCACACATATTATTTAAGTCTAACTCAACTGAGTTTATATTATCTGTCAAAGTAGCTAATGCCGACCGAACCGTAAGTAAAAAGTTGTTAACCGCTTAGCACGCTTTGTTAAAGAGTTGGTCTGTATAAAATAAAAAGCCCCTTCACTTTACAGTAAAGGAGCTTTATAAACGCTATAGATCCTTCATTAATTAAGATCCATATCCATCATTTTGAGTCAGCTTTGGATTAGCATCCATTTCCCGTTGCGGGATCGGGAAGACCAGCTTGGTGGAATTCCAGGGAATGCTTCCAACTGAACCATGAGTACGTTTTATGTCATCCAGGAAGTGTCCTTCAAAGGCAAGCTCTTTCTTGCGTTCGGTCAGGATGTCTTGAACACTTGAAATGGCTGTCATATCCGGCAGGCCAGCCCGTTCGCGAATGGTATTAACATCAGCGAGCGGAGTTGCGCCGGTACTTGAGCCCAGGCGATAATTACACTCGGCACGAGTCAGGTACATCTCAGCAAGACGGAAGACTACAACATTGGCAAAAGGATTGTCATACTTGTGCGTGTAGTAGTTCGTACCATCCGTACTCAGATAGAACTGCTGAAAACGGGCATCTGTGGAGTCAAACTGGCTCATGAAAGCCTGTGTCATGGTTATGTCGCCACGCCCCGGGTTGGAAACATCACCAGATGATGAAGAGGCATAAAACGTCTGCAGGCTGTTGGTACCGTCTTGTGAGTTAACCTGCATATCAAAAATATCCTCAGTGGTATTAGCTCCGTTGTTGAACTCATCCAAATAGTTCTTAACAAGGCTGAAATTACCACTTGCTATCACCCTGTTAGCTTCAGCAAGGGCGTTTTGATAATCGCCCATCATCAGATAAACACGTGATAACATAGCACTGGCAGCGTACGTCGTTGCAAAGAAGCTATTTGATTCGGGAAGCTTTGATTTTGCATCGGTCAGATCACTGATGACCTGCTTATATACGTCGCCAACCGAACTACGGGATACATTATCCTGACTGGTGATGCCTCTCGTTGGATTCAAAACGATCGGCACTCCTTTATTTCCATTAGGATCTCCATCCGTATAGGTTTTTCCCCAAAGATCAACGAGCTCGAAGTATATCGATCCACGAATAAATTTCGCTTCAGCTTCAACAGTCGTTTTCGTATTGGCATCAGTGATCTTGTCAAGTGATACTAACACGTTGTTACAAATGTTGATCGTCTGGTAGGAATTTTGCCACATATCTCTAACAAAACTATTATCCACGTGAATGGCTTTATTGTTAGCTTCACGAGGTTCCTGATAAGTTCCGCCCCACTTCATCTCGTTCGTTGCAGCCAGCAGGTCCGGCATCATCATGAACTGACCCCCGAACAGGTAGTAGTCGCCCATTTCATTATAGGCGCCAATGAGCACATTCTGAACATCCTGTGCTGAATTCAACGCCAGGGTTTGGTCAATAGACTGCTGGGGCTGAACATTCAGGTATTTGTCGCAAGCCGACAAACCCAGAACCAAACTCAGCAGAAGCATCGACATTGTTTTTACTCGATTCATTCGCTTCGGAATTTGAGTGAAAAATTGATTTGTGAAATTTTCCTTCTTCATAGCTGCCTCCTTTAGAATCCGAGATTAATACCAACGGAAACAGTACGAGCCTGTGGAGCAGCATAGAAGTCATTTCCAAGGCCAATGTTGCTGTTCAGCCAGTCCGTATTAACCTCAGGATCAAAACCTTTGTACTTAGTAAAAGTCAGCAGGTTCTGTCCGGTTACAAACAGCTTGATCTGACGCAATCCATTTAATCTGTTCAGAACACTCTTGGGCAGATCATAGGAGAACGTTGCATTTTTCAGTCGAAGGTACGTTCCATCATCGAGATAGCGAGATGAATCGCCGGTACCGTTATCCGCAAACAAGCGGGCCTGTGGCACCATCGTTACGTCACCCGGTTTTTGCCAGGAGTTAAGCTGGTCAACCGTTTGGTTGTCAAAATAACTTCCACTGGCTGACATGTACTTACCACCACCGTTAAAGATCTTATTTCCGTATACGAGGTAGAACATGAAGCTCAGGTTGAAACCTTTATACGAAAAGTTGTTGGTAAGGCCAGCCGTAAATTTCGGATTAGGATTGCCAATGACAACACGTTGTGCGGCATCGTAATTGTTTGTCACATAACGACCGCCAAACATGCCACTTTTCTTGAACGCGGTTCCATCAGCAATTTCCGCTTGTGTTGGAGTACGATTCAAGTAATAAAGAGCATCTCCGTTATCCGGGTTAGCACCGGCAAACGCCTGCGCAAAGAAGATACCGATTGGCTGACCTTCCATGGCGCGATTGATGAATCCACCGGTAATGACCTGACCCTGGAGGCTGGTAATTTTGTTTTGATTTGCTGCAAAGTTGAAGTTGGTCGACCAGTAAAACTTGCCAAGCAGGTTTACGGTATTGACAACAAGCTCAATCCCCTTGTTCTGGAGTTTACCAACATTACGCGTTTGCGTGGTAAAACCTGTTGTTGCAGGAACGTTGACATTGAGAAGCAGGTCCTTGGTCTTCTTATAGTAGTAGTCAACTTCACCATTGATACGTTGATTCAGGAATCCAAAGTCAATACCAATATCTGTCTGGGCTGTTTGTTCCCATTTCAAATTCGGATTTGGCGTTTGACTGGGTGAGGTTCCTGAAAAACCGGCGTAGGATACACCACCATACAAGCCGCGTGAGGCGAAGTTTCCAATACCAGCGGCGTTACCTGTAATACCGTAGCTGGCACGTAGTTTCAGGAAGCTGATTATTGAATTGTCTCTCAGGAAGTTTTCTTGACTCAGTATCCATCCTACCGATGCGGCCGGGAAGAATCCATAGCGGTGATCTTTACCGAATCGGGAAGAGCCGTCCATACGACCACTCAAAGACACCAGATAGCGATCTTTGTATTTGTAGTTGGCACGTGCGAAATATGACAGGAAGCTAAAGGTGGTGGCTTGTGTATTACCGCCAACGATCTGAGCGGCACTAATCACCTGGCGAAACTGATCACTCGGGTAACCGACACCCTCAACGTAACTCTGATCCTGATTTGACCGCTGGTAACTGATTCCGGCAGTAGCATCAATATCATGGACAGAATTAAACGTATTGCTGTATTCAGCAAAGTTGTTCAGTGTATAGTTAACCACGCGATCCCAGGTCTGTAAAGCATCACCATTGCTATATCCTGTATTCCGTGCTGTCTTTGTTCCGAACCAGCGTTGTTCATTCTGATCGTACAAATCCAGTCCAAACTCACTACGATACATCAAATGCTGGGTAATGTTATACTGAGCATATGCATTCGCATAGGTATGGAAAGAATTTACCGGGAATGAAGCATTGTCTTTATATAACAAGCCATCAAAGTACAGTGAATTATCGCCAATATAATTACCCTGACTATCGCGGATAGGCTGGATAGGAGGCTGAGCAAGCAACTGTACCGGCGTTGAAAAGGCGTCGTCATCAGGGACACGCTTATTAGTAGTCTTTACGAGATTGACTTTTAAACCGATCGTTACTTTGTCATTTGCCTTGTGATCTAAATTCAAACGACCACTAATACGCTGCAGGTAATTTTCAATTATGATACCAGTGGTATTGCTGTAATTACCGGATGCATAGAAGGTGGTTTTGTCATTTCCACCACTTGCAGAAATTTCGAAGTTTTTAAAACCGGCATTTTTATTGAAAGCCTGATCGACCCAGTTATAATTGCCGGGGCTGTTTTGCGACCAGTTCCCCAAAGAATATTTATTGAAATGGGAGGTCACATATCCGACATAATCATAGCCATCGTTCCAATATGTGACGGCATTTTTTGCAGACTGCAGGAAATAATCAGAGTATTGCTTGCCATTCATGAACTTCCGTTTACCAGTTGGTCCGCTGAAGCCCTGGGAGTACTTTACATCAAACTGTGTTTTCCCGGACTGTCCACTTTTGGTCGTGATGATAATCACACCGTTGGATGCCCTCGAGCCGTAAATAGCTGCTGCCGAAGCATCTTTCAGGATATTGATGGACTGGATATCTTCAAAGTTCAAGTCAGCCAACGGGTTGGTCTGTGAAGAAGTACCATTGTATGTGGAACTCTGATTGTCTGAAGTAACCGGCACACCGTCAATAACGACGAGTGGTTGATTACTTGCCGACACAGATGAGGCCCCACGAATACGAATCTGCATGGCCTGTCCCAGCTTACCGTTGTTCTGCTGAATGACAACCCCTGCGTTGCGTCCCTGGATCGCTGATTCGAAGTTTGGAACAGGTACGTTCTGAATATCTTTTCCGGAAACAGATGCTACGTTACCCGTCATATCTTTTTTGATCTGAGAGCCGTAACCCACAACAACTACATCATTTAGCTGCTCGGTATTGGAAGCCATTGCCACGTTAATGGTATTCTGGTCCCCAATCTCCACTTCTTGTTGTTTTGTTCCGATGTAGGAAAAAATGAGTGTCCCGCCTGCTTCTGGTACATTCAGAGTATATTTTCCATTCACATCGGTTACCGTACCGTTCTGCGTTCCTTTTAAAACGATGTTAACACCTGGTAATGGTGAACCATCGCTCTTCATCGTCACTTTTCCGCTGATGGTGCGTGTTTGTTGGGCCATGGCAACGCCAAGACACAAAAACATAACGGCACCAAGAGTCAGTAACACTTTTTTCATATCGTAGTGTATTTTAGTTTACGGATGCTTCAGTTTCCCGCAACAGCGCAGACGCAAAGGTCTAACACTCCTGCAGTGTATTGGATTGGTTAAGATTTCCCCTACCCTCGCCCGTTTCTGTAGAGGCAAAGTAACCACGACATCAACCGGAAATAGCCAACTTCCGGTGATCATCCAATGTTTAATGATTGTAGTTGGTTTCGATAATTCACTTTAATGTTTTAAACCCCTCACTACAATCAAGACACACGTGAAATTCATCAATATTGATGATATATGCAATTTCCAATATTTTGTAAGTTCCTGTTTACCCCCAAAAAAGACCGGAATATCACTTTACTACCTCATTAATTAAATAGAAAAGGGCTTTCTAAGTTGAAAAATTTTATTTTCAACTTTTTCTAAATCATCATTAATCCTTTAACATCGACCGTTTGCATTCCCATACTCCACGTATTGCTTAAGAATCAAACGCCTGATTATTCTTCCCGATATTAGTGCAAACGGAACGCCTCTCCCGGTAAATAAATATCGACATGCAGGTTTTTACCACCAAATCTGTTGTCTTTTCGCAGAACTGATTTTTCAGGATTCCTGAATACCATAACCTGATTATCCCCAATCACCTCCGCATGTGCGCCATCCACCAGTATTGCCGTAGAATGATCTATCCCAATGCCAACGATCTGTGGATATTGCAAAACGGCTGTAAACATGCGGTTTTCCCTGCTCCGTATGATAAAATGCTGATCGATAATAACGCCGGTCACAAGTCCCAGGCCAGGGATAGTTTCGATATTGTCCGGTTCTATGGTGCTGAATGTACTCTCGTATTTCGGATGCTTCAGTTCATTTCCAGTTATCATTTTCCCCGTCATAACGGACGCACCGGCACTTGTTCCTGCAATGAGATGTCCATTGTCATGTGCAGCAATGATGGCACGTTCAACAGGAGTATTCTGGACGATATTCATAAACCGTTGCTGATCTCCACCTGTGAAATAAATGAGGCTGGCATTTTTGATGGAGTCGAGCTGGCTTGAACGTACCTGATCTGCCGAATGAATCATGAACCCCGTCACGTTAGCAACACCGTATTCGATTAGCTGCTTTTTCATGTAATAAATAGCCGAATCCTGCTCAGCACTGGCCATCGGTAAAATGATGACATACCCATTATCTTTTTTTACCCCGGACTCATCAATCATTCTCCTGATCAGAGCAGCAGGTTTAGTTCCTCCACCTATAATCAAAAGTTTTCCAGGTTTTGCAACCTCCGCATCTCTGACAGTTAACGCGGGTTTCGTAAGATTACAAATCAGAAAAAATGCCAGACAAATATTCATAAGTATGTTCATTGCATCGATTCCGTTGAGATATATGCGATTATCAGTCTTTACAATTTTTTTTATGAATAGAATACAAATAGGATATTCTATTGGCCATCCGGCAGAGTTCCGCTGAATATTCCAGTTAAATTTAACTCTTGCAACTGACTATTTAGAATTACGCCTCTCCCTGATCTCATCATTAACCAAATTTTTTGCGTCACCAAATGTGGATACAAAACAAAAAACCAGCGTCATTCCCAACTTGATTGGGAATATCCGTAAGGTGCGGACGGCGGTCTCAAGGCAATATTTCCGCTTCCATAATGATTTTGAACCCCTTTTGTCATAAACAGCTTTAATATCTCAAAAAACTAATCCACACAAATCCAGTTTTGGGTAGTGACAAGTCCCTGACGGTCAACACTCGCATCTTGCGACTTGAAGAATGAAGCATTATTCTTGGCGGATAGGAAAGGATTATTTAAAAATATTTGAGGTAGATATGAGGATTTGTAAGGCATTGGCTATTGTTGTCCTGGTCTGTCTGCCGGGCTTTGTTTTTGCACAATTAAAGAGTCCGGAACAGTTTCTGGGATATGCGCTAGGCAGTCATTTCACCCCGCATTATAAAGTGGTCGAGTATTTTCAATATGTGGCATCAAACAGCCCCGAAGTTTCGCTTGAGCAATACGGCGAGACGAACGAAAGGCGTCCCCTGATGATAGCCAGGGTCAGCACGCAACAGAACCAGGGAAGGCTTGATGGCATCCGCAAAAGCAACCTGGACCTGGCCGGTGTCTCGAATGGTTCGGCTGATCCGAATCAACCTGTGATCGTTTGGCTGAGCTACAATGTGCATGGGAATGAAGCGGTCAGCACGGAAGCCGCCATGAAGGTACTTTATGATCTGGCAAGCGGGGAAGATCAAAAGTACCAGGAATGGCTGAAGAATACGGTAGTCATCATCGATCCCTGCCTGAACCCCGATGGGCGCCAGCGGTATGTCGCCTGGTACAACCAGATGGTGGGCGACACTCCCAATCCTTCGTATGATGCTCGCGAACATCACGAACCGTGGCCGGGTGGTCGTGTCAACCACTATTACTTCGATCTGAATCGCGACTGGGCCTGGATGGTGCAGAAAGAATCGAGAGCACGAGTCGCCATCTACCAAAAATGGATGCCGGAGATCCACGTCGATTTCCACGAAATGGGTCCGAGCGAACCATACTACTTCGCGCCTGCCGCTATTCCATATCATGAAGCGATTACCCAATGGCAACGTAAATTTCAGGAGATCGTTGGTGAGAACAACGCACATTATTTTGACCAGCATGGCTGGCTTTACTTCACCCGGCAGGTGTACGATCTCTTTTATCCCAGTTATGGTGATACTTATCCTATATTTAACGGCGCCATCGGGATGACCTATGAACAGGGTGGCGGAGGCGTGGCAGGTCTGGCCCTGGAACGGGCAGTCGAAGACACCCTGACACTCTCAGATCGAATCGCTCATCACTGGACAACAAGTATGTCAACGATTCAGGCAGCTTCACAACACCATGATGAACTCCTTTCAAACTATAAAGAGTATTTTCAGAAGGCGAGAACCAGTCCGGAGGATACCTACAAAACCTACCTGGTAAAAGCTTCAAATAATCCGGACAAGCTTAAAGAATTGACTGATTTGTTGGATAAAGAACAGATCACATATGGTTTCGCGACCAAAAAACAAGCTGTACGCGGGTTTCATTACCAGGCAAACAAAGACGAACGAACGGAAGTACAGCCAGGAGATCTGTTAGTGAGTTCTTACCAGACTAAAGGTGTATTAACTCGTGTCTTGTTTGAACCTAAATCAGCTCTTTCCGACTCACTCACGTATGATATTACCGCGTGGGCTCTTCCCTATGTTTATGGAGTCGACAGTTATGCATTAACCGACCGTATCGAACCGGGACAGGGTACTCTTCCCAATCAGGCGTACCAACCAGCAGATCTAAAACAGGCGTATGCTTACGTTGCTAAATGGAATAGTTTTCAGGATCTCAGAATGCTCGCCCAACTCATTGATAATGGCGTTAAAATAAGGTATTCCGAAAAGTCATTTTCTCTGGATGGGAAAACCTATCCCATAGGCACCCTTATTATCTTGAGGAAAGATAACAGGCATCTCGGTGACCAATTCGAAACCCTGGTAAATGATGCAGCTAAAAAGTATGATGAACCAATCCATGCATTGACAACAGGGCTCACTCCATCAGGCCCTGACCTTGGTTCACGTGACATCCGGTTTATAAAAAAACCAAACGTTGCCGTTTTATCGGGTGAGGGCACTTCCTCTTACGCAGTTGGTGCTGTTTGGCACTTCATGGACCGGCAGATCAACTATCCCGTTACCCTGATTGGAACGGACTACTTTGGCAGGATCGATTTGGAGAAATATGACGTACTTATTCTACCCGATGGTAACTACAGTGATGTTTTTAGAAATCATGATCTCGATAGAATACATCAATGGATCCGAAGCGGCGGTAAACTTATAGCTATGGAAGGTGCCATTAAGTACCTGGCATCCAATGCAGACTTCGTTGCTATCAAGCAGAAAAAATCTACTGATTCTGCGAGGGGCAAAGAAAATACCGATGACCAACTGCAGACATATGCAAGCAGAAAACGTGATGAAGCAACCAACATCAACGCCGGTAGCATCTACCGCGTGCATCTGGATAACACCCATCCACTTGCTTTCGGATATGGCGATACCTACTTCTCACTAAAACTGGATGCCGACAGCTATGATTACTTGGAAGACGGCTGGAATGTTGGGGTAGTCGAAGGGGATGCGCTGGTCAGCGGATTCACCGGGTATAATGCCCGTAAAAGATTGATGAACTCACTCGATTTCGGTGTTCAACCAATCGGCAGAGGTGAGATTGTCTATATGGTCGACAACCCATTGTTCCGCGGATTCTGGGTTAATGGAAAATTGCTCTTTGGCAATGCCCTTTTTATGGTGGGTCAGTAGAATTATGAATTTTGAATTATGAGTTTTGAATTTTGCATTATTCGTAAAAATCGCAGATTCCGTCATTCTCGTGGAGAAAGCTACATAGATCCCTATTGGAATAAGCGAATGACACGGATAAGAATTTGAGATAGCCCGAGGCTGTCCGAAAAGTCATTCTATTTATTGAAGTGCCTAAATATATTATAATTATCAACCTTCATCCCGGAGTAAATTGATCTTTCCCCCTTAATAAAGGAGGTGAAGGGGGTTGTTAACCAGCGTAATTACTAAAACTCCTAAGTAAATTAGATTTAAATCTTATGATTTATGCTTTATTGACAGGCTGGGGTGGGGTATCACAGCGGTTAATGTGAGACTAACTATGTCCCGGGATTATTCCCGGTTGCAAGTCTGGTTCGCTTCTTTTTTTCGTCTGTTTTCAAAATGCGGTCCGGTTATCTTACCTTGATTTCGGGTAAAAAGTAGTGATGGGGTGACATAGGGTTGTCATCCGATCGATTAACTTATTATCTATTGAGACGCATCCACTATCACCGGACTGAATAAGCATGAATATTGGTATTGTTACATCACGCGACAAGTCGATTCTGGAAGAAAAACTGAACGCTCTTATTCAGGAAAAAGGAATCGGACATTGCCTTATTCTCGTGTCGAGCCAGGGTATGGTACGGCATCTGAGGCGCGAGTTGCAAAGTGCATTCAAGACACCGGCACCGGAAATACGTCCGCTCGAAAACTGGCTCGACGAACTCGCGATGCTATCCCAACCTTCAAATCCAATTCCACTTACTCCCCTCGCACCAGACGAACGCACGCTTGTTCTGCGCGAATGGCTTCGAACCAACCAGGATGAGGGGTTACGAAAATGGTCAGCACCCTCTACAGTCAGGGTACTTTCCGATCTGATTGCCGACATGCACCGGGCGGATGTGTCCATAAGCGAAATTGTTAAGCAATTGGCAGGACGCGGAGCAACGAATCATGCCCTGGAGCTGATCGACCTTCTCGAAGGTTATAGTGATTATCTCGTTGCTCAGAACTGGACGGACCGGGAGTCCTTGCCGGGCAGGATGAACGAAATCGTCCCGGGGCTTCTAAAATATCCTAACATCATCTTATATGAACCGGACTACCTGTTTGAATCCCAGAAAAAAGGACTTTCTGCCGTCCTGGAATCGCTCAATTCAATTCGGTATTCTTCGCTCAGCCTGTTGCAATATGAATCCGCCGCGGCGGATGATGAAACGCCAACTGTTACACTGACCCATTGGCTGCAGGAACAATCACTCCAAAAAGACTGGACTGTGGATGTAAGTCAGACAGGTGGTGAAGGTATCCGGTACCACATAGCCGGGAGCCTGGATCGGGGCGTGCAAATTGCGGAGAATGAAAAATCTGAACTGCAAAAATCGCATCGGATTCATATTCAGGAAGCTCATAATGCGCGAGCCGAGCTGGAACAGGCGTTGCGGATTATACGCTGGCGGGCAGCCATGACGCCTGCCGGCAAACACGGTTCCCATTTTAGCGATTATATCATATTGGTCAGCGACCTGACCGATTATGAACCACTTGTTGAGTCACTGAGCAGAAGCTGTGAGATCCCTCTGTCTGCTACTCGTGGTCCTGCAAGAAACAGCAACCCGGTCATCAGGAGGTTCATGCTCCTGTTGTCACTCCTGCGCAATGGTTTTTCGATTGATGATATCTACCAGGTCTTTGCCGACAACCTGTTCAAGGTACACGGACTGGACTCTGATGATCCCGCCGAGGTGCCAAACATCCGAAGTTTCTGCCAGTTTTGCCGGGCATATAACTTCCGCACACTCGAAGAGGCTGATGCCGGACTTGAAAATGCCATGGCACGGAGACGGCTTTCTATCCAGCAAACACGCCACTGGGATGAAGACTGGAAAAGACGTGAATCGGATCAGATCGATCGTGATGAAAACTATTTTAAGGACGTCATCAAAGCATTAAGTGGTTTACGCAGGAGATTCCTTTCCGGCCAAGACCTGCGACCACTTTCGGATTGGGTGATCTGGGCGGAGAAACTGATCAACGAGCAAGATAATCTTGGTGATCCTAAAGCAAACGTCTCACGATCCCAACTTTCTGAAATTCTCGATGAATTAATCGAGACCCATCAACGTCTCGGTCTCAATCCTTCGCTGAGCATGAACGATTTTCTTGATCTGGTGGACATGTCTTTGAGGGATAATCGTGAGCGATCCACTGATCTTCCAGAGGCCGTCCAACTAACCGAAGCGGGATATTTCCCGGATACGCATCATAAAACTGTCTTTCTGCTGGGATTAAGCGAGGGCAGTTTACCCAAACCCGTTAAAACAGATTATCTGCGGTTTCGCTACCGGAACCTGATGCTTGGACTGCTTCGCAACCGGCTGCCGGATCCATGGCTGGAAGCCCGGCACCGGTTGTTACGCCAAAATGAGAACGCTGTTGAGCTTTTCATTTCACGGCCCCGTCACAAAGAACAGCGCTCGGTCATCGGTTCGGCTCTCTGGCAGGATCTGACGTGGACACTCGACTGGGAAGCAAACCAGGAAGGTTGGGCATGGCCGCATCCGGATAAAAAATATCTCATCACAGGCGCCGACGAAAGACTGTATGACGGGAATCTCTGTGATTCCAGCGTTGCCGGAACATTCGAAAAAGATCAACCAACACATGCGCGATTAATCGCTTCAGTTGGAAAAGAGCGTCGAAATCATTCCGGCATGGGACTTTACGATGGCGACTTGCGTTCAGCAGGAAGAACTGATTGGGATGAACGGCTAACAAATATCAAAAAAGACTGGTGGCTACATCAAACAGATTCAGAAGGTGCCCTATCGAGTTCTATTTCACAACTTGATCGATACGCTACATCGCCGCTTGAATTTTTCTTTCAGCGGGTATTACGGCTCGAACCGCTCGAGGAATATAGTGATGAGATAGAGACAACAGTAAAAGGCGACGTCGTCCATAAAATCCTGCAGGAATATTATACGCGGAATTCAACATACGCGCCTGGGTTGCCGGTCATCGCCCCGTCTGCTCTATCCAGTGAGGACAATCGAAAACAGGCCTGGCAGCGCCTCATCAGGATCTCTGAAAAAGTTCTGGAAGATCATGCCGGACAAACCGGCTATTCCAATTCGCCATTCCCGGGGGTCTTTGAATTACAGTTGCAGAGGCTCCTCGACGGATTTCTAAAACGGGAAATGGCCCGTTCAGGGATGCTGAAGGCGGATCCACTTAATGAATTAAAACCGGCAGGTTGCTACAGCGATTCTCGTTTCAGCATGGAATACGGCTGGGATTACGAGCCAGAACTCAAATCGGTACCCTTCCCGGTGCGTCTGCGCGGATTCATCGATCGTATTGATCACTCGTCGGATGGAAAGCAGGTGCTCGTATTCGACTACAAGACGGGGACAAGCAGCGTGAAATCATTCAAGTATGCTATCAATAAAGGAATGAGTTTCCAGCTTCCGGTTTATGCCCGGGCACTCCTGCATGAAGGGTGCGAGCATTTTGCCGGCGGTTACTATGTGCTACCCTTTGGACGCGAACAAAGCAAGATTGCCTGCACACAGCTTATCGGTGAGGAACAATGGTTTAATCCTGATTTGATCAACGGGAAAAATAAAGGTAATCGCAGGCTCACCGACTTCATGGGACTCATGGAATGGAATGAGTTTCAACACTTCCTGGATCAGCTCGTCCATGAACGCATGGAGTGGATTTTGAACCACATCCACGACGGACTGTTCAATCTCGGTTTTGACAAACCGCCGGTTTATTCCGATTTCAAATGGATCGAACGACATGATCCCGGAATCCAGAAGGCCCGAAAACGAACGGAGGAAAAAAATCTGATAGAAACCACACAAACTTTGGAAGATGGATCGACATACGTAGCAAAACAGCTTAACCGGTATTACCTTGATATAGAAGTACTTAGGAGTGCCTAGAGTACTTTGGAGTACTTAAAGTGTGAATCTGATGGATATGAATACTAAAACATTGCTCCACAGTCCAAGCTCCAAAGGGGCGATAGCTTACCCTCGTTGCGCCGCTCTGCCGCGCAACGCCAACCCACGGTGCTCTGCTCCGTGAGAGTAAAAGCTAACAAATTTGTAAGGAATCATTCTTTAACCGGTCATATCCATAGACAATTTCGTATAAATGCTAAAGAGAATTAAGCGATGTCACGAACCCGGTATAAAATATTTGAAACGGAATATCCTTACTTCATAACGAGTAATGTAGTGGATGGGTACCCTCGGTTCTCTAACCCGCTTGCAGCAGAGATAATATTGAGGGGACTTACTTTTTTGCAGGACAGGCAAAACACAACGTTATGTGCTTACATGATCATGGAGAATCATATCCATTTTATAGCCCAATCCATAGAATTACCGAAACATCTTAGGGCGTTTAAATCCTGGACGGCTCGTGAAATCATCAACCAGTTTACTCAAGAAGGTCACACTCGCCAGCTTGCCAAGCTGAAGCAGGCAAAGAGGCAAAGTCACATAGATTCTGATTATCAAGTGTGGGAAGAGGGTTTCTTTCCCACACAAATCACCAATGATACTATGATGCTCCAAAAAATGGAGTATATCCACAATAATCCGGTAAGACGAGGTTTTGTAGACCTTCCGGAGGATTGGAGATATTCGTCGGCCAGAAATTATTTGGGAATCGAGGCGTTAATTCCGGTTACATTGTTTGGGGGCAGTGGCAGCGGAGCAGCCAACACCTGCCGTTGCGCAGCAGAGCAGCGCAACGAGGAAAAGTGCCTAAAGTACTTAGGAGTACTTAGGAGTACTTAGGAGTTAGAAACTAATAGATATGAATAACAAAGAGTTTGGTAAGGATTTGGAGGATAGAACACTAAAGTTTGCTCTACGTGTTATTCATCTGTCCTCGAGGCTGCCCAATACACAAGAAGGCAGAGTGGTGAGAAATCAGTTCACAAAAGCAGGAACGAGTGTTGGAGCAAACTATAGGGAAGCAAATAGAGCAAGAAGCAGAGCCGATTTTGTGTATAAGATGAAGATTTGCGAAAGCGAAGCAAGTGAAACAGTCTACTGGCTTAAAATTATATCAGAACAGAAATGGGGTACTGGGGAGGAAATTCGGTTTTTATTGACAGAGGCGAATGAATTGTTGGCAATCTTTACTTCAGCAACCAGAAATTTGAAAAGATAGAATCATGACTTTAACACCTTTTTCTGAAGGGAAGCTAACAGTAAAACTCTTAAGTACTCCAGGCACTCTTAAGTACTCATAAGTATTTATATATTTTCATGACATCTAATAACACGACAACTGACATAGAACAGGCTCTCAAATCCAGCAGAGGCAACATAATTCTGCGCGCCGGGGCGGGTACAGGGAAAACGTATAACCTGACCAGGCGGGTTATGAATTTACTAAGCGGCAATCTTGACGGTGAAGGGAAAGGGAAACCTTGCCGTGTTGATGAGATCCTGGCGCTTACCTTTACGAATGACGCAGCCGGCGAGATGCGGGAACGGATTTATGCTTCTATAACGGAGGAATTAAGAAGTACGGATGATCCTGCACTTCGGCGCCATTTGCACAGGGAGAAACGCGAGTTCGGCAGAAACTTCATCACGACGTTTCATGCGTTTTGCCAGCGACTTCTGCAGTACTACCCGGATGAGGTTGCATCCCTCTCGTTTCCTAAGACACCGGACTCCGACGGAAACAAGCCGAACGAATTTGCTCACCTTGAAGCCGGATTCGATCTCTTAGATGAATATCGCCAGTCGGTACTGCAAATTGAGTGGCACAAGCAATTTTACAGCACATTTAAAGACCTGCCCAGCCTGCGCTCGCAACTTGCCAATCTGGGGAAACGCCGATTCGAAACGATCATTGAAAAACTGTCCCGAATTATCGGGACGGATGATGTGCTTCATAGGATCTCCGTGTTAAGTCCTAATGACTATATCGAACGACTGGATCATGTGCGTAAGACTGTAGCCCAACAAACGGAAGCAGCTTACGCTCCCATTCGCGTTTACATGGAGGATCACGCCGGCTACTTCAAAAATCCATCTCTTGATCCGGTGACTTTTGCTACAGATTGTGTAACGAAAAGCGGCACTTTCCGGCTTAGTGAACTAACCAATAAAAACCAAACTAAGGATGAAGTCAAAGCCGCTCTCGATCCGTTGATTCCAAATCTTATGACGTGGATAGGAGTCTATGATAGTCTCAACAAATTATTCGATGGTGCAGAAAAGCCGCTTTTGAATCGTATTGAAGAATATCAGAAGGATGACACCTTTAATGCGGATATCGCAGACTACTTCAACCTCATCGAACTGGCCGATGTCGCTCTTCGATGGTCGTTATTCATGCGCTACAGCCGGGTCCGGGAAAAGCTCATCACGTTTGATGATGTGATTACGCTCACAGAAAAACTCCTGGATGTTCACCCGGAGATTGCCTCTGAAATGCAGCAGCGGTTTCGCTATATCCTGATCGACGAGTTTCAGGATACCGATGAGCGCCAGTGGAACATCGTAAGCAAGCTTGCACGCCTCGATCAGGGCGGAAACCTGATGATTGTAGGTGACCAGAAGCAAGCCATTTACCGCTTCCGCGGCGGCGACGTGACGATGATCCGCCGAGTCGAGAAAGAGCTTGGGAAGCTTGATGGAAGCAAGTTGCTAGAACTGGACCTGAGCCATTCTTTCAGGTCCAACCACGAAGTCGTCGCATTCAGCAATGATCTTTTCAAACATACTTTCCGGGATTATCGTGAAGAAGATATGTTCAAGGCCCGGGCGCAGCGGCTCGATTTACCACCCGATGATCTTCAAAACAAGGCGTTTCCCGAAGGTCTGATCAGGATTATGGGCTATCAGAGGCCGGATCAGGAACAGTTGGATAGTGATTCCCGGGTTCAGGAATTGGTGGATGAAAAAGGTCATACGCTCGAAGCGTTGCGTATTGCCCGGCTGCTTGATCAGATTCGAAACGGTCAAGCGTCCGGATATGATGACATCAGGCAGTTCATGGACCAGGGCGAAAAAGCTGTTGGTGTCCTGTTGCGAAGCCGGACTCACCAGGCGGAGATGGAAGAAGCACTGCGACTGTATAATATCCCGTTCACTGTATCCAGCGGCCGCGGGTTTTATCGTTGCCAGGAAATCATCGATGCGGCCAATCTCCTATCATTCATTCTCGATTCTTATGATAATGTCGCGGTCGTCGGTGTGCTTCGCTCTCCTTTTGTTGGACTTTCTGACGCCGGGTTGCTGTCTCTTCGACTTGCGATAATCCATTCGAAAAAAAATTCGGACGGGCGATATTCCTACTGGCAAGCTGCTCAAAAAATGACGCAAGCAGATAGTGAGCGATTATTACCTCCCGATCGCCTGGCGCTGGTAACGATGGTTCCGGTACTTGAGGATCTTCGCAAAGCTTCCAAATATACCAGGGTGTCTGAAATAGTAGAACGCGTTCTTCACGAAAGCAACTTCTGGTCCGATGCTGTGGACCTGGAAGGTGTCCGTCAAAATATGAACAAACTGCTCGAAATTGTCCGCACGCTCGAATTTGAAGGTCAGGGAGGCCTGTTTGATATCGTCACCTTCCTGCGGACCCAGATTGAAGACAATGCCGACGAAAAAGAGGGGGAACGTCCGGATACCGGCTCCGTACAGATTATGACCGTACATGGTTCCAAAGGCCTCGAATTCCCCATGGTGATATTACCTGATATGATGAGTAAAGGGTCCGGAAGGTCGGAGGTGTATGTCAGTCCGGAGGATGCCTGGATCAATGGCCTTCCCTTGTTTTCATATAAAGACACGGACAAGAACGATTACAACAATGACAACGACCAGGATGTGTCGGCTCTGTATCGATACCTGAAACACCTTGAAACCGAACGTGATGATGCGGAAACGCGTCGCCTGTTTTATGTGGCCGTTACCAGGGCTGCTCATCACCTTGTGCTCTCCGATACGGTAACTTATGACGAAAGACGGTCCAATCAATCGAAAATAAGCTTTGGCGGTTATTTCGATGAATGGCTTAACGCCGGCGGGACAGAAAGTGAACTTGTAACTTTCGATCGTTCGACTTTTGAAGAGTTGCAGGATCTCGCATCAAGGGTCGCCGGCGGCACAGACGAACTCTCCGACCATTCCCCTCAAAAAGCCATACCGTTGCGTTCGGAAACGCTGGCCACTGCTATATCAAACGGTATGATCGAAGGCAAGGCTGTGACATCAGGTAAGGAGAACGTTGTTGTTGATAGTGAACCCCAACTTCACCTTTTTGGTGGCGGACCGGGCTGGAGTCGTTTACCGGCTAACGAAGCTGGAACATTGGTCCACAAACTTGTTGAATTGGATATTGCCGATGAAAAACAAGAAAACAGGATACTGATTAATGAGATGACACGATTGGGTTACCGCTCAGATGATCCCGCCTGGGATGAAGATCGCGTGGAAATTCTCCGCCAATCTCACGCTGCCCGACAATGGCTAAACAATCATTTCTCCGATGCCCGGCAGCGCCGCCACGAAACCAGTTTCGAAACACTTATTAAAGTAGATGGTAAACCCGTTATGATGCGAGGCACCATCGACCTGCTCATCGAAGATAAAAATGGAACATGGCACCTGATTGATTTCAAAACTTCAAACGTACCGGATGGAAAATATAAAGAGTGGGCAAAGCAAGCCGGTTACGATCAACAATTGAGGATTTATTGTGAGGCGCTGCGAGTATTATCTGATGAGAAGATGAGTGTTGAACCTGAAAATGCAGTACTGTTATTTACGAGAGAAGAAGGGTGTGTGGCATTAAATATTAAGTTTATCAATTGATCAAATGGTTAATTAAAATGAAATAAACGCAATAATCTCTTTATCCAGTCTATTTAATTGGGCATATTACTTTTAAGATACTATGTATATGTAAAACGGGCTGTATATGATTACGAAGATTGAAATTGATGGATTTAAAACATTTGAAAATTTCGAAATGGTATTCACACCATTCGTAATTATTGCAGGTAGTAATGGGTCAGGGAAAAGCAATTTATTTGATGCAATAAAACTACTCTCTTCACTTGCCAAAAATGATTTAAAAACTGCTTTTGCTGACCAAAGAGGGAGTTTTTCTGAACTTTTTACACTTTATTCTCATGATTTGAAAGCGCATCAGATGCGTTTCGCGGTTGAGTTATTCTTAGATGCATCTGTCAAGGATGATTTCAATAAAGAAGCGGATCTCGGGCATAGAAGACTTAGATATGAACTTGGCATATCAATAACAGAGGATCCCAAGATAGGATTGGAAAGACTTGTTGTTGATCATGAATCATTAAGGCCAATAAAAAAGAAAACTGACAAGTGGGCAAAAGCCTTTCTGTCAAATGATGAGTGGCATCTGGAAAGGGGGAGTCAAAATTATAAACCATATATAAATACAGATATTAAGAAAAATGTTAAAGTCATCAATATCAGGCAAGACGGTATTCGCGGTGGAAAACCAACTCCTATTAAAGACTTGGAAAGATCTGTTCTTAGTGGCATAAATGATACGTCATTTCCACATGCCTTTGCCGTTCGCCAAGAGATGCTCAATTGGCGACAATTCCAGCTGAGCCCAATAGAATTAAGCCGGCCTTCACCAATGCTTGGATCAAATTTTTTGGATAATGAGGGCAGATATCTTGCTGCAATGTTGAAAAAGATAGATGTTGATGATCCCGATGCAATCAAATCTATAAGTCGTAATGTCCAAAATATTCTTCCTGAATTAAAGCAAATTTATGTTGATGAAGATAGTGCACGACAACAATATGTGCTTATGGTTAAATCATCCGATGGTCGAGAATTTAGTGCAAATGTTTTATCTGAGGGTACATTACGAATTATTGCTTTACTCGCTTTGAAATATGATTATCGCCACAAAGGATTAATATGTTTTGAGGAGCCAGAAAATGGAATCCATCCATTTAGAATGAAAAAAATCTTGGATCTTTTGAAAGATTTGTCAACTGATTTCGAGATCGAGGGTGAATCGGAAATTCCATTGAGACAAGTCATTATTAATACTCACTCACCACTATTAGTTCGAGAATACAAAAATGATGTGTCCCATTATAATGGAACATTATTCTTTGCACGACTTCTTAGTAAAGTCGATGTTTCCAAAAAGGCAACATATAAAATTACGAGGTTATCACCTGTTACTGATGGAAATTCGAAACGATTTTTTCTATCAACTTTACCTGCCGAGGCTGAAATTACGTACGCTGAAGCCGATGAATTTTTAAACTTCAATGATGCCGAAAATCTCAAAGGCGAGTTTTAAATAAAATGCAGCTATTCGTCGCTTTTTGTGGAGAGGGTCCTTCGGACGAACGTTTTATAACTAACCTTTCAGAAAGAATTATACAGGAGTATTTATTCCAAAATAATATTACTGCCGAAATTTCATGGTTCAAAATCAAAAAGACAGGAAACTCTGAGCAATCTGTAATTAATGCTTCAATTCAATCGAAATCACAGGATTTTTTGATTCTTCATAGGGATGCTGATTGTGAAAGCGTTGAAATATGTTTCAACAATCATTTTCAATCAGGCCTAAATAAAGTTAAGCAGAAGAAAAAAGAAGATATCTGCAAAAACATTGTATTATCTATTCCAGTACAAGAAACTGAGGCTTGGATCCTGTGTGATAAGTCAAAACTCCAAGATTTAATTGAAACCGACTTAGATTATAATTCACTTAACCTAACATACAAATTAGGGAGGATAGAGAGCATTGCGGATCCTAAAGGTATTATCGAAAATGCCATTAAAATTCACAAGGAAAGATTACCGAGACGGAAACGTAAATTTGCTGTGAATTCATCTGAAATTTATGAACGGGCCGGACAAGAGGTTGACATGAATCAACTTGAACATCTTGAATCGTTTCAATTATTTAAACACAATTTGCTTGAAATGCTTGCTATGATTACTGAAATCAAAACAATATCATAATTTGAATTCAACATCTAATTCAGGCTAATGAATAAGAACAGGAACTATCACCTCATAGCTATTTTAAACCTTCTGGCGGCCATCTCCTTTCTTTCGGTCGGCTTTCTGCAAACAACTCCAAGCAGCGAGAAGCATCCCTATATTTGGTTCGTAATTGCGGCCCTATTCCTGATTACTTTCTATCTCAATTTCAGGAAACATGCCGCAAGTAAAGATGAAGCGGCATCTCAATAATAAGACTCTTGATTTTCCTAACGGCAGTTCGATATAAACGCTTTGGGTCGCACATCACTGTCATTTCGGTACCTATGGCTATCGAGAAAAAATCTAAACTGACCGGAAATGCAAAAAGCAACGAACACCTATCACATTGGCAGCCAAGATAGATTCCTCCAGTCCGTCGGAATGACAGATAGGTGTTTGTTTGTAGAGTTTCTTTATCCAGACTTCACGTTACGAGTATAGTCCAATCAATAGCTAACTTTTACCACTCCACCTGGTGTGTTTGCTGCGGCGTAAATAGTACGGTGCTGCCAGTCGATCTGAAGAGCGGTAAAATCAGTGGTCGTGCTGTCACCGTAGGTGGTCCAGTTGGCACCGCCATCCTTGGTATGCATCAGGTATTTCCCGGCGGCGTAGATATCCAGCGTGTCATTTGGATTTATAGCCACATCACGGAACTGCTCGGTATCGTTGCGATCGCCGCTATAGGAGATTTGCCAGGTGCGACCGCCGTTCTCCGATTTCACAACCATTCCGATCATCCCGACATAGAGAGATTTCGGGTTCACCGGGTTTATGGCGATATCGTACACCACATTATTCAAACCGGCAGTACCCGAAGGCAGCGTTTTGATGACATCCCATACATCTCCGCCGTCGGTGGAGTGAAGCAGCCGTTTACCGCCAAAACCGTTTTCTCCACCTGCCCATATGTCATTCGGATCCTGAGGATTAAAACGAATCGCATAGACATAATGGCCAAATTCTCTCGACTGATCTAAATACGTCCATCTCGTGGAATCTGCATCTTTGCGGAAAATGGCGCTGTTGGTACCCGCATAGATACGACCCGGTTTCTGACTGGGAGCAGCCAGGATAAATACAGATGTACTGCTCGTATCCTGGTACATTTCCTTGATGCCATAATCGAAGGCATTCCACGTCTTTCCATCGTCCTTGCTTTGTAAGAGTCCCGTCTTGAACGATTTATTAGTGGTATAGAATGCCACATAAAAATCGTTGTTTTGAGGATTCCGATAGAATGATGTTACGCCATACTGTACCTGATTCGGATAAGAAAATCCGAGCCTGTCCCATTGATTATTGAGACCCATAGTGTTATAACGATACAAACCGTCCCTTCCGGCGCTTGCGAACAAATAATCACCACTAAGAGACAGCTGGTAGATGTAGCTGTCACTCAATCCAAGTGACTCCCATTTTTGATCAGGCGGACCGTTTAAAAGTCCACATGACGTAAGTGCAACCAATTGCAGTATTAGTGACAGACGTCCAAATTTCATATCTACTCCTGCAGATGACAGAGATATTTTTGTATAAGTATCGGCAGAGATTCAGAAATGTTATGGCAAGCGAGTATCAAAAGTCGATTTTCTTATTACAATCCTGAAGAATGGTAAGATTTATTAGCCACCGAGGTTCGGCGATTTCACAGGGTGTTTGCATTTTATTCATTTATCTCGTGTTTTCCACTTTAGATTCTCCTCTATGTGGCAGGAGCCTGACTTTCCAACTATCAGATTGATCCTGTCTTCCGGAACATTTAATCTGTTATATTTTGTTCCTCAGCGATCAACCAGGTTTAAGACTCATTATGTTAAACGTAAGAAAAATTATCTCGAGGGTTCCAGTACTCAATGATCTTGGGATCGGGGAACGCGTGGGAGCTGATGCTACGAAACGCATTCTGAAAAGAAACGGCCAGTTCAATATGAATCGTGTCGGACTTTCTCTGAATGAACGTTTCAGCCCATACCACTTTCTTTTGGGATTATCATGGCCACGCTTCTACCTCGTGATGATCCTGGCATACCTGATTATCAATTCCCTTTTTGCTGTTTGCTACACCTTGCTTGGTGGCCAGGCACTCGCTGGTCCGGTCTCATATGCTCTCCTTGACCGGTTTGCCAATGCCTTTTTCTTCAGCGTGCAGACTTTTACCACGGTTGGTTACGGGAATATCAGCCCCGTCAGTTTAAGTGCGAATATCCTTTCGACATTTGAATCTTTTACCGGCCTATTGGGTTTCGCACTCGCCACCGGAATTACATTTGCACGTTTCTCCCGTCCCAATATCCAGATTTTATACAGCAATAACGCGTTGATTGCTCCTTATTGCGACGGTTACGGCTTCATGTTCCGCATCGCCAACAAACGAAATAATGAACTGGTTGAATTAAAAGTAACCGTCACATTTACAAATGTGATCGAAAAGAACGGGCAAAAGGTTCGCCACTACCAGGAAATGAAGCTGGAACGCGACTCCATCCACTTCTTTCCGCTCTCCTGGACCTTGGTTCATCCTATCGATAAGGAAAGCCCTCTTTGGGATAAAGACCCGAAATATTTCGAGGAAACAAATGCCGAAATATTAATCCTGCTTACCGGCTTTGATGAAACATTTTCACAAACAATTTATACTCGCTCGTCTTATCAATGGAATGAATGGATTTGGAATGCACGATATAAAACGATGTATGTCGATAGTGACCGGGAACAGATTGCCGTTAACTTGTCACACATTCACGATTTTGAAATTGTTTCTGACTAATAAAATCAGAATTCAGCATATAAAATAAAGTCACCCACATTAAACTCCGGTGCTCTATTTTTATAAAAGGAACTAACAGCGTTGGTAGATCAGACACTAATTTTGCTTATCTCCTGATCAATAATGTCTTCATGACGGGAGTTTCCTGCATGGCGAATATATTGAACCGTATCGGCTAATTTGCAAAGTACCGGATCAATATCACATTTCCAGAGAACACCTTCTTTTAATTCCGAGCCGAACCCGTTTTTGAAACGCTGAATGCCGCTGAGGGGCGAGTCTGAAACATCAGTTAGCCGCGCCCCAACAAAGTCATAACACCTTACCCCATTTTTTTTCATATACTGCATCGCTGTCCAATGTAGTAATTTCATACTACCTGGATGTCGAATGTTATCTGCAGATCCGGCATACAAAACGTAAGCACCATACTGACTGTAAAGTACGAAGATCCCTCCATCAGGATTTCCATCGACCCATGCAACGGAACAATAAACATGTTTGGAGGTAAGCTTTTTAGTCAACTGCTCAAAGTAAGAATACGGTTCCTTATAAATCCGTGATCTTTTAGTAGTGGTCTCAAAAAGAGAATAGAACGTCTCTAACTGATCAACTCCCGTTAAAACAGTAACACCTTCGCGATCGGCTTTCCGAATTACTTGTCTGTAATTACTCTTCATGCCCATCCAGATATCGCTGAGATCCTGGGTTTCAAAATCGATGACGTAGCTTCCAAAAGGAGCCCACGTACTTTTAGACGGTGCTGACTTAAACAAAGCGTATGTTGGCGATTGAATTATACGTTGGGCCAAACGTTGTTTACCTAATTCGGAAACTACATGATCCAAAAAATTAGCTTCCTCATCCTTAGTTAATCGTTGACCATCATGTAAAGGGGGAAAAAGACATCGCCAGATTGTAAAACCACCTCTTGATTTTTTAAGGACCGGCATCACACTCTCATCTTTTTCAACCAATATCACACTTCCCTTTTCTGTCCTATTAATGAACTCTCTGTAAGATGGATTAAAGGGGAAAGGATACTTTCCGGCATATTCATTTGGGAGTATTTGATCGGATAACTCACCGCCTATGATGCGCATGGGATACAAATAATAATGATGTAGCTACTTAATTATATCTAATGATGTTTTTATCGGGTTAACTTAATCCATCTTTAAAAGTATATATAATCAATGGCATCTAATAAAACAACGTTCCTTTAAAAAAATTAGTTAAAAAAAAGATGTTAAATGACCTTGCAAAAGAGTTAACTCTTGTTTCCGTGTTTCTAGGATGTACCCAGTATTTCTGGATTACGTCCAATAAGAACTGCCTCGGAGCGAAAATCCTGAACTCTCGAAGCATAACAAATGCTACCTATGGCAACACATCTGTCCAAAACGTTTAAAAAGTAGCCAGTGAAAGCCCCGAAGTCGGGGCTTTACTATTTTAGGAGGTCCAACCCAACCTAAAATATCACTGACTATGACAAATGTAACACTATTTGCCCAGATTATGCAGACCTTAGACCGCCTTAGCTTCACCAAACTGGTCAGCAAACATGGCACCGACAAGCACGCCAAAGGAATCACCAGCTGGACGCATCTGACAACGATGCTGTTCTGCCAGTTCTCGAAGTTAAACAGCCTTCGTGATGTCTGTAATGGTCTTAAATCAGCAAGTGGAAACCTCAATCATTTAGGCATTACCCGTGCTCCGTGTAAATCTTCTTTATCCTATCAAAACAAGCATCGCGATTGGCGGCTGTTTCAGGATTACTACTTTACGATGATGAAAAAGCTTAGCGGGATGGCTCGATTCAGGCAGACCCGTTTTAAGATCAAAAGCAAGATCCTGCTATTGGATTCGACCACCATTAGCCTCTGCCTGAGTTTATATGATTGGGCCAGGTTCCGCAAGAAGAAAGGAGCTATCAAACTCCACACCCTGCTTGACTACGATGGATGTCTTCCGGTGTATATACGTATGACGGATGGAAAGCCTCACGACTCCACCGTAGCAAAGGAGTTATCCTTGCCCGTTGATGCGGTAGTCGTAGCTGATCGGGCCTACGTTGATTTCCCAACCCTGTACCGGTGGAACACCGAAGGCAGCTATTTTGTCATCCGCCTCAAAGATTCCATCCAATTCAAACGGGGAAAAGAAAAACCTCTCCCAGAGGGGCGCCACGAGCATGTCCTGGTCGATGAATACATTGAATTGAGTCATCCCCCGACCTATCAAAAATATCCCACCAGGCTACGGCGTGTGGTGGTCTACGATTCGGACAAAGATCAAACGATTGAGCTGATTACCAATCAATTTACCTGGACAGCAAACACCATCGGTGAGTTGTACAAAGCCCGATGGGACATTGAAATCTTCTTTAAAGAGATCAAACAACTACTCAAAATCAAATCCTTTCTGGGGACTACGGCCAATGCTGTGCTCATTCAGATTTGGACAGCATTGATTGCTATGCTGATCTTGAAATACCTCAAAGCCTGCGCCTCCTACCGCTGGTGTCTATCCAATATGGTGGCGTTTCTGCGATTAAACCTGTTTGTCAAGTTTGACCTGAAAAAGCTAATGGACCATCCCTTTAAACCTCCGGATATCCCCCCAGAATCCGATTATAAGCAGATAAATTTGTTTAATTGGGGGGATTGATTTTGGAAGTGCGAAAAAATCTGTCCTAAACAGTCAGAAACGCATATAATTCGTAAATTGCAAAACGTTTTGGACAGCTATGCTATGGCAATTAATTTTGCAACCATCGGTTCATTTAGTAATCGATAAGAAAAGTCGCTGCCTCATCTTATAAGGACCTGCACCTATATGCAATATTCAAAACGGTGTATCCGACAGCAACATCAGATTGATCGCGGTCAATAATATTTGGAATGGTCTCACTCTAATACTCCCCCGAGGCTCCCGGGACGGAGAAAGATAACCTGCCCGAAAACGCTAAAAGTGGTACCAAACGCCTACTAAGTTTGCAGCCAGAATAGATTTCTCTACCGACACTTGGGGATCGGAATGACATTGAGAGGTTGGCGAATATGATTTCGTTATCTCGAACTCACATTATTTTAAATCAGGTGAAGGTGTGAAAGGTTTATGATTTAATTGCCAGACAAATTATATACAAAAAATAAGTCTGTCCCGTCGGTTTCAGTTCTGAATTTCTATTCCGGCAAGCTGGGATTCAAAAAAGTAACGTCTGAGAAGAGCTGCAATATAATGTCAGATAAGGAAATGACCGTTTATCCTATAAAAAAATAAACGGTCATTTTGGGGTCTTGCCTGTGTTGAGCAATTCGATTAGTTAAATATTTTATACAGCGTGTAGAAATTACAACGTTTTTTCAAACATGATTCGTCATGCAACGATATAATAAAAGAGGGCCCGCCGTGGGTGACCAGACCCTCTTTTCATCGCACTCTGCCATTGTGTGGCTATGTCGAGCTCAATTATCCCGCCTCTCTTGTGTTAGTAGAGCATTGGCTAACTGTTTGTGGAATGGATTTTTTTCTACATTGTGATTCATAAATAATCAACTGTTTTGATTTTCTACTCGTAAAGTCAATGAATAGAAAATGTCTTTATTTACATTGCAAACTGTTTAATGTCCGGAACACTGTCCCAGCCCATAGCTCTCATAATCCTGGAACGATATGACCGAACCGCGCTGACACTTATTCCTAACTCAATGGCTATGTTAAGAATATCTTTATTCGCGGCAAGCAGACACATAACTTTAAACTCTATGTCCGATAGTAACTTGCGTAAAGATTCATTGTTATTTTTATCTATGTTCTGAAATACAAACTCCCTTATTTCTGTTGATACATATTTTGTGCGATGCATAACAATTTGCTTTATTGCCGCCACCAAATCTTCGGGAGCATTTGACTTCATTATGTATCCCGATGCTCCTTCTTTAAGAGCTTCAAGAGCAAAGTCTCTGTCATGATGCATACTCAGAATTAATACATCCAAATTCGGGTATTCTTTTTTAATTTTTTTCAGAGTTTCTAAACCACAGTTATCTGACATCGATATATCGAGAATCAGGAGATCTATGTCATCTTCATGTTGCGATATATGTTGCATTGTTTCGCCTGCCGTACTGGCCTCGGCAACCACTCTGGTCTCCAAAGAATCTCGAGTCAGGATTTCTTTTACCCCTTCCCTTACCAATGGAAAATCATCTGCTAACAAAATATCTATCATATTAATCCGATCTTTTTTTAATCGTAATTCTTAAACTCTGAAAACAACTTATAGCTACGGATACAAATACGAAATAGGACAATGTTTGAAAAAATTGTGATATATAGACGCGATTGGTTGTAAGTGATTTCGCCACATGCATCACGATTTTTTTTATGATTTTGTCGCAATAAATACTACAAATACTATTAAACACACGCCTTAAACCGTATACTTCAGTCACTTATTAAGGATAGCAAGCAATACGTAATTAGATGCTTTTATATGCATTTCATCAGAAAACCAGCGTTTTTTTGTTCTTTTATAATAACCTGTTTCTTATCAGAGATACATATAATCATGCATATCCCGATATCATCTCTTGAATAATTAAAACGGTCTAACAAGAAAATTAATCTTATACAGTTTAGTCCTGTTCCAGTATTCTCAAGTACCAGCGATAATAGTAGCTATGGTACCTCGACCAACCCAATCAGGGAGAAAGGTTTTAGACCGAAATGATTGTACTGGCTCGGCTGAAGATAAGGGATATAGGGAACGTTGATTATTTAAAGTTCTTTATGGCTTCCCATATAAAATTCCTTCTAGACCAACAGCCGGTGATCTATGGCGTAGCGCGCCAGTTCAACGTTTGACTCGACATTCAGTTTCTTAAAAATGCGAGCCCTGTAAGTATGGATAGTGTGCGGACTCAAAGACAGGTCACTAGCAATATCTTTAACTTTTTTTCCTTCTGTCAACAAGCACATCACCTGGAATTCCCGGTCAGAGAGGATCTCATGCGGCGGACCTTGAGCATCTTTTTCCATGCTTTCTGCTAATTGTTCAGCAACCTCTGGAGTAATGTAGCGGCGTTTTTTTAAAACAATCCGCTGTATAGCGTTTACTAATTCGTCGGGCACGCTGTTTTTCGCCAAATAACCTGCTGCACCTGCCCGCACCGCGCGAACGGCAAATTGTTCTTCGGGATGCATACTTAAAATAAGGACCGGGATATGGCTGAATTGTTGTTTAATATCTTTCAACACATCCAGACCGTTCCGGCCGGGCAACGTAATATCGAGAATCACCAAATCAACCGTGTCATTTTGCCTTAGTTTCCCCAATATTTCCCCGGCATTTGCAGCTTCAGCAACAACTTTAAAATCCGAATTCTGAGCCCGGAGTATATTTTTAATTCCTTCCCTAACAAGCGGATGATCATCCGCAATAAATATCTTTATCATCTTGTTTAGTTCAGGTTGGATTAAACAGTATCACCATTTTTGGCAGGTAACCGTATTACCACACTCGTACCTTCTCCTGGCTTTCCTGATATTATCGCGTTGCCTCCTAAAGCCAGTGCCCGCTCTCGCATGCCAAGAATACCAAAGGAATTGGAATCGTTTATTTCATTCTTCCTAATCCCACAACCATTATCACTTATTTCTAATTTAATATCGTTATCGGATCTGTTTAAAGCAATATTCACCCTTGTTGCACCTGCGTGTCTGACAACGTTTATTACAGACTCCTGAAACATCCGGAAGATGGTGAGAAGCTGTTTATCATCAAATCTCTGAGATAAAAAACCTTCACTCATATTATTTTGAAAATCAAATGTAAGATCCGTGCGCGCCTGAATATGTTTTATCTCCCATTTGATAGCATCAACGAGACCTAATTTGTCCAGAACTTCGGGGCGTAGCTCATTGGTAATGCGTTGTACTGAACGGATGATAACATCAATACGATGAAGCAACGTATTAAAAACTGATTCTATATCTGAATTTCCCTCTCCCTCAGATACGTCCATTTGCTTTAAGGTGTCATCTTTCAACAACGAGACGTCGATCTTCAGCACCGTAAGCATTTGTCCCAATTCGTCGTGAATTTCACGCGCAATGCTTATTCGTTCTTCTTCACGAACTTCTTCAATACGTTTTGTAAGTTTTCGGAGTTTTTCCTGTGACTTTCGGATTTCAACTTCCACCCGTTTTCGCACCGTAATATCTCGTGAATTTACAAGCACGCCATGAACCGAGGAATGATGGAGCAAGTTTCGTGCTATACTTTCGAGGTAACGCCAGGAACCATCTTTATGCTTAATCCGGTATTCGGCTTTGTCGACGCGGGAAGGTGTTTTAATACCCTTTTCGAACAAATCCAGGACAGCGTCCACGTCATCAGGATGAAGCCTGTCAAACGCCTTTGTACCTAAAAGTTCATTTGAATTATATCCAATGATTCGTTCAGATGACGGGCTGAGAAATAAATATTTACCCTTCTCATCAAGTATGGCGATCATATCCAAAGAGTTATCAACAATGGATTGGGTATACTCCTTACTTTGAACGAGAAGCTCATTAGCCCGCTTCCGTTTTCTTACCTCATCTTCAAGTCTCAGGTTCATTTTGTTTAATGTACGATTCTGCTCCCTGAGCTGTTTCACAGTCGATTCAAAACCGCGGTTTCTTATCTCAACAGAAATGAGAGCTTCCTTTATGAATTTTGATGCGCGCTGAAACAAAATCTCCAGATCGACCTTTTCCTGATATTCAGATAGGATGTTAGCAAGAGTTTGATGATGCAGCTGGATTATATCGAGCGCGTTCACACCATCATTAGAGGTGAGTCTGCCAAACTCATAGGCAATATTCAGTGACTCTTCGTCCTCATTAATGAGATATTTCTTTAGTGCATTAACAAAATCTAATGATTGGATTTTGTGACCTGAAGCATTCATTATTCTCTCAAATATCGTGCAACCAAAATCAATGCATCGTCATTTTTCTTAGAATACCCCTTACTAATGTATTCGGCTATTTGCTCTGTTGAACCCTGCAAATACAACTCATCAACATAGTCATTTTGAATACCATCAGTAGTGAATATGAGCGTATCTCCAAACTGCAACGGCAACATCGTAACCTGCAATACCGGAAGCTTAAATCCAACAATTCCGCTTCTTTGCATAATTGTCATCTGTGAAGGCTGTATCTCACCTTTTTCACGATGGAAGTAAAATCCGTTAACATTTCCAATTCCTATCCACGACATTGTTTTCTTTTGCCAGTTGAATGAGGCGATATTCATTACGACACCGCGTGTATTTTTTAAATCTTCGTGACAGCGTTTCACAAGGTCCATCAGCGAATCTGTCTGTTTTGCATGTTCATCGAGTACCTGGATTGCTTTTTTCCCAGCCAATGCCGCCTCATGGCCATGACCTAATCCATCTATAGCCGCCAGCAACAGCCTGTCGCGAAAAGCCTTAACATAGTAGCGGTCGCCACTCTCCACCTGCCCGGGAAGCGCCAGGCGAAGAATGCTCCATGTAATGCCTTCAATAGTTTCAGTTAGTTGATTCTCTACCTTCAATATATTTCCATTTTACCATAACTACGGTTGTGCCCACACCCACTCTGGATATGATATTAAACTCATCCATCAAACGTTTGGCTCCCGGCAAGCCAATGCCCATGCCTTTTCCCGTCGAGTAACCATCCATTAGGGCCATTTTCAAATCCGGTATCCCCGGACCTTCGTCTCTTGAAGTAATTACGATCCCAAATAATCGTTTCTTTTCAACCAGATCGATTTGTACTTCTCCGGTCTGGGCATATTCAATGATATTACGGGCGATCTCAGAAATTGCAGTAGCAATAAACGTCTGATCATTATTGGAAAACGCTACCTCTTTTGCGAGGTTTCTACCAGTTTCACGGACAGTAATAATATCATCACTTGTTCTGATCGAAGTGATGATGCTTTTAATGATTTTGTATTTATCCACCGTTATTGGCTTTAAACTAACTACGCGTCCAGACATTGAAACTGATAGCGTCGAGGCCGTAGTTTATTACTTCAACGGATCTGCGTTGATCATTCCGAATAATATTTAAAGATGTATTGAAAACATTCATCTTCATACCTACAGAAATATCAGGTAAAAATATTCTGGTCAAATACTCGCATATAATATTATGAGCGACATACTGCTATGTTCATTTGCACACACATTTATAAATCTCAAAATAACAATCGAAATTTTCGTTTTTAGCAAATTGCAGAGTTAATTCACAACTCTCCACTACTTCTCTCAAAAAAAGAACATGTAAAGGCATCTATATTATTTAACTGTACCTACTTTCCGACAATCCTGTTTAGCAGTGAAATTCCTTCATCAAGATCCAGGGCAGTATAAATATCTCCCAAATTTAGACCAAGCTGTACCATTGCAAATGCCACTTCGGGTTGTATGCCGACAATAACGGTTGCGGCACCCCGTAGCCGAATCATACTTGCTATATCACGCAAGGTTCGTGTGGCAAAAGAATCCATGATGTCGAGTACCGTAACATCGACTATGACTCCTTTCGCGCGAACTTTCTGGACTTGAACAATCAAATCTTCCATGAGCTGCAAAAGTTCTTGGTCACTGAGCGAGGATTGTATGGAGGCAATAAGGTAATTACCTTCTTTTAGGATAGGTACGCGCATAACTGATTAATCAGTATCCTGTCATGTTGTCGATGGTGCAACTTGCTGAACTTTATAGCCTAACTGTCGTTCTGCTTCTTCAATACCGCCCTGCAGGTCACCAACCGTGATAATTTTAGTTAGATCCACACCTATTGTAACAAGTGTTTGTGCAATTTCTGCGGACAAACCCGTAACAATAACAGTCGCTCCCAATAGCCTCGCGGCATCGACAGTCTGAACCAGGTGATTTGCTACCGTCGAGTCCATTGCAGCAACTCCCGTGATATCCATTACGACAACTTTTGCCCGGTTATTCCGGATGGCATGCAGAAGCTGTTCTGTCATCTGTCGCGCACGCTGCGGATCGATAATACCAATCATTGGCAGGATAAGAAGGCGCTCCCGTACCTGAAGAACCGGAGTGGACAGTTCCCGAATCGCCTCCTGCTGCTCACGAATAATACGTTCCCGTTCCTGCACGAATCCAACAGCCACCGTATTTGCAATACGGTTTGCAGCTGGCTCGTAGGCATCAAGGATTCGATTCAGTTTGTCAAAATCGCCACGGTACTTCGCGAAGAGTGATCTTGCCAGCACGTCACGCAAAAGCAGCACAATACCAATGACTTCATGCGTTTCAACCCCCCTTGGGATAATCCTCTCTGACAGATTACGCGAATATGCCTGCAGTGCTTCATAGGTTCCGGTCTCGAGAGCCTCCACATAATTATCATAAACAGAAGTTGCCTCAGCAAGGATCTCGCTGCGCGTCATTGCTGTCAACAATTGAGACTCCGTTATTCGGCGAGCCCATTCTTCCCGTAATTTGCTGCGATTCTCACGCAGGTGTGCTACAAGCTCCCGTAATAATGATACCGTACTTTCATCTGCTGGTCTGTCAGGTATAGGTGGCGTTTTTCTGCTGTCGTCTTTGTCTTTCAGTGCCATGATATTATTTTTTTGCTAATCACTATAACGTCTTATTTGACGCAAAACACAATCCCGTGCATGATATAAATAGAATAGATTTTTCGGAGACGTGCCGAAATAGCGTAATCTGTGATTTGCTTGTAGTAATAAGTACTACAAACATGGGGTTACTAAGTCATTAAAATCTAAATAAAACGAAGCATTGCTACGAGTATCGCAATCAGACTAATTGCATCAATTTTTTAAAACGCCTGTCTAATTTGTGTTTTCTTAGTCAGCACTGAACGAGGTGGGGAGTCCATTTTCGACAACTGGCATACCAAGCATTATTAGTCTAAAGCAGAAAGATTCCAGTCTCTGAGAATTCATCTTTTATAACCTGGTAGTTTTGATGTTCATGGGGATTTAGAATGACATACAGTGTTTCACGTGCTGAGATTACAGTTATGCTGGAAGTATATAAAGCGGAGATATGGAGTGGCCGGGCTGCAATCATTGCGTTACAGGCGTTATCCCAACTGAAAACGAACTGCGCATATTATAATCGCATAATAAATACAAAAGCCTTATCCATCTGGTAGTTAACTACTTATACATTGCTTATAATTGAAAAAGTATTTTGCACGCGTGTGCTGGTAAAAAGTCGTGATATAAAATTGCCACGCATCGGTTATTACATACACTAAGCGCAAAGGTACACGTAGGAAGGTGCCTTCAACGTCCAGATATGCCAAAATGGATACAGTACATTTTAATAAAATCGTCGACAAGGTTGGGGAGTCTCTCGCTGCCAAACGCCTAAATCGCTGGGAAACGCCATATATTAAACATGGCGATGTCAATATAACGCGGATCAGACAACGATTCGGTATGTCCCAGGCGGAATTTGCCTCTATATTAGGTGTAGGCGAGGAAACGGTCGTAAACTGGGAAAGAGGTGTAGCTAAACCGGGCAGGACTTATTCCCTCTTGTTCCGGATAATGGAAAAACGCCCCGAAGCATTATTAGAGGCACTGTGGGATTATTGAATATACATTGGAACCCATCTGTTAAGATATCTTATAGGTATTGTTGATCATCAGATCGTGTCTGATAAAATTTAGTGACGATCCAATACATTAAATGCCTCTTCCTTGCTCCTCCGGGATGTCCAGTTGCACCCATCTCGTTCTGGCCACATGCTATACAAAGAAAATTCACACACACCAGACGATGTCTTTGCCTGGTGATCAATACGAAAATCATACCTTATTCTTGACATATTAATAACGGCGTTTAATTTATACTCATGCAAACACGAAACGATTCAATTCGTCTTTATATGACCGGGCGACTGTATTTCATGACGTTGAATTACACTTGCTATAGCTCATGATCTCACCTACAACGACTTTATACGGACGGCTGGTCTTACGCCGCTTCCACTAATACGAGAAGCGGCGATTTTATATGTAATTTTTCGGTGTGACCCCCTGATGTCCTCATTAATGGACGGGTCGACTATTCCTGAAATATAAGAATGGGTGTTGCTGTCACCAGATGAATTGATCCATATACAATTGATTAACTGGAATCACGGCGGGTAAATTAACTCAACCTTTCCTTCGACAGTCGCTGGAATTGGAATGCTTAACGGGCTCGTTGGACTCGATTTGCAGCCAATCAAACAAAAGTGTCTAAAAAGTTTTCACAAAGAAACCTCCCTGTTAAGACAGCTAACCGTGACCCGCATGAGGAGCCAGGATACAAGTATTAATTGTCTATTTATCATTTCAACCTTATTCCTCATTTGTTTGCCACCCCTACAGTAGTCGAAACAAAAAAGGAGTCACGAAATTATCGCAACTCCTTGTCTACCAACAAGTCGGGGCGACAGGATTTGAACCTGCGACCCCTTGCACCCCATGCAAGTGCGCTACCGGACTGCGCCACGCCCCGATTTAGAAAATAGAAACGGTCTGTTTTCATTTACGACCGTATTAATTGATGACAATATACTTCCACCTGTCCCACAAACTCAAATCTTTCCGCTCCGCATCTCTGAGAGAATTACCGGCCACTGCGACCCTCCCGCCCGAGCGGGATGCGCTACCCCCGCACCCACGGGACTACCCCCCGAACATGTTCTCGCGGCAACGGTTTGTTACCTGAGAAGACTTAAATGTACCGCCGAATATTATACAATCTCAAATCACAAAATGAACCAAACCGTTTTTGATGAAAACTATCTCATAACACTACTCTGAGATGGGTACTTGCGGACTTTGGTTGTGATACATAAATGCCTCTGCATACTTGCATCCGTGCTCTATACCGCGAAATTCAGCCATCTGTCTATGGATAGCATAAAACTCGTCCGGCTTCTGGCTTTGATGTGCGTAACAGGCTTCCCTCTTTCTACCTTCGACAGCCGTTATATCAACATAGACCGAAGGATGAAATACCTGGGTTTGTTCTCCCGACAGCACTTCAAAATAATAGAGGGCTTCTTTTCGGCCGCCGTTCAGCCAGGCATCGTAAACCAGCAAAGAAGTCGCCCGGTGGTCCCGGTGCGTATCCACCGGCCAGTGAGTGAAGATGACATCCGCTTTTTCCCTATCGAGGATTTGCGCAAACTCTTTATAGTGCTGGTTCGATATTTTCGTATCGCCATCGATTTGTCCGGCAAAGACGGGACGTGCTTTAAGAATTTCACAGGCCTTTTTAACTTCCGCCGTGCGAATCCTCGCCGCCTCGTCATGTGATTTCCCGGGGATGCCAGCTTCACCGCGGGTCAAATACAATGAGATGACCTCATGTCCCTGTTCCGCCAGCAATGCCATGGTACCGCCGCAACCCGTTTCAGGATCATCCGGATGAGCTCCGGCAACAACGATCTTCAATTTCTGATCCGATCCTAACAGGACAGAACGGGACAACCCGAGAGGCAGCATCGCCGATGACGCTCCCATCATTTTCAAGGCTTCACGCCGGTTTATCTTTTTCATATCACCCTCATTAGCCGTGATCCAAAATAATTACAACCATGGATAATTTAGAGGAATTAGTGTGATACGCAATGGGATATCTATCAAACAGAAGCCAAATGGACGGATCACATCGGTTCCTTCACCCCCATCTTCAGCAAGAGCCAGTTCATAGGATAGGCGGTCATAAAACCGGCCACCATTGCTATCTGCATCATGAACCAGAAGACAGGACCCGTTTTGGGAAGTTCATGGCCGAATAGGACAAACGTTGCGATGGCCATCCAGCCATACATCCCAATCTGCCAGGATGTTAGCGACAGCGTATCGGCTTTGACAGCCTCCTTGACGGCTTCGCCGGTACTGATGTTTTTCATCGGTTTAATGGTGTAATACTGAAATGCAATTCCAATGATAAAAGCCAAAACATAGTCGACAACCCATCCTGCGAAAATGCCGTAACCGAAAAGGGTAAACGGAAATAAGACAAGTCCCCATTCCGCAATCAGGTCACCGAGTGTACAGCCGCTTCCGCAATGGGTCGCGCTCAACCCTACACTTTGCCAGAACGGCCGGTTGCTTCCATGTGAATGGTGTCCACTGTGTTCTTTTGATACGCGACCTACCTTCCAATAAGCCCACAAAGCAAGCGGACCCGCATATAATCCGGTGATGGGCCATACGAGATTCATAATCCACATGGGCTGACTGTGTCCGGAGATAAGGTCAATCAAAATAATAAAGAAGGATATTCCCCCGGAGATAAGGGAAATAAGAGAAATAGTAATTAACCATTGGGGCATAATAACAATCGTGTGATCAATTTTTCATTTGCACACATTGCAACACCTTCATCCTATTACCCATTCCGGTAAATCGGATACTTCAGGTCTATTACTTGAGAACTAACTGCGAATAACTATCAACTATACAACCAAAGACCAATCACTACAGCAAGGATGATTGCCGCGGTATCTGCGATAAGTCCGGTGATAACGGCATACCGGGGCTTGCGGACATTCACAGCGCCGAAGTAGACTGCCAGTACATAAAAAGTAGTCTCCGTCGATCCGAACATGATGGCGCTAATCGTCACGTAAATAGAATCGACACCGTAATGCTTGATCATATCGGCAAGGATGCCAACCGAGCCGCTTCCGGTGAGCGGGCGCATAATAGCCATCGGCAGCACCTGTGGCGGGAAATGAACAAATTCAAACAGCGGATGCAATCCCTGGATGATCCAGTCCATGGCACCGCTTGCCCGGAACATGCCGATCGCAAACAAAATTGCGACCAAATAAGGAATGATCCGGACGGCGATCTCAAACCCTTCTTTGGCGCCATCCACAAACTCTTCATAGACCTTGACCTTTTTGATGAGTCCGTACAGAGGAATCAGAACGATGATAACGGGCAGAACAAATACAGCGATTACTTGCATGTCAATCCTCCTTCCATTCGGTTACGGGCGCTTCCGGGTTTCGTCTCGCGAATATTTTGGCAGCCGTGACCCCGATAACCAGTGAGAAAAATGTAACAAGCACAATTCCGGTAAATAGTTCACCAATACGAATTCCCATAATGGCAACCAGTGTCACAGGCGGCACCAACTGAATACTTGCCGTATTGATCGTCAAAAACATGCACATCGCATTTGTTGCTTCATCCTTATTGGGATTCAACTTTTGCATCTCCTCCATCGCTTTTATGCCCAAAGGAGTTGCGGCATTGCCAAGTCCCAGCATATTGGCAGCAAAATTAAGACTGATGGCACCAAGCGCGGGATGATCTTTCGGGATATTAGGAAAAAGAAAACGAAGGAAAGGCTGAACGACTTTCACCATTTTATAGATGAGTCCGCTTTTCTCGGCGATCCGCATGAGCCCTAGCCACAGCGCCATCACACCGATCAGTCCGATTGCCAGCTTCACGGCAAACGATGCCATGTCAAAAGCCGCCTGCGTAATGGCTCTCAGTTTCACATACTGAACTTTGGGAAGCATGACAGATATCACGCTGTCGGTTGATGAAGAAGAAAGGACTTCGACCGACATATTATCAGGCGTGCTATCGGAAAAGTGAGCGGCCACATCACTCCAGTGCTTCGGCAACGCTTTGGTTATGGGGACCACGAGCTCGGTTTTCTTTTTGGCCACATGCCAGGTTGCCGAAAGCAGGGTGTCCATTCCAGGTGTACGAAAACGAACATGCTGTGTCTGGTTATGAGACATATTCTTCGGAAACCTGACGACAATCTCCTGGGGTACGTCATTCTGATAGGTATTCTCGGAGAGATCTTTTATGTCTGTCGTCAGCGCAAAAACGAGACTGATGATAATCAGGCCGGCCCAGATGTAATTGAGCATAGACTATTTTGATTTAATACGGGATCGTTTGTGATCCGTGAAGTTCGTTAATCAACCTGCAGGGTGCAAAGGTCGGTTACACTATTTTACCTATTGACTTAATAAATGATGTTAGAAAATAATCACTCCTTCAAAAACAGCAAGACAATCTCCTGGAATAGTTTAAACCTTTTTTTCTCATAGTGGACGGAAGATGTGCTATATTCCCAGTGCAATTTTGACCCGAAAATAATTTATTTATGCAGTTCGAAACGTTGGCCATCCACACTGGAATGGAAAGTGATCCTACAACAGGATCTGTCGTTCCACCGCTTTACTCATCAACTATTTTCCGTCATCCTCCCGAGGGATTGAATCCTGATGGATTCAGCTATACGCGCCATGATAATCCCAACCGGAACCGGCTGGAACAGCTTATCGCCCGTATGGAAGGTGCATCTGATTGTGCTGTCTTCTCCTCAGGTGTTGCTGCGGCAACGGCTATCTTCCAGGCCATGGATCCGGGAGATGAAGTGCTGGCGCCCGAGGATGTATATCACGGCAACAGGTTATTACTGAATGACCTCATGCGCCGCTGGGGATTATACACGAATTATGTCGATATGACCGACCCGGAGGCAGTAGACTCTGCCATTACAAACCGAACGCGTCTTATCTGGGTTGAGACTCCATCGAATCCGTTACTACACGTAACAGATATTAAAGCAGTCTGCAAGGTTGCTGCAAAATATGATGACCTGCAGGTCTGTGTGGACAATACCTGGCTGACTCCCTACCTGCAGCAACCACTGTCGCACGGCGCCGATCTCGTTTTGCATTCAACAACTAAATATCTTGGCGGTCATAGTGATCTGCTTGGAGGAGCCGTGATCAGCCGGCCCGGGAACCCGTTTTTCGAGCGTATCCAGAGTATTCAACACCAGGCTGGAGCCGTGCCATCGCCGCATGATTGCTGGATGTTGCAGCGAAGCATTCATACGCTTCCCTGCCGTATGGAGATGCACTGCAGCAACGCTTTGAAAGTAGCCTCATTCCTTGAAAAACATAGCAAGGTTGAAAAAGTGTATTATCCCGGACTGCAGTCAAGTCCCTATTATAACGTCTCAAAGAAACAGGCGCGTAATTTTGGAGGGATGTTATCATTTCTTTACAACGGCACGAGCAAAGAGACACAAAAAGTAGTCAATCAATCCAGGATTATCATACCGGCTACGAGCCTTGGCGGTGTGGAAAGCACCTGGGAACATCGACGTTCCAGCGAGGGCCCCAAATCGCCGACGCCAGATAACCTGATTCGCTTATCCGTCGGACTCGAGCACCCGGATGATTTGCTGGCTGATATCGAACAGGCGCTAAATGGCTGACAATGATAAAACTTGGAGCCTTTAGCGATCTTCGCGGTTTAAAGAAATAACCGCTAAGGTCGCTAAGGAACGCAGAGACTAACTGGTTTAAATTCTTTGTATAACTTAGTGTGCCCCGCGGTTAATTAAAATCACCTTAAAAATAGCTTTTAAGCCGGAAAAGGTACTTTTAGCTTATTTTGATCTCACTTTTAAAATTCGGATTTTACAGGTCGAATTTTATAGCGCCAAACCGTGTTTTTAAGTCAAACAAATTTGTTAATCTGAGAAATTATTTAGAATGGCACGAGAAGAAATGGTGATGCCCAAAATGGGCGAATCAATCATGGAAGGTACCGTCACCGAGTGGAAGAAAAAGGTCGGTGACACCGTCGAACAAGATGAAACCGTCCTTGAGATAGCAACAGACAAAGTCGACTCGGAAGTCCCTGCCCCAATATCCGGAACTATTGTTGAGATTCTTGTTGAGGAAGGCGAAACCGTCGAAGTCGGTACACCCATCGCTATTATTGATACGGAAGGCGGAGCCGTAGCAGCACCTGCTGAGGATAAAAAACCGCAAAAAGATGAAGAGCCAACCGAAGCTCCTGCGAAAGAAGAAACGGAAGAAGTTACTTCGGAAACAACGTCAAACGGTTCGGTCCAACCCGTAAAAGAACCGGTCCAGGGCAGCACACCTCCCCAGAGAAAAGGCAGTGACGGCCGTTTCTATTCACCACTCGTGCGATCCATAGCCCAGGAAGAAGGCATTTCGCAAGAAGAGCTCGAAACGATTGAAGGATCCGGATCACAAGGCCGCGTGTCCAAACAGGACCTGATGAATTATATTGATCAGAGAAAATCCGGCGCCACACAAACTGCGGCAAAGACCATCACACGTCCGGGTACGCCTGCTCAACCCGCTCAAAAAACGGGAGCAGAAGGCGAAAAGATCCGCGCCGGCGAGATCCATGTGAACTGGCCGAAAGAAAATGTGGAAGTCATCCAGATGGATCGTATGCGCAAATCGATTGCCGAACACATGATCCGGTCCAAACAGACTTCCGCACATGTCACAACGTTTGCGGAAGCCGACGTTACTTCACTGGTTCGTTTCCGGGATAAAAATAAAAAGCAGTTTTTCGAAGAAAACGGCATCAAACTTACATTTACACCATTTTTCATAGAAGCCACGATCCAGGCCATTCGCGAATTCCCCCTGATTAACAGTTCTGTTGATGGAGACAAGATCATCCTTAAGCGTGATATTAATTACGGTATCGCCGTAGCTTTAGGTGATTCAGGTTCCGGAGGCCTCATCGTTCCTGTTATCAAGAATGCAGGTGAAATGAATATTCACGGACTGGCACGATCGGTCCATACGCTTGCTCAGAAAGCACGTTCAAAGAGCCTGTCTCCTGATGATTTGACCGGCGGCACCTTCACGCTTACCAATTATGGAAGTGTCGGTAACCTGGCTGGAACACCGATCATCAATCAGCCGCAGGTTGCAATCTTTGGAACAGGCGCGATCGTTAAACGACCTGTAGTGCTTGAAACAGCATACGGAGATACCATAGCGATCAGGCACATGATGTATTTGTCCATGAGTTACGACCACAGAATCATCGATGGTGCACATGGCGGAGCTTTCATCCAGCGTGTCAAAGAACTGCTTGAAAACTTCGACGAGAACAGATCACTCTGATTCTGTCTTTATTTATTAGTCAAATGAACGGCATGGGATTATTTTCATGCCGTTTTATTTGTAATCAGCCGCAAGAAACCAACGGGGTTTGATGAATATCATTCATGGGATTGAGGATTTACGAAATACCTTAAAGAAACATCGTCTACAAGGTAAAACCATAGGATTTGTTCCTACAATGGGAGCCCTGCACGAGGGACACCTTTCGCTGATGAAGGAAGCACGTGAAGCCTCTGACATCCTCGTAGCCTCTGTTTTTGTAAATCCAACCCAATTCGCCCCGAGCGAGGATTTTGAAGCTTATCCGAGAAATCTTGAACACGATGCAGAGCTATGTCAAGGTGTTGGAGTCGATTACATTTTTGCCCCGGATAGAAGGGAGATGTATCAGCCCGAAACGTACCTGAGATTCGAGATTGATGAACTCACCAGGAATTTATGCGGGAAATCACGTCCCACGCATTTCCAGGGCGTTCTCCAGGTCGTAGCAAAGCTTTTTAATATCGTTCAGCCGGATATCGCCGTCTTTGGCCAGAAAGACATCCAGCAATTCGTGCTTATCGAGCGTCTGGTTAAAGAATTCAATTTCAGCGTCCGGATTATAAGGGGAACAACCGTACGGGCCGATGACGGACTGGCACTCAGCAGCAGGAATAAGTATCTCTCTGCAGTAGAGCGAAAAGTAGCACCGGGGTTATATCAAAACCTTTTATCTGCAAAACATGCCATCTTAAACGATCCCTCGAACTTGGCATCGGTGTTAGATAGGCAGCGCAAGGTCCTTCAGGAAAATGGATTCCGGATTGATTATATTGATGTCGTTCGGTATAACGATCTGCAAATCCCTGAAAGACTCGAGACAGGTGAAAAATATATCATAGCGGGAGCCGTTTTTCTTGGTGAAACGAGACTTATTGATAACATTTTGTTTAAACTGAATTAACTTTACTTCAGCGCATCGATTTTTTTACGGCATGACTATCTCAATGTTCAAATCAAAACTACACCAGTTGACGGTAACGGAAGCTAACCTTTACTACGAAGGAAGCATTACGATTGATACCGAATTGCTGGAAACAGCCAATCTTTTGCCTTACGAGAAGGTACAGGTTGTTAATATCAACAACGGCGCACGTCTCGAGACTTACACAATTCCCGCTCCTAGAGGAAGTAGAGTCGTTTGTCTTAACGGTCCCGCTGCACGTCTGGCCCAGGTTGGCGACCGTGTGATCGTTATTTCTTACGCAGACATGACACCGGAAGAAGCCCAAAAACACGAACCCCACATCGTGCTTGTCGATAAAGACAACAACCCCGTCCAAATCCTCCACGAAGCTAAATACGCGAATAAAATTCTTCCGGAAGAGGAGTTTTAAAATTTTGAATTTTGAGTGTTTAATTTTGAATTATTTGTAAGGTTGAAACGTATTGGGAGTCTATTAGTTAAAAGAGAAAGAACAAATAGACCCTATTCATGGGAGAGAAGAGGAATATAATTCTTGAAAAAAGCTTTGAATTTTCTGTCAGTGTAATTTATTTAAGCCAAAATTTACGGAGGCATGGTGAATATGTTATTGCACAACAATTATTAAAAAGTGGAACGAGTATCGGTGTAAATATCGAAGAGGCAACGGCAGCGCAATCACGCAAGGATTTCATTTCAAAGATGGCCATTGCCTCAAAAGAAGCCAGAGAAACGAAGTATTGGATTCGTTTGGTTGATCGAACAAACCTCGTTCAGACGAATTTAAAAGATATTTTCCTCAAAGTTGAGGAGTTGATCAGGCTCTTGACAGCAATTGTAAAATCTTCCTCAGATAAGGTTTAATTCAAAATTAAACACTCAAAATTCAAAATTTATCATTCACTGAGGAGGTAGTGTCCTGAATACGTAATCCCAGAATGGAGATGATACACCAAATGCTTTGTCTGAATATTTGTAGTGGTGGAGTGCATGATGGCGATATACCGATTTCAGAAAACGCGGCGGGTGAGAAAGGTGTATAGCGTAGTGAATGAAAGCGTACATAAGATAACCTGACAGGAAACCGGGCAGAAAAACATAGACATATTGCCGCATGATCAGCCAAAATGTAGCAAATAATATGACTACGATAAGTAGCGCAGGTGCAGGCGGCATAAACAAACGCTCGCGGTCACGAGGATATTCATGATGAATACCATGAACCAGATAATGGAATTTCTGCACCAAAGGCGATTCAGTAATGAAATGAAACACATACCGATGCATCATGTACTCAAAAAATGTCCAAAAAAAGCAGGCAAAGAGAAAAATTGCAAGTCCTTTCCAGAATGTATCTACTACCTGCAGATTGAAGGCTTCATAAAATAAAAATGCAAAAACTGGCGCATACGTACAGATTGTAATCAAGGGTGAGGTCTTGGTTAAAGCCTCAAGGACCGGATTTCTGAATATTTTCGCTTGTCCACTATCTTTTATCTCTTTCATAACATCTGATCTTTGGATGAGCAGTTAGACCCTGATGATAAATATTATCAATTCTTTGTTTTTTGTAAAGGGTTGCTGGGCAAGATAAAGTTCCTTTATGGAAGCGCTTTTAATTGGTGTTTTGTACTCTTATTTTCCAAAGTGGAAATAAAAAGCATTGAGGAGTCACTTTATGGCATCACTAACAACTCACGAATCGATAACAGCTCCAACCGGAACCAAATTACATTGCAAAGGCTGGCATCAGGAAGCTGCCTTAAGAATGCTCATGAATAACCTGGATCCGGACGTTGCAGAAAAACCGGATGAACTTATCGTATACGGGGGCGCAGGAAAAGCAGCCAGAAACTGGGAAAGCTACCATAAAATTGTAGAAACGCTCAAGCGGCTGGAAAACGATGAAACATTATTGGTGCAAAGTGGCAAACCGGTTGGTGTCTTTCGGACCCATGAAGAGGCTCCACGCGTCTTGATTACCAATGCTCATCTTGTACCCCGCTGGGCCACATGGGATGAATTCCGACGGCTCGACCAGCTTGGACTAACCATGTATGGTCAGATGACAGCCGGATCCTGGATTTACATAGGAACGCAGGGCATCCTGCAGGGAACCTACGAGACTTTAGCTGAATGCGCCCGAAAACATTTCGGAGGGACATTGGAAGGACGCCTGGTCGTAACTGCGGGTCTTGGCGGGATGGGGGGAGCTCAACCGCTTGCAGCTACGATGAATGGAGCTGCTTTTCTCGGGGTAGAAGTGGATGAACAACGCATTCAGAAACGGGTGAAAACCGGCTATTGTGATCGATATACCTACTGCCTTGACGAAGCTCTTGATATCGTATTGGATGCCCGCGAGACCAGCCAATCGGTCAGCGTTGGATTAGTTGGCAATATCGCTGAAGTTCTACCTGAACTGGTCAAGCGCGATGTTGTACCTGATGTTTTGACAGATCAAACATCAGCACACGACCTGCGGGTGGGATACATCCCTGCCGGTTATTCACTTGAACAGGCATCTGTCCTCCGGGAGAATGATTACGAATCCTATGAAGAAGCCGTTCTCGATTCTATGGTTATCCATGTTCAGGCTATGCTCGACATGCAGAAGAAGGGCGCTATTACGTTCGATTACGGAAACAATCTTCGCGGTCAGGTGGCCGATCTGCGTGATTTTAAAGATGCTTTTCAGATTCCAGGTTTTGTACCAGAATTCATCCGTCCGCTCTTCTGCAAGGGCTCCGGTCCATTTCGCTGGGCGGCTCTCTCCGGGGATCCAAATGATATTTATGAAACAGACAAAGCCGTACTCGAGACCTTTCCCGAAAAGGAATCACTGAAACGCTGGATACATAAGGCAAGGGAAAAAGTCCAGTTCCAGGGACTTCCGGCGCGTATCTGTTGGCTTGAATATGGAGAACGCGCCGAAATGGGACAACGGTTCAACTGGCTTGTAAAAAAAGGCAAAGTGAAAGCTCCGCTGGTTATTGGCCGCGATCATCTTGATGCGGGATCTGTAGCTTCTCCCAACAGGGAAACGGAAGGAATGAAAGATGGCTCGGATGCTATCGCAGACTGGCCCCTGCTGAATGCATTGCTCAATACGGCTTCCGGTGCAAGCTGGGTTTCTATCCACCACGGAGGCGGCGTTGGTATCGGCTACTCGATTCACTCTGGCATGGTGTGCGTGGCAGACGGGACCGAGATGGCCGATCGCCGCCTCAACCGGGTGCTTACTAATGATCCTGGTTCTGGTGTTATGCGTCATGCGGATGCGGGGTATGACCTTGCGGTCAAAACCGCCAATGACCGGGGAGTTGATCTGCCAATGATTAACGGGTAAGGTTTCTCAATCATGCACCGTTTTTTGTAGATAGCTGACTAGCCTTTTTCACAGCCATACGGCATGAGCGGTCAATGTATAATGTCCAAAAACAAACCGGAGAGATTATCAGGATTACACTAAGGAAATTCGAACACTGCAGTCGGTGCAGTCTTTTGTGTTGCTTCGTTTCCGTAATAATTCTGCTTTTTGCATACAAGCAGGTACGATCTTTTCCTTTGAAACACCCTCCTGGATCCGGAGTAGATTCACCTTCGGATAGTGTAAAAAAGGATCCTCCCGCCTTTGAATGGCAGCTCGAAGGAAGCGCAGAGGGAGCAATCATTCCGGATGGTGTTTTGAATTCCGGTGTTACTTACGACCATGTGGTTCATCTCGATGGTACCTTTCATACCCAGGCAGTGGGTCTGAAAGGTGGCCGATTACTGGCATCCGTTGTTCAGATCACAAGCGGACTCCCGTCAACACACTACATCGGTGATATCCAGACCGCTAGCAACATCTCTGCTCAGCCATCCTTCCGGGTTTACGAGCTATCATATACGCAAAACCTGCCCGGGCATTTTGTAGCTGCAGCCGGACTGATTGACATGAATAAATTTTTTGTAAAGGACGATCATGCGTCCACACTCTTAAACTCCTCTTTCGGCATCAGTCCGGATATTGCAGATAACGTACCTGTATCAATCTATCCAAAGCCGGGCCTGGGTATTTCAGTCGCCAGGTATTTTACTCATTGGAAGCTTCAGGCTAGTTTCTTTCAGAACGATCCCCAACGCAGAAACTCGATCAACCTGCATAAAAACATGGTCAATTTTGAGACTGACTTTAAAACGGATAGAGGAATTGCGCACCTTCCTGTTACTTTGAAAGGTGGTTTTTGGCATCATACCAAAATTGTTACTATGCCCGGCGCTGAGCCACATTCCGATTGGGGATATTACTTTATTGCCCAGCAAAGTGTATATCAATCCAAATACCGTTCTACCGGTATATTTCTCCAGTGGGGATCATGTCCGGTTAGCAGGGTGCAGGTGCCTTATTACCTTGGGATTGGAATGCTTGTCAATGGTCCGCTAAACGGCAGACCTCAAGATCAGTTCTCACTTGGATTAACGAAAGCGTGGACCAACCGGCAACTATCCGATGCTGAAACCTCATATGAAATAACATACCTCTGGCAGATCATTGATCAGGTGTCTTTTCAACCTGATCTTCAATACATAGAACACCCGGCGGGCTTAAAGAAACATCATTCATTTGTTTGTTTTCTGCGCCTGAATTTTGAGGTAGATTGATCACAGAAGGAATGATATGAACGGATAATTGATGATCATTACCAAACTGATTTTATGAGAGACTCTGAACATTATATTCACATCCTGGATCTTTATACGGATTTGAAACAACGAATCGAATCGCTATCCCATAGCCATGAGCTTGTTGATCGATCCCGGAAAATCATTGAGCGATCTTTAAACAATGGTCAGGCCTATTATGGTGTGAATACCGGTTTTGGCGTACTTGCACGTGAGCGCATTGCCAATGACAAGCTCGAAGCCCTTCAGAAAAACCTCATTTTGAGCCATTCGGTAGGTGTCGGCGAGCTGATCCCGAAAGATATCAGCCGGCTGATGCTGCAATTGAAACTCCACGCTCTTGGCCTTGGCTATTCCGGTATATCAGAAAGTACATTTGAGCGACTGCTCTATTTCGCGTCGCACGATCTGATACCCACCGTTCCAAGCAAGGGGAGTCTGGGCGCATCCGGTGATCTCGCTCCACTGTCTCATATGTGCCTGCCACTTCTGGGATATGGGTACTTTTGGGATGATTCGGGCAAATCGACAATTCCTGCTGAGAAAATTTTGGATGAACATCATCTCTCGCCTGTTCAGTTGAAACCCAAGGATGGTCTTTCACTTATTAATGGAACCCAGATGATGAGTGCCTACGGTTCGTGGATTCTCGAACAATCGATCAACCTGGTAAAAATTGCGGATTTGGTGTCGGCCATGAGCCTGGAAGCGCTGCAGGGCAGCATAAAACCATTCGATGCCCGTATTCACGAAATTCGCCCACATCATGGTCAGCAGGTCGTAGCTGAGAATATTCGGAATCTGTTGGTTGACAGCCAGATACTTGAGTCCCACCGTAATTGCGGAAAAGTACAAGATCCCTACTGCCTGCGATGCGTTCCCCAGGTACACGGTGCCAGCCGCGATGCAATCGATCACGCCTGCTCAGTTGTTGAGACGGAAATCAATTCGGTTACCGACAATCCACTGGTTTTTGAAAATGGCGATATCATTAGCGGCGGCAATTTCCATGGACAGCCGCTTGCACTGGTTTTGGATTACGCGGCTATAGCACTGGCGGAGTTGGCCAGCATTTCTGAACGGCGCACCTATCTGTTATTAAGTGGTCATGATGGCCTGCCCAAACTGTTGATGCGCGAGACAGGTATCAACTCCGGATTCATGATACCGCAGTACACAGCAGCAGCACTTGTCTCTGAAAACAAAGTGTTATGCCATCCGGCATCTGTGGACACAATTCCCACCAGCCTGGGGCAGGAGGATCACGTGAGCATGGGCAGCATCAGCGCTACCAAACTTTACCAGGTATTCCAGAATGTAGAACAGGTTCTTGCTATTGAGCTATTTACAGCAAGCCAGGCTCTCGATTACCGAAAACCTCTGAAACCGGGTCGAGGTGTAGAAGTCGCTCATGATTTTATGCGATCGGTCGTCCCACACACCGAGGTAGATCATTATTTCAAGGATGACATGACCCGATGCCAGGAAATAATCCGGAATCGTAAGCTGTTGCAAGCCACTAATGAACAACTAAGCGCACTTGACTGATGCCTGTATTATACAATATCGGATACCTGGCTGCATGCCGCGATGAAGGCGAACAAAAGGACATTCATCCTATCAAAAATGCGGCGCTGGTCTGGAAAAACAGTACGATTGAATGGGTTGGCCCGGAAAGCGAACTGCCGGAACAATACAAAAACTGGGATCACATTGATGCCGGAAAGCAACTTGTCGTACCCGGGCTGATCGATTGCCATACACATCTCGCATTTGGCGGGTGGCGCAGTGATGAGTTTGCTATGCGAATGGAAGGGAAAAGTTACCTGGATATCTCTAATGCCGGCGGTGGAATCCTTTCAACGGTTAAAGCTACACGCGAGGCAAAAAAAATCGAGCTGATCAATCGCTGTGAACATTTTCTCGATGCCATAACAATACTTGGGATTACGACGATCGAGGCAAAGAGCGGGTATGGTTTGGATCTTGCCAGTGAAATTAAGCTGCTGCAGGTTTACCGACACATGAATAAATCACAGCCAGTCGAGATTGTACCTACGTTTCTTGGTGCGCACACTTTCCCACCTGAATATTGGGATGATCATCCGGCTTATATTCGTCAGATTACAGAAGAGATGATTCCTAAAGTAGGTGGGAAACAGTTGGCGGAGTTCTGTGATATCTTCGTAGAAGAGTCGGCTTTCAGTGTTGGTGAGGCAAAAAAAATTTTGGGGGTCGCTAAAAAATATGGATTACGCCTCAAACTCCACGCTGACCAGTTATCTGATGGCGGTGGCGCTGCACTGGCAGCCGAAGTAGGAGCCATTTCCGCCGATCATCTGGAGTATATCTCTGATGACGGTATCTGGGCCATGATAAAAAGCGGGGTCATCGCAGTCAGCCTTCCTATCGCCACACTTTATTTGAATCAACCGCACATGCCTGCCAGGAAATTAATCGAAGCCGGCGTACCCGTTGCTGTAGCCACCGATTTTAATCCCGGCTCGGCACCCAGTTATCATTTACCCATGGCCATGATGCTCGCCTGCACCATGCAGCGAATGACACCTGCCGAGGTACTAAAAGGGACAACGATCTACGCAGCCAGGGCCATCAATCGTCAACATGACAGGGGCTCACTCGAACCGGGCAAACGTGCCGATTTTGCTATCATCGATGCCGAAGATGTGAACGAGTGGATGTACCACTTTCGAGAGCAAGCCTGTGTGAGTACATGGATTAAGGGAAGGTTTATATATGGACACAGCACGATTTAGCTTTATGATCTTTATCGGCTTTGGGTTGAGCATGCCCCCCTTCAGGGCTTTAACTCTACATACTTCTTCTCATAGGACGGTGTCCTATGTTAGTGCTAACGCTCCCCTGGAGCTCTACACGATTCAAGAATACGGTTAACACCCGGATTAATCCGGGTGTTAACGAGATAAACGCACAAGAAATCGTTTTAACGATTTTTAATGCATCTCATTCATAAAAAAATGGACCCTTAATGATCAAGAAACGCTACTCCTCCAACACACACTGGGAACCAATTGTAGGATACAGCCGGGCTATCCGAATAGGACCGATTGTTAAAGTTTCTGGAACAACAGCTACCGATTCGGAAGGGAATGTAGTTGCCGTTGGTGATGTCTATGAACAGACTATCCAAATCATCAGGAATATAGAGCAGGCATTGCAAGGCGTTGGTGCCGAGTTATCCGATGTCATACGCACTCGTATCTATGTTACAGACATCGATCAATGGGAAGCTGTCGGGCGGGTGCATGGAGAGTTTTTCGGTGATATCCGCCCGGCAACGAGTATGGTGGAGATCAGCCGTTCAATTCATCCGGATATGCTTGTTGAGATAGAAGCTGAAGCATATCTGTCGCATGATAATGCTAGTAAATAAGAAACAACAATGCCCGTGTTTCGATTCATTGCCATAATGAATTGCACACAGGCATTGTTGTTCTCAGACGAACTTCAGCATTCACACACTACTGCTGTTTCAGGAAGGCAACAATCTTGTCGGCTTCCTGGTTTGTCAGGTTCGCCTTTACTCGCATGTGATCGATGATCACATCCCACTGTTGAGGACTGAAAGCATTTGGCGGCGGAGCGTTATGGCATGACTGGCATTTCTGCGACCAGAGTTGCGCACCGCTTTTCTGAGCAACGACCTTATTTGTTGTCTGACAACCTGTAAATGAAACGACTCCTATAAATAGAAGAGCACCAATTAGTTTCAAGTTCTTTCGAACAATCTTTTTAATAATCATAATCAAAGCCTTTATCATTTAGAGTTGTATTCCAACGTGAATCATCATGGTATTTCCGGCATCCTTCTGGATGTTATAGTCGAACTTCAAATTAGTTCTCCAATTAAACCAATAGGTAAGTCCCAAATCATATTGGTTGGCTGACACTAAATCCCAATTAGCAGCCTTTGGAGTATTCACTCTCGAATACATGAAGCTGACCATGGTGTTTCTGAGCATCGCATTTCCAGACATACTGGGCTGATAGGCACCCATCACAAACATCGCTGTGCTGTTGTTGTTGAATGCGGACGGATTATTCTTCGGCTTACCAACATGTACGTCATTCAATTCACCGCGCAAGCGAATGAAGCCATCTAATGAATTGATGGTGGGTGCAACATTGAAATCAACAGCAAATATATTTGCCCCCACTCCATCATAAGACGTTCCGGGATCACCGATATTTCCAGTTGTATAGTCGGAAACGCCTACTGAAAAATTACTTGATAAGAAGGGAGACAGACTCAACCTTCCACCGATCATTTTTGCCTTGTTGTTATCCACAACACCGGGTTCAGCCAGCATTCCCACGGAACCGGGATCAAGCGAAACACCTGGACCATTAGTTACGGATACAAAACCACGTAATCTCATATCACCCAGGTAACCGGCTCCCTGCAACTGGACACCATAATCAGAGAATGCACCGAGTTCTTCGAATCCAATAGGACCCGTTGCTAATGGGTTGATCCATGATGGATCATAAACCCTTGGATACCGTCCGTATGGAAGGGCATCAAAGTGACCGACACGGACTAACCATCCATTCGGCAACATATAACTCAGATTGATAGGCCCGACATCAACTGCAGGTCCATTTTCATCGAAACCGAATCCAAGACCAGCCTCGAAGAAGAAATTTCCCTGTCGATACAGTGGCATTATTCCAAAATCCGGTGAAGTAAAATTGGAACCACTGCTGGTGATATCCATGCCATATTCAAATTCGCCCAGTAATGCAAAATTAGTTGTACCCGGTCGAAAAACATTCGAAGGTGTATCATTCTGAGCGTATACTTTAGCCGATTGAAAGCCGACAATCGGATAACTCAAGAGGACGATTCCCAAAAGTCCTAGTGCAAGTCTGTATCTGATAATTTTACCCATAACTATTTCTATTTATTTGCTAAAAGATTTTTGTCAGTCAGACTTTTTACATACGTCACCACTGACCATATTTGTTTTTGCTTCAACGAACTTTTCCACGCGGGCATGCCTAAATGTCCATTTGAAACCTTCCAGAACAGATTCCCAAGCTTTTCATTCTGAACCGTTTTTGAGGTCAGATCGGCGGGCCTTGGATTCAAAGCCATAGCAGCCGGACCGTTACCCTTGCCTTTATTGCCATGACAAGTCTGACAATCCGATTTGAAGATTTTTTGTCCATCTGCAATCAATTCCTTATCAATCGGATAGGGAATTTGGAGCGTATCCGTGTAGCTGGGAGCATCCCATTTTGCCTGAGCTTTCACACTCTGGCTCCCTGCAAACAACAAAACTATCGCAACGATAGTCGTCCCGAAACATGCGGTAATTAACTTCATAGCACAAATACCTAATTAGTATTTAAGAGTATTAACTCTGATAAGTTAAATTCGGACTATTTGATATCAAAACGTTTAACAAAAAAGCATCAATATTTAAAAATTTGATATTGAATCATATTTATTTTTTGAAAATGGTGAATATTCGTTAGTTAATAAAGAAAGAAGCGATTTTAATACTTTCTATTTAAGAAAAGATATATCCTTATTTAGATATCTAATCTTTAAAATTTGTAAAATCAGATAAATAAATCTTAAAACTATTTCCTGATAGGAGCCATATAGTTGATAAACAAAATGATGCGCCCCTTATCAATATGCGATGATTTAAGACCTTATCCGATTCTTTTTCCAGAAGAGTATCAATAGAAGATGAATAATTTTATTAAATGACTATCCGCCCCGATATATCGGGGTTACATACCTGTCATGTAACCGCAAAAGCACGCCAGGTTCGCAGAGTAAAACTGTTTATTTTTCGCGTTTCATGGTCCCGAATGTATCGGGATGGTGTACATTTTCTGATCTGAGAAACAACTAAGACTACTGGAGTGAGTACGCATAGTCATTTTAATTATTACCTCTCTCGCCGCTTCAATTAATCGTGGCACGCACAAATCAATGATCGTTTTTCTGCTTTCTCAAAAGCCTCTCTACCCTCACTCCAGGCGAACCAGGCAATAGCTAAACTGCCGATGGCATCTATATAAGGAACTTGCCAAAGTTCATAGAGCACACTGGATCCCATCAAAATGAGAGAAAGGTGAAAACAGGTGAGGGTGCAATGCGCATCTGAAATGATAGGATCGGAATCGAGGGTATGGCCGACATTCAACTTGGCCTTATATAGGATATACATGGTCAGAATGGAAATGCCGGATATAATGATTCCGGCTATGGTCGTGGTTGGATGTACATTCTCAATTATGTTATATATCGCACCAATCGTTAATCCGGCTGTTAAAATGTAAAAACCGGAACCTGTCACCCATAACGCCTGTCGTTCGAAGCGATCAGTTTCTGTAACCTGGCTCCTTTTCATCCTCCATATCATATGAGCAATTCCGAGTCCGGACATCACCTCGACAAAACTGTCCACTCCAAAACCAAACAGTGCAAGCGTGCTGTCGGTGTACCCGAACCAGGCTGAAAATGCTCCTTCAAGCAGATTGTAAATGATCGTTATAATACTAAGGACAAACGCCAGGTTTAGTTTTTGATCAATATTTTTCGAGGCCTGCAATGTCTTTGCTTCTTCCATTCGAATACTATAATGATTTTACAGTTGTTTTCTCTACGTCCTTCCAATTCCACCACTTTAATAACTCAGGGTCAGGATTGGGTTCGGTGACAAAATAAACGGCACATCGGAAAGTATACAGCATGCACCGATCGATGTGCATTCCACGAAGCTCACACAGATCTTTATACATGACTTCGGGATCCTGGGTACGTAATTCGGATATATCCCTGTAACCCATATCCCACAAATCCCTGGCGATACTTGGTCCCACACCCGGAATAGCCTGAAACGATTTTAATACCGGATTCATATGATCCCTTCTAATTAATGTGTTCACTTTGTACATGTTAATTACGAATAAGTTTTCCATATTGCCAAAGTTTTAGTCAATCTATTCACCATACATATGTTCCGCTACCTTTTATGGCTGCACGCAAAGATTTTGGGCAGGCAATTGCTTGCCTTAGGAATCATCAGGATTGCGGTGTTATTGCTTGTTATCGGTGGTTCCATGCTGGATCCTTTGTCTTCATTTCCGATGACAGTGCTGGTCATCAGCGTCATTCACATCAGTCGTGATGATTCCGACTTTCTGAAGGATCTCCAATTTTCACCGAGACTTCTTTACCTGGCCGAATATGCTCTGATTAGTCTGCCAGGATTGGCACTCATTTTACTCAAACGACAATGGTATTTTGCTGGTTTCCTTCCTGTTTCCATTCTCCTCATCAGCATGTCGCCAAGTGGTTTACGCGTTCATAAAAGCACCTCCTCCTTTTCATTTCACTTGTCGCCAACAGCGTATGAATGGACGTCCGGGATCAGAAAATGGGGAATGGGTATGCTTTTCATTTACGTAATCACTTTTATAGTCGGCTTTTTTATTCCTGAACTGATCATCGCCGGGTTGCTCATACTCACTTCCTACCTATGTTATTTTTATACCGAATGCGAACCCGCCGTGTGGATAAAAATCCAGAACCGAACCCCGGCAACTTTTCTGAATCACAAACTACTGCAAATTCTGAGTTATTATATCCCGCTTGTACTGCCGCTAATCATCCAATTCACCATCCTGAAACCAGGCTGGATTTTAATTGGCGCTGTTTCACTGATCGTAGGAAGTTCGACCATTTTTACGGCGATGCTTGCAAAGTATTCATTGTATGATGAAGGCCGAAATCTTCAGCTTCCGGTTGCTGTCATTGCCGGACTCGGGTTTGCCGGGTGGATTCTGCCATTAATACCCGGCGTCTTGTCTATTCTGCTGGTTATCTCTCTTTATTATCGCGCCAATTTAAAACTGAACCGATACCTCTATGCTTATTCTGAATTCTATTCATAGCAGTTATGATGGGAAGACCGTACTTGAAGATCTAAATCTATCACTTGATACGTGTCAATTGCACGGGTTGATGGGACCCAATGGCGCAGGCAAGACAACGCTGCTCAATATCCTGTACAGACGAAAATCCATCGACAGCGGCACCGTTACCTGGAATCAAGAATCTTTATCAAATGAAAAGATTGGTTACCTGAAAACAGATCCCTACTTCTACAGCAGCATAACCGGCAGAGAATATCTGGAAATTTTTCGATTGAAAAACCCGGATTTCGAGATCGACAAGTGGAATACCATTTTTGAATTACCCCTCGATGAGCTTGTCGAAACCTATTCATCCGGGATGAAAAAGAAACTGGCACTGCTCGGTATTCTCTGTCTGGATCGTGAAATCATGATGCTGGATGAACCCTTCAACAACCTGGATATGGAAACCAACCAGCTTCTCGGAAATATCCTAAAGGAGCTTACCGGGAAAGGGAAAACAATCATACTGACCTCTCATGTGCTTGAGTCTCTCACACGTTGGTGCGACCATATTCATGTACTGGGTTCAGGTAGGATACTTCGGTCATTTGCAAAAGGCGAGTTTAATGAAATCGAATCATTCCTCTTTGATCAGAAGAACAAGCTGTTGATTGAGAACGTGAAAGAATTGCTTAAATGATGCCGGGAATTAGTTATTAGTAATTGAGTTATTTAGTCATCTAATTCCCCCGTTGTGTTACCTGATCCATAGCGTTCTGATCACCAATTTCTAATCTCAAATTTCGAATCCTGCAGGCCTGACAATCTGCATGGGCAATCCGACTCTATCATAATCCGGCGGATCTGGTACTGGTTGTAATTGCCAGTCATTGCATGAAGCGGCAAGTGCCAGAACGGAAGCATCCAGCAGGTCATCATCGGCTACGGTCGATTTATTCCATCTATTACGGGCATCGTGATATCTCTTTTTAAAGCCTGTCAGATATCTCGAAAGTAATTGGAATCGCTCTTCGAAGCCTTCGCTTGTCTTCTTGTTATGAACCATCGGATGTCCCGCAAAAGTCGCAAAACTCAATTCCGGATGCGCCTCCAACATGATTTCCGACAAACCGGGTTGCGATTGCGGGAAACCATCTACTTCACGGATTTTGGGGGAAATGTTCCAGGCCTGTTTCGAGATTCGCTTTCCCGTTAATTGTTCATTGACAACACATGCCTGTGTATAACCTGGCTGGTAGATAGCCTCACGGCATGGTGGCAAAAAAACGCTGCTTCTTCGTTTACCTAATTCCTTCCGTGCAAGCTGATCGCATCTGCGTGGTCCATTACAGGCCAATCCAATCGGGATATCGATGAGTATTCTCCCCGCATCCTGATGTGCTTGCCGCACACCCGCTATTGTTTTGAACAAACCAAACGTGATCTCCTGTCCAGAATGAAGAACAACACAAACCCATCCTCCACGGGCAGAATCGATTCCGACGACATATTGATTCATTACAAGATGTTATTTGTCATTAAAATGCAAATAAATTAGCTTTTAAGTCACCCTGTCAGGGTCTGGATCCTGACAGGGTATGCAAATAATCCAAAATCAAGAGAGACTAGCTATGAACGATACAATTCCCTTAAAAGAGGGAGGTTATTATCATATCTTCAATCGCGGGATTAATAAAACGGACCTCTTCACAAATCCTGAAACTTATAAATCTTTCCTATCAAAATATATTTATTACTGTTATCCATCGATTGATACATATTCGTTTTGTCTTCTCAAAAACCATTTTCACCTGCTGATAAGGGTACGATCATCCAACGAGAGAAATGAGATAATTTCGAGAGTATCCGGAGAATCTGATCATGTATTAAACTTCGAGTTCAAACCGGAATATTTTTTATTGAATAGAAAGGCGACAGATATATATGTTTCACAATTATTTTCCCATCTGTTTAATAGTTATGCCCAATCCTTCAATAGAAGAGAGCGCAGAACGGGATCTTTATTTTGCAGGCCATTCAAACGGATAGAGATCGATTCAGAGAAGTACTTCCGCCGATTGGTTTGCTACATTCATCAAAATCCTCAGCTCCATGGCTTGGTTAGAAACTTCAGGTCTTATCCATATTCTTCATTCAGAATTTTTTTTAGTAACATCAACACTCATTTAAATAAAAAAGAAACTTTAGATCGTTTCGGTGGTTTGTCGAATTTCAAACAAGCCCATGAAGAGATTATTGCTGACAAAACATTGAGCTATGTTGTTGAATAGAAACGAAAGTAAAGGGTATACACCCTGTCAGGGTCTTGACCCTGACAGGGTGTCGCTTGTATCCCGAAAATGGATAGGTGCACACGTCAGCGCAGCAGGCGGTGTTGAAAATGTGCCCGATAACGCGAAGGAAATCGCTGCGCAGGCATTTGCCTTATTCACCAAAAATCAACGCCAATGGACTGCCAAACCACTAACAGAAGAAAATATTGAAGGATTTAAAATCCGGTGTAAAAAATATAGATATTCACCTGATCGTATTCTGCCGCATGCCAGCTACCTGATCAACATCGGAAATCCCAAGCCGGGTCCGTGGAAAAAATCGCGCAATGCCTTGCTGGATGAGATGCAGCGATGCGAACAACTGGGCATCACCATGATTAATGTGCATCCGGGCGCTCACCTGAAGCAGATTTCAGAACAAGAGTGTCTTTCCCGCATAGCAACAGCCGTCAATGAACTTCACCATGAAACCAGAAGTGTGACTGTCGTGCTTGAAAACACAGCCGGACAGGGAAGCAATGTCGGTTATCGGTTCGAACATCTTTCCGAAATCATCAACCAGGTTGAAGATAAAAGCAGGATTGGAGTATGCATCGATACGTGTCATGCCTACGCTGCCGGTTATAATATCAAAGATGAATTTTGTTTCAAACAAACCGTAAGAGAGCTTAAGGAATTGTTCGGGAAACAATTTTTGAAAGGCCTGCATTTGAATGATTCCAAACGAGAGCTGGGCAGCAGGGTTGATCGTCATGAGAAAATCGGTGAAGGTGAACTGGGCTGGGAGACGTTTAAAATGATCGTCAATGAGCCCATCTTCAATGAGATGCCGCTCATCCTGGAAACACCGGATATGGATAACTGGGCGAAGGAAATCAAGGCTCTCTACAAACTCATTGACTAAACACTACGAACGAAGCCGAGAACCAGGATGTTGATGGTGCATGAATAAAAGCATTCTTTTAACAATTGCTCTGACTTTGGCTCTGACCGTAATTGGGGGGCGTCAGGCAAAAGCTCAAACTCAACATAAACAAATGGAACACGCAACATTGGGCGCCGGATGTTTCTGGTGCGTTGAAGCTGTCTTTCAAAGAGTAAGGGGTGTCATTTCCGTTGAGCCGGGTTACGCCGGAGGTGATGTGCCCAACCCGACGTATGAACAGGTCTGTACCGGTCGCACCGGTCACGCAGAAGTAGCTCGCATCACGTTCGATCCAACCATGGTTTCATTTAAAACCCTGTTGGATGTCTTCTGGCACACGCACAATCCCACAACCCTCAATCGCCAGGGAGCAGATGTCGGTACACAGTATCGATCCGTTATATTCTACGAAAATGAACAACAGAGGAAGATTGCAGCAGAATCAAAGTCGAGAGTGGATGCATCAGGACTTTGGGACAAGCCGATCGTAACGGAAATCGAACCCCTGAAAAATTTCTACAAAGCGGAAAATTATCATCAGGATTATTACAATAATCACCCGAATGCCGCCTATTGTTCCATCGTGATTGCACCCAAACTAACCAAGTTTGAAAAAGAATTCCCCGACCTGTTCCGTGAACCGGAGCATAAAAAGTGAAATGACTTTAACCTTTCTCCTTTCTGCTTGTAATTGAAATGTGTTGACGGTATCTGCATATTACCGCTTTCATTAGGGTGTGATCTTAAATTTTGGAGGATATATGAACCGAGGAATATTCCAGGCAGCGGTATTTTCCGTTTTGATCTTTATAATCGCCCTGGCTCCGCAGGATAGTACAGATACAGTCATTTTGGGATTTACCCCGGAGCACAGCAAACAGCAATTAGAACTCGAACAGAAATTTGACTCCTACCTGTCTCCCGATCATTTGCGTGATCGTATGAAGCGGATGTCGTCAGAACCCAACCAGCTTGGATCACCTCACGATAAAAAGAATGCCGAATATCTACTCTCCCTGTTCAAAAAATGGGGATTTGATGCGCATATCGAACAATTCAAGGTGCTGTTCCCGACACCTAAAGAACGCGTATTGGAATTGGTCGGACCGACTCACATTAAAGCCAGTTTACATGAACCTGCACTCAAGGAAGATGCAACGTCATCGATTCAGAAAAATACACTCCCTCCATATAATGCCTATGCTGCCGACGGAGATATTACCGCTGATCTTGTGTACGTAAACCAGGGTGTACCTGATGATTACAAGGAACTGGAAGAACGCGGTATTTCTGTTAAGGGAAAGATCGTTATTGCGCGTTACGGCGGTTCATGGCGCGGCATCAAGCCGAAAGTAGCCTATGAACACGGGGCCATCGGATGCATCCTCTATTCCGATCCTCTTGACGACGGATACCACCAAGGCGATTCCTACCCGGAAGGTTCCTGGCGCCCGGATGAAGGGGTGCAGCGCGGTTCGGTCATGGACATGCCCATCCAGCCGGGAGATCCTCTGACACCCGGAGTTGGAGCAACAGAAAATGCACACCGCATCCCACGCGACTCGGCGAAGGTTATCCTGAAGATTCCCGTTCTGCCTATTTCTTATGCCGATGCTCAACCATTGCTTGCAGCTCTCAAGGGACCTGTGGCTCCTCCATCATGGCGGGGCGCCTTGCCAATCACGTATCACATTGGGCCTGGTCCTGCAAAAGTCCACCTGAAAGTATCCTTCAACTGGGACATGGTTCCGTTGTATGATGTCATCGCAAAGATGCGGGGATCGGAGGAACCCGATCAATGGGTCATTCGCGGCAACCATATGGACGGCTGGGTGTTTGGAGCTGCAGATCCCCTGAGTGGAAATACAGCGATGATGGAAGAAGCCTATGCCATCGGTCAGCTTGCCAAAACAGGATGGAGACCAAAACGAACCATTGTGTATTGCAGTTGGGACGGCGAAGAGCCAGCATTATTGGGATCGACTGAATGGGTCGAAGAACACGCTGATGAGTTGCAAAAGAAAGCGGTCCTCTATATAAACTCGGATGGAAATAGTCGTGGATTCTTGTATGTCGGTGGTTCCCACAGCCTGCAGCATTTCATTAACCAGGTAGGTCATAGTGTTATCGATCCGGAGCGTCATGTCGATGTCATCGAACGCCTCCGGGCCCGCAGACTCGTTAATGGCGACAAAGAAGTGGCTAATGGCAAAGATCTGACGATCTATCCGCTTGGTTCCGGATCTGACTACTCGCCGTTCCTGCAACATCTTGGCATCGCATCACTAAACATGGGATATGGTGGTGAAGGAGGCGGTGGCTCTTACCACTCGCGATATGATTCATTCGATCATTATCGCAGGTTTGGAGATCCGAGCTTTGAGTATGGAGTCGCGCTAAGTAAAACAGCCGGTCGTGCTGTACTGCGTTTTGCGGATGCTGACTTGCTGCCTTTCCACTATTCCGATATGGCCGACCAGGTTGGAGAGTATCTCAATCAGATCAAAAAAATGATCGGGGATATGAGGGATGAGGCCAAATTCCAACATAAGCTTTTACGAGATAGCACATACATATTGGCTGCCGATCCGACAAAAACTTACAATCCTCCCAAAACGTTGTCTGACGTTCCCTATCTCAACTTTGCCCCGCTTGAAAATGCCGTCGCTTATTTGAAGAACAGCGCCGCATCTTTTGATTCTGCTTTCGCGATTCAGATGAAGAATGGAGTAACTCTTTCATCAGCTAAAATACATGCATTAAATGATGCACTTCAGTCCGCCGAGCAGGAATTGACGGATAAAGGTGGTCTGCCGCGTCGTCCCTGGTTCCGCCACCAGATTTATGCTCCTGGATTTTATACAGGGTATGGTGTCAAGACCTTGCCCGGGGTTCGCGAGGCTATCGATCAGAGAAACTGGAACGAGGCTTCAAAAGAAGTGGGCATTACAGCCGAAGCCATCAACCGGTATTCCCAACATATCAACGAAGCAGTGAGTATGCTTCGCTAAAGAAATAAACCACGGAGTTCGCAGACTATACAACTTTTTGTAATCTCCTGTGAACTCCGTGGTTACCTCATGCACTTCAGAAATCAAAATGATCCGGATCCGGACCTAAACGATCATGCTTATCGAGGGCATCAATTTTCTCGATTTCCTCGTCGGTCAGATCAAAGTCAAAAATCTGGGCATTTTCATAAATACGCTCTTTGTGTACTGACTTAGGGATTACAACAATTCCTTTTTGCTGCTCCCACCGAAGTGTTACCTGCACAGGTGTTTTATCATATTTCTTCCCGATCTCGATCAGTTCTTTGATGTCCATAACCTTCCCTTTCATGATAGGGCTCCAGGCTTCAAGACGAATCTCATTTTCCTGGCAAAACTTCTGAAGATCAGGTTGTTGCAGGTAGGGATGAAACTCAACCTGGTCGACGGCAGGTACAACACTCGCATAGGACATTAAATCCTGCAGATGATGAACCAGGAAGTTGCTCACGCCTATAGCACGAATCTTTCCTTCTTTGTGTAGATTCTCCATGGCATGCCAGGTTTCTTTGTACTTGCCGACAACCGGCCAGTGAATCAGATACAGATCCAGATAATCCGTTCCCAGTTTCTCCAGGCTGGCATTAAACGCTTTGATAGTCTGATCATAACCCTGGTCGGAGTTCCACACTTTGGAGGTCAGAAAGATATCACTCCTTGATACGCCACTTTCCTTGATTGCTTTTCCAACTCCTTTTTCATTACCGTAAAGTGCGGCCGTGTCGATGCTCCGGTACCCGGCTTCAATCGCCCACTTGACTGAATTTTCAACTTCAGATCCCTCTTTAACTTTATAAGTACCGAAACCCATCCACGGCATTTTGATGTTTCCGCGTATAGTAACAGTGTCTTTTAAATCAATTGGTGCTTCAGCTATCATCATTATATTTTTTGATTTCCTTAAAAGGTTGCTGTGGACTTCTTAAACAAGGTAATGGGTTTGAACGTGCCATTCGATTTCTCTTTCAAGAGATTGCGGCAGGTTGTACTTTATAAGTATCACTAAACGATGGGGGTGATATTATGATGCCAACATTTATTCAACCAATCATCGATTTACCAACCCGCCAGTCAGATGACCCCAAAGTTGGCCACCTGATTCATCGAGATAATACTATCTATTCTGATACTCGTGCGGTTCTGATCGGATTTCCCTCGGATGAAGGTGTTCGCCGTAACTGGGGAAGGGCCGGTGCCTCCAAAGCACCGGATTATATACGTCAGCAGCTTTTCCGCCTGACACCACCAGCAACCGAAACTGTTCACTCTCCATTCATTGAACTTCTCGAGCACACGGTCGATCTCGGGAATATCCAAATGGAAGGCGACATGGAAACCGACCAGGAACATCTCGGAGAATTGGTCGGGAAATATTTAGCTGAAGACATTATTCCCATTATCCTTGGCGGTGGACATGAGACCGCTTACGGCCATTTCCTGGGATATGTCCATGCAAAGAAAGATTGTGAAATCATCAACTGGGATGCTCACTCTGACGTCCGACCATTCAAAAACGGCAGGGCACACTCCGGCTCGCCATTCCGCCAGGCTATGGAACACGACTCGGGTCGATGCAAAAAATACACCGTAGCCGGTTTGCAGGAACATAGCTTTTCCCGTGAACATCGTCTCTACATCGAATCAAACGGCGGAAACTGCGTGATGAAATCCCACCTGACAACCGAACGAATTGCGCGATTGTACGATGGCCTCGAAATTGATACAATGGCTACCTTCGACATGGATGTGCTTGATCAATCCCTGGCTCCGGGAGTAAGTGCACCGGCTGTAAATGGACTAAACCTGGATCTCTGGCTGTTTGCTGCAGAACAGGCAGGCAAGAATCCCATTATTCATTCCATGGACCTGGTTGAGTTCAATCCGGAGTATGATCGGGACGCTCATACAGCAAGAGTTGCCGCATTAACGATCTGGCATTTTTTGCTGGGGTTGTCGCTGAAGGGAGCTGGGTGATTATCTGAATGCTTCGTTATGTTCCTACCCCTAAATCCCCTGAAAGGGGACCTTCAATGTATACCGTTAGATCACGCAGAGCCAGAGATGGATCGTGTTTACTTTTAGGTACTTAACGCATTAGAAGCAACTGGTTAGAGTCCCCTTTAGGGGATTTAGGAGTAGGACAAGGCGGGGTGAGGGAAAAAACAAAACCCTCCTTTTGGGAGGGTTTTGAGTGTGTGGCTTTGCAGCGTCTCCGGATGATTGAGTGAGATTCATGCATGGACCGCTTCTTCGTGTTCGATGCGGGTTCCTAAAACTTTGAGAAATTGTGCAAGCCATTGTGGGTGTGCAGGCCAGGCCGGAGCAGTTACCAGGTTGGCATCTGTGTAAGCCTGATCGACCGGGATATCCATGTAGGTCCCGCCGGCTTCATTTACTTCAGGACCGATCGCAGGATAAGCACTGCTCTTGCGTCCCTTCAAAGCACCGGCTGCGGCCATCAATTGCGCTGCATGGCAAATGGCAGCAATCGGTTTCTTGTTGTCAGCAAAATGGCGCACGATTTCGAGGACTCGCTTATTCAGCCGCAGGTATTCCGGAGCGCGGCCGCCCGGGATGACCAATGCATCGTAATTCTCAGGCTTCACTGAATCGAAATCAGCGTTTAGTGTAAACAGGTGTCCCGGTTTTTCGGAATAGGTCTGATCTCCGACGAAATCGTGAACGGCCGTTTTAACCGTATCACCTTTTTTCTTGTCCGGACAAACGGCGTGAACGGTGTGTCCAACCATTTGCAGCGCCTGAAATGGAACGTATGTTTCCAGGTCTTCTGCAAAATCGCCGACCAACATCAAAATTTTCTTCCCTGCCATAATACTTCTCCGTTTAGAATGACTGTTTCAATGAGATTCATAAATCGAAAACAGTCACACTATTGGAATCGTTTTCAATTTCAAAAATAGACCGATACACCGAAACGGACATATGCGGGATTTATCGAAAAACCTGTCTCTGAACTCGTACTTCTCTGACTCGTACTGTAATCTGGTCCGAAATTAGAGCCCTTTGAAATAGATCGATAGTAACTCCCCTCTATGCTCGGAACATATTCTGCTGTAAAGCTGGTATTTCGAGTAGCGAACCACTCTATGCCAGCTACACCCTGTAATGCGATATTTTCGTCTAAATTTATATTAATGGATTTAATTCCAGATGATGCAGTACCCGCTGTACTTTTTACATGCTTGTAATTGAGGGAAATATCGGGCCCCAAGCCATAATAAAAGCGGATTTTATCATAAATATTCTGATACCAAAGATAATTCATTACAACGCCGATGCGTAAATACTCATTTTGATGTCTCTGACTATTATTTGCGTGATCTTTTGAGTATCTCCCATTAAAATCAAGTCCCCATCGAATCGCATTTTTCCGTGATAAAATCCTCTGAAAGGAAATTGTCGAACCGATAAAACCACCAAGTGTGAAATTATCATTAATCTGAAACTGCAATGCTGTGGCTCCATCTTTAAGATTTGTATAGCTGCTGTCTGTATTTTGAGCTAAAACAAGAGTGGGTATCAGAAATAAAAACACAATCATGATTGTAGAAACAGATAATCTAACATGTAGGAAATTGTTACCCATGAAACTCACCTCTTATCTATATCAAAAATAAATGGATATGCCAAAACGCACCGGCTCCGAACCAATATTTGCCGATGTTGTTGTTAACGATGACCTGGCTTGAACATCATACTCATTTTGATAATACCTTGTAACCCGAAAAGTATGCCGTCCTTCAATGAGTGGTAAGTACTCGGCTACCAGACTCATATGATTATTTATGAACCATTCGGCTCCTATAACTCCTTCCACACCAAACCCTTCATCTGTCTGGACCATTTTCGTGGTTATTTGCTGGTCCGTTTGATCATGCCATGTATTCTGGTACTTGAATAGTAGTCGGGGACCTAATCCATAATAGAATCGAATCCTGTGTTGCAGATGAGCATACCACAAGTAGTTCATCGTGATCGTTGTGTTAATATTGCCTTGCTTATTTTTGACTGTCGATCCGCTGTGATTCTTGTCAAAACCGCCGCTCAAACTCAATCCCCACCTGATGGCGTTTCTCTGAGAGAGTGTTTTTTGGAAGGAAATCAGTGTTCCGGAAAAGTTACTAAGCGAAAAATTTTTGCCGATTTTGAATTGTATGGCCCACGTACTGTCATTATAGCTTGAATAATATGATGGTCTCTCCTGGGCCAAAACATTCTGGTAAGACGTAACGAATCCGGCAATCACAAATAGCACAAATAAAAAACATTTACCATTACTCATTTTCTTCCTTTTGATTTTCGAACCATTGTGAATCATCTGGAAGTATAGATAGGCAAATAAGTTAGCAATTTCCTTAGCATAAAGATGTTACAAAAAGGATTCTCTTCAGGTTTGATGAAACCACTAATCGATTTAGATTAGACAGGTGTAAATGCGGTTTAAATTGTGTTTTTTTTGTCTCTTAACCTCACCTCCAGCCCCTCTCCATATGCATGGAGAGGGGAGTTTGACGGTGGAGAAATTATTTTTAGGATCTTTGAGCAGTTTTCTTTGAGATAAGTGGCGATAGCACCATGGTGTTAGTAAACTGAGAATAAGCGTGACTGCGAACGGGAGCAATTGGACTTACCTCATTTTGAGAAGGCTTTGAAAAACCAGGGATTTTGTTCAAGATCAAAGCCTGAGCGACTTTGAAACCGCAGCATATTTACCATATTCGAGGATTTCTAAGTTGCGAAAATGCAGATATTGGACAAAAAAACGGTTTTGCAAAGCCTTCTTTGAATGAGACAGACTACCCAAATCAGTTGTTAGAGAAAGGCTTAGACTATGGCATTAACTGATAGTTTCTGGCGAGATCTGTATAATCACTTTTGTTCTGGTACAAATCCGGAGCTGTCTTTCGGGGCAGTTAGCTGAGGTTGAAGCATGGCCAGACGGTACAACAGTTTTCGGATTATTTGTGCTGAATGAGAAAGATCCTCAAGTCCTTTTCGACGCTCTTCGTAATCTGCAGCGTTAGCCCATACCCGGGTGGGAAGATAGACACTCATCTTTACCTCAGAAGAGCCAGACGATTTGATGCCGTGATATTGCAACTCAACACTCATAGAACTGTCCGAAAGGTCGTCGATGTAGGGTTTCCAACTGCGTGGAATACTGTCCGTATCTATAAGAAGAGTATCTCCTTTGGATCGGCTGTTTCTGAGTTCGAGGATTGTGGATATACGTTTCGCTTCCGGCATTGATCTGCCTGAACGGGCTGAAAAATAAATAGGCGTGTCAGCGGGTTGGCCTGCGGTTGCGTTGGCAATTTCCAGCAAGATGGACAAACGAACGGCGGAAGCTTTGACCGCATCAGAATCGGTTTGCGATTCTTCCGTATCCATCCGATCGTAAATGGTCGTTAGCAAAACACCGCTATTGATGGTCCTCATGCCGGTAGTCTGTCCAACTACATTTCGTGCAAATGAATGTTTGTTATTGTCGGGTAAGGGATACTCAACAAAATAAGTCTGCCTGTTACCCCCGGGATTTAGTCCGTATTGAGAGAAGATATCCGCGAGCCAGTTAGCTACATGAGCCTCATCTGCAGAACCGGGTTTCACCCGAGTGAGTTTTTGCTGCATCACTTCATTCAGGCTTTGCATCATCCCTTTTGAGGTAATCAGCACTTTACCACGACTAGCACCAGTACGTGATTCCCGGTGGCAACTTCCGCAAAGTAATAGAACAAAGGGAAGAAGCAGCCGTGGTAGATAACCTGTCAAATAGACCCGCAACCAGCTCATCATTCTCTGTAATCGTTTGTTCAGCTTGTTATTTTACAACAACTGTATTCAGCTGTACTCTATATAACGGCAGAAAATGACTTTGTCAATCAAACAAGATTAAACTGTTTGCGAAAATGATTTTTCGGGTTTCTTCTCTCCAAGATAAGCGTCAAATTTCATGGCAATATTACGGATAAACAGTCTCCCTGTCTGGGAAACGGCCAAACGGTCGTCCTTCAGCTCCAGGAGTCCATCACTTTCCATGTCATCCAGCTGACTCAGACTATCGTCAAAATATCTTTTGAAATTAATATTCAGTTCAGCAGAAAGAGCGGCAAAATCGAGCTCCAGATTGCACATCAGTTCCATAATAACACGTCGGCGGATCTGATCATCACGTGTAAGGATATAACCTCGTTCCAGGGGCCATTGATCATTGCTAACCTGATCATAGTATTTTTTCAGATCCTTTACATTTTGATAGTAGGCATTGCCAACTTGCGAGATGGATGACATGCCAAACGCATAAATATCGGCACCGGCATGCGTGCTGTATCCCTGGAAATTCCGCTGCAGTTTCTTCTGCCGCTGTGCTTCGGCCAGTTCATCATCATATTTTGCAAAGTGATCCATCCCGATATAAACATAACCGGAACCCGTCAGTTTCTCCACGATCAGCTTCAGCATCCTGATTTTTTCTTCCGGATCAGGCAGGGCACTTTCATCCAACAGCTTTTGAGCGGGACGCATCCAGGGAACATGGGCATAGTTGTAAACAGCTAAACGATCAGGACCGTATTCCAGGATCACATCCAGTGTCTTCTCGAAGGTCCCGGCCGTTTGATACGGGAGGCCGTAAATCAAATCCATGTTTACCGAGTGGAATCCTGCAGCGCTCAACCACTCAAGGGCCTGAACATTATGCTCATGGGTTTGAAACCGGTGAACTGCCTGCTGTACTTCTGGGTTTATATCCTGAACTCCCATCGAAGCCCTGTTAAATCCTACTTCACGGAGCGCCTTGACATGATCCTCAGTCAGACGTCTTGGATCGATCTCAACACTAACTTCGGCCTTATCATCAAACGGGAACAGATAGCGGATTTCAGATCCGAGCTCACGGATTTCATCGGGCGTCAGGAATGTAGGTGTTCCTCCACCCCAATGCATCTGTACAACCTCACGTACTGGATGGATATTCAACCGCATCTTTCTCATCTCCTGCATCAGGAAGTCGATGTATCGGGTACTCTTTGACTGATCGTGCGTGATAACCTGGGTACATCCGCAAAACCAACAGAGGGAATAACAGAAAGGCAGGTGAAAATATAGTGATATTGGTCGTTCGGGCCGGTTGTGAACACGCATCTCATGTAACAGATCGACGCGATCAACACAATCGGAAAATTTGAGAGCCGTAGGGTATGAAGTGTATCGCGGTCCCGCAGTTGCGTATTTTTCTGCAAGATTCGTATCGAAATATAGAACAGACATAATAGTATCGTTTCTAAGGATGATACATCATTGAATGATGAGATAAATCAGGACTAATAAATGGTATGCCCAGTGACATACCGCGTAAAATAAACAATACTCCCAAAACCATTGCTGCTATTGGAATTATACGATTCAGCTTCTTACGCGTATCGTGTTTTATAACACCCGGAAGCAAGGAAGTGGCCAACATTAACGGAAAGGTGCCAAGACCAAATAACGCCATATAAATAAACCCACCTTGAATCGAACCCGTAATCAATGATCCCGCCAGACCTGCATAAACAAGACCGCATGGGAGGAAACCGTTCAAAAGGCCAATCAAAAACATAGAACTCAAACCGGGCATTCGAAACAATCTTCCCGTTATTTTTTGCCAATACGCCCAAATCCGGTTGAGACCCGGAAGCCGCAGAAGTTGTCCACCTGACTTCGATGGTATAACGGCAAACAACAGAATCATTGCTCCCGTTGCAATTGATAAGATCTGTTGGTAACCGGCAAGTTTGATTTGATGACCGGCTATCCCGATCAGGGCACCTAAAAAAGCATACGTAACAACACGGCCCAGATTATATAAAATCCGACCGGTTATCATGCGAACGCGGACCTGACCGCTTCCCGGCAATGCCAGGGCAATAGGACCGCACATGCCAACGCAGTGCGCGCTTCCAATCAGCCCTATAAGAAATGCCGTTTCGTACATTTTCCTCTGAATGCACCCTGTCAGGGTCAAGACCCTGACAGGGTAGCGCATTTTTAAATTATTTGCGATTAAGCACTAACGAAGATTCCTGGTAGTAGGCTTTGTTACCTTCTTTCCAGTTCACCTTGATCTTCCAATAACCGGCTTCCAGGTTCTGGAGGCCAATAACCTGACGTCCGGAACTATCGGGCCGGATGGCAATCTGGCGATCCAGGGCAGCGTCCGATGGACGATACAATGTGATGGTGCCGTCAACCATCTTTGCCGGATAAGACATATGTAACTGGCTGCCTGCATTCATGACTTTCCATGTCACCGGATGATCAATATTCAGTGCGTTCTGGGATGCATCAATGTGATCCTGGTAAACCAGCGACTGTTCGTAATAATCATTTGTGACCAGGTCCTCATCGACACCAAGTGTTATGAACACCCAGGTCAGTGTTGCCACTATGAAAAACACGTAAAACGTGAAAATGCCCCAGCCCCAGTTCCAGTGGAATTTTTTCATTGTTGTGCGTTATTTGAGTTTTTTCCATTGAGTTTATCCGGCCCTATGAATGATGATGTTACCGTATCCAGCAACTTGCCTTCAGAGTATACACCAAATTCGACTTCGGTTCTCCCGGGTTGCATATCCCTGGTTGGAAGGGCAAGAAAGAAACGTCCCTGCTGGATGCTTTGCGGTCCAACCGACTGTGCCAGACCAATCAGCGTAAGCGAACCGTCGGCAGGCTTCAGAATTTTAATTTCGACGTTACGGGTGTCAAATGTCTTGTTGATGAACTTATAGCTGTAAATGTTCGTATATCGCCCATCCTGCATTTGCTGGTACATGGTTCCCGGATCGCGCAGGATAATCGTCTGGGTGTCAGAACGGCTAAAAAACAATCCGATCAGAAGAGCCAGCAGTATCAATAAGACAGCACTGTACCCCATTACCCGAGGTGTAAGTTTAAACTTATGCTTGCTTTCTTTTACATCATTATAGGATGCATACCGGATCAGCCCGCGAGGCTTATCAATCTTGTCCATTACTTCGTCACAGGCATCGATACATGCGGTGCATTGAATGCACTCCATTTGTATTCCATTACGGATGTCTATACCGGCCGGGCAGATCCTTACGCACTGTCCGCAATCAATGCAGTCCCCCAAATCTTTGACATCCGGGAAATCTACGGATGCGCCTGAAGCCAGTCCAACGACATCCACATGTTCCTTTGAAACGGCCGCCTGCCCGGACTCCGTTAAATGAGATTTTTGAAACGCCTGGGCCTGTCTTTGCTTCTTGACCTTTTTAGGATTGCCGCGCGGTTCACCCCGCATAAAATCGTAGGTAACAGCTATTGAGTCTTCATCGACCAAAACCGACTGATATCGGCCATACGGACACACAAACTGGCAAACCTGTTCACGGAAACGGGAAAACACGCCATAAAACACCAGACTAAACAAACTGATGATCATCAGTCCCGTCATATGCTCACTGGGCGGATCGGTCACGATCTTCCCTAGCGCATCAACTCCAATGATATACGCCAGAAACATATTGGCGATCAAAAATGAAATCACGTAGAAGATGACGTGCTTGCTCACCTTCTTAACGATTTTTTCGCGATCCCACGGAGCATTGTTGAGCCGTTTTTGGGCCGACCAATCGCCTTCAATCCAGTATTCTATCTTCCGGAACACCATCTCCATGAAGATCGTCTGTGGACAGGTCCATCCGCACCATACCCTTCCAAAAATGGAAGTAAACAACACAATGAACAACACCAGTGTCAGGGCGGCCAGCACGATCAAATAAAAATCTGACGGCCAAAACACGAAGCCGAAAATCACAAACTTCCGCTCAAGCACATTGAGCTGAAGGAGCGGATGTCCGTGAATGGTTATAAAAGGACCCGCAAAAAAAACAACCAGCAAAATTGCTGCAACGATTTCACGGGCTTTGTAAAATCGGCCGAATGGTTTTTTAGCAAAAATCCAGTTCCGCTTTCCCTCTTGGGTCAGGGAACCGACATGATCGCGAAAAGAGTCGTTTGAATTGGTGTTTGTGGACATGATAGAGTATTCACCCTGTCAGGGTGTTTCGTTTAATTTGAATGTTCGGATTCCTCTGATTCAAACTCATTATCTGCTTTAACATCTTGCTTCTTGGCACGGGTCATATCAGCCGGTTTGGCATTAGGTGGATTGGTCCCTTGAATTGAGATGATATAGCTTGCCACTTCCTGGAGCTGTTTCTCATTGAGGGTTTGTCCACCACCAAACGGTGGCATCCCTTTATCAGGAAAACCTGTCGTGATGTTCTTCATAATCTGACTGATTTTGTCACCATGAATCCAGTACTCGTCTGTCAGGTTTGGTCCGACCATCCCCTGACCCTGAGCCCCGTGGCAGGCAAAACAGACGGAGTGGAAAAGCTTGTCGCCTGCCTGAAGGCTGACGGCGTCGGTCAGGACTTCATAATGCTCTTTGCTCAGATTAGCATTACTGTTATCAGTCGTCTTTGTTTGTACATCTTTGTAATGAGTCTCGGCATAAGCCATTTCCTGCTTATATTCTTGTTTTGCATTCGGGCCCCATCCAAGAACATGATAATACAACAGGTAAGCTACTGCAAAAACAATGCAGAAGTAAAATCCATAGAGCCACCAGCGCGGCAACGGATTGTTTAACTCCTGGATCCCGTCGTAAGCGTGACCCATCATGAGCTTATCTTTCTCATCCTCAAAAATGATGTTCTTTTTTTTGGGATTTTCTTTCGAAGATTTATTCTTATCCTCAGCCATGGATAGAGTCCTCCCTTTCTTGATTTTCATTATTAATTTCGGAATCGTTAAACGGTAATTGTGCCATGTGATGCAACCAGCCTTTATCTGAACGAAGAACCAAATACAACAGAACCACAAAGAAAAGGAAGAAGATCACCAGGGAAATGACCGGATATTTACCTATTCCCTCGATTGATTGTAATACTTCTTTATACATAGATGCCTCCTTACTATTTCATTCCAGCTGTTGTGGATGAACCGGAAGCATCGTTTCCGGTTGATGCTGTCTTGTTTTCACTGGCTTTGATATCAATCCCGAGACGCTGCAAATACGCGATAACGGCGATTATCTCCTTATCCTTGTCTGCATCAAAACCATTGTTCTTCAGATCCTGTGCGATCGTCTCAGCCTGATTTTCGAGATCAGCATTGGCCTGTTTTGCATATCCGTCCGGATAAGGCACACCCAGCTCCTGCATCGCATGGATTTTCGCCGCTGTATTTGACGTATCCAGATCCTGGGTATACAGCCAGGTAAACGCCGGCATGATTGAGCCTGGAGAAGTTGAGGTCGGATCTTTCATGTGCATGAAGTGCCACGAATCAGGATATTTTCCACCTTCACGCTGAAGATCGGGCCCGGTTCTCTTTGAACCCCAAAGGAATGGGTGATCATAAACAAACTCACCCGGCTTGGAGTATTCACCATACCGTTCTGTCTCCGACCGGAACGGACGGATCATCTGGGAGTGGCAGTTGTTGCAGCCTTCACGGATATAAATATCACGCCCCTGCAGTTCCAGTGGTGTATACGGTTTCACGCTGGCAATCGTTGGAATATTTGATTTGATCAATGCTGTCGGCAGGAACTCGACAAGACCACCAATCAAAATGGCGATAAGTGTCAGTGCGCTGAATATGACTGGCTTGCTTTCGAGCCAGCGGTGAAACGGAGTGCTTCCACGTGCTTCGGATTTCTTTTCCAGCGGATAAGCCGAATCTTCAACCTCGGCAACGAACGATCCTTGCCCGGCTGTCTTGTACAGGTTGATGACCATAAGTATAGCACCAACGATAAACAATGTTCCACCCAATGCACGAAGCATGTACATCGGAATAATCTGACGTACGGTTTCAAGGAAGTTGGGATAACGGAGGAAACCCTGTGGTGTGAATTCCTTCCACATCAATCCTTCGGTGATGCCGGCAAAATACATCGGGATCACATAGAAAAGAGCTCCGAGCGTAGCAAACCAGAAGTGATAGTTGGCCAGCTTCTTCGACCACAGCTCCGTATCATAGATTTTAGGAATGATGAAGTAGAGTATGGCAAATGAGAGGCCGCCGTTCCAGAGTAACGCGCCGGTGTGTACGTGGCCGATCACGTAGTCAGTGTAGTGCGTGAGCGCATTCACGTTTTTGAGAGACATCATTGGTCCTTCGAACGTAGCCATACCATAAGCGGTGACCCCAACAACAAGGAACTTCAGAACCGGGTTCTCACGAACCGTATCCCATGCACCGCGCAAAGTCAGCAGGCCGTTGAGCATACCGCCCCACGATGGTGCAATCAGCATGATGGAGAAGACGGTACCCAGCGATTGTGCCCACCACGGAAGTGCAGTGTAGAGCAGGTGGTGTGGACCGGCCCAGATGTAGATGAAGATCAATGCCCAGAAGTGGATGATCGACAACTTATAGGAGTAGATCGGGCGGTTGGAAGCCTTCGGAATGAAATAATACATGATACCCAGAAACGGGGTCGTCAGGAAGAATGCCACGGCATTATGACCATACCACCACTGAACTAGGGCATCCTGGACACCTGCATAGAGAGGATAGCTCTTGAAGAGTGTAACCGGGATTTCAAACGAGTTGACGACGTGTAAAACGGCAACCGTGATGAACGTGGCCAGGTAGAACCAAATCGCAACGTACAGGTGTTTTTCCCTTCGTTTTAAGATCGTCGCTATCATGTTCCAGCCGAAAATAATCCAGACGATGGCAATGGCAATGTCAATCGGCCATTCCAGTTCTGCATATTCCTTACTGGTGGTCAATCCAAGCGGAAGGGTGATCACAGCGCCGACAATGATGAGCTGCCATCCCCAAAAGTTAATGTTGCTCAGCAACTTGCTCCACATCGGAGCTTTCAGCAGACGCGGCAATGAATAATATACTCCCAAAAATATGGCATTACCTGCGAACGCGAATATCACCGCGTTTGTGTGAAGAGGACGAAGCCGTCCAAATGTAAGTTCAGGGACATATCCCAGGAATTTCGGGGCAAACAATTTGATCGCGATTGTCAGACCGACCAAAAACCCGATTATCCCCCACGCAACCGTGGCTACGGCAAACTTACGTACGATGCGGTTATCGTATTTGAAGGTTTCCAGAGCCATTTACTACTCCTTATTGTTTTTGTTTGTGTGCTTTAATGGTTTTTCTTTTTTGTCATCTCCGCCACGGCGGATCTCTTCGGGAAACAGTACTCGAACAGATGGTGTGTACTGATCTTCATATTGGCCGCTTCGAACCGACCAGATGAAGAAGCCCAGAAAGATCAGCGCCACCAACAGGCTGAAACCGATGAGAACAAATATTACCTCCATGAGATCAACCCTCTTTTTTTCGCCATCCACCAGGTTCCGGTTGTCGTAAAAATGATGACCGTTATCGAACTGAGTGGCATCAATATTGCGCTGACAAGCGGCGAGAGGAGTCCTTGTACAGCAAATGTCAAACCCGTGATATTATAAATCAGGGAAATTGCAAAGCTGGCATAAATCAGGTGCATGCTGCTGCGGGAAAGCGATAGAAACCGGTTTAATTCTGCGATGCGGTCACCCTCAACGATGGCATCACAAGCAGGTGAGAATCCACCTGGCTGATCGGTCACAGCCATGCCCACAGTACTCTGGCGCAATGCACCGGCATCATTCAAACCGTCTCCGATCATCATAACCTGCTCTCCTTTTTCCTGGCGATCTTTAATAAAAGCCAGCTTATCATGAGGTGACTGTTGAAAATGCATTTCGGTCAGGTTTGGAAAGCGGGAAGAGATAAGGAATTTTTCGTGATCATTGTCTCCGGACAGCAGCCGAATGCCAACTCCTCCTTCGTGCAAATGATGCGTCAAATCTTCGAGGCCATCACGAACAACATGTTTTAAAACATATTTCCCGAGATAGTGGCTATTCACACCGACGTGGACAACAGCGCCATTTGCGTCTTTTTCGTCATTTCCGGAAACATCAATTCCGTTTTGCTCCAGCCAGATCGCTGAACCCAGTATGTAATGGACTCCATCTACTTCACCTCTCAACCCAGAACCCGGAACCTCCACATAATTCTCAACCGGGTTTTTACCACGAATATCTTCCAATAAAAAACGAGTCAATCTTCGACTTAGGGGATGGTTTGATTGCGCAAACAGGTTGTTTAATCCTGTTTTTATCTGATCATCGAGATGTTTACCCTGCCACTCAACCGTCATTCCGTCACCTTGTGTCAGGGTACCGGTTTTGTCGAACACCACGGAATTGATACGTGACATACGCTCTACGACGGCAGGATTCTTAAGATACAACCCATTTTTCCCCAGGACATTCATAGTCGTTCCAAGCGTAAATGGAGCGGAGAGAGCAAGGGCACAGGGACAAGCAACAATCAATACCGAGGTAAATACACTAACCGCTGTCCAGCTATCGACAGGAAACCAAAACAGAGAGGCCACTACAGCAATACCAAAAACTCCAATGGTAAACAAAGTTCCGGCACGATCCGTTATCTGTTCGATCTCCGGATGTTCATCATTCTTCTCAAATGCTTCATTATTCCAAAGCTGGGTCAGATAACTGCGGGAGACTTCACTGGAAACCACCATTTCCGCAGCATTGCCAACAATTCGCCCGCCTGCATAAATAATCTCACCTTTCATTTTTTCAACCGGTACCGACTCCCCGGTCACAAAACTGTAATCGATCAGACATTGTTCTGAGGTCAGTACCGAATCTGCTGGAATTAATTCCTGATTGCGAAGCAGCAAGCGATCACCGATAGCCAACGAATTAACGGCTACACTGTTTTCGGCACCATCTTTAATACGGGTTACAGATAGTGGAAAGTAGGATGTATAATCACGGTCGAAAGATAATGTCTCGTGTGTTTTTTGCTGTAACCATTTGCCGATCAACAGGAAAAAAACGAGACCGGTAAACGAATCCATATAGCCGACTCCGAAACCCGAAACTATTTCAAAAAAACTCCGGAGGAACAGAGCGAGGATTCCAATGGAAATTGGGACGTCCATATTGATTCGTCTCTGGCGAATCACAGCCCACGCCGAACGGAGGTAATCCTGGCTGCTGTAGAGCAAAACGGGGAGAGCAAGCGCGAAGTTAAGATAGCCAAAGACAAACCGGAAATCTCCTTCCAGATTGTGAGCAAAATAACCCGGGAGGCTAAACAGCATGATGTTGCCAAAAGCGAAGCCTGCAACTCCCATCTTCATGAAAAGGCTGTGTTTGCTTTTCTTTTGGGTGGAACGATTCAGTTGGTCCAGGTTGATCTGAGGCTCATAACCAATTGAAGCCATAAGCTCCACGACCTGACGCAGGCTGATCTCTGCGGAGTCGAATGTTACAGATACCTTTCGTTTCAGAAAATCGACGCGAGACTCAGATATAGCGGGATCCAGGCGCCCGAGATTTTCAAGCAGCCAGATACAGGAACGGCAGTGGATTAAAGGCACATAAAAAGTAACCTTGCTAGTTCGGGCATCCGAGAAATCAAGAAGCTTGCTGACGATGGTTTTGTCATCCAGGTAATCAAAACGTCCCGACTGAATCGGTTTCTTCATCGTTTTGCCGGGATGATCGTCGATCTGGTAGTAGGCGCACAGGTCGTTGGTGTTCAGAAGATTGTACACCATTTTACAGCCTTCGCAGCAGAACGGTAAATCGTCCTGCCATATTCCAGACTCCGGACACTCTAGTCCGCAATGGGCACATAATATGTCTTCTCCAACTACCTGATTCATTTCACAAGTTCAGTTCTGTTCAGTCCTTGTTTGTCTCCTAAGCTCCTGTATCGCTGCTGCCCTGTTTCGAAAAACGCAATCGCAGATTAAACCAGGCTTCGGTCATCGATTGATTAATTTCAGCAAAAGTCATGTTGTGCAGCCAATCACGTATCTGTATCCGCTGCTCTTTCCAGACCATATGAAACGGGCAAGGTTCGATGTCGCCGCAACCGGCAATGCCAAGGAAACAACGATCCCAAAAATCAGGCCCATCAATGGCTTCCACCACCTCGAGTAGGGTGATTTCTGCAGGTTTTCTAAGCAGATACACACCGCCGTTTAGTCCCCGGCGAGAGTCGACGATTCCAGATGGAATCAAGCGAGCCAGAGTCTGCGATAAATATGCAGCCGGACAATGCAGCGGACGTGCCAATTCGGCGGCAGAAACAGCTTTCCCCTGTTCTTCCCGCGATAACACAATCACTGCCGAAATTGCATACTGAGCGCTTTGTGATAAAAACTGCATTGGTAATTTTCTTTTAAGATAAACCTGTACCCAATAATGTAATTCGAATATTGGCATTCAAATATACTTCGTTATCGGAAATCGTGCAATATTATTAGATAAAAGAGTAGGTTATCTTTTTATGTTTTTTACCGGAAATATTTACCTTCGTTTGTATAGACCCCTAAATCCCCTTAAGGGGACATAAAATAGAAACCATTCCAACGCTAGTTGTCGGGAAAACAGATAATCAATCATTAGTGTTGTGAGATCATTAGTGACAGATCGAAAGTCCTATTCAGGGGATTTAGGGGTAAAAGTCCTGAAGTAATTTCAAAATGTTGCCATTTACAGTCAGGATAAATTTCTTGACAAGCTCGGAATGATAAATTCATTAACTGAAGATGAACGTGGGTTACATCTTCAAAAGAGGGTGCTTGATTAATTGAATAAGTCTATCATTCAATCAAACAATCGTCCACCCACTCATTCTTTATCCCTCATCTTCCGGCACTCGCAATTCACACCATATTCTTTGCAGATAGGATCATCGGGCGGATTTTTGAAACGGGCTTTGCAGACCTGGCGGCCGTGAGAAATCAATAGATGGCCAAGCATCGTCCAGTGCTCTCTTGGAAATAACGCCATCAGATCTTTCTCAATCTTGCTGGTGTTCTTTGCTTCTTTTGTAAGACCAAACCGATTGGATAGGCGTTTTACGTGGGTGTCGACAACCACTCCCATATTTTTATTGTAGGAATTGCCCAACACCACATTCGCCGTCTTGCGGGCAACCCCGCGGAGCGTCAGTAGTTCGTCCATCGTATCAGGAACCCGACCGTCAAATTTCTCGACGATTTCCTCTGACGCCTCTTTAAGCGATTTTGCCTTGTTACGGTAGAAGCCGGTTGATTTGATCAATTCCTCAATATCAGGCAGGGGGGCTTCGGCCATGGCTTTTGGGGTCGGGTACTGCTTGAATAGCTCGGGGGTCACTTTGTTAACTCGTTCATCGGTGCATTGTGCACTGAGTATGGTGGCAATGAGCAGTTCAAATGGATTTTTATGGTCCAGCGCACAATGTGCTCCCGGATACTCTTCATAGAGTTTATCCAGTAGCGCCATCGCGCGTTCTTTTTCCTTATCAGATTTTTTGGGAAGCTTTGGTAAGTTGCTGTCGTCCTTTGCCATGGTAAAACTTTTTTAAAATCCTCGGTGACAATTGATGATAGTATACGCGGGTGTAAATTCAAAAACCTCACCGTAGAGATTGAGAGAGAGCCAGCGTGCAGGACGTGCCTACCTTTTATCTACTCGTTCCCAGGCTCTGCCTGGGAACGTTAGCCCCGGGAGCTCTGCTCCCAAAAAATCTGTGATGTGCGGACAGAAATCGGAACTTATAATAAAGATTCATTCTGAGAGACATTATGGGCAGAAGCAGATACAAAATCTTCGAATCCGATTATCCCTGTTTCATCACAAGCAGCATAATAGGTAGAGTACCTCTATTCTCCGAACCCATGATCGTCATTCTCCCGAATACTGGCGTTATTCATCAGCGGAATTATCTCGGCATGGACGGCTTGATCCCGGTCGTTTATGGCAAGGACAGGCTGTGAGTAGCGGATGCAGAGCTTGGGAATGAGGAAGGCATCAAAAAATCTAATTTTTTGCTGGGAAAACGGGCGTGACTTGGTGGGTAGCTACATCGAGAAAATACAATCTCTGAGATACATTGGGAATAATCCGGGTGAACAGTATCGTTTTCCCATCTGGACTCCACTCTGGACGGGCGGCATACCCCGTTCCTGCTGTTACTTGCTCGATATCAGTTCCATCTGCTATCATGATAAATATTTCCTTGCCACCTTCTTGAGCCCCATGATTAGTAAATGCTATATTGTTTCCATCGGGTGATACTGCAGGTTCGCCGATATCTCCATAATAACTGGAATGGGCTAAATTCGTGATTTTTTGAATATTGTTTCCGCTTGTGTTAGCTATATAAATCTGTTCTTGTTCATCTGAAGGCTGGGTTTTATCCCAGTTTAGATACGCAATCTGGTTTCCATCCGGGAACCATTTTCCATCCACTCCATACGGAATAATTATTCGAGCATTTGATCCACTGCTATCCATTAAGGACAATCCTCGCGGAACTCCGGCATCTACTGTGAAAAGAATTTCCTTTCCGTCGGGGGACCATCGTCCGAGTCCAGTATATCTCCAATTAGGGTTGGGTGAATCAGGACCCGTTAACTTCTGCAAGCCTGTCCCATTACTACGCATTTTGTACAAGTATTCTGGATCAGAAAAACTGTGAAAAACAAACCACTTCCCGTCCGGACTTATGTCAGCGTTCAGGATGCGTCCTGAATGAATCATGTGGCGTTTACCGGTTTTTAAGTCCAGTTCCCACAACTCATCCAGCCGGCTCGGGTTGGGATTGGTGCCCAGTGACTCACTGTGCTGGAAATAGATCTTGTTCCCCTTAGGTCCCCAGAATCCGTATGAGGCATCAAAATTTTCGGAAGGTGGGATATCCTGGTCAACGCTTAGCTTTTTCGTCGAATTAACCGAATTCCGGCAGGCAGACAAGGTTATACTTCCGAATAAAAGAATACCAGTAATTTTAACAGATAAATTCATACACATCTTTAAAGCAAACGGCGTATAGTTTTAAGCCTGTCATTGCATACACCCATTATAAAAATAGAACTCTCTTTTTAAAGAATAGATAAATCACCCCTTATTTACAATTGAACTTATTCTGGATCCTCAATTTTAATCTGCTTTTTAAGAACACGTAAGTCCCCTCGTATAGTAAAAGTCAGTTAAACTAGTATAAAAGATCATGTACCTTGTCAGGGAACACGTGCTCCCCTTGGGCTGCGAGCCCGTCCTGAAGTGTGTGTTCCCCTGACCAGGTAAAATCGTGGAATAACATGGTGTATAACACCGCATATAAAACGAGGATGATCTTACTGGTCTTTTTTTAGGATACTCGACATAAAATGAAGATAACCTATGTTACATTACTATTTAGGTGGAGATGTCAGTAAGGGATATTGCGACTTTATTTTGTGCAATCCCGGCAAACAAGTGATCGAAGATGATTTTCAGCTTGATGATACTTCCACCGGTCATCAGAAACTGGAAGCCTTTTTAACCGGTTTTCTCCAAGCCCATCAAGAGGCCCAAATCTGGGTGGGACTGGAGTACGGGTGGTTTTGAGAATAATTGGTATCGTATGTTGCGGGGCCTTGCCGAATCGTGGCCGGTGCAGGTGGCTCGGCTGAATCCGGCGCTGGTAGAAGCCGATAGCCGGGCGAGTGGACGCCGCACGAAAACCGACCCGATTAGTGCCCGGGATATCGCCGGATATTTGGTCTCCCACCCCGAGAAGGTTCGCTATAACCAACCTTGGTATCCCCAGCTGCGGGGTCACTGGAAATTTATTCAACTGAACCTGAAACAAAAAACCCAACTGAGTAATCATCTGCAGGCCCTCTTGTATACGAATATGCCCGAATTGGTCGGCTATTGCCGGGATGGGATTCCTCACTGGCTCCTTCAGGTACTCGCAAACTATGCCAGCTATGACCAACTCAAAGCAACGGGTATCGACCGGTTAGGCCAGATTCGGTATCTGAGCGGGATGAAAGCGGGAAACCTGCTGGATAAGATTGCCTCCGAACCCGGAGATAGCGGTCCGGTCTCGGCCGGTATTATAGCGACCCTGGCCCGACAGATGCTAACCCTGGAAGACGATATTCAGGATCAGAAAAAGCTATTGGCCAACCATTATCAAAGCTATGGGGAATGCCCCGGGGAAATTGAACTGCTCTGTAGTTTTCCCGGCATAGCTGTCTGGTCGGCCGTGGGCCTCATGCTCAATATTGGATCGGTGCAGATGTTTGAGAACGTCAAACAACTGGCCTCCCATTTAGGAGTCCATCCGCTCTATAAACAAAGCGGAGATGGGAGCTGGGGCCATCATATGAGCAAACAGGGTCGCTCAGAGGCACGCGCGATACTATATATGGTAGCCCGATCCGCCATTCAATGTAATCCGCTCATCAGACAAACCTACCAGGCCTTTCTGAATAAGGGCATGGCCAGGAAGGCGGCCTTGGGAGTCTGCATGCACAAGATTCTGCGTATCGTCTATGGGATGCTTAAGAACAACACACCCTTCAATGCTCAAATCGACCGGAAGAACAGCCAAAAAGGCAAGAACGTATCCTCCCATAAAAAACGGGATAAAAGAAGGCGGTGGCAGGACTTTGATCCCCAGGCCCCCCTCTCACAGCGCCAGCACAAAAAAAGAAAGGAACAAGCCCGGTCCCAAGACGATCAACTCGCCAAGTGCGGGATCCAAAGGCTTGCTCCTACTCCTCAATTACTCAAAAAAGTAACAAAAAATAAAATCCAATTAGAGTAATCTTTCTTGACTTTAACCGGAATAACTTCAGGGGATTTAGGGGTCCAAAAAAATACGCAAAAATTATACAGAGGCTTCGGTTTCTGTTTCCCATCCTCTCCAAATACTCTCAAAATTTCATCGAAAAGTGATTTTTTCTACATTTTCCTCACACAAAAATTATTTTTGAAACCCCCTGTTTTTTGGTTTTCTAACGGTTATGAAATTGTCTGCATTAACTTTATCCCTTCATTAAAAATTCACATTTCGGGCAATTTGCACTATCTGCTTTCGTTAATCGTCGCGTTGTCTGTGGTTGTTCATTTTTTTTGATGTCGTTGCCCAGTAAGCTGTTAGATTTATTTATGCTTATTTAAATCATTGGTCTATGGCTATTTCTGTACAAAACCTCACTAAAGTATATGGTCAACAGAAAGCTGTTGATGATATAACGTTCGAAGTAAAAACCGGAGAAATCCTCGGGTTCCTTGGTCCTAACGGTGCCGGTAAAAGCACAACAATGAAGATCATAACGTGCTTCCTCAAACCCACCGAAGGCCAGGTTTCTCTCGATGGATACAGCATCGAGAATGATTCTCACGAGGTGCGCCGCCGGATTGGTTACCTGCCTGAAAACAATCCTCTCTACCTGGACATGAGCATCATCGACTACCTCGGGTACACAGCACAGCTTCAGCAGGTGGAACAGGGACTCATCAACGACCGCATTAAAGAGATGATTGACGTCTGCGGTCTCGGCAACGAGAAGCACAAGAATATCGGAGAATTGTCTAAAGGCTATCGTCAGCGTGTTGGACTTGCCCAAGCACTCATCCATGATCCTGACGTGCTCATCCTCGATGAGCCGACAACCGGCCTCGACCCTAACCAAATCGTCGAGATCAGGTCGCTCATCAAAAAAATCGGTCATGAAAAGACAGTCATGCTCAGCTCACATATACTGAAGGAAGTTGAGAAGACCTGCGACCGGATCCTGATCATCAATAAAGGCAAGCTTGTTGCCAACGGCACGACCGAAGAGCTCGGCCGGCGCGCTTCGGGAAGCAACCGCATTATCCTGCAGGTTCAAAGCGCCGACGGCACGGCAGGTGAAGCGCTCAATAAGCTACCAACTGTTGCTTCTGTTCAGACCGCAGACCGTGAGAATGGGATCTGGCAAATTGATTCTAAAGCCGGGAAAGATGCACGAGAAGACATCTTCCGGTTGTGTGTCGAAAAAAATTGGGTAATCCTGCAGATGACACCCCTGCAAACCAGTCTCGAAGATATTTTCCGCGAACTAACCGTCAACTAAGGGTAAACACTAAACAGCCATGCATACGATATGGACGATCTGCAAGCGTGAGGTGAACACTTTCTTTGATTCACTCATCGCTTACATCATACTCGTCGTTTTCCTGGGGCTTAGCGGCTTCTTTACCTGGCTATCGGGATCAGACATCTTCTTCAACGGCCAGGCTTCACTCACACCTTTCTTTCAAATTTCATTCTGGACCCTGTTTTTCTTCATTCCGGCCATCACTATGCGATCTCTGGCGGAAGAAAAGCACTCGGGTACGTTGGAATTGCTTGCTACCAAGCCAGTCACTGATTTTCAGATCGTGGCAGGGAAGTGGCTGGCATCCTGGTTCCTGGTGATTATGATGCTGCTACCCACTATTATTTATTATTTCACCGTTACCAACCTCGGGAATGTCGACACCGGTGCGGTAATCGGGGGATACTTGTCTTTGATTCTTATTTCCGGTGTTTATGTGAGTATCGGGATATTTGCCTCCAGTGTCACAAGCAACCAAATAGTCGCATTTATCCTGGCTTTGTTCATCGCTTTTTTCTTCCAGTTGCTTTTTGACCTGATGGTCCAGGTACTGCCGAGCATGCTGGCGAACATCGCCAACTACCTGAGCCTTTCAACGCATTTCAGAAGTATGGCGCGGGGCGTTATAAGTTTGAATGACATCATCTACATGGCTTCATTGACAGTCCTCGGAATGGTCTTCGCGATGATATCACTAACGCGGAGGACCTGGTCATGAAGTGGTTTAGTGGATTTTTTAAGAATAAGTCGGAAGCGATCATCCAAATTGTGCTGATCGTGGGTATCCTGATCGTGGCAAATTACATCGCCAACAGCATATTCCTCCAATTCGACATGACGGAGAATAATGAATACACGTTGTCTAAGCCGAGTGAGAATATCGCAAAAACCCTGAAAGACCCGGTAACTGTTACGGCATATTTCTCAAGCAAGCTGCCGCCGCAATTGAATCGGGTCAAGGATCAGTTCAAAGATTTCCTTGATGAATTCAGATCCTACTCCGGCGATAATCTCGAGTATAATTTTGTTGATCCAAGTAAAGACCAAAGTTCCGAACAAAAGGCACAGCAGGCTGGAATTCAACCTGTGTTGGTCAATGTGAGAGAACGTGACCAGGTTTCTCAGAAGCGGGCATACCTCGGGGCAATATTCCAGTATGAAGGCAAAAGCCAGGTTGTTCCCGTTATTCAGCCAGGTGATGGAATGGAATACACCATCGCAAGCACCATCAAAAAGCTGACCGAGACAAAGAAACCTAAAGTTGGACTTTTGCAGGGGAACGGAGAACCAACGGAGCAGGAAATGCCACAGTTGGTTCAGGAACTTAAGGATCGTTATCAAATCGAGCAGGTGTCAAATATCGACACGGCGGGTGTTCCTGCCGATATTCAGGTGCTGATGATTATTGCACCAAGCAAGCCTTTAAACCAAAACCAGCTCAAATCCATCGACCAATATATCATGGCTGGCGGCAAGACGATATTTGCCATTAACCGCGTCCAGGCAAATATGCAACGGGGATTTGCACGACCTGAGGATACGGGTATCAACGAGCTGCTGACGAGCTATAACATTCCCATACAATCAAACCTGGTCCGCGACCTCAATGCGAGCTCTATCGGAGTGAGCCAGGAGCAAAGTGGATTCCAGTATGTACGGCAAATCCGTTATCCGTACATACCGGTCATTACCACTTTCGGAAATAACCCGATCAGTAAAGGACTCGAGTCGGTGATTTTCCAGTTTGTATCACCTGTCGATACCACGAAAGCTGACAGTACACAGAAAATTACCGTACTGGCATCATCCTCCGACAAATCGGGAGAATCGAGCAAATTCATGTCTATCAGTCCGTTCCAGGATTGGAAACCAACGGACTTCACACAGTCTGATATTCCCGTGGCTGCTCTGATCAGTGGCGTTTTTAGATCACATTTTGCGGACAACGATAGCATTAGCGTACGTCTCAAGAAGAGTGTAAACACATCACTGATTGTCATTGGCGATGGTGACTTCGTACAAAACGGGCAACCAGGACGACAGCAACAGCGACTGCCCGATGATAACATCAACCTGATGGCCAACAGTGTCGACTATCTGGCTGACGACACCGGTTTGATAGCACTGCGGACCAAAGGAATTACCAACCGTCCTATCGAGATGATTGGAGAAAGTGCCAAGAATTGGCTGAAATATGTAAATGTCTTTGTTCCCATTCTGCTTGTGCTTGGGTACGGCTTCTACCGTTATGAACGGAATAAGTCGCGCCGTCGGCAATGGATGGAAGAAGGCCTGCCCCAAGGGGATTCACACGTATAACTCAAAGAGAATAGAGAACCATGACGAACGCAACCAAAACACTGGCCGCTCTCTTTGTTGTCCTGCTCGTTATTGCAGGATTCATAAAATTCTCCGAGAGCAGCAGCTCCAGCCATGAACTGCTTACGAACGTGATCACCGTTGATACGGCAAAAGTCAACAAAATTGTCATTAATACACCCAATAAGAAAAATCTGTTGTTGAGCAAAGATGGCAAGAAATGGAACGTACAACAGGGCAACGGGGAATCCTATCCTGCTGACGAATCATCTGTTGAGAATGTTATTTCTATGATGAGCAACCTGAAACCGGATGCCATTGTTTCCCATAATCCCAAACAATTCACCCGATATGAGGTAGATTCTACCGGGACAAAGGTGAATTTTCAAAATGGAAATAATCAGCTGGCAAGTATTATTCTCGGCCGTTTTCAAATGAGTGGCCAACGCAATGTAAATACCTATGTCCGGCCTGCCAATCAGAACACAGTATTCCTGGTTAATGGATTTCTTACCCGATCTTTTAATCGTCCACTTGATACCTGGCGAGACAAACAGGTCTGGAATATCCCGCGCTCAAATATTACCCAATTCGACATGGTTTATCCCGCCGACAGTTCATATACAGTGGTTAGCGGCGGCAAAGGAAGCTGGCTTTACGGAACGGATACGCTCAAGGCCGGAATTGTTGACAACATCCTGGATCATGTTATACGGATAAACCTGAATAGTTTTGCCGACACACTAAAACCTGCTAATCTGAGGAAGCCTCTTTATACTGTTCGATTACATCTGAAAGGCGGAGATACCCGGGAAGTTCACTTCACGCCCGGCGTAAAAGAGAATAAGAATAGTTTTTTGATCACAGCTTCCGATTATCCATACGTTGGGAAAGTTGAGAAGAGTGTGTATATGGAAGAAGTACTCCGACCACTCAACCAACTAAAAAAGAAGACAGCCAAGAAGAAATAATTAGTATGTCAAAGGGAGAGAAAGGCAGGATTGGTCCTGCCTTTTTTTTGTTTGACTGGATAGCAATTCCAAAAAGTCGACAACGAGTATTGAGACCTCGGTTTTATATAAAAAAAGGAGATTATCCCCTCATTCCATCTCCAATGGTCACAGTACAACGATTAAATTTGTACCCGCTCTTTTCATTCATATGCATATGTTCCGTTAGGAACTTCCTGTTTATAGAAAAAACTTTTACAGAAGACGGGCTCTGTTAAGAGCCTCCTGAGAATTAACGAAATCAGTATCCCAAGCTGGGTTTAGGCGGCTCTTTTTGGAACGGGTTCCACTTTCTACAAAAAGGGAGTTCCTTACGGAGCAACTATTAGTGACATACGGTATTAAATACCATCTCCCACTTTTTGACATCACATTATAAAAAAGCTGATGCCTCCATCTAAAATCTTTTACTGCTTACTGTTAACTGATCACACTTTAGACTCGACACTGATTTATTCGTGGAGTATCTTTTCGTTTTCTGGAATGAGATCCTTGTCGGGTAGCAATGCACGAATTAACTGAGAAAAAATCATTCCCCATAACACGACGTCGTGCGTGGATTGTGTTGGGGGTTCTCACAATCATCTACGTATTGAATTTCGTGGATCGCCAGATTGTGGCTGTTTTAGCCAGTCCGATTCGTAAGGAACTTGGCCTTAGCAATCTCGAGATCGGCTATTTGTACGGTACGGCTTTCTCATTCTTCTATGCCATATTCGGCATTCCGATGGGCAGGCTTGCTGATGTCTGGTCGAGGAAATGGGTCATCACTCTCGGTTTGTTGATTTGGAGCGTGGCAACGATGCTAAGCGGACTTGCCACTGGTCTTGGTCTGCTGGTCGCAGCCCGCATTTTGGTTGGGATCAATGAAGCTGCATGCAGTCCAGCAGCCTATTCCCTGCTATCTGATTACTTCCCGGCAGAGGACCGTGCTACTGCTATTTCAATCTATTCATCCGGAATCTTTGTCGGAATCGGACTCGCTTTTCTGATAGGTGGTTACATCAGCGAGTGGTACAACTGGCGAACGGCATTCCTGGTCGTTGGAGCGCCCGGGATTTTACTCGCTATCATTGCATTTCTGGTGATCAGGGATCTGAACAAAGGAACATACACGGGAGCCGATACCTCACAAAACGAATCCTTTTCATTCAAAGATGCCATGCGTTATTTACTGACCTCACAGGCTTTGATATGGCATCACGTTGGATTCTCCTTCCTGGCCTTTTCCGGGTATGCACTCCTTGCTTTCATCAGTGAATTCCTGGTTGATCATTCCCACTCATCTTTCCTTCTACCGCAATTCGGGTGGTTCATGTTTCTTACAGCCATTACCATCACCATCTCAGGAAAACTGGCCGACAAGCTGGCGAAAAAAGGCGATCACAGACGATTCATCATGGGTATCATCGCAGCTCTGGGTGGATTACCCTTCTTTGCTGTTGGGCTGTTTAACCACAATGCCGTTTGGGGGTTGGTCTTCGTTGGACTCGGCAGCAGCATAGCGTCATCATACAATGGAGTTGCACCGGCAATTGTCCAGGACCTGGTCCCGTCAGGCATGAGGGCTGTAGCAGGCGGAGTCTATCTCTTCACAATCAGCATCATAGGTTTTGGGTTTGGTCCCCCGCTAACCGGTTACCTGATCGACCATGTCTATTCCGGGCCATGGGCCATCTCATGGGCTTTATTTACTGTTTTGGCTGTTTGTGGATCTTTGGGTTCGATAAGTTTGATGATAGCGATGAGGAAGGCAAAAATATAATCCGTGGAAATTAGCGATAGGTGAATCTAAACAACCCCCAATCGTCTCAATTCCCAGAAACACTTTGCCGTAGCTTTAATGTCAACTGAAGCATCATGCGCTTCGTTGAAGCCCGATCCGAATAATTTTTGGTGCAGCTGAGTCAAAGTCGGCCACTTATAACCATAAGGACCATCTATGCCACAAAAATCGGTGCTGCTTTTCATCGTACATATCCGCTTTTTTTGCATGAAGGCATTTCCCATTTTACACCTCACAAACTCCGCTCCAACAATTTTATCATCAAAACTCATATTGTGTGCGACAAGAAAATCGGCTTGGTCGATCGACGTCTTAAATTCATGCAAGACTGTACCTATTTCGGCACCTTCAGCCAGTGCCCGTTCCGTCGTGATGCCATGGATTTTTGAAGAACCGGGAGGAATCGTATAGTCATCGGGTTTTATGATGTAACTGGCAGCCTCTGCTTCCTTTCCATCATCATCATAAAGCAACCATGCTAACTGAACCAGGCGTGGCCAGTTTTTTAGATCGGAAACCGGTGCTTTCCAATTGCGTGGTAATCCCGTTGTCTCCGTGTCGAAGAATAAGTACATGATAAAAATACTACATTATACTGGACAACATGTCCTATGCTTTTGGTGAACAGCTTAGCTAAATGGTATGAGCAAGATAAGCAGATATTCTGATGGCTGCCAACCTAATGCATGCCAATTCATAACGTTAACCACAATCGAACTTTCTTCCGCCCATTTTCTGTTGAAAATTCATAAATATCAGTATTAATTTAACTTTTACAGATTGAAAATCGTGAGGATAAAAAGAACTGTTCAAAACTGGCTTCGGTCTGCTGATGTATTAGTAAACGGGAACAGACCGTGGGATATCCAGGTCCACAATCCAAAATTTTACCGCAGGATATTGACAGGAGGTTCTATTGCTGCCGGGGAAACTTATATGGACGGCTGGTGGGACTCCAAGGCCCTTGATGAGACATTTACACATATTCTCAGGGCGGGAGTCAATCATAAAGTGCAATTCACACCAAATTCTATTTTGAATTTTCTGATCGCAAGTTTTCGCAATTTGCAGAGTAAGGCACGTGCGTTCCAAATTGGGGAACGGCATTATGACACCGGAAATAAACTGTTCCGGCTTATGCTTGATAAACGGATGGTTTACAGCTGCGGTTACTGGAAATATGCTGCTGACCTGGATGAGGCTCAGGAAGCAAAACTAGATTTGGTGTGTAGGAAACTTCACTTTAAGGAAGGTCAGACTGTTCTCGATATTGGATGCGGGTGGGGTAGCTTCGCCCGGTATGCCGCCGGAAATTATGGTGTAAAAGTCACCGGACTGACCGTTTCCAGACGGCAGGCAGAACTGGCCAGAGAAAAGTGTACTGGATTGCCAGTCGAAATTCGATTGCAGGATTACCGGGATATCAAGGAATCTTTTGATCGTGTTGTGTCGATCGGCATGTTTGAACATGTCGGGAAAAAGAATTATCGAACGTTTATGGAAGTGGCTCATCGCTGTATGAAAGAGGATGGCCTGCAACTGCTTCACTGTATTGGCAGCAACATATCGGTAAACATGACAGATCCGTGGATCCATAAATACATCTTCCCAAACGGCATGATTCCGTCAGCAAAGCAGATAACTAAAGCGACTGAGGGACTTTTCATCGTCGAAGACTGGCATAATTTCGGACCCTATTACGATAATACCCTCATGGCCTGGTACGACAACTTCACCAGCAACTGGGATCAGATCAAGCATCGATATGATGAACGCTTTTTCAGAATGTGGACGTACTACCTGCTGATGTCTGCAGCTTCATTCAGGGCTCGAAAAAACCAGCTGTGGCAAATTGTTCTGTCAAAAAAAGGAACAATCCGGCACTATGAAAGTGTGCGGTAGTTTTTGAGGGAATAAGGGAATTGGGGAATAGGGGAGTTGAGGAAATAAAAAAAGGTACCCGCTTTTTAAGCGAATACCTTTCAATATTTCTGGCTCTAAGTGTGTCTAACTCAACACTTAAAACTTAAAATTCAAAACTTCCCTTTCATTCTTCCAGTTCTTTCAGGGCGGCGTTAAGTGACATGAGTGATTTCTTGGCATCGCCAAAGAACATGTACGTGTTGTCTCTATAGAACAGTTCGTTATCGATACCGGCAAAACCGGGATTCAGCGAACGTTTGAATACGACAACCGTACGGGCGTGATCCACATTCAAGATCGGCATACCATAAATCGGGCTTCCCGGATTCGAATGTGCCGCAGGATTCACAACATCATTGGCACCGATAACCAGTACGACATCTGTATGTTCAAATTCCGGGTTAATCTCATCCATGTCGTATAACTGATCGTATGGTACGTTAGCCTCCGCGAGCAATACGTTCATGTGACCGGGCATTCGTCCTGCAACCGGATGGATACCATACTTGACATTAACTCCTCGCTCTTCCAGCAGATTTGCAACATCACGGATGGCATGTTGTGCCTGGGCAACGGCCAAACCGTAACCTGGAACAACAATCACATTCTGTGCATAAGCGATCATTACTGCAACATCATCAGCTTCTGCACGACGGATGGTTTTGTTTTCATCTCCCGTATCCAGCGCACCGGCAACTTTGGTTTCAGAACCAAATGCACCGAACAATACATTGTTCAACGAACGGTTCATCGCCTTACACATGATATTGGTCAGGATAATACCGGATGCACCTACAAGAGCACCACTCACGATCAGCAGGTTGTTATTCAGCACAAAACCTGTTGCTGCAGCAGCCAGACCTGAGTAGGAGTTCAGAAGCGATATGACTACGGGCATGTCAGCACCGCCAATTGGAATAACAAGCGTTACTCCAAGAACCAGTGACAGAACGGTCAACACCACAATGTACCATATCATTGCAGGGTTAATGACAAACATGACCATTGAAGCGAACATGATCAACGCAAGAAGCGTATTTACGATCTGCTGTCCGCTGTAGACCAATGGCTTGCCGCTCACAAATCCCTTAAGCTTACCGAAGGCGATAAAGCTTCCGGAGAATGTGACCGAACCGATCAGGATACTTAGTCCGACGGTAATCAGTTCACTATTGCCATGTGAGGTTGGAGCAGTGCGATAAAAATCACCTATGGCTACAAGCACCGAGGCGCCGCCTCCAAAACCGTTGAATATACCGACCATTTCAGGCATACTCGTCATCTCAACCTTATAAGCAGAAACGATACCGATGAGGCTTCCGACGATGACACCGACAATGATCATCTCAAAAGTGACAATATGAAAATCGAGCAGTGTCACGATGATGCCAATCAACATACCGAGAGCAGACAATTGGTTCCCGGAACGTGCTGTAGCCGGCGAACTCAACCGTTTCATACCGACAATAAACAGGACAATAGCAATCAAATAAATGATTTGAGTGAAATCAGGTACAAGGACCTGAAACGCATGTGGGAAAAAACGACTCATTGTTGGCTACCCTTTTTCTTAAACATTTGAAGCATGCGGTCGGTGACTGCATACCCACCTACCACGTTGATGGTTGCAAATATAATGGCTATAAGCCCCAGCCACGAGGTAAGCGAGCTGGATGCCTCTCCGGCCACTACCAGGGCACCGATTATGGTGATACCCGATATGGCATTGGAACCGGACATCAAAGGTGTATGCAGCGTTGTAGGGACCTTCGAAATAACCTCGAATCCCACAAAGCTGGCCAACACGAATACAAACAAGTTCATTATCATGGTGTTCCTCCGTTTAGGTAAGATCTTTGCTAAAGTTCGCCTTTTTTAATAGCGGGACTTACGATCTCTCCTTTGTGGGTGATCGTTGCGTTTTTAATGATTTCATCTTCAAAATCCAGGTTTAACTCACCCTCTTTTATCAACAGATCGATGAGAGCTGAGATATTCTTGGAATAGAGCTGACTGGCGTGTACGGGTAACAAAGAAGTAATGTTTAACGGACTGTGAATGCTAACTCCATTGTGAACCACCGTTTCACCTGGATTCGTCAGTTCACAGTTACCGCCTTGTTCACCTGCCAGATCGATGATCACCGATCCGTTAGTCATCTCTTCGACTGTTTCTTTAGTGATCAGCAACGGTGCCGGTTTTCCCGGAATAAGGGCCGTTGTAATGACGATATCCGACCGTTTGGCATGATTGTGAATAGCCTGTTTCTGCCGTTTCTGGCTCTCTTCAGACAATTCTTTAGCATAACCACCTTTTGTTTCGGTCTCTTCCTCGTCCAGTTTTACTTCTACAAACTTGGCACCTAGACTCTCAACTTGCTCTTTTACCGCCGGGCGCACATCAAACGCTTCGACGACCGCACCCAGACGTCGTGCAGTAGCGATTGCCTGCAGACCTGCAACACCGGCTCCGAGTATGAGTACACGTGCCGGCGGAATGGTTCCGGCAGCAGTCATCATCATCGGCATGTATTTGCCTAATGAATCGGCTGCGATGAGCACGGCCTTATAACCTGCAATGGAACTCATGGATGATAATGCGTCCATCTTCTGGGCACGCGTTATACGCGGCACGGCATCAAGGCCAATGGCTGTCACTTTTGCTTTTTTGAGCTGTTCAACAAGATCTTTGTTGAATAAAGCTCCTAAAAAGGAAACAACAACCATATCCGGCTTCATTTTTTTAATTTCATCAGGTTCAGGCTTCTGAACTTTAATCAGAACATTGGCTGATGAAAGAATCTCAGCGGCATTATCTTTAATTTTTGCCCCTGCATCTATGTAAGTCTGATCAGTAAAAGCAGAAGCCTCACCGGATCCTTTCTCAATCCAGACTTCCAGATTTTTCTTCGTTAGTGCCTTCACACTTTCAGGCACTAATGCAACACGATTTTCGTGTTTCGCTTTTTCTTTTAATACGGCAATTATCACAGTAGGTATCCTCCTCTGTCGATGATAAAAAACGCTAAACCGACTACCGGTATCATGGTTAATAATGACTATTACACGCTGTTTTGCGAGTCAGACAGATGCCAATGTAAGTAATTCAGAATAGATGTGATAGTTCTCGCCATCGATTCGACTATGCATATTTTGCGGGAAGCCCTTCTTTTTTTTGCTAAAACCTACTTTTCTGTAAGATCAGCTGCACTCAGAACATCCTTTCATGAGAAGTTGGTTTTATTAATGGTTATTTTTCTTTCGCCTTGTTAAGAAGTCAGAGATACCAAATTTGACTAAAGTTCGTTAACTTTATAACTATACAGTTTTATACTTGGATTATTTATCACGCAAAACCAATTATTAATTATGGAAGATATCGCTGGAAAAACATTTAAGGTTGTGATCGTGGGTAGTGGTCCGGCCGGATTAACGGCAGCGCTGTATGCTGCACGCGCCGATCTGAAACCCATTGTTTTTGAGGGCCCTGAACCGGGCGGTCAGCTGATGACTACAACCGATGTGGAAAATTTCCCTGGTTTTCCTGAAGGGGTAATGGGACCCAAAATGATGGACCTGTTCCGCGAGCAAGCTCAACGTTTCGGCGCCGATTGCCGCTATGGAATGGTCACGGATATTGATTTTGACAAGCGCCCGTTTAAACTGACGATTGACGAGAGTACCGAGATTTTCGCTCAGGCTCTTATCATATCGACAGGTGCATCGGCTAAGTGGCTTGGTATTGAAAGTGAAAAGCGTTTGCGCGGCTATGGTGTTTCTGCCTGTGCTACCTGCGACGGTGCTTTCTTTCGTAATCAACATGTTGCGGTTGTCGGCGGCGGCGATACAGCCATGGAAGAAGCAACGTTCCTGACCAAATTCGCCAGCAAAGTGACCATCATCCACCGCAGGGATGAACTGCGCGCTTCAAAGGCAATGCAGCACAAAGCGTTCAACAATCCGAAAATCGAGTTCATCTGGGACAGTGCTGTTGATGAAGTGCTCGGTGATAAGCTGGTGGATGGCCTAAAAGTCAAAAACCTAAAAACCGGAGAAGTCACTACGCTTGATGATGTCACCGGTTTATTCCTGGCAATTGGCCACAAACCCAACACTGACCTGTTCAAAGGTGTTGTTGACATGGATAATGTGGGTTACATCAAAACTCAAAACAAGTCATCTTACACAAATGTCGATGGCATCTTCGCCTGTGGCGACGCCCAGGACAGCAAGTATCGCCAGGCTGTGACGGCGGCCGGATCCGGCTGCATGGCAGCGATAGATGTTGAGCGCTGGCTCGATGAAGTTGAAGAACCCGTGGCTGAGAAATCAGCTTAATGTAGGAAATAGAGGAATAAGCGTATAAGGGAATATAGCCGTTGCCGGTTACGGGTTGCGTATTGGCTGTCAGCCATTTGTCAACCCCAGGCCCGCTGATTCATCCGGCAGATATTATCCCGTCAGGGATAGAATATCGGTCGAAACCAACATTTGCCCCTAACAATCTGTACCGTGCCGTCAGGTACAGAATATGAGGCCCGACAACAGATAAATTACAATTCTGATGACATTCAGAGAATCTGATATGTAAAATAAAAAAGCCTCCCGTCGCGGAGGCTTTTTTATTTGGTATCCATTATTTATTAAGATTTTAATATTGAGCTTTAGGACTCAGATTTAACCTATTTTTTCTTTTTGTCTGTCTTCTTCTCTTCCGGTTCATCGTCGTCGTCCTCATCTTCGTCTTCTTCATCCTCGACTTCGATGAACTGTGCGTCAACTTCATGTTCGTCGACCGGTTCTTCCCGTTCGACGTATATGCTGTAATCGTTCATAAAAAGGGCAAAAAAGCCGAGTGAGGTAATCAGCGGGCCCATAGCCAGGAAAGTCGCGCCTAATCCGGCAACCCCAACACTCACCGGAACATCGACCAGGACATCCCCCTTTGTGTTGCGAACACTGATGCGTTTCACGTTGCCTTCGTGGATTAATTCTCGTATCCGGTCGATCAATTCAGCACCGGTAACACGAATGTCTTCGATGATTGTTCTTGTGTGTGTCATGGCAACTGGTACTTGTTTATTCATAATGTCGTGTAAGGTTTGTGTTCCTCTATGTTCTTATTACGTAGAGACGCTAAAAAAGATACACGCTTATGCTTGCTCACGTTCACTGTGCTTCAACTTTTGGGGTAGACGCCCACATTATTGACGTGGAAGTCAATATGATACCCGGATTTCCGAAATATAACCTGGTTGGCCTGCCCGACCGTGCGATCAGCGAATCGTACGCCCGAATCGATGCCGCCTTAAAAAACTCCGGCTACGACGTGCCGCGCGGCCGCATCACCATCAACCTGGCTCCGGCGGACCTTCCAAAAGAGGGAAGTGCATTCGATTTGCCGATTGCCACCGGACTCCTGGCCGTATCACGGCAGATACGGCCCGACAAGCTGGAAGACACGCTCATCCTTGGAGAACTGGCGCTCGACGGCCAGCTTCGGCCGGTGAAGGGCGTGCTTCCCATTGCCGTAGCTTCCCAAAAAACAGGATTGAAGAACCTTATCTGTCCCGCTGAAAATGCGCATGAAGCAGGCGTGGTCGACGGACTCAATGTATTCGGGATGAAGCATGTAAGCGATGTCATCCATTGGATGAATGATGAAAAGAACTACGATCCGGTGGCTGTCGATATCAAAAAACTGTTTTCCAACGGACAGAGTCGCGAGATGGTCGATTTTATGGATGTCCGCGGCCAGGAAAATGTGAAGCGGGCTATTGAAGTGGCTGCTGCCGGGGGTCACAATATAATTATGGTAGGACCACCCGGTTCCGGTAAGACGATGCTCGCCCGGCGTCTTTCCACGATCCTTCCGCCAATGAACCTGCACGAAGCGCTCGAAACGACTAAAATTCATTCGGTTTCCGGACTATTGCCGCCCGGGAAGGGATTGATCACGCACCGACCGTTCCGATCGCCCCATCACACCGTTTCCGATGTCGCTCTTGTTGGTGGAGGGAGTATTCCAATGCCGGGTGAAATTTCCCTGGCACACAACGGCGTCCTTTTCCTCGATGAGCTTCCCGAGTTCAAACGCAGCGCTCTGGAAGTGTTGCGCCAGCCTCTTGAGGATGGCAAAGTGAGCATCTCGCGTGCCCGGATGAGTGTCAATTATCCGAGCAAGATCATGCTGGTCGCCTCGATGAATCCGTCGCCCTCCGGGGACTGGTATGATCCGTCGGACAGCTCAGGGACTTCGCCGTCACAGATGCAACGCTACCTGGGGAAAATCAGCGGACCGCTGCTTGATCGCATCGATCTGCATATCGAGGTAAACAAGGTCAGTTTTGAGGAATTGAACAGCCACTCTGCCGGCGAGCCTTCCGACAGGATCCGCGACCGCGTGATCGAAGCCCGCAACGCGCAGCACAACCGATTCATGGGGATCGACGGCGTTTACTGCAATGCCCAGATGACAACCCGGATGGTCCGCCGCATTTGCAAAATCGACGACTCAGGATCACAACTCCTGAAGAAAGCAATCGACCGTCTTGGTCTCTCTGCCCGGGCATATGACAGAATACTCAAGGTCTCAAGATCCATCGCTGACCTTGTACACTCCGAAACCATTCAGACAGCACATCTTGCCGAAGCCATTCAATACCGAAGTTTGGACCGCTCCGGATGGCTGGGTTAGCGGAATTTTTAATTATGAATTTTGAATTTTGAATTGGAAGAGGTGAGGAAGCAGATTAAACAAGATGGATCATAATGTAGAAAGCGGGGTTAGTGAGACTTCACTTTACGTTCTGTATTCTGACTCCTGACTCCTTTCTCCGTCATCATTCGTATATTTCGGTTTTCGGATCATAACTAACTTTAGATGCCACAATACGCTGACATCGCTCTTCCAACGGCCGTTCGGGAGGTCTTTACGTATCATATTCCAGATTCCCTGGCAGATAATGTCTTGCCGGGAATGCGTGTCTGGGTACCTTTGCAGTCGCATATGGCGATCGGGATGGTCGTGGAAGCACATGACCGCAAGCCGGAGTTTGAAACGCGGCCCATTCGAAAGGTGCTGGATGATGAGCCGGTCATGTCGGATGAAATTCTTCGATTGACCAACTGGGTGCATCGTTTCTACTACGCGAGCAGGGGCGAGACCATCCAGGCTGCTTTACCGGTCGGACTCAACTTCATCTCGGAAAAAGTCCTTAAACCCGGGCCGGTTGAAGAGGTGGCACTGATTCTTTCTCCAAGGGAAGAAACTGTGCTGAAGGAGATACGCGAGAAGGGATCCGTCCCCCTCAAATATGTTGAGGACCAGTGGAAGCCGCGCGGTGATGAACTTATCAAACAATTAGTGGGCTACGGGCTCCTGGAAATATGGGAAGAACCGCGAACACGAGTAGAATCGAAGACTGAGAAGCGCTGGTTGTGGAAGGATGGGGTTGATGAAGGCGACCTTGTTCAGGTTTACGAGAAGTACGACGGTAAGAAGGAACCTAAATGGGTACAAGCCCTGCGAAGACTCGAAGAGCGCGGCCTTCCGTTGCGTCAGCATGAGCTGGAAGACGAACCGCTTCTCGACAATTACTCCATGGGCCGCATTCAAAAAGAGGAATTGATTCATAGCGATGAGGTTGCTGTCGGGTTGCCTGAACCGGAACTGGAATACAACCCGGAAAAGATTAAAAGGCTCAATACGTCACAGGAAGTGGCTTTTCGTGAAATATCATCGGCTATCGATTCAGGAGAGTTTCACCAGTTCCTGATATACGGCGTGACTGGAAGCGGCAAGACCGAAGTTTATATTCACGCACTTAAGAAAGTGCTGGAGATGGGCAAGGGTGGTCTGATCCTGGTGCCCGAAATAGCATTGACCCCGCAAACGGTACGGCGTTTTTACCAGATATTCGGGAATACCATCGCCGTTCTTCACAGCCGACTGAATGATCGCGAACGGTATGAAGCATGGCTGGACCTGAGGAGAGGAAAACGAACCGTCGCAGTCGGAGCACGATCTGCCGTATTTGCTCCTATTCAAAACCTCGGAATCATCATTATTGATGAGGAACACGATCAATCATACAAACAGGAAGATCCCGCACCGCGGTACAACGCCCGCGAAGTGGCAATCATGCGGGGATACCTGACGAAAAGTGTGGTTGTTCTGGGGTCGGCTACGCCGAGCGCTGTCAGCTTTCATGCTGCTCAAACCGGTAAGAGTACGTTATTACATCTGCCTGAGCGCCATGCCCAGGCCAGTCTTCCCGAAGTAAAGATTATCGATCTGAAACAGTATAAAATAGCCATGCAGGGGCCATTGGCCGTACCGCTTTACCTGACTATTGAAGAAGCCCTCGGACGCAATGAACAGATCATTCTGCTGTATAACCGGCGTGGTTTTGCCTCCTATCTCCAATGCGAGTCGTGCGGACATATTGAGGAATGTCCCAATTGCTCGGTGAGTCTGACGTTTCATAAGGTTAAGAACCATCTTCGATGCCATTACTGCGGTTATACACAGCTAAAACGAAATCATTGCCCGCAATGCGGTAAGAGCGAAATGGAAGTACACGGAGCCGGCACCCAGCAGATCGAAGAGGAAATAGGCCGGCTGTTCCCGGATGGCCGCCTTTTGCGCATGGACCAGGACACTACATCCGGAAAAGACGCGCATGCACGTATCCTGAATGCATTTGGAGCAGGAGAAGCAGATATTCTTGTCGGGACCCAGCTTGTGGCGAAAGGACTCGATTTCCCCAATGTGACCGTTGTCGGTGTTATCAACTCTGATACGGAGCTGGCATTCCCATCATACCGGTCGTCTGAACGCATGTTCCAGCTCCTCAGCCAGGTTGCGGGGCGATCCGGGCGGTCTGAGAAAAAGGGAACTGTTTATTTGCAAACCTGGCAGCCCGACCACGTGTCCGTCATCTGTGCCCGTGATCATGATTATCAGAAATTCATCAAACATGAGCTTGATTACAGGGAACAGTTGTTTTATCCGCCTTTCTCACGCCTTATTGCGATATTCTTCAAATCAAAAGACGGAACGATGGTGCAGAAGGTTGCCGAAACATTTGGTAAATGCCTTAGTGAAGCTGCCGGCAACGCTCCCATTCTTGGTCCTTCACCGTCTGCAATTTTTCGCATGCAGGGGCAATACCGGTGGGAATGCATGATCAAGATCGATCCTGCCAACGGGGCAGGAAGCATCGAAAAAACCCTTGACAAAGCATTCTTACTATACCGTGAGCGAAAACCAAACGGTGCGAGCAGGGTCAGAATCACCGTCAATGTGGATGTCATGTGAAGGTTGAATTCATTATACGCAGGTAGGTACAAACCTTTAAAACGGTTAAGGAGTTAACGCATTCTTCCTAACACCCGGATTAATCCTGGTGCTAAGAGTCTAAGAATCCAACACGAATCGTTTTTAACGATTTCTTACAGTTCGTAACTCAAACTCGTGTTTTTTTAAAAAAGAGATTGCCAAGATCATTTTAATTCTTTGTCAGATCGGATATATTTGTTTAGATGAATATCCTTCTGCCAGGTGGACAATGGTTATTCAAAAATCAACATGATCAATGAACTGCAAAAGAAATTGGAAAACCGTAAGTTAAATGATCAATGACCTTTTACTTTACGATTATCCAGTTTCTGAAATTAGATTTTATAATCCCGCTTGTATCCGGGAACACCCTTCTTAACTCATTCCGAAGTGTTTCGGAATAACTTATCATCCCAACGTCTATGAACGGTAACGAACCACAATTAGAAGATCTTGATTTTGCAGCAGTGGTCGAGTCACTCGTTTTCGCGAGTCCCGATCCGGTCAGCTCAGAAGAGCTTTGCCGGCTTATCATGGAAACAGAAGAAGGGCTGGAACTGTATCCCACTGATATCGAGCAGGCTATTGAAACACTGAATAAGGATTATCAAGAGCATAGGCGGTCGTTTGCGATCATTCACCAGGGAGCAGGATATACCTTCGCAACCGGGAAGCAATACTACAAATGGCTCCAGAAATTTCAGCACGAAAACGTATCACGAAAACTAACGCCTTCCGCTGTAGAGGTTTTAGCAATTCTTGCTTACAAGCAACCGGTGACCAAACCGGAAGTCGATCACATCCGTGGCGTTGATTCCGGGTATCTTGTACGTCAACTCCTTGAAAAAGAACTCATCAAAGTGGCAGGCCGCAGTGAGCGTCCCGGAAGGCCATTGTTATACCGTACCACCAGCGACTTCCTGAAACATTTCGGCATCAACTCCATTGATGAACTTCCGAAACCGCGTGAAATCGACGATATATTAAGAGACGATGACATGGCCGAACATCGTCAACTCATGCTCGAACTGAAAGCTGAACTGGCCAATCACAACCATGCACATCCCGAATTGCCGGGGACAAATGGAAACGGTGCATCTGATTCCGAAGAAATCCTTAACCAAAATAATGATACACTTAATGGAAATTCTTCAAAAAACCCGAATAACGGAGTGAATAATTAATGAGACCAGGTAAGACAAACCGTCCGGGAAAGAAAACGAATCAAGGGAAAAATCGAACAGATCAACGTAAAAAGAAGACGTCCCGCAAATTACCCCAGGTGGCCAGACCCGAATCAAGCGGGCCCATGCGGCTTAACAAATATATTGCCCATGCCGGAATTTGCTCAAGACGTGAAGCCGACACCCTCATCGCCGAAGGTAAGGTCAAAGTCAATAATGAAATTATCACTGAGCTGGGTTACAAAGTCGATCCATCTGCAAAGATTGAGGTTAGTGGTTTTGAAATCGAACCGGAGCCTTTTGTCTACCTGCTTTTGTATAAACCTCATGATACCATTACGACAACAAGTGATGAAAGAGGAAGAAATACGGTCATTGATCTTGTTGAAGATGTGGTTGGCAAACGTATTTACCCTGTAGGAAGACTCGACCGCAACACGACCGGTGCTCTGCTAATGACAAACGACGGCGAGCTGGCACACCGGTTGATGCACCCATCATACAGCATCGGGAAGATTTATGAAGTGCAGACAGAGAAAATCCTGACAGATGACGATCTGAAAACGCTCAAAAGGGGGGTCAAGCTCGAAGATGGTCCCGCTAAAGCCTATTCCGTTCGACGCAGACCTGATCGGAGCGATATCATTCAAATTGGTGTTCATGAAGGTCGATACCATATGGTACGACGGATGATGGAAGCTGTAGACACACAGGCCGTTGAGCTCAAACGCATCCGATACGGAAACTTATCGCTTAAAGGTTTGCGGCCGGGACGCTGGCGTTACCTAAAAAAAGATGAGGTCAATCAAATCCGGAAAATGGTTAAACTGAAGGAACTGAAATACATTTAGAAACCATGACGTATACAATCAGTAAACAAGATGGACAAATTGCTTCGACTGAAGATTTGCCAATTCGTTACTCACTCTACTACCCTCTTTCTAATGAAGAGTCTGTTCCGGTAATCATCTTTTTACACGGTTTCAAGGGATTCAAGGATTGGGGGCCATTTCCGGATGCTTGTATTGAATTGGCCGAAAACGGATTCGCTGTTGTTGCTGTGAACGCATCGCGATGTGGTGTCAGCGATGATCCTGAAACGTTCGATCGACTTGATCTTTTTGCGGATAACACACTGTCGCAGGAACTGGAAGATATTCATAGTGTTCTCGAGGCCATCAAATCCGGAGAAATATCAACTGGAAAATATCCCTTTGAAACATCCAGGATCGGTATTATAGGTCATTCAAGAGGCGGGCACACTGCAATCACAGCTGCTGCCGAGTATGAAGATATTACATGTCTCGTCACGTGGTCTGCCGTTGCTGATTATAACAAACACTGGAGCCAGGCTATGCTCGACGATTGGCACAACGAGGGTTATACTGAAATTTTGAATACCCGGACAGAACAGTATATGCGATTGAATAAATCGGTATTGGATGATTCCGTTGAAAATGCCGACCGCATTATTGCTTTGCGGCGGGTCCGGGATCTCTATATCCCAGTTTGTTTCATTCACGCCAAAGAGGATGAAGCCGTACCGTACACAGAAGTGAACCTGTTATACGAGAATTGCCCGAGTCCGGAGAAAAAAAGGATCTTAATTGCTAATACAGGGCATACCTTTGGAGGGATCCACCCTTTTAATGATCAAACAACCCTTCCCGAACCGTTTCAGGAGGTTGTAGACCAGACTATCAACTGGTTTACAGCTAATTTATGATATTTATCTATCAGCGTGGTATGCGTTTTTATGAACTATTACAGTCCTATAGATCTTGCCACAATTCTGACCCGGCATCTGCGGTCTACCTGGCATATAATTAGTATTATTCTCTTTTTGAGTTTTCACGCCGTCCCTTCATTAGCACAGGATACCCACGAACTGATGAAGGATGATGCATTCATCCATGATGTTCGCCAGGCTATAGATTCTGTATACAACATGAATTATGACGCTTCGGTGCACATTCTGGAACCATGGCAAAAAAAATATCCGGATCATCCTTTCTGGATTTTCTGGGATGGTCTTCATACCTGGTGGAAGATACTCCCGGATCTTGAAAACAAACAGTATGATAAAAAGCTCGTCTATGATCTGTCGCAAGCCGAGTACAGAAGCTCACGACTGTTGAACAAAGATTCCAAAAATCTTGATGCACTTTTAATAAAATCGGCATCTGATGCCTTTCTTGCACGATTTTATGCAAACCGTGATAAATGGTTGAAAGCTTTTCAGTATGGAAAGACATCCATCAATACCGTCTTCGCTATGAAAGATGCCTACCCTGATTTTTCAGACCTCGGGTTTGGTCTGGGCGCCTATAACTATTATTCAGCATGGTTGCCGCAACAATACCCTGTACTCAAAACTATTACCTGGCTTATGCCAAAAGGGGACAAAGTTAAGGGATTACATTTGCTTCGTGCTGCTGCAGACAGCAGCATCCTTGTGAAACCGGAAGCGATCTATACACTTGCCAGAATCTATCTCGAAGCCGAACAAAAGTCGGATAGTGCCCTTTATTATTTTGATCGACTGGCCAGGATGTATCCGCAGAACCTATACTATCAAACTCTTTTTGCGTACACGCTTTTCAGAGAAAAACACTATCCTGAAGTGTTGTTTGAGACAGATAAACTCCTCGCGGATTCATCGGCAATAGAGAAGAAACCTTATGGTTCGTCGATACTCGAACATCTATATATCCTTCGTGCTATGGTCAATTTTGATATGGGAGACTATGTCAGAACACTTTCAAACTCCCATAAAAGCCGAAAATACAGCCTGGATAGTCCGGAGGGAAAAAAGAGGTACAACTATGCTCTGTCCGGTTATCTGATAGGACGAGCGTATGAGCAGATTGGAAAGAAAACGGAGGCTAAAGAATTTTACCTGGAAACGGCCCGATTAAAATCAGATTCACCGTATATTGAGAAAGCGCAGGATCGTCTCAAACAGCTCGGTGAGCTTCCATAAATCTAATATGAGAGGGAAAAGGTACTTTAAATCCTGGCCGAAAGAATGGCCTGATGTCACCATTATTCGTAGAAAAAAACAGCGTTACATCCGGTTAAGAGTTTACCTGAATCGAATAGCTGTATCCGGACCCACCTATTGCTCTCTTAAGGAGATGGAGAGTTTCGTATTCAGTCAGGAGGAGCATATCTCGCGATCGTTAACCCGATTACGAAAAAGGGAGGCAAAACTCGAGGCACTACTCAAAGGCCATGAAAATCAGATGCTGTTAAGAGGAACCTGGAAAACACTTCAACCAGTAGATCATTTCTCTTCCGATAATTCACTCCATCGCATCAATGGCAACTGGCGATTTGCCGAAAAGGAAAACGCCGTCTTTTTTCAAACTCCTTCAGATATTGATACTTATCCAGACAAAGAAATACAACTAGTCTTTTACCGGACGCTGGCAAACAGGGAAATCAGAGAGCGATTTCAAACTGTGACCCAGTCACTTCCTTTCCGTTATAATCGCATATTCATCCGGTCACAAAAAACCCGGTGGGGAACCTGCTCATCAAAAGGCAATGTTTCCTTCAACTGGAGACTCATAAAATGTCCACATTGGATTTGGGATTACCTGTTTGTGCATGAATTATGTCATACCGTACATATGAATCACAGTGCTGATTTTTGGAAGCTCGTCAACAGCCATTACCCACGACTGGATGAAGCGCGTGCGTGGATTCGTGAACATGAGCCACTCATTTTTGCAGAAATTTAAAGTATATAGCAGATTTTTTTCTTTCTGATGTAACCCTATCGATTGGAAAACGTATATTTTTTAGTGACTTGTAAACTCTGATACACTACTCCAGCTTAATCTGAGGCTTAGTTATGAAAATTCGTACCGTATCCTGGGAAATAATAATTGCCGGTCTGTTTTTGACGGGCATTGCTATTTATGTAACCAAGTCGTCGAATTCCAATGACTCCAGAGATTCTAAAACCCAGGTGAAACGCAGTTTTGTCACAGAAGAGGATTCAACACATTCCATCATCATTGATCTGCATAATTTAAACTCACTCAGTCAGTTGGATCAACTTGATAAACTGGACAAACTGGATAAAGGCACAGATGTTAAAACGATCGTCCTCGATCTTGGATTCATGAAAAAAACGATCCAGGTTCCTGACAGCCTTCGGAAAACTGATACTGCTGCCCGTCGCAAAATTCAGGCCAAGCTCGATTCCACTCTCAAAAGTATTCCCAAAGATTCCATTGCCGAACATTCCGAAATCGTGGCACATATCACCAATCATATACTTACGATGACCAGCAACGGTTTTGATGCCGTTCCTTCATCAGAAACCCTTGTACGATCAAATACCTATTCCGCTCATGGATTGAAAAAAGTATCTGTTGATACAAAAGGAGGAAGGATCCAGGCTGTAGGAAGTTCAGGTGACCAAGTACATGTTTTCGTAACTACTAAAAAAGGTACTTCAAAAAAAGAATTCAACAAGAAATACAATATATCGATGTCCAATCAGGGCGGAGAACTCAAAGTATCTGTGGATCAATCTAATTCGGGATGGTCTTTTTTGAGCTGGCTCACAGGTGCTGGTGGCATCCCAGGTAATATCATTGTTGAGATGCCGGCCAATCTGACCTTTTATGGCGTATCAAAAGGTGGCCGCATTGAATGCGGACACCTGAGAAACGGCATCGATATCAAGACACTCGGCGGTAAACTTGTTATAAATGACGTCCGGGGCAGCATTCAGGCAAAAACATTAGGCGGTGACGTTGAGGTTCATGAAATCAATGGTAATGCTGACCTGAAATCCATGGGCGGCAGCATCATCGCCAGCAATACCACTGGCAACATGGATATTAAAACCGCCGGCGGTAATATTTCTCTCGATAATATGAGGGATGGTTCAATCGACGCCGAAACTGCAGGAGGCAACATCAATGCGAATTTCGATGCTGTTCTGTCCAATGATCTCACATTAAAAACAGCTGGCGGTAATATTACAATAGCTTTGCCTGAGTCAACAAAGGCTGTCCTTGATATTAAAGGAATGAAAGTGTCGATTCCGCAAGGTTGGTCTGTATCGGGCAGCTTTGATTCAAGTCACATCGAGGGATCTCTGAATGGCGGATCAAATCCCAGGATTACCGCTCACACCTCTGCAGGAAGTGTAACGATCAAATAAAAAGTCATCCTGTTAAGGCGGCTTCCAGCTTCACCGTCTGGGGTTGCTCAACAATGTGACCTTCAATGTGCAGTATATAAAGATAGGCGGGTGGCAGATTGCGCAGAACTAGTTTTTCTTTGCAACAATATCTGGATACGACTTCCTTCTCAAACTTGCACCGGAAGCGCTTTATATTAATATATTTATAATAGGTGATATAGCTGCCGGGCTTACACATATTTAGTTTTTTCTGCCAAATTTCCCTGCTTATATCTCTGGGAATCCCTTCATACGGCAGGCTGGAAAAAATAAAATCATACGGTTCATCGGGCTCAAAATCCAGGATATTGGAATGATGGGTATAGACGTTTTCCTGATGCCGATATTTCCAGCGGATCATCCTGTAAAAATCCCTGTTCAGCTCAACAATATCAAAATGGTCCTGTGAACGGAGTGCAGGTATAATAAGCTTCGTGAGCGAACCGGTACCCGGTCCGATTTCCAGTATCCGTATTGGTGTTTCATCTTCAACATCCCTGCTGCGGGATAACACTTTGGTGAAATCGCGAGCCAAATATTTGGAACTCGGAGCAATCGCACCGGTTTTTCTCAGGTTTTTAATAAAAGTTCTTAGATAAAACAACAGATTGTCTTTAGTAACAGTATTTGTTCTGCAAAAGTGAGATCAATTTATAAAAAATAATCGAGGATTTCGTTTACCCTATCCTATCCTATTGTTAACACATGTTAAATATCGCATATTCCACCGATGAATCAGCTTTATCTAACCGTTAAAATAACCATCTGATGGACTCATGCGTTCGTAATGTAAAATCCGCCGATTTTCTAACGATCTTTTTAAGCATCTCATTCGAAATCTGTAGTGAGCTTGTAACGGGCAATCCGGTTATTATTCTTATCCGCAACGTAGATAACTTTATCAAAGTAAGTAACACCGGAAGGATCATTGAAATTCTTCGGACCGTCTCCCTGACCGCCAAAGGAAACGATAATCGGCTTTTTGGCGTCCGATCCCACAGGTGGCGTCACCCCTTCGTAGCCGTTTGACTGGAAAATGTAGAGACTGTCTGTACCTGCGTCTGTTACGAAAATATAGTTGGTTCCATCTGCCGCATATGCAAGCCCGGTAGGTTCTTTAAACTTATTCAGTTCATAAAGAAATCCATCGGACTTTGACGTGTCCTGCTGCAGTAATGCCGTGTTTGGCTGGAATACCAGGCCATCTGTTGTTTCCACAGCATTAACCCAAAGGACCCTATAGGAAATATTTGCAGTCTGATCCGCTTGCGTTATGATAAAACTACGGTTGGTCGTAAAACTTTCACGCTGCGGCGGGGCAACAAAACTGATAATATCCGACATGCCGATGCCACTTATCAGGGAGGGTGTTGCGGGACTGAGTGTCCTGATCTGACGTACGTTCCTCATCTTGTCAGTCTCCTTTCCATCGACAACCACAGCCTGGAACTCTAACACGATATTGTCTGGTGCCGCCACTTCATTTGTTGGATTAACTGGCCCCCGTCGTGTCACATACAATGTGTTGTCACCTAGAACTGAAAGCCCGGTATACTGAACAAGTTCTTCACTGTTGGAATCATTTTTTTTGAGACGTGAAGTTTGTGAAGCAAACGTGCTGCGCGAGGCATCTGCAAATGGCTGGATCAGCGTGTCCATATGTACGATATCCCCGCCGTTGGTCCCGTTGGCGTTGTGGATTTTGAAAATGGCAGCCAGGTTCCAGCTTATATTTGGATCTACGTCTTTAATGACTGTATCAATGCGGGCAGCCACATATACATTCAGCAGACGATCCTGGACGACAGCCGTAGCGCCTTCAAATGGTATCGTCCTGTATTCGCGGCCGGCCCTGTCAAGAATGTGTAATCCGTTAGCGTCCGTAACATAAACAAGCTCGTCGAACCCAATGCAGATGTCTGTAGGATGGTCGAATCCTTTCCAGAAAGGCACAAGAGCAGCGTAACCGATGACGTCTGTCGCTGTATTAGGATCCTTCTTGCCCGCCTTGAACACGTCATTTGTTATGGGAAGATGTTTCGACCCGAAAATATCACTGCACCCCGGCATCGAAGCCAGAACCACCAAAAGGGTTAACAAATAGAAAAAACGATTTTTCATTACAGCCGTTTCCTTAAATCCTGATTTTTATGGCCAATCGATGAATATTTCCCAAACGCTCATACGGAGAAAATGAGTAGTCGACGCCGAATGAATGGCTTCCAACCGGAAAGATTACGCCAACGCCTCCGCTTGGATACCGTATTTCGTCAACACCGAACTGGTATCCGCCGCGTAAGTAAAACTGATGCATAAATCCATACTCGGCTCCCACACTGACACGTTCGGCGTTATCACTTGGATTTGTCAACTGTCCGGATATCATCAGTGATGAGTTTTCGCTTTTATAAGCATCGTAAGCAGCCCCAATAATAAAGGTTGTGGGCAGAGACACCCTCTTAAAATCTGTGACTGTCTGATTACCATCCAGAGTCGTACGCTGCACGTCGCCGCTTGGCCGTGTATCGGGACCAAAATTGTTCAGGCCAATTGCAAAACGCAGGCCGGTATCGCCAACACGATAGAAAAAGCCTAAATCAACGGAACCTGTTCTGGTCTGAACTTCTTCGATACGTTCATCAAGAAAATGAACGGTAACACCATAACTGAACAATTCTGTCAGCCTCTGAGAAACGGTAAGTCCCAGCGAGTAATGGATGGTGCGAAACATCAGACCGGTTCCCAACGGCTGGAATTCCGTTGTCTCTTTGATATCGCCTGAGTTGAGATACTGCAGAGATACACCAATAGCTATGGTATTCAGGTTCTGAACATAACTCAGGTATTCCTTGGTGATATCCATGAAATAAGCAGAATGACCGATCAGGACTTCCGATTTATCAGACTGGATAGCAAGGGCCGGATTCCAGTAAAGGGAAGAACCGTCGGTTGCATCAGCGACGACAGAGTTACCCATTGCAGCAGCCCGGGGATCAACACTGATTTTCACAAATTGAAATCCTGAGGTACCGGAACGTGATTTTCCGAAACTGGGCAGGATGGACTGGGCGTCGGCACTCATAAAGGGTAATAGCCCGATGCATCCCAACAGCGAGAGACAGAGAAAATATTTTTTAATATCGTTGCACATCGGCATGCTAATCGCTTAAAAATTAAAGGAAGCCCCGAAGACGAAATGCCGCTGCGGCAAATAGTCCGCCGGATTCAGGTATGTCGGGACATTATTGTCGCGTGGGTCAAGGTACCTCGGATCACGTGTCCCACTCGGTACGTCATAAGCCCTGTTGTCACGCAATTTTATAAGCTCTTCCTGACTACCCGGATAATCCGATCGGTATCCTTTACCTGTCACCGGGTTGATAATCGCAGAATTCTTTGTATTCAGGAGATTGGTAATCTCCAGGAAGAATGACAGACGTGTACTGTTGCTGAGCGGGATCCACTTCTGGAAATTTATATCAATATTAAACCAGGATGATCCCACCTTGCTAAATCTTTTTATAGGATCGGGATCCGGTTCATAAATCGGTCTCCAGTCGTTCCTGCCTGTAATTGGGTTCGTACTGAATCCCTTAAAAATGTATGGAGTATATCGCAATCCGCTCCGCCAGTAACCTGACAAAAAGAGCTTCATGTGATTCAGAGGTGATGCACCTAATAACGGATTATTTCGTCGATCATAAGTAAAGATGAATTGCCCTTTGATATCCCATGGCCGATCCCAGGCGAGCGGCGTTTCAACATTATTCCCAACGTTTTGACCACCGACCAACAGATTTCGTAACGCTTCATTACTCGATGAACTCAAACCTTCAGCCTTTGTGTAGCTTGCAGACACATTGCCAAGAAACCAATCCTGGTAGCGTTTGATATAGGTGATTTCAATACCACGAACACGTGCATAGTCCCCATTAATCCGGAATGCCCTCTGAGTTTCCTGTCCGGTTGCATCGGGAACAATAATGGACTGTGTTGTGATGAAATCATACTTATCGTGCCAGAAAGCGGAGATATTCAAAGCGTCATTCTGTGACAACTGGTTTCGCAAACCCAGTTCATACGATATGTCGACCTCAGGATTCAGATCGGGATTACCCAACTGGGAGAGGAACGAACGGTCTTGATAGAACGGATTCAACCCAGCATACATATAACTCGGGTGTGGTACTCTCGCTGAGTGGGTATAGTTGAAAAACAGAACCTGGTTTTCACGTACCGGAAATGAAACATTCAGCTTGGGTAACAGCCACATCTTGAACCGTCCGCCAAACAGCTTATGAGTGTTTTTCTTATATGATTCACGAACGGCATCTGGAATTGGAGACCGCGGATCATCCACAAATACGTCTACATAATGCCCGGGATACCAGTACTCCAGGCGTGCCCCAATGTTCGCAATCAATCCTTTGTAACGTATCTGATCGCTGGCATAGAAAGCACCCCGTTTGGGTTTCACACGCCAGATATCAGAGCTGCCGCCCAGACGGGATGACTCTGAAGTCAGAGAATCGTTAATCTGTATCGGAGCACCGATCCATGGACGCTGGATATCGATCCACTGATAATCCTGGAATTTGAATTCCATCCCGAAATCCAACCGATCCTGTTTTCCTGATAAGTACTTGGTCAGAGATGACTTAAGCGTTATTTCCTCTGCGAAATGATCGTGCCAGAGTGGTGCAATACCGCCATTATTCGACAATCCCGGACCTGGCAGTACATATTGGAAATCACCACCTGTCGGAAATTCTGTAGCCGGATAGGTAACAATACTCGAGGCGTCAAATTCACCATTTACCGAATCCGGACGCCAGTACCGGCCATTGGCATCAGCCCTCAGACGAGTAAACAGGCGGCTGAGCTGTACATTGTAAAATGTAGTCCCATTAAGTGTATGGGTCCATTTGATATACGAAAGAATACTTTCGTGGGCAAAAGTGTTCGCGTTGTCCAGATTGTTTTGGAAGAAGAATTGATAACCGGGTTGAAACTGAACATCATTGCCGGTTATCCGCAACATGTTGGAATTCTGGTTGACCGTCAACGAACGCTGGTATGATGCTTGAAGAGTCATCGTTGGCTTGATGTGATAAGTGATCTTCGCCAGGCCGGTCCACTGGTTGTTTTCCCGTGGTGTCCAGAAGTCCGAATTTATCAGTGAACTGTGTAGTTTCGATGCCGCGTAACGCGTAAAACCATCCTGCAGATTAACTTGCCCGGATAAAAAGAAATTTACCTTGCCCGGTATATTAATGCCAAGAGCCGGAAGCAATTTTTCGAATATCACGGATGGTCCACCCAGGTTGACATCGTACAAATCCGAAAAGAAATTAGACGACCGGCCCGTCTTCGATCCAAAATTATCCCTCTTATGAGTAATGGATCCCGAATAGGTATCTCCGCCTTCACGTGTCTTGACATTTACGACACCAGATGTGACATCACCGTATTCGGCTCCCACACCACCCGTGATTACTTCGACACTCGAAAGGGCATTGGCTCCGACATCGAGGCCAAATCCCGTACCGGAGAGCGGATCCTGTGCCGACACCCCATCGACTACGTAACCCGTCTCGTACGAACGCCCGCCTTTGATGTAGATACCACTCGGATCTTTAACCACGCCAGCCTGCATACTGACAACATCCTGAACCCTTTGCACAGGCGCAGCATCGATCACTGATTTGTTGACGGTAACCGATGAATTTGATTTCTCAACATCAAAGATAGGCTTCTCGCCAATTACAACCACATCCTGATCGCTCGTCAGAACCTTCTGACCGATGTCAACATCTTTGTTTATGGTCTGGTCTGCCTTAACTGCAACACCCGTCAAAAGAATGGTTTCGTAGCCGATATAGCGAAACTCCAGGCTATATGTCCCCGGACGGATATTATTAATCTCGTAATGCCCGTCTGCATCGGTTGCTGAACCAAAGGAGGTTCCTTTTACGATTACATTGACACCGGGTAACGTTTCTCCGCTTAGCTTGTCCTTTACGACGCCTTCAATATTGCCGTTCTGTGCATGCAACTCAGCCGGCATTACCAATGGGGGAATGATCATCAACAAAAATGCTGACAATATAACTGCTGCCGGCAGGTCAGAACGATGACCAGCGATATATTTAAAAACCCAATTCATCGACACACATCCGTTTTATAAACTGTCCGATGTTGCTATTGTCATTGAGATCCGACAGATCCAGCCCGAAGAAGATGATGTTCCCCTCCTTGCTTTTCACCGACACAATCTCCTTGCCTGTATAATCCTCATATCCGGTCAATGTCCGGATCAAAAAGTCTGCTGAATACAATGCCGTACTACCAGAACTGGGTCTGATAGGGAAGATCGAGCTCATAGTTTTAACGACACCCAAATCGGGTCCCGTGAACGGAGCGATTGATACAGCACTGCCACTGCTCGAAATCAAAAAGTTAGTAGCGTTTGTCGGGAGCGGTGTTACACCATCAAGGGGCAGGAAGTTGAACAGAGGATCGTTATCCTCCAGGTCCCGTGTCGGCATCGCAATGAACATGTTCCCGCCATTGGCGAAGAAATCCTTCGCTATCTCCTGGGCGTAGGTAATATTTCTGTTCATATCATCAGAGATCCAGTAAATATGCTTCCACAAACCGAGCGTCTTGATCAGCGTTGGATCAATCACTGCCGGGAAGGAAGCGGATAAGGTGACTTTCTGTCCGCCAGCTGTGCTACCATCTGAAATATTCCAATAATCTACGCTTGTAATTCCCGCCTGTGCGAGGGCGTCGAGATGGAATTGTGCATTCGTTGCCGAAAATGGTCCTGAATAATCATTTAAAAACAGGATATCGGAAGTACGCCGTTTAACATACCAGCTGACTGTATCGGCCTGGCTGTAGGCGCCGGCATTGTCGACAGCGCGCACGTAAAACTTGTTTCTGGCACTCATCTCCAGTCCGGAAATAACATAACTGGTTTTTTTATAGCTACGGCCCTGATAAACATCACAATCGGTCACATTTTGACTTGGATCCTGAGCCTTGAGACTGATAAACGAAATATCGGTGGGCATGCTCACCCATTTCGTTGTATCGTTCAGTGCAATTTCTATGTGTGAAAGATTAGCATCGCCGTCCAGATCTGATGTATTCCACCCAAAACTGGCAATATCATAGAGCGTATCGGGAGGCATTTCGGTCTTGTTCATCTTCACACTGGGTGGAGTATTCTTGATGGGATAAACAAGGCTGGCTCCTTTGGGATCATGGGCATGATCGTTGTCGACTGCCCTGACCATAAATTTCACGTCCGCATACTTCTGTCCTGGAGGTATCGGAAGGATAAAAATACTGTCGTTTTTAGTTGTGAATCTCCACGGAAATGTGGTCGTATCATTGATAGAATACTCGAAGCCAATCACATAACCATCAGGATCATCTCCCCACCAGGAAACTTCAATCTGGCTGGACAGCCTTGCGCTGTCGGATCTGTTAATATCTTTGACAGCCATTCCGGTTGTAGGGGGTAAATTTTTATTCAAATTACCTTTAAGGCCTGAGTCACATGCGTATCCGGCGACCGACACAATCAGTATCAAAATAAAAGCTGTGTATTTCATGGCATACCGGCTCAATCACATTTTACGGTCTGTAGAAGATGGCACATACCTAATCATCCATTTAGAAATAAAAAAGGGACTCCGGGCCCTTAACCCGGAGTCTCAGTGATTTTTTACTTGATCAGCATCATCTTACGAGTGATGGTTTTACCTGGTGTTTCGAGACGGTAGAAGTACATACCGCTTGAAAGCTGCCGTGCATCAAACGTGATATGATACGATCCGGCGTTCTGAACCCTGTCGACAAGCAGAGCTACACGGCGACCCAGCACGTCGTAAATCGTCAAACGAACTTTGACGTTGTGCGGAACACTGTAGTTGATTGTAGTAGTCGGGTTGAACGGGTTTGGATAATTTTGATCCAACGCGAATTTACGCGGGGTCGCATTTTCATTATCGATAGCCGTGTAATTAGCACGCGTAAGTGTGACCTTGCTGTAAACCGGTGTAAAGTCCGGAGCGGAATACGTCGAGGTCTGAACTGTATCTTTGCCATCTGTCATAAATACCGTCCACAGCATATTTGCACTATCGCCGATTTTCAATCCGGCTGCTGACAACAGGTTGTCAACCGTCTGATATGACAGGGTCAGTGTGGGATCCTCACCGTTGTTATCCGAACTGGCCATGGTAATCGAGGTGGTATCGTTGGCTGTAAAAAGCCCCCAAATATAATGCACCTTGTTCCCGTCATAATCTTTCGACGTTCCCCATTGGATTGTAAGATCATTATTGACGGTCACATTTGCACTGTTTGTTGGGTTCAGGAGCTTAATCGTCCGGATAGGTGTTGTCCACTGTGTGGAAACAATATCGCTCAGTGAGCGCATGATCAATTTGTAGTTTCCAAAAGTATAGTACATGGCACCTGTCACCGACTGAAGCTGGGCTCCGATCCGGATATTTTCATTAAGATCTGCCGTTAACTGGGCTGAGGTTCCGAAATCGTTAGTTCCATCATCGATCCGCAGACCATGTCCGGCCGTCAGGGTGTCAGCTGTTCCACCGCCCTGGCGAGAACCAATCTCAAACTCGCCGTAGTCACTCGGGTAGTCAGCTTGATTTGTAAGGATTTTCACGTCGTCAAACTTGACCAACATACCTTCATAAGGTTCGCCTTTGTTTGCACCATATGTTATATCCTCGGTCAGTATGTCCGGAATGAGGGTGCTTATGTCTTCACCACTTGCCATTTTGGTCATAGCTGATACTGTGAGATATGTGACGCCATAGTTTTCAAAAACAGTACCTTTCGTGATGTTTATTCTATCACCTCTTTTCAGAGATTTCACACCCGGGGCAGTTGCATCGAGGAAAATACCAGACCATTTGTTTTTGGAATCCTGAATGGCGATGTATCCATCAGCGGAATCTGCAACAACCCATGCGGTTAGATTCATTGGAATCTCACCGACACCAGCCAGCGGACTAGCTCCGTCAGAGCTTTCTTGAATAATAGCGATAGAGTTGACCTCCTGATCCAGTACGATGAATGAATCGTTGCCTCCCTGCGGATACAAACCTGTAAGGCCTTTGCTGTCGGTAGCCGTAATGTGGAAGGACACACTCTTATAGTTGGCAAAGGTCGAGAAAGTAAAGGTATATGTATCACCCGAGCCGTGCGTCATCGCTGTCGTCGTAGTGTCGGTACCGTCTGTGTACCAAATATCAACAGAAGACAAGGTTGTCCCGTTGTTTGGAGTAACATCCACCGAAACAATGACCTGATCTGTTGAGGTTGGCGTATGATCTGATATCGTATAGTTTGCGAAAGATGGTGGATTACCAACGACTTCGAGGTCGTTCGGCCATGTAAATCCATCAACTCCGTTTTCGTGCTTAACATCATTCAGCCAGACAATACCATCGTCAAAAGGATTGATCGAGAATGATTGTTCTCCAGGGGCATCAAGTCCATCAGGATTGTCACCATTTAACGTGATGTATCCGCTCAGATTAACAACTGATCCCGGTGGGGGTGGTTCAAACGTGCCATCTTCCTGGTGGCGAAAGTTATACCCGGTACGATATGTTGATTGGTCGTTACGGTAGCGGAGAGATGTATCATAAATGTAGATAAGATTATCACCTTGCTTAAGAGCCCAGTTCGGACGATCACCCAACGATACGTTGACCACAGTTGCATTTGTGATCTTTACATATGTACCGGCGTATTTCGGATAATTAGCCAGGTTAATCTGCATGGTACCATCAGAATTGGCTTTGTTCAGATCTGAAACACTGACATCTACGGGTTTCAGCAGATCGTTATAACGGGTGGGCAAGTTCCCGCTAACCAGCAGATCTGGGGTGATATCTGTGATCGATACCAGGTCGAACTGCGCTGTACTATTATAAAAAGTAAGCTTACCGGTAATATCCACAACACTACCGCGTCCAAAGTTTTCAATTAAGTTGTAATCCGTTTCCACAATCTGCATCGACATGCCGTCGCGTCCCATGGATGCTGCTGATGTATCAGTGACAAATACATGGATCCGGCTTATGGAATTAGTGCTTTCGGTGTAAGTAGCTAATCCCGAATCTTTGGGATAGGATGAGATGATGGCGGTAAATGAAACCAGCGAATCAGCATAGTATTGATTCGGAATATCACCCAGAGAGGTCAGGCTTGAATAGCTGTTTAGGTCCCGGATTGTAACTTGTTTGGCTGTCTGTGCTTTACTGACACCCAAACCTGTTGCAAGTAATAGCAGGCAAATACCAGTTGCCTGCAGTACTATTGTACGTAACATTTTGGTCATGACTGTTCCCTCATATTTATTGTTGTTTTCAAAAAAAGAAGCCGACTACTTGATGATAGCCAGCTTACCCCTCTGGACCTTTCCTGAGTCCAGATCTTTTACGGTGTACAGATAGAGACCGGTCGAAAGATTTTGCCGGCTCTGGCTTAGCAGATCCCAGGCATGTTCACCTCCGGCAACAACCCTGTTATCTGCACTGAAGTCGTTAAACCAGCGAATATCTCCCTTATAGGTCGATGCATCGTGGTTTAACTCCGCTACGATTTCACCGGCCAATGTATAGACGCGAATCTGTGCATGTGCCGGCAAGTTGTAAAATATTACCTTGCGCGTGAGTTCATTTCCTCCATCCCACGCCGCATTTACCCGGTAAGGATTTGGATAGACCCCGACTTTGTGGTCAGAGCTTCCAAACTGTTTATTAACTGCTGTTCCAGGGAATACCCTTACAGCATTTGCATTTCGGCTCGACTCGAGCGAGCCAACCTGGACTTTGCTGTCTCCTCCTCCGTTATCAAAGGCAGTGACTGAAAACTGATACTGCCATCCGGACAGCAAATCGTCCATTTCATACTTATACCAATAATGTGTCGTATCTCCCTGGAAAACAACCGGATTGTTTAATCGTACTTCGGAGAAACCGTTATTATATCCGATATCGTTTCCAACAGAGTCGTACTGTGCAATTAATTGTGCATTTGTCGAGATTGTCCCTTTAATGTCATCTCCCAAATTGGACCGATAAACGCGATATCCCTCAAAATCTTTTTTACCGGATACAGGATCGATCGATGCTTCAGCGCGACGATCCCAGTAGATTGTTGCTTTCCCATCCCCGGCTTCAACGTGAATCTTCGGGCTCCTGGGTGGTTCCGGAATGAGATAGCGGTCCAGTTTCCCATTTTTATTGATGTCCTCACCGGGATCAAGCTGCCCATTGTGGTTCTTGTCCTCCCCGTAAAATGTGCGATATGCCCAGCCGATGTTGTCAACCAGGTTTACCCGGGTTTCTTCGTTATCTATTTCCTTCGATGTCTTACCGTTAATGATGCTGAATCCCTGATACTTTGGCGGCTTCAAAGCTCCAACGAAAGCGAAATAAACATCAAAGGATTCACCCGGAGCGATTTTCTGAAATGGACCAATAGAGATCAGAGAGATATAGTTACCATTGGCTGTAGTTCCATCGGAGCGAAGTTTTTCACGGTAAGCGTCAATAGGAAAGGGGGTAGTCATACGGCTGTAGCGGTCCTGATCATCGATAGGAGCCCTGAAATCCCCGGATCCAGAACTGAACAGCCAGTAACTGGGTCCAATACGTGGCGCACGCATACCTTTTGATTGTAGAAATCCACTATTGGATGGATGGAAATATTGGTTCTCGTACTCTGATCCAATGAGGGAGATTGCGCCATATGTGTTCAGGCTTGGATCATCTGTCGACCCGTCATCAAAAACGTATATGGTATACAGGCTGTCGAGATATCCGACCCCGTTTTTGTTAAAGAAAGCCGATCCTGTCTCAACAACACTATTCACATTTCGATCCACAAGGTCGGCGTACATCCCCACATACACACTGTCCCAATCCTTATCGCTATGATTGGTAATGTGATATCGCAGAATGCTAAAAGGCTCGGTAAAGCTGAAGTTCCAGTTATAGCTATCCAGCTCTATATCAGAATAAAGAGGATTATCATGATTGCTTATTGGAATAGAACCCGTTTGGGTCTGAACAGAAACTCTTTTGTCGGAGAAAAACGCGATTAGATCCTGATGGCTAACAGCTAAGGGCGAAAATAGCGGGGAATCTGTGAGTGACGACCGCTCCTCAATGGGTGTTCCATCATTTGTAAACTCAAATCCTGCTTTACCCGTTGCATAACCGGCAGAGTTAGTTACAGCACCTGTAGAGACCAATAACTGAGAACCACCACTGTATGCGCCAATCCACAACCCGGCCTCGAACAGGTGTTCCTGGCCGGAATTAAGGGGATATTCCATACTGGGTTCGCCACCGGGGTTGTTACGAACATCCGGTTTCCCAATCGTCCCTACATTAGTAATCGATAAGCCAATATTTCCAACGGTAGTCGTCTTCCTGTCAAATACCTGCTGGCCCGACACCGGACCGGCAAAGATGACAACCCCCATTACTACAGCCATGAGGCTGTATATTCTGAGCTTCATCCTCTCTCCACATATATATACTTTTTTTATTCCTCCGTGTCCTAAGATATCAGGGTTGAATTCAATGTCAAAGCTTATTTTTGAATTTAATAATTTCTTCATGCGGGACTGAAAGCGCTTTGCAAGACATCTTAGTAAAAACAGTGATTTTCGTATAAAAGTCAATTTTACGGTTCTTTTTTATGTTAAAAAATTGTTAAATCCCGGTTATTTAATTGCTATATGTAGCCTCCGGGGCATTATTCCGCATTTCTTCTTCTTATATTTTCGCGGCAAAAAAATTAACCCCATAAATGCATCTGGTAAACGTGTGGGCCAGTGCATTCAATTATATGAACCAGGGATTTTGTGTGGCAGATATGCCACACGATTCTCAGCATACTAACATAAAACACAAAACAGCCAACGTCCTTTATGAAACGTACTGTACAAACTTTACTAATGTTATTGGCTATACCCTTAATGGCTATGGCACAGAATACCTATACCATAACAGGTAAGGTAGTGGACAAAAGCAATGGTGATCCGTTACCAGGTGCAAACATCGTTCTGATGGGCACGTCTTATGGTAATGCATCCAAAACTGATGGAACGTTTAAAGTGGCCGACATACCTGAAGGCAGTTATAAAGTCCGGGTATCATATGTTGGTTTCACATCACAGACAGTAAGTGTTAACCTTGATCACAATGTTGATCTCGGCACAATCGCTCTTCCCGAATATGAATTCTCTAAAGAAGTGATCGTAAGTGCCAAACGTGCTCAATTCCGTAAAACACCGGTTGCTTTCTCTTCCATAGGAGAACAAAAAATACAGGAAGTCGGGGCAAGCAACCAGGACCTTGCTCTTGCAGCAGCAAATGTCCCTAATGTATATGCAACCGGCGGATCAGGCGGTATCGGGGATTCACGTCTTTCCATTCGTGGATTCAATGACAACTACGTCGGTGTCCTGATTAACGGTGTTCCTGTCAATGACATGGAAAGCGGTCACATGTACTGGTCTGACTGGTCCGGATTAGCTAATGTTGCGAACAACATCCAGGTTACCATGGGTCTGGGTTCCAACCCACTGTCAACCGAAGCCGTAGGTGGTACGGTAAACATCACCACCTCTTCCCTCCAGGCTGATAAAGGCGGACAAATCACTTTTGGACTTGGAGATTATAACCGTCGTGAAGTTGGTGTCAAATACAGCACCGGCCTCATGAATGCAAAAAATGGCGGAAAATACGGAGTAACTGCCCTGTTCGACCGCACCGTGTCTAACAGCTACTTCCAAAACAGCCATTTCGAAGGCTTCACCTACTTCCTGACCTTCGGTTACACCAAAGGAAACAATACGATAAATTTCACAACCTTTGGAACTCCTCAGAACCATGATCAGCGTACATCTGCTCAGACCATCCAAACCTGGGATCAATATGGTCATAACTACAACCCGAACGTGGGTGTGCTTGGAACAGGCAATGCTCAGCAATTCATCAACGAACGTGTGAATTACTACTTCAAACCTGTGTTCTCACTGGATGATACCTATCGCTTCAGTGACAATTCTATGCTGACAGCTACGGTGTACTACAGCTTCGGCCAGGGTTATGGTTCAGGACCGCTTACAGTATACGGCTACAGCATGCCCGTGAATCCAAATACTGGTCTACTCAACTACAACCAGGTATTCGATACCAACATGGCCAATCCGGATACTGTATATAATGCCAGTGGTCAGAAAATTACAGGTAATGCATCAAAAGGAATCCTGAGAGAATCACACAACGACCACAAATGGGGTGGTATCATCGCCAACTTCGAACAGAAAATCACTAAAGAACTGACCATGAACATCTCTTTCGATGGTCGTGATTATGTCGGTTCCCACTACCGTACTGTTCGTAATCTTCTTGGCGGCGACTTCTGGGTTGAAAACACCAACCCAAATCAAAACTACGACAACAGTGGTTATGGAAACACAGGTTTGATTGCTTACTACCCTGGTGATAAGATTGCCTACTATGACCTGGGCTATGTAAAGAAATATGGTTTGAACGCCCAGTTTGAGTACACGAACGATCGTGTAAGTGCATTTATCAACGGTAGTATTTCTAATACCGGTTATGCCCGCAAGGATTACTTCATCCTCAATTCTCCCAAGACGAAATTCTACAATTTCGGAGGGTACATTGTTAAGGGTGGCATTAATTATAATCTCACCCCGGCTCTTAATGTATTCGCGAACGCCGGTTACAACAGTGCAGCTCCTTACTTCGATGGTGTATTCCGCTATACCAATACTCCGATCAATGGAGCACACAACGAAAAGATTACTTCGTTCGAAGCCGGTATCGGTTTGAAACCCAATGCCCGCAGTTCCATAACAATTGATTTGTACCATACCCGCTGGGCCGACCAGACCTATAACTTCAGCGCTCAGTCAGCTGCTGGTGTTAATGAAAGCAACCTGTTCAATGTTCAGGGGCTGAATGAAATCCACAAAGGAATTGAAGTACGTGGTAATGTATACCTGACCAACGACTTCTCCGTTGATGGTGGTTTAGCCGTTTCCAACAACTACTATGAAAATGATGTCAGCAGTGCCATCTTCAACAATTCACATCAGAAGATTGACGAAGCGAATCTTTACATCAAAAATCTGAAAGTCAGTGGAGCTCCGCAGACAACGGCCTCACTTGGATTCAACTATCGCTTCAACATCGATGGTAATGGATACTTCTTCATTAATCCCCGTGCCCGTTACATGGCCGATTACTACTCCTCATTTAACCCTACCTTCCGTACGAGCCCGAACAATCGTACTCAGGCATACAAGGTTAGCCCTTACTCTATTTTTGATATCACGGCCGGCTACAACTTCCATTTTAAACAGAATGTTGCTGGTATAAGCTCGGGAACAGTATTACTGAGCCTGACCAACTTTATGAACGCCAACTATATTACGGATGCTTATGACAATAATGGCAGCCGTGCCGCAGTCCAGGTGTACTATGGTCGCCCACGTACTCTTAACCTGACATTTAAACTGAACTTCTAAACTCAGTTCAGCGTCTCAAATTCAAGGGGAGTCGATCATCGGCTCCCCTTTTTTATTTTAACTTTGATGACTATACGCCCCGATGTATCGGGGTTACATACCTGTCATTTAACCGCAAAAACACGCCAGGTTTCCAAAGTAAGCTGTTTTTTTGCATTTCCTGGTCCCGAATGTATCGAAACGGTTTACATTTTCTGATCTGAGGAACAACTAAGACTACTGGAGTGATTACGGATAGTCATTTTAACTTTTTTATGCGCGTCTTTTGCGATACCGCTTTTTTACGTTGCATTTCACGTCTCTGTGCATAATATTTGTGCCGATGTAAATACATTAAACTTCCAAATAATACCATATTCATGGCTTACATTGTAACTGAACCGTGCATTAACTGTAAATACACTGATTGCGCTGCAGTTTGCCCGGTAGATGCTTTTCGTGAGGGACCTAACTTTCTGACCATTGATCCTGATGATTGTATCGATTGCGATGCATGTGTATCAGAATGTCCTGTTGAAGCAATTTACGCGGACGACGAAGTGCCCGAAAAGTGGGAACACTACATTGAATGGAATGCGCGCCTCGCAGAAAAATGGGATGACCGCATTATAAATGAAACGAAAGACCCTCTTCCGGACGCCGACGAGTGGGCCGAAAAGAACGACAAAGAAAAAGACTTAAAAGAGGATTGGGACTGAGTGGTTTAAAGCCACGCAGGTGACTATCCCGCATGGCAACATCATCCAGTCACATAAATCATCAACTTCATGCCCGCGGCAAGATCCTGGATCTGTCAAAGCCACGGGTCATGGGTATTTTAAACGTTACCCCCGATTCATTCTCGGACGGTGGTCTTTTCTATGCTCCGGATCAGGCCATCCGGCATGCTCAAAAAATGATCTCGGAAGGCGCCGACATTATCGATATTGGAGGCGAGTCGACGCGGCCGGGTTCTGAAGCCGTTTCACCGGAAAAACAAATAAAACGTGTATTACCGGTTCTGGAAGCTATCCGCAAAGAGTTTCCAGAAGCTATCATTTCTGTGGATACAACAGACTTCAGAGTAGCTGAGGCTTCACTAACAAATGGCGCTGATATCATTAATGACGTCAGCGGCTTGCAAAAGACTCCTGAGATTGCCCCTCTATGTGCCGAATATGATGCCGCGCTGGTCATCATGCATTCGAAGGGTGATCCGAAGACTATGCAAAATAATCCTGTGTATGACGATGTAGTCGAAGAAGTTTATGATTTCCTGGAAAGGCAATCTCAATCTGCACTGGGTGCCGGGGTGAAAAATGTCATTATAGATCCAGGCATCGGTTTTGGCAAGACACTCGAGCACAATCTTACACTACTGGCTCACCTGCATCATTTTACCGATTTGGGATATCCGCTGCTTGTCGGGGCGTCACGCAAATCTCTCATTCAGAAATTGCTTGGAAATTGCCCCGCGGACGAACGACTTCCTGCCACTTTGGCTATACATTACGATGCCATGATGCGTGGTGCCAATATCCTGCGCGTACATGATGTAAAAGAGACTTACGATACCGTTCAATTCTTTCAGGCCATTCGTTCCCATCACTGAACACCTGAATATCCCTTAATTTTAGTATCATAAGATTTTGCGATAAAAGTCGTTGTAGTCTTTTCACAGAATAATACATTAACGTGAATTTGATATAAAATCGGTCCGCAATCTAATTAAAGCCCCTCGAGGCTTTTTCATGTGTTTGTACAAACCGTTAAAACAGTTTAGCACACTGAAGGATCCTTCTAACCCCTGGATTAATTCAGGGGTTAATGAAAAAAGAGGCTAACATGAATCGTTATCAACGATTTTGTTCTTTGTTATCTCGAACTCACGTTACATTACACATGACAGGATTCAGAGATTCAGTCTTTTGAGGCTGCGTTTTAACTAAGATGATCAATGCTTAAGAAAATTATAAAAGAACTGCCTGACTATCGAAAAATCGGTGTTTTCTCACATGTGCGACCGGATGGCGATGCTATTGGTTCTCAGATCGCGCTTACGTTCTGGCTTCAGAAAAATGGTGTTGATGCTATCCCTTTCAATCACGACGAGGTGCCGGCAAATATTTGCTGGCTAGAGGAATACATGAAGATTATCCGGCCCGAAAAAAACCTGATTGATCAGTGTGACGCATTTGTTTTTATCGACGGGAACCGGTCCAATCGCTTTGGCGACCTTGCTTCTGAAATTTTCTCATCTGATAAGCCACGGTATCTTATCGATCATCATCCCGATCCGGAACCAGTTTTCAAGGCCATGTACAGTGTTGATACGGCATCATCGTCCGCAGAACTGGTTTATCATTTTTACGAGGCTACAGATCCAGGTTTGATCGATGAAGCGGTTGCAAAGGCAATTTATACCGGCATCATGACTGACACTGGCTCCTTTCGCTTTGAATCGGTCACCCCCGAGGTTCATTTGATCGTAGCCGACATCCTCCGCCGTGGTAATTTTAAACCGAATGAAGTCCACGAAAAAGTGTATGACGACCGCACCCCAAATCAGATGAGACTCCTTGGCATGGCTCTTGAAACGGTGGAGACATTCGCCGATGGTCAAATTGGTACAATTACTATTACTGATAAAATGCTGCAGGACACAAACTGCACTTATGCCGATACCGAAGGATTCGTTTCTTACCCTCTAAGTTTGATGGGAACGAGGTCCGCAGTTTTGTTTTGCGAACTCGAAGGAAGAGTAAAATTGAGCCTGCGAACGAAATCCGGCATACTTGCAAACGTCTGGGCACGTTTATTTGGAGGCGGCGGACACGACCGGGCAGCAGGAGCCTGGCATGACGGACCGCTAAAGCTCGCAAAGAAGGAAGTGATTGAAGCTGGAATGGATCAACTCACCTCCTTAAATCCTGAATGATCGGTAGTTATTATGTTTTCATCACTCAGAAAATCATTACTGGTTGCACTTACTTTTTTAACAATTTTTGCCGGATGTAAAAACGGCTCACATAAAACTGGCCATCCTGATTCCCAATCAACCACTCAAAAGGATACAACCCGGAAGCTGCCGGTAAATGCCCAAGCTTCGTTCTACCAGGTCACGGATACCCAAAAAGCTAAAAATCAACTACAGGCTTCTGATAATGACATAACGGACAGCCGGCAAAATGCCATTACCAAGGCAACCGCTGAAGTGAGTCCGGCAGTTGTCAGTGTCAGCGTAACGGAAGTCGATCAGAGCTATGATTATGACCCTTTTTTCGGTTACTACATCAACCCGGGACGCATGCGCCAGTACAAGAGTCTTGGAACCGGCTTTATCGTGAGTCCGGATGGGCTTGTCGTAACAAATCAGCACGTAGTAGGAAAAAATCCCAATAAAATACTCGTCACATTTGACGGAAAAAGCTATGAGGCCAAGTTGTTGGGAAAAGATGAATACGGTGATATCGCACTTCTTAAAATTAAAGCTGACACGACACTTCCTTATGCACGATTCGGAAATTCTTCAAAGACAATCGTTGGCGAGTGGTGCATCGCTATTGGAAATCCGTTTGGACTCTTTGAAAATGGAAGCCCAACAGTCACCGTGGGTGTGATTAGTGCAAAAAACCGCAACTTTCGTCCCGACCCCAACGAACCGCATTCTTATCTGAATATGCTCCAAACAGATGCGGCCATTAACCGGGGAAACTCGGGCGGACCGTTAATCAACTCACTTGGCCAGGTAATCGGGATGAACACGTTTATTGTTACCGGAGGAACCAGCAACGGTTTTGTGGGCCTCGGTTTTGCTATCCCCAGCAACAAAATCGTCAATATCGTCAATCAGCTGGAAGAGAAGGGAAAGGTAACATTAGATTTTGATCCGGGCTTCCAGGCCAAACCGATTAATCTTCAAACAGCATACAAATATGACCTGCCCATTATGCAGAGTGGCGTCTATGTGTATAGTGTGAACAGAGATGGCCCCGCATACAAAGCAGGCATCCTGCCCGGCGATATTTTGTGGCGCATCGGAGACGAGCGGATTTACAGTTATACCCATTTCCAGGCGTTGCTGCGAGAGTACAAGAAAGGAGATACCGTTCATTTTGTGATCTTCCGCAGAGGCAATTTCTACGAAGCCACAATGACACTCACTAACAAGGTGGATGGGAATAAACCAAAGTAGAACTGGATCCTTAACTATCCATTTTAGCATAGAGTATTTCATCACGTTCTTCGAGAATCCATATTGCTCTGCACAGTGGATCTAATATCTCAGGAAACTTCGATTATTTTTTACCCATAAATCCCCTAAAGGGGACCTTCTCTTATTATCTATAGATTCAATGTAGATCTTAAAAATCGATTGGTTATAAACAGCAAACAGTATAGCACGACATCCGTCAGCAAGTCCCCTTTAGGGGATTTAGGGGTAAATTTGGGACGAATCATCATCGACAAAACAACTCGATATCACCCGTTCTTGCGGTTCAGAAACTGCTCAACCCTGTTATGATGCTCGACAGAACCCCATAATCTTGCAAAAGCCTCAAGCTCAGCTTCAAAAGATTCACTCCGCTCGATTTGAATCGCCCGTTCAGCCCCTTCTTTCAATGCCCGGATAAGATGACGATCGTTTCTTGTCATCAACTCGCTTAATCTCTGCACTTCCCGTTCCAGCTGATCGTCAGAAAAGGAGTGATTGATCAATCCTGCTGCCAAAGCCTCCTGTGCGGTTATCGTTCGGCCTGTTGCTAGCCACTCAAGTGCGCGTGACCTGCCGACCCGTTCCATCAAACGGGTTAACCCGCCCCATCCCGGTGTCAGGTAAAACTGTGACTGATTGAAATGAAACTGGCTGTGTTCGGCAGCAATCCGGAAATCAAACGCGAGCGAAAGCTCACTTCCACCGCCATATGCATCGCCATTCATACAGGCAATCGTCCAGCAGGGCGCATCTTCAATACGCTGCAGAATTCTTCCCATATGTGCTGCCATTTCGCGACCATCCTCGGGCGACTTCAGTGACGAGAACTCCCTCAGATCACCACCTGATGCGAAATATCGCTTACCAGTTCCTTTCATTATGAAAACCCGGATATCTTCATCCGTCTCTATTTCACTGATCATCTCAGACATACGGTCCATAACCTCAAAATTCAAAGCGTTTAGGGCGTCCGGACGATTGATCTGGGCTATGTAGATCGACCCATGTTTCTGTGTTAGAAGTACATCTGCCATAGACGGAGGAAGAAATCGGTTATTGAGTTAAATAGCTTCGGATAATGATCCTATATGTTAAGGTATCTCATAGCAGGAAAAGGAACAATGGAAAATGGATTAGCGAAACCTTTGATCCGACTTCTGGCATTCGGTTATTCCGAATCTCGTGTTTCTTTCAGGATCCAATTGAGGTAAGGCTGATGTCCGTCTTCGATTGGTAAAGCAACTACGCACGGGCAGTCGTAGCTGTGCAAAGTCACGACACGCTCACGCAACGCATCCAGGCGGTCTTCCATCGTCTTGGCAATCAGTATCGTCTCGTGTGCATCATTTACCTCATCGTTCCACCAGTAAATTGAATGCAACCCACTGACAATGTTGACACAGGCGGCTAGATGCTCTTCAACAATCTGTCGGCCTATCGACTCCGCTTCTTCGCGATCTCCGGTTGTGATATAAACAAAATAGTGTTTCATAGTTTATCGTTAAGGACTTCCCCGATCGACCCCTTTTGGGAAACATTGATGCTGCAATTTTAGTTTACAAATGGACCCGAACACGAATGGCGGTTGATAACCTGCCAAAGAAGTAGTAATTTTCCAAGTCTGTATAGCAAATGAAATTAATGATTGGAATTACCAATACAATTGCGAGAGTGGTGGAATTGGTAGACACGCTAGATTTAGGATCTAGTGCCTCACGGCGTGGGGGTTCGAGTCCCCCCTCTCGTACGCTATATTTAATATATTACACATCTTTTTAATCACACAATAAAGCTTTTAAAACGTGGATATTTCTGTTGAAGAACTCAGTCCAGTAGACCGGAAGATCAAAATCACCGCTGATCGTTCGGATCTTAAAGATACTTTTGAAAAAGCCTATCGCCGTTACCGCAAGATGGTAAATCTTCCAGGATTTCGTCCCGGCCAGGTGCCAATCGGAATGATCAAGAAACGTTTCGGGAAAGAAATCGAAGCCGAAGAAATTCAAAAATACCTTACCGATCTCTATAACAAAGAGATTATCCCCAATCATCAACCTATAGGTGAACCCGATTTTTCTGCAATAAAATGGGAAGACGACCAGCTTGAGGCAGAACTAAAGATCGGCGTTGAACCGGAGTTTGAGCTGATCGAATCCAAAGACATCAGCGTCGACATGCTTGTACATGACGTAACAGACGAAGACGTCGATAAGGAAGTAGAACATATGCTTGAGCATGAAGCCAAATGGATTGAAACCGAGGATGCTGCCAGCGAAAAAAGTCAGGTAACTTTTGATGCTACTGCACTGGATGAGGATGGAAATCCTATAGAAGATGATACCGATAAGGATCAAAAAATTAACCTTGAAAATGTGCAGGACGATAATCTTAAATCAGCACTGATTGGTAAAAAAGTCGGTGAAACGGTGGATGCGAATCTTGGTTCTGAAGACGAACCGGCTAAATTCCGCATTCTTATTAAAAAGGTTGAAAATAAAGAAGTGCCTGAGCTGAATGAGGAGATCATCAAAAGACAATCCAACGGTGAAGCTGAGGACGAAGACAGTTTCCGTGGCTATATGAAAAGCCGGATTCAGGATTATTATGATCAGACAGCAAAACAGCTGGGCCACCAACAAATTCGTGATGAGTATGTAAAGCAGCAGGAATTTGAAGTTCCACAAACACTGGTCGCCCGCATTCAGGACGGTTATGTGGAGCAAGTGAAGAATCGTTATAGCGATCGCCTGCCGGCCGACTTTGATGAAGAAAATTATAAGGAAGAAAATAAAGAAAGAGCCGTCAACGAAGCGAAGTGGTTCTTCATCTCTAAAAAACTCGAAGATACGTACGATATTCAGGTCGAGGAAGATGACATTGATGAGTTTCTTGCACAAGAAGCCAAACAATATGGTCTGGATGGAGCATCTCTGAAACAAATATATGCCGGTTCGGGCAATATGCTTGAGCAGTTGCGTTTGAATATCAGAGGAGATAAACTCATGAAAAAATTGTTGGACGAAGTTTCTCTGAACGAAATGGGCAAAGATGCGTTTCAGAAGAAACACAATAATAATCCAGAGGAATGACCATATGATTATCGATAAGCAACCATTATACGACCTGAATACAGATATGGCGGAAAGAACTTATAATCAGCTTGTTCCCATGGTAATTGAGACCACGGGTCGCGGAGAACGGGCTTACGATATCTACTCACGCCTGCTGAAAGACCGGATCATCATCCTTGGAACACCTATCAATGATGCTGTCGCCAGCAACGTTATTGCCCAAATGCTTTTTCTTGATTCTGAGGATTCAGAGAAGGATATTAACTTCTATATTAACAGCCCGGGTGGTGTTGTATCATCCGGATTGGCAATCTATGATACCATGCAATTTGTCAAAAGTGACGTGGCTACTTATTGCATGGGTATGGCTGCTTCCATGGGGGCTGTACTTTTAACTGCCGGTGCCAAAGGCAAACGACATGTATTACCAAATGCACGCGTAATGATCCATCAGCCTTTGGGGGGCGTTCAAGGTCAGGCCAGTGATATCGAGATCGAAGCACGTGAAATTATTCGCATCAAAAAAACACTCAGTGAAATCATTTCCGGGCATACTGGTAAAGATATAGAACAGGTTATGAAAGATTCTGACCGAAATCGCTGGATGGACGCGAATGAGTCACTTGACTATGGCTTGGTGGATAGTATTCTCCGGCGTGAAAAAAAGAAATAAATTAATTAAAATTTTTACCCTCATTGTTGAGGCATGAGCGATAAACACGATCCTAAAGTTATCTACTGCTCGTTTTGCGGCCGTTCGAATTATGAAGTGAACAGTATGGTCGCAGGACCCGATGTGTACATCTGTGACCGGTGTGTTGCCGATGCCAGCGGTATCGTCAAAAGCGATCTGGCCACACGGGCCCGTAAACGAGCCGAGAGCTATAAACCCATTCTAAAACCCATTGAGCTGAAATCCCGCCTCGACGAATATGTCATTGGCCAGGATTATGCCAAGAAGACTCTGTCCGTAGCGGTTTACAACCACTACAAGCGTATAAGCAGCGAAATGGACCACACGCTCGGTGAAGTCGATATCGAGAAGAGTAACATCCTTCTCATTGGCCCAACCGGATGTGGTAAAACCCTGTTGGCCAAGACGCTCGCTGACATTATCGATGTTCCTTTTTGCATCGCTGATGCCACCGCACTTACCGAGGCCGGGTATGTTGGTGAAGATGTTGAAAGCATCCTCTCCAACCTGTTGCAAGTCGCCGACTTCGATGTTGAACGTGCACAGCGGGGTATTATCTATATCGACGAGATTGACAAGATTGCCCGTAAAGGAGACAATCCGTCGATCACCCGTGATGTATCCGGAGAAGGTGTCCAACAGGCTCTCTTGAAGATTCTGGAAGGTACCGTAGCCAATGTTCCACCTAAAGGCGGACGCAAGCACCCGGAACAGAGTTTCATCAATGTCGACACCCGGAACGTACTCTTTATCGTAGGTGGCGCTTTTGACGGACTGTCAGAAATTATCGCGCGACGCATGTCGACAGGGGTCATGGGATTCCAGCGTTCGGAAGGACGTAAATTCGACAAGAATGACCCGGATATTTTCACACATGTTGAACCGGAAGATTTGCAGAAATTCGGACTTATCCCCGAGCTGATCGGTCGGCTTCCTGTTATCGCCGGACTGCATGAGCTTTCGAGAGACAGTATGGTGGATATCCTTACCCAGCCAAAGAATGCCATAACCAAACAGTACAAGAAACTGTTTGCCATTGAAGGCATCGACCTTGATTTCGAAGATGAAGCACTCGATGCAATCGTAGAAAAGGCACTTGCCCGCAAGACTGGTGCACGCGGACTGCGTTCTATCATGGAACGTGCCATGCTGGACATCATGTTCACATTACCAACTATGAAGAATATCGAACGCTGCATTATTACACGTGCTACCATCGAAGAGAAGGCACCGCCGGTCTACGAAAAACGCAAGGCTTCAGCCTGATAACCGGCTTTGATTTTTAAAAAAGGCATCTTTCGAAAATGAAGGATGCCTTTTTTTGTATTCATTTATTGCTTCAGCGATGCATCGTGATACGACTCTGCTACTCACCGGTTCCCAAAATCTCCCTCCGGAATCCTTATATCTACTGAGCATAATAGTATCATTGAACTATTGTAAACCAAGCCTTCCATACGTACGTTTAAGCACAATAACGGTTTTTCTAACTTTATTCGGTTCATGATGAAATTCACTCTGAACTCAGCCGGCGTCAAGACGATCCTCATTTTTCTGTTAGTAGTCATTGGACTCGGTTCTTTCGTCTATACACAGATATTGGTAGGCCAGCTCCGTAAAAAAGAACGACTCAGCGTCCAGCTCTGGGCCAAAGCCATTGCCTATAACGGCAGCCCACAAAACGAGTCAATCAGGCAGGAATTAAAAGATGTAACGCGAGAAATAGCTGCCTCACAATTGGTTCCACAGGATCAGAAGGTACGTTGGATTGATGTCATCGACCGCAGTGAAGCTGACCTTGCCAATGCTGCTGTTGATTTTGTAACAAATGAGCTGATCATTAAAAACCGATTTGAAATCCCATCAGTCCTGACCGACAGCAGCCGTGAAGTCCTCAACACGAGGAACATTGAGCAGAAGAAAGTAGACAAAGCCACTCTGAATCACCTTGAAGAGATGAATCCTCCCATAACTATTGAGATAGGAAGTGGTTCCAGGCGACAGAAACAGTATGTGTTTTATGGTGAAAGCTCAACCATAACCCTGCTTCGTTATCTTCCATACCTGCAATTTAGTCTGCTGGCGGTCTTTCTCACGCTTGCCTATTACAGCTGGACCAGCATTCGACACAATGAGCAATCCAGTTTGTGGGTGGGTATGGCGCGTGAGGCAGCTCATCAGTTGGGTACGCCCATCTCAAGCCTGATGGGATGGATCGCACTGCTCAGAGACAGCCTGGATGACGAACAGAACCTAAATATCACACATGAGCTGTCGATGGATGTGAAACGGCTTCAGAAAGTGGCTGACCGCTTCAATAAAATTGGCTCAGAACCGGAACTCAAAGAAGCCCGCCTGGAACCGTCGCTCAGGGAAGTTATTCGTTACATGGAAATGCGAAAACCCAAAGTTGGCAAGCAAATCCATTTTACCGAGCATATCGATACCGAAACCAAACTGAGATTAAACCCGGATCTCTTTCAGTGGGCCATCGAAAATCTAATTAAAAACTCTTTAGATGCTCTTGAGACCAACAGGTCGAATCCGGAAATCACCATAGCGACTCAGAAACTTGAGGACCTGCTGATTATAGAAATTAGTGATACGGGAAAAGGTATCGAAAAAAAATACCTTAAAGAGATATTCCGACCTGGATACAGTACCAAGAAAAGAGGTTGGGGGCTTGGCCTGAGTCTCACCAGGCGAATCATTGAAGAATATCACTCCGGTAAAATTACAGTCTCCTCTTCTACCCCAAGTCAGGGTACTACATTTAGAATTGAACTGCCTTTGATGCACGCAATAGAAAGATGAAAACTATCGCATTTAAATTTAGTCAAAATGATATCCGCGTTTCTCGGCATAATCCATAAGAGCAGATCGCAATAAATTTCGTCCCCGGTGCAGCCTTGACCGGATGGTTCCGATCGGTACATCGAGCATGTTTGCTATCTCCTCGTATGTGAATCCTTCGACGTCACACAAAAGTACCACCGTTCTGAAATCTTCCGGGAGACCTTCAAGGGCCTGAGTAATATCATCATCAAGCAATTCCCGGTATAAAAGTTCTTCTAAATCGGTCGTATCTGTGCGTTCGCTGCGAATTGACTCATAAAAAGAGGATACCTCGTCGTAATCAACTTTGTATGGCTGTTTCGATTGTTTGCGGTATTGATTGATATAAGAATTCTTCAATATCCGAAACAACCAGGCACGGGCATTTGTGCCTTTTTCATAGCTACTAAAAAAACGATAAGCTTTTACAACGGTATCCTGAACCAAATCTTCCGCATTTTCCGGATCCATGCAAAGTCGAACTGCAAAATGATACAGTGCATCAAGATGAGGCAGCATTTCCTCTTTGAAATCGTGCTGCTTTATGTGTTCTTGTTTAGTCAGTTCCGGCATAATAATTAATGAGATGTGCTTAGATCCCGAGTCTTCTGTTTTCAACGTAACTACTTGGGCAAACAATCACAAAAAAAGTTTGCTGTTTAGACATTGGCTTCAAAAAGACCTTTTTGCAACTAATAGTAACGGTTACAATAACTCTGCTCGAGCTTTATTATTGGATGAGATGAAGAGATTTTTTCTTACATAACGATATAATACTCTAACAATGTAATAGATCGCCGGCAAATCAAACTATAAAAATTAATAATGTATCGTAAAGAGCGTGTGTCCAGGCAGCAACCCCGAACCCTCTTGTTACGTAAATCAGCGTGAGAGCCAAACCAAATAAAAACCTGAACAGAAAGGAATAGACCGTAAAGGCATCGCCCAGAGGACCTGTATAATGAGCCAAACTGAACAGAAATGCTGCCAGTACTACTGATATAAAATATCTTATAAATGTACTGAACTTTAGCAGTTTGCATATATACAACAACACGTTAACAAGAATCAGCCTGAAAACCAGCTCCTCGTATAAACCGGCACCAAGCGACAACGCAAATCGTTGAATCGGGCTCAATTGTAAGGGTTGAGTTCCCTGAAGAGCAGCATTTGTCGTCAATACCGATGTCAGACGCGAAATAAGAAGCCCTAAAACAACGGCATATACCAGGGACTCAATAATAAGAAAAACAAAATGGCTGAACTGTAGATGAATTTCTTTTTTTCGCTCCCGAATGAACAGGATTACCCCGATGACTAAAGCCAGTGTAAAAGTGAGCGCAATACTGTTGTAACCCAGAACAGACAAAAGGCTTTTGATCCAGACGTCCGCTTCGATCCGCACATAATGGCTTGGATCTGCCTCAGTCAGATAAATCAACAGCTCATAAAGGATCAACAACGGTAAGCTGACCAGATAGCTGAAAACGGCACTGCGACTTGAACGGTAGTACCGCTGGATGGCCGCAGAAACAGGGTTCATTGAACCTCCGAGATTTTAACGCCGGGCTCTCCAACTTTCAATCCCAGATCCTGGTATGCTTTATTTGAAAGCTTGATTCCGTTCCCGGTAATACGGTCGTTAATCACAACAAACAGCCCCATGCCATTTTCAGGATTTTCAACATATACAACTTTCCCAAGAGGAAGCGTGGGATGTCCAGCCGTTAATGCATCAGGATTATACAATTCACCGCTGGTTGTTGGTTTCTCAACAGCGTTCCCGGAATAAACCTCAACGGGTGTCACGCCAACCTGTTTCATTTTATTATCCACGCGATAGGGATCGGCATGGTGGACCGTCGGGGGTAACAGTACTAGTATGGTTTGACCTCTTCTGAGTTGTGTACCTTTGTAATCGGGATTGAGCGCCTTAAAATCATCTTCATCCATCTTAAATTTCTGGAGTAAATCAGACAACGATTGGGTTCGTTTCACTTCATAGGAGGCAAAACGTCCCTGCGGGCTGGAATCTTTTGAATTTTCAGCAACAGAAGGAGCCGATAATCCACCCGTCACGTGCAGTTGCTGTCCAACATGGATAACATTGGATTTCAGGTTATTGATTTTCTTCAGCTCGTCGACCGTCATGTTGTATCGTTGAGCAATGAGTGAGAGATAATCTCCTTTTTTAACCTTGTAAACCTGCGTCTGATCCGAATTACCCTGAATAAACTTTGTTGTTGGCGGGAGAGGCGGAGCATTACTTGCTTCGGAGTTCGTATGGATCATAAGAATCTGGCCAACATTAAGCGAATTGGCCTGAATATTATTCCACGATTTCAGCTGATCGACAGTTATCCCATACTGATGTGCAACACTAAAGAGCGTCTCACCTTTCTTAACCACGTGCTTAACCGTTGACGCTTCCTGCGCCCCCCCGGTTTCCTGTTTGGGCGGAGCGACCAGAAGCTGCTGACCAATTTGAATATCATTATTATTCAGATGATTCCATTTCAGCATTTCTTGCACGGTAACATTATACTGCTGTGCAATACTGTACAGTGTCTCGCCGGTCTTTACGGTATGTTCGCGCGGCTGGCTGTTTTGCTGTGCCAATGCTGGTGAACCTGCCAGGAACATCAACGCTGTTAAACCAACTACTGCTGTCTGAAATATCTTTTTGACTATCATGCGCTCAGCTTCTTATCCGTTGTACGTAAAGTATTTCTTTGGATCGATTCATTCCAGTATCTCATCAAAGCTTCTATCATATCACCCAATGCTTCGGGACTATTCAAGAAATTGCAACGCTTCCTGCAATTCAGCAAGTGATTTGGGGTCATCGGCCAGTTGTGCAACCCGAATACCTTTGTGATACGTTTCCCGTGCCTTTTCTGTTGCATTCACCTGCTCATATAACTTCCCAAGATGATAATAGGTACCAACATAATCCGGGTCGTTGGATACAATCGCTTCAAATAGCGACCGTGCCTGATCAATATCATCCTCTTTCTGGTACTCAAGTGCAAGCGCAAACCTGGTGAAGGTATCATCCGGATCCTTATCCAGATAAGCACGCAGTCGTTCGATCATCTTGTCACTCATATAAATAGATCTTTCATTCCCAGGTATTTTAGGGATTCAACTCAGAGCAGCCTTGTAACGTTCTTCAATTTCTTCAATAGAATCGCCGCCAAACTTCTCGAGAAATGCATTGGCCAGAACCGGGGCGACAATATTCTCAATAACGACAACTGCACGAGGGAGCGCGCAAACATCCGATCGTTCATACCTCGTTTCTGTAACTTCATGACGGTCGATATCGACGGTTTCAAGCGGTGTCAGCATGGTAGGGATGGGTTTCATGGCTCCGCGGATCACAAGGGGCATGCCTGTAGTCATCCCGCCCTCCAGTCCACCGGCCCTGTTCGTTGCCCTCCGGTAGGTTTGGCCATCCCAGGTAATTTCATCATGCACTTCATGTCCGCCATGGCGAGCTGCTTCAAAACCGTAGCCAATTTCAACGCCTTTCATCGCCTGGGTTCCCATAATGACCTGGGCAAGCTGTCCGTCGAGTTTACGGTCCCAGTGAACGTAACTACCCAACCCAGCCGGAAGCCCGGTCACGATAATCTCATAGATGCCGCCAAGAGAGCTTCCCAGTTTCCGATACTTCTTGATCTCATCAACCATCTGGTCCGTCAGTGCAGCATCAAGACAGCGGACTTCTGAATCATCCGCAGTATCTGATAGGTTTTCTGCTCCGTTAACCATCAACGGTTCGGTCCGGCTTCTTACCGAATTCCAGTCTTCGTCTCCCACGCTGCCAATACGCAGAACGTGACCACCTATCTGGATTCCAAAATACCTGAGAAACGAACGAGCAACGGCAGAACAGGCAACGCGTATCCCGGTCTCACGGGCGCTGGAGCGTTCGATTACCGGCCGGATATCATTAAACCGATACTTCTGCACACCAACAAGGTCGGCATGGCCCGGGCGGGGAATTGTGATACGCTCCACGTCTTTCCCGTCGCTTTCTTTCGCCATTACGGTCGGCCATCCTGCAGCATCTTTTTCATACGCCCGGTTCACCAGGCGCATGGCGATCGGATCACCCATGGTCTTGCCAAACCGGACACCAGAGGCAAATACAGCGCGGTCCTTTTCAAAGGCCATCCTTCCTCCGCGACCGTATCCTTTCTGGCGCCGCGCCAGTTGGTGAGCAATCTCAACTTCTGTCAGAGGCAAACCTGCCGGCACACCTTCCACGATCCCCGTCAACTCCGGTCCATGAGATTCACCGGCTGTGAGATATCGAATCATATTATTCTGTTTTCAATTTATCCGTTGTACCGGACTTCATTTTCAATTTAAGATAATCGGCCCCGGCTGCCCTGTCAGCCAGCGTTCGGTGATCAGCACAAACCTCTTTTCTCATCCTGCCAATTCGTTCACGTTCCCCGAGGACAATCAAAATATCTCCAATGTTGATCATATCCCGGCTGCCCGGATTAAACATAATTTTACCTGTTTCGGCCGGGATGATGGCAATCACCATGAGATTATATTTGCTCCTGACATCCGCCTCGGCGATGGTTTTTCCATGCAACGTGGAACCCTCGGCGATCAGTACTTCCTCGAAGAAGTGTTCCTCATCAGTGTACTTCACAATTCGGTCAACAAACAATTCCACGTTGGGCCGCAATATAACATTCGCCATCCGGTCGGCACCAATTTCATACGGGGAAATAACCTTATCAGCTCCAGCGCGCAAAATCTTGCGCGTATTCTGTTGTTGATTGGTGCGCACCATGATAAACACCCTGCTATTCATCTCCCTGGCAATAAGCGTCACAAAAACATTCACTTCGTCATTAGAAAGCGTACAGACAAGCCCACGAGCCTTATCGATGCCGGCCCGTTTCAGAGTTTCCTCTTCCCGGGCGTCGCCCTCCACAAAAGGAATACCCCGTTCTTTAAGCCGGTTTATGATCTCCGGGCGGTTATCAACGACCACAAGTTCAATTTCCGATTCGGCAAGAACCTCGGCTATCCTTCTTCCAATCCGTCCGTATCCACAAATTATGTGATGATTCTGCATGCGTTCCAGTTTGCGCCTGAGTGCACGTTTCAAAATGAGTTCACTTTCAAAAATCGCCTGGGTTGTCTGCGAGGCCATATAAGCGATCGAACCTATGCCAAATATAGCAAGTACAATTGTTAATATTCGCCCGCCTGTTGAAAAGTGCTTTACCTCACTAAACCCGATGGTAGTGATGGTGATGAAGGTCATATAAAAACCATCGAACAGCGTTATTCCTTCAAGAATATGATAGCCAAAAGTGCCGATCACAAACACTAACAGCAAAAACACCGATGCCGCCAGGATGCGGGTCCTTAGGAAATCACCTTCAAACCGGTATAAAGATCTGTTACGTCTGCCCATCTTAACTTCCTATTAAATCAGAACGTACTCTGAATGCTCAGCTGAAGCAGACCCCCAGCATTACTCCACGAACTTCGGCTGATGTCGAAACGAAGACGCTTGGTGTGAATAATCAAACCAATGCTCGTGCCGGCAAGATCAAGACGATTGCTCGACTTCAGGTCCTCATGGCGCAGGCGATTGTAACCCAGACCAACCTGAACGTAATCACTCAGTAGTAATTCTGTTCCAAGCTCCATGTGACGTGCGAGGTTTTGAGAGAAGGTGGGCTTGCGGGTGTCGGCGACCGTCGGCATCTGCCATCGATTCAGTGAATGCATGGTTAGTGATATCCTGAGCGGCATGTGTTCCAGTCTCTTGGATACACCTACGCGGATATCGAGCGGCAGCGGTTCATTCGTTGTTTCAAATTTCTGAATCTGTGCTCCTAAATTGGTAACCGATGCTCCAAGTGTCAGCTCCTGCGACGGAATCTCGTACCACATACCGGCCATAATACCGACTGCAGACGACTGGTACTGATCATAGGACGAATGAATAAGCGTGACGCCACCCGCATAACGCAACCCAGGCAAGAGCGTGCGGCTCAGTGCCACACTCAGCGACATGTCATATGCCTGAAAAGCACCGAGACGATTCCCTTCGGCATCGGCACGGGTTAGCTTCCCGTAATTGAGGTACCGAAGTTCACCTGCTAATGTGCCAATCCTCGGAAAATTCCAGGCCCCGCTCAGCATTCCCATATTTACATCTGAAATATGATTTACATATGATAAGGCAAAATGACGATGATCATTCTCACTTATGTAGGCAGGGTTAAGGGTCATCATCGAAAAATCACCCTGTTTTAACGACACACCATCTCCGCCCAAAGCCGAAGCATAGGCCGATGGTGGCACCAAAAGGAAACGATATGTAGAATGAATAGCTGATTGACAAATGGCATTGACAGGTATTAGAGCCAAGATCAGCCATATAGTAAGTTTAGGGCGCATCGACGGGTTAGCTGAGTTTGGTTATGCAAACGTTTGGCAATATAATCCAAATTTTATGCGCATGAAATGCGAAAGAGACCGTATATTAACGACAAAATTGTGCGCAGTACCGGGCTCAGGCGGCACAGGACTCAACCCGGCTGCCAGCAGACATGGTAATTTACGGCGATTTTACAATATCGTATAACATGAATTTATTTGAAGAATTAGGACGCTTTTGTAATCTTCTTTACAAGACTCTTCGATCATCTACCGAGCTGAAGACCTATGGCAGTAATTTTCTGCTCGAGATGATCAAGACCGGTTATGACTCACTTCCAATCATCCTGCTGGTCGGAGTTTTTACCGGATCGGTTATGACCATTCAAACGGCATATCAGCTGACAACTTCGCTGATTCCAAAGTCCACTATTGGTGCCATCGTTACCCAATCGACCGTAATTGAGTTGGCGGCCGTAATCAGCAGCCTGGTCCTTGCGGGACGTGTCGGAGCTCGTATTGCCACAGAACTGGGCACCATGCGTGTATCCGAACAGATCGACGCTCTGGAGTCTATGGGATTCAACTCGGTAACATATCTGGTGATGCCCAGGTTGCTTGCAGGAATTGTCATGTTCCCGATACTCTATGTATTTGCAGCTACCTCTGGTATTATTGGCGGCGTTACATCAGGTGCACTCCTCGGAACGCTTGCTCCTGCTGAGTTTATGGCCGGAGCACAGCAATATTTCTTTGGCTCAGACGTAGTTTTTGGACTAACCAAGTCATTGGTTTTTGGTTTTATAATAACAGCAATAGCTTGTTACAAAGGGTATTATGCGACCGGCGGAGCTGAGGGGGTTGGTAAAGCAACAACTCAGGCAACGGTATTAAGTTGTATCTACATTCTCTTCGCCGACCTGATTCTTGCAAGTATTCTCTTGTGAACCCATTACTGTCAGTCACTTCTAAACAGTTGGTTAAAAATGTTAACTTTGAAGCGTTGCTTCGGTAGACTGGTTAGGATTGTTAATTCCGGTTATGATTAAAATAAGAAATCTGAAAAAAAGTTTTGGATCCCATCTGATCTGGCAGAATGTGAATCTCGATGTTCTGGATGGAGAGACACTGGCTGTGATTGGAAAATCCGGTTCAGGAAAATCCGTGCTTCTCAAGCACTTTAATGCGTTATTGTATCCCGATGAGGGTTACATTAGTATAGATGGACAAAATATTTTCGAAAAAGACTACGTGAACCTTCGTAAACTGAGGCAACGTTTTGGGGTGCTCTTTCAGGGTGCTGCTCTTTTTGATTCTGTCAGCGCATTCGAGAATGTTGCATTCCCTTTGCGCTATTTCAGGGTGATGGAAGAAGATGAGATACATGAACGGGCCCTTCGCAGTCTCGAGATGGTTGATTTAAAGCAAATTGGCGACAAATCGCCGGCTGAACTCTCCGGAGGGATGCGTAAACGCGTTGGCCTTGCCCGGGCCATTGTGACCGAACCTGATTACCTGCTGTACGATGAACCCACATCGGGCCTGGATCCGTTAACTTCTGATGAAATCAATGATTTAATTAATTATATGGCCGACAGCCTCGAAATCACCTCAATTGTGGTAACCCACGACATTCACAGTGTACTTAAAGTAGCCGACAAGGCCGCCTATATCGATAACCAGGAAATCAGTTGGTCGGGCACCGTTGAAGAGATGCAACATGCAGAGCAGAAAAATCTACGCGATTTTATTAAAGCATCGGAATATTTGATCAGCTAATTTGTTACGATTAACAAAAAAGAAACTATTTTGAAATTCACGAAAAACGAAGCGAAAATTGGCCTCACTATTGTTGGGGCATTAATAATAGGGATCATCGGTTTCCGATACATGCGGGGGATACCTATATTCAAGAGCACCTTTAACCTCATCTCCGTCTTCCCGCAGACAGATGGTCTGACTGCGGGCAAACAGGTTTATATCAACGGCGTCGATATCGGATCGGTTAAAAGCATGAGGCTGATGTCCAGCGACAGTGTCCGTGTTGTAATCAGCCTGGATGATGAATTGAAAATCCCGTCTGATTCGAAGGCGTATATACGTTCAACTGACCTGCTTGGTAGCAAAGCTGTTGTTTTAGACAGGGGAAGCTCCGCCCGAATGCTCCACAACGGCGACCGCATAACCGGGGTGTATGATCAGGGCATGTTTAGCGAGATCCAGAAAAAAGGATTGACAATTGGTGATAAAGTTGCCGAGGTGTCCAATAACGTCAACGATTTGATTGTCAGCCTCAACCAGGTGTTCAATAACAATTTGAAGAAAAATCTCGAAGGAACCCTGGGAAATCTTAAAGAAAGCAGCGACCAGTTAAATACGATACTGAAAAAGAAAAATGACGATATTCAGTCATCGATAACCCATTTTAAAAATATCCTTGGCAATGTTGATACACTGAGCACAAAAAATCGTGACAAGCTCGACTCGTTGCTCACTAACCTTCAGCAGAGCTCAAATGACATCAGTCAAATGTCTGAAAAGCTCAATAAGGTGTCCGATCAGCTAGACCAGATACTTACGAAAATCAACGCAGGGCAGGGAACACTGGGTAAATTGGTCAATGATGATCATCTTTACAACAACCTGGATAGCCTGACCTATCACCTGCAAAAGACTCTGCGCCATTTCAATGAACGTCCGCAGGATTACCTTCGACACGTAACAATAAAACTGTTCTGATTTTTCCCATAGGGATTCATACGAAGAACATATGAGAAGATGGGCGTTATTCGTTGCTCTTGGTGAGACCAAGTAGTATATTTTGAGGCTTAATTAACGAAATTCGTACATCAACGTTTAGTCATAATTCAGATTAACACCATCTAAAGGGTTTTTTTCATGGGTGTAATGGAAAAAATGAGAGCCAGTACGAAGTATATTCTCTGGCTCTTGATCATCTCGTTCGGACTTTTGTGGGGTCTTAGTGATACCAAGGTATTTAATGCCATTATGAGCGGTCCTCGTGACCTTGGCTCGGTTAACGGAAGCCCTATCTCCATCGAAGCTTACAATAATCTCGTCAATAATTATCTGCAGCGCGCGGGTAACCAGAGCAACGGTTCTTCTGCCGAAATGCAGGCTTATTATGAAGATCTGGCCTGGAACCAGCTGGTACTTAACCAGATCCTGAAAGATAAGATGAAAGATCTGGGCATCTCGGTTACCGATGCAGAGATTGTTGATATGGTAACGGGCAAAAACCCGGATCCACTCATCGCACAACAATTCCGTAAAAAAGACGGAACAATCGACCGTGTGGCTTTACAGGCTGCGATCAACGCACCTGAAAATACTAAAGCATGGATACAAATTGAACATCAGCTTCGTGAGAAACGCCGCCGGGAAAAACTTGGAAACTATATCCAGTCAGCTTTGCAGATAAGCAACCTGGAAATAGAACAACAATGGGAGCGTCAAAACTCAAGCGCCGATTTTAATTTCGTACGCGTACCTTATGCTACCATCCCCGATTCAACCATCCAGGTGACCGATTCCGAGTTGCGCGACTATTATGATCGCCACAAGGAAGAATTCCATCGTGACAAAACCTGGAATTTCGAGTACGTTACGTTCAGCAAAGCTCCTACACATAAGGACACTGTTCGGACGATTAACGAGGTGAAGAAGCTTCGCGATGATTTTAAAGCAGCGAAGAATGACTCAACATTCCTTGCCGATAATCAATCTGCGACCCCTTACACCGGAAGCTGGGTTAAGAAATCGGAAGTACGCAAACCCTATGACATTGTCTTTGACATGAAAAAGGGTGAAGTCAGCGATGTGATCACACTCGATGGCCGCGTGCACATGATCAAGAAATTGGGTGAACGTACTGTTAAAGGTCACAAAGAAGTCCTCTTTGCCGATATGAGCGAAGATATTACGGCTGATCCGCTGGATACCGTCGACAAGGTTGCTTCGAATGCCGATGACTTCAACTACTACGCAACACAAACCAGTTTTCAGGATGAAGCAAAGAAGGAAAACCTTCAGGTCCATCAATCGATAGCGACCCAGGGAACGCCCTTCATTGCCGGTATCGGTCAGAGCCAGCAGATGCTCAACGCTCTTGAACGCTCTGAAGAAGGCAAGATCTCAAAAGCTATCGAGTTGCCTGATCAGTTTGTCGTGTTCAAGGTAACCGGTATCAAACCGGAAGGCATCCGTTCATTTGACGAGGTGAAAGACCAGCTGGCCCCTTCAGAACGTGCCGAACTCCGTCAGAAGAAACTCATGCAGAAAGTGTCTGACCTGATGAAACAGAACACCACACTTGATGCACTTGCAAAAGCTCAAAACACCAAAGTCTATACCGCAGAAAATACTCTGTTCAGCGGACAGTTCATTCCGAACGGTGGCCGTGAGCCGAAGATAATCGGCGATGTGTTCGATGCCAAGCTGAACCAGGTCAGGGGGCCATTAGCCGGTGAATCAGCTGTTTTTGTTATCGAGGTTACCAGGCGTACCGTAGCTGACTCATCTAAGATAACCAGCAACGATCGCCAGCAAATCCGTCAGCAACTTGAACAGCAAAAACAACGCATCTTCGGTCAAACATGGATCGATCAGCTCAAGAAGAATGCTGAAATCGTAGATAACAGGGCTCAACTCCTGCGATAAATATTTTACACGATATTGTTAAAGGCAGGATGGTTTTACCGTTCTGCCTTTTTTTATTCATACGAACCGTAAGTCTTCCTTGGGTTTGCAATTCAGGTTGTGTAGCTTTTCACTTTAAGGCCAATGAATAACGGTAGCTTGAAATAGAATAATTTTGACCTGCTACTTACCTGGAACTCATATTAAATAACGTGAGTTTGAGATAAGTTGAAAATGTTAGTAACAACTTTTTTTATGGTATTTTTAGCCTTTTTGACCCCTCAATCCCCTAAAGGGGACTTTCTTTTCCCCCTTTAGGGGGTTAGGGGGTAAAGATCGGGTGTCTTCACCGACTGATAATTTGTGGGTTTTATTATATCAAACTCATATTAAATAGTTGTCGGCTTACCCTGATGACCCAACCGAAATATATTGCTCTGATTCATTCAACCTGATTGGAAATGTCGACAACATCAAAAGCCATATTCACGGATACAGATATTCAATGGATGAAACGTGCCATTAGCCTTGCTGACAATGGTAAAGGTTATGTTGCGCCCAATCCTCTGGTGGGATGCGTGATTGTATCAAAAGAAGGAGCAAAAATCGGTGAAGGGTTTCATGAGCGTTTCGGCGAAGCACATGCCGAGGTCAATGCTCTCAAATCGGTGACAGAGACTGCAGATCTGGTTGATGCAACCGTTTATGTGACACTTGAGCCGTGCTCGCATCATGGAAAAACCCCACCCTGTGCCATTGCGCTAAGCAAGACAACGGTCAAACGTGTGGTCATCGCAATGGTTGATCCCAACCCGGCCGTTAACGGCAAAGGTATCGAAATTCTCCGGAGAGCCGGTAAACAGGTCGATACCGGCTTGCTTCAGGAAGAAGCAGAGCAGCTCAATGAATTTTTCATCTATTTCCAGAAGTATCACAAGCCATTCATCACGCTCAAGATCGCACAGACACTGGACGGATACATTGCAGCGCCAAGTGGTGAGTCGCGCTGGATCACAGGCAAAGAAGCCCGTACCCGCGTCCATCAATGGCGCAGTGAATACGATGCGGTGATGATAGGCCGCAATACCGCTCTTCTCGATAATCCACGGCTTACCGTGCGGCAGGTTGAAGGCCGGCAGCCGTACCGCATTGTTATCGACGGCAACCTCAGTCTTCCGCATGAACTCGACCTGTTTACCGATCAGCACGAGGAGAAAACGATTGTCATCACACATAACAAAGAGAAAGCAGGAGAATCGGTCGATCCAATGCTTAAACTATTAGAACCCAACTATTTTAGAGGACTAACTATCCTGGTTTCTGAAGTGGACGGCCATTCAGACCTTGATCAGGCTCTCGGACGACTTGCCGAACTTCCCATTACTTCCATCCTCGTTGAGGCTGGCAGCCGGCTTGCCAGCTCCATGATCAAGAATAACCTGGTGGACAAGCTTCAGCTCTTCGTCGCGCCCAAACTGCTGGGCGGAGGCACACGATCTGTTCTCGGACTTGGCATCGAACGGATGGACGAGCTCATAACCTTTCGGAAAACCTGCTGGGAGCCGGTCGGCAACGACCTGCTTTTTACCGGATACTTTTAATAAATGGAATCATGTTTACAGGAATTATTCAACACACCGGAAGCATAAAATCTATCAAAGAACTAGACGGCGGACGCGAATTTACGATTGAAAGTGAGGTCGCCGCTCTTCTCGGGATTGACGACAGCATCTGCATAAATGGAGTTTGCCAGACGGTTGTGAAGCGAACGGAAAAAGAGTTTACCGTTCAGGCTGTCGAGGAGACACTCAGAAAAACAACTTTTGGGACCTTGAAAGAAGGCCAGCCAGTCAATCTCGAACGGTCTCTGACCATGAACCAGTTGCTCGACGGCCACATCGTGCAGGGGCATGTTGATACGACAGGCCGCATAACCGAGCTCGGGAAGGAAGGAACCGACTATCTCATCAGCGTAAAGTATCCTCCTGAATTCGCAGCCCTGTTGGTTGGCCGCGGAAGCATATCTGTCGATGGCATCAGCCTCACCGTTGCGCGTCTCACGGATGCAGACTTCACAGTAGCGATCATTCCCTACACCTTCGAACACACCAACATCAACACACTGAGTGCCGGAAGCCTGGTAAACCTGGAGTTTGATATACTCGGCAAATATGTCGCCCGCCATCTGGAGCTCAAGAGCCGCTGATTTATTGATTTTGGGAATACTATGTAAACGTGAGTTCGAGATTAGATAGACCTGAAAAGATGCTAATTTCACATATACAGGAGTATATCCGGACCGGCATAAACAGTTAAAAGGTTCGGGTGTTAACGAATTCTTTCTAACACCCGGATTAATCCGGGTGCTATGAGTCAACGAATCTAAAACGAATCGTTTTAAACGATTTCTTCCACTGCTTATCTCCAACTCACTTTAAAATATCAGATCGAAAGTCCCCTTCAGGGGATTTAGGGGTAAAGCAAGCTAACTCCACGTGCCAATCAACTTTCCCTCCCGGGACTCATCACTGCCCATATCCGCCGAATGATCCGAAACCTCCACCGCCAAAGCTGCTTTGGATTGGCGAGTTGCTTTGCTGCAGGTTGTTCAGTCCCGGAAGCTTCTGCATGATAGACTGGAATTGCGAGCTGTTGACCGTCAGGCTGAACAGGTAGTACCTGAATGAGCCAAACGGATTGAACGTAAAATTGAGGTTCCAGCAATGTAGGTTTCTGCTAACCCGGAATTGTGATGGAGTAAGCTTCTTTTGAATGAAATCGTATCCCATGGAGGTACTTACCTGCCATTTCGGGGTAGGACTAAATGTAATGCTGCTCGCGTTGATGGTCCCGCTTTGTGAGGCTTTTCCCCGCGCATTATATGACCATCGGTAAGAAAAATTCACCGAAAACGACCACGGAACACTGAATGGGACGATGGGCTGATCGTTAAAATTAGGATCCACGGGACTGAACATACTCTGGTCCAGTGGATTATAGTGCTCGGGGTAATATACAGGCTCGTTCATGCGCAGACCTCCCCCTTCTCCTCCCCGGAACTGCGTCGAAAAACTGGTACTGAAACTGGTCATTCGTAACAGTTTTCCTGACACTCCCCAAAGGTAATGATCACTGATGCTCCCTGAAGAGTCGGTCGCATAGAAGCTGAAACTGGCATTGGCCCTCACATTCACGCCATTAATGATACTGGTCGACATGCTCATACTGAGCGGGCTAAGCTTATTCCGCCTGGCTGTGAAGTTGTAGCTCAGGTTCGCACTCAGGTTGTCGATGAGCTTGATAACTTTCTCATGCTTCTCACCCAAAGAGTCCCGTTTTACCTGTTTCGTCTCAAAAATGTTCGAAACAGAAAAACTAATTACGCGGGCTTCCCCGGAAGAAGGACCACCGATGTTATTGTTGCCATAAATAGGATATCTCCTCGTATTTCCCAAAGTATCTGTCTGTACCGTCCGGTAAATACCCCAAAACGGACGGCTGAAATCCGGCCGGTATGAAAAGCTGATTGTTGGAGAAACAGTGTGACGAAATCCGTACAGATTTCCGATCCGCTGGTTCCAGATCCCGAAAAAACGCGTATTTAATGAAAGAGATGTACTGAAATCATGTGCTGCAGTGAAGCCTTTCACGTAATGTGTTTCCACCCGGTTGGAATCGGCATTAAACGTTTCACGAATTGTCTCAGGATACCAGTATTCGCTGAAATTTCCGCTGGCCGTGAGGTGAAAGTTGCTGTTAGGCAACAGCTGAAGCGAAAGATTGCCGTTCTGACGAAATCCGAAATTAAAAAGCTGCTGTTGACCTGTTGCCTTGTGATACTTACTGGGATTAAGGATGGCCTCCAGCCAGTTTACCGTCGCCGAATCCTTGGCTATAGGATTGAACTGATAGTTACTCTGGAATGCATTGTTGTACTGTATTGAAATGGTCTGATACCAGCGCGTCTTTTCTGCTGACGCCCCGCCGGCATTTTGAAAGGGCGTCAAAGTCTTCAAAGAGAAGTTCATGTTCGGTCCGGAAAGGCTGGCGCTGTTATTGGTCAGGTTCTGAGATTGTTGTGCTGAAACAGAAAAATTGTAGAGGTTGTCCGGCTGATTATAATTATAAGAGATTCGTGAGGTCGTATTTACCATGGCCCGCTGGCCGATGTTGTATGAGTTCTTCGTGTAGTAATTGTTGGTAACATAGTTAATTCCGGCCGTAAGGTGTGCGTACGGAGACAGCGTCTGGTTATGCGAAATGCTGATCCTCTTGTTAACCGTATTGGTATAACTTGGATCCGTCGGTTCCAGTCCGCGGTCAATGGAATAACCGAGATCTATACTGCCGGTATACTTTCCCTGTTTCGCATATTTCACATTCGCATCCCCCTTGAGACTCCCGGAAGTATAAATGTCGAAGCTAACCTGTCCGGTCAGATAATCATTGAAATATTGGAACCAGCCGAGGTTCTGTAACCCAAGTCCCCGTTGCTGCTGTTGCTGGAAGGCATACGTTGGTGACAGGAAACCGGACTGATGTTTGTTGATCTTTGCCGGCACATAACCAAAGGGCAACGCAATCGGGTAAGGGATGTCGAGGATATACAGACGCGCATTGGTGAAGAAGATCTCTTTTTGATTGATCACCTTCATCTCCTTCGCCTTGATGTAAAAATGGGGATGGTCCAGCTTACAGGTCGAATAGATGGCATCGTGTACGAACACTACTTTAGGCGTCTTGTTCTTCACCGTCTTTCCGATCAGTATCCCCTGGCTGACATCCACTTTGGCTACCTCGAACCGGCCTCGCTTCGACTTGTAGTTGAAGGATATCTGCTTGCTTCGTATACGATCGGAACCGCGCGTCAACACCGGCTGGGCCAGTGTATCGGACGTGGCTGCAGACTGCGCCGAGACCTCATGATCATCAAGATTCAGCTTAACCGTGCCAGACGAGAGGTTCCCGGTGTCATACGAAACTTTGGCAGCGCCATACATGATTGCCCGGCGTTGTTTCCCAAGAATGAAGACGAGCGAATCGTTGGCGGTGAAATTGACAGCGTTCTTCTTAGCCTCGCCGGAAAGCGTGTCGCCCGGCATCTGCTGCATTTGCTCAGGCGGCCCGCCCTGCGGCCTCCCGCTGGAAATAGAAGTGGGGGTGTGTTGTGCATACGAAGGCACAGCCATTACACCCAGGATCACTGCAAAGGTCCCGATCGTTAAAAAAATGCGAAATTTTTGCATTATGGAACCTTTGTGATGCCACACAGAAGATTCAGTCGTTAATAACTTCCAAAGCCAGGGATGCCGCACCTAACAGACCCACATCGTTTCCGAGAGGTTCATGCACAATCTCGAAGCCGTCGTGAAAGGGTTCGAGAAGACGCGAAAGAGCCGCCTTGCGTGCCGGCTCGAAAATCCAGTGGCCGGCATTGGAGACGCCGCCGCCAACTACGATCTTGCGGATATCCAGCACGTGGATATAATTAACGATAGCATAACCGAGTTTCTCGCCGGCTGACTCAAGTACCTGTATGGCAACATCATTACCGTTTTCGGCCGCATTGAACAGATCAAGCGGTTCCATCTTTTCAGGATCACTTTTGAATTTCTTGTACAGCGAATTGTCCGGATGGCGGCGCAGAATGTCCACTGCATAGCGGCTCAAGAAGCGCTGCCCGATATAAGCTTCAATGCCGCCCCGTGCCGGGCTATTCGACTCCGGACCGTGATAGTTGATGATCACATGCCCCAGTTCGGCGGCTCCGCCGGTGTCTCCGCGGAAAAGCTTGTCATTGTAGATGATGGCTCCGCCGACACCGGTGCCCAGCGTCAGCATCACAAAACTTTTAAAATCCTTACCCGCACCAAAACGGGAAGAACCGAGTGCCGCACAGTTGGCGTCATTTTCGACGCGGCAGTCGAAACCGGTGCGTTTCTTAACTTCCTTGCTCAGGTTCACGACGTCCCATCCCGGGAAATTCGGTGGTGTGGAAACAGTTGTTCGGTCCAATGAAATAATACCCGGCGATCCGATGCCGACGCCAACCGGTTTGTCATTCTCTGCGAACCCGGCGGCACGCATAACCGCAACGCTGATCCGGTCGAGCACGTAATCGCAGCCGTTGTCAGCTTCCGTCAGAATGGAAAATTTCTCAATAATACCTTTTTTGTCATGAACGAGGGCCCCTTTAATGTTGGTCCCACCCAAATCAATACCAATACCTAACATTATTATGCCAATTAACTAAGTGAATGATCAAGAGCCGCCTCTTCATATCGCTAAAGGGGTGCGGCCCTGGTTACTTTTCTTTTACCCGATAAACCGTTTCACCTTTGCGGCGCATACCGTACTCTTCCCTCGCGATCTTCTCGATCAGCTCTGGATTATTCTTGAGATCGTCGATCTTCTGATCGAGCTGCTTCGTTTGTTGCTTCAGCTCAGCCGTCTTTTCGATCAGGTCTTCCTTCTTCTGGCTCAGCTCATGGCGCGACCATAAGCTGTAGGTATCCAGGAAACCAAACCAGATGACCAGGAAAAGGACCAACAGGGTCAGCAGGAAAGATTTTCGCCATCGTAAAGGGTTCAGCAGTTGCTTATTCATAAAAGAATTGCATCCGGTGTTTCTATTGTGTAGATGGGCGTAATATGCCTGTTTTATGATTCAGAAACAATGAAATTGGCCAAACATATCCAGTTAAATCGTTGATGAAATTGCACAGGGGTCGTTTACAGAGAATTTTTCGAGATCCGGAAAACCGGAAATGACAGATTTATTATTGTCTTGAAGCTGATATCTGCCTATATTTGGGACTCTGTGAAAACGAGCGCCCGTAGCTCAACTGGATAGAGCGTCTGGCTACGGACCAGAAGGCTGAGGGTTCGAATCCTTCCGGGCGTACTTGGTAATTTTGAATGTTGAATTCTTAATTTTGAATTTCGAACAAAACTGAAGGCCAATAGCTTAGCTATATGGCCTTTTTTAATACCTTTCGAAAATTTGGATTGGGGGCAGTTGAGCTTCTATTAAACTGCTTTTTATACCTTGAAGCGAGAAAAAATGATACAAATTGCCTAACATAGCTCCCACCGAGATCATAGTGTAAGTTATAATAAGACATAGACGTTTGGGAAATCGGACCTGAGCACTTTTGGGTGGATAAAAGATCACATCGGTCGAGCAGGGTTATAATGGTTTTACAAAAAGGGACGCGTTTCAGGACTGATTTCGACGACCTGAGTCAAGTGGTGGATGATAGTGCAGCGTTTTGAAATACTGAGAGAATCCAATAAATAGTATGGTCGTCATCATTTATGCTCTTCTCAGATTAGTCCCCTTAATAGTTTGCCAAGTAACTAACTATCCATTATAAATACCTTCCTACAATGTGAGCGCGATTTCTTTTCTCTAATAAAACAACTATACCATATTCCTTCTTGTTTATTTCTAAATATTTTTCATTTTACCTTCTGCTCTGAAAAGGGAGATGCATTCCATTTTGCTTGGAATTCATTCTACTAGTGCTTTAAGCGTCGTGCCAAGAGAACAATTAGAGATACACCAAGGGCCAAGAATATTACAATAATAGTTATAATACCCAATAACCTAAGATCAGGTTGTTTAAGCAATATTATGCTTTGCCAAAGCATAAGTATTATTGTCAGGAACGAAATAACTAAGGCTGTAGCATTATGCTGCACAGCATCGTGAATGGTTTTGCTCATGGTTGTGCTCCTTTTTTGTCGCAACAAATGCAACGAGTTGTATATGTTTCAGTGCGATTTGATTTCCGGGTTCGGAAACCGGCTGTACCAGTTCCCCAACCGAACCCAAAGCCTAAGCCGATCACAAGATAAACAATGAAGCGGACATCAATCTCGTACTGAATAGCGTGGTCACACCCCTCATTCCTACACGCAATTTGGCGAGTTCTGTCAATGTATGCATACACTTCATACTCTGAACTGACTATGAATCCCACTTGATTTAGTCCTGTAATTTTTGTTCGCTCAATTTTCGGTACTTGATCACAACCAAATGACACGTGTACTTCCGCTTGTATCCCAATTGTGGCCGCTGTTTTATGCTCAAACAAATCAACAGGATCGAGTGGATCATTTGATATTGGGATTTTCGTTCTGAAAGTTTGATAGTTTACTCCAGAGTCCTCATCCTTCACGGTACTTATATCTGGGTTATTCATTATTCTTCCTCGTTTTTGGGTTTAAACCAGAATTCCCTTGCAATCTTGTAGATTGCTTTCAAATTAGCCTCCTTTCATGATTTCACATCTTTTAAGGTGGAATTTGAACTCGTTATAAGTGCCCTGCACATAACTCCGAAGGGATCGCTATGTGAGGAACTAGATACTGACTACTATATCATATATAATTAAATACCTACACATAAACCATACATTTGTTACTGTTTGGTTATGGAACCCTTAATACGCTTATTTTTTACTGTCTATTTCTAATTTTCATGCCCTACGAAGAGAATTGGGATCTTTGATCATATATCATAATAAGTTCTTGATCTTAGATTGGCTTCAGTTGTATTCACTCACTAATGGTTTCCAATCACTCGGCAAGGGGAAAATGTTTTAATTAACCGTCATCACAATCGCCATACCTTGACCATATATAAGCATCAATGATAAACCGTTGTGAAACGAATACCTCAATATTCGGGAAGTCTCTCACTTTCTTTGCCATATATGGATTGACTTTGCTAGGGTAGTTTCGCAATAACCTTCTGAATTTGATCATCTCGTAACCATTCAGTTCATCACTGGCTATCAAGTCACCCCAATTTCTTGAAGCTCCCCAGTAGCGCCCCTGATCCAGAAGTTTATCCTGGTCAGTTTTTGTCATGTACTTTGATACATAGCTGATCATACTCAGATAATTATCCACCTTCTTACAGTTTGTACCGGCCTGAAGATGTTTCTCATCCTTTTCTTCCCAAAAGCGTTGTACAACCTCATACCAGTTTAGAGAAACCCATTTTTTGAGCTTGCCCAAATCCGGTTCATGGTAGAAGTAAATGATAAGATGATAATGGGGTGCACCTCTTTTCTGTGCCTCTAATCTCCATATGTATTCTATCTCGCCATATTTTCGTTTTAAGAGTTTTAGAAATATATCCAAATCACTCTTATACGTCTTCCGGGCGTACTTGGTAATTTTGAATGTTGAATTCTTAATTTTGAATTTCGAACAAAACTGAAGGCCAATAGCTTAGCTATATGGCCTTTTTTATTTCACTTTACCAGCAGGGCTGTTATTGATTTCACGAAACTGCTTCTCCTTATAGCTAATCCAATTAAGAGCATATTAAAAAATGGCACTAAGTTAAATATCTTATCATAGATACGACATTTTCTTTATATGCGATCAACCCTCCGTTTGCACCTTATTACGTGCAGAGCCATCACCTGTATTTACTTTTGCATACCCCTAAACAACCAACTATTTACATCAAAGGAATAATTAGAATTGCATTATTCGACTTAACTGTGTATACTGTGTATATATAATTTATGGCTTACAATTTTATACTCTCACAAACTGATAAGCGCCCCATGTATCAACAGATCATGGAGCAGATTAAGCAACGGATAGCGGTTGGCGACTGGCCGCCCAATACTCTGTTACCCTCTATTCGAGAATTGGCAACAGAGATAAAGGTCAGCGTTATCACCGTTAAACGTGCTTACCAGGAACTGGAGCGTGAAGGCGTACTATCCACTCAACAAGGCAAAGGAAGTTGGGTGAATGAATCGCAGGATTTACATGTGCTTCAACGCGAAGAATTACGGCAGCATGTGCAACAAGCCGCTTATTTGGCAAAATCCCTGAATTTATTAGAGGACGAACTCTTAGAATTGATAAAAAAGTATACCTAAGAACAATGAACACATCTTTGGCCGTAAACTGTAAAGACATCACCAAACAGTATCCGCATTTTCGGTTGCAAAATGTGGACCTGTCGTTCGAACAGGGCACTGTCATGGGTTTGGTGGGGCCCAACGGTGCGGGGAAATCAACCATTCTGCGAATTATTATGGGTCTTGTGACACCGAATAGCGGCTCCGTGGAAGTCCTGGGATATTCCATGCCGGACGAGCAGATTGTGGCGAAACGCAATATTGGTTTTATCGCCGAAGATATGCGTCTCTACGAGAGCGAAACAATTGCTTTCCACATGGAGTTTATCAAGTCAATTTTTGACTCATGGGATGATGAATACGCCGCCACTCTGTTGCGCCGCTTCGATCTTACAAAGGAACAAAAGGTAAAAGGCTTGTCACATGGGCAGCGGGTTAAAGCTACTTTGTTGTTAGCGTTGGCGCGTCGCCCGCATTTATTGGTATTCGACGAACCAACGACAGGATTAGACCCGGCAGCGAGGAAAGATGTTCTGGACGAAATGATGAATGCCCTGGAAGATGAAACCCGTTCCATTCTTTTTTCATCCCACAACACCTTAGATGTTGAACAAATCTCTGACTATATCACCTTCATTTACGATGGGCGGGTTATCGAATCCCGGGACAAGGAGAAGTTCCTGGACGGTTGGAGAAGATTGCGTCTCATAAATAGACACGATCATCACTTACCCGATTTATCCAACATCAGAGACGTACAAACGAGCGGTAAACTGTGTACTGTTACTGTAAACAGCTACAACGACACAATTCGTGAACAATTCACGAGCGCCGGCTTGTCCGTGGATACTATTGAAAGATTAACCCTGGAAGAAATCTTCCTGAGTAATGTGAAATACGCAAAGGGAGGTTCGGCATGACTAACCCGATCGTTTACAAACTCATTGGTAATGATTTGAAAATCAACCGGACACCCATCCTGATGTGGTCGTTTGCTGCTGTTGTCGGCATAGCGGTAGCGTATTTTATTCCGGGCCTGGTAGCAGCGAACATCGGTTTTTGCTTGTTAGCAAGCGCAATAATCGGGGTGGGAATTCATATGATAGTACACACCGTGTTATTCGAAAATGTGAAGGGAACACACATTCTCATTATGAGTTTGCCCATAAACTTTAAGCAATATACCACAGCTAAGCTTTCTGTTAATATACTGGTGTTTTTTAGTATGTGGGCATTGCTTTCGGCTGTCTGTATCTATGTAACATTTTCGCGCGGCATATTACCGTTGGGTGGTTTGCCAATGATGGTGATGGTTTTGTTGGCAATTTTACCGGTCTATTCTTTGATGCTGTCAATGTGCATTATCACTCAATCCATAGGATACACCGTTGTTACAGCCGTATCCATGAGTTTCGTTACACCCGCTTATCTCTGGAAAATTGTTTATTTAGATTCTGTTGGCGCATATGTGTGGGGAAACCAGGCTGTCTGGAATAGCACTGTTTTCAGCGTCGTGATTATACAGGTACTGATCACCATTATTATTCCGGTGGTAACAGTCATTGTTCAATTTAGAAAGAAAGATGTCATTTAGTTTTTTCACTTAAATAAGGAAGCTTAAAACCATGCGTACACTTAATAAATATCTTACCATGATTTTGTTCTTGGCTGCAACATTTGGATTTGCAGTTACATCGGTTAGTCAATCTATCGAAGAATCATCTGCCGATGATTTACCGCTCCCGAGTGTTTTGTTTAAAAAACACATCGATGCCGTTGGAGGCCAGCAATCTATCCGGGCTCACACCTCACAAACCATTCATGGTAAATTGCTTATCAAGGCCATGGGTATTGAGGGAAATTTAGAAGTGCTTGCAGCGGCGCCTGACAAAATTAAAACTACGATCGAGCTGGGACAGTACGGGAAAAGCCGTTCGGGTTACAATGGCACGGTTGGCTGGAGTATGGATCCTATGTCAGGCAACAAGATTTTGGAGGGAGAGGCCTTGCAACAAATGATCGCACGCGCCGATTTTTACGGTAATAGTTTGAACTTAGGCAAAGATGCTGTTAAACAGGAAACAGTCCAAACGGTACCCTTTGAAGACGGTGAACAGTATAAAGTATTACTGGTAGATGCCAACGGAGAAGAGAGCTACCTGTACTTTTCCAAAGCAACCGGCTTGCTGAGCGGTATGGACAGGATGGAAACAGGCCCGATGGGCAAAATGCCTACGCAAATTCGCCTGGGCAACTACGTTGAATCCGACGGTGTAAAAACGGCACGCAAGATTACAAGTTCACAAAACGGAGGCGAAACAATTATAGAAATAGATTCCGTTTCTTATAACGCCCTTGCCGAAAATGCATTTGAATTGCCGGCGGAAATTCAAAGTAAGGTAAGCCAGTAACTTATATAATTGGGGGGGGATTTGAAAGTAAGAATGGTTCAAAAAATAGTGCTTTGCATATTCGCTATGATCTCCTGGCTTGGTGTTGCAGGTGTAAAAGGGCAGGACCAGGTTTCATTGCGGAGCACCGCTACTCATTTATTGTATTCGGAGCAGCTCCAGCAACATTATTTAGTTGATGTTTTTTTGCCTAAAGGATACCAGGCTAAAAAATCTGAATTCCAGTTTCCAAAATATCCGGTTATTTATGTTCTGAATAGCCGGCCGAATGCGGTGATGGCTGCGATGCTGCGGCACGTTTCTGAAATGTCGAGAGAGATCATTGTCGGGATCGGTTTTGCAGACAAAGACGGCAACCCCGTTGATTCATTTGCAGCCTATACCCGTGATCTCACTCCCACTTCAGATGACAATTGGGCACAGGCATCAACTGCCGGTCCAGGAGGACGCGCAGAAGACTTTATTCATTTTATCGACGATGAAGTGAAGCCGCTCATCAATAAGGCCTACAGCGTAAATAAATACAACCAGACATTAGTAGGACACTCTTTTGGCGGGTTATTTGGCCTGTATGTTTTGTTCAATCACAGTGATTCTTTTAACAGGTATGTCATTGCCAGTCCGTCTTTGTGGTGGGATGACGCAGTCATTTTTAAGATGGAGGAAAAATACGCAAGCACTCATGCAAACCTTGCTAAGAAGGTATTCCTCTCTGTTGGCTCAAAGGAATTTGCAAGCGGTCCCCAGGGTATGATTGATAATGCCAGGAAAATGGCTGAGAAGCTTAAGAGCAGAAACTACCCGGATTTGAAGCTGTCGTTTAAGATTTTCGAAGATGAAACGCATCTGTCTGTCGTTGGCATTTCTATCCAAAAAGGAATTGAGGCAGTGTTTCAATAAACGAGTGCTGCTTAAAGTGAAATTACAATACGATTCACTTGGCAACAGCTAACGAGTATTTCAAGTCGGATTTACCGAATACTTGGGACAGATGGACGCGGCTTGGGTCTTACATTTTCAGAATCTCAGGCCATAAGACTTAATTTATAATCGTTACTAAATAAAGCCCGGCACAGTTCCTGACAGAGCATTTTAATACTTACTGATAGTCCTTCATAGTATTTTACCTATCAGCAATATTAACTTGAGCATGCAGAGGAGGATTACGTAAATAGAGTTGATGGCAAGCCATTGCAATAAGCCCTTAAATTGGTGAACCTCCCTGAAATACTATATAACTATGACGAAGAAACAGATAAAACGAATACTCAGAATAGTACTGCTTATTGGAACCATAACCTCCATGTTTTTCGTACCATGGATTTTGGTAAGGGCCTGGTTGGCGCCACTGCCTGACACGGTTCCGGAACAAGTAAAGGATGCCATTGATCTTGGGATTGACGGGATTATTGTGTATGTGGATGAGGCGGGCAAACCACCGGCATTTTATGCGGCCGGCTGGAAAAACAGGGAGAACCGGATACCGGCCGACCCGCATGCCTTATTCAAGATTGCCAGCATCGGCAAATTATATGATGCTGTTGCCATCACCAAATTGGTACATGCCGGGCGTTTGTCTTTGGATAGTACACTTGCCTGGTACATGCCGGAACTGGTGGGAAGAATTCAATATGCGGATAACATAACCTTGAGAATGATGGTGCAGCATCGAAGTGGCATTCCCAATGTAACGAACACTCCAAATTTTTGGACAAACCCGCCCAAAAGCAGTAAAGAAGCGCTTGAACGCGTACGTGATCTGCCGGCTGACTTTAAACCAGGAGAAGACTATGAATATTCAAACACCAATTATTTATTGATATCTGAAATCATAAAAAAGGTGACGGGAGAGAGCAAGTTCCAATATATCAAGCAGGCAATTTTGAACCCTCTCGGACTAAAACATACCTTCGGTTCGATTCATGATGTAAATATGGACGATGTGATGAGCGGCTATTACGTTGGCATAGAACACGATATCAAGACGGCTGATTATGGCTCCATGCTCGCCACAGCACAGGATGTGGGCATATTCTTGCGGGCCTTGAACGACGGCTCCTTGTTTGATAAAGGGGAACAGGAAATCTATTCCTCCATCTACGTGTATAATCATACGGGCCTGGTTCCCGGCTACCAGAGTATTGCAAAATACCACAAAGACATCGACACGGTTGTCATCCAGTTTGTGAATACAACTAATTTTGATGGATACGACTGGAATTTATCCGAAATCGTATATAGTCGTATTGTAAAAATTGTGAGAAGTGAAAAAAGCTCATAAGATTGTATGAATGGCATAAAACGCCCTTTATAATCGATCGCTGTTGAAAACCAGTTCCTATAGCAAGAATCGCTATGTCGCAACGGCATCAAACGAATTTGACACCAACTTAGTGGTCAACATTTTTTAACGCTACCCGCCCCATCGTGTAACTACCAGATATTAGTGGTTTAAAAACCAACTGGGAATCTTAGCCCGTTGTTTGTCGCTGCTATCCGGTTAATCGTCTATGATTGAGTGTTTTTATCCGGCAAATATTTGTCCTTCCTATAGCACTACAGTATTAATAAATGGGTAATTATATGTTTGACTTCATCAATCAACTGGGGATGTTCGGCTTTCCACTTCTTATCATCGTGGTTGCCATTCTTGTGCTTACCGTAAAACATAGCATGGCATTATGGGGCAGCCGGAAGGATACGACCGTTGATATCAACAGTATCATTTATCTCGGTATGTTCAGCGTGGTTCTGGGACTCTATTCGCACTTCCAGGGGATGTACCAGGCATCGGGAATACTCGCTCATTTGAAACCCGCACAGATTGCTGCAGGATACGGTCAGTCGTTGAGGGCCCTTTTGTACGGATTCGGCATCTTTTTCCTTTCTGCAATCGCATGGTTTGTATTGCGGTACAAATGCAGAAAATTGCAACTGGCCACCGATTGAAAGGAAGGCTTATGATACGGGGCACAGGAAAGCGGATCTTATTTCTATTCGTTTTTATCTGTTTAGCGTGCTCATCCGAAGAGCGCCCGGTCGTGCCAGGTGATCCGCCCGTGCATATCTTGTTTGTTGGCAACAGCTATACCTATTATAACAGTTTGCCGCAGATGGTGGGTGCAATGGCCAGGCATACATTTCCCGGCCGCAGGATCGAGACCAAATTTGTGGGCAGCGGCGGAGCAACATTGAAGCAGCTCTGGCAAACCGGTCAGGCTTTAAGAGAAATTAAAACGGGCAACTGGGATTATGTGGTCCTGCAAGAACAGAGCATGCTGGGCACCGCTGTGGTTGAAAACGGCAAACGGTATTTCGGATCGCCCCAAACGTTTTTCAGTTATGCACAGAGGTTTACCTGGGTCATAAAAAGCCATGGTGCTGAACCGGTGTTTTTCATGACCTGGTCCCGGCAAGAACATCCCGATCAACAAAAGTACCTGACCTATGCCTACATGCACATTGCCAAAGAGCTGAGAAGCAAGGTGGCACCGGCCGGTATGGTGTGGGATCATATCCGAAGAGATTCCACCATCAATCTGTACCAAAAAGATGGATCTCATCCTACTATCTACGGCTCATACCTGGCTGCCGCAACGCTATTTGCCACCATTTTTGATACGCGTCCGACCGGTCTTCCCGGGCGGCTGGAGGGCCGCAAAATCCTGCGTGGTGGAAGACTATCTGCCGAGAAAAGCCTGTTGTGCAATCTGAATTCCAAAGAAACAGGAATCATACAAAACGCTGTCGCCGATGTCGTAGAGAAAATGCAAAACAACAATGGATATCTCGAGGTTCAGAAAGCAGTCAGCGACAAAAGGCCGTCAGTGCTATCCTATATCTTCGGCATATTCACTACTGCACAGGGACAAGCCGTTGTTTTACTGATCGTTGCCATCATCATTCTGGCCGCGAAAGGCATCAGGAATTTTAGAATGTTGAATTCTTAATTTTGAATTTTCGTTGATCGAAAGCCTTTAGCTTGTCATGAGGTGGCATATGTCACCGTCGAATTTCTCTATCTTCATGGTCTTCATGATGTTTCCTGTGTTCGCGATGTTCGCGCGAATCTTCTCTGTGCCCGACTGAAATTTCCCGGTTTTCATGCCTCCGTTCGTGTCTTCGTTCATGCCGTTCTTCATGTCTCCAGTCTCGTCTTCTCTCATGCCGTTCTTCGTGTCTTTCTTCATGATTTCTGTGGTGGTCTATCCTGTGGAGAATTACCGTTTCATATCTTCCTTCGATAAGTACTCTACCCTGGGAACAACCGGAGAAAAATACAGCCAATGCAATGACAACAAGAATTTTCAAATGCGACTTTTTTATGTAGCTCATGGGGTATCCTTTTTGTTTCAGCCTTACCCTAATAAGCGCATTCGACAACTAATCATAAATCGCATCTCCGTGTTACACATGGAAATTTTGAATGTCGAATTCTCAATTTTCAATTTAAGACCGAATGAAGCCCCTCTGCCTTAACAATTAGTCGCCTAATATAAATACTGTTTTTAAAGATCTTACAAATGTGGATCATTCAAAAAATTCAGACTTTAAACACTTCTAATCTTAAGTAACGCCGTTTTTAAACGATATCTTTTTGACAAAAGATATTTACCAATAGGTATACATTAATACAGCTCTTTCTGACAATTTATGTGTTCGGTTTTCCCTTTGGTTCCCTGATTTAAGGATAAATGCACCGTTTTGAGGTGGAGCCGGTGTATTTCAAACACGTAAGGGTGCGGATTGATAATTGATTCATCGGGAAGAGTGCGTAAGCTGTAATCTTTTTACTCAGCATCACAACTATTGAATTTACCCGAGGCGATCAACTTTTTAAGACTTTAAGATCTTTAATTCGTTAAAACAGAATGACTTGTCGATGACTGTTCTCACAAAAAACTTGCATCTCCTGTTAATTGGCGGCGGCCACGATATTCCTTCCGAAATCGAAAATTCGCTTTCCAGTGAAGCTGACATGATAACCATCCGTCATGTAGAAATTTTACCGGGAGCAGCGAATCAATTCATCACCGACCATGAATTCGATGCTGTTCTTGTTGATTTGCCGCAACTGGCAACCAATGATGATGAAGATCTTTTTTCGTTACTCAGCGAGATAGCTGAATCAACACCGGTTATCGTGTTAACAGAAGACAACGATTATCAAACCGTGCCGGGACTGTCCGCTTGCAGTCATATTATTGATTTTGTGCCGAAGACAAAATTAGATACATATCTGCTCAGAAAGAGCATCAGTTATTCATTAGAGAGAAAAAAAGTGAACCAGTGCCTGAAAAAATCTGAAGAGCAGTACCGGGAGCTATTCGAGATCAACCCGGTCCCGATGTTCCTCTACGATTGGGAAAGCTATCAGTTTATTGATGTAAATAACGCAGCAATAGAAACATATGGTTACAGTAAGGAGGAATTTCTTGCTATGACCATCAAGGACATCCGCCCCAATAGTGAATTACCCAAACTTGAGAGAATTCTGCAGGAGAATAAAGCTAACGAGCACCTGACACTTAGTGGAACATTCACCCATATCAAGAAAAACGGGGAGGCAATACAGGTAGAAATCCAGAGCAAGTTCATCACGGCAAATGGGAAGAAGGCCAAGCTTGTGTTGGTTAACAATGTGACGGAGCGGTTAAAAACAGAGGAAGCCCTGAAACTAAGCGAGCAGCGCTTCAAATCGTTGGTGCAGGATGGTTCCGACCTCATTACCATTCTTAATGACGGGGCCATTTATCAATATGTGAGTCCTACATCAACATCTGTCCTGGGAATACCACCTGAGACGTTGATTGGTACAAGTGCCATTCACTACATCCATCACGACGACAGGGCACAGGTCATAGATGAACTCGCTACGCTTCCAGAGAAAAAACACATCCGTCTTACTCCATTCCGCCATCTGGATAACAAAAATAACTGGAGATGGCTGGACTCGACGATTACGTACATGCTCGATGATCCGGCAGTGCAGGGCATCGTGACGAACTCGCGCGACATCACCGAAAAGGTGGAACAGGAGCTTAAGCTTAAGGAAAGTATGAGTCGTTATGGTATCATTTCCAAAGCTACCAGCGATACTATCTGGGATCTGGATATAGCGAATGATATCGTTACTTACAATGATGCCGTTCGTGAGATGTTTGGATACGAACAGACGGTTGTAAAAAACGCACGCAAATGGTGGGAAAGTAATATCCACCCTGATGATCTTCAGCCGGTTTTAGAAAAATTCGCAGATATTATTAAAAATGGTTTAAGTCGTTTTCAGCTTGAATATCGGTTTCGATGTTCCGATGGCAGCTACAAATATATTTATGATCGTGCATCAACCGTCACTGATGAGAACGGAAAACCAATCCGAATGATCGGGGCTATGCAGGACATGACGGAGCTGCTAAAGAAGAAGAAAGAACTCCAGAGGACAAATGACCAGTTAAAGATAGCCCAGAAAATTGCAAAAATGGGTTACTGGACCCACAATTTGCGTGAGAACCACATCACTTGGTCGGAAGAGGCGATACAAATATGGGAACTTGATCCTGAATCCATTCCCCTGACTTTTGCAGAACTGATGCCCCATATCTATCCGGACGACAGGCCTCTGCTTTTGGCCGACAGAGAGCTATCATTTCCAGGCAATGATTTTACGGATATTGAATTCAGGATCATTACGTCAAGCGGACGCGTAAAATGGATCGTGTCCAGAATCACCCTTCACAGGGACGAATACGGAAAACCTTACCTGGTTGAGGGCGTCTCACAGGATATCAACGAAAAAAAGGAACAGGAATTACAGCTAAAGGAAACGATTGATCGATACAAAATCCTCTCCATGGCCACCAGTGATGCTATATGGGATATGGATATTCCGAATAATACCATCTATTACAACCACACCGTTACTGATATGTTCGGATATGATCGTGCGGAGATAATAAATACTCTTGAGTGGTGGCAGAGTAAGATACACCCACATGACCGGGAAAAAGTAATCTCGACATTTGAAGAAGCTTTTTCTAATGGGGTACAACGGTTGCAGTTGGATTTCCGTTATATGTGTGCCGACGGAAGCTATAAATACATTTACGCCCGCGCGTTTCTAATCATGGATGCCGGTGGTAAGCCCGTCAGAATGAGCGGTGCTATGCAGGACATGACGGAGCTTTTGGAAAAGAAAAAGGAACTTCAAAAAGCGAATGAGCAGTTAAAAACGGCCCACAAAATTGCGAAAATGGGTTACTGGACAGCCGATCTTTCTGATAAAAGTGGGGAGTGGTCTGAAGAGTTATGTTCTATTTACGGAGTTGATCCGGAAACTTTTGTACCCAACCTGCAAACCTGGCTGGAAATGATTCATCCGGATGACAGGGATTTAGTTAACACACATTATCAAAAACTCCTGAAAAGTCAGAAGTATTATGATTTCGACCATCGAGTCATCACCTGGGATGGACAAGTAAAGTGGCTGCTGGAACGGATAACTCTACACAGAGATGAAAACGGGTCACCAAAATCACTTGAAGGAATTACCCAGGACATTACCGAGAGAAAGATACAGGAAGCCAAGGTTCTTACTTCTTTAAAAGAAAAAGAAACACTATTGGCTGAAATTCATCACCGGGTTAAGAATAATCTTGCTGTTGTGTCCAGCCTCATGCAACTGCAGGCTTTTGAAGAAGAAAACTGTGAATTAGGCTCCAAATTGCTGGATAGTGTTGCCCGCATCAAAACGATGGCAACTATCCACGAACAGCTGTATCAATCGAACAATTTCGCAAATCTTGAGTTTTGCCGGAACCTGAAGAAACTGGTACTCAGTATTACAGAAACGTTTCAGTCGGGTACTCACATTTCCCATTCATTCAAGTGCAAACCCATTCAACTGAGTATCACCCAGGCCGTACCTTGTGCCTTAATTGTTAATGAAGTGGTGACCAATATTCTGAAGCACGCTTTCAAGGGAAGAGATCATGGAGAAATCTCCATTAACTTCTCAAAGGACAGAAGCAGACTGACCCTTAAAATTGAAGATGATGGTGTCGGAATGCCGGAATACATCAAACCATCCAGCAGCAAAACCCTGGGACTCCATCTCATAGATACCTTATCGAAACAACTGGAAGCAGAGTATCACTTCGAATCCTCGAGAAATAAAGGGACTATTTTTGTTCTTCAGTTTGAGAAAAAACAACAATAGTGAAAACATTTATTTAATTGCTTCTGGCGGCGAATTCGGAAGGTGTATTTCCAAACGTCTGTTTGAATAGCCTCGAAAAATATTTTGTGTCCTGGAATCCCACTTTGAACGACACTTCCGAGACATTTCCCCAATTTTGTTCCAACAATAGGCTTGCCCTTTCAAGTCTCAAATATCGGATATAACCTGCAGCAGAAAGATTAGTGACAGAGCGCACCTTGCGCTGTAGCTGACGCGGACTCACATTGATCTCCTCAGCCAGCCTTTCCACACTGAAATTGGAATCTTCCATGTACTTGTCAATTACCGACTGGATCTTTTTCAAAAAACGCTCATCTGCGGAATCCACCTGAGACCCTTTGCCCTCTATCCTGACTTGCTGAGTGAATTTTTCCCTGAGTTTGCGGCGCAATTCTATCAGGTTTTCTATACGCACCAACAACTCTGAAGCACTGAACGGCTTGCTGATATAGTCGTCTGCTCCCATTTGAAGTCCTTCCAATTTACTTTCTTCTCCGGCACGGGCCGTTAACAAAATCACCGGAATGTGACTTAACACCTCGTCTTGTTTAACCAGTCTGCAAAGTTCGAATCCATCCGGGTCGGGCATCATGACATCACTGATAAGCAGATCCATTTTCTGTTCTTTCATGGTTTCAATAGCCTTGTCGCTATTTTTCAAAGTAGTGACATTGTACAACCCGGAAAGGTGCTCTTCGAGGTAGATAAGGACATCCGGGTTATCATCTACGATAAGTATCGCAGGAGCGTCTTTAGGTGCAATTTCTTCTGTCGCCTCGTTAGCGGGTATCCATTCACTGTCTGTATCTTCAAATCCAAGTGTATCTTTTGTTGGCGCCACTGGCAAAATATCAGCGGAAATACTGTTCAAATTACCGTTTAGTTCCAGGATAAATTCACTTCCTTCACCAGTAGTACTTTTAACGGACACAGCCCCCCCATGAAGTTCCGCAATTTCCTTCACCAACGCCAGCCCTATGCCCGTTCCGGGACTTAACAATGCGGAAGATTGAGCAGCCTGATAAAAACGATCGAAAATATGAGGCAGATCTGAACCTGGAATACCAATTCCCGTATCAGCTACATTAATATGAATTTTTCTCTCTGGCGTTTCCTGGTACGTAACATTAACATACACAGCCCCACCTTCAGGAGTAAACTTAATAGCATTTGAGACCAGATTGCCGACAGCTTCTTCCAACCGCTGAGGATCGATTCTTGCAATTATTGGACCATCGGAACTGTGATAGGATAACTTAATTTGTTTTGCCTCTGCCATCGCTTCGAATGGCAAAACGGTGTTTTCTACAAGTTCGCTTAAATCTGTATTGTAAAGGTTCAGTTGTATCTCACCTGCATCAATTTTGGATAAATCGAGCAGCTGATTAATTAGCTGTAATAATCGGACCCCGTTCCTATGCATGAGATTTAGAATATCAACCCTGACAGGAATTTTTCCATCATGAGTTTCACCAGACAGAAAATCCTTCAGAGGCCCCAGTATCAGGGTAAGCGGAGTACGTAATTCATGATTGACGTTTGCAAAGAATTGATTCCTTAACTGTCCCTGTTCCAGAATTTTCTGCGCTTGTTGTTCAGATTTCGCTTTCAAAATTTCCAGTGTATGTGCCCTCTCTTCCAATTGGGATCTCAATTCTTCAGCATTTCGTCTGGCCTGATACTGCTGATAGCGACTAAGATATACAAGCGAGGATATGCCAGTCAGGACAACAGCGACCATAGAGAGATAAATAACCTGTGACAGCAGAAGATGCACCCCTGTTATGTTATACAACGCGGGTATAACGTGTGCTGCAAGAACGGTTGAGCAGATTACAAATATATTCACTAACGCTGTCTGCCAGCCGCTGTACGGAATACCAACAGTGGCCATAATCAAAGCAAAACTGATATACTCCGGTGAAACCGTCAGGTCCCGAACAGCTATATCATCCATAAACATAGCCTCACTGATAAGCCAGAGACATAAGAATACCAAAAACCGGCTCCAGAAAAGTGAAATTTTTGTTCTGGACAAAAGAATAAGACCGACACAAAGAATGAAAACCAGACCTTTATCCAGTATCATTATTTCTGACTGAGTATGGGCAGTCGTGTAATGCCACACTATTCTTTTCCCCAAGAGAAAAATGTGACTAGATGTGAAAATGACTGCGGCCAAAGCACCCAACAGCCCAATAAAAAACATCCCCTGCCTGGCGATATTTCCAAGAAGCTCTTTGAACTCCTCATCTTTTTCATATGCGCCTATAGAAAGATATGACCTGATCGAAAGTTTATTAAGTTGATTTCTCATCCACAACGACTTTTAGAGAATTGAGCATCAATAGCACGAACAGAATATAGTTTAACGTGAATTTGAAGGATTTATGACATCCCTGCATATTGTATACATTTCCTACAAGGTAGATTACTTGTTATATCATGATATATCAATAAGAAAAGGACCTTGTTTCCATTGTTTCATTGACCAAATATTCACTTTGTCTTTCTCTTTTTATAAAAAAAGTGTCTCAAATGTCCCCTCAATTTGGCGCGTTTGTCCCCCATGATATTGTGTATACTAATTGCAGAAGAGGTGGTTATAGAATGATTTCCCATGTGACGACAGACGAATTATTCTGAACACGTAATAAAGTCTAGGAGACGCACTTAGTTAAATGAAAAGGCCGATGGTTAACCATCGGCCTTTTTCTTTGCTTCACAATTTTTTTATCCATCTGTGATGAAATTTCATTGCAGTAAGACTGACACTCAATTCCCCATAGTAATGCACATCCTCACTTTACTAACCGCACCGATCAGGAGTGGTTGTCATCCGATTATATCGCGGACGGCATCAACATAATCCGGCAACAGTTCTACAAGCCTATCCGTCTCACTTGTGGAAGGGGAAACGCAGTTTCATCCCGTAACAAAACTCATTATGTCCGGAATATCATAGATAATTGTCCCTTTTGTCTATCGAATTCCTGATCGTGCAACTATATATTTGGATTTGAAACATACGATTCTCAGCCGATCTGGCAGGAGGGATCATTGAGAGTATCCATCACATTCCGATCCGCATATTTTATACTTGGACTGGCGTCTGCGCTTTTATTTATCCGCCCGTCGTTGGGACAGGTTCATGAGCCCTCATACAAAGCGCACTCAACCATCCTGCCCGACATCAGCTATAGTCCCGAGACCAGGCTTGAGTTGGGTGGCGTGCTGCTACATCAGTTCAAGCTGCCTCATTCGGGTGAAGAAACCCGTTCGTCTAATCTTTATTTAGCAGCCATTTATACCGTAAACCGCCAATTGATGCTCGAGGTTAAACCACACATGCTGCTGCCCGGCGAGAACTGGATCCTGAACGGTTCGTACTCCTACCGTTATTATCCTCAGACCTTTTGGGGAATTGGTTCAGACACCGGGACCGAGGACAAATGGAGCATCGAATATAAACAGTGGTGGTTTAGCCAGGCTGTTTTAAAAAAAGTGGAGCCGCACTTATTCATCGGCCCTCAAATACGGCTGAGCAGAACGTACCAAATGAATTTTAAGCCGGATGAGGATAATCCACGTTCTCTACCGAATGTAGCCGGCATTCGTCCAACAACTACCAGCGGCCTTGGATTCATTATCCGGTGGGACAAGCGGAACAGCCTGATGACACCAACACAGAACTATCTCGTCGAGTTAACCGCCATGTTTTACCCGGGATGGCTGGGAAGCACCTATTCGTTCAGCTCATGGAAACTGGATCTGCGAAAGTATTTCGACCTCACTCATAATGGTCACTCTGTGCTTGCCATAAATATGATCACCAGTTTTACCGCTGGAAATCCACCCTTTCTTGAAACGGCCGCTCTTGGAGGTTCAGAAATAATGAGGGGCTATTACAAGGGAAGATACCGTGATAATGACGCCGCACAGGCACAGGTCGAACTTCGCCAGCATCTCATTGGACGCCTGGGAATTAGCGTGTTCAGTGCAGCAGGACAAGTCTGGCCTAACATTGAATCTATTGGCTTCAATGACATCAAATGGGCCACAGGAGCCGGACTCCGCTTCAACCTGAATCCCAACGATACCAGTAACCTCCGATTCGACATTGGCTTTGGCAAGAATGTGATGGGGTATTACCTGACACTTGGTGAAGCTTTCTAATCCCGCCTATCTCGTACACAAAATCACGGGTTTCATACCTCGGACCGAATACGTTTCTCTCTGTATTGCCTGAACTTCCGGGTCCATGCCTCCTGGTTCTTCCTGGCATCCTGTACATATCCTGTATGTTTTATCAGGTTGATGATTGTTTTATTGATCACACTGCCGGGAAACCGCAGGGGACGTATTACATCCATCAACAATACCACTCGCATACCATCGGTCTCATTCCACACTTCATGCGGATAGGTATCATCAAACAGAATGCTTTTACCTTCCTCCCAAAAGGTATCTTGCCCTGCGACCCGGATATGACATTGTTTTGCAGGATGCGGTACTTTCAGTCCAAGGTGATAACGGACAATACCTTTAAATACACCCCGGTGTTCCGGTATGTGTTTCCCGGGCATGAGTATCGAAAAGAAGGCGGTGATCATGCCCGGCACCTGTTCGATAAGCTTAGTTGTCTCCGGGCACATGGAGCAGTTTTCACCGGCTTTATATCCGAAACCGTAAAGGAAAAACGTCTTCCAGTTATCATCTTTACTAATTGACCTCTGATCCTCGGAGATGTCCTGGAAGCTTGGAAGTAAATCATTGTAGCTGAGAATACCATCCAATTCCCGACGTATCGAACGCCAGTTATCCTCCAGATTGTCAATCCACATAAAGTCATCATGATCGAGAAAGGGAGTTGTCGGGACAGCAGAATATGTTTCCGTCATTTTTTCCAGACTCCATAAAAGTTTACCCCCAAGATCCTTGACGAGTTTCTTTTTCTTTCTTCTGATATTTTCCACGACTGATGTCATGATATTCCTCCTTGATGGTTCTGTTAATATGTGTACAATCACTCCCTGATTAACCTGAACCTGATCTTCAGGCCTCTAAAAACGAGAAGGTTTCTCTGCTCGATGCGAAATATCCCGGTAAACAACCTTATCGATTGAACGAGAGTTTAAATGTAATTGCCGGTGCATAATCCGATTTGTCAACGACAGGATGAATTAGACTGACGGACGGATTGATTTGGACACGTTCCCACTTATTTGAGTGAGTCGCGGCACCAATAATGAAGCCGGTGGCGCCACCAACAACTCCTCCCAAAAAGGCTCCTGCTCCAACTATAACTATCGGATTAAAAGAAAAATCACCGCTCGAACTTCCTGCTGCCGATCCAAGGCTCACTAAACCGCCCAACAGGGCCCCAACCCTGAAACCTATTTTCGTCGCAGGTACCAGGTTAGAGTTGCGGCCACGGGAAACCTGTATTTTGCTTATCAACACGAGCGGGATGGTCCTAATATTGCCATTTTGAGATATCTGTATAAAATCTTCCGAAAGATCCGTCACATTGCCTACAAAAGTGTTACCGGCTATTTTCGGAGAATAAATTTTAACCTTGTCGCCATTAGACAGGCCAGTGGGCTGTGCACTGACAAGAGTTGAACTGGTAATTGTAATACTTGCAAGTATTACAATTACCGGAAGTGAACTTATCCCATCCACCCAACTCGACAGGTTTAACCATTTTATTCGTTTCATTGGATTCACCCTTTGGACCAGTTGCTTACTCTACTCCTTTTTTGCATTTATACATGCTTCAACAGTAGTATAAGCGCCTGGTTGAGAGACAGACCGGACTAAAGAGGGAGATGAATCAGACACATTTTTCGTCAATTTTTTTCTTCTTGATGATACAATGGTATCTATTGTATTTGTCCGGAAAAATCGCTTGGGGTTACTCCAAACGTTTGCTTGAACAGTCGGGAAAAGTACTTTGTATCCTGAAATCCTACCTTAAATGACACTTCAGATATATTTCCCCAGTTTTGCTGAATCAACTGGCTTGCACGTTCAAGTCTAAGAAAGCGAATATAACCAGCGGCAGAAAGGTTAGTGACGGAACGTATCTTACGCTGAAGATGCCGTGGACTCATGTAGACTTCATCAGCCAGCCAGTCCACCCCGAAATTGGAATCTTCCATATGTTCATCGATGACTTTCTTAACCTGTTTAAGAAAACGAGCATCGGCTGATGTAATTTCGGCTTTTTTACCCTCGATTCGCACCTTCTGAATGAATTTTTCCCTTAGCATGTTACGCAACTCTATCAGGTTTTCTATACGAACCATCAATTCCGATACGCTGAAGGGTTTGCTTATATAGTCATCGGCCCCTAACTCTAATCCTTCCAATTTACTTTCCTCTCCGGCACGAGCTGTCAGCAAGATTACAGGGATATGATTTAGCGTCTCATCCTGTTTAATTATTTGACACAGTTTAAAACCGTCGGGATCGGGCATCATCACATCGCTGATCAGTAGGTCAATCTTCCTGCTCTTCATAGTCTCGACAACCTGGCTGCTGTCTTCGAGCGTGATGACATTATACCGACCGGCGAGGTATCCTTTCAGATAAACCAGGATGTCCGGGTTGTCATCAACAATAAGGATCCAGGGAGCGTCTTCGGATGGCATCTCGTCATTTTCATCCTCTAAAAGTGTCTCCTCTTCGATAGCCGGATTTTCAGATTTCAGAGCATTATCCTCATTTACCTCAGGTAGAATGTCATTAGGTAAAGCCCGTGAATCACCATTCATTTCCAGGACAAACTCACTACCGGTTCCGGGATTACTCTTCACCGAAACAGAACCGCCGTGCAGCTCTACGATTTCTTTAACCAAAGCCAGTCCAATGCCGGTACCCGGATTTAAGGATGACGAATTTTGTGTTGATTGATAAAAGCGGTCAAAAATGTAGGGCAACTCAGCTTCTGAAATACCGACACCTGTATCTGCCACTTTTATTTGAATGGGATATCCATCGGATTCCAGTTGTGTGACGGATACATCCACAGCCCCACCCTCAGGGGTAAACTTGATGGCGTTTGATACAAGATTGCTAATTGCCTGTTCCATCCGCTGAGGATCTATCCTGGCTGCAAGCCGTTTGTCGGACTGGATGCAAGACAATTTGATATGTTTCGCCTCCGCCATCGGCTCAAATGACAAGACGGTGTCCGAAACCAGGGTATTCAGATCCTTATCCTGTAGATCCAATTGTATCTCACCCGCATCGATTTTAGACAAATCCAGCAGTTGATTGATTAGCTGCAACAGCCGGATTCCGTTCCGCTGCATAAGATGTAGCAAATCGACCCGAACCGTAACTTTCCTATCTTTCGATTTGCCCGAAAGAAAGTCTTTGAGCGGTCCTAGTATCAGGGTAAGTGGTGTTCGAAATTCATGGCTGATATTAGCAAAGAATCGATCTTTCAATTGTTCGTGCTGCAGTATTTTCTCTGCCTGTTGATCAGATTTTGCTTTCAGAATTTCCAGAGTGTGAGCCCTTTCTTCCAACTGAGCCTTCAACTCTTCGGCGTGCCGGCGTGCCGTGTATTGTTCATAACGACTCAGATATATAAGTGATGACATACCGGTCAAAACAATAGCGACAAGCGTAAGGTAAATCACCTGAGACAACAACAGGGGTGCTGTTGGCATATTGAACAACGCCGGGACTACATGAACAGTAACGATACCTGTTATAATGATGAACAGATTTAACAATGCCATTTGCCAACCGGGATATGGAATACCGACGACAACCATCATCAGCGCAAAAATAATGTATGCCTGAGAACTGGTGGCGTCTCGTGATGCTGAGTCGTCAAAAAGTATGAGGAAACTGATGAACCATACAAAGACAAAAATTAGTGTACGACTCCCGGAGACTGAAATCGTAGTTCGAGATAAGAGAATGGTTGTCAGGCAAAGAATTAGGATCAGCCCCTTATCCAGCAGCATTATTTCTTTGTTCCAGTCACGAACAGGATAGTGCCATATTATTTCCTTTCCTAAAAGGAAAATGTAACTGGAGGTATAAATAATCACGGCAAATGCACCCAACAACCCTATAAAAAACATTCCCTGACGGGCAATATCTCCGAGGAGCTCGCGGAACTCCCTATCCTTTTCATAGGATCCCAGCGTGAAATATGTCCGAATCGACAACCTTTTTAACTGATCTGCCATGCACCCTCACTTTAAAAGAATTGAATCTGCGCAGCTTGGATAGAACGTATGCTACAAACGCATGCATGGTTTACTATATGGGTAATGTAATAAATCAATTATTCGTATTCCCATAATTATCAATTAGAAAAGTATATAATTTTAATTTATAAGTGATAAAATTGCACGCATTTCATACCTGGCATTGATAAGTGTCTGGAATTCCCCCCTTAGATGACGCATTTCTCCCTCCCACACTGCGTAGGTTTTTTTAGAGCAAAATGGAAGCCATAACAGATCAGGAGGTAGTTATGAAAAAGCTTATAATACCGGCCATCATATCAATAATGTTGATCGGCAATGTTAATGCACAGTCTCCGTGGGTAAATGGTGGAAAGACCAGTTTCATTATGTTGGATTGGGATAAACCCTTCTTCAATTCAGATAATGTAGGAAAAGATATCTCTGCAGCAAGTTCTGTTCTGTTTCTAACAGGTAGATATAGCCTTACGAATAAGTTTCGAATGACATTTGAATTGCCCATTTCACATTACGGCGTAAGGGGCACTCAATATTTGAGTAAGATTCAAAGTACAGATATTGGGAATATTTACATTGGCGGAGAATTAAATGTATCAAGCTTTAATTCTCCAAATGATACATATATCGAATTTGGTGTAAGAATACCGACCAGATCAGAAATAGGCATAGGCAATTTAACCGGGGGATTATCTGAAAATGATAGAAAAGAAGCTTTTTTTATCAACACCTGGAGTATTCCAATTATACTTAATCTTATAACTCCGCATAACAAATCATTCGCTTTTAAATTTCGACTTGGCAGTATTTATGACATCTATACGGATAAAATTGAAGGAGAGAACAACGATCTTCATTTAATTTATGGTATTAGTGCCTTAGTACGGAAACCTGAATACCAAATCAGTTTAGGATTATCCGGTAGAAACCATATAGCTGGTAATCAACCAGATTTCATAAACTCCGGCCTCACACAAATCCGGGCTAGAATGAGTAAATCCTTTAATAAGTGGAGCCCCGGTTTATACGTACGTAAGTCACTAGGAAAAAATTATCGGTCACTGGTGGACTGGGCAGTTGGATTGACTCTAAAAGTAGACTTATAAAACAACTCATCAGACAACCGTACAACTCGGAATTAAAATCCGGTTTACAAGTATTCATATTTGACTCATTAACCTGGATTAGTCCTTGTGCCATTAGGTCTACCTAATTGAGACATATGTTGGGCATAAATAATGAAAAAGCTGTTCATAATTATTATTGCTGGATTTTGGATAGGTGAAGCCTTTGCGCAGTCGCCATGAATAGACACGGAAGAGCATAGTACTTTCATTATAATTTGGGATAAACCCATTTTTAAAACTGGTGACAGGAATTATATCACTAGTGCCAGTTCTCTTCTATTTCTCACTACTCGTTTCAAAACCGTTAATAAGCTCCGGGTTATTATTGATTTGCCAATTTCCTACTACGGAGAAAAAAAGGTTGCAGGTACTAAAGGTATAAACAGTGCCGGGATTGGAAATATGTACCTCGGAGGAGAATTGGATTTTCTTGATGATCAATTACATTATCATTCATATTTGGCCTTTGGAGTACGGATACCAACTACCTTGGGTAATAAATATAATGATGGTTCAATAACTGGATTACTTTCAGAAATTGATAGAAAAGAGGCATTCGTACCGCGTTCATTTACAATGTCTGCAATTAGCAATGTCCAATTTTTTGATTTAAATAGTCCATTCAATTTTACGCTTCACTTGGGTGGGGTATTCAACACACTCATGGATAAAGAATACTGGGGGAGAAATCATAAAGACCTTCATCTATTGTATGGCGTAACAGCTCTGTTTCATCCGTCCAATTTCTGTACACGCCTTGAATTCTCTGGTCGAAACTTTTTGTCAGGAGATAAAGTGAGATTTTGGGATCATGGCTGTTGGGTTCAGCTACGCTGGGGGATATTTTACTCACTAGGTGAATGGATACCCGGTATATATGTTAGAAAGCCACTCGGATGGAATTCCAACCCATATGTCCACTGGGCATATGGCTTCACTATGTCAATAAACATTTAGACTTTTTGATGTCACTTGTTAAAGTAAATGCCGTTCGTTAACCAACGATTTTGAGGCTGGGAAACGCACAGGGGTGGAACGAAAAGGCCGATGGGTATCCGTCGGTCTTTTCTGCATTTATATTTGTTCAGGCATATTGCAAATTGATTTGCTTCAAGCAGACAATTCCGTATATTTAACTGTAACAAAAATTATTACAATTTGACTGGTTCTCAATTTCCCATAGCAATACACATCCTTACCCTGTTGGCTACCACTGACGAGGAATGGCTTTCGTCCGATTACATCGCAGGAAGCATCAACATCAACTCCGTTTTGGTGCGGAAAGAAATTGGCAACCTGCACAAATTTGGCTTAGTGGTCAGCAAAGCCGGGAAAAACGGAGGGAACCGTCTGGCAAGAAAAGCTTCGGCCATATGCATTGCCGATGTATACCGTACGATGAAACCGGCTCAGATTTTAGGACGTTTGAAAAATGAGCCCAATCCCAATTGCCCTGTTGGCAGACAGATAAACCAACACCTTAATGAATTGTATCAAAAAGCCGAGGAAGCCGTTATTCAAAAGCTGGGTAAGATTACACTTCGGGATTTCACCAACCAGTTTGTCTGATTTTAGTTATTTAGCTGTGATGTTCTGCAGCTAAACGAATAGAAAGTTGAATAAAAAAGCATTGCACTATGAATATCGCACTCATCGGAGCTTCAGGATTTGTTGGATCTGCTTTACTTAATGAGGCTATACAGCGCGGACATAAAGTAACAGCCATTGCCCGGCATCCCGAAAAAATTAAGACGAATGATAACCATCTTATTACTGCAGTTGGATGCGATGTGTTTGAAGAAGATAAATTGGCCGGCGTGTTGTCCGATCATGATGCAGTGCTGAGCTCGTATAATCCTGGATGGAACAACCCTGACATTTATGATGATTTTATAAAAGGATCCGGGACTATTCAGCATGCTGCAAAAAAAGCTGGCGTTAAAAGATATTTCGTTATCGGTGGTGCCGGAAGTCTGGAGATTGAACCGGGCAAACAGCTTGTTGATTCACCCGAGTTTCCAAAGGAATATAAAGAAGGAGCCAAAGCAGCCCGCGATTATCTCGATATTCTAAAAAAAGAGAAAAAGCTCGACTGGACATTCCTGAGCCCCGCAATCCTGATGCATCCGGGAATAGACACCGGTCGCACCGGCAATTACCGGGTTGGAACCGATCAACCGGTATTCGACAGCAACGGTGAGAGTAAAATTTCCGTTGAAGATCTCGCAATCGCCGTTATTGATGAGCTGGAAAATGGTAACTTCATACAGAAACGGTTTACCATAGCTTATTAAAGTATTCGTTTTCTATCTGAGTTATTATCCCGCTTTAATTTTGATACCAATGAGCACAGATTACACGGTTCCTGAACAGACACGAATTGGCCATGTGCACCTGAAAGTTTCCGATCTTGAGCGCTCTCTGGCCTTCTATTGTGATCTGCTTGGTTTTGAACTGATTGCACGGATGGGAGACCAGGCAGCGTTCATATCAGCCGGCGGTTACCATCATCATATCGGTTTGAATACCTGGCACAGTAAAGACAACATGCCTGCTGACCCGAGGCATCCGGGATTATATCATGCGGCCATTTTATATCCGACAAGAAAAGATCTGGCTACGATACTAAAACGTTTGGTTGAAGCCGACTATCCTCTCACCGGTTCTGCTGATCATGGCGTCTCGGAAGCAATATATCTCAATGATCCTGACGAAAACGGATTAGAGTTATACTGGGACCGTCCCAAAAAACTCTGGCCGCACAATGCAGACGGCTCTATCCACATTTATACGGCACCTCTGGATCTATATGGGCTGCTCAGAGAAATACACGCAGATAACACCATTTTGTAAGTGAAATTTTCAAAAAGATTACAAAAGTCCCCTTCGAAGGGGGTTGGGGGATGACTCGAGCGTTTCATAGCTTCTAAAGCTTAATTTTATTAGACCCAACATTAAAATTTGAAATTAAATTGCTTAACTGCTCCGCGTCAGGTAACATACTTGATATATAAATTTCGAAGAACACGTTTTCTATTGAGAACGGATTGATTAATCACATAAAGTTAGAATAGCACGATGGAGATCCTGCTTTTTGGCATAACAAAAGACATCGTTGGCACTGACACTTTGCAACTGACTGACTATTCAACTGTTCGTACAGTTTCAGATCTCAGGAAATGGTTGTTGTCTCAGTATCCGAAGATGGGAGAGCTCCGGTCATTAGCGATTGCCGTTGATAACCGTTTTGCCAATGACAGTGATCCGGTTAATCCATCGGCCGAACTCGCACTCATTCCACCGGTCAGTGGAGGATGATGTTATGCTGATTCGCATCGTCGACCATATCGATCTTAACGAAGCGTATGGATACCTTCAATCTCCGACAGCCGGAGCTGTAAACGTCTTTATAGGGACTGTCAGAAATCAGTCGAACGATAAGCAAGTCGTCAAACTCAGTTTCGAGACCTATCACTCGATGGCACTGAAGCAGCTGGAGAAGCTTGCCAGGGAGGCTGAAGAGAGATGGAAGCTCGATAAAGTCGTTATCCTTCATGTTGAAGGAGAAAAAAAAGTGGGTGACCCAGTTGTGCTAATCGGTGTTTCGTCGGCTCACCGGCAGGCATCGTTTGAAGCCTGTCGATTTCTTATCGACGAGTTGAAGAAAACGGTCCCGATCTGGAAAAAAGAATTTTTTGAAGATAAAAGCGTCTGGGTGAACGCACACCCGTAAATTGTTATGGCAAACCATCCATTACTTGATCCACACGGCCGGGAGATAACCTACCTGAGGCTTTCGGTAACCGACCGCTGTAATTTCCGGTGCCAATACTGCATGCCGGAAGAAGGGATGCACTTTGTCTCGCGCGACGATCTTTTGACGTTTGAAGAGCTTCAGCAACTATCCGAAATCTTCTGCCGGCTTGGAATCACTAAAATCAGGATTACGGGCGGAGAGCCATTCGTACGCAACGAGATCACCAATTTCCTGAGAAACCTTCGTTCAGTCGATGGATTGAAGGAGTTGACCATCACCACTAACGGGACGCTTTTACAACAGCATCTTGATGAACTCATAGATATTGGCATTGATACGGTTAACCTGAGCCTGGATTCGCTGAACAGAGAGCGGTTTTATCAAATCACCCGAAGGGATAAGTTCGACGAAGTGTACTCTGGCATTTTCAAACTTCTTGATGCCGGGTTTGAAGTCAAGATCAACTGTGTGCTGATGAAGGGGAAAAACGAAGAGGATATTATTCCTTTCGTTGAACTCACTAAAAATCATCCGATAGCTGTCCGTTTCCTCGAAGAGATGCCGTTCAACGGGAGCCAATCCTTCGATTCCATCAGGTGGAACTACAAAGAAATTTACTCATACATCAACAAGCAATATCCGGATATTGAAAAATTACCGGCCGCTCCGACATCCACATCCGAAAATTACCAAATTCCTGGGTACAAAGGTAGTTTCGGCATCATCGCGTCATTCAGCCGGACCTTCTGCGGCACGTGCAACCGCATACGGCTATCCGCAACAGGTGATCTCAGGACCTGTCTCTATGGTCCGCCTGTGGTTAACCTGCGTGATATATTGCGTATGGGAGCTTCCACCAAACAGCTTGAACTGGCCATCATCAATGCCGTAAGAATGCGCGAGAAGGATGGTTATGCGGCAGAAGCATTGAATAAGAAAACAGTGATGGACTCGATGTCGGTGCTGGGTGGATAGAAAATAGGGAAATAGAGGAATACGGATCACCACCACCTTATTCCCCTATTTCCCAATAACCTTATTTCAGTTAGAGTCATGTCATGAAAGAACTGAAAGAAATCGTCAAGGCCTTTGATGAGGCACAAAGTAATGGAAAGCAGACTGCGCTGGCCACGGTCGTGCATGTAGAAGGTTCATCTTACCGAAGGGCCGGAGCACGTATGCTGGTTACGGAAGACGGTGAACTTACCGGTGCCATTAGCGGAGGATGCCTGGAAGGGGACGCGCTGCGTAAAGCCCAGCTTGTGATGTTTAAGCAAAAATCCATGCTCGTAACCTACGATACCACAGGAGAGGATGACGCCAAATTCGGTGTGGGTCTCGGCTGTAACGGGATCATCCATATACTGATCGAACCGATCAGTCCCGAAAACAAAAATAATCCAATACAGTTTTTTAAAGAGTTCTTCAGAAAAAGGGAGAATGCAGTATTGGTCACTTTGTTTTCAATGAAAAATAAATCCGATGAACAGACGGGAACTTGTCTTTTCTTGAATAGCAAAGATAAGGTCAGGGGCTCCGTCAATGATAAATCAATTGAAAGAATACTTATCGATGACGCAAAAGAAGCACTTGCAAATCACTCCTTGCTAACCAAAGTATACCGCGATGAAGATGAACTTACCGGTTTCGTTGAATTACTGAAATCACCCATCTCCCTGATCATTGCCGGTGCCGGAAATGATGCCGTTCCCTTGACAGACATGGCAAATATCCTGGGCTGGGAGACAACCGTCATCGACGGGCGTGCTAATTATGCCACAGCTGAACGTTTTCCGAAAGCCGGTAAGATCATCGTCTCCAAACCAGAGGATGTAATGTCCCATCTATCACCAGATGCACGAACGGCGGTTATCCTGATGACCCACAACTACAACTACGACCTGGCCATACTCCGGCAGTTAATCCCGTTGAAAATTCCATACATCGGCGCGCTTGGTCCCAAAAAACGAACAGATCAGATGATGGATGAACTACAACATTGGGGTGTTTCATTGAGCGATGATCAACTGCAACACGTTTATGGGCCGGTTGGACTTGATATCGGGGCAGAAACATCAGAAGAAATCGCACTGTCTGTCTTTGCAGAAATTAAAGCTGTTTTTTCAGCGAAACCGGGATCACACTTACGAGAGAAAGAGGAACCGATCCACGACAGGGAGTCGACAGTGATTGTGCACTAAAGGGTGAGACGTCAGACGGTTTTAATCAGTATAACGCCTATGACAAATTGTGACGTTAGTCTGGTCACAAGTCACAGACTTGCGACATAAAGGGTAGAAATTGGATAGCACACCCATTCTAATTTCCCAATTTCTAATTACAAATTTCAAAGGAACTATTATGACTGGATTAATCATTTTAGCGGCGGGACCATCCACCCGGCTTGGCAAACCCAAACAATTGCTGCAATACAAGGGAGAAAGTCTGATCAGCCGCGCTATTCTGGCCGGACAGCAGTCTGGATGCGATCCGATAATTGCTGTTCTTGGTGCCCACTTTGAGAAAATACAAGCAGAGATAGATTCAGAGACAGTACATTTTGTTCAAAATCAAAATTGGGAGGAAGGGATAGGATCATCAATCAGAACCGGACTTTCAAAGTTGCTAAAGTTACACCCACAGATCAATGAAACGATCATTATGCTCTGCGATCAGCCTTTTGTTGATGGTTCATTACTAAAGAAACTCATCCACAAAAGGCGATCGGCTGATAAAGATATTGTGGCATGCACATATAGCGATACGATTGGAGTGCCGGTCCTTTACTCAAAAATATGTTTCCCGGAACTGCTCGCGTTAAAGGGAGATGAGGGAGCACAAAAGCTGTTGTTCCGGCATCAGCAGGAAGTTACGACGGTTCCATTTCCTAAAGGCTCCATTGATATTGATACGGCCGAAGACTATAAAGCGCTGCAGTAATTTTTAATTCTGAATTTTAAATTTTGAATTTTTTTACCTGATTTTCCGGATCATTGGATTGAATGCTTTTGAAAACAGCATCACTTTGTCGCCGATATTCAGATCCGAGACTTCTTCATCTGTGGCAATGACTTTAACGATGGTATTGCCGATCAAAACCTCTACAATATTCACGACATCAGTTCTATTGATTCTCAATACCTCGGCCGTTAGCTGGATTTTACTGCTGAGTCGCGAGGCTCCAAAAACATCATGCGGAGTTCCGATATCAATAATCTTACCTTTGTCGATATGGATTACATTATCAGATAACCGGTAGATTTCCCCCATATCGTGACTTACCAGCAGAGTGGTCAGGTTGAATTTCTGATGCAGTTGGTAGATCTCTTCGCGCAGTATGCTTCTCATCTCAGTATCAAGGGCTGAGAGAGGTTCGTCCAGTAGCAATATCCTTGGCTCACTGATCAGCGCCCGAATCAGAGCCACACGTTGCTTTTGTCCGCCGGACAGGGTCTCCGGTTTGCGGTCAGTCAGCTTTTCGAGCGATACCATTCCGAGGAGCTCCTTCAGAAATCCATCACTGTTTTTTTGAGATGCAGCATACGTGAGGTTCTCAGCGACTGTCATGTTGGGAAACAGGGCAAAATCCTGGAATACAAAACCCGTCTTTCGTTTTTGAACAGGCAGGTTGATCCTTTTTTTTGTATCGAGCCATACCTCTCCGTCGACCTCAATAAAACCCTCCTCCGGCTGAAGCAATCCCGCGAGAATTCTCAGAAGCGAGGTCTTTCCTGCTCCCGATTTACCGTAAATAGTTGTGACGCTTCCATCCCTGATCTCGGCATCGATTTCGAGTGGTATCTCTCCTTCGGCCATCGAGAGCATTTTACTGAAATGCATTCGGATCATAGGCTCTGACCTCTCCGAATGAGCCGCTTATTGATGATAAACACCAACAACAGTATACTGAATGAGACAATCAGTAATAGGAATGAATAGAAATGGGCCGCCGAATAATTGAGTGCTTCCACTTCATCATAAATTGCAATAGATGCCACTTTGGTCTGTCCGGGGATACTGCCGCCAATCATCAACACAACTCCGAATTCCCCGATGGTATGGGCAAATGATAAAACGATTCCGGTAAGCAATGCCGGTTTGATATTGGGAAGAAGAACCTTGAATAGCGTTTTAGACCTAGATTTTCCAAGAGTGTATGATGCTTCTTTCAGACTGGCCGGCAACCCCTGCAATCCAGCCTGAATCGGGTGGACCATGAAAGGAAGGCTGTAAATCACCGAACCCGCAATCAATCCTGAAAAAGTAAATACGAGCCGGATATCGAAGACCGAATCAAGCATTTTCCCAAAAGCATTCCCCGGACTGAAAGCCAGAAGAAAATAGAAACCCAGAACGGTCGGAGGTAATACAAGCGGCAAACTGATAATTGCTTCAACAACAGATTTCATTCGAAACGACCGGAAAGAAAGAAACGAGGCAAGAGGAACACCAATGATTAAAAGAATCACCGTGGTTGAAAGTGCCAGCTCAAGCGTTAGCCATAATGGTTCGAGATCGATGCCCATCTAACCGGTTATTTCCATGAGTGATATTTCTGTTGTCTTCACGATCCCTTCCACGTGATCTCCAACCTTAAGATCAAGATTCAGGGCCGATCGCGAAGTTATAATCGAATGAAGTCGATGACCTTTGAAATCAATTTCTACTTTTGCCAACACTTTACCAAGATCGATGGCCGTGACCGTCGAAGCAAACCGGTTGCGCAGACTCAACCCGCCAGACAGATTTTTCCCAATCGCCATTTCCGTTTCTTTGAACACCATGTAAATCTCACCGCCGACTTCCAGATAAGATGCTGACTCCGCAGTATCAATCACTGTTGATGAAAAGCGCATCTGCTCCGCTTCAATCGTGACCAGCGATATATCACCGTCCGTCTCAATCTCTGTAATCTTCCCCCGTATCCGATTCATTTTATGAGGTACCCATATTTTTCGAAAATGACCTGAGCCTTTTTGCTGAACAAAAATTTATAGAATTTATTCGCCTCTTTCTTTTGAGCTGCCTTAGTGATCACAACTCCCTGGGCTATCGGTTCATATAAGGTGTCATCTACTTCTACCCATTTCCCTTTACTTTTCATTGCCGGACTCAAAACAACCGATTTTGCCGTTAATGCTATATCTGCTGCTCCGGACAACAAGTACTGGTTTACCTGTGAAATACTTTCGCCATAAACCAGTTTCGACTTTACGTTATCATAAAGACCGGCTTTTTTCAATGCTTCAACCGCCGCCACGCCGTACGGCGCCGTTTGAGGATTGGCGATGGCAAATTTGGTGATTTTTTGATCTTTTATCGCGTTAATACCCTTTGATAAATCTATATCACCAAAAGTCCACAGTACCAGCTTCCCATAAGCATAAACCTCGGGTTTGTCTGCCGCATCGCCCTCCTTGTATAAAGTCTCCGGATATTTCATATCCGCCGACAAGAAAACATCAAAAGGTGCACCCTGTTTGATTTGTGCCGTCAACTTGCCCGACGAACTAACAATCAATGTAGTCTTAATACCCGACTCCTCCTCAAATACCTTCTTCAATGCCTGTGTAACAAACTGAGCATTCGCTGCCACCGCAATCCGTAACTCCTGTGAGCTGGCCTGCAGGGGGATGAGTAAGGCAAAAAGGAAGAGGATAAGTGATCGCATATCTTAGCTTTCGTAAATATTTCCCAGAACCCTCGTTTCCAGGCTCTGCCTGGGAACGTAATTCGAGAAGCTCTGCTTCAATTTTCAGAAATGTAACGAATTATGGGAAGCAATAAGTTAAGAGCCTAACCGAAGCAGAGCTTCAGGATGGACGTTACGATGCGAGCATCGTAACGTGAATATGATTTGCATCACGACCGCGGTCAGACGGTTTCCTACCGTCAGACCGCTAAACCGTTGAAACGTTAATCTCATAACAATTTCCCAATTTTCTCCGGTGCAATTACCTGGTATGATTCTTCATAAAACCTATCCTTAGACAAACCCAACAACTCAAAGGCCAGATCCTGATCGCACAACTTGCCATTTCTAATTCCCATATAATCTCTGAAAGACGAAAACTCCCAATCTTCCAATTTCGTTACCATACCTGCATTTAGTGGATTTTGATGAATATAGTGGAAACAAATAAACGGATAATTTCCATCATCGTTTTCTAACAGTTTCGTCTTGGTTTTATGTCTGAAGAGAGAGCCGGATCTACCTTCCTGCCTGTTAATAGTCTGCGCATAAGAACTTAGAAGTTGTCTGAAACCATCGCTTAAATGGGTTGAGATCAAACTGCCGATCCTTTTCTCTTTTACCGATTCCGATGTTGTATAAAGGAGAAAATGAAAGGGATTGGTCATAAGGCAGCAGGCTAACACCTTGCAATGTGGATAGACGTACTTTCTGAATTTTCGAAGAAAGAATAACTGATTATCCCTCTTGAAAAATATGTTCTCTTGATTGTTGCTTTGGTTATAGAAATGATAAAGGCTGTTTTCTTTTAGGCCCATGATTCTTTGACTTGTATCTGGGTGCCTCTGTTAGCGGTCTGACGGTTCCAACCGTCTGACCGCCAGTTCTTTCACCGCTGCCTCATATTCTTCGGGATCATTCACGTTCCGCAACTCCTTAACGTCGGGGACATGCAACAACTCGGTATCAGAGTTGATCAGTGCTTTTCGCGGGCAAGTGTATCCCTGGCTCAGAAACTGCAGGAGTGACGGATAGCTCTTCGGTTCCCAGATCGTGATCAACGGTTCCGGGAATTCTCCCTTCGGATCGTAAAATGCCGTTGCTGCTTTATAGGGATTCCTGTTTTTGATCAGGTAATCCAATGTTGATTTAGAGAGATAAGGAAGATCGCAAGCTACCGTGAACCATGCCGCATCGGGATCGAGCTGAAATGCGGAAAGGATGCCGCTCATTGGGCCCAATCCAACGAATGTATCTTCGATAAGTGGAAACTGGCCGTCCAGTTCACGCGCCTGATCGTGATTGCAGGAGATAAAAACATCACTGCAATAATTCTTCAGCATATCGTAGACATACTCACGCTGTGTTTTCCCATGATAGACCAGGCTGCTTTTATCCTTCTCCATCCGGACGCTCTGCCCACCGGTTAAAACAAGTCCTTTAACGGGAGGAATCCGCTCTTCAAGGTATTTTTTAACGAATGCAGTAATTGCCTCTACATCATCAAAGGATAGCATTGGAATGTGTTCCAGATCATCGAGATGATTACGCAAATAGTCAGGAATCCCCGTCTCTTTATCCTTCAAAAGAATCAAACGTACATCCGTCAACCTGTCCAGTTTCTTTTCAAGAGATTTTTCCGTGTCTACAACAACTATCTGTCTTTGTGCCGTAAAATGGTTCCCATTCACAAGCACGAGATCCTGATCGCCAAACATCGCCTTCAATTCAAAAGAAGTCCGTTTTCTACTGTAATCGGTCCGAATAAAAGAACCGTTATCCAGGAAATCTATCTCGGCACCTGCGCCAATTGCGGTTTCATTCTGAGCAGTGTCATCAGACTTGTGGCTGGAATCGACATAAGAAGTCTTAAAATTCGGAGACAGGCGTTCAATGATTTGACGGACAAGCTTTCGGATGTTGTCACATCGGGTACCCAGGATTGCCAGTTCGTTCCGGCCAAATTGTCCCAGGTCTGGGCGGGTCAACTTGGTGTGTTTGTGGTGATGCTTATGTTTCTCTTTTGAAGTCACTTTTTCCACCTGTCTTTTCCATGAGTTTCGTTTCCCTAATCACGATGTCGTGCGAAAAAGCCTTGCACATATCATAAATGGTCAGTGCAGCCACGCTGGCACCGGTGAGAGCTTCCATCTCAACGCCCGTTTTCGACGTGATCACTGCCGTGCAATCTATCACGACTTCCTGTTTGTCATTAACATGGATTTCCACGCGACAATTCTCCAGCGGCAACGGGTGACATAAAGGGATCAAATCACCCGTTTTCTTCGCCGCCATCGTACCGGCAATAATAGCTGTTTGGAACACGGCTCCTTTTTTCGTGTGGATCTCATCACCCGATATCATTTGCATAATCTCCTCACCGAGTACAACGATACTCTGTGCCCGTGCGACTCGTCGGGTCACTTTCTTGTGACTCACATCCACCATCGCGGGATTTCCGGTCCGGGGATCGATATGCGTTAGGTGCTTTTTGTCGATGCTCATACACTATTTTTACAGGAAGTGGTATCGGCGTCTGACAGTTTTAGAACCGTCTGACACCGGCTTTGTCTCTCAGATAATGCACAACCTCGCGGACATGGTCAATAGCCTGATCGATTTGCTCTTCGGTCGTATAACGTCCGAGGCTGAAACGGATAGAACTACGTCCCAGGTCGTCAGGTAATCCCATAGCCTTCAACACATTGGAAGGGTCCAATGACGCAGAACTACAGGCAGATCCTGAACTGACAGCTACTTTTTTATTCACTCTTCTCAGCAAGTCGGTTCCGTCAACATCTCCAAACGAAATGTTCGAGACATGAGGCAATCGGTTTTCCCGGGATCCATTCAGCGACGTATTTTCGATTCTAAGAAGTTTTTGTTCAAGCCGGTTACGCAAAGGTCCGATCTTTTTCCTAAACGCTACCATTTCCGAACCTGACAGTTCGGCTGCTTTTCCAAATCCGACGATCCCTGGCACATTAAGCGTTCCGCTGCGCATGCCGTGCTCGTGACCGCCGCCTTCGATTTGCCGCGCAATGGACACACCTGGATTTTTATAACTCACATACAGCGCTCCAATGCCTTTTGGCCCATACATTTTATGCGCGGAAAGGGACATGAGATGAATCCCATCTTTCTTAACATCCACCTGTATTTTGCCTGCGGCCTGTACTCCATCCGAGAAAAACAAAATTCCATATTTTGCTGCCATATCGCCAATCTCCCTGATCGGTTGAATGACTCCCGTTTCATTGTTGGCGTACATTACTGCAATCAAAATAGTATCGGGGCGGATTGATTTCTCCAGTTCGTCTAGATCAATCAAGCCATCTTTATCAACCGGGAGATATGTTACCTCACCGCCTCTCTTTTCAACAGCTTTGCAAGTATCCAATACTGCCCGATGCTCTGTACAAACGGTTATAATGTGATTACCCTTTTCAGAATAAGCCTCAAAAACACCTTTAATGGCAAGGTTGTCCCCCTCGGTCGCACCACTGGTAAAAATTATCTCTTCAGGACTCGCTCCGATCGATATTGCAACCTGCTCCCGTGCATTATCCACAGCTTCTTCCGCCAGCCAGCCGTACGGATGATTATGACTCGAGGCGTTTCCAAACGTTTTTGTGAAAAATGGCAACATTCCCTCCATAACCCGTGGATCGCAGGGTGTGGTCGCGTTATTATCAAGATAAATGGGCAGATTCATCGGAGCGTTTTTTTCTTAAAATAGCAGGTCAGCAGGATAAGCGAAACAGGGGCGTTACATAGGACAGGGCTGTCACAAGTCACATACTTGCGACAGGGATAGACTTATCACACGATTACTACGATTCTCGGAGCGACTGGTGCTGATTCTGGCGTCCTCGCCAGAACACACCCTCTGCAACGCTTGAAGTCCAGGCGAGGGCTTCGCCCGCTGAAGGGGGCTATGTTCCCAAAGGAGGACGCCTGGACAAGCCCTACTCACTACTCTAAAAAAAGTTAATTGCATTTCTGCCGCTAATCTCATACTGTTGTTTATTAGAAGCATACCATGGAACGTCGTGCTTCAAATTGATGCGTCAGTAAATCTCCTCATCACTCTATAAACCATGGCTTCTTTAATTCAGAATATCAACTCGCCCCATCTGTTTGATATTGCTACAGCCGGGTTAGATACGGCAAATCCTTTACTATTCAACCCGGAACCTTTCACAAAAATCTATATTGGAATAGCATGAACACGAAACCAGAAGATCATGAGCAGTAAGTTATTAGGCCAACCCATCAGCAGGCGGGACTTCTTGAAGCTTTCGGGTACTGCCGGAGCTGTATTGGCACTTGGATACATATTTCCGGGTGATAGTAAAAGCGCTTATATAGAAAATTTAAGTAGCAAGGCTCCCTTTACCGGTGAACTGAATCCATTCGTAATTATTGACAGCACCGGAACGATCACATTGATGTTGCATAAGCCGGAAATGGGACAGGGCACCTATCAATCTATGCCTGTACTTATCGCCGAGGAACTGGATGTCACACTCGATCAGGTCACCATAAAACCGGCACTGGCAGACCGGAAGAAATACGGCCCGATGTACGTCCACGGGAGTCAGAGTGTACGAACACAATGGATGAAACTCAGAAAGGTAGGCGCAGCAGCGCGGGAAATGCTCACAAAAGCTGCAGCACAAACCTGGAAGGTTCCGGTAAGTGAGTGTTATGCCAAGAAAGGACGCATTTATCACAAGGCCTCGAATAAAAGTGCCAGCTATGGTGACTTGGTTGATGCAGCCAGTAAGCTGAGCGTCCCACAAAATCCGACGTTGAAAGATCCCAAAGATTTTCAGTTGATCGGAAAACCGATACCTCGTCCGGATATTCCGTTGAAAGTAGATGGAACGGCACAATTCGGTATTGATTCAAAGATACCAGGAATGCTACATGCCTCGGTCGATCATTGTCCGGTATTCCTCGGAAAAGTGAAGTCGTTTGATGATTCTGCCGCCAAAGCTGTGGAAGGTGTAAAATACGTACTGGCTTCAGAAAGAATGATGAACCGGCAGACCCTATACGGTGTAGCCGTCATAGCTGATAGTTACTATGCTGCCGAACAAGGTAGAAAAGCCCTGAGGGTCGAGTGGGATTATGGCAGAAATACCGGAATCAACAGCGACGATTTATTTGCTCATTACCGGGAGCTGACTCAAACAGAAGGTGATATAGCGAAACAAGTGGGTGACTTCGAGGGTACATACGTAAAAGCTGCAAAAAAACAGGAGGCATTATATGAACTTCCATTCGCTTCCCACGCTCCCATGGAGCCACAAAATGCTGTAGCTTATGTTCATGGAGACAAGTGTGAAATATGGGCTGCCACCCAGGATCCTGATGGCGCTCAGGAGACAGTGGCTCATTACCTGAATATCCCGGTTGAAAATGTAACGTTGCATTTCACATTTATGGGCGGAGCTTTTGGCAGACGTGGCATCCATGATCCCATTATAGAGGCCGTCTTTCTCTCCAAAAAGCTCGGCGTACCGATCAAAACCGTATGGACCCGTGAAGATGACATGAAACAGGGTCCCTTCCGTCAGGCTATGGTTAATCGTTTGAGGGGTGGACTGGATGAATCGGGACGTCTTGTTGCTTTTCAGCATAAGATTGTTACTCCGTCCATCTCGCACAGCCAGTTTGGTGACCCGGAAACACCCGGGAGACCCGACAGAGGTGCCATGGAAGGCATAGAAGACAGTCCGTATGAAATTCCGAATTTAAAACTAAATAACATCTATGCCGATGCACCTGTTGGGATAAGCTGGTGGCGGGCAGTATATTCGTCTACCAATTGTTTTGCCCAGGAAAGTTTCATCGACGAGATGGCTCACGCTGCTGGGAATGACCCGCTTCAGTTTCGTATCAACATGATCCACAAGAATACCAGGATGAAAAACCTGCATGAATTCTTGCGTGATAAAAGCGGATGGAATAAGCCGTTGCCTGATGGCTGGGGTAAAGGTGTGGCAGTGCTGGAATATGCGGCTGGCAGAGCCGGACATGTAGTCTATGTCTCAAAGAAAGGTGCCGGGGTAAAAATAGAAAAAATCGTATCGGTCATCGATTGCGGCATTGTCATCAACCCGGACAATGTGAAAGCGCAGGTTGAAGGATCGATCATCATGGCCCTCACAGCAGCTCTCAAGGATGAGATCACGATCCGGAACGGGGAGGTCGTTCAGTCAAACTTTGATTCTTACCGAATGATGCGCATCAACGAGATTCCTCCGATTGAAGTCTATATAGTACCGAGCAATGTTAATCCTGACGGTGCCGGAGAACCAGCTTTATCACCGCTGGCCCCGGCACTGGGAAATGCTATATTTTCCGCAACTGGCAAGCGCATACGAAAATTACCGTTTAATATAAATAAAGTTTGAATTCGTATACACCCTGTCAGGGTCAAGGCCCTGACAGGGTGGTTAGATACCAGACAAAAATACAGATCATCTCCACAATCATTAGATCCTTCCATTGCGTACAAAAAGTGGATTGCATCTTTGATTGTAATGCCATACTGTAGAATATTGGAAGCATATTCCGGGGATTGATCGTACGTAACACGAAAGTTCCTCATAACACCTAAGCATACTATTCCCATGGCTTCATTAGATCTTAACATTAATGAAAAAACCTATACTGTTGACGTTGATCCTCAAATGCCGCTGTTATGGGTAATACGTGATTTTGTTGGATTGACCGGCACAAAGTTTGGATGCGGTATCGCCCAGTGTGGCGCTTGCACCGTTCATGTGGATGGTAATCCAATCCGCTCCTGCGTTTTTCCGGCTTCGGCTGCTGTCGGCAGAAAGATTACTACGATTGAAGGCATTTCATCCGACAGGAGTCATCCTGTTCAAAAGGCGTGGATCGAACATCAGGTTCCCCAGTGTGGCTACTGCCATTCCGGACAGATCATGACAGCTGTTACGTTGCTTGAGAATAACCCGGAACCGACAGATGCCGATATCGATACAGCGATGCAGGGTATTATTTGCCGTTGTGGTACTTATCCTCGTATTCGTGAGGCCATTCATACCGCAGCAAAGATGAACGCTAACTCCGACAAATCATGAGTACGAAATTGTTAGATCAACCAATCAGCCGTAAAGAGTTTTTTAAGCTTTCCGGCACGACGGGTGCGGTTCTGGCGCTCGGATATATGTTTCCATTCGGCAGCAAAGGCAAAGGTGCCGTTCTGCAAAACCTGAGTGATGTAGCAGAGTTTACCGCCGATCTCACACCTTTTGTGATCATAGACAGTTCCGGAGCAATTACACTGATGCTTCACAAACCTGAGATGGGACAGGGCACCTATCAGTCCATGCCGGTGATCATCGCAGAGGAACTGGATGTTACTCTTAACCAGGTGCACATTAAAGAGGCCCTTGCCAACCGCAAGAAGTATGGAAATATGGGTGTTGGAGGCAGCAATAGCGTCCGGGGTTCCTGGATGAAACTGAGGAATGCAGGTGCCGCGGCGCGCGAGATGCTGACGACTGCAGCTGCCAATACCTGGAAAGTCCCGGTCAAAGAGTGTTATGCTAAGGAAGGTCGAATCTATCACAAGGCTTCCAACAAAAGTGCCGGCTACGGTGACTTGGTTGAAGCAGCCAGTAAGCTGAGTGTTCCACAAAATCCGACCTTAAAGGATCCCAAAGATTTTCAGTTGATCGGAAAGCCGGTACCACGTCCGGATATCCCGATGAAAGTTGATGGTACGGCGGAGTTTGGCCTGGATGTCAAAATTCCGGGTATGCTTTATGCATCGGTTGAACATTGTCCTGTTTTCCGCGGAACCCTGAAATCATTCGATGATGCCGCGGCAAAAGAAGTACCTGGTGTAAAATATGTCATGGCATCTGAAAGACATGTTCACAAAAATCTTATGCATGGCGTGGCTGTCGTTGCTGAAAATTACTATGCTGCTCTCCAGGGAAGAAAGGCCCTTAAGGTTGAGTGGGACTATGGTAAATTCGCCGATGCTGACTCGGATAAGCTTTATGAAAAATTCCGTGAGTTAACGTCGACAGAAGGTAAAGTAGCCAAACAACAAGGGGATTTTGAAGGTTTTTACAACAAGGCATCAAAAAAAGTGGATGCCATTTATGAGTTGCCTTATGCTTCCCACGCTCCCATGGAGCCACAGAATGCCGTGGCTCATGTGCAGGGAAATAAATGTGAAATATGGGCACCGACCCAGGTGCCAGATAGTGCGCAGCAAGCCATATCTCAACTGCTAAATATCCCTCTTGAAAATGTGACTCTGCACTTCACGTTCATGGGTGGTGCATTCGGACGCCGCCTGATACCCGACCTGATAACAGAGGCTGTCTTTCTTTCCAAGAAAGTCGGTGCGCCGGTCAAGGTTGTCTGGACACGCGAAGACGACATGACGCAAGGTCCATTCCGACCGGGAACAGTGAGTAGTTTAAGAGGTGGTTTGGATGACTCTGGAAATCTTGTTGCATTTCAACATAAAGTCGTAGCACCATCTATCTCTTACAACCTGTTCGGTAGTTCGGATGCCAAAAGCTTAGAAGACAGCGGTGCCACCGAGGGTATTACGGATAGCCCTTACGAAATCGCAAACTTCAAAGTAAACAATATCTACGCCGAATCACCCGTGCCGATTAGCTGGTGGCGATCGGTATACTCATCAACGAATTGCTTTGCCCAGGAAAGTTTCATTGATGAAATGTCCGCCGCGGCGGACGGTAAAGATCCACTTCAGTTCCGCATTGATATGATTAAAGAAAATAAGCGGATGAAGAATCTCTACGAATTCCTGCGTGAAAAAAGCGACTGGGATAAATCGTTACCTGACGGCTGGGGCAAAGGTGTAGCAGCGATTGAGTTCTTTGCCGGCCGGGGTGGACATGTGGTCTATGTTTCTAAAAAAGGAGCCGGAGTTAAGATCGAGCGAATCGTCGGAGTTATCGACTGCGGTACTGCAGTAAATCCTGATAATGTGAAAAATCAGGTTGAGGGTTCGATTATCATGGCTCTTACTGCAGCCTTGAAAGATGACATTACAATCCGCAACGGTCAGGTTGTTGAAACCAATTTCGACAGTTACCGAATGATGCGCATCAACGAGATCCCTCCGATTGAGGTCTATATCGTTCCCAGTAACGAAAAGCCTGATGGTGTTGGTGAACCCGGTCTGCCGAGCCTTGCTCCCGCACTTGGAAATGCCATATTTGCGGCAACTGGTAAACGTGTAAGAAAGCTGCCGTTTAACATAAATAGAATATAACTATCAGAAACTCCCCTTCAATGGAGGACCGGGGGTGGGTTAGAGTATGGGTTACTTAGCTGATTTCTTGATCAGCATATGCAATAACGCGGATGACGTCCACCTAACCTCCCTCAAGGGAGGAATTAGAACAACATATCAAAGGGAGTATCTATGAGCCGCCTGTCTTTCCTGGTTGTCACCCTTTTTCTGGGTGTTACTTATTTGGTAGCTTTACCGACACCGGATAAATCTAAAATTGAGATCTGTAAGGTATACACATTTTCCTATGATTCGTCTGACAGTCTGCTGGCTGAGAGCATCGCCCGTGGTAAAAATGTGTACTTGGCTAATTGCCTAAGTTGTCATATGACTAGTGGTGAGGGCATACCCGGTGCTTTTCCGCCATTGGCTAAATCAGATTACCTGATGGCAGACTCTGTGCGTGCTATTCGTGTGGCCATGTACGGGCAAAGTGATGAAATCACGGTTAACGGTGTCAAATATCACAGCCCGAGTCCTTCTCTCAATCATCTCAGTGATCAGCAAATTGCTGATGTCATGAATTATGTTCGGAATAGTTGGGGTAATAAAGGTGCTATGATCACTACGGAGTTAGTTACAGCTCAGAGAAAAGAAGAATAGGTACGAATTCTCCCTAACACCCGGATTTATCCGGGTGCTTTGAGTCAACTAATCTAAAACAAATCGTTTTTAACGATTTCCTCCAACGCGAATCTCGAACTCACTTATCTTAGCTACTCACATGGCATTTACTGATACTTTTGCTGGCATTTTGATGCAGGTTAGATTTCTCGGTTCCGATGTTTCAGGAAAATAACAGTTGTAGGGTTACTTTGAGTGTGATCCGTCTTATCCCGAGCCAAGTTAAATAGTAATGTCATTCTACACTGATTTGCAAGCAAATCAGCGTAGAATCTCGTTAGCACCGTGAAACGATTAAATCAGTTGTAGCAATCGTTGCCGTATGTAAACGAGATTGCCACTTCATCCTAAAGGGATTTCTCTCAATGACAGCCTATTTACAGACACCATTCGTTGACAGAGCTTACTCTCTTTTTGCCAATCTTGTAAGTACCCTGTTATACACCTCTTGCAATTCATCCTGGTTGTGAATGCTAATATCCAAGTCGTTCAGTCTTCCATCCTCCAGACCGTAAATCAATCCGTTTACTACCAGCTTCTGTCCTTTTTCCCAGGCTTGCTGGACGATGGTTGTCTGACACACGTTGCAGGCCTGTTCGATGACATTCAGCTCGCACAACAATCTAAGTTTTGAATGATCATCGTTGAGTTTATCCAACAGGTCATGATGTTTGCCAATGATATCCTGAACATGACGTAACCAGTTGTCTATCAATCCAAAACGGCTGTTTTCATAAGCGGCCTGTATACCACCGCAGCCGTAATGTCCACAGACAATAATGTGTTCAACCATGAGCACTTCAACAGCATACTGAATCACCGAGAGGCAGTTCAAATCGGTGTGAATGACCAGGTTGGAAACATTCCGGTGGACAAACATTTCTCCCGGAGCCAGGTTAACAAGCTGGGTTGCCGGAACGCGGCTGTCGGCGCATCCGATCCAGAGATATTTGGGTTTTTGCTGTAGGGAAAGTTTTTGAAAAAATTCCGGATCAGATTCTGTTATACTGTCTGCCCATTGCTGATTTTTGCCGATCAGATTTGATATTTTATTATCCATCTGTTTCGTGATTAATGCGTTGAATGACTGTAACCTGGTTTACTGAACGGAAAATGTTGCAAGAATCCTTGACTGTTGCAAGAATTGCCGCGGAGACACGGAAAATCACTGAGAAAATTCCTTGTTACTCCGTGCATCCGTGGCATTTTCTTTTAAGAATATCGCATCTGTTAGGTTGGTCTCGGATCAATATCCAATCACTTCACCGTCCTTGCGCATCTCGCTGGCACCCCAGTATACATGGTTCTTGGCGTCGTACATAATTGCCTCGTAACCACCGAATGCCCCGGTACCGGGCTTCACCCACTCCACCTTATAACCGCGCTTTTCAAGCTCAGCCTTGATGTCCTTATTGAAACCAGACTCCAGTTCCACCGTGCCGACACCCTCTGCCGGCAATCCGGTTGGTGTGGCGCTGCCGACATGTCGCCAACGGGCGGCATCGCCGGCTTCCTGCACGTTCATGCCGAAGTCGATCATATTCACCAGCACCTGTACGTGGCCCTGTGGCTGCATGGAACCACCCATCACGCCGAATGCAAGCCATGGCTTTCCGTCCTTCATCACGAAAGCTGGAATGATTGTGTGGAAGGGCCGCTTGTGGGGCGCATATACATTTGCAGCACCTCCGTTAAGCGAATAGAGCGCACCGCGATCCTGGAACATGAATCCCAGTCCGTCCGCAACCAAACCCGAGCCCATACCCGCATAGTTGGACTGAATCATGGACACCATCATACCTGTGCTGTCAGCAGTCTCGAAATCCGTAGTATCCCCATTATACAGGCGCGGATCGCCGGGTTTGATGTCAGGATTGGCGTGGTCGAGATGAATCAGCTTGCGACGCTGATCGGCATATTTATCAGACAGTAAACCTTTCATCGGCACGTTGTAAAAACGTGGATCGGCATAGTATTTCGCCAGATCTGCGAAAGCCAGACGTTTAGCTTCAATCTCCGCTGTCAGCGCATCGGCGCTCCCGACACCCATTTTTATCAGGTCGAAACCTTTCAGCACATTGAGCATTTCCAGTGCGGCGAAACCCTGGCCGTTGGGTGGCAGTTCATACACATCATATCCCCTGTAATTGACCGACTGCGGCTGAACCCATTCGCCGTGAAAGTCAGCGAAATCCTCGTAGCGAAGATCACCGCCGATGCGCTTGAAATAATCAGCTATCTTGTGTGCAATTTTCCCCTTATAGAATACGTCACGACCACCTTGCGCGATCATCGACAGGGTATGGGCGAGATCGGTATTGCGAAACACTTCGCCCTGGTGCGGCGTATGTCCGTCGATCAGATAGGTATTCTTCGCGTTGTCAAACTCCTCTATCAGTCCACGGTTCCTCTCGAACGCTCTGAAATTGCCCTTCCAGTAGCTTGCTACAATTTCCGTAACGGGGAAACCATTCTTAGCATACCTGATTGCAGGAGCGAGATCTTCACTTATAGGCAATTTGCCAAACCGCTTGTGCAATGCAAACCACGTATCGACCGTACCGGGCACCGTAACAGGAAGGGAACCAAACAATGGAATCTGATCCGACGGCTTCATACCTGCTTTCTTATAAGCAGCTGCCACCTCGGACTGCATCTTCGCCAGATCACGGCCTTTGGGCGACCATCCGGAACCATTGTAACCGTAAAGTTTGTGCGTCTTGGGATCATAAACGATGGCGAAACAGTCTCCTCCAACACCGTTAAGCACCGGCTCCATCAAACCAAGGACTGCGTTAGCTGCGATCGCAGCATCAACCGCACTGCCGCCTTTTTTCAGTATCTCAATGGCTGCAAGCGACGCCAGCGGCTGTTCGGTTGCCGCCATACCATGTTGGGCAAGTACCGGCGAGCGCGTAGCCCATGACTCACCCGCATAGCGGTCACCACGACTGATGCCGGCATCGGCGGAGGAGCTACTCTGGGCAAATACCGGCTGCATGCAGAAGATGGAAAGCATGAAAGCCAGCAGGCATATGTCAATCCAGTTCGAATTTTTCGTTCTTTCAGTCGGGTATTCGGTTGATTTATTGGCACGATTGAATTTTACCATTGATCCCCTTTTTGTTTTGAATTTGAAGGGCCTCTCTGCAGGAGTATTATTTTACTCCTGCCAAGGTGCTGATTTCTTTCTACATTCGAAAGATAAAAATGGGGCTTTTGGCGGTCAGACGGCTTATAAGTTTCCATAAAGTCCCATTACACCACGACTCGGGACTGCATTTGTCGAAGTTTAATCAGCTTTCCAACTGTCATTCGACGAATTCGCATCCACCCAAATATCACCATCAAGCTTGATCGACTTCAGAGTTTTACCGGTCGTAATGGAAACGGAGGCATGTTTGGAATCGGCTTTCCAGATGGCAGGCGTTTCATGTACCGTTTTGCTACTGCCATCGCTAAACTTCAGCACCAAATTGACCGGGGCATCCATGCCGCCGATGTTATCCAGCATTACCGAATACCCGTCTCCTGTTTTTGATACATCATTGATGCCAAGATCGATGTAGTTGTCACTGAAAAACCAGTTTTTCCAGAACCAATTCAGATTTTGTCCTGACGCGTCATCGAACGTATAGAAGAAATCCCAGGGGTTCGGGTGTTTCCCATTCCAGCGGGACATATAGGCGTGCAGGCATTTCTTGAAGGTCGCATCCCCAAGCAAATCTTTCATCGCCAGGTAACCCAACGCTGCCTTGCCGTATTCATTAATTCCCAGAGCCATACCCGTGAGCGCATCACCGGGAGTAATAATCGGGATATCAACAAGAGGCAAATTGCTATGTGCCCAGCGATTTACGCGAAACCGTTGAAATAAACTGGTTTCATAGTCCTTCCCCATATCATTGACCCCAACAAGATATTCGAATGTCGTGGCCCAGCCCTCATCCATGAAGCCGTAACGGGTTTCGTTAATCCCCATGTAAAAGGGCATGTATGTATGCGCAATCTCATGTTCAGCCACAAACCGAGCAAAATTCGGATCCTGATAGGACTGGTCGTTGGCCATCATCGGGTATTCCATCCCGGCGCCGCCCTGGAACTCCGTGGTCTTCTCATAAGGATAGGGAATGCCAGGCCAGTTGTGCGACAACCAGTCGAGAGCATGACGACCAAACTGTACCATTTGGTGAAAATCGGCCGCCGTGTCGTTATAGGCTGCCTGAACGCTGGCGCGTCTTCCCGCTGCATCATCAACAAGCACGCTGGCGGCATCCCAGTCGAAATGGTTGCTCAGACCGAAAGCAACATCCGGGACATACTGTGATGTGAAATGCCAGTCATTCATCCCGCTGCCGGTGGTAATATCACCCGCTTCCATTTCTTTCTGCGTAGCGACATGGATGGTCGAGTCGGACAGAAACGATGCTCGATACCGGGCAAGCGGAGCAGGCTGCAGCAATTCAGCCGGATTTTCGAGTGTTCCGGTACCCCAAACCACGTACCCGGCCGGAACCCGAACAGTTACATCGTAATCGTTGAAATCGCTGTAGAACTCATGCCCGCGTGTGAAAGACATTGTATCCCAACCTTCATAATCGTCGTAAACAGCAACACGAGGATAAAAATACGCAATATAAAAGGTCGTCGAGTCGATCTGACCCTCCCGTCCCGGACGCTGGGCCAACGTGTAATGCCAGTCGATGGCGAGCTGAACAGAGTCATTTGGTGCAAGCGGCTCAGTTAATTTCACAGGCTGCCAGGTGTAGAAACGTGAATTGTTATTCCAATCCTGAGTTTTTCCGTTAACCGCAAAAGAATCCATATGTACACCTGAACTCAAATATTTTTCCGAAACACCGCCAGACCGTGGTGCCGTGGGTTTGTGAACATTCATAAAAAGCTTGAAGACCAATGCCTTCAAGGAATCCGGGCTGTCGTTCCTGTAAACGATTGTCTCAGAGCCCTTAATCAAACGATTTGGCGGGTTCGCCGTGATTGTTATGCGGTATCTACCATGATTCTCCCAGTAATTCGGACCCGGCTTGCCATCACGTGAACGGGTCCCAGCCAAATATGCTGCTTTAACATTACGCGGCTCGTAAAGCCTCTGCGGGGACTCCGTTTGGGAGCTCTGCCCAAATACAGACTGTACCGTTAATACAGGTACTGCAAGCATAATGCCCAATAAGAAAAAAAGAATGGCCAACCTATATTCCCTGGTTTTATAAAAATTTGCGATATGACGATCGTTTGACTGATCCACAATTACTATGCTCATAGTTAACTTAGTTTTAATTATCTCCACGAAATGGGTGAAAATGGCAAAAACTGACCCGGACAATCTCTTTTGACATTTTCTTTTCGTCAAATTTTTTAGGACTAACCAACTAATGATTTTTTGATTAAATAATTTGTAATAGTTGGTTAAAGATGAAGGAGACAGGACTATATTCTATTTTTAAAAACTTCCAGATTTTATTAGGAAGAGAATAGCGATGGTTTTTGCACTAATACACACGTTAACTAACATGATAAGCGGGTAGACGGTTCGAACCGTCTACCCGCGCGAGAGATTATTTGCTGCTAATTACCAACCTGGTAAGATCGCACTGCATGTTCTTCGACTTCTTTTCGGGAGAACCATGCAGGTTTGAACATTCTCTGTGCATACAAGGGTGTCTGAAGCTCTCTGATTTCACCTATACAGACGAATATCCCGACTGGCATAAACCGTTAAAACGGTTCATCTGTTAACGAATTCTCCCTAACACCCGGATTAATCCGGGTGCTATGAGTCAACGAATCTAAAACCAATCGTTTTTAACGATTTCTTCCAATGCTTAGTCTTTAGTCAAATTTTAAAATCTGTTCTATCTAACCCGCCAGTTAAAGTCCAGGTCGTGTGATCTTGATTTGATCACACGACCTGAATTTGATTACTTCTGAACACCCGATGGCCTGCGCACCTTATCCGGGAAAGGTGGATGTTTCGGTTGTTTCACACCTTCAGTTTTCAGCAATTTGAGCGTCTCCAGCACCGCGCGCTCAAGCTGAGGATCCTTCCCGTTTGCCCAGTCTTTCGCATCGTAATACACCGGGATATCCGGCGGAATACCCTGATTTTCTGCCACCCAGTGATCACCGGAATAGACCGCGCTGCAAGGCGAGGTAATATAACCTCTGTCTACGAGCGGATATGGAACACAGGCAGCGACCAACCCGCCCCAGGTCCGGGCACCAATCAGCGGACCGATGTGGTGTTGCCGAAACGCCCAGGGGAAGTAGTCGCCACCGGATCCTGCGCGTTCGTTTATTAGAAGCACCTTTGGACCGAGAATGCCGGCCACGGGCAAACGATAGTCGATTCCACCGGCTGCATCGTTGGTAATTCCACCTATCAGTTTGCGGCTCATCATGTCGACCATATAATCGTCAAGCAGTCCACCGCCATTAAAGCGCTCGTCAATTACGGCTCCCTCTTTATCCTGCTGTGAAAAGTAGTAGCGGTTGAATGAGACAAATCCGGGATTACCTGTGTTGGGAACCCACACATAAGCCAGCCGGCCATGTGAAAGCGAATCTACGATGCGGCGATTGTTCTCCACCCAGGCACGTTGTCGAAGTGCCACTTCACTTCGTACCGGGACGACCGTAATCTCCCAGGAATCCTTCATCGCCGGTTTATCATTGAGACGAAGTACCGTCTGGTGATCTGCCGTACCATCCAGAAACCGGTATGGATTATCTGAAGCGTTGAGCTCTTCACCATTAACGGCCAGCAGGTAATTTCCTTCTGATGCCCTTATACCCGGTTCTGCCAGAGGTGCTTTCAATCCGGGATTCCAGCTCTCGGATGTAAGAATGCGTGTTATTCGCCAGCGACCGTTTTCCGCTTTTAGATCAGCACCCAAAAGTCCCGTTCGTACGGTGTCGACAGGGGGATAGTCGCCACCGCCTGTAAAGCTGTGCCCAACACTCAGCTCACCGCCCAGCATATCGAGAATGTAGCGCAGGTCTTCCCGACTGCGAACGTAAGGAACCAACGGTTCATATCTTGCATGCACGGCATTCCAGTCCGCACCATGGAGATTCGGCGCATAGAAGAAGTCACGCTCCATCCGCCAGGCTTCCTCAAAAATCTGCTTCCATTGTTTCTGCGGATTCAGGTATCGGCGCAAGGTAACATTGATCTTACCGTCACCCGGTTTCGGCGGTGCTTCGGAGCCAACAATAAACCAGGAGGATCTCTGAGAATACAACACTTTCTTCCCATCCCGGGAAATCCTAAATGATGATACTCCTCCGGTAAAGATATCTCCCTTGCGTTTTTTCATATCGAATCGACGAAGTGTCAATCCTGGTGTATTTTCTGCCCGCTCAGCAAGGAACACCACTCCCGGCGTAGCGGCAGCGATTCTGTTGTAGTTCCGCCCAGGTACCGGAAGTGCAACGATCCGCTTGCCAATGCCATCAACATCGATCCGGACCGAAATACCGGTGTCTTCTTTCTTTTTCGTGGTTTTTTTGGACGATTTTTCCTTTGTCTGCTTATCTGTCTTTGCTGTATCAGCAACTTCTTCATCGCTCTGCGGTGTAAAAGGCGTAGGGTCTTCCTTCCTCAGAACGGCAACATAAGCACCATAGGATGGATGTGCCTGTTCATTACTCAGATTTGCCCAGCCACTGGCCAGACCGAGATTGGTACTTGCAAGAAAGTATAGCCAACGGCCATCTTTGTCCCATACAGGAGAACCGGCATCAGCAAGAGAATTGGTGATGGGGGTCACTTTGCCCGTTTCCAGTGACCAGACAATAATCCGGTGGAAATGATTTGGATATTCCTTCGCATAAGCCAGCCATTTAGAATCAGGAGACCAGGTTAGTCCGAGTCCGTGCCTGTTGTTGATGGTTCCGTCCGTATCGGCCGTGATGATCTTTCCGGATGCTATTTCCATCACGTGAATACGCGCCCGCTGATCCACCCAGGCCAGACGTTTTCCGTCAGGTGACCATGTGGTGGACCATGCATACTTTGTCTCATTACCCAAAGGAATTTCGCGCGGTGGATTCAGGCCATCTTCATCTTCTAACAATAGCTTGTATCCATCACCCTTGTCCGAAAACCAGGCCACCTGCTTGCCGTCGGGTGACCACATTGGAGAACGGTCGGCGGCTCCTGGAGAATTCGTCAGATTCCGCACATTTCCTTTTTCTGCCGGTACGGTGAAGATATCTCCGCGTGCCTCGAACAGAGCCCTTTTTCCCGTTGGAGAGATGGATGACGAGGCGATGTCGCCGCTTACATTTTGCCAGTGAGGTTCGGCCCAGGGAAAGTCGCCCCGTACGGTTATTTTCAACGGATGACTTTCACCGGTCGTTGGATTCAGAAGGTGGATAACTCCATTTTGTTCAAACGCAAGCACATCTGACGAAGCGCCCCCATCCAGTGTTTTTACATCCGCATCGCTGAAATGGGTGACTTGATTGAGTTGCTTTGTATCAACATCATAAGACCACACATTCGAGGCGAAGTCACGGTCGGAAAGGAAGTAAATTTTGTTGCCTTTCCAGACCGGCCAAATATCAGTGATTCGGTCATTTGGCAGCTTTGTTTCGTTCAGATCAGACAGGTTTAGTATCGTCAAGGGCGTGTTTTGTCCGCCGCGGTAGTTTCGGAATTCCACGTCCCAGCGATCCACACGATCGACAACCAGTTGCTTGCCATCCGGTGAGAAGGAACCACGCATGGCCATCGCTTCAGGCACTTCATGCGGCGGACCGCCAGCGACAGGAATAACCCAAAGGTGCGCATAGGGAACTGGCGCAGAACCACGATCTGAGGCGTACAACACCTCTTTACCGTCCGGAGTCCAACCACGCGCGTATGATGGGGACGGATGCCATGTCAGTCGTTTGGGCTCACCACCTTCTGCTGATACCATCCAGACCTCTGGTGATCCCGTGCGATTTGAAGTAAAAGCAATCCATTTACCATCGGGTGAGAAGTGAGGATCCGTCTCTATGGCCGCCGTACTTGTCAGACGTCTTGCCTGCCCGCCGTCCCGACCGACGATCCACAAATCCCCGCCATACTCGAAAGCAACCTGTGTGGCAGAAACGGTAGGCTGGCGCAATAACCGTGTCTCCTCCGACGATGCCTGTTGAGAAAATGAAATTGACGTGCTGAACAGGACTAACACCAACGAAAGTCCCAGAAGTAACCGATAATGACTTGTTCTACGTCTCACTTTCCTGAATGAAAGATTGAAATACTCCGTGTTCATCATAAATCTCCAGTTTTAATTCTCACGGTAATGAAGGCGAAACATAAGAGCATAAATCCACATAAACCCTTCCTATTATCCGCCAATTAAATACTTATTATATTGAAATAAATTCAGATAGTTTCAGATCATTTATATAGCTAAATGTAATCTTCGACTTGGTTCTTCGCAGGTTCTCCATTCCTGAGGAATACGTGTTTCGCAATGGGAGATTCTTTCAAGACTTTTGGGACTTATTTAGGTGACATGATGGCTGTTATTTCTTTTTTCATATTTCTGATTGTGTTATTGGTGCGGTTAGTTTCATAGTCGATCCCTGTTAATTATGTAAACCTCAAAGTCTTCTGAAAATCTTGGAGGTTGGGCCGGCCGGAGTTATTCATGGCTGTCTTCTTCTTTAGAATCGGGTTTCTCCACGCGTTTGAAGTGCAGCGGCCCCAATGCGAAGGAAAACCGTTTGGGAACAGCATAAGCATCCAAATCGAATGTGACATAGTTGTCTCCAAAATAACGGTAACGCCATCTCAACCTGAACGTATTGTCATGCCAGTGTTCGAGGTCACCGATGAATCTCGGGTTGTCAAGACGAAGAACCAGATGCCCCTGCTCGAGATTTATCCGGGCCGTGCCGTAGATATCGTCTTTGTACAATCCGGTATATGCGGATATCGGAAACGGTATCCCGGTTCCGGATTTACGCGTCACTTTAAGTGCTTTCGAGGCCGAGATAGAATGCTTTCTCATGCGCATATCCTGAGCATATGCAATTTGGCTGACATTGCGGTGTTCCTCCCCAAGGTACGCCTGCAATACATAACACGTGACACCGATCACACCATTGTTGAACATCTTGTTACTAAGTACGACCACGCCCAGCCGGGCATCTGGTACGATAACATGGAACGAAGTCGCACCGGGACTAAGCCCGCCATGCATGATGATAGTGTGTGATCCGTATTCGAATAGCTGCACCCCCAGACCCTGAGCGTAATACCGACTCTTCGGGCTTATGAGTTCCATCAGCGGTCGCATGAGAGGATCGTCATCCGGGATGAATTGTTGTGGAGTCTGCATCTCGTGCAGGACCGACGAATCCAGCACCTTCTTGCCGCGATAATGTCCGCCCGCAAGCCGCATCAGCATCCAGTGACTCAAATCATTAACACTTGAGTGTAAACCCCCAATCGGGGTGGTTATATCTCCATTGTGTGGCCAGAAACTATTGCGACGTAACTCGCTTAGCTTTCCATTGACGATGGCGTAGGGCATCGCAACATTCGAGGCTTGGGAAAAATCCTGCGTTGTGCTTATCGTGCGATCCATGTCCAATGGTACGAACAGATGTTCATGGATGTAACGATTCCAGGATTCTCCCGTGATTGCGGGAATGAATTCAGAGGAAGCCAAATACATCATGTTATTGTAGCAAAATCGAGTACGGAAACCGTAGTCCGGTGTCTTGAAACGCATCCGTTGGATTAGGTCACTGTCGTCCGTGGTCATCATCATGGCCCGGTCATCGCAGTATCCGCTGCGATGAGAGAGCAGGTCACGCAACGTAATATGTTGTGTGACGTACGCATCGCGAAGTTGAAAATGCGGCATGTATTGTGCAACTGGAGCATCCCAAGACAGCCTGTGAGCAGAAACCAGTGTCCCAAGCGCCTCGGCAGTCATTGTCTTCGTAATCGAGCCGATTGGGAATAGTGTATTCGCATCCACCTTGCCCGGCTTGCCCACCTCCCGAATGCCGTATCCCTTTGCCAATACTACCTTGCCATCCTTAACCACGGCGATGGCCAAGCCCGGTACCTGCCACTGTTTCATCACCTTATGAACATAGGCGTCGATGCCTTTCAACGGTGCCGAGGCGGAAGCCTGATGCTCCGATGATTGGGCACTGGTTGATTGTAGTGATAATCCCCAAAAGAGCATCAGGAATACCGATGCAGACATCAGGCCCGACAGCCCATTTTCTTTTTTCAGAGAAATGTTCATGTTGAAAATATTTTTGAATGACTGATTGCCTGGTTGTGAGAGCGATCAGCGTGAGTCAGGTCTCCTTAATCGGTTGTTGGTACTCATATCGCGCACTGTGTCTCTAGCACGGCGGTTTCGGAAAATGTTGCTATCGCCCTCGAGAACAATGGAATAAGTGGCAATATCCTGGAACTTGTTACCAGTGATCTCATTCCCATCACTGCCTTTTGAGACCCAGATACCCGAGCCGTTGCCCTTACGTGAGTTCGACGGGGCGTCGCTGTGACCCGGGAAGGGATCCAGTGGGATAATCCCCGTAATCATGTTGTCCGCAATCCGGTTGTTTGAGGCATGCTGAATCTTGATGCCGTATCCTTCAGCACCTAGTATCCGGTTGCCCTCGATCTGATTGTCCACGAGGCTGCCGGGTTTGCCCCCCATATCCGGTGCAGAGACTGATATGGGAATTCCGAAAAAGATGAAGCTGGTCTTGTCTCGATCAGTAGAGTGATCCAAAGATTGTTGTATGACTACCGGCCGAATGAAGACAGTGTTGTCGCGGATGGTGTTTCTGTGGCAACCCGTTCCAGGACGAGCTCCCAAAGAAATTCCGCTGGGATAGCCGTCGATGACATTCCCCGCGATTATGTTGTCGTCGCATCGTCCATAGGGAGGTTCACGTGTACCCTTCACCGGATTAATCGCGATGATGCCGATCGCGATACTCGGGTATCCCTGACCGGGAACTTGCCCGGGTGCAGGCGCCAGAATTGTATTATCCAATATGTGGATGTTGCTGCCGCCTGCCGACACGGCATGAAATGTGTCGACGAAGGTGTTGTGACGGATCACGGTCGGTTCCGGCGATGACAGCCCAACTCGAATGCCGTTGTCCGTGTTGCGAAACACGTTCTCCTCAATAAGATAGCCACCTTCGGAAGGTCTGTACCCCCGTTGGTGCTCATAGCCAAGCACCAGGCCGAGGCGCATGTAATCGAATATCAGCTTGCGGACAGTGTCGTGCCCGCCGGTCAGTCGGAACATCCCGCAATGCTTAACAATCTCCTCCTCATGCACCCGCGCATCCGGCGGGAGATGAGGTGTGCCATGGCCAAAAATGACTTTCTTGTGCAGCTTTTGCTCTTGTTGCGCCAGCTTCTTGTAATCATCCGGAGTGCAGCCGCGGAGCACGGTTCCTTTTGCGTCGCCAAGAAGCGTGAGTCGCGGCGTCGGCACCTGAATGATGTCTCCGACCACATACATCCCGTGGGCAAACAGAATCGTATCACCGGGTTGCGCCCTCTTGAAAGCTGTAACGATGTTCGTATGGTCTCTCGTCCGATCACCTGTTGGTGGCGCAACGTGCACCGTATGAGGTCTCGCGGCGGATGACTTTTGCGGCCGCGCTACATTCATGGCATATAGCCTCGCACTGGATGCCTGATGCCAGGGTGATTGTGAGAATACTGGTCGTAGCGATAATCCTGAAAGAACCATTAGTAACAATGTTACAACCAGCAAAATCAGTAGTTTATTTAACCTAATTGAATAAAGTTTCCTATTCTATATGAGTTTGAATGGATGTTGGACCGGTTTGGTGTTCATTGTTGATCTCCGCTGGTTATATATAAGACTTCTCACAACAGATGTCATTCTTCTTAGGAGGTTTTCGGACTGAAGCTTCGCCCTCACCCGTAACATCCGCCACCGTTTTGGGCCTATCCCGGCGTGTCGGGACATGGACTAAGGCAGCGATCGTGGCATGTGAGAAGCGCAGTGTCTGTTGCGACCAGATCCTACATTCTCCGATAAATCGGAGAACATCAGGATGCCATCTTTGTGTTTGGGTTGATAGAGACATTAACTTACCCGACCAGCCAGTGACAAAATGCGAGCCACGGGTGCCAGGTAAGGAACAGGTGGGTAGTCACTATCTGGATGAAGAAGAAAATGAAGGTGAAAGCGTAGGCGAAATAGAGTTTACCCTTCCGCCAGTCGTTAAGAAGGAGGACGGCAACAATAGCTTCGATGAGGACCACCGAGAGCAGATCAGCCTTCCAGACCATGATACTACCGCGCGGAAGATAGAAAACCGGGATACGCGCTACTGCCGGTGGGATGGCCACGAAAGCCGTGCAGACCATGTAGCGCTGGTGCCGACGGAAGTCGTGCCGGTGAATGATGGCAAGAGCGTAAAACAGGCTGAAGTACAGGAGCAGACCGACGTTCTCATAGGCAAGGCCAAGGCGACCGTCGCCCAACTCGAGGTGTCCGTCTGCCAGGTTTAGCTGCGTCATATAGATGCCTGTGATCACAAGGAGGGGAGCCAGTACGAAAGACAGCACCCCGGCCCTTCGGTGCCAGCGGACACCGCCATGACCTATCAGGTACGTCTGTGCGAGCACCAGAAGCATCCATGATATCCCGATGACAGCGTGAATGTGGTGAGCCAGATCCGTCTCCGACAAGCGCGAGAAATAGCTTGGAAAGAAACCCACGCCTATGAATACGAAGATGAGTGCTATCCAGATGTAGGCACGCCGGTATATCGCGTCCTTTCTCACTTTGGGTTTTGCTGAGGCCAATTCCTCTTTTAACTCCATATTTATGTTCCTTTTGTTAAGATGGGAATCTTGACATTTCTAATGTTTAATAGACGGCCACACCACTCGTCCGCCTTTCACTACCCGGTAAATCCGGCGTACATTTGTGATGTCCTTTAAAGGATCTGCATTCAGGATCACAAGGTCACCGTCCTTACCCGGCTCAAGTGTTCCCAGTTCTTTCTCCATACCCATGGCAAGTGCTCCATTGTGTGTAGCATCCACAAGGACCTGCATAGGAGTAAGACCGGCCTGCTGCATGAGATCCATCTCGCGGTAAACGGACGGGCCGTGCAACGTTCCGGGATTGCCTGCATCGGTGCCCATGGCCACGGTGATGCCGGAATCCTGAACTCGCTTCAGGTTGACAAGCCCGGTATCGATCATTTGCTTAAGGTGGTTTTCGTAGCTTTTTAAGCCGGGGTCGTGACTTAAAATTTTCTGTAGTGAGTCAGGCAGACCGGCAGCCAGTTTGGCTTTCGTTGCTGAATCGACACAACCTGTTGGGTAGGGCAATTGGTCCGGACGTTTATTCAGGTATGCATTCAAATAGCCTTCAGGCATGCCTAGGGTTGTCTCGTAAATCACATGATGCTCTCGGGCCAATCGCAGGAATTCATCATCAACAGGACGGTCAAATACACTATGAGCAAGCACCCTGGCACCAGCACGAATGGCATCTTTAGCTTCCCACAAACCCATGGCATGCACTATAAGTGGAAGTCCCACGCTGTCCGCTTCCGCCCCTGCCAGATGCACCAGTTTGCTGAAATGTGTGGTATCGGCATGCGACCAGGTGCGCGGCACAATGTACCATATTTTGATCGCAGCTGAACCAAGTGCGGCGTGTGAGCGCACAGCCGCACGCACCATGCTGTCCGATGCCATGTACACAAACTGCTTCTGATCCGGTAGGTTGAGCCAGAAATCCACCGTCGACAACAAGGCCCCGGCCGCCCTGACGTGAGGCGCATAAGGGTCCTGCTCGCCTTGCGCTTGCAAAGCACGTGTCCATGGATAACCGCCAACATCAAAAGTTGCTGTAACTCCTGAACAGAGATACGCCTTGAAGAAGCGTTCGGGATGGTTGCGCAGAGAAGCGACGACTTTGGGATAGGAATAGAGCTTTAATGCATCGCCTGATTTTGGGCCGAGAGCGTCCGGACGTCCGTCGAACCAGCCGGTCTGGCTGTAATGGACGTGGGCATCGACGAGTCCCGGGATGACCCATTTGCCCTTTGCATCTATCACCCGTGATCCGGCCGGGATCCTCACCTTCCCAGCCTTTCCAATAGTTGTGATCCGTCCGTTTCTTATAACCACAATTCCGTTTTTTAAGGGCCCGGCCCCTGTACCATCAATAATCGTTCCACCCCGGACGACCAATAATTGTGTTGCAAACACAGACTTTTTACCAGCACCTTGTATAGATAATGATGGTTTAAACGTTGGTATGTTTTGATAATAGATTTGTCCAAAGGTAGTTTGGGGAAACGATATGATGAGAATCAGCATGAGCATCCCTGTAAACAAGTTGAAGAGCAAAATGTACCGCTTCATTCTGTTAAGCTTGTCGTCCTGAACTTGTTGGGGCAGTTGGTTGGAGGGTTCTCCGTTCATTGTTGATCTCCTTTTATAGACCTGGGTTTACTGACCTCTACTTCCCGGTACCTTCTTTAATCCTCTTTTGAAGTGCATCCCGCTTCTTCTTATAAATTTTGAGTCTCGGATCCTCATTCGCCATGGCCAGTTTGACGGACTCATTTCGGTCCTTCAGCGCATCCTTGAGCTGCCCGGTGGCCTGCAGTGCATCGGCCATGCTGTCGTAGACATTGGGAGAATTGGGATAGATTTTGATGTTCTCGTTAAAAATATCAATAGCACGTTGTGAATGGCCCGACTGCAATTGTTCATATCCCATCTGGTTGACAAGCGCCTCGGGTGGTTTGATCGTGTAGCCGTAGATTTTTGAAGCCCGTGTGAAATGCGCTTCGAACTTCTTGATACGGTCAGTACTATTATATGGCCACCAGAAAACTTTGGGGATTCTCCAATCCAAAAAAATTGTCTCCAAGCCACCATATATAGCTAGGTGTGTCTGTGATTCGTGTGTTTGATCCGGCATCACCTTATACCACCAGTGGAAGCCCTTGGGATGTGTCAACTCCAAGGGCCCATCGAAGTCCATAACCACATCTGTCATTGGTCTGTTTCGGTCGCCAACGGTCAGATAAAAGAATCGTCCATTGAGCGGCAACTTGTTCAGTTCAGCTTTCGCTTTTTTCACCAGTTCCTCATCATTCCACCAGAGACTGGGGCTTATAGCGATGTAAGCATTAAAACTCTTAGGTTGTGCCAGTAGCGCATATACCGTTAAGTAACCGGCAAGAGAATGCCCCGCCAGGATGCGAAAGGTGCTGTTCGATAATGATCTTCTACGAAAGAAGTGACTTCACCCGAAAGAAAGTGCATGAATTTTCCTGCACCACCAGTGACGTGCGGTACTGGCATTGCGGCGGCTCCGGCCGGATTGAATGGGTCGGTGAAACGAAAGGTATCTCTGATGGCAGCAGTCGTCATATCATGCAACCTGTTTTTATTAGCCACACCCACAACAATCATGGGCGGAATGCGCCAGTTACGGGCCAGGAAATCAACAATTCCCACAACGTGCTCGAACTCTTTAGGACCATCTAAGAGATACATGACCGGATATTGTCGGGTTGAGTACCTATAGCCGAGCGGCAGATGAATCAGCAGCTGGCGGTCTTCATTCAGAATTTTTGAGTGGATAGTCCAGGTGGTGCCGATGGTGACTGGCTTTCCCTTTTGAGGCGTTTGGGCATCTACATCAACGGGAGTCGCATGAATCCCTTTAACAAACCGCGGCTGCTTTACCAGGACCAGATAGCCATCACTGCGCTTAAATACGGGTACCAGCCTTGAGTTATAGGTTTGGCAAAAACTGGATTGATAAACCAAACCCATAAAAAACAGCAGCGCCGTTAGCGAATAAACGGCAGTTAGCGTAAAACTATGCATTCTTCTTTTTAGAATGCATTCCAACAGACCATGTATATGTTCATTTTTCATCTTCGCCTCCACGATAGTTATCCTGTTTTGTAGGGCTCTGATAGCTCAGACGAGCTTGAGTGGCTGAATGAACAGCATGCCTCATCCATGCGGCAACTCCTCTATTGTTGCCGTCAGCGTTTTTCCTTCAAACCGAAAGCAAAGAATCTTCCCATCTATAATTTTAACCACTGTTTTTGCGCCAGAGAGCGACTTATTAGAGCCTGAATTGATATTCACCAATCCCCAGGCTTTCGGCTTGTCGGTCCTTGCATCTATATAGTGCACAGCAACCCATCCACTTTTGCCGACCGGTTTGACTCCGGTCACACCCGACTCGCCACTGTGAAATGACTTTATTTCTTTAAAATCTGATACATTGAGCATAGTGAGTCGATCATCAATGCCACCCACAATGAGCCTGGAACCGTCCGGTGTGAAAGAGAGTCCAAATGGTTCCAGCTTCAATCCGTTGTAATGGCTAATAAGTTTCCATGATTTTGTGTCGTACAGGCGCACGACCGTATCCCCTCCACCTGCAGCCAGGCGTGTTCCGTCCCGACTTATGGCGGCGGCTGTCACAGGTCCGAATTCCGTTTTAAGTGTTACCACCGGACGCATCACGGATATGTCCCATAGTGTTTTATTGACCTGCAAAAGTCCCTTATCCAGAAACGTCATTGTTTCCACATGTTTTTTTATATCCAGTGTCTTCTTTGCCTTATCAGCTGCCGAATAAAGGATTACCTTATTATCCCTGGTAGCAATGGCAAGCCATTTACCGCTGGGAGAAATAGCACCATTGACAGCATTGTGACCGTCAACGGTGCTCAATTCACGGCCCGATGGTAGTGCAAGGGTATGTATACTCAGCTGTTTATTTACAATGACAAGTACATTCCCATGATCTGATATCATTTTATAGATGGGAGTAAAAGGCAGTTTCAGCTCATAGGAGGGTGTGCCGGGCGGGACGATAGGCATTAATACAAGCAACAGAAATCCTAAAATCCAGGCAATCATAGTTTCTCCAGCACGAGATCGAAGGTTACGTTTGCAGTCACGGAATCGGGTTCACCAGTGATAGTTACCGGGCGGACCAATTGCCTGCTTTCAATGACGGGATCACGATGGAAGTTTTTGTCGGGATCTCCTTCAAAGACCGGATCCGTTGCGAAATAGAGTTGTGTTACCAGAGGTTTATGCCCTTCAGCTCGCACCAGGTAGTGCACATGTTGACAAACACGCGCGGGATAATGTCCTGGCATTACCGACTGCAGATCATATTCACCTTTGGGATCCGCAATCAGTGTTGTTCGATAGCGGTTTCCAATCGAATCATAGATACCGGCCGCATTGGTCTGCCATATTTCGAGTGTGGCATCCGGCAGTTCAAAACCTTTCTCGCTGTAAACCTTACCAGAAAGTTTGAGGGGTAGTCCCGGATCACCTGGTGCACGTAATATATCCTGGTGCGGAGTATCACGTTTATAGAATGGTCCCAGCTCATCGTGTGGGGTTATCGGACGGTTTGGATCCACAAAGGCCCGTGACACGGTTGCCAGCGAAAGCGGCGAAGCAATGACCAATGCACCCAGTTCGGCGGCACGCATCAAAAAGCGTCTTCTTTCAATTGAGAAAGGCCTCTTATCATCCTGTGGATCAAATGTTTTTTCTTTATTTGTGAGTTTTGCGTCCTCTTCTTTATTCTCTTCGTGATTCATTATCAACCTCCGTTACGCCTGATAAGGCCATAAATCATCAATGCGGGTAGACGACGTCTGCCACGTCTTTGAAATGGCCCTGTTATTGATTGGTTTTAAAAAACCCGATTAATCTTTTCCCGAAAAAGGCGGCCATCACCCTGTGTGATGACCGCTTAATCCAACTGATTGCTGACTTCATCAGCTTTCATTGCTTGTTCACGTCACTCCGAGATCATTTCCCACCATTCCCAAACACATCATCTTCCTGAAACGCGATATACTTTGTGCCATGGCAGATATAACAGAGATACTGCTCCCTGATTCTCCTTGCCTTATCTTTTCCTCCGGTAAGCTTTACAAACTGCTTGTGCCATTTTACATCACCGGGACTCTCATTCATTCCAAAGCTGATGATCCGTTTTTATTTGATCAAATAGCGGTAATAATATCCCATGGACCGCTTTTAGAACCTGTATTCGGACAAAGCCTGCCTAATTACACACAAAACATCTTTAATCTCTGATTGAAATGGGAATAGTTATAGTAAAAAATCGGCAAATATTAGGGTCTTATTTATTTCTAAATACAAGGTTGGAAGTCACATATTCCGTAGCTATCGGCACAGCAGGGAGGAAGGTGGCCTTGTTTTTTTACCCATATTTAGTCCCTTACGAGACATTTCTTAGAGTTTTATGTTTGGTTTAATTTAGCGTGAGTTCGACATAAGATAAACCTGTAAAGATACTGATTTCACATATACAGACGTATATCCGGACCGGCGTAAACCGTTAAAACGGTTCATGTGTTAACGGATTCTCTCTAACACCCGGATTAATCCGGGTGCTATGAGTCAACGAATCTAAAACGAATCGTTTTTAACGATTTCTTCCAATGCTTATATCGAACTCACGTTAATTTACGATGAAACAAACCTGTAACCAGAAACTGGTAAAGGCTTATTCCAATATTATCCGGTCGGAGAAACCTCCAAGGTTTGGGAAACCCTGGAGGTTTCCTGCATCTCACTTCAACAAAATCATCTTTTTTGTCTGAACACGTCCCCCTTCTTCCAGCCGGTAAAGGTACACGCCGCTTGATAACATGTTTGCGTTAAATTCGACCAGGTGCTCTCCGGCAGATTGAACCTTGTTTACCAACTCCCGCACTTTTTGACCCAATACATTATAAATTGTCAGCCTCACAATCCCGGTCTTCGCTATACTATATTTGATTTCTGTTGTTGGGTTGAACGGATTGGGATAATTTTGCTGCAGTGAAAACTTATCCGGCAAGTTGTCTGATTCGTGCGTTATGCCGGTCAGTACGTTCGCACTTTCAAAAATACCCGAGCCCCTGGTTCCTGCGAGAAGATGATTAGAAGGGGTGATCATTAGAGAATAAATATAGCCTGAGGCAAGCCCTCCCGACATAGGATGCCACGTTGAACCAGAATCACTTGAGCTGAAGACGCCATTATACGTTCCCGCATATATTTTACCGTTGCCAACTGCTAACGACCAAATCCCCGTATTCGTCAATCCATCTTTGCTGTTTGTCCACGTAGCTCCATTGTCAGTTGAACGATAAACACCGCCTCCATCACCTGCGCCGCCAATAAAAATATCTCCGTCCGGGTCGAATGCAATTGAAAAATTATAGGTAGCAGGGATGCCGCTGACATTTAACCATGTATCGCCGTTATCGGTCGAGCGAAAGACCCCGTTATCCGCAAGTACGAAAACCTCGCCGTCGGGACTAACCCCAATTTTGTAAATGTGTGTGGAAGAAAGCGTATCGGTAATGTCCGTCCAGTCGTCAGTTGATAAGGGTGAACGATAGATTTTACCATTCGCCATCCCACCAAACAGGTAACCGTTCGTGCTGGCGGCGACCGTGATGAATGCATAATTACCTGTAAAGGGATGTGTAAAAGGGTCCCAGTTAACATAGTTACTGGTGATATATGTCCCTCCAAAGGTAGCTGAAGATAATAACACGCCTGATTGCGTAGCGGTCAAATCAAGGATTGACAGATTGTATTGATCATCTTTGATTGTGACCGGATTCCAGCTTATGCCGTCATCGGTCGATTTATAAATACCTTTCCCATCCACAACGGCATATAAATCTCCCGACGGAATTTTTACCATTTTTTTAATGGTCGTCAAGTAGAGTCCGTTATTTAATGTTTCCCAGTTCGCTCCACCATCAGTCGATCGTACCACCCCGTCATAATAAGTTCCGGCAATAACATTATCCGATTGATCAACGGTTACACATTGCATCTCTCTTGATACTGTGCCTGTATTTAACTGCGTCCAGTTTGTTCCGTTATTAGTCGATTTATATAAGTCGGTTAAAGTGGCGACATAGATATTACCCGAGGAATTTTCCGCTACATCCAATAGGTAAGTATTATCGATATCACCGTTGATTTTGGACCAGTGGTCACCACTGTCCGTGGATTCATACAACCCGCCCTGGTATGTGGAAATGAAAATATTCCCGCTATTATCGGAAGAAATAGAGGACGGGCCGTCCGAAATTGTATAACCGTTGCTGGAAGCTGTCCATGTCACGCCATTGTCTGTAGATTTGAAAATGCCGTTACTGTAATCCACGGCTATCAATGTTCCATCTGAAGTATAGTCAATAAGACTTATGTTTAAAGTATCTATATCGGTTCCCGGACGTGTCCAGTTACTTCCATTATCTGTTGATGTCAATACCTGAGAGTTGGTCCCGGCAGCAAAAATGGTCCCATCAGAACTTATACTCAGATCATTACAGTGAGCTCCCGTGTAAACTGCTTCCCAATGATCTCCATTATCGGTCGATCTATATATACCGCTATTCGTCGCAACAAAAACCCGGTTCCCCGTATCACATTTTATTGCTTTTACCTTCAGATCCCCGAGTCCGTTATTCGTCTGTTCCCATGTTGTGCCGTTATCGGTAGATCGGAAGATGCCCCCATAAGCACCACCGGCATATATATCCCCGTTCGAAGCAACAGCAATTTTTACTACTCTTCCTCCTTGTATAGTGCCTGTAGGTTCCCAAAAATTTTGAGAGAATGAATACTTTGAGAAAAAGAAAATGATCAGTATTAAGACGAACGAAAATTTTTTAACCATTATTTATCCTCATATGATTGGGTTTACTTTTTTCGATAAAAATAAATGCGACTAAAAGGTCCGCGTCCCTGATGCATGGATTCAATCCCGGCCAATCCTATAACCAACGATGTCAATGTGATTCCCCATCTCATTCAGTCACGTCTATAAAAAACGATGATATCACTTGTTTTTAGGATTTCTACCGGAATCCTGAACCCGAAAAGACAAATATGAACCTGGTGATTACAACAATGTGTTATCACACAACACACAACCACCAATTTTATAGTTCTTTCAGCAAAACTTATAGTAAAAAATCGGCAACCTTATTTAGAGGCTACGTGATGTGAAGTTTGTGTTGGTTACTTCGAATCAAACCCTGTTTGAGGTTATATTTTTAATTTTTATCTACCATGAATACCACCTGGGTCAAGTCTTTTTTTCTGTGTAAAAACAAAAAAGGTCAGGCTGCTTGTTTAAAGGAGATTCGGTCATCGGTTATCGTTACAGGTTGATCTTTACACATCGTTTTTCTCAGGGTTTTTAACAAGACCAAATCCGCCTCGTCCATACTAACCCGCTGCCAGCGTTGGGCCGCCCGGATTAAGGTTCCATAGACCAGTTTCATGGCTCCCTTTTCATTGACATGATTGGGGATAACCTTGGTCCTTCGCTTTTGCTCGGCAAAGGAACGTTCGATCAAATTAGTGGTTCGAATACTTCTTCGATGTCCATAGGGATACTTCAGGTGCACCAGGCAAGCCCCCAGATCATCGTTAAAGCATTTGATCATCGATGGATATTTCTGGGCGTAGTCTGTGATGAAGGCTTTGGCCAGGCCCTGGGCGGTTTCCAGATCCCCAGCGTAATAAATGGCCCTTACTCGAGCTTTAACCGGATCGGTAATGGTCTTGTCTTTCGGGAGCTTGTTGGTCAGATTACGCATTTTATGGGCAATACAGCGTCCCCGATCGGCAAAGGGAAAACATTCGGCAATCGCTTTGATTATCCCCTTGCCCCCATCACTGACTACCAACAGAGGATGGGCCAGTCCGCGGGCTTTTAGATCCTCGAAGAACTCGGCGTATAATTCGGTCAACCGACTGGTCAGGCTGCGTGAGAGCACCGGCTGGCCCTGCCCATCGGTTAAGGTTTGTTCGATATCGCGGGTCGATAGCCCCCGAACATACATCTCGGTAGCCAGCCTCACCAGGCGATCCTCCAGACGGGCAACCCGAGATAAAATCGCACTCTCGAAGGGCTCTTCATTCCCACGCACCCGCGGACGTTGTAACTGAATTGGCCCCTGGGTGGTTCTCAGGCTCAGGGGGGTGTAACCATTGCGATAGCCGCGATGGGCAGCCTGCTTACTCCCTCGCTCATACCAGCCCCGACCCAGAAACTCATCTACCTCCGCTTCCGCGGTTTCCTGCAGAATCCGTTGGGCTCCCAAACGTAAAAGCTCACTTAAGAGCTCTTCGCTCGAGTGGGCTCCAGTTAAAAGTTGGTCAATGGTTTTGCTCAATTCCTGGGAAGGTTTTACTTTTCCTTTCATGGTGTTGTCCTATTAGGTTTTGGTTCTTTTGTCAGAGAAAAACCAAATCTAACCTTTAGGCAGCACCTTTTCTATTTTTACACAAGTATACGGACATCACCCCACCTGCAACCGACAAACGACATATTCCAATATTCACCAGACTAAAAAACCTCCAGAGTATGGGAGACCCTGGAGGTTTTTGCACCTCACTTCAGCAAAATCATCTTTCTGGTTTGAACATGACCAATTTCTTCCAGGCGATAAATATATACTCCACTCGATAACATACTTGCGTTGAATTGTACACGATGTTCACCGGCAGATTGAAGCCCATTTACCAGCACCCGTACTTTTTGGCCCAGGATATTATAGATGGCTAACCTGACAACCCCGGTTTTGGCTATGTCGTACTTTATTTCTGTAGTGGGATTAAACGGATTTGGGTAGTTTCTATACAGCTTGAATTTAGCAGGTTTATCAACTGTTGATGTAATATCCGTTGTAAACGTTGCACGGTCTGCGATAAACACACCCCGTCCATATGTTGCAGCAACAATTTTATTGCTGTAAGGATCATATTTTAAATCATTGACATAACTAACCGAAGGCAGATTTTCTGAGTAGTTATGCCAATTTGTACCACCATTAAAACTGACATATACCCCAAAATCAGAACCAATATATATGTCATTGTCATTAGTAGGATCAACAAGCAGTGATCTTGCATTAATACCTTCCGGCAAATCACCCGTAATATCTGTGAACGTTTGCCCGTCGTCTGTACTTTTTACAAGCCGGATACCGTAAATTCCAGATAGCGCAGCGTAAATATCCCTGTGAGTTCCTCTGGCCGGCCCAAAATCGATATCCGTAACTTTTTTATTCTGCCAGAAAGTGGATGGATTCGAGGGGCTACTAAAAGCTGTATTTGTGCTGTTTGAAATACGAATTGGGATCGGGTCATTGAACCCGACAACCAGAATATTTTCACGATCCACACCTATACTGGTGATCCCACGAAAGTTTTGAATTAAGCTCCAGGGCAAGTCACCGTTTGTGGTTTTGTACACTCCACCATTAAAACTCAAATAAAAATTTGTCCCATTATTGATTAGTTGAGAACCCCATGGCGTTCCTGAAGGTAAACCATCCGTAAAACCATCCCAGGCCTGACATGCATTTCCATCATGCGGATGCTGTATACGATTGGGATTACTGTTATCAAGGCCAACTAATGTCGAATATTGAATACCGTCTTTAAAAGCGATATCACCTCCATCACAACACGTGAGATGTTGAAAGTGTAAAAATTCATTGGGACCTCTCTGTATCCCATTATCCTGTGTTCCGATGTAATATCTTGAACCATCAAAGAGTCCTCCTGCTTCGGGACTCACTGTCAGGTGATAAATTTGTGCGATCGGCAAAAAATTATTTCCGAGAGAAACGAAGCCCTTTCCCCCATTAGTGGACTTATACACACCTCCGTCATTTGCCACGTATATTGTAGCCACCTCACTTACATCATGAAGAATAAAATGTTGATCTTCATGAATTGCACCATCAGTATATGAAGCAGAGGATTCCCAGGTATTCCCGCCATCGGTTGTGAAATACAATTCCCGTGTATTTTCCCCGGTATAAACAGTATTTCCATCAGTATCATACGGATCCATCAAAATGGTATTATTATAATTCATCTGTTTAGCACCAGGATTCGGATTACCAACTTTTGTCCAAGTATCTCCGCTATTATCTGATCTCCAAATGCCATCCAGACCATTTGAAGTTGTAGCTACATTTGCATATACCTTGTTGCTATATCCGAATGCAGAACTGGTCAGAGAAATCCTGCCTAAATTAGTCCCTGCCTTCGGTAACTGCCGTTTGGTCCATGAACCCGTATATCCTTTGTTGTTGTTGTACCAGATTGGAGATGAATCGTGCGTGTCACGTATCTGGGCAGCAATTACATTATAATCCGTTGATAAAAAATATCCTACTGTTACTATATCCGAAAATGCACCCGAAAGCACCTTGGTCCAATGAACTTTATCTTCGGACCTGTAAATACCCTTATCAGTGGCTATGAATATTACATCCGGCTGAGTGGTACTTGCGCCGGGACGGATAAGAATTTTTGAAACCCATTTAATGTCTGAAAGGGCAAAATGAACTTCTTGCCAAGTTGTACCATAGTTAGAGCTGTAATATACTATTCCGATAGAAACACCATATCCTTCTCCATCCACGTTCCCGGTCCCAATCCATACTTCGCCGGGTTTAGCCCTATTGGTTTCTATATAGGATACAGATGGACATGGAAGGGTATCGATTATGTTCTTCCACGACTGACCTTTATTAACACTCTTCCATAAACCGCCGCTTGCCGCACCGAGATACATAACATTGGTGGAATCCCAATCCTGTGCCAGGCTAATTATCCTCCCACTATAATGATTCGTGCTTGCATTGGTTCCGCATTCTGGACTACTTCCAAATGGTCCTACGTTATCCCATTCATTTGAAGTCGTTTTACGAACCGGTTGTTTCGAAATCAGATAGTTAAAATTTCCATTGTTTTTCAAGTATTTTTCTCTTGTTCTAGCCACTTCTTGCATGGTTTGCGGAAAGTAATAATACTCAGGATTTTTCTGTTCTGATGATTCAGACGATTTTTTATGAATAAGATTCTCACGTTCCGGAAACCTGGGGTTATTCTGATTCTTTCTGGATTGCCCAAAAGTTGTTTGATAACTGCATACCCCAAGAATCAACATCACTACTAAAAATATCCCAACGGTATTCGAATACTTTAGCCTTTCTACAAAAAAAACAGTTATTCTTTCGAATTTTCTTGATTCATAATTATCACTCATAGGTATCCTTTGTCTTGATTTTTCGATTTTCACATGAACTGTAAAGCAGGAGACCAGCCAAAAAGACATGAGATTATGAAAGCCAATTTTGTCGATGACTGATATCACTCACCAATCGATTCGATCAGCTATTCCGCGGAGCTTGAGAAGATGATGTAATCAATTCACATCAGACCAGCCAGGCGAAGTATTGCTAATCTTGACCTTTGATTCCCACATCAGTTATAATTAAACGCACTCAGGTCCTGGCTCTCTCATTTTTACTCTTTTGGGTTGTTATTCCCGAAATATTCATCTGGAATCACCCACAGAATTCGGGAATAATATCAGCTTAAACAGAGCACAGTTATAGTAAAAAATCGGCAAATTTTGGGTTGAACTAACGGTAGAACAGAAATTATACCGTCACCTACAATCTACTTTCCTGTAAAGTGATGTCACCAAGAAACCGATCATTTATTGATTGCTCAGAAGGGGTCTTGCCGTAGAAATGCTTAAACTCTTTGATGAAATGGGTTTGATCATAATAGCCAAAACGGCTGGCTATCTGCGACCAGTTGCAATTCGACCGGTTTTGTCTGATGTATTGCAGTACTTTATTGAATCGCACGATTCGCTGAAATTGCTTAGGACTCAGGCCAACAATCTTTCTCATATGCCGTTCCAGCCGACTTATCGAATAACCTTCTTCCCGACACACCGCCTTTATCTGAGAACAATGATGACTTTGTAGCCCTATCTTCCTGACAACACTTGCCATCCGGATACTATCTTCCTGTTTCTTCAGCTCATACCGTCTGGATTTATTCAGGGACTTCAAAAAAAATTTTTCTACAACAGCCTGTATCCCCTCACCCGATGTCGTCTGCATAAATTCGTCCTCAAATAGTCTCACAGATGATCCAAGAAGATCGGTCAAGGATATGCATTCATTCCGGCATTTGCCCTGGTGAACTCCCAGCAGCGGATAGACACCGCACGGCCGGAAAATCACAAAAAAACATTGTAGCCGGTCGTAAATAAAAAGTTTTTTAAACCGCGTAGTCTGCCCAACAAATACCGCAGGTTCATATTTGCTGGCCGGCCTGTCATTCTCTCCAATAAATATTTTCTGTCTTCCAATGGTAAGAGTCAACGCAGCACACCCGGGTGGAGTCATACTGGTACAAGACCATGTCTCCCGGTCTCCTATCTCAAAGAAGAGATAATGATGAATGTAAGGCCGCAGGGCAGGATGAGGTGTAAATATGATGGGATTCATTATGTAAAACTCTCTGAATAAAAAAGGATTTAAAACACGCCACAGGAATTCACGGTCTCATTTGCTCTTTCCACCGTTTTGAGTTGTAACCTAATCAGTTCGTGATCAATAATCGGTTATACAAATTCTGTTGCATTTCATGAATCTTCATTCATATATCCTGAATGGTGATTTTCCAGATTCTTCCTCGCCCGAAAAACTCAAGCTCAACTGAAGCCTTTTTGATGTAGAAGCCTCGATCTTACCCGGCGTAGTTCCATAAAACAATGTAAAATCTTTGATTAAGTGCGTTTGATCGAAATAGCCGAACTGGCGTGCAATCCCGGCCCAATGATAAGGAGATTGCTGTTGGTTTATATAATTTAGCACATTGTTGAATCGAAAGATTCGTTGCAACAATTTCGGACCGATACCTACCATTTGCTGCATATGTCGTTCCAGCCTACTTATGGAATAGCCGTGTTGATGGCACACTTCCGTAATAACATTTCTATGATGGCTATTCAGTTCTATTTGTTTTATGGCGTGTGCGAGCCGTAAGGCTGAATCGTTTTTCTTTTTCTGAGATAACCACTTTAGAAAAAAAGTCTCAATTACCTGACGCAGACCAATTATTGTAGTTTGTTCTTTCAGTTTCTCTTTAAGTATCCTGGCAGCAGTACCTAACAACAAGTCGCTAATATTCACCATTGAGTTTCTCAGTTCTTTCTGAGGCGTGTCAAGTAGGTAGTAGGCGCCGACAGGACTGAAAAAGACGTAGAATAATCTCATTCTTCCAAATGCATGTATTTGGGAATACTTTGTCAGTTGCCCACAAAGCAGTAGTGGTTCATGCCGACCAAACTCTTTGTAAATGCACTGTTCTTTTTCCATTGCAAATGCCATCACAGGAAGAGCCGTCGGAGAGGTATCTGCACATGTCCATAGCCCTTCTGTACCTGTTTCATAATACAGATAGTTCTGTATGTAAGGCTGCAGGGCAGGATGAGGAATTAGAATTTGCGTATTCATAGCCTCGAACCAACGATAAATAATATTCAGACTTGTAACCTGGTATTTGAAAATAGCAACTCGTTCTGAGCAATTTTCAAAAGTGTGTCATCAGTCAAGTAATCTTATAGCTAACTCTACTATTAGGATAATCAATGAGAAGAAACTTTAATGTTAAAAAATCTAAAACTTACGAATCATCTCCTGGCGGTAAAACATGATAAACGGATGAACCCCATCAGGAACCATAATTTTTTTCAGGTAATGGTTCCTGATGTGAATTGTGTTCTCTTGTGTAATCTTCGGTGCCTTTTATAGGCAGTTTTGAAAATTGTTAACTCCCCGGGGCCACCTGGTACTGCTCCAGTTTACCATCCGGCATCTGGTAGGTCCATACACGAAGAGTCTGTTTGGGAAGGATCACCCGGAATACACGTTCAAGCATGCCGCCACGGTTTCGTTCGGCAACCTGGACAAATGTTTTCGGCTGCCCAAGCGGGCTGAGACTGGATTTGAAATCCTTCAGCGCCTGCTTGCTGAAGTAAGCATTTGCATCAGACGTGAATAATGATCGATCAATCTTCCCATGCTGGAGTCCGACAAAAATGTTACGCGCTTGAGCTGTCCGTTCTGATGTGTGTGCATCCTGGGTGCTGAAGAGAATGCGAGAAATGCCTCTTGCTATGGCTCCGGCAGCAGGTGCGGCATCCTGGTTTGTGAGTACTGCCACAGCAACACTGTCATCGGGAAATACCATATTTTCAGCCGTAAATCCTGAAACTTCTCCGCTGTGAGATATCAGGCGATGACCGTTCATCATGCCAACTTCAACACCTAATCCGTATCCGGTTGCCACGCCGCTTTTCAGGAGTACGTCTGTTTCAAGCTTTTTGTAGGAATCCTTGCTCAACAAGCTTTGATCAATCATCGAGATATCCCACTTTGCAAGGTCGTGCGAAGTCATAGCCAATTCACCTGCACCGGCCATCCAACCGGGACCTTCTTCGGGAGCCGGACGTAACGGGCCAAGTCCGTACCTCATATATCCTCCCGGATCACTGGATGTCATATTACCCTTGTCGAAGTCAATTGCACTCGATAATCCTAACGGATCCAATATATTCTCATGCAAAAACTTGAAGAAGGACTCACCGGTGATCTTTTCGACAATCTGTGCAGCAATCACAAAGTTTGTATTACTGTATTGCCACTGTGTTCCCGGGTCAAAATCCAGCGGGCGTTTTGCCCAGCGGTTCAAAATTTCCTGCGGAGGCATCGGTTTGAGCATCATCGGGGGAACATAATCCTGCGGCCAGAAGTCCTGGTATCCGGAGGTGTGCGAGAGTATTTCCCTGACTGTAACCTCATTTGCACGGGTCAGGTCAGGCAACCATTTTGAAACGGGATCGTCCAGTGAAAGTTTGCCTTGTTCTTCAAGCAACAAGATGGTAGCGGCCGTAAACTGTTTGCTAATAGAACCGATCGCATAACGCATATCGGGACGTGCAGCAACACTTGGATGCAACCTGGCCGCTCCATAAGCCTGCACATATGCGACTTTCCCGCGCCGGACTACAGTAACGGATGCGCTTGGCACGCCTGTACTTCGCAAAACCCGAGATGCAACGGTGTCAACTTTCGAAGCCAGTGACGTATCTTTCTCAGATCTAACTGATCTATGACCAGAAAACACATCGGATGTGCCCGCATACGGCTGTGAAATGGCCACAGATGGGATGAAGATACATGCAACGACGATCAGGTTCAGAATCAGTCTGATGGTTTCTTTTGTTCCAAAAACCTTATCATCAATAGATTTGAAGAATGAGCAAATACTTAAAAAATTCATCACTGTTCTCTTTATAAAATTTAATCGTTAGCAATCAGAAGCAGGCGATCGTCAGATAAATCATATTATTGCAATATGACCATAATCCACACACACTAATTTTAATGTAAGGTAATACAGGGAAAAAAGTTATTTCTTTTATTCACGCACGTTCTTCAATCACTGACGAGTATTTCTTTGAGAAAATCTATTCTAACGTCAGTTCGAGATAAATTGCTAATGTTAGTAACAACTTCTTTTATGGTATTTTTAGCCTTTTTGACCCCTAAATCCCCTAAAGAGGACTTTCTTTTCCCCCTTCAGGGGGTTAGGGAGTAAAGATCTGGTGTCTTCACCGACTGATAAATTCTGGGATTCTATTATCTCGAATTCACGTTATTCTAAAGATTAGCGATAGTCCACAGCAAGGCATTCAAAGGTTCCGGGTATAATGGTATCGATACTATCTTCTTAAGAACAATCGGCAGCGCGGTTTTCGCCTGAATCAAAATGCTGACTAGTGCTCAATACCATTTGCACCATTTTGTTCGGCTTCCCGTTTTAGCCCGGATAAAGCTGAGGTCAACCGGTTCATCTCCCGCTCCAGCTTTTCCATAAGTTCAGGTGCTCTTTCCAGGTCGCCGGATTCACCTATGTCTTGTAGTGCTTTAGTTATCCTGAATGATGGCTGAGACTGAAGAGTTGCAGTAACGCCTTTGAGTGCATGGGCCCTCTGATAAAGTTTTTCCGCGTCTTCAGATCTTATAGCGTCTCGAATGGTATCTATATAATCGGGGACTTGTGAGAGGAAAATATCGAGCATTTCCCCAAGCATAATCCAATCTCCGCTAACCAGTTCCATGAGTGCCGATTGATCGAACGCAGACTCACTTTCCGAACTCAAATCCTCACCATCATGATATATCAATACTTCCACTTCTTCGTCTACAGATACGAGCTCAGGAATCAGTCTGGATATGGATTTATATAATTCGCCGGTTCGTATCGGTTTTGACAAATAATCATCCATTCCGGATTCAATGCATTTCTCTTTGTCTCCCTTTATGGCCCAGGCAGTCAATGCAATGATTAAAATATGATGCTCATTGTTTTTTTCAAGTGCCCTGATCCGTTTCGTTGCTTCATAACCATTCAATCCGGGCATTTGAACGTCCATCAAAATGAGATCGAAATTGCCACTCCGATATTTTGCAACTACGTCTCTGCCGTCTTCAGCAACTTCTACCGCATGTCCATGTTTCTCAAGTGTATGAACAGCGAAGGTCTGGTTCACTTTGTTGTCTTCTGCAAGCAATATGTTAAGGTTTCGGGATAGCCTGACGCCGTCATTTCTCGTTTTTGAATCATTCCTGTAGTCAACAAAATCCGCCGATTTACCCAAGGCCATCATAATCTTTTCAAACAGGTCTGATTGAATGATTGGTTTCACCAAATGAGAAGCTATTTCAAGCTTTTGTAAACGTTTGGCAAAATTATGCTGCGTGCCCGACGATAGTAAAAGGATTGCAACCTTATCCGAATTCCAGCGATTGCGAATCTGTTCTGCAATTTCAAGACCATCCATTCGGGGCATATGATAATCGAGAAGTACAAGTGGAAAGGCGGGCTCACTATTGCTTTTCTCTTCCATCAAAAGTAAGGCATCAGCTCCATTGGTGACCACGGTTGGATTCATTCCCCAGTTTTTCAACATCCGATCGAGTATATGGCAATTCGTCGCATTATCATCAACAACCAGGACATTCAATCCTTCATGTGAACGTGGAATTTCGAGTCTGAGTTGTTTCACTCCATCAGCATCTAATTCAAACGTGGCTGTGAAATGGAAGGTGCTGCCCGAGCCCGGTAAACTTTCGACCCAGATATCACCATCCATAAGGTGGACTAGACGTGATGATATCACTAACCCAAGTCCGGTTCCTCCATATCTTCGGGTCGTCGACATATCGGCCTGTTCGAACGCCCTGAAAATTCGCTGCTGCTGTTCTACTGATATTCCAATACCCGTATCTCTAACTGCAAAATGAAGTCTCAATTGCTGTGCATCAGTATTTTGAGTGCTTTTTTCGGCTTCTTCAATTCTAACAACAACCTCACCTTCTTCTGTGAATTTGAGCGCATTACCGACCAGATTAATCAGTATTTGGTTAAGTCGAACCGGATCGCCGATGATCGCTTCTGGAGTCTTTTCATCAATGTCGATTGCCAGTTCAAGGCCTTTGTTAAATGCCCTGACTGCCAGTGTCTTCATTGATGAACCAACCAGATCCCTCAGGTTGAAGGGTACTCGCTCCAGATCCAATTTGCCAGCTTCAATTTTTGAAAAATCCAGAACATCATTGATCGTAGTCAATAGCGTGTGCGCTGAGGTCTCGGCCATCCCCAGATATTCTTTTTGTTCCGGTGTCAGCCTGGTATCGAGGGCCAGTTCAATCATACCCATAATCCCATTCATTGGGGTCCGGATCTCATGGCTCATATTGGCCAGAAACTCACTTTTCGCTCGATTTGCCGCTTCTGCCTGTTTTTTAAGTTTCTCTTCGTTATCCAGTTTTTCCCTAATTACGATTGTCTGCTCTTTTACCTTATGTCTCAGCAGCAGGACCCACGCGAGTGCAAGAAGCATCATCGCGACGAGAATAGCTAAGACACTAAGCGTATGCTTCCAGTTCCACCATGTAGCATCTTCTAACAAGACGATATCTGCCGGGCGGCGCAAAAACAACTGGAAAGAATGTGGTGCGATATCACCATTTATCAATTCCGTTTTTACTGAATAAATGCCCTTAAGTTCCAATTTGCTGCCGTTTCGAATGGAAGCTATTTTGGTGGGGAGACTTTCCGCATTCAGATATGCATTGAAGATCAAATCACCAAAACGCATGGTAAATACCTGCCGTCCGGCAATTGTTACTTTGTTCAATAATGTTGCATTTATCTTGACAAGTCCGGCATCCATATTGCCATTCAACGGATTATTTTTATCCAGAATCATAGGATTCGGCGGAATACCATGGCCCGATCTCCGATATCTCCCATCTTCGATTATCGGGTTGTAACTTCCGGCAGCTTCGAAGCCGACAACGTCTACACTGTCACCTACTTGCAGACTTTCTTTCTGATCGGAAATAACATGGGCGGTGCCGGTCTCATCCTGGATATACAAGTTGCCCTCCGGATCCTGCCAGTTCAGAATACCCTTTACATGGACCAGATGATTATGTCGGTGGTTTATGGAAAAATGCAGCAGCGAACTAATAGATTGCAGTTGTAGCTTAAAGGGATCTTCGCTTCCAAGTTGTATAACATGTATTCGATCCCAGCCAGGTACAAATATTTTGGCGCCGACAAACTGACCGCGACTGTTTGTTACGGTACCACATACGCCTGCAACCCGTACTTTGGAACCGATCAGATTTTCTAACTTTTTGCCCTCTGAAAGATTTGGGGGTATTTGTGCTTCCACATCCTGAGGTCCGGTGTTGATAATTAAAAATACTTCTTTGTTCGAATCCTCTTTGATGGCTTTCAGAATACCGGTTAGTTCTATCCACTGCGCATCCTCTCTGCCAGACAGAATATCCGACAAAGGTAAATCGGGATCAGGAGGCAAACGTCCATCTCCAAGTATTTGTATTTCTGCATTAATGATATTGGGAGCAAATCCACCGCGATCGGTCTTCCCCTTTACGAGCACTTTCTGACCAATTTTAAAGTGACCGGGCTCAATCTTGTAGGATTTAATAAAAGTACCCCCGGTCTTATCCTGAACAAACAACAAACCCCAAACAGGATCTACATAGGTAATGACAGATTCAAGCTGAACAGGATATCCTTTTTTTGTTTCACTGTATGTGAGATTTCTGATCTTCGACACGGTCTTCAGAACAGGAAGATTAGCGTCCAATTCCGCCACTGCCGGTAATCCTAACTTTGTAACATTTGCATCTTCAATATAGAATTCAGAATTCGAATTATTCAAAAATCCAACCGCCTCGATACTGTCGCCAGGAGACACAGCGACAATCTCCTGTCCGTGTATCTGTATTGCCCCGGTGGCATCTTTTATCACCAGAGATTTTCCGACATTCTCGTACTTGGCCGAACCTCTCAGCTTTACACGGTTGCCCATATCAAAAGATGACAGCGATAACACGCTACTTACCGGAAGTTCTGATGCAGCCAATCCTTGTCTTTCGGTATGTATTTGATCCATCCCGGGAACAAAAACCTGGACACCTTTCGGTGCGCCATATACATCAAAAAGAAGAGCACAGACTCCCTGGACCGTAATCTTTGAACCAACAATTGATGCCGGATTAGCACCATTGTGATTCAACACCCGAACGACCAGCCGATCCGTGTTATCCGACATTTCAAGAACGAGAAACTGTTGTTCGATTTTTGCATTTCTAACAACACCGCTAATCTTGACCCAGTGATTTAAATCCGCCTGGTCCAGGTGTCCGATTGATAGCTCCTCGGGCTTCGGCAACGAGGACACCCCCAGATTTCGAACCAGTAAACTATCGACGCCAGTCGACCATGTTCCCGGGAAACCGTGAATGTCAACATAATCTCCGGTATTTATATTTCCATGAACATCGGCGGGACTGATATAGAAGGCCCCTGTCTTGTCCTGAACAAAAAGAAGGTTCCACGGTGTATAGCAGAATGTGACTACTCCCTTAATATGAACGGGACGGGTGTGCAGCGAGTCAACCGGAATTGCCGTAGCGAGCTGTTTAAAATTCGCAAGCGTATCGGGCAGTATTTTAGAATTGCTATTACTTCCTTCATCGCACGCCGAAATAAGAACCAAGAATAGCAATGCCCCTGAAACACAGGACCACAATCCCCAACCCCGGCTGGGGATATCAGGGTCATGCCAATAATGCCGCCTTTTTTTACCCTGCATATTCTTAAGGAATGACACAGTATCTTATTTCATATGACAAAGGGTACCGGATCCCCACACCCAGTACATTAATGACTGACTCCACCATTTAATCGCGTGCAACTTGCCCGGAAACAAGTTTTAGGAGAAAAAAGTCTGAATATAAAGCGGACTATTATCTCAAAAAAAGCACGACTCAACCAAAGTGGTGAATTCATCATTTCCATTATCGAATCTTTTGCTGATATGTTTAAAAAACATTTATTAATAATGGTTTGATTGTCAGCACCTTCTGCAAATGCTATAATTTTAGTGACAATATCACCCGAAAGAAGTCATACCGGGACCAAAAACTTGAGTTCGATATAAGCATTTGAAGAAATCGTTAAAAACGATTCGTTTTAGATTTGTTGACTCATAGCACCCGGATTAATCCGGGTGTTAGGGAGAATTCGTTAACAGATGAACCGTTTTAACGGTTTATACCGGTTCGGATATACACCTGTATATGTGAAATCAGCATCTTTACAGGTTTATCTTATGTCGAACTCACGTTAACTACAACTCTGACTCCCATATTCCCGGATAGTTAACTACAAAACCTGCTTCATTTACCTCTATTGTCCGAACAAACTGTCCGCCACGAGATTCGTATCGATAGGTATGATTTGCCTCACGAGTATATGATTGCGGAAGCAACTCAAATGACAGAGCTGGAAAGAGAAGCCATGCAGCTTTCACATCGGCCTGATCGCCAATCGCCAGGTTGAAAGTCTTCGAATGGGAAGCAGGTTCGTAGAGGGGCTGAATCCAAGGTCGATGTCTACGCAACCGTCTACATCAGGACATTCCCGGCCATTCATATACCACCGCTGATATGGATCAACTGCTGCATTTAAATCAACCTGTATACCACCAATCCATCCGCTAATCTTTGTTGTATTGGTTCTCCAACCAGAATCAAAAATAACTTCATAATCTAGCTTGCAGGGATGCTGATTATATGCAAAGAAACCGTTCCGGAGAGTTTCCATCCCTCTTCAAAAGGCATGAGGCGGCAGTGTACTGATGTCCCGGCAGGTCGAGTCTTCTCCACAGTATCAGGTCTGCCATCTGTCTCTCGAAAATAAATACAGGGGTTGGAATTATCTCATTTCATGGAATGTATTGCGATGCGGTTGCCTTCGCAATCCTGAAAATGAGCGATGAAACCATACTCGTCAATGCTTATTTTGGGCACAAGCGTCTTCCCGCCACCCTGACTAACCTTTCTGAGTATACCCTCAATATCCTCCACAGAAAAATAGACCAGGGATCCGGCGGGAGACGGTTGATGCCCTTCTCCTTTGACTAACGTTCCGGTAGCGCCTGCGGCATGCTCCAGCATCGGGAACCACGCCATTTGTGTGGAATTCATCTCATTTAATGCAAGCTGAAAACCAAACACATCTTCATAGAATTTCTTTGCCCTCTTCATGTCGGCAACCGGTATCTCAAACCAGTTTACAGGATTCATCGGTACTTCCATAATGCCCCTGTATCTTTATTGTTTAACTTCTTTTAAAACAATCTCAGCAAGTCGATTATTTCGCATCTGCAGTGCGTTTATCCATCTCTTCCGGTGAGACGTCCTCGATATGAGTGGCGATATGCCAGGCGTGACCGAAGGGATCTTCAATCGATCCCGAACGGTCCCCATAGAACTTATCTTCAACAGGGCGAACAAGCTTTCCGCCGGCAGCAACGGACTTTTTTACAAAAGCATCGACATCCTCTACATAAAGCAGGATACTAACGGGCGATCCGCCAAAAGCTTGCGGACTCCTTGCTCCCATATCAGGATGCTCATCAGCCAGCATGATCCGTGAATCTCCAATTTGAATTTCCGCGTGACTAATCTTACCGTGGTTTTCCATGCGAAACAGTTCCTTTGCGCCAAAAGCTTGTTTATAAAAATCTATGGCTCGTGAACCGTCACTGACGATCAGATATGGTGTTGCTGTATGATATCCTACGGGTATCGGTTTTACTATGACAGTCATGATACTTTCCAAAAAGTCGGTGTTGGCAGATAATTTTCTACTGGCTGTTCTTCATTTTTGACAGGATGCAACACCTGGAAATTATGAACTGTGCTGCCCCTGAAGTGATTTTTAAAAACCTGTTGTCAATTAATGATAATCACTTCAGAAAGCAGAATTAATTAATTTTTACACAATGTTACCAGCCGGATTAATCCGGTGACAAACACCCTTTTTTACAATGTAAAATCGAATACGTCACTGGTCCGCAGGTAGTTTCTCCCGACAAATTGTAACGCTTCCATGTTTGAAGTTTGGATATGTTGTCACGTCTGGTTATTCAACCACAGAGGTCGCAGGGATTACACAGAGATTGCCATTTTTTTCACCCTCTTTGGTTGTTATTCCGGCACTTGTATTTACCGAAGAGGGCACATAGCCGGACATATCAGGGAGGGTATACTTTAACCTTTTCCTTGTCTCTGTGGCAAATTATGCATGTGTCGCAATTGCGGATTGTCATATAATATTATGGTTACGCCTCAACCAGATCACAATACCAGAAACCGGCTCTGTCCTCCGGATTGCCCGGTAATTTATAAGTTCGATAGACGATTTCACCTCTTTTAACGGAAATTGGATCATTAAATATCGGTCCATCGTAAACGAATGAATGAAATTCCCCATTTTCACCACAAGGATCGACATCTTCCGGTAGATCCCGGAAGAAATTCCGATCCATCTCACGACCGGCAAAGCTTATGTCCAGATAGCGCTCATCAATACATACGGCGATGGCTTTAAAACCCCTGTCAACAAACTCTTTTGCCAACTGGTCCGTTGGTATTTTCCATATCGGAAAAACGGCTTTGAATCCCACTGTTTTCAGTTGTTCCTCACGATATTTTCTCAAATCTTCAAGAAAAATATCGCCAAACACGGAGGTATCATTCTCCTGCTCCCTGAACCGCATCATCGTCTCTTTCATCAGGTCATTGTAGGTCTCCATCGACGGCTCATCCGGCATAATCACTTTATGAAGGGGGATACCTAACCTTTTTGCCTGCTGGTCGAGCAACTCTTCCCGCACACCGTGCATCGAGATTCGTTTGTACTTACCGTTAACAGTTGTGAGAAGATGGGTGATTTTGTATTCATCTGTTTGCTGCAGTCGATGCATAGCCAGTGAGGAATCTTTGCCGCCACTCCAGTTGAAAATTGCCTTGGATTTATTCATGGATTTATGATCCGTTTTTAATCACTCAAGTTCCAATCAATCTGAATATGATTTCGCTTTTTTAACTTCGATTCGAATCAGGCACTTTTCGAAGTTCTGGTTGTGATAAAAGCAATCAATGTATAAATCGCGCCGATGAGGAGGAGATTGAAAGCAAAGTTGATAAGCGTATCGCTCGCTGAATGCGACCTGCTGTCGATATCCCAAAAGACATAAACAGCACAGACAATTCCGGCTAGCAAAACAAGCCAACCAACGATGGTGACCGGGATAAAAAAGATCCCCTTCCGTTTGAACCATGGTAAGTTCATATATTTTCCTTTTTATATCAGATAGATTACGATTATCAGTACAGAAGCGATGATCATCAGGACGTTAAACCAGGCCCGGGGCAAGAAGCTAATGGGAGTCGGGTTACCAGACAGGAAATAAATTTTTCTTATGCTTGCGAAATTTATCACAATGAACAGGATAGGGATTAAAAGAAACAACAATGATGCTGTATATTCTTGTTTATTTGCAAAATCATGCAGGTTTGATACCAGTGTTGTGTTTGGAACAAAAAGAGTTTTCATTAGCAATGCTGCGATGATATAAAGAGGAATACTTAACCACCACCAGCTTAGGACTGACTTATCTTTTGCTCTTTCAAGTGCCTCTGCCAACATATCCTGATGCTTTAACTGATTAACATTAGGTTTTCTCATATGGATGAGCAATTCTTCAAATTCTTCCGTTTTCATGATCAATAATGATTAGAATTAACGTTGGTTGTACTTCACGCGAAGCTTTTCCAATCCTCTGGACAATAGCGACTTTATCGTCCCCTCTTTGATACCCAAAATTTCAGTGATTTCTTTATTGTCCATACCTTCGAAGTATCGCAAAGAAATAACTTCCTGGTATTTGCCTGGTAAAGTCTTCAGAGCTTCCAGGATATCCAGGAACTGTTTGTGTCTGCACAATTCCATTTCAAGCTCTTCTTTATCCCGGTTCAGATAGCTGCGGAACAGTTCTCTGTCTTCAAAAACAAGAGTCTCAAACAGGGTATCCTGCCTGCGTTTATGCCTGTAGTATTGGTTCACTTCATTAGTGGCGATACGATAAAGCCACACTTTTATGGAAATGCCCTGGTAGGAAAAATTCTTTACATGTGTGAACGCCTGAAAGAAAGTATTCGCTGCAATGTCTGCCGTACTATTGAAATCACCTGTTCTTCGAAGGATATACCCAAAGATTGGTTTGTAATACCGATCAAAAACAACCGAAAAACTCGACGGGTTACCCTTGATTTTATTAAGTATCTCGGATTCGTTCACTTATGCCGATCCTTTTTAAATCAATAATGCAAAAGTTCAGAAATGGTTGCACTTTGATTCTATATGATTCCGCTTAAATCAATGCATTAGAATCTTTTCCATTCTCAAGTTTTCAACTATCACACCATTCATGTCATTCACTTGTTCAGCAGTTACTCTATACCCGTTTTTCTCGAAGAATGGCATTGCGGTTTTGCTAATATCGGAATGAATTGTAACGATCCCGTTTTCAGCGGCCTGCTTCTCAAGCTGATGTAATAAATGACTTGCCACACCCTGTCTTTGATAATCCTTATGGACATACATCATATCCAGATAATCGTTCTCCAGAGAGCCAAACCCTGCAATTTTATTTCCAATGCACACGATCAGGAAGTATTCTCTGTTGATCTTATCCAGCCACCGATGTTTATTTTTTGCTGATAAGATCCAGGCTTCTATCTGCTTAGCGGTGTAATCCTTCGTACAGATTGTTGAGATAGTAACTACAAACAGATCCAGTATTTCCGGTAAATCGGAAAGAGTTGCAGTTCTTATGAGAAACTCATTTTTCATCACTCAACTCAATATCCAACACGAGTTCGATATAATGAAACGGTACATTATTCACCCCTTATTTTACTATAACCCCGGGAGAAACCAAGAAATTAAGAAGGAATATTTGATTTATTTTTCTCCAAATGCCCGATCAGCTCCTTTACCCGTCTTTCAATCTCATCTCTGATACCACGAAATCTGTCATCATCCAACGTTTTCGGATCAGTAAGTGCCCAGTCGTCACGATGCTTAGCGGGAATAAAAGGACATTCCTCGCCGCATCCCATTGTGATTACATACTCGTAAGGCCCATGCGGGATGTCATCCAACGACTTGGAATGATGCGTCGACAAATCGTACCCCTTTTCTTTCATAAACTGAATAGCACGAGGGTTTACTTTACCCGAGGGACGACTTCCGGCACTCCACACTTCAATCTTGTCATTATTTAGCATTCGGGCGAAGGCTTCTGCCATCTGGCTGCGGTTCGAGTTTTCTATGCAGACGAAGAGGATTTTGTTTTTAGACATTGCGCTTAGTTGTTAAGTACCTGTTTTTATAAAATAAGGTTGAAAAAGTAACCTAAAATTATAATACTCCCGCCTACAGCCCCGAAAAATATTCCCAGCAACTGAAGGCGCATCACTTTTTTCAGGATCATTGCCTCGGGCAGAGACAGTCCGACTACGGCCATCATAAACGCCAGCGCCGTACCCATGGGAATTCCTTTCGTTACCAGCGCTTCCATAATCGGGATGGCTGCTGATGCATTAGCGTACATAGGAATCGCGACTAATACGGAAACGGGCACCGCCAGGGGATTAGCGGTTGTAAGGTATTGTTGAAAAAACCCGGTGGGGACATAGCCGTGTATGATACCACCCAGTGCAACGCCCATTAGTACATATAATCCAATTCTTCGAATTATAGTACCAGCTTCCCGAACGATACCCGGCAAGCGTTTAATGAAACTTGGATGTTCAACTGATAAAACCGCGGGCTCTGTGTGCTGGCGTGTGACATCCCATACCCAGGCCTCCACATATTTTTCCAATCCAAACCGGCTTAAAATAAGACCAAGAACTGTTCCCAATAAGATGCCTGATCCCGCGTAAATGAGAGTTACTTTCCAACCAAATAACCCAATAAACAGGGCAAGGGCTACTTCATTGACCAATGGAGAGGTTATCAGGTAAGCAAAGGTGACTCCTAATGGAATGCCTCCCTGCAGGAATCCGATAAAAAGCGGGATGGAAGAGCAGCTGCAAAAGGGAGTCATCGCCCCAAAAAAGGAAGCCAGCAGGTATTGTCCGCCGTATAGTTTGCGGGAACTGAGAAACTTCCTCACTTTTTCTACAGGAAAGTAGCTGTTCACGGCTCCCATGATGATGGTTATCAGAACCAACAACAACCCGATTTTGATGGTATCATACGCAAAAAAGTGAACGGCATCTGATAGGTGAGCCCCGGGTGAGAGCCCCATGAATCCGTAAATCAACCAATCTGTAAATGATTTAATCATGCTGTCAGACTGGATATGTGTGATTTAATCAAACTGATGATTTCATCAGGTGATGCAACACGACCCATAAATTGCACTTTCTCATCAATTACCAGGGCGGGTGTGCTCATGACGCCGTATTTCATGATGGAAGGGATGTCTTCCACCTTCTCCAGGACTGCTTCGACTTTCAGGTTTTCGACTGCTTTTTTTGTGTTTGATTCCAAACGCTTACAGTTGGGACATCCAGTGCCTAATATTTTGATTGTCATATACATCTCCATTTATACGTAAATCGCAGTTATGCGATTATTTTGGGTAAAATTGTCTTATTCATTTACTTTTCAATTTATCTCAGCAGCTCATCAACAGATGCCTATGAGACCCCGGAACGGGCTTCCTTAACCATTGAATCCTTGAAATAACGCCGCTGAAAAAAGAGTGCCACATTTACCAGGCCAATCATGACGGGAACTTCTACCAGCGGACCGATCACCGCGGCAAAGGCTACACCGGAACTGATCCCGAAAACGGCTACCGCTACGGCAATGGCCAGCTCGAAGTTGTTACTTGCAGCCGTAAAAGCAAGCGTGGTGGTTTTCGAATAGTCCGCACCGATTTTTCGCCCCATCCAGAAGCTGACCAAAAACATGACGATGAAATAGATCGTCAAGGGAAACGCCACGACCAGGACATCCATCGGCAGCTGCACAATCTTTTCCCCCTTCATGCTAAACATCAGTACGATAGTCAGAAGTAGTGCAATCAAGGTAATCGGACTGATCTTCGGAAGAAATCGAAACTGGTACCATGCTTCATCCTTGATTCGCAATAAAATGAAACGTGTAAGCATTCCTGCCACAAATGGAATACCCAGATAGATTGCCACACTTTCCGCTATGGCCCCCATACTGATGTCCACTAAACTGCCGTGCATCCCAAAGAGAGGTGGCAATACAGTGATAAAAATCCAGGCATACACACTATAAAAGAGGACCTGGAACACGCTGTTGAATGCTACAAGTCCGGCGGCATATTCATGATCTCCCTTTGCCAGTTCGTTCCAGACGATGACCATAGCAATACATCGCGCCAATCCGATCAGGATCAAGCCGATCATATAGTCAGGGTATCCGGCAAGAAAGGTGATGGCCAGCACAAACATTAAGATGGGTCCGACCACCCAGTTTTGTACCAGTGATAATCCCAATACTTTAGTATTGCGAAAAACACGCGGCAGCTGCTCGTATCGAACTTTGGCCAGGGGCGGGTACATCATCAGGATTAGTCCGATCGCAAGCGGAACATTGGTCGTACCCACCGTAACACGATCCATAATAATATCTATTGCCGGATAGAAATAACCGATAGCAACTCCGATGGCCATCGCAAGAAATATCCACAAAGTCAGGAATCGATCGAGAAACGCTAATTTTTTCATATAGAAAGAGTACCAGTATTAACAGCAACCCGAACCCGGAACACATTCCGGTTTCTCGGCGTAAACGGTAACACTGAAGATTCCGGTTGATTCGGTACCAAAAGCGGCTTTCTCCTGAGCATTCAAATAACGATCCAGGATTTCACCGGGAAGTTCGATAGCTCGTTCTTTCTGTAACGTGATGGATGTAAAGCCGGCATTCCGGATGTTTTCGAGATATGCATCCAATAAGATGGCCCCCGACACGCAGCCGGCATACATCTCGGCATCCTGCCTGAGTTTGTCAGGCAAATCACCTTTCACTACTACATCAGATATGCTGAAATGTCCACCCGGCCTGAGAATGCGATACGTTTCCTCAAACGCTTTCAGTTTGTTGGGAACCAGGTTAAACACACAGTTGCTGACCACAACATCCGCCTGATTGGCTGCTATGGGGATATTTTCGATCTCGCCGAGACGAAACTGAATATTCCCCCGATTTACCGGGAAAAGCTTATCTGCATTCAGATTCGCTTTTTCGATCATCTCCGGCGTCATATCGATGCCGATGATGCGTCCGTTTGGTCCGGCCAGTTCACTGGCAATGAAACAGTCGTTTCCGGCTCCTGAACCCAGATCGACAACGGTATCCCCCTCCTTGATTTGAGCAAACTCCGTAGGCAGGCCGCAACCGAGCCCCAGATCAGCATCAGGGTTATACCCCTTCATTTTTGAATAATCTTCAGCAAAAACAGCGTAATCAATCGTACAGCAGCTCCCCGTACCACAACAAGATGTTTCATTTTCCTGCTTAGACTGGCGGCTTATTTCCGCATATTTTTCCCGTACTACCTTTTTCAGATCCTTTTCCTGTGATGATTCCATGTTCTTTAAATTATTGATTATACCTTTACGATAATTGGCATCCGTCAGCATTCGAATGTTCGGCCAGGTAACCGGTGAATGAAGACAGCATATCGTTCAGCTGATTGATCACTTCCGGATTCAAACAGTAGCACACCTTGACCCCGTCAATTTCTCCCTGTATGATACCAGCCTCTTTGAGGACCTTCAGATGCTGAGAAATGGTGGATTGCGCCAGTGGCAGTTCATCAGTGATATCGCCGCACAGGCAGGTGCAACGCCGGGCAAGCACGTTCAGAATGGCGATGCGAGCCGGATGTCCCAATGCCTTGGCCCATTCGGCCAACCGGATATCTTTTTCTTCGAATAATGCTGCTTTGGTTATAGCCATAATTTATCGTTTATCGTAAATTTACGATTAAATATAGTGTGCAAAGTAATAGCAAGCAATAAATATTTAGAGACATTAGATTTTAGATGTCAGATATTAGAAAAGATTGATGAATATTTCTTATGCAGGGGTAATCGCCTGTGATTATCCCCCGCGATTCCCATTGATCAATCAATCACATTTCGGCAAGTTGACGAAATACCTTGTCCGGTGTTTCACGCATGGTGCGATTGAAATCGGAATAACGAAACCCGCCGTACTCCACAGGAATATCTTGAATTTCTTTTTTATCAACGGGCACATAAAAGTGTCCGCTTTTTGTATATATGCAGTGTTCGGTTGACCGTTCAAGCAGTCGTTCGAACGGAATCAGGTTTTGCATGAAATCGATGACCGTCCCCCTGTCTGTTTTAAATGCTACGACCCCATAATTGGTATCCAATTTAATCTCCAGATAGAATTCTCCCTCACCGTCTACCAACAGACTTAAAATTGAACCTTCACTGCTAAGTAATTCAAGGACCTTCCTGAACCACATAATGATACCCCCTTCTAATTACCAGTTATTCACGACACATTGGTCTCACATCCATATGAATGACAATATATTACAGCATTCCACATCTATCGAATAAGAATTCTTAATATCTTTTATTATTAAGGTACTTTAATAATAAAACCTTATTAAAACGTGATATGCGGCATATTATCGAATTGACCATCGGAGGAGAGTTCCTACAGTGATGGAAACAAACCAGCAATCTTCAGATTGCTGTTCAGCTGTTAAACACTGTAACATCTTTTCCATTTAACGGTTAATCTGGCTACCTTAAGTGCTTTTATTTTGGATAACTTAGAAATTTAAGAATTACGTGAATCGCTACATCCAACTTGTCCGAAGACAGTGGAAACTTTTACTTTATGGTCTGGTCCTAACTTTTTTTTCCAGTTTCGGCCAGACATTTCTGATTTCTCTTTTCGTACCTTCTATCACGCACGATTTTACACTGACCAAAACCGGCTTTGGCTCAATTTATGCGGGAATCACACTTGTAAGTGCATTAAACCTTTCCTACTTCGGCCGCTGGATTGACCGGATGTCTCTCCGATCATATAGTGTGCTTATTGCAGGAGGCCTCATCGCAGGGAGCCTGCTCATGGCTGTATCATGGAGCTGGATTGTACTTGTTGGCGGATTACTCTTTTTACGCTTCTTCGGCCAGGGTCTCAGTTCCCACGCATCCAGAACGGCTATGGCGCGTTACTTCGTTACCGACCGCGGTACGGCTCTGAGCATTGCGAGCCTCGGTTATCCACTTGGGGAAGGATTACTGCCGGGACTCATTGCCACATTTCTTGCCATCACCAGCTGGCACCGTATCTGGGCATATACCTCAGTCTTTATTCTGCTGATTTTAATTCCCCTGGTATTCTACCTCCTGCATGATCCCCTGCTTCGCAACAAACCGGAATATCATCCTAATCGGGATCATGACCATGAAGAGGAATGGCATTACAAGGACATCCTTAAAGATGCCCGGTTTTATTTTCTTTTCCTGGCTGTTCTACTCCCTCCATTCTGGGCCACAGGACTCTTCCTTTACCAGGTTTCGGTTGCCCACGAGATGGGATGGTCGACCGGGCTGGTTGCCGCCGCTTTCACCGGATATGCTACCGCACGCGTTATAAGTACATTGGCTATTGGTCCGGTCATCGATCGATTCACGGCAACACGTCTGTTCCCGCTCTACCTTATTCCTTTTGGGATAGGCCTTTTGTTTGCCGCCTGGCATCCCGGAAATTGGTCGGCGTTTGCTTACCTGTTCATGCTCGGAATCACGATGGGAGCAGGTGTCAATATCAAATCAGCCTTGTACGCCGAAATTTATGGCACCCGTACCCTCGGCACCGTTCGCAGTCTCTTTTCATCTCTTGTTGTACTGAGCACGGCCATTAGCCCGTTTATGATGGGCTGGCTTCTGGACCATGGGGTTTCAATTACAGATATACTTCTGGGAGCTACAATTACCGTTGTTGTTGCCGCCTTGCTGTCCTGGAGGCTGATCTATATGAAAAAAAATCCGGTGAATTCCATTCCCGGGTAAGTAATCTCTGCGTGTCACTACAGTCGAAGACTAGTTCAGAAGAAAAGATCCAGTAGTGCTTATCAAAATACAGATAGGAAATTTTTTAAGCCATTGACTTGAAAATTGTTAGCGCATTAAACGCTAATAGTCTGACACTGACGTATATAATGCATTATTTACATAACGTGATTGAACCAGGCGAAATAAATTTCAAAACGGATGTTCGTGTAATTCGATTCAGAAAACACGACATATTTCCTATGTATCAAATATATCTCCAAAAGATCAACCACAATAACTAATTGCACGCGAGGCGATTACAATTATTTTATTTCGTTTCCCATATCAATTGAGTAATTTCTAAGGGTAATGAACATTCTTAGATCATTCTAAAAACTACTATGCTTCGACAGCAATCAATGTAAGCCCATGTCTTGCAACAAGATTTTTTTAATCATAAAGATGTGACGGATTATTATTACATAATCGTCGGTAATATTATACTTAAGTAGTATATTCTATTTGTCTTACACCTATAGTTGTTGTCATATTTAATAAATTAGCTCTTGCGGGACACGATATTCTTATCACTTAAACTTATTTTTACGGTACCTCTTTCTTAATACACGTGATTGGTAATCTCTTCACAATTTATCATCCTAATCTTAACGCAGTTGTCCTATAAACAATATAAAAACACATTTTTACCTGCACTCGACTGTAAGTTGTTAGCGGCCACCATTACATGATTACAAAAGAAACGGATACGCTTGCTTCCATTCTGCTTGATAGTCCTATTGTAGTTTTCAGGGCACATAATACAGATGGTTGGCCACTTGTACTTATTTCTGAAAACATCAGTGCAATGGGTTATTCAGCCTCTGATCTTATAAAAAATGCCACTCCACTAAAAAAACTAATCAGAACCGATAATTGGGCAAGTATTGAAACCGAACTGACAACATCTCTCAAAACGTCTGTTCTTTACTCGGACTCTGTTCGCCTGATTGATGCAAATGGCGCTCATCGTATCATTGAAATGCATCTTAGTTTGTTAAAGGACCCGGAAACATCCGACGACTATATTCAGGGCACTTTTCATGAGGCTGAAGTCGAAAAGGACAGTGCTCCAAATCCGGTTGAGCCAACTGATACTCGGCAGCACCCTCAAGTGAAAAACCGTTTTAAACGGCAACAAGGTCTGTTACTGAAGCTGATTGATTCACTCCCGCTGTTGATTACTGTATATGACAAAGCAAACAATCTGACATTCGTTAACAAAACTTTTGCCAGGGAAACGGGTTACGACAACGACTATATCCAAAACCATAGCATATTTCACTTGCTATTTCCAGACCCGGCCAATCCTACGGAGATACACAAGCAGTTACATTCTGAAATCTATGAATGGCGGGAAATAGAGATAAAAAAGCGGGATGGAAAAGCATTCAAGAGTTCCTGGAATAATTTCGCTCTCTCTGAAGACATCCGGGTGGGTATTGGTATCAATAAATCGACGATGCTGGATATTGAAAAGACACTGCACTTTTATAGAAAGCAACTTCAGATTATTGCCAACCAAATGGAAGATGTAGTCTTCACAGTTGATAATAATAAGCGATATACCGGTGTTTTTGGTACCTGGTTGCAAAAAGTCGGATACACACAGGATGACTTCCTGGGCAAGACAGCGGCAGAATTTTTTGGAGATATCGGGGCGCGCATTCATGATCAGCATCATGAGAAGGCTCTCCAGGGTATTCCTTCAATATATGAATTCAGAGTATCGAGTAACGGTCAGGATTATTGGATGCAAACTTTGGTGTCCCCTCTCAGAGATCAAAAAGGGGTTATCATCGGAGCTGTTGGTATATCTCGCGACATCTCGCAATTCAAAAAGGTAAATGAACAACTTAACCTTCAGGATTATGCTCTTCAGGTAAGCGCAAACGCAATTGTGATCGTTGATGAAGAGGGCAGGATTTTCTGGGCAAATGAAGCTTTATCAACCCTGACCGGATATGAAATTTCGGAAGTCCTTGGGAAACATACTCGTATGTTCAGGTCTGGAAAACAAAATAAAACCTTTTACAAAAATCTCTGGGATTCGGTCACACGCGGGAAAGTGTGGAAAGGAGAACTTATCAACAAGAAAAAAGACGGATCACTATATGTAGAGGAACAAACGATCACGCCATTCACCGGATCCAACGGTAAACCCTTTTTCATTTCAGTAAAGCAGGATATTACAGAACGGGTTGAGCGAGAAGAAAATCTGCGCATGGCTTACAAGGAAAAGCAAACCTTGCTTGAAGAAGTGCATCACCGGGTTAAAAATAATCTGGCACTGGTATCCGGACTTCTTGAGCTCCAAATGACGACCTCTACAGAACGAGACGCAGAAGTATTGAAGAGGAGCCAACAGCGTATCCATACCATGGCTCTGATCCATGAAAAATTATATCAGCATGATTATATGTCTGAGGTGCTAATTGACGAGTATTGCACTCGTCTCGTGAAAGACACGGAAAGTGTCTATCGCATACCAGAACATGATATCCAAATATTTCTCCAGTGTGATCCTATTTCCTTGAATATTAACCAGGCCATCCCATTTGCACTTGTCTGCAACGAAATGATAACGAATGCATTTACCCACGCCTTTAAAGACAAAAGAAACGGAAAAATTGATGTCACAATTTTGTCAAAAGGCAGTCATATCGAATTAACCGTAGCGGATAATGGAGTTGGGATTCAAAATGAACAGTCCCGAGAATCACATGTCTCACTGGGATTAACCATTATGGAAGAACTTACCAAACAATTGAATGGTAAGCTGAGCATAGTATCGAATCACGGCACAACGGCCCGGTTGACCTTCAAGCGAGAAAATCTTAGAGGTTCACACAGTTATAACCTGTAAGATTTTAATTTATTCACATGCCAAACCTAATTTATTGCCATTTAGTAAGTTAACCAGAAACTCATTCTATCTTGTCTGTTCTCGATAATTCCATAAGTTCCCTTCTATCAAACATATACAGACATAGCTGTTTTATCATTTTATCAGGTTAATTTTATTCCTCTTAGCCACTCAATTTATTAACATTTCCCGCACTTGGTCGATTTACCTATTAAGTCGTTTTCTCCTTTCAGTGTCACAAAAAAATCAGCATAAAAGGACACTTTAAGAATTATCCGGCCTATGGCAATTTTGTAGTTCCCGGATTGTGTGTTCAGCAATCATCATAAAACACGGCCAGAATAATAGCTGCCATTTTTCAATAACCTAATCATAAGGTCTGGATGTTTAATTTTAAACGCCTTACCGATAAGAATCGCATCCTCACTGACGTTGTCTCAGAAAGCCGGGTTGTAGTTTTTCGTGCTCATTATGTGGGAGGATGGCCTCTTACCTTCATTTCTGAAAATATTTCAGAGTACGGTCATAATGCATCCGTTTTAACGAAACGGCAGACACAAATCAAAGATCTTATTCATTCTGACGACTGGGCTGAATTAAGCAAAAATCTGCCTGTTAAACCCAAGGAAACTTTTCACATATCATTAAACCTTCGGTTCTATGATACTACAGAAACATACCATACCGTATCCGCAGATTTACAACTGATAAACAAACCAAATGATGTCGGATTTTACATCCAGGGTACGTTTCAAAAGAATACTTCTGAAAAGGTCATTCCGCTGCTTACGGCACTAAAATTCGGGCAACTGGCACAACTAATCGATATGCTTCCCATTCCTGCACTTGTGGTACAGGGACACGATTTTCACTCAAATACAATGATTGAAGATCTGACCGGATATCGATCTGACGAGGTATTTACTGTACACAACTGGTTCTATCTGCTATTTCCGGGCGAAGGGCAGGATATGGAAGAGCAGTACTTTAAGAATCGGAGCAGGGGATTTCCAGACAGCGATACGGTCCAAATTACCCGTAAGGACGGCGAGACAAGATGGGTGGCCATTTCCATTCATAAGATCGAGAAGATGGAGCTCTGGTTTTTTCATGATGTCACAGATTTACGGCTCGCAAACAACGCACTAAAGCGGCAGCAGGAGCTTTTCCACCAGGTAATTGATGCTCTTCCGGTGATGGTATTAATGTACGACAACCAGGAAAAGTTTAATTTCTACAACAAAACGCTCGAAAAAAATACAGGCTACAACCAAGAGGACATTAAGGCTCCTGACTTTTTCAGCAAACTCTATCCCAGTCAATCCTATCGGCAAGAGATCAGAAATCATATGCACTCCAAGTCTCCGGACTGGCGGGAAGTTGAGATAACTACTAAAGATGGTTCGATTCTAAAAAGCAGCTGGACCAATCTCGTGTTTGATGAAGAAACAAGAATTGGGATTGGCCTCGATATTACACTTGTTAATCAACTTCAAGATACACTAAAGACAGCCCAGAACCAGTTTCGCATTGTCGCCAACCAGTTGGAAGATATCGTGTTTATCCTGGATAAGAATAAGCGCTATGCAGGAGTTTATGGAACATGGATGGCACGCACCGGTTTGAAAGAAAAGGATTTCATTGGTAAATCTGCTATTGATTTCTTTGGAGAAACGGGCAAAAGGATTCATGACATACATCATGAGCGAGCACTGCACGGGATTCCTTCCTCGTACGAATTCATGATGGAGTTAAAAGGAGAAAAGATGTGGATACGGTCGACCGTGTCCCCTTTTCGGGATCAAAATGGTGCGATTATTGGGGCAATTGGGGTAGGACATGATATCACAGAACTAAAGAAGACAGACGAACAACTGGCAATACATCAACAGGGACTTGAGGCGAGTGTAATTGCTATCATGATTGTTGATGATAATGGAATGATAAAGTGGACAAACCAAGCTGCTTCGCATTTAACCGGTTATCCAATGTCTGACATCCTGGGAAACTCAATCAGTATGTTTAAATCGAAAGAACAGGATGAAAGTGCCTATAAAACTCTATGGGAAACGGTTAAGGCTGGGAAAATATGGACCGGAGAATTGATCAACAGGAAAAAAGACGGAACTACATATGTAGAGAGGCAGACCATCACACCATTTACAGGGCTGGATGGGAAACTGTTTTATATATGTGTAAAAGTTGATGTAACTGATCATGCTTATATAAAGAAGTGAATACAGAGGGTAATATTGTTATATGCACCCTATATCATTAATGGAAATTTTTTTAAAAAGATGTTGGAATCGATAGGAAACGCTAATTCTCCCTATCTCGTCTTTTCTACAGAAATCGAGTTATCGTATGAGAGAATATGATCAACAAACGGGTCAGCTCAACATGTCGCTGATCAACGCCCTGTCAGCCCATATCGCTGTTATTGATAACAATGGCATCATTATTGCAACTAATCGTGCATGGGACAGGTTCGCCCGCAATATCGGGATCGATAGCTACCATGCGTATGGCGTTGGTTTTAACTATTTTGATATCTGCCTGAATGCCATTAAACATGGAGACGATTACGCGTTAAAGGCATTGATTGGACTGAAAGACGTATTACGGGGAAGGCGGGAAGAATTCAACCTGGAATACCCGTGTCATTCAACTGAAGAGCAACGCTGGTTTCGCATGCGCGCCACGCGGCTTGAAGCTCCAGACAAAGGATTGATCATAGCGCATGAAAACATATCTGCACAGCGCCTTGCCGAATACAAGCTCCGGGAAAGTGAGGAAAAATACCGTCTTCAGTTTGAAAACAGCATGGAGTGCATCGTCATTGCAAAGCCCGACGGAGAAATTTTGGATGCCAATCCGATGGCACTGCAGACGCTCGGATATTCACTGGAAGAATTGCAGTCGATAGGACGCGACGGCCTGATTGATCCTGATGACGAACGAATACACGAAGCTCTGAAAGAGCGTGAAGAAAATGGCTATTTCAGGGGGGAACTTAATTATCAACGGCCGGATGGCACTACGCTATCGGTATCACTCAGTTCAAAAATATATCACAGCTCATCGGGCGAAGAACGTACCATATTGATATTTCACGACATTTCGGAGCGAAAACACATCGAGAAAAAGCTATCTCATGAACAATCGTTGTCCAAAGCAATTTTGGAAAATTTGCCTGGAACATTTTGTATGATTGACGAAAATGGCTATGCCGTTCAATGGAACAAAAACCTGGAAAATGTACTGGGTTACTGTTCGCATGAAATCAGCAGCCTGCATACCAAAAATTTAGTCCGTGAAAAAGACCATGATGCCCTCGCCCTTGCTTTGGAGGAAGTATTCCGGAATGGAGAGAGCATGGCCGAATTGGATCTGTTAACGAAAGACGGCAGAACTATTCCCTTCTCGTTTGTGGGTGCCAGATTTATGGTTGATGAACGCCAATATCTCATTGCTCTCGGATTTAGTCTGGAAGAACAGGCTGCCATGGAAAGCGAGCTAAACATGAACCGGGCGCTTTTTATGCAACTTTTTGATAATTCTCCTAACGGCATCGCTCTCATTTCAGAATCACTTGAGATTCAGATGATCAATAAGGGATTTACCGATCTCTTTGAATATTCAGAAACGGAAGCCCTGGAAAAAGATCTGGTAGATTTGATTGTACCCGAAGAGCTTCAGGATAACGTTCGTCAAAATGCCATACACGCTTTTATTGATAAGAGCTATTATGTCGAAACGGAACGTGTTTCAAAATCGGGCGATCAGATACCGGTCATGGTAATCGGTATTCCGATTGTGAGTGAGAGTAATGAAAGGGCTGCTTTCATTGTGTTCGTTGATATCTCAGAACGAAAACAACTTGAAGAAGCTCGTAAAACACTGCTTGAAAAAGAACGGGCGGCCCGTATCCAGGCAGAGTCAGGTCTGAGCAACCTGGAAAACATCTTCCGGAATGCACCTGTTGCTTCATGCATGCTCGAAGGGCCTCAGTTTATTCTTGCTTACGCAAATGAGGCCTTTAAATCTCTTTTTGATAGGGAGCTCATACTGGATGCCCCCATTATTGAATCTTTGCCCGGCATAAAAGATCAGGGGTTCTATGCCCCTCTCGAACAAGTTACGGCAACCGGAGAACCCTACTTCGCCCGGGAACAAAAAGCCATTCTAAACACAGGAAAAGATTATCAGTCAGAACTTTATCTGACAATTGTCTTTCGGCCTTTCAGAAACAAAACTGGTCAGATAAATCGATTCTCGTGCAGGCAATGGATGTTACCGAACAGGTGTTGAACAGACAGGCCATCCAGGTAACACTAAAACAGAAAGAAATCCTGCTGCAAGAAGTCCATCACCGGGTAAAAAACAATTTAGCGCTTATAACCAGTCTGCTTGATTTGCAGGTTTGCGACACCGAAGAAATTATGGTATCGAGTCAACTGAAGCAGACGCAAATGCGGATTCATTCGATTGCCCGTATCCATGAATTGCTATATCGACATGATAATCTGGTTCATATCCCATTCCATGAGTATCTGCAAAGCCTGATTTCAAGGGTTGCAGACTCATTCCCCGGGAAGAAATCACTGATACACATCAAATCGGCTATAAACCGCATAGAGATGAATGTAAACCAGGCAATACCATGCGGTCTTCTGGTAAACGAAATTATGAATCATCTCTATAAATACGCCATGATCAGACAAAAGCACGGTGACCTCACCGTAAACATCCGGGAAAGTGGCGAGACGATTCAAATGCACTTTATGCTTGACGGGTTGTTTCTGACTAAAGAGATGCATATGACTGAAGATCAGTCTCTGGGCATGAGTATCATACGAACGCTCGTCGCTCAATTAGATGCCAAAATCCGGATTCATAATAAGCCAAGATTTGAGCTGTTCCTATCATTTGCAAAAAGTGATGACCGCGGTTCAGCCAACTGTTTGCTGAACTAATAATAAAACCAGAGAAAAATCAGTAGCAACTGTAAAACATTCACTTGAAATCATTACAGCCAAAATCTAACACCTTACAAAAGGAGTCCATTATGAATGACTCACTACAAAAACTCGTACTTGCCTACTATGAATATCCAACCACCGAACTTCGACACGCCATTATCACTAAGGCAATTCCACTCGTTCGAAGCATCGTTGGAAAGATAAATCGCCCTAACACACCACTTTCACAATATGAAGACCTTGTTAGTGCAGGTATTCTCGGCCTGCTTCAGGCACTGGACTCCTACGATCCAACCCAAAATGTTCAGTTGCACACTTTTGCTTATTACAGGATTCGGGGCAATGTGATCGACTATCTGCGAAAAATCGATAAAATGCCTCGTGTCCATCGCAGCATGTATGGCAAAGCCCAGGAAGCATCAACACGATTAATGCAAATACTGGGACGAGAACCCGAAGATGAGGAGATTGCTGATGAATTAAATATAAGTATTAAAGAATACAACGATCTCCTGGTTAACATCCAGCAACGGTCCGCCTTATCACTCTATGACTATCAGTATGCCGATTCCGACCTTTACCATCTTTCTGACTATCTCGAGGACAAGAATATTATGAGCCCGAGCCATGATGTTGAAAAGCAGTCGTGTTACAGTCATCTGGCCGATGAAATAAAGAAACTAAAAGAGAGAGACCAGATAATCCTGGCGATGTACTACTATGAAGAGATGACCCTGAATGAGATCGCCCAGGTTTTTGGGCTGACCGAAGCCCGCATTTCTCAGATCATTGGCAAATTGCTGCTTCAACTGCGCGTGGTTTTGCAAAGAGAAGACGCATTAAGGGACTGAGATACCTATGTTAAAGTAACCACAAGATGTTATTCTGAATTTTCCGATTTAAGAATCTCGCCAGTAATAATTCTATACCTTACAACTTTTTGACAGAATCGTTACAAAGATGCACGAGATTCTTTGCTCAGAGCACTGGTACAGAAATATGACCAGAAATGACGAAGCTCAAAAAAAATTCAAACTATCTCAGACCTTGAATTGCGCATTCTTTAATGTGCGCTGCAGCTCCCGTTTGGCGTCTTTCTTTGCAATATCGTGGCGTTTGTCGTATTGCTTCTTGCCATGAGCCAGGCCAATCAGGATCTTCGCGAATCCTCTCTTGAAATAAATTTTCAGCGGTACGATGGTATATCCCTTCTGTTTGACATACTTATCGATTTTAGCAATCTCGCTTTTGTTAAGCAGTAGTTTGCGCACCCGGCGGGTGTCATGGTTGAAATACGATCCATGCTCATATTCTTTGATGTAGAGGTCTTTTAGAAACAACTCGCCACCCTGCATATAGGCGAAAGAATCCGTAAAACTGGCATTTCCCTCGCGAAGGGATTTTACTTCAGTTCCCTGTAGAACAATTCCGGCCTCGATGGTATCGTCGATAATGAAATCGTGACGTGCCTTACGGTTGTTTAGCTCGGGTGTCGTTTTTTGTGAATTATTGTCGCTCATGGTAGAAACCCTCACGTTCTTCAGCGTTCTTTATTGCAGAAAACCCAGCTTTTTGAGTTCCGGAACAACTTCCTGAGGTACCGATTTATTCGGCATCGTCTTGTAAACATCGATAATCTGGTTGATCTGACGCGTTGCCTCCTGGTTGTTGGGATCCAGCTCCAGCACATGGATAAAATCCTTCAAAGCAACCGTTACCGCAAGCCGCATCTTCGCTGTAGCCGTATATGGACCATAATACATATTCCAGATTCCATGTTTCAGGTACAATTGGACTAGTTCCTGCTTTGACTTAGGATCATTTTGTTTTTCAAGTGCAGGAACTACTTCATCAAAAAGTGCAGGATTAAAGTCATTTGATGTATCCTGATCTGTATTATCAGAATTAAGCAGGTAATTGACTTTCTCCTGCATACTGGCGGATTCCAGTTTTACAGGTATCGTCATTTGTACACCTTCTTTTTGTGGTGAAGTTTTTGTCGTTTTTTTACTACATGCGATCATGCTCAGTCCGATACACAGACCGGCAATAAGACCTTTTAAGGACATAGAAAACCTGTTATGGATTTATAAGATAAATGGGATTTGGGCTGATACAGAGTATAAAGATAAGCATACTCAACCAACCAAGCACGAGCCTGGTTCTATCCAATTTCTGCTCGTTCATTACGGGTGGATGATCGAGTTTCACCAAAAACGCCAAAAAGAGAGTCCACACAAGCCAGGTCGCATTTCCCTGAACATTATTGGCACCGGCAATAAAATAAATATACACGGCTGTACTGATTAAAGAACCCGCCCACACGGGTGCCATCCAGGTCTGTTCGCCATCGTATGCTTTTCTAAGCAGAAGATACAGCCCAGCAGCCCAAATCAACCAACCGATCGTTCCGTAACCCTGGTCCCAAGACACAAATTGATTGGATAGCATCGGAACAAGGCCAATGCCGCATAGCACTGTCAAAAATGCAAAGAAGCTTCGTGCCACAACTCTGTGATTGCGACTGCCAATCAGCGCGTATAAAATGTGGCCGCCATCAAGCTGTCCAATTGGCATCAGGTTAAGAGCTGTGAAAAACAAACCGAGCCAGCCGGCGAACATTAACGGATAGTGATACATTTCCCACATCGGGGGGACATTATGAAAGAACATCCGAAGGAAATCGAAAAGCAGCGTATTGCCCAGCATAAGTATCGCTCCGTCCTTTTCCGGAAGCGGGTGCACGGGAAACCGGTGAAACTGAATGATGAACTCTTTCAGGTTTTCATGACCTGGAAGGCTCATAATTAAATGTGTTCCGGGAGATGTAGCCATCCCGATGATCAGCAATGCCAAAGAAACGACAAAGCCAGCCAGCGGGCCAGCAATACCAATATCGAACAGCTTCTTTGTTGCTTCAACCCGTTCTTTTATCCGGATAACGGCTCCCATTGTGCCAATCGGTGAGACGAGCGGAACTGGTATGAAATAGGGAAGTGTCGTTTTGACCCTGTGGATTGCCGCCGCTATATAATGTCCGAACTCATGCGTCCCGAGAAACAGAAGCAGCATGGAAGCAAACAAAAGTGAAGCCGGTATTGAAGCTGTGAAGCCTATGAAAAAGACCGTAAATGCAATTGAAATAAAAGTGATAACAAACAGACCGATGTGCTTGACCAGTGTCCAGGCTGATAGTTCCAGCCGGTCAAACAGGTTTTGGCTCTCGCGTCTGTTCAGTATCTCAAATTGGCTGTTTATCTCTTCCAAAATATGTTTGTTAAATATCCTTTCGTGAAATAGGCATAGTCATACACCTGGCTCCGCCACGTCCACGACATAATTCATTTCCTGTAAATGTGATTGCTATGCGAGCATTGCCTGTTGTATCAGGCGGGTTATCCTGGTATTGCTCCACAAAATCAAATTGATTCATAATTGTATAACCATGCTCCTCTAACGCCGCAAAGGTCTCTGTATTTCGTTCATAACCAACGATGATTCCTGGAGCTAGTGCAAAAACATTTGCACCATCCGTCCATTGCTCACGACTTTGTGTGATCGGGTTATCGCCACCGCACTTGATGAAAGTGAATGGGTGCCCGGTTAGTTCCTCGAGCGCCAGTTTCAGTGATGGCATCGTGCGTGTGATAAATCCCTTATGATCTTTCGAGAGACAGACCACATTATCCTTCCGATCAGTTATGGCCGGGGGGAAAACAATACATTCGTTGGCGTTTGTAAATGTAAAGATCGTATCGAGGTGCATGGAGGACCGCTGCTTGGGGATATCCACGATCAGGATCTGCTCCACACCATAATCAAAGATGGCACGCGCCGCTTTCATAATGCCGCTGAATGATGACCGTTCACTCATGCCGATGATCACGATTTTTTTATTCACCACCAGAATATCTCCACCTTCAATGCTGTCATAGTGGGCCAACCGAAAGGAACGTCCATTGAATGATTTAAAGAGCGGATGATAATCCACCAGCATTTCCATCATCAACGACTCTCTGGCCCGTGCCCGGCGCGCAGCACGTGAAATGATGATACCATCGTTAATGACAGCAGCCAGGTCTCTTGTGAACAGAATATTCGGCGAGGGCAGAATGTTAAATCCCCGAAGAGAGCTGGTTTGTCCCAATAAAGCAAATTCCAGTAATTCTGTTGCCTCAAGACGCATAAGATCCGATTCAACTGCTTCCAGATTAAGCTCCGGCAGACGCGTAACGAGGTTGCTCACAAAAAAAGCACGAGCTTCTTCCTGGTTAAAACAATCGGACAGCAGATCGGTTATTTCATGAATTTTTCCATCTCCCGGCATGATGGTTTTGAAAATCCTGAGCATATTTTCGTGCTCATGCTTGGCATCCGACTCATAAATGATGTCATCAAACAATAACTGGTCCTTAATTTCCGGACCAACGAGTGTCACTTCCTTACCGGGTGTATGTACAATCACACCGTTTAAATGGCCAATTTCTGATGAAACGCGCAACTCCATAGATACGCTTCCTCCTCACTATTTCAATAAATGCTGTTGGGATAATTGTCGACTAATATACAGGATCAATGCTGTTTTTTATAAAAGAATGTTCTGCGGCGGACATTTCCAGCCGCAAAGAAACAGTGCCCTTAATCGCATAACGCTACGCAAACCTTTCACCTCGAAAATTGTTTTCTATTCCGGAGCTTAAAGGCCGATATAATAAACAGGCTTCATACATGTTGATCTTAATGGCTATATTATGCCGATAAATACTGCAATACCATTATTTCCAGTCAGGTTGGCATATAATCTCCTGAACAGCCGGTTGGACGATAAAGTAAAAGTAACTGTCTCTTATAAACAGACTGCTAATGGTAACCGAGACAGAAGTAATCAAGATTTTTAGATGAGTAAAAACAAGGAAATAAAATCCCTTATTTATCTGCTGGACGATCCGGATCCTTTTATCAAAGAATCGGTCTATAACCGGTTGATGGATCTCGGCGACCAGGCTATTCCTTTGCTGGACGAATACCGTGTTAACAGTCATGACCGGACACGTAAGAATGCAATAGAAGAGGTTCTTCATGCTATCACCTTTCGTGAACTGGAGGAGGAGTTCATGAACCTGGTTGACAACGGCATCGATAATTACGTGGATTTGGAAGAAGCCACTTTTCTGCTGGCCCGTTTTGAAAATCCGACGTTGCGTGTTGAACCCTACCAGCAAAAACTGGATCGCCTTGCAGAGACCATCCGTTCTGATATCATTTATACGTACGATTCTCAGGATCGCATGAGGATTTTGCTGCACTTTGTCTTTTATGAGGAAGACTTCAGAGGTGCGGAAAATGACTATTTTCATCCCCATCATTCGTACATCCATAAGGTTATCGATAGAAGAACAGGTATTCCGCTATCTCTTTCTCTGATTGTTCTGTTTCTCGCACGACGTCTTGATCTTAGATTTTACGGTGTGAATCTGCCGATGCACTTTATCCTGAAATATGAGAATGAAAGTGAGCAGATTTTCCTGGATCCCTTTCACAGAGGCAAGATTGTAAGCATGAATCAGTGCGCCAATTTCCTGAGGATGAACGGTATAAAACCGGATACAGCGTACTTCCAAAATGCAGCGGCGCCGGACATGCTCGCACGGCACATCCGAAATCTTATTTACAGTTATGAGAAACAAAAAGACAGCACTCGCTCAGCTAACCTTAACAAACTACTGTCATACCTCGAGCTGAACTATGGCAAAAGTACATCGGACAATGATTCTGAAAAACCCGATGATTTTTAATCGACAAACGTGATATCTATGAATTCCATTTTTCCGTGCTACTGACCCTATTCGCACCGTCCCCGATTATCAGAGTGCAATCTAAAAACCTCGTTTATCTATGTTTTGTTTTACCTTATCATGGATTATTTGTGAAAAAAATAGTATGATGGGGTACGATCGACCAGGATATTTCCGACGATTAAACTAATGGGGTTGTGGGCTTACGTTCTACAAGTGCTGTGTCTACATCATGAGCGATGGACTATTCCGAACTATATTTTGCTGTAACTAATAGAGACGAGAGACGCATCAATCAGCTGGTTGATGCCATTACACCTGTTTTAATCAGCTACCTGAAGTCAACCATGCAGGCTGAATTGGCAGATGCTAAAGATTGCGTACAGGTGGCATTGGTCCGTACTATCAGAAAGATCCGGGAAAATAAAATCCATAAGCCTGGAAAACTCTACTATTATCTTCTTAGTGCGTGCCGAAATCAATACTTGCGGATGAGTGATGAGTCTGTAATTGAACTAAGCGATAAAATGGAAACGTATTACGCCGTCGAAGCCCCGCGCCAAATAGATCAACTCGTTGATATTGAAAGAGTTGAAATACTTAAATATTGTCTGAAACACCTAAGCGATGATCATAGGATGTTTATTGATTATTGTCTGCGATTTCCTGAGGCCGAAGCGAAAGATATCGCTGTTGAGTTTGATATCACACCAAGTAATGTTTGGACCCGCAAGCATCGAATCATAAAATTGCTTCATAACTGCTTTAAAAAGAAATCTGACCAATAATAATTGTAAGGAATTGCAATCTCACGTATCTATATAGGTAAGTAGTAGATTAGATACAAAAATATACGTCAGATGATTGAGCTAAGAAACATATGGATCAAAGTCAGATATATAACAAAATTGAGGATTACGCCTACGGCAAGCTGCCTGCTTCCGAAGTAGAAGATCTTTGGGTGAAAATTCTCGAAAATCCTGAGCTTCTCGCATATCTGGAGACGATAGCTCATTTGAAATATTTATCATCAAGCCGGAATTCGGCTAATATTCAAAAACACACGAATACCCCTAATTTTTCTTTTAAAAGTGGACTTTGGGCGATTGCTGCGTCGCTGACGATCATTATCGGTGTTTTGTTTTATTTCCGTCTTTCAACGAATAGTGTATTACCTAAGGCGCAGGACACTATTCCTTCTTCGGATTTTGAATCAGTTGATGTTTATCGATCAGCAGACAGCAACCTCACTCCCCACCAGCAGGAATTGAATACTGGTTTTGCGATGATGATCGGAAACAGGAATGATCAAGCCAAATCAGTCTTTCAGCATCTTTTGAGTGAAAAGCCGGAAAATGATATTCGGGCAAAGTTATTCTTCGATCTGGGTACCATTGCATACAATCAAAGAAACTATACTACAGCGCTTGATGATTTTCGGCTTGCACTATCACACGCCCGGGATGGAAATACCCAGTGGCTTCCCGAAAAAATTAACTGGTATTTGGGGCAGACACATTTACAACTGGAACAACCCCAGAAGACTATCGAGTTCGCAGAACGTGTTGTCAAATACAATGGGTATTATCGAAACCGGGCCGATTCGCTTCTTTCTCTATTACATAATTAAACAAGGGGTTGGTCGACGTCTGACATACTCCAACAACCCAATGCACTTGGTGACGCTGAAATGCCAGGAAAAAATCTAAGCCTGTTTCATACTCAGATTTAAAAATATCCGCCAGGAGTCACTCCGTCATCGGAATTGGCTTACGCGTGAAATGGGAGTGCTCCATGAGTGCTTCCTGAGCCCGGACCTCTTCTTCATTCCGGTTCGATTTTAACCTGGTATATGTTCCGTCTGAATTCAGATCCCAGCGTTGACCGTTATCTGACAAATAAAGTTCCAGGATATATCCCAGGTATTTTTTTAGCCCAGAAAACTCAATAGGAACCAGTGATTCTACTCTCGCATCCAGGTTTCTATGCATCCAGTCTGCAGAACCGACAAAATATCGGTCATCTCCCCCATGTTTAAAGTAGTAGATCCTGGAATGCTCGAGAAAACGACCAATAACGGAACTGACCCGAATATTTTCACTCAGTCCTTTCTTACCGGGGATCAATCTGCATACCCCCCTAACAATCAAATCAATTTCGACTCCTGCTTCCGAGGCTTCATACAGTTTTTGAATGACGAGTGGATCTTCAAGACTGTTCATCTTGGCTATGATTCGGGCTGGCTTTTCGGCTTTCGCCTGTTCCATCTCAAATTCAATGAGTTCCAATGACCTTGAACGCATGTACTTGGGAGCAACCACCAGTTTCTTGTAATTTTGTTCCGGGGCATAACCGGTAAGAAAGTTGAACAGGTCCGTTGCGTCCGATCCGATAACCTGATCACACGTAAAGTAACCGATATCCTCATATAGCTGAGCGGTTTTAGGATTATAATTACCAGTTCCAAGATGGATGTAAAGCCGTAATTTCCCGTCTTCTTCACGCACCACGACCGTAAGCTTCGAATGAATTTTTAATCCCGGTAATCCGTAAGCCACATGAACACCGGCTTTTTCAAGCTTTTGTGCCCAATCGATATTTCGCTGTTCATCGAACCGCGCTTTCAGTTCAACCAGCATAGCTACCTGCTTCCCCTGATCGGCAGCATTCATCAAAGCAGTCATCAGCGGGGAATCACTGGAGGTGCGATAAAGTGTCTGCTTGATAGCTAATACCTTTGGATCACGTGCCGCCTCTTCTACAAATCGCTGTACTGATGTAGCAAAACTATGGTATGGATGATGAACCAGGAAATCACCGCGCCGGATGATGCTGAAGATATCAGGTGCATCTTCATCCATTTCATGACGTAACACCGGATGAAGTGTGGGAACCCATTTTGGGTATCTCAGGTGATCAAATCCCTTGATGTCATACAGTTCAATGCTTTCTGCCAAACCGATGGGACCGTCCATTTCAAAAACGTCATCCCAGCTGATATCCATTTTCTCGATCAGTAACTCTTTGATGTGCTTCGGTGTGTGCATGTCAATTTCAAGACGAACGATCTCTGCAAAACGTCTTTCCCTTAATTCCTCCGCAATCAATTCAAGTAGGTCATCAGCTTCTTCTTCATTTCGTTCGATATCAGCATTACGTGTTACACGAAATATATTGGCTGACAAAACTTCCATCCCCGGAAACAACCGGTTAATATGGGCCTTGATCACCTGTTCTATGGATATCAACACGAGGTGATTCTCTGATTCCTCCAATGGCAGCCATCGTACTCGGTTAGCAGGTATTTTTATTCGTGCGAACAGGATCTCGTCGGTTTTCGGATCACGAAGCTCTATGGCCAGTGAACGGCTCTTGTTCGAAATGAGTGGAAACGGATGGGCATTGTCAACCGCAAGCGGCGTGAGTATTGGATAAATCTGACGTTCAAAATATTCCAGGGCCACTGCTCGCTGTGAAGCATTCAAATTATGGTATTTCCTGAAAATAATACCGTGTTCCGCCAGCTCCGGTACCAGTTCATTTAGAAAACAGCGCCGGTAGGCACGTATCATCTTAACAACATCTTTGCGAATAGCAACCAGTTGCTGTCTTGGCGACATTCCGTCAACAGGTAGGTTTTCGACACCGGCTTCAATCTGGCGTTTCAGACCACCGACCCTTTTCTGGAAGAATTCGTCCAGGTTACTGCATACAATCCCCAGAAACTTAATCCTTTCAAACAGTGGATTTCTGGGATCTTTGGCTTCTTCCAGTACGCGCCAGTTAAAGTTAAGCCAGCTTAATTCATAATTAAAGAAATAGTTGGTGCCAAAAATTTTCAGCTCAGATTGATAACTTGTGGAATTATCCTCTTTTTTAATCTTATCGGTGACATCATCGGGCAGATTAATATTCTGATGACCATCTTTAAGCTCAGCTGACTTGGTAGAATTACCCATATATGTGGATGATGATTACAACAGTTAATACTTGTATTTTGTTAATACCTTTATTAGTAATAAAACAGTTCCCGTAGCAGTTCTGCAAATTAACATATTATGAAGGCGGTACACATTGTCTAATCCTTATTTAAACCCATCGGTTAAAGATTCTGATTTCGAACAAAATATTCGACCGGGCCAACTGGACGATTTTATCGGACAAAGAAAGATTATTGACAATCTGTCCATATTCATACAAGCTGCCCGAAAACGCAAGGAAGCACTCGATCATGTTCTCTTGTCGGGCCCTCCAGGCTTGGGGAAAACAACATTGGCCTATATCATTGCCCACGAAATGGGTGTGCAGATTAAACCTACAACCGGGCCTGTACTGGAAAAGCCGGGGGATCTCGCCGGGTTGCTGACAAATCTCGATGAAGGGGATGTTCTGTTTATCGATGAAATCCATCGTCTTAACCCGGTTGTCGAGGAATACCTTTACTCGGCCATGGAAGACTACAAACTGGATATTGTTATTGATTCAGGTCCCAGTGCCCGCAGTGTGGAAATAGACCTTAAACGATTCACACTCGTCGGAGCAACCACACGAAAGGGATTACTGACATCGCCACTTCGGGCACGTTTCGGTATTGATTTCCGCCTGGATTATTATGATACAGAAACACTTCAACATATTGCCCGGCGGACATCAGAGATACTGAAAATTGGCATCACCGATCGTGGTGCATATGAAATTGCCCGACGCAGCAGAGGCACCCCACGTATCGTCAACCGTTTATTGCGCAGAACCCGCGATTTTGCGGAAGTGGATGGAAGGAATTCCATCGATGATGAAATTGCCGATATCGCACTTAACGCCCTGGATGTCGATAAAAACGGACTCGACGAAATGGACACACGCATCCTGACAACCATCATCGAAAATTACCGGGGCGGACCGGTTGGACTTGGAACCATCGCTGTGGCTGTTGGCGAGGATAAGGGGACTATCGAAGAAGTGTACGAACCTTTTCTGATTCAGGAAGGTTTTTTACAACGTACCCCTAAAGGACGCGTTGTCACTATAAAAGCCTATGAATATCTAAATATAAGACCCTCGAATACAGAAGGTTACAAGCAAGATTTGTTCGGCTCAGCGTAACAGCGGGAAATAGGCGGATTGATTTATGGGTTTTCAATAAAGCTTAATCAATATTTCCCGATATTTTAATTATTTTTGAAACGTTTTTGATCTAACAATGCAATAATTGTAGGAGCGTACATTCAATGAAACGACTTTTTACCTCAGAATCAGTATCAGAAGGACATCCGGATAAAATCGCTGATCAGATTTCGGATGCGATTCTTGATGCCATGCTGGCACAGGATCCAAACTCACGCGTGGCAGTTGAAACTCTCGTTACCACCGGACTTGCCATCGTATCCGGCGAAGTCACCACGAACGCCTACGTCGACGTTCAGGAATTAGTTAGAGATGTTATCCGTGAAATTGGCTACAACAAACCACAATATCGTTTTGATGCTGATTCGTGCGGTGTAATGATATCTATTCATCAGCAAAGCCCTGATATCGCGATGGGCGTAAATGAGGGAACTGATAAAGCCCAGGGAGCCGGAGATCAGGGGATGATGTTTGGGTACGCAACCAACGAGACCCCTACCTATATGCCTATGAGTCTTCAATATGCTCATGACCTGGTCCGAGAACTCGCAAAAATCCGCAAAGATGGCAAAATCATGACCTACCTCGGCCCAGACAGTAAGAGCCAGGTTACAATTGAGTACGATCAGGACAAGCAACCGAAGAGAGTTCATACAATTGTGCTCTCGACACAACACAGCGATGACGTATCACAAAAACAGATTCGGGAAGATGTAATCAAACAGCTTGTCCCGCGCGTCATCCCTGAGACTCTTATTGATTCTGATACGATTTTCCATATTAATCCGACTGGAAAATTCGTAGTCGGCGGTCCCCACGGAGATACGGGGCTCACTGGCCGTAAAATTATCGTTGATACATACGGCGGAAAAGGCGGACACGGTGGTGGTGCGTTTTCAGGAAAAGATCCATCGAAAGTAGACCGAAGTGCTGCATACGCTGCACGGCATATTGCGAAGAATATAGTAGCTGCCGAATTGGCTGACGAATGTCAGGTGCAGTTAGCTTATGCAATTGGTGTAGCTGATCCTGTTTCTATCAACATTAATACCTATGGAACAGGAAAAGTGGATGAAATCGAACTCGAAAACACAGTACGTGAAATTTTTGACTGCACACCGGCTGGAATTATCAAACGATTTAACCTCAAGCGACCGATTTATCGTAGAACTGCTGCTTACGGACACTTCGGACGTGCAGACATTACATTCCCATGGGAAGAGCTGAATTACGTTAATAAATTACGAAGTACGTTTAATGTAGCTGCGGAAAAATAATCCCGGTAATACATGCTATTTTTATGCTAAGGCCGATCCCATAAGGGGCGGCCTTTTTTTTGATCCCTTCATTAAATTTTTAGTAACCCTCTTAGGCTAAGCCACTTAAAAACAAGGGAGACATTTTTCTTTACATCTCATCAATTCTCAAGGTCCATTTTTGTGGTATAAAGACCTCTTTCGTGGTAAATACATTTAATATTAAACCCTAAAATGCCGATACTATTTCGAACATTAGAAAATTTTCATATATAGATATAAGCATATAAATAAAGATACTAATTAGACTGGGTTCAGCATCTTTGAATATCAGTCTAAGATATTATTTTCGATCTCCCGGAGGTCCCTATGAGAAGGCATATTTCAGCAATCTTCTTGATCATCAGCTTCTTAGCAACACCTGCACTTGCTCAGTTTAAGGTGATATCGAGTACACCTGCCAATGCGACGACAAATGTAAAGGCGGGCGACATGGTTTCTATTTCATTCACATTCAATCAGGCGCTTGATACGTCCCAAAAATATGGTCAAATGGCGCTCCCTATTGATTTTCTTGACATAACACCTGCAGACTCCATCTCCATATTGAACTATATGGTCAGCTCGGATCATAAGACGATCACCCTTCAGGTATCGCAAAAAGCCAACACTGATTATGTTTGGATTGTGATCAACGCAAGAAGTCAAAACGGTCAGTTACTTGATTCACCCTATATTCTTAATTACACGACTTCAGCAACCTATGGAACCGGGGTTGTTTCCGGAAAGGTTACGCTAAAAAGTTTACCACCCCAGGGTGCTTTTGTGGCATTAACTACCCAAAAGCCTAATTTCGGATCGGGGACTTTAAACTCATTCTACGGAGGTGGAACCGGATCACCAGTTTTTGGTCCGCAAAAGTTAAATCCATACTCGACTGCCTCTACAACAACGTCATCCGTTCCTATAGCAGCTATTGTTTCAAATACTGATGGAACGTATTCCATGAATACCGTGCGAGATAGTGTCTATTATCCAATAGCGGTAGCCGACTTGAATTTCGATGGCGAAATTAATCCTATGTCTGGTGATGCCATTGGTTTTTATGATCCCAATGCAGACGGTGTTCCTGATTCAATTGTCGTAAAAGGCGGGACACATTTCAATATCGATATCAAAATGATCAATTATGATCCGGTCACGGCCGATACCTATCTGACAACCGCCACTGATATTGCTGCTACGTATGCTAATGATCAGGTTTTATACTACATGCTGTCAATGAACCAGAAAGTGACTTCTGATGGTAAATCACCTTTTTGGGCATATGTTTATCACTCTCAAAAAAAGAATCTCAATACTGTGGTTATCGGTACACCAATGGATTTTGCGGCCGATACGACTCTGAGTTTTCTTGACACCAATTTTGGAAATACGACCACATCCCTTAAGCAGGTCAACCTGGATCTCTATAAAACACAGGAATCAACTTCCAGCTTTATATCATCCTTTAAGTATCCCATTCCCAACGGCAGTATTACCAGCGATCAGGCTATGGCTATTGCGGAGGCAAACGGAGGCAGTGACTTCCGGAGTTCACATGTTTTATACAATGTTCTTGTTGCTGCCGGCCAATCAAATAAAGCATTTACAACCGACACAACGGAAACTGTCTGGACAATTGTTTACCAGAGCTTTGATGGCAATTCACCTATATATGGTGATAAGAAGCTTTATTTCCTGATTAACATGACAGATGGAAAGATACTTAAGGAAGAGCGTGTGGCCGTTTCAACAACTCCGATTGAAAAAGAGCCGCAACAGCAACAACTTCCGGGTCAGATTGAATTGTTGCAAAACTATCCGAATCCATTCAATCCGACCACGCATATAGATTTTATTCTTCCTCAAGCTTCAAAATTGACACTCCGGGTGTACAACCTTCTGGGGCAGGAGGTTAAGGAACTGGCAAACGGGAGATTTTCGCCTGGAAGACATTCTATCGTGCTGGATGCCAGCAACTTAAGCAGCGGCATATACTTCTACCGATTGCAACTGGAGAATAACGTTATCACGAAAAAGTTAACTCTTTTGAAATAAATTCTGACCTCCGTCAGAAGCGCTAGAGCCCGTTTTCCGGTGAGTCCGGGAAACGGGCTTTTTTGTTCAGACTCATTAAGCCCTGTTTGCGTTTTTCTTACCTATTAAAAAGTATTTAAATTGCGTAAGAACATTTATCAGCAATGACTATTTAATCCTGTTAATATAGTTTACAATTCATGAGCACCACTTCCTGGCATCATATGCGTGAACCCATTAGCGGACTTTCTCACTTGCTGGGCGTAGTGCTTTCTGCCATCGGACTCATCCTTTTATTGCAGCACGCAATAACTTTGGGAAATCCAACAGCTATCGTTGCATTCACGATCTACGGGCTCAGTCTTATCCTGCTCTATCTTGCCAGCTCTCTATATCATCTCGTCACCGGACCAGTCCAAAAAATCAGGTTACTGCGAAAATTTGATCATACCATGATCTATGTCTTGATTGCAGGAACCTACACACCATTGATACTACTGGCATTGAACGGCTACTGGAAATGGAGTTCAATAACGATCATCTGGATACTTGCTGCAGCCGGAATCATCATCAAGCTGGTTTGGTTCCAGGCCCCACGCTGGATATCGACATTACTGTACCTTGGCATGGGCTGGCTCAGCGTTATAATTATGCCCGTGTTGATCAAAAACTTCTCTACAACCGGGCTCATATGGCTCTTGCTTGGTGGTTTTGCCTACACAATCGGTGCCATTATTTATGGTATTAAGAAACCAGATCCTTTACCTGAAGTGTTTGGCTTCCATGAAATCTGGCACATATTTGTGTTAGCCGGCAGCTTCTGTCACTTTTGGTCGATATATCATTATTTGCCGCCCACTTAACTTACATACCTTCGTACTCACCATATCTTGTATGTAATTTACCAAATAAACCAGATCAGCCTGGAATTTAGATTAAAAAAATAACTATTTGACGGAGAAAGGCTAATCTGCAACAGCCCGATCGAAAGCTGCCACAATCTCTTTTTGATTTACAAGACCCTGCAGCCGTCCTACAACTTTTCCTTTCTTGTTATAAATCAGAATTGTTGGTATTTCGGCTATTCTCAAATAATCACTAATTTTTGATCCGTCTGTCAACTCGACACTATAAATATTTATTTTTTCATGGTATTCACGGGCAGCAAGCCGAAGCTTGGGTTTCATGAGGTTACACGGAGGGCAATCTTCCATCCAGAAATTGAAAGCCAGCGGGCTGTCATGTTTCTTGATGATGTTGAGCACTTCCTCTTCGCTTATTTCTATTACGTGTTCGTATGCAATGGTTCGATTTACCACGTCAGAGACCATAATAATCTCCGTTAAGATGTTTTTACTGTTTATTGGGCTTCCTGGCCGGGTCAGCAACTCTGCAAGCACCATTGTTCAATGCTAACGAAGACAATACCGATTTGTGATACAACTACCACCATCGATAGAGGACCCGGTTTCATACCTGAATTTAATTTACAATTTTCACTTAGAAATGCTTTCTGAATATTGCGTATTTCTGTGCAAAAAACCGCTTCCTATATCAATATTGCACAAAAACTTACCGTTCGTATACCTGATTGAACGCAATTAGGTGCAGACGTTGTTTGACCGATTGTGTAAATTGAGCAACATGATCTTTGGAATTGCAGAATACCTTGCTACCTGATAATACAATAAAAACAATATCTTAATATTCAAAATTTAAGGATGATCACCTCATCCGCGAAAACAAATGAAATTCAGTTGCTATTATCTTTATGAGTTCCATTACAGGAATCATCAGGCTTGAACAGAGTCTGCACTGATAAAGATTTATAAATTAAACGTATAAACTCTTTTAATAGCGGCTCTCACTCAAAGTAACGCAGCTTTAACATTGGTAAAAAAAATCAACCCAAATAGAAGGAATAGTAAAGAATCAAACTTCGATTTCGATTTGATAATCGTTGGTGGAGGCTCTGCAGCTTTCTCGGGAGCACTCAGGGCCAGTGAACTCGGTGGAAAGGTCCTTATGATCAATGACGGACTTCCTATTGGCGGAACCTGTGTAAATGTCGGCTGCATTCCTTCCAAGACGCTTATTCGAGCTGGTGAAGCCAGTTACCATGCAGCACATACTCATTTCGAAGGCATCGAGGCCCATAGTGTTGTTACCGATTTCAAGCGGGTTATTCAGCAGCAGAAAGAGCTTGTCGCTGATATGCGACAGGAAAAATATGTGGACGTCATCGAGAATGATCCTAACATAGTGCTGGTTCGCGGACGTGGACGTTTTACAGACAAACATACGATCGAAGTCGATGATGAAACGTTTACCGGGCGTTTTATTATGATTGCAACAGGTGCACGACCGTTTGTCCCCGCTGTTCCGGGGCTAACAGAAGCAGGTTATCTCACGAACGAGACGGCCTATGAACTGGATGAACGCCCCGAACACCTGATCGTACTCGGTGGCCGATATGTGGGGCTGGAGAACGCCCAGTTATTCCGGCACCTGGGATCACAGGTAACCATCCTTCAGCGATCCGGCCGTATCCTTCCGAACGAAAGTTCAGATCTGACTGATGCTCTTCATTCCTATCTTGAAAATGAGGGTATTCGCATTCTCACCAGTGTCGAAGTGGAAAAAGTCTATCCCATTGGCAACGAAGTTATCGTTCAGATACGGCGTAATGATCGCACCGAGCGGATCAAAGGCAATAGCATCCTCGCTGCAACCGGCAGACAGGGCAACACGGAGAATTTGGGACTAAATAAGATTGGTGTCAATACACATGGACAGGGTTATGTAACCATTGACGAGACTCTTCGCACTACGCAATCCCATATCTTCGCTGTCGGTGATGTTAACGGCGAGGCCCAATTTGTTTACACTGCCGCATACGAGGGACACCTTGCAGCAAGCAACGCCCTGACTGGTGCTCAAACAAAACGAGATTTCTCGGTCATTCCATGGGTTATTTTTACCGATCCACAAGTTGCCGGTGTTGGAATGGATGAGCTGCAGGCTGAGCAAGCTGGTATTGATTATGAGGTGTCAAAGCTAGATCTGAGCCGGGTACCCAGAGCACAGGTGGCTCACGATACGCGTGGATTTGTAAAATTGATTCGAAATAAAACTACCGATCACCTTGTCGGCGCCCGAATCCTGGCCCCGGAAGGCTCTGAGCTTTTAATGGAAATCTCCCTCGCGATCAGACACGGAATAACGATCCAGGAACTGATCAACGAGTTTCACCCCTATTTAACACTATCTGAAGCTATTAAACTTGCTGCGCTTCAATTTACCAAGGATGTGAGCAAGCTGAGTTGTTGTGCGTCCTGATCCAAAACCGGATAATTACCAATTTCACAACCTTAAGGTAAAGCGAGGTATGTTGTAACGTTATGCCGAACTTCGGTGGGCTATGGCATCTATTGCATACCTGTCAATGTTCATTTCATTTAATTTGATATGGCTAAAAAAGATTCAACACAGAATCAGACAGTCGGGCTGAGCCGCGATCTGGGCCTTCTCGACATTACCATGATCGGCGTAGGTGCCATGATCGGCGCCGGTATTTTTGTCCTTACCGGTCTCGCGGCCGGGGCTGCCGGACCAGCACTCATTCTGGCTTTTGCGATCAACGGTGTCATCGCAGTTTTCACAGCTATGGTGTATGCCGAACTGGGCTCTGCAATCCCGGAGGCAGGTGGTGGTTATCTATGGGTCAAAGAAGGTTTGCCCGGACCTAATGCCTTTCTGGCCGGATGGATGAGCTGGTTTGCACACGCTGTCGCCGGAAGTCTTTATGCTCTTGGTTTTGGTTCCTATCTCTATTCGGTGCTGCAGGATTTTAACATTTCGGTATTCGGCCTTCACGGCGAACTTGCTCAAAAAATGCTTGCTGTCATCATTGTACTGATTTTTGTGGCAATCAACTTTAAAGGGGTCTCTGAGACCGGAATGGCCGGCAACATCGTTACGATTGCGAAGGTGATCATCCTGATCATTTTTATTATCAGCGGCCTTTGGGCCCTTATGGAACATCCCCAGTTCATGAGTCATTTTGTTCCCTTCAAGCCCAAAGGACTTGGAGGGATCGTGAGTGCGATGGGACTAACTTTCATCGCATTCGAAGGGTACGAGATCATCGTCCAGGCGGGTGAAGAGGTTAAAAATCCACGTCAAACGATCCCAAAAGCCGTACTGCTGTCCATGGCTATCGTACTGCCGATCTACATTCTGATTGCGTTCACAGCAATTGGCGCGGTGGATACCGGTTCGAGTCTGCCGACATACATCTGGCTCAGTAACCACCAGGAACTTGGAATCGTGGAAGCCGCCAAGCAATTCATGCCTCTTGGCTCCTTTTTACTGACTCTCGGTGGATTGCTGGCAACGATGAGTGCTCTTAATGCTACGACCTTCTCATCTACCCGTGTAGCTTTTGCCATGGGTCGCGATAAGAACCTGCCGGATATATTTTCACACATCAGCGAAAAAACGCGTACTCCGTTCAAAGCATTGCTGTTTAGCGGGGCGCTCATCCTGTTTATGGCTGTTGTCATTCCGATCCAGGACGTCGCATCGGCAGCAGACATTATGTTCCTGTTTCTATTTCTACAGGTCAACATCGCTGTGATCACTATTCGTAAGAAATACGGCGAACGGTTGAAATATGGTTTTCTCGTGCCATTCTTTCCTGTTATTCCGATTGTTGGTGTTATAGCAAACCTCGGAATCGCACTTTACATGTTCCACTTCTCACCGACGGCATGGTATTTTACGATGGCTTGGGTGGCAATCGGTTCTGTCATTTACTACCTATATGCGCGTCCAAGGGAAGAATCTGAAGAACGCACACCTGTAGTTGTGGAAGAACGTCTTCCAGATATACAACCCGATCGTTTCGAGGTGTTGGTGCCTGTTGCAAATCCTGATTCGCTCAGCAACCTACTTCCACCGGCTATCGAAGCCGCCAAACGATATGATGGTGTTGTCATACTTTTAAATGTGATAACCGTTCCTGATCAATTGAACTTGTCCGCCGGACGTCGATATGTGGATCGGTCGCGGGAAGTTTTGCAGAAAGCGCGAAAAATGGTGGAAGATGCCGGGGCTGAAGCCGAAGTGTTAATACGCATTGCCCACCGCCTGCCTGATGCCATCATTCAAACAGCCTTGGAACGCGAGGTTGATCTCATGGTGATGGGATGGAGGGGAAAGACATCGAATGTCAGGGTAACGGTCGGCAATAAAGCCGATTATATCATGGATGAGGTTAATTGCGATGTATTGGTCGTACAGCAGATGCAAAATCCTCCTTTCAAGAAAGTTGTGGTTCCAATCGCTAATCCGGATACGATTGAACAGTTGTTGCTCAAGGCGGTTTTGATCAACGAGAACAGTAAAGATGCCCGTATTGATCTGCTGCACATTTTCAGGGATGAAATTACTGAAGACGAAAAAGAAGCCTACAAAAATCAGCTAAACGATCTCATAAAAAACTTTCTGGATGAAAATGCAGATGTTGCCGAACGGGTACATTTTGTATTTGAAAATGCCAGTGATGTTGTCGGCACTATCGTAGCCATGTCAAAAGAATACGATGCTATCGTTCTTGGTGCCACGAATGCCACCTGGACACAACGGCGATTCCTTGTCGATAAACCGGTAACAATCGGACAGAAGACCAGCAAACCTGTGATGCTTGTCAGAAGCCGGAGCAGTCAGGTCGAATTTGGTATGCAACGGCTCGCCAACTATATGCAGGGCGGGTATAAACGCATCAAACCATCATCTGAGAAAAAACTGGAACAAGAGGGCATTCTCGCTCCTAAAGGCGAACAGCAAACGGCAGATCTTCACACACGCGTAAACAAAATTCCGCTTTTATTGTGCGGGATCCTTGCTATCGGTTCCTGTGTGCTGATGTTGATTGGTGACGGCCATCTGATGACCTGGATTGGAATGATCACATTTTTCGCAGGACTCGGGTGGTTCACCAGGATCTCCTTAAAAGGAATGATCACTCCAAAAAGATGAAAATAGCAATTGCAAGAACATTCGTGAATATTCCCGGGGCTCCCTGAAGGGAACCTATGTGATTATTACTAAACACTTCGCATATATTGAGAATCGAGTATCTAGTGGAGGTTAATCGAACATAAATAGAAGTACCCTTCAGGGGATTTAGGCGTTAAAACGAGCGAATTACATATCACAAAATTTACACCAAGTGACTAAGCAACGACTTCCTTGCCAGCCACATATAGTGCAGATATCGTTTCCCGGTAAATATTGTGCTGTTGTAAACAACCCTTTTTACCCCGTCTTCAATAAAGATCCAGACGATACAGTAAAGCCAGATATATCCGACATATGACCAGGGTATCGCTGTCACAAAAATACCTAACCCGGCAATCAGAGCCGCAACTAGCTGAGTAGCAACTATTGCAGTCAGCAGGATGGGAGCAGGAAACGGACGTCGATAAAAGGATTCTTTAGTTCTGGCTACGAACAGCGTTAAATGTCCGGCAACCACAAGCTTTAGGAATATGATCGTCTGAATCTGCGCCAATCCAATATGAAATACTTCGCGTATCAGGAATAGCAGGAAGAAAGTCTCAATAACGCCAACCGTTCCCAATACTGTCGCCACAGTCAATACCCGCTTCATTTCCCATCGTACCGGTTTTGGATCAAGCCAGGTGTGATCTTCCGCAATGGTCATAATAGGCAGATCATTGAGCAGTGCAAGAAGAATGATCATCACAGCCGTAATCGGATAGAAATCAAACACCATCATAGCAAGCACCATGAAAAGCATGATGCGGATAGTCTCGGTGATACGATAGATGGCATAACTGTTCATCCGTTCAAAAATACGGCGGGCCTCTTCGACCGCTTTGATTATCACGGACAAGCCCGGAGCCGTTAAGACCAGATCTGCCGCACTTCTCGCAGCATCAGCAGCCCCACTCACCGCAATTCCAACATCAGCCTGCTTTAAAGCCGGGGCATCATTTACTCCGTCGCCAGTCATGCCTACAATATCACCACGGTTTTGCAAGGCCTTAACAATCTGGTATTTATGTTCTGGAAACACGCGTGCAAAACCATCTTTATTTTCGAGTTCTTCCTCTGCCCGGGTAGGCAAACTCTTCTGATCTTCAAATATATCAGCAGAGGATGCGATATTCATTCCGAGACCCAATTGACTTGATATTTCTTTCGCAATGGCGACATCATCCCCCGTGATCATTTTGATGTCAATGCCATGTTCTCTTGCCCGACTAATCGTTTCTGCTGAATCTTCTCGTGGTGGATCAAATAGCGGGATGAGCCCGAGAAACCGCCACTGTTTTTTTGAATTTCCACGAGCGACGCCAAGAGTACGATAGCCACGCCGAGCCAGTTCATCAATTTTTGCAAAGACTTCGTTTTTCAGATTGTCCTCCAAATGGCACAAGTCCAGAATCACCTGAGGTGCACCTTTTGTCACCAGAAATACATCATTATTTCCGGTGGTAACTGTTGCTTCAGTGCGTTTGACGACCGGATCGAAGGGCACAAACTTCTCAACTTTAAACTGTTTCAAAGCACTTTTATCCTCAAGACCGTTCAGTACGGCTTCGTCAATCGGATCCTGATTTTCTTCGCGCGATGCAAGTCCTGCCGCGAGCATAAGATCATCCGGCTTTGATCTGCCAAACACGACCGGCCGATCCATGGTCAACTTATTCTGGGTCAGCGTCCCGGTTTTGTCTGAGCAAAGCACGTTCATTCCCGCCATCTCTTCGACGGACTCAAGACGAGAGACGATTGCTTTCATTTTGGAAAGTTGTCGTGCACCCATAGCCATCGTAACTGACAGAACAGCCGGCAGTGCCACCGGAATAGATGCTACAGCCAGGATCAGGGCAAATTGAATGAGTGTAAGAAAGTGATCACCACGATAGAGCTGAACAAGGATCAGGATTGAGATTAAAAACAGGCTTAACTTGATCAGATAGTCCCCGATATTGAGAACAGCCTGTTGAAAGTGAGATGGCTGTTTCTCCGCAGAAACCAACCGTGCCGTCTTACCAAAGAACGTTTTTTCACCGGTTGCCGTCACCAGAGCTGTCATCTCGCCTTGCTTGCAGATAGAACCCGAATATGCCGTTCCTCCAATTTCCTTAGAAACCGGAAGTGATTCACCTGTCAGGGCCGACTGATCCACGCTCAGATAATCACCATCGATCAGAACAGCATCAGCCGGCACGATGTCTCCCATTCGCAACTTGATGATATCTCCGGGAACCAATAGCCGCGCCTCTATCTTCTTCCAGGTCGTGTCTCTCAACACTCTGGCCTGAAGCGCAAGCTGATTTTTGAGTGCTTCGATGGCATTATTAGCCTGATATTCCTGGAAAAACTCAACCAATCCATTAAACAACAACAATACTAAAATAATCGTGAAGTCCGTCCAGTGGTGGACCAAAGCGCTTAAGATTCCTGCTATTTCAATCATCCACGGGATAGGTCCCCAGAAATAGTTTAGGAAGTGGAGGAGAGTGTTTTCCTTCTGCTCGGATAGTTGGTTAGGACCATATTTATCAAACCGATTTTGAGCTTCCTTATCGGTTAGTCCGTTCGGAGACGAATTGAGTCCTTCATACCAATCTTCTAACGTGCTACTTTTATCGGAATCTTTATCCGAAGGAGGTTCCGTTTGTTTTTCATAAGAAATCATGATGTAAACAGCAATTTGATAGCAATATTTATGGTAGTGATAGCTTTTTTCGAGAATAATAAACAAAAAGAAGAGACGCTTGGTTCATTTATGCGCTTGAATAATCATGACATAAATAACAGTATAAACAATTGATATTATATAATTTGTAATGAATTATTTTATGGTATATAACAACTAGAAAAAAATAACAGATGAAATTAGCTTAAATTTTATGTGTCCGATATAAGATAAACCTGCTCAAATGCTGATTTCGCACATACAAGCGTAAACCGGGACCGGCATAAATCGTTAAAACGATTAAGGAGTTAGAGTAGACCAATCTGACAAGAATCGTATTTACGATTTCCTCCAATGCTTATCTCGAACTCACGTTGAATAATAATAATCCTTCATCCTTTTACTTTATACTATCAAAATCATTAATCAGGCATGAAAAATAGACGCATACCTAAACCATCATCAGGCACAATCTGAAATGGATTTAAAAACTTACCGTCTGACGAGGGTTCAGAATGATCAGTGAGTTTCAGCGTCTATTTTGGATGTAGGCTCATGGCAAGGCTGATCATGAGGATCTGAGCATGGGTTCAGTTCAAATTCAAGAGTAGAATGGGAAATCCCGAATTGTTCAAACAGCATATTTTTGACACGCGTCTTTATCTGTTCCAGGTCTTTAAGCCGTTCAGGCGGGATAAGAATATGGCCTTCCATATTGACCTGATTTTCATCGAGCCGCCAGATATGAATATGGTGAATGTCTAAGACGTCAGGTAATTGGGAAACCGCATCAATCATTTCATCGACATCAATATCACCAGGCGTGCTTTCCATCAATATGTCAATCGTTTCGCGAAGCATATGGTAGCTGTGCCCCAGGATATAGATCGCGATGAGGATCGTCAAAATGGTATCAACGATATAGAGATGATATTTCATAATAAGGATACCGCCAATCACAACACCAACCGAGGAGAGGCCATCTGATAAAATATGAATGAATGTACTCTTGATGTTCAAACTACCTTTCGAACTCTTGAAAAGCAGACCAACGGTCGCAAAATTACCTATCAAACCTACTATAGCTACCACCATCATTACCAGCCCGTTAATAGGCTCGGGGTGGAGAAATCGCATAATACCTTCATAAATCAAGTACATTCCTACGAGTACCAGCGTGACAAGATTGATGAAAGCGCCAACAATTTCGGCCCTGTTATACCCAAACGTTTTGTCCTGGTCGGCATCCCACCGGGATATCTTGCGTGCGCCCAGGCTGATACCAAGCGAAGCCGTATCACTCAGGTTATGTAACGCATCAGATAGCAGCGAAAGTGAATTGGAAAGTATCCCTCCAATAACTTCGGCAATCGTGATCAACAGATTGAACCCTATGGATAGCCACAAACGACCAATCGTTTGGTCGTTTCCGTGAATGTGATGATGGTGGTGGTTATGATTATGTGTATGAGCCATGAAACAGTTTTATTTGACTCTATGTTACAAGACTTTTACCGAAGCTTCAACGGTTCAAATGTTGATTTATGACCTAAACTATAATTTCTTAAGTATTATAAAAACATAAAAATATCTAAAATATCGTTCCTTATGTCAGGAAAAGAGAGTGCTGGTTTGATTATGTATCGTCAGGGAGATCAAGGAATCGAAATTTTTCTTGCTCATCACGGTGGCCCATTTTTTAAGAATAAAGATGAGGGATCATGGACGATCCCTAAAGGATTGATTGAAGCCAGAGAAGATCCACTGGAAGCTGCAAAGCGTGAGTTTGAAGAAGAAACAGGGATAAAGCCGGCTTCGCCATTCATCCCTTTGGGAGATGTGAAACAAAAGGGCGGCAAACGAGTTCTTGCATGGGCATTTCGTGGAAATATACCTGAAGATTACGAACCTGATAGTAATTTCTTTAAAATGGAATGGCCTCCTCATTCAGGACAAAAACAATCTTTCCCCGAGATTGATAAAGCTGAATTTTTCACTGTCGAACAGGCAAAAAAGAAAATCAATCAGTCTCAGATCCCGTTCATTGATCGGTTGCAAGCTATCCTGTCAGGTCTTGACCCTGACAGGATATGAAATCTTTACTCTGCGTTCCTCTGCAAACTTCGCGGTTTTTTAACAACCGAGTACGCAAAGAATCGCAAAGCATTACCGTTATTTTTTATCCGGATATCATCTGTATGTATCTCTCAGCAGAATTTTTCACTGCTTGTTTTGCCCCGGTAAGAATATTACGGTTCCACCATGCACCGTATATACAATCATATTTAAATGGCTCTACCGAATCGACAATTCGTTGTACTTTCTTCACTGACAACGGAATAGCGTTGGGATAACTGTACATAAACGTAACATGCTTCAGATCAGGAACAACCTGGATAATATCACCTGTCAACAACGCCCCTTTCCCGTTTGCGCCAGCGGGCCAGTGCATTACTGTTCCGCCTCCAAAATGACCGCCGCAGCGTATCAACGTCATATCGTTGAACAACGACTTGGTTTCACCATTCCAGAACTGTATACGATCATCAGGTCGCATGACCCATTTCCGATCGTCTTCATGCAAATAAACGGGTATATCGCCGAAAGACTTGCTCCATTCAACCATTGTCGAATAATAATGCGGATGTGATATTGCAATTGCTTTCAGGCCACCAAGTCCCTTGATCAACTCGATTGTTGCATCATCAATCAAAGGGATGCAGTCCCAAAGAATATTTCCTGATGGGGATTGAACCAGCAGTGCACGCTGCCCAATAGCGAATGACGGCTCCATGCCAATTGCCAGCAACCCGTTTTCCTTTTTACGATAGCTGTTACGATATGAACGTTGCAATTTTTCCAGTGTGGTCCACTGTTGCCCGTTTGGTCCAACGTACTGGCGATCGTCCTCACAGATAGGACAGCTTTCGGGTGGATATTCGGTTGCCTCAAACTGGGTTCCACAGGTTATGCAAAGATAATTTGTCATAAATTTCTTTTGATTTTGATTTTTTTAATCAGGCGGGTCAAAGTTGATTCAGGACTTTCCAAGCTTCGTAAAACGTTTCGACGTCATCGACAAATCCACCAAACTTCGGCTGCCAGCCGAGCAGGTTCACAGCCTTGCGTGAGTCAACATGCTGATCCAAAGCCAGCGCCTCGGCAACCGGTCCCATCATGCGAACGGCTTCTTCCAGCGGTTGATATTCAATGTCTCCTTCATAAAAAGTAGCCCTTGCAACCGCTTCTGCCAGTTCTTTAACTGTGTATCGCGACCGGTCGCTGATATTAAATACCTCGCCTCTCAAGCCACTTTCAGCAATTCTCGCATAGGCATCGGCAAGATCCTCGACATGGATCATCGTCCAGTGGTTGGAGCCGTCACCTACAACTGACAGTTTTTGTTCATTTACAGCGCCATTAAACCACATCCCTGGCAAGCCGCCGCGCTCGCCATAGACACATCCAGGACGTATAACTAAACCTTTTACAGAATTCGACTGCAGAACCATTTGTTCAACCTCTGGACGCCACATTACCGAGGGTGTCGGTTTCAGAGGTGTTGCTTCGTTAGCTGCTTTCCAACCCGTGTTACCGACAACCCAGCATCCGCTGGTATAAATAAACGTTTTGGGCTGCGAACCTTTCTTACCCATTTCAATAATTGAGTGAACGGTGTGCTTGTCCAGCTCAACAGTGTCATTTTCATAATCAACAGCGGCATGAATCAACAAGTCACAAGTCTCGGCTACTTCTGAAAATGATTTTGAATCCTGCATGTTGCCTATAACAGGATGAATTTCATTTGACTGCAACATTTGTACCTTCTTCTGACTGCGCGTCAAACCATAAACCTGATGACCGGCACGCCTGAGTGCCTTTGAAACTGCAAAGCCGATATAGCCCGTGGCACCTGTAATAAATACCTTCATGATTCTAACTGTATCTTCTGATTACCTGTTCATGCTAAGTTCAAATGGTAATGAGTGATAATATCTCTCACACTATATGTTTAGAACACAAAAATTTGTAATAAATTGTGTTTAATTTTATTCAGATCCATCAGGATCACTGGTATGAGGTTCATAAAGCCGGGAACAGATATCCGACAGCTTTTTCATCTCTTTTTTTGAGATATGACCAGAGAACTGTTTCGCTATCTTTTTGAACTTTGGATCCATTTCATCCAGGACCATCACCCCCTCCTGAGTGATTCTGGCGATAGAAAGCCTTTTATCTGTTTCTGATTGTACGCGTTCAACTAAGCTTCTTTTTACCAGCCGGTCGAGAAGCCGGGTGACATCAGGAGTTCTCTCAATCATCCGATTGATTATCTCAAAGCGTGGGTATCCGTCCGGATGAATGCCACGCAGAATTCGCAGAATATTGTACTGATCGTGCGTGATGCCATAGCTGCTACAGACCTCATTCAGTATCTGCCGGTAATGTCCGGCTGCCACAAGCAAATTGATCATTGCTTCCTGGCGTGAACTATCAAACGCCTTTTGTTTTACCCGGTCGTACAGTGCATTTGCCATAAGAATTTATTTATGTGTTTCCAACGAGGAACAGGTTATCGAATTATTTATATGTTATCAACATATAAATGAAAAATTAATATTAATATTCTGATTATTAACTCATTGCATTAGATGTTAGGTCGGAAGCTATACAGCCTTTATCTTTCGTTGCACTTTAAATCAGCGACATATTAAATATGGACAATACAGCAACACTTACTCTCAAACCCGGACGTGAAAAGGCCTTAAAACGACGACATCCATGGATTTTTTCCGGTGCTGTTCAAAAAGTAGAGGGAAAGCCGCAACTGGGCTCAACGGTTGTCGTCGAAGATTCAAAAGGGTCAGCTTTGGCATCTGCCGCATGGTCTCCTCATTCTCAAATACGTGCCAGAATCTGGAGTTTTAATCCAGGTGAAACGATTGACGAGCTTTTTTTTAAAAGCCGTTTGCAAGGTGCGGTCAATCATCGAACCTGGTTAGGATTGCCAACCAACGCCTGGCGTGTGGTAAATGCCGAATCCGATGGTCTGCCGGGACTTATTGTGGACAAATATGCTGATATCATCATCATTCAGTTCTTATCAGTGGGTGCCGAATTCTGGAAGGATACAATCGTTGATGTATTGTCAGATTTATTTCCAGAAAGTTCAATCGCCGAAAGATCTGATTCCGAGGTGCGTTCCAGAGAAGGGCTTACTCTGACAGCCGGAATGATAAAAGGTGAGGAACCCGAAGAACTCGTTATTATCGAAGAATATGAGACAAAGTTTTATGTGGATGTCCGCCAGGGACATAAAACTGGTTTTTACCTTGATCAACGTGAAAACCGGCAAACAGTTGCCCGATACTCCAGGGATAAAAATGTACTGAATGCTTTTTCATACACAGGCGGTTTTGGCATTACTGCAGCTTCCAAAGGTGCGAAATCGGTTACCCATATCGATTCATCATCTGATGCCCTGGATCTTGCCCGGGCCAATATAAAGCTGAACAAGCAGAATTCAGAAATCCACGAGTTTTTCCAGGGAAATGTTTTTGAGGTGCTTCGAACATATCGGGATGAGAAACGTACCTTTGATCTCATCATTCTTGACCCACCAAAGTTTGTTGAATCGAAAGCACAACTGGCTCACGGTACGAGAGGCTACAAAGATATCAATATGCTGGCTTGCCAGCTGCTTGAACCCGGCGGAATAATTGCAACATTTTCGTGCTCCGGACAAGTTGAAAGAGAACTATTTCAAAAGATTGTGGCAGACGCTGCCCTTGATGCCGGCCGCGAAATCCAGGTGATGGAATGGCTGAGCCAGGCGGCAGATCATGCTGTGGATCTGGCATTTCCAGAGGGATTATATCTGAAAGGATTGATCGGACGCGTGTGGTAAACACATAACTATTCTATCATTGCACCATATAAACTCTGTGATCAGTGGGGTTTAGAAATTGAATATCAGTCTGAAGATTTTATCTCTTCAAATTTGATAAATTGCCTTCTTTTTTCGGAGATTAACCGGGAATATCAAATCCATTACGAATGGAGGAAGTAACCATGGAAACTACTGGTCAAAGTCGCAATTTTATCTACTACATCGCACTCATCATGCGATATTTGATTGGATTGGTATTTCTGCTTTCTGCAATAGGCAAGGTCATGAATCCCTATATGACCATCCAGTTTCTAATGGTTCTATTTCCCGCATTCTCGGTAGCTCTGATTAAGGGGTTCGTTTATTTCTTCATCGGATTTGAATTCGTCCTGGCTATTTTCCTCTTCATTGGCTGGCAGAAAAAGCTCATTCTCTGGATCTCTCTTGTATTGATGATAGCTTTCTGCCTGGTCATTGGCTGGCAGCTTATTTACAACCCCACGGTAGGCGATTGTGGCTGTTTCGGAGCGTTTGATCCACATAATACTCTGATAACAGGCCTTTGGAGAGATATCGGCCTTTGTTTAGTCATTGTGATCATTCTATATCTGGAGAAATACAGGCTTTCCAGGTAACAAGAATAAGGGGAGTCTCTCCACCACGCCAAACATTAAAAGTCGACGAAATTAAGTCCTGCCTGTAATCGAGGCCTTAAATTTGAGGCTTACTATCAACACAAACATTAAAAAACAACATTTTTAATGTTTGTAAGCGATTAAAGGAGTACCTTTAAGGTCAGAATAGCAGACATACCTTAAAATAAGAGATTTTTAATGCCAGAAGAACAACTGTACACCGTAAATCCAGACCGCAGCAAGCCGTGGAACGGACTCCCGGTTTTACCTATCGACGAACGTCTGTATAAAAAAGTGGAAATTTACGAGCAGTTGGGCAGAGCTAAAGAGGCTTTAGCCTTACTGGCTGGGAGGAGCATTGCCATACCTAATCCTTCACTTTTGGTGAACAGTATTACCCTCCAGGAAGCTAAGGATTCCAGTGCTATCGAAAATATCTTTACTACCGATGACGAACTATACAAGGCATTCAGTGAGGAGAAAGAAGACGAACGGATTTCGGGCCCCACGAAAGAAGTATTACACTACCGGGAAGCACTATGGGAGGGATATAGTTACTTAAAAAAAGCCGGGAAATTCAACATCAAATATTTTATTCGTTTGTATCAACAAATCAAACAAACTAATGACGAACTCAGGCCGCCTATAGCGAGAATCTATATACGACAGGGAGGAAGTGGGCCCAATGCAGGCAAACCGGTATATACACCGCCACGCGGGAAAGGTATTGTTGAAGATAAACTTCAGAATCTCATCACCTTCTTAAATGATGATACCCTCACGCCTCGGGAACCACTGCTGAAGATGGCCATTGCTCATTTTCAGTTTGAGGCAATCCACCCGTTCCGGGATGGAAACGGAAGGGCCGGACGAATCATGAATATTCATTTCGTAACCCAATCCGGGTTACTCGAATATCCCATTCTCTATTTAAGCCACTATATCATCGAGAACAAGGAAGAATACTACGAAGTACTGGCAGGTGTTTCACAACGTGGTGACTGGGAAAATTGGCTCATCTATATGCTGCGTGCCGTGGAATCAACTTCCAGGCTGACCTATCAAAAGGTTAATGAGATTCTTACCGCTCAGAAAGACATTCTTGATGCTATCGAGTCAGACACAGATATTCGAAGACCTGATCATCTCGTGGATGCAATCTTCTTTCAGCCTTACACCAAGGTTAACCACTTGGTAGAGCGTGGAATTTATGCCGAGAATACTGCGAGAAAATATTTGAACAAACTGGTCGACTTACAGATCCTCGAAAGAAAGGGAATTCAGGGGCGTCACTATTATCTGAATCTTGAACTTGAGCGTATCCTGTCGTGGTGACCATCATTCATAAATAAAAAAAGAGGCCGCCCCTCACAAAAGACAGCCTCAAAAAGGTAATTAATTTATTACAGCTACACTCAGCAGCTTTTATTTAGCTCCCCCAGACGTCCGGAGAAACGGCTCTTGGAAGCATAGATTTCCCTGATGCGTCCAATCTGATGCAGGCGGTGTTCTGCCAGCTCGTTGGAAGCGACATACGTTGGGATGCCACGATTTTCTGCATGATTGAGAATATCGAGTATCACATCATAGATACGCGATGCCTGATCGTGGGCACGGCTCGAATTGTATCCCTCAATCTCGTTGGCCACGTTGATCAATCCGCCGGCGTTGATCACATAATCAGGAGCATACATGATACCTCTGTCGATCAACATCTGTCCGTGGATTTCCTCGGTATCGAGCTGGTTGTTGGCACTTCCAGCAACGATCGAAGCTTTTAGCTGCGGTATAGTATCCGAATTGAGCGTGCCTCCCAAAGCGCACGGACTATAAATATCGACATCCAGATCATAGATATCATCAGAATCAACACCAATTGCTCCTGCCTTCTCTACGATCTTTTTCACTTTATCCGGATAAATATCACTGATATAAATTTTTGCGCCTTCCTTGGATAACATGTCAGCCAGGTAAGCGCTCACATGACCGGCTCCCTGGATAGACACTTTTTTGTTTTTCAAAGAGTCGCTGCCAAATTGTTTCTTTGCACAGGCTTTCATCCCCATGTAAACACCCAGAGCCGTCACGGATGAAGGGTCGCCACTACCGCCAAGAGCGCGAGAAATGCCCGTGACATACTTGGTCTCCATACGCACCCATTCCATGTCCGGGATGGATGTCCCGACGTCTTCAGCCGTGATATAACGGCCGGCCAGACCTTCAATAAACCGACCATATGCGCGGAAAAGTGCTTCGGTCTTATCCTTCTGCGGATCGCCGATGATCACTGCTTTACCACCACCAAGATTTAGTCCGGCAACAGCTGCTTTGTAGGTCATTCCGCGTGATAAACGGAGCACATCCCGCAACGCTTCCTGGTCCGATTTGTAGGTCCACATTCGTGTTCCTCCAAGCGCCGGACCCAGTGCCGTGTTGTGAATGGCAATGATTGCCCGCAGTCCTACTTTGGGTTCAGAACATATAATGATCTGTTCATGCTCTTTCTGCTCTATTTGATCAAAGAGCGAAAAGCTCGTATCAACTTCTCGTTGTGCAAGGGTCTCTTCTGTCATATCTAAAAATGATTTCGTGCAGAGATGAAACTTGTCGCGTTACGTCTCTGCTTTTTATAAATATCAGTTTAATCACAATTTTCGTAATGCTTTATATGTGCCAAAAAAGCGCTTTTATTACCCATATGTTACGGGATCTGCAAGCAAAATCAAACTGTATTTAAAGGATTAAATAATAATATCGAACCCATTCTCAGAGAGGCCGCATTAATGTCTCATGGACGTTCGATAGGCATACGGACCATGTTCCCCCATTCGGTCCACGATCCATCATAATTTCTGACTTTCCGTACACCCAGCAGATACTTTAACACAAACCAGGTGTGGCTCGAGCGCTCCCCTATACGACAGTATGTGATGATGTAGTCATCTGAATCGATCCCATTATCATTCAGATAGATTTCCTCAAGTTCCCCGCGTGTTTTGAATGTGCCGTCGTCATTGACTGCTTTCGACCAGGGGATATTTATAGCCCCATGGATGTGTCCTCCACGCAAAACGCCTTCCTGTGGATATTCCGGCATATGCAGCAATTGTCCTGTAAACTCTTGTTGCGAACGTACATCAATCATTGGGTTGGCATTTTCGAGCTGATGCATTACATCGAGAACAAATGCCCGTTCCGTTTTATCATCGCGTTTTTGCAGCGGATACTTACCCGGTTTGAATTCAGGGACTTCTTTTGTGAAATCCCGGCCCTCTTCCTCCCATTTTTTGCGGCCACCATCCATGATCTTCACTTTTTCATGATTATACAGACGAAACACCCACAAAGCGTAACAAGCCCACCAATTATTCTTATCCCCGTAAAAGATGACCTCTGTATCCTGCGATATTCCCTTACGCTCCATAAGCTTGCGAAAAGCATGATCATTTACATAATCACGAATAACCGGATCATTCAGCTCAGTATGCCAATCGATATTGATCGCGTTGGGTATATGCCCGGTATCGTAAAGAAGCGGATCCTCATTACATTCAACGATTCGTACGTTATCGTCATCGATGTAATCGGCAACCCAGTCTGTCGTAACCAGTACTTCGGGATTTGCGTATTCTTCAATCTTTTCTGTAGTCATGGATTCAGCTCTTAATTTTTTGGGCGATTTGTGTTAATATGAGACAATCTACAACGGATGCTCTTTGAAAACCCTCAGGTCGTACAAAAGAATTCCACCGAAGAGTTCCTTCGGAACAATTTTTTATTGTTATGATTTTTTGCATGCCCGAACCTGGCAAGTTACTAGTGGATCGGGCTCTTGAACCGGCGTGTGTGATAGCCCCGGCTCTATTCAAATAAAAAAAAGATAAACAGAAAAGAAAATGATGACGTACCGATGGGTAGTAACTCCTGTACAAGATGAAACAACCGTAAAACGATTACAAGAAGAGCTGGGCGTGCACCCAACGATTGCCCGCCTGCTTGCGTTACGCGGCATCAACACATTTGAACTGGCCCGATCCTATTTCAGGCCTAACATATCCAAACTTCATGATCCATACCTGATGAAGGACATGGAGAAGGCTGCACCGCGTCTTGCCGATGCTATCCGTCATGGCGAGAAGGTCGTTGTCTATGGGGATTATGATGTCGATGGGACGACAGCCACCTCTATTATGTACACTTTCTTGAAAAATTTTGGGGGAGATGTGCAGTATTATATTCCCCATCGTTTCAAAGAAGGTTACGGCATTTCGCGCGAGGGCGTCGACTTTGCTATCGAAACATCGGCCAAACTCATCCTTTCTGTTGACTGCGGAATAACAGCTCATGACGAGGCGGAATATGCCCGTGAACATGGCATAGACATGGTCATATGTGATCACCACACGGTTGGAGATACTATTCCAAACGCTTATGCCGTGCTCGATCCCAAACGCCCTGATTGTTCCTATCCATTTAATGGATTATCCGGTGCGGGCGTGGCTTTCAAACTAATCCAGGGCATCTTGCATGAGCTTGGGCTACCAGCCGAGAAAGCTTATTCCTACCTGGACCTGGTGGCGATCTCCATCGCCTCTGACATCGTGCCGATTACAGGGGAAAACCGGATTTTGATGCGTGATGGCCTCAAACTCCTTAATGAAAATCCGCGCCCGGGCATTCGTGCACTCCTCGACGTAATAAACCTGAAACCGGGGTGTATTACAACTACACAGATCGTCTTTTCTATTGGCCCCAGGATTAACGCTGCCGGACGTATGGGTGATGCAAAGACCGCTGTCGAGCTGATGATCTCCGATACATATGATAATGCCATCGGCTATGCTCATGAACTGGAAGGCATCAACCTGAAACGGCGCAGCATCGACTCGGATACAATGGAACGCGCGATGGCCATGCTGGATGAAACCTTTGATCCGGATAAATACTCTTCACTCGTTCTTCACGACCCCGAGTGGCACCTGGGCGTTATTGGAATCGTTGCATCACGATTGGTCGACAAATACTGCCGGCCAACAATCATGCTGAGTTCTGTGGATGGCCAGATCAAAGGTTCAGCACGGAGTATCAAGGGTTTCAATATCTATGAGGCACTAAAGGAATGTGAGGATCTTTTGGTTCAGTTCGGCGGTCATGAATACGCTGCCGGATTGACACTGAATGAGGAAGATCTGGAAGCATTCCGTGAACGCTTCAACCAGCTTGCAGTCAGGAATCTCTCTGAAGATGATCTCGTCCCGGAACTTGAAATCGATAGTGAACTTGACCTTTCACATCTTGACAGCCGGTTCTGGAAAATCCTGAGACAATTTGAACCCTTTGGTCCGTTGAACTTACGACCGGTGTTTGTCTCTAACGGATTGCGCGTGATTGGTAACCCAACAATTGTCGGAAACGGACACCTTAAATTGCGTTTAACGCAAAATGGATCATCGACATACGATGCGATTGGTTTTAACATGCATGAATACCTTCCGATGGTCAGAAGTGCAAAAAATGGCTCACTCAGCATGGTTTATGTGCTGGAAGAAAATACATGGAACAACAAGACGACCATCCAACTCCGTTTGAAGGATATTCGCAATGAAAATGGAAGTATGGCAATAGGGGAAGATAAATGAGGATGAAGCGAAGCACAGGACCTTTGATTACTTCCCTTTATTCCCTAACTTCTTCTACAGAACTTTGAATAAGTTTGAAAACCCATTATATTTGATGCCTCTCAAATGGGACTGTAGCTCAGTCGGTAGAGCAACGGACTGAAAATCCGTGTGTCGGCGGTTCGATTCCGCCCGGTCCCACTTGATACTACTTTTAAGCAACCATAATCCCTTGCCGGGCTTGTGGTTGCTTTTTTTATGCGGAATTGTCTGGGCTTAGGTACACACAATTTTCCCAAAAAGTGAGAAATACCTCACATGGCCTTCAAGATATATCGCCTTACTGATGTATTAGCGACTCAGTATATTCAATAAAGCTTGCAAGTTACTCTTCCAGATACTTTTCAAACTTTAAAATAAGTACTTTCCCAACGTGAGTTACTAATCATCTTAAATACGAGAAAGTGAAATTCTTAAAATTATTTCCGCTACCCTTTCTTTTGGTCATATGCCTCTGCCAGATCTCTTATGCGCAGGATTGGGCCAATCTTGGTCGTTATAAAGAGGAAAACGTGAAAATAGGACTACCATCGCCAAACGAAAACAGAGTGGTGTTCATGGGTAATTCTATTACAGATTCCTGGATTCAAACTTCACCGGATTTCTTTAAAAAAAATCCCTATGTCGATCGCGGCATTAGTGGACAAACTACACCTCAGATGCTGGTAAGGTTCAGGGCTGATGTCATCCATTTGCACCCCAAGGTAGTCGTCATTTTGGCTGGTACAAATGACATTGCTGGCAACACAGGTCCCTCTACACTTGGAATGATTGAGGATAATCTCGCTTCAATGTCTGAACTGGCTGAGGCTAATGGTATTAAAGTCGTCCTGTCTTCGGTTTTACCTGCTTACGATTATCCATGGAAACCCGGTGTACACCCGGCTGAAAAAATTGTTACACTGAATAAGTGGATAAAAAAGTACGCTCAAAAGAATGGCTTTGTATATCTGGATTATTATCCGAAGCTGGTTGATAACAGGGGTGGAATGAAGTCTGAATACTCAAAAGATGGCGTTCATCCCAATCTTGCCGGATATCAAATAATGGAGCCTATGGCAGTTAAAGCAATTCGTGAAGCCCTAAACAAAGATAAGTAGCGTACTAATTGATAGTATGAATCGGTGTAGAGCCTTAAGAATGAGGCGGCACCTTTGCATATGAGGTCTCTACATCACCCGACATTGTTGAACAATATCGTTATTTTGAGTTAATCCAGTATATATTCAACTATTTAAAATCATCATATTTGAATCTGTTCAGAAGAGCAACATCAAACCAAAAATCATTATTATGAATAAAAAATCGTTATGAAACTGAATTCATTGGTTATTATATGCATATTTGCTTTACTTTTTGTCGAAAAAGTCGATCATCAACAGGGACAGAGGCAAAATGAATTCGGTTAAAACGACATAATTTTGCCTTATGCAATAATCAGATACTAGTTATGAGTGAACCAAAAGGAATTATGATTGTTGAAGACGAGATGTTGCTATCACTCGTCTATGAAAATTACATCAAGAAGATGGGCTGGAAGACATTAGGTAAATTTGTTGACGGCAAATCAGCTATACAGGGTGTCAAAGACCTAAATCCGGATCTCATTCTTATGGATATCTTTCTTAAAGGTGATTTGGACGGTATCGATACCATGAAACAAATCAGAGGATTTTCGGAGGCTCCCGTTATTTATATCACGGGAAATTCTGACCATCATCATGCCGAGCGCGCCAAAGATACCAGTTATGTCGATTACCTGATCAAACCCATCACTCTCGATGATCTTAAGACTGCCGTAGTAAAGCTTGAGCAGGAATCGTAGTCATCCGGAGCCGGCTTTAAACAAAAAAGGGCCGGTACCCCGCTAATACCAGCCCCTATTATTCCTTAGCTCTTTTTTATCGAATAAGCAGCATTTTGCGAATCTGGCTAAATCCGTCTGTTTGCAAACGGTAGAAGTAGATGCCGCTTGCCAACTGTGAAGCATTGAAACGAACTACGTACACGCCTGCACCTTGTGCCTGATTGACCAGAGTGCTAACATGGCGTCCGGTTAAATCATACACCGTCAACCGTACATTGCCTGTTTTTGCGAGCTTATACTGAATGACCGTGCTTGGGTTGAACGGGTTCGGATAGTTTTGAAGCAGTTCAAACCGTGTTGGTGTACTGGCTACCGGCTTGTCAATTGGTGTGGAAACATCGGTAGGTCTTGTTTGGGTATAGGTATTCGTTACTGAAACGAAATCTACCCAGGATGTACCAAACCAATACTGAGTATTCATTTTTACTTCATTTCCGTTACTATCGAATGTCGAGACGCTTCTGTAGATGCCAACCCATTGACTGCCATCCCACTCCTGATAGAGATACTCCGTCACTTGGTTGTTTGAATTGTAGCTATAAACCGTTTGATATTGGTTTATCCAGTTGCTTCCATCCCTCGCTTCTACGAGAACTGAAGCAAAATCAAACATGCCTGTACTAGAATGATAGGTAATGGTCGTTCTAGTTGAATCCACCCAATTGCCGCCTTTTTGGTATTGCTCGAGAATCTGGCTGATTCGCATGTTGGAATCATATGTGTAGGTATATTTCGCACTATCTGCCCATTGACCGTTATTTGGCACCTGGTAAGTTTCAGTCTCAATATTATTATCACCATTCAACGTGTAAACATAGCGTTCTTCGTCAACCCAATTGCTGCCATCCCAAGTCTGATACAATTCCATTGTAGGGAATACGCCTTGCGCATAAGTATAGGTTGTTCGGTCGTAATTCACCCAGTCAGACATTCCCCAATTCTGGTTGAGCACCTCGGTATCACGATCCTGACTATCATAGGTTGTGGCTGTTCTGTTGTCATTTACCCAGGAACCACTTAGCATATGTTGGGAATATCTCTCTGTTTCTAAATTCGACGAATTATAGGCGTAAATCGTCTGGCTCTGCTCCTGGAATGACTTCGTGCCCTTGTCCCATAGTGACGTCAAATCTTTAGTAACATTGAAATTACTGTCATATTCATATTGATCAAGTGATGAATTTTCAAACATACTTGTAGTGTCATTGTAAGTTTTGTACAAGACCTTTGTGTGATCATCATTTGTGTTATATGCGTAAAAGGTCTGGTTTACAAGAGTCTTAGAACCCGGAAACAAAGCAAAAGTTGTGTCCTGTGAAGATTCGAGCCACCATGAAGCAACAGCTGAGTTCATTGGTACCCTGGCATTCATATTCTTTACCAAACCACGCAGCCCCTCAGCTGGTATAGTGTTAGCTCTGGGAATATGAATTTTTGATACTACACGCGATAAGGAATTCGTAACATCTGAGCCTGTCGACTGCGCTTGCACCATCGCCACAGAAATCAGAATTACGAAACCAGAAAGCAGATACCTGAATTTGTTAACACTTAACATAAATCCTCCACAATTATCTTGATAGAATTGCTATAAACTTCTTTTGAGATAAGGAATACGCAGATATGATAATGAAAACAGACATCTGCGCGTATATAATGTTTTCTAATAATTCTCTGAATATTAAGATACTGTAAATCAATCTGTTAACACATTTTTAACTCATTATATTCCTCCAGCCTGAGATATGTAACCATTAAAAAGCTTCCCCTCATGATATCTTGTTAAATTCTTTCGATATTAAGCCTGTATTGATTGTTATGATGCTCAAATAATCTCACTTTATGTACCGGGTTCAACTGCAAAATTTTGAAGGTCCCCTTGACTTGTTGCTGTTCTTCATCAAGAGGGATGAGCTCGACATCTACGATATCCCCATCTCTTATATCACAGAGAAATTCCTGGAATACATCCATTTTTTAGAGGAGCTGGACCTTAACGTGGCCAGTGAATTCATATTGATGGCAAGTACGCTCATGGCTATCAAGGCCAAAATGATGCTGCCCCGTGATGAAGACGCTTTTGAAGACGACCCGGAAGCCGACCCGCGTTTCGAACTCGTACAGGCTTTGCTTGAGTACAAACGGTACCGCGAGATGGCAGAGGAGTTACATGTAATGGATGTTCAAAACCGCCAGTTCTATTACCGGGGAAATCGAGAAGCTGATATTCTCGAGCCGGAAGTGGATAGTGGTGAGGTCTTGCGCGACATCACTCTGTTTGATTTGATGACAGCCTTTAAAAAAGTGATGACCGAATCTGTCCGTGAAGAGATCTATCACAACGTAGAAAGGGTCCCTACCAACATCGAAGAGCAGAGTATTTTTGTTATCGATTATTTGCGAAAAACAGGACGTCAATCTTTTAGGGGACTTTGCGAAGGTATCGTTCATCGAATTAAACTTGTCGTCACATTTCTCGCTATCCTGGAACTGATCAAAGAGAGAACACTACAACTGCTCATCGGCGAAAACCCTACCGATTTTCACCTTGAACTTAACCCTGATATTGATCCTGACAAAGCGATTCAGGAGCACCGGGATAAAATGCCTCAGTAGACGGAGCTGATATCTTCTCCAAAAGCTAAATCCCCCGAATTTTTCGATGCTTCAACTGAATATCAGTATAGTTCATTTCTTCTATTTTTTCTGAGATTTGAAATATGAAATCATTCTGTTATTCGTCTCTCGATTTAATATGAAATGTGTTTTCATATTCATCATGAAAAACGCATCTACTAATTATATGTAATTACAATAATATCAATTAAATAATAACTTTAAAATAATCTCGATACTTAGATTACATTTTTGAATTATATAAAATATTTCGTAGTGTTAAATAGCAAATAAAACAATAAATTTATAGATAAATAATTAAAAATTATACATTTACATGTGTGTGCGAAATCACAAAAAATGCCATCCCCCTTTTGTGAATGAACGAATTACTTGATAAATGGCTTTAAAAATCTATTACTTGTGTGAAACACATTACTAATCAAAAATCGAACAAATACGAGGGCTAAACAGATACGAATATAATGTCGCAATTTATAATATATTATAGACGTATATTAACATTTATTTCGAAAATTATAACAACTCTAAAAACTACACTTCTTAATAAACCGACTTTAACAATTTCAGGGATTTTGACCCTGACTCTTTTCTTCCAACCCATTCATACTCAAGCTGCTAAATTGTTGGATTCCGGTAATAACATCAACTCTGATTCCACCCGGGTTAAGAAAGAAAAAAAGAAAAAAAAGGATAATGATGAAGATAAACCTCATTTTAAAATAGGTGGGGCGCTCCGGTATAACCTGTTTGTACAGGATTACAAGGGAAATATAACTCAGAACGATTACCAGATGACGTTCGATACATGGCGCATCAATGTCACCGGCAGTTATGACGATATCGACCTTGTGTTTGAGTATCGTTTTTATCCCACTTTTAACACAAATTTCATTAAAAAGGGATACCTGGGATATCACTTCTCAAAATCTTCGAGCATACAGTTTGGTGTCACGCAAGTCCCCTTTGGTAATCTAACATACACCTCTCACAGCTGGTGGTTCCAGATCCCCTATTATTTCGGTCTTGAAGATAACTGGGACATGGGTCTTAAATATATCTACAAGAAAAAGAACTGGGATGTCATGCTGGCCTACTTTGTTCAGCCCGAGCCTTCAGGTCCGGCTTACGGAGCGGCTTCGTTTGGTGTAGGTGGACCGGGACGCTATTCATATGACATCATTCCTGTAACGGGATCAAAACCATGGGATTATGTCTTGGGTGAAAACGGTGTCCCACAGTCGAATGAAGAACGCCATACGATCAATGCTCGTGTCGCATATACCTTTGATCATGGTAACCTGGGCAATACCACGATTGGTGCATCCGGCATGGTTGGCGGCTTATACAATATAAAATTACACAAATCCGGAACTCGCTCAGCTTTTTCGTTACATCTCAATGGAAACTACGGCCGGTTTAATCTTAAAACCGAGTATGTGTATTACAACTACGACGGTTATAACGATCTCGGCCAAAAAACACCTTTTGTTTATATGGCAGCCTATGGAGATCCATATCCGGTTGCATCGGAAGCCAATACCTATGTCGCCGGATTGAGTTATGGTTTACCCGTTGATTTTGGTCCCATCTCAAAGCTGACCTTTTATAACGACTATGGATATGTGGATAAAACAAACAAAAAATATTATGACACCCAATTCAATGTTTTGGGATTCATGGTAACAGCAGGTGATGTGTACACCTACTTCGATATCGCATCGGGCAAAAATCAGCCCTGGCTCACCAGAAGCTTTGGCAAAGGACTTGGTCCCGGACAGAAGAATGCGCCCTGGAATACGAGATTCAATATCAATATTGGATTCTATTTCTAAACAGCATCAAAACCAACATCAACAGTTAGTCAGTATAGTTCTTTTACAATGGAAGCCATAAAAGTCAGAAACCTATACAAGATATTCGGCACCAAAACCAAACAGGCTTTGAAGCTGGTGCAACAGGATATGAGTAAGGAAGAAATCCTTAAGAAAACCGGATGTACCGTAGGAGTCAATAATGTAAGCTTCGAAGTGATGCGAGGCGAAATATTCGTTCTGATGGGTTTGTCGGGCAGCGGGAAGTCAACAGTTCTACGCTGCCTTAACCGGTTGATCATGCCCACATCCGGCAGCATTGAGCTTGGTGATACAGATATCGTTAAGATGAGCCAGGAGGAGCTGTTAAAAATGCGTCGCAGTAAGATGTCGATGGTTTTTCAGCATTTTGGCTTGTTTCCACACCGTACAACCGTAGAAAATGTCGAATACGGTCTCGAAATCAGCGGTGTAGAAAAAGGTGAACGAAATGAAAAAGCACTAAAGGCTATCGAGCAGGTCGGCTTAAAAGGTTATGAGAACCAGCGTCCCAATGAATTGAGTGGCGGGATGCAGCAGCGTGTCGGCCTGGCACGTGCGCTTGCTAACGATTCGGAAATCCTGCTCATGGACGAGGCTTTTAGTGCCCTTGACCCGCTTATCCGGAGCAATCTTCAGGATGAGCTTTTAGAGCTGCAGTCGGAACTGAAAAAGACGATCGTGTTTATCACCCACGACCTCGATGAAGCCTTAAAACTGGGCGACCGCATCGGCATCCTGAAAGATGGACAAGTCGTTCAGATTGGAACCCCGGAAGAAATTTTGACAAATCCGGCAGATGATTATGTGCGTGCTTTCGTACAAAACGTCGATCGTACGAAAATCATTACGGCCGGCACGTTGATGCGTAAACCACCAACGGTCCAATTGCCGAAAGATGGGCCAAAGGTTGCCAACAGGAAAATGGAAAAAATCGGTGTCTCGACCATTTACGTACTTGATGAACAACGCAAGCTGATGGGTGTGGCAAGAATCGACGACACGGTTAAGCTGGAAGAGAACAAAAGTAAGGATCTTCGAAGCGTCGTGATTCACGAGGTGGAAACAACCACCAAGGAAACGCCAATTAAGTATTTGCTGGGTAAGGCACTCGAAACAATATATCCAATCGCGGTGCTTGATGAGAAAGAACGCCTGATTGGCATCGTCGACAGGGCAAGCATCATGGCTGAATTAACCTCTGATCTTGAGGAAATTCAACAGAACGGCGAGAGTGTCGGTGAAAAAGTGGAAGCCGAAGAAACCGGTACTGATTAATATTGTACCGGCTCCCGGCTATGACAGACGATTCATACAACAACCTGCTTCAAACTTGATTGACAATGATTCACATTGACATAGGAAAATTCTTTGAAATCATAATTAACTGGCTTAACACCAATATCGAGCCATTTTTCAATCTGATAACGACGGTCATTAATGCTGTACTCAATGCGTTTTTCCAGGTATTGATCTGGCCGCATCCCTTTATAATGATTGTTTTACTTGCTCTCCTGGCATGGTATGTGGCTGGACGTGGTGTCGGTATATTTGCATTAATCGGCCAGTTTTTGATCTACAGCATGGGTCTGTGGGATAAAAATATGGAAACCCTCGCTTTGGTGATCACATCGGTGGTCATTGCCCTTATCATAGGCATCCCTCTCGGCATATGGTCGTCTAAAAACGACAACGTAGAGCGTATAGTGAGACCTACACTGGACCTAATGCAAACGATGCCTGCTTTTGTGTATCTGATCCCAGCCGTGCTGTTCTTTAGCCTTGGGAAGGTACCGGGTGTCATCTCAACGCTCATCTTTTCCATGCCGCCGGCTGTACGTTTTACGAATCTTGGAATTCGCCAGGTTCCAAAGGACATGCGGGAGGCTGCACTGGCGTTCGGATCAAACCCTAAGCAGATGCTCTACAAGGTGGAACTTCCGGTAGCTTTGCCGACGATCATGGCGGGCGTCAACCAGACCATCATGCTGGCATTATCCATGGTTGTGATCGCGGCTTTAATTGGCGCCGGCGGTTTGGGTGAACCGGTATTGAAAGGTATCACTCAGCTAAAAATCGACCTTGGATTTAACGGGGGTATCGCCATTGTGATTCTGGCCATTTACCTGGATCGAATTACCCAGGCATTAGGAACAAATACACAACCTTCTCGTTAGTAAAGTAAAAGTGGAATAAAAACAGAAAAGAGAAATTATGAATGATCTAAAACGAAAATTCTCACTTCTGACATATGGAATCAGCCTGATTCTGACGGTAGCTATTTTGGGCGGATGTTCAAAAAAAAGCAGCAACAAAAAGACTGCGGATTTGGTATATGTCAACTGGGCGGAAGGTATTGCTTACACAAACCTCGCCAAAGAGGTCCTTCAGGATAAGATGGGATATGATGTAAAAATCACCTCTGCAGACGTGGCTCCGGCGTATACAGCCGTTGCACAGGGAAATAAGGATGCTTTTATGGAGTCCTGGTTACCCACGCTGCATAAAGACTATATCGATCGCTTCAAAAACAAAATTGTGGATTTAGGAATCATCTATAGCGGGACTCAGAGCGGTTTGGTCGTTCCTGCATATGTACCCATAGATTCCATATCCCAGCTTAATAAGTACGCTGATAAGTTCAATGATCAGATTGTAGGTATCGACGCCGGTGCCGGTATCATGAAAACCACACAGCAGGTGATTGATGACTATAATCTGAAATTAAACCTGCTTTCTTCCAGCGGACCTGCTATGACCTCAGCTTTGAAAAAAGCCATTGATCATAAAGAATGGATTGTCGTAACCGGCTGGAAACCACACTGGATGTTTGGCAAGTGGGATCTGAAATTCCTGAAACAGTCTCCGGACAAAATCGTCTGGAAGAAAGGAAACATCCACATCTTCGGACGGAAAAATCTTAAAGAAGATAAGCCGGAACTGGCTCAATTCCTCTCCAACATGCATCTCACCGATGATCAGATATCCGACCTTATGCTTAAAGAACGAAATTCAGATCAACCGGAAGATTCCGTTGCCAAGCAGTGGATGCGAAGCCATCCGAAGGTTATCGAAAGCTGGATTCCCAAGAATGAAAAAACAGCAATGAAGTAAAAAATGACTTGTTGTTAGTTGTCAGTTGTTTGCCCTGTCAAGGCTTCAAAACCATGGCAGGGTTTTTTATTTGTAACTGTTAACTGTTTACTGATCACTGTTAACTATTGGCCTATATTGGTACTTTATGCTGCCAAACGATATACCGTAATTTTCATGTTGGATATACTGAAAACGATTTAGAGATAATCAGGAAAAAATTTGGAGACTTTATGTCACAGGCTTATTACAAAATTGAAGAACCAAGCAATGAATCATACCTGTCATATGCACCAGGTACTCCTGAGCGGAAGGCACTTAAGAAACAGCTTAAGGAATTACAATCTGAAGTTATTGAGATACCTGCCATCATTGGTGGTAAAGAGGTAAAAACCGATCGTACATTCGATGTAGTGATGCCACATAATCACAAGCACAAACTGGCTACGGCATACTACTGTGGTGAAAAAGAAGTAAAGATGGCCATTGATGCGGCTCTTGAAGCCCGGAAAAAATGGGCAGCCATGCCATGGGAAGAACGGGTTGCCATATTCCAAAAGGCAGCTGACTTGCTTACGGGTCCGTGGCGCTACAAAATGAACGCGGCAACTATGCTTGGACAATCGAAAACACCGCATCAGTCTGAAATAGAATCCGTGGGCGAATTTTCCGACTTCCTTCGGTTCAATTCGTGGTACCTGGCAAAAATCATGTCGGAGCAACCCCATTCTCCGGATAATATGTGGAACCGTATCGAGTATCGTCCGCTTGAAGGATTCATCTTTGCGGTAACTCCATTCAACTTTGTTGCTATTGGCGGCAACCTTCCGGCAGCACCGGCCCTGGCAGGAAATGTAGCATTATGGAAACCTGCTCCGGGATCATTATACGCTAACTACTTTGTGATGAAGCTTTTCCGGGAAGCCGGGTTACCAGACGGTGTCATAAACTTTCTTCCGGGAGAAGGCGCTGATGTTGGTAATCCTGTGCTCAATAGTCCGGACCTGAGTGGCCTTCACTTCACAGGCTCCGTACCAACATTCCAGCATCTTTGGAAACAGATTGGCCAGAACATCGATAAATACAAATATTTCCCCCGAATAGTCGGCGAGACCGGCGGCAAGGATTTCATCTTTGTGCACAACTCAGCAGACGTGGACGCCCTGGTTGTCGCAGCCTTACGTGGTGCTTACGAATACCAGGGACAAAAATGTTCTGCTGCCTCAAGGATGTATATTCCAAATTCACTGTGGAATGAGTTCAAAAGCAAATTCATTCCAGAAGTTAAGAAGATCAAGACCGGAGACATTGAGGATTTCGGCAACTTCATGGGGGCTCTCATCGACCGCAAAGCTTTTGACAAGGTCACATCCTATATCGATTACGCGAAAAAATCCAACGACGCGGAAATCCTGACAGGCGGCACGTATGACGATTCTAAAGGCTATTTTGTGGATCCTACCGTTGTTGTCACCACTGATCCGCACTTCAAACTGATTGAAGAAGAGATATTTGGCCCGGTCCTCACCATTTATGTCTATGAAGACAAGGATTTCGAAAAAGCATTACAGCTTTGTGAGTCGACCTCACCCTACGCTTTGACGGGTGCTATTTTTGCCCGTGATCGTTATGCGCTTAAACATATGAGCAATTTTCTGACAAATGCCGCAGGCAACTTCTATATCAACGACAAGCCGACGGCGGCTATCGTCAATCAACAGCCGTTCGGCGGAGCGCGTAAATCCGGTACGAACGATAAAGCCGGGAGCATCTCCCACATGTTGCGCTGGCTGTCTATGCGTTCGATCAAGGAAACGATGAGTCCCGCGAAAGACTGGACCTATCCTTATATGAAAGGTGAATGAACTGATAGGCCCGCAAGGTTTTCGAAAGCCTTGCGGGTCTTAATGAGAGGTTAAAATCATATATTCTCCCTAAAAAGGATAGAAAATATGAGCGATGAGGATGTCAGATGGAAACAGCGCTTTGAAAGTTTCGATATGGCATACAGGCGGCTCAAAGAAGCTGTGGATATGCCTGAACTCAACGAACTGGAGAGGAACGGATTGGTTCAGAGGTATGATTTTACCCTTGAGATGGGCTGGAAAACGTTGAAAGATTACCTGCAGGATAAGAAATTTGAGTTTAAACCATCTCCCAAAGATACGCTCAGGCTGGCACAACAAAGTGAATACATCGACTATGCCCAGGAACTCATTGACGGCCTGGAACTTAGAAATGAACTTTCCCACGATTACAATGGTGAAAAATTCCTGAAATCCGAACAAAAATTTCGTGAAGTTATTTTTCCTGCGTTGACAAAACTGCATCATTTTTTAGAGTACGAAATAAATAAAAAACGATGTATCACGGCCTGACCTCCCGAGATGTCCATACTATTCGTGAAATTTTGGACAATTACCCGGATGTGGAGACGGTATATCTGTTCGGCAGCCGGGCAATGGGAACCTATCGCAAGGGCAGTGATATTGATCTTGTTATTATGAATGAAGGTGTATCAGCAGATACTTTGAGGTCCATCCTGTTCGACATGTAAGAAAGTACCCTGCCCTATTTTGTGGATGTGTTGTATTATCCGGATATCAAAGAAGACGCACTGAAAGCACATATCGACCGGGCGGGCAAACCCTTTTATCAGAAAGAAAAATCGGGCGTTTGAGGGTGAGGATTAAATGGATGGTTTGAATGTGTCCCTTTCCCATCCATCGATACACCACCACGATGTCATCCTGAGCCCTGATCAACTGTTTCATACCAGTAATGATCCCCTCGGGCGAAGGATCTCGTATGTATACGGAAACGCTTGTAGCACATGAACGGCTCGCTGCCCGCTACTGACGAGATCCTAAGCCGATCCCGGGAACAGCCGGGATCGCCGGCAGGATGACATTGTAACACCTGAACGGCGCGTTGCCGGATGCAGACGAGATCCTTCGTTATCCCACAAGCGGAATAACAATCAGAGGATGACATTCCTGTGAGTAGGTTGGGAATTTTTAATTACTATTATTGTAAGGCTTTGGTCAGTGAAGGGTCTGTTTTATAAAAACCAATTTAAATTCCAGGCCATGGCCTATTATGTTTATATGGTTACCAACCAAAGAAAAACCGTGCTGTATACCGGAATAACCAGTGAGTTAGTAAAACGTACGATTCAGCACAAAGAGAAAAAGTTTCCCGGATTTACCCAGCGTTATAATGTAGACCGGCTTGTTTACTATGAATCACACGAGATGGTTGAAGACGCCATCAAAAGGGAGAAGCAAATCAAAGGATGGACACGCAGAAAGAAGGAAAAGCTTATCAACAAATTCAATCCGGAGTGGAAGGATTTGTTTGAAGATATAATAAACTAACCAGCCTAAACACCCCCAGGATGTCATTCTGAGGCCCCACTCCCCACCCTTATTCTTCAGTTACCAATTACTTGGGCCGATCCCGAGGTGTCGGGACGTCTGCACTCGGCAGCGATCGTGGCACTGAAAGGCGCGTTGCCGGATGCTGACGAGATCCTACGTTATCCCGCAAGCGGAATAACATCAGGATGACATCTTTGTGTTTGGGTTGGGTTGCGGTTGCGTGGAGAGGCGGATGACACACCGGTTTCTGTTCCACACATCTTTCCCGTTGCAACCCATTTCACGTTCGGATGGGGTTATCACTCTCGTTACGATGCTCTGCTTCGTAATGCCAGCTTGGGAGCTCTGCTCCCATTTTATCTGAAAGGGAAGCAGAGCTTCACCACGGGGTATTCGGGACGTTGGGAACGAGGGTTTAATCCTACGCATCGAAAGCTCATGGAGCGTGATCAAGAATCTTAACTGAGTCTATCTCATCCTCCATATCGCCAAGATCACGAATTTCCGAATTTGGACCAATAGTCTGACTAGTATCTTGATAACCTTCGTCAGCATAAATAATGATCCAGCATTTAGGACCGGTCTGGAGACTTCCAATCTGATCTCCCCAGTCATATCCATTCGCACCAGGAAGGTCACGCATATTGTTGTATTCCGCAGGTCCATGCAACGTTAGTGAATTGTCGTTGAAGTTGGTGTCTTCATAGATCTTTACCCAGCATCCATCAGTTGCCATATGTTTTACCCTTTCTTTTTTGTTCATGTGTTTCTGTTTCGGTATTAAGAATCCCAATCCTCACCATTGTCGAAATCCATATGATGGCGTTCTTGACCATCCCATAAGATTTTGAGACTTGCGTTCCTTCCGTTTTGATATCCGTCAGCGTGGAAGTGAACGTGGGGTAGAGTCGCCCATTGGGCCGGAACTGGCTTTGTTATATCGCCTTCTGCAGACGACCAATCAAGTGCATGAGTTCCATCACAAGAAACTGTTATACTGGTGACTTCGTTAGGAATAGATCTAATCGACCAAGCCATATTTTTTCCCTTCCTTTGTTTATGATTATGTTTCTGTTAACTCAAGTTTTATCACGCCTAAGTGTGAACCTACATTAATGTGACCTTAGGTATTATCTCTCGTTACGATGCTCTGCTTCGTAACGCCGTTCCGGGAGCTCTGTTCCCATTTTATTTACAAGGGAAGCAGAGCTTCAACGCGGTGCGTTCCTAATGGGACGTATGGGACGAGGGTTAGGTTACTTTGATCATTTAGCTAATATCTAACAATCCGCTTCTGGTGGTAAGACACAAATACAACCAAATGGAGTTGTAATACTAATCAAGCATGGCAACCCGTCAGTTCGATCGCTATCATTGTGAATTGTAAAAGCAGCAGCATGGTTCTCGGATTTTGCACATGACTCTATTACTGCTTTTGCAATTTTCATTGATGTCTCCTGTGTAAGATTAGAGATTATATTTTTTACTTCTTTTTCAGAAATTTTTTTTGTTTCCATGATTATTTATGTTTTGCCTACTCTATTGTTATACAGTTTTCGGCTCCCCTGTTGCTTACTTTTTTATTTAATGTCGCTTTTCAGCGGTTGCCGACATTTTCGAATATCAATGACTCTCATATTTGACTTGTGCATTATGAACAACTTCTTAATTTAGATATGTAACACACCTAACCTCCCCTCTTTACTCCTGCAGGATGATGCTGACAAACAATCTTACGGGTCTGAATAACATGGTTCGCTTCACTTAATCAGCACCATCGACTTAACCACTCTCCTATTCCCTGCCGTCAACCGGTAAAAATACACCCCGCTGGCGTAGCTTGACGCATTCCAGCGGTAGAGGTGGCTGCCGGTTTGCAGGCGTTCGTTGTTTACCAGTACCGCGACCTGCTGGCCCAATACATTGTAAATCACCAGTTTGGTCTGTGTGGCCCGGGGCAACTCAAAACGGATGACCGTACTGGGATTAAACGGGTTGGGGTAGTTCTGGGACAGGGTGACCTTTTGCGGCAGCCCAGATCCAATATGTTCGATGGGCGTGCCGGTTCCGGTGGTAAACCGGTGCTCGGGCGTCCAGTCGCCGGTGCTGTCGGAGTAGACCGACTGGTAGTGCCACTGGTAAGCGGTGTTGGGACTGAGACGGCCTTCCGGAACCGTAAAGGAGGAGGTCGCCACACTGGTGTCGATGACCACGCTCTGGGTGTGCGCCATGGTCCCGCCCGTGCTTGCCGTGGATACCTGCAGGTTGTACGATTGGGCCCCGAGCACATCCTGCCAGTCCAGCGTCGGGTTGGTGATCACGCCCGTGGAGTCATCCGGGGGCCAGATCTTGGGGGTGCTTAGTGGTGATGAATCACTATATTCAGCGAAGTTGAAAGACGTATTCAGGCCGGCTGTCCACAGGTTTCCTGATCCATAAAGTCCACCATCTGCCAAATAAACTTTACTCGCAGAGATAATCATTTTTGTAGGATAACCATATCCGCTACCATAACCGGTACCATGGCCAAGTGCCTTCCAATTGGATCCATCCCAAATAGCAATATTATTGGCTTGTGTAATAGTGCCCTCTGAATCAAACACTCTGTCAAATTCTCCACCGGCATATACTTCATTACCATACAAAGCAAGAGAAAGACCACTTGCCCTCAAGTTTCCATAGGATAGGCCTCCTCCAACGTTATGCCATGTGCTATCTCTGAATACGGCGATGTTATTGACCTTTACGCTGTCAATCATATGGAATTCCCCAGTAACATAAACCTCCCCTTTTTCAGTTACCACCATATCATTAGGATACCCATAGGTATCTACAGAATGGTTGTAGAAATACTCATCATTAAATTCCCCCAGTTGCTGCCATTTGTCTTCACCGCCCTTCAGAACTCCAACCCCACTACCTTTTTCACCAGGCACACTCCACTGCCAGGCAGCATAGAGATCCCCGTTTTTCGAAAATTTAAGTGAAACTACATCCGGCATGATAAACTGGTTTTCGTTACCAACTTCAATCCACAGCCCATCTTTGAACTCGGCCACACCATATATAGATTTTGCATCTGAAGAATTTGTTGCCACCTTATCAAATCCTCCATAAACGTACATTGCATTGTTATTAAATGTAATCCCGTTTAGTGTACCGTTGACATATGCAATATTTACCCAATCAGAGCCATCCCATTTTTTTATCTCATAGGCATAGGGAAAAACATTTTTATTTGATGGATCAGGATCTTCACAAATATAAACCGCATTGTCTTCGGATACTCCAACAGCATAAACTCTCCGTGGGACACCATTCCCAATAGATGACCATTTCTCCCCATCCCATTTGGCAATATGATTGACCCGTTTACCCCCGGCAAAAATAAAATCACCACCAGCATAAATATTCCCATTTTGATCACTGGCAATGGAATAAACCAGATTATCCAAGCCATTTGCTTTCGGCCCGCCAAGTGGTAGAAGCATTTTTTGTGTTTTATCCCAGCGCATGATCGTCCCAAAACCGACACCGTTATAGCCACCGAAAAAGATGCCGTTTGATGTTTTAGCAGTGGAAAAGACACCATTGTCAACAAGGTGTCCAACACTACCATTATCGCCCTTTGGATCGAGATCATCCCATTTGGTGCCGTTCCAATAAGGGAGAGCAACCTCATCACTCGTTAAAAACCTTGGGTTATTTTTTCCGAATTGCAGCGTTCCGACATATACTTTTTCCCCATCAACCGTGACGGACCATACCTTTCTTGGTGCCCCGAAATTGAACCCATCGAAAAAGTTACTCCATGTTTGAGTCGTCATATTCCATTTAGCCAAGCGCAGGGCTTTCTTATTCCCGGTCTGTTGAAAACTCCCTCCCACATACAGATTATCTCCGTCAACAGTCAGAGCATGCACATCCAGATCGCAGCCAAAAAGTGTATTATTTATAATATTATAGGATTCCGGCACACATCCGGTTACACCATCACCCAGGGCACTCCAGTTCTTTCCATCCCAGCGGGCTACATTATTCACGGTGATCCCATCCACCTGGTCAAACTTGCCGCCCACATACAGGCTCCCATCCGGCACGACTGTCAAAGCCCACACTTCTTCGTCAATACCGTCACCCACTGGCTGCCAGTTTTTTCCATCCCATCGGGCCAGATGATTCACAGTAGTACTACCCGAGTGCGTAAAAAGTCCCCCGGCATAAACCGATCCGTCCGGTCCGATGGCCAATGCCCGGACCGTGGAATCCAGTCCGGCGCCCATCGCGTGCCAGTGTTTGCCATCCCAACGAGCGACTCGGTAGGCTGTGATGCCTCCAACCCGGGTAAAATGACCTGCGGCATAGACCATCCCAGTGTTGTCAACTACGATCGTCTGTACCGGTGTATCATCATCGGTCGGATTTCCATAAGGATAATAACTCTCCGGCCTCCGGTTCGTGCCTCCGTCCATGCTATGCCAGCCGTCCTTATCCCACATAGCGATGTTGTTGACCACCTCTCCACCGGCTATGGGGAAGAACCCACCGACGTACACTTTATCTCCGAACGTTGCTATTGTTCGGGTGTATCCAACGATCTGGCCACTCGGCAAATATTCCTGTACTCCCGGTATCGAGAATTTATCCGACCAGTGATCATCGCCGGGCAGGGGTGGCTCGGGGTTGGATTGGATGGTAGCGGGTGGAAAGCTTCCTTTTTGTTGGGCATAACCCCGCGCACATAAAATTACCGTAACCAAGAGCAAAAATGCCCCGTTGATAATAAGCCTGCTAATCCCTTTCATACTAATCCCCTCTATGTGAAATAAACAGATTTTTGTAAAAGCGGACTATTTTCAGCTTACCTTTTTGGAAACCAAAGCACAATGACCAAGCTTGGGTATTTTGGGGCCGAAAACTCTGTTTCCCGGTAAGGCTGAATGATCATGCAATGTGTTTACACATCAGACAGCCCATTACCATGCCATAAGTTGTGAAATCTTGTGACGCATTGCTCATGGGTTAGTCTCTCGCTTATTTTTGATTTTGAAGCAGAGCTTCACCACAAGAATGTGTCTTTCACCTTCCAACGACACACCCCCAGGATGTCATTCTGAGGCCAAACCAAAAGGGATACAGAATAGCAACGAAGGACCCCGGCCGAAGAATCTCGTTAGCATTCGGCAGCGATCGCGGCACGTGAAAGGCGCGTTGCCGGATGCAGACGAGATCCTACGTTGTTTTGCAGGCAAAACAACATCAGGATGACATCATACTGCCTGGGTTGAGTTGCGTGGAGCGGCGGATGCTACCGGTTTAAATTCCGGACGACCTCCCATCACCCTCGTTCCCAACGTCTCGTTGGGAACGAGGGTTAAAAGTTGATGCGACGCTGGAAATGGGAGCTTGTGCAGTAAAAAACGTAACGTATACGAAGCTTAACGCTGGTTTATATGTTAACCAGATCAAACGCCAGCGCGTACTTTATCACATCCCGGTAGTGTTTTATTCCCAGTTTCCGGTTGATCTGTTTGCGGTGCGTCTCTACGGTCTGGCGGGAGATATACAGGCGATCGGCGATGGCGGGATTATTCAGGCCTTCCGCCAGCAGGATGAGTATCTCGATCTCTCTTTGAGTTAACTGCTGAAAGCGTTTGAAATGCTTCAACTTGAATTCGTCCATTTCTACCATCTTTGCTATTTTTGAAGATGCTTTATCAAGTTCTTCAACCAATAGCAACATCTTCAGCACGAGTCCGTTAGCCAACTTTACCCCTTTCGTGAATGTGATAAACGGGGAATAATCCGTATCTCCATCTATCCTCGCATATTGGACAAAAAACAGGGTCTGGTGAGGATCACTATTTGCATAAAATTTCGGCAAAAATTTCATGATGCTTTTCAGGGATCCCGGGTGTACAATGCTCTCCAAATAATGGGGACAATCCTGGATTTCTTCCTGGGAATAACCGCTAAGTTCCGTATACCTCTTATTGGTATAGTGGGTCTCTATGGCTTCAGGACGACTGAATAGAGTTGCACAGGGAATGTGATCGATAAGAGTTTTATTATTTTCGTCCTCAAGCAATCTTCCCTCCATCTGTAGGGTATAGAACTCAAAGCGTTCCATTAACTCCTGGTCCGTCAAGTAAGCCATAATCTTACCTTTTAGGTTATCGTTTACACTGCAATCAGGTCAAAAGCCAAGGCATAGATGATGATATCCTTCATGTGACGGATTTGGAGTTTCCGGTTAATGTGCTTTCGATGATTTTCCACGGTCCGGCGGGTAATACCCAATAAAACAGCTATATCAGGATTTTTGTTACCCTCAGCCAGCAATTTCAGGATTTCCTTTTCCCGCGAAGTCAGCCTGTCGAATTCTTCCAGATGGGCATTTTTAAACCTATTCATTGCATTCACCTGACGCACTTTTGCAGAAAGCAATCCGAATGAATTGTCGTCAATCGAGAGGGATGATTTTTCATCTGTTTGTATTTTCATTTACACTACCCGATATAATCCCTGCATAAAATATTTACCGGTGCACACACCGTGCGCCTCAACTAATCATCATTAATTTACCACTATTTATTTACGCACAAATTAAATTTTAATAACAATATTAAATTAAGTAATTATACTTATTGCTATTACCACACATTGAATACGGATGATCCATTTTTAAAATGTAAACCAAACGGTATAAGTACCAGACGTACAAGATTCCAGAGCCATTTGTTTACTCACTGTAAGGTTCTGCCACCGGAAGTGTCTATATAACAAAAAGAGACATTCCCGTAGACTGGTACCATGAGCAATTTCAGGAGACGGCTTTTTTTCTGGATCGAACGTCTTAACATCACCCGGGGAGAACGAAGGTTCGTAGTAACAGCTATTGTAGTATCGCTCATAGTTTGGCTTACCGACTTTATGATTAAACCGGGACGACTTTATGGACCGGATTATTACAGACCCCTGGATTCACTTTATCAACAATACGTTAGTCAAATCCATCTCCGGGATTCTCTGATTCACCGATATTATTATACAGAGGCAGATGATTCGGAAAATATTGCATCCGGGGTACCGTTTGCTATACCGGGAGATGTCCCAATTTCCGGCAAGGAAAAAGAGGCGAAAAAGAGCCGACCTGACAATCACAGTATCAACATCAACCACGCTGACTCGTTGGCGTTAATCAGTCTGCCGGGCATTGGCCCCATTATTGCCGGGAAAATCATAGATTACAGAAATGATCATGGCCCTTTCCCGGACCCGAATTCTTTGAAGAAGGTAAAGGGGATCGGTGACAAGAAATTAGAACAGATACTACCATATCTGACACTAACAAATACAGCTCGAAATAGATGATTTCTCCAGTGATTTGGAAAGATGGAATACTGGAATTTTGGATATTTAATTCTGGAAGTTGGATTATAAATAACATCCGGCGGTTACTTTTTCAGAATTGTTAGTTCCCGGTTGCTGCGGATTAGCAATTTCAAATTGCATTTTTTCCACTATTCCAACATTCCTTTTCGCTTTAGATTTTCTTTCCATATTCATGAGTGTTTTTTAAAAATTAAATCGACTTAAACGCCTATGGCAACCAATATTCTTTGGGCAGACGACGAAATAGATCAGTTGCGTCCCCATATCATATTTTTGGAAAAACGTGGTTTCGATGTAACTCCGGTTACCAATGGCGAAGATGCCATTTCCATGGTACACGACAATAAGTTTGATCTCGTTTTTCTTGATGAACAGATGCCGGGTATGGATGGCCTACAGACTCTTGAAGGCTTAAAACAGCTTCAGCCGACTCTTCCTGTAATCATGATCACAAAAAGTGAGGAAGAGTCGATTATGGACGAGGCTATTGGCGGGCAGATCTCTGACTATCTTATCAAGCCGGTGAATCCTAACCAGATATTGCTGGCAATCAAAAAAATATTAGATCAGCGCAGGCTTCGTGACGAACGTTCGGCGCAGAGTTACCTGAGCAGTTTTAATTCGATATCCCAACGAATGGTTGGTCCTATGGAGTGGCACGATTGGATTGAGGTTTACCAACAGCTCACACGCTGGGATATCGATTTGGAGCGGGGAGATGAGGCCCTGAGACAGGTACTGACCGACCAGATCCAACAAGCCAACCGGGAATTTGGCATATTCATTGAAAAAGAATATCCCTACTGGTTGCGCACAAATTATCCAGAGCGCCCAAAATTATCGCCCGATATCATTGAAACATATGTGAAACCACATCTCGATGGCTCAAAACGACCTGTCTTTTTTATTATCGTGGATTGCATGCGCTATGATCAATGGCTCGTCTTTGAGCAATTCCTGCATCCCTATTACAATATTGATCTGGATTTCTACTACTCTATCCTGCCAACTGCCACGCCGTACGCCAGAAATGCTATTTTTGCTGGAATGTTTCCGCTGGACATCGAAAAGAGGCATCCTGACCTGTGGCGCAGTTCCGATGAAAATGAAAACTCGTTGAATAAATATGAAGAGGATTTTCTTGCTTTACAGGTAGAGAAACAGGGGTTTTCGTTTAAACCCAAATATGAGAAAATCCTTCAGGCCGACGAAGGCAAACGACTTGCCGAACGAATCCAGAACTATCTGCAAAGTCCTTTGAGTGCTTTTGTCTTTAACTTTGTTGATACGCTGGTTCACTCACGATCTGACTCCGACGTATTGCGGGAAATCGCCCCGGATGTCCCGGCATTCCGCAGTCTCACACGCACATGGTTTGAGCATTCCGCTCTATTACAATTACTGACGAACGTTGCGAAGAAAGATGCAACAATCGTCATCACTACTGATCACGGTTCGGTTCGGGCGCTTCGGGACACCAAGGTACTCGGTGACCGATATGCATCCACAAGTTTGCGGTATAAATTTGGACGCAACCTCAAGTGTGATCGGGATACTGCGATCTACGTCGAGAAACCACAGGAGTACAGACTTCCCAGGGGTAGCGTCTCGACCAATTACATATTTGCACGTGAAGACTATTATTTCGTGTATCCAACTAATTATCATCACTTTCAAAACAAATATCACGATACTTTTCAGCATGGCGGGGCATCTATGGAAGAAATGATTCTTCCCATTGCTACGTTGTCACCTAAATAATGAACCGACCAGTACCCAACGACATATCGGAGTTAAACAGCAAGGACCGGCTATCGGCATGGATGAATACTACACATTCATGTGAATCGGTTGAAGCAACCTACCAATTGGCCGCTGCCCTTGCTCATAACCTGCAAGAAGGCGATGTTTTATGCCTTAAAGGGTCTCTTGGTGCCGGAAAAACACATTTCGTTAAAGGATTGGCTGCCGCACTGGATATTAACCCTGCTACGGTTCATTCTCCAACATTTACGCTCATTCACGAATATAATTCCGGCAGGCTCCCCATTTATCATTTTGATTTTTACCGTATCAAAGACTGGCACGAAGCGCTTGATATCGGCGTTGAAGAGTATTTTTATGGCGATGGCATCTGTTGCATTGAATGGCCGGATCTAATTGTACCAATTTTGCCTGAAAGTGCGTTATGGCTACATATTGAATCCGTTTCGGCCACTACCCGCAAGGTTTTTATCTCGCCCCGAAGACAATCCGGGACGGGAAGTTGAATAAATAGTATATTTTTCGATCATGAAACAAATGAGAAAAAAATTACCATATCGACTTGATCGTCTTCCGGTGATTTACCCCTATCACCGGAGAGCCTCTAACGATCTGGGACTGGGCGATCTCGTTTACTACGGGCCATGTCCTGAATTTTATGGTGTTGGAGAGATAGTCAGTATGGTTGAAACTTACTGCATTGTAGATTTTAGAGGGACCGGTATCCTGGGTATTCACAAAGATGCATTTGATTCAAAATACCTCATCCCGATTCACAAGCTTAACCTTTCTCACATTCTCAAGGATCGCTGATCTCCTTGAGCTGTTCGAATACCGACTGCTTTGCCTCTCTGTCGCGCCCAACGAGCCACAAAACTATGCTCAATATCGTACCTGGGTAAAAGGGTTCGATTCCAAAATATGCTTCTGAATATGTACCTGTTGAGTGTATAGTGCCCAAGACCATCCATACAAACGATATCCCGGTGGATAGTGCCATTAATGGAACGACATAGGGTTTCCGCAACCGAAATACCGGTACATAAATTCCCATCACAGGAATGAGCAATCCGGGTATCATAACGGAGCCAATAACATACCACAGCGAGATAACGCTTGGATAAAAATGGATAAGCGCGATACTTAGTCCGGCAGCTACAAGTACGCTGATACGAGTCAACAATACCCGTTTTGCGTTTGGAAAAAGATTGGCAAGCAGATCTCTCCCCAGGGTTAACCCTGCAATGAACAGATAACTGTCCAGCGTAGACATGATTGTCGCTAACAAAGCCACATAAAATAAGCCCCGAAAACCCATGGGTAGCAGTACATCAGCAAGATAGGGATACACCATTGCAGGTTTATCGATATGCCCGAGAATCAAGAAACCGTACATGCCACAGGTAACTGTCAGGAAGTCGAATACCATCCAGAAGCATACTGACAGGAGAACGCCGTTTCGCGCCGTCTCTGGCGTTTTTGCGGCGGCTGCACGCTGGTGAAAGCTTGGGTCGACGAATGTCCATAACGCGATGAAAAACCATACAAGGACATACTGAAGCGAATGTCCACCCATAATGTTTCGGTAGACAGGCGGGACATCGTGCCACATTTTTGCAAGTCCGCCATAATCGTGCACTGCAAATACCAGCAGAAAAATAAAACCACCGTACATCAGAATCATCTGCAGCACATCAGTCCGTACAACGGCTTCAAAACCGCCAGTGGAGATATATCCGACTGAGAACAGAGATACAAGAACAGCGTATAGCAACACGCTGCCATGGCCGCCAAACATGAACTGGAACAGCAGACCCAGCATGAGGATATATGGTGCCGGACTGACCAGGATGAATACACCGACAGCCGACAGGTTAGCCGCGTTATCACCATATTCGACACGGACAGCATCGGGTATCGTCAGTGCAGGATTGTTGCGGATCTTTTTTGCCAGCAGCCATGCAAAAAGAATTGAGAAAACATAGAATGGAAACCCGAAAAGAAGCCATTGAGAAATACCAAATTGATAGCTGTACTCACCAACTCCCAAAATGCCACCATAAAACGTAGAAACAAGTGTTGCCACAAACGCCGGAAGCGTCATTCGTCTACCCGAAAGAAGAAATTCCTCCTCCCCAACCTCAAATTCATTCTTGCGATAGCTCAACCAGATCACTAGAATGAAATAGACTATGATGACAAGCCAGTCGAGTGTATTAAAATTTATGTGCACTTTGGTCAGTCCGAAGTCCGGATTTTCGATTATTACAGCTGAAACCAGCCCTGATCATTTATTCACATCGAATCGCCGACGAAGATAAGCAAATCCCCGCTTTTATAACGGATATGAGCCGGACGTTCGCTGATTTCGTTGGAAGAACCATCACGCACACCATTTTCAAGAGGCTCATCATTCAACGCATATTTAAGTCCCTGCGTTGTGATGCCATCCACGCGACCTGACAACGGGAACAGAGAAATAGGGGTACCAACCGGCATATCTATATCATGTTCACGCGGAGAGAGATAGGTAACACCGTAAGTGTCGCGGAAGGTGAGAGAAAAAAATTGGGGGGTAAACTGCTTTAAAACCGATAAATTTTTAAGGGTATGATCTATGCGTTTTCCCGACACGCCAATCACAGTAACAACTGTAAACCCCTGCGAAAGAATGTAATTCAAAGCCTTTTCCAGATCATTGGTTTCCTGATCTTCATCCCTGATAAGCTTCACCTGCAACGTATCGGATTTTTTAAAGCTATCCAGATCACCGATGATTACATCCGGTATTATGCCATAATCCAAAGCTGTATTTCCGGCCCCATCAGTAGCGATAAACAATGATGCTTTTGATTTCATGCGTTTAACAAAGTCCTTTGGCGGTGCTTCTCCGTTGCAAAGCACCAAAACTTGCTGTAGTGACATCCAATTCCAGAATTTTACATTTAAAATAAATATAACAGGCTTTCCAATGTCGTACAATTCACCAAATCAAATCTGCATCTCACACATTTTATAATAATCCTGGTTCCTCAGAATAAAGAACTAAGTCACCCGCAGGCTGGCAAAATGAATAAAATTGTGATACTAAATTCAGAGAGTTTCTCTAAATATCTTTCAGATTTCACCATTAAGGAGATCTTCAACACCTGCTGATCAACTCCACCGTGAGCCTGTCGGCCAGGCGTAAACCGTCATCCGTACAAGACAGGTTATCAGCATTTATGAGATAACCTTGCGATTGCATCTGAATAACAAATTCTTTCTGCCTCTCACTCATTCTGTAATCGTAGCATTGTTGCAACACGTCGGGATGGATTCCCTCCCGCGTCCTAAGGCCCAGCATCATTCTCTCTTCAGCGAGTGTTTTCAGATCCAATTTTTCGGATTCTGTATCAGAGCTTTTAAAATTAGCATTGACGTATACTTTAAAGTCAGCAGCATTCAACCAGCGGCGGGCCGATTTTCGGTCCTCATTCCACCAGAAAGAGTGTGCCGCTGGCCCGAATCCAAGATAATTAATGTGTTTCCAATAATTGCTGTTATGCAACGATTCGTGACCTTTCATCCCATAATTACTGACCTCATAATGTTCCAGACCAGCGGCATCAAATCGATCTGCAATTCGATCGTAATGGGCCGCTACCGAATCATCATCCATCGGTTTTAAGCGACCGAGATTCACAAGCTTACCCAAACGTGTTTTGGGTTCAACCGTCAGAGAATATGCTGAAACATGTGGCGGCGGATATCGAAGCAGCATGTCTATATCACGATCCAGATCTTGTAACGTTTCATCGGGATTACCGTAAATCAGGTCGACAGAATAAGAATCAAACTCTGCCTGCTTGAGATATTCCATGCACAGGATAGATTCAGTAGCCGTATGGGCCCGATGCATAAATTCCAACAACCGCGGTTGAAACGACTGGATACCCATACTTGCACGATTGACTCCCAATTGAATGAGTTCGTGCAGATAAGATGGAGTCACATCATCCGGGTTCATTTCCAATGTAATCTCCTTAACCCGGCTGAGATCAAAACTTGAATGTAAGGCTTCAAATACTCTTTTTAAATCAGGCAATGTCAAACGAGATGGTGTACCTCCACCAAAGTATACTGTCTCGATGGGCTCCACAGAATACGGGCCCTCTTTGCAAACCTGAATTTCACGCAGCAGGGCATCGACAAAAGCAGAACGATATTCCTGACGAGTGATGAAGTAAAAATCACAATACGAACACGCCTGTTTGCAAAAAGGAATGTGAATATAAATTCCAGCCATATAGGTTATCCCTTGTAGTAGGCCTCGGCTATTCGCTGAAATTGATACGGTTGATCAAGAAATGCATAATGACCAGCACCGTGAATGGTTACCAGAGCGCATCTTTGGAGGCCCTTTTTTATCCGTTCTGCCTGATATAACGGCGTAGTATCGTCGTTCGTACCCCAAACCAATAGGATTTCATGCGAAATTTTAGGCAGGTATGGTTCCAGGTATTCTGTAACTACTTTAACGAAGGTTTCTCGCATAACGCCCTTTAATTGCTGATAATCAGAAGAACCAAGGCTTTGCCATAAAGAAGTACTTCGAAGTTTTTCCAGTTGACGAGAACGCATAGGTTCGGGAAGAATCTGGAAAGGCATTTTCAGAAACTTGGCAGTGTACTTTCTGATATAAAATTTTGCACTTCGGCGAGGTTTCATTCCGGCCCCTCCGGTTATCAGCACTTTATCAATACGTTGAGAGATTTCAGGACGAGTACATAATTTTAAAGTGATACGGCCACCAAGTGAGTGTGCCAGTATATCTACCGTTTCACAACCCAATTCGTTAATGAGTGCAAGTACACAATCACCGTAATCATCAACCGACCAGGATTTAGCAGGCTCTTCGGATTTACCAAATCCAGGCAAATCCGGAATTAGGCATTTTCTGATAGAACCCAGTGCCTCGCACAAAGGAAGCATCAGCTTGCCGTTCGCTCCCCACCCATGCAAAACGACAAGAGGGTGCCCCTCACCTGTTACGTAGTAATGGAGTTTACGTCCTTTATATGTTGTGGTGTGTTCCGTTGCCATTTTATTGAATGTATTGAACAGGGCGAACGGAAAATACGCATAAGATTGATCAATGATCAATCAACAGTATGAGAACGATGAAACCGTCTAGGGCATACCAGCTGGTTTCATATCAGGATGGGAGCGCCAGTAAACATATGGACCTGTTACGGGGAAATAGAGGACGTCCCTTATCTTATTATTTTTAACGAAAAATACTCTTGGTACCGACGGGGCGAATTTCTCAAAATCTCCTTTATCGATAATAACACTCGAGAAGTTCGGATCCGCTTCTTTAACAAAGTTATCAAAGTCTTGTTGAGATCCGATCGTAATACCAATAACTCTGTCAACGGTATGTGTCCGTACGTACGCTTTTACGTTTTCAACAGTATTTAGACAATATTGGCATGTTGTATGGTAGGCGTAAATGATGTAAGTGGAATCCGGGCTTGTATGCGCAAATTGCCCCATAGGTGTATTTGATACTTCTTTACCCACAAAATCATTGCTTTCATGTACGAATGGCTTGAGAGAAGAAATACCGGACAGTACCAGGGTAATGACCAGAATTGTACTAACGGTATAATAAGGCCAGTGTTTACTCTGATAGTTTGGTTTGGGAACAGGTTTGAAAAATACGTATGCCGATAATATCAGAAAAATTGTATTCCTAACCACAAGCATGGGGGGCGACATCTTTGAAAGTGCCAGATTTCCGAAACAGCCACACTCAGTCAGGCCACTCGTGAAATAACCAAACAGGTAAATGACCGTGAAGACTAACAAGCTTATTATAGCAGCCAGGGCTGTCTTTCGCGAATAAAGAAATAAAAGAAAAAATATACCTATTGCTATTTCAAAGGGAGGGATCAAAAATCCCATGAAAAAAAACTTATTAAAAATACGGAGGCTCGTAATGTAGCCAATAAAATTTTGGACATTAAGAAGCTTACTAAAGCCAGAAACAACGAAAATTATGCCCAGTAAAATTGAAATTACTCTCGATACTACGACCTGTAGTTTCATTATCTTTTGTTAAAAATTCAACAAGAATGTTACAATGTATATTAATAAAAAAACAAGCCATACTACCTATTCGACAGTATGGCTTGTACATCTTCCCTAACCCCTTAGTTGGAAATTCTGGTTTTTTAACACCCATCATTTCCACTAACATAACTTTTGACTGAATTAGCCCAATCTTTGCACGTATTGTACATTGATTGGAAATCGCACGAATAAAATTCGATACGCTCTTCCAATTCTTCCATCTCAAAAGCTTCCGCTAATTGTTCGTATTTATCCATTTTTACCCCCTTTCTTTATGCTTTAAGGGAATTAAGGTGAAATAGTTGATATTTACTTGACTTGATATACTTATAAAGTAAATCAAAGAGCTTTTTTACAACGATGTAATAAAAAAGTGTTACAATCAAATAATTGACAAGTAGATCAGAACTAACAAAGTGTCCATTGACCAAACTTGTAACCAACCGCCATGTGACGGTTGGATAATGAATCACAATTTCACCATGATTCGTTACTACAAAAAGTATATATAATATTGTTAAAAATGCATTAGAAAATGCATATATAATAAGATACCAATCTTTGTAACTCCTTGTGCTCTTTTCGCGTTTAGTAAACCATTCCAAAAGCAATTCTTTGATTTTGGATGTCGATATTTTCATCAAATTCGGTGTTTCCAAAGTATCGCTAAGTATCCAGTATCCATCATATCTCATAAAAGGCCACAACTGGAATATTGAGGTCATAGCGATAAAATCAGCGGCTATAATTAAGAAGGATTGCCCCGTAATGAAAGCAGCTGCCATGACAACCATATTCATAAATAACTGAGTATGTATACCTGCCAGATTTGTTATCACGCGCTCTTTGCGCGGCAACATCCACAGACCCGTTACATCGGCCCAAAAGACTGGAAATACCAAATAGAAACCAACCCCAATGCCTCCATGTTGAGCTCCAAATCTTCGGCATGCAGATATATGTCCAATCTCATGCAAGACTATTGAAAATATATATATGGAGAAAATTACTAAATACGCCCAACCATCTTTTGAAATTGCTATGTCACTTGTCGTAGAAAGGATGAATGAAACATTTGTAATCAGAAGCAAAACAAATACATACAAAAAAAACTTTTTTTTGAAAAGAAAGGTTAGTAAACCGCCCAGAGAACCTGCAATTTTCTCGTTTAACAATGTGAGACGCAGTCTCAAATATGATTTTCTGGTTTTAGATTCACTATTGTTATCAATATGGAGTACTGAGTAGATGAATTCTTTGAACTCATCAAGGGTTAGTTCGTCACCAAAACCAGTTAAAAAAAGTTTGTATGCTTCATCCCAGTTGCTTGAATTGATCAGGCTGTCGACCAGTACCTTTGTCTTTTTATTGATCAGATAGTATTTACCATCCCCATTATATAAGACAAAACGCGACCCATCATAGCTGCCGACTCGCAAAGAATCTCTTATTGTGATAAAGCTTGATGTTTTCACGACAGAGACGCTCCAATTTTGGTTGCCGCCTTTTCAATCAGACTGTCCAGAGAAGCTGTAACATTCTGGAGATGCCGTATCTCTAATTGAGGAAACATTTTCAGACTTCTGGACGGTAGATTTTCCCAGCACTCGCTATTTTGCATGAAAAACGACATTGCATCCATATAAAGATTTTTTGCAACACCGCTGACAAAAAAGTACCGCGTTTTCTTTGCCTCGTCCATATTTTCCACGTTAATATTTTCAGCCTCCATTTTCCGATAAAATGCTGATTGGACATAATTCCAGGCATTGACCCTGGCATCATCCTTAAAATCCACAATATCCATTACTATTTTTTTTCCAAGGAAATAATAGTTCAACCCGGATTTCAATTGCTCGTTGTTTTGCTCATTATCTGACACCATAGAAAAAATTTCAACAGGCAGATGGAGTACACAGGCAATGGGCGCTGTTATTCTTTCATACGTATCAAAATCAATTGGGAGTCGTTCGCGACAATCTTTATGATATTGACCAATATTTTCATTCAGAGATCGATACAGATTATGAAGATTGTTATGATTGTTGAACTGATCGGGTATCAACTGCGAGGCAATCTCCAGGGATTTATCCTCTAATAGATGCAGAGCCCTTTTAGCCTCTGCTTCGTTATCTATACTAAATGGCAGAAACTCATAGTTGATCGAGAAGTACAAATACTGAAAATGGAGGAAATGAGCGATAGCTACAGATTCAACTAACGCCCGGTCAAGATTCCGGTATAATTCGGAGATCAGTTGTACCAATTTGCGATGGTACAAGAAGCGTTTCTGAGCATCATCTGAGGTCAATACTTTCTGAATTCTACGCTCAAGTACAGTACTGCCGATGGCACGTCGACAATTATTCCATGTTCGACTTACTAGCATAGCCGCATATAAAGTTCTTGTTGGTTGTAGATATATCAATTATCAGCAAACAGCCAACATAATCAAATTAAAAGCATATAATAGAGTATATTTTAGGGTCGGAAAGCCACAGTTATGTTTTAACCCTAAATACGGCTCATAGGTTCAGACTTTGGCAGTAATATTGAGATTGCTCATTATTTAATCAGCAGCATCTTACGAGTTTTCACAAATGATTCTTTATCAGACTGTACAAACAGCCGGTAAAGATAGGTCCCGCTAGAATATGGGCCGTTGCATTCCACTGATAATGATATGATCCGGCGGGTTGATCAGAGTTGACCAACTGCGCCACCCTCTGGCCTAAGATGTTATAAATTTCAAGCGTAACTTTGATCTGTTTTTCAGACTGTAGCTAATATTGGTAGTCGGATTAAACGGATTAGGATAATTCTGAGACAATTCCGTCTTTTTTGGTCTGGTGCAACCAGTTCATCGACCGCTACTGTTGTTTTGGGACTAATGTGATACTTAATCGAGTTAACGGATATTTTGCCAGCAGTATTCATCCAGGCCAACTCCTGCCACAGAGATAGTGATATCGGCCTCTTTCGATGCATCAATATGCAATGGTTCCCAGATTACCAGACGGAAAGCTGTCCGCTTGTGCAACGCCAGACTGTAATACATTTTGATCATAATTGGTATGAAATTCGGCATTTCTCCAGACGCTGCCCGTTGTATCAAAAGTAGACATTATTGACAACCCCAGCGGGGAGTGCTATGCGAACAACAAAGGACGAAAATCTTTGGCCAGTGCTATTATTTAGTTTTAAAACTACCGGATTATCACCGACGCAGTAGTGTCTCCTTTCGATAATTGCAGATCAACGGGATCAGGCGTATTGGCCGTTGGATTTTCCGAGTCCCTTGCTTTGCAGCCGAATATATATCTAGCTTCAGGACCATAGTTATCGTTGTTATATCCTTCTCAAAATATTTGGCAATCCATTCAGATGCCGCATGATAAGCGATGCATCATATGTTGAGATGGTCCCGTCATCAGACAAATCAGAGCCTACAAGTTGATCAACGATAAGTATCTCCATTGATAGCTATATTTGACAGAATATCCTTTATATCCGATTGATCTAAGAATCCATCTTCATTATAGTCACCATACAATACATCATTGGCTCCGACCAGCAATCGAGCTGTAGCCGTTGATGATGATGAGATGTTTGCGGTAATTACGCCGAGATCAGAAAGATCTTCCCAATCTCCATGGAGTTTGAATATGAATCTGGTCATCAGTAGAATGCGTTGTTTGTATGATCTCTTTCGTTGATCCATCCTTAAATGTACCCACCAACCCTACGTCCATTTGTTCGGAGGCAGAGTATAAACTCACCAAAACAGGACCTGTCCCTGAACCAGGGATGATCTCCTGATAGTTAGCAGAAAGACGATTAGAAAACAACCTCAGACTAAACCCTTCCGGCGGATGATCATATTCATGTATTACCCTGGCTGTTGGATAATTTGCACGCTCTTCGAACCCATAATTATTGGGCGAACGGCTGCCCGATGCATAATGCCACAACTCTGATTCAATGAAAGTCTCGGGAAATGTCGTCTGGTAATCATTTTTCAGCACATACGTCATGCTAGTGATATAGCTTTCATTAGTCTTCGAAATATAGGCCCAAACTTTTCGCCAAAAATCGATGCCAAATTTTTGCGTGTAATAGATGGCCCATGTTACTTGATTATAGCTTCCCGGATAAATGGAGTATTGTGGATTATTAAATATAGAACTTGGACTCTTCAGATAATTATAGTAGTCATTAACTGTATCAAATACTGCTTCCTCCATCATAACAGCGTCCATCTCCAGCCAACGTGCACTTTCTCCTGACCAACCATCATCTATGTATTGGATTGCATGCTTGAATTCATGTGCTATCGTGACTTTAAGATCTCCTTTTACCTTCCCATCCGGATCAGTATTTCCGGGGAAACCACTAAGTGAAAAGTCACAATGAACTTTTATCTCCGGATTTCCCTGACTGTTGATATATGTATATCCGTATGTTGGACTGTTATCATTACCGATCCGCGCAAATTTTATAACAAATGGAGTTGAAGCAGATATAGGATTGCTGAAACCCATCTGTTTGACTTCGACATCTAAGACTGAATCAGCATATTGACCTGCCCATTCTACGTAATCTGGCACCCCGTTACTGTTGGCATCTTCAGTTGGTACCGCATCCGGATTACTCGCATCTGTTGTATATAACAAAGTGAATTTGCCGGAGGGTGAACTATATGACTGGTCATCGTTAGAACCCGCATCGGATAGATAACCATTAATGATATTTTGCGTATTTTTAGAAAGTGAGTTGCGGGTCAGCTGGTAATCAACAACGGTTGGAGTAAAACATTTAACCGGTTCAGACTGCGCTCCTTCAAGGTGCATATATCGATCAGGCAATTTTGAAGGATCGAACACACTGTAAAATTGATATAATAATGCATCATCCCGATTAATCTTGTTATGTTCCAGATCCTGATTGATCTGCCTTGCCAGAGGAGAATATGGTTGTGGGGCATAATCAGACGGAGTTATCACCTGGGCAGAAAGCATCCCCGGTAGAAGACCAACCACTAGCGCAATGATAATTTTAATATGTAATTTATATAGACTCATTGTAACTCACCTGCATCCAAACCCAGAAAACGTATGTTTACCCCATTAAAATTGACGTTCTCTGTTGTTCTAAAATCAATGTAACGTTATTTTGACTCTATATGCAATCTAAGTTCAGTAACGTTAGAGAGTTACAAGATTATAATTTGTTAATATCGCAATTTAAGTTAGGACCCCATGTATAGTACTATCCTGTATTATAAATTCTCGCATATTGAAGACCCTCAATCATTTCGGGAAAAGCATATATCAGTTTGTCGGTCATTAGGCATCTTAGGAAGGATTTATATTTCCCATGAAGGGTTGAATGGAACTGCCGCGGCAAAGGAAGAACAAATCGAAATTTATAAGACAAGGTTACGGCAAGAACCCGGTTTCTCAGATATTACTTTTAAAGAGGAAAAAACCGAAAGCATACCTTTTGAAAAACTAAAAGTAAAAGTCCGAAAGGAGATTGTATCACTCAAATCAGATATATCATTAGATCCATCCGAAGAAGGTGACGGCTATCTCGGACCTCATGAATGGCGCAGAATTTTAGAATCAGATGAGGATTACGTTTTGATCGATGTGCGTAATAATTACGAATCAAAAGTCGGCCACTTTGATGGAGCACTCACACCTGATCTTGATAATTTTTATGATTTTCCAAGATGGATCGATGAAAAAAACATTGATAAAAATAAAAAGGTATTGATGTATTGTACTGGTGGCATACGATGCGAAAAATTTTCGATATTGATGCGCAAAAAAGGCTATCACGATGTTCTTCAACTACATGGAGGTATATTACATTATAAGCATGAAGAAAAAGGCGCGCATTTTAAAGGAAAGTGTTTCGTATTCGACGATCGCCTGACGGTCCCTGTAAATCCGGATGAAAACGAACCCTTAACAAAATGTGAGATCACTGGAACGCCTTGCGACACCTATATCAACTGTGCTAATATGAAGTGTAATCGCCTGTTTATTTGCTCAGAAGAGGGCGCCAGACTGATGGAAGGTTGCTGCAGCGAAGAATGTAAACAAAGCCCTTATAAACGCCCATTTAACCCGGATAACGTATATGCACCTTTCCGGAAATGGTACAACTATTTCGGACCGGAGTTCAAAGAAAGGCAGACCGAATCGTGACCGGTTATTCGACCCCTGTTCATATCGTTGCACCCTATACCAGTCAGCATACTATTCGCATTACCGATAAGGAGGCTGATAATGTGTTATTGGAATGGCTGGCCAAACGTTTTCCATATCGCCATCGTGAAATTTGGAAACAACGTATTGAAGTTGGTATGGTACGAGTTAACACATCCATCACGAATTTGGATCACGTATTATGTTCTGGTGATCTAATTACAATTTTCAATCCACGCGTTGTTGAACCTGCCGTTCCAGCGACAATTAGGATTATAGACGACAAACCTGAGTACCTGGTCATTGACAAACCAGCACCCATGCCTGTTCATCCAGGAGGACGATACAACAAAAACTCACTTATTCGCCTTCTCGAGTTGCAGGGATACAATACTTTAAAAATTATTCACCGTCTGGATGCCGTAACCTCTGGACTGGTTCTACTTGCAAAGACAGGCGATTTCGCCAGAAATGCGACCCGCCTTTTTTCAGAGGGAAGCGTCCACAAGAAATACTTTGCTGTTGTCAAAGGGATACCAGTTGAAGATGAAATTGAAATCAACCTACCTATAAGGAGAAAAACCGGACATGTGTTTGAATGGCACAATAATCACCAGGAGGGGAAACAGGCCATAAGTCGGTTCAAAGTCCTTGAGAGGCTTAACAATCGGTCTATTGTATCGTGTTTTCCAATAACAGGAAGAACCCACCAGCTTCGCCTCCATCTTCAATATTGGGGACACCCTATAGTCGATGACCCTTTATACGCACATAAATTTGAAAAGTCGCATCATGCACCGCAACGCCGGGCTATTAGCCTGAGGCACGTTCATCTAAGTATTCCGGAACTGGATATAGATTATCTTGTAAATCCATATTTTACTATAGATTCTGGGATAACAGAAACTGCGTATGTCTTGACGTAATGAAACACTCGTCTAATCATTCTACCAGAATAACCTGGATTCTTTTCCTTTCAGTGATCTTCATATCGCAGGCCTGTGGTGTGTTTGAGACAAGAAAAGCTGCCCCCCCCCAGTCAGGGGATGGTTCCACGTTCATCCAGCCTGATCAATCTGATATTGTGATCAGCAATCTGAAAAACGCTATTAAATCGCTCAATACTCAGAATTATCTTCGCTGTTTCTCCGATAGTGCATTTTCATTTACTCCGACCATTTCCGCCCAGCAATCCAACCCCGGAATCTTGGATAACTGGGGAAAATCGCAGGAACAGGTCTATTTCGATAATCTCAGGGCAGCAGCAGAAAAGCTAACCGGTCATCAACTTCAATTGAGTAACCAACGCAGTGAACTCCAAAAACCTACGGTGGAACAATTTACGGCTGATTATACTTTAACTGTTGTACATAATAGAACCGGCAGTGGAATACCAACGGTTGCAACTGGAAGGCTCGTGTTTATCATTAAAGCCGATTCATTTGGATTGTGGCACATTACCTCATGGACTGATATTAATGAAAACGGTTCATTTACCTGGAGTGATCTTAAAGCCGCCTTCATCAGAGGTTAAGTCTAATCTAAGCTGAATCGATAATAGTTGTAAGGAATAACTTTTGTTAACGGGTATGAAGAAGAATATTGTTTGTGATCTCGATGGGGTTATTTTACGCGATAATGAACTGGTGCCAGGGGCCGACAGGTTTGTAGAGGAGGTACTCGAAAATGGTTATAAGCTCCTCTTCCTCACCAATTATTCGTCACAGACACCTCTTGATCTTAAAAGCCGCTTCGACACAGTCGGCCTCCATGTCAGTGAAGATCTTTTCTACACCTCCGCCATGGCTACTGCGGCCTTTCTGGAAAAACAAGAGGGACGCCGTGCCTACGTCATTGGGGAAGGAGGATTAACCCACGAATTGTATAACATCGGTTTTATGATCACCGATACCAATCCGGATTACGTCATTGTGGGTGAAACACAATCGTACAACATGGAGATGATCCAGAAGGCCTCCCATCTGATTAATCAGGGTGCACGGTTTATCGCCACCAACCCCGATGTTGCCGGTCCGAAAGGAAAACCATCATGTGGCGCCCTGTGTGCACCTATTCAGAAAATAACGGGTCGTGAACCGTTCTTCATCGGCAAACCCAATGCCTGGATGATGAGGGCCGCACTGAATTACATGAAGGCACACTCCGATGAGACCGTGATCATCGGGGATAACATGAGCACAGATATTCTTGCAGGAATTCAGGCAGGTATGGACACAATCCTCGTTTTATCTGGTTTCAGCCAACGTGAAGATCTTATGCAATATCCATATCAACCGTCACATATTTATGATACCGTTGCCGACATTCACATTCCCAAAGAAGCCGAATATCACAAAGGTTGAACAAACATTACCAACAGCCAGGTAATCTAATCGGCTTTATAAAAAGGATTTATTTCATACTTGTCTTTCATCTGATAGGCCCTGCTGTATCGGACATAATTTTGAGAATGCTCCAGAATCGTCATTAACTCTTCATCTGTCAGTTTCCGTACCGGTTTTGCAGGTGTCCCCATGCATAAATATCCCGAAGGCATTACCTTGCCCGGCGCTACCAAACTGCCTGCTGCAATGATACAATCCGGCTCAATAATAGCCTTGTCCAAAATAACGGCTTGTATTCCAATCAGTACACGATCATGTATTGTACATCCATGAATGGTCACACTATGACCAATCGTCACATCATCTCCGATGATCGTTGGTCCGGTATCGTGCATCACATGAATACACGTGTTGTCCTGCACATTGCTTCGTGCACCGACTGTAATTTTATTTACATCGCCTCTGATTGTCGTGTTGAACCAAACACTTGCCTCCTTACCCAACGTCACATTTCCGATCAGATCTGCACTTGGAGCAATAAAGTTTGATTCATCAAATTGTGGTGAGTGGTTTAGAAATTCGTAAATCATAGTTGCTTGATAAGCGAGTGATTAATACCCTTAAATATATGCGAACACTGTTTCGTAATGCGGGTTAAGGTATGAAAAAGATGAGCTTCTATCACTTTCCGGGATAGATACGTTAAACGATTATATTTCGTTATAAATACGATATATCGGGCCCTAAGTGATTAATATTATAATTACTCTGAATTCTAAGACCGGGAAACAGGTTAATAAAAAGGTGTCTTTTAAAAACAGATAAAGCAGACATGATTTCCAAAGAAGAATTTCTACACAAAGATCGAATTATAAAAGGCATTACAGACGACGGCGATTTCAAAATATCAGTAGTAAAAACGACCGGGGTCGTTAAAGAAGCACAAAGAAGGCATAACTTGTCATTGCTTAACACGGTTATCCTCGGACGGGCTTTGACCGGTGTGATGCTGATGGCATCTGAACTTAAAGGTGAGGAAAGAATCCAGTTGCGCATTGAAGGCAACGGCCCCATCGAAATGCTAGTTGCTGAAGCCAACAGTGTTGGTGAAATCCGTGGTTATGTGGCAAATCCGGATGCCGACCTAGATTACACCGGCAATAATATCAATCTTGGTGATGGCCTTGGCGTTGGAGTGCTTACGTTTTCTAAAATACTCTACAATGAAGCCAAACCCCTAACCGGAATTGTAGCCCTGCAATCCGGAAATATCAGTGATGACCTGGCCCACTATCTTCTGCAATCAGAACAGGTACGCTCTGGCGTGGTTCTCGATGTACAGATCGACAAAGATGGGAATGTTCAGGATGCGGGTGGCATCTTGATCCAGGCCATGCCCTCTACCGGTGAAAAACGGCGTGTCAAGATTGAGGATCATCTCAAGACATTGGCTCCTGTCGGTAAGCTATTGTCCACAGGCGAGTATATAGATGATTTAATGAAACGTGCAGTTGCACCGTACGAGGTCAAGGAATTATCTCGCTATCCGGTACATTTCTTCTGCCGCTGCAACAAGGATCGTTTTATAGACGCCATTTCCAGTCTTGGATATGACGATCTCAAAGCCATATCGGGTGAAGAACAGGAACTTGTTTGTCATTATTGCAATGAGCACTATCATATTACCGAATCGGAAATCGCCGAAATAATCCGCGATATGAAGATTAAGATGAACTGATCCAGTTTACATATAATTCTGATTCTGGCGATCTCATAGCTACCTGATCGGGCACAACCCGACGCCGAAGTTATTATCCTTCCGTGGTCACATTTTATTCGACTGCTTCGTCTTTATGTTACAAAGCATAAATAAACACCAATTAAGCAAGTCGAAAAATGACAGAAAGAGTTAATTATTACGAAGTTGACCCGAAGGCTATCCGCCCCATGAGACAATTAGAAGCTTACACCTCGTCATCCGGCCTGGAACCATCTCTCCTTGAGCTTATCAAATTGCGGGCATCCCAGATTAATGGTTGCGCCTACTGCATCGATATGCATACTAAGGATGCGCGAGCAAATGGAGAGACTGAGCAACGGCTCTATGCCATAAGTGCATGGCGCGAAACATCATTTTATACAGATCGGGAACGAGCCGCTTTGGCATGGACCGAAGCTGTGACACTTATATCACAGCATCATGTTTCCGACTCATTGTATGATGATACTCTCAAATTTTTTAATGAACAGGAACTTGTTGCTCTTACTATGGCTGTCATTGCTATCAACGGCTGGAATCGCCTGGCGATAAGTTTTCAAACGGAACCGGGAACATACAAACCGGCAAAGCGTTAGGAATGACAGAGTAAAAAAATTAATCACGTTGCTGAATCAGGAAATAAGTAATTTTCTGGTTGCAGTTGACCGTATGAAAAGCAGATAAATATTTTATGGAGATACCACATGTTGTTATTGTAGGAGGAGGTTTTGGGGGGTTACTTTGTGCACGATCTCTTAGCGGAAAAAAAGTGCGTGTGACTATTGTAGATAAGACAAACCATCACTTATTCCAACCATTGCTCTACCAGGTCGCAACTGCGGCCCTTTCCCCTGGTGATATTGCTATGCCGATCCGCGCTGTGTTCAGCAAAAATCAGAATGTAGAAGTATACCTCGGTGATGTAACCAATGTCAACCAGGGGAAAAAAGCTGTAACATGCAGTAATGGACAACAGTTTGTTTACGACTACCTGGTTATGGCACCGGGGTCTCAATACAATTACTTCGGGAACGACCGGTGGGAGGATAATGCTCCATCGCTGAAATCTCTGGGTGATGCACTTCGTATACGCGAGCGTATCCTCTACTCGCTGGAAAAGGCCGAAGAACTCGACAACATTGAAGAGCAAACGCCTTATTTAACGTATGTCGTAATCGGTGGCGGACCAACCGGTGTCGAAACAGCAGGGGCCATATCTGAAATTGTTAAACGAAACATGATTCGTGACTACCGGCACATTGATCCTAAAAACACACGTGTACTTTTGATTGAAGCCGGTTCCCGTCTTTTGTCTGCTTTTTCCGAAAAATTATCTGACAGAGCCAGGGCTGATTTGGAGAAAATGGGAGTACAGGTCCTTCTCAACACTCCTGTCACCGACATAAAGAAACACGAAGTCACGGCTGGTGATCAGGTATACAACACTCCGAACATTATCTGGGCGGCCGGAGTTAAAGCTTCACCGTTGCTAAACACACTTAATGCAGAAAATGATAAATCCGGCAGAATTAGGGTATCATCCGAACTGAGGCTCCCCGATGATCCTCATGTTTTCGTGATTGGTGATGCGGCATCATATACCGATCCAAAATCCAAACAGGTCTTACCGGCGCTCGCTCCTGTTGCCATGCAACAGGGACGTTATGTCGCGAAGATAATCCGTTCTGGTAAAGAGGCCGGCAAAAACAAACCGTTTGTTTACACTGATAAAGGCATCTTGGCAACGATCGGCCGGGCAAAGGCTATCGCTGAGATCAAATCGCTTAAACTTTCAGGATTTATCGCCTGGTTTACCTGGGCCTTTGTTCACATCTTTTTCCTGATTGGATTCCGTAACAGGTTTCGTGTGATGGCTGAATGGATCTGGTACTACCTGAGCTTCCGCCGAGGCGTTCGATTAATTACGGAGCGTGATCTTGATGATTTGAAGGGATAAGTCTCTTTAACCGGAGAGGTCACGGAGGAAACACACAAAAATATCGTGAGACGAAATACTCGTAATCAAGTACTAAACGAACTGCCACACCCGCAGGTAGAAGAAGCGTTGGGATTCTCGAAAGTGAATCCACGATTATCCAGCCCTACGCTAAAATCAATGATTGTTCCTTCCAGGTAAAGACGATGCCGGCGATCAAGGATAAATGAAACACCTTTTACCACGTACTCTTCGTCATATTCTTTTTTCTCATCCACGTCGAGAACGTAGCTCATGCCCGAGCAACCGCCGCCCTTAACTCCAATTCGCAGATATTTTCCGGAATCAATCTGTTCATTCAGAATTTTCTTCAGTTGTCCGGCCGCAGGATCTGTGATCTCAACCGGATCTGTGTCTGTGTTGGCAAAGAAAAAATCTTGTGCTTGTTCTGCCATGGAATTTAATGTTTGTTGATTTCTCTAGTCAGCTTGCAGAGTAGAAACGAATTCAGGCGACTGATCGTGCCTGTTTAGGAAACATCGCGTGATAATGAAAAATAATCCTGGGCACCGTTTTGCGAAAATATCAGAATACCTGCGTTAACAAGGTTAACAAGGATGTTTGAAGCGCGCTTTCTGCCAATATTCACCAAATGCGAAAAATCAGTCACCGTAATCCGCTCGTATTCGTTTAAATAACGTAACAGTTTCTGTTCGTAAGGTCCAAATTCAAATGTGGCCCCTTTGCCCGAACTCTGATGCCTCATGATCATTATCGCTTCGCGACTTGCACGTACGCTTTGATCTTTGACTCTGATATAAACCATCTCCCGCTTTCCGTCTTTCACGAAAACGGGTCTGCTGGCAGATCGTTTAATTTTCACAATCAGAAAATCACGATAGTTATAGGGTAATACTTCGGCCGTGTAACGTATCCCCGGTTCACATAAAGCAACTGATTGCTCAAGCAGGTACAATTGTTCATGATAACTGCTTAATCCCACCAAACTTTTGTCATCGTCAACTCCAATGAGCAGTGTTCCCCCGTTTGTATTTGCCAAAGCAGCCATCTCCCTGGCTATTTTCCAGGGACTGGAAATAATCCTTTTAAACTCAAGAAATGTGCCTTCGCCCGTTTTGACGAGATTCTTGAGATCTTTTACACTCATCTTCGACCGTTGCAGGGCTTGATATTGCATGTCAGGACCTGTTTAGGGGTGCAAGTGTCCGTGATGTAGTGAAAGTATGCCCCGAATCTTTCGGGTTCACTACTATAAATTAAGAAAGAATTTCCTCTTTTGGATTACGGGTCATTAATTCATAAACCGCATCTTTCGGATCCATATTTTCAAACAAGATCTGATAGGTGGTGTTGGTCAACGGCATTTCAACATTCAGTTTTTTAGCCCAAAAATAAACAGATCTCGTAGTTTTAACGCCTTCGGCAACCATTTTCATGTGTGATATAATGTCATCGAGCTTCTCTCCCTTACCCAGATGATACCCAACGTGACGATTCCGGCTGTGGCGGCTGGTACACGTAACAATCAGATCACCCAGTCCTGCCAAACCCGAGAACGTATCCGTTGATGCGCCAAGCCGTGTACCCAAACGCCTCATTTCAGACAGACCCCGCGTCAGGAGCGCCGCCTTTGTATTATCACCGAGATCAAGTCCGTCAATGATGCCGGCATCAATGGCAATGATATTTTTGACTGATCCCGCTATCTCGACGCCCAGAATATCATGGTTCACGTAAACACGGAACATAGGCGTCATAAACGTTTTCTGAATCAGATGAGCCGTGCTTCGTGAATAGGCAGACGCCGTAACCACTGTTGGTTTAAATTTACTCACCTCTTCTGCATGACTCGGTCCGCTTAATGTGCCGATATGGTCTTCTATGATCTTGCCATCCAACGCCTCGACAAGAACCTGAGACATTGTCATGAATGTGTCATTTTCGATACCCTTTGCCACGTTCACTATAACTTCATCGCCACGCAGATATTTACGGGTGCGTTCAGCAATCTCTCGCATGGCATGTGATGGAATGGCGAAGACGACGAGCTCAGCATCTTTCAGGCTGTCTTCGATCTCTGTGTCAGACACAATCGTGTCGGCCAGTGTTACTCCGGTAAGGTAGATGCTGTTTTCGTGAAAGTTGTTTATGTGGTATGCTATCTCACTTTCACGAGCCCATAAACGGATCGTGTGTCCGGCGCGAGCCAGCACCATAGACAGAGCAGTACCCCAGCTCCCGGCACCTAAAATGGCGACTTTCACAACGATTTTTCTTTATTCAGCCAACCTTTGGCCGGTTTAAATGAACGTATTCGATTTTCCTCACCTTTCAACAACCTCCGTATATTGGATATATGCTTGATGATCAGTCCTGCAGCCAGTATCGAGGCGAAAACAATCTGGCTGCCATCCAGATGAATCATCAGGATATATCGCATGAACAGCATCACAAATGGATAGATGAAAGCGGCTGAAATGGATGCCAGCGAAACATAATGACTGGTAATCAAAACGATCAGGAAAACAAGCAGTGCTACACTGATAGAATATGGCTCGATGGCGTAGAGCATTCCCGCAGCCGTAATCACACCTTTGCCACCTTTAAAATTGGCATACAGCGGAAACATGTGACCAATTACGGCCGACACACCGGCAATGATCATCATGAAAACATGTGTATTCCACACTCCGACATGCGAGGGGATATCGCCTACCACATATCCGATGTTGCTGATAAAATAGGCGGCTGTGAATCCTTTTGTGAGATCGATCAGGGCAACGACAATACCCGCTTTCCAGCCCAGGATTCGGAAGGTATTCGTAGCTCCGGCGTTACCGCTTCCATAATTGCGGATGTCTATTTTTTTATAGATCCGTCCAACCCAGATCGAAGACGGTATCGAACCGAGCAGATAGCTCAACAAGATTATTACAACAAATGAAAGCACGGTAACGGTATCTCTATGTCAGTTTTTCTATTTAACTCCTTCGGAGCCTGTTCATAGACAAATTGGAACTCTTATTTACACGTGGCGTTCAGCGTGATACGAAGAACGCACCAGCGGCCCGCTTTCCACATGCTCAATTCCTTTTGCCTCCCCCACGGTTTTGTACTCGGCAAACACATCAGGGTGGACCCACTCCTCAACCGGCAGGTGCATTTTGGTCGGCTGCATGTACTGACCGATCGTAAATACATTTAAACCTATATCGACCAGATCATCCATTGCTGTAAATACTTCTTCTTTTGTTTCACCAAGACCGACCATGATACCGGTTTTAGTTCGCAATCCCTGTTCTTTACAACGTTTCAGAAGCTCGATTGATCGTTCATATTTCGCCTGCGGTCGTACCCGGCGATATAAACGCGGGACAGTCTCGATATTGTGATTCAGCACATCGGGCCGTTCATCAATGACGATTTGCAGTGCATCCCATACTCCCCGAAAATCAGGAATAAGAACTTCAATGGTCACACCCGGAATTTCCTCGCGGAGACGACGAATCGATTCTGCAAAAATCGGTGCGCCGCCATCTTTACGCTCGTCTCGGTTCACTGAGGTTATAACCACGTGTTTCAGTCCCATCTGTTTCGCAGCTTCTGTTACGCGATTTGGCTCATCCCAGTCGAGTCCTTTTACAGGTCGACCCGTCTTGATGGCACAGAAACCACATGAACGGGTACACACATCGCCGAGAATCATAAAAGTGGCTGTTCCGGCGCCCCAGCACTCACCCATATTAGGGCAGCGGGCTTCTGAACAGACAGTGTTGAGTGATTTTTCTTGTATGATATCCGATATCGCACGAAAGCGTTTGCCCGATGGCAATTTTACACGCAACCAGTCAGGCCGGTTTTTGGCTTTCGTTGAAATTGGTTCTGCTAATTCCATATTCGTTTTTAAATATCCTTTTCTTTCTATGAAAACGGTTCGACTGTCTACTGATTGCCCGTCTTTCATGAGCAATCAAAGTAAGAAGAATGAATTACCTTTTAAATATTTCTAAACCATCCCGAAGTTCAGGCAGTTCACTAAGTTCAGTCAAATGAACATCAAATACTTCCTCAAAATAGTGACGGATTTTTGATTTCACTTCATCCATCGATACCGGGTGTCCCAGGAGCTGTTCCAGGCTAGTTACGCCTTTATCTGATATCCCGCAAGGCACAATGCAATCGAAATAATTCAAAGATGTCTTCACATTAAACGCGAATCCATGCATCGTCACCCAGCGCGAGCAGCGTACGCCCATCGCACAAATCTTTGATTTACCAACCCAGGTTCCGGTCAAGCCGTCAATCCGGCCGGCTTCAATGCCGTAATCCCTGCAAACGCGAATCATAATCTCTTCCAGGGACCGCATATAACGATGAATATCGGTGAAATAGTTTTCCAGATCGAGAATGGGATAGCCAACAATTTGTCCGGGACCATGATAGGTGATATCCCCGCCGCGGTCGATTTTGACAAATTCGGCATCCAGCTTCCCTAACTCGGCATTCGTGCGGAGTAAGTGAGATGGATCACCGCTTTTACCCAACGTAAAAACGTGAGGATGTTCCACCATTAAAAAGATGTCGCTCCGTCTCTCGGCGACCTTTTCACCGTTCCTCAAAGCGATCTTTTGATTGATAATCTGCTTTTGAATGGCACCTTGCAGCGCCCATGTCTCACGATAGGGGACAAGTCCCATATCAAAAAAATCGACTTCCCGCATCACAACAACTTTGATGCATAAAAAAGCTCCCGGCAGTCTTTCCACCGGGAGCTATAAGATACGAAAATGATGCTTTTAATGCTTTTTCGGAGGCGTTCCGAGGTGGATGCCTTCTCCGTATGCCTCGCCCACAGCTTCCATCACTGCTTCTGAAAGCGTCGGGTGCGGATGCACGGCATGGATTATTTCGGTACCGGTCGTTTCAAGATCACGGGCCACAACGACTTCCGCGATCAGCTCGGTAACATCATTGCCAATCATATGACAACCAAGCCACTCGCCGTACTTCTTGTCGAAAATCACTTTAACAAACCCTTCGTTGTGTCCAAGGGCCGATGCCTTGCCGCTGGCAGAGAACGGGAACTTGCCAACCATGATGTCGTAACCGGCTTCTTTTGCCTGTTTTTCGTCGTATCCAACCGATGCAACCTGGGGCTGGCAATAGGTACATCCCGGGATGTTGTTGTAGTTGATCGGCTGCGGATCCTCCCCGGCAAGCAGTTCCACACAGTTGATCCCTTCGTGCGAAGCTTTATGTGCCAGCCACGGAGCTCCGATGATGTCACCGATGGCATATACACCGTCGACATCCGTTTTGTAGGTTGTTCGATCAACCTTGATGGCTCCTTTTTCGACTTTAACGCCGATCTTTTCGAGGCCGATACCTTCGACATTTCCCGTCACGCCAACAGCCGACAGAACAACGTCAGCTTCGATCTTTTCCTCACCTTTGGGAGTTTTGACCGTAGCAACGACCTTTCCACCTTTCTTCTCGACCTTCTGGACTGAGCTCTCGGTCATGACATTGATGCCTTTTTTCTTGAAGATCTTGCCAAGTTCCTTACCGACTTCTTCATCTTCGACAGGCACGGCATTTTTCTGAATCTCAACGATCGTCACTTCGGTGCCGATGGAATGATAGAAGTAGGCAAACTCAACCCCAATAGCTCCTGCTCCAATCACCAGCAGCTTCTTAGGTTGTTTTTCCATCTTCATTGCTCTTTCAGAATCGATGATCTTGTCTCCGTCGATCTCAAGTCCGGGAAGCTGGCGCGGACGCGCACCTGTTGCGATGATGAAGTATTTGGCTTTTACCCGCTCTATTTCTTTGTCTTTGTCATCGAGTATCTTCACTTCTTTGGCACTTTCGAAAACACCTTTACCTTTAATCACTTCGATCTTATTGGCTTTCATGAGAAACTGAACGCCCTTGCTCATCTTGTTGGCCACCCCCCGGCTGCGTTTAATAACAGCAGGGAAATCCACGCCAACATCTTTAGCGCTTAATCCATAATCGGAGGCATGGTTCATGGTTTCCATGATTTCAGCGGTTTTCAGCAGGGCCTTGCTTGGGATACAGCCGATATTCAGGCAGACACCGCCCAGATCTTTTTTTTCGATCACGGCCGTCTTAAAGCCAAGCTGACTGGCACGTATGGCAGCGACATAGCCACCCGGTCCCGTTCCTATTACTACTAAATCAAATTCTTTCGCCATTGTTGATCCCTTGGATATTACTGTTAAAATTGATTCAAATTCTTTTCAGGAAAATTTCGATAGTCTGTCATCGAATTCTCCGCTATCCGATCCTCATCGGTATTGAGCGGATAGAAGGTCTTCGGTGGTCTACCGGTAACGGTGTATTAAACGCTCCAACCAGGTAAAAGACCTCATAATATTCCGGCGTAATTTACGCATATTAAACCTTTTTTTTAAGTCATTGGACACATTGCCATTGATCCGTTGACGGTAATCAATTATCAGGAAACAATAAAAACCTCCGTCCCTCATCAAATTTCAGCAATCATGAAGTTAACCGATAATTATTTTATTCCATTATCCACAAATTTTACAGACATATAGAACTGAGTAAGTTAAGAGTTTATGAAGTTGAGAGGATTGGCAACCAACATTCGTACCCACGAAAATAACGTTACAAAAATTTTTAGTCTTTGTTCGTACATATCATATGATCATCTGCCTGTCTTCCAAAACACCCATCTTCTTATTTTCAAAGTCCACAGGAATGGGAATATTTCAACCTTGTGAATTCTGATGGTACGCAGGAATATCTCTTTATTCGTTCTAATTATAACCATTCTCCCCGTTGGGGTATGTGCCCAGCAAGGAAAATGGAAGCGATTCGGCTGGAACCCACCGACTGTCAGTCAGAAAGATACCAATGGCGGAACCTGGACCTATTTCGGATCAGGCGGATTTAGCGATTCCACTTTAATGATTAGGACAATGAATCCGATAAACCCCTACCGGCGGGTGAGTCCCTGGTCTCAGACTGGTGGCGGATTTGATTTTCAGTTTCATTTTAATCTGGATTTTTCGCTCCACTACAAAAACGGGCTCCTCCAAAATTATCCGCTTTATTACGGTCCCTGGATCGATCCACGTGGAAACTATCGTGGTTATTCATGGCCGTTGCCTTCTGATTCGGTATCCGGGAAAAAATATTGACAACCATTTGAATTTAGGGGTTTGGGTGGTACCGAGGTAAGGATGCCATCACTTCGAGTGATGGCATCCTTTTTTTGTCTCTTCTCGTCAAATTCAAATACATCATTTCAAGGTCTAAAAATTGTACCTATTGTGTATTTTTTGTAAATAGCTAACAAATATAACATAATGCGTATACGGCTATGAAGTGTGTGTTAGTGTCATCAAATCATCTGGAGATAACTACGCCCGGGACTTCTGTTATTCACAGTAAACCCCGTATGATCCAAACTCTTTTTCGGTTATTTATTATTGCCTTTTTTCTTTCTGGCTGTGGACTTTTGGGCGGCAAGAATAAAGCGTCAATCCCTGGTAAGCTTGTTTTTTCAGCCAAAGACAATAATGGTACCCTTCAAATTTTTACCATGAATGCCGATGGTTCCAGCCGTAAACAAATTACACACTTTTCAACTGGTGGCGGTGGTTCAGATCCGGCTTGGAGTCCTGACGGTAGTAAAATTGTGTTTGTCAATTATACTGGTGCTACTACTCTTGGACCTTATCTGTATGTCATGAATGCAAATGGGAGTAGCATGCATCCTCTTAAACAGATCCCGAAAGGAATACCCCAGTATTTGTATGGTTCTGACCCAGCCTGGAGTCCTGACGGAACCCAAATCGCCTTTGATTATTGTACTAATTGTGAGGCAGGAAGAGAAAATTATGAGATTGTAGTTGTGGATGTGGCCGGCGAAGTATTAGACTCAACGCATATCCACCGGCTAACGAACAATCAAGCCGAGGATCAATTCCCGTCCTGGAGCCCGAATGGTAAAAGTATTGTTTTTTCCTCTGACAGAGACTATTACAATGCTGATACTATGCGTTGGAGGAGAGATTTATATGAGGTAAACGTCGACGGTACCGGACTTCAACGTTTGACCAAATCGGGTAATGCCACGCTCCCAAAATGGAGTCCGGATGGAACCAGAATTGCATACGAGTGGAATATTAATAGTTATAAGGTCTTTATCTACAATATTGGATCTGGTCAGAGCAATAGATTGGATCCTGGTCTCGGAATATTAAGTAATCCACTTTGGGATAAACCAGGGAATCAGCTTTTAGTATTCGGGAATGAGGAAGTAAGCTGGATAAGCCTTGAAAATGACTCCACTAAGATTTTAAAGACAGTGACGTTAAATCAGAACTCGTTACCCGTTGGTTGGTTTGACTGGTACTCGGATCAGTAAGGACTAACAAATTGGGGTTTCCCGGATACTTTCATCGGGTAAGGGTGCCATCACTCGAAGTGATGGCATCCTTATTGCAGATATTTATTACATTAGTAGACGACCAGACCCTTTTTCCCATTTGTAATCATCAGCAGCAATTTCATTTATGAACACCAGGAAAAACCTCGGGATGAGGCCCTTTTCCCTTGTCCATCTTTTGTGGATCCTCACTCTTTCCCTGTTTGTTGCCTGCAATAACAACCCAACGGGCAATTCAGGTAGTAGTGGTAATAATAACAATGGATCCGATGCCAACCGAAAGTCCACGGGCGCATCGGCACATGATTTCCTCTCGGCCGAATCACACTCCAAGCTGCTCATAGAAATCCAGTATGCCGATGGGTTTAAACCAACGCAACAAGCCATTGACAGCCTGGTTTCATTTCTAAACAGGCGACTAAACAAGCCCGATGGTATAAGTGTGGTGATGGAATCGATCGCTGATCCCGGTGAAAGTCCGTATACCATAGACCAGGTTGACAGTCTTGAACAAAAGAACCGGACAAAGTTTAACTCCGGGAATACAATTGCCGCATACATGTTATTTCTGGATGGTTCTTCTAGCGAGGATACCCCAAAAAGCAAGGTGCTTGGAGAAGCCTACTTCAATACATCGATGGTGTTCTATGAGAAATCCATTGTTAGCAGCTCAGGAGGTTTCGGGCAACCTTCCAGGGCAATTTTGGAAGCGGCGGTCATGCGGCATGAATTCGGACACAACCTCGGTCTTGTTAACCTGGGAACATCAATGGTTGTGAATCATGAGGACACGAGCCACCCCCATCACTGCGACAACAAAAACTGCTTAATGTACTGGAGTGTAAACACAAGCAATTTTGTTGGGAACCTGGCAGGCGGAACTATTCCGCAACTGGATCAGAACTGTTTGGATGATTTGCAGGCCAACGAAGGGAAGTGATTAATTTTGAATTGCCTTTGTGCCTGGAGTATAGGTTCGAGTAACGTTTATTTTTTCATGAAACGATGTGGTAACCCACCCCTGCACCCCTCCCTGGAGGGGAATTTAAAGAGCTGAATGCTGATAGCCGAAAGCTGACAGCTACCTTAGCACTCTAACACCTTCATACTTTAACACTTTTTTATCTGCTCGATCGATATTTAAGCAGATTTTCGGCGCCGACCGCTTCTTCGGCCTGGTGGAGGGCATAGGCACTGTTGAATAGGACGATTGGGTTGCCTTCCATATCGTGGGTCACATCCGTGGAATAGCTGCTTTGCAGTTTCTTGATGACATCCTGCTTTTCCGGCAGCCAGCGGGCCGTGAAGTAGGGCACAGTACTTAGCTGGATTTCCACTTTGTATTCCATCTTCATCCGGTGCTGGATGACCTCAAACTGAAGCTGTCCGACGGTACCGAGCAGGAGCTCGTTTCCGACGCCATTCGGCACTTCAAACACATGCACAACGCCTTCTTCAGAAAGCTGCTGCAATCCTTCGCGCAGTTGCTTGCGTTTGAATGGATCGTTGGATCGGGCTTTCATGAAGTGTTCCGGCGTAAACAATGGGATCACATCATATTTAACGTGTGTCTTGTCATAGAGTGTCTGACCGATCTGGAAAAATCCCGGGTTGAACAGTGCCACAATATCACCCGGGAAAGCATTTTCGAGCATGCTCCGTTCATCGCCCATCAGGCTGTGCGGCGTGGTCATACGGACCTTCTTGCCCGTTCCCTCGTGAACGACTTCTATGCCGCGTTCAAACTTTCCTGAGGCTACACGCACAAATGCAGTACAATCGCGGTGATCCGGGTTCATATTGGCCTGCAGTTTGAAAATGAATCCTGAGAAATCGCCTTCGATACTTTTAACCTCGCTGTCTTCCCGCTCATAAGGCTGTGGAGATGGTGCGAGACCGTGATAGTAATTGAGGAAAATATCGAGACCGAAGTTATTGAGTGCGGATCCAAAGAAAACTGGTGTTACCTCACCAACAGCAAATGCATCGCGGTCCATGTTTTTAAACTCATCTTCGACCAGCATGATTTCCTCAAGGAATTGTTCTCTGGCTGTCTGGGACAGGGTGGTTTTCTCAATACCCTCTTCCAGGTCATACACCGTACTTTCAGCCACATAGGCTCCGTGATGCGACTTGGTGTACAGGTGCATCTTCTTTTCGATCAGATCATAGATCCCCTGAAAATCCGGTCCGGTGCCCACCGGCCACGATGCCGGAACGGGTCTTATGCCCAATTTACTCTCAACGTTGTCGAGAATATCCAGCCCGTCCATACCGGGACGATCACACTTATTCACGAACGTGATCACCGGCGTCTGACGAAGCTTGCACACTTCGAACAGTTTCTCAGTCTGTTCCTCGACGCCTTTGGCAACGTCGATAACCATAAGAGCCGAGTCGGCCGCCATCAGGGTGCGGTACGTGTCTTCAGAAAAATCCTTGTGTCCCGGTGTGTCGAGCAGGTTGTACTTGATGCCATCCTTCTCAAACCGCAGAACAGATGAAGTCACAGAAATTCCACGCTCCTGCTCGATAGCTAGCCAGTCGGATACGGCGTAACGAGCGGCTTTCCGCTGTTTAATGGATCCCGCCTCACGGATGGCCCCGCCGTAAAGCAACAGCTTCTCGGTTAGAGTGGTCTTACCGGCATCCGGGTGAGAGATAATAGCAAAGGTCCGCCGCTGCAGTGCCTCTGCGACGGTGTCTGATACTTCGGGCGAAATTTCCCTGGTTTCTGATGACATGGGTTGAATTCGTTCTTTCCGCGAAAAGCCTTAAATATACGAATTTTTCACCTCACAGTCATGAATCTTAAACCTTTTACGTTTATCAGATACCCTGACAGGGTCATAGAACTTTTCCTGCATAGGGTACGGATAAGTCAATCTAATTTTATGTTTCGGTAAGGGAGCTGACCCTGTCAGGGTATGCGGCTTTGGGCGGAAATCAGAGTGGATTATGCTGTATGTTTTACGATTAACCGATGGACCGATTAGCGAATTGCGATTTTAAAGGGATCTTACTTCGTAAATCGGTTCATCGATCTATCGGTCTGTCGCAAATCAATGAACATGACTATTTGCTTTAAATTGACTTGACCCTCATTGCTACTTCATCAACAACATCTTTTTCACTAAAACATGATCACCAGCATCCAGTCGATAGAAATAAACGCCACTGGACAGTTGTGAGGCGTTGTAGCCGACCTGATGAACACCAGCAGTCTGACGTGTATTAACAAGCACTGAAACCTGTTGCCCTAATACATTATACACGGTCAGCCGGACCAGTCCTGCTTTTGCCAGCTCATAACGAATCATGGTCGTGGGGTTGAACGGATTCGGGTAGTTATGGTGAAGCACATATTTATCCGGTTTCCGGTTGCTCACCGTTTGTTCAATTCCTGTGGTTATGTGTGTAAGCGTGTAAACGCCCGAAGATGTAGTCTTCAGCAGTGAGGAGTCGGTGAGGGCATAGACGATATCTTCACCCGGGTTCTTATAAATACCCGATATCCTCTCGGAAGTCTCCGAAAGTGTTTGCCATGAAGACTGGTCAAGGTGAATATCTGCCCCGTAGTTATTGAATTTGTAAATATTCCTACCCTCGGCAAGGAAGAGAACACCGGATTGGCCCTGATCCGGGCATACATAAAACGGAATTGTATCCTGAAACAAAGTCTGCCAACTGCCGGCATCGCCCTGTTTGTCAGACCCACGTAGTTCATACCAGGTCGTATCACTACGAACAGCTACGACAATTGCATAGACATGAAGTGTATCTCGATCGTAATAGAATGGGCGTTGCCATTCATGTCCGTTCCCTCCGACAGTATCCACAACGGCAAGGGTATTACCGGCATCCTTTGATCTTTTAAGTATGGTATGATCGCTTCCAGTACTGTCAAAGAAGGCAAGGTTTTCATTAAAAGGAGCAACACTGAGGAAGCGGGCTGGTATTGTAGAATCAGGATTGGGATCAGAAAAAAGGTCTGGGCCGCTCATTTCTCCCACCACGCCTTTCCAGTGATATCCGCCATCCGTACTGATCATTGTTCTCGGGCCGGGGCCATAAGCTGCATAAACCAGTCTGGAAAAATCAGCCACACCAATGTTCCCTACGCCAATGCGTCTGCTCCCATACGTCAGGGTGCAACCCGTAGAATCACAGCGCTCAATTCCGGTACCTACATCTACGCCATTGGATGCGTAAGCCGTGTAGATGTAATTACCGGGATTGTGGTCAAAAATAGCATAATCATTAACTCCGCCAGATCCGGCTATTGGATCATAGTCGACGTGCAAAAAAACGGTATCTATTCCGGCAACAGTATTGAATTTCACAACATCATCGTTCAGGCTAGCATAATCTGAGCTATTAATCCACGACTGATAATGCCTATAGAATAGATGCACTACCTCAGCCGTGTCTACCATGCCCCTCAGATCGTGATAGTATTCAGCAGTGTTTTGCGAGATTGCCGGCAGAGGAGCAATCAGCAAAAGAATAGTGATAACGTGCAACACTCCCTTGTTTTTCATTTCCCCTCCATCGCTCTATTATTAAAACACAACGTCAACAATATAGCGTTATGCTCGGATGAAAGTAATATAGAATCGCCTAAATACTTTGTCTATAAAATTATCAGATCCCCTGACAGGGTATACCATCTTGCAGCAGGGGAAACCTCCAGGGTTTTCGATAACCCTGGAGGTTTTTTTAACATTACTTCATCAACAACATCTTTCTCATGAACCGGTATCCAGATGATGGGTCAGATTCTCTCATGTGACGGCATTTTCACCCACATCCGGGTCATTTTGATCAACGACGATTTCGAAACCGCGATGGCTCAGATCCCAGTAGAGATAACCGCCTGCAACTGCTGCACCCAGGAAGCACAAAATGGCGGAACCGGTCTCGTAGAACAGCGTGTATCCTACGCCAAACAGAACCAGGTAAACCAGCGCCACACCTGCCATCCAGTCGAAAAATAATGCCAGCATCCCCTTGTCCGGTTCTACGTCAGGATGACGTTGGCTGATCTTATTCCAGCCAGGACCACCCGGATGCACACGACGATAGAAATGGTCGAGTGTTTCATCTTTTGTCGGTTTTGTGATGAACGTAACGACAACCCAGACAGCCGTAGTAATGGCTACAACATAAAACAAGTTGAGAGGAAATGGATCTTCAAGGCCGGGTACTTTTACTCCGAGCAATGACAGAATAACCATAAGGATAGGAGCCAGTGTTGCAGCTAACTCACTCCAGGCACTGACACGCCACCAGTACCAGCGAAGAATCAGGACAAGCCCCAGTCCGGCTGACGCGGATAGCACGAGCCCCCATGCCTGGCTGATTGAATGCAGCATCGTGGTAACGATCAGGGAGAGGATGGCCAGCAAAAAAGTTACGATCCGTGAAATAAACACATAATATTTTTCATCGCCATCGGATTTTATGAACCGGCGCCAGAAATCATTAATCAGGTACGATGTTCCCCAGTTTAGCTGTGTGGCAAAGGTACTCATAAAAGCCGCTAAGAACGCCGCAACCAGCAATCCTAACATCCCAGGGGGAAGGGCGTTTTTCATAACAAGTACATACCCTTCGCGGGGACTCGCCAGGTTAGGATACAATACCAGCGAAACAAGAGCTACAATAATCCAGGGCCACGGACGCAGACAGTACTGTGCAATATTAAACCAGAGTGTTGCAAACACTGAGTGCTTCTCATCCTTGGCACTCATGATACGCTGGGCTATATAACCCCCGCCGCCCGGCTCTGCTCCTGGATACCAGCTCGACCACCACTGGACACCGATATAAGCCACGAAAGCAGCCGTACTCAAAGCCAGCACTCCGGCTCCCTCGGCAACATTCCCAATAGTCGGAAATAAGTCAAAGGTGGATGAGGGTAGTTTTTCCAGCAAACCGTGTACACCGCCGACTCCGGGCATATCCAAAGCATAAAAAGCCAGCAAAATGGTTCCGCCCATAGCAACCACAAACTGGAACAGGTCGGTTACCGCCACGCCCCAGAGTCCTGAAATGAGTGAGTATATGCCAACCAGAAGAATGATCACACCAACCCAGGCCAAAGATCCTGTAAAATGGAGTCCCAATAACGTGAAGGAAGACAACCCAAAAAATGTAACCCCAGGGAAAAGCACGTCTATAATGGTCTGCATGGCAAGTGAAACCCAGCCGAGAATGATCACATTCATCAGCAGGCCAAAGTAAACGGCTTTAATACCACGCAACCAGGCTGCTTCAGGTCCGCTGTATCGAAGCTCGATAAATTCAACATCGGTCAGGACACCACTGCGGCGCCACAATCTAGCAAAGAAAAAGACCGTAAGAATACCACCAAAAACAAAGTTCCACCAAAGCCAGTTACCTGCGACGCCATTTTTTGCCACCATCTCGGTTACAGCAAGCGGCGTGTCTGCGGCAAAAGTTGTAGCCACCATACTTGTACCAGCCAGCCACCACGGCATATTCCTTCCTGATAGAAAAAATTCGAGTGTGCTTTCCCCGGCCCTTTTGTAAAAATAGATGGCGATACCAAATGAGATAACAAAGTAGGATGCAATAAGTAACCAGTCGATTAATTGTAGTGCCATAATGCTTTCTGTAGTTATCCTTTCAGTTGATCATTCTTTTCACCGCAAACCCACGATATCTATTCCTTTCCTCCGATTGTTTGTCCCGATGGGCTACGGGAATGCGGGCAAACCAATGTGCTATATAAAGAAGAAATAAAATCTCAAAAATACTATTCGACTTCATAAATATTTACATCAATTGATACTTCACCATAATCACAGCTTTTTTTACCCGCTTCCAACACTGCTTTTTTTATATATACCACTCATATCCGCCATACCCTGCCTCCGGGAAACAATATGGCCTCATTCTTTGCTAACGTCCTGATTTTTTGAATAACCGATGCTTTTTCAAGATACTTAGCATGTCGTATATTGTTGACAAAATCAGCCGATCATTTACACATTTTTTTATTGTGTCAAAGTTAACCGCCATAACCATATTTCAGAATCATGCTGCCGATGTAGAATCGACCCTTACGGCATTGTACGAGCACCATGACCTGCCGCTTGAGCTCATTATCATCAATGATGGCTCCACCGATGAAACCGGCAGCATCATCCAATCTGTCATAGAATATTTTCAACACGATGATACCTATTATTTCGAACACGAAACGCCTTACGGTTACGGTCGTTCGTTAAATGAGGCTCTTCTGAATGTGACCGGCGACATCATCTGGGTTCCCGGTAATCTGGATGAAATAGATCTTGAGAAGATGAACACACTGATCGATCATCTGTCGCAATTTCCCTATGCCGGTGCTTCTGTAATAACTACGGATGTTGAATCTCTTGGCATCACAGGAGATGTCGGAACCTTGCCGGCCGATCAGTCATTTTTCTGGAACTGGCGGGTCATCCCTGCAAGGGAGCGGTATTTCAATACCGTCATGGAAAATGGTTTTGCGTATGAATTATGGATGAGAATAGGAAGACCACGACTGTGGAAATCGCCGGTTGACCTTTACAAGGGCGATATCAGACAAAACTTTCTGGATTTGACGAGACATGAACGTAATGAACTTCGCTTTGCATTGCTTCGGGGCGGAGCTGATAACCGGGATCAGGCACGTATTGTCGAGCAGCAAATCGAGTTTATCCCCCGTACAATAAATGTCCTTGAAATTGATTCAGACAAGCAAGAGGAATCAGTCGAACATCTTCAGTTGATTGAAAGGGCCAAGCAGGCTCTTACCGAAGGCAGCTATTCAGTTAGTCTCGATGCTGTTGAACATATCCTTCGAGAAGATCCACTCCACAGAAGAGCTCTGACATTGAAAATTACACTGCTGGAACGTATGCGCCGGTATGTCGAAGCTTCGGAACTCAAATATACACTTAAAGCAGCCGGTGGTCCTGTAACTGATGAGCCAGTTGCACCAGAAAAATCTGAAGTGCATGAACCGGAGAATGAAACTGAAGCTCCTAAGGAAACGGATAACTTCCTTACTGAAACTGAACAGGAAGAAGTACTTCAGGCGGAGACAGAGCCGGATCCAGAAAAAGAAGAAGACGATGATGATACTGAACCGTTTGTGGAAGAGACTGAAAATCAGGATACGGATCATGAATTGCAGCCTGAGGCAAATGATATACCCGTTGAAGAAGAAGCTGAGATTGATACAACCGTAATTATTCCGGTAGCGGGTACACCTAAAGTCCGCCTGGAACGTTGTCTGCAGTCACTACACGAGTTTGAATCACCTTCTGGTATTGAGCTAATTATCATCGATAATGCCACACTCGATGAGACCCACGACTATCTTGACCAGCTTCAATCAGATGGTTTTTTTCACTGCAGGGTGATATCTAATTCACAGAATGTTGGATTTGCCAAAGCTGTAAATCAGGGTATCGATGAGGCGGCGGGTGGTCACATCTGTGTCATGCATGATGATCTGGAATTACAAATGCCTCTGCTGTCTCGGCTGAAAAAGCTTCTGATTGAAAATGAGGACTACGACGCTGTGGCTCCAGTTACGGATTATACATTGAATATGGACCAGGCGGCGGAAAAAGGCGAACCGGGCAGGTCAAAAGAGCTCATCGAAGTTGAATACCTCGACAGTTATTGTATGATGTTCCGCAGTGGAAGCACCAGGTTCGATGACACCTTCGGTGCAGCATTCTTCGAGGATATTGACTTCAGCTTCCAAATTCGTGAAAATGGCTGGAAAGTAGGCATCACACCAGGATTATGGGTGCGTCATCATTTTGGAAGCACAACAACAGAGTTGGGCATTCCTGTTAAATCGCCGCGATACTGGGAAAATGCCGAGTACTTCCATAAAAAGTGGAATATGGTCATCTCTTTCCCCAAGGAAGGTGAGAATGCCGATGATATCGAAAAGCTTCTGCTCATCAACGAATTGATTAACCCTTATTACCCGGAACCACATCTTAAAGAGCTTTTTGAGAAACTGTTCACCAGCGAGCTACGTACCCAAATACTTGAAAAAAAGTGGCCCAAAGATCTTTTGCTCGGTCTCGTTCAACTCATGATGAAGATGGAAGTCAGAGATGTATTGCGCTCTCTCGAAGATGAACTTAAGGACGTCGAACTCAATTCTGACATGCTCGATGAATTGACCTATTTCTATTATCGGCATAACATCTTCTCAAGAAGCCGCCATTATATCGATGAGTATCCCGGTGAAAAGACGCCTTTCCACTGTCGCCTGCTGGAATTGGAAATGTCACTCGCCGAAAAAGAAGTGGAAAGAGCCGTGGAGTTACTTACTGCGCTACTCGAAGAAAACCCCTCTCACCCCGACCTGTATCGTATTTCAGGTGAACTTCATCAGCTGAATGGTGACGAAAAAGAAGCTGCCCGATTCTTCGAACTGGCCCGCCAAATCGATCCCTATCGCTATTCCGAAAGAGACAAAGCTGTTGGATAACAATTGATTGTTATGTAAATAGTGATAAATTTGTAACAGCAGGAACTATTGTAATAACTGGCCTGTTATTTTACAACGATATTCAAATTTCCATTATACGGAAGTGCACTATTTACAAAAGTGAAGGGTATGAAGTTCCTTAAATTTGCATCCAGCACCAGCAAAATCGTTCACCTCAAAGGAGAACGATATCCTACCTTATGTATGTCCAATGGTGGTGAAACCGAGGAATTTGACCAGATTCCTTCAAAACACCGTTTATGTGGACATTGTCGATACACTTATGAGCGGCTAAACCCTAATTCCGACGTGAAACAACTCATGCGAACCTGGAAAAAGACAATCGGTTGATGTTATTGTGTCATCCACCTGCTTTATCTATCCAAGAATTTGATTTAACAGGTAAGCCAGTCGCACGCCTGCTCGATACAACTGTTTATTAACCACAGGTAGGGCAGCTTTCATATATTTTTCGCCAATAACTCTGTTTTCTGCAAGCTTGCCGTATGCAACTTTCTGTGCTTCACGGTGTGACTGAAGTGCCCAGTCAATGATACTCCCTTTCTCAATTCTCTCGATATTGGCATCAGCGTGACGCGCCAGGAGGGTGTCAGCCAGAGCTTTGGGAGTCAGATTTTCATGGGTTATAATATTGACGTCCCAGATATGATGAAGGTTTGAGGAGTGTCCGAAAAAGGTCACATCTACCTCATTTCCGCCTTTATCATTGTTATTACTTGCATGAAGTGGCTGATGGAGATCCCCGACAAAATGTATTAAAAACGCCAGCGCGTAGGCCCTGGTGCTGTCGTTGAGCGACTTGTTGTTCAAAACTTGTTTGAAATTATCGATCACATCTATAACACAATCATTATCCGGACAATCGCGCGAGGGTACATAATTATCGGCATTGAGAGGGATATCCACGTAATGCCACGGTCCCGTTTCCCGATGGTGTGATCTATATTGATCTGCATAACTGGCTACATCGGACATGTCTTTTGCTCCCATTACAGAGAGCAACCGCTGAACTTTTTCTGATGCTGTTTTATTTAAATAATGCTGGGCAATGTCGGCAACAACGGCGTGACCTTCTTTGCCCCAGGCGTGAGACAAAACAGGTATCATCAAAATGATGAGCATAGTAACACCTGTACGAATACGGTCGATAAAACAATTCATAACAAACTGATGAAGGCTCTGTTAAATTTGCAATTACAGGTTATTGACAAGGACAGAATAACGATAATTAATCCTGTCTGTTGTAAAGCAGCGAAATATATGACAAAAACCGTTTGTATGTATGCCATTTCTGCGTTTTTTACGTTACTTTAACAGAAGCAGGTATTACTACGCCTCTCAGTCAGTTAACCCCCGTAGAATAACCCGAAACCGTGAAGCTGATTCCAATTGGATTTCTGGATTTTGGTATTAAGGATTTCTTCGAAACCCTGATCATAGCTATTGCGATCTACTATATCTACCAGTGGATCAGGGGGTCCTTTGCCGTGCCGGCATTCATCGGTCTTTTGATTGTACTGGCGGTTAATGCCATTGTCAGCGCCTTGGGACTTACAACGATCAATTACATCCTTCGCAGTATCATGGATGTGGGGGTTTTGGCTTTAATCATCATATTTCAGCCCGAAATACGAAGGTTATTGTATAATATCGGCCAGAATACTAATCTCGATCGGTTTTTCACGCGAGCCAAGCCCAGCTCCGTTATAGACGAGGTAATCGAGGCCGTAAAAATGCTTGCCCGTACCAAGACAGGAGCATTAATTGTCTTCGCACGTACCTCCAGCCTGCAGGATCTGGTTGATGCCGGCGCCAAGCTCGACGCCGAGGTTAGTAGTAAATTACTCATCACGATCTTCACCAAAGAAACTCCGTTGCATGATGGTGCGGTCATTATACGAAATAACCGCATTGTCGCCGCAAGCTGTTATTTGCCAATAAGTCAGAATAGGAACATTTCTTCTGTGTTTGGAACACGTCACCGGGCGGCGGTAGGAATCACCGAAAGCAATAACGTATTCGTCGTTGTTGTATCTGAAGAAACCGGACGAATTTCGGTGGCGCAGAATGGCTCACTCACCAGCGGACTTACTATTCAAAAATTGCGTGCCGAAATGGAAGAAACCATGGGTGAGCAGGAGAGCGGTGAAAAAGGCATGTCATTTTCGCAGCCCGAACTCGAGATGAATTAGAAACTATCTTCTCTTGTTAATACTGTCTGAGGTCATCGATATGATTTGAGAAGTAAAAAGAAAGACAGGTTTAAAATAGACCAACAGGAAGCGCTTTTAATAGAATTAACAATAAGATTCGGTTTATGATTGGGCAAAATGTGTTCGGTTATGTTTTAGTACTTTGATGTATTGCATATAAAATGGAATAACATGTTCACAAAAATTGTTATCTCCTGTAGTAGTTTTTTTTGATTTAACGTGAGATCTGGATAAGGTGAAACATCAACAATTACTCTTCAATGTCATTTTCCCGAAATCTCGGGACCAAGAAATCCATCCTGGCCAGAAATATTAGCAAAGGAATCATACAACTGTTGCACTGATAGCCATTTTTGATTCCTTAGTTACACTCCACCACACTCGGATTGACAGTAGAGAAGAACTGGTAGTTTTAACCAGACCTCACATATTTTAGATTCTGAATAGATCATTTGGGGGTATTCAAATGAGTAATAATAAAAAAACAACCTTGCAGGACTGGCTAAAAGAAGCTGATGCAGCAATGAAAGGCCAGCCGCTGGAAACAATACATACAAAACTACCTGAAGGTATTGTCCTGAAGCCGCTTTATACATCAGAAGATCAACTCAAAGACGGTTACCAGGAATCATATCCGGGATTATATCCATACACCCGGGGTCCGTATGCGACCATGTATGCACAGCGTCCGTGGACCATCCGTCAATATGCCGGATTTTCAACGGCTGAAGAATCAAATGCATTCTATCGGCGCAATCTGGAAGCAGGTCAGCGTGGATTGAGTGTCGCATTTGATTTGGCTACGCACCGCGGGTACGATTCCGATCATCCAAGGGTCGTTGGTGACGTTGGTAAAGCAGGTGTTGCCGTCGATTCTGTGGAGGACATGAAAATCCTGTTTGATGGAATTCCACTGGATAAGATGTCGGTATCGATGACCATGAATGGCGCGGTGCTGCCGATCCTGGCAATGTATATCGTTGCGGCTGAAGAACAGGGCGTTACGCCGGATAAACTGAGTGGCACCATCCAAAATGATATTCTTAAAGAATTCATGGTGCGCAACACGTACATCTATCCACCCAAACCGTCTATGACGATTGTCTCTGATATTATCGGGTACACGAGCAAGCACATGCCACGTTTCAACTCGATCTCGATCTCAGGATATCATATGCAGGAAGCCGGCGCTGACAGCCTACTCGAGCTCGCATTTACCCTCGCTGATGGCATCGAGTATGTGAGAGCAGCGATATCTAAAGGGCTTAATGTAGATGAGTTTGCACCTCGACTGTCGTTCTTTTTCGCGATCGGGATGAATTTCCTGACCGAGATTGCTAAGCTGCGTGCAGCAAGAACATTATGGGCCGAGTTTATGAACAAGCTTTTTAAACCAGAGAATCCAAAATCCTTGATGCTGCGCACCCATTGCCAGACATCGGGTTGGAGCCTCACGGAACAAGATCCGTTAAATAATATCGTTCGGACAACCATCGAGGCGATGGCCGCTGTAATGGGCGGCACACAGTCTTTGCACACAAACTCGTTTGATGAGGCCATCTCCCTGCCGACACAAACTTCATCGCGCATTGCCCGCAATACGCAGATCATCATCCATGAAGAAACCGACATCGGCAAAACGGTTGATCCGTTCGGCGGTTCCTATGTGATGGAAAACCTGACAGCAGAGCTGGTCGATAAGGCGCGGGAAATCATCAATGAAGTACTGGATCTTGGAGGTATGGCCAAGGCAATCGAGCAAGGCATGCCACAACGGCGCATCGAAGAAGCATCCGCCCGTAAACAGGCCGGCATCGATAAAGGTGATGTCACCATCGTTGGAGTAAACAAGTATCGCGTCGGGAAAGAGGATGACGTTGAGATCCTGGATATCGACAACACTGAAGTTCGGCGTAAGCAAATAGAACGCCTCAACCGGATTCGCACCGAACGAAACGATGATAAAGTCAGAAAAGCACTGGCCGCGCTGACGAAAGCCGCTGAAACCGGAGAAGGAAATCTGCTCGAGAAAGCTGTTTATGCTTCCCGCGTTCGCGCAACTGTCGGTGAAATCTCTGATGCCCTTGAAGAAGTATGGGGACGCCATCGCGGTCATGCCGAGACCATTAAAGGTGTCTACAGCAAAGTATATGAGGGTGATAAGCATTATGATGAAATACATAAGAAGATTGAAACCTTTGCAAAAGAGGAAGGACGCAGACCAAGACTCCTCGTAGCAAAGCTGGGACAGGATGGACACGACCGGGGTGCCAAAGTGGTTGCAACGGCATTTGCCGACCTTGGATTTGACGTGGATATTGGTCCGCTGTTCTCAACCCCGGAAGAAACAGCGAAACAAGCCATTGAGAATGACGTTCACGCTGTCGGTGTTTCCTCGCAGGCTGCGGGTCACAAGACCCTGATTCCACAACTGCGCGAGGCACTTGATAAAGAAGGAGCCCGGGATATTGTAATTATCGCTGGCGGTGTGATTCCTCATCAGGATTATCAGTTTCTGTTTGAACACGGTGTCGCAGCCGTATTCGGACCAGGAACCAACCTGCCCGAAGCCGCCGAAAAAGTTCTGGCCGCCCTGCAACAGAAGCGCTCCGAATCAAGCATAGCTTAACCACAGAAACAGACTATTTAACCGTCCCATTTTAACATAAATAAGATGGGACGGTTCTTGTCTTTATATGTCAGTCACATGTTCTGTTTCCATTTCGGATATTTTCCGGGACTCAACAGGTATATCCGGCATCATTATTTAAATATCACTACAGACTTATCTATATTCATCAGAAGCACTTATAACGATGGAGAATACCCTTACGATGGTTTCAGATGAACCGAAAGTTATTGTCCAGAACTTGCGATCAGGTGATCGGCGGGCATTGGCCCGAACTATCACCCTAATCGAAAATAACCGGGGCGATGCCCTCGAAAAGGCACAACACATTCTTGAAGAGGCTTTGCCATACACTGGCAAAGCCGTCCGGCTGGGAATAAGTGGAGTTCCAGGTGTCGGTAAGAGCACCTTTATCGAAGCCCTTGGGGTAAAGCTGATTGATGAAGGACACAAGGTTGCAGTTCTGGCCGTTGATCCAAGCAGTCCAACATCCGGGGGGAGTATCCTGGGAGATAAAACAAGGATGGAGCATCTGGCTGGTCGTAACGAAGCGTTCATCCGGCCGTCACCAACCGGTGGTTTTCTGGGCGGAGTAACCCGTAAGACTCGTGAGTCCATGCTTTTGTGCGAAGCGGCAGGTTACGATGTGATACTGATAGAAACAGTGGGGGTTGGCCAGTCGGAATATGCGGTGGCCGAGATGGTCGACTTGTTCATAGTCCTCATGCTTCCCGGCGCTGGCGACGCGCTCCAGGGCATTAAACGCGGCATTCTTGAAGTCGCAGATATGCTGGTAATCAATAAAGCGGATGGAGAGCAAAAAAGACAGGCTCAGCGTGCAAGGCAGGAATATAAAAACGCATTGCACTTACTCAAACCAAAGTACGAGGGCATCGAAGTTCCCGTTTTGCTCTGTAGTTCGATTACCGGGGAGGGAGTGGGTGAGATTTGGGAGAAGACGAATGAATACATCGATTGGTTACGGATCAACGGAATCCTGCAGGAAAAACGCCAAAATCAGCACTGGGACTGGTTCATCAGACTCACTGAGGAAGAACTTCTGAAACGATTCTGGGATAATGAGAGAGTTCGTGCTGAAGGTGAAAATCAAAGAGATTTACTTTTACGCCACGAAACCACACCTGTTCTGGCAGCGCGCAAATTGCTCGAAATAATGTTCCCTGATAAAAGAAAGAGTGATTAAAATCGACTATCTGAGATATCATACGCATCAGCCTGCAGCCCGCTATTTTTTTCTTTTTGGAACAGATACCACCAGGTGATTGACTAACAGTCGGTTCTGCAGGCATAATATATTCTACGAGCTATTTACAAAACGACAGTTTATTTTTTGACAATATTCGGAAAGCGCTTTTCCAAAATGATGAATGAACTCCTATATTAATTGAATCGAATTTCAGGATTGTAATCAAAAATTTTATGGCACAAGAGAATCTGTCAGCTGAACAATTTATTCCATCGCTTCATACGCTCACAGAAGATGAGCAAATGCTTAGAGATGCTGCTGCTGCATTTGCGGAGACGATCGTAGCACCGTATGTACATGAGATGGACCAAAAAGCGAAACTGAATCCTGATCTGATAAAATCTTTTTTTGAACAGGGATTTATGGGAATCGAGATACCCGCCGAATATAATGGCGCTGGTGGTACGTTCTTCATGGCTATTCTGGCTATAGAAGAAATTTCAAAAGTGGATGCTTCTGCAGCGGTTTTTATGGACGTTCAAAATACCCTGGTTAACAATGCTATTGTTCGCTGGGCGAGTAAAAGCCTGAAACAGCGATACTTTCCACTTCTTGCTACTGAAAAAGTGGGGGCATACGCATTGTCCGAACCTGCCTCTGGCAGTGATGCATTTGCCCTTAAATGCCGGGCCAAAAAAGAGGGTAAAGAGTACATACTGAATGGGACCAAGCTTTGGATCACAAACGCTAATGAAGCCGACATATTCATCATCTTTGCAAATGTAAGTCCCGAATCCGGGTACAAAGGTATTACGGCATTCATCGTTGAGCGGAATTTTAAAGGATTTTCTGTCGGTAAGAAGGAAGATAAACTGGGAATCCGCGCCAGTTCAACCTGCGAGCTTATCCTGGAGGACTGCCGCGTACCTGAAGAGAATGTAATTGGTGAAGTTGGCAAAGGATACAAAGTAGCTATCGAAACACTCAATGAAGGGCGAATTGGAATCGGAGCACAAATGTTGGGGATATCACGAGGAGCATTCGAAGCTGCTTTAGCCTATACCCAGAATCGTTCACAGTTTGGTAAAAATATTTCCGATTTTCAAGCGGTGCAGTTTCAGCTTGCTAAAATGGCAACGGACATTGAAACTGCCCGATTGATGGTGTATAATGCAGCGCGGATAAAAATGTCTGGCAAACCATTTCAACGTGAAGCAGCAATGGCAAAATATCACGCTGCAGAAGTGGCCGAAAGGGTAACATCTATGGCTGTTGATTTATACGGCGGTTATGGTTACTCAAAAGATTATCCAGTTGAAAAGTTCTGGAGGGATTCAAAAATCGGAAAAATTTACGAGGGTACCTCCAACATGCAACTTCAAACAATTGCCAAAACTTTTTTGTCGGGTAAGTAATACATCACCAGTAAAATATTTCGCTGTTAAAGACGCAATTGCTTCACCATTAAACAGTTATGGCATATTTACCAAACCGTTACTTTGAAAAAAAGTGTGAAAAAGATGGTTTTTTGGGAACGCTTGGATAAGATTTCTCATTAAATGTCGGGTAATCGGGAACAGAATCTTAAAAAAACGGATTTATTGGAATGGTGCCCCTATCACAGGGGTTGTGTGGTGAGTAAGAGTTGTTGCTGATAAATAAGAGTTGTTAATCTGAAATCTATCAGCCAATATTAATAAATAATTATGGAACCAAATTTGTCTGAACATATACGGTCCTGTTGCAAAAATGAAGCATCCTTCAATTCTGTCTGGAGTCGATTCCAGCAATTAATAAATCGCTGTTCTAAAGCAGAAAAAAACCTGGAATTGCTCGAATCGGCTATCAGGTATGACTATGACTCCATACTGATCACCGAGCTGGAACTCGATGATCCCGGACCAATCATCGTTTATGTCAACGACGGTTTTTGTGAGATGACAGGGTACAGCCGTGAGGAAGTAATTGGGAAAACACCTCGTTTGCTACAAGGACCAAAAACCGATCCCGAAGTTCTCGAAAGGCTGAAGCAATCACTTCATGAAGGCAAATCTTTCTTTGGACAAACGATTAACTATCGTAAAGATGGGACTGAATTTGTCAATCAATGGGATATTCATCCGCTCTACAATAAAGAAAGTGAAATTACCCACTGGGTTTCGTATCAACATGATATCACACGCCGTAAACGTGCTGAAATGACTTTCCAGAGAGCCGCAGAAAATGAATTTGACTCACTGGTTGAGAATTCGAAACGGATTCAGGTCGATTTCGCCGATGACGGATCAATTATCATAGGCAACCATCTTTTTCGTGATCTTCTGGGCTATAATCAGGATGAGATTAAGAATCTTACGATCTGGGATCTTGTCCATGAAGAGGATCAGGGGCGTCTGAAAAAAGCCATAGAAACCAATCAGAATGGTGAAGAAGTCATTCATACTGATTACACGATTCGTTTAGTCCACAAGAAGGGTTTGCTAATAGACAGTGCTATCGATATTGAACATCTGACTGTTAACGGCAAATCCTTCAATCGTGCAACTGTGGATAATGTCACACTTCAGAAGCGAATTATTCAAACGCTTGAGAAGAGAAACACGGATTTTCTGCGCATGTTTAAATCCAAAAGTGATTTTAACTACGGCCTGGATGTTAGTGATAAAGACAATCCAAGGTTTGCGTGGTTCTCCGAAGGATTCGAGGAACTAACCGGTTTCGAAGCCGACCAGTTTATCGATCCGGATGGCTGGAAAAAGTTAATCCACGCTGAAGATTTGGACCTCGTACACAAACATATCGACCGAGTACTGAAAGGAAAATCCTCAACCGAGGAGTATCGCATTAATACAGCAAACGGGCATTTCATTCGCATTATTGATTATACCCGGCCGGATGAGGATTCCAGCCACGGAGGAATTAACAGGCTGATTGGCTCAATCATATATAAGGTTACTGAAGAGAAAGAAGCCTGACACTCCGTACAGAAACAGAGGACCACATTACATACCGTTATCTTTCATCAACCTTTCGTACTCAGGGTTGGAAAGTTGGATTACATGGCGTTTATCCAAATGAGCGGCATCAATAGAGGGTTGTACATTTTCTTTGAATAATCGATCAAAACTGCCGTCTTTCATGCCAGATACCAATCCCTCTCTGATCCTGGCGGCAAGAGTCATATTGTCCTTCTTGACATAAAAAAACATGTCTGTAGGATATTTAAGATACACTCCATTTGCTATTGCCAGGTGCTGTTGCGGATGGGCGTTTATTTCGTAACCTATCTCGTAGACACCACGGGGAAAACCGTCAATCGTGCGGTTTGCAAGCATCGTGAATAAACTATCATAAGTCTGCGATTCTACCACTTTCACGCCATTTGACTCCAGAATCTGTGTGTCAGGCCAATCATATTCCTGACCGATCAGGTGCTTATTGAGTTGATCAACATTGGTTACATCAGCAAACAGGTTTCTATCTGATTCATTTACCATAATTAATCTATATCCGATATAACCCTTTGAAAGCGGGACATTTACGAATCTTAAAACCCATTTTCGGGCCATAGACATCATAGAATAAACAACATCGACCCCGTCACCTACCCTCAAATATTTAAAGGCAACACGCTGAGTAACATCTTTCATAACGGCCACCATTTTAAAGGGACCGTATTTCTCTTCGGTCTCCTTTAACGCCATCCGCAACAATTTACGATAATAAAAATTTGTTACTACGTCGCTTGGATCAGCATAATATCTAACTAATGTCGTGTCTGAGGGTTGTGCCTGAACCATTCGCGGCATATATAGGCTGAATAGGATGACAATAAATAAAAGGATTCTGTTTGTCTTGTTGTTATATCTCATAATTGTACTGAAGGTCTGCAATCCTTATTGTTCAGAATGATGTTGTTCATAAATTTTATTTGGAGTATCCTGCGAATTTTTGAAAAAGGCTGATCAATAATTGATATGCTACACTATTTATTTAATGAGTCAATCACCCATCATCTTGTTATACTCTGGATTCGACAGAATGATGGCATGGCGTTTTTCCAACTGAGCAGCCTTTATCGATGACCCCATATATTTGTTAAAAATCCTATCAAATGAACCATCTTTTTTGCTCGCTTTTAACCCTTTTTCCAGTCTTCTGGCTAAAGACAGGTTCTGCTTTCTTACATAAAAAAACATATCAGCAGGATATTTGATATATATCCCATCAGCGACTGACATTTTATGATTAGGATACTTGCTGATGACATTTTTAAACTCTGTAACTCCACGGGGAAACCCATCTATTTTATTTTCAAAAAGCATTTCAACCAGACTGTCATTCGATTGCGAAGTCACGACGCCCAGCCCGTTTTCCTTTAGAATCTGCGTATCCGGCCAGTCATATCCCTGTCCTAATTTTTGTAGACGTAACTCATTCAGGTTGGTTATGTTAACAAAATGAGTTTTTTGGGCAGGCGTTACCAGTATCATGCGCACACCAATGTATCCTTCTGTCAGAGGCACCTTTATCGCTTTAAAAACCCAGCTTCTAGCCATTGACGACATAGTAAAAATGACATCCACACCATCTCCGATTCTGAGGCGTTTAAGCGCTTCACGCTGTGTCGTATTCGGGTATACCGCCTGCAACTCGAAGGGGCCATCCTCTTTCTCCGTTTCACGCAGAGCCATGTCGAGCAATTCTGCATAGTAACGGTTTGCCTCCACATTTTCATAATTGTAGTAACGAACCTGTAGTGTGTCCTGTGCAAAACCAGAAGAGATGCACATCCACAGAGTCAGAACACTTGTTAACAGGAACGTTGAAGGCGATATATGCTTCATTTTACAATCAACTTTTCAAACCTTGGAACCGTTTCCAAAATTCAGTTCCCTGTTGTTTTCGACACAACAAGAGCTATATATAAGCTATTGATTTGGGAAAATTGACTTGTCCGCGAATATTGCGGTCCTATATAGTCGTTTTGAGACTATCATAAGACAGATCTGCTAAGTTAAATCACTAAGCTTAAAGTGTGTTCGATATAAGATAAACCTGTTCTATGCAGATTTCGCACATACAAGCATAAACCAGGACCGGCCTAAACCGTTAAAATGGTTAAGGAGTTAATACATTCTTCCTAACACCCGGATTAATCCGGGTGCTATGAGTCGAGGAATCTGAAACGAATCGTTTTTAACGATTTCCTCCAATACTTATCTCGAACTCACGTTAAGCTAAATAATCTGAGTGGCAAATTTGATGTCATCTTCCCCCATCACCAATAGGGTCGCCGGGGGGGATCGGACTCGGTTCACTGGCAGGGATGTTATGTTCATCCTGAAACCTGTGTTGTAATCTTTGGATGGCATAATCGAAGTGCGCCTGCCATGCTTCACTCCTGATAACATTACGTATTTGAGGGTCCTTCAGCCATTGATCAAGTCGATTTAACTGATAGTCTATAACCGAACGCACCTGCTCAGTGGCATCTTTGTTGTTAAGCAATTGAATCAATTCATCTAATGCGACATCATCAACGGTCCGCTGAATGGCACCTGTGTATCCTTCCTGCATGTTCATTTTCCAGGTTGCTCCCAGCAGGTGGTCGATGACCTCTGTGAGTCCAGGATTTTTTTTGTTACGC
>CAVQHI010000002.1:0-2027501 GCA_963712305.1 uncultured bacterium
CACAATTTCAATATACAACACTCGTAAATTCTCGATCTATTCTTATATCGAACGATTCCAAAGCCTGTTATAAATTTCTTTGAGCCAGGGCAAATTAGACAGCTTTTGTTTAAAGCTACTGCCAATTCTTTTCTTGAGCTTTATGTTTAAAACAGAAGTCAGCAAAATTATCAACTCATCTGCTATCAACTTGTAAGTAGATCTGGTATAGTGTCTTATACTATTGGTAATATAGTTTTCATCTGAAATTATTTTTCTTATATCCAAAAGGTATGTATTTGAAGTGCTGGCCAGAAAAGAGTCCAAAGCTACGTTCATTAATTTGTGTCTGGCAACTGCTTTTTCTTCAAGCGGATTCGATGATTCGACTTCAGCACCATTAAAGAAAATGATAGGAATATGATCAGAAATATTATTACGTAATATGTTAAGGTTTTTTATAAAATCGGATTCTGATATTTGACCGATATTTGTATAATATTCTGATAAATAATCTAAAAAAGTATTATTTATAAAATTTGAATTTGTGTTTTTGTAGAATTCTAATATATATTTCCTGTTGTCTTTATCCGTTAATATAAAGTCATAGCATCCTTTTGTAATTATGGTGTTGTTTTTGATATTTTTATATCTTATTTGTGTATAATCCATTAGGGGACTATATATCAGTATATCGTAATTACATTCAAATAATTCTGTTTTATATGTATTTTTATCGATAAAGGGGATATTTTCGTCGTAAGTATAATTATTATAAAGACAATGATTTAGTATATCAGTATGTTCATTGTGAACGGCAATTTTTTTGTCATTCACATAATTAGTTTCATCTTTAACGATAACGTTATAATTATGTAAATAATGAAAGGTTTGCTCTAAATCGCATCCACCCTTAAAAAAAATACGAAGTTTTTTAGATGCTGTTTTGGATGTCTTGTTATGCCGATAAAGTGAGTTAGATAGAGTAATCCAATCAGGCTTGTAATTATTTTTCAATGTAACGGCAGTTTGTCCAGTAACATTAATATTTGGGTATTTCAAATGGGCATAGAGATATTGTTCAACACCAATGTTTAACAACCTGCAAGAAAAAATGAAATGATTAAGAGTATTCGTGTTGATATCTAAACTATAAAAGCCGGCAATTCCATAATCCCCATATTTATCCTTGACATGTACAGCTCTGTTTATTTTTGATTTATCATTTAGGGTATTACGTAGATCGCTAATTTCCGGACGTTTTTTGGTGAAATTTAGTTGATTCGTACGTATTAATAGTTCGTGAATTCGATCGAAATAATCGAGGCAATTATCAACCAGTGTTACTGTAATATTCGATGACGTAAGAAATGATCTGTTATCCGAATGCTTCGCAAGAGCAGCCTGCCTTTGTTCAAGTATCTTGTAATGTTTGAGCCGAGTATGATCGTGATCGTCTTTGCCTTTTAGACCCGGAGATTCTAATAAAGTGGGTATTATATCTGGTAATGAGGTTATAATTCCATTGTTATAGTAAGTTGCCTCTTTGAGGTTTGATAAATTATCATCGATGAATAAAACATTTTGCGGACGTAATTGACAATTTACAATTATCTGATTAATTAACCGGCCCTTAGGATCCCAGGATATAGATGGAAAGACAAAATATTCCCATATGCCTAAATCTTTCAGTTTCTTTTTTGCCCGTGTATAATCATTTTTTGAGGCAATGCTGTTAACAATGCCTCGATTCGTTAATTCTTTTAATATATTTAAGTTAGGTTCAATGGGTTTAATCTCTTCTTCAGATAGTACTCCATGCCAGAAAGTCTCATCAAGATCCCATATTATTAGTTTGATATCGTCGATTGTTACCAAGCCCATTGTGGATATATTTTATAATTATCATTACAAGGCTTTGCAAAACCTTTAGTTGTTATTTGATTTAATTTTCGTGATGAATTTTCGACCCATGAAAACTCGATCGGAGTTCTGCTCACGGATCCTCGGGGCAAAAGAGCTCTCCAATCGGCCTTTTGAAGGCCGATAACGGCATTTTTTGTGGCTCTTTGCCCAATCATGGAGTTACCAATCCTATCTGTTTGGATCCTCGCATCAGGAAAGCGGCCCGGGTCAAGTTCCACAGAGTGCAGGTGAGCAGAAAACGAAGACGATTCCGTGCTTGATTTTTGCCCACATCTGCATGATTCCCCCTTTCTCCAGGGGTTTCCAATCAATCAGCAGATCCAGTTTGTTTCGTCTTGTGTGAGATGAAAGTAATCCGTCTCCAAAGCTTAATTGATTCTCAGCAGCCATAAAATTGTCTCTGGATTTTTGTTCGTAATTGAAGGTTTTTTAAAAAGGTTTCGGACTTGAAAACTCACGGTTGATAAAACAGAGGGCAAGGCCTTCTGACATGAAAAATAATCGTTTATGGTCAATAACAAATAAAATAGCAAAATAAAAGGTTATTGCTGTCATATAAAAATTATTGCGATGTGCTATTAAAGCCACGTCAGTAAGCTCAATTGCTTTTGGATAACCTCTACCATATTGGTTTATGAGACAAAAGTAGCGCGTCGCTTTTTGAGGTTTTATTCAATATTCTGACAGTGCTGGTTCACCCGGCAAACGGTGTGGCTGGAGTCTATTATACTTTACTTCTCCGGGCTTAAATCTTGTTCGTGGCATCCTTCCAGAGAAAGGAGTCAATAGAATTTGAATACTAACCCCAAACACTACTGTAAAACGATCCTATATCTGGATTATCCGTTGGTTTTAAGGTTTATGAAGTACAATACTGACCCAATACATCGGGTTGGGAGGTTGGGGTTAGGTATAACGGCTATATGCTATTTCCCAAATGCCCTGGAACTGAGAAATGCAACTTGGTCCTGAACATTTTACTTTATAGAACTTACGTTGATTAGTAAATATTAATTCATCACTTATGCCTTCAATCTGTCGAAAGCCCTTTTCTGGTTTCAATGGGATGACAGAGGTGATGAACATTAAAAAGTTAAAACCCACAAGTCGCCAATAATTTACTATACTATATGCAAGTCAGTGAGTTAAACTTGCTGGCGTGTTCGTTGGGGTTAAGAGTAATTTGGCAATCATTACAATTTTGATTAAACCAGATTGAGAGACGAATTCTGGGGTTATCATTGGGGAAAATATGGCAATCTTACAAATACCAGGTAATTTACTGATAATTATTGCTGCCGTTTTTACGGCACTATTTATCAGTTACTCATCGATACCGGTGATCATCCGGATAGCAGAGATGAAAAATCTCCTGGATGAACCTGATCAAAAAAGGAAACTGCATAAAAACATTGTTCCTACACTGGGAGGGATAGCGATTTTTGCTTCTTTCTTAATTTCCTATTCTGTGTGGGGAAATGCAGTAGAAGTGTACTCATATCCGGCATTTGTTGGTGGAGTATTAACATTGTTTCTGGTTGGAATTAAGGATGATATCCTTATGCTATCGCCAGTCAAGAAACTTATTGCACAAGTTTTATCGGCATTTGTAGTGGTAATCGGTGGTAATCTGAGCATTACCAATATGGATGGAATTTTAGGTGTTCATGAAATACCTGGATTTATCGGTATGATTATGGCGGCGTTTTTGATTGTAGCAACAATTAACGCTTACAACTTAATAGATGGAATTGACGGACTGGCCGGTGGAATCGGTATTATCTGCACATCGACTTTCGGGGTTTGGTTCTGGGGAGCTGGATTCACATCTCTGGCTATCCTGTCATTTGTCTTAGCAGGTTCTCTTGCTGGTTTTCTGATCTATAATTTTTCACCGGCAAAGATATTCATGGGTGATACCGGTTCAATGGTCGTTGGATTCATACTTGGCTACCTGGCATTAAATTTTATCCAACTAAATCAACCGTCATCCGCTGCTATGTGGAAGATGAGTACAGCGCCGGCTTTTGCCTTAGCTGTTTTGATCATTCCGGCATTTGACTCGGTGAGAGTATTCGCAATTCGAATACTTAGTGGAAAACCACCATTTGAACCTGATAATAACCACATACACCATCGTATGTTGCAAATGGGTTTCAATCATAGGGGGGGAGCAATTGTGCTTTACCTGGTAAATATTTTAATCATACTTGTAGCCTTGGCGATGAAAGATTATGATCCAAATTTCATCATAGCTACTGTAATCTGTATGGCAATGCTCATGATCCCGTCAATCCAAATCTTTTTCAAGGGAGTCTCCAGTCTGTATCCTCTCAAGAGATTGGCAGGAAAAACGCAACGGTTTTTCTAAGAGAAAAGGTCTTTGGTCAACGTCCATATTTGACAAGCAGGCGAATTTCTTAATCAGGAATTCGCCTTTGTTTTTTCATGTTTTTTTGGAAAGGGGATTTCCAACTCCATAATGGCCGAAACATAACTGTTGAGCAGCTTCTCCTTGTCTTTGAGTTCCTCTGACAATAGCTCAATCTTAAATAATAAATATTCCTGCTCTTTCTTGGTTTTCTCCTGATAATAGATGAAGGTACTGATGATAATCCAGTTGATAACGAAAGCCGCGATAAGAACTCCCCATTTGATGAAATTGGAGATATCAAATTCAGCATTGACATATCTCCAATAAAGAAATCCAATCAAAATGGCTGCAGTCAAACACGAAGTAAGGACATACATTACCTTTCTGGCATGAATCAGATCCATACCTTGAAGAGGGAAATTGCGAATTTTATCGGTAGGAGACTGGACCGGCTCTGACATAGCTTTTGAACAAAAAGTGAAAGTTTGTTGTATAATTTTCTAATGTTCCTTATGTAAAGGAATCGACACGAACGGGGAAAACTTAATATATATCTTGCAACACCAGTGCTAATACCAGTTAATTTGTAAAGTAATTAGCCGCGGATTTACGCGGATCAAAACAGATTAAATCTCCGTTTATCTGTGGCAACCTGTGGTTCTGTGGTTAAAACGGTAACGACTAACAACTTTAACTGCCCAAATGGACTAACCTTATTTTATGGTTACCACACTAGCCAAACTATACACTTATACGAAATACATTTCATTCTTGTCAGATGATTGGTGTAGCAGCCGTATAGGTGTGGTATAGCGTTGTAATTATTCTCTTGATGTACTCTGGACTATTATATTCGTCTGTCCATTTTAAAAATATCTTAAATATAACGTGAGTTCGAGATAAGAAAAATATGTTAACAAACCTCTCATTGTCATTCCGAGGGATTCGAGGAATCTATCCTGACTGCGATCCTGGCATATATTCAGTACCATTTTTAGTGTTTCCGGACAGGGTAGATTTCTCCGTCCCGAAACGTCGGGAAAATGACATTGGGGAAACAGTGGAATTTGCATTGTATCCTTCTCCCGTGTGTGCCATGAAGTAAAGGCAAGTTGCCAAAATAGGCAGCTGTTCTTTTACATGCTGTTGTGAAGATGGTAGTTGGTCTACCGAAGGGGCTGTCAGCCAGTGCCTCCAAACCACCTTCTGGCGCTCGTTAGCGGGTGCTGAGCGAGAAGGAAAAGGTGAACGAAGACTCATCAGGCAGGACTCGAAACGAGCCGAACGCAAGTGAACGACTGTTGAAGCATTCCCGGGGCTTCGGGATCAGACTCTGCCGGAACCGGGGAAGTAGGTGAATCGCCGGGATGAAAACGTAACGGGAGAAAGCTGATACTGGTTACGTGGCAGGCGGTGCAGGCATGGATCAGGTGAGCCTGGAACAGTTCGGGGAGCATCGGTCGAAGAACCTGTACAACCTGTGGAACCGGCTGAGTTCGGGGAGTTATTTCCCGCCAGCGGTTCGACAGGTAAAGATCCCCAAGAAGAGTGGAGGTCAGCGCAGTCTGGGAATACCCACGGTAGCTGACCGCATTGCCGAGCAGGTGGTAAAAACCTGGTTGGAGCCAAGACTGGAACCTCGATTCCATACGGACAGTTATGGGTACCGACCGGGTAAGAGCGCCCATCAGGCATGCCGGTACTATGACTGGGTGCTGGACCTGGACATTCGGGGCTTCTTGGACAACATCGATCACTCCCTGATGCTAAAAGCCTTGCGAGGCTACCATGCCCCGAAGTGGGTATGCATGTATGTGAGGCGATGGCTGAGTGCAGGAGTGGTTGAGCAGTCCGGGGATCAAATCCCTACCCTGAAAGGAACGCCACAGGGAGGTGTTATCAGCCCCTTGTTGGCGAACCTGTACCTGCACGTGGGCTTTGACGGGTGGATGCGCAAGTATTATCCCTACATTCCCCTTTTGAGGTATGCCGAGGCTATCGTGGTGCATACCCGAAGCAAGGAACAGGCCTTGTTCATCAAAAGACGAATCGAGGTTCGAATGAGGGAATGCAATCTGGAGCTACATCCGCAGAAGCCCCACATCGTCTACTGTAAGGACGAACGAGGCCGGGAAGCTCAAAGCCAGGTGAGCTTTGACTTCTTGGGCTATACGTTTCGCCCACGCAGGTGTCAGACCCGGCAGGGAGAGCGACTCTGGTACCTGCCGTGCAGGAGCCGGAAGGCGAAGGCGGCAGTTGTAGAGAAGGTCAAAGAACTAAACCTGCACAGTTGGAAGGGCAGCATCGAAGAAATTGCTCGGATGCTTAACCCCCGCCTGCGAGGCTGGATGAACTATTACTGTAAATGGAGCAAGTGGACAAGGAGGTGGATCTGGCGAGTACTCAACCTGCGGCTGGTGAAATGGCTCAAGTGGAACCGAAGGTTTTCCAGAAAACGAGCCATCAGGTGGCTGAAGCGGGTCTGTAAGACCAATCCGAAGTAGTTTGCCCATTGGAGTCTGGTTCATCCCTAATGAAGGAGTGATTCAACGACAGGAGCCGTATGATGGGAGACTGTCACGTACGGTTCTGTGAGAGCCTTGCGGTGAAATTCCCCTTGGCTACTCGACTAAATATAGCAGAAGATGTAATTTTGAGATACAATAAGTGACCCCGCCGGGACTCGAATAAGTAGTAACTAATTATACAATAATACATTGTATTGCAATAGATTGGTTAGTTTTAGGATCGTCAGAAAATTCATTCGATACAGGTTTTACAGAAAAACCAACTTTTAATCATTAACATGAAAGATTAAAAAGAAAGCTGTTGGTAGTAATAAACCATCCAAAGCCTACCAACCGGTGGGGCTTTTTTGAATACAAGACAAACGTTTACACCTTATAACCCATAAGCCACCTGGGTACCCCCCCATCAAAATCAACGGTGAATATATCAGTCCATATTGACCCACCCATATCACTGTAAGTTGACCCACCTGTTTCACTCGATGCTGACCCATCTCTCAGGGTGTTGTACATTGGCTTCCTTTGCTTCTAATTAACTAACAAAGGAAGATGGCAGCTAAAACAATTCGTATGGATCAAATTCGAAATCTACTGCAACAAAAAAGTAAAGGTATCTCCATTCGCACGATTGCTCTGAATACAGGGTTATCGCGCAATACGGTTCGTCACTACCTGCGGGCGGTGGATCAGCATGGTTATAGCCCCCGGCAGGCCTTGAGTCTGGATGATGAGCATTTGTCCAGGCTTTGCGGAAACACCGAAAGCTCTGTGGTAAGTGATCCACGCCAACAGGATTTGCTGGGGTGGATTACCACTCATGGCAATGACCTCAGAAAAAAACACGTGACCCGCCAACTGCTCTGGGAGGAGTATCGCCGGCAATACCCGGACGGATATGGCTATACCTGGTTTTGCCGACACCTGAATGACTACCTGGGCAATAAGGAAGTCACAGCGATCTTCGAGCATTGTCCGGGTGAGAAAATGATGGTTGATTTTGCCGGCGACCGGCTCAGCTACATCGACCGGGAGACCGGTGAAGTGATCGAAACCCAGGTCTGGGTCAGTGTACTCCCGTTCAGCAATTACATGTATGTAGAGGCCACCGAAAGCCAAAAACAGGAAGAGGTAGCCGAGTGCTTTCAACGCACCGTCCGTTTTTTCCAGGGAGTTCCCCAAAGCGCACTGTTTGACAATTTCCGAAGTGTGGTAAAACGGGCGGACCGCTACCAGCCTACCTTTACCGAACTGATGGACATCCTCTCGGTTCACTATCAGTGTACGTTTATGGCCACCCGGATTCGAAAACCCCGTGACAAAGCGAGTGTGGAAACAGCCGTCAACATCGCCTACAGACGCATTTATGCAAAGCTGCGGGACCGCACCTTCTACAGCCTTGCTGAACTCAATGCGGCCATTGCCATCGCCCTTGACGAATTGAACAATCGTCGCTTCAAAGGCAAAGAGCACTCCAGGCGGGATCTGTTTGAGAACTATGAGAAACCTCTTCTTGGCCCCTTGCCTGCCCAGCGGCTACAGCTCTGGCGACGGGCGCAGGTGAAGGTTCAGAAAAACTATCATGTGATTCTCGGTCAGGATATGCACCAATACAGTGTGCCCTATCGCTTTGCAGGCAAGCCGGCAAAAATCTGTTACACCTCCACCGAGGTAGAGGTCTACCTTGGTTACCAACGCATCGCCGTACACCAGCGAAACACGGCCCGATATGGGTACACCACATTAGCTGAGCATATGCCCCCGAATCATTTGGCCATCCACAAGCAGAAAGGTTGGAATGGGGCTTATTTCCTGGAACGTGCCGGCAAGATTGGCCCGGCAACCACTCATGCGATCAGTGTAATGCTAAATACCCGCGCCTTTCCCGAGCAAACCTACAACGCCTGCCTGGGAGTCTTGCGGCTGGCCGACACCTTTAGTGGGGATCGTCTGGAAGCGGTCTGTGAACTGCTAATCCACAGTCCCAAAATCACGTATCGCTTGATTCACACGATGCTTAAAAATAACAGAGACCACCATCTTTTCGCCCGCTCCGATACAGATTCTATCACCCCCGACCACCCGAACCTGCGTGGCCCGGATATCTACCGTTAACCACTAAACCATCTAAAATTATGAATACACAAGCCACCCTGGATCAACTGCGTCAGCTTAAACTTCATGGCATGGCTCGCAGTTATGAGGCCTTGCCTTGCCCCTCCATCAACACCCCGAACCACACGCCATGCTGGGGCAGCTTACCCAGCATGAATACGAGTATCAACGCAACCAACGCACCCAGACCTATCTCAGGCTGAGCAGGCTACGGTATGCCGCCAGCCTGGAAGAAGTAACCTGCAGCCAGCAGCGCAACTTCTCCCGCGAACAACTGGCCCCGAAGCCTCGGGGCCGAATGCAGCTGGATTGACCGGGCCGAAAATCTGCTCCTTACCTGAGCCACCGGTTGCGGGAAAAGTTATTTGGCCTGTGCGGTCGGCCACCAGGCCTGCCTGATGTGCTATAAAACATTGTATCTGAATATGAACCGTTTTATCGAGCAAATTACGCTGGTTAAACTCGAGGGGACGTTTATCAAACTATTGAATCGAATCGAGAAAATCCCGGTATTGATTTTTGATGATTTTGGCCTTCAGCCTCTGCAAAGTGATGTCCGACTGGCTTTGCTTCAGATCCTGGAAGACCGCTACGGAAAAAAGTCCACGGTGATCGCCTCGCAACTGCCGGTAGGTCAGTGGTATGAATATCTCAAAGATGCCACTCTGGCCGATGCCATTTTGGACCGGCTTACCGCCCGCGCACACCGTATTGAACTCAAAGGAAAATCACTACGAAGAAAAGATTAAAAACATCGCTATATTAATGGCCGTAACCTCCGGTTAGGGGTGGGTCAGTTTCGAGTGAACCAAGAGGGTCAGATTCAGTGAAATCTTCACTATAACCCTTAAGCCACCTGGGTGCCCCATCAAAATCAACGGGCATGGCAGATCGTTGCCTGTGTCTGTGGCTACACAAAAAATCCCATATAGACACTCCAAACCAAGGGAAAAAAAGCAAGCACTGCTTTTACCTCAATGATACATCCAGAACAGTATTTTGTAATTGATCTTGCAACAGGTGCTTCCCAATATAATCATATTCAAGCATGTAATGTAATACAGGGGGTACAAACATAATCGGGCTTTGAAACTTTTAGCCTCATGTCTAAATCGTTGAAAGTCCTGCCGCATACTTTGCATTTTCCCCGTTGAAACTGCCACTTCCAGCCGTATTTTTTCATGACTGGCGCTAGTTTCAAAGCGGTCGCTTCTGTTAGATTATTGTCTTCGTTCACTATGCAGTCGATAAAACGAGCGCTTATCCCAGCTTCCCGATAAGAGTGCTGACATACTCAGTCTTTCCTATATCTGGCAACCGTACGGGTTGTGCTAAAACTGATCATAAATAGTTTGTAATTTGGTTGCTATCTTTTCGGGATTGTGAAATTTCTTTATTCGTTCAATAGAGGCATTACCCTTTGTAATAATCTGGTCAGGATCATTAACGATATCCGTAACAATAGAAGCAAGTTGCTGTTCAATCTGCGTTTCGATCTGTCGCATGTTATCGCTTTCCCTTGGATCCCCCAGCTCTCGCGTTGGTATCATCCAGCCCGTTGTGCCTGAATTAATCTCGGGTAATGCCCTGATATCTGTTGTGATAACAGGACATCCACACGCTTGCGATTCCAGAACCGAATATCCATACGTATCCATTAGTGTCGGAAGCAGGGCAACGTCCATCTTCTGTAGTAGTGATAATACCTGATTGTTTTTTAAATAGGGGTAGTGGGTAATATGTTCGGGGTGAGAGTGAATCCAATGAAGTACCTGTTTTTTTTCCTCATCCGTAGCATGCGTTATATAATCGCCGGTATTTAGTTTTGATACGATAGTTAAATGAATGGGATATCCATCATTAATCAGTCTGTCAAACGCCCGGGCCAGCGAAGCGCCGCCCTTACAAAAAAAATCGCCGCCTACAAACACAAAATTAATAACATCACCTGGCTTGCGAGTGCGAGTTTCGATTATCACTTTTTGGGCCGGATGAATAATCATAAGCTTATTAATAATATCTTTATATAGGTCCGGGTAAAATTTATTAACCATTTCACGCATAATCCGGGAAGTCTCTTCTGAAATTGCAATAATCCCATGACATGGGGCTTTTGTTATTTGTTCCATACCTATTCTGTGTAGTCGGGAACCGCGATATCCCCATCTTGGTAGAAAAGTTTCGAAGGTACTTACCCATGGCTTGGATCCAAAACTTACAGAATTAAAAAAATGGTATCCGTTAACTGAATCAGGTAATGGGATATGAGCATTATGTAGTTCTACCTTTATGCGATTCTTTAGCTTAAAATAAATATGATTTACTATTCTCAGAAGATCATAGCTTTGCACAAACTCATAGTTTTCAATATTTAGTCCCGCAAAATTACGTAATTCAGGATAGCCTGAATGGTTAATACCTATTGTCTTGGTTTCTCTCATTGCTCTCTATTTGGTTATGGTCTCAACGTTCTGTAAAACTGTACAAACCGGATCACATATTCAGGTTAAATGAAACAATACGGCTAGCTGGTAAAGTTGCAAGTCGTTTGTATCCATGCTATTCAGGTGTTTAGGTTGATTGTTTATCATAAATATATTGCGCAAGCTTGAACCAATCGCTGTCGAAACTATTAAGGCCAAAATATGGCGGCCGGTTTAGCGGGAAGTCAGGAATTTTATCCTATTTATGATATAAATACGCCGTTACAGGACAGCCATATTTATAAACAAGCAGCTTCAATTCCTCTAGATACTCTATTGGTTCATTATCGTCATTCTCGGCTTTAATTATAATAGAGCGGGTGTGATCATTGCCAGTATGCATTTTCTCATACTGTGACATAAGTTCCCGACTTCTGATCCACTTATAGGCATCCTGTTCTGACAGACTGACCTCCCCGAAATACCAGACCAATCTAAAGTAGAATTTTTGGGCATTTTTGTACCTTAAACAAACAAACCAGTGACATTTAAACATCCAAGTAAACAAAATCTCAGGTCATCTTTGTCCTGCCGCAAGATGGGTATAAGTGATAAGAGTAGAACAACAAAAAATTGGATATAGTAGAAAAGATGTTATTGAAGAGATGGTATCAGGAATCAATATTCTGAGCAAAATTCAAAGTGATTGATAATATTATTAACCCCCGTGTTGCTTATCTGATTCGTATATTTATGTTAATGATTAATCACAGTTTATAATCTCTGATAACTCCGGAAATAAGATTTTCTTAAAAGAATAAAATCCTGAAAGACATAATGTTACATGGTTTTGTTTCGATCTTGAAGTAACCTGGATTAACAGAGAGATATTCTAGATGGGTTTATTGGTCACAGCTTAGTGTAAAAAAACTGCACTTTAAGTGCAGAACTTTAGTGTTTCGATAAATCTATAACCGGACTATATTGGGGCTATAGATAAAGAAATGCGAAAAGGATCTCATACGGTAAGCCGGTTAACTTGTCATTTGGGATGGGTAACCAAGTATCGCTACCATGTCTTGCAAGGGGATGTACAGCGGTGTCGAGAACTAATCATCCAGGTATGTGAGGTGGAAGAGATCCAGATTCTGAAAGGGGGGGGCAGTAAGGATCATGTACATATCCATATAGAATATCCCCACGAACGGCGATAAGTCAGCTAATGAAATGGATAAAGGGACGCACGTCTCGGATCTTGCAGCGGGAATTCCAACAGTTGGCCGGGCGGTATTGGGGCCGGCATTTTTGGGCGAGTGGTTACGGAGTGTGGAGCACAGGTAACATAACCGATGAAATGGTTCAGGAATACTTAGAACATCATAGAAATAAGGACGGGGAAGACAACCCGGACTTTATCATGGAGTAAGAGTGGGACTTTCAGTCCCGATCCGAACCCCTGCACTTTGAGTGCAGGGTGGTTCAGTCAAATATAAAGGTATCTATTTCCGTACCTATATTATAATTATTGATATGTAAGTATATTTTTATCAGAAATATAGGTGTATATTCGTGACCCCGCCGGGACTCGAACCCGGATCTAAAGCTTAGGAGGCTCTCGTTCTATCCAGTTGAACTACAGGGTCAGTATTGAGCATCAAATTTATGTAAATTCATCGTAAAATTGTAACCTGCGTCGACTTTTAAGGTATAAAGGGATGTGATAACCACTAACTATATCAGCAGTGCATGCTTACCAGATTATCAATCATCCTGATTTTCCTGATTTCCATTACAGAGAGTGCAAAGGCTCAGATTCTTATAAGAGGCGATGTATCTGATTTAAAAACGGGAGAGTTCCTGCCATCGGCCAATATATGGATCAAGGGCACTTATAAAGGAACAATTACAAATGCGAATGGCATGTTCAGACTCTCGGTTGATTCATTACCGGCAGTTCTGATGATCCGATATATTGGTTATCAATCGAAACAGATACCTATCAAAAATCCAACAGACGATGTGTTACACATTCAGTTGATGCCATCAACATTAAATATGCCGGAAGTGGTGGTCACTGGTGAAGACCCGGCGATTGATATTATGAGAAAAGTGATCGAACACAAACAAAAATGGTGGCCGGACCTGAAAACCTATCAAGCCGACGCGTATACGCGACAAATTATTGAAAATGATACAGGTATCGTATCAATCATGGAGAGTGTCTCAACGGTTTATTGGAATAAGAAAAAGGGCAGCAGGGAGATTGTAAAAGCACGTCGTCAAACGGCAAATGTGAATCCGCTCGATAACTTTGCGGCTACCGGTTATGTACCCAATTTTTATGATGACAACATCGACATTGCCGGGTACAAAATGGTTGGAGTCACCAATCCCAGAGCCCTGGATTTCTATAATTTCAAATTGAGTGGTTATCGATACCAGGATAATAAACTAATCTATGAAATTGGGGTAACACCCAAAAAGAAACTTCAACCTACATTTATAGGAAAGATAGAAGTAAGGGATGAAGATTATGCTTTAATTTCGGTAGATCTAAAGCCTGGCCCATCCTTTCTTTTCCCCCCGCCAATTAAACAACTGAACTTAAGTTACCGTCAACAATTCAACAATTTCGGCAAAGAGTTCTGGCTGCCGGTTGATATGAGGATTAACGGGAAAGTTAAGATATCAATGGTTGGTTTAGATTTTCCGATAATAAAACTGCAGCAATTATCTCGTGTTACGAATTATACGGTGAATACGGCTCTGCCGGATACGCTTTATAAGTCAGACAAATCTCTTTATGTAAGTAAAGATTCACTGAATACTGATAGTTTATTCACTCACTCTGAACTCGTTGTTCCGTTAACTCCAGTCGAACAGGAAGCTTATACCGGTATAGATAGTACACAAACACTGGAGAGGGCATTTCATCCCAAAGGATTTTTATCACGGTTTGTAAATGATGATGACGAGAAAACAAACAAAAAAAAGGGTCAGTCAAAAATCATATCATTCGTTTCAGATCATTTCGATCCACAAATATGGTATAATCGGGTCGATGCAGCTCATCTCGGATTAACTTTTAATCCGCCAACATTCACGAAAAAGGTCAAATTAACTCTCACGGGCGGTTATGATACGGGTTCTCAGCGTTATTTTTATGGTTTAGGTACGCAGTTGAAGTATAAACCATGGTCAACGTCAGTTTCTTATCAAGCTACTTCTGTACCTATAGCGTGGTCTGCGAATTACACAAGGGGAGAAGCGAGTATGTTACCGCTTTTGGGTTACAGGGATTATTTTGATTATTACTGGAGAGACGCCTGGAAAGGTCAGATATCATATCATATTCCCTGGAATAATGGTAAAGTTAGTATTGGTTACTACAATGGTATGGAATCTTCGATCCCGAAGACCACGAATTATGACTTGCGCGGCAGTAAAATACCTCAGCGAGCGAATCCGTCTATTTCTGACGGAAGAATGAAGTCGTTATTTATTGAAACAACATTTGCAGATGATCCTGATTTATCAGCTCATCTTATTTCAGGTTCAAAATCAATCGACCTGATGATTGAGCACAGCGACAAAAATTTCTTGACAAGTGATTTCTCATTTACACGATATCAGGCTGCGATTGACTGGCGCTTCAAGACGTTTTTCTCTCGCAGGCTATTCCCAAATACCCTCGATGTGAAGCTTATGGGGGGAACTTATTCAGGATTATTGCCAGTACAAAGGTTGGGTATGATAGACGGAAGTCTTGGAGGTTACACTCCTTTTGGCGCATTCAAAAGCATTCGGGACATATCCATTTACGGGGATCAATATGCGGCTTTTTTCTGGGAACACAATTTCCGGACTATTCCATTTGAGCTCTTAGGGTTGCATTCACTAGCACAAAAGGGATATTCCGTGATCATTTTCGGATCACACGGTCGTGGATGGATGAAGAGCAACGAGGCTGATAAATTGAAAAAATCAGGAATACCTTATTACAACCATTGGATTCATGAGGTTGGACTTTCTGTTAATGGATTATTCGGTTTTATGAGGGTTGACGTTGCGTATCGTCTGGATGTTCCGGGTATCAGAGCAGGTGTAAGCTTAGCGAGAATCTTTTAATTTGTGTATTGTTACTTTTTACAGACCTATCTTAACCTCAGGTCTGAATCAGAAATCTACAGGATAAATGATAGATAAGAATCCTAAATCCTGGTTCACGACAATAGACGAGTTCTCTTGGCTTTTTTTTCCAGAAATGTATACCGGGGCGAACGGGGTTGGTCGCGTTCATAACATTGAATATGTCGGTGAAGTCCCAGATCTTTAACCCCCTAACCCCTTACAAAGGGGAAAAGAAAGTCCCCATTAGGGGATTGAGGGGTCAAAAAGGCTAAAAAATAAGTTGTTGCTAACATTATCAACTTATCTCGAACTAATGTTATTTAAGTTTTATAACCGCATTTTTATGAAAGTGATCATTTCACGGGCATCTCTGTTGCTTTTCATCCTATTGATTAGTGCACAATTTGCCAGAACACAGGGAATCGGATCATGGAACGCCTATTCTTCATTTCGAACTGTTAATCGTATTTCAGTTGACTCAGACGGTCATATCTGGTGTGCTACAAATGGAGGTATTTTTAGCACCGACGGCGATTCCATTCTGCAAAAGTATACCCGTATCGATGGCATGTACCGAAATAATCCAGTAGCTATGGCCTATGACCCGGGAGAGAATGGGATTTGGCTGGGTTATAACGACGGAATGCTTGAATTTCTTGATTTGAAGGATTATTCATTTACACAATATGAGGATATCTACCGGGCCGATCGATATAATCCAAGAGGCCTTAATAAATTCCAATTGAAAGGTGATACTCTGTACATCGCAACAGACTTTGGTGTGGTTATCTTTAGTACGAAAAAGCGATATGTGCTTGAAACATATTTCAATTTAGGTTCCTTTAATACGGGAACAGCTGTTAATGATCTTGTTGTATCTGGCGGTACTGTTTATTGTGCTACGGCGTCAGGTGTAGCAATTGGTGATGCAAGCAAAGGGGATCTGATTGTGCCCTCAAATTGGTCAACCTATGCACAGGATAAGGGGGTAGATGGGGAAGTGTATAGTATTGGATTGCATGGGGATAAAGTGTATGCTTCGACTGCTGATAAAAATCTGGAGTTCGATGGGCAGCAGTGGACAACCTCGACGACATTTAAAAATGGTGTAGTGATTAATTATTCTACAACCGGTGATTCGCTGACAGGAGTTTCTGCAAATGGACTTGCTGTAATATCCACAAATAATATCAAAACGATAAACAGTATAAGTGGAACTCCGCTAATAACAGCCGGTTTATTCAATGGGAAATTATTGATCGGTACATCAACACTCGGTCTGGCAGTAATCGGGAATATCTCTTCTGGGAAAGTTGATAAATATGTTGTCCCGGCAGGGCCCTATCTAAACCTTTTTTCCGGGGTTAATATCGCTGACGGCGTACTTATCTCCGGGTCTAGTCCAGTGCCGGGGAAAGCCGTTTCTCCTTATCAGACTACAGGTTATTACATTTATAAAGATGGTAAGTGGAATAATTACAATGTGACGACGAATGCAAACTTGAAGAAGTTTGATTTTAAAAGTGCTTACATATCAACCTATAATGATGAAGCATACTACTTTGGAAGTTGGGGCAGAGGTATTGCCGAGCAAAAGATTGGCAGTGATTCAATAGCAATATTCAATAGCTCAAATGGGATAGAGGGGGTATCCGGAAGTAATACATTTGTGGTTATTAGTGGATTAGATCATGATCCGGATGGTAATATTTGGGCCGTAAGTTACCTTTCGGCTAATAATCAGCTCTATTTTAAAAGTAAAGGCAGTAACACATGGAATGGATTAAGAAAGGAAACCTCAATCCCGTCTGCCGATAATTACTATGGATTAATGATTGATAGTAACGGGCAAAAATGGATTAGTTTGCAAACAATCCAGGGTATTGGTGACGGCATTCTGGTACTCCAAACGGGCGATCCGACAACGACCAGTGATGATCAGAGTCTCCATCTCACAACAGATATAGACCAGGGGTATCTTCCCGATCAGAAGGTAAATGCAATGGTGCAGGACCAGAAGGGGGAAGTCTGGGTTGGAACTGATCGGGGTGTCGTTCACTACATTTTTCCAGATCGCATGATTGGAGGCAGCTCTAATGACAGGCGTTCAGAGTTTTTAAGAAGAGCAGGGACCGATTCATTGCTGCTCAGAGATCTCAAAGCAACGTGTATTGCTGTTGATGCAGCCAACAGGAAATGGATCGGTAGTGAGGGTGATGGCCTATGGCTGGTTTCAGCTGAGGGTGATGCCGTATTAAAACATTTCACAACGCAAAATAGTCCCCTTATATCAGACAATATTCTATCTCTGGCAATTGACGGGAAGACTGGAACGGTATACATCGCTACGGATGAGGGGCTGGTTAGCTATGTTGCAACGGTGAAAGCACCGGTGGCTAACATGAAGCGCCTTTTTATCTATCCCAATCCTTATTCGTATAGTAAAGAAACAAGTTCAATCATCATCGATGGCCTCTCTGATCAGACGACAATTAACATTTTGACCGTTGATGGCCGCGTTATTAAACGGTTAAATGTCACCGGTGGACGTGTGGAATGGAATGGGAAAGACTTTAATGGGAATCGACTTGCCCTCGGGTGTTTACCTGGTTGTAGCGAAAGACAGCCAAAATGGAGAAAAGGGAGTCGGGAAGGTTGCTATTATTAAGTAAACAAAGGTTTGGATAAACGGGAAATACTAACTTTATAAAACTCTCCTTTGCTATCTTTAGCTTAGGTTTTCAGTGGGTTCTTATAATTTAATACGCCAGGATAAAATTAAGATTTTAAAGATGAATTATCGTCATCTGATATCAGTAATCATACCAGTCTATAATGCGGAAAATTTTATTCAGCGTGCTATTAAATCTGCATTGTTACAAGAAGTTGGTGAAATAATTGTTATTGATGACAAATATCCGGATGACGCAATTAAGATCGTGCGGCAGATGCAAAAGGCAGATAAAAGAATTCGAATATTTGAGCATCCTGACACCAAAAATCATGGGGCTTCTGCTGCCAGAAATTTGGGTATTAGTGTTGCCAAATGTAAATACTTAGCTTTTTTGGATGCTGATGATTACTATCTGCCGAATAGGTTCTATAAACAATTAAACTTTCTTGAAAGTCATCCAGAATATGATGGATGCTATGGGAAACTAGGATATACTATTGACACATCTATTTCAAATAATTTAAAACCTGTAAATGCCAAGGAAACAGGAATTGATAGGGATGTGCCTTCTGAAGAACTATTATTTGTGCTACTGTCTGGAAAATATGGTTCCATACATGTTGGTGATACCATGCTTTTCCGAAAAAAAATATTTAACCACATTGATGCCTTCGACGTTAGATTCGAGTTATCCCAAGATATTGAGTTTCTTTTAAGAGCCTCATTTAAATTTCATTTTAAAAATTGTCCATTAGACGAAATTATTGCCGTTCGCCAAGTCCATGCTCAAAATCGAGTGCATGATAATCAAAAAAGAGTATTCTACTCAAGGTTGTTAAACAAGGATGCGTCTTATTGGCTTTGGCATAGAGGAATGAATAACCACCAACTTAAAATTATCGCTAATGCTTACTTTTCCTCTATAACCAACTACTATATATATAAAAAAAATCATAGTCACGTATCATGGTATACAATAAAATATGAATATTGGAAAGATTTGATTTTCTTTATTAGAAACAACTTTAAAATATCTTTACTTCGCACCTACATTATTTGGCTGAAATATTACTTTTTTAAAGGTTAAAATTTTTTGAAAAAAGTGACCCCTCCCCATTTATGCGTCAGCCAAAAGTAGAGAAATCGGTCAAATTCAATTGTCCAACAGTGTCACCATGGAACAAACTCTGTGGTTACTAAAGACCGGAAAAGCCAACCATAGGGGACACAGGTTAATCACAGAGATCCGGGTTCATTCTCATTTCCGGGAAGAACTAAGGTATTTTCTTGATTAGTAGCTCGAAATGATATTTGCTGATAGGAGTTTGATCATTTGGATCTTCATTTATACACGTAATTGCATAAAAAAAGCCGCTCTGCCTTAAGCAGAGCGGCTTTAATTTATTTATAACTGATGTTTAAAACTGTCGATCAGTTACTTGGAGTGTATTTATATGGACTGATCGGATGTGACTCGGCCCGGCGATTTGCACGGCAGCCCCTTCCTTGAGTATCCATTTGAGCACATGGAACAGGTGCTTTACCCAGGCCACGTGTTTCGATGCGATCAGCTGAAATACCATTCTTGACATAGAACTCTTTTACTGAGTTAGCTCTACGCACACTCAAACGTAAGTTGTACTGGTCACCACCGATATGGTCGGTGTAAGCATCAATACGAACTTTAAACTTCGAGTTTTCCTGCAGCTTCTTAAGGTTGTCAGTCAACTGTTGTGCTGCCTGGTCATCGATATTCGATTTATCAAAGTTAAAATGTACGGTCTCAAGCTGTTGGATATATACAGGATCATTCGGGTCATTTGGATTGGTTCCCATTTCAACTTCCTGAGAATCAGTAAATCCGTCACCATCGGTATCCTTTTTGTTCGGATCAGTCTTATATGTGAAGATTTCCTGGTAATCGTTCAAGCCATCACCATCGGAATCTTTATTATTAGGATTGGTGTGATATTTATTTACTTCGTCACCATCGTTGATTCCATCACCATCAGTATCAGCCTTGAGTGGGTTGGTTTTGTATGACAATACTTCGTCGCCATCACTCAGTCCATCACCATCGGTATCGGCAATAAGAGGGTCGGTTTTGTATTTATTTACCTCATCCCCGTCATTCAGGCCATCACCATCAGTGTCAGGGTTGTTAGGATTGGTTCCGAGCTGTACCTCCTGAGCATCAGTCAGTCCATCTCCATCGGTGTCAACATTCTCCTGAGTTGCTTTTTTGCTGGATTTACAAGCCATTTGAATGGTTGTAGCTCCAACCAGGAGAAAAAGAATGAGAAATATGTGTAAGTGTCGTTTCATATAAAAAGGCTCCCTGTGTTTTATATGTTCATGGCAAAAATTGCGTGAAGCTCTAACTCTTTGCAGCTTATGATCATTTCAAAATAATTAAAAAAATGATAGTATCTAAGTAATAAAAAAGCAATTAATCTTTAATTGACCTTGCAAGGGATGTGGTATAACCCATATATTTGAGGTCTAATTACAAAACCGGTGATGCATTAATGCTTCGGGGCTATAGCTCAGTTGGCTAGAGCGTCGCGCTGGCAGCGCGAAGGTCCGGGGTTCGAATCCCCGTAGCTCCACTGATATAACTTTGATAATCGTTATACAGTTCGATTTTTCAAAAAATCATTGGTATTTTGTGAATTACAGGCGTCCGAATGTAGCAGACGCCTTATTTGTTTAATGTAATATGAGTTTAAAGGGCAAGTCCTGCACGGCCAGCTCCCCATGAATTCCATCAGGACCGGAAGGTAGCAGTGGTAAATGGGTTGTAGCGGCGCGATGTAGGTCGCTTGCCCTTTTTTTTTCACTTGCGATACTATTTAAAATAGCAGACACTTGATAATCAGGTTGATACTGGGAAAATTCTGATGTGTGAAATTGAACACAGTTTATAAGATACTAATATTTAATAAGTTAATTTGGCAAGTCTCTGATAGGAGGAGCGTAGACTTATTTATGAATTACTATCTGTCGATATTAAACATTGCGTGAACTCTAAGCACAAATAATCGATGAGATTATGAGGACGAATCCATTTGAAGTCATCAAAAAAATAAGCCAGAATCAGGAAGTAATATATATTCCTAATCCAGGTAATGCCGGTGATGCGTTAATTGCCTACGCAACACTACAGGGTTTTAAAAGGCATGATATTCAATACAGATTATTTAGTGAGGGAGAAATAGATGACGGGCATATTTTAGTGTATGGCGGAGGAGGGAATTTTATCCCCTTTTACAAAAATGCCAGAACTTTCTTTCAAAAACATGCTAAGAATTCGGAGACAATTTTTTTGTTACCGCATACAGTTGTTGGTAATGAGGATGTCTTAAGTGATCTGGATAGTAACTGTTATCTTTTTTGTCGGGAATTAATATCCTATGAACACGTTGCTAAACATGCAAAGAAGGCAAATGTGTTCGCATTTGATGATTTGGCAATAGGAACTGAAATATCGTCATTATCCAATGAGACAGGAAAACGGCAAAACTCGTTTAAAGAAAATCTTGGTATGTGGGGAAAATTTCTTTTCAGCAGGAAAGAGCTTAATTGCTTTAGGAAGGATAAAGAAAGAACTTCTTTACATAAGAAAAGTATTGATGTCCCTTCTTATTTCATGTTTAATTGGTCAATAACTGAAGCTGGAATTAAAAATATAGCATGTGATTTCCTCAGTGTTGTTAATAAGTTTGATACGATAAATTCGAATAGGCTGCATGTTGGAATTGCGGGTGGTTTATTAGGTAAGAATGTTAATCTATTCCCAAATTCATACTTCAAAAATGAAGCCGTATTTCATTTTAGTCTTAAGGATCGTTTTCCGAATATAAACTGGATTGAGAGGAGTTAACATTTTATTCTAAAGAATCAGAATTGAGAAGATGAGCATCAATTTTTTTAAAAATGTCAGGATATTTTGCCAAATCAAACTTTCTGGCAAAATACTTATCACTCTCACTTAAAGATTTTAAATAAGATTCGTCAATAATAGCCGGAAGTGGGGGAACAGGATTACCTCTTTTCCAGTCCGCGAACATTAAAGAAGGTTGGATATGATTGCGAAACGGTGAGTCAGATAAAATTGTCTGGAAAAACATTTCATCAGGTATCTTAACGAATCGGAAATAATTAACCAGCTTTCTGTGAGATTTTATATACTCAAGGATGTATTGCACACAGTTATGTGACAAACACCACCACTGAAATCCCGCATGTGGGTAGGCGTTACCGAAAGCTTTTTTCCAATTTCTTTCTCCAAGTTTCATCAAGAAATTGTTTATAATCGTGCCACTTTTACTGTGTCTATTTTTTGTCGGTATAAAAAAATATTCCAACCGGTACATTTTTATATTTATTTCGGGGGCTGGCATTTTATAAAAATCTATGTATTGGAACTGTGACTCGGATAATTTATTTTTTAATTCTTGGTAGGATTTTATGGGGTAATCTTGACCACTTAATAAAATGTAATAGTCGTGATGTGCTTGTGTTGCAAGTTTTAATAAATTTAATGTTGCTTTAATCATGCTGAATCCACCCCATTTAATATTAACACGTCGTTTTATAAAATGGATATTTTTAGCAATTGATATGTTTTTTTTATACTCATATAAAGAATGCTTTTTGTCTATGTGAATATAAATATCGGATTCACTATTATTGAGTGTGGATATTAATTTCGTTAATTGAGGTGGATTTTTATGTGCAAGGATTAAATATGCTATCTTCATTTCAATAATAAGAGAATTGTCTATCGTTTAAGAGTATTTATTTATCGATACATAAGAGGTGACGATTATTAACAAATAAACATACTTATATATTATGTCAAGTGAACCATTTTTTAGTATCATTTTACCCACTTTAGATAGGGCATATATAATTGAGAGAGCTATTGATAGTGTTTTAAATCAAACTTTTAATGACTGGGAATTAATAATTATCGATGATGGTTCGACTGATCGTACAGCCGAAGTTATCAAAAAATATACTCAATCTGATAAAAGGATTAATTATAACCATCAGGAGAACAAAGGTCTTCCTGTCGCCAGAAATGTTGGCATTGATTTGGCAAAAGGGAGTTATATTTGCCTGCTTGACAGTGATGATGAATATTTAAATAATCATCTTAATATTCTGTACAGAAAAATATGCGAAGAAAGAAAACCAGTAGCTTTCCTTTATACTTATTTCATTCGGGTATCCAGAAACAGCCAAACCAAAATTATTCCAAATTATCACAGTGATTACAATCTCGATAAAATTGTTGTTGATTATAATCCTCCTCCCAGTTCAGTTTGCATACATCGTGATATTTTTTGTGAAAAAGTATTCGACCCATCCTACAGAGTCCAGGAAGACATGTTATTGTGGGTTTACATAGCCCAGAATCATAAAATAATTGAAGTCTCCGAATATACTGTTTTATACTATGATTCTGAGGATGGAATTACCGGGTATAACTTGAATTATTACGAAGGTTCAAGAAAAACTTGGGAGTATATTTTTCGAAAATCAGAATATGGAAAATTGTTTAATAATAAATTTAGACAACAGAAAATGTTGAAAATCTATTCTGGGTTAGTCGACCTGTATTTAAGCGACAATAACCGTGATAAAGGTTTTCAATTTTATAAAAAATGTATCAGTGAGAAAAAAATATTTCTATTTTCTAGATTTACTCTCAGTTTCATCAAAAGAATTTTAAGTATAGGCTTAAGGGAGATATTGATAAGATGAATTTATCTATATGTAAGAATACTTAGGCTTCGGTATTATATTTAACAGAGAAACTTCAAATATCTATTAAAAATTTATCGAAGATTTGTCTGCCGCAATTCTATTGCCGGGGGCTTTATTTGCATGTGGAAATTTATCATGTTCTATGTCACAATCAAGAAACGGACATAGTTTGTCATAACCGTCACCTTTCATAATGTTCATTATCAATAGCTTATTTTCCCTTTTATTGAAGTATGATTCAATGAAATTATTATGTTTTCGGTAGTAGTTTATTGATCTTTTTTTGTTCGGCACTGGGTATTTATTCCTGCCACTCCATTTTAAGAACGACGCAAACCAATCATCCTCATTCCTTTTTAACAAAATAAATTTACTGTCTGGAAATACTTTATCAAGGACGGGGGTAAATTCATAATAATTCCAAGGGACGCTGTCAAAAGAATCGTAGTGTTCGGCATGCTTCAAAATGCTTAATATATATCCCCTTTTGTAGTAATCTCGTATTTGCGGATCCCACGAGCAGTGTTTAAATCCCAAGGCAATTAGCGCTCTGGCACAAGACGTGGTGCCGGTTTTTTCCCATCCGATAACAAAGATTTTATCTTTTCTGGTCTTGGGTTTAAGGTATTTGGAAGCAGTTTTTTTTGTCTCGCTTAAAAATCTGTATAACCGTGATATTTATAAATTAGTCATGCTAATTGGAGCTCTTGATCTCAACTGTAGTGTCAGCTATCACACTTAACTCTGAGAATATTTATATGATTATAGTTAGTAATAACTAATATAGGTTAACTATAAATATAACAAAATAAAATTAAGGGTTTGTGTTTTCCGAGGGATATAAACATGGGTTTTGAGAGATACCCAAGTTGTCAGTAGTGATAGCATGGCGGTCGTAGAATTCAAAACAATCTACTGTGTTATTGCCTCAGATTATGTGACAATAGTACGATTTACTTTGTACTCTGATTGAATTGCCAAACAGAAGTATGCTCGAGCAGATCAGGTGAAGTCAGATCTATAACTCACGTTAAGATTAGTGATAATTGTTGACTGTTACTCTTTTTCCATTTATTGTTTTAAAATTACATGTCTTTTTTAACTTTGATATTCGTATTTTTAATACCAATTAAATCATAATTTTTCAATTCCGGACATCGTTTAAGATTATTGATTACGGGCTGACAATAGTGTCTGATTTTTTTTTGGATCAACTCTTTGGGTATACGATCTGGAATATGGTTTTGAACTTTCGAGCGATGGGAATGTGAGTTGGAATAATCAAGCTTGTCTGCTTGAATCCCAACAAAATCAGCAATCAACTCTAATTTTGTTTTTATATGTTGTGTGGGGATGACTAGTAATCGATCCTGAGGAATAGCATTTAAAACAAAATCATTATGCCTTGCCCAATATGATAGATAACCATCTAATGTATAAAGATCTAATTTCTTAAGTATTTCAGTTTCATATTTACCATCTGTCTTATGATAAATATCTCTGAGTTTTTTTAAATGTCCCGTGGCTTGATCGTTATTATAATGTTGATTTATAACAGATCCTAACCATGAATAACAATCTCTTACGGTGAGTATAAATTTTGCATCCGGGAATTCCTTGACAAGTAAATCGCTAAACCATGCTATTGCATGTGAAGATTCACATTCAAACCACAAACTCCTATCCCTGTTATGCAACCATCTTAAAGTATATTTTATGTTAAAATTATCAGAGTTTTTGATTGAAATGTGATCTATAGCTTCATCGAATCCAGGTTCATGAGCAGATCGATAGTTTTTAGCAAAAATCTTATAGATGGATTGTGTACCTGTTTTAGCAGCACCAACACCGTAAACACGAATATGTCTTGGCTGAACAAATGTACGAATGCAGAGACTTATATATGGATGTCTCAGAAGATAGTACGCAAACCTCTTTTTTAAGTTTTTCATCTAATACAAATTATTCATTAATAGAAGGCTTTGAAAAACCCTTTGTTGTTCTTTGATTTATTTTTCGTGGCTGAATGTGGAGATATTTCTGCTGGATTGCTTGTGTTTTCCACCAATCCTTGTTCGAAATGACTCCCTGGCAGCCTTCAAAAGGCTGTAAGAAGCCGGTTGTATGTGCCCTTTTGGGTTCATAGAGCTACCGATCCCATGGATCTTGATGTTTCAAGCAAAAATCCTGCTCTCGACAGGTTCCATCCCATACAGGTAAACAGGAATCGAAGCCGGTTACGAGCCTGATTTTTAGCCCTCATGAGCTCCATCCGGGCCTTGGTCTTCATCCAGGCAAACGGGTGCTCCACTGCGGCCCGTACGCGACTGTGTTTGCGGTTTCGCTTTTTTTGAGAACCCGACAAGGGCTGGCTTTTGGTGGCTTTGTCCAGCACTCCGTAGTACCAGCCGAAGTGCCGGGCCGAAAACTTGTGATCCCCATTGAAGTAGGCCTTATCACCGAACAGGGCCTTCTCATCATAGCTGACCAGCTGTTCGGTCTGGGTGCTGTCGTGGTAACTGGCGGGGGTAAAGATGGCCTTACGAATCAGTTTGGACTCGATGTCCACCCCAATATGACCTTTATAGCCAAAGTAGTAGACCCCGCCTTTTTTCGTAGAGTTGGCATCGGTATCGATCTGGGGGGAAGGCCTGCGGGTTAGCTCCTGGCGCTTCTCATCCGAGAGGGGACGATTCGCCGAGGGAAGAATCGTAGCATCCACGATGGTGCCTTTTTTGACCATCAGCCCTTTGGCTTCCAACTGCTGGTTGATCAGATCAAAAATACGCTCATCCAGCTTATGGATGCTCAGTGCTTCTTTGAAGCGCCAAAACGTGGTAAAATCTGGAATCTCCTGGTCCAGGTTGACCCCCACAAACCGCTGAAAGCTTAGTCGGTCAATGAGTTGATCTTCCAATTGAGGATCACTCAGGCTGAACAGGGATTGTAGAAACGTGGCTTTGATCATCCACAGTGGGTTTTTACGAGGCCGCCCACCGGTCTTAGTATCGGTTTTATCAATAATGGCAATCTCCTGAACCAATGGCTGCCAGTCGATGATCTGATCGAGCTTAGCCAGGTGTTTGGAAAGTTTGCTGATTTTTCGCCTGCTTGAAAGAAGTCCGTCGCCAAAGCTTAATTGGTTGATATCAGCCATGATGAAAAATCTGAGTTTGAGTGAACATTCAATTAGACCGAAAATAATGTAAATCCTTTACAACCTCACACTGTATGGGGTTTTGCAAAGCCTTCTAATAATTTGTCCGGTTATCGTATATGTATAGTTTCTTGAAAAGTAATGCCCGCTACAATCTGTTCCGCATGTACCCTCGCATTTTCAATAAACCACTTGCTGGTATTATATCCCCCACAGACAACACCTGCAATATAAATTCCTTTAATGGATGTTTCGTGGGTTTCTTCGTCGTAGATGGGCGTATCAAAGCCATCCATTGCGAGTTCCAGTCCCATTTTGTTTAATAAGCTGTAATCAGGATGGTAGCCGGTCATGGCGAGAACAAAATCGTTGGGGATAACTTTTTTACCATCCGGTGTCTTTATAACAACTTCTTTTTGCCCTATTTCAGCAATCTCTGAATTAAACCAGGCGGTTATTTCTTTTTCTTTGATACGGTTTTCAATATCTGGTCTTACCCAATATTTAACCCCGTCTTTCAGCGAATCCTCACGGACAACAAGTGTGACTTCAGCGCCGCATCTATAGGTTTCGAGGGCTACGTCGACGGCTGAATTCCCGCCTCCAATAACAAGAATCCGTTGTTCAGCATATGGATGTGGTTCGTCATAGTAATGCTTCACTTTGGGGAGATTTTCACCAGGCACCCCCATTAAATTGGCCTGATTATAAAATCCGGTCGAGACAATGACTTTTTCGCAGTTATACACCCCCTTGTCCGTTGTGACAGTGAAATTTCCATCATCGCCGGACACATTTGAAACCGTCTCATATAATTTTAGAGGCATTTTATAGCTTTCTGCTACCCTCCGGTAGTACTCGAGAGCCTCCCGGCGCGTAGGTTTTACTCCGTGTGATATAAAGGGAACATCACCAATTTCGAGCCGGTCTGAGGTTGAGAAGAAAGTCATGTTCGTGGGATAATGGAAAATAGAATTAACAATGCACCCTTTTTCAATAATCAAATAGGGAATATTTTTCTTGTGTAATTCGACCCCGCAGGCCAATCCGATGGGCCTGCACCGATAACGATAACTTTTACAGATGTTTGATCTTTCATGATAAAATTGATTCTAATCGAGAAGGCGTTGCAAAACCGTTCTTTTTGTCCAATATCTGCATTTTCAATTAGAAATCCTCGAATATGGTAAATATGCTGCGGTTTCAAAGTCGCTCAGGTTTTGATCTTGAACAAAATCCCTGGTTTTTCAAAGTCTTCTCGGATACTGATTCTTAAAAAATGAAATGATCAGGCGGCTCAGATAATCAGATGGATTGCCAAAATATCCAATATGCCCACCTTCATCAGTGATTATAGTTTGTAGGTTCTTATTGGCACCGATTTCCCGGACAGGAACCGCTGTGATAGGACATATAGGGTCCTTTCTGCTGTGTATAATCAATGTTGGTACCCTTATATCGGGAATGTATTGCCTGGATGATGCTTTGCTGTAATAATCATCCACACCTTTAAAACCATGCAACGGGGCTGTAACCTTGTCATCAAATTCAGCCAGCCTGTAGCCACTATATAAAGGAATAGATGGTATTGATTGATGTTTTACGTGTATTTTTTGTTTTAGTGAACGCAGGAAATACTGTTGATACAAATTGTTAAATCCCTTTCCGAGGGATGCAGAACAAATATGAAGATCAAAAGGTGCCGAGACCGCTATCGCAACTTGTAAAGGGGAAGTGTTTCCCCTCTCACCTAACCACTTTAGCAGAATATTGGCACCAAGTGAATAACCAACAGCAAATATGGATCTTTCAGGATATAACTCCTGTAAGTGTGAGACGAAAAGCTGAACATCACCGGTTTCACCAGAGTGGTAGAAACGGGCAGTCTTATTCATATGTGGGCCACAGCTTCTGAAATTCAAAGCGGCTGTTGAAAAACCATTCTCGATGAGGATTTTAGTTGTATCAACGATGTAATAACGTTTGCTTGAACCTTCGAGGCCATGCAGCAACACCACAATAGGACTCTTATCACCTGCATCAAACCAGTCCCATTCAAGGAAATCCCCATCAGGAGTATCAAAAATCCGTTCTTCAATAATACCGATCTTCTGACTACTTAAAAGAGATGATGCAATGGTCTGCACATGACCACTTTGGCAAAGCATCGACGGTGTAAAATCAGGTATGTCAGTTAGACGGGACAAGGTGCTTCGACTTATTACTGGTGATATTCATCTGCTTCTGCGGCCAATCGTTATTCTTCCTGGTGCATCATGAGATCTGACTTAAATGAAGGAACGACATAATTCTCATCTTCATGAAGGAAACGAATACTGTACAAATCCGTCCGCCTGTCCTTAAGATGTGTCACCGTGCCGTTGTAACGAACACGTCGCAAGAGTTCCAGATCCACATCTGCTATAACAACCATTTCAGTGTTGGTCTCCGAAATCGAAGCAACACCGTCTCTTGCAAAGTAGAAATCGGATGGTGTGAAAATAGCTGATTGCGCGTATTGAATATCCATATTTTCTACCGACGGGATATTGCCAACGGTCCCGGCTATAGCCGTGTAAACCTGGTTTTCGATGGCGCGAGCCTGGGCGCAGATACGCAGCCTGGTGAAACCATGTCGTTCATCTGTGCAGTATGGAATGAAGATAATCTGGGCGCCCTTGGCGACGGCAAGGCGTGATAGCTCAGGGAATTCGGCATCATAACAGATCAAGATCGCGATTCGACCTCGATCGGTGTCAAAAACCTGTAGTTTGTTTCCCGGTTGAATACCCCACCAGCGTCGTTCGCTTGGCGTTATGTGGAGCTTATATTGCCGTTCGACGCTCCCATCCCTTCGGAACAGGTAAGAGATGTTATAAACTTTGTCGTCTTCTTCTGTAAAATGAGAGCCGCCGATGATATTAACATAATACCGAACGGAAAGGTCGTTGAATAATTCAATGTATTTGTCTGTCAGATGTGCCAGCTCCCGGGCTGCAAGTCCCGGGCGTTTTTCTGATTGATAACTTAAAAGCTGGGTCGTCAGTAACTCGGGGAACAGCACAAAATCTGATTTATAATCCGATGCGACATCTACAAAGTATTCTACTTGTTGAGCAAAATCGTCGAAATTGGAGATTTTACGCATTTGGTATTGTACACAGCAGATCCTCGCGGGCTGTGAGGTAATGGTTCTTCTGGGTACCTTTTGACGATATTCCAGGTTTACCCACTCCAGGAGGCAGGCATAACCACAGGATTCTTCGTCTTCCCGGAGATAGTTCTTAATGATCCTCTTTATGACAAACCCGTTCTTGAGTTGAAATGTCAGGATCGGATCATGCAGCTTCTTGTTGGTTACAGCTTCAACATAGGCTGTAATGCTGTATTCATCTTTATGCTTGTGATATCCCGGAAGACGTCCGCCAACAAGGGTACGCCGCAGGTTTAGCCTCACACACAACTCCTTCCGGAGGGCGTACAGACGACGCCCGATCTTCATATTCTGAAACTCCGGATCAACCATGACTTCAATACCGTATAATGTGTCCGCCTCAGGGTCGTGGTTCCGGATGTATCCGTTATCAGTCACTTCTTCCCAGGTATGATCTTCAGCATATTCATCGATATCGACGATCAGGCTGCTGGCTGAACCGATTAGCTTATCATCATAGAAAATGCCCATTTGTCCTTCAGTAAAACGATTCAGCTGTGAACGAAACTGGGCCGGTGTCCAGACTTTCATGCCGGGAAAGCATCGTTCCTGCAGGGCGATAACTTCGTCATAATCTTTCCACTGCAATGGTCTGGAAGTAATGTTGCTCGAAGACTGTGTCATACCTTTTTTATCTGTAATTCTTGTAAAAGTACCGCTTAAGTAACGGAATTTATTTGAATATAATATGAATCGACGCAACAGTGTATTTCATTCCTTTTTGATAAACCTCGTTACGCAGCATTTGGCGTCATCTTCAGATATTGAAAGTATCAGCCGGAGAAGGTCACCGGCCTGCTAATAAAAATTCGAACGATTCAGCATCTTATGCTTATTTTCATTGGCAAATAAATGTAACTCCGACCAATATCATTATAATGACTGAACGCTATAACGAATCCGAAGCTTTGAGTAAATCAAATGAAAAGCAAACCGTTGCTGCCTCACGCGTACGAATGAATGAACTGGTGATGCCAAATGACACAAATCCGCTGGGTAATCTTATGGGCGGGCGTTTGTTGCAGTGGATGGATATTTGTTCAGCAATATCTGCACAACGGCATTGTAATCGTAATGTCGTGACTGTTGCCGTTGACAGTGTCGAATTTCTAAACAGTGTAAAGCTTGGTGAAGTTGCGGTAATAGAAGGAGAGGTAACCCGTACGTTTCATTCATCCATGGAGATTGCTATGCAGGTATTTGCAGAGAACCTGCGTACAGGCAGCCGGCGTTTGTGCACGACCTCATTTTATACGTTTGTAGCTGTCGACGCTGACGGTAAGCCGGTACCGGTGCCTGATATCACACCGGAGACTGAGTTTGAAAAACATCGCTTTGAAGAAGCTGAACTGCGAAGGAAGATTCGTCTTGAGCAGTCAAAGAGAAATGCGGAAGCGATGCAGCAGCTGAAGAAAGATGAAAGCAGACGAACGGGCGACTACTAGTTAAACGTGAGTTCGATATAAGGATACAATGCAAATTCCACTGTTTCCCCAATGTCATTTCGACCTTGCGGAGAAATCTAACCTACCCGAAAACGCTAAAAAGGTATTGAACATCTACCACGTTTGAAGCCAGGATAGATTCCTTCCCGAAGCCTCGGGAGAATGACATTGAGAGGTTGGTGAATACGATTTCATTATCTCGAACTCACGTTAATTTATTTCAATAGCGTCATCTTGCGTGTCTGCATCTGATTATCTGTTTTTAGAACAACCAGATAAATACCGCTGCTCATGTTTTGCCCATCAAAACGAACCTGGTAAGAGCCGGCTCGCTGGAATCGGTCAACCAGCGAAGCAACCTTTTGTCCCAGCAAATTATAAACCGTCAGATTTACATTGCCGGGCTTCGACAGGTCATAACGTATTGTTGTAGTGGGATTGAAAGGATTGGGATAGTTGCCTGCGAGCCTGGTTTCAGTGGGAATCTCATTTGTTGTCTGTTCCACGCCTGTACTAACGCTGGGTTGGGTCACCGCAAAAACCTGCTTTGCGCGTGCCGCTTCAACCTGAGACTGGAGATCACTGAGCGTATTGCCATAAGCAACTACAAATCCTACCACGATACTTTGATTCTTCTCTATAGTATAAGGTCCGGAAGCTGTGGCAACGGAAATGTCCGTATTATTTAGAGTGTGGATCGAATCACCAGCAACAAGAGAGTTCTTCTTCTCCTTCACGGTATAGCCGTCATAAGCGGGATTGCCGGGATCATAATAAATACTGAAGCGGTAATCCGACTGCGTTCCTGTGTAACCGTTGTCGATTGCCAGGTTGCTGGATACATTTCCAAGTTGGGCGACAGCTATGTATGGCTGATTTGCTTCGTTGGTGTCATAAACATATAAAAGACTATCCGTTTGTAAATAACCAGTGCTGTTTACGGCTTTCCCCAAATCCCAGTCATTATGCAAACCAACGTAAACGTTTGTGGCCTGTGATAAGGACTTATTTGTGATGGTGTACTTCAGGAACAGTGTTTTGTCGATAGACTGACCTGAGAAAGAATAGGTTTCCATTTGAATTTCAAAATGGGGGAAATTCGGGTCATTCAGAGTGCTGAATTGTGCTTCCCCATCTGTGGCGGAAACAACGCCGGGAGCAGAAACCGAGAATACATTCCTCGGTTTGAAATCATGATCTACACTATCTGTACTGCGCACAGCATCAGCCAGCTCGCCGTTTGCCATAATCATCAGTCCGGATGAAAACAGGTAGTTGCCTGTGAAATTTCCCGTTCCTGAGTCCATGATATTGAAGCCGATTCCACCGGGAGCAAAAGAATCGTAAGGATCCTGATAGGCTATGGTGCCGTCGCTGGCGAATGAAACCTGTATGTTATTTCCCTGCGATATATCGTAAAGCAGCTTCTCATAAGTCACATATTGAAAATCAGAGTAGTTGAAGGATTGATCCGACATATCCAGCCGAAACAAAGGCATTGTAGATAAATCGTAATTCAGGGCAATAGAAACAGGGAAATCGACTTCAACCGTATCTCCAATAGCGATTACAGCGGGCGGTTTCGTTGCATCGCCAACGGTAATGTTAGCAAGGTTGGTAGAAAGGGAAAACTGCGCATTTTGGGTTGTGGCGTTGTTATTCGTTACAAAGATCTTGAGTGTTCCCTGTTCGCCCGGCACCAGCTTCTGACCGTTCTTGTCAACAAATTGATGACTCACTATCGAGAGACCCGGAGTGTTTACCGTCAGTGCTTTATAGGCATCAATGCGTCCATGTCCCAATTTATATTGATAGGCTGGATTGTAACTATCTATGTTGGTTGATGTTGCTCTTATTTGGGATTCGATGCGATAGGCACTCCATGTCGGATGAATGGTCTTTATTAAACCGGCAAGTCCACTGACGATTGGGGTTGCCATGGATGTTCCCGATTTATAACCGTACAGGTTATTAAAAACAGTACTGTAGATTGAATAACCGGAAGCCGTAACATCAAGATGAGTCCCGTAATCCGAAAAAGAGGATCTTATATTAAAATCTACACCATTCGAAGTGGGTGCCCCAACAGAACCCACAGATAAGACATGCCTGTAAGATGCAGGGAAGAAAGGGGAATCTGAGTTATCATTACCTGCTGCGCAGACGACAACACTACCCATCTTTGTAGCCTGATTGATTACATCCTGTTCAGCCTGTGACCCTCCGCTTCCGCCCCAGCTGCAATTTATGACATCGGCTCCATTCATTGCGGCGTACATGATGCCATCGAACCCAAATCCGATATCATTAGGATGATCTTTTGTTCCCCCCACTTTCACAGCCATAAACTTGCAGTTATAACCTGTCCCTGCAATACCGGTAGTGTTATTAGCCTGCGCGGTGGCAATACCCGCAACATGAGTCCCGTGATCGGAATATTCTCCGATTGGATCATTGTCCTGTACAATATTCGTGGAATTATCCCCACTTTCCCAAAAGTCCCAGCCTTTAACGTCATCGATATAACCGTTTTGATCATCGTCCAGGCCATTACCCGGTATCTCACCGGGGTTGGTCCACATCTTATATTTCAGATCAGGATGGTTGTAATCAACGCCGCTGTCAACGATAGCTATGATGACTGTTGATGATCCTTTTGTGACATTCCAGGCAGCCGGGAAATTTTGCACTTGCATATAGGCTGCTTCGCGGGAGTATAATGAATCGTTCGGGACCGATGTTATATGACGTATATAGCGTGGTTCTGCATATTCCACATCCGGGAGACGTGACAATCGCTTTGCCAGCTGGCGCGGATCAATTTTTGCGCTGTAATGAATTTGATAGATCCTGGACAAATTACCCTTAATCTCTTCTAGCGTCGAAGCAGGTTTGTTGTGACGGGCAAGGGCTTTCAAAGCCACTTGGCTATAGGCATTGTCCCAAACCGAATGCATTGATTTCATGTCATATGCATCCATAAGTCGGGTAATGCGTTGCATCGCCATCGAAGGGCTTTGATAAATGGCACTTAAAGCTTTTTCACTGCGGATTTTAACGATGAGTTCACCGGGTATTACGTCCGAACCGCTCCCCTTCGCAACGACAATTGTCGCGAAAAGTACAAGAAGCATACCGATAAATAGTGACCGCAGTTTAATCAGTAACATTTTTATCTATATAATTATGCCCTTTTTATAAATTGAATTAATGGTTGATTGATACGAGTATCCATATAAAAGTAAAGTATCGGATAACAATGAAATTACTTAGCAATTATTTCAACCCTGAAAATAAAATAAAGGTTTAATATAAAAGGTACTTGAAAATATTTACGAGATTTGAATCATTATAAAAAGGGAAATGGATAAAGAGACATATTTTCGTGTCAGATGCACAGACAGTGCGAAATTTGTACTTTACCGGTGTTAGCGATTAACCAGATTCTGCTTATATATGTATCCAGCTGATACTTCCAATGGCAATCCCAAAAAACGTATTGCTGCTATCGATTTGGGGACCAACTCATTCCATGTGATCATTGTTGACATTTACCCAGACGGCAGTTTCCGTACCATCGATAAAATAAAGGAACTTGTCGGGTTGGGAGAGGACGTTGCCGAACATCGCTTATCCAATGCCGCCATGGAACGCGGGCTGGACACGATGCGAAGGATTAAAATTTTGTGCGACCGGCAAGACGTTGAGATAATCTTAGCATATGCCACCAGTGCCATCAGGGAATCATCAAACGGAGGTGATTTCATCCAGAAGGTAATCGATGAGACTGGAGTCAAGATTTTGGCTATTCCCGGGGAAAGGGAAGCGGAGCTGATTGGTTATGCCGTGCAACATGCCATTCGTCTGAATGAAGCACCGGTACTCATGATGGATATTGGCGGGGGCAGTGTTGAATTCATCATAGGTAATAACGAACGATTCATTGCACTGGATAGCCGGAAAATTGGTGTTTCCCGAACGGCTGCACGTTTCATCAAACACGACCCGGTATCATCAAAAGAAATCAAAGCGATACAGAAATATTATGATGAAGAACTGACCGGCATCGCTGAAACACTTAAAAAATACCCGGTTTCCACATTGATTGGCTCATCCGGCACCATGGAAAATATAGCTACAATGGTCGCCTCGCATATCTCGAAAGATACATCTGTAACACTCAACGAGTTTGAATACAAACCGGATGATTTTTTCCCGATCTATAAAAAACTGATAAAGATGGATCGCGAGGAACGTCTCAAAGTTACCGGGCTGGACACCAAACGGGTCGATTACATCGTACCTGGCTTGATCCTGCTGGACTTGATCATAAAAAAGTTTGGTATACAGAATGTAAAAACGTCGACCGAAGCGTTGCGTGAAGGCATGATTCTGAGTTATGTCCGTAAGGAGATGAGGGATATACAGATGGTCGGCCATTATCCGGATCCCCGGCGCCGCAGTGTCTTTGAGCTGTTGCGCAAATGTGACTGGCATCAGCGGCATTCAAAGCATGTAGCACAGCTGGCTCTCAAGATTTTTGATGCGACGCAACCTTATCACAAAATGAGTGAAAACGACCGTGAATTATTAGAATTTGCCGCACTCATGCATGATATTGGCTATTATATCTCTCATCGGAAACATCACAAACACGCGCTTTACCTGATTCTGAATGCCGATTTGCGGGGCTTCAAACAGGATGAGATACAGGTGATGGGACATGTAGCACGATATCACCGTCGTTCGACTCCGAAAAAACGGCACTCGTCTTATGATGATTTAAACGATATTCTGAAATCAAAGATCGACAGGTTGTCCGGGATTATGCGTGTGGCAGATGGACTCGACCGATCGCATTACCAAAATGTCCGGGATATTCGCCTGGAAGTTTTCAAGGAAAAAATGATCATCACACTTTTCCCCAGGCATGATGCCGAGCTTGAAATTTGGGGAGCATCGCGAAAAAAAGAACTGTTTGAAGAGACTTTTAATCGCACGCTTGATATCGTCGAAGCTCCACCACTCGACACACACCGGACTTCGGTGGCCTTTAACGATAATGAACCAAATTAAATAACGCGAGTTCGAGGTAAGTTGATAATGTTGGTAACAACTTATTTTATGGTATTTTTAGCCTTTTTGACCCCCTAACCCCCTAAAGGGGGAAAATAATGTCCCCCTTTAGGGGGTTAGGGGGGAAAGATCCGGTGTCTTCACCGACTGATAATTTGTGGGATTTTATTTTCTCGAACTAACGTTAAGCTCTATTCACTCTTTTAGAGTGAAAGGTTATTCGATTAATTATCCGGTGCCGTAATTCCGATAACGCCGCATCCCACCCGGGCGCCGGCATTACCCGTCGGTTGTGATTGCAGATCATCTTCTTCTTCATGAATGATAATACCCCTGCCAATGATCGAATGCATGCCGGTAAAGGATATCACGGAATCGACACGTTCGTAGTAGCCGACTCCATTGTCATCGGCTACAATGTTTCCGAGATCGCCAACGTGGCGAACAGAATCTGTAGGCGCACCGTGGCTCTTATTCCCGGGGTTGAAATGCCCGCCTGCCGATGTTCCGTCGCTTGCCGAGCAGTTTCCCCACTGATGGATATGAAAACCGTGTTTTCCTGGTTTTAATCCTTTGAGATTAGCTACGACCTTAATCCCTCCGGGTTCTTTAGTAAACGTGACTGTACCGGAAACCTCGTTGTTTTTTGTTGGCTGGATTATCGCTATGGCCTTTTGAACACCAGACATCGAGTCCACAGATTTGTTCATTGCCTCACCAGTTTCCGGCATTTGCTGAACTTGTTGCCTGGAACAAGCAATGAATGCTGCCAGTGCGAGTAAAGAAAGTGTAAATATCTTCGATTTCATGTCCCCTCCATCGATCAATTTATGGATGCTTATTACTGATCAAAGAAAACCTTGAATCAAGTTACAGACCCTGTCTGATATTGTCATCAGTTTGTTCAAGCGGATGCAGGGCTGCAAGGTTAAAATAATGAAAAGCAACGGCAACCATCGGAATACTATACAGAAGATAACTGAATGATGAAATAACAGATGTCATCAGCAGCCAAAGCTGGTAGGTAGGCGGGATACCATTAGAGGTCATGGCCGCAGTTGCTTGTTCACTGACGATGCTTTGAGGCAAGGCAAGGATAAGGGCCAAAAGTGACTGAAGAACGATGAGTATCAACAGCATTAGAAATGTATTCCACCAGTTGCCCGACATGAGATGAAAACAACGGCTAAATGAATCGGACACCGGTAACTGTTCATACAGAATTACCATGAAGATGGGAGCCAGCATTACGGAAACATAAATGCCGGGCAACACAAAAAGAAACAGCCCGAACATGACAAACACGCCGCTGATAAAACCGGCAGCCAGCATGTGCAGGAAATCATGCAGGAGATGATTAACGAGCACATTCAAACGTACAGGATCGGGACCATTATCAATATATAGAACAACATATTCGTACACGACAGCCGCCACAATGATACTCGTTACAAAAATGAAGATATAGTTGTAGAGTACATACGCTTTTAAATGTTCCAGATCAGGAATGAATGCGGACTGGGAATCCGGCGGAGCAGTGGTAAGTATTTTGATCAGAAATGTGCTGTTGTATAAAGCGGTAAGCAGAAGAAACGGGCCAGCTATGACAATTAATGCCGTTCCTAATGGGATAAAGTGTTCTTTCAGAAAAAGAAAGGTATCCGAAAGTATCTGCCTGAATGATCTGGTCCTGTTAAACTCCAGTGGTGTTTCCGAACTCATTATTATAATTGGATTGCCGATTTAGTGACGGCAGAAAGATAGAAAATCCCGCGACAGGAGAAAGTTAAAAAATGGCTTTTATTTAGCATGCACCTTGTCCCGCGAGCAGGACCTGACAATGGTAGGTGTCTTGAATTAATCAGACAGATCTCCTAGTTCTGTTTGTAATTATCGTCAATATGTAATACCGAATGGGATGAAGAACGATCTTCGGCTATGGTTTGAGTCGTGGAATCAGTCGAAGGATTAAGCTCGGCTACCCAAAGAGCAATGTGCTGGTAAAAGTCATCCAGATTCTGGGATTTTATTGGGTTTGTTGAAGGAATATGAACCTTCAGCGCATTCACCTGAGTACCATTCTTCCAGAAACGATAGCAGACATGCGGACCCGTTGCCAAACCGGTACTTCCAACATAACCAATGAGCTGGCCCTGTTGTACATGCACACCACGATGAATTCCATTGGCAATATGAGACATGTGCAGATATCCGGTTTCATAAACGCTATTATGACGGATCTTGACCCAATTCCCATTGTATTTGCTATATCCAGCCACTTCGATGACCCCGTCGCCAGTTGCGTGAATAGGTGTGCCGGTTGGTGCAGCGAAGTCGACCCCCAGATGTGGTTTCCATCTGTGCTCGACGGGATGAAAACGATGCATGGAAAAGCGTGAACTGATGCGTGAGTATTTGAGTGGAGCTTTCATGAATGCCTTTCTAAGACCGTTGCCAGATTCATCGAAATAGTCGATGCGTCCGTTTTGGTTGTATCGATAGGCATAGAATGTTTCACCATTGTGTTCAAATCGCACGGCCATAATAGGACCGGCACCAACTTTTTTACCATCGACTTTCTGTTCATTGAAGATAAGCCTGAAATTGTCTCCTTTTTGCAGGTGGTAAAAATCAATCTGCCAGGCGAAAATCTCTGCCATCTGTTCAGCCAGTGACGGATCAAGATGCTCTTTGTAAAGCGTCTCATACAATGAGGAATTGATGGCCCCGGATGCTGTCTTCGGGTAGGAAACAACATTTTTTGAACCGGTGTAAACATCAGGAGAACCCTTTGTTTTGAAAACGACATAATCGACAGGGTTTACCTCGTAAACCATGTAATGAGCAACAGAATCCTTGTCGAGATAAAGCTGGTATTTATGGCCAGGTCGGATAGATCGTAAATCAAACACGTTATGAGAACTAATGACCAGGTTATGTATGTCGAGAGGTGACAATCCGTATCGGTGTAAAATGTCTGCAATACTCTCATTTCGGGTAATGTTGGCATTATCACGAATCCAGCCATTCGCTGGTATGCCATACCGATCAACCGATCCGGATAGTTTTTCCGGAGCCGGCCAGTTTTGGTTTACATCCTGCAGCGTTACCTGGCTATCCTTTGCGGAAGACTGGCTCCGGGAATCCCGTTCACTTCCTTCCCAGAATGCAAAAATAGAAAAAATGGCAATAAGTCCGATTACGGATAATAGTACACGCTGCTTCATAAAGCCTTGGCGGTGAAGGTGTTTCGATTATTATGAACTATCGGGCTGCTCTGAGAATGGCATTACCCACCCAAACTATTCTGAATGATACACAAATATTGTAATAACACAAACTGCAGAGTTGTTGAATAACAAAAACTTGGAGCAGGATACCCGATAAATAGTATCTATATATAGATACTATTATTAATCTGTAAATAATCTAATTTATATCTGCGATCATTGGCTGACAAAATTGGATGGAATAATTAAGTTATCTATGTCTCAAAACAGTTTTATACGAATTCATTCCGGTTAATTGTATTCAAGCTTTTAGTTGGAATATTTATGAGAGGATATATGTACAAAAAGTATTTTTCTTTTACATTTTTCGTTGTATTAGTGATTATCGGTCGTGTTTTTGCACAGTCAACACAGCCAATCAAGTACCTGCAAATCAATGACAAAGGGTATTATGAAATGCAGGGATTAAACATCATGATGTTTGATGATTTTTACCCGGAAGGACACCAGGGGGGATTATCGATCGTCCAGTTTGGTACCCGTGTGGCCGCAAACGGGGATGTTCGGCTTGAACCCACGCCCGGACAATGGGCACCTGTTCCCAAAGTTGGGAAAAGGATGGTAGACAAAGACGCAGGTGTTATCACCGTTAGTTTATCCTATCCGGATTCAAGTAAGGACAAACGCGGATTCAATCCAATCAATTATCCGGACCTGAAGTTCCATTATACCATCAAGACCGAGTTGGTTGGCAACAGCATCAAACTTACAGTCAACCTGGATAAACCGCTGCCCGATGAATGGGCAAACAGAGTGGGTTTCAATCTCGAGTTATTTCCCGGTCAGTATTTCGGCGAACATTACCTGATGGACAATAAATCGGGAATCTTTCCTCGCCAGGCTAATGGTCCCATGGAAACAGATCAACAGGGCAGAGTTCAAATCGTACCAATGGCATCGGGACAGAAACTGGTGGTTGCGCCTGGTAATGACAAGAAACAGATAGAATTTGTGAGCAAGAAAAGTCCGCTTCAACTTATTGATGGAAGGGGGCTTTACAATAATGGCTGGTATGTTCTGCGATCAACAATTCCACCAGGTGCAGTCAGGAATGCAGTCGAGTGGATTATCACTCCAAAAACAGATACAGACTGGCGGTACAAACCGGTAGTTCAGGTATCGCAGGTGGGATATCATCCGAAACAGGCAAAATTTGCAGTAATTGAACTTGATAAGCTGGCACACCATTTTCAACCGATACAACTGATCAAAATCAATGAAAACACAGAAAAAATCATAAAATCAGTTCAGAATCCGACTCTGTGGGGCAATTTTCTCCGCTACAAATATCTTCGGTTTGACTTCAGTGATGTTAAGGAACCGGGTATTTACAAGGTCAGATATGGAAATGTTGAATCAAATGAGTTCGAGATCAGGGATGACATCTTTGCCAGAAACGTCTGGCAACCAACCCTCGAGTACTATCTCCCGGTTCAAATGTGTCATATGAAAGTGGAGGACCGGTACCGGGTATGGCATGGGCTCTGTCATATGGATGACGCCTTGATGGCCCCCATTAACCACAACCATTTCGATGGATACTACCAACATGAATCGACACTCACTAAATATAAGTCAGGTGAACATGTGCCCGGCTTAAATATTGGGGGATGGCATGATGCCGGTGATTACGATCTGCGTATAGAGTCACAGGCTGGTACTGTTTACATGTTGACGCTCGCTTACGATTACTTTCATAATAATTACGATGCAACTTCCATCAATGAAACGACGCGTGTTACTGAAATGCACAAACCTGATGGCACGCCCGATATCATCGAACAGATTGAACATGGCGTACTGTCGATCGTGGGTGGATACGACTCAATGGGAAGGCTTTACAGGGGGATCATCTGCCCAACATTGGATCAGTATACGCTTCTTGGCGACGGGGCTACCATGACCGACAACCTGGTCTATAAGAAAGGGAAAAAGGACCCGATTCTGAACCAGCCGTTGCCCAAAGATGATCGATGGGTGTTTACGGAACAAAATCCCGACCGGGCACTGTATGTGGCTCAGGTTTTAGCAGCAACCAGTCGTGTTTTAAAGAAGTACAACCAGAATCTGGCGCAAAAATGCCTGGATATCGCAGAGAAACTATATGCAGCCAATGCATCAGGGAAACCAAAACCAAAAATTAATGCGGCAGCTGAATTGTATCTGGTTACCTCAAATAAGAAGTATGAAAAGGAACTTCTGGATAATGTCGACCTGATTAGCAAAAATGTTTTGGATTATAGCGAAGTCATTGGCCGTGCCGTCAAAAAGATTGATAATCAGTCATTTAGCAGTAAAATCGATGAAGGCGTTAAATCTGCCTTTGCAACTATCGCCCAACAACAAAAAGAAAATCCGTATGGCGTTCCGTACAAACCCTATATCTGGGGAGCGGGCTGGGGGATACAGTCTTTTGGCGTTCAGCAGCTATTTCTGCACATGGGGTTCCCAAAGATCTTTCCTGCCGAATATGCTTTTAATGCACTGAATTTTGTGCTTGGGTGTCATCCCGGTAAAAACACATCATCCTTTGCCTCGGGTGTTGGCGCTAAATCGCTGACTGTTGCATATGGCGCCAATCGAGCAGACTGGTCATACATTCCGGGCGGTGTTGGAAGCGGAACGGCTCTGATACGTCCGGATTTGCCCGAACTGAAAGTATGGCCTTATTTCTGGCAACAAACCGAATATGTGATGGGTGGCGGGGCAACTAACTTTATGATTCTTTCGATGGCCGCCGATTATTTATTAAATGGGAAGTAACCTCTCCCCAGCCCTCTCCATACCTATGGAGAGGGGGTATATTACATATAATGACTATCCGTAAATAGTACAGCAACTGTATACCAGAGGTTTTACATTCGGGATTCTCTGGAAACCACATCCCGATTCATCGGAAAAAGCAGGCACGATGTTCACAGAGAAATAAGGCTGAAATCGCTGTGTTCTCTGCGTAATTCTCCGTGTCCCCAGTGGTTTCTATTACCCGTGTGCGATTTCCAGGCACTTATTGGTTTGATTCCGGATAGTCATTTTACATATTTTTTAAAATCCATGTTTATCCGCGAAAATCCGCGGCTATTTTTACAAACAAATATCAAGAATCCAGGTCGGCGCCGCGGCGAATGCGGTCTAGTTGACGATTGCGTATTTTTAAGCCTTTGCGTATTCCGAAAAACGCGCCGATCAGCGATGCTACCAGTATCGAGAAGAACAGGATCGGCTGCTGTGCCGTGGATACACCAGCCTCAGGTGTAAAAATTATGAAGATCATGGTTGGCAATACGAGCAGGATGCTAAGTACATAAGGAAATTGTTCCAGGTAAAGTGCCTTTGCATCAAAACGACGTGCCAGCAAATAGGACATATTCCCGAAAATGACGAAATACCCAAGATAGGTCAGGAAGGTGATGAGCCCCCCATATTCTACATACTGAAAGAAACTATGGGTAAAAACGTAAACCACAGCACCTGTGGTTGCGCTGAATGAAGAGAAAGCAAAAATTCGGGGCCAGTTCTGTTTTATCAAATGTGTATTCACGACCAGATTCATTTGTTTATATAAAAAGTTACGTAATAATTCATGTAATAGTGGGGATCATTGTTTTACAAGCCAAGATTCGGGATCAACGTTTTTATTGCCATTCCGAACCATAAAGAAGAGCACCTCACCTTTTGCGGAGTCTTTATCTCCAGAGAGACCAATCACATCTCCTTTACTGAGGATCATGTTTTTATGCACCATCACCTGGCTGAGGTTGCCGTAGACGGTTTTGTAACGGCCATGGTTCACAAACACAAGGTCACCATATCCGGGAATTGGTTCGATTGCAAACACATATCCGTTACTTACGGCATGAACAGGTGTTTGTGATGGCGCGGCTATGTCGATTCCCAGATTGGGTATTTTGGTGCCGTATAATGGATGTGTAATCGTACCAAAATGTTCCGTTACAACGCCATCGACAGGCCAGGGGAGTTTCCCTTTTTCCCCGGCAAATTCCTTTTGAAAAGTAGAGATTTCAGAATTTGTTATTTCAGTCTTGCTGGCAATGGGCGTACTGTAGCGCTTAATCATCTCAGCCCGTTTTGCCGGATCCGATATTTTTTCTGCTTCTGCCAGTCGTTTCTGCCGTTCTGCTTCCAGTTTCTGAAGTCGTTCTTCCTCAGTTCGCCTTACTTTCTCTGCTTCAGCGATCAATCTTGTTAACGTGCTATTCAGGTCGTCAACCTGATCCCGTGTCTTTTTGACCATATTTTGCAAATGGCCACGGTTCTTTTTCAGTTCTGTGATCATGTTCTGCTGAAGATGTTGCCGTTGCTGCAGATCACTCTTTTCTTTTCTGGTGTCAGCCAACAAGTCTTCATTTTTCTTTTTGGATGATTCCAGGTCCTCTTTGCGCTGTTCCAACTGGTGTTGAGCTTTTTTGATTTCGGCTTCCTGGTTTTGCCTGAATTGATCAAATTTTTTAAGATAGTAAGATCTTACCATCATCTGATTCAGCGAGTGCGAGGTGAGAATCATAGCCAGTTGAGATTCCCGGCCATGCATATATAAATAGGCGAGCGTCCGTTGATAGTCGGCTATCAGCTTATTGAGTTCGTCTTCTTTATCCTGGTAAGCTTGTTGGGTGACGTCGATCTCGTGCTTTACGGTCTCTTGTTCATTCCCAAGTTTCCTTATAAGCGCATTCCGGAGTACGATTTCCTTGTTCAGCTTTTCATAATCCTGATTAAGTTTTTCGAACTTGGTTTCCGTTTCTGAAATCTGCTTGCGGTAAGACTCGATCTGGTTTTTTAACTGTATGATCTCAAGCTGGGTCGCCCGTTGTTTCTTCAGCAAGTCCTGGCGCTGTTTCTGATAATCCTGGCCATAGACAAGCGAAATCCCGAGAAACTGTACCAGGATTACCGTTATCAGCAAAGAAATCGAACGCAACCGTCTCATAAGCGCTGGATCGTTATGCTTTTTGGCAGGTCGAGGTCAAAATCGAGTTGTTTAGGATTGATTTCAAGGGACTGTATCATCAGAAACAGACTTGACTGGCCATTATGGCTGGTCATCTGAATTTTTCTCGGAAGGTGAAGGCCGTTGATATGGGCGTAGGCATTATACATAAAGTTCGTTATCGCATCAGACCGGTTGAATGGATAGACAATCTTCCGAATGCTCCAGTCATGATGATCCAGATAAGCACGAGTTCCATCTTTGAACAGAATGTAATAGTAATGTTCGTTTTCGTACAACCCCCGCACCTTTTTTTTGCTGAGATCCGGGGCAAGCAGCGTAATAGGATTCATAGGCATCACACCATTCAGATACAGGTAGCTATAGTCCTGCAGCGTCATTTTGCGTGCGGTCTTTTCGATCCTGTTGTAAACAAGCACTGAATCACCGTCAATCAGCATGCGACCGCCTTCAATTCCCAGGCCGTTTTTATATCTGATTAGAGCTTTTTGCCGGTTTGCATCAAAGATGAGAGTTCCCCGTTCGTGGCTTCCGGGCTGGTCGATGATCACTTTTCCTTTGCCGCTAGCGGAATAAAGGAGCTTGTGATAGTCCGAAAGATGTTTTTCAAGGCTGTCAATCGGTAATCGGCTCTTACGGAATGTTTCACCCGAAATGGAATCAACCATTGAACGGGATCCGCGGCAAGCCTGTAAAAAGAGGATGCCAACGATGATTAAAGTGAACAGTTGCCGGGCGGTACGTCCCTTCATGCTTTAATCGGTGATTTTATCTTTGAGATATGTCCGCGATGAGTCTTTTTCGAATGCTTTTTTCCACCAATAGCGGGCATTGCTCATATCATTCAATTTTTGATAAACATCGCCGAGATGTTCCATGACCTCGGCATCTGGAGTTGCAATTTTGACGGATTTTAAAATATACTCACGCGCTTTATCATATTTACCCAATTTGAAGTAGATCCAGCCCGCGGTATCCAGATAAGCCGAACTATTAGGTGCGATACTCAGTGCTTTGAGTGCCATTATCCGGGCGTCATCCAGATGTTTGCCTTGCCGGGCCAGAAAATAAGCGTAATTGTTAAGCGCATTGTCATTGGTCTGGTCGATATCTATCGCCTGCGAATAACTGCTGTCGGCTTTGGTCGTGTCGCCTACACTGGAATAAGCATCACCCAGTGTACCGAAAATGATTGATTTGAAGCTTCGGCGAGAAGGAAGATCACTTGCCTTTTTCAACCAGGGAACAGCCTCCTGAGCATGTTTCTGAGCCATATATGCCGATCCGACAGCAAATTGGATGAAAGCATTGTCCGGAGTCGATTTTACGGCCTTTCTGCCTGTTTTTATAACCTGTTGATAATACTGCTTTGAATATTGAAGCTGGATCAATTGCTGCCAGACCATTTCATTGGTAGAGTCGAGTTCGGCGCTGGTCTGCAGTTCTGTGATCGCCTGATCTGTATTACCTTTCGTTAATTGATAATGCGCGGCCATTGTGTGAGCTGTAGCATTATCCGGATTGGCATTTAAAAAAGCATCAATCAGTTTCGCGCTCAGGCTGTCAAGAACGGCAGGATGGCCTTTTTGCTGTGACTGTTGCAATATCTGGTTGATCACATCTTCCTTCTGAGATGTATTGACATCCTGATTCTCGATTACCTTTCGAAGCAGTGACCCGGCACTATCCCATCGGGCCTCATTCAGATATAACCGGGCAAGATGTAAGACTAACTCCGGTTCATTTGGAGAATCATTCAGCGCACTCTTAAACAGGTTCTCGGCTTTCTTGGGTTTCCCCATATTTTCGTAATACTCACCGAGTGTCTGAATGGCAGCCATGTTACTTGGATCGATCTTGTGAATATGCTCGAGTACGGCAACGGCAGAATCAGGTTTTCCCAGCTTGTTAAAGTTGAGAAACTTTTGATAGTATATCTGCGGATCATCACCACTTAGTTGAAGGATACGGTCGAGCGTTTGATTTGCAGCATCATAGTGATCTTGCTGTTTTTGCAGGTCAGCTACATGTTGCAGCAAATCAGGATCATTCGGATTGAGCTCCAGGATCTTTTGCAATTGTGCTTCGGCACTTTTCAGATCGCCATTCGCCTGGTTAATCTGCGCCAGTTTCAGGTGATACCACTTATTTCCCGGATCCAGATTGACAGACTGCTTGGAATAATACTCTGCGTTTGCCATGTCATCCAGTTTCAGATAGGTATCGGCCAAGGCATAGTTGATGGCCGGGTCGTTGGGAAGAATGACATATGCTTTCGTGAGGTGATCCATCGCATCTTTGTAGCTCTTAAGCTCGAATTCCGTGATTCCACGGATGTACTCAGAGCGGGCCTGCAGACTGTCCGAACGTGTTGTGACATCCTGTTGGATCGTGGTATCAGGTTGCACTTGTTGTGTTAAATGCTGTGCTGTCGAACAGTAAGTAAGCGAAAAAGAGAGTATTAGCAGATATAAACTTTTCTTCATGCTTTAGGGAAATCCTTGTACCGCGGTGAATTATATGTTGATGCCTTTAACGTGAGTTTACATAAAAATAATGCGACCGGAGCGAATGACAGGCATGATAACGAATATGCGACAAAAAGGTTATAGTTGTTTGCGCCATTCGTTGAGTGTCCTGAACGCAGGTAACATGCGTGAACCGTACCAGCTAAACCACTTACCATCAACGAATTCCACGTGGGCGTCAGGGAAAAAGGTACGTATCTCTTCGGCATGTTTAATTTTAAATGGAAAAGGTTCAGAACTCAATAATATCAAGCCGGGTTGATCAAACGCGACATGTTCTAAGTCTATTTCAGGATATCTGTCATCCTTGTAAAGAACGTTGGAAAGGCTCCAGTGTTGCATGACATCGTCTATATAGGTGTTTCTGCCAACACCCATCCACGGCTCCCGCCAGATTAAGTAAAGGGTGGGAATAGAGGGGAAGTGGGGACGGTTGTTAAAAACAAACTCAATTTCTTCAATCAACGATTGCGTCTCTTCCGATACGCCAAACAGGTTCCCGATATCGCGTATTGACTGAAATGCATCGGCTACGGTACGGATGTCTGTGAGAAATACACGGAATTCCGATTGTAACTGCATGATATCTTCTTTCCTGTTTTCTTCATAGTTGGTAACAATGATATCGGGTTTGAGCGCTCTGATTTTATCCAGACGTGGATTCTTAGTTCCTCCGATAATGGGAATATCGCTGACCTTATCCTCCGGAAATATGCAAAAGCGCGTTCGACCGACGATCTGCTCCTTAAGTCCAAGGTCGATGAGCAGCTCAGTCAGACTGGGTACCAGGCTAACAATTCGGCCACTAAATTTGAAGGCCATAAAACAGGTTATATGAATCGTGCCAAATAGCTCTTTACCTGGTAGGAGTAAGACCCACCGAAAAGATTTGTATGAACCAGTAAAGGGTAAAGATTATAAACATCCTTACGTTTTGAGAAACCGGGATTTAGCGGATAAGATTCCTCATAAGATTCATAAAAGCGATTATCAAAACGCCCGAATAGCTGGGTGAAAGCCAGTTCCATCTCTCTATGTCCAAAATATACAGCCGGATCGATCAAAACCGGCTCCTTGCGCTTGCTGCACATAAAATTACCGCTCCACAAATCGCCGTGCAGAAGTGCAGGAGGTTCTATAGGAAATAGATTAGGAAGTTCTTTGAAGAGCTGATCGAAATTCTTGCGTACAGATGACGAAAGCTGTCCACTGTTCACTGCCATCTGAATCTGTGGTTCTAATCGTTCACTAATGAAAAAATCGATCCATGTGCTATGCCGGCGATTTGACTGAGGCAGACGGCCAATATAATTATCATGATCGAGGCCGAAATTTTCGTTGGTCACTTTGTGAAGCCGGGCCAGGTTTTCTCCAAATTTCTTATAGAACGAAGTATCAGGCGCTCCGGAATCGACAAAATCCATGATCAGATATCCTACATTCGGACCTTTTGCGAATCCGATAGCAATGACTTCGGGTACCAGGATGCCTTCGGTGTGTTTACGGAGGAGTGCAAGTCCCCGTTTTTCCTTCTCAAACATATCAGCATCAGATCCCGAGTGATATTTGAGGAAATAAGATGATCCGTCTTGCATCTCGAGTCTTGATGCGTGATTGATGTCACCACCGGAAACGGGATGGGATCGATAGATATGTCTGCCTAATTTTTCTTCCAGATGCCTCTGAAGTGATTCATTTATCATGAAAAATCAATGTTTGCGAATCATCAGATCTCGTTTGGCTGATAAGGTAAGAAACAAATAACAGTAATCAGTAAGACAATTAACAGTGGAAATGTGTGTGTTTGTCACCAAGTAATTGACTATTACTATATCCGTATTACTTTAACGTGAGTTCGGGATAAGACGAAAAACAAGCAAGGTAACCCTCCTAATATCATTTCCCGAAACATCGGGATCGAGAAATATAACCTGCATGAAAATGCTTTAAGAAGGCATAGGTCACATATTATGTTCAGAGTCAGGATGGATCCCTCGGCTAGATTCGCATCATTCTTCCTGATGACAAGTTAAAAGTTTCTCTTCCTTTTGCTCTCCGTGAACACTGTGAGATTACTCTGCGTCCATCGTGGTTATTAAGAATGCGGGAAAAAACAACCACAGGGCACACCATAGAGTTGACAGGGATTGTCATCATCCCCCGCAAGGGTTACCGGATGCCTTCGGGATAATTAGTAACTCGGAATGACAATATTATCATATGTGTATAGCCAATAAGGCACAATTTTAGGATTGTTGATCCTCAATGTGCGTTTGAAGAATTTCGAGCAGCTCTGTGCAGCTGCGTCTGATGATCTCGTATACCTTTTCGAACCCTTCAATACCACCGTAATATGGATCTGGAACGGCCATGTGGGCAGGATAAGGATCGAAGGAACGCAAAAGTGCTACCTTATTGGCGAATCTGTTTTTATGGTCCAGCGCAAGGATATCACTGTAGTTTTCATGATCCATAGCAAGGATCAAGTCGAATTCATTCAGGTCTTCCGCACGGAATTGTCGGGCCCTCGATTGCAAGATTACATCGTGTTGTCCGGCAATTTTCCGGCTCTTCGAATCCGGAAGCTCCCCGGTATGATAACTGGCAGTACCAGCAGAGTCGATATAGAAATACGATTGCAGCCCGGCCTTGGTAACCAAGTGCTGCATCACGCCTTCCGCCGTCGGGCTTCGACAGATATTGCCGAGACAGACAAAACAAATAGAGTAAGGGTTCTCCTTAGTGATAGATCGAATGGGTATCGCAGGTTTAATATCAGTTGTCATAGCCAATGCAGTTTAATGGATAGTTATAAGTCTATCGGTTAAGATCTGGATTTTTTAACGGTGAATGCCAGAAAAATTGACAGGAGTCTAAATACTAATCAATAGTATAAAATAGTGGATATTAGAATGAGGATTTATATTTTGCGCGGTTTTAAGAATGATAATCAAAAATCACCTAAAACTACGAAAAAAGAACCTCCGCTAGATAAGTGTAAATCAAAGATAATGGTTCAGATCTCAATTATGTGATTCATGTCGGGACCATTGCCTATTTTTCGTATATTTGAAGCTTACAAATCGACGATTCGATCCACCGTCATTTTATGGAAAAGAAATTCACTGAAGTTAAACAGATAACGTATCCCAAGGCCGAGGTAGAAATCCTTAACTGGTGGCGTGCGCAAAAAATCTTCGAAAAAAGTATTTCGACGCGGGAAGATGGCATCCCGTTTACTTTTTATGAAGGACCACCAACTGCCAACGGAAAACCGGGGATTCATCACGTTTTGTCCCGGACCGTGAAGGATTTGTTCTGCCGTTATCGTACGCTTAAAGGTTTTAAAGTAGAACGGAAAGCGGGATGGGATACGCATGGTCTGCCTGTTGAGATTGAAGTTGAAAAAGAACTGGGCCTGAAGGGACGCTCCCAGGTTGAAGAATATGGCATTGCCGAGTACAATAAAAAATGCCGGGAAAGCGTCCTGAAATACAAAGATTTGTGGGATCAGCTAACCACGCGCATGGGCTACTGGGTTGATCTGGATCATCCCTATGTGACCTTCGAAAACAACTACATCGAGTCTGTATGGTGGGCAATCAAAACCCTTTTCGAAAAGGAGCTGCTCTACAAAGGATATAAAATTCAGTGGTACTCTCCGGGGAGCGGTACGGTATTGAGTTCTCATGAGGTTAGCCTTGGTTACAAAGAGGTTCAGGATCCGTCCATTTTTATCAAGTTCCCGGTTCAGGGCGCTGATAATACCTATTTGCTAGCCTGGACGACAACGCCATGGACACTGATATCCAACATGGCTCTTACCGTTCGCGAGGATTTCGATTATGCATACATCCAGCTAAAGGATTCAGGTGAGATTTTTATCCTGGCCAAGCAGCGAATCGATGCCGTTATTGATGAAGAATACGAGATAATTCGTGAACTGAAGGGTAAGGATCTGTTGAATCTGCACTATGAACCCATATTTGATTACGCTCTCAAAGAATATAATCTGGATGAAGCGTGGCGGGTGATCAGTGCCGATTTTGTGACGCTTGAAGATGGTACGGGAATCGTTCACACGGCACCGGCTTTTGGGGCGGATGACTATACGGCCGGAAAGGATAACGGTATCCCCATGTACAATCCGGTCGACCGGGACGGTTGTTTTATTCCAGCTATCGAGGACTATGCCGGTCAGTGGTTCAAGGATGCTGACAAGAACATCACCCGGAACCTGAAGGAACGCGGCCTGGTGTATAAGCACCTGACCTATCTCCACAATTATCCCCACGATTGGCGGAAGGGAACGCCGTTAATGTCGTATCCGGTCGAGTCTTGGTTCATCAGGACGACTGCCGTACGCGACCGGATGGTTGAGATTAACAAGAAAATAAACTGGAAGCCCGAAAGCACGGGAACCGGACGTTTCGGTGCCTGGCTCGAAAATAACGTCGACTGGGCAATTTCGCGTCAGCGGTACTGGGGGACACCAATCCCAATTTGGGTCAGCGATAAAGACCCTGAGTACGTTGAGTGTATCGGCAGTATTACCGAACTCAAGAAAAAAGCGGGCATTCCGAAAGAAGAAGAGCTCGATCTTCACCGTCCGTATATCGATGAAATAACCTGGCCGGCTCCAGATGGCGGAACGATGCGTCGTATTCCTGACCTGCTGGATGTTTGGTTCGATTCCGGATCGATGCCGTTTGCCCAGCGTCATTATCCTTTTGAGAATAAAGAAGGATTTAATGAGCATTTTCCGGCAGATTTTATTGCCGAAGGTGTTGATCAAACACGCGGCTGGTTCTATACGCTGCATGCGCTTGGAACCATGTTATTTGATGGGCCGGCATATCTTAATGTTGTGTCAAACGGACTCGTTCTGGATGCCAATGGCGAAAAGATGAGCAAGTCGAAAGGCAACTCGGTCGATCCGTTTGAAGTCATCCAAAAGTTTGGCTCCGACACCGTACGCTGGTACATGATGAGCAATTCTTCCCCCTGGGAGAACCTGAAATTCAGTGAAGAAGGGCTCAATGACATCCAGCGCCGTTTCTTCAATACGGTGGTCAATTCTTATTCGTTCTTTGCGATGTACGCTAACATCGACAAATTTACTTATTCCGGTCAGCCGATCCCATATGCCGACCGGGCTGAAATGGACCGATGGATCATTTCCCGATTGTTTACGACCATTAAGAAGGTTGATTCATTCTTAGATGAGTATGAACCGACGAAAGCTGTTCGCGAAGTAGAGAAGATCGTTGAGGAGCTGAGTAACTGGTATGTTCGCCGTAATCGCCGTCGTTTCTGGAAAGAAGGCAAATCACTGGATAAGACGGCGGCTTATCAGACGCTGTACGAATGCCTTATGGCAATCAGCAAGCTGATGGCGCCGGTTGCGCCATTCATCAGCGAGTGGATGTTTCAGCGGCTGAATGAAGTCACCGGTAAGGACGAACTTTCCGTCCACCTTTCCTTTTATCCGACTGTTGAAGAAACTGCGATTAACAAGCAGCTTGAACATCGTATGGAACTGGCGCGGATCATTTCTTCTGTGGTTTTGCGGATAAGGAATAAAATCGGCATCAATGTCAGACAGCCTCTTTCACGGATTATCCTTCCACTTTACGAGGAGGAAGAGCGCCAGGCGATAGAATCTGTAAAAGAGATTATATTGGATGAGGTGAATGTCAAAAAAATCGAATATGTTAAGGATGATACGGGGATTGTCGAAAAGACAGCTAAACCCAACTTTCCTGTTTTAGGTAAAAAATTGGGAGCAAAGATGAAGAAAGTGGTCCCCGCAATAAAAGATTTATCTGCGGATCAGATAAGTGAGTTCGAAAATGAGGGCGTTATCGATCTAAATATAGGAGAGGACGAACCTGTTCGACTTAGTGAGGACGACATTGAAATTATTCGTAGTGGTCTTCATGGTTGGTCAGTTGAAACAGAAAGCGGCCTCACTGTTGCAGTGGATACCGAACTGTCGCCTGGACTCAGAGATGAAGGCCTGGCCCGGGAGTTTGTCAACCGGGTCCAAAACATGAGAAAAGAGGCCGATTTTGATGTGACAGATCGAATTGAAGTTGCTTTTGCCGCAGAAAAAGAACTTCATGAAGCTGTCGATAACCAAAAAGAGTATATTAGTTCAGAAATCCTCGCCGTTGCAATAGAGCGACTAAATTCACATGAAGTATACGATTATACCAAAAAGTGGGACATCAATGGTTCCGAGTGTACTATAGCTATTAAAAGAAAACCTAATTCTTAGGGGTGTCACTATGGGAGTTTCGAATAACGATAAAGAAAAGAACGAACAAGAAAATAACCAGCAACGTATTACGCCCTACAGCGATGAGGAACTGGAGTATTTTCGCCAGATAATTCTTAAAAAACGCGATGAGGCGGAACAGGATCTTGATATGCTCCAGGAATCACTGAAAGAGAGCATGGAGAATGCTTCTGATGATTCCGCATATTCTTTCCATATGGCCGATGCCGGAACGGATGCCCAGGAGCGGGAAAAGACATATATGCTCTACAACCGTACTCGCAAATTCATCAAATATCTTGATGCTGCATTAGAACGTATCAATAATAAGACGTATGGAGTTTGTAAAGTAACGGGGAAAAAGATTTCGAAAGGCCGGCTGGAAGCAGTACCTCATACCCAGATCAGCATCGAAGCTAAACTGAAGAGGAGGTAACCATAGAACCGGTTTTGGAAGATATTTCCACAGGGAACTCAACCAAGCTTTCCGGATTCTGGATTACTGTCTTTATTGTAATTTTGGTGGATCAGATCACCAAGTATATCATAAGGACGAATCTTGCCCTCCACAACATGACTATCATTCCTGGCTGGCTTGCATTCAACTATACCCTGAATCCCGGCATGGCGATGGGGATTGAATGGCTGCCGACACCCGCAGTCAGCATGATATCTATCATTGCCGTTATTGGGATATTGGTTTATACAACACGTATCGCCAGCAAAGCGAGTCGCGGAATGATGATATGTCTCGGCATGATCATCGGAGGTGCTTTGGGCAATATTGTTGATCGGGTCATTATGAGCTGGATCAATGGAACAGGCGGCTTTTTAAATGGACATGTTGTTGATTTCATACACTTCACCATGTCAATTGACGGACATCCGGTGTTTCCGTACATCTTCAACATGGCCGACTCATCCATCACGGTTGCGGTAATGATCATTTTGATCTTCAATAAAAGCCTGATGGCCTGGCATGAGGATCCGAAGACTATGAATGATTCTCCAGAAGCAGCACAATCTGCAGTAAACAGCGACTAATCTGTTCAACATTTAAACGTTCTGCTGACATGCAGGATCGTTCTTCCCAAATTTTAATGCATCATTACCGAAATCCGGTTGGCAATTTTCAACTGGATAATCCGACAGGTGAGGCCATATGCCGTAATAACTTGTGCGGCGATGAAATACAACTACAAGTGAGAATTGATGAGCAGGGGCGTTTTACAGAATTAGGCTGGCAGGCAAAAGGATGCATGCTGGTTAAATCGTCAGCTTCAATCTTGTCAAAAGTTCTTAATAAGCAATCGGTTGATGAAGCAAGATCGTTAGCAGAATCGATTATAACCTGGTTGGACAGTTATCTGAAAGAACCTGAGCCTGCTGGTCTGTCTGGTGATCTTGTGGCTTTTGAGCAGATGTACGATTATCCCGCACGAATTCCCTGTATAAGACTTGTCTGGCAGGCCTTTATGGATGCGACTTCCGGGAGTTAATTTCTTTCAATTCCTCATTGCACTGCTCTGCTGCGCAATGAGAGAAGAAAGGAAGCCGAGCAGTAATCAACCTCCGGTGAGTGATTATCCCGGCATAGAACACCCTGTTTCAGGCTGGCATGGCAGGTATTCCTGGAGGCTACTTCTCTGGAATCGTTGTTTCCAGGTATCGTTTCATGGCCTGTTTAATTCGGTTAAAGATGTAATAAATACTCTGACTCCTGTTTCGAAACAGTTGTTGGCCTATGATCCGGTGAATGACGTCTGCGGGCAATGAGGTGACCTCTTCGGGTTTTGCGTGATTCAGCCCGTCTGATAGTATCGTTCCGATGGCGCGAGTCAGTATCTGTACATCCTTTCCATACTGCATGCGGTAGGCGACTCCCTCCGCGTCACTTACTATAAAAACTCCAACCTCATCAAGACACTCCTCGTCTTTCCGAATATCCTGGTATAGGATCTCGTCATCGGGTTGTGGCTGCCATTTTTCCGATTGTTCAGCATAGGCAATGAGACGTTCCCTCCTGGATTGTTCATCAAGCTGTTCGAAATAGGATGCAATCCGTTCAAGTCGTTTGGGCAGGCTAGACATGATGTGATATGCAGTATTTGACGTGTGGGTTATCCCCCGCCACAAGAGTCAAGTTATTCAGGAGTTTCTTCTTCGTTCGAAAAGATAGTATGCAGAAAATCAGGACTGTGTGGATCGATATGATGTAATTCGTGACCCATCCGGTCGCGCTTTGTTCTCAGATACTTCTCATTTTCAGGGAAGGGTTTTATCTCTATGGGGACCCGTTCTTCCAGTTGTAATCCATAACCTTCAAGACCAACACGCTTTGTCGGATTGTTGGTCATGAGCCGCAGATGAATGGCTCCGAGTTTTCGAAGGATTTGTGCGCCAACACCATAGTCACGCTGATCGGATTTGAATCCAAGAGCTTCATTAGCCTCAATAGTATCCAATCCCTGTTCCTGGAGTTTATACGCTTTCAGCTTGTTAACGAGTCCGATGCCCCGACCTTCCTGATTCATATAAAGAAGAATGCCTCTGCCTTCTTTCTCGATTTGACGAAGGGCGGTATGGAGCTGCTGGCCACAGTCGCATCTTTTAGAACCAAAGATATCACCCGTAATGCAGGATGAATGAACGCGCACTAAAACGGGTTCATCTTTTTCCCACGATCCTTTTACCAAAGCGAGGTGGTTGGCACCGGATAACTTCTCCTCGAAAGCATGCAAACGAAATTTTCCATAGATAGTTGGCAACTCGACCTGTATGATTTCCTGAACAAGAGACTCATTAGCCATCCGATAGGCAATGAGGTCCTTAATCGTTATGAGCTTCATGCCAAACTGTTGGGCAATATCGTAGAGCTCGGGTGTACGTGCCATGTCGCCATCCGAACTCATAATTTCGCAGATAACGCCGGATGGTTGTAATCCTGCAAGTCGTGCAAGGTCGATTGCGGCTTCCGTGTGGCCGGCGCGCCTCAATACGCCACCTTCCATAGCAATGAGCGGGAAAATGTGGCCGGGTCGGCGAAAATCATCGGGATGGGCCCGTGAGCTTATAAGGGCCTTGACCGTTTTTGCACGATCGGCAGCAGAAATGCCGGTTGTTGTTCCGTGCCTGAAATCAACAGAGATGGTGAAAGCCGTCTCATGCGATTCGGTGTTGTGCTCAACCATTCGATCAAGCTTAAGTTCGAATGCAAGCTGGCGTGTTATCGGCGTACAAATCAAGCCACGCCCGTGTGTGGCCATCAGGTTGATGGTCTGGGGCGTAACTTTCTCGGCAGCCATAACGAAATCGCCTTCGTTCTCACGATCTTCATCATCTACAACGATGACGATTTCGCCGTTTTTAACGGCTTCAATTGCCGATTCGATCGTATCAAAATGAATTTTATCCATCCCACTGATACCGTGAAATGCGGTAACGGTTTATGATTTGTTATCGTTCTTTTTTTGTGGGTTTACGTCAACAATAGAGTTTTTCATGAATCGAACTTTAACGTTGGAATCAACCTCAACCAATAACGAATCATCCTCGATATTATTAACCGTTCCGACTATTCCCCCGTTGGTGACTACTTTATCACCCTTTTTAAGTCCGGAAATTTTTTTCTGGATTTCTTTTTGTCGTTTGGTCTGAGGACGAATAATGAAGAAATAAAAGACCGCGAAAATTGCAGCCATGAATAGAAGGCTGACGGCACCTCCGCTGCCACCTTGTCCGTTAGCCATAAACAGCATTAATGTATGTAACATATGGAAAGCATTGATTTGAGTTAACTAAAATATATCAGAATTATAAAAATACTGCTTATGAATGCTAACTACAACGCAGTACTCTTAAAACGAACGGTGGAGATCTGAGAGAATTAAATTATATTTCTTTCAAGTTCTACTGTACAAGACAAAAAGGTATGTATATATTCAAATCGAATATTAATTCCTGGTAATAACATGGTACTATCAAAAGCTTGCAGCTACGCCATTCTGGCCACTCTTTACATAGCCCGGAAAAATTCGGGTGACTATGTATCTATAAAGGAAATCAGTAAACAACTGAACATATCCTTTCATTTTTTGACCAAAATCCTTCAGACACTTACTGAACGGAGAATATTAGAGTCGCTGAGAGGTCCGCGCGGTGGTGTTCGTTTGGTTCGTCAGCCATCGGATTTAACTCTTCTGGACATTATACTGGCCATTGACGGCCCTGAACTCTTTACTGAATGTATTCTAGGATTGCCAGGTTGCGGTGTGGCCAAACCCTGTCCAATGCATGAACATTGGGAAAAGGTCCGGGATGATTTAAAGACAAGATTTGCCTCTAAGAATTTATCAGACATATCTGAACGCATCGAAGAGTTTAAACTGCGTCTGAGCCGCGGATTGCTATCATAAATTAGCATTGCTGTTGTAATTTGTTTCTTAATATCCTAATTTAGGATAAAAGACTCTTTATTATGTAAAATATGACAATCTCAAAAACTTGTTCATATGGTCTGTGGGCGGTTATCTATTTGGCTAGTCTGCCGGAAGGACAGTATGTCTCAATTCGTAAAATCAGCAAGGAATTAGGCATATCATTCCACTTTTTGACCAAAATATTGCAGAAACTGACGGATGAAAAACTTCTGAATTCGTTGCGTGGAACAAATGGCGGGGTTGCGCTTGCACAAAAAAAAGTAGATATAGATTTACTTGAAGTGATTAACGCGATCGATGGTCCTAATGTCTTGAGCGGGTGCTATCTTGGATTGCCAGGTTGCAGTGATGATAAACCTTGTCCGATGCATAAGCATTGGAAAAAACAGCGTACTGAACTAAAAGACTATCTCACTTCCAAAAACCTGGAGGATCTTTCCGGAAGTATTGACATCATTAAGTCGAAGCTTAATGGTGAAATTTAGTCGGTTATGAATAATCATCTTGAAAATTTATTTTTGAAAATCTATATTTAAGATATAATACTCTTATATATTAATTATGAAGATTCTTACAAAAAGTGGAATTTACGGTATCCTGGCGTGTCTTTATCTCGATAGATATAGTCCGAACACCGGATATATTGCAGTAAAAGAGATAGGACAAAGGCTGGAAATTCCTTATTCCTACCTATCAAAGATAATTCAGTTGTTGAGAGTAAGTGGGATCGTAAGGACCCGGCGAGGCAGTGGAGGTGGGATTGCTCTGAATGGATTGTCATCAAGAATCCTTGTTAAACATATTATCGAGGCTGTTGAAGGTCCCATTACCGTGCCCAATTCGTTGATTGAATATGAAGGACACTCGCATGCTCTGCGATTTGTGGCTGAGGTTGAGGAGTGGGGAGCACTCAAAAAAGAATTCGACAAGATGTTTGATACTCTGACTTTGGAAAGGCTCTCTTTGGCAACAGAAATATTAGCTGCTAATCCTGAGTAGGGAAATCAATTATAAATCTAATTAAGATAAAATACTCTTATAACTTAAATAAATCCAAAAACCCATGAAATATCCGATTCTGCTCATAGTGCTGACCTTATCATTGTTATCCTGGGGTTGTGCATCAAAAAAAACAGATTCCCAACAGGAACAGACAGAACAAACCGCCGATCAGGCATCTAATGATTCCGGATTAACGCCCTTCCAGATGAAGAACGGGATAGGACCTGTCAAAGAAATTGTCGAAGTAGGTGCGCTTAACAAAGATTTGGCGGCAAAAGGAGAAGCGATTTTTAAACAAAAATGTACTTCCTGCCACAGAATTGGCAAAAGATATGTTGGTCCTGACCTTAAGGAAGTAACCAGCAGGAGAACGCCAACCTACATCATGAATATGATCATGGATCCTGAGGGTATGATTCAAAAACATCCTGTTGCTCACGGCCTTCTTGCAAAATTTGCTACACCAATGGCGAATATGCATCTGAAAAAAGATCAGGCCAGGGCAATTGTCGAGTATTTCCGATCGGTAAATCCGGACACGGGAAAATAAATGAAAACTGATTTCTCAAAAACAAGAAATATAGATGGAGTTAAAATTATGTCGTTATATGGAACTCTAAATAAGTTAGTAAACGGAGGTTTGGCGCTTGTCCTGGCACTCTTTATGTTCTCGGGTTGTTCATCCTCCGGATCCAAAATTGGAGATGATAATGCCGCGCAGGAAACGTACGTACCGCCAGGAAAGCACGATACGTTTTACAGTTTTCTATCCGGAGGATGGACAGGTAATGTTTCTGTTTATGGATTACCATCCGGAAGGCACCTTTATACTATCCCTGTTTTTTCGCAGGATCCGACTAACGGATATGGTTACACTGAAGAGACGAAAGCCCTCTTTAATACTTCCCACGGTTTCATCCCCTGGGGGGATCTTCACCATCCCGAGTTTTCGAAAACCGATGGTATTGACGACGGTCGTTGGTTATTTGTCAATGACAACAATACCCCAAGAATCGCCCGCATCAATCTGAAAACGTTTCGGACGGATGAGATCCTGGAGCTGCCTAATATGGCCGGTAACCATGCCTCTCCATTTGCATCATCTAATACTGAATATCTGTCGGCAATTACCCGCTTTGGCATCCCGATGGACAAGCCGCTTGGCAATGGCAGGGACGTTCCTATTGATTCATACAAGAAGAATTACAGGGCCACTGCATCATTTGTTAAAGTGAACCCTGAAAGTGGTGAGATGAAACTGGATTTCCAGATCATGGTGCCACCGTTTGATTACGACCTGGGCCGTTTTGGCCTCGGTCCCTCGAAAGACTGGGTCTTCTTCACAGATTATAATAGTGAAGAGGCACACACCATGCTCGAAGTTAATGCATCTCAGAAAGATAAAGATTTCGTCCTGGCCATAAACTGGAAGAGGGCTTCAGAAATAGCTAAAGAAGGAAAAGGTATTATCGTCAATGCCGACTACGACCACAACCAGGTGGATCCCTATAGTGATGTAGCCAAGACGGAAGTACTACATAAAGTGCGGGTACTGAAGCCGTCTGATCTCAAAGGAGCCATGTATTTCATGCCGGCTCCCAAGTCCCCACACGGCCTTAACGTTTCACCGAGCGGAGAATATATTGCAGAGGGAGGGAAGCTATCTACGGTGATCCCGGTTCAATCATTCGCCATGATCCAAAAAGCCATCGCAAATAATGATACATCCGGTTCCATTAATGATATCCCCATTCTGGATTATAAAGCGGTTACAGCCCATGAAGTAAAGGATGTGGGTCTCGGACCTCTACACAACGATTTTGACGGTAAGGGATATGCTTATGCCACAGCTTTTATCTCATCTGAAATTGTGAAGTGGAATCTGAAAACCGGTAAAGTAGTGGGACGTCATGCTACTTATTATTCTCCGGGCCACCTGAGCATCCCCGGTGGTGATTCCCGTAAGCCATGGGGGCAGTACCTACTGGCTTTAAATAAGATCACAAAGGATCGTTATTTGCCTACCGGTCCCGAAATGTTTGCCGGTGAGCAGCTGTTCGACATCAGTGGCGACAAGCTGAAATTGATTCTCGATTTCCCTGTAGAAGGCGAGCCCCACTATGCACAGGAAATTCCGGCCAGCGTCATAGATACAGGCCAGGTGAAATACTTCAAGCTGGAAGACAATCACAACCCATATGTCACGCGCAGTGAAGCGGATGCCAAAGTTGTTCGCAAAGGTAGAAGAGTTGATATCTATATGACCGCCATCCGGAGCCACTTTAATCCCGACAACATTGAAGGAATCAAGGTCGGCGACACCGTCTATATCCACGTAACCAACCTTGAACAGGAGTGGGACATTCCTCACGGATTTGCCATAATGGGTATGCGGAATGCCGGGATGTTGCTCATGCCGGGTGAAACACGCACCGTAAAGTGGGAACCGGATCGAGTGGGGGCTTATCCATTCTACTGCACAGACTTCTGTTCGGCGCTACACCAGGAAATGCAGGGTTATGTCCGGGTATCACCAGCTAACTCGAATGTGAAACTGGCGTTTGGAACAAATGAAGATTTGAAATAATCATATCAGCGGGGATCTCTGGAATCCCCGCTTTCATATTTCTGGAACGAGGTTTTAAAAATGAAAAAAAAGCACAAAATCCTGTTGATCATCGCTTCTTTGCTGTTGACGGGTGTATTCGTATTTCCATTGTGGAAAATACACCTCCAGGCTCCGCAATATCCGGAAGGTCTTGGTATGAATATCTGGATCAATACGGTAAAAGGTGCCCAACCGCATAATATCTCTACGATAAATGATTTGAATCATTATATCGGGATGAAAAAGATTACACCGGATGCCATACCCGAACTAAAAGTGATGCCCTACATCATACTTTTCTTTCTCATTACCGGGATCGGCATTGCCTTGATTGGGAAACGATCTCTGGTATTGGGTTGGGTTATTGGTATTATCATGCTCGCGGCAGGAGGACTGGCCGACTTCTATAAGTGGGGTTACGATTACGGGCATAATCTGGATCCAACTGCAGCTATCAAAATACCAGGCATGTCGTACCAGCCGCCGTTAATTGGTACCGAGCAGTTATTGAACATCAGGGCCACATCCTATCCGGCTATTGGAGCTTTCGTCATTGGCCTGGCTGTGCTCATCGCTGCCTATGTTTGGTATAGTGAGAAACATGGCAAACCGGCGAAGAACACACTGAAACTGACGAACTGAAACTGTTACTATGGGTTTCTTTAAGGGATATAGGGGTAAAAAAAGATAATATGATGAGTCAGTTCGGTAGGATATAAAACATGAGTCATTCAAAATCATCAATGCTAATCCTTGCTGTAATGTTCTTTCTGAGCAGCCCGGTGTTTGCCAAAGATATTGTTGTGGACCAAAGCGGACCGGTACGGACTATCACCCAGGCATTGAAAATGGCTCACGCCGGTGATCGCATTATAATAACAGCGGGCACTTACCGGGAGAAGCAGATTACTGTAAACCAATCAGTTACTCTTATTGGCAGAAATCATCCGGTAATCGATGGGGAGGGCAAATACCAAATTCTTTATGTAACGGCTGACAGTGTTACCATTGAAGGCATAACGTTTGAGAACGCCGGAATTAGTTATGTGCACGACAACGCCGCTATAAAGATGAACAGAGTGACAGGCGGAGTGATCCGACATAACCGGCTGATCAACAATTTCTTCGGTATCTATCTGGCTAAATCGCATGATTGTCTTATTGATAGCAACACGGTGATTAATCATGCCATTAGCGAGACGGCATCGGGCGGTGGAGTACATTTATGGAATTGTGACCATATCACCGTTTCCAACAACTATCTCCGGGGGAATCGTGACGGGATATACTTTGAGTTTGTAAACCACAGCAGGGTGGAGCATAACCTGAGTGAAAAGAATATCCGGTATGGGTTGCACCTGATGTATTCCAACTATGACACCTATCGGTACAATGATTTTAAAGACAACCGGGCAGGTGGTGTAGTCATGTACAGCAATTACATTACGGTCCTGCATAATACATTTGAACACAACTGGGGACCCAGCAAGGATGGTGTGTTACTAAAAGAACTGAACCACGGCACAATACGCCATAACAAGTTCTATCAAAATACAACGGCCATTTATTCGGAGGGGTCAAATTACGTGCGGATTGAGGACAACGACTTAATCGAAAACGGCTGGGGAGTGAATATCATGTCGAATTCAATGCACGATGTGTTTACCAGGAACAATTTTATGAATAACACGTTCGATGTCGCCACCAGCGGACAGCGCAACTATAACACATTTACACAAAATTACTGGTCGGCATATCAGGGATACGATATTAACAGGGACGGGCTCGGTGACGTCCCTTATCATCCTGTGCGGCTATATGCAGTGGTAGTTTCCCAACAGCCGACCTCGCTGATCCTGCTTCACAGCCTGTTCGTGCAGGTCCTGGATATAGCAGAAAAAGTGTTTCCCGTGCTGACTCCGGAAACGCTTATTGATTCTAAACCTCTTATGAAACCTTATCATGATACGACTGGAAAAGCTGGGCAAATCGTTCAATACACTGCGAGTGCTCAAGGATATTGATCTGGAAATAAAATCGGGGTGTGTTACGGCTATCGTCGGTCCCAATGGATCTGGAAAGTCGACCGCCATCAAGTGCATCCTTGGACTGGTGAAACCGGATCACGGATCTGTGATTGTTAATGATCATCGTATCAACGGCGATTGCGAATACCGGAACGAGATCGGTTACATGGCCCAGATTGCCCATTTTCCGGAAAACCTGAAAGTAAAAAACGTGTTTGATCTGGTTCGTGATATAAGACAGGCGGAGCCGGGCAGTTTGGATGAGGAGCTCATTGATCGTTTCAAGCTTGGGAAGGAATACGATAAGAAGCTGAAGAATCTATCGGGCGGCAACCGTCAGAAAGTGAATGCCAGCCTGGCTTTCTTATTCAATCCGGATTTCCTGATCCTTGATGAACCCACAGCAAGCCTTGATCCAGTTGCAAGCCGTATCCTAAAAGAGAAGATCCATAGAGAAAAGGAGAGTGGGAAAACGATCCTGCTGACCTCACATATTATGAATGAGGTTGAAGAACTGGCAGATGAGATCATATTCCTGCTGGAGGGCAATGTTATATATCAGGGAAGCAAAGAACGACTTCTGATGACATCCAGGAGGAACGGGCTGGAGCAGGTGATAGCCCATATGATGGAAGGAGCCGCGGCATGATTACCTTAAAGATCCTTAAATATCAGTTAAAGGACCTGTTAAACAGTAAATGGGTCATTTTTTACGGCTTCTTTTTCCTGCTGACCACGGAGGCGCTTTTTGACCTTGGCGGTAATCCCGTCAAAACAGCACTTAGCATGATGAGTATCGTGCTGATGATTGTGCCTTTGTTCAGCATCATTGTTGGGGTGATGTACCTGTATAATTCCCGGGAGTTTGTGGAATTGATGCTCTCGCAACCCATCAGACGTTCTCAGCTCTTTTGGGGGATGTACGGTGGATTGTCGATCTCGCTGGTTTCCGGATTCCTGATCGGGATGACTTTACCTTTTCTCTGGCATGGCGTTGTCGACGTCCAGGGCTGGAATTACTGGCTGATCCTGTTATCCATGGGCTCAACCCTTACCCTGATTTTTGTGGCTCTTTCCTTCTGGATAGCGCTGCTTTTCGAAGATCGTTTGAAAGGATTGGCCGGTGTGATTGTTCTCTGGTTATTGTTTGGAGTGATCTACGACGGCATTATCCTGTTTCTGGTCTACACTTTCAGCAATTACAGTATGGAGAAGCCGGTCATTGTACTGACCATGTTGAATCCCATGGATCTGGCGCGCGTGATCATCCTGCTAAAGTTTGATGTCACCACGCTGATGGGATATACCGGGGCCACATTGCAGGCGTTCTTTGGGAACATAATGGGTGTTCTGGTCAGCAGTATAGCCATGATCGGTTGGTGGCTGCTCCCTCTTTTTGGCGGCTTTAGGCGATTTGTGAAGAAAGATTTTTAGAACGCGGATAACTCAGATTTTAGAGATTAAGGGGATTAGGTTTGTTGCTTGCCGAACATTGTAGTTTCCCTAATCAATCTGAGTTATCCGCATTCCGTTTCCAATCGTATATAGCCTTCATCGTCATTCCCGTGAAAATGGGAATCTCTGAAAGTGCCAACGTTTTGAACCGTTGTCCTGACGTATTGGGATGATCCCGGAATGGCGGACCGGCCACATGGAATTTTTAAACATCGATATATCATTTACTTGGTTGATGTTTATTCGTTTTATGACAGAATTTTGAAAAATGCGAACAGTCAATAAAAATCAGATATCATGATTAAGATCAAACGTGTTTACGACGATCCGGAAGATGACGACGGCAAGCGTTACCTGATCGACCGATTATGGCCAAGGGGTATGAAGAAAGAGGATCTGAAGATGGATAAATGGCTCAAACAGATAGCACCTTCATCAGATCTTCGCAAGTGGTTCAATCATGAAAAACCTAAGTGGGGAGAGTTCACGCACGCATATCAAAGCGAGCTGGAGAGGAATGAGGCCTGGAAGCTACTTGCAGAAGAAGCAAAAAGTGAAAATGTGACCTTGCTATATGCAGCAAGGGACCGGGAACATAATCACGCAATTGTACTGAAGGACTTTTTGGATGATAGGATTGGTTAACATATACCGACGGAATTAGATAAATTTTTACAAAAACTAAATTTATCCAGATTATAAACACTATAGTAAAAAGGGATTCTGATGAAAGACGCATTGTATATTACCCATATATCAAATTATATTAAAGATGAACAGATGGAAGACAGGTCAAGTGAGGTAATCACAAAGAAAGAAACGGTGAATACAGTAATGATGTCCATGCCGGCTGGAGATTCATTGCCACAGCATAAAACCACTCATCCAACCATTGTTCATTTTCTCACCGGCACCGGTTCGATGAACCTTGATGGGAAGGTACAGGAAGTTAATCCTGGTTCATGGATTTATATGCCGGCCGAATTTGCTCATTCAGTCTCAGCAGAAGAAGACCTGAATTTTTTACTTTATGTGATCAAGCAATAAGAATAATTGCCTGATCAGGAAATTGCAGGTTGAAAAATTGGGTAAACAGTCTCATTTTTTTTCTACAAGCTTCATTTGATAGGTGCAGGCGTGGTTGCCATTGGGGATGTAGGTCACACGATCAAGAGTTGCAGAAAAGAAATTTTGCAAGAATTGAGCTTCCAGTTTGCAGGGCAGGCGGGTTTCCTTCACGGTGTCGGTAAATGGACAATTACATTCCTCAATAACCAAAGTATCTGAATTCGTAACCCGGATTTCGGGCATAAATCCCTGTTCCTCCAGATACTCCTGCAATATTTCGATTTTTGAATTTAGAGTATCGGCCCGTGCACTTTTAAGGCGGTGCCGGGCCTCAATCGTTCTCTTTTGCCAGAATTCTTTAAAAAAAGAGTTAAGGTAGTCTTCTTTTTCCTGATCTCTCAAATAACTTATCAGCGAGCGAAGCATCAATCCATCGCTTGATGGGAAAAGCTTATGTCCCGACTCTGTCAATTCAAAAACAAGTTCGGGTCTTCCCCGGCCTTCACGTTTGGAGTAACGCTGAAGATATCCCTCGAATTCCAGATTTGTGAAATGTTCGCGCAAGGTAGTGCGTGAGAGACCGGTCTGCTTAATAGCTTGATTAAGTGTGATTTGACCATTCTTTTTGATGAGCTTCAAAAGATGTTCCCTTGAATCAGACTGTTTCAACATGTCAGGGTAATGTTGGATGGTTGTTTATTTCCTTAAGGGATAATAGGGAAATTTATGATTATAATTTTAACTAATAAAACCGATTTTATATTTAATAATTGAATTTGAATTCCTATATTCTTTCATGTTAAAAATCTCTCAAAGAAAGAGTTATTTATAAATTTCAGATAAAATACTACGAAAATGAGCGAACTGACTTTGAAAGAACTTGATGTTCGATCCATACCACCTCCCGAGAAACATCCAACCATTTTTAAGACATTTGATGCTCTCGCAAAGGATGAAGCATTTGTCTTGATCAATGACCACGATCCGAAGCCTCTGTATTACCAGTTTCATTATGAGCGCGATGGTGAATTCGACTGGATGTATCTCGAACGTGGTCCGGAAGTATTCCGGGTAAAGATTTCAAAAATAAGTGAAATCGAGGGAGCGGCTGACCGAGATATCCCGGAACATAGCTGCGGCTGTGGAGGCAAGCACTAATCCGGTTATTCGTGGAGATGGAAGTAATACAACAAACGACGCCAAGGCAGGTGGCACATCGTCTCAAACTGGTGCTTGATCCGGAAGTCGGCATCAACATCGTTGACCTCGGGCTGGTCTATGGAATCATCTGCAAAGAAGCCAATGTTACCGTAACTGTTACCATGACCAGCATGGGGTGTCCAATGACTCGTTTTATCAGAATGAGTATAGAAAATGTGTTGTCTAAAATGCCAAATGTCCGGAAAGGCGAAGTTGAGTTGGTGTGGTCGCCTGCCTGGTCGCCTTCTATGATTAACCCGGTTGTGTTACCTTCAAAATGATAGCGTTAAAGCCAATTCTGAATTCTGAATTTTGAATTAACTCATTACTCCTAACGCTGATTGTTGTTAACCTGTGCACCATAGCATGATTTACAATAGATTTTGAAAAAGTTTCAGATACCGGCGGCTTTGTTTGCTATGCTTTCGCTTTTTAGTGGAATATGGGGCGGGCTATCACGTATGGGGATGTCGGTCGATATTCCATATCCGAATATGGTGGCGTTTCATGGCGTGTTGATGGTCAGTGGTTTTTTGGGAACGGTTATCACCCTGGAGCGATCAGCCGCGCTCGAGTGGGGAGCTGGATATTTTTTTGCATTATTGTCAGGGCTTGGTGCATTTATTGTAGGAACAGGATGGGGCATCGAGTCGGGCATGATCATGATTATCGTGGCTGGAATGGGATTGGTCGGGATGTACGTGTTTATTCTATCCCGCCAGCCGACATGGCACACATTTATAATGTCGCTTGGCGGCATGCTATGGTTCATCGGAGATATCTTTTGGTTGCAGGCGTATCCCTTTGTCTATACGGCAAACCTGTGGGCTGGTTTTCTCATTCTAACTGTTGTAGGTGAACGTATCGAGTTATCACGCATGGTCCAGACCAGTGACAGTGAACGCGCCCAGGCGGGAATCTTATCCATTGTCTTTATGGGTGGTCTTCTAATGCACATTTTATGGACCGGCCTCGGTGTAATTATCGCGGCATTCTCATTGGTTTTACTCGCTGTCTGGCTCCTGAGAAATGATTTGGCCAGGGTTACTATTAGCCAGACGGAACTCCCAAAATTTATGGCTTATTGCCTCCTGACTGGTTTTGTATGGTTGATTATAGGAGCGGTGATCAGCGTCTTATACCTGAAGACTCCTGATCACTTGTACTATGATGCTTATCTGCATGCTATCTTTTTGGGATTCATTTTTAGCATGATTTTTGCTCATGCCCCGGTTATATTTCCAAGTCTGACCGGATGGCAGGTTGGATTTTACGATCGATTTTATCTTCATTATCTATTGCTCCAAGCCTCAATAATAATCCGCTTGGCCGGTGACTTTATGGGCGACAGCATGATTCGCGAGCTTGGCGGGATACTTAACGGGACAGCTATTATCATCTTTTTAGTAAGCACGGTTGCCGCCGTATTCCAGACCAGGCGTTCATTGGCATTAGAAATAGAAGAATCGACATGAGACATACGCTATATATTATCAACGTCTACATTCATATTCTCTCGGCCATGATGTGGATTGGGGGAATCCTGTTTATGGTTTTCGTCATTGTCCCAATTCTCCGCAAGCTTGAAGTAAAAAGTCAGGCCCCGACACATCAAAAATCAAATCAAAAAGAGTCGGGGCAGGCGGCGATGATAGTGCATAAAGTGGGAGTGCAGTTTCGTTTGGTTGGATGGATTGCACTTTTACTGCTGTTGGTGACCGGGATCTTAAACCTTGGCTTTCGCGGTTATCACTGGGCTGATTTCTTCAACGGCAATCTGTGGCAGGGTGATTTTGGCCATAACCTGGCCATCAAGCTGGCATGCGTCACTGTCATTTATCTGATCAGTGCGTTTCATGATTTCTACATCGGACCCAAAGCCACCGAATTGTGGCAGCAAAAACCGGATGACCCGGAAGTCAAAAAACTGAGACGTCAGGCAGGACTCATCGGGCGGCTAAACCTGGTACTTGGACTCGTCGTCGTCTTCGAAGCCGTTATGATGGTCCGGGGAGCCATTTTTTAAAGTGATTATAAGCAATAGCGATTTGAACTGTTTAATTTCCTCCCTTGAGGGAGGTGTAGGTGGGTGTTAACCGAGCGTCTGTTCATGCAACAAGCGATTTATAATGAAACACTGTGAACACCCCCTAAAAGTTCCCCGAAAGCTTTCGGGGGACTTTGTAAACCAAAACACAAGGATGTCATCCTGAAGTTGTCCGCCGCGGCGGATAAAGCAGGATCTCGTTTAGCATCTGGCAGCGATCGTTCAACTTGTCGGCGAGATCCTACTTTTTCCAATAAATTGGAAAAAATCAGGATGACTGTGGCAGTCGTGACGCTTGGCAAACACCCCTGTGGTCCCCTCAAGGGGACAGAAAACATCGGAACAACAAATCATTAAATGATCAATCATGCCGACACTCAGCAGATGGTACATAAAATCAGGTATTCTATGGCTGGTGATAGCACTGGGTTTGTGGGTGGTTTCTGAAATTCCCGGTCTGCAGTCGTTATTCTCTTTTTGGATCCCCTCGATTTTTCATTTGATTACGGTTGGCTGGATCACACAGCTCATATTCGGTGTAGCCTGGTGGATGTTCCCGCGTTATACAAAAGAGAATCCCAGGGGACACGAATGGATGGGCTGGATGACATTTGGTGCACTGAATGCCGGTGTACTCCTTCGTCTGGTGTCGGAACCCTTTGCCATGAATCATAGCAAGGGCGGTTTTTTAATGTGGATTCTCTTGCTGGCCGCCTTTTCACAGTGGCTGGCTGCTGTCCTGTTCATTCTGAATACCTGGAAGAGACTCGAACCGAGAAAGAAGAGATAGTATCATGCCGCGACTAAGTTCATGGATGATAAAGGTTTCCTACCTATACCTGTTCATTGGTGCAACACTGGGTGCACTGCTCCTGGTGAATAAAGCAACTGGTGATATCCAGTGGATTTGGGTGGCGCTCCCGGTTCATATCGAGTGTATGATTATCGGCTTCATTATGAACCTTGTTTTGGGGACAGCCTATTGGATCTTTCCGCGATATTTCACGAAACCCAATCGCGGACATCCGGTGCCGGCATGGGCCGGTTTTGCACTGGTGAATCTGGGAGTAGTAATGGTTGTTGTCGTTCATTTTGTTTCACCAGTTCAGGTGCTGACTGGAATCGGCAGGATCATTGAGGTAGGCGGGATTGTTCTGTTCGTGTTCTCGCTATGGTCCCGCGTGTATCCACCACCGCATTCGGATGGGTGAAACCGTAAGGGCAATCACGGGGGATTGCCCTTACGATCTCCGTGTATTTCGTGTCTCAGTGGCTAATCCTTATAAAACGTCTTATTGGATTTTACGTGGTCTTCGAGGATAGGAGCGGGTTTGAAGCGTTCGCCGTACCCGTTGACGAGTTTCTCGAGTTCGGATAGTATGGTTTTTGCTCCGACGGAATCGATGTAACGGAATGGTCCCCCGAGGAATGGCGGGTAACCGAGACCGAGTACAGCGCCGAGGTCACCGTCTCGCGGCGATTCAAGGATTCCATCCTGCAGGCAGTAAAGCGCCTCATTGACCATCATGAGATTCATTCGCTGCTGAATAACACCGCGTTCCAGCTTCATATTGGGTTTGGCCCCGATAAATTTATAAACCTCTTCATTGACCTCCCGGCTGTGTTTCGATTTGTCATCGTATTTGTAGAATCCTTTTTGGTTCTTTCTTCCCCGGTATCCGGCTTCTATCATTTTAGCGGCCATCGGACTTGGTTCGATTCCACGTTTGGCAAACAAATCCGTCAGGGTTTCATTGACGTGCGCACCGACATCGAGTCCAACTTCATCCAGGAGTTTTACAGGACCGACCGGGAAACCGAATGCTGTCATTGCCTTGTCGATATCTCCAACGGATATTCGTTCTTCGAGCATTCGTATAGCTTCATTGATATAAAAAGCGAGGATGCGAGTGGTGTAAAAGCCGGGTCCGTCATTAACCACGATGACATTTTTGCCTTGTTTGACACCGAAATTTCGTGCTATCGCAATTGCCCTGTCCGACGATTTATCGGTTTTGATGATTTCCAGTAATGGCATCTTGGGGACAGGTGAGAAGTAGTGCATACCCACAACATTCTCAGGTCGCTTGGCGGCTTTGGCTATTTCCGATATGGGCAGTGAAGAGGTATTCGATGCAAAGATGCCGTCTTTGGGAATCTGAGCTTCCGTTTCTTTAAGTACCTGGTGTTTCACTTCGATATCTTCAAAAACGGCCTCGATTACGAGCTCGCAGTTCTTTAATTCCTCGTACGACTTGGCAGGCATCACCCGGCTCATCATGATGTCCCGTTCAAACCGGCTGATGGCGTGTTTCTTGACGCGCTTTTCAAGATCATCCCAGATATTCTTCAATCCGCGTGCGGTATCATCAAGGTTCTGATCTTTCAGAAGTACGCGCGCACCGGCGTTTGCAGTGGAAACATAACAGATGCCCGACCCCATTAATCCGGCACCGAGTACTCCAATGGTTTCCGGTAGTTTTGCCTTGCCGACATCTACAGTTTTCCTTGATGCCTGCATGGCAAAGAACAGGTTCACAAGCTGTTTCGATTCGGGACTAAACACCAGGCTTGTGAAGTGTCTCGCCTCTGCATTTCTTCCAGCCTTGAAACCCTTCTCCATGCCAGTCTTGACGCACTCCAGAATTTTGAAGGGAGCCGGGTAATTACCCTTTGTTTTCTTCTCTACATTTTCTCGTGCTTTGGCATATACGAAATGACGACCGAAGAATGTCTGGTTAATCAGTGAATCAGTGAATGATTTCTTGTTGTGAACGTGCAGTGCATCATTTGCCATGTCCTCTGCAACTTTAAGTGATGCAGGTAGTAATCCTTCCCGGTGAATGAGTTCATTGATCAAACCCATTCGCTTTGCAGGAACAGCGTAGATGTTTCTGCCGGTAAGCATCATGTCGAGAGCCTTGGGCAGACCGATGAGTCGCGGCAGGCGTTGCGTCCCCCCGCCACCGGGCAGCAATCCAAGCTGAACCTCCGGCAGAGCAAACTTGGTCTTGGAGTTCTTAGTTGCGATACGATAGTCGCACGCCAGCGCCACTTCAAGTCCGCCGCCGAGAGCCGCTCCATGTATGGCAGCGATCACCGGCTTTGGAAACTTATCGATGCGATCCAGAACATCATTGCCTTTCGTGTTGAACTCCGTGACCTCTTCGTGAGTTTTTATTTTTTTCAGCATCTCAAGATCAGCTCCGGCAATGAACGTATCCGGCTTGCGGCTGATCATGACGATGGCATGAACGTCCTCGTCGCTTTCCAGTTGATCCAGGATAGGCGAAAACTCTGTGATGAGTTCACTGGTAAGAGTATTCACTTTCTCCCCGGGCCGGTCGAGCCAGAGAATCGCTGTGTGATTTCGTTTTTCAATATCCAGATAACTCATGGCAATACTCACTGTTTAAGATGCTGAACGGGCAATGATCATAGCGTGTCCTTGTCCGCCTGCAGCGCACGCCGCAACCAGGGCAATGTTTCCGTCTTCGCGAATAAGGCGGTTGATAGCAGTCGTAACCAGTCTGGCGCCGGTTGCACCGAATGGGTGTCCGAGCGAAAGTGATCCGCCGAGTGTATTAAACCGATCGAGTGGGACCTCACCGACTGCCTGTGCCTGGTCCAGCCGATCTTTTGCAAATTCTTTGGAATTAAGCGCATTCAGATTGGCAAGAATCTGTCCGGCAAACGCTTCATGAAACTCAAAAACGTCAATGTTGGAAAGTGTCATTCCAGAGGCATTGAGAACTTTTGGAGTAGCATATGCAGGTCCGAGCAGCAGTTCTTCACTCGGGTCTTGGGCCACGTAGGCATATTCCTTAAGATACGCTTTGGGTTTGTATCCTAGAGTCTTGGCCGTCTGGCCATCCATAAGCAACACGGCAGAAGCCCCGTCAGTCAGGAATGATGCATTCCCGGCCGTTATGGTTCCATGTGGTTTGATGAATGCCGGTGAAAGCTTAGCCAGTTTTTCAAGTGTGCTGTCCTCCCTGATACCATTGTCGGTAGTGATCGGATCGAAATTCGGTGGTACCGTAGCCGGCACAACCTCATCGGCTAACAGTCCGTCGCGTGTGGCAAGAGCAGCACGCTGATGTGATCGAAGGGCATAAGCGTCCTGTTCTTCACGGGTGACTCCAAATTTGGCAGCCAGTTTGTCGGCGCTCTGTCCCATCGTCTCGCCGGTTGAAAATTCAGTGATGGATGGAGTTTCCGGGATGATATCTTTTGGGCGAAGTTTCTTCAACAGTGGCAGGTACCCAATCGGAGACTTTATTTTTTGAGCATCGATCAGGACCCTTCGCAAGCGTTTGGATAGCCGGATTGGTACATCGGACATGGTTTCAGTTCCTCCGGCAACAACGATATTCGCCTGCCCGCTGCGGATTAGCTCCATCCCGGTGGTAATCGCCTGGTTGGATGAGACGCATGCCATCGTAACCGTGTGAGCGGGTACCGTATTGGGTATTCCGGCAGCGAGTGCCGCCTCCCTGGCTACATTACTCGTTTTGACCTCCTGGATGACCGTTCCCATAACTACGTGCCCGATCTTTGAGGCATCGAGGTTTGTTCTGTGCAGGAGTCCCTGTATGGCCATTCTTGCCATATCATAGGCCATGAGGTTGGTGTAACCAGTGCCGGATCGTTGGAAGGGTATTCGGCAGCCATCAATAAAGGCAATGGCTTGTGATTGCGTCTTTTTTGTTGCCATGGAAAGAAAAGCTTCAGTCCCGGTCATTCGGGACAGTTATGTATCTGATTCTATGCCAAGTAGTTGATTACTTTAGTATACAACATAGCCGAACAGTGTTCAATTCCAGAAGCGACAGGAAATTTCCGAACTAAGATTTATGTGAGAACTGTATCGCTTTTGATAAAACGCGGACAAGTAATAAAAAAGGGCTTATGTTCATGTTAATAATGACAAAGCAAAATCAGTGCAATCGGCATAATCCGTTTCATCCGCGGTTTTATTTGGTCTGATTTGAAAAACTATTTATATTTGTTGCTCCCCGAGAAGGGCGCTTAGCTCAGTTGGTTCAGAACATCCCGATTTGAATCGGGAGGGTCATCTCCAGTGGCGGGCGGCGTGAAGTGAAGGTTGACGTGGGAGTCAGCCGGGAATGAAATGTTGAAATGGGCGCTTAGCTCAGTTGGTTCAGAGCACCTGCCTTACAAGCAGGGGGTCACAGGTTCGAATCCTGTAGCGCCCACCATTTTCAAAAAACCATCAAGAGAGATCCATGTACTATGTGTATATTTTGTACAGCCGATCCCGCGACCGGTTCTATACCGGGCAGACAGATGGTGTGGGTGACCGATTCATCCGGCACAATCAAGGGAGAAGCAAAGCCACCAAAACCGGAAAGCCGTGGTTATTAGCGTATGCAGAATCCTACCCGACCCGATCAGAAGCCATGCAGCGAGAGAAAGAAATCAAGCGGAAGAAAAGCCGGGAGTATATTATAAAACTGATCAAAAATTATGAACCCTGAGCTGTTCAGAGCATCCCGATTTACATCGGGAGGGTCACAGGTTCGAATCCTGTAGCGCCCACCATTTTCAAAAAACCATCAAGAGAGATCCATGTACTATGTGTATATTTTGTACAGCCGATCCCGCGACCGGTTCTATACCGGGCAGACAGATGATGTGGGTGACCGATTCATCCGGCACAATCAAGGGAGAAGCAAAGCCACTAAAACCGGAAGGCCGTGGTTATTAGCGTATGCAGAATCCTACCCGACCCGATCAGAAGCCATGCAGCGAGAGAAAGAAATCAAGCGGAAGAAAAGCCGGGAGTATATTATAAAACTGATCAAAAATTATGAACCCTGAGCTGTTCAGAGCATCCCGATTTACATCGGGAGGGTCACAGGTTCGAATCCTGTAGCGCACGCACTATATGCTTCGTTGTTCATGCAGCGAAGCATTTTTTTTAGTGCCATATATTATTGCAGCCCAATCATCAACCCCTGGTATCCCGTCATTCTCCAACATTTTTTTTTCGCATATAGCATGTTTATGGTAACAAATATTAGGTTAGCGTCTCTTATATTATGCTATGAATTGAAATGAAAACGGAGAGAAAATGAAACGTGTACTACTAACAGCGCTGGCTATTGGGATGTTTTGTTCCCTGGCGATTGCACAGTCAAAAATGGCTGTGATGGTCCCGGAAGGGGCAGCCATAAAACTGACTCTGATGCAGCGTCTCGATTCCGGGGACAAGGGACTGGAAGTCGGTGATAAAGTTAAATTACAGGCGAACGAGGATGTAACTATTGGCGGCAGAATCATCATTAACCGGTTTGCCGAAGCTCAGGGTCGTGTCATCGAAAAGAGGCATTCCAAATGGCTCGGGCGTAAAGGCAAGATAGACTTCGAAATCGACTGGGTGAAGGGTGTCGATGGTACAAAGATTCCACTCAGGGCTGTTGCCGGTAAAGGTGGTAAATCTCATGTCGGCGGCATGGTGGCTGTTACGGCGCTTGTGTCTCCGATCGGATTATTTATGCGTGGTAAGAATGCAGTCGTTAAAAAGGGCACTCAATTTACCGCATATGTGGATAGCGAAGAACAAATCGATATAAGTAAAGGCAATACCCGGTAACAGGTTTTAGCAGGGGAAGAAGGGAATTCCGGAAACGGGGTTCCCTCTACGATATGACCCGTTATATTCTCAGGTCATTTGTCCTCGCAGGGCCACACAGGCTGCTCATGGGTGTCTCGGATGTTCAGCAGTTTATTTGTAAGAAAGAGTTGCTGAACCCGTTACTCATTTTCAAAATTTTGGTTGGGGAAGTAGAGAGTGAGCATCTCGCGGGCATATTCATATCCCAGGCTGGCCGATTTTGTGAAATCATCCTTCGCGTAGTCACGATTGACGTATTTGAGATAAGCATATCCTTGGTTGAATAGGGCCAGCGCATTATCGTGGTCCAGGCCCGGGGCCTTGTTGTAGGAAACAATAGCCTTTATCTTTTTTGGGGTCATCGTGGATCGCATTACAATAATCCAGGAATATTATCGATAACATTACCTGTTTAAAGTGATCCCTGGATTTATTCGGTTCAGATATTTTACTGGAAACCAGGTGGCAGCTAACACAACCACGTTTTGGTTCAAACCAGTGTCAGAGACAACAACTGGTTTTGGAAAGACTATAAATGAGGGGATATAGTACTAAGTTTGTAATTGCGCAGATAAATAGCGTCGATTGAGAGTTAGATATTGTATTCTGTCGCGATTTCAGGAAAAAAACTATCATGATTATTATCGTATTTACAAATACTTAACGATTATATTATAAACCCATCGACTATGTAGTTTATAACTGATTGTAAGGCAGGGTGTTCAAAATTCTGAGAATGATAATAAACGTTGGTAAGATGATGATCGGAGGGGGGATTACGGAACTTTTTTGGGGAATAGAAGCGGCTCAAAAATAAAATACTGTAATATTGTATAATAAATAGATAGGTAAAACGTATATTTAAGTGCGCACGTCTTAGTGCGTCTCTCTTGATGAATAGTTTAGAGGGTGGCCCGGGAACGAGCCACCCTTTCTTTTTTTATCCTTACTGTTACCGATTGGATGGTTCGTTGGCCACGTCGGAATATATTCAGTCAATAATATTTACCTTTCAAGTTAGTCAGGCCGGTTGATATTCCAGTCCGGAGAAGTGACGGTTTAGCATCTGAGACGCGTTGGTATAACCCAGGCGGGCTGCACGTTCAAAATCATCGCGGGCGTAATTGTAATTGCCATATTTGAGATAGGCATATCCCCGGTTGAAAAGTGCATGCACATTATTTGGTTCCAAACGCAAGGCATGGTTGTAATCGACGATGGCTTCGATCTTCTTTTGAAACAAATAAAAATAAATGAGTCCCCGGATGATATAGGCCTCGGCATCATTACTGTTTAACTGAAGACTTCGGGTGATATCGGTCAGGGCGGATTTATCTTTCTGTATGTTCATCTCCACGACCGCTTTTCGTTTGAGCGTGGTTGAATCGTTCGCGTAGAATCCAAGAATAGTATTATAATAATTCAAGGCCGTCTGAAAATTCTCATATTCCTCAGATATCAATCCAAGTACCAAAAGGGCCGTATAATTTTCGGGATCTTCTTCCAGCATCTTATGCGCGATTTCAGATGCGTGGTCATAGTCTTCAATTTGAAAATGAAACAGGCAAAGTTCATCAGTAAATGTGCTGTTGATAGCGGGGGCTTCTTGTGTCTTCATTACGGAAATATCTTTTATGGAAATGATTATGACTGAACGATGAAAGTATATCTGTGCCGTCGGATTGCTCTTCTGCACAAATGCATTCAAATACCTCGCAAGACACGGAACGGTGAAGATTCAGAATTGTAACTGGCGGCTGGTTCTACTGCTAAACTAATAATTCAATTGCAATCACATCATAGAAACGCGGCTGCATGATATCCCATCATCTCACATACCGGTATTCGATCAATACTGTAACAAAAATGTAACAGCTCTGAACTTTGGATTGTTCGACTTACAAAGATTAAATATATCTAATAATTATATGTTCATTTATAACCATTTGCGATACATATAATTATTCATTCGGAGATGAAATGCCCGGTTTTGAGTGGTGATATGGCAACTTTTTTTACAATTGTTAATTGTAAAAAATAAGATAGTTGTTACATGTTGTTTTTCTATGTGTTTTCGGATTACGAATTAAAAATATTATCGACCCAAAAGGATTTGTCTGGGGAAAGGTATTTATTCGATGTCCGGTGTATTAGATTTGGCAAATTATTTGATGAATGTCAGACCAAAATAGTTGGAATCTCCTGTAAAATTGGAGCAATCCTTATTTTGCATATGTTAACGATAAAATGCGCTATTTGTAAAAATGAGCCGGATTCATTGTAAAATTGAGCGGGATAGGTTTTGTAAAAAAAATTAAAGAATTCCTGGAGATAATAAGGGAGTAGTTATTGCCTACCAGTGAGTTAAGTTTTATTTATAATTATTAGATTTATTTAATGATACTATATTGTTGATTTTACGCGATATATGCTTTTATTTACAATTAGAATTAGAGAATGCTAACATGTTGGGGATATGACAAATGCAGCCATATTTGGTCTGGAGAAATAACCCAACTGGCTCCATTCTGTAAATGCAAGTCAGGAGAAGGAGTCCGATTAAAACGTTTATTGTAACGGTCTTCGAACTTTCACTTCTCCGAATCAATCCAGGTATTGATGTATTGTGAATTTTGTCAATACATACAAAATAGCCGAGTTGTTTAATTGAATTAAAATAATTGATAAAAAAAAGAGAGATGAATACAGCGGTAATAGACAGAACCAGTAAAATGTTCTGGGCAGACTTGTGTATGTTTTACTATAAGATAGAGGATTTCGAACATGCAGTTCAGACCGCCCGGCAGATATTAGACGAACAACCGGAAAACTGCACGGCCCACCTTGTTTTGGGTTTAGTCCATGAGGCGAATGGTAATTTCGAAGCTGCAATGAATTGCTATGGCGAGATACTCCAGCTTCACAATGACGATCCTATTGCATATAAGAGGATTGCCAATGTAAAGATGAAACTGGGCATGTATGTGGAGGCCCTGGATGATATCAACCAAAGTCTTACGCTGGATAAAAAAGACCCTGAAGCTTATGTCACCCGCGGACTGATCTACTTCCGCCACTATCATGACAAGATCGAAGCTATCCTGAATTACAATGATGCACTTCGGCTTGACCCAAAAAATGTATCCGCGTTATACTATAGGGGTTATTCATTTCTTAAGTATGGGAATTATAACTATGCGAAGGATGATCTTGCAAGAGCCTCGGTTCTCGGCAACGAGGATGCACAGGAGATGCTTATGAAATTCTTTCCCTCTCATGAATTCAAGACATCGGCGTAACCAGAATTTATAGGACAGTTCTGCATGATTTATTTAAAGAGAGCTTAAAATGCATTATGTGCGTCAACTCCTTTCTTGTCAATTCGTTTAACATAGCCGCGAGACTCTCTGGCATCACAACTCTGCCATAGAATAGCCTCCGGAAACGTCTGTGCCCGGCCGTCATAAAGCAGAAACTGATGGCCGTTCACTGTTTCTGAAAGGCCGAGGCCCTATAACGAAGATGTTCTCCATTCTTTACCGTTTGCCTTGTAATCCGATCGGTGATCTGCTAAACCATCTCCCATTCATATAGGAAACTGATATTTCCTATATTTCAATAGATAAAATCTATTAGTATGAATCTACAGCAACTTGAGTACATATTGGCAGTTGATCAGTACCGGCATTTTGGGCAGGCCGCCAAACATTGCCACGTAACACAGCCGACGCTGAGCACGATGATCAATAAACTTGAAAATGAACTTGACGTGCGCATTTTTGATCGTTGCAGGCATCCTGTGGTCCCAACACAGGAAGGAATCGAAATTCTGAGCCAGGCAAGACGTGTTTTGGACGAGGCTAACAGAATTAAACAAATTGTCATGGATTTTAAGGGGGAGATCCGTGGAGAGCTGAAACTCGGAGTCATTCCAACGGTTGCGCCGTTTCTGCTTCCATTATTTCTTAATGATTTTCTTCAGAAATATCCAAACCTTAAGCTTTCCATAAGTGAGTACACTACGGAACACATCGTGGAAAAACTGCAGTACGGAGAGCTTGATGCAGGAATTTTAGCGACTCCCCTCCACTTGGAAAGCATCAGGGAGGTATCAGTTTATAATGAAGAGTTCCTGGTATATGCCGGCGGGAAGGAAGATCTAATTCGGAAAAAATATGTAATCCCGAAGGATATCGATCTCAACCGGCTATGGTTGTTGGAGGAAGGACACTGTCTGCGATCACAGATCATCAATCTTTGCGAACTTAAGAAACGGGGTAATTACCTGACAAACCTGCATTATGAAGTTGGCAGTATCGATACGCTGAAACGGCTGGTCGATTCAAATAAAGGGATTACAATTCTGCCCGAACTCGCCGTCATTGATTTCCCGGAAGAGTCTAAAAAATTTCTCCATTACTTTAAACCACCGGTCCCGGTTCGTGAAATCAGCATCGTTACATATCGGCATTTTGTTAAAGAAAGACTGATAGAACTTCTGAAAACCGAGATTTCTCAAAAAATTAAACCGCTTGTTGGGCGAAGCAAGTCGTTCAAAATTATTGAAATAAATCCTTCACCGACTAAAGAGAGTGTTTAGAATCATGTATCTGGTTACGAAAAATCCCTGCCTTTTTTAAGATAATCGATAAGCTGCCACGCCGTTGGTCCGAATTGAAAGAGCATATCCAATAGACAGCAATACGGTTCAAATCCCTCAAAATGCTGATGATAGGCCGGGTAATCGAATTCCATGATGTCCGGATTGTTCGACTGTCTCATGTAGGATTTTGAATCATGCTCTTGCCAGAGTACGCGGGTATTCATGTTTTGCTTGAATTTATCCGGATTAGTATCGTATTCATTTATTTTACTGGCCCGCTCCCATGTGATATCGAGATATAAATAGGTGAACAGACGTTTCCAGAGCCAGTTAGTCGCATCAACCAATAGGGGAAACTGTGATGCATGTTCAAGATCCGCATGGATTTCCGGTTCGTAGAAATCAAAGTACATGCTGTTTCTGTAGTTGAGCTGCAGTATGCGCATCCAGTCGTTAACCCATCGGCTATTCAAAGCCAACCGGACTTCATGCATCGGGGAACGACGGTCGTCCGGATGGACCGGCACTCTGAGCCAATGTGTTCCCCCGGGCGTCCGTATCTTGCAGCGGTGTCCCCGGCTTTTTCGTGAGAATGAGTTCATGTCATTAATTACTACCTGATCAGCGCGCAGCATCATCGTAAGATCGTGTAAATCGGGGATGAGAACAGGCGTGAGCAAGGTTAGAGTTGTCATGTGATTCATGCAGTATTAATCCCGAAGGCTCATAAGTGTATTTTGATAAGTGGAAATTAGGGAATATGGGAATTAGTTTCGGTTTGCCGGTTGCCGGTTGCCGGTTGCCGAGTTGCGAGTTGCGAGTTGCGGATTATCTGTTCATTATTAGTTTGTCATTTTAGATCAAGATGTATTATTCATAGAAAATATCCGTAGTGACAACATATTGGTAGAAACCTGAGAACCCGATCAAATAAACTGTGCCGTCAGGTGTGAAATGTAATAAACCGTGGATACATCGTTCAATTTCGTTTATAACAACAAACGGGTGAACCCGCAACACGCAACCGGCAACCCGAAAAGAAGACAAATTGCCAAAGGCAAGTGTTGATGGCTTTTTACGTTGTTGATCAGTAGAGGTATCGTTATTTTTGGCATTCACGGGACTTCTGTCTCTGAACGGCGGTATCCTCAGAAAATGAAAAAAAGAATATTTGAACAAAGATATGACAGATAACGTACGGGTACGATTTGCTCCTTCACCAACTGGAATGCTTCACATTGGCGGGCTCCGCACAGCCCTATATAATTTTTTATATGCGCGCCATCATAATGGCACGTTTATTCTGCGCATAGAGGATACCGATCAGAATCGCTATATAGAAGGTGCCGAGGAGGACATTGTAAAGGCATTGAAGTGGGCAGGAATGGATTATGATGAGGGGCCGGGCAAGGAAGGGGAGGTCGGACCGTATCGTCAGAGCGAGCGATCGGAATTGTATCTGAAATATGCGCGTCAGTTAATCGATGCCGGATACGCTTATTACGCGTTTGACACGACCGATGAGATTAATGACATGCGAACACGTCTTGAGAAGTCCGGCAATCCCTCGCCAAAATATGATGCGATAACCCGCATGTCGATGAAGAATAGCCTTACACTACCAAAAGAGGAAGTGGAACGTCGGCTGGAGTCTGAAGAAGAATATGTTGTCCGGTTGAAGGTGCCACGCCGTGAGACGATTCGGTTCGAAGATGAAATACGAAGCTTTGTATCTTTCGAGAGTCATGGATTGGACGACCAGGTATTGTTAAAATCCGACGGTCTGCCGACCTATCACCTGGCCAACGTTGTCGACGATCATGCGATGGGAGTGACTCATGTTATTCGCGGCGAGGAGTGGCTCAGCAGCGCACCGAAACATATTCTGCTTTATGAATATCTGGGCTGGGAGCCACCGAAAATGGCGCATCTGCCGCTTATCATGTCTCCTAAGGGCGGGAAACTCTCTAAAAGGAATGCCGATGCGTTGGGGATACCGGTTAATGTTCATGATTACATAGAACAGCAATACGAGCCGGATGCCCTGGTTAATTTTCTTGCATACCTGGGCTGGAGTCCCGGTGATGATCGGGAGATCCTCGCGATTGATGAGTTGATCGAGGCATTCTCTCTGGATCGTGTGAGCAAAAGTGGCGCGGTATTTAATCCTAAAAAACTTCTTTGGTATAACGAGCAGTATCTTAAGAACAAGTCAGAGTCTGAGTTGTTGCCGAGGGTCCGTTCGCATGCTGTGGTTGAGGGATATACCGGTTATCCGGATGAATTTTTAAAAGAGGTCATTCGACTGATGAAAGACCGTGCGCAGAAGATCGGTGATTTTATAGATGAAGGCAGCTATTTCTTTGAAGCACCCCAGACATTCGATGAGAAAGGTGTGAAGAAGGCGTGGAAAGCAGATACCGGAAACCTTGTTCGGGAATACCACGATCGTCTTTCGAAGTTAGGGTCACACGACTGGAATGGACAACGTTTGAAAGAAATGATGGCTGCTCTTCTGGAAGAAAAAGGACTTGGTTTTGGCAAACTTGCGTTTCCGACGCGTCTTGCTGTCAGCGGTGTTGGCTACGGACCTGAGCTTTTCGAGTTGATGGAACTGCTTGGTCAGGAAGAAACACTTACCCGGCTCGATTACGCTGTTGGCAGATTGGGTTGACCCGATGCAGTTCGCAGAATTTTTTGATCAACTGATTACAAAAGCTGGTCAAGCAGAATAAAACAAAATGACTATCCGTAATCAATACAATTTCGTATAAACCCCGATTGTTTCACTAAAAAACCACATTGACACTCCCGAAGGTTCGGGACTCCGTGTATCTGTGGTTGTTATTCCGGCGCTTAGATTTACCGCAGAGGGCACAGGGAATTCACAGAGTCGGGAATATCAGGGAGGGTATACTTTAACTTTTAACCTTTTTCCTTGTCTCTGTGGCAATTGATGCTTGTGTCGCAATTGCGGATAGTCATATAAAACAAAAAAGCCTCCTGTGCCCAAACAGGAGGCTTTTTTAAGTGTATAGTGAAAGCTACTTGATGAAGAGCATTTTCATGATCTTAACATAGCTGCCAGCTTGAATCCTATAGAAATAAACGCCGCTGGCGGCATCTCTCGGATTCCAGGTTATTATGTGGTAACCTGCTGTTTGACGTCCGTCAAAGAGAGTCAGCACTTTCTGGCCTAATGTGTTATACACGTCTACCTTCACGTCGGAGGCCTTTGGCAAGCCGTAACGGATCTGAGTTGTCGGATTAAACGGATTCGGGTAGTTCTGGTAGAGAACAAACTTCTTGGGCAATCCGGAACCCGGTTGAACACTACCCGGTTCGTCATCTATGGGCGTGGCTCCGGCAATAAATTCATCAGCACCGATATCCGGTTTGTTCGCATCCCTGGTCTGACCATCGATGTCGGTAGTCACTCTGGTTAACGGCGTGCCAACACTATCGAGCGCAGCAGCAGTAACGTGCAGATCAGTATTTGACACAAAGCCCGGATTGGCTGCAATTGAGTTCGCATCCATGCTGCTGGCTGACTGAAGATCGGCCAGTGTAGCAAGTGCGTTATTACTCCACCTTGCAATATTGGAACCGGTCGTGTACAAATCATTATAATCACTCATGCCAATCAATGCCGGCGAGTTGACGTCATAAGTAAATCCGCCGGATTTATTGGCGAATATGTTATTGACGAATTGATTTTCTGATCCGCTTCCGGTTATGTATACGGTTGATGTTGTGTTTTGCGCTCCGGTGACCAACATACTGTTGTAATAAAAGTCGGTGTTAGAGCAATTTGACAGGTAGAGTGCCCGGTTAGCGCTTGTTCCTGCTGAACTAACAAAGTTATTGGCTACCAGGCCGTGCGTTCCAATTGGTGGTTTCCCGCCCGATACGTTGTTTAAATACAATCCATAAGTCGTGGACGATATCATATTGCCTGTTATCATGAACGTTCCGGAGACGCCGTTCAGATAAACAGGATAACTTACGTTGTCCACAATATGATTGTTCATGAGTTGAGGTGTATTCAGATAAGAAGCAAAGATACCATAGTAGTAGGTGTCGATGTAGGAATCTTTAACCATGAGCCATGGTGAGTAATCATTGCTTACACCATTCATATAAAACCCTGAACTCCCGTTTTTGAGACTATCGCTTTCAAGGTAAAAATGATCGATAACGGACTGGTTGCTGTAAATGATGCTGAGATTAGAGGAACTGGTATTGCGCGGGCTTCCAATCAGGTTACAATGCTTAATACCAACGTCTCCAACTGCACCAATGAGGTTCACAATCTGTCCGTAGTTTGAATTAGACATATTGTTCGCGGTCAGGGTAAGATTCCAGAGACGCAGATGGTTCGTTCCAATCAGTTGCATCAGGTAGTTATCTCCGGCTCCGTTTGCAGCATAATAGATATTTACATCAGCCGATTTACCTGTTTTGGAACGGAATGTAACCGTATCTGCTGAGCTTGAACCGGGTATTGCACGAAGTGTAAAGTTCTCAACATAGGTCCCACTTGCAACATCGAAGGTTACCGGACCGGAGATTCCCCTGAATATCAGATCGCTGGCTGCACTGGCAAAGGTCGCATAATCCAGGCTTGTGCCGATATCGTATGTGCCCGACAGCGGCGTGTTGTTTGGATCAGAAGTGAATTCATAGGCCCCGATATCCGGAGTTGTTGCATCACGCAAGGCTCCAGTAATATCAGTTGTCAATCCGGTGAATGTTACTCCTTTGCCGTCAAGCCATGGCGAGTCGGTACGCAAGTCAGTCGTTGACGGGAAATGAGGATATATTGACACTGAGTGCATTTCTTTATTGCTCAAGCTTTGCAGAGTGTCCAAGTTCCTCAGGTTGCTGTTACCCCATTTTGCAAGATAGTTGCCAGATGAGTAAAAGTCGTTATAATCGCTGCTCGTTAAACCGGAAATTGTGTTAAAGTCAGCAGCGTAACCACCAGCTTCATTGGAGAATATGTTGTTGGCCATCAGAACAGTACTATTGTTACCAACAAGACGAAATCCTGATGATGTAGTGCCGCCGCCGTACACATTTACGCTGTTATAGACAAAGTCGGTATTCTTGATGCCCGATAGTTGGATACCGAAGTGGCCACTATTTGAATTAAGGGCGACGACGTTGTTATAAATCTGACCATGATGGTCGGTTGGTGGTGTGCCGCCAGTGCCATTATTCAGGTATAGGCCGTACGCATTTGTCGGCATCAGATTATTGGCATTCACCATAAATTGGCCATCGAAATTTGTCATATAGATGGCATAACCTGACCTCACCCAGACAGTATTTTGTGTGATAACCGGAATCGTTATATACTGCAACTGAATTCCGGTATACCAGGTATTTATCTTATTGTTAGTTAAGAGAATATCCTGATTGGGATCGTTGCTTAAACCATCCATCCTGATGCCCACACTTCCACCGGATAGCGAATCATCACGGACTATGAATCCCTGTATTACAGAATTATCCGAAAAAATCAGGATATGATTGCTGGAACTGGTATTTGCAGGTGCGCCTTTGATTATAGCGTTGCGAAGAGCAAGGTCACCGCATGCGCCGTTCAAATTTAACACGCGTCCGTATTGTGCACCGTTGGAATTGTTACTTTGTAACGTCAGGTTACGGAAGCGGATGTGACTGGATGCAATTAGCCTCCAGACGTAGTTGTCTGCTGTACCGGAAGCGTTATAAAAGATAGTGGCATCTTTCGCTGCACCAGACTCCGACTGGAAGGTGACCGTATCTGTAGCACTTGCCCCGGGAATGGATCGCATCGATACCTGTTCGATGTATGTCCCCGATTTTATATGGTACGTTACCGGGGCGGATATTCCTTTCAGCATCAAATCGTCGATGGCATCTGCTACTGTAGTATAATCCCCGCCAGAACCAATTGTATAACTACCGGAAAGCGGTGTTGTGGTTCCGGCTGCCGCTGTAAATTCATCGGCTCCAATGTCAGGATTTTGGGATGAGCGGTTTTCACCGTCGATATCAGTTGATATGTTCGCATAATCAACACCGCTGCCATCCAACCAGGGTGATGTAACGTGTAGATCGCTGCTGCTGACAAAATGCGAGTATACAGAAACCGAGTGAGTCTCCTTGCTGCTGGCTGTTTGCAGAGCAGAAAGATCACGTAAGTTGCTGCCCCAATATGCCAGGTAGTTACCGGTTGAATACAGGTTGTTAAAGTCAGATGTGGAGATCGCACTTGTGGTACTGGCATAGTAGGCATAACCACCGCCATCGTTCGAGAAGATATTATTCTCAATCAGATAATTGGACCCGGTGCCAGCAACATAAAATGCCCGTGATGTTGATCCGGATCCGGTAATGTTGACTGTGTTAAAAACAATATCCTGATATGTGCTGTTGCTGATATAGATCCCATAATGCCCCGAATTTGTTGTCAGATGGATCAAATTGTTTGCGATGATGCCATGCGTTCCGGTCGGTGGGGTTCCACTTGAAATGTTTGACAGATACAGGCCATAGGCGTTATTTATTGCCATCTGATTTTTGGTGATTTGAACAACCCCGCCGATTTGATTTGCGTAAATGCCATAACCGCTTGTTATGGAAGAGATATTATTGCTTAAAGTAACTGTGTTGACATACTGTAAAAAAATTCCAGAGTAAACATTGTTGAACCGGTTGTTGGTTATGTTGAAGTTTGATGAAACATCATTGGAAACACCAGTTAGACGAACAGCATAACCACCACCATTGAACGCGTTATTATTGATTGTGATATCTGACAGCTTTACACTGTTTGCAAGTATAAGAGTGGCATTTGAGCTCCCTGATATGCCTGAACCGGAAGTCAGAGAGTCATTTAAAATCGAAATATTGCTGCTTTGTGAAGTTATATCCATCACTTTACTATACGTAGTACCCGTTGCGCTCAGAGTCAGGTTTTTGAACAGCAGGTTCGACGCCCCATCTACCTTTATGACATAGTTGTCGGCGACGGCAGAAGCGGTATGATAGATTTGGACATCACTGGCCACACCACCTTGCGATTGGAAGGTGACAGTATTTGTGCCATTCGAACCAGTAATCGCATCTAAAACGAATTGCTCATTATAGGTGCCGGGTTTGATATTAAACGTGACTGGTCCGGAAACCCCGTCGGTTTTAAGCGCCGACACGGCATCAGTGATGGTTGTATAATCACCACCAGAGCCAATTGTATAGGTGCCTGTTAGCTGAGCGAGTAGCATCGTTGGAATCATAAACAATTGCATACATATGATGCCCAACAGTCTTTTCCCTCGTGTTTGGATGACTTGTTTCATCGTAACCTCCTGAAAAAGGTATGTTATTGAGTTCCCCCACTAATTTTGCACAAGCATTTGTAAGGTTGGATTCGGCCCTCCCCATAAGACTATCGGGGGGGGAATAAATGCTGTGTACAATAGTACTACACTAAATATACTCTATTTTAAATGAGGAGGCTGTGATCGACAAGGGAGGTTCATACAGAAGAGTACTGTACATATGCACAGTCAATATTTTTAGTTTATATATATAGAAATGTATTGGATTCCTGGATATGCATTTTCTAATGCAACGATATAATTAAACTGTGGGTTTATTGCATCGATTGTTTTAATAAATAATAATTAATTGTGACAAACCGTGAGTCCATTACATCATCTTCAACGCGTACAAAAACTTCCTGTTTCAATGGAGGAAGCGTGGGATTTTTTCTCATCGCCCAGAAATTTGTCTGTAATTACACCTGATTATATGGGGTTTATTATTACATCAGGCTATAAGGATCAAAAGATGTATGATGGGATGGTAATTACTTATATCGTAAAGCCAATTTTTAATATCCCTTTGAATTGGGTAACGGAAATAACGCATGTTAAAGAGCCGGCTTATTTTGTAGATGAGCAGCGTTTTGGACCATATAATTTCTGGCATCACGAGCATCATTTCCATGAAGTTGACGGAGGTGTGGAGATGACAGATCTCTTAAATTACAAACTTCCCTTTGGACCAATAGGCCGGATTCTTAATTCATTGTTTGTTCGCAGGAGGGTCGAATCTATCTTCGACTATCGGTACCGGAAGCTTGAGAGTTTGTTTGGGAAGTTTTCGCATCCTGCAGTTGTCTGATGATGTTTTTGGCAACTTCAACATGTTCTGCAGCGTTAAGTTGCGAATTAAAAACATGTTTGATTACCCCATCTCGATCAATTATGTAGGTGACCCTGCCGGGCAGCAAACCCATCAGGCTTGAAGGAACACCGAAGAGATCCCGAACTTTTTTATCCTGATCACTTAGCAGCTTAAAGGGCAGCCGGTATTTTTCCTTGAATCGTTTGTGTGATTGCGGACTGTCTGAACTGATGCCGATTACAACAGCCCCGGCATCTGTCAGATCTTCAAAGTGATCACGGAATGTGCAAGCTTCGGTAGTGCATCCTGGCGTATCATCCTTAGGATAGAAGTAAATGACAAGGATATGTTCTCCCAAAACTTCATGGATGTCAAACATCTTCCCATTTTCATCGGGAAGTGAAAATGCCGGAACCTTGTTGCCATCTTGAAGAGCTTTTGCCATTACCGGAAATAAAATAGATTTGAATTTATCCACTGAATCAATGCGGCTTGGTTACAAATCGTTCCGCGATTGTGTAACAGAGATATTTTTATTGGGGCTATGTTTCTGTTTATTCAGCATATAATTGTTATTATTCTATCATATTTATGTAGATATCCTTCCCGAAATAAAACGAGCAGGATTTATATGTGATCAGGCCCGTTTTCCCTAAGAAATAGTCGTCCTTACATCGATTTAGTAACCGAATGCATCGTCCTCTCCACGCGGATCCGCACCGGCCTCGCGGTCGCCACTTGCTTTAATGAATACACAGTTGGCACGTCCCCAATACCCCCATTGATGTAAATGATGTCCCATCTTCAGCAGGGCATCTGCAGCATCTTTATGGATGGCGTAAGGCTCAAAATTAATCTGGTCCGGATACCACTGCATATGAAATCTTGGAGCGGATACCGCTTGTTGTGCATTCATATGAAAAACAGACATGTCGAAGAATGTCTGAAGAACTGTTGTGATAATCGTGGAACCGCCGGGGCTTCCGAGTACCATGCGTAGTTTTCCGTTCTGTGTAACGATAGTTGGCGTCATGCTGCTAAGCATGCGTTTGTCCGGTTGTATGGCGTTAGCTTCGCCGCCAAGCAGACCATACATGTTCGGAACACCGGGCTTCGCGGAGAAGTCGTCCATCTCATTGTTTAGTACAAATCCTGCGCCGGCAACACTCACATGCGAGCCAAAACCACCGTTAAGCGTGTAAGTGATGGAAACGGCGTTGCCATCCGGATCTACGATAGAGAAGTGTGTAGTTTCCTTGTGTTCCTTAAAACTGAATCCGGGAACCTTGCCGTGGTCGACATCCTTGCTGCGTGTGGCGTGAGTCCAGCTGAAATTGCTCATACGTTCTTTGAGATACTTGTCGCTGGTAATATAGCTCAGGGGCATCTTCACAAAATCAGGATCACCCAGAAAGTAAGCCCGGTCGGCATAAGCGCGTCGTTCAGCCTCGCTCATCAGATGAATATATCGAGAACCATTATAGCTTAGTGTATCGACGCCGTACGGTTCCACCATTTTAAGAATTTGTTTGATTATAATGCCCCCGCTGCTGGGAGGCGGCATCATGATGAGCTGATAATCTTTATAGTTGGCAGTGACCGGTTTTCTCCAGATACTGTGATATTTAGCCAGGTCTTCGTGGGTAATTAGTCCATGGCCATCCTTCATTTGCTGCACGATGAGATCGGCTGTTTTACCACTGTAAAATCCATCGCGTCCTTTATCAGCTATCAGCTCGAGGGTTTTTGCGAGATCTTTCTGCTGGAACAGTTCACCTTCTTTCCAGAGAGCAGAGTCGGGCTTCACGAAATATTTCGTGGATGATGCGTGGAGGAGAAATTTGTCACGGTAGTAATTGAGTACCCGGGCCTGGTCATAGCTCAGCCGGTATCCTTTGCGGGCAAGTTCGATGGCCGGCTCCATGTCCGTTTTAAGAGGAAGTTTGCCGTATTTGGCATGAGCGCGCACAAGCCCGTCTACGGTTCCCGGTACGCCGACAGCAAGATATCCTTCCCTGCTGAGTCCTTTAACAACGTCACCGTCTTTATTCTGATACATTGTTCTGCTGGCGCCAAAGGGAGCGACTTCCCTGAAATCAAGCGTGTTCATTTCGCCATCAGACATGCGCACGACCATGAAACCCCCACCACCGATGTTTCCGGCTTCCGGATAGGTAACGGCAAGCGCAAAACCAACGGCAACGGCAGCGTCGACGGCATTCCCGCCCTGTCGTATAACTTCGATTCCGGCATGGGAGGCGTCACTATTCGCACTGACAACTACTGCGTGATGATAGGTTTTTGAGATTCCAGCCTGAGCGTGCAGAGTCGAAGCAGATAGAATGAAGCAAATACTTGTGATAAAAAAAATCCCGGCGACATGGGAAAAAACTGGTCGTTTAATCATAGTATATAAGTGAAATTAAACATCAAATGAGCAGCAAATGCATATTTCTGTGAGGAATAATAATGATGAAGTATGCGATATCAACAGGTAAAAACAAAGCCGGTCCCACAACCAGACCGGCTTTATTGTTATTCGGCTATAGACGGATATCAATACGTGCATAATAAAATGCGCCGTTAAAGCCGAAGGGTGACAGCCCGCTGTATGGGTAGATACCTAAAAAATTGTTTCTGTCAATGGTCCTGTCCGGATAGACATCAAAAACATTGTTTGCGCCGATGGCAAGCGTTGTTTTTGGAAGTACAGGGTAAGAAATATTAACATCAGTAATCCACTTTGCACTGTAGGTTTGATCACGGGTTGGATCGTTACTCAGGCTTGTCACTTTACCATACCGGTTTTCCCTGATAGTCGCGTCGAACTTTTTATAATTGTAATTCAACGTAAGAATCAGGCTGGTCTTTGGCTGTGCCACAGTAAGGTATTCACTTGCAGAACGATCGAAAATCTGCGTATTCAGGCTGGAAAGTACCGCAGGCGTCGGTGCCCGTTTGGTAATTTTGTTGTGATTATAGTTGAAAGCCCCAGTGAAACGCATGATCCCTGCAGAAGACAGATCAATACCATAGTTAGCAACGACATCAAAGCCATTTGTCATCGTATTGGCGGCATTGGTGAAGTAACGGCCCCCAGTTACATTTTTTACGTTTTTGGCCTCAAGCAGCTGTTGAACATCGCTGCCGGTAAAGTTAGAAGACAGAACGATACGATCTTGTATGTATATGTGATAGTAGTCAAATGTAAACGACAGATTGCTGACCGGTTTGGAGGTAAGTCCGGCACTGATGTTGACTGATTTTTCAGGTTTTAACTGAGATGCCCCCAAAGCCTGTCCACCTTGACTCTTGACCGGGAAAGTCCTGATTTCATAGGGTGATCCATCAATGAATACGGTGGACGTAGTAGAATAATTGGACTGCTGTAGCTGTGGGGCCGAGAACCCTGAACTTATACCACCACGGATTGAGAGAGCGGGTGCAAAAGAGTAACGAAGTGCTGCTTCTCCATTCAGGGTAGAACCGAAGTCATTGTAGTGCTCATAACGTCCGGCGACAGTTGCACGGAATTTGTCAGAAATATCATTTTCAACATCTGCATACAAGCCGACGTTTGAGCGGGTTTGACTTACCGCGTCATTTGGGCGAAATCCGGGGAACACCTGGGAACCAAGTGCCGGTTGATCTCCTGCATTTGGACCATCCAGAATTTTCTGTCCGCCATCATCATATGATTGATGCTGTCCGGCATGGATGTGATAATTCTCAACACGAAATTCACCACCAAATGCCAGTGTCACAGTATTGGCATCATTTATATTGTAATCTTTTGAGATGTCAATATTTGTACTGTTTTGCAAGTTGAAGAGTGTGCCGGCATTAAATTTAGTCGGGCTGTTCACCCCGTATGTGACATTGACACTGTGATCGACCCCGAAGTTGAAAGAGTTATATCCATAGGTATCGCTGATATCCCAGGTCCAACCTGAACTCGTGGCACCTTTTACGCCGGCGGCAAACGATCCGTCGAAGACATAAGAATGTATAATTGGCAGGAATCCGTCGGGCCAAATCGCACGGACGTCTCTGTTATCAAGCGAACGACGGAAAAAACCACCGGATTGTACATCCCGGTAACCCAAACCGCCAAATGTGTAGATGTGAGCGCCCTTTCCTATGGGAATGGATGAGTTGAACATTATATTGGCATTGCGCATTACAGGATCACCTAAATGGCTGTCATACCTATTGAACGTAGTTTCTTTTGAATTCAGTGATACCTGGTCGGATCCACCTGTGGTTGGATTGCCATTTGCGTCCATGCCGAAATATTGCTGGCGGGGATCAGGTCCGACATGGTTTGTGCTTCCGCGGCCAAGGTATTCTCCAGTGATATGCATAAAACCGCCGTTTCCTAAATTGAATCCATAGTCGAGTGTTCCATCGTAAACCGATCCATCACCCGCCGTTGTTTGTCCAACCTTACTGCTGAGATTTAATCCGGTATTCTTCTTAAGTACGATATTGATAACACCTGATATGGCATCCGAACCATATTGTGCTGCCGCACCATCGCGCAGAATTTCAATATGATCAATGGCGCTGGATGGAATGGCGTTGAGGTCAACACCTGCTTCCCCACGTCCCACACTACCATTCACGTTCACAAGAGCACTCTGATAACGGCGTTTCCCGTTAACCAATACGAGCATTTCCCCGGGACCCAATCCACGTAGCGTCGCCGGGCGGACAGCATCAGTACCGTCCGTTATGCTTGGGCGAGGGAAATTGAAAGAAGGTGCCAGTGCTTGGATCATTTTACTGGTTTCACTCATACCTGTCGTACGCAATTGATCAACATTCAGCACGTCGATTGGAACCGCAGAGTTAATAACCGTCCTGTTTTGACTGCTCCGTGAACCAAGAACAACAGCCTGGTTCATACCTATAAGGCTCTGACTCAATTCGAAATTCTGAACCAGTTTTTGGCCCGCTGACAAACTGATATCCTTAGTTACGCTGTTATACCCAATGTAGCTGATACGCATGGTATATTTTCCCGCTGGCAGGGTCAGCGTATAGGTACCGTCAGGGTTCGTACTTGCACCACTTTGTGTTTCAGTGACATAAATATTTACCCCCGCAAGTTCCTCGCCTGATTTGGAATCAGTGACCTTGCCGGTAATAGTTCCGGTATTTTGAGCAAGAGCCGTAACTGGCAGCAAAAAAAAGAGATACGCGCACATTTTAAGTACACGACTTATAATCAAATTGTAACGATGCTTCATAATTAGATAGGTTATTGATCAAATGTTGTGTTCATTGCATTTACCAACATTAGAAATTTTAATAAATACATTCCTTAAAAACATTAGTAATTTTAGTGAAAACGGTATTTATAATAGAATTATGATCTTTTTACAAATGAAATGCGATAACTAGTTATAAATGTTTTTATGATTGATGTGTGAAATAAGGATTGCGATATTGTATAATGCATGGGTGTGAATGTTTGTGCATTGCATACAAAATAAAAAAGCGGTTGCGTGATTTATTTTATGACCCTCTGTAAATGATTCACGTTTTTGTTAGGAAGGATTTGTAAAGTGCCTTTTACAAACTTAAAAAACACAAGGTTAAGACAAGTTTTTCTGTAAAGGTGCGTTTTTACAGCTCGACAGAGCTGTTTAGAACCCGACACACTTTAGGATTTAAGCCAAACTCCGCTTTTCTGTTGTCATACACATAGTTGCGCCTGAGAATATATTCCATTCCTTCATGAAGGGGGGCGAGGCGCTGGAGCGTTGTTTCGAGGCGTTCCAACGTTTTGTTGCGTGCCTTCCTTACATAATCAGGACTGGTATGATCAGGCCAAAGAGTACGGTCAATTTCGTCAGTCAGTACAAATTCATTTGAGGTAAGCATATGGTTTGCAAGTAATATCAACAGCCTGTTCTCATGTTCTGGCAGATCGTTGAGGATGAAATCCCCCTTGTAGTAAAATCTTACCGGCGGTTTTAAAAGTATGACCAGCCTGCCATCTGATAAAACGATTAAATCCTGATCATCAGCATCATTTTTTGAACTGTTTAGATGGGTGGTCTCAGTAGATTCGATATCATGTTGTTTGATATCATCATCAGCCTGTTCTTCCCCATGATCTTTTTCCCTGATTTTTTGAACGAAAAAAACTAACCCTATGCCAATCAAACATCCGATCATTATATAGAAGACGTGATTTATTTCGCTGTTAGTCAGTACGGGTGCAGGTGACAGCAAATGATCGTTGTGAGTATTGACGTAATGGGAAAGATTATCCAGTTTTTTTAAAGCTATTTCGTAAATAACCGCCTGGAAGTGTTCCTGTGATGGCATATACTGCCATAACACTAATAACAATGCCTGTTTCATCGGTGTCCAGATAATATTTGCACAATCGACACCTGTTGGTAATGCCTGGCTTTGTAATGGCAAAAAAGTTAGTTTTTTAGTTTGCGTGTCGAATACCATCAGCCTGAGCTCATTACGTTGTTCAAGATCGATTGTTGAAAAAAAAGCCAGATGATGCGATGGTATATAATTGTTATACCAGTAATCAAGAGTAAAGAATCTGCTGGTATAGTTCTTTAATCTTGGACTCAGGTATCCGACGACATTCCATGATTTGCGTGAAAGTGATAGCTTCCATAGTGCATCTCGATTGTTTTGAGTCGGAGCAATCGAATACAAGTTGTTCTCCTCTGAATCAAAAATACCCATCGATCCGGTTTGTTTTCGGGGGGCTTTGTCAGGATCGGTGACATCGAGCAAAAACCATTCCTTACCCGAAGGATCATAATAAGTCACAATATTTTTGGCCGTGAACAAACCATACCCTCCAAAAGCATAGATTCTCCCCGTTTCGGAATCGAACCAGCCAAGATGACCATACTGGTTTCTTTGATTAAATGAATGATCGAGTCTATGATAGGTCCCCGAATCACTTCGTGCTACAACCCGGCCAACTCCACGATCCCAAAAAAGCAGCCGATGATTTTTAGAATCATAAGCCATGTTATTGAGTTCATAATCTATCGGAAGGCTATCCGGCTTTGTCCATCGATTTTGAGATATGGAATAGGTCCATAATTCATGATTGAGTTTCAGATATATCAGATTATGGACTCTGTCTATCGCAGTTCCGATGTAGGAGTGGGCCAGAATATCGGACGGAACAGTAGGAGCCGTCCCTTTGGGATAGAGCTCTTTGAGCGAGAGTGACTCTCCCGAAGACTGTGCATAAACATGAACAGTAACTAATCCAAGAAAAAGGAGAGTTAGCTGTAAATATCTAATTAAAAGTGAATAATATGAACGCCGTTCATGTTCCAAAACTTTTCTTACCACAACCAATTAACTCACAACACCATTAGTAGAATCATAATCTTTTAACCTAACACACTAAAAATAGGATAATTGTTGAAATATCAAATTATAGGTTAGGCCATATTAGGTTCGCAATTGGGACATAATCGGGACATGTTTTTATTGCTAGATGCTTTCTGTCTGAATAAATTACGCTGGAATAGTAGAGTACTAAATTACTTATCGAGAGAGGCGGCTTGAGCGCTTTTTATTATTCTTCTCTTAGTAAACGAACTTTACCCTCCTTATCTCTGCAATCGCCCATCGACCATTTTCGTTTTTTTTAAAAAAAGACCGTTATGCGGCAGCATTGAATTAATGTCGTTTTAGGAATCTAATCGGTATTGAGCAAATTTGTCGTGCCGTTAAAAAGAAAACGTTCTTACCGGCTGATTACTTAAATTCAGGGAACGTATCTATACGGTAATTGCCGAAACGGCTTGTGATCTTATCTTAATTAGGTGAATAACTATGCAATTAAGAAGAGTTAGAAGCGGAGTCATTGAACTGACAATCATAATGTTAAGTACGTTGATGTTTCCATTGGCTGCTTTTTCACAGAAGACAGCTTCAGGAAAAAGCACATCTGCTCTTGGAAACTGGGAAGGTAAACTCTCGGTCTCGGGAATTAGTCTGCGTATTCGTTTCCATATAAAGAAGAATCGTGGTGGAGATCTGACCGCAACAATGGATAGTCCTGATCAAAACGCGAATGGTATTCCCGTTACCAAAGCGACACAAGATCAGGATAACATAAAACTTGATGTCCAGGCAATAAGGGGCTCATACGAAGGCACGATTCAACCCGGTACTGACAGTATTAGCGGGAAGTGGATGCAGGGGGGACAGACGGTTCAATTGAATCTGAAAAGAATAATTGGGCAAAGCGATCAAATAGATTTGATTCGTCCACAGGAGCCACAACCGTCTTATCCGTATCAGGTAGACTCGGTGATTTTTGAGAACAGTGTTGATCATGTAAAACTGGGCGGAACACTAACCTATCCATCGGGTAAGGGACCGTTCCCCGTGCTCGTAATGATCAGCGGATCAGGTGCGCAGGATCGTGACGAAAATTTCATGGGACACAAACCTTTCCTTGTGATTGCCGATTATCTCACTATGCATGGTTATGCTGTATTGCGTTATGATGACAGGGGTGTTGGGGCTTCTGAGGGTACGATGGAAGGAGCAACAACACTCGACCTTTCAAACGATGCTTTAGCTGCAGTTGATTATCTCTCAGGGAAGAAAATGATCGACAGCAGGCATATTGGTCTTATTGGACATAGTGAAGGAGGCGTGCAGGCAATCCTTCTGGCAAAGAGAGATAAAAAAATTAAAGCGTTGGTTCTCTTGGCTACGCCATCGTTGCCGGGGCGGGATATCAGTGTAGAACAGATTGAAAACATTTCACGAGCACGGGGTGCTTCACAGGCGAGCATCGATAAGAATGTGGAAGTACAAAAGAGAATTCTGGTACTCCGGGATGTGAAACTCGACAGTATGCAAATCATCTCAAGGGCTAAAGAGATATTGAGGCAGGAACTTCCACAACTTTCGGATTCACAACGATCCGAAATGGCTGTTAATATTTTGGATCAGTTGATGAATCCATGGGCACGTTTTTACATGTCATATAATCCAAGGCCTGATTTGGCAAAGTTGAGAATTCCTGTTTTAGCCCTTTATGGATCAAAAGATCTGCAGGTGTCTGCAAAAACAAACGCTGCGGCGGCCCAAAAAGCACTGGCGCCTGATGATCAATCGAAGATAGAGACCATCGAGGGACTGAATCATCTGTTCCAGGAAGCAAATACCGGGCTCCCCTCCGAGTACTCTCAAATACAGCAAACTTTCAGTCCCAAGGCTCTGGTCATCATCGGAAAGTGGCTTGATGCGCATTTGAAATAATTCAGAGCGGCTACACGGACCGGCATAAACCGTTAATACGGTTTATGTGTAAACGGATTCTTCCTAACACCCGGATTAATCCGGGTGTTATTAGTCAATGAATCTAAAACGAATCGTTTTTAACGATTTCTTCCAATGCTTATATCGGACTCGCGTTAAACTAAGAACTGACCACCCTGTCAGGGTGGTGGGAAAGTATAAAAAACTTAGTTTTCGAGAAAAGCACGCACTGCAGGGTTGACCGTATCCGCTTTACAGCCAGGGCCAAGGTGTCCGCAGTCGGTCTGCAGCTTCATTACTTTTGCATGAATTAAAGGTGCAAAATTTAGCGCAGGGTGCGGATTGACCATATGATCCCGCATCGACGCGACAATGAATACCTTCGCCTTAATAGTGTTGGCAGTGGCTTGAAGCGAGTCGTTAAGGGGTTTGTAAATATCCTGCGCCATCATCGCCCGGAGCTGGCTTGCCCAATCGTAGGGATTAAAACCGGATTCAAAACCAGTGTTCGACTTGTCTATGAAACTTTTAAAATCACTCGTCTTTGTATCATTGATTCGGAAGTCCGGTGTCGTCAGATTCATGGTATGAATTTCGTTGACGGTATTGCCGATTAATTTTGCAGGCGCCCCGGATTTTAGTCCTTCCTCAATGGCATCAAGTTCGGCTGTCCATAAAAGTTTGTCGTAGGAGGTAAGCCGCGGCGAGCCGACAATAGCAACTGCCTTATCCATGAAATCAGGGTATTGGGCTATCCAGGCGAAGGTCTGCATGCCTCCCATCGATATGCCCATAACGGCATGTATATGGTGGATGCCCAGAATGCTGATCAACAGTTTGTGTTCGGCATTGACCATATCCCTGATGGTAAACTCTGGGAATTTATTTTTGGGTTGTGCCGAACTGTTCGAAGGCGATGAAGAGACACCGTCTCCGAGAGCATCAACGGTAACGATGAAAAATTTGGATGGATCGGCCAGTGCGTTAGTACCAACTGATCCCGCGAGATCTTTGGACTTCCCGCTGAACCAGGTAGGGAAGAGGATAACATTCGACTTGTCGGGTTTCAATGATCCGTATACACGGTATCCGATACGGCAGTTTTTAATCACCTTGCCCGATTCAAGGGTTAGGTTGCCAATCTCGCCATAAAGCTGTTCCGACTGGGCTTGAAGTGATAAGGGGATGAGAAGGGAAATAAATAGAAACAGGGAAAGTTTTCGCTGTAGCTTCATGATTCTTTTTTGAGGGTCATAGATGAAGAACTGATAATGCGTTATAATAACCGATAGCAAGTTTAATCGCGAGGAAAAATGCCCGGTGATCAGTATCTGAGCACGCATATTTTTCACGCGGTCATGAAAACAAGTTTAACGAGACAATATTTGATCGAAGCAATGTTATTGAAAGTGATTAGAAATAATTTACAGTTTTGTGTTTTAATGCTGGCCGTTCTGTTTGTATCTGGTTGCAGCAAGACCGGAAAGAATGGTAATGAGGTGTACCGTATCCTTCATAATAAACAAATAGTGAAGATTGATTCTATAGGCCCGGGATTGGCTAAATTTCAGATAAAGCCCGGTTCAAATACAGTCTTCTCCTACAATAAAATTTCATCTGATGTCAGCCAGGATACCATCATCAACCGGTCGGAAAGCATTATCTTCCAAATACCATCGGATATAGATCAATTTGATTATACCGGTGTTTTGATCGATTCAGCACATGCATTCTATATGTCGGGCACACCTGGATTAGTGCAATACCCGGCATCAGGCGGGGAGCTTAGGGGGCACAAAATGAGTGACAAAAAGTGGCAGATTGAACTATCTCTGACGATTAATACCGGTGATAAAACGATATCCCGTCATGTAAAGCACGATTTTTCGGTCTCGCCTTATGGCGAAGACAGCCTTCAAAACTTCAGCAGAAAACCACAAATAGAACAGTAAAATTCTTGCGCTGTCATCTTCAACTATTGTTAACCACAGAGTTTACAAAGTGGACACAGAGAAAAAAAACGGGAAAACTTTATGGATTCTTGAGACCTCTGTGGTTGAAAACCAGACATGATCATATATCCAAGCTTCAAACATTGGGGAATCATTTTGTTGCCAAGAAGAGAAACCGCAGAGGAAACCGAGACTGCACAGAGGAAAAGAAAACTGGCAATCTATGCGAAACCCTGTGAACTCTGTAGTTGTTATTTCCAAACGCAATCGTATTTGTGAGCTTACAACATATAGAAATCCACTGTCTTAACGTAATCTGCTACTGGAACAACTTCGATTGAGTTTTGCGATGTAAAAAAGGTTATTCGCCGATTACAGTCACCATGATAGATCGTTGTCTGGGTTTGTTGTCGCATTCGATATGCACGACTTGTTGCCAGGTGCCAAGGACCGGTTTTCCGTTTTGTACAGGTACCTGAAGTGATGGCCCCAGAGTTGTTGCCTGCAGGTGTGAATGACCGTTGCCGTCGTGCCACGCCTGTTCGTGACCATATTCCTTACTTGGCGGAATAAGCCGGTTCAGCATCTCGGGCAAATCCTTTTTGAGTCCCGGTTCGAACTCGATCGTGCTGATGGAAGCTGTGCTTCCGATATTGAAAATTGTAGCTACCCCGGATTTGATTCCTGATTCCCGGATAACATCGGTTACATTGTCTGAAATATCATGTAAATGCCCGTTTCCGGTAGTATCAATCATTATCGTATCCTGATAGACCATATTGATCCTATTCGTATATTTATAACTGTTTCCCATACATGAACCTAAGCATGGCTATGAAGATTCCAAGTCTTAAGGATGTTCGTTCAGCATCAGATCGTATTGCTCCGTATATCCATCGTACACCCGTCTTAAGCAGTAAACTTGTCGATGAGTGGCTAGGTGCCAGCGTGTTCTTCAAATGTGAAAATTTTCAGCATGTTGGTGCCTTCAAAATGCGGGGCGCCAGCAATATGGTTTTTTCTCTGCCTGATGATGAGGCGCATAAAGGGGTTGCTACGCATTCATCAGGGAATCACGGGCAGGCCCTGGCTTTGGCCGCAAAGTTACGCGGCATCCCGGCATGGATTGTGATGCCTGAAAATGCACCTGCCGTTAAACGCGAGGCGGTAAAAGGATACGGAGCGACGATACGTTACTGCAAACCAACGCTCCGGGCACGTGAGGATACGCTGGAAGAAGTTATCGCAGAAACAGGCGCGCATTTTGTGCCGCCTTATGATGATCCCCTGATCATTGCCGGACAGGGAACTGCTGCGCTTGAGTTCCTGGAGCAGCAGCCGGATATGGACATCATCATGGCGCCTGTAGGTGGAGGCGGGCTTATGTGTGGTACGGCAATCACAACGAAGAGCATCAATACAAATATCACTGTTTTCGGTGCAGAACCGGCAGGTGCTGATGATGCCTGGCAATCGTATCATTCCGGAAAGCTTATTCCACAAACCAACCCAAATACGATTGCAGACGGGCTAAGAACCAGTTTGAGTAAACTGACTTTCGAAATTATCCGTACCCATCTGGATGATCTGTTCCGTGTAAGTGAGACGGGAATTGTGGAGGCCATGCGATTTATCTGGGAGCGCATGAAAATTATCATTGAGCCCTCATCTGCTGTTCCCGTTGCTGCAATGCGGGAACACCCCGAAATATTTCATGGGAAAAAGATTGGAATCATTCTTTCAGGTGGAAATGTGGACCTGAATCATCTTCCCTGGCAGTAAGTTTCTAAACGATTCGAATGATCGTGATGTCTGTCCTGTTTAACAGATGAACTTTCCGGAACAAAACAGGTATGTCATGAGTAATAAATTGAAAACATTATCCAGGGTACAGTTGGAGCGTTTGATCTCAGATACAATCGGAGATTATGTCGATGGCGACGTAGACTGCAAGGTATCACGCATGAGTTACGAACATTTTAACGATGAGGATGAAATCGCCTTGAAGGATGATCGTTCCATTTCATTTGAGGTGCAATTACATTATATGGATCCTATCATCGAGAAGAGATAAGGAATCCCGAAATAACACTTCTGGATGAATTACTGGCAAAAGGGATTCAAAAATAGGAGGGGAAGTGCTGCACAATCAGATCAGTGACTTTATTTTTGTTGAGGGGCTTGCTTTCGTACCCTGAAACCACGTCGATTTGTCGTGCTTTTTTTTCATCCTCGGGATTCATTGACGTGGTCAACATGACGATGACGGGATTCGTTTTCAGGTCATTACTCCACTTTCTGTACCTTTCCAAAAAATCCCAACCATTTAGCCGGGGCATATTGATATCAAGGAAAATAAGTTCGGGTTTTGGAGTGGGGCCGTTCGCCACGAACCGGCCTTTTTGTTTCAGATAATCCAGTGCCTCTTCAGCACTTTCGGTTACCTGAACATGGTTTGTACAGTCGGATTTCTCAATAATAATCCGATTAATAAAATTGGTAGGCTCGTCGTCATCGATTAACAAGACACAATTGAGCTTTTTTTTCATACTCAACAATTATTCAGGTATCGTGAAATGAAATATACTACCATGATCTGGTTGGGATTCAACCCAAATGTCTCCACCGTATAGACGAACAATTTTTTTGCAATGCGACAATCCTATACCGGTACCATCGAATTCACTGCGAGTATGCAAACGCTGGAAGATGTTGAATATTTTTTCACTGAATTTCTCATCGATGCCAATTCCGTTATCGCTTATACTGAATTTCCATGCACCGTTTATCTCTGAAGCTGAGACAGTTATTTTTGGTTGAACATCCTTCCTACGAAATTTTATAGCATTTCCGATAAGATTTTGAAACAGAAGTTCAAGTTCCACAGAATTGGCATTTAGAGCAGGCAGATTTTCAACAGTAATGTCGGCATTGACGGTTTCGATACTACTGCTAAGATCTTTGAGAACATCACTAACCAATTGATTACAATCCACTTTTTCAAGTTTTCTCTGCCTGCCTATTAACGAGTAGTCGAGCAGAGCTTTGATAAGATTGCTCATCCGGTTGCAAGACTCGGTGATATAATGAAGATACTTATCGGCATTCTCATCCAGTTTATTTTTGTAATGATGCTCAAGTATGTTAGCAAAACCACTGATCGAGCTTAAAGGCTCCTGCAGATCGTGTGAGGTAATGTATACTAACTGTTCTAATTCTTTGTTCTTTTGTGCCAACTGCCTGACGTCATCAAGTAGCTTTCGGTCGGTAAGATCTTTCGTTACCTTCGAGAACCCAATAACGTTACCTTCCTTATCATGAAGTGCCGTGATGACAACGCTGGCCCAGAATGTAGAACCATCTTTCCTTACACGCCAACCTTCTGTTGTAATTTTCCCTGCCTTAGCTGCATTAATAAGATTTTTTTTAGGGAGATTATTTCTAAGATCTTCTTCAATGTAAAAAATTCGAAAATTTTTCCCGATGATTTCTTCTTCTGAATAGCCTTTAATTCGCTCGGCACCACGATTCCAACTTTTAATGATCCCATCTTTATTGAGAGAGAAAATGGCATAGTCTACAACCTCCTCAACCATCTTGTGATATCGCTCCTGGCTTCTATGAAGCTCTTCATTTTTTTGTTCAAGCCTGGTAGTAAACTGTTCAAGTTTTATTTGGGCCTGTTTCTGTTCGGTAAGATCGCGTGTGATTTTGGTGAAGCCGATGAGCTTGTTGTCATCATTATACAGAGCAGTAATCACGATCGTTGCCCAGAATGTAGAACCGTCTTTTCGAACTCTCCATCCTTCAGTACTTATTCTTCCTTTTTTAACTGCTTCATGCAGAAGCCTGTCTGGTATGCCCCGTTCACATTCCTTATCAGGATAGAATACACGGAAGTGTTTCCCAATAATTTCTTCTGATGTATAACCTTTAATGCGTTCGGCACCCTTGTTCCAGTTTTTTATAATTCCATCGGTATCGAGCAGAACGATGGCGTAGTCCTGGACCTCATCCACCATCTTTTTATAGTAATCCTCATTACTTTGTGATATAATCTCTTGAAGATGTTCCACTGATTCTGTCATTTTCCTTTATGGGTTATTGAATGATAGATATGCTGGATGTAATTTTTGTTAACTCAAATAACATCAAGCAACTACTTGTATAGTTTGAATTATACTTTAATGGGATAAAAAAAGAACCTGTTTAGAAATTGCCTGCGAGGTATGAGGGCAATATTCATCTGCAATAATAAATTACCTAAGCAGTACAGTTATAACAAAAAAATAGTTATTTGACAAGGTCAGGCTGCGGAAAGGTTCATTTTTCTTATTCTTTGAATAGCATGAGGATGCCGGTTGTACAATAATATAATTACGGCAGGCAAATCTATTCGTTGTCAGGGATATTAAAATGGATCGTTGTTCCCCTGCCTGGAGTTGAATCGATCTGTATTTCACCATTGTGCAACTTTGCTATTTTCTTACAGTAAGCCAGTCCACAACCATTGCCATTGTATTTTTCAATGTTGTGAAGCTTTTGAAATATGACAAACACCTTGTCAAAGTATTTGCTATCGATACCGATGCCATTATCAGAAACGGAAATATCCCAATGTCCAATTTTCCTGCTTGCTGAGATACCTATTACCGGATGCGTATCTTTTCTTCGGAATTTTAAGGCATTATCAATAAGATGATGAAACAGAAATTTGATTTCCACAGGATATGCAGTAACCGATGGAAGATCAGCCACACGAATCTTGGCACTTGTACGCCGCAAGTCAGATTTCATATCATTTAGTACATATTCGACAACTTTATTCAGGTCGACCTTTTGCCTATTACTCCATCGGCCAATCCTGGAATAGTCAAGCAAATCGGTAACCATACTGCTCATTCGATCTGAAGCCTTTTTCATATACTGAACGTATACACCGGAATCACCCTCTAGTAATTCAGGGAACTCTTCTTCAAGGAGGGAGTTGATACTAATAAGCGTCGTAAGTGGTTGTTGCAGGTCATGGGAAGTGACATAGACGAATTGTTCGAATTCGTTATTTATCTGCTCATTTTTAAGTTTTTGTTCATTGAGCAAATCTTGTTTCTTTTTCAAAATGGTTTCACCGAGTACATACATGTTAATGTCGATGATGTGGTTCATCCCATTTATTGCTGCAATAATTTTGTCGGGATCATTCCTGAAAAAAGTTACAAGCTTTGAGGTATATAAGGCCCGTGTTGTCTGGGCATAATCAAAGAGATGTTTAAAATCAGAGTCTGACTCAGCAGTATCAATTTCAACAGGAAATACCTGGTGAAAGTGTTCAAGCCACTGGTCATTGAAAGTGATTTTATCCGGAACTTCCTGCAGATAAGGTTGCTGACCGCTCTTATTTTCAGCAACTTCTGAATTCATAATTTTTTCAAAAGCTAGATGCTTCAATATTTCAATGTTGTCTCCGTCTGAAATATTGAGCTTTTCTTCCAGAAAAAAGGAAAAAAATGTTTTGATCTCTTGTTGCTCCTTTTCCTTCAGATGCAAAGTAAGCGTCTGGTTGCTATGACCAAATTCATTAGGGACCATAACTACCTATTTTTAAATTTATACTTCAAATTATCAGCGAATATATATGACTAGATTTAATGGTCTGATAGTTAAAACTGTAATATTTAAAACAAGAATCGCTGCATTACTGAGATTTCATTTTTTATATAATTGATAATCGCGAGGTTTATTAACCGGTTTTACTCTAAATGATTATTCTCGCTATGTAGTTCCCTTAACTTAAGATGCTATACGTAATGATTAGGTATTATTACGTAAAATTAACTACTTCAGGGTTAAAGTAATTGGTTGTCTGATCGTCAGACAGTCCTTATAAGTGTATGGGGGAGGTGAAGGTACGGCATCCGTTATTCACTCATTGAATCACTCGAGTGGAAACGTTTAAATGATCTGAGATCGATCGATGGACTGAAGAACCGATTGCAGATATGTACCCAGATCCATAAGTCGTTATTCTCAAATCGGTCCATCGGTCTATCGCAGATGACTCCTGACCATTAGAACAATCATGCAAGGCTAATTTCTAATCCACTAATTTCGATAACCTCCACTACTCATTCATCAAAGAGGTAAAACTTTCTGACTTCAGTTCAAACGTAGCTTTCCCGTTCAATACCTTAACGGGTTGCCCTTCTTTCATATCTTTCTTGCTGTCTGCATCCGTTATTCACTCATTGAGTCACTCGAGCGGAAACGTTTAAATGATCTGCGATCAATCGATGGACCGAAAAACCGATTGCAGATGTATACCCGGATCCATAAATCGTTGTTCACAAATCGGTCTATCGATCTATCGCAGATGACTCCTGACCATTAGAACTATCATGCACCGCTAATTTCTAATCCACTAATTTCGATATCCTCCACTACTCATTCATCAAAGAGGTAAAACTTTCTGACTTCAGTTCAAACGTAGCTTTCCCGTTCAATACCTTAACGGGTTGCCCCTCTTTCATATCTTTATTGCTGTCTGTTACAAAGATCCGAAGTTCATGAACGTTGTCGGGAAGTCCGGTGACCGTGACCTCGCGGGTTGTGCCGTTGTTCACGAGGTGGATGGCATAGATATCTTTAGCATTGTCGCCCATTGCGGCACTGGTTATATCCGGCCGGTTTGAAGTAATCGTCATGAAGTGAAGCCCTTTCGGTGTCGAACCCAGCTGCTTAAGATTCCAGAACCGTTGGGTAGGATGAAGCGGTTCGGAGTTGTTTCCCCAGATGCCTCCGCCGGCCATGTCCGAATAATCAGAAGTGAGCTGCCATTGCAAAATCGATTTCGGCTGGCAAATGGCCAGGATTCGTACATACAGGTTAATTTCCTCTCTCGCATACATGGGTTCCAGGAAAATTTGCGGGTAGCGCCATGCGGCGGCGTCGATACTGCCTTCTCCGACTATCAAGGGCAGGTTTAATTGCTTGGCGGCATCAGCCCATTTCTGCAGTGTTGTATCAGCCCAGCCGCGCCAGGAATGGAAATCAACCGCTCCCATGTAAGGCCTGGCTGCAGGATCATTCATGGCAGGCTTGATAAAATCAAACGGATTGGCGTCAGAAGTATCTCCGAGAAGGAGTTTGGTTTCAAGTCCGTTGGATTCAAAATAGGCTCCAAGTCCCTTAATGAGCTGGTCATGTTCTTCGGCGGTCTGTCTAACGTTGATCCCAAGGTCTGACTCGTTAAACGAGAACATTTTGATTTCAACGCCATACTCATCTTTCAGATATTGAATATACTCTGTGATGGATTTATAGATTTCATCCATCTTATCGGGATCGAGCCGGTTGCCCCATACGCCGTTAACGGGACGATTATGTAGCTCTCCCTGTACGGCCCATTGCGGTGGGAACCATGCTGAAAGGATAACCGGTATTCCTTTTTTATCCAGCCGCTGCGCCATTTCCATTGCTGCCTTCACTCTTGGATTAAGGTCGCCGTTTTTGGCTGCTTCAATCGGGTCGACATCTTCTTCCGGTTGCCAGACGCGCCAGGGGAGTTCAACGCGCGCCCAGGCAACGCGCAGATGGTTCAGGTTGTAATCAATAACTTCCGGATCGAGCCTGGGATTCTGCAGGCGGAAGTTACCACCGATGCCATCGAAGGTACGTCCCGGTTCGGAAGTATTAAGAGTAAGTGTAACAGGACGTCTGTCGATTTTACCAGAGGCCTTGAGGGTAAAGGTCTTTGAAACGGTTTGTCCCTTCGTTGCATTACCCTGAATGATAGAAAAGTAAACTTCGATATCGTTGTCGCCCTGGCTGCGGTCGTCTTTTACAAGAACATCTGTCGGCTCATCAAAAGTGACGCTTAATTGCCTGTCAGGTGATGTAAAACGAACGCCTCCGGCTTTCGTATGGACATATTCATTTTTTCCATTCGGATGCGCCGGTTTCAGAGATATTTTATTTTTTGATGACACAGGGTTATCAAGCTGTGCTGTTCCTCCGCTATAATCGGAGCCGGGCAGTGAAATGCAGAAATACGCACCGGTAAGGCTGGTGTCCACACTGGGAGCATATTGTACATTTATCGAGACCGTTCCGTTACCTTTATCAGTCACAACTTCGGTTATATTAAGAGTGCCGAGTCGGGTCTTGATTGTCCGTTTATTCCCCTCCCGGGCATACGATGGATTTTGTCGTTCTTTGGCCGTTTGCAAAATATCAGACCAGTCACTGCCTGCGACACGCATGCTGGTCTCGAATTTCATCAACTGACCGTCTACACGAATGCCCCTCAGGTTGCCCCAGGCAGTGACTTCAGCCTGCGCTAATCCTTTCTGAGAAAGTCCTGTAAGAATCAGCAAACAGATTGGCAGAAGTAACGACAGACGTACCGATCGAAAAGAGATGATTTTGCCGCCAGTCTGCTCGAACATTCCAATATCTTTAGTTGTATTACCCATTTTCGCCTCCGGGATGGCTATGTTCTAAAACTGTGTTAAAGTATTACGACACATATAATTATAAATTCATGTTATTCACGCGGAAGTGCCGCATCATGAATTAGTAAATTTAATAGACTAATTGGGAACCACAAGAAGAAACTGCAATATGAAACAGAAAAACTTCCGGACTGCCAATACCGGCTACGGTTTCACCGAGTCTACAACTTTTCCCATATAGATTTGACCACGCACTTGTTTGTTGTAATGGATCACTTCCGGCAGATATCCCCAACGGTCGAATCCAAATTTCTGTAAAAGTCGAATACTTGCGTTATTTCCTTCAATGATAATGGAAAATAAGACTCTCTTGTGTAGGCCCCGGCATTTTTTGAGGCAATGCTCCATCATCTCAGACCCTATTCCCTGTCCGCGATACAAAGTATCCACATAGAAGCTTAATTCAGCAGTTTCATCAAGGGCGGCGCGGCCAGGGCGATAGGCAGAAAATGAGGCCCAGCCCACAACATCATTGCCACGGATGCAGACGAAGACAGGATGGTGCTTAGGTTCGTGATTGCGGAACCAGTCAGATCGTTCAACCAAATCCAGAGGTGTAGTATGAGCTGTTCGAAAGCCAAGTTCAATCGCCTGGTTGTATATCCTGTCAATCGCCGGCAAATCGGTTTCTGTCGCGAGGCGTATCATAAGCAATAGTTGGCCTTTACGTCGTAAAATGGATTTTACGAAGAATAAATATAAAAGATTTTTCAGGGACCGGGGGGGGGTGGAATATATTGGTGCAACGATATTTACTCTTCTAGCATTTATCCGGGTAACCAACAAATACATTAAACACGAAGATACCGGAGAGGTCATGAATATCGAATTCAATGATTTACATGTTGTCGTAACAGGTGGAACAGGCGGGTTAGGCTCAGTCGTTGTTAATGAACTGTTGGAGATGGGGGCAAAGGTGAGCATCCCGGTTCATAACGAAGCACATATCGACCGGCTGGAGTTCGCCGAGAGCGGCAGGGTTAATATTGTCCCCGGTGTGGATTTGACGGATGAAGAAGCTACCCAGTCATTTTATGATGAAGCCGTTTTAAAATTTGGAAAATTATGGGCATCACTGAATATCGCCGGTGGTTTCGCCATGGGGAAGATTGGAAATACCGGACTGGCTAAGTTCCTACATCAGATTAACATGAATACCGTGACATGCTACAACTGTTGCCGCGCTGCCATAAACCAGATCAGGCAAAATGAACGCGGGGGCGGACGCATCGTAAATGTTGTTGCCCGGCCGGCCATCGACCCGAGACAGGGTGCCGGTATGACAGCCTACACAGCAAGTAAAGCTGCTATAGCTGCACTGACCCAGGCCCTCGCAGCCGAGCTGTCAGGCGAACAAATTCTTGTAAATGCAGTAGCACCCTCAGCAATTGATACACCTGCAAACCGGAAGGCCATGCCTAATGCTGATTTTACGAAGTGGGTGAAGCCGTCGGAAATCGCCCGTCAGATGATCTTTCTGGCTTCCAAAGAAAATACGGCAACATCCGGCGGTATTGTGCCGGTTTTTGGCAAGAGTTGAAAGAATAAACCCTGCCAGGTTATGAGGACCCGGCAGGGCTAGTTTGTTTCTATAGCTGACTATTTAACGGAAGTTCGATATAAGCATTTGAAGAAATTGTTAAAAACGATTCGTTTCAGATTTGTTGACTAATAGCACCCGAATTAATCTGGGTGTCAGGGAGAATTCATTAACAGATGAACCGTTTTAACGGTTTATGCCGGTCCGGATATACGCCTGTATATGTGAAATCAGCATCTTTGCAGGTCTATCTTATCTCGAACTCACGTTATTTAGCATTGCCTTTTCATCACCAACATCATTGCTTTCGAGCAGTCGGGATATTTCGAGAAAATCCTTCATCATGCCAAGGGCAAATTGACCTAATGTCCGTGTGCGTTCTGCGATATTGTCAATCAATAAAAAGGAGAAAAGGAAAAAGTTGAAAGTATCTCTTCCTGTTTGCTCTTCTGAGAACACTGTGTGGTTTCTCCGTTTCACCTGTGGTTATTAAGAACACGGGAAAAAACCACAGGGGACACAGGGTAATCACAGAGATCCGGATCATTGTCATTTCCGGCAAGGGGTATCCGCTGCAGCGCATAATTAGAATCTTGGAATGACAGTAAGTGTTTCTTTGTGGAATTTCGGTATATCAAACTCAAGTTAACCTTACTCTGATCTGGCTTCGTCAAGCATAGCCAGCGTTACGCCGTTGGTCCATCCGAAGCCATCCTGTCCCGGGTATTCACCGCCTCCCGCTTCGAGGTTGGTGTCAACGACGTTGTATTTTTCCATCATCTTGCCGGTTTGGTTATAGACTTTGTCGACAAGGTTTAGCCAGCGGGTTCTTATCTCGCGTGCCAGCCGGTTGTATCCGTAATTCTGCAGCCCTTTGTAAGCGAGCCATTGAAGCGGCGCCCAGCCATTGGGATAATCCCATTGCTGGCCCGTCTCGTTAAGTGTTGTGACCAAACCGCCGGGTTTCAGGAATTTATCTTCCAGATGTTTGGCAACGGATCGTGCCTGGTCAGAATCTGCAATTTGAAAGAACAGTGGATAGACAGAAGCAAGTGACCAGACAGATGTCAGTGTCCTTTTTTTTGCATCATAATCAAAGAAGCTGCCTTCATCACTATTCCAGCAAAAATGTAGAATGGCTGATTTCCTTCGCTGTGCACGTTTCTCAAACTGGTATGCCTCATCAAAACGTCCGGCATCCTGCAGCCAGCGCGATAATCTCAGTTCGAGGTTATACAACAGGGAATTGAGATCGACGGGTATGATTTCTGTTGTTTTAATGGATGAGAGATTTTGGGCATCTGAAAACCAGCGGCTGCTGAAATCCCATCCCGATTCACAGGCTGCCCGAATATTTCGAAACAGATATTCCGGAACGGCGGGGTCGACTTCTCTGCAAATAGTTACATCCTCATGCCATGATTCCTGACGCGGTTTGGGCCGTTCATCCCAATACCGGTTGAGGATCATATTGCCCGGTAGAGGAACGACTCTTTTTTTAGGTAACGGACTTTCTTCTGATGGTTCCATTCCTTCCATCCAGAATTCCCATTCCTTAATCAGTGCATCAAGGTATGCAGAAGGAATTTTTGAGTCGGTATAACGGAAAAGGAGGTCGATCATACAAACCAGGAACGGGGGTTGAGACCGGCTCGAAAAATACCAGCGGTTGCCATTCGGAATATGACCTACGGTGTTGATCAGGTAAATGAAATTCTCAACCATATTCCGGGCGAGTTCAGTATGACCACTGGCGAGGAGCCCTTCTGCCGTGAAATAGCTGTCCCAATAATAGATCTCACGAAATCGTCCGCCCGGTACGATATACGGTTTTGGAAGAGGAATCAGAGAACTGTTTTCGGATGTATTCTTGTCAGCCTCACGAGTGAGGACCGGCCATAAATCCCGAAGATGATCCTCCATTGGTTTGCGTTTCCTGGAAGAGGCAGCTGTTGTGATTTCTGGTGGAAGTTCAAAGTATCGTTCGACAAAAGCTTTCAGGTCGAAATCAGATGCATCCTTTTGATCGTGATAGGCATCGAGGATTACTGCTGGATCTGCTTTTGGCAACGAGTCGACAAACGATTTCGAGTCGGCAAACAATCGGGCCGACTGCACCGCTTCAAAAAAATCGCCCTTATACTGGATTCCCTGTGTCATGAGATGACTGTCTTGTGTATATACTTGAAATGCTGGCGGGTTCTTCTGTAAGGAAACAGGATGACCAGGAGAATAGACATTGGTATCAGTGTCAGGTAGAAAGCCAATTGCCCGCTGAAATGTCCAAACATAAACCCGGTAATAAGCGATCCTGTGGTGCCTCCGAGTGCCGAAAAAATAACGATCAGCCCGCTCATGGCACTCTGGTGTGCTTTGGGTAGCTTGCTTAGGACGCTTGAACAGACTGTCGGGTAAATCGGCGCAAGGAACAGCCCGACGAGCGGCAGGATGAATGCCGCAATGGGGACACTGCCCCAGCCGGTTACAGAACCCGGCGTAGCTCCGGCGGTCGCCGGCAATGTGAGAGCGACCAATATCATCGCCCCGATAATGCTTACGATAAGCACGGGAAACCAACTGAATTTCTTGATTACTTTCCCGCTGAGCAGTCTTCCGGCAGCAATGGTTCCGGGCAGAATGCTGGTCAGTGTCACGCTAATATTACTCGGCAGAAAAAGGACTTTATTATTAAACGTCGGCAGCCAGGTTGTGATACTCTGTTCGATGAGTACGTAGAAGAAGGCAAGAAAGATGAAAATGATAACCATCGGATAGCGAACAAGCATGATCATATCGATGAAATCCTGAGCCGGTTTTTGATCCTCTAACCTGACGCCGCTCTCATCTAGTTTTGCGCTGAGCAACAAAAGAAAAGCAAAAAACGAGATCGCAGCCAGCACCCAGTACGTATCGAGCCAGCTTATGGCCGGGTTTTCATTCGCGAGCTTTATGAATTCACCAAAGATGGCATAACCGGAGAGCATCCCCACCATAAAAAAGCCTTCGAGGACGCTCATGACACTTGCGTGTTGATCGGCGTTTTCCGTAATGACGCCAACGGTTGAATAAGCCGAGATCTTTATAAGCGCAAAACTGACGCCGATGGTAGCAAAAAGAATCTTGGTCATGGCAAAGCCGCCAATCAGCCGCATGGCGATGCATCCGCCGGTTACAAACAGCAGGCCGGCGAGCATCGATTTTTTATATCCGAAACGGGGGATGTATGATGCCGCCAGAAATGAGAATATGGCGATTGAAAGATCTTTGAAGGGTTCCAGGACACTGGCCGCAGTCGGAGATACGCCGTATAAATTTTGCACCTGCAGAATGACAGTACCAACACTATTCAAAAGAATGGCAAACACAAAATAGTTGAGGTACAGTGATAATTTAATTTTCCAGTTACTCATGGTGGTTTCTTCATGGTTGAAAGGGAATATAAAAGCAGTCAGAATGATTCTTATTTACAGCAAACCCTGGTTTTTAAAAATATAATGAATCTGATCTAACGCCCCGGGAAGTAAAGGGATGGTAATATTAAAAAATGGATGTTGAAAGTGATTTATGAATCTCCATGTGGCGTGATTTCCGGCATACCGCCCTTCATTGTCGCAACACGGGCCGCATAGTGATTGGCGGCTTTGAGCGTTTCATCGAGCGATCTTTTTCTCAGAAGATGATGCACTAGTGCAGCTGTAAAGGCATCGCCGGCACCGACAACATCTCCTTTTGAAGTATCAACAGGTTCGGAAGCGCGCCGGACATGTTCGTTTTCGGAGTAGATTTCACTTCCTTCGGCACCGAGCGTGACGCATACATAACTGACATTAAACTCGTTAATAAGCCATTTCGCCGGATGTGCTATACCGTATAGTTTCCCGATCGTATTCAACTCATCATGGTTAAGTTTAATAACATTGGATTTAGCAAAACACTGCTCCAGCAGCATCTTGCTGTAGAATGAAGCGCGCAGGTTCACATCGAGTACCTTCATGCACTGTGGGTGGGCTTTGTTCAGGAAATTCTGGATAGTCGTTCGGCTGCGGTCATATCGTTGTGCGAGCGTTCCAAACACGATGGCATCCGAGTTGCGGGCGAGATCTATCCAATCTTCTGTCAGTTCAAGGTAGTCCCATGCGACATCTTCAGTGATGGTATAGGTCGGTTCATTTTCGTTCATTTGAACCTCTACCGTACCAGTTGGCCGTTGGATATCCTTTTGAATATAGTTTGTGTCGACCTTCTTCTTCCAGAGGTAGCTATCTATCTCACGGCCAAGATCATCCATGCCGATACGGCTTGCAATGACTCCATGATCGCCCCAGATGGTAGCGTGATAAACCATATTCGCCGGTGCGCCGCCGGGTAGTTTGAATTCTGGAAAACGGTCCCAAAGAAGCTCTCCTATTCCCGTCACCAAATAAGCGTTGTTATCAGAAAACTCGGATTTTAGCATAATTCTGAATTTTTGTGACCCTCGATGTTACGATTACCGACAAAGTGCGTAATGAAAATACTAAGTACAACTGAATTCAATTCACTTAAGTTATTGTCGCCGAGATAAATTTCATGATCTGAGTAAAATTGTCGTTATAACGGTTAAACTCTCAGAATTGGGTATTAAATTAATTAAGTATTATGAATGAAATACCTAATTGTTGGAATTGTTTTTTTTACAACGAAAACGCCGTGAATAATTTTACTATTATTTTGTTTTTATAATACTTACATGATTTTCTGTTTGATGAGTGTGATAACTAGTCCTGTAAACGGGTGATCTCAATGAAGACCTGATATATGAATAATATAGTGCTTGCAAGTGTTTTAAAAGGTATAAAGTGAGATTTTTTCTAAACCGTGATACCGAATGCTGCCGTCCTTAAATGATCCGTTATGATTCCTGCCTATCCTTAATTTTTCAGGATAAATTCACTAAACACAATTTATTCGTAGTTATTATTATAGGTTTTTAATGTAAAAACCGGGAAATCAAGGTCTTGAAAAAGCGCTATTCTGAAAACTGAACGGTAATATTTAAAAAATTAATTAAAAATATAATTTTTGATTGTTTTTTAATACAAAACAGTTTAACATCATTACTAATTATGGCAAAGGTTTGATTTGCTTCAAATTTTGTCGTTGATCGTAGGTTCTCGTTAAAAAAATCACCATAAATACCACTGGCTATGAAGAAGGTTGAAGCAGTCATTCGGACTTCAAAGTTCGAAGAGGTTCACGCTGAGCTCAGTAAGATTGGCATTGGGTTCATGACTTTTAGTGAAGTTAAAGGATTCGGAGAGGAACATGGAGCTACCCAGATGTACAGGGGAGCGACTTATGATGCCGGTTTCGTCTCCCGGACGGAAATCGAGATCGTTGTGACAGACGACCGCGTAGATGACTTGGTTTCAACCCTGATGCAAGCGGCAGCAACCGGTGAAGTAGGGGATGGAAAGATTTTTATTTATGACGTCGAGGATGTGATTCGCATCCGGACCGGTGAAAAAGGGAAAAGTGCTCTTTAAGTGTCGTGAAAAAAAATATTACCAGGAGTAATCAACAATCGTCCTTTCTCTAATACAACAAATAACATATCTGAAACCTAAAGACTAAAACCATGGATGTACTTGCAAAAAGGGCCCCGAAATATTACGGGGCTGCTTATGTGTTTTCCGTAATCGTCATTTTGATGATGTTTGTTACTGCAACGCCGTCGATATCATACGGTCAGGGCGACCCGACGGGCGCAAAAACCGGGACAATCAATGATGTCCCCGCGGCTACCGCCGGGCAACCCACAATACAGGAACTGGGTAACGCGGTCGGTCACAATTCAATTTCCATCAATCTTGTCTGGACATTATTGGCCGGATTCCTGGTAATGTTTATGCAGGCAGGATTTGCAATGGTTGAAGCAGGTTTTACCCGGGCGAAACACGTTGCACACACCATGGGAATGAACTTCTTTATTTACGTATTGGGAATCGTCGGTTTCTGGATCTGCGGATTCGCCATCATGTTTGGAGGCGTCGGTTCCATTGGGGCTCTCGGAGGGACCCCGGGTCTGACCCACGAATTTACCATGACGCTATTCGGCAAAAGCTTTGGTCTGTTCGGAGGAGCCGGTTTCTTTCTCAATAATAACGTCTATGACGTAGGTATCTTCGCCTTGTTCCTGTTCCAGATGGTATTCATGGATACGACAGCTACCATCCCGACCGGAGCTATGGCAGAGCGCTGGAAGTTCAAAGCTTTTGCGGTGTACGGATTGTTTATATCTATGATTGTATATCCTTTGTACGGGAACTGGATCTGGGGCGGCGGTTGGTTATCAGCCCTGGGTACTAACTTCGGTCTTGGACATGGAGTCGTTGATTTCGCCGGTTCATCGGTGGTGCACATGGTTGGTGGTGTTGCTGCCCTGGCCGGCGCTATGGTCATTGGCCCCCGTCTTGGTAAGTACAACAAAGACGGATCTGTAAACGCAATACCGGGTCATAACATCCCAATGGCCATGATTGGAACATTCATCCTCGCTTTTGGATGGTTTGGTTTTAACCCGGGATCAACGCTAGCCGGTACCGATCTGCGTATTGCTGTTGTCGCAACCAACACGATGCTTGCCAGTGCCAGCGGCGCCTTATTTGCCACATTGTATATGTGGTTCAAATACAAAAAACCCGATCCGAGCATGATGGCAAATGGTATGCTTGCAGGTCTGGTTGCCATCACAGCGCCTTGTGCTTTTGTGAACGCCAGCTCCGCCTTTATCATTGGTGCTATTGCAGGTGTGTTAGTCGTAGCGGCTGTCTTCTTCATCGATCAAAAGATGAAAATTGATGATCCTGTCGGTGCCATTGCCGTGCACGGAGTTAACGGCCTCTGGGGTATCCTGGCATTAGGATTATTTGCCGATGGATCCTATGGTAACGGCTGGAACGGCGTTGCCGGGCCCGTAACCGGCCTTTTCTACGGCAATCCCGGTCAGTTCTTTGCTGAGTTGATTGGAGGTATTGTCTGTTTCGTGGTTGTATTCGGACTGATGTACGGCTTCTTCAAAGTCTGTGACAAGTTCATAGGTATCAGAGTCAGCCGTGAAGATGAATTGCAGGGTCTCGATATACCTGAAATGGGTGTCAAAGGCTACGACGACTCAGCTTCTGAGAACATGGAAATCATCCCGAAACTGGAAACAGCATAATATTACCCTTTTGTTCTGTTACCACCCAAAAGGCATCCCGTCCTTCTCACAGGCGGGATGCCTTTTTATTTTTTTGTGTCTTCCGTGCCGTGGTGACTTAGGATATTATTGCTACAGAAACACGGAGGGACACGGAAAATTTTATTCGGAAAGAGCGGCAATCAGGTCTGAGTAGGAATGGGTAAGCAGGTCATCCTCTTTAATTCCAAGGTACTTGATATAAAAATTACACTGTTCACGGAGCATGTCTTCCGACCGTGAACCATCAGAATCAATAGCTTCGATCTCAACGAAACTCCCAAGGTTTTTCACCCGATCGATGTGGAACTTAACATTGTCGATGAAATAGATCTCACGCTGCTTATCAACGACCCAACGAACCCCCAGCGATTTAGTGAGAATATTCTTCAGTGTTTCCGATGCTTCATTGACCGCAAACAGATCAACGTGTGAAGCTTTCGGTCCAGCCTGGTTGGCCCTATTGTAGAAAATGAGGTTATTCTCGATGGATCCCTGCCTAAGCTTCAGTCTTCCGTCTCTTACCTTAAAGTAAGTATCTGTTTGGTGATCGATTCCTTTGAAAACCGGGTCTTTTTGTTGAATGAGCTGACGTATGTTTTCAGGATCAGCGCAACGGGCTTTTATCTCGACATTGAGCATGTGAGAACAAGTTTTAATAGTGAATGTGACCAATAGGAAAATGACTATAAGTCTCTGTTCATCGGGGCTTCACATATGTCATCTAGCCAAGATCACAAAGTTCGCAGAATAAAAAGGCCCGCTCCCGCAATATCAGGAGCAGGCCTTTTGTTTGCCATGAAAACTATTGGTTGGTCGTGTCGTGAAGCTGGTCCATTGCCTTCAGGATGTACATCCGCTGGCTGGTCATTTGTGGTACTTTCCTGATCATTTCCGGTAATTCCTTATGGAATATTTCGAGTTCTTTATGAGCACTCGATGGATCAAGTTCGATGCGGCGCCCTGTCTGATACAGGTCGATCAGCGTATCAGGTGCCCACAAGTTGCCATGATAGTGATAGAACTTCCAGTTGTTCCCGCTCAGGCGTTCAAGAACATGAACGGCGGTTTGGATGCGCGATGTATTGCCTCTCATTCCGTCAAGCAACGGGGAATCGATGGGATCAGCGAAATGGACTTCTACTTTTGTTGTACGATGAACCGACATTTCCGGCACACGAACAAACGTTGCGAATTTTTTACCGTCATACCACCAGCCTGCCTGGTCGTGATTATCGGTTAACTCTACTTTCCGTCCATTAACAGTGACCGATGAAGCGGGCCATGAATTCATGATCCTGACTTCATATGTTCGTTTCGAGGGCATTCCATCGTATTTGCCTTGTGCCGGATCAATAGTCAGTATGAGTGTCTTATTGTCCGGTTCGGCATGATGGACAGTTGTCCATGCATATTTGCTGTGCTGATAATCCTGACTGTCGCCTTGATCTTCATACAAACGGGCAGTGGCGGAGTCGCCCGGGAAAACTGTCAGTACTAATGGATTTGGTGCCATTTCGTGCTTGCCGATCGTTTCCCTGGTTTGCATTGGAATTACGGCTCCCTGTTTCACATACACCGGTATCTCATCGAGCTGGAACTTGCGGTTATAAACCTTCCCGCCTTCCAGCGTTTTCCCCGTGTACCATTCCACCCATTTCCCCCGATTTATCGGGGGGAGCCATACTTTTACATTTGAGAGCAGGCTATCTTTTTGCATCGGTGCTGTTACAGGCCGGACAAGGATGTTGTCGCCAAACATATATTCATCCTTGAAATCGTAGGCTTCCTGGTTGTTTGGATGGCTGTAATACATTGGGCGGATGATTGATACACCCGTATCATAAGCCTCACGCGAAGTCGTGTAGATATATGGGATGAGTGAATAACGCATCAGTACCGCTTCACGCATGGCTCGTGCATTCTCGTAAGGGAATGCCCAGATTCTTCGCTCGCCGTCCGGGTTTTTGGTTACGTGCGTACGCAAAATAGGACTAAATGCTCCCCACTGAATCCATCGTGTAAAGAGCTCAGGAGAGTCAGGACCCGGCATATGTCCGCCGATATCGTGACTCCAGTAACCATATCCAACATTGGATGCTGTTGAGGTGAAATAAGGCTGAAAAGCCAGTGATTGCCAGGTATTTACAACATCACCCGAGAAACCGATCTGGTAACGATGATTACCAAGTCCTCCCCAGCGATGGTAAATCAGTGGGCGTTTGTTGCTTTCCCGCTTCATGTGCGTAAAGAAGACATAATTGAGCCACCATGTAGGCGTAACACCCGGAATTTTTGTAGTACCCCATTGCTGCCAGTCGAGCCACCAAAAATCTATTCCCTGTTTTTCGAATGGATCGATTACATATTTGAAATAGTTCTCGGCAAATTTCTTATCTGTAATATTAAAGGGGACATACTTCTTGGTCGAAGGATCGATGCCCATGGCTTTGGCCATATTTTCGTAAGGTGCTTCATAAGGCTGGATGCCAGAGGCCGGGTGAAGATTCATTGTGACCTTCAGGTTTTCCTTTGCTGTCCAGTCCAAAAACTTTTTGGGATTTGGGAAATAGGTCGGGCTCCAGGTGTATCCGGTCCATCCTTTGGGCTGCCCCGCCTGGTCGCGCTGGGGATTTGTCCAGTCAAGTCCCCATGTTCTGTGCCAATCCATGTCAATAACGAGCACGTTGAGCGGCACTTCATGGGTGTGGAACTGGTGCACAAGATCCTTGAATTCCTCATCAGTGTACGCCCAGTAACGAGACCACCAGAAACCGAATGCAAATCGCGGCGGCATCGGAATTTTACCTGCTACTTTGGTGTAGTCGCCAAGTTCAGCCTTGTAATCACGACCATATCCCAGGAAATACCAGTCCTGTTGTCCCTGGTCGGTGCGGGGCACAACCCATGGCCAATCGGAATTATCAAACAGGGGACGACCAGAGTCATCGACTACGTACCAGCCGTCTTTTGATAAGAGTCCCGACGGGAGAGCCGTAGAGCCATTCACACCATCGAGTGTGCGGATCGTACCCTTCAGGTTGGCCGTATCCTTCATTGATGGATGCCATGTTTGCCATTGTCCGTTCAACTGGAACTGAACGGACAGATTATCGTCAGTAAACTTGCCGCTGTTATCCTTATACGCAAGCTTCAGTTTGCCGGTATCGATGATCAGATTGCCTCCGTCATGAGATACCTGGAATTGGGGAACAGGCAGGTTTCGATTGATAAACACAAAAGAGGCGTGATCTTCAAACTTGCCGTTGGGTTCCCATTCCATACGAATCATTCGGTTGGTCAGTACCGTGAATCGGGCGTTTCCGGAAGTAACAACAGCTTTGGGATTTGCTACCGGGTTGCCACCGTTTTGAGCGTAAAGTGATGCAGATGTGATCCCCATCATAAATAAGATGAGAAACACTACTCTGGTTCTGTTAGTAGACATAATAATGTTGGCTTTTATTTCCCTGGTTATAGTTTTCAAAGACCACGCAAGGCTAAGAATTTACTTAACCCGGTTGCGGTTTTTCAGGCACCTCAAGCATTTGCCATATTTTCTGAGTGTAATGTAATGGAAAAAGTCATAAAACGTGAAAGCGATTACATAATCATTTTTGATGATTATGAGGCGGCTACCTTAAGTTTTGGGAGTATGAGGTGAATTCATGGTTGATAAAAACGATACGGTTAATCGGCTTTGAAACACTGGTAACCCACCCCTTAATCCCCTCCCGGGCGTGTCCAGACCGGAGAGCTCGTTACATGTGTTCGGAGACCTTGCGTATAGTTCTTAGGGGATTTCCAATAATTACACTGTGTTGACAACCCCCTTCGCCCCCTTTTTAAGGGGGCGATTTAGCTGTGAGCCAGTAATCGACTGGAAACATTGATAATGAGATTTAACCGATTTTATTCCCCCTTGGCGAAGGGGGCTCAGGGGGGGATTGGTCCCGCGTATAACTATGAGTATGTTCGTTAGAATTGAACCCAAACCATGAATGAAAGAGTGTACATAACCTCTCCGGACTGAACACCTGGAGGGGAGTTTCGTTTCCCCTCTTGGGAGGGGTGTAGAGGTGGGTTCTTAATCGTCAAATAATTGGGAAAGCGTGAATTTTAACCCCTAAATCCCCTGAGGGGACTTCGCCATTATTATGATTCAAATTCTCAACGTCCCCCACTCGTCATTCCCATAAAAATGGGAATCTGAGAAAAGACGATCATTTCTCCTGTTCTCTAAGTATTTAGGATGATTTCAAAATGAGAAGATCAATCGTTTTTCACTCCAAACCAGCCCAGCGCAGGTACATTTGCCGGACATAAGCAATATGGTCATCGAGCGTTTCCAGTTTCCAGTCACTGGTATCAACAGGTGGGTGGATGACGGCTGTCACCTTGCCCGAGTTGGAGACAAGTGATTTCTCGACATTCAGATGTTGCGCGCCGGATATGTAGATCGGAACAATAGGATAGTTGAGGTCGATAGCCATTCGGAATGCTCCTTTTTTAAATGGACCGATTACGCCCTCGTGTTTGCGTGATCCCTCGGGTGCAAAAAGAACGGATAAGTGTTCCCCGCGAACTTTCTTTAATGCTTTTTGCAGGTTGGCCACAGCCTTCTCTGTATCCTGTCGTTTGATGAAAATCTGGTCGGTAAGATGTCCCAGCATGAAAAAGACCGGGTTATACTGGAGCTCATATTTAGCAACAAAACGGATGCGCGGGAGCCCGAGTCCTATGATCACAAAGAGATCAATGGTCGAGCTATGATTGATGACATAAACAGCGGGTTGATCGATGGGCTGTCCGATTTGCTCGATCTCTAACTTGATTCCGGCCATTTTTAAAACAGCGCGGCCAATAATCCCGCCGATATGCCGAATGGCAAAATTCCGAAGCGTTCCGAATGAGATGATAATCATCAAAAGGACCAGTGGCACCGCGATGGCGAACAGTAGGAATGCGAAGAATACATTAAAAGTGGCTCGCAGGTACTTCATAGCGATATTTGATGGATAAAATAGCCTGAGAATATAGGAAGCGAACCAATCGGTACCAAACTGCCAGGTACGTATTCCAATCACAATTACTCTTCATTGTCACTGCAAAGAGCGTGGTAAATCGCGATGCGCCCCTACAAACGACCGCAAACCCTGATGCTCGTCCGGGCGACCTCGCCCGGACAACACAATATGTGTTAATTAATCCAGACCTCAGGTTATACACAAACAACTAACCCGCGGCTTTTAAAAAGGGATAAAAAGTTCTATTCTTGTGGTGCTTATGACCGACATCCGGCCGTTTTAAGTTGATTTCAGTTATGACACCAGATATCAAAAATCGTTACTCACTTACGCGTTACGCGTGGCTGTCAGTCTTCGCCGCATTGCTCACGATCGGATTGAAAGCCGCCGCATATTTTCTGACGCATTCCGTCGGACTCCTCTCCGATGCCATGGAATCACTGGTGAATCTGGTCGGGGCAGTTATGGCGTTGACGATGTTGACTATCGCTGCCCGTCCGCCGGATGAAGATCACCCTTACGGACACAGCAAGGCAGAATATTTTTCGAGCGGTCTGGAAGGGAGTCTCATCGTGATTGCTGCAGTGAGTATCGGATATGCGGCGATCGAACGATTGATTTATCCGCAACCTCTTGAACAGATTGGTCTCGGTTTGGCTGTTTCTGTCGTCGCTTCATTAATTAATCTCGGCGTGGCTATGATACTTCTCAAAGCCGCGCGGCAGTATGAGTCTATCACGCTAAAAGCAAACGCGAACCATCTTTTTACCGATGTGTGGACCTCGGTGGGAGTTCTGATAGGCGTGGGGGCCGTGGCGTTAACGGGCTGGAATCCGCTCGACCCGATCGTGGCTATTATCGTTGCGGGGAATATTATCTGGACGGGATTTCACATTGTGCGGCAATCGATTCACGGACTTATGGACACAGCCTGGCAGGCTGACGAGCAGAAACAGCTTCGTGATTTACTTCAACCGTACGTGGATTCGGGGATCGAATATCATGCGCTGAGAACGCGGCAGGCGGGAGCTCGCCGTTTTGTGTCGATGCATGTGCTTGTGCCCGGTGAATGGACGGTGGACCGGGGACATCATTTGTTGGAAAATATCGAAGCCGAAATCAGGGATATGTTCCCAAATGTAACGATATTCACCCACCTGGAGCCTCTCGAGAACCCCGTTTCATGGAAAGATGTCAGCCTCGACAGGGGAGAGACAGACTGATAATTCGGGGACCGTTTTACTCGTAGTAAAGACCTGATACTTTTCAGAGTATGCAGAGAACCCGGAATCCGTTTTCTCAACAGCCATTTTTACTTTACCTCACTTCATAATTGTCTCTCAATCTAACCCGGCATCCTTACGTATCTTTTTCTTAAGGCCTTTACCTATCTCCTGGCTTCCATGATTTGGTACAATGAGGGTCCCGCGTTTCTTATCATGTCTCATCTTAACATGAGACCCTTTATTTGATATCGGATACCATCCGTCCTTCCTGAGAAGTTGTGTACATTTCATTCCATACTTGTTAAGATTACAACGTAAAAAGTGAATAATGATTTACTTTTCTAGTATGACAAATGATCGGGATAGTCCTAAATAAAGGGAAAACAGATTAAAATGTACTGTACTAATATGAAGAGGTAATTTCTCATACATTGTAACCACGCAAAAAACGGGTATAGATTTGCCATAAAAGAAAACCCATGCACAGCTAGAATTAATTGCCATACATGGGTTTTACAAACGTGAACCGGGAGGGAATCGAACCCTCAACCCACAGATTAAGAGTCTTATTATTGCCTTATTTCTTGAGATTTCGTAATGTTGCAAAAGTAATGCATAACTTATTATATACATGGACTTACACATTGCTAATACTAACCGGAAATTTCAGGACATTGCGCGAATGGGTTGTCCCCACGTTGTCCCCAGAATGGTATCTAATTTAATAGTGAGGTAGCTAATGGAAAGGGTGAAATTGACAGGGGCTTATATCAATGGTTTACATTCAGAGGATAAACGTCTCGAAATTTATGATGATATTGTAACCGGGATGGCTATCCGAGTGACTCCTACCGGGCATAAATCGTTTGTATTCCGGTACAAATATGATGGAGTGGCCAAACGATACACTATTGGCCGATATGGGACATGGAGCCTTGCGGAGGCACGAAATAAGGCGAAGGAACTGAAGAAACTGGTTGACGAAGGCATTGATCCCGTACAGGAGAAAAAGATCATCAGGGAAACGAAACCGGAAACTTTGAGACAGGTTGTTGGTGAATACAAAGACAAACACCTCTCAAAGCTAAAAAAGTCAACACAGACAGACTATGAATATAAACTTGAGGTTATCCTGAAAGGGTTGGGGGCAGACAAATCCATTAAAAATATTCAACGCTATGAAGTGCTGGATTTTCTGGATTCGAAAGCCAAAAAATCTCCGACTCAGGCAAAACGACTACAGGCTGTCATATCGGGGATTTTTAAATTTGCTCAGGACAGGGGATGGGTAGAGAAAAACGTTGCCGCAAGGATTAATCTGGCCGGTAAGTATCAGAGAAAAAAGAAATGGCAGAATCAAGCCTATAATGAAGAGGAAATTAAAAAGCTATGGCAGGAGTTCGGCAAGTGGGGAATAGTTGGCTACTATTTCAAAATGCTGATGACAACGGGCCAGCGCAGTGGGGAGACCCGGAAAATGAAATGGTCAGATATAGACTTTGATAAAAGACTCTGGACGATCTCCGGTTCGGATACGAAAAATGGGTTAACGCATTACGTACCCCTGACAGCTCTGAGTATGGATATTCTGGAAGAATTGAAACCATGGACAGGAAAATCTAACTGGGTCTTTGCTTCTGATGTTAAAAAGGGTGAACACATTGGGTATCAGTCCTGGGCGGCCAGACAAATCAGAAAGGTGTCAAAGGTTGATTTTAATGCACACAGCTTGCGAACAACGGTTGCGACACAGCTTGCCGGTTTGGGAACCCCGCCACAGGTGTTATCAAAAATCCTGAATCACAAGCGACCGGGGGAGGGTAGTATAATCACCGCTATCTATAATCGGTATGACTACGAAGATGAAAAGAGAAAGGCGTTGCAGACATGGAATGATCAGCTGGAACGCATTCTGTCCGGTGAGGCAAAAGCTAAAATGTATCGATTATAATTTTTTTTAAAAAGCTCAAAAAGGGGATGCGGTTATATCTGAATCCCCTTTTTTGTTCTAACATAGCATATAAACGAGATCGATAAATAAAATCATTTACCTAAAATATTTAGGAAATTTCATTTTTTACTTAAATAATCCTTGACCGGAGGTTTCGGTATCGTTAATATTGTAACAGATGAAATAATAATAAGCCTGCCAAAGAAATGAATGACATATCAATAATCCGCCCATCCGAACTTGCTGAAATTCTTTCAGTCAGTCCCGTAACGATTTGGAGAATGGAGAAAAGAGGCGAGTTACCGCCCCGTAAAAGAATAAGTGCGCGTTGCGTGGGGTGGCTCGAGGATGACATACGCGAATGGCTGGAATCCCGTCCGGCAGCCGATTCACGAAATGTACCGGCGTAAAAAAGCCCCGGAGCGCACCGAAGCTTTTTTAATACCCAAATTTCAAGCTTTTAAGGATAAAAAATTGGAACCTTTCGATCAAGCCGGACCCGATTTGCCCGTAAAGACAGGATGGATAAAACTGCATCGTAAAATTATCGATTCACGAGTATTTTCAAATGCTGATCTGTACAAACTTTGGTCCCTATGTTTGTTGATGGCAAATCATGAAGAGATGTGGGTCGAAATCGATGGGGTTGTCGAACCGGTAAAAGTCAAGCCGGGCCAGTTCATCACAGGTCGTTATTCGCTTCATAATAAGTACTACGGGAAGAAGAAAAAAAATATCAAATCACCATTAACGATATGGAGATGGATGTTAAAGTTACAAAAATGGCAAAATCTGAACATCGAAACGAACAACAAATACAGTATAATAACTATATGTAATTGGGATACTTACCAACACACAGAATCAAAAAATGAACAGCAAAATGAACATGGGATGAACAACAGGCGAACATCAGATGAACATCAGATGAACACAAACAATAATGATAATAATGTAAATAAGAATAAGAGTGTCACACCTTCGGTGAGCCACGAGGCTGTGGAGCTTGGAAATTTCTTACTGGAAAACATCATCAAAGCAATACCCACTCATCGCTATTCAAAGAACAAACCGAAACTGGACCGGTGGTATCAGGATATTGACAAGGCTATGAGAATTGACGGACGCACTCCGAAACAATTACGCTACCTTATCAGCTACATTTTTACACAGGATACGGATCGCGCGAATTTTTGGAAGCCGAATATTCAATCCGGTAAAAAGCTGCGGGAAAAATTTGATACGATTGCCCAGCAGATTAAGAACGATCGCAAACGGGGAGGGTATCAGCCTGATACCGGCGTGGTATTCGATCCGGATGACGTCAAATGGATGACCAAAGAAGAAGCCCAAAGGGACAGCCTGGAATACTTCCGTGATCCATTGGAGAAAACAATGTCTTGTTACAACATGCAGACACACAACGGAAAAACATACTACAAACGAACATCAGAATGATTGATTTTAGTCAACTACCCAGAGCAGAAGAGGCCGTCGAATACGTATTGGGTGCATGTCTTATCTTTGCCCGGGATGGCGCCGTTACAGAAGTAAACGCCTCTATTAAACCGGAAATGATTCACGACGGCCGGGATCGTAAAATATTTGAAGCTATTCTTGCCCTGGATGATCTGTTATTATCTGCAAATCACGAGGGTAAAAAGTTTCCGTTAGGGAACGAACTCTTTTACTGTGAACGCGGATCATTTATCACAAGTGAGGTTAAACTGGCTAAAAAGTGGGGTTGGTCACGTAGCAAGTTAAGGGGCTTCCTCGCACTACTCGAAAACGACCAGATGATCATACAGCAAAAGGACACAAAAAAAACATACATAAGTATTTGTAATTACGATGATTACCAAGACAACGAAACAGCCGGAGAACAGGCAATCATACAGCAAAAGAACAGCAAAAGAACAGCAAAAGAACAGCAAAAAGACACAAACAATAATGATAATAATGTAAATAAAGAAAAGAGTGTCACACCTCCGGTGAGCCACGAGGCTGTGGAGCTTGGAAATTTCTTACTTGAGAACATCATCAAAGCCATACCCACTCACCGCTATTCAAAGAACAAACCGAAACTGGACCGGTGGTATCAGGATATTGACAAGGCTATGAGAATTGACGGACGCACTCCGAAACAATTACGCTACCTTATCAGCTACATTTTTACACAGGATACGGATCGCGCGAATTTTTGGAAGCCGAATATTCAATCCGGTAAAAAGCTGCGGGAAAAATTTGATACGATTGCCCAGCAGATTAAGAACGATCGCAAACGGGGAGGGTATCAGCCTGATACCGGCGTGGTATTCGATCCGGATGACGTCAAATGGATGACCAAAGAAGAAGCCCAAAGGGACAGCCTGGAATACTTCCGTGATCCATTGGAGAAAACAATGTCTTGTTACAACATGCAGACACATAACGGAAAAACATACTACAAACGAACATCAGAATGATAAAATTTCAAAACCATTAAAGGCCAACCCAAATAAAAAAACTAATGCATTCATCGAAGATAAAAGGTAACGGATTTGAAAGGGAGTTAGTAAATGCTGCCCGGCGCGCCGGACTCAATGCTAAAAGAGCTTATGCTTCAAACGGCGAATCCTTGGGCCGGAGCGCAGACGTCGATCTTGTCATTGATGATTACGCAGTACAAGCTAAGCGTCGAAAACGAATTGCTGATTATTTAATCCCAACGGGTGGCGCAGATATTCAGGTTATCCGGGCCGATCGGTCACCTGCCTATGCAGTAATTAGATTTGACAAGTTATTGTCACTCATTAAAGGGAAAGAAAACAAATGATCTCATATTACTTTGTGATGAAGTTATCTTCCCTCTCTCACGTTCTTGTTAAGGTTTTCCACCAGCTTCTGGGCCATTTTGTCCGCGTGAACCTTCAGCGGGGTTCCGTCCTTTAGGTAACCTGGTTTTCTCTTGTCGAGATGTTGTATATCAATTTCACCCGACTCATTTACATAATAATAGTCAGGATTTATTCCTAAAACCCGCGCCATTACTTGATTCGCCAGACTCTTACGTCGTATCTCCGGTTTAGGACTGTTTGGGTCGTGGAGATGGGCGTCCTCAGGAATAGGCTTAAACTCGAATTCTTCTTCTCCCATTTTAGTTGTTTTTCCAATTAATAAACATTGAAATTGTTTTGAAAATTCAACACAGGTAATATGAAACGAATTTCTCAAACATTCACACAAACCAACAGCACTGAATGCCATAGGATAAGATTACGCAAATTGTATTTTGAATAAAATCACAGATGCCATTTTTCTGATCCGATTCGGATTTTTACTTTTTGTATATAGTTAAATAAGTAATCAGCAATCTTTACAAACGCATGTAAGGAGATATCAAATGTCGAATAAAGACCTAATAAAAAGTATCAGTAGTAAATCGGATCAATATACAAGGAGTGAAACAGGGTCGCGTCACGTTCTTAAGGATAGTCCCTTCCTACCATGGGAGCCACATCCCCAAAATCCTGAGGGGCGGTATAATGGACCCGGCACAGGTTCATTATATCTTAGTGATACACTGGAAACTTGCGAATGTGAGGTTCGGATAGATGGAAAGGTCGCCTATAAAGTTAATGTGGACAAAATGGGGCTAACCAAAGTACTCGATTTACAACAGTGGTCCATTGACAACCCCGAATACAGCGGCAGCCTATTGACTAATAGCGGTAGCGGGGGCTGGGAACCCACCCGCGAGATTGGGGATTGGGCCTACGGTGAAGGCTACCAAGGAATCCGCTACTTAAGCCAATATGGTAACAATCGGGTTAATTTACTTATCTACCGTGACCGGGCCTGTATCCGAGATGAGTTTTTCGAAAATGAAAGTCTTAAGGAAGAAGATATTGGTTAAAAGGAATTACATCAATTTAGGACTCAAACCTTTGGGTTATACGTGCGGCTAAAACATTCCGAATGTTGTGGTTTTTTAAAAAATCCCGGTAACACGCCCCTACAGCCGTATATACACCTCACCCCGGCGCACCGCTAAAAGTCACCTATTTCCGGTGTAACACTAAGTATTACATTGTGTTACGATTTGTTTATCCCTAATTAGTATATATATCTAAATATAGACGCTTATTAATTTTCTATCGAATCATTGGATTGTATGTTCAATAAATACTGTAATATACGCGAGGCGATACCGGCGTTTATTTTGATTAAAGAGCGATTTTCTCATCTTAAATTTCTAACGTCGTAATACATAAGGAAAGCCACCGTATAAACCAAAACCTAACGGCGAAAAGAAATATCGCAACCCTTTTAATATAAATAGTATACGGTCGTACTTTTTTGGGTGTATTATTTATTATATTAAGTAATTAGATAAATTAATATTAATTAATTAATTTTTTAATAATTATACATAAAAATGAAAGGCTGTAGACCACTTGCTGACAGAGAAATTTCTCTTTTATTGGAATCGGGATTCATTGGCCGGTTTGCTAATAGGAACCGCGCATTATTTGCCCTTGGGGTCTCGACAGGCTTCCGGATCTCAGGGTTACTGTCGCTGAAAATAGAAAACATACTATCAAAGAAAGACAGCATTAAAGGGTACGTATATCTCGAAAGGAAATTTATAAAGGGAAATGCGGCGGGCCAAACGAAAAAAGTATATCCGTTCGCCCAGCAAGCGCTGCAGTTTTACATAGATGAACTAAGAGAAAAGAGACTGCTAGATCCAGAACTGCCGCTCTTTTTCTCTAATATAAACATCAACCAACCGATCACTAGGGAACACTACCATTTCATCATACGAAGAGCATGTAAACAAGTTGGGATCTCCTATGGTAAGATCGGCACGCATTCCATGCGAAAAACCTACGCGCAGATAGCCTACGAGAAAGCAGCACGGGATTTCAAAAGTGGTGCCTCAATAGTTCCACCTATGAGGGCGGTGCAGGAATTACTCGGACATGCGGAGGCCATGAGCACACAAAATTACCTTTCTTTCATTGTTGAGGACCTCGGTGATGAATGCTTTCCATGGGAAGTCAGGGAAATTGATACCAGTAAGAAAAAGCAATCTGATAAGTAAAAACTGAAATTATGAAAAATTGCAGGCCGTTTACGAACTATGAAGTAGCACAAATAATCGAGCACGGTTTCACCGGACGTTTTGCCAATCGCAATCGGGCACTCTTCGTACTGGGCATTTCGACCGGCTTTAAAATTCCGGAATTACTCACACTTCGGATAAAAGATATTCTTACGGATTCCGGCCAGATCAGAGACGCTGTGAATATACCACTCCGTCATCGGGTTGGGAATAGTCCGGAACGCGAGGAACACGTGGGCGAATTTGCAAAAAAACAGATTGAAAAATATGTAGAGGAATTGCAGGCCAAGCACTCAATAGATTCTTCAAGGCCGATGTTCTTTTCGGGCAGCAATATTGGCACCCCTATTACGGAGGCATATTATGGGCATGTACTTCGGTTGGCATGTCGGAGTGCAGGGATAGAGAAAGGAAACATAAGCAATCAAAGCATTTGGATGACACATACTAAAATTCTCTGCCAATCTATAATAGATGAGTATGAGGCCGGAAATATAGAAGAGAGAGCTATGTTATATACCGTTATGCACAGATTGAGAGAAACCCCGGATACGATCTCAGACAGCAACCTTTCTTTTATTCTTGACGAGCTGGAGTGCAAGGCTTAAATAACCTGGCTTGATTTAATTGGTTTCAGTAGTATAAGATACCAATGACTGAACCTTCATATGTTGCGCCCCGATGCCCAGGATCGGATAAGCCCAAAACACTACTCCATTATTCAATACTCCACGTCCGGCCCAGAGATCGGAGCGCACAGGCAAAATTTGAGAGTCGTTTTATAATGATTTAAAAGATTTTTCGGGTTATTGTTTAAATTCAGCGATTTATCAATTTCTGCGTGGTTTGCGTTGAGTGGGGTTCTGTGAAATATTTAATCAGTTTTATTTTGCTGTTCCCCGGTTCGTATCTCTTTTGCTATACCTGCCAGGGGTCTGACTATTACCGTAAACTCATTTGGAGACTTCGGTGTAATAAGTTTAACTTTTGATGGCAATCCGGCTTTTTTTGAACCTGCTTCCAAATCCCGTATAAAATCTCCGAATGTGTAACTAATTTCCTGACCTTCTGATTCTTTTTCTGGGTTATTCATGGTGCAAAGCGTATTTCATTCAATCTATTATTTATAAGAGATAAATAATCCATGGTAATATTGCAGTTATGAGAGCCGAGATAGCCAATAATCCCAACCACGACACCCACTTTGGTACTATACCAGTTCCTGCGGTTAATTCCCAATTCTGAGACCCTGAGATATCCTCATCTGTGCTCAATAACTCTGGTGTACATTTATGAATGTAATGCTTAATTAGAACAATATTCATAAGATACAAAGCCACTGATATGGCAATTAGAATTAAGCTTACTACCCATCGCTTAAAATAGAAATGATGAACCAAATTTTCAGCCAAAACGCTTAATACAAATACCCCAGCAAGTATACGAATCATAATTGCCATACCCTTTAATTAGTGAAACCGACCTCTAACATGGGTACTTTTTTATTTGATTTTTTCATAAGAATGTCGATCAGGCCATCCCAATCGTGTTTGATTTATGATGTTTTTCACTTATTTCGAATAGTTCTTAGAAAATAACCCACTGCAGAGAATATCCCCATAATCATACTACCAATAATACGCGCCAAGGCTATCATTACAAAAAGTTCAATAGGAAGAAACAACAGGTACCAATGATGCAAACGGAAAAGCTGCATCGTTAAATAACGGGCTAAAATTACTATTCCAACCCCTATCACTATAAAAATATTAGTCAGAACGACTGAAATTTCGCTATCCTCCTTCATATCAATACCTCCCCTTCTGGTATTATTCCATAGTATTTATTACATGCTCAAAGGATCAATTCAAAGGCAAAAAACAAAAAAACCATGATTCATGTCTCATATCCAACCACTTAATTCTATCTCTCTTAATCAATTACTATACGAAAATAATTTCGTTAAAAATTAATGAGATGCAAATATACTTTTGTCCGACTTATTACACTTGGCTAAGTGCGTATTTTTAAATCACACACCGCGAGGGGATGTAGTAAGTCAATCGGCCGGGGTGCAAAACGGGGTCGGTACCCCCTTCTGAAATCCGGCCAGGGGCCCCCTTTTTATGTTGGAGGGTATGGGAAAAAAGAAAGCCCCGGTATATAGAGAATATTCCTAGGCTTTTAAGTAGGTTAGTGATTCGGCAAACCCAAAACATAGTTGGTAATAAGTTACTTCGATAAATAAGTCCCATGCCTTTCTGTGATCACTATCCATAAGAGTTATTGCTTCATCCAGTTTTTTTATTGACCAATCCAAGCAAACATTGGGATCTGTAAAGCGCTTTGGAATGGATGTTTTTTTCTGAGTACTCATTTTTGATCTCCAGTTAATTGAATTTGTTCCATTAAATAAGAAAAATTTTTTACAATGAATAATAAGTTTTTGATTTTATTTGATTTACTATCAATATGAAAGGCTATTGAGTAAAAAAACTATCAATTCGAGAGGGATGTTGTCACGGTATGGGGTGGGAAGCGGATTGGTGCTGTTTATCTTTGGTGACCGCTTTAAAAAACAAACGTGATTGGGCACTTAATTGTATACCAAGATTGGGGGTAAAAAGAATTGTGTTGTCCCTTGGTTGTCCCCAAATGAAATTACAGTATTTTTAAAATAATTTTAAATACTGTAACTCATTGGTATACAAAAGTGAACCGGGAGGGAATCGAACCCTCAACCCACAGATTAAGAGTCTGTTGCTCTGCCAATTGAGCTACCGGTCCGCCCCAAAAATAAGGACTCTGGGACTTCCCGCAAATAAAAACACCGGGATTTTTTTAGGATGGCGAATATTTTTATACGGCAACCGAGTAGAACACACATAAGTCCATTTTTAAATAACGAGAGGTTTGGATAATACTACCTATTCCCCCCCTAATGCATCAACATCCCCGTAGGTTATATCCGATTCTCCAGGATTTCATTAATGCCGCCTCTGGCATACCCGGATACCCGGATACCCGGAACAGAATCAGGGATATTGACCTCACCCCCGCCCCCCTCTCCACATCCGTGGAGAGGGGAGTACGGCCATCATTAAACTTCATAGCATCTATCCAAAATTTTGATTTCAACTTTTAGCCCCTCTCCATTTCTATGGAGAGGGGTTGGGGTGAGGTACAACAGCGGATAAATGGCTATAGAAACGACTTATTAGGTATGTTATCCCGTGTCCGGACTCTTGCGATATTAAGAACACCTTTTTTTTAACGGTTAACGGAAATTAGCAGGATGAAACACCAACGGCTTATCCCCATCCTTTTTCTAATATTTACTTTTTGCGGATCCGTATTTGGACAACCCACATACTACACCTCAGCCAACACCCCTTCTCATAATGATTAAGAGCATTCACTTCTATCTATGATGTTAATGCGCGTCATTTCGGTTCGATTGAGGCTGATGTCCGGGAAGTTATCCGGTAGCGGCTACAATAATAATCAATAACCAGATAGCCGATCAGGCACGAATCCGGAGGATGGTTCGTGAAGAATTCATCGTCCGCACACGGGCAGATGCCAACACAAAAGAAGCGCGTGAAAATGATTAAACCCGATGGGAAGCAGCAAAGAAGAGTGGAGCACAGATCATCACGACCGATTATATCGTGCCGTCACTGACATTTTCATCGCTATATCATGTAGGATTTGCGAACATCTACAGGAAAGATCCGGTGTTGATGTGAGGTGGAGTCGTTAAAACGATTCCTATGGTCTGAACCTGCTACATTTCAGTAGACACCGAGTTAAGGTATATTGTGGTTTTGCTAAACCGAATACGAATCAATGAGTAGAAAACCGACACGTAAACGATATAGTAAAGAATTCAAACTGGATGTGATCCAACAGAGTTATCGACGGGAGAACATCCGGGAACTGGCCTCGGAGTTGGGCTTACGCCCGGCCTTAATCTATAAATGGAGAGCGGCTTACCAAGACAAGGAAGAGCATGCTTTTCCGGGGAATGGAGTCCAGGCGATGAGTTCGGAGCAACAGGAACTACGACGGCTGCAAGCCGAGAATACCGAACTTCGCATGGAACGGGATATCCTAAAAAAGGCCATTGGCATCTTCGGCAAAGCAAATGGGTAATTTTCCAGTTTATGAAGGAGCATGCTCACCAGTTTCCCATTACGAAGATGTCCCAGGTTTTTAAAGTGAGCCGGAGTGGCTACTACCGGTGGCTAAACGGGGAGCCCAGCCGGCGATCCCGGTACAACCAGGGTTTGGGTGCGGCGATCAGGAAGGAATGGAAGGATTCCAAAGAGAAATATGGGTCTCCGCGTATCCACCGCGGGTTACTAGCCCAGGGATGGAAGGTCTCCCGGCCGCGGGTAGCCCGGTTGATGCGTGCGATGGGCATTGCCAGTCGGATTCGCCGAAAGTGGGTGAAGACGACCGATTCATCCCACACTCTGGCGGTAGCCCCGAATCTGTTAGATCGACAGTTCTTTCCGAGTCAACTCGGCCAGGTCTGGGTCAGTGATATTACCTACCTGCCCGGCCGGAGCGGCTGGTTGTACCTGACTACGGTCATGGACCTGGCGGATCGTCAGATCATTGGCTGGGCCCTGAGCCAGAGCCTGCACACCGAAGTGACCAGTATCCCGGCCCTGCAGCAGGCTTTGATCAAACGCCCGGGCGGCTGTGATCTGTTCCATTCGGACCGGGGCGTGCAATACGTCAGCACACTATTCCGCGAGTTACTCTCGGATCATCAGATCCTTCAGAGTATGAGCCGGAAGGGTAACTGTTGGGATAATGCCCCGGCCGAGAGCTTCTTTAAAACCTTAAAATACGAATTGGATATGCCTGATCTGTTTGCAGATTACCAGCAGGCCAAAATGGCCCTTTTCGAGTTCATTGAGATTTGGTATAACCGGAAACGGCGCCATTCGGCTTTGAACTATCTCACACCGGCACAAGCCCAACACAACCTAAACCAACAACAAACTGCATGACTACCTTAACTGACTGTCCACTTTTTTGTTGCAATTCCAGTCACATTTTGCCGCTAACCCCTGTATTAATCCAGGGGTTATGAGTAGATCGTGAATCTATATAACCGTTTCAACGGTTTCTATAAAACAAAAAAGCCCATGCATAGCTGTCATTCTGTGCATGGGCTTTTGTATGTGAATCGGGTGGGGCTCGAACCCACGACCCACGGCTTAAAAGGCCGTTGCTCTACCAGCTGAGCTACCGATTCTCCTATCCTTGAGAGGCACCAAAAATAATGAGTAAATGCCGTTAAAAGCAAACAAAGATTTTAATGAATACAGGATTGCGGAAAAACAGCTTGTATTATTGCGGAATGGGGTTTTTATTGATGGAATGAAGTGTATTTTGATGAAAATTACTGATTGAACAAGTTCCTGTCCCACTCGTAGATGAAAACAGCGTGAGTTTAACACCAGCCCCTTTGTATTCTAAAGTCCATCGGTTTTCACTGCCGACACCATTTCCGGTTGGTCCCGTCAATGTTTACCTGGTTGTCGATGAAAAGGTGGTGCTGATCGATACCGGACCGAAAACTGAAGAAGCTTTTGCCGAATTGGAACGACAGTTCAAAGAGAAAAAGATGAGGCTCGGCAATATCGATGAAATATGGATCACCCATGCTCACGCTGATCATTTTGGACTGGCCGCTCGTCTGGCCGATATTTCCGGCGCTGAAATCCTGGGACATCCCGGCGATATCAATCAGTTTGATTATGGCAAGGATTTCGAATTGTTCCACTCATTCTTTAAAGAACTGAAGATTTCTGATCCTGTTAATTCATCCTTTCTGAAACAGTTTGAATACTTCGAGCAGTACATCGAACCGGTGAAGCCAACCATTTGGATATCAGATGGCATGCTGCTCAACACGGGTGTTCATCAATTTGAAGTAGTCTCGCTGCCGGGACATTCGCCTGGTCACGTTGGTTTTTTTGAAGAAAAGGGAGGCCTCTTTTCCGGGGATGTCTTGCTTGAGAATGTCAGTTCGAACGCACTGATTGGTTTTGATGCACAGACAGGAGAGCGCCTGGATAGCCTGCTGGATCTGAGGATGTCGATGCAGCAAACCGAAAATGCCAAATATATTTTCCCGGGTCATGGCAGCATCTTTGCATCACCAGAGAACGTGATTGAAAAACACATGTCGGAACAGGAGGATCGTCTGACTAAAATCCTCGAGATATTGACTGATGTTCCACTCGGACCGCTGGAATTAGCTGACGTTGTATTCCCGGAAGCTACACACCCGCAGCAACGTTACCTCGCATTTTCAGAAGTTCTGGGTTATCTCGACTGGGGCGTACGTGTGAGATCGATAAAAAGGGTCGAGGTTGATGATCGGTTACGATACAAGAGCAGGTAAAATTCAGGGTACAGAGACGGTGATAAGTAATTTTGGCAACAGCTTGGTATATTGCGCTTCAAACGTGGAATTGTGGAATCAATAAGCTTTTTAAGATACCATGCCGACTATCTTCACAAAAATTATTAACGGTGAAATACCCTGTCACAAAATTGCAGAAGACAATAAGCATCTTGCCTTTCTGGACATCAATCCCGTAAGCGAGGGACACACTTTGGTAGTTCCGAAAGTAGAAGTTGACTACCTCTTTGATCTCAGCGATCAGCAGCTAACGGACATGGTGCTATTCGGTAAGAAAATAGCACATGTCCTCGACAAGGCAACAAATTGTATCAGGACGGGTATCATTGTTGAAGGATTGGAAGTGCCTCACGCGCATATTCATCTTATTCCGATCTATCGTACGGATCAAAAGTTTTCACTGAGTGCAGGCAAGCCTGCCGGGCAGGAGCATCTTGGAGCTCTATCCGAAAAGATCCGTAAACTTGTAGACTTTTAATCATGCGCATATTTGTACTGAACGGTCCGAACCTCGACATGCTTGGAAAACGTGAGCCGGAGAAATACGGATCACAGACATTGAAAGATCTGGAGGATCTGATTCAAGGCACATATCCGTCTCATATATTCACTTTTTTTCAGAATAATCACGAGGGTAATATTATTGAACAGCTCCATGAGCTTGTACATCAGCCGGAAACCGAGGGACTCATCGGCAACTTTGCAGGTTTCACCCATTCATCGGTCGCAATACGGGATGCATTGCACATGATTTCAATCCCCAAAATCGAAGTGCATATCACGAATATACATGCCCGGGAGCAATTCAGGCATACATCGCTGACAGCGGGTGCTTGTGATGGTGTCATAGCAGGTCTCGGGTTTAACAGCTATGTGCTTGCCGTCCATGCTCTCGAGTTAATGCAGCGCACAAAATCTGATCGAACGGGGTCCCGAAAGGTTTCGGGATGAAACAACTCAAGGAACTTGCATCAGATTCCCTGGTCTATGGAATAAGCAGTGTCGCCGCCCGGTTTATCAATTACCTGCTGGTTCCCTTCTACACCGCCTATTTTAATCCCAGTGAATATGGGGTCATCTCTCTTGTTTTCGGGACGATGATCTTTCTGAATGTCGTTTTTACCTTTGGGATGGAATCAGCATACCTGCGATATGCCGCCGATCGGGAGAGGGCGGGCTCTGTATTCCGGACGATACAAATAACTGTGCTCCTTACCGGAATCATGCTGGGCGTCATATTGATACTGGTGAAACCGCTACTGAGCCCGTTGTTAAGCTTGCAGGGACCGCAGGGACATATTTACTGGATGATGTTGGGAATCGTGCTGTTTGATGCAATAGGAGCCGCTCCATTTGCCGAGCTGAGGCTGGTCCGGCGATCATGGCTGTTTGCCGCGATACGTCTCGTAAATGTGCTCGTAAACGTGACACTGAACCTGTATCTGGTCATTGGACTAAAATGGGGCATAGAGGCCGTCTTCTTCAGCAACCTGATTGCATCAGCCCTGGCTACAGTGTGGGCCACAACGGCAACATTGAAACTCTGGAAGGGTGTATTCTCGAAAGAAATACTTCAAACCGCTCTGGCATTTGGCTTGCCCTACGTTCCCACGGGAATCGGTTATGCAATCAATGAAGTTCTCGACCGTTTTTTTCTGAAACAGATGCCGGCTTCGACTGTCGAACATCTGTATGGTCCAGGCATGACGGCCGATGCGGTTATAGGTATCTACAGTGCCTGTTACAAACTGGCTGTCTTCATGCTGCTTTTTATCCAGATGTTCCGCATGGCCTGGCAGCCTTTTTTCCTGCGTCATGCTGATGATCCCAAAGCAAAAGAGTTATTCAGCAGTGTGTTCCTGTACTTCAATATCATCGCGGGATTCATGTTTCTTTTTGTGGGATTGTTCGCTCATGAAATTGTGCAGCTCAAAGTTCCGTTATTACATGCAAGCATCATTAACAAACGGTTCTGGCCCGGCTTGTTCGTGGTTCCCTGGCTGATGATGGCATACTGGTTCCAGGGCTGGTACGTTAATTTTACAGCAGGAATTTTTATTCAGGAAAAGACTCGCGTGCTGCCGCTCGTAACACTATGTGGCGCCGTCGTTACGATTGTGAGCAACCTGGTATTGGTGCCGAGAATTGGAATGCTCGGCGCAGCCATAGCTACACTGGCTAGCTATGTAGCTATGGCAATACTCATTTATTATTATAGCCAGAAATATTACCCGGTACCGTACAGGTTGGTACGTTCTGTAATTATAATCCTATTTACGGGTGTTTTGGTAATACTTGGAAATGAAATAATATTACCTCATGTTGGAATAATCACGACCCGATTTCTGCTCATGTTCCTTGGGACGGGAGGATTACTGTTTTTGTTGTTCTATCGGACATCGGTAGTAGCAAAAGGTTCTTTTCGTATATTCAAGAAATGATTGGTCGTGTTGATATCATTGCAATACTATGTAAAACAATAAGTTGAAATAATATTAATTAAAATTATTTAGTAAGTATGAGTGAATATAGAGTAGGTGTATTTGTTGATGCACTGGATGTAACCATTAATGGCGGTTTTGGGCTTAGATATGATATCCTGAGAAGATTTGCATGTCGTGATAGTGTTCGCCCAACGAGAATGAATGTCTATCTGCCTTACGATGCAGACAGATCACGTACTGATGAAGCCTATCGTAACAAGACTGAACGATTCTGTGAAGTGCTGCGCGATTTCGAGTTCAAGGTTCTTGAGATCCCGGTAAAGCATTTTAAAGACCCTGAGACGGGTTCGTTCATTCCCGAAATACCGGTCAATGTCGATTTGGCTGTCGACGTTTTGATACAGGCTGAAGGATTTGACCGCCTGTTGCTGGTGGGTGGAAATGCCAGCTACCTGCGTCTGATCCAGGAGGTTCAGAATCTGGGTAAGCGTGTCGAACTGATCGGTTTTGATAATGTGGCTGACAAGCTGAAAAAGACAGCAGATATGTTCTTTTCGGGTTATCTGATTCCCGGATTACTGCCTGTTGACTCTCCATATGACTGGGGTAAAATTGGTTCACGGGTTCGTGGAGTCTGCTACGACTATTCACACAGCGAAGGGTATGGGTTTATGCGCTATCTCACGCGCATCGATGACAAGCTCTGGATTACCGACTCCCGGTTCGAAAAATCGCCATACAAGACGGTATTCGCTCATGTCTCACAATTCGAACCTAACTTCGATACCAGCTTTCTGCCGAGCCGCGATCTCATCTTCGAGTTCGACCTCGTAGAAAACGAAAAAGGAATGATCGCCCAGGACATTACATTGATATCCGCACCCTGACCAGTAAACAATTATCAGTAAAATCCTCCCGATAGATCGGGAGGATTCAAGACGATAAATCAAGTTATTCTGTTGGGGATTTTCCTAACAGCAAACAACTATCAACTTTATACTATCTGTTTACTGATAACTGTTTCTTAGATCACTGATTCTTGTTTCCGAGTCTATCGATGTTATCCTGGAGTTCTTTAAACGCCTTCGTTGATTTCAGGCGTACGTAGAGTTCCTGGTCCCGGGAAAGGGTGTTTTCAATGATATTTCGTGCTTGTCCAACAGGCAGCTTTACTAGTGCAAAGGTCTCGATAACGGCCGATTTATCGTCTATCGGGCGTGCATAACTTTTGACTTGATCGACGCTGACGCCTGTTAGTTGCTGGTTTACAATACTCTTCGCGGCGTTGCTGAAATCCTCATCATAATTGTTGTCGCTGCCCGATGTTACTTCTTCGTTGAACATCTTTTGCAGTGCTTCAACCTTCTGGCTGAGCTTGCGGCCCAGATCAACCGTTGCGTTCATGACCGCTTTCTCTCGTGCCATCTCGCGATCACTTGAACGGGCCGATGATACGGCATATAAAAACTTCTTGTCATCTTTGGGCGGCTTGCTGTACCATTTTGGAACGTCATTAATCTCTCGATCCATTTGGCGGGTTGCCCTGTTCGATCCTCCACATGCACTCATCATAACCATGATCAAAATCAAAGATGAACCAACGGTAGCATATCGTTTCATAATGATCCTCAGTTGTTAAAAATGATTGACTATTGCTGTTTATTCTATACTTGCCATTAACTTTTACATGGGGAAATTATTCAGTAGGAATGAATAATGCACTTGCATAGTCATGTTATGACCGCGGATTAAAAGGGATTGACCGGATTTAAGGATTACGCCCGGAAAACAGACACAGAACAAAGTCCCCTTCAGGGGATTTAGGGGTAGATAAACCGTGATGCAATAATGAGCAATGCATCGTGAGGAGTTCCAAAAGAATGACGTGGTGATCTCGAATGTTACTGGAACAATCATATTATGATGAATGAACAGTTGCCGGATTTAACGAGATCGCCACGTCACCCTAAAGGGATTCCTCGCGATGACAGACGGGGAGGAGTTGGGATGGGATTTCCTATATTTCAAAACCGCCTCCTACAAAACTGTTCCGCGAAAATCCGCCTTCGGGCGATGTAGCCATTTACTTTCACCATCCTCTCAAACTTTACCTTCGGCGGGCGAAGTCCTCGTCATCAGTGTTCCATTTCCCCAAAGTAACCGAAAATAAAAAAAGGCCACCCTGGTTGCCCGGGTTGACCTTAATCATGGTTGAACAGAAAATATTCGCTTAATCAGCCATCTGTTTGAAATTCTCCAAAACAGACTGAACATGATCGGCTGATTCTTTCAGCATGCTCTTTTCTTCGTCGTTCAGTTCGATCTCGATGATCTCTTTAATTCCATCCTTGCCCAACTTAACGGGTACACCAAGGAACATCCCTTTAACACCATATTCGCCATTCAGGTAGGCGGCGCAAGGGAAGATGCGGTTTTGGTCGAGAGCAATGGCTTCGGCCATTTGTGCGGCAGCTGCGCCCGGTGCGTACCATGCAGACGTGCCTTCCAGGTTTACAATTTCACCCCCGCCGACTTTTGTGCGCTGAATGATTTTGTCAAGTTTGTCCTTATCGATGAGCTGGGTTACAGGAATACCACTGACTGTTGTATAACGGGGCAGTGGAACCATTGTGTCACCATGACCGCCGAGGATGAGCGCCTGGATGTCTTTCGGCGATACCTTCAGCTCACTCGCTAAAAATGCACGATAGCGAGCAGTATCAAGAATACCGGCCATTCCCATCACTTTATGATCGGGCAGTTTGCTGGTTTCGCGTGCAACATAAGCCATCACATCGAGTGGATTCGATACGAGGATAAGCACGGTGTCGGGAGAATGTTTGATCAGCTTACCGGTTACTTCTTCAACGATCTTGGCATTGATACTCAAGAGATCGTCGCGGCTCATGCCCGGTCGACGTGGCACACCGGCTGTAATGATGCAGATGTCGGAACCAGCGGTATCTTCATAATTCGTGGTTCCGGTCAGATGAGTATCGAAACTGTGGATGGCAGCGGATTCCCATTGATCGAGGGCACGTCCTACGGAAGGATAAAAGGTTTTATCATCCTTTTTGATCTCGATGTCGACCATCACAACTTCATTCGCAAAATCGCGTTGGGCTATAGCTAGAGCGACAGTGGAGCCAACATTTCCACCAGCACCTACAACAGTAATTTTCATAATGTATTTCTTTTTTAAAGTTAACAGTTTATAAGTGATATCACTTGTCCGGAATTAACGATTTATCTCTGAAGTCTCTCCCCCACATTAACTTAGTGCGTAGGGTCTCAAAATAATCATGTCCGGGCAATTCAAGGATATCGATTGTAAAATTTGTTTTCTTGATCTCGACTTCGATCGGGTAGTCGTTAATTTCACAAATTTCGCCGTCATAAGAAAATAAGACATCGTGCTCTTGTTTTTCTACCGAAAGACGGATCGGCTGATCGGTCGGAAGTACCAGGGGACGGGTCGTCAGTGTGTGCGGATTGATTGGTGTCAGCACAAGGACATTTGTCTGTGGCATCACAATAGGTCCGCCCGAAGACAGGTTATACGCCGTTGAACCCGTGGGCGAGGAAACAAGCAATCCATCAGCCCAATACCGGTTGATGAACATTCCGTTATAATAGGCGCTGATTTTGATCATTGAGGCAGATGACTTCTTGCTGAACGATATCTCATTTAGCGCCTGATACCGATGACCATTGTTATCTACCGCTTCCAGCAGGTAGCGCTTGTCCAGTTTATAGTTGCCGGATTTGATGTGTTCGAGGGCCTTGATAAGCTGGCCAGGCTGTGTATTGGCCATGAAGCCAAGCCGGCCGCTGTTTACACCCAGGATAGGTTTTTCCTGAGATCCCACGAGGCGGGCCGTTCGCAGCATCGTTCCGTCACCACCCATTGCGATCACAAATTTCGCCTGATCAATCGCTTTTAATTCAGACTCGAGAGGATGGCAGCTGCTCTGACACATCTCATCGAGCATGTACTTCAGCTTGTTGTGGAAATAAACATCTACCTCGTTTTGCGAGGCCCAGTGCAGCAATTTTTTGAAAGGTTCCTTGATTTCATACTTCGCTGGATTGGCAATGACGGCAAGTTTCATTAATAACTCTGTGAATTTTCTTTGAAAAGATTCATGCTTACGGATTTGCACTGTTTGAGATACTGACCTGTGTCAGATCCTGCCACCATGGAAAATTATTGTAATGCAAACCAATGACACCATTTTTGGTAAGACTGTATCGCTTATATCCGAGAGCCAGAAGGAGGTTGTCGGGTTTGCTGAAGGTCGCACCGGGATAGAACATTTCCGGTCCCTTCGTGTAAAATGTCACCGCCCGACTAATGACCAGGCTCTGGAAACGTTGTATCTGCCAGTCAGGAGTCAGGGAAGCGATGAATGAAGTTATAAGATTGAGACGCATTGCATCTTCGGTATTGGCGATATAAATCGTTTTGCTTGTGTCCGAAACCATTGTGCTTTTGGCCTGCGGCTTTTCATAAAGTATATCGACTGTATTTTTTCCGATGGAAGAGGCGTAATTCTGTGGATTAAATTGGTGCGTTATTTCCGCAGCTTCATACAGACTTACATGCTGATCATTAAGCGGATTGTAATACAACTGGACAAGATTTCTGCCGGGTAGGTTATTCAAATTGAATTTTGAGGAATAACCGGGCTTCAGGTTGCCGGAGTCATCGATGAGTGAGACGAGCAGGTCGGGGCCGACATTAGGGATATATTCGATCGAACCGGTAGAGAATGCGCGAAAGAGATTTTTGGCGTTGGAGAATTGCCGCACGCGTACTCTGTCTAATGTTGGTAGCGTATCTCCGTCGGCCATACGCCAGTAGTTTTCGTTTTTAACAAACACGAAAATGGAATCACCTTCGCTGTGATCAAAGGTAAAAGGTCCGGAACCCACAGGGTTTACCGTCAGGCCAAGATCCTGTTCACCCAATTTGGAGTTCAATCCCTGGGCCGTGTAGCTGACAGCTTCCTGCGGATAGACCACGGCATAAGGTGAAGCCAGTTTATTCAGAAGATTGGAGTCGGGCAGGTCAAGTGTGATTTTGATCGTAGTATCGTTTACAGCCTGTATCCCGGGGATTGTTTTCATCATGCGTGCATCGGAGCTGAATATCTGGTGCTGCTCCTTGTAATAGGTATCGTACCCGTGGATATTCATGAAAAGTTCAGCGGCATAACCCGGAACATCATTTTTGGCGGTACGCGTGAGATCAAACTGAACATCAGATGCCTTGATCAGACGTCCGCGTCCACTGTTGAATACCTCATTGTCCTGGAAGTAGATATCCGGCCGGAGATGGAAGGTATAGGTGAGTGAATCCGCACTAATGTCCCAGCTTCGGGCGATTCTAGGGACTACTTCGCCATGATCGTTCAGCCCGACAAGCCCCTCGTACATCAGGTCGATGATGCGGAATGTGGCATCGTTGTGTGCAAAGAGAGGATCGAGACTTTCAATCTTATTAGTCTCTCCGTAATCGAGTGAATGAGTCGGTAATTGGCTGGGCTGTGAAGGATTATACTCACCCGGCTTGCTGGCGCTCTCGGGTGTTTTTTGAACAACAACCGTCTCCGGAGTGCTGCATGAAGCGAGCAACAGGGCAAATGCAGTGAGCAGTAATGCTGGCTGGAATCGCATTCCTTGTTTTAAAGCAGATATCGACGTTACAAATTTCATAGCAGAAATATTTCAAACGTTTAGATCACCGTATCAGACAACGAGTTAGGACTTCCGAAATTTGAGTCCCTTGATCCCTTGAACCGATTTTTTACTCAGGAGGTTCGTTTCGTAACTGCGGATGCGCCCGTTTTTTTGGCGATGTCGCTCCTGGGCAAGCGTAATCAGCCGTTCAAGAAGCCTGGGATATGGAATTTCCGTTTTATCCCAAAGGTAGAATGAGAACGAACCTGGGATTGTATTTATCTCATTAAAATAGATTTTATTTGTATCCGCATTAATAAGGAAGTCGAGCCGGGCTACCCCGGAGCAGTCCATAACCTGGAAAATCCGGACTGAAAGTTCCTGAATCTGCTTGGTAAGCTCATCTGAGATCGGTGCAGGAATGCGGCGGTCGGCTGATGCCATACCTTTATTGCCACTGCCGTCACTCAGATATTTTTCCTCGAACGTAAGTAATTCTTCCTTACTGATCGGCTGCTCGCAAACACTGGCTTGTGCCGATTCTTCATTTCCAAGTACTGAACAGTTGATCTCCATAAGCGGATGAACGGCCTCTTCGACGATGAGTCGTGCATCATACCGAAAAGCCGTCTCGACGGATTTGACGAGTTTTTCTCTGTCAGAGCATTTAATCACACCAATACTGCTTCCCAAATGGACTGGCTTCACGAACACCGGCCAATTTAATGATTCCGCCTTTTTAAGAATCATATTCTGATTCTTAATCCATTCGGTCTCGGTAAAGCTGAAATCTATTGCGACCGGGATATCATTCGCGCGGCAGAAGATTTTGGCCCGCCACTTGTCCATTCCCAATGACGATCCCAGGATACCACTCCCGGAGTAGGGCAGGTTCAGGCTTTCCATCAACCCCTGGAAGGCGCCGTTTTCGCCATCGGAACCATGGAAACTCATCAGGACGGTGTGAATGGGAGTTTTTGCCGGTTTCTGGAAAAGTCCCTTTTTACCTGTTTCTACCAGCAAGGCACGACCCGTTTCATCGATTTCAAACGTGCAGGGTGAAGCCAGAGACTCGAGTTTCTTCAGATCCTGGTAGTTTTCCAGTTCGAGGAGGGGTTCGCCGGTAAGCCATCGGCCGGATTTAGTGATGTATAAGGCAACGGGATGATAGCTGGTTTCCTTAATCGCGCTGACGGCCTGCAGGGCGGTCAGTACCGAAACCTCATGCTCGGGTGAGACACCGCCGAAGGCCACTAAAATATGTTTATCTGACAATTTCCGTATCTCTCAAAAGGTTCAAAAGAAGCTCCCGCATCAACCGGGATGGGACAAAATAAAAATGCCAACGCTGATTTAATACCATGTTAAGGAAATACTTTGAAAGAATGGATATTTCTCTCGTTAGGAGGCTCAAAACGGAACCTAATGGCTTGCAATTTTCGGTGTGCAATAAACAGGGAACTCCTGACGGAGCATTTGTGGGATTGTTTAGTGTTACCGCAACAACTCTTCCAATACCAGCGATGCATCACTTTTTGCATCGCGATATTTAATAATCACCGGACAAGCCATGGACAGTTGCTGCTCTTTGGCCCAACTATTATTTATTGGACGCGTGCCTGGAATGACAACAGCATTCTCGGGGATGGCTTCGCCTTTCTCTAACACTTTTTCCTGTACACAATCATAAACGGGTACTGATTTCGATAACACAACGCCGGGAGCAATAACGGCACCTTTTTTAACAAGGACGCCTTCAACCAAAACTGCACCGGCCCCGATGAAGCAGTCGTCTTCCACGATTACGGGACGTAACCCGATAGGCTCCAATACACCGCCAATTTGTACGCCGGCTGAAAGGTGGACATGCTTGCCGATTTGTGCGCACGAACCCACGAGAGCATGGCTATCGATCATCGATCCTTCATCGATATACGCACCGATATTCACGTAAGCGGGCGGCATGATGATTACACCCGGAGCAACGTATGATCCGCGGCGGACCGAGCTGCCTCCAGGCACCAAACGAATGTTCCGATCTGGAGTAAAAGTTTGCGGCGGGATATTATCCTTATCAACAAATCCATGGTAAGCACCATCATACGCTACATTTTTACCTGCCTTGAAGGCATCGAGTATGGCCTGCTTTACATTGGCGTCAACCTCCCAACCGGTATCTGTCGGGAATGCAGCACGAAGGGTTCCTGTTTCAAGTTTGTCGAGCGTATCCTTCCAATCAAGTGACATATTTAATTGCTAAACGATTTTAAAAGTGTGACTTCAGATTAATTCCTAAACAAAATATGAAATGTTGAACGCTGTATCACCGCATGTAATTCTCCCGCAATGTCATTCCGACGGACTGGAGGAATCTAAATTACCCGTGAGCATCAAAAAGGGGATACCACTAAATAATGTTATGAGTCATTTTAGATTCCTCCACTCGTTCCACTTCGGTCGGAATGACATTAGGTGATATACTAATACTCCAAATACTCAATTATCCCTTACTACAAATTCGGTTTTTTGCGACGGTTCCTCGTGGCGAAACCAGTCTTCGACCGATGCATCTGCGGCAATGAGCGGTTCCTTGCTGGCAAGGTCATCTGCGGTAAGAGGTGGTCTGAGTAAAGAGGTTTTGATTACTGCTTTATGTTGCAGCAACACTTTGGCAGGAATGGGATTGGAGGCAATGAACAGGGCTTCTGATGCCTGTTTCCAGAGTGGGAATACGTCATTGCCGCGTCCTTCGAGAGAGTATTCGACATAGCGACGTGTTTCTTTCGGCCAGACATTGGCAATTACTGAGACAAGACCTTTACACCCGGCCATGGCAAAGTACGGAATCAGGCCGTCATCGCCGCTGTAAAGTGTTACATGCGGGCAGATTCGACGAAATTCTGTAAACTTCTCGATTGATCCGCTGGCTTCTTTTACCCCGAGTAGGTTGGGATGTTTTTCCAGCTTTTGCAACGCCTTGGGATGAAGGGCAACGCCAGTCCGGGATGGAACATTATAAACCATACATGGACGTTCCGCATGATCCATCAATGTCTTGAACCAGTGTGCCTGTCCTTCGATTCCAGGTTTGGCATAGAGAGGAGTTACGAGCAGGAAGGCATCGATGGCAAATTCATTACAGAAATGGATCCATTCGATCTGCTCTTCCAGGTTGAACCCGCCGACTCCGACCATAACTGGAACAGAGAGTCTATGTCCGGAAACAAAACGGACAATCTCCTTTTTCTCTTCGAGAGTCAGGGCAAGGCCTTCACCGGTGCTTCCCAGGATCAGGAATCCGTTGCCGGCTTCATTTTGCCTGTTAGCCAGTCTCTCAAGGTCGTCATAGTCTACTTGCCCTTTTTTATCAAAGGGCGTAATGGTTGCGGTCCAAAGGATTTGATCGTTAATGGAATTCATTGAAAACCTCCTCAAAAGTTTGATCTATAAGCGTTTCAAAAGGATAAAGGCCGGAGTCCATCTCCGGATGGCCGGTCAGGTAACGGGCGGTCCAGATGGCACCCTCGGCAAACACGTCCCTTGATAGGGCTTCATGTTTCAGTTGAATGGATTCGTTTTGTGTCGAAAGTGTAAGCTCATGGATGCCTTTTACATCGCCTTCCCGTGCGTAGGTAATCGGACTTTCCTTATCAAGCCATTTCTTCCACGACAGCGCAGTGCCGCTCGGCGCATCTTTCTTGGCGGTGTGATGCACTTCATGAATATGAAATTCAGGATGGTTCAGAAGCGCTGAGGCCTTTGAGAGATACTGGATGCAGTGGCGGACGATATTCATCCCGAGGCTGAAGTTGGATGCAATGACCCACCGCGTATTGGCTGTCTTCAGTTGATTATCCAGGTCATCAGGCCATTGAAAGCCGGTACTTCCCCAGACGGCGGGGGTTCTTGATTCGAGTACCATATCAAACACCGAAGGGACAGCATCACAGGGAACAAAGACGATGATCACATCCGCGGCAGCTAATCGTTCCTTCGTAGGCAGGTTCTCATCGTTAAAGGCTCCACTGACTTCCGATGGATCCAGCAGGTTGAGTACGCGGCCTCCGGTTTTACCTGTTCCTATTAATGCTGCTTTCATGTGTGATGGATCTCGTTTTGTGGTTCTGCTAATGAATGTTCGGGATCACTGAGAAAAATCTTATGAATCCGGCGCGCTACTTCGGTAGCTTCGTCTTCACTGACCAGGAAGCACAGGTTGTGAGTGCTGGCACCATGGCAGACCAGGCGTATGTTATGATCGCTCAATCCATTGAAAAGAGCGCCACTCAATCCTTTTGAGTGTTGCATCCGGTTTCCAATGATAGCGACCAGTGAGAGGTCTTGTTCGATTTGAATTGAGCAAAACTCCCTGAGTTCGTCGAGCATCTCCGGCGGCAGCGTAGCTTTGCCAGTGGTGTATTCGATGTTATCGAGCGTGAGTGAAACACTGACTTCGCTGGTGGTCACCAGGTCAACACTGATTTTATAACGTGCGAGGATAGAAAATAGTCGTGCCAGGAAACCATGGCGATGGAACATGTTCATACTCTGGACTGTGAGCAGTGTCTGCTTGCGGCGAACGGTCAAGGCACGTACAAGCGGATCGGTTGTAGCTTTTGAGACAACCCAGGTACCGGTGCGCTCCGGTTCGAAACTTGATCCGATGTACACCGGGATATTTTCCCGCACGGCTGGAAGTAATGTAGCAGGATGCAGGATCTTTCCACCAAACGTGGCAAGCTCGGCTGCTTCGGCAAAACTAATTTCAGCGATAGGCTTGGCATCAGGGACCATGCGCGGATCCGTGGTGTAGATAGCAGGAACGTCGGTCCATATCTTTAGTTCATCGGCCTCGATGGCTTCGGCGAAGAGTGCGGCGCTGTAATCGCTGCCGCCGCGCCCGAGTGTCGTTGTTTTGCCATCAGAATCGGATCCAATAAATCCCTGGGTGACGATGACCTGGTTTTCTATCAAAGGCGACCAGCGGGTTTGCACTTCGTTTCGGATGAGATCGATATCCGGTTCAGCATTGCCCCATGCGGAATCGGTCTTCATGACCTCGCGTGCGTCATTCCATACGGCATCAACGCCGAGTTCGTTAAGAATCCGGGTAAGAATAAGAGTTGAGATCAATTCGCCATGCGATAGAATAGAATCACGATGCTCTTGTGTGATCTTCTGGCCAGAATGAATAGCTATCCGTTTAAGGTTATCAAGTAGTTCCAGTAGTCGTGGTTTCAGGGCTTCAGGATCCGCAAGCTTGTCGAGAATCTTATAGTGTTTGTCCCTGAGTCCGTCAATGATCGATTCCTTTTCAGTGGCATCGATATTGTTTCGGCTGAGATTGACCAGCGCGTTGGTTGTTCCGGAAGTCGCGCTGGCCACGACGACCCGGGTGGCTGGATCTTTGGTTACGATATTTGCAGAGCGAAGCATAGCATCAAAATCTGCCAGGCTTGTTCCGCCGAATTTCGAAACGGAAAGTTTTTTGTTCATCGGAAATTTCAGTTCTGTGTTCAATTTTAAGGAGAGGGCAACGCACAAACTTGCGTTTTGAAAATCCGATTCATTATTGCCGGCTCAATGGTATCGCCTGCGAGGAAAACGGATGAACACAAAATGAAGAACCAGGTGGGATTCCCGGGTGTCGGGACCGCCAGAAGCTCTCCACGTTTGCACGTGACAATCACAGGGATTCGACCCGTGTGATCAACGACTGAAAGGCCAAACTATCAGACGCTTCGGCATCAGTCCCCTTTATTGGCTGTCCCGGGATTTTGACATCCTCGAGCCAACTATCTGGCTGACGCTCCTCTTCTTCGCATCGAAGATACGACTTTATCCTGAGATTTCAAGGGATGCGCTTAAAAGGGTACACGGGTGATACGGATTCACGCGGACTAATTAGTAAAAAAAGAACCGTCCTGATATTGAATTTTATTAAATCCTTGAATCTGCGATAATCCGTGTTGTCCGCGTCATCTGTGTTCTATTAATCCAGGGTTATCTGATTTCTCAGCTATTCATTACAAGCACTGCAGCGCCGTTGAAATTGCCTTCACGTAAATCCTGCAAGGCATTATTGGCATCTTCAAGTTTATAGGTATGGATTTCCGTATCAATTTTTGTTTTTGTGGCAGCCTTCACAAATCCTTCGCCGTCAGCACGTGTAAGGTTGGCCACGGATTTAACCTGGCGCTCCTCCCAAAGAATACGATATGGAAAAGAGGGAATGTCACTCATATGAATACCCGCACATACAACGATACCCGCTTTTCGTACAGCTTTAAGAGCTGCAGGAACAAGGGCCCCGACAGGCGCGAACAAAATGGCAGCATCCAATTCGTGCGGTGGACGTTCATCTGAAATTCCGGCCCAGACTGCTCCCATATCGCGAGCAAACTGTTGACCTGTTTTATCACCACGCCGCGTGAAAGCGTAGACAGATCGGCCTTCATTCCGGGCAATTTGGATTAGTATGTGGGCCGATGCTCCAAATCCGTAAAATCCGATGTGCTCGGCATCTCCAACCATCGAATAGGAACGGTAACCAATGAGTCCAGCGCACATAAGTGGTGCGGCATGAGCATCATTATAATGATCGGGAATTGGAAAACAATAGCGTTCCTCGGCGACCGTGTATTCTGCATATCCACCGTCTATTGTATAACCTGTAAATTTTGCATTCTCACAGAGATTTTCGTGACCATTTTTGCAGTAGAAACAATGTCCGCAAGTATAGCCAAGCCACGGAACTCCAATTCGTTGTCCCTTGGTGAATCGCTTCGCATCCTGACCATTTGCCTCGACTTCACCGATTATTTCATGACCCGGTATTAGCGGTAGTTTGGCATCCGGAAGCTCACCGTCAACGATATGCTGATCAGTGCGACAAACACCACAGGCATGGATTTTAATGAGAACCTGATGTTCGCCGGGTTTGGGTTTCTCGATATCTTCAGGGCGAAGTTCTTCTCCCGGTTTATGCAATACCATTGCTTTCATAGAGACAAAACTTATTCATCTGTTGTCAAATCAAGAGCGTTCAAAATAACACAACTCAATGGATCAGGTAAACAGATCTGATTTATTATCTTCGCTCGACTTAAATCAACGCACCCCTTAAAAACAACATTCCACCATTAGTCATTAAAACATTGTGTTTCATTTTGGAATGTTTTTTTATAGACTTGTCAATTTGTTACATCAACCTTTTCGCAATGGGTAAAAAAAAAGCGAATAGATCTACCCTTTGGTTATCTAAATATTTTAAAGAGAATGATTACCGGATCAGGCTACTAACATTTTCCGGAATCTATATTCTTTTATCAGTTTTTTATCTCTGGGCATACCCTGACCCGCTATTTACCGGGGACACAGGTAGTTATGTCTTTTCAGCACTTAAAGGAATACCTAATGGTGTCCGGCCAATAGGGTACTCATGGTTTTTAGAGTTTCTGCATATCTTTTCATCAAATGTTGGTTTCGTAGTTTTCATGCAATATTTGTTCTTGGGCGTGGCGCTGCTGTTTTTTTACCTGACAATCGACTATCTGTTTCAATTAGGTAAAAGCATATCACTGGTTTTAGCGATTTTGCTGGCGTTATGTCCTGATCAATTGTATGTAGCTAATTCTTTCATGAGCGACACCCCGTTTATTATCTATACCCTGTTTTGGCTGTCAAGCTTATTCTGGATGCTAAGGAAGCCTGGTTATATAGTTTTTATCATTAATCTTTTATTGCTGTTTCTTGCTATTAATACGCGTTACATAGGGCTATTTTATCCAATTATTACTATCGGTGTTCTGTTTTACACATTCAATATTAAGGCGTGGATTCCTGCATTGATTGTTATTGCCACAATATTCGGTATATATAGATATACAGTCCATGAAATGGATAAGTACTATGGTATTGAAACTTTTACAGAATTCTCCGGCTGGGCAACAGCCAATAATGCTTCATTAATGATCCCGCATATTGATCTAAAATCAGAAGAGTTCAATGATAAGCGTCTGCAATTTGTCAATAGAATCTTAAATTTATTTCCAGATTCTATGTATAGTTCTGAGAGTGTTTTGAATACACATTTTATCTGGAATAACAGATATCCGGGTAAAGTGGTTCTTGCCAATATATTACGAAACAATCCCGGACTGGCGTATACCCGGGGCTGGCTGATCACAGGGAAAATTTTGGGTGAGTATGGACGAACTTTGATACAGAGACATCCCATAGATTTTCTACGCTATTTTGTTTTACTAAATACAGCCCAGGTTTTTTATCCGACGATCGGTTTGGGGAGTTATCATCATGATCCGAAGACGGATAATGCTGCTCTTACCTATTACAAAACGGATTCTGCAAAATTCAGAGCCAGGTTCGATTTTTGGGGATATATGCTAAATGAGTTGACAGGACCATTTAATCTCATGCTTTGGATAGTATTCGTCATTCTCATCGGTTACGGGGTTCGGAGAAAAGTGTGGCTATTACTAACTCCACTAAATTGGGATGTAATAATGCTGACAGTTATTTTTTTAGTAATGTACCTTGGAGGAAGCATTCTCACTCATCCCGTTCAATACAGATACTTACTGCCGGTTCACCCGTTAATGTTGATGCTCTGTGCCGTGATATTACATAAAACGCTGGAGCCGAAGGAGGGTAAATAGCGTGGAAAAAAATGTTAGCGTAGTCATTCCTGTCTACAATGAAGAGGACACTCTTAAAGAGGTTGTCGATAAAGTGCTGGCTCTGCCGTTTGTACATGAAGTAGTGACCGTTGACGACGCCTCAACAGACTCATCAGCTGAAATATTACAATCATACACTGATCATCGGCTCAAATATATACGCCAGCCATATAACCAGGGCAAGACTGCAGCACTTAAACGTGGATTCAGGGAAGTAACCGGAGATATTGTTGTCATTCAGGATGCGGATCTGGAGTATAATCCGAATGAAATACATCATTTATGTAATCCTATATGGAACGATAACGCGGATGTTGTTTTTGGAAGCCGGTTTCTTGTACGAAACGAGAGCCGGGTACTGTATTTTTATCACTACCTGGGCAATAAGTTTATCACGCTATTCAGCAACCTGCTTACAAACAAGAATATGACCGATATCGAAACCTGCTACAAAGCATTTCGACGTTCTATTATCGCTGAGATGCCGATTAGCAGCAGTGGATTTGGCTTCGAAGTGGAGGTGACATCACACATTTGCCGGACCCAGGCACGGATCTATGAAACGCCGATCTCCTACTATGGCAGGACATACGAAGAAGGCAAGAAGATAAGCTATCGCGATGGTTTAGTTGCGATCTGGTATATCCTGAAATATAACCTGATGGCAAGCCGCGATATCAAGAATTATGTGAACTTGATTAACAAGCAACTTGCTGAGCTGAGATCTAAAAAGAAACCGCTTAACCAATTAGATAACACTCAGTCATAGATCATCATCAGCCAATCAGATTTCCGGCTTATTTAATTCCTTCCATAATCAGGTGTGGATGGTGCCGATTCTGTCCTATGATGGGGGGTCGGCTGCCCGTTTTCGTCGACATTAACGAATACGATTTTGTCGATAGTGATAATCGTTTCCTGGTTGAATTTATTCCGGACTTCACAACGGACAGTTATGGATGTGCGTCCAAATGACACGGTCTCCATTCCAATTTCAACAACATCACCCATCTTTGCCGAGCTGACAAAATTTATCTCTGACATAAACTTGGTCACGATCCGGCCTTTATCCAACTGGCACTGCACATAAATCGCGGCCTCTTCATCAATCCACTTCAATAAAGAGCCCCCAAAAAGGGATCCGTTTGCATTAAGGTCTACTGGCTTAATCCACTTTCTACTGTAGAATTTCATGATTTTTTTCTATTGAATAACAATGACATAGCATAGACTAAAATAACAACAATAGAATTAACACCTGGAAAGGGCTTCCTTATTGCACAACCTGAGGGAATGTTGAATTTTAAGTTTTGAGTGTTAAATGTTGTCATCCCGATGCCGGTTTGCCTGCAAACCCGGCGTAGGATCTCGTTAGCAATTGGAAACGGTCATTCCCGAATGGTTTCCGAACAAAAATTTTCCGTGAATCTCCGTGTTTCCGTAGCTTTTTTTAAAGTGGATATTTGAAACTACTTTTTCCTGGCCCCGAAAGCGGCAAAGCAGGAGTTTTTGTGTAAAAGGTCCACATCTGTAAATCCAACTTTTCGCAGCAACTCGAGCTGATAGGTTACCGGGCGTGGCGAGTCTTCCTTATCGATGTAGGTAAAAACTTTGTCCCGGTATTCCGGGCCTCCAAGTCCTTCGAGATAGGTTCCGTATCGACTCCACATCATATCATGGACAGCCGGATTCTCGTGTCTAACCATATCTGTGATCCAGACACTTCCTCCGGGAGCTGTGATCGAATATATTTTTGCAAACGCTGCTTCCCAGTCCTGGTCGTCGCGCAGGTGATGAAGGACCGCAGCAGCGATAATAATGTCATAGTTATTTTCAGGAAGATCGGCATCTCTGAAATCCTGATGATATTTTCTGATTTCTCCCGTGTTTACAGCCTGGATTCGTTCTTCTGCCCGATCCAGCATGGGCTTGCTTAGGTCAAGAAGATCACAGTTTAAGGTTTTTTTCAGTTGAAGTAGTTTTAGCGTGTTGTTTCCTGCTCCGCATCCGATGTCGAGTACCTTTTGTGCATCAGGCGTGCACGCGATGGCTGCCTTCGTGATTAACTCCATAGACAGCGGGGCATCGATGGTAGCCTGTTGTCCGGTCTCGAGATCGGAAAATCGTTCTACATCGTTGTCAAACCGGTTTCGGATATCTTCAATGGAAGATTTCTGGTCTAATGAGGTGCTCATGATCGTAATGATGAAGGTTATCCTTTGTAGTGCAATAGATTGAGGGGAATATATGGATTAGCCGGATCAATCGGTTCGTTTAAAAGTATGAGTGCAATCATTATGTCGCAAGTCTGTGACTTGTGACCAACCCAATGCCACCCTGACAGGGTCAGAGAACTTGCAAGATCCCGGATTCTTAATCTTAAAAGGGTAATTATGTGATTGACAGACCGCTGACCCTGTCAGGGTGAGAAGTGCGACAACCAGCTAAAAATATCACTTCATCAACAACATCTTCTTCACCAAAACCCTATCACTGGCCTGCAATCGGTAAAAGTAAACACCACTCGTTAGTTGCATTGCATTAAAGGTAACTTGATGCGAACCAGCACTCTGGCGAGCATTGACTAAGACGGAGACACGCTGACCCAAAACATTATACACTATCAACCTGACTGGACCGGATCGGATTAGCTCATATTTGATAGTCGTGGTTGGATTGAACGGGTTGGGGTAGTTTTGGTGGAGTGAGATCTGTAGGGGCAAATCAACATTATCTCTGTTAACCGGAAGAATAAACGTATTTACATTACTGCGGTATATCCCGCGATTCATGCCCCAAATAATAACTTTGTGTTGGCTATCGATGAGCACGCTGCTATAGCCGGACAGGCTACTGGGATACGACAGATCCGGAAATGCAATGGTCTGCCATTCCGGATTATCGATACTCCACGTATAAGCTTTCTGATTGTCCCATGAATAGGCAAATACATAGCCATTTGTATCACCGACAACCAGACCGATAGCGCCATTACCCGGATCTCCAAGTCGATTCCATTTTGTGCCATTGTCGGTAATAACGACTACACCGTCATATACGGTACCAGCCAAAAGAGAATCTTTGCCCCATCTGTAGATACTTTTAATTTTGGTTGTAGTATGTGACTGCCAGGTACTACCGGAATCAACAGATAAATAGAGAATTTCATCTTTAGATGAATACGTGTCACTCATCGCGGCATATAACCGGCCGTTACCATCGCTTACCAATTGTTGTATATATTTACCGGTGAAAAGAGAATCCCAATGAACCCCTTTGTCAACCGAGCGGTATACCGGTTTTCCAGAATCCACATCACGCTGTAAATACAAGATACCGTCGGCAGGGATAAACAGTCGTTGGTGTTTGTATGGAGAGAGATTAGATAAACTTTCTTTTTGCCATTTGTAATCTTTAGTTGAACGTCGGTATAGAGAATTACCCGAGAGAGCATACAGTGTACCATCAGTTGAGGAAGCGACACTAGTTACTGTCACACTATCCGGACCCATATACGACCATGTACCGTTTCCCTCATATCTTTTGACCCCGTTATAGCTCACACCCGCAAATATGGAATCGTCTCGTGATACCGTGAATGATGAAGCATCTGTCATCGGTGCAATACTTAAGCCTGTATTAGATGAAATCCAGCTATTAGAGCCGGCCGATTGACGGATCAATCCCTGTTGAGTTGTGGCCGACAGAATATCGCCGTCACGTGTGATAACGTCGTTTACACTTGCGTCCGGAAAGGAGGTATGCCAGCTAGCGCCAAGATCTTCAGACCAGTACAGGGTATCACCAGAGGCTACAAATAATCGATCTTTATCTGAATATAACAGGGTGGCGTTAGTATGTAATCCGGTAGAAGTGACAGAAGGGTTTTTCCCGCTTATCCTGTAGAGATCGTTTATTGTTCCAAAGAACGTCGCTGTATCAGCAACAGTGACCAAAGATAATGCAACACCATATTTCTGTTTTATTCTTAATGTGTCCCATTTACTGGCGTTATTACTGTATCGAATATATTCTCCGGCATCTGTAATAGTATAAAATCTACCGTACCTGTTTATTGTGAAATGAGGTATAAAATCTGAGCTGAGAGCATAAGAATGCCATGTTTCACCCATGTCTGTCGATTGTAATATTCCGGAAGGATATTCTGAAGATACTCGATTCCCCCCAAGGGAAATGAAATAATCTGCTGTTAAATACAATGTGTCATTATGAATAGCCAGATCGTTTGGAGTTCCATTCTTATTGTTGAAATGGAATGTATTCCAGTGGCTGCCATAGTCGAATGAAGTTAGTGTCCCCCCAGAAAATCCAACCACAATAATAGAATCATTCACAGCAAGCTGTCCGGTTGCCTGTAATCTAATTGGTAGCTGCCATGTCTGTCCACCATCATGCGACCGGAATAACCCCTCATATCCCGTTGCCCAAAGTATGCCATGACCATCCTCACGAATGTTGATTACCGGTCCCCCAAATGGCCCTAGACGGTCCCAGGATGAAGTATTCTGAGCAAAAAGCGGTAATGAAACTATAAGCAGGAGGCACAATCCTAAAAATTTCTTTACCAGATTACGGAATGATATGGTTATGTAGATCCTCATTCTTACACACCTCCATGCCCAACATGCCCATAAATCACAATTTTTTTTACTCTCATTTTATGGCTCTCTTAGATGGTTGATTTTCATTTAATTAACGTGAGTTCGATATAAAATAGATCCGCTATCTAATAAAAGCCCATCGAAGCTTCTTCATGTGTTTGTACAAACCTTTAAAACGGTTTAGTGTATTGAAGGATCCATCTAACCCCTGGATTAATCCAGGGGTTAAAAAAGATACCCCACATGAATCGTTTTCAACGATTTCGTTTTTAGTTATCTCGAACTCATGTTAATTAATACTCAAAACAATATATACCCCCCCCCCCCTAAAATATCAAACCAAAATAAGGGGCTAATGAAATGTTTTTAGAGCATATCTGTAATACTATCGATCCAGCACCGTGTGGTAAAGCCTCATCAGTCGCAGTTCATCATAACTGACCGATTCATCCAGTGCATCATACACAGGGCGGAGCATCTCGTTTCCTTCTTTTTCGAAAGCCTGAAGCACGAGTTGCTGCTCTTTTTGCGACAGGGTAGAAGCCTCTGCAATCCCGTCAATTCTCAGCGGGTTTCCCTCATTGTTATATTTCTCGAGGTGGCTGATGATGGTTCCCGGCTTCACCTTGAATTGAATCGTCAGTTCTTCGATGGAGCGTCCATCGTTATAGGCTTCCCCAACCTCGTGATGACGTCGTCGTGTAGATCTCGGTTGTTTTCTATGTTTCCGTCGCTTGGGACGTTCGTGAAGATCATATTCCTGGCAATGTCCGATGATCGTCGTAAGAAATTGGTGTCCGTATTTCTCGAGTTTTGCCGAACCGACACCATACATATCGCGCAGACTTTCTTTGCTTTGCGGGAAATAAGAGGACATCTCGATGAGCGTAGCATCCGGGAAAATGGCATAGGGCGGTATTTGCTCACCATCAGCTATTCTTTTTCGCTGCTTTCTTAGCATTTCGAAAAGCGTCTCGTCGTAATTAAGATCCTGAATAGCTTTTGATCTACTTTGTGACTTCCCTGCTTTTACACTTCGGCTATCCTCTTGCAGGGCGGGACCTATTATTTTTTGATCGCCCTTAAGCACCGGTACCGCGGCAGGAGCGATCTTTAGACTCCCATATTGTTGATCCTGGGTGATGTATCCTTCGCGGATCAACAGACGTGACAATTGTCCCCACTGTTTTCGTGATAATTCGTGACCGATGCCATAGGTGGAAAGTTGATCATGTCGATGGCTGAGAACCTTCTGCGCTTTTGAGCCGCGTAGTACGGCTGCGAGATGCGCACTTCCGAATGTTTCACCGGTTCGAACCATGCAGGAAAGGAATTTTTGTGCGGGTATCGTGAGGTCCTGCATTTCCCGGTCTTCATACACGCAGTTATCACACATGTCGCAACTATCATCGGGATACGTTTCCCCGAAATAATCCATCAATGGAATTCTTCTGCACTCTGCGGATTCCACGAAATGGAGCAGTGCGTCCAGGTGGGCACGGGCGACCTTTTGTTCATCCGGACTTTTCTGGTTGATGAAGTAGTTGATCTTGCCAATGTCGGAATAACTGAACAGCAGCAAACAATCCGCCCGTAATCCATCGCGGCCGGCACGTCCTATTTGCTGGTAATAGGATTCGATATTTTGTGGCAAATCATAATGAACGACAAAACGCACATCCGGTTTGTTGATGCCCATTCCAAAAGCGATGGTCGCGACCATGATGTCGACATCATCGCGAATAAAAGCTTCCTGGTTTTCGGTCCGTTCGGTCTCGGTGAGACCGGCGTGATAAGATCGTACGGAATAGCCCAGGTTTGACAAGTCTGCCGATAGATCATCAACCTGCTTGCGAGAGAAGCAGTAAATGATGCCGGACTGTTCCTGATGTTTTTCAAGAAAACCCAGTGTCTGTTCGAACGGATCCTGTTTGTCAGTGATTTCAATAAACAGGTTTTCCCGGTCGAAGCTGGCAATGAATGCTTCCGAGTCATCCAGCTCGAGGTTCCTTTTGATATCCTGCTGGACTCTTGGAGTTGCCGTTGCCGTGAGAGCCAAACAGACCGCATCGTTCCCGATCGCTTTGGATGTTCGGAGTCCGGCTATCTGGCGGTATTCGGGCCTGAAATCGTGTCCCCATTCAGAGATGCAGTGAGCTTCATCAATCGTAAGACAATCAACTTTTACTTCAGAAAGCAGCCTTTGTGTCTTTAGTTTTAGAAGCGTCTCGGGAGCAAGGTAGAGCAGCTTAGCCTGACCTTGTATTATCAGGTCGACGTTTTGCTGGTATTCCTGGTAGGGAATCGAACTATTCAGGCAAACGGCTTTTACTCCGGATGAATCGAGTTGTTCCACCTGGTCTTTCATAAGGGAAATGAGAGGTGATACAACCACGGTTAATCCATCAAAAAGCAAGGCGGGAATCTGGTAACAGAGGGATTTACCCCCGCCCGTCGGCATCACGACAAGAGTATCTTTCTTGTTCAGGACCCGTTGAATAACCTCTTCCTGAAGAGGGCGATAACTGTCGTATCCAAAAACTTCTCGTAAAACGTTCGTTGCCTGCGCCGGAGGTGCCAATTTTAAAACCCGTTTTGCTGAATGATTGTCTTAGTAGTCTCTCTAATATCTCTATTATATAAGACCATGTCAGCCCCAAAACCTTACAAACTTTTTTAAATAACAAAAATCCCTGGCAGGATCATAACCCTGCCGGGGGGGAGTATGTCTAATCTGCCAAATTGTGCGATCCCAAAAATCCACGATCCTATGTAACGTGAGTTCGAGGTAAGAGATCATTGCAAAAAAACTCGAACCTCCCAATGTCATTTTGAGCGAAGTGGAGTCCCGATCCATCGGGAAGAAATCCAAATTGGCCAGGATCCAAATAAAAAGTACTTATTGATGCCGCGTGAATAGCCAGGATAGATTCCTCCAGTCCGTCGGAATGACAGCGATTGGGTCTGTTAGTGGGATTTCGTTTATCGAACTCACGTTATTTACTCAGGTACAGATTCTTGAATTCATACGGTTTCTTGAAGTGTTCGTCGTTGAAATCATCCAGGAAGTAGATGGTCTCGCCGGTTGATTTCATCTCCGGTCCAAGTTCCTTCTTCACTTCGGGGAATTTGTCGAAGGGGAAAACGGGCTCCTTTATCGCGAAACCAGTCAGGTGAGATGTCAGGTCAAACTCAGAGATTTTTGCACCAAGCATAACCTTCACGCCAAACTCAGCTTCCGGTCGATCATGGGCCTTAGCCAGGAAGGGGATTGTTCGTGTTGCTCGCGGGTTGGCTTCCAGCACAAATACTTTTTCTCCCTGAACGGCATACTGTACATTCACAAATCCGACCACTTCAAGTGCTTTGGCGATACGCAGTTGATAATCCTTTATCGTATCGAGTACCGTCTCGCTCAGCGAATAAGTAGGAAGGACAGCAGATGAATCACCGGAATGAACACCCGCAGGCTCGATGTGCTGCATGATGCCGGCTATATGAAGCTGTTCGCCGTCGTACACGGAATCCACATCAACCTCGATTGCATGTTCTAGGAACCGGTCGATCAGGAATTCATTTTCGGGATGTGTCTTAAGGATGTCATCGACATATCTCATCAGTTCATCCTCCTTGATTGCAATGCGCATGCCCTGTCCGCCAAGCACATAGCTCGGGCGGATAAGTGCCGGATACCCGATTCTGTTTGCGATATTGATTGCCTCCTCTACCGTAAACGCTGTGCCGTATTCAGGGAATGGGATATCTGCTTTTCGCAGGAGGGTTGAGAATTTGCCGCGATCTTCAGCTAAGTCCATCATCTCAAATGAAGTACCGAAGATTTTGATTCCATTTTCATGGAACTGTCGTGCGAGTTTCAGAGCCGTCTGGCCGCCGACCTGGAGAATCACGCCTTCAGGTTTCTCATATTCCACTATGTCCAGAACACGCTCCCAAAATACAGGCTCAAAGTACAATTTGTCGGCGATATCGAAATCGGTTGACACTGTCTCGGGATTGCAGTTGACCATGATGGTTTCGTATCCCATCTCTTTTGTGCCCATAACAGCATGTACACAGGAATAATCGAATTCGATTCCCTGCCCGATGCGGTTTGGGCCGCTGCCGAGAATCATGACCTTTGGTTTGTCGGTTTTCACACTTTCGTTCTCTCCTTCGTAACTCGAGTAGTAGTAGGGTGTTTCTGCCGGGAATTCTGCAGCACAGGTATCAACCAACTTAAACACCGGGGTAAGGTCGAACTCTTTTCTCTTACGGCGTACCTGCTCTTCAGTCACACGTCCATCACTCTGGCTTAGCAACCAGGCGATCTGATAATCCGAAAAGCCCGCCTGTTTTAACTCATAGAGATCATCGCGGGTTATCGTATCGAGCGATTGTCCTTCTGTACGATTTTCCAGCGATACCATGTATCGGATCTGCTGCAAGAACCACGGGTCGATCTTAGTGATATCAGCGACTTCGTCGACAGATGTACCGAGCTTTAAGGCATTTCGTATTTGCAGGCTCCGGTCCCAGTAAGGTTTTAAAAGGCGGTCTCGGATTTCTTTGCGGTTAGGATTGTCGTATCCGTCTGCACCCAGACCGGCACGTCCGACTTCAAGCGACTGCCAGGCTTTATTGAGGGCTTCGGGGAAAGTTCGCCCGATCGACATGACTTCGCCAACAGCTTTCATCTGTGTAGTGAGTTCTTCATCAACTCCCGGGAATTTATCGAAGTTAAAACGGGGGATTTTTACAACCACGTAGTCGATGGATGGCTCAAAACAGGCTGATGTTGTACCTGTAATCTGATTCTTCAACTCATCCAGAGTGTAGCCCACCGAAAGTTTAGAGGCAACTTTGGCAATTGGATACCCTGTCGCTTTTGATGCCAGGGCAGAAGATCGGCTAACGCGAGGATTTATTTCGATTGCAACAAAATTGTCCGTTCCGGGTTCAACAGCAAACTGGACATTGCAGCCGCCCGCGAATGTTCCAATGGAGCGCATCATTTTGATGGCGGCATCGCGCAGTATCTGGAATTGTTTGTCGGAAAGCGTCTGTGTTGGAGCTACGGTCACAGAATCACCGGTGTGGACACCCATCGGATCCATGTTTTCAATAGAACAGATGATTACCACATTATCATTTTTATCACGTAGCAGCTCGAGTTCATATTCCTTCCAGCCAAAGATACTTTCTTCGATAAGAACTTCATGGATCGGACTCATCTCTAGTCCGCGGGTGATTTTTCGCTCCATCTCGTCTTCATTCCAAACGATGCCACCGCCGGCACCTCCCATCGTGAAGGATGGTCGAATGACGATAGGCAGACCTCCGAGTTCAAGAATTATTTCCTTTGCATCGAGCAACGACTGGGCGCGCCGGCTGCGACACTGAGGTATTCCGATCTTATCCATCAGGTCGCGGAATTGCTGGCGGTCTTCCGTAATATCGATGGCTTCAATATCGACTCCGATGATATCGATATTATTATCTCTCCAGAAATGTTCGTGCTGGAGGTCGCGAGCTAGGTTGAGTCCGGTCTGGCCACCCATTGTCGGGAGTACGGCGTCCGGCTTTTCGATGGCGCAAATTTCCTTGATCGACTCAATCGTGAGGGGCTTCAGATACACTTTGTCAGCCATGATCGGATCGGTCATGATCGTGGCCGGGTTGGAGTTGATAAGGATGATCTCGTACCCATCTTCCATGAGGGAGCGGCAAGCCTGGGATCCGGAGTAATCAAACTCGCAAGCCTGACCAATAACAATAGGACCGGAACCGATGATAAGGATTTTATGAATATCGTTACGACGTGGCATTTAGGGATATAGTTTCGGGTTTACAATTTTCAAAATTTATTCCATGTACTTCTCCCTTCTCCATATTTGTGGAGAGGGGCGGGGGTGAGGTATTTACGCTTCGTTTTCTATGTTTTCGGAAACTTCGGTGCCTTTGCAGGCGTGGATGCGTCTGACGAATTCGTCAAATAAGGCATCAGAGTCATGCGGTCCTGGCGAAGCTTCCGGATGGTACTGGACGCTAAACCCGTCGAAGCTTTTGAAGTCCAGGCCCTCGACAGTCTGATCATTCAGGTTGATGTGGGATATGTCGGCTTTGTCGTGTGTCACCGATTCTGTTGCTACAGCAAATCCGTGATTCTGTGTGGTTATTTCAACCAGACCTGTTTTAAGGTTCTTCACTGGATGGTTGGCCCCCCTGTGCCCGACAAACATCTTGTCTACGGCAAATCCCTCGGAAAGAGCCATGAGCTGATGGCCAAGACAGATGCCAAAGACCGGTTTGCCGCTCTTCTTGATACCATCGATTGTCTGAAGTGTGTACTCTGCAGTCGCATTGGGGTCACCCGGACCGTTGGACAGGAAGAATCCATCAGGCTGCCATTCTCCCATCTCTTCGTATGCTACCTTAGCAGGGAACACCCGAAGCGTACAACCCCGTGCAGTCAGTTTGTTGATGATGTTCTGCTTAATGCCGTAATCGATGGCGGCAACTTTGATTTTACCCTTGCTGTGAATGGTCTGCGATTCTGAACGGGTAACCCGTGTGGTAAGCTCAAGACCTTTCATCAAAGGCCATTCCCGGGCTTTTTGTACTAGTTTTTCGGCATCATCTTCTTCAGATGAGATCACCGCATTCATTACACCTTTATCACGTATATGCCGTACAAGCATCCGGGTGTCTACACCGGTGATACCCACCACCTCGTTATTTTTGAGATACTCATCGAGACTGCCGTCGGCCATTGTATTGCTGTATTCCCATGAGAAAGACCGGACAATGAGTCCCGAGATCATAACTTTTCGCGACTCGTCATCTCGACTGCTTGCCCCATAATTGCCGATATGAGGGTAGGTCATCATCATCAACTGTCCATAGTAACTGGGATCAGTGAAAATTTCCTGGTAACCGGTCATACTCGTATTAAAACAAAGCTCGCCACCGGTTGTCCCAATAAGTCCAATTGCTTTACCGTACGCTACTGTGCCATCTGCTAGTGCCAGTATAGCACGCCTGGGTTGGTCGTTCATTTGGTTATTGAAGGTTTTAGTAATGAGGGTTTTAAGGCTGATTGTAAACTTCGCACACCACCGTCCGCCAGAAGAAACTTGTAGCGGAAACTAAAGGATATTTCGTTTCCTAATGGTGGATTATTGACAAAAAAAAATCCGACCACCCAAAACAGTGGGGTCGGATTTTTAAAATTTCTAAAACACATTATATGCAAGCTTATTAAGAGCTTAAACATCCGGGTGTTGACCTCCTGTTAAGGGTGATAAAGGGAAAAAAAAGGCAGGCCGGGGCCGAAATGGGCCCGTATGAAGCGGGGCTGTAAATTGTGAGATGGTCAATGTTAGTTGCTGCATTCAGCCGCGATTCTGCTGATAGCACCCGTGTGCCGATTAATGATCTCGGCTAAAATAAAAAATTCATTAACAGGTTCAAAAAAATTATGATTCCGGATCAGCGTGTATTACATATTTCCCGGTTGCAGGATCTCTGTTGATGTGCAATGTATTGGGACGACAGCAAATCTGGCAGTCCTCAACAAGTTGTTGCTCTTTCCCCTGGCTGGGATCTACAACAATGTCATTCTTTTCTCCGCACCATGTGCAATGATAGCTGGCCGGAACAAGTTCGCCGCGATGAAGTAACATGAATAACCCCTAGATCCCCTGAAGGGGACAACATTTAAATCTCAATACTCAAATCTTATATCTACCATCTAAAGTCTAACGCCTTTGCCTCACGTCCAGAGCATCATTTTCATGCAGAAAACACTGCCGCCACTTTTCAGGTATTCGGAAGTATCAACTTCAATGATTTCGAAGCCGGCTTTTTTGAGGTCGTCCGTCGTTTTTTTGCATCCTTTCTGAATAATCACATGTTTTCCGTCGGGACAGGTAGCATTACAGGCGAAAAGGGTTCTCGCCTCTTCTTCATCAGCTTCATAGACGTTTGGAATCAACTTCTTTATAATTTTGAGCCCATCTTCTGTGAATGCGTCCGGAAAGATAAGTGCACTGTCTTTATTTAGTGAACAGAAGCAGGTATCGAGGTGATAAAAGTCCTCCTCGCGGAGTTCAAGCGCTACAACAGGGACATCGAAAAATTCTTTAATCTGCTTATAGGCTTCCAGTGAAGACCGGTATCCGTATCCGCCCCAAAGTAACCTTTTTCCGCTATGCCAGATAGCATCGCCCATTCCTTCGAACTCCAAAGTTCTGTCTGGATCGAGATATTCCATCTGGTAGGCATGTTGACGATACCACCGCTCAAGGTAGGGAACTTCCTCTTTGCGCTGATCGGAGTGCATTAAGCTCATTACAACATGCTTCTTATCCCGGTTGTCGATAAATGGCAGGCTCTGATTGGCGCAGAATACCATATCGGGTAATTCCGGTTCTCCTTCAATGGAATGCAGCCCGAGGCCAATCCGGCGAAACGTGTTTCGTAACTCTTCCCACTGAACCCAGGCATTTTGTTTATCAACTTTGCCAATGTTTCCTTCCATATGGGGGTTAATGACATAGTCGACAGAAAAATAATCAGGTTTTACCATCAGGACACTGTCGGGCAGTGGCATGTCGGATGCGGCAGAAAGATCAAAGTCAATTTCAGAAGCCTTTGTAATGATACGTGCATTCATAGTTCAGTCAGTTAGTATGAAAAAATCATCCAGAGAATAATTATGCACTCTGACAATGTTGGCTAAAAGAGCTAACAGTAGATTGAAACTATCAGGACCAGCAACGGCACATACCGGGCCGTGCTTTGTTCGTAATATAAACTTATTGCAAAGATAATCATCCAGCAAATGCGCGAAGTTTTTAACCCGGATTATTCACCGAAAAAGATATATTTAACAGTTATCATATTGATTGTATGATGTTTATAAATTCGAAAACCATCCTCAATTTTGGGTATGGTGACCAGGAGCTGCGAAATTCAGCTGTGGGCTGCAAACGTACCTTGGTCTTGGTACGATTTCCTGCGTCATTTCCGTGTCGCCTTGCCTGCAACTAAATTTCTTGGTGGAAAATCCTCGTTAAGAGAAATTACCTTTATTTCCTGTCCGGATATGATAGATAGTGGTTTTTGGTCCCGGTTCCTTTCAATGAATCGATTTTAGTCATGTTATAAAATATCGGTGATCGTTAATTCCTGTTTTTGTTTGTGTATGACTGTTGATGGTGATTAATACTTTTATGAGCCATTTTAAAGTCGAATCCCATAATTATCGTTATGAATAAATGACATCATACAAAACAATAAATAAGACAGTCTTGTCTTATAAAAGCGCTTTCTGTTTATAAAACTGTATTTTGCATCAATTTGTATAAAATAATGTTTGGTGTTTTTGCGTACTATCTGTAACTTTTGACCATAAGGTTAAAACAAAAGGTTAATATGGCAGTCCAGCGTTATTCTGATTCAGAAGAAGCAATATTTCGCGCAGCAATTGAAGAATTTGGCAGAAGCGGAAAGACCGGGGCCCGAATGAAGGCAATTGCCGAAGGGGCCGGTGTAAACAAAGCTCTCATACATTATTACTTCAGGGATAAGGATCATTTATATGATGCCGTTTTCGATTTTGTTTTTGCCCGTTTCATGGAAACGCTGGTTGATGCGGTTCGGGATGCAGAGACATTCGATGAAGTCTTATGGTCGGTGATTGATCGTTACATGGATTTCCTGAACAAGTATAACCAGTACCCCTTGTTGCTGCAGCAAGAGTTTGATACGGGTGGAAAAACCTGGCAAAAGAAATACAATGAAGCTCAGGAAAAATATAAAATGACCCCGTCAGGAGTTTTTAAACAACGAATGCGGGAAGCGGTAGATCATGGTGAAATCCGAAGTGTTGATCCTTTGCAAACATGGATCAGTGTTTTAGGTGCCTGTGCATACACATTTATCGCATACCCGATGATTCAGTGCTTGCGTCCGGATCTGCAACAGCATAAAGGCAAATTTTTACAGGAACGAAAACAACATATTTACGACCTCATATTAAATAGTCTGAAAGCTACAGGAGATAATAAATGAACAAGGAAATGAAGGATAATGGATCCTCATCTCAACCACGTAAAAGGATTTCGAAAAAGAAAATTACGATATACGTGGTTTTGGCCATCATACTTGTAGTCGGTGGGTTTTACGGATATAAAGAGTACCATTACTACACGACCCATGTTGTGACTGAGGATGCTCAGACAGATGGCCATATCACACCCGTCCGTGCACGTGTGTCCGGATATGTTACACAGGTATTAGTCAAAGACAACCAGAACGTTGTTAAAGGACAGATTGTCGCGCAAATTGATACGACTGATTACGCCCTGAAGGTTCGTATGGCGAAATCCTCACTCAGCAATGCGAAAGCAAGCTTTGAAGTTGCGATAGCAGCAGAAAATCAGGCGAAAGTAGGGTTGGACAAAGCCAGGCTCGATTACAAACGGATATCCGACCTGTATAAAGGCGGTGCAACAACACGTCAGAAATATGATGATGTTAAGGCAGCTCTCGATGCAGCACAGGCTACGTTTGAGGAGGCAAAGCAAAAAGTTGCGCAGGTCCGAGTACAGATCAAGCAACAGCAGGATCAGCTCGATTTTGCCAAATTGCAATTGAGTTACACACACATCACTGCTCCCGGAACGGGAAAGATTTCGAAAAAGGATGTTGAAGTTGGTCAGTTGATTCAGAATGGTCAACCATTGATGGCTATTACGGACACCAAGAGTGTGTGGGTTACGGCAAACTTTAAAGAAACAGAACTCGATCACATCAAAATCGGCCAAACGGTCAAGGTTTCCGTAGATGCTTATCCGGATATGACATTCCTGGGGAAAGTGGAATCGATCGCCGGTGCTACAGGTTCAAAATATGCACTTCTGCCACCAGAAAATGCCACAGGTAACTTTGTAAAGGTTGTACAGCGTGTGCCGGTGAAGATCATCTTAACTGAAAATAATGTCGATCGTCCACTTCAATTAGGTCTGAATGTGACGGCATCTATTGATTACACTCAGCCACTTCCGCAGGAAAATACGGCTGCTAAATTGTCTGAATAAGGAGATTCTGGTTCATGGCCGAACAAGGCTTTCGTAAATTTATCATTACGGTCACGTGCGTATCGGTAGCACTTCTGGAGCTTATCGATACCTCGATTGTCAATGTGGCCCTGCCCCATATGATGGGTAGCCTGAGTGCTACTCTGACAGAAGTGAGTTGGGTCGTTACCGGATATGTGATTGCCAACGTGATCATTATCCCGTTGACAGACTGGTTCTCGAGCGAGCTGGGGCGCAAGCGATATTTCTTAGGTTCCATTCTCCTGTTTGTTCTTGCATCAGCACTCTGCGGACAGGCTACATCTATCACGGAGCTGATCATCTTCCGTATCCTGCAGGGAGTTGGTGGTGCAGCGCTGATCACTATATCGCGTGTAATTCTTATCGAGACCTATCCCCCCGAAGAACTCGGACTAGCGAATGCTTTATTTGGCCTGGGTGCGATAGTAGGACCAACAATTGGCCCGACTATCGGTGGTTGGCTCACCGACCATTTGAGCTGGAGATGGATTTTTTACGTAAACCTGCCTGTGGGGATTGTCGCGTTTGTACTTTCGTTCATATTTATAACAGATGCGGAGTACGAAGAGAAGGCCAAGAAAATAGATTGGCCCGGCATTCTGTTTCTTGTCGTAGGTGTTGGCAGTCTGCAGACAGTTCTTGAACGTGGACAAGACGACGACTGGTTTTCTTCGAATTTCATTCTGATTCTCAGCATCATCGCTGCGGTTGGTATCATTCTGTTTATCATTCGTGAACTGACAACAGAGAAACCGGTTGTGGATCTGAAGGTCCTGAGGCATCCGTCACTGGCATTTGGCTCCATTTTTATCACAATTCTTGGATTTGGCTTGTATGGATCGGTATTTGCCTTTCCCGTGTTCACACAGCGGTTATTGGGTTATTCGGCACTGCAGACTGGACTGATTCTGTTACCGGGGGGGATTGCCACAGCGATGATGATGCCCGTGGTCGGGATTCTTCTAAAACGGGGCGTGAAACCGCAGATATTGGCGGCCTCGGGCTTCACCATATTTTTCTTTTTCTGTTGGATGCTCTCACATCTGACCATGGCGTCAGGTCCGCATAATTTCTTCTGGCCGCTCATCGTGCGTGGCGTTGGACTCGGCTTTTTATTCGTTCCGTTAACAACGATTGCATTTACAGGAGTAACCGGGAAAGAGCTTTCTTTGGGATCGGGATTGATGAATATGTTTCGTCAGTTGGGCGGGTCATTTGGTGTAGCTCTCATCGGTACTTTTATCGAACGGCGAGAGGCTTTTCATCGCACGATACTCGATTCTCATGTTAATATTTACGACCCGACCACCCAGGACCGAATTGCACAGTTCACAAGCGGTTTTGTGTCAAAGGGATCGGCACTTTCGACAGCTCATGACCAGGCGCTAAAAGCGATCGATTACACTTTGCAGCAACAGTCGGCGCTCATGAGCTATAATGACACTTTTTTCATAGTAGGTGTTTTTTTTCTGATCTGTTTGCCGCTTCTGTTGTTCACGTTTAAAAATAAGAATAAGAACAAAAAGGAACCGGCGATATCACCAGTCGTAAAACCGGAAACAAATAATCTAATAAATAAGGAGTTGCAGCCAGAGACGGTTTAGAAAGTGGTACGTAAAAAAAGCTACATGATGAGCAAGGCACAGCGGGCAATAATTACCATTACGGTAATAACGGCTTCGGTGATGCAGTTAATTGATACCTCGATTGTCAATGTAGCTTTGCCCCATATAATGGGAAATCTCGGGGCGGATTTGGATGATGCCAGCTGGGTTGTTACCGCTTATATCTTTGCAAACGTCATCGTAGTTCCAATGACTGGATGGCTTGCCGCTTTCTTTGGGCGCAAACGTTATTATTTAGCTTCAATTATTATTTTTATAGTCGCTTCTATTTTATGCGGACAGGCAACAAATATTTGGGAGTTAGTGGCATTTCGTTTCATCCAGGGAATCGGTGGAGGCGGACTATTACCAACATCAAGGGTTATTCTTGTGGAAAGTTTTCCTCCTGAAGATCTTGCATTGGCCAATGGTTTATTTGGTATGGGAGTCGTGTCAGGTCCGCTGATAGGTCCCGTGTTAGGTGGATATTTGACAACTCATTTCACATGGAGAATGATTTTCTATGTGAATTTGCCCGTAGGTTTAATAGCGCTGTTATTAGCTATGGCAAATGTCAGTGAGCCTCAGGATGCGAAACAACCTGGCCGGGTCGACTGGCCGGGATTGTTATGGCTTTTTGTTGGGTTTGGTGCCCTGCAAATTGTACTGGAACGAGGAGAAAAAGATAACTGGTTTTCATCACACTTTATCCTGATTCTCTCGATTGTCGCCGTAATTGGTATTGTCCTCTTTGTTTGGCGAGAGTTGACGGCGGATAAGCCTGTGGTTGATCTGAAAGTGCTGCGACACCGGAACCTGGCTGTTGGTGTTTTGCTCGGATTCGTAATGGGACTGAGTATTTACACCACGGTATTCCTGTTCCCGGTTCTCGCTCAGAATATATTGGGATATTCCGCATTTCAGACCGGATTAATTCTTTTGCCCGGGGCTCTGACAGCTGCCATTATGATGCCGATAGTTGGAATGCTGTTGAAGAAGGGTGTTCCACCTCAGTTAATGGCGGGTGCGGGTTTCCTAATCTTTTTTGTTTTTTGCTGGCTGTTATCTCAACAGAATGTCCATTCAGGACCCCATGACTTTTGGTGGCCTGTCATATTAAGAGGTCTTGGCTTGGGTTCTCTGTCTGTTCCGGTCAATACCATTGCATTGACAAACATATTCGGACATGATCTTTCGGAAGGTTCCGGTTTCTTAAGCATGTCGAGGCAGCTGGGCGGCTCCTTCGGTACAGCTTTGATAGCCACTTTTGTAGACTGGCGCAGCGCATTCCACCGAAACATGATGGCTTCACATCTGACACAGTATAGCTATACCGCCCGACACTGGATTAACAACTTCATCCATGAATTCATGGCAATGGGTTCATCCCACTCCGTGGCAAAGCTTCAGAGCATGAAATTGATAAATCTTGGCCTTACAAGGCAGACATTGATGATAACATATGGAGAGGCTTTTTACGTAGTGGGGCTATTTTCACTGATTTGCATTCCATTATTGCTCTTCACATTTGTAAAAAAGAAGAATCAAAAGGATCGACAATCTGCAAATAGTAAGACTTCTCGCAGACAAAACGCAGCTGTTGAAGCCGGCTAATTTTTTTGAAATAATTATGAAACCATTACAAAGCATTAGTAAACAAAGTGATACAACAATGAATAAACATTTGGTACTTGTTCTAAGTCTTTTGGGATGCCTGATTGTTACAAAGGCAAACGCCGAGGTTGTTTCTGCAGACTCTTTGTCGCTTGATCAGGCTATTCACAATGTGTTGCAAAATCAACCGAGCCTGGATCAGATCAAGGCGGAAGTTGATGCGGCTCAGGCACAGGTGCAGGAAGCTCATGTAGGTTATTATCCCCAGATAGCGGCCAATGTAGATTACAGCCGGATTGACCCCGTGCCGTCCTTTACGTTTGCAAATGGCGGTTCCGTGGATATCGCTCCGCATAACAACTACAATTTCAATGTATCCGCAACCCAGGAGATTTATGATTTCGGCAGGACCAAATCAAATATCGAACTTGCCCAATCGAAGATGCTGACAACCAATGATCGTTCTGAGGTTGTTAAATGGACGCTTAGCTATTACACAGCTCATATCTTCAACAGCATTTTGTTCCTGGAACACAGCATTGAAGTGGAAGATGAACAAATATCCACGTTACAGCATGATCTCGATCTTGTTAAAAAACGACAGGAAAGTGGTGCTGCAACGGATTATGATCTTTTGACGACGAAAGTTCAGATTGCAACGGAGCAAAATCGCAAAACGGATTTGGAGAATGAGCGTGATCAGCAGATCATCTCACTTCGTAAACTGATGGGATGGGATCAGTCACGTCCGGTAACAATCAAAGGTGATCTGGTGCTTCAGGATTCGACGCTCACACCCGGATTGCCACCCGTTAATTTGAAAAAACGTCCGGATTACCAACTGCTGCAGGACAAAAAGGATATTTATCAGCAGCAATATCAGCTTTCAAGAACCATTGAAATGCCTACATTGAATGCAATGGCGTCGGCCGGTTTTAAAGATGGTTATCCGAAAGATCTTAACCGGTTATATGGCAACTGGGTGCTGGGAGTGAACTTAAAAGTGCCGATCTTTTCTGGATATCGCTCCCGTTATCAGCAACAGGCAGCGAAAGCCAACCTGCGTTCAGTCACTGCACAGGAAAATGATCTTCAACGGACGATACAGTCGCAGGTGGCATCAGCAAGCTCGGATTATGAATCAGCAAAGAAGAAGCTGAGCACGGCCAATTTGCAGATCCGGCAAGCTCGTGAGCAAATCAAACTGGCACGGTTGCGCTACGAAAACGGAGTAATAACCAGCCAGGACCTGTTGGACTCGGAAACCAAACTTGCCCAGGCGCGTTTGCAGCGACTTAGTTATACCTATAAGATGATCCTGAGCCGTTACGATCTTGACAAGGCACTGGGACGAGAAATCTGGTGATTTCGGTTGCGTTTTAGTTTACAGTTATTATATAGTCATATAAGGGTCATTTTCCACCACAACGAATGACACTGAACATGTCCTATAACATGCTTCCTACTCTAAGTACTTTTAAGTAGTTTAGGCACTTCTAAGTACTCCAAACTCCCACTATGCTCATAACTCCTCAAATACTATCACGCCTGGATTCGATGGAACTGCGTGCACGGCAGATAGTAGAGGGCTTTATCACGGGGTTGCATAAAAGTCCGTATTACGGATTTAGCGTGGAGTTTGCCGAGCACCGTCCCTACAATACAGGTGACGAACTGCGCCATATCGACTGGAAAGTATATGGAAAGCGAGAACGCTACTATGTAAAGCAGTATGAAGAAGAGACGAACCTGCGCAGCGTAATTCTGCTTGATGTGAGTCCGTCTATGTTGTTTAAATACTTTGGAGAGTGGTCGAAGCTGAAGTATGGTGCACACTTTGCAGCAGCTTTGATGTACCTGATGAATCGTCAGCGTGACGCCTCGGGCTTGATCACATTCGATGATCAGATACGCGACTGGTTTCCACCCAAGACTTCGTGGGGACATATTCAATTGATGTATAGGCAACTCGAAGCATACGCTGCTGAGAGTCGGGATGGTTCAATGCCACAGAGGGGTACAGCTTCTGCGGATGTGCTGCATGAGGTTGCGGAACGTATTCACAAGCGCAGCCTGGTGATCATCATTAGTGATCTCTTTGAAAATACAAGAGAACAGGATCGATTGATATCAGCGCTGAAGCACTTGCGGCATAAAAAACACGAGGTAATCCTGTTTAACGTGCTTGAGAAGAGAAGCGAGCGCGACTTCGACTTCCCGGACCGGAAATATACATTCAGCGACCTGGAAACCGGACGTTCCCTTGAACTGCTGCCGGTGAGGATCCGAAAAGAATACCGCGAACGCGTTGAAGAATGGACACGCCGCTTCCGTATTGCCTGTCATGAGGCCCATATCGATTTCGAGGAGATTGACACCGAGGGAGCTTTCGATATGGCACTGCTTGCTTATCTAAATAAAAGAAGAAGAGTTGGTTAGTCTGTCCCTGTCTTATTATCAAGCACACCTCTTATAATGAATTCTGCTGATTCGTTAAAAATTGCTGGTCTGTTCTCACAACTTTTCCTTTACCTTATTCAAGTGACAAGCAAATCTTAACATAACGTGAGTTCGATATAAGAATTGGAATAAATCGTTAAAAACGATTCGTTCCAGATTCCTCGACTCATAGCACCCGGATTAATCCGGGTGTTAGGAAGAATGTATTAATTTCTTAACCGTTTTAACGGTTTATGCCAGCCCTGGTTTACGCTTGTATGTACGGAATTAGCATTGATCGGGATTATCTTATCTCGAACTCACGTTATTTAAGTAGTCGGGATACGGTTTTCTATGATATAGGCCTGTTTTCCAACTAGCTTGAAGAGAATTTTATTGAAACGCGAAGAGATTCGGTTTTTTTGTTTTGTCTGCTAAATTGTATTTCAAAAGCTCGCCTTACACTTTGAACCAAAATTGATTTTGCATGCTAACTCTCTTAACCCAACACATATTATGGATTTTAAAAAAATCAGCTTATCAATATTAGTCATTGTAATAAGTTCAAATTATTCGATAGCACAAAGTAAAGAATCCTGTCCTTGTTGTTCAGAACCTTATAAAGCGTTCAATTTTTGGGTGGGATCTTGGACCGTTTTCAATACACAGGGAATAATTATTGGAACAAACAGAATTGTTAAGATGCAAGATGGCTGCGTTTTACAAGAAAACTGGGAGGCTTCAAATAAAACAAATACCGGGACGAGCTATAATTATTTTGACAAAAGCGACAGTACCTGGAATCAGCTTTGGATAAACAATAGAGGCAATATTTTAAAGCTAAAAGGTAACATTGACAGCAGCGGAGCTATGGTTTTAAAAAGCGGACCTGTAGATAGCCCGAAAGGAGTTTATTACAATCAAATTACATGGACGAAAAATAAAGATGGATCAGTAACGCAACGATGGGATATTCTTGATAAGAATAGCAAAGTAATTAGTAAAGCCTTTGTAGGGACATACAGAAAGAAGAACCAATAAGCTTAATAAAAATTAAAATTTGAAGCTATTTTTCTGCAGTTTAAGCCCGTTAACATGGAGGTTGTATCAGATCAGGTGATTCTTTGTTCAATTAAAATCGGTTTGCCATTCCGGGTGCTGTGCGTGTTCAAATGAGCGGTGAAATTGTGCTTCCGTAACCCGTGATACCGATAGTTCCGGAAGATCATCGACCGGAAAAAAAGCGATCTCACTGGCCTCCATATTTGGTGTGGGTTTACCCCCGGTTATGTCGCACAGGAAAAAGTTTGTAGATGTGATGAGGCAACGGAGGAGTGTGGGTCTGCTTGTCTCTGTCATATACAGCCAGCAATTTGTGGATTTTTGCGCGGTAACCGGACTCTTCAAGAATTTCACGCAAAACCGCCTCCGATGGAGATTCATTAACATCTGCCCAGATCTACTCCATTGCCCACATCCGTTGTAAGGGCATGATCGATACGGTTTGCTATTGAGACTTCTCTTCGTATGGTTTCAAGTGTCGAATTACTGCTTACTTCCAGGTCATATTTCGGATTTATTGTTGAAACATTCGTCGAACTGATGTTGAAAGCCCCGGCCACCTCCTTATTGGTATTTTTATCGATATATTGAAAGGATCTATATACCACATGGGTATTTTCAATTCTCTGGATATCGAATTTCACCACCATCCAGGCTTTCGAGGCATAGATGGTTTGCTGAATGGTACCGTCAAAATTTGTCGTGACAGGATAGGCGGATGATATCATATCGTAGGGCGGGGAACCACCGTTCTTCTCGTAATTTTCCAGCCCCGCCTTATAGTCCGATTCATCAATCACCAGGGTAAAATGCCTGACCGGTTTGGGCAGATCGGTTTTCTCTGCATCTCTGTATCTGTATTGTCCATTTACCGTTATGTAATTGTTAGTGGCGGCTGTAGACCGTTTGCCCGGAACCGCCGGTTGATTTTTGAATGCATTCTCAAAAACCTTTTCTATTTTGCCGCTTTTCTCCGGAACATATACCGCATGCAGCCACCTCGAAGTGGTATCCGTATGTATCGTCTCCAGAACCTGGGGCGTCATCACACTATCGATAACCACCTTGCCTGTACCATTTTTTTTAGGGATATAGTGAGGAGGTCGTTTTATTTTGGGATTTCCGTCGAAATCAATAGCATATTCCCAGGTTATGCCACGGTATGCATTGCCCGAGAGAATGGAAAATGTTTGATAAGCTGTAGACGTATTAAATGTGCATTGTATAGTCACCTTATCTCCCGGCGCTAACCATAAAGTCCCGTTTTTGTCTTCCGCTTTAGAGATAGATTTTATTTTAAAAAAAGGGTTTATATCAACCGGCAATTTTTTATAAATCGGACCGGTAAAGACCTTTCCCCGGTCTTTTGCCCAGCCCCGGGACCGGAAGTTATTTACATTTTCTTTTTTCCGGATCAATGTTATTACTACCTCATCGTCGGGTTGGTAAACTTCCTTGTTAAAACGTATTTCAAGTTCCGGTTTGAAATATCCCCTGCTCGATATCATATAAAGTGTCAGATGTCCTACAGGATGCTGATTATTATAGAGACTCGTCACTTGGTCAGCCCCTTTTACTTGTACTTTTTCCCTGGCCTGCTTAATCATATCTTGGCCAATTTCATACTGGGCCCGGACCGTGAGCGGCAACAGAAAAAAAGCCCCGGCTATAATAAGCATGCCGGTCCAACCGGTGTGCCGGGTTAACCAATGGTTGAGTTGTTCCTCTTTGATAGGTAATGAACGATGAATACGTATTGAAAATGATGATTCAATAGTTCTGTATCGCAATCCGCCGTGGCGGATACGGTTGCTGCGTTCTCCCTCCTGGTCCGGAACGCGTTCCCTCACAATAAGTAATGATCAAAAGGCCGGTGTAATGACGATTTAGTATAGGCTATGGCTTAGCCTCATTGCTCCCGGGTTCTTATCATGCACTACTTATATAACGTAGTTAAATAAACAGTTATCCGCAAATTACCATTGAGTAAACCTGTCAGGTTTGAGTGCATGCTTCATCGAATTTCCATCTTGCGGAGCATCCGGGAAAATATGTTTGGGAAATACCGTTTGAGATACACGCCCATCACTTCTTTGCCGCCAATCAACGCTTCTTCGTCACCACGTTCGATAGCTTCAATGATCTTTTCTGCACAAACAGAGGGAGGCATGCCGTGTTCCTGGCCCGGTTCCATCTTGCCGAACTTGGAACCATCGCCCTGCACCGCATTTACTGTGACGTTGGTTTTGATATAGCCGGGTGTTATCAGGGTGATCTTGATATTATCATTGTACACCTCATTGCGAAGAGAATCGAAGAACCCATGCAATGCATGTTTTGAGGCAGCGTAGCCCGACCGAAGCTGGGTGCCGAACTTGCCCATTACGCTGCTGATGATCACAATGTGTCCGGATTTTCGTTCAATCATGGAGGGCAATATTGATTTAGTTAAAGCCACGGCACCAAAAAAGTTCACTTTCATAATGTGGTCGAGCACCTTCATATCCAGCTCTAATACCGATGATCGCTGACTAATGCCGCCATTATTTATCAAGAGATCGATGTGTCCGTGAAAGGCCAGGGCTTCTTTTCCCTTTCCACTTAATTCTTCTGCCGTGGCGGAAAGATCAAGCGGAAGAATATGAACCGAAGAGGCATCTTTTTCAATCTGTTGCTTCAAAGTTTCCAGCTTGACGGTATTTCGTGATGATATAATCAGATGAGCTTTCTGTCGTGCCAATTCACGAGCTAATGCTTCTCCGATACCGGAGGAAGCGCCTGTAATCCAGATGACTTTTTCTTTGAAATCCATAATAAGCCTCAAAAAAGGTAAAAAACGACAATAAATAGATTATACAGTAACCTAACAATTTGCAGAGGAAAATATTTCCAGGGGATGGTAATTCCTTCCAAAAATCATTAGAGAAATCTAATTAAAGAAAAATGGTCTTTCATCCAAGCAAACCGGCATACCGTTTGTCATCAAAAGGCGTATGGCAGACCAAGATAGCGATCAAGATAAAACCGAAGAGCCCACCGCGCGGAAGCTGGAAAAAGCACGCGAGGAGGGCAATGTTAGCAAGAGCCAGGAATTGAACTCGGCTCTGCTGCTTCTTTTTGCAACGGCTACCCTGTATGGCTTGGGGGGCTGGATGTACGGGGAGTTTCGTGTGCTCTTTGAGCATTTCTTCACCATTCTTGATCAGCCGGTCGTAAATACACCGAATGCAATTAGTTACATGGTTGTGGCCCTGAAGTACGGTTTCATCATACAGCTCCCTTTTTTGCTGGTATTGATTGTCATATCAATACTATCAAATCTGCTGCAGACAGGCGTTGTGTTTGCCCCCAAGGCAATGGAACTCAAACCGGATAAGTTGGATCCATCTAAAGGAATTAAGAAGCTATTTTCTTCGAAGGGTGCAGTAGAGCTTGTAAAAGCTGTCATAAAAATTTCTTTTGTTGGGATCATCATCTACTTCACGGTTCATAACAACATCGCAGAGTTCATGGGACTTCCCTCACAGCCACTGTTTAAGATCCTGGCTGTTGCTGGAAAATGGGTTTTCCTGATTGTAACACGCGTCTTAATTGCTTTGCTCTTCCTCAGTGTAGGCGATGCTGCTTATCAGCGGTGGGAATATCGCAAAGAGCTGAAAATGACAAAACAGGAAGTCCGCGATGAGATGAAGCAGATGGAAGGGGATCCGCAGGTTAAAGGTTCACGTCGTAAAAAAGCTATGAAGATGGCTTACCAAAGACGCCTGGATCACGCCGTTCTCGGGTCGGATGTCGTTGTTACGAACCCGACGCATTATGCCGTTGCCCTGCGCTATGATCCTGAATCTACAGACGCGCCAATCATTATGGCAAAGGGGATGCGAAAGCGGGCGCAGAAAATCAAAGATTTCGCGAAAAGATATGAAGTAACCATCGTTGAGAATCCGCCGGTGGCGCGGGCTCTGTATGCCGCAGCGGATGAGGGACAGATGGTACCACCAGAATTATACCAGGCCGTAGCTGAGATTCTCGCATACGTCTATCGACTTAAAGAAAAATCGGCCGCCTGAGCATGAATCATATTGTTAACACCAATCGACTGAGATGGAAGTAGCTGCTAAACACAAAAGTGGATTTCTTGGGAAGGTGCTTGGAAGAGGCGATATATTTGTTTCTTCGAGTGTGATCCTGATTTTACTGGTGATGATCATCCCACTGCCGTATAGTGTGATGGATTTCTTTCTGGCAGCCAGCATTTCCCTTGCCTTGATTACTCTACTCGTTGCCTTTTATACTGTCAAACCCCTTGATTTTGCAGTATTCCCAGGTATGCTGCTCATGCTCACCCTTTTCCGATTGTCATTAAATATCGGGACAACAAGGTTGATTCTGACAAAAGGGTATGCCGGTGAACTGATATATACATTTGGAAATTTTGTCGTTCAGGGTAATTATGTCGTCGGGATCATTGTCTTTGGAATCCTGGTTATTATCAACTTTGTGGTCATCACCAAAGGTGCAACGCGTATCGCAGAGGTAACTGCCCGGTTTACCCTGGATGCCATGCCTGGTAAGCAGATGGCTATCGACGCCGACCTTGGTGCCGGACTACTGACCGATGAAGAAGCAAAAAAACGACGTGACGATATTGCCCGTGAAGCCGATTTTTATGGAGCCATGGATGGTGCTAGTAAGTTCGTTCGTGGTGATGCCATAGCCGGTCTCCTGATCACCTTTATCAATATTGTCGGCGGTTTGGTGATTGGTGTGCTTCAACGGGGAATGGGACTGGCTGAAGCGGCTCATACATATACACTTCTTACCGTTGGTGATGGTCTTATTTCCCAGATCCCCGCTCTTTTGATTTCGACTGCAGCCGGTATCATCGTAACACGCGCAGCATCCAGCTCTGATCTGAGCGATGACATCTCCGGACAGATGTTCGGAAACCCGAAGGTAATGGCTGTGGGAGGGATTTTCTTGTTTTTGATGGGTTTAATCCCGGGGATGCCTATTCTCCCCTTCTGGGGGATAGGCGGTCTGTTGTTGTTCCTTTCCTATAAGAAACAACAAAATATAGATACTCTGGAGGCCGAAATTGTGGAAACAGAAGTACAGGAAGAACCCGCCAAAGAGCGAGTGGAAGATTATCTTCTGGTTGACACGCTTGAGCTCGAAATAGGCTATTCTCTGATCCCGATTGTTGATCCTGAGCAGGATGGAGATCTTCTTGAACGTATGGCCTCACTGCGTAAACAGCTCGCCGTTGAGCTTGGGATAATTGTACCCCCCATTCGAATCCGTGATAATGTGCAGCTGGATGCAAACAAGTACACGATCAAGTTACGCGGCATTACGATTGGCGAAGGCGAACTTCTGCCTGGTTATTACCTGGCGTTGCTTCCGGGTGATTCGGACCTGCCATTGCAGGGCATCAAAACGAAAGACCCGACATTTGGTCTGGATGCCGTTTGGGTAAGCGGAAAAAACAAGGCCGAAGCGGAAAAATATGGTCTCTCCGTCATCGAATCCGGTGCCGTGATCACGACCCATCTGATGGAGGTATTGAAAAATAATGCCTACAAGCTGCTCGATCGTGACATGGTCAAGAAGCTCATCGATAATGTGAAGGAATCTGCTCCGGCAGTGGTTGACGAGCTGATAGAAAAGATGAGCGTTGGAGACATCCAGAAAGTGCTCAAGCGCTTGTTGCGTGAACAGGTGCCCGTACGTGACCTTATCAGCATCCTGGAGACACTTGCCGATCATCAAAATCAGACCAAAAATACAGATGTACTAACAGAATACGCACGTGCCTCGCTTGCCGATACCATTACTCGTCAGTTCCGCGATGAAAACCACGAACTTCCCGTAGTAGTACTTGATACAACCCTGGAGAGTCATCTGATTTCCGAAGCACAGAAAGGCAACCTCAACCCGAACACACTTGGCTTCACACCGGAGACAGTTGAGAAGTTGTATATGAGTTGTTCCAAGGTGTTCCAGGGCATGCTTGGCAACGGCACTGACGCTGTTTTAATGACCTCTCCGGTGCTTCGTCCTACACTCTACGAATTTTTGGTACCAATTTTGCCAGAGATACATGTACTGTCGTACAACGACATCACAATGGATACCCAGATCAAGACGGTTGATCGAATTTCACTGAACTAATGGTGAGCATTGAAATCCAATGATTCTGAAAAAATACAGCGGTAAAACGATTAAGGATGCATTACACACCGCCCGTGAAAAACTGGGCGATGATGTTGTATTGCTCGATTCACGTCCACCCAGCGGGGAACGCCCGGCTGTAGTAACGGTTATGCTGGATGAAAAATCCGCCAATTCTTTATTTGAAAAGCCTGAAAAAGGAGAAGAGGCAGAGTTTACCAATCTTGTTTACAAAAGGAGTGATGCCCGTAAGAATCTGAAAAAGTCACTGGCAGCTTATACTGCTGCATCCTCTTCGGATGGTGAAATGACCGATGTAGCTGTTGAAGCGCCATTGGAGAATGAGGATTCGAGCGATGCTTTTTGGAATGTTCAATCTGATGAGATTATTGAAAATGCAGAAGATCAGACGGAAAAAAATGCTGACCAGGCGGAAGGAAACGGCTTCGATCTTTCAGCTCTTCGCCAAAAAAAGAACGGCAATGAAAAAAATAATAAAAATAATATCGATGCTGACGAAGATGATCTTAATTCGATGTCACGCCGCACGGTTTCTCTCATTGACGAGACACAGATGAATGGCAACGGAGCCACACATCCGATCAGCCATGAAGTGATCACAAGAGAGATCGGCGCACTGCATCGCAGATTCGACCAGCTTGAGGCTATGTTCAACGCTTCTGTTATGTCGGCCAATCTCGATTACGCTGCTCATCCATCCTTCCAGCAGTTGTTGAAAACAGGCATCCGCTCAACGACGATTGCCCAGTGGTTCCGTGAAGTGATGGAGAAAGGGATCGATCCGGTGGATGATTCCGAACGCTTCATCTATGAGTTAGCCCGTCTCGTACGTGATGCACTCTCATTTACGCTGCCAACGCCGACACAATCGAACATCGTGCTTGTTGGTCCCGCAGGCTCTGGTAAAACAACGCTGATCATGAAACTGGCGAGACACGCTGAATTTTTCGGAAATAAGAAAGTGGCCATCATATCGGTAGAGCCACGTCAGCAAACACAGCGATACACGATTCTGAAACCTTTCTCAGAAGAGCATCAGATTGATCTTTTTACAGTAAAAGACGGAATCGACGCATCGAAGCTGATGCCAAAGCTGTCAGCTTATCAACAAGTACTTATCGATACACCATCGATAAGTCTGGAGAAGAAGACCGCATTCAGGGAATACTGGAAACTGCGTCAGATTCTGGCAGCTATCATGCCTCTGGAAGTTCATTTCGTCGTCAACTCGACCATGGAGAATTACTATTTCCGTGAGTCGTATGCAGCCAATCATCCGCTGCAGCCCGATTACCTCGCTCTGACCCATTTGGATGAGACCAATCGCTGGGGACAGTTGATCCCCTTCATGAAAGCCATGGGATGTGGTGTCCGCTACCTGAGTGTGGGCCCCAATGTACCGGACGACATCAACAGTTACAGTCCAACCTGGTTCGCCGAAAGAATTTTATCGCCTGGAAAAAGAGAAGCCTAATGGAAAACAAATTGCATCAATCATATATCGTTGCTTTTGCCAGTGGCAAGGGCGGTGTCGGGAAAAGCCTGGCGACAGTCAATACCGCAGAAACACTGCAGTCGATGGGATACCGGGTGGCTATTCTGGATGCTGATCTTGGGCTGTCCAACTGTGCGACTCTGCTTAATGAAACGACACCCGGCTCTGTGATGGATATCATGAAGAAGCACGCCCGGGTTGAACAGATCACACAAAAAACAGAATCAGGCATAACCCTGGTCACCGGTGCTGACGAGCCTTCCCTCGTCCATGTCGACTGGTCAGTATTATATCCCTCATTAGACCTGGTTCTTCGCAGGCTTCGCAATGATCATGATTTTGTATTAATCGACACGCCTGCCGGTGCATCAGACCTGAGTTTCTGGGCGCTGGATCGTGCAGATCTTGGTATGCTGGTCGTGGTTGGTGAACCGACGGCCATCTCTGACGTCTATCGATTTAGCAAGTTTGTACTCGAGGTAGATCCGGCTTATCCGTTTGCTGCAATTGTCAATTTCGCAAACGACGAAGACGACGCCCGGGAAATTTTGGATCGATTCAATTCGATCGTGAACCACTTCATGAACCGTCGCTTTCCTTATCTCGGATTCATACCGATGGCCGAATCAATCAGGCAGTCTGTGCTTGATCAGAAGCCGTTCGTATGTACTGAATCCGAAAGTAGAGCGTCAGAAGAAGTCCGGTACATCGCGGAAGCGCTGATCGGATTATCAAAACAGGAATCAAGGCATATGCCTGTAACCGTAAACATGTGATCAAAAAGCCATGAATTTAGCGATTCGCATTAGTGCTTTGATCAGTTTAATAGCCTGTTTAACTCTTTTATTATCAGGCACCGGTTTGATAATGACACTAATACGTAGTGTCGTCGTCTTCCTGGGCGTCATGATTATATACTATCTGACGGTATTAGTTCTCGGTGTAATCAAGAAAACCGATGAAAAGTCAGAAGAATCAGCAACACAACCACAAGAACAACAATAAATCTAGCGCTTAATAGCCCGATTAACGGAGGCCTTTATGACTGACTCGTTGCAAGAACTCGTAACCGCATATTGCGAGTCGCCGACCCCGGCGCTTCGGCATGCTATTATCACAAAAGCAATGCCGCTTGTTCGCAGTATAGTAGGAAAAATCAATCGTCCCGATACTCCACTTTCACAATACGAAGACCTTGTTAGCGCCGGTATTGTCGGCTTGCTGCAGGCTTTGGACTCCTACGATGCTACGAAAAATGTACAGTTTAACACGTTTGCATACTATCGTATCCGCGGAAGTGTGATCGATTATCTTCGAAAAATAGATAAGATGCCGCGTTTTCAGCGTAATATGTACGGTAAAGCTCAGGAAACCATTGAACGCCTGATGCAAAGACTCGGACGTGACCCTGAAGATGAAGAGATCGCCCGGGAACTGGATATGACCCTTGACGAATACAACAATCTACTGGTGAATGTTCAGCAACGAGCTGTTATGTCGCTTGATGATCGCAAGTACACGGATTCCGACGGAGATCGTCTCTCTGATCATATCGAGGACGAAAATGTCGTTAGTCCAAGTCATGACATCGAGAAGCAAACGCTTTACAGTCATCTTGGTGATGAAATCAAGAAACTAAAGGAACGCGATCAGATGGTACTGGCAATGTACTATTACGAAGAGATGACCCTGAACGAAATCGCCCAGGTGTTAGGATTGACCGAAGCCCGCATATCGCAGATTATCGGTAAGTTATTGCTGCAACTGCGTGGTGTGTTACAAAAAGAGGCTGAATTCAAGTATTATTGATCTAATGCTACTAATTTGCAGGGTTTGGAGGTCATATGGAGCCTTTAAAACCGTTACGATCGATCCCGGGTCCCGTCCGTATCAACAGACGTCTGCCAGATAGTGCAGAAGAATATGATAAGGACCTGGAACGGGATGCACGAACAAATGATCCTAAAAATAAGGAACAAAGAGAGGATCATGGCAAAGACGATGGGGATTCCGGGGGGAAACCAAGACATCATGGCGGAGCAAATCCAAATCTTGGAAATCATCTCGACCTGGATGGATGACTACTCTGAGATTGGTACTGTTGGGAAATGAATCAGATATACGGTTTGTTGTCGGATGCAAAGATGCATTTTGATGCTGCTTGAGTTATAATAGCTGTAAGTTTTGCATCACAACAAGACAGATGGAAGAATATACCGTATTAAATAAGACCATTTTATTAGTAGAGGATGAAAGAGATTCTGCTGAGTTATTGGCAAATTTTCTTGAGATCCATGACTGCCGGATCTTGTTGGCTGAAGACGGACGGGCTGCCCTGAAATTGATCGACAGGATGGCGGACTCGATCAGCCTGGCTATTCTAGACATTATGGTGCCTTATGTTGACGGGAGAGAGTTACTTCGTTACATACGCAAACATCCCGTCTTACACGATATTCCTGTTATATTTCTGACAGCTAAAGACCAGGAAAAAGATGAAATAAAGGGCCTGGAACTCGGTGCCGACGATTATATACCGAAGCCGGCGAGCCTTAACCTGGTGCTGGCACATGTCCAGTCGCTGTTGCGAAGGCGGAGAAGTCCGGGCAACTGGCTGCATCATGGAAGTGTATATATCAATCGGGATTCCCGCGAAGTAATCGTCAATAACCAGACCCTGGAATTAACAGCAACCGAGTTTGAGTTGCTTCAACTATTCATGGATAGCCCGAAGCGCGTATTTTCCAGGCAGGAGATCCTGGAACATATATCCAAAGATGACAAGTATGTGTTCGACCGCACTGTTGATGTGCATATCAAAAATCTTCGCCTGAAACTTGGAGGAGGGGGCGAGTTGATTAAAACTTACCGGGGGATGGGATATGGACTCAACAAAGATTTATTAAGTCCGGCATGAAAATCAGATCCAAACTGGCCTGGACATTTATTCTGCTGCTCTTGTTTGCTATCAACGGGATTAGCAGCTATTCCATCGTATTTATTCGCAATTTTTTGGTCCAAAAAGGCGTGCAGGCTATCCAGAGAGATGCCCGTTGGATGGCACTGACTGTTGAGAATCTGGGGCATGATTCGGATATCCAGCCAACGATGAACAAGTTGCGCAAGGTTACCGATTATGATCTGTCGCTTTATGACGAAGCTGGAAAGCCGGTGCGAAACCTATTGTCGGACAGCTTGAGGGCCCTTAAAAAACCAGAGGTGCCGGATTCCATCCTCGCAACGCTTCATATTTTCCCGGATTCAACATATGTGATCAACAGAGGCAAGCGTGATTCCATTTTTGTGTTTGTACATCTGCAACGTAGTGTTAACGCGGCGCGTTACATACGGCTGGGCCAGGCCAAGGCCACACTCTACGAGCCAATCACGACTATTCGCTGGATCATTTATACCGGAATATTTATCAGTATGGGACTCGTAGTGATTGTAAGTGCCTTGTTTGCCCGTTCAATATCAAAACCGATTCTGCAGTTGACACACACAGCGCAAGAGATAGCAGAAGGTGATGTCGACAGGAAACTGAATCTGAAACGGAGGGATGAGTTCGGTACTCTCGCTGAATCGCTGAACCAGATGGCATCGAAACTGAGGTCTGATAATGAAAACCTGAAGCAGATTTATGAGCAGCAGCAGCAGTTTTATGCAGACATTACGCACGAAGTCAGAAATCCGCTGCACACTATTATGGGGTCGCTCGAAATGCTCGAACTGGAAGAGTTGTCTGCAGAACGGAAAGAACGGTATATCCAGAATGCCAAAAACCAGATTGACCGATTGAATCGCCTGTTTAAAGATCTGAAGACCTTGCAGCGATATGATTCCGATCCAAAGTTTGTCCAGACTGAATTGTTTGACATTTCTGAAGTAATACAACACGTGCAGGACTGGTACCGTGAGCAGGTTTCAAAAAAAGGGGTAACATTACGGATCGATTCAAAATCACAGCGTGTGTTTGGCGATCCGGATAAAATTGAACAGGTGTTGGATAACCTGATCTCAAATGCGGTAAAATACAGCCAGGCGACAGTCATCGAGGTAAAGACTACGCCTGTCGATGACCAATTGCTCGTTGAGGTGAGTGATGACGGTATCGGTATTCCATCCGAACATCTTCCACGTCTTTTTGATCGCTTTTATCGTACCGATAAAGCCCGTTCAAGGGATAAAGGCGGAACAGGCCTTGGTCTTGCAGTTGTAAAAAGCATCCTGAAACGACATGACAGCGAAATTATGGTTGATAGTGAAGTCGGCAAGGGAACAAGGTTTTACTTTTATTTGCCAACGACCCCGCACATATGGAGCTAAGGTACAATTCGCCAGGACGGGCAATCGAAGCACAAAAGCTGAATTTGTTACTGATGTTCAATAGGATTACAAATGTTGAGGCTTGCACATCAGCACGCCTGATGCAAAACCCATGTCAGACGTTCGTTTCCATTGGGAGATCTGGTTGGGATGAAGCTCAAAGTGCATTGCCAACCCGCTTACTGTCTCCCTTTCTTACAAGGCTTCTATCACTACTTTTACCCTGAATGTCCGGTTAAATTTTCGTCTTGTGCGTTTCATGGCTATTACATCCCCATCCTGCTGTCAGGTTATTATACCGGATAAGAAATTTCTTCGATGCTCATCGTGTCGTGTTGCAATACCTGATACCATTTTTAATACGACGGACATCAGATAATTCCAATAAATTTAAGGGGATAAATTAAGATACTTCCTGAATCTCCCTAATATCCTCTAAAAGCCTCTCAGCTTTCCTGCGGGAAATCTTTTGCGAAAAAGGGCGAAATACCACGTACATAAAAATCAAATACGCTAAAATCGCGAGGTAGGTCCAGATCAATAAACTCGGATCCTTAAACACCTCCTGGTAAATAAAAAGGCCATACCCGATCCCCAACGCAAAAAAAGCGAGGAGTTGCAACAGATTAATCTTTTGTTTTTTTGATATTCCCTTTTGAAGATCCGCCAGGAAATGCAGGTTACTTTTTATTTCATTTTCGTTCGCCCTCCGAAGGGTTCTGAGTTTCAAAAACAGGGTAAGAGAAAACCCGCTAAAGATTAACGCCTCGCCAAAGGTAGTAGACCAGAGAGTGGCCTTTGTGAATAGTACAGCCAGGATAAGTGTAATAAAACACAGGCATAACAGTACGATCAGAATATATATATTCCGTTTTTTCGAAGAGTGATATTTCTCCACCGCTCTTTGGATCTGCCCGGGTTCAGGCAATGAAGTACCGGCTTCCGACAGCCAGAGTTCTTTTATACTATCAAACTGATCCATGCGCTCTGAATTTTGTCATGAGTTTTTCCTTTATCCGGTAAAATCGCACCCGCACATTACCGTGCGAAATACCCACGATCTCTGCAATTTCCTCCTGGGGAACATCCTCCAGCGAAAGCGAAATAATTATCCGGTCTATTTCAGGAAGTTCGGAGATATACCGGTGAAGCAAGGCCAATTGTTCATCGGTCTGCGAATTGATTCCCTCCTGTTTTAGGTTTGGAGGCAATTCTGCTTTGGGATGCCTTTGTTCCTTTTGAATTTCACTGAGACATTTGTTCGTGGCAATGCGATATATCCAGGTTCCGATAGAAGCGCGATGTTCAAACTTTGCCAGGTTTTCCCAAACTCCGATAAACGTTTCCTGTGTGAGATCCCTGGCCTTATCGAAGTCATTAAAGTATCCGAGACAAAGGCGAAAAATCTTCGGGGAATATTTTTTGTAAATAGTTTCGAAATCCATTCCGGAAATACGTAAAATGCCTTTAATGAACCAAAGATGATAATTTAATCATAATCAGCAAGCACCGTGTTGGCTGTTCTCCCGCTTGATCAGGATCAAGGCCGTCGATTCCAACAATATTCCAACTATTGCAATCATAATTTTATAATCCGCATTGATCTCAATCGAGAATAAGTGGGATATCAAATTCGGAGACACAGCGATCAATAATCCGGTAGAAAAAAGCGGCATCCATTTTGATTTTCTTCCAATACACATATGTTCAAAGTTTTTTTTGTTTGTTTTTGCCCTTTGACATCGCAAATGGAAAAATGTTACACTTCAAGAGTTTTTTTCTATGTGTATGGGAGTTTTTTTAGACCCGTCGTCACAGAAATAGCAATTAAGAATATGCTTGAAATGAAAAATGCTCGTATTTTTCTAACTATTCCAATACAGCAGTCTCCGGTTAAGCTGATTTGTTATTCATATAACTTATTGCTGAACAATGGAATACATGCTATTTTTTAAATTCATTGCTGCGTGGTCGGCTTTCTTTTCAGTATTGGGTAATTTATTTTTTTTAGTCGTATTTCCGATCATTTCAGTAAACACCCTATCAGTTGGGTTCCCAAAGTTCTGTTTTGTTTCCTTCGGAGTCCATTATGTGAACAAATTTACCATAGTCGTAGGTCGCAATACTGTCAAGTATGGTTGTCCTGTTTTCTTTGAGTTTGTTTAAAAGCCCTTCAATGTTTTGGACTTGGTAATTAATCATAAAATCTTTTTATCGGTGGGGAAAAATATTCGTCTCCTTTTTTGAAAGGTTTCCATTGAAGTGAGTTTATCTAGTCAGGTTTGTTAAGGCTTCTGGATTCAAAGCTCGATGAACCCCAATCATTGATTTCAAAGTACGAACACCACCTTATCCTAAAGAATTATTGCACCCATACCCTGAAAGCATATCTAAATGGGTTGAACATTTTTTCTGGAATTTCTGAGTGTGAACCAGATTTGAGTAGTTTCTTCTAAACAATTAGAAGTCTTTTTCCATCAATAAAAAAAAATGGGTTGCAGCTATTCCATGATGGAACAGTTTTAGATTTCCGGTACCTTTATTGGTCTCTCACCTCGAGCGGTGCAGTTCCTCAACCATACGATTTGTAACAGACGATGGCGAAAACCGGCTGCCCACAACTCCGATCCTATTTAGAAGTCCGGGTATAATAACCGTCTTCCCTTTCATCAAACCGTTGAACCCGGCTTGAGCGACCTCCCTGGACGTACTTATTGGCAGACGTTTCCCGCTGAATAATGTCGAATTCTGAACCCCCGCACGATCCTGAAATTCGGTCTTGGTCGGTCCCGGACATAAAACGGATACCTGGATGTTTTTGTCCTTTAACTCATAAGTGAGTGCTTTAGAAAATGATAACACATATGCTTTCGTGGCATAATAAACCGACATATACGGTCCGGGTAAAAAGGCCGCAGTTGACGCCACGTTAAGAATTTTTCCCTTGCTCCGTTCAACCATAGGGCGAACGAAGTGCTTGGTTAACCCGGTCAGCGTCAGAATATTCAGACGGATCATTTCACTTTCCTGCTTCCAATCAGTTTCTGAGAATGGGCCTTCCAAACCAAATCCGGCATTGTTTACCAGGATATCAACTGATAATCTTCGCTTATTTATCTCCTGAAACACTTGTTCCGAAGCGTTTATATCTGAAAGATCATGAGTGATAATTTCAACAGAAATATCATTTTCTGAAAGTTCCTGAGCGATTTCACGGAGCCGTTTCTCCCGGCGTGCAATCAGAATGAGGTTGAAGTTGTTGATCGCAAATATTCGTGCGAGTTCCAATCCTATACCGGATGATGCCCCGGTTATGAGTACATTTTCCATAACAGTTTGGCTGGGAGGTTGAGATGAGTATCGATTAATGAATATGCAGGAAACTAATTATAGCTAATTTATTACGAAAACAGTTTCCCGTTTAAGGTTAGTTCACTTGGGAACCTATCTATAAATCAATCATTACGTATTTTTTTAATTCTACTAAGTTTGATGGGAACCTTAGTGCTGGTAAAAAACTTAGCATAACGTTCCCAAAAGTCCTGCAGGATATCTTTGTTTTAAAAACGAACCCCATGCGATCATCTTTTAAGGCCACCTATATTAGTTTGTTCATTGCTACTGCGGCGGCCATGCTGGGCATGGGGATCATCGAGCCTATCCTGCCAATCTATGCCCGGCATATGGGGGCGAACGGTTTACTTATCGGTGTCATATTCTCCGGTTTTGCCTTATCCCGCGGAATTTTTGCACCCATCATCGGGCAGTATTCTGACAGCAGGGGACGGCGAACGATGATTCTGGCAGGTCTCTGTCTTCTTGTGCTGTTATCTGTCGCCTATGCCTGGGCTGGCACACCCGGATGGCTGATGGGAATCCGTACCATGCAAGGGTTTGCCTCAGTGCTAATCACACCTATTACACAATCGTACATCGGAGACATTACTCCGAAAGGGAAAGAGGGAAAATACATGAACCTGTTTTTCCTTTCTTTTTTTGGAGGACAGGCAATTGGACCGGCTATGGGCGGTTACTTATCCGACCGGTTCAGCATCACAACGCCTTTTTACGCTATGGCTGGTATGTCGGTTCTGGCGTTAATCCTGGTATTCTTTCTGGTGCCGGAGAGCCCGGGAACTCGTTCTGGTGCAAAAGGAGATGCTATCTCTTTCAGAAAGGTATGGCGGGGTGTGATGGGAGACAAAGAGATGCAGGGTATTATGGCCCTTATGGGCTCAAGAGGTTTTTATCGATGGGGTTTCAACACGTTCTTTCCACTGCTGGCGACCATGAGCATGGCTCTGTCTAAAACCCAGGTGGGTGTGGTTCTGTCATTTTACATGATAGCCGGAGCAATAATCCAGTATCCAGCAGGCCTGCTCGCTGATCGATTCAAAAGTCATCGGCAAGAGATATTATTTTTCGGGGCTGTTTTGAGTCCGGTCATGATGTTTCTTGTCCCGCTAACCAGCAATTTTTATCTGCTTGTACTTATCACACTAATGATGGGGTTATTCAGTGCTGTGGGCCGGGCATCGGCTGTCGCTATCCGAACCGAACGCGGACGTATTCATGGCATGGGTGTGGTGACCGGTGCCTTTACGACTTCGATGAGTGCCGGGCAGGTTATTGGTCCGCTTGCATTTGGGGCGATTGCAGACATAATGAAATTGTCAGATGCCTTTTATGTCGGTGGAGTGATAGGGCTGGTGGGCAGTGTGGTCAGTTACCTGTTGTTGCGGAGAGCAACGAGCTTAGTCAGTGTAGAATGTTGATATTTTTGAATTATTGATATACTATTATTTATTACAATTAACTGGAGAAAAGAGGGTTTGTATGAGATGCACTTTCCTTGTGGTTTTCTTTTTTCTCAGTGTTGTTGTTCTTAATTCTTGCAACTGGTTTTTATCCGGAATTAAACACAAAAACATATCTATCCTTATGATGATTCCGGCGTACCCGACACCTTACGAAACTTGTATAAAGAAGATGCAGCTCGCATGGCTGTCCGCGAACAACTCAAGACAGACAGCGAACAGGCTGTAATAGATCCCAATTTGCAACACAAATTTTACAGGGCGCTGGTTTCTGTATACAATTCCGACGTCAAAGGACGGGATGACATTGTAGACAGTAACAGTATACATACGTTTCCATACCCGGACTTGCAGAAAGTTATTGTTGATATCGATCCCAACGCAACCTGGCAGAAAGCATGGAAAGATGGAATGACTCTTACGGGATATGCTCCTGTTGATGATTTAATTAGACGTTATGACCGAAAGCTTGAATATAACTATGAGTATAAATACATCGACAATAAAGACGCAGAGTTGAAAAGTGATTCCTATTGGAACATGAAGGCAATCGCAGATCAGTTTGCGGAGATTGATGGGATAAACTCTGCCCAACCGGGCGTTCCTATCGGTGATGGGAATAATATTTGCGCTACAGTTGGAGATCATTATATGGAGTTAGAATATTCACTCGGACTCGGTGATTGTCCTTCAGGGTGTACATACAGACACTATTGGAATTATCGAGTAGGATCAGACTGGAGCGTCACATTTACTGGTGAAAAAGTATATGACCCACTCAATTTAGGCCCCATTAATTACTGAACGGTGTGATGTGATGGCCTATTGACCGCAAGTACAGTATGTGTACATTCAGACCTATTGCAAGGTATGGTGATTCCCGCTGATCACTGCACTTTACTGTTTCTTGATTACTGTCCACTGTTTTGTACAGCATGAATAGCTCTCTATATTTGTCTTGGTAAAACCGTTAAAAACGGTTCGATGTGTTTCTGAATTCACTCTAACCCCAGGATTAATCCAGGGGTTAATAGATAGAATGCGTGATAAAATCGTTTTCAACGATTTCCCCGGATTCATATCTCGAACTCACATTAAGTTAATTTCTGTTGCGAGGAAACATGCCTGAAAGTATCGGGGCAGAATCGTAATACCATTGAAATCAAATTATCCGGAAGCTACTGATCTACCTGAAATAGCCCCTCGCCATTTAGGGTAATCCCAACAAAGCAGATAAGTGCATGCAAGCAGCATAAGACAGGTAACGAGCCATGTTCCCTTAAAATGCAGGGAAACGGTGATAATGAAAATGTTGAGGATAATTGGGAAGTAAATGACTTCACCTATGAATGAGGTTGTCGGGATAAGCAGTAAAATGGCTGCAGATAATTGAGCTATGCCAATGAATCGATAATAAAATCCTGTTTTTAAAAGGGCGTCGAAGAAGTAACCGATTGGATACTTCGTTGGGATAGAGGTGAATCGATGATCCATAATTTTAACAAGACTGGGCGGAATAAATCCTATGGCCAGTATAATTCTGATAAAAATCGTGAATCGTTGTAAAAATCGACTTTCTGCTGCGCGGTTGTGAAGGCGATCAAACGTTTCAATCAAAGACATAAACCCGGTATTAAAATGTTGACAACTGGGTTTGATTACGTGGAAGAGCTTATGTTAGTTGCAAAAAGGGATTATAGTGGATTGTACTCCCGCCATGTTTGTCCCCCGTACGCCTGCACTACGATATGATCACCATCTCGCTGCAAGTATCCATTTGGTGTGAGTGGTACTTTTCCGTACGGCGTATCCAGAACATAGAGAGGAATAGCAAAACCGGAAGTGCGTCCGCGCAGCTGGTTCATGATCTCCATCCCTTCTTCAATTGTTGTTCGGAAATGGCGTGTCCCACCGATGAGTTGTGCCTGGTAGAGATAGTACGGCCTGACACGTATATGGACCAGCTTGTTGAACAGAGATTTTAATGTTTCAGCATCGTTGTTGATGCCTTTCAGCAGTACGGTTTGGTTGCCCACCGGTGTTCCTGCCTGCAGCAACTTGTAAATGGATGCTTCTGCTTCCGGGGTGATCTCTTTTTTATGATTGAAATGTGTGTTGAACCAGACCGGGTGATAATCTGAGATGATCCGGCAGAGTTCATCAGTAATCCGAAATGGATTCAGGACCGGGAAACGGGAGCCAAGGCGGATAATTTCCACATGAGGGATGTCCCGCAAGCGGCTTATGATCCACTCGAGGTTAGCATCGCTGAGCGTCAGCGGGTCGCCGCCGGTAAGCAATACATCCCGGATTTCAGAATGGCCGGCGATGTAGTCGATCCCTTCCTGCAGCTCTTGCTTATTCATCATGTTTTCGCCCACGCCAACCATGCGTTTGCGAAGGCAGTAACGGCAATAGACCGCACAGATCGAGGAAACGCAAAAAGCCACCCGATCCGGGTAGTTGTGAATCACGTTCTTCACCGGGCTATGAGTCAGCTCATCGAGAGGATCGAGTGCGAGGATATCAATATCGTCTTCCATTTCATTCATGGAAGGCACTACTTGCTTTCTGACGGGACAATCCGGATCATCAGGATCCATGAGTAATGCATAGTAAGGAGTTATTCTCCAGCGAAAGAATCCTTTTGTAGCCTCGATGGCCCTGCGCTCATCATCTGTAATATTGATCCACTGTTCCAGTTCCCCGAGCGACTTGATCTGGTTGCGAAGCTGCCACTTCCAGTCAGTCCACTGTTTCTGATTACGGATGGTATCCCGGTCAATTTGCTTTAGAGTTTCCAAAGGCACAGAAATACTGCGAATTGTATTGATTAAATCACTGCTTAAAGGTAAGCAAAAGACAAATTCTTCTCAGTTCTGAGAAGCTGAAATACAATTATAATTCAACGAGTAATACGAAATATCCGATGTCTATCCAAGCGGTATGTCATTAGTATCGAAACGAGGTAATGTAAAAGCATTAGCATTGGAAAGTTCAGCCATTCCAGGGTCAGTAGTAAATGCGACCGTACAGTTTTTTTGTTTAAGTATATCAATTGTCTCATTATTGTAGGCTCCATAGGGATAAGCCATGCACCAATCTGTAGTATTTACGCCCATCTGGTTAAGAAAAGCGATAGATTTGTCTATTTCCCATTCCTGCTGATCACGTGGAATACTATTTAACCATCGATGAGTAAATCCGTGTCCGCCAAATTCCATGCCGGCGCTTTTCATGCACTTAATCTGATCAGTACTTAGATACAATTCATGGGCAAAGGCTTTTTCATCATTCGTGACATATTTTTTAAATAATTCATCCAGAATTATGTCGCGTGCCTTTTCGGGGAGTTCACGTTGCAGCAGACGTTTGAAAAGGATGGTATTGAAATCATCGAATCTGCTGTCTACATCAATATTTTTTTTATAATGGTCTATTCCTTCTAACTTAAACTGGTCACTGTATTTTTGAATGAGCAAATTCAAATCTTCAAGAAGTCTATTCGTGTTTTTTTCAGTAGCAAGAACGAAATGGATTTTATTAGTGCTCATTACCCGTCGGTCAACAATTGTTTCGGCCGTTGGAAAGAAGATCCCCTGAATTTTATGATCAAATAAAACAGGGAATGCGTTCAGATAATGATCGATGTAAGCATCATCGAATGTTAAGATAGCCGCATTATCAGGAAGAGAGTCCTCCTTGCCATAGATGGCTGCTTTTATATCATCGAGAGTAACGAATGAATAGTGTTCCCGCAAATAGTCTACCTGTTTTTTAAAATCAGAAAAGAGACGCCCCTTGATTCTTGGATAACGAGTAATCGGCAGTTCTCTGACATAATGATACATTACAATGGTAATATTTTTCATTAACTGTACTCCTGATTATTAGTACTTTAGAGTTAATTTTGATATTGAATAAAAAAATGAAAATATCTTATGCCCAAATTACTTAGATAAATTTAATGCACAAATACTTGGTAAAGCATATAATATTAGATATTCTTAGTTGGGATTGAGATATATTACATTATAAGTTCTAAGAAAAACAGAGAGTTTAACAATAGAAGGGGTAAATACTGTGAAAAAAATACTTGTCAGCGGTGGGGCTGGCTATATAGGGTCCGTCTTGGTTCGCCAATTACTAGAACTGGGATACCATGTAAGAGTCATTGATAATCTTTCTTTTGGAGGGGAGTCGATTGTTGATTGTATTAGCAATCCTCAATTTGAGTTTATAAAAGGAGATGTAACAAATGAGACGGACCTCATCAAAGCACTTGACGGGATAGACGGGGTTGTTCATCTGGCATCGATTGTCGGTGATCCGGCCTGTGCCAAGCAACCTGATTTGGCTAGGAAAACAAATCTTGAAGGCTCCAAACTTTTCTATGAGTTGGCTAATAAAGCAGGTGTAAAGCGATTTATATTTGCTTCAACGTGCAGTAACTATGGGAAAATGGAGGGTGATAGTTTCATAACCGAGACATCAAAGCTTGCCCCTGTTTCTCTTTATGCTGAGACAAAGGTAGCTGTTGAGAAGTTTTTACTTGGTCAGGATAAAGCCAATAAATGTAAACCAACGAGTCTGCGTTTTTCAACGGTCTATGGTCTTTCCAGGCGTCCCCGATTTGATTTGACGGTCAATGAATTTACAAAAGAACTGTCTATGGGACGAGAACTGAAGGTTTTTGGAGAACAGTTCTGGAGACCCTACTGCCACGTTATCGACCTCTCAAGGTCAGTTGTTATGGTTTTGCAGGCATCTGAAGATAAGGTAGCATTCGAAGTCTTTAATGTAGGAGACACTAATGAGAATTATCAGAAACAGATGATTGTGAAAGAAATTCTCAAGGTTATACCAGATTCAAATGTATCCTATGTTCAAAAAAACGAGGATCCCAGAGATTACCGTGTCTCGTTTGAAAAAATCAAAGAAAAACTGGGGTACAAAATAACAAAAACTGTTCCTGACGGAATCAAAGAGATACATAAAGTCGTTCAGGATGGTTTTTTCAACAATGTAGACGATCCGAAGTACAAGAATGTTTGAGGATATAGTTTCTTTCATCCGCAGTCAGTTTGGGAACGACGACAATTTCATCCCGCTGCACGAACCACGCTTTACAGGTAATGAGCGGAAATATGTGCTCGATGCCATTGACTCGACATTTGTTTCCTCTGTTGGGGCATATGTTGATCGTTTCGAAACTATGATGAGTGAGATAACCGGTGCTTCAGGAGTTGTGGCAACAGTCAACGGTACGGCTGCTTTGCATATAGCTCTTCAGCTTGTCGGAGTCGGAAGGGATGATGAGGTTATCACTCAGCCACTTACGTTTGTTGCCACAGCTAATGCAATTAGCTACATAGGAGCACATCCGGTTTTTTTAGATGTGGATCCTGAAAATCTCGGGCTTTCTGCGAGGAAGCTCGAAGTGTTTCTGCAGCAGAATGCTAAATTCGATGAGACTGGTCTTTGCGTGAACAAAGAAACAGGTAGAAGTATCAAAGCCTGTGTTCCCATGCATACGTTTGGCTTTCCGTCAAACATAGATGACATCGTTCAGATCTGTACGAAATACAATATTCCGGTTGTTGAAGATTCGGCAGAGTCGCTGGGAAGCATTTATAAGGGAAAACATACGGGTACCTGGGGGAAGGTAGGCGTATTCAGTTTCAATGGTAACAAAACCGTTACCTGCGGTGGTGGTGGTGCTATCGTGACCAATGATCTGGAACTCGCTAGAAGGGCAAAGCACATAACGACAACGGCCAAGATTCCGCATCGCTGGGAATATGTACATGATATGATAGGCTATAACTATCGTATGCCCAACTTAAATGCAGCCATGGCTTGTGCACAGCTTGAACAACTTGATGGTTTCCTTGAAAACAAACGCAGGCTGGCGGGCGATTATGAAAATTTTTTCAGGGATACTACAATCAAATTCGTCACTGAACAGGCAAACTCAAGGGCAAATTACTGGCTAAACACAATATTACTTCCAGATTTGGATCAGCGTAATCAGTTTCTGAAAGAAACGAATGATCAAAAAGTGATGACCAGACCAGCCTGGAAGCTGATGAATCAGCTGAAAATGTTTGGCGATTGTCAGACTGGTGATCTGAATAATGCCCAAGATCTTGCTGATCGAATCGTGAATATCCCGAGCAGTGTGCGCGTAACGGAGAAAATATGAGTTCTAAGACACTTATTATTGCCGAAGCAGGGGTGAATCATAACGGCGACATGAAATTAGCCAGGCAACTTATTGATGTAGCTACTGAATCTGGTGCCGATATCGTAAAATTTCAAATGTTTAAAGCCGAGAAACTCGTCAGCAGACAGGCAAAAAAGGCAGATTACCAAGAGCGAAACCTCGGTGACGGTGATCCGACCCAGTTCAACATGCTGAAAAAGCTTGAGACAACCTATGATATGCATGTGGAACTGATGGAGTACAGCAGAAAGTGTGGTATTTCCTTCCTTTCAACGGCGTTCGATACTGATAGTCTGTTGTCTTTGGATAAACTCGGCTTGGAACGGATCAAAATACCATCGGGCGAAATCACAAATTTGCCATATTTAAAAACAGCTGGTCGTCTTGGCAGGGAAATCATCCTCTCAACAGGGATGGCTGATCTTGGTGAGGTAGAAGATGCTCTCGATATATTGATCGAGGCTGGTGCGAAAAAAAAGGATATTACTGTCCTCCATTGTAATACCGAATATCCAACACCTTTTGAAGATGTAAACCTGAAGGCAATGCTAACTATTGGCGATGCTTTCGATATTAAGGTGGGTTATTCTGATCATACCACTGGCATCGAAGTACCTGTCGCTGCCGTTTCGCTGGGTGCCAGAATAATTGAAAAGCATTTTACTCTAGATCGATCAATGCCTGGTCCGGATCACAGAGCGTCTCTGGAACCGCATGAGCTGAAGGCCATGGTTAGGAGTATTCGTAATATTGAAAAAGCACTTGGCAGCGGGATCAAGAAAAGCTCCCCATCAGAAACAAGAAACAAGCCTATTGCACGTAAAAGTATCCATCTATCAAATAGTCTTGAGGCGGGCCACAAAATCAGTGAAGATGATCTTGTTATGCTGAGACCAGGCGATGGCATCTCACCTATGCAGATGAATTGGGTGATCGGTAAAACAATACGCAGGGATCTTGAGGAAGGTCGCAAGCTAGACGTAAGTGATCTGGGATGATACGCATTGCAGTATTGACAAGCTCAAGGGCCGATTATGGTATTTACAGGCCGCTTCTGGTAAAGATGAGAGAGGATCCGGATGTCGATTTACGGATCGTAGCATTTGGAACGCATTTGTCTGAATCACATGGAATGACAGTGAATGAGATACTGGCCGATGGCTTTGAGGTGCAATATAAGATTGAGACAGTCCCATCGGGTGATAGTAAACGGGCTATTGCCAATGCAATGGGAAGGACGGTGAGTTTATTTTCAGACCTGTGGGAAAAACTGTACCATGATATTGATCTGGTCTTTTGTCTTGGCGACCGGTATGAAATGTTTAGCGCAGTAAGCGCATCCATTCCATTTAACATACCCCTGGCTCACATTCACGGAGGGGAAACGACACTGGGAGCCATTGATAATGTGTTTCGCCACTGTATTACATTAATGGCGGATTATCATTTCACGACCACAGAGCAGTACACTGACAGGGTCAAGCAGCTTACCGGTGATCGTGAATATGTGTACAACGTGGGGGCTTTGAGTCTCGACAATATTGGTTTGGTACCTCTGTTGTCTAAAAAAGAGTTTCTGGACAGGTTCGGTATTGATCTCGAAAAATCAAGCATTCTGTTCACATATCATCCGGAAACAGTCGGAACAGAAAAGAACGGCCACAACATCAGGGAAGTAATTAGTGCCCTGAAGCAGTTGTCCGATTATCAGATAATTATTACGATGCCCAATGCAGATACCAGTAATATTGAGATCAGGGGCCTTTTGAATGAATATATACGGAATAACAAAGAGAATGTATTCGGTATAGAACATTTCGGAACGCAGGGGTACTTCACATGTCTTGAAAAATGCCGCTTCGTGATGGGGAATTCCTCAAGTGGTATTATTGAGGCCGCATCATTTGGCAGATACGTGATAAATATTGGCGACCGGCAAAAAGGCCGTGCGTCCGGGGAAAACGTAATTCATGTTTCTGCAGATAAAAAAAGGATTTTGGAAGCAGTCGAAATGGTCGAAAAAGCACCTGTACCGGGTCGCGACAATATCTACTGGAATGGCGGGGCGGCAAAGAAGATCATGGAAGTGGTGAAAACGTTAAAAGCTGGTGAGCCGGGTTATTAGCCTGGCATTATAATATGTGTAGCGCTTATGTACCTCACCCCCGGCCCCTCTCCTCATCCGTGGAAAGGGGAGGAGAACTTGGTTTAACTTCATTTACGGGTTTTAAAACCTTTAAAGAATTCCTTAAGCCCCTCTCCATGTCTATGGAGAGGGGTTGGGGTGAGGTACCGCGGCTGATAAATTTCTTAATTTTAAACCCATGAGAATCATCTTTTTTGCAGACGGCCCTTGGGCCGAACGAGCGTTAGACAAAATGATCGCAAAGGGATATGAGATCCCACTGATCGTGTTGCGCCATCATATCCCTGATGAATCTCTTCGGGAAAAAGCTTTAAAAAACGGGATTTCAACGGCTATTCCTGAAAAAGTCAATGATCAGAATTTTCTAAGAGAACTTCTAACTCACAATGCTGATATTGGAGTGTCGTTATCCTTCAATCAAATCTTTAAAAAAGATTTGATTGATGTTTTCCCCTTGGGGATGATTAATTGTCACGCGGGGAAACTGCCATATTATCGTGGCAGAAATGTTTTGAATTGGGCGTTGATTAATGGTGAAAAAGAAATTGGAGTAACGTGTCATTATATTGATGACAAGGTCGATACTGGAGATATCATATTGCAAAAAGTATTTCCGGTTACTCAAGGTGACGATTACTCATCAGTTTTAGATAAAGCTTACGAAAAGTGCGCAGAGGTTCTTAGCGAATCCCTGGAGTTCATTGAACAGGGAAACGTAAAAAGAATTAAGCAACAAGGTTGGGGAACCTATTGTACTGGCAGAGAAGATGGTGACGAATTCATAAACTGGGGCTGGAGTTCCGAACATATTTTTAACTTTGTTCGTGCTATTACACATCCAGGTCCGTGTTCAAGGTCGTGGGTAAGAGTTAGCGGTAATACATATAATCTGGTTGTAATTAAAAAAGTCGCACTGGCAGAAAATGCCACCTCTTATAATTGTATTGACGGTGCGATAATTGGTTATTCAGCAAATAGGAATCCGTTGGTCAAAACTGGAGATAGCTACATAGAAGTAGTCGAATATTCAATTCCGGATTCAAATAAAAAGCAGTTGAAGATAGGTGATAGATTGGGTTTAAATTGGGATTTGATATATCTCAATCACTTAAAAGGATAAGAATATGAGTAAGGTTGATGAGAGAGTGATTGATCGAAATGAATCGGTTAGAAGTGCTCTGAAGCGATTAAACTTTATATCGGATACGTATGTCAAAGATCCTCTGGGGTTGTTTGTCGCAGATGAGGATGGTCGATGCATAGGTACTTTAACGGATGGTGATATTCGGCGGAATTTGTTGACCGGAAAAGATATAGATGACCCGGTTGTCAACTTTATGAATAGCAATTTTCGTTATTTGAGGCATAAGGATTTTGATCCAGACTACGTACGGGAACTTTATGAGGCGAATTATAAACTCATACCTGTTCTTGATGATGATAACAGACTGGTGAAAGTCATAGACTTCACAAAAAAGAAATCTGTTCTTCCCGTAGATGCAGTTCTCATGGCGGGAGGCGAAGGACAAAGACTCAGACCTCTCACCGAAACCATTCCAAAACCATTACTTAAGGTTGGTAACAAGCCGATTATCGAACATAATATTGATCGACTCAATAAGTATGGTATAGAAAATATTCATATATCAGTGCGCTACCTGGGTGAGCAGATCATTAATTATTTTGGAGATGGCAGTCAGAAGGATATCAAGATTGATTATGTAACCGAGGATGAACCATTGGGGACAATGGGGGCAATAAAGCTTTTTGAAAGATTTGAACATGACTATATACTCTTGATGAATTCTGATCTGCTTACAACTGTCGAGTATGATAAATTTTTCCATGAGTTTATCAAGAGTGGTGCAGATATGGCAGTTGGTTCCGTTCCTTACGAGGTAAAGGTACCATTTGCAGTACTACATATGAATGGGGAAAAAATTGTTTCCTGCAAGGAGAAGCCTGAATACACATATTATTCCAATGCTGGAATCTATTTGTTAAAGACGGAACTTCTGGACGGTTTGAAACGGGGAGTGAGACTCGACACAACAGATTTTATCGCAAATCTCATCGACAAGGGGAGGAATGTTATCTATTACCCTATTCTCGGTTATTGGATGGACATTGGGCAAATTGAGGATTTTAATAAAGTCCAGAAGGATATAAAATTACTGGAATTATAAACCATGAAGGTTTTGGCTATAATCCCTGCTCGTGGCGGCTCCAAGGGAATACCAGGGAAAAATCTGAAGATGCTGGGAAGCAAACCATTATTATACTGGTCCATTGATGCGGCATTTAAGGCTATGGGTATTGATAAGATTGTAGTGTCGACTGATGACGCTAAAATAAAAGATGCAGCTCTAGCTCGTAGTGCTGACGTAATTGACAGGCCAGCACATCTGGCGGGAGATCGTTCGCTGGTAATAGACGCCATCAGATATACAGTAGTTGAATTGGAGAACCAGAACCATTTTTATGACATCATACTGCTGCTGGAATGCACTTCTCCATTTAAGGATATAAACCATATCGAACAGGCTATTGATTTGATAAAGACGGATAAAGCCGATTCGGTGACGACCTTTAAGGAATCGTGTGTTTCTCCGGGAAGGTTGTGGGCCGTATCTGAACATAGTGCGAAACCATTTATTCAAGCATCAGAACCATTTATGCCCCGTCAAAAGCAACCCAAAGCTTACCAGCTAACAGGTGAGGTGTATGCCTTCCGCACGGATTTCCTAAAGAAAGAGACCGATGCAATCTCTCTGTTGCTCGGCCGTGTTGTTCCTATCATTTCCGATACGATACTGGACATCGATATTGATCATGAAATAGATTTTGAATTAGCAGAAATACTCATCAATAAATACCATTTGACATGAAAAGCTTGAAAGAATTACTTGATTTAAAAGGCAAAACCGCCTTTGTTTCCGGTGGTGCCGGCTATCTCGGTAGTGCCATGTGTGAGACGCTTGCAGAACTGGGTGCTAATATTGCCATTGTGTCACGCGACAAGGAAAAATGTGAAAAATATGCACAGTCGTTGACAGAACGGTTTGGTACAAAAAATATCGGCCTTAAAGCAGATATCACCAAAATCGACGAAGTGAAAAAAGCATATGAGGATACCGTTGAAGCTTTTGGGGGAATCGATATCCTGATAAATAATGCCTGGTCGGGAAACAAGAATACGTTTGAATCAATCAGTTATGAAGACTGGCATTATGATGTTGAGGTTTGCCTGAATGCTGTTTTTTATGCCGTAAAAGAAGCTTTCCCGTATTTGAAGAAGAGTAAGGGGGTGATTCTGAATATTGGTTCAATGTATGGCCATATTGCTCCTGATTACAGGTTATATGATGGGAAAGAGACAGCAAATCCACCAAGTTATGGTGCCGCAAAAGCCGCCGTTCTTCAACTGACTAAGTATCTGGCAAGTTTCCTGTCTCCTCATGGTATCCGTGTGAATGCCATCAGTCCGGGACCCTATCCCTTCCCAATAACAGTGGAAAAAAATCCCGCTTTTATCGATCGGCTGGCTGCGAAAAACATGCTGAATCGCATCGGAGAGCCGGATGATCTGAAGGGTGCTGTTGCCTTACTTTGCAGCGATGCTTCCAAGTATATGACAGGACAAAACATCTGTGTCGACGGGGGCTGGGCTCAATGGTAAAAGACAGAATGAATGTAGGGGTGATTGGCTATAGTGAAGGAGACGGGCATCCATACTCTTTCAGTGCGATTATCAATGGCTATGACTTCGATAAGATGAAAAGGTCGCCCTATCCGGGGATAGCTAATTATTTGTCCTGGCAGCCTTTTTATAATTATGGAGTCGGCCAGATGAAAGTGACTCATGCATGGGCACAAGACAAAGCTATTGCCAGAAATATTGCAGATTGTACCTATATAGATCATGTCGTGGATGACTATAAATCCATGACGGATGATGTGGATATTGTTCTGGTATTGCGGGATGATGCCGAGTCTCATTACGAAATCACCTCACATTTCCTTAAAAAGGGCAAGGTCGTATTTGTGGATAAGCCGCTTACAAAAAGCCTGGAGGAACTCAGTTACTATCAACCGTGGCTTGAGAAAGGAAAGCTGATGAGTTGTTCCGGTTTCCGGTATTATCCCAAAATTCAGAACGGGGCTCGCGGGATACTGGATAAAGATGATATCGTTTTCAGTCATTCCGTGAGCATCATCGATTGGCATCGCTATGGAATCCATGTGCTTGAAGGAATATCACCGCTTATGGGTTCGGATATCGAATGGATTCAAAATATCGGTGAAGAAGAGAATGAAGTTGTGCGAATTGCCTATCGTTCGGGAAAGAATGCCGTCATCCAGGTTAACACAAAAATTGGTTTTGTCCTGAGAAGCGCCTTTTATACAGGCAACGGCAAACATCAGATAATCGATTATGATGACAATTTCAGTTGTTTCCGGGGTATTCTTTGGAACTTGCATCAACAAATCGTGACTGGCAAGCCGGCAATAAATCCGGATGAGACCGTAACCCTGATGAAAACACTCTATGCCGGAATATACTCACGCAACCACGGTGGCGAAAAAGTTTATATCGATCAATTGACAACATAAGTATGTCTAAAATCCATACACTTGGATGTCATCCTGATGCCCCGAAAGCTTTCGGGGCGTAGGATCTCGTTAGCCGGGCGAAATGATCAACTCAGATGTAACTATCATTTCCTGAATTCCACGAGATCCTACTTTTCCCGACAAGTCGGTGAATATCAGGATGACAGTCTCTCTTTTACAGAACTTTTAAAGTGAATCCAATTTATTTTAATCAGAGAACATTATGGGCCGCTTAGATAACAAAGTAATCATCATCACCGGTGGAAACGGGTTAATTGGGAAAGCCATTGTTGCAAGAGTCCGCTCCGAGGGAGGGATCGGGATTAATGCAGATGTGACAAATACGGATGATCTGGATAAATTATCAGTTCATTGCGACATTACAGATGAAAACTCGATTCAACAGGTGATTGACATCGTGCTGGACAAGCACGGCAGGATCGACGGACTGGTTAATAATGCCTATCCGCGGACTAAAGACTGGGGTTCAAAGTTCGAGGATATTCCAATTGCCTCATGGAAGAGGAATGTGGATATGCAGTTAAACAGCCATTTCATCTTCTGTCAGAAGGTGCTGAAGTACATGCAGCAACAGAAAAGCGGGGCAATCGTTAATATAGGCTCAACGTACGGGGTTGTCGCCCCCGATTTTACGGTATACGACGGAACGCCGATGACTTCCCCTGCTGCCTATAATGCGATCAAAGGAGGCATCATTAATTTCACACGTTATCTGGCTTCCTATTATGGGAAGGATAATATTCGGGTAAACAGTGTTTCTCCAGGTGGTATTTTTGATAACCAACCGGAGCCTTTTGTTAAAAATTATGAACATAAAGTTCCTTTAAAAAGGATGGGTACGCCGGAAGATATTGCGCCTCCGATATGCTTTCTTCTGTCAGAAGAAGCGCGGTACATAACCGGCCATAATTTGATGGTTGATGGGGGATGGACTTGTATATAAATAATAATTAGAAGGGCACATAATGCACGCTCTATTAATAAATGATACATCGCTTGGCGCTAACATTGGGGGACGTGCTAATGCTGTAGCACTAATCAGGATGCTAAAGCATGCTGGGGTAACAGAGATATCCTCTATTTACGGTTATGATATTAATCCATATATGCCGGGCAGCAGGCGTATGTTTATCACGCAGCATTATCTTTCTCTCTTTGTACCAGCTATTGTACCTAAATTAAAGAGCAAAATTTTTGGAGAAAGCCGAACGGATTTCTCCAAAAATTTTAAGGTCCCTAAGAAATGGAGCGAATTTGATGAATTGGCATATCAATACTTGAATGCGGATAAATATGCTGACTTTATCAAAATGATGAAATCTGTTGATCTTGTTATTGTAAATGGTGAAGGGACCATTTATGGTGACCGCGATGAGAGCATTTTTATACTGTTTTTGCTCTATTTGGCTAAAAAATATCTTGATAAACCGGCAATCATAGTAAATCATACGCTTGACGCTGATAATGGCGAGTTGCGTAAGATAGTAGATAATTTGTACCCCATACTTGATGACATTGTGTTCAGGGAGCATACGTCGCTTAACAACTTTGGCTATTTCCCTAAAGCAAGATTTGCTGCAGACACCGCTTTTGTATATAAAGCAGCTTCAAAAGATACATTACGCAATATTTCATCCCGTGTGGGATATTATGATATTTGGCCTTTTCAGACGTATGATTTTGATATGGATAAGCCGTATATCTGTGTTGGTGGCAGCTCAATCTTTTTTCGGAATGATATGAAGCACATAAATCCAACCACTGATTTTTTTGAACTATGTAAAGCCTTGAAAGAAAAGTTCGGTCAGGTGGTTTGCGTTTCATCGGATTTACCCGATGAGACTTTTCTCAAAGAAGTCTCAATGTCTCTGAAATTACCTTTTATTTCTTGTAGAACATCGATCTTGCAGACAGTCGATATCATTGGAAATGCCAGGGTATTCCTCAGCGGTCGATGGCATCCAACGATTTTTGCAATAAATAGTGGTGTGCCAGTGGTGGCATTTTCTGCTCATAATTTCAAAATGCGAGCTTTGCTTGATTTGATGGGTATCAAAGATGATGTATATGATGCGGAATACCTATCAAATCAAAAAAAAGAGCTGATCAGCAGAATTGAGTACTATTTTGATAATAATAGTATTAGGGAGGGACTATCTGAAAAAGCCGCTTTAATGGAACGATCCGCTTATGATAATGTGAATTTTGTGGAAAAGTTAAGTGTACAGTAAAGTCCCAAAAACATGAAGTACTTGTTTTACATTCATAGTGCAATCACTGAGTTGGTATCATATCATACGATCCGTGAGACAGGGCTTCCTGAAGAGGATATTGTTTTTTTAACGAATAGGAACTATAAACCGAATATTAAACTGTATAAATCGGTTGATTTCATATATGATGCTTATGATAGTTATTTCCGCGGATCAAAGAATTTAATTAAGTCGTGGAAAAGGTATCGGGAGTTTAACAGGTATATAAATAGCGTCGTTGAGGGAAGTGATTATTACGCATATGTTCCTTTAACATATCCTGACTTTATTAGCCTGCTTATTTATAATAGAAAATGTACAGGCTATTCAATTATTGAAGAGGGATCCTTTGCATATCATCCTATTGAAGAGGTCAATACAGTATATAAGATGAAGAGATCTTTCATATGGGATGATTTGGGCTATTTTGGGACGTTAAGAGACTGTTGGTTTTATAACGACGACTATGACTATGTAATTGGGTTTTCAAAGGATTCCTTTCCTGGATTTAAAAGGCGAAAGATTTTAAAACGGAACAATATTGTAGATTTCCTAAAATTCAATCTTAAAACAAATGCTGCTATAATTGTACTTAGTGCAGAATCAATTCATGGGGAAGTACCGCTTTCGTGCTATAAATCCGCATTAAAAGCATTTATAAATGATCATTTTAAAGATAAAAAGGACGTTAACTTATATTATAAATTACACCCTGCTCAGGTTGGTTCAGAAGAAGAGCAGGTGTACGATTCCTTTTTTCAACAGGAGCCTTTTCCAAATATTGAGAGGCTGCCGAATGATGTGAGTCTGGAATTTTTGGCTCAGAATGAAAACGGAGTTTCATTTTTTGTGACGGCCAGTTCCGTAGCCCTTTACGCTAAATTATTTGGCAGAGATGTGTATTCGTATGTTGATTATTTGATCGAATTTTGTCCAGGTTATGAAGAAGAAGTAAAAAAGATACCGGAGCTTCTGCTTAAAAATGTTGTTCGTCTCAAACCGGAGAGAAAAAAGACGAAAGCAAAAAGAATAATAAATAATACGTAATACAGGCCCGACATGATAGGTAATAAGATGAAAGGGGTCTCGGTAATTATATGTTCGTATAACGGTGAGGCGGTTATTGGTAAAACACTGGATTGTCTGGGTAATCAAAAGGTGCCGCTTTCGATATCGTGGGAAGTAATCCTCGTAGACAATGCATCTACTGATCGGACGTCAGAGCTCGCGAGAAAGGTGTGGAATGACGGGCAATATAAAACACCACTAAAAATTATTAATCAGCCGATTCCAGGTGCTACGGCATCAAGAACCAAAGGGATTGAAATTGCTTCTTATGAATATATATTGACGTGCGACGATGACAATCGTCTAAGTGAAAACTATATTGAAACAGCCTATGGAATAATGGATGCAGATCCTGAGATTGGAATTCTTGGGGGCAAAGGGATTCCCGAATTCGAAATCTCACCACCTCATTGGTTTGACCAGTTTGAACAATATTACGCGTGCGGTAATCAATGCGAGCATGAAGGTGATCTGACGAATTCAAAAAGTTATGTATACGGGGCAGGATCTATATATCGGAAATCAGTTTGGGAATCACTTAGAAAATGTGGGTTTGAATTCGTTCTGCCGGGCCGGGCTGGAGGTGACAAGGGGAAAATGATCGGCGGGGAAGATAAGGTTTTGGGTCTTGTTCATGTGATAGCTGGATATAAAATTTGGTATAGTGACCAGTTGATTTTTTCTCATTACATAAAAAAAAACCGGCTCGATTTCGAATACCTTAATAAAATGAGTATAGGTAACGGACGTGCCAGCGCTTTGCTTGATCCGTTTGTTGATTTTGCAAAGAATCAGATTAGTTCGGGTAAGCGGCTAAAAGAAATATATCAGACCATGCGGCATATCATTAGTTTCACAAAGCAAAATATTTTACAGCGTACAAAAAAAAATGATGTTTTATCCCGTAAAGTGCTGTACTCTTATTACAAAGGTCGGCTGGGAGAGCTCTGTAGCTTTAAACTAGATTATTTCGGAAACTACACGAGCGGGCTTAATATGTGCAGGAACATTGAAGATTGTGACGAATTGCCCCTGTTACCAGATAACAGAATAGCACAGAAAAATTAACATCTATTGTGAGTTAGTTATTACTAATCGGTTCAGGTTGGCAAGGTATAGAAGTAGGTGAATTGTTATGAATATTTTATTGCCAGTAGATAAATATCCCGCTTCTGGGAATTCGATTATCGATGAGACGTCTGCGGCCATTCAGAAATTCGATTCCTCGATACATGTTACCCAAGATATCAGTCGTTTTTGGGAAGCGCCTTATACAGGGTTTGATTGTGTTCACATACACTGGCCAGAGGCATTGATTGGTTGGAGAATCCCCACCGAAACAGATCTAAATAACTTAGAAACTACAGTTGAAAAATGGAGAGAGCATGCGAAACTTGTGGTAACGGTTCATAACTTATCTTCCCATAATTCTAATCCAATGAATCAAAAGCTCTATGATCTGATCTATTCAAGCGCAAGAGTTCTGATTCATATGAGTAAAATAAGCCAAACGTTATTGAGAGATCTATATAGTGGTTTAATTCCAGAAGAGACTTGTCATAAAACGATACCGCATGGGTTATACGGAATCTACGACAACAAGGTCTCAAGAGAAGACGCGAGGAAAAAATTAAATCTAAATCCTGATGATTTTGTAATATTAATCTTTGGACAAATCAGGACCGATGCTGAGAAAAAAATAGTTAAAGGTTTGATCGAACGTTTACCTGATAAAAAAAAGAAAATTGTAGTTCCCCAGTGGAGTTTTACAGAGAAAAAATGGCAATTTTTTCTGAAAAAAAAGATTGTGGATAAGCCTAATTACAGGTTCATGGATATTTTTATTCCTGATAACGAGGTACAATATTATCTGAATTCGGCGGATATTCTCTTTATACAAAGGTTGCATAATTTAAATTCCGGAAGCTTATTATTGGGTTTTGCTTTTGGAAAAGTTGTTGTTGGTCCCGATTATGGATCTGTCGGAGAGATATTGAAGGAGACCGGTAACCCAACCTTCAGTCCTTCTGATTTCCAATCCATTATCAAAGCTGTACAAAAGGGGAAAACCTTATTACAACAGAATAAAGGTTTCGATAACTTGAAATATGCAAATGAAAATTGGAATATGGAACTTACAGCACAAAGGCATATTCAGGTTTATAAAGATAATATTGAGACAGACAACTAGTTGATTTTCCCTTCAAAGAACTTGCCCTGCATGACATTGATATAATCTATTAGCTTATCAAGTATTTTTGACTTGTTTTCATGCTTATCATTAGTCTCTTCATTTGGGACACTATTAATACTTTTTTAGCTTTATTTCATGCGTTACTTTCCTCCTAACACATTCCTGAAAATCGGCCTTGAATCCTTGCGTGAAGCCCTCCTGAAAAAATTACATACTGAAGAGGGGCAGGCTGTTCTTGCGGGTTGGCTTCCGGCTGTCAACTTTGATACCGTTCAGCTCAGGCTAAATCGTACCCGGGAGTTTATTGATATTAATATTGCCGGCGATGCCGTTCCTCTGCATACGATACCGGACTTGCGGCCTGATCTGCAGGCTTCACGGATCGAGGGAAAAATTCTGGACACGGAGATCATTTTATCAATCAAAAACCTCTGTCTGATGAGCAGGAGGGTTCAGAAATTTTTCAAACAGCGTATTGAAGAATACCCGCTGTCTTATGATATCATTCGACATCTTTCATTGCATCCCGATCTGGAAAAACAAATTGCTCATGTGTTCTCTGATGAGGGTGAGGTTAAGGATTCCGCCAGTTCTGCCCTGCGTGACATCAGGAATTCCCTAAGCAGAAAGAGAAATGATGTACGGTCTGTCCTGAACCGGATGCTTCGGAAACTGGCCGGTGATGGCGGCACGGCAGAAGAAGGCTTGACCTTGAGAGGCGGCCGGCTCGTACTCCCTGTGAAAGCTGAGTTAAAGCGAAAGATTTCAGGATTGATCCACGACGAGTCGGCAACCGGGCAGACGGTTTATCTGGAGCCTTCAGAGGCTGTAGAAATAAATAATGATATTCGTCAGCTTGAGATCGCAGAGCAAAAGGAAATAGCGCTCATCCTGAGAAATCTTACATCAGCAATAGGAAAGGTCTCTAAAGAACTTGAAAACAATTTGTCGCTGATAGGCGAACTCGACGTCATCAATGCTATGGCTGCTATCTCGGGCAGTTATGACGGACAGATACCGCAAATCACAAAAGGAAAGAAGATCCGACTGCTGAATGCTCGTAATCCTCTGCTTATTCTGAAAGCCAGGAAAGGGAGTGGACTCAAAAAGGAAGATATTATACCGTTGAGTCTTGAGCTTGATCAAAAAGAACAGGGCCTGATTATCACCGGTCCCAACGCCGGTGGGAAATCCGTAGCCCTGAAGACGGTTGGACTATGCATCCTTATGGCGCAGTTCGGCATGGCCATTCCAGCATCGGCTGATTGTGAGCTTCCGGTTGTTGACGGACTTTTTTTTGATGTCGGCGATGATCAATCAATTGAAAATGACTTGAGCACATTTACCTCTCATGTCACATGGATGGAAAAAGTGCTGAAAGAAGTCACGGACAATAGCCTGGTGCTGATTGATGAAGCCGGCAGCAGTACAGATCCCGAGGAAGGTGGGGCGCTTTATCGGGCATTCATTGAAGAAATCATCAAGAGAAACGCCCGGATTATTGTTACAACGCACCATGGCAGTCTTAAAGCTTTTGCACATAACCATCCACGCGTAGTCAATGGTTCAATGGAATTTGACCAGGAGCATCTGTCGCCAACGTATCGTTTTCGAAAAGGGATCCCAGGCAGCAGCTACGCTTTTGAAATAGCAGAACGTATTGGTCTTCCTCACAATTTAACGGAGACAGCGCGCGGCTATCTCGGACAACAGAGAACCGAGCTGGAGTCTTTGATCCTGAGTATGGAGCATACCATCCAGGAGTCGGAAGATAAATTGCGTCAGATTGAAAAAGAAAGGCAGAAATTCGAGAAACAGCGCAGATTCTATCAGGAAAAATATGAAGCTTTAAAACGTGAGCAGGATCGTATCCGCGAGAAAGCACTCAACGAAGCCCGTGACGTGATAATCGGGGCTAACAAGCGAATTGAAGAAGCCGTCGAAAAAATTCGAACAGAGAAGGCCACACGAAAAAGTATTAAAGATGCGAGATCCGGGGTTGAGGAGGAAAAGGGAAAAATAGAAAGTCAGCTTGAACAAATAGAAGAGGAAGAACAACCAAAAGATATTGGTGAACCGCCAGTCAAAGGCGATTGGATTCGTCTGAAAGACTCGAAATCGACAGGTGAGCTTATGGAGACAGATGGCAAAAATGCCGTTGTATTGGTTAATGGAATGAGGCTCCGTACGAAATTCAAAAATCTTGTAAAGGTCGAGAAACTTCCCAAAAAGATGAAAGAGCCGGTGAGGGTGATAATGGATGATAGCGGGGGGACCGGATTCCGCCCAAGTTCATCACGCCTCGATCTCCGCGGATATCGCGGTGATGAAGCGGTAAAGGAGGTTGCCCATTTTATTGATGAAGCTCTCGTATCAGGACTGAATGAGCTGGAAATTATTCATGGAAAAGGGGAGGGTATTCTGCGAAAACTTATTCATGAGTACCTGCAAAAACGTTCTGAAGTCAAGCACTTTGAACTTGCACCTTGGGAACAAGGTGGACCAGGTTGCACACTCGTTGCACTAAACTGATTATCTCGCCCAAAAGTTTTCGATGGGTAATCCAACGTTTTCGACTGTCTCAAAGGGGATCGATTCTTTCTGTAATTCAGCTTCAACAGCCTGGTTTGCAGCAATGACTTTCAGGATCTTTAAATCCAGTCCCGGAAAAGCGATGGTAAGGTAACGAACCATATCATTATCATGAATAAAAACAGTATCTGGTCCTATTGATTCAAGTTCCTTTCGGTAAGATTGCAACTGATCGTTATTCGGATGTTCCCGTTTGCAGACAGATAAAGTCTTACATGGAACATCCAGCTCTTCAAACAATGCAGGCATTTCTTCCAGCGCGTTTTTGGCCCGTGGATAGAGAGCTGGCCGTAACTGTCCTAAGCGCAGTATGAGTTCCAGCAGATGAATTGCTTTTGTATGCGGGTGAGAGGTGATTCCGGGTACACCGTTTGATTCGAGAAGATCGGCAGAAGCGGCATCGATCGTAAAATTGAGCCTCTGCCTGATAATTTCAAGTAATTCGAAATGCTTAATCAGATCCAGGAAATGATGCGTATTTCGATATGAACCGAACACAATGATGTCATTGCATTTAATTTCCTGAATCAAATCTTCTCGCGTGATCCCGGAATTTGTCTTAATCCACTCGAGGGGCAGATGAAGTATTTCCTTTCCCTCATTTTTTAATGCTTCAATAGTCAATTGTGCTTCCAGCGGATCAGCTGTGATAAGTACCCTCTCAGCATTCATATCTATAGTACAGTCTTATAATTAGTGAGGGCGAAAGGTACAAATTACGACTGTAAGGACATGAACTTTTTTGAAATTAAATTAGAGATCGGCTAATATTTTAAGAACTTCATCTTTTGTTTTTCCAAGCTTTTGCTGCAGTCTTCCGATTAGCTCGTCTTGCTTGCCTTCTCCAACACTCAGATCGTCGTCGGTCAGCACGCCGTATCGTTGCTTCAGCTTCCCTTTTATCTCGTTCCAGTTCCCTTTGATTTGAAAATCATTCATGGTCAGTTCTCTCATTTAAGTTTATAATTGTATTGAGAGAACGGGATGTGTGCTCAAAAGATTCCTTGAAGGTTTTTAAAACATATAACCAAACCCGGCATAAATGCGCCACAGATCTTTTGAAAATCCAAAATCACCCCGGATAAAGAAATGAGGATCAAAGAGCGAGAGTGAACCGCCGAAGCCGAGCGTATGCTTGTAATGCTGGAAGAAATGGTGGTAGTTGTCTTTCGTTTCATAAATCTTGCCTGCATCCATAAATAATTGTCCGCCAACACGAATATGCCACGAAGGAATAGCGAACAGCCAGGTACGTAGTTCCAGGTTGTAGATCATCGTGGCCTTGCCGATGAATCGACGCTCGGGAAAACCTCGTAACGTTTGATCGTCACCGAGATATGGTTGATACCAAAAGGGAGCATGGCCGAGCATTTGGTGCCAGGAGACACGTTGCGCAACGACAACATCACGGATCAGATGAAAAGAAAAATAATGAACATACTGAATCTTATAATCGAGATTATTGTAGTCGTTGAGAATGATTTTGGGACTAAAATTTACATCGACTAATGCCCAGTTTCCCCTTGTCGGCAAATCTTCATTATTCCGGTTATCCCAAATGAGTCCTGCTCCGATATAGTTGTGCCATTTTCCTTTTAGGCCATTCGGATTATCCAGTGTAAATTTAGTACTGTCCCCTTTAGAGTGCGGCTCGAGGTATCCGAAACCACCCTGAAGCTGCAGTTTTACATTATTATTTGAAGTGCTTTGGAATAACGGATACGTAGCTTTTACATCAAGCCCAAGGTTTAAAGTTTCGATGTAGTAGAACCCCTTATTCCACAGATGGTTAGAAAATGTCGTGTTATTGCCGATGCCGAAATAGTTGTCGTTAACGATTCGGTAGAGATATGGATTGACCAGAAGGCGCCACGGTGTATTGAACAGGCGTGTTTGCTGATATTTTATATTTAATGATATATAGCCCTTGGTACTGAACAGAGGCATTGTCGTAAAACGGCTGTGGAAAGGTTTTGTTCCGCCCCTGAAATCGATCCTGGACAAGGCTCCTCCAACAATAATTCCTTCATCGGATGTGTAAGCGGCGACAGGGAAAAAGTGGATTTGTACGGAATCCTGAGCGGACTCTTCTGGCAATCCCTGGGCAAAAAGAGAAGCCCGGTTTCCAATCAGCAGCAGGCAAATGCAGAAAACAGGGATGTATCGTGATCTGTTGACGATACTTCCAAATGTTAATTTTAAATTCATCTATTATTAGGGTTATTGTTACCATTGATCAGGGTTCCTTCGCTTTCAAGGATTTCTAATGTAGAGACTGCATGCCGCAAATGGGGAATGATGATGCTTCCACCGACAACAAGTGCTACATTTAATGCGTCGACAATCTCATTTTTTGAAAAACCTGAATTTGCACACTGTTCAAGGTGATAGTCTATGCAATCGTTGCAACGCAGAACAACCGAGGCTACCAATCCAAGTAACTCTTTGGTAGATGAGGGAAGAGCTCCATCACGATATGTGTTGGTGTCGAGATTAAAAAAACGTTTGATGCCAAGATGGTCAAGATCCATGATCTTTTCATTCATTCGTGTACGATTCAGTCTGAATTCGTCGAGTGGACTGTTTGGACCAGGGGTATTGTCAGCCATAAAGGTATTGGAGCAATTAAAAGGGCAATGTAGTGTGCTCGATAAAATAGGGAAGAGCGGGTTAATGCAAAATAATTCTTGCCACTGTTCGACGACATTATCTTTCTTTTTTCTTAATGGTTTCCGATACTTTTAAAAAGCGGTTGAACATCTAAACATGAAATCATTCTTCGATTATTGGAGGCGACATGAGCACCGCTTAGTTACAGTTGGTGATAGCCTTACTCTTGGCTTTAACAACGGCTGCATTTACAGAACCGATCTGAATTATCCATCTATGCTTGTCAGAGCTATGGGTGATGATTTCAGATTCAACCAGCCATCCTTCACAGCTCAGGGCGGAATTCCCCTCAATCTTGAAATCCTTATTCGGGGGCTGAGTGATATTTACGGTGATCAGGTTGGGTGGCGTAATTATCTTGCAGCCTTGCAATACCTTTACAGTACGACCAGACGCATCAAACGATATTGGGACGGCGGGTATGTGCCTCTGCACAAAGATCACCATATGCCCTACCATAACCAATCCGTTTGGGGATTTACCGTCAGTGACAGCTGGAAGATGACGGAAAGTATAGCCAAAGATTACATTGAGAGCCATCCCCCGGAATTTGACTTTTCGGATCTCCTGCACGGTAATGCCATGTACACGACGGCCAGATGTGTCCTGAATCCGACATTCGGCAGTAAATATAATGATTATTCGATGCTGGATAACGCCCAGTATCTGTCTGATAACGGTGGTATTGAAAATCTGACCGTCTTTTTGGGAGGGAATAATGTGATTGGGGCAATCACAAGGATGGAACTTCTCTACTCAGAAAAAGATACCTTAGGTAACCTGCCATTCAACCGGAATTACTCGATAACAAGACCCGAACATTTCGAGATCCTCTTCCGAAAACTGGCTAGCCGGGTTAAAAAGCTGAAAGCGAAAAGGGTATTTACCGCAACAATTCCCTATGTAACAATTCCACCGGCATCACGAGGAATCAATACTGGCGAGCCTCATAAAGATGGGTATTTCGATTATTACACGCGATTCTGGGTGTGGGACCAGGCGTTTGATCCGGAATTGCATCCCCATATCACCAGGGAGGATGCTCGTGAACTCGACCAGGTGGTGGACGCTTATAACGAAATCATTCATAACGTTGCTAAAAAGAATGGATGGGTTGTTGTTCCGCTGAATGCCAATATCACAAAACTGGCTAAACGACGTAAATCTGGTAGTTATCAGATTGATTATCCCACTGAATTTATTGACGCACTAAGACGAAACCCCAAGACCTCATATTTGGTCCAGGGTAAAAATAGATCATCTATAAATTCAGATTATATACAGCTGGATGATCAAACAGGAAAAATGACAGCAGGTGGCATATTCAGTCTCGATGGTTTACATCCTACGACCGTTGGTTATGGGTTAATTGCTCACTGGTTTAAGGAACAGATGCAGGAACATGGTGTCCGTTTTGAACATGAACTGGACTGGGATTTTATAGTCGGGAATGATACACTCATCACGGATCCTCCATATTTGTTGATTGAGTTGCGGAATGTACTGCGGTTCCTGTCGATGAGACCGGGAAAACGCTGGGCCGCTATCAGTACCAATATATTTGCCCAGGTTATGCGTATGTTTTCACCAGGAATGAATGATGGCGAGAATAAGTTTTTTGGAACTGCAGAAGGTGCAGAAAAAGAAAAATTGAATGAATGATGTCAGAGGCAAGATAGCAGTCATAGGAGCTGGAATATCCGGACTCGTAACCGCATACCGTTTACAAAAACTGGGCTTTGATACTGAGATTATTGAGGCATCAGAGAGGATAGGCGGCGTAATCAGAAGCTATGATGAAGATGGATGGCTTTCCGAAGCGGGACCTCATACCTACCTGGAAACCAGTCCTCGCATCCGGGAATTAGTGACTGAAATTGGGCTGGAGCCTGATTTGTGTGAGCCGGGTCCCGAAGCGAAGAATCGTTTTATAGTCAGAGATGGAAAACCGTATAGCCTGCCATCATCTCCCGGATCTTTTTTGAAAACTCCGTTATTCAGCACATCCGCTAAGTTTCGGCTGCTTCGTGAACCATTTATTTCGAAGTGGGACAACAGCTATGAAGAATCACTGGCAAGTTTTGTGAAACGCCGTCTTGGTCAGGAATTCCTCGATTATGCCATCAATCCTTTCGTTTCAGGAGTTTATGCTGGTGATCCTGGAGAATTGTCGGTTAAATCGGCATTTCCAAAATTGTTTGAATTAGAACAGGAATACGGTTCCTTAATTAAAGGGGCTATTTTCGGAGCTCGTAAACGAAAGAAAAGAAGCGAGACTTCGAAGCAACGGGCAAAAATGTATTCCTTTAAGAAAGGGATGGGAGAGTTGCCGGATACTCTCGGGACGAAGCTGGCCGGAAAAATAAAGAAGGATACCGAAGTCCTGTCCATCAGAAAGGAAAGCAATCGATGGACGGTAGATTGGAACACGAAGGGTAAAAAAGGAAATGGCCAGTATGTTGCCATTGTGACCACAGTTCCGTTGTACCGGTTACCTGAAATCAAACTGAAAGATGGTGTTTTTGACGGGAGTCGATTGCAAGGCGTCTCATATCCACCGGTAAGTGTGCTGACATTGGGATTTGAGAGAAATAAAGTAGAACATCCACTTGATGGATTCGGCATGCTTGTTCCGGCAATGGAGAAATCGTCGATACTTGGAACACTTTTTACATCCACACTTTTTCCGGGGAGGGCTCCTGAAGGTTATGTTACTCTCGCCAGCTACGTTGGTGGTGCAAGGAATCCGGAAAGTGCCAAACAACCTCTGGATCTGTTAAAAGATAATGTACTACTTGATTTGCAGCGGTTCCTCGGAGTCCATGGACACCCGATTTATATAAAACATATCCTGCAGCCGAAGGCCATTCCGCAGTACAATGTTGGCTATGAACATGTAACGAGTATTCTGGACAATCTTGAAAAGAGCCAGCCCGGATTGTTCTTTGCAGGTAACTACCGCTCCGGCATTTCCGTAAGTGACTGTATTGTAGGCGGACTGGAGACCGCAGACAAAGTCAATGAACAATTAACAATTAACAATGAACAATGAACTCATTTCAAGGTTTCGCCTCGGAACGTACGTTAGGAAGTTCTGTTTACATAATAATTATCAATTAGCTAAGCTGATGGCCGACAGCTGATTGCTGAAAGCTTCTTCCCTTCCTAAGACCCATTCTAAATAAAACAGCTAACGAACTCTTCATTTACTCTTCACATTAGATCCGTTTCTTTAAACGATATATAGCGGCTATTTACCGCTTTTGACCATAGGTAATCGACATAAATGTCAATGAGCAGTGAACAGATTCATATCGGTGTGGTTCTGATGAACCTCGGCGGACCAACTTCCTCTGAGGCAGTAAAGCCATTTTTATATAATCTTTTCAGCGACACCGATATCATAAAGCTTGGTGGGGGAAAGGTTCAGGAAGGTTTGGCGCGTACTATTTCCAGGTTCAGATCTCCTAAAGTTGCTGACAATTACAAGAAAATTAATGGATGTCCGAACGGCTGTATGGGCAGCAAGAACTGTCCTAACCGCAAGAATAAGAAGATTTCGGACGCATGTTCACCTATTAATGGTCTGACAGAAGCACAGCGTCGGTCCCTGGAGAAACACCTGAACGGTGAATACCCTGAAGTCTCATTCAAGGTTTATACGGCTATGCGTTACTGGATTCCGTTTGCCGATGCCATCATGGATGAGATGCGTGAAGATGGCATCACTCATACCGTCTTCCTCCCGCTTTATCCGCATTTTTCCTGGACAACCAGTGGCAGCAGTTTCCGTGACTGGGAGCAAGTAAAAATGAAGCAAAAGGAAGAGGGCAAGTCCTTCCCGTGGAGCGAGTACCATATTCGCAATTACCATCTGAATGCGTCGTATCTGACGGCTGTCAATCAGCGTATTGATGAAGCACTTGCTACCATCGATGGTGTCGATCGCTCGCGCGTTCACCTGGTTTTTTCCGCACATGGAACGCCGGTATCCGAAGTGGAATCCGGTGATCCTTATACAAAAGAAATTGAAGAGACGGTTAAAGCCGTCATGGCAACCCGTCCTGAGCAAGAAACGTATTGGTTAAGTTATCAGTCGCGTGTAGGTCCGGCAAAATGGACGCAGCCAAACACGGTAGACCTGGTAAAGCGACTTTGTGAATATGGTATAAAGAATTTTGTCATGATTCCCATAGCTTTTGTGACCGATCATATTGAGACCTTAAGCGAGCTTAATATCGAACTTCGTGAGGACCTTGAGAATGAAGGTTATGAAATCGAAAACCTCACTGTAATGCCGGGATTGAACGATCACCCGGATTTTATTGGGGCTCTCTCGCAGGAAGTTGTCAATCAGGTCGGACATCTTATCCCTGAGACACAAAATAAGATCAACACCAGCAGCGTATGATAATCGTATATGTCGCTAACGAATAGTAAACTCGAAGACTTTGTCGTTGTTGGAATCAACCACTGGAATGCACCGGTGGCGATCAGGGAGCGTTATAGCCTTAGTGAGGCACAACGGGGCAATCTTCTTGAAGATGCCCATTCTGATGGATTTGACAATCTGATCGTACTTTCGACTTGCAACCGTACCGAACTGTTTGGTATCACACCCGATCATGAACAGTTTGAGGATCTGTTGATCCGTCATACTGATGGGGATATCGACACCTTCAAATCTCATGGTTTTGTGTTGCAGGGAGAATCCGCAGTTCGGCATCTATACAAAGTGACGGTTGGCCTTGATGCACAGATTCTCGGTGATCTGCAGATCGTGAAACAGGTTAAGGAAGCTTATGAAGCATCCATCAGGCACGATCTGGTTGAAGGTGAGCTTCACAGATTATTTCAGTCCATCTTCAGGACCCATAAGCGTGTTCGTACTGAAACGGATCTGGGATACGGAGCTGCAAGTGTGGCCTACGCTGCCGTTCAGTTTGCCCGGAAGCATATTGATAACTGGGAGAAGAAGCGCATCCTGTTGATGGGAACTGGGAAAATCGGCAAGGTTACTTGTAAAAACCTTGTTGGGCTTGGGGCTTCGAGCCTGACCCTGATGAATCGTAACAAAGAGCGCGCCGATGACCTGGCTGACCGCTATAATCTTACGGTTTCCGGTTTTGAAGATCTGGTTGATGAAGTGGCGCAGGCAGATCTTATTCTGGTAGCTACTGGTGCCCCTCACCCTATTCTGAATAAATCTCACTTCGCGGCAAATGGACAGGCACATCACCAGGTACTGCTCGATCTTTCTGTACCCAGGAATGTTGATATTGACGTTGAAGAACTTGAGCATGTGCAGCTTATCAATATGGACCAGCTTAACGATGCGACAGACGAGTCCTTCAAGGTTCGTGAAATGAGTATTCCTGCAGCAGAAACTATCATTGCTGAAGAATTTAACGGCTATCTCGACTGGCTGAGTGAACAGAAAGTCGTTCCAACGATAGTTGCGCTTACAAAGAAATTAAACGCCATCCGTGATGAAGAACTCGAACGTTATCGTCATCAATTTCCTGAAGAAGCCCTTGGCCGGCTGGAACTCGTCACCCACCGGATTGTTAATCGTATTGCTGCCCACTCTATAGATCATCTCAAAGCCAATAAAGAATCGCCTGAAGAACTAACCAAGATGGTTGAGTCCATGTTCAAATTAGAAAGGGAGTCGGATATTGACTGAAACGCGTACGCTTATTATTGGTACCCGCGACAGTAAACTCGCCACCTGGCAGGCAGAGCACGTTCGGAAAGAGTTGCGTAAGCAGGGACATCACAGCAAGCTTAAATTTGTAAAAACGGAAGGTGATGCTGTGCTGGATACTCCACTTCCGCTTATGGGGGGTAAAGGCGTGTTCACAAAAGCCCTCGATGAAGCACTTTTCCGGGGTGATATTGATATAGCTGTTCACTCCTTCAAAGATATTCCAACAACACTGCCAGAAGGGTTGATGATTGCAGCAGTGATGGAACGTGAGGATCCGTTTGACGCGCTGGTAGCCCGTAAGGGATTGGATTTTCTGGATAATGAGGATTATCAGGCTGTGATCGCCACCAGCAGCAATCGCCGTGCTTCACAATGGATCAATAAATATCCAAAACATCAAACTGTCGATATTCGTGGCAATGTGCAGACTCGCCTGCGTAAGCTTAAAGAGAGTGACTGGGATGCTACGATATTTGCGATGGCAGGTCTCAAGCGTCTCGGTTTAGAAGACCGTGCGGATCTAAAACTGGATTGGATGCTTCCCGCACCGGCTCAGGGAGCACTTGCCATTATGATTCGCAGTGATGATGAACGTCTCGCTCAGATCCTGAAAAGACTCAACCATAAAGACACAGAGTTGTGTACCCGCATCGAGCGGGATTTCCTGTTTATGATGGAAGCAGGGTGCAGTGCGCCGGTTGGTGCTTTTGCCTTCGTTGACGATGGGATGGTGAACTTTAAGGCTGTGGTACTGATGCCGGACGGAAGCGAGCGATTTGATATCGAGGACGCTATCTCAGTAGACAATGCCAGAGAAATGGGCATATGGACGGCTGAGGAGATAATTTCAATGGGAGCAGATAAGGTTATCCGGGCGATTCGTAAAGAAGATTTTGAGCAGCAAAAGGGAGAAAATAATGAGTGAGGGGGTAAACGATCGGAAACACATTTCGATTTTGGTCACACGGCCGCTCAAACCCCAACAAATCACTCTTGCACGCCGTCTCGGGCTCGAACCAACTTGTATCCCGACACTCGGATTCAGCTATCTCCAAAATTGGAATTCTACTCATGCTCAATTAACAGAGTTTAAACCCGATTCTATCGCATTCACAAGTAAACACGGGGTTGAAGGGTTTCTACGATATTCATCTGAATTCCAGCTCACGTGTTCGTCTGAGGTTGTGTACGCCGTTGGTTTATCCACTGCTCAACGGTTGACAACAGCGGGATGGAATGTGCATATCCCGGAGAAACACAACGCACTGGGATTAGCTAATCTGATCATTGATGAGATGAAGACCGGGAAAATTGCGTGGTTTTGTGGGAACAGGCGGAGATCTGAATTTGAAGATAAATTGGCAAACTCTGGATTCCAGGTATTGCCCCTCGTTGTTTATAAAACGGTTGCCCATTCTGAGGCAATCGATATGCATGGAATAAATGGACTGGTTTTCTACAGCCCAAGTGCTGTTGAAGCCTTTCTGAAAGAAAATATGATTCCCGGACTGCCTGCTTTTGCGATCGGTCCCACAACGGCATCTGCTCTTCACCAAGCTGGTTTCCATGAAGTCATCGAGTCTGCTGATACAAAGACTGAAGCACTACTACAATCCATTGCTGATTACTACAAGATTGCGAATAAAACAGCATCCAAAGATAAATGACAGTATCGTTTCCGCCATTACAGAATGATTTATTGCTTAAAGCCCTGAAGGGTGAGGTGGTCGAACGTCCGCCGGTTTGGATGATGCGCCAGGCGGGACGTTATCTTCCGGAATATCGGAAGCTGCAGGAGAAATATTCTTTCTTTGAACGCTGCGAAACACCAGAGCTCGCAGCCGAGATCACGTTGCAGCCGATTGATAGACTGGGTGTGGATGCTGCTATTCTTTTTTCAGACATTTTGGTTGTTGCCCAGGCACTCGGTTTTGAAGTCACGATTGAAAAAGGTGAAGGCCCGGTAATCCACAATCCTGTGAAAAGCTCTTCGGATCTCAAGCGTCTTGTTGTGCCGGATGTGCATGATCGGCTGCATTATGTGATGGATGCCATCACCCTCACTCGAAGAGAGTTAAATGGACGAGTGCCCCTCATCGGTTTTGCCGGCGCACCGTGGACTATTTACTGCTATCTTGTGGAAGGGCATGGATCCCGCAATTTTAGTAAAGCGAAACAGTTCTATTATCAAAACCGCGAAGCGGCTGAAAAGTTATTGTCGATTATTGGTCAGACAACCGCTGTATATTTGAAAGCTCAGGTGGATGCAGGTGCTCAGGCTTTGCAACTGTTCGACTCGTGGTCAGGGTTGTTGAGTCCTGAGGATTTCGACCGGATGGCCTGGCCGTTCATTCAACAAATATTGGATCATGTGAAAGATGTCCCGGTGATCGTATTCGCTAAAGGAAGCTGGTATGCTTTGGAATCGATGTCAAAATCTGGTGCGGCACTTGGTCTTGACTGGACCATATCACCAGAATATGCACGTAAAGCAACAAACGGGAATGTCACACTTCAGGGAAATTTTGATCCAAGTCATCTGCTTTCGCCGGTATCAGAGATTCGAAATGAAGTGCAAGAAATGATCCGGCGTTTTGGCAGGCAGCGATATGTCGTAAATTTGGGCCACGGTATTTTGCCGGAGATACCCGTCGACCACGCACAGGCTTTTGTTGATGCCGTAAAAGAATACCAGGAATGATGAGTGATCAGACACAGAATCAACAGACAGAGACCGATATTTCGGTACGGAGCAAATTTACGGAGTATGTTTACGAACTTCAGGAAAGGATTTGCAAGAGACTCGAACAGCTAGAGCCGAAAGCAAAATTTCATGAAGATAACTGGAATCGCGAAGAAGGTGGTGGTGGCCGTACCCGCGTGATTGAACGCGGCGAGGTTTTCGAGAAAGGCGGAGTCAACTGTTCGACTGTCTATGGTGAACTGCCAGAGGCCATTCGTCAGAGATTCGGTGTTGGTAAAGGTCGTTTCTACGCTACAGGTATTTCGCTTGTTATCCATCCAATGAATCCGATGGTTCCCACTGTTCATGCGAATTATCGTTTTTTTGAACTGTACGGTAATGATGGGAAGACACCCATCGATGCGTGGTTTGGTGGCGGGGCCGATCTGACGCCCTATTATTTGTGGGAGGAAGATGCACGTCATTTTCATTCCGTGCTGAAAGAGGCTTGTGATCGCCACGACCCGAAGTTTTATTCCCGGTTCAAAAAAGAGTGTGATAAATATTTCAATAATTCACACAGAAGTAATGAGCGGCGAGGTATCGGGGGGATCTTTTTTGATTACTGCCGGCCGGGTGAAGAGCATTCGCTCAAAAAGTGGTGTGCCTTTACTATGGATGCCGGTAATGTGTTTTTAGATAGTTATCTCCCCATTGTTGAACGCAGGATGAAGCTTCCCTACGACGAACATCAGCGGTATTTCCAGGAGATTCGTCGCGGCCGGTATGTCGAATTTAACCTGATTCATGACCGCGGAACATTATTCGGTCTGAAGACAAATGGACGGATCGATTCCATACTGATGAGTCTGCCTCCGCGGGTTCGCTGGGATTATCATTATATCCCGGAGCCCGGTTCCAGAGAAGAAGAATTGTTGGAAGTTTTAAGACACCCGAAAGATTGGGTTTGATTTCCTCCCTTGAGGGAGGATTAAGGTGGGTGTTCCCGATCGTTTCATTGTAAGGCGAGCGTGTTCATGTTGTAACATGTGGTAACACCCCCAAGAAGTCCCCTCCAGGGGACGAATAACATATATTGATTTTCGAAGTTTTAAAAAAGGAACAGTCATGAGTTTCAACGGCACATATCCTAACGCACGGCCACGGCGGCTCCGGAGTATCGGGGTGATTCGCGACATGGTGGCGGAAAATCGTGTAACCACCGATGATTTGATAGCTCCCGTCTTTGTGATGGAAGGGAAGAACATACGGGAGGAAATATCCTCGATGCCTGGTTACTATCGGTTCAGCACCGACTTGTTGGTTACAGAAGCAAAAGAACTCTTTGATCTTGGCATCAAATGTCTGCTGCTTTTTGTGAAAGTCCCGGACAATTTGAAAGATAATGAAGGAACTGAAGCACTGAATCCGGATGGACTCATGCAGCGAAGCATCAAAGCTGTAAAGGAAGCAGTCCCCGGGATGTGCGTAATGACTGATGTCGCGCTGGATCCATACTCAAGTTACGGTCATGATGGAGTTGTCATTAACGGCGAAATTGTGAACGATCAATCGGTAGAAATTCTATCACGAATGGCTTTATCACATGCTGAGGCCGGCGCCGATTTCGTTGCTCCTTCCGATATGATGGATGGCAGAATTGGGAAAATGCGTGAAGCCCTCGAGGCAGCGGGTCTTGTTAACACAGGAATAATGGCCTACAGTGCTAAATATGCATCTTGCTTCTACGGACCCTTTCGTGATGCTCTCGATTCAGCACCGGGATTTGGCGACAAGAAAACTTACCAGATGAATCCGGCCAACGTTCAGGAAGCGATTAAGGAAGCGCAGATAGACCAGCAGGAAGGTGCAGACATCGTAATGGTTAAACCCGGACTTCCTTATCTGGATGTCATCCGTGCGGTAAAAGAAAATGTGATGGTGCCCGTTTCCGTATATAACGTGTCCGGCGAATATGCCATGATCAAAGCAGCGGCAGCTAATGGCTGGCTCGACGAGGAACAGGCGGTCATGGAAGTGATGCTTGGGTTCAAAAGGGCAGGGGCGGATCTCATCGCGACCTACTTTGCACGGCAGGTTGCTGAACTGTTGGCCAGGGTGTAATAATCGAAATTTGAATGTGAAAATCAGGATGATGAATCTGGATAAAAGTGCTCGGTTATTTGAGCAGGCTCAAAAAGTGATTCCCGGCGGAGTGAACTCTCCGGCAAGGGCGTTTAAATCGGTAGGTGGAACGCCACCGTTCATCAAAAAAGCCAAAGGTGCAACGCTGACCGACGTCGATGGCAACTTATACATCGATTTTGTGGGCTCATGGGGACCGATGATCCTTGGTCATGCCTGGGAACCGGTTGTGGAAGCAGTAAAAAAAGCTGCTGAACATTCGACGTCTTTTGGTGCTCCAACCGAAATTGAGGTTAAACTTGCTGAACTCATCGTTGACATGGTTCCCGGTGTAGAAAAAATCCGCATGGTGAATTCCGGTACAGAAGCCACAATGAGTGCTATACGTGTAGCACGTGGTTTCACCGGTCATGATAAAATTATCAAGTTCGAGGGCAACTATCACGGTCATGCCGACTCATTTCTTATCAAAGCCGGCAGCGGGGCACTAACCCTTGGTACACCGAACAGTCCGGGTGTCACAAAAGGAACGGCCAGTGATACGTTGCTTGCACGATACAATGATTTGCAGAGTGTCCGGCAGCTTTTCGAAACAAACAAAGATGAGATAGCTGCGGTCATTGTAGAACCAGTGGCTGGAAATATGGGATGTATACCGCCAAAGAAGGAATTTCTGGAAGGATTGAGGAACCTGTGCGATAAAGAAAATGCCATTTTGATATTTGATGAAGTGATGACCGGTTTTCGGTTAGCTCCCGGCGGAGCACAGGAGATCTATGGCGTTACGGCCGATCTTGTGACATACGGTAAGATTATTGGTGCCGGTATGCCAGTGGGTGCCTATGGCGGTAAGATTGAGATCATGAATATGGTTGCTCCCGTCGGCCCTGTTTATCAGGCCGGGACATTATCCGGTAATCCGTTAGCCATGAGTGCGGGTTTTGCTTTACTTTCGGAACTGCACCAAAATCCGCATCATTATTTTGAGCTCGAACAAAAAGGATATCATCTCCAGGACGGCCTGACTAAAGCATTTGATGCGTACGATATTCCCGTTCATGTCAACCGTGTGGGATCGATGATCAGCGTGTTTTTCACAGATGAACCGGTGAATAATTTTGATTCTGCTCAGAAAACGGACACAGATCGTTTCCGTGAATTTTTCCATCGTATGCTCGAAGAAGGGATCTATTTGCCACCTTCCAATTACGAATCCTGGTTCATCTCAAATGCACACGAGTACGAGATGCTCGATAAGACGATAGCCGCAGCACATAAAATCGCCAACAAATATCTGCGAAACGTTACAAACCCCAAATCATGAAAAAATCCTCCCTGACCACCGTATTTCTTGTTGTACTTATTGACCTTCTTGGTTTTGGCATTGTCCTTCCGTTGCTCCCCTTTTATGCCAAGCAGTTTGAAGCCGGAGCCATCGCTATTGGATTGCTGTACAGTATTTATTCTTTCGCTCAGCTAATCTTTTCACCGATTTGGGGCAGTTTGTCTGATCGAATTGGACGGCGTCCCATCATGCTGCTTAGTACATTCGGCAATGTACTGGCATACATCATTTTCGGTTTGGCAGGATCACTGACCGTTCTTTTTCTCTCCAGACTCGTAGCAGGTATCATGGGAGGGAACATCTCAACGGCGCAAGCCTACGTGGCCGACGTTACAACGCCTGAAGAACGTTCGAAAGGGATGGGGATGATCGGGGCTGCTTTCGGAATTGGTTTTGTCGTTGGTCCCGCGCTTGCAACAGCTCTCATTCATCCTGCTTTTGCCAATTCGGTACGAGCAATTGGATTCCCGCATCTGGCGAGCCTGATTGCCGCCAATAAATACGAATTTCCTGGTTTCTTCGCTGCGTTGATGTCCCTTTGCAGCTTTCTGCTGGTTATTTTCAAACTGCCGGAAACGGTCGACAAGACAAAAGCTATACAGGTAAACCGGGATCAGAAGGATGCCACCCGTATCCAGCGCAACAGTATATTCACAAAGAAGTTCTGGAATACTCTGATGGAGGAGAGCCAGCAAGGCAAAAAAAGCATTTTCATCTGGCTGTTGGTTTGTGTGTTTATGCTTTCTTTCGGGCAATCAAGTATTTACAGTGCCTTCCCGTTATTTGCCAGCAAAGTACTCAATATGTCGGCAGAACAGGTCGGGATGCAATTTTTCTACATCGGAGTAATAGCCGTGTTTATCCAGGGCGGGCTCATCCGGCACCTGGCCAAGAAGTATGATGAAGAGAAGATATTCCTCACAGGAAATGTATTGATGGTTGTCGGACTTGGCCTTTTGAGTTTGGCAGTCAGCAAACCCCTGTTGATGGTATTTCTGGGAATCATGGCCACAGGTGTCAGCCTGAATGTGCCCGTTATGAACAGCATTCTTTCAAAACGAGCTCGTAAGGAGGATGTCGGCCGTGTGCTGGGCACTTCCCAAAGCATCTCGGGTTTTGGACGTGTCGTCGGACCGGCCTGGGGGGGAGCTCTGTACGCCCTGGCACATTACCTGCCATTCGTCGGAACGGCACTGGTTATTTCGGTGATCATTTATGCCGGTATCAAGCTGGTTAAAGACCGGAATCAAATGAAATTATCCGAGTCAGCCAAAACCGAAGTTATGGCCTGATTATCGCTAGGCCCTGTCATATTTTTGAAGGATTGTAGGTATTATCAGTAGTTTAACATGAGCTCGAGCAAAATCATTGGAAACGATTCATTTTAGCCTTATTCCCTTTAACCCCTGGATTAATCCAGGGGTTAGAAGGATCCTTCAATTAGCTAAACCGTTTTAATGGTTTGCACGAACACATGAAAAAGCCTCGAGGGGCTTTAATTAACGTGAGTTCGAGATAAGTTGATAATATTAGTAACAACTTTTTTTATGGTATTTTTAGCCTTTTTGACCCCTCAATAACTAAAGGCGACTTTCTTTTCCCCCTTCAGGGGGTTAAGGGGTTAAGATCTGGTGTCTTCACCGACTGATAATTTGTTGAATTTTATTATATCGAACTCACGTAGTTTGTGGCATATATGTCGGCTGGCTGAATGAGCATTGGACGCTTGCTGATCTGGTGAAATCCAACAAGAAGGCCGTATCAAATATGCCAGATGTTTTGCTTGCCAATCCAAGGTGATAAACGGTTTTTACCGGTTTAATTTCTCCCATCCCATGTGAATTGTCATGTGCTTTTTTGCCGGCAAGTGGTTCATAGTGTGGATTTCCTTAAGAATATTTCAATGTATTTGGCTACATAGAGGAACTCAACTATATTTATAAAGATTGTTTTACAGATTGTCTTCACCGGCAACACGTTTTTTTTGAGAGCATGGCGCAAAGTTGCCGTTCGATTTTGCCGGTTCACCGTGAAGTTAAACCTATTGTAGTATGGACTTTGGAAGATCGAATGACGTTGACGAAGTGAATTTTATCTTGCCTGATGATCACCCGGAGACGGCAGCAATTTTAGGAGGGAAAAAGCAGGATACAGAAGTATATGTTGGAGGAGCAAAATGGGGACGTAAAGATTGGATTGGTCAGCTTTATCCTGAGGGGACCAAACAGGATGAGATGCTTCATCATTACGCGAAAAATTTCAATTCCATCGAGCTGAATGCCACACATTATAATATCCCCAAGCCGGAAGTGGTGGATAATTGGGTTTCAATGGTAGATAAAGACTTTAAGTTTTGCCCCAAAGTCTACCAGATCATCTCCCATCGCATGCGCCTGAAAAACGCAATGCAGCTTACGGATGATTTTTTTAATAGGATGAGCTTATTCGGTGATAATCTGGGTACCATTTTCCTGCAGCTGCCGCCTAACTTCAAGGCAACGAAACTGGATGATCTGCTGCAGTATCTGAAGAATATACCGACTGGCTTTTCAGTTAGCCTGGAGCTTCAGGATATCAGCTGGTTTAATGGGAGTACTAATGCAGAGCGGCTTTTCGACCTGATGAAAGAGAAACAAATCACCGCGGTAATTACCGATACCTCCCGTTTCCGCGAACTGGTGCACATGCGGCTAACAACACGGGAAACGTTCATCCGCTTCGTCGGCAATAATCTTCATCCCACTGATTACGAACGTATGGATGGATGGATTGAACGCATTGGTCAGTGGATGGACATGGGATTGAAGCGGTTGTGGTTTTTTCTGCACCAGCACGAGGAGCAGTACACTCCGGAACTGGCCCAATACTGTGCGAAAAAGTTTTACGAGAAGCTTGGAATAGAATTAAGAAAACCAGGTTTGCCTGGGTAGACTAAGGATTTGTTTGGATGAAAACACCGATCAGGAAAAGCAGCGATTATCTTTCCTGATTTGTTTCATACTGCTAATCATCCATGTCAGTTGTAAAGTGCTTTTTCATTAAATCAAACAGCGTGGGTAGTTTGAATGGCTTTGAAAGGTAATCATTACATCCCGCCTCTAATACCTTCTTTCTCTCACTAGAAAGTGCAAAAGCCGTTTGTGCGATTATAACGACATCCTTGTTGAATTTTCGTATTTGCCTGGTAGCTTCATATCCGTCCATATCGGGCATTTGAATATCCATAAATATCAAATCGATGTCAGGGTTGTTTCGGCATAGTTCAACAGCTTCTGCCCCGTCTTTTGCCTGCAAAATTTCTTTACAGTACTTGCGGATTATTTTGCCAAGGATTATTCTCGATATAGCGTCATCTTCTGCAATAACAACCTTCAGATCCCTGATTTGATTATTTTCTGTTTTTCCGGAAACAAGCTTTTTGTTGGTTGTTTCTTTTTGCTCGTCATCATGGTACGGGAGAGTAAAATAAAAGGTGGAACCTTTTCCCAACTCACTCTCGACCCAAATTTTACCGCCAAGCATTTCCACATAGGCTTTCGAGATGGATAAGCCCAAACCGGTACCCTCATATTTTCGGGTTAAAGATTCACTCGCTTGTCTGAATCTTTCAAAGATCATTTCCAAATGATGTGGCAGAATACCAATGCCCGTGTCTCTGACAAAAAATTTCAGGTATCCTCCTTTTTTCTCACAGCCAATTTCTACGGATCCCTTACTGGTAAATTTTATGGCGTTTTTAACTAGATTGGTAAGGATCGCATAGAATTTCTCCGAGTCTGTTTTAATGGTGATTGGTTTGTCAGTCAACGAATGATCTATGAAAATCTGTATTCCTTTTTGCCTGGCTTCTGGCTGAAAAAAGGTGGCAATGTCTTCGATTTCCTTGTTTACATTCGTATCGGAAATCGAAATTTTTACCTCTCCCGCTTCTATTTTTGAAATGCTCATGATACTGTTGATAATAGTGAGCATCCGGGCGCCACTTTTCTCGATCAGATGGATATACTCTTGCAGTTCCTTTTCCGCCATTACCGATTCTTTGAGCAGTCTTGTAAAGCCCATGATACCATTCATAGGTGTTCTGATCTCGTGACTTACATTAGCAAGAAAAGCCGATTTTAAACGATCACTTTCTTCAGCTTTTTCTTTAGCTTTTACAAGTTCCTGTTCCATCTGTTTACGTTGGGTAATATCAACCGCGGTAACCAGACATTGGTCATCATTTTCAGTGGCTACGCCGGTAAGGTACAAATACACTGGTAAGCGCTTACCGGCTGACAGTGTCACTTCGCACGACTCTTTGACATTACTGCTGAAAGCTTTCTCAAGAAATTGATGAAAGATTTGTCTGGAATCATCAGATAGGTGTAACGCAAAAGGCTTGTTTTTCAGACGCGATCGTTCTGTGCCCAACACTTGTGATCCGCTTAAATTTAACTCAATAATGATGCCTTCTCTGGAAAGAGTAAAATAACCCGATGGTGCGAAATCATATAGTTCAGTGTACTTTTTGGCTGCAACATCAGCAGCCGATCTTGCCAGCATAAGTTCTTCATTCTGTATTTCCAGTTCTATCTGATGCACTTCCAACTCATGTATTAGTTTCAGTGTTTCGACTTCAGATAGGTTGGTCCCTGTTTCTTGAGGTTCCTTTTCCCACAACTCTTCTGCCTTCTGGCGAAGGTTTTTGGTTCTTGCTTTTCTGTCATCATTTTTCATAATAGACACGCATCTTGAATAGTATATACATATATGTTGGTCTAAATGAGGCGCGTCACTGGCTTGCCTTGTCTTGGCGTAAGGCCTCATTTGCTTCTTTTAATTCTATCTCTAACTTTTTGGCCATGGTTATATCGGTAAATGTTATAACCAGGCCGTCGATACGATCGTCGGTCGTGCGGTAGGGCATAATCCTCACATTAAACCACCTTCCGTCGTGAGTTGTCGTTGCTGTTTCGATCGATATCAGGTTTTTGATTACCCCCCGGGCATGGGTATCGATATCCATGTACTTCAAATCACTAACCAGATCCGTAAAAGGCCGGCCGACATCTGAGTTACGCAACTTAAATATATGGGTCGTCTGTTCGGTGAACCTGCGGATGTGCAACTCCTTATCGAGAAAAAGTGTGGCAATCTCAGTACTATCAAGCAGGTTTTTCATGTCGTCGTTTGCCCGTTTGAATTCATTTATCTTACTCTGCAGCTCCATATTTACCGTTTGCAATTCTTCGTTCAGGCTCTGCATCTCTTCCTTGGAAGTGGTGAGTTCTTCATTTGTCGATTGCAGCTCTTCATTGGTTGACTGCAACTCTTCATTTATCGATTTCAGCTCTTCCTGCGATGTCTGCATCTTTTCGCGGGTATTTTGCACCTCTTCATTGCTTCGTTTCAGTTCCATTTCCAATTCCTTCTCGCGCTTTGTGGAATCCCGATTTTCCTTTCTGGAATTCGTTACGCTATGTTCATGGACTGCAGGTACATCCGTAAATACGATCATGACCATGCCGCTTATCAAGTCGGGTTTTTCGAGGCGTTGTATGGTAAGGTCCACAAACTGGGTACCGCCGTTGGTTCCTACTTTAATATTGCGCACAATCACGGCTTCGAAGCCGTGAATTGCTGAATCGAAAGCGTTCTTAAGCTTCTGGCGCAGTCCATCGCGTGCCATTGCAAAAATGTTCCAGTTTGCCTTACCGGCCACCGGTTCAAGGTATTTTCCGGTTCGGCCGATGATGTATATAATGTCGCCTTTGTCGTTTACCAGCACACTGGCAGGAGCAAACCGCTGAAGCAAAATCTGATCAGCAAGGGTCTGTATGGTATCAGATGATCCTGAAGATAGTTTTTTCTCCATTCTTACTGTCTGTTTGTAGTGATAATTGCTTGGAAAATCAATGAGTTCAGATGATAAGTCTGTTGACGTACATTCAAATATTTTTAATTTGTCATCCAACTCTTTAAAGCCATCGTTTTGGAAGCCAATGGTTTCGGAGGTACCAAGTACCATGATTCCACCGGGTCTCAGACTATAGTTAAAAAGTGCGATAAGTTTTTTTTGCAACTCAGGTTCCATGTATATCAGCATATTCCGGCAAGAAAGAATGTCGAGCTTGGTAAAGGGAGGGTCCTTGATAACATCCTGGGTAGCAAACACGACCATTTCGCGTAGGTTACTATTTATACGGTAGCCGTTTCCTTCATCAGTAAAAAAAAGACTGATATGTTCGGGGGATACATCAGCTGTAATGTTTTTTAAGAATACACCTTGGCGTGCTTTCTCAATAGCATCATGGTCAAGATCAGTCGCAAATATTTGCAGCGTTACATTTTTGCTGTTTTCCATATTTGCCATCACCTCTTTAAAAATAATAGCCAATGAATAGGCTTCTTCCCCGGTTGAGCATCCCGGCACCCAGGCACGCAGTTCATATCTGTCGGGTAAATCCTTCACAAGGGCAGGGAGTACTGACTTTTTGAGCATTTCCCACATGGTGGGATCGCGAAAGAAGCTGGTAACGCCAATCAGCAACTCTTTGAATAGTATCGCAACTTCCCCTGGATTTTCCTGCAAAAAACGAACATAGGTATGCAGTTTGTCAATCTGGTGAATTCCCTTGCGCCTTTCTATGCGGCGTAACAATGTGTTTTTCTTGTAAGAGGAAAAATCGTGTCCCGACTGTTCACGCAGCAGGATGATAATTTTATCAATATCGCTTAATTGTTTTGTCTCTATCGGGGTATCTGTTTTGACAGCGGGAATAAATTTTTGGTAACTGATGAGCTTAGCGGGCAATTCTTTGGCGGGAGCAACAATATCAGCTATTACAGCCCCGATGGCGCTATGGGGCATGCCATTGAATTTGGCCGTGTCAGGATCTTGCACAAGGACCATCCCGTTTTTTTCTTTTATGGCTTTCAACCCCTGGCTGCCATCGGAACCCATGCCCGAAAGGATAATGCCAATACTTTTTTCTTGCCTGTCATCAGCTAAGGAACGAAAGAAAATATCAATAGGCAGGCGCAGGCCCCGTGATTCAACCGGATCGAACAAATGCAACGCCCCATTCAGCAAAGACATACTCTTGTTAGGTGGTATGATATATACACAATTAGGCTTCACGTTAACCTGGTCGGTTGCCTGAACCACCTTCATCCGGGTGATTTTTTGCAATAGTTCGGGTAAAAGGTCGACATGGTTTGGGTCGAGGTGCTGAATTACGACAAAAGCCATGCCGCTGTCTTCAGGCATATTTTCAAAGAACTGTGTCAATGCCTCCAGTCCTCCTGCCGAAGTGCCTATACCAACAATAGGGAAATCACTGTCACCATTGTTGCCCAAAACGTTTCTTTTGGTTTTTTGTGAATCACCGGTTTTACCAGGTTTTGGACGATCGCTTTTTTTATTGGTTTTCATATTTGAACGAAATTACTCTTATGCTATTGATTCGCCGTATTATGTATATATTTTTTGTGCAAGTGGAAACCAATGTCAGAGTAATAAGAATATGTAAGCAGGGTATAAATGAATTTAACTAACTCTATATTGATATAATATGTATTTATATTTACAGGATTCAAAAAAAACAAGGGTTTGTTATTCATTAGTTTGAATATAAATCAATTTCCAATACACTTGTTTTTTGGTTTGAAAATATCAAATTGATCTCACGATAAAGCATCAATATTCCGTTCTGCAACAATTGATTTAAGAACAAGAATTATCCCAGCTAAACGGTTTTCCCACTCGTAATTATAAAATCATTGATCTTATTCCGCGGGCACGTTTGAAGCCTCTTTGAGCGTTTTAGCGTTATACTTTCCATGCGGGAGCTCACGGATATTCTTAATTCTTTGTGTTATCTTTGTTATCCGAATTTGAGCCGTGTATATCCCGAAAACGTTTCGGGATTGGCAAGCAATCATTATTGGTTGGATAAATTCTAAATATTTTTGAATAGCAACCATGAAAACCTGATCGAATATGAGCAAGAAAGATTATTTCAATACCCGGACGGAGTTCGATACCGGTTCGGGAAAAGCGTTTTATTACAGTCTCGATAAGCTGGCGGAACAGGGATATTCCAACATCCATCGCCTTCCTTTTACAATGAAAATTCTGCTGGAGGCCGTTCTGCGGAATTGTGATGGCTACATTGTTAGTGAGGATGATGTAAAGAATATCGCTAATTACGATCCATACAATGTCAAAGATGTAGAGATTCCGTTCAAGCCTGCGCGAGTCATCCTGCAGGATTTTACCGGTGTTCCGGCCGTTGTTGACCTCGCTGCCTTACGTTCAGCCATGCACCGGATGGGTGGTGATCCCAAGAAAATCAATCCGAATGTGCCTGTAAACCTTGTCATCGACCACTCGGTACAGGTTGATACCTTCGGCACCGATTACGCCTACATGTTCAATCGTGAAAAAGAGTTTGAGCGCAACCGCGAGCGTTATGAATTCCTGCGGTGGGGACAGAAGGCGTTTGATAACTTCAGTGTTGTTCCGCCGTCACGCGGTATCGTTCACCAGGTCAATCTTGAGTACCTGGCGCGAGGTGTATTCCTGGCAGATGAAGATGGAGCAAAAGTTGCCTATCCTGATTCTCTGGTTGGTACCGATTCCCACACTACGATGATCGACGGTCTGGGCGTTGTTGGCTGGGGCGTCGGTGGTATTGAAGCCGAAGCGGTCATGCTCGGCCAGCCGATCTATATGCTTCTGCCACAAGTTGTTGGATTCAAACTGACCGGCAAACTGAATGAAGGTGTAACGGCAACTGACCTGACGCTTACTGTCACCCAGATGCTTCGCAAGAAGGGCGTTGTAGGCAAATTCGTAGAGTTTTATGGTGAAGGATTGAGCAGCATGAGTCTGCCTGATCGCGCCACCATCGCCAATATGTCGCCTGAATATGGTGCCACGATGGGCTTCTTCCCGATGGATGATGAATCATTGCGTTATCTACAACGCACCGGTCGTACCGACGAGCAGGTTGAGCTTGTCCGCCGCTATACGAAAGCACAGGGCCTGTTCCGTACCGACGACACCGAAGACCCGATGTTCAGCGATACCCTGCATCTCGACCTCAGTGAAGTTGAACCTTCGCTTGCCGGACCCAAACGGCCACAAGACCGCATCACACTCGCCAACATGAAGAGCGAGTTCGAAGAATCACTTGTTCGTAAAGAACCCACCCGTGGGTTTGATTTGAAACAGGATGAACTCACGCGCACCGGAATCTTCAAAAATGGTCAAACAGTGACCATGAAACACGGTGATGTCGTTATTGCCGCTATCACAAGCTGCACCAACACATCCAATCCTTCGGTCATGCTTGGTGCCGGTATCGTGGCTAAAAAGGCGCTTGCAAAAGGGCTCAAGGTTCCTCCATATGTGAAAACATCGCTGGCTCCCGGTTCCCGCGTGGTAACCGAATATCTGAATGAAGCAGGATTGACAGAATACCTCGATCAGCTTGGATTCAACCTCGTTGGTTATGGTTGTACAACCTGTATCGGTAACTCGGGACCATTGCCCGAAGCCGTGGAAAAAGCGGTAAAAGAAGGTGATTTGATCGTAGCCGGGGTACTTTCGGGAAACCGAAACTTTGAAGGCCGTATCCACCAGAATGTGAAGGCCAACTACTTGGCTTCACCACCACTTGTTGTGGCTTATGCACTGGCCGGTACCGTTGATATTGACCTGACTAAAGATCCTATCGGAAAGGATAAAGATGGCAACGCTGTATATTTGAAAGACATCTGGCCAACCACCGATGAAATCCTGGAACATCTCGACGACGCGGTTCGCCCGGACCTATTCAGGAAGATGTACGACGGCATCGAAGACTCGAATGAAGAATGGAACAATATTCCGATCACGGGTGGTGAGCTGTACGACTGGAAGGAAGATTCGACCTACATCCAGGAACCACCGTTTTTCATCGATATGACGCATGATCCGGAACCAATCAAAAAGATTGAAAAGGCTAAGGTCTTGGTAAAAGTGGGTGATTCGATCACAACAGACCACATCTCACCGGCCGGGGCCATCAAACCGGATTCGCCGGCAGGCAAGTACCTGATCGAGAATGGAGTCAAGAAAGAAGACTTCAACTCATATGGATCTCGCCGCGGAAATGACCGGGTGATGACCCGAGGTACCTTTGCCAACATTCGCTTAAAGAACCAATTGGCACCGGGCACGGAAGGAGGCTTCACAAGCTATCCTCCGGGAGGCGAAACCACAACAATCTTCGAAGCGGCTGAAAAGTATAAGAAAGAAAATACGCCGCTGGTCGTGTTGGCCGGTAAGGAATACGGCACTGGTTCTTCCCGCGACTGGGCAGCCAAGGGAACATTGCTGTTGGGTGTTGAAGCGGTTATCGCTGAATCATTCGAGCGTATCCACCGATCAAACCTGGTAGGGATGGGCGTTCTTCCTCTACAGTTCATGCCGGGCGAAAGCGTCGAAGTACTCGGATTGAAAGGTACCGAAAAGTTCACGATCGATATCGACGATAATCTCAAACCGAAACAACGCTTAAAGGTAACCGCCGAACGCGAAGACGGATCAACCGTCAGCTTCGACACTCTTGCACGCGTCGATACGCCTGTGGAAGTTGACTACTATCGTAACGGAGGCATCCTGCATACCGTACTTCGCAATTTCCTCAAAAGCTGACGAGAGATCTGAGATATTAGATTTTAGATCTTAGACTTTAGAAATAAGAACGCCCGATGCTGTAAAATGTCGGGCGTTTTTTTTAGAAAGCAAGAGCCAGAATTCAGTAAGATCCTTTCCGCTGAAGGTGTCGCCATGGTGTACTGTATCGGGACTGGGGGAATGGCACACTGCGTCAACAAAAAGACTGTCATCCTGAATTATTCCGCTTCAGGGGAATAAGTAGGATCTCGTCAGCAACAGGCAACGATCGTAACAGGTGCACGGATAGTTGGTGGTTGTAAACGAGATTCTACATTGAGGCTGTCCCAAAAGCATAAATGATAAAGATGAAGCCTAATTTATATAGGGATTCTAATAATCACACTGGAAAACAACCCCCTTCCCCCCCCTTTTCTAATGGGGAAAGAACGACTTGTTCCGTGACTAAGGCTGTATATCATAATATTTTTAGGCAGTTCAATAGGTACAATGACTTTTCGGACAGTCTCAACATCAAAAAAATGACACCGGGATGCACGTTAAAGGGACTTCAATACCTCGAACTTGCCTGACTAACAATCTGTTATTTCTGGTTATTACTCCAAAAAGCTTAAACGCACTTCATTATTCTTCACGACATAATCACCATAAGCTTCAATCGAAACGTGCTGCAATTTTGGTACAACCATATTGTTTGATGGTCGCATGACCAGTATCAACGTATTCTTACCAGTATGCAGCCATGGTTTTGGCAGATAGAACATCTTCTGTGGACCTTTAGAAAAATATCGGCCTTCCAAATGTCCGTTGATCCAGATCTGGGCATTGCCCGTTGCTTTGATTTTAGCAGCGAGCGGAATCGTCCAGTCTTTGTTTGAAGGCAAATTAAACGTCATACGATACCATGTAATGTTATCAGTGCTATTGTAATGCGCGATATCGGTGGATTTTCTGAGTTCAGTGGAATTTGCATTTTCCCTGCTCCAGCCTTCAGACTGACCAAACAATCCTTTGTTTACTGTAAGATTTACGGACAAGGGTCGGTTTTCAAATCGGACGATTGCCGGTCGATAAACCCCTCCGAGACCATCACCATTGTTGATGTAAAGTGCAATGGTATTTGTTCCGGCATGAATTTTATTTTCCAATGAGACATCAAAGGAGGAGTACCTGCCGTTTTCAGTGGTTACTTTCTGGCCGTTAATAAAAACGGTGACATTTCCATACAACGCCTGGAAATCAAGAATGGGTTTATAATGCTCCATCTCACCTTGGGTCATTGTAAAATAACCGCGATACCAGGTTGAGGTCTGATTGACCAATCCTCTCCTATATAAATCTGACCAGTCGCCGGCCTTTATTTCTGGCCAGTGACGATCGTCAAACCATGTTTGAGCTTTTTGGGGTGACTCAGTGAGGGCTCCGGCCGGATTCGGCGAATGCTTCCACTTATCAATGACTATCGGTTTCTGCGAACCAATTGACCGGATAGAAACAAGCCCCTTCAGCTGCTTGTTGATGGCATCGCCATTATACCTGCCTTCATTCTCATAGACTACTTTTATCTGATGCTTTCCGGATGATGATTGAGGCAAATCTGCTACATTGACAACATTCTGATCGGTGTTGCCGGACAGGTCTTTGATATAATTGCCATCGATATATACCCCGTGCCAGTCGTTGTTGTAGAAGTCAAAGGCAAGTTCTCCGTCCTCGGGATAAGTGATGGCTCCGTGGTAAACGAAATAGCCGTTATCATATAATTTCATCAACCCGAGGCTTGAATAGGTGCCGTCCGGCATTGTCTTAAGGGTTTTCCCGGATTCGTTTGATTCCTCCGGTTCCCGGGCTATGCCGGCTTCGGTCAGATCAATGGATTTAAAAGGAGATGGAGGGGTAGATATTTTGAATTCATTGATGTATAAATTCCCTTTTTTAACTTTCCGAACTATTTCGTTCTGTCCGTTGACGTTAGCGCCATTCAGCGGATGATCGCTTATGACAGTCATATTGTCAGAGCCGGGACGAGATTGAACGGATAGGTTCAATCTTCCGTTACCTGATTTTTCTTTTTGGATATCATATGAATCGGAAACAACAGAGACCTTTTGTCCGTCATTATCAAAGATGCGTGACCGGGCGGCCCGGTTCCAGTCTGTCAGACCAACAACGGCGTTGCCGGCAGAAATCCATTGATCGTCGTCGATTACCGTATTATCAATGGAATGACCATTTACCGTCAGCGAAACGGGATCACCTTTCTGCCCGTATGCCAGGATAAATGGGGTGTTGCCGATACTCGTTAACTGCGATAACTGTACGTTGGCATTTTCAACGGTTGCACGATGCTGGGTATCCTTGAGGATCAAAAATTTTGCTGATCTAGCAGGCAGGTCCACATTAAGGATCTGATCAAGGGATCCATTACCTTGGTTGACGTTGATCTGTGCGTTTTTATGATTATCGGTCAGATTACGAACATAGAGGATCTGTTCATTCTGATTTCCCCTGAGTATTGTGTTTATGCTATCCTCGTCCGTCGTAATCTTATCGGGGATAACGGGCAATTCCGCATATTGAGGCCCGGTGAAATCCAGGAAATCACCGATGAGTTTTACTGCACGATATTTGTCCCATAAACCGCCGGGTTCACTTATAGGAGCCGTATAGTCATAGGACGTAGTGCGTCCCCACGATCCCTGGTATCCGTAATTGGTTCCGCCGTAAAGCATGTAGTAGTTGAAGGCATCGAAGCCATGAGAGATGACGAATTTTGTCAGTGCGTTAACTTGCGAAGCACCATATAGATCGGGATAACGAACGGCCTTGCTGTCGACATTCGAGAACCAACCGCCCTGCAGCTCGGTAATCATGGGAGGAACCTTGGGCTGGGTGCGCCTGATTGATTTGGAAGATCTCTCTACATAGGAAAAATTCCATTTGGGATAAAAATTATCCGCATCCATAATTTGAGACATTATGGGGTCCGTGTTATCTCTCACAACCGATGTCCAGCAGGTGATAAGTGGGATATCGATGCCGTTTTTTATAGCTGAGTGATACAACGCTTTTACATAATTCGCCCTGACCGAATCAGGCAGGCCTGAATAATCGTATTCATTCTCCAACTGCATGAGAATGATATTCCCGCCATTCGTTATCTGGTGTTTCTTAACGACCGGTAACACCTCGTCATACCAGTGCTCCGACCACTTGATATCATCAGGTGTATCCGTGCGAAATCCGATTTCTTTATCTGCAAGCCAAAGCGGCCATCCGCCCTCGTCCCATTCGGCACAAATGTAGGGTCCGGGCCGGATGATCACATAAAGGTCATGTTGAGCACACGCTTTTATGAATTCTTCGAGTTGAGTTAAATCAATCTGGCCGGGTTCTTTTTCATGAAAATTCCATGGCACGTAGGTTTCAACCGTGTTGAAACCTGCTGCCCTAATCTTTTGCAGGCGATCATTCCAAAGCTCGGGTGTCAGACGGTAATAATGAAATCCGGCACTGAAAATATAAGTCCGCTTGCCGTTGATGATGAAGCCATGATTATCGTAACGGATGATGTTCGGGTGCGAAAAATGCACCGTACGCAAGCTATCGCTGCCGTAAGAAAGACTGTGTAAAAGCAGAAGTGAAAAGAGTGATACTGCTAATGCGGCTAAAGATTTCTTTTTCATGGTTTGATTAACCCGTCATTACAGGGAGTTATAATTTATTATTACACTTTTATGTGGATTTTTTCACTCGGGCAGTTTTTCCCGGATTTGTGCTTCCTTGCGGACTGAGGGATGAAAAAACGCTTTCAGAGCGAAGAAGGAAAACGCATTCTTAATGGAATTTGTCCGCATCACAACCATAATAAACAGAGAAAAGAGTTTCGAAAGATGGTCAACTGTTATCGCTAACATTGCTATATAAACAACTCCCTCTTTAGTTTCAAGTTATATTTTGGAGAGTCGGTTGCTTCCCAATTAAATAAAAAGGTCGTCATCCTGATTTTTCCCGGCTTGCCGGGAAAAGTAGGATCTCGCTGGCAACAGGAAACAATCGATTACAGTGCCATTTAACTAGAGATTACCGGGATTGCCAAGTCACTCGCTCCGCTCCGTTCCTCGCAATGACATCATCATTAATTTCTCCAAGGCTATCTTCTTCGCCTCAAACTCCTTCAAACCCTCTCTGACTTCGGTTGCTTCGATGTATGGAATGGCACGTGGATCGCCGAGTTCACCAAGTGCTTCGAGCGCATCACCCCGAACGGTCGGGTCATTAAGAGACGCGATCAGGACATTAAAAGCTTCTTCTGTTTTGATTTTTGCCAGTGTATGCATCAGCATTGCCCGGGACGATCGGTATTTCCGTTCCATGCAAATTTTCAAAATCTCGGAATACGAATCAGGGTCGTCGATGGTGTATAACGCTCTTCCCACGATCCATCGTTGCGGCTCCTCGAGAGTCGGATCATGTTTGAACATCTCCAGTAGTGCCTTTGATGCAGGGGACAGGCCTTTTTCGGTCAGGGCAATGGCAATGAACTCTTTGGTACGATTATCAGTATTTAAAAGATATTTGAGCAGAATATCAACATAAGGACGGGCCGAAACGGGTCGGTTAACGAGCGTTTCGATCGGAGTGAGTGTAGTGCCGAAGGAGGATGATTCGGTTCGGGCACCGGCTTTGGTTAGTTCATTATTTAGTTGATTGGCCAGATCCATATGAAAGTCTAATGTGTAAATACGACCTATAAAACTGTAAGATATTTATAAGATTTTATGACTATCCGCAATTGCTACACATACATAAATTGCCACAGAGGCAAGGAAAAAGTTAAAAGGTTAAAGTATACCCTCCCTGATATTCCCGGCTCTGTGAATTCCCTGTGCCCTCTGCGGTAAATATAAGCGCCGGAATAACAACCACAGAGAGGGACGGAAATACACAGAGTCCCGAAGTTTCGTGGTGACCAATCCCGCCCTAAAAGTCCAGCCCCCCTTGATGATTTTTAATCGCCGATAATTATTTTTAAAGTCAGTTCGAAATAAGAGCCCAGTTCTTTAAAATAAGTACAAAGTTTCATTTCGAGTCCCGATCAATCGGGAAGAAATCTAACATGCTCAGAAGTGCAAGAAATACCAGGCACATATCACGTTTGTTGCCTGAATAGATTCCTCCACTATGGTCGGAATGACATTGAGATGTTATCTGCGAACAGTATTGTTAAGTAGAACCATGTTATTTAGTCAGACGCGATAGATCTCATAGTATATCGTAAAATCAATTTGATCATTTTCCACAAAATTCTGCCCGGAGGATTTCATGAAGTTGAACAGGTGGTTGTTGCTGCTATTTCTTATTGCAATTGCTGGTCATGTTTTTGCTCAAAACAATGCTGTCAAATCACCTCAGGATATCGATAATTATGTTGTCCGGGTACTCAAGACGTTTGATGTTCCGGGCGTAAGCCTGGCTATCGTTAAGGATGGGAAAGTGATTTTGACCAAAGGGTACGGGACCAAAAGGCTGGGATCCTCGGAACAGGTGGATGCACATACGTTATTTGCCATCGCCTCGAATACGAAAGCATTTACGGCCACATCCCTTGCCATTCTTGTGGAAGAGGGAAAGCTGAACTGGGATGACCCGGTCATCGACTACTTGCCCTGGTTCCGGATGTCGAATGATTATGTGACGAGTCACCTTACAGTACGCGATCTGTTGGTCCACCGAAGCGGCCTGGGACTTGGAGGGGGCGATCTGCTTTGGTGGCCGGCGACGGATTATACGCGTTTGGAGATTGCACATCATCTGCGAAATGTGCCGCTGGCGACGAGCTTTCGCCAGAACTTTGCATACGATAACCTGCTGTACCAGGTAGCGGGTATTGTCATCAGTACAGTTTCCGGACAATCGTGGGAAGACTTCGTTTCAGACCACATTTTGAAACCCCTTGGCATGACAGAAAGCCTCGATAAGAGTTCGGAACTTGTCGATCAGAAAAACAGGGCAACGCCGCACGCTTTTGTAGATGGAAAGCTCCAGCCGATCAAACCATTTCTCGATGATGTGACCGATCCTGCCGGCGGTATTAGTTCCAACGCATCAGATATGGCAAAATGGATGATCGCGCAGCTTGATTCCGGTCGCACAGTGAACGGCAATTATCTTTTTCATCCGAAGAGTACTGTTCAGCTTTGGAAGATGACAACCCCGATCGATGTTCCGAAATTTCCCAAAGAACTGAAACCGGAGCAGATGAATTTCTACGGCTACGGTCTCGGTTTTTTTCTGTCGGATTACCGCGGACAAAAACTTGTTTGGCATACTGGAAGCCTGCCCGGTTATGTCTCCCGGGTGACGATGGTCCCAAAGTTGAAGCTGGGCATTGCTGTATTGACCAATCAGGAATCCGAAGCGGCTTATGATGCGATTACCAATCATATCCTGGACTATTGCTTGCAGAAACCGGCTTATGATTGGATTCATGCCTATAAGACATTGACGGACAAACGAAATGAATCCATGGCATCAATTGTGAAGAAGGCAACGGAAAAACGTGATTCAACAGCCGGTCCGTCGCTGCCTCTGGAAAAGTATGCAGGCATTTATCATGATGCCTGGTATGGAAATGTTACAATAACGAAAATGAATAGTCATCTTGAAATCCGGTTCGATCACACGCCGGACTTAGCGGGTGAACTCAACCATTGGCAGTATGACACCTTCATCGCACACTGGAATGATCGGGAACTGCGAGCCGACGCGTTTGTGACATTTCATCTGAATCCGGATGGTTCCATCGAAGATGTGAAAATGAAAGCGGCATCGCCGGAGACCGACTTCAGTTATGATTTCCATGATTTGTTATTAAAGCCGGTTCCGGATATAGAGAAATAGATCATAGGCCATCGGTTTTTTTAACCGCAGAACACACCATGAGTGTAAAGGCTCGCAGTTACTTTTTTTGTGTCTTATAGTCACGACATATCGGTGCTGTAGATATTCTGTTTCTTCCAGCGAAATCAAACTGAATTCAATTTTCAATGTCACATTTGACAAGAGTGTCTCGTCTTCTGATCAGATGGCAATTAAAAAAGAACGCGTATGCTACTGATCGGCGATATTATCTTATGCGAAATAAGGGCAGACAAGACATAAGGGAATAGGGTTATGGGGCTATAAGGAGTTGCCGGTTGCGAATTGACTTCCCTCTTTCAATAAATTTTTAAGTTAGATATTCAGGAACCGGTAACATAACCTCCTGTATCCCCTTATTCCCTTTATTTCCTTTATTTCCCAATATCCAAGTACTACTATGAATTTTCGAATTGTATTTTACAAGTATGGATAAATCAACCCGGGCTTTCGAACAGTTGCGGTCCAGGCTTTTTAGGCTTGCCTATGGCATGCTGGGAAGTACAGCTGATGCTGAAGACATCATCCAGGAAGCCTTTTTGAAGTGGACACGGGTCAATCACGACCAGGTGCAATCGGAATGGGCGTATCTATCGACGATTGTTTCCCGGTTATGTCTGGATGAGCTGCGGTCGGCAAGAAAAAGGCGCGAAGAATATGTAGGACCATGGCTGCCGGAACCATATGTGGAAACCTATAAAAAGACTCCTGAATATCAGGCTGAACGGTCAGAGGATTTGTCCATGGCACTAATGGTAATAATGGAAAGTCTCACGCCGGTACAGAGAGCTGTTTTTGTCCTTCATGATATTTTCGGATTCGATTTCAGGGAAATATCCGAACTCATTGGAAAAGAAGAATCGAACTGCCGAAAGATTGCACAACGTGCCCGCACCTATGTCGAATCACAACGAACAGGGGAGAAGCCCGACGAACATGGGCAGGAGAAATTTCTTTCCTCTTTCATCAGGGCTGTGGAACAAGGGGAAGTAAACGAACTGAAGAGGCTGCTTGCTGAGGATGCCATCCTTTATTCTGATGGAGGCGGCAGAGTGACTGCTGCCCGCAAGCCAATCTATGGGAATGATAAAATCAGCCGTTTTCTTGTGAGTATTGCCGAGAAAGCAATGGGGCGAAGAAAGCTCGATGTTAAAATCGTAAATGGAAGGCTGGGACTGATCGCATGGCTGGAAGGAGAGCTCAATAGTGTTTGGGCATTCAATATCGACAAAGAGCAGATCCAGAATATATATATCGTACTCAACCCTGAAAAACTTGCCGGGGTCACGCACTAAATGTCGTAGAACACAGATATCAATCCCTGAAAGTTAAATTCACGCAACTGTGTTAAGGGTTCTCTGAAACCTAAGCCGAGCGTGATCGGGGAATCTTTGATATGTGTAACTTTTACACCCTCCGTGATATACCACATATCCTTACAGGCATTGACACCATTTAGAATACATGTTCTTTGTGCTTCAAAAACTCCCTGCACATTATGAGTGACATGATAAATGCCCGCAAATTGCAGGTCGAGTCCGTTTTGGACGTTTGTAGGATTTTGCTGTCCCGTTGGAATATCAAAAGTGGCGAAACCAATCCATTCCCATCGGCGCCACATAAAACCCATATCGAAGAAAGGGTTTAAACCGAGAACATGGCTGCTTCCGATATCTTTGCCACTGCTTCCTGTGGGCAGGTCGAAACTGAATCCGTAGCCGAGTAGTATATGATGAGTTGCAAATGTATAATTGGCAAACTTGAGAGATAATTCCAGGTTATCCGTATGTGATATATTTGGTTGATGTGCGGGATTAACAAACTTATAAGGCAACCCTGCCGAAAAACTGAAAGCCGGTGTTATGGCATATTCCATCTCGTAATTAAGTCCATTTTGCGTGGCGCTGTTTTCCAGGTTGCTGAACGAATAATCCAATCGGGCATGGGTATCGGGGGATATGGATTCGGCATCAAGCGGATGGGAGAAATGAAGTTTGTAACGGCTGTTGTCCGTGATATTGGAGAGATATTGAGCGGAAACGGTAGAAAGAGGGAAAGCGGATAAAATAATTAGGAGTAATGAATTGAAAAGGTTGGTTCTCATTTTCTTTTAATGTCCTGTTCTGTTCTAATTCCTATTATTGAATAATACAAAGTTATATAAATAATATTTTTTACGTTATAAACCCTCCAAATTTTTACCATCAAATAAATGAGCTGGCTGAATCACGTTAATTGTTAAACTTTTGGGTTGTTGAATAGGCTGAATAATGTTCTTGGAATATTGCGTATGAATGATATTTATTAGGCTATAAGCTTTAAAAGTATTAATCTGTTAGTAGTTTTGGATTAAATCCGACGCCATTCCGGATCGGATAACTTTTGACCAAGTGTAAAAAAATGAATATGCAAAAAGACCTATGGCCGGGTCTTCCTCTTCAGGAATGGCAGGATACATATACAACACTGCATCTGTGGGCACAGGTCGTTGGTAAAATCAGGTTAACCCTGACACCCTGGACCAATCACTCCTGGCATGTCCCGTTATATGTAACTTCCCACGGGTTGACTACAACACTCATCCCCTATGGCAGTCGTGGATTTCAGATAGATTTTGATTTTGTTGATCACAAGTTAAGAATAGAGACCTGCGAAGCGTCAAACCGAATCATCGATCTGAAACCTCAGTCCGTAGCCGATTTCTATCTGTCTGTAATGGATGCTTTGATGTCACTCGATCTGCCGGTTACGATCAACAAAAAGCCCAATGAAATTGTAGATCCGATCCCTTTTGACGCCGACACTGTGCATCATTCTTATGACCCCGAATATGCCCATCGGTTCTGGAGAATCCTTGTACACACGGATCGAATCTTTAAACAGTTTCGTACGCGGTTCATTGGAAAATGCAGTCCGGTTCATTTTTTTTGGGGCAGCTTTGATCTGGCCGTTACTCGTTTTTCCGGAAGAACAGCACCGCCGCATCCCGGTGGTGTACCCAATCTGCCGGATTGGGTTACCCGTGATGCCTACTCGCATGAGGTTTATAGTTGTGGCTTTTGGCCTGGCGGCGGGGCAACTCCATTTCCGGTTTATTATGCCTATTCCTACCCGGAACCGGCAGGTTTTCGTGATGCCTCCATAAAACCACTAAATGCTTTTTACAGTCCGGATTTTTCCGAGTTTATCCTTCCTTACGAAGATGTAAGAATGTCGGATTCACCTGATGAGAAGCTTATCAGTTTTCTGCAGAACACCTACGAGGCTGCAGCCAATCTGGGTAAATGGGACCGTGGTACGCTTGAGCGACGAGCAACAAATTCAATGAGTCGTTAAGTCCTGCTATTCACCAGAAATGAATCACTCAACAGGTTTTACGTCAAGAATAACGAATGAATCAGGTATCATCTTTGGTCGTCTCCTCTGACCGGCAGATGTTTGAGGCGCTGGTTCGAACCGGGCAGTAGATAAATACAGATGATGATTTTTGGTATCAATTGTAACCGTTCGTGCTCCTTCCTGGGTGGGCAGGTTTCCGAGGACTTTAAACTTATTATTACCTTCCTCCTGTACCACTGTTAGAGTACCTTCACCGTTTGAACTAAAAGCTCGTTTTAGCTGTGGGTCGAAAGCCGCTCCGTCAACATGTTCACCGATGGGTAATGTTGTGATGACCTTACCAGACTGCGTGTTCGAAATGACCATCAATTTATTATGGCAGACGCTGAATAACAGATGATTGGCTCTGTCGATTGCCAGGCCGCTTGGACCTTCACCCGGGGCGATGGACCATACGCGATCGACTTTCATGGTTTTGGGATTGATTTCCGCTATTTCGCTTTTATTCTCGATATTGTTGTAAATATGTCCCGCGTTGTCGGTTACAGCGAACTCTGGTTTGCCATCCAGGGGTATGGTTCCAATCACTTTTTCAGATTTTGCGTCAATAACCGTCGAATTTGAACTTCGGCCATTGAATGTGAAAACACGCTGTGTATAGGGATCGTAAAGTATACAGTCCGGATCCTGGCCAGTCACCTGAATTTTACCGGTGACACTCAATGTCTTCAGGTCAAAAACGGTAACGGAGGAGTCTTCACCGTCACTGATAAATCCCTTATTTAAATCGTTTGCGAGCGCAATGCCGTGAACTCCGCGGGTATTAGGTATTGTCTTGATGAGGGTGCCCTTGTTTACATCAACTATTTGCACCATATCACCATGAGATACGAATAGGCGTCCGCTGGAAGCATCCGCATTCAGATAATCCCACCACGAGTTGCCGGGAAGACTGATTTTTTTTGATACCGTATATCCTGTTTTTGAAGCCTGGGCGTGGCTGTTTGCTGAATAAACTAAAAGAAGAAGTGCAACGAGGAGAAAGATTGATTTTTTCATGACATAAAGTATGATTCAGTAGTGAATAAGGATCAGAGCAAGTAAAATTCTCCGATTAAGAGTTACATAAAAGAGACCGACCGTGCAAGTATAAACATGATTGGTACTCTATCGCGCTTAATTATCCGAATTAATGTAATCTATTGTCTATCATAATATTACCAATTAATTAGTGGCAATATCCTTATATAAAAATATATTATGGGTTAACCCGGAGAGATTAGTCGGTTATCATATAGAGATATAGACATTAAAAAAAAGTATTTCTTTCATTTTCGATTTTCATTCCTTCTGTCGATAAGAGTAAGTGTCATTGGTTGGGACATTTGTAAAACCTGGGACTATCCAACATGATGTTGGTGAAATTTTACAGCTCGCAGGCCATGAACCGATCATTTTGTCGTAAGAATCACAATTAGAAGAACAAGGATGTTTGTTATAATTGGAATTATTGTTGTTATAGCTGCCGTATTAGGTGGCTTTGCGATTGAAGGGGGACCCTTTCTCGTACTGATGCAATATGCTGAGTTCCTGATTATTATTGGGGCATCAGTCGGAATGTTGCTTATATCCACACCCTCCAATTTATTTGGGAAAATAATCAAAAGTCTCACTGGGATATTTTCGTCGAGCAAGATCACGAAAGATACCTACCTCAATTTGTTGAAACTGATGTATGATCTGTTTCAGATGGAGAAAAAAGACGGTATGGTTGGCCTTGAAAAGCATATCGAGAAACCGGAAGAGAGTGAGGTATTTAAACAGTATCCCGAGCTTCTGAAAAATCATCATGTGATGGATTTTTTTACCGACACCATGCGTCTTATGATTGTCGGCGGATCTGAACCTCATGACATAGAAGGATTGATGGATGCGGATATCGAGACCCATCATATTGAAAGCGCCAAGCCGGGGATGATTCTCCAAAAGATTGGTGATGCCTTGCCGGGTATCGGGATTGTTGCTGCTGTTTTAGGTATCGTTATTACTATGCAGGCTATTGACGGACCTCCTGCGGAGATTGGTGAGAAAGTCGCTGCTGCTCTCGTAGGAACGTTTCTTGGCATTTTGCTTTCCTACGGTTTCGTTCAACCGATGGCTACCAATATTGATCTCGCTACCGAAGAAGAAGGGCGTATGTTTGAAGCCATCAAAGCCGGACTCGTAGCTTTTGCCAAAGGTATGAAACCCCTTATCGCCGTTGAGTTTGCCCGTAGAACCATTTTCCAGGATTACCGGCCGACGTTCAACGAAATGGAGCAACATATGCGAGGGGATAAGTAATGGCTGAGGAGAAGAAGGACGAAAAGCCTGTAATAAATATTATCAAGAAGAAGAAAGGTCATGGTGGCGGACATCATGGCGGGGCCTGGAAAGTAGCTTATGCCGACTTTGTCACAGCCATGATGGCACTTTTTATCGTGCTTTGGATCGTTGGTCAGAGTAAAGAAGTGAAACAGTCAGTTTCTCACTATTTTAAGGATCCGGGCGCGTTTATGAAAAGCACCGGGTCAGCTATTTCATCGGATGGTAAGGCACCTGATTTCAAGGCAACCGGTAACGATTCGACAATCACTCTTCAACTTAATGATTTAGGGCAGCTTCAGGCAGAGAGAAAAAAGCTCGAGGAAATGATCTCTTCATTACCCGAGTTCAGCGATTTTAAAACCCAGGTTGAGATTACTATCACTAAAGACGGTCTTCAAATCGATCTGATTGAGGATTCAACAGGTGTGTTCTTCGATGTCGGCAGTGCCCAACTAAAACCCAAGGCAATTAAGCTCCTTCAGATAATGGGCGGCGATTTCAAGACACTGCCTAATGGTGTCATTATAGAAGGATATACCGATGCACGCCCTTATGTTAGCAAAAACTACTCAAACTGGATGCTAAGCGTTGACCGTGCTGATGCAGCAAGAAAAATTTTGGTGCACGGAGGCATGCGTACCGGGCAGTTGCTGCAAATTCGAGGTTACGCCGACCGAAAATTACGCAAGCCTGATCATCCCTATGACGCTTCCAACCGGCGTGTGAGCATCGTGGTTGCACTTTACAAGTCAGAATCAGACAGCATCGCCAACAAATTGGATGGTACGAAACCGCCATCCGATATAACTGCAAGTGCAAAAGAGCACTAGTTTTTTCCATTTATCTCGAATCTATTCTATTTTATGTTCCGACATTTCTGGCGCTTTATTGCGGGAGGGAGAGATATTTCTGCGCCAACATGCGCAATACATGGAAAATGGAATGGCCGGTTACGGAGATTGCCTCTTCACCACTGGTTCGGTTGATGAATGTGATGGCCTCGTAGTGTTCAATACCCCATCCGAACATATATGTGTGAACGTGCCGCTTAGCAACGTATTTGCCTTTATGATGGAACCCGGTCATTCCTTTATTCATCCCTGGATGTATGGCGGGATGGATTCCTACTCAAAGGTTTATTCACCAATACCGACGGCGCACAATGTGATAGCAAGTCATGGATTTTTGGGATGGTCGGTCAACAAATCCTTTCATGAACTTGTTAGTATGCATCCGCCCGGGAAGGAGAGGTCCGTTTCGTGTGTTCTCAGTGATGCCCACATTTATACGGGACACCGTAAGCGTCTTGCTTTTGTTCAGGATTTGATAAAAGCAGGCGTCGTGTTTGATTTGATGGGTAGGGGTTTTCGTCCGATTGATGATAAGTGGAAAGGACTTAAATCTTATAGATTTTCCATTGCATTAGAAAATGAATCGATTCCATACTACTTCACAGAAAAGATAACCGATTGCTTTCTGTCCTGGTCAATACCCATTTACTGGGGATGCACAAATCTTGAGGAATATTTTCCGGAAAAGTCATTTATTCGAATTGATGTGGAAAAACCAGCTGAAGCCGCTGAAGTAATTCAATCGCTCGATAAAGATGAATACAGAAGTCGATACCCCGCGTTGATCGAAGCACGCCGCCTGATAATGGAAAAATATCAGCCACTGGCCAAAATCAGCGAATTGTTGAGTGAAGGGAATCCGGAACCGAAGTCAGAGGTCCGGATCAGTCCTGTATTGCCCAATCCCTATCTAAAAAGGATATATGGTCGTTTTACAGAGCGAAGGAACCGGGTTGCTGATCAGCTATCCCATCGTTACAACCTCAGACATATGAAACATTTTGCAAAGAGCATATCTGTCTGAGTTGACTATCTGTACCGAATCACCACTGGATGAATAGCTGTAGATTTTTTCTCGTTCCCAAAGTCTCTTTGGGGACGCACCCCGGGAAGCTCTGCTTCCACAACAAGGAAAGACGGATTCTTTGAAGTTTTCCCGAAAATAAGGTTCCGATAGATAGATGGAACAGAGTTTTAGGATGAGCATCCCTCCATAGGAGTTCTTAGGGGCAACGAGACGCCGGGAACAAGGGTAACGCTGGTCCAGGCATCTCCGCCTGGACACACGAGCGTTATCTAATATTTCTGCAACGATGGAACAATCAGATGAGGCCCGAATGCCTTATCATCAGCTAATATTATACTATTGTAAAAAGGTTTAATATTACTATACACAAAACTTGTTTGTTAGAAAATTATTAGGTATTTACGAATGAATATTACACCGTTTGGAGAGATCATGAAATGGAGAGCGTTATTCATATTCCTTTTTCTTTTGGGCTTTGCAGGTTGTAAGATCAATGGTCCAAATGATACCGGACGGGAGTCTCACCAAACCATAATTTTATCCGCCCGTGCGATACCTGATGTTGTTGCACCGGGAGATACGGTGCAGTTCGTGTGCCGAATCAAGGACAGTACAAATACTAAATTTAGATTCTATTGGTATACACCAAATGGAACGCCTATTGGCGGTAAAGATACAACATACGGAGGCTTGAGGGTTCGTATCACCTCAGAGAACCGGATTAAATGGAAAGCACCGGATAAATCGAATGTCTATGACTTTGAGGTTTTTGTTGATGACGGCGATACGCTCTTGCTCCCAGTAGATGAAGCTTTTTCGGTCACCGTAAGGCAATAAGGAAACACAAAAGTAGGGGAAACTATGGATTAATAGAGTAATAGAGCTACCATAGCGAGAGGGGAGAGGAATTTTGTGTGTGAAATTCCGTAGTTACCAATGAGGCATGTTTGGTGAGGTTATTTAGAGGTCAAATATTAGCCGAGAGTGAAAATATAACGGAACTATTACAATAACAAACAAGGAGAGAATAGTGATTGGTAACATCAAGACAGCAATAGCTGTAGGAATCATAGTGTGCATAATTCCGGCGATAACGGTAGGACAAACCTTTAATTCCATGCCTCATGATACAATCAATACCCGGTTTTATAAAGATGTTTTTAGGTCTGGTGGTCCATATAACGACGGGAATTACACAATAAAACATCCGGGACTAACACTGAATGGATTTGACAACGGAGGGAATAACAGCCATGGATATGGGCTAAAACAGATCCTGCAGATTCTCTATAATAAGGGGGAAGATCCTTTGATGGAGGCAAACTTTAATCAAATCGTTTCAACTTCAAGACAAAATATCTTGAATCCGGCTTCAACGAGTAATTACGGGACACGACGTGGTTGGGTTTGGCAAAACTCAAATATTGCCCAGTCCCGCGCTTTCATAGCATTAGAGAGATACATTTGTTACAAGAATGGAGTAATAAAAAATATTCCTGATTCTACTGGACCAGTCTGGAATTACAATCAAGCCATAGACAGCCTCAAGAGTGTACTGACACTACCCTCGAATTATCTGCTCCTCGAGGGTTCCGACTTTGCCGGTGGAGATGCCGATCAGGTCAAATTCACCCGTGCCTTGATGAACATGGCCAGAGCTTTGGATCTATATTTAGCCTTGGAAAACGCTTTCAAATTTTACGGAGAAACTAATTATACAAATCTGCTTTCTAAAACCCAGAAGGCAAATCTGGAGGCAATGATTAAGGTAAATATGGATGACTTGCATACGTACGAACACAAAAAAATTGAGGCTTTTTTTACAAATTCAAATCTTTATGCGGAACCCGGAAATAGAAATTTAAAAATATTTGCTGCCATAGGATATGCGGCTCTGACTATGCAGGCATACTATGACCCAACTGATATAGACTCAAGTACCACAATGACCCATATTAGTTCTGATTGTACGAGCTGGCTGGATGAAACATTCCAGGCGATCAGGCTACATCTGATAGGACTGAATACTGGAGTTATCAGACCGACAACGGAGCTCATTTTTGGGCGGAAGGCCCCTACTATATGGATTATGCATTATTGGATGTCGTACCCTTCTGGCATGCCATCCGCATAAACGGATTCCTTACATACAACAATCGAAATATTTCGGATCCTTTCTATAACGGGTGGTTTATGCGTCCATTGGACTGGCTTTCCGATCTAAGCACTGATTATGGAGAACTTCCACCTCTAGATGACGGCAACAAATATCCGATCCAAGCTGCACCTATGTTGCGATGGAATGCCTATTATGGTGGATATTCGTTGACGGCTGCCAAATTTGCGCGGATTGATGATCAATTAAATGATAAGGGCATGGATAAGGATAATAATCTCGATTTGGTCGAATTGGCGATTCCTCGAATCCAAAAAGATAATGGATCAGCACCACCAAGCAATGTAGGAGACACCTCTCCCGGTAGTAAAACAGAGCAGCAAATAGTGATGCGAAAGACCAATGGTGGAATGATGCATTATTTACTCCTTAATGGGGAAGACAATGATGCGGTTACAAGAGGTGAAGGACACGAGCAACCGGATCAACTACAACTTCTCTATTATGTGGACGGAACCTCCTACCTGATGGATACAGGATATGATCACTCATCAGCAGGATTTAATAGCAGTTGGAATCCTTATTTATATCATAATACGATGCAAATGACCTATTATGATTCCCTTACTAAAAGTAATCCTCTTCAGCAGTTCAATCACATTTATTATCAAAATGAGGGTGGTATTGAAAGTCCCTACGTGGATGTCGATCTGGAGCATAAAGTTTCCCATCATAATCAGGTGGATACCCTTTATTACCAAAATATCGGAGACATAACACTAATGCACGGGACTGTGCAGCTTAATATCAAAGATCATACTGTGGAATCCCGGTATCACAGGGATGTGCTGTTTATTAATGCTCCACATCCCTATTTGGTGGATTTGAATTCGGTCGAAACAACCAAGGGGAGTTGGTCCCGATACGGAATGCGATATTATGGTAATGGATCAAGCATCCAATCAAATAGCACAGGCTGGCAATATTGGGACAAACCTTATGACCCCCAAAATTCATCACATGGACAAAATCTCTACTTCTATGAAAAGCCCGTGGAATTTGATGGAACGGCAGGATCAGGAAGAGTAGCACAACATGAATATAATGAAGGTACAGGCAGTACATGGGACACTTTTTTGGGTACTTACTCTGCCCCTCAGATTTTTACAACAGTAGGTTTTTTTGAGGTTTCCGGACAAAGTCCAGCATATTTGCCGCATTCACTTGTAGCATACAGCACTAATGGATACACACCCATACAAGTATGGACATTTCGTCAAGATGCCAATACAATCGATGTGGTGGCCAAACGATCAAAAATCAACTCCACAGCCTATAATAAATCTTTCGAGTTTAACCTTACCGATATAAGCGGGAATTTTCTCACCCATCTTGTTTTACCGGCAGGGAAAGATTACGGTTTTGCCCGTTTAAAACTTCAAAACGGTTACTGGAATATTGATCCCGATTACAAGATCAATCTTATAAAGACAGGGTATTCTTACCCGGCTAATGATAATATTGGAACATACACCTATCCCCAAAATGCCGATCTGTACATTAATAGAAACTCGACTATCACAATTACAGGCACCGTTACGTTTCAACCGGGCACGACTGTACATCTGGGCAAAGGAGCCGTTATAAAAACCACAGGAAGCGGCAATATCCAGGCAACCGGAACGGTATTCAAGACACTGAGCGGTTCCAATGCGGCTTCCGATCGCTGGACGTACATTCTCCTGAACGGGAGTACTGCAAGTAACTTTACACAATGTACCTTTAATGGTGCAGGTAATGGATTACATATTAATAACGCCACAAATCATGTAGATCGATGCACATTTGAATACAATAGTTGTGGCATTTATGTATGGAGTGGTGAGGCGTTGATTACCGGTTCTGACTTCGTAAATAATCCCGATTATGGAATATACATGGGAGGTACCGGCACGGCATGGACCGATGCTTACCAAAGTGGCTCCACATTCACCCCAACAACAATCTCCGGAAGTTATCGGGGTGTTGATGTTTATGACAACGCCTGGGTCGTTCTTCACTATTCCCGGATTGATAACAACACGTACGGAGCGATGAGTTCTAACTATGCCCGAGTGTATGCCGGTGACGTTGACTGGAGTGGCAGTGACCAGGGATGGAACCGGTTCGTTAGCAATTCAAGTTACGCAATTTATAATACTTCGATGACCACAAGCGGAGGCACCTGGACCGATGAGGCCCGAGACAACTGGTGGGGAACGACAAGTCCACCCTCATACTATTTTTATGGAAGCGTCGATTATGGAAATCCATTGACCTATGATCCCACATATAGCGGATCAACAAGTCAGGCTGCACCGGCTAAATTAGAGGTAATGAATAATGTGTCAACCAACAAAACTTCTGCTGCTAAACAAACTACCGCCGGTACATTAAGTAATGTAGAACAACATGCTTCTGACCGTTTGGATACGATCTATGGGCAGCTGAGCAAAAAACCGGACGACCCTAACAATTACCGGCTGCTACAGGAAGCCTACAGCCTGATACAATTGTATGACCCGGCAGATTCCAGTGTTTTTTTGAATAAACTGGATGCATATAGCGGATCGTTTGAAACATCTATGACGCTGGCCTCAAACGATCTTTCCGGGAGTAACGACCTTCAATCTTATACATTTAACAAATCCCTTCTGCCCTCATCAGCGATGATGCGAATGGGGACTACAGCGGTATTGCTGAAGATGGATCGCCTGTTACATCAGGGTAAATGGGAAGAAGTACAGAAATTAGCTGACAGGTTTGCCCCTTATATCCTGCAGAAGGATGACAAGTCTGCATTCTTAGCTAGCAGAGCAGTAGCCTGGATACACCAGAAACAGTTCGGTAAAGCACTGGCCACCTACCAGCAGATCGATGCTATAAAACCGGATGCGGCTATGTCCGCCCATTACGTCGCTCCTGATTACAGTTACGATGAAGCAGCGTTACAGGATTCGATGAAAGTTTACAGTCAGGCACCCCAAAGTATTGCATCTTCTAAGGTCGCCAATCAGTCTGAACAAGAAATGGATAAAACTGGCGAATTACCCCATAAGTTTTCAGTCGGGCAAAATTATCCCAATCCATTTAATCCAACAACGGTTATTCCGGTAAATCTGCCTAAAGCAGCTCATGTACAGGTTGTGGTTTATAACATTGCCGGCCAGCGAGTGGCAACCCTTACCGATAAAGAATACCAGGCCGGACGGTACCAGCTCCGGTTTGATGCGCATCAACTGGCAAGTGGTGTATACTTTATCCGTGCCCGGTTAGGCGAGAAAACATTTATCCGGCGAGTGACATTGATCAAATAAATAAAGTAGCTGCGACGCTCTTCTAAAGTGCGTCGCAGCTACTCATTCTGAGGTTTTAAACTCCAATTATTTCGGAGTTATAACCTAAAGCATATCGTTTATGCTTTAAAATTACCTATCTGTCTGAGTTGACTATCTGTACCGAATCACCACTGGATGAATAGCTGTAGATTTACTATATACTATTCCGTCTCCAATTAACAAAAAAAAGGAAGAATAGTATGAAGTCAGACAACCAAACCGAATCAAAAGGACGCCCCTACATTCTTGCAGAAACAACCTGGAATGTTGTAAAAGAAACAGATTATCAAGTTGCTATTCTTCCATGGGGAGCAACCGAAGCACACAACTATCACCTGCCATACGCTACAGATAATTATCAGACTGATTTTGTAGCCGCTGAAACGGCACGCAAAGCATGGGATTTGGGTGCCAAAACGGTAGTATTGCCCTGTGTCCCATTTGGCGTTAATACCGGCCAGTTTGATATTAAGCTGGATATAAATATGAATCCGGGTACACAGACTGCTGTTTTGACAGATGTAGCGGCATCAGTCAATCGGGCGGGTATCCGGAAATTTTTAGTGATGAACGGGCATGGAGGGAACAATTTCAAACAGATCATTCGTGAAGTGGGGACCCATTTCCCGGACATGGTGATTTTCGGGACAAACTGGTGGCAGGTTGCGGATGGTAAGCAATATTTCGACGAACCGGGAGACCATGCGGGTGAGCTGGAAACCAGTGCTATGTTGCATATCGTGGCCGAATTTGTCAGACCGCTGGATACAGCTGGTGACGGAAGCAGTAATCCATTTACAGTCAAAGCAATTCGGGAAGGAAAAGTCTGGACACAGCGCCAATGGAGCAAGGCAACCAATGATACCGGTGTCGGAAATCCTAAAATGGCAACGGAAGAAAAAGGAGTGAAATTTATGGATAAGGTGACAGATGATCTGGCTGGTTTTCTCGTTGAAGTATCAAAGACCAAGATCGAAGACTTGTACGAGAAATGAGTTTCGGGTTGCCAGTTGCGGGTTACGGGAGTAGGCAGTATAGCTGCTTACCAGGACTTATCCGTATTATCATTACTTCCATATTTCCTTATACCTCTATACCCTGATTTTCAATGTTCGAACGAGAATTTTTCATGCGTGAAACGCAGCTTTTGGCGCAGGCTGTTGGTAATGTGATTACGAAGAAGAAAAAGAAACAGTATGATGAGGCACTCGAAGATGCTGAGAAGGCACTGAGCCAGTTTTTCAAAACGGACACACATACGTTGAGAAGTCGGACAAGTGATGAGATCATTGAAATGTGCATGGAGAATGGGAGTTTCTTTAATGAAAAAGGACTGCCCCTTGCCGATCTGCTGATGGAAGAAGGTGATATCATGGATGATATGGACAAAAGAGAGGCCGCGATTGGCTGGTATCAAAAATCTTTGTCATTATACCAGGCTGCTGTTAAAAATACCGATTCTGTTTTACCGCTCGATATCTATACAAGAATCAACCACCTGAAAAACTGCATAAACGATTTGAAAAGGGAAGGTTGATAGTTTCCCCTCTTGGGAGGGGATTAAGGGGTGGGTTGGCACCACGTCTTCATATTGCATCGTTTATATGTTCAGGCGAGGACGCCTTAACGGGCGATAAAAACTTCCGTTAAATCTCTTTACAGATTTTTATTTCTTTTTTTCGGATGGCTTGCTCATATTGGCTGAGTTATAAAGGTTGCGGATCTGCTGATCAATACATTTGTGCAGTTGACCCTGCCCTGCATGAATATTTGAAAATTAAAGGCTATGAAAACGTATAAAAACCCTTCTCGCAAAAATCTTCATTTATCCCTTAAAATGCTTTTCTTCTGTTTGATTTCAGTATTTATTGCTGGAATTGCACAAGGGCAGTCCATTCCTGAAAGTGCTTATTCGGGGATGCGCTGGCGCCAGGTTGGCCCCTATCGTGCGGGTTGGGCTACTGTAGCCAGCGGTGTGCCGGGTCAGCCCAATACCTACTATTTCGGTGGTGCCGGCGGTGGCGTCTGGAAGACAATCAATGCAGGTCGAACATGGGAACCATCCATGCAGCATGAGACCTCATCGGCCATTGGAGCAATGGCTGTTTCTCCGTCCAATCCAAATATTATATACGTCGGGACAGGCCAGGCAACGATACGGTATGATGATATGGCCGGCGACGGTGTTTACCGGTCTGATGATGCCGGGAAAACCTGGCATAATGTAGGACTGAAAGATAGCCGACATATCGGGCGCATCCTGGTTGATCCCAAAGATCCGAATAAGGTAATTGTAGCAGCACTTGGTCATGCATTTGGCCCAAATCCCGAACGCGGGGTCTACTTATCGAATGATGGAGGAAAACACTGGCAGCATGTTTTGAAAGTAGACGACAACACCGGTGCAGTGGATCTGGCATGGGATCCGAAGCATCCCGAGGTTGTGTACGCCGCTATGTGGCAAATGCGGCTTCATCCCTGGCTCGATTATTTCCAGGCTCAGGGTGGACCCGGATCTGGTATCTATAAAAGTGAAGACGGCGGCGATCACTGGAAGAAGGTTGGGGGCAAGGGGCTGCCATCCGGCGGTCTTGGGAGAATCGGTATAGCCGTGGCTGAAGGAAGTAAGGGGAACACGGTTTTTGCGACAATTGCACGCGGCTCGCAGAGCAGTAGCACTGAGAACAAGGGACCAGCCGGTGACAGCGGTTTCTTCCGTTCCAATGATGGGGGGAAAACCTGGCAGAAATTGAGTAATGATGGTGAACTCACTAACAATTACTTTTGCCGCATCACTGTCGATCCGACAAACCCGGAAGCCCTCTATGTGATGGGGCGATCCATCCATTATTCCAATGACGGCGGACATCATTTCAGCATCGTGAAGGGGTCACCGGGAGGTGACGATTATCATTTCCTCTGGATCAACCCGAATGACCCGTCACTTATGATCACAGGTGCGGATCAGGGAGCGTGTGTAACTGTCGATGGCGGTAAAACATGGTCGAGCTGGTATAATCAGCCTACCGGACAGTTTTATCACATAGCCGTTGACAATCGGTTTCCATTTCATATTTATAGCGGTCAGCAGGATAACGGTACAGTCGATATCACAAGCCGCGGACCATACGGCGTGATTGAGGAGCGAGATTGGCACCCGGTCGGCGGTGACGAACGTGATTATATGGTCCCCAAACCCGGCGATCCGAGTATTGTATTCGGCAGCGGACTTGGGGGACATGTTTCCCGCTTCTATGAGTCGACGCGACAGGTAGCCGATGTCTCGCCATGGCCGGTATCAACCTACGGTGCCCGGGCGACGACGGTGAAGTATCACTACACCTGGATCACGCCGCTCGTATTTTCTCAAACAGGCAACCATGCGATGTACTTCGGATCACAGGTATTATTTAAGTCTACCGATGACGGAAACAATTGGACGACGGTTAGCCCGGATTTGAGCGGGAAGAAAGACGGAGTGAAGGATTTTGCGAATCCAAACCTTAAGCAGGCCAATGATGCGGGTTATGGAGTGATTTATACTATCGCGCCGTCACCAAGAGACCAGGATGTTGTTTGGGTTGGCACGGACAACGGGCTTATCCAGGTAACAACCGACGGCGGGCAACACTGGAAGGACGTGACTCCTAATGATATCCCGCTCTGGGGCAAAATATCGACGATCTCCCCGGCAACATATTCGACAAAAGTGGCTTATGCCGCTGTTGATTTGCACAGGTTGGATAAGTTCACACCGATGATTTTAAAAACAACGGATGGCGGTGAAAGCTGGACAAAGATCGACAACGGCATCCCTTCAGATGAATATGTAACTGTTGTTCGTGCCGATCCAATGCGCAAAGGATTATTATACGCCGGTACAAACCGGAGTGTCTATGTTTCATTCAATGACGGTGCAAAATGGCAGCCGCTTTCGTTGAACTTCCCTACGACATGGGTGCGGGATCTCCAGGTTCATAACGGGGATCTTGTTGCCGGGACACAGGGACGCGGTATTTGGGTCCTCGATGATCTTGAGCCTTTGCGCGAGGTTGGTACACCGATCAATAATATGTCCGTTCACCTGTTCGGACCCGAGAATGCGTGGAGATTGCGCCGGGATGAGAATCGCGATACCCCGCCACCGCCATCAACGCCGCTTGGTCAGAATCCGCCAGCCGGTGCCGTTATCGATTACTGGTTGAAAGACGCCGTCAGTGGTCCGATTACTCTGACGATCAAAGATTCAGACGGTCATGTTGTGCGCCACTTCAACAGCGATCATATGCACGAGGACCTGAAAGCCAACCGCTATTTTCAGCCGGGCTGGCTGGGTGCACCGGAAGAACTTCCAACTTCCGCCGGGATGCATCGTTTTGTGTGGGATTTGAGATACCAGCGTCCACGTGCACTTAGTTACAGTTATTCCATTTCTGCAGTTTGGGATGACGATGATAATACATTAGATCCTGAGGGAGCATTGGCTCTTCCCGGAAATTACACTGTTACTTTGACGGTAAACGGGAAATCCTATTCGCAGCCTCTGAAAGTGGATCTTGATCCACGTGTGCATGTGACTCTCGGTGCACTGCGTCAGCAATTACAACTTGCACAGTCTGTAGACTCGGCATTAAGTGAAGCCGTTGAGTTACATGAGCGAATCGAGTCGAAGTTAAAGAGCGGAAACCTTTCAGAAACGACTAAGACAACACTCAAAAAGATAGCCGGTTCCGGCAGCCCGAATCTCGCGAAAATTGGCGGGGTACTCAGCAGCCTGTCCACAGCCGTAAAAAGTGCAGACGCCGCGCCAACACAAGGGCAGCATGAAGTTTACAACCACTATAAGCAGGAATTGGATAAACTCGTCTCTGAGTGGAACAAGATAAAAGGTAGTTTATAATCAGGAGCCTATGAGAACCCTGACAGGGTCAAGACCCTGTCAGGGTGGCTGTAAAAATTATATTTTTTCAAACCGTGCCTGGAAGAACCGGAGGCGTTTGGGTTCATAAACCATTTTCAGGCCCTTAACCTTATCCCGGTTCTCATAGACCTCGAGTACTGATTCTGCAGTAACGTCCATATGGGCTTGGGTATACACCCGCCTGGGGATGGTTACACGAACCAATTCGAGCTTTGGATGCCGGTGTTCTCCGGTTTTGGGGTCACGTCCTGCTGAAACGATTCCTCTTTCCATCGTGCGCACACCTGAATCGATATAGATTTCCGCGGCAAGAGTCTGAGCCGGAAATTTTTCCTGTGGAATATGAGGCAGGATCTTTTTTGCATCGAGAAAGATGGCATGGCCACCGATCGGCTTGACAATCGGAATATCCCAATCGATGAGTTTTTGACCGAGATATTCGACCTGGCCAACCCGGGAGCGAAGATAATCTTCCTTTACCATCTCCTCCATGCCGCGAGCCATGGCTTCCATATCTCGCCCTGCAAGTCCGCCGTAGGTGTGTAATCCTTCATAAACAACAACCATATTTCTGGCCTGATCAAAAAGATCTTCATCATTCAAAGCGAGGAAACCACCGATGTTCACAAGAAGATCCTTCTTACCGCTCATCGTCGCTCCGTCGGTGTAGGAACACATCTGTTTCAGTATCTCTGCCACCGATGTATTCTCATAGCCTTTTTCGCGCTGTTTTATGAACCAGGCGTTCTCAACAGCCCGGGTAATATCAAAGATGATCTTGATTCCATGCTTTTGAGTTAGTTCTCGAAGCGCTTCCAGATTGGTCATCGAAATAGGCTGTCCGCCCGCCATGTTAACAGTTGCAGCGACACTGACGTAGGGTATCTTGTCTGCCCCCACTTTTTTTATGAGGTCTTCAACCTTCTGGAGATCAACATTGCCTTTAAACGGATGTGTTGATTCAGGATCATGTGCCTCATCAATAATCACATCGACGAATGTCCCACCGGCCAGCTCCTGGTGTTCACGGGTAGTAGTGAAATACATGTTGCCGGGAATATAGTCGCCTTTGCTGATGAGTAACTGCGAGATGATATGCTCGGCTCCGCGTCCCTGGTGTGTTGGCACGAGGTAGTTATAGCCGTAATACTTGCGCATATTTGATTCCAGGTAATAGAAATTTTTGCTTCCGGCATAAGCCTCATCACCAAGCATCATTCCTGCCCACTGGTAATCGCTCATTGCGTTTGTTCCGCTATCGGTCAGCAGGTCGATGTAAACATCTTCAGATCGAAGAAGAAACGTGTTGTACCCAGCCTCGTTAATAGCTTTCTCCCGATGTTCTCTGGTTGTAGTCTTAAGGGGCTCAACAACTTTAACCTTGTATGGTTCAGCCCAACTACGTCTGGTAGGTTTAGGTTGTGTCATAGATGTAATATTATGAGTTAAAAATTTGTTGCCTGAATTTACCCGGGGGTGTCGCAAGTTGCAAACCTGCGAAAGATGGAAATAAGAGACGGATCATGAAACAGAACAGGATATTTTTATGTTGAAGCATCAGAGATGAAATCTGGAAATGAAATTATTTAAGGGATCATATGAAATACAAAACATTAGGTAATACAGGACTTACGGTTTCTGAACTTTGCATGGGTACGATGACCTTCGGCTCATCATTTCACAACATAGGTCAGGTTGATCAAAAACTTGCCAACCGAGATGGTAAAGCGTGCCTTGATGCAGGGATCAATTTCTTCGATACAGCGAATGTTTATTCGCGCGGCGAGTCGGAAGAGATTCTTGGAAAATCATTCAAAGATCTGGGTATCGATCGGGAAGAGGTTGTTATTGCAACCAAAGTGCGCGGACCTATGAGCGATGCTGCTGCCGAGGGAACCGGTGATTTCAACAATAAAGGATTATCACGGAAACACATTATGGCGTCGTGCGATGCCAGTTTAAAGCGGTTAGATGTGGATTACATCGATTTATATCAAATCCACGGGTGGGACTCGGTAACACCTCTTGAGGAAACGTTAGCAGGCACTGAATGACCTTGTGCGTCAAGGCAAAGTGAGATATATCGGTTGTTCGAATATCGCCGCAAGGCAACTGGCAAAAGCTCTTCAGATATCCAAGGCAAACAATTGGGCATCATTTATTTCGCTTCAGGCGTATTACAATGTAGCCGGGTCGTGACTTGGAACATGAACTCTTGCCCTTATGCCGTGAAGAAGGGTTAGGAGTTTTGCCATGGTCTCCGTTAGCGGGTGGTTTTCTTACCGGCAAGTTCCGTCGTAACCAGGATGGTCCGAATGACGCTCGCCGCAAGGATTTTGATTTTCCGCCAGTCGACAAAAACATGGCCTATGATGTCGTTGATGTGATGGAAGCGATGGGCAAGGAAAAAGGAGCCAGCATTCCGCAAATGGCACTGGCGTGGTTGCTTCATCAGCCCGGTGTAACCTCTCCGATTATCGGTGCCAAAACCATGGAACAATTGGAAGATAACCTGAAGAGTGCCGAGGTAGAACTCAGCGAGGAAGAAGTCAAACATATTTCAGACGTAACCCAACCACCAAAACTCTACCCGCAATGGATGATTGAGTTCCAGGAAAACAGGAGCCGGATATTGCGGGAAAAACAGGAAACAAACTGATTGATATCAATCGGTATCTCAGCGTTAATTTTGCTGAGATACCGTTGACAGTACTTGTTACTTCATTAGAAGCATCTTCTTGATTAACGTATGATTGTTCGCTTTTAAGCGGTAAAAGTATACGCCGCTCGACAATCCGGATGCATTAAAAGTAATGGTATGAAAACCTGCAGCCTGCTGTGCATTAATCAATTCCGCTACTTGTCGGCCCAAAACGTCGAAGACAGTTAAATGAACAATACCTGCTTTCGGTAGATCGTAGCGGATTGTCGTCGTCGGGTTGAACGGGTTTGGGTAGTTATCATGCAAGGCAAGGACGGTTGGCAGGCCTGTTTGCTTTTCGATTCCAGTAAGTGTGCCGCGTGTCAGTGTAATATGCAAGTGTATCGCTCATTGATTGATTAACTCCGTCGCTTGTTACGACGCGATGATAAAGCATGATGGAATCTCCAACTGCCACGCCGTTATCTCCAAAATATTGGAGATTGTTCCATAGTCGGTCTGGTATAAGGTGTCCTTACCACTATCGCCACTCATTTCATCAATCAATGGATTAGAAAAGTCAGTCGATGAGCTGAGTTGCCAGTGGTAAGTCACTGCATCATTCTCCGGATCAGTGGAGGGCATCCATCTAACTATAAACGGGGTATCCGGAGGTAACGGTGCACTTCCGTCAGCTCCGCCGATGACGAGGCTGGTGCTGTCTTCTGGGCTTGCAATAACGGCTGCGGAAGGCGGGAGGTTGAAAGCAATCAGTGATCCCACGAGAATATCCTGCTGTATCAAATGTTCACTATCATCAGCATTGGACTCAGTTGCAAGGGCATAGCTTTGCAATACATTACCCAATGAAGTCCCGTTTGAGATCTTTACACTAAATGAGACAGATTGGCTCTGTCCGGGTGTTAAAGTGCCCACATCCCATGTAGCGATTTCATTCGGTTGGCATGCGTTGGCGTAGTAACAATTGAAATCGGCAGGTGGAGCAAAATTGTTAATACCGCTTGGTAAAAGAACACGCACTGCTAAATCAAGCAGGTCTGTATTTCCATTATTTTTTGCTTTAATTGTGTAGGTAAGCGTGTTCCCAGGTGTTCCATTGGATTGGTTCACACTGTAATTAATATCTAGTGGCTCTCCACTTTGCACAGTCGTTATCGCCTTTGAGTGGAGAACTATCTCTGTACTTATATTAGGATCTATTTCGGCTCGTGCTTTCAATATTGAACCATTCGCTAATTGCTGATTAGGTTTAACCCATACTTTAACTTGTCCTCCATTTCCGACAGCAAGGCTCTTTATATTCCACGTAACCACACCATTTTTTTCTATACCTCCATGAGAAGCTGAATCAAAAACAGCTCCCTCGGGAATCCACACATGGAGTTTAGCTCCAGATGGAGATTGAGAACCGATATTGCCGAAGGTTACAGTGTATGGGAAGCGATCACCTGGTGCGACGGGCGATGGACCGGTAGTAAGATTCATCCGGAGGAGTGGTGTTGGATCAACTGATGCATCCATTGACGCTACTATTTGGTTTGTATTGGAGCCGCTGGCCGTAAGGATCGATTTGAATATATCTCCTTTAGGGGCATTATTAACCAGTGCGGTTTGGAAAAATACGGTTTTGCTTTGCCCAGGGGTAAGAGTACCTATATCCCACTTAGCTCTCTCGTTTGCTTGACATGCATTTGCATAATAGCATTTCAGAGCAGATAGTGGCGCAAAATTTTTAATGTCATTAGGGAGTAGTACATTGGCCTTTAAATCAAGTAAATCTACGGTTCCACTATTGGTAGCAGTAAGCGAATAATAAATGTTTCCCCCCGGTTCAACGGCACTTTGACTAATACCGTATTCCATGTGCAATGGTTGTTGGACATGGACCGTATTCGCGGTTGTAGAATGAACGATATATTCTGTATTTATTCCCGGATCAATCCACGCTTCAGCCTTTACAATCGTACCTTCAGACAAGTTGGCATTTGGCAATATTGTTACACGGGCCGTTTTGCTTGCACCGGTTCCCATGAGTCCTATATCCCAGCTAATGATACCGTTTGACATACTGGCACCACCAGAGGCCGAAACCAAATTTGTTCCCTCCGGAACGGACATGTAGAGTTTCACATTTGAGGGAGAACTTGATCCGGCATTGCTAAATGTTATCGTATAATTAAAAGGTTTGCCTACTACGATTGGTCCCGCATCAGGTGAAATGCTTAGTTGCATTAATGGTGTAGGATCGACAGAAACATCCTGTGTTGCTAGTATTTGTTGAGTGTTTGATCCTTTTGCGGTTAAAATAGAATGTAATACTTCCCCGTACGGAATTGAGTTAGCGAGAGAAGTGCGAAAGAAAACAGTTCGACTTTGACCCGGCGCGAGGGTGCCAATATTCCAAGTACCATTCTCACTAGCAAAACAGTGGCCTGCATAGTAACAATCGAAGTCTACAGGCGTTGCAAAATTGGTTACATCGCCCGGAAAAAGAACACGAGCAGATAAATCAAGCAAATCTGTTGAACCCGTATTTGTAGCAGTAAGTGTATAAGTAACCTGTTCATCAGGTCCAACGACTGTTTGACTAACCCCATATTCAAGTTTTAGCGGTAAATCGGAATGAACAGGTAGCAGTGAAGAGGACTTTACAACGTATTCATTGCTTTCATTCGGATCAATGCTTACGGTGGCTCTGATTATTTGTCCATTTTCCAGATTGTTATTAGCAGTAGTCACCATCCTGACTGTACCACCACCACCGGCTCCTAACAGTCCGAGGTTCCAAACGACTGTGTCATTTTCAACCATACCGTTATCAGTAGCTGACGTAAATGTGGTGCCATCAGGGACTGGCATTCTGATAGTTACGTTGGATGGACTAGTAGATCCAATATTGCCATACTTCAAGTTGTATGTTATACGTCTTCCGGGAGAAATAGGACCCGAAGTGGATGTTAGTATCATCTGAAGTAATGGAGTCGGATCAATTGTGATTTTATGGGTAGTATGTGCATCTGAAGAATTTGATGCAGAGACGGTAACATCTGTCGTAATTGTTGTATCTGTAGCATTATCGTCAATTTTTGTTCGATAAAATGTAATATTACTTTGACCGGCTGCCAATGTCCCAATATCCCATGTAGCCGTCTCATTTGCATAACAGTGTCCGGCATAGTAACAGCTCAAATTTGGAGGTGTTGTGAAGCCTTTAATCTGATCAGGTAACACTATAGATGCACTTACATTTAAAAGATCTGTCGATCCAATGTTCGATACTACTATTACATACGTCGTATAATCGCCAGGCCCGACCACTTCTTTTGATGCCGACATCTTAACATGCAGATCTTGTGCGTTTGCGTTAGTAAAGTTACCTGCAATTAATGCTATGGCGCTAAAAAGAATAGTTAAAGTGAGTACCATGTTTTTCATTAGAACCCTCCGCCTATTTATAACAGGTATCTATGCACACTAATCTGTAGTTCAATACCTGTTACTATTCAGTTGAATAGATTATATGCTCTTGTTTGAAGAAAGGTTGGGCGTTGAGGACATGTCGACACAACACCCCATTTACATGACAAGATCTCCCTGAGATATCGGTAAAAGCCAACCAAATGTAGTGGTGTTAAGAAGAGATTTACTATCTCTACTTAGTCAGGCTTACAATCAATTCAGACAAAATGAAAGCACACATCAAAACAAGAGAAACTAAAGTAAGAATCCCAAGGTCTTACCCTTCATCTAAATCTTGATTATACCTAAATGAATTACACCTGGTTTTGACTTAAACTATCCCTCTTTATTAAAGATCTACAAGAAACGTCCCGGCAGGATATCCGATTGCCGATACAACCTCTCTGTTTTTTGCATTTAATACCAAACACTTAACTATTAATATATTAATTGATTTTAAAATAAAAATAAGAATTTGTTAATAAACACGGTTTATTGTGTTTCGGCAATGTTCAGGGATGAGATAGTATAGAAATTAATTGCAGGAGTTTAGTGACTTGTAGATAAATTTATTTCAGTGATCTTTCTGGTAACTGGTAACTGGTAACTGGTAACTGGTAACTGGTAACTGGTAACTGGTAACTGGTAACTGGTAACTGGTAACTGGTAACTGGTAACTGGCTACAGCCACCTCATCGTAAACAGTCTGGGCAGGATCCATTTAGTCGGTAGATGCATCAAACTCCTGACAAATGCTTCGTTGATTGCTGGATAGTTGTGCTCGCGTCCCATGCTCATATTGAATTCGGCGCGTTTGATGGCCTGCCACGAAGCAAAGTCTCTTTTACGAGAAAACTGTTTCCACGGTACATTTTTAAAACCATCGGATTTGTGTTGTTTGAGTAGGTTTGACAACGCCCAGGCATCCATCCAGCCAAGGTTCATACCCTGGCCACCGAATGGGCTGACAATGTGGGCAGCGTCACCGATGATAGCAGCGTGTTTTTGTCCATATCTCCGGACCCGATAATGCTGAACACCGAATGAACTGGTCATGGTGTTTGTCTCGACTGGCAGTTGAAAACCCGTTCTTGGTTCAATCCAATTTTTCAACTGATCAGGTGAAGGATTCTCAATAAATTTTGAGGTTCGAACGACCCAGCGTCTTTTAGTTCCCGGGAGTGGAAAGGATTCAATGAGTCCCGCGCTTTGCAGGTAAATGGCAGCAGTGGGACCAAAATCGGTGGTGTCTGCAAAATCACCCATGACAAATGTATCCGGGTATTCTTCGCCTTCAAAGGGAATATTTAGCAATTCTCTGACTGTACTGTGTTTGCCGTCACAACCAATGACCACCTTTGCAAGAAATGTCTCCTGGCCTCCATCGTTTCGTCGTGAGATAACCTCTACATGATCAGTTTTATCCTGGATGGCAATTACTTCTATTCCATTTTTCAGAATAGCAGGGAAGCGACCAATCAGATGATCTTCAAGGATCATTTCCGTCTGATACTGGGGAAGTGTTAACACGAAACGATACGGGCCCGGACATTTTTGAAAGTCGAGTTTTCCAATAACTCCCTGATCACCTATGGCAACACCTTCAGGGATTGAAAGTCCCTGTTCGAGAAATGGCTCGACTAATCCCATCTGTTCGAGGTATTCAAGGGAAGGAGGGTGGATGCCTATGGAACGCGAATGTGTCGAACGCTGCGTGTTTTTCTCAAGGACAAGGATGTCAAATCCAAGCTGCTTCAGGCGACATGCCGTAAAAAGACCAACAGCTCCGCCGCCAACAATAATGGCATCAAACATTGTTAGCCGTCAACTTTGTCTCAGTGACATTTTCCTTTATGAGAAGCAACCGAAAGGGATTCATTTGCTTTACTGTCCAGTCATTCGGAACAACCTCTTCCAGTTCAGTCTTTTGGTAACTTTTTCGAATGGAGATGCGTCCGTCATATGCTATATAGGAACCCGGACAAAACGGTCCGATAAAGAGGGAAAAAGAGATAAAGGCCAGCGGATTTCGCTCCAAGTCATTGAACAGGATTAGCTTTCGGCTGAGCTTTTTAGAATCCATAAGTGTCTGTTTTAGTTCACCTTCGGACAGGTGATGGATCAGATGATTCGAGATGACGACATCGAAGGTTCTTCCCTCCGATATCACTTCATGCGTGGTGAGATATTCGAATTTGATGTTATCCGGCCAATCCCTGGTTTCGACAAACTTCAATGCTCTCGGGTCGGTCTCGATGCCGGTTATCTTTACGGATATACCGTCTCGCTCAGCCCAGTTATAAATTTTCAAGGGGATGTCACCACCTCCAAAGCCGATGTCCAGGATTTCTAACGGGCGATCATCATCGGCAAGGGGTCGCAGATATTCTTCGTAAAGTTTTCTCCATCCTGAAAAAAAACGATTAATCACTGAGAAGAAGCGGTAGGTTTGGAAGAGCTTGTTGCGATCTGCACTTCCCTCATCCATCCATTCTATTAAATCGCCTTCCCTTCTCTTCAATAACCAATTCATTAATCTGCTTACCCTCAGGCTGTTGCGGTTCGTTTGAGAAGAGCTGTTTCCAGGGTCAGCCCGGGTCCAAATGACATCGCAAGGATTTTTTCATCATCCTTTTGAAGCGGCCTATTCAAAATCTCATTCAGAACAAACATCACGGTAGGGCTGCTCATGTTTCCGTATTGGCGAAGAACCTCGTGTGATGGCTCCACCTGTTCATCCTTCAGATTTAGACCTTGCTGGATCTTATCGAGAATAGCGCGACCGCCCGGATGAACTCCCCATTGATCAATATCATCCTTATATATTTTCATTCGCTTTAATAATGGAGTAATTCCTGTTTCCACATTGGAACCCAGGATCTTGGGAATATATGTCGATAATGCCATATCGAAACCTTCATCGCCGATTGTCCATGCCATATCCGCTTCACTATCGGGAGCAATAGACGTCTCGAAATCCAGAAGTTCGACTGTCTGATCAGAATCTTGTGGTTTCCGGGAGCTTACCAGGACACCGGCGCCACCATCCGCAAAGAGTGACCCAGACAGCAGAAAATCCGTTTCTTCCCGAAATTTAAGGTGTAATGTACACAGTTCAAGGATAACGATCAGCACATTGGCATTGTGATCAGCATCACAAAAATGTTTGGCCATTCGCAGTGCCGGAAATGCTGCGTAGCAACCCATAAAGCCGATATGATAACGCTCAGTAGTGGGAGGCAATTCGAGCTCTTTCACGATTTGATAATCGGGACCAGGGGCAAAGAATCCTGTACAGGATACTGTGATGACGTGTGTTATCTCAGATGTACTGAATCCTTTTGCCGCATTAAGGGTACGCCTTGCGATTTCGGGGTACATGACCTTCGACTCATCGGAATACAGTTTGTTTCGATGTGCAGTACCGGGCATAACTGTTTTTCCGTCGATCTTTTCAAGAAACGTATGTTCTTTTTGCTCGGGATTGAAGTCTTTGATAACAGAATGCCGTTTTTCTATGCCGGAAAAGGCATATATCCTATGCAGCAGTTTTCGTGTAATTTCCTTTCCAGGGATCTGTTCGATCATGAAGTCACGAATGCTATTCTGCGAATACCAGTTGTCAGGTACGAATGGCTCTATATGATGGATATAAACGGACATATGCTAATGCTTGTGCCTTAGATTGAAGTTTTTTTGAATCTTCTATATAGTCGATACCGTGTATAATCTGGGAAAGATTGTCTCAAAACAGGCATGGCAATTCAATCATAAATTGATGATAGTAATTTCCGGTTTCTGAATGACTGGTTGTTAAAGCCATGCGAATGATAGTGGATCCGATAAAATTCCGTGAATTTTCATTATCGATTTCAATAGGCAAACACGATATCTGTAAGAAATTACCACAGTTGTGATTATCAATTCCAACGCGTTAGAATTGGTTCCATTCCCGCAATATTTGTAGATACGCAATGATGGAGGGGCGGAATGTAACTAAGCTGTTGTACCGATTAATGTATCATCCGGAACCTGGGCGATGCTGGATGGTTTGTCTATGAAGTGTTTGGTAAGTATCCAGAAGCGGGTGTTATGCAGTATAGCCGCAACACTGAGCCCGGCGACAAGCCCAAGCCAGAGTCCCCTTGGACCCATGTTTAACGTGATTCCCAGATAGTAACCAAGTGGCAGGCCGATGATCCAGTAGGCGATAAGATTAACGATCATGGGTATTTTAGTATCCTTAAGACCGCGCAGGGCACCCAAACCGCTTACCTGAAGTCCATCAGATATTTGGAAAATGGCTGCGATGTGTAAAAGAGACACTGCAACAGCAATGACGTCCGGATCCTGGGTATAAAGATGAGCAACAGCTTCCGGGATCAACCACATTATCAGGGCAGTGCACGTCATGATCATCACACTTAGTGCAATTCCGGTAAAACCAGAGTGGCGGGCCTGGTAAGGTTTTTTACGCCCCATAGCCTGACCGATACGAACTGTAATGGCTGTTGATAACCCGAGAGGCATCATAAATGTGATGGAACAAAAGTTGATAGCTATCTGGTGTCCGGCAACTGCCAGCGTACCGATAGAACCCATGAGAAGCGTGACAAGTGCAAACATGCTGACTTCCATGAAGGCACTCATTCCATTTGGCAAACCAATGTGTATGAGCTCGCGAAAAATATCCAGGTTTGGCCGGCCCAGCCGTTCAAAAATACCAAAACGTTTATAAGATCGCTGTCTTGCTGTATAAATGAGCAAACCGACAAACATGACGACGGCAACGAGTGCGCTTGCCCAGCCGGTACCTATGGCACCCATGGCTGGAAATCCCAGGTAACCATACATAAATACAAAGTTACCAGCGATGTTTACGATGACGCCAATGAGTGCAAAATACATGCCGGGTTTTGTGGCGCCTATTGCCTCATTAAAAAAACGAAGGGCCATGTAAGCGCTGATGAACGGGAGTCCCCAGGAGATGGCATTCATGTAACCCTGCGCAACGGGGATAATTGTTGGTTCCACATTCATGAAGTGAAGCAGGGGCTTCAGATTGCGGATAAGGAAAAAAGCGGGCCATGCAAGGATCTGACTCATCCAGAGTCCCTGTCGCACATTCCGGCCTATCTTTTTGATCTGACGTCCTCCAAGCAGATGAGCCACGACCGGGCTGATCGCCATTAGGATACCCAGCAGAAAGATGTAGACAGGATTCAATAAACTGGATCCGACAGCGACGGCAGCAAGCGCCTTTGGACTCAGGTTTCCAGCCATGACGGTATCCACGAAGCCCATAGACATCTGAAGAAGCTGGCTGGCTATCACCGGTAACCCAAGCTTCATGATGGCTCTGGCTTCAATCAACGCCGGACGATGAACTTTTATACTATGTTTGGTTGTCGAGGTCATGTAATAATTATCAATCCTCGTTTACATGAGAGATGTGTAGGTGGGATTGATAGATAAATTGATTTCCGATGTTTCGCTGGCCCGCTGTCCTCCGAAAACGAACCTTAAAGATACGGCGATCGACTCATTTTAGGAAAGATAAATCGCAATGATAATCGAGGATCACCCAGAGGTGAATGATCACTTAATGTTAAAGCGGGAAGGATACGGTTGGGTTATAACTTTACCAGGTTGCTTATACTTTCGGCCGGCTTCCCATTAAGTGTATCAAAGATGGCATTTGCAGCAAGAAAACCCATTTCTCTTCGTGTTTCCGAGGCTGCACTACCAATATGAGGTGTAATTACGGTATTCGGTGCGGTTAAGAGATCCGGATGTACTTTAGGTTCTTCTTCGAAAACATCGAGCCCGGCACCCCCAATGGAACCGTTGTGTAATGCCGAAGCCAGTGCTTGTTCGTCTACCACGGGTCCGCGGCTGATGTTGATAAGCAGGGCATGATCCGGCATCAGATCGAGTGTCTTTGCATTGATGAGATGCCGTGTTTCAGGCGTGAGAGGACACGAGAGTACGAGGATATCGGATGATCGAACCATTTCGTTTAGGTCCGATTCGTAGGCAGCTTCAAGGTTAAGCTCAATGTTTGAAGCTACTGGTTTCCGGTTGTGGTAATGAATGTTCACTCCAAAAGCTTTTGCACGTTTTGCTATAGCCTGCCCGATGCGACCCATCCCGACAATTCCAAGATTTTTTTTGTTGAGATCCATCCCGAGAAAACCAAGCGGGTGCCATCCGTCAAACTTACCATCACGCAGGAATTGCTGTGCATCACATATTTTTCGTGCAACAGTGAGAAGGAGGCTCATTGTCAGGTCGGCCGTTGCATCTGTAAGTGCGCCTGGAGTGTTGGCAACGCGTATTCCTAAATCGGTTGCGGCTCTGACGTCGATATTGTCATATCCAACGGCATAGTTTGCGACGATTTTTAGACCATCAGCTTTTTTCAGAACGTTTTGTGTGAATGGATTGGAGAGCATGGAAAGAATAGCATCAAATTGTTCAACCGGTCCAAATAGTGATTCTTCCGTGTTGTATTCACCGCGTTTGCCGACGGTCACATAGGCGTTCTTTTGAAGATATTCGAGTACATCGTCATGAATCGGTTCGGTAACCAGTATCTTATGGGACATGCCTTTACTTCGTTCTGAGTTATTTATTACGGGTTCGAACCAAAATGTACAACCTGGCCATCGACATCACAAAATTGCATGGCTCTGAGTTCACTGGCTGGCATGTAGGGATAGTATAAGTAGGTGAAGGGAACCAGTTGCTGTGTACACATTTTATTCCTGGGCTTCCAGCTGGTTAACTGTAGATGCAATGTGTCACTATTAGCAGTATGGCCGATTTTGAGAAGGCTGCTGCATCCGGAAGGAAGGCTGCCATGAATCAGAAGACCGGCCTTTTTATCGTGGACAATTTTCTTTACCGAATCAATATAAACGCTGCCGGTTTGATAGGGAACACCTTGGGGAGAGACAATGGATACCAGGTCTTTTATGGATGATGTGTCGCTCAATATTGGTAATGAGCTTTCATTGTTCATGCCGAATGATTTTTTGCGGGCTTGTTTAGATGTGCAACCAGTGGTCATCCATGCAGAAATGAACATCAGGCAGAGGCAAAAACCGCCAATCCTATATAGATTAATCCGTGATATGTGTGGTGATGGCATCATTCCACATCTTCTCCAGATTATAGTAATCCCGCAATTCATCTTTAAAAATATGGACCACGACATTTACATAGTCGAGTATGACCCATCGGCGGGTGTTCAACCCCTCTTTTTTCCAAACAGATTCTCCCAGCTGATATTTGGTCGATTCCGTAACAGAGTCAGCATAAGTCTTGATCTGAATATCCGTAGGAGCACTGCAAATGATAAAAAAATCTGTTACAGGTGATAGTCCACGAACATCCAGCTGGACAATTCGTTCAGCGTTTTTTTCTAACAGGGCTTTGTGGATTGTTTGCAACAGGGCTTGTGTTTCGTCGGAAACAGGTGCCGATTTTGGAGAAAGAGTCTGGTAATGAGGTACGTTTTCTTTCGGCATAGATATTAGTTGAGTTTCAATGAGTTATAATCAGAACCAATTACGATGGTAGCATCGAGATAGTAATCTTTTGATCGTTCTTCGATCACTCGTTTTGAGCTGAGTCCAAGGGCACGGGCGACACGACGGCCATTTTCCAGGTGTCCGCTATGATCGACAATAAAAGTATGTGTGACATCAAAATTGTCAAAGTTGCCGGATTCTACGACATCAAAGCCATTTTTTCGAAGAATGTGTGTATATCTGCTTGCGATACCCGGCACACCGCATCCGTTCAAAACCTCAACTTGAATGATTTTACTTATTAACTGAGCCTGGGCGTCGGTGCGTGTATTCTGAATGCGCGGAAAGAACATCCTTGTGAAAAAAGCTCCCAGAAGTACAAGCAGCAAGAGACTTAAAAAACCGATTACCGCATTCAAAAAGAAACCTGAACTCTTATGTTGACTCATGAAGCGATATTACGGTTCAAAAGAGGCCGATCAGCGATTATTGTTGAAAAATCCGTTGTTGTAGAAGGGATTGCCATAATATCCACCTCCACCGTAACCGTATCCTCCAAACGGGCCGTACGGATTAGCATATGGCATCTCTGAAAACTGAAAATGGATACTACTGTTTTTACCGAGCTGATAATTCAACTCAGCATTTCTGATAAATACCCGGGGTTTTTGACCGTGTGTAATAATCCCATTTCCAAAAGGAGAATGAGCAAGTGAGATATCGAGACGACCAGAAAGGCGTGGGGTAAAATTCATGAACAACGTGTTTGTAAAGATGTTTTGATTGTAAAACTGTCCCCCAATGGATGAAAACGTCATCTCATAAGAGTTTTGCATCTTCACATTTCTGATGTTGAAAAGATCGAGCAACCCTTTTTGATTTTCAGTGACCTTGACAGTTTTGGTTACAGGTCCCGTATAATTCAAAGGAGAGGGAGCCTGATCACGCAATTGAGCCATAGCCGGAAAACCTGCTGATAAAAGCAGGGCGGCTGTCAGTAGTAATATTGTAGAGAATCGTTTCATAGGTTTAACCCGAATACTTTGTACAGCTGTATTTACTATGTCAACGTAAAGAAAAAGGAATAATTTTTCTATACCTAATAACGATATATAACAAAATTAAGATCCCATTATTAGTATTTTCGGTCAATTTTGATAAAAATATTAATTGGTATGTGAGCCAATCTGAGGCAATTCCTCTTTACGGAAACGTTGACAGTACTAAAAAAAAATCAAGCCATCACAGCCAACCAAGATATATGTTGACTGCCCAACAAAGAATCCTGATTGGTTGGGCGGTTGTTACGCAATGACTTATAAATTCCGTTGATTTTTTTAAACTATTTGTAACACCTTTTTATACAAGAGTTAATTATGTGATCAAGGTTATCCATCCGGTCAGCGCAAATCACTGTTTTATTCTGTGAAGGGGTGATGTTTGAATAATTGATCATGGAGAAGAAAAGAGAGAAAAATGATGAAAGAGATGCTCTTCGGTATTATATGTATGCCTGGGTGCCGGGAATAAAGTGTTTGTAAAGAAAATGTTGTTGATGAAGTGATAGAAATGAACCCCTCCGGGGGGGTTCTGCGTCTGAAAATATTACAAAAAGTGCCGCAGCATAAAACCCGTCCGGAACCGAATTTCAGGTAATGTTCAAACTGGTACGCTTTGTATTTCTCCGGAAAAGCTGTGGCGCAAACTAGCTGAATCGGTAATCTGGTTTCTGTATATGAAACCTTTCCATGGCGATGTTTGTCCAGTCTATTTGCAAGATTACTAGTACAACCAACATATATAGATTGGTCATTACACCTGAGTATGTAAATATAGAAATACTGCCTCTCTCTTGATTTAAAGGAATTTAGGCGAATCGTATCCGCCATAGCTCACCCACAGGATGGTAATCAAATCTTTATTTTGGATACTCCCTGTGAACGACGCTCACCTTCGCTAAAGCTTCGGTGAGCGACGGCGGAGGTGGAGGGATTCGAACCCCCGGTCCCACGAAAGGACAACGGTTTTCGAGACCGCCCCGTTCGACCGCTCCGGCACACCTCCGTTTCGTACTTGTCCCCGCCTGTTCAATATATTATATTAACCAGACTGAATACGCAAAAAGATTTTCAATATAACATTCCTTAAAAACTGTCTCAACATATAGGATGAAATTAACAGATTTCAAGTTCGATTCGTCCAACGCAACGGTACCAGAAGTTCCTTCCTCTCCCAGAGATTCGGCAAAATTAATGGTTTTAAACAGGGCCGATCAAACGATAGAGCACAAGAAGTTTTCCGATATACACGAATACTTCAAGAAAGGGGACTGCCTGGTTTATAATGAAACCAAGGTCTTCCCGGCCCGATTGAAGGGTAAGAAAGAGAAGACAGACGCCAGCGTTGAAGTGTTCCTTCTCAGGGAACTGCAACCTGAAAATAAACTTTGGGACGTGCTTGTTGAACCGGCACGTAAGATTCGCATCGGCAATAAGTTGTATTTTGGTGATGAACTGGTAGCCGAGGTCGTTGATAACACGACCTCTCGCGGCCGCACGATACGTTTCCTTTTCGATGGTATGAATGATGAACTTTATTCGATACTGGATCGTATTGGCCAGATGCCACTTCCGCCTTATATCAATCGGAAACCGGTAGAAGAAGATAAAGAACGCTATCAAAGTATTTTCGCCAGAGAACGCGGGGCAGTTGCAGCTCCGACGGCGTGTATGCATTTCACTGATGAGCTGGTCGAAAAGCTCAAAAAGAAAGGTGTTTTGATGGCGCCTGTTACCTTACATATCGGCTGGGGAACATTTCGTCCGGTAGAAGTTGAGGATTTGACCAAACACCGGATGGACTCTGAGAATTATTATATCTCTGATGAAAGTGCCGCTACGATCAATAAAGCTCTTGAGAGCAAGAAGCATAAGGTGTTTATTGCCAGTTCTAGCGCGGCACGGGCCGTGGAAACGAGTATTATGGCAAGCGGTATGCTCAAGGGGTCAACCGGATGGACTGATAAATTTATTTACCCGCCCTATGACTTCAAGATAACCGAAGGCTTTATTACCAACTTCCACCGTCCGGAATCCACACTATTGATGCTCTCTGCAGCATTTGCCGGTTACGATTTTCTGATGAAAGCGTATAAAGAAGCGATGAATAAAAAATATCGCTTCTACGCATTCGGCGATTCAATGCTTATAATCTAAAGCTCTTGGCTACGCTGGCAGTCATAATTCCGGCCGCCGGCTCGGGGACACGCATGAAGAGTGAAGTCCCCAAGCCATTTCTGAAGATTGGGGGACGGACGATTCTGGAATGGACAGTTAGCCGGTTTTCCAGTCTATCCTATGTCCGACAAGTCATCGTTGTAACCGGTCCTGAAAGCATCGAACGAGCTAAGCGTCTTCTTGAGCAGGATCATGATTTGGGAACAGTAGAATTACACGTTCTGGAAGGGGGATCCGACCGTCAGGAATCTGTGGGCAAAGGCTTAGCCGTCGTTAAGGATGTCGATCTCGTAGCTGTACATGATGCCGTGAGGCCTTTTGTCAAGATTCAATATATCGATCAGTGCTGTCATATAGCATTGGAATGCGGAGGGGCCGTTTTAGGAATCCCGGCAAGAGATACGATCAAAGAGTGCGACAAGAATGGATATGTGAGAAAAACACCAGACCGGTCACGATTGTGGCAATGCCAAACACCACAGATTTTCCCACTAAAAGTGTTTATGGAAGCCTTCCGAAAATCACAAGAAACGGGATTCAAAGGAACAGATGATGCTTCACTTGTGGAACATATGAGAAGATCTGTACGTATGGTCGAGGGAGATGCCTCCAATATCAAAATCACCTATCCTCAGGACATGATTCTTGCAGAAATGCTAATCGAGCGGCAAAAAGAAGAGTAAAAGATGCGCATCGGGTATGGTTACGACGTTCATCGCCTGGTTAACGGGCGATCATTGATTCTGGGTGGAGTTACCATCCCCCATGAAAAAGGCCTGCTGGGCCATTCTGACGCTGATGCCCTTCTTCATGCCATTACCGATGCGTTGCTGGGAGCGCTTGCTCTTGGTGATATCGGACAGCATTTTCCTGATAATGATCCTGCTTATGAACAAATCAACAGCCGGATCCTACTACGAAAGACTTATGACCTTATCAGGTCAAAGGGGTTCATTCTTGGAAACCTGGATGCTACCGTCGTCGCTGAACGACCCAAACTGAAGAATCATATTCCCGATATGAGGGCAAACATTGCGGCCGATCTTGAATGCGAGATGGATCAGATATCTATCAAGGCTACAACATCTGAAAAGATGGGATTCGCAGGCAGGGAAGAAGGTATTGCTGCAACGGCCGTTGTATTGCTTGTAAAGGAACCCGACAAGTGATGGATCAATTCACCCAGCATCTGATAACCTGGATCGGTGATCAGCCGGCTATTATAGTATATGCTGTCTTCTTCGGGGTTGCATACTTTGAGAACGTCATCCCCCCCATTCCTGGCGATGTGATAGTCGTATTTGCCGGCTATCTGGTCGCACGCGGTATTATTTTTTTAATTCCCGTTTATGTATTAACGACAATTGCGTCGGTGGTCGGTTTCATGACCATGTATACCCTGGGAAGGTACTGGGGAGATTTGCTGGATCGAAATCAAGAACGATCATGGTTCACGCGCATGCTCGATCTTAAATATTTACCAAAGGTCAGGGCATGGATGGACCGCTGGGGATTGTGGGTAGTAACCGCAAATCGTTTTCTGTCTGGTGCGCGCTCTGTTATATCTATCACCGCAGGGATGAGCCGTACGAATATTCGGGGCACAATTATCGGATCCCTGATCAGTTCCTTACTGTGGAATGCGTTATTGATTGGCGCAGGATGGGAGATACAGCAGAACTGGCATATTATAGGACATTACCTCTCCGTTTACAGTAAAATCATAACGATTACCCTCATCGTGATCATCCTTTTGAGAGTCATATGGGGTTACTTGCGGGAAAAGAAAAGCCAATCATTGGATTAAACTGGCACATTCTCTATTTTTGTCTGCTGCATATATTGACATGCTATATTAAAGCAACTATCTTTGAGGTCTTTGAGAAATTGCTGGTGTAGCTCAGTTGGTAGAGCAGCGGTTTTGTAAACCGCGGGTCGTAGGTTCAAGTCCTATCACCAGCTCGGTTCTTTTAAATAGTGCAAGGTAGTCGTCCATTTAAGAACCCGGAATGTTTTTTTGAAATGGACGAATCTGAAGATTTTTTCTGAATAAATGCTGGAGTAGCGCAGTTGGCAGAGCAGCGGTTTTGTAATCCCGAAAGCGTTCGGGACGTAGGTTCAGGCCCTGTTACCAGCTCGGTTCTTTTTACATATTGAATTTACGATTATTGGGGAGATACCAAAGTGGCCAACTGGGGCAGACTGTAAATCTGTTGGCGTAAGCCTTCGCAGGTTCGAATCCTGCTCTCCCCACTTTTATCGTATCAGGCGGGCGTAACTCAATTGGTAGAGTGTCAGCCTTCCAAGCTGAATGTTGCGAGTTCGAGTCTCGTCGCCCGCTCAGCCCATGCCGCTATAGCTCAGTTGGTAGAGCACTTCCATGGTAAGGAAGGGGTCATCGGTTCAAGTCCGATTAGCGGCTCGGAAAACCTGCGAAGCGATCATTAATAATTCATAAAAAACACTAGTTTCAATGGCAAAGGAAACGTTTGAACGCAAGAAACCGCACGTAAACGTCGGAACGATCGGACACGTTGACCACGGGAAGACGACCCTGACCGCGGCAATCACGAAAGTGTTGTCGGGCAAGTTTGGGGGTTCGGCGAAGGCATTTGATGAGATCGACAATGCCCCGGAAGAACGCGAGCGTGGGATCACGATCGCCACGGCGCACGTGGAGTATGAGACCGAGAATCGTCACTACGCCCACGTGGACTGCCCGGGCCACGCCGACTATGTGAAGAACATGGTGACCGGAGCGGCCCAGATGGACGGGGCGATCCTGGTGGTAGCGGCCACGGACGGGCCGATGCCGCAGACCCGCGAGCATATCCTGCTGGCCCGCCAGGTAGGGGTACCCCAGATCGTGGTATTCCTGAACAAGGTAGACCTGGTCGATGACGAGGAGCTGCTGGAGCTGGTGGAACTGGAAGTGCGCGAGCTTCTGACCAAGTACGAATTTGACGGGGACGAGACCCCGATCATCAAAGGCTCGGCCCTTGGGGCCCTGAACGGGGAAACCCAGTGGGAAGAGAAGATCTATGAGCTGATGGATGCGGTCGATTCCTACATTCCGACACCGACCCGTGATGTGGACAAACCCTTCCTGATGCCGATCGAGGACGTGTTCTCGATAACCGGCCGGGGCACGGTGGCGACCGGACGGATCGAGCGTGGAGTGATCAAGCTGAACGAGGAAGTGGATATCGTCGGGATGCGTCCGGACAAGATGAAGTCGGTGGTAACGGGCATCGAGATGTTCCGTCGCCTGCTCAACGAAGGTCAGGCCGGGGACAATGCCGGACTGCTGCTTCGCGGGATCGAGAAGAAAGACCTGATCCGGGGCATGGTCATCTGTAAACCGAACAGTGTGACCCCGCATACCAAGTTCAGTTGCGAGGTGTATGTGCTGAGCAAGGATGAGGGGGGACGTCATACCCCGTTCTTCAAAGGATATCGTCCGCAGTTCTACTTCCGGACCACCGATGTGACCGGAGTGGTAGAGTTGCCGGAGGGAGTAGAGATGGTGATGCCGGGTGACAATGTGACCCTGCAGACCGAGCTGATACAGCCGGTAGCCATGGAAGAAGGTCTCCGCTTCGCCATCCGCGAGGGTGGACGTACGGTCGGAGCCGGCGTGGTAACCAAGATTATTGAATAATACATTCAGCACTTTTTAGCGAACGGGTGTAGCTCAATTGGTAGAGTAACGGTCTCCAAAACCGTCGGTTGGGGGTTCGAGTCCCTCCACCCGTGCTAGCAAGTCTGAATCGAGGTTAAAATGAATAAAATTATAGAATTTATCGAAGGTGTTCGGAAGGAAATGAAAAAAGTTACCTGGCCGACACAGAAAGAATTAATCGATAACACGGCCGTTGTAATCGTGTTTTCGCTTATTCTTGCTGTATTCATCTTCGGTGTTGATCAATTATATAGTACGGTATTAACGGTGATTTACAGATGACAGCCGAAGAAAAGAATAGCTGGTATGTCATCCGGTGTTTTTCCGGGCATGAGAAGAAGGTAAAAGAATACCTGGAGCGTGAGATAGATCTTCAGGGCATGCAGGATAAAATTACCGAAATACTGATTCCGACCGAAACGGTAATTGAGGTGCGGTCAGGCAAGAAGCGTACGCGGGAAAAGAACTTTTTCCCGGGTTATATGCTGATTGCAGCTGATTATGATGATAATGTTAATCAGTTGATTCAGAACGCACCATCGGTCATTGGTTTTTTGAAGAACGACAAGGATAGTAAACGTCCTACACCGCTGCGGCCTGATGAGGTAAACAGGATTCTTGGCAGGGTCACAGAAAATCAGGAAATCCTGGCATCCGGTGGTCTTGTTGAAATTCCGTTTAATGAAGGAGATCTCGTACAGGTAGTTGACGGTCCGTTCAAGGGTTTTGACGGAACAGTCGAAGAGGTCTATCCTGACAAACTTAAATTACGGGTTCTGGTAAGTATCTTCGGTCGTAAAACACCGGTCGAAGTGGATGTCAACCAGGTAGAACCAGAAGATTAAAAAACAGACATCCCGCTTATTAGTGTAAGAGCACGTATTCCGTATAAATCATTTATTGTTAGTAAACGAACATGGCTAAGAAAGTTGAAAAAAAGATAAAACTTCAGATAATTGGCGGGCAAGCCAATCCCGCTCCGCCGGTAGGACCTGCACTTGGTCAGGCTGGTGTGAATATCATGGAGTTTTGCAAGACCTTTAATGCCAAAACGCAGGATAAGGTTGGCACGGTTGTACCGGTAGAGATCACGGTTTATACGGATAAATCATTCACGTTCATAACCAAGACACCGCCAGCTGCTGTACTCCTGAAACAGGTTGCCAAGGTCAAGTCTGGATCTGGTGAACCGAACCGGGTCAAAGTTGGTAAGGTTACTTTTTCGCAGTGCCGTGAGATTGCTCAGCAAAAATTGACCGATTTAAATGCAACTGACATTGATGCTGCTGCAAGAATGATAGCAGGGACGGCTCGCAGCATGGGACTACGCGTAGATTTTGAAAAGTAATTTTATTGTTCGATAGGAAACTCAAATCATGGCAAAACACGGCAAAAAATATTTAGAAGCAGTCAATCTGGTCGAACCGGATAAAGAATATAATCTTGATGAAGCTTCTGAACTGGTTAAGAAAACTTCATCGGTTAAGTTTGACGCTTCTGTCGATATTGATATGCGCCTTGGCGTGGATCCACGTCATGCCGATCAAATGGTGCGTGGTACAGTAACACTGCCAAACGGAAGCGGAAAAACAGTAAGGGTATTGGTCTTGGCTAATCCTGCAAAACAGGAAGAAGCTAAAGAAGCTGGCGCCGATCATGTCGGTCTCGATGATTACGTGGAACAAATCCAGAATGGTTGGACAGATATCGATGTAATTATTGCCACCCCAGACGTAATGGGCAAAATTGGTAAACTCGGACGTGTACTGGGTCCCCGGGGATTAATGCCGAATCCAAAGAGCGGAACAGTAACGATGGATGTGGCTGAAGCGGTCAATCAGGTTAAAGCCGGTAAGATTGATTTCCGTGTTGATAAATTTGGTATTCTTCACACGTCGATCGGTAAAGTCAGTTTCAGTGCCGAGGCAATCAAAGAAAATGCAGAGGCATTCTTGAATACGGTAATTCGTATGCGCCCAGCATCAGCAAAAGGGTTATACGTTCGCAGCGTCTTTATGAGCTCTACGATGGGACCAAGTATACCGATTAATCGTAGCGGACTCATTTCAACACGCTGAATCATCTGCGGAAACATTACACACAGTTTAGTGATCTAAAACATCATGGCTACACTCGCACAAAAAAAAGCGGTCGTCGAAGATATAACGGGTAATCTGCAAAATGCGAATGCATTGTATGTAGTGAATTACTCGGGCATATCCGTTGAACAGGTCAATGCACTACGTGCTCTTTTCAGGGAAGAAGGAATAACCTACAAGGTTTATAAAAATACCCTGATGCATCGTGCCATGGAGAAAGTTGGAGGATATGACTCAGCTTTCGAACACCTGGATGAACAGAATGCCTTTATTTTCACTGACGAAGATCTTGGAAAACCGGCTAAAATCCTTAAAAAGTATATTAAAGATAATAATAAGCCTGAATTCAAGATGGCAATCATTGAAGGCCAGGTTTTTAAGAGTACCCAGCTCGATCAGTTAGCTGCGCTGAAATCCAAGAATGAAATCATTGGTGACATCATTGGTCTGTTACTTGCACCAATCAGCAATGTCATCAGCGGATTGCAGGCTCAGGGATCGAATATACTGGGAGCCGTCAAGGAAATTGCTAATAAAGAACAATAATCAGGCAACGAAATTCGTAAACAACAATCTACTAATCGGAGATAATAAATCATGGCTGACGTCAAAGAATTAGCAGAACAGTTGGTCAATTTGACCATCAAAGAAGCAAATGATCTTGCTCAGGTTCTGGAAGAAGAATATGGAATTAAGCCTGCCGCGGCTGCTGTCGCTGTCGCTGGCGGAGCTGCTGAAGGTGGCGCGGCTGCTGAAGAAGAGCAAACTGAATTCACAGTCGTACTGAAAGCAATTGGTGGAAACAAGATTGCTGTCATTAAAGAAGTACGGGCAATCACTGGTCTTGGCCTCAAAGAAGCCAAAGATCTTGTTGATGGTGCTCCGAACAACGTGAAAGAAGGAGTCAGCAAAGACGAAGCTGAATCTATTAAGACGAAATTAACCGAAGCCGGAGCCGAAGTCGAACTTAAGTAATTCCGCCGGCCGGCATCACAATATTTCATAGCCAATACCGTAAATGGTATTGGCTATCGCTGTCTGTGGCTGTGTGTTTCTCAGCATGGAAATCGGGCAGTCCCGATGGCAGTGCGGGGTCACTGCTTACAATCCATTCCTAATCAACTAAAAGCGAGGTTATCCTTGAGTTCCAAGTACGAAACCTTACCTATAACGAACCGCATCTCTTTCGCTCGCACCAGAACAGTCCTTGATTACCCCGATTTTCTTGATATCCAGCTGGAATCGTTTCGGCGTTTCACGCAGTGGGATATCGCTCCTGAAGATAGGGAAGAAATCGGATTGCAGCGAATTTTTATGGAAAATTATCCGATTCAGGATTCGCGTGAACAGCATATGCTGGAGTTCCTGAGTTTCGAAATTGATACACCAAAATATACGATAGAAGAGTGTCAGGAACGCGGCCTTACGTTTGCTGTTCCTCTTAAAGCTCGCTTGCGTCTATCTTCAGTCGACAACTCTGACGAAACGTCTGAGACAATCGAACAGGAAGTTTTTCTGGGCGATCTGCCCTGGATGACGGGAAGAGGAACCTTTATCGTAAATGGTGCTGAACGTGTAATCGTATCACAATTGCACCGCTCACCTGGTGTGTTTTTTGGACAATCTGTCCACCCTAATGGTACTCAGCTTTACTCAGCCCGTGTCATTCCTTTTAAAGGATCATGGATTGAGCTGACAACTGATATCAGAGATGTTTTGTGGGCGTATATTGACCGGAAGAAGAAAATCCCTGTTACCACATTGCTTCGTGCATTGGGATATTCAACTGATTATGATATCCTCCGGATTTTTGATCTTTCCGAAGAAATAGAGTTCGGAAACAAGACGGAATACAAGAAACAGCTTATCGGTAAGCGTCTTGCCACCGACATCATTGAAATGGTCAATGAAGAAGTCGTAGACGAAGAAACTGGTGAGCTGAAGGAAGCTCTCAAGCGTCAGATTGTCCTTCCAAGAGATCACGAACTCACAGAAGATGATTACGGTCTCTTGAAAGATGCCAAAATCAAGTCTGTGCTCGTTCTCAAGATCTCTCCGGAAGATGCTGATCGCTCAGTCGTCCTGAACACCCTTCGCAAGGACTCTACATATGATGATGAATCAGCTCTTGCTGAAGTTTATCGCCAGATTCGTGGCGGTGAAATGCCGGATCCTGATACGGCACGTGCCGTTCTCGAACGTCTTTTCTTCTCTGACAAGAAGTATGATCTTGGAGAAGTAGGACGTTACCGTCTCAATAAGCGCCTCCGTCAGGATATTGACATGGAGACCACAGTACTTACGGTTCAGGATGTGGAAAATATCACCAAAGAGGTAATTCGTCTGAAGAACCTCAAATCACAGGTTGATGACATTGACCACCTGAGTAACCGTCGGGTACGCACCGTCGGGGAACAGCTTGGTCAGCAGTTTGCTATTGGCCTGGCCCGTATGGCGCGTACCATTCGCGAGCGCATGAACTCACGTGATGCCGAGCAGTTTACTCCGCAGGATCTTGTGAATGCCCGTACCATTTCAAGTGTGATCAACACCTTTTTTGGTACCAACCAGCTTTCACAGTTCATGGACCAAACCAACCCGTTGGCTGAATTGACGCACAAGCGTCGTATGTCGGCACTCGGTCCTGGTGGTCTTACCCGTGAACGTGCCGGCTTCGAGGTTCGTGACGTTCACTATACGCACTACGGTCGTTTGTGTCCGATTGAAACACCTGAAGGTCCAAACATCGGTCTTATTTCTTCACTTTGTGTGCATGCCAAGATCAATGACTTTGGCTTCATTGAAACACCTTATCGCAGAGTGAATAAGGGTTCAGTTTCCGATAAAGTGGAATATCTTACTGCTGAACAAGAAGACGAGACCGTTATTGCACAGGCTAACGCTCCTCTCGATGATGGCGGTAAATTTACAAATGATCTGATTTTTTCTCGTTTGCGTGATGGCAACGTGGCTTTGGCCCGTCCGGAACAAATCGAGTTTATGGACATCGCTCCAAATCAGATTACTTCTGTTGCGGCATCCATGATTCCTTTCATCGAGCATGATGATGCTAACCGTGCCTTGATGGGATCTAACATGCAGCGTCAGGGTGTGCCTCTTGTTCGTCCGGAATCCCCTATTGTGGGTACCGGCATGGAACACAGAGCTGCACGCGACTCTCGCGCAATTATTTCAGCTGAAGGTAAAGGAACAGTTGTTTTTGTAGACTCAACTGAAATTCGCATCAAATACGATCGCGATGAACAGGAAGCGCTAGCTTATTTCGACGACAACATTGTTGTTTACAAACTGCGCAAATTCGAAAGAACTAACCAGGACACCACTGCAAATCAACGTCCGCTTGTTAAAGTTGGGGACAAAGTTGATCTGCATACACCTATTGCTGACGGTTGTGCCACCGAAAATGGCGAACTGGCGTTAGGACGTAATATCCTGGTGGCATTCATGCCCTGGCGTGGTTACAACTTTGAGGATGCTATCGTCATCAGTGAACGCGTAGTTCGTGATGATATCTATACTTCTCTGCACGTTCAGGAATTTGAAATGCAGGTGCGGGACACCAAGCGTGGCGAAGAAGAACTGACTCGTGAAATACCGAACGTCAGTGAAGAAGCCACCCGCAACCTTGACGAACGCGGGATCATTCGTACCGGTGCCAAGGTCGAATCTGGTGATATCCTGATCGGTAAGATCACACCGAAAGGTGAGACGGATCCCACACCGGAAGAGAAACTGCTCCGTGCTATTTTTGGTGATAAAGCAGGTGATGTAAAAGATGCATCCCTGAAAACACCTCCGGGCGTCAGTGGTACAATCATTGGAACCAAACTGTTCAGCCGGAAACGTGAAGAATCATATTCGCGTAAAGAGGAGAAAGCTCTTGTTGAGCAGGAAGAGGAGAAGTTTAAGGATCGTCTCTCGAACCTGAACAATGAGTGGGCTGAACGTATGACCGCGTTGTTGAAAGACCGGAAATCACCTGGAGTTATCACCAAGTCTGATGAAGTGATCGTTCCCGAAGGTGTTAAATACTCCAAGAAAGTATTTGAAAATCTCGAGCCTAAGCGCCTCATCATGCGGTTGAAATGGACGGATGACGCCCGCATCAACCAGCTTGTTCGTACGCTTTGTCTGAACTACTATCAGAAGTTCCGGGATTATGAGACCGAGCTCAAACGGATGAAATACCAGATTCAGGTTGGCGACGAGTTGCCACCGGGCATCATCCAAAAAGCTAAAGCTTATGTTGCCAAGAAACGTAAGCTTCAGGTGGGTGACAAGATGGCCGGCCGCCACGGTAACAAGGGTGTGGTTGCAAAGGTCGTTCCAATCGAAGACATGCCGTTTATGGAAGACGGGACACCGGTCGACATCGTTCTCAACCCGTTGGGCGTGCCGTCACGTATGAACCTTGGTCAGATTTACGAAACCATCCTTGGCTGGGCCGGCAAGAAACTCAATGTCAAGTTTGCCACTCCAATCTTTGATGGTGCTCATTTTGATGACGTAAAAGGCTGGCTCCAGGAAGCCGGTCTTCCAGAAGATGGCCGGGTTTACTTGTATGATGGCCGGAGCGGCGAGCGTTTTGCTCAAAAGACCACGGTTGGCTACATCTACATGCTTAAGCTGAACCACCTCGTGCAAGATAAGATGCACGCGCGTTCAATCGGTCCATACTCACTCATTACGCAGCAGCCGTTGGGTGGTAAGGCACAATTTGGTGGTCAGCGACTTGGAGAGATGGAGGTCTGGGCGCTGTATGCGTACGGTGCGGCCAACATCCTGCAGGAGATGCTTACCGTGAAGAGCGACGACGTGAAGGGACGTTCCAAGGTTTACGAAGCCATCGTTAAAGGTGAAAACCTGCCCGAAGGCGGAACACCTGAGTCGTTCAACGTGCTCGTCCGCGAATTGCAAGGTCTCGGCCTCGAGGTCGATTTAGATTAATAGTTTGATGGCGGGGAGTCATTACACTCCCTGCCGTTACTAAACGACCGCCGTCAACTTTTTTAACATAGCTTACAATCGTTCATTATGGCTAAAGAAATCAACAAGATTCGAATTTCGCTGTCATCACCGGAAACAATCCTTTCACGGTCGCATGGCGAGGTCCTGACTCCAGAAACCATCAACTACCGGACATTCAAGCCTGAAAAAGATGGTCTCTTCTGTGAGAAGATTTTTGGACCTGTCAAAGACTGGGAATGCCATTGCGGTAAATATAAGCGGATTCGATATAAGGGTATTATCTGCGACCGTTGCGGCGTAGAAGTAACCCGTAAAGCCGTTCGACGGGAACGCATGGGGCATATTACTCTTTCTGTTCCTGTAGTTCACATTTGGTATTTTAAGTCTCTTCCGAGCAAGATCGCCAACCTGATGGGGCTGTCGGCGAAGAGTCTTGAGAAGATCGTTTATTACGAAAGTTTTGTAGTGATCCAGCCTGGTCTGGCCAGGGATCTCGGTTACAAAGTCGGTGACATGCTGACTGAAGAAGAGTATCACAATATCATGGATCAGCTTCCGGATGATCAGTACGAGCTGGATGATGATGATCCGGATAAGTTCGTAGTGAAGATGGGTGCCGAGGCAATCGAAGCACTTCTGAAAAACCTCGATCTCGATAAAGATGCGTACAAGTATCGGGAGCTTGTGAAAAACGAAACCTCCATGATGCGTAAAAAAAAGCATCTAAAACGTTTGCAGGTTATCGAATCTTTCCGGGCTGCTAAGAAACGTACCGAAAATCATCCGGAGTGGATGGTTATGCGTGTTATTCCGGTTATACCACCAGAGTTACGTCCGCTTGTTCCGTTGGAAGGTGGCCGTTTCGCAACATCTGACCTTAACGACCTATATCGCCGCGTTATCATTCGTAACAATCGTTTGAAACGACTGATCGATATCAAGGCACCGGACGTCATTCTGCGTAATGAAAAACGGATGTTGCAGGAGGCCGTTGACTCTCTGTTCGACAACTCCCGTAAATCCAATGCCGTACGGAGCAATAATCGTCCTCTCAAGTCTCTCAGCGACATGCTGAAAGGAAAGACCGGTCGTTTCCGTCAAAACCTGCTTGGTAAACGTGTTGACTATTCGGGTCGTTCTGTAATTGTTGTGGGACCTGAACTGAAGATGAACGAGTGCGGACTTCCGAAAGAAATGGCCGTCGAGCTCTACAAGCCGTTCATCATTCGCCGTCTTATCGAACGTGGTTATGTGAAGACAGTGAAGAGTGCCAAGAAGGTCGTTGATCGTCGGGATCAGGTCGTCTGGGACGTTCTTGAGAACGTTATTGACGGACACCCGATCATGCTCAACCGTGCTCCGACGTTGCACCGTCTCGGTATTCAGGCTTATCAGCCGGTTCTGATTGAGGAGAAGGCTATCCGTCTCCACCCTCTGTCATGTACGGCTTTCAACGCCGACTTCGATGGTGACCAAATGGCTGTTCACCTTCCGTTGAGTCATGATGCCATTCTGGAGGCATCTATTCTGATGCTTGGTTCACATAATATCATGAGCCCCGCACACGGCGGACCTATCGCTGTTCCTTCTCAGGACATGGTCCTTGGTATTTATTACCTGACCAAAATGGCAAGTGATAAAAAAGGCGAAGGAAAAACTTTTGGATCCTTTGATGAAGTCATCATTGCTTACGATCAAGGTAAGATCGAAATGCACGCCAAGATCAATGTACGGGTTCTGGTCGACTCAGAAGAAGGAGAGAAGAAGTACGAAATGATCAAAACGACGACTGGTCGTGTATTGTTCAACAGAATCATTCCTGATCAATTAGCATTCAAGAACCAAACCTTTGGCAAGAAGGAGCTTCGTTCTCTTATCGCTGAGGTGTTTGCTGAGTGTGGTACAGCCGTAGCAGCAGAATTTCTTGATAACATGAAGTCTAATGGATTTGAAACAGCGACCCGTGGCGGCCTGTCATTCAACCTGGACGACATCATCATTCCGAAAGAAAAAGCGGAACTGATTGAGAATGCTCAGAATGAAGTGGCCGAAATTCAGGAACGTTATGAAAACGGCTTTATCACTGATAATGAGCGTTATAACCAGGTAATTGACAAGTGGACGAGTGTCACCAACCGTGTAGCTGAAACGTTGTTTAAAGCACTGCAGAATGATGAAGACGGCTTTAACCCTGTTTATATGATGGCCGATTCCGGCGCCCGGGGTTCCAAAGAGCAGATTCGTCAGCTCGGTGGTATGCGTGGTCTGATGGCTAAGCCTCAGAAGAGTTCGATCAACACAGGCAGCGAGGTTATTGAAACCCCGATCCTGTCGAGCTTCAAGGAAGGTCTTACTGTACTTGAGTACTTTATTTCGACACACGGTGCCCGTAAAGGTCTGGCTGATACGGCTCTGAAGACGGCCGACGCCGGTTATCTGACGCGTCGTCTGGTTGATGTTTCTCAAGATGTGATCATCACAGAAGAAGATTGCGGTACACTTCGTGGTATCCGCATGCGCGCTCTGAAGGACAACGAGGATGTCGTTGAAAGCCTGGAAGAACGTATTATCGGTCGTGTCTCACTTCATGATGTGTACGATCCTCTTACCGATGAACTTATCGTTCCGGCGAACGATCTGATCGATGAAAGGATCGCCAAGAAGGTTGCTGAAACATCCATTGAAGAAGTTGAAATTCGTTCCGTGCTTACCTGTGAAGCCGAGCGCGGCGTGTGTGCCAAGTGTTACGGGCGCGACCTCGCAAGGGGCAAAGCCGTGCAAAGAGGGGAAGCCGTGGGTGTTATCGCAGCACAATCGATCGGTGAGCCTGGTACCCAGCTTACATTGCGGACGTTCCACGTTGGTGGTACAGCTTCTCGCCTTGAGCAGGAATCCCAGCACAAGGCCAAATTTGCCGGTAAGGTGATATTTGATAATATGCGTGTCGTTGAATATGACGATGGTGAAGAAATTCACAACGTGATACTAAGCCGTGTAGGTGAAATAAAGATTGTGGATGAGTCAGAAAAAGTACTGGCCAACTACAATGCACCGTACGGTTCAGAACTTCATGTTGAAGAAGGGGACATGGTACCTAAGGGAGCAATTCTCTGTAAGTGGGATCCATACAACGCCCTGATCATCTCCGAAATGAACGGTAAGGTCGAATACAAAGACATTATCGAAAACGTTACCTACAACGAGGAAACAGATACGCAAACGGGTCACAAAGAGAAAGTGATCATTGATTCGCGTGACCGTACACTCGTACCAACGCTGATCGTTAAAGGCGATGGTAACCGTGTGAAAGAACTCACATTGCCTGTAGGCGCTCACGTAGTCTGCCTCGATGGCGATCCTGTTCAGGCTGGTCAGCCACTGGCTAAGATTCCTCGTGCATCCAGTAAATCGAAAGATATCACCGCTGGTCTGCCACGTGTAACCGAGTTGTTTGAGGCTCGTCCACCAAATGATCCGGCCGTTGTCTCTGAAATTGACGGTATCGTAAAAATGGGCTCCCGGAAACGTGGTTCCCAGGAAGTTATCGTTGAAAGTAAAGACGGTACAGAAGCTAAGACATATCTTGTATCCCTTTCGAAACACATCCTTGTTCAGGAAAATGATTTTGTTCAGGCTGGTCAGCCATTATCCGATGGCTCCATCATGCCTCAGGACATTCTGAGCATTCTCGGTCCGTTTGCAGTACAGTCGTACCTTGTGAATGAGATCCAGGAAGTGTACCGGATGCAGGGTGTGAAGATCAATGACAAGCATATCGAGGTTATTGTACGTACGATGATGCAGAAGGTCGAAATTACCGACTCAGGTGACACGATGTACCTTGAAGGTGATAAGATCGATCGCTTTGAAGTCAATAAGACGAACGACCAGCTTATCGGTAAATATGTTGTTACCGAGCCGGGTGAGAGCGACCTGTCTGTTAGTGCGATTCTCGATCGCCGCGAAGTACGTGATGCCAATGCCCGTCTCATTCGTGAAAACAAAGAAGAGGTACAGGTTCGTGAAGCCAAACCGGCTATCTCGAAACCAATCCTGTTAGGTATCACGCGTGCGGCCCTGTCGACAGACAGCTGGTTGTCAGCGGCGTCCTTCCAGGAAACCACGAAGGTGCTGTCCCAAGCTTCGATCGAAGCTCGTGAAGACCGCCTGATGGGCTTGAAAGAAAATGTAGTTGTCGGCCAGAAAGTGCCGGCAGGTACCGGTCTTCGCAGGTATCGCGACCTTATCGTCGGTGCCCGCTCTGAAATGGAAGATGTAGAGGCTGCAAGCCGCGTCTTCGAAGCTCTCGGAGCCGAAGACCAGGAAGAGCAGTAATGATTACTGCTTCAGTTTAAATGAAAAGGTCCGCTCAAAAGGCGGGCCTTTTTTTATATTCGTGATTCTTCGGAAAGGATCTGTTATATATTTGAATATAAGCTGTGTTGCAGACCGGATAGGAGACTGAGCCGGAATCTCGGACGTTTGCCTGTAAATAGATGCTAAATATTATGAAGATCACAAATTTTATTTAAGAAAATTAAATGCTATCGGTATTTTACCGTTAACATAGACTCTTTATAAACAGTCTGTTTAACTAAATGCACCATTAATAACGTGTTATATAGATACCTCCTTGCTATTACCCTCGTGAGCACCTTCATGCCAGCTCTAACCTATGCCTGTTCCCACTCGGAAGACTCAACCCGAACGGTTATAGATGTTAGTGGACGACCAAAGGTGTACATTGATTGTAATCACTGTGATATCGGCTACACAAAAGATAACATACGGTTTATTGATTATGTCCGTGATATGACGGAAGCCGATGTAGATTTACTAATACGTCGTTTCTCCACAGCCAGCGGGGGACATGAATATACACTCAAATTTCTGGGAAGGAATAAATTTGTAGGACTGAATGATACTTTGACATATGTCTCCAATACTACCGATACCTGGGATAAGGAACGCAGGGGATTGGTCAGGAAGATAAAACTGGGATTGGTTCCATATGTAATGAAAACACAGTTGGCGGATGATTTGAAGATTAGCTATACGGGGAATTCACAAAGTGTATCACCTGCGGCGCAAAGGGATAAATGGGATCATTGGGTATTTCGGATAGACGCCGGTGGAAACATTAATGGTGAAAAAACTCAGAAAGGATTTTCACTGAACGGCGCATTGTCTGCCGAAAGAATTACAAATGAATGGAAAATACGCTTTCACTTCCACGGGAATTATGATCATAACAAATATCATTTTTCCGACGGGACCTCGGAAACGACACTGCAAAATGACGAATCGTATAATGGACTGATAGCCAAAAGTCTTTCAAAACGCTGGTCGCTGGGATTATTTATGAATGCCAGTGCCTCAACTTATGATAATATTAAACTATCCGTAGGTGCCAGTCCCGCAATAGAGTATAACATTTTTCCTTACTCAGAATATACCCGCCACGAACTGAGTTTACGTTATACGATCACGCCCTATTACTCGAACTATATTCATGAAACGATTTACCTGAAAAATTATCAGACCCTGGTCAAGCAACAATTGTCCATCCATTTTAATCTGACCGAACCGTGGGGCGAGATCAATAGCAATATCAGAAGCTCGAACTTATTTAGCGATTTTGCTAAAAACAGGCTGGACTTTAATACCTCGCTCGATGTACAGGTATTCCGTGGATTATCCGTGCACTTTTGGGGGCATTATTCTCTGATAAATGACCAGTTATCTCTTGCAAATGGTACGGCAACGAATGAAGAGGTCTTGCTGAATCTACGCCAACAGGCTACATCATATTCCTACAGAGCTTCAGTAGGCCTCCGCTATACATTTGGATCCATCTTTAACAATACGGTAAATACCCGTTTTTAATGGCTGAGATGTAAGTCACATCACACCATCAGAATTCCAAATTGCAGAGTAAAGACAGCGGCTCGTTATGCCTCTTCTTCCTTAAGTGTTTTCTCAGCTTCCTGCTTGGTAGCACGGATTGTATTGAGAAGATCTTCCGCTTCAGAAATCAGATCTTCCGCCTTACGTTGAGCTTCTTCTACAACCTGGTCACCCTTTATTTTAGCGTCTGATACGATACCGTCTTTTTCTTTACGCAACTGTTCGATAAGACGACTCAGGTCTTCCATGTAGTGACTTAATATGTAGGAGAGGCGATCGCGTGTCGTGCTTCCCTTATCCGGTGCGTAAAGCAGTGCAAAGACTGATCCCAGCATGGCGCCGGAAATCAAACCAAACGAAAATCCTTTAATGTACTTGTTCATAATTTGTCCCTTCTGTTCAGTCAAAGCTTTATTCCAAGGTATTAAAAAGTGTATTGAAGAATCCGGTTTATTATTGATTACATGAGATTCCTTACAATCGTTCAGGATATCCGATAAATACACATATAATCGTAATTAACGTGAGTTCGATATAAGCATTGGAAGAAATCGTTAAAACGATTCGTTTTAAATTCGTTGACTCATAGCACCCGGATTAATCCGGGTGTTATGAGATTCCGTTAACTCATGAACCGTTTTAACTGTTTATGCCGGTCAGAATATACGCCTGTTTATGTGAAATCAGCATCTTTGAAGGTTTATCTTATCTCGAACTGACGTTAATTATTTAAAAATATAGCAGTCTGACTCCATAATGTCAGCTATGCTTATCGCCCGGCATTTTTTCGTCTTCAATATTTTGAGCTACAATCTTTCTACGTTCCTTAGAAACAAGGATTACAAAGATCGGGATGACAAATAAAGTGAGGATTGTAGAGAATATTAAACCTCCAATTACCGATCGAGCCAACGGACTCCATATTTCAGATCCGGAGCCCAGAGCCAGGGCCAGGGGAACCATAGAGAAGATCGTCGTCATAGCCGTCAACAGTATCGGCCGCATCCGCCTTGATGCTGCCTTGATGAGGTTGTTAAGATAGGTGTCCTGATCCTTGTATTCTCTTGTGTAACGGTGTATATAATCAACCAAAACTATACCGTTGTTAACCACAATTCCGATGAGAATCAGTACTCCAATATCTGCGGGTATGCTCAGGGAGGTCCCCGTGACATAGAGCAGAAAGAGCGATCCGAAAAATGCGAGCGGTATGGTGAACATCACAACTAACGGATCCTTCAAGTTCTCAAACTGGGAAGCCATGATCATATAAACCAGGGCCAGGGCAAAGAGCAGGGCTAAAAGCAGATCAGAGGAACTACTGCGGAAGTTTCTGTTTGAGCCGGTGAAATCAAATCGATATCCATCGGGAAGGGCAACGTTGTCCTTGAGATACTGCGTAATCTTCTTTTGATAGACCTGGTAATTTCCCTTAACATTAATATTGATATCCAGCACATTCTCCCGATCACGTCGTGTTAACTGAGAGTAACCTTTTGTTGACTGAAAATGGCCGATAGCCTTTAAAGGAACACGTTGTACACTGTCTGGTTGGTCAAGTGTCAGATTCTCAAGATCGGAGAGACTGCTTCGATCCGATTCCTGTGATCGCAACATGATGGGAATTTCACGACCTTCTTCGCGATAGTATCCGACCCTTGTGCCGCGGGTATCTATCATAAAGGTCTGTGCAACACTCAGCAGGTTGGTTCCGAGCCGGCTCACTCTTTGGCGATCGACTATAAAATGCAGCTCAGGTGTAGGATCAGAGCGTCCATTATCAACTGAAATGACATTAGGATCCTGCATCAGATTTTGCTCTATCTTGTTGGAAATGGCCTGAAGAACGTCGATACTCGGCCCAATAAGACTTAGCTGGATTCCCGATCCATTGAATCTGCCAAATCCGCCTCCTCCTCCCCTTATGGTTACTTTCACACCGGGTGCTGAAAGCATATGCCTGAGCCGCAATGCAACATCATCAGTGGAGACATTGCGATCATCCGCAGGTACAAGAGTGAGGCTGATCTGTCCGATATTGGTTTCGCTGGTAAATCCACGCTGACCAATTTGTGTAACGATGGTTTTTACCTGCTTTACTTTTTGCTGTACTTCATCTGTGAATTTCCTCATGATCGCCGCCGTGGTTACCAGTTTTGTTCCTGTCGGCAGCTCTATATTGACGTCCAGTTCTCCGGTATCTGTTTGCGGGAAGAATTCGCCTGGTATCGCGCGGTAAAATAACACGGTCCCACAGACGAGGATTATCACAAAAAGAATGACATAAAACTTATGGCCGGCAAGCCATTTCAGGTATCGTTCATAGTAGACCTTAAGCTTGTCTATCATCCTGAATGCCAGGCTCTCGCGTTGAAATTCTTCAACACGAAGTAACATGGATGAAAGAACGGGGATAAGAATAATTGCTGAGAGATAGGAAATACTAATGGCGATACAGATCGTGAGTGCGAGGTCTCTGGCGATCATACCCACAAAACCGGATACGCCGAGGATCGGCACAAAAACACCAAGTGTAGTCAATGTAGACCCGGTGATGGCGCCGGTCACCTCCATTGTTCCATGGAGCGTTGCCTTGACCCGTGATTCCCCCTCTTCCATCTTGCCGGCAATGCTTTCGGTGACAACGATGGAATTATCGACCAGCAAACCTACAGCCAGTGCCAATCCGGTTATAGAAATGATATTGAGTGTAATATCAGCAAAATACATCCCGGCGAATGTGCTGGTGATGGAAATCGGGATGCTCATTGCTACGATAAGTGTGCTGCGCCAACCGCCCATGAAAAGCAGGAGAATGATAATGACACCAACCAGCGCCATCAATGCCGACTGTGTCAGGTTACTGATGGAATTTTCAATAGAGGTGCCTTCGTTTTGCAGTACGTTTATTGTTACATCACCGGGAAGCTGGGCTTCTATTGATGGTATCGCAGCGGTCACTTTCTTCGCAACATCCAATGTATTGGAATCGGACTGCTTCTGAATTTCGATGGATACACTGTTCTTTCCATTCACCTCAACGAGCGTCGAAAGCTGTTCAAACGTGTTTTTGACATCAGCGACGTCTGAAACATGAATGACTCGTCCTGTCGAATCGGTCTTGATGACCGTGTGCTTGATTTGATCGACATTTTGATAAATCGATTGAGCACGAATACTGTATGACTGACGGGGAGTATTAATCTCTCCAACCGGTACCTGCTGATTATTCTGGGAAATGGCATTCTGAACCTGCGAAGGCATCAGTTTAAACTGAGCAAGCTTCCTCAGGTTCATGTCAACATATACCGTGCGCTGAAGTCCGCCACGGGTATCTGCGGAAGCAACGCCGTCAAGACGTTCAAGCTGAGGCTCTATTTTTTCTGTAGCGTATCGGCGAAGAACATCAAGACCACGGTTCCTGGCTTCGACACTCAATCTCATGATTGGACGTGAGTTCGGGTCGAACTGGAAGAGTACCGGATCGTTGGCTTCACGTGGCAAATTCGATCGTATTCGGTCAATCGCCTCGCGGACATTGAGTTCTACCTTCTTTACGTCCACACCATTGTTCAGCCGAAGAATGATGAACGCACCACCTTTGCGGACATGTGATTCAATCGTTTCAATCCCCTCGACCGTAGATACGGCATTTTCAATAGGCTCGACAATAATACGTGTCATATCGACCGGTGAAACATTTGAATAGTTGGTCGATATGGCTATTACAGGGATATTGAATTCCGGTGTCATCGTGACTTTAAGACGGCTCAGCGAAAATATACCGAACCCAATGATCATCAGAGTGACCATGATTACTGTTACCGGGCGTCTGAGAACGTTCTCAGTAAATTGGCCTTTGGGTTCAACTCTCATTTTCCCATCCCAATTCTTCTTCAAGTGGATCGAGCTTGTGAATCGGATCAAAGCCCATTCGCTCGACCATTGAATTAATCACATTGTAGATACAGGGTACTACATACAACATCAGGACAGTTGACATAGTCAGCCCGCCGATTACTGTTCGGGCCATCGGACTCCAGGTCTCAGAACCGGAACCTAACTCAAGGGCCAGCGGGACCATAGACAGTATCGTTGTCCCGGCCGTCATCAGAATAGGACGCAGACGGCGGCTGGCTCCGTCGACGATAGCCTTTTCACGTTCTACACCCCGTGCCTGCAGGATCTTGATATAATCGATCATCACGATACCATTGTTGACAACGATACCAGCCAGCAGGATAAGACCAACCATGGAGGTAACGCTAATGGAAGTGTGCGTCAACCAAAGGATGATGAGAACGCCGGAAAGAGCAAGAGGAATAGTGAAGAATATGATGAACGGCTCGATGAGGCTCTCAAACTGCGATGCCATGACCATGTATGTCAGCACAGCAGCAATCATAAAAGCCAGCATCAAATAATTGAATGACTGGGCCTGATCTTCAGCTGTACCAGCAATCTCGTAGCGGTAAGTGTCGGGCCAGTTCATCTCTTGCAATTTGGCACGCACTTCCTTCGTGGCAGTTTTCAGGTCAATTCCCTGTAAATCTGCCTTGATTTCAGTAGCACGCTCCTGGTTCAGACGCATGATATTCGTCGGCCCCTGATATTCCTCAATATTGGCCAGGTTACTCAGTGGTGTCCATGTGCCTGCAGCAGTTTTAATCTGCAGACGCCTGAGGTCCTGAACACTGGATTTTTCTTTAGGTGCCAGCTGTACCAGCACATTATACTCGTTGCTTTGATCAAGATACGTTGTGGCAATGTTGCCTTTGACAGCATTTCCAAGGGCATTAGCGACATCAGAAGTTGTCAAACCGACCCGTGATATGCGTTCCCGGTCCATCGACACAAGCAATTCTGGTCGTCCCTGATCGGCCGTGCTGTATGCGTTGACAACACCCGGAATACTTTGCATGACAGCCTTAACCTTGTCAGAGAGTATTGCACGCTGATTTTGATCATAGCCGTAGACATCCACGATCAGGCCGGTTTCTCCTTCAGGATTCAGGGGATCTTCACGGTCCTCTTTTATTTGCGCACCCGGCACCGACTCAAGCTTACTGAGAAGACTTGCTGTTATCTGAGTCTGACTTCGTTTTCGCTGATTGGATGGCACCAGTTCGATTCGGACTTTTCCCTGGTATCCACCCGGACTATCAGCACCCTGAATACCACTCTTGTCTCCGTAATCGGAAACGACGAGCCTGGCTTCTGGTACATTCAGGTTGATAATCTTTTCAACCTGAGAAAAAGTACGTTCCAACTCAAAAAGGTTCACACCTGGTTTTCGTTCGACTTGCAGAATGATTTCATTCTGATCGACCTGTGGGAAGAAATCACCTCCAAGCTGCGTAAATATAGGCAGAGTAATCAGGAAAAAGACGGTAGCTGCGGTGATCGTCCATCCGCTGTGTTTAACCGTTTTTTGCAGGCTATTATGATATCCACGATCCAGACGTTCGAGCAGACGTTTTGTTCTCGGTGCCAAAAGTTGTCCAATCCAGATGAAAGGATATATAAGTATCAATCCAATAAACGCAGGAACCAGCAACAGCCGTCGCCCAACGCTTTTTCCGCTCCAGGCAAAGAGACGCTGAAAATGGTTTTTCTCTTCCTGTTCTTTCTCCTGTCCCCCGTGTTCTTCCTTTTCCTTGTCTTGTGAAACAAATAGTTTTGAGCTCAAAACGGGAATCACACTCAGGGCAACAAATGATGAGACGGCCAGTGCGAACGAAATCGTCAATGCGAGATCCCGGAAAAGAAATCCGGCAATGCCCGGTACAAACAAGATTGGGATGAAAACGACCAGGGTCGTTAATGTCGACACTACAACCGGAACGGCCACTTCTTCGGCGCCAAATACAGACGCTTGTTTTCCCTTATAGCCTTCTTCACGAAAGTGGAAGATGTTCTCGAGCACAACAACAGCATCATCCACAACCATACCCACAGCGAGTGTTAGTCCGGATAGTGATATAACATTCAGACTGACATTGAAATACTGCATGATGGCAAAGGTGGCAATAATCGATATCGGAATGGAAATCGCTATGATGAATGCAGAACGGCCGCTGTTCAGGAAGAACAGAAGAATGAGTACAACGAGTATAACAGCCTGTATTCCGGTTAAGTAGAGGTTTTTCAATGACTCCTTAATGAAGTCAGATTTATTGAGCAGAACCTTTAATTGTACATCTTTTGGCAGAGTCTGCCGAATCTGGTTAAGGCTGCTGGTCACGCTATTGGAAGCCGTAACAACGTTGGCATCACTCTGCTTGTACAGGTTGATAATAACTCCGGGCGTACCTTGTACGTGAACGCCGCCGATTGGCTGGGCGATCCCGTCCTGGACCTTGGCAATATCTTTGAGTCGTATAGGTTTGCCATCGATCATTGCGATGACAGTGTTGCGAATCTGGTCCACATTTTTGAACTCGCCGATCGTACGCAACGAATATACTTTGCGCGATTCGATCAACTCACCCGCCGGGACCTGGATATTCTCTTGCCTCAGCTTGCTGGCCACAGACGACAAATCAATATTGTAGGAACGCATGTCCTCGTTGCTCAGCCAGATATTGATCTGTCGCTCCAAACCGCCAGACGTTTCAGCCGAGGCGATGCCGGTCAGACGTTCAAAACGTTGCTCCAACTGCTGGGTTGACAATGTTCGTAATTCTCTGAGACTCCGGGTCTTGGAGGTCAGTGTCAGAATTACAATAGGTTCCTGGTTGGGATCGTACTCGTAGACGATTGGTTGATCGGCATCTCTTGGCAGCGTGTTTCGCACAAACTCCAGTTTCTTTCGGACATCAGATTCTGCCAGGTATAAATCTGTTCCCCACTTGAAATAGAGTTTTACAACAGAGGCACCCTGACTCGAAAGGGAGCGAACGCGTTTAATGCCGCTTATGCTGCCGACTTGTTCCTCGATAGGACGAGTGATAAGGGTTTCTATGTCTTCCGGTGCAACGCCCTGGTACGTGGTGTAAACCGTAATCGTAGGGAAGGAGACATCGGGGTATAGATTTAAGCGTAATCGCATCAAACCGTAAATCCCGAATCCGATGACAATGAGAGCCATCATCATCGTCGTTATAGGACGTTGAACCGCAAATTTAGCCAGTCTCTTCATTATTACTCACTACGGTTTGATGACGATGTTCCATTTGTCTTAGGACCAGTTTTAGGTCCGTTATTGGAACTACCAAAATTCTCGGGATGAACGATTCGCACTTTGGCACTGTCTTGCAATCCGTTTTGGCCGGTAACGATCAGTTGATCTCCGTCTGAAACGCCGGATAATACTTCCACACGATTTCCCTCGCGTATGCCGAGCTTCACATTTTGACGCAGAGCCAGTGAATCTCCTTTTACGATGTAGGCATTATAGGTCCGGTTAAGCTGGATGGTATTGGATTCCGGATCGATAAAGGTTTGAACATTTTCAACCAGTGCATCATTTGGTATTACCACAGCATTATTGTGTGTTTCCACATCGATCACCGTCCGGCATAAAAGTCCGGGATTAACACTGCCCCCGGCTTCATTAAGACTGATGACAACTTTTCCCAAACCTGTAGTAGGATCTAACTGGGGACTTTTTCGTGTGACGATACCCTCTGCTACTTTGTCACTTCCTTCATTGATATAGAAGGTTGTTTTCTGACCGACCTTAACCTGTTGCCAGTCCTCACGTGGGAGATACAAGTCGGATTCGAGTCCCAGTAAATTGTTTATTTGGTAAACGACTTCATTTTGCGTTACTACATTTCCAACCGCAATATTTCGCTGGGTAACCACACCATAAACCGGTGATCGAACATCGGTATAATCCAGGTTTTGCTTGCTCTGTGCATAGGCAGCCTGAGCTGAAGCATATTGGGCTTTACTATTTAGGTATGTTGCCCGGGCACTTTCATATTCGGTAGCGCTAACAAGATTCTTTTTGTAAAGGGTCTGCTGCCTTGCATATTGCAGACTATCACGATACAAGCTTGATTGTGCCTGTGACATCTGGGCTTTGTTTTGCGTCAGTTGATCCTGATAGACCCTGTTGTAGATCTTGGCCAGGATTTGTCCCGATTTGACGGTATCACCGATGTAAGCATAGATATGTGTAATTCTATTGCTGACTTGCGGAGTTACATTTACTACGTCACTTGATTTAATAGTTCCATAATTAACAACCTGCCTGGAAATAGAACTGTTGTTTACGGGTGTAACTTCCACGCTGATTGCCTGGGTAAAATTCCCGCCTCTCATGAATCGCTGGTTTGATGATCCTCCACCACAAGACGACAACACCATTAATGAGAGCGTAATTGCTATGATAGTAATACTGTTACGCACGATATTCTAAGTTTTTTAGGATTGACTACACAAACTGTACTGTTACGGTTGTGACAACAAATAGTTCAGTGTTATCACACCATTTTACGAGTTATTACATAAACGTTATGTTTTTACAAGCTAAAGGATAGTATCGGGATGCAGTATTTCACTATCCGCGCGGCAAAAATATAATGCCGTTACACTTTAAATACCTGACTAATTATACTGCTGTAAAAACAGTAGGCACAACTCTGTTATTGTAAGAAACGTTCATTACCTTAGTTTACTTTTTCCTCTAAGCTGAGGATATTCAGTCATAAAACCATTACGACCAACGCAACAAATCGATCATGAAATTTTTTATAGATACCGCTGACCTTGATGAAATCCGTGAAGCCAATGACATGGGTGTTCTGGACGGTGTGACAACCAACCCCACGCTGATTTCAAGAGTCGGAGTTACGGATTTTGATGCTCATATAGCTAAAATTTGTGAAATAGTTGATGGCGATGTTTCCGCCGAAGTCGTGTCTACGGATTTTAAAGGGATGATGGAAGAAGCTCATCATGTAGCCAAAATCGCGGACAATGTTGTTGTTAAGATCCCCCTCATTAAGGAGGGAATCAAGGCCATTAAAGCGCTCTCTGAGGAAGGTATCAAGACCAACTGTACCTTATGTTTTTCTCCAACGCAGGCTTTGGTAGCAGCAAAGGCCGGTGCCACATACATTTCACCGTTTCTTGGAAGGCTGGATGATATCTCTACAGATGGGATGATGCTGATCGCCGAGATCGTTACCATTTACCAGAATTACGGGTTGGAAACAGAAGTGCTGGCAGCAAGTATCCGTCATCCAATGCACGTGGTGGAAGCTGCCAAGATTGGCGCGGACGTTGTAACCATGCCGTTCAAAGTGATAACGAACCTGATTAAACACCCGCTTACAGATATCGGCCTGGAGCGTTTTCTTGCCGACTGGGACAAGCTGCAAGAGTCGATCGGGAAATCTAAGTAGGTAATTTGGGAATAGAGGAAATAAAGGGAATTGGGCAGCAAGAGCACAATTCCGGGTATCGAATTAAATGTTTACTGCGACTCATGAGAACAATACACAAAGTATAACCATATTTCCTTATCCCTCTATTCCCTTATTTTTCATCATCTTTTTTCAGTTTCAACGCCGCTGAGTTAATACAGTAACGCAATCCTGTTGGCCTTGGACCATCCTCGAAAACATGTCCGAGATGCGAGCCGCACCGTGCACATTTTATCTCCGTTCGATGCATGAAAAAGCTATTGTCTGGTGCTTCTTCAACATTTTCCTTCTCAACAGGCTGAAAAAAACTCGGCCATCCACAACTTGATTCGTATTTGGTTTCGGATGTAAACAATTCATTGCCACACGCAGCGCACACATATACCCCTTTTTCCTTTGTTTCGTTATAGATGCCGCTTCCAGGCCGTTCGGTCCCTTTTTCCCTCAAAATATGGTACTGCTCCGGCGTGAGCTCCTTTTTCCAGTCCTCTTCGGACTTCTGTAGGGGATATTTTTCTTTCTCTTCCATGGATTTTTTAAGAGATGAAACACGCGGGTGGGGTGTGGAGTTCGGCTCCCGGTGATAATCATAATTAAAGGATAGAATAAAAATCAACTAACAACAACCTAAAACAATGTGAGTTCGATATAAGAATTGGAAGAAATCGTTTAAAACGATTCGTTTTAGATTCGATGACTCATAACAGCCGGATTAATCCGGGTGTTAGAGAGAATCCGTTAACACGGGAACCGTTTTAACGGTTTATACCGGTCCGGATATACGCCTGTATATGTGAAATCAGCATCTTTGCAGGTCTATCTTATCTCGAACTCACGTTAAAACAGAGAATTCACTCCCCAGCCAATGCTAACTCCGACGTATGGATAAAAGTGTCCGTGAGCTATAAAGGGTGTGAAAGCCACTTTAAAAGAAATGGGATTCTGTTTGGTTGGAAGGAAGCGTAAGCCCGAGGTAAAAGTCAGCCCGGGTGGTTTAACTTTGTGTTTGCCAGTGAAGTCACTGTTATACATTCGCCCGATAACTCCTCCGGCACCCAATTCCAGACGCAACCATTTGTTGCCTACATAGTAATTTTCCATGAGAAGCAACGTCCAGCTTTTGAAATGTTGATTATCGTTATTGGAATTATTCGTGTTATTGGGATCAGCTGATAGATAGTTGAAGAAATCAAAACCAGCGCCAACTCGTGTACCGAAATGACTTTTCGTAACGATGTCATAATTCAAAGAAAAGAAAATGCCGTTGCCAAACATTTCAAAATATACCGTCTGTACATTCTGGTGTACTTTTCGCGGCCGACCGTAATACTGACCCAATGCCTGGCTGTTATCAAAGAAGAACAAGATCAGGCAAACTGATAATATGGCGGGTAAGCGTTTCATACGTTTCTCTCGATTACCAATCACATAATAGTTTGCAAAAAATTACGTGAATAGATAGTTAATTTTGCACCTGCTTTATAAATCCACGGATATTTTCTTTTTCCATTTCCCGTAAGGCACGTTCTGCTTCGACTCTGGTTTTAAATCGATCCAGATATACCCGATACACTTTTTTCCCATTTACAGAAGCCTCGTCAATCCATGATGCCCGGAAATGACCGGCCTTTTCCTCGGCATCTGCTTTGTTTTGATAGGAGGCGATTTGCACGGTAAAAAGCTCCGCTCCGGCATTTACCTGTTGGCTGGCATAAATATCCTGTGCATTGCCCATAACAAGATAAAGCGATACATGCGCTGTTCCCGGACCGATCATACTCAGTTTTTGGGCAGCCCGTTTAGAGAGATCGATGATTCGTCCCTTGGCATAGGGCCCCCGGTCGTTAATACGGACAATGCATGACTTACCGTTGTCTTCATCGACTACCCTTACATACGTATCAAAAGGAAGTGTGCGATGTGCAGCGGTCATCGCATACTGGTTGTATCTCTCGCCATTTGCCGTATATTTGCCATCGAAATTTGGACCGTACCAGCTCGCGACACCACGTCCAACAAGGTTCTCACCTTTTTTATTGACTTTTTGTGTGGTCGCACAACCGGCAGCTAATGCAGCAAAAGCGAATGCACAAAGAATAACATGAATCGATTTTTCCCGGGCCATCTCTAAATTATTCCGAACGCTGAAGCGATAGTTCAATATAGTATATTTTCAAAAAATGACAGGTTATCGTCTAAATATGAGATAAGATATATCATAAATTGATAGAGAATGTACTATTTTGTGGAATCAATGGATATTGAGGTACGGGTATCCGGTGTAATCTGGGAAGGGTATTTTTCGGCTTTTAGCACGTAACTTAAGAGTTGACCAATTTTATCGCGATGCCGTATTATCCCTTAACGAATCATATAAGTATAAAATCGAATGCTTAGCTGGTTTAAGAAAAACAAACATACCCATTCTCCCAGGCATCACTCGGATGCGGAATGGGTTACGTTGCTTAGGCGCCCGCCTGATGGAGAGGCCTTGTCCGAACTCCGGGATATTTTGAAACGGGGACTTATGTCCGCACTGGCCAGCCGAATCAAACGTGATCGTGATCATATTGTTGAGGATTTTACCCAGGATGCTCTTCTGAAGATCCTCGACAAGATCGAAACATACCGTGGGGAGGCCCGTTTTACGACATGGGCTATGAAGATTGCCGTTTATGAGGCACTGGCTGAATTACGCAGGAAACGCTGGCAGGATATCTCACTGGATGATTTAAAGGATCAGGGAGACTCTTTTCCACCAATGGAAGTTTTCTCAGATAATAGTCCCGGACCGGATGAGAAAGCCGGGATACAGATGATAACTGAAGAGCTGCAACGTGTGATCAGCGAGTCATTAAGTGACAAGCAGCGTATGGCAGTTAATTCGGTGTTGATCAAAGGATTGCCGATCGATCAGGTGGCCGTGTTGATGGGGACAAATCGTAATAATATGTACAAGTTGATTCACGACGCCCGATCAAAAATCAAGAATGAATTCGAGAAAAAGGGTATTGCAATAGAAGATTTTCTGGACGAGGTGTAAGAATATGTTTTTTCAACTCGTCAGACTATAAGAAAAGTGACTATGAAACTGAATAAAAATATACTGAAAAGGCTAATCCGGTTAATTGCTGATACCCGGTCGGATGAGATTGGTTGTGATCAGTGCTTCCGCGAACTGGATTCGTTTGCTGAAATGAAGCTTACCGGTAAATCAGCCGAAGAGGCGATGCCGATGCTTCAATATCATCTTAATCATTGTAAAGTGTGCAGGGAAGAGTATGAAGCACTTCTTGAAGCCCTTAAAACGATTGATAAAGAGTAATCTTTTAAGCATTTCTCAATTACATCATATTTGAATGCCTCTTATTGATTTCTGAGATTTCACCTATTTTCTCATTTTATTCCCTACGATTTCTGATACCCCGCCTGCCAGAAAGATAAAGTCAACATGATGATAATTCGACAAAGGTCATATTTTCTTATTCTACTGTAGCATGGCACATGCTTAACATGGTTTGGCACAAAAGAAAAGGGAACTAGCCGTGGCGTATATCGAAGTTATCAATCCACACGAAGCGGGACCACAACTCAAGTCAATTTATGAAGAGTTGATTTTGTCCAGGGGTAAGCTGGCAGAGGTACATAAAATCCAGAGTTTGAACCCGGAGACGATTGTACGGCATATGGATCTGTATCAGAGCCTGATGTTCGGGAAGTCGCCGCTAAAAAGATATCAGAGAGAAATGATGGCTGTGGTTGTGTCGGCTGCAAACAATTGTGAATATTGCGTACGCCATCACACCGAAGCATTGCGGCATTTCTGGAATGAGGATGATTCTGTTCAAAAGCTTGCCGGTAATTATAGATTGTTGGATCTGGCACAGCGCGATATGGTTTTGTGTGATCTGGCACAGCTAATGACCGTTAACCCATCTGACATGCAAAATGATGCGCACCTGGTGCCGTTAAGAGAAGTCGGTTACACGGATCGTGCTATTCTGGACGCAACGCTAATTATCTCTTACTTCAATTTTGTAAACAGGATTGTTCTTAGCCTGGGAGTTGTGACCGACGAGAATGAGGTGAGCGGTTATAAATACGAGTAAAAGAAATGAGAAGTTAAGTACAAAACACTCATCTAATCTGTTGTAACAGAACGTTTAGCGCTATTTATCCATTATATAGGTGAAATCTTAACGAATAGATTACACTATTATGGATATTCGATTGGACGGCAAACGGGCACTGGTAACAGGTGCCAACAGTGGAATAGGCAAAGCAATAGCACTGGCCCTGGCAGATGCCGGAGCTGATGTTGCGATCAATTATATCGCAAATCCGGACGAGGCACAAAAAGTAACCGATACCATCCGGTCAAAAGGACGTAAGAGCCTTGCTGTAAAAGCAGACATTTCTGATCCGCAGCAGGTAGAATCCATGTTTAACACTATTAATGACGAGTGGAACGGACTGGATATCCTGGTAAATAACGCAGGTATTGACGGTGACCGGGCTGTTGCCTGGGAGATGGAGATCGGTAACTGGCAAAAAGTATTGAACATAAATCTGTTCGGACCATTTTACTGTGCTCGTAAGGCATTGCAGGGGATGATCAAACAAAAATCGGGCGCCATTCTGAATGTAACATCGGTACATGAACGCATTCCATGGAATGGATATTCCCATTACACATCAAGTAAAGCCGGGCTGTCGATGCTGACCGAAACCATGGCCCAGGAAGCCGGACCATATGGCGTTCGTGTAATGGCAGTAGCGCCCGGCGCGGTGAAAACGGCTATTAACAAACCGGTGTGGACCGACCCGGAAAAGAGGAAGGATCTTTTAAATAAAATTCCATTCAATCGTTTGGGAGAAGCGGATGACATTGCGAGGGCTGCCGTGTTCCTGGTTAGCGATGAGGCCTCGTATGTGACGGGTTCTTCACTTTTTGTTGATGGAGGAATGATTCTATACCCAAGCTTTGAACATGGAGGATAATCCTGCTCCGTTATGGATAATACATATTTTGACCTTATAGAGAAGGCTAAGGAAGTTCTGCGAAAAAACTGGACCGGCGAGTTTACGATTCCGGCTTCAAAACTCTACCCCCATCAGTGGTCATGGGATGCGGCGTTGATTGCCGTTGGATACGCGCATTTTAACCAGGAACGGGCTGAGCAGGAACTTCGGCATCTGTTTACCGGGCAATGGTCGAATGGAATGCTCCCTCACATGATTTTCAATCCGGAGGTTACCGATTATTTTCCCGGACCGGAATTCTGGCAAACGAAACGTAGTCCCGATTCGCCGAAAGATGTGGATACTTCGGGAGGAGTGCAGCCGCCGGTCCATGCAACTGCATGCCTGCTTGTTTATGAGAAGGCCCGGGATAAAGTAAAGGCCAAAGAATTTTTAAAGGAGATGTATCCCAAACTGTGCGCCTGGCATGATTATTTGCATCGGGAGCGTGATCCGGAAGGCGAGGGACTGGTGTATATCAGGCATCCCTGGGAGTCAGGCATGGATAATTCTCCTGTTTGGGATGTGATTTTCAAGGGTATTGAAATACCGGAGGGGGAAGTGCCCGACTATAATCGAACTGATACCCAGACTGTAAACCCCGATGATCGTCCGGATAATGAAACTTATGACCGTTATGTCTATCTCGTCAAGCTATTTTATGATAACGACTATGATGAGAAAGCTATCCGCGAGGAAACACCGTTCCTGGTCCAGGATGTACTGTTTAATGCTCTTCTCGCGCGGGCAGACAAGGACCTGGCTCAAATAGCAGATCATATCGGCGAGGATGGGAGTGAGTATAAATCAAAAGCGGAACAGATTAGCGAAGCAATGAACGCAAAGCTGTGGGATGAGGAACACTCTATCTATTTCGATTATGACATGAAGAACGACAAGATTATCGATTCCCACTTAGCTTCTGGTTTTCTTCCGCTGTTTGCCAGAATACCGGATCAAAAACAGGCAGAATCTATGCGAGAGTATCTTGATTCAGCGCATTTCGCCCGGGAACACGGCAAGGAGCACGGCATCCCCAGCTACGATGAAGAGCAACCCGGCTTCTCCCCCAACCGATACTGGCGCGGACCGGTTTGGATCAACATCAACTGGTTTCTGTATCACGGCTTAAAGCATTACCACTTCGATGAATATGCCGACTGGATCAAAAAAGCGATCATCGGTCTGCCTCAAAAACATGGATTTTACGAGTACTACAATCCCCACAAGGGAACAGGGCACGGAGCCGATGAATTTTCCTGGTCGGCTTCCCTTTTACTTGATTTGATACACCGGGAGGGATTGTTGTGAATTTTTCAAAGATCGAATAGTAATGTTCAATCACGCGAGGTGATAGCGAGTAAATAATAAGGTTTCTTTGCTTTCTGATGTTTGAATTTCGTAATTAACGTGAATTTTGTATAAGAAAGAGGTGATTTCAGACAGAGAAAAAGCTGGACGGTATGTTAAGTCATTGCGTGGCATTAAAATTAATCGAGTACGCTGCTATGATTAACATCTCTAAAATAGCACCTTCCGAAACTTCAGGGGGACTATCGATGGTTTTTGCACGGGTTTTCTACGTGTCTGGAATCATTATTACGTTATTTTATGGAACAATAATGACATTGAAATAAGAAAATTTCAGATTACCAGTTCCTGAATTCTGCTATTATATGATTACTCCTGCAATTTGTGTTTCTTCAAGACCTCACTTTCCCGGTTAAATACCTCCTGATAGTAAGTTTATCCCCGACGTGTAGGCCTTTTCAATCACATCCAGCCGAGCTTTTCGGGGATCGGATTCACCTACGGCCGATCCATCGGGCCGGAACTCGATGATCTCGTTTTTTTGGGGATTGCAAACGGGCCATTTCGGTAGTCCCTTGCCATTGGGATCACCGGTCCTGGCGAAGTTTGTCCAATAGGTGTTCATCATTTGCGCTACCTTTTCGTCCCTGGGTGCTACGGTGCCCCCACCACGGCGGGTATCGAGGTTGTCGAACACATAAGGGACTTCGGAACCGTGAGGCGCACCATATCGCATCCTGTCTTTCATTGAGGCCGGGACGTAAGAGAAACGATAGATGTAAGCCGGTTCACCCTGGGCAACAAAGGCCCTTGCTGTGAACCTCGCCGGTTCCGCCCAAACCACGTCCGTATTAACCATCGTAAGCATTTTGGCTAAATCAGTGGTGCCATCAGGGTCGTAGGCCGTTTTCGCTTCGTCCTTCAGGTTTCCGAACATATTCAGCAGTTCTTCCTTCGAACGGGCATTGACGAAGCCAGCCGGTACTTCCGCACTATTCGACCCTATTATGAGGGGAACCTTAGCCTGGTCGCCGGCCTTGTATGCACTTTCGGCCGTTTCAACAACCAGTTTACCGTCGAGAATCGGACCTGAGTAGATGCGCTTACCCCCGGGGCCATCGGTTTCCTGTCCACCGTCCACAATCTTTTCAATGCTCAGGGCACGCAGTTTGGCCAGTGCGGCGGCACCTGTATCTTTAATCCCATACATGCGTGCTAAGTTTACTCCGATTGTCTCCGCCGATACCGGATAATTAGGATTGACACCATCCTTGCTTATCGGCCTCCCGGTGAGCACACCGTCCCGTCCGCCGCCAGACTCGATGATGGCCTTTTGGAAAAGGCCTCGCGCACTTGGTATGGTCAGTAGTGAATGTACGGATACGCCGCCGGCGGACTCGCCGAATATAGTAACGTTGTTCGGATTGCCTCCGAAAGCGGCAATATTCTGCTTCACCCATTTGAGTGCGGCAATCTGGTCCATGTAGGCGTAGTTGCCCTTCGGTTCATTCGGGTGCTCTTTGCTTAGTGCGGGGAATGCGAAAAAGCCGAGGCGACCAAGTCGATAGTTGAAGGTGACCAGAATGACTCCCTGCCTGGCGAAATGGACCCCTGAAAATTCCGGCTGGGAGCCGCTGCCAAAAACAAAAGCGCCGCCGTGTATCCACACCATTACGGGTAACTTTGCTCCCTCTTCGGTCCCGGCAGGTTTCCATATATTGAGATACAGGCAATCTTCCGATGTGTTTGCCTGTATTTTTGTTGTGTCGCGTGGAAAGCCTGCCTGTGCACAACCTGCGCCAAATTTGCTGGCATCACGCACTCCCTGCCACGCAAACACAGGTTGTGGTGGCCGCCAGCGATATTCGCCGACCGGCGGAGCAGCATACGGAATTCCCTTGAAGCTGGATACATCCCCCTCTGTCGCACCACGCACGATCCCAGAGGCGGTACGAACTGTTGGCGTCGTGTTCGGGTCGGTATTGACGGTTTGTTGAGCATGCACCGAACAACTGATCAGTATGGCTAAACCTGCTAAGACTTTTTTCATTACGAATACCTTTAATCACTATGGGTTTAATTCCCCGCCGCTTGCGGCGAAACAAAAATAAAACCCATGTTGATACCCCGTCTGCTTGCAGCGGGGTAGTTCATTGTTTAGTGACTATCTGTAAAGAGCAGAGCAACTGCAAGGTTTTAAAGTCGGGAATCTCTGGAAACCACATCCCGATTCATCGGTAAAAAGAGACACTATGTTCACAGAGAAATGAGCTCAAAATCGTTGTATTCTCTGTGTAATTCTCTGCGCCCCCTGTGGTTTCTATTACTTGTGCAAAGGACCATTGCGCACTGATGATGATTTAAAAAAAGTCCGATAACTGATGTTTTCATACTCCCTCCAATATTTATATGAAGCATTACAAAACCTCTACTTTTACCTCACCAAACCTCTCCTGATTTACAGGAGAGGTTTAAGAGGAGGGTTTTGCAGTGTCTCCTCTTAAATGCTACGATTGAGATTAATCCGGATCGATGAAGTGAATTACAGGTCGAGCTTTCTATTACCCAACCACTTAACAATTTCCGGATCCCGATGATCAAAAAAGCTGCTGGTTCCCTTATCGAGCGTTGCAATGGCTTTCATATCTTCGGTATCCAGTTCAAAATCGAAAATGTCGAAGTTTTCCCTGATTCTTTCCTTTTTAACTGATTTTGGTATTGCAACCACACCTCGTTGTGTAAGCCAGCGAAGAACCACCTGAGCCAGGCTTTTTTTGTACTTTGCAGCAATGGAAAGCAGTTTCTCGTTTTGGAAAAGATTGTTCCGGCCTTCGGCGAAAGGACCCCACGCTTCAATCTGAACCTTATTGTCGGTTAGGAATTTTTGAGTTTCTGTTTGTTGATTGAAGGGATGTGTTTCAATCTGGTTAACAGCCGGAACAACCTCATTAAACGTAATGATATCCATGACGCGGTCGGGCTGGAAGTTGCTCAACCCAATGGCCTTAACCTTTCCATCCTTGTATAACTCTTCCATCGCTCTCCACGAGCCATGAACGTCTCCATAAGGCTGGTGAATCAGGTATAAATCCAAATAATCGAGTTGAAGTTTGTTAAGGGATTTCTCAAAAGCCTTTTTCGTTTTTTCGTAGCCGGTATCCTGTATCCAGAGCTTAGTGGTAATAAACAACTCATCTCTTGCCACACCACTTTTATTAATGGCATTCCCGACCGCCGTCTCATTCATATACGATGCAGCAGTATCAATTAAACGATAACCCGTATCAATGGCATCAAGCACACAAGTCTCACATTCTTTGGGATCTGTTATTTGAAATACTCCAAATCCAAGTATGGGCATTTCGACACCATTATTTAACACTACGTTCTTCATAAATTTTATTCTTTTTAATTAACTATTTCATTTAATGTCCACTTCCTAAACTAAAACCTACGCCTACTTGCTGTTTAATTGTCGGTAAGTTTATCCAATTCCTTTGGATATCTGGCACCCCGGACTTTTATTTTTGACAGTGCGTTTTCAATCTCGGTAAGATCATCGGATGTAAGTTCGATCTCAGCAGCTTCGATGTTACTTACCAGGTGCTTCAGCTTTGTTGTTCCTGGGATAGGAACAATCCAAGGTTTTTGTGTGAGCACCCAGGCAATAGCTATTTGAGCTTTTGTAACATCCTTTTGTTTTGCGATCCTGCCAAGCAGATTTACCAGTTTTTGATTGGCCTTCCGGTTTTCCCTGTTAAATCTTGGGACAATGTTGCGGAAATCATTCTCACTGAACTCAGTGCTTTCATCGATCTCCCCGGTAAGAAATCCTTTGCCAAGCGGGCTGAACGGCACGAAACCAATTCCGAGCTCTTCAAGTGTAGGTATGAGTTCGTCTTCCGGTTTTCTCCACCACATGGAGTATTCACTTTGGACAGCAGTAACAGGCTGTATGGTGTGGGCTTTTCGAATGGTTTTTACACCGGCTTCCGACATGCCAAAATGTTTTACCTTCCCCTCCTGAATCAGCTTTTTTAAGGCTCCGGCAACATCTTCAATGGGAACATCCGGATCTACACGATGCTGATAAAACAGGTCAATATAGTCAGTCTTTAAGCGTTTGAGTGAGGCTTCGGCAACTTCACGGATGTGTGCGGGACGACTATCGAGTCCATCTTGTGGTTTTCCATTCCTGAATCCGAACTTGGTGGCGATTACCACCTTGTTACGGATGGGTTCCAGCGCTTCACCTACAAGTTTCTCATTCTCAAAAGGACCATAAGCTTCTGCTGTATCAAAAAAAGTGACGCCCTTATCAAAAGCGGCTCGGATAAGTTTAATCATCTCGTGTTTATCTGAAGCCGGACCGTAACCAAAGCTCATTCCCATGCAGCCGAGTCCAATGGATGAGATTTCTAAGTCGCTGTTTCCAAGTGTCCGTTTTTTCATTGGCATATTAGAATTTGATTTGGTTTAATATTTCTTTGTTTCATTCGGATTTACTCAAAAAGCTATAGCATTTGAATGCTTTGCAACCAGTCCTTTACTTTGGTACGGGCTTCTTTTCTTCTCTCTCCTTTGATCGCAAGGTATATTCCGTCTCTTTCCGATCCGCCTGTGATGGAAAAGCCTTTCAGTATCTTGGAATCGGGACATAAATCTTTTACCGTTTGAAAGCTGCTTCCCACGCCATATCCGCCATTGGTATTAAATGGAATCACCGTTTTACCACTTAAATCGTATTCATTCAAAAAGCTTTTCATCGGTGGCGGCAACTGCATCCCCCAGGTGGGGAAGCCGAGAAAAACGGTATCGTAATCCTGAATATTCTCAATTTTTGTTTTAAGAGGGGGCAAATAACCCGTTTCATTTTCCCGGACTACTTGTGCTACGATGGCATGATAATCTTCCGGATAAGGCGTTTTCAGCTTGAGTTCTACGATGTCGTCGCCTACTTCCTGGTGTATAATTTCTGCTATCGCCCCGGTGTTTCCCGTACGGGACAGATACACGATTAATATGTGTTCTTTACCAACGCTGTCAAAAGACGCATCCTGTCCTTCCGCTTTTGATGAGCAGGATACCAGCCCGAAGAATACAATGAACAGTAGTGTGAATGAAAATAGATACTTCATGTTTGGATGGTTTTCAATTCGTATTAGTCAAGGCTATTTTCTTTCTTTTTATAGACTTCAGTAACTGTGAACTCATTCGACCCCTAATTGCTCCGAACCACAGCCACCAGTGTAACGCGATTTCCAAGGGACTGTCCCCACAGTGGAGTCAGTTGTTCAGGCCATGCGCTTGCGGCGACGATTGTAATTGCTCAAATGTGGCAGGTCAGGGGAAGCGTCACTGTAATCGCTTTGAAGTTACTCACAAACCTACATTCGCTGTCGATGCTAAGGGGCTTCTGGCAACAGCGAAAAGGCAATAATATGTGCATCCGGAACTGACGCTGCCTTCTTTGTTTACGATGGGAGAACTATTTTCCCCTGTCTATATGGCACATCAGGATTGCAAGCAAAGCAGTGCCAATTATTTTATTGCCTTTCGTGCTGCTGCTGGTTAATTATTATTGGTATTCATTTTAACTGGCCTAAGCAGATGCGAGAATGTTAGTGAGCCCATCTTCCATTTGCCGTTTTCTTTGATATATACCTCAGTCACCATAAAAGGATTGGTGACTTCATGTCTACCAACTACTGCCTGCAAATCAATGTCATTTAGCAGGATAGCTGTGTTATCAAATATGTTTACTTCAACTCCGTAAACCACAGCTTTCTTATACCAGATGCCGCCGCTTTTAATGGTAGCAAGTTCCTGGGTTTTCCCCCAGGTTCCTCCCATATGAACGAACATAGCTTTGTCATCAAACAGCACCTTTAATGAATCTACATTTTTGTCTGCCATCCAATCCCATTTCTTTTTTGAAAGATTGATGATTTCCTGTTGTTCAGGTGTATGACTCTTGGCAGTTTTAATTGTTTCCGTTGGCGGCTGCTGTGCGCAGGACGATTGCACAATCATTGTTAATAGACCAACGGTCATTACCATCGTAAAAAAATACATCATACCCATATACTTGTTCGAAATGTAGTTTGCTTTTTTCAAATCAGTCTTTTCAGGATTCATTTTTTTCATAACGATCATCCATGTTTTTTGTGAACGAACAGTATCAATGGAAATTGACATTCTAATTTTGTTGGGACTTCAATTCAAATTAACTAAAGAAAACATAACCAATTAACGTCTGCACTTTGTTATACAGATTACTGTATTTCCTACCAATTTTACGGATCCTACCTCTTGCATTATTATACCGTTATGGGAATGGTTACATTTCTATCAACAAAACAAAAGGAGATATGTCGCAGCTATACAGATTTGATACCGTCAGTGAATACAATGATTTTAATAATCATGATACATTGCACCCGTTAGTCAGTGTGATTGACTTTTCAAAAGCCGACATGCGCACCGGTAAGAAGATGTATTTTGGTCTCTATTGTATTATTCTGAAAGACGTAGAGTGCGGCAATTTGAAATACGGTCGAAATTACTACGATTATCAGAAAGGAACCTTGGTCTTTATCTCGCCCGGCCAGGTCGTTGATGTTGAAAACAAAAAGGAGCCGTATCAACCCCTTGGACATGGATTGGTTTTTCATCCGGACTTGATACACGGAACCTCCCTTGCAAGAACGCTCAGTGAGTACAGTTTTTTCAGTTATCACACGAATGAGGCCTTACATCTGTCGGAGCGTGAACGGCAGACTGTACTGGATTGCTTTTCAAAAATAGCGTTCGAGTTGAAGCAATCCATCGACAAGCACAGCAAGAAACTTATTACCTCTAATATCGAACTGTTTCTGAATTACTGCGAACGGTTTTATGATCGCCAGTTCATTACAAGGGATCATGTCAACAGAGGCATTTTAGAAAAGTTTGAAGAACTGTTGAATGGTTATTTTTCATCGGAAAAACCTCAGGAGATCGGCTTGCCTTCGGTTGCCTATTTTGCAGAAGAGCTTCATTTGTCGGCCAACTACTTTGGCGATCTGATTAAAAAGGAAACCGGGAAATCGGCAAAAGAATACATTCATTACAAAATTATGGAAGTGGCCAAAAACAGGATCTTCAATACCGATAAAACAGTGAGTGAAATTGCATTCGACTTAGGTTTCAAATATCCGCAACATTTTAGTCGAATGTTTAAAAGCGAGACCGGTTACTCCCCAAATGAATACAGGTCTTTGAATTAATCGAGCGGCTTATGGCATTGGAACGAGCGGCAAAGATAGGATAGCTCAGCTAGCCTGATTAATGGTCATTGCTTTTCCCAGGTAAAAGGGATTGAATTTCATTGGGCAAAATGGCTTCTCCCTTATTTCCGAACGAATTTCTGGATGTTCTAAGCCTTGTCTGCGCGGAATATAATTTACAAAATGCACATAGACTAGGATTTCCCATCGGCCTTTATTTTATCTATAAAGGGTTGATGGTAGTATCTCTTGCCTGTGGCTTTATACAATGCATTAGCCAAAGCCCCAAAAACCGGGGGAAATGGCGGCTCACCTAAACCGGTTGGATCTATATTACTTTCAACAAAATGAACTTCTATGTCTTTTGGAGCTTCATTATGTCGGATCATCCGGTATTTGTCGAAATTCTTTTTTTCCGGTACCCCATCAACAAAACTCATATTTCCATACAGAGCATTGCCGATGCCGTCGACGACGGCGCCTTCAACCATATTTATGGCAGCGTCTTTATTAATTACTATGCCTATATCCATAGCACTTGTAACTTTCTGAACAACCAGCTCACCATTTTGTATCGTCAGATCCACGACATGAGCTGCATATGAATTCATACAAAAATAAGCTGCAACTCCTTTATTCGTGCCCGGACTATTATTCCAGTTTGATTTTTCCCGAACTAATTCCAGAACTCCGGCGTATCGATCAGGGTCATATTCGTTATTCTTTCCGACTGGTTTATTTTTTGCCCTTTTCAAAAGTTCAAGTCGAAACTCGATGGGGTCTTTACCAGCCGCTTCAGCAACCTCGTCCAGAAATGATTGTTCCGCTCCGGCAATAAAATTATAGCGCGGCGCCCTGAACGCACCGATACTTATATTGGAATTTATAGACCATGACTCGGCGAGATAATTATCGACAGCACCGGCCGGAAACCTGTTCGCAGCTAATGGGCTTTCGGGTATTCCTCCCGCCTTGACATGAAAGGCAATCAGGTTATTATTCTTATCTAAAGCAGCCCGGTATGTTGCATGATAGGTCGGACGGTAAATACCGAAAGTCATATCGTCCTCTCTGGTATATATCATCTTGATCGGAGCTTTCGCTTTTTTAGAAATGAGGGCAGCCTCAACGGGAGTATGCCCATAAGCTCTTCGACCGAAACCACCTCCCATCCTCAACATTTTAATATCAATCTTGTCGAGCGGCAGACCAAGTCGTTCAGACAGCGTTCGTTCGGCAAATTCCGGGGCCTGAAGGGGACCTGCTAATTCAGCTTTTTCATCTGTCACGTTTGCAAAAAAGTTAATCGGTTCCATCGCATTGTGAGCAAGGAAGGGAGCCGTATAGGTTTGCTCAATAACTTTGGCGGCATTTGCGAATGCAGATTCAGGATCACCGTCTCTGCGAACTATTTGTCCCGGTTTAGACGCTCTTTCTTCCATTTGTGAATAATGATCCTTTGTGCTTTCAAGCCCTGCGGGTATGGTCACCTGCTGTGATCCGCGCCAGCCCCTTACTGTAATTTTATGGTCCTTTATGGGTTCCCATTCAATCTTTAATTTCTTTTTGGCCTTCATCACCTGCCAGGTCGTATCCCCGACAATAGCAATCATTTCGGGAAAAGAGTCTGCATCAAATATTCCTCTTGCAAAATTTTCACTAAAGGTTTCAATAGTAAAGACATCCTTAATTCCGGGCATTGATCGCGCAGCAGAGTCATCAAATGATTTAAGTTTCATACCAAAAGCCGGCGGATGAACAATCATTGCTATTAGCATTCCTTCGGCATGATAATCTAAACCGAAGAGGGGTTCGCCGGTAACAATCTTTTTGCCGACCACGTTTTTACGCGAGGATCCGATGATTTTAAAATCCTTGACATCTTTAAGTTTCACCTCTTTGGGGGCCTGAAGTTTGGCCGCTGCCGACGCAAACTCTCCATAATTGGCAGATTTTCTGGATTTCCTATGGTATAAAACTCCGGCTTCTGTTGTAATCTCACCGACGGGAACAGCCCAATTTTTAGCTGCAACTTCCATAAGCATCCGTCGAGCTGAAGCCCCTGCCACCCGCAATCCCTTCCAGCCTTGCCTTATAGCCTCACTTCCACCTGCCATCTGTCTGGTATAGAGGGCAGTATTAAAGGGCGCCTGCTCAACTATTACCCTTTTCCAGTCGGCATCGAGTTCTTCCGCCACGATCATCGGCATGGAAGTTATTACATTTTGTCCAAACTCCGGGTTGGGCGACTTGATCGTTACTAACCCATTTTTATCGATCTCTAAAAAAGCATTTATCTCAAACCACTCATCAGACAGTTCTGATGAACTTTTTGCGACAGATTTTTGAAAAAATCCCCAATTGAACCCAAGCACTAAACCTCCACCGGCAAGGGCCATAGTTTTCAGGAAAGTTCGTCTTCCCATCGATGTTTTAACACTTTCCATAATACTCGAGTTTTAGGTGTTAGCGGCTGCTTTAATGGCTTTTTTGATTCTCAGATAGGTACCACATCGACATATATTCCCACTCATCGCTGCTTCAATTTCTTCATCGGAAGGATTCGGATTTGATTTCAACAGGGCGGCCGCATTCATAATCTGACCCGTCTGACAATAACCACATTGAGTTACATCATACTCCAACCAGGCTCGTTGTAGGGGATGATCGCCATCTTCAGAAAGACCTTCGATGGTTGTTATTTTCGCATTTCCAATGGCTGAAACCGGCAGGGAACAGGAGCGAACAGCATTATCATTGAAGTGCACCGTACATGCTCCACACTGCGCAATGCCACATCCGAATTTTGTGCCGGGGAGATTTAAATGATCCCGCAATACCCACAATAATGGGGTGTCCGGGTCAATATCAACCTGGTATTCTTTATTATTAATATTGAGTTTATACGTTGCCATCGGCTTATTTGTTTAATTAAACTATACCAGTCTAAACATTAAATATATTTGCAGAACGATAGTATCAATTACGTAATTCAAACAAATCCGTACGCTATTCAAACATTTCCTTCCTTCGGCCCGGAAGAAGCCGTTAAACTTGGATGAGAAGAAGTTGGCGGCTTAATCGGAAAAACCGGTTTCTTTGTCAAAGATGAGTCCCTTAGGTACTAATACTTCTCTTAAAAAGAGTAACATCTAATTATAGAGAAACTTGTATACAAACTACGGATTTATCTACCATTTCTACAGTTTGAATTCTCTTACATAGTGTATAGTGTTTGCTTTGCAGGAGTGTTTAACCCTGTAAGAGGAGGCTTTGCAAAACCCTACTATTAAGCCTCTCCTGTATATCAGGAGAGGTTTGGTGAGGTAAAATAAAGGTTTTGCAAGGCCTCCTAAGAAAAATAATAAAGTTAAAGGATGGCATGATGGTTCAGATCGCGACACCTGTAAAATGCCCGGAATAACGAACATGCCACCAGTTGAGCTACACATCATGGAGAATGAGGTAGACGCAACGGGAGTCGGAGAACCCGGCCTGGCACCATTCGTTCCGGTCCTGACTAACGCCATCAATGACCTGACAGGTAAACGAATGAGAAAATTCCCATTTGATCTGAAGAAGGTCTGAGAACACCTGTAAAGGAACTCCCTGGTCTGAACAATTCTCGGGGAAAAGTTGGATCTCGTTTTGCAACCGGCGATGATCTTGTCAAGTTAAACAATCGTATCTGAATGTAAACGAGATCCTTCGGCCCCAAACGAACTTACTCTGATAATGAATCTTGGGTTGGGCCTCAGGATGACATCTTCATGTTTGGAGCTGTCATTTCAAGTCCCGACTCATCAGGAGCAGGATTGCCAGTGGTTTAGGTTGCAGATGGTGAACCTTATATCTTAACCATCGCTTTAATGGCTTTCCAGTTGTTCATAGACTCGTACCCGTTCGGCACTCCGTCGAGGTCTACGGCCATATCAAAAACCGGGGTCGGTCCGCCTCTGAAAGTGGTATTTCCATAGAATAATGGGCGAAGAAAACCAGTGCTTTGACCGTGCGGTATACCCACGTACCCTACGGTCCCTCCAGACCGTGCAATCGTGTCAGCCTTTTTCCCTACTCACGATTTTTTAGTATCCCGTGGCATGCCCCTCACGGTCGCCGAGCGCGCGCGTTCGCTGATCATCGGATTCAACAATCTTGCGCAGTTCGTTTGTTGACCAGGTACTCATTGGGAAATTTTGAATTTTGTCCGCCACGGCGGATTGAATTGGAAAGTCGTCTTACGTTTCACATCAATTCTATAGTCGAATCCACGTTACACTACCAATGTAAACATGCATCGCTGGCAGGGGCGTATACAAAAGGCGGGAAACCTGATACAAATTACGTTTAATGACTATAAGCAATAGTTACAACATATAGCATAATCGAAGAAAGGACACTGAGAACTCAGAGAACCTCAGAGGGTCACAGAGTAAATATCCGTTTCAAAACTCGTAGTGTCTTTGTCCTTCAGGTATTTTTCTTACCAGGTCTATGTTTTCGATGATACGATCCAGGGTACGGAATAACGACTTGGTGTCCGTCAGGTTGCCGAAAAAGACCTCGGTAAGTTCTTCTTCGTCCAACGACCGGAGTTCATCAATTAATTCTGTGACTTTGTTAAAATACTCCTCTTCGTTTTTGCAATGAGAGGCCAACGCTCCGAATTGAATGGTCAAATCGTGATTGAATTTTTCTGCTTCAATGAGAATTCCCTGATAGGTTTCTGTTGACAGGTCGTCAGTATCCATAGTTGGTTTGAGATGATGCCTAACGGAATGCGAGTATATTAACACCTTCCTAAGTTCCCGATTTTTACCCGACGATGCTATTAGAATCTGTTCCAAAATTTCACAAAACGACCAGCATCCCGTCAGGGATTCAATATCGGTAGAATAACACGAATCCTCTCTCCACCACCGTACCGTTAGGTACGGAATATGACCCAGGCGTCTCAATCCGGATAAGTATGTTAAAAAATCACAGATACCGCGTGTAATTACATACAATGAACTACCCCGCTGCAAGCAGACGGGGTATCAACATGGGTTTTATTTTTGTTTCGCCGCAAGCGGCGGGGAATTAAACCCATAGTGATTAAAAATCAGGAAGAACATCACAGAAAAAGAACCTTCCTGGAAGAATATGTTGTCCTGTTAAAGAAAGCTCACGTGGATTACGATGAACGTTACCTGTTTAAACCGGTTCTTTGATATATTCCGTACCTGACGGCACGGTATTCAGACGGGGCGTAGGGTTGCTACCGATATTGAGTCCCTGACGGGACGACAACAGCCGATATGGTATGACTATCCGGAATCACGATAGTCGTCATCGATACTGCGGGACTAAGAAACGCAAAAAAATTAGCAAGAGCACTTTGCGAACCTGACGTGCCTTGCGGTTATATATCAGTAATGTATTAATTTTTACTCTTGATCAACCGGAAAACGAACACCCGTAACCTGCTCACAGGCAGCAAGAAATTTTTCCTGCAGAGCAATGTTATCAGCTTCGGGATGATAATTCGCTTCTCTTTTGTGATGGAAATACCTGCTGCTGACTTTCGCTTGTTTATCGTCGCTCACCGCCAGCCATACCTGTGTCTCGAAACCTTTCCCGAGATCATCCGGAGCACCGCGACCCCCCATCTTTGTGGGGACCCAACCGGGGCCGACGGCATTGGCATATACTTCCGGCCATTTGCGGGCTACGGCTTTCATTAACAGAACTACATGCAATTTTGAATCTGAGTAACTTACATTGCCTTTGCCCGATATTATTTTCTTCAGAGAAGGATCACCGTGCTTATGCATCCCCGAACTGAGGTAAATCAGGCGTTTCGGCTTTTGAATCAGGCAGGTCAGGATGTAAGGGGCCAATGTGTTTACGGCCTGTCCTTGCCCGCGGCCCGGTAAACCCCGGCATTATGAATGACAGCATCAAAATAACCCAATGCATTCACCTCATCTGCTAGGGATTTGGTTTCTTCGATACTGGAAAGGTCTCCGAGGAGGATGGCTTCAGCATCAGTTACCTCCCTTTTTACATCTTCGGCCCGTTGTTCGTTGCGTGCATGCAAGACAACCTGGTGTCCTTTATCTAATAACGCCTTGCCTGCCAATTGCCCTAACCCGTCAGATGAGCCGGTTATGAATATTCGTGCCATTTTTAAATATTCGGTCCTTAAACATATAATAAACTATTGTTATACAATAATTTTTGAATTTTGAATTGGGAAGGCGTCAGGGCGGTTCAATACCGACAGACGCCTATACCGATCAATCACTTAACCAACATCATCTTCTTTGTTACGGTGGAATTACCGGCTTTCAGACGATAAATGTACATCCCGCTTGGCAAGTCACGGGCATCAAAACGGACCGTGTAAGAACCAGCCGGCTGGTTTTTATTTACAAGGGTGGTGACTAATTGACCGAGAATATTATAAATCCGCAGGCGTACATGCTGACTACCCGGCAGGGTATAATGAATATTGGTGGACGGATTAAACGGGTTGGGATAGTTTTGAGACACGGCAAAGGTGTGTGGAACATCCGACTTGCTTTTCAATAGGGGTAGTTAAGAGGTCGTTCTTCAGGATATATAATCCATCTGCCCCATCTGCCAGGTAAATATACCCGCCGCTCACATATAATCCAGATGCATAATACCCCGTATCAAAAGATCCCACTTCCACTGGATTCTCCGGATCGCTCACATCGATTACCTGTAGGCCAACTCCCTCATCGGCCAGATAAGCGAACCCGTTACTCGCAGACACGTCAGATATAAACCCTCCTGAACTGTAAGACCACACTTGAGCTGGATTCTTCGGATCACTCACATTGATCACCCGCAGGCCAGCTTGCCCATCGGCCAGGTACGCATATTTCCCACTCACAGCCACTCCCACTGCATTACCCGTTGTATCAAAAAATCCCACTTCCTGTGGATTTGTCGGGTCACTCACATCGATTACCCGCAGACCATCGCCACCATCAGCCAGGTAGGCGTATTTTCCGTTCACAACTACTCCCTTTGCGGTGCCCTTTGTATCGAAAGAACCCACTTTCTGAGGACTCTTCGGATCGCTCACATTGATCACCCGCAGGCCATTAGATCCATCGGCCATGTAGGCGTATCCACCGCTCACAAACACACCATACGCATCACCACCTGTACGGTAAAAACCCACTCCCGTTGGATTCTTCGGATCACTCACATCAATTATTCTCAGGCCCTCAAAAGTATCGGCCAGGTAGGCGTATTTCCCGCTCACAGCCACTCCCCCTGCCGAATTCAATGTATTGTAAGAGCCAAGTTTCTGTAGATTGTTTGGATCACTCACATTGATTATCTGCAGGCCAGCACCTCCCTCGGCCAGATAAGCATATCCGCCGTCCGCACACACGTTAAGTACGCCACCCTCTGTACGATAAGTACCCGCTACCTGTGGATTCTTTGGATCGCTCACATCGATCACTCGCAGCTCCCCATCGACCAGGTACACGTAACCGCCAATCATAGAGACGCCAGATGCGCCATGCCCTTTATCGGAAATACTCACTATCTGTGGGTTTTTCGGGTCACTTATATCGATCACCCGCAGGCCATCCTGCCCCCCCCTCATTGGCCACATAAGCGTAACCACCACTCACACTCACGTCAGTTGCGGAGAAATACTGCGCATTGTAAAAACCCACTTCTTGTGTATTCTCCGGGTCACCGACATCGATCACCTGAAGGCCATTCCCATCGGCCATGTAGGCATATCCATCGCTCACAGACACTCTGATAGCACCAAATGAACCAAGGCCCAATAAACCCACTTGCTGAGGATTCTTTGGATCGCTCACATCGATCACTCGCAGGCCGGCCTCCTCATCTGCCAAATAAGCGTATCCGCCGCTCACAGACACTCCATCTACGGAACTTTTTGTATCGAAAAACCCAACTTCGGCGGGATTCTTTGGATCGCTCACATCGATCACCCGCAGACCACCAAACGAACAGGCCAGGTAAACGTACCCATCGTTCACAGACACTCCAATTGCATACATATGCTTTGTATAAAAAAAAACTGCTTCCTGCGGATTTTTTGGATTACTCACATCGATTACCCGCAGGCCACCATACGCATCGGCCAGGTAAGCATATCCGCCACTCACGGCAATTTCTTTTACGATGGAGGGTAGAAGTATGTGGCTTACAAGCTTAATGGATGTCGGGTTGGATATGTTTAAAATGGAGAAATACCCGCCGTTTCCTATATAAGCATAGTTCCCCTTCACTTTTACAGCTGTACAAGGTCCGTTAGCCCAACGCCCGACCAGGCTGACGTTTTGACTATCCTGCACTAAACGATCAGCATCTCCCGGTTGACCTGTATTTGTCTCGTTGAACTTCGGTAAAGCCTGCAGGCGCTTTTTGTTCATCTGCTGCAGAATTAGCGAGGACTTATTTTGGGCAGGCTTACCAGACTGGGAATATGTTCTTTGCATCAAACCCAGGATCAAAAACGCCAGGATCATAAAACCGGTTACGCAGTATTTTTTGCGGTTGAGTAGATATATATAAGATATGGAAGTGATTCTGCCTATTTTATCTTCTGTGTCCCAAACTCTCGACTTCAAAACAATTGCCCTCCTTAACTTTAATTATTAGTAATATATTATTTCCCCTTATATATGTACAGACACTAAATTTTTTTAAATATTCCCATAGAGGTTGACTAACACTCATCAAGGGGAGGGCTTATCATTCCCAATGATTTTTATCCGATCCCGATCTTTTAACGGGAGACAAATAAGGTATTTTGTCCATTGCAATGAAATCATCTATCCGGACAAGAAAGGGCAAGCCGGATTCTTAAGGATTTAACGATCGACTAATTAGGGATGAAGGTTTATAGTTCAAAAAAGGAAGATGATTTAGCCCGGTTTTCAACAAAAAAATCTTCGGCTTGTATCATTCAAATGGGATTATTACCCGGTTTCTTATATACATGCTCCGGTTTATAGACCTGCTCTGCCCAATCCTGTGATTTGACTACTTCAATGGCTACTGAAACGACTTCTCATCGTAATTCAGAACGTTCATTATGTCAGTCGTGATTTCTTCGGCAAGTTGTGTCTTTTGCTGTTCGCATTTCCCCGGCCACAGCTTTACGGTTACATGAGGCATGATTCGTTCTTCAATTTTGAATTTTCCCGAAGTCTCGGGATGAATTTTGAATTGGGAAGTCGGATCACGTTTTACATCAATTTTAATAGCTTGGTAGAGTCGAATTCATATTACAACACAAATGTAATCAGGCATCGTTGGCAAGGCCGTATACAAAAGGCGGGAAACCAGATACAGATTACTTCTATTCGGCGTTGGAAGTTCTCTAAAATTGAACAGGAGAAAATTATTGATTTGTTTTACCCGTATTGTACCTCCCGCAAATAAAAAAGCCGCACAACATTAAAAGTAAATGTCATACGGCTTCATAGGAGAGCCGAAGACGGGACTCGAACCCGTGACCTACGCTTTACGAGAGCGTCGCTCTACCAACTGAGCTACTTCGGCAAAGAGTATCAAATATACGAAGCGTTGCCGCTTTCCCGCAACCGAATACCTGATTTTCCGTTAAATCCTATTATCTCAGCACAATATTCAGGTATGGTTTGAATTTATTACCTTAGTCTGCAATTTTTAACGAACAAACTAGTTAGATGGCATACGTCATTCTCATAGCCACGGTCATTACCTCACTGAGTGCATGGTACCTGTTCCCTCATTTTTTTGAAGATGGGATGTTGAGGCCATATTATACCATTCGTGAACATCGCTGGTATCAGCTTATAACGTCCGGATTTCTGCATGCAGATTTCCTGCACCTGTTCTTCAATATGTTCACATTCTACATTTTTGGACCATACCTGGAGCACATCCTCGGTACACCAATCTTTACCGGTATGTATTTCACAGCGCTGATCGTATCTTCGCTCCCTTCATTAATCAAGCACAAAGATGATCCTTCGTTTGCAAGTTTAGGTGCTTCCGGTGCTGTTGAAGCCGTTATCTTCTCTTTCATCCTGTTTTATCCCTGGCAGCCGCTTTACATTATGTTCATACCAATAGGCATTCCTGCTCTAATCTTCGGGATATTGTTTCTGGCATACAGCATTTATGAGAGCCGTAGAAACCGCGGCATCATCAACCACGACGCACACATCGCAGGGGCCATGGCCGGTATTGTATTTACGATTGCTTTTCGTCCGGAATCATTCCAAATTTTTATTCATCAACTATTTAGATGAATAGATATTAGATGTCAGATTTGAGAAATAAGTAGAGAGAAGTAATACAAAAGCCCTGCCCGATGTTAAGCATCAGACAGGGCTTTTGATTTTATTCAGGTACTATTAGTAAATGTCAGTAAGTCTAAATACTTATATCTAACATCTAATTCTATCCGTTGGACTTGCGGAACTCATCCATGAAGGATACGAGTGTCTTAACACTGTCCAGCGAGCAGGCATTGTAGATGCTAGCCCGGATGCCACCAACGCTTCGGTGACCTTTCAGGCCGATCATTCCGTTTGATGAGGCTTCGGAGATAAATTTCTTTTCCAGATCTTCACTACCCAGACGGAAGGTAACATTCATGCGGGAACGGGAAACTGTCTCAGCAGTTCCTCTATAGAAATCATCCTTATCAATCTCACCATACAGCAGTTGGGCTTTTTCTTCATTTATCTTGTCCATAGCTGCTATACCGCCTTTTTCTTCCAGCCATTCCAACACGAGACCAACCATGTACACTGCAAAAGAAGGTGGCGTATTGAAGAGCTTCTCAGCGTGGGTCTGGTATTTAAGGATTGTCGGAACCTTGTCAGTATGAGCTTTTTCGAGGAAATCCTTGCGGATGATCACTACGGTCACACCTGCGGGACCAAGATTTTTTTGCGCACCGGCATAGATAATTCCGTACCTGGACATGTCTACCGGGCGAGACAGGAAATTGGATGATGCATCGCAGACAAGCGGAACTCCATTGGTTTCCGGTTCTTTCTTATACTCGGTGCCAAAGATAGTGTTGTTTGCAGTGAAATGAACATATTGGGCGTTACCCGAAAGTTTTAATTCACTGTTTTTAGGTACAGAACCGAAGTTTTTCTCTTCCGAAGAGTAAGCGACATTCACATTACCGAATAACTTGGCTTCTTTGATCGCTTTTTTCGACCAGGCTCCGGTATTCAGGTAATCGGCGGTTTCATTTTCTCTGAGATAGTTGTAAGGAACCATCATGAATTGTGAACTGGCTCCGCCTTGTAAGAAGAGGACTTTAAATTCCTCTCCAACTCCCAGCAGCTTGCGAAAACCTGCTACAGCCTTATTATGCACTTCGGTGTACTCTGTGCCGCGATGGCTCAACTCCATGATGGAGGCACCTTTTCCGTGATAATCAATCAGTTCGGATTGCGCTTTTTGCAGGGCTTCGATAGGTAAGGTAGCAGGACCAGCGCTAAAATTGTGAACTCGATGCATGGTGAATTGCTGATTTAAATGTGATGGGTTAAGATTTCAAAAAAAATTAAAAAGTATGAACAAGAAGGCCTGACCGAAGTTTAGGTTCAAACCAGGTCGATTTTGGCGGCATAAGCAACCCGGCATCAGATACATCAGCAAGTTCCCCGATCGATGTCGGGTACATGCTGAAAGCGACTGACGCCTTTCCGGAATCTACGAGTCGTACCAATTCTTTGGTACCCCGAATACCACCAACAAAAGAAATATTTTTATCGCTCCTTGGATCAGTGATGCCAAGCACCGGTTCAAGTAAATAGTTCTGGAGACGATAGGCATCCAGTGATTCTACTGCCGTGGCATTTTCTTTGACTGGCAGTTTAAGGTTGTACCACTGATGATCAAGATAGACGCAAACGTGTCCTTTTTTTGCTGGTTCTTGATGATCAGTTGGTTTCAAGTCAAAACGTTTCTTCAGAGTGTTTGAAAAATCATCAGGAATAGAGTAGACGACTCGATTATACGCCATGATGTGCATTTGTCCCATGGGGAAGAGTACGGCAGGGAAGAAGTTGTATTCTTCATTTCCAGTGTGCTGAGGATTTTTTTTCTTGTTTTCAGCGGCCGCAAGTGATGCGCTCTTGCAACGGTGGTGTCCGTCGGCTACATACAGGTTAGATACCGATTGAAACTGATCGACCCATGCCTGGGTATCTTCAACTTTCCAGATGGTGTGATGAATGCCATCGTCTGCGGTAAAATTGTATAATGGATCACTGTTATTCATCACAGCCCCGGTCAGTCGATTGATCTCATCGACATCGCGATACGCAAACATGACTGGTTCCGCATGGGCCTCCTGGGTCAGAATGTGTCTGGTGCGATCCTTTTCTTTATCATGACGTGTGTGCTCATGCTTGAGAATGACATCATTATCATAATCCGCAACGGATACGCAGGTGAACAGACCGGTTTGATCACGGCCATCCATAGTCAGCCGGTAAATGTACAGTGATGGGGTTTCTTCCTGAACAAGACGGCCATCACTCATCATGGCCTTCAGATTTTCTGCTCCTTTCTGGTATACGCGATCATCGTAGATGTTGACATCTTCGGGTAAATCGATCTCGGGACGAATAACATGCAGATAACTGTCAGGAAGACCTTCTGCTAATTCTCGCGCTTCATCGGTATCGATGACATCATAGGGGACGCATGCTATTTTTTTTACCCGGTCTGCTTTGGGGCGCCAGGCTTTGAATGGATGTATATCTGCCATGAAAGAAACAATATTTCAGATGATAAAACGGGTATTCTGGGTAGGCCTAATGTATTAAATTGAAGACAGAATAGGAATCGCCTTCTCTGCTTCTTGAACCGGAAATGATACAGGTTTTGTACGATTGCCGGTCGTGGAGCTTTTGCAAAAATCATTGGTTTGGTATCTTTAGCAGTAAATTGAAATACAAAGAGATAATTAACCATTGTTTACTATGAGCGAGCAAGATCAATCAAATTCACCAGGTTACGCGAACCAGAAACTGACCAAAGAGCAACAAGATCAATTATTATTTATGATGCTTGTTCAGCAGCACGAGCAAATCTGCATGATGGGTTTGGGAAAGATTAAAAACCCTGGGACCGACAAAATTGAACGGGACCTCGGTTCGGCGAAATATGCCATTGATACCCTCGAGATGCTCGATAAGTTTACCAAGGGAAATCTGCCAAGGGAAGCTGAAAATTATCTTGACCAGACGCTGACCAATTTGCGGTTGAATTATGTGGATGAATCCTCAGCGGAAAAGAAAGAGGAGCAGAAAAAGGATACCCCGTCCGATGAGGGTGGAAATAAGGAGAAAGAATGAACCGGCGTGAAATCAATCCGGTTGATGCAGCTGGTGGCATCATATATCGATTGAATAAATCCGAATCTCCGGAAGTAGTCATGATCTACCGCTGGGGTAAATGGGATCTTCCTAAAGGCAAGCGGGAGAAAAACGAGAGTATCGCCGATTGTGCTGCTCGTGAGGTTAGCGAAGAACTTGGCATTGAGAAGCCGAAAATCATCAATGAGATTGCACGTTCCTATCACGAGTATGAACGGGGCGGAAAGATGTGGGGCAAGACTGTTTACTGGTATGCTATGACCAGCAATGCCAATACATTTCATCCCATGGCGGAAGAAGATATCGAAGCTGCTAAATGGATGCCTCTCAACGAAGCCATCGATACGGTTGGCTATGAAACACTGCGTCCTGTTTTGCAAAAATTAAAAGACTGGCTGGAGAGCAGTTAACAGTAGCAATAAAAGTCCCCCTTTGATGGGGTGGGGGATGACCCAAGCGTTTCGCAGTTCAAAAGCCGTTATTTATTAAGCACACATTGACTTGATAACGAATTTTTTCACAGCCTCTCATATGGAGAGGGGGAAGATATCCCGGATATTAAAAAAGCGTCCTGAAAAATCAGGACGCTTTTTTTAAATCTTTGTTAGTTAGCCGTCAGTTCTGCAGTTTGAACACGATAGGCAAACTGTAGCGTACTTTAACCGGACGTCCACGTTGCATACCGGGAACGAACTTGGCTTTTTTTACAGCTTCAATGGCAGCTTCATCGCAACCACCGCCGATACCACGAACGACGTGCGGGCTTTGAACACTACCATGTTCGTCAACGACGAACTCTACATAAACGCGTCCTTCAATACCAGCCTTACGAGCCAGCTCAGGATATTTGATACTCGATTGCAGTTTAGCAAGACCACCAATCAACGTGGGCATCTTTTCTACAACAACAAAAACTTGTTGGTCATCTTCTTTCTTCTTATCAGCAGCCGGTGGTGGTGGTGGTGGCATATTCAGAGGCGCATCAATATCCAACTCAGCATTCAAATCAATTGGTGAGTCGTTGATGACTGCATCATTAGGAACTTCAACAGGGACAGGCGGACGTGGTGGTGGAGGTGGCTTTTCCTGTTGTTTAGTCTGGACAACTTCTTCCATTTTCACAGTTTCCTGTTCGGGTTCGGAGAAGTTCTTTCCACCTTTTGGCTGGAAATGTACATTGAAAGCAATCAGGAGTACGAGTAAGGCAACTATTAACCCGAACTGCAGATACAGGTTATAATAATTGCGCAAATCGGCATTTGGCTTCTTGCGATTTAAGATAGACATAAGCTGGCTATGTGGTTATAGTTGGATATAGGTGCAGTACCAAGCAATTTGGTAATAATTTTGCTACCTGGCAAGTGTAGCGGTGTATTATATACAATTTTTTAACGCTAATCCATACTGAACTAGTATGTGTTAGCGAATCAAAATACATTTTTTTTAAAAATCGACTAGTTTTTGCTTATTTGAGCATGATGAGCGGCAAACGCATGGATACGCTCTCGTAAAAAAGTAAGTAAAATAAAAGCGGACCAGCTGCCAATACTGTCTGCAACAAAATCTTTAATGTCAGGATCGCGCTGAAAAGGCATGATCCATTGAAGGATTTCAATTAATCCGCCAAATCCCATGCCTGTAATCAAGGTTGCTACAAGAAAGGTGTTGCTGAGATCACGTTTATGAAGCCTGCTGAGTCCAAGTAGGAGCGTCCATCCAAAAAACATGCCGGCATGACCAAACTTATCATATTGAAACATGTTAACGTGTCCCAGCATGGATCCGGGCATCAGGGTCAGATAGCACGTTATCAGTGTCCAAACGAGGAGTAAGAACCAAAAAACGCGTCGGACGGCGACAGACTCATAAAAAAAATCAGGATTCATACAAGATCCAGGGGTTCGGGTGGATAATTATTGATATTCAGAGCGTGATCATATTTTCGTTTACCATCCAGCAAAGCCTTAGCACAACTTATTTTCGGTTTAAGTCCCAGAGCTAAGCCTGCTACAATTTTCCCCGCCAGAATGTCGCCATAACCGGTACGTGAGAATATGGTCGTATCATAAGCTGTCATCAACGTGTGATGCTCTGCTTCTGCGACATACGTCGGCATCCCTTTTGAAACGACGGTAATGCCGTGTTCTTGTGCTAAATTTTCGGCAATTTGCATTCTTTCAAAATTATCCGCCGCGGCGGATTTCCCGGTAAGCTGCGATAGTTCACCCGGATGCGGTGTTAAGATCCAGGGCGCATCACTTTTAATTTTCGGGAAATCATCCTGAGAAAGACACCACAAGCCATCAGCATCAATTACCAAATCCGTAGAAAGCTGACCGACCAGCTTATGCACGAATGATACCGTTTCTGAATGCCGTCCCAGACCCGGACCTAATAAGACGGAACCGGGACGATGATCAATCATCTCAAGAATTTGCTTGATGTGTGATGATCTGAAATGATAGTCATCCCTGGAACCAACCGTTTCTTTAACCTGGTGAACGAGTGTAGTTTCAAAAACCGGCAATAATCCATGTGGAATGATAACCGTTACCGCACCAACTCCCATGCGCCACGCACTTTGCGCTGCAAGTTGGACGGCACCTGTTAGTCCCTCTGATCCGGCAATCAGATAGACCACGCCTGCCTCATATTTATGACGTGGATGACGAACTGGTTCCCGTTGCTGATTAAGCCACGACTCATCAATAATAAACCGTTCTGATTTCGGGGAGGCCTCTTTTGGAAATCCGAGGTCACAAAAAACAATTTCTCCAGAATAATCAGGTCCTTTACCGATATAGAAACCGGTCTTTAAAGCACCATACGTGCAGGTTTGTTTGGCATGAATACAATTTCCTAAAACTTCACCGGTATCTGCATGGAGACCTGTTGGTACATCAATAGAATAAACAGGTAGCCCGGAATCATTGGCCCAGTCAACAGCCGTTGTGTACATGCCCCGCAAAGCACTTGATAGTCCGGTGCCCAGCAATCCGTCGATGATGAAAGTATAATGTTCTCTATCGATATGATCGGGCTGCCAACCTTCGATTATTGAAATAGAGGGATCATCCGGATTGGGATCTGAGTCAATTAATTTCCGAATGTAATCCAGGTTTTTTGTGGTGTCCCCGGATAATTCATCTATGCCGCTTACAAAAACCAGGTCAAACCGGAATCCCATACGGTGCAGGTGTCTTGTCACGACAAGGGCATCGCCGGCGTTGTTGCCTTTTCCGCAGAGTACAAGCCCACGGCTTTCTGGTTTCAGGTGAGGCAGGATAGCGCTGGCCGTTTTTGCCCCTGCAATCTCCATCAGGGTGAAGGACGGAATACCGAATTTATGTATGGTATACGCATCCATTGCCCGGTTTTCTTCGGCTGTACAAACACGAAAGTTATTGGGTATGGAAGACATAAAATATAAGTGCCTAAAGTACTTCGAGTGCCTAAAGTACTTAGAAGTTGTGTTTAGGTTGCTAGTTCAACTCCAGATACTTCAGGCACCATAATTTTTGTTAATAAGCTCGCGCGAATATTACACGTTGCTTCGATGGCTTCCCGGTGACCATACATTTCCCCTCTTCTTTATTCCCTTCCAGGGGGATGCACCGGATGGTTGCCTTTGTCTCTTCTTTAATGCGGGCTTCGGTTTCCGGGGTTCCATCCCAGTGGGCATAAATGAATCCACCTTTCTCATCGAGGATTTTTTTGAACTCCTCGTAATCGTCAACTTCGTACGTATGCTCTTCGCGATATGTGAGTGCGCGTTCGTACAGATTTTCCTGGATGTTAACCAAGAGGGAGAGAACTCGCTTCCCAATCTCTTCGCTGCTCACAATTTCCTTGGTCAGGGTATCGCGGCGTGCAATTTCCACGTTTCCATTTTCAACATCACGCGGTCCGACAGCAAGTCGCACGGGAACGCCTTCTACCTCGTGCTGGGCAAATTTCCAGCCCGGTTTGTATTGGTCCCTGTCGTCCATTTTGAAACGAACACCTGCCGCGCGCAATTCTTTCTGGATCCGCTCGCAGTACTCCAATACTTTTTCACGTTGCTCATCACTTCTCCAGATAGGTACAATAACAGCCTGAACAGGAGCTAACTTGGGAGGGAGGACGAGGCCGTTGTCATCGGAGTGGGTCATGATAAGACCGCCGATAAGTCGCGTCGATACGCCCCAGCTGGTTGCCCAGACGCTTTTCAACTGGCCGTCTTTATCCTGGAAGGTCACATCAAAAGCCTTTGCAAAATTTTGACCGAGAAAGTGTGATGTTCCTGCCTGCAATGCTTTGCCGTCCTGCATGAGCGCTTCGATGCAGTATGTTTCCTCCGCGCCTGCAAAACGTTCGGATTCGGTTTTGACGCCGGTTAATACCGGTACAGCCATAAACTCTTCTGCAAATCTGCGGTAAACGTTGAGCATCTTGATCGTTTCGTCAACAGCCTCCTGGCGGGTGGCATGGGCCGTATGGCCTTCCTGCCACAGAAATTCCATGGTGCGCAGAAAGAGGCGCGTGCGCATTTCCCAGCGAACAACGTTGGCCCATTGGTTGATGAGGAGCGGGAGATCGCGGTACGACTGGATCCAGTTACGATAGGTGTCCCATATAATAGTCTCGGAAGTGGGACGTACGATCAGTTCTTCCTCAAGTTTCGATTCGGGATCTACGATCACCCCGTCATCAGAAGCCTTTAACCGGCTATGTGTGATAACCGCACATTCCTTGGCAAAACCTTCGACGTGTTTGGCCTCTTTAGATAAAAATGACTTCGGGATAAACAGCGGGAAATAAGCATTCTGATGCCCGGTCTCCTTAAACATGACATCCAGTTCATGCTGCATATTTTCCCAAAGGGCATATCCGTTCGGTTTAATAATCATGCAGCCACGTACCGGCGAATGCTCGGCAAGGCTGGCTTCTTTGACAACATCCAGATACCACTGTGAATAATCCTTATCGCGCTTTGTTATTTTCTCGGCCATGAATACGTCGGTTATTATTGTTGAGAAATTGAATAAAACAGGTGTGTCAGAACGGGGTGATAAAGCTATCTGACTTAGAAAGCCAAAGATAAGCTGAAAATAGGCTCTTCAAAAATCGGTTTACATGTTTCTATTCTGAAAAATAATGATGCTCGTCAAAAATACGATTTACGTGCGAAATATAATGACATCTAAAAGGTTAGTGTGTTTGAGTAATGATGACTGGAACGACAGTGATCTTTCAAAAATTTGTAATTTGAGCTGAATCAACTAATGTTTGGTCGTCGATTTTCGTTTTGAAGGACACAGCACCTTCAGTGTTTAATAAAGTAGATGCATGCCCTGTTTTTTTGTGTACAGGGTTCCTATATTTGTTGCCCTGCTAAATGCAGGACATAATTAGAAGATGGCGTGGTAGCTCAGGTGGTTAGAGCGTCGGATTCATAACCCGGAGGTCGAGGGTTCAAGTCCCTCCCACGCTACATAAAGAGTAAGTTAGGAAAAGTGCTGCCGTGCATCTGGTAGTCCCGATGAATCGGAAAGCGTCGGATTCTTATCCCGAAGGCTTTCGGGACGAGGGTTCAAGTCCCTCCCACGCTACACAAAGAGTAAGTTAGGAAAAGTGCTGCCGTGCATCTGGTAGTCCCGATGAATCGGGAAGCGTCGGAGTCCTATCCCGAAGGCTTTCGGGACGAGGGTTCAAGTCCCTCCCACGCTACACAAAGAGTAAATTAAGGAAAGGATTGCCATCCACTAGGTAGCTCAGGTGGTTAGGGCACCGGCGCCCACTACATTATGATGAAATGCACGGTCCCGGATTTCAAGATCACCCCGCTCTGGCCGGATCTGCCCGACTCGGTACCCAAATTCCCGCCCCTGTCCACCCAGCACCCGATTGATCTGTACTCGATTGTGCAGCAGAACAAGTGAGAGGGAGCCTATTTTCCCCCTTAATAAAGGGGGCGAAGGGGGTTGTCACCCAGCGAAAGTATCATATCCATATCCTTAGAGTTTTATAAAAACTCGTCCGATCATGCGATAGGAATCAAATAGAGTGATCCTTATCTTTTATCCATGGAGAGATTGAGAGGCATACTATTCCTGACGCTATTCCTGGCTGTCGTTTCCTGCCAGCATACCCCGGTCACCCCCAAGCCACCGGTAGAAGAGGAGCCGTATTTTAAACCAGGGGAATACGGCGGCAATGCCATATCAGGTACCGACTGGATTACCAGCACCTTCCCTAGCCCCGACTTGCAAAAAATCGCCTTGGTTCGTTACTGGACGCCCGGCAGGATAGGGGCAGACCCAACAGAACAGCTATGGATTGTAAATAAAGATGGGAGCGATCCACAGTTGATCGCAACTGGAAGTGCCGCAGTGAGTTGGTCATATGATGGTAGGGAAATTGCTTTTTCCTATGCCTTAACTCCATATTTATATGTATTTGTCGTCGATTTAGATATCATGGAAGCCAGACAGTTAAACGGAAAAAAAGATCAGTATTTCGACAAGTCGACAGTCTCACAACCCTTTTGGTTTCGGGATGGGAACCGGCTGTTAGTATCCGTTGTTGAAGGAGCTTATCAACAATCATATGAGCGTGGCTTTTATATTATGAACCTGAAAACGGATAGTGTTCAGGGTCCCTTGGTATCGGTTACCGCGGAGGGACAACTTGGAGACAACGAAAAATATATAACAGGTATCAAATATACTTCTCAGACTGATACTATGAGTGGTAATTATATCCGGTATGATTTTGCGACCGGACAATGGCACTGGATTACCCATATAACCGATGAGACGGTCAAACGATATCCGATTTATTTGTCACCAAGTCCAACCTCAGCTACGATTGTGTATTCCAGAATGATAGACAATGCTCCCCAAATTTTTGTCACCGATTCCAGCGGCACGAATGTACGCCAACTTACTAAGCTTGGGGGAGAGTACCCAAACTGGAGCCCGGACGGCAGTTACTTCACCTTCAGCCGGGATATCCACAAAGGAGACGGCGCCCACTATATCATGATGAAATGCACGGTCCCGGATTTCAAGATCACTCCGCTCTGGCCGAACCTGCCCGACTCGGTGCCGAAGTTTCCGCCCCTATCCACCCAGCACCCGATCGATCTGTACTCGATTGTGCAGCAGAACAAGTGAAAAGGAGCCTATTTTCCACCTTAAAAAACAACTTGTCCCGATCCCGATCCCGATGCATCGGGGCGGGAGGGCGAAGGGGGTTGTCTAAAAGTGTAACAACAGGCATTCCGCGTCAGGCAGGAGACTTACGATAAATAACATATCTGACAACCCCGAAGTTTCAGAAAGGAATCTACCTTGGCTGCGATCCTCACATAGGTTCAATACCCTTTCAAGCGTTTTTCGACAGGTTAGATTTCTCCACAAGGTCGAAATGACATTGGGGAAGACCATCGCATTTGTATTGAATCCGTATCTCGAACTTATGTTAATTAGAATCAATTCAGAAAATTATAGGCTTGTTTAATCGTTGAATGGTATGCTGTTTCAATCCTTCTTGTATTACTACCCACGCTACAACATGTAAAGCCATAATGTGTGTATTCTATCGTATGGCTTTTTTTATGAGGCATGATTATTAGATAACAAATTATTTAAAGACTTATTTGTCTTAAATATGTTTTATTGTTAATATGGACGTAGAGTAAATAGCTAATTATTAGTTAATATATAAAAGTAGTTTTTTAATCTTATTTAAGACATTAAACTCTTTAATTGACAAACTGAATATTTATTGTTGATATCTGCAGGGCATTATGAGAGTACCCTGCAGCCTCTTAACGTCTGGAGTTATAATATGACTAAACTCGAAACGGGCAACCGGGTCATCATTCAGGCGGATGATCTGGGGCGGCTTTTGAAGGAACTGAAACGCAAATCTTACACGACGATCGGTCCTACGCTTCAGGAGAACGCTATTATTTATGATGAGATTCACGATGTTGATGATCTGCCTGTCGGCTGGACGGAGGAACAGGAAAAAGGTCACTATCGTCTGAGAAAAAGAAAGGATGGAGCCCTCTTTGGTTTTAACGTCGGACCGCATAGCTGGAAGAAATTTTTGAGTCCGCCTGAAGTTCGTCTGTGGAGTGCAACGCGCTCTAAAAATGGCTTTGATATTTTGGATAAAGATCGTGAAATACCAAAATACGCATTCATCGGTGTGCGCTCGTGCGATCTAAGTGCCATTCATATCCTGGATAAAGTGTTCCTTGAGAGTGGCTATCAAGATAAAATTTATGGCGAACGCCGCAAAGATAACTTCATCATAGCTGTTAACTGTACCGAGGCGGGAGGTACCTGTTTCTGTGCGTCGATGGGTACAGGTCCCAAAAGCCAACAGGGATTCGATCTCGCCCTTACCGAAGTGATTACCGATGACGATCACTATTTCGTCACCGAAATTGGTTCGGAAGAAGGAAGCGAGTTGATGAAAGCAGTGCACTGGGAGATAGCCGGTCCCGATACGGTGCATATTGCGGACGAGTTGGTGGAGAAGGCAGCGCTTTCAATGGGACGAAAACTCGATACCGACCGCCTGCGCGACCTGTTATTCTCGAATTATAAGCATCGTGAATGGGAAGAAGTGGCCGATCGGTGCCTGAGTTGTGCTAACTGCACGATGGTTTGTCCTACTTGTTTTTGTCATACGGTCGAAGAGACCACTGACCTGGATGGAGATCATGCCGAAAGGTGGAGGATTTGGGATTCCTGCTTTACGCTTGGTTTTTCGTATATCCACGGCGGAAGTGTACGTAAGACCACGCTCTCGAGGTATCGCCAGTGGGCGACACACAAGCTGGCTTCGTGGCAGGATCAGTTTGGAACCTTCGGATGTGTAGGATGCGGCCGGTGCATCACCTGGTGTCCGGTCGGCATCGATATTACGGAAATAGCGGAAGCTATTCGAAGTGACAGTGAACTCCCTGAGAATAAAGTCCCGATGCCTCGGGATCATTAAAACAATAATACCATGGAAAACCTGGAAAAGATCTTATCAGATCATCCCTTTTTTAAAGACATGAAGACAGAGTATCTGAATCTGATTGTCGGATGCGCGTCAAATGTCAGATTCAATGAGGATGAAGTCATTTTCAGTGAAGGTGAAGAAGCAAACAAATTCTATGTCATCCGTGAAGGATCTGTAGCCCTTGATATTCACGATCCGGGCAGCGGAAAAATTACCATAGATACACTCGAAGACGGAGAGGTTTTGGGATGGTCGTGGTTAGTCCCGCCTTATTACTGGCGGCTCGATGCTCATGCTATCATGAAAACCCGGGCAATCGCTCTGGATGGAAAATGCTTGCGAAACAAGTGTGAGATGGATCATGATCTGGGATATGAACTGTTGAAACGGTTCACCCTTATTGTTGAACAACGTTTACAATCAACACGCTTACAGTTGTTAGATGTGTATGGAACACGAGTATAGAAAGGAAAATAGGAGGATGGGAAGTTAGGAAGATAAGTGGATCTTGAAGTTGATTCATAGGATCGTGAGGGATATTTGGGCTAAAAGCAAAATTTATCCGCATTCTTTTCCATTGAATTCAACATCGCCAGAATTTTTTCATATTCAGAATCCAATTCATTAAAAATTCTTTGATCTATATATCCACATGCAATTGAGAATTCAAGCCAACACTGGGTCTCCGAAGCTTCTTGCATCGAATCGGTCAACTTATTGCGAAAAACAGCTTGATATTTCCTTTTTCTCCAGGCTTCAGCAATATTTGAACATACTGATCTGGATGCTCTTCTAATTTGATCTGTCAGAGAAAATTTTTCTTCAGATGGAAAGTTTTTGGTGATCTCGAAAATTCTCATAGCTGCTTTAAATGCAAATTGATAAACTTCTAAATCTCTATAATGCTTTATGTTCTTTTTCTTCCCCATGTTCTCAGCTTCCAAACTTCCCATCTTCTTTCTAATCAATTTGATACTACAATAATCCTATGTACGAGACAAAAGAAATTACCGAGACGATGACGGACCCCATGCTTCCACGACGATTTAAAATTAACAAGGTGACATGGGAGACGCATGAAACATTTACCCACGAACTAATCCCGATTGACGGTGATCGCTCATTTTCCTTCAAGCCGGGACAGTTCAACATGATTTATATGTTTGGAGTGGGGGAAATTGCGATATCCATAAGCGGTGATCCGGGCAAGCCCAAGCGGTTGTACCATACGACACGGGTTGTTGGAACTGTTACCGAACGGGTACAAAATTTCAAGGCCGGTGATATACTGGGAATCCGTGGTCCCTTTGGGAACGGATGGCCGGTGGAAGAAGCCGAGGGTAAAAATGTGCTGATCGTGGCCGGAGGTATTGGATTGGCACCACTCCGCCCCGTGATCTACCATTTGATGAATAATCGTGAAAAGTATGAAAACATCACGTTGCTGTACGGTACCCGGAGCCCGGACAAGATTCTGTATTTCGATGAACTGAAGAAGTGGATTTCAAGGTTTGATCTTCTCAATGTAAATGTGACGGTAGACAGTGCCACCAATAACTGGAGAGGACACGTTGGAGTGGTGACCAAGTTGCTGAATCGAACCATGATTGATCCGGAAAATACGATAGCCTATGTATGCGGACCGGAAATTATGATGCGATTCATCGCGATGGATTTGCTGAAGTACCGGATGCCCGAAAACCAGATTTACCTGTCGATGGAACGCAATGTCAAATGCGGACTTGGATTCTGTGGACATTGCCAGCTCGGTTCTTACTTCATTTGTAAAGACGGTCCCGTGTTTCCGCTCGATAAGATTAAATCCTATTTATCGCTAAAAGAGGTGTGATCATGGAAAATGGTAATAAACCTAAATTGGCCGTTTGGAAATTTGCCAGTTGCGATGGTTGCCAACTAACGTTGCTTAATTGTGAAGATGAATTGTTATCTATCACTGATAAAATCCAGCTTGCCTATTTCCCGGAAGCCACACGCGCTGAAGTTGAGGGCCCCTATAATCTCTCGCTGGTGGAGGGATCTATCACAACTCCGCATGATGAAAAACGAATAAAAAAAATACGTGAAGAATCTGAGGTTTTGATAACGATCGGCGCCTGCGCTACGGCGGGGGGGATTCAGGCATTGCGCAACTTCAAAGATGTGGATGAATTCACTTCGATCGTATATGCATCGCCGGAATACATCAGTACTCTGGAAACATCAACTCCGATATCAGACCATGTCAAAGTCGATTTCGAATTACGGGGATGTCCGATCAGTCCTCAACAACTGGTAGAAGTCATTAATGCTTTTCTGTTTGACCGGAGGCCTCATATCCCTAATTACAGCGTATGCCTCGAATGCAAGCTTCGTGGAACGCCGTGTGTCATGGTTTCAAAGGGTATTCCATGTATGGGACCGGTGACACAGGCCGGCTGCGGTGCGCTTTGCCCTTTATTTAATCGTGGATGTTATAGCTGCTACGGGCCCAAAGAAACACCAAATCCGCGATCACTGAGCAGGCAGTTTGCCGAGATGGGATATGACAATGATCAGTTAGTCAGAGCATATCGAACCTTTAACGCACAAGCCGAACCATTCAGAAACGAAAGTGAATACCATGAAAAGAAAGACCATTAATGTAAACTACATGGCTCGTGTGGAGGGTGAGGGTGCCCTGCGTGTGGATATCCGGAACAACAGGGTGGAGGATGTCAAACTCAATATTTTCGAGCCGCCGCGATATTTTGAAGCCTTATTGCGTGGACGCGATTTTAAGGAAGTGCCCGATATTACAGCTCGTATTTGCGGCATTTGTCCAGTGGCGTACCAGATGAGTTCCTGCCACGCCATGGAGAGCATCATGGGCGTGAAAATTGGCGGGGCCATACGTGAACTCCGTCGTCTGCTGTATTGCGGAGAATGGATTGAGAGTCATGCCCTGCATGTGTTTATGTTGCATGCACCGGATTTCCTGGGCTACCAGGATGCTCTGCAGATGGCTGTCGATCACCCGGAGCAGGTTAAAATGGGACTTAAACTCAAAAAGATTGGTAATGAATTGATGTCTGTGACGGGTGGCCGATCGGTGCATCCAATCAACGTGAGAGTAGGAGGGTTCTACAAAGCACCGGATCGAAAAGATCTTGAAGCTATGCTGGAAAAACTGGAATGGGCCAGGGATGCCAGTCTTAAGACAGTGAAATGGGTATCGACTCTGCCGTTTCCGGATTTTGAACCCGATTATGAGTACGTTGCACTTCGTCATCCGGACGAGTATCCGTTTAATGAGGGCCGCATCGTTTCAAATAAAGGGGTGGATATTCCTCTCAACGAATATGAAAATAAGTTTGAAGAGATACACGTCGAGCACTCGACGGCTTTGCAGGGGCAACGGAAAGGGGGCGGTGCATATCTGGTCGGACCACTGGCACGGTATAATCTGAATTATGACAAGCTTACCCCGACGGTTCATAAAGCAGCTGAGGAAGTGGGTATTCCGGAGAAATGCAATAATCCGTACAAGAGCATTATTGTAAGAAGTCTCGAACTGCTGTATGCTTGCGAGGAAGCAATTCGTATCATCAAAAATTATGAAAAACCGGATCGTCCATACATTGAGATAACGCCCAAAGCCGGCCGGGGTTATGGATGCACGGAAGCACCGAGAGGTATTTTATACCACCGTTATGATATCGATAAGGATGGAAAGATCCTGGATGGTATCATTGTCCCTCCGACCTCACAAAATCAGAAAATGATTGAAAGTGATTTGCACGATTATGTTCAGCAACATATTGATGCAAAAGATGATGAATTGCAATGGAAATGCGAACAGATCGTGAGAAATTATGACCCGTGTATTTCCTGCTCGGTTCACTTCTTAAATCTCGAGGTAAATCGAAAATAAATATCGTATACACAAAGATGTCATCCTGATGCCCCGAACTTGTTCGGGGCGTAGGATCTCGTCGTTGCGAGCAGCGATCGCTGCAGGTTGCAAAACGAGATCCTACTTTATCCCACAAGCGGGATAAAATCAGGATGACATCTTTGTGTTTGAATTCTGTATTAGGAGAAGGCTATTTACTTTTCCTTTTCTACTTGTCAATCAGGTTTCAAATCATTCCAAGATGGCAGAAGAGCCAACTACTGACATATTAGTAATAGGCTTCGGAAATCCCCATAGATCGGACGATGGCGTTGGATGCTTTGTAATCGATCAGTTGCAGGATGCAGATATTAAGGATGCTACGCTGCTAAAAATGAACCCGGATGGGTATGCCCTGATGGAGGCGTGGAAAGACCGGGAATGGGTTATCATTGTCGATGCAGCTAAGTCCGGTGAACCTGCAGGAACTGTAAAACAATTTGATGCCCTGACCGAACAGATTCCGCGCGATATCTATCCCGTTTCCAGTCACACGATCAACCTGGCCGAAACCATATCACTTGGCCGGACTCTCAATCAGTTGCCCAAACATGTGATTGTCTTTGCTATTGAAGCCGATAATTTGGGATATGGATCGGAGTTATCACCGGAGGTCAGGGAAGCTGGCGTTAAAGTAGCTCGCAGGATTGAGAGTTTGATAAAAGGAATGTCATTGCGAGAAACGAAGCGGAGCGAGTGACGTGGCAATCCCGTATACACCGTGAAACGATCGTGACCAATTTTAACGAGATTGCCACGTCGTCTAAAGGGACTCCTCGCAAAGACAGCCTTTTTTGACATTCGTTCGATTAAGCTACGACAAAGAAGTGACCCAATTCAAAATTCAAAATTGATAATTCAAAATTATCCCATCCTTCCAACTTCCTCTTTCGCTACTTCAATCTCATCATACTTCCTGATCTTATAAATGATAGTCGAGGCTATCCAGCTGACCAGGAAGATCACGATGATGAAATAGCCCATCATCGTAAAATCACCGGTTAGTTGTCCGATGGTATTCCAGAACCATCCCCTTAGCTGCAACTTGTCTCCGATGATATTGAAAACCTCGATCCCGCCAACCAGAAGCGCAACCAAGACCGATACAAACGTAATCGTGATATTGTAGTAAAGTTTTCTCAGCGGTTTTACGTAGGCCCAGCCGTATGCGGCGAGCATCAATACCCCGTCGGTTGTATCGATCAACGACATGCCGGCTGCGAACAGTGCGGGGAAAATCATGATCGACCAGACAGGGAGACCTTTGGTGGCTTCCACTGCCGTGATACCGAGAAGTCCGATTTCCGTTGCCGTGTCAAATCCAAGTCCAAAGAGGAAACCGAGTGGATACATGTGCCAGCTTCGGTTGATCAACTTGTAAATCGGACGAAAAATCCTGGATATCAGTCCACGCTGATCCAGCAGGCCGTCCAGGGTTTCCTCATCGTACGTTCCTCCTTTCTTTACTCTTCGGAATGCTTTGAAGACATCACGCAGTACGAACATATTTAGGAGTGCGATAAGAAAGAGAAACCCGGCAGAGATAAGAGTGCCTGCAATGCTGCCCAGATGTTGAAGCTGTGGGAACGTTTCTTGGATCGAGGTAGCCGTAACAGCAATTATAACCGAGGCGAGAACAACAACGGTAGAATGTCCCAGTGAGAAATAAAAACCGACGGGTACCGGCATTCTGCCATCCTGCATGAGCTTGCGGGTTACGTTATCTATCGCTGCGATGTGGTCGGCATCGACAGCGTGACGGAGGCCGAAACTGTAGGCGATTACAGAGGTACCTATCAGGAGTGGAAATCCACTGAATACAGAAAGTGCTGTAGCCCAAACGATAAGGTTGATCAATATCAAAAAAAGGTAAAGTCCGATGACTTTACGTCTCACTGCAGATGATTTACTCTCAAGCAGTTCCGTCATGTGTGATAACATATCCAAATCCTTTTTAACTCTAAGTACTCATAACCTTTTTAACATATCCGGGGCAATTGCTCACCCGTTAACATATCTACAACCCTTGTTCCCCCTATCCGGCTTTTGAGCACCACCATACCGGAATGATCATCCACCACTTCTCCAATTATTTCTGCATCCTTCCCCAGTGGGTGTTTTTGCATCGCTTCAATCACGCCTTTCGAATCCTCAGCATTCACAAAAGCAATGAGTTTTCCCTCATTGGCGACATAGAGAGGATCCAGTCCTAAGATCTCACAAGCGGCCCGGACCTGTTCCTGTATAGGAATCGATTCCTCGCGTAACACAAAACCCAGCCCGGATGCATCGGCCAGCTCATTCAGCGCGCTGGAAATGCCACCACGCGTCGGGTCTCGTAAAGCATGAATATTTCCGGCCTGCCTCATCGTGTTGACCAGATCGTGCAGTGAAGCCGAGTCGCTTTCAATTGTCGACTCAAACTCAAGCCCTTCTCGAACCGACATGATAGCTATTCCGTGCCGGGCGATATCACCACTTATAATTATGTGATCCCCGGGTTGTATACTGTTTGCGCCGACAGTCATATCCGGCCAGGCGGCTCCTATACCGGTGGTGTTTATGAAAATGCGATCACACTTTCCTTTGTCAACGACTTTGGTATCACCGGTGACAATCTGCACGCCGGCATCTGCAGCAGCTTCTTCCATGGAGAGAACAATCTGCCACAATTCATCCAACGGATAACCTTCTTCAATAATGAAACCAACCGACAGGTACAGAGGCTCGGCACCGCACATGGCGAGGTCATTAACCGTACCGTGAACCGAAAGTGAGCCAATGTTTCCTCCCGGGAAAAATACCGGACTAACAACAAAGGAGTCGGTAGACACGGTGAGTCGCCGGTCATTCATCGAGGGTAATACCGCTCCGTCGCCGAGTGTTTCCAAATGCTTATTACGGAATTGCGGGAGAAACATCTTGCGGATCAGATCATTGGTCAGCTTTCCCCCGCTGCCGTGTGCAAGAAGGATGTTTTTGTAGTCGGTAATAGGGATTGGACAGCTAAAGGAGGTATTAATTAATTCATCTTTCATCATACTTTTGATTGCACTGATTATTTCAAATTTGTCAATTGGTAGATAAAGGGAATAAGGAAATATGTATATAAGGAACTTGCTGATGGTTAAATACGGAAGCCCTATTCCCTTGTTTCCATATTTCCCGGTTTCTTGACTTCCAGATTTCCATAGTGATAATAAGCCGCACAGGCACCCTCTGAGGAAACCATCGGTGCTCCGAGCGGATGTTCCGGTGTACACTTTGTTCCAAACACGGGGCAATCAATGGGTTTCTTCCTGCCTTGAAGGATGATTCCGGCGATACATTCTGAATGCGATACCGGCTCAGCAACAGGAACCGTAAATTTTTTTTCGGCATCATATGCGGCATACTCGGGACGCAGACCGAGTCCGCTATCCGGTATCATTCCAATGCCGCGCCAGTTGCGATCTGTTACCTGAAAGATTTTACGGATTAATCTTTGGGATGGAATATTGCCTTCGCGTCTTACAGCCCGGGCATATTGATTTTCTAACTCACAGCGGCCCTCTTCAAGCTGTTTCAAAGTCATGTAGGTTCCCTGCAGGATGTCAAGTGGTTCGAATCCGGTGACAACGATGGGGACCTTATAGCGTGGTGCCAGCGGGATATATTCGTTATAACCCATCACGGTACAGACATGGCCCGCTGCCAGAAAACCCTGTACCTGGTTGCCCGGAGCCGAAAGTATAGCTTCCATGGCTGGTGGTACCAATACGTGCGACGACAGAATTGAAAAATTACGGACACCGGTGGCATGAGCCTGGTACACGGCCATAGCATTCGCAGGAGCCGTGGTTTCGAACCCGACGGCAAAAAAGACGATCTCATGATCCGGGTGCTTCACCGCCAGCTTAACCGCATCAAGCGGTGAATAGACCATACGTACATCAGCGCCCTCCGATTTTACCATCAGCAAATCTTTGTACGATCCGGGAACACGCATCATATCTCCGAAAGATGTGAAAATGACATTTGGTTCCTGAGCTATGGCAATTGCCTTATCGATCATGCCTTGGGGAGTCACACAAACCGGGCAACCAGGACCGTGCACGAAATTTAACTGGTCCGGCAGCAGATGGTCGATGCCGTACTTCACGATGGCATGCGTTTGTCCTCCGCAGATTTCCATAATGGTCCATTCCCGGGTGATCGTCCGGTGGATCAGATCAATATATTTTTGGGCCGCATCGGGATCGCGGTACTCATCCAGGTACTTCATCGTGGACCGGTTTATTTATCAATTTTTTAACGTTGCAAAGTGCGTAGTAGAGCTGACCCACGGCAATACCTCCGTCATTAGGTGGTATTTGCTGATGCCGGTATGGATGAAATCCATGTTGCCCGAGTTTCGAAATGGTTTGCTCGGTCAAATACACATTTTGGAAACAACCACCAGACAGCACCACTGTTCTTTTACCGATTCGTGTGGCGATATCGATGATTATATCAGATAGTGTGTTATGAACCTTCATCGATATTTTACCGGGATCACTATCGGGTAACTCCGTAATAATCTGACTGATGAAGGGTTCCCAATCGATTATCCAACAATTTCGTTTGGAGGCAAGCTCATACGGATAGGTGTCATTCGTCTTGTTTTGTGGGATAAGATGCTCCAGTGCCATCGCGGCTTGTCCTTCGTGAGTGATCTTTTGCCTTATATCCAGGAGAGAAGCGATCGCATCGAATATACGACCTGCACTTGTCGTTACAGGTGCATTGATTCCTTGTTGGAGCATCTGTTTTATGATTCCAATCTCAGTTTCTGAAAAGGCCTTTATGGTTGGAAGATCGAGCTTTTGAAATGCCTGATTTTCACAAATTTCATACAGCATGCCAAGTGCCGTTCTGCGTGGTTCTCGCATGGCTTTGTCACCGCCGGGAAGCCGAAAGCTTCGGAAGGTGGCAACGCGTTTCCAGGATTTTCGGTCACAAAGGATGAACTCGCCGCCCCAGATGGTTTCATCTGTGCCATAACCCGTTCCATCCCAAGCGACACCCAGCACGGGCCCTTCAAGTCTGTGCTCAGCCATACAGGATAGAATATGAGCGTAATGATGTTGCACAGCATGCATTGGCAGATGCCGATTCATCGCATCTTTACTGGTATAATACTCGGGGTGCAGATCGTGAACGATCAGATCAGGGTTCAGATCGTACAAACGTGGCAAGTCGCCGGCAACTTTATGATATGCTTTTGTAGCTTCGTAGGTATTGAGATCCCCGATATGTTGGCTCACAAACAGGTTTGTTCCTCTGTTGACTGCGATACTGTTTTTTAGGTGGCCGCCGAGTGCAAGAACCGTTGGCAGATTATCCTGTCCTTCTGACCTTTTATTAATATCCTCCCCGGTTTTAACAGAGACAGGGAGCGGAGCATATCCCCGTGCACGACGCAAGACGGTTGGTTTACCCGCTATCATTCGAACAACGGAATCATCAACGTGCCGTTCGATGGGGCGGTCATGAACTATGAACAAATCGGCAATTCCACGCAGTCGCTCCAAGGCTTCATGCTCATCTGTGCAAATGGGCTCGTCGCTTATATTGCCGCTTGTGGCGACGACCGGAGCTCCTACAAGACGCATCAGAATATGATGCAATGGAGTGTATGGAAGCATGAGGCCGAGGGTTGGGTGACCAGGCGCCACAGAAGGTGCTATCGGGATTTTAGGATCTCTTATGCGATTCAATATAACAATGGGAGCCTGCGGTGACTTCAACAGAGTCTCTTCCTCGTTGGAAATAAAGCATAACTTGTAAGCTTGTGCCAAAGAAGTTACCATCAAGGCAAACGGTTTTTCCTCACGATCCTTCCGTTTCCGAAGTTCCTGGACAGATGATTCATTTGTGGCAATCGCAAGCAGTTGAAAGCCTCCAAGACCCTTTAAAGCGACGATCTGTCCGTGTTTGATAGCATTAGCTGTTCGTTTCATTGCCTTATGCCGGCGGGCAAGCACACGTCCGCTGGTATTCCAAAGTTCTATTTGAGGACCGCAATCGGGACAGGCATTGGGCTGGGCATGAAAGCGCCGGTTTTCGGGATCGTCATATTCCTGCCGGCAATGACCACACATAGTAAATTTATGCATAGTAGTCTGCCGGCGGTCGTAGGGCAATCCCGTAATGATGGAAAAGCGTGGTCCGCAATGTGTACAGTTGGTAAAAGGGTAGAGGTACCGTCGGTTATCCGGATCGAAAATCTCCTTCAAACACTCCGGACAGGTGGCGATATCGGGCAGCATCAATACCTGCTTGCTGCCGTTATTTGCACTTTCACAAATTTCAAATTTTTGAAATCCGGACGGTTCAAGATATTGAATATCAAAATCTTCGTAATAGGCATGTGGCGGTTTATCATGTCGCAAAGCATGCAGCATGCGATCAAGGGAAGACTGCCGGCCTTCAGCCTCGATCGTAACCCCACGGGTATCGTTGATTACCCATCCCGTCAGATTACAGGCGTTGGCCAGCCGGTAAACAAATGGCCGGAATCCAACCCCCTGAACCATCCCGCGAATCGTTATCCGGACACGTTTTGCCATGTTCGTTCCTTCACCTGTTGGGCCAGCCAATCACACCATTGATCGATGCCCTCACCGCTGACACAAGATGTCTTAAAAATGGTTAGAGCAGGGTTGATTCGCAGAGCGTTCTCCCGGAGTTGATCAATATCACAGTTTACATACGGCAGCAGGTCAATCTTGTTAATAACCAGTACTTTTGCATTTCGGAACATCGCCGGGTATTTCAGCGGTTTGTCATCTCCTTCTGTTGTGCTGGCAATGACCACCTTCATGGCCTCGCCGAGATCGAAACCAGCAGGGCAGACCAGGTTGCCTACATTTTCAATGAATAACAGCTCAGTCTGTTCTGGCTGAATATCAATAAGAGCATCCCTGACCAGTGCGGCTTCCAGGTGGCAGGAACCATTAGTGACAAGCTGGATAACAGGTAAATTGTACGACTCCAGCCGTTCTGCATCCAGGCTGGTTTGTACATCGCCAATGACAACTGCCGGTTTTACGGCTTGTGATTCCAGTTTTTTCAGCGTTCGTTCCAGCAGGCTTGTTTTTCCGGAGCCGGGTGAGCTCACGAGGTTAAGAGCAAAGATCCCGTGTTTTTCAAAAAACAGACGATTTTCACCTGCAACCTCATCATTCTTTTGCAAAACTTTGCGTTCAATTGTTTTAATACTCATGGTTAAAGCTGATTTAGTTTTCAGAAATTTCAAGATCAGATACCGTTAATTCGTTACCTGCCATGACGTCAACATCGGTAGAGGCGCAGACGGGACAGGCAAAATCAACCGGTTCGATTTCGGCCTCATGTCCACAATTACTGCACTTTATTCGAAGAGGGACGACCGTAATTTTAAGTTGAGCGGAGCTCATGAGAGTACCATCTTTGGCTGCATCGAAGCCGGACTGAAGAAATTCGGGGACAATCGTGGAGAAAGCACCGATCCGAACTCTGATTGTTTGCAGACGTGGTTCTTCATCTGGAGTCAGATTCTCTCTTGCAATCCGAATAATATTTTGGGCTATAGATAATTCGTGCATGGTAAGCAGTTCCAGAATAGCGTTCAGGTAAAACAAGTAGTCTGCAGTTGACAAAATGCCGGTTACTCAGAGATCGTTTTTATCTCCTCCGTTTCACCCATTTGTTCCAGGTAATCAAATACCCGTCTGGCCTCATCGTCATCTATTTTGCTAATTGCAAAACCAACATGTACAATCACAAAGTCACCGACTTTTACGTCGGGTACGTATGAAAGGCAAACCTCTTTTTCGAGTCCTCCGAAACTGACTTTGCCCATTATCATCTCATCCTCCCGATGTCCGATATTAACTATTTTTCCAGGTATGGCCAGACACATAGCTATTAATTTAAGAGTTAAATGTCTTTTATTGATAATATATGTAAACACCTGACAATTTCAATAGTTTTGGAGGAGAGAAAACAACCTATTTTGTCCTAAATTTTGTAGGGCCAGAAGGTAGAATACTTATTTACCGTTAAGAAGAGGAGATCCTTAAGAGATGAAGAAGATCTTTAGAATAATTCACAACCATCAATTATCCGTGAAATGATATTCTAAGCATATTTCGAAGTGAATAGCGAAAAAATAAAAAAAAGCCCCACAACTGTCATTGTGAAGCTTTTTAAAAGTAGCCGCTATAAATAAAAACATCCCGCCCGATCATAGGCAGGATGTTAAATTATCATCTACAGACGGCTATTACCCCATTTGCTATATATAAAGTAATAGAAGCAAGCCTATGAGGCAATAATTTGAGCTAAATAATTCCTATAAAATTTTTTAATATTAGGTACTTACGGATAGTGATACCCTCAGGCCCCTACGAACCCATTTTCAACCGCGTAGCGTACAAGTCCAGCTGTGTTTTTGATATCCAGCTTTTGCAAAAGGTTGGCGCGGTGAGTCTCAACTGTGCGAGGTGAGATATAGAGTGATTCCGCTATTTCCTGGCTGGTCAGTCCGTCAGCAATAAGATTTAAAATTTCTTTTTCACGTTTCGTAAGGTGAACGCTTCCACTTCTGGATTGTGGTTTTTCTATCCTGTTATCCGTAACAGAGTTGATATAGTGCTCAGTCATAAGCATAGAAATGGTACCACTAAAGACCTTTTCTCCACTAGCAATTGATCGAATACCGTTTACAAGTTCCTGTTTATCACAATTTTTGAGCAGATATCCTTTGGCTCCGGCTTTAAGCGCCTGGTTCAGGTATTCTTCATCCATGTGCATGGTAAGAATAAGTATCCTTGCCTCCGGATAGTCTTCCAATATGGCTCGGGTTGTCTCGATTCCGTTCATTCCCGGCATAGTAATATCTACGATAGCCACATCGGGAGTGAACCGTCGGTACAGTTCAATAGTGCCCCTGCCATCTGAAGCTTCGCCAATAAGCTCGATGTCGTCAGCTGTCCGAATTACGCTGGCAATGCCGAAACGAACAATATCATGATCGTCGGCAAGGATAACTTTAATTCTTTTCATAGCTCGTGTCTTGTAACTCTTTTGAATAATCGTTTAATGGAAATTGAATGATAAGTTCCGTGCCATTATCTGTTTGCAGATCCAGGTGAAAATCACCATTGTGCAATGCTGTTTGTTCTTTTATTCCAATAAGATATTCTTCAATACCCGTTTTTTCTATCGAACCCCGTTTGCCGCTTCTATCAGCAGAATCCTCATCATGGATATGTAGCAGTACAGAGGTTTCACGTTGGAATAGTTGTACGTTAATAACCAAAGCATGTGTATAATTCATAATGTACTCTAATGCCTCCTGACAGATTCGAAAGACAGTGATTTGATAAAACTCGGGCAGGTCACTGTCAACCTGAAACGCGTAAAAAGAGATCTCTTTACCCGAAGTTTTTGAAAGATTACTACATAAAACCTTCAAAGCAGTTACCAAACCAAAATCGTCGATGATTGATGGACGAAGTTGTTGGGAGATCGCACGTATTTCAGATATGGTTTGATTTAATAGAGAGCGTGCTTTTAGAAGCGCGGCATTTTGCTTCTGGATATCACCGGATTGATCAACCAGTTCCAGGTTCATCAAAGCGGCCGATAAGGATTGAGCTAGTTCATCATGAAGCCTTTTGGCCAAGCGTTTCCGCTCATTCTCGATATTAATGAATTTACCTAATAAATGTGATTTTTGCTCATTTATATTCTTTGTTTTTTTAGCTAAAACGTCACTAAGGACAATAACACCTTTTACTTCATTCCGTTTGTTTCTCCAGGGAATCATGGTCCAATTCAATGAAGCACTTTCATTGAGAGGTGATATCCAGCGTCCTTTGATCATTTCACCGTTTAGAGCACGGTTCCATTCTGAGCCCCATTTTTTTGCAATAGTCGCAGATGAAATAAATTCATTCTTTTCATCAAAGAAACGGGTCCATCGGCTATTCGATGTTATTTTGTCTCCATTGCTGCTGAATACGGCAAAGGCCAGCTCATCGTTTGATTTTAAAGCTTCAAGAACACCATACTCAACTTCACGCGATGTTGTCGTGGCAGACCCCGATAAACGGGGCAGAATAGAGATGGTAAACTCTGCAATGACTCTTTCCAACTTTTGCAGTTCAGTTTCCGTAAGATTCCCAGGGGATGTATGATCATATCCCAATGCAATCCAACCGATAGATTCATCTTCCAGGAAAAGCGGGCAGATATCTATTTGTTCTAAAGGGGCGGGTATTTCAGGAGTTAAAAGGCTGATGATCTCCTTGTCAGGTATTCTTCCTGTTATCTTCATACTGTTTTTTATGATTTCAAGATAAGTACCGGAAGAAGATTCCAGTGATTTTTTATCAGCGAAAAATTCTATGGCATGATCATCATCCGTATTGTTACGGATAGCATCGGAAAGGTATAAAATCACCATGGAAGCTCCGAAAAAACTACCTACTGCCTCACATATCCATGAGCTTTCGACCTCTGAAGATATTTCGCTTAGAGACGTGTGATGCAAATGATTACTACCGTCTAAAATATGTTTATTAGCCACGACAATTCGATTCAAAGCCACACCCAACTAATCAATTGGTATATCTACGTAAGATGCCATGTGCACACTTACCAATTGAGTGATTATTATCCGTATTTTTTACGAAACAATCCAATACAGAATAAACATAAGTATTAAAAATGTATAATATTTGTGGTGGAATTATTAACTGCCTACTGCTCAACGGACAACAAGAATAAATAGCATAATGGCCAATAGGCGAGCGATTGGTTGCCAGATTGTTTATTTTTGCCGACTTGTATGGCAATCCATTTATCAAACAGGTAATTCGCGGAAACTTATAATATGCAGCTTAAACGAACACATAATTGCGGCGAACTTCGCAAAAATGATACTGGTAACGAAGTAATATTAAATGGTTGGGTAGATACCCGTCGTGACCTGGGCGGTGTGATATTTATTGATCTGAGGGATCGGTTTGGCCTAACTCAGATTGTTTTTTCTCCCCAGGATGATGCTAATGCACATGCTCTCGCAGATTCACTACGCAGTGAGTATGTGGTTGGTGTAAAAGGCGTTGTAAAGCTAAGGGACGAGGTCAATATTAATCCTAATCTTCCAACCGGTGAAATAGAGATTCGTGTTCATGAGTTGGAAATTCTGTCTAAATCGGATACCCCTCCATTTGAGATTGTTGATGATTTGAAGACAAATGAGGATCTGCGTCTGCGTTATCGCTATCTGGATCTTCGCCGACCGGCTATGCAAAAAAATATGATGATGCGCTCCGAAGCGTATCACCTGGTACGGTCGCATTTTCATGAAAATAAATTCGCAGAGATCGAAACACCCATCCTGATGCGCAGCACGCCAGAGGGTGCACGTGATTATCTGGTACCCAGCCGGGTGAATCCGGGGAAATTTTTCGCATTGCCCCAGAGTCCGCAGACATATAAACAGATTCTGATGGTCTCCGGCATGGACCGGTATTTCCAGATTGCCAAGTGTTTCCGCGACGAAGATCTTCGCGCCGACCGTCAGCCTGAGTTTACACAAGTTGATGTAGAGATGTCTTTCATCGATGAAGAAGATATCTATCAAATGACGGAAGGGTTGGTGAAAAAGCTGATTGAGGGATTGCTTGACGAGGATGTCCAAACACCGTTCCCCAGAATTACCTACAAGGAAGCCATTGAAACCTATGGCTCAGATAAGCCGGATACGCGTTTTGATCTGAAGTTTGTAGATTTATCGGATATCGTAAAGAACTCGGAATTTCGCGTCTTTTCCAGTACCGTTCAAAAAGGTGGTAAGGTAGTCGGTTTTGTTGCACCGGGACTAGGCTCGCTTGGACGCGGTGTCATGGATCGTCTGACACAACGTGTCAAGGATGAAGTCGGAGCGGGCGGACTCATCTATATGAAGAATAATGAGGATGAGCTTTATTCGAGTGTTAGCAAATTTGTTACCGAAGAAGAAAGCCGTGCAATGGCTGAGCGTGCTAATGCAGGTATCGGTGATTTGATCCTCATTTTAGCAGGACGTGCGCCAGAAGTCTACGAACACCTTGGTCAATTGCGTCTGATGATTGCCCGTGAGTATGATCTTATCGATGAGAGCAAGCGCGATCTGCTCTGGGTTACTGATTTCCCGCTTCTTGAATGGGAACCGGAAGAAGCGCGTTTCTATGCCATGCACCATCCGTTCACCTCACCAAAACTGGAAGATCTGGACAAGATGGAAGACGAACCGGAAAACATTCGTGCACGGGCATATGACCTTGTAATGAACGGTAACGAAATTGGTGGTGGATCTATTCGTATTCATCAGCGTGATGTACAACAGCGGATGTTCCACCTACTTGGAATCGGTGATGAAGAAGCACAGGAAAAATTTGGATTCCTGCTGGATGCCTTCCGTTTTGGCCCGCCTCCCCACGGTGGAATCGCACTTGGTTTGGACAGAATCATTATGTTGCTTGCCAAAGCAGGAAGTATCCGTGACGTCATCGCATTCCCAAAGAATCAGAAGGCACAAAGCCTGATGGATAACTGCCCGGATGTGGTAGATCCAAAACAACTGGACGAGCTTCACATCAAGTTGAAGCCCGGAATTAAAGATTTAAAAGACAGAATAAAGAAAATCTGAATTTAGATGACAAAGTCCGACAGAATACAGAATGATTCTGTTTGGGAAGAAGAATTTCGGGTTAGAGCATATGAGGTTGACATCAACGGATTGGCCAGCCTTGCTTCCCTTTGCAACTACCTTCAGGAGGCGGCCGGTAATCACGCTCAAAAACTCAACGTTTCCATTGATGACCTTGGTAAAGAGAATAAAACGTGGGTGCTTTTACGGTTACGTTTGAGCATTACCAAACAGCCGGATCTCGGAGAAACGATAAAAGTCAGAACCTGGCCGTCAGGAACGGACCGTCTGTTCACAACGCGTGATTTTGAAATGTTTGATGCAAACGGAGAGATCCTTGTTAAGGCAACAAGTGTCTGGCTTGTGATCGACAGAACAACCCGCCGTCCATCACGGCTTCCCGAATCGGTAGTTAAATTGATTCGTCCTAATACACCACGAGCTCTGACAGTGGATTTACATCAACAACTGCCAGAACCGGCTCATCCGCCGCGGCATACGGCTGAGCTAATCGCGCGTCGCAGCGATCTCGATATCAACGGCCATGTTAACAATGTGCATTACATCGAATGGGCAGTTGAACCGATGGATGATGCCTTCCTTCTAAAATATCGTCCCGTTGAATTAAATGTGCAGTTTCTGGCCGAGTCGAGGCAGGGTACGATTGTGATCAGCAACCTGAACGAGATAGACGGTGCCAATTCGAAGCTCCTGCGTCATCAACTGATGAAAAAATCAGAAGAGACACCCCTGGCCCGGCTGGAGACTCGTTGGGTGAAACAGGTTTAATCCTCTTCTCAATAAACAATCATTATCCGCCGCACGCTATTCCATCACCAACATCTTTTTAACAAACACTTTATTCCCCGCCTGCAGGCGGTAGAAGTACAACCCACTGGCCAGTTGCGATGCATTGAAAGTGACCTGGTGCGACCCGGCCGGTTGCCGGGTATTCACCAGCACCGAAACCCGCTGACCTAAAATGTTGTACACCGTCAAACGCACCGGTCCCGCTTTTGCCACCTCGTAACGAATCGTGGTAGTGGGATTAAACGGATTGGGGTAGTTTTGGTGCAGTACGTATTGATCTGGTTCCTGGTTACTGCCTGGCTGTTCAATACCCGTGGTTATACGCGAAAGGGTGTGAATGCCCGAGGGGGTTACCTTCAGCAGCGAGGAGTCGGTGAGGGCGTAGACGATGTCTTCCCCCGGGTGTTTATAAATGCCTATGATCGTACAGGAGGTGTCGGGAAGGGTTTGCCATGGAACCTGGTTCAGATTAATATCTCCCCCATAGTTACCAAATTTGTAAATCTTCCTTCCCTCGGCCAGGAAGAGAACACCGGACTGGTCTTGGTCCAGGCTCACGTAAAACCGGGTGGTGTCCTGGTACAAGGTCTGCCAACTGCCGGCATCGCCCTGTTTGCCCGAACCACGCAGCTCGTACCAGGTCTTGCCGCTCTGCGGGACCTGGGTTATTATTGCATAGACGTGGGTTGTGTCCGGATCATAGTGAAAGGAAGAGTAATAACCCTGTGTTTCATCGAAAAGCCATGAACCTATCGTTGTGTCTACAATGGAGAGGCTATCCCCTCCAGTTCTCGTTTGCTCTAGATAGGTGAGACCATTTGATGTGCTGTCGAAAAAGGCGAGATCCTCATTATAGGGCGCTACAGAAATAAAGGCGGCAGGTATTACAGAATCAGGGGGTGGATATAATTGACCGGTTGAGAATGAGACCCCTTTCCAATGATACCCTTCATCCGTACTAATCATGGTAGCCCGATACGTATAATAAGATCCGATATTTACATAAACCCGACTGGAAGAATCTGCCACACCTATAGGCTCAAAGATAGTAGGATAAGCACGATAGGTTGAAACACACGCTGAATCACAACGTTCGATTCCACCCACTGGGTCTACTACTATAGTTATTTTAGAATAAATATAATTGTCGGGATCCCGATTGAAAAAAGCATAATTATCGCCAATGGTGATCGATGGATTAGACAAGGTCTTGTTCTGTCCCTTGAGAAAACGGCTCAGCTTTCCCGTGGACGTATTATACTGCAGTATCTCATTATACTGACCGGTATGGTGCCCGAAAAACAGATGCACTACTTCAGCCGTATCCACCATGCCTTTTAGATCGTGATAGGGTCCGGCACTGTTTTGTGCCATTGCCGGCAGGGAAGTGGCCAGCAGCAAAATCATGGTGAGAAAAAGCTTTTTTTTATGTGTCATGGTATTTCTCTTTTTAAACGGGAAACCTCCAAGGTTTTGGAAACCTTGGAGGTTTTTTTTAGACGGAGTTCCGCATATCACCAGCAAATTTTGCGCGTGTGCTTTCTTGGCGTAGAAAACCAGGAAACCAATCATTAATATATATCCATCTTCATCTCGTGATCCTCTTTTTCTCTTTGATTATAGTATATTCTACCTCCACACTTTGGCCAAATAAGACCAGTGATTCTCGCTGAGCGGATGAATAATTCTGCTCACATAACTAACTTTCTTATAAGAAGGATTTACAAATAGTTCAGTAGAGAATCAACTGAATTTTGTAATTCGTTGAGTAACGATATCGTAATCTTACCGATGGATGCGCAGCTACCCTGACAGGGTCAGAGAACTTGTCTTTCAACAGATACGGATGTTTCAATCGAAGATATATGTGAGATCAGAGATCTGACCCTGTCAGGGTATACCATGGCTGCCAGCGAACGGGGGCATTGAGCTTCACTGTCATTCGATGGTTATTCGCTACGCTACCATTCATTGTTATATCTACAATTCAAATTTTAGCTGGCAACTGAATGACTACCGAATGGCTATTGAATAACCACCAATCTAATCTCAACTCTAAGTACTCCAGGTTCTCTTAGGTACTTTATTCGTAACGGAGAGACTCCACAGGATTCAGATTAGCCGCCTTCCGTGCGGGAAAGAACCCGGCAAAAAATCCTATAAATACTAAGATGCTTGTGCAAATCACAGCGATAGGGACCGACAGTTCCGGGTGTGTGAGAAACTGCATGGGTCCGTCACTCACCGGAGCCTGACGAACCAGTGCAATGATTCCGACCGATACTCCCAGGCCTAACGCACCCCCCAATAGTGATATGGATAGAGCTTCAAACAGGAACTGAATCATGATATGCACCTTGCGTGCGCCAACTGCCAGCTTTACCCCGATTTCACGAGTACGTTCTTTTACGACAACATACATAATGTTTGCGATGCCCACGCCTGCGATGAACAGGGTGAATAATCCCACGACTCCCAGGAATATCTGGATGCCGAACATCACCATGTTGATCTGCTTAGCCATCTTTATGGTGTCCCATACGGTTATGGCATTCTCATCAGCAGGATCAAATTTGTAGCGAGAGGCCAAAACCCGGGTTATCGCATCTTTCGTAATCGTGTTCTCGCGCGTTGAGCGCGGGCGGATCAGCATGTGATCGATATATCGGGAACCGTACATAGCCTTAAAAGTAGAAGCTGGTATTATAGCGCGATCGGCATCAGGACCATTATTCATGCTCGTTTGTATTTTCGGTTCCATTACACCGACAACCTTAAATGGGATCCCGTTCAAATCCAGTGACTTCCCGACAGCTGTACTGTCACCAAAAAGCTCTTTAGCGATCTTATCTCCGAGAAAAACAACGCGCCTTCGGTATTTCTCGTCCATCTCGTTGATGAAACGGCCCTCACTGCTGGGATACATATCGCGCAAATCTTCAAAACTCGGATATACCGCTTCCATATACGTTGTGCGCTTATTGAGCTTGGTTTTAAGCGTAGTTCCCCATCTGCCATAAGAAGGACTGATTTTTTCAATCTGCGGGACTGATTTTTTCAAAAGGTCAATATCTTCGATCGTGAATCGAACTGATCGTCCTTTGGGTAATCCTTCGTATTCCTTGCTGGTTGTTCCGCCGTAAACCAGGAGCACGTTATTGAACGCGTTCGTGAAACCCGCCGACATCGTGTTTTTCAATCCTTCACCGAATGACAGAAGCAGAACCACGGCAATTGTTCCCCATGTAATCGAGAACATCGTAAGAAACGAACGCAGTTTCTGCTGCTTGAGATCATTGAAATATTCCTGGAACAGTGTTTTCCACATAATTCTTTACTCCATTCGGGTTATACGCCGTAACGCAGGCATTCAACCGGTTCAAGTTGCGAGGCGCGACGTGCCGGGAAAAATCCGGCCAGGAAGGCGATGATCGACAGAAGGGTAGCGGTTGCAAGGATTACACGAATAGAAATCTCCGGTGTTCCTACATATTCCTTGATCGGCAACAAGCTCGCCACTTCCGTTATACCGACCGATATCAGAAATCCGAAGAAAGCCCCGATTAATACAATGGCAAAGCTTTCGAGGAAAAACTGCATCATGATATTTTTACGGGTAGCCCCGATAGATCGCTTTATACCTATTTCACGCGTTTTCTCTTTCACAACGATGAACATAATGTTGGCAACACCGATGCCCCCCACAGTCAACGTGAAACTGCCGATGATCCCCATAAAGATGTTAAATCCGATAAAGAAGTAATTCATAAACTTATCCATTTCATTGGTATCCCAGATGAAAACGGCATCTTTATCGGTGGGATCAAACTTATGTACCCGGGCAAGAGTATTGTAGACATCCGCCTTTATGGCATCGCCCATTTCCGGGTCGTTATATTTAAAAAGGAGGTTGTTCAGATACTTGTCGCCGAAAAGAGATTGATAAGTGGATATCGGAATAAACAGGCAGTCCTGATCGCGTTCTCCGTAGGATGAATTTTGCACTTTAGGCTGCATCACTCCAATAACGGTAAAGGGTGATTGTCCAATGTAGATCTGTTTTCCGATAGCCGGCTTGTCTCCGAGCAGGAGGTTTTTGATTTTATCGCCAAGTACAACAACGCGACGCCTTTGACTGATATCGAGTGTGTTGATATAGCGTCCGCCTTCCTGCGGGATAATATTGCGCATATCTCCATACTCGGCATTAGCACCGACCACACATGGTAATGTCCTGTTAATCCCGTAGTGAACAGGCGTGTTGTATTTCCTGAACTCAGGACTTATTTGATCGATTTCCGGAACCTGTGACTTCAGGATTTGCGCATCTTGTGTGGTGAAATGGACAGGACGGCCGTCAGGATATCCCATGAATGCTTTAGTCGTTTTATTGGGAAAAAGGACTACGATACCCTGACCCATTCCGTGCATGTTAATCTGGCTTTGCCTATGCAGACCAACTCCAAAAGCCAGCAGCACAACAACCGAAACAGTACCCCAGGTGATACCCAGGATTGTCAGTGTTGAGCGTAGCTTTTGGGCTCTCAAGTCGTTCAAAAATTGTTGGATTGTAGAAACGAATGACATAACGTTAATATTAAAGTGGTGATGCAGTTATGTGATACAAACGTTTCTTATTGAATCTTCTTTGGTGGCTTTTCAACAACCTTGTCACCCTTCTTCAGGCCGTCTTTCACCTCTATGTTCATGGCATCGCTCAGACCGGTTTTGATGATACGATCTTCCTGTTTGCCATCTGCAAGCAATATATCGACATGAGCAGTATCGCCCTTGAATGAGATGAGTCGCTCGGGTATCGTGAGCACATCATCGCGGCGTTCAACCATGATTTCCGCGTTGGCTGAATACCCGGCACGTAATACCAGTCCCTTAAGATTGGTAAGGGTGACTTCGATCGGGAATACGATAGAGTTATCCTTATTCTGAGATTTGAGCGAAATTTTAGACAACACACCCTTTACAGATGCATCCGGCAAAGCACCGACTTTGATGTTGGCCTGCATGCCTTCTTTCAGCTTGCCGACATCGATTTCGTCAACTGTTCCACGGAATAACAGATCTTTCATATCTGCCATCGTCATTAATACGGTACCTTCCTGGTAAGAAGTCAGAGGTACAACAGGGTCACCAATTTCGATCTTCTTTTCGAGGATATATCCGGAAATCGGCGCTGTAATTACTGATTTGATATTCTGGCCTGCTGTAGTAACGCTGCCTTTCTGGATCAGTTCGAGTCGCTCCTGGGCAGCCTGGAGGTCAACTTTTGCCTGTTGGAAAGCCTGGTTGGCTTTGTCATAATCCTGATCAGAGACCAGTTTTTTATCCTTCAGAGTGGTAACACGGTCGAGTTCACGTTTGGTATTCTTAAACGTGATTTCTTTACGTTCTATTTCTCTTTGGGCATCAACGAGTTCCTGGGGTGTGGGAGTCGGCTTGATCTCGATGAGCGGATCACCGGCTTTTACATAATCACCGGCATCAGCATAGAGTTTTTCAACGACTCCTGAGATTTTCGATTTTACGTCTACTTCAACCCTGGGTTCTATAGACCCGACGGCTAATGCCTTATCGACAAGATCATTGCGAGAAGCTTCAACTGTTTTTACCTGATCGTCTTTGGTGTCATTTCGTTTGACCATGGCAACACCTACAGCAACCACAGCAGCCACAACAACCAGCGTAATCGTAATTTTTATACCTTTTTTCATAGCACGTTAGTTCAATTAAAGTGTACGCTTTACCATCCCGATGGGTTGGGAGGGTCGAATCGGCCGGATAGTTTTCGTCGCCGATTGTCTATTGTTTTCACTGATATTTTACGCAGAGAGCAAAAAGAGGTTTCGGACACGATGAAAAAAAGGTATACATGTGTCAGAACTAACAAATGTGGCACGAGGCATTAGAGGGGATAAGATCGATGAATAAGAGCCTCATAGGCCAATCAGATGCAACGCACTTTTTAAAGTGCGTTGCATCTGTTAAACATATTCTACCGTTTGGTATTCCGGTTGCGTTCTCGTGTAGCCGCGATGCGATAGGCTTCGGTATATGTGGGATAATTTAGAATCTGGGATGTGAAATAATCAATGGTGCCCTTCAGCGCCATGACAGCCTGGCCAATATGTATCAGTTCGCAGGCATTTTCTCCCATGATATGCACACCAAGCAGCTGGTGTGTGTCTGCTTCATAGACTAATTTCAAAAGGCCATAGGTCGTATTTCCGATATCAGCACGGGTCAGTTCATTGAAATAACAATGGCCGATTTCAAAATTTCGTCCCTGGTTTTTGGCTTCTTCCTCCGTGATGCCAATGCTCGATATTTCGGGGATAGAATAGATTCCAAAGGGAATGTGAGCCGGGGCGGTCTCAGCTTTTTTGCCAAACATATGCTGAGCAGCGAGACGTCCCTGGGTAAATGATGCGGAAGCCAGTGCCGGAAAACCGATGACGTCGCCGGCTGCGTAGACGGAAGTTATGTTTGTCTGATAATAATCGTTGACATCAATAAAACCCCGGTCATTTACATTGATGCCGCAATAAATCAATCCCAGGTTATTGGTATTAGGTTGACGCCCGCCAAGGTACAGAACATGATCAGTCTCAATAACTTTCAGATGATCTACATCGTTGGTATTGAACCGGACTTCGGTAAAATTGCGCAATGGATTGAATTCCACCGACTCAATCTGTGAATTATGATAGAGAACAATTCCGTGGTCTTGCAGGAAACGATCGAATTCGGTCCAAATCTGGCGATCTAAAAATGGCAGGTACTTATCATTTTCATTCAAAATGGTAACCATCGTCCCCATCGCAGAGAACATGGTGGCAAATTCAATAGCATTAACACCGGCTCCTACAATGACAAGCCGGCGTGGCATATGGTTCATCTTCGTGAGGGAGTCAACATCAAAAATCTTCTCCTGGTCAATTTCAAAGGTAGTTGGCGGTAAGGCATGACTACCTGTTGCAAGGAAAATCTTTTCTGCTGAAAATCTTTTCTTATCACCCTTCGGGTCGTTGACTTCAACCGTGTGGTCGTCGAGCAGCCGGCCAAATCCTGAGATTGTTTTAATATTATTTTTTTTGAGGTCTTGTTTCAGCAGGCGGGTTTCGTTTTCCTGAACTTTCGTCTTGAAACGCATCAATTCATTCATTGTTAACATCTGTATATCCGTCTGGGTGTCAGAAGCATCATCCCCAAATTGCTGGCGATGCTTGAATACCGAATACGCTACTTCCCTGAGTGCTTTACTGGGAACAGTGCCGGCGTTGATCCAGCCTCCTCCCAGAAAGTGATCATTAGCTTCTACGATAAGTATTTTCTTTTTGTATTTGGTAGCCTGAATAGCACATGAAAATCCCGCGGGGCCACTTCCCAGTATGACAAGGTCAAAATCCATAATAGATGTATTGCTGTTGCTCGTTTTTGCCGTTTTGTATTCCGATGTGCCCCAAAGATAGAGTAAAAACCAAAGCATTTCTCCTGAAATTATTTGGCAGGCTAATTTGTTATAACTAATTCAAGGATATCAACTTAGGATTGAGAAACCCGGAAATCACGGTCTTAAGGTTGTATATTCGGAGCCTGTAGGGATCTGAGTATTTTGGATCCCGATAAAACCACTACAAGTATTATTAATCATAAACAATCATAAAAAAGAGGAATAATGGCTTATACATTACCTAAACTCCCTTATGCATATGATGCGCTCGAACCACATATTGATGCCCGCACCATGGAAATTCACCATACCAAGCACCACCAGGGGTATGTGAATAAAGTTAATGCCGCTCTTGACGGAACCTCGCTGGCCGACAAACCGATTGAAGAAGTATTAAAGAATATCGACAAGGTACCGGCAGATAAAAAAACGGCTGTCAGAAATAATGGCGGCGGACATGCCAACCACTCGCTGTTCTGGAAAATTATGAAACCGAGTGCCGGCAAACAGCCAACCGGTGATCTTGCCGATGCCCTTAATGGTGCCTTTGGCAGTTTTGATGATTTTAAAACAAAATTCAGCAATGCGGCAGCTACCCGTTTTGGCTCGGGCTGGGCGTGGGTTATAGTAAACAAAAGCGGAAAACTCGAGATTATTTCTACCGCCAATCAAGACAGTCCGTTGATGGATGGCAATACGCCTATCCTTGGACTCGATGTTTGGGAGCATGCCTACTACCTGAATTACCAAAACCGGCGTCCGGATTACATTTCCGCGTTCTTTAATGTGATCAACTGGGATAAAGTTGCTGAGAATCTGAAAGCAGCTAAGTAACGTGAGTTTGATATAACACAGGAAAAAAATCGTTGAAAACGATTACGTTAAGGTTTTTTACTAACCCCCGGATTAATCCGGGAGGTTAAGAACCCTCTAAAGTTGGTAAACCGTTTCAACGGTTTAGTTAGTTACAACTCATGTTAAATAACGGAGATTGAATAGCATCTTCTGTGAAAAGGGTGTCTCATACGAGATGCCCTTTTTGATATTAATAATACATATGTAAGATATTTACAGTCTCACTACTCTATACTCACGACTCAATACTCAAAACAGGTACACTAAAAAGTCATGAATTTCGTATATTCAATCTAAATAGACTAAAAACCTGTCTAGAGAAAATTTAGAATCGAACAAAGAGGTAGTAACATGCAATTCGGAATGGGTTTTAATGTTGACTGGATGCGTGAAGAACTCACCGATCTTGGTGTTAAGGAACTCCTGACACCATCAGATGTCGATGAGGCCATGAACACCGCAAAAGAAGGCACAACACTATTGGTGATCAACTCAGTATGTGGTTGTGCCGCGGGAAATGCGCGTCCGGCTGTGAAAGTTGCACTGGGAAATGGAAAAACACCTGATAACCTGTTTACGGTTTTTGCCGGACAGGATAAGGAAGCGACGGCACATGCCCGCGAATATTTCAGTGAATTTCCACCATCATCACCAAGTTTCGCTTTTTTCAAAGACGGCGAGATCAAGGCAATGATTCCACGTCATCGCATCGAAGGCCGCTCAGCTGATGAAGTAGCTGCCGACCTGAAAATGGTATTCGATGCCTTTTGTGAAGAAAAAGTGGCTTGATAGCGATTACTTCATTTAATGAAAAGGCCATCCCGAACGATTTTGGGATGGCCTTTTTTATTTGGCGAAACATAAGAGATGCCATAAAAAATCCCCTCACTGTCATTCCGACCGAGCGAAGTCCCGACGAGTCGGGAGAGGAATCTATCATGGCTATGATCGTTATCCTCGTTAAACATAAGGCATCATTTATCGACACCATCCTTGTAAACCTGACAGGTTTTCTAAACCTGTCAGGTTTGCATCTCTCACTTCATCAGCAACAACTTCTTCATCAGTTGGGTAACCTTGCCTGATTTATCGGTTATGATCATCCGCTCCAGGTAGGTACCGCTGGCCCCGCAAAGCGGGGGGAAGCATCGAATGTTTTGCGGTACTTGCCCGCCGCCTGATTCGCATCCACCAATGTGGCCACCCGCTGACCAAGGATGTTATAGATCATAAGCTTAACATGGGCTGGTTTGGCCAGTGAGTAGTTCAGCACCGTGGTGGGGTTGAACGGATTTGGTGTAGGATCAGACAGGGAAGTGATGGCATTGGTATGATTAAAGTAGGCATAAAAGGTGTCGGAAGCGGTTTTGCTGTCGGCATCAGTGATGGTTACCTTCAGTTCCACTTCATAGATGGAGGAGCTGTAGGTCATGCCCTCGCTTTGCTGATTTCCGAAATTGGACCAGCTGGTCCAGCTCCCGCCTCCCCAGGGAACATAGCGCATTTGCCAGTTGTACTGATAAGGAGTAGTGCCACCGGACGGATTAGCCGTCCAGGTTGGATAGGTGTAGGGTTGGACTTCAGTCGGCCCGGAGATGTAGACAGATGGTGGATTACTTGGTATACCACTTACCGTGTATGTAAATTGAACGTTGGATGGGGTATTGGGAAACCATCCAATAAAATTACCTGCTGTGTCGTACACTTTGTAGACATAGGTGTGTAGAGTAGCAGATGTGGCCCCCACGGTTCCATTAACCGGTTCACTCCAGCCCATACCGAAATTTGGGTTTGCGATTGACCATCCATCTGTACCGACCCCATCCCCCCAAACGTGGACAGAACTCATATAGGAATAACTTATAGTCTTGCGCACTTCGTGCCGTTCTACATAATATTGACCGTCAGTTAAACCAGTTACCCCATAGAATATGGCAGAAAAACTGGAGGAACTGTAATCTGTACCGCCTGTCACGGTATGATGCAGCAGCACATAAGGAGAGCGGAGCATGTTCAGAGCCTTGTAGGCGTTGATCCGGCCATAACCGACATTAATATTCCACCCGTTTGAATCATATGTATACAAATCAGGTCTAATCTTATCGGCCGAGAGTTGAATAATATGTTCAATGTCATCATTGTAGAGGCTGGAGTTATAACTTTTGAGCAGGGCAGCGGTACCTGTGACCTGGGGCGCCGCCATGGAGGTACCGGCGAGATACCGGTAGGAATCTCCCCGCCATGTGGACATAATATCGTGCTGATTATTATTTGGGTAGGGATTCTCTCCACCCGGTGCTACCACATCGATATATGAACCGGTTTGGGAAAAAGACGACCGTGTGTCCTGATCGGTAGTAGCTCCTACAGCAATGATTCCTTCTCCAAAAGCTGCCGGATATTTGGTTGGATTTCCATTGTTATAATCATTTCCCATAGAAACAACCGCTACCCGGTTCATTTTATAAACATAAGCAAAGGCTTCCCGAAGGACTGTGCTGTAAGTATCTCCACCATAACTGTTATTCAGTACAGCGGCTCCATTATCAACGGCGTTGGTTATTTTATTGTAGGCCACGTTATCTCCTGCCCATGCCGGTTCATCCGTACCGGTATTCGGATTATAAACATATCCCGAAAATACTTTCCTGGAGAGTATAGGACAACTGGAAGCCACACCAATTACATCACCTCCACCAACCTTAGCACCTGCGATACCGGCAACATGGGTTCCATGAGAATACCCATCATACGGGGTAGATTCAGGCTGGTCACCCGAAGACTTTCCGGACAGGTCATCATGCGAGGTTTCCACACCGGTGTCAATAATGCCTATTTTAACCGACGAACTGCCTGTTGTGATCTGCCAGGCTTCCGGAGCGTCGATATCGGCATCCGGCGTTCCGTTAGATTGTCCCGTGTTGTTCAGAAACCACTGTTCAGGATATTTTGTGTCCCATGAACTCATGGTTGAAGTATGGTAAAATGCCGGAAGCACATCGAGTCGCATGTTCGATTATCTTTCGGCAAACAAGACGCTTGGCTGCCTTTTCAACCTTGCTATGGCCGAATCTATGTTGGCTGAAGCACTCAGATGGAATACAAAAACCCGGGAAAACTGGGGTTTCTTTATTCGCACTCCATCCTTTCTGACCGCAATGGTATCGGCATCAGTCAGATTGGGAAAGGCTTTACTGATAGAACTGAACAGTATGGATTCCAGCGCCTTTTGAAGTCCCCTGGAATGGATAGTCAATGATTTTAAGGCTACAGCCGATTGCATGTTGGATGGAAGTTCCATGGAATCGGGCTTGATATAAACCAGGATTTCGCGGCTTAAACCGCTCTTTTGCGCCTGGACGGAACGTACGTTTAATCCAAAAAGAAGGATTACAAAAACGAACAAAATATAAAGGTATGTCTTTTTCATTGTTGTCACCTATTGATTGTTAGGCCAATGATGATTTCATTACCCCTGTAAACAAGAAGCCTTCCTGTTCGTAAGAACAGCGACGATCTGTGATCATGAGCTTGCTTGTTTACGAGGTTACCGTCAGGGTGTGGCCGCACCCTGACGGCTCATTTTATTTCAGATGTTGATAGTTTCCAGTAACCTCCTTTCTTTGTTTATTGATTATTTATCTTGGTTTTATCAAAACTTTTTTTACTCATCAAAGGTTAATTTCCGCTTCCCGGAACCATCGCTGTTCATGATCCAAAGACGGCCGCTTACGGCTCTGGAATCGGTATAGACGATTTTTCCCCCATCCGGTGACCAATCGCAGGTATAACCCTGTGTGGTCGTCAGTTGACGGGGATGCGAGCCGTCTGAGTCCATCACCCAGATCTGTGGGGGTGCCCCCTCTGCTTGAGATGTAAAAACAATCTTTGTACCGTCAGGAGAAAAAATAGGTTGTATATTTTCATTGCCAATCACAGCATTAAGTGTATCGAGTGATGTTAAGTGACTAAAATTATATCTAACAAATCTTGTCCAAGGACTCGTTGGACTTGTTCCGATTACTCCAATAAGAATATTCCCATTGGGATTCCATGTCGGGAACGATCCACTCCAAAGGGCTTTTTTCATTGTTCCATTATTTTTCATCACCCAAATTCCTGCTGGCCCACTTGAATCAGCAAGAGATCTATCATAGGCAATCCATTGCCCATCGGGGCCCCAGGCCGGGAAAAAGTTTCGTCCTGCAGAAGTGAGTTGGGTCAGACTATCCCCATTGATTTTCATTTTAAATATCTGCCCGCCATCAGAAAAAGCAAGCCATTGCCCATCGGGGCTCCATGTAGGACTGTACGCACCGGGGCTGGCATAAAACAGGCGTTTGTTATTTCCGGAGGGATCAATCAGGTAAATCCCTGATTTCCCCTTTGCTGAATCCCCGTGAACATAAGCAATCGTCTTCCCGTCCGGCGACCAGGCCGGTTCGTAATCCGTTAACCTGAAATCAAAACGGTCGCAGCAGGTGGGTGGATGACCACCGCCGTTGGCCGGATTTTTCCGGCAGGAAATCAAAAGGAAAACTACCAGGAAGAGGATTGGGAAAAGAGGAATTCTTATCATTTATGTGGATTTGTTCCGATTAAATGTTAATTGTCTTTTTTTGCCTGTGTGAACATATAGGATCCACAGAGTTCCATTATCATACCCCCAATCATCAGAGCGATAATCCGTATAAACAATTGATGATCCGTCCGGACTCCAGCTAAAAGACAGGCCAAATGTGGCATCCACACCTGCCGTTGTTAATTGCTTCAGGTTATTTCCGGTTGTATCCATTATCCACAGATTATTGTTTGACCAGAAAGCAATTTTGCTCCTTTCAGGAGAGAATTTTGGGAATTCGTTTTCTAAATTTTCGCCATGAAGAAATACGATATGATTTGGCGAATTTGTCCCCAAATTATATGCCCAGAGTGTGTCGCCCAATGTCTTACCACTGGAAGTGTATGCTGTAGTCATATATAGAATTTTAGAATCCGAAGGTTGCCAGCTTGGAAAATTACCATAATCTGCAAGAAACTGATGCTGAGTTCCATTATTTGGCATCACCCAAATACCACAAGAACCTGGACCATTACAAATTGATTCATTGTATGCAATCCTTTGCCCATCTGAACTCCATGCCGGGAAAAAGTTTCTGCCAACAGAGGTTAATTGCGTTACAGTTGTAGTGTCAAAGCTGTCTCCGGTAAAACGCATCTTGTAAATCTGAGCTCCGGATACATAGGCGATCCACTTCCCATCCGGTGACCAAGCCGGAGCAAGCAAGGGATGAGGAAAAATCCGATGCATATGGGTCCCATCCGGATTAACCAGCCAGAAACCAGCCGAATCCCCGGCCCAGTGCTGTTCCCCCAAACATCCTTTTCCCCAGGGATAATCTATCCTTGTTAACGGGGTGTGGTTGAACCCGATAAACTTCCCGTTCGGATACCAGATCGGGCTGTTATAAGCCGGCTCAGGAACAATATCAATGGGCGGACATGGTGGATTGTTAACGGGATTGTTACGGTGACAAGCTGTAAAAATAAAAATTAAAGCAGTAGCGAACAGAAAGAATAAGTCTTTTCCGGGACTTTGAAAGTTGTGCGTTACAAATCCCTCTACTTTAAAAAATAGACAATGGAACCATAAGGTAGCTCGGTTAGTCGTCTCTTGCTGATTAACCAATGTACACGGGCCATCACACATAATCTCTCCATTATCTTACAATAGTTACGTGCATAGTAAAAAAAAAAATAAACAAGGGGCAACTTTTTTATACGAATATCAAATCCTTGTTCCTACGGCAAGACGTTACAAGTTATTTTGGTTTCCGACATGTACGTTCCGGATCCAAACTTAGATAAAATAAGGAATGCAACTTTCCAGATCGCTTTATTGAGATCTATGACGCATCGAAGGTCGCTCAGCAGATGAAGTAGCTGCCGACCTGAAAATGGTTTTTGATGCCTTTTGCGAAGAAAAAGTGGCTTGATAGCGATTACTTAATTTAATGAAAAGGCCGTCCCGAACGATTTTGGGATGGCCTTTTTTGTTTGTGTATATGTGTCACAGCTAAACATAACGTCAGTTCGATATAAGAAATCGCAATAAAAAATCTCCTCACTGTCATTCCGACCGAGCGAAGTCCCGACGAGTCGGGAGAGGAATCTATCATGGCTATGATCGTTATCCTTGTTAAACATAAAGCATCATCTTATCGACACCATCTTTCAGATAAACCTGACAGGTTTTCTGAAACCTGTCAGGTTTGGAGCTCTCACTTCATCAAGAGCATCTTTTTCATAATTTGGGTAACCTTGCCCGATTTATCGGTGATGATCATCCGTTCCAGGTAGGTACCGCTTGAGAGTTGCGAAGCGTTGAAGGTCTTGCGGTACTTGCCTGCCGCCTGATTGGCATCGGCCAGTGTGGCCACCCGCTGACCAAGGATGTTATAGATCATCAGCTTGACATGGGCCGGGTTAGCCAGGGAGTAGTTGAGCACCGTGGTGGGGTTGAACGGATTTGGTGTAGGATCAGACAGGGCGGTGGTATATGTTGACTGGTCATAATAAGCGGTGTAGGTGGCGGTTACCGTACTGCTATTGGCATCCGTAACCGTTACCCGCAGATCTACCTTGTAAGTGGAGGTATCATAGGTCCGGCCTTCGCTTTGCTGATTTCCGAAGTACGTCCATCCGGACGATCCACCGCTGCGATACTGGACATTGATTTCCCAGTAATATTGATAGGGAGAACTCCCGCCCGAAGGATTAGCCTTCCAGATAGGGTAGGTATAGGGTTGCACTTCTGTCGGTCCGGAGATGGAGACCGAGAGTGGTGCAAAATTAATCGTTGGTGCGTTGGCAGAATTGCCCTGGCTATTGTAGCTGGTAATTTTGTAGGTACCATACAATGAAGAGGAATTATAGGTATAACTTGTAGTGGACGAGGACAGGGTCTGAACCAATTGCCAGCCGTTTCCACTGTCTTTGTACAACCGGTATCCCGATTCGTAATTGCTATAGTATGACCCACTTGAATAACTTTGAGGTTGCCACGAAAAGGCTATGTTATCCTGGTTAAAATGGGGATTGGCTGAAAAATTGGTAATCTGATCGGATTTCATTTTGTGGGATGGGATGGCTGTAAGGTTATCAAACATAAAATGATAATCATCGTCCACTGAACTCTTAACATCGGTTGCTAACCCGCTTTTAAAGCTATTTTGGTATCCGGTTACCGTGGTTGTTCCGAGAGTTCTCATTATCTCAAAAGTTCGATCAGAATAACCGTTAAGATCCTCATTATCCCCATTGTCATATAAAGAGGCCTCAAAGGTGGGATCATGGCTGGTGTCATATAAGTTCCACAGGAAACAGGCGGCAGCGGCTTTTGCAGGTTCTCCATTTTGAGCATAACGAATACTACTGTATCTTTCTGGGCCAGTCTGGAAAGGAGCTTTTTCCGTGTTATCATCCCAATCACGAAGGTTATCGCCATACTGGCTGTTTCCATAATTCCGGGCGGCAAACGAATAAAAAATAGCCCATCCTTCCTTTAAATCATCACTTGCATTACCAAATTTTGATCCACCATTCCACATCCGGAAATTTACGTTGTGCCCATTTTCATGAGAAATTGTGTCAAACTCAGTCCAACCTGGATCTATCATGATATATGGAGCGTAAGGTTGTTGCGGCAGATTGGTACAACTGTTTGAGGAACAGAATACACCGGCATCACCTTGAGAAGATAAATCATATATCCGGGTATATATGGCTGGGAGAGAGAAAGGTAGGTTTCCACCGTATCGTCGTTCAACGAGCTCCCTGCTGAGTTCCATGTACCGGAATATGGCTCCGTATCCCGCGTCCAATTCTCCATTCTGGTTAATGGAAATATTGGTATTGGATGGATCGAAATTGGCTACCATTCCATCGGCCTCATTAAAATAAGAAGTAGTTGTTCCATCGGTATTATACACAATGTAACCGTCAGCAGGAGTCGGTACAAAGGCGGCATTATTAGCGGTATTTACGATAACAATCACCTGGTTATACGCACTTAAATCGCCTGTAAAACTGAAATTGAAGGAGAAATTTCCCTGTTCGTCCAGGATATCATACGACTCGTGCTGGTCATGTCCCGTGTCAGGATTGTACCAGTTTCCGGGATCATTACTGTTGCGGAACCAAAGAGCGACACCGTTGCCGTAAACGCCTCTATAATCTCCTTCATACGCTTGATAAAATCTAATCTTTCCTGTAATAGAAACATTATAAGTCTGCGTGGATTGGATTTGCATGTTCTCGCTTTTATTCTGCGTTGCCGGAGCCTGGCCGCGGTAGATATGAACGTCTTTTCCAATCACTTTGGGTTTCCTGCTGCCGGGATTACGCGGATCAAAAGCGCTGGCGGAATCCGAGTAACTCTGAATCCGCAAGGAACGGGTGGCTGCCTTTTTATATCCCGGCGGGGCATCCGGAACAGCAATACCGACATACAAATATCCCTGGCCGGTCTTATCCACGGTTACGCGGAATTGTTCCGTCCGGACCATTCCCTTTGTAAAACTACGGTTCATAGAAACGGTCGGATGCTGCATGGCATGATTCGTCATATGCATATGAGGCGGGGTGGTCAGAGAAACAACCCCAGTCGCGGTTACATTTACCTTATACCGTACTGAAACCTCTACGGTATTTCCTTTTACCGGTTTGCCGGTTAGATGCATATCCTGAATTTCCACAGCCGGCTTCAGGGTGGGCAAGCCTTTCTGTGCGAAGCTTTGGGTGTAGGAAATCAGAATGAGTATCAATGCGACAAACAGACGCTCTGCAATCACAGTATATCTTGATGTTTTCATTATTACCTCCGTGATATAGGATTATTGGATATAGTTATCCGGATCAGTCACACGTTTTAGAACATAAAGCGAATACGTTCCTTTGGCGCCGCTGGGCATAGCCAGAGGTGCACTTCCGTAAATAATATTTTGATCATTCGGTCCCCAGGTAGGCGCCAGTTGCACCGAACGGCCTCCTATGTAAGTATTCACATCCAGCACCCGTTTGGTTTGGGAGGGCATCTCGATAATGCCGACCTGGCTGTCGTCATTCGTGGTATAAGTGTAAGATCCATGGGGGAAATTGCAGTATAGGATCTTGCTTCCATCCGAATTATAGCGCAGCCATAAACCTACCCGCACATACGACAGGTCGAAATGAACCTTCAAGGTATCCATTGTCTGGGTGTGCAGGTTATAGATTCCGACTAGCGGAGAACGGGCAGTCAACGGCGTGGCCCGTACCATCGGGATCAGGAGTTTGGAATTGTCCGGGGACAGATCAAAACCGTTGATCATCTCCGACGGACCGTCCGGTGATTCATAGGCCAGCAACAGGCTGTCCTGATCCGTCGTTTCATTATACAGATAATACCCAGCCTTTAGCCCCCGGTCATTACCATAGCTGTAATAAACTAGTTTGTTGTCGTCTCCATGCCAGTAAACCGCACTGGATATACGATAGGTAGAGTCTTTTACTATTGAGTAGGTCTCATTTTTAATATTCGCTTCATCAAGTTCCCCCATCGAAATATCAATAAAGGTGGTTTTAACTATTAATAGTTTTGAAAAATCTTTATTGAACTGAAAAAAACTTTCAGGTTTAGCGTCATCTCTTGGTATATAGTCCAAATAATTAGCGTTTACTAATTTAAATGAACTATCAGTCTTTATCTCTTCAACAGGTCGTATAGCATAAAAAACTTTATTTTTAACCATTTGTCCCATCAAATAATATCCGGTTATACCTTCTCCGTTACAGCAATCTTTAAGAAGTGCAATATTCTGATTGATTTGATTCTGCTTTGTATTCGTCGGTCCGTTACTGCAGGAAAACGCGATGATTCCAAAAAGAAGGATCTGGAGGTATAAGGAGTATTTCATAGTAAGTCTCATTTCATTGATCATAGGTTGGTGTAATTATCCGGATCATCCACGTTTTTGAGTACATAAAGCGAATAGAATCCTTTGACATTAAAGACGATAAAACCGGGCAAACCGTGGTTTTTCTTTTTACTTCCCAACAACCCGCGGGAGGCCAATGACGATGCCAACAGAAAAAGGGGTAAAAGCCTTCTGGCAAAAATAGGGATAGAATAATTATAGGGGATAACCTTTAAAATCGTCTCTTGCTTATTAACCAATGTACACGGGGCATCACACATACTCTCTCCATTATCTTACAATAGTTACGAGCATAGTAAAAAAAAAAATAAACAAGGGGCAACTTTTTTATACGAATATCAAATCCTTGTTCCTACGGCAAGACGTTGCAAATTATTTCCGTATCTAACATGTACAGTCCGGATCCAAACCTGCACAAAATAAGGGGTGCAACTATCCCGATCGCTTTATTGAGATCTATGACGCATCGAAGGTCGCTCAGCAGATGAAGTAGCTGCCGACCTGAAAATGGTATTCGATGCATTTTGTGAAGAAAAAGTGGCTTGATAGCGATTACTTAATTTAATGAAAAGGCCGTCCCGAACGATTTTGGGATGGCCTTTTTTGTTTGTGTATATGTGTCACAGCTAAACATAACGTCAGTTCGATATAAGAAATCGCAATAAAAAATCCCCTCACTGTCATTCCGACCGAGCGAAGTCCCGACGAGTCGGGAGAGGAATCTATCATGGCTATGATCGTTATCCTCGTTAAACATAAGGCATCATTTTATCGACACCATCTTTCAGATAAACCTGACAGGTTTTCTGAAACCTGTCAGGTTTGGAGCTCTCACTTCATCAGCAACAACTTCTTCATCAGTTGGGTAACCTTGCCTGATTTATCTGTTATGATCATCCGTTCCAGATAGGTTCCGCTTGCCAGCTGTGATGCATCGAACGTTTTGCGGTATTTACCTGCCGCCTGATTCGTATTCACTAATGTGGCCACCTGCTGACCAAGGATGTTATAGATCATCAGCTTGACATGGGCCGGGTTAGCCAGGGAGTAGTTGAGCACCGTGGTGGGGTTGAACGGGTTGGGTGTGGGATCGGACAGGGTGGTAACCGGAGCGGTGGATGTTTCAAAATGGGAAGTAAAAAGCGGACTCGTTGCCTGACTACCATGAGCATCGGTGACCGTCACCTTCAGTTGCACTTCCAAAATGTCAGAACTATAGGTCATGCCCTCATTCTGCTGGGTCCCGAAGTCCGACCAACCGGACCAGGTGTAATCACGGTATTCAATATTCACCTGCCAGTAGTATTGATAAGGACTGGTTCCCCCGGAAGGGTTGGCTGTCCAGGTTGAGTACGTATGCGGATACACATATTGCGGCCCGGAGATGTAGACAGATGGAGGTGGGGTGCTTGGTATACCGCTTATAGTGTAAGCGAACTGAACATTGGCTGGAGTCGTTGGATACCAGCCGATAAAATCACCTGCTGTATTATAAACCTCATACACAAAAGTTTGTAATTGAGCTGAGCTGTTGCTTGACGAGGTCACGTAACAATACCCTGTTTCATAGGTGGGGTTAGCGGCAGACCAGCCAACGGTTTCATTTGCCCCGCGACCCCAAACGGAAACCTGATCATAATAGTTGGGGAGAGCGACGTTTGTTCGTACGTCGTGACGTTTAACAATATATTGCCCTACAGGTAATCAACCACCCGAATTGTTAACAATCAACTCATATCCTCCGGTGGTGCTGACCGAACTGCCACCTGTGGCTGTTTCGTGCACAAGCACATAGGGATCATGTAACCGTTCCAGCGCCTTTCCGGCGTTGATTCTGCCGGCACCAAAGTATGCATCATAGCCGGGCGAACCCTTATCATCCGCAGATGCTCTGATGATTCCCTGGACATCGTCCGGATGAAGGGTTATTCCCAAGCCTTCAGCCTCACTAAGCAGCAAAGCCGCCAGTCCGGTAACCTGTGGTGTAGCCATGGATGTTCCACTTAAATAGTCATAATGAGTGGAAACACCATATAACTGCATTCCACTTGTTAGGGTGATGGGTGTGGTGGAAAGTATTTTTGTTCCGGGTGCCACCACATCCACACCATTTCCATAATTACTCCCCGTATTTTGCGGCCAGCCCCAGTCAGGATAAGCTGCCAGTGCACCACTTTGGTTGGTTGCACCCACCGATATAACCCAGCTATAATCATAATCGGACGGATAGTGACGATCACCGGTTGAGTCGTTTCCCTTGGCGGCTACGAAAATCCGGTTCATCCGGGCAGCAAAGTTAACCGCTTCGCGCACGGATTCATTGTATTGATAGCCACCCCAACTGTTATTAAGGATATCAACATTGTAGACATTTGGATCTGCTGCATCATGAATAGCCTGAATGGCATCTATAGTGCTAATTCCAGTCCCAGTTCCACCTACTTTGAACGCATACAGAATAGCTCCCTTTGCTCCGGAACCGGTTTGCCGGTTGTAATCCCAGCCACCGGCTACCCCGGCTATTCCTTCTCTCTGACCACTGCTGTTGTAATTATTGGACAAGGCAGCGGCAATGCCGGCAACATGGGTGCCGTGAAAAAATTCATCCCGGGGATCCGAGTCTCCGCTGTAGTAATCATAACCGCCTTTTACTTTGTAAGTGCTTCCGAATCCATCGCCCAGGTCTTCGTTATCGTAATCGACACCGGTGTCAATAATTCCTATACGGACATTTACATTTCCCTTTTGGTAACCCCAGGCCGTATCAGCATTTATGTCTTCCCCGGATGACTGTTTCAGGTACCATTGGTCCGAAAACAGGGGGTCATTGGGAAGTGCAGGAGATACTGACTGCACGGTGGTTTTTGTTGCTGCATCGCCAGGTTTTTTTGGGGGACCCTTTAATACATCTAATCGAAAGATGTAGTTCGGTTGGACATAGAGCACGGTGGATAGCTTTTTAAAGTGGTACATAGCTTTAAGAACTTCAATTGAATCAGGTAATGTGAGTAAGAATACCTGCGAAAAATCAGTTATGCGAACCCGGTGACCATCCGCCAAAACCCGAAGGGTATCTCCGGGTTCTGTGTTTTTATAGACCTGTTGCAAGTTTTGAATGCCCGTTCGTTTGAGAAGGGCCGCTGTTTTCGGATTAGAGGTAACCTGGGAAATCATATTGGGCTGACCGGCCAGGTTGAGCTGTTTTCTGCCGGCCGGCAAGGTTATGATTCCCGGTTTGAAGTGCACGATTAACTGACCGAGAACGTAAGACGCTTTTGAAGTTACCGAAATCGGTTTTCCCTGTTCATTTCTGTAGACTGTATCTTTCAGGGCCTGTTGAATCTGTTGCGGGGTAAGCGCTTGTTGAGCGTAGAGTAAGCACGGTACAAATAAAGACAGACTTATCAATATACGAATAAACCTATGCAAAAATACAGAGTTGTTGAGCTTTTTCATAGCACAGCCTCCTTAATGGATTTGATTTTTGTGAGCGAATGTGTACCATTAAACAGGCAAATAAAAAGGCACACCTTTCCGTGATGAGCGGTCAGGTGGATGCGAAGAGCCTGTTTTTTTGCCTGCTTTGCGCCACTGTGTTACCTCACAGTGGCGTTTTTTATTTACGATTTATGTCATCCCTGCCTCCTCTTTATTTTTCTGAATTCTCGTACCTTGTTATTTCTGATAGTTTTCCATCCGGGTTATCAAACGGGCATTACTTCCATCACTCCTACTGATCCACAGACTCCCGTGTTGATCATCATAGGCAGCATAATAAACCAGTGATTTGCCATCCGGACTCCAACTGGGAAAACCGCCATAAGGAATAAGCAGATGTTGCTCCGAACCGTCGGCATTCATGATCCAGATTCCTCCCGTACCTCCACCGTAGGAATCCCACACAATATGCTTCCCGTCCGGACTCCAAGTAGGATAATCGTCGGTTCGATTATTATTAGTCAATCGAATTGCATTTGTACCTTCTGAATTCACGACATACAAGTCGGGTGTTGGATGGTCGGTGTATCTTATATGTAAAATACTTTGCCCATCCTGTCTCCACTTGGGTTCCCTCCATTCACCCACACCATGTTGACTAATATCAATTTTATCCGATCCATCAACATTCATTAACCAAATAACATTGGCACCTTTGGGATCGTTACGATTTGTATCAAACGCAATCCTCTTTCCGTCCGCGGACCAGTCGGGATTATAGCAATCTCCCCAGTCGGTCAATTGTTGTTGATTGGATGCCGAGGTATCGGTTACAAAGATGTTGGTATTCTTCACATACACAAGCTGGCGCCCGTCCGGGCTCCAGTCCGCCGACATGCCGGGAGTTAGAAAGTGCTTCTTTTCGGTCGAAAGATCTAGCAGCCAGATGCCGGTTGGTTCCCCCGAAACCGAAGTTACATGGGTGTAGGCAATCGTCACACCATCCGGGCTCCATGCCGGTTCCGAGTCTATCGTTTTAAAAGTTTCCACTGGGATCTGCTGGTCCTGGATTTTTTGGTCTTGCCGGGTGTTCAGCACTCCGCAGCCTGCAAAAAACCCTACAGTAAGGTATAGCAGCAAAACTATTTTACTGGTATAAGACGCACAACTGTGTCGAAAGGTAGCCCGGTGAGTTATCTCTTGCTGATTAACCAATGTACACGGGGCATCACACATAATCTCTCCATTATCTTACAACAGTTATGCGTATAGTAAAAAAAAAAATTAACAAGGGGCAACTTTTTTATACGAATATCAAATCCTTATTCCTATGGCAAGACGGTACAAGTTATTTTGGTTTCCAACATGTACGTTCCGGATCCAAACCTGGATAAATAAGGGGTGCAGCTTCCCGGATCGCTTTATTGAGATCTATGACGCCTCGAAGGCCGTTCAACAGATGAAGTGGCTGCCGACCTGAAAATGGTATTCGATGCCTTTTGTGAAGAAAAAGTGGCAAAATAATTCGTCTACATATTTCAAAAAAAGGCCGTCCCGAAGGTTTTTGGATGGCCTTTTTTATTTGGCGATATATAAGATACCACACTAAAAAATCCCCTCACTGTCATTCCGGCCGAGCAAAGCCCCGAAGAGTCGGGAGAGGAATCTGTCATGGCTATGATCGTTATCCTCGTTAAAACATAAGGCATCATCTTATCAACACCATCCTTCAGATAAGCCTGACAGGTTTTCTGAAACCTGTCAGGCTTGGAGCTCTCACTTCATCAGCAACAACTTTTTGGTCAGTTGGGTAACCTTGCCCGATTTATCGGTGATGACCATCCGTTCCAGGTAGGTGCCGCTTGATAGTTGCGAGGCGTTGAAGGTTTTCCGGTATTTACCTGCCGCCTGATTCGCATTCACTAATGTGGCCACCTGCTGACCAAGGATGTTATAGATCATGAGCTTGACATGGGCCGGGTTAGCCAGAGAGTAGTTGAGGACCGTGGTGGGGTTGAACGGATTTGGTGTAGGATCAGACAGGGCGGTAGTATATGTTGACTGGTCATAATAGGCGGTGTAGGTGGCGGTAGCCGTATTGCTATTGGCATCCGTGACCGTGACCCGCAGATCTACCTTGTACGTGGAGGTATCATAGGTCCGGCCTTCGCTTTGCTGATTTCCGAAGTACGTCCATCCGGACGATCCGCCGCTGCGATACTGGACATTGATTTCCCAGTAATATTGATAGGGAGAACTCCCGCCCGAAGGATTAGCCTTCCAGATAGGGTAGGTATAGGGTTGCACTTCTGTCGGTCCGGAGATGGAGACCGAGAGTGGTGCAAAATTAATCGTTGGTGCGTTGGCAGAATTGCCCTGGCTATTGTAGCTGGTAATTTTGTAGGTACCATACAATGAAGAGGAATTATAGGTATAACTTGTAGTGGACGGGGACAGGGTTTGGACCAATTGCCAGCCACTTCCGCTGTCTTTGTACAGACGGTATCCCGATTCATAATTGCTGTAGTATGATCCGCTGGAATAACTTTGCGGTTGCCATGAGAAGGCTATGTTATCCTGGTTAAAATGGGGATTGGCTGAAAAATTGGTGACCTGATCGGATTTCATCTTATGCGATGGGATTGCCGTCAGGTTATCAAACATAAAATGATAATCATCATCTACGAAATTCTGAATCCCGGTGGATAGCCCGCTTTTAAAGCTATCCCGGTATCCGGTTACAGTGGTTGTGCCGAGGGTTCTCATTACCTCAAACGTTCGATTGGAATAGCCTGAAAGGTCCTCGTTATCTCCATTATCATACAAAGAGACTTCAAACGTGGGGGAGTGGTTGGAATCATACAAGTTCCACAGGAAACAGGCCGCAGCGGCTTTTGCGGGTTGACCGGCATCGGCATAACTAATGCTGTAGTATCTCGGATTAGTCTGGAAAGGGGCCTCTTCCGTATTATCGTATCCTTCGAGAAGGTCATCACCATACTGACGGTTTCCATAGTTACGGGCGGCAAACGAATAGAATATAGCCCAACCTTCTACTAAATCGTCGTTTGCAGCATTAAACTTCGATTTACCCAAATGCGAAAATTTACATCATGGCCATTTTCATGGGAAATTGTGTCAAAATCAGTCCAATTCGGATCTATCATAATATATGGTCCGTAAGGCTGCTTTGGCAGATTTGTACAACTGTTTGAGGAACAGAATACACCGGCATCACCTTGAGAAGATAAGGCATATATCCGGGTATATATGGCGGGAAGGGAGAAAGGCAGACTCCCGCCATATCGTTGTTCAACAAATTCTTTGCTGAGCATCGCATACCGTAATATGGCACCGTAGCCCGGATCAAATTCTCCGTTCTGGTTAATGGAAATATTGGTATTGGACGGATCGAAATTGGCTGCTATTCCGTCACCTTCATTAAAATAAGAAGTAGTTGTTCCATCAGCATTGTACACTATGTAACCGTCAGCCGGAGTGGGTACAAAAGCGGCATCATTGGCAGTGTTTACGATAACAATCACCTGATTATAGGCACTTAAATCGCCTGTAAAACTGAAATTGAAGGAAAAATTGCCCTGATTGTCAAGGATATCATAAGACTCGTGCCTGGCATGTCCCGTGTCCGGGTTATACCAGTCATTTGGATTATTACTGTTACGAAACCAAAGAGCGACTCCGTTGTCATAAACACCCCTATATACTTCTGGATAAACAGTATTATCCAAAAATCTAATCTTCCCTGTAATAGACACATTGTAAATCTGTGTGGATTGGATTTGCATATTTCCGCTTTTGTTTTGGACTGGAGGTGCCTGGCCCCGGTAGATATGAACATCTTTGCCAATCACTTTGGGTTTCCGGTTGCCGGGATTGCGCGGGTCAAATACGATGGCCGTATCCGTGTAACTCTGAATCCGCAGAGAACGGGCGGCTGTCTTTTTATATCCCGGCGGGGCATCCGGAACAACAATCCCGACATGTAAATATCCCTGGCCGGTCTTATCCACGGTTACTTGAAATTGCTCCGTCCGGGTCATCCCCTTTGTAAAACTCCGGTTCATGGTAACCGTCGGATGCTGCATGGCATGATTCGTCATATGCATGTGAGGCGGGGTTGTCAGGGATATAACTCCTGACGCATTTACATTTGTTTTATACCGTACCGAGACCTCGACAGTATTCCCTGGTACCGGCAAGCCGGTAATCTGCATATCCTGAATTTCCACGGCCGGCTTCAGGGCGGGTAAGCCTTTCTGTGCCAGGCTTTGGGTGTAAGAAATCAGGATGAATATCAATGCGACTGACAGACGTTCTGCCATCACAGCGTATTTTGATGTTTTCATCATTACCTCCTTTTTACAGGGTTATTTGATGTAGTTGTCAGGATCGTCCACGTTTTTTAGTACATAAAGTGAATATTTACCTTTGGCACCGCTTGGCATGGCCAGGGGCGCACTCCCATAAATAATATTTCGATCATTCGGTCCCCAAGTGGGCGCCAGTTGCACCGAACGTCGGGAGCCCGACGGGTTCGTGTTCACGTCCAGGACCCGTTTGGTCTGCGAGGGCATCTCGATGATGCCCACCTGGCTGTCGTCATTCGTGGTATAGGTAAAAGCTCCATGGGGAAAATTGCAGTATAAGATTTTGCTTCCGTCGGAGTTGTAGCGCAGCCACAGGCCCTCCCGGTCAAACGACTGATCAAAATGCACCTTTAAGGTATCCATCGTTTGTGTTTGCAGGTGATAGATTCCAATCAGCGGAGGATGGATGGTCAGGGAAGTGGCTCGTACCAGGGGAATCAGGAGCTTGGTATTATCAGGGGACAGGTCAAAGCCGTTGAGCATTTCCGAAGGGCCTGCCGGAGATTCATAGGCCAGCAGCAGGTTGTCCTGATCTGTGGTTTTATTGTACAGGTAGTACCCGGCTTTTAATCCCTGGTCGCTGCCATAGCTGTAGTAGACCAGCTTGTCGTCGTCTCCGTGCCAATAGACCGCACTGGAGATACTGTATGTGGTATCCCGAAGTGGTACCATCCGATTAGAAGAGGTATCATATTCATATAAAGCTCCGAGGGAGACATCTCTATAAAGGGATAATACAAGTAAAAAATTCTGATCAGCATCTAATGATGAGATATAGGTCAATTTGTAATGTCTGTGGAAACTGTCAATATTTTTTGGGGTAAATACTGAATCACTTACTACCTGAAAATCTTTTGTGATCTCAAAATAACCAATACCTGCTCCCACAAAGTATATTTTATCATTCCTGAGAATTCCCATATGAAAATCCCCCCATAGCTCTCCAACTTTACAACAATTTTTAATCACTATGGGTTTAATTCCCCGCCGCTTGCGGCGAAACAAAAATAAAACCCATGTTGATACCCCGTCTGCTTGCAGCGGGGTAGTTCATTCAGTAGGATATTCTTATTAATTTGCTCCCGCTTTGTATTCGTTGGTCCGTTACTACATGAAAACAGACCGATAATTCCGAAAAGTAGGATCAGGAGGTAAGAGAAATATTTCATAGCAGGTCTCATTTTGTTGGTCATGGGTTGATGTAGTTGTCAGGAGCTTTTACATTTTTGAGTACAATTTTCATAGTGTGTTCCTTGTTTTTAGTTGTAGTTTTATGGACCTGGCAGGGAATACATGTTCCCATGCAGGCGGGATGTTGCTGCATTCCGTCTGCATACTTTTTAATTCTTCAGATTCTTATGTCATAGGCCTCCTCCTTTCACTTAATCTGCAAAAATATGTTTATCCGAACCGTCGGCATGCATGATCCATAGTTTGCCGTTGCCGTACTGGTGCGTGTGGATATAGGAAAAGCGCACATACAGGATATACTTGCCGTCCGGGCTCCAGCAGGGCTCCCAGCCGCCGTTGGAAGTTAGTTGTTTCAGGTGTGTTCCGTCTTTATTTACCACCCAAACCTGGCCATCTCCGTTGTTAGTGGGATGGGTCCAGTACAACAGCTTCTGTCCGTCCGGAGAGAACACAGGATCCCGGATACCTGCCTCATTATGGGCAATCGTATGTATCTGCCTGGTCAGGGTATCCAGAATGACCAGATTGACATGGCCCTCCATATTTGTAAAAGTTACAGTGGCAATTTCCCGACCATTGACTGGTGACCAATCCGTATAATTTGGCAAGGGAAACTGGTGGAACAACAGATGGAGAACTTTTTGGCCATCGGCGGACACGATCCACAAGCCTTCGGTCTCTTTGGGGTGATCGACCGTATAGACTACCGTTTTAGCATCCGGGCTCATGGAAGGGTAAACCACGAAAGGATCCAGGGTATCAGTCAAAGGGATAATCTTTTTATCCGGGAAAGAGATTTTGATGATTTGCCGGGACCCGTAAGAAGCTACGATCCATTTTGCATCCGGGCTCCAACGGTATGTGATAATATCAGCTCCCTGGTGAAACAGTTCCATTTTCCCGGAACCATACTTCATCAAATAAATTCCGGCAGAATCAATAACCGGGTTTCCATTGCTATCTTCCGGTGTGTAACCAAATAAAATCCAATTGTTGCTTCCCCATTGAGGGTTACCATAATACGGGTGGTTGGTTGGACTTAGCCCTAAACTGGGTTTATTATTTTTATTCTGGTTAGTCGTGTTCTGGCAGCCGGCCAGTAGCAATGCCCCCAATAGCAGGCTTAAAAATCCAGGAAAAGCATGTCGCACGTTGTATTGATGTGTCATGATCAAATTCGCAAACTTCTGATAAGATTCGTATTTACTATATTTCTGTTTTCTATCCATAGCGATTTCCTTTCTGTTAGCCCGCAAAGATATGCTTATCCGAACCGTCGGCCCGTATGATCCAGAGTTTGCCATTACAACCCCGCTAAGCGGGGCGGGAAATGAGGTCCCGGGCCGGGGATTCGTTTTTTCCCGAATAAACGGGAACAAGGGTTTTTTTTACTTGGAGTTCATTCTATATATGCAAATCACCTCCTTTTCCAACTGACGGCTAAGGCATTTGTGAAATAAGATGGTGTAATCTCAGCAAGATTGCTTTCGTCTTTATTTATTACATAAATTTTTCCTGAGGCATTGAATAATATTTTCTTAGAATCACCTGACCAGGCGGCTATATTATTGAACGTCCGATTTGTGGTTGGTAGAATCTTTGCACTGTTCCCTTCTCCGTCAGAAATGAAAAGTTCCTGCCTTTTACCACCCCAGGAGGTGTAAACGATATGTCTGTGGTCCGGACTCCACATAGCATTGTAACTGGTAACCGTATCAGGCGTAATTTGTTTTTGCAACTTCCCGTCACTTGATGAAAAAATATCCACTGTTGTTCGAGAATCTTTCTTCGACCAGTCATGTTCAGAAGCCAAAAACAGCTTCCCGTCTGGTGACCAATCGCTTACATCTTCACTTATATTCATGCTTTTTGTTATCCTTTTTTCATTATTTCCGCCCACATCGATTACAAAAATATCATTATTATCCACTGCCTCCGGAACCATCAGTCTTGTATAGGCAATACTTTTGGAATCCGACGACCAGACAGGATCCGACGTTCCGCCATATTCCACCTTTCCTCCTGTTGAATCAACCGTATCAAACCATTGGGGGGTTAACTGGTAGCGGTGGCTACCATCGGCATTCATGATGAAAATGACATGACGGAATGATGGATAGGTCAGTGAATCCCCGATCAGTGAGACCACGGCAATCTTGCTGCCATCTGGCGACCATTTGGCATCGAGGATGGGAAAATTCGGATCTTTTGTCAGTTGTTGGACATTACTGCCATTTTCATTCATGCTGTAAAGCTGATCGGTTCCGCTGTTGTCGGAGATGAAAAGGATAGGACCAGGTTTTACAGGAAAGCGCTTCCCAGAATCAGCCGGATTATGGCTGCATGCGGACAAGAAAACTACCAACATTCCGGAGAAAAGTAAATAACAATAACGAAAAATAGCTCCTAAAATCGTCTCTTGCTGATTAACCAATGCACACAGGACATCACACATACTCTCTCCATTATCTTACAATAGTTACGTGCATAGTAAAAAAATAGAATAAACAAGGGGCAACTTTTTTATACGAATATCAAATCCTTATTCCTACGGCAAGACGTTACAAGTTATTTCCGTATCTAACATGTACAGTCCGGATCCAAACTTAGATAAAATAAGGGATGCAGATTGGATCGCTTCATCCCTTATCGAGTACATGTAATACCCTGACAGGGTCCAGACCCTGTCAGGGTATTAGGTAGAACGCTATTTACCGGTCTCTTTCAACATTTCCTTAACCGCAGCCTTGAGTTGCGGATCTTCTCCACTCAACACTTTGCTATATGGGTTTCTCACTTCAATATCCGGTTCAAGCTGATGGTTCTCGGTGAAATGATTCTCGCCAATTCCTTTAGAAGCCACCATCGGGATACCAAAGATGATGGAAGGATTGATCTGGCGTTCCCACCAAACGGCGGTTCCGGTTCCGGGGACAGGCATACCGATAAGCTTCCCGATCCCCAGCTCCTTATAGATATAGGGGAACATAAACGCATCGGAGTAGTTGCTCTGGCTCATGAGCACGCAGCTCGGCTTGTCCCACTTATTGGAAGATTCGCCGCCCGGTACGACATGACCCTGGGGCGCAAACTGCATGTAAAGCTTGCCATTCAGGAACGTAACAAGATCATCGTGCAGCCAGCCGCCGCCGTTGAAACGCGTGTCGACGATGAGTGCTTTTTTGTTGAAGTTCTTACCGAGCACTTTGCCGAATACGGTGCGGTAGCTTGGATCATTCATGGCTTCCACATGTACATAGCCGATCTGGCCGTTTGAAAGACTGTCGGTCATCTTCTGCATGGTGTGGACCCAGCGATCATACATCAGTGAATTCTCTTTACCCATGGGAATCGGTTTGATGACTTCATCCCACGTTTTCTTCGTGTGGGGATCCCTGAACGTGAGGCGTGTAAACGAGTCAGCTTTATGATTCAGGAGCTTTGCCCAATCGAAATCGTTTGTGATTTGCTGACCATCAATCTTTTCGAGGATATCACCTTGTTTAACTTTTGTGTCAGCATTATCCATCGGTCCACCAGTAATGATGTCCTCAACCACGAGACCATTGCCGCCCTTGGTTTGATCATATAACATACCAAGAGAAGCCGTTTGATCAGGATTATCCGGGCTTGGACGGAAGTAACATCCGGTATGTGAAACGTCCAGTTCACCAAGCATTTCACTCAGCAGCGTACAAAAATCACGATCGTTATTGACCGATGGGAGCAGGCTGCTGTAATGCTCGTAATAATATTTCCAGTCGACGCCCTGCAGATTCGGATCGAACAGTTTCTTTCGCACTTGCTGCCATGCATGATGTAAGATATAAGAGCGCTCACCTGCAGCATCCAGGTCAACATTGGCATTAATGGAAAGAGTTTTAACGCTTCCGTCCGCAATCTTTACTTTGCTGATCCGGCCGCCGGCTAGAACGAAGATGTTCTTTCCGTCTTTGTCGATCTCCAGGCTACCACCGCTCGGCGAGCCGAGATGAGCCAGAACTTTCGTGTCGTGGGTACGCGGTTCTGTCTGCCAGAGATCATATCCTTTTTCATACTTGGCGAGGTAGAAAAGCTTCTCTCCATCTTTGGATAACACAAAATCACTGAGCAGAGACGAGTTGATTGTCAGACGTTTCGTACGGCTATCCAGGTTTTCAAGGTTAAGAGTCAGCGGTTCGGTCTTCTCGTCTTTATCCTTGTCTTTTGCTTTTTCCTCTTTTGTCTTCGTAGAGTCCTTCTTTTCCTCTTCCTTGAGCAAGTCGAAATCCTCTTTACTCAAATTGTATCGATCGAAGGCTTTCTGGTCGAAAAACATGGCATAGATGTCTCCCTGGCTTCCACGGCTCAGGTTTTTCATTCCTTCACGATCGGAAATCCAGGCCATCATTTTGCCATCCATTCCCCATTTCGGGAGACCATCATCGAATCCGCTTTCTGTGAGATTGTGCCGTTCACCGCTGCCGTCAGCTTTCACAAGATCAATCTCGCTTCGTACAAAAGTCCCCTCGTTCGACTGTGCGAGGATCCATTTGCTGTCAGGCGACCACATGAAATACTGATCTCCGTCGGCATAGGAATAATTGACTCCTTTTGGGATGACGGTTACGGTCTTGTGTGAATCCAAATCATAAACTTTCAGGATGTTTCTTTCTTCGAGATACGCAATTTTTTTGCCATCAGGTGAATAGCGTGGCTGGAACTCGTCTTTCTTGGTCGCTACAACTGGATCGTTATCAACTACCGTAGACGCGTAAAAGTAAGGCTCACTCTCATTGGCAATGTGCAGCTTGTCTATATCCCAGTTGCCGTTCTTTTCGACAGAGTAGATAATGGAGCGCCCATCCGGACTAAATTCAATCATTCGTTCCTGGTACGGAGTATTCGTCAGTCGCTTGGTTGTATGTCCGTCAGCTGATGTAGCAAAGATATCGCCACGATAAACGAACGCCACTTCTTTTCCATTAGGTGAAAGATCCATTTCACTGATTTGCCTGTTGGCAACTGACAACGTCTGTGTGGCTTGCTGGGCGAAATCTGCCTGAATCGTAATATTCACCTTTTGAGGTTGCTGCCCCTGGGTAAGCGTGTAGATGCCGCCGTCATGTTTGAAACACAATGTACCAGCCTGTGAGCGAGTGAGACCGCGCACCGGGTTCTTTTTATAATGTGTTAATTGCGTAACCTGATTGGGATCGGACAGTGAAGACTGAAACACATTCATGTTATCACTGTTTTGCTCACTCAGGTAGTAATACGTGTTACCGTCGCCCCAAACGGGCTCCATGTCATTTCCCTTAAAATGGGTCAGTTGCGTGTATTGTTTGGTCTTGAAGTTATATTTCCAGATGTCGCGCGTCACGGATGCGCGTTCATGCTTGCGCTGTTCGCTCTCGTACCCCTTGCGGTCCTGGAAGATGATCTCGTCGCCGCTCTTATTATATTGTGCATACTGTGTCCCGGCAGAATTGATCATGATGGACCGCCCGCCGTTAACAGGAACCGTATACAGCTTCATAAAAAGAGAAGGAATGGGAAATCGGACAGATGTGTATATGTCCTCACGTGCGGTTCCGAAAATGATGTTTTTATCGTCCGTCGTAAAATCCGACGGAATATCTGATGCGGAATTGTACGTAAGGCGTGTTGCGGGCCCGCCGTTCGATGCCATCACAAATACATCAAAATTGCCATGCCGGTCTGAAGCAAAGGCGATGTACTTTCCATTATGACTCCAAACCGGGTGTCCCTCGTAGGCAGCAGTCATAGTCAGGGGAATTGCCGTACCGCCAGAAGCCGGTACCTTGAAAATATCTCCCTTATACTCAAAGGCAATCCATTGTCCATCAGGAGAGATGGCAGGATGCGTGACCCACATCGGATCGTTGCTGGTTTGGGCCATCACCAGTAGTGGCCAGAATAAAAATAGAAGTAACCAATAACGTTTCATGATAACTATAGTTTGTACGTGTTGTCGACAGACAAATGTCATTAGGGGAGGGTACAGAAAAATCATGAAGCAGATTGTCCAAATCAAAGCCAATCCAACATCTATCACAGTTATGCCCTCCGGTATCATTTCGACGGATAATTAGCATAAGAGTTTCCAAATGGCAATCAAATTTTCCCTTTTTTTACATTTTTTATTATTGCGATATCTGTAATCGCCACGCGGCGAAAGGATTAGTTATACGAATTGGCTTGAGTCATGAAATGAGTATATTGGTAACAGCATTTTTAAAAATTAGGAGGAGAGGGAAAAAATGGCTGATTCACCATTTTCTGATATGAATATGTCCGGAAATATCAAGGGATTCCGGAAGAATGCAGGTCCTATTATCTTCGGAATTATCATACTGGTTCTGATTTTCTCTAGTATCTATACTGTTGGTCCCGAGGAGGTTGGGGTTGTTCTCAGATTTGGCAGGTATACCAGAACTGCTGAGTCAGGTCTCAATTTCAAGATGCCTTTCGGAATAGAAGAGGTGCAAAAGTTGCCGGTTGAGCGGCAGTTGAAAGAGGAGTTCGGTTTCAGAACATTGCGCGCTGATGTACAGACCCGTTACAGCCAGGAGAATTTTGAAGAAGAATCTCTGATGCTGACAGGCGATCTTAATCTGGCTGAAGTGGAATGGGTCGTTCAATACAGAATCAATGATCCATACAAATATTTGTTTAAAGTAAAAGATCCGCAGCAGACGCTGAGGGATGTTTCAGAGTCTACAATTCGCCAGGTCGTGGGAAATCGCACCGTAAATGAAGTGTTGACTATTGGTCGCCAGGCCATTTCCACAGCCGCAGAAGCGAGGATGCAGCAACTCTGTAATGAATACGATACGGGTATTAAGATAGAACAGGTTGTTTTGCAGGACGTGAATCCGCCGGATCCGGTGAAATCATCCTTTAATGCTGTGAATGAGGCACAACAGGAGAAAGAGCGCCTGATCAACGAGGCCCTTGCTGACTACAATAAATTTATACCCAGGGCAAAAGGCGATGCACAGGCAGTCATTCAGGAAGCTCAGGGATATGCGATCGACCGTGTAAACCGTGCAGAAGGAGATGTCGCGCGCTTCAACTCATTATATACGCAGTATATAGCCGCACCTGAAGTGACCCGCAAACGGATTTACCTGGAAACAATGACTAAAATCCTGCCGAAGATAGGCCAAAAGATAGTGATAGATGAGAATGGGAAAAACGTAATACCTCTATTACAAATGTCGGACAAAACGGTATCACAATTACCTGCAGGAGGAGCACAGAAATGAAACATCTTAGAAATTCCATTCTAATTTTAGCAGGTGTATTGGTCGTCATTGTGATTATCGATGGCACTTACATCGTTAATGAGAGTCAGCAGGTAGTCATCACACAATTTGGCAAACCGGTTGGTGAGGCAGTTACTACGCCGGGGATTAATTTTAAATTGCCGTTTATCCAGGATGCCCATTTTTTTGATAAGCGTTTCCTGGAATGGGATGGCGATCCGAACCAGATTCCGACAGAAGACAAAAAGTTTATCTTCGTTGATACATACGCACGCTGGCAAATTACCGATCCGCTTCAGTTTTATAAGCGTGTTCGTGACCAGAGAGGTGCACAAAGCCGGCTGGATGATATCCTGGATGGTGAAACACGAAATGCGGTTGCTGGTAATCAACTGGATGAGCTGGTAAGAACTTCAAACAGAACTCCTCAGCAAAGCAATGATTTTGCAGGCGAGGTTGAGGAAACACTGGATAGTATCAGTGTTGGGCGCGACAAGATCCAGGGTCAGATTCTTGAAAAAGCCAATACCCTCACAAATGATCTTGGAATACGGGTGTTGGATTTCCGAATCAAGCGAATTAACTATGTCGAGGAAGTCCGAAAGAAAGTGTATGATCGTATGATTTCAGAGAGACAACGCATCGCTGATAAATTTAAATCAGAAGGTCAGGGTGAGGCTTCCAGAATCAGTGGAGAGAAAGAGAAAGAGTTGAAACGTATACAGTCTGAAGCCTATCGTCAGGCAGAGGATATAAAAGGTAAAGCGGACGGACAAGCTGCAGAAATTTATGCGAAGGCATATAACAAAACTTCACAGGCCCGTGGTTTATACAGCTTCTTAAAGTCTATGGAGAGTTATGAGAAGACGTTTGATAGCCAAACAACTATTCTTATCTCCACAAAAAGTGAATTTTATAAATATTTAATGAAGGATCTTCCGTAGTAGAGGCTCTTATATAGTAGACGTTTTGTTGTTAGATTGCTTTTTTTCTGCATTCAGACAAGTTTAGAAAGCATTTTTGCGAGCCTGTATGAAGGAACGTTTCTGTGTGTGATTACGATTAAATGCATGGTAACACAAAGATTATATCTTTCTAAGTACCTTGCTCTAATGAGGGCGCGATCGTAGTATTGTAAAAGCATCAATAAATATATGCAAATTTAAAGGGGAACATCATTGATGAAAAGCTACAGACTAAGCTTATTAATAATTATAGGATTGATGATCGGGTTTGCTTACCCGACAAATGCACAGCAGGTTTACACAGCCAGTATGTCTGGTATAAATGAAGTACCGGCTGGTAAATCTCTGGGATCGGGAACTGTACATGCAGTTCTCAGAGGTGATTCGCTTAAGGTTTATGGTTCATTCAGTAACCTGACCGGCGATTATACAGCTTCTCATATTCATATGGCAGCAGCTGGAGAAAACGGCAATGTCGTGTTTCCACTGGATCCGACAGTTGATACGGATAAAAAAGGCGGCACATATGATTCTTTGAACAACAAGTTTAAACTCACCGCCGCTCAAAAAACCACTTTGATGAATGGCGGTTATTATGTGAATATTCATTCAACAGAGTATGCCGGAGGTGAATTACGGGGACAGTTATTTTCTGATGGAAATAAAGCTCCAACAGCCTCGGCGCTTACAAGTCCGGCTGACGGTTCCAGTATCACAGTTCAGGGAGCCGGTACCGATTCTCTCAAATTTGAATGGAGCCAGGCTACTGATCCGGATAATAATCCCGTTTTTTATGTTTGGCAGATTTCACCACTACCTACATTTTATACGGTTCCGCTGGAACAAAGTGTAGGTATGTCGACGGATGCATCGATGGATAAGGCGTCTATAGACGAATTATTACAGGCAGCTTCGGTGCCCTATGATGGAGATATCAACCTGTACTTCAGGATTTTTACAACCGATGGAAGCATGGTCACTCAGGGTGCTACGGGAACATTAACGTTTAAACGTGACACCGTACTGTATTCTGTTGAACAAGCACACAATGCCCCGAGCGGAACTCATGTAACGATCGATGGTATCGTGACCCGTGCCTACGGTGCGTATACATATATGCAGGATACCACAGCCGGGATGACGTTACGCCAGACCAGCGGTTCATTTAATGATGCCGTTGCTAATGGAGATGTGAAGATGGGCGACATGATTCGTGTCAATGGTAACATTTCCGAATACAACTCATTAAAAGAAATCAACGGATCTGATCTTCAGGACTTTAAGGTTATGTCACGCAATAACATGTTGCCTGATCCCATGAATATTACACTCGGTGATCTGAAGGATCACGGTGAGATGTATGAGGCAATGTTAGTGCATATTTCCGGGTTGAAGGTTGACGGGACAGGCACATTTACTGAGAGTACCAGTTATAAGGTGACTGATGCTACAGATAATACTGGTGATATTGTTTTGCGCACGCCGTATGCATCCGATGGTACAATAACCGGAGCTTCGATTCCTCCGGATTCAACTGTTTTTGACGGTGTAATCGGCCAATATTCAAAGGATAATCCAAGTGCTGGTTACCAACTCCAGGCCGTTTTAGCTACCGATGTTTATAAACCGGCGTATGTTCAGGCAATCCACAATTCTCCGGATCCGGCCGCAGACACTGTCGATGTATACATTAATGGATTACTGACCTTAAAGAACGTGGCTTATCAACAGGCTACCGGGTTTATGGAAATGCCCGGTGATCGTGAGCTGAATCTCGGATTGGCACCTGCACACAGCATGGGTGCCAGTGATACTGTCAAGAACGTAATGACTACACTCACACCGTCTGAAAATTATGTTGTGGTTGTTGACGGGGTCATTCAATCCGATTCGTTCGAACCGAATCCCGATGGTGTTTCAACTGGACTTAGTGTTCTTGTCAAGGATATGGCTCGCCAAAAAGCCAAGACAAGCGGTAATGTCGATTTCTTCGCAGTGCATGGCGTACCTGATGCACCAGCTGTAGATATCAGTACCAATGAGGCAGGATCTTTGGTCTCGAACGTGAAGTTTAATGACATGACTGATTACTTCTCTGTTCCTGCCCAGGAATATACTTTTAACTTGACTGCTTCTGAAACATCAACACCACTGGTTTCATACAAGGTTGATTTATCAGGCGTCGGTGATACGGCAGCTGTTGTTGTGGCCTCAGGATTTATGAATCCGAATAAAAATCAAAATGGTCCCGGATTGCAATTGTTGGTCGTACTTCCCGATGGTACTGTTCTTAAACCGCAAATTGACACACCGATCGAGAAGCAGCCATCAGCTCAGATACCAAGCAAGTTTGCCGTAATGTCGAATTATCCGAACCCGTTTAATCCGACTACAAATTTACGGTTCAATCTTCCTCAGAATGCGGACGTGAGACTAACAGTATTCAACATACTCGGTCAAAAGGTCTTTGATCAAAATCTTGGCCATATGTCGGCAGGATTCCGGAAGCAGGTTTCATTTGATGCCTCACGCTTGTCATCAGGTGTTTATCTTTACCGGTTTACAGCTCATGCTGCATCCAAAGTGTTCACAGGTATGGGCAAGATGACACTCATAAAATAAAATTCAGTAGTACTGCAAAAAAAGCCCCGGTTCAAATGACCGGGGCTTTTTTTATGCAGTTGATTCTAAGGTAGATTCGCAGCTTTATTTATTTTGGTCCGGTATATCCTGCATTAATTCATGATGTGTAAACGACCCGCTTTTATCAAAAAAATGAGGCCGTTCAGACATAATATAATTATCGATAATTTCCCGGCTTTTTGTGGTATTGACTCGTGCATGGAGCTTCATCAGCATGGTATATAAACCGAGATGGACCCGAGATGCATAAACAAAATGTCGTGAACCGACAGGTTCATCAAAGGTGGTCGCTTTTTTTATATAGTAGCCTATTTCATCTTTGAAGTTGGAATCTCCAAAATCAAACTGGTCGTATCGATACGGCTTGGTAAATGCTCGACCGAAACTCCTGAAGAACTCAAAATTCTTTTCATCGTTCTCTTCTGAATAGGCTCCATATCCAAGGATCTCAAGCTTATGGAACAGTTCTGCTAACTCAGTCTTATCGTTGTGAAGATGGGCTGGAAGAGCATACATATAGTAAAAGAAGAAATCACGTGGAAATTTTTTAACACATCCAAAATCCAGCACTCCCAGTTTCTTGTCTGGCGTAAAAAGAAAATTGCCGGGATGTGCGTCCGCATGAATAGTATGAGACTCGTTGATCTGATCATGAAAGAAATTCCAGAGCAACTGTCCAAAGTGATCTCTTTCTTGCTGACCCGGATCGGTTTTCAAAAACTCCTCCAGATGCTGACCGGTAACAAAACTCATGGTTAGGATTTTATCTGTTGATAAATCCCGATACCAACGAGGTGTAATCAGATGATCACTGGTGTATCGATCAGCATAAAATTCAATCTCTTTACCTTCATGGAGGTAGTCGGTTTCCTCCAGCAGCTTGTTGCCTACCTCATCGAAATATTGACCGATATCACCCTTTACCATTCTGTTGAAAATGGCACGGGCCATAGAAAGGTCCGATGAAATTGTGTCACGGATATGAGGGTACTGAATTTTGACGGCTGCCTTCTTGCCGTTTTGTAATGTACCCTGGTGTACCTGACCGATGGACGCAGCGGCAATGGCATTTGTCTCAAATGATTTAAAAAGTTGCTCCGGATACTGTCCCAGTTCCTTTTTGATAATACTTCTAACGAGTGCCTTATTGATCGGTGGAACACGGTATTGCGCCTGGCTCATGATATTGATGTATTCGTCAGGAAGCAGACCGCTGTAATCCATACTCAAAGATTGTGCAATTTTCAGAGCCGTGCCCCGGAGCTGCGTGAATTCACTGTAAATGGCAGCAGCATTTTTTTCATTGAGATGCTTCTTTTCTTCAAAGTTGACATTCCTGTTGACCAGTTTGTTTAAATGATATTTTGCATAGTTGGTACCGACTTTGAGTCCGGCTTTTGCAAAATGACGGCCACGGTCGAATTTGTTGGATGGAAAATCACTCATTAGGTAAAATATTTGCGAAAAATTGTTTGAGAGTATTTGTAAAGGGCATAAGTGTCGCGAGTTTGCTGTTGCTAGCAAGAAATGTTATCAGATCAATTGTTTTGTCCGGCACAGAATTCGTCAAAACTTCATCAGTAAGCGCTGTGATTTTATCCACCAGGGCCATTGTTTTTTCTTTCTGTGGACTATCGTCATCCAGTCTATAAGAAACGATCCACATACTTGTCCGGCCGAGTATTCGGTAAAGAGGAGTTCCGGCAATACTCTTATTGAAAGAGGGAATGCGTTCATCGTCGTCGATGAATGAGCGATATAACTGCTCAATATGATCCTGGAATCCGGTTTTCATCCAGGCATGGTATATATATCTGAGATAGGTTTGTCTGACGAAAGTCTCTTGTTCATCGAGAATATCAAACAAGGTATACAGGAAATTGGAGATCTTTTCGGCGGTCGTGAAATCTCCAAAATCCTGAATATCAGAAATCATTTCTACATACTGCGATACAGTCCATTCATAATAGTAGCGTATTGCAGAATATTTGCTCTCGAAATATCGTCGAAAGTCTTCTTCTGTGACATTGGCCTCTTCCAAAAGGATGTCCGAGGTGAACCTTATACGATCTGTTGTATAGATACCAATTGCTGCATCTATCACTCTTAATTTGATCTCTTGTTCCTGCTCAGTCATAAAAATGCTATTGCTGATTAAACCGTAAGGTGATGAACGAATGAGTCATAAATTTCATTCGAGACTCCTTGCCGCTATTCAAACGAAGAGAACCTGCGCTTAATTTTAGGATCAATATGAATTCAATAAAGTTATTGTACGCGAGGTGGAAAATATTGAAGACGCATAATTCATTTTAAGGAATAAGCGTAATTAAGTTGCAAATGAATATTAAGAATAGTCATTTGTTTTTACAGATGTTAAAGCTTGTATGATTATATTTTCAAAGCATATAAAATCTGTATTTCGCAAAAAATGATCCCAATTTGATGCCGTTGTATTGATTGGTTCACGGCGATTTGATATCGTTGAAGCGAGTCAAATAATAACGAAATATCGTTGGGATTGAGGAATGATGAATAATAGCAATAGCGCTTTTTGGCGTGAAGTGTTGGATTTTGTTCCATATTTAACACTGCTTTTTCGTATTGAAGAAGACGAAAGTGCGCATGTAATATTTGCGAATCAGGAGATTCAACACCAGCTTCTTTATCGTCCCCAGGACTATGTTCTGGAAGGCGAGTCGGATACGGGAGTAAAGAGGGATCTTGATAGTCTTATTGACAAGATTGCTGATCAGAGTCATCGGACACAACGCGAAAAAGAAATGCAATGTGAGCTTTACGACCGGCAAGGCAATGTTCATGCCTACTCTTTCGATTTTCGAATTTTCCAGACCCGTGTAGGTAGGACAAATCTGATTCTTGTAACACTCATGCCCGAAACCAACGGTACGAGCGGATCCAGTAGGAAAACGAAACTGCCGGAACTGCCACGAAGAGTTGGCTTGCGAAATGTATGGCAATCGGATGTTATGCAAGCGATCTTGGATAAAATTCCAGAATACAGGTTACGGGGTAGTAATCTGTTAATCCGGGGCGAGCATGGAACTGGTAGAAAAACATTGGCAAGATACCTGGCTGAACACTTGTCTGGTCATAATGATGAGATATTCGAATTTCATCTTGATAAATCTGAAGACAAACAACGTGAGCAACTGTTTGGGGAGGAGAGCCATGGTAGCAACCTTTTGGGAAATCTGAGTAAGTCTCCTGAATGGCAACAATCGCCTGTCATCTGCCTCGTTATTTCCGATTTGGCTGAATTAAGTGAACTGAATATCCACCGTCTTGCCGGAAGTATTCGTCAGCGGAACGAACGCAAAGTTCGAACCCGGATCATCGCGATCTCAGAAGTGCCTCTTGAGAAAATCGTTGACCGGCTGGGGTCGTTGTATTATGAGTTGAATTTTTATCCCATCCTGATGCCGGGGCTTAAACATCGGAAAGAGGACATCAGGGTAATTGCACGAAATTGGCTGGAGCATGCAGCAGAAGCCATCGGGCTCGAAAATTTGACGGTATCTGAGAAAGAGTTGGCCAAACTCGGGGAATATGAATGGCCCGGAAATTTTTCGGAACTTTTTCATGTGTTGCGACAATCTCTGCTCTCAGCTGATGGAGGCCTGGTCCATTTTCGGACGGGGCAATTAAGGGCATTAAGTACCATTGGGAAAGATTCGGGCGAAGAAATTGCAGACATTCTGTCGTTTGATGAAATGAACCGTAGGTACCTGAAAAAGGTTCTCGAACTTACTGATGGAAAGATTTACGGCAATGATGGGGCCGCTTCCTTATTAGGCTTGAAGCCCACTACATTGCAAAGCAAGCTGAAGAAACTTAAGGTAAAATAAAAGCTTATAGAACTAGGGTAAATTGAGACCGTCAAAGCGGCATGAAGAAAAGGTAATTTATAGGTAATATTACCTTGACATAGGAAGGAAAGCTGTCGTATATTTCATATCCGGCTGGAAAAATAAAGCAAAAAAATATCCAGTTGAGTTTGACACGTATTAGTAATTATCCTTATCATAGGAATCTGTCGCGGAAATGATCTTAGGCGAAAAAAGGGCCGGGGATTAAGGAAGCGGCAGGGATGTTCTTTGGAGATACTGAGTAATGAACAAATCGCATAGCGAGCCCTAATAAGTCAATTAGGAAGAGAAATCGGAACGGGAGCCGGAAGACTCTGCAAGGAATCTAGTAAAATAAGATTACAATGGAGAGTTTGATCCTGGCTCAGGACGAACGCTGGCGGCGGGCCTAACACATGCAAGTCGAAGGGGATTCAGTGAGCTTGCTCACTGATGAGACTGGCGCACGGGTGAGTAACGCGTAGGCAATCTACCTGCGGGCGGGGGATAACATCGGGAAACCGGTGCTAATACCGCATAATGCAGCGGCCCCGGATGGGGATGTTGTTAAACCTCGGTTTACCGAGGGTCTGCAGATGAGCCTGCGTCGCATTAGCTAGTTGGTAAGGTAACGGCTTACCAAGGCGATGATGCGTAGGGGGTCTGAGAGGATGATCCCCCACACTGGGACTGAGACACGGCCCAGACTCCTACGGGAGGCAGCAGTGAGGAATCTTGCGCAATGGACGAAAGTCTGACGCAGCCACGCCGCGTGCAGGAAGAAGGCCCTATGGGTTGTAAACTGCTTTTACCAGGGAAGAGAAGCCCGGATTCGTCCGGGTGTGACGGTACCTGGGGAATAAGCACCGGCTAACTCCGTGCCAGCAGCCGCGGTAATACGGAGGGTGCAAGCGTTGTCCGGAATCATTGGGTGTAAAGGGTGCGTAGGCGGGCTGTTAAGTCTGGGGTGAAATCTTGCCGCTCAACGGTAAAATTGCCTCCGATACTGGCAGTCTTGAGTGTGAGAGAGGCCGGTGGAATTCGTGGTGTAGCGGTGAAATGCATAGATATCACGAAGAACACCAGTGGCGAAGGCGGCCGGCTGGCTCACAACTGACGCTGAGGCACGAGAGCGTGGGGAGCGAACAGGATTAGATACCCTGGTAGTCCACGCTGTAAACGATGTGTGCTAGGTGTCGGCCCCGAGCGATCGGGGTCGGTGCCGCAGTTAACGCGCTAAGCACACCACCTGGGGAGTACGTTCGCAAGAATGAAACTCAAAGGAATTGACGGGGGCCCGCACAAGCGGTGGAGCATGTGGCTTAATTCGATGCAACGCGAAGAACCTTACCCGGGCTAAATCCTGGTCGCCGCCCCGTGAAAGCGGGGGTTCCCTTCGGGGACGGCCGGGAAGGTGCTGCATGGCTGTCGTCAGCTCGTGCCGTGAGGTGTTGGGTTAAGTCCCGCAACGAGCGCAACCCCTATGGTCAGTTACCAGCGCGTAATGGCGGGGACTCTGGCCAGACTGCCTACGCAAGTAGCGAGGAAGGTGGGGATGACGTCAAGTCCTCATGGCCCTTACGTCCGGGGCTGCACACGTGCTACAATGGAGGGTACAGCGGGTACCTACCTCGCGAGAGGATGGAAATCTCGAAAGCTCTCCACAGTTCGGATTGGAGTCTGCAACTCGACTCCATGAAGTTGGAATCGCTAGTAATCGCGTATCAGCAACGACGCGGTGAATACGTTCCCGGGCCTTGTACACACCGCCCGTCAAGCGATGGAAGTCGGGAGTACCTGACGTCGCCGAGCCAATTCCCCCGATTCTCGGGGGGAGGGCAGGTGCCTAGGGTAAGCCCGGTAACTGGCGCTAAGTCGTAACAAGGTAGCCGTACCGGAAGGTGCGGCTGGATCACCTCCTTTCTGGAGCGTGTCGACTGGTCCGTCCGGTTTCTCGCTGTGCGATTTGTTGATTACCCAGGGGCAGCCTGGTTCCGAAGTATTCGGGACTGCGAGCCGGCCGCCTGAGCGGATGTGCGGGGCGGGAAGCTGCCCGGCAGAGCCTTCGGGGCTTGTAGCTCAGGTGGTTAGAGCGCACGCCTGATAAGCGTGAGGTCGGAGGTTCAACTCCTCCCAAGCCCACCCAGATCGCTCCCGGCGAGTTCGGGAGAAGTCGGGGGGCTATAGCTCAGTTGGCTAGAGCACCTGCCTTGCAAGCAGGGGGTCCGGGGTTCGAATCCCCGTAGCTCCACAGGGTGGATAGCTGGCGGCGGCCAGAGCATCCCGATGGGAATCGGGAGGGTCGCCGGTTCGAATCCGGCTAGCTCCACAGGGATAGGATCCCGAAGATATTTTGTTCGAAGAAAGAACACATGTTCTTTGACAGACTGTAGCGACTCATTGTAGAAGTAGAAAAGTAAAAAGGTCTAGTCCCGACCTAGTCGGGAAAAGCCACCGAGTGGTGGACTCTGTCCGCGCCCCGCAAGGGAGTGATGGGCAAGTCTACCGGAAGGAAGCATAGAAGGGCACAGGGTGGATGCCTAGGCATGAGCAGGCGATGAAGGACGTGCCAGGCTGCGAAAAGCCGCGGGGAGCTGCCAAGGAGCGTAGATCCGCGGATGTCCGAATGGGGCAACCCATTCTCCGAGCAATCGGAGGATATCCCCCGAGCAATCGGGGGAGGCGAACCCGCCGAACTGAAACATCTCAGTAGGCGGAGGAGAAGAGAACAAGTCGTGATTCCCCAAGTAGTGGCGAGCGAACGGGGAGAAGCCCAAACCGTGGGGGCGTCGCCCCCGCGGGGTTGTAGGACCTAGATATGGGACCCGTAATGGGAGTCGAAGGCCTCTGGAAAGGGCCGCCGCAGAAGGTGAGAGTCCTGTAGGCGAACCAGAGCGGGCCTTATAGGTATCCTGAGTAGCGCGGGACCGGAGAAATCTTGCGTGAATCTGCCAGCACCATCTGGCAAGGCTAAATACTCGCTCATGACCGATAGTGAACCAGTACCGTGAGGGAAAGGTGAAAAGAACGCCGAGAAGGCGAGTGAAATAGTACCTGAAACCCTGTGCTTACAAGCGGTCGGAGCCTCGATTTATCGGGGTGACGGCGTGCCTTTTGCATAATGAGCCTACGAGTTGTCCGGCAGGGCAAGGTTAAGCCCCTCAGGGGCCGAGCCGAAGCGAAAGCGAGTCTGAACAGGGCGTCAGTCATGCCGGGCAGACGCGAAACCAGGTGATCTATCCATGGCCAGGGTGAAGTTCCGGTAAAACGGAATGGAGGCCCGAACCGGTGTCCGTTGAAAAGGGCTCGGATGAGCTGTGGATAGGGGTGAAAGGCCAATCAAACCTGGAGATAGCTCGTTCTCCCCGAAATATATTTAGGTATAGCGTCGGGGTAAGGACGGGGGAGGTAGAGCACTGATTAGGCTAGGGCCCTTTCCCGGGTACCAAACCTAGACAAACTCCGAATGCCCCCGTTTACTACCCGGCAGTCAGCGGGCGGGTGATAACGTCCGTTCGCGAGAGGGAAACAACCCAGAGCATCGGCTAAGGTCCCCAAATCCGGACTCAGTTGAGAAAAGGAGGTTGGATTGCCCAGACAACTAGGAGGTTGGCTTAGAAGCAGCCATTCCTTGAAAGAGTGCGTAATAGCTCACTAGTCGAGCGATCCGGCGCCGATAATTTTCGGGCATAAGTCCGGTACCGAAGCTGTGCGATTCCCCGAGCAATCGGGAGATCGGTAGGGGAGCATTCCAGTGGTGTTGAAGCGGTGGCGGGAGCCAGCGTGGAACGACTGGAAGCGAAACTGTAGGCATGAGTAACGACAAGGCCGGTGAGAGTCCGGCCCACCGTAAACCTAAGGGTTCCTGATCAACGCTCATCGGATCAGGGTTAGTCGGGTCCTAAGGCAAAGCCCGTGTAGTGCGGGCGAAGCCGATGGGTAACGGGTTAATATTCCCGTACCACCGACTGGCGCTAAATGAAGGGGTGACGCAGAAGTGAAACCTGCGCCTGGTGACGGCATACCAGGTTGAAAGGTGTAGGCTCCCCGGGAGGCAAATCCCCCGGGGTGAGGCCGAAACCCGACAGTACCCGGAGCCTTCGGGCGAAGGGATAGTCAGGCTAATCAGGCTGCCAAGAAAAGCCTCGTCATTTGTCAGTGGTGCCCGTACCGTAAACCGACACAGGTAGGTGAGGAGAGTATCCTCAGGTGCTCGAGTGATTCATGGCTAAGGAACTCGGCAAATTGGATCCGTAACTTCGGGAGAAGGATCCCCCGATGGCAACATCGGGGCGCAGTGAAAAGGCCCAAGCGACTGTTTACCAAAAACACATGTCTCTGCTAACTCGTAAGAGGATGTATAGGGACTGACACCTGCCCGGTGCCGGAAGGTTAAGGAAGGCTGTTATCCCGACTTTGTCGGGAGAAGCGACTGACTGAAGCCCCGGTAAACGGCGGCCGTAACTATAACGGTCCTAAGGTAGCGAAATTCCTTGTCGGGTAAGTTCCGACCTGCACGAATGGTGTAACGACTTGGGCACTGTCTCGGCCATGAGCTCGGTGAAATTGTGGTCTCGGTGATGACGCCGAGTACCCGCAGCGGGACGGAAAGACCCCGTGAACCTTTACTACAGCTTTACATTGGATTCGGTCCCGGCATGTGTAGGATAGGCGGGAGGCAATGAAGCAGGCGCGCCAGCGTTTGCCGAGCCACCCTTGAAATACCGCCCTTGCCGTGATTGGACTCTAACTCCGCTTGTCGGAGGACAGTGTATGGTGGGTAGTTTGACTGGGGCGGTCGCCTCCTAAAGTGTAACGGAGGCTCACAAAGGTACCCTCAGCACGGTTGGCAATCGTGCCGTGAGTGTAAAGGCACAAGGGTGCTTGACTGCGAGACATACAGGTCGAGCAGAGACGAAAGTCGGTCTTAGTGATCCGGCGGTTCCGAATGGAAGGGCCGTCGCTCAAAGGATAAAAGGTACTCCGGGGATAACAGGCTGATCTCCCCCAAGAGTTCATATCGACGGGGAGGTTTGGCACCTCGATGTCGGCTCATCGCATCCTGGGGCTGGAGAAGGTCCCAAGGGTATGGCTGTTCGCCATTTAAAGCGGTACGCGAGCTGGGTTCAGAACGTCGTGAGACAGTTCGGTCCCTATCTGCTGTGGGCGTTGGAAGAGTGAGGAGTGCTGCCTCTAGTACGAGAGGACCGGGGTGGACGAACCGCTAGTGTACCTGTTGTGTGGCCGCACGCAGCGCAGGGTAGCTATGTTCGGCAGGGATAAGCCGCTGAAAGCATCTAAGCGCGAAGCCCCCTCCAAGATAACTCTTCCCCTAAGAGCCCTGGAAGATGACCAGGTTGATAGGCGGTCGGTGTACGCATGGTGACATGTTCAGCCAAACCGTACTAATCGCTCTTGAGGCTTCCTACCGGTGGGCTTGCCCATACTCCCGCCGGAGCTTCTGCATCTCGCTACAGTCTTTCTTTTTTTTTACCCATTTTGTACATCCCCTTTGGATGAGGTGAGTATTGCCGCGAGGTCACACCCGTTCCCATCCCGAACACGGCCGTTAAGCTCGCAGGCGCCGATGGTACTGCCCAGCGCGGGAGAGTAGGTCTTGCCTTATCCTCTTTTTTTTCCACTGTTCTTAAAAGGCCTCATTCGGGGCCTTTTTTGTTTTAATCAACCAAGTTCAACTTCATCTTCAATCAATACACTGCCTTCCAGCATCTTGTGAACCGGACATTTGCCCGCTACGGTCTTTACACGTTCTAATTGCTTATCATCAAAATCGGCATCAATGGTAACAACAGAGGTCATCCGGGTTAGCCGATTGTTTCGTACATAAGTCTGTTCTTCTTCGGTTAATACTGAGAGATCATCAATCTTTTCTTTAGACATATGCACAGCACTTCGGAGAGAACGAAAGGGCCATTTTTTGTGGTCAAGGTATATCTTTATTGTCATGACCACACATGCTCCAAGTGATCCGATAAGCATTTGTGTTGGAGTTGGAGCCTCATCTGTTCCGCCTGCACTCTCCGGTTCGTCAAACGTAACATGATGGGCATCAATCGTTACGTTGGTGATAAATTCATTTGGATTATTTAGTTCGCAAACAATGGGTTGAAATTCTGCCATGATTCAAAATTTTTTAGTGTATAATCTGTTTGTCGAAAAGGTATGATATATGTAGTCTAACCGCTTGTCGAATAGTGTGTTATTATTGCTTATCATATTGAAATATTACAAATGGGACGACGTTACCCGTATCTGTCTTACCTGATTCGAATGTTGCTGTTAGTGAAAAATCGTTAGACCGTGATTAGAACAAACAAAGGGACTCTAACAATCCATGCAAAAAATAGTTGTCTTATCGGGCGCCGGTATCAGTGCAGAAAGCGGGCTTGCTACATTTCGGGACTCAGGTGGTCTGTGGGAAGGGCATGATGTCATGGAAGTCGCCTCTATTGAGGGCTGGCATCGCAATCCGTCAGTTGTGCTCGATTTTTATAACAAAAGACGTAAACAGGCAGCAGAGGCTAAACCTAATGAAGCTCATCTTGCTGTGGCACGCCTGGAGAGGAAATTTGATGTGACGGTAATTACTCAGAATGTGGATAATCTGCATGAGAAAGCAGGTTCTTCAAAAATTATCCATCTTCATGGTGAACTAAGTAAAGCCCGTAGTTCGGTGGATGAAACACTGATTTATGATATTAAAGATCGTGAGATTCATATCGGTGACAATTGTGATAAAGGATCGCAATTGAGGCCTCATATCGTTTGGTTTGGGGAAATGGTGCCCATGATGGAAAGTGCTGCTGTTGAGTCTTCAACGGCTGATATTTACCTGGTGATAGGTACCTCGCTTGTTGTTTATCCGGCAGCCGGACTGCTTGACTATGTTCCTGTGGATACTCCTGTATATGTAATCAATCCGGACAGAACACAGATATCTGCGAGGCGTGATGTTCGATATATAACCGAAAAGGCGGCAAAGGGGACATCGGAATTGGTTGAGCAACTGCTTGACATAGAATCTTCACAATAGAAATTTAAAGATCGAAAAATAATGACGGACGAAAAGAAGACTCCAAATAAGGCTGAAAAAAAGGAAATACTCAAATATCTTGCTCAGTTCATGAATATTGAGAGGCAGTTCCCACTATTGCCGGGAACACGTGACGTAGGAATAGTGGCAAAATTCATCGGAATAGAGCCGCAGGAACTGATTGATATCAGAAGTCACTTCGATGACCAGGCCAAGATGGCGGCTCTTGAACTCCTCAAGGATGAGACTACGATAGAACAAATTTCACAGCTACCTTTTGAAGAAGGCGATAAGATAGTGGTGCTTGGAGATTCTCTGACAGATGATTTGCAGAGCTGGTTTGAAATCCTCACTCATATGCTTGAGATAGCTTTGCCCGATAAGAATCTCTCGTTCTTAAATGTTTCTCTTACGGGTGACACGAGTTATCATGCACTCAAACGGTTTGACCGCGATGTCATTGCTGAACAGGCCGATTGGGTTATTATCGCTTTGGGTACACATGATGCGGAGAGACCAAATTTTGCAGCAAACCGAACAATGGTGTCACTGGCAGAATTTTGGGAGAACCTGAATACACTGGATCTTGCAGTTAAAGATATTACCGAAAATCCTGTTATCTGGATTACGCCGCCACCTGTCATTGAGGAGATGATGGACGAATCTCCTGAGTTTAATGGCATTATCCAGGAGGATGACCTCGTTCAGTACCGCGATGTTATATCAGGAAAATCCGGTTATATCGTAGATCCGCTGGGGAACAGGATGGGCCGGCCACCAAAAGCATGGAATTACCTGAATGACGGGCTGCATTCGTCACTCGCAGGTCATGTTCACACAGTCAAATCTCTTCTTACGGCTCTGACTGCAAAGGAAGAACATGAACACGATCATGACCATCACCAAGATCATGATCATGACGAGGACGAGGATTAAAAACCGTTGTATTAGAGAGCAACTCGAACATTAACTACGTTCATTGCGAGTTTATAGCTCGTAACGGGTAGTTGGTTTCTGATTGATTTTACCCGGATAAAATCAGGGTTCAGAAAAGAAAGGTTTGTGTTGGAACCAGTCTGGACCTTGATGATACCGGGCATTGCATCCGATAAACGGTAATGGCCAAATTTTGATTTGTATTTGGATTTACTGATAACAAGAGCGTCTACAACTCCAAAGGCAAAACCACTCCAGACGCCAATACCTGCACCATATCGTAATCCTTCCTTTATCTGACTATTTGCCATCAGGCTAATGGCCATACCTACAAGTGTTCCTGTTGCTCCCCCGTAGAAAGTGTCAGCGAGGATAAGCGTTGCGGAATTACCTGCCGTATTGAATGCTCCATTTACCTGGTATGGAGTACTTGGGGTGATCTTCGACATGTCGTAAAAACCCATTCCGAGTCCATAAAGAGTCCCAAACCCCACACCAAAACGCATGGGACCGAGATCACTTTTATCCCTGAGCAACATGGTCCCGCCACCCAAAAGTGCGCCATTAAAAGTGCCGATAAAAGTGTCAGACAAGACAACCTTTAATGCCTGCGCCCGAGTCTTAGCAAGTGGTACAAACAGACTGATAAATAATAAAAGTGTAAGTAATCTCTTTTTATTAAACATAGATATAGATGATGTTAAGATCTCTCGATAATTCACGAAGGATAAGGGATTCTTATTCGGTTAAGATGTCAAATTCGATAAATCTTCTGTCCAAAATAGTAAAAGTCTGAACGTTAAGTTAATGAGCAGAATCATTACTGTTAAAGAAGCCGGAAGAAGATTATTCAAATACCCTAATTTTGAGCGAAAAGCTTTAATTGGAAGCGCTTTTTTAAGATATTAAAGCCATATTTATGAACATTTATACTCGCTCTGCAGAAGGAGTGTCATATAGATGCCATTAATTTTAGTAAAGCAAGGAAAATATTAATGTTGGTAGAACACAAATGTATAAAAATACCGATGCATATTCAGGAATTGCATCCGTATGTGCCTGGTAAAACGATTGCCGAGGTTCAGGATGAGTATCATCCCGAATTGATTTCAAAACTTGCATCGAATGAAAACAGGTTGGGATGCAGTCCAAAGGTTGCAGAAGCGGTGATGAATTCTATGGATACCGTACAGGACTATCCGGATTCAGCTTCAAGAGAATTGCGTAATGCACTTGCACTCAAATTGGATGTTAAAGATTCACAGATTGTGGTTGGTGCGGGTTCGGAAAGTGTCCTTGGCATGTTAGCCCGGACATTTCTTATGGAAGGGGACCACGCGGTTACATCGGATGTCACGTTTCTGGGATTTCGGATTCAAACACAGATAGAAGGTGTAGAACGGGATTTAGTCCCCCTTACCGGGGAGTATCGATTTGATCTTCAGGCGATGGCCGATGCTGTTACCGAAGAAACACGGATGATCTATATTGCCAATCCAAACAATCCTACCGGCACATATGTCACAAAGGCTGAATTCGAGGCATTCATGTCGCGCATTCCCGAGCATGTTATTGTGGTCATGGATGAAGCTTATTATGAATTTGCAGCAGAGGAACCGGATTACCCGGACACCATCCGGATGGGATATGACAACGTGATAACCCTCAGAACGTTTTCCAAGGCCTACGGTCTGGCTGGCTTGCGTGTTGGATACGGCGTTGGCCCGGAAGAACTGATTCGAAATATGTATAAAGTTAAATTCACTTTCGAACCATCGGTGATAGCCCAGGTTTCCGCTGAAGCCGCGTTGTCAGATGAAGCATTTCTTAACAAAACACGTAAAATGGTTAGGAATGGGAAGGAACGATTGTATCATTTCTGTGATGAACACAGCATCGATTATGTACCAAGTTGTGCCAATTCGGTAATGCTGATTTTTGATAACGAGTCGCGTGCGACTCATTTCACCCAGGAGATGCTAAAAAGAGGTGTGATCTTGAGACAATTAACTGGCTTTGGGATGCCAAACGGAATCAGGCTGACAATCGGAACTGATCAAGAAATGACTCATTTTGAAGAGGCCTGGATACAGATTCAGGAAGAGCTTAAACATTAACAGTGCTTTTATCTGCCGATATCATGGATTAATCAGCACCAATATTGTGGAAATAAGCGAGTATAAATAAATATAAGCCGTATGTGATGAGTCCGGCGGAAGTGATACCTAGAAACCAAAGTCCATATGGTTGATGTGCCAGAGTCTTCAAAGCGTCCCCCATTCCTCCTGCCCTGCTCGCATCAAAATGTATCGCCGCTTCAAAAAGGAGAAACGCAATCATGCAGTAAACCACGCCCCAGGCGACAAACCCGATTCGACCAAATTGCCGCACTATGTTTTGTTCCTTTTCATTCATAAGACTGGCATCGAAATCATAACCGAAATAAGCTTTGTACGAAGCATAAAATTGATAAAATCCGACAATCATAACGATAAGAGCGACCATCAGAATAATCCATCTGCCGAAGGGCTGTAAAAGTATTCTGGCGACCCAAATTTCCGTCTTTTGGTTACTGTTTCGGACTACATGGCCTAGTAGAATTTGAATAGCACCATAAGCGAAACTCAGGTACAACAGACCCGTTAATACATCAAGGATTCGATAGAATATACTTCTTGTATTCTTCCCCCGGTTTTCCGGATCAGAAATTCCTTTAATCAAACACCATACAGCATGGGCGATGAAGCCAAGCATGACCATTGACAGTAATATAAATCCGTAGGGCTGATGTAGAAAATGTTCAAAAATTTGCTCAGTGCCCGAAGTTGATCCTCCAAGACCAATTGCGGCGAGAAAAGCGAATAAACCAATCAAAAAATAAACTAACCCCTTGGCAACATACCCAATTCGGGCCATGATGATTATCGACCTGTTTACCGTTTGATTGGTCATTTAATTACTCTTTTCAAAATGAAACGTATTCCGGATATATTGATTCCTGAATAACAGTAGACTATGTTTTACTCGATTATGATTTCGTTAGTTTATCTTCCTGCAAGATTATTTATTCCAAATAATAACAAGATACCTTTGTACCTAACGCCATTATCAAGAAGAAGGTTCTACGCAAGAGAATTAAGGATTTATCAAGGAAATTTTTATAAAACCGGAGAAAACAATGAATGAAAAAGCAGCGATAACTGAAAAGATTAATTGGAAAGAGCTTGCTTACACCATTCTTATATCACGAGCTATCGATGATCTTGAAGAACAAAGATTGGTTCCCGATAAAAAAGTTTTATACCAGTTTTCTGCACGCGGTCATGAACTCGGGCAGACGCTGCTGGCATCTTTTCTAAAACACAAACATGATGGGATTAGCGCCTATTACCGGTCCCGTCCGCTGATGCTTGCGCTTGGGTTGTTGCCCGAAGATGCTGTCGCAGCACCGATGATGAAGTCAGGTGGTTATAGCGATGGTCGTGATATCGGCGTGGTTTGTAATATGCCGGGTCAAGGCGGGCCGTCTGTTTTGCCGATGGCAGGTGACGTCGGTTCTCAGTATACGCCTGCGGTCGGCTGGGCCCAGGCCATTGAATATCGCCGTAAAGTTCTTAAAGAGGACGATTATGACGGAGCGATATCAGTTGTCCTCGGCGGAGACGGGTCCGTAGCAACCAATGGCTTTTGGTCGTCTCTGACTATCGCCACTACTCAAAATCTTCCTCTCTTATACTACATTGAAGATAATGGGTATGGCATCTCCGTAAAAAGTGATTTGCAAACACCCGGTGGGAATATCGCTAAGAACCTGTATTCCTTTAAGAATCTCAGGATTTTTGATGGGGATGGAACCAATCCTGCTGAGGCAGCTGATCTCTTGGAACAATCCGTTCAGTATGTTCGCCAGAGAAAGGGACCTGTGTTGGTTCGACTAACCGTCCCGCGATTGAATGGTCATTCTTATCAGGATAATCAGTCCTACAAATCAGAAAAGGTTCTGAAAGAAGAAAAGAAAAGGGATCCACTGAACCGGTTGAAAAGCTGGCTTGTCCCTGATATTCTCAGCAAAAGTGAATGGTCGGAACTTGAGGAAAAGACAAAGAAAGATGTTGAGAATGCAATTGAAAAAGCAAGTCAAAGGAGTGATCCTAGTCCGGTAAATGTAAAACGCTATACCTTTTCTGAGACGAATAATGATGGATCTGTTGATCTTCAGGTAAAAGGAGGATTGCTTCCGGACGGTCATAGGTTTCCCGATGCAAGCGAAACTCCGGAACCTGAGAAGGCCCGGATTAACATTGTTGAAGCAATTCGGCGAACGCTGGAGTATGAACTGAAAACAAATCCCAAGCTGATGGTCTTTGGGGAAGACGTTGGGTTGAAAGGAGGCGTTCACGCGGCTACCATGGAACTCCAGACAGAATTCGGAAAGGATCGGGTTTTCGATACCAGTCTGTCTGAAGAGGGAATCATTGGCCGGGCCGTGGGCATGGCTTATGCCGGTTTGATGCCGGTCTCAGAAATTCAGTTTCGTAAATATGCCGATCCGGCAACGGAACAACTCCATAACTGCGGTACGATTCGATGGCGGACGGCCAACCGGTTTGCTGCCCCAATGGTTGTTCGCATGCCGGGAGGATTTGCCAAGATTGGGGACCCGTGGCATAGTCTGTGTAACGAGGTGGATTTTCTGCATGCTGTCGGTTGGCAGCTTGCATTCCCGTCAAACGCGCAGGACGCGGTCGGTTTGCTCCGTACTGCCATGCGCGACAATAACCCGACTATCTTCTTTGAACATCGTAACCTGCTTGATGCCCGATGGGCCCGTCGTCCGTATCCAGGTGATAAATTTGTCGTGCCATTTGGTAAAGCCTCGCTCCTGAAAGATGGGGAAGACATCACGATTGTGTCTTGGGGAGCAATGGTTGAACGCAGCGAGGAGGCGGTTAACAACCTGAATATTTCGGCTGATCTCATCGATTTGCGCACTCTGATGCCCTGGGACAAGCAGGCAGTGCTCGATTCGGTGAAGAAAACGAACCGTTGTCTTATTGTGCATGAAGATACGCAGACGTCTGGCTTTGGGGCGGAAATATCAGCGGTGATCATGCAGGAGGCATTCGAGTGGCTCGATGCACCCGTAGAAAGACTAGCGTTTCCCGATATCCCGGTTCCTCATAATTTAGGTCTCATGAATGCCGTGCTTCCCGGTGTTGAAATGATAAGTGACAAGATCGAGCAGTTGCTCAGGTATTGATTGATTATTTCCGTGCTTTTGTGTCAATAGAAATGCCACGAAAGCACGGAATATCACGGAAGAAGCTGTGTCAGGAGAGGTATTGAATAAGATTATTCAAATGTATACATTATGTGTATACATCATTATTCATTCTTCCTGTGGTCATGAAAAGAACTCAGATATATTTAAGCGAAGATGAGAATTCCAAGATTCAGCGAATCGCCAAAAGTGAAAATAGATCTAAGAGCGATATCATCAGGGAGGCTATAGATTCTTATCTGATTGCTAAAAATAAAACCATCAGAAAAAAACAATTCAAAGACGCATTCGGTATATGGAAAGACAGGGACGATTTACCTGATTATAATCTCCTGCGCAAAGAGCTTGATCGAGAGTGATAATGTTGGTAATAGACACTAATATTATTATTGATTATTTAAGAGGGAAATCTTCGGCATTTAATTTTTTTGAACAAACTGATGATAATCTATCTGTGTCAGTTATCACGGTAGCTGAACTTTATGCCGGGGTTAAAGGAACCAAGGAAGAAGAAATTGTTGAGTCATTTCTGGAATTGTTTGAGATCCTTCCTGTGACAAATAGAATCGCAAAAATGGGAGGCGAAATTCGCAATAAGTATAAAGCAAAATTCGGTGTCGGGTTGGCCGATGCGCTTATTGCCGCGACATCTATTCACTATAGTGCAACTATTGTTACGTTAAACAAGAAACATTTTCAAATGTTGGACAAGGTTATAGTGCCTTATTGATCCAGTTCTGCCTTATGAATTATTTGCACCTTCTATTTCCAATTCATGTTGTTTTGAACCGTCGGCTTTCATGATGTAGATGCGTTCTGAGCCCGTCCGGTCTGATACGAATAAAATCTTATGCCCGTCCGGCGACCACGATGCATATGAATCTTCTCCGGGATCGGTCGTCAGCCGTTGGACATCCGATCCGTCAGAATTCATGGAGTAGATATCGAAATTTCCGGCTCTGTTTGATACGAAAAGTAATTTTGAGCCATCCGGCGACCAGGATGGGGATAAGTCATACTCAGGATCATTGGTTAGTCGTCGTTGATGAGATCCATCCGCATTCATAACGTAGATATCAAAATTGTCATCTTTGTTTGAAGTGTAGGCTATTTTTTTGCCGTCCGGCGACCAGATAGCATCAAGTTCGTAGGATTTATCGTGGGTGAGTTGGACAGGCTTCGTTCCATTCGCGTCCATCAGGTGAAGATCATACGATCCATCTCTGTTGGAGACATAAAGGATTCTTGTTCCATCTGGCGACCATCGCGGGAAAAGATGATCCCATGGAGCTGTGGTAAGTGGACGTTTATCGGTTTTGTTGGGCCTCATCGTATAGATCTGATAATATCCCGAACGATCAACTTTATGGAAGGTAATGAGATGCGTTCCACGGCTCCAGGATGGAAGGTCTCCATCTTTACTGGAGTTTTTGGGAAACTGTGCCGTGATAGTTCCGTCTGCCATCACATACAGGCGTTCTGGCGAATCATTACGACTGGGCCGTTCCGAATAAAAAGCCAATGCGTCTTCATTTGGTGCCCATTCGGGGTAATAATCACCGGCAGGGTGATCACTCATCTGGTACAACTTCCGGGTATACCTATCCCAAACGTAAATCTCAAAATTGCCGTTTCGGTTAGAGCTGAATGCAATCAAATCTCCGTCGGGTGACCAGCGTGGTTGGATATCCCGGGTAAGATGTCGATAAGACTGAGCCTGAGTTCCGACGAAACCCGAAAGTGTGGTGCACAAAAAGGCAAAAATAGTAATAAATGAGCGAAGCCGCGTCATTATAAATTCCTCCACTCCAGATAAAATGTTTGTTGACGTCGACTCTTTATCTTATATAATATTACACATATAAGTAACTAATATGAGATGTTTTTAATTTAAATAGAAACCTGGTTTGGGCACCCAGAACGTGATTTTTAGAGATTGGGTAGGAAAAAATGAATGATATTATGTATATAAGAGTCTGAACTCACAGGATATTTCTTTAACCGGGTTGTTGAGAGAAACTAACAAAAGATAATATCATTGATGATTCTATGTGCAAGGAGCTGTTGGTTTTAAATAACAGCTTTTTTAGTGTAATGTATTTATTTTTTTATTATAGCGTTAACGTTAACCCTGGATTTCATGTCATAATATTTAGTATTTCAAAACATCTATGGATGTGAGATATAAAGAAAATAATTACTGTTTTATTATTAGTAATAATCCAGGTACTAAGTAATCCTCCAAATTTATTTGAAATTGGCTTCTAGAGTTACGATAAAAGAAATTGCAAAAGCTTTGGACTTGTCTACAATGACAGTTTCAAGAGCGCTGAACAATCGTTCGAATGTTACCGAACTGACCAAGCAAAAAGTGTGGGACATGGCCCGGCAAATGGGATATCGTCCTAACTATATAGCAAAAAGTCTGGTTCTGAATAAAACATTCTCGATTGGAGTAGTTATCCCGGAAATTGCTCACTCCTTTTTTCCGGAGGTCATCCGGGGCATTGAAGATGTGACTTATGCGGAGGATTACCAGCTTATTTTTACCCATTCAGCCGAAGACCAGGATCGGGAACGCCGTGCAGTAACAGCTTTGGAAGCCAAGCGTGTAGATGGGATTCTGATTTCTACGGCCCAATCAAGTAAGGATTACACCCCGTTTACAGAATTGATTGAAGCCGGAATGCCCATGGTTTTCTTCGATCGTTGCGTCTTTGATATCGGCGCAAGTTGCGTAAGTATGAACGACCTGGATAGTTCACGAGAGATAACCGAACATTTGATACAACACGGTTACAAAAAGATAGCTCATCTCAGCGGCCCCCCCGAGGTATCTATTGGGAAAAAACGTTTAGACGGTTTTCTGAAGGCTCTTAGAGAGCACGGAATGGAAGTAAAAGATGAATGGATTCAAGAGTCAGGTTTCCAGGAAAAAGGTGGTTATGATGCAATGATGCGGCTTCTTGAGATATCGAAGGATAATCGTCCGGAAGCCGTTGTCGCTGTAAATGACCCGGCTGCCTTTGGAGCCATGCAGGCCATTATTGATCATGGGCTCAATATACCTGAGGATATTGCAATTGTTGGGTTTACCGATGATATTCGGGCAAAATTAATGCCAGTCCCGCTTACAACCATTCGACAGCCTGCCTATGAAATGGGAAAGAGAGCTGCAGAAAAATTGATTAAGGTAATTGATAAAAAGGATGAAAAGATCGAGGAAATCGTTATTGAGAGTCAACTGATTATCAGGCAGTCGTGCGGCTGCAATAAACTCGAAGCTGATTGATTACAACCTGAAAACTTTAGCAGGGACTTTAATGGGGGGACTGGACTTCCGCTAAAAAAGTATTTCGCGAAAATGAGAGATGACTATTTCTTGTTTTATCATTTTTTCTTTCACGTTAATCTGATTCATTCGTTTTTTTTCTACGGAATACCCCTTTCCCATGTTTGAAAGAACTCGGATGAGAGATTTTTTTTAAAATTCAGAAAATAAATTTTAGGCTTTAGTCCCCAATTAGGGCAAATATGCAGGTAAAACAATAAAAAAATTGTACCTAATTATTGAGAGATATTGTTTTTAAAAATTAAATGTATTAAATACACTTTAACGATAACATAGTGTGTCGTTTAAATTTGATGTTATCGGATAGTTGCTGGTAAAGTTTTCGTGACCAAGTTGTACTCATTGTACAAGCCACAAAAGGTATATCTAATCGTTTATGGCAGTTGGTTAACGATAACATTCTTGGAATCACAAAAAGTAGAGGATTAACTATGAAGAACCGATACTGCTCGAAGGTATGGTTTAGGCAGGGTATTCATATAATACTCCTGTTTATGGCAGCGCTTTCAGGTGTTGCATTAGCAGTACAACCATTGATGGCACAGGATAGCTTCCCGGTCAGTGGGGTAGTTAAAGATGCGACAAGTGGCGAAGCGCTTCCGGGTGTGAATGCCATTGTGAAAGGAACTACGCATGGTACAGCTACAGACAAGGATGGGAAATATACCCTGACAGTGTCCAGTGGACAAGACACCCTGATTTTTTCGTACATCGGCTACAAGAATCAGGTTGTGCCTGTCAATGGGCGTCACGAAATAAATATTTCTCTGGAATCTCAGGCCGTCAGAGGCCAGGAAATGGTTGTTGTCGGCTATGGTGAACGAGCCAAGACAACTTTAACAGGTTCGGTCGCTTCCGTATCTGTAAAATCACTGAAAGAGGCGCCAGTTACCAATTTCTCGAACACCTTGGCAGGTAAGCTGGCTGGTATTGTTACTGTAAACAGCAGCGGTGAGCCGGGTTATGACGGTAGCACTATACTAATCCGTGGTAACCACAGTTTGAACAACAACGCACCACTCGTTGTAATCGATGGGGTGCCGGACAGGGCCGGTGGTCTCGATCGACTGGATCCCAACAATATTGAAAGTATAAGTGTCCTGAAGGATGCTACGGCAGCCATCTATGGCTCTGAGGCTGCAAACGGTGTAATCCTTATCACAACAAAACGGGGCACGAAGGATCAGAAACCGGAATTTACTCTGAATTTCAATCAAGGTTTCAACCAGCCGACGCGTATTCCCAAAATGGCTGATGCGCCTACTTATGCCACCATGCTCAACGAAATCAACTTGTACCGCGGACTCCCGGTTGTCTATTCAAGTGATGTTATCGCGAAGTATACCGATCCCAATCGCGATCCATGGCTTTATCCCAATACCAACTGGTTTAAAGAGGCATTGAAGCCAATGTCCCTTCAGACAAAAGGAGATATGTCGGTTACCGGTGGTACTTCCAACCTGACCTATTTCCTTTCTTTGGGAGGGCAGACTGAAGATGGATATTACAGGAACAGCGCTACAAGGTATAATCAGGTCAATTTCAGAAGTAATATTGATGATCAAATATCAAAGAACATCAAATTTACTTTCAACCTGAGCGGTCGGTGGGAGGACAGAAACTTCCCAACAGTTCCAGCTGGCGCCACTTTTCGGATGTTGATGCGGGGGAAACCCAACGAACCTGCCTACTTCCCGAATGGTCAGCCGGGGCCTGATATCGAAAATGGTCAGAATCCAGTCGTAACAGGAACGACTCAAACGGGTTATGATCACGATCAACGGTATTACCTGACCAGTGATGTGGCTATGGATATTACAATTCCTGGTTTCACGGGATTTGATATCAAAGGGAATGTATCGTACGACAAAGAATTCCAGGATGTTAAAAACTGGCAAAAACCATGGACCTTGTACAGTTTTGATGCACAATCGTACATCAATAATGGTGGCGATCCGACCCAGTACCTCACAGGCTCCCCAAAAGGTCCAAGTGATCCTCAGTTAAACCAAAACTACTATCAACAGCGCAATATCCTGATGAACCTTGTAGCAAACTACAAGCGTAATTTCGGTGATCACGACATAGCTCTTATGCTGGGAACGGAACGGCAAACTTTTGAAGAATCTGGATTTAATGCCTTTAGACGTCATTTTATCTCGACCCAGATCGATCAACTCTTTGCCGGAGGTCAGCAGGACTGGAGCAATGATGGTTCTGCGGCTCATGGCGCCAGACTTAACTACTTTGGCCGTGCCAACTACAGTTATAAGGATAAATATTTATTCGAATTTGTAGGGAGATATGATGGCTCCTACCTATTTCCGGCTGGAAAGCGATATGGATTCTTCCCTGCATTTTCCGCTGGTTGGAGGCTGACCGAAGAACCATTCTTCAAAAACAACGTCGGCTTTTTCGATGAATTGAAACTTCGGGCATCGTGGGGTAAAACCGGTAACGATATTACAGATCCCAATTCACTCGTGGATGCTCGTCAATATCTTGCAAGCTACCAGTTTGGTAGTGGCTATGTGTTTGGCATCGATCAGGTAGTGAAAAGTATTTACCAGGCGAATACCCCCAACCCTGACGTGACGTGGGAGAGTTCAAGTCAGTTGGATATAGGTACCGATGGAGAAATACTGGATAATCGTCTTTCATTTACCCTGGATTATTACAACGAGATGAGAAGTGGTATCCTGATTTATAGAAATGCTTCCGTTCCTCAAAGCACCGGGTTGAGTCTTCCCCGAGAGAATCTCGGAAAAGTAAAAAGCTGGGGGTATGATGGTTCTATCACATTCAATCAGCAGGTAAACCAGAAATTCAATTTCAATGTGAGGCTTAATGCTGGTTATTCTACAGATAAGATCGTTTTCTGGGATGAACCGCCTGGGGCTCCTGCATATCAGCAATCCACGGGCAGAAAAATCTCAACAGGGTTGTATTATCAATCGATTGGCATTTTCCAGAATCAGCAGCAAGTCGACAACTATCCACACTGGCCGGGTGCACGTCCCGGTGATGTCATCTTCAAGGATGTCAACGGGGATGGTCAGATCGATGGTCAGGATCGTGTTCGTGTAAACAAAAACAGAACACCTGACTGGACCGGCGGCATTACACTTGGGGCCACGTACAAGCAGTTCGACTTTTCCATTTTCTTCCAGGGAGCTGCCGGAGCTGTTCAGTATGTAGCTACCGAGTCTGGTGACTTCGGGAATTACTTTGCTGCCTATGCTTCCAACAGGTGGAAACCAGATCCCAATTCGACCAATGGAATGTCTCCTGCAAGTAGCAGTACTACATATACTGGGCCCCGTGCTTACAACCGTGCCGACGAATACTGGTCGCCGGAAGGTCCTAACGCCAATACCTATTTCTTGCGGAGTACCGATTACATTCGTCTCAAGACTCTGCAATTCGGTTATAACCTGCCGAAGAGTCTTCTCAATAAGTATGGTGTAAGAAGACTGCGGTTCTATGTTAATGGCTATAACCTGTTGACATGGGACAAATTTAAGCTGATGGACCCTGAAACGACGAACGGAGCCGGGTCCTACTACCCGCAAACAAGGGTAATTAACATTGGTATGAATCTGACATTTTAATCTGAGGTTCCGTCATGAAGAAATACATAAAAATATTTTCAACGATTATATGTGTCTTGCTCGCTCTAGCGGGTTGTAACGACCATATACTGAGCGAGCAGCCGCTGAATCAGATATCGGATCAGGCCGTATGGAATGATCCCTCGCTGATGGAAGCGAATTTGAATGATATCTATCGTGGAATGGGATATGGTCTCAATGAAACGATGATGAGTTCGTTGTGTGATGAAACCCAGTTTATCCATGGTTATGGAACCAACGCTGTGGTTCAGGCGACGATCAGCCCCAGTGACCTGGAAGCCCTCGGCAATGGAAGGTTTTACTATATGCAGTGGGCTGATCTTTATTCCAGAATTCGTCAGACTAATATCTTTCTTAAAAATTCGGCCGCCTATTCTGGAGACAACAAAGATATGGTTACCCGGATGAGAGGTGAGGCTCATTTTCTGCGCGCCTACTTCTATCATCAACTGATGCGCATGTACGGGGGAGTACCTTTAGTAACCCAGGTGTATGGTTTGGGTGATAAAAATACCTCGGTTCCACGCAACAGTTTTAAAGAAACCATCGATTTCATTGTACAAGATGTCGACTCGGCTGCAGCACTTCTGCCAATGTCATATTCCGGCGGGGATGTCGGTCGGGCGACTAAGGGTGCGGCTATGGCATTAAAATCCAGAGTTCTGCTCTACGCAGCCAGCGATTTGTACAATAAAAATCCATCTGGAAAACCATATACCGGATACACCAGCGCATCCGCAAGTGATCGTCAAGCACGATGGAAAGCGGCTCAGGATGCTGCAAAAGCTGTTATGGATCTTGGCATATATCAGCTCTATGACGCTGATCCTGCCCCAGGAGATTCGACAGCTAAAAACTACGATGATCTGTTCCTCAGCAAGACCAACGATGAAGTCATTCTGAGTCGCTTTTTCAGTGTAAACGGTGGTGGAACACCCAACCCGGGTTTGTATAACGGCGTCAACGGTGCGCACGGATGGGCCGGTAATACCCCGATACAGCAAATGGTGGATGCGTACGAAATGAAGGACGGTTCCAAATTTAACTGGAGCGATACGGCCATGGCCAATCATCCCTACAAAAACAGGGACCCTCGGTTTTACGCTTCCATCCTCTACGACGGAGCTCACTGGATAAAACGCTATGCAGATGCCACAGCGATGGATCCGGTTGGCATCGTTCAGACTTTTACACGGCTTACTTTGCCTGACGGAAGCGAGTTGCCGGGCATCGATACAAGAGACGGACCCATTGAAAACTGGAACGGATCTTTCTCCCACTATTATCTGCGTAAGTTTATAGATCCTTCGGTCGACTATCGATCTACTTCGCAGGAAGTACCCTGGCCGTTCTTTCGATATGCAGAGATACTCCTGAATTATGCTGAGGCTTCAATCGGACTCGGACAGGAACAGGTTGCCCGGGATGCCCTCAATCAAATTCGGCGCAGGGCAGGCATGCCGGAATTCGATTCTTCCGTCACGGGTCAGGCTCTGATAGATGAATATCGAAATGAACGTCGTGTTGAAATGGCGTTTGAAGAACAGCGTTACTTCGATGTACGACGATGGATGATCGCTCCCCAGGCATTGAACCAGGATGCCAATGGGATAGAGATAACTGCCAAAGGCCAGAGTCGTGCTGACAGGAGTAGCTATTACGACTATCAGTACAAAATCATTGATATTCAGCAAAGAAATTGGGACGATAAGATGTACTTTGCTCCAATCTCGCTGGATGAAATGAACAGAAACGATAAACTGGTGCAGAATCCAGGTTATTAACGAATCTGTGTATAATTTGGCATAGCTTGAGAAAGCTGCTGACTTATTTGGTTGGCAGCTTTCTTTTTATATAATTATCCACGTTCCTATCCAAGGCACTTTCAGAATTAATTGATGGCTCCCGATGACAGACCTAAATACAGGGATGTCATCCTGAGCCCATCCCCGAAACCCATCTGTCAGGCACCGGTCGTATCGGGACGAAGGATCTCGCGGGATCCGGAAACGATTGTTGTACCAGCAACAATCGCTGCCGGATGCGGGACGAGATCCTACTTTCTCCGGTAAACCGGAAAAAATCAGGATGACGGGTAAGTGTAACGGGACACGAGACCCTCTTTCAGAGATTAATTGAGGATTCTTATGGAGAACTTTGTTAATTGTTATTTGTGGCATGGCCAACTTTATGGAAGAATTTTTATTCTGCACATGGCTACTGAACGACTTGAATGACTATCAAATGACTACTTAATGACCATCAATCTATCCCATAGCAAGATTCAACTATATAGAAAAATACTCCCCAAAATAATAGGGCGTAAGATCTTAAATACTAATCCCGTAGCTTTTTCGATCCTGGTCTTAATGTCAGCTTTGTTGTTTGCTTGTTCTCATAAAAAGGAATTAAAATGGCACCGGGAACAGGGCTATAAATGGACAGAGATTTCACCGGACGGATCAGAACAGACGGGTTTTAAAAAACTGGATCCTTCGGGAACTGGTGTCACTTTCGAAAATACGGCCAGCATGGACCAGGTTGCCGAAAATCGAAATTACTTAAATGGGTCAGGTGTGGCAGCTGGTGATTTCGACGGCGATGGGTTGGTGGATCTTTACTTCTGTGATCTGAGTGGTCCTAACAGATTGTACAAAAATCTGGGTGGTATGCGCTTTAAAGATGTAACGAAAGATGCAGGGGTTGCACTCAGTGATTATAATTCAACGGGTGCCGTATTTGCGGATGTGGACGGTGACGGGGATCTGGACTTGCTTGTAAGCTCAATTACCAAAAATAATGTTCTGTTCCTCAATGATGGAAACGGACACTTCGAGAAAAAGATATTGGGAGCCAGTGATGGTAGTACAACAATGGCGTTGGCGGATATTGACGGAGATGGTGATCTCGATCTGTATGTTGCCAACTATAAGAAGAAAACAGTCAGGGATCTGTTTAGCCCTCAGCAACTCAGACTGAAAAAAACGGTAAAAATGAATAATGGGACATTAACCGTACTCCCGCCATTTGATAAGTATTACGAAATTGTTCAGACTGCAAAGGGACCTTACAGGGAAGAAATAGGCGCTGAAGATGAGCTGTTTATCAACGATGGACATGGAAACTTTAAGAAAGCTACTGATCTCAAAAACCGATTTTTAAACTCGAATGGTAAACCATTAGGTCTTAAGCGTGATTGGGGACTGTCAGCGAGATTTCATGATTTAAACGGTGACGGCCTTCCGGATCTATACGTCTGCAATGACTTCTGGACACCGGATCGTGTATGGATCAACCAGGGTAATGGTGTTTTTAAAGCGGTGGATTCCACTTCGATCCGAAATTTCAGCTTTTCGTCTATGAGCGTCGATTTTTCGGATATAAACAGGGATGGATTGACCGATATTTTTGCGACGGAGATGTTGAGTCCGGATCATCAAAGAAGATTGCAGCAGTTTTCCGACTATCTGCCGGCTATCAATGGACAACCGCAGTATAATAAGAATTCATTGTATCTAAACCGGGGAGATGGCACGTATGAAGAAATCGGTCAGTATAGTGGGATCGATGCCAGCGGGTGGACCTGGGCGTGTCACTTTCTGGATATCGATCTTGATGGCTATGAGGACCTGATCTGTACGACCGGCCATGGCTTTGACTATCTGGACCTTGACACGCAAGAGAGACTCGATCAACAGGATATGAGATCTGGACAAATAAAAGGGAATGCCGATATCCTGGAATATCCAAAGTTAAAGTTGATAAACAAGTTTTATCGCAATAATCATGATTTAACTTTTTCCGATCAGAGTAAAAAATGGGGATTTGATGAACCGGATATCTCCCAGGGGATGGCACTTGCTGACCTGGATAATGATGGTGACCTGGATCTGGTAATAAATCGATTCAATGAGCAAGCTAATATTTATGAAAATGAAACTTCTGCTCCACGTGTTGCGGTGCGATTGAAAGGAAAAGCGGCCAACACTCAGGGAATAGGCGCAAGAATTACATTTCTGGGTGGACCAGTAATACAAACAAAGCAGGTTACAAGTGGCGGGGATTACATGTCGGGTTCTGACCCACTGACAGTTTTTGCGGCGGATAAGGATAACAAGAATCAAACAATTTCTGTGTTATGGCCTGATGGTAAGCAAAGCAAAGTAGATAGTGTTCAAGCCGACAGAATCTACGAAATTGATGAAACGGGAGCAGAAGAGGTGAATCCCGTTACCGTGTCTGAATCGGTGGATAAGAAACCTATGTTTAGAGACATTTCGAACCATATTAACCATATTCATCACGAGAGCAAATTCAATGATTTTAAAGTTCAGCCTTTGCTTCCTGAAAAACTCAGTCAGTTGGGACCTGGAGTAGCATGGATTGATTACGATCGGGATGGAGATGACGACCTTTTCATAGGAAGTGGAAAGGGAGGAAGGCTGTCTGTATTCGAAAATTTAAGAAATGGCAGATTTAAACCAGTCGATCTTGGAAATGTAACGGGTATTGCGCCCGGAGATCAGGCCGCAATTATCGGTTGGGATGAGGACAATTATGTGAATGTTGTGGTTGGTAGTGCAAACTATGAACAGGGTTCAGCTAATGCACCGTCTGCCAATATTTTTCATATTAGAAACAACCATGTTTCTTCTGCAACAATGATCCCGGGTATTCTCTCGACAACCGGTCCAATCGCTGCTGCTGATTATAATAGCGATGGTAATTTGGATTTATTTGTTGGCGGTCGTTTTAAACCTGGTAAATATCCGCAGAACGCCGATTCGAGGCTTTTTAAATATGTAAATGGTCATTACACGTTAGACAAATTAAACTCGCAGCAACTGGAAAACATCGGGTTGGTCACCGGGGTGGTCTTTACTGATTACGATGGGGATGGTGATCCTGATCTTTTGCTAAGTACGGAATGGGGGAGTCTGATATTATTCAGAAATGATAAAGGTGTCTTTCACAATGTTACTAAACAAGTCGGCCTGGATAAGTACGACGGATGGTGGAATGGTGTGGCAACGGGGGATTTTAATAATGACGGGCGCCCGGATATCATTGCAACGAATATGGGATTGAACGGAACCTATAAGATTGAGAATCCGGAATTCCCTTTGAAAATGTATTACAGCGATATTAACAGTAATGGTCGAATCGATATTGTCGAGACGCTGTTCGATAAGGGTAGCAATTCTTATGTGCCGAGGCGCAGGTTATATGAACTTGGGTCGATAGCGAACATAATGGGATCAATCACATCAAACAGACAATTTGCCCACTCATCACTGGATGAGATTTTTGGTCCCAATTTCAAAAGTATCGTTCCATCAAAGGAAATCAATTCTCTGAAGACAATGATTTTCATAAGTAACGGAACAAGTTTTACGGCACACGCTTTACCATTACAAGCACAGCTCAGTGCCTCTATAGATGCCACAGTCGCTGATTTTAACAATGATGGCAACGAAGATCTGTTCCTGGGCCAGAACTTTTTTGATTTTCCGCCGAATGAACCTCGTCAGGACGCGGGAAGGGGACTTCTTCTTCTTGGGAATGGTCATGGAGATTTTAAATCTGTGCCGGGAGATGAGAGTGGGATTGAAATTGAAGGGGCTCAAAGAGGGGCGGCAATCAGTGATGTTAATGGTGATGGGCGAACCGACCTGGTTGTGTCGCAAAACGGTGGGGCGACTAAACTTTATTTGAACCAATTTCCCCGGCAAGGGCTTGATATCAGGCTTGTTGGTCCACCGGCAAACAAGAGTGGTATTGGATCGAGTATCCGCCTGGTCTATAAAGATGGAAAAATGGGACCAAGACGGGAAATTCAGGCAGGTTCCGGATATTGGTCACAAAATAGCACGATTCAGGTTCTTGGAGTTTCTGAGGAACCCAAAAAGATTGAAGTAACGTGGTTTGATGGAACAAAAAAAACCATCGATTTATCTGGCAAGATCAAAAAAAGGTACGTCATTAGATATTGATTGGCTGGTAAAAAGGATATCGTTTTTTTGGGAACGTAGCTAACGTCCAATTGTATAGTATTGTTAAGTTTCATCATCCAAAGGGGACATCTGATCTATACAGTTGACGAGTGTATAGTATTGACGAATAAAAACCGTCTTTTTAGATAAGGATTATAGTAGTTTTGCCCTGCATCACAGGGAGGAATTATTTCGTCATTCCAGTCTGAAAAATCCGAACATTTTTACTAAAAGGCTCAACATTAGAGATAATTTTTAAAGTATCTATTTTTATTATTAATTATTTTCACTAATAATCATAATTATTTTATATAAAAAAATATTTACTATTTAATTATTTATACTTTTTATTCAAAAAATGGTTGTGCCAAAGAATCTTATCCGGAATAGCTAAAGAGTATTGACATTATAAATGACGATTCGTAGAATAAAAATGTTAGCGATAACAAAGTATTGCTGTAGCGTGTGCGGCAAATGTTAACGTTATTATGCGGATATTAAGTGCTTGATTGTGCTGAAATTACAAGCATGTGTCTAAGATGATTGGAACCGGTTGTGGATAACGGCCGGTGATTGACTGGGTTTAGGTATCAACTTGCACGTATACCTCATTTTCGAAATCAAAAACTGCTGAGGACTAACTATGAAAAACCGATACTGGCAACAGGATTCGTTGTTTAGGAGTATCTCTGTTATACTCCCGCTCTTGGTAGCGCTTTTTAGTGTTACATTAGGAGTTCATCCACTTATGGCTCAGGGAACCTACCAGGTTAGTGGTGTTGTCAAAGATGCTACAAATGGCGGAACGCTTCCAGGAGTGAATGTTTTGGTAAAAGGAACCACTACTGGTACAGCAACTGATATGAATGGGAAGTACACCCTGAACATATCAAGCGGACAGGATACCCTGGTCTTCTCTTACATCGGCTACGAAACTAAAATGGTGCCGGTAAACGGACGTCATTCGATCGATGCCTCACTGACATCGGAGGCCATCAGAGGACAAGAGATGGTCGTCGTTGGATACGGTGTTCAGAAAAGAAGCGATTTGAGTAGTTCCGTCGCTTCTGTGAGCACGGATCAACTCACAAAAAATTCAACACTGCCTAATGTTGCTTCAGCGCTAGAAGGAACGACAGCAGGTGTTAACGTATCACCTTCAAGCGGTGAACCTGGTGCGGGTATAAACATTCGTATTCGTGGTACCAATACCTTTGGTAACAACAACCCTCTGGTTATTATCGATGGCAGCCCGGGTGATCTCAATAATGTCAACCCGGAAGATATTCAAAGCATTCAGGTGCTGAAAGATGCTGCTGCAGCTGCAATTTATGGGTCACGGGCTGCAAATGGTGTGGTTATTGTTTCGACTAAAAAGGGTCAATCCGGACAGACTCACGTAACTATTCAATCGTCATACGGTATTCAGTCACCAACGAAATTTATCCCGGTAGCTAATGCCGAGCAATATGCACAGATCGACAACGCCTTGCATTTGACGACAAATGGTAGTGTCCCTGTCTTTGATGCTCTCAAAAATCCATCATCATTGGGTGTGGGCTCGGATTGGCAGCATCTAATTTATAATTCTGAACCGCTCTGGAAAACGTACATGGGTATTTCCGGTGGTCAGAATAATAATACCTGGAGGGTATCCGGTTCATTCAACAAGCAAAACGGTATTGCCACGGACACATATTATCGCAAGGCTCTGTTGCATTACAACGGTCAACAGGAAACAGGCCCATTCACATTCGGTGAAAGTATCAGCTTTACCGATGAGAACAGAAGAACAATGCCTTATGGCGGTGATAAAGCTCTGACACAGCAAATCATTCTTGCACAGCCGATTATCCCCGTTCGCGATTCGTTGAATGACGGTGGCTGGGGTGGTGCCCCATCGTATTTGGCAACACAAGCTTTCAACCCGCTTGGCCTGATTAAACTGCAGCACAACACCAATCACAATGACAATCTGCAGGCAGACGTCTATGGGCAGCTTCAATTCCTCACAAACTTTACCTATAAGTTGAATGCCGGTTACTCGATTTGGGATGGCTACTACCAGGGTTGGACCCCAACTTATTTCATGTCGAATCAGCGCCAGAGTGTAAGGGCCAATCTGAGTGAAACGCGTGGCAGAACCCATCACTGGTTGATTGAGAATACCCTTAATTACCAAAATACATTTGGTAAACATAACGTGAATGTGTTGGTTGGTTTTACTTCTGAAGAAAACCATTATCGGGAGACTAGTGGTTACAAAGAGGGTTTCCCGAACAATTCGCTCCATGTTCTCGATGCCAGTACTGGTTACACTATCACAGCTGGTGGTTACGACAATAGGTGGGATCTGATCTCATTTCTTGGCCGTCTGATCTATTCATATGGTGACAAATATTACTTGACAGCAAATGTGCGTCGTGACGGATCTTCCAAGTTTGGTCGTACCAATCGTTACGGGGTTTTTCCATCGGCTTCAGTTGGATGGAGAGTAAGTAATGAAAAGTTCTTCGAACCACTGAAATCAGTAATTTCAAATCTGAAATTACGTGGTAGTTATGGCGTACTGGGTAATGAACCAAATACCGATTATGCTTATATCCCAACCATTTCCTACACCCCGAATTTGGGTTACCTGTTCGGTGGTGGTTTCTTAACAGGTGCAGCGCAAGAGGCATTTGTTAACAAGAGTGTGAAGTGGGAAACCACAAAAGACCTGGATGTTGGTTTTGATCTTGATTTCCTGAAAAATTTCTCGGCAACGGTTGATTATTATGTAGACAAGACAAACAACGTGTTGTTGAACGTGCCGGTCCCACCATCTACGGGAACGAGTGCTTCTCCGCTGGTCAATACAGGTAAATTCCAAAACAAAGGTTTTGAATTCAGCCTGACTTATAACTCACCAACGTATGATAACAAGTTCAACTACACGGTATCAGCTAATGTATCAACCGTGAAAAACAAGGTCGTAAAACTGGGTTATGCCGATCAGATTATTTATGGTGATGCACCACACCGTGCATCAACGGGTGGCGTGACTGTTGCGCAGGTGGGGTATCCACTTGGTTCATTTTTCCTGAAACAGGCTGATGGCCTCTTCCAGAGCCAGTCTGAAATCAACAGCTATACCAATAGCAAAGGCGAACTGCTTCAGCCGAATGCCAAACCTGGTGATGTGAAGTACATCGATGTCAATGGTGATGGCATGATCAGTGACGCTGACGTTGCCTTCAGCGGAAGCCCCTTCCCTGATTTTTCATACGGCCTGAATTTCAGTGCCAACTATGGAAACTTTGATATCACGTTGTTCCTGCAAGGTACGTATGGAAACAAAATGTTCGATACGAATTCCTGGATTACCAATCGGGGAACACTTGATTACAACTTCAGCAGTGATATGCTCAATGCGTGGACACCCAATAATACCAGTACCAGCGTACCGCGTCTGACCTTTAATGATCCCAACCACAACTCGGATCCATCCACAAGATTCCTGTACGATGCCTCCTATCTGCGGTTTAAAACCGTTCAAATTGGGTACACACTTCCCAATAATATTCTAAGCAGATGGGGAGTATCAAAACTGCGTCTCTTCGTGAATGGAAACAATTTGTGGACGCTGACCAAGTATCCCGGATATGATCCGAGTTATTCCGGAGATGGTCTGCTCAACCGTGGATTGGATCAGGGATTATACCCGGTCGCACGGACGATCAATGGTGGAATTGACATTAATTTCTAAAAGTGTGAGGTCTATACGATGAAACGCAAAGAATTTCTTGGAACAATTGGTAAGGGTTTTATTGGTGGAGCTGCCTTCCTGTCAGGCTGTACAAAGCTGCTGAACCAGAATAACCCGAATTCATTAACACCAGATAACTTCTGGAAGTCTGCAAGCGATGCAGAAGCAAATCTCAGCGCTGTCTACGAAAACTTCCTCGGAACATCCGGGTGGGGTGCAGCGGCTGACAACTGGTACAATCGCTGGGTTCCAGCATTGTATCGTGGTGATGATATTGGTATCACTCACGACGTGCCCGACTGGTGGTCGCTGGCTCTATTTACCTTTACTTCTACAAATGGTACACCGGACGGTTGCTGGAAAATGAACTATACAGGGATTTTCAGAGCAAACCAGGTAATCGAGAATGTTCCGAACATTAAAATGGATACTGCTCTAAGAGCTCGTTATGTAGGCGAAGCGAAATTCCTAAGAGCTTATTTCTATTTTAATCTGCTGACAAACTTCTGGAACATACCACTGATTACCAGTGTAACGCAGGTGACCGAAGATAATGCGCAGCCACAGGCACAGCCTTCGCAAGTATGGGCGCAAATTGAAAAAGATTTGACTGATGCTGTCTCAGCACTCCCAAATACCTATGATGCGGCCGATCAGGGACGTATTACCAAAGGAGCAGCTCTTGCATACCTTGGAAAGACCCAGCTGTATCAGAAAAAATGGGCTGCTGCTGCGGCAACATTCAAGCAGATCATAGATGCTAAGAATTATGATTTGTTGCCTAATTACTTCGATGCATTCATCACTGATTTCAATCAGGAAAGTCTGTTGGAAGTCAATTATGCCGGTGGATCCTTTAAGGGACAGGCCATTAAGAACGTTCGTACCCGTGAGGAAGGACCTTCTGAAGCTGGTGGCTGGTACGAATGTTATCCGAATCAATGGCTCATTAACGAGTTCCTGAAAGAGAAGACCGCCGCAGGTGATGTCGATGGGCGTCTGTACGGTTCCGTCATCTATCCCAATAATCCTCAAAAATTTTATGGGGATACTTATAGCGTGTTATTCGGGGCCGGTGCCACAAAAACCGCATGGCGTAAATACAACGACTCATTCTTAGACACTCATATATCCGACTATGGTGAAAAGAATGACAAGATTGTTCGTTATGCCGATGTCTTGCTGATGTACGCAGAGGCTCTTGTTCAGTCTGGTGGAGCAATGACAGATGCAATCAATTCTGTTAATATGGTCCGCAACCGGGCTGGTCTGGCTAACTACAGTGGTGCAACCGATAAAAATTCGGTACTGACTGAGATCGAGCATCAGCGTGTACTTGAATTATCTGACGAATGTATAAGATGGTATGATATGTGGCGCTGGAACGGTAACATCACAGGTTCTATGACCATCAAGCAAATGCTAAAAGCCCATGGTGCTATTGGCGGCGACAATTTTACTGCCGGCAAGAATGAGATACTTCCGATCCCACAATCGGAGATGCAAACAAATACCAAGATTAAACAGAATCCTGGGTATTAATAAAGGACGATAAAGCTGTTGAAACTTTTTTGTGTCCTGGTTTCAACTGGCAAATGGTAATGAAGTCGGGTTTTCCCGGTCCCAGTATATCGGGATGGGATTTCCCGACTTCGTTATATTTGGATGATGATCATCAGTCTCTATTGTGTATAGGTCTTGTGATATGAGATTGCTACTGGCTATATGATTTCGTTATCTCGAACTCACGTTGATTAGCATCTCTTTCACTTTGTCGTCGTTTGGCTTCGGACCTGATTAACAATGCATCTCTATTAATTAAATATGAACAAGAAAAAAGGGCGATTACTTAGTATAGTTTCTGTGACTATACTGGTTCTTATTCTCGCAATGTTTTTTTTTGAATGGCCAGCTTCTGTGGTGAAACCTGCCAGGAATGCGATCGCCAGGTTTACTGTAACATTGTTTAATGAGGCCCCGGATATTACACTGAAGGATGTGGCCAGCCAGTCAGGTATCCACTTTCAACATTTCTACGGAACCAGAACTTCCCAAATTCCCGAAGATATGGGATCTGGTGCGGCGTGGATCGATTACGATCAGGATGGCTGGCAGGACTTGCTTGTTGTAGATGAGGTGGGCCCCTGGGGAATGTCGAAAGAGGAAATCAAGAAATCTCCGGCGCGATGTGCCCTCTATCATAATAATAAAGATGGAACATTCACAGATGTAACACTAAAAGCCGGCATTACCTTCAAGGGATGGGGAATGGGTGTCGCTGTCGGTGATTACAATAACGATGGCTGGCCCGATATTTTCATAGCTGCTGATGGTCATAATATTCTTTACAAAAATAATGGAAATGGCACGTTCACAGATGTTACCAAAGCCGCCGGAATGTATGATTACAAGGGATTTTGGTCTGATGGACGGTGGGGCGATTACGACCGGGACGGAAACCTCGATCTTTATGTAACGGGTTATCTGAAATACAAAAAAACTGGCCAGAATAAAGTCAGCCGGCGATCAACTGTAAACGTACCGGTGAGTCTAAATCCGGTCTCATTTTCTGCTGAACCAAACCTGCTTTTTCATAACAACGGGGATGGTACTTTTTCTGAAGTATCACAAAAGGCAGGAGTAACGGATATTGACGGTAAAAGTCTTTCCGCTACCTGGTGTGATTTCAATGACGATGGCTGGCCGGACTTGTTTGTGGCGAACGACGTTAGCTATAATAAACTGTTCATGAACAAAAGGGACGGAACCTTCCTGGATGTCAGCAATGCAGCGAATATGTCGGATAACCGAAGTTCAATGGGGATTGGCGTGGGCGACTGGGATCAGGATGGGGATATGGATCTGTACATGACCAACTGGGCAGTAGAAGAGAACGGACTGTACATGAACTTCTTTAATCCTTTGATGAAGATCCACAACTTTGAGTTTCGTGATGTCGCCAATCATTTTGGAGCGGGAGATGTGTCAAAAGGGCTCGTGTCTTGGGGAACCTCATTTATCGATTTTGATAATGATACCCGCCTCGACCTGTTTTTTACCAATGGCAGCACGGATAATAGAAGAGACGATCCCACCAGGTTAATACCTATGCCAAGCAGGTTGTTGTGGAATATCGGGATACGAAAAGGATTTAAGAATGTAACAGAATACTGCGGCAAGGATTTAAGTCGAAAGTTGGTTGCACGAGGTACTGCATTTGCAGATTATGATAATGATGGAGATGTTGATGTATTTATTGTAAATCATGAAGCGCAGGCCGTACTACTGAGAAACGATGGGGGCAACAAGAACAACTGGCTGGAAGTGTCTCTGACAGGCACTGGCAAAAGCAATCGATCGGCTATTGGAGCAAAATTGAAATTGTATATCGATGGGAACATGTACCTAAGAGAAGTAGGTGTACAAAGCTCGTATATCTCTGAAAACAGCCTTGTCCAGCATTTTGGCCTGGGTAGTTATAACCAAATAGATAGCCTTTCCATCCAATGGCCGGATGGAAAGCGGCAAAAGTTTGAGAAACCACCGGTGAATAGGATTATCAAAATTACTGAAGGTGATCCGACTTTCAGTCAACAGCAATAAACAGAAGTCTGTATTTAGATAAAAAGGGAACACAGGGCACGAAGAATCCCCGGAGAGTCACAAGAAGGATTTTCATTGTGGTTCTCTGTGTAATCTCAGTGTGCTTTGTGTCTTTCCTGGGAGTGCAAAAAAAAGGAATCTATGGCAAAGCAAACGATTCGATCCATATTTTTAATCATACTGGTAATCAGTCCGACATTGGCCTGGGCGCAATACGGGACATTGCCCGATTGGGAGAATCCCGAAGTCATCGGGATCAACAAGGAACCGGCGCACGCCCTCTTTATCCCTTACCCCAACGTTCAATCTGCTCTTGCTGACAGTGATATTACGGCGTATCACTCTCCATTTTACAAATCGCTGGATGGCAAGTGGAGATTTCACTGGTCAAAGAATCCCGCTGAACGTCCCCGGGATTTTTACAGGGAAAACTACAACGATAGCAAATGGGTTAATATATCAGTGCCCGGCGATTGGCAGCTGGAAGGATTCGGAACGCCCATTTATTCGAATTCCAGGTATCCGTTTCAGCCGGATTATCGAAAACTTCACCCACCCCTGATACCGCAGGATAATGATCCGGTCGGGTCTTATCGAACTACATTTACAGTCCCCGGCGACTGGAACGGCCGGGAAGTTTTTATCCATTTTGGTGGCGTGAAAAGCGCATTCTATATTTGGGTTAACGGCAAGAAAGTGGGTTACAGCGAAGGGAGCATGACGCCATCAGAATTTAACCTGACACCGTATCTCCAGAAGGGGAAAAATCTGTTGGCGGTCGAGGTCTTCCGCTGGTCGGATGGCTCCTGGCTGGAAGACCAGGATATGTGGCGTTTCAGTGGGATTTTCCGCAGCGTCTATCTCTACAGTACATCAAAAGAACATATCCAGGATTTCTTTGTTCGCTCTACACTCGACGACCGGTATGAGGACGGTATGCTTCACATCACTGCAAAAGTTCGTAATGCAACAGATAATCACCTGCCGCCGGCCAAAGTTGAAGCCTGGCTATATGATCAGAACGGTAATAAGATCGGTGAAAAACCCATTGTATCCGGAAAAACGGTTACCGATTTGCCAGCCGGAACAGATGGCGTTGCTGAGATGTATGCAACAATCAACAATCCTCGAAAATGGACTGCGGAAACACCAAATTTATACACCGTTGTGGTCACGCTGAAGGATCAGGATGGCAAGGTACTGGAAGCTGTACGGACAAACACCGGATTCAGGACTATAGAAGTCAAAAATTCGATGTTATACGTAAACGGCAGGCCTGTGACATTGACTGGTGTTAACTATCACGATCATGATCCTTTACATGGCAGGACCTTGGATTACAAGTGGATCAAGAAGGATGTGAGACTCATGAAGCAGGATAATATCAACGCGGTTCGTCTATCGCACTATCCTCATGATCCTCGCTATTACGATCTTTTTGATAAGTACGGCATCTATGTGATGGATGAGACAAATATGGAATCACATGGAATCTCAATTGGACGTGAATTACTCCCCGGGAGTGACCCGGTCTGGAACAAGGCATGTCTCGATCGTGTGAAAAGCATGCTTGAAAGAGACAAAAACCATGCATCCGTCATAATCTGGTCGCTGGGCAATGAAGCCGGTCACGGTGATAATGCGGCACAAATGGCTGCATACGTACGCACTGCCGATCCGACGCGTCCCATACATTTTCAACAGATGAACAGCGTCGCCGATTTCTACGGCACAGGATACCCGAGGCCGGCAGAATTAGAACGATGGGCAACGAATCCCCGTATAACCCAACCGATTGTCTTGACTGAATATGCTCACGCCATGGGCAATTCAACCGGCAACTTCCAGGACCTCTGGAAGGTCATTCGACGACATAAGAATCTTATTGGTGGATATATCTGGGATTGGGTGGACCAGGGATTGTACAAAAAAGATTCGCAGGGAAAATGGTTCTGGGCATACGGAGGCGATTATGGCGACAAACCCAACGACGCCAATTTCAATATCAACGGTCTCGTTTTCCCTGATCGTAAACCGCATCCGGGTTTTTTTGAAGTAAAGAAAGTCTACCAGGCTATTCGGTTCGAAAAAAGTGAAGGGCCGGATGTCGTTGAAATTCACAACGGTTATTCCTTTTTAAATGCAGGTGATTTTAGTTTCGATTGGCAGCTTACTGAAGATGGAAAGGTGATCCAGTCGGGTGTTGTCGATACGTTGCAGGCCGAAGCCGGACAGTCGGTTCGCCTCACACTGCCCATCCAAAAACCGGAGTTACATGCTGGCCGGGAATACTGGCTGAACCTGAGTGCGCATTTGAAGAATGATCAGTTCTGGGCGGCAAAGGGATTCACAGTCGCAAAGGCCCAATTCAAGATGCCGTGGGCCGTTGCCTCTACACCAATTCAAACTGTTTCTGGTATGAAATCTGTCAGTATTGATCAAACGGGCCGTGCCATTGTCGTTAAAGGCGATAGCTTCCTCGTTTATATCGACAGGAATACGGGAGCTTTGAATCATTATGACTGGAAGGGGCAGCAGTTGATAGACGGACCGCTTCAACCAAGTTACTGGCGCGCAACGACTGATAATGATCATGCAGGATGGCGTGGAGCATTGGATGAGTGGAAAGAAGCGGCCTCACAACGAAAGGTTGTAGAAGTAAAAGTAAATAAGGTGGGTGACGCAGAAGCTGTCATTGACATCAAAGGAACGCTGCCGGTAGGACAGTCAAGTTGGGAAACCGGATACACGATATATGGCGATGGCACTGTAAAAGTGGATGAATCACTCACGCCCGTAGGACAAGTTCCGGCCGATATTCCTAAAGTTGGCATGCAGATGACGATCCCTAAACAGTATGGCACGATAACCTGGTATGGACGGGGACCGTGGGAAAATTACATCGACCGTGAAGCCAGTGCTGAAATGGGCACATACAGCGGTCTGGTTGATACACTGTGGACAGATTATGTGAGGCCACAGGAAAACGGTAATCGCTGTGGAGTCCGTTGGGTTGCATTCACGAACCAACGCGGAGATGGACTGCTGGTTGTTGGTGGTCCTGCATTAAGCGTGAGCGCCTGGCCTTATACATTGCAAGATTTGGAGAAAGCCAAACACATCGACGAATTACCAACCCGTAACAATATCACCGTAAACCTGGATTACAAGCAGGTGGGAGTCGGTGGAACGGATACCTGGCGGCCACAGGCAAAGGCGTTGCCAAAGTATCAGCTTCCAACATCAAAAAAATACGAATATCACTTTTACCTGAAACCTTACGATAAAGACATGGGTGCGCTCAGGGACGTGTCCAATTTCTGGGTTCGGTGAAAAAGCTATTAGCGATCAACGTTTAGCACAGTTGCTTGGGGTTCTGGCGAAGACGCCAGAACCAGCTTATGGTTTCGTTGCGCAGCAGAGCAGCGCAACGAGGGGGAAAAGCCATCAGTCATCAGCGTTTAGCTATTGACACAGTATGACATGAAGGTATCTTTTCTAAAGTCTAAAGTCTAAAGTCTAAAGTCTAAAGTCTAAAGTCTAAAGTCTGTTAACTGTTTATTGATAACTGATCACTGTTTTATCCTTTTTCTTTCTTTCTGTATTCCATGGGATACACGCCCATGATTTTGTGAAACAGGCGTGAAAAATAGTATGGATCATTATAGCCGATTTCGCCCGCTATCTCCTTAATCTTCAGATCGGTCATGTCCAGAAACTGGCAGGCCTTCTGCATCTTGAGATGTATCATGTAATCGATGGGGGAATAGCCGGTTTTCTTTTGGAAGAGCATCGAATAGTAAGAGACGGAGTATTTGGCTTCACGTGCCAGATCTTCAAGAGTAATGCTTTCATGAAGATGCTGCTGCATCCAGATAATTGATTTTTCCACAGGATCATGAGTCTCTTCCAGCTTATTATGTTTGTAAGCATCGGGATAGAGAAAAGATCCGAGAAATTGCCATAGACAGCTGTTAGCGTAACCTATGTTATCAAAACTGTATCCACGTTCGAGTGCTGAGTACATTTCATTGAAAATCTGCAGGCGGTCATCAATATGAAACACGGGATAGTGAACTGGTTGGGTAAAAGGCAATAGTTTCGAATTTAACGAATCTGCCATCACTCCGCTGAAATGAACCCAGTAAATAGTCCATGGTTCTTTAGTATCAGCTCCGTAGCTATGCGGATGACCGGCCGGCAGGATAAAGAAATCATCTGGATTTACTTCGAATCGCTGCCCGTTAAATTCGTACCAACCTTTTCCTTCAACACAGTAGATCAGGATGTATTGATCAATGCCGGTTTCCCTTTCCCGGTAGTGGAACCGGGCTTTAGGATAATAGCCTATATCTGTTATTAACAGTGCACTTATGAAAGGAGTTTTTGCTATGTGAGCGGTAACTCTCTTGGGCATGACAATCATCTTTTGTCCGGTAAATCCTTCTCTTTTCCGAAGTTCCGGACGAATATCTGATGTGTTTGTTTGTAGTTCTTTCATTGAATGAATGATATTCAAATGAGTTTTACAGAAAGTAACTTTCAAAAATAAGATAATCCATCACTATCCCTAAAAAATCCATTTCTAAACAAATAATCGGGGTTATATTTAAATGAGATAATAGAACTGTATAGGTTGTCTCTCTTCGTGGTTGTGTATCATCACTGAGTGTTACCAAGTATTGAAATACATGATGTATGCCAGTCGGAAAGGACTTTAAAATGGCCGGTGCACTCGGTGGTGATACAACTAACCTTTTTACACTATCTCCAGCTTATTTGTTGTGTGTATCATTACAGGTGAAAAGCGCTTTCGAAATTTTTGACAGGAAATCAATATGACGAACAGTAGTGCCGATCCGCTCCTGAAGCAGGCCGAACAGTACAACATGGGATATCTCGTAACGATATCCATGATTTCTGCTCTCGGAGGTCTGTTATTTGGCTTTGATATTTCGGTAATATCAGGCGCTATACCTTTCCTGAAACAGGTCTTTAACCTGAGCGGAAGCAGCCTGGGCTGGGCCGTAAGCAGTGCATTGATCGGCTGTATTTTTGGCCCGTTTCTTGCAGGAACACCCAGTGACAGGTTTGGCCGCCGAAACTTATTGGTACTTTGTGCCGTTTTTCTGGCCGTTTCAGCAGTTGGCTCCGGTCTGGCCAATTCGCTCACCTCTTTTTTTATCTACCGTTTCATAGGTGGACTTGGAGTCGGCATGGCTTCGACATTGTCACCTGTTTATATTGCTGAGGTCTCTCCGGCTGATATTCGGGGTAAGTTCGTGTCCCTCAACCAACTGACCATCGTCATAGGTATTCTGATCGCATATTTTACAAACTATCTGTTGGTTGGCATTGGTCCCAATAACTGGCGCTGGATGTTTGCATCAGAAGCATTTCCGGCGGTCATATTCCTGGCGGCACTCTTCTTTGTTCCGGAAAGCCCGCGCTGGCTATACAAGAAAAAAAGGGATGACGAGGCGTTTGATGTACTCAACAAGATCGCCGGATTTGAGTATGCTAAACGAATCAGCGGGGAGATTAAGAAGACCCTGAATCATGAGGAGAAAGGTTCATTCAAAGAATTACTGAATCCGAGACTCCGTTTTGTGATGATCATCGGTATCCTTTTGGCAGTACTCCAGCAGTGGTGTGGCATCAACGTTATCTTTTTCTATGCTCCGGTCATCTTCCAGAAAACGGGCATCGGCATCGATTCATCATTGTTTCAAACCATTATAATCGGCTTGGTCAACCTGACATTTACTATTGTCGCAATGCGTTTGATTGACAAAGTTGGCCGCAAGAAATTACTCTTGATTGGTTCGGCCGGTATGGTAGTTACCTATCTTCTTATTGGTGCCTGCTTCTATCTGAACTTCCTGCATGGTATTCATGTACTGATACTCATCCTGATGACCATTGCTTTCTATGCTATATCTCTGGCTCCTGTTGTCTGGGTACTTATATCCGAAATTTACCCGAACCGCATTCGGGGAGAAGCAATGTCAGTGGCAACATTCTTTCTGTGGATTGCATCATTCGTTCTTACACTCACCTTTCCAATTTTGCAGGAGAATGTGGGTGAGTCGGTCACTTTCTGGCTCTACGCCGGTATTTGTCTGCTGGGATGGTTATTCATTTACCGCTACGTGCCGGAGACAAAAGGGAAGTCGCTTGAGGAATTGGAAGAAGAATTAATCAGATCATAAATAGTCGAAGAGGATATGATGAATGGCAAGACATTACTACATTTTGTGTTATCGTTAACCACCCTTTTCATTTTGGGATCCCACGATTGTGCGAAAGCTCAGTCGAGCGGGATTCCCGAAAAGGGGACACCCAATATTATTTCCCTGAAGGGAATTTGGGGATTCGAACTGGATCCTCTTGACGAAGGCATCCATTATCGCGGGAACTGGTACACAAAGGACCTGCCCGAAACGATTTCACTGCCAGGATCAACAGATAAAGCCGGCCGCGGATACAAGACACACGATCTGGTACCCTGGCGCCTGAACCGGTTGTTTAAATACAAGGGTGCAGCCTGGTATTCAAAGAAAGTGTATGTCCCAAAGGATTGGAACGGGAAAGATATTCAACTGTACCTTGAGCGTACGCACTGGAGCACGGTTGTATGGGTAAATGGAAAAAACGTGGGTCGAAAAGTCAGTCTTTCTGTTCCACATGAATACGATATCACACAATACATAAAACCCGGTGCAGAAAATCTGATTATGATCCGCGTGGATAATGATTATCTGTATAACATTGGCTTTTACGCCCACGCTTATACGGAAGAAACGCAGACCAACTGGAATGGGATTATTGGTAAAATTCAGTTGCGGGCCCGGGACAAAGTATATCTTTCCGATGTGCAGGTTTATCCGGATGTCAACAACAAGACGGCTGATATTAAACTCACCGTTGTTAATACAGCAAAAAAATCGGTCAAAGGTTCTGTGACGTTCACCGCTTCGAGCTACAATACAGACAATCCCGGACATATAGCGGCGCAATCGGTCTCTTTCAGCGGCGGTGATTCCCTTATTTCAGTTGAGAAAAGAATTAAGATGGGAGATGATGTCCAGCTCTGGGATGAATTCCATCCGGTGTTGTATCGTCTGTCAGCGAAAATATCTGCCGAAAGCGATGGAGAAAATTACAGTGGCAGCACCTCCACAAGCTTCGGGATGCGTGATTTCAAAACAAAGGGCACCCAGTTCGTAATCAATGGAAACCCGACATTTATCCGGGGTACACTTAACTGCGCCCCGTTCCCGATAACCGGCTATCCGCCAACGGATGTGGCTCATTGGCTCAGGATCTTTAAGATCGCCAAAGAGTATGGCCAGAATTCGGTCAGGTTCCACTCATGGTGTCCGCCGGAAGCTGCATTCGAAGCCGCCGACCAATTGGGTTTCTATCTGCAGGTGGCTAATCCATACTGGGATCCAAGTACATGCGGAAGTGATTCAGCGACAAATGCGTTTATCACAAACGAAGCCGATCGGATTTTCAAGGCCTATGGAAATCACCCCTCATTCACCATGTTTGTCACGGGTAATGAACTTGGCGGTCCAAAGGTAGTTCCTTTTCTGACCAAACTAGTCGAACGATGGAAAAAAAAGGATCCCCGACATCTCTATTGCAGCGCTTCCGGCTATGCGCTTATTCCTGAGGATGAATACGACAATGCATATGGGGCCCGGGCTCAATTATGGGGACAGGGCTTGAAAGGCCGCTTCAATGTAGAACCGCTGAGCACGGACATGGATTACACAAGTGATGTAAAAAAACATCCGGTGCCGTATGTGAGTCATGAGGTCGGACAATGGTGCGTCTATCCCGATTTCAATGAAATTTCGAAATACACAGGCGTACTCAGAGCATATAACTTTGAATTGTTCCGGAAGTCTCTGCAGGAACATCACATGCTTGATCAGGCCAATGATTTTATGATGGCATCAGGGAAGCTCCAGGTCCTTGAGTATAAAGAAGAGATTGAAGCGTCATTACGGACGCCGGGTTTTGGCGGATACCAGCTTCTTGGATTGCATGACTTCCCGGGTCAGGGGACGGCTTTGGTTGGAGTACTCGATGCTTTCTGGGATCCCAAACCCTATGTCGATGCGAAAGAGTTTCACGAATTTCAATCCGCTCATGTTCCACTATTAAGAACCGGTTCATTCACGTGGACTACAGATCAAACTTTTAATGGAACCGCCGAATTTGCCAATTATGGTGAGTCTGACCTTGCAAATGCAGTCATGCACTGGTCGCTGACCTATCCGGATGGAAAAGTTTATGCTGAGGACGATTTCAACGGTACAGATCTGCCTGCGGGCCAGCCAACGAGGGTCGGCAACATGTCTGTACCGTTGAATAAGATTGATAAAGCCACACAGTTGAGGGTGACCCTTTCGGTTAAAGGAACAGATTACACCAACCACTGGGATATTTGGGTTTATCCTGCAAAAGTACAAATGCCCGATATGCGTGGTATCACCGTAGCCCATCAGTGGAACAGCAAGGTAAAACGGATTCTGGAGCGTGGTGGAAAGGTATTGCTTCTTGCAGACACCAGTGCCGTGAAATCCAATATTCCTGCGGGCTTTTCCAGCATTTTCTGGAATACAAACTGGACAGAAGGACAGCCGCCCCACACGCTCGGTATTCTGTGTGATCCAAAGAATCCTGCGCTTGCCGATTTCCCGACGCAATATTATTCAAACTGGCAGTGGTGGGATCTTGTCGATCATTCCAAACCGATAGTCATGGACCAGATGCCGGGGGAATTGAAACCGACAGTACAGATGATTGATGACTGGAACAAGAACCATAAAATCGGACTCGTATTCGAGGCCAAAGTGGGGAAAGGGAAATTATTGTTGACCAGTATTGATCTGCAGCACAACCTGGATCAGCGCCCGGTCGCTCGCCAGATGTTATATAGTTTGGAGAACTATGTAAACAGCAACCAATTTGATCCGAAAGAGTCTGTGACTCCCGAAATGATCGATCAACTTTTTTGACCACAATTTCCTCCCTCGAGGGAGGACTAAGGAGGGTGTCAACTAGCGTTTCATATATCACGAGAAGCTTGTGAAATGCTGACTGTGACAACCCCTTTCGCCCCCTTTATTAAGGGGGAATTTGGCACCAATTTATCTGAAGAACTTTGTTATAACCTCTGCGAAGGATTGAAGAAAAGTAAGATGACTAATTTTAGACAACACACAAAAGTACGTATCTGGGAAGAAACGGTGACGATACCGACATACCGTATCGGTAAACCAGAAAAGAATCCAATGTTCTTCGAGAAGCGGGTATACCAGGGAAGTTCCGGGAAAGTGTATCCGTATCCCTTTTATGAGAAGGTATTTGACGAGAAATATGATGAACAATACCGGGTGGTCTTTCTGGAAAATGAGTTTATCAAGTTGATGGTGATGCCGTCATTTGGCGGGCGTATCCAGTATGCGTATGACAAGACTAACGACTACGCGTTCATCTATCACAACCATGTCATAAAACCGGCACTTGTTGGTCTGACCGGGCCGTGGCTTTCGGGCGGTATCGAATTCAACTGGCCGCAGCACCATCGACCAGGTACTTTTTTGCCGGTCGATTACAAGCTTGTAGAAAACGCAGACGGAAGCAAGTCCGTGCTGTTGGGTGAAGTCGAGCGAATGTCGGGATTGAAGGAGTTTCATGCGATCACCCTGCATCCGGGTAAGGCGTACATCGAAATATCGGTGCAGGTTTATAACGGAACTCCGTTGCCGCAGACGTTTCTCTGGTGGGCCAATCCTGCTGTTTCAGTGAATGATGACTATCAGTCGGTGTTTCCACAGGATGTTCATTTTGTCGCCGATCACGGGAAACGAGACATCTCACGCTTCCCTATTGCAACAGGGACTTACTACGAGATGGATTATTCTGAAGGCGTCGATATCTCGTGGTATAAAAATATACCGGTTCCATCCTCCTACATGGTGCTCAATTCTAAGTACGATTTTGTTGGTGGATACGATCACGGAAAAGAAGCCGGCCTTCTGCATGTGGCCAATCATCACGTCTCTCCAGGCAAAAAACAATGGACCTGGGGTAATGGTGAATTTGCAAAGGCATGGGAACTGAATCTCACCGATGATGATGGTCCCTATGTCGAATTGATGACTGGTGTGTACACCGATAATCAACCCGATTTCTGCTGGCTTCATCCTTACGAGACAAAGTCGTTTACTCAATACTTCTATCCCTACCAAAAGCTTGGAAGGGTAAAAAATGCTACCTGTGAAGCAGCTGTAAATCTCGAACTTGAGGATGATTCAGCAATAATCAAGGTTCATACAACTGAAGTGTTTGAGGGATTGGAAGTTGTTTTGAAATACGATAAGCTTGTACTTTCTGATGAAATAATATCAGTGGGGCCCGGTGATCCTCATATTACAAAAGTAAAGCTGGTTCAGGATGCAGATGAGGTAAAGCTCAAATTATCTCTCATAACAAAAGAAGGAAGGGAACTGGTTTCATGGTCCCCTGAATCCGAAGAAGAACAGGAGTTCCCGGATCCTGCACAGGCAGCTCTTCCACCCGAGGAAATAGAATCCACAGACAAATTGTACCAGACAGGTCTGCATCTCGAACAATACCGACACGCCACTTTTGATCCGGATCCCTATTATCTGGAAGCAATGAAAAGAAATCCATCAGATGTAGATAATAACAACGCATATGGCCTTCTTTTGCTGAGGAGGGGAGATATTAGGGGAAGCGAAAAATATTTCCGTCGTGGGGTTGAAACACTCATTGAGCGTAATCCAAATCCCTACAAAAGTGAGCCGTATTACAATCTTGGACTCTCACTGTTTATGCAGGGACGATACGACGAGGCGTACGACTTGTTCTATAAATGCACATGGAATGATCGGTGGAAGAGTGTGAGCTTTTTCTATATCGCAAGGATTGACTGCATCCGAAAAGATTATGCCGGGGCATTGAAGCATATCAATGAATCGCTGAAATCGAATACACAAAATAACCATGCCCGGAATCTGAAGGCCGCGATATTGAGAAAAGAGGAACGAGTTGCGAATGCAAAAGAGGTAGCCATACAAGCATTAACGGATGATCCGCTCAACTATGGAGCTATGTACGAGTACCGCTTAAGCCTGGAACTCACGGGGCGGAAGAAAGAGGCAAAAAGGCTCCTTCAATATCTAAAAACCTGCCTGGCCCGGGACTCGACAAATTACTTGGTACTTGCCGAAGAGTATTTGGATGCCGCCTTTTTTGATGAAGCAAGCAATATCCTGCAGCTGGCTATAGATTCGGGAATTTATAGCAATGACCCCATGATCTATTATTACATGGCATACTGCGCAAAATACATGGGGCATATGGAGTATGCAATTTCTCTTTCTAAGAAAGCCGCTGAACTGCCAGCCGATTACTGTTTTCCCAATCGGCTGAAATCTGTTGAAATTATTAACCTTGTTCAGGAATTGAATCCTGAGGATTCCAAAGCATCATATTATCTTGGAAATTTACTGTATGATAAAAAGCGATATGATGATGCTATAGAAAGCTGGGAGAAGTCCCGTTGTCTTGATAATACCTTTCCAACGGTACACAGAAATCTGGCGATTGCTTATTACAATAAAAAAGGTGATCTGCAGAAGGCTCAGGAAGCACTGGAAGCGGCATTTGCCCTTGATCCGGATGATGCACGTGTGTTCTTCGAATTAGACCAGCTGTACAAGAAGCGGGGTAAGTCGCCGGAAGAACGTTTGCGGAATTTGAATGATCATAGGTCTCTTGCTGAGCAACGTGATGATGTTTATATGGAGCTGGTAATGCTCTGCAATTTACAGGGCAATTACAGCAAGGCTGCAGAACTGCTTGCAGACCGCCGGTTTCATCCATGGGAAGGCGGTGAAGGTAAAGTGACCGGTCAATATGTGCTGGCCCATGTTCAGCTTGGACGCACCTACCTTGATAATGGTGATTATGAAAGGGCGATCGAAGAATTGATGAAAGCACAGACCTATCCGGAGAACCTGGGTGAAGGGAAGCTGACCGGGGCCCGCGAGAACAATATTCACTATTATCTTGCCTGTGCTTATGAAGAGTTGGGCGATAAGGACCTTGCCAAAGATCATTTAGATATGGCAGCCGATGGAGATTATAGTCCGTCTATGTCGATGTATTATTACGATAAGGCATCTGATATGATCTTTTACCAAGGATTGGCTCTTTCAAAACTCGGCAGGGGAAAAGAAGCCCGCTCGAAATTTCATAAGCTGGTAGATTACGGACAGGCGCATCTCTTCGATGATGTCAAGATCGATTATTTTGCAATATCACTCCCGGATTTTCTTGTTTTCGATGAAGATTTGGATACTAAAAACAAGGTTAACTGCCTTTACCTGATGGGACTCGGCTACCTTGGCCTCGGAGAGACAGAGAAGGCAAAAGAGAAATTTCTCAAGGTTCTGGAACTGGATGTAAATCACATCCAGTCAAAGATCTTTCTGAGTTGGATTGACAGATCTGCAAAAAAAGAGGGAGTTCTGGTTCTCTGAAATCATGAAGTTGAGGGATCAGATAAATCCGCACTAGCTAAGACTCAACCATGTCATCCTGAAGATGTTTTGCTTGCGAAATCATCGTAGGATTTCGTTAGTATTCAGCAACGCTCCGATCAGAAGCCGTCATTCTTACTGTCTCAAGATCAATCCCAAGTGAAGGTAATCTTACAGTAAAGATCCGGTGAGTCTCAGATTGTCTGAAGTACAGAGGCAATTTAAAAATGGATTATAGTCAAAAAAAGTCCGGCTAATTTATCAGCATTTAGTACTTGCAATTATGGAGGCTAGTTCTTAACTATTTTGTTATCGATAACATTAGTTGGCGTTCATTCCATCATTTCTCACATGAATACACAATTTACATCCCGTCAGTCAAAGATTTTACTGTTGTTGGTAACGCTTTTTGCATATCCGATGCTTTCCAGTGCTCAGAACAGCGAGGGTCCGCTCCCCAACTGGGAGAATCCCCAGGTTATTGGGATCAACAAGGAACCTGCTCATCTGAGCTTCATGCACTATCCGGACCAGCAAAGTGCCTTGGCTGACAGTGGGCTAGATGTGCATACGCCGTTTTATAAATCGCTTGACGGTAAGTGGAAATTTCACTGGTCAAAGAACCCGGCAGGCCGGCCTAAAAACTTTTATGAGACCAATTACAATGACAGCAAATGGGCAGAAATCCGTGTTCCTGCCAGTTGGCAGACTGAAGGATTCGGAAAAGCTATCTATTTGAACTCGCATTTTCCATTCCAACCCGATAGCCGGAAACTCCATCCGCCCTTGATCCCCCAGGATTATGATCCGGTCGGATCCTATCGTACCACATTTACAGTACCCGACGACTGGGATGGACGTGACGTGTACATTAATTTCGGGGGAGTGAAAAGCGCCTTTTACATCTGGGTGAACGGAAAGAAAGTCGGCTACAGCCAGGGCAGCATGACCCCGGCGGAATTCAACCTGGGTCCATACCTGAAGAAGGGTAACAACCAGCTTTCCGTAGAAGTATATCGCTGGTCGGACGGTTCCTATCTTGAGGACCAGGATATGTGGCGGTTCAGCGGAATCTTCCGGAGGGTATACCTGTATTCGACTCCGAAAGAACACCTGGAAGATTTCTTCGTCCGTGCGGGTCTGGATGACCGTTATGAAGATGGAATGCTGCACATAACCGCCAAGGTGCGAAACGATACGGATGATCATCTGAGACCGGCACATATTGATGTCTACCTGTATGACGGACAAGGAAAGCAAATCGGCAGCGGTCCCTTTATGACTGGACGTACAGTCACGGATCTGCCGGCAGGTACCGATGGAATTGCAGATCTTCGGGCGAAGGTAAAGAACGTTCACAAGTGGACGGCTGAGACCCCAAATATTTATACGCTAGTCCTGGTGCTGAAAGACGGCAAGGGTAATGTCATTGAGGCTGCAAGATCAACTACCGGTTTCCGTACGATCGCGATTAAGGATGGCATGTTGCTGGTTAATGGATCACCTGTAAAACTCAAAGGCGTGGATATCCACGATCATGATCCCAATCACGGACGTGCTCTTGATTACAAATGGATACAAAAAGATGTAAACCTGATGAAGCAGGGCAACATCAATGCAGTACGGTTTTCACACTACCCTCATGATCCACGTTACTACGCCTTATTCGATAAATACGGGATGTACGTGATTGATGAGGCTAACCTGGAATCTCACGGTATATCATTTCGGCGCAATATATTGCCGGGCAGCGATCCGAAATGGACGGCAGCCGCTCTCGACCGTATGCGAAGCATGGTGGAACGGGACCGGAATCATCCCTCTGTGATTATCTGGTCGCTCGGCAACGAGGCCGGCGACGGATCCAATTTTGCACAAATGGCTTCTTATGCGAGAACTGCCGATCCGACTCGTCCGATTCACTACTCGCAGATGAACAGCATTGCGGATATGGACAGCTACATGTATCCCACTCCAAATGAACTTGAGCATCTCGCCGTATCGACAACGAAACCGATTTTCATGTGCGAATATGCGCATTCAATGGGCAACTCAACGGGCAATATGAAACTTTACTGGGATGTGATCGACCGCCACAAGAACCTGATTGGCGGATGCATCTGGGACTGGGTCGACCAGGGTCTGTACAAGAAGGACAAGGACGGGAAGATGTTCTGGGCCTACGGGGGCGACTACGGAGATGACCCGAACGATGCGAACTTCAACATCAACGGGTTCATCATGCCCGACCGGACACCCCAGCCGGCCTACTACGAGGTCAAGCACGTCTACCAGTATGTGAACTTCCGGGCGCTGAACCTGGCCAGGGGACAGATCCTGGTCCATAACAACTACTACCACGAGAGCCTGAAAGACTACAGCATCCGGTGGAACCTGACCCGTGACGGGAAGGTGGTCCAGTCGGGTGTGGTCGATACGCTGACGACCCCGGCAGGAGGATGGGCCAGGCTGAACCTGCCGATCCATCAGCCGGACCTGGCACCGGGCCGTGAGTACTGGCTGAACCTGAGCGTGCATACCAAGAATAGTGAGTACTGGGCAAAGAAAGGCTTTACGGTAGCCTGGGATCAGCTGAAGATGCCCTGGGCGGTGGCCCCGGCCCCGATGGCGGGCCTGGAGGGGATGAGCCCGGTGCAGGTCGACCAGTCTGGCGGCACGGTGATCATCAGCGGTGACGGGTTCAAGGTGAGTGTGAACAAGGAAGACGGATCCCTGGCCAGTTACAACTGGAAGGGCCATGAGCTGCTCAGCGGCCCGCTGAAGCCCAACTACTGGCGTGCCCCGACCGACAACGACATTGCCGGGTTCCGGGGGGCGCTGAACCCATGGAAGCAGGCAGGACCGGAGCGGAAGGTCAGTGATGTGAAGGTAAGCCAGCCGGATTCCAAGACGGCCGTAGTTATGGTGAAGGGCACACTTCCGGTGGGCCAGTCGACCTGGGAGGCGAGCTACACGGTATACGGAAACGGAGTGGTGAGAGTAAGCCAGGAGCTGAGTCCGATCGGGGATGTACCCCCGGATATTCCGAAGGTGGGAGCGGAGCTGCGCATCCCCAAAGAGTATGGAACGATGAGCTGGTACGGCCGGGGCCCGTGGTCGAACTACGTGGATAAGCAGAGCGGAGCCAACGTGGGCACCTACTCGGGGGCGGTGGATAGTCTGTGGACCGACTATGTGCGTCCGCAGGAGAACGGGAACCGGGACGGGGTGCGCTGGGTGGCCTTCACGAACAGCAGTGGAGAGGGGTTGCTGGTGATCGGTGACTCAACGCTGAGTGTGAGTGTGTGGCCGTACTCGCTGCAGGACCTGGAGCAGGCCAAACATATCGATGATCTGCCGCGGCGCGACTACATCACGGTGAACCTGGATGACAAACAGATGGGTGTGGGCGGAGTAAATACCTGGAGCCCGAAAGCGAGACCGGAACCAAAATACCGATTGCCTGGTGACAAGGATTATCACTACACCTTTTACCTGCAACCTTATTCTAAGTCCATGGGATCATTATCCGATGTATCAAATTATAAGATGCCGTAGGAAAGTTGCCGGTTGCCGGTTTCCAGTTTCGCGTTAACCCGAAACTCATATTCCTTCCGTCATACACTGATAATGCAAGACATTATGATAGGAAAAGCAGCCAAGGTTGTCATGACTATAATGATACTGGGTATTCTGTGCACAGCTACGTCAGAGGCACATGGCCAGAAATCAACTCATGCCAAGCCAGCTACGACGTACTATGTAGATGCTCAATCCGGAAATGATCATTATACCGGGACATCGCCGAAATCGGCATGGAGAACGCTGAACCGGGTCAATGATGAGGATTTTGAACCGGGGGACAGCATACTTTTTCATTCAGGAATGGCATTTACAGGGCATTTGGCTCCAGAAGGGTCTGGAGCTTTAAGAAAGCCGATCGTGATTGGCAGATACGGTGATGGCAGCAAGCCGCACATCGAAGCTCAGGGAAAATTCCGGGAAACGATTTTGCTATCGAATGTCGAATACTGGGATGTCCGGGATTTGGAAATCTCGAATAGAGGGAAAGAACGTAAAGCCAGGCGCGCCGGTGTTCGGTTAGTTGTATCTGATTTTGGAACTGCGCATCATATTCATCTTCTAAATCTCTTTGTGCATGATGTAAATGGCAGCAATGTAAAATCAAACGGCGGCGGAACTGGCATCACGTGGAATTGTCGGGGTGACAGCATTAAAAGCCGTTTTGATGATTTATTAATTGCAAAATGTCACTTGGTCCGGACAGATCGAAACGGAATCACGGGAAGCAGTTCTTTCTGGTCGAGATACAAATGGTTTCCGAGTTTGCACGTAGTAATTCGGAATAATCTTCTGGAAGATATCGGTGGTGATGGTATTGTACCCATTGCTTGTGACAGTGCTGTAATCGAACATAACATCATACACGGCGGCCGACAAAGAGCGCAGGATTACGCCGCGGGGATATGGCCGTGGAGCTGCGACAATACGGTGGTCCAGTACAACGAGGTCAGCGGAATGAAAGGGTACAAGGATGGTCAGGGCTATGACTCCGACTGGAACTGCCGGAACACACTGATTCAGTATAATTACAGTCATGACAACGATGGTGGTTTTCTGCTCATCTGTAACAACGGACAATCGCCTGATTCGGTAAGTGTTGGAAATGTTGGAACTATTGTTCGCTACAATATCAGTCAGAACGACGGCTCACGAACCTTTCAAATGGCTGGTCCCGTAGACGCGACATCAATCTATAACAATACAATCTATGTAGGGGATTCTCTCGATGTTCACCTTTTTCTTTTCAACGACTGGTTTGGCTGGTCGAAGAATACGCATGTCTACAACAATATTTTTTATGTGAAGGGAACGGGGAGGTTTAGTCATCAATCAGCTCCTCGATTGGCTGATGGACGGTATGTGGCAGAGCCTGGTTATGGGGAGAGCACAGGCAATGTGTTTGATCATAATGTTTATTTCGGGAAAATACCGAATCATCCTATGGATCCGGAAGGAATTTATAAGAACCCCGAACTTACGGGTCCGGGATCGGGTCGAAACGGCAGGAACACACTGAATGGATACAACCTATCCCCCAAATCGTTACTTCATAAAAAAGGCAGATTAATGCCGGAAAATGGATTCACGGATTTCTGGGGAAATCTGCTTCCACAACATAGAAAGCCGGATATTGGTGCATATCAATCGGGAGGATATTAAGAGAGATTTCTCTCCATTGGAGTCTTCTAATAGAGAAACTTCGAAAAACAGATCCCAAACACAAGGATGTCATCCTGATTTTTTGAGGTTTACCCCAAAAAGTAGCATCTCGCTTTATAACCAGCAACGATCGCTTCAATTGTAGCGATTGTTGCTGTATTCCGCGAGATCCTTTCCCATAGAGATTCCTTCGGGGCGCCCCATTTTGCAGTTTCGTGTAGTCAAAATTGAATATGGGGGGCTCAGGATGACATTCTTGTGTTTAGGTAGGAAAAGACTTTTTTTATCAAAATAATTTGTTGATAATGACTTGCAATTATGGAGGCTAGTTCTTAAATATGATGTTATCGATAACATTAGTTGACGTTCATCCCATCATTACTCTCATGAATACACAATTTACATCACGTCAGTCAAAGATTTTACTGTTGTTGGTAGCGCTTTTTGCATATCCGATGCTTTCCAGTGCTCAAAACAGCGAGGGGCCGCTCCCCGACTGGGAGAATCCCCAGGTTATTGGGATCAACAAGGAACCTGCTCATCTGAGCTTCATGCACTACCCTGACCAGCAAAGTGCCTTGGCTGACAGCGGTTTGGATGTGCATACGCCGTTTTATAAATCGCTTGACGGTAAGTGGAAATTTCACTGGTCAAAGAACCCGGCAGGCCGGCCAAAAAATTTTTACGAAACCAATTACAACGATAGCAAGTGGGCATCCATTTCTGTTCCCGGCAACTGGCAGCTCGAAGGATATGGCAAGCCAATTTATTTAAATTTTAATTATCCATTCCACCCGGTTTATCCAGCCCATCCGCCTTTGATCCCCCAGGATTATGATCCGGTCGGATCCTATCGTACCACATTTACAGTACCCGACGACTGGGATGGACGTGACGTGTACATTAATTTCGGGGGAGTGAAAAGCGCCTTTTACATCTGGGTGAACGGAAAGAAAGTCGGCTACAGCCAGGGCAGCATGACCCCGGCGGAATTCAACCTGGGTCCATACCTGAAGAAGGGTAACAACCAGCTTTCCGTAGAAGTATATCGCTGGTCGGACGGTTCCTATCTTGAGGACCAGGATATGTGGCGGTTCAGCGGAATCTTCCGGAGCGTATACCTGTATTCGACTCCGAAAGAACACCTGGAAGATTTCTTCGTCCGTGCCAAACTGGATGATCGTTACGAAGATGGTTTGATGCATATCACGGCGAAAGTTCGCAATACCACAAATGACAACTTCCCACCGGCCACTGTGGAAGCATATCTGTATGGCGAAAACGGTAAGATGATCGGCGATGGACCTGTTGCTGTATCTCATACCATAACTGACATTCCAGCCGGTACGGATGGCATCGCTGAATTGTATGCCAAGATCCATCGGCCTAAAAAATGGACCGCCGAGACCCCAAATATTTATACAGTAGTCCTGGTGTTGAAGGATGCCAAGGGTAACGTGCTGGAAGCAGCAAGGTCAACAACAGGCTTCCGTACGATCGAGATTAAAGACGGTATGTTGCTTGTTAATGGCTCGCCTATAAAGCTCAAAGGGGTAGATATTCACGATCATGATCCATATAACGGCCGTGCTATGGACTTTAAGTGGATTGAGAAAGACCTGAAGCTCATGAAACAGGGTAATATCAATACGGTTCGATTCTCTCACTATCCGCATGATCCGCGCTACTATTATCTGTTCGATAAATATGGGATGTATGTGATGGATGAAACGAACCTGGAAGCACACGGGATGCACGAGCGTGAAATCATGCCGGGCAGTGATCCTCTCTGGACCCATGCGTGCGTTGAACGCATAAAGAGGATGATAGCACGTGATAAAAATCATCCGTCTATTATCATATGGTCGCTTGGTAATGAAGCAGGTCATGGTGAGAACTTTGCGCTGATGGCAGCTTACGCTAAGACCGTTGATCCATCCCGGCCAATACATTATGAACAAATGAACAGTGTCGCGGACATGGTCAGCCATATGTACCCGACTCCGCAACAGCTCGAATACATGGCAAAGGATCCGGACATCACAAAACCGATTTTCATGTGCGAATATGCGCATTCAATGGGCAACTCAACGGGCAATATGAAACTTTACTGGGATGTGATCGACCGCCACAAGAACCTGATTGGCGGATGCATCTGGGACTGGGTCGACCAGGGTCTGTACAAGAAGGACAAGGACGGGAAGATGTTCTGGGCCTACGGGGGCGACTACGGAGATGACCCGAACGATGCGAACTTCAACATCAACGGGTTCATCATGCCCGACCGGACACCCCAGCCGGCCTACTACGAGGTCAAGCACGTCTACCAGTATGTGAACTTCCGGGCGCTGAACCTGGCCAGGGGACAGATCCTGGTCCATAACAACTACTACCACGAGAGCCTGAAAGACTACAGCATCCGGTGGAACCTGACCCGTGACGGGAAGGTGGTCCAGTCGGGTGTGGTCGATACGCTGACGACCCCGGCAGGAGGATGGGCCAGGCTGAACCTGCCGATCCATCAGCCGGACCTGGCACCGGGCCGTGAGTACTGGCTGAACCTGAGCGTGCATACCAAGAATAGTGAGTACTGGGCAAAGAAAGGCTTTACGGTAGCCTGGGATCAGCTGAAGATGCCCTGGGCGGTGGCCCCGGCCCCGATGGCGGGCCTGGAGGGGATGAGCCCGGTGCAGGTCGACCAGTCTGGCGGCACGGTGATCATCAGCGGTGACGGGTTCAAGGTGAGTGTGAACAAGGAAGACGGATCCCTGGCCAGTTACAACTGGAAGGGCCATGAGCTGCTCAGCGGCCCGCTGAAGCCCAACTACTGGCGTGCCCCGACCGACAACGACATTGCCGGGTTCCGGGGGGCGCTGAACCCATGGAAGCAGGCAGGACCGGAGCGGAAGGTCAGTGATGTGAAGGTAAGCCAGCCGGATTCCAAGACGGCCGTAGTTATGGTGAAGGGCACACTTCCGGTGGGCCAGTCGACCTGGGAGGCGAGCTACACGGTATACGGAAACGGAGTGGTGAGAGTAAGCCAGGAGCTGAGTCCGATCGGGGATGTACCCCCGGATATTCCGAAGGTGGGAGCGGAGCTGCGCATCCCCAAAGAGTATGGAACGATGAGCTGGTACGGCCGGGGCCCGTGGTCGAACTACGTGGATAAGCAGAGCGGAGCCAACGTGGGCACCTACTCGGGGGCGGTGGATAGTCTGTGGACCGACTATGTGCGTCCGCAGGAGAACGGGAACCGGGACGGGGTGCGCTGGGTGGCCTTCACGAACAGCAGTGGAGAGGGGTTGCTGGCGATCGGTGACTCAACGCTGAGTGTGAGTGCGTGGCCGTACTCGCTGCAGGACCTGGAGCAGGCCAAACATATCGATGATCTGCCGCGGCGCGACTACATCACGGTGAACCTGGATGACAAACAGATGGGTGTGGGCGGTATCGACACGTGGAGTCCACATGCACGACCGGAACCACAGAATCGTCTGAGTACAGGCAAAAATTATCACTATACCTTCTATCTGCAGCCGTATTCAAAATCGATGGGTTCAATGTCAGATGTTTCTAACTATAAACTACCAAATGTGTCGGGTTCCAGAGGTATGTAATGGACATCCATAACTTCTAATAAAAGTGAAACACCCCCAATCCTTTATAATTGGTGTAGTTGTTTTGAGTTTGATTGCTGCTGGTTGTAGTGGCAACAATAATGGTAGAGAACCTGGGGACAATGCTGAATCCCCAGGTTATTCTTTTAAACCTGACTCTGTGTCACTGGCTCATTATAGAGTCCCAAAGTGGTATAAAGATGCAAAGTTCGGCATTTTTATACACTGGGGTGTGTATTCGGTTCCGGCTTTCGGAAATGAGTGGTATCCACGGAATATGTATATCAAAGGATCAAAGGAGTATGAGTATCACCGGAAGCATTACGGTCCACAAAGCAAATTCGGGTATAAAGATTTCATCCCGAAGTTTAAAGCCCGGAACTGGGATCCAAACCGCTGGGCCGAGCTTTTTAAAAAAGCTGGTGCGAAGTACGTGGTTCCTGTGGCAATGCATCATGATGGCTTTGCAATGTTCGATTCGAAAGTCACCAGGTGGAATGCCGCGGATATGGGGCCTGGGCGGGATATAGTGGGTGAACTGGCTAAGGCTGTCAGGGCTCAAGGGATGAAATTGGGCGTCTCTGATCATTATGCTAACAATTGGTATTATTATACCTATGCGGACGATTTTGATACCCGTAATCCGAAGTACGCCGGACTCTATGCCCCGGAGCACCCCAAAGATGCTCCTCCTGATTCTGCCTTTTTGCATCGTTGGTATGCATTGACAAAAGAACTGGTCGACGACTTTCATCCTGATGTTCTTTGGTTTGATTGGAAATTCGAGGAACCAGCATTCAAACCTTATCGATATCGTATTGCATCATACTACTATAACCAGGCAGAAAGTTGGGATAAGGATGTAGTGCTGAACTATAAAAATAATGCTTTCCCGGAAGGTGCTGCCGTGCTCGATCTTGAAAGAGGCAGGCTGGACAGCATCCGGACACCATATTGGCAGACCGATACGTCCATAGGAGAAAAATCATGGGGTTATATTAAAGATGAACATTACCGGACAGCTAATTCCATGATCGATGAATTGGTCGATATTGTCAGCAAAAATGGGAATCTGCTGTTGAATGTTGGTCCAAAACCAGATGGTACGATACCGGATTCAGCTAAAAATGTATTGCTTGAAATGGGCAGCTGGCTCTCCCGAAATGGACAAGCAATATATGGTACTCGTCCATGGAAAACCTATGGCGAGGGACCAACTCATTTAAAAAAGTCGGGTTCTTTTACCGGGATACTTACCTATACCAATAAGGATATAAGGTTTACCGCAAAGGGGGATACACTATACGTTATAGACTTGGATTGTCCCGGTAAGGAAATGGTTATACACTCCTTTGCGAAATCGACTGGTTTGCTAAAAAAGGAGGTTAAAAATGTAATCCTGTTGGCCAGTGGGGAAAAATTACAGTCGAAAATGGAATCGGATGGGTTACATGTTATGATGCCTTCCACTTTGGATGGCAAGTTTGCTTATGTATTACAAATCAGCTTTTAAGGCAAGCGTAATACTTGATCGGGTAAAAACAAAAAAGGAAAGAAGGGATATCAATGAATAAACAAAACAGTTATTCGCGTGAAAAAGTATACAGTCTCATAGCTGTTGCTTTCATGATGATCACTCTGACTGTCGCGACATGCATGTCAGTTTCAGCTCAGCCAATGGTGCGCAGCCAGGATGTCGTTCACTCCACAAAGGCAAAGTGGGATAATGGCCTGGCTGAAACCCCGCCTATGGGCTGGAACAGCTGGAATCACTATGGTTGTAATATCGATGCAAATATCATAAAAGAAACGGCTGATGCAATGGTTTCGACCGGGATGAAAGATGCCGGATACAAATATATTGTGATCGATGACTGCTGGATGGATTCTGTCAGAACGGCAAGCGGACGTCTGCAAAACAATCCGAAGAGATTTCCGGATGGTATAAAAGCGGTGGCTGACTATGTTCATAGCAAGGGATTAAAGTTCGGTATTTATTCCTCGGCAGGCACTAAGACATGTCAGGGGTTACCCGCCAGTTTGGATCATGAAAATGAGGATGCGAAAACCTTTGCGAGCTGGGGCGTCGATTATCTGAAGTATGATAATTGCAACAACCAGGGCCGTCCGTTGATCGAACGTTATACAGCCATGCATAATGCTCTGAAAGCTGCCGGCCGGCCGATTGTTTTTAGTCTTTGTGAGTGGGGAGTGGACAGCCCCTGGGAATGGGCACCAAAACTCGGTAATCTTTGGCGTACAACGGGTGATATCCGTGACAGCTGGGAAAGCATGACGTTCATCCTCGATCAGGAAGTTGGGCTTTATAAATATGCAGGACCGGGGCATTGGAACGATCCTGATATGCTGGAAGTAGGTAATGGCGGTATGACAAACACTGAATATCAGGCGCATTTCAGCTTATGGTGTATCCTCGCGGCTCCTTTGATGGCAGGTAACGACCTGCGGAACATGAGTCCAGCAACCAAGGAAATTCTTATGAATAAGGATGTAATTGCTGTGGATCAGGATCCAAAAGGTGTGCAGGGACATAAGATCTCCGATACCGGAGACCAGGAAGTATGGGTTAAACCACTTTCCGATGGAAGTAGCGCAGTTGTATTATTCAATCGTGGCGATCAGCAGGTTTTTATGACAACTACAGCTGAACAAGTTGGTTTGCCTAAGGCTCAGACATACAAAGTGGAGAACCTTTGGTCTCAAAGCAGACGCTATGATCCGAAAAATTTTACAACGGAAGATTTGATTCGTGGCCGTGTTGCTCCACATGGTGTTGTGATGTATCGTGTGTGGCCCAATAAATAATTGAATTGTCTATAAGTCGAAGGGATAACAAAATGTTGTTATCCCTTTTTAAATCGTGTGAAAATAGTCAGGAATTTGTAATTTTTTAAAGACAGATTATCAACGATAATTGTAAAAAAATGTCCCGTCATAAATTCTTTGGGACTGATTAAGAATACTTCCTGAAGAAAATGAATACTCGTCACCGGAAAGCCATAGGTTTTAAAAAGGAGAGTCTGGTTTTCTGGATCATTCTTCTGTTTCCAATACTCTGTGTTGTCCAGATGTCGAATGCACAGTCTATTGTTTCAATCCGATACTCCCCGGAGTCCACTGTTTTTCTTGGACATCTTAAATATTTTTCGAAATTTGATTTCGAATACTCCAGGATTTTTTATCAGAATGATCGCTATTCTTACAGTCCATCCATACGGTTTTCAATACTGAATTTTCATCTGGGAAATCATCCTGGATATACTGACAGATATGGGGTTCCTCCCGGACAGCGTTTTTTCGCAGTAGGTGTTCTTCCGGGGTCCTTTTCAGAAAGGCCATTTGATTTGCCTCTCTATGTGGATGAAGATATTGGCGTCGGCTATTTCCCGAAAACCTTTCCTAACAAGAACGGACGCCACTTCAATGTCATCTTAGAAGCCGGATTTCATGTCACAGTGAAAAGTGTACTAATGATAGGCTATCGTTTCTCACATGTATCGAATGCGTGGACCGGCAGGGTTAATCCCGGAATGGATTCTAATATGTTTTCCATAGGGGTAATCTTACCCTGAAGCACAATCGAACGGGACACCCTTATTTTTCGTTATTTTGCATTACTGATCTCAAAGTAATATGAGGATAAGCTAGGCATATTTATTCAATAGCGAGATAACATTAGAAATTATAAGTTTACTACTACTTACAACCGATTTATGGCAACTTCGATTCGTATTTATCTGTCAGAAAAAAAGAAACACCGGTCAGTCATTAACGCTGTCCTGGCCTTACTTACGGGATTGGGCGCCCTGATCTACCCGAATTTTCTTTATTACTTTGTAGGGATTTACCTGATTCTTCTGGGGATCATTTTCTTCTTATTCCGATTCAATTCCTTTCTGACAGCGTCAGCGTTGTTAGCAGGTATTTTTATCTGGATTTTCCCTGAATCCATTCCCATCACTTTTGCCCTGTTTTTGATCATACTTGGACTTATCACGATACTCACTGGAGGGTTTCTCATTATCGGTGCGATCTCACTCATGATGGCTACGCTGATTTTTCTCTTTCCCGGCTTTATATCATACCTGGTCGGTATTTTCCTGCTTCTTTATGGAGCTACACACCTGATTTACATGGTTCAACAATCGCGGGTGGAATGAATATGAGTGCACCCTGACAGAGTCAAGACCCTGTCAGGGTGACGCTAAAATAATCATCTACTGATCAGATGGACGTTTGACCTTTACCGGTGGTGGCGGTTCCGGCAGAATTTTGGCTTTATTATCTTTCAGCAACTGCATAGCTTTTTGGACAGCTTGTTCAAGTTGCGGATCGTGTCCTTCACTCACAGCTTTTGGTGTCATTTCCACTTCTATATCGGGTGTAACCCCTTCGTTTTCCACAGCCCATTTCCCATTGAGATCATAAAACCCTCCGCGCGGAGCTGTGATGTACCCGCCGTCGATCAGCGGAGGAGCATCCCAAATGCCGACGAGTCCGCCCCATGTGCGTTCCCCGACAAGTGGACCGATGCCCATCTGACGAAACATATACGGTAAGAGATCTCCGCCGGATCCGGCCATTTCGTTTATGACCATCACCTTTGGGCCCCATATGCCGGCTCCCGGTGATGTAAACGGGCGATGATTGCCAACTGGGTTATTGAAGAAGCCATGCAACTTTCGTGACATGATATCAACCATGTAGTCTGCAGCAGATCCGCCTGTGTTGAATCGCTCATCAATGACTGCTCCCTGCCTATCCTGCTGGGCAAAGTAGTAGCGGTTAAAAAATGTATATCCGCCACTGCCCGTGTTTGGCAGCCAGATATAGGCAAGTTTGCCGTCACTTAGCTTGTCGACCATCCTCCGGTTACCTTCCACCCAGGCTAATCTCCTGAGATTATATTCGTTGTCAACCGGAATAACTGTGATCAGATGAGAACCCTCCATAACCGGTTTGCTGTTAACACGTAGCACGGTTTGACGTCCTGCTGTACCCTCAAATAAACTGTAGGGATTAATCGCGTTGGTCAGGTCCTGCCCATTGACCTGCAGGATGTAGTCGCCTTCATTCACGTCGATGCCCGGTGCACTTAGAGGCGCCCGGAGATCCGGGTTCCAATTCTCACCAGTGAAGATGTGAGCGATCTGGTAGCGGCCGTTTGCAGCCCTGAGATCGGCACCAAGCAACCCGATTTTTACGGATGGGATGTCAGGATTATCCCCGCCGCCGGTAAATGAGTGGCCAACGGAAAGCTCGCCCCCCAGCATATCCAGAATGTAGGTTAGGTCGGAGCGGTGACGTACGTCGCTGATCATGGGTTCATACATCTGGTACACCTTGTTCCAGTCGGCTCCGTGCAGGTTCTTCACATAAAAGAAATCGCGTTCGATGCGCCAGGCTTCACGGAATATCTGCTGCCATTCAGCTTCCGGATCGATCTTCATGTTCAGTGTGGTGTTTAACTTCCCGTCACCAATTTTAGGGGAACCATCGGTCGATACAACACCCCAGGTGTCACCGGAGCGATAAAGAAACTTCTTTCCATCGAAACTAACGGAACCATTCTGAACAGGTGAAAGGAAGTCTTCAGCTTTCTTTTTCTCCAGATTATAACGGTGAACAGTGACTCCTGACTGGTTCTCAACTGCTTCGGCATAAAATACCACGCCGTCGGTACCGCTCTCGAGATCTATATAGTTCCTTTCCGGCACGTCGATAGAAAGGATGCGCTGACCGATCCCGTCGAAGTCGATCGTTACCGTCTTCTTATCTTTGCTGTCATCTTTTTCATCAGAATTGGATTTCTTCTTGTCGCCCTTTTCCTCTTTCGGTTTCTCTTCATCACTTTCAGGAAGCAACGGCGACGGTTCATCTTTCTTCAGAACAGCCAGGTAAACGGCGCGACGCACTGGCCGGTCGTACGAACTCATGTCGAGCCAACCGGTATTGAGAGCGAAATTAGTGCTGGCCAGAAACCACAGATATTTACCGCTGGCATCCCACGCCGGTGAGACGACATCAGATAATCCATCCGTTAACTGATAAGTCTTATCCTTTTCCCTCGAATAGACCATGATGGCGTGAAACTGGTTGGGCAGCCGTTTGGCGTAAGCGATCCATTTACCATCCGGAGACCATACCGGGTCCATAGTTCGCTGCGGATGGGCATAGGTATCTGTATCTACTTTTTTCTGTTTGCCGGTGGCGACATCGACATACCATAAGTTGATACCTTCATCGGTGTAGAGAATATATTTCGAGTCGGGCGACCACTGCGGGGTGAAATAGAACGTTGGATTTTCGAGTGAAATAACTCGCGGTTTCTCCAGTCCCTTTGCATCACCTATCATAAGTTGATATTCACCGCTTCTATCGGAAAACCATGCGATATGCTGACCATCCGGAGACCAGATCGGGTTTCTGTCGGCGGCTCCTGAATTGTTGCTGATGTTGATGTAATCCCCTTTCTTTGTCGGGACCGTAAATATCTCACCTCTTGCTTCAAACAATGCCCGTACACCGCTCGGAGACAAAGAGGCATTCATGATTTGTTTCCCCGCATTTTTCCAGTGAGGCAAGGCCCAGGGGAAATCACCTTTTACTGTGATGTTTACCCGGTGCTCCTGGCTGGTTTTTGGATCATAGAGATGGATGTAACCCGCCTCTTCAAAAACGACTACACCGCCTCCCGTACTTACGGTTTTGACATCGTAATCGGAAAAATGTGTGATCTGATCCAATTGCTTGGTATCGCGATGATAGACATACACATTACCGCCGAAATCGCGATTGGATAAAAAGTAGATGTCATTTCCAAGCCACGAGGGATAGGTATCTGTCGAGTTGTTCCAGGGTAATTTTTCAACGGACAGATCTTTCATATTAAGAACACGAATCGGCTGGTTTTGCCCGCCGCGATAGTTGCGCCATTCCCGGTCCCATGGCGTCACCATTTCATAAGCGAAAAATTTCCCATCACTGGAATACTCTCCACGATTGCCCCGGGGTATGGGTAGTTTTTCAAGATGAGTTCCATCAAGTGCGATTGTCCAGAAGGCAGGGATTGGCAGAGGTGCATTAACACGGCCCGAGCTGAATACCACATCCTTGCCGTCTGGTGTCCAACCGCGAACAATGTCGGCACCGGGATGCCATGTCAGGCGTTTTGGTTCGCCGCCTTCAACAGGTACAACGTAGACGTCGGTGTTGCCGCTATACTGTCCGCTGAAAGCGACCCATTTCCCGTCTGGTGAAAACCGTGCGTTTGTCTCCTGGCCCTGAAAACTGGTTAGTCGCCGGGCTTCACCGCCATCACGGGAGACGATCCAGATATCATTTCCATACTCAAATGTGATGGACTGGTTGCTGACCGCTGGATTTCTCACCAGCCTGGTCTGTGCATAAAGCTGCTGGACCCCCAAAAAAAACAGGACTCCCAGCCATAAATACAATCTCCTCATACAATCCTCCTCCAGTTTATTTGTATGATGACGATTTTAGTCTATGTAAAGAATGGTACAGGCAAGATCACTATTCTAAATGAATCTGACAATCTATTGTTTAGTCATGTGTTTGAAATAATTGATCTGTCCCATCGGACAGAGAACGATACGTTTGCTCCGTTTATAAATATTCGGGAACAGTCAACCGAACATGTGGTAGTTATAATTGGATTTGAATTCGTTGGTTATACGCCGGTTAATAAGCAAAGGATTGTTTTTATATACCTCGAGAGGCACTTCAAATTCAGTCTTAAAATTGGGTCCTTTGCTTTTGATGAGAACCGTTTCGGGATCCTTTGTTTTGTGCACAGTGACTTTTATATCACCCAGATCGTAAGATTCTATTTTACTGAACCACATCCTGGACTTTTATGATTGTGAACTAATGCTTTCCATAATGAACAAAAATGGAAGTCATTAATTCCACTCCGAAATAAGAATTCGCGTATACTAAAATTATTGCTCCATTTATATGTAACAATCGTTAGCCTGCTTTTTTAGCCGGATTAAGCTATCTTGGAACAGTTTTTTATACGTATTATCTGTCTTATCAGTTAGTTGATCGTGTCGGCCTGAATGAAAATTATTAGATATCATCACCTTGGATTAGATGTTACCGTAGGCATTCCTGCAGACGACCTGAAATCGGTTGTGCATTTTTATTTGCAGATGAGAGGAAATGCCGATTTCCAGTCCCTCAGAATACTGCCAAGATGTACTTCTGAAATCATTTTCAACCTGAAGGATCCCCTTTTGGGAATGTCCGGCTCTAACAAAGAGGAAATCTCTTTCCAGTACTACTTGTGCTCGGGAATCCGCTCAACCTACTTCGATTCTGTACTAACGGGGAATATTGATTTCGTTGTGGTACGACTTTGTCCGACAGGATGGAACCGGATGTTCGAGATCCCACCATATAAATTGACCAATCATAATGTAGAACTGGACAGCATACTCGGAAGAACAGAATCGGACTTGATGTGCGAAAGACTTTCGGAGTACAGTCACTCTGCCGACATCTTTGAATTATTGCAGCAATGGATCCGAAATAGGTTGAGGGAGGAATACCGCAACGGGACTGATCTGAGTAACTTTATTTTGAAACGTCCATCCAGCACCATAAAGGAGCTCGAATCGATGACCGGTTACTCACGCCAGTATCTGCATCGTATTTTCAAGTCAATTACCGGACTCTCGATCAAAGACTATCAGCAATTGGCCCGTTTTTTTACAGTGCTGACAATACTGCAGGATTCGGACAATATGTGGGCCGACGTAGCTTTTAAAGCCGGGTATTCGGATCAAAGCCATTTCATTAAACTATTCAAAAGATTCACAGGATATACACCTGCCGAATACGTGGACGTATCGGGAAACAAACAGATTGAACCAACAGTCGTCTGAGTTTACATTCTTTCTATACAATGCTGCCGGTGTGTTGCAAATTTGGTCTGTAACAACGCAATGAATTAAAATAAGGATTATGAAAAAGACAGCATTATTCCTGTCAATTACTTTTATGGCAGGTATTACATTTGTCAATATCTACAACTCACTGATAGACGCCAACAGCTGGAGCAGTCATATTCCGGAATCGATAGCGGTGGTAAGGCAATACTATCAAAGTGTCAATCCCGGTGAATTTTTCAGGGTATTTTCACCTATTAACCAGGTATTAGCCCTGCTGTCATTGATTCTGTTCTGGAAAACCTCCCGCAATACGAAAATTTTTCTGGGAATAGCCTTTGTTATGGCTGTAAGCTCGGATATCCTGACATTCCTTTATTTCTACCCGAGAAATGATTTGATGATGCATCTCCCGCTCGCGGGTAATTCAGCACGACTAGCCGTGGTATTATCACAATGGCAATTGATGAACTGGGGCCGCTCGCTGATGGTGATTTGTGGACTTATCTGCCTGTTTCTTGCACTTAATGAAATATACAAGATGGAGGTACAGTCTGTAAAAGTGTTAGTTGATTAGAATGGATGCCATCCCTCCGAGGGATGGCATCCTAAAAGAAAAAATCACTCCAATCCTGTCAGCTTCATACTCATATCCCAGAGTTTTTTTCGCGACTGCACATCGTAAGCCTGGTCATCAGCCCGGGCTTCTGATCTTACGTTGAAATAACTCCCTGTTGTTCCATTTACTGCAGGCGAAGTGGCGAGATATACTTCGGCATCGGCGCCACTTTCTGGTTCTCCCCATGGGTCGATGCCGGCGCGCCGCACCATATTAGTATTCAAATAGGTCCCGGGATGAAGACTGTTCACGGTAATCTGATCCTCTTTGAGTTGTTCCGCCAGATCCATTGTAAACATGACGAGTGCCAGCTTGCTCCGACAATAGGCCTGTACGCCATCATTGTTCTCTTGGGTCACGCTATCAAAATCTATGGGCTGCTGACCTGCGGAGCTAACGTTTACGATACGTGAAGGAGCCGATTCCTTAAGTCCGGGTAATAGTAGATGAGTGAGTAAAAAAGGCGCCAGGTAGTTCACTGCAAAACGTAACTCATAACCGTCCTTGCTGAGTCCGTCAGTGTCAAATCCAACACCGGCGTTGTTAATCAGGACATCAAGTTCGGGGAATTTTTTCTGTATCTGATCGGCAAGTGAGCGTACTTCATCCAGTGAGGAGAGGTCGGCCACGAATCCGGCGACTTTCATATTTCCCGTTCCCAGTTTCAATTCTGAAACGACCTGATGTACTTTGGCCTCATTTCTGCCGTGGACGAGCACTTCTGCATGTTGTTTGGCAAGAGAAAGTGCTGTTATCTTCCCAATTCCGTCGGTAGATCCGGTAACCAGTATGGTTTGTTCTTTAATAGGTTTCATAAGGGTGATATTAAAAGTTTTTAGCTAATTCCGGACAGAACTATTTTCCCGATTGTAGTTCCCGACTCAAGTTGAGCATGAGCTTTTCTCAGGTTTTCAGCATTCATTTTACCGAAGTTTTGTTTCATGGTTGTTCGAATTTTCTCCTGATCAACAAGATCAGCAACCGTATTAAGCAAACCGTGCTGAGATTGCATATCCGGGGTCTGATAGGATGATTTGGTAAACATAAACTCCCACGCAAAGCTGCCGCTTTTGTTCTTCAATAGGTTCATGTCCAGTGTTTCATCCTTTTCAATCGAAACAATGGTACAGAATTTTCCAAATGGCTTGAGAAGTTCCGCAGTATTTGCGTAATGATTGGCTGTGCTATGGAGACAAAAGATATAGTCAACTTCCCGGTGGCCGGTTTTCTTCAGTTCATCTGCAAAGTTGTTGTGATGGTTGATCACGTAATCCGCTCCAAAATCCTTACACCAGTCAGTAGTCTCTTTCCTCGACGCAGTGGCAATGACCGTTAATCCCGCCAGCTTTTTAGCAAGCTGAATGGCAATTGATCCGACCCCTCCGGCCGCTCCGATGATCAAAATTGATTTTCCTTCATTTTCATTTAAGTCACCCGGACGAATACCCATCTGTTCAAACATAGCTTCCCATGCTGTTATAGTTGTGAGGGGCAATGCGGCAGCTTCTTCAAATGAGAGGGAACGGGGTTTTTTCCCGACGATTCGCTCATCAACGAGTTGATATTCGACTGTTGCAGCCAGGCCGACTGATGCTGCCGGCATAATAGACTTCATCACCTTTTTTGAATAGAGTGACATCATCTCCGACGGCTTCAACGACACCGGCAGCGTCCCAGCCAAGGATTTTAGGTTCTGTTTCTTCCTTATTCTTGGGTGATCTGATTTTGGTATCAACCGGATTTACAGATACTGCCTTTATCCTGACGAGGATATCATGATCCCCGGGTATTTCTGGTTTTGGAATCTCTACATCTATGAGGCTTTCCGGATCATCAATCTCAAGGTATTTGTATAAGCCAATCGCTTTCATAATTCGATAGATATTTGTTTCATAGTCATCTTTAAAGAATGTAAGTCAGAAGTGCAACCCGCCGTTAACGTTGATCACCTGGCCTGTCATGAAACCATTTTTAACAAGAAGTTCAACGACAGAGGATATCTCTTCAAGCTTACCGAATCTGCCAATTGGCAGAATTGACGGATCCAGATTAGCATTTTTCACCATATCTGTTTCGATGAGGGCCGGTGCGATGGCATTAACAGTTATGCCGGATTTCACAAGGACGTGCTGCATAGTATCGCGTTAGGCCGTTGATTCCGGCTTTTGATGCTGTATAATGGGGACCAACAAGTCCGCCCGTAAATGCCGCAACGGAAGACAGATTGATAATTCTACCCCATTTGTGTTTCAACATAATGGGTAGAACAGCTTGCGTCACAAGGAAAACAGATTTCAGATTTGCGTTAATCGTTTCGTCCCAATCTTCTTCGGTGATGTCCTCGATTGAACTAACCTTGCCGATAGCCGCATTATTTACGAGAATGCTAATATCGCCAAGGGACTCGACGGTTTTACCAATCAACCTGGCAACCTCTTCTGAATTGGACACATCCGCCTGAATGGCAACCGATTTTACTCCGAATTTGCGAATTTGAGTTGCTGCTTCTTCTGCCTCTGATTTGCTGGATCGGTAATTGACGGCAACGTTTACGCCCATCTCTCCAAGTGAAAGAGCAATACCTTTCCCTATGCCCCGACTTGCCCCTGTGACAAGAGCTGTTTTTCCTGTCAGGTTAATAGTTTCTGACATTCCAATAGCAACTATTTTTTTATTATCTGAATGTTCTGGATACGAAACCACAGGAGGCCCGGGATAGTTCGGCTATCAGTGTCCGGAGTTGGGAAGAGTGATGATTACGCTTTACCTTAAGCCGACTCAGGTAATCCTGATCAGAAACTGATTTAGGCAGGAAATAACCCCATTTAGGAGCAACTTCATGTTTACCGATATCGCGCCCGCTATTTTAGAGCGGATGAAATTTTTGGAGGATAAAGATAAGGAAGATAGAAACGACGGCACGTCCCACTGGCATCGGCTTCGACAAATCACACCCGATACCGGTAAGTTTCTTGCACTTATGGCCGCCACAACACCTAAAGGAAATTGGATTGAGATCGGTACAAGCGCAGGTTATTCTGCTTTATGGATCAGCCTGGCGTGTCGGCAAAAATCCAATAAACTCACCACGTTCGAAATTTTTCCACCTAAAGCCGAGCAGGCACGGGAGACATTCTCTGAAGCAGGTGTTGAGGATGTTATCAACCTTATAGAAGATGACGCTCTGAATCGGCTGGATGAATTGGAAGATATATCATTTTGTTTTCTGGATGCGGAGAAAGACGTGTATCTCCGATGCTATGATCAGATTATTCCGAAAATGAAAAGCGGTGGCATCCTGATCGCAGATAATGCCACCAGTCACAAAGAGGATCTGGGCATCATGCTCGACCGGGCAATGACCGATGATAGAGTTGATGCGATGGTGGTAACAGTCGGCAAAGGCGAACTGGTTTGCCGGAAAAAATAACCCTTTCAGCCCCTGTCCGGCACAATCACTGGTTCAGTCCGTCGTACAAAGCATTGAGTAGGGTCCCGGTCAGATCCTGGTTGTACTCCCAAAACATGATTCCGGCAAGATTGTTTTTCCGTACATAATCAGCCTTGGCCTTGAGGGAGCGGGGATCATCATAAGTGATCATCATTCTTTTGGCAGCGTTCCAGAGATAGGGCGACTGAGACGTCGAATCCCAATAGTGATCGAAGCCATTCAACCCGATATATTTAACACGCAGGGTGTCGTACGAGAAAGAATGGCCGCGTCCGCTGTATGCCAGAAAACGGCCGTGATTCAGGGTATCGGCACCGGACCAGCCGCGTCCGTAAAAGGTAGCCCCGATTACAATTTTATTGGCCGGTACGCCAGCTTTTTCGAAGATATCGACCGAAGTCTGTACACTGTTCCGGTGCGGATCGAGGGGGGACGGATAAAGATTGGTCAGATACCCGGTTGAATCGCTGGCGCTGGTATGATAATCGTAGGTCATCAGGTTGACGTAATCCAGGTATTTCTGGGCCTCTTTCATGTCGGTATGATCGGCAAAGCTCTGGGACCCGCCTGCGGCAATCGTTACCTCATAATGTCTTCCCGGATGAAAACGTGATGCCATCGTATCCAACTGGATTCGCAGTTCTTTTAGCAGCAAGGTGAAGTTTTGTTTGTCTTCCGGACGATAAATGTTCCCGGCGCCAACCATTCCGGGGTATTCCCAGTCGATATCAATACCGTCAAGATTGTAAACTCTGACCAAGTCGACGGCGCTTCTGGCAAATTTCAGACGTGCAGTTGGAGTCAGGGCAACATCAGAAAAATCATGGGAACCGCCCCAGCCGCCGACCGATAGGAGAATTTTCAGGTCAGGATTATCACTTTTCAGTGAATCGAGAACTTCAAGATTGTACGTATCGTGTGGGTTCTCAAGAACAACACGACCGTTTCGAATGAGTCCGAAGGCATAGTTGATGTGTGTCAGTTTCTTTGCATCAATAACGCTGCCGTTTAAGCCGCCGCGAAAACCGGCAATGTAACCCATAAGCACATACCCTGAACCCGGATCCTTAGTCTGATCGCCAATTTTAGTTGTTTCGGGTTTATTCATCAGGAAGATAAATGCTGTCAGGATTAGTGCAACGCCACTTAACATGTACTTTTTCATAGCGAACCTCAGATGTTGAAATTGTCTTGATTATAGCTGTTCTATTTTATGGAAATCGTTTTTGAAGGAAGATTCCAGCCGAATATCTCCAGTTTGGGTGTTTTATGATTTTCGAGATAATTCTGACCCAAACCAATCGTGAGTGCTCTTTTTTCTCCCGGTACCAGGCTTATATAATTATCCGAATAGAATACAGGTGTGATACGTGTACCAGTATCCGGATCATAAAGCTGGAGGTGAATCCAAAAGGCTACAGGACCGTGACTTACCCGTGCCCTGTTTTGCAATGTTACAGCGATTTTTTCACCGGTGTTAGTATGGATTAATCGGGCTGATATTCTGACTTTTGCTCTGTTCAGTTCCTTAAGATCAACATAATCCAGGTCAGGTTTATGGAGCCAGTAAAAATTTTGAGAGAGAAGTTTACCTGATCGATCTTTAAGTACCAGTTGGAGGAAAAAGACATTGCTCTCCACAGATTTGCCGTCGACAGTAAACACAGAATCAACCTGGTTTGCCCCGATGGTCACGATTCGTTTACCTGCCGGGATTGGATTTCCCGCCAGATTATACCATGTGGCCGTTACATTAGCATTATCTATCGGATCAAAGGTATTGTTAACCACCTGGATCGCTTTGGTAGCAGGATCGTATTGAATATGGATCGGTTCGGCGCCTTTCATCAATCCAAACATGGCTCCTGTCGGATTGAGATACCAGTCGTAGAACTGTCCGCGTAAAGCTGTCCACGGATTCTGAAGCTTCCAGATCATCACACCTGTATACCATTTCCACATGTGGGCATTCCATCCCTCAAACAAGGCACGATATTGGTTGTAATTGGCCAATTGCGCATAATCGGCAAACGTATTCATATTATCTACGAATCCGTATTGGCGTATGTAATCCTTTCCATTTCTGTCGACATAAGGGATGTACTTGTGGTATTGCCATTCTGTGGGCACAAATCCTTTTCCGTCCGGGATACTGTCGTTATTGGGGAAAATCTTGTGAAGCGTCCCGGCTTCCGGTAACCCGACGGAACCTACTTCAGGATTGAAGGGGAAAGAGCGGTGCGTGAAAAATCTGTTGAGAGGCTGGATTCCATAAGGTCCGTCGCCCACCAAAGAATCGGGATGGAAGTATAGTTCGAGTGAAGTCGAATGCGAAACGAACAACCGGTCAGGATCAAGATTCGGCATAATTCTATTTTGCAGGGTTCTGAGAATATCGGCCGGTGGCGCCTGTTCGTTGCCGCCATCCCAGAAGCACAGGCTTGGATGATTGCGAAGCATCTTCACCTGGTCGGCTGCCGAAGCAAGAAAGAGGCCGTGATCATCAGGATAGAATCGCCGGCGGGCGCGGGAATCTTTTTTCTTTGGATCATGCCAGGCCCCGTCAGCATCACCGGTAATCCATAGATCCTGCATTACAAGGATGCCGTTACGGTCGCAGGCGTTATAAAAATCGGGACGTTCGGTGATCCCGCCGCCCCATACACGCAGCATGTTCAGATGCATTCCGGCCATGTATCTAATTTCAGCATTGTATCGTTCACGCGATAGGCGAAGCATCCAGTCGCTCGTTATCCAGTTGCCTCCGCGAATAAATACAGGCTGTCCATTCACTTTAAAAATGCGTCCCCTCAGGTGATGATCCATATCAGATGTGATCTCACGGATACCTGTGCTGACAATCGCTTTGTCAGATACTTCTGATCCGGATACTGAGGCAACAAATTGCACGGTATATAACGGATGCTTTCCCAATCCATTCGGCCACCAAAGCTTGGGATGATCAATTTTCATTCGTGGCAGGGCAACGATTTTTTGCTCGCCTGGATTAAGCGTATATGACGTATCAATCAAATTTCCGTTGACAGACACTCGTAATTCACCTGAGTGCGGGATACTATCAGCATTGAATAATGTAGCAGATGTTTTCAGGTAAGCCGGAGGTTGATCGTTACCCGGTTTACGTGTACCCGGAACTACAGATCTCACAAATGGAGCGCGTATCAGAACAGGTCCGGTAGTGGTAAGAAAAACATCATCCCAGATACCGGTATTTCGGTCGTGAACGGGGGCCATCCAGTCCCAGCCGGCCACATACTGATTGGTGACGCTCTTCCCGATTGTTCCGTCTCCTGCCTGTCCGCCATTCGCCACGCCAACCGGTTCCGGCGGATATACCAAAACGGCAAGCTGGTTCAGAGAGTCTTTTTTCAGCGATGGGGTAACATCATAACATTCTCTCAAAAACATACCCCGGTGCGTATCGGTATTAATGCGTTTTCCATTCAGGAATATCTGAGCGGAGTAATTAATGCCGTTAAAATGCAACCAGGTATGATTTCCGGTTTCTTGGCCCGGACTCTTGAAAGAGGTATAAAACCAATAGGTGTAAAATGACGCACCTGAATCAGCAATATCGGGGATTAGTTTATTATTCAGACCGATGTTCGGATCAGGATATTTGTGGTTCTGCAAAAGCGTGGTTAGAACGGTACCCGGAACCGTAGCAGGTAACCAGTTATCGGTGTTGAGTGGGTGAGCTGTCAACTGGGTGCCGTCCTGCGATGTTTGATCCGCACGCCTGGCAAACCAGTTAGAATGAAGATACAGTGTATCAGATGGCAACGGTGACGTTTGCGAAAAGGCATAAATTGGCCTCATCAATAAAATGATAGCCCCCAAGAGAATCAGTAGTGGCCTTTTAAAGGTTACCTGATATTGGCTTTGACAAAACGAGTAAAATGAAATCATTAGACACTAAATTGTTTAAGACGGCTATTTGTAGCTCCTCCATATTGATAACATCCCCAGCGTCTTTACCCCTACCTCGTTGTAGCTTCTTCGATGGTATTAATGCATGATGAGATCGTACGATTTAGATAAATGCTAATGATACTATGTGGATTGATTTATCATCAATAGCAGATGAATATAGAAATATTAGATTAATTGGATCTCATTCCTTGATACCCGTCCTTATTTTACTTACGATATAACGTTGACGGTTATTAGACAATGTTAGCCATACTTTTATAGGGAACGAACGTGCGGGGTGATTCCTTGTAAAGACACTATGTATAACTAATTATCATTCCAATGTTTACCAGATAATAGTAATTATTGTAAAACCATGGCAAAATTATTTACTCCCCTGAAGATCAAGGAAGTCGAATTTAAAAACAGAATCTTTGTATCACCGATGTGTCAATATTCGAGCGTGGGTGGGTTGCCAACAGACTGGCATATAGTACATCTCGGAAGTCGGGCTGTAGGCGGTGCCGGGTTAGTTATGACTGAGGCGACGGCAGTTACACCTGAAGGAAGAATATCACCCGATGACACCGGGATTTGGTCTGATGATCATAAAATAGCCTTTCAGCAAGTTGCAAGTTTCATCAGGGGGCAGGGAGCTGTGGCTGGAATCCAACTGGGTCATGCGGGCAGAAAAGCTTCGACGATACCGCCGTGGGAAGGACGGGGCTATGCCGGGAAAGAAAGAGGTGGTTGGCCAACCGAAGCGCCAAGTGCACTTGCTTTCGACAATTTGCCAGTCCCGCGTGAAATAAACAAGGAGGATATCGACGGCATTATTGACGCTTTTGCTGATGCTGCGCGTAGAAGCCTGAGTGCCGGCTTTCAGGTTATCGAACTTCACATGGCACACGGCTACCTGATGCATCAGTTTCTTTCCCCGCTTTCAAACCAGCGTACCGATGAATATGGAGGATCACTGGAGAATCGCATGCGTATGCCTCTTGAGGTTACCAAAGCCGTTCGGAACGTCTGGCCGGATGATCTTCCTTTGTTCGTCCGGATATCGGCTACTGACTGGGTAGACGGGGGATGGGATCTGATTCAGTCTATTTCTTTATCCAGCGAATTGAAGAAAATTGACGTAGATCTGATTGATTGCTCCAGTGGTGGACTTGTGCCGGGAGCGAATATACCGGTGGGACCAGGCTATCAAACCAAGTTTTCTGAAGAAATACGAAAACAGGTTGGAATTTTGACAGGGGCAGTCGGCATGATAACGGATTCTGCTCAGGCCGAGCATATCCTTACAACGGAACAGTCGGATGTAATACTCATGGCCCGCCAATTTCTGCGTGATCCATATTGGCCTTTGCATGCCGCTAAAGAACTGGGAGTTGATGTTGAGTGGCCAAAACAGTATGCACGCGCAAAGATTTGAGACACGGTAATAATCGTTTCTGCTGATCATTTATTTTCACTTTGATTTTTTCTGGCCTGGGGTTTAGCTTGTAGCATATATCTATCGCAATTACATGTATTATTTATGTGGAGTGGAGAACGTGAGAGCCCCAGCTCAAAGGCTGGTCGTATACTTAAAACGGTTATTTTTATTGCATGCCTGAGTATTTTCGCGGATGAGTTATGGTCAGATTTTGGGGCATGAAAATACTCCTGATCAAGATATAAAATTTCCATCGATACATATTGCCGCGATGGCTTCCGTTGTTACGGGAGCCATGAGTGGGAAATCCCAATTCCCAGTGAACAGGAGAACCTATTTGCCAGAATCATCTGTCGGATTTGTGGCGTGGAGCGGAGAACCGCATCTGTCTTTTTATTTGACGGCAGGCGGCAAATTTGGGGCATTTCAATTTGAAGGCAATTATGGATACAAAGACCGGGCATCATATTTATGGGGATATGCTGGTTTGGGTGCCATGATTGGTGCGTCGGACGATTTTAAAATCAGTTTTGATGTAACCAGATGTTTCTACATCAAGGAATGGTATAGCGCGTATGCACGGACTGAATCCGGAAGGAAATGGTTCAACGCTACTCCATTACACTTTTTGAAACGTTAATTCTGGGTTTTTCAGCCCGGAATCAGATTTAAATCAGGAAGCTTGCTGATAAGCATTTTTGAGCAATTTGGTCAGAGAAGCATAGTGCATATTCCTAATAAGGCAGGAGCCAGCAAGATATATTTGAGAGGTCTTGGTTTTAATGTATGGATACCGGTTTATCAAATAAAACTATAGGTTTTGCACTTGCTGCAGCAGCAAGTGTGATTATTTTGGCGATATCAATCTCCGGGTGCGGTGAGAGGTGTACGCAGTATTTGCACGTTATAGGAGCTGTGCCGGACACGACAATACAGGAGGGACAATCTTATAGCTATGACCTGTTCAAACATGTCTGGCAAATGGATGGAGAATGTGATGGCTATTATTCAGATCCATATTTTCCGGCTGTACGAATCGACAATATGGATCCAGATATAGTGAAAACACGAATTGACTCTACATCTATATTGAGAGTCTTTGGACTAAAGAAGGGTAAAGCACAGATAATAATTTTTGCTACAGGGTCATATTCCGGAGTAGCCGATGCTGTTCATTTCACTGTGGCCGTAAAGTAGAGGATACCCTCCTTTAAATCTATTGTTTTTTGTTAGCTGAGATAAGTGACGGCAGGATTGTCAGTACGCTGCCTCGCGATTTGTTGGGATAGGGATAAAAATTATTCTATACGAACAAGAATTCCATTCACATTTAATGAATCTCTGTTTCCTTCTTTAGTACGAGACTCCTGTATGGCGGGGGCGATGTGCACATGAAACAAAACCGATGATATGGTCCGGGAACATTTGGAACATCATAGAAGGAAAAACGGAGATGGTAACTCAGAGTTTAGCATGGAGTAGGACTTTGAGTCCAGATTTGAACCCCTTCACTTTTTGTGCTGGGTGTGTTCAGTTTAGTTTTTAAAATAATAGAGTCGTTGGATCGAGAAAGCTAATTGCAATGCAGACGCTCGGCTATTGAGAAAGAAATGTCCGGAATGGCCTCCTATTATGTCAAATTCTTCTACTGTCGATTTCTCATGTTACTGTAAAAGTTAATGATGAACAGATAACAGCGGAGGAGGGAGATGCGATACAATCGATGGAAACGACCCATTCTCATTATCTGTGTGATGAGTATGACAATGAATCAATATGTGTTGGCACAGAAAAGTGAAACAGATACAAAACCGGCACATGCGCTATCAATGAAAGCAGTGCATCTGGCCGTGCAATTAAATTTGGCAACAAGCAAGATGGACGGGACGTCACCATTTTTTCCGTTAAACCGGATTACAAGGTTTCCGCTTACTAGTATAGGCCTGTTGGCATGGATCGGTGATGGGCCAGTTTCACTCTACCTGACTGCCGGTGCAAATATGGGTGAGTACCAACTAACAAAGACTGATTACCGGGATCGGGTTGCACTATACTGGGGATATGCCGGTGCGGGGCTCATGCTTGGTTCAAGCGCGTTTAAGTTTTATGATGAATTTGAGCCGGTCTTTTATTTTCACCAGAATTATACTGTTTTAGCAAGGGATACAGATGGACGTCACTGGGTGCATGCCACGGACCTTGATCTATTCCCCAAATGGCAGTTTAGGAATAGCCTGGGGATAAGGTTTTTGGTCTCAAAATGGTGGATTGGCACTTATTATCAGTTCTCATTTGGAAAAATAAAACGGCCTAATATACTGGAGGCCAATAAATTACATTTCCGAACCTGGGGGGCAAGCGTATGGATACCGATTGCAAAAATTACATGGTAAGAGCTTCTGGGTACTGTTTTTTAATTGCCGTTCTATTGGCGGTACTCACAATGGCTTGTGATAAAACGTGTCGAATACATATGATCAACAAAGGAATTGTGCCCTCCGTATCTCTGAACATAGGTGAGGATTACCGATATCAGCTGCAGGGCAATGTCTGGGAGGTATATAACTCCTGTTATGACACCCCTCTCCCTTATCCAGACCTTAGGTTAAGAATTGACAATCAAAATTCAGCGGTAGCAGATGTTTGGATCGATTCATTATCGGTCCTTCGGATCACGGGACGGAGTGTCGGAACTTCAGATATTATTTTGTTTGCCTATATAAGTGGTCCGAATAATGATGTGGCAGATGCTATTCATTTTGCCGTTACCATAAAATAACGTGAGTTCTGAATAAGGAGAAGCCCAAAACAAACTCTATCTCTGATAATAGTACATAAAGTGTTAATATCTACGCGTATAAACCTTTAAAACGGTTGAACCGGCCAGACGTTTTTTTAACACCAGGATAAATCCAGGTGTTAACTGTAATAGAGGCGGACAAAATCGTTTTTTGATGATTTAAAAGGGGGGTTTATATCGAACTCATGTTAACGAAAGTGATTATTCGACACGAACAAGAATTTCATTCATATTCAAAGAATCTACATTTACCTCTTTGGCACGGTATTCCTGCATGGCGGGGGCGATGTGCACATGGAACATCGTCAAAGCAAAGTAGTAGAAATAGTTGAAGAAAAGCATGAGTAGGGTATGAATTGCTGATGGAGCGACTATAGCAAAGGTACATCAAGTACCCCGGAGAGTATCGATTCAGATTGACTATTGTACTGTCGTTGTATTCAGGCCACTTTTCGTTTCTTTAAAACCTGTTCCAGCACAAGAGCTATGGCGTCTTCTCGTGCCAGCCGGTCACGGAGTTGTTGAAGTTCATGTTTCGGCATTCCGAGTATCAGAGATACGTTTTCCTGAACACGACCGTCAATAAAATCCTGGAGAGCAGCTTTCGTAACACCCAGTTCACCTGAAATATTAATCGTTGCCTTGCCGGTCATTAAATATTCAACGCAGATGGGATCTACGCCGATAGTCTTGGCGATCTGTTGAGAATCATAATTTGCTATAGCCATGATCCGTAATTCTATGTTAGCCGTTATATTGCTGATTCAAGTCGTCTTTCCAGTAAAGAGACAGTTACGCTCTTTGTGTTACAATATTCTAATATTTGTAATTTTATTTTCGACGACTGCGGCGAAAATATAAGGGAGGAAAACCGTTAGACGACTGATTTGGGACGAGTCTACATATCCTGGGGTAAAACACCAAATAGAAGATATAAATATAGATGCAAAAAAAGGATGCCATCACTCACAGTGATGGCATCCTTTCGACTAAAAACGACTACTTAATCAGCATCATCTTGCCGGTCCTGACCACATTGTTCGCCTGCAACCGGTAGAAATAGACCCCGCTCGACAGTTGTGATGCGTTAAAACGGATTTCATGATTGCCGGCTGTCTGACGACTATCTACCAGTTGTGCAACACGCTGGCCAAGAACATTATATACGGTTAACGCAACATTGCCGGCTTTCGGCAAAACGTAATGAATGGTGGTTGTCGGGTTGAATGGGTTGGGATAGTTAGGGAAGAGCTTAACTGTTGTTGGTATACCGTTCGGATTCTTTTCTACAGCCGTTGTAATGCCTGATATATTCAGTACACTCCAACCCATATTATTGTCTTCGTGGATCTCTGAAATGGTATTGCCGGGATCAATGACGGCGTATATACGTACAACATTGCCACCATACAGTAAGGAACTCGGGACCGAAGAAGGTATTATAACCGGGAATTTGATGTCGGTGTACCCGCGCACCTTAACAACACCTGTAGAAGTGGCAACAGTATCTCCATTAGCATTGATCAGAGGAATACCTCCGTTATTCGGATCCCCAATATAAAACCGGACAGAGACGGGTGTAGGAGTATCAACGAGGCTATAGTTACGAATCCGTGTTGAAATGGTGTCCTTGTTGCCCACAGTTGGATGGGGGTCGCTAAAAGAGATATCGGTTGTATTATAACGTTTAGCCTCTTCACTTAGGACAATACCCTTTTCAGGATCATAAAACCAGGGGAGGACAAAGGTCGGATCGGGCGCATGCCCGTATTCCTGCTGCCACCAGGTCGGGGATTGACCGACAGACGCCGTATCGGGATTCACAGCATAATTAAGGACAAAAGCCCCGTCTTTTGACTGATAAACGTAGGGTTTAACTACGTAAGCAGCCACTTCACCCAAACTGTCCATAAGTCCTCCATGTGCATATAAGTCGATTCCAGTGCGGATTGATGTAGTCTGAGTATTCATTTCAGAGTGCTTATAATGAGCTTCCACAATGGTCAGTGCTTGCCTCTTAAAATCAACACCGGCGTTCCAGCTTGAATCGGTGATAGTTTGTTGGAAATCAGACATTTGTAACTCAAAATGAAATGGCTTTGAATTATTAACCTGGTTTGGGGCAGCCTGATAGACAGGATAGATGTTTCGGACAATTTCAGGATCACTTTTGTTCAGGCTATCATAGGTTGACGCATAGGAAAGTATATTACCCGTTTCGTGGTTCGGAACATATCCTCTGGAATTGTAGCTTTTAGCTGAAAACCATTCGTTAGACGAGCTTTTAGGCTTTATCAGCAGATAATAATTGTATGGTGTTGGATCGGTTCCCTGGTAAAGCGGGTATTCCCACATATCGTAAGACGTAATAGTCGCGAATATTTCATCATCTCCAATGGCTTTGACACCATCACTGGTATGAACAGTATGTTTTATTGTTTGTTGGGTTTCCCAGTCGGCTCCTAATGTTATTTCAAATTTCAATTCAAAATTTGCAGAAGCACCAATACCTTCTGGTGCAACTGACACAGCACCTGAGGCATCTATTCCTGCTCCAACATTAAACGAGTTATGTATGACAGTTTGAACAGATTTTGTGTCTGAACTCGACTTCGTGTATTCCGCGTAGAAATCACATCCGACTCCGCTAAAGCAATTGTTCAGATCGTATGTGGTTCCGTTTAGTACATCAAAATGGATAGGTGGTGCATTGAGAATGACTATAGGCTGTGTCACATTATTCAACTCAGAGTGCTTTGGCTTGCCGATATGGAAAGAACGGCCGTCAAAATTTCCCAGAGCAAGTGCATAGTGAAAATAGCTGCCGGCACCGTTGTCCGCTACAGTATCCGTCGATACTATGGCAAGCGTAGAATCTGAGTTTAACGATTCGTTAACAGAATATGCGGCCAGTTGTAAGAAATGATTAGTCCCGTTTCCATAGATATCTTTTTCAACCACAATATCGTCATATTCGTCCTCATTCAAATCTCCGACAGCCATGTAATCATAACTTAACTGATCATCCTCCGGCCCGCCGGACAATCCCCCAAGGTTCATTCTGTAGTTAAGATTCGATGAGTCATCGGTCGAATAGACATAAATAATGTCGTTCAAATCATAGACCAATTCATCACGGCCATTTTTGTTAAGATCTCCCGCTGAAATGCTGAAACTAGTAATTGAACCGGTCGTTCCTATTTCTGTAGAATCTACCTTGGTAGAGTCGTAGGTTATTGTACTTAAATCCTGGGATGATTCAAGTATATACTTGAAAACGTACGCGTTGTTGCCATTCGATTGATTAACCGCTGATACAAATGCCACCTGGTCTTTGCTGTTTTTTATGAATGATCCCGCCGTACTGCCAAATTTCGGGGCCTGGACCGAATAAGTCCTGGGTTCTGTAAAAACAATTCGACGTGCCTTCGGCAAAATCGATGAGTTATCTACTTCATATATTTTTGTATAGATTGCCCAGTTCCCACTCCCGTTATAGTTCTGTTCGACACCATCCAGGATGATTTCGTCTTGCCCGTCTCCATTCAAATCTCCTGTAGTAATTGAAAACCGTGCAAGCTCAGTCGGTGTTGGCATCAGCTCTTCATCATTAACAGATGCTATTAAATGGGGGGTCAAATTGTCATCGACGCTATAAACCTGAAGATGAATTGTTGAGTCGGCTCCCTGATAGCCCAGTACAAATTGATCGACTCCATTTCCGAGAAAATCACCGGTTCGGACATAAATCCTGCCTCTTTGTCCCCCGCCATAGGGTACAACAGGACCCTGCACAGTTAAATCAGAGGTAGACGACCACCTGTTCTCTGTGGAATCGAAATGAGGAATCATTATCTGTATAGTCTGATTCGGACCTTCCCATGCAGCTACTACATTTTCATAAACACTTTTCGTAAAGTAGCCACTTGCGACATCCATCTGATGATTGCCTTCAACGTTCGCTGAAGAGTTCAGATGGTTTTGAGTTCCATTAAATCGATCCTGAGATGGCAATACACCACTTCCAACAATATAATTATAAACTTTTTGATAGCTCTGCGTTGATCCATTGCCGGATTTCTGACTCCAGAGCATGAACATATTGTAAGACTTGGCATCGATAGGCGCGGTCCAGTTGAACGGATCATTCGTGCTGCTCTGGGCGGATAAAAACGTTACTGGAACGATGACTAACAAGATGGTTGATAGAATATATTTTGACATGATTTCCTCCGGTTAAAATGAATACACAAGTACGAGTCTGAGCAATACGACTACTTATACCGGTTATAGTATTCGGCGATATTAAACCTACCGACTACTCGAGTACATAGCTGATTTTTGTATTGAGTGATTGTTCTGGTCGTAACGTTGGATAGTTAACACACCCGGTTCTAACTACTTATTCAACTTGATAAACGTCACTCAGTCATACTATCACTCATGTAGCAAAGCCTGTAAGATTTGTTGTACAGGTATGAGAAATAGTGCTTCAGGGAGAATATGAGGCAATTCAAAGGACCTGTCACTTCGAGGAACGAAGTGGAACGTGTGACATGACAATCTCGTCAACCCCCGGCAACGATCCTAAAAGGAGTAGTTTACGAGCGTACTCCATTGCTAACGAGATTGCCACGTCACACTAAAGGGGTTCCTCGTCCTATAGGGATCTATCTGGGGCCATGACAACTAAGTGGTATATGGGCGTGAGAGATCTTTGACTTCACTTGGCGTTATACCGAATTCCTGGCGAAAGCATTTGCTGAAATAAGAAGGACTGCCAAATCCGACGGCATAGCAAATTTCGGAAATGGAACCTGTCTTTTGGCTGATCATCTCCTTCGCTCTGTGCAGACGAAATGAACGGATAAATTCAGTAGCCGACTGATCGGTCAGCGCAACTAATTTTCGATGGACCTGGGAACGGCTCATGCCCACTTCATGACCCAGTTGCTCAACACTAAAATGTTCGTCATCCAGATGTTGCTCCACAACTTTCCCCACACGCATCAGAAATGTTTCGTCAATAGAGTTTGTCGTGATTTCATCCGGCTTTATGATGAACTTGTGTTTGTATTTTTCCATCAGTTGTCTGCGTGATTGAATAAGATTCTGAATACGAATCAGCAACTCTCTGGGTACAAAAGGCTTCGTAAGGTACTCGTCGGCCCTGGTTTCTAAACCGTGCATCTTATCATCAAGCGATGCTCTTGCAGTCAGCAAAATGACAGGAATATGGCTTGTTTTTATATCTTTTTTTAAGGCGTCACATACTTCGTAACCGTTCTTTCCGGGCATCATCACATCACTGATAATCAGGTCGGGAATGGTTTTAATAGCAGTTGCAATCCCTGCTGCGCCATCCCCTTCTTCCAATAACAGGTAGGTCTCTCCAAGGATATCTTTTAAATAATTCATGACATCCTCATTATCCTCGATCAGCAACAGTATGGGTGCGTCTTCTTTGGGGGGAGCATAGGTTAATTCTTCGGGCTGATTTTCCTTTTCTTTTACAGTTTCCTGTAATCGGGGTACTGCCGGATCAGAGGGTTCATTGAAATATTCTTTACCAACAGGAAGTGTCACTGTAAATTTTGTTCCTTCTCCTTCTGTACTGATAACACTTATTGAGCCTTTGTGCAGCTCTACCAGTTCTCTGGTTAATGCCAGCCCAATACCCGTGCCCTCATACTGTCCGTTCCGGGAATTGGCGCTTTGATGGAACCGGTCAAAGACCGTTGAAATATCCTCCTCCGATATACCCACACCGCTGTCAATAACAGTTATTTCGTAAATTTCTTCATTTTGATTGCCTGCGGATACATTAAGTGTAACTTTTATCCACCCTTTATCAGGAGTAAAATGAAAGGCGTTAGTCAACAGATTTATCAGGATTGTTTCTACTTTTTCCTGATCGCAGTAAACGTCCAGATGATCGGGCTCCGATTCGAGCAGTAATTCAATTTCCTTCATCTCGGCCAGAGATTGAAAGGTCATGGTAACACCCTTAACTATCTGAACGATGTCGAACCGGGACTGGGTCAGTGTTATATTTCCGGATTCGAGTTTGGACAAGTCGAGCAACTGATTGATTAAGGAGAGCAACCTCTTGACATTCCTGTCCATAATACCAAGCTGCTTTTTGATTTTAGGATTTTCAATATCTGCCTGCATTAGCTGCAAAGGCCCCAAAATAAGAGTCAGCGGCGTTCTGAACTCATGAGATATGTTGTCAAAGAAATTGGATTTCATGACAGCAATTTCATGTTCTTTTTGTAACAATTCTGAGTTTTTCCTGCTTTTGAGCCGCTGCCTGTTGTACAATAAGACCAGGAAAGCGATGACAAGTATCGCCGAAATCAGATATGTATTTCGCCTGAAAGAAGCCCTTTGTTGTTGAAGGGTTAGCAGTTTGATCTTTTCTTCCTTTTGTTCGGTTTCGTAGATCACCTGCAGTTTTTGCAATTGCCTGATTTTCTGCAGGCTGACCAGACTGTCTTTGACAATGTCGGATTGTTTCAAAGCTGTGTAAGCATCTTTGAGATTACCTTGTTTTTCATCTGCTTTAGCAAGGACGAAATAAGCATACCGCAATTGATCCAGATCCTTTGTTTCCTTTGATGAATGTACCGCCATCTCAGCATATCTTTTTGCTTCCGACAAATTGTGAAGTGCCAGGTACGCATCTGAAATATCATTGAGCGTATGACTCTGATTGTAATGGATTTGTTTTCTGATGGACAGTGAAGAAAACAAATAGGGCAATCCTTCTTTAAATTTTCCCTGCTCCCCCAAAGTTGAGCCGATATTTCCCAGCAGAATTGCTATATCTATCTTGTCATCGATTTGTTTTGCCAGGATAAGTGCTTTTTTATACTTGTCAAGCGCAACTTCGTAGTCACCTGTCTTTTGATGGGCCACCCCGATATCCTTAGTAGCTATTACAATACCCTCTTGGTAACCCTCAGACTGGTTTATCTCTAGTGCCTGAGAGAAAAACCTGATGGCATCTTCATATTGGGCGTTACTCATGTATACCCTGCCGATGTTTCTTTTGACAGCAGATATCCCTCTATTGTTATCTGATTTTTCATTGATCTTCAGGGACTTGAAATAGTAATTTAACGCCTTTTCATAGCTTCCGAGTTTCTCGTAGATGCTGCCATAGGAGCCGTAACAGTTAGCAATATCCTTACTCAAGTCTAACTGTTTATATATAGAAAATGATTGGTCCAGATAATCAAGCGCTTTAGCAAAATCATATTCTCCCTCATAATATCGGCTCAGATCATAATCACCACGGGCAATCAAACCACGGTTATTGATTTTGCGTGATATTGTTAAACCATTTTCCAAATAAGGTTTTCCCTTTTCAAGGTCACCTAACCTTACATTGATTTCTCCCAACTGGTAAGAGCTCTTAATCTCTTCGCTTTTGTCGCCTCTTTTTTTCGCCGTTATGAGCGCTTTTTGGGCATATCCTTTAGCCTTTTGAGGGTTGCTGAAAGTATATTTGTCTGATAAATCAAGAAGAGCTTTAGCTGATAAACTATCCTGGGATGTGGCTTTAAACGTTACAGAATTACTTGCTTCCGATCCAAGCCCGGCAAGTAAAAAGCCAGCCAAAAGTATCAAAACCAATGTATAATTCATCAGAACCTGTCTTTTGTGCAAAAATCCCTAAGGGTTAATATAACAAAAGCATGCTTAAAGCAAGAGCAGGATGCCGCTGCGGCGGCTGAATTCTTGACAGATATGGCAAAAGTCTGTCATTGTGAGGCAATCTCATCAATGCAAACCATGGAGAAGTGATTCTGACGGAATTATTAGTTAATGAGCCTTCCATAAATCCAGGTCGGAGATGCTGTTGCGATCTCCTTTTACCCGGTAATAATCAAGTAAAAATACTTGTTCACGATAGCTGTCCGTTGCTTAGGAGATTGCTGCGTCGCTTGTTGCACAACGTTTCTCGCAATGACAACTAAGTGTTACGATCAAAGTGAATTTGTTTACAGGAGCCTTAATATGATATCCTTGATTTAAAAAATCCCTCATCAATAAATATTGACGAGGGATTCCAGCCTCAATCCTAAGCTTAAATTACTTACTTGATCAGCATCATTTTGCCGGTCTTAACAGTCTCACCTGCCTGAAGCCTGTAGAAATACATGCCGCTTGATAGCTGTGCAGCGTTAAAGCGGGCGGTATAATTACCAGCTGTCTGCCTGCTGTTGACAAGTTCCGAAATCTTTCTTCCCAGGATATCATACACGGTAAGTTTAACATTCGTTGCTTTTGGCAGGTAATACCGAATGGTAGTCGTTGGGTTGAACGGATTTGGATAAGCTGAGTAGAGTTTGACGGCTGTTGGCAATTGGTTGTTACCGGGATCCTTTTCGATTGGTGTTGCTACACCGGGAACCTCAAGAATTCCCCATCCTTTGTTGTTTCCCTCATGAATCTCGCTGATTTTGTTTTGTGGATCTACCACAGCGTAGATTCGTGTGTAGTCTCCATTATAAAGGAACTTCCCGTTGATGGTTGAGGGAGCTGTCCACGTCATAGACACCGTTTTTGATTCCCGGGATGGGATGTAGCTGTCAGTAGCGAACACACTATCGCCCGATGCATCTTTAATCAGGGTTCCCCCGGATGAAGGGTCGCCAATATAAAAACTCACTTCAACAGGACCTGCAGTTGGGATCAAACTGTAATTGTGAATTCGAACGGTAGTTGTAACCTGATCACCGGGCGAAGGAGCAGAGTTGTCAAACACGATTTCCTTGGTTTGATATTTCTTTGCCGGATCCTGAAGCGGGTATCCTTTTTCAGGAAACAGCCGGAATGGAAGGGTTATGGCCGGATCGGGTGCATGTCCGTATTTTTGCTCCCACCATGTTTCTGTACCACCCGGCTGAGATAGTGATGGGCGAGCGGCATAATCAATGACGAGTGCGCCGTTCGTCGACCAATAAGCGTAGGGTGTAATGATATATTCATCTTCACCAATCGACCGGTCGATAGATCCCATATTGGCGGTGAGATTGAGGGCACTGGTGACTGACGATGTATGAGAGGTCAAATGAGAACTGCTGTAGTCGCCACTGACACTTGCTTTCACAGAGGCCCCGAATAGTCCGAAATCTTTTCCATATTCGATACTCGCACTCACACGCAAACCATAGCTTTCAGTCTCATCAGCCTGATTGTTGGAAAAGTCTGTAAACGTGAGTCCCCACCCGTATGCCGAGGTGCCGCTCAAGAGGAAACTGTTAACCTTGTCCGGGTCGGTAAGTAGGCCCTTTACCTTTTGCAGGAGGTATGGATTGTTACTCAGATCTGCATATGATCTGTAGGAGAGGATATTTCCGACCTCATGATCAGGTATGTATGAATAGGCTGTCCAGCTGTTGCTGTTGAACCACTGCGCCTCAGTGACTTTTGGAACCGTCACGAGAACGTGTCCTTTCATTTGATCACCATCATAGACAGGATATTCCCAAAGGTCATAATCGCTGACGATAGCATAAATCTGGTCATCCTGGATGGCATCCACATTGATCGTTACAGTATTTTCAGTAGATGAACTCTTGATTTTTCCGAAATCCTGACCATAGTGAGTATCCAGGCTGGCACTGACTTTTGTTGTGAGCGTGCTAACCTCGCCTGATAAAGAAGCGTCCATACCCCATGAGGTAGTGACCTTAGTGGTCATGATGTCCTTATTGGCTGCAGATTTATCGTAGGTGGCTTTAAACTTACAGTTTTGACCATTGAAGCACCCATCGACGTCATAGGAAGTATCATTCAGGACATCAAAATGTACAGGCGGCGCATTCAGGATGACCAGTGGTTGTACGATCTTCGTCTTCACATAATGAGATGGTTGCCCAAGCCGCAGGCCATCGCCATTGAAATCACCAATAGCCAGCGCATAGTGCCGACGAAAATTGGGATTGTCGCTGGTCGTTTCCGACATGTATCCGGTTTTTTTAGCTTTTTCGGCAAGAGTGAAGTTATTGTCCGTCGCTCCGAAAGCTGTTACATCGAGAGCTTGGTAAGCGGTTGTTCCGTTATCGTTGTATTCGTTGCGCAAAACAATGATGTCTGCCTTCTGATCCTGGTCCAGATCCCCGACTTTGAGATAACTGTAAGAGTACTTGTAATCTTCCTGATCAGAAGCTCCCTGCACACTTGTTTTATATTTAAATACAGGTTGTAAGTAGAGGCCATTGGATTGTGCCTCAAACACAACAACCTCATTCATGGCTCCCATCACAATCTCATCTTTACCGTCGCCATTCAGGTCGCCGCAGTCAAGGCTGGTAGCCGGCAGGTTTTGACTTGTTTCTATGGCATATTTCGTGGTGCTCGAGTCAGTTGAAACCGAGATATTATCGAGGGCAGGATACGGCTGTGCCAGGTAGAGGATGCTGTTCAGATCGCCTGAAGTTGAACCGGCTGAAGTCAGAGCAAGTGCGATATCAGCATAGGCATCACCGTTGAAGTCTCCTGTTGACATCACAAGCTGTGATATAGCCCCGGATGAGTAAGAGGAGAAATCTTTTTCACCTTTAGCAACAATGTTATTATTGGTGTCCAGATCATAAAGTTTGATATAAAGAGTACCACTGCTTGTGAATCCTGACAAAGCGATCTCGTCGTTACCATCCTGGTTGAAATCGCCCGTTGTCAGTGCAAAGAGCGACTTATACGAAGGAGATGAGGGAACGGCCATATCAGCAATCGGCTGATCCAGTGCGGTTAAATGGGAAGCCGTTGATGCACTATATGCATATATGGCAATGTGGATCATGTTGTCCGACCCATCATATGCGATAACCAGTTCCTTGTTGCCATCGCCGGTAACGTCAGCCAGGCGGGCCTTGATTTCCCCGTTATAGCCGGTTGAAGTGGATGGCAGTGTACCAACGTCTATTCCGGAAATATCGCTATTCTGAAAGGAGAAGTCCGACTTATTGACTGACTGTACTGAGGCGTAAACCTTGTTGCTGCTTCCTTCCCATACTGATGCCACTTCGGCCAATCCATTATCATTCATGTCGCCGGTAAGCACTATGGAGTGTTTGTTTCCGTCAATGGCATACGTCGGATTGCTGCCGGTTAAGCTCCCGCCGGCAGAAAGACGTTGATTGGCGGGTAAGCTTGATTGGCCCTGCAAGTAACTCATAATCTGGAAATGATAAGAATCTGGAGTCCCGTCACCAGGCTGTGCCGTAGACGGCGGTTCACTCCAGAAAAGCATGAGTTCATCTGATGACGCAAGGGAATGGGTATTGTTGAGAGGACCGAAATTGCTATTCGAGGAAAACATCTTATTCAGATGAGTCTTAACGGAACCTGCAGATTGCGTTGTAGGTAGTTGTTGTGCATCTGCGAATTGTGCACTCACAAGGCACAAGCTTATCCATAAAAGGAAGGGATAGATTTTTTTTGTAGCCGGTTTAATCATAGTACTGTGGTTAAGTTCATAAATTAGCCGTAGTCAACACACATAAGCACATCCGGGCACCTGGTAAATGTAGTCCGCGAGATCGTGCAGAGAAGATTTTGTCTTAAAGACTCCTTAAAGGTAGGCTTCAGGGGGACGTGATTGTTGATAATGAATGCGGATGACCGGGGGCTGTATGTAAACAACCGGATCTTGTATGTGAATCCCTGAGAAGGTTAAAGGAGATCGAAATGACGCAGAAAGGCATCTTTGTAATGGCGGCCTAAAGGAAGCTCTTGTTCCCCGATAAAGATTGAACTGTCATTAAAAGTGTCTACACACCCGATGTTTATAGCATAGGAGCGGTGTATGCGAACAAAATAAGGTTGGTTGAGCTTCTGCAACACCGCACTTAATGAATGCCTGAGGATATATTTGTGCGCTTCCGTGACAATGTAGCTGTGATTCCCGTCAACTTCGAAATACTGAATATCTCTCAAATTTACTTTTACGAACGTATAATTCTGCTTGATAAAGATAGCTTCATTAAAATACAGGATAGGTTCTCCCTGATCGATGGGCTGGAGAGCCTGCTTGCGGGGTGTTATGGGGATCGTCTTTGAGGGATTGGTCTGCCGCAAAGCAAAATTATGCAAAGCCAGGTCGATAGCTACCAGCAGGTTTCGTGGCTGATAGGGTTTGATGAGGTAAGCAGCGGGCTTGGTTTCCTTGGCACGCTCGATCGTTTCACCATCGGAGAAAGCAGTCAGATAGATAAAAGGAATGTCTTTTACTGACATAAGCTTGCGGGCAGTTTCTATACCGTCCCAATCTCCTTTGATCTGGATATCAAGCAACATCAGGTCAATGGTTTCTTTTTCAATAAAGCTCAAAGCCTCCCTGCCATTATCTGCAATACCAGCTATACGATAATCTTTCGTCTGCAGGGTATCCTCCAGATCCATGGCCACAATGGCTTCATCTTCCACGATCAGGATATTCACATTGTCTGTCATACCTACTAATACTTAACAACTAACGACTCAGAAATTATTCTATTTATCCGGTGTTTTTCAATTTCATAGGTATTTGCAAGTTCAGTTGCGTTCCGTTTTCATTTTTTACTTCACACACCCCATTTAATTGTTTGCTTAATACCTTCACTAACTTAACACCGAACGAACCGTTTGGCTTTTCCCAGACTTCCAGGTTCATGCCCGGTCCGTTATCTTTAATCTTTAATTTAATCTCTTTATCCATTTTCAGTGAAAGATATAATGCCGGGTGGTCAATATTATTATAAGCATGTTTAAAAGCATTGGTGATCCACTCGTTGATGATGAGCCCCAGCGGTAATGCCATATCCACATCCATTTCCGTTACATCAATTTCCAGGTGTAAATCAAATGTATTTTCATCAATGCCGAAACTCTGTACAATGCTTTCCACCAGGCCTGTTATATACTCCTGTATGTTTACCAGGTTAGGGTTTTCCTGTTGGTACAGGCTTCTGTGGATCAAAGACATGGCTTCGATGCGTTGTTGTACCGCCCGCAGAGCATCCTTATCGGTCAGGTGGTTTGACTGGAGACTTAATAAGCTGGAGACTATCTGAAGGTTATTCTTCACCCGATGATGCAGTTCTTTCATCAGAATTTGCAATTGCTGCGCCTGTTCATTGATCTTTTGGTTGCTTGATGTCAGCAGCTTATTTCGATGTCGGATAACCTGGTATTGAATGAACAGAAAAATAAAGAGCACAAAAAGACTCACCAATCCGATTAAAATGAGAATGGTCTTTTTGGTTTTTTCCCGGTTGACAGCTCCTAATGATGCGATTTCCTGATCTTTCCTTCCCGTTTCATATTGTATCTGCAATTTTCCTATCTCTTTGACATTTTTTTCAACCTGTAAGGAATCGCTGATTGCAACCGACCGGGTAAAGTATGCTAACGCTTTTTTATCTTTTCCTATGGAATGATAACAGGTATACAACGCTCTGTTGATCTCCATCTCGCGATACACATTTTTTATCTTTAGCGCTATCTTCAGTGCTCTGTTCAGGTACTCGAGACCTTTTGCATGATCTCCCTGGTAAAAGTAAATTTGACCGAGCCAATCGTAGGAATAAGTAAGAGAAATATTTTGATGATATTTTAATGCCAATCTCACTCCTTCATTCCCAAAATAGATCCCATTATCATAATCACCAGACCGTTTATAATACTGGCTCAAGTTGTCATAAAAAACAATTCTATCATGCTCATATTTTGGATTGGATTCGGCTAATTTTAATCCTTTGAGATATATCGAGAGAGACTTTTTCGCCATCAAAGGATCATTTCTTTGCATGCTGTAACTGTGAGTAAACATCCCCAGGTTGAGCAGCCCGATAATAGTCTGCTCTGTATCTTGTAAGGCTTCTGCGGTCCTAACTGATTTTCTGGCAGCAGAAAGTGCTGAAGGATAATTTTCATTCTCTTTGTACAGATTCCCAATAATCCTATAAAGTTCAGGTATTCTTTCGTTTAAACCCATTGTTTGAGCGGTAGATAATGCTTCGAGAGAGGTTTTCATGGCGGCCACGTAATTGCTGCTTCTCCATTCATATCTCGCTTTCAGCAGCTTTCCGTTCAGAATAACTGAAGTGTCTGCATGTGCTTTACCTATACTAATTAGCTCATTTCCTATCAGGTTTAAGGAATCGTTCGTTGAATATTGGGTACGCCGTGCAAATAATCTATCCGCTTGTATCTTATAATTGTTGTCCCGGAGCGAACCGGCAGAATACATATCATTTTTTTTGCACGAAACAGCGGACAATATGATCCCGGAAATAATAAAAAGGAGATACCGTGAGGCAGAACTGCCTTTAAAATTAAAAATGGCTGGGAGGTGATGTTTAAATATATTCATTATGCTGAGTCAGGATACAGGATGTCCTCGTTACGCACATATTCTATATCTGAATTCTGACACACAAAAAGCGAAAAGCTAAATCTTACTTATACTGTATAATCCTGGCCTGTAAGAGTCGGCTAAAATTGTTTTTTCAATTCTCTAATTTACTGATCTGCAGAATCTTACAAAAAAGAAGAATAAATGTAAATAGGTACCTTAAACCAGGTTTTTTGTTTTTTTAAGATTAAAGTTAACGATATGAAAAAGGGAATCTTTGAATTTAGCGGATAATTTAATGTGAGTTATATTTTATATACATAATTGAAATGGTGCATTAAGAGGGTGATATAAAAAAGCTTCTCCCTCAATCAGAAGGAGAAGCTTGATGTGTGAATATATATATTGGGCTATTTATGGATTATTCATGAGTCAGTCCCCAGAAACGTCCGCTTAGGGCGGAACCGGAGAGGGCATCTGAACATCCAACGGCAAGCACGCCGATTATCGTCAGTATCATTGGTGATAAACCGATCAGTGCAAGGATACCAAGTGTCATTGCACCGAAACCGATAAATACTTCACCGGTTATTGAAGTAGATGCAATATCTCTGGCAATCACGTTTGCTGTATTATTTACATCAGCCAATCTGATTTTTGTGGAGTTTAAGCGTGATTTTGTTCCGCTGCTTAGCAGCACGCCGGCACCTAAAACAATAGCTGATATCGGCAGCAGTGTGAATGTTGCTACTCCGATAAGGGATAGAATACCAAGTGCCATTGCGCCAATTCCGGCTATGAATTCAATACTGATACCTGAACCCAGTTCTTCAGCGGACAATTGATTATTGGAAGCACTCGCTAACAACTCTCTATATTCAGCAGCTATCGTGGTGCCTTCCATAAATAATGCAGCACCGATTGCTATAACCGCAATTGATGTGAGCAACACGGGCATCAACCCGGCCAGGGACAAAATAGTTAATGCAATTGCGGCCATTCCGCCTATTGCCTCGAGCATTGTTCCACTACTTAAAACTTCATATGCATGTTGTTCTTGAACTAACTCACTTGTAGCAGCCATAATTGACTCCTTTTTTATCTTTCTTTTTCTCATTAATTATTTACTAATAGAACATGCATATTGTTTTTCTCGTTCAAAAAATATTTAGATACTTATCTAATAATATTATTGTTTATTTTTAATTAAATAAATTTATTTGTTCGTTATAAAATTTGTTTATTTAACCACTTTTGTTTTCTTAAACATATTAAATTAGGGTTTTATTTATTTTTATGATTGATAAAAGGGAATTTTTGTCTTGGAGATACTAAAGAAAGGATCCGGGAGACTTGGGGATTTCGAGGCCGATAAGATATCCGGATTGACGCAACCCTAACGTATTTTAATTTTGTTGAAAGTAAATATGACGTATACTATTAATAATGTTCCACCACTGATTTCATGGGAACCTTTTAACCATACTTTTGACTGTATGATTTGAGAGAGGAAAAATGGATGCCGGGAAGCGTTTAATTAATACAACCGGGCACTCCGGTACCTTTCACAGGTCAATAGGTGATCCTGCAGGAAGACCGATATCTCACGAAATTGCCATCGTCAATGAACATCGTTTTGCTTTTTACTATTGGTCGAGATGGTTTGTCAAGAAGCTGCAGGGAAATCCATTGTACGCACCTCTGCTGGTCACGATCGACTGGCATCAGGACCTGGCGCCACCGAACGAAAATGAAAGGGAGAAACTGAGTCGGCTGCATCTTGGGAATGACAATGAGGTACGAGAGTTCTGCGACACACAGATGAATCCATACAACGACGGTCATATTCTTTCAGCAGCATGGCTGGGAATCATCAGCAATATTGTTGTTATCTGCAAGCAAAGATTTCGCAGCCTGGATGAATTCACGGACGTATCGGGCCAGATACACACTATTCAAAAGTTCACCGGTTTTGAGGAGGCAAGTGAGGAAATGGGAAGTAGCAAACACGTGATCCTCGATATCGACCTTGACTTCTTTACGGAAAGCTCTTCATTTCGTGGAGGTGACCAGGATGTCAGACTTGACGCTGATGAAAATATCCGCTCAGTACTTAATACAGAATCCGATTTCTTCAAAACTGTTTTTGAACGATTTTTTGGAATGACCATAGCTACCGAACCCGGATTTTGCGGAGGCAGAGAAAATGCACAGCATATCCTCACAATTTTAAACGAGCAATTTTTCGATACGCCACTAACCGATCCCAACTGCAACTGGAAAAAACAGAGTCATTAATCCCTGTAGACATTGAAATATTGGATCTGATAATCAGAAATGTTTTATTATTGATGAGCAAGCTGAAAGCCGATAGCTGACCGCTGAAAGCTCGGTAATTTTACAATTTGTGGGTTTCCTGATTCAAGCCGGATTTGCAGTATATCCGTTCATTGCACCTTATCAGCCTTCACGTAAAAATTCCTATCCACCCAAATATCATCTAAATCTGATTTCAGGCGAGTGGTTTTCCATTTCTGAGTCGGATAAATGAGGCTGAATGTATCCTTGCTCAAAGTCACTTTTACAGACATATGAAATCCCGGAACGACGTTGGTCCAACGGTAAGATAGAGTGTGATCCTTAATCCTGTATTCCAATATCGGGACTTTTGTAGTTGTCAGATACTGCTCAAACACTTTACTGAAATCGATGCCCGACTTTTGGCTGATATAGTGCTCAACCTGTTTCCCGGTCACCGTCTGGTGATAGAATGTTTTATTCAATCCCCGCAATATCTGCCGCCATTTCTCATCATTATTGATAATCTGCCGGATGGTATGCAGCATATTCGCGCCCTTATAATACATGTCGCCGGAGCCTTCTTCGTTAACTCCATAGTGCGAAATTATGGGACGGTCGTTCTGGATTTTTGATCTTGTTCCGATGACATAATCGGCACCGGCATTTTTCCCAAACAGGGATTCTGTGTATAGGTTTTCAGCATAAGCGGCAAATGCCTCATGTACCCACATATCGGCAATGTCTTTGGCAGTTATGTTGTTTCCCCACCACTCATGAGCACTTTCATGAACAATGATGAAATCCCACTTCAATCCCCATCCCGAGCCGGACAAATCACGTCCCAAATACCCATTTTGATACTGATTGCCGTATGTTACTCCGCTTTGATGTTCCATGCCGAGGTAGGGTGCTTCAATCAGTTTATACCCGTCTTCATACCAGGGGTACGGACCAAACCAGTGCTCAAAACATTTCAGCATAGGTTTGACCTGCCCGAACTCCCGCTTAGCTTCTTTTAAATGATAGGGCAGTACCCAATAGTCAAGTGAGAGTTTGCCTTTCTCCCCGTTGTACGTATCATTGAAATGGGTGTATTGGCCTACATTTGCTTCGACATCATAATTATTGATAGGATTCTTGACGAACCATTCATAGGTAGTCGTTCCATCCGGATGCGGTGTCTTGCTTCGAAGCCGGCCATTTGAAACATCGACTAAAGGATCCGGAACAGTTATCGCAATGCGCTGGCTGTCGGGTTCATCCGCTTGCGTATCTTTGTTGGGCCACCAGACGCTGGCACCTACGCCTTCGGCAGTGGTCGAGATCCATGGATTGCCCAGGCTGTCCTGCGTCCACACAAAACCGGCGTCCCAGGGAGCGTGTTTAGCAACATGTGGTTGACCATGATAAAACACCGTGAACTCATTTATTTCTCCTTTTCTCTGCGGTGAGGCCAATGTAACAAAGTATGCATTGCCGTCACGTCTGTATGAAAGATGCTCGTCCTCTTGAAGTACACTGTCGATCTTAAGCGGCTGAATAAGATCGATCTGCATCACATTGTCCGGTTTAAGCACCCGGTATTTGATTCCGTTATATCCACTAATGCTGCTGTCGGCGGGATTGATCTTCACATGAAGATCATAGAAGGTTACATCCCACCATGCCCGCTGCGGAGTGATCGATCCTCTTAAAGTGTCAGCATGTGTAAAAGAGGAGCCGTCATTCTGAGCTATAACGTTACATGGCAGCAGGCTACAAATAGAAAGAACCAGAATAAGAACAATCAATGTGGGGCGCATGGGGATTCAGTTGTTATCTTTTTGTCATAACACGGCAACGATACAAAAAATTTTGGATAAGCATTTACGATCAGGCCTTATCAGGCGCACCTTTATTATTGATACTTCTGGATTTATTAAAAAAGGTTGTCTATCATAAAAGGTGTCAGCTGATCTTATTGATTAAGTTTAAGGATTTATGCGGGATTTCCCGGAGGACGTTACGAAAGTTAGCGTATAATCGGGAAACACGTTAGAACATGCTCCAGACCACGCAGGAAGCAATGGAGCGTGACGCCATAGCTATTTGCCATTTTACCCATCTCGAAAAGGAGGATATAATGATCAAGCGAGTTTATACAACAGGCCTCTGTTTAATATCATTCTTATGTATCACATATCCGGTTTTTGCCCAGTGGTCGGTCGATCCATTTATCAATACATCTGTTACTAAAGCCGCGAATGACCAGAATGCTCCAAAAGCGATTAGTGATGGAGCCGGCGGGATGATCACGGTTTGGCAGGATGTGCGCGGAAGCGACTATGATATCTATGCACAAAGCATAGATGCCAACGGTATTCCAAAATGGACGGCGGACGGTGTGCCCATCTGCACGGCAGCAAACGATCAAACGGTTCCTGTTATCGTGAGTGATGGTGCCGGAGGGGCCATTATTTCATGGTCAGATTCACGAAATGGCAACTATGACATATACGCCCAGCGTATCAACGCAAACGGGGTTGTACAATGGGCATCAGATGGTGTTGCTATCTCGTCTGCTGCAAACGATCAAATTTATTCTGCAATAACGGGTGATGGAGCCGATGGGGCAATCATCGTTTGGTATGATAATCGTAACGGCACGGATAATGATATCTATGCTCAGCGGATCAATGCCTCGGGAACCGTTCAATGGACTGCAAACGGTGTCGCCATCTGTACGCAACCGGATGATCAAATGCTTTCTGTGATCACCGATGATGGAGCCGGGGGAGCTATCATCGCTTGGCAGGATCACCGAAACGCAACTGATAAAAACATCTATGCCCAACGGATCAACGCAGCAGGATCGGTACAATGGACCACAGACGGAGTTGCCATCTGTTCGTCAGCGAATGACCAAAGCAGACCCTCGATCATCAGTGATGACGCCGGGGGCGCTATTATTGCATGGCTTGACAATCGTGCCAGCAGCAATGATGTCTTTGCACAGCGTATCGATGCTTCAGGTGCAGGGCAATGGGTGAATAATGGTTCACCAATTTGCACCGCAACAGGTGCCCAGGCAGCTCCGGCAATAGTCAGCGACGGTGCAGGAGGAGCGATCATGGCATGGCAGGATTTTCGGAATGGATCGGACTTGGATATTTATGCCCAGAGAATTACCCGGGTTGGCGTCTTGCAATGGTTGTCTGACGGGGTACCCGTTTCAAAAGCAACGAATGATCAGTATTCACCAACAATGGTCAGCGACGGAGTTGGCGGGGCCACTGTAGTTTGGGCCGATACGCGTGATAGTTATTCCAATTACAACATATATGGTCAGCGAATTAATGCAGAGGGATCGGTCGTGTGGAAGAATGACGGGATTGGAATATGCACGGCACCCAACGGTCAGGTCAACCCTGTGCCTGTTAGTGATGGAAACGAAGGTGCTATTGTTGTTTGGGAGGATTATCGCGACAACAATGGGAATATCTACGCCCAGAAATTGGATCCTATCGGATATTTGGGCATCGCCAATCCGTTGTTAACAAGTGTCATGGATGTCCCCGGTGACCAGGGCGGCCGGATCACCGTTGCATGGAACGGGTCACCGTATGATGTTTCATCCAAACAGTTGATCACCCAATATTCGATCTGGCGTGGTGTTCATCTAAATAGTGTTCAGGGCAATGCACATGGTAAGATCTATCCCAAAGGTTTATCTGTCGACCAAACACAATCTGATGGTGGAAAGGTTTATCGAACACGGGTAGTTAATGGTGTAAAAACAAACTGGGAATTGGTAGGAACCATATCGAGTCATTATTTACAGGGTTACAGTTTTACGGCCCAGACGACATCCGATTCCACGGCTAACGGAATCCCGTATTTTACTTTTTTTGTATCTGCAGAGACAGCCGATCCATTTGTGTTCTGGGATTCCGGGATAGACAGCAGCTATTCAGTGGATAATCTGTCGCCGGGAACACCCTCCAACTTTACCGGGAATGTCGTTGCGAATAGCGTTGAACTCCACTGGAATCCCAACAGTGAAAAAGACTTGTCGGGTTACAATATCTACCGGAGTGGCGTTTCCGGCTTCAATCCGGACACGATGAAAGCTTATGCCACAACAGGTGATACAGCTTATACCGACACACAGATTACATCTGGGATGAATCTTTATTATGTGCTTAGGGCTGTAGACATTCATGGCAACCAAAGCGCATCAAGCAATGAAGTATCAATCCTCGGCACATCTGTTCAGGATGAACATGAAGGTATACCTACCAAATTCGCACTGAAAGCAGAACTACCCGAACCCGTTCAACCCGACCACAGAGATTCCCTACGAATTGCCGGAGAAAAGTGATGTGACACTCAGAATTTATAATGTACTCGGACAGGAAGTGGCGACACTCGTCAATTCCGAAATGAAGGCCGGGAGGTACGAAGCCAGATGGAATGCCCGCAATATGCCGAGTGGTGTGTACATCTATTTGCTGCAGGCCGGATCGTTTAGTGAGAGCCGGAAGCTGGTTTTGATTAAATAATAGTTTGTCAGTTGTTGGTTGATCGTTGATAGTTACCACGTATAAAGGTGTTAACGTGTTAGGGTGTTAAGGTGGCTGTCAGCGATCAGCTTTTATCGGTAGCTTTTTATCAGGAGTCAGGAGTCAGGAGTCAGGAGTCAGGAGTCAGGGTGCAATAAACAGAAAGCAAAGAACAACGTAAATCATTCTTTATCCCTCAAAGATTATTAAGTTTATAACCAGTAGCCCAATAACTAATTTCCAATTTCATTTTCCAGACTACTGGCTCAAGAGATGAATAAAATCTGCATTATATCATGCGTCATCATAACCATTTTATTTGCTGTCATTAGCTGCAAGCAAGATCCGGATGTTAAAAAAGAACCGTGGATAGATCAGCCTGTTGCCCAATGGCCGGATTTTGCATTGACCAATAGGATCCGATTTACGGATACAACATACACGGATCTCGCCAATGCTTTCCTTGTAGATACAGGGAAAGACACCATTGGAGTGAGTTGCAAACACTGGTTTATGGTTTTTGCAAGCCATCAGGGGCTGTCGTCAATCGATCTGGGAAAGAATTTTATCGATTGGAAATTCTATCCCCAAAATAAACCGGAACACTTCGTATTGATCAAACGCCTGATAAACCGGGATGACAACGAGCCGATTGGACAATTCAACACGCTCAAGGTCAGGGATTGGATTATCTTTGAGCTTCAGAAGAAAAGTAGAGACATATACCCACTAAAGATCAGGTATACTCCGGTAAAGCAAAATGAGATCGTATATGCCGTTGGATGGGGAATAAAGAAGCCGAAGAGTGATTATCCGGCCGTAGCAAAGCTGCAATGTTATAAACAGATGGGCAACTATTTTTATGTTGATACCATAGAATCGGACGGTCATCCGGAGGGAACAAGCGGATCGCCAGTCATCGACCAAAATGGGTACCTGGTTGGAATCGTATCAGGAGCAGAAGGTAAACTGGGTGTGATCGGTGCCGTGAAATATCTGAAGGGGTTATTCAACACCTATGGAATCGGTTATGAAATTGATCAATAGCAGAGTCGGTTCCTTCTTGGATGTTGAGTTATTTGGGGTGACAATATGCATACAACGCTAAACCGTTAAAACGGTTAATTGGGATGGTAGGTATATCCTATTAGCACCCGGATTAATCCGGGTGTTAGAGGGAGAACGATAGATGTAGAATCGTTTTAACGATTTTCATAAATGTTTCATGGCGACTTGTGTGCAACTATTCGTTTTTCACACGGTATAACTCCGTATTATCACTACCTTGCATCTTCACGTCTAATCGAAAAAAAAGTATGAAAACGAAGAAAGAGCTCAAGGAAGAGTACAAGCACATGAAATTTCCCATGGGGGTGTTTCAAATCAGGAATACTGTTAATGGGAAGATATTAGTGGATAGCAGCACGAACATGAATGCAAAATGGAACCGCAATAAGCTCCAGCTAAGCGTCGGTAATCATCCCAACTCAGAGTTGCAAAAAGACTGGAATGAATTCGGTGAAGAGGCATTTAAATATGAGGTCGTAGAGGAGCTCAAACATAATGACAAGGAAGATGTCGATTACAAAAAAGAAGTGGCCGTATTGGAGGGAATGCTAATCGATGAGTTGCAACCCTTTGGTGATAAGGGATATAATAAAATGCCTGATAAAAGCTGATTTCCGGTAGGTGGATTGGTTGTTGCTATTGTGTTAAAGTGTTAAAGTAGCTGTCAGCGATCAGCCATCAGATATGAATTGTCGCATTGTTTATCCAGAATCCAGGTTTAGATGAATACAAGAATCGTAATGACGCTTAGTGCGGTGATGTTAGGGGCATTAGGCATAGCATGCATTTTTTTGCCGCAGGAACTTGCCTCTGCTTTAGGACTACCCGAATCCGGAGCTATAGCAATTCAAATGCTGGGTGCGTTGTATTTTGGATTTACGATGTTGAACTGGACGGCAAAAAGCAACCTTCTTGGCGGGATCTACGGCAGGTCGATCGTCTTCGGAAATCTTGCTCACTTTGTGATTGGCGCCCTGACATTGCTCAAGTTCATAACAAAGGAAACGTCTGGCGTGGTTATTCTGATTTTCACGCTTATATATGCCTTGTTTGCCATTCTTTTCGGAGTGATATTATTTCGTCACCCGGTTAAAGCAATGAATGAGCCGGTAGCAGAAGATTGAGTATTGTTGATTGCTCGCTAATAATTTGAAGTTCATTTTGTTGTTAGAAAAAGGCACAAAGGCACAAAGGCACAAAGGCACAAAGGCACAAAGGCACAAAGTATCCGTGATCATCCGCGCAAATCCGCGGCTACATTTAAAGCACGACAACAGGATCTCCTCGCCGAACAACGCCTGTTTGTCTGACGACACCGTAGATCCCGGCATTCGATTCGTGTTTCTCGGCAACAGTACCCAGCACGCGTTTATCGTATTCCGCAGAATCCGGATCGATGCCTATCATGACGCATCGTCCATTTCTTTTTACGATGTGCAGCACAAGTTCATCCCCGATTCGAATTGATTTTCCAACCAGGCTGTCCTCGAAAAAAGGCTCATCGCTATCCCAATCGATATAAAAGTTCTCACGGAACCTACGGGGATCCATCTCGGTCAGTCCGGATTCGTAAGCAAGTTGTTCGACTGTACGTAATCCCATGATGGAAACAGGTTTGCTGTCATGTATGCCGGCTTTTCGATAATCCAGTGTAATTGAGAATTCTTTCGGTGAATAAATTTCCTTGATATAACTGATAAACCCGGGGTCCGATACATCGTATGTTCTTTTTTCTTCGGGTAAATCAACCAGAACGTCGGGCTGGTATCCATCGGGATAGGGTTCAGTAATATCCGGTTCGTCAGTAATTTTCGTTCTCAATAACAATAATTCTCTTATTTCTCTGCCTGTCAGATAGGGCAAACCGCTTCTTCGGGATCCGTGGTCATAAAAAGCGTAGACCCTGTCACCGTTCAGACCGGTCTCATGAACATAAACAGCTTCCACGTCTTCGCCCGCCATGCTCTTAATAGGATACCTGCGAATCCTCTCGAGCTTACCGATTATTTTGTGTTCCATTCTCTTTTCTGTAGATAATCTGGTACCGCCTAAATTGTTGGAAAGTACGAAAAGAACCGGTGAAAAATGGGGAAGGGCTGTCAGCGGTCAGCCATCAGCTTTTGAATGTCTGGATCTGTTTAGTGGATCTTTTAAAAGAATCCAGAATAAACTTTATGCCTTTGTCCCCTCCGTGCCTGTTAGCTGTTATCTAATTTCCAATTACTAATTTTCTAATTTCTCTATCTGACCGCTCGCTGACCGCTGACCGCAAGCGAAACAATATCTAATTGAAATTACTCCCGAAATTATTGACATTCTGGAAACCGTTATAGCAGAATGGATACCGGAGGGAAATCATGCCATACTCGACCCTTATGTTAATCCTGCTGATGATCCTGACAGCTGGAGTTGAACCATCTTACAAAGCAACACAGGAAGATGAATGGCATTCTCTCTTCAACGGGAAAAACCTGGACGGCTGGGTCACGTATGTCGCTGTTCCAGGTAAGAATGTGGATGTCCCGAACTGGCCAAAGAACGCAGATGGCTCCTATACTAAACCGCTTGGTGTAAATAATGATCCACTGCATGTTTTCTCCATCGTAACGATTGACGGCATTCACGCCATTCGTGTTTCCGGCAAGATCCACGGAGCCATAACCACAAAAGGAATCTATAAAGACTTTCACGTTCAGCTTCGTTTCAAATGGGGCAAAAATATATGGCCCGGGAATCCGGGACAAAAACGTGATTCGGGATTACTTTATTTCGCTTTCGGAAAACATGGTGGTGCCGACAACTCGTGGATGAAATCGCATGAATTCCAGATTGAAGAAGGTGACCTGGGCGATTACTGGGCCGTTGGCGGCACTGCAATGGATATCCATGCGCAGAAGAGGGACAGCACTGATTACATTTACGATCCAACAGCACCTTCGATTGAGTTTAGCCAGGGACTGCCGCAAGGCAGGCATTGTATCAAAAGTGCCAACTATGAAAAACCATATGGAGATTGGAACACGCTTGATCTCTATTGTTATGAGGGAACGGCCGTACACGTCGTCAACGGTCATGTGGTCATGGTTCTCCACAATTCCAGATACATCAATAACGGGAAATCAACACCGCTGACCAAAGGCAGAATCCAGCTTCAGTCGGAAGGAGCTGAGATTTACTATACTGATGTTAAAATTCAATCGATCGACCGGATTCCGTCGAAATTACTCCAGTGATTTTCAGAACACATTATTCTAAACACACAGGTACAAGACTAACAAACTGAAATCCCATGAAAAATATCCTGAATCTCGGCTTTATCCCAAAGAACACCGATTTGGCTCTGCTCATCCTCCGCGTCTTTATCGGTTTTGCGCTGTTTATGCAGCATGGCCTGTTTAAGTTCACACATTTCTCTCAAATGTGGGGGCATTTCCCGGATCCGCTGCATCTCGGCTCGGGTTTTAGTCTGCTCTTTTCAACACTCTCCGATGGCATCTGCTCGATATTATTACTGTTTGGGATTTTCCCCCGGGCTGCAGCCCTCATCTCAGCTATTGATGTGTTTGTGGTATTTGCTGTAATACACCATTTCTCGTTTTCCCCCGGCGACGGCGAATTGGCATTCCTGTATCTCGGCGGATTACTGACGATTGTTTTTGCTGGCGGAGGCAAATATAGCCTGTATAATAAGAGTTAAGGATTTATGTGATCCTATTCGTCTTTCTCTGCGTCCCTTTACGCTCTGCGGTTTTTTACTAACTGCTTAGCACGCTAAGGGGGACGCAAAGTATTCCAATTCATAATTCAGAATTCAAAATTCATAATTACCAAAGGTCTGCTGAAATTATTTCAAACCGTTAGCTTCACCTAAACTGATTGGCTTTGTAAAGGAAGTAGGCGTCAGACGGTTAAAACCGTCAGACGCCTGACACATAAAATGGCATGAATGAATAGCTGGGCGATCGGTGCTATTGATCATGTTGGGTCATCCCCCAGCCCCCTTCGAAGGGGGACTCTGTGTTTCTACCTTTTCATACAAGATATGTCGCAGTTCGAGGTAAGATATCCTCCCAAAATCTCGACTCCACAATAACTCTTGCCAACAAGCCGAGATTTATCATGAATCCCAGGAAGAAAATATTAGCCATCTCAGGCAGCACACGGAGGAACTCGTCGAATGAAGCGATCCTGAGACACATCGCTGAATCATACAGTGATCTGTTGGAAGTCGATATTTATAATGAGATTGATCAGCTGCCCCATTTTAACCCGGATTTGGATCACGGCGAGCCACCGGCTCCCGTAATAGACTTCCGGCAGCGTATTGAGTGGGCCGATGGTGTCATTATCTGCACACCGGAGTATGTGTTCAGTCTCCCGGGCAGTCTGAAAAATGCCCTCGAATGGAATGTGTCGACCATGTTGTTTACGGACAAGCCGTCGGCTATCATCGTGGCATCGGCTTCAGGAGAGAAGGCATTTGAATCTCTGACCTTGATCTTGAAAACCATCGGAGCGAAAATAGATGAACAGTCACGCCTCCTGATTAAAGGTGCTAAAGGGAAAGTTGGTGAAGAGGGGGAACTAACCGATAGGGATACATTGTATTGGATCGATGTACTTGTCCGTTCGCTGGTAAATTCTATTGATGAAGTTAATGAGACAGTCGGCAAAGACTGAGTGAGATCAGGTACGTTTCATAATATCAACATGTAGTTGTCTTCGAGGGGCATACAGGGGTTTCGCCACCGATCTCAAGTGCATCGGCTATTTTCAACTGATATATTAGTTGGGCACCCACCTACACCTCCCTTTCCCAAAGGGATTCTAATAGAAGAGGGAGGAAATCTTAATCTCTCATACCTGGCTCCCAGGTTCATAAATGCCAAAGAAAAAGTCGAATACTAAGTCGTTGAACATAATAAAGTCCTTCTAAACAGGTTATCATACCAACTGTTGTGGCTGCATGCAGGGAATGAGGGGAAAGAATTAATTATACAACCGGTTTTCTGCCAAAGTGAAAGACGGGCAGACCAGATGGATTCAATAGAGCCACAACGCACGCCACTCTAAGTCTGTTAGTCACAAAAATATTCTTCTTACAATAATTTCACGTATCTTTAGAGCTTTTACCCAATTTTATATATGACATTTAATGATTTAGGCATTATCGAGCCGATCCTGAAAGCCTTGCGGGCCGAAGGTTATACCCATCCCACCCCCATCCAGGAACAGTCCATTCCCATTCTTTTGCGCAAAAAAGATCTCCTTGGCTGCGCCCAGACGGGTACGGGCAAAACAGCCGCTTTTTCCATCCCGATTCTGCAGCACCTGTATAACAGCAGACCTCAATCAAACGGGCCGCGCAGAGTCAGATCACTTATTGTTACTCCGACACGCGAACTGGCGATTCAGATTGGAGACAGCATCAAGGCTTACGGGAAATATACCGGTATCAGGAACACCGTTATTTTCGGCGGGGTGAGACAAGGCTCACAGACACACGCGCTGCGCAAGGGTGTTGACATCATCGTGGCAACACCGGGCCGTCTGCTGGACCTGATGGATCAGGGTTTTATCACCCTGCGTGACATCGAATACTTCGTGCTTGACGAAGCGGACCGGATGCTCGACATGGGTTTCATCCATGATATCCGGAAGATTATCGCCGAGCTGCCGAAACAACGGCAGTCGCTGTTTTTCTCTGCAACTATGCCGCAGGACATTGTATCTCTGTCGCGCAAGATCCTGGGCAACCCGGAGAAGGTCATTATACAACCGGAGCAGACGACCGCTGAGAAGGTAGATCAGGCTGTGTACTTCGTGAACAAGAAAGGAAAATCGAAACTTCTGGTTCATTTGCTCCAAACGGAGAGGTTCGATTCCACCCTCGTTTTTTCGCGGACCAAGCACGGGGCCGACAAGATCGTACGAATGCTTGGGAAAGCTGGTATCGAGGCCAATGCGATCCATGGTAACAAGTCACAGAACGCACGGCAACGGGCGCTTGGCCATTTCAAAAACGGACGCACGAATGTCTTGGTTGCAACCGATATCGCCGCCCGCGGTATCGACGTGGAGGAACTGTCACACGTGATCAATTACGACCTGCCCAACGTGCCTGAGACCTACGTGCATCGTATCGGCCGCACAGGAAGGGCAGGAGCCAGTGGTATGGCACTCTCCTTCTGCGATATAGAGGAAAAAGCGTATCTCCGCGACATCCAGAAGCTGATCGAACAGAAAATCCCGGTAGTTGAGGATCACCCGTTTCAGCTTGAGCTTGTTGCAGAGAGGGCATCAGCTCCGGCAAATCGGCAGAACTCGCGTCCTCCCAGATCCCGAAACGGTGGCGGTAATCGAAACAGAAACCGCAGGAATCGCCGCAGGTCCGGTTCCCGAACACAACGTTAAGGTGTGATGTGATAAAGGTTTGGACCGCGGGGAATGATCGTTGTTGAATCTGCAGACAGGTTGTCGCGGCAAAGACGAGGATCCTGACTGGGTATTTTTACCATTATCATTGATACTGAAGGAAGCTGGGTTGGTTTCCGTGCTGGAGAGTGAGCAGACGTTGTTGATAATGAGAAACGACTAAAAACGTTTATGTCATCCTGATTTTTCCCGCTTTAACTGGAAAAGTAGGATCTCGTTGGAAACCGGAAACGATCATGGTAAGGTATTTTATTCGATCGTTGGCAGGACATACGGGATTGTCACGTCACCCTAAAGGGAAACCTCATAATGACAATTCTCTGCTTCGTTCCACGTCTCTAGGGGATCTCATCCGGATATTTTGATTCTAATCGAGTCTTTGTCTAAAAAAAACAACCATCACAGTCTTATACCGTATACCTGACCGCAATTATTGGTTTTTATAAAAATCATTGCGAATATTAACAGGAAATTACAGGTAATCAAAAGAATATATCATGCAAACGATATTGGGCTCGGGCGGAGCGATAGGCGTTGAACTGGCAAAAGCGTTAACGGATTACACGAACGATATCAGGCTGGTAAGCCGTCATCCTAAAAAAATAAATGAAACTGATGAACTGATGACGGGAGATCTAACGGATGCTGCTGATGTGCGCAAAGCAGTGGAAGGCTCGTCCGTGGTGTACCTGACAGTCGGTCTTGCTTACGACATCAAAGTGTGGAGAGAGACCTGGCCGAAGATCATGCGTAATGTGATCACGGCCTGCGAGGAACATAATGCCAAACTGGTGTTCTTTGACAATATCTACATGTATGATCCGAATTATTTGAATGGCATGACCGAGGAGACGCCTGTAAATCCATCCAGTAAAAAGGGGAAAGTAAGGGCGGAAATTGCTCAAATGATTTTGGATGAAGTTAAAGCGGGAAAACTGACAGCACTGATAGCACGTGCAGCCGACTTCTATGGTCCGGGTGATCAAAAAACGAGCGTTCTTTCCGAGACCGTTATCAAACCGTTGAGCAAAGGAAAAAAGGCAAACTGGATGGGCGGCGTTACCTTCAAACATTCCTATACGTATACTCCAGACGCCGGTAAGGCAACAGCTCTATTGGGGAACACCGAAGACGCATATAACCAGGTCTGGCATCTGCCGACCGCTGCAAATCCATTGACTGGCAAAGAATGGATCGAGGCGATTGCTAAGGAATTGGGAGTGAAACCCAAATACCAGGCCGTACCGAAATTTATGATCAGGCTCATTGGTCTCTTTATGCCGATCATGCGGGAGATGGTGGAGATGATGTATCAGTATGATCGCGACTATGTCTTTGACAGCAGCAAATTTGAAAAACGATTCGGGATGAAGACCAAACCGTATTCCGAGGGAATAAAAGAAGCCGTCAAGGTTAGTTGATCGTCTTGCCGAGTCACCCTGTCAGGGTAAATGCACCTGTCATTTAAGCTGAGACTATTGAATTAACTTATTCATCAAAGCGAAATGACAAATAAGTGTCATAATGTTTTCTAAAAAGGTGAAGCTAAGTAAGGTATTAGGGCTTACCTTAATCATCAGAGATAAAAATTTACGATCAGTCATCAAAAGCGAGCTAAGCCGCACGGCTCCATCAGCTGACTGAATAAAGCAACAGGTGAAATGAGGTCCCTGATTGTGTTGATATATCGGTAGAGGTATATTATGAAGGAGATCGAACTGAAAGACGGAAGGACTATCCACATCAAGCCTATGGATAAGTCCTTCATCATTCCGGGGGGCGAAGGGCGTTGTCCTGCAAACTGTGATATGAGAGAAGCCGGAGATATGGCCCCAACGGTTAAATTCCGGACATTAACGGAGAAGATGATCGAGCGTTACGGAACGAGTGCGATTCTTGCCATGGATGAGGATCTGGTCATTGGTTTTGTGAGCTTCTTCCCTGAATGGGTGGCGTGTTATGATATGTGCAGCGACGAGCAGATTGATGAGGCCGTAAAGCACATAGATGACATTGAGTATCCACCGTCGCAGGCAAAACCTGTACTTCATGTAAACTGTTTAATCGTCAAGGAACAGTACCGTGGGAATCATCTGTCAGTCCATCTGTTGGAATACCTGAAAAAATGGGCACGGGATCGTGGTTGGACGAAGATCGTGGCTAATGGCTGTGTTTTTTCAGGCAAGGCGCAATATCAATGGCTCGTTTCGCCCAAGCCCCCCAAATACATTTGGGAAAAGGCAGGATTTCTGCCGGGTGAAGATTTTCATGTAGCGAAAGTCAGATCATCCTACGAATCGGCTCAATTGAATCGCGAGTGGTACCGAAACTATGCATTTCCCGAATATGTGCCCAGAGATGTGGATCCGGACGCGCCCGACTGGTATGAGATATTCAGCGATTACACAATGATTTGCAAGCTGTAAAGCTAATCCATTAGTTAAGCTACGGTTGAACAAGCATGTTCTGTACGTTGTCAGAAAATGTTTGACGAGTTGTATCCCTGTACGCTGGTCTGGTAACGGACTATAATTCGACTTCGTCCCACTGTGCATCCGGTTTCCCAATCCATCCCCAAACAATGAAATCTACATCTGGAGGAGTACCACCTATCTCACGGAATCGTTTGTTGATTTGACCTCTGTGATGTGCACTATGGATTGAAACCTGCATGATGGTCTCTGCAAGTGTTACTTTCCCGGGCTCTTTGCCTAATTTCTCTGTGACCAGGTCAATCCAGGGAACAACTGTGACTTTATTCAGATCATACAAATCTAACGTTACGCTATACTCATTCAATTCGAAATAATATTGCTTTACTAATCGCAGGATTGAATCGAAGCTTTTTGAATTCGACTCGATTGGAATGTCGGCAGGTTGTTCTTTCCATGTTTTAAGAAACGCCCACTGAACGGTATGATGATGGATCAGTATTTCTTTTAAATTTCCATCTTTAATTGCATCCGGATAATCGAGGAGGGCTTTCCAAACCGACGAATCGGCCCATTCCATGTGATTTAGAAGCTCGCTTAACATTACAGTATTCTTCATACCTATTTAATGTGAGTTAGATATAGCAAAGAACAAAATCCTTGAAACGATTTATTTTAGCTTTTTTCTTTAACCCCTGGATTAATCCAGGGGTTAAAAGGATCCTTCAATTTACTAACCCGTCTTAACGGTTTGTACAGACACATAAAAAAGTCCCGATGGGTTTTAATTACATTTTGATGGAACACAACAAGTGATTCAGGGCTTCAGTCATGGCCGTTTCATAACCTACACCTGCTTTGCGCTTAAAGATCCATGCCCTTTGTTTGTCCTGCGTGTTTTGCCATGCGACTCGTCCATCAGCGTCGACATTTGCTTCGATAGGATTTAACTGTGTATCCCGTTGCTCCCATTCAGAGCTGACTTGATCTTTGGGTACAAACCGCCATCCATCCGGTGTTTTAGCTAATACGCGTCCGGCGGTCATTACCAGGGAAATAGTAGACCACATATTCCTGCTTCCCTCGAGGATGGTTTGCCAAACCGAACCGGCACCTTGTTCATTCATCGATCGAATGATTTCGCCGCTGAGGTTGCCAGAAAAACCAAAGCAGAACCAATCACGGAGTCCCACCGGGATATTTTTAAAGAGATCGGCATGCGTGGTCTTCCAGTAAGTTCCATACTCGCTGGAACGATCAAAGGCACTCTTGTCCGTAGCACACGGATACCAATGAATAGGTAACCTGGAACGCCATAATCCAACAAATGCCTCCGTGTCGAGCATGACATTCCATTCCTTCTTTGAACCTCCGGTTGCACCTGCGTTAAGAACAACAGCTTGGGTTTTCCGGTGGACTAATTCAGGATTGCGATTATAGGCAGCCGTGATCACTCTCGCCGATCCTCCAAGTGTTATAACAACCGGGTCATCACTTTGTTCGAGCGTATCCAATACAAAATTTATTCCGGCTTGTTCACGTAAGGATGCATTGCTGGCATCATCCTTCGGATTTCTGAGCGGTTGTTTGGGTCCCATTGCAACCGGAATGGTTTTACCAGTGAGGTAGGAGAGCTGTGATACCGGCACATACCCTGGGTCGCGTACGATATCAAATCCTTTGGGTGCCGGATCAAGGAATTTTTGTGTGATGTCGAGCACCACGCCCTGAAGGTCAAATTCGGGCAGCGCCATGATGGTAGCTAAATCGATGTGATCATCCGGATCCTGGGGTGGATGATACAGATCAGCAATATGGATAATCGGGATCTTTTTTTGTTGATTCCTGCTTTTCTGGGATTGTCCAAATGCAGATCCTTTCATGATCGTGTTTCCGACTACGGCCGTCGTAATAGTTTTGAGCACCTGGCGTCGTGTAAAAGTCTGCATGGTATGAAGTTAATAAGTATGAGTTATCGGTTGAACGCAAAAAAACAGGAAGTCTTTCAGGTGCAAATTATAAAATTTTGAATAGGAAAAATGAGAGGATAAAAAGGTTAGTATTTTTGCGAATATCCACACATGTGTAGGAGCGCATCGCAATGTGTCTCTGCTTCCGGAGATAATTATAAATCACTCCCGGCTATGAAAAATGAGGGATGCTCGTGCTGTTCAAGGCGGTCAGCTTTCTGTTTTTCCTGGTAGAGACGCTCAACATCTGCTAACGTATCGGTGTCAGCAGGGTTTAGATCCCACCGGATGGCTTTGAAGCGTGGCAGACGCAGCGTGTATTTTGCCTTTGTGCGTTTGTTTACCTGTATTTCATCGAACTCCACTTCAACGACGATGCCTGGTCGCAGTGCGAGCGTCGGACCATACCGGTCGACTACCAGTTCCCGGATCTGCGTGTTCAGGCGTTTCATCTCTTCGTCAGTGTACCCACCGTAAGCCTTGCCGATCGGGATGAACTGCTCTTCATAACGTTCGTCGTCATCGACGCGGATACCCAGTGTAAAATCAGAATAATATCCGCCGCGTTTGCCGCTTCCGGCGTGAGCATACATGATCACCGTATCGAGTGAGCCGCCAGGTTTCTTCACCTTCAGCCACGACTTCCCGCGCTGACCATATTCGTACGTGCTGTCTTTATGCTTGATCATCAATCCCTCGTTTCCATGAGCGATGGCTCGTTTAAAGAGATGATCCAACTCGTCAAAATCGTCGACGTCAAACTGGTTGGTGTAGGGGATGTTATGCTGATCACAAAGGCTTACCAGCAGCGATCTTCTTTCAGTTAGAGATAGATCAAAAACGGTCTCTTTGTCTTTGAACAGGATATCGTAGGTAATAAAAAGAACCGGATATTTCGAGAGTATCTTTTCAGACGGTTTCTTAATACCCATTCGCTTCTGAAGTTGCTGGAACGGCTGAATTTTCTGATCGCGATAAACACAAATCTCCCCATCAAGGACAACCGGAGGTAGCTTTCGTTTTTGAAAAAACTGTCCGACTTCCGGAAATGAGCGTGTGATGTCGTTGAGATCACGCGAAAAAAGTTTGGTCTTGAGCCCGTCGGTATGAAACTGGCAACGCATGCCGTCGAACTTTTCTTCAGCCACATAATCAGACAGGTCGTCAAGGGATCGGCTTTCAATAGGTGTCGCCAACATAAATGAAAGCGGATGGAACAATCGGAATTTTGCCGTTTCCAGATCGTGTTTGCTGGCTAACACAGCTGCCCTGCCGAGACTTCCACTGATCATGTGGACATAGCGAATCTGGTCGGCATCCTCATCGAAAGCGCGGGCGATGGCCTGCACAATACTCCGCGATTCAAATCCAATACGAAGCGATCCCTGCGACATAACACGAAGCAGGTATTTGATCTCGAGTCCGGTGAGTTGCTTCCATATGGCTTTCAAGAGGATGTTCTTCTTTTCCCGCTCAGAGGTGTTGGCAAGATCTTCGAACCATCGCTGAACTTCCCGGAGTGATACGGAACGTGGGTGTCGTTTTGTTTGCGCATCCGGCATGTTCTCCATCAGTTTCTGGATGGCCTCCGAACTGCTGCCGGTTGCCGTGCGGCATGGTTTGAAGACACGCTCATAGTCGATTTCACAGAACTCGGCCGCACATACACCAATCGTACGATGACCCACGGAAGTCCTCCTGCCAGATATTTGCGAGAATGCTCCCTCGCCTAAAAACTGGGTTGCCAGCTCGAGATCCCTCTCGTTATCAAGTGTCGCCAGATAATCACGAGCTATAGCAATTTTTGCCAGGGTACCGCGTGTTTCCCCGATCTTTTGTGCCGTTTCTGCAAAGGCCCGGAGCGAGTTGGGCGGAACAGGATTATAAGGAACGTTCTCAGTCATCGGTACTTGCCTCCACATTTAGAGGGGATGCAGATATTCCCATTTGCTGTAGACTGAAACACGAAATATCAGGATTCGGGGAATGGGTCACGTACACATGCTTTGGCCGCAATTGCTTGCACATATTCAGCAACTCGAAAAAATCGAGATGATCAGACAGGGGAATGAGCTTGTCGATGGTCATCTGTGCCCGCCGTGATTCAAGTGCTGCCCAGCCTGAGACATAAGCGATACGCGCTTTAGAGAGGGTACCAATCATTCCGTTGCCCATAGCCGATGAAGGTGTGACAAGAATGCTGCCCGCTACGGTATCACGGTCATATCGTTCAAAAGGTCCGAGATTATAACCGAAGTCCCGGTAGATCTCGCATAGTGGAAAAGCACTGCCATGCACCTGGATGCGATGATTCAGCAGTGCAAGTGCCTGCATGATTTCCTGCGACTTTCCCAGGGAATAACCGAGCAAAACGGGTGTATACCCTTCATCGAGTGTTTCTTTTGCGAAGGTTCGAATCTCGTCGAAGAGAATTTCGTGAGAATCCCATTTGTAGATTGGTAATCCGAACGTGGCCTCGGTAATCAGGTAGTCGACGTTGTCCGGAAGAATAAATCCTTCGCTTGTTGAGGAAGCCGGTGTCCGACAGTCGCCGGTGTACAGCAGCGATCCGTCATCTGACTCGACATAAACCATAGCCGATCCCAGGATGTGTCCGGCGGGAAACAAGGTGACGCGGGCATTCGGAAGGTCCATCGGTTCCCGGAATCTCATGGTTTTGATATCCCCGGAAAACCCGCGTGCCTGCATCAGTCTGGCAGTAGGTTCTGTTGCGATGACAGAGATATTCTTCTTGCCCGGAACATGATCTGAATGAGCGTGTGAGATGAAGATATATTCGGCTACAGCACGTCCCACATCCAGGCCGATTTTCAACTCGGGCAAATGAATACCATGATATCCTGTTGTCTCAAATTTGATCAAAAACTTATGATATTTAATCTTCTTCCCTTCTTGGGAGGGGATTAAGGGGTGGGTTAAATAACGTTCACAAAAAGACCTGTTAATTGATACCGTTGGTTTTGGTCCCCCCTTCGATGGGGGCTGGGGATGACGCCAGCGCAACGTGGCTAATCCACCCCGAACCCCTCCCAAGAGGGGAATTTACACACAAGTATACCATTCACAACTGACAACGTAGTGTCACCAGTCCTAATTTCTGATTCTACGCATGTTATTTATAGGGACACCGAGAGCACAAAGACAACCATAGAGCATATTTTTCTCTGTATATACCCGGGGTCTCTTTGTCCACATTAATGGGTTGGTTGATCTTCCGGTGTCTCGGTAGTTTTCTTTGGAAAGATCAGAGATGCTATGATAGACGCGGTAAGAAGTGCGGCAATTACGATCAGTGAAACTTCGGTATGGATATGAACAAAATCTTCGATGAGCATTTTGACCCCGATGAAAGTGAGAATGCCTGAAAGGCCATAGTGAAGCAGGTGAAATTTCTCCATGATTCCGGCTAGTGTAAAATAGAGTGCTCTCAGACCCAGGATGGCGAATACATTGGAACTGAATACGATAAAGGTGTCGCGTGTGATTCCGAGAATGGCCGGGATGGAATCGACGGCAAAGATGACATCGGTTGTTTCAATGACCACTAACACAACCAGGAGGGGCGTGGCGATCAGTTTTTTATTTTTTTTGATGAGGAATTTGTCGCCATGGAAATCGTGTGTGATCGGGAGCATCCGACGCAGTAATTTCAGGACTGGATTTTTCTCCGGGTGGACTTCTTTGTCTTTTTCCATGGCCATCTTTATACCCGTATACAGTAGGAAAGCACCGAAGATGTAAATCGTCCAGGCGAAATGATTCAGGAGAGTCACTCCGGCGATGATAAAGAGAAAACGCATGATGAGTGCACCGAGGATGCCATAAAAAAGAACTTCGTGCTGAAATTGCGGTTTTACCCCGAAGTATTTAAAGATGAGCAGAAAGACAAAAATATTGTCCATGCTCAACGACTTCTCGATTAGATACCCGGTGAAGTAATCGATGCCCTGCTGGTGCCCCATGAAATAATAAACACCCACACCAAAAATGATCGAAAGGGCAATCCAGATGAAAGTCCAGGTGAGCGATTCTTTAATGGTAATTTTATGGGCTTCCTTGTTGAATACCCACAGATCAACTCCCAGCATGATCAGGATGAAAACGATGTAAGCTATCCAGAGTTCAAAAGAATGTTGCATTGAGAGCTGAAGTTTATTCCAAATACAAAATGATGATTTTGATTAATTCCAATAACCTATAATCAGTGTACGTGTATTACATAAAAAATCTGCAATGCCATTCCCGACAAGTTGTTTTGTTTTCATAATCCTCACTTATCAGAAACAGGTTTTACCAATGATAAAATATACGAATCCGGGCTCAATTGGCAGAAAAGGAACGTATTGATGTGCTATCTTTTTGTATGTTCACAGAAGGAACAAACAAAAAAGATGCGATGCAAAGAGTATGAATACCAATAGTAGAAGAGCTCACATCCTGATTAGCGGCAGGGTCCAGGGAGTCGGATTCCGTTATTATGTCCAGCGAACAGCCAGAGGGATGTCGCTGCATGGATGGGTTCGCAATCTTTCAGACGGAAGGGTAGAGGCCGTATTCGAAGGTGACGAAGATCACATAAAAAAAGCCATCAAAGCCTGTGAGATAGGTCCCGGTACCGCCCGTGTTGAAAATATCAATGTAGACTGGGAAGAACCGAAGGAGTCATCAGATGGGTTTCGGATCACTTTCTAAAAGTGGTGGAAAAAAAACAAAGGGAGAACGGTTGTTCGTAGCCATAGATCCTCCCGAAGGGGTGCGCGAAGTACTCAAAAGTACGGCCGAATCAATGGATTTGAATAATGCCCGATACAGCCGGCTCGATCAGATGCACATGACGCTTCGGTTTCTTGGAAATGTGCCTAAGGATCAAAAGGAGTTTCTCATTCAAGAATTGGAAAAGATCAGGCTGCCTTCATTCAACCTGGAAACTGATGCTCTCGGAATATTCCCAAAACGAGGTATGCCGCGTATATTGTGGGCCGGACTAAGGGAATCCGATATTTTAAACAAACTTCAGCAATCCATTGAAGAATCCTCTGAAAAATGTGGCGTTGAAGCGGATGATAAACCGTGGCACCCTCACATCACGCTGGCCCGGTTGAAGGGAAGAAATCACATCACACCGGAAGTTCTTGAAGAGATGAGTAATCAAAATGAACCCATGAGTTTTCGGGTCGACGCGTTTTATCTTTATCGCAGCGAACTAAAAAAAAGCGGAGCCGTGTATTCCATTTTAGAAACATTCGAACTAGAACAGGGATAAATGCATAGTTCCATTATTCCATCATTCCAATATTCCATCCTTCCACCTCATGATTTTAAGGAAAATTGATACCGACTGGTGGGGAATCTCCCAGACATCACACGCATGGCTGGCCGGACAAATTGCCAGGGCTTGGGGAAATCAACAATTTTCAGTCCCCGAACCCAAAGAAGAATTGCTCCTGGCGGTCGAATTGCACGATATTGGATGGACTGACTGGGAACAACAACCGGAAATAAATGCGGAAACGGGTCTTCCTTACAATTTTCTCGAGATGCCGCTCTTGACACATATTGAAATATGGAAAAATGGAGCTAAGAAAGCATTAACTATCAGCCGGTTTGTTGCATGGCTGGTATCATGTCATAACAGTTATTTGTTGAAGTTCAGACATCTTGACCAGGAACCTGATGTAGTACGGGTAGCAGCAGAAACTTTTCTGGATGAGCAAAAGGTGTTGCAGAATGAACTTATTCAATCGACGCTGGGTGATAAACGTTATCGTTCCTATCTGACGCAAGATTCGACGCTCAAATATCAACAGTTGCTAAGGGCGTGGGATTATTTCTCATTGGTCTTATGCATGGGAGATACGGAAGAGACCGAAATTCCGGAAGTGAGATCAAGGAATGATCAATCTCCGGTTATCATCAAAAAAGATAACTCCGATTTTCGATATAAAGTAAAACCTTGGCCGTTCGCTGAAGAGACGATTAATGTTGGATGCGAAGCAGTCAGGTTGAAGAAAGGGATGAAATTTGATAGCGGTTCACATCAAATACAGACGCTCGAATGGGAGCTAATACGGGGATAGCGCTTTACCGGAAATAGTAGGCCGGACTGCCAGTCCGGCAAGCATAAACGTTAAGCAGATAATCATCGTCATACAATCTAAAACACAAGCCAGAATCGTGGATTGTTAAATAGCCGGTGGTCAGCTTGCTGTATCAACTAAGCCGATCCTGTTCAGGAATGATGTATACGCCGGTTCTTTCTTCAGCTCGCTTTGTCAAATATCAGGCGTCGTAAATTGTAACAAGTGAGTAATACACATTGAGCATGTGTAACGATGGTGCTCGTCGGAGAGGCTCTCCGACCTACATTAGCATTAAAGCAAATGACGCTGGAATAGGATTAGGTACGGGATAGTGCTTTACCGGAAATAGTAGGCCGGACTGCCAGTCCGGCAAGCATAAACGTTAAGCAGATAATCATCGTCATACAATCTAAAACACAAGCCAGAATCGTGGATTGTTAAATAGCCGGTGGTCAGCTTGCTGTATCAACTAAGCCGATCCTGTTCAGGAATGATGTATACGCCGGTTCTTTCTTTAGCTCGCTTTGTCAAATATCAGGCGTCGTAAATTGTAACAAGTGAGTAATACACATTGAGCATGTGTAACGATGGTGCTCGTCGGAGAGGCTCTCCGAGCTACATAGCTTCCCGACGCCAGAAACGGCTTTTGGTAACCAGTTTATTAAGCGACCATGGAATGCTTTAGGTTTTTATCTTGTAACAAAGGAAAAGTGAGATTAAAAAAAGGATTGCAATGAAACAGTACATCATCACCGGGGCTTCAAGAGGGTTTGGGCGATACCTGGCCGAATCGCTGGCCGGCAGCAATACGATGTTTCACCTGATCGCCCGAAGCAGCTTGAAAGAAGTCGCGGCCGTCCTTGAACAGAAGGGTAGCAAAGTCATTACTCATCATGCGGATTTGACAGAGACGCACAAGCTGTCTTCGTTGAACCACAACATCTTCAAAAAGATCGATCAGAAGCAGACGGAATTTATCGCACTAATAAATAACGCGGGGATGCTGGAGCCTGTGGGACCCGTTGGGAAGTATGATCAGGAAACTTATCGGAAAAGTCTGGAGGTGAATTTCACAGCACCTTTATTACTGACTCAAATGTTTGTCCATGCCGTACAAGAGTGGGACTGCCGAAAGCAAGTCGTAATGATCTCATCCGGAGCCGCTCTCAAAGCATACTATGGCTGGAGCAACTACTGCAGCACCAAGGCCGGACTCAATCGCTTCACCGAAACACTGGCGCTTGAACAAGAAGGTTTCTCTCATCCAATAGAGGCATTCGCCTTCAACCCGGGCCGCATCGATACACAAATGCAGAATATAATCAGGGAACAGTCTGCAGACGATTTTCCATTGGTTGACGATTTCATCCGATCCAAAGAAAAAGGGCATCTCGGTGATCCCGCAAAAGTAGCAGCAAAACTTGTACGGTTGATGAATGATGGTAATATTCCGACGGGGAAGATGGTTGTAGCCGCGGAGATTGAGTGAGTGTGATCTGTTCGATATAATTATCACCGATCACAGTTGTAAACTGATATGCTTTAAATGAAGCAGAAATCTGAGATTTATTTTTGAGTAGTTTATATAAGTATGAAGATCAAATAATAAATCTGCATTGCGTCATGCAATTGTTTGGACTAATCAGGTCAATATAAAATTCATAAAAAGGTTACGCCTTCCCATTTTTGCACCGCTATCCACAATATTATCCTATGTAATTAGGAGTGTGTTTGTCAATTAAACATCAGAAGGAGTCTTAAAACGGAGCGATGACATTTCATTTCAACATTAATTGATTTTTATCACTTTTTTCTTAGGCGTAACTCAGCTAAATTTGCGTTATTTCAAATGTCCAGAACAGTGAAGTCTGAGTTCGGTTATACCAGATATTCATAAATCAATAAATTGTAAACGGCTGTCAGGAAAATTGATTTGTTGTTGAGTCATTTAATCGAGGATGAGGTTTTGCAAGGATTAGTATAGGAAGTCTGATATGAATAATATGCTCGAAATGCTACGCTGTTAGATATGAAGTTAAATCGGAAACTATAGTCGAGATTGCTATAACCATTGTAAATAATTTTTGGACATTTCATTCTAACTCTCAGAAAGGATTGATGATGTATAAAATACTGTTCATTTTGGCCGGCTTTGTATCTGGGCGTTTAAGTAATAACCGGTTAGAAGAAGTACACTTACTTAAAGTGTTTATGGAAAATGCATGATACCCATTTTATAGTTTGCTAGGTAATAACACTGCAGAATAGGAATAAATAACAAATAAATGTCTGCGAGACAGAGAAAACATGCCCGGGCAAATTTTCATAGGAGATTAGCAATCATCACATGTTGTATTGATGATTGGGGAGGTAGTGAGGAGCTGTGGGCTAGGAGCATTCCAACGTTAATTGAGAAATGGACAGAAGTTTCAATCTTTAAGAATAGAATAAACTTTGACCATCCTGAATTTAAATCTCTGGCAACGCGGGGAATTTACCTAAGGGAATTGGCTCCCTTAATTCCACTTAGGAAGCGGATTCCTGAAAAATTTGTGAGGCTAACAAAACGGATCTATGCAAAACTTAATCGAAATTATCATCTTGACGATATAATTATTGAGCGATTGCGTTGGCTTTTAGAATCTGGTAAACCCAACCTGGTTATTATCGCTCAGGGCATCAATTTCGATGGACTTATTTATGCACGGGAATGCCTCAAACTCCATATCCCATATGTGTTAATAGCCCAGAAAGCGGTGGACTTTTATTGGCCTCAACCTGATGAAAGGCCGTATATGACCGAATGTTATCAAAAGTCGGAAGGATGCTTTTTTGTTTCAAAACACAACAGGAATTTGACAGAGGAGCAATTTGGAATTCGCTTACCGAATAGTATTGTCATTTCAAATCCAGTAAGAATACCAATCAAACCGATTCCTTTTCCGCCTACATCGCCGGTCATTAGACTGGCGTGCGTTGCACGTTTATTCGTTTTGGATAAAGGTCAGGATATTTTGCTACGTATCCTGGCACAGGAAAAATGGAGAAAGAGACCTGTCACCGTTTCCTTTGTGGGTACTGGTGTTGATGAGGATGGTTTGCATAAGATGGCAAAGCTCTTGGATCTTGAAAATGTCGAATTTTTGGGACACATCAACGACATCGAGACTGTCTGGAAAGAGCATCACGCCCTGATTCTTCCCTCAAGAAGTGAAGGTTTACCTTTGTCTATTCTGGAAGCCATGGCAGCAGGACGACCCGCTATTGTAACCAGGGCAGGTGGAAACGAGGAAATAGTTATAAATGAAGTTAACGGATTCATAGGTGAGTCCAACGAAAATTCTTTCGGAGAGGCGATGGAAAGAGCGTGGCAAAGGAGATCAAATTGGCCAATTATGGGGAAAGATGCTTCAGAGCACATTTTACATACCCGTCAAGGGACACCTGAGATAGAATTCGCACAGTATATCAATGAATTTGTTAAATGAAAAATAATCCATTAGTAACTGTAATAATACCAACTTATAATAGGGCGAATAAAGTAGGTTTCGCCATCAAGAGTGTATTGAACCAGGATTACAAGCCAACTCAAATTATTGTTGTAGATGATGGTTCAATAGATAATACTGCTGAATTAATGCGACAATTTCCCGATATAGAGTATGTCATTCAGGAACATGCCGGTCAGGGAGCAGCAAGAAACAATGGTCTGAAACATGCCTCAGGGGAATTGGTTGCAACACTTGATTCTGACGATGTCTGGTATCCTGATTTCCTGACTCAATGCGTAGAAAAAATGGAACATGATAAACTGGATTTTGTATTTGCGAACTGGGTGCAGGAGTCGCACAACGGAGAAGACCGGGATTTTTTAAGAACCTACGACAGACTGGCGTCATATATAAATGACAAGATAGATGGCTGGGTGGATTTAACCTATGAGCAGTCGCGCGCAATCTATCTGGACAACTGTCCCTCTCCGTCTTCATCAGCGCTACTTCGTAAATCATCTATTGTTTCCGGGTGGGACCACAAATTCAACATTGCGGACGATTGGGGAATGTTCCTCGATATCATATTAAGTAAGGAATGCAAGGTGGCATTTTCGTTACAAATTCTCTGGAAGAAAAATGTGAACGAGTCAAACGTATATGACGGACGAAGCTGGAATGAAGTTTTGGAACTGCTGTATGTTGAAGATTTCCGAATTTTATTGGACCGTTTCGGGCATTTACTTACACAAGAGGAGATCGAACCAATTGAAAAGTTACACCTCGAGTGCATGCTCAAGCTGGCCGGATATAAACTCCTTAGGGAATTTGATCTTCCAGCATCCTATAAATTATTGTGGCGATCCTTTAACATTGACGCAAGACAAACATTGATGGCATTTCCAAATGCTTTGAAGGTACGGTTCTATAGAAAAATAAGAAGTCAAGAATAGGAATATGGACTACTTGGCTATTGACAAAGCCATAGATAAAGGAATTGAATTTCTTGCAGAACATCAGTTCCATAATGGCGAATTCTGCGGTTACATCGGACCCGATGAGGAACTTAAGGAATGGTGTGTGCCGGATAGCACAAATTTTATAACTGCGGTGATATGTAACTCGTTAGTCTCATTGAAAGATGATCCACGCGTTGACCTTATAATCAGGAAACCTATTCCTTTTTTAAAATACCAAATGATGCGTGGTGGCTTATGGGTTTTTTTCCCCGTTTTGCATAAAATGTTTACAACATCCCCACCCGATTCTGATACAACTTCTAATATTTCTGCTTTTTTAAAAAATGTCGGTGATGATTTTCCTGATAACACGAGACTATTGTTAAGGAACAGAAATAGGGAAGGGTTATTCTATACCTGGTTTGCCCCCCGGTTCAACCTGAATATGAGTATCACGTACTGGTTGATCTTGTTTGAGAGTTGGAAACACCCCATACTTAGCTTTTTATTTTGGAAAAAAGAGGAGTGTTCGAGAAACGATATAGATGCTGGGGTGAATGCGAACGTCCTTTACTACCTGGGGCTGAAAGAATATACTCGCCCAATTCTATCTCACTTACTTAAAATTATTGAAGATCATAATGAAGATGACTGTGATAAATGGTACCGCGATCCATTTATCATTTATTATTTTATATCCAGGAATTATCACAAAGGAATAGTTGAGCTGGAACCGGTAAAGAAACCTGTGACAGAACGCATTGTGGCTGCTATGCATCCAGATGGCCGAATTGGGGACTCGATTCTGGATACGGGAATGGCAATAAATACACTCATCGATTTTAACCATGTAATTCCGGAGCTTGAACTGGCTGTAAACTACATATTGAAAACACAATCTGATAATGGCTCCTGGGCTCGACATGTACTCTACTGGGGAGGACCCGCCAAGAAACGAGGGTGGGGCTCAGAAGAGCTAACCACCGGATTCTGCCTTGAAGCGCTGGCCCGTTGTAAGCAGCTTCAAGTTGACAATGCGGATACGAGTCAAGCCACAGCATGAATTTCCTGAATGCCACACGATATTCGGAATGGTGGGAATATAAGCTTTGCCCTCTTCTGGCAATCGGCTACGCCACTATTCTAATGGGAAATGTTCCATTTGTGAAGGCCTCAATCAATCTGGCACTTTTATTGATTTCTATTATTGTCGGGGCTGTCTATGTTAGTTTGATCAACGATATTACCGACATTAAAGAAGATCTTGAAAGTGGCAAGACGAACCGAATGGCAGATGTGCCCAGAGCACTGAGATGGATTCTGCCAGCTACATGTATTCTCATAGGCCTTTTAGTCCTGTATTTCCTGCGCTATGATACACTTAGTTTCATTTTGTATATCATACCGTGGGTGGCCTTCAGTTTATATTCTTTTGAACCAGTGCGTTTTAAAAGAAGAGGTGTTTGGAGCATTTTGGCTGATGCTTCAGGCTCACACATCTTCACAAGTCTTTATATCCTTTCGGCGGTAACATACCTGACGGATCAGAAAATGAATTGGATCTGGTTTGGAGCGGTGGGAGTCTGGGCCTTTTCTTATGGGTTAAGAGGCATTCTCTGGCATCAATTTCATGATCGTGAGAATGATTTCAAAGTAGGGTTGACGACATTTGCAAGTTCCCGAAATCCGAAAACATTCAAATTGCAACCTGTTTTCATATTTACACTTGAAGTTTTAGCAGTAATTGTAATGCTTATTGAGATTGGACAACTGCTGTGCATGCTATTTCTGATCGCATATTTATTCATCGTTCTTGTTCGTCGCAGAACATTGGGGCAGAAAATCATTTTAGTTCATACGCCTCCTAATAACTCCTTCCAAATTTTGATGATGGATTATTACCAGGTTTTTTTACCGATTTCATTACTTATTATTGCCGCCAGTGGGGAAATTTCTGCAATCTGGGTGTTGGTCATTCATGTAGTGCTATTCCCACAGAAGCCAATCCAGATTTTGAAGGATTCATTGTTTTTCTTTCGTCACTCGCTTCTTCAGCGCGCTTAACTGTCTCATATTAAATACCGGAAAATGATTACTTAGCAGATCATTCCATTATCCTAGTAATCATAACCAGTCGGAATAAGATAACGTGGTACTAAAATTTTTACACCTGTGAGTACTATTTATTAGCCTCAATTCAATTATTTGATGCACTTTTTAATAGGAGTAATTTTCTTTTGATACATTATCAGGACCGGTTCATGAAGGGAATGGAATAAATAAGAAGACAAGATTTTTGTACCTTTGTAAGTCGTCCGTCTGAAAAAAATCCTATTCATAAATACACGTTAAACCAATCAGCAATTTCTGTCCATGAATCCATATAGCCACCTGCATTGTCATACCCAGTTTAGCTTGCTTGACGGAGCCGCCCGGATCGAAGACATGATCCGGAAGGCGGCCGACCATGGGATGCCGGGTGTCGCTATCACGGATCATGGAAATATGTTTGGTGTGCCTCATTTCGTGAATGAGGCACAGAAACAAGGCGTAAAGCCGATTGTCGGTTGCGAGTTCTACATTACTCCAAGCGGCATGCAGGACCGGGATGACCGGACACGTTATCACCAGGTGCTGCTGGCCAAAAACATGACGGGTTATCGCAACCTGGCCAAATTGTGTTCCCTGGGATATGTCGAAGGACTATACTACAAGCCTAGAATCGACAAGAAAACCCTTGAAGAGTATTCCGAGGGATTGATTGCCACGACCTGTTGTATCGCTTCTGAGATCAATCAGACAATCATCGGAAAAGGGGAAGATGAGGCCAAAAAGCTTTTTGAATGGTATTTGAACCTTTTTGGTGAAGATTATTACATCGAATTGCAGCGGCACGGGTTAAAGGACCAGGATAAATGTAACGAAGTGCTGATCCGGTGGAGCAAGGAATACGGCGTGAAGATGATTGCCACGAATGACAGTCATTACACCAATAAGGAAGATTCCGAGGCTCATGATATACTTCTTGCCCTGCAAACCAATGCCGATTTAAATGATCCCAAGCGTTTCCGGTTCACCGACGACTATAATAATCTGAACCCGGAGTTTTATCTGAAGACCCCCGAGGAGATGCAGGAGCTCTTCAGGGATGTTCCCGAGGCTATCGACAATACTATCGAGATCGTCGAGAAGACAGAAACGCTACAGCTAAACTCGGATCTTCTGCTGCCGTCGTTTCGTGTTCCCGCCGAATACCGAAGTATGGATGACTATTTGCGGCACCTCACCTACGATGGCGCTAAAAAGCGATACGGTGAGTTGTCTGAAGATGTCTCACAGCGAATTGAGCACGAGCTGAACATCATTAAGCAGATGGGGTTTGCCGGGTACTTTTTGATTGTGCAGGGTTTTACGAGCGAGGCAAGAAAACGCGGCGTGTTTGTCGGTCCCGGACGTGGCTCGGCCGCCGGAAGTGTGGTTGCCTACTGTATCGGGATTATCAATATCGATCCGATGAAGTATGATCTGCTGTTTGAGCGCTTCCTCAACCCTGAACGAATATCTCCGCCTGATATCGATATCGACTTTGATGACACCGGTCGACAGGCCGTGATCGATTATGTCGTAGAAGAGTACGGACGTGAAAATGTGGCACAGATAGTGACATATGGCACGATGAAAGCCAAAACGGCGATTCGGGATGTTGGACGTGTATTGGGTGTGCCGCTGGCTGAAGTCAATCGCATTTCCAAGTTGTTTCCTGATCGACCGGGTGTAGATACATTCTCCAAAGTACTCGATCCGGATAAAAATCCGGATACTTACCAGGATATCAAACACTTGTTTGAGGATCCCGACCAGCAGATCCGGCGCATGATGAAATTTGCCAAGACGCTGGAAGGATCGGCACGACAGACGGGGATCCACGCCGCAGGTGTAATTATCGCTCCCGGAAAAGTTTACGATTATGTTCCTGTAGCCTTGTCGAAGGAGAAGGATGTTATCACCCAGTACGATGGTCCCTCCGCCGAGCGATGCGGTCTGCTGAAGATGGACTTCCTCGGGTTGAAGACGCTGTCCATCCTTAAGACGGCTATGCAGTACATCAAGAAAAATCACGGGAAAGAGTATACGCTTGAGACCATCCCGCTGGAGGATGAGAAAACATTTGAGCTGTATCAGAAGGCCGAGACTGTTGGAACTTTTCAGTTTGAGTCTGACGGGATGCGCAAATACCTGAAAGAACTCCAGCCAACAACGATCGATGATCTGATTGCGATGAACGCATTGTACCGGCCGGGACCGATGCAGTTTATTCCGACGTACATCGCGCGTAAGCATGGCACTGAGAAAGTCGAATATCCGCATCCGAGCCTGGAGAAAGTACTGAAGGCAACCTATGGCATCATGGTCTATCAGGAACAGATCATGCAGGTGGCGCAGATCATGGCAGGCTATACGCTTGGTGACGCGGATCTTTTGCGACGGGCCATGGGTAAGAAAAAAGTCGAGGTGATGGAGAAACAGCGCGAGATATTTATCAATCGCGCTGTAGAACGGGATATCGACAAGGAAACGGCCGTCGATGTCTTCGAAAAGATGGCGTATTTCGCAGGCTACGGTTTTAACAAGTCACATTCCGCCGCCTATTCAGTAGTAGCATACCAAACCGCCTATTTCAAGGCGAATTATCCTGCGGAATATATGGCGTCGGTGCTGACCCACAACATGAATGATATCAAGAAGGTATCCCAGTTCATTGAAGAATGTCAGCGAATGGGCATTGCTGTCGACGCGCCAAACGTTAATACCGGTGCCGGAAACTTTGTTGTTCGCGATGGACGTATTCAGTATGGAATGGTTGCCATCAAAGGTGTGGGCAGTGGTGCAGTCGAACAGCTCGTGGAAGAACGTGAAAAGAACGGCACATTTTCCAGCATATTCGATTTTACCGGAAGGGTAGATTTGCGGTCCTGCAACCGGAAGACGATCGAAAGCCTGATAACTGCCGGGGCCTTCGACAGCATCCACAGCAATCGTGCCCAGTTAATGGAAAGCCTGGACGATGCCCTCCAATACGGTTCGCGCAAGCAGCAGGATGAACAACTCAATCAAATAAGTTTGTTTGGTTCCGGTGGAGATGACAGCATCATTCCGGAGCCGCAATTGCGTGAGTCGCTTCCGTGGACAAATATTGAGCGGCTGAAAAAAGAACGGGAACTCATCGGATTTTACCTGAGTGGTCATCCTCTCGACAGGTTTAAGGATGATATCTCACTGTTTTGCAGCCATCAATTATTGGCCGAATCGCTGGAAGAATTGGATGATCGTACACCGGTAAGCAGTGCGGGAATCATCACTTCGGTAAAAAGGGTCACCGATCGCAAAGGTAGACCTTTTGCCTTTTTAACTATGGAAGACGAGGTGGGAAGTATCGAGGTCATCGCCTTTTCCAACACTTTCGACAAGTTTATGAATTTGTTGATGCCGGATAATATTGTAGTAGTTGATGGAGTTACCGACTCACGCAGTGGTTCTGTAAAGATCATAGCCAATGCATTCGACCGAATTGAGAACCTTCGTGAAAAGAACGCGGAGAAAATCCGACTTCATCTGAATATTCGTACGGATGAGCTTATGAAAGATGATTTTCAGCAGATTTCAGAGTTGTTTTCAAGTCACAGAGGGAACACGCCGGTGGCTTTGGATGTTTTTAGTCCATATACCACGAAGCCGTTGCGAATGAACGTGCGCAAGTATGTTATTGATCCATCGGATGAAATGCTGCGCGACCTGCGTAAGGTTATTGGTCGTGATAACGTCACTCTTGAGCGGGTGCAATAATCCGCGTGGCGTTAATTGATGAAATTTAAGATATTAGCGATCCGGAAGATAAACCCGACAATTTGGGTACAGATGAATCGAACGAAGTTACCAAGTAGTAAAGTAAAAAGGAGTAAGTGATGTCAAACGCAGTCGCAGTGACTGATACCTCATTTGAACAGGAAGTGCTTCAATCAGATAAGCCGGTTTTGGTGGATTTTTGGGCTGAATGGTGTGGACCTTGTCGCATGATTGGTCCGATTGTTGACGAATTGGCCAAAGAATATGAAGGCAAGGCTAAGTTCACAAAAGTGAATGTCGATGACAATCCTGAAATCTCGATGAAGTTCAATATTCGCAGCATTCCGACCCTCCTGATTTTTAAGGGTGGCAAAGTTGTGGATCAGATTATCGGCGCAGTTCCGAAATCACACCTGACCAAAAAACTAAACGACCACGTTTAAGCAACGTTGTCAGGAATTATTTGAAAAAAGGCTCCCAATAAGGAGCCTTTTTTGTATCAGCTTAAACACTTGTTGCGTCATTCTGAGGTCCCTTTTTCAACGTTGATAAAACGTGATTTTCGGTTAGGACCGAAGAATCTCTTATGCAATCCGGCAACTCTCGGTTAACCTGAAAAGATCGTTTCTCCAGAGCAAACGAGAACCTACGTTATTTTGAAAGCAAAATAACATCAGGAAGACATTTTTTTAATTGGTGTAAACCGTTGTGTTACCCGTTAGCTGATTCCGGAACCTTTTCCGGATCTTTGCCTGGGTAATACTCTAAACGACCTTCGTAATTGATGACCCTGCGATCGTACGACGTATCCATAAGTGGAGAAGAGATGATGAAGTCGGCACTGGCACGGTTACAGGCAATCGGAATGTTATACACGACAGCAATACGCAAGAGTGCTTTCACGTCAACATCATGCGGGTGGGGTGAAAGGGGATCCCAGAAAAATATCATGGCATCGATCTGGCCATCTGCAATATGAGACCCAACCTGTTGGTCACCGCCAAGCGGACCGCTTCGGAATTTATTGACTTTAAGTCCTACTTTCTCCTCCATCAAGCTACCTGTAGTTCCAGTCGCAAAAAGCTCATGTTTGGCAAGATTTTCGCGGTTATATCTAGCCCATTCAACCATATCCTTTTTACGATTGTCGTGTGCAATCAAAGCAATGTGCTTTGTTGTTCCCATCTTAATGACTCTATTCTGTTCCATAATAAATAATTTATTTTTTTAGTTAAAAACAGAAAAACATATAAACAAATAATATATATGCAATATAAGTATTAATATTAATTACTAATTAATAAGATTTGATACAATAATATCAGGCGATCAATTCCGGATCATTGGCAACCTTATGAATCCAGCCTCCCGCCAGAAGATCTTCGCCTTCGTAACAAACCAACGCTTGTCCGGGTGTAATGGCTGAACGACCTTCCGGAAAACGGATGGCCATTTCATCATCGGCTGTTTGGGTCAGGAAGCCGGGCGCACCGTCATCGTTATAGCGAATAGCTCCGGTAACCGGCATCTCTTCTTCAGCAATGCTATCATACTTCACCATATTCAACGCCTTGGCGGTGCAGGTCGTATTTATGAGATCTTCTTCTTCGCCAACAGTAATGACGTTTTTCTCAGGATCGATATCCGTTACATAAACCGGCTTTCCCATTGCCAGGTGTAGTCCGCGGCGTTGTCCGATTGTGTAAAAGGGATAACCTCTGTGTTCGCCTACTACATTCCCATGCTTGTCGACGAACAGGCCGCCATCGACTTTTTCTTTCAAACCGGGTACACGGTCCTTCAGAAACCGGCGATAATTGTTGTCGGGCACAAAACAGATTTCATACGAATCCTTTTTGTGAGCAACATTCACCAATCCGAAGTCCTCCGCCAATTGCCGGATTTCAGGTTTATGGTAATCTCCGAGAGGAAAAATCGTTCGGCTCAGGTATTGTTGTTCAACGCCCCATAGCGCATACGATTGATCCTTATTATGATCTTTTCCACGTGAGATGACAAACCGACCATTTTCCTCACGCACATTTGCATAGTGACCCGTGGCGATGTGATCACAACCCAGGTTTTCGGCGCGGCGCATCAATGCCGCCCACTTGATGTGCGTGTTGCAGAGCACACAGGGATTTGGCGTGCGGCCAGCCAGGTATTCTTCGACAAAACGGTCGATTACCCAATCTCCGAATTCATCCCGGATGTCTACGATAAAATGTTTGAATCCGTGTTTGATAGCTATTTGCCGTGCATCGTTCATAGATTCCAGGGTACAGCAGCCGGTTTCTTTTTTGCTGTTGCCACCGCTGCTGGAATAATCCCATGTTTTCATGGTGATGCCAATGACATCGTAACCTTGTTCTTTAAGCATTACGGCAGATACAGATGAGTCAACACCGCCGCTCATAGCTACCAGAACACGTCCTTTAGTACTCATGGAAAAAGTTGTTTTTCTTGATCTGACATTCCCGCTTTAAACTTTAAAAATACGGGATTATTGTGTGTTTAGTATGAAGAAAAATCCGGTTGTCAGTTGTCTTTTTGTGTCATTCGGCTTCATTGTCATTCAGTAGGTATTAAATAGCCATCTGGTCGTCTCGAATCCATCATGAAAGAACGAGTTTAATCTTGAATATGTCTATTCACCGAGGAATTCCTACGGAGAATGACTACCGAATGACCATTGTTTGACTATTGTGAATGGTTGTAAACTAACCTTGCTTGTGTAAGCTGTAAGCTGAGGGCTGACCGCCGATAACTTCTTCAAAAATAGAGGTATGGCTTCCAGTTTTCTTCGACACGGGAGAGTGTGTTGCGTAAGAACAGAATATGATTCGGCCGGAAAGGTTCTCTAACCAGATGCATTTCCGCTTCCTTAGGAGTCCGGTTACCCTTGCGGTGATTACATCGTGTGCAGGCCGTTACAAGATTTTCCCAGGTGTCTTTTCCACCTCTGCTGCGTGGAATCACATGATCGATCGTCAGCTCATGTGTGCCGCCGCAGTATTGACAGTGGTTATTGTCACGCTTCATGATATTTCGTCTGGACAACACGATATTTCTGTACGGTGTGCGTGCATAAGTGCGCAATCTTATGACAGAAGGAAATTCAAATTCTGTTCGGACTGTATGAATTTTCCTCTTGGGATTATCGTGCAGCATCTCAGCCTTGCCCATTAGCACTAGCAGTATTGATTTGCGAACATCACAAATGCTCAGTGGCTGATAATCCTGGTTCAAAAGTAAAACCTGACCTGATAGCATAAGGCCCTCCCGGGCTTTTACAACTTATTGTTTTAACACAAACTTCTTTTGATTTTTTTGTCCAAACTCAAATAGCAAATGTCCGGATTGAATTCCTGCAATATGTCCGGCCAGCCGTTGATCATATGGGAAACAACCGTTATTCCCTGACTCTTCTTTTATGAGACGATTGTGTTTAACATTACCCGAGGCGTGCAACAGAACGCCATCACCAATATAAAAACCAACGTGTGTGATGGGCCCGCCACCGGTATTGAAGTACACAATATCGCCCGGCTTTGCCTGATGGATGTCTTTTGTGTAGGATTCAACAGACTTGAACTGTAAACCGGAATCTCTGGGTAAACCTGATCCGTGAATTCCGTAAACCGTCTGTATGAATCCCGAGCAATCGATGCCCGTATCCGTTCGGCCACCCCATAGATACGGAGTGCCTAAAAATTCGTGTGCTGTCTCGATTATGCTATCATGTCGTAATAATCTGGGTCTGTCAGCAAAACTAAAAGTCGTTTCCGGTATCCGGACGCGGTTGTCTTCGATGACGACCGGTGCCACGGTTGGCACCCAAAGGCTTTCTGTTTCATTATGGATGCGAAAACTTGCGAATGGTGAGTGACGGCGTTTCGGATGATCTTTCCATTGTTCGTATTCATCAGGGCTGAGTTCGCTCATCTGGTTGCGGTTGACCCACCCGCGGTAACCGTCATGATCTGCGGTTATGTGAACCCAACGTTCCCTCACCTCGTTTACTTTAGCCGTTTCACCGAGCAATAGTTGCGTTTGCATTTCCGACGCATCGCGAGCCTCACTGCGAACCGGTACGATACCGGATCGTGCGTACATAAAGGCTGGTTCGATTGATGATTCGTTGTCGGTCATGATGTTATTGTTGATATTTCTATGGGTATCGAGGAATACCGCCTGAAACGCCTATATAAATGATCATTTTTAAAGAAATTATCAAGAAAAACTCTATAAAAGCTCATTACATGCGATAATCAGATGGAATGATATAGCAAGAATTGTTGAAATAACCAAGTTATCGCAGCTTCATAACCATTGTAGATGGAGATCATTTTGTTAATAGTTGAGTAACTCCCCGGAGAGTAAGAAGCCGGCTTATCATCTATAATAAATCGTCAATTGAAACGATGAACAGTAAGAATCAATTTATTCTTGTGAAATTCATACGTAATTTGAAAGCGCTTTTTTGCAACGTTTTGGATATGAAAAATCTTTTGCCGGAGAGGTGAAAGAGGGAATTAGTCCCTATATTTTCTATCGTTCGCGCTATTTAATGAACATCCTTTAATTCGAATAATTTTATGCCATACAATAAAGATTCTTTAGCAACAGGCTATTACAAGGAGCCCGGTCCTAAGTTGGACGCTGAAAACCCGTTTGAATCGATGATGGAACGGTTCCGTTTTGCCGCGGAGCTGCTCAACCTGGATGAGGGGTTATTTGAGTATTTGTCCAAACCAGTTAAGCAGGTCATTGTTTCGGTTCCGATCATCATGGACAATGGAGATATAAGGGTATTTGAGGGATATCGCGTTATTCATGACGACGTGCTTGGTCCATCGAAAGGCGGAATCCGGTATGCTCCCGACGTATCACTGGATGAAGTCAAGGCGCTTGCAGCGTGGATGACCTGGAAGTGTGCGGTGGTAAACGTGCCATTCGGTGGCGCCAAAGGTGGTATTCGCTGTAATCCAAAAGAGCTCTCAAAGAATGAACTTGAAAGATTAACGCGTCGCTATACGTCCAATTTGTTGGAAATTTTCGGTGCCGAAAAGGATATTCCTGCACCGGATATGAACACCGACGAACAGATCATGGCTTGGATCATGGATACCTACAGCATGCATTCGCGGAAAAATGAAACGGCCGTTGTAACAGGTAAGCCTTTGCTCTTGGGTGGTTCCAGAGGACGGAAGGAAGCGACCGGGCGTGGTGTCACAACAGTTACTCTTGCTGCCCTCGACAAGATGGGGATTATGCCCAATAAGACGAAAGTTGCTGTTCAGGGTTTTGGTAACGTCGGTTCAGTATCAGCAAAACTGATGCACGAACAGGGTGCCAAAGTTGTGGCTATCAGTGATGTGAATGGTGGTTATTATAATGAGAATGGGATCGATATCCCGGCAGCTATTCAATATGCCGAAGAACATGGCAAGTCGCTTGAAGGATTGAATGCCGGGGATAAGATAACCAACGAAGAGTTGTTGGAACTCGAATGTGACGTACTTATCCCGGCGGCCAAGGAGGATCAGATCAGCAAGAGAAATGCAGGTTTGATCAAGGCAAAAGTGATCGCGGAAGGAGCCAACGGTCCGATTACAGCAAATGCCGATTCGATTCTGGAGGAACGTGGCCTTTGGGTTGTACCCGATATTCTGGCCAATGCAGGCGGTGTAACGGTATCCTATTTCGAATGGGTGCAGGACCGCCAGGGCTACTTCTGGACCGAAGAACGGGTCAATCGTCGATTAAATCGAATGATGCGTGAAGCTTTTGACAACATTTACCGTATAGGAGATAAGTACAACATTACACTCCGTCAGGCGGCTTATGTATTTGCGATTGATAAAGTAGCTCGTGTCTTGCGTATTCGTGGCATCTATGCATAGAATTCGCGTTATTTCCTCAAACTTGTTGATCGGTACGATGATCCGTTCTATTCAGTGACGGATCATCTGCTGATTATTTGACTTAATTCGATTTCATGACCAAAGAAAAAAAGCTGGATCTGGTTTCCCGGGTTGATGAAATAGCACGGCTTGAACCATTTGTAGACGAACTTCAGAAGGTCTCTGAGTTCGATGATGATAAAAAAAATGATGTGTTGCTCGTTCTTAACGAGGCCGTGATGAATGCAATCGTCCATGGCAACAAGAATGATCCCGAAAAGCATGTGACAATACTTGCTTTGCTTAACAGTCGTAAGCTGACGTTTAAGGTTAGGGATGAAGGTGGGGGTTTTGATCCTTCAATGTTGCCCGATCCGCTGGATCCGGAAAATCTTCTTAAACCCGGAGGACGAGGTGTCTTCCTGATTCATCATTATGCCAATGAAGTGCATTATTCCAAAGAAGGAAACGTAGTTGAGATAGTGATGGTTATTTGATTTAACCTGGCTTGTGGGGAGATTTGTCACATGACAAAAATAACCGGTTGCCATTTTTCGTATTAAAGCTATACTACAGTTACTCCAAACCCACCCGCTGGTATACACGCCACGTGTATCGGAAGCTTTCAACGAATTCAGATTCATGAAACGGAATTTCCTCGGTTTATTTACGCTTTTACTGTTTTTTGTGGCCTCGCAACAGGCTTATGCCCAATTTGAGGGTACGTTTAATATCGATACCTACAGTTATGCCGACAACGGTCAGGCACTACCTCAAAAGACCTTGCATGTATCCATGACCCCCCAGCGCATACTAATAAGGGGACTTCAGGGAACTCAAATGCCTGCCCAGCTGGGAGGGGTCAGCAGCGATGAGATCCTCGTGAGACTGGACAAGAAAGATTTTATCATTTTTAGTGACAACAGCCAAGCCCTTCAGATCCAGAAATCAGAGATAGAAAACCTGCTTAATATGTCGAATAGCTTTTCTAATGCTTTTGGCAGCAGCACGTCAGCATCAACAAATACGCCAAAAACCAAAACAGTGCTAACTCATGTGACTAAGAAAATTGATGGCTATAATTGTCAAAAAATAGAGATTACAGAAACTGATAAAGCCGGGCACATGAATCAGACGGATGTTTGGGTGACAAAGGATATCCCGGTGAAATGGGGGATGCTGGGCGAGTCTTGGAATCTTTCAGATAGTGATCTGGCAAGTTTGCTATCCCCAACCTGGTTGAAAGATGGCACCATGCCGATCAGCATGCAGGTCTATCAAGACGGTACCGAAAAATATTCCATGAAAGTAACAGACCTGAAGAAAACAAGCGTACCATCGAGTCAAACGAGTATTCCTACAGGATACAAATTAGTATCTATTCGCCAGCTGTTGATGAACAGTATGTTTGGTAATTAACGGGGTGGCGGATCAGAATAAATAGATGACGGCAGTTTCAAAGCAGAGTGGTAAATCGAGGGTATATCTCGGCATTTTGATCGGTGTCTTTGCAACGCAGGCGTGTGCTGTCTTTCACAAGACCCAGAAAGAATGGTATCCGATCCGCAATATATCCCACAACCTTGAAATTAATTCATCGGTAATGCCGGATTCCGCGATGGCCGCAGAAGTTCAATCCTATCGAGTGATTTTGAATAAGAACCTGGGCAAGAAGATCGGATATGCCGAGTCTGACTTCAAGCCGGATGGCCTGGAAAGCGGACTGTACAATCTCGTTTCAGATGCGCTGCGAATCCAGACGTCCCTGATTGAGGGAAAGCATATCGATGTGGCGGTGATGAGTGCGTCCAGCATCAAATATTATATTCCCAGGGGACCAATCACGCAGGAAATCATCGATGAGATCCTGCCGTATGTAAACAAGGTGGTACTGATGAAATTGACCGGTAAACAGCTGTCACGACTTGCCAACGATATAGCTACAGATGATGGGGCACCCGTAAGCGGGATGCGTATGCTGATTAAAAAGGGAATGGCGAATGATCTTCTTGTCGGCCAGCATGTTGTGGAGCCGGATTCGGTCTACACGGTTGTCACGAGTTCTTACCTCGCCAATGGCGGTGGACACTATAATGTGTTGTGGCAGCCCAATGACAGGAGAATATTACCTATGACCACTCGTGATGCCCTTCGTACATTTATCGAAGACAGGGGGCAAATATCACCGGTGTTAGACGGCAGAATGCGAAAATAGATGATGGATAGAAAAACCTTTTTTAAAACCCTTTTAGGTGGAATCGCCGGTTTGACGATAACGGGCAGCCTTTTTGATACGGCAAGCGCCCGGGGCTTTAAAAAAATCACCATTCTGAATACCAACGACACACACGCACAGATCGAACCATTTCCATCCTATGCAGGTAAATACGCCGGTCTTGGAGGTGTGGCGCGTCGAAAGACGCTGATAAATCAGATCAAGTCTCAAAATCCGAATACATTGTTGCTCGACGCAGGGGATGCCTTCCAGGGGACCCCTTTTTTTGAGGAATTCCGGGGTGGTATGTGTTACCACTTTATGTCGGAGCTGGGTTATGACGTCGCGACACTGGGGAACCACGATTTTGACGATGGTGTAGACGGTTGGGTGAGTGATGCGCGACAGGCAAAATTTCAGTTTGTGTCATCGAATTACCAGATTACAAACGAAGCCATGGATCGGCGGGTACAGCGATATCTTGTGAAAGAGGTCGATGGCATCCGAATTGGGATATTTGGCTTGGGCGTTGCGTTTAAAGGTCTGGTCGCGCCGCAGCATCACGAGGGGGTTACTTATGATGATCCTGTTCCCGTAGCCAAAGCGATGAGTCGCATTTTACGCGAAAATCTACGCTGCGACTTTGTGATCTGCCTGAGTCACCTCGGGTTCAAATATTCGGATGACCGCATTAGTGATATGCGTCTTGCGCGCCAGGTTACTGGAATTGATCTGATAATTGGAGGACATACCCACACTTTCCTTGAGGCACCAGTATCGGTTCAGACAACTCCTCAATGGAGAACGTTGGTTACCCAGGTTGGATTTGGTGGTATAGTTCTGGGGCGGATCGATTTTTATTTTGATCAAAAGAAGAAACAGCCTGGTTATCTTTCGATGAATACAGTGGTCGGATCCGGCCATGCTCAACCTGTTTCTATTGATAGCCTGACTGAGGATTAAAAATTGTTGACAACCTGATCGGGATACCGCATTCTTGCCATCAAAGTTGTATATTCCTCCCCGCTAAACAAATCATTTAAATACAAGAAATATTCATGGCAGTACAACGTACACTAGCAATTTTAAAACCTGATTGTGTTCGAAAAGGATTGATCGGAGAGGTAACGCAACGAATTCAAAAAGCCGGTTTCCGGATTGTTGCAATGAAGATGACCCGGCTGACGATGGATACCGCCGGCGGGTTCTACGCCGTTCACCGTGAGCGTCCTTTCTACAAAGAATTATGCACGTTTATGAGCAGCGGACCTTGCGTACCGATGGTTCTGGAAAAAGAGAATGCCGTTGCTGACTACCGCAAGTTGATTGGAGCAACAAATCCTGCTGAAGCAGATGAAGGAACGATCCGTAAACTGTACGCTGACAGTGTTGGTGAGAATATCGTTCACGGCTCCGATTCCGAAGAAAACGGAAAAATTGAAGCTGGGTTCTTCTTTTCCGAGTCAGAAATCGTAGCAAATAAGGCATAAAGTATGCATGGTCGTCCGTCCCGAGGTTGGTTTTTGAGATCATTCATGGTATCAGGGACGGCCGCCATCTTAGTCGTGCTGTTTCTAACTCTGTCACGACCTCATGTAATGGGGCAACAGATCGTCAAGCCCGGCGACCAGGTTCTCCTGGAGCGTTATCTGCCTGAACTTGCGGGGAAACGTGTCGGCCTGGTTATGAATCCAACGGCGCGTGTTAATGGCGTTCACATGCTCGACACGTTATTGTCACGTGGTGTAAATGTTACGGCGCTATTTGGTCCGGAGCATGGTTTTCGCGGGCAAAAAGGAGCAGGCGAGCAAATCGTCAATGGTGTCGACAGCGCTACCGGTATTCCGGTTTATTCGCTCTATGGGAAAGTCAAGAAACCCACGGCTAAGATGCTGAAAAACGTGGACGTCCTTCTTTACGACATGCAGGATGTCGGCGTGCGTTTCTATACCTACATTTCTACTCTTGGGCTTGTACTTGAATCTGCAACAGACAATCACAAACCGGTATGGATTCTAGACCGTCCTGATCCCGCAGGTGGCAATTATATGGCAGGCTGGATTCGCCAGCCGGGTTTTGAATCGTTTGTCGGTGCTTATCCGGTTCCGGTCGTTTATGGAATGACTATAGGTGAACTGGCAAAGATGATGGTCGGGGAAGGGTGGCTGAACACAAAATACAAGCCGGATATACGTGTTATTAAATGCGAAGGATGGCATCGGGATGAACGCTGGCCGTCAACGGGACTCGATTGGTTCCCGCCATCACCCAATCTGCCGCATTTCAAAAATGCCTTTGTTTACCTTGGGACATGTGTATTTGAAGGTACGAGCATATCGGAGGGACGAGGAACCCCCGAGCCATTTTTGACCATTGGATCACCTTATGTGTCATTTGCATCATCCGAACTGAAGCCTCTTGAGCAGAGGTATGATGTGGGGTTGTCTAAGATCACTTTTACGCCAAAATCTATTCCGGGGAAGTCATTGCATCCTAAATATGAAGGAAAAAAGTGTACGGGTGTTTCCATTGACCTGAGTAATGATCAGATATCTAAGTTTGATCCGGTAGCTTTTGGTTATGATTTGATGAAATTCATGCTCCATCATTCGGTTAAGGATTCAGTGAACAACTATTTGAAGCTTCTGGCCGGGACAAATGACTATAAAGAGTTTCTCGACAACTCCTCGAAAGACAGCCCCGATTCGTATTGGGAGGAGCAGATCAGGAACTTCGCTCGCGAGAGAAAACCCTATCTGATTTATCAATAGTCGTGAGTCTTGTGTAGTGAGTAGTGTGAATTTAGGGTCTGTCGGTGAATATAGGTTGTATCTTTTCACAACCTAATCAACCTCCAAACAACGTCATTCCCACGGTGGTGGGAATCTCCTTTGTTCCAGGTTGTTTTTCAACTTACAGAATTATAGAGGGTCAAAAAAAACGTGAATCCTGTCTATTTATTAGTATCTTTTTTCCTGGATATCTCATAGCACAAAAGTGCTGTACTAACAGAGGCATTTAGCGACTCGACATCATTTTTCATGGGGATGCGTACAGTAAAATCACAATGATCGAGCGTTTTCATCCGGATACCTTTTCCTTCACTTCCGACGACGAGCGCGATGGGGCTGTTGTAGTCCTCCTGCCAATATAATCGTTCAGCATTCTGATCCAGTCCGCAGATCCAGAAGCCAACTTCCTTAAGTTGGAGGATAGTCTGATTGAGATTCGTTACCCGCATGATTGGGACAAGTCCGGCCGTTCCAGCTGAAGTTTTAAAAACAGCAGGAGTCACCGGACTCTGCCGGTGTTTGGGAATGATTACAGCATCAGCTCCGGATGCCGCCGCAGTACGCAATATGGCCCCAAAATTATTGGGATCTTCTATTTCGTCAAGCAGAAGGATGAATGGATAAGGCTTGTTTTGTAAATCAATAGTATCCACCCAGTCATCAAAATCCTGGTATTGTACCGGACTTATCAGGGCGACAATGCCCTGATCATTTACCTTGCCTACCATTTCCATGAGTTTTCGCCCCGGCACGGTACTGACCGGTATTTTGTTCTGTGAACAAAGGGTGTACAGCTCTTGTAACGTGGCTGGATTCAAATGTTCGCGCACATAAAGTTTGCTAACACGGTCAGGTGAACGGTGTAGCAGTTCACGAACAGGTTGACGGCCGAAAATAAAAAGTTCTGATGTATCCATATATAGATGAAAATGAGAAAAAATAAATGTGCTAAGTCTTGAAAAAGATTAAATAACTAACTAACTATCATACATGGCAAATGGCCCCAAAAATAAGAAAATTACAGCGCGATCCTTAGAAGTAAGAAAATCGCTCGATATTGGTCAACACACAAGTGTGTGGGATCGTATCATTGATAACATTCGGCTAAACAGCCCATTAATTGTCGTCACTGCATTTACCGAGGTTTTAACAGGCGCATTTCTCATTGTATGTGCTTTAGTCGGTAGTTTCAAACCGTTGTTGGCGGCATCGATAGCAACGATTCTGGGAAGTGTTTGCACCCTGGTCGGTTTTTTTCTTTTTTATGAGATCTTCCATCACCGGGATGTGCGACATGATCTGTTCCGAGAGTCAATCAGGCGTGTCATCGATAATCAAAACTGATTATTTCTGTGGTCTTAGAAAGATAGGTTGCGTTTTATCATTGTATTTAAGTGCATTGGTGTATAAAATAACCTGTATTTAGCAATGTCGAGAAATTCTTCGTTTTATTGATGTCTGATACGGTAGTTTATCCCATTCCAGAATTGCATTTTCCCCGATCACTCCGTCAGTCAAGGGTTGTATGTGCACACAGGGGTTTCAGCGCACTATATCCTGAAAATACGATGGCTTCTTTCCGGGCTGCTGCAGATGCCGGAGCCGATATGATTGAACTGGATGTTCGATTCACGAAAGATGGTGTTGCGGTATTAAGTCATGATGCGCGGGTAAATCGCTGTACAAATTCTCGGGGCCGGATCGTTGATTTTACCTTCAGAGAGTTACAGAAACTTGATGCAGGTTCGTGGTTTCACCCGGATTTTTATCAAGAATATATTCCAACTCTGGCGGAAGTTTTGCAGTTTTGTAAAAACAGGATGGCCGTTAATATTGAGATCAAGGCACTAAATGAGAGCGGTGCAGCAGGAGTGATGGATGTTGTCAGGGAGACGGGGATGGAATCAAACGTCATAATTTCAAGTTTTGAAACGGATGTGTTGGCCTTGTTCAGGGAATACGACGATAATGTGTTGTTGGCCTTGCTTTATGAACGGCACGGCACCGATGGACGTGATATTCTTCGGTGGGTGGACAAACTTAACCTAAATGCTATTCACCTTTATCACTGGATAATTCGATCCGGATTGCTGGAGATTATTAGTGAGAGCCAGATTCCGTTTCAGGTTTATACCGTAAACAGGATGAATGCCATGAAACGGTTCCTGGAGAAAGGTGCGGCGGGTATCATAACAAATTATCCCGATCGATTAACCGTAGTGCTCGGTGAAGAGTTGTAAAAAATCATCCGTTATTTTGGGAAGAGTTGAAAACGTGTTTGAATGGCCAGCTCAATAGTCCTATCTTTACTATCCATTCACCCAATAATCGAGCCCTCATGTCCACAAAATATATTTTCGTAACTGGAGGAGTTACGTCCTCACTTGGTAAAGGAATAATTTGCTCATCATTAGGTAAGTTGCTTGTCTCCCGTGGGCTTCGTGTTACCATCCAGAAACTGGACCCCTACATCAACGTAGATCCGGGAACTATGAACCCGTACGAACACGGGGAAGTGTATGTGACGGATGACGGAGCAGAGACAGATCTCGACCTTGGCCACTACGAACGATTTCTTGACATCTCCACGTCACAGGAGAATAATGTAACAACCGGCCGCATCTATTTTGATGTAATCACCAAGGAAAGACAGGGGGCCTATCTGGGCAAGACCGTCCAGGTCATTCCACACATTACGGATGAGATAAAATCGCATGTTCTCGCTCTCGGAAGATCGGGAAAGTATGATGTAGTGATTGTGGAAATCGGTGGTACCGTTGGTGATATCGAAGGCCTTCCCTATATCGAGGCAATGCGCCAGATTCGATATGATGTAGGACGCAAGAACACGCTTTCCATTCATCTGACTCTCGTCCCATATCTGAAGGCCGCACGTGAGCTGAAAACAAAACCAACCCAGCACTCGGTTAAGACGCTGTATGAAATTGGTCTGCAACCTGATATCCTGGTTTGTCGTACGGAAGTTCCACTCGATAAAACCATCCGTCAGAAAATTGCGCTGTTTACCAACGTTGAAATTGAGGATGTTGTAGCTTCTATGGACGCCGACTCTATCTACATGGTGCCTTTCATGATGAAGGAAGAAGGCCTCGATAGCCGGGTTATTGAAAAGCTTGAACTGTCAGCCGGTGAAGCAGATCTGACCACGTGGCAGGAATTTGTCAATGCCGTCACCCGCCCCGAGAAGCATATCAAAATAGCGCTCGTCGGAAAATACGTAGAACACCACGATGCCTACAAGTCGATCGTTGAAGCGTTCATTCATGGTGGAGCTGTTAACAATTGCCGTGTGGAAATTGCCTGGATACAGTCGGATGATGTTACGAATGAAAATGTCGCGAAGAAACTCAAAGGCGTATCAGGAGTCTTGGTAGCACCCGGTTTTGGCAGTCGCGGTGCCGAAGGTAAACTGGCGGCTATAAAATATGCCCGCGAGCAAAAGATACCTTTCTTTGGCATCTGCCTGGGAATGCAGTGCGCGGTTATCGAGTATTCAAGAAATGTTTGCGGGTGGGATACGGCCAACAGTACCGAGTTTGATCCTGAGACCCAATACCCGATCATTGACCTGATGCCCGATCAGAAGAAGATTCATGATAAAGGCGGAACGATGCGTCTTGGACTGTACAATTGTAAGCTGGCCGACGGCTCAAAAGCTGCCAAAGCCTACAAAGAAGAAGCTATACAGGAACGACATCGCCACAGGTATGAGGTCAACAATCAGCTTCGCTACAAGCTTGTAGAGAATGGAATGAAACTGACCGGTTTCAATCCGGAAAGAGATCTCGTTGAAATTGTGGAGCTGGACGATCACCCATGGTTTGTCGGGGTACAATTTCACCCGGAATTGCGAAGCACCGTCAACCGGCCCCACCCGTTATTTGTAAGTTTCGTTCGTGCAGCAAAAGAGCATGCCGAAGCAAACAAACTGAGCAGGCCCGTTAAAGAGAACGTACCCGTTGCCTGAGCGGTCATAGGGAATGAGAAGACAAGGGAATTTTGAATTTTAAATTATTAATTTTGAATTGGGATGAATGGGAGACATGCAAGCATGCATAGATGGAATAATAGGAAAGCTGACAGCTAAACCGGTCACATAAGTAATGACAGGCCAGCCTTTTACAGGAAGACTAAGAGTTCGTGTAAACGGATTGGTCGTTCGTGATCGATCACTTTTGCTAATCAAGATCAAGTCCCCGACCGGACCAGAACCCTTCTGGATGCCTCCTGGCGGCGGCTTGGATTATGGGGAACGCCTCGAAGATGCCGTGATGAGGGAGATGGCGGAAGAAGCCGGGATGAAAGTGAGGGTTGGAAGACTGCGTTATGTATCCGAGTATCTGAAGCTGCCATGGCACGCGGTAGAATTCTATTTTGATTGTGCACCATTAGAGGATGGTTTTGAGCTTGGCAGCGACCCGGAGTTGGCCGATCATGAGCAGATGCTAAAAGATTTGAAGTTTGTACCCTTTGATAAACTCAAGGAATACAATATTGCCCCGTTGTATCTGAAAGAGCGTTTTGTGAGAGATTATCTTGAAGATCGACAGGAGACTGTGTATATATGGTCAGAGCAGGCAAATCCTGAGAGAAACTGATTTGGATGTGTGTGTTAGCTCCGGAAATATTGGGATTAGAGTTGCGGACACGGTCTTCAGGCTGACATGATCGTTACTGTTGTAAAAAGCTCATTTATTATTGAAAGCGAACTTAATAATTCAGTCGATTTCTTTCGGACATGCTCAACTGTTATGAAGCTATGTAAACTTTATAGGCTTATTGTTGGCTAAAATTGATGAATGGGCGCAGACAGAGCAGCGAGATGATGTCACTTTATTGGCATGCATGGGTGAATTTTTCTGATTGCAAGATACTGTCTAACGAGGTGTTGCGTCTATCAGGCTTTTCTCCAGTTCAATCTGAAAATCACTGTAGTAATCATTCCAAAGGGCATTTGTAACTTTGAAACCCTCCTGTAGTGCAAGCATCAACATCCCTGTATGACGATTGGGGAAAGTGTCAAATCTGAAACGCTTGTATCCGCGACTTGCCGCTTCTCTCATCATCAGGCGAAGCATTTTTCTTGCAATGCCTTTACGTCTGAAAGGTTCAAGAACGCCGCCTTTAGCAGAATAATAGGCTTCTTTCCGGCCGTAACCGAGTTTAAATCCTATTACCACATCATGCAGGCTAGCTGCTATGAGAATGATATCCGGATGATGATAGTGGTTGATGATACGTTCTTCTTTGAAAAGTGTCCGGTTTACGGGGCGTATTTTGTCAATGCTCTCTTTGCCAATCATTTCAAAGCGGATATCATCCAAATCAAATGCTGGAATCGGCATTGCCATATTTATAATAGCGCTTGTGTTAGTTATCAGGGAAATTATTTTTACTTTGGCGTGCCCGGCCTGTCGGGCCTAAAATACATAATAATACACCGATGAGATTTAGTACACTTTTTTTGATGCTGATCGCATTCGGAATGATGGTTCCGATGTCCTGGAACCGTTCAAATGATCATCATATGCATCTGATTCACAACGTTACGGGTTATACACTCCATGGGGAGACAATAGTCAATTTTGACGCCATGGTTTTTGGAAATGGAAAAGTTATTGCAATCGGTACATTCAAAGAGCTGCAATCGAAATACTCAGAAGCCGAAAAAATTGATGGAAAGGGGAAAGTCCTTTTACCGGGCTTGATCGATGCTCATGGTCACGTACTTATGCTCGGTTTTTCGAGATTAGATGTCGATTTGGTTGGCACCAGATCCGTTCGGCAAGCTTTGGATCGTGTGAAGGATTACAGTGTGGCATACCCGAACTTGCCATGGATCAGAGGGGGAGGTTGGAACCAGGAGTTGTGGCCCGATGAAGCCTTTCCGACGGCGAATGAACTCGATGCTGCTGAGTCAGACCGACCTGTTTGGTTGACCCGGGTTGATGGTCATGCCGGATGGGCAAACAGCGTGGCTCTCAAAAAGGCCGGGGTAACCCGTGAAACAAAAGATCCGCATGGCGGTAAAATTTTGCGGGATTCTGGAGGAAGTCCGACCGGTGTTTTAGTTGACGCAGCAATGAGTTTAGTGGAAAAGGTGATTCCGCAGCGTACAGAGAGCGAGGATTCGCTGGCCTTGGAAAAATCAATGGAGCAACTCAGGGAAGTGGGACTGACGAGCGTCGGAGATGCCGGAATACCGGGGAAAACATGGAAACTATATAAAAAATTTGCAAGAAAGGGTAAGATAACAACCCGTGTATATGCGATGATTCTGGGTACCGGCGCTGATTTTGATTCCCTTTCTGCAAACGGACCAATTACCAGTTATGATAATGATCTTCTGGCTTTGCGGAGTGTTAAGTTGTTCGAAGATGGTGCACTCGGTAGCCGGGGCGCTGCGCTGTTAGAGCCGTATTCTGATGATCCCGGAAATTCAGGACTCTTGTTTCACGACCAGGAAAATCTTAACAGAATGGTTTTGAAAGCTGCCGGCAGAGGATACCAGGTTAATATCCATGCTATCGGTGATCGGGCCAACCGTGTCGTGCTAAACGCGTTTGAAAAGGCTTTTGAAAAATATGGCGACCAGGGATTAAGTAACAGAATTGAACATGCACAGATAGTCAACCCGGTTGATATACCCCGATTCAAAAAGCTAAATGTGATAGCATCGATGCAGCCAACACATGCTACGAGTGATAAGAACATGGCTGAAGAACGGATTGGGGAGGAACGTATGAAAGGTGCCTATGCCTGGCAGACATTTGAAGAGCAGGGAACGGTCGTCGCCGGCGGGTCTGATTTTCCGGTTGAATCACCCAATCCGTTTTTGGGTTTATACGCTGCTGTCAGCCGTATGGACACGACGGGAAATCCGACAGGTGGTTGGTATCCTGACGAAAAACTGACACGTATGCAGGCGTTTCGTTCTTTTACGCTTGATGCCGCTTATGCTGCACATCAGGAAGGAGTGATCGGCAGCCTCGAACCGGGTAAATGGGCCGATTTTATTCTTATAGATACCGATTATTTTAAAGCTCCCGTTGAACAAATATGGAAAACGAAAGTTCTCCAGACATGGTTGGCTGGAAAGAAGGTGTACGACGCCAACGATACAAATTTATAGATAGACGAGAAATGAAGATTCGAATAGCTCAGCTGAATCCTATTGTCGGGGATATCGACGGCAACCGGGACAAAATTCTCAAGGCCCTGACCGAAGCAGAGAATGCCGGGGCCGGGTTATTGATCCTCCCGGAGCTTTGCTTGCTCGGGTATCCGCCCATGGACCTATTGGAACGGCACTATTTCAGGGAATACGTGTATGAGAGTAATCATGAGATCGTAGAAAAAACGGGTGACACGGCACTTCTGTTTGGTTCTATAACCTCACACGAAGATCTGTCCGGTCGTAGGATGTATAATTCGGCTATTCTTGCCTGGAACGGTGGAGTCGTTGCTACTGTACACAAGACATTACTACCTACCTACGACGTGTTTGATGAGTATAGATATTTCGAACCCAACCGGATTTTTGATCCTGTTGATTTTAGAGGCGTAAAACTTGGAATCACAATTTGTGAGGATATCTGGAGTCATGAGAATGAGTTTCAGTATCATACCTATGACATCGATCCTGCCAGAAATTTAAAAGAGCTTGGTGCCGAGATCCTTATCAATATCTCGGCTTCTCCGTTTACTCAACGTAAGCCGGAACTAAGGCTGCAGATGCTAAAAAATCACGTTGAGAGGGTTGGTATTCCGATTTTGTATGCCAATCAGGTTGGAGCGAATACTGAAATTATTTTCGATGGCGACTCGATGGGCTTGAACCGTGACGGTAATCTCATTGAGCGCGCTGATCTGTTTAATGAAGATTATATCGATGTCGACTTTGACCCGCCAACCGGTGAACTGAAACCCGTCTCGGGAAGAGATCAAAAACTTCCGGGTCATGAGAATCGGTTGTTTTCCGCTTTGAAAATGGGACTTCATGACTATGTATCAAAAGCAGGATTGGGTGACAAAGTGGTGTTGGGGCTGAGCGGAGGTATTGATTCCGCACTCACTGCTGTTATTGCCGCTGAAGCACTCGGACCAGGAAATGTGGTAGGTGTTACCATGCCCTCGCATTTCTCATCCGGCGGGAGTGTCACTGATTCGGAAAAGCTGGCCAAGAACCTTGGTATCCAGTTTCTTCAGTTTCCAATCAAGGAAATATATGATGCATACATCGATATCCTCGAACCGGTCTTTAAGGATACGGAATTCAACGTAGCCGAAGAGAATATTCAAAGCAGGGCTCGCGGGGTGCTTTTGATGGCTTTGTCGAACAAGTTTGGTTACATGCTTTTGAATACCGGCAATAAATCAGAACTATCGGTTGGTTACTGTACATTGTATGGCGACATGGCCGGCGGTCTGTCTGTTATTTCTGATCTGTATAAGAATGAAGTGTACCAGCTCAGTCTTTGGCTAAACGAACATTATTACGGCCGTGAAGTTATTCCCGGATCTATTCTGACAAAACCGCCAAGCGCTGAGCTTCGTCCCGATCAGAAAGATAGTGACAGTCTGCCCGATTACGAGATACTAGACGGTATTCTTCGTTCGTATGTTGAGGAACAGCTTTCACCCGCGCAAATCACTCGACAAGGATTCAACCAGGAAATTGTTCAGTGGGTTGTCCGTGCCGTTGATCGTAACGAGTATAAAAGACGGCAGGCGCCACCGGGTCTTCGTGTGAGCCCGAAAGCATATGGCGGTGGAAGACGAATTCCTATCGTTCAAAGATGGACTCCAAACCGGGAAAAGTTAACACTAAACACGAAACGATAAAAAAGCTTGTCAGCAATTGTTTGCCAACCTCCTTGCGACCAAGAACTAACAGGATAAAAATACAGTCCAGCATTAAACTGTAGCGCAAAAATTGCTATTTTTATCGTGGGTCAATAACTTAAATCCGATCCAGGTGGGTCGATACGCTTAAGGGGGACCCTTCACAACGGCGATATTTTACTTGACCGTCTCTTGTCCGACCCGAACTTTTTAGGTGTTATCCATGTCATTGAGACTTTAACGGAAAAACCACGCACAAATCCATGCTTAAACGAGCACTTCTCCTAATAGTTTTCTTCTCTTTTCTGGGAGCCACTGCCTTCGCTCAAGAAAAAAATAAGAAACTGCCAATCGACTATCAGTCACTTCCTGAAATCCGACTTCCATATTCCAATCCGTTTGAACCGGCAGAGGTGGATCAGGCACAAGGGCGACCGGCTACGCCCGTATTAGATGATTATCAAAAAGAAATTATTCAGCGTATCGCTGATATTTATCGCATTCATGTGTTGTCATTACAATCGGAAGTTTCCGACGATGCCCTGAATGCTGAGAAATATATCAACGAAGCGCTTGGTTCTATCCAGAAGCTGCTGGACGATTATCCTGAAATCCAGTCAAACCGGCGCTTTACCGAGCTCTATCGGACGGTGATGACGGAATACCAGGAATTCTACGGTGTAAAGCAGCCACCGAGCGATCAGCAGGGTGATATCTTTGCCATTCGGGATGAAATGTTTTCCGAAGACAACGACTGGTTTGATGACAACTATTTTGTCCTGCCTGATAATCTTGCCAAAACGAAATCGGCTGTCCCTCTTGTAGAAAATCACGAAGTAAAGAATCACATTGCTTACTTGTGGATAAAACATCCCGAGGTTATGGAGACCTGGTTGAAAAGGTCGGAGAAGTATTTTCCGATGATGAAGAAAATCTTCAAAGAAGTAGGAGTTCCGACTGAGCTCGTTCATCTTGCAATGATCGAAAGCGGTTTGAATCCTAGTGCCAGAAGCTGGGCACGGGCTGTCGGTATGTGGCAGTTCATCCGCGCTACCGGTTCCGTTTATGGACTGGAAGTGAACTGGTGGGTTGATGAGCGTCGGGATCCTGAGAAGGCTACCCGTGCTGCTGCCAAGGCACTTAAGGATCTTCATAACATCTGGGGCGATTGGTATCTTGCACTTGCCAACTACAATGTTAGTCCGGTGAGAATACGACGTGCTGTCAGAAGGGCAGGCTCAAAGGATTTTTGGACGATTTCACGATATCTCCCCAGAGAAACCAGGGGGTATGTTCCATCTTTCATCGCTACAACTTTGATTGCAAAACATCCGACCGAGTTCGGATTCAAGAAAGATTATGGAATACAGCCCTATTCCTATGACGTTGTAAATATCAAAGGTTCAGTGGACCTGAGTGTACTGGCGAAATGCGCTGATGTCACAGTTGATTCACTCAAAAAGTTGAATCCGGAATTGCTTCGTTGGGCAACACCTCCGGGTCCCAATGCCTATCCACTAAAAATCCCTAATGGAACAAAGGAAACTTTCCTGGCCGCTTATTCCAAGGTGCCAGATTCTGATAAGAAGGAAGTGATGGTTCACACTGTTCGTCGTGGTGAAACCCTCGGATACATTGCGCACCATTTTGGTACCAGTGTCCATGCTCTGTATGCTTCAAACAAGGGACTTTCGCGTATAATTTATCCCGGGCAGAAAATGGTGATCCCGTTGCCACCCGGCAGCAAGAAACAGATTCAGGCAGATCGGCCTTCATTGTCTTCGAAGACAGTATATGGATCTCGTCAAAAGAGTAGCCGCAGCAGTAGGCCATCCAATACGACATTGCTTTGGTATACGGTCAAACGGGGTGATACTATCGGTAATATTGCCGAATGGTATGATACTATTGCGTGGAAGATCCGTTCCTGGAATAACACAGGTAACCTGATTCGTGTTGGTGAAAAGCTGCGCATCTATGTTCCAAATGGAGATGCGGATTATTACAAAAGCATCAATCGAATGAGCTTTGCCCAGAAGCAGGCACGAGAACGAAAAACCCAGGGCAGCAGCAGTAGCGCTTCAAATGTCAAAATGGCCTCGTCAGATAATTATACGAGCTATACGGTTAAACCAAATGACAGTCTCTATGATATTGCTAATGCATTTAATACTTCCATTAGCGAAATTAAGAAAGTAAATAATTTGCGTTCATCTCGCATATATCCCGGACAAACCCTCTTGATCAGCAAAAAATAGGCTTTATGCCTCCATTCTATGAACGCTTTTAAAAAGCGAATTTTCCTGTCAGGTCTTTGTTTAATAGTCCTTGTGGGTGGCGGTTTTATCGCCGCCCGCCCGGACTTATACTTTTCCATCAAAAAAAACTTCACCATTTTCAGTGAGGTTTTCAGGACTGTGTCGGTTGATTATGTTGATGAAGTTGATCCGGGACAATTGGTTCACACCGCGATCGATGCCATGCTTGGGACACTCGATCCTTATACGGTTCTGATTGATGAGCAGGAGAATCAGGAGCTGGACATTATCGCAACGGGCAAATATGCCGGACCCGGACTTGAAGTAGGTGCCCGGGGTGGTAAAATCGTGGTTATTGCCCCAATTGAAGGTTACTCTGCCTATCGCAAGGGAGTAAAAGCAGGTGATGTTATCCTCACATTGAATGGATTAAAAGCAGACAACCTGTCTATTGAAGAAGTCGAGAATCAGCTTCGCGGTGAACCCAACACCGATGTGAAGTTGGTCGTGAAACGATATGGGATTGAGCAGCCAATCACTTTTGAACTAAAAAGACAGGAAATTGTCGTTCATAATGTAACCTACAGCGGATTTGTTGATCCAGACAGTACAATTGGATACATACTGATTCGCAGGTTTGCCCAAAATACAGCAAGCGAGGTCAAGCAGGCACTCGTGAGGATGAAAAAGAACGGGCACCTGAGAGGCCTGATTCTCGATTTGCGTAACAATCCCGGGGGATTGCTTTCTGAAGCGGTTGGTATCGTCGATTTGTTTGAACCACCCGGTTATGAAGTAGTTAGTACCAAAGGGCGTAATCCGGAAAATAACTCAACTTACTACACATCCTCACCACCAGTGTATTCGGGCAATGGACTAATTGTATTGCAGAACAATGGCAGTGCCAGCGCATCCGAGATCGTTGCCGGAGCCTTGCAGGATCTGGACAGGGCCGTTATCGTGGGGCAACGAAGCTTCGGGAAAGGATTGGTTCAAATCGTAAAACCTCTTGCCTATAATACCGCACTTAAGCTGACAACTGCCAAATACTATACACCCAGCGGCCGGTGTATCCAGGCGATAAATTATACGCATGACCAGGACTACGGGGCCGAGATGGTTCCTGATTCGTTGAGGAAAGCTTTCCTTACGCAGAATGGCAGAACGGTGTATGATGGAATGGGTATCGAACCGGATATTCAAATACAGCCTGAGAAACCCGGTATCCTTCAAATCGCCCTGCTTCAGCAAAGCCAGTATTTTTTCTTTGCGAACCGATATACGGCGAGTCATTCGAAATTCGTTTCTCAAAGTGTGTCTGATTCGCTATTTTCTGCATTCGAAAGTTATTTGAATGAACAACATTTTCATTATCAGATACCGGCACAACGCTACTTAAGTCAATTGAAAACAAGACTGATGGCGACGGATTCAGTGAAGGCGATACAACCTCTTGATATTCTTGATACATTAGTGGTCAGACATAAAGAGCAGGCTTTTGCGAGAGAAGCACCCGAAATTAGAAAAGAATTATATCTGGAGCTCGTGTCCAGATATCAAGGCCAGAAAGGTAAAATTCACGCGGCTTTATTATTTGATCCATATGTGCAGCGTGCTGTAAGAGTGTTGCATAACCGTGAACAATATTACCGCATTCTGGCTATAAAGAATTAAGGAACGTGAAAAAAGCAGATTTACATATTCATACCACTGTCTCTGATGGCAGACTGGCACCGGCTGAGCTTGTCCATGAAGCTGCCCTTCGCAATCTTGGAATTATAGCTATCACAGATCATGATACTATTGATGGTATCCCTGAGGCGAAAAAAGTTGCTGATGAAGAGGGCATTGAGATCATACCAGGTGTAGAGATAACAATAGATTTTAATGGGAAAGAGTGTCATGTTCTGATGTACGGTTTCTCACCCGATAATCCGCGCATTAAGAAATTCTTAAAAGAGCAACAGAATATCAGGGTGTACAGGGCACAGAAGATCGTTGGCAATCTTAAAAAACTTGGATTTGACATCTCATTTGATGAAGTTCTGGCGCGGGCCGGTTTAGGCGCCAGCATTTCCCGTCCGCACATTGCAAGTGTAATGGTAGAAAAAGGTTACGCGGGAAATACAAGAGAAGTTTTTTTACGGTATCTTGGCAACAATCGTCCGGCATATTTCAAATGCGAGTATAGATCTGTATCCGATGTTGCTGAACTGGCGAGGGATGTCGGCGGAGTTCTTATGTTGGCCCATCCCAGCGTCTATTATTCAGAAAAGGATTTACAGGTCATGTTGGATGCAGGGATTGATGGAGTGGAATATGTTCATCCCAGTCACCCATATGAGCTACAGAAAAAATATCATGATTGGGCCGAGAAACACGGTCTTTTAGTCAGCGGTGGCAGTGATTATCATGGCTATCGTTATGACGATGAGTGTAATTTAGGTATTGTTGCCATATCCCTGCAGGAAGCGCATCATATTCGTTATGCAGCGCTCGAGCGCCAGGGTGCAATGGCAGTAGTTACTGAAGAAAAATAAAGAGTTAATTGATGAAAGTATTCGAAGGTTCAAATCGTGCTGATGACCTCAAGATCGGCTTGGTCGTATCCCGCTGGAATGACTTCATCACAAATTCCCTTCGTGATGGGGCTTTGGGTGCGTTAAGGCGATATGGCGTAAAAGATGATAACATCACCGTAGCATACTGTCCGGGCGCTTATGAAATTCCATTTACGGCCAAAACATTGATCAAAAACACCGATATCGATGGTGTTGCCTGTCTAGGAGCTGTTATTCGCGGCGCGACGCCCCACTTCGATTATGTCTGTCAGGCGGTGAACCGTGGGGTATCTGGTTTGAATCTGTCGCTGGACAAACCGGTCACTTTTGGCGTGCTGACGACTGACACAATTGAACAGGCAATAGAGCGCGCCGGGACCAAAGCCGGAAACAAAGGAGAAGAGGCCGTTTCTGCCCTAATTGAAATGATTACACTTGCCCGTACAATAAAGGGGCACTGATTAGGGTTGAAATAACTTAAAGAATGTTCTAATATCAAAAACTGTAATACTGTAAAACTGTAAAGCACAAAACTCCTGGTGAATATTCTATCACTGAATAAAAAAGAAGCACAGGCGGAAGAGATCCGTAAGTTCAAGGAAGAAGTCCTGAACGCGGGTGAAATCCCTACGCACATTGCCATCATCATGGATGGCAACGGACGGTGGGCGAAAAGCCGGGGGAATGTGCGTATTTATGGTCATAAAGCGGGTGTAGATTCCGTCAGAGAAATTACAGAAGCCTGCGCTGAGCTCGGTGTCAAATACTTGACGCTCTATGCTTTCTCAGTAGAGAACTGGGGCAGACCGTCAACCGAAGTCAGCGGACTCATGCAAATCCTGATCCAGACCTTGCGTAAGGAAACGAAACGATTGAACGACAATGACATAAGATTGGTCACAATTGGTCAGGTTGATCGTTTCCCATCAGGTTGCCTGAAAGCTCTAAATGAGGCAAAAGAACAAACCAGGAATAACAAACGGATGCAGTTGTGTCTTGCATTGAGCTATTCCGGCCGTTGGGATATCACTGAAGCGTTTCGCAAAATGGCCACTGAAGTACGTGATGGGCAGCTCAATCCAGAAGACATCGACTGTTCAACGATAAGTCAACACCTGTCAACCGCTGATATTCCTGATCCAGACTTAATAATCCGTACCAGTGGCGAGTTTCGGCTGAGCAATTTTCTGCTGTGGCAACTAGCCTACTCTGAACTTTATATCACGGATACCTTCTGGCCTGATTTTCGAAGAAAAGAATTATACCAGGCTATCCGTTCTTATCAACAGCGTGAACGTCGGTACGGAAAAATATCCGAACAAATACAGAAGAAAGATATGCAAGTGGGTTAACCCATGGAAATGAGTTCCCGCGATGGCTATGCGTTCACCGAAATGCATCTGTGTACCCCTTACACCTTGTTAAAAAACGTGCGAAAAATTAATCTGATCAACAAAACTGGTCTGCTGTTATTATTAATACTGGGTTTTCTACCAGGTTATGCCTTAGCCCAGAATGCTGCCGACACTACTTCATTCAATATTCAGAACCCGCTTGACATTGTCACGAGTGAATACACCATTTCAACAATCAAAGTGGTGGGGAACTCGAGTTATGATAGTCATTTCATAATTGCTACTTCCGGGTTGACGTCAGGGAAATCGATCAAGATTCCGGGACCAGACGTTGGAAATGCAATCAAGCGTCTTTACCAGACGGGATTATTCTCAGATGTTGAGATCTTTCAAACCAGCCAGAACGGAGCTCAGGTTAATATTGAAATAAAAGTGGTTGAGCAGCCGCGCCTGGCCCATTACAAGATTGAAGGGACCAAGCGTTCGGAACGGCACGATCTTAAAGACAGGATGCCACTCTTGGTTGGTTATGCACTCACAAAGTCGAGTGAGGCACAAGCTGCAAACACGATCAAACGTTTTTTTGCCGAAAAAGGATATTGGGGAACGAAAGTTAATGTCGAGACACAGATTATCGACACTACACAAAACCGGGCCGATGCAATTTTTCATGTCGATAAGGGGAAGAGACTGGAAATCAAACGGATTCGGTTCTATGGAAACAAGGATTTTTCAAATAAAACATTACGTCATCACCTGAAGGGCGTAAAGCAGGATGCCTGGTGGCGCATTTTTTCTAAAGCCACTTTTAAAAAGGATAAGTACGAAGACGCAAAGACCAAGCTTGCCGATTTTTTCAAAAACCATGGTTACCGTGACTTCTACATCAAGAAAGATTCGGTTTACGTCTACGATATCGGGAAAGGCGATAAGGGAATCGGTATTGATATCCATCTGTATGAAGGGCCGCAATATCATATCCGAAATATTACATGGGAAGGCAACACTGTTTACACCGATAAGCAGTTGAGTGCTGCTCTTGACATGCAGACCGGAGATGTCTTTGATCAACAAAAATTTGATCAGAATCTGCATATTAATAAAAATAACGACGACGTCACGAGTATGTATAATGATATCGGTTACCTGTTCTTCCAGATTCAGCCCGATATCAAGGTTGTACACGAGGACTCGTTGGATATCGATTTCCATATTACGGAAGATAAGATTGCGACCTTCCGCAAAGTGATTATCCATGGAAATACCAGGACTAATGAAAATGTAGTCCGCAGAAGCCTTAGGACCTATCCGGGAGATACTTACAGCCGGTCAAATATCATGCGTTCGGTTCGTGAATTATCGACACTGAGTTACTTCACACCGAAAGGAATCAAACCGGATCTTGATTATGATTATCAGAACAAAACAGCTGATGTTATTTACGATCTGAAGGAAACGACCGGAAATGACAACTTCGAATTTTCCGGTGGTTTTGGTGGCCAGGGAATAGGATTGATTCTTTCGGCCAAAATCAATTTCAATAACTTTTCCATCCAGAATCTCGGAAAGCAATGGCCGATTCCAACCGGTGATGGTCAAAAATTATCACTTGGTGTTCAGGTAACAGGTGGCGGATATCAGAACTATAGTCTGAGTTTCAATGAACCATGGTTCCGCGGACGTCCGGTTTCATTAGGATTCAACACCTCTTATAGTCTTTACAAGTACAACGATTATTACACTAATACGCGCCGCAGGGACGAGGTATTTGCAGTTGGAATATCATCAGGCCGCCAACTCACCTGGCCGGATGACTATTTCTCCCAGTCAACAAGCATCCAGTTCCAAAAATATAACGTGCAGGGATCCTACTACAATGACAATGGTAAGCTGTCGACCCTGACTCTTTCGGAAACCATCGCACGTAATTCACTGGACAATTACCTTAATCCATCACGGGGCTCCAAGCTTTCTTTGACGGTCGAGTTGGCTCCGCCCCTTGCCGGCTTGTCGCAGTACTACAAGGTATTATTCAAATATCAGCACCACATGCCTGTTGTTGGAAAACTAACCTTTACAAACGGTATGGAACTTGGGCATATGGGATGGTTCGGAAGCAAGAATCAAAGCCCGTTTGAACGATTCTTCCTTGGCGGTACTCCGCTTCAGCAGCAACAGACATTTACGCGGGACAACATTGATCTTCGCGGTTATCCGGGCGGATACAGCGGTTCCATTTCACCGTTCGTGAATGGCTTGCCGGTCGGTGGCACGATGTATGTCAAATATTACTCAGAAATGCGTTATCCTGTTGTGAGCAACGAATCGGTACAGTTAATCCCGTATCTTTTCGCTGAAGGTGGTAATTCATTCCTTGGTTTCAAGAATTTTGATCCGTTTAATATTAAGCGCTCAACCGGTGTTGGACTTCGTATCTTCCTTCCAATTTTGGGTATGGTTGATCTCAGTTATGGTTACCGTTTCGATGGTATTCCTAACACCAGTGTCAACGCCGGGCAGTGGGAGTTTCTGTTCAATATAGGTTCACCATTCTAATGAAAGGCAAACTGTTTACCGGTTTTTTGGGCCTGGCGATATTATTTGCCAGTGTATCTTCGATTCACGCGCAGAATCAGAAGATTGGGTATATCGATTCCGACTATATCATGTCGAAGGTCCCTGAGTATTCCGGAATTAAGGAACGCCTCGATCTCATGAGCAAGGACTGGAAGAAACAGGTCGATAAGATGGATCAGCAAATCGCCCAGATGAAAAGCGACTATAAAGCCAAGGAAATTTTGTACACGCCGGAGGTACGCAAGCAGAAACAGCAGGATATTCAGGATAAAATCCAGGAAAAGAATAATTTTCTGGATTCAAAATTCGGGCCTAATGGCGAGTATTATCAAAAACAAAAGGAGTTGCTCCAGCCTTTACAACAAAAGATTCTGAAAGCCGTTAATACACTCGCACAGGAGGAAGGATACGATTTTATCTTTGACAGATCCGGAGACTACATGTTCGTCTACACCCGACCGGAGTGGAACTTAAGCGATAAGGTCCTTCAGGAAATGGGTATTCAGGTCGAGCAGACGGGCAATTAAAAAGAAAACTTGCTATACTCTCACTTATTTTATTTTCAACAATCAACAAACAAGTCGATTATTTTATGTATCGAAAAACACTGTTCCTGTTTGGGATTTTGCTAATAATGGCACCGGCAATGGTCCGGGCCCAGGCTCAGCTGCGTGTCGGCTATATGAGTCCCCAACAGGTCCTCGACTCTTTGCCTGAAAAAGCAGCCGTGGAAAAAAAGCTGAACGACTATCTTCAACAAAAACAAGTTGATTTCCAGCAAAAGGTTAAAAGCTATCAACAACAACTGTCTGATTATCAGAAGAAAAAAGCTACTCTCAGCCAGGCTGAAGATCAGAAGGAGCAGGCACAATTAAACCAGCTCTCACAGCAGCTTGATCAATATCAGCAGAGTGCTCGGTCAGACTTGCAACAAAGACGTCAGCAGCTTTTAGGTCCTATCCTCGAGGATATTCAAAGAGCTATAAAAGAGGTTGCAGATGATATGAAGCTGGATTTTGTTGTTAACAAGGAAACCAACAATGGCAGCCAGATTCTGATGTATGTGTCTGACAGTGGCAAACAGAATCTCAATATCACTCAAAAAGTAATTAACAAATTAACTCATTAAGATTGATCATGATGAAACGGTTATTTTCAGTCTCGCTTGTTGTTCTGGTATTATGCGTTTGGGCAGGTTCATCACATGCCCAACAGCTCAAAATTGGTTACGTCGATCCCCAAACTATTCTGAGTAAGATGCCGGATATGGCTGCAGTACAGAAGAAACTGCAAAACTTTCAGGATAAGAAACGGCAGGAGTTGTCTCAGAAACAAACTGCTTTTCAACAGGAAGTACAGCAGTTCCAACAGAAGTCTGCTGTTATCTCCGATGCTGCCAAGAAACAGGAGCAGGCACATCTCGATACGTTGAATCAGCAGCTCCAACAGCTGCAACAACAGTATTCAAACGAGGTCCAGGACAGACAACAACAGTTGATGGGACCGATCCTCGACAAGGTGCAAAACGCTATCAACGAAGTTGCCAAGAGTGAAGGCCTTACCTACGTGTTTAATACGATCACAGGTTCCGGCGATTATATCATTTTGTACGCGTCTGATGATGCACAACAGAAATATGATATCACCCAAAAAGTGATGGACAAGCTGAATCTGTAGATAGAAGAAGAAACAGATTTTGTTTTTAACCGGCCTTCGTTTCGAATGAAGGCCGGTTTTTTTATGCCATTTTTCGCCAGTTATTCGTATTCTCACAACCTGTAAGCAAGGAGTCATAAGATCGAATACCAGGATATTCGTCATTAATTGAAGATATATCGGAGATGAACGAAGTAAGATGGGGAATCATCGGTTGTGGTGATGTAACAGAAGTTAAAAGTGGTCCTGCTTTCAATAAGGTTATCGGTTCCAGGTTAGTGGCCGTGATGCGCCGTGATGCTGAAAAAGCCAGTGATTATGCAGAAAGACATAAGGTCCCTAAGTGGTACAGTGATGCCAACGAACTAATCAATGATCCCGGTGTAAATGCTGTTTATGTGGCAACGCCGCCTAACACACATGAATTTTACACGATAAGTGCACTGGAAGCCGGAAAGCCGGTTTATGTCGAAAAACCGATGGCTATGAATACAGGTGAATGCGAAAGGATGGTTGAGAAGAGCGATGAAAAGGGTATCCCGTTGTTCGTTGCTTACTATCGTCGTGCGCTACCATATTTCCTTAAAGTAAAAGAGCTGGTTGACTCAAGAATCATCGGAAAGGTGAAACTGGTGAATATGCAAATCCATTGGCCGGCAAAGCCCGGTGAACGCGATGGCAATAGCGGATGGCGCGTAAATCCTGAAATATCAGGCGGTGGACATTTCCACGATCTGGCATCTCACCAATTCGATTACCTGGAATTTCTTCTGGGGCCCGTGAAGAAGGCGGTAGGAATAGGAGTGAACCAATCCTCATTATACCCGGCAGATGATGCGATTTCAGCTAGTTTCGAATTTGAATCCGGTGTGATTGGAAGTGGATTGTGGTGTTTCACCGTACCGGGAGATCAGGAAAATGAATTTACGGAGATAAGCGGAAACAAAGGCCGAATCACGTTCTCATTTTTCAGCAGCAATAATATCAGGGTAGAGGTTGGGGATAATGTTGAGGAGTATGAGATTGCTCACCCACGACATGTACAACAGCCTCTGATTGAGCAGGTAGTGAATGATATACTTGGAAGAGGGCACTGTTCGAGCACGGGGAAAACCGGGATGCGTGCAACATGGATTATGGACCGTATCCTGAACGGCTGAGATTGGAAACAATATGAATACATATTGCTCCGGATTTTAATCGAGTCGCTTCTTCCTGTTTTTCATATAATCCTGGAACACATAACCGCCCAGTTTATCCAGAGAGGCATAATAGGCGCGGCCGTGGTTGGCCTCTGTTAGTTTTCGTACAAAATTCTGAAGATAGGGGTCTTGTGCAATCATAAAAGTGGTGATGGAAATCTGTTCGCGCCGGCATTTTACGGCCTCATCCAGCACCTTATTGACGATACGCCGGTCTAAACCAAAACTGTTTTTGTACATTCGGCCATTGTGGATCATACACGACGGTTTTCCGTCAGTGATCATAAAGATCTGCTTATTGGCATGCTTCCGGTGCTGCAGCGTGTTGCGTGCCAGTTCAAGAGCCGCTTTCGTATTTGTATGATAGGGACCAACCTGCAAATAAGGGAGATCTTTGAGCTTGACTTGCCATGCCTCATTTCCAAAGGCGATGATATCCAGGGAGTCTTTTTCGAACTGGTTCATTATAAGCTCGGCAAGAGCCAATGCAACTTTTCGTGCGGGAGTGATCCTGTCTTCTCCGTACAAGACCATAGAATGGCTCAAATCTATGCACAGGGCCGTCGCGACGGTTGAGTAGTGGTTCTCTTCATATATTCGCAGATCGTCCTCCTGAAGCGAAAAATGATCGATGCTGCTATGCTTGAGAGAATTGAGGATGGTGCCGGTTGCATCGATGTTGTGGATGTCATCTCCAAACTGCCAGTCGCGGGATTCCGGTTCTCTTTCGAGACCTTTGCCGCTGTAGTTGGTGCGATGATTTCCAAGACCATTGCGTTTCAATCCCTTGAATATTTCTTCGAGTGATCGTTGGCGCAGACCTCTTTCGGCTTTAGAAGTGAGAATTACCTTCCCGGTTTCACTATCCTCGCCGAGATATCCTCGTTCTTTAAGTTCATCAATAAAATTTGAAACTGAGTAGTTTTCTTCGTCGTTTGTTAAACCATATTCACGGTCGAGATCGGTAAGCCATCGGAGTGCTTGTGCAACGTCACCGCCGCTAATCAATAGCAACTGGTCAAAAATATCCTTGAGACGATCGAACAGCGATCCCTTACTGCGCTGTTTCCTGGGATCCCACTTAAAGTATTGTATATGCATATAGAGAGCCTTTGTATTACACAACCACAACGATAAGTCTGTATGAATAATTTCCTGGAAAGTACGAATTATCAAATCATTTGCTACTTTTGTGGCATAAGATTTATCAAATCAAACTGACCAAGAGATAATATCGGATGCACGCAACATGGATGTATGACGTTGAAAATCGCTTATGGAAAGAAGGTTATCGGATGATAATCGGTCTGGACGAGGTTGGGCGTGGATGCCTTGCTGGTCCGGTGGTGGCTGCCGGGGTGATCCTGAAACACGATGGCGAAGAAATTGAGGGACTCAGAGACAGCAAGAAACTCACAGTATCAGAACGAGAACGTCTCGCAGTTGTCATAAAAGAAAAAGCATTGTACTGGATTGTACGCGAAGGATCGGTAGCTGAGATCAAAGAGCACAACATTCTGTGGGCATCACTGCTGGCCATGCAAAAGTGCGTTGATGAGATCGACGGGCCTCCCGACTATCTGCTCGTCGACGGTAACAGGTATCTTGATACGCTCACACCGGTTACCTGTCTTGTAAAAGGAGATGATCGCTCGGCATCGATTGCGGCAGCTTCCATCCTTGCAAAAGTATACAGGGATGATCTGATGCATAAACTTCATAACGATTATCCTCATTATGGATGGGATACGAATGTCGGATATCCCACAAAAAAGCATTTCGAGGGGCTCCGAAAATTTGGTTACACTCATTTCCACCGAACAGGTTTCAATCTTCGTACTAGTAAGGTATTTGAGAAGAAGATGGGGAATAGGGGAATAAGGGAATAGGGTTATTAGTTTTTAGTTCTGTTATGTCTCAGTTCCTATTTATCAAAGCAAGGAGTAAAGGCGTCTGTCAGAAAAACTTAATCAGGCAAATATGCTAAACTCCCTGTCGTAAAGGGCCAGGTTAATGCAAATAGCGAGCATCAGGGTATTTGAAAGGAAAGCCGATCCGCCGTATGAGATAAACGGCAGAGGAATACCAATGACAGGCAGTATCCCCATGGCACTACCGATGTTGATGAACATATGGATAAAGAAGATGGCAGCAACGCCAACGATCACAAGTTGAGCAAACGGGTGCTTCTGTTCACCAGCATTGCTTAGCAGTCGCAATAGTAGGAAAATGAATAAGACGATCACCGTGGCGGCGCCAACAAAACCGAATTCTTCGCCAATCACGCAGTAGATGAAGTCAGTCCATTGCTCGGGGAGAAACCGCAGTTGTGTTTGTGTACCTTTCATAAAGCCTTTGCCGGTAAAACCTCCGGAACCAATTGCTGTCTTTGCCTGAATGACATTCCAACCGGCTCCCTGCGGATCGAATGCCGGGTTGGTGAACGCTTCGATACGTGCTCTTTGGTGTGGCTGCAACACTTTTAAAAGTGCGATCTGTACGCCGACAACGATCAGGAGACCACAGACAAAAGCTGTAAGAGTGAGCCAGATACGTTTTTGGACAAAGAAAATCAGCAGAGTGAGGATACCGGCAGCCAGCAACCCCCAATACCAGTGCAAGATAGCGAAGTAACCGATAATGGCCGGGGAGATAATGAAAAGTGAAATTCCACGCGGCAGTCCGGACCAAAATAGCATGATCGGGATCAGAGAAAGCAATATGAGAGCCGTTCCCGTATCATTTTGCATGAGGGTCAGGATTGTGGGTACCAGTATAATGCCCACGGCAACCAATGCTGACCCCAAATGTTCAGCGGAAATATCACGCCGGCTAGAAAGATAATTGGCTACAGCCAGGATGGTCGTCAGCTTTGTCAGCTCGCTAACCTGGAAGCTTATGCCTGCGATCGAAATCCAGCTGCGGGCACCATTTACCTGGACGCCAAATACCAACGTCGCCAGCATCAGTATAAGGCTAAACGCATAAAGTACATATGATAACTGTTGGAAGGTCCGGGGCGCTGTAAACTGTGTTACGATCAGGATTAAAAGGGCGATACCAACCCATACCAGCTGTTTTGTAAAATTGGATTGTATATGTCCGGGCAAAAAACGCGCAACCGGACCCTGTGTGGCACTGTAAATGGCGATCAGACCGATGGCCGTTAAACCGAACCAGCTTAGTATCAGAACCCAGTCGATGTTTCTATACCAATTCATTAGTGCCCTGCAGTATCATATTTATCGGGTTTAAACTCCACCATTCGTTTAAACAATCGTTGCTGTTCAATCTTGCCCGTAATATATTTCTCGATGAGAAGAGTTGAAATTGGTACAGCAGATGTCGCACCAAATCCAGCGTTTTCAACCAGCACGGCCATAGCTATACGTGGATGATCATAGGGTGCAAAACTGATAAACCATGCATGATCATTACCATGTGGATTCTGGGCGGTACCCGTTTTACCAGCAATCTCAATACCTTTTACATTGGCATACCAACGGGCTGTACCATCTGTTACTACCTTTCTCATTGCCTTTTTTACAATGTCAATGTTATTCTCAGAAACCCAGCCTATTTTCGTTTTTTCGGGATTTGTGATCATCCATTTGTCATCAGTTCTGTGAATAGCCCTGACAATATGTGGCTGCACATGGTAGCCGCCGTTTGCAATTTCCGATGTGACTTCCGCCATTTGCAGAGGAGAGACAGAAACAACCCCCTGCCCAATTCCAAGATTGATGACATCGCCGATGCCCCATTTCTTCTTTCCAAAAACTTTATTGAAATAAGCGCTGTCGGGAATAATGCCCGAGACTTCACCCGGCAGGTCAATATGGTTGAGACTTCCCAGCCCAAATTGCATAATCAAGTCATGCCATTTATCGAGATCATTATGGATGCCAATCTGATTCATCAAAGAGAAAAAGTAGGTGTTGCATGACTGAGCGATAGCCTTTTGAAGATTTACATGACCATGTACCTCATCACATTTATACAAGCGTCCTTTATAATAACCACCATTGCAGAAAACATCAGTACTGGGCGTTATCAGTCCGAGTTTTAATCCAACCAGGGCCATCAATGGTTTGAATGTAGATCCCGGCGGTTGCCTGGATGAAATAGCGCGGTTGTACAGTGGACGTGTGCTGTCGGTATTGAGCTTATACCAATAATCCTTGTCGACATTACCTGCAAGTTTCGACAGATCATACTCGGGTGCGCTGACCATCGCCAAAATCGCTCCTGTAGTCGGATCCATGGCAACTACAGCACCGGTTTTGTTTGACATCAGTTTTTCGGCAGCAGCCTGCAGATCAGTGTCAATCGTTGTATAGAGATCTGCCCCCTTTGTTGGTGCATTGTCGAGGTTGCCTTCTTCGTAAGGTCCCAGTTCCTGTCCGTAGGCATTTACGAGTTTGTACGAGGTACCGAGATCCCCACGTAGATAATCCTCATAGACACCTTCGAGGCCGCTTTTGCCCACTTTGTCGCCAAGCTGATATCGGTCTGATTTCTTTAGGACTACATCCGATACTTCACGTAGATAACCCAGTATGTGTGCTGCCTTGACACCGGATGGATAATGCCTCTTACTTTCAATCTGATGTCCAATGCCGGGAAGTCGCCATATGTTTTCTTCAATTTTTGAAAATACGGGGAAGCTTACGTCTGTGTATAAACGAGATTTGCGATGCCATGAATAGGTTTGTGCTTCATTTATCCGGTCATTCAGATCTTGCTGGTCCACACCCAGAAGTTTTGCAAGCAGCGGAGTGTTCGCAGCCTTGTAGTCAGACGGGGTAACTGTAATCGTAAAGATCGGTTGATTATCAACCAGCAAGTTATTGTGCCGGTCAAAAATAAGACCGCGTGCCGGGTTAATATATTCCTGGCGAACAGAGTTTTGCTGACTTAGTGGCTGATAAGTATTAAAATCCAGAATTTGAAGCTGATAGAGGCGTCCTACGAGTACGAGGCACATACCAATCACAATCGCCTGTAAGACGCGAATGGATGACTGTACGTTTTTAGCCTTGTACTGCATGGGATTCAGGGTGTTCTGAAAAGATGTACGATACTTGCTGTGATTGCCGTATACAGACTTCCAATCAACAGCATGAACCAGAACAGCGATTCAATTGCATAACTTTCGATAAAGCTGGCAGCAAGTAAGAAAAGCAAGTTATGAGCAATTGAAAACATTAATACCATAAGGAAAATCTGACCGGTGAGCAAACTTGATTCGCTCTGTTTGGGCATTAAATTGTACCCGAAGAAAGCGATGGCAACTTTAGCGAACATATTCAGACCCCATAGGTCAAGCAGGGCATCTTGCAAAAGTCCCAGTGTCGCTGCTGTCCAGATCGCAGTCGTTCGGTCACGGACTGTCATGATCCAAAGCAGGTAGATCAGCACAATATCAGCCGAGGTGCCAAAGATCCTCAAGTGACGGAAAATCGATACCTGTAAGAGGACACAAATAATTCCAATCAATAAATCACGGCCGTGCTGTTTCCACATCAGTATTGTTCTCCGACAACTTGTTGAAGCCGTGTCATAGCTGTGTCCGGTTTAAACCGTATTACAAACGCTTCACTCATGGTTGATAGTGCGACAAAAGGTTTTAATGATATTTCTTGTGTTTCCCGGCCTTTGTCTGGCTTGGTGTGGGTAACATATCCAATCGGGATATTTGGCGGAAGCTGATTCCCGTAACCTGATGATTCCACAACCATACCGGAATCTATCCGAATAGTTTGAGGAACAAAGTCCATGTTAAGCGCGTGCGAATTGCCATTCCAGGAGATGATGCCATATGCCCCATTACCCTGAATTCTTCCACTGATCTTAAAGAGCCGATTGTAAAATGGCATCACCTCAGAGTAGTCGTCAGAAGTAAGTATGACTCGTCCTACAAGTCCTTCAGGGGTAACGAGTGGCATGCCAACTTTTATGCTGTCATTCTTCCCTGCATTGATCGTGATTATATTATTGATACCTGTCAGGTCTTTGGTGACAACCATTACCGGAAGCAAATCCAGTTTCGTGGTGTCCCTATATCCCAACATGTTTTTCATAATCTCGTTCTGCTTCTTCATGGAGCGCAGCCGACTCACCTCGTCCATCAACTGGATATTTTGCCGTCGAAGGTCTTCGTTGGTTTTCAGCGCTTCACGGTAAACCCGTACATTTGCAAGGGGCTCTTCAATATAGCTCATTACTGTTATGCTTACCGAGCGCAATTCACGTATTCCACCCTCGTTGCGACTGACCATCAGTGCAACTGCAATCACCAGAAAAAAGGCAGTCAGTATATGATCTTTAGCGTCCTGTAAAGTGAAGGACTTGAAACGCATGTATGGTCCGGATGGTTATGAGACCACGCTTTTAAAGTAATCCAGGTCTTCGAGGATAGCTCCTGTTCCACGAACAACCGCTGTAAGCGGATCTTCTGCAATGTGAACCGGCAGATCGGTTGTTTCCATAATAAGCTTATCAAGATTCTTGAGCAGTGCGCCCCCGCCGGTCAGCATGATACCACGATCAAGGATATCTGCAGACAACTCGGGTGGTGTCTGTTCAAGAGATTTTGTTACTGATTCAACAATAGTGTTAACAGACTCAGAGAGTGCTTCGCGTATATCTTTTGATGTGACGGTCCTTGTTCTCGGAGCACCATTAACCAGATCACGGCCTTTGGCTGTTATCTCCAGCTCTTCATCGAGCGGTGTTGCAGAGCCAATTGTACATTTCACATATTCCGCAGTCCTTTCACCGATCAATAGATTGTGATTGCGTCGGAAGTAGTTGATAATGTCTTCATTCAATTCATCACCACCCAAGCGAACGGACTGGGCATAGACAATACCAGAAAGGGCTATAACCGCGATTTCCGTTGTTCCGCCACCAATATCAACGATCATGTTACCAACCGGTTCGTGAACATCGAGACCTATGCCGATTGCTGCGGCCATGGGTTCATCTACGAGATATACTTCTTTCGCCCCGGCATGCTCGGCGCTGTCACGAACGGCACGTCTTTCCACTTCGGTGATACCGCTCGGGACGCAAACTACCATTTTTCTCGTTGTGGAATACCAACGCGTCTTCACTTTCTTGATCATCCCGCGGATCATGAGTTCCGCAACTTCAAAATCAGCGATGACTCCGTCGCGTAGCGGGCGAACCGTACGAATTTCGCGGTGCGTTTTTTCGTGCATCAATCGCGCTTCATGACCAATGGCCACGGCCAGATTGTCTTTGTTTAGAGCGACAATTGACGGCTCATTGAGCACGATTCCATGCTCGCGTTCATAGATTAGTGTATTGGCCGTTCCGAGATCGATGGCAATATCAGTGTATAGCCAATCAAGTAACCCTCCGGGCTTCTTGTGCTTGGCCGGCTTCTTGGCGGTTCTGGCAACAGTTGTTTGGGGCATAGGTGAAGAAATAATACTGAGAAGAATTACAAAGATGTGGTTTAAGTATCGACGAAAATTACAATTTTACAAATCATTTTGCGAATTACTGTAAAATTGATACAAACTTAGTGGCGAAAATGTCTGTGACCGGTGAAAACCATAGCCATTCCACATTCATCAGCAGCTTTTATGACTTCCTCATCACGGATGCTTCCGCCAGGTTGAATTACTGCTGTAGCACCCGCCTTATTTGCCGCGATTAGTCCGTCGGCAAATGGGAAGAACGCATCAGAGGCAATAACGCTATTTTTTAGGGAAAGTCCATATTTAATGGCTCGTGCAACGGCAATTTCAGATGAATCGACCCGGCTGGTTTGACCCGATCCAATTCCTAACGTCATCTGGTTACCTGCAAACACGATTCCGTTAGATTTCACATGTTTCACAATTTTCCATGCAAATAAGAGATCATTCCATTCTTTGGCTGTTGGTTCGCGTTTGGTTGCTACTTTCATCTCGCTTTGAGGCGTCAGGTAATTATCGTATTGCTGGTAAAGTGCACCTCCGAACACCGAACGAAACTGCCAATGATTATCATCAGATGCTGGTTTGAGCATCTTTATTAAACGACGATTGGCTTTTTTCTTAAGGAGTCCGAGGGTATCGTCATCGAAGTCGGGGGCTATAATGATCTCCGTGAATATTTTGTCAATGGCCTCTGCCGTTTTGATATCCAGTGTTTTGTTGACAATGATGATGCCGCCGTAGGGAGACGAAGTATCTGTTGAGAATGCCTTATTATATGCCTCTTCGAGAGTTGATCCAATTGCGGCCCCACTGGGGATCGTATGTTTGATAATCACACATGAGGGATCACTGGTACCAAATTCAGCAATCATGTGCAGTGCGGAATCGATATCGATATAATTGTTGTAGCTTAGTTTTTTGCCGTGAAAACAATCAATGATTTTTGTTTGGTTACCATAAACAGCTGCCTTTTGATGCGGATTCTCACCATATCTGAGAGAGGAGCTGATTGGCAGTGAAACCTGGAAGTTTTCGGGCAATGCAGAACCATCGTCTGTGGAGTTTAGATAGTTTGCTATGGCTGTATCGTATTCAGCCGTGTGCATGAAGGCATCACGTGCCAGGTTGAACCGTGTCTGGTAAGAGACGGAACTTCTTTTTCCCAATTCATCGGCAAATGATTTGTATTGTTCAGGATTGGTAAGGATACATACATGAGCGAAATTTTTGGCTGATGCTCGAACCATCGTCGGACCGCCTATATCGATAAATTCCGTCGCTTTGGCAAGTGTACAACCTGGGTCGCTTACGGTGTCCTGGAATGGATAGAGATTTACAACAACTAATTCGATGGGAGCTATTCCAAGCTTTTCCAGCTCTTCCTTGTCATGCTGATAAGATGTACGTGCCAGGATGCCCGCGTGAACCGCCGGATGCAATGTTTTTACCCTGCCATCCAGGCATTCCTGGAAATGTGTTATTTCGCTTACGTCTTTTACGGGCAGGCCTGCATCACGTAACACTTTGGCTGTACCACCGGTAGAGATTAATTCTATGCCTTGTTGATGTAAGTTTTTTGCCAGTTCTGTTATTCCGGTCTTATCTGATACGGAAAGTAAGGCGCGTTTGATGATCAGTGGTGTTTTGGGAAGTTCGGCCAGTGGTTTGATAGACACGATATTATGATTGTTTTTTGGTTAGGAGGTTATTGATTACTTGCGGCAGGAGGCGGTGTTCCTCCTTAAGGATTCGCTGTTGCAATATTTCAGGGGTGTCATCTTTATACACATGGACTTTAGCCTGTGCCAGGATGGGTCCCTGGTCATATTCTTCGGTAACAACATGAACGGTGCATCCACTTTCGTTTTCGCCAGCAGCTATAACGGCGCGATGCACCTTAATCCCATAAAAACCTTTGCCGCCGTATTTTGGGAGCAGAGCCGGGTGGATATTGATTATTCTATGTTCATATCGCCGAATGACTTCAACAGGTATTTTCTTCAGGTACCCGGCAAGTACGATGAGATCCGGACTCCATTCATCCAGTTGATCCATCAGGTATGAAGCATATATGTTTGAATCAGGATAATCAGTCGGGCGTAAAATTCGAGCTGGAATTTCATTCTTCCTGGCTCGTTCCAAAGCCCCCGCATCAGGATTGTTTGAGATCAGTCCTGCAATTTTAGCATGTACCGATTTCAGAGCAATGGCATCGATAATAGACTGAAAATCTGTTCCGGAACCTGATGCGAATACGACAACTTTTTTCAAACCTGGAAGATAGATTGCTGAGATTTAAGGGAGCAGGTTGGTCCATAAGATAACAACATCGGAACACCTAATGGAAGTGAAATTTTATTGCGTATATGACCGTATGCTAATCCCGAAAAATAGGGAATATCGGATCTTCCAAGTGTCCGCTGCCGAAGCAGGTCCGTTGATGGCACCTCAATGTATTCCTCTGACTCGGGGGCGACGAACGTTCCAAAGATCACACATTCAGCATCTTTTAGTTGGCCTGTCAGTCGAAACTGTTCAAGGTATCCCTCGATTTTATGCTTTCGTTCTCCTATGTCTTCGAGTATGAGCAATTTGTTTTCAAGAGAAGGAAAATATGGGGAACCGGCTAAATAGGAGGCGACAGTCAACGTACCGGGAAGTGACACGCCTGAAATGGTCCCGGTCTCACCCATGCTTTCGGAGAGTCTTATTTCGGTGCTACCTGTGTGGACAAGCTCCCAAAACTGATCTTCAAAATCGGGATCAATATGTTCCCGGCCAAAGTCAATAGCCACCATGCCACCGGATATCGAACAGAGTCCACTTTTTGCGTACATAGCCCATTCCAGTGCGGTGATGTCACTGAATCCGCAAAAAAGTTTCCTGCTTTTTCTAAAGGATTCATAATCAAGCATACTCAATAATCGTATGGAACCGAAACCGCCACGTGCGCAAAAAATGGCATCGATGTGGGGTGCATCAAAAAAGAGTTTTAATTCATCGGCACGTAGTTCATCTTTGCCGGCAAGGTAGTCCCATCGTTCGTAGCATGATTTTCCCACTTCAACGTTGTATCCGATGCTTTCGAGGTATTGAACACCCCTGTTTAATTTTTCCTGATCGGGAGGTGAAGCGGGGGCGGTTACAGCTATTGTTCCATTTTTGGGGAGGGGACGCAAAGGGACATGTTTACTTACCAGCTTTAAAGACATAATAGTTTTTCAGGCTCCAGTGAATTTCAAGCACAATTATTTTTATGATAGTAGCGATCGGAACAGCCAAAAGCATTCCAAGCAAGCCGGCTAACTGAGCGCCAATGAGTATTGCAAAGAGAATGATCATAGGGTGCATACCGGCCGAACGGGAGAAAAGAAACGGCTGAAAAACTACGTTGTCAACAAGCTGGGTAAATAAAACAGCCAGAAGACAGGCGCCGACCAGCGAAAAGTCGCCGGTTTCAAAAATGGCCACGACAACGGAGAGACCATAGCCGAGTATCGGTCCAAAATACGGGATGGAGTTGGCTATGCCGATTGCAATGCCGACTGAAAGTGCATTTTGAAGCCCGGCAATAGTAAGCAACAGCGATGAAAGAATAGCAACCAACAGGCTTTCCAATGCGACGCTTTTAAAGTAAAGGCCAAGGCGTGTCTCGATTTTATCGATGATGCTAAGTATAGTTTCGAAATACCTGTTCGGTACCATTCGAAGAAGATTGCGACGGAAATTGTTGCCGTCTTTCAAGAAAAAGAAAGTAGCGAACGGGATTACAAGCAGAGCCGATAAAACATTGGTAAAGAATCCAATGATGTTGCTGATCGTAGTTGATATACCGGTGACATTAAAAACCTGTTTTGCCAGAGTTGTCAGGTGCTGCTGGAGAAATCCATAGGGGATAAACGGGAAGAGAGTATTTAACTTGGAGTCCAATTTTTGTGCGACCATCTGAATGTTCTTCAGATTCAGTTGCTTGGTCAGCTCAACAATCTGCTGCCCAACTGTCGGGAAAATGGTGGTTGAGACACCAGCGACAATAAAACCAACAAACGTCAGTACCAAAACGATACCAAGCGTTCTGTTCATACCGTAAGCCTGGAGCCGATTAACCAGTGGGTCGATCATGTAGGACAGTATCAATGCCACCAGGGCATAGGCAACCAGGTTTATAAAGGAATAAGTCAGGTAGAGAAGAACCACCACAATGACAATGAGGATGATTCCCCTGAAAACCCGATCAGTGGTTAATGGTTTCACTGTTCAAATTCTGTTAGTAACCGTTCCAAAGAATTAAATACAGTATCGGAAGAAAAACCTTTGCGTAGCAAATAATCTGCAATTTTTCTTTTACGTTTTTGCAGATCCGGTTCCCGCATGAAATGTGCTCTTCTCTTAACGACCAACTGCTTGAGTATCTGATAGTCATCACCGGATGACTGGATTTCCTGAATAGCACGTTCAATAATCGGCCTGGAGATACCTAATAAACGCAACTTTGATCGAATTTTAACCGGCCCCCACCGCTGCAATTCAAACTTGTCATGAACAAACGATTTGGCAAATTCCTCGTCATCAACCCATCCTTTCTCTTCAAATTTTTGAAGCAGTTGTTGGATTTTATCACTTGGATAACCCTTGCTCAATGCCTTTCTTTTTAACTCTGACCGGGCATGAGTGCGTCTGCTAAGCAAGTTAAGGAGATAGTTTTCGATCTCTTTTTCATTTTCCGCCTCCTGTAGCTCTTTGAAAAGTTCATCGGTTATTTCCATCCCTTTTTTTATGCCATAATGAAGGAGGGTGCTTTGATGCAGGCCGAGCAGAAAGTCGTCTTTGCAGAATATTGAGATACGATCCTTGTTGTTTTTTTGGACGCGAAGCGCCGTCACAACCGCAGGCAGGGAAACCTGCGGTTGATTAGATTCAGATGAAAATTTCGAACGGCTCCGGGTGCTTCTCAGACGCTTTCCTCAGCTTTCTGTTTCGCCTTCTCAGCTGCGGGTTGTTTATTTTCTTCCGCTTCTTCAGGATACAGTTTCTTTAGAACGATATCTTCGATGCTTTTCTGAAGTTTGGGATCTTCTTCGAGGAACTGAAGTGCGGCGTCTGCTCCCTGTCCGATAGGTTCTCCATCATAGCGATACCAGCTGCCGCGTTTTTGGATGATGTCCATGTCGACAGCCATATCCAGCAGTTCGGCAAGACGTGAAATTCCTTTTCCATAAAGGATATTGAATTCTACTTCCTTGAATGGAGGCGCAACTTTGTTTTTGACCACTTTGACGCGAGTGCGGTTTCCCAAAACTTCATCGCCTTTTTTAAGAGCACCGATTCGTCGGATATCCATTCTAACCGAGGAGTAAAATTTTAGAGCGCGTCCACCAGTAGTAGTCTCAGGGTTACCGAACATGACACCGATCTTTTCACGGATCTGGTTGATGAAGATGACAGACGTGCGAGTTTTGTTGACAATACCGGTCAGTTTCCGAAGTGCCTGCGACATAAGCCGTGCCTGCAGACCCATGTGAGAATCTCCCATCTCACCCTCAAGTTCAGCACGTGGTACCAGGGCGGCAACCGAGTCAATAACCACGACGTCAAGAGCAGCAGAACGAATGAGTGTTTCTGCAATCTCCAGTGCTTGCTCCCCGCTGTCGGGTTGCGACACCAGTAGTTCATCGATTTTGATGCCGAGGTTTTTTGCATATTTCGGATCGAACGCGTGTTCTGCATCGATGAAAGCTGCATATCCGCCTTTTTTCTGGGCTTCTGCAATTACATGGAGTGCAAGTGTAGTTTTACCACTCGACTCCGGACCATATATCTCAGTGATCCGTCCGCGGGGTACACCTCCGACACCAAGTGCATAATCAATAAGAATGGATCCGGTGGAAATGACATCGACATTGACTACAGCATTGTCGCCGAGTCGCATGATGGTTCCCTTGCCATGTTGTTTCTCCAGTTGATCAACGGCAAGATTAAGAGCTTTGAGACGGTCGTTATTGGTGGACATAATCGATGATCGGTTAGTGCTGATTGAATATGTGTAATATATGTAATTGCGCGAGAATCCAAAAACTAATTATCACGCTTTGGATGCTATTGATGGATGAATTTATCTGAACATACGGAATAAATGAGAATCTAATTCCAGTATCAAGCTCAGGATGAATAGATACCTCACGAGGCAAAATTATCTAAGTCTCAGAATCTCTCTTTTTATCCAAGATTGGTAACGATCCCTATATATAAGACCATGAATTTCAGGAAACCTTACAAAAATATTCACATAGATATTGGATTTGACATTTGTCGAACCCATGCAGGGTTTTTCTATACGTTTGTTCAAACCGTTAAAACGGTTTAGTTAAATCAAGGATCCTTAACCCCTGGATTAATCCAGGGGTTAACGGAAGCCGAGGCTAAAATGAATCGTTTTTAACGATTTTTTCTCTTCCTATATCGTGCTCGGACGACCCTGTCTGATTGGTGTCAGTAACTATTTCAAAAATTCTGTACAGATTCAGATAAAACTTTCAGTGTGTAATCGATCTGAGAACTGGTTACATAGGGAGCCGGTCCCAGGCGTAATGTTGTATCACGGAAGTCAGTGTAAATATCCCGCTCTTTTAACAACTCGTACAGCTTCCCCGCAAAAGGACTTTCAAGAGCTATGAAACCACCGTTATGATCAACCGGATAATCATGTTTTAAATGAATGATTTTGGGATCCAGATCAAGATCAAGGAAATGCTTGCGCAGATACGATACCTGTTCCCTGTAGTTCTTGTGCAAGAGCTCAGGAGTCAGTTCATGCTTTTCAAAAAATTCAACCACGCGGGCTGCACGAAAATGAGAGGTTGGTTCGAATGTAGCTCCCAGGAAACGATTATCATTGTCGGCATATGGAACTTTTTCACTCTCTTGATTGGTAGTGAGCTTGTCAAATACCGAAAACCAACCGGTGATAACAGGGCGGAGATCACAGCCCTTGGGAAATCGAAGAAAGCAGTTTCCCTCTCCCCACTGTAGATACTTGTATCCGCCAATCAGCAGGTAGCAGTCTTCCAGGTTTTCCTTGCGCAGCGAAGTGGGAACCACATTCGTACCATGATAATCGTCTATCAAAAGAGGAACACTATGTTTTCTTGCTGCCTCGCCGATGACTTTTAGATCCTGGTTGACCAGCGAGGTGGAAAAATAGACGTGAGACACGAGCACAGCTGCCGTATCACCTGTGATCACTTTTTCAAGCCTCGACGGAAAATCCTCAAGCGGCAACGCCGGTACGCGGATGATTTCTATACCGGTTTCTTCCAAACGCGCAAGTTGCCGGCTTATAGAGTGAAACTCCGAATCAGTTGTGACTAATCTCGGTTTTGCGGGCAAATCCAATGCAGAGAGCCAGCGAACCAAAAGATCGTGTGTGCTCGTGGAGAAACTATACTGACCATTGGGATCGTCATAAAATCTGCGGAGGTAAGTGCGAAGCATCTCTGTTTTTTGAAACACGACACCCCACTTATCATCGACATACTCAGCGGCGGCTTCGGCAGCTTCAAGTTGACCCTCAAATGCGATATCCGGCCAGGCTTGGTGCGAGTGACCGGACAGAAGGCAACGGTTGGCTACATTGAAACGTTTGTAATGCGGTTGAAGACGTGCGGCGAGTTTGTCGAATGATTGCATTGGTCTTTTTTGTTTTCGTGTCGAGCTAGTCAGATACTTGAAAATTAGTAAATACGGTCAAGCGGAAATAGGGGGATATGGAAATAGGGAAATAGGGAACCCGCATTCGGTGAACCGGGCACCTATATTCCCTTATATACTTATTCCCTGTAATACTTTACAATTCCTTCCGGATAGCCCAGAGATCGGGGAAAATCGGATTGTGTAAGGTTCCCTTCAGGTACTCAACCCCGTCGGAGCCGCCGGTTCCTATCTTTGTGCCAATCGTACGCTCCACCATTTTTACGTGGCGATACCGCCATTCCTGGAGTCCTTCGTCAAAATCTACCAGGTGTTCGCACAGCAAGGCCGTTTCCGGGTCATTGTTCATGATATCAATTAGAATCGACTGAGTAGATTCGGAGGGATCGAAAATCAACCCGTCTCTTTCCACGCGTTCGGGCTTTTCTACTTCGTAATTCTTTGTTTCCAGAAATTCACAGAAGCTCTCCCAAATCGTTGGCTCATCCATTCTCCTTAACAAGGTTTGGTAAGCCACCGAATCGTGCTCGTGCAATTTGAGCGATCGTCGGGTATGCCATCCGCAGAGGGCTTCCATTTCACGGAACTGGACGGATTGAAACCCGCTGGCATTCTCGAGGAAACCGCGAAAGTGGCTGAAAGAGAGTGGCGTCATCGTTTCGAGAATGTCCGTCTGACCAACGACCGTTTTCATGATGACGAGTATCCTGCGCATTGTTTTGATGCTGTTCCACGTATGACCATCTTTCAACTCGACCCGCAACTGCTCCAATTCATGCAGGATTTGCTTGAACCAAAGCTCATAGGTTTGATGAATGATGATGAAAAGCAGCTCATCGTGTTCTTCCGGTTTGGATCGGGGCTGTTGGAGGCTCAGTAAATCATCAACCTTTAGATAATTAAGGTATGTCAGCGCCATAATGTCCTTTTATGTATGAAAGAAAATTGGTCAGATCAGTCGCAGATCACGAAGATCATATCCTGACTTAACGTGAGTTCGATATAACACTGCAAAAAATCGTTGAAAACGATTCCTATTACCTCTTTTTTACTAACCCCTGGATTAATCCAGGGGTTAAGGATGACTCTATTTGATAAACCGTTTCAACGGTTTATTTAGATCCGAGGAGAAGCCCGGATGACTTTTAGTGAGATTGCGAACTGCTTTTACGATCTTTTATTATTTCGAACTCACATTAACTTAAGGAAATCTTGTGAAGAAAAAGGAGGAACAAAGTGCGGGATTGAAGCGAAAAATTCGTGATTCCCCGAATCCAAAACAGCAGACGTTTTCTTTTTCTTTATATTCCCGGGGAAATGGTTAAGAAGATCGGATATAACATGCTCAAAGATAGAAATCTAATTCTTGTGGTCACCTGTAGTCTTTTGTTGGTGATCGGTTCATCATGCAATATTCAAAGTAATCTTAACAGGACCGAAGAGATTATCAGTTCGGTTAAAAACCATTTCGTCCCGGATACGCGAGTAGCCATTTTCGAAGTCAAGGCAGAGGCAGATGGGGATGCCCTCAACCTAACTGGTGCCACCTCGGAGAAAGATGCCAAAGCGGCTTTAAAAGATTCACTGAATAAAGCCAATATCTCGTTTACCTATCATATCCGGTTGTTGCCGGACACCACGGTTGGAGCCAAAATCTACGCTATCGTCAACAACTCGGTCTGCAACATTCGGACGCATCCTGAACATCCGGCAGAAATGTCGACCCAATCGACGCTGGGAACACTGCTGAAGGTTTATGATTACAAACACGGCTGGTATCGGGTTCAGACCCCTGATCACTATCTCGGTTGGGTCGATGCCGGCGGTATCACACCGGTCGACTCTGCGCAAGCAATGGAATGGATCCATAATCCGAGGGTTATCTTTACCGAACAGGTTGGGTTTGCATACAGCAAGCCGGATGTCAAATCGCTTCATGTTTCTGATCTGGTAGAGGGAAATATCCTTGAGGAAGCCGCGCCGGTCCATCGCGGAGACAAGTTTGTGAAAGTGCGATATCCTGACGGACGGGAAGCCTATGTTTCGGCCTCTTCCGTAGAAGGTTTTGACCGATGGGTGGACAGCCGCAATCCAACCGTTAAAAATGTGATCGCCACGGCCAAAACGTTCCTGGGTGAGCCCTATCTCTGGGGAGGCACCTCTCCCAAAGGATTCGATTGCAGCGGGTTTACCAAGACCGCTTTTTATATGAATGGCGTTATCCTGCCCCGGGATGCCAATCAACAGGCCGGGACCGGTAAATCGGTTTCTATTGATTCGACACTCAAGTATTTACAGGCTGGTGACTTGCTGTTTTTTGGGCATAAAGCTACGGCAACCCATAAAGAAAGAATTGTACACGTGGCTCTTTACCTCGGCAATGGAAAATTCATAAATTCTTCCGGGTCTGTAAAAATTGAGAGCCTTCGCCGCGGAGATCCTGATTTTAATGAATACCGACTGAGGACCTTGTTGCATGCGAAACGCCTGTTTCCGATCAATCCAAAAAATGGAAGTGAAGTCGCGAACTTATTGTCGCATTCGAAATTTTATCTCTCTGTAAGTAACAGTTCTGCAAACGCCCGGTAATATTTCCGTGTTCTACTCTGCGAAAAATTTTTTAGAATGAAATCGTATCAGAAAAAACTATATCTGGCAGCCGTTGCCGGATTTATGGGGTTCTTAGCAACCGGCTGCGCCACAACTAAAAGTCCGTACAGCTACAAAGGACTGACAAAGAATGAAATCCACGTTCATAAGTCAGCCGAGAAGTTTTTACGTCAGGCGTATGAAGGAAGAACATCATTCCAGTTGCTGGAAAATGTCAAGATTGACAGCGTAAAAGTTAATAATTTAAACAGGACAGTTGGTGTTTTCATGTCTCGCGAGATGGGGGAGATTCCGTTCAGGGAACAGAATACCAATGCGATCTATAGTCAGCTCAGAAATGATCTCGGGCGGCGATTCCGTACCTATAAAGTGACGCTGTATACGCTGAAGAAGCCGACGCCCATCCAGAAATTGATCCCAAATTATTTTCGTCCGACTGCCGCCAGTTTTGATACACTCAGGATGCCATCACCTGATAGCACGCGTGCAATTCCGGTAGTGAGAGACGCCAGTCGTCCATACGAGCCGGTTCGCGGACTGTTGGATCACACCATTGCACTGTGGCCAAGTCATGGCTGGTATTACAACAATCTCAGGGACCGGTGGGAATGGCAGCGCCCACGCTTGTTCCAGACCGTTGAGGATAAGCTTCCGCTGTCATTCACTTTGAAGTACCTGGTGCCAATGTTGGAGAATGCGGGTGCCAATGTGTTTGTTGCGCGCGAGCGCGACACACAGACACATGAGGTCGTCGTTGACAATGACTCGAGCGGAACAGGCAGTTCGTATTCCGATTCAACATCTGATCCGACGTACCAGTGGATGGACGGGGATTCGACTGGTTTCGCGATTGGTCACCCGCCCTATCGGATCGGCGATAATCCGTTTAAAATGGGATCATACCGCCAGGTATCTTCGGCATCTGAACCGACTGCACAGGCACAATGGGTGCCTGATATCCCGAGTACCGGTTATTATGCGGTATACGTTTCCTATCATCAGTCTGATCAGAATGTTACCGATGCTCACTACAGCGTGCTGCACGAAGGAGGAAAAACAGATTTCCGTGTAAACCAGCAGATTGGTGGCGGCACGTGGATCTACCTCGGAAAGTTCAAATTTAAGAAAGGTGTGCATCCTGACAGCGGCAGCGTTGTACTCACCAATCAAACTTCCGAAGGCGGCAATTTTGTAACGGCAGATGGCGTCCGTTTTGGAGGCGGCATGGGTGATGTTGCCCGGAATGGCAAAATCAGCGGCAGACCGAGATATCTCGAGGCTGCCCGGTATTATTTCCAGTACGCCGGTATGCCGGACACCCTGGTCTATGATCTGAACAAAGATCGCAATGATTACAATGACGATTATCAGAGTCGGGGTGAGTGGGTGAACTATCTGCATGGCGCACCGGATGGACCAAACAGGGACCGATCTGATAAAGGACTTGGGATCCCGGTCGATCTGTCGCTGGCCTTCCATACGGATGCCGGCATCGCTCCCAAAGATAGTATCATTGGCACGTTGTCGATATACAGTTACCCGGATGTCGACACGACCTATCATTTTCCCGGCGGGAAGATGTCGCGCCTGGCTAATCGTGACTTCGCCGATGTATTGCAGACCCAGGTTGTCCATGATATTCGTGCACAGTACGATAAAAAATGGGTACGGCGTGAACTGAAGGATGGTTTGTACAGCGAGGCTGCCCGTCCGAATGTACCGTCGGCATTGCTGGAGTTACTATCCCATCAAAATTTTACTGATGTGAAACTGGCGATGGATCCCCGGTTTCAGTTTTCGGTTGGCCGGTCCATTTACAAGGCCATGCTTAAGTTCCTCGCAACGGAATATCATCAGCGATATGTCGTTCAGCCGCTCCCGGTCGATCATATGCAGGCGGCCTTCCTCGACAGCACAAGTGTCCAGCTCAAATGGCAGGCTGTAAAAGACACGCTCGAACCCTCGGCTGTGTCCAGTGGATACATCGTGTATGTCCGTGAGGGTGATGGCGGTTTTGATAATGGACATTTCGTTGCTGACACCACCTGGACGATGCATCATCTTCAACAAGGGAAGATCTACAGCTTTAAAGTTTCAGCCGTAAACGCTGGTGGACAGAGCTTCCCGTCTGAAATCCTGTCGGTCTGCCACATGCCCGATCAAGATGATCCCGTGCTTCTTGTGAATGATTTCGACAGGATTTGCGCGCCGTCAGGCATCGATGATAGCAACATGATCGGCTTTACCAATTACCGTGATATGGGCGTCGATAATGGCTACGGAATCGACTACACCGGGAGCCAATACAATTTCAATGCCGACTCACCCTATCGGACGAATGATCAGCCGGGAACGGGTGCGAGTCATAGTTATGCAGAAGCAAGGATGATACCCGGGAATACGCACGACTATCCATACCGGTACGGGAAGTCCCTAAAAGCTGCCGGGTACTCATTTGTGTCATCCAGCAACGAAGCAGTGATGGATGGTCAGGTTTCGCTTAGCAATTATTCCATTGTAGGCCTGATCGCGGGAGAGCAAAAACGAACCGTCCGCTATCCGTATCGTGCCGATTCCACGAAGGGAATGACATTTCTGGTTTTCCCGAATTCTTTGCAGGAAGGCAATCACAGATTACTGCGCAAGCGGCGGAAAGTTGTTCATATCCGGAGCCTATGTTGCGAGCGATTTGTTTAACAAACATACCACGCATGCCGACACCCTGTTTGCTGAAAAGGTTCTGAAATATAAGCTTGATACCAATTGGGCAGATCAAACGGGTAATGTTCATTCGGCTGATCAGGCTTTTATGAATCCCTCTGATACGCTGCGGTACAACACCGGATACCGCCCGGATATCTACCAGGTTGAGGCTCCCGATGCGTTGAGTCCTGCCGATTCAAAAGCCCAGGTGTTGATGAGGTACGCAGAGAACCAGTTCAGTGCGGCTGTTGGATATCGTGATACCTACAGCGTCGTGACGATGGGCTTCCCGTTTGAAACGATCGAGAGTCAGCAGGACCGTGACCGGATGATGAAGGCCATCCTGGACTATCTCAACTATTCAATCCGGAGACGAACACCTCCTGTTGGCAGAGGCGGTCGACCGAGATGAAAGAAAAGTTAGAAAGTTAACGGTGGATAGTCATTCTATAGTTATTCTGTTGTCATTTGGTATCCATGTGTAGAAAATAGAGCTGATCCCGGGAAATTTGAGACAACAGAATGACCATCGAATGACAGTAAAAAGAATGACCAAAGCATGACTATATAATATGAACCAGAGTATCATTATTGCCGACAGCGGATCCACAAAGACCGATTGGCTGTATCTCTCGGGTGATCATCGCGTGTCATGGTCAACTGAGGGCCTGAATCCCTATTTTCACACAAAGCAGAGCATCCATGAAGTTGTTAAGGGGGGGAAGAAAGCGAACGACATACCGGATGAGGTCTCATCTATTTTTTTTTACGGATCCGGTTACGGTGATATGGATCACAGAGATCTCATAAGCGATGTATTGAAAGAATTGTGGATTTCCAAACAGGTTGATGCAACGACTGATCTTGTAGCAGCGGCAAGAGCGAGTCTGGGACGCGAAGCCGGTGTAGCCTGCATCCTGGGAACCGGCTCAAACTCGTGCCTCTACGATGGCGAGAAAATAGTTGATCAGATTCCATCGCTTGGTTTCATCTTCGGGGATGAAGGAAGCGGGAGCTGGCTCGGTAAAGAGTTAATCCGCCGGTATTTTTATCGCGAGCTACCTGAGGACTTGTCCAAAATGTTTGCGAATGAATTTGAGATGGACCGGGACTTCATCCTGAATACCGTTTATCATAAACCCCAGGCCAATCGGTATGTCGCCGGGTTTGCCGCTTTCACGTATCATCATCGCAAACATCCGTATATTCGGCAACTACTGCGCTCGGGATTTGAAAAGTTTGTAAAGTCACTGGTTTTGAAATACAAAGATGTGAGGGGGATGCCGGTCGGTTTTGTCGGATCTATCGCATACCTGCACCAGGATCTCTTGTCCAGGGGATTAGTCCATCATGAATTAAAACCAGGCACTATTTTGAAAAGCCCCATGGAAGGGCTGGAAGCGTATCATTTAGAAAATTAAGTCAGATGTTTGAAAAGATTACAGAAAAGCCGTCGAAGTATCGTCATCTCGAAAAGATGAACACGAGAGAATTGCTGGTTAATATCAATAAGGAGGACCAAACGGTACCTTTGGCAGTCGAAAGAGCCATACCCCAGATTGAGAAATTGGTTGATGTCATTGTCGATCATATGCTGAGCGGAGGACGATTGTTCTACATCGGTTCAGGCACAAGCGGCCGTTTAGGTATCGTTGACGCCTCCGAACTCCCTCCAACATTCGGCGCGCCCTACGATTTAGTGATTGGTCTGATAGCAGGCGGTGATTCTGCAATACGCAAGGCGGTTGAGTACGCCGAGGATGATCCGGAACAAGGGTGGAAAGATTTGCTATCCCATGAAATAAGCAAGAAAGATGTACTGATTGGAATTGCTGCATCAGGGACAACTCCATATGTGGTTGGTGCTTTAAACCATGCCCGGGAACTTGGTATCCGGACTGGATCCATAACCTGTAATCCGGGCTCGCCGGTAGCAGTAGCTGCCGAATTTCCCATTGAAGTACCCGTGGGTCCCGAGTTTGTAACCGGCAGCACACGAATGAAAGCCGGTACTGCGCAGAAATTAGTCCTAAATATGATCAGCACCAGTGTGATGATCAGGCTGGGCCGGGTAAAGGATAACAAGATGGTCGACATGCAACTGACCAACGATAAACTGGTCGACCGCGGAACGAGGATGATCCGCGAAGCCATACCGTCGCTCAGTTATGAAGAAGCTAAGAATTTATTGTTAGAACATGGGAGTGTGCGCGAAGCCGTGGATAGCCAATCCCAATCCTGATGAATCTTTCATATCCTCGTTCCCATGCTCTGCCTGGGAACGTAATCCCCGGAAATCTCTGCTTCCCCTGACCCCTAAATCCCTTGAAGGGGACTAACAGTATTCCTTGAAAAGCTGTTATACTCTCAAAATATGCATGGAGGATGGATATCATAAATTTTTTCCGTGATGATCCGCTTCATCCGCGTAGTCCGTGTTCTATTCTTATGTACCCATTGTTACATCGAATTCAAGGTGGGTTAATTATTTCAGGCTATGAATAATTAATTTGATGCTAACATAAGTTTATGAATATCAGCAGGATTAAAGCATGTTAATGGCATTCCTGTATCATATCCTTTATTCTCATGATATAATCAGGAGAGAAAACACGTGGGTTGTTCAGGTTGGAAAACATCAAAGAGAGATTATCAGAACAAGAGAGAGCCGTCGAGGTTGATAGAACCATTCAGAATCATTTCGTATGGGGTCGGTCTGTTTTGTCAAAAACACTGCGAATCAGACAATGGGTAAAAAATGTCCTTTTATTCCTTCCGGTCTTATTGGCACATCAGACAATAGATCTCAATAAAATTACTACCCTCATAATCGCCTGGCTTTCCTTCAGTTTATGCGCCTCGGCAGCATATATCATAAACGATATCATCGATATTCCCTATGATCGCAAACATTCTGTAAAGCGGCATCGGCCTTTTGCCAGCGGGCAACTGAGTATTTCGACAGGAATCATAATATGCGGCACCTGTTTAGGGATTGGTCTTTCGATTGCCATCCTTTATCTGCATACCGATTTCCTGATTATTCTCACTTTATACATGGCATTATCGCTACTGTATTCTTGTTGCCTGAAGAGACTGTTGGTTGCAGATGTCATAACCCTGGCAATCATGTACACGTTACGGGTATTTGCCGGCGGCCTGGTATTGAATATTCCAATCTCAAACTGGCTGCTGACTTTTTCACTCTTCCTTTTTACAAGTCTGGCTCTACTCAAACGATATTCCGAGTTACGTCAAATTGGTAAGAACCGTACCACTTATAAGAATGGTCGATACTATGAAGACAATGATCAGGATTTGCTGCAACTTGTAGGGGTTGGTTCCGGTTTGCTGGCCGTGTTGGTTTTGCTTCTCTATTGCCAGGGTGATGCCGTTAAGGAACATTACCTGCATCCTGAATGGCTGTTTTTGACCGCGCCGGTATTGCTTTATTGGATTACCCGTTTCTGGTTCCTGGCGGCTCGAGGCATCGTAGACGACGAACCGATCGTCTTTTCTATCAGGGACCGCACGAGCTACATGGTGGGCGGAATCGTTCTGCTGATTTTTTTCCTGGCGTCCTATTTTTAAAGATTTAGCAAATGGAAAGCAGGACCATCGAGAGAAGAGCTGCCATGGATAATCGGGTTTTCAATTTTAACCCGCTTACTTATTGTCTTTTTGACACATGGTCACTGGTTTAATACCGACAGCTATGGCTACATCAAACAAGCAGAGGCTATTATTTCCGGACATCCATATGGTTATTTCCCCAATGGATATCCCCTGATAATTGCATTTTTCAAGATCATTACAGGCGATTCCTTGTCAGTCTACTTCCTTCTATTTCTGAATATTCTTCTCTCTTCGACTTTCGGTCGGAATAGCGTATCTGATAGGAAGAAAATTATTTGGAGAGATATCCGGGGTGATCATAGCAATTGTTCTGATGCTTTATCCCAATCAGTTGAATTATGTGCGGGAACTCATGTCGGAAGTCCCGGCGGAATTTTTCCTGATGGCGGGTATGTACGCTTTCCTCAGGCATCGTTATTTCATTTCGGCTGTGTTGTTAATGGTTACTTGCTACATCAGAACGGAATTTATCCCGGTTATATGCATTTTAGGGCTGATTCTGTTTTTAAGAGATAAGAAAACGGAAAATCTTTATCGACTGATTGCCGGTACTATGGTTGTTCGTTACATTAATAGCGATCATCGGTATGAGAATATTGTGAAACCACCTAATAACCTGGGTCATGAATCTCTTGATTGCAGTTAATAGAAACAGTCATGAAGGGATTGGATTTTTCAACCAAACGTTATTCGCAGGAGCAAATTAATCATCCGATAAAAACCTACTTGAACTTTGCAGTTCAGCATCCATCACAGTTACCTGTCACAAAGATTTTGGTCGTTGTGGGAATTATGGGGGCCATGGCCCGGGGATGGTAATGATCCGTCGATGAAACGGGGTTGGCCGGCTAAATTGGTGATCGGATCGCGGTTTCTGTTCTTTTTGCTCGCCCTCTATGCCGTTTATAAAAACCGTAATCGATGGGATATCTACATCCTGCTTACCCCTGTTTTTGTGATCACTGCCGTCCACTTCATGTTCTATTCAACACCCAGGTACGAATATGTGGTGGAACCGTTGGTAATCATTTTAGCTGTGGGTGGGCTAAAGCCCCAGATCGAATCTGTATTTCATCCTCGTTCCCATGCTCTGCGTGGGAATGTAATCCCCGGAAGCTCTGCTTCCAGGAACCCCTAAATCCCCTGAAGGGGACTCCTCCCACGTCTGAGGTCTCTTACTATACTATTTCTGTCATTCTGATGTTTTCTGATTTATCAGAAAACGTAGAATCTCGTCAGGAACCAGCAGCTATCGTGCGACCTGTGACTTCCCCCAACTTCTCCACAACTGTGAAAGGAGGGCGTAATGTGTAAATGTTTCGGAGAGTTGCGCCCTAATTACGAGATCCTATGTTGGTCCGAAGGTCGGACCAACTTCAGGATGACATCCGTTGTGTTGAGATTCTCATCCTTGTTCCCATGATCTGCCTGGGAATAATTCCCGGTGTAGCTCTGCTTCAGTCGACCCGCCATGTCGCAAGTTTGTGACTTGTGACCAGGATCAACATGTATTTAGTTACCCACTTATTGCGAACATTTGTGGTTAATGACAAAAGTCCCCTTCATGGGATTTAGGGGTAAAACAAGCTTGTTATTAAATTACAAACGCCCCTTCAACCTCATAACCCTCTCATACGACTCATCAATCCGCTTCTCATCAATTAATTCTTTCTCGAGCATATCCTTGATGATGGATATCACATGACTCGTATCAGCCGGCTCGCTTGCTATATTTTTGCCGAAAGTCAGGATATCAACCCCCGCAAGAATCGCTGACTCAACCGCATCTTTGAGCCCGAAGTGTTTGCTGATGGCACCCATTTCGAGGTCATCACTGATGATCACCCCGTCGTAACCTAACTGGTTTCGCAGCATTCCGTTTAGGATCCGGTTGGACAGCGTTGCCGGTTTATCCGGATCGAGGTTGCGGTTGATGATGTGCGTGGTCATGATCATCTCGCAGAGTCCGGCGGATATCAAATGGCGGTAGGGTATAAGTTCATCCTCGGTCCATGTATCAGTGACATCGGCCATTCCGAGGTGCGTGTCGTCTTTTGAACTTCCATGCCCGGGAAAGTGTTTGGCGCATCCAATAATACCGCGGTCATGGTGAGCCTGTAAAAAAGCTTTGGCGTGAGTCGCCACTTTTTGAGGATCACTCGAAAAGCTGCGCTCCTTGCCGGCGATGATAGGATTATCCGGGTTAACATTGATATCGATACAGGGAGCAAAATTCAGATTGATCCCGAGTTGTCTTAGAGTCTCCGCAATGCGACTGGCCTGATCATAGGTAAAGGTCCTGTTGTCATGTTTTCCTATTTCCTGGTGGGATAACGATGGGGGAAAACCCATTTCCGGTTTCAGGCGATTAACAACCCCGCCTTCCTGGTCAATCGAAATGAAAAGTGGTGTTTTAGAAATAGCATGAAGATCATCGGTCAGTTTTTTTAACTGCGTTGGCGAGGTGATATTTCGTCCGGGCTTGCCAGACTGTACATCAAAATCAAACAGGATGACGCTGCCAATGTGATGATTAACAATGTCATGATAAATCGTGCTGTGCTCACTGAATGCCGTGCCCCGGAAACCCACGAGGAGCATCTGCCCGATTTTTTCTTCCAAAGTCGGGACGTTATTCGGCTTCGACTGCTGCTTTTGGTTCATTTTTTGAGAATAATAGCGTTATGTTATGCCATGAGAGTTAAGCCACTAACAGAAAAAACAAGATAACGGTTCGAGGTTATGCAGACTAATTGTTTGTTCCCGGTAAAAAAAATATTTCAAGGCTGTTTCTTTTTCCTTTTTACTGTGATCGGAATCGGTTTATATCCCGGAGCAGCGTTTTGTCAAAAGCCAAAAGTTAAGACAGGTCTCGAGGTATTAGCAGAATCCGGATTTAAGATTTTACAGGGAAAGAGGGTTGGTCTCGTTACCAATCCGACCGGTGTTGATTCAAAGCTGCACTCAGATATTGATCTGCTGTTTCATGCACCCGGCGTCCACCTGGTTGCTCTGTTCGGACCGGAGCACGGCATACGCGGGGATGCCTCAGCAGGGCAGGATGTAAGCAGCAACACAGATCCCGTAACAGGGTTACCTGTCTATTCGCTTTACGGAAGACACAGCAAACCAACACCAGATATGCTCAAAAATATCGATGTGCTGGTGTACGACATCCAGGATATCGGAGTGCGATCGTACACGTTTATCAGCACGCTGGGCCGGGTGATGGAAGCCGCTGCTGAAAACAATATCCCGCTGGTTGTGCTCGACCGTCCCGATCCGCTGGGCGGAAATAAAGTGGAGGGAACACCGGTTCATCCCGGGTTTAAATCGTTCGTTAGTTTGTATCCGATCCCGTATGTCTATGGACTGACCTCCGGCGAACTCGCCCGATACCTGAATGGAGAGCATCTCTTGGAGAATGGAGAACAGTGTCAATTAACCGTCGTCAAGATGAAAGGATGGCGTCGCAAAATGACTTTTTCGGATACCGGACTTCCCTGGGTGCCGACTTCTCCGCATATCCCATATAAAGACACCCCCGAATATTATGTGGCGACCGGTATTATGGGAGAACTGGGTGTCTTGTCTGAAGGAGTCGGATACACACTTCCGTTCCGGATGCTCGGCGCTTCCTGGATGAATGGAAACAAGGTGGCTCTTGCTATGCGTGCTCTTGATTTGCCGGGCGTGATGTTTCGCCCGGTCAGTTTTCGTCCGTATTACGGGAGGGACAAGGGAAACGAATTGCACGGTGTGCAGGTCATGATTATCAATCCGGCGAAGGCAGACCTTATGCAAATCCAGTTTGCATTCATGCAGGTCAACCACCAGTTATATCCCAATAAAAATCCATTTGTGATGGCTGATTCCAACCGAATCAAAATGTTCGACAAGGTGCTGGGCACGGATCAGATCCGCAAAACCTTCGAAAAACGGTTCAGGTTGGAAGATATCAAATCGTTGTTGAACCAGGGATTGGATGAGTATCGTAAGAAGGCCAGGAAGTATTATTTGTATCGGTAAAAACAGGTTTCCACACAAATCCTCACCCGTCATTCCCATCCCGAGTTTCGGGAGGAATCTCAGAAGGTGCAAAACGTTTACATCTCACGGAGATTCCCGATCGGGGTCGGGAATGGTGGCTCGTTTTTAGTTTAGTCATCCACATGTGCGGCACCCTGTCAGGGTCAGGACCCTGACAGGGTGGGAAAAAATAATCTCGTCCGATCATGCGATAGGAACCAAAGGGACGTATCCTTATCTTTTAGCCATGGAGAGATTGAGAGGCATACTAATCCTGGCGCTATTGCTGGCGGCTGCATCCTGCCAGCATACGTTTTATTGTAACGGCGTACGTGCACAAACAATGACCTGATCTTTAACAGGGCTATTTGTCTGATCATCACATCGAACAAGTATGGAACATAACCAAAGGCTCCAGTTCAACCAAAATTGCCGTACACTCGCTTACCGGATTTACAACGACTCACGAAGATATGGTCGGCCGGTTCTATAATCCGAACACCGAATGGTTTATGCCACAAGATGGATATGGTAGTGAAGTGGCCGGCATTATCGGTGCCAACAGTAACAACGGCAAGGGAATTGCTGGTATCGACTGGCACGCCATGATGAAATCGTACAATATCCTGCGTATCAAGAAAAGTGGTGACACCGATCCCAATGCCACATATACCTATAATGGTACCAGCTACTACTTTGATATTCATAAGCTGGCTACTATGGTTAGTGACGCCACACAGGATGGTATGAACATCCAGGTGTTTACCTTTGGGGTGCCCCCGGCTAATAAAAATGACCTGCTTGCTTACAAGCTTAACAACCCAAATTATACCATTAAACAAGGCTTGAGTCTGACCCCGAGTTTTCCGCAGCCCGGGCAGAAACGAGTTCTAGGACACGTTTAAAAATTTCCTGAAATCGTTTGGTAATAGTCTGGTTACCAATATCTTGAGTTCAAATCCACCTGCCGTGCCGGATTATTTTGCCCAATTGCAGCAAAATTTGGCTAAAGCCGCAAATAACGGGCAGATCCTTATCAGCCCGATCGGGGACATGAATTCGGATTCCCTGATGCCAGACCTCATGCCTGCCGGTATGAACCAGTATGTGATTACGGTTGGTGGGGCACAAATGGACAAAATAGAATATACCTGAATATTGGTCTAATTCCCGTGTATCTGATTATATCGATGTATCGGCGGAAGCCAAAAATATCTTCAGCATTTCAGGAAAGGGATCCGCGGTATATGACCCCTCGTTTTCGAGCACGGCGGCCTCGGCCGGCATCACAGCAGGTGTAGTCAGCCTGCTACATTCGGCCGCAAAGTAGCCACGATTGTCGATGAGGATCAGGTCGCCGGGAAATACCGTAAGATGTTCAATGCCTCTCAACTGGCTACAGGTATATATATCGAACGGATGATCATAACTGACAAATCAGGTAAGGTTACCCAACTGACCAAGAAGCTGCTGTTGATGAAATAAAACATAATTGGGAGGTTAACTCTTCCGAGAGTTTCGAACTTTGGAAGAGTTTTTACCTCGGCATACTTGCAGATAACAAATAATATTATCACATTATAGAATATGAAAGTATTTATGAACATCCTGACGTTACTTATCCTGATGTTGATTCTTTCCTGCCAGCATACCCCCGTCACCCCCAAACCACCGGTACCGGAACCCTACTTCAAACCCGGGGAATACGGCGGCGATGCCATATCAGGTACCGAATGGATTACCGCTGCCTTTCCCAGCCCCGACGGACAAAAAATCGCCCTAGCCCGCTACTGGACGCCGCATAGGATAGGGACGGACCCGACGCGCCAGCTCTGGATTGTGAACAAAGACGGGAGTGACCCGAAATTGATTGCAACAGAAAGCGGTGGGGTAAGTTGGTCTCCCGATGGGCAAAAAATTGCCTTTACTTATGGTCCAACATTCCCTGATACATATGTATTTGTTGTGAATTTAAATACCCTGAAGGCCACGCAATTAAGCGGGGGGGGGAGGCAATACTTTGATAAGGGTACCGTTGCTGAGCCTGCCTGGTTTCGGGATGGTAACCGATTATTAGTTTCGGTATATGGAAAGGCTTATCAACAGTCATTTGAAAGAGGTTTTTATATTATGAATCTGGAAACGGATAGTATTCAGGGACCGTTAGTCCCCATTACTGATACCGGTCAGCTTGGAGATGATGAAAATTATATCACCGGGGTCAAATATACTTCCCAGTCGGACACCATGAGCGGCAATTACATCCGGTATGATTTTGCAACCAAACAGTGGCATTGGATTACTCATGTATCAGACATATATGTAAAGAATGGTGATTTTTTTCTGTCACCAAGCCCAACCTCAACTACGATTGTATATTCCATTCAAGTTGATAATGCCTTGCAACTTTTTACCACCGATTCCAGTGGCACGAATGTGCGCCAGCTTACTAAGCTTGGGGGAGGAGCTCCCATATGGAGCCCGGACGGGAGCTACTTCACCTTCAGCCGGGATATCCACAAAGGAGACGGCGCCCACTATATCATGATGAAGTGTACGGTCCCGGGTTTCAAGATCACCCCGCTCTGGCCGGACCTGCCCGACTCGGTACCGACGTTTCCAGCGCTGTCCACCCAGCACCCGATCGACCTGTACTCGATTGTGCAGCAGAACAAGTGAGAAGTTTCAGATATACTATGAGAGTGTTGGGGCCGATAAATGATATCGAAAAGCCGGTCAGGTTTATCACTGGCCGGCTATCGCTTATAGTAATTACAGACCAGCCGCATGGACAATGACGTCGACACGTCGGTTTTTTTGACGCCCCTCTATTGTCTTGTTGGAGGCTATGGGTTTCGACGATCCGAGTCCCATCGATTCAATACGGTCGGTCGAAATGTTAGTATTGGCAAGCATATACCCTCGGACGGCTGATGCCCGCTCTTCGCTCAGTTTCATGTTGAGTTCATCTTTGCCCAGTGCATCCGTGTTGCCGGTTATTGTGAACCGGGCATCCGGGAAATACCCCATTGCCTGTTCGAGTTTACGGAGCAACGGGAAGTTGTTTGGTACGATCTCCGAGGATCCGACAGGGAAGGTGAGACCGTACAGACGGATAATAACCTCGTCTCCGCTGGAAAATACTTCAGCTTCTTCGCTGGAAAAGATCGATCGAACACTACTTATCTTCTGTTTGAGAAGCTCCTGTTTTTGCAACCCCGGGAGCTGAGAACCGAGTGAGTCGGCAACATGTTCCAGTTCTGTTATGCGAAGATCACGTTGATTGATGGTATGCTTCAGTTCCTCATTCTTCATATACAGCTCTTCAATCGCTGCCGTGCTGGCATTGGCAACCGTTTTTGTTCCTTCGGCGAAGGTGTAACTCATATGCAGGGTGTCCGCAATACTCCCTATTTGCCGTTCGTGATCGAGAATTAAGGCCTCAATATTAGATTTGGGATCATCGTCGACCTTTTTTGCTACGGCAGTGATGAAAGTGGCATGACGAAATTGCTCTTCAGCCTCTTCAGCCAGCTTACTGGCCTCATCCTTATTGTAGCGATCTTTCATAAGCACTTCATTGGCCTGGCGTAGCAACGTTTCGGCCTTGTCGTAGGTCATTGTAGCCCAATCATTGGCATCCTGATCCCTGGCCTGTGATTGAAGTTGGCGTGCCTGACCAAGAATGGCACTTTGTATAGCCTCAAGCTCGGCTTCGTTGTACATTTGCTGGGCTTCTGAGGCACGCTTGCGTGCGGCATTTTGATTACCATTCTCAATTTCACGTCCGGCATCATACATCTTCTTTTCAGCGTCAGTCCATGTACCGTTTGCCAGTGTGTTTGATTCTGCTTCGACAGCATGCTGTCGAGTGGTGATAGCATCACCGAGCATTACTATACCGACTTGATGAAATTGAATGGCCTTGCTTAGGTGTTCATTTGATTGATCGAGGCTTTTACGTATCTCTTCAATACGGCCTCCTTCCGAATATCGTTTACGCGCCTCAGCCAGTTTGTCCTGTGCCCGGCTGAAGTATAACGGTGAGATAAGGTGCAGATTCTGCCCTTTGGCCGAATCCAATCGCGCTGCCAGCATATTGATAGACGATTCAACATTTTGTGCCGGTGCTATAGTGGGAGATATCATTAGATAGGAAAGAAATAAGATAATGAGTAGTCTCCCCAAAACAGTCATTGATGTACGTGATAATTGCGACATGATAGTATTTGTTTATTTATGAGATAGGCTAATACTATAAATATAAGCTATATTAGCCACAATAAACTGTTTTTTGTATGCTATACGCTATATTACTAAACTATAATCTGTTTGCCACAAGTAATAGTTGATTTCCATAGCTGATCTTGATAAGCAAGTCGACCAGATACTGTATTTAACACGAGTTAACATGTTCGTTTGGGAGTGATCAATGCGGACTTCAGGATCACTCCGCTCTGGCTGGACCTGTGTGCAGCAGAACAAGTGAGAGGAGTAGCTACATCGTTTTATTACAATGAAAAATCATTTTCCCCCTTAAAAAATAGCTTGTCCCCCCCGATGCATCGGGGCGGGAGGGCGAAGGGGGTTGTCAACCAGCGTTTAATGATCCATAAACCATTCAAAAAATACCAATTCTCTTCAGCAGGTCAGGCCAGAAGTTACGTGGCGATGAGCTTAGTGGAATTCTAACTGTTGCCTGCCAGATATGTTTAGGATTTTTAAAAGCAGTTGTACGAGCATCGTACTTTATTGTCGTATAGTCAAAAGCCAGGTAGTACAGGTCAAATCCCAATCCCCACCTGTGAGTCATGCCGTAACTGATCATTTTGGGTGACTGATAATCAATACCCCAGCGAACACTCACCATATCGAACAGTGAAGCTTCCAATCCCAGTCTGCGTTCTATTTGATCCCATGTGCCGATCCGGTAAGTATTTTGGCCGTCAAAGCCGTTGTAAGGGGCCCATCCTTTAACTAATGATTTAAATGGGCTGTATGGGTGACCATTATCATCTACTCGAGCCAGAAAATGGGAGAATTCACCATAAATGCCGATTCCCCAAAACGGGCGGCTAAACCATTTATCTGAAGATTCGACTTTGATGCCAAGTCCAGCATTTAAAGTCAGAGGCAGGGGCTCTTTCATCCCATTATTATACTTCATGTTGGTTCCGAAGTTGAGAAGAGATCCACCCAAACTCATTTTGGTGTGAATTGCACTTGTATTGTACCATTTGTGATATAGCACACCGAGATCCATGGCATAAGCATCTCCGTTTCTGATATCATTTTTAACGGCACCAACAACGTAACTGCTTACGGGCCAACGGGTATCGAAATGCTTAAATCCAATTCCAATTCTTACATTTCGATTTATCTCCCACGCTCCAGCCAATTGAAGGGCATAATCATAAAAATTACCTTTGGTTGAAAGATAAGATTGATTGTCCTTCTTGAATGCATTGAGATTATAATATGGGATAGAAACAGATATAGCCCATTTATTATATCTGATGTCAAGAGTAGGTGAGTAAAAACTTAACGGTTCTTGTGATCCCCCGATGTATAAGTAGGGCCATTCGAAAGGTGCCCCTTTTTTATTGAAGAGATAGCTTTGTACCTGAATGGTTTGATCAATTCCAATCGTTGCAGGATTGATAAGAGCGGCACCAGGATAACCTTCAATAGCAACCGTTGCACCGCCAAGGGCTGTACTACGCATGCTCTGATTGATTGTCAGTGATGCCGGGCTATATTGGACACTCTGTGCATTTACGATTGCTTGATTTGATGATAGTATGATGAATATGAACAAAAAACCGATAGTAATCAGGGTTCCTCTCTTCATGATCTTTTCCTGTTGTTTCAAATGATGATTATGCACATCTTCATTTTCATTAATCAACCAAAGACGGGATAATGCCCCCGGCAGGCCTTTTCAGAGGAATGCGGATCGTGATCTGCCATAGACCCGTACCATTTGACAGGGCACTGTAGCTATTTCCAGCGTTTGAAATTCGTGTGTAATCGAAGGCGACATAGTAGAGATCGGCACCGATTCCAAACATTTTCAGATTATGATATCCGAGGGCGTTTGGTTGGTTTATATAGCCGAATCGGTAATTCAGAGCTCCCAGAATCGATACTTCAATTCCATAATGGGAAAAAAACTGGTTAGTAAAACCGACACTGCGAGAACTCCCGCCATAGTATGAGACATAAGTATAAGGAGCCCAACCCTTAAATAATGACTGGACTGGTCCGTATGCAGTACCGTTGGCATCTTTTCTTGCGAGGACATGGGATAGTTGCGTATAAAGTCCGACGCTAAACAGGGGACGGTCATACATGATCTTCGTACTGATCATTCGTAGTCCAAGTCCGCCTCGCATGGTCATGGGCAATGGATCGCTGGCCGTTGATGAATAATGTAATGGTGCACCGAAATTGGTAAGGGACCAGCCGGCGGATGGCTTAAAAATCACGTATTCCGTGTTGAAAGGTCGCTGATACAACAATCCGAGATCTGCGGCAATCGAATGCGCCGTTTGCTCGTTGTCAGTTCCTACGTACGTGTATCCTCCAACAAGTTGACTGGTCAGATAACGTAAACCGAAACCCATTCTCAGGTTTTTGGATAACTCCAGCGAAGCAGAACCGCTGACAGCCAGTTCATAGGCGTGAAATTTATTAACTACATGCCCCATTTCATCAGTGCCGGTTTCAGTACCCAAATCATAGTAGGTCGTAAATAAAGCGGCGGCCCATTTGTCGGATCGATAGTCAAAGTTGGGTTGAGAAAGAGATCCAAAACCATATGGCCTGCTGAACATAGACCTGGAACGGGCCATTGTGAAATAACTGCTGCCCTGAATAATATCATGCAACCCAATCGAGGCGGGATTTATCTGAGCGGCTCCCGGGTAGCCATCCATCGCCACAGTAGCGCTGCCCAGAGCAAGGCTTCTAAGGCTGTTGATGTTGTTCAACTCAGACATTCCATACACAGTTTGCGCCATGCCCCGGTTTACAAAACCAGTCAAACACAAAATGGCGACACACATCCCAACGACTTGTTGCGTCCTCATAAATCTACTCTCTTAACAAGGGTAATAAAGATATTATAAAAGGAAATGTAATTTCCTTTTAGGTAAGGAACAACAAAAAGACGGTAGTTCTCAAAAAAATCGCTTTAAGGGTTAGCATGTAAATCGTTATTGATAATTACACCTACCTTTACTAATCTGGAGTTAGTAGGTTAACATTATAAAAGAGAGAATGAGGAGAGGATGAATAAAAGATGGCTATTGTTATGTGCTCTCATGATCGTGGGTAGTCAATATGCTAAAGCCCAACTGCTCCCAACGGTAAATCATGATTCTGTCCGGGCGCATACACCACAAACGGTGTTTAAATATAAAGATCCACAAGAGGCGTTTCTTTTATCATTCGGCAATACCGTAATTCCGGTTTTGACCGGGACTATGATTCTCAGTCGTTCGACGATTAATGATTCTAAAACATTGCGGATAGGGGCTGGTGTAATGATTGCCTATGGAATGATCATCGGTCCATCTACGGGACTGTATTATGCAGGAAGTGATCGAAAAGCGTCAGGTGGTATACTTGGCAGGCTGGGTGCTACTGCATTAGGGGTCGCCGGTGCTTACTGGGGACTCGTTGTTGGTCTGGGAAATGCCTTTGATTATAGCGGAGAACACCAACAATCAGAAGCAATTCCAACGGCTGTGTTTTACTCAGGTGCTATTTTATTGACCGGTTCAGCTGTTCTGCAGATAATCAAAGCGCCTGCTGAAGCACGGAAGCATAACAAATCAATTCACCTGGGTTTCTCACCCACATGGTATCCAAAGGAGAAGACACCAGGATTGGCTATCAATATTCGTTTTTAAAATGTTATATATAACAAATACTTAGTATAAATTGATTTTATTCCCCTATTCCCCTATTCCCCTATTCCCTATTCCCTATTCCCTATTCCCCTATACCTTCTTTTTCTTTCCAAACTCCGGATCAAGCGGAATAAACCAGGTTACGATAAATGCCGGAATGGTGGCAATCATCACCCAGATGAAGAAGTGCTGGTAGCCGATCAGGTCCTCGATCCATCCGCTGACCATCCCGGGAAGCATCATGCCTAAAGCCATAAAACCGGTGGTGATAGCGAAATGCGCCGTTTTATGGTCGCCTTCCGACACATAGATCATGTAAAGCATGTAGGCCGTAAACCCGAAGCCGTAGCCGAATTGTTCAAGCGCCACAGAAATGTTGATTGCCAGGAAGCTGTGAGGGACGACCGTAGCCAGGTATATGTAAACAGCATTTGGAAGATTCATAGCTATGACCATCCACCAGAGCCATTTTTTCAGGCCGTCACGCGCTGCAAGGATACCCCCGACGATCCCACCGGCTGTGAGCGCAAGGATTCCAACGGTTCCGTAAGCGAAACCAACTTCAGCGGTTGTCAGGGCGAGTCCACCCGCTTCCTGTGCATCTAGCAGGAAGGGAGATGCCAATTTTACAAGCTGTGATTCACCCAGGCGATATAAAAGAAGAAATGCCAGGATCACGCCAATTCTTTCTTTTCGGAAGAAGGAGGCAAAGGTCTGGAAAAATTCCGCAAATGGAGAACCGCTCGTAATGACCGCCCGGTCGTTGGCCGGGTAGGGCAAGATAAACTGGTGATACAGGAAAAAGGCAATAAAGAGTCCCATCAGAATCAGAAAAGTAGTCGACCACGCAAGTGGGATGTTGCCGGCCGTTGCCTTGAAGTGGGTGGTTACCTGCTTGTTTAGTTTCGAATCCAGTTGGAACAAAGCCAGAGCCGGACGATTCCAGTTTTTTGCATTAAACTCGAATCGGGTGCCTTCTATGAGAGAGATATTTTGGTTGCCCGTCTCGCGTCCAAAATTTACCGTAACGGTTTTCCCGGATTTTGGTTGTGCGGATAAATGAAAGCAGATGAATCCAATATTACCTGCACGTTTGGCTGAATTCAGGTTCTCTCTTTTTTTCCCGAAGTGAGATTTTATAAAGGTCCCAATAGGTTGTACGATGGCACTTTCCCACCAAGAAATCATTCGTGGCTCAGAAGGCATGCCAGCCTGCGTTTTTACCGCTTTTCCCTCTTCGTGGTAAAAACCATGCCTTAGATTATAACTACGTGCCCATATCCGGAGTGAATCGGCTGTTTCTCCGCTTACCTGGTTTGTCGTAATGGTTAGTGTATCTGAAGTCGCAAGAATACGTAGCGGACCTGAAGTGGAAGACTGGATAGTCGTATCGGGAAGTGACGTGGATACTGTTGCGGCAGGCTGGCTGTGAACATAAATGTTCACGGGGGGCAACCCGCTATGGCTTTCTATATAACCTGCCAGAATGATCAACAAACCCTGACCTGTGATCATTGCTGCGCGGTAAAATGTGCTTCTGACGCCAACGAACCACGCCTGATCGTGTTCGTTGAGTCCGAGCATATAAAAGCCGTCGGCGGCGATATCATGAGTGGCCGAACTGAATGCCATCAGCCAGAAAAACGCCAGCGTATATTTGAAGAAAGCAGGGAGTGGGATCGTGAGCGCAACACCGCCCAGTGCTGCGCCGACAATCAGCTGCATGGTCACGATCCAGAAGCGTTTTGTGCGAAGTATATCTACGACCGGACTCCAGAGCGGCTTGATGACCCACGGCAGGTACAGCCAGCTCGTATACAGGGCGATATCGGTGTTGGATACGCCCATACGCTTGTACATGATCACCGAAACCAGCATGACGACGACATACGGAATCCCCTCAGCAAAGTACAGGCTTGGAATCCAGAACCATGCATTTCTGTTTGCGGGACGTTCAGATGCGTCGGTGTTTTTCCTCCAAAAAGCCATGTGTCAGGATTGGTACAAAGGGTTAGTCGTCAAGCTCGTCAAAACTGATATCCAGTATCGGGTATTTTTCTCAACTTTGGTAATTAAAATGCCACCATTCTGTTCGTAGGGGTAATCCCCCGTGATTACCCCGGGCGGATCATTCCCTCTGTCGTGTAATTGCTACCTGTTGTGTAATTTCCCCGCCTGTGTTTCATTGAAAACGTTAGTAGCCAGGATACACGAGATCCTTCAACCGATAAATCGGTCACAGGATGACATTTGTTTTACCCTTAAACGAGGCTGTCCAATAAGGATTTTTGTGAAACGATTTGCCTAGATAATTAACGTGAGTTCGATATAAGCATTGGAAGAAATCGTAAAAAAGATTCGTTTTAGATTCGCTGACTCATAGCACCCGGATTAATCCGGGTGTTAGGAGTTTCCGTAAACACATGAACCGTTTTAACGGTTTATTCCGGTCCGGTTATATGCCTGTATATGTGAAATCAGCATATTTGCAGGTTTATCTTATCTCGAACTTACGTTAATTAAGGCATAAAACCCGTGTAAATGCTCGGGTCATCACCCATCCCTTTTGAAGGGGGACTTTTACGTTTTCAACTCATACATAGAACGTTACCTAAAAAATGTAAGCTATCATTTTCATATTGTGACTTCTTGGACAGCCTCACTTTCTTTTGGGATCCCTAAAAAACAAAAAAGGGGTGATTAAAAAACCACCCCTTTTTTTATAATCATTCGAGGTCGAAACGCCAGCGTACGAAAGCTTCCATTGCCTCATACTCGGCGAGACCAAGTTGATCATACAGTTTTGCTGTACCCCGCGTACGTTCATCCGACCGCTGCCAGAATTCACGTGGATCCGAACCCGGAAATGCAGGGCGGTCTTTTTGCGACTCGTGTTTGAAGATGGCGCGACGCTTGCGGTCGAGTTCTTCCGGACTCAGAGGAACCGCCATTTCAATTTGGTCGACATCCCATTCCTGCCATGCACCTCGATAAAGCCACACATAACAATCCTTCATCCATTTCTCATCCTTCAGTCGTCTGACGGCTGCCTGGATGGCCATCAAACAAACGCGGTGTGTACCGTGTGGATCGGACAGGTCACCGGCGGCGTAGATCTGATGCGGCTTAACCTCTTGCAGGAGATCCACGATGATCTGGATATCACCTTCACTTAGTGGTTTTTTTCGCACACGTCCCGTTTCATAGAACGGCATATCGAGGAAGTGAGCATTATCAATGGGCACGCCGCAATAACGGCAGGCCGCCTTTGCTTCGCCGCGTCGAATGAGTCCTTTGATAGTCTTCACTTCTTCCGAATCGACATCACCCGGTTTTTTGGATTTCATCGCCTCACGTACACGCTGGAACATCGATGAGACATTGTTGTCGGGCAATCCGAAGGAATCGTGATAGTCCGTTACGAAATCGGAGAAACGCAGAGCTTCGTCGTCAAATACAGCGATGTTGCCGGATGTCTGATAGGCAACATGAACCTCATGTCCCTGATCAACAAGACGAATGAGGGTACCACCCATGGAAATCACGTCGTCATCAGGGTGAGGAGAGAAGATAAGCGTACGTTTTGGAAATGGTGCCTTGCGCTCAGGACGATGGCTGTCGTCGGCGTTAGGCTTGCCACCCGGCCATCCGGTGATTGTGTGCTGGACTTCGTTAAATATCTTGATATTGATGTTGTACGCCGGTCCCCAATCGGTAATCAGGTCACTCATGCCATTTTCGGTATAATCGAAGTCGGTGAGTTTGAGGATCGGCTTATCAACCTTCTGGCACAGCCAGACCACCGCCTTGCGAATGAGTTCATCGTCCCACTCGCAATCACGCACCAGCCACGGAGTTTTAGTGCGGGTCAGTTCGGCAGCCGATGCCGTATCAAGGATGAACGTAGCATTGGAGTGTTCCTGCAGGTACGTAGCTGGTACAGCGTCAGATACTCCATCTTCTACCGCTTTGGCAACAACCGGAGCTTTGCTTTCACCCCAGGCCATCAGGATGACCCGTTTTGCTTCGAGGATAGTACCAACACCCATCGTTACTGCACGCCGTGGAACATTTTCTTCTCCGAAGAAATCACTGCCGGCATCCGCTCGCGTGATCTTGTCGAGTGTGATCAGCCTCGTGCGTGACTTACGCCCTGAACCCGGCTCGTTGAATCCAATATGACCGGTTCGGCCAATTCCAAGTACCTGGATATCAATGCCACCTGCCTTTTGGATTTTCTCCTCATAGTCATGGCAGAATTGCAGCACGTCATCACGATCGAGCGTTCCGTCAGGGATGTTAACATTTTTCGGGTCGATATCGATATGATCGAAAAGATACTCATGCATGAACCGGACATAACTTTGCAGTGCATCCGGCTGCATGGGAAAGTATTCATCGAGATTAAAAGTGACAACGTTTTTAAAGCTCAGTCCTTCTTCTTTATGGAGACGGACCAGCTCATCATAAACCCTGGTTGGGGTTGATCCTGTGGCCAGGCCAAGAACAGCAATCTTGTTTTCTTTTGCCCGTGATCGAATCAGTTTTGCGATCTCGGCAGCCACTTGGCGAGAAGCACTTTCAGAATCCTCATAAATCTCAGTTGGAATGCGTTCAAATCGCTGCGCTTCCTGAAGGGCTAAATCTTCCTTATTCATAAATAATTGATGGTTTTACGTGTGTATAAATCGGTTTTCACTGTTACTACAATCGAGCGGCACGTTTCACGACCTGCAAAAGGTTAAAAAAAATAAATTTTTTTGTCCCATTATTTTTCAGGCCCGTAAATTTGGTGTATAAATAGCAGTTTTTTTGATATTTATCCAATAGTTTTTTGTCCGATTCTGCGTATTAAACGAAATGTCTACCAGTATTTTTTGAGTTTCGGATCCGGTTTCCATTTTGATTCCGGTTCAAAATGTTGCCATAAAAGATGTGATACTTCACGTATCAGCACATAGCCTTCGTTATCATAGACCCAGCTCGTATCGGTCTGATCTTTCGTGGCTATGCAAAAGACGTAATCGCCGTGTGGAGCATTTACCAGCACGACCTCAGAACGAGCCTCATCAACAGCTCCCTGCTTTGAGGCGGCATTGACGTAATTTGGGATTTGCGACAGTGCCTCACCATCCCACATGCTTCTACTCATTGTCCGGAACATCTGATCCGAAGCGGCCTTGCTGACAACTTTACCCTTATAGATTTGGGTAACCAACTCTGACAACTCGCGAGGTGTCGTAACTCCCCAGCCAAAATCTTTATACTCGGTTTCACGTCCCGGTGTTCGGGAATTCATTCGCATGTATTTAAATCCGTTCTGTTTCAGCCATTTGTTGATTTCCAGACCTCCGCCGGCCAGATGCTGACACCAAAGAGCTGCTGAGTTGTCGCTCATGCTGATCATAATATGAATCAGGTAGCTCAATGGGATTTCTGCTCCCAGTTTTGACGTATTGATCAGGTCCGGTTCATAAGGATAGTCGTGTCTCCCGTCATAGGTAAATTTTTGATCGTAGCTGTATATCCCCTGGTTCATCATGTCATAAAGCCTGACCATGATCGGCACTTTAATCATGCTGGCAGTCGGGAACAGGCTGTCAGCATTTATTTCAATCGTTTCACCGGTTTTAAGATTGTGAACAAACAGTCCTGCTTTTCCGTGGAATTTGGAAAATAGTGCTTCAATGTCTTTGGTGATGTCCTTTTCTTTATGCCCCGGCTTCATTTCCTGTCGATTTGAAATAACTTTTGTGGGTGATTCCGTAATGGAGTCAAATGTTTTAGGAGATACTGAGACGGATGATAAAAAAAAGAGGGACAGAATTATACCTATCATGGGGTAAATTTTGTAAAGTTTCAGATAATCAATGTTGTCCGTTAGGCAATGGACATCAGGAATATGATGTCCTATCGCATTAGGAAGTAGAAATTTAGATAAATATAACCCAATGAACGTTGATTTTTCATCTCTGATCTCGCTAAGATAGATTCATTAAAGTCCGGTTATGGCATAACATGCTGTTTTGAAAGCCGGTTGAAAGAACAGATCTATGCATTATATTACCCAATGGGGGCATTTAGATACAGCTTTTTGGGAAAAGAGGGTGGGATTTTGGTTACTACTTCCGATCCTGTCTTTTGCTGTTTCTTTATGCCAAACAGGTGTTGTTTACGGCCAGGCCAGCTTTGTTATTCGTGGAATAGTAATAGACGCTACGTCATCAAGGCCGCTAGATCTGGCAAATGTATCCGTGAATGGTTTGAAGTCGGGGGCTGTCTCCGGGTTGGATGGAACCTATCAGATTGTAATTAAAAAGAGCGGTGACCTGACTCTTAAATGTTCTTACGTCGGGTACAGAAGCGTGGAAAGAAAAATTTCGATAAAACAGAGAGATACCCTTCAGGTTGACTTTTCGCTTACACCTGTGCTCGTTCCATTAAGCCAGGTAGTCGTCGGAGCTGGTGAGCCAATCGAATACACCAGTGGGATCAACCAGATAAAGATTAATAACCGATTTTTGAGCCAGGTACCGGCGGTTGGGCAAAAGGATATCTTCAGGGTTATTGAGTTATTGCCAGGCGTTAAAACATTATCCGATCTGTCAACCGGTTTATACATCCGGGGTTCCAAACCGGACCAGACATTAGTTCGGTTTAACCAGATTCCAGTCTACAATCCGGGCCATTTTTATGGTTTTTATTCAATCTTCAACCCGGATATAATCGGCGAGATTCGCCTGTACAAAAATCCGTATCCAGCCCGGTTTGGGGGGCGTATAGGATCAGTCCTGTCCATGAGAAGTAAAAGCGTATCAGGCAATGAGAGCTCAGGTTCATTGTCGCTTGGACTGCTTTCCGCAAATATTTCCTGGATCGGTCAAATCGGGAAAAATGCCTCGTTAGCTGTAGCCGGCCGCCGGTCAACACTGGAACCGGTCCTTTCAGGTTTGCGAAAACATTATGATGATATACCCGACAAGTTTTATTTCTGGGATGGTGCTGTCATTACTGACTGGGGATTCAGTTCCAGGGATCATCTCACTACAACCGCTTATCTCGATAACGATCTGTTTTCTAATAAATATGCGTATGATAAAATGGATCGCCTTTCATACGGAAATGGAGCTGCGAGTTTAGTTGAGACCCACAGTTTTTCACAAAATATAGCATTGAATTTGGCTTTCGTTGGCTCCCGGTATCGTAATAAACCGACCTCATACAGTGCCGGCACAGAGTATCAGAGGCAAAATCTTGTTATCGATGGTTTTGGGAGAATGGAACTGATGATCAGCGCACCCGGCGATAATCTGGTAACATTAGGAGGGAGAGCCGGAAATTATCTGATAAAATTATCTGATGAATTTCAGCAAGAGAACATTCTGAATAGTCGAAGATCGGAATTATATGGTGCATTTTGGTTGCAGGATACATGGCATCCTTTTGACAGTTGGTCGATAACCGCGGGAATTCGCAACAACTGGTTCGGAAATATTCAGAATAACACATGGGCGCCACGTGGATCGATTAGCTGGCAGCCGATACCGCAGCTGCGTTTTGAAATAAGTGCGGGTCGATATTACCAGTACCTTAGCATGGCGACAAATGCCGTTTACAGTGGTTTCGATGCATGGTTAATAGCACCGGATAATATCAAGCCGGAGCAGAGTGACCAGTTGAGTTTTGGAGTGCGTCTCAACACGAATACCCAATGGAGCATCTCCCTGGAAGGATATGACAAACGAATGGACCATCTCTTCGAACTCAATCCTTTTATTCCCGATCTTGGAGGGTTGAATTATAACGATTGGTTTTGGTTTGGCAACGGATACGCCAGAGGAGTGGAACTGACTGTGGAAAAATCTGTAGGACGTGTAACAGGATTTATGGGATATACGCTGAGCATGTCCAGGGTACGTTTCCAGGATGTCAATGATGGACGATACTATCCACCACGATACGATCGAACACATGATCTTACAACAGCACTTAATTATCATATCAATGATCAATGGACCATATCAACAGTGTTACAATATGCAACCGGTCAGCCTTATACTTTGCCATTGGGACAAACATCTGAGTACGATACGCCATTTAGATCATACTGGCGAAAGATCCTGACGGTCGGACGAGTGAATGCATCGAGGCTGCCCGCATACAGTCGAATGGATTTGTCGGCTTCACGCAAAGGGACTTTTTTAGGATTGCTGCCGTCAGAACTCGGCATTCAGATTATCAATGTGTACGCCCGCCGCAACGTCTGGTATTACAAGTTTGATCTTAATGGGAGTTCATATACGGTCGAGCGGGTGAAATCACTGCCAATCGTGCCTTCCGTTTCTTACACGATACATTTTTAGATGAGAACGTATTTTAAATATGGACTGATATTTCTTGGTCTGCTTTTACTAAGCTGCTGTGATCCCTACAAACAGGATAGTTTTAAATCTGAGTACTCAGTTACTGCATACCTGACGGCGAATAATGAGATGCCGTCTGTTAGACTAACTCAGACAATGCCCGCCAAAAATGATGGAACAACCCCTGAAACCGACTTATCCGATGCACATATAACGGTGTCTGAAGTAAGCAACGGTAGTGTGATTTCGAGTGTCCGCTATCAATATGGTGGCGGGAACACTTACAATCCTGTTTCCAATCAGATCGTAATGCCAGGGACTACCTGCAAATTAAATATTGATATCCCTTCAACGAATCATCAGGTTCGGGCGGAATGTATCATACCGGGCACTTTTCATGTAAAACGAGCAGATTCCAGTCCGGCAAAGTATCAGCAGACAAATGGGATTAAACTTTTGTCGACTCCTAGCAGCTACCCGGGAAGAGACGGGTATTATGTAATAGCTGCAATTGCGCAGAAACCCGACACGGCCAACCTGACTCCCTACTATGCGAACAAGGTGGCAACAGAGTCTAATACACCCACATCATCCCTGATGAAGATTTCCTCACAGATTTTTAATGGGGGAGATTTTCAGAAAGACAGCAATGGAAACCTGATCATGACGGTTCCCTGGGAGATTTTTGCTTTCTACGGAGAGAACCAACTCGTTGTTTACGCCCTCGATGACAATACATACGACTACCTCAGGTCACTCGATGTCCAGTATAGCAGCACGCAAGTCACGCCGGGGCAGTTATACAACCTGATCTATCATGTGCAGGGAGGGATCGGCTTATTTGGAGGAATTGCCACAGATACGGTTACCGTTACAATAACACGTTAACAGGGAAATTAGAAATCAGAAATTTGTAATTAGATAAAGACAGAGGTGTCTGATTCACTAATTTCCAATCTCAGAAGTATATTTTGCTTTTCCGAATGCACCTTTCTATTGTTGGCAGGAGATTTTAAACTGCTAAGCACGCAAGGAAACCAGGAATGATTGATACACATTGCCACCTGTTTGTCCATCAATTTGACGAAGATCGTGAGAAGGTCATTGAACGGGCGTCTGAAGCTGGAGTGACCGATATTGTTATGCCTGCCATTAACCTGGAATCTCCCAAACAGATGGAAGGGATTAGACATCCGTCCATTCATTTTTATCAGACGGTGGGTATACACCCTACTGAAATCGAAGACCTTCCGGATGATCTGGAAACAAAACTGGGTAATCTCGCTGAAGAGGATCGATTCTATGCGATTGGAGAAACGGGTCTCGATTATTATTGGTCGAAGGAACAAATTGAAGAACAGAAGGAAAGCCTGCACACTCATTGCCGCATAGCAAAGGCCCTTAGTAAACCAATAATCCTTCATAATCGTAATTCGACAAAGGACCTGCTGGATCTCATCGAATCAGAGCAAAATGGCAAATTGACCGGTGTCTGGCATTGTTTTACAGGTACGCTGGATGAGGGGAAAAGAGCCATCGATATGGGATTATACCTCGGAGTTGGAGGTGTGTCAACCTTTAAGAATGCCGGTGTGGATAAGGTCATCAAAGAGCTGCCTATCGATCGCATGATTCTTGAGACTGATGCCCCGTGGCTTGCCCCGACTCCCAAGCGCGGTAAGCGAAACGAACCTGCCTTCATCAAATACACGGGAGAAAAACTCGCGGAGAACCTGGAGATTTCGTTTGAAGAGATGGATGCGGTTACCAGTAAAAATGCGAGGGAGCTGTTTAGGCTGGGGTAGACTTGTTGTTTTGTTGTGAGGACAAATGCAACGACGGGTGTAGTCACGGGGGACTACCCTTACAGCGGACGCCCAGTGCTACAAGATATGGGTGTTTTTTGCAGAGCTCTTTGTTTGCTGTGAACATTCGGTACTCTTCCCGGAAGGGGCGGTCTGTCCTCATCTTTCGAAATGCTGTTGCACGTTCGTCATCTGACAGATTAGTCACAGAACGCAACTCTTCATCATAGCCACGGATCGGGTTGATGGATTCGAGCAATGATGCCAATGAAGCATCATCAGTGTCTGAAAGGGTAAATGGAGCCTCTTCGGACGAGATGTTGTTATTACATTTTAACTGGAACAAGTCTGCAAGCGGCTTCATCATCATACGTGTGGCATTGTCCTTTGCCTGTACGGAATAGCCAGCAATGTGCGGTGTGGCCAAAATCGACATCGAAAGCATTTTCGGGTCAAACGCAGGTTCATTTTCCCATACATCAATGATACTGTTGCCGACATCTTCGCGTTTCATTGCAGCCATCAGGGATCCTTCATCAATCACACCGCCACGGGATGCATTGATAATCAGCTCGTATGAATTACCCGATAATTTCTCGGCGTCCAGCCAGTGATGTGTAGCATGATCACCGCTATCCGTAAGGGGGACATGAAACGTGAGAATGTTACATCCAAGCACTTCATTTAACGTTGAGGAGGTGAAATCTGGATCTCGTTTTTCGCGCGGTGGATCATAGGCGACATATGAGATCTGCATCTCATCGAGAAGATCAACCAGCTCGGACCCCACATGTCCGACTCCGATGATTCCAATTGTCTGATCATGAAGTTTTAAACCGCTCTGATCAGCCCATATGATAAGTGATGTTCCGATATATTCAGCAACAGCATGGGCGTTGCATCCGGCGGCAGAGACAAAGTGTACATCATGACTCTCCAGGTAATCAATATCAACATGATCGGTACCAGCAGACGCCGTACCGACAAACCGTAGTGATTTTGGGATTGTTTTCAGCGTTTCGGCATTGAGCTTACTGACCGTTCGCACAAGAAGTGCATCAGCGTCAGATAAATCAGGAAGGCAGTTGGAGGGTTCAAAAGTGATAAGGTTTACGTTGCCGGGGAGCCAATCCTTGAGATGATAAATATTGCGATCGGCATAAAGGGTAACAGGCATATACAAGTTTTACAATCGGTTCAGTGGGCGTTTTCTTTTACTAACTGGTGGATCCAGCACTTCCCGCAACAATATGGCATGTTGCAGATTGTGTGGGTCGTCAAGGGAGTCAAATAGTTTTTCATGAACGGGCTTGGCTCCTGATTCATCATCAGATGTGATGACAAGTTCGCCGGGTTTCAGATAATCGAAATCGGGTTCAGCTTGTGGCTTCTTTACGGACTTTTCCTTTTGATCATGCCGACGTCTCAGACGTTCGGTAATTAACGCCTGTGGTTCGGCCATTTGTTCGGTATATACCGGCTCGCTACGGCTGTGTTGCTCTTCGATTTCTTTCTGCGTTGATGATTTACGGGATTCCTCTTTTCTTGCCGTTGCTTCTGTTTTTATCTCATCGAGGGCCGAGGTGAAAAAATCCATCAGTTTGGGTGTTCCCTGGTTCGATTGGATTTCTTGCCGTTGCTTCTGATTTGCCCCATTCTTCGTATTTTTTCTTAGCATCTGAGAGAAGGCATAAATAATTAATCCGATAAAAATGAGATCCGGTAAAGAAAAATTATCCATTGTTCGGCTTACATTTGTGATTTCGGATTTTGCAGTGCAGATTATCCTTATTATCTACAATGTAATAGTTTAGAACGAATGATTCAGAGTCTGTTTTCTTAAAGATTATTTAGAAAATGTATCGTTTACCAACATTAATTTTTACGATCTTTTTTTAAAGAAGTCCTAATCGATTTAAATAATTATGAATGAATACAATACGGTATCATTGATCCGTAAAAAAAGAGAAGGCTTTAAACTTAGCGACGACGAAATTTCTTATCTCATCAAGGCTTATACGGCTGGTAAAATTCCGGATTACCAGATGAGCGCCATGCTGATGGCCATGTTCCTTAACGGCTTGGATGAAATGGAATCGACATCCCTTACTGAGAACATGCTTCACTCCGGTACGGTCTTAGACTTGTCCGATATAGCTGGTAAAAAGATTGATAAGCACTCTACAGGGGGTGTCGGCGATAAGGTATCCCTGATCCTTGCCCCCATTGTCGCTTCGCAGGGTGTTCCGGTACCTATGATATCAGGAAGAGGACTGGGACACACGGGCGGGACGCTGGACAAACTGGAATCAATAACCGGATACCATGTTGATCTCAGCTTGGATGAATATCGTACGATTTTACAGAAAAACAACATGGTTATGTCCGGTCAGACGCAGGATATTGCACCAGCAGACAAGTTGTTATATGCACTTCGCGACGTTACCGGAACAGTGGAAAGCATCCCGCTGATAGCCGGCAGTATCATGAGTAAGAAGCTGGCAGAGGGAATTGACGGCCTGGTGCTTGATGTCAAAGTCGGAGACGGCGCTTTCATGAAAACCAGCGAGGATGCCATTAAACTTGGTAAGACTCTCGTGGATATTGGCGAGCGGTTCGGTAAAACAACAATTGGTTTCGTTACTGATATGAATCAGCCGCTCGGTTTTAAGGTCGGAAACTGGCTGGAGGTTGTGGAATGTATTGATGCTTTAAAAGGAGACGGCCCGGACGACCTTATGACTGTGACCCATACCCTGGCCGGAACCATGCTTATGCTTGGCGGAAGAGTTGATTCGATTGAAGAAGGGGTTATATTAAGTAAAGAAGCCATTGATAATGGTTCAGCTTATGATAAATTTGTTGAAAACGTGAAAGAACAAGGTGGTGATGTTCAGTTGATTGAACTGCCTGAGAGGTATCCGGAAGCATCATACAGTTTTGATGTGAAATCCGGTAAAAAAGGGTATCTGACAAGCATTAAGGCCTATCAGGTAGGAATTGCATCCCTTGAACTTGGAGCCGGCAGGAAGGCCAAGGAGGATGACATCGATCCGGTGGCCGGTATCATCGTTCATCATAAAATCGGTGAGCAAGTAAATGCGGATGAAACTTTATTCACCTGTTTTACGAACAATAAAGCAGTTGAACGTGAGGTTCATTCAATATTAGAAGATGCTGTTTCCATAGAAGAATCACGGCTTAAACCCGTTTCACTTATATCGCATCGCATCGACAAGAACGGTATATTGGAATGGAATAAATAGTCCTGATCGGTGTGTGGACGGCGCGACGATGTCACCCGAAGGTGGAACGAATTAACATGCAAATAAAAAGAAAATAAGTTATGTGGAAACGATTTATACGTGCTCTTAAGTCGTTATTTGGTGGTCTGGTCAGTTCGATTGAAGATCCCAAACTGATCCTGGAACAAAACATCCGGGAGATGAACGATCAGGTACCGAAGATGAACGAAAACATCGCAACGGTGAAGGCTAATGTGATGTTGCTTCAGAAGGAAGTGAAACGTTACGAGAATGCGATATCTGAATACACTGCTAAAATAAGGTCCGCTATAAATGCAAATCGCGATGACATTGCGGAAACATACGCCTTGCAGCTTGAGAAGGCGAAGGAAAATATCGCAACGACGAAGGAGCAGCTGAATTACGCCGAACAGGCTTACGATAAAGCCCTCCAGGTGAAGAAGGCGTTTATGCGTGAAAAGGATCGCAAGATTCGTGATGCGCGTGAAGCGTTACGTGCCAGTGAACGTGCCGAATGGCAATCGCGAATTGCTGATACACTGGAGCAGTTCGAAGTTACCGGCATTGATGCTACGCATGATGAGATGATCAACCGCATCAACGAAGAAACGGTCCGAAACGAGGCCCGCATGGAGATTGCACTCGACAGCATTGACTCTAAGAGTCTGCAGATTGAGGTCGATGCCGAAAAAATCCGTGCGTCTGAGCTGGTTAAGCAGTTTAAACATGAAATGAACCTTGAGTCTGGTGAAACAGAAGAAAAGCCTAAAGAGCTCCTGGATAACCAAAAGGAAAAGGAAGAATCATCTGAATCCGGCAAGACGATAGGTAAAGAGCGATCTAAATCGTAAAGTTATGGATCAGGAAGAATATGACCGGCTTAAAGAAGTGTATAAAGATCACTATCGGCGAATCGGCGAGCTGAAGAAAAAATTGACCGATGTTCGCCGTATGGAACGGGTTAATCGTGCTCTTGATCAGATGAATCCTGAGAATCTGATGGATAATTTTGATCTGGCTCTACTGAAGTTTCGGGAAAAGATGGCGATAGCCGAAGCACGAATTTCCACAGCTCTGCACGGCATTGATGAAGAAGGGCCGATATCATCCGATACCGACTCTGAACCAACTGTTGATAATGAAGAAGAGCTGAGGAAGAGCAAAGCTCGTCAGACATTAGAGGAACTCAAGAACCAAATGGGTGTTCTGCAACAAGAAGTCGAGGAAAAAGCACGATCGATCTCCGAGAAAAATCAGAATAAAACAATCGGCAGAGCAGAGCGTACAGAGGAAGTAAAAGCCGACGAACCAACCCCGTCCGTAAAGACTCCTTCGGAGAAAAAAAACGGGACGGTTACAAAAACAATTGGAACGCATCCCACCCCGAAAGCATTCGGGATCGGGACACAGGATCAATAAGACCTTGGAAAAAGAGATAAATTTTACGCGAGAAGCATTCATGCATCCACTCAATGTGGGGGTCTTACTGGTAGCAACGCTGTCTGCTTTTTTCCTTAGTGATGCTGGTTATCTGCCAAATGTCATATTAAGCCTGGCTTTTGGACTTGAGTTGGTTTATCTGGGAACAGTGCCAAGGATGCCGAGATTTCAGCGTGCCGTGAAAATTCGAAAAAGAAAGCAACGTTCGCAGGAAATTGAAGATCGTGAAGTTTTTAGTACGCTTAGTCCCCAGTTTCAGCGCCGCTTTCTCGTGCTAAAACATCTGAGTGAGCGAATCAATCAGAACTTTGAGAAACTGCCATATACAACACAGGGTATGTTGGGGAGCATCAGCAAAAAGATTGAGGGTCTGTTATCCAATTATATCAATCTCCTGGACTTGTTTGAGCGGTATGGCAGCCTGATGGAATCGGATGTCCGGACTCATCTGAATAAGAAGATCGAGGAAGAAGAGAAAGAATTACAGGAAGCGGAATCGACAAAACTTCAGAATATCAAAAATCGAAGACTGTCGATCCTCAGGAAGCGTCTCGACCGTTTTGACTCGGCGCACGAAAAATATCTCATTTGTGAGAGTCAGCTGGAAACGATAGAGGATGCTGTGCGTTACATTTATGAACAGTCGATGACAATGAAGAACCCCGATGAAGTTGGCATGCAGTTGGATAACTTGTTAGTTGAGGTGGAAGATACCTCACAAATGATACAGGATATTGACGAAGACCTGTCTGTACATTATAATTTACTTGATACGGAAAAAGATTTATTGAACAAAGAAGGCAAAGAAGAAGACAGGGAGAACGAACAGCCTGCACAACGCCGGGTCAGAGAATAATATAATCAATGGATAAAAAAACATATTCTACACTGCTGTTGGAGGTCGGTGATGATGGTGTGGCAACACTAACCGTCAACCGCCCTGATAAATTAAATGCATTGAATAATACTGTACTGGATGAGTTGGAAGATGCTGTCGATTGGATAGCTGATGAAGAGGGAGTCCGGGGAATTCTCATTTGCGGAGCTGGTGACAAGGCGTTTGTTGCGGGTGCAGATATCAAGGAACTGGCTGGTCTGGATGTTGAAAGAGGCAGAGAGGCCTCACGGAAAGGCCAGCGGATTTTCCAAAAGATTGAAGGACTTGGCAAGCCCGTAATCGCTGTCGTCGAAGGATATGCACTGGGGGGCGGCTGTGAATTAGCGATGGCTTGTCATCTAAGAATTGCCAGTAAAAAAGCAGTATTCGGTCTTCCGGAAACCAGTCTCGGATTATTGCCGGGATATGGTGGTACCCAGCGCCTGACGCGTCTTATTGGCAGGGGAAGAGCGATGGAAATGATCCTTACGGCCAATCATATCAAAGCAGATCTGGCCCTGGCTTATGGGCTTATTAACAGGTTGGTAAGTGATGGTAGTGCTGCAGACGAAGCAAAAGATCTGATGGGAGCTATTCTAAGTCGCGGCCCCGTAGCCGTTCGCATGGTAATGAAGGCGATCGATGCTGCCGCGGGAGACCCGGAAGAAGGTTATCATACCGAAGCCCGTCTTTTCGGTAAACTTTGTGGAACAAAAGATTTTAAGGAAGGCACCAGCGCATTTCTTGAAAAACGGAAACCACAATTCAAAGGTAACTAAATCGGATTATTTTGGAACCTCCGTCATATAAAGGAGTCGCACCATGATTGATGGACTCCTTATTGTGTTGACGATATTACTGAGTGCCTTTTTCTCAGGCACGGAGATAGCCTACGTATCTGCCAACAGACTGAAACTGGAGATTAAGACGCGCCAAAATACGATTGGTGCACGTCAGCTCGCTTTCTTCATTAAGAATCCGGAAGAGTTCCTTGCGACAACACTCGTTGGCAATAACATCGTAAACGTTGTCTACGCCACATTGATCACAATTTACCTGGTCCCGATCGTTCAGAAGGAATATATAGTACTCACGGGGGCTATTCCTTCATCTGTTACTGTGCTTCTTATTCAGACGATCATCGCCTCCTTTCTCATCATGATTTTCGGTGAAGTGATTCCTAAAGCACTGTTCAGAGCCAATTCCGACTTGCTAATTTACCTGGCTGCCGTTCCGCTCAAAGCTTCATATTGGTTGCTCAAACCACTGATCTACATAGCTGAACGGGCCTCTCAGATTCTAATTAACCGCTTAGGTGGTGATAAGCAAAATGTATCGCGACTGTTTCGCCGACACGATATCGAACTGTTGCTTCAGGAGCTTTATGAAGAAGGAGGAAGTGAAGAGATTGACCGTGACGATTCTGAGATCCTTACGAACGTATTGAAGCTTTCTTCAAAGCGTGTTCGCGATTCGATGATTCCCCGTACAGAAATTGTTGCTGTTGAAAAAAGTACCAGTCTGCAGGAAGTGCTAAAGACTTTTATCAGCAGTGGTTTTTCAAAACTGCCGGTTTACGAAGAGACAATCGACAATATTATCGGCGTCGTTTTTGCCTACGATCTGTATAACAATCCGAAATCGCTTGACGAGATCATTCATCCGGTAAAAATGGTTCCTTACACGCAACGGTCCAAGGATCTGCTCACCGAATTCCGTGTATCAAAGATATCCTTAGCGATTGTCATTGATGAATATGGAGGGACTGCCGGACTCGTGACGATTGAAGACCTGCTCGAGGAAGTGGTTGGGGATATCATGGATGAGTACGATACCGAAGATGAGATCATGAAGAAACTGAATGATCGCACGTACGTGATCAGTGCGTCAGTTGAACTGGAAGAACTTCACGAAAAATTTCCTGAGATTGATATTAAGCCCTCCAACGGTGATTATGAGACTGTTGCCGGATATATCATTCACGAGATTGCCCGTATCCCCAAAGTGAACGAAGAGATCATAATCGGCCGCTACAAATTCATTATCAGTAAGGCGACGCCATCTCGTGTTGAGACTGTAAAGCTAATTGTTTTAGATGTTTGATTGCATTCATTAGCGTTGTCAAAACGATTGATCTTGAATAAACCTTTTTCTTCGTTATTCCGTAGTATTCGATAAGTAATATTGATTTTATTTTTATCGTGTAAAATGACGCGATAGTAACGTTGTACCTTTAATGAAGTGAGAAATATGAAATTATTATTTAGTGAGTGTCTCAATGTTTGAAGATTATCCATCATGGGCACAGGAGTTAGCGCATAAGTATCTGAGTAAGACGGTTAACCAATTCATCCTACACGGTAATATCCGGGATCTTACCTTATGGAAGCATGAGGATCAGGTTGAGTTTATGCGTTTGAAGACATTTCTGTCTGAAGAGCTCTTTGGGGCCAGGGACATTGTTCTATTTTATGATCGTTCGTCTGGTATCCAGTTTCGTGATAAAGAGAGCCGGATCGATTTCAACAGGGCCGTTGCCGGTTATGACAGCCTGGTGGGTACCGAGTACGCTCAAAAAGTACCCAAGGATCCGGTTCGTGTTTTTTCTCTGCTCGAAAACTACTTCAATATTCGGATCTCGGAGAATAAGAGCATTGCCTGTATCATCGATTTTTCAGAGACCATAGTACCTGGTTCAGAAGGGGGAATGGCCAATGCTGAGGACCGTACCGCGCTTGTCTATCTGCAGCGCTGGGCACATGATCCGGTTTTTCTGGCCGCTGATTTTTCGCTTATCATGCTGACCGAAAATCTAAATGATCTGAACAAGAGCCTGATTCAAAGTCCGTACAACTCAGAGATTCGGATCGATTTGCCCGATGAAGATCAACGGCTGACCTACATCGAGCGTTACATGCCGAAGAGTGATTACGAGAAGGCATGCCAGGTTCCGGCACCTGTACTTGCAAGACACACGGCCGGATTGAGTTATATCAATCTGCAAAGCCTGTTGGCCAATGCTGTTGAGAACAAACAGGTCATAACCTTCGACCGTTTGATCCGCAACAAGAAGGAATTGATCGAAGCAGAGGCTTATGGCCTGCTCGAATTTGTTGATTCTCGACATTCACTCGATGATGTAGCCGGTAATCACCAGGTTAAGAAACACCTGCGTGAAGCTACGGCGGCAATGAAAGCCGGTCGCAACGACGTGATGCCCATGGGCTACCTGATCTGCGGCTCTGTCGGTACGGGTAAATCGTGGCTCGTCACCTGTTTCTCGGGTGAGGTCGGAGTGCCGATGGTCAAACTGAAAAACTTCCGGAGCCAGTGGCAGGGCGTGACGGAAGGTAATCTGGAGAAGATCCTTAATCTGTTAACGGCTATGGCGCCTGTTGCGGTTATGATTGACGAAGCCGATGCCTATCTTGGCGACCGTCAGCAGAGTGGAGACAGCGGTGTGTCCAACCGTGTATTTGCACAGATCGCGCAGTTTATGAGCAACACGGAAAATCGTGGCCGTGTGATCTGGTTCCTGATGACGGCACGTCCGGATTTGATGCCGGTTGACCTGAAACGCCAGGGAAGGGCCGAGGAGCATCTTGCGCTGTTTCATCCCACGACCGATGAAGAACGCCTTGAATTGTTTGAAGCCATGCGCCATAAAACCGGAATCAAGCTGGAGGATTCATATGTCCCACAGGCCATAAGAAAGGGCAGTGAACCACTCTCCGGAGCTGATATGGAAGCAGCCCTGACACGTGCAAAGTTTAAGGCGGTAGCCTGTGGTTCTGAAAAAGTTACACCAGATATCCTGGATCAGGTGCTGGCCGATTTCATCCCGCCAACCTATCCGGATGAAATCGAGTTGCAGACACTTTGTGCCGTTCTCGAATGTACATCAAAGGATCTGCTTCCCGAAGCCTACCGCAAAATGGACCGGGCTGATATTTCGAGGAAAGTTGAATTGTTGAAATCTAAAGTTAGGTAGCCGCGGATTTTCGCGGATGGGAAATTTTTGTAGCACCCGGTTTCAACCGGGGGCAACCGGAAAATGGAGGCAGTGCATCGTAACGGGGAAAAGGGTGATGTTGCAAAATGTTTTACATGAGAGTACTTGTCGAGATGAGGTATTATAAGATAGCGCTTGAATCGGTATGAAAAGCAGAGTATGTAGTGAGTAATGATATAGCATTCGGATGCATCCGGGTTAAAAGAACAGATTAGTCAACCGTTTTTACAGTTCAAGGCCGTTTGATGGAGACAGTATCGTCGCTCCATTGCAAATCGAATGAATCCTCCGAATCAAATTTCTTAGCCTTTCTGACCCATTTCCCGTCCTGCAGAACACGTACAAAACCACGTTCAAGCGGTTCTATCGGGTTGTGAAGCTGTAGTAATTGCTCCAGGTTGTTCAAGCGAATTTTGGCATCCGTCATCCGATCCCGCCGGGCATGATTCATGCGTAATTTGAGTGTTGTGATGACGTCGTGAGCATGACCCACCTTGTCGCGTACAGCAAGCAGGGCATGTGCACCGATAAGCCTGTCAACGCGTTCCCGGTTTGATCGTGTCTTATCCTGGATTCTCATGAGAAGGGTACGCGATAGATCGTCAACATAAAACCTTAGTTCATTGGCATCGGGGACTGCTTTTAGAGCTGCCTGCGTTGGCGTGGCGGCACGTAAATCTGCAACAAAATCCGATATACTGAAATCCGTCTCGTGACCCACGGCACTTATTACGGGAATCGGGCTGGCATAAATGGCCCGGGCAACGACTTCTTCATTAAAAGGCCAGAGATCCTCGAGCGAGCCTCCACCGCGACCGACAATTAACAGATCGACCGGTCTCACTTCAGAGAAATACCGGATCCCTTTTACAATCTCCGGTGCGGCGTTTACACCCTGTACACTCGCGTGATATAGAAGAACCGTTACCAGTGGATATCGATGTTCGAGAGTAGAGGTAATATCATGAAATGCAGCTCCCGTACCCGATGTTATCACACCGATCGTTTTAGGAAAAGCGGGCAGTGGTTTTTTGTGCGACTCGTCAAAAAGTCCTTCTTCAGAGAGCTTTTTCTTTAGTTCTTCAAAAGCCTTTTGGAGTGCTCCGATACCAGCTTGTTGAACTGATTTCACAATAAGCTGGTATTTCCCATGCGGCGGATAAACCTGCAAATCACCGCTTATCGTCACCTGCTGGCCGTGAAGCAATTCGGTATTCAACATACGTGCCGTTCTGCTCCATATGACACAGGACAATTGGGCTCTATCATCCTTCAAGGTGAAATAGACATGCCCATTGGCACTGGTTTTAGGCTGGCTGATTTCACCCTGAACGCTGATGCTGGCGAACTCATCCTCCAAAAGGCTCTTAATCTGAAGGGTCAGTTCGTAAACACTGAGTGTTGAGATTTCTTCGAAAGGAAGCATGAAATTTGGTAGTTATAGAACTCCGATGGAAGAAAAGGATAACGGAAAAGTGTAATAGATGAAAGGGAAGAAGTTATTAAGTTAACGCGAGTTCGAAATAGGATAAACTTACCCAAGGGCTGATTTCGCATATACAAGCGTATTCACGAGGCTGTTTTAAACCGTTAAAGCGGTTAAGGAATTAACGGATTCTTCATAACCCCCCGGATTAATACGGGTGCTATCAGTCAACAAATCAGAAACGAATAGTTTTGAATGATTTATTCCAGTGCTTATCTCGAACTCAAGTTAATGAGTTATTGGGCTATTGAGTAAAAGACGGCTCATGGTCGACAGATGGTATGTACTTAATAACTAAATAACATAATAACCAAACAACTAACCCCCATACTTTCGTGGCTTAAGCAGTTCCGTCAATTCCTTCATTCCTTCGGGAACCATATCCTGTGGGATACGCCCGTCTTCGGCCCGTGCATTTGGATTCGCTCCGTTACGCAACAGGATTTGAACGAGATCGGTATTTCCATGAGCGGCCGCCTGATGTAGTGGAGTCCATCCGCCATTCTGTGATACATTAACATCAGCTCCGGCATATATTAGACGTTCGATCATTCGGACGGCAAGTGCTTTATCTCTGATTGCGGCTCCGCTGTGAATCGGACGGACCCGCATTTTGTTGGATGAAGGACGATTCACATCCGCGCCAAGGTCTATCAGGTACTCAGCCGTATGGTAGTGACCGAAAAAGACGGCAAGTCCCAATGGCCCGAAGCCATCACTGGAGACGTCGTTGACCAGTGTGGTATTTTTTTGGATAATTCTGGCTACTGCATCACGATACCCAAGAGCTGCAGCCTCAAATACAGACAGCTCCAGCAGACGCGGCATTATATGCTGGACGAGTTCTCTGTGTTGATGATATAACGCCATCATGAGCGCAGAAACTCCCTGATTATCTTTCTGCGTAGCAAGTTTGGGATTCTTTTGGAGTAGCTCACGAATCTTACTCTCATTCCCGTTCTTGATCGCTTCGAAGAAATCAGCAATCGAGTTGCTGCTGGTTTTTTTCCCATGTGTTCTTGTAATCTTCTCCATGGATTCCTCAGTATTTTGATAACCGGGTTTTATTGAGGGAGTGGTTTATCAATACATATAATTTAAGATGAGATTAACACCGAAAATTCGGGTTAACATACAGAATTATGTATAAATAGGATCACATCTGTCCAAAACGTTTAAAAAGTAGCCAGTGAAAGCCCCGAAGTCGGGGCTTTACTATTTTAGGAGGTCCAACCCAACCTAAAATATCACTGACTATGACAAATGTAACACTATTTGCCCAGATTATGCAGACCTTAGACCGCCTTAGCTTCACCAAACTGGTCAGCAAACATGGCACCGACAAGCACGCCAAAGGAATCACCAGCTGGACGCATCTGACAACGATGCTGTTCTGCCAGTTCTCGAAGTTAAACAGCCTTCGTGATGTCTGTAATGGTCTTAAATCAGCAAGTGGAAACCTCAATCATTTAGGCATTACCCGTGCTCCGTGTAAATCTTCTTTATCCTATCAAAACAAGCATCGCGATTGGCGGCTGTTTCAGGATTACTACTTTACGATGATGAAAAAGCTTAGCGGGATGGCTCGATTCAGGCAGACCCGTTTTAAGATCAAAAGCAAGATCCTGCTATTGGATTCGACCACCATTAGCCTCTGCCTGAGTTTATATGATTGGGCCAGGTTCCGCAAGAAGAAAGGAGCTATCAAACTCCACACCCTGCTTGACTACGATGGATGTCTTCCGGTGTATATACGTATGACGGATGGAAAGCCTCACGACTCCACCGTAGCAAAGGAGTTATCCTTGCCCGTTGATGCGGTAGTCGTAGCTGATCGGGCCTACGTTGATTTCCCAACCCTGTACCGGTGGAACACCGAAGGCAGCTATTTTGTCATCCGCCTCAAAGATTCCATCCAATTCAAACGGGGAAAAGAAAAACCTCTCCCAGAGGGGCGCCACGAGCATGTCCTGGTCGATGAATACATTGAATTGAGTCATCCCCCGACCTATCAAAAATATCCCACCAGGCTACGGCGTGTGGTGGTCTACGATTCGGACAAAGATCAAACGATTGAGCTGATTACCAATCAATTTACCTGGACAGCAAACACCATCGGTGAGTTGTACAAAGCCCGATGGGACATTGAAATCTTCTTTAAAGAGATCAAACAACTACTCAAAATCAAATCCTTTCTGGGGACTACGGCCAATGCTGTGCTCATTCAGATTTGGACAGCAATGATTGCTATGCTGATCTTGAAATACCTCAAAGCCTGCGCCTCCTACCGCTGGTGTCTATCCAATATGGTGGCGTTTCTGCGATTAAACCTGTTTGTCAAGTTTGACCTGAAAAAGCTAATGGACCATCCCTTTAAACCTCCGGATATCCCCCCAGAATCCGATTATAAGCAGATAAATTTGTTTAATTGGGGGGATTGATTTTGGAAGTGCGAAAAAATCTGTCCTAAACAGTCAGAAACGCATATAATTCGTAATATTGCAAAACGTTTTGGACAGCTATGAAATAGGATTATAAATACATATTTATTAATTATGAATTTATAATGTTTATATAGAATTGTACATTAATATCGGCAAGATTGCAACGGTTCAATATAAACAAGCCGGTCTGGAGTGAGACCGGCTTGTAGTGGAAGAGTTGCCCGATCAGAATTATTTAAGAAGGAGCAGCTTTTTTGTCTGAGTAAATCCGGGTGTGCTTATTCTGTAGAAATAAACACCACTCGCCAGACGGGATGCGTTGAATCTGATAACATGCACCCCTGATCCCTGATGTTCATCAACCAATGTCACAACCAGACGGCCGAGAACATCATAAACACGCAGTTTCACCTCACCGGCTTTTTTTAGCGAGTATGATATCGTTGTCGTCGGATTGAACGGATTCGGGTAATTCTGGTAAAGTCGCATCTGGTTGGGTTGTTGTACGTCGGATGATTTATCATCAATACCAGTAAGAGTGAAGTTTTTCCATAGGGCCAGGTTATTGGAATAGTCACTTCCGGCATAGTTAAAGGTTCCGCCAGCATAGAGTCCAAACGGCGTTCCTGTCATTGCCGCCACGGTACCTGTTCCTCCATTGAAGGCAATCGGATTTCGCCTGACGCCACTTCCCATAGCACTCCATTTGGCTCCATCCCACCGGGCGATTGACCACAGCGTGTCATTTCCCGAGGAAACAAAATCACCGCCTGCATAGACATCATTCCCGTTAGTGTAAATGTCATAGACGGGTCCGCTGAATCCAGGTCCAAAAGCCGACCAGCCACTCCCATCCCATCGCGCAACATCATTGCATGTCACATTGTCTATTTGCGAGAAACGACCTCCCAAATACAGGTAGTTTTTATCAGCGTACAGAGTTTGATATGATGAGCCCGAGTTGACTGAACTGGCGATCTGGATCCATTTGTCCTGTGATTTGTCATATTCATATACATAGGGATGATAACTTGTCATCACGTAGAGATTGTTTTTGTAATACGCGATGGATATTGCATCACCGGAGGAAATAACCGGAACACGTGTAAAAGGATGCCACATTGTACCGTCAAAATAAGCGATATTGTCTGCTGTGTTGAAAAATTGTTCACCCAGAGCGTATAGTGTATCGTTTACAAACGTTATGTCATACACGCTCGCATTATATGTTGGATGTGACAAGCCGTTGCCTAAAGCCACAAATGAGTTGCCATCCCATTTGACGATATTATCGACGGTCATTCCGTCGGCAGTGGCAAAATCACCTGCGATATAAAGGGCGTTGTTATGGTACCTCAATGTGTAAACAGCACCTGGCGAAGATAATCCAGTGGATCCCAATTGGCTCCACTCCATACTAGCCGGATCCCATCTTGCCACGTAATTGACCGAATCATCCCCTATATATTCAAAACGACCACCTGCATACAGATAAGAACCATCCCATGCGAGGTCATTGATCTTATTATTCATGTTGCCAGGGTGACTATCATTGAAAGAAAGGCCCAATAGCATATCCTAAACCGTGCCAGTGACTTCCATCCCACTTTGCATATCTTTCCAGCTGACGGCCATCGCTGGTAATCATATGGGAATTATTGATAAATCCAAGGTAGATTACATCGGCAGTTGTACTGCTGGATACCGCCATTTTTATCCCGGCTGCGTCAAGATTGTGGCCATCGCCAGTTAAATCCTTCCATTGTGATCCATCCCACATAGCCATAGAAGTGGGGTTTACACCGACTTCATCAGAGAAACCACCAACAGCATATATATTTCCCGCGGGTGAAATTTCGATATCTGATACTGTTGTTACCTTACCTTGTCCAACCACACTCCATTCATCACTTGAACTATTCGTATCCGTGTATTTTGCGATATGCGGAATAGAGGTATGTCCGATCGTTTCGGTGAAATCGCCGCCTATGTATACATCACTCCCATATGTTGCAACAGACCGTACATAACTGTTCACACCACCCGCCAGCGCTTTCCATGCATGAGTGCCCCAATTCCAGGCGGCTATATAATTGACATTTTGACCGCCTGCCGTGGAAAACTCGCCTCCTACGTACAACGATCCATTGGCAACATTAATATCGTGTACCTTATCGTTGACCCCCACAGCACCTCCCTGGTCGTCGAGCGTAGACCAGACCGTTCCATTCCAGTGGACAATGTTATTGACAAGCGTGCCGTTTCTAAGTTTTGAGAATAAACCCCCAATATAAATATCACCATTGCCGGTCGGTGCGATTGTTTCGACCGACCCGTCGATTCCTTTTTCAACAGGGTGCCACTGATCGCCATACCACTGGGCAATGTTGAAACACGTATCGCCCTGCATCGTGATAATCTGAAAGTTTCCACCGATGTATATGCTATTTTGGTCAACAGCGACCGTACGTATCACATCAAAATCCGTTATATATGGACTTCCGCTGTAGTCGTTAATCTCTTTAACCTGGCCTGTTAACACCCAGTGGTCCTTATCCCATATCGAAAGAAGGAATTTGTTCTCATCACTTCCACCGATCACCGGAGAATGAGGAATTCTGAAAACGCCTGCGAAAACTGCGTAATCAGGGTCTTTGACAGCCACAGCAACGCTTCTTTGCGGTCGTGAAAAAATATTATCCCAGTAAGAATTATCAGTGCTGTTTTGTCCAAATGCAGGAATTTGTGTGAAGAACACCAACATTATTATTGAGCAAATGCAAAAAAACGACAGCACTGTGTACTTTCTTTGATCTGTAGAGTTACCTGTAACCACATTATCCTCCATAGTTTTCTGCCTGATAATTCAATTAGCAAGAGATTATTCCGGTATAACCGTCAATAGGTGTGTATTTCCACTCTCCACGTTTTAAACACCAACCTGACAGGAACCCGGAACTTGCCCTTTTGAAGTTTTAAATACTCATGTTTAAAACACGGACAGGAAGATTTTTTTTAGGGGGCGGGAGGATTTCTTAATTAATTCTAACCGATCTTTTAAGACTCTTGAAAGCGCCATCAAAAGAAAAGTCTTTCTTAAGAGCTTTTTTTGCATTAATCAAATACCGAGTCCGGGTTCACTTAAGCCTGTGTGAAATCGTGAGTTCAGTCTTTATTGTCTTGAAAACAATAAGCCGGCCATTTGTGACCGACTTATTGTAAAGACGACATCGCACCACATCGTTATTTAAGAAGCAGTAATTTTTTAGTCCGCGAAAAACCGGATGTGCTTATCCTGTAGAAATAAACGCCACTCGCAAGGTGCGATGCGTTGAAGCTGATTGTATGAGTCCCTGCTTTTTGCTGCTCATTAACCAAAGTGGCAACCAGGCGGCCGAGGACATCATAAACACGCAGTTTCACCGGGCCGTTTTTTTGTAGCGAATACGATATGGTGGTCGTTGGATTGAACGGATTCGGGTAGTTCTGGTATAATGTAAAGCCGGATGGTCTGGAAGTATTATTCTCCGGTCGTTCGATGGCTGTTACAACATCTCCCCCTGTCGTAGTTTTTATAATACCTGCACTCCCCGCCAAATAACCGGTAGTCTCATCCGAAAAAAACAGATGTTGAAATCCTGTGCTGCCGGGTAATTTGGTTGTTAAATCGGACCAGCTATCACCGCCGTCAGCAGTTTTAAATAAAACATGTACAGGAACTCCAAAAGTGTCGGACGTACAAACTAAATAACCGACCTTATCGCTGACAAACTGAATTTCTTGTGGTACACTATGACTATCAATCGGGGCATCGGTCCATGTATCACCTTTATCCATAGTTTTAAATACCTGCCCTTTCTTTCCAAAGAATCCTGTGGTTGAATTAATAAAAGTAACCTTGCTATTTAAATTCTGGGTATTGTATCCCACAGCAAGTGTATCCCAGTTATCCCCACCATCGGTGGTTCTGTAAAGAGTGGAAGTGCCGGATATAAAACCAAGATTTTTGTCAGCGAAGTAGACATACTGTTTATCATACTTATCATTATTGATATTCACAGGAGTCCACTTTGTTCCACCGTCGGTCGTTTTTATGGCGCCATCACCAGTGAATGGGTCTCTATATACTGCAAATCCAAGGTCGTTATTTACAAAATAAACATCCTGAAAAATGGCATCGGACGTTACCCCGGTGGTTACATTATTCCACGTTGTGCCGCCGTCGGTGGTTTTTATAAACTTTGAACCGGCTATAAAACCGGTCATGTCGTCGATAAAAAAGACGGAGTTCAGAAAAGCATTAGAAGGTGAAAAAGAAGAATCGACATAAGCTACATTCCAATTCTCCCCGGCATCAGTAGTCTTATAAACATTTAGTATGCTGGGACCATTTAGCGCGGCAGCATATCCGACGGAAGGCGATGAAAAATAAATTCCTGAAAAACCGGGATTATCATCACTTATTTGCGTCCAGTGCTCTCCGCCATCTGTCGTTAACAATATTAATCCTTTAGCACCAACGGCATAAGCAGAATCAGCAGAAACATGAGTTATGGAATAAATATAATTTGATGAATCATCTCCTTTATTCCAGGTATCTCCTCCGTCCTTGGTGTAATACAGCACTCCTCCACTATAACTGTTTCCGCCAATGATGGCATTCGTGTTACTGCCGGCCGATATAGCCTTCATAGTAACATTCGGTACGGCAAAAACAGAATCCCACGTTGCTCCTTCATCCATGCTCCTGATTACAACTCCTGCGCCTGTTGTTGAAAACTGGTTTCCTATAGCAAAAATCGGAACACTTTGGGCAATCTTGCGCTTAGGTACGGTAGCAAATGCACGAGTGTCGGTTATTTCTGTAAAGCTGGCGTCATATACTAAGTTTACCTGAGCTTTGTTGAAAAGCGATAGATCATCAGTATAATATATTGTAGAGTTACTACCCGCGGTTATAACCCTGCCATTTTGTTGAGTTTTTATATCATCAAAGTCTCCAGTAAATTTTTTAGCAAGATTGTTGGGATCAGGACCTCCAATTGTTTGAACTACATCTCCTGTTTTGAGATCAATAACGTCTATTTCTCCATGTCCTACTTTGATTGCATGATTTCCGTCAAATAAATCAAATGAAGAAGCAGGCTTGTCAGAAGTCGTTATTACTTTGGTTCCGACGGAGGCGTTATATGAATAAATTGTACTTGTTGAATAGTCATAATTGGTCCAAAGGAAGTAATAATTAGGAGAAGTAAATCGACCTTTTATTGTATGTCCTTGTGAATATGATCCATAGTTAAAGTATTGACTCTTAGTGATATTGTATACTGTTCTTCCATCGCCGTAAGCTATCACATTTCCATTTTCACTGCGGGAAGAGGCGACCCAGTTGAGTCCGGGGGAATAGGGATTAGTCCAGTCCCAGGATGCCTGGTATTGCGCAAAAACATTCGTACTGAAGCACAAAAGAAATACCCATGGTGTCATTTTCTTAAACATACTGCCTCCGTGTTTTTAATATTTCCCCTTTTAGGAGGAGATAAGGTCCTTCGGGCTGCTGATTACAGCTATTCTTATAACTCGGACAGGAGGGTGGTTTTTATGAATAGATTGTTTTTGTTTAAGTTATTCTAATCAAATCGAACCACCAGATACAAAAAAAGATCCCCAGTAGAAAGGATGATCAGACGTTCCCGCTTTTCTTCTATCGGTGATCCACTGACGTTGTACATCATTTAACAGTTTGTCAATGGAAATGCGGCTCGCGTGTAATTTGGCTTTAGAATTATCAAGTTGATGAGAGGGTTCCGGAAACATGCGTTGGTAGAAAAGATTCATAAATTGAACAGTGCTGCTGTCATTCACCATCCAATACGTTGCAATGACAGCGGAGGTACCTTTAGCAAGCAATGCCCGGGAAAAACTTATGATATCTTCATCATCCGGCAAACCGCCGCTTGAGGAGAGACTAAGCCCTGTGTCGCAGGCACTGAGTATTACGAGTTTTGCGTTTATTTTTTCCTGCAGGATCTCATATAATTTTAAGGGATTATCGCTGCATTCAATGGTTGAAAACAGTGGAAACCATTGATTCACTTGTGCGTGTGAGGCAATATGAACAACATCGAATTTTTTAAACGCTTCAAGCACACTGTCCTTTTTTGCACGGTCATCTTTCAGGGAAACAAATCGGCTAACGTAGTTTTTGGGGATATTTCGAATTTCAGCAACAATTCCAGGTAAACTATTAATGTCAGGTGCAATGGTTACCATTGAGTTGTACTTCGGCTTTTTTCTGTTTTTCCTTTGAACAAAAAAAGAAGCAGAAGGTATATATGAGATGTCGTAATGCTCCACAGAAAAAGAAACAGGCTGATCAGACGGTACGACATCTAATGTTTGGAATGACAGCAGGTGTAAAATTTTATGGGGAGAAATGATCAGGTGGTCGCCTTCTTTTAGCAATCCTTTTTTAACGATAGGATCTATTACAAGGCTGTAAAGATGATGTGAGATGCCTTTCCATAAGTCGTCATCAGGATTCTCAGCTCCCCTCTCAATGGCTCCGTTATAAATTGTTACAAGCGAATGTAACCGGGATTCCGAAATGTCTGATCGTATAACGGATGATGTTTCATTTCTCGTAACAAAAATCAGCAATTCACGATTATTCACGAAATATTCGGCAACAACTTCATTTTTCCCGAGTTGTTTCTGGAGTTCCTGGCTTGATATCACCAGCTGATTATCTTCATTGGAAATATAACCAGATATGGCAGCACTCATTTTGTTAAGCTCCTTCTCCTTATCCGAGAAGTATCCGGTCAACGATTGGACGTAGTCTGAAGAGTTTGAGTCCTCGTTGCTGTTCTCGAGTGATTCGATAAATTTGCCCATCGCATCATGATTATCCTGATCGATATCGCTGTAATTCGCATTGGTCCTCCACCAGAATGGAATCGATCGTTCTTTTTGTACATATTCATATAACCTTTTGTCATGCAGCGAGTAAAGGACATCGATCAGCTGGGAGTAAATGGCGTTCCTTTTTTGATGAATCCTTGAAATATCGTGCTCTATCACCGTATTATTTTCAGGGGAGATGCTGCTCATATATAGCGAGTCATAACGTTGAGCTAACCGGATGAGGGCAGAGGCGGCTTTTTTAATCTCTCCCTTTTTGAGATCCAATCTTACTTTTGTTGTATCCAGAAGAAAATCTGTTGTAAGATGAATATCCGAAGTAATCAGCTGTGCTTTTTTAAGGGCCGACTCAGCCTCAGTAAACCGGCTGTCATTTGCAAGAGCAAAGGCAAGGTTTCCCAACGCAACCTGTTCCCCATTGTGATAACCAAGAGAATCGCATAACCTGACGTACCGGTTAAGATTTGCGATTTCATTTTTATAGTCTCTCTTGCGTTTAAGCTCTAAGATTTTGTCCCAGAGAGTGTAAATAGCTCCTTCTCCAACCTTAGATAAGATGGAATCTGAAACAGCCAGTTTTGGGAACGAAAGGTCCGGATTGGAAAAGAAATAATTGCGCAGGGCCCGGTCTGATACTTCCATTCCCCATTTGTATCCGATTCGCTGACTAATCGAGTAACTTTTGTGAAGCAAGTTGTAGGATATGGAACTGTGCCAGCCGGCGATGGATATCAGGTTATTCAGGAAATAGTAACTGTTTGCAAGGCCTATTTGATCGCCTGTTTGCTGTTGCAGCAGGAAAGCCCGAAGCTGGTAGTCAATACTTTTGTTGACATGTTCCTGATCTTTATAAATGAGGCCCATGTTACTTAAGGTCGTGGCTTCTCCGATCTTATCGTTGATCTCGCGATATATTTTCAGTGCCGGTTTGTAGTAATTAGCAAGAGCAGAGTCGTGTCTTGATGAATACCAGTATAGCACTCCAATTTGACGTAATGCGTCAGCCTGTTGTTGTTTGTCATTCAACCTGATAGCCAAAGCCAGACTTTTCTTCTGAAGTTTCATCGCTGTCTTATAATCCAGGGAGTTAAAGGCAATGAGTCCTGATAAATAGTATGAGCGAGCTATCGCAAGAGAGTCTTTATTCCTGGTTGCCAGCTTATTGACTTCATTCAACACGACTCCGGCAGAATCCAGATCGTTCAGGAAGAACAGGGTATGAGCCAGTTTTAAAAGAGATTCAACTTTTCGCAGAGAATCTTTAACCGCTAAGGCTGAAAAGATCTTTTTTGACTGGTTCAGTTTGCCCAATCTGAACAGGATATTTCCATACAAGAACCCGGCACTGAGGTTTTCCGGGTTATTTTTCAGAAGCGGTATGATTTCCCTTTCAGCTTTCTTGTTTTGCCAGTTATTGTAGAGATAAACGGCATTATTGTAGAGTTGCCGACTGTCATCGTGAAATACCCGGTACAAGGTAGCCGTAACCGATGAAATAACGATTAATGCTAATGCAACGATGGCTATTCGGGTAACAGGTTTCACACTCTCAGCGATTATTTGGGTGCATATTTGAAAGAATAGACCGTGGATGTTTCCGATCGCCCATCCGGATAAAATGCTTCAACTCTCCATAAGTAGGTTTTTCCTGAACTCAATAGCATTTGTGAGTTAAAATGGATGGCAGTATCCGCAGATACTTTATTGAGTACAATATTGCCATTTTCATCGAATACATTCACCCGGTATCGCATCGCATTCTTCACTTTACTCCACTTAAGAGAGACAGTTGACGAATTGATGGATGTATTTTCTCCCGGGTAAAGATGAATAGCATTTCCAAATGAATCGCTTCCGCGATATTCCCGGGTTTTAATTTTGGGAGTATCACTGCGGTAGAGATAAAACATGAATGATAATGCGATTAGCACAATAACAATAGAATAAACGAGCGATAATTTCGGTTTGAATAACCTTGGATTGTCAGTCTTTGATGAACTATTGAATAGGTTCAGGGCTTTTTTATATGTCCTGTTATCTAAATCCGGAACCTTCTTCTGATCTACTTCTTTTTTCAGGCTAAATAATTCTGATAGGATGGAGGTGCATTCGGAACATTCGGACAGATGCGCTTCGATCTCGTTTTTTCTTTGTTTCGAAGTTTTACCTTCTAAATAAAGTAATATTTCGTTTTCGGTCAGATGCATAGAAATAGTTACAGTGCTTTACAAATTATGGTACGGACACGGCCCCGTTGTTTATGAAATTCCATCCCCTTCTTTTTTTTCTCTTAATTTTTTTAGTGATGATTTTATCATTGTATAGACTTTTACATATGGTTCTATATCAAGTATTTCCGCAATTTCCCGGGCTGATAAATTTTCCCAAAATCTGAGGCGTAGTATTAATTTTTCATTGGCCGGCAATGTTTCAATCCACGTTTCCATTTGAGCATTCAGATCCGGTTCCTCTAACTCGTCGCTAACTATATACCGTGATTCATTGAAAGCGACCATTTGAACGGTTTTGGGTGTCTTGGGTGTGCGGACTAATGCATCGTTAATTCTGTTGAGGCTGTCAGATATGGCGTTTCCATGGGTCCCATTGGTCAGTCCCATTGTTTTAGCTATTTCATCGACAGGAAGGCCCTTCCAGTAGTATAGTTCAAAAAAAAGGCGGTCTTCTTTTGATAGTCTTCGAATGCCTTTGGGGTATCGTTTCCTGCCGTTGGATTTTCGGTAAAGATCAACACAAATATTTTTTGACACCGCCATCAACCACGTTGAGAATTTAGGAGAAGCGTGGTCGAAGTCATCGTTGTATTTTTTTAGAACCTCAAAATCGTTATTCGTTAGCTTTTCGCAGATAAACAAGTAGGCTTCCATCACCTTATCATAGTCACTCTCATATTTCCAAATCACTTTTAAGATTAATTTGGAGAATCGTTGCAGAAATTCTTCCCAGGCTAAATATGAGTATCTGTTTCCACTAAACAGTACAGAAAGAAGTCTGCCTGTTGGTATACTCCGAAGAAATTTCTTTAGTAATTGTGACACCTAGCCAACTTTGCTGCAATTCCAAAACGGAATGCAGGTTATTGAAGAGTAATCTTTTACAAATAATATAGTATCGATAAACACAGTAAACATATATAATTTTATGTTTTTGTATTAAAATTATATAGATATGTCCAGTGTAGTCTGATGATAGTTATGTCTATGAACGAGGATGTAAAATCAGAGTCATTCAAAAAAGATAGTCAGACATAAAAAAGCCGGTCTGGAGGGAGACCGGCTTGTAGTGGAGGGGTGTATAGGAGGGTATTGATTAAAGCAATTATATAACGAGCATAGCCGTGTCGTTATTACACTTAAAAAATTTTTTTTCTAGATTTTTTGCAGTGTTTCGACAGGGTCAAAAGCATGGTCCCGAATTTTTGCTGACCCCGGCATTTTGTCAAGGATCATCAAATGATGGATGGCTGCAAGCTGTTTTTCACGATTTGGCGTGGCAACGGCAGCGACCTCATTATTTTTTATGAAATAGGCCATAAAGTCATCCTCTTTAATATTGCCGTCAATCATCAAGTCATCCCAATCTTTAGCATGTCCCAGGTAGTTTAACGTAACGCTACCCTGACTGGTCCAGAAGAAGGGGATGCTTTTGTATGGGATCTGCTTCCCAAGCATATTGTGAGCAGCTATTCTTCCATGCTGTTGAGCCAGTCGCCAGTGTTCAATGCGAACAGACTGATCATTTCGCCAATAGGGAAACCAGGCAATATCACCAGCCGCATAGACATGATCTGCAGCCATCAGGAAGCGATCTACTTTCACTCCACCATCGCTTTCAAGAGATAATCCTTTGATAAAGTCTGTAACAGGTTTGACCCCGATTCCAACAAGCACGATGTCGGCGTCCAGTGTTTCGCCATTTTTTAGGCTTACACCTTTGACTTTGCCATCGTTGCCTTCCAACTTCGCTACCGTGGAACCGAGAGAGAATTTTACTCCATTGTCTTCATGCTTCTTTTTGATCCAGTTTCCGATTTCTTGTCCGAATAATTTCTCATAAAGAACAGTTTCCGGCGCAACAACATGAACATCCAAACCTTGTTTGCGTAGACTTGCAGCTGTTTCAAGGCCAATAAAGCTGGCTCCGATGACTACAGCTTTTTTCCCTTTACCAACCTGGCTAACAATATGATCTGCATCGTCAAAACTTCGGAGTGTGAAAACATTTTCAAGGTCGTTGCCGGGTATATTCAGTTTCCTTGGAATTCCACCTGTTGCAATCAACAGTTCGTCGTAATGTTGTGTGGCGCTATCGGCGAAAGTGATCTCCTGTTTTTGAATGTCGATTTCTCGTACATACCGATTCCTGGTCAGTTCGATATCATATTTCTTATAGAAATCCTCACCACGCAATGGCATCCATTCATCAGGGGCATCGCCGCTTAGATATTCCTTACTTAAATTGGGACGGTCGTAAGGCGTCCGATCTTCTTTGGTGATTAAAAATATGCGTCCTTCGTATCCCAGTTGTCGCAATGTTTCGGCAGCGGCTTCTCCAGCAGCACCGGCACCGACAATAACAAAATCACGGGTATCACTTTGCACGTTAAAATGACTCATCTTCATCGTTCGGCGACCTGGAGCATCATCAGGTACTTTTACGATGACCTGTCCATCTTTTTCTTGTACCGGGAATGTTGGCAGGCCATCATATGCCGGCGGTTCATTATTGTCGCCATTTGTAACATTAAATCCAGCTTGATGCCAGGGACAGAAAATCTGGTTGCCGTGCAGGGAACCATCAGCTAATGGAGCTCCGTAGTGGGTACATTTTGCTCCCAAAGCGTAATAATCTCCATCGACTTTGCACAATAAAACAGGTGTATCTCCAACAGTTACCTGTTTCATTTGTCCATTTTCCAGTTCATCAGTTGTTGCTACAGCTTGTTCGTTCACACTCATGATTACTTTATTGTCATTATTCGATTTACTCCGTTGTCTTGCAACATATAATGACGCTGCTACATTCCGTGAGTTCAAACGGTGTATCTGTTTTGTGGGTTGATCAGGATCGAAGTATATTCTCGTGGTCTTATATACGTATTGGAAAAATCATTAATGAGGTATGGCAGAGATAGCAAAAACACCGAATCTTCTCATTAAAAATGCACGTCTGGTGACGGATAAAAAGGTATCGCGGGACAAGGTTGATATTCGTATAAAAAACAGTAAAATCGCTGAGATTTCTGACTCTCTCGAAAAGAAAGATGGGGAAAAACTCACGGATGCTGAAGGTGCTTTTGTTTCTCCGGGCTGGATGGATATGCATGTTCATCTCAGGGAACCGGGATTTGAACATAAGGAGACCATTGAGTCCGGCAGCCGGGCGGCAGCTTTCGGTGGATTTACAGCCGTTGCCTGCATGCCTAACACCAATCCACCTATCCACACCCGCGACGTTGTCGAATTTATAAAGGGCAAATCGGTCGCCTTGCCTGTCGATGTTTATCCCATAGCTTGTGTTTCCAAAAATCGCAAAGGACAGAGCATCACCGAAATGGCAGATCTCAAGGAAGGCGGAGCAGTCGCTTTTAGCGATGATGGTGATCCGGTTTACAACGCTGGCCTTATGCGAATCGCCCTCCAGTATGCATCGATGCTCGATATGCCCATCATCAATCATGAAGAAGATCTTGAGCTGTCGCGTCCCGGGTACATGAATGAGGGCCGTGTATCAGCACGGCTGGGACTGGACGGAACTCCCGGCATTGCTGAAGAAGTGATGATTGCACGCGATATCATGCTTGCCGAGCTAACAGGCGGGCACATTCACGTAGCGCACATCAGCACGCGCAAAGCCGTTGACCTGGTACGGCAAGGTAAAGCCCGCGGAATTAATGTTACGACAGAGGTCTGCACTCACCATTTTGATCTGACGGATGAAGAGATTGAGCGGCGCCATTTTGATACCAATTGCAAGATGCACCCGCCGCTTCGCACTGAAGATGACCGCCTGGCAATGATCGAGGGACTCAAAGACGGTACAATCGATGTCATTTGCACCGATCATGCACCGCATGCCGTCGAGGAAAAAGACCAGGAGTTTATTGATGCACCCAACGGAATCATCGGACTGGAGACCTCATTTGGAGTAACTGGTCGTCGTTTGTTGGCCACCAAAGCTTTGTCACTGTCTGAAGTCATCAAAAAGATGGTTGTCAATCCGCGAACTATTCTGCATCTGCCTGTTCCAAAACTCGAAGTTGGAGAAGCCGCAAACCTGACTATTTTTGATCCTTCGCTTAAATGGACCTTTGAGAAACGTCATGTTAAATCCAGGTCCATGAATAGTCCCTACCTCGGAGATGAATTAACAGGAAAGGCTCTCGGTATCTACAACAAAGGCCGTTTCGTCTGGAATGGAAGGGATTAGTAGCGAAACTATCCTTCGACACCTGTTAACTGCTTACTGATTCACTGCTGTGCATGTAAGCCCCAACAAAGGTTCCCCAGATAATGACATTGAAGAGGATGGGGAGCAAAATGCCTTTGAGCGCAAATCCGGAAAATATAGGTTGACCAATTGTGGGGAGTACAACCAGCCATAACCAGAATGATGGTAAAAACCCAAAAACAGCTCCCTTTAGTACGGTAGAGTGGCGCGTGAAAAGTGCATACAGAAAACCCCATATACCGCCGCTAACTGCAAATAGAATCGCGGCTAAAACCTGGGCTCCAATGGCATCATGATGGAAAAGGCTTCGGTAGATTCCGACAAATCCCGGTTCTCCGATCCACTCAAGCCATTGAAAAACATACATCACGATAATCAGGATCACAGCACCCCATAAGCCGGCTATGAAACCCTTGCCCAGTTTTTTGCTTGTTGTCATGTCTTTGCCGCTTAGAGATTTGTAAATCAATGACCTAAACAAATTGAGCAAAAAAAAGGTTTAATAGCAAGCAGACGACTACAGACTTGTTCTTTTCTTCCACATGTTTCTTACCCCTAAATCCCCTGAAGGGGACTATCGATTGTTGTGCTAAACAACGGTATGTTTAACTGTTGAATCTTCATGAAATTACTATAACAAGGCGTAATATTTTTTGTGTTAGTCCCCTCGTATAGTAAAAGTCAGTTAAACTAGTATAAAAGATCATGTACCTTGTCAGGGAACACGTGCTCCCCTTGGGCTGCGAGCCCGTCCTGAAGTGTGTGTTCCCCTGACCAGGTAAAATCGTGGAATAACATGGTGTATAACACCGCATATAAAACGAGGATGATCTTACTGGTCTTTTTTTAGGATACTCGACATAAAATGAAGATAACCTATGTTACATTACTATTTAGGTGGAGATGTCAGTAAGGGATATTGCGACTTTATTTTGTGCAATCCCGGCAAACAAGTGATCGAAGATGATTTTCAGCTTGATGATACTTCCACCGGTCATCAGAAACTGGAAGCCTTTTTAACCGGTTTTCTCCAAGCCCATCAAGAGGCCCAAATCTGGGTGGGACTGGAGAGTACGGGTGGTTTTGAGAATAATTGGTATCGTATGTTGCGGGGCCTTGCCGAATCGTGGCCGGTGCAGGTGGCTCGGCTGAATCCGGCGCTGGTAGAAGCCGATAGCCGGGCGAGTGGACGCCGCACGAAAACCGACCCGATTAGTGCCCGGGATATCGCCGGATATTTGGTCTCCCACCCCGAGAAGGTTCGCTATAACCAACCTTGGTATCCCCAGCTGCGGGGTCACTGGAAATTTATTCAACTGAACCTGAAACAAAAAACCCAACTGAGTAATCATCTGCAGGCCCTCTTGTATACGAATATGCCCGAATTGGTCGGCTATTGCCGGGATGGGATTCCTCACTGGCTCCTTCAGGTACTCGCAAACTATGCCAGCTATGACCAACTCAAAGCAGCGGGTATCGACCGGTTAGGCCAGATTCGGTATCTGAGCGGGATGAAAGCGGGAAACCTGCTGGATAAGATTGCCTCCGAACCCGGAGATAGCGGTCCGGTCTCGGCCGGTATTATAGCGACCCTGGCCCGACAGATGCTAACCCTGGAAGACGATATTCAGGATCAGAAAAAGCTATTGGCCAACCATTATCAAAGCTATGGGGAATGCCCCGGGGAAATTGAACTGCTCTGTAGTTTTCCCGGCATAGCTGTCTGGTCGGCCGTGGGCCTCATGCTCAATATTGGATCGGTGCAGATGTTTGAGAACGTCAAACAACTGGCCTCCCATTTAGGAGTCCATCCGCTCTATAAACAAAGCGGAGATGGGAGCTGGGGCCATCATATGAGCAAACAGGGTCGCTCAGAGGCACGCGCGATACTATATATGGTAGCCCGATCCGCCATTCAATGTAATCCGCTCATCAGACAAACCTACCAGGCCTTTCTGAATAAGGGCATGGCCAGGAAGGCGGCCTTGGGAGTCTGCATGCACAAGATTCTGCGTATCGTCTATGGGATGCTTAAGAACAACACACCCTTCAATGCTCAAATCGACCGGAAGAACAGCCAAAAAGGCAAGAACGTATCCTCCCATAAAAAACGGGATAAAAGAAGGCGGTGGCAGGACTTTGATCCCCAGGCCCCCCTCTCACAGCGCCAGCACAAAAAAAGAAAGGAACAAGCCCGGTCCCAAGACGATCAACTCGCCAAGTGCGGGATCCAAAGGCTTGCTCCTACTCCTCAATTACTCAAAAAAGTAACAAAAAATAAAATCCAATTAGAGTAATCTTTCTTGACTTTAACCGGAATAACTTCAGGGGATTTACGGGTATAATCTCGTAGCTGGTTTTTCAATATTTTAGTTTCGAAAGAATGGCATTCGCTTCCAATTCAAGCAACTATGGATATCCACGTTTTACAGCATGTTGCTCATGAGGGACCCGGCATCATTCGGGAATGGGCAAGAAAGAACAATCACAAAGTGCACATGTATCCTGTTTTCCAGAAGAATGTTTCGTGGCCTGATTTCAGGAGTGATGATGTTCTTATAGTTATGGGCGGGCCAATGAATGTCTATGAAGATGATAAATTTCCGTGGTTGGCTGATGAGAAGTCATTGATCCGCGAAGCAGTGGCTACAGGTCGAAAAACCTTGGGAATCTGCCTTGGTGCCCAGTTGATTGCGGATGTGATCGGCGGCAAAGTAGTACGCAATGATCAAACAGAAATTGGATGGTTCCCAATACAATGGACCAGGGCGGCGGCGAATTTGTCTTTCTTTAAACATTCATCAGAGGAAATGCTCGTCTATCACTGGCACGGCGATCGATTCGAGTTGCCTTCAGGCGTTGAGTTGCTGGCGGAAAGCGCAGGATGTAGTCATCAGGCATTCAAATATGAGGATCATGTTCTTGGTTTTCAGTTTCATGCCGAAATGCGGGAACAAGATGCACGGCAGCTAATTGAGCACAGCCGTGATGAGTTGAACCCAGGACCGTTTATCCAGACGGAGGAGCAGATGTTGGCAAATCCTGAGTGGTTTGTCGATACGAATAAATGGATGGAACAGTTTCTTGATATCTACCTGAGATGATGAACGCAGGCATCAACAATAAAGATGTTTGATTTTATTTACCGTTTTAACAACCCTTTTTGCTCTCACCTTTCCGCTAACTCGTTCTTTACGGATATTTGAAACGGGCCTGATAAGTGCAGGAAAAATCAATGGGATTCCGATGGAGAAAATCGATTTAACCCACGATCTGAAGCAGCTTTATTCAGCTTCTGCCAGGAGCATCGTAGTTGTTGATGTGCCTTCCCTTCAGTTCCTCATGGTCGACGGATATGGAGATCCGAACACAACGCCTGTTTTCCAACAGCATGTGGATGCACTGTATAGTCTGTCATATACATTGAAATTCATGCTAAAGAAAAAGCCCGATGGCACGGATTTTAAGGTGATGCCGCTTGAGGGACTCTGGTGGATGGATGATCTGGATCACAAAGATGACTGGAAATGGACGTTGATGATTCTCCAGCCCGATTTCATCACGGCAGGTCATCTGGAAGAAGCATGTGGACAGCTTCGCAAAAAAAAGGATTTGCCGTCGCTCGACAGCATCAGACTGCAAAGGCTTGAGGAGGGGAAAGCCGTTCAGATTTTGCATATCGGCCCTTACAGCGATGAGGGACCCAAAATTGAGCAGCTGCATTCGTATATGACCGGACATGGATTTAGATCAAATGGGAAGCATCACGAGATTTATTTGTCCGATCCGAGACGTGTTCCCCCGGAAAAATGGAAGACAATATTACGGCAGCCGGTGAAATAATTCAAAGGATGCCATCGCTCGAAGCGATGGCATCCTTTGATCTCAATTTATCGTAAATGAATTGAACACTGCTTCACTGGCTTTGTCGCCATTTTGAGTAGTGATCTGTTTCATAGCATAAGCCACGCCATTCTCAAACTTCCAGTCGGAGTACGCTACCTGCACATCAACATTACCTTCGCTGGGTACAAATTGCGAGTAACGCAGGTATGGTTTACCCTCTGACAGAGTGTTCCATCAGGTTTATTTCATTAACAACATCTTCTTCACAAACACCTTGCCTCCAGCCTGCAGGCGGTATAAATAAATACCACTGGCCAGTTGCGAGGCGTTAAAGGTGACCTGGCGGACCCCTTTCTGCTCGTTTTCATCCACTAATGTGGCTACGCGCTGGCCCAACATATTCCAGACCGTCAACCGTACGTGAGAGTTATTGGCTAACTGGTAGCTGATTGTTGTTGTTGGGTTGAACGGGTTGGGATAGTTCTGCGAGATTCCGAAGGAGACCGGGTTACTTACCATTTCCTCAATAATCCCTTTGGATGAGGCCTCGCCAGAAGACGAGCTGTTATTGGCAGAAACCCCGAACATTTGTAACGCATGTTCGGCAAGGTTTATCTCCTCAAGGGGCAGTTTATTTTTTTGAGTCTTAAGTTGAGTTAGCAAAGCCGAAGCACTGTTTATATCGCCTTTGTTGTATAAGTCAATGTAGAAATTATTCAGCTCGGCTGCGAGAGTAATCGGGGAGTCACCCTGCTCTTTGATGATCTGGTTATTCATGGATACGGCTGAGGAGAGATCTCCCTGCTTAAGGTATAACCAGGAGAGCATCAAATCACGAACCGGCATCGTGTGGGCCGGAAGGGACTTGAAATACTGAATGAGTTCAGGAGTAGTCGTACTGTCGGCGCAGTGATAGAGTTCCAGGTAGGCCCGTTGATCATTGGGATGCTGTCCTAACCAGGTAAGGAAAAAGGTCCTGGCTTTCTGGTTTTCGCCCTGTAATCGCAAGGTAATTCCGGGTAGCAAGGAATCCTGAACTGCTGCGTTTGTTGATTCCGTCGTTACCGGATCAATTTGGCCGAGGGGTCCCGGAGTAGCCGTTTCAGCCTTGGAACCGGTTATCTTCGCTTCGGCAATCAGTTGTGATGCTGAAGAAGAGGAGTACCCGGCCCAGGGATCACTGGAAAGGTAGGGGGTGAAATAGAAATAGGAGGAGGAGCCGACCTGGTAATTCGATGGCGGTGGTGACGCACCCCACCAATTGCCATAAGCCACTAATCCACACTGATAAGGCCAGGTAGTCCCTACCTTAGCATTCCAGGTATTGCTGTAAATGCTATTCCACATATAATCGCTGGGTGGCGGGTCCCCGAAGTATAAATAACTCCCCCAGCCGACCATAAGACCGACGTTGCAATTCCGGATGCGATTGTTCCGCTCGTGGTAGTAGGAGTCATGGGAACCGGCGGACGAAAACCTGACAGATGCGAGGCCGAAATTGAACCCAGATATGTCGTTTTGTGTTGCGTTACCATCCGATCCCGCATAATAGTAAATTCCGGCTCCGGTATGTAACCCGCTTCCTGTTTTGGTTATCGTGTTACTCTTACAGTCCACACTGGATGAACTTGAGATCCAAATTCCATTACCATTGGTATTGGAATTAGTTATCGTCGTGTTCGTTACCGAACCGGATGAGGAAGAAAAAGCAATTGCATTGCCGGTTGAGTTTGTGAAGGTGCAGTTTTGAATGCTCACATTGGATACATTACTGGCGGAAAGAGAAGTATTGTTTTGCACATTGACATATCCAAATGTGGAGCCGTTAGCCCCGGAGCCACTTAAAGAAATCGATCCCCAGTTATTTCCTGTAAAAGTAATGGGCCGGGAGGCGGTGCCTGAGGCATTGGTTACTCCATTAGAGGTTAACGACGTGCCGTCAGCAAACGTGACATGTGTACCCGGATCGATGGTTAGGGTGACTCCGCTGTTAACCGTAACGTTACCATCTACCACATAATTACCAATCCAGGTGGTGTTGCTGCTGATGACACCGGAGACATGGGTTTCGGGTACGCCTTGTACCGTATAGGCAAATTGGGCATTAGATGGAGTAGTTGGAAACCAACCGATAAAGTGACCTAGTACATCGTACACCTTATAAACATAGGTATGGAGTGTGGCAGATGTAGCACCAACCGTACCCACAGGTTCACACCAGCCCATCCCGAAATTGGGATTAGCGGCTGACCATCCATGTGTAGCTACTCCATCACCCCAGACATGGACATTATCCATGTAGGAATAACTTACATTCTTACGCACTTCATGCTGTTCTACATAATATACCCCATCCGTCAAACCGGTTACTCCGTAGAACGTTGCTGAAAAACTGGAGGAACTGTAATCGGTCCCGCCGGTCACGGTATGGTGCTGCAATACATAGGGCGAACGAAGCATGTTCAGTGCCTTGTAGGCGTTGACCCGGCCATAGCCAACATTAATATTCCATCCGTTTGAATCATATGGATACAAATCAGGTCTAATCTTGTCAGCCGAGAGTTGAATGATATGTTCAATGTTCAATATCATCATTGTACAGACTCGGTTCATAAGCCAACATCAGCCCGGCGATGCCCGATATGTGAGGAGTAGCCATGGAAGTCCCGGTATCAAGGGCATATCCGCCGTTACCCCACGTGCTTAAAATATCCTCCCCCGGAGCTACGACGTCGATATCACTACCGGTATTGGATCCTTGTGTACTGTTCCATACCCAACGAGTGTCATTGCGGTTCGTGGCACCCACCGCAATGATTCCCTGGCCAAATCCTGCCGGATAATACACAGTGGAAGTATTAAAGTTTCCCATAGCTGCTGCAGCTACCACATTCATTTTATAGGCATTGGCAAAGGCAATGCGAACAGTCGTAGAATAACGCGGGTCAGGTACTGGGTTATTACAATTATTACATTCAATATAACTATTGTTAATAATCTGAGCCCCACTGTTGACTGCATCCATAATGGCATTGACGGTCTGTGGGTCGTCTCCCCATACCTGATTGATAATCTGAGCATTCCAGTCTATACCGGCTACTCCCTTGCTATTATCGGTCTTGGCAGCGGCAATACCAGCGACATGGGTCCCGTGATTGCTGGATTGTGCATCACCAGTCACTTTACCGCTCAAATCTTCATGGCTCGATAATACACCGGTGTCTATAATCCCGATTTTTGTGCTGGCACTGCCCTCGGTGATTTCCCAGGCTTCCGGCGCATCAATATCGGCACCGGCTGTTCCGCCGTTTTGGCCGGTGTTCAACAGGTTCCATTGATCTCCTCCGGTTCCCGGATTTGTGGGATTATCAAAATGAGGATCATTGGGAAGCACCACCTGTGAGATGGAACGTCCATTGGGTTCGGCAAAAAGTACGTTCGGCAGATTCTTCAGACTGTCGATGACCTGTTGTCTTTTCTCGCCGGCAGGGACAAGAATTTTATAGATATTAGCCATGTTTGCCTGTTTAATTAACCTGCCTTTGGGCGTTTTCTTTAGTGTGTCGGCCGGGTTGAAATTTGGGAAAGCGGCCGTGACCTGCTTTTGAGAGATATTAAAGCGGGCCAGTACACGTTGAATAGCTGTCGAGGAAATCTGTGCAGGACCTTTAGCCGGAGTTCGTTTGACTCCCCTGCTAAAATAAACCATGATTTCTCTCGTGGGATCATTTTGCCCATAAGACGGATCGATACTCAGGCAAATAAGCAACAACGCCGTGAGTAAAAGCAAAAGTTTGGATAATAATGCTGATTTCATTTTATTCTCCATTGTTGATGTTAATGTATCCGTTAGCAGAAACAGCAAACCCCTGCATACGGTAAGACCGTAGGTAAGAATGCAATCTCGTGGCTGCGAGTAACTTCTTATCCCCGAAAGCTTCGGGGGGCGGGGGTTTGTCTATGTTATGTTCTTTTTCTGAATATCTCCATCACCTCCTTATGGTGCTTGAGTGCAGTTTTTTTGATTAAGATTATCGTTCATATGCATTAATTTTCAGGAATGGTTCCTTCCGGACGGAACGTTACCGGGTGGGGATTACTTCCATCGGCATTCATAATCCAGATCGTCGCTTTCGGACCTATAAAGACAATCTGTTTGCCATCCGGCGACCAGTCCGGCATACGTCCTGTATTATAATCAACAAGCTTTTCGGGTTGGCTGTCGTCAGCATTCATGATCCATAACTGGGCATTTGATTCGAAGGCAATTTTTTCCCCATCGGGAGAAAAAGCGGGGAGTATATTTTCATTACCGACCACGGCATTAAGTGTATCCAGTGCCGTTGATTGGCTAAAATTATATCTGACAAATTTTGTCCAACTACTTGTCGAACTTGTTCCGATCACTCCAATAAGAATATCTCCCTTGGGATCCCATGCTGGATAAGCTCCGCCGAAAAGACTTTTTTTCATTGTCCCGTTGTATTTCATTACCCAAATTCCTGCTGGTCCGCTCGTATCAGCTAGTGATCTGTCATATGCAATCCAAGTGCCATCCGGGCTCCAGTCCGGGAAGAAATTTCGCCCTTCAAAGGTAAGCTGTTCCATGCTGGAAGTATCGACTGTCTGACCGTTAAAACGGGCTTTAAAGATTTGGGCTCCTCGTTCAAACACTATCCATTTTCCCTGCGGGCCCCAGTCGGCATATCCACCCGATAGTAGCTTACGCCGGTTGGTCCCGTCCGAATTCATAGCCCAAATACCCACGGAGTCGGGATTGTGTAATGCACGGTTATTGGCAGGGTCATACAGCATCAGACCATGGCTGTAGTAAAGAATCGTCTGCCCATTCGGACTCCATCGCGGAAATTCCTGATACCCCGGTGGAGGTTCACCCGGCGTGTTACCACCGCCGCCGTTATCCTGATCGGTTGTATGTTGGCAACCGGACAATATTAGTACCATAAATAGCAACTCCAAAAGTCCGAGAAAGGAATGCCGGAGCTGATCTGTCCAATATTTCCATTTTCTATTCAAAGTCATTTTCTTTTTACTCATCAAAGGTTAATTGCCGCTTCCCGGGTCCATCGCTGTTCATGATCCAAAGACACTCATTTATGGCTCTGGAATCAGTATAGATGGTTTTTCCTACATCCGGTCTCCACAGGAATAAGCCAATATCGGTCCCTTGGTGGAATAGTTGCATTTTGCCAGAACCATCTTTTATCAGATAAATCCCGACAGAATCTGCAATCATATTTTCATTTTGATCTTTCGGCGTATGATTAAATAAAATCCAGTTGTTGCTTTCCCACTGAGGATTACCATAATCTGATCGCGTTGTAATTATAGGTAAAGAGGGTATATTTTTTTTATCCCGATCGGTTGTATGTTGGCAGCCTGTCAATAGTAGTACCATAAACAGCGGTCTCAAAATTCCAGGAAAAGTATTACGGACTTTTTTAGATTCGATCTGCGAGGTATTTGACTGAGCATCTGTCGGTAACTTTTCTGATCGAACGTCCCTCATTATTCCATTCCCTCCAAAAAATCGGCTGCTTGAAAATTTGTACTCAAATGAAATAAAATCTGTACTTGGTGAGACAACAGTCTGGCATACATCCCATCCGAAATAGCGTAAAGCAAGATATATTGGGAATAGGGCGTATATCGGAATGAAAGGTAGCTCTGAAGGTTATCTCTTGCTGATTAGTCCATGTGTAAAGTCCATCACTCATCTCTCCACTGAACTTGAATGGTTACATGTATAGTAAAAAAAAAAAATGATAAGGGGCAACTTTCTAATACGAATATTGAACCTTCCCCTCTTTGACCACTTGATTAAAATAGATGTAAATTCTAAAACAACCCGAAATTATAGATTACTTACGAAGTTTCAGGATTTGAGTCAAAAGAAAGATCATATTTCACCCCCCCCAAAAAATCATAACGATATAAATTATAGGAAAATAATCAGTTTCTCTTTACAGCACTATCTTTCAGTTGCCGAACGGGCAGTTTAATATTATGCGTTGATGAAAACCTGTCAGGACTTCAAATCCTGACAGGTTCGGTGATTCAATTTACAGAAAACGAGTCAAATACAGCTTCATTAGCTTTATCACCATTTTGGGTGGTGATTTGCTTCATTGCGTATGCCACACCGTTCTCAAATTTCCAATCGGAATAAGCAATCTGCACATCAACATTCCCTTCGCTGGGTATAAATTGGGAGTAACGAAGATATTGCGGCAATCCCGAATCCGGGTCAATCAGGAAAGTAAGAGGCTTCGACTCGGTAATTTTGATTTTTACCAGATCCTTGCCGTCTACCTTTTCCATTCCAATGTATTCGGGATTTAAACTCTTTTTGTTCAGAGCCACATTCAGGTAATTTCGCTGAATGCCTTCTTTCAGCATATCGGCAACCTGCGACGGCAGTGGTTGTTCCTGACCGCCCATGCTTCGTGTCGCTTTGCCGTCGGCCAGGCTCATCACCATAGTTCCCCCGGGGGTTGCGATTTCCGTCTTAAGCTGGTCCGGGAAGACAACTGTTGTCGTGGCTTTCATCGACATCTTACCATTGGGAAGCTGCGGATTATATTGTGTTACTTCTCCCTTGGTAGTGACCTTCTTAAGATCGGTGCCCGGTTTGATTAGCGAGCTCGCCATCTTATCAAGCCATTGTTGGCCTTTTTTAGTGTCACCTTTCATCGATGCCGTCTTGTCATTCGATTTCGGCTCCGGAATAGTGATGTCGATTTTGTTGACCTTACCGAATTTGTTGAGCTGGTCACCGATCTCAGAAGCATTACCGACAACCAGGATTTGCAGATCGTTCGGTTTCAGGTATTTCTGAGCTACGCGCTGAACATCGGCTGTTGTCACCTTTTTTACATTCTCAACATATTTCTCGAACTCATCCGGCGGCAGGCCAAGATAGGCGTCATTCATTTTTTCATTCAGGATCTTGCTCCTGCTGTCGTAATGAAACACGAGCGAATTGAGGAATCGGTCTTTGGTGTCCTTCAATTCTTTATCAGTCACACCATCCTGCTGCAGTTTCTTGACCTCTTTAATGATGGCGTCGATGGCATCTGCCGTAGTCGAGCTCTTCGTCATCACGCCGGTGTAGAAAACGCCCGGATACAAAACGTTGCTGGTGTAACTGCCGTACACTGCGTAAGCAAGTCCAAGGTCGGTGCGGACATGTTTCATCAGCCGACCTGAAAAACCACCGCTGAGAATCTCGTTCATTACCTGCAATGCAGCGTAATCGGGATTTTTGCGGAAACCGCCGATATGACCCATAAACACAACACTCTGGTTGACATCCGGTTTATCAATCAGGTTGATGGTCGACTTGTATTGATAATTGACTTTCGGAAGATCCAGTTTCGTCTCGCTGCCTTTGGGGAAGCTGCTGAACGCCGAACTGATCATCTTCTTCATCGACTTGGCGTTGAAATCACCTACGACACCAACCATCAGGTCTTTACCGACATAAGCTTTATCATGAAATTTTTGCAGATCGGTTTTTGTGATGTCGTCGATCGTCTGATATTCCTCCATGCGTCCAAAGGCTGAATTCGGACCATAGATCAAACGTCTGAATTCTCTCGATGCAATGCTCTGTACATTATCATTTCTTCTTGAAATGACGCTCTTAGCCTGCTTTTTGTCGAGTTCGATTTTATCATCCGGGAAAGCAGGATTTTTCAGGACATTTACAAATACCGGCAGAAGATCCGGTAGATCCTCTTTTAGTACATTCAGGTTCGCAGAACCTGAGGTGAAGCCCATTCCTATATTCAGGTTGGCGGCTTTATCCTCGAGGATTTTATTAAGGGTATCGGCCGGATATTTCGCTGATCCACCATCACGCATTACCGATGCCATAAGGTCGGAAAGGCCGGATTTATCAGCAGGATCTTCAAAAGAACCACTGCGGACAACCACATGAACATTCACCAGTGGAAGTTCATGGTCGGGAAGCAGATACACTTTAACCCCATTCTTCAGCGCGAACTGTTCGACCTTAGGAAGCTTGTAGGCCGGAAGGGGCGGATACGTTAACTCATTGTACGGTTTTTGAGCATAGCTTGCCGCGACAGCAAGGCAGAAAAACAGTAAAAGTAGTGATGTAAATCGTTTCATGGTTGATAGCATTTTCTTTCAGATTGGAAGGAGATCAGTTAGCCTCAGCAGTAGTGGCCGTGTCCTGTTTGGGTTCGATAATGCCGACCGTTCTGTTCGACGTAATCAGGTACTTTTTAGCTACGCTTTGGATGTCAGCGGAAGTAACCTTTTCGAGGTCATCGAGATCTGTGAATACCGTTCGCCAGTCGCCTCGCTGGGCCTCGGCCTGGGCAAGTGCCAGCGCCATTCCCATATTAGAATTCAAGCTGCGAACCAGGTCGGCCCGTGCATTGGTTATGGCACGATCCAACTCTTCCTTGGTTACTCCGTGCTGTTTGATCTTCTCGATCTCCTGATCCATAATCGTTTCAACGCTGTCGATCGGTACTCCCTGGTTGGGCAGCACATAGGTCAGGAACATAGATTGATATTTATCTCCCGGAAATCCGTTGAAAGCTCCAACATTCAGTGCAACTTGTTTCTGCTCGACCATCTTCTTGTAGAGGCGTGAAGTACGGCCATCGGACAGGATGGATGCAAGGAGTTGCAATGGTTTGGCATCGGGGTTATCGGCACTGACGGTATGATATCCGGCGATGTACCATGGCTGGGAGTTTTCATGCATGACAAAGCGGCGTTCACCGTGCTGCTCCGGCTCGCGGACGGTCATCAATGGAGCTTCGGGTTTCTTAGGCATGCGTCCGAAATATTCTTCCGCCCACTTCTTCATCTGTGCGGGATCAACATCTCCTGCTATTGCCAACACGATATTCGTCGGGACGTAGTATTTGTTATAGAACGCCTTCACATCCGCGATTGTAGTTGATTTGATGTCGGATGGCCACCCGATGGTTGGAGTCCCGTATGGGCTTGCAGTATATGCCACAGAAAGAAATTCCTCGATGAGCCGGCCAACCGGATTGGAATCAGTACGCATACGACGCTCTTCCATGATTACATTTTTTTCTTTGTAAAACTCACGGAAGACAGGATGCATAAATCGATCTGACTCGGTGCTGAACCACAATTGTGCGCGGTTTGCCGGCAGGCTGTAGAAAAACATCGTCTGATCGCTGGCTGTGGAAGCGTTCATACCGACACCGCCGTTGCGATCGATAATTTGTGAAAACTCGTTATTCTTTACATACTTTTTGGCTTCGGCTTCAAGTTCTTTGAATTTGGACCAGTCCTGTTTGATTTTTGTTGAGTCTGGATTCGGTTCCATCGTAGCGCGAAACCATTTTTCGTACGCCTGGTCTTCCTCGCTGAGGAGTGGTTTCTCTTTTTCCCAGTTGGTCGTTCCGATAGTAGGTGTTCCCTTAAAGGCCATGTGCTCCAAAACGTGTGCTTCACCACTTTTACCAATCGGTTCGTTGACAGAACCCGCGTTAACGAATGAAACAAAACTGGCAACCGGTGCAACGTCTCTCTTTATGATGATAAATCGGAGTCCGTTGTCTAATGTAAAAGTCGTAACTTTCTTTTCGAATGATGTGAGGTCCTGCGCTTTCAGGGTTGAGGCAGACGCTACAAGAAACAGCAGAATCACACATATAGACAGCTGTACTTTTTTCATAATCCTCTCTTTTAGTGGATTTATTAGTAGTAAAATGTCATAATCGGCAAAAAAAGCTTTAGTTGCCAAACGCATTCTATTTTAGAATATCCTTATGTAAGAAAAAGCCAAATTTTATGTCAAATTGGCGATATTCGATCAAGTAAAAATTTTTGTAAACTTTACCCATTTTGAGAAGTTCGCTATGAGAAAATTATGCCTGGGTTTGTTATTTAGTCTCTTACTGGTTCCGCTGCAGTTGTATGCACAAACCTACACACTGGTTGCTTACAACGTGGAGAATCTTTTTGATGCCGATGGGGTAGCGGTTTTCAATGATTATAATACAACCGACAGCAACGGAAATCCGCTTTATACAAAAGAAGATGTGTATACGAAAATAGAACACATCACGCAGGTGTTGAAGCAGTATGATAATGGCAAAGGTCCTGATGTCATTCTGTTCCAGGAACTGGAGAGCGATTTCACACCGGAAGACAGCACACGCTCACTAACCGCTGAAACATTCCTTAAAACCTGGTCGCATACCACACTTAAACAGATGCTGGGAAACGGGTTCAACGAGAGAATCAAAGATCTTCCATCAGAGCTTTTGCTATTGAAAGGGATGTACGATGCCGGGCTTCGCGGATATGATTTCCAGGTCGGGTATAATGAATTGAATGAGAAGGGGGAGCCGGACGAGGCCCAGAAATGTGCGGTATTTACCCGTTTGCCTATCGAGAAAGCGAAAACAAAAGTTTACCCAATACCACGTGGTCGTCCCATCCTGGAAGTGTGGTTGAAGGTAAAGGGTCACGATCTGGTCGTGTTTGATAATCACTGGAAAGCGGGGGCAAGCAGCCGTGAACTGGAAGATGTTCGGCTCAAAGAAGCAATGATCCTACGCAATCGGCTGAATACGCTGCTCACCGAAAATCCATCGGCAGATATTATCCTTGGTGGAGATTTTAATAGCCAATACAACCAAAAGTGGGCGTTAAAAGTGGATTCATCCGGTGTGAATACCGTATTGCAAACGACGGGAAATGAAGAGAATGTGGCAGCCGGGCCAACGCAATCTTTCTACAATCTCTGGTATGAGTTGCCCATGAATAAACGTGGCTCCGATGTATACCGCGGACGTTGGGGCACACTGATGCAGATTATGATCAGTCACGGAATGTATGACGAATCCGGAATCCAATACGTTGATAATAGTTTTTCAGTTGGAAAATTTGTTGGCCTGAACACATATAAATACAGCGAAACACCACACGCGTGGTCATCTTATGGCCGGGGGAAAGGATTTTCCGATCATCTGCCTGTAAGCATGCAATTCAGGGTTGCCAGTCAGAACAATCCCGCGTCTGTTATGACGTTACAGAATCCATCACGATCCGATGATCACTCGGGTCATATGGCTGAAGTCAGCTTCAATCCACCAGACTCAAACCAAGTGTTCAGGCTTGATGCCATTGATCCGGATTCGTTGTCGGAATATCGTTATTATGACGAATTGTTCTATATAAACAGGAAGATCTCTGCGGACGGAACTATAAAAGTAGGAACAGAAAATCAGAAGATATATTCTGGTGATCCCCAAGTCCGTGATATTCTCAAAGAAGCTGCTCAAAAGGGACTGAAGCTCCGTTTCTTTGCAAGGCTCCGGGAATATCGAAATGCATTGGAGTGGGTCATCGAATCACCCGAATACTTGCTGAATAAACCCAACAAATTGTGACGAAATATTTATGGAATCTGTGTAAAGGATTTATAGGGGCATTTTGCGCCTTGCTCTTGTTGCATGGATCGGTTTCAGCACAAGTAACCGATACGTTGCGCTGGCCAGGTCAACTCCCGAAAGTAGAGTATGGCGAGATCCCCGATTCGCTTTTTCAGATGGATCAATATCCGGGGAATCCGGACCTCGATTATTTCTTTGCTTACAAAGGGCTAAGCATTGATTTCGGTTTGCACGATAAATCACTGATTGCTTATCTGACCTATCTGGTCAGAATTAAGGTGCTCAAGCAGGATGGGGTAAAAGCATCGATCGTTGACATTCCCTTTTATTTTCAAAACGATATTGAGAAGGTAACATCAATCCAGGGGCACACGATTCATGCCAACGGTTCGCGTATCAATCTCGATACAACAAAAGTGCGTACGATCGGAGTAAACAGCCGGTACAAGCTGAAAGAGTTTCAACTTCCGGATGTCCATCCCGGCTCGATCCTTGAATACCGGTATACGATAAGGCGGAGGTACATTGAGGAATTGCCCGATTTTTATTTCATGAACACACGGCCGACGAGCCTTTCGGTCATCCGCCTGGTCAACAGTAAGTATATCCGGTACGATGCGACACCGGTGAACATGAAGAAACCGCCCAACAGTTTTGAACAGAAGATTGATACGGTTAAGGCTCCCAATATCTTTACAAACCCGGAAGGCGAGCCGATCCTGGTAGATTTCTGGTATATGAAGAATATTCCGGGTCTTCGGGAGGAACCGTATATCACATCACTGGATGATTATCGCTGGAAAATGAAATTTGCGTGGAAGTCGTTCGGCAATCCGCGCCAGGTCATTGGAAAAGGCTGGGATATCGTTGTGGCTGAGCTGCGGAGAAATCACGGTCTGCTGAAGAACGTCGAAAAGTATCCAAGTCTTGATTCGCTGGGAAAGACCTTCCGGCGAATAAAAGACCCATCAGCCAGGATGGATAGTGTATTCCGATATGTGAATGAACGGGTTACGTATAACGGATCAGAAGGAGTACTCAGCGAAGCCAGGCTCGATTCCGTAATAAAAGGTAAGCCATCCGACCAGGCAGCCATCAATCAGACGCTTATTGCCATTCTGAGAGGTGCCGGGATTAAGGCTGATCCCATGCTTACGGCCACACGCAAGCAGGGGCGTATCCTCAGCGATTATCCTTCCATATTTCAATTCAACGTAATGATGGTGTATGCGAAGGCCGGCAACGAAATAAAGTTGATGGACGCAACGAAACGACATAGCATTCCGGGATTGCTGCCACTGGGTACAATCGGTGGCAGGGGATTGGTGGTTGAACCTCATGATTATCAGTGGGTGAGCATCACACCGAAAATCTCGCGTTTTGAGATGGAAGCGAACCTGGAAGCAGAGCTCGATACGAATGGAAATCTCGAAGGACATGTTACGGCGAAACACTACGGCTATCTCGCCCAGAAGATCCGCGACCAGCTCCAGACCGATTTGAAACCATCAGAAATTGTGCACCAGGATTTGTTTGGCCGGTATACGGGCGTGGCCATCGATAATATCCAGTTTGATAGCGTGAAAGCATACGGACACCCGGTCACCATATCAGCTCATTTTAAAATCCCTGATTATGCGATCAGCTATCAGAGTGGTTTAGAGTTCTCTCCGTTAGTTGTAGGATACCAGGAAGAAAACCCATTTGGTGGAAGTCGCCAGTTGCCCGTTACACTGTCCGCGCCTGAAAAGTTGAATGTGTCGTACAAAGTACGTGTTCCGCCCGGGTTCGCTCTAAAAGAATCAAACCGGAATACGAATGTGAATATACCGGGTGCACAGCTTGGCTTTGATTATCAGGTGGATTCCCGTAATCTTGATTACAATTTACACGTGGCCGTGCTCAGGACCGATTTCGGACAGGACTTATTCCCGCAGTTGATCAACTTATATGATAAATGGGTGGAACTGAGCAGAACGCGGTTGTTTATTAAGAAAAAATAGATAGGGAATTAGGGAAGAGCCCTCAGCAGTCAGCTTTCACCTAATTTCTTTATGAAAGACGTGAGCATGCGTTTTATCTCCTGTATCTTAGAATTTAATTCAGAAGACAAATCTTGTTCTATGAATTTTAGATCAGATGAAAGTAGCACCAGATATTCAATTTCAGAAGCGGAACCAAGAGCGATCTGTAGAAACCGGGCTAAATCAGCATCGCTTCCTCGACCACATCCTTCTGCAATATTTGTAGGTATAGATACAGATGCCCGTCGAATTTGGCTGATTAAGCCATATCGTTCGTTTTTAGGATAAGATGAAGTTATATGATATAAACGTAAGGCTAATTCATGTGAATTTTTCCAAACATTTAAATTTCTGAAGTTTTTCATGGTCTTATCTGTTCCAATGTATAATAGCGTAATAACTATATGACTCGAATCCGAACAAAACCTTACAAAAAGCTGATGGCTGAGAGCTGATTGCTGACTGCTTAAAATCATATATGAATACGAGAAGAAACATACTTGCCTTCGATACTGCCACTAAAATATGCACGGCTGCATTGCGTACAAGTGATGGTACCATTACCGAACGATGGGACCAGGGGCTGGGCATTCATTCAGAAAAACTATTCCTGTTTATCCAGGATCTGCTGAAGGAAGCCGAAATTGGCATGTCTGATGTCGATAGATTGTTGTTAACGACAGGTCCCGGTTCGTACACCGGACTTCGTATAAGTGCCAGCGCTATGAAGGGTTTTGCGTTTGGGAATGATCTTGCGGTATACGGTATTAATACGCTGGCCTTTTTTGCAGAATCAGCGCGAAGATCTGTGAACGATGTAAAGCGCGTGCATGCTGTTATTGACGCGCGTCGATCTCATCTGTATCATCAGCTGTATTCTATTGATGGCGACTGCACGAAACCGGAAACGGATGTAGCAGTACGCGAGATTACTTCTCTGGAATCGATATTAAAAGACGGAGATGTGGTTGCAGGAACCGGAATCAAACGTCTGCCTGATGCGTTCATTGAAAATGTATACGTGTTAGAAACGAAGGATATAAGAGCCGGTTCCCTGATTTCACTGTTTGATCGATATTTTGATAGTGATGAACATTGTGATCTTAGTTCCCTGATAAAAAAAGTCGCACCAGAGCAATTTGAACCGTATTATTATGGTCCGGGCCTTGCTGCGCCGAAGCAATAACATAAATAGACAGGTTTTTGCTTTTTGAGGCTATGCAAAGGCGAGTGTTCTTCAGGTGAACCACGGGAATTTTGGTAAATAGACAGGAGCCATTATTTGGAAACGGAACATCCATCAGAAAACGAAGAATTTGATATGACCTGGTTTAAGCGTCAAGAGCAAAACATAAGAACCGATACACCGAAAGAGATGCCGGAAGGCGTCTGGGTGAAGGTACCTGAGACTGGCGAGACCATCCATCGCAGGGAGCTGGAAGATAATCTTTGGGTTGATCCTCTCAGCGGTTACCATTTTCCGGTAGGCAGCAGTTATTATTTTGAGATTCTCTTTGATGACAACAAGTATGAAGAGCTTGGAGCCGATATCCTGCCAACCGATCCGCTTGGATTCGAAGACCGCAAATCATACCGAACGCGTCTCGATGATGTGAAAAAGAAAACCGGTCTGACGGATGCTATTCGTGTGGGCACCGGCAAGATGCAGGAGCTTGATATCGTGCTGGCCTGCATGGACTTCAAGTTTATCGGTGGAAGTATGGGCTCAGTCGTTGGCGAGCGGATTGCCGTGGCAGCCGACTATGCCAGGGAGCATAAAATCCCGCTTATCATCATTTCTCAGTCAGGAGGGGCCCGCATGATGGAAAGTGTGCTGAGTCTCATGCAGATGGCCAAGACGTCCTCCAAACTGGCGCTGCTCAACCAGGAAGGTGTCCCTTACATCTCGGTCATGACCAACCCGACGACCGGTGGTGTTACAGCCAGTTACGCCATGCTCGGCGATTTCAATATTGCCGAACCAGGTGCCTTGATTGGCTTCGCCGGGCCACGCGTCATTCGTCAAACGATTGGACGCGACCTCCCCGAAGGTTTCCAGACCGCCGAATATCTGCTCGAACACGGCTTTTTGGATTTCATCATTCCGCGTACCCAAATGAAGAGCCGTCTCACCAAGCTGCTTGCCATTTTGCAGCACAAGTACGAGAAGTAGAGAGATTTGGTGAGACCCGCAAGGTTTCTAAAAACCTTGCGGGTCCTGGATAGATTCCTCATTTCATCAACAACAACTTCTTCGTCAGTTGGGTGACTTTTCCCGATTTATCCGTTATGATCATTCGTTCCAGGTAGGTGCCACTGGAGAGTTGAGAGGCATTGAAGACTTTGCGGTATTTGCCTGCCGCCTGATTGGCATCCACCAGTGTGGCCACTCGCTGGCCCAGGATGTTATAGATCATAAGCTTAACATGGGCCGGTTTGGCCAGTGAGTAATTCAGCACCGTGGTGGGGTTGAATGGATTTGGGGTGGGATCAGTCAGAGAGGTGGTATACGTTGACTGGTCATAGTAGGCGGTGTAAGTGGCTGTTGCCGTATTGCTATTGGCATCCGTTACCGTTACCCGCAGATCGACCTTGTACGTGGAGGTATCATAGGTCCGGCCTTCGCTTTGCTGATTTCCAAAGTATGACCAACCGGACGATCCACCGCTGCGATACTGGACATTGATTTCCCAGTAATATTGATAGGGAGAACTCCCGCCAGAGGGATTAGCTGTCCAGATTGGATAGGTGCCCTGGTGCACTTGGGTAGGTCCGGATATGGAGACTGAGAGAGGTGCTGGGGGGGTACCTGGTATTCCAAGAACCGTATATTCTGTTGGAAAAACGGTCGGATCAAACGGAACCCATTGATTAACAGTTTGCCCGCTTTCTACATTTGTGCGCAGATAATAGAAGAAAGTATCGATATCTATAGAACTGGTCGAGATAGATTCGTACATATACCGGGAGGCATCATTGGGATCGGCGCCGGAATACCCCTTGTCGGTAACACTTAGCCAGGCCCAGGGTGTCTGGCTGTACGAATACGTATCCGATCCTTCCAGTTTATAGACGTCAGCATAGTAATGGCCTGCTGCCAGACCGGGTGCCGGGTCGTTGGCAAAGGTCCATTCCACATTATGGTGCAACTCGGTAAATGTGGCATTTCCGTGGCTGATTTGGTTCGGAGACACCACGTGCTGCAGGGCGGCATAGGTATTGATGAGTCCGTAGCCAGTACCTGTTTTAAATGTGGGGTAGTGAGAAGCCGTCCGCTTGAGAATGTGCTCGATATCGTAGTTCTTCAGATTGGGATTAGCGGCCAGCATCAGGGTGGCCGTGCCGGCAACAAGAGGCGCGGCCATGGAAGTGCCAGCATCATAGCCGTAGCTGGTGTTCGAGTTAGACTTCGTCGAATAAATATTGGCTTCTGGATTATTTCCACCGTTTCCTCCCGGAGCAATCACATCCAGATAGGGTTCGTTATCCGAATACGTGGCTTGTGCCCCTGTGTTTGTCATCGCTCCTACATCTACTATCCACGGCCCGAATGTTTGAGGACTGATATTCGGCAACCCATTTTCCGCACTGGCAACTATAAATAGTGCACCATTTTCATAGCCGTTTTTGAAAGCGTCATAAAGACTCTGACTAAAATAGGGAAAATGCCAGCTACAATTAATCACATTTACATTATCCGTGATGGCAGCATTAACAGATTGTACGGTAGTTGGAATGTCGTCTAATTCATAAGAATAGATGCCTGCATGCCAATCTACGCCTGCAATTCCATGAGTATTATTTGAATTGGCCGCCGCGATTCCGGCAACGTGGGTACCATGAAAATAATATACGGGAGAAGTTCGCTTGACCCTTCCTGTCAAATCTTCGTGCGTTGATAAGACACCGGAATCAATAATCCCAAGTTTCACCGAACTACTTCCGGTTGTTATTGACCAGGCATCTGTAGCATCAATATCCTCTCCGGATGTGCCACCAGCCTGACCCGTATTTTTAAGATTCCATTGTTTATAGAAATATTGATCATTCGGCGTTACCGGGTTACCATTAAGATCCGGATGCTGGTTCTTTTCGGCGTACTTTACAAAAGGCAGCTTTTCCAACCAGTTGATCAGGGAGTCCCGGTTTTCACCTGCCGGCAGTTCCACCCGGAAATACTGGGTATAATCCGGGAAATGGATGGCCCGGCCTTTTGGCATGTGTTTCAGGGTGTCGGCCGCTGCAAAGTCAGGCAGCGCCCTGGTAAGCGCGGTAACCTGAAACCGGCTGAGTTGCTTGACAAGGGTTCCAGGGATGGCTGCAGAAGAAACCGGTAGTTGTACTGCCTTAGTTGATGGTGGAATTGTTCCTTTACGGAACATAATCAGCACTTCGCGGTTTACATTCCGTTGCTGGGCAAAGCCGGCAAGGGAGAAGATAAGGCATCCGAGGATGCTCAAAAGCAATATAGAACGGATTTTTTTCGTAGTTTTCATCGTGTGTTCCTTGTTTTGAGTTTTGGTTTTATGGACCTGGCAGGGAATACATGTTCCCATGCAGGCGGGATGTTGCTGCATTCCGTCTGCATACTTTTTAATTTTTCAGGTTCTTAGATCATAGATTTCCTTTTCTCTTAGTCTGCAAAAATGTGTTTATCCGAACCGTCGGCATGCATGATCCAGAGTTTGCCGTTGCCGTACTGGTGCGTGTGGATATAGGAAAAGCGCACATACAGGATATACTTGCCGTCGGGGCTCCAACAGGGCTCCCAGCCGCCTTTGGAAGTGAGTTGTTTCAGGTGTGTCCCGTCTTTATTTACCACCCAAACCTGGCCATCTCCGTTGTTAGGGGGATGGGTCCAGTACAACAGCTTCTGTCCGTCCGGAGAGAACACCGGTTCCCGGATACCAGCCTTATTATGAGCAATTGTTTGTATCTCTTTGGTCAGGGTATCCAGAATGGCCAGATTGACCCATCCCTCAGAACTATTTTGTGGTGTCGTCACCGTGGCAATTTCCCGGCCACTATCTGGTGACCAGTCCGTATAGAACGGGTGGGGAAACTGGTGGAACAATAGATGGGGAACATTTTGGCCATCGGCGGACACTATCCATAAACCTTCGGTCTCTTTGGGATGATCGACAGTATAAACCACGGTTTTAGCATCCGGGCTCCAGGAAGGGTAAACCACGAAAGGATCCAGGGTGTCGGTCAAAGGAATGATCTTTTTATCCGGAAAAGAGATTTTGATGATTTGCCGGGACTCGTAAGAAGCCACAATCCATTTTCCATCCGGGCTCCAACGGTATGTGATAATATCAGCTCCCTGGTGAAACAGTTGCATTTTCCCGGAACCATATTTCATCAAATAAATTCCGGCAGAATCTGCAATCATGTTTCCATTGTCATCTATCGGCGTATGACCAAATAAAATCCAATTGTTACTTCCCCATTGAGGGTTACCATAATACGGGTGGTTGGTTGGGCTTATCCCGAAACTGGGCTTATTATTTTTATTCTGGTTGGTTGTATTTTGGCAGCCGTACAGTAGCAGTGCCCCCCACAGCAAGCATAAAAAATCAAGAAAAGCACGTTGCACGTTATATTGATGGGTCATGATCAAATTCGCAAACTTCTGATGAGATTCGTATTTACTATTTTTCTGTTTTTTATTCATAAAGATTACCCTTTCATTTAATCTGCATAAATGTGTTTATCCGAACCGTCGGCATGCATAATCCAGAGCTTGCCGTTACCGTACTGATCCGGGTGGATATAGGAAAAGCGCACATACAGGATATACTTCCCGTCCGGGCTCCAGCAGGGCCATTCCCCGCCTTTCCGGGTTAATTGCTTCTTTCCACTTCCATCCCGGTTCACTACCCACACCTGCATATCTCCGGTGTCCGTAGGATAGGTATAATACAGGAGCTGCTGTCCGTCCGGAGAAAAAACCGGCGCATGGATACTTGGGGTGTTATGTGTAATTATCTGTACTTGCTTAGTTAAGGTATCCAGAATGGCCAGATTGACATGGCCCTCCATATTTGTAAAAGTCACGGTAGCTATTTCCTGGCCACTAACTGGAGACCAATCCGTATAATTTGGCATGGGAAACTGGTGAAACAACAAATGGGGTGGAGATTCTCCATTGGCAGCCACCGTCCACAAGCCTTCGGTCTCTCTGGGTTCATCATCAGTATAAACTATGGTTTCCCCGTCGGGACTCCAGGAGGGATCAACCAGATGATGGTCGGATTGGGAAGTTAGAGTATCAATTTGTTTTCCCGGAAACGACATCTTGACGATTTGATGAGCATGAATCGATCCAACAATCCATTTCCCATCCGGACTCCACCGGAACGACAGCAAATCCATCTGACTATCCGGCAAAAAAAGTTGTTTTTCCTGAGAACCGTATTTCATGAGATATAGTCCGGTGGAATCGGTCTTAAAATTACCCTGGGCATCCAGCGGGGTATATCCAAAATCAAATAAAATCCAGTTATTGGGCCCCCACTCCGGATAACCGTAATTGGGCCTGGTAGTAACAACAGGGGAAGTAAAAGGAGATTTATCCTGATTGGTTGTATGTTGACAACCGTACAGTAACGGTATCACCAATAGCAAACATAAAAGCCCAAGAAGAGCATGTCGTATGTTATATTGGCGGGTTATGATCAGGTTCCCAAACGTCCAATGAAATTTGTCTGTCCAATATTTTCGTTTTTTATTCATAGGCCTCCTCCTTTCATCTAATCTGCAACATATGTTTATCCGACCCGTCGGCGCTCATAATCCAGAGCTTACCGTTGCCGTACTGGTCCGGGTGGATATAGGAAAAGCGTGTATACAGGATATTCTTGCCATCCGAACCCATATGCGTCAACTGCCGGATGTGACTCCCATCCGGTTTCATGCGGAACAACTCGTTATGGCCCAGACTGTCTTGGGCGCTGAAGACAATAAAACCGGGCAGGACGTGGTCTTTCTTTTTGCCTCCCAACAGCCCACAAGAGGTCAAAAAAGTCAAAGCGAGTGCGGAAAGAAACAAGAGAAGAAGCCCCCGGGTGTGAGAAGGTATAGAATGATCCCAAAAGGTAGCTTTATAAGTTATCTCTTGCTGATTGATCGGTGTGTAGGGTTTATCACACATTTCTCCACTGAACTTAAATGGTTACGTGTATAGTAAAAAAAATGATAAGGGGCAATTTTTTTATACGAATGTTATGCCTTTTCAGCAGAAGGTCTTTATGCCCAAAAAGCTTTGAACTTCTGATTAGTTCAAAGCATATCAGACTATCCAATGTGAAGTTAAACACCTTTAAATAGGAAACCAGGGTGAAAATATTCAAGAAAGAGAAAAGATAGTTTGGAGTTGAAATTATAAACACTAATGTTCCACCAACCTTATTGGTTTTACAACAGTGTAAGCCCATAACTTCATGCAATGTTTGATTTTTTTTACAGTAACTGATTGTAGTTATATTGTCGCCAGGAAAAGTCATTTACCTTTATCATTTATAACGTCAGGATTAGATGCGTTTCGCCGATTACGCCAAGATTTTTATTAAAGCCGGGAATGGAGGAGCAGGGTCCGTTCATTTTCGCCGCGAGAAATATGTTCCGAAAGGTGGGCCTGACGGAGGCGACGGCGGGCATGGCGGCAGCGTTATTCTGAAAGGAAATAAGCAGTTAAACACCCTGCTTGATCTCAGGTATAAAAAATTTCTTAAAGCCAAACACGGCGAGCGCGGGGCCGGGGCAAATAAAACGGGCAAAAGCGCCGATCCGCTCGTACTGGAAGTCCCTCTCGGCACCGTAGCCTATGAATTTGAGACACGACGTCTGATTGGCGAAGTCACGCATCCGGGCGAGGAACTCATCATTGCCAAAGGAGGAAAGGGCGGGCTGGGAAACTCTCATTTTAAGAGTTCGACCAATCAGACGCCGGAGTATGCTCAACCCGGGGAAGAAGGTGAAGAGATAATTGTTGAAATTGAGCTCAAGCTAATTGCTGACGTGGGGTTGGTTGGATTTCCAAATGCCGGGAAAAGTACGCTGCTGGCTGCACTTTCATCCGCAAAGCCTAAGATTGCGGATTATCCTTTTACGACACTGGAACCGAACCTGGGCGTCGTTACCCTTCAGGATTATCGCAGTTTTGTTATGGCCGATATTCCGGGTATTATTGAACAAGCCCATGAGGGAAAAGGGTTGGGTATTCGCTTCCTGAGACATATTGAACGGAATCACTTGTTGCTGTTCGTCATTAGTTGTCAGAGCGAGATCGAATATGAATACCGGATTTTGTGTGAAGAATTACGATCATACCGGTCGGATCTGCTTGAGAAACCACGGATTGTGGCCATCTCGCAAATGGATCTTTTACAGGATTATAAACTGGAACAAGAGATAAAGCTGGATGTCCCTGTTATAACGATTTCATCGGCTACGGATTATTATCTGGAGGAACTTAAAGAGGCTGTATGGAAAGGCCTGCAACAAACCGAATAGAAGAGGAAGAACTAAGGAATATACTTGCCCTGACATTAATCCCGGGGATTGGTGCGCGCCGGGTACGGACACTTATTCACTATTCAAAAAATGCGCGTTCTGTATTTACGCAGTCTCCTGCCGGATTGATGCGGATTCCGGATATCGGTGCTCAAATCGCTAAAGTGATTGTTGGCTTTGACCGGTGGCAGGAAGTAGATGCCATCCTCAATAAAACGCACCATACCGGTGCAGGAATCATAACGATATACGACGCAGCTTATCCGGAACGATTGCGGCAGTTGTATGACGCGCCTGTCCTGCTTTGGTACAAAGGGGACACAGAATTACTGTCATCGAATGGAATTGCTGTAGTTGGCACACGCCGTCCTACCGCCTACGGAAAGAAGATGACCGAGATGTTTACAACTGGTCTTGTGCAGAATGGATTGACGGTTGTCAGCGGACTTGCGTATGGCGTTGATACTGTTGCCCATGACACCTGTCTTAAAGGCGGTGGGAAAACGATTGCGGTTCTTGGTTCGGGCATCGACTGGATATATCCGTCGAGCAACAAAACCCTGGCAAGTAATATGACCGAAAATGGCGGGGTGATTATCAGTGAATTCCCTCCGGGTACAAAGCCTGATGCATCTAATTTCCCGGAAAGGAACCGAATTGTCAGCGGATTATCACTTGGAGTCCTGGTGATCGAAACCGGCGTAAAGGGCGGAAGCATGATAACGGCAAGATTTGCCCTGGATCAAAACCGTGAAGTGTTTGTGGTCCCTCATGATTTGGATAATGAACACGGCATCGGCTGCAATGCACTTATCAAGAAAGGTACAGGTAAGCTTGTTCAGGATATTGATGACGTGCTTGTTGAGTTTCCGGCTGTTCGACTGGATCAAAAAGAATCTGTTAAACCGAAGCCTCACTGGAAAGATCTGGAACTGTCGGATCAGTCCCGGGCCATTTGTAAGGTACTGGATGAAGGAGAGATGCATATCGATAAATTATGCGAACGCCTCGGAAGGTCATCACAGGAACTAATGGGAGAACTCCTTGAACTGGAAATGCTTGATTGTATTCAACAGTCGGCCGGTAAGTATTTTCGGCTTAAGTAAGTACACAACTGTTATTATTTTTATTTGATCGGTTATAGTGTGTATTTTAATTGAAGAGTATTGAGTATTGAGTATTGAGTATTGAGTATTTGTTCCATCTTGCTACTCCATACTCATGACTCACTACTCTTTTATTTACTTTATCTACAGAGGTTAACCAGGCTTGTCCCATGTTTCAGGTACAGAACGTGCTTCTTTCTGATGAAATCCCGTTTGTGAAGTTTGCGTGTGACTTGCATCGCTGCAAAGGGGCGTGTTGTGTCGTCGGGGATGCCGGTGCACCTGTCAGTCGTGAGGAGATTCCCATATTGCGAAAAGCCTATCGTGAGCTGAAGGATGATCTGCGTGAGCGTGCTCATGAAGTTGTTGATAAAGAGGGAATTATCATAGGTGCCAACACGGATGATCCGGAAATTAATTGCACCGATGGAAAGGAATGTATTTTCGTAAAATATGATGAAAGCGGTGTTGCTGTCTGCGCCATACAGCAGGCTTATGATGAGGGTCGTTTTCCTTGGATGAAACCATTAAGTTGTCATTTATTTCCTCTCAGAGTGCAAACGATTGGAGGTATGGATTTTGTTAACTATGAGTACATACCTTCATTGTGCTCCACTGCCTGTTCAAGAGGCAAAAGTGAGGGAATATATTTATCGGATTTTCTAAAGGATGCCTTGATCAGACGATATGGTCATGAGTGGTATGACGAATTTAAGGCAGCCTGCGAACATATCAGAACTCGGAAAAGTGCTACTGCATGATCTCATCCGGACAATATTTATCACAAAAACAGTCACTGCAGCAGCGGTTATCACCGCAACAGATTCAGTATATCAAATTACTGCAGCTTCCGACGCTGGCTTTTGAGCAGCGCATTAAGGAAGAACTGGAAGAGAATCCTGTGCTGGATGACAGCTCATTCGATTCAGATCAGGATGTATCCGCAGATACGGATTCCGGGAACGATGATCTTGATCCGGCCGATGGTGATGAAAATATAGACTGGGATGAATATCTGCATGGCGACGAGCGGTCTTCATATAAAGCCGGTAGTTATGACCCTAATGAAGACTGGCGTGATCTTCCGAAACCGTACCACGATACGATGCTGGAAGAACTCGAAAACCAGGTCCTCTTGCTCAATCTGAATGAACGGGAGCAACTGATCACTGATCAGATCATTGGTTCTATCGATACAGATGGATATTTCAGACGTGATATCAATTCATTAATTGACAGCATTGCGTTCAACGATGCAACACTGGTGACGCTTGAAGAGGTAGAGCAGGTTCTGCATAAAATCCAAAAACTTGATCCGGCCGGAATTGGTGCCCGTGATTTGCGCGAATGCCTGCTGATCCAGCTGGAATCCCTGGATGATAACATTGAAGGAAAAAAACTGGCACTCGAAATAGTCCGGTACGAATGGGATGCTTTTGAGAAAAAGCATTTTGACCGTATTCGTAACAAACTGGGTGTCACCGATGAAGAGATGCGGAATGCTTATGAGTGCATTCATTCACTGAATCCCAAGCCTGGTGCCGGTGAAGATGATCTGAGCGAGAGCAGCCAGTATATAGTGCCGGATTTTGAAGTTTACTACGAACCATCGGGCAGCAACGGAGATGGCGAAGGTAAGGATGATGGGGATTTTGTCATCATGTTAAATGGGCGAAACTATCCACAGCTTCATATCTCTCCGAGCTATCGTCACATGTGGGAAGACATGAAGAACCACAACAACACGGAGGCCAAAAAAACACGCCGGTTTATCAAAAACAAAATTGAATCAGCGCGATGGTTTATGGACTCAATAGTGCAGCGTCAGCGTACTCTTATGAATGTGATGCGTACAATCGTTGCCTTGCAGGAGGATTTTTTCAAGTATGGTACAGGTATCCGGCCCATGAAGCTGAAGGATGTGGCCGAACGCATTGATATGGATATCTCCACGGTATCAAGAGTCGTGAATGGGAAGTATGTACAGACGAACTTTGGTGTTTTTGAATTGAAATACTTTTTCAACGAGGGTGTTGAAACCGAAAACGGTGAAGAGGTTTCAAATCTGGAGATCAAAAACACTCTTCAGGAGATCATCAACAGCGAAAATAAATCCCGTCCATACAGTGACCAGAACCTGGTCAAAGAACTGAAGAAAACAGGATATGTGATCGCCCGCCGAACTGTCAGTAAATACCGGGAGCAGCTCAATATACCGGTGGCCCGCCTGAGGAAGCAGTTGTAGTTGAAAACTATACCTCTACATTCAAAAAATTTTCACAATTATTAGGATTCCTCAGGTTAATTGTCATCTTTGAAAAAACCACCTTTTTGTAAGGTAATTTGACCGGGCGGTGGATAATGGGTATTGGCGGCATCGAGAACCAGAAGCCAGTCATTATCTTTTCTGATATCTGATGGCGGATCAAATTTCCTGGAATCTGCTGCTTTGAAACTGTTCAATTGGATAAAGTTACCTAACCTCGGGTTGTACCAGTAGGCATTCACCATTTTGTGATTAAACGTCGACAGGTCAACCGTGATGTTTTGCCCCTGAGGCAGATAGACCAATGCAAAACTGCTGTCGTTGGCTTTGGCGGCCCGGCTTGGATCGGTATCATGCAGGATATCCCCACTTATAAGTTTTTCATCGGGTATCAGTTTATAAAAGGGACGGGATTCAAACAACTTCCTGAAAAAGGTCATCTGAAAAGCCCCCTGTTGATTCATGGCCTGATACCAGGGGGTGCGGGCGTTGATTATGGGCTTTCTGCCAGGCTGCCACATTTGCCAAATATTATTATTGCCGTAGGTATGTCCCAGTGCACCAGCAAGCATCGACCAGTAGGCGGCTTGTCTCACATCGGCAGCCGTAAACCAACCATTTTCAGGATTAAATCCTATCGGGATATCTTCGTAATTGGGCTCCCCGTCCAGCGTGGGTTTTGTTGGTGTTCTGTGATAATTGGTAATGATGGTTTTGTAATTAGGTGTGTTTAATTCACCATGTCCAGACTGGATCATGTTAAAATCCAGCCAACCGGAGTCCTGGAACCACTCAGCGGAATTGCTTCCTCCCATAGGATGATAAGTCATAAGATGCGCACCGTCATCACCTTCTTTCAGACCTTTTGCCAGGGCGTTGACAATTTTCATCTGTTCGGGAGTTTCCGGATTTCGATCTCCTCCCAAGATCCAGATGATCGGTTTGTTGCGATATCGTCTACCCAAAAACCTGCCATAAATTTCAGCGTTTTCGGAGTTGAACACTACCGGACCGACCCCCCATTTTTTATTCCATTTATCTCCCCAAGTCGGTAACATTCCAATATGAAGGCCCAACTGCTGAGCTTTATTGACGATAAAATCGACATCTTTGAAATAAGCCTCGTTAGGCTTGGTTGGATCATCGTTTATGAGCGGTTTGTGGCCATTTGCATTTGGAGTATTGAGCCCGTCCAGTTCGGCCAGAACGACAGCCTGAATAACGGTGAATCCCTTAGATGCCCTGTTTTCCAGATACGAGGTTGCTTCTTTACGGTTCAGCCGATGAAAAAGTTCCCACGCGGTGTCACCCAGCCAGAAAAAAGGCGCTCCATCTTTCCCAACCAGGTAATGATGGTTGGGGCTGACTTGCAACGACTGAGCTGTTGCGGGTTTCATATTAGTCAGATTACAACCCAAAAGGAGCATAAGTGCCGGTAGAACCAAAGTCGTTTGCTTTTTCATTAGGTCTCCTGTTTTAGTCCGTTTTACTCGGTCTGTCAGATATTTTTTGGTTGGATGGAGATTGGTTTTATGGGAACCGTTGTTTGGCTTCTTCCAGCATCTGCACGGTTCGGGTAGCACCGCAGCGTGTACATCCTGCGTTTTTTACATCGATAAGACCATCGAGTGTCCGTACACCTCCGGCAGCCTTCAGTTTTACATTAGGACCAGAATGTTCGCGCATAAGATTTAAATCGTGAATAGTCGCCCCGGTATAACTGTATTTCCCATCATTGCCCTTCACAAAGCCAAATCCGGTGGATGTCTTCACATAATCAGCGCCCGACTTAGTACATATCTCACATAGTCTGATTTTATCCTCATCTTTGGTCACAAAATCGGTTTCGAATATGACCTTGATGATGGCATCGTGTTTGTGTACTGCATCTGCGACCGTCTTAATTTCCTGTTCCACGTATTTCCAGTCGCCCTGGAGTGTTTTGCCGATATTGATGACCATATCAATTTCCAAAGCACCCTGATGACAAGCTGTTTCCGCTTCAAAGACCTTGGCCTCAGTTGTTGAGTTACCAGCCGGGAAACCTATGACACTGCCGACCAGAACATCGGAATCTTTCAGATATTCCACAGCCTGCTGCACCATGTACGGTTTCACACATACCGAAGCGACGTTGTATTTCAGAGCCACTTCGCATTCCCGTCTGAGATCGCCATCAGTGAGTGTGGGATGGAGGATCGAATGATCGATCATCTTTGCATATTCTTTCCAGTTACTCATAACATTTGCTTTTTTAATTTGAATTATTACTGTTTTTCCCGGTAAAAAGTTATAGTCTTACAAGTCCGGTGAGCCATGCTGCGCTGTGTGGGATCCAGTCCTCATCGGTAAAAGAGAAGGGACCATCGTTTTCGCGTAAGGGCTCAACATCAAATTTGAACTGGGTACCGGTAGAAAATCCGTTGCAAATGATTCCACGTGTAGCAAACCAGGAACCTGCCCACTTCTCTCCGGTTTGACACATCATGCTGACAGGAAGGGCGACATCTTCCGGTAGATCGCGGCTGTAGATTACCGCGGCTTTAAGATTTTCGCGGGTGATTCCTGCATTCAGACCGGCCAGCCACTGCATATTAGCATAGGCTATATCCTTCATTTTGTGATCGTTGAATAATTGTGCCAACTCCAGAGCCAGAGCGGCGGTATATCCGTAGATGGTATTGGTTCCATGGAATGTTCCGGTAAACCAAAGTGCGCCTTGTTTTCCGTAAATGCCCAGAGGTACGATTTGGAATGGATTTTTTTGACAACCGGGCAACAGGTAGCCGTAAGCAAAGTTATGCAGCGTGTTTTTCCATTCATCGGCATCGGGATGATCCGGCCAGAGCCTGAGCATCTCAATGAATGGCATGATGTAATTTGGATAGAAACCGCCAAGGTCTGCACCAAATTTATTGTCAACGATTCCGTGGGACCATGATTTCTGGCTGAATGTTAGTGAAGCATATTCATAGAAATGACCGAAGAAACCGTTTTCTGTCTTGTCTATCGGTATCTGCCTCTGCATAATTCGCCGGGCGAGACGGATGGTGGTGTCCTTTGCACTCTGATCTCCATTTTTCCAAGCTTCCAGAGTGCCCCAGCATTGCATGATCAGATCCCTGGTTTGAAATTCATCCGCAGGTATTGGAGTAGTATCGGGAATTCCACGTTGCTTAAAACTGAATCCGTAAGATCCGAGCGGTTTGGCGGTGTTCAATAACCATTGCATCGTAAGGTTCCCCGTTTTTTTGTACTGAATCTTTTTCTTTTTGTACTGGTCCGGCAGAAGGCGTGCCGCCCGCATCAGCGCAACTACCGCTTTAGCTGCGTCGTTGGGGAGAATGTCTTTTTCGTGTCCGAAAAGATCGTGTGACATGGCGCCGTCAGGGTATCCCAGTTCTTTGGCTTTTTCCTGGGTCATCACCAGATAATCAGAGCCGACGATAATCTGCTTGTAAATCCGTTGTTTGAAATCTTTGTCGATCTTGTTGTTCGCCTTTAACAACAGCTCAGTCAATGCGATGATCATAGCACTCTGCGAACAACTTTCCACCCAGAGAGTCCCGGCATCCTGCCAGCCTGCATTCAGGTTGGTGAAATGGCTGCGACGTTCCAGGATATCGACGGATGCCAGAACAGCAGTGCTGTTCCATAAAATATTTTCACCGGTTTTAAGCCCGCTGTCTTTCAGTAGAATCGTACCATTATCTACGATTTCAACATCCCACAGCCCCGATTCTTTTACAGGTGAAAAACTGGCTGTCCACCAGTGACTACCCCATAATGTACCCCAGTATAGGCATTCTGTCTGGTGGACCTGCTGGTTTCCATTTGATACCAACCGACATACTGTACCGGTTCCGAGTCTTTTATGAGGCAGCCTTACCACAATCCGGATTGGATAATCCTGCTCATAACCGATTTGTGAGAAAAGGAGGCCGACCACACCCTGGTTTGATTCAGGCAGAATATTCTTGTTTATATAAGGTAGCCCCTTACGGTGTTGTTGATGTGTAACAGTACCAGATTGCGATTGCAACGGTGTTCCCATCAGTGCAACAGAACCCAGGGCTGTAGTTCTAATAAATTCTCGTCTGGAGTATCCTTCCTTGTTAGCCATTGTATCCTGTTTAGATGTGGTAACTGTTGCCAATCGGATATTTCTCTGTATTGCAGTACAGTTCGGCGTAAATATTCAGATTGGAATTACTGGTGTGAAATTTCAGAGAGATATGGAGCAGAGGAGAGTGGTTCTTTATTTTTAATAAGTAAGCGGTCTTTTCATTGGCATACTCGGCACGGAGTTCTTGTTCAGATCCCCGAATTTCAATCAGGTATTTCTGACTCAGTGTCTTAAAAAAAGAGCCATCGACAAAAGCAGTATCACAAAATCCATCCAGTCCCTCTACTGAGAACCAGTTATTCTCAAGCATCACAGGATCTTCGCTCACGCACCGAAGTCTTTCAAAGTGGATACATGGGTCTTGTTTTTCCTTAGCACTGACAGGAAATACGATTTCGTTGCCCCACTTTCGAATGTCCGGTTTTTGAAGAAATATGGTGGTTACGTTTCCACCCGCAGCCTCAGAAAATCCCTTCACGTTTAACAAGCCAAGAGATTGTCGTCTTTCGCAAACTCTGCTGCCCTTGCCATGCTGCTTTTCGATGTAGCCCTCATTTACCAGCTCGTCAAGAGCTTTACGTACGGTAGTTCGTGTAATCGAATGCGCGTCACAAAGTTCATGCTCAGACGGCAAAAAATCCCCCACGTCATACATTCCCTGCTGAATTTTTTCTTTCAGCATATCATGGATTTCTTTGTAACGAGGCTTTTTCATGTAATTCTTTTAGAATAGTTTACAAAATACAACTTGTACGTACAAGTTGATCCGGCGGAAATTACTGATATAATGAGGTAAATCGCTGATTATATAAATAAGGTGATCTTTGCCAGGGGCCGATCTTATTGCAGCGATCGGGCCAGCAGCCAAACATCGGTTATCCCTGTATAGCTGATTATCCAAACGAGTACGATAATAACAAGTACCAGGTAAGGCAACATCGACTTTATGAGGAAAAGGCCTTTGCTTTCTGAATAGGCATAAATATCAGCACTGGCAATGATAAAACTCGATAACAGCACAATCAGATAAAACAAACCACACAGATAAACCAGGATCGGCGATTGGTATGCGATTGTGAGTGTCACAAGAAGGCTTACCAGTAGCAGATTGAGATGCTGCGGCCATAATTGAAGGGTGAGAACCTGATTGTACTGCGGAAAATCAGGAGCACTTATAAAAAGCCAGAGGCTGCAAATCAGGTTATATACAATGACAGCTGCAAAAATAATGATGAACAGACGAATATCTGAACCCCCGAGAATATGAAAGGCCGGATAGTGAGCGCTTATAGCACTGAACCCTGTTTTACTGATAAAAAAGTGCGTAAATGATATCAGTAATAACGCCCCGGTCAATGCCTGGATCAGCAAGACAATGACATTTGAGTTGGAAAACCTGAGTACTCGTTCCTGTATGTCATCAATAAAAAAGCGGTGATAACCGAAATAACGAATCAGTGATTTCCGATAGTTTGGTTCAAAACCATAGTGTATAGCTGTAATGAGCCATATCAGAACAAGGATGAGAACCGTAAAGCCAGGATTTACCGGTGTGTTTTTGGGAACCGGGTTACTGAAAATGGCGGAGGCGTCAGTAGCATACGCCGTGATGATATTTTTGAAATTGGGATGCGTTCGCAAGGCATCCTGCAGCCATTTCCCATTCAGATAAAGAACAATGCTTGAATCGGCACGCATTTCTTTGAATAAGGCCTGGAGATGTGCCTGATCAAAATAGCCGGTTTCCTCCGGGTCGAAATAGATGCCGCGGGTTTTGGGAGTGATCAGTTCAGGGAGAGAAGTGATATCCGTCTTTTCATTGATTTGAAGAAGGGAGAAATCAAATAAATCAGAGACATGATCTTCATCTTCCTGACCGGGCTGCCGGATATAATAGATGGATGAGCGGACCGAGTCTCTTAACTGTTTTACAATTGGCTTCAAATAGGTCATTAGTTCTTTCGAGTGGATCTCAGATAGCTGAACTATGCCATAGCCGTCGGGATGGATATCCGAAATGAACGGCTCCAACTTTTTATAGAGCCTGTTTACCAGTAAGTCGTGATGTTTCCTGAGGTCGTATGCCGTAAGAAACCGAAGTGGCGGAGCAGCCAGGATATGATATTGCTGCCGTTGGGTGGTATCAGATGAATTGGGCAGCTCATTGGCATAAGCGCTACCGATCACAAAATGGGTGATCCTCATTTGGATATACTGGTCGGGATTGATCCGGCTGGTTACCTCACCTCGTTTTAATTGCCAGAAAACGCCAAACCTCACCTGGCCAGCCGCGGTAACTGAACTTAACCAGAGAATACCTATTAAAGCGTAGATAAACCGTAAATACGAAGGATAGATCTTATGCTTCATCTCCAAAAGAGCCTGCCGGAGACAGTCATGTAGTGATTCCCGAGATGTTGTCGGGTTCAATTGGTATCTCACGCGTTTCCTTGAAAGAAGTCAGAACGACATTTGATCGTGTCCGTTTGACGCCCTGCCAGGATTGGATTCGTGAGAGAAGCTTTTCAAGAGACTCCGTGTTATGCGTACGGATTTTCAGCACATGCGAGCCATCTCCGGTTATGCTATGACATTCCAGAACCTCGGGTTCTTTCACGGCTTGTTCAACAAAGATAGGATAGTTGGCTGATCCATCGACTTCCACGAATATGAACGCCGTAATATCAATGTGAAATTTTTTGGCGTTGATGACTGCGTAATAGCCTTCGATAAGTTTCTTTTCCTCAAGCTTGCGCATCCTCTCTGATACCGATGGTACGGAAAGATGAACTTTTTCGGCTATTTTATTGCGCTGAGCACGTCCGTCGCGCTGTAAATGATTTAATATCGCAATGTCGATATCATCCAGATGATGACTCATATTAGTAATACTATAAGATGAAAGTGAAGCTTTATTAGTAATAGTTAAATGATAGCCTAATTTATTTAGGTTATCAAGAGTGAAATATAATTCATCCCTCATTTTTAATATTTGCACTTCTATTTTTTTTTTTATTACATACAAATAACTAAAATATATACAGTAATCAGAGAAAAATGTGTAGGACACAAATATATATATTAATGTTGCTTTATAAGATTATTGTGGGATTATAATAATAAGTAATGCTCGGTGTACATACTGCATTCTTCCATCAGAATTGTCAAATAGTAAAAATGCATCGATAAGTTCTGTTAGCGGCGCTGATCTTCATTTTCCTGCTTCTGGCACCATTAACGCACTAATTGTATTTGTGCAGATGAAGGACGACCATTATGAGGATTAAAACAGTTAACAGGGTATGATAACCTTGGGCAACCTCTTTGGGACCCAAGCATATCTTATGATACTTCACGGTACTCACAAAGTGATCCTGTTGATAGCTGGCAAATAAACGGTTACCAATCATGGACTGATGATGAAGCAACAGAATGGCGGGTTAATTTGCCAGATGGACCTAATGACCCGAATCACACGCGTCAATTGCCGGAGTGGGCCATGCCATTTGTTTATTCACCTAGTGATACAACTATCACTACGGGATCACTGACTGATTTTTATAATCGCATGTCTAATGGTCAGTTTCAATTACGTGGTGTGGTATGGCCTTATACATACGTAACCGATAAAAATACAAGTTGGTATACTGATCCTAATCATTATGAGGGTTTTGAAAATGGTCAGCAAAAGATCTCATATGAAATTCTTTCCTACGTTAAAAGTCATCCATATGGCATTTCTTGGTCTCCAGACATTTGGGATAAATATACAAACGGATATGGTACAAACCTTACGGCAGACAGAAATTTTGATATGATTATTCTTTTATACCGATTTAGTCCTTTAAATAGTGGATCAATACCTGAATTGGCTGGTTCCAGAGCAGATGCCATAACATCTTTGGGTTACTACAATGGCTATAACGGTACTGATTCTTTGGAAACATTAAAATTAGGCGATCTTAGTGTACTAGATAACTTTACTTCTGGCTCTGGAGTAACCTGTCAAGCTATTACAAAAAAGTCTGCATTAACGATTATTGCTCATGAAATTGGACATCGTCAATTTGGATTATATCATACTGGTCGTAACGTAAATCTTGATTATGCGGACGAGGATTTGTATAGCATAATGAACCCTGGAGGGAGATTATCATTTAGTGCGCCGGACAGGATTAAATTAGGATGGGCCAATATTAAATATATTAATCTCTCGTCAATCAATGGGGATAATGCAACATATCAATTATATGATGCAAATCGGGTTAATGACTCTCCAAGTCAATATGATGTACTTTGGATAAAGAACGGATCATCTATTAGTAGTGGGGATATTATAGTTGAAGCCCGTAAAAGAAGTGCTTATTGGGATGAAGCCCCGGGGCCTGGAAATGATGATGGCGACGGAGGAGATTATTATCTGCCAAACAATGGAATTTATATTTACAAATATGGGAATGAACGAGATTATTCTAGTTTGCATAACGGAGAGTTACCTGATAGAAGGAGAAATTTCGGTATTAATGATCATGATGGTTACGGGTCTAATGACGCCTTTTCTCCTTTCTCCGATGTACCGTATGAGTTTTATCATTCTGCGCTCGATAGTTTAGTAGGTATCACGAATATTGTTCCAACAAACTCTGGTTTTCAAATAAAAGTATGGAAAAATTATCTGCTAAGTACTGTATCTAATAAACCAATTTGGCGGTATATAACATTTTCAAATAACAGTTTAGCTCGTCTATCCACATGGAATATTGGAGGATATTTTTCAGTAGTGAATCCGATTGTGATTGAGCCCGGAGTTACTTTTAAATTGATTGCCAATGCTGATCTTTTTGTCGTTCGGCCAAGTGCTTATATTACTGCTAATGGTACGCAAGAGAATCCAATACGTTTTATACGTGCAAATTCCAATCAGCAATGGAACACGATCGTCCTGCAGGGCAACGGGAACACCTTCAACTGGTGCCTGTTCGATGGAGCGAGTACGAATGTATCTGTGGAGAGCGACAATAACCAGTTTAATCACTGTACGTTCCGTAATGCCTGGCGGGGTGTGGGTACCTACTATAATCAGTCGGGCGATGGACAACTAAGCTATTTCAAGCTGAATTACTGTATGGTGGAAGACAACACCAGTGTGGGCGTAGTGGTCTACCACGCCGATGCCGGTTTTGCGCACACGACGATCCGGCATAACGCTTCGGCCGGGTTATGGTTATATGACAGTCCGGCCCATGATTTCTTTGAAACCGCTATCACTGACAATGCTACCAATACTTCCGGCCGGGATGGGGCAGAAGTAGTGGGCGGTAGTGATGTGATTCTGTTCACATATAATGGGGTAAACTACGGGCCCGGCCAGAACCGGATTGTCAATAATCCCGGAGATCAGGTCCTGAACGATTATTCCTCCACATTGAATCTCGGTATTCCCAATACTCCGGACTGGGGATTTAACGGAATCTTTGGCGGATCCGGATACCGGGTGAATAATCAGAGTTCTTCTACGGTCAGTGCCGGGGAAGACTGGTGGGGAACATCTAACCCCTCTTCCAGCCTATTCAATGGCCCGGTAGATTATTCTTATTACCTCACATTTGACCCAAGTATTTATGCCGGATTAGGGTCCAATGACTATCCGAGCCAGATGGCACCTTCAAACCCGGAATCTGTATTGGTACAAAAGAAAACCAGTGAAGCTTCATCCGGGACCGCTGGAGTAAAAATGACCACATCCTCATCGACTGCTTCCGCCACGAAGAAACAGGAACAGGAGATCAGAAGAGAACGGATGCATGCCCTCTGGGACGAGATCAGCCAGGCCCCGGACGCCAAAAGTACGATGAAAGACATAAGGGAATTGTACCGCCTGCATCTTATGTCCGTGTATGATACCAGTTTTGCTACGGAACGAAGCCAAGACCGATCCGTTTGGACTGGATTGATCCGGAATTATCTGTCCGGATCGCAAACCGGTGCCATCTCTCTGTCATCCTCTCAGGCCGAACATCTCATGCTCATAGATCTTCATGAAGCCTATCGGGCCGGCCGGTATGAAGATGCAAGAAAGAAGATTGACCAGTATAAGTCTGATATCACCTCTGCCGAAGGGAACATTGCTTTGATGGTTAACCAGATGAATCTATTGGACCGGCAAGGCTCCTATCAGCAGGAACTGGCCCTGCTGGACAAGGTGGAACAAGCTGAAGTAAAACTGGGTGAACCGGCTAAACAGGTAGCGGCCCGCTACCAGATTGCCCGTGAAAACCTGCAGCGGGCCCTGGGACAGGTAGCCGGTTCCGGTTCTAATGGAGCAGCCGGAAACATAGCAGATAGTGTTGCCTCCGTAAAACCGGCTAAGACCACCTTAAAAGCCAACTATCCCAACCCGTTCAACCCAACCACAACCATCAGCTACCAGTTGGCCAAGGGCAGTCACGTACGGTTAACGGTTTGGAATATACTAGGCCGCCGGGTAGCCACGCTGGTGGATGCAAACCAGCAAATGGGAGCCCATCAGATAACCTTCAATTCCTCCGGGCTGGCCAGTGGTGTCTATTTCTATCGTCTAAAGACAAGAAACGAAGTATTTGTAAGGAAAATGTTGCTTAAGAAATAACAATTTCCAAGTTATCTGCTCAGTCTGCGAAGATTATTTCAGAAGAGAAAATCATGAGGAAAATAAATTCTGTTTTTGTTGTATTGACTCGCTATTAACGTCGACAGGTGTTATGGCACAAGATTCTTTCTCTGACTCCCTTTCCTACTACCCTTTACAAACCGGGAATGCATGGGAATATCATTATAAAGCAGTCGACGCCCTGCAGCGAAATACCGCGTATTATTTTACGATTTCATCACTGAAGGATACTACCCTGGAGAATGGATACCTCTATCACATGCTCAGGCAAAGCTATGTGCCGGATACAGGAAAAGTTACTCTCTGGTTTGAACGCGTGGATTCTGCGACAGCTGATATCTACCGGTATTATCAACATAAAGTCGATGGCCGGTGGCAAACGGAAAACGGAGCGGATAATGCATTAATTCAACGGAAAGAGTATCTCATCGACAGCCTTAACTCAAAATCCGGCGATTTTTCAACGGCAAGCAGAAGATGTTACAAGTGTGCTGTTAAAACATATTGCAATGGCACTACCAACGATATGCTTTTCGGCAATACACGGCAGATTAAACGCTTTGAGGGATATTCCGGATTACCATACACCTATACACTGGCATATGGAATTGGTCTGACGGAATATGACGCAAGCGAAGGTGGTTCGGTTACGTGGGAGCTGAGCTATGCCAAAGTGAATGGAACCGAATACGGAACCTACATTGATACCCCACTCGATCAGGACAGCCAGCGACCAACAGAAGTGAGCCTGGATCAAAACTATCCCAATCCCTTCAATCCCACTACAGAAATCCGTTATACGCTTGATAAACCCGGCAGAGTTAAACTGAACGTCTACGATGAGATTGGCCGTTTGACGGCGATACTTGTCGACGGAAAAGAGTCGGCCGGTAGCCATACGGTCACATTTAATGCTTCACAATTACCGAGTGGTCTCTATTTTTACAAACTCCACACCGGATCAAAATTTTTAGTTAAAAAGATGATACTTATTAAATAAGGGAAGTCGGGATCAAGTCCGGCGTTAGTGCGCAGCAGGATAATTTAATTGAAAAGTTATTTGCGAAACTCAACGCAATCCAAATCACTCCATCCGTTTATCATAAATCAAATCAGAATATAGTTTTCACCTCTGTGGCTCCCCGTGTTACCTCAGCATCCTACACAGTGTACCTTTTTTTAGGGAACACAAAGTCCACGGAGGACCTCAGAGAACCACGGAGATTTTTGGAGCTATTCAATTATGTTGAGTTACAAGCAGCACGTACCTGAAATATTTGGAACCAGTCGAAGGGCAAGACCACTGTATGACCGCGATGCATATGACAATTAATGACCACTGTATGACCATCGAATGACCGCGAAGCGGAATGACAATTGTATGACTACCGAATGACTATTGTTCGCTTTTACCCTATCCGAAACAGTCTTATCTTTGCATCGCACAAAGAATCGGAACCAGCAAAGTTTGTATGCTTGATATTCAATACATCCGGGAAAACGCCGACCGGGTAAAAGAAGGGATGCGGCAAAAAGGGGAAAAAGAAACCAGCGCTGTTGATACGGTACTGGAGATCGATACGAAATGGCGAACCCTGACCCGCGAAGTTGATGAATTACGCCACCGCAGTAATACCCAGGCCAAAGAAATTGGTAAGCTCATGGGACAAGGCAAGAAGGAAGAGGCGCAAGCGATTATTAAGCAGACTTCCAGCGACAAGGAAAAGATTAAAGAGCTGGAGATCGAAGTACGTCAGTTACAGGAAGACCGAAACGATCTGCTCCTGCGAATTCCAAATGTGCCACACCAGAGCGTACCGGTTGGTGCAAAGCCGGAAGATAACGTAACTCATGCAACTTGGGGAGAACCATTAAAAGATGATTGGAGAAAACCCCACTGGGAGCTCGAATCAAAAGATGGAAGTATCGATTTTGAGCGAGGTGTGAAAGTTACGGGTGCAGGTTTCCCGTTTTATGTCGGGACTTTGGCTCGTCTGCAACGCGCGCTCATTAGTTTCTTCCTGGACCAGGCTGCTGAGAAAGGCTATCGTGAAGTCCAGCCGCCATATGTTGTCAATGAAGCCTCTGCAAGGGGAACAGGACAGATCCCGGATAAGGAAGATATGATGTACACGGTTCCCAGGGATGAATTCTTCCTGATTCCAACAGCTGAAGTACCTGTTACCAATTATCATCGCGATGAAATTCTGGCAGAAGGTGACTTGCCGGTAAAATATGCTGCATATACACCTTGTTGGCGCCGCGAAGCAGGATCCTATGGAAAGGATGTTCGCGGGTTAAACCGGCTGCATCAGTTTGATAAAGTGGAATTGGTAAAGATTGTACATCCCGATCAATCGTACGATGAGTTGGAAAAACTCAAGCAAGATGCCGAAGACCTTCTGCAAAAGTTAAAACTGCCTTACCGAACCCTGCTGATGTGTACGGGGGACATGGGATTTACGCAGGCAAAGAAATATGATCTTGAGGTCTGGAGTCCTGGACAGAAAAGGTGGCTGGAAGTGAGTTCCTGTTCCAATTTTGAAGCCTATCAGGCGCGCCGTATGATGCTGCGGTTTAAGAATGAAGAAGGAAAGATCGAAATGGTGCACACGCTGAATGGTTCTGGGCTTGCTCTCCCGCGCGTGATGTCGGCTGTTCTCGAAACTTATCAGCAGGAAGATGGGCGTGTTGCAGTGCCCGAGGTACTCAAGCCGTACATGAGTTGTGAGTATTTGTAAATACAGTGGTCATTCGGTAGTCATTCCGTAGCCATGCAATAGTCATTCGGTAGTCATACAATTGTCATCTTATGGTCATTCTGTTGTATGCAATTCCAATATAATTTCATCGCTTCCGGGTCTTCTATTATGGGGTTTAGTCCAACAACATGGCCGCCGTATTACCATCGCATAGCTATCGAATGACTATTGTATGAGCATTATATGACAATAGAATGACCACTGAATGGCTATCAATGACAACTGAATGAAACGTTAATAAGCTCCTCGATGTGATGTTTTGCGAAGCTTCCTCCAAAGTACGATTACCGCTACGGCCAGGATGACAATAGTCGCTATGGTGCCAAAGAAGAGATAAAGCAGGTATGGCAGAAGTGTTATGCTCAGAAATGTTACGATATATCGTAATGGGTTGGCGTAGAAGCTGTAAGCACTGAAGAGAGCCGTTAGATATCGGATAAGTCGTTGTAACATGGCATGCCTCGGTTTGTTTGGTTTCTGCCTTGTCGTACGAGAAAAAAAAGAAAAAGATACCTGCCGTCGGCTCATTTTGGTAACACGCGTAACCCTCTAATATCTCTTCAAATAAAATTCCCCGTTGGTGATCATGTATTTTACTGAGTAATCACTTGCAAACAGGTTGCCTGAAAATGTCCCTTTAACCAGCCCGACAAAGCAAGTTGTTGCCTTGGGACGGACTGGTTATCGGTTCGTCGTAGCTGCTGTCATCCGGGTCGGTGCGTGTGTCATCTTAAACTATTTCAAAGCGGCTGAGATCATTTCTTCTGGTAGAACATCCTAAGGAAGACATCCTTTAAAAAGGTGAGAATTATTTGATCAACATCATTTTCCGGGTCTGGGAAAAATTACCTGCCTGAAGCTTATAAAAATAAAGACCGCTATTTAATTGGGACGCATTAAAAGTGACATTGTGGGTTCCGGCAGATTCCGTGCTATTGACCAAATTCGCGACAAGCTGGCCAAGAGCATTATAGATGTCCAGTTTTACCTGGCCAGCAGTTTTTAAATCATAACTGATCACAGTACTCGGATTAAAGGGATTGGGATAGTTTTGGTTTAAATGGTAACCACTTGCAATTGCAGAGGGACTGTTTTCAATGGGCGTCGCTATTCCAGGTTCGAGGTAGACTGCACTCTTAGGATTCCCATTTTGATCTAAATTAATCAGGGCACTTGTGTCGCCCGACTTGGTGATGTACGAAATGTATCCGATGGTTTCTTTTGATTGTTGATATGGGAGATTCGTAATTATGGTTTCGGTTACCTTGATGCGAAGACAGCTCTCTGACGCATTGGGTAATTTTAGGGTTCCGTAACCGTCCACAACTGCATCGGTTTGGAATGTCTGGTTCACGGTATAAGACCCCACTGTCTCGGTCAATTCGGTCGTGTCTTTCCATGCAGTTTGGTAAGTTAGGGGCAACCTGAAATCTATTTTATAGGGATAATAGCTCTCTATGACTGTATCGGGGACTTGGCCGTCCCCATTCATGTCTACACTTGTGACATAAGCCATACCCGCCGAATAAACGCCATCACTTTTTATCTGTTCATATTGCCAGGTTGCCGAACCTGATACGAAAACACCATTTGCATTTGCAAAGGCCGTGTCGCTGGCTCCGGGTATATCAGCAGGCAATTTTAAATAACTGATTTTCATCTGAGTTTTGGCGGAAGATATGGTTGTGAAATCAAATGTCTGGTTTGCCCCTTTGAGCGATGCAAGATTAGTTAGATCACTACCTGATGATGTCTGATACTCATTGATATCGTATGAATTGCCAATCAGATTCTGGTAATCAGATAAATTGATGGTTATTTGTGCCGCAGCAGTTCCTGTGATAAATAAGAAAATGACGGCATAACTGAGAGTAGACCTGATCATAATTTTCCCCACATTTTTTGACCTGAAGTTTACAATACCGGAAATAGGGTTGTTTTGTGCTTCTCACTGTTTCAGAACTTATATCCAATGCCCAGATTTAGAAAAGAAACACCGTATCCCAATTCGGCAAAAGCAGCGAGATTCGATGCAAAGTAATAACGGCCGCCGGCATATAAACTAAATCCCATTGCGCTGCCATAACTGCCTGTACTATTATATGATGAGTTCGTAATATTATCACTGTACTTATAGCTAAGGTTGTTGTAGGATAACATTACTCCGCCATAGACATCAATCTTGCCGTTCTTCAGGCCGGTGTAGTGATAAGCACTGCGCACACCAATAATGGTATAGTTCCATTTTTCAGAATATTGGTAACCTGCACTGCTGCCAGAATATTTGTATCCTTTTAGCCCAATATATCCGCCAAGACTAATTATACCGGGTCCGTCCATCTCCCAAACGCCTCTTTCATACTGCACACTTAGTGCTGGTGTCTGAGAGCTATAAGTATAAGATCCAAGCGTACTTCCCAACCCAATTCCCCCACTTATGATGTTAGTTCCTTCTTTAAAAGACTGCGCACTACCTGCAGCCGCAAAACCCGTTATAATAAAAGCCAAGACGATTAATCGTTTCATAACCCCGCTCCTTTGATTTTACGATAATAAGAGGATGATCAACTGCTGATTTACAACCGTAACTTAGTCTTGCAGGTTATAGGCGCCAATCCCTGTTTATTTTTCGCTTACCCTCATTTATTTTTTGCGTGCGAAAGAGTGATAACCGAAAAAAATACTTACATTTTAACCTGTAACGAGAGCAGCTGTTTTCTGTCCACATTTCTACGATTACAAGGGATGACCAGCAGCCTGTAAGTTTTGTATAACCGGGTAAAAAATGCGTTATCGAGACCATACGGCAAGGGGTTTACTGTATTTCCTCCGATCCGGGCGCATATGGGTGTGCTTGTTTGTTATACTTATCTGTAGCAATAACTTGTTATTAGCACAGCAACAGGAAACGGATTCACTCTTGAATGTTTTGGCGCATTATCAAAAAGAAGATACCGTAAAACTTAAGCTGCTCAATGACATTGCCTTTAATTACTACAGCTTCAATCCGGATAGTGGCCTCAAGATAGCGGATGTGGCAATTGCCCTGGCTCAAAAACTGAACGATACCTTGCGGCTGGCCAGCTCATATTCCAATAAAGGAACAAACTACTGGGCAAAGGGTCAGGATTCTGCTGCTCTGCAGATGTATAACATGTCGTTGCGATTACATGAGTTACAGAACGACCAAAGGGGGATGGCCAAAATCTACAATAATTTAGGGATCATCTATTTTGGGTTATCTAATTATCCCAAAGCCATTGAATACCATGATAAGGCCTTGGCCATTTTTAAAGAGCTAAGAGATAGTATCCGTATAGCAACTTCGTACAATAACGTTGGGATTGATTACCAATATCTGTCCGACTATCCAAAGGCGCTGGAGTATTATCTTGAAACACTTCGGATCTATCAGCTAAGCGATAATGAGTCTGCAAAGGCTGATGTACTTGGCAATATTGGAATCGTTTATAAAGATCTGAAAAATTATCCCAAATCGTTGGAATATCATACCAGGGCATTGCAGCTTTATGAGCAGTTGGGAAACAAGCGAGGTATTGCTAATACCCTGACCAATATTGGTATCGTGTATGACAATACTGACAGTACAGCCCGGGCTCTGGAATATTTTCAGCAGGCTTTGCAAATCAGTGAGTCGATGGGAGACAAAAGACATGTGGCAAGCGGCTTTCTCAACCTTGGAGAACTTTATCATGCAGTTAAGAATTACCACAAAGCGCTGAATTATCTCGGGAAAGCGTTGACTATGTATGAGGAGTTGGGCGATAGGAACAGCATCGTCGTCTGTCTTAATGAGATTAGTAGTATTTACAGCGAAGCGCCGGGAAAAATTCTCTTGCAACATGGGATACACACTTCAAATCGTTATGCTAAGTCATTGGCGCTGCTTACACGGGCTCAAAAGCTTGCCAAAGAAACGGATGCCCTTGATCGTCTGGCACAGACTTGGGGAAACCTGAGTAAATTGTACGAGAAGAATGGGAAATTTGCCGAAGCTCTGCATGCCTATCGTCAATATGCTCTCCTGGAAGACAGTGTTTTCAATAATGAAAAAGAGAAGGAGGTCGCCCGGAGAGAAATTCAATTTGAGTATAGACAGAAGGAAGCACAGATCCGTGCAGCGCAGGAAAAAAAGGAGGCACTGGCAGCAGCAACGATACAAAAACAGCGAGTTATTAGAAATGCTACAATTGGCGGTAGCGTATTACTATTGTTGGCTCTATTCGTCATTTTCACTTTTTACAAAAGGAGACGTGATGCGGAGGATCAAAAAAGGGATGCTGAATTCAAGGCAACGGTAGCCGACACGGAGATGAAGGCGTTGCGGTTACAGATGAATCCGCATTTTATTTTCAATTCGCTGAATTCGATCGGCGATTACATGATCAAGAATGATGTACAAAAGGCGGATTACTACTTAGCGCGCTTTGCAAAAGTCATGCGGTTGATTCTGGAAAACTCAGAGAAAAAAGAAATTCCTTTGTCAGACGACCTGAAAGCACTGGAACTCTATATGCAACTGGAGTCCATGCGGCTGAATAATAAGTTTACGTATGAGATCAATGTGGATAAAGATATTGATCCGGAAACGACACTTGTGCCGCCTCTTATTTTGCAACCTTTCGTGGAAAACAGCATATGGCATGGAATCGCCCCTAAAAATGGAGATGGAAAGATCACGATTCGTATTAAAAAAGCGAATGATATGATAAACTGCGTTGTCGAGGACAACGGACTGGGTTTGCCAAAGCCAACAGCTATTGCGGGTGCACAAAACAAAATTGCCAAAAAGTCCATGGGAGTGAATATCACAAAAACACGTATCGATATTATCAATAAGATCAAAAAGACTTCTGCAAGCGTGGAATTGGCTGATCTTTCGGAAGGAACGAGAGTCGAAGTCAGGCTACCGCTTGAGTTAAGTTTTTAGCAGCATGATCAGAGCAGTTATCATTGATGATGAACAGCATTGCATCGACCGGTTGAGCAGACTCCTGGAAACGTATTGCAGGGAGTCTATTCAACTGACAGGGAGCTTTCTGACACTCGAGAAAAGCATTCAGGGAATCAGGGAACTAAAACCCGAGGTCATTTTCCTGGATGTGATGCTGGGCAAACAAACCGGATTTGACCTGTTGGAACAGTTAGGCAGCATCCCTTTTGCCGTGATCTTTACCACATCATTTGATCAATATGCTGTACAGGCATTCCGGTTCAGTGCCATCGACTATCTGCTAAAACCCGTGGATCCGGACGATCTGCGGGAGGCGGTTGCAAAACTTGAGGAAAAGATATCAAAGGATGAACTCTCGAAAAAAATGGATGTGCTCTTTCATAACCTGAAAACGCTGCAAGGCTCATCCAGGAAAATTAGTATTCCAACAAGTAGTGGATTGACCTTCGTACAGGTGGGCGACATTATTCGCTGCCAGTCAGATGTCAATTATACAATTATTTACCTGAAAAATGAGCGAAAGCTGACCGTTGCCAGAACTTTAAAAGAATTTGAGGAGTTACTGACAGACTACAATTTCTATCGTATCCATAATTCACATCTTATCAATTTGGCATTTATCAAGAGTTATAATAAAGGCAAAGGCGGTACAGTCATTATGACCGATCAGTCGGAAATTGAAGTGGCAACCAGGCGCAAAGAGAGTTTCCTTAAAAAGCTATCAGAATTGTGATAATACCGCGGTCATCCCGAAAAGCTTTCGGGACTATCCGTCAGGCCGCTGCATTGTAAGGATGCCATCACTCAAAGTGATGGCATCCTTACAATGGGAATGATATGCCCCCCGAACTCAATTGCTATACATAGTTCAGTTCCCTTAATAATCTCAATGAAGAGGAGTCATCATTTAAATGGCACAACTATTCATCGGAACCAGTGGTTGGTCGTACGACGGATGGATCGGCGATTTTTATCCAAATGACATAGAAAAACGGGATATGTTGTCGTTTTACGCCAAACAATTTAATACCGTCGAGATCAACGCGACCTATTACCGATTGCCATTCGAGAATATGGTAAAAGGCTGGTACAACCGTGCACCAGATGGGTTCCTATACGCCGTTAAAGGACACCGGCGTATTACTCATTACAACAAGCTGAAGGATGTAGATGAATCCGTTTCCAACCACATTGAGCGTGTCAAGAAGCTGGGAGATCATCTTGGACCCATGCTCTGGCAGTTGCCGTCGAACCTTCATATTGATCCGGTACGACTTGATGATTTCCTGGAGGGGTTGCCGCATGAATATCGACATGCTGTCGAGTTCCGGCATAAATCGTGGTTAAATGCCGAGATATTTAAGATTATGCGTAAGCACAATACCGCCCAGGTTTGGATCAGCTCGAAGCAGATGCCGGTTGATTTTACCGATACGGCAGATTTTGTATATGCGCGTTTCCATGGACTTAAGGGAGGGTACCGGTACGATTATAGCCGGGAGGAACTGGAGCCATGGGCTGATGTAATTAAAAAGATGAGAGACTTGGGTAAAGATGTTTATGTCTATTTCAATAATGATGTCGACTGTAACGCCCCGAAAAATGGAAAGCTGCTGCGAGATATATTGAGTGAATAAGAAGGACCGGTCTTTATGTCACCCCTATAAATCGGGGCAAACTTGCGACAGAGCTGGTGGAGTAGATTGGTCACAAGTCACAGACTTGCGACAGAGTCGGAGGAATTACCACTTATTTCCCTATTTCCGTATTTCCTTATACCCTATACCCTATACCCTATACCCTATACCCCTATACCCCCCCTATTCCACTGAGACTACGCAACGGCAAATAACTCTTCGTCGCGGAAATTGAGGAGAAGCTCGAGGATCGGCTGCATCTCATTGTGCAGCATAATCTCGGCACGAAGCTTCCTCCCATTGTGAATTCCTTTGAAATAGTTGCCGTATTGTTTTTTCATCATGATCACTCCCTGCCGTTCACCATGATGACGTACAGACTCTCGAAGATGATCTGCACAGGTTGATAAGCGTTCTTCAATTGACGGTTCCGGCATAAGTTCACCTGTTTCAAGGTAATGTCGTGTGTGACGAAAAATCCATGGGTTGCCGATGGCGCCTCGTCCGATCATCAATCCATCTACGCCAGTTTCATCAAAAACCTTTTTAGCTATTTCAGGACTTGTTATGTCACCATTACCGATAATCGGTATATGTAGTCCGGGGGTATCCTTCAGATATTTAAAGAACTCCCAGCGAGCGTCCCCTTTATATTTTTGAGCTCTGGTACGTCCGTGCACAGTCAGTGCTTTTACGCCGATGCTTTGAAGCATAAGGGCGACTTCTCGTATTCTTATGGACTGATCATCCCAGCCTAACCGTGTTTTTACAGTGACAGGATGGTTTTGAACTGCATCCACAACGCTGCCGGTCATACGCTCCATCATTGCGAGATCCTTGAGGCAAGCTGAGCCGGCATTCTTCTTAACGATCTTATATACAGGGCATCCGAAATTGATATCGATGATATCGGGATTATTGGCTTCAGCAATTTTGGCTGCTCCATGCATTGCTTCTTCACGTCCGCCAAATATTTGGATGCCAAACGGCCGTTCAATTTCTTCAAACTCCATCTTATGTATCGACTTATCAACGTCGCGTATGATGGCTTCGGAACTAATAAATTCCGTGTAGACGACACTGGCACCTTGTTTCCGGCAGATAACGCGGAACGGTGAATCAGTCACGTCCTCCATGGGAGCAAGCAGTACGGGTCGGTTGCCAAGTTCGATGTTGCCGATGTTCATTTGGAAAAGGTTGGTAGTCAGTTATTGAATCAAAGTTACGGGTTTTGAGCTATGCGTCGCAAGTTAGCCGCTTTGCCATGGGTGTCATACAATGGTCATTTGGTAGTTATTCTGCTGTTCTTGATCCTGAGAGAACTCTTTTTTCTCCTTTTCCAGGTGGAATTTGGGAACGGGTTTAACAATTCATGAAAACAAAAATGAGAAAAACCGTAAATAGTTGAGGTAAAAAAATGACTGCTGAATAACAGTGAAGCGAATGACAACCGAATGATTATCGTATGACGGCAAACCTGACTCGCAACCTAAACGAACCACAAACAGAATTAAGTATCCATGGGTATTCATTTACGATTAATGGAATGTATGAAGCGGCCAAAATTGTTTATTCCATTAAATTGGAAGCGATTTCTGTTTAGTATTATGCAAAAGTTGTGTTAAAGAGAGTGTGTATTTACACATCTTAGGTGTATATTAAACGGATATCAAAAAAAGAATTTTAAACCTTAGCAGGAGGTATAAATCATGGCAGTTGTGACTCCGAGTATTGAAGAGCTTCTGGGTAAAGAAGCCGACAATCTCCTTAACTACACATGTAAAACCGTTCCAAAAGAGAAATTACACCTGCCGGGACCAAATTTTGTAGATGAAGTCTGGTATCACTCGAATCGTAACAATCGGGTTCTGGGTAATCTGCAATGGATGTTTGAAAATGGTCGCCTGGGTGGTACAGGATATCTTTCTATTTTGCCGGTTGATCAAGGCATTGAGCACTCTGGGGGTGCATCATTTGCCAAGAATCCCGACTATTTTGATCCGGAAAATATTATAAAACTCGCGATTGAGGGTGGTTGTAATGCAGTTGCTTCTACGTTTGGCGTTCTTGCTTCCGTAGCACGCAAATATGCTCACAAGATTCCTTTCATTGTTAAAATTAACCATAATGAATTATTGACATATCCGAATAATTTCCAGCAGATTTTGTTCGGTACCGTTGATGATGCTTATAATATGGGTGCCGCTGCGGTTGGTGCTACGATATACTTTGGAAGTGAAGACTCTGACCGTGAGATTGTAGAGATAGCTGAAGCCTTCTCTTATGCACACGAACTCGGTCTGGCTACTATTCTTTGGTGCTACACCCGTAACAGTGCGTTTAAGGTCGACGGTGTTGATTATCATACATCAGCTGACTTGTCAGGACAGGCCAACCATATTGGCAGCACTATCCAGGCAGATATCGTTAAGCAAAAACTGCCGACCAACAATGGCGGTTACAAAGCCCTGAATAAAAATGGTCAAAAGTATGGAAAATATGATGACCTGATGTACAGCAAGCTTGCTTCTGATAATCCAATTGATCTGACCCGTTACCAGGTCATTAACAGCTATATGGGACGTGCCGGCCTGATTAACTCTGGCGGCGCATCCGGTTCTAATGACTTTGCAGATGCTGCTAAAACAGCAGTTATCAACAAACGCGCTGGTGGAATGGGACTTATTAGCGGCCGTAAAGCTTTCCAACGTCCAATGAGTGAAGGCGTTCAATTACTGAACCTCATCCAGGATGTTTACCTCGACAAAGGTATTACTGTCGCCTGATTTATTTCAGGTAATGATGAAATATGGAGCCCCGCCAAGAAGCGGGGCTTTTTTTGTCCCTTTCTTTTAACATTCCCTGACTGAGAGAATCATTTTATTCCTTTGTATATTTGTTGATTAATCAAAGCAACAAATAAGAACTGCATGTAGTTTGGAAATAATTGGAACCCTTGTTGCTGCTAATTGGATTAATTCAGATTCGAGACGTAACAAACAGAGCCGGAATGAGTAAAAATAATGCTTGAGAGCAGGTAAATGTTTGGATCTGATCGTTCTGTTTTGTCATTTAATAAATTCATACATACTTACAGTCTGATTAATGCAACGACACCTCATGTGATCACGTTGTTTATGCTATATTAATCAGTGGGAATATTATTTGGATCATAACCATGATTGGTTTTAATCAATGAAAAGAATTTTAAAGTATATTATTGAACATCTTATTTCATCGGAATTGATCCAGACTCGATTCATCGGGACAACCAAGATAATCGCCCGGTTCCTAAAATAAATTGAATGGAACAAGAAGAACTGGACATACAGATCAATAAGGACTCAGAGCCGGAAGATCCGAAAAAGTACGTCTCTCTGAAGTACCTGTTGATATCGATCAGCCTGAGTGTTCTTGGCATGGTTATCGTGTTTTACTACACTTATACGCCGGGTCTGTTTGATAACGTGTCAATGAAACGCCTGCCTGGACTTGGCATTGCCATTGCTGTGTCTTTTTTAAGGGTTTGGTTTTCGGCTGCAAAAATCCGCTTCCTGGCAGATAAAGAGGTCGACTGGCTGGCTGCTTTTCGTATAATATTGGTTTGGGATTTTACCTCTGCCATAACTCCATCGTCGATAGGTGGTGCTCCGATGGCAACCTATGCCATGTCGAAGGAGAATATAAAACTGGGGAAATCAACGGCGATCATTCTGTATGCATTGTTGCTGGACATGATCTTATTTGCGATTCTCGTCCCATTGCTGGTTGTTGCAGGATTTTATTATAAAGTGATACCCAATAATATTGGATGGGTTGGCCAGGGCGTGATGTTTATCATATATGGTGCATTACTTCTATATGCTTTATTGACTTCATATGCCATTTTTGTGAATCCGCGCATTATGAGGCGGATCATAACATGGATCTTCAAAATCAAATTTCTAAGAAAATATCGGGCAAAAGCGGAGAAAGAAGCCCATTTACTTGAAAAAACGTCACGCGAGCTGAAGCGTCGTCCATTTAGTTTTCTGCTCAAAGCATTTTCATTATCAAGCCTCTCGTGGCTGGCTCGAATCTGGCTTCCCACGATCATTGTTCTCAGTTTCATGCCGGCAGATGTTATGCTCTCATTTCTGCGCAGCGTGGCGATGAATCTTGCTGGCCTGTTCATGCCTACACCTGGTGGAAGTGGTGGTATGGAAGGCCTGTTTGCCTTATTTCAGGGACCACTCATGGCCTCACGTGCATACTTTATCGGTATTTCGGTATTCCTGTGGCGTCTGATCAGCTATTATATAACCATTGGTCTTGGCATGATGGCCACTACATGGTACGTAAAACGTACGGTTGACGACAATTTCATTGATAAAAATGATGAAGATGGAGAAGCTGAGATAGGGTCGGATACCGGCGAAAAGGCACGTCTTTCAGTCTGATGGCAAAACCCCGCACAATATACGTTTGCCAGGAATGTGGACACAAGACCACTCGTTGGATGGGGCAATGTCCATCCTGCCATCAGTGGAACACACTGGAAGAAACGATTGAGGAGCCGGCGAACAGGAAGACCAATAACCATCCGGCACGTATGACTGGTATTCCTGAGGTGAAACCGATATCCCTTTCCGATATTCCCGTCGATATAGCTGAACGAAACAAAACCGGTATATCTGAACTAGATCGGGTACTCGGCGGTGGCTTTATGTCCGGGTCCTTTGTGCTTCTTGGGGGTGATCCGGGAGTTGGTAAAAGTACACTGACGCTCCAAATAGCAGGAAGTCGTCCTGATCTCAACATCCTTTACTGCTCAGGTGAAGAGTCAGCTGCCCAAATTCGACAAAGGGCGGGACGTCTGAATCTTCAGAAGAGCAATATGAAGGTTTTTACAGATACTGATCTGAACCGGGTTATCGATGCTGCACAGGAAATGAAACCGGATCTGCTGGTCATCGATTCGATACAAACGGTTTATCGCCCGGAGATTCCGAATATGCCGGGAAGTATCACACAAATACGGGAATGTGCATCCCGACTGATGAGATTGGCCAAACAGCAGCCATGTACAACACTGGCGATCGGGCATATCAACAAAGACGGCGAGTTAGCCGGTCCCCGTGTGCTGGAGCATATGGTTGATGCCGTGCTTCAGTTTGAAGGCGACCGAAATTATAGCTATCGCATCCTGAGGAGCCAGAAAAACAGGTTCGGGTCAGTGAATGAGATCGGTGTTTTTGAGATGTCGGATGCCGGTTTGATGGAAGTCAGCAATCCATCGCAACTGTTTCTGGCAGATTTTGACAACCAGGTTTCAGGAAATGCGGTAGTTTGTACCGTGGAAGGCAGCCGCCCATTATTGCTGGAAGTGCAGGCCCTGGTGACACCGAGTACCTACCAGGCGCCGCAACGAACAACATCATCATTCGATCCAAGGCGGTTATCTCTTCTGCTCGCCGTTCTTGAGAAAAGATCAGGCTTCCATTTTGCCACACAGGACGTTTTCCTGAACGTTGCCGGCGGGATGAGACTGACAGAGACGGCCTGCGATGCCGGAATCATAGCGGCCTTAATCTCAGCAGTCGTTGACAAACCATTGAAATCGAACGTGGCATTCATCGGTGAAGTCGGACTTGGAGCCGAGATTCGTGCCGTATCACACATAGATCAGCGAATCCGTGAGATAAAAAAACTGGGATTTGAATCGGTGTATATCCCCGCCGCCAATCATTACAACAGGGATGTGAAAGGCTTACAGATCGAAGAAGTGAGGACTATCGGTGATTTATTGAAAAAGCTTTTTTGAAATTAGAAAACAGATAATTCCGTGTCGCTCCGTGCTTCTGTGGCAATTTTATTTAGCTCATCCATATCACACAGCCCTAACTTTGCCACGGAAACACAAAAGTCACAGAAACCGTATTTTACTATCAGTTGTCATTAAATAAAAAAAGCCCGAATGAAATCATCCGGGCTGTAAAAATCTTTGGTATGAATCAATCAGATTCAGTAAAAATTCAAAACACCTCCCTTAGTGCAGAAATAGCATTTGCCAGTGAATGGTCAATTAATAATCTTCGCGTTGACGACGTCGTTCATCACGTACGCTTTTCTTGAAAGCTTCACGACGTTCTTCAGATGGCTTAGTGTATTGCTGGCGATCTTTGTATTCAACCATAATGCGTGACCGGGTCACTAATTTCTTGAATCGGTTTATAGCCCGATCAATACTTTCGTTATCTTTTACTTTTACTCCGAGCATATGTACGTTTAAGATTTCGGTTTTTGTTAAGAATTTTCAAAATGATTGGAATAAACAATATAACATTTTTTATATCTAATCGCTGTCTTTTTTCAGGGATTAGATTTCAGGTTAACCCAGGCGACCGAATTGGACTCGTTGGAGCCAATGGCGTTGGAAAAACAACTCTGTTGCGAATGCTGACCGGACGTCTCACTCCGGAAGAAGGTTCCATTGATATTGAGCGTGGAACCCATATTGGTTTTTTGGAACAGGATGTTCATGAAGCCAATCCGCATATTTCGATTCGGGAAAAGGGACTTGAGGCTTTTCAGGAAGCTGTGACTCTTGAGGAGCGAATACATCAGCTTAGCGATCGCATCATTCATATTACTGATTATGATTCGGAAGAGTATCAAAATCTGATTGATGAACTGGAGCATGCTCAGGCACGCTATGATCTCCTGGAAGGGGACAAAAAAGATGCGAAGGTAGAACAGGTCCTGGCCGGACTTGGGTTTACGGATGAGAAGATGGATCAGCCGTTGTCTACATTTAGTGGTGGATGGCGGATGCGGGCCGAACTGGCACGTTTGCTCCTTGAAAAACCGGATTTGCTATTATTGGATGAGCCGACCAACCACCTGGATATTGACACTATTGAGTGGCTCGAGCAATATCTGAAAACCCTGCCCGGAGCTATTATCATCGTCAGCCACGACCAGATGTTTTTAAATCGAATGGTAAGCCAGATCTTTGAACTTCGTAATGCGCGCCTCTATCAATTTACGGGCAACTATGACAAATTCCTTGAACAACGAGAGGAAATGATAGAGCAGCAGCGGAGGGAGTACGAAGCACAGCAGAAAGAAATCGCTGACGCCGAGAAGTTTATTGAACGGTTTCGCTACAAGGCCACAAAAGCTCGTCAGGTACAGAGTCGTGTCAAGCAGCTTGAGAAGACAGAACTTGTGCCGCCACCTGAGCCGGCTGAACATAAAATAAATTTTTCCTTTCCGGAACCTCCGCAAAGCGGGAAAGTGGTTTTATCTGTCAATAACCTCCTCAAAACTTATACGAACCCTGACAATACCTTGAACAGAGTGTTTACAGAAGGGCAGGATCTGGAAGTCAGTCGCGGGAACAAGATTGCCGTTATTGGTCCAAACGGAGCGGGAAAGTCGACGTTGGCTCGAATCATCAACGGAAACGAACCTTTTGATGGTAAACGGGAAGTCGGATACAATGTGAAAATGGCTTTTTTTGCTCAGAACCTGGCAGAAGTTTTGGATTCACAAAGTACGGTACTCGAAGAGATGGAAGAAGTGGCGACAACATCCGAAAGTCGCCGGCGCATCCGTGATGTGCTTGGTAGTTTTATGTTTTCAGGTGATGATGTTGATAAGCCTGTTCAGGTATTGAGTGGCGGAGAACGAAGCCGTTTGGCTTTGGCGAGAACTCTGCTTGAACCGGCTAACCTGCTCATTCTCGACGAGCCGACGAATCACCTCGATATCAACTCAAAAAACATTTTGCTCGATGCACTCCGTAAGTTTCAGGGAACGGTCGTCGCCATCAGTCACGATCGTCATTTCTTGAAAGGATTTGCCGGTGAGATATGGCGCGTTGGCGGTGGTCGGGCGAAGATCTATCCCGGTGATTATGCTTATTACGAATGGAAGCATCGCAAAGAAAACGAAGATATCCGGGAAAATGAGATAAATGAGGCTGTTAAGGAACGAACATTTGCTTCAATTTCAACAAATGGCGATAAATCCGGTTCGGGTCCAAAGAGCAAAGAGCAAAAAAGGAGAGAGGCGGAGATTCGCAACAAACTCTCGAAAGAAACGAAGGATTTGAAAAAAACTATTGAGAAGTGTGAAAAGAATATCGAAGAAGCAGAAGCCAGGAAAGCTAAGATCGAGCAGAAAATGATGGACCCGGAATTTCATCAATCAGCTGAAGCGGGACCGGTTATGCAGGAATACGGCACCCTGCAGCAAAAGATCGATGAATGGATGGAAGAATGGGGAACACTAACCGAAAAGCTCGAATCGGCAGAGGCTAGGGTGATGGAAGAACTGGATATGTGATATAATTTTCTCCTTCGATGGAGGATCAAGGTGGCTGTTAACCGCGTCTCGTCATGTAACGAGCAGAGTCATAGTGTAACGTTAAACCTCGTACCCAGGCTCTGCCTGGGAATACAACACCGGAAGCTCTGCTTCCTAAATCAATTGTAATGTGGATGTAAACGAGTATTTATTTGAAGCAGGAGCTTTAAATCAACATGACGAAGCAGAGCATCGTAACGAGATCAGAATCGTTAATCCTGGTTCTTAAATTCAACTTTTGATTACCGATTGATGATCAACGATTTAAGATTTTTTATTAATTGTGTCTGATATTAGTGTTTCCTTCCCTAAAATGACTCATACTTAAGCTCAGATGTGGTTAACCACATATTCATCCGGCAGATCCAGCTTCAGTGCACCAAGGCCAAACAGAGCGAAATCATAACGGGTCGGATCTTCCTGATCAAGGATACGAAGCCGTTTGGTCAGCTCGACGACGGATTTCCAATCATTTTGACGGCGGGAAAGGAGGCCGAGGATTCGTGCATAACGCGCAACGTGAACATCCAGAGGAATCATCAATTCGGAAACGGGCATGAAATCCATTAATCCGGTATCGACCGGACTGTTTTTTCTTAGATTCCAGCGAAGGTACATGTAAAGCCGCTTACAGGAGCTGTTCTTCTCACTATCAGAAATATGTTTTCGAACCCGTTGAGGCATATTGGGATGGTAAGAGAAAAAACGACGGTGAAACACTCCCATTAACGGTATGTTTTCTCTTTTGGCCTGATCGTAACATGAACGCCAAAAATCTTCGAAATGAGCATATTCCCGGAGAATCGACTGAAGTGAACGCATCAGCCAGTATATATCGATGGGCTTGAAAGTGCGGTGTTTGAAATCCTCGAACCGATGTACATCCTTTTCACTGAAGCCGGTGATGAATGCATACGGTTCATAATTCATTCTCCTCAACAGATCATTAACCTTTGCTATTACGATATCCCGCCTGCCCCACGCCATGATCGCCGAGAAGAAGCCGGCAAGTTCACGATCAGTTTTTTCGGAAAAATCGTACATAAACCTGATCGGATCGTTATCGATGTATTCCGGTTGTTCGACGTGTGCCGTGATTTCATCCAAATAGGGTTTTAGCTGGAGGAGTCGTTTATTTGAGAGAACCCGATATGGTTTTGTTCGGACCGTCATGGATATATCTATTGTGAAGTGGGTTATGGAATAAGGGGATAAGGGAATAAGGGGGATATGGAAATAAGGGGGATATGGAAATAAGGATTTTTACGATATCCGGTTTCCCATATATCCTACTACCCATATTCCCCGGATTACAGTCCGGCATCATGCATCGAAACTAAACGTTCAGTCAGTTTGCGGTTTGCCTTGGGGAAGGGATAATCATTTAAAGCCTGAATCGGAACCCATCGTATTTCCTGGCTGCTTTTGGGCTTGGGTGTTCCTGATATCAATCGGCACAAATAGGCATGAAGAGTGATCGTAAAATGCGAATAAGCATGCTTCAGGTTCATGAGTTGTTCGTTTACTTCTACATCGACACCTAATTCTTCCTGTAACTCGCGGCGAACTGTTTCCATAATTTCCTCTTTTTCTTCCTGCTTGCCGCCGGGAAATTCCCATAATCCGCCAAGCATGGCATCGTTAGGGCGCAGAGCGATAAGGACCTCATCCTTTTTGTTGCGAATAATCCCGACACCGATATGGTGATGTGGCCTTTTCTTTGCAGGCGATTTATATGGAATAGCATTGAATTGTGCGGTACGCATAGTCAAACAATCAGTCGAAAGTGGACACTCGTTACATTTCGGACTGGCCGGTATGCATACAGTGGCACCGATCTCCATAAGTGACTGATTGAACTCACCAGGTTTCTCTTCGTAAATAAGTTTGTCAGCGAGTTCCTGGATATTGTTTTTTACTTTTGTACTGCGAACATCATCGCGAATACCGAAATATCGTGTCAGTACCCGGATTACATTGCCATCAACAACGGCATATGGTCGCTCATAAGCAATACTGAGAATGGCTGCTGCAGTGTATGGCCCAATTCCTTTTAGGGATGTGATGCCATCCCATGTATCAGGGAGTTTGCCATTAAACTCATATACGATTGACTTTGCCGCCTGATGCATGTTGCGTGCACGACTATAATAGCCCAACCCTTCCCACGCTTTCAGGACGGTTTGCTGATCCGCTTCTGCAAGGTCGTGAACAGTCGGGAAAAGCTTCATGAAACGGTTGTAGTACGGCATCGCCTGATCGACACGCGTTTGTTGAAGCATGATCTCAGAGATCCAGATCTTGTATGGATCATCTGTATTCCTCCAGGGAAGATCCCGCTTATTCACATAGTACCACTCAAGCAATTTGGTTTGAAAACGCTTGACTTGTTCGTTATCCAATGTCGTTTGCCGTAATAAAAAGTTCTGTCTACGATATATTACTGTTGCTCTTCCGAAGAAGCATTGATAACCGTCAACTCAACAGGTTGTGATGATGCAGCTCCATATTGATCGGTTGCAATTACCTGGAACGAATTTTTGCCCATCTGCTGATTTGTCGGTGTCCAGGTAAACAGGCCCGTTTTTTCATCAATATGGGCACCATCGGGTAAGTCAACACCCAGATAACGGACGAGATGTGGATTTTGGCCATCCGGATCGATAGCGTTGAAGTTCAACTGATAAGCCTGCCCGACTGGTACACTTTGAGGACGCACCGGTGAAAAGCGGGGTGGTTCGTTGAATGTCCGAATTTGCACTTTAAAACTTGTACTATCGACCTGCCCATCATCGCTGGTTGCAACAATCGTAAATGTGTGAAGTCCAATATCGCTGGCTCCTGGCTGCCAGAAGAAGCCTGCTCCCTGAATCTTGGCATCAGTAACATGCGACTGGTAGTTGAATGTTAGTTTTTTGATCGGATAATTGCCTTCGGTTTGCAACGCCAGAATAACCGGATGTGGGAAAGGAACAACCATATTTGGTATTGGCTTAATTTTGAGATCCGTCGTTCCGGAACCTGCAGAAGTCTGTGAAGCATTCTCCTGTATGTCGCTGCGGTTAATCATATTGTACTCACTGACCCAGAGTTGTGATTTGTTGACAGTGAAAAGATTACCTGCACCTGAATCCGATCGTGCTTCAAAAACTTTGTGATTTTCACTGCCCAGCCACAAGTTTCCCGAGTGAGTGCGGATAACGTACCAGTTGTTCCATTTGGAAATACTGCTCACAGGTTCTTTTACAGAGAAGTAACTGACGGTATTCCCATCCTGCTTGATCCCATAAATATGACCGTCGTTTGTGCTTCCTAACAGTTCATTCTGAAGTAGAAAAATATGTGATATATCATCACGGACTCGTATCTGTTTGTCCGGTTTCAGGTTTCCTTTGTCCGCTGTGTAGGTGTATATCAAGTGATTGCTGCCGAGAGCAAGGAGCCGGTCACGGTTTCCTTCAAGATCAATGATCGAGGGCCGAACACCCATATTTGTCTGTGGTATGACAAATGAAAGAGAACTATCTACCGCGTCCGGAGTTTTGAGGGAGATCTTTCCGATGCCGAGACTATCCATAGCGAGGTAGAGATTTAACCCCATCCGATGGACGTCTTCAACGGCAGCAGGAAGAGTTGTTGAGGAATAGACACCCAGTACGGATGTTGGTTCCAGAACCGTAAGTCTGCGTCCATTTCCAAAAAGGTAAGCGAACCGGATATCTGAAACGATCGTGTTTCCTCGTTGCTGCATATTCTGAGAACTATACAGCCATTCGAGCGAATCCTGGTACGCACGGAAAACAACGAGACCTTCCGTAGAGCTCAATACGTAAAAATGTGTCGGGCTACTGCTCATCGCAACAATATTCGGGATTTTCAGGGCAAACCCCGGCCGTTTTACTAATGCCGGCTGAGCCTCAGCTTTAGTAACGATAAACGAAGAAAATGTGACAAGAAAAATAATAGCAGAGTGAAGGAACCTGTTTTTCATAACCAGTTATTTTTTTGGTACCAGGCAATGGTATGGGCTATGCCGTAATCAAGATGATATTTTTGTTGAAAACCAAGCTCACGTTTGGCTTTTTCAACCGAACATGTCCATTCGAGAATCATTTCGTTTGCTTTCTCACGGTTAAACATAGGATATCCGCCCCATAAAGACACGGTTTTTTCCACGAGTGACGCAAGTTTCTTTACAGTACTGGGGCTAACGTGAATAGAAGTTGTTTTATGACCGAGAGCCTGCTCAGTTGCCCATTTGATTTGGTTCCAGGTATACATTTGCTCACTGGAGATAAAATATTTTTTAATTCCGGGATCTTCACGCTGAGCAGCAAGCCATAAACCCTGGATGACATCAAGCACATGAATTAACGATATGCGAGGTGATTCACCATCACCAATAATGGGACAGATGTGTTTCGCTGCAATTTTGAAGAAAGTGTAAATCTCTTCTTCGCGGGGACCATATACCGCAGGCGGACGCAATATGCTTATTGCAGTATCAGTGGCATCCATCTGTTCGATCCGTTCTTCCATCATTTTTTTTGATATCCCATACATACTTACCGGTTGCATAGGGTCTTCTTCGGTCAATGGGCGATTCATGCTTGGTCCCGCCGCAGCAAGCGATGAGAGGACAACCATTCGTTTTACACCCATTCGATTCGCAATGCGCAACAGGGTTTCCGTAGCTTCCACATTTGTGTGTAAAAACTCGGAACGGGTCTTGGCTTTAAGAATAGCAGCCAGGTGGAAGATGATATCAACACCTTCCAGTCCTTTTTTTAACGCTTCAATATCATGCAGGCTCCCGCTTACTGGGGTGTATGCTTTTCCTTCCAGCCATCGTTCGGAACTACGTACCAAACAACGTGTTTCGACACCGTTTTTGATAAGGTGATCAACCAGATGGCTGCCAATAAAACCGGTGCCTCCGGTTATAAAGGCTCTCATTAGGCGAAATCCAGAATTGGTTATTAGGATGAGTGAATGTAGTCGTCCCGACAGATCAGGACAATAATGGAATTAGACAGATGGTAAGCCCCAATAACATTGGAAGCAAATGTCAATAAGATAACTTTTTGTTTGTAAGGACTCCAAAGAACAAAGATAAAAATACTCTGCCCTGAACTTTTCCTGTTTTACAGGTATTCAGGAAGAAAATCTAAAAAAGATTAAACTTAATAAATAATCGTTTGGATTAAATCGCTGAACCTATTGGTATTTTTTAAATTATCACAATGGCCTTTGATGAAAACAGGTTGATGCAAATAACTTAGAGTGTCAAAAGTTTACAGAATGGTCTTGCTCCCCTGTTTACCAATAGAGTACGTATTCATTTTGATTATATCGAAATTGAAGCTGTTCTGGAACGTTAGTTGTAATTCTGAGTTTTTAACTAAAAGAGACAGTGGCGGCAATGAGTTAAAATGATTTTTAGGAATTATTCCTAATAGAGTTACTAAATTAAAAAAATGATATTTGGAGAAAAGTTATGATATATTTCAGTTATGTATAATGATTTAAAATAAATTTGTGTATATAGATATGGATTTCTTTTTAGGTGACCTTTTCGTATTATATACAGATTTATTATTTCTGACGTTCTTCGGGTAGTATTTTTTCAATGCCATTACAAATTGAAGAACGTGCGCTATACAGCTTGGAGAAAAAATTAAAGACTTCTTATTCAGTAGTTAAGCCGGTATTCCAAAAAAATTAATGAATAACAAAGAATTACGTGTAGCTATCTTTACCGGTAATTACAATCACATTGCCGATGGGGTTTCTTTGACTCTGAACCGGTTGGTAGCATACTTGATAAAACATGATATCCCGGTCATAATTTTTGGTCCTACGACGGAAAAACCTGCTATTGCCCATAAGGGCGAACTGGTGCCGGTCCCGTCGTTGCCGCTTCCGGGGAGGCCTGAATACCGTGTCAGTGTTGGGTTTCCCGAAGATGTTCAACAAAGATTACGTGAGTTCAAACCAACGCTCGTACACATCGCTACGCCCGATCTTCTTGGATTCAGGGCTATGCGCTTTGCCCAGGCAAATGATATTCAGATTGTCGCATCTTATCATACTCATTTTACCAGCTATCTGAGTTACTATAACATGGATATGCTTGAGATGCTGGGGTGGAAGTATCTGAAATGGTTTTATGACCAGTGCAAGCATATATATGTACCGACAGCTTCAATGGCTGACGAATTACATGCACATGGTATAACACATGGCTTGCGTATCTGGTCTCGTGGTGTAGATTCAGACCTGTTTAGTCCGGATAAGAAAGATATGGATTGGCGCCGTTCTCTGGGTATCGATGATAGCAACATCCTGGTAAGTTTTGTTTCCCGGCTGGTCTGGGAGAAAGACCTGCAAACCGTCGTTGATTCTATGAAACATGTTTTTGAGAAGGGCAACAATATAAAAGCGTTAATTGTTGGTGATGGTCCTGCACGCAAGGAAATGGAGCATATGCTCAAAGATGCATTTTTCACTGGTTTTCTAAAAGGTGAGGATTTAGCGCGGGCATATGCCAGCAGTGATGTCTTTTTCTATCCGTCCGATACCGAAACATTCGGAAATGTCACGCTTGAGGCCATGGCGAGTGGGGTTCCCTCCGTAGTTGCTGATGCCACCGGCAGTCGTTCATTAGTAGAATCAGGTGTGAATGGATTGGTGGTTCCGCCAAAGAAAACAAAGGAATTTGCCTCGGCCATCATAAAACTGGCAAAAGACAAAGATCTTCGATGCAAAATGGCTGAGACGGCACGTCAGAAATCGTTGGCATACTCATGGGGTAACATCATGGCTGGTCTCGTGCAGAATTACCGGGAAGCTCTGGCTGAACCCCGACCGGAACTCAAGATCTGATGCCTCGCCTCAAAATACTCTACATATCACATTTGCATCCTCCGAAAGATGCCATTCTTGAAAATATGGGTGGAATGCAGCGCGTGAGCATGCAGCTTATGGATGAACTCTCCCGTAATCCGGACGTCGAGATACAGCCAATAACGTTGGAGACATCCTGGAAATATGCCGGTATTAATACTACGTGGTTTCTTTTTCGGCTGATAGGTGAACTGCCGGCTGTTATTCGTTCATGGAAACCGGATGTCGTCCTTTTTTCATCCATGGTTACAGCGAGCCTTTCCATTTGGCTAAAAAAAATGGTGGATGTCCCGCTGGTTACTATTAATCATGGACAGGATGTAACGATGCCTGTTGCTGCCTATCAATCGTTGGTACCCAGGATCTTTGCTTCTCTTGACGGAGTGATATCTGTATCGAGTGCAACCCGTGAGGTATGCATCGAACGTGGACTCGATCCCGATAATGGGACCATCATTCCAAACGGTTTTCCTGAAGATGCTATTGACGGAAACACTGGAAAAGATAGTGCCAGGGTCCGGCTCCAGAACTTACTTGATCTGAATTTCGACAAATTACCTATCTTACTCACAGTCGGTCGTCTGGTACGCCGTAAAGGACATGGGTGGTTCATCCGGGAAGTTATCCCTAAGATTAAGCATAGTTTCTATTATATTGTCATCGGCGACGGACCAGAACGTGCTGATGTCACTAAAGCCATTAATGAGTCTGCATCTCCGGCATTTATTCACTTGCTGGGCAGACAACCGGACGAAGTATTGAAAGCGGCATATGTTGCTGCTGACATTTTTGTTATGCCGAATATTCCTGTTTCTGGTGACATGGAAGGATTCGGAATTGTTTTATTGGAAGCCAACCTCGCTGGAACGGCCGCTGTTGCCTCAGACATAGAAGGCATCAGAGATGTTGTAAGCAACGGCGAGAATGGCTGTCGGGTGTCACCTGATAAACCTGAACTTTTTGCGGAAAAAATTGATAATATGCTTTCCGATGGAAGCCGGGAGTTAGGTGAACATGCTCGAGTTTTTGTTCAAAGAAAGTTTAATTGGAAATCAGTGGCTATACAATATGTCGATTATCTGGAGCGTATAGTCGAGCACGAAAAGATGCTCGAAACCAGTTCCACGTAGGCCGATTTGATTGAAAATTTATACTACATATATTAACGACTGAATTTTAAATTGATAAGCGAAGGGTTATCCGCGAATGTCGAATTCGAAAACTGAGATACGGAAAAACGATCTTTTTGCCAAAGCTTATGAATTCACCCGCGCTGATGAAGTGAAAGCAGCCGGTCTATATCCCTATTTCAAGCCTATCACTGCCAGCGAAGGCAGTGTCGTAAAGATCGAAGGAAGAGAAGTAATTATGGCCGGGTCCAATAACTATCTGGGCCTGACCAACGATCCTCGTGTAGTTGAAGCTGCGCAAAAAGCCATTGGCGAGTACGGTACCGGTTGTACCGGCTCAAGATATCTGAATGGAACCTTGGATCTGCACCTCGAGCTGGAAGATAAGCTCGCCAAATTCATGGGAAAGGAAGCATGTGTACTTTTTAGTACCGGCTACCAAACCAATGAAGGATCGATCCAGACCATTGCGGGACGCAACGATGTAATCTTCTCTGATAAAGATAATCATGCCTGCATCGTTGTAGGAACGCTGTGTTCAAACGCCAAAACAGTTCGTTTCCAGCACAACGATATGGAACATTTACGGAAACTGCTGGATAAAGAAGATTCAAACGTGGGAAGACTGATTGTTTCCGATGGCGTCTTCTCCATGTCGGGCCGTCTGGCGGATGTTCCGGAATTGGTAAAACTTGCAAAAGAATACGGCGCACGGCTCTACCTGGATGACGCCCATGCTATCGGTGTGATCGGTGACGGAGGTCGTGGTTCAGCTTCCTCTTTTGGATTGCTTGACCAAGTAGATCTTGTTAGTGGTACATTTTCAAAATCATTTGCTTCACTTGGTGGTTTCCTTGTAGGCGATAAACCGGTCATCGAGTATGTGCGACATTTTTCACCGGCACATATCTTCAGCGCTTCTATGCCTCCGGCTAATGTTGCCACGGTATTGAAATCACTTGAAATATTACAGGAAGAGCCCTGGAGGCTCAAAAGATTGGAAGAGATATCCAATTATATGCGGAGTGGCTTACGTGAACTAGGTTTCAACGTTTGGTCAAGTCAGACACCAATTATTCCTGTCGTGATTGGCGAAATTATGCAGTGTTTCCGTTTCTGGCGTGACTTGTTTGAGGCCGGCGTGTATGTCAATGCAGTGGTTCCACCTGCTGTACCAAAGGGGCAGTCGCTCGTGAGGACCAGCTACATGGCTACGCACACTGATGAACATCTCGATAGTATTCTTGATGCATTCCGTAAAGTGGGTATCAAAAATGGTATAATTGACAAAAACGGTCACTCACTAATAGAAGATAAGGCGTCTTGAAAACAAATCCCGATATTAACGGAGTACGTATCGTCTCCGACCGGCATGACCTCAAATCATTTATTGAATTTCCTTACCAACATTATCAAAACGACGAACATTGGATCCCGCCTCTAAAGCTGGATCAGAAGAAGCTTGTCGACGAAAAAAAGAATCCTTTTTTCAATACAGCGGACCGCGTACTGTTTCTGGCCGAAAAAAACGGTAAGATGGTAGGACGAATAGCCGCTGTCGACGACAGGAAATTCAACGATTACAACGAGGGTAATTTCGGTTTTTTTGGTTTCTTTGAATGTGTTAATGACCAATCGATTGCCAATCTCCTTTTTAAAGTGGCAGCCGACTGGCTTAAAGATCGTGGAAGATCAACAGTGATGGGGCCAACCAATCCTGGTATGATGGACACGGTAGGAATTCTTGTTGACGGGTTTGAATTTGATCCAAGCATCATGATGCCCTACAACAAGGATTATTATGACGAGCTTATCAAAAATGCCGGCTTTGAAAAAGCAATGGATATGTTGGCATTTCGTGTTACCGATAAGACTGTGAGTCTTGATCGGATAGAAAGAGCGGAGACAGTTGTTCGCAGACGTTTGCCCTCACTGGTTATTCGAAAAGTAAATCTGAAAAATTTTCACGAAGAAGTTGAGATTGTTCGAAGTATCTTCAACAGCGCATGGGCGAATAATTGGGGCTTTTCTCCAATGTCGAAAGAAGAATTTGAGCATCTCGCCAAAGATCTGAAGACAATCGTAGATACTGATTTTGCACATATAGCTGAAGTGAATGGCAAACCAGTTGCATTTTCGATAGCATTGCCTGATTTCAACCAGGCACTAAAACATACCGATGGGCGTCTGTTGCCTTTCGGAATTTTTAAGCTACTCTATTACGGTCGTAAAATTGATCAGATAAGAACGGCACTCATGGGTGTCATACCCGAATACCAGGGAAAAGGCATAGATGCCCTCTTACACAAAGAGGCGATACAAAATGGCTTGTCTCGTAATATCTGTAAATCAGAATTAAGCTGGGTTCTTGAAAGTAATGTCGAAATGGTCCGGGTTGCCGAACGCATCGGGGGATCCGTTGAAAAGCGATATCGGATGTATAAACAGGAGCTAAGCTAAAAAGCGCTTTTTTGTCTGCATAAGCTTGGTTTAATCCGTCTCCCAGTTGCAAGTTTTGGTCGGTAACTCGTATTATAAAGTAATCTTACTTAACGATTATTGTGTTTTAGACGGAAGATCCATGAGTGTAGAAACTATAGAAAAACTTGAATCGCTGGTATCATCAGATTCAAAGTTCAAAGTCCGATCCACATCTATTAAAAAATTTAAGAAAGAAGAACTTCTTGAGATTTTCAGAACGATGGTTCTGTCCCGTCGACTGGATGACAAGATGTTGAATCTGTTGAAACAGGGCAAAGGCTTCTTTCACATAGGAAGTTCCGGTCACGAAGCGGTGCAGCTTGCGGCGGCCCGTAACATGGTTTCAGGAAAAGACTGGGGGGTACCCTATTACAGGGATATGACCTTCACGCTGGGAATGGGATTAACATCCCACCAGCTGCTATCGGCTCACCTGAGCAGGGTTACAGACACCTCTTGGGGCAAACAGATGCCTTCACATTTCAACTCTCGCGAGAAGAAGATTGTGTCCGTATCGAGTGCTATTGGTGCTCACCTCCTGCCAGGCCTCGGCGTAGCCCAGGGCTCAGTGAGAAGGGGGACGGATGAAGTGGTCTATATATCATGTGGCGACGGAGCCACATCAGAGGGGGCTTTCTTTGAACTTCTGAACTGGGCGGGCAGAACAAATGCTCCGGCTATTATTGTCGTTCAGGATAACGGATATGCAATTAGTGTTCCTGTAAAAGACCAAACCAGTAATGGCAGTATTTCCAAAACTGCAGTTGGATTTGAGAACCTGGAAATTCATGAAGTAGATGGAACAGACTTCTTTAATTCGTACTCAGCTTTTGAGAAAGCGGTAAAACGGGCTCGCAATGGTGATGGACCTTCTCTGATACATGCACATACCATTCGTCTTTTGCCGCATTCCTCCTCAGATGACCAAAGGAAATACCGGTCATCGGATGATCTGGAACGGGACAGATCCTACGATCCTATTGAAAGGATGGCCCAACGACTGATCAATGCCGGTATCGCTAAAGAAGAAGAATTGGATAATATCCGGAAGGAAGTAAAAGAACAGGTCGACGAGGATACCAAATGGGTTCTGCAACAAGATGAACCCAAACCTGAAGATGCGCTGACCTATGTATTTTCAGACAATGAACCGGATGTTGAATATGAAAAAAATGCACCCACCGGCGAAACGATTGTTATGGTCGATGCCATCAATCATGCCATTCGTGAAGAAATGGAGCGTGATGATAAAGTGATTGTCTTTGGTGAAGACGTCGCTGATGACAAAGGCGGAGTGTTTACGGCTACAAAAGGACTATCCAAGAAATTTGGAAAAGAGCGTTGTTACAATTCCCCTCTTGCTGAAGCTTCTATTCTTGGAACGGCTTGTGGTCTGGCTATACAGGGGTATCGTCCGGTTGTTGAGATTCAGTTCGGTGATTATATCTGGCCAGGAATGCAGCAGCTTCGCAATCAGATCTCGACACTGCGCTACCGCTCTCATAATCAATATGGCTGCCCGATGGTCATTCGTGTACCTATCGGCGGTTATATCCACGGCGGCCTTTGTCATAGCCAGAATATCGAATCGATTTTTGCGCATATGCCCGGATATAAGATTGCCATGCCGAGTACCGCTGCCGATGCAAAAGGTTTGCTGAAGACGGCCATTCGAATGGATGATCCGGTAATGTTTCTTGAACACAAAGGATTGTATCGCCAGGGATTTTCACGTACACCTGAGCCTGATGCTGACTACTATGTGCCTTTCGGTAAGGCCAAAACCGTTCGTGAAGGCAGTGATTTGACTATCGTGACCTATGGTGCCATGGTTCAAAAAGCTCTGAACGCCTCGAAGAAATATGGATCAAAAGAAAACGTCAATATCGAGGTCATCGACTTGCGAACAATCGTACCTTTTGATTCGGAGGCAGTCATTGAATCTGTCAAAAAAACAAATCGGGTTATTGTGCTTTACGAAGATCTGGAATTCATTGGCTTCGGTGCTGAGATAGCATCACAAATAGCTGACAAGGCTTTCGAATACCTGGACGCTCCGGTTGTGCGAGTTGCAGCAAAATACACTCCTATACCATTTGCCGCGCCTATGGAGAATTTCATTCTGCCGGCTGACGAGGATATTGAGAATGCGATCGAGCGGTTGATCCGCTACTAATCCGGATGAAACAAAAGAAGTTAAGAAGATCGGAAGTTGAGAGACTGGGATGTGCATCCATCTAACTTCCGATCTTCAAATCTTCCCAACTTCCTAAATATCCGGGAGTGATGAGAATACCGCTTGCCAGTTTTCTATCCATTGTAACCCTTTTACTCTTCTCGACCGCGGGATTGGCTCAGGTCTCTTCAAACGGTGGTCGTATTTCTTTTAAAGAGCATAGTCATGATTTTGGCGTTTTTCATGAGGGAAAAGATGCCCAATGGGATTTTCGGTTCACAAATACGGGAAAGGACAGCATTCGGATCACCTCGGTCCACGCACAATGCGGCTGTACCACACCATCGTATGATCATCATACCGTCGCACCTGGCGATACGGGAAAGATATCAGTGGTTTATCATAGTGAATATCGCCCCGGTCCCTTCGAGAAGGAAGTGGTTATAACAACGGACGGCGATCCCGCAACTGTAAAAGTGAGGATCAAGGGCAATGTTCTCCCAAAACCTCTGAAAGGCAGGGATATTACACTTATCGGTGGAATACGATTTTCCGATGGACTGATAAATCTGGATACAATGGCAAGGGGGGAGCCGAAGCCATATATCCTTCACTTTCAGAATGCTTCGCCATATCCCATCCGAATTCTGAAACTAGATCATCCGGTAGATGTTCAGGCTTATTACCCACCGTTTACTGTTCTGACGGGAGAGATGATGAGAGTGACTATGACGTTCATTCCATCTGAGAAGCGACCATACGGGGTGATCCGGGATTCACTGGTTTTTAAAACAAATGATCGTGAGAAACCTGTGAAGGTCATTTATTTCGAAGCATTCGTTTCTCGTAAAAACAGAATGAAACATGGGATTGGGCCTGTTTTGTTATTTGAAAAAGATTTTATCGATTTAGGTACGGTTAACCAGCGTGATACAGCGCAAGCTGAGTATCGTTTCAGGAACGATGGTTCCGACTCGCTGCATATCACAAGTGTCGAGACCTCATGCGGTTGCACGGTTGCCACGCTTAAGAAAAAGTGGTATGGTCCCGGAGAATCCGGTATCATTCATGTCTCTTTTGATGCGGGTGGTAAGTTTGGGGAGATACGGAAAGAGATCATGGTCAAAAGCAATGATCCAATGTCTCCGAGAAGCCAGCTCATCCTGCGATCTAATGTGGTTGTCCATCCACGGAATGCTTCGGGAATGATGTCGAAGATAGGTGCCGGCGCGTCAATTTTTAAGGGAAAATGCCGGAGTTGCCACGTTGACAAGGGATTGGGCAAGAAAGGAGAAGCATTATTTGCCGCCGATTGTCAGCTTTGTCATGGTCCCGCCGGCAAGAAAGATTCGGTATTTCATCCGGGTCCGGCGCTTGATAACGCATTTTTGTCAACGCTCATGCGGAAGCTTTTGTTCAAAAGGATAGCCGAGGGATCTGTGGATCCTCATATGCGTCATATGATGCCGGGCTTTGTGAAGGCATTCGGCGGACCATTGTCCGAAGAGCAGGTTCAATCGCTGGTGAATTATTTGCAAACAGTTAAAATTTCGAATTAATAAACGGAGTGAAAATCATTATGACTGACTATCGTATTGAGAAAGATTCGATGGGGGAAATTAAAGTCCCCGCCAAGGCATATTATGGTGCCCAGACACAGAGAGCGGTTAATAATTTTCCGATTAGCGGTTTTGGATTTAGCAGGCCGGTGATTCAGGCGCTCGGATATATCAAGAAGGCGGCCGCCATTGTGAACCGTGATCTCGGGTTTATCGAGGACACCGTTTCCAAATATATTGTCAAAGTTGCTGATGAAGTGATCGAGGGAAAGCTGGACGAGCATTTTCCGATCGATATCTACCAGACCGGTTCGGGTACGTCATCCAATATGAATACGAATGAAGTGATTGCCAACCGCGCCAATGAAATGGCCAAAGCTGACGGCATTACTTCGCTGAAAATCCATCCTAATGATCACGTTAATTTTGGTCAGAGTTCGAACGATGTGATTCCAACGGCTATTCGCATCGCCGCGGCACTTCAGGCAACGAATGAACTGATTCCTTCACTGAAGTATCTGAGCGACAAGCTCCTTGCCAAAGGGGAAGAATACAAGGATGTTGCCAAGACCGGCCGTACGCACCTGATGGATGCTATGCCCGTAACTTTCTACCAGGAATTCAGCGGGTATGCACGCCAGATGGAACTGGGTGTCAGTCGCGTCGAATCTGCCCTGAATCGGGTATCCGAATTGCCGCAAGGCGGAACGGCGGTCGGTACCGGACTCAATACACACGAAAAGTTTGCGAAACAGTTTGCTGCTAAAGTTAGCGAGCTCACCGGCTGGCAGTTCGATGAAGCGGCCAACCACTTTGAAGCGCAGGCAAGTATAGATGCGCTTGTTGAGTTAAGCGGACAGTTGAAAACGATCGCTGTCAGTCTCATGAAAATCGGCAACGACTTCCGCTGGATGAACTCCGGACCAAACAGCGGCCTTGCCGAAATCCAACTCGAAGCCATGCAGCCGGGCTCATCCATCATGCCGGGCAAAGTGAATCCGGTGATTGAGGAGTCAGTAACGATGGTCGCCGCGCAGGTAATCGGCAACGATGCCGCCGTAACGATTGGCGGTCAGGCCGGTAATTTCGAGCTGAACGTGATGCTCCCGATGGTTTCACATAACCTGATGCAGTCGATCAAACTGTTAGCCAACGTGGCCCGCAACTTTGCTGACAAATCGGTGGCCACACTGAAAGTGAATAAAGAAGTGGTCGGGGATCGCCTGAGCAAGAACCCGATTTTGGTTACAGCGTTGAATCCCATCATTGGTTACGATTTGGGAGCCAAGATCGCTAAAAAGGCATTTGCCGAAGGACGTCCGCTCAAGGAAGTGGCCCTGGAGATGACGGATTTGTCGGAAGAAGAGCTGGACAAAGCGCTGGATCCGATCAAGATGACCAAGGGCGGATTTACGGATTAACCTCACCCCAACCCCTCTCCACATTCGTGGAGAGGGGCTTTTTTATATTAGTACCTCATTTCCTCGTTACGAAGCTCTGCTAAGTGTGACTGTCAATCGGAGCCTGCCTGATTTCGATGTTTGACATTTGCTTTGTCATTTGCTTACAGACACAATCATAACATAACCCCGTCATTCCCGACCCCGATCGGGAATCTCAGAAGCAACTATTGCTTAATGCGGTTATCCAATCTCCTGGGACATCCCTCGTTACGAAGCTCTGCTTCGTAACGCCAACCCGGGGAGCTCTGCTCCCATTTAATCAAGGCTTGCGTTAGTGCTGGTCGGACAGGCTGTCCGACTTACGAAAGTTGTGGATAAGTCAGAATCTGGACAGCTAACATTGCATAAATATCTAACATTATTTAAACTAGTGTCAGGGATATTATATTGCTTCATTTTAAGTAGGACAATAGAATATATAAAACACCGTCCAGAGAGAATTTAGCTATGAATAAGAAGAAGAGGGCAACACTGTTAAAGCGTCTTAAACCGAAGGTCATTCGTATGCTGCCGATTCTGCTTCTTGGTAGTTTGTGGCTGGCATGTTGCAATTGGCCTGGCGCTACTGATACTGGACCGGATAATTCCCCTAACCAAACAGAAATACCATCTGCCTACGCAAAACCAGCGTCAGTATTGTCACAAGTTGCAAACTTGCGACAGAGCGGGGGCGGGGAGTTACCCCAAAATTAGGGCGAAAAACGGTGCCAAATTTCACGAAGGATGCCATCACTCGAAGTGATGGCATCCTTTTTACGTTTCCATAACCTTGCTATTTCTGCTGATTCCCATCTGTACGAGCATCAATATCCCGGCCAGTGCCCCGGCGATGACCATGCTGATCCATTGATTAGGTACCAGCTTTTCAATGGAAAGCGCAGCGATGATGAAAGCAGGTATCGTTACAGCCAGCGGCCAGATTTTTGTTGTGGGCATGAAGTCAGAAATTCGCATATGAAGGCGTGTGGTACAGTAACCCATCATCACAAGCTGGAAGAATACGTGAGCAATTAAAGTGGCAATGGGCGGTCCAATCAAACCGATTTTATTGACGAGGTAAATACTCAGGATGATATTGACGATGAGTTCAGTAAAGCCGGCTACGGCATTGATCCGGCTGTTGCCGGTTCCCCGGATCACACTTTCCGCAAAAAAGAACTGAGTCATGACCGTAATCAGGTAAATGCGAAAGATGGGAGCTGATGAGGCGTATTTATGGAACAGGATCACCATGATCTGCGGCGCGTAGAAAAAGCCGAATATCAGTAAAGGGGTCACAATGAGAAAGAGCTTGTCTGTTGCGCGTCGCATGGCTGGGACAATGGCGTGATATCGTTTGTTTTCGAAATCATCCGTAAAATGAACAACCAGCGAAGACGTAATCGAAGCAGTAATAGCGGAAAGAAACGGTATCTTTCTGGCGCCGACGGCATAGATGGCGTAAATGAAATCACTCTGGTAGTGGGCGCTGACAACCCACTTGTCAACCTCAACGGATGCAACGCCGGCAATCGCCACAAGCAGTAGTCCGCCCGCATAAGGAAGGGATTTGCTCCATTCTTTCCTGAGGCTGCTAAAATCGGGCCAAACTGTTATGGACCGCAGAAGAAGCCAGATAAGAAAGATACTTCGCAGGAAGGGACCGATGGACATTACCAAAACGATGTATTTGAGATCCCAGCCGAGGGTAAACGGAACCACAATTAATCCCATCTCAAGGATGTTATAGGTTACAGAATACCCGATTAGCCATCGCTTTCTGTTTATAAGTACGAAAAGCGGCTCAGCCAATCCTGCAAAAACAGCAAAAAGCATATATATTGCGAAGTAGCGGAGCGCAGCAACAGCCTTCGTGGCGTGAAACAAGTTTGCAAACCATGAAGCACCAAGATAGCCGGCAAGTCCGACGACAATACTTGCGAGCAATGCTAATCAAGCACAAACAATCAGTGCAGTATTCCTGTTTTTTGAAATACCGCCCCGGTAGTATAGTGTCCCGATAAACGAGCCCATGAGAGCGGGACCAATGAGCATGAATACAAGCCATAGCTTTCGATACAGGCCGTACTGGTTCTCTGGTAACAACCGTGTCAGGATCATGGCGACAAACAGAGCCGATATCATGCTGATTGATCGGGATAAAGTCATCGCGCCGATCTTTCTGGAAAGTCTTGTAGAGATGAAGCGGTCTGGGAAAGGCATGTTATCGCTATTAAATACTTTTCAGCTTCATTTTTTAATCCGCCACACTCTGTTCAGTAAATCGCTTTTATTTTCATAGTATGACATGTTACAACGACAAACATGCAATGAGAGGTGAGTTCAAAATTCATATAGATTTACAATACCCAAAATAATCATTGTCATTTATAAACTTGTCGATAAATTCATATTATAATGATCCGATGATAAATCTATACCGTCGATTTTCAACCGCAACTTTGTCATTCGTTCGCACGGGAAAAGTCAAGATTTTTTATTAGTATAAACCTTTTATTTTGGATTCGAAATTCAATCGATTTTAGAACAAATAAGATAAAACTTATATGCCATCATTAGCTGGAGATCTTAAGAACATACGACGAGATCATAAACTCGGTATCCAGGATATGTATGAACTAACGCGTATACCTCTGGATATCCTTAAGGCTATAGAGGATGGGACATTATTTGAAGACGAGAGTCGCAATTCGACCTATATCCGTAGTTTTGTACGAACGTATGCCAAGTCCCTGAAAATTAGTGAGGATGATATCGTTAAGGCACTTGACGATCATATTATTGGGGTCTACGATGGGTTTCTGTTAAGCAAATATGGATCAGGACCATCTAAATCCGAGAATAAGGGCGGAGAAACAAACACGGAAGCATCTTCATCGAATAGCCAATTCGGAAGCCGTTTCAAACTGGACTTACCTGAAGAAGAAGCCGAAACCTCGGAGCATGAAGCCGAAGAAGAGCAGACTAAGCCAGAGTCTGAAAGCAAGCCTTCGGATGAAGAGGAAGACCTTTTTGCTGATGAATTAGATGAGGGATCCGATGAACCGGCTAAGCCAGAGAAAACCAAAGAAGAGGAAGGAAATTATTCGACTTTAAATCGGGAGGAGTTCTCAATGCCCGACCCGGAAAAACCGTATAATCGGGAAGTTCCGGAGCCACCTAGTGTGAAAAGTGTGGACTGGGCAGCGATCGGGAAGAAAACATATTCGCTAAGCCGACGCCCGGGGATTCTCCTTTTATTATTACTGGTCATCATTGTATTTGCCGGAGTTACATTTATTGTTGTTAAGAAGATGAGCAAGTCATCTAAACAGAATGCGGCGACTAACATTACTACTGTTGATTCGCTTGCTACACCGCCACTTATGACAAGAAGCGATTCTGTCAAAGCAGATCTTCTGCCTGCCGAAAATAATAAACCTACTCTTCCTGATACTCTTAAACTGACAATCTATGCAGCCTTCGGTCCCTTGGGACCTGTTAGGGTAGAGACAGACCTTGCACGAAAGTTGAACCCTTATTGGATTGACGAAGGAGAGGGCATGCGTTTTAATTTCCTGGACAGCATCAACGTGAAGGGAATCTTTAACAACATGATCCTGCTTTACAACGGACATCCGGTTGATGATTTCCGGAAGTATGTCAGGAATGACGATCTTCTTCACCTTGAACGTTCTTACTTTAAGAATCACCCCGAATGGCAGACAGCAACTCATGATACGCTTCCGGGAGGAGTGCCGCAGCCGCGGGTAGTAAGAAATGAACCTCGTTTCTAGGATCTCAGGAATTCTAATCGCTGATCACCGATGAACAAAGATGAAGCAGTGAAGCGCGTTGATGAGCTGCGCGATCTTCTGATTAAGGCGAATGACGCCTATTATCAGGATGCCGAACCCATCATGTCCGACCGCGAGTACGACAAGTGTATGGATGAGCTGATCGATCTGGAGGATAAGTTCGATCTTCAGACACCCGATTCCCCTTCTGCTCGCGTTGGCGGTACAATCACCAAAGAATTCCCCACTGTAGACCACCCGGTTCGTCTGATGAGCTTGTCGAATACCTACAGCCGCGAAGAATTGGATGATTTCGATAAACGCGTGCAAAATATTCTTGGTCACTCTAATTATGAATATGTGGCGGAGCTGAAGTTCGATGGCATGGCATTACGGCTCCGGTACGAGAACGGTGTTTTGGTTCTGGGCGCAACGCGGGGTGATGGCCGACAGGGGGATAACATAACGGCCAATGTTAAAACCATCCGTGATGTGCCACTGAAGCTGAAAACAAATGCCGCAGAAGTTGTGGAGGCCCGTGGTGAAGCCTATATGGAGCGCAAGGCTTTTGCTGATCTCAATAAACAACGTGAAGATCAGGGAGAATCGGTGTTCGCAAATCCTCGAAATTTTACTGCCGGGACGTTGAAAATGCAGGATTCGGGTATCGTTGCTAAGCGACCGGTCCGTTTTTTTGCCTATGATCTACTCATAGATGGACAGAACAGTGAGACCCAGTACGAGAAACTCCAGAAGCTGTCAGACGTGGGGTTTCGGGTGTGCAAACACTATAAGAAATGTGCCGATATCAACGAAGTTCATGATTTCATCGAAAAAGCTGGCAAACTGCGTAAAGATCTGCCATACGATACGGATGGAGTGGTCGTCAAGGTAAACCAGGATGGATACCGTGATATTTTGGGAAGCACGTCAAAGTCTCCACGTTGGGCTATAGCTTATAAATTTGAAGCGGAGCAAGCCGAAACGACTATTAATGACATTACGCTACAAGTGGGCCGGCTCGGTACTATCACTCCGGTTGCCGAACTGGAACCCGTCTTTCTCGCTGGGACGACCGTTAAACGCGCGTCTCTCCATAATGAGGATGAGATACATCGCAAAGATATTCGTGTTGGCGATCGTGTTTTGATTGAGAAAGCGGGGGAGATCATTCCACAGGTTGTGAGTGTGGTAAATCCCGATCGAAAAAGACGATCTAAACCTTTCGAGATGCCGGAAGAATGTCCGGCTTGCCACGAAAAACTGGTGCGTCTGGAAGATGAAGTAGCCTGGCGGTGCATCAATCCATCGTGCCCTCCGCAGGTACGCATTCGTATCGAACATTTTGCCTCACGCGATGCATTGGACATCGAAGGACTCGGTTCAGCTATTGTTGATCAATTGGTTAGTAATGAACTTGTTTCCAACTATGCAGATCTTTACGAATTGAAAACCGAGGATCTGATGCCGTTGGAACGAATGGGTGAAAAAAGCGCATCGAACCTGGTAAATGCGATTAGCGATAGCAAGGTGAAACCGTTTGACCGTGTACTTTACGCCCTTGGGATCAGGTTTGTAGGCAGCACTGTGGCAAGGGACCTTGCCCGGGCCTTTGGTTCAATCGAAGACTTGCTGAAAGCGGACGAAGAGGAATTGACAGCCATTGATTCCATCGGACCGAGAATCGCCAATTCCGTCGTCAATCACTTCGGGGAAAAGAAAAACAGGGAGTTGATCGAAAGGCTACGTTCCTATGGTCTCCAAATGGAACTGGAAGAAGATGTCGTCAAAGGGGATGCGCTCGACGGAATGATCTTTGTCTTAACCGGGAGTCTGCCAGGTCTGACCCGCAAAGAAGCATCCGATTTGATTGAAAAATATGGCGGCAGGACGACAAGCTCGGTAAGTAAAAAAACTAACTATGTGTTGGCAGGTGATGAACCGGGCAGTAAACTTGATAAGGCAAACAAGCTCGGCATTGATGTGATAAACGAAGATGATTTTCGGAAAATGATTGGCGAATAGAAACCATAGAAGAGTATGGCTTGTCTATGTTATTTTTGTAAATTCGGTTGATTCTAAAACAAGATACTTATGAAATACGAGATTGAACACGACGAGGGAGTTACCATTCTTTCCATTAAGAATGAAAAACTGGATTCGGGCATTGCTCCCCAATTTAAAAGTCGAATTATCATATTGGCTAATGCAGGCGAGAAGGATAATCTCATCGTCGACCTTAGTAAAGTTGAGTATGCCGATTCAAGCGGAATAAGTGGCTTGCTAATGGCGCATCGTCTTTACCGTGATTCGCAACGCCGTATGGTTGTTTGCAGTGTTTCGAAACACGTCATGGACCTGATTAAAATCACACGGCTCGATGAAGTAATGACATTTGCTCCCGATCGTGAATCCGCTCTGCATCAATTGATGCCGTCCTGATCCGCCGCTGCATTGATGGGACTGCATCCACTAGACATTGTTGCGATCATCGGGTATCTCGTATTGTGTGTTTACATCGGGATACGAGTCGGTGGAAATCCGTCAGACCCTTCCACGTATTTTACAACAGAAGGATCCGTTCCATGGTGGGCTGTATCATTCTCAATTGTTGCGACCGAGACGAGTATGCTTACGGTCATTTCGACACCGACACTCGCATACTTTGGCAGCTTCACATTTCTGCAAATTGTATTTGGATACATCATCGGCCGTTTCCTGGTTGCATACCTGATATTGCCATCCTACTTCGAGGGTAACCAAAAAACGGCATATACTTTTTTTAAAGAACGATTTGGTCATTCATTTCAACGTCTGATATCTATCGTTTTTTTGATTACCCGGTTGCTTGCCGATGGCGTTAGATTATTCGCTGCGGCAATCCCGATCAAGCTGATCACGGGGTTGAGTTATCCTGCCTCTATTGCAATCATTGCCGTTTTGACACTGGCTTACACCTATTATGGTGGCCTTAAATCGGTTATATGGATTGATGTGCTTCAGTTATGCGTCTATCTGGTCGGTGGCATATACATCGCTATCCATCTGGCACCGGAACTGAATGGGCCGCTTCTGCACAACCTGGTTCAGCAAGGCAAGCTTACTTTTATTGAAATGCCGCACAGTTTCTCAGATGTATTCACGGTTCCGTACAACTTTATCGGCGCAGTGATTGGCGGAATGTTTCTCACAATGGCCTCACATGGCACAGATCATCTTATCGTTCAGAGATTGCTTGCCTGCAGAGGGCTGAAACAGGCACGCAAGGCATTGATAACCAGCGGATTCATTGTATTCTTCCAGTTTTTACTATTCCTGGGAGTCGGCTTTCTGTTATATGTACATTATAACGGACAAACTCTTGCACAGCTTGGTTTGCATAAACCTGACGAAATCTTCCCGGATTATATCCTGACATCTCTCCCCACGGGATTATCCGGGTTTATGATAGCAGGCCTCTTTGCCGCGGCCATGAGTACGCTCAGCAGCTCTCTGTCCGCATTGTCGTCATCCACACTGTTTGATGTATTTCCCAAGCTGTCCGAACGGGCCGATTCGATGAAGATTTCAAGATACTTTATGTTGATATGGACCGTTATATTCATCGGCTTTGCAGTGTCATTTACCAGTACTGATAATCCCGTGATTGAATTAGGCTTAGGTATTGCCGGTTTCACATATGGTGGACTACTTGGGGCTTTTTTGATTGGCAGATATACAAATTATTCACGTATAGATGCTATTATAGGGTTAATTGTTTCAGTCGTTACAATGACGATCCTGATATTATTTGGGAATATGGCATGGCCTTGGTATACTTTTATGGGTGTCATTCTGTATGCTCTTGCGGCGACGATATCATACCGGGCCCGTACGCTTAAAAAAATCAGCAAAGCCGTTTAAGCCGCAGTAACGAAATCTATTGATATGGATCTCCTTGAAAAACTAGGGTTGGCACGGAAGACCAAAGGGTTGGCACCTATTGTCAGCGACAACAAAGGAAGAGACCACGAACCATTCTCTCTGAATGACAGTATTTACATCAAAGTGCTGATCTTTATACTGTTTCTTGGTTTTGTGATCCTCATTTTCCCACGGTTTAACTACAAGACCGCCTCGTATCAGCTTGGAGAGCCATGGCGTCATGAAGATTTAACGGCCCCTTTTACCTTCAGTCTGATTAAAAACAAGGATGAACTGGAGCAGGAGAAACAGCAGATTATAAAGCAAACGTCGCCGATCTTTTATGAGGACAACCACTCGCAACTGTTGGTCGATAATCACATTGATTCTCTTTTTGAAGCTATTGTACCGGTATTAAAACAATATGCGCAATGGCAGAATGATAAAAATGCAGGAAATCCGGCGTCTGAGCAGGATAGTGTGCAGTATCGCTCATTAAGAAACAGTATTGATATTGGTCTGGATGATAAAGGCTGGAACCCGTTGTTACAGAGCTATAGCCATTATTATCCGAAAAATTCTGCAGAAACGGCGAACAAAGAATATATCGGAGCAATTATACATGACAAACTTAAGACGCTAGTCGATCAGGTTATGCGCGATGGCATCGTCAATTGGGATAAGTCGGATATCTCAAATAATGAACTGATCGTTCGAAATCAGAAAAACAGTACCGAACGCAGTTATTTTCTGGCTAATGTCCGTGATATCAATGGAGCGAAGGAATATGCGAGGTATTGGCTGTCGAGGGAGCTGCCTGCCAATGCTGCCATTTCGGGAGCTCAGCTGTTCGGTGTGGTCATACAGCCAAATCTGATGTATAACAAGGATGAAACCGAGGCGAGAATAAACAGCGCGCTCTCATCCATTTCTCCGACCGAAGGCGCTGTTGCCAAAGGGCAGGTTATTATCCGAAAAGGTGATCTGATTAAGGCACCACAACTGAATATGCTGCGAAGCCTGGCTAAAGCCCGTCAGGAACGCGCCAGCAAGTTTGAAGTTTGGCAACAGTATATTGGTGAGGTCCTGATTATCGTTGGAGTTGTGTTGGTCTTCTTTATGTACATCTATTTATACAGGAAGCCAATTTATGACGAGAACAGCAAGTTCCTGCTGGTATTTCTGGCAATTGCTCTTGTCATAGGAGCCACGGCTTTTGTAGTGCGTTTTGACAACATATCGGCGTACGTTGTTCCAATTGCCATTACACCGATTATTCTGACCATCGTATTTGATTCGCGCGTTGGACTTTTAACGACGATCACCCTGTCTATGCTCGCCGGAATGATGGTGGGTTATGATTTTGAGTTTATGGTGGCTACGATCACAGCCAGCAGCATGGCCGTATACTCCGTGCGTGATATTAAAAATAGGAGTCAGTTTTTCCTCTTTACACCTGGACTCATATTTGCAACGTATGTAGTTATCCTGGCGGGTTTCACGCTGAGTCGTCTTGGTGATTTCAGTCAACTTGGTGACCAATTTATCAGCGTTCTCATCAATTCTGTGCTAATATGGCTGACGTATCCGTTGATTCTACTGTTCGAAAAATTGTTTAAAGTAACCACAGATGTGACATTGCTCGAGCTCAGCGATACCAATCAGCCTCTTCTTAAGAAACTGATGATGCGTGCACCTGGTACGTTTCATCACAGCTTGCAGGTGGCCAATCTTGCTGAAGCTGCTGCTTCTGAAATCGGAGCCAACGCATTGCTTTGTCGTGTCGGATCGCTTTATCACGACATCGGAAAGACAGAAAAGCCCGAATATTTCGTAGAGAATCAGTCTGCTGGTATGAATGGGCACAACAAGCTCAAACCAAGGATGAGTGCTATCATTATCAAATCGCACGTGAGCACTGGGGTTAAGATGGCAGAGGAGGCTAATATGCCTGATGTGGTGACCAGCTTCATACGGACACATCACGGAACATCTCTGATACGGTTTTTCTACGAAAAGGCACGCGAAAATACCGACAAATCCTTCGAAATCCAGGAAGAAGACTTCCGCTATGAAGGACCTATTCCAACTACGAAGGAAACAGGTATTGTGATGCTGGCTGACGGTGTAGAGGCTTCATGCCGATCAATGACCGAACCAACATATGCTCGTATTGATAACCTTGTCAGCAACATCATCGATCAGCGTCTGAAAGAGGGGCAGTTAAATGATTGTCCACTGACGTTTAAAGACTTACAGTCAATTAAACAGAGATTTATGAACATCCTGGTTGGGATGTATCACGGCCGTGTCAAATACCCCGGACAGGATGAAATGGAGAAATCACCGGATGAGAGAGCTGATGCCAAAGAAAAAAGGGGCGGCAAACAGAAGGGGCAACAACCTGACAAGATGAAAGAATCCGGTCATTCGAAAGATTCCAAACAAACTGCTACTCCAGTCAATCCTATCATAGTTAGTGAAGACCCACAACCTCGTCGTGATAAAAAAAGCGATGAGTGAAATATGTTGAATGCGGATGAACACCTTTGATGAGTCCCTGCGATTGTATCTGCAATTTCTGCGGCTTGAAAAAGGACTTTCTGACAATACCTGCCATTCATACGAAAATGATCTGCGTCATTATCTGAGCTATATTGAAAACACATTCTCTGTCGCAGAACCCGCCGGCATTGACCTAAGACATATTGAGAGATATCTCGAAGAATTGATGGAATTAGGCCTGGAGACCAGTACCCTCGCCAGAAATATATCGAGCATAAGAAGCTATCATGCTTTTCTTATATCGGAGGGATGGGCTGAAGCCAACCCTGCCGAATTAGTTGAACTGCCAAAACTAACCAGGCGATTGCCAGAGGTTCTGACTGTTGAGGAAGTGGAACGAATTCTTGATGAACCGGATACGAAAACACCCGTTGGATTGCGAGACCGTGCGATTCTTGAGTGTCTTTATGCAACAGGTATGCGTGTGAGTGAGTTAGTGTCGTTGACAAGACAACAGCTTGTTACTGAATTGCAGTTGGTTCGTGTTTTGGGAAAAGGCAGCAAAGAAAGATTGATTCCAATAGGTAAACCTGCACTTAAGGCCATCTCGGAATACTTGAAGTCTGCCCGCTCATTATTTACCAGTATCAATAAGGAAACCGATGACAAGCTCTTTCTGAATCAAAGAGGTGGCCCTTTGAGCCGGATGGGGGTTTACAATATCGTCAGAAAGTCTGCGAAGGAAGCGGGAATCAAAAAGAAAGTGTACCCGCATATTTTCAGGCATTCATTTGCCACTCATCTATTGGAAGGGGGTGCCGATCTGCGGGATGTTCAGGAAATGCTGGGACACGTATCCATTATCACAACAGAAATATATACGCACGTCGATCGAACATTCCTTCAACGTACTTATGATAACTTTCATCCACGGGCGTAATCAGGTTATCAGTAAAAGTTCGATGAACAGCTCGATGTAGGTTAAACAAAACAAAAAAATAAGGGCACCGGAATCCAATCCGTGTGCCCTTGCTGTGATTGGCTAGTCAGCAATAGTTATTTGTTGTCGTCAGTTTTTTTCGGAGAAAGTTTGATGACAATTGTTTGTATATCGTCACCAACATTAACTTTTACTTCAGTATCCTGATACCCTTCGGCTGAAACTTTAAATGTATAGGTCCCCTGAGCCAGACCTTCAATGGCGAATGATCCGGTATTGTCTGTTTTAACACTGATTTCAGAGTCTTTGACTGTAATCTCGGCATCGTTGATCAAATCATTTGTTTCTGCATTGACTACTGTCCCAGTCAATGTGTAGGTTGAATCACTGATCACAACCTCAGGTGCTTTCGCAACGGATTGACTGGCAGTGATCAAACCAGTTAAAACAACAGAGAAAATTGTGAGACAAAAAACAAACAAGCGTTTCATTTTATTACCTCATAGTCGAGCTTGATTGACTGAATTGCTCAAATATTTTATTCAAACAATTCACCAGCTAAGCTATTGATGAAGTCCTGATAAAGACACAGATAAGTGGTAAAAAAACAGGGTGGGTGGCATAATAACTATATGAGGGGCAAAAGGTTATAGGAATCTAATATTTTCAGAGATCAATGCTCGCATAGCCTCTCATCTTAATACTCAGTACATTGAGATCATATTAGGCAGAGTGGTAATTCGAATAAGTGGAAATTATGAAAGAAGAAAATAGCGAAGCGATACAGGCTATGAAGTGGGAGGATAATCACCTAAAGCTTATCGATCAGACGTATTTACCTGCACGCACCGTTTACATTGAATTGAATGACATTGGGCGAGTTTGGGAAGCAATTCGTAAGATGAAAGTAAGGGGAGCCCCAGCGATTGGAATAACCGCTGCTTATGGTTTGTACCTGGGGATACGTCAGCTTGATCTTCGCGATTTCGATAGTTTTTGGCTTGAACTGGACAGGCTTTCCGAATACCTTGCGAGCTCGCGCCCGACTGCAGTTAACCTCCAATGGGCTTTGGATCGCATCAAGAAAACCGTTTATGCCAATAAAGAACTGCCAGTCGACGAACTAAAAAAACTCGTATTGAAAACGGCAATTACGATTCATGAAGAGGACAAACGTATCTGTAAGAATATCGGCTTAAACGGCGTTGAGCTTGTACCTGAAGACGCCGGGATTCTAACACACTGCAATACAGGAAGCCTGGCAACCGGACAGTACGGAACTGCTTTATCCGTGATTTACCATGCGTTTATTGCTGAAAAGAATATTCATGTATGGGTGGATGAAACGCGCCCATATCTCCAGGGAGCAAGACTGACAGCGTGGGAGCTGCAGCAAGCCAAAATACCAATGCACTTAATTACTGACTCTATGGCCGGGTACCTGATGAAACAGGGAAAAGTGGATATGGTTATCGTTGGCGCGGACCGTATTGTCGCCAACGGAGATACGGCCAATAAAATCGGAACTTACAGTGTCGCTGTTTTGGCAAAACAGCACGGCATTCCATTTTATGTGGCGGCTCCGCTATCGACATTTGACATGAGCATGAAAAATGGTGATGAAATCCCAATTGAAGAGCGTGATGCCGACGAGGTGCGTATGATTCGCAATCAGCATATTGCCCCGGAAAAAGTTCCGGTATATAACCCGGCTTTTGATGTGACTCCTGGTGAACTGGTAACTGCATTTGTTACCGAAAAAGGGATAATCAAACCAGACTATCACAAAACCTTGCCCGCACTTTTTGCAGATCAGGACTGATCCTTGTGGTTTTGGATGGCATTAAGGATGACTTCTTCCTGAATAGCTCCGTGGCTTTTGTGTAGAATAACCTGTTCGTCGCTGATTATCAGTAATTGGGGGCTTTCGTGAGGTATTTTAAATCGCGCAGCTACAGAATTGGATATAGGTCGTGAGGCTATTACATCCAGATAGTAGATATCAGCTTTGTCATTAACTTTTGGCCCTATCGAGTCCAGCCTTTGATACGCCCGAGAGCTTATAGAACAACGTGTGCTGTGTTTGAAAATAATTTGAGGGCGTTTGTGCGATTCTGAAATAATCGAGTCTATCTGATCTTCCGTGGATAGTGTTTCCCAGTTGTCGGGCATGTTAGCATAATCTTAGCAAAAAAATTGTGTCTTATCATAGGTTAAATAGTAATCCCAAAGATGAAATGTTTATCAGTAGCTATAAAAAATATACATCAAAAAAGGGTACAATTATGTGTAAAAAGGTTATTTGGTTATCTATTCTGTATTTTTGCCTGTTGCCTGTTGCCTGTTGCCTGTTGCCTGTTGCCTGTTGCCTGTTGCCTGTTGCCTGTTGCCGTTGCCGGTTATGCGCAAGGCCATAACTATAAGAATCCCACCAAGGAAGCATTAGTATATCTTTCAGACTATATCTTAAATGAAGATATTGGAGATGCGAGACTGTCATCTAATTCGCAGAAAATTAGGTCTGAATATGTTCAGGCATTTGCCCGGTTATATGAAAAATACGGTACTTTAAAGATTAAATAATTGCTTCCAAATAGTAAAAAAGGAGTGATGACTAAATATGTAAAGCGTTTAAATAGAGTGATTCATCTTCATAATGAGCCTTACAGATTTATAACCATAACATACAATGACAGTATTGATGATAAAGAGTTCAAAAGTGACTTAATGAAGCTGCCATTTGTAAAAACTGTTTAGGTACCTTCCGATTTTGTTCCAACCAGTACCATGCCTGATGATCCAAGATTTTATACAAACGACTATGCATATTTTTCTGTCGAATACGACAGTTGGTATCTTAGAACTACTCAATTTCCAGAAGCATGGGATATCACTAAAGGAAGCAACAATGTTATAGTTGGGGTTCCTGATCATTTTAATTCCTGGGGTGGACAAACGATTGCAGACTTGCAAACGCAAGCCAATGGTGGGAATGTATATAACTATTACAATCGTGGAAGATTCCAACGATTATCATGGTCCCAGTGTGCTTAGCTTAATTGCTGCCACTACAGATAATAATACAGGGATGGCAGCCACAATGTGGCATGTTACAGCAGTACCTGCAAAAGAGTTTAATTCTGGAGTTTATAAATTAGTTTATGGAAATGGCCCAGGTAGTCCAATCCCAAACATTATTAGTATGAGTTATATGACGACTGGTTATAATTCAACATTAGTACAGGCTCTTCAAGACGCACTTGATAAAGGGATTATTCTAGTAGCAGCAACGGGCAATAGTTTAAATGATCCCAATCAGGAATTTTTTGGCACCCCTCAGGCTCGTCTGCCCTATGATTTTTACGGCTACGATTCTTTAGGCAATCTGGAACAGGTTATCGGCGTTTCAGCTACAGGTTATCAGCGTGAGGGGACATACGGTGGGAAACATTATTCGGCCAGTGTTTCTTTTGATACTCTTAAAGAATTTCGCTGGGATGGAGAGTTGCGAAATTATAGTTTTGACGCTCATCCTGCTTATCCGTCTGATGATATATGGAATTATAGCACATCTACTGACATACTTAATGATCCGGAACATGCTTTTGTGGATGTCGCTGCGCCGGGGATGAGTATACTAACTGTTGATGCAGGCTGGTATTCCCGACCCTATTCAACGAATGACAGATATTTTTATCCAAGTGGAACCTCTCAGGCAGCGCCAATTGTTGCCGGAATGATTGGGCTCATGCTGTCTGTAAATCCAAATTTAACACCAGCCCAGGTTTATAAAATTGTGACAAGTACCACAGACCGGGATCCGGTATCGCTGCCTCCGGGCACATCCATTCATACATTGGCTGATGGCCGCAAATATGATAAGTATAACGGTTTCGGACGCATCAATGCCTACAAAGCTGTAAAGTATACCCTTGAACATTATGGAGGCACTTTAACACAAGATGCAACACTACCTCAGGGGAGTACCTGGACTTTGTACAAAAATGTCTATATAGATGGTGCATCTACGCTGACCATACCACAAGGGGTCCATTTAAAAATGGCCTCAAACGTTGAAATTGTGGTCAGACCGGGTTCCAAAATTATGGCCAACGGAACCTCCGCTGATCCGGTCCGTTTTGAACGCGCTGATCCTAATCAGCAATGGAACACGATTGCCTTGCAGGGCAACGGAAACACCTTCAACTGGTGCCTGTTTGAAGGGGCAAGTACGAATGTATCGGTGGAGAGCGATAATAACCAGTTTAATCACTGTACGTTTCGTAATGCCTGGCGGGGTATCGGGACCTACTATAATCAGTCGGGCGACGGACAGCTGAGCTATTTCAAGCTGAATTACTGTATGGTTGAAGACAACACCAGCGTGGGCGTAGTGGTCTACCACTCCGATGCCGGTTTTGCGCACACGACGATTCAGCATAACGCTTCAGCCGGATTATGGTTGTATGACAGCCCGGCCCATGATTTCTTTGAAACTGCCATCATCGACAATGCCACCGATAATTCCGGACGGGATGGGGTAGAAGTAGTGGGAGGCAGTGATGTGATTCTGTTTACGTATGATGGGGTTAACTACGGCCCCGGCCAGAACCGGATTGCCAACAATCCCGGAGATCAGGTCCTGAACGACTATTCCTCCACTTTGAACCTGGGTATTCCCAATACCCCGGACTGGGGATTTAACGGAATCTTTGGCGGGTCCGGATACCGGGTAAATAATGAGAATTCTTCCACAGTCAGTGCGGGGGAAGACTGGTGGGGAACGTCTAGTCCTTCTTCCAGTCTGTTCAACGGCCCGGTGGATTATTCCTACTACCTGACGTTTGACCCGAGCGGTGGGGCAGGTGTGGGTTCCAGTAACTATCCGGGAAAAATGGCTCCCTCGGTTTCTGAACCCGTATTAGTACAAAAGAAAACAAGCAAAGTTTCATCAGAGACCTCTGGAGTAAAAATGGTCACCTCTTCAACAACGGCTGCTACCGGCACGAAGAAACAGGAACGAGAGATCAGAAGGGAACAGATACATGACCTTTGGGGCAAGATTAGCCAGGCACCGGACGCCAAAAGTAAAATGAAAGACATAAGGGAATTATACCGCCTGCACCTTATGTCAGTGTATGATACCAGTTTTGCCACGGAACGGAGACAAGACCGGACCATTTGGGATGGATTGATCCAAGGTTACCTGTCCGGATCCCAGACCGGTCCCAGTTCTCTGTCGTCTTCTCAGGCGGAACATCTCATGCTCACGGACCTTCACGAAGCCTACCGGTCCGGGCGATACGTGGAGGCACGAAATAAGATTGACCAGTATAAGCCTTATATCACCTCTGCCAAGGGTAACATTGCTTTGATGGTTAACCAGATGAATTTATTGGATCAGCAAGGCTCCTATCAGCAGGAACTGGCACTGCTGGACAAGGTGGAACAGGCAGAAGTAAAACTGGGAGAACCGGCCAAACAGGTAGCGGCCCGCTACCAGATTGCCCGTGAAAATATACAGGAGGCCCTGGGACAGGTAGCCGGTTCCGGTTCTAATGGAGCAGCCGGAAACAAAGCAGACAGTGTTGTCTCCGTAAAACCGGCCCGGACCACCTTAAACGCCAATTATCCCAACCCGTTCAACCCGACAACAACGATCCGTTATCAGTTGGCAAAGGGCAGCCACGTCCGGTTGACGGTTTGGAATATCCTGGGCCGGCGGGTAGTCACTTTGGTGAATTCCAACCAGCAGAAAGGAGTGCATCAGGTCACCTTCAATGCTTCGCAACTGGCCAGTGGGGTATACTTCTACCGCCTGCAGGCTGGTGATAGAGTGTTGGTGAAGAAGATGTTGTTGATGAAGTAATGGGGCCAAACCCTCCAAGGATTTCGAACTCTTGGTGGGTTTTGGATTTTAAACGAGAGGCATATTATGATAAAAAAGTACATCCTTATATCATTCAGTAATCCGTTAAAACGGTTTATAGGATTATGTTTGCTGCTTATGGTTTCAACGCCCCTTTTTGCCCAGAGTACTTCACAATGGGATCGCCTGGGTCCTTTTGGCGGACCGGTAATCAACATTCGTGAGGATGGCCATGGCGTACTTTGGGCAACGGGTTATGAAGGGGTATTCCGGTCAAATGACGGCGGGAATACGTGGCAGTTATTGGTTCGGTTACAAGAAGCCGGCCGGTTAACTGTGCACGATTCCATCATTGTGGTTGGTTATTATGGAGGGACACTCACTTCATTCGACTATGGGGGCCACTGGAACACGTTCCATTTCAGCGATAACAATGGGACTCCAATTGATCTGGCTATTAGTGAAGACACGTTGTATTTGACTGCAAGCTACGCCATTCCCTTAGGTGCATACAGGGCATCCTCTAACTATCCATCCGGAATATTACGATCGACGGATATGGGTAAAACCTGGAATTCTTATGCTCTTAGCTCAAGCTCTGCAAGCCATTTTAGAGTAAATAGAAACGGAAGAATTTATATCATTACAAGTGGTGGAAACTATATTCTCTATAGTGATAACGGCAGTAATTGGGACACATTAAACATAAAGCAGAAATATGGAAGTGCAGTATCTTTAGTGACGGTTGCAGATACGTCAGTATTTTTTGGAACAACACATGATCTCTATAGAATAATCGGAAAGATCCCTTCCGTAACTTCTGCTGGGTTACCAGTCGATGCCAGCCGGTTATATTCCGATGAAGATCGTTTGTTTGTGGCCTCTGGCGACACACTATACTGGTCAGATGACCTTGGCGGGAGCTGGCATACGACCTCCTATCCGGCTGCAAGTGTAAATGACGCTATCACGCTTAATAGCGACATTCTGTTGACCACAAATAAACAGGGATTAATTCGTCATTCTGCCGTCTTGAATAGCTGGATTTCATCAAATACAGGCTTAAGCATTGCACCGATGACGGATGCATCATCATTTACGATATCACCGGAAGATTCCATATTTGCGGGTGTCAGCTATAACGGAGTCAAAAGGTACGAGGAAAACGGTACGTGGTCGTATATAGGTCCGGATAGTGTAACCATAACCAGTGTTGCTTACTCACCTGATGGTACACTATATGCACTTTCGGGGAATTCTTTATACCGGCGTTCAACCCAAGACTATACATGGCAAAAGGAAAGCTTATCTGATCTCTCCCCATACAAACACCAACGGCTGTTTATCCCTGCAGACGGGATCTTGTATTTACAACGGGATGTGGGTTCGGGGAAAACGGTATACCGCTCAGTTGACAAAGGAACTCATTGGGATTCTCTTTTTTCCGGTGCGTATATACAGCAATTGATAAGTGACCGCACCGGTCGGTTATACGCCACAATGAGTGACTCTTACTTATCTAATTATGGGACCCTCTTTTCATCTACCGATTCCGGAAATACCTGGCAGTCACTTAATAACGTAAAAATTGAAAGTATCTACAAATGGGGTAACGATTCTCTTTTGGCAGGTACCAGCTATAACGGCGTAGTTCTTGTTACCAACCATGGTACAGACTGGAGTTCTCTGGGAAGTCCGGGTGGGAGTGATATTGGTCTGGTTGCCGGTGACACAAAGGGCTATATATTTGCCTATTCATTAGCCAATCAAAAAGCTTATGCATGGAACAGAGATAATCCCGTATGGCGGAACATTACATTTCCGGATCTGTCTTATCGTAGTAGCCTGTCCGGCTATAGCAGCATGCTTATCGATGGCCAACACAAAGTTATTGTCTGGGGGAAAGATCGCGGAATCTTCCGTAGTAACGTAAGTACACTTATTCTTCCGGTAAACCGGGATAATTCAAACCGGCCAACTGCCCTTCAACTCCACCAAAACTATCCCAACCCGTTCAATCCCACCACCACCATCCGGTTTGAACTTGTTCGTCCGGGACCGGTGCGACTGACGGTGTTTAATGTGTTGGGGCAGCAGGTTTCGGTGTTGGTTAACAGCCGGCAGACCTCCGGAAATCATCAGGTTACCTTTAATGCCTCGCAACTTGGTAGTGGGGTTTACTTTTATCGCTTGCAGGCTGGTGATAGAGTGTTGGTGAAGAAGATGTTGTTGATGAAGTGATGCATTTAGTAGACGCCTGACAGGGTCCGGACCCTGTAAAGAAAAAACCTCCAGGGTTTTAGAAAACCCTGGAGGTTTTAAGGCACAGCTACACTTCAACAAGTTGTTTATCGTACTGGCTGAATACATCTTCAAGTTTTGCCAGTCCCAGGCCGCGACGCAGAATAACAGCCCGATCACCTGTCAAATCAATAATGGATGTTTGTTGTTTGGTCAGGTTTTGTTCATCATCAATAATGTAGTCGACCTGATTGTCCATGAAGTGGAACATTTCATCGCGGTCGAGGTATAGTTCATTTCGTTCGTTGAGATCCGGGCTTTTAGCAGTGGTAGATAGCAGGGGATCCCCCAGTTCTTCAACGAGTTTTTGACAAATCGGGTAGTCTGGTACACGAATGCCAATTGTTTTGCGCCTGGGATGTTGAAGCAGCCGTGGTACTGATTTAGTGGCTGGCAATACAAATGTGTAAGGTCCCGGAATCAGGCGCTTTATGATTTTAAAGTTATCGTCTGAAACTAACGCAAACTTCGAAATTCCTGACAGAGAATCACATATAAGAGTCATGAGGTGATCTTCCTTTAACTGCCTGATCTGACGAATTCTGTCAATTCCTTTTTTATTATTGAAAACGCATCCTAGAGCATACTGGCTATCTGTGGGGAATAATACTACGGATCCCTGTCGCAGATAATCAGATGCTTCGAAAATTCTTTTTTGGTGAGGAGTTACAGGATGGATTTTTATCTTCGTTGCCATAGGTTTAATCTCTTCTTAGTGAACTATTTGGAGAAGGTTCCCATTATCAATTTGCGGGTGGTAAGCCCGTTTTAACATAGAGTACTGTAGTGAAAAGTATTAAGACGGGGTAAAACGTTCATCGTTCCCCATCTCTTACAGTATACGCTCTAGGTAGCATTCTGAAAACAAAAAATGAGAACTTAAATAACCAGATATTATGAGTACACCAGTTCAAGCATTTTGGTTGGGGCATTCAGCATTCCGTTTTGTGAGTCCCAAAGGCTCAATTATATACGTCGATCCCTTCCTGAAAGACAATCCGAAGACGCCGGATAATGAAAAGAATCCGGATAAGATTGATTATATATTGCTCACTCATGGTCATGAGGACCACGTCGGAGATACCGTAGAGTTGGCAAAAAAAACAGGCGCAAAAGTATTGGGAATCCTTGAATTAGTTTCTGTACTCCAGAAGCATGGACTTCCCAAGGATCAGTCTCTGGATATCAATAAAGGCGGTACCGTCGTCTTTGATGATTTTAAAGTAACCATGACATCAGCAAATCATAGTTCCGCTTTTCGCGGCGAGTATACAGGTGATCCCGCTGGTTTGATGATCATATTCTCGGATGGTTATACCATTTATCATGCCGGCGACACCAATATTATGCAGGATATGGCACTTTATGGTGAGCTTTATAAACCGAATCTGGCTTGCATTCCAATCGGTGATCATTATACGATGGACCCGGTCGAAGCTTCTATGGCTGTTAAGCTGATCAAACCGAAGCTCGCGGTTCCTATTCATTATGGAACATGGCCAATTCTGAATGGATCACCGGAAAAATTCAAAGATATGGTTGAAAAAGAAACATCAACAAAGGTTATAATTGCAAATATTGGTGATAATTTTCTTTCCTGATGGGTTGTTGTTTAGCTGTTAAGCCGTTGCTAATGCAATGGCTTTTTTTTAATCTCTGTTTGTGGGATTAGTTTAAGTATTCGGACTTCTGTGTTGACTTCGGCTTCTGTCTGAAATAGGTGTTGTATGCCTTCTTTATAGTGTTTGTTGGGGGCGTTTTCAAAAAAATCCCACTATTTAACATTTAAATACGGAGGATTATGAAACGTCTGGCAAAGATCGGTGGAGTTTTGTTCCTGGTTGTTATCCTGCTCGTTGGGATGGGTGTAACATACCTGGAATTAGCATATCCCAATGTTGGTCCAGCTCGGGATTTGAAGGTAACTGCAACTCCGGCTATGATCAAAAGGGGAGAATACCTCTCCAATCATGTTGTTGGATGTATCGAGTGCCACAGTAAAAGGGATTGGACGCGATATTCCGGACCTGTAATACCTGGAACTGAAGGGCAGGGAGGCGAGCTTTTTGGTCATAGAGATGGATTACCGGGAAGCTTTTATGCTAAAAATATTACGCCTGCAGGTATTGCCCATTGGAGTGATGGAGAACTCTACCGGTTAATTACTACCGGTGTTACTCAGAATGGCGAGCCCATTTTTCCTATCATGTCATATCCGTCTTATGGAAAAATGGATCCTAAGGATGCCGCGGCTGTCATTGTCTACATTCGGAGTTTGCATTCTATTACCAACTCTGTTCCTGCCTCTAAAGCCGATTTTCCGGTTAATTTAATTGAAAGAACAATTCCACAACCGGCAACACCTGTTGCGGCACCAGATACGTCTAATTATGTCGCTTACGGAAAATATCTTGTTACATTGGCCAGTTGTTCGGATTGCCACACCCCTATGATCAAAGGCAAATACGATATGTCACGATACCTGGCTGGTGGGAATAGCTTTATATTAGAAAGCGGACAGGAAGTTCGTTCCTGTAACATAACACCGGATACACTTAGTGGCATCGGAATATGGAGCGAAGAGATGTTTATAAAGATGTTTAAACGGTTTGATCGTCCTTATGATCAGATTCCTCAAATATCGGGAAATCAGCCGAATACCATTATGCCATGGGCTGCCTTTGCGGGTATGTCCGTTCACGACCTGAAAGCTATGTATGCCTATTTGAGAACGGTTAAACCTGAACGAAATGTCGTAGAGAAATTTCCAGAAGTTCTGGTCGCTAAAAAGTGAGTCAGAGTCCAACTGCCTGATAACTTCCGGAAGCTGCAAGCATGAGGTAAACAATCACTCCGGTTGTCGTTACATAGAACCAGATGGGCCATGTCCACCGGGCAATTTTCCGGTGTCGCGCGTATTTGCCTTTGACAGCACGAGTCAGCGTGATCAGCACCAGCGGGACGATAGTTGCAGCAAGTGTTATATGTGTGATCAGAATAAAGAAATAGATGGGGCGAACGATGCCGGTTCCCAGAAAATGAACGTCACCAACCTCAAAATGATAGATCAGGTAGGAGATAAGAAAAACAACAGATAAACCGAAAGTTGTCCACATAACTTTCTTGTGTTGTTGTCTTTTCTTCTTAAGAATAAGCACCAGGCCAGTAAGTAGTAAAATCGTACACGTAAAATTGATGCAGGCGTTCAGCAAAGGGAGATATTTCATAGAGTCAATATTAACAATGGGTGACCAAAACAGAGTTTAAGGTAAAAAAGTAGTTTGATCGTTCCTATTGTGAAAAAGGTATGAATTAGATTGTAAAATGTGATCAAATAGTAGGAAATTTTGCCAAATACATCTTATTTTCACGCAGTCCAAAAAAGGCTTCGAGGTTGTGTGATTACGTGCGGGGACTTTTTCATGGACGGTATTAGTTATTTGGATTTTCTCTAAATAGGATCTTTGCTTCTGTTGCTTGGGTTTTCTCCCTTATATTTAGGCGATTTTTACGGCTAGTAGCAGAAGGATTTCACTTAATAAACCTGATCACGTATGTCTCAGATTTTCCCCCGTTGGGCGAATCGGGTACCGAAACGAATGCTTATCGCAACCGTTGTTGTGTTAAACGCATTGGTTTTTGGTGTGTGGTATTTTTTCTCTCCCTATTTCTTATGGGTTGGGTATCAACCGACACAACCGGTTCCTTACAGTCACCAGATACATGCAGGTAAGCTGGGAATCGATTGCCAGTATTGTCACACCTCAGCTTTCAAATCGCCCCACGCAAATGTGCCTCCGATACAGACTTGCATGAATTGTCATAGCCAGGTCCTAACTAATGATGCCCGTCTGGAAAAGGTGCGAGAAAGTTTTAAAACTGGAAAAGCTATCGAGTGGATTCGTGTGAACCAACTCGCGCAATATGTAGAATTTAATCACAGCGCTCACGTGAATGCCGGCGTTGGATGCGAAACATGCCACGGTCGCATCGATCGAATGACCGAAGTGCGCCAGGCGAAACCTCTGAGCATGGGTTTCTGTATCAATTGTCATAGAAATCCGGCACCCTATCTGCGTCCGAAAGATAAAGTGACGGATATGGGGTGGACTCCACCTGGTGATCCCGAAGAATTTGGCCGCAAGATAATGGAGGCGAAGAATCTGCACCCTCCGACATACTGTAACGGCTGCCACTATTGATCATGACTAAATTGGCGATCTCACATCAAAGCGAAGACATTTTCAACTGTTCTATATGACTACCAAAAAGACGGAACAAACAACTTACTGGAGAAGTCTTAATCAGCTCGCGAATAATGAGGAATACCAGAAGTTCCTGCATCGTGAGTTTCCGGAGAATGCGTCCGAACTGAAAGACGGGATGACGCGCAAGAATTTCTTGAATATCATGGGGGCATCTATCGCTCTCGCAGGTCTTGCAGCCTGTCGCCGGCCTGTTGAGAAAATTCTTCCTTATCGCACGCGTCCCGAAGATATGGTGCCGGGAAATCCTATGTTCTACGCCACGGCAATGCCGTATCGCGGTGCTTTAACCGGTCTTCTCGTTCAGGCTCGTGAAGGCCGTCCGATGAAGATAGAGGGAAATGAAGATCATCCGGGAAGTTTAGGAAATACGAATTTACAACAACAGGCATCTCTGCTCGGATTATATGATCCGGACCGTTCACGCGGCATCACTCAGAAAGGTCAAAAGAAGAACTGGAGTGATTTTGTTACTTTTTCAAAACAGCAGTTTACAGCTGGTACGCGAGTCGCTTTCCTGTGCGAGGCAAACTCTTCATTGACACTTAATCGTCTTAAACTACAAGCGCTCAAGAAATTCAATAAAGCCACCTGGATTACCTATGAGCCTTATGGTGAGTCGAATTCGACTGCGGGTACGCTCCTGGCTTTTGGAAAGAAGCTACGCACGTTCAATCATTTCGACAAAGCAAAGGTTGTCGTTGCTTTGGACAGCAACTTCCTGTTAGATGGTGCCGAGAACGTGATGAATATCGGCAATTTTGCCAGGGGACGTCGTGTGATGAAAACCAGCGATGACATGAGTCGTCTGTATTCGGTTGAAGCCAATTACAGTCTTACTGGTTCCAATGCGGATCACCGTCTGCAGTTGAAACAAGCTGAGATCGAACCATTCATCTACGCTCTGGCTGCCGAATTGTCAAAACGTGTTTCCGGTCTCGAAGCTTACAAAGGTTACACAAACAGCTTAAGTAATCACCATTGGATCAGCACACTTGTTGAAGAGCTGATCAATCATAAGGGTGAGAGTATTTTGGTTACGGGCAACACCCAGTCGCCAGACGCCCATGCTGCTGTAGCGGCAATGAACCTGGCTCTTGGTAATGCCAATCGTACGGTATCTTATCATTCAGTCCCTCATTTCGATGAAGGTGATGATACACAACGTTTCAATCAACTGGTCAAAGATCTCAAAAATGGTCAGTATGATGCCTTGGTGATCATCGGATCCAATCCGGTTTATACAGCACCTGCTGATCTTGATTTCGCATCGGCTATTAAAGCTGTTAAGACCAGTGTCCAGCTGTCGGATTATGATGATCAGACTGCAAAGGTAGTTGACTGGCATATCAATAAGGCCCATTACCTCGAAAGCTGGGGCGACGGTGCTGCATACACCGGTGAAGTTTCAGTGATTCAGCCTTTAATACGGCCTTTATTTGGTGCCAAGAGCGACATTGAATTATTGAACGCTGTTGTAAACGGATCCGACGCCAAAGGCTACGACATGGTGCAGGAGACATGGAAAGATATCCTTGCCAAGTCGTTTACACCTAACTGGCAGAAATTATTGCACGATGGGATCTACCCCGGGACCGGATATAACGCAGAAAATGTCAGAGTATCCGGCGATCTTGGATCTTCGGCTGCACAAGCACTTAAAAAAGTTTCAGTGCCTGATGGCAACTCATTTGAGCTGATCATCAAACCGGATCCGAAAATTATCGATGGTCGCTATGCCAATATTGGCTGGCTTCAGGAACTGCCTGATCAGATTACTAAGGTGACGTGGGATAATGTTGCCCTGATGAGCATCAAGACTGCGGCCACGATCGGTGTAAATAACCAGGATGTCGTCGAGATATCAGCCGATGGCAAAACACTTAAGCTTGCCGCCTGGATTCTGCCAGGTCATGCTGATAATAGTATCACGGTTTATACCGGCTACGGTCAGAATGGCATCGGTCGTATTGCCAGCGATGATTTCGGTTGGAATAAGAGTGACAACCCGCGCAATATGGTCAAGCGCAATGCATTTAGCTTTGTGACAACGACCAATCCCGTTTTTTACAGTGGTGTGAAGGTTCGGAAAACCGGTGAGCTGTATCCTATCGCAGTTACTCAGGATCACGGCTCTATGGAAGGACGTGCCATTGTTCGCGAGGCTAACATCGAAAAATATCGCAAAGAGCCTCGTTTCGCACCCGAGATGGTTGAAATTCCGGGTAATAAAGAACAAGCACCAAACCGTAAGGATGGTGAGGAGTTTACGGTACCATTGTTTGATGCTCACAGGTTCCCTGATTATGAACCGCAGTGGGGCATGGCTATCGATCTTAATACTTGTGTAGGTTGTGGAACTTGTACTGTAGCTTGCCAGGCTGAAAATAATATTCCTATTGTAGGCAAGATTGAGGTACGTAAAGGTCGCGAGATGCACTGGATCCGCACTGACCGCTACTATATTGGGGATACGGATAACCCGAAGGTTGTTCATCAGCCGATCCCATGTATGCAGTGTGAAATGGCCCCCTGTGAAGAAGTCTGCCCTGTTGCTGCAACAACACACAGTGATGACGGACTGAACCAGCAAACGTACAACCGTTGTATTGGTACGCGCTACTGCTCGAACAACTGTCCGTATAAAGTTCGACGTTTCAATTTCTTTAATTATACACGCGAATTCCTTACCACGGGCAAGGATCCCGAGATCGTCCAAATGGCCATGAACCCTGATGTTACGGTTCGTTTTCGTGGTGTGATGGAGAAATGTACCTACTGCGTACAGCGTATCAAACGCGCCAAAATCGAAACTCGCAATAAGACCAATTCTTATATACCACCTGAAGGAATGGTCAAGACTGCTTGTCAGCAGGCCTGCCCGGCTGATGCCATTGTCTTTGGGTTAATCAATAAAGATGACAGCGAAGTCGTCAAACAAAAACGTAATGAACGTAATTACCTGTTGCTTGGCGAACTCAACACCCGTCCCAGAACCTCTTATCTTGCTAAACTTCGCAATCCAAACGAAAAGATGGCGTGAGAACAGGACTGGACAAGATCTTAACAATTGGTAAAGAACTAGAACATGAGCAATAAATACGAATATCAACCGGATGCACCTGTTGTTCAGGGAAATCACGACTTCGCCAGCATAACGGCGTTGATCGGTGATGTTCCCATGAAGAAATCCCCCCCGGGCTGGTATATAGCTTTTGGCGTTGCCAACCTGCTGTTGCTGGTTATGGTCAGCATGTTCGGTTGGGAAGTCTACGAAGGTATCGGTGTCTGGGGAATCAATATTCCTGTTGCATGGGGATGGGCTATTATCAACTTCGTATGGTGGGTCGGTATTGGTCATGCCGGGACACTGATTTCGGCTATCCTCCATCTGTTCCGTCAGCACTGGCGCACCGCTATCAACCGTTTTGCCGAAGCTATGACGATTTTCGCGGTTATGTGTGCAGGCATGTTCCCACTCTTCCACGTTGGCCGTGTTTGGGTCGTTTACTGGGTGTTCCCTATACCAAACCAGATGGAAATGTGGCCGAATTTCAACTCGCCGCTGTTGTGGGACGTGTTTGCTGTAAGTACCTATTTCACGGTTTCACTGCTTTTCTGGTACATGGGACTCATCCCTGACTTTGCAACCATGCGTGATCGTGTGACTACGAAGATCAAGAAGGTCGTTTACGGTATTTTTGCTCTTGGCTGGACAGGAAGTAATCGCCACTGGCACAATTATGAAAAGGCGTATATGATTCTGGCCGGTCTGGCAACACCGCTGGTGCTTTCTGTACACACCATCGTGTCGTTCGACATGGCTGTTTCGCTGATTCCGGGTTGGCACAGTACCATCTTTCCACCATACTTCGTTGCCGGTGCTATTTACTCCGGATTCTCGATGGTACTCTGTTTGATGATCATCACACGGAAAATCTACGGAATGGAAGAGATCATGAATGTCGATGTTATGGAGAAGATGAACATCGTCATGATGGTCACGGGCGATCTCGTTGCCTTCTCATACCTGATGGAAGGTTTCATGGCCTGGTACAGTGGATTTATCTATGAGCGAAGCATATTCTGGCTGTATGTCGTCGGACCTTATGCCTGGGGTTTTTGGGTCCTGATGTTCTGTAACGTGCTGAATCAACAATTTCTATGGTTCAAGAAAGTCCGCCGAAGTGTCCCGTTGACCTTTATCATTGCATGTCTGGCGAATATTGGTATGTGGTTCGAGCGTTTCATGATCGTTCCCGCATCGCTGTCGACCGATTTTCTGCCGTCCTCGTGGGCGTTCTATTCCCCGACATGGGTGGACATCCTGACATATATGGGGACATTCGGACTGTTTTTTACATTCTTCCTGCTCTTTTTGAGGTATTTCCCAATGATTGCGATTGCGGAAGTGAAAGGGGTTATGCCACAAGCTGATCCGCACTATTACGACGAGCATGAAGAAGTCATTGCATCATCGGATGCGAGTGTTCAATCAACCTAATTATTGTAACTGAACGCGATATGGAAGCTGTTCAAGAAAAAAAAATATACGGTATCCTGGCAGAATTTCGCCATCCGGGCGAACTTGTGAAAGCGGCGAATGCCGTTCGTTCTGCCGGTTATCAGAAATTTGACACCTACAGTCCATTTCCAATTCATGGCATGGATCAAGCCATGGGACTTAAACGATCGAAGGTCGGAATCATAGTCTTGATCTGTGGAATCCTGGGGGGTGTCGGAGCTCTGGTAATGATGATCTGGATGCTGGGAATCGACTTTCCTCTGACTATTAGTGGAAAACCTCATATCAACCTGCCGGCATTTGTGCCAATTACGTTTGAGTTGACTGTTCTGCTTGCGTCATTTGGGGCGCTGTTCGGCATGCTTGGTCTCAATGGATTACCTAAACATCATAATCCCCTTTTCAATTCAGAGCGGTTCAGTAAACATGCAACCGACGATGGATTCTTTCTGTGTATAGAGTCTGACGACTCACTGTTCTCTACTGATAAGGTGACTCGGTTATTCAAGGATACCGGCGCACTCCACGTTGAGGAAGTATTTGAATGATTGCAATTAAGGATTATACGAGCTTGTTAACCGTTAACAGATGAACATTGTGAAGCAACGTTATATCGCGTTATTCCTTCTGGCTCTGCTTTTGTCAGCCTGCCGGGGGGCGCCGTTCAAACAGACACCTATCCAGCTTGAGCGTAACATGTTCAAGCAGGACAAATATATTCCGCAGGATGTGAACACATTCTTTCCTGATAGGCGGGCTATGCGTATGCCTGTTGAAGGAACGGTTGCCAGAAACGAATTAAAACTAAATACCGAGTATTACGACGGTAAAGACAAAAGCGGTAATCTGGTCGAACATATACCGATTCCAGTGACAATGCAGTTGTTGAAGCGCGGCCAGAATCGTTTTGATGTTTTTTGTACTCCATGTCACGGACGCCTTGGTGATGGTAACGGTATTGTTCCGAGTTTGAATGTCGGTCTTATTCATCCGCCCAATTATCACCAGGATCGCTTGATTAACGCACCTGACGGACACTTTTTTGATGTGATAACCAATGGTATCCGCACAATGATGCCGTATCGTTATCAGATTCCTGTGCACGACCGTTGGGCTATTGTAGCTTACATCCGTGCTTTGCAGATGAGTCAAAACGCTTCAAAAGCTGATTTGGAAGGATACTCGATATCCGATTCAACGATCACTGCATACAAGCAGCAAAAAAAAGCCGCGGCCGAAGCTCAACAAAAGAAGCAGGAAGCTATGCAGAAGGCAATGTCGGATACCAGTCAGAGTACGGAGCAACTGGCTTCCAAGGGTAAGCAACTATATAAGAGTATGACCTGTGCAACCTGCCACACAGTCGATGGTTCCAACGGTGTTGGACCGACCTGGAAAGGTTTGTATGGTTCGAAAGTTAAATTGACGAATGGCAAGACGGTGACGGCCAACGACAAATATCTCACGGAATCGATCATGAATCCGAACAGTGAAGTTGTCGATGGCTTCAATCCCGTGATGCCGAATCTTTCGGATCAACTATCTGCACAAGATGTAAAAGCATTGATTTCCTACATAAAATCCCTGAAATGATTCACGTTGCGAAATCTTATTATCTCCAGCGAATTCAGTTATCATGAGTAAAGTAAAATTAACCGATTCCCTCACTTTTCCTTCGGACCTGAAGGTATCGCGAAACTTGTTTGTTGTAAGTGCGGTTGCCCTGTTTGCAAGTTTCGTAGGATATTTTATCGATTCGCAACAGTTCTTCTTCTCATATCTCTCAAGTTTTGTCTTTGTCGCGAGTCTTTCTCTGGCATCACTGTTTTATGTAATGCTTCAACACGTGACCCGTTCCGTGTACAGTGTTGTATTTCGCCGTATTCCGGAAGTGATCTCTGCGAATATGCTCTGGATAGCGATTCTGTTCATCCCGGTACTGTTCGGTTTACATACGTTGTATGAGTGGACCCATCACGATGCCGTTGCGCAAAGCGCAGCACTGCAATGGAAATCTACGTGGTTGAGTCCAGGTTTCTTTATTATCAGAAACATTATCTATTTCTCTATCTGGACGTTTCTGGGTGTTCGTCTCTATCGTAATTCCATTAAGATGGATGAAACAGGTGATTGGGGATTACAAACGCTGTTACGCAGAACCAGCGGACCAGGATTATTCTTATTTGCCCTCACAGTTCCATTTGCGGCCTTCGACTGGGTGATGTCGCTCGACCCTCAATGGTACTCGACGATCTTCGGCGTCTATTTCTTCGCGATGAGTTTTCAGGCATTCTTTCCGATGCTGATCCTGGTAAGCCTCTACCTTCGCAAGCGGGGAATCCTTTCGAAGACGATCATGGAAAAGCATATCGCCGATATGGGATTGCTTACCTTCGCATTTACGATTTTTTATGCCTATATCGCTTTCTCTCAGTACCTGCTCATTTACTATGCAAACATTCCCGAAGAAGTTGTCTGGTTCCAGGCCCATTTCTCCGGAAGCTGGGTCGACCTGGCGTGGCTGATCCTTTTCGGGAGATTCTTTGTACCATTTTTCGGCCTGCTTGGTACAACTCCTAAAAAGAACATGGCATACCTGAAGTACATGTCTATCTGGTTGCTGTTCATGCATTTTGTTGAGCTCTACTGGATCATAATGCCAACATTGCATAAGAGCGGGCTTGATATCCACTGGCTCGATATCACGACTTTAGTTGGGCTGATTTGCCTGATTCTTGGTATATTCTTCTACCGGTTTTCAAAACACAGTATGGTCGCCCAAAACGATCCGCTGCTTATAGATTCTCTGAATAAACACTAATTACAGTAATCCAGTATCTGATGAGTTCGAAGGACCTCGAAAAGGAAGACCCACAAGAGCAATCTCATGAAGAGAAAATTTATGAGATTGAAGTAAGTGAAGACGAAGCTGAAGAGCTAAAGTACGGTGCATCTAAAGACAAGGTTAACGTCAAGAGGCTCTCAGTTTATGTAATTCTGGTCGTTGCGACTATCTGGTCGTTGCAGTTCATTGCTATGAACCTGATGAAATACAACAGCTTCACTATCTCAGAGAATACTTCCCAGAATAGTAAATTTTACCTGATTGACAGCCTGAGGACTCATGCTGATCATGTTTTAAATACATACGGCGTAATAGATTTGCAGAAGGGCACCTATAGAATACCTATTGATAGTGCAATGGCTCTTTATGTTAAAGAAAATCAACAGCAGTCAACAAGTTCTGCATCTGCGGGAAAATAGATTTTTTAGATCGCAAGCTATACTTGCGATTATTTTGTTCTTTGGGATTTTTGTATCTGTATTATCTGCCAGAGCACAACGGGCGATGGATCCGGCCCGGGGTCTTGAAGGTGTTGGTGTGACCGAAAAACCGGGTGACTACATTCCGATGGATCTGGTCTTTACGGATTCAGAAGGGAATAAAGTTACTACATCTGATTTGCTCAAGGAAGGTAAACCGGTAATCCTGAACCTGGCATATTTCAGTTGTCCGATGCTTTGCCCAATGATTATGGCTGGTTTGGCGAAAAGCGCAGGACAGGTCGACTGGAGTCCTGGTGATCAGTATAATATCTGGACCGTAAGCTTCGATCCAAACGATACACCGGATGTGGCGGCCGTGAAAAGGAAAATTTACCTCGACAGCTTAAACCGGCGCGGTGCTTCAGATGGATGGCGATTCTTAACGGGCCAGCAGGATCAGATTACACGGCTAACGGAAGCAGTAGGGTTTAATTACAAATACATGCCCGGGAAGAAAATGTTTGCACACACAGCTGTGCTCGTATTTTTTTCGTCTAAAGGAAAAATTAGCAGATACTTATATGGAATCACATTTAAACCGTTGGAACTGAAAGGCGCGCTGAGTGATGCCGCAGATGGAAACATAGGTTCCACGCTTGACAAGGTTATTCTTTATTGTTGTCAGTATGATCCAAAGTCGGGTACATATATAGCCTCAGCAATCAACATTATGAAGTTGAGCGGTGTGGTTGTAATGTTTGTACTGGGCGGTTTACTGGGTGTGTTCTGGTATAGAGAAAAGAAATCAAATAAACATAAACAATATCCGACAGACGCATAATGCTCGATAAAATCTCACGATTCTTTTTGCCGCCGGCAAAATCGACCTTTGCTCCCAGCGTTGATAACCTGTTCAGTTTTATTACGTTGGTCAGTCTTATCATACTTATTGGTGTTACGGTGGCTATGATCTATTTCATGATCAAATACCGTAAACGGAGTGATGACGACGTTACATCTTTGGTAGATCATAATACTACACTGGAAGTAGTCTGGTCCATCATTCCACTTGGTTTGGTATTGATCGTTTTCTCCTGGGGCTTCCGTGATTATATTCGGATGTTCACACCACCGGCTGATGCCTATGAAGTCAATGTCACCGCTCAACAATGGCTATGGAAATTCACATATCCTAATGGAAAAAGTTCAGTTGGAAAATTGTACGTACCGCAGGACAGGCCCGTGAAATTGGTGATGAAATCAAAGGATGTGATTCACTCTTTCTTTGTACCTGACTTTCGCATTAAACACGACGTCTTGCCGGACCGGTATACGAATGTCTGGTTCCAGGCACCCGATACCGGCCGATCGCAAATCTTTTGTACGCAATATTGCGGCCGTGGTCACTCCGATATGCTGGGAACAGTAATTGTTGAACCGCAGAGCAAGTTCGATGCATGGTTGAAGCAGGGAGCAGGCGGAAAACCATCCAATATGTCTCTGGCTGATTTTGGTAAACAATTGTATACATCTCAGGGATGTAAAGCCTGTCACTCAACTGACGGTTCGAGAGTCGTCGGTCCGAGTTGGAAAGGTCTCTTTGGACGAAAAGTTGATCTGACGGACGGCAAGACTGTTACAGCAGATGAAAATTACATACGACAATCAATCCTCAATCCGGGATCTCAAATTGTTCAGGGCTATCCCAATGTTATGCCGACCTTCCAGGGACAATTGAGCAACGACCAAATTGACGGGATCATAGCCTACATCAAATCGCTTAAGTGATTATGGAAACAACAGCAGCGAATAGAAAAACAGTTACAATGAAAGTCCGGCGTTACATCATGCCGGAACACAGCGAAAAAAATTACATTAACCAGGAAAAAGGTTTGAAGTCCTGGCTGTTGACGCGGGACCACAAGCGCATTGGTTTGATGTACTTCATGACCACTGCTATTGTGTTCTTTGTAGCAGGTCTTATCGCACTCACGATACGACTGGAGTTATGGACTCCCGCCAAGACGATCATCGATGCTCAGACATATAATGAGCTCTTTACTCTGCACGGCACGATGATGATCTTCTTCTTCCTTGTACCGGCAGTACCGGGTATCCTTGGGAACTTCTTCATTCCACTTCAAATTGGTGCGAAAGATGTTGCTTTTCCAAGGTTAAACCTGTTGAGTTATTACCTGTATCTGACCGGCGTCATCTTCACGGTTATCACCATTCTTACACATGGCGTAGATACCGGATGGACATTCTATGCGCCGTACAGTATCAATTCGACGGCTGCCGTGATTCCGATGACTACGGGTATCTTCATATCCGGTTTCTCATCCATTCTTACCGGTCTGAACTTTATCGTTACTATTCACAAGCTTCGTGCACCCGGTCTTACCTGGGGCAAATTCCCGTTGTTTGTATGGGGTATCTACGGAACAAGCATCATCCAGATTCTCGCAACACCAGTTCTTGCAATCACGCTCGCATTGCTGATTATGGAGCGAGTGCTTCACGTTGGAATTTTCGATCCGTCGCTGGGCGGCGATCCTGTGTTGTACCAGCACTTCTTCTGGTTCTACTCGCACCCTGCGGTGTACATCATGATTGTCCCTGGCTTTGGGATAATTGCCGACCTTATTGCCACATTTTCGCACAAGCGTCTGTTTGGCTATTGGTTTGTGGCAATTTCAACCCTGGCTATTTCATTTCTTGGGTTCCTCGTTTGGGGACACCATATGTTCGTTGCCGGTCAATCGATGGTTGCCTCGATTGTGTTCTCGCTAGTCACGTTCATGATCGGTATACCGACCGGTATCAAGATATTTAACTGGTTGGCAACAATGTACAAAGGATCGGTTCGACTTAAGGTGCCGATGTTGTACGCGCTCTCATTCATTTTCCTGTTTAGTATCGGCGGTTTTACCGGAGTCATGCTTGGTGCTCTGTCCGTTGACGTTCAGCTGCACGCCACATACTATGTTGTCGCTCACTTCCACTATGTGATGTTTGGTGGAATGGTCATTGCGCTTCTTGGCGGTATCCATTTCTGGTGGCCCAAAATGTTTGGCAAGATGTATAGCGAAAAAATGGCGCGTGTCTCATGGTTCTTGATTTTTGTTGGATTCAACGTAACGTTCTTCCCACAGTTCATCCTTGGTGCCAAAGGGATGCCGCGTCGCTACTATAACTACCTCGATCAATTCCAGTCACTGCACCAGCTTTCAACCGTCGGTTCCTGGATTCTTGCTCTTGGCTTCTTCATAATGTTGGGTTATCTGTTGCACTCACTTATAAAAGGTGAGAAAGCTCCGGCAAATCCATGGGATGCACGTACTCTCGAGTGGATGACATCGGCACCGCCACCAACGGAAAACTTCTCTTATACCCCGGTAGTTATTCACGGTCCTTATGAGTATCAGCGTCCGATCAGTGAATTTCAATTGGGGCTGATAAGTAACGGTCATCATGGCGGGGACGAACAAGAAATATCGGCACCATCAGACAGCGGAAGCCCTGAGATGGCCAATGTATAATCATACAGACATTAGTTTGAAAATCATTAATAACCCATTCAAGCGAAATTAAAAATATGGCAGACGCAGTAGCAGAATCGAGTCATGGTCATGATAAGCACGTCTTCCACCATTTTATAGACGCACATCAACAGTTTGACGCGTCGAAACTGGGGATGTGGATATTTCTCGCAACGGAAATATTATTTTTTGGCGGGCTTTTTGCAGCCTATATCATCTTCAGGTCGTGGTATCCGCAAACATTTGTTGAGGCTTCAGATTCACTGAACCGTGCAATTGGTGGTGTAAATACAGTAGTGCTTATCATTAGCAGCCTCACAATGGCGCTGGCTATCCATTATATTCAGCGGAATGATAAGGGGAAAACGATTTTGTTCCTCGGTTGTACGTGGGTTTTAGCAGCCACCTTCATGGTGATTAAAGGTTTCGAATGGTCTGAACACTTCAGTGAAGGAATGTATGCAGGCAAAGCTTATGCATACACAGGAGTGACAGCATCACACGCATATGTTTTTTACAGCCTGTATTATCTTATGACCGGTTTGCACGGTATCCACGTGTTGGTAGGTATGGGACTGATAGCCTGGCTCATGATCAAAACTAAGAAGGGTCAGTTCAGCAGTGATTACTTCACGCCAATAGAAATTACCGGGTTGTACTGGCACCTGGTTGATATCATCTGGATCTTCTTATTGCCGTTATTTTACATTGTCGCCTAATCGGAAAAGGAACATGGAAGCACAAGGACATCATATAACATCTGTTAAAACATTACTCACTGTAGCCACAACCCTGATCATCCTGACAATTATAACGGTCATATTCGGCTACCTGAATTTCCCACCACCCTATAATGTCATAGCGGCCATCGGCATCGCTGTTGTCAAAGCCAGTCTCGTGGCTATGTTCTTTATGAATCTTTATTGGGATAAGAAATTCAACGCGCTTATTCTGGTTATTTCGCTCATATTTCTTAGTGCATTCGTGGGCATAACCATGTTGGATACGATGTTCCGACATGCTATCATCCCCACATTTACAGCAGGGTGACAAGCTGATAGCAGACTAATTATTTGAGAAAGAGCCGGCACTTGTTAGTGACCGGCTTTTTTTGTCTGCCTCATAAACAAAGAGTAACAGCAGAAACTCAGCGCAAACAAGCAGTGAGCCATTAGTCAGATGAAGAACCTGGAATGGTGGAAATACGTTGAATTCCACCAGGCCCAAGCCTAGAAATATCTGTAATATGATGAGAGCGAATATGCTGACTGTTGTTTTGCGATAGATAGACGTAGGTTTAAAATCCTTGATGACATAAGCCAGATATAGAACGGCTCCGACTACCGTCCATGAAAAAAATCGATGGATGATATCGATGCTCCCTGTCATGCTTAGCCAGAGATCCCGGGGTGGTGGATTGGCACTGTCTTTCAGAACATCAATTTGTTGACGCAGTTGGGTGCCAAGACCTGTTTGAATTAATGTAAAAAAGAGCAGGATGCCACCGGCAATCAGGAGATTACGTCTGACTTTTTCATCGAGCTCAAAATTGAAGTCATCAGAGAAGACACGGTAGGTTGCAAACAGAAGGGTGAGCAGGATAGCAAGAGCCAGGTACATGTGAATTGTGATCATCCATGCCTTGAGCGAAGTCATAACAACCTGACCACCGAGCCATCCCTCAATAAGTACCATGATGAAAGCAGCGACTGAAGAATAGAAGACAGATTTATGACTCGTCCGATAACGGAATGAAAGTATGAATGTGATTGTGATCAGAAATCCTGTTAAAACGCCAAAGAGTCTGTTAATATACTCGACCCACATCAGTGTGGGGTTAAACAGCGATTTATCAATTCCAGGTGGCAGCTGTGACGCGGATGAAGGCGGGAACCAATGACCGAAACATTTGGGCCAGTCGGGACAACCAAGACCGGCGCCTGATGCCCGGACGAGGCCTCCGATAAAAATGAGTAGAAGGGTACTGGCTACTGTTAATAATGCAGCTTTCTGATAAGTATTTAGTTTCATGAAATGAAAGACCCGATTCTGTAGTGACTTTAGATTAAATGAAAATCATTTGAACTTTTGATGTCTAAAAATACAAATAATTCGTAAATTGACGCCGTTTCTCCTAAAAGGGATTCCTTCGGAAAAATGGCAAGAACACCAACCCGGGTGACTCATCAGAACCTGACCTTCATGAAGACGGCGATTAGTAAAACACTGGCTCAGTATGTAGATGTATCTATCATAAATGCTTATGTCGAATTGACCAAACCCGGCATAACGTTTCTTGTGTTGGCCAGCATGGGTATTGGCTTTTTGCTCGGTTCAAGTGGTTCCATCGATTATCTGAATCTTTTCAACGCCGCGCTGGGTACTTTCCTGATTGCTTCGGGAACATCGGCATTTAACCAGTATATCGAAAGGGACTTGGATAAGTTGATGCGCAGGACCAGTAAGCGCCCGCTTCCAATGCATCGTATCGGGACGGAGAAGGCTTTTCTCTTTTCAACGATACTGATGATTGCCGGTCTCAGCTATCTGATTTTAACAGTCAACTTCGTTGCCGGATGTATTTCCGCGGCGACATCCATACTCTACCTTGGAGCTTATACACCACTCAAGCGCAAATCATTCATCAATGTATTCATTGGGGCCATTCCTGGCGCACTTCCTCCTGTTGGGGGATGGGTTGCCGCTTCTGGCCATCTTTCTGACATCGGGATGTGGATTCTGTTTGGGATCGTCTTCTTCTGGCAAATTCCACACGTCGTTGCTATCGCATGGCTTTGCAATGATGATTATTTGCGTGCAGGCTTCCGGATGCTGCCAATCAGGGATGACAAGAGCCTGAAATCTTCGTTGACTGTTTTCTTCTCATTGGTCCTTCTGATTCCAGTTAGTACCTTATTGTACTATTTCGGAGACAGCGGCATTGTTTACCTTGTTGGAGCTATTGCCGCAGGAGTCGGGTTCTTACTTTATGGCATCCCTCCTTTAAAAAATGTAACCAAGGAGAATGCCAAAAAACTTATGTTTGCCTCTCTCTTTTACCTTCCATTGGTCTGGATTTTCATCCTTATAGATCGTCTGATCTGAATTATTGATGGAAATACCGTACTGGCAAGTACTAGTTATCGACAATCTTAACACAAGTCTCAGTATTACATTTCTCTGATATTATTCATCATTGATGTAAGGAATACCCGAATCACGTGTCTTTATATGGGAACCTAAATAACGTGAGTTCGAGATAAGCACTGGAGGCAATCGTTAAAAACAATCCGTTTCAGATTCGTCGACTCATAGCACATGGATTAATCCGATTGTTAGGAAGAATGCGTTAACTCCTTGACCGTTTTAAAGGTTTATGCCGGTCTTGATTTACACTCGTATGTGTGAAATCAGCATTTGAACAGGCTTATCTAATCTCGAACTCATGTTAACTAAATCAGAAAGCAGTGTTTCGGGATTTTATCAAACTTACTGAGGATTGGGAAAGCGTTGTATTTCCAAGAGTGTGTATCTGTTGCGGCAATGTAATACCGGTAAGGGGCAAATTGATATGTCCCTTTTGTCTGAATAATCGTTTTCCTGAAACTGAAGCTGGCATGCGTCCGTCCACATCAGATGTAATTCTGCCTGAATCAGTATATCAACAGTATGCATTATGGAACTTTGACAAAGGCGGGGCGCTTCAGGATTTGTTGCATGCACTAAAGTACGACGGTCTTGCTGCCGTTGGAGAAGAAGTCGGGACATTGCTTGGCCGGCGTCTAATGGATCACTATTTATCAGATTATGTCTGGCCACCTGAAGATTATGTGTTGCTGCCAGTGCCATTGCATTCTCTGAAACTAAGAATGCGGGGCTATAACCAGGCGCGGCAGATTGCACTCGGAATTGAACGTTCTACAGGGATAAAAATCATAGAGGAAGATGCCGTGCGCCGGGTACGCAATACTAAGTCGCAGACAGGTTTTTCGGTGGATAAGCGCATGGAAAATATCCAGGGTGCATTTGAGATTAAAGTTGCGCATTTTATAACAGGAAAAGTCGTGATTATAGTCGATGATGTTTTTACAACCGGCGCAACAACATTTGAACTGGCGATGGATTGTTGGGAGAATGGGACCGTGGCGTGTTTGATTGCTACAGTTGCTCAAGCCTGATTATCATTCCTATATAACTAATTTTTACATGAATAGCGCCATGAGTTATCTTGATGACGTGATGTTAAAACGCTCAAATACTCAGGAAACATTTGATTTTGTCGAGTCTCCGGCTGGTATATTTACCACCACTGGCCATTGGTTTCACACTACTCATGACCAGATTGATGATTATGCACCGGGCTTAATGGAAAGCTTTTCTTTAAGTGTGTTGCTGAAGGATGCCGAGGAGTGGGTCGTGAGTTCGGATAATGTATCGCTTGTGGTTTTTCTGGTTCTTTCGCTGTTTATGAATTGCATAATCGCTGGTGTGATTGCCCTGATTTTTTTCCCCTTGTGGCATTATAACAAAAGTGCATTCATCAGTTTTTCCGGTACAAAGGTTATAAAACTGCTGAATATTGAAATGCTGCTAGTGCTGCTGGCTGTGCTGATGATCAGTATAAGAGGCATGGATGGAGAATATCTTCAGGTTGTCTTCGGCTTCCTGTTTTTCTTCCTATTTAAGTTTGGCTGGCTGCGTTCTTTAGTTGATAAATGGAAGGGTGATCAGTTGAAAGGCATTCCACTTAACGATCGCATCATGAGAATGCTTATCATTAAATATTCTTTTCATGAAGGCATTGATCTGAATGAAAAGAACGTTAACCGGTGGGAAAAGGATATTCAGAATCTTTTGAGGAAAAGAAAGAAGAAATAATTAAAGAGTCTTTCCAAAAAATATATTACGTGGAATCAACCCATATGCTGCTCGTCAGACACGGCGAGACCGATTACAATAGAAATAATATCATACAGGGAACCAGAGACGTCCCATTAAATGAGATTGGACGTAAACAGGCTCTTGACCTCTCAGAGAGACTTGGGGGCATACATATACATGCTGCATACAGCAGTTGTTTACAGCGGGCATACGAAACTGCGCAGATCGTTACGAAGCCTCATGAGTTGACGGTAAAACAATATGCAGAACTAAATGAGATGGATTTTGGCAACTTTGAAGGCCGATTATATAAAGACGTGAAAGAGTTATGGGATGTAATACCTGAAGCCTGGGACAATGGTGAGATCGACCGCGGTTTCGAAAATGGCGAAAATCCTTTGCAGGTTCTTAAAAGGGCGAAAGCAATTTTAAAATCGATTACTGATAAACATCGCGGTGAAACTGTTTTAGTTGTGACACATGGTCGTTTAATGCGTATTTTATTGTCTGATTGGTTCGGCATGGGTTTATCGCGTATGAACGAGATTGCAATTCCGAATACAGTCGTGTATTACATTACGGTACAGGATGATACAATTAAGCCCGTTGTTGTAAATGATACGGACTTAATTAAAGAAATTTTTCAGCTGAAACAGTGATCTATGAGTGAAGAAGTAAGAAGCATGTTCGCTTCCATATCCGATGAGTATGATCGGGTAAATAGTGTGCTGTCATTTGGGATACATCACTATTGGCGGCATGTTACAGTCAGAGAAAGTCATGCCAAGCCGGGAGATTCGGTTCTAGACTGTGCTACAGGCACAGGCGACCTTGCCATTGCTTTTAAAAAAAAGGTGGGACCTTCTGGTTACGTTCTTGGAACTGATTTCTGTAAAGAAATGCTCGAAACCGCGCCGGACAAAGCGAAGAAAAAAGATCTCGCTATTGATTTTGAAGTGGCAGATGCCATGGATTTGCCGTATGGGGATAATCGCTTCGACATAGCCAGCATCGCTTTTGGTATCCGTAATGTAGATGATCCTGTTCAATGCCTCAGGGAGATGGCACGGGTTGTGCGTCCCGGTGGACGGGTTGTTGTGCTTGAGTTTGGTCAGCCCAATGGATTGCTTAAAGGACCGTACCAATTTTACAGCAACGTGGTTATGCCTGCCGTGGGAGGTATGCTAAGCGGGAACAGGAAGGCATACGTCTATCTGCCCGAGACGAGTGCGGCATTTCCCGCGGGTGATCGGTTCATCGAGCTTATGAATGAGTCGGGAGTATTTGTAAAAAAGCTGGCGCATTCATTGACAGGCAGTATCGCTTATGTATATGTGGGCATCGTCAAATGAAAGAAGTATATTAACGAGGCTTATATATCTAAAAAGAATCGGGAATTTGTTCTTACCATGATGAATATTGAAGAGATAAAGAAGTATTTACCACATCGATATCCATTTCTTTTAGTAGACAGAGTTTTGGAACTGGAAGGAGATCGGATTGTTACTCTGAAAAATGTGACAGCTAATGAGGAGTTTTTCAACGGCCATTTCCCGGGCAAGCCAATAATGCCTGGTGTCTTGCAGATTGAGGCTTTAGCGCAAAGCGGATGTATCCTGATGCTCAAGCAGAAGGTGGAAGACCCGGATGATGTACTGATCGTCTTTTCAGGTATTCAAAAAGCTCGGTTCCGCAAACCAGTTGTGCCTGGTGATCAAATACGCATGGAGGTTGAACTTGCTGGTCAACGACGAAACTTTGCAACAATGAGTGGCCGTGCGCTTGTCGACGGTCAGGTTGTCTGTGAAATGGAAGCTTCTGCTGCGATGGTTCCTAATAAATCTGTCTGATTTTCTGCCGTTTCTGAACGAACTCTATTAGCTATTTGAAAATCACAGATTGTATGTGGAGAGCTTTTCTACCGATGTTGGTACCAACTACTAAAGTTATTATGCTATGAGTACCGAAAAGAAAACAAATATTACACGTGTCACGACCCGTTCTGTTGTAGACATGAAAACGCGGAACGAAAAGATAAGTATGATCACTGCCTATGATTATACCATGGGACGGCTGGTGGATATGGCAAATATTGATATCGTATTGGTCGGTGATTCAGCTAGTAATGTCATGGCTGGACATGAGACGACTCTTCCTATCACGCTCGATCAAATGATATATCATAGTCAATGTGTAGTCAGAGGAGTGAAACGGGCATTAATCGTTGCTGATTTACCTTTTATGAGTTATCAGGTCACACCTCAGGAAGCATTGATCAATGCTGGCCGACTGATGAAAGAAGCTGGCGTTCATGCTGTGAAACTGGAAGGTGGGGCAAACATGCTCGAAACGGTAAAGAAGATTGTCGATGCAGGTATTCCGGTGATGGGTCATCTTGGGTTAACACCTCAGAGCATCTATAAGTTTGGTACCTATAAAGTCCGTGCTACTGATCCGGATGAAGCCGAGCAGCTGATTAGAGATGCAAGACGTCTCGAAGAAGCCGGTTGTTTTGGGATCGTACTGGAAAAAATACCCAGCGATCTTGCAAAGAAAGTTACCAACAAACTGACTATCCCAACAATTGGCATTGGTGCTGGTCTCGAGTGTGACGGACAGGTTCTCGTAGTCCACGATATGCTAGGTCTGAATAAAGAGTTTCATCCACGCTTTGTCAGACGATACGCAGATCTGGAAACTGTAATAACGGGGGCTGTTTCGCAATACATCGGCGATATAAAAACCGGGACGTTTCCCGGACCAGATGAGCAGTATAATTGATTATGTCCGACTCTGATCGTTTGATTTTAGTTTGCAACGACGACGGGATAATGGCGCCGGGTATCAGAGCTCTGGCTGAAGTGGCCGAAGAATTTGGAGAGGTTGCTGTAATTGCTCCTGATCGTCAACAAAGTGCTGTTGGACACGCAATCACCGTACTGCAGCCGTTACGTGCCAATCCTTTCCGATTGGAAGGCAAGCAGTGGGGATACGCCATCAACGGCACACCGGCCGATTGTGTTAAGCTGGCTCACGATAAACTTCTTGAACGGAAACCGGATCTGGTCCTCAGTGGCATCAACCACGGATCGAATGCCGGTATAAATATTTTGTATTCCGGAACGGTAAGTGCCGCAACAGAAGGTACGATTCTTGGATATCCATCCCTTGCTGTCAGTTGTGCAGATTATTCAGAAGATGCTGATTTAAGTGGTGCCCAGGAAGCTGCAAGACGCGTGATTCGTTTTATGCTGGAAGAGGAGATTCCACAGGGTATCACATTAAATCTAAATGCTCCGGCTGGTTCCTTTACAGAAATTAAATGGACGCGCCAGGCGAAAAGTCGTTATGTAGAAGAATACGATAGCCGGATGGACCCAAACGATCGTCCATACTACTGGATTACAGGTCGTTTCGAAGTCCTCGATACCGGTGACGACCTGGATGTCAAGGTTCTGGAGCAAGGGTTCGCATCACTGACACCCATACAATATGATTTGACTGCTTACGAAAATTACCAAAGACTTAGAAGCAGGAAACTCTAAAAAAACAAAGGATACAATCAGTTAAAGTAATAGTATCCTTTGTTTTAGGAAGAAAGACTTGATTACTTAATAAGCATCATTTTCTTAGTCTGCGAGTAATTACCTGTTTGCAGTTTGTAGAAGTAGAGACCGCTGTTTAGGCCTGCTGCATTAAAGGTGATTTTGTGATTTCCTGCGGCTTTTGTTCCGTCTACAAGCGTTGCCACATGCTGACCAAGAGAGTTGTAGACATCCAGTTTCACTGACCCTGCTTTCTTCAAATTGTAGCTGATTACGGTACTTGGATTGAAGGGATTGGGGTAATTTTGATCCAGGCGGTAATCCTTGACAAGAGTCTGTGGAGTTTTTTCAATTGGTGTTGGAATGTTCCTTTCTGAATAAGTTGCTGAAACGGGGTCTCCATTTTGATCGAGCTCGATTGATGCTCCGACAGCTGCGCCTGTTTTGGTAATATATTGCAGTGTCCCTGATGTATTGGTCATTTGGTAACCCTGTATTGTTGTAATTGAAGTTGTCATAATTTTCAATCGAAGACAATCCATCGATTTATTCGGAATCTTTAGAGTTCCATATCCATCAACTTCAGCGGACGTTTGAATAGTCTGTGTTAGACTATATCCACCGATTGATATGGTATTTGTTGTGGTGTCTTTCCATGTAGAACCGTAAGTCAGCGGGAGCTTAGTACCTAATAAATATGGATTGTAACCCATCGTTAGTGTATCAGGTGAATTCCCATCCTGATTGACATCTTGTTGTGAGACATAAACATAGCCCGCCGAATAAACGCCATCATTTTTAATTTGTAAAAAGGCCCAGGCCGTTGAATCATTTGTTTGATTCATGCCTGTGAAACTAATCTTAAAAGCGGCATTCGCATTGGCAAAGTCTGGATTGTTAGCGCCCGGAATATCAGCAGGCAGGTTCATGTAGCTTATAGTTCCACTGTAGTTTTCACTGAAAGATGAAATCGTCGTAAAATCAAATGTTTGATTTGCACCTTTTAGTGCGGCAATACTGGTGAGATCGCTGGCAGTAGTGGTTTCATAGGCGCTGACGTCATATGTATTTCCCAAAATACCCTGTAAATCTGTTTGGTCGATAGTTATTTGGGCCTTTGCAGTAACTGCAACAAGTAGGAAGGCAACTGCATAGAAGATAGTAGATTTGTTCATCGTTTTCCCCGCTTTGTGTTATAATTATGCTCCTGATCAGGAGTTTTTGCGTGAGACTCAGTCTTGAATTTTGAAATTCTGCATTTTATCAACAATAGAACTCATGTCATATGATGAATGCATTTCTTGTTTAAGCGTCATGTGTGATTCAGTTGAATCAGAAGCTGCACACATTTGTACATCCCGTACTTTAACCTAATTTAAAATAATACGATTATTGTCCGGTCAAGACACTACATCAGTAGTATAGTACTGATTGTGAAGTAAAATTTAAAGGTGCATTTGCACAGTTCTCAGAGACTTACACAACAGTGGGAATTTTCCGGAATATTTCAGTGCAAGAAGGGGTATAGAACTGACAGAACACAATCTGTTTGGACTGTAAGAATAAAAAGATGGGTAACGAATCATTGGAAAGATAAGGCCGTTGCTTTCTCTATGGAAAAGCACTAATGCTCCCCCTCACTAAGCATATTAAACACACCAATCCAGAAATCTTCCCATTCTTTCTCTTTATCTGCTGACAGATTGATTTTTAGTTGATCGGTGTGAGACAGGCTGGTTACACAGACATGTGTTCCCCAATGTGCACTTTGTTCCGACACAAAACCGTCGTTCACACCTTCTTTGTCGTAAATATAATTGTTCAGTGGTGCGAGAAACCGGCTTATAGAAGCTTCTGTTTCTTTACCACATGCCGAGCTGTATGAGTAGTATGTGACATTACTGTCATCTGGGACTTCATTATTGAATTCGTTCTCAACATATTCCCGGGTTAGTTCCTGAATGGCGGCCCAGACGTCACTTTGCATTTTCGGATATACATTGTTGCCCATCCAGTTAAACATATCAATCAATATGTTGCGTACTTTGGCCGGGGCTTTAAGTCCCCACTCGGCAAGGCTCGTACCATGATGTGGTGTCGAAATGGTAGTAAGGGTATTCACATATTTACCCATATCCATTTTGGTGATGAGATAGCGCGTATCCAAACCAGCCATGGAATGGGCAATGATGTTGATCCTTTTGGCGTGTGTCTTTTTAAGGATAATCCTGATGATTCTCTTCCAATCATCAGCACGCACTTTGATAGAATGATATGGCGTTATATTAGGAGCAAAAGCGGTAATTCCGTGTTCCCTGGCCAGCATGCAAATATCATCCATTGGCGATGGTTTAATGACATTGGCAAGCGATCCAAAACCATGACACAACAGAATTGGATATTTAATATGGAGATAATTCGGTTGTGGAAACTCTTTAGCTTCTAAAAGTTTTAAAAGTTTCTTTCCATTCTCTTGTAAAATTCCGCTCATTCTTATTTTTCAATATTATGGGAAGGAGGGACTATGACAAGTCCGCGCTTTCGGTAATCTGGAATTGTTTGCTTCAGTTCTTCAATATTTTTTTTATCGGCAGACATAATCAATATCGGGTGATGGCCAAGGCTGGCTTGTTTATAAAAGCGCTGAACCATATTCGTAACGGAACGTCCAGAGGCATCACTGGATAACCATAATGCGTTTGAGGCATCAACCATGCGTAGTCCTCGTGTCTGGCAGATATTTATCCACAGGTTTCGTTGATTATCATCAACATCGGGTCCAATAAGTATCTGTGGATGATGTAACATCTTCGTTAAGTTTCGTATTTGTTCACCAAGATACCACTTATCATCTGATTTATGGTTCTTTGAAGATTCCGGTTCGATCCAGAAAGCCACGTTAAAATCCTCGATACCGGAAACATGTAACCAGGAGTCAGTCTGAACAACGCGGTTTGTCTTGAATGCAAGCATGACAGGCTCGCCGAGCGATCGTATCAGATCTGTTATATTTTCATCCGGCCTTTGGTTAAAAAAAAGGATAATGCTGGCGGGCATGTCATATCGGACTGAATTTGTATCGTTGCTTACAGTAACTGTTCTGATCACAGTATCCTTATAGTACACCTGGATGTTCATTGTACCATCTTTCAGGTCCACTTTAGCCGGAGTCCGGATATCATAAGGATATAATTTCCGGGCGAGATCATAATGGAAAAAAGTCTGGGAAAGGTTTACAGGCAATGATACATGCCAGATTTTACGCTTGAAATGAGGGGATACTGAAACAGTCTCGACATGATAAGCCGAATTATTAATGTTGAAACTACGACAGGCGTTAGCAATCAGGCTGTCTGCCATATTAAGACTCGAAAGCCGTTTCGGATTATCTGATTGTTGCTTGAGCAATAGGACGCTGACTATGCTGCAGGCTGATAACAGGGCAGTAACGATCAGTTTACGTATGGAGGCACCGCTCATCAGGTTTGAACAATTTTTGGCATGATTTTGATATCGCCTGGTAAATGACTTGTAAAACTAAGAACTTTTTTCGTTGAATACACTTGAAAGGCAGCCGGAAGGAATATTTACCCATATCAGTGTTTTAATGGATATTATTTGGTCATTCAGCCAGTTCAGTTGAATATATTTCTGTAATTATCATGAATAAATTGTACCTTTTTGTAATTTTTAAGGCGATTTTTGGGAAAAATAATAGGCAATATTACTTTTTTTTCAGATCGTAAATGCCTCACGCAAGTTTCAGTGACATCAAGGATTGACATGAAACCCCAGCAGCTTGTGCGAATACGTCACTTATTTCTTTTCATAGGATTTTTTCTTTTTAGCCTCTATCAAATCGGTTATTCTCTGCCTTCAGGTGGCGACAGCGCAACGTTGTCTCGAATATCTGTGGCCACTCGTAAAGATCATAAAGGATATGTTGTCCGCTTCCATTTGAATAGTCCTGCAGATTCTTTCCTTGTCCTTCAACCCTCAGAAAACCAGATTCAATTATTGCTTTACAAGAAGTCAATTGATCATGACAATCTGAAAGTCGATCGCGATGCTGGTCCTTTAAAGGATGTGAAGGTACACGATATTCCGTGGGGACTCGGTATCGATATTAAGCTGGATAAGGGATCATATTTCATTTGTAACGGATATCCGGACCGCAACGGTCACGATTTTTTGCTAGCCATAACAAAGGCATCAAAGAAAGATGTGGATGTATTGGTTAAGGGAATTGTGCCTTTCGATTGGTCTCGTATGAATGTCGAGAGTAAGGATGTGGCATCGTTCGACAGCGCAAATGAAGATCCCAATCAGGGATATCTCGATCAGAACTACATTGAACAGAAGAAGAAGATCAAGTTTGATGTTGTTGTCATCGACGCGGGGCACGGTGGGAAAGACCCGGGAACGATAGGCTATCATCATATCGAAGAAAAGGATATAGCTCTTGCTGTTGCGCTCAAAGTCGGCGGTTATATCAAAAAAAATCTTCCCGGTGTCAAAGTTGTTTATACCCGCGATGATGATACGTTTATACCTTTGAAAGAACGCGGGCATATTGCAAACAAAGCCCAGGGTGATCTGTTTATATCAATTCACTGCAACAGTTCTCCTGCCCATTCAGCTCACGGTACAGAAATCTATTTCCTTGGACAGTCGAAAAGCCACACGGCATTCGAAGTGATGAAGAAGGAGAACAGTGTAGTGAAACTAGAAAATGGTGATGAGACACCACAATTGACGGATGAACAGCTTCTTATTTATGAACTGGCTAACAGCGGTTATATGGCTAACAGCCAAAAGCTGGCGACACTCATCGATCATCAATTTTCTGACCGTGCCCACCGCCACACACGAGGAGTGAAACAAGCTGGTTTCGTTGTCCTTTACTACGCATCGATGCCAGCGATCCTGGTTGAGCTGGGATTCATCAGCAACAAAAACGAAGCTAAGTATTTAGATAGCGATTATGGGCAAAGTATCATGGCTTCAGCTATTTACAGGGCAGTTAAAAAATACAAAGAAGAGTTTGACAGGAGTCAGAATTTTACATCGCGTTAACACCATTTTTTAATATAGATTGGAACAGCAACCATTTATTATCGGAGTCGCCGGGGGCAGCGGTTCCGGGAAAACAACAGTCGTACGGCATATTCTCGAACGAATCGGCGAAGACAAGCTGGTGCTCATTCAGCACGATTCGTATTACCGTGATTTGAAACATTTACCCTTCGAAGAGCGGTCAAAGCAGAATTTCGATCATCCGGCATCTCTGGAAACAGAACTAATGATCCGGCATCTGAATGCCTTGAGTAATGGATACAGCGTCGAAATGCCGATTTATGATTTTAGCAATCATATTCGCCTGCCGGAATCGAAGACCGTATATCCACGTGATGTCATCCTTATTGATGGCATTTTGATTTTCAACGAAAAAGACTTGCGGGATCTGATGAAGATCAAAGTGTTTGTGGATACGGATGACGATGTACGCCTGTTGCGCCGCCTGAGACGCGATATTCATGAGCGTGGACGTGATATCGAGAACATACTGACCCAGTACGAAAAATTTGTCCGGCCTATGCATCTCGAGTTCGTTGAGCCCACAAAGCGATATGCAGATATCATCATACCACGCGGCGGGAAAAACCAGGTTGCACTTGATATGCTTGATTCTCTTATAAAGAGCAAGCTGGAAAGCTAAAAATCACGCTTCGACGGATGGAAATACACGCATGCCTTCGAATACCAGATGCATATTTTTCTGGCAGGGTGTAGGCAAGTATTTATCAACGATTGTTGCATCTCCGCCGGTTAGCCAAACCTGAAGGTTCCCGAATTGGCGCCGATAGTTCTGAATGGCTGCTCTTATCTCATTGACAAAACCGCCGGTGACTCCCCACTGAATCGACTCCATCGTACTGCGACCGGGCCATAGCTCGGGAAGTTCACGAACCACAGTTGGCAATGAAGGCGCATACTCGCGCAGGCCTTTTTCCCTGATATATAATCCTGGTGTGATATAACCCCCACGAAAAATGCGTTTCTGATCCATGAAATCGATCGTGCATGCTGTGCCTGCATCAATGACCACTACGGCATCCTTGCTGTGATGCCAGGCCCCCAGGCAAGCAAGGAAACGATCTATGCCCAGTGTGGAAACAGTGTGATAATCGAGATATTCAGTCTTGATATTCTCAACAGTTACTACTTTTATTTTCCTCTTGCCAAAAAGGGGAAAGCTGTTCGCCATAAAATCACTCACCACGGAAGCAATACGAACTTCAGTTATAGAATTGGGAAGAAATTCACAAAATGTTTTGAAACGTTCGGTATCGTGATGGTGATCCGAATATACGATTTGCCACTCTTCATCTGTGAGCACTGCAACCTTAATACGCGAGTTGCCGACATCGATGTAGAGTCTGCCATCAATACTTTGATACCATTCGGATTCGGTCATATATTCAATACTAAATGCGTTAATTGTCAATCAATCGAGATCAATAGGAATGGATCTACAATCTAAGATAGCAATTGTTACAGGAGCAAGCAGCGGACTCGGTGAAGCGTTTTCGCATAAGCTGGTAAATAAAGGAGCCACAGTGTTTGGCCTGGCACGTAATGAAAAGAAATTACAAGTTATAAAAGATAGACTTGGCGATGCGTTTATTCCGGTTGTTGCCAATGTCACCGATCCTCATAAGATTGAGCATTGGGTGAAGCACACCTTTAATACCGAAAAATTACCAGACATCCTGATTAACAATGCAGGAATTGGACTCTTCAACGATGTTGATAAATTATCTTTGGAGGATTGGCGGAAGATGATTGAAACTAATCTGTCGGGAGTCTTCTATCTTTCACGCGTTGTTGTACCTCTGATGAAAACCAAGCAGTCGGTATGCCATATCATCAACATAGATTCCATTGCCGGTAAAGTTGGTAATCCCGGCCTTTCGGGTTATAACGCATCCAAGTTTGGCTTGACAGGATTTTCAGAATCAATGATGAAAGAACTCCGGTATGATGGAATCAAAGTCACTTGTGTATACCCGGGATCTACAGCTACAAGATTTTTTGAACAATCGAAAAGCAATCAGGCGCATGCCAATATGCTTCAGCCGGCTGATGTTGCCGATTTGATTGTCAATATTCTGGAAACCCCGGACAACTTCCTGGTTGATGAGATTGTGATGCGCCCAAGAAACCCAAAGCCACCTTCTGCCTGATCACATGAAGAAATTATTAGCGCAGGCATTGCTATTATCAGTTTGTCTGGTCTCGGCATGCTCTACAAAGCCGCCGCCGGATCTTATTCCTAAAGATACGTTTATCAAGGTAATGGCTGATCTGGAGCTCAACAGGGCATATTTTCAGGCAACCCGTGACTCCATTAAGGCTGATAGTATTCGCGAGGAAGTGTTGCATCAATACAACATAACCAAGGTGCAGTATTTGCGAACAAGAGAGTATTATCAACAGACGGATCAGGAGCATGATATCATTAAAAAAACCCTGGATCAGCTGAATGAGGAGAAAGACAAGGTTCACGATTTTATCAAACAAAAGACGGACTCTACATATAAGGGCCGTAAGTTTGAGCATCAGGATACTACCGGCAGATTTGGAACAATGTCGGGTCATCCGCCAAATTAGTAATCAGTTCTTCTCTGAGTAGGATTTCCAGTATGTGTTTTACTAGGTGGGGTGAATAACCAGAGTACTTGACAAGCGTCTCAGCAGTTCTCGGCTCCTGTTCTATCAATTCATAACAACGACTTACATTCTCCGCTTTTACATCTTTCTTGTTGCCAGGAAGCCGGGCGATACAGTTGTCGCACTTGCCACAAAAGCGGGGAACATCCGTTTCTCCAAAATAGGTTCTGATATAACGGCTTCGACACTCTCTTGTTTGAACATAGCCTCGAACCATTTGCAGTTTTTCAAGCAGTATGTTCCGGTACCAATCCAACTGCTGGTTAGAATAGGGAAGAGTTGAGCTCCTTTCTTCGGGGATGATAATCAAAGGCTTATTACTTCGATCTTCAAAGTTCAGGATTTGTTCCCTTTGCAGAACCGTTAACCCCTTTACAATCTTATTCCTGGAAACCTGGAGCTTGTCTGTCAGATATTCCAGTTTCAGAAACTGAAGTTTATGTTGAGACTCCGGGCCAAACAGGCGATATAAATGATCAACAAATTCTCCTTTGGCAGAATTGTTGGTTCTGGATATGAAATCAGCGATGCTATCTTGTCCTATGATAAAATGAACACCAATTTCCGGCTGATAATCCGTGATTAACTCGACTAATCCCAATTGATCAAGGATGCGAAGCCCGGCAAGGATACGTTTTTCAGCCAATTCACTCCTGCGGGCAATATCCTCGAAATTAACCTGTTCCGCTTCTTCCATATTCGAACCTACTGCAAGATCGAAACTGTCACATAAAGCTGAATAAATACGCGTAAGTTCTGTTTTCTCCGGATAATTGTGTTTGATCAGTCCGCGAAGCCTTTGGAAGTCGGAATCTTTAAATAATAAAATCGGGAATGCAGGTTCACCGTTGCGTCCGGCACGCCCGGCTTCTTGGTAATAGGCCTCAATCGAAGCGGGCATCATGTAATGAAATACGTAACGACAATCCTTTTTATCGATGCCCATTCCAAATGCGTTGGTAGAAACAACCCACGTCAGTTCATCTTCGAGCCACGACTTTTGAATTTGATGTCTTTTGTCAGCGGGCAGTCCGGCGTGGTAGGCCTGCGCGGTATGTCCGTTATCGCGCAGTAATCGTGCTATGTCTTCACATGTTCGTCTTGTACCTGCATAGATGAGTCCTGTACCCGGATCACGTTTGGTACGGTTGACCATTTCGACGAGCTTTTCTCTTTTTCTCTCTGTATGCCTTACCCACCAGTGTAAATTCGGCCGGTTGAATCCACCAACAACAATTTCTGGTTCTTGCAGTGCAAGCATTTCAAGAATGTCTTTGCGGACCTCCGGTGTAGCAGTAGCAGTAAGAGCAATCCACGGAACAGACTCATCCAACTGCTGAAAGGCATCGCGAATACGCCGGTATGATGGACGGAATTGATGTCCCCATTCGGATATACAATGGGCTTCATCAATAGCAATCAATGACACGTGCAACTGTTCCAGTTCATTCTGAAATATCTGTGTCTCCAGGCGTTCAGGCGAACAGTAGAGCAGGTCATACATGTTGTTGCGGGCATTGACAAGGTGCTGTTCGACCTGCCGCATAGATTGTGTGCTATTGATTGAGGCCGCCCGGATTCCTTTTACGTTCAACTGTTTTACCTGGTCTTCCATAAGGGCGATGAGTGGAGAAATGACGAGTGTCAATCCATCATTCAGTACCGCAGGGAGCTGGTAGCAGATGGATTTACCGCCGCCCGTCGGTAGTATAACAAATGTATCTCTTCCTTCAAGGACCGCGTTTACAGCCCTTTCCTGCCCCTCCCTGAAAGAGTCAAAGCCCCAAAACTGTTTTAATATTTGCAGTGCCTCGGTCGAAGGAGCGGATTCACTCATGAAAATATGGTTGCCGTTAGAAACTGATTGATTAAAAATACTTTTAACTCATCGAAATACACAAAAATGTTTACCTCACCCCCGGCCCCTCTCCACATTAAGTGGAGAGAGGTGAAAAAACGTTTATGCATTATCAATAATCAAACATGCCAAATTTTAATGAACAATCTCCCCTCTCCATATTTATGGAGAGGGGCCGGGGGGTGAGGTAAAAAAAAGCGCATGTCCTTTACAGAACATGCGCTTCATTGCAGTGAGTACGGGAAACTATTTAAACAGTGCTTTAAAATATTCGCGGCGCATGATAGCGATGGCCTCAATGGAGATTCCCTTTGGGCAAACAGCTTCACATTCAGCATGGTTTGAGCAGTCTCCGAAGCCTTCAGACTCCATTTGCTCAACCATCGCCAATGTCCGGTTTCTTTTCTCAGGCTCGCCTTGCGGCAAGAGCGCCAGGTGAGCAATTTTCGCTCCGGTAAACAAGGCTGCAGAAGAGTTCGGACATGCTGCCACACATGCACCGCAACCGATGCAAGCAGCAAAGTCAAAAGCTTTGTCAGAGACGTCCTTTCCGATAAGGATGGCGTTTGCGTCAGGCGCTGCTCCGGTATTAACCGAGATATATCCACCGGCTTCCTGGATTCGATCAAACGCGCTCCGATCGGTTACCAGATCTTTAATGATCGGGAAAGCCCTTGAACGCCACGGTTCGATGTAGATAGTGTCGCCATCATTAAAATGACGCATATGCAACTGACAGACCGCCGTTTGATGCTGCGGTCCGTGAGCGATACCATTGACTACCATGCTACAGGATCCACAGATACCTTCACGGCAGTCGTGTTCAAATTCAATGGGGCGTTCACCTTTACCGATCAGCTCTTCATTAAGCACGTCGAGCATCTCAAGAAAAGACATCTCAGTACTGACGTCATTAACGTCATAGTCTACTATTTTTCCCGGTTGATCGGGACCTTCCTGTCTCCAGATTTTCAGATGAAGATTCATAATATCGACACTTATATTTAATTACTTATAGCTACGCTGGGTCAGCTTCACATTTTCAAATTCGAGCGGCTCCTTGTTGAGCTCGGACTGCTTGTCCTCTCCCTGGTATTTCCAGGCGGCCACGTATGCATACTCGTCGTCATTGCGAAGAGCTTCACCTTCGGGTGTCTGAGATTCTTCGCGCAGGTGGCATCCGCAAGATTCATTGCGGTGGAGTGCATCTACAGCCATCAATTCTCCCAGTTCAAGGAAGTCGGCCACACGTCCGGCGAATTCGAGATATTTGTTAAAGGTGTTTTTCTCGCCGGTCAGACGAAGGTTGTTCCAGAACTCTTCGCGCAGGCCACGAATATCATCGATCGCCTCCACAAGTTTATCTCTGGAACGGGCGATGCCGACCTTATCCCACATGACAGCACCGAGTTGCTGATGCAATTCCATAACTGTCTTCTTGCCGTTGATGTTGAGCATCTTATCGATTTTGCTCATTGCCGCCTGTTCCGCTTCATCAAAAGCTTTATGAGAAGTATCAGCTTCCTCCACATCGTTGGTGGCAATGTATTCGCCCAGCGTATACGGAAGGACAAAATAGCCATCCGATAATCCTTGCATCAAAGCGCTTGCTCCCAAACGGTTGGCGCCATGATCCGAGAAATTGGCTTCGCCGATTACGTGAAGTCCGGGAATGGTTGACATCAGGTTATAATCGACCCAGAGTCCGCCCATCGTGTAGTGAACAGCGGGGTAGATGCGCATTGGCACCTTATATGGATTTTCGCCGGTGATACGCTCGTACATCTCAAACAGGTTGCCGTATTTATCACGAATGTAGCCTTCACCATTACGTTCAATTGAAGTACTAAAGTCGAGATAAACAGCTTTTCCAGTTGATCCAACCCCGTGACCTTCGTCGCACACCATCTTGGCGTTACGGGAAGCAACATCGCGGGGAACGAGGTTGCCGAAGCTAGGGTATTTACGCTCCAGGTAATAATCGCGCTCCTCATCAGGTATCTGATTGGGAGGACGTTTGTCACCTTTTTCTTTGGGAACCCAGACACGTCCGTCATTACGAAGACTCTCACTCATCAGGGTAAGTTTGGACTGATAGTGGCCTGATTGCGGAATACAGGTCGGGTGAATTTGAACGTAACACGGGTTGGCGAAATAAGCGCCCCGTTTGTAGCAGCGCCATGCCGCCGTAACATTTGAATTTTTAGCATTCGTTGAGAGGAAAAATGCATTGCCGTAACCCCCGGTTGCCAATACAACGGCATCACCGACGTAACGTTCCATCTTGCCATTCAACAAATTGCGTGCGATGATTCCACGCGCTTTTCCGTTGATGACCACAAGATCCAGCATTTCACGGCGTGGAAACATCTTGACACGTCCGGTATCAATCTGACGCATTAAAGCGGAGTAGGCACCAAGCAAAAGCTGCTGGCCTGTTTGTCCGCGTGCATAGAACGTTCGTGATACCTGAGCACCACCAAACGACCGGTTATCCAGTAAGCCACCATATTCACGAGCAAATGGAACACCTTGCGCCACAGCCTGATCAATGATATTGTTGCTTACCTCTGCCAGACGGTATGTGTTGGATTCGCGTGAACGGAAGTCACCACCTTTGATCGTATCGTAAAACAGTCTCCAGATCGTATCACCGTCATTAGGATAATTCTTGGCGGCATTGATACCACCCTGTGCGGCAATACTGTGTGCACGGCGGGGGGAATCATGAATGCACAATGAAGTGACGTTATATCCAAGTTCCGCCAGACTTGCGGCTGCTGATGCCCCGGCCAATCCGGTACCAACGACGATAATGTTGTGCTTTAGTTTATTGTTAGGTGATACCAGGTGGATTTTTTTCCGATGATTTGTCCATTTTTCTTCCAGCGGCCCATCGGGTTCAGATGATTTTAAAAAACTGGTATCAGGATTAGTAGTATATAAATCTTTTTCGTTGATGCTCATGCCATGCCTCCAAAATGTATCCAAATAGGTATGATGAGAAATCCAAATGCAATGATGATGGCGATTGCAACGCCGATCGAGTAGATGACGGGAGTCATACTGGGCTTCATAGCACCGAGGGACTGGAACATACTCCAAAATCCATGACGCAGGTGATAGCCAAGTAAAACCATGATAATGACATACCAAAATGTGATCCACGGGTTGGCAAAAGTATCGTAAACAAGGTGATAGAAATCGTGAGCATGGTGTCCGTCGATCACCGTGACATATTTGGTAGCAAGACTTGGGTTATATTTAAAGGTGATCAGGTGAAACACAATGAAAATGAACAGAAGTATTCCCGTCCATATCATGGTCTTTGAACTGAACGTTTGCCGGCTATTGCCACCTGTACTCTGATATTTCACATATTTGCTCGGCCTTGCCTGGCGTTTTCTAAGATAAACAGCGGTTCCTGCAGCGATATGGAGCAGAAAAAATAACAACAGGCCTATCTCGAGGATGTATAGGAGCACACCCCAGCTCATCAGGTCGTACGCATATGCATTGTAATATTCAGGATTGGGACTGAGTAAAAGGATATTGCCAATCAGGTGTTCGATGATAAATATCACCAGGGCCATAGCCGTGATCCCGGTGATTAATTTTCGACCCAGTGTTGACCAGGCTCGAAATTTTGAAACTCTTTCAGTAGCACTCATAACTTTAGATTATCCACTTTTCAAAGTTGGTTAAGGTTATCCGTAGTAATGACTTCGGAATCGCTTACAAATTGACGTGCCAAATTACATAATTATAACATCTCTTTCAGACGTCAACACTTATTTGTACCTGTTCTAAGATAGTTACACGTATGCGGTAAAGATGCTACCTTAACACGAAATAAAAAGGGAAGGTTTCTAAAAAATCAACCAGGCTGCGAACATTAAATTTTGTATGAATTATACGATCAACAGTGAAGTGGAAGATTATTACCAGGATCGTGGTTCTCGATTCATTGGTATACTTTTCCCTTGCGATAATCACGATTCGTTCGAAGAAAAACTGATTAATATCAGAGAAGAATATCTGGATGCAACACATCATTGCTATGCGAGTCGTATTGGTATAGAACCATTTGATGAACTGGCCGGTGATGCAGGAGAGCCTTCCGGAACAGCAGGTTTGCCTATCCTGAATCGGTTACGATCCTATGAGGTTACGAACTCAGGTTTGGTTGTAATTCGATACTATGGTGGTACAAAGCTTGGTAAACCAGGACTCATTCAGGCATACGGAACGACTGCACAACTATGCCTTGAGAGAGCCCGGTTATTCGAATTGATTCCATCTGTCACGATTGAAGTTAAATATCCCTATGATCAAAGCCGGTCTATAAAACAATGGATTCAAAAATGGGATATTCTTATTCATGATTCCGAATATCTTGAAAATGTAACCGAAACTGTTGCAGTGCCATCACAGAGTCTTGATGAAGCCAGGGGAGAATTAGAACGAATGGGATATCTGGACGTGGATTTTCGGATTAAAGATTCAGGATGGATTACGAAACGGGCGGGTAAGTAAAAGTTTAGAAGCTTTTTCGCCCCTGGATCCCCTGAAGAGGACTTTGACTCTGATATGATGGAGGTTCCCTTTAGGGGTATCAGGAGGCCTTCTCAACTTAACAAAGCTTCATATTTCAATCTCCTGTTGCAATCTACCATCATCTCATATCTTTCAGCTAAAGTCTAAAATAGCATTCGGGAACATACAGTTGTGACCGATACCGCAGGCTCGTATTTTAAAAATGGATTTTGCTAATAAAATTACACTATGAAGATATACACTAAGACCGGGGACAACGGAGATACATCATTATTTGGTGGAGGCCGGGTATCAAAGTCATCGTTACGCATTGAAGCGTATGGTACCGTTGATGAACTTAATTCGACGATCGGGCTGTCACGCTCATTCAGACTTACAGAAGAATCCGAGCGTCTCTGTCATACTATTCAAAATGATTTGTTTGTCTTAGGCGCGGACCTTGCAACACCGCCGGGATCCCGCGCGAAGATCGATCGTATCAATCATGATCATGTAATTCGTCTCGAGCATTTCATTGACGGTCTTGAGGATACCCTCCCAAAATTACGTTTCTTTATCCTCCCTGGAGGAACACAATCTGCATCGGCACTTCACCTGGCCAGGACCGTCTGCCGCCGTGCCGAGAGGAAACTGGTAGAAGCTCGCCGTCAGGAAGATATATCTGACGACTGCATGCATTACCTCAACCGGTTGTCAGATTTGCTGTTTGTGATGGCTCGCTACGAGAACCATCAATCGGGGGCTACTGAGAATGTTTGGAAAGAAAATGGTTAGACAAAGTATTTGATTTTATTAGTATTTGTAAGTTAGAAATACCCCTGATTTTTGTATAAATAGAAGATGACGATAAGCAATCACGAATATTCTTTAAAATAAGTGACCGGGATAAATGACTTTAGGTACTTCAAACTTAAATACTCATTACTAAAGACTCTATACTAATACTATGGCTTTAATGGTTTCTGTATCTGGAATTCGCGGAATATTTGGTATTGATCTGAATCCGGAGAACCTGGCCCAATATGCCGCTGCATTTGGGACTTGGGCAAAAGGCGGGAAAATTGTTGTTGGCAGAGATTCACGAGTTACCGGCGAGTTATGTGAACGGATCGTAGTCTCAGCTTTGCAGTCCGTTGGCTGTGACGTGGTTACCCTTGGAATAGTTCCAACTCCGACCGTAGCGATGGGGGTGCTTCGGCATAAGGCCAGTGGCGGCATCATCCTTTCGGCAAGCCACAACCCGGCGGAGTGGAATGCCTTGAAGCTTTTGAACAGTAAAAGTGAATTTCTTGATGCAGATCAGGGTGCAGATGTAATGTCTATAGCGGCCAAACGGGAAATTGCCTATCAGGATTATCAGCATCTTGGTAAACTGACAAAAGATGATAACATACTCGATTATCATGTCGAAAAGATCCTTGATCTTCCCTATATCAATCCCGATGTCATCAAAAAAAGAAACTTAACAGTCGCAATTGATGCCGTAAATGGTGCCGGTTCAGAGTCTGTACCTTTTTTGTTGAGAAAACTGGGAGTATCTAATGTTATTTGTATGAACTGTACGCCAAATGGCTTGTTTCCACATAATCCGGAACCAATACCGGAGCACCTGGGAGATATCTGTATAAAAGTGAAAGAAACAAAAGCGGATATCGGTATTGTCGTCGACCCGGATGCCGACCGTCTGGCACTGGTGATGAACAACGGGGAATTGCTTGGCGAAGAGTATACGATTGCACTAGCCACACAGTTTGTGATGGAAAAGAATCCCGGATCATGCGCTACCAATCTATCTTCATCGAACGTTACACAGGATATTGCCAAATCATTTGGACAAACTTGTTACCAGGCTGCAGTGGGCGAAATCAACGTTGTTAAGGAAATGCAGAAGCATAACGCGGTCATAGGAGGTGAAGGAAATGGCGGAGTTATCAATCCGGATCTTCATTATGGTCGCGATGCACTGGTTGGCATAGCGATGACACTTCAGTATATGGCTGAAAAAAATATTGATCTGGTCTCATTTCGAAAATCATTGCCCGATTATCACATCATAAAAAAGAAAAAAACGCTGGAAGGTCTGGATCCTGACGCTGTTCTGGAGGCGTTGAAGCTTCGGTACCAAGACAAAAATCCCATAACAACGGATGGATTGAAACTGTTTTTCGATGAAGGCTGGGTGCATATCCGAAAGTCGAACACCGAACCTATAGTACGAATCTACGCGGAAGCAAAAGACCCTGAAAAGGCCGCAGAACTGGCCAAACGTGTGATGGATGAGATTGGCGGATAAAGTAAAACGAGGGATAGTCCCTAAAATTTTTTATATGGGTCATTCCTGTTTATTTTTGATGCATTCAAATATTTGCCTTCGAAGGATATAGCACCTTCGGTAGGCGAAGTCAGCTTTTTTGATCCTTAACCAAGGAATTATGTTAGTATCAATGACCGGCTTCGGCCGGGGTGAATTTGCAGCGAATGGTCTTCGCGTTGTTGTTGAAGTGAAATCGGTGAACAGCCGGTACGCTGATATAAGCATGAGACTCCCGCAAAGTCTTCGGCATGCCGAAGGCACACTGCGTGATGTTGTTACGCGCAACATTGAACGTGGCAAGCTCAACATCACGATAGACATTGAACGCCAGGATGAAGCCGAGCTTGATATCGCTGTAAACCCGAGCATCGTCAAAAGCTATCGATCATTGCTTGAACGATTGAAACAGTCGGCTGGTTTGAATGAGTCACTTACGCTCAATCATTTCCTGCAGTTCGATGAGGTGTTTACCTCGAAAGAGGAAGACGAGTCGGAAATAGAGACAAAAGTAGACGCTGTGACACAGGCGCTCGCGAAAGCGTTGAAAAATCTTGGTGAGATGCGCGAACAGGAAGGGCAACATCTTTCTGAAGACCTGGCTGGCCGACTCGATGGCATGGAAGAGATGCTCGGTATTGTCAAACAAAAAGCCCAAACACGGGTTCCGGATGCCCGGACCAAACTACAGGAGCGAATCAAAGCTCTTCTTGGCGATGATGGTTTTGACCGGGAACGACTAGAGCAGGAAATAGCTATCCTGGCTGACCGCATTGATATCACGGAAGAGATTGTCCGCCTCGAATCGCATATCAAATTTTTCAGGGAAGCCATGGCTAAAGAGGGTGCTGTTGGACGCAGACTCAATTTTCTCAGCCAGGAAATGAATCGGGAGATCAACACTATCGGGTCCAAAGCCAATGACGCTTCTATCTCTCACACTGTTGTAGAGATGAAAGACATCCTCGAGAAAATACGAGAGCAAATTCAGAACATCGAATGAGTGAACAGACTTCCGAGGGCAAAGTCATCGTGGTGGTGGCGCCCAGCGGCTCTGGCAAAACGACTATAGCCCATCGGCTTCTCAAAGATATTTTACGTTTAAGATTCTCCGTATCCGCAACAACAAGGCCTCCGCGTAAAGGTGAAGTTGATGGAAAAGATTATCACTTTCTGAGTCAGAAAGAGTTTCAGGAGCACATCGATGAAGGCGACTTCCTGGAATGGGAAGAGTTTTATAACGGAAAGCGTTACGGATCTCTGCGTCCGGAGATTGATAAACAGTTGAAAAAAGGATATTTTATTTTGTTTGACGTAGAAGTGAAGGGCGCTGTTAATATAAAGAAAGTGTTCGGTGAACGATGCCTGAGTATTTTCATTAAGCCGCCCTCTGTGGAAGAGTTGAAACAGCGGTTACAAAAGCGAGGGACCGAAGACGATAAAACACTCGCTGAACGGCTGGAGCGTGCAAAGATGGAATTAGAATACGAGAAACAATTTGACGTCTCCGTCGTTAATGATAATCTGGAAGAGGCTTATGCCCGTGTAAAATCACTGGTTCAGTCCTTTATTCATAACAACAAAGTACATTCAAGCTGATATCTTATGCCTGCAAAAACACGCAATGTCGAGAAGCTTCAGGAACAGACCGGCAATATCTACGAAACTATTTCAATCATGGCGAAGAGAGCACGTCAGATCGCTGCACGCGAAAAGATGGAGCTCGATGAAAAACTGAAGTATTTCGAAGGTTTTGACGAAGAAGACGATTTTTCTTTCAACGAAGAGCAGGAACGCATCTCCAAAGAATTCGAGCGTCGTAACCATGCCGCACAGCGGTCACTCGATGAAATGGAAAACGGTGAGATCTACCACCGGATGCCGGAAGCTCCGAAACAATAAACCTGTATGCTTGCCGGAAGACGCATACTTTTAGGCGTTACGGGCAGTATTGCAGCGTACAAATCAGTATTTCTTTTACGTTTATTACAGAAAGCGGGAGCTGAAGTCCGGGTAATGATGACCCCTTCGGCTACCCACTTCGTTGGTTCTGAAACATTCCGCACGCTTACCAGAACCAATGTTCCTATCCGAACGATCGATCCAAATCAATCCTCTGCGGACGATTGGGTGCGACATATCCACTGGGCCGAGTGGGCTGATTTGCTTGTAATCGCTCCATGTACCGCAAATACGGTGGGCAAGATTGTCCATGGTTTGAGTGATAACATGCTTACAGCAGCTGTGATGGCAGCTCGTTGTCCCGTTCTCATCTGTCCAGTGATGGATGGCGGTATGTTCCGGTCACCGGCAGTGACCGAAAATCTGGAGAAAGCAAAGTCGTTTGGTTTCAAGATCCTGGAACCGGATGCCGGATACCTTGCCAGTGGGCTCGATGACGAAGGGCGGCTGCCTGAACCCGAAGCTATTGTTAAATATATTGATAATCTTCTCAGTGGATATTCGGATCAGGATAAAAAACCCTGGACAAGGAAAAAAGTTCTCGTAACAGCCGGACCTACACGTGAATTCATTGATCCTGTCCGATTCATTTCTAATCCAAGTTCCGGTAAGATGGGATGGGCCATGGCAGACGCCGCCCGAAATTTGGGAGCTGATGTAACTCTTCTTCATGGAAAAGTGAACCTGAAGGTGCCTGATGGAATGAACTCGGATACTTTTGTGAGTGCTGCAGATCTTTTCGGGAAAGTGAAGAAATATGCTGATTATGATGTCATTGTGATGACTGCCGCCGTGTCCGATTACACGCCAGAGCACGTTTCAGATAAAAAAATCAAGAAGAACGGAAAGGGGTTGTCCCTGTCACTCAATCTGACTCAAGATATCCTCAAATGGCTTGGGGAGCGCAGGAAAGAGGGACAATTGATCATTGGGTTTGCCATGGAGACTCACGATCTTGAAAAGAACGCCCGGCGAAAACTAAAGAGCAAGAATATCGACTGGATCGTTGCCAATACTGTAGCTGGTGAAAATGAGGGCTTTGAATCCGATACCAATAAAGTAACCCTGATTGGAACGAAACAGGTCAAATCAATGAGTGGCAAAAAAACAGACATCGCCCGCCAGATATTCGATTTTATCCTGAACAAAGAGGAAAGGTAATTGCGGTCAGACGGTTTCCTGCCGTCAGACCGTTAATGTTGTAATTTCATCCCTCGGTTAATACAACTTTTTTTCCATTTGGCATCGCACGATACATCACAAAACTGCCATTCGAATCGCGAGAAGCCGTTATCGTCTTTTGATGCCCCCCCTGTGAGACCTTCACCATGCCCCAATCTTTTGGGACATAGGTTTTCAACGTCAGGGGCAGATCGTAAACAACCGGATTAAGAGCGTGCGTCAGGGTAACTGTAATTTCTTTTGGCGACTCCGCTGATTGCACACTGGCGGCTACACGCTCTCGCATATACTTTGTGACATCCTTAAATGTAGCTTCCCAGATATTGCCCTCTCGCTTTTTTATGTAGGAAAAATACTCATCTAATTCCTGGTGCGTAAGAGGTTCCCATCCAATACCGTCAATACCATGGAATACCAATACCAGCCAGATATCATCTTTCTTTAATGCCGTATCAACCCATGATTTCATCAAGCTCATCGAGGTTTTTGAAAGGGGGCCGCGTTGCCACTGTACATATTCCTTATGCGATTTTGTAGGATCAGCCTGGCTGGAACGGTCCAGTTCATCGAGGTAGGGTCGAGGCATGCGATTGCGCAACGCATGGTATAGCCGGTCTCCATATTGCATCACACGGCCATCTTCGATTCCAAACGGACACTCTGCAGAAAAAGTGGCACCCGGACCAAGTCGATTCAGAATTTCTTCACGGCTATTTGCCAATTCATATTCCAGGTTTGTCGAATCGAGGACACACAAATAAGAGTGGGAGACGCTGTGGCTGGCCATCTCGTGGCCTTCGTTCTGATACTTTTTCAATTCATTCCAGGTCACTAAATCGACATCCGGTTTGATGTACAACACGTAATCGAGCAACTTCTTTGTTTCGACAGCTGTAGCGGAAGGTTTGAAATCACCGGCGCGAATTTTAGCATAACCTTCATCGATTGTCTTGTATGCCTGTTGAAGCTTCCCCTGTTCAAATAGTTCACCAGCACGAACATGGTATTTGTAGGTATCTGAATATCCTGAAAATCGAATGGCCGATGCACGCTCGAAGAAATTATCTTTATTCGTCGGGATTTTGGCCGTTTCGTCTATGATTTCTTTGACCGGGCGGCCGACAAACTTCGGCTTATACTGCGAGCCGGGAACTGAACCCGTTATCACAAAAAAAGTCCCTTTAAACCCATACTTATCCATGATCGGCAGGGCGACACGAAACTGGTTTATCGTATTATCATCATAAGTAAGAGAAACGGCGACCTTTTTGCCATCCTGCCATTTAGTGATTTTGGTGTGACCAACATTCACTGCTGTTTGAGCATATGAGAAACAGGACGTGATGAAGATGGTGATGATAACGGTAATGATCTTTTTCATCATAATTATGAGCTGGTTACAGACACTCCACAAAATTAATTCGTATTAGTATATATAGAATTAACTGATTTCAAGCAAAGTGGATATAGAGAGAATTGGAAATTGGATAAACAGAGAATTGTCTCCCCTGAAACATGCCAAAGAATACCGACTGTCCCATCCAAATAACCTGATAATCAATATCTAATTTCCTAAGGTTCAGTCAAAGATCCAGCGATAAGTCCGATGGGTCTTATGATGGACGCATCCCAAAGCCTCGACACTTCTTCTCATAAGCCAGTTTTTCTCGCTGATCCATGCGCCTTCGAGACGTTCCATTTGCGGATGATTTTTTCGTATCGCTTCGATGCCTTTTACAAAGATCAACGCTTCAAGTCCCAGTTTCCGAAAACGCGGCATAGTCCCGAAAGCCATGACTCTCAATCTTTTGACGTTTTTTTTGAACTGCATCAACTGAGGCAGATGCCAGGGACGAATGCGACCACCTGTTTTGACAAGCAGTTCATTCAGATCAGGAAAATCGGCAATGAATGAAGCAGGTTCACCCTTAACAAAGGCCAACCAGCTCGTATGAGGCAGGATGAGTTGCTTAAGATCGGCGACCATCTTTTGCATGACTTCAGGCGTGATTTCGGTAAATTCATTTTCACGTTCCATGATATCCTGGTTGCTCCAGGCAGCGTTGTAAATCTGGCGGATATATTCACCGTCCTGCTCAATCGTCTCAGGAGTGATAGTCCGGTAAGTGATGCCATCACGACCATCCAACCGGTCGGCAATGTAGGTCATACGTTCCGGGAATGGTTTGTCAAAACGCCGCTCATAGCTATAATGATCATCCCACTTTTCAGCATGTGTCGCTTCTATCATTTCCTTGTAATAGGGCGGATGGTAAGGCATTCCAAACAGCGGAGGATCTTCGTAATTCTCTACCAGCAGGCCCCAGTGATTGTCATTTTCCCCGAAGTTGATGGGACCACGCATCGCCCAAAAGCCACGTTGCCTGTGCCATTCTGCTGCAAATCGAAGAATAGCACGCAGCAAACCAGGATCTTCTTCCATCTCTAAAAAACCGATGCCTCCCATCCTCGGCTGATATAAATCGGCAGTCTTGTGATTGATCATCAAAGCAAAGCGACCAACAACATATTTACTATTATACACCAGGAATCGTTCGCACTCGCCATGCTTAAAAAATGGATTCTTCTTACGGTCAAAAATATTTTCAATCTGGCCGTAAAGTGGCGGCCGCCAGTTTGGGTATGGTTTGTAAAGTTGGAAAGGCAGTTTGTGAAATGCCCTTATTTCATTTGCAGATACAACTTTTTCGATTATGTACGCCATGCGTGCATGTTTGTCCTTAGGGTAATGATTCCGTCCGAAGGATTTCTTCGAAGCAAGTTTTTAACGTGATTAATATACATAAAATGGCGACTTTGAAAAGAGACGGGCTGATTACAACACCGCGACAGATTTATGAGGAATCAATTTCTAATTTTTTCGAGCCATAGCAAATCTCTATTTTCATCGAGCTGGCTTTTTAATGTAATATGAGGGTCTAAAAATGATTAAAAGAAATATAAAACATTGGCTTATGGTCGGTGGTCTTGCACTTGCTGTGGGAACACAAGCCTGTTCTCAGAAAGGCGATTCAGGATCTGAAGCTGCAATGTCACAAACTTCCAGTGATACCACAATGTCGATTCAGCAGCGGCTCGATCAATACACAACAGTGAAACTCACTGCTGATTTGAGCAAGCTGACGGACAATCAGAAGAAGATGATTCCTCTGCTCATCGATGCAGCCAAAGCAATGGATGATATCTATTGGCAGGAAGCTTATGGAAATAAGGATTCGTTGCTTTCAAATCTTGCTAATCAACAGTACGTCGATTATGCGAAGATCAATTATGGTCCATGGGATCGGCTGCTCGATAACAAACCGTTCGTGCCTGGAGTTGGTCCGAAGCCTGACGGTGCCAATTTCTACCCCCAAGATATGACCAAGCAAGATCTCGAATCCTCGAACGCAAAAGACTTGAAAAGTTTGTACACGCTTGTTCGGCGCAATGATCAGGGTAAGCTTTATGCAATCCCGTATCATGAGGCATTTGCTGAAAAAACGAAATATGCAGCCGAAAAACTTCGGGAGGCAGCAAAATTGGCTAAAGATCCGGGACTCAAAAAGTACCTTAGTCTTCGCGCCCAGGCTTTGCTGACGGATGATTATCAGAAAAGTGATTATGCATGGCTTGATATGAAGAATAATGCTCTCGATGTTGTAATCGGTCCGATAGAGACATATGAGGACCAGCTTTTTGGATACAAGGCTTCACATGAAGCATATGTACTGCTCAAAGATCAAAGCTGGAGTGAGCGTCTGTCACACTATGCACAGTTTCTTCCTGTATTACAGAAAGAGCTGCCTGTTCCTGAAAAATACAAACAGGAAAAACCAGGTACGGACTCAGACCTGAATGCTTACAATGTTGTGTACTATGCGGGTAATGCCAATGCGGGTGCCAAGACCATCGCCATCAATTTACCGAACGATGAAGAGGTACAGCTCAAAAAGGGAACACGCCGCCTGCAGCTCGAAAATGCCATGCGAGCCAAGTTTGACAAGATATTGGTCCCGATCGCCAATGTGCTGATTGCTCCTGACCAGCGTCAGTATGTCGACTTTAATGCGTTCTTCAACAATACCATGTTCCACGAGGTCGCACATGGTTTAGGGATCAAAAAAACAATCGATGGCAAAGGGACTGTCCGTGAGGCACTCAAAGAGGAGGCTTCAGCCCTTGAAGAAGGCAAGGCGGATATCGTGGGCCTGTTTATGGTTACCAAGCTGATGAAACAAGGCGAGATCACAAATGCCAACCTGAAACAGCATTATGTAACATTCCTGGCAAGCATATTCCGCTCTGTACGTTTTGGTGCTGCCGACGCACACGGTATTGCCAATATGCTTCGTTTCTACTTTTTTGAGGAGCATGGAGCTTTTACCCGGGATCCTGACACCGGCACCTATAGTGTGAACTTCGACAAGATGCAGGACGCAATGGATGCCCTTTCTCAAAAGATCCTGACATTGCAGGGTGACGGCAATTACCCGGCCGTCAAAGAATGGGTTGAGAAAGACGGACACATCGGTCCACAGCTTCAGAAAGATTTGCAACGTCTGACCAGGGCCAATATCCCGAAAGATGTCATCTTTGATCAGGGCAATTCAGTACTGGGTTTGAAATAACCAAAAGACCTGTCTCCGGAATTATTAAGGCCGTTCTTTAATGGATGGCCTTTTTTGCACCAGTAAGTAGCTTTTCTAATAATGTATATGAGATAAAGACAAGAAACAGATAGATTTCCTGTGAAACAGGTTGTAAGATTCACAAAATGTATTTGTTCAAGTAATTATTTTTTTGAGGGAATCATGAAGAGATTAGCAGTTCTTACAAGTGGGGGGGACGCCCCGGGCATGAACGCCGCCATTCGTTCCGTAGTGCGGTCTGGACTTGAGGCCGGATTTGAGATGTTTGGTATTCATCACGGTTATGAAGGGCTTATGGATGGTGATTTCGAACAACTGGATGATCGCGATGTATCCGGGATTATTCAGCTTGGCGGGACAATGCTCGGTAGTGCAAGAGCCCCCGAATTTAAAACAGATGAGGGGCAGGAACGGGCTCTTGAGCGATTGCGGATTTACCGGTTTAATGGACTAATCGTGATCGGGGGAAATGGATCTCAGACAGGCGCCTGTGCATTATCTCAGAAAGGATTTCCGGTTGTGGGTGTAGCATCAACTATCGATAATGATCTGTACGGTTCGGAAATAACCATTGGTGTTGATACCGCGTTGAATATTGCACTGGAGGCTATCGACAGGTTGAAAGTGACAGCTGCATCCCATCATCGTGCATTTTTGGTGGAGGTTATGGGGCGTGATTGCGGATATCTGGCGTTAATGGCGGGCCTGGCGGGTGGAGCAGAAGCAGTGGTAATACCTGAGTACGACACTGAGCCTGATGTTGTTGCCAGGGAACTCATCGCTGCCTACAACCGCGGAAAGTCACATGGACTAATTGTCGTTGCCGAAGGAGCAAAATATAACATTATAGCGTTGCAAGACTATTTTAATAAACATAATGATCGTTTCGGTTTTGAGGTTCGATCGACGACACTGGGTCATGTTCAGCGCGGAGGAGCTCCCGGAGCTTTTGACCGTTTACTTGCCAGCCGGCTGGGAGCAGGAGCCGTTGCTCAGATCGATGAAAGAGAACCCGGTATGTTGATCGGATTAATTAATGGCAAAATTGTGCCAACTCCATTAGTTGAGGTGGTCGCGAATAAAAAACCACTCGATCCGTATTTGATCGAACTGGCACGCGTCCTTGCCCGCTAAAATAAACCATCGATGGAATAGGGGGTGAAATATCTGAAATAGTTTTTAGATATATATACATTACTTATTATTATACCGATTGGGAGTTGCCGAATTACTTCACTGATTGACCTGAAAACTTAAAATACGGGATGTATGGACTCCAGACGTTTTAACAAACTGGTAGAGAAAGTAAGATGGGTACGAAATCACCGAATAATGCATGATCGTATTTGTCATGAAAACCTGGAGGAAAAACATGTTGTTTCGGCTATTCGGGAAAAGTTGAGTTTGAGTCAGGAACAACTGGCCGATTTGATCGGTGTTTTGTCGGAGGACGTTTATCAATGGGAGTATGGAATAACGGATCCCGAATGTGCCGAAAAAATTGTTTTATGGATTGCATTGAACTACCCTGATGTTTTTCTTGAGGCGGCGAACACGATAAAACACCAGAAGTGAGTAATGTATCAATGTTTTCGGTAATCTATTAAATAGCCAATTTCGGCATGATGATAGATGGTGGGTTGTTTTTCAAACTCTTAGTTGTTTTCTGTAGAACCAGTTAACGAGAAAAAGAATCCCCATTAGAAACAATGTTCCGCAAAAGATCAGATAAGATACCCAGTGAAACCAACCGTAGATAAGCAGAAAATATATTCCAACTGCCGGAAACAGAACTCCGCCGATCCATTCCCATCTCCAGGAAATTGAGAGGACCAGAAGTATAATGGCTGTAGGGACGAGATGAATGAGGAGCACGATAATATTATCCCGAAATCCCTTTCCCTCGCCAAAAATATTGAGTGCAAAAATGGTAACATAAATAGTGAACAGGACACATAGTATCCTCGGACTCCAGAATAACCAACGTTTTGCCTGGTGTGTCATCTTTTATCTCCCGATTAATGGCAGTGAACGTTCACATGCAGTACTACAAGTATTTCACAGATCTTACTTAAAAATAGTTTAAAGTCAAAGTAATTGAAGAACAGTATATTTAATTATGATTTATTTTTTTCAATGAATTCATGCAAGGCTACGTCTCTGACTTTTCTATGTTCCTGTTGTTTAAATATGTAAGGCTTGCCAACCCGTTCCCTGCAATCGGAAATGCCGCAGCGTTCACATGTTTCATTCACCTCGCGAATTGAAATGTCCGGATCATTCCAGAAGTTGACCTTTCTTTTAAAATCATCATTTATCAAAAAGCCAAGAGTGACGCAAGATGCCTTTTTCGGATTCAGTGATAGATTTCTGGCCAGTGATATGTTTAAATATTCATCTTCAGTACCGGCAAAGTGAGATCGTTGTGTTCTGATAATCGGAGAATGATCTGCTTTATCCCGATTATGATTTGCCAGTTCTTCAAGAATGGTTATAGTCACCCAGCGACGGCAGTAGTGTTCATGTAATTCTGTACCATGCGGACCATGTAATCGTGAAAAATGCAATTCTTTAGTGAGAGTGTATTTCCCGGGTCCGGTTAATGGGGTATTGAAACGGAGAAAATAAAACTGGTTGAATTCCATGAATTCGGGAATCAGCTGCGCGATTCGGTGCAGCAACATTTCGGGTGTAGCGTTATACCTGGCCAACAGTTTCAGAAAATACTCTTTATCAAGACGATCTTTAGCGAAAAAAATATTCAGGTCGTTGATTAATCGACCTCGATTTAACAGCAAGGCGCCGGCAAAATAAGAAGCCTTGAAATGATGAAAAACCTGATCAAATGATTTTACCTTGAGCCAGGTCGAGGTATATGAACGACTTTTTAGATTCATGAACTGATGACCAATCTCACGACCAAGCACGAATGCACGTTGCGATGGAAGAAGATGGTTATTCACAAATAACTTTGGTTTCTTGCCGGGGATGAACACTGAACGAAATCCCCGCAGTTCGGGATAATCACCGAGTTTCTGGTAATTGATTTCATAATGGTATGTATCGGTAAGAATTTGTTCCAGCTGTTCCGGCGACAAACCTTTATCAGACGGGAGATCATAAGTTTGCAAAAATCGTTCGGCCTCGTTCTCAAGATCAGAGAAATAATTATTATGGACCTCCTGGTAAGAACGCAGCGCGGCAAAAAACACCTGCTCAACCTGGACATCATAATTCCGGGCTATTTCAACTAAGGTAGCCACTAAAGCAGAAAACCTTGTGGGATCTTCGGAAATAAGCGACATCAGATCACTGGCATCAATACCAAATAAATCAAATGGCAGGTCCTGCAACAGCGAAGTTTTCAACAAGTCAGCCAATGGATTGAGCTCGCTGTCGAGTTTAAGAGAAACTAGATCATCATAAGGAATTTCAAGAGCCTGGGAGATGGCCATGATCTTATCAGCCTTTGGATATTTCTTGCCCTTCTCTATTTCATTTAGGTAGGAAATCGACAGACCGCTGCGACCAGACAACTCTTTTAGTGAGTACTGACGATTCTGCCGGTTTTGTCTGATTTTAAGTCCCAGGATGAGACGCAGGTTTTTTTCGCTAATAGCCATAATGAGTGTCTGGTGAATTCGCTGTAAGCGAAATTAAAAAAAGAAATGGAGAAAAGTGGATTCCGCTGACAATAAAAAATGATAGTTTTGCGAAAAATTATTTTTAGCGAAAATTCGCTTGTGACAAATATTTTCTTTTCGTACAATATGACCAGTTAAGCAACTGCACTATTTCCAGGTTGTGCAGTTGTGGCTGCAATTTTTCATGAAATATTTTAAATAACTGACTGAATTTTCGCGGGACAAAGTGGCTATGGACTCGGACAAGGTCAAAATGAAAGCCCCGGATCGTTTACAGATCCGGGGCTGACCAAGAATGTCGCATCATCACGGTAACTCCCGAAATATCGGGACTACCTTTAAGGATTAACCCTTGAACAAAAGCCCGAATCGTGATTGACTCGGGCTTTTTTATGTTCTGGATTTTTAACTATTTCGTAACGAGTTTAACCACAGCTGTTTGGCCACCTTGTTCAGTGGGGGAAAGCACCAAATCAAACATTTTTTTATCAGGATGCAGCGTCAACTTACCGTGATCTGCGGTTACTGGTTTTTCGTAATAGCCATGCAAGGTTACAGATTGCTCCCCTGACGCAAATGCCACCTTTATCTGCATACCATTTTGCATGGTTGACATTTCAGAAATACGCTGTTTTCCCGTCGAGGTTATTTTACCCGAATCACCAAGAAAAGCGATACCGCTCGGCGTGACAGGTGCAATGATGTAGTAAGTATACCCGGTGTCGTTAATAGTATCCGTGAATGTATCAGAAGCACTGATCTTTTTTGCTGAATTTGTCAGCGGGTCATAGACAGCCACATAACCGTTTTGGCCAAGTGTTGATGGTTGAAAGGTGACATTTTTGCTTGTATTGTTATTTGGCGTAAAAGCAAACACGTAATCGGTCGTAATATCGTCGTGACGGGTATAGGTGAATGCAAGCATAGGTTTATTAGCCCCATTGGCTTCGTTGATGTAATCAGCATCAACAGGCACGAGTGCTGCGTCAGGTTTGACAATGACTCCGTCGGTACGACAAGCTTCCAGGATGTTGGCCTTGTCTTCATTACCGAGAGCGTCCCCGGTGCCGACTGCGCCTGCTGATAACACAGATACTATCATATTGCCCGTTTCATGGCTTTTGAAAACATCGCACCATGGCCAGATGCCCAAAGAATAGCCCAGTTGTGAGGTATAAATGAAATGCTTCCATTTAGCCGGCTCAAATCGGTCGCCGCTTGTACGGATAGTCGTAAGGTTGTCATATTTCACACCTTGCATGAAGAACCGCGGCATGGCCATACAGTATTGCATATCGAGGCCATTATTTTTGGTTGCGTTAGCCATGCCATCTGTAAAAGCATTGCCAACGGATAGATCACTGGCCATTTCAGGTGTCTTGTTATAGATATAATTCAACCAATCCTGCTCATAACAGATGATTCCTGATCTTTTGAGATAGCCGGCGATATCATTCCAGAATTTTGGATCAATCGCAGCATAGCCGGTGATTTGATACTGATTGTGATAAGGACTATGTGGATCGATCCAGCGATTGTGTACGACAAGTGGCAGATCCAGTTTTTGATGAAAAGCCGACATGCCATTTGGAAACAGGAACTTATCCGGACGATACTTCATGAGTCCACCGTAACGATTCCACTTTCCTTTTGGGAGTTTGGGATTCTTATGACCGGCGTCGGGCTTGCCTTCGGGATCATAGATTGATTTCTCATACCACCAGCTGTCGAGCTGCATGTACCCAAGCGGAATTCCTTCCTTTTTGTACTGTTGTCTGACTGCCAGCAACGTACCTGAGTATCCCATACTCTTATCGTAATTGTAGTAATAGTCGGCACCGTTGTCGGTCCAATAACCGTAATATTTGAGAACAGGATCAGCATCATTGGAAGGAGCATTCTTCCCATATATTTTCATCAGTGTGCCTCCCCAGGACATCCAGGTGCTGTTTATTCCCTTCCCGAAAACCAGGATCGATTTATGAGTAAAATTCTTTGGAAGGTTCTGAAGCTCAGAATTCAACCCGCTTGCAATCGACTGCTCACCATCTCCACTCATCTTTGAGACGATAAAGTCTGATGCCGGAGATAATACAAAAGCTTCATCCTGATCATTAAAGAAGAGCCATGGTGTGGATGTCTGTGTAAGCTTGTTGAATGCGGGAGGTGAGAACACATCATCCTTAAAACTGTAATGATGCATGGCTTTCGGGAAAGTATTAAAATCAGGGAATTTGGCCTGAATATGATCGGCACCATTGGGCGTTGCAAGGGTAAACAACACTATCGGACTATCCTTATACCATCTTATTGTACCCGTATATTGGTTGTCAGATGTCCATTGGAATGTGGTTTCCTGATAATTGCCGATCTCATCCTGTCCATTTTTTGACGAAACATTGGTCAGAGTTTTGCCGACATTACCTTTAAAGGTCCAGGCTGGTTGATCTGTTTGGATCGTGTATTGACCGGTTTGTTGGTTGATCGAAACCGTAATACCCGTGTTGGAAGGTTGCCTGGATGAAGAAGAGCAAGAGACAAAAAACGGGATAATCAGTACTGCAATCCAATAGCAGACGTTATTTACGCGAGGTGTAATGCGTGTTGATATCTTCATAGAAATGATCTTTTAAAAGGGCCGAAGTTGGATAATAATGAGAGTAACGATTACCTTCTAAGTAGTCAAATAGCGGGAAGATACATTTTGCCCCCGAATGGGTGGATTTCATGTGATTGAAGTTAACAGGAGAGACATGGCTGATTATCGCAAAGCGGGAAAGATCGCTTGTTATGAGGTTCCCCAAATATGGAGGTTTGCCCGGATTATTAGTAGCCTGGGTTTGTTTTATCTAAACCAGTACTATGGTGTAAACTTTTCTCATTAGGGAATTGGGACAAATGAACTGGGCATTCGTTCGGTAACTCTGCTGCACGGTGGAAGTGAAATGCAAGCTTTCTTTTATATAACCGCCGCCGTTTATAATATTAGTTTTAACGTGAATTCGATGTAAGAATCGACAACATAAAGAATAGAACACGGACAACGCAGATTAACACGGATAAGAATTAACGATAGCCCTTCTCCATGCATATGGAGAGAGCTTGTCCCGAATGCCTACGGGAGGTTGCGGTGAGGTATAACGGAGGGATGCCATTTTTAAAATGCCTCGGGACCGGGGAATCCAACTTGGACAGATACATTTCATTATATCGAACTCACGGTAGTTTTAGAACCGAATTATTTTCTCTTGGTGTAAGTTTGGGAGTTTTTTAAAGGTCGGCTTTCACTTGGCCTGAACAAGTTCACGTTTTGCTTTCCACTTCGGGTAGTTCCAAACAACAACCAGGATTGTGAGTATAACGAGCTGTGCGATAAGCGTCTGCATGGTTGGATACAGGCCTATCAGGTTGACATTGAATGAGAAGGGGGTTGAGGTGACTGAAAGCCAGCCTATTTCCTGAAGGGAATGGATCCCTTTGCCTACCAATACCACAGAAAGGAATCCCAGCATAAAAGAGGAATATTTAAACAACTTCCGGATTGGAAGACGGGCACTGAACCGCAAAACCACGGCACCCAAAAGCAAAACGGTGGCAATTGCGGCAATGGCCCCGGTGCCTACAGCAAACTTGCTTCCGGGTCCGCCTTCGATCGTCAAGGCCGACAGAAAGAGAACGGATTCGAGTGCTTCACGAAAAACGGCAAAAAAGGCGATTGCTGCCAGACCGACAAGATTACCCCCGGTAGCCATGTTCTTTACACGGACTTCAATAAACTCTTTCCACTTGTTGACTTCTGTCTTGCTGTGGAGCCAAAAACCAACATATAACAATACTCCCACTGCAATTAGAGAAACGCTGCCTTCCATCAATTCACGGTGTACCGGACCAAATCCCATTTCGATGATCCAATCCGTAAAAAACCATGCAACAACGCCGAAGAGTATAGCAAGTATCCAGCCGCCGTGGACCCATAGGGCCGCTTTTTTATTTCCAATGGCTCGTATCACACCGAGGATTGCCAGGATGATCAGGAACGCCTCAAGCCCTTCACGAAGAAGGATAGAGGCTGACATCAGGAATTCAAACCAGGGGGAATCACTCTTTGTCTGAAGTACAACTTTTGCTTTATTGATATATACCTTGGCATCCCGAATAGATGCACTCACAACATGTGCCGGGTCCTGGCTCTCGATATTGCCGCGAACCGCAGTCATTTTACTTTCAAGTGTCGTTGTGAGTGATGGATCATGCGAGCGCAATGATGGTTCGACCGGCTCAACACCATCCAGATAAGCAAGCACAGCTTTGCGGCGCGCTTCGTCGACATGGCCAGACTTATAATCCTGATCTACCTGATCGAGGTACGAAATGGCTAATGCCAGAGAATTTGCCGAGATACCTTTGTTGCCTGCCAGTCGTAATTCATTTGCAGCAATCCCGGGATCTTTTACACCGTTTTTCCCGAGAAGACCTGCAAGATCTGCATCATTCAGTGTGGCAACTTTACCAAGATCAGCGTCTTTCCGAAGGGAATTGAGAACACTGGCATCGGTACTTACCAGATCAGGATGTTCATTTTTGGCTTTTAAGGATTTTACGTAGAAGGCAATCTGCCAGAGTTGCTTATCCGTTATTTTCTGTCCAAATGCAGGCATGGCCGTACCCTCCACACCCATCGATATGGTATTATAAACCTGGAACGGTGAAATGGATGCAATGCGATCGCCGGATGACAGGTCAGTTGGTTTGGGATCAAGAGTGGCTGCAAGCTTGCCATCACCCGCACCATTTTTACCATGACATGTTACACAATTGGTCTCGAAAAGGGTATGTCCGGCAGCCAGATCAGGCCAGGACATCGGTGCCACCTTCATCCCTGTCTGTTTTATGACTTCGTTCTTGATCTGGTGGGCAATTTCGGCAATTGTGCTACTGTCAGCTTTACGGTCAATCTGATCTTTTAAATCTGCAACCTGTTCGGAGAAGTTACTATTACTATTTAATACTCCGGCAGACTTCAGTTCCTTTACCAGAGATTCGGCGGATGTGGCAAATTGTAATTGTTCGTCATACTCGCTCTGCTTCAAAATTTTACCGTTTGAGACCGCGCTGGAATAATCCTGGGCCACATAATCCAGAATATGTACAAGAGCCTGGGGAGAAGGTGTGTTCGCAGTCTTTGTTTGTGCGTCAGCATTCAAGCAGGAAAACACAATCAGGATGAGTGATGAGACCACAAAACAAAAAAAGGATGAGGAGATCATCCCGGATGATGTGTCCGAACGTTTCATATATAGTAGGATTTGACTTGGCTGTCTGTTATCAACCAACGCGCCTTTATTTGGACTTAATATAAATAAAAATCACGACCCCCGAAACGATTTATTCAAAAAAAGAGTCAAAAATAGCGATCAGGTCAGATGTAGAATAATGTAAAACATAACACTATGATCTATGATAATATTGTCACAGATCATTAAGTCCATATACCAGTTCCTAAAAAAAGATAACCAACCTGATCATTTTGAGTTGTTTAATTGCTGATAGATATGCCAGCCACGCAGAATGGTGACCATTGTTTTTCCGTCTGTAATATTACCTTCATGTACCATATCAACAGCGTCTTTGAAGGGCATCCGCTCCGGGATTACAAATTCATCGTCGTCAGTGTTGTTCTCATGGTGATCGAGGCCGGTTGCCAGGTAAAGGTGAATGACCTCATCCGTGTAGCCGATGCTCGGGTAAAACAATCCCAGGTAATGCCAGTTTGTCGCCGACAAACCGACTTCTTCCTTTAATTCACGGATACCGGTTTGCAGGGGATCCTCTCCCGAGTCGATTTTTCCTGCAGGAACTTCATAAAATATTTGCGACATCGGGTAGCGAAACTGTTTAATCAGCATAATATCACCATTTTTGAAAACCGGAAGAATAGCTGAAGCACCCGGATGCCGAATCCATTCCCGTACAGAACTTTCACCCGAGGGCAGAAGCGCGTGATCCCTGTAGACTTTCAGAAGGACTCCATCAAATATATATTCAGAGTCGATAGTATGCTCAATGAGTTTTCGTTTGTTATCCATGATAACTGTGACTTTAATTTTCTATTTTTAAAAGCTAAGCTGGTTAGGACCACTTTTACATAAAATATCAAAGATTAGGCTCAGGTTATAGTTACTATTTTGTTGTTGGGTGCAACAAGCCTATGACTGATAAAAAGAGCTTTGTACGCAGAATATTATGAGTTTATACCCGGCAGAAAGTAATATCGACAAAAAGAAAATTCGGATCAGGCATCGCATTTTTACGATATCGAACCTGATCTCTTTTTCGCGTGTCTTCGTGGCGATACCGGTTCTAATTCTGCATTCCAGGGCCGGACATCCAACGGTTGCCGTAGACTTATTGATAGCTTACGCTATTCTTTCTGATTTTCTTGATGGCTATCTGGCTCGCAAAACGGACCAGATTTCAGAATTGGGCAAGATTCTGGATCCTATGGCTGATAAGCTGTGCGCCTTTATCGTGTTTTCTTACACTGTCTACATCGGTCTGATACCAGTCTGGTTTTTTGTTGCGCTAATTGCGCGTGATCTGTTGATAGCCAGCGGTGCCGTTTACATCAATAGCAAGAGAAGAAAGATGCCGATGTCGGTCATGGCAGGCAAGATTACTATTAATGTACTGGCTCTTTACTGGTTGACTGCTTTTTATTTTCCTGCTGAGGTGGGAATTCATGAAGCGCTACTATGGTTTTCGACAGTCATGATGATATATTCCTTCATCGTTTATCTGCAGAGGTTTATTTCGATTGTTCGTGGAGCAGATTTCAATTGATAAAATTAACTGACAGCATTGTTTAATTATGGGACTACTTGATAAACTGGGACTCAAAAAAAAGGAAAAGCTTGAAGAGGGGCTGGAGAAAAGCCGGTCGGGTCTACTTGGAAAGCTTGGAAAAGCCCTCGTTGGCAAAGACAAAGTTGATGATGAAGTCCTGGATGAACTCGAAGAAATTTTAATTACCTCCGATGTTGGTGTGAAAACAACATTGGAAGTGATCCGCCGAATTGAACAGCGCGTTGCCAGAGACAAATTCGTCAGCACCTCAGAATTAAACAGGATTCTCAGGGAAGAGATCATCGACCTGCTGAGGGAACACAGGCCGGAACAACCGGCTGAGTTTGATGCTGTTTTTTCCAACCGGCCGCATGTTATAATGGTTGTGGGTGTCAATGGAGTTGGTAAGACCACGACCATTGGCAAGCTTTCCCATCTATATAAAATGGCGGGTCGAAATGTGATTCTTGGTGCTGCAGACACTTTCAGAGCTGCTGCGGTCAATCAACTTCGCATTTGGAGTGAACGTGCCGATGTACCGATTATCCAGCAGGGACAGGGTGCCGATCCGGCCGCCGTTGCTTACGATACTGTAGCAGCTGCCAAAGCAAGGAATGCCGAAGTTGTTTTGGTCGACACAGCAGGCCGTTTACATAACAAGTCGGCGTTGATGAATGAACTCGCCAAAATTAAGAGAGTGATGGGCAAAGTTGTTGATAATGCACCTCACGAGGTTTTACTGGTTCTCGACGCATCTACTGGCCAAAATGCCATGCAACAAGCCAAAGCGTTCACGGAATTTGTTCAGATCACCGGGCTTGTATTGACCAAACTCGATGGCACCGCTAAAGGTGGAATTGTACTGGGAATTTCTTCCGAACTCAATGTGCCGGTTAAATATATTGGGGTTGGAGAAAAAATCGATGATCTTCAAATTTTTGATCGGGTATCCTATGTGAATGCCCTTTTTGGAGAAAAATAGCCAATTTACATCTAAATATAGATACCAAGAGGGATTAAATAGTAACGGTTTCTGTTTAGGATTGATTGTTTCATGATTAATTAGCAAAATGTGCTACGTCTTCAGCGAATGTGTCGTGATGTAATGAACTATAAATGCAAGCTGAAGCACATCCAGATATTTCATAAGAGTCGTTGTCATGAACGCAGTCCGTATTGAGAATAACCGACAGGTTATCGGGAAGGGGAGCAGGTTACATTTTCTGTTGCTTTTTATTGTAATGTGTGCTGTCATATATCCATACTCTGAGACTTTGGCTCAGAGTAGATATCCTGATTATGTGATGCACACCCATTCAACATCCCAGATGGCAGATAACCTTTATGACAAAGGCATGTCGTTATTCAATGCCCGAAAGTTTAACAACAGTGCTACCTATCTGAGCCGTGCTTTTAAAATGTACGATACGATGGGCGACTCGGGGAACCGGTTACTTGCTTTGACCCAGATGACTTCGGCTTACGCAATTACCAGAAATGTAGATATGGCAAAGCGATATGTTATGCTGATCCCAGAAGCTCTTGACGATACCACCGGTGTTGGTGAAAAGAGGGCCATTTACTGTACCTATGCGCTGGCTAATATTTACGAACAAATTGGTGAGTACAATAAGGGAATGCAATTTATCCAGAAGGCAACCCGATTGTATCGTTCTCTGAATTTGGATGATAAGTGGCTCATTGGGAGAATATACTTTCTCAACGGTGCTCTGGAAGATGATTTCGCATTTTATGATCGTGCTATCGATTATACGAAACGAAGCCTTGCTATTGCGAAAGATCAGGATAGTGAAATGCTGATGATCTTATTGGTTGATTCATACAATTCACTGGGAATCTTTTCCTTCAGTGAGGGAAAGTATGATCTGGCTACTGATTATTTGAAAAAAGAGATTGAAATACTGAAAAGCCACCCGGAGTGGAAAATCAATTCTGAAAAGCTGAAAAGCAGTTACATAAACATGGGCAATAACCTGCTTTTCAAGGGTGATTTTCAAACTTCACTATCTTATTATCAAAAAGCTCTGCGCATGGTTAGGGAGGGTGTAAGTGAGAATGTATCAGATGAAGATTTGCTTCTCAATAATATTGGTGCCGTTTATTCTCAAATGGGAGACCAGAAAAATGCACTTCAATATTTTCTGAAATCACTTCCTTTAAAAATAAAGATTTTTGGGCCGGAGCACCCTAATGTGGCAATCGCTTATGTAAATATCGGGCAAACTTACCAGGCTTTGAAAAAGTCTGACAAGGCTATTGGGTATCTTCAAAAAGCATTGGTAATACGTGAGAAAGTATTCGGTCGGAATAATCCCAAAACGCTGAACGTATACAACGACCTTGCATCTGTTTACAAAGATCAAAAGAAGTATGACAAGGCGTTACAATACCTGGAGCATGATCTATCTGTGAATCTTGTTACCCCGGGGTTGCACCATCCTGAAACCGCCATGTCATATCAGGGGATTGCTGATGTCTATAAGGCAATGGGTAACTATAACAAAGCACTTGAGTACTACCAGCATGCACTTCAGGCTTTAGCTCCCAATTTTCACAGTTCTGAAATCAGTGATAATCCCAAACTTGATCATATATTGTCTGAAGTTACGTTTGAGACAATCCTGGAAAGCAAAGCAAAAACACTTCTTGACGCTGCAATTGCAGATGATTCAAAGGCTGGAACATACATACCCGTTGCTATAAAGACCTACAAGGCAATCACACAATTTATTGAGAGGCTCCGTAGCAGTTATCAGGCTGAGAGTTCAAAATATCTGTTGAATACTGACACATACCCGGTTTATTCTGGAGCAATTGCAGCATGTATGTTTGGTTATCATTTATTTGGTAACGAGAGTTATCGTAAGGAGGCTTTTAATTTTTCTGAAAAAAGTAAAGCCGGAATTCTAATGCAGTCGATTGCCGATGCAAGAGCACAAAGATACTCGCGTATTCCGGATAGTCTTCTGGAACGGGAGTCGAAGCTCAGACAAGCCATCCAGAAGTATAGTCGTGATGTCGATCGGGTTAATAGCAGAGGGAACCAAGATGATACCATGGATACCGGGGCTTTACAGGACAAACTATTTGCCGCCCGTCAACGTCTTAGTGATTTCATCTCCGGGCTCGAGAGAATGTACCCTGAGTATTACGAGTTGAAGTATCAGACACCGTATCTTTCAGTATCTGACATTCAGAAAAAGCTCAGTTCAAAGCAGGTTTACCTGAGTTACTTCGTTGGTGATTCTACTCTTTATACATTTGACATAACAAAAGGAGGCTATAATGTCGTAGCATCTCCCATCGATTCTGCATCATTCCTGAAAAAGCTTGCTGATTTCCGCCATTCCATTATAAAGAGTGATTGGACAGAGTTCACTAAAAACGGCTATCAATTGTACCAGAAGATTGTAGAGCCGGTGCAAGATAATATTCAGGGAAAGGATCTGATGATTGTACCGGATGCAGAATTGAGTCTTGTGCCGTTTGAAGCCTTACTAACCAAAACGCCACGAAATACGCAGATGGGAGATTTTTCCGGTCTTCCATATCTCATTCGTAAGCATGCCATTACATATGGTTATTCATCCTATCTTGTTTTTAGAAAAAGATCTAAAGAAGTCGTCCAGACTTCCGGCCTGCTCGGTATGGCACCGGTATTCGATCAATCGGTGGATACGCTCTCTATGTATCGTAAACTCACGAACAGACCAAAAATACCCCCTTTGGTGGCCAGTGCAGAAGAGGTGAATGGGATTTACAATGAGATTTCGATGAATGCACGAATGAAGTCCGATTCACACATCTATCTTCGCAATCAGGCAACAGAGTCGCAATTAAACTGTCCTGAAATTTCTCATTACCGGTATATTCATTTGGCTACACATGCCTATGTCAATGAAAAAATGCCCAGTCTTTCGGGCATATTATTCTATCCGGGCAATACCGATTCGAGCAATAATGATGGCATACTTTACACAGGTGAGATATATAACCTGAATTTGAATGCGCGATTGGTTGTTTTAAGCGCTTGTGAAACGGCTTTTGGTCAACTGGTGCGGGGTGAAGGAATCATCGGGTTTACAAGAGCTTTTCTTTATGCAGGCGCCAGAAACGTTGTTGTATCGCTGTGGAACGTATCGGATCGATCGACACCGGATTTCATGATTAAATTCTATCACTACCTGATGACAAAGAGCGATGTCGCCCGTTCACTGCAGCAGACGAAGATCGATATGATCAATGAAAAGAGATACGCAATGCCTGTTTACTGGGCATCAATGGTTCAGATCCGCTGAAGTATCGGCCTCCTTTTTCAGCAGCGTTAATACCAGTTGTAACTCATTTGAAGCAAAGCCCTGTTTGAATCATTTGCTGGTTTAACCTGTTTTATGTAAGAAATATGCCTTTAATTACGTCATTATTTTATGTGGTATAACGGGTAAGGAAATCCGGGCCAATAAAATATTTTGGAATGTTACAGGTTTATCGTTTCCATCGATGCAAGAGTTTATTGAAAATATATATCATATCGCGGCACACTATAATGTAAATCCGGTCGTATTTGCCGGTATCTACATCGGAGCCATACCTTTCTTTACGGGTTCTGTAGCCTGGCTGGTTCGAAATATTCGTAAGAGCAAATCTATCTTTCTGCCCCTCATCTGCGCTGGATTTACCTTCCTGTCAGCTTATATCTATCTGATTATCGTTGGGAAGGGCGTTCCCTTCTGGGTATATCTTCTTATCTCGATTTTAGTACTATATGGTGCATACACGACCTACCGAAAGATTCGTAAGGATTTGGACAAGAAGGATGACGATATATGACGTATGATTATGATATGGCTGTGATTGGCGGGGGAGCAGCAGGTCTGACAGCCGCAGGCATGGCAGCAAGCTTCGGTGCGAAAACAGTATTGATTGAAGCAAGAAAGCTGGGGGGAGATTGTACGTGGTACGGTTGCATTCCCAGCAAAACCCTGCTCAAAGCGGCAAAAGTAGCCTATCAGTCCCGAAATGCCAGCAGATACGGTTTGCAGGATTATGATGACCCTTTTGACGCTTCATCTGTTTTCAATCACGTTCGGAAAACCAGACAACAGGTCTATGAAGATGCCGATGATCCGTCTATTTATGAAAAAATTGGAATCACGGTCATCAAGGGATTTGCCCGGTTTGATGACAAGCACACATTGATAATCAGCAAGGATGGCAATGAGCAAAAGATCAGGTCGCGCTTCATTATCATAGCTACAGGCAGTCGCGCATTTGTTCCTCCGATTCATGGATTGGGAGAGGTAGATTACCTGACCAATGAAACTCTTTTTGATCTGGATGAAGCACCCAAACAATTATTGATCATTGGCGGCGGACCCATCGGAATTGAGATGTCGCAGGCATTTTCCCGCTTAGGCTCGGAGGTCACGGTTATCGAAAAGAGAACACATATCCTTGCCAAAGATGAACCGGAACTAACGGATATTCTGAAGCAAAACCTGGAAAAGGAAGGGATCCGTTTTTTTCTGGAAACGAATATTGAAAATGTGAGCCAGAAAGATGAGATAATCAGTGTAACTATCAGTACGGGGGATAAGAAGGAGACGATCGAAGGGGACGCGCTGCTGGTTGCGGCCGGCCGGCAGAATCAATTTTCACGGTTGAACCTTGTATCTGCAGGAGTCAAGACAAATAAGAACGGTATCGTTACCGATATTCGGAGCAGAACTAACGTCAAGAATATATTTGCCTGTGGTGATGTTACCAGCCGATACCAGTTTACGCATATGGCCGATCATACGGCTAAAATCGCTGTGATCAATGCCCTTCTTAAGCTGCCGTACAAGTCTGATGAAAAACATATTACGTGGGTCACCTATACGGACCCGGAGCTGGCTCATGTCGGCATGACACAACAAGAACTGGACTCGAAACAGATTTCATACAAACGCTATCGTTTGCCCTATCAAAAGATCGACCGCGCCGTCGCCGAGAATGAGACCACGGGCTGGATACATATCTATGCCAAAGAAAGAAGCGGCAAGATCCTGGGTGTAAGCATCCTGGGAGAACGGGCCGGCGATATGATCGCCGAATATGCGCTTGCTATGAAAAATGGCGTTTCCCTTCGAAAGATTGCCGACACCATTCATCCCTATCCAACCTATGGTCTTGGCGTTCGAAGGGCCGCAGATCAATGGTATGTTCAGCGGCAGTCAGTGGGACTGGTTAAGATTATCCAGAAAATATTTGGATATAAAGGACAACTGCCGGATTTGTCTGATCCTGATCGAATAGTATAGAAAGAGGATACGGTCTGCCATCAAGACAGGCCGCATCTTTTTTGAAAATTAATAACCTCCGCCAGTACTCACATGGAACACACTTGACGTAGAGGAGAAATATCCTGTACCATCAGTAACAGTGACTTTGAGATCAAACGAAGAAGTTACTGTTGTTGTGTATGATGAACCGGTACCGGCTTGTTGCCAGTATGGAGTACTTCCATAGTCGTTTCTATACCAATGATAAGTGTATGGTGTGGTACCACCGGAAGCATTGGCTGTCCATGTACCCTGCTGACCATTGGTTACAAAGGATGGACCTGAGATATAAACACCAAGTCCTCCATTATCAGCCTCACCGATAGCATCAGGGTTCCCGTCAGGATCATTACTTACTGTACTGTATGAAGTAACTCCATATGGAGCAGCGAGTAAGAGACCGGCAAGGTGAGGAGCAGCCATGGATGTACCACATTTAATAGCAGTACCACCACCGGGTTTCAGTGAAAGGATATCATCACCTGGTTCGCTGTAGTCAATGGGTGGATTTCCATAATTGGAACCATAAGCGGTATTACAAGAAAAGGAAACAGCAAAAGAATCTCCATCCTTAAATGCTGATACAGTCCACACATTAGCATTGTTGACCCGTGCAGGTGAAAAATTATTTGCAGTTGTTTTATAATTACCTGCTGCGATACTAAACCGAAGACCATCATTCGCATCATTTATTACAGCATTGTCAATGTCTGTATCAGGAGGACCACCCAAACTCATATTAATTACATCAGAGCTGGTTGCTTTTTGAGGTAAATAATCTAATGCATTTAGTATACTCTGACTGTAACAGTTTCCGTTTGCGTCACATGCTTTCAATGCAACTACTGTGGCTCCTGCTGCAACACCTACAACGTCAATTGAGTTGTCTTTAGCTGCTAAAATACCAGCTACATGCGTACCATGACCATTTTGATCATCTGCGCTTTCACCCGCCACAAATGAAACACTATTGGCCTGATCTACATTAAGATCAGGATTGTCCAAATCAATGCCTGAATCAATAATCCACGCTTTCTTTCCAGAGCCATTAAATGGGCCACCGACACGTTTAATTCCCCATGGTGATGTTTGTGTGGTAGCTGTTTTAGATACAATTTTACCTCCTGCAGAATTTATTTTAAACCAATAGTTTTGTCTTATGTGATCCACCAGTGGATTTTGTCGGAGCCGCTTTACCTGATCGGATGTGAGATGGGCCGCAAAACCGCGCAGGGCGTATTTATATTTTGAGATGATGGATTTTTGAGCAATTCCTGCGTTAGTAAGGACCGAATCAATTTGTAGTCCCACTGCTTGTGCAACGGTCTGTCCCATTCTACCGTTAAACCGGTCTTTGAGAACGACGATATATTCTCCGGGAATCAGTTGGGAATCCGGGACAGCCGGACTCATCAACTGTTCAGTTGCCGCCGGTGAGGTTTGACTTTTTATTTGGGGGGGGGTAGTTTGTACCGGACCTTTGTTGTCGCAGCCCATTACCAGGAGGGCGAGTGCTATGCCGTAAAGAAATGATAGATGAATAACCAATCGTTTCATCGGTATCTCCTTTTTAAGATGAATGTTTTTATGATGAAAACCCTTGAGATGTGGAAAACGGGAAGGGCTTTCAAATAATAAGAGACACTTGATTAGTATTTGTTACACATTTATCCTCTTTTTTTAAGAAAAAACCTCATACTAATTCATTAAGCCATGAAATTTCAAAATGCTGCACTGATATCGGTAATATTTTTGATGCTTATTATTTCCAGTTGTGGGACCGGTTCCAAACATGATGCCCTGCAGTTAAAAGGTGAGTGGCAAAATGCCGGATTGACAAATTACATCTCAAGAATCCAAAGACATGGCCCATATTTATATGTTGGAACGGATGAAGGCGTCTTCAGAGGTGAGACGGCGAGAATAGAAAATACATGGGAAAGCCTTGGGCTCGGCAATCACCAAGTACTAGATTTTGCGATCTTTGACACAAGTAAGATTCTTGCGGTGGTTAGGATAGCCGATTTCGCCTCCGGCGATCCAACCCTATTTATGACTGACAATGGAGGTCAGTCATGGAGTGAATATATGAATGGTTTTGGTGGAGCGGATCATGAGAACTGGGTGGAGTGTCTCGAGATGGAGCCTACAGACCCTGATATTCTTTATACAGCCCGAGGCTCATTAATAGCCAGATCAACAGATCAGGGAAAAAGCTGGAATCCTGTAAATGGCACATGGGATGGCTGGGGTGGATTTAATCATGTCCTGAAAGCTGATCCTAAAAAACCGGGTACCGTATGGTCAGGAGGAATCAACGGTGTTTTCCAGCCCATTTTATACAAGTCCACAGATTTTGGGAAAACCTGGAAATCATTTCTAAACAACGTTTTTGCCGATAAAGTGGAAACTACAATCTATGATTTGACTATAAATACCTCGGATTCGAGTCATCTATTGATAGGTGAGGACATCGGCATAAAACAGTCCATAGATGGCGGTGATCATTGGTCGCAGGTTTATACCAGGAATCCGATCTATACATTAGCCAATGATCCGGTCAAAAATAATCTTGTCTATGCCACCGGTGTTAATAACGATTCTACTCTTTTCTTTGCCGCATCCCCTGATTTTGGGGATACCTGGAAAGTTGTTGAAGATAAGACCGGCCCAAGCGGGATTTATACCAATGCACTGTTTGCCACAACAGTAAACGGCAAGGTGGTTTTGTTCTTTGGCACTAACAAGGGAGTTTATAGGTATGAATTTTCAGATTAAAAAAGCAATCATTTTAAATGAATGATTGCCTTTGAATTTCTGTCAAATCTGATGGTTCTTCATAACATCGATTTCATTGTGCTTCCAATCTCAGCAGGGCTCTCACAGACGGTAATGCCTGCTTCGCTGAGGGCTTTCATCTTTTCCTGGGCTGTTCCCTTGCCGCCGGAGACGATGGCGCCTGCGTGTCCCATGCGTCGACCCGGAGGTGCCGTACGACCGGCGATAAATGCGACGACCGGTTTCTTAACATTAGCTTTGATCCATGCAGCAGCTTCCTCTTCTGCGGTACCGCCGATTTCACCGATCAGGACGATGGCATCCGTGTCGGGATCATCATTAAACAGCTTTACCGCATCAAGGTGCGTAGTTCCGATAACCGGATCCCCGCCGATACCGATAGCGGTACTTTGTCCCAGGCCTTCTTTAGTGAGCTGGTCAACAGCTTCGTAAGTCAGAGTCCCGGAGCGGGAAATGAGTCCGATGGACCCGCTGGTAAATATATTTCCGGGCATGATGCCGATTTTTGCCTCACCGGGTGTGATAACGCCCGGACAGTTTGGTCCGACAAGGGTTGCCCCATGACGTTTTACAACCGTTTTGGCTGTAACCATATCCTTGACCGGAATGCCTTCAGTAATACAAATAATCGTTTTGACGCCGGCGATCGCAGCTTCCGCGATGGCGTCTGCAGCAAACGGTGGCGGCACAAAAATGACAGAGGTGTTGGCTCCTTCTTTTTCCACTGCTTCTGCAACCGTATTAAAAACGGGGCGATCGAGGTGTTTTTGTCCCCCTTTACCGGGAGTTACACCGCCAACAACATTTGTTCCATAGTCGATCATCTGACCGGCGTGGAAGGTCCCTTCACTACCGGTGAAGCCTTGAACGACCAGCCGCGTATCCTTTCCAACAAGTACACTCATTACACTAAAAATTTATCACAAAAAAGGGTTTTTATTTGCAGCCTGAATATACCGTTATCCCTTAGATTTGACAACTGGATTGCTTGTATTGCGTTATCTTGTTACCAAATTTGATGGTGAGAAAGGAAGACGATCACTTAGATCGTCCATTTTGATTCGTCTAAGTATCCGGAAAGTAAAATACATGAAGATTATCCTTTTTGATTAAGCCGGGTACCTCTTACATTTCAGCATGATCACAGACGCCAAAAAAGAAGAAGTACGGGATTCCGCAGACATTGTTGAAGTGGTCTCGGATTACGTGAAGCTGAAGCGCTCCGGGAGCGGCTTTATGGGGCTGTGTCCGTTTCACAACGAGAAAACTCCTTCTTTCCATGTGTCTCCGAAATTAGGTATTTACAAGTGCTTTGGCTGTGGAGAAGCCGGCGATGTATTCAATTTTGTGATGAAGATGGATGGCGTCGGTTTCAATGAAGCTGTCCGGTCGTTGGCACAGCGTTTTGGGGTATTTATCCCGGAGGAGGAAGAGCCCGAACATGATGAAGCACATCGCCTGCGGGAAGGAATCTATCATGCCCTTCGTTATGCCGGACTCCATTTTTATCGCATGCTAACAGAAACCGACGAGGCGGAAGAGGCGCGTAAGTATCTCGAAAAGCGTCAATTGAATCGCCAGACCATTAAGAAGTATGGTTTAGGATATGCTCCGGATCGCATTGACGGCTTGTACAAACGGGCAATAGCAGATGGCATCAGCGAGGAGTACTTGCATCAGGCTGGGTTAGTAAAGTTCGGGCGAAACGGTCAGGATGTCATCGATACATTTCGCGGGCGTTTGATGTTTCCCATTTTCAATCCGGCAGGCAAGGTGATCGCATTCGGCGGCCGGATTTTGAGCAATAAGAAAACTGCCAAATACATTAATTCGCCTCAAACGCCGGTTTATAACAAAAGCGAAGTTCTTTATGGGATACAAGTGGCCCGAAACGAGATCCGCAAGGAAGGCGAAGCCATTCTCGTGGAAGGATACACCGATGTGTTGAGTTTGCACCAGGCTGGCATCCGAAACGTAGTATCGACGAGTGGAACCTCGTTAACAGCCGGCCAACTGCATGTCATTCATCGTTACGGAGATCGACTGCTGATGATTTATGATGCGGATTCTGCAGGTCAAAATGCCATGGTGCGTGGTCTCGATCTTGCGTTGTCGGAGGGATTGGAGGTTCGTTTACTGCAACTCCCTGAAGACGAAGATCCGGATTCTTTTGTGCGTCAGTTTGGTGGTTCGGCGTTACTTGAGTACATAAAAACGGAATCCCGCGATTTTATCACATTTCTGTTCAAAAAAGGAGAAACCGATGGCGACTGGGATGATCCTTTGCGCCGCAAACGAGCCATAACTGCACTAATCGGTCATATTGCGCATCTTTCCGATGCTGTTGCCCAGGAAACGTATATGCAGCATTTGAGTAAGCTTACGGGAATAGGCGACCGTGCGCTGCATCAGGAGTTGAGCTCGATTCTCGCTGATTTGCAGAGAGAAAAGCAACGGGAAAAAAGAAGAAACCGGCGGGCAGCCGAGGCAGAGCGTAAAATACAGAACAATGACAACCCTCCACCTTTTGAAGAGTCTGAGGAGGAATTTCCGGAAGATCATCACCTCACCGAGAACTCGAAAATTGATAGAGATGCACCTATCAACCTGCAACCAAAATTTGAAAAAGAGATTATCCGTCTGATGATTGAATACGGCCGAAGCATGGTTGAGTATATTGGTCGTCAATGCAATGAAGATCATTTTGAAAATCAATATTTAAGGGATTTCTTTTTGGATATTATCGATCGTTATCAGGCGGAGGAAGAGATTTCGATCCAGGCCTATGCAGCCCGGGAGCATCCTTATCCGGCAATTGTTGGGGAACTTGTAATGGATCTGTATACACCAAGTGAGCTGGGACAACAAAAAGCCGGGCGTCCGTTAGTTAAAGATGTAGACCCGTTTCGTACGGCCCGCGGCGCGCTCAAGGCACTGAAAATTCATTTTCTCGATCGGCTTAAATCCCAACTCAGGGACCAATATGATAAGGCCAGCCCCGAGGATAAAATACCCATAAATCAGACCTTACTGGAAGTATCTCGTGAAAGATCGGCACTCGAGCGTCATTCAATTGATGAACTATTTGATGATCCAGAAGAAATGGGTCCGGAGGGTACATAACTCATTCTCTTATAAGGTCTTAGTTGTCTTTTCTTCGCTTGCTTAAAAAGTTTTCGTATCCTTTCGAAGACAATTCAGGATACAGTTTTTCCGTTAGCATCAATACCTTAGGGGTTTCTTGTGAATTAGAGTAAATCGACGATGAAGAATATAGGATCGAGTGTACCAATCAGTTTAGGTGTATTTTTCTGCATTCTGTTTCTGATGATGCTCGGACGCACGAGCTACGGGCAGATACACAAACTACCCAGTGGCGTTATTGTGCTCGAAAATTTCCAAAAGGACACATTAGGTCATTTGCCTTATAACTGGTATGACAGAAATGGTAATACCAAGACCCAGTTTTTTTCTCCTGAAAAAAGGAATCAGTTTAAGTATAGTATCAAGCAGGATGGGGATAACAAATATCTGGAGTATGACGGGAGTGAGGCACAGCATTTGAATCTTCCCCTGATCAATCAGAAGGAAATTAACATTGAGGACACTCCAATATTATCCTGGAAGTGGCGCGTCTGGGAAATCCCTAAGGATGGGAATGAGGATATCAGTAAGAAAAATGACAGTGCCGCAGGCGTTTACGTCGTTTGGGGGTTTACTTCATTGTTTAAAATCCCTAAGTCAGTCAAGTATACATGGAGTTCGACATTACCGGTTGGCACGATTCTTTCACATAATTTCAATAATCAGAAGATTATAATCCTGGCAACAGATAGTAACAACCTGGGCAAATGGCTGACATTTCGGCGAAATATCTACCAGGATTACAAAAATTTGTTTGGCGAGGATCCTCCAGACCGACCTATAGCAATCCTGATTTTAAGTGATGGTGATTCGACACATAGCTTGGTAAAGGCTGACTACGATGATCTCGAATTAATCCCCGTTAACTCAATCCGTTCGTCAAACGACTGATGGTTCGTCAATTTCACTGTGTCTGTTGCTTATAACAGCGGATCTTCGCTCTGCATTGAATTGACATAAAATCACATGAAGAATTTGTTACTTTAGTACAAGTACAAATAAGTTGCGTTCTTAGTGGAATATTTTCAACACATTAAACAAGTGAATTCATGAGTCACGAACTGGAAATAGCCCGAAAAGCGGCATTCGCAGCAGCCGACCTTATCCGCGACTACCATACCGAACACAGTGGATTGGGTATCCGATACAAGGGACGCCATGATTTAGTGACAAAGGCCGATATTGCCAGTGAGGAGATCATTCTTTCTTATATCAAAGATGCTTTTCCTGATGACGAAATACTTGCTGAAGAGTCCACCGGTGTAGAAGCACTAAGCGATCGGCGTACATGGATAGTTGATCCTATAGATGGTACAACGAATTTTGCTCATGAATTTCCTCTTTTTTGTGTATCGATTGCGTTATATCAGAATAAGTCGGCTCTGATGGGACTTGTGTACGAAGTGAATCAAGGTGAGCTGTTTACTGCCGAGAAAGGAGACGGGGCCAAATTAAACGGAAAGCCGATCGAAGTCTCGGATATTACGCAACCGGATGAGGCTTTATTCGGTACCGGATTCCCCTACCGCGACCTGGAGTTGATCGACGATTACCTTCAGCTTTTTAAAGTTTTCATGGAAGAAACACAGGGTGTACGCCGTCCTGGTACAGCCGCATATGATCTCTGTTGTGTTGCAGCGGGCCGTTTTGATGGTTTCTATGAATATGCGCTTGCTCCGTGGGATGTCGCAGCAGCATCACTCATTGTTCGGGAAGCCGGGGGGCTTGTCTCAGATTGGGAAGACGATCAAAAATGGTTGTTTGGCAAGAGAATCATAGCTGGCAATCCTGAGATGCACAAATATATTCTGGGCAGGATTCAGGATACTATTCCGGCTGAATATCGTAAGAGTAAGTAAATTCACTAGCGCATTGGCTTATTCTTTCTGAAGATCTCCAGATCTGATAAGGGAACCGGACCACCGTGATATTTGAATGGCTCACCGAATTCAACTCCGATCATGTGGCCGTAAAACCGGGCACGGGCTATAATACTCTCAAAGAATCGGTTACCAGAGATATACGTTTGGGGACCATCATCGGATTCAGGCACATTAAATTGTGACTTGAACGACAGAATGGCTTTTTTCTTTAGAGCGATTGTGTCAGAGACATCATAAACAAAGTCTGGTTCAAAAGTACGGTCCTGCATGTAATGGAGAATGTGATATGGCCTCCATTTTTCCTGTGTTTCACCGTTTTTATCCTCTGTCTGAATCATTTTGAGACCACTGTAAAAGAAAGCGTCAATAAGCAGACGAGTCGCGTTACCGTGGTCCGGATGCCGGTCGTCCGGAGCCGTAATAAAACAGATATCGGGTCGATAGCGGCGCAGGGCCTGAATGATAACTTTGCGATGCTCAGGAGTGTTATCAAGAAGTGTGTCTGGAAGTCCAAGATTATCTCGTATCGATAATCCAAGTGCTTTAGCCGCATTCTGAGATTCATCGAGACGTTGCTCGGGAGTCCCGCGTGTTCCCATGTCGCCTCGGGTGAGATCTACAACACCGACCTTTAACCCTTGTTTAACCAGCGCGGCTAAAGTGCCCGAACAACATAACTCCGTATCGTCAGGGTGAGCGGCCCAGGCAAGCACGTCCAGTTTCTCCACACTATTATGATTCATATGACAAGTGTATCTTGTTTTAAATTATTTGACGCTGCAATGTAACGAAATGAAATCTTTTTCGTAGACTTCAGGATAATGCACGTTGTATCATTAATTACATATGTTTTATTTTTTTAAAAACATTTACGAGGGGCTGAAAATAGCGTTACATGCTATCTGGGCCAACAAGTTAAGAGCATTTCTTACAACATTCGGTATTATCATCGGTATTGTATCGGTGACGACAATGGCTACTGTGATTGATGGCATCAACAGAGGTTTTGAGTCGAGTCTCGATATGCTTGGTAAAGATGTGCTGTATGTACAGAAATGGCCGTGGTCATTCGGATCGAATTACAAGTGGTGGGATTACATCAACCGCCGTGAGATGAAGGCGGATTATGCAGATAAGATCATGGAATACAGCCGGTACGCCAGTGCCGTTGCCCCGATGGCAGGAAGAGGTGTTGGCATTAAGTATGAGGATAATGAAGCCAATAATGTCCAAATGACCGGAACAACGACATCGTACATGAAAACATCGAATGCAAATATTGATGAGGGACGTTTCTTTACCGATGAAGAGAGTCGTGCCGGCCGGCAGGTATGTATTATTGGTGCAGATGTTGCTGACGCTTTATTTACGTATGGGAATCCTCTTGGAAAGACGATACGTGTCGACGGTTACAATTTTGAAGTCATCGGATTACTTGAGAAACAAGGAAAGTTTTTAGGTTTGGAAAGTTTCGACAATCAGATCATTGTGCCTTTGAATGCTTATAAAAAATACTTCAGCATAAGAAGGAACATGACGCTCCAGGTAAAATATCCGTCCGATCAGGCACTCCAGGCAGGGCAGTATGAACTGGAAGGAATAATGCGGCGCGTCCGCCAGCTTGATCCGTTACAGAAAGATGACTTTGCAATCAACAAGCTGGATCTTTTTCGGACGCAGTATGATGCCATGACTAAGGCCATCTACCTGATTGGAATTTTTCTTACAGCCCTGTCCCTGTTTGTGGGAGGAATCGGAGTTATGAATATCATGTTTGTTTCGGTTAAGGAGCGAACAAAGGAAATTGGAATCCGTAAAGCAATAGGTGCAAGATCATCCCAGATTCTGATTCAGTTTCTGATTGAGGCAATCATCATATGTTCATTGGGGGGAGTGATAGGTGTTTTGCTAACGGGTGTAATTGCTCATTTCATCAATAAAGTTTTTGTTGCCTACATGGACTGGACGACCATTGTGGTAGCCTTCGTGATCACTACGCTAACCGGAATCGTATTTGGTTACCTGCCAGCCCGGAAGGCCGCCAGTTCGGATCCCATCGAATCACTCCGTTATGAATGATGAATAATTAATAGTCAGATGAATATTCTCGAAATCATTCGAATGGCGTATACTTCACTGACGGCTAACAAACTGCGGTCTTTGCTTACGATGTTCGCCATTGTTGTAGGTGTTTTTGCCATAATTAGCGCATCGACGGCCGTTCTCGTTTTACAGACTTATTTCGACAATACGCTGAATGTGATGGGTGGCAACGTTGTATTTATCAGCAAATATCCCGGTGTGATGGTCGGAGGAGATCATGAGAAATACCGTAACCGGAAAAATATTACGTTCGATGATTTTGAGAAGTTAAAAGATCGGGTTGTTTTGGCCAGATCGGTGAGTCCAAATGAACAGTTTACTTCAACTAAAGTCGAATATGGTGGAACAGTCACAGACCCTGATATCGGAGTGTATGGGAGTAACGAATATTTCATTTCCAATAATGCCTACAACATTAAGTATGGACGGGATCTGACGCAAAGTGATATTTCCAGTGCGCGTTCGGTTTGTCTGATAGGAAATGACGTAGTCGAAAAGTTGTTTCCAACCGTTTTCCCTGTAGGGAAAAAAATCAGGATTGGCGGTCGTCCCTTCACGGTTATTGGAACTGTTGAATCGAAAGGCTCGACATTCGGACAATCTCAGGATAAATTTGTTCTGATACCTTACACTCGTGCTATTCAAATTTATGGATCGGACCGGAATATCAGCATACAGGCGCGGTCTCCATCAATGACCCTTGTCCCTGCAACCATCGATGAATTGATTGGATTGATGCGAACCATCAGAAAGGTGCCGCCCGGTAAGGAGAATGATTTTAATGTTGAGACGAATAACTCCCTAAAAGAAGCATTTGGCAAATTTACTGGTTATCTGTATTTGTTTGGGTTTGTTGTTGGCGGCATCGCCTTATTGGGAGCGGGCATTGGTGTCATGAATATTATGCTAGTGTCTGTGACCGAGCGAACACGCGAAATTGGTATACGAAAAGCTCTGGGAGCAACACGTAAAGCTATCATCTACCAGTTCCTGATAGAAGCAATATTTATTTGTCAGCTGGGAGGAATCATTGGTTTCCTGATAGGTGTGCTGGGCGGAAATATTCTTGCAGTCGTGATGGATTCACAACTGGTCTTCCCGTGGGTGGCAGCGATAGGCGGAATTGCTGGCTTATCGTTAATTGGACTGGCTTTTGGTGTGTTCCCTGCCACGAAAGCTGCCCGGCTCGACCCGGTAGACAGCCTGCGGTACGAATAATAAAGCTTACCATATACAAAAGGTTTCATCTTTATGTACGTTTCCTTTTAAGAGATCATTGCTTTTCATTTATAATGCCGTTATTTTTGGAATCTTTCCCGAGAGTGATCGGGACGGGCATGAGTTCTGAATTGATCTCTCCGGAATAGTTCATTTAGTTTTTTGTCGCGGGGCGTAGCGCAGCCCGGTAGCGCATCTGCTTTGGGAGCAGAGGGTCGCAGGTTCAAATCCTGTCGCCCCGACAAGATTTAATAACGTTCTTTTATTGATTTTTTTGAGCATGCGATTTGATTTAGAGCTCCAGTGCTAAAAAGGTGTTAGCAAATATTTTATTGGATATAGTTAAGCCTTTTTAAATTCGAATAGCCAAAGGTGGTAACACCGTTCTATTTCGGGATGAGCGCCCGTAGCTCAACAGGATAGAGCAACTGCCTTCTAAGCAGTAGGTTATGGGTTCGAATCCCGTCGGGCGTACAGGGGTAATTTTGAATTATAAATTTTAAAATTTGAATTATAGTTGCTGTGGCAAGAGTTATCAAATTCGAGTTTTCGTTCACGTAACTCAAAATTCAGAATTTAAAATTCAAAATTAATACAAGGCGACATGGCCGAGTGGCTAGGCAGAGGTCTGCAAAACCTTTTACGGCGGTTCGAATCCGCCTGTCGCCTCTTAAATGCTGTATCTGATAAGTATGTTCCCAATGGTGGGGAAGCTCAGATCGTACCGCCGCGTTCGTCTAGGGGTCTAGGACGCCGCCCTTTCACGGCGGTAACACGGGTTCAAATCCCGTACGCGGTACCAACAAGATCTTTTTTTTAATGTGTGTTATGGAGCATGTAGCTCAGCTTGGTTAGAGCGCTAGATTGTGGCTCTAGAGGCCGTGGGTTCGAGTCCCACCTTGCTCCCATATCATCGATGCCGCGTTCGTCTAGGGGTCTAGGACGCCGCCCTTTCACGGCGGTAACACGGGTTCAAATCCCGTACGCGGTACATAAAGCCTCCAGCCAGGGAGGCTTTATTGTTTGAAGAAGGCAATGGAGATTGTAGAACCCAATCTTCAACTGTGTAACCGTGGCATTTTTTTTGAAATCTTTAAACAATGTCTTTGATATTGATCTTCTTTTCCTCAGCCTTATGTTTGATGATAAGCTCCCCGAGAAATCCGATCGAAAAGAACTGAACCCCCAGTAATAATAACATGATACCGAAAAGAAATAGCGGACGGTTCGTAAGGTATTCATGGAAAAATAGCCGCATCAATGTCAGGTAAAGGGTGATGCCGCCACCGATGAGCAGCGATACCGACCCAATAGAACCAAAGAAATGCATCGGACGCTGAACAAATTTGTTGATGAACATAAGCGACATTAGATCCAAAAAACCTTTCATGCCTCTCGATACACCAAACTTTGTATGTCCATATTTTCGGGGGTGATGATTCACAACTTTTTCGCCGATCCGGCCAAAGCCTTCCCAATTAGCAAGTAACGGTACATAACGGTGCATTTCTCCATATAGATAGATACTATCAATAACATCACGACGATAAGCTTTCAGCCCGCAATTGAAATCATGAAGGCGTATTCCGGTCACCCACGAAGTTCCAATATTAAATAGTTTGGAAGGAATCGTTTTAGAAATGGGGTCATGCCGTTTCTTTTTCCATCCACTGATCAGATCATAATCATTTTGGAGCATGGCTATCATATCGGGAATTTCAGCAGGATCATCCTGAAGATCTGCATCCATTGTCACAATATAGTCTCCCCGGACTTGTTCAAACCCCTTCTGTAAAGCGGAACTTTTGCCATAATTGCGTCTGAATTTTAAACCACGGACATCTGAATGTTCCGATGCCAGTTTCCTGATTATCTCCCATGAACCATCATTTGAGCCATCATCGACAAAAATTATTTCAAATTTGTATAGGTGCCCAAGAGCCATGTCTACGCTATTATATAGCTCATATAATGATTCCCTTTCATTTAGAAGTGGAATAACGATACTTAACTGCGGCTTTTCTGCTGAAGTGTTTGACAATGTTATGAATCTTGATTATTTCTCTTTATAAGAAAATGGGTTGTGAATATTTACAGGAATCCAAAATAACTAAATCGTTGACTTTTGATCAATGAAAAAACTTTATTACAGTATCGGTGAAGTTAGTGAAATCACCGATGTAGAACCGCACATTTTGCGATACTGGGAAACGCGCTTCGATAGCTTAAAGCCAGCCAAGAATCGTTCCGGTAAGAGAATGTACACTGATGATGACATAGAAACCATTATTCGGTTAAAAGGACTGATCCGTGAAAAAAAATATAGCACAGCCGGCGCTCGTCAGGTAATTGAGGGGAAAAAAGCTCGAAATAATGGAGTTGCAGATCAGATAAAATTACCGGTTGGTGTCGTTAAAGATCTGAGGGAAGTGAAATTGTTTCTAGAAAAACTTATGAATCAACTGTAAGTACACATACCAAATCCGGAATTTCCTTCAACATAAGCAGATGATAAAATTACCGGTTTTTCCCTTACCACTCGTTCTCTTTCCCGGCGAAAGGCTAAACCTTCATATTTTTGAGGACCGTTACCGGGAGATGGTCCATTACTGTGTCAAAAAAAAAATACCTTTCGGAATAACCAGCTACATCAATAATTCTATCTCAAAAGTTGGTTGCGTCTCAAATATCGTGTGGATACACAAAATTTATGACGACGGACGCATGGACATTGTATGTGACGGAGGTGATCGCTTCCTGGTTCATGGTTTCGATACTTCAGAATCCTTTTTACAGGCGGTTGTTACCTATTTCCATGATCATGAAGAAGATGAAGATCTTGGGCATATAAGGGAAAACATCCGGCCAATGTTGAGAGAAGTCGTATCATTATTGGAGCAAGATTCAGTAACAATAACTGTTTCCGACGAATCTATTCATTCGTTTCGCATTGTTCATATGGTGGGGTTCGAACTCGCACAAAAACAAAATTTACTTGAGATCAAGTCGGAGAGAGAGCGTCTCGATTTTATAAGAGAACACCTTGTGAAGGTTCTTCCCAAATACAAGGCTTTGGAAGACGTTAAACGAAAAATTAAAAGCAACGGCCATTTCAGGAATTACCCCCCAATTGATTTCAAATTATAAGTTTATGGAATTGTCTTCATGCAATATTGGTCCGTTTAATCTTTTCACTATTGAGACAGGACGATTTGGACTAGACGGCGGCGCTATGTTCGGTGTTGTGCCTAAACCCCTGTGGGAAAGATCAATAGAGGCGGATGATAAAAACCGTATTCCTTTGGCTATGCGGTGTCTATTGGTTGAATCGACGAAAACCAACAAGAAATATCTTATCGATACCGGAATCGGTCATAAGTTCAATGAAAAATTTCAGGGCATCTATAACATCGATCATGAACATACTGATTTGATTAAATCTCTTGATTATCACGGTTTTTCAGTATCGGATGTGACAGATGTTGTATTTACACATCTCCATTTTGATCATTGCGGGGGAGCGAGTTATAGATCAGGTGGTCAGGAATCAAAACTCACTTTTTCGAAAGCCGGTCATTGGATTACTGAGAGTCACTGGGAAACAGCACTTCAGCCAAATGACCGTGAAAGGGCAAGCTTCCTGGATGAAAATATTGATCCTATCCGTCAGCAGTCCAGACTTGAACTGATTTCGGGCAGTTACACCTTTGAAGAAGGATTATCAACAATAATTGTAAACGGGCATACGATCGGTCAACAAATGATCAGGATCGAGGGGGACGGGATAAGCCTTTTGTATGCTGCCGACCTGATACCTACTGCTGCACACATACCGCTGCCTTGGGTTATGGGTTATGATATGCATCCTGTTCAAACACTTGAAGAGAAGAGAACGATCCTTGATGAATGGAGCCAGCCGAACCATTATTTATTCCTGGAACATGATGCTTTTAACGAACTTGTCACGATTAAAAAAACTAACGAGAAGTTCTTTGTGGATAGTTTTTTGAGTCTTTCCGATTTGAATAATTGAATTATTGTTATAGATCCCAGAGAATTTCTCTCTTTAGAACTAAAAATGCCGTTTATTTACAAATTTGTATTTTGATCCGATGACATTACGGGATTATCAACCATAATAGACTTTCTATTAGGTATTTGATCGTGTAAATTTGCCAGCGGTTAAACGGTCAAATGCCGAAACGGCTTTCACCTATAAATTTTAAACACTTCAAGACGCATAATGAAGCGAATTACGGCTTATTTTGCCTTTCTTTTATTTCTGCTGACTATCACTGTGGCCATCACAAGCATTCCACAACAGGTTCATGCCCAGCAGATGCAACAACTTGAGAATATCGATTTTTCACAGGTTAACGTGGATAATCTGAGTGATCAGCAGATTATAGATATCATTCAGAGAGCCCAAAGTCGTGGAATGAGTGTAAGTGACCTTGAGAACCTGGCATCTGCCAGGGGAATGCCCGCCAGCGAGCTGCAAAAATTCCAACAACGTGTGATGGATATCCAGTCAAAAGGCGGGTTGCAATCACAAGGTGCCGGCGTCGATACGACCGCTCAGAGCCGCATGCCGATGAATTTTAAAAATCTGATTGATCACCGTACTGCTCCTTTCCAGAAAAATATGACAGGGACTCCTGGAACATCGTCTAAGAATAAGCCTCAAATATTTGGTGCTGACCTTTTCAACCAGAAAAAACTGACTTTTGCTCCCTCGATGAATATTCCTACTCCTAAGGATTATCAATTAGGACCCGGGGATCAGCTTGTGATCAATATTTGGGGTGCTGCTCAAATGACATACCAGGAGACTGTCTCTCCTGATGGGACGATTTCTATTAGCAACATTGGTCCAATCTATCTAAATGGTTTGAAAATTGATCAGGCCAGTGATCGTATCATTAAACGACTTACCGAGATTTACTCAGGTCTGAGTCCCAATAATCCCCGAAAACGTAATACGTATGCCGATATAACACTTGGTAAAATCCGCAGCATAAATGTGAATATAATTGGCGAGGTGCAGGCACCGGGGACTTACACTTTGTCGAGTTTGTCGACAGTATTTAATGCGTTGTATATGTGTGGCGGCCCCTCAGCCAACGGATCTTTTCGATCGATTGAGGTTATTCGGAACAACGAGGTTATCGATAGTGTCGACGTCTACGACTTTCTGCTGTATGGAAAGACATCAAGTAATATTCGTCTTCAGGACCAGGACATCATTAAGGTAGATCCATACAGAAGCCATGTTTATATAGGGGGACAGGTGAAAAGGTCCCGTTTATTTGAAATCAATGATGATGAAACCCTGGCAAATGCATTTCGGTTTGCCGGTGGATTTACCGACAGTGCTTACACAGGACGAGTTAAAGTGTATCGAAATACACCAACGGAAATGAAAATCGTTAGCGTTAATCAATCCGATTTTCAAACGTTCAAACTTCAAAATGGGGACAGGGTTTTTGTAGGGACGATACTGGACCGTTTTGAAAATATGGCTCAAATAAAGGGTGCCGTCTTTCGTCCTGGTGAGTATCAGGTAACAGATACAACAACGGTCTACAATCTGATAAAGGTCGCCGAAGGTTTACGCGGTGATGCATATATGTCACGGGCACTTATTTATCGTACAAAACCGGATTACGAAGTCAAGGTGATACCGTTTAGCTTGCAGGATTTGATGGATGATCCTTCAGATAATGATATGAAGTTGCAGAAAGACGATATCGTGATCATATCATCGATCTTCGATATGAGGGAAAATTACAACATCAAAATTTATGGTGCAGTACAGGATACCGGAAGTTATCCCTATGTTGATAATATGACCTTGAAAGATTTGATTTATCAGGCTAATGGATTTAAAGAGTCTGCAGCACCCTATAGGATTGAAGTATCCCGTCGAATGACGCGAACACCACAGGATACCGTAATTGATCAAATTGCTCAAATATTCAGTTTTAGCGTCGACCGTCAACTGCATATTGAAAAGGGTGGAGAAAAGTTTATCATGAAACCCTTTGATGAGGTTTTTGTCCGATCCGAGCCAAACTATAAGAATCAACAACAAGTGTCCGTCACCGGAGAAGTGATTTATCCTGGTCAGTACACCATTGCAAGTAAAAACGAAAAGATTTCAGATCTAATCAATCGATCTGGCGGCATAACACCTCAGGCATATCCAAGAGGTGCACGGCTCATCAGAAGAAGCGGGCAAGGTCAAACTGGACCCATTGGAATTAATTTACCAGAAATACTATCCCATCCGGGATCAAAGTATGATTTACAGCTTCTGCCCGGCGATGAACTTCGTGTTCCCAAAAGGCTTGAAACGGTGAAAGTGACAGGTGCTGTTTTATATCCAATAAATGTTCCTTATAGTAAGAATCTGCATTTCCGGGATTATATTGACAGGGCCGGAGGTTTTGCCGACAGCGCCGCGTCTAAGAAAGCATATATAATGTATCCCAACGGAGAAATTCATAAGATTTCCAAAGTACTTTTCTTCAAACACTACCCGAACGTTGAGCCGGGTTCACAGATAATTGTTCCAACAAAACCTCAACATACCGGACTGACTCCCCAGGAACGTATGGGTATCATTTCCGCAATCGTATCAATGACCGCGACACTTGCAACAACTGTTGCTATCCTTGCCCGTTACTTATAATATGTTGAAAAACAAATATTCTGAGATGTTATCGGGGTGAATAAAACAAACACGGACACCAAACTTCGCCGGATAGAAGCATTACTTCGCCAAATGTACCGGCGTTACCTGCTATACCGAAAATTATGGGTATTGTTTGCGGGTGTAGGTGTGTTTTTCGCTTTTGCAGTTCTGCTCATTGTTGCCGAATCCTACCTTTATCTTCCTGTATTGGTTAAGTCAATATCCTTAATCTGTGCAATGCTTGTTGGGTTATGCATTGGCGTATGGGTATTAAAAATATCTCACCCCGAAGGTTGGGAGGATTTTTACCGTCAGGTCTCGAAAGCCATACATGTAGAACCGCTACGCAATGTATTGGATTTATACAATGAGAAGCGTCATAACACTTCTTATAGTGATCTGGCTTTAAAGCAAAACCTGGAAGGTCTCACTGAAAAGAATCTAAAAGATTCTATTAAAAAAGTTCTTAGGCGTAGTACTTACGCCAGACGACAACGTCAGTCAGGATCAATATTTCTGGTTGTACTTTGCCTTTTGGGTGTTTTGGGCATAAAAAATCCCAGCGCTATCTATCGGGTATCATATTTTTGGGAACATTTTGAACGTCCAATTCCATATCAATTTATTGTTAAACCCGGATCAAAAATTCTTGAGCAGGGTAAAACTTTTCAGGCTATTCTTGATGTAAAAGGTGATCCACAACCTGGAGACGTAAAGTTGGCATTGAAAACCAATCTTGAAAAAAACTTCAGGATTCAGAAGATGGGTCGCTTAGATGATTCGACCTTTGTTTCCGATCAAATACAGCCTACAGAAGCATTTGAATATTATGTTTTAATGGATGGCTATAAAACAAAGACTTTTCCAGTTAAAATTCTTTTGAGACCTCGTTTTGAGCATCTGCAGGCCTATGTAGTTCCACCGGTATACACGAAACTTACTGCTTCGGGATATACATATCCATTCACCGAATTCCAGGCCTATCCGGGTTCGAGAATTCGTTTGACCGGTACACTGAATAAGCCCGTGGCTAAGATGGACCTGATACGGTTCATAGAAGGTGATACTCTTCGCAATGGTCTAGTCGGGGGAGTTCCTTCGGATAGCATGAATATAGATTTCTCTTTTTACACAACCGACAGCCTGGCTTTTTCTTTCGTTGATACGGCAAATATCGAAAACCATAATCCATATGCTGTACGAATAAAACAGCTGTCGGATGAAAATCCTTATGTGGCAATTATTGAGCCGGATAATGTCGTATCAATGACCAATCCCGATACGATGTCGGTTCGCTATGAACTGAGTGATGATTTTGGTTTCCATTCTGTAAAACTGCTGTACCGGGTAAAAAAAGCATATGTAGGTGATCAAAAGCTAAAATCCATAACCTTACCAGTTCCCGCCGGCACAAAGGATGTGGACCAGATTAACTGGGATCTGTCAAAATTGGATCTTAATCCGCTTGATGAGGTTACGTATTGGATTGAAGTCAGGGATAATGATCAGCCATCGGGATATAAAAAAGTTCAGACCTCAGAACATATTGTGAAAATGAGCTCGATGGCCGAAACTATCGATGGAACTGATCAACAGGAAAGTTCACTCTCTGAGAAACTCGATGATGTAAATGAGAATGCAAAACAAATCCAGGAGCAGTTTCAGGAGTTGCAGGATAAATTGCGGAGTGGAAGCCAAAATTCGTACAACGAGCAGCAATCCGTAGAACAGCTGAAAAAGTCACACGAAGAGGTCAATAAAAAGATTGATGAACTCAATAATCAGTTTAAACAGCTAAAGCAAAAGCTGCAAAAAGACAAGGCACTGTCCAAAGAAACACTGAATAAATACCAGGAACTGCAAAAACTGATTGATGATATTAAAGATCCTGAGCTGATGAAGGCTTTGGAGAAACTGCAAAAGAGTCTGCAGGATATGAATATGAACTCTTTGCAGCAGGCGATGAAAAAATATCAGTTCAATGAAAAAATGTATAAAGAGAGGCTTGAACGTACGCTTGATTTGTTCAAGTCATTAAAACTTGATATTGGTCTGGATAAAACAGCAAAATTACTTGAAAATCTTAGTCAGCGTGAGCAAGATCTGATAAAAAATCAGGCTGATGGAAAACAGAAGGCAAAGGAACAGGATCAAATTCAAAAAGATCTGAAAAAAGCTAAGGAGAAGCTGAACGAACTCGAACAGCAAAGTCCGAATCGTGCAAAAGAAGAGATGAGAAAACTGAATCAGGAATTATCTCCTCAAATGCAGAAGACGGATGAGACACTGCAAAAAAATATTCAGGAATTAAATAAGGCTAATCCTGATACTTCACTATCTTCGCGGCAGCAGCAGTCTATTCATAAACAGTTGGAGCAGTCTGCAAAGCAGGTTCGATCAGCCAAAGCGAAATTAAACAAGAAGCAGGCCAGACTGAATATTGCCGGTTTAAAAAGCGTATTGCAGGACTTGATATTGTTATCGGATGCCCAGGAAGATGTTACCAGGGCTGTAAGTGATTTATCTGAACGGAGTCCGGCATTTGTGGAACAGGCTCGACAACAGCATACCATCGAACAAAGCTTTCAATTGGTATCTGATAGTTTGACGGAGTTGTCGAAGGAAATTCCAACGTTATCGAGTCAAATAACAATGAGGAAAAATACCATTCAGCAGAATATGGATCAGGCGCTTGGTTATCTGTCAAATCGTAAGCAGGACGTTTCATCTGCACAGGTCCATACGGTTCTGGGGGGAATTAACGATTTGGCATCGATGGTCGCTACATTATTGGATCAGCTTGAGCAGCAACAGCAGAACAGTATGGCAGGCTCCGGCATGAGCATGGATCAGATGATGCAGCAGCTCCAGAATATGTCGGGACAACAGATGAATCTAAATGATCGGATCCAACAGCTAATTAATGATATTCAGGGGAATCGACTGACAAATGATCAATTGAACCGCCTGAACCAGATGGCCAAGGTGCAGAATCAGATCAGAAAACAATTAAGGCAAATTCAGGAGAGCGGAGGTCTCGAACCGGGAGATAAACTGATGAGTGAGTTGCAGCGCATGAACGAACAAATGGAAAAAGCCATTAATGATATGCGAGGTGGGTCGACTGACCGGGAGCTTATTAAGCGACAACAAAATATCCTATCGAGGATGTTGTCGGCTGAGAAAGCTTTGGAAGAGCGTGGTACAGAAAAAAAACGTAAATCTGAAACTGCGGAAGAAAAACAATTTAGTTCACCACCAAATGTAACACTCGAACAACTTAAAAAATATTTACGAGATCGAATGAATAAGGAAGATCAAACGAAGTTTAATGCTGATTATCAAAGACTCATTGAAAGATATTTCGAATTATTGCAGAAACAACTACAGAGTGACTCTACTGACGCACCAAATTTATAAGTATTTGTTAACGAAGAGTTTTTAAAATTTGTCGGATCTTTGTTAATTATAGATTCTTCAAATATGCTTGTTTTGCAAGTCTGTTATTTTGACCTTCATAACAAACTTGTTTTACAATATTTAATTAACATTAAATCTACATTTGATCCTAAATAAAGAGACCATGATTGGTTTCATAATGTGTGATTAAAAGACTTGCTGCCATGCGCCGAAATTATTATCCCCTCGTCATCATTTTATTGATGTTCGTGACACTGATTGATGCCCCTAAAACTTTTGCCCAAAAAGCGGATACTCCCTGGTATGTAAGTTTCGATAGCGGAGTTTCCATCGTCAACTTCAATGAAACAGGAAAAAATACCGCTACCTTCAGGTTTTTTGGTGGATATGATCTAACCCCGGGGTTTGGATTCCGAACTGGATTATATACGGGACGTTTCAAGAGCGGTACCAAGAAAAACTATTATAATCGTTCGTATAGAACTAGTTATACGGGGTTTACCTTAGAACCCAGATTTAATTTTTTATCCATGCTTAAGGCTGCTCCACTGGATAAGCACATGGATATTTATGGATTTGGCGGACCTGGCTTGTTTTGGTATCACGTAAGGGATACTATGGACGTCTTAAATTCGACTACTGAACCTTATCGAGGGATTAGCAACAAGAGTATTGCAATTGTTTACTCATTGGGAACGGGTATAGAGTTCAATCTAAGTCCAAGATTTTCCGTCCACGCCGAGTACAGCTATCACATGAGTAATTCAGAATTGATTGACGGATATCCAACAATTGGCGATAAGTCAAATTCTGTGTACAAGCCGCATGAATATCGTAATGACTCCTGGAATTACATTACCTTCGGATTTTCAATTCGATTAGGCAAAACGGGAACCACAGGAACGTCATATGATAACACGGCTTCTGTTGATGAATATGGTTATGGAGCCCAACTGCGTCAAATGAATCAATTGATTGATCAGAATCTCGCTACAGTCAGGAAATCCAATGAAGAACTGATGCAAGCCTCACAAGTTCTTAACGAATTTCAGAAACTCGCTACCGAGATGAGATTACAGCGACAGCAGCAGAAAATATCACAGTTACAGACGCAGCTTGACTCGCTCGGTACCATGAAGGCCCAGCTGGATTCTCTCAAGATGATGCAGGCACGCATAGAGCTTATTCGGAATAGTATGGAGAACCAAAAAGAGAATGAGAGATCTACTTCATCAAGACAAAATTCGACCTACTATGTAATTGCAGGAGAATTTCTAAGCCAGACAAAAGCTGAAAATATGTTAAGTCAGCTGCAAGGTGGTGATTACCCGAATGCAGCCATCATTAGGGATGTGCACAATGTCTGGTATTTAGTGACTTATGCAGGATCGCAAAGTAGTTCCCAGGCCCAAAGCTTATTGAAGAGGGTAAAGTCATATGATAATCCATTAGCCTGGATCTATACAAAAAAATAATGACCCCAAGTTCGAAATGGATAATACCAGGAAGAGCTAAAGCAGCTGTTATTTGGTTTTTCGATTCTCTGATATGAGCGTTTCATAAGCGCTGACGACGGCCGCTGTTGCGCGATAATCAAGTACCTTTGCTACTTTTTGTGTTTCTTCGCGAGCATTTTGTGGTGCAAATGGCCTTCCAACCATGCTTAAGGCTGGGATATCATTCGTGCCATCTCCAATGTATGCCATCTGTTCTGTATTTATAGATGTCATCTCCGATAAAAAAGTGATGCCGGCTCCCTTGTTGCATGCCTTGGTTATAACATTACATGACACCTCTGTATAGTGTACTTCAAATTCGGTATAACGTTCCATCACAAAATTCCTGATGCGTTGATAAATCTCTTTAATTTCTGAATAGTGGGCACTGACGACACCAACGTCTGTATGTTTGGCAAATTCAATAAAACTATTCGGATAATCAGGAAGAATATTATTGGCGACATAGTTTCTGATCAGGTTAATATGCTTCATCATATCATCAGTCAGAAACGGAGACCAGTGCAGCTCATTAACACGAGGTTTGTACATCCCGCCGCCACTCTCAAAGATGACAGGATATTCGATATCGAGCCATTGAGCAACAGCCTCGACATATGGCTGAGGTCGACCAGTACAGATAGTCATTGCCGGTACTGTTGGATCGGTTCGGCTTAGCTGATTGTACTCGCGCAGTCTGGTAACTAATTTCCAATCCGGCGTTTCAAAGGGGTAGGTGAGACATCCGTCAAGATCGCTAACAAAAAGCTTTATCATTTTAACTTCCGCAGTGCAAAGTATGGGTTAATTTTGGATTGAAAGCGGAAGTTACGTAAAGCTGATGGTAATGAGAAAGCCGTTATGTCTCAGGATGAGTCTCTTCTTTAAATTCCTTTTCACTTCTTGTCCTCGGCAGGAAGAAGGAGACAAGCACAAAAGCCAGGCCAAAAATAGCCAGTATTTGGTACTGATTTTTGTAATCGGCGTATTCCTGTTGGCCAAAAGTGCCTTTTTGGAGTTCATTGATTCGACTGATAAACGCGCTGATGTCATCGCTGTTTTGCTGAATTTGATAATAGCTGCCATGTCCTTTTTCAGCGATTTTTTGCAGCGTTTCGGGCTCAAGATGAGTGGTCACAACACGTCCGTTCTGATCTCTTTTGTACCCAATAAGTGCTCCGGAATTATCACGAATGGGAATAGCTCCGCCCTGTTCAGTTCCGACACCCAAGGTGAAAATATCGACGTTCATCTTAACAAGGACATTCAGATTCGCATCGTAATTATAACTTTGGTTTTCACCATCTGAAACGATCAGCAGAACTTTGGCTGGTTGCGTGTCGCCATTATCCGAATTTTGTTTATCCTGTTCGAAAGCTTTTAATGCTGTTTCCATGGCAGCATTAAAATTCGTTGTCGTTGATGGCATCTGATCAGTATTCGCAATATTGAGGTACATGCGAATGGATGAATAGTCGAGTGTAAGCGGGCTTTCCAGATACGCATCACCTGTGAACTCAATGAGACCAACACGATCACCAGACAGCCGGTCCATCAAATGTGTAAGCTCATATTTAGCCTTTTCCAGTCTGCTTGGGCTTACATCTTCGGCATTCATACTTGATGACAGATCGAGTGCAACCATAAGATCTACACCCCGTCGCTTGACCTCACGGACAGATGTACCAATCTTAGGTCCAGCCAATGCAACGGTTAAAAAGAGAAGACCGGCAAACAGGAATACATTTTTTAAACGGTTTCCAAGCGACCAGTACCGCTTGTATAAATCTTTGAAAAGCGAGTCTGAGAAATAAGCACTGCGTAGTTTTTTCTTCCGGTAATACGCGAAATAAGCGATAGCACCCAAAGCCGGGAGTAGTAGCAGGTACCAGAGATAATTAATGTTTTGCCAGATCATTTATTTACAAGAACAATTTGCAGATCCATAAGATTATTGCCCGTGGCGCCGGTTTTAAACAAGCCGTCCATCTTTTCAAAAAAATGATAAGAATCGTTGTTTTGCAAATATTTCTCCGGCTCGATCTCTTTTTTACGAGCAAGTAACGCCGTGTTGGAAGTGCATATTGCACCCGCGGCATCTGTAGGTCCATCACGCCCATCAGTTCCTGCACTCAATAAAGTAACATGATGTTGCCCTTCGATGGATATCGCTGTAATTAGAGCCAATTCCTGATTTCTGCCGCCTAGCCCATCACCAGTAACTTGAACCGTACTTTCCCCGACAAAGACAAGTACTGCCGGTTTCTCAACCGGATCGTTCTTACTGAGTGTTTTTATAGCCATAGACGAAATATCACGGGCAACATGGCGTACATTGCCATGATAGACGTCACCACTGAACCAGGGATGATAGCCTTTTTCTTTTGCAAGCCGCACTACCTGGTCCGCAAGATGTTCGGCCGAAGCCAGCAAGAATGAGTCTATTCGTGCCTTTATGGGTCTGCGTGCATATCCCTTTTTCGACTCCGTAATATTTTTTTTCTTGAGGTGCTCATATACTGATTTGGGAATTTTTTCCCAGATATTGTAAAACTTCAGGATTTGTATCGCTTTGCTGCTTGGAATTTCGTCAGGTATTGTCGGCCCACTTCCAATATCGGTCAGGTTATTTCCGGTTACATCAGAAATAATCAGGTTGATCAGGTGGATTCGTTTCATCGACTCTGCCAGTTTTCCGCCTTTTATGCCTGAAAGATGTTTGCGTATTGTGTTGATCTCATGAATATCTGCACCGCATTCGAGAAGCAACCGATTCGTTTCCCGGATATCCTCAACTTCAAGATCACCATCCGGAAGACACATTAGCGCTGAGCTGCCTCCGCTCATCACATAAATAAGGGTATCTCCATCTGGAATGGAACGCACAAAATCCAGCATTTCATAACCGGCAGTGACTGAATCGAGGTCGGGTAAAGGATGTGAGGCTTCAAAGGCTTGAATGTGACGATCCCGGAAGTTGGTTTTATGCGGGCAGATGATTAATCCATCCTCAATGAAATCTCCTAATATTTCAGACAATGCCGCTGCCATCTCAGAAGCGGCTTTTCCCGATCCAGCGATCCAAATTCTTTTTCTCTCCGGCAGGATGAATTCCCGATCAGATACTGTTAAAACATGACCGGTTAATTTCACTTTATCCCGGATTAAACGACGGGGATGCATTTGCTCCAGGGTTGTGTGGAAGAGGCTGAGTGCATCACTCTTTTGTTTTTCAAATACTTCATCCATCATGCTCATCCTGTTTTATTTATAAAATGACTATGCGTAATCACTCCAGTAGTCTTAGTTGTTCCTCAGATCAGAAAATGGACACTGTCCCGATACATTCGGGAGCAGGAAACACAAAAAATAAACAGCTTTACTCTGCGAACCAGGAGTGCTTTTACGGTAAATGACAAGTATGTAACCCCGATACATCGGGGCGGATAATCATTTATTATTAATATAACACTACAACCCAAACTGAGGGTTCACCATGGAAGGTATCATCTGTTTTATATTTACCCAACCCTTTGGTAAGCTCTATCATTAATCCTGAGAAGACAAATCAATACGTTTATATTCTTTGTTGATGATTTAAGCATTAAATCAAAAATCAGACTCTAATATCGTGTCCATGTGTAAGGTAACTTATTGTGCTGTCATTATAAATAATGGTAGCTTTTCCATTGCTGGTCCGTTAAACTGATTAGAGTATGAATCAGAATTGGATGCCTAATTTCAATAAACGAGTATATTCATTGAAAGGTTGCTTCGGATTTATGTAATTTCTCCCGTCTTTTGCAATTCACAATTATTGAAAACAAGTAGGATTACACTGACAACGCCGGACTGAAACGTACCTATCAGCCGGTAAAGAGATGAGTGCTCCTGTTAAAAAAATCTTCTGTTTGAGATCAATTATCAGAACAGATTGCGGAGGCGACAGTTTTAATATCAAGAAATGAGATAATAGAATGAGTAAAATTGCTTATGATCCGGTAAAGGATCGTTTTGCTTCTCAGATTCGACATGCCCGTTTTTTACGATCGATCTTTTATCGTTTGCTCGATCTTTTCTTTCTGAGAGGTTGGTACGTCCGCGGTATGATCCGCAAGTTGTGGCGTGAGGAATTTAAAAATCACAAGCAGTGGAAGTTGCTTGACGCCGGAGGTGGTTTTGGACAGTATGATAGCTTTTTGATTCGGTCGTTTTCAAATGTGATGGTGAAGTCGGTAGATGTAAAAGAAGATTACCTGAATGATTGCCGCCGATATTTCCAAAATGATATCGACAATGGAAAAATCACATTTGAAAAAGCTGATTTACTTGAGTATAACGAAGATTCGGAATACGACGCCGTATTATGTGTAGATGTCCTTGAACACATTGAAGATGATGTCCTTGTAATGACGAATATGGTGAAAAGTTTGAAAAAAGGCGGTTATTTCATCATGCACTCACCGTCTGATCTGGCCGGGAAAGATGCCGGAGAAGATGAATTTTTTGTCGAGGAGCATGCACGTGCCGGTTACTCAAAAGAAGAACTCGACGAGAAATTGCGCAAGGCAGGTTTTGATTCTACCCAGATTCGTTATACTTACGGCTCATTTGGGCATGCAGGATGGGTGATCCTGATCAAATACCCGATGCTCTGGCTTACCCGCGCCGGTTTAGCAGTTCTGCCTGTACTGGTTTTCTATTATCTCATCACTCTATTACCTGGTCTGCTGTTATTGCGTTTGGATATGATGAAAGAAAATGAAACAGGAGCCGGCATCTGTGCACTTGCACGCAAGTAAAATAAGTCTTGAGTAACAAGTATTGAGAGTTGAGAAAGCCGGACACTAAATAGATAAGTTAACGCTTTGAGTTACGTCACTACTATCAATAAACTACTATCAACTGACCACAAACAAAACATACCGCATAGCTCTCATCGGCACTGCCTATCCTTACCGGGGCGGACTGGCTGCGTATAACGAGCGCCTGGCCAGAGAGTTCATGAAGATGGGATTTGAGGTCACTATTTATACTTTCACGCTGCAATATCCTTCCTTCTTGTTTCCGGGGAAAAGTCAGTTCTCGAGTGATTCCGCACCGGAGGATCTGCATATCGTGCGTAATATCAATTCTATCAATCCATTCAGCTGGATCAGAGCGGGAATGGCCATTCGTCGTTCTTCTCCGGACTTAGTGGTCGTAAAGTTTTGGCTGCCTTTCATGGGTCCCTGTTTCGGAACCATTCTGAGAGTCATAAAGCGGAAAATCCAGACAAAAGTCATTTCAATACTTGATAACGTTCTCCCGCATGAAAAGCGTCCGGGTGATACTTTGTTTACACGTTACTTTATTAACACCTGCGATGGCTTCATTGCCATGAGTAAACAGGTGTTCAATGATCTCAAAATATTCACAGACAAACCGGCAAAACTTGTTCCTCACCCGCTGTATGATCATTTCGGAGAGATTATAGAGAAAGCAGAAGCCCGTCAATGCCTGGAGTTACCGGCGGCGGGGAAGATGATCTTGTTCTTTGGATTTATCAGGCAGTATAAAGGGCTGGATTTGTTACTCGAGGCGATGAGCGACGACAGGATCAAAAAAGCGGGTTTAAAATTACTTATTGCCGGGGAGTTCTATGAGGATGCCAAACCATACCACGATCTGATCCAAAAATATGGACTTCAGGATCAAGTAATATTAAAAACAGATTTTATCCCGGACAGTGAGGTAAAATACTTTTTTTGCGCCTCTGACCTGGTCGTTCAACCTTATCGTTCTGCCACGCAAAGCGGGATAACTCCTATGGCATACCATTTTGAACGTCCCATGATTGTTACTGATGTTGGGGGACTCCCTGAAATCGTCCCTGATGGGAAAGTCGGTTTGGTTGCCGAACCCGATGCAGAATCAATAGCCGATTCGATACTCAAATTCTATTCCATTGGCGAACGCCATTTTATTACATACATTAAAACCGAAAAACAAAAATATGGCTGGGACCGTATGGCTCAATCCATAATCTCATTCGATCATGTTCAGAAGTAAAGCACCTTTGCGGATAGGGTTAGCTGGTGGCGGCACCGATGTAAGTCCATATGCCGATCTGCATGGCGGAGCAATCCTGAATGCAACCATTTCTTTATATGCTTATGCCTCGATCGAGCTGATTTCCGAGAAGAAGATTATTATTGAAGCAATAGATCGGTCGGAAGAGCAGGTCTTCCCGCTTCAGGCTGAGTTGCCTATTGACGGCACTCTTGACCTTGCCAAAGGCGTGTATAACAGTGTCATGAAGAAATATAAGCCTGAACTGCACGGATTCAGATTGAGCACTTTTGTTGAAGCCCCGGCAGGATCCGGACTTGGAACCTCATCAACTTTGGTTGTGACCATCCTGGGTGCATTTGCCGAATGGCTGAAGCTGCCCCTTGGAGATTATGATACTGCACACTATGCGTACGATATTGAGCGGGTTGATTTGCATATGGCCGGAGGGCGCCAGGATCAATATGCCGCGACGTTCGGTGGTGTCAACTTTATGGAGTTTTATGCAGATGATAAAGTGATAGTTAACCCTTTGAGGATACGACCGGAATATCTCCACGAGCTGGGGCATAACTTGTTGCTTTATTATACTTCTACGAGCCGGCTGTCATCGGATATTATTGAATCACAAAGCAAGAACGTGGTCAATAAGAATGAGAAGTCCATCGAAGCAATGCACCACCTGAAAGAACAGGCACGAATGATGAAAGAAGCCTTGTTGAGAGGGAAAGTGGATGAGATGGGCGAGATCCTGGATTTTGGCTTTCATCACAAGAAACGCATGACCCAGGGAATATCCAATCCATTGATTGATGATATGTATCAGACGGCCCGCAAAGCGGGCGCGACCGGCGGTAAGATCTCGGGTGCCGGCGGAGGTGGATTCATGACATTTTACTGTCCGGGAAATTCACGTTATGCCGTTATGAGAGCCATGCAAAGGTTTGACGGTTATTTCAAACCGTATCAATTTGTTAATCATGGTTTAGTAACATGGCCGACGAACGGTTCTTAAATTTTTTTTAGCATTTTTGAAATATCAGGGTGATCGAAACCTGGAACGAAATTTTTATGCAAAATCAAATTATAGACATTATACAGGCATCAATTGACACAAAACTGGCAGTTTTAAAAGATGCGAATACGATAGCATCGATTGAAAAGGCTGTACAGCTAATCTGTTCTGCGTTCGAAAATGATAATAGCGTCTGGTTTTGTGGAAATGGCGGCAGTGCGGCCGATGCCCAGCATCTTGCCGCTGAATTTTCCGGGCGTTTTTATAAAGATCGACCTCCTCTTCCTTCTGATGCGCTTCATTGTAATACTTCGTATCTGACGGCCGTGGCCAATGATTATAGTTTTGATGAAGTTTACGCCCGGCTGTTAAGGGGTCTTGGTAAAAAAGGTGATGTTCTGGTTGGACTATCCACTTCCGGTAATTCGCTGAATATTGTCAATGCATTCGAAGCTGCCCAATTAAAAGGGATCGTCACTATTGGATTTACGGGAGATGCGGGTGGAAAGATGAAACCTTTATCTGATCTGATGATTCCAATACCATCGACTGATACGCCACGTATTCAGGAAGCCCATATGATGATTGGACATATCATCTGTGAACTTGTGGAAAAAAAGCTTTTTGACTGATGGTACGTGAATGTATCGTACTGGCAGGCGGCCTGGGCACAAGATTACGGAGTGAATTACCAGATTTGCCGAAAGTAATGGCACCTGTTGCCGGATATCCTTTCTTGTCATATGTGCTTAGATGGCTCGAAAAAAATAAAGTCGATCGGGTAATTCTCTCACTGGGCTATCAGTCTGAAGATGTGATTGCGTGGGGTGATGCCTACGATGGTGATATCGCCTTGGTTTATTCCATAGAATCAGAACCTCTGGGAACTGGGGGAGCCATTCTAGAGGCAATGCAGATGACTCAAACAGAACACTTTTTTGTCATCAACGGCGATACACTTTTTGATGCCGATCTTGTTGGCATGGAAAATTATCATTGCCAGCAAGATTCAGACCTGACGCTCGCCCTCAAACCTATGACGCATTTCGACAGATATGGTTTGGTTATGACTGATGAAAGCATGCGAATAACCGGGTTTGAAGAGAAGGGATTTCATGAAAAGGGATTCATCAACGGTGGCATCTATATGATGAGCCGGGAAAGTATGTTAAACAGACAGTTGCCGAAGAAGTTTTCTTTTGAACACGATTTTCTGGAAGTTTATTTCAGAAAACTAGATATATATGGGTTTATACAGGATTCATATTTTATCGATATTGGAATTCCGGATGATTTCAGACGTGCACAAAAAGAATTGAGAAAATTCCTTCCTGACGGTACCGATTAATCGCAACGACACTACTTATCAGTTTTTACAATTTTGCATCGGATGAATATTGACTTCAGATGTTTGGATGATACATGGACGTTATTTATTGACCGTGATGGAGTGATTAACGTCGAAAAGGAAGGGGATTACATTTATAACTGGGAGGAATTCACGTTTTACCCGGATACGCTGTCTTCGTTGGAATTCTTTTCAGGTGTATTCGGCCGCATTATCGTTGTAACGAATCAACGCGGGGTGGCCAAGGGATTCATGACCCTTGAAGATCTTCGACAGCTTCACGGCAAGATGTGTGAGGCTGTTACGTTACATGGCGGACGTATAGATAAGATTTATTTTTGTACTGACTTCGATGATGAGAGTCACTGCCGTAAACCAAATACAGGGATGGCACTGGAAGCACAAAAAGATTTTCCCGACATCGACTTCAAAAAATCCATTATGCTGGGGAACCGGCAGTCAGATATGCAATTCGGTAAAAGGATGAAAATGAAGACGATCTATCTGAAAACGACACATCCGGAAACGAGCTTGCCGGTTGATTTGGTTGATGCGGCTTTTGATCATCTTTCTGAGATTGTTGATGCCATTAAAAAGGTGAGAACCCGATTTATTTAAAGCTGTTAAGTGGTTTTTCTATGAAGTGCTTACGAAGCTACAAAGGAATCAGAATTTCAATAAAAGTTTAAGCATTTTTTTGTTGCTTAACTATTGATATTTAACAATGTAGGACGTTTAGAAAAGGCAATAGGCATTTGTTAGGGAATTATCAAAATATTTTGTTTTTTGTGTCACAATCTGGCCAAGGTTTAAAGAAATAAAAAATATGATACTTAAGAAATTTTTTGTTGGAGCTGTAATCTTACTAACTGGTTCTGCGTCATATGCTCAACACATATCCATGACACCTGAAGGTGGGGGAGGCAGCAGCTATTTCGTTATAAACCAGTTTTCGAAAAATTCGGAGCCGTTGAAATTAGTCATTCGCAAAAACCTGGTTTCTTTCTTAAATACCAATAAGACGGTATCGAATCCCCAATCATGGAATATCTCCCCGGATCGATCAGTTTTGGCGGCCCTTACTGCTGTTGGTGTTGAAGAGTATGAATATCCCGGAAAAGGTTTGGCAACTGTATCGCAGCAATTAAGCGGTAATGATCCGTCCCTGGCCGTTTATCCTTTGAATGACGGGACATTTATTCTCAGAAGTAATATTGCGCACTTTGAACTGATGAATGCCGACGGCAAAACACTTTCTACTACCTCCAATGCTGCCGGTACGAGTGGAGGGGAGGCTATTTCGGAATTCCTGAAAGATCCCAGCGGATTGGCTGTCTTCCTGATCAATCCAAAAATCAACAAAGGGAATAGCGTACAGAGTCGCATCCAGCGATGGGATCTTGTTTCTGATAATACCTCAGCTATTTTTTATGGCGACGGTCCCATCACAGAGGTTCAAACATCGGAAGATGGAGCACTTCTGGCTGTTCATTATGAACATAACGGACATTCTGTTATTGAGATCCGTGACGGATTTGGAAACGAATTCAGGAAACAAAATTTCAAATCAAAACTCACCGGATTCACATTGTCTGGTTCCGGTACAGATCGCTACCTGACAGTTTGGAAAGGCAACCTCATCCGGACTTTCGATATCTTGAGTGGCAAGCGAATCGTTTATACCAGTTTTCAGGGGCCTCAGGTTAAGGAAGCTGTTTATGAACCACAAGATCATAACCTGGTTGGAGTCGGCCTTACGAATGATGGAGGAAGCGTTCAGAAGTTTGAAGTTTTTGTTGTGAATATGCAGAAGCGTAAAATTGCCACAAAAAATTATGATGGATCACTTAATTGGGATCCCGATCATTTGCCTCTCAAGATATCCAGAGAGGGTACTAATAGATATGTTGTCACCGGTATTTCTACTCCACTTAAGATAGCAGCAAGCTTTTAGATCTGAGATCAAAAAAAGGCTTGTGCGTGAACACAAGCCCTTTTTTTAAAAGCTATAAAGAGGTAAAAATCAGGCTCTGGCCTCTTCGGATTTAGGCTGGTTGTTATTGTCACCACCATTTTTTTCCTGAGATTTGCTCTTATCGGATTCTTCCGGTGCTTTCCACTCGAACATCAATCCATCGCGGGACGCATTCATTTTAATACGGATAGTGGAATGTGGTGCCGGTTCGCTTTTAAGCAACTCTTCAGCAAGCGGGTCTTCCACGTATTTCTGTATCGCACGTTTCAGTGGTCGCGCACCAAATTTCTGATCAAATCCTTTTTCCGTCAGGAACTCTTTCGCACCCTTTGTGATATCAATATTGAAACCAATATTGATAATGCGTTTGAAGAGATCTTCTGTAAGGATATCGATGATTTGATAGATATCTTGCTTTTCCAGTGGACGGAATACGATGACGTCGTCTACACGGTTCAGGAATTCAGGGTTAAACACCTTTTTGAGCGCATCCTGAATAGTTGATTTCATCTGGGCATAATCAAAGGATGTGGACGTCTCACCGAAACCAATTCCCTTGCCAAGATTCTTGATATCACGAGCACCAATATTTGATGTCATGATGATAATGGTATTGCGGAAGTCAACCTTACGGCCAAGGCTATCCGTGAGATGACCATCATCGAGAACCTGCAACAGGATGTTGAATACATCCGGGTGCGCCTTTTCAATTTCATCGAGAAGGACAACGCTGTATGGTTTCCGGCGAACTTTTTCGGTAAGGATACCGCCTTCTTCATATCCGACATAACCTGGAGGGGCACCGACCAGACGTGAAACACTGAATTTCTCCATGTATTCACTCATGTCGATGCGAACCAGTGCATCATCTATATCAAACAGATATTTAGCAAGTACTTTTGCCATCTCAGTTTTACCAACTCCTGTTGGTCCCAGAAAGATAAATGAACCGATAGGACGCTTGGGGTCTTTCAGTCCGGCACGTGTCCTTTGGATTGCACGTGTCAGTTTATCGATAGCTTCTTCCTGACCAATGATGCTGCTTGAAAGTTCTTCGCGCATGGCCAGTAATTTCTGACCTTCATTCTGATTGATCCTGGTTACAGGTATACCCGTCATCATACCGACGACTGCAGCAACGTCTGTTTCGGCGACTTCATAGACGATTTCGGCGCTTTCCTTTTCCCAAACCTTCTGGGCAATCTCGAGCTCTTCAATTAATCGTTTCTCTTTATCACGCAGACGTGCAGCTTCTTCAAACCTTTGTTTTTTGACCATGGCATTTTTCTCTTCACTGGTCCGTTCTATGTCGGCCTCAAGTTTGAGAATATGCTCAGGTACCGTAATATTTGAGAGGTGGACACGGGCACCGGCTTCATCCATGGCATCAATAGCCTTATCCGGAAGGAAGTGATCCGTGATATAACGATCGGTCAGATTTACGCATCCTTCGATGGCTTCATCAGAGTAGTGTACACTATGATGCTTCTCATATTTACCTTTGACACGTTTCAATATTTCCATGGTTTCCTCGGGTGAGGTTGGATTTACCATGATTTTTTGAAAGCGTCGTTCAAGCGCACCGTCTTTTTCGATGTATTGTCGGTATTCATTTAAAGTGGTTGCGCCAATAGCCTGGATCTCGCCCCTGGCAAGAGCGGGTTTCAACATATTGGATGCGTCGAGCGAGCCGCTGGCTCCACCGGCACCTACTATGGTGTGTAACTCATCAATAAATAAAATTACATTTGGTGCTTTTTCAAGCTCGTTCATCAGCGCTTTCATACGCTCTTCAAACTGTCCCCGGTATTTTGTACCGGCCACAAGTGCAGCCAAGTCAAGAGCGACAACACGTTTATTGTATAGGATGCGTGATACTTTGCGCTTGATAATTCGAAGGGCGAGCCCCTCTGCAATAGCTGTCTTCCCTACGCCAGGTTCGCCAATCAGAACTGGGTTGTTTTTTTTTCGACGGCTCAAAACCTGCGCAACGCGCTCAATTTCTTTGTCACGTCCAACTATCGGATCCAGTTTATCTTCTTCGGCAAGCTGTGTCAGATCGCGACCAAAATTGTCGAGTACGGGTGTTTTCGTTTTTTCCATTTTTTTAGACCTCACGCTTCCTGAGCTTGGTTTATCACTTTCAGATGATGAAAGTTCGGATGAGATACTGCTAGAATCAGCCTGTCCGGAGGATTCCCGGCCTGATATAATCAGGTCAAGCTCTTCACGAACTGATTCGTAGGAAATATTGAATTGATGTAGAATCTGAGCTGCAATATTTTCGTCATCACGTAGCAATGATAACAGCAAATGTTCTGTACCAATAGTATCGCTCTTGTATAGCTTCGCTTCCAGATAAGTTATACGAAGAACTTTTTCTGCTTGTTTGGTTAATGGAATGTTGCCAATTCGAACTGTACCGCCTGTACCTCTGACTGTCTCTTCAATAGCTTTTTTCAGCTTGGACAAATCACAGTTCAGATTGATTAAAATTTTTACCGCGATACCGTCACCCAACCGGATAATTCCCAGAATCAGATGTTCAGTCCCAATATAATCATGACCAAGACGAAGAGCTTCTTCCCGGCTGAATTGAATGACATCACGGACTTTACTTGAAAAATTACCTTCCATAAAAAATTCAGGTTCCTTAAACCCTGTATTAGGTAATCGGTTTACTTTAACTAGCTTATATCTTCAACGAAAGTAGGACAGCGTTAGTGTAAAAGCAAGCTGACTGACCCGCTAATAAAGTGTTTCTAAATCTTATCGGATAGGTATAACAATACTTTCGAATAGAATCATTTCATAAGCATAAAACAATTGTGGGGGAGCTTATCAATTGATACGCTTGGACTAAGAAGGAGCAAAATAAAAAGCCGGTTCGCAATACACCCAAAAAAGAATGCAGCGACCAGCTTGCATAATTTCTTTTGTTACTGTCATGACTAATGAAATAACAGTAACTTATTGAAATCGAATCCTGGAAATATTAGAGTGTATTTAAATGACGGTCGAGATTCGATTTTTTATTCCCGGCATTATTTTTATGCAAAATACCGACCTTAACCATTCGATCAATATATGAGATTGCTTCTTTTACAGATTTCTCAGCCTCTTCCCGGTTGGTTTCAGCCAATGCTTTCTTATATAATGTACGCATGGTCGAACGAAGCCGGCGATTGTGTTCACGGCGTTTAGAAATCTGACGAACCCTTTTTATAGCAGATTTATGTTGAGGCATTGATCGTAAGAAATTTACTTTACGTTTATAATTTGGGACTCAATACTCATTGTGAATATTACGAGCTGCATAAATTAAGTGATCAGCAAACATTATTCAAGGAAATATTGCATCACAAGTCAAAGAATTTTAAATTTCGAGTCTTTGCGATATGATGATTGTTATAGATGGCCCGGCAGGATCGGGCAAAAGTTCAACAGCGAAGGCCGTAGCAAACCAGACAGATTTTCAATATATCGACTCTGGTGCTTTGTATCGGGCCGTTACGCTGCTTTATTTAAAGCATACCGATGATCGGGCTGCGTTCTTTGATGCGATTGACAAGGCTGATATCAATTTCAGTTATACCAATAAGCTTTTTCGGATTTTCCTGGAGGGCCATGAGGTAACCCGGGATATACGAAGACAACAGGTGGCTGAAAATGTTAGTAAGGTTGCTTCAGATCCTGAAGTGCGCGAGCGGGTAAACAAGCTCATGCGCAAACAGGTGCAAAAAGGCAATTTTATAGCCGATGGTCGCGACCTCTCCACCGTTGTTTTCCCAGACGCAGATCTTAAATTTTATATGGATTGTGATCTGGAAACACGTGCCAAAAGAAGGTATGAGGAGTTAAGTAAGGATGGTCATGATGTATCTTTTGTTGAGATTCAACGTAATCTTAAAAAAAGAGATCATCTGGATTCATCCAGATCACACGCTCCTCTGAAAAAATCTGAAGACGCGATTGTAATAGATACCAGCAATCTATCGTTCAGGGAACAAGTCGACATCATATTGAATTATATATATAACAAGAAAAAGACTTTATCCGGCGAAATTAACCTGGATGATGATCTGAATAAAAAAAATCAAAACCATAAACTCTAATCCCATTCCATCCAAATCGGAGTGCGGCAGTACATATAATAGGATTTCATACATGACCGATGAATTAAAAAAAGAAGAAGAACAACAGGAAGAAACGGTACAAAACGATACTACTGTTAACACCGAAGACTCTAATGAAAACGAGAAGGCTGAAAAAGAGCCTGTGAATTACGGAGTTAATGAAGAGGCTTCTGCGAAGGAAGAAGAAGAAGTAGCTGTGGCTGAAGCTGAAGAACCGGTTGCAGAAGAAACTTCTGAAGAAGAAAAAGAGGATGATGAAAAATCTCTTCCTGTGTATGACGGACACATTAGTGGAGACATCTATAAGCTTGACGACCTGCAGGAACAATCTGAAGACTATACTGAAGGCGAGTTTAACCAGCTCGTTGACATGTACGAAGGCACGCTTAATGCTATTACAGAAAAGGAAGTTGTAACCGGGCGTGTTATTGGAGTCGATGAGAAGTATGTCATTGTAGACATCGGTTTCAAGTCAGAAGGTATCGTTCAGCTCAACGAATTTAGAAATGCCGACGAGATTAAAGTTGGTGACGAAATAGAAGTCTTTCTAGATCGCGTAGAAGATCGTGAAGGCCAGCTTGTCCTGTCACGCCGTAAAGCAGATACACTGCGTGCCTGGGAACGTATTGAACAAGCTTATGAAGACGGCAGTATCCTCGAAGGCAACATTAAACGCCGAATCAAAGGTGGTATGGTTGTTGACCTCGATGGTATCGATGCCTTCCTTCCCGGATCTCAAATTGATGTTCGTCCCGTTCGGGATTTCGATGCTTATGTCGGAAAGAACATGGAGTTCATGGTTGTGAAACTCAACATGGGCAGTGAAAATGTCGTTGTTTCACACCGTGCGATTGTTGAGTCTGATCTTGAGGAACAACGTGCCGAGATTCTGGCAAGCATGAAACCGGGACAAATTCTCGAAGGTCATGTGAAAAATATCACCGATTTTGGTGTATTCATCGACCTTGGTGGCGTCGACGGTCTGTTGCACATCACCGACCTCTCCTGGGGACGTGTTGAGCATCCGTCTGAAATCGTTAAGCTCGACCAGAAGATCAACGTTGTTGTACTCGACTTCGATGAAGAGACCAAGCGTATTTCTCTGGGGCTGAAACAACTCCAGCCACATCCGTGGGAAGAAATCGAAAAGAAATATCCCGAGAACGATCGTGTTCAGGGTCGAGTGGTTTCCATCGCCGATTACGGAGCGTTCGTCGAACTCGAGAAAGGTGTCGAAGGTCTGGTTCACATCAGCGAGATGTCTTGGACCCAACACATCAAACACCCGTCGCAACTTGTCGAGAAAAATCAGATTATCGAGTGTGTTGTACTCAACGTCAACAAAGACGAACACAAGATTTCTCTGGGTATCAAACAACTCGAAAAAGATCCATGGGAAAACCTCCTCGATCGTTATCCTATCGGATCGCGTCATGAAGGTACCGTTCGCAATCTTACCAACTTCGGTGTCTTTGTTGAACTGGAACCTGGAATTGACGGTCTGATTCACATCTCTGACCTGAGCTGGACAAACAAGATCAATCATCCAAGCGAAGTCGTAAATAAAGGTGACAAGATTGAAATCGTCATCATGTCAGTTGACTTCGATAATCGCCGCATCACCCTTGGACATAAGCAAATTGAAGCTAATCCATGGGAAAAGATCGCTGAGAATTACGCTCCTGGCACTGAATTTGAAGCCGAAATTACCAAAATCACGGACAAAGGCTTGTTTGTGAAACTTGATTATGGCATTGAAGGATTCTTGCCAACTCGTGAAGCCGAGTTTGAGGGTGAGTTTAGCGAAGCTTTCAAGGAAGGCGATAAGGTCAAAACAAACGTTGTAGAAATTGACGAATCTAATCACAATGTGAAGCTAAGTCAGAAGAGTAAGCCGGAACCTAAGGCCAAGAAGAAAAAGAGTGAGTCTCGTGGTTCATCCCGTTCTGCTGCAACAGGGGCTTTGACACTTGGTGAAATGTCTGGACTTGAGGATCTTAGGAGCAAGCTGCTCGAGAAAGAAGCTCAGGAAGCGACAGAACCAGAGCCAGAACAAGAATCTGATGAAGCCGAAGAAGAGGAAGAGAAAGAAGAAAAAGAATAAATTTCGATTTCTTTGACGGATTCAAAAGAAATAGGCAAATTCAGAAGGAGATGCTCTTAAAAGAGTATCTCCTTTTTTGTTTTATAAATAAATGGATTGGGTATGCAAAAAATACGGGAAGCATCATCAATTGATGAAACCTACGAGCTACTTAAAAATAAAGTTGGCAGAGTAGTTCCAGAGGCTGAACTTAAGTTGAAAGCCGAGTTGGCATTTGAAATAAATCAACTGAAAAAAGAGAAAAATGCCATTATACTTGGGCACAATTATATGGAGCCTGCGTTGTATCACAGCATACCGGATTATGTAGGTGATTCCCTGGGCTTGAGCCGTATTGCTGCGGAAACAAAGGCAGACCGTATTGTTTTTTGCGGAGTCCGGTTTATGGCGGAGACAGCGAAAATATTAAATCCAAATCGCATGGTTCTTTTGCCTGCTGAGTTTGCAGGTTGCTCGTTAGCGGCAAGCATTACGGCCGAACAGGTCAGGGAGCTGAAATCTCGCTATCCCGGCGTCCCGGTTGTTACATACATAAATACATATGCCGATGTAAAAGCAGAGACAGATGTATGTTGTACATCAAGCAATGCAGTAAAGATTGTTAAGAGTCTTGGTACCGATAAAGTTATATGCCTTCCGGATGAGTTCCTTGCGAGAAATATAGCACGAGAGACAGGAATGCAGGTTATTACAGCTAATGGTATTTTTGCTGGTGAACAACCGACAATGTTGGTTTGGGATGGCCACTGTGAAGTACACGAACAATTTACTGTAAATGATGTGAAACGGGTCAGGGCTCAGTTCCCTGATGTAGAAGTACTTGCGCACCCGGAATGTACACCGGAGGTCGTATTAGCATCAGATTTTAGCGGGTCGACAACTGCAATGGTTAAGCATGTTCAGGATTCTGAGTCTCACCGCTTCCTGTTGCTAACCGAATGTAGCATGAGTGATAATATCGCAGCAGAAAACCCGGATAAAGAATTTGTAGGCCTTTGCAGCGTCCGTTGTCCGCACATGAATCAGATTACTCTGGAAGAAACTCTGGAGGCCTTGCAGAGGGACCAGTATCAGATAGAAATTGACGAGAACGTTAGAGTAGGAGCAAAAAAATCACTTGACAGAATGTTGGAATTAAGTTGAGTGATTGTACCTGATATTCTTATTAATGCCTTGTGATTTGCAGGCATTGATGTAAATTTTGTATCACAAAAAAGGCTGAACATCAATAAATATGTTCAGCCTTTGAATTTATAAAAACGTTTCAAACGTTCGTCAAGCGTCTTTGTAGAAAAAGACTTTGCCGTTTACGGCATCTTTACCACTTTTAATTTTTTGTCCCGTTTCGCGGTTGAAGGTGTACACAACATTGCGCATTGAATTTAACTCTTTTTCATTTGTATAAGAGACTTCAATGGCTTCCCCTCCTGGATTCAATTTGTCCAACGCCTCTAATAATGGACGAAATTTAGAAGAGCTTTTTTTGGAAATGCGAATGTCACTTCTCGGAACAAACTTGATTTTCATGTTCATATCTGAGCAATTATATATTTATAAAGATATAAGAAATATAGTGTTTCTTTATTTTTGAAGTAACTAACGTAATTAAAATTACAAAAATTTAAGGAACTTGTATAGTTTTTATTATTTTTTCGACCAAATCTTCGGCAGTAATATCTTCTGCCTCAGCTTCATAAGTTGGTATAATACGGTGTCGAAGAATATCCATAGCAACTGTTCGTACATCTTCAGGTGTTACATATGCTCTATGTTCCATGAATGCCTGAGCACGGGCTGCCAAATTCATATTAATTGATGCACGTGGTGATGCACCAAATGCAATAAGATTTTCTAAATCGTCCAATTGATATGTAGATGGTTTTCGAGTGGCAAAAATCAGATCGATAATATATCGTTCCACCTTTTCATCCATATAAATATCATTGATAACCTTACGGGCTTCAATAATTTTATGTGGTTCAATTACAGGTTCCAAAACAACTTTTGCACCTGTTCTTGCCATTCTTCGCATGATCTCAAGCTCTTCCTGCTCATTCGGGTAGTTTATTTTAATTTTAAGCATGAACCGGTCTACTTGTGCTTCGGGCAGTGGGTAGGTTCCTTCCTGCTCAACAGGATTCTGGGTGGCCAGGACAAGGAAGGGTTCATCTAACTTATAGGTCGTATCTCCAATGGTAACCTGGCGTTCCTGCATTGCCTCAAGTAAAGCACTCTGCACTTTTGCAGGAGATCGATTTATCTCATCAGCTAATATGATATTCGAAAAAATAGGTCCTTTTTTGACCGTAAATTCGCCTTCTTTTTGATTATAAATGAGGGTACCCAGAAGGTCAGCAGGCAGTAGATCCGGAGTAAACTGAATACGCTGGAATTTGGTCTGAATAACCTGGGCCAGTGACGAAACCGTTAACGTTTTGGCCAGCCCGGGAACGCCTTCAAGTAATACGTGTCCGTCGGCTAATAAGCCAATCAATAATCTGTCAATCATGTATTGTTGACCAACGATTACTTTTCCAAGTTCGCGGTAAATATCATCAACGAAGGCACTGGCTTCTTCAATTCGCTCGCCCAACGCCTGCATATCAACGGCGTAATTATTCATGTTTATTCCTAGGATTGATTATGATAGTTGACTTATGTTTTAACCTGCTACTTCAAATAAAAACGAAATTAATTATGACAGATGTAAACATCGAACGATGTTCGACAGACAATATTTTTCATATGATAAAACGATATCCAATATACATAACTCCGCATGCTATTGTCGAATGTCAGTATAAACACAACTTAACGTTATATGAATTTCGTTTGAACTTCCAACGTGAGTAACGGCTGGTATCCTAAATAGAAATGTCAGAATATTTAGGTACAAAGATGCTACATAGGGTGTCGCTAATGAAAATAAAAGTGATACTGACGGTTGAACAGGGAGTGATTTTTAGGTACTTTTAAGCCGTCAATAAATGGAAGAAAAGCATGGTCACATATCTGTTTATCTTATTTGCTGTTATTGCAATAGCAACTGCTCTGGCGGTCGTTTTTAATAAGAGTACCGTCAGCAGTGCATTATTTTTGGTATTAAATCTTCTCTCTCTTGCAGGGATCTATCTTTTGCTGCAAGCCCAGTTTCTGGCGATTATCCAGGTACTGGTCTATGCGGGCGCTATCATGGTACTATTCCTGTTTGTTATCATGTTGTTGAATATTCAGGATGAGGAGAAGATATTCGATAAAAAGCGTCTACAATTTATCCTGTCCTTTTTACTTGTGGCGGTGGTGTTTGCCCAGATACTGTATTCTGTAGGGAGTGCAATGAATATGCTTCCGGCTGTAGCTAGCAACATGAAAACAGTTGGTACCGTGGAGGCTGTCGGTAACGTGCTCTTCACAAAATATCTGATTCCCGTCGAAGTTACTGCGATACTTTTAACAGCAGCTGTTGTTGGCGCATTACTGATCGCTCAACGTAAAATTCAATTGAAAAAATAATGGCTCTTAACTGGTATCTGGCACTTGGTGCTGTATTATTCTGTATCGGCGTTCTCGGCGTTTTGACACGGAAAAACGCCGTTGTTATCATTATGAGTGTTGAGTTGATGCTCAATGCCGTCAATCTAACGTTGGTGTCTTTCAGTAGCTATTTTGGTGATATCAACGGTATTATTCTTGTATTTTTCTCTTTGTGTGTAGCAGCAGCCGAGGCAGCCGTAGGGTTGGCAATTATCATAACCATCTTCCGAAACAACTTGACGGTTGATGTAAGTAAGATTAATCTGCTTCGCTGGTAAAAAAGATCAGCAAAAATTTTAAAGCCATCTGCGGATAACGGGGATGGCTTTTTTTGATCGTGATTAGTGAATTGAAATTAGATGATTCGAAATTTGAGAGATGTACCGACAGTTTGATGAATTTATTTTATCTCGAATGCATTATTCTCTCACTCAAAATTCAAAATTCAAAATTAATAATTTATTCAAGGTGTTCTGCGGAAATCCTGAAAACCTGCTGGAATGCTTTGTCGACTTCTGTTTCAATACTTTTCTGCTGAGGGAAAGGTGTCACGTGAGAGTAAGTATATGGAAAGTCAAGTACTTGAACCTTTGCAGGCATATCCCGGAAATCACCCTTTAATGTATTTAACACTTCTCCAGGTGGTATTACCTCATCCTGAATAAGGGCTACGGCTGATATGCGGGAGCCAATTTCTCTGAATCGATCTTCCCTGATTTTTTTGTGCCGATGGCTGCTCAACATCGACCTGAAATAGACACCGGATCGGTGATCTTCATTAAAGTAATGGTTTAGCCGTGCATTGAGTTTACACTCGTTATCTAAATGTTCAATGAAAAAGGAATAAAGAGCAATGTTCGCCTCGCTGTCAAGAATATAGCGAGATACAGGATACATACGGTCGAGTGTGGGGCCGCCACAAAAAATGAACAGTCTGGAATTAGTGAACAACCCGTCAGTATCAGTCATCAGCAGGATCTCTGAAAGAAATGAACCAATTGAATAGGCAAAAAGATCTATTGACGCATCCTTACTTATATGAGGATGCTTTCCGTTTTTAATCCTCCGTATAAGCTGAAGGATATCAGAGTAGGTTTGTCTGCCAGACCAAAAAAATCGTTGCGGAATCTTTTGTATTCGTGTGCTGATTGCAGCATTGGCAAAGGAAGATTCTGCTATAGACGGATGCTTCTTTCGCCGATCTGAGGAAACCATGTTCATCATACGTGGATGACTCCACCCGGATGGCGCACGGTTCATATGAAATGCGATAGGGAAGAGTATGACCGTTTTACCAGTAAGTTCAACCAACCGGTAGGCCCAGCTTAGGTACTTTTCCCAATGTTTTTCATTGAGTCCGTGGAACAGCAATATGACCTGAGAACTGACTCCGGTCTCTTTCGAAGAGAAGGCAGAATACCTGAATGTTTGATTGCTGTCTATCGTACAATCAGCAGCATTCAAATTATGGTCGTACTTGTCCGAATTATCCTGGGTTGCAGGATATATTTCCTCAAAATCCCGATCGTGACGTACACATTTGTAAAGATGAGAACCGGGCAGAATATCAGCGTGTTCAGAGTTGAACGTGTAATTCCGAATCTCAATGGAGCTTTCCGGTATGGATATACAATCTACATCCTGACTGAAACAATCTTTCAGACGGTTATGCAAAGTAAGGTAAGTCATGGACCACTAAACTAATAATATAAATCCCGCTTTGAAGTGCGGTGAACATTGTTCAGGAGCTTATGAAAGCATCCTGACAGATGCTAATCAGTTTTTGTTATTTCATTATCAGTGGTGGCTAAGACAAAACACTCCAATAGGTTAACTTTTTGGAGTGTCGATAGTTTAATCTGTTTTGACGTGATGAAGCCATCCGAAGTGATCTGGTCTCTCACCATACTGGATTCCGGTAATCTCATCGTAAAGCTTTTTGGCAAATGAGCCAATCTTTTCTTCATCAGTCGTCAGCACTTTGCCATTATGTTGAATACGTCCAACAGGAGAGATAACCGCCGCTGTACCCGTTCCAAAAGCTTCCTGGAGTGTTCCATTTGTTGAAGCCTCAAAAACTTCATCAATAGAAATACGTCGCTCCTCAATCGGGATTCCCCAATCATTGGCAAGGTGGATAACAGAATCGCGTGTGATACCTCCGAGTATGGAGCCCTCCAACGGAGGAGTAATCAGACGATCATTGATCTTGAAAAAGATATTCATCGTACCGACTTCTTCGACATACTTGTGCTCAATGGCATCAAGCCAGAGAACCTGCGTAAAACCATTTTCTTTTGCCTGTCGGGCAGGTAGAATGGTCGGGCCGTAGTTGCCAGCAGCTTTGATATCACCTGTACTTCCCTTAACAGAACGTACATAGTTATCAGGTGTGATCAGACTTACGGGATTGATGCCTTCTTTATAGTATGCACCAACAGGGGAAGTAATTATGAGAAATTTATATGTATTGGATGCTTTTACAGAAAGGTCCTCGTCAGTGGCAAATGCAAACGGCCGGATATAAAGCGCATTTCCTCTTTTTGTCGGTACCCAATTGTGGTCCAGACGAATCAGCTCTTCTAGTGCACCGATAAAAGTATTTTCATCGATTTCAGGAATGCACATTCGCCGGCACGATTTGTTGATGCGCTGTTGGTGTTCTTCCGGACGAAAGATATTGACTCCTCCATTGTTGTCCCGGAACGCCTTCATGCCCTCAAAGAGAGCTTGTCCATAATGAAGGGTAGCGAGAGATGGAAGAATCTCGATTTTTCCAAAAGGGATAATTTGTGAGGGCTGCCATTGCCCATCACGATAATCCATGGAAAACATGTGATCGGAAAACACTTTGCCAAATCCAGGATTTTCTAGATCAACCTGGTTAACCCGGCTTGTGGATGCTTTATTGATGATCATGTTAGAAGTATCAGCTTCCCGGATTGCCGTTTGTGTAGTGGTACCATTTTTCATGTTAAATATTCTCCTGGAGGTTGGACTGTTTCTGGCTGATCAGTTCTGTTATTTTATCACCCACTTCCGATGTACTCAGGACTTTTTTGTTGTTATCAGATGAGATGTCTGCTGTTCTGTAACCTTGCTTGAGCAGGGTTTGAATTGCTTCTTCTATATCCTGGGCTGCCTCATCGGAGTCGAGGGAATAGCGGAATAGCAACGCGACTGATGCAATAGCTGCCAGAGGATTAGCTTTGCCTGTACCCGCAATATCCGGCGCCGAACCGTGCACCGGTTCAAAGAGGCCTGTTCCATTTCCAAGACTTGCAGACGGCAGCATACCAATCGACCCGGTCAACATTGCGGCTTCATCGCTGAGGATGTCGCCAAACATATTCTCTGTAACAATCACATCAAATTGTTTGGGATTGCGGACCAGTTGCATGGCGCAATTGTCAACCAGCAGATGATCGAGTTTAATATTTGGATATTTTTCAGCTACACGTGTGACTGTTTTTCTCCAGAGGCGAGAAGTGTCTAGGATATTCGATTTATCCACAGAGCATACGCGTCGGCCACGAATACCCGCAGCCTCGAAAGCAGCAATTGCAATTCGCTCGATTTCTGAAGTACGATACTCCATTGTATCGACAGCCCGCTCTTCATCGCCCACTTGTTCAGTGAGTCGTGGTTTTCCAAAATATATGCCGCCGGTCAGCTCGCGTACAACTAAAAGATCGACGCCTTCAATGACGTCACGTTTTAGAGTAGAAGCGTCGGCAAGAGCGTCATACACTTTTACAGGACGAAGGTTCGTATAGAGTCCGAGAGCATTACGAATGCCGAGTAAACCTGCTTCCGGTCGTTTATCTTTGGGTTGATTGTCCCATTTGGGACCACCGACGGCTCCGAGAAGCACCGCATCAGATGCCTTTGCAGCCTCTATGAGTTCATCGTTGATTGGAGCACCATATTCATCGATAGCAGCCCCGCCAAAGGCAAACTCCTGGAATTCAAATGTGATGTCGTATTTTTTCCCTGTGGCTTCAAGAACCCGGATAGCTTCGCGTGTAACTTCCGGTCCGATGCCGTCCCCCGGAAGAACAGTAATATGTTTCTTTTGCATGCTTCAGCTCACCATTTTTTCTTTCTCGGGAACCATTCCCATTTTCCGGGCATATTCAAAGATACCGCCGGCTGCGACGATATCTTCCACACTGCCCAGCGGTTTCAGTTTGTATTCTTTGTTTTGGGTAATGTTCCGGAGTGCTTTTTCATTCTTGTCGATTTCAAGTTCATCGTAAGTATGAATTTCAGTACTCAGGTCATCGGGACTTTCAAATGGAATGACAAATCCACCATCAACCGCATTACGATAGAAAATACGAGCGTATGACGGAGCGATAATCGCTTCAATTCCTGCAATTTGCAGAGCTGCAGGAGCATGTTCTCTGGATGAACCACATCCGAAGTTTGGCCCACCAACTACGATCTTGAATTCAGATTCAAATCCATCTTCCGGCACGAGGGGAATCCCCCCTTGTGGAAGACCGGATTCTTTAGCAGGTACACCTGAAAGTGCGTATCTGCCGTAAAATTTCCTTTCTTCCGGATCCTTCAGACTGTATACCAGGTGTTGTGCCGGGATAATCTGATCCGTATCAATATTTTTTCCTAAGACGAAAGCTTTCCCTTTCAGGATATTCTGTGACATTCGATTATTCTTGTTTGTTGTTTACGAAATTATTACTGCTATTCTCCTTACCCCTGAATCGCCCGAATACTTTCGGGGGGACTGAGGGTGTCAATTCAGGAATTCACGTGGATCGGTAATTTTTCCTGTGATAGCTGAAGCTGCTACTGTATAAGGTGATGCAAGGTAAACCTGCGATTCCTTGGAACCCATGCGTCCCGGGAAGTTCCGGTTCGTGGTTGAGATACAGACCTCTTTGCCATTCAAACGGCCAAAGGTATCTTCGGGACCACCAAGGCACGCGGCGCATGATGCACGCCCGATCTGGCAGCCAGATTCTTCAAAGATATCCATGAGGCTCTGCCCCTCAATTGTTTCAGTCGTGAGGGCATTGCCAACTTCTGTCGTAGCCGGCACAATGAAAGTATCGAGAGCCAGTTTATGTCCTTTAATAATCTTGGCTGCAGCTATAAAGTCAGATATCTTGCCACCGGTACAAGAGCCGATATAAGCGCGTGTGAGTGGCGTTCCAGCAACTTCGCGGGCTTTGGCCTTGTTGTCGGGACTATGAGGTTTGGCAACCATCGGTTCCATGTCCTCGAGCTTATATTTATACACGCTATGATATTTGGCGTCATCATCACCCTTCATTGATTCGAAGGATTTATCGGTGCGTGCCTTCACATATTCTTCGGTAGTTGCATCGGGTTCTACAACGCCATTCTTGCCACCGGCTTCGATGACCATATTCGTTAAGGTCATCCGCGATTCCATATCCATCGCCTGAATACCTGGTCCGGCAAATTCCATGGTACGATAGGTAGCACCGTCGACACCAATATCTCCAATAATCTGAAGGATAATGTCTTTGGCCATGATGTATGACGGCATCTCATTTCCATCAAAGAAAAACCGCATGGTTTCAGGCACTTTCACCCAGAGCTTACCGGTTCCCATAATGAAAGCGGCATCGGTGTTTCCAATACCGGTAGCGAATTGTCCAAAGGCACCGGCGGTACATGTGTGTGAGTCAGTACCAAAGAGCACTTCGCCAGGTCTGGTAAATCCTTCTTCCGGCATGGCAACGTGGCATACACCTTTATAGCGCGGTGTACCAACATCGAAGAAATTAGGCAGTGCCTGTTCCGCTGCAAAAGCGCGGAGGATATCGATGTTCCGATTGGCGTATTTATCGTTGGTGAAGATATAGTGATCGGGAATGATGACGAGTTTGTCCTTATCCCATACTCTTGCGTTGTCACCGAATTGCTCTTTGAAGATGGAGATGGTAGGAGGGCCGCAGACGTCGTGTGTCATAAGCACGTCAACATCGATCCAGACGCTTTCGCCCGGTTCAACATGCTTTTTGCCACTGTGTTTGGCCAGAATTTTTTCTGTGAGAGTCATTCTCATCGGTCAACTACTCCTTATTACTGATAAATGGATATTTATGATTATTAATTCGTCTTTTGATCAGGTACCAGTCTGTACACTGTGATTATTCCGATAAGCACCCGATATCAGCGAGAGAATATCGCTGTCGGGAACAATTTTCTTTTCATCCGCTAAAGCAGTGAATTTCCGGTATACATCGTCCAGGGCTTCACCGCTCATCGGATAACCGAGTGCTTCAAGTTTCTGGCGTAATGCAAAACGTCCGGAATGCTTGCCAAGTACAATTTTATTAGCAGAGATACCCACTGATTGCGGTGTCATGATCTCGTAGGTCATCGGATTGTTGAGGACCCCATGCTGATGGATGCCTGCTTCATGAGCGAAAGCATTTTCTCCGACGATTGCTTTGTTGGGTTGTACTGCTTTTCCTGTAATCTCGGTCAGGAGGCAACTGGAAGCATATATTTCTTCTGATTTCACATCGGTAAATTGAGGGATATCGGCTTGCCGTGTTTTGATGGCCATCACAATCTCCTCGAGAGAGGCATTGCCCGCCCGCTCGCCGATGCCGTTGATGGTACATTCGATCTGGCGTGCACCATTGCGTACCGCAGAAAGCGAATTTGCGACAGCAAGTCCCAGGTCGTTGTGACAGTGTACGCTGATGACCGCTTTGTCGATATTTGGGACATTTATCCGGATGTTTTTGATAAGTTCGCCGTATTCCCAGGGGAGAGCATAACCAACAGTATCCGGTACATTTATGATAGTTGCACCAGCATTAATAACAGCGGTAAAAATCTCATACAGGAATTCAGGATCGCTTCTTGAGGCATCTTCAGCTGAAAACTCGACGACATCACAATATTTACGGCTCAGTTCAACAGCAGAAATAGCTGACCCGAGGACTTCTTCACGTGTCATTTTCAGCTTATACTGCATGTGAATATCGGAAGTAGCAATAAAGGTGTGGATACGTGGTTGGGCAGCATACTGAAGGGCATCAGCGGCACGCTCAATGTCGATTGGCTTGGTGCGGCAAAGCGCAGCTACCTGACAATTTTTAATGTGCTTTCCAACTTCTTTCACAGTTCTGTAGTCACCTTCTGAAGCGATTGGAAAACCGGCTTCTATAACATCAACTTGTAATTGTTCCAGTTGCAGTGCCATCCGGATTTTTTCCTGCTGGTTCATGCTATAACCGGGCGATTGTTCGCCATCGCGCAAGGTGGTATCAAAAATGCTAATTCGGTTTTCCATGGTATGAGATAAATTAAATTCTAAGTTTCTACTATAATCTTGATATGACTGGCAAGTAAATGTTTATGGGCAGTCGACAGGCTGCTTAGGTTCCGATATAGACATAGTCGCTCAGTTAGGTTCCATCGTAGTTTTAGCATGGGTAGTCCTCTTTTGTTCGCTTAGTTTCTGATTTTTTTTGTCCAGGTAATAACTGAAGCTGTCAGACAAGGCCTGCCAGCTTGCTTCAATGATATTGGGAGAGACACCAACTGTTCCCCATGAATCTTCGTTACTGCTTGAATCGATTAACACGCGGACATTCGCGCCTGTTCCTTCTTTTTCATTAAGCACGCGGACCTTGTAATCGGTAAGCTGCATATCTTTAACATCCGGATAAAATTGGTTGAGAGCTTTTCTCATAGCGCAATCCAGAGCATGAACAGGTCCCGATCCTTCTGCTGCACAATGTTCTTTCTGACCGTTTACGAATAAACGGATGGTTGCTTCTGAACGTGTTTCTTCGTCACCGTTCTTTTCAACCAGCACACGGAAGCCTTCCAGCTGGAAAAAATCTTTCCATGGTTCGGTCATTTTTTTAACGAGCAGTTCGAATGATGCTTCCGCCGCTTCAAACTGGTATCCGTCATTTTCCATGTCTTTGAGCTTCTGGACGATTTTCGGGATATCGTGTTTATTGCCGTCGAGATGCATGCCTAATTCATCTGATTTATAGAAGACATTGCTCTTTCCTGATAAATCCGATACCAGGACGCGTCGGCGGTTCCCAACCAGTTCCGGTTCAAAATGCTCGTAGGTTCGTGCATTTTTCATCACAGCGCTAACGTGAACACCACCCTTATGAGCAAAGGCGCTGCTTCCGACAAACGGAAGCTTATTGTCCGGACTCAGGTTAGCCACTTCACTCACAAAGCGCGAAAGACTCGTCAATCTCTTCAATTGTTCATCGGGTACACAGTGATAATTCTGTTTCAACTGCAGATTTGCGATGATAGAACAGAGATTCGTATTGCCGCAGCGTTCTCCATAACCATTTATGGTGCCCTGTACGTGTACACAGCCTTGCTGGACGGCAGCTAGCGAATTGGCCACGGCAAGTTCGCAGTCGTTGTGAGCATGGATGCCGAGTGGAGTATCGGTGCGTTGTTTTACATCGGCAACGATTTTGGAAACTTCATGTGGAAGTGTTCCGCCATTTGTGTCACAAAGTACCAGCACATCGGCTCCTGCTTCCTGGGCGGCGAGCAGGGTTTCGATTGCGTATGATGAATTATCCTTGTAGCCATCGAAGAAATGTTCGGCATCATAAATGACTTCCTTGCCGTGATTCTTCAAATAGGCTACAGATTGATAAATGATCTTCAGATTCTCTTCGGGGGTGATGTTGAGGGCGTCTTCCACGTGCAAAATCCATGTTTTGCCGAAAATGGAAGTGACAGGAGTCTCAGCATCGACAAGGGCCTGCAGATTGCTGTCATCCGCAGGCTCCTTGCCGGCTCGGTGTGTGCTGCCGAAAGCGACGATCTTGGCATTACGAAACGTTTTTTTTCTGGCTTTCTCGAAGAATGCCATGTCTTTTGGATTAGAGCCCGGCCATCCACCTTCAATGTAGTGAATGCCAAACTCATCCAGACGTTCCGCTATACGAACTTTATCATCTGCTGAGAAGGCGACCTTTTCGCCTTGTGTGCCATCACGTAGAGTTGTATCGAAGATCTTTATCAATTGGTTGTCCATAATAGTCCTATGCTTCCTGGGGCATCCAGTTCATCATATTTCTTAGTTGCTTTCCTACTTTTTCAACAAGAAGAGCTTCATGCTGAGAGCGCAAAGCTTCAAGACCCGGCCGGCCGGCCTTGTTCTCAAGAATCCAGTCGCGTGCAAACGTGCCGTCCTGAATATCGGAAAGGATTTTTGCCATGCGTTTCTTGGTGTCTGCATCAATAACTTTTGGGCCGCGAGTCATACCACCGTATTCCGCAGTATCGCTGACCGAGTAGTACATGCGTGAGATACCGCCTTCATAAAGCAGGTCGACAATAAGCTTCAGCTCGTGCAGACATTCGAAATATGCGATTTCTGGCTGATAACCAGCATTTACAAGTGTTTCAAAACCGGCCTTGACCAATTCTGCGGCACCGCCGCAAAGCACAGCTTGTTCACCAAACAGATCCGTTTCAGTCTCTTCTTTAAAAGTTGTTTCGATGACGCCGGCACGTGTTCCACCAATGCCTTTTGCATAAGCGAGCGCAAGATCCTTGGTTTTTCCACTCGGATCCTGGTAAACAGCTACCAGACATGGAACACCGGAACCTTCGCTATACACGCGGCGAACCAAATGCCCGGGACTTTTCGGAGCGACCATGAACACATCGATATCAGCAGAAGGCTTGATCTGGTTGAAATGGATATTAAATCCATGGGCAAAAGCGAGGACATTCCCTTTTTTCAGGTTGGGTTTGATGTCATTTTCGTAAACTTCAACCTGTGTCTGATCGGGGACAAGGACCATAATCACATCGGCCACTTTTGCAGCTTCAGCCGTTTCCAGTACTTTTAAACCCGCTTCTTCAGCTTGTTTCCATGAAGAGCTGTCTTTTCTCAGGCCAACAACTACGCTTACACCGCTTTCTTTAAGGTTCAAGGCGTGAGCGTGTCCCTGGCTGCCATATCCCAGAACAGCTACGGTTTTGCCGGAAAGCAGACTTAGATCTGCATCAGAATCATAATAGGTCTTTGCTTGCATTATTACTTTTTTTAATTGGGTTTCTATGTTTAATGTTAAAAAATTTGTCTTGATCAGGTGTCACCCGTAAACTCTCGTTTAAGAGCCACACTACCTGTTCTTGCAACTTCCACAAGGCCAAATTGCTGAAGCATGCCAATGGCAGCGCTGATCTTGTCTCCGCTGCCGGTCACTTCAATCGTCAGTTTATCCGGACTGATATCGATAATTTTGGCACGGAAAACGTTGACGATTTGCATGATCTCTGAACGTTTTGCGGGTGGTGCTGACACTTTAACCAATGCCAGTTCCCTGGCGATAAAAGAAACATACGTCAGATCCTTCACTTTAATCACGTCGATGACGTTGTGAAGCTGTTTGGTGATTTGTTCAACAATCTGTTCATCGCCCTGAGTAGTAATAGTAATCAGAGCGAGTCCGGGTTCTTGCCCCTGTCCGAAGCTGATACTGTCGATATCAAAACCGCGGCCACTGAACATCCCGATAATGCGGGATAAAGCGTTCAGGTTGTGAGCGACAAGAACAGAGATCGTGTGTTTTGGAAGCTGGGTGCTTTTCTTTTCGGCACCATTTAAAAATTCAACTTTCGTCGGGGTCATTTGGGCTCCTCAACCATTTCATTTAAAGCAGCTCCGGCAGGTACCATTGGATAACAGTTGGCTTCTTCGACAACCTGAAAATCCATGACTACGGGCCGGTCGTTAATTTGCATTGCTTTTTCCAGTACAGATTTCATCTCTTCAGGGTTGGTGGCACGAAATCCTGCAGCTCCATAGCTTTCGGCCAGTTTTACGAAATCCGGATTTCCCATTCGAAGATCGGAATGTGAGTAACGCTTGCCGAAGAAGAGTTCCTGCCACTGCCGCACCATACCGAGATAACCGTTATTCATGATGGCAATTTTCACGGGAATTTTATTTTGAACGCACGTGGAGAGTTCCATGGGGGTCATTTGAAATCCACCATCGCCAGTGATGCACACAACAGTCCTGTCTGGACATGCTACAGCAGCACCCATGGCTGCAGGAAATCCATATCCCATAGTACCAAGTCCACCGGATGTGATGAATGAGCGGGGATGATTGTATTTGTACAACTGTGCTGCCCACATCTGATGCTGACCGACGTCTGTAACCACAATGGCTTCACCTTTGGTCACTTCAGAGATAGCTTCGATCATGTGTTGTGGCATGATTCGATCCTTCAGCTTCGGTGAACTAAGTGGATGATCTTTCTTCCACTGATCGATGGTGTTCAACCACTCGTCGATTTCTGGTTTCTTCGTGTGTTTATCCAGTTCCGGAAGAACATTTTTAACATGACCAACGATCGGAATTTCAACAGCCACATTTTTGGAGATGCATGATGGATCAATATCGATATGGATTTTTCGTGAATTGGGTGAAAATCCGTCGAGGCGGCCGGTTACCCGATCATCAAAACGTGCACCGACAGCCAGCAGCACGTCGCACTCCGTAATAGCCATGTTGGCATACCATGTTCCGTGCATGCCAAGCATCCCCATTGACTGCGGTTTGCTTTCAGGAAAAGCTCCAAGCCCCATAAGAGTGGTTGTCACTGGAATATTTGTCCGTTCAGCAAATTCAGTCAGTTCTTTCCAGGCTTCACCGCGAATGACGCCACCGCCTGCATATATCAGCGGCCGTTTCGCATTGCTGAGCAGTTCAGCAGCCTTTACGATCTGGCTGTAATGTCCGCGGGTAACAGGGCGATAGCTCGGAATGTTAATGTTCTTTTCACCCGTATAAAATCCTTTCGACATCACCATGTTCTTAGGCAAATCGATGAGAACAGGGCCCGGTTTTCCGCTTGTTGCGATATGGAATGCCTCGCGAATTACATGTTCGAGCTGGTTAGCGTCTTTAACCAAGTAGCTGTGTTTGGTGATTGGCCGGGTAATTCCAACAATGTCCGCTTCCTGGAAAGCGTCATTTCCGATCAGGCTTGTTGCCACCTGACCGGTGAAGATAACCATAGGAATAGAGTCGATGGCAGCCGTGGCTATACCGGTGACCGTGTTCGTTCCACCAGGTCCGGATGTTACCAGTACCACACCGGGTTTGCCGGTAGCACGGGCGTAACCATCAGCAGCATGGGTTCCGGCCTGTTCGTGACGAATAAGAATGTGTCGGAGTTTGGGATTTTTATAAAGTGTGTCGTAAATGGGGAGTACCGCTCCACCCGGATAACCGAATATGGTATCCACACCAAGGTCAAGTAAAGTCTCGACCAGAATTTCAGCTCCGGTAAGTTCTTGTGCCTGGTTAGGTTGTGAAACCAGTGACGGCTTGGAGCCGTTTAAGTTTCTTTCCTTGAATTGTGTTGCTTCGTTGTTCATATGACCTCGTTGGTTGCGGTATACACTTTTCTCGCCAGAGGTCATTCTTTAAATCGGTAAGTATTGGGCTTGGAGACTTGATTGTTGTAGAATAACCTCTGGCGATATTTTAGCTATTAATTAGAATTAGAATTAGGCCAGAGATTATACCTACGCTAATCAATAGGACTAGACTTAGAATAGAGACAGCTAGTCCTAGAGCAGGCAGGAGGAGTACGACAGCAGAAATCAGTGAAATCAGAGACAGCACAATTACATTCTTAGAAGAACCGAGAATTTGGTAATCGGCGGGCATAACTGCGACTGTATGTGGATTGTTGGTAATCAACTTTTGATCTATCACTAATTATAAGCTTCATGGAAGGTATATAACCGAATTTCCTGTGTCAAGTTTATTTTTGACTTTTTTTTAATAATTACAAAACGTTTTTCTGGTTTTTTGAAATATTATTTGATCATCTGGGAATCATATATGCAGTAAGTGAATGATAAATATTTACATGCTAATGAGTTAAAGGTTGAGCTGGTTTGTCTTTTTATTTATCTGAAAGGCAGGTATGTGATGCAGGGCTATCTGTTTTATGTGATCAAAACTCCCGTGTCAAAAAAAAATGTAAAGTGTTAATGTGGTATGATTATGGTTAGTTACTAAAATTTTTCAAATGTTATAAAAGGACAGTATTTAATGATTTTCAAAAATGTATCGATGTAAATTAAATATGGAATAGCTTCCAAAATTTTATGTTTTAGTTAGAATCTAGATATTTCCTAATAATATTAATTCTTGTAGGGTGTGAATTCTAAAAATCAAAGGATCAATCAAGTTTTATAATCATTCTGTGTCCTTTAATGTTTTTTGTAATACATTCTACCCAACGTCATTATACGTCTCAAACGTCATGTCGCAAGTTTTAAACTTGTGATCCACTTTTTCCCTAAACTTTTAACTGTAACAAACTTCAGACAAATAGCCGGTTATGAGTTCCAAATTGAATAAATACAGTTCCCGATTAACACAACAACAGTCACAAGTGGGTTCCAAAGCCATGCTTTATGGTGTGGGACTGTCAGATGATGACATGAATAAGCCCCAGGTTGGTATTGCCAGTACTGGCTGGGAAGGGAATACCTGTAATATGCACCTGAATGGATTGGCCGAACATGCAAAGGAAAGCGTGTACCAATCGGGACTCATTGGCTTCATCTTTAATACAATCGGTGTGAGTGATGGCATCTCAATGGGAACTCAGGGAATGAAGTACTCGCTGCCATCGCGTGATATCATTGCCGATTCCATCGAAACGGTGATGCGGGCTCAATGGTATGATGGTAATATCTCGATTGCCGGTTGCGATAAAAATATGCCGGGCTCAGTAATGGCAATGGCACGTTTTGATCGTCCCTCAATTATGATTTACGGGGGAACCATCCGTCCGGGAAACCTGAATGGACAAAAGCTGGATATCGTATCGGCATTTGAGTCCTACGGACAGTATTTGTCCAAGGAAATTGATGACAATCAACTGTTAGATGTTTTACACCATGCATGCCCGGGCGCAGGTGCCTGCGGTGGTATGTATACGGCCAATACCATGGCAACGGCAATAGAAACATTAGGAATGAGTTTGCCATATAGTTCGTCTATCCCGGCAACGCACAGTAAGAAAATTGAAGAATGTCATCGTGCCGGCAAGGCTATCCTCACGCTTCTGGAACGTGATATCAAACCAAGTGACATCATGACCAAGAAGGCATTTGAGAATGCCGTAGCCGTTGCCATTGCATTGGGAGGCTCAACAAACGCCGTACTTCATTTGCTTGCAATGGCTTACACGGCTGGAGTGGAATTTACAATTGATGACTTCCAGGAAATCAGCGCACGTACACCTTATCTGGCCGACCTCAAACCGAGTGGAAAATACGTGATGGAAGACCTGTATAATGTGGGCGGCGTTCCGGCCGTACAAAAACTTCTGCTGAAGGAAGGACTTATTGATGGTTCTTGCATGACCGTAACCGGAAAGACGCTGGAGGAAAATATCGCTGATCTGCCAGATTTGCTTGAAGGTCAATCCATTGTTGCCCCGGTCTCCAATCCGATCAAAAAAACGGGTCACATTGAAATCATGTACGGAAACCTCTCTCCGGAGGGAGCCGTGGCTAAAATCACCGGTAAAGAGGGAGAACAGTTCAACGGGCCGGCTAAAGTTTTCGATAGCGAGGAAGACAGCCTGGCGGCAATTCAAAATGGCGAAGTAAAACCGGGAGACGTTGTTGTTATTCGCTATGAAGGTCCCAAAGGCGGACCGGGCATGCGTGAAATGCTTTCAATTACGGCTGCCATCATGGGTGCCGGGCTTGGCAAGACTGTTGCGTTAATAACCGATGGACGTTTTTCAGGTGGGAGCCATGGATTTGTGATTGGACATGTAACTCCTGAAGCACAAGTCGGCGGTCCCATCGCACTAATCCAAAATGATGATCAAATCATAATCGACGCTGTTGAGCGTAAAATGACGCTCGATATTTCAGATGAAGAGTTCTCAAAACGCAAAAAAAACTGGAAACAACCGGAACTCAGGGTCAAGAGCGGTTCTCTTTATAAATATGCCCGCTTGGTATCATCAGCATCTGAGGGCTGCGTCACAGACAAGAATGAAGAGTCTCAGTTAAAGGTCAACGCTTGATAAATCTTGTCCTTTCCACACTATCGTTTGTATTGCCTTACCTTTTCGTGATCTGGATTAGTAGTATTGTGTTGGGGACTTTGCTCCTTAAGGAGTATCCTGTTCATAGATATTTATTGTGATAAGCAAGCGCCTGCTCCGAAGGAGTCTGATTTTCATGTGTCATTTGAATTTTACAAACAGCAAGCTCCTAAGAGAGCTGTCATAGCAAGGTTTGATTACTGCTCACCAGCAGGGAAAGTCAGCATAAGTTCAAGATAAGCGTTGGGAGAATTCGTTAAAAACGATTCATTTTAAATTCGTCGACTATTAGCACCCGGATTAATCCGGGTGTTCGTAAGAATGCGTTAACTCATTAACCGTTTTAACGGTTTATGCCAGTCAGGTTTATCAAAAAAATAAGGGACGCATCCTAATTACAGGACACGCCCCCTGGTGTGTGGAGGACTTGATGAGATAGGTCCTTTGTATGTGATTTATTTGATCACAAATTAATTCAGCAATTGGTTTTTAATTTCGGCCCATTTCTTCTCCTCATTTTCAACCCAGGTATTGAGTGATTCGATGGCAGGGTTGAAGTAGGAAGTATCACACTGGCCTGGCGCACCAAGGTGGTTATAACACTCACTCAATTCCTCTTTGGATGGGATGGTGTTATTCGCATATTCCCTTGCTGCTTTTTTATAGGCTTCGCGAAACGGAATTCCCTGGAGTGTTAACGAATTGGCCAGGTGAGTAGCAAAAAGTGATGAATCAAGAGCTTCGTAACAAGTATCTTCGTTGAAACTTACTCCTTTCAAAGCCTTTGAAGATGCTTCACAGAGCTGATCCATACGGCTAATGCTGGCCATTGTTAGTTTCTTGATAGTCTGCAGATCACGATGATATCCTGAAGTCATGTTTGCTGTGGTTGACTGCATCTGGGCTACCAGGCCTTCGAACTCATGAGAGAAACCACGTATCAGTTCCCACACATCCGGGTTTTTCTTTTGCGGCATGATGCTACTGCCAGAAACCTGGTCATCGCTTAATGAAATAAATCCTTTGTCGGCACCAGCATAGAAGACGATGTCTGCAGCGAGACGATTGAAAACGCTTGCACCATATTGCAAGGCATGGAGTAATCGCAATTCCAGGAACCCGCGAGATAACTGAACAGAGGTAACGGAATATTGTACGTTTTCAAAGCCAAGCAGTGTAGCATAAAGGTTGCGGTCGATGTTGAAATAGGGGACACCAAAGCCTGCTGCAACACCGAGTGGAGAGGTATCGATAGCGGCATATGCCTGTTTCAAAGCGTCAGCGGCAGAGAGCAAAAGTTCAATGTACCCTGAACACCACGCATCGACCGAGTTCGGCATGGCCGGCTGCATGTGTGTGTAACCCGGCAGAAAGACACCTTTATAATTGATTCCAACGGTTCTCAGCGCCCTGATAACGCTGATCCATTTATCCATGATCTTGCGAATATTCTCCTTGGAGTGGAGACGTGTATCAGCGATAACAAGATCATTACGTGAGCGGCCGGCGTGAATCTTCTTCCCAGCATCGCCCAGATGATCGGTAAGATGTCGTTCTATGGCAGAATGAACATCTTCATCTGCTTTTGTGAGTGAAAATTTACCCTTTTCCCATAGGTGATAAAGGTTCCGAAGCTCCTGCAGCAACAGGTTGGTATCCTTTTCATCCAGAAGTTTCGCCCGGTGTAAAACATGGACCTGAGCGATATTACAAATGATATCATATGGGATCAGTTCTTCATCATAAAGCCTGTCTTCAGCTGCGGTGAATTCAAAAAACCACGCAGAATGAACCTGCTTGTCATCCTTTTGCCATACCGTTTTCATAATCAGGAAAAAAATTGGGTGATTAAATCCTGGTACACTTTCACACCTTTGTGGAGCTGATCAATCTCGATGTGTTCATCACGGGTATGCGAAACCTGACTGTGTCCCGGACCGATTTTAACGGTAGGGATGTCATGCAGAAATACCCAGTCGGAACTCGTCGGTGATCCAAAGCTCGGCGCAGTTGATGCTTTGAGCGCAGAAGTGACCACTTTATGGTTTGGATCGGTACTCGTGGCGACATAACGATCGCTGACTATCGAAATCTCTGCATTGAGTTTTTGCGAGAGTACATCAATAATGTGCTGATTGGATATTTCCGGAATCGTCCGGATATCAAGGTAAAGATCGGCTTTTTCCGGGGCCATGTTTTTGGCAGTGCCCCCTTCAATAATAGTCGGTGTGATTTTTACTTCGCCAATCAGATCATTCTTCTTATCAAATGTAATATTTTTCAGATCAGATAAGACCTGTCCCATTTCATAGATGGCGTTTTGTCCTTTCATTCTTGCAGCATGACCGGACTCACCCTTTGTGGTTAGCTTAAGAATAAGCATCCCTTTTTGGGCAATGCATGGTGCCAGTGATGTTGGCTCGCCCACGATGGCAGCATCAGGATTATCAATATGATTACGCAAAAAAGCCATCCCATTATTAACACCAGCGCTCTCTTCGCAGACGGTTAACGCCATGCTGACACGACCGCTTGGGTTGAAGCCGTTTTTTGATAACTCAAGCAAAGAAGTGATCATGGTCGAGCCGCAACCCTTCGCATCCGTACTACCTCGTCCATATATCTTACCATCCATGATAACCGGGTGGAACGGGTCTCCCACGTGATCCGGGGATGGCGGGACAACATCAGAGTGGCTATTTAATAAGAGCCACGGACGACCATGACCGATGTGGATCATCAAATTGTTTTCAATACGTTCTAACTGAACCAATTCGGTTTCGCTTAGATACTTTTCCAGCCAATCGACCAGATTTTTCTCCTGGCCACTTAGGCTGGGGAACTGTATCAACTGCAGTAATAAATCTTCAACCTGGTACATGTTTCCTGTGTTGGTTAGTTGGTTAGTTGTAATTGAGTACCTTTTTTGGATGAGAGGTCGGATGGAGCACAGATGATGACCTCTCCAACATTATGTTCCAATGCTTCGAATCCGTGTTGCAATTTGGGGATCATACCTTCTGATATCCATCCATCTTTGGATCCTTTATTGAACAATTCAGGATCAAGGTTTTTCAGACGTGAATGTGACTCATTCAGTACTCCTCCTGCTCCGGTTACCAGGTAGAGGGTTTCACATTTGAGAGCACTGGCCAGCGCCGACGCCAATGTGTCCGCATTGATATTCAACAGGCCGTGATCTTCAGACCAGCTTATACAGCCGATGACGGGTACAAAACCTTCGCCCAACAGGGTTTCCAAAATCTTCGGATTTGCCTGGTGAATATCGCCTACCAAGCCAAAATCGATAGTCTTGCCGTTCTCAATCGAAGTCGGGCGTCGTTTCGAGGTCGTCATCATCCCGTCGGCTGCTGTCATGCCGACCGGGTTGAGGCCATGGCCCCGGAACAGGGTGATCAGCCGTTTATTCACGGTGCCGGCCACTACCTGAACGAGGATTTCACGCGTGGCATCATCGGTGATTCTTCTGCCATTGTGCTTGTTGATGGCAATTCCAAGTTGATTGCTTAGCGAGTCTATCTGTTTACCCGCTCCGTGAACAATCACAACCGGACGATTCTGTTTGTGTTGTTCATTCACCCACTCAGCAAGGATGGCAAGCTGCTCATCCTTCTCAATCAAATCTCCGCCGATTTTAACTAAGATAGGTTCCATAGTTTCATCAATAAAGCTTTCTGGATATGAAGTCGGTTTTCTGCCTCCTGGATGTGAACCGAGGATTTACTGTCTAACACCTGATCGGTGACGACCACATTTCTTCTGACCGGAAGGCAGTGCATAAAATGCCCGTTATTGGTCAGTTTCATATCGGATTCAGTTATAGTCCAGTCGCTGTAAGCCTTGCGGACTCTTTCTTCCTCCTGGGGATCATTGTAGATCATGCTTCCGTGCCATGATTTTGCATACACAACCTGGGCACCTTTCAGATTTTCACTCTTTGAATGGCTTACCTGGAACTTTTCAGAACCGGCACCGGCATATTTTTTCAGTTGATCGAGTGTCGCTTCATCGGGTGTCATCTCTTCCGGACAGGCGAGTGTGACATTTGCCCCGCTTCGAACAAATGCCTCAAGAGCAGAGTTTGGGACAGCTCTTGGCAGCGGTTTGGGATGTGGTGCCCAGCGAACAACGATATTTACATCTGAAAGATCATCACCAAAAACCTCGTGAAGTGTCATCCAGTCGGCCAGCGATTGGCAGGGATGAGATTGTGCACTTTCCAGGTTGATTACCGGTACTTTCGATAATTCGGCAATTTTGTGAATCAGGCTGTCGTTCCTGTCGGCTTCTTCATCTGAGAGGGAAGCGAAGTGGCGGACACCCAACGCATCAACATATGAAGTAACGACAGCTACCATTTCACGAAGGTGTTCCTGTTTGTCTTCATCCATAACCACACCATCGTTCAATTCTATATTCCACGAACCGTTGCCCGGCTGGATGGACGTTATTTTAGCTCCAATATGGCTGGCAGCCACCTCGAACGACATTCTTGTTCTGAGAGATGGATTGTTGAACAGGAGTCCAAGCACTTTGTTTTCCGCCACAGGTGACCGGAAGTTATCGTGTTTGAGCTGCAGACCGAGTTCGATGAGTTTGGCAAGTTCCTCGTTTGTCCAGTCCGACAGTTTCAGGAAATGACGCAACTCCTTGCTATACGGTCGGTGGTTCGTTATAACACCATTTGAGTATGTTTTCTGGTCAACTGCTAAATGCATGGTATTAAATCAATTAATTACATAAAAATGTTCAGAGTACCGATCCGGGCTGGGTAAGTCCGGCGTGTTCATCAAATCCGCACATGATATTCAGGTCCTGTATCGCTTGTCCGGCGGCGCCTTTCAACAGGTTGTCAATGGCACCAAACACTACTACAGCATCGTCCTGTTGTTGCCATCCGATATCGATAAAGTTGCTTCCGACAACATGTTTCAACTGTGGAGCCTGATCACTTAAGCGGACAAAAGACGCGTTCTGGTAATATTCCTTATAAATCTCTTCGAGTGAGATTGATTTATTCAGTGTAAAAGAAGCGGTTAGCCAAATGCCGCGCACAAACGGACCTGATACTGGTGTGAAACGCAAATCAGCTTCATGTCCCGAGAGAGTCGATATCGTCTGGTTGATCTCACCCAGATGCTGATGTTTTAGCACCTTATACGCCTTCATGTTACCGGTACGGTATGAAAAGTGTACCGCATCGGATAAACCCGCACCTGACCCTGATGACCCGGTAACGGCAGTAATATGATAGGCGTGAGCCGAATCCTTTATGATTACAGGTAACAAGGACAGCTGGATGGCCGTGGCAAAACATCCCGGAACAGCAACATAAGACGATTGAGCAATATCATCATGGAAGAATTCAGGCAATCCATATACGAACTGATCGAGTAACCCGGTATGGGCGTGTTCATAACCGTAATATGTTTTATAGGCATCCGCTTTTTTCAGGCGAAAATCAGAACCGATGTCTACGATTTTTCCCTGGTATCCTTTGTCTAAAACTTCAGCTATCGGTTGGGCTGATTGACCATGCGGCAGTGCAAAAAGAAGCACGTCTGCATCATCATTGGTGATCTGGTCAATTCCGGAAAAAACCTTATCGATTGTTCCTCTGAAAGCAGGGAAGAGGTTCGAGAACGATTCCCCTGCATTTCGGTTCGCATAAATACGATGGAGCTGCAGAATGGGGTGGCCATGAACCAGGCGTACAGCCTCCATGCCCGCTAATCCGCTACCTCCAACAACCGATACCGTTATTTCCTTCATCGTGATCAGGCTACCTGTATTTTGTTATGCTTTGTGTTGTTGGACAATTCATCAAGCACATATTCGGCCAGGGTACCGGGATGCTGCATGGCGTTGGCAGCCTGGATACCGAGTGTTTTCGTGATGTAGCGAATGCCGACGATGTTATCCGTAACAGGACCCGTAATCAAAGATAGCTCTGTATTATATCGGCTGCGGAAGAGTCCGTCGAGTGCCCAGCATCCGGTCAGGTCCTGCGCGGCTGCAACGTGCACAGCGATATGTTGCTGGATTTCTTTATCCATTAAGAGATTATCCACGCCATAAGCCCCAATTACGCCATCTCCGAATTCGAGGACAATTACATCAGGGGAGTAAGAATTCAGATGTTTGATGAGTCCTTTGGCCATCGTTACCACATTCTGATGCGTGGTGGAGACAAGACCGGCTTCCGAGAAGTTGGTGCAGACCACGGCACCTTTGTTCTTCATCGCTTTAGTGTCGCGCAAGAGGCTTGCTCCGGTGAGCTTGGCCGCTGCAACACGCAGCCCCTTCTGTGTTAGTTTTTCAATGATAGCGGATGCAGCGTAGGTCTTGCCTACATTCATGCAGGTTCCTGTCACAGCTACCATGGGAGCACTGTGAGGGAGATGATCCTCCCATTCTATGGCAAAGTCGCTGATCGATGCGTGCTTGTAGGTATCATCATGGTAGACCATAACAGCACCGATCACTTCAACTCTTGTAGCCGGACCATAGGCAGGATAGTCTGATTGGCACAAGCCAATGATCCCACCCATGTTTAGAATGTGGAGGATATCACCCTTTTTTATCTGACGAGGTACGATTCCACTATAGCCGCGGAGAGCCTGACGCTCTCCCAGTGTTCCAACGAGTATTTTATCACGCGTGATTGTTACAAATTCACCGTTTCGTAACTCAACCTGGTTGTAGGTGCTCTTTTCGTCTAAAACGCGCACCGCAACCAGAAAACCTTCTCTGGCAACAATATTGTCTGAGACGAGTACGTGTTGATCCATAGGCACATTGCTTGTGCTTGAAGCGATGATGTCTGCGTCCAGAATCTTGCTATTCTCCATGGTGTTATTGCCTGTTTTAATGTTGATTGCTCAAAATTGATGCGATACCGTAAATTTTGCTGAAAGCCCTGGCTTCTTCGCCATTCCAGAGCTGGCTGCTTTCGCCGTATTGTGCTTTCCCGTTCATCATCGAATTGGATGATTCGACACCGAGTGGAAAAACATTTCCCCTGTACAAATACAGATTGACCGTTCCGTCAATTCGTTCCTGTGACGAATCAAGGAAAGCCTCGATGTTGCGCATGGCCGGATCGAAATACTGAGCTTCATGCAAAAGCATGCCGTAGTAGTCTGATAATGTGTCTTTAAGATGACGCTGCCATTTGGTCAGGATCTGTTTTTCCAGCTCTCTGTGAGCGGTATAAACCAGTGTAGCTACAGGAGCTTCAAAGCCAATGCGTCCTTTAATGCCCAGTATCGTGTCGCCGGTGTGCATCCCGCGGCCAATACCGTGTTTGACAGCCGCTTCTTTTATTATCTGTAATAAAGTAAGTGGTGCAGCTGATTCACCGTTCACTGCCACGGGCAGGCCTTTTTCAAAAGTGATCGTAAATTCTTCCGGATCATCGTTGAACAGGTGAGGAGCTTTCAGTTCCGGGAATGCCTCGGGTGGTAATGCTTTGTTGGGTGTCAGTGTTTCATAACCGCCGATTGTCGTACCCCAGATACCTGCATTGATCGAATAGGGAGCTTTCGTCCCTGAATATTCAAAACCGTTTTCTTTTAAGATTTTGATCTGCTGTTCACGAGTGAATTTTTCCTCGCGAATGGGAGTGATAATCTGTAAATCGGGATCGACAACACGTAATGCCACATCAAAACGAACCTGGTCATTTCCGGCACCGGTGGATCCGTGAGCAACTGCATCAGCACCGATTTTCTGAGTATATTCGGCGATTAACTTGGCCTGGATGAATCGTTCAGCACCGACGGAGAGAGGGTAGGTTCGATCACGTAATACATTGCCCTTTATAAGGTAAGCAAGAATTTTGGAGTAGATCTGTTCGGTGCCGTCGAGAGTTGTGTGTGCATCGGCGCCTAATTCAAGAGATTTTTTTTCGAGCTCATCTTTCTGTTCCGAAGTCATACCAAGGCAATCAACCGTCACGGTGTGAAGCTCGGAACCATATTTCTTCTTTAAATATGGAACACAAAAACTGGTGTCTAAACCACCACTGAATGCGAGAACAATTTTATTCATAAATAAAAAACACAGGTTATTAAAACAAAAAAAGGCAGAACCGGGAAGGTTCTGCCTTTTGAATGGATATTCGAAAAAATCTTTATATATGCGAAATCACTTCATGGCATAGCCTTCCCGTCCGTTTAGAATTAACGGTCGCCGCCGGTTAGCTATGCGTACTTGATATGTGCCTTGTAATTTCATTACCCCATAGATACTAAATTAATCCCTAATAATGCAAGTCCTATTGAAAAAAACGGCAAAAAAAATTTCTGATGCTATTCAACGATTCAGACCATGATAACATGCGGAAATTATCAGACAAAAATACTGGAAGCGCTTTTCTGAATACGAATAAGAATTATTTGAAATTTATGACGGTATTTATGACGCCTTATGAAAGGTAAATATGATCACACTCATAATATTTTTGAGGTAAAAAAAAGCACGATTTTTAATTCCTATGTTTGAAAGTATTGGATAAATTCTATTATTAGATGAAAACGACGTGATGCCGGGAGATGATCATTTGAATGATATTCGATTTATGGCTAACATCCCGGATATTTTCTCCAAGCGGCATTCCTAAGGAAAAATCAAGGTTACATGCGGATTCTCAAGTTTGGCGGTTCATCGGTTGGAACTCCTGAAGCAATTAAAGGAGTCGTGTCTATTATTGACGGGAAACAGAAAGAAGATTCCGTAGCCGTTGTTGTGTCTGCATTTCGTGGGGTAACGGACGGTTTGATCCGCGGTGCAGAACTGGCGGCATCAGGTTCTGCCGAGTACAGTGACCTTATAAAGGAACTGGAAGATCGCCACATCGATGTCATCCGTGAATGCATATCCGTGTACCGGCAGAGTGAAGTCATCGCTCATTTTAAGATGTCGCTCAACGAGCTGGAAGACATCCTCACCGGTGTTTACCTTGTACGAGAACTTACGCCGCGAACGATGGATTTCATCGTAAGTTTTGGTGAACGGTTTTCCGCTTATATTCTCAGCTGGTGCCTGACTGACAGTGGAGTGCCTGCTAATTTTGCTGATGCCCGCGATTTTATCAAAACAGATATCCGGTTTGGCTCTGCCCGCATTCTTATGGAGCAAACCTACCGGAATATCCGGGATTATTTTAAAGAGAAAAAAGAACTGCAGGTCGTCACCGGGTTTATCGCATCCACCGAACGAGGCGAGACATCCACGCTAGGCCGAGGTGGTTCCGACTATACCGCATCTATTCTCGGTGCGGCACTCGGAGTAGATATGATTGAAATTTGGACGGATGTAAATGGGTTGATGACTGCAGATCCGCGCAAAGTAAAACAGGCTTTCACAATTCCGGAGCTTTCATATGAAGAGGCCATGGAGTTGTCCCACTTCGGTGCGAAAGTAATCTATCCGCCAACGTTGCAGCCTGCAATGAAAGCCGGAATCCCGATCCTTATATGTAACACTTTCAGCCCTGAGTCATCCGGAACGAAAATTGAGAAGCAGCCGACCGGTAGGAACGGGATCATCAAAGGATTGTCATCCATCGAAAATATTGCACTGGTGACTATACGGGGCAGCGGGATGATCGGCGTGAGTGGTATAGCCGCCCGAATCTTCAAGGCTCTCGCTGAAGCCGGCATCAATATCATTATGATAACCCAGGCTTCGTCGGAACACACAATCTGTCTGGCAATCTTATCAGAGCACGCTAAAAGTGCTCAAAAATCGATTGAGGAAGAATTCCGGATCGAGCTCATGGAAGAAGGCATTGAAAAAGTGCTCATTGAAGATGATATGTGTATCATTGCCGTTGTAGGTGATTACATGCAGCGGACTCCCGGCATCGCTGGTCAAGTCTTTCAGGCTCTTGGTGGCAAAAAAATCAATATCATAGCAATAGCACAGGGTTCATCCGAGCGAAACATCTCGTTTATCGTCAATAAGGATGACGAAGCGCGCGCGTTGACATCACTGCACGATGCATTTTTTACCCCAAAGGCTGTGGCGAACGGTACCGGACACTGATAATCACTGAAGTCTGGTGTTAATGTGCTTATCTTAAATGCCTCGCATAATTACCAGGATGATGTACGTTTATATAAATCAACCTATTTTAAATTAATACGAATAAATTCATAGCTTTTGCGGCTGATTAGAAATCATGATATCCAATAACCTCAGTGAAGTTCGGGTCTTTGCACCGGCAAGTGTGGCAAATGTCGGTTGTGGATTCGATGTGCTCGGATTTGCAATTCATGAACCGGGTGATGAAATAGTAGTGCGCGTTCGCGATGAAGCCGGCGTTACAATTACGGCGATTCACGGTGATGGCGGTAAATTGCCTCTTCAGATTGATAAAAATACGGCCGGTGTTGCAGCAACAGCCATGATGCAGGATTTATCGGATGATATCAAATTTGGCATCGAATTGGAGCTGTATAAAAAGATGCCGCTGGGCAGTGGACTCGGTTCGAGTGCCGCCAGTTCGGTAGCTGCCGTAGTGGCTGTAAATCGTCTCCTGGGTGATCCATATGATCGCAAAGATCTTTTAAAGTATGCCGTTGAAGGCGAGCGGATTGCATGTGGTGCTGCACATGCTGATAACGCAGCCGCTTCGTTACTGGGCGGATTCGTTTTCATCCGCAGTAATCATCCAATTGATGTGATCTCCATAAATTATCCGGAAGGACTCCATTGCACGGTGATCCATCCTCATATTGTCATTCGTACCGAAGACACTCGTAAAATTCTGCGAAAACAAATTCTGTTAGCACGTGCTGTTGCCCAATGGGGAAATGTCGGTGCTTTGGTTGCAGGCTTGATGAAGGGCGATTATGATCTGATCGGTCGTTCATTGCACGACGAGATCATCGAACCAATTCGTTCAGTACTCATCCCCGGTTTTAACCAGATGAAGTCTGCTGCAATGGATGCCGGCGCTCTCGGTTGCAGTATTTCAGGTTCCGGGCCATCGGTTTTTGCCCTTAGTACTTCAAATGAAGAAGCACAAAAAATTGGAGCAGCCATGCAGCATGCCATTGCCTCAGTCGGATTGACCAGTGATTTATATATCTCTGAAATTAACAAAGCCGGCTGTACCGTTATCAGCGAAGAACAACTTGCCTGAAAAGATACATTGCGGTCAGACGGTTCCAAACCGTCAGACCGCTACCAACAGAACAGCGACCAGATTTTAACGTATTCCTGAACATGCAGTTCATAAGCACAAACAGAAAAAGCCAACCGGTTTCTTTTTTCGAGGCTGTCCTGAAAGGATTGGCCGATGACGGTGGATTGTACATGCCGGAAAGTATTCCACGACTTCCCGATCAGTTTTGGAAAAACATAAGCGATCTCTCGTTCAACGACATTGCGTTTAATATCGCAAGACCATTTGTACATGAAGAGCTGACAGATGAGGCTCTCCGGGATGTAATAGCCGATGCATTTTCATTCGATGCGCCGTTGGTTCCCCTTGATGGGAAAGTGTATGTGACGGAGCTTTTTCACGGTCCAACCCTGGCTTTTAAAGATTTTGGCGCACGTTTCATGTCCCGTGTTTTCTCTGCAATGAATCAGGATGACGAAGAGGATGTCTATATTCTCGTGGCGACTTCCGGCGACACGGGCAGTGCTGTTGCTCACGGTTTTCTCGGTGTTCCGGGTATTCGTGTTTGCCTGTTATATCCGAGTGACAAAGTGAGCATGCTCCAGGAACAACAATTGACGACAGTCGGTGGAAATGTCACCGCCGTTGAAGTTGAAGGCACCTTTGATGACTGCCAGACGATGGTTAAACAGGCTTTTTCGGATAATGATCTGAAGAATGAACTGAAATTGAGTTCTGCCAACTCAATCAATTTCGCACGTCTGTTGCCGCAGTCGTTTTATTACCTCTATGCTTTGGCACAATTACAGAGGAAGATGAAAGAAAAGCCGGTTTTTTGCGTCCCAAGCGGGAACATGGGCAATCTGACCGGCGGATTATTGGCAATGCGGATGGGTATGCCTGTAGATCAGTTTATCGTGGCAACCAATGTAAACGATGTAGTCCCTGAATATTTGCGTAAAGGTGTTTTCTCACCGAGACCATCGGTGCGCACGCTCTCCAATGCTATGGATGTTGGCAATCCGAGTAATCTGGATCGGATTCGGTTTTTATTCAACGATTCAATTTCTATGATTCGGAAACATCTGTGGGGGGCCTCTTTTAACGATGATCAGACGAAAGATGCCATTCAATGGGTTCATCAGCAGACAGGTTACGTCATGGATCCTCACACCGCCGTCGGTTATCTGGCCGGCGAAGAATACCGGAAGACGACAGGTGATGAAGATTCCCCGGTCATCCTGATGTCTACGGCTCATCCGGCTAAGTTCAAGGATACGGTTGAGTCGGTGATCAATGAAACGATTCCCATGCCTGAACAACTTCAGGAATGTCTTGAGAAACCAAAGCAGGCAATTCCTCTTGCCGCTGATTACCAGGCATTAAAATCATTTCTCCTCGATCATCACGAAAAAGTAACCGCAGAAAACTAACAAAAGTGACATTAATTATATATTTAGTGAGATTACTTATTCGTGTTTCGAGTTTTAAGTTTCGGGTTTAGAGTTGGATGATGAAATCATTATTAGGTAAATACTAAATATTATGGCCACTATTCAACGCTTTGAAGATTTGGATATTTGGAAAATGGCCAGAACTCTTGCGGAAGAGGTTCATGAGCTTTATACAAACCATGATGTTTTTTCGAAAGACTACAGGCTTAAGAATCAAATTAATGGATCAAGCGGTTCAGTCATGGATAATATTGCTGAAGGTTTTGAAAGAGGTGGTAATAATGAATTTGTCAATTTTCTTAGCATAGCGAAAGGATCACTTGGTGAAGTAAAATCGCAACTCTACAGGGCATACGATAGAAAATAATTATCACGCGAAATGTTGGAAAAAATGGAAATAGAGTGTGATGAGCTAGCCTCGAAAATCGGTCGGTTCATAACTTATTTAAACAAATCGAATATTCGAGGAAATAAATTTAAAAACAGGGTATAAATGAACTCGAAACAATAAACCCGAAACCCCGAACTCCATTCAGATTTATTTCATGATCATTTTTAACCAGGAACGGTTAACATAATTTCTAATCATGTACAAAATTACCCATGAAAGATAAACTTGACGAAATACGATCAAGACTGGATTCCATCGACAAGACGATCATCGATGCTCTTGCGGAGCGGCAAAAGGCTGTACAACAGGTCTTTTCACTGAAGGCAGAGAATGCAGGAAAACTCAGAGACTATCAAAGAGAAGAACAGATCCTGTCAGAGATTGGCGATATTGCACGGAAAGCCGGACTGGACCGATATTTCGCTGAACAGATATTCCGTGAGATCATTAATCACTCGGTGCGTTCCCAGACCCACGCGCTTATGGATTACCATAATCCATTACGCTCAGATAAGACTATAACAGTGGCTTACCAGGGAGCGGAAGGGGCATTTAGTCATGTAGCAACACAACGGCATTTCGGTGATCGGTACGCAAATATCGTCAGTTATGGATATGATACGTTTGAGGAGGCCGGCGAAGCTGTTGAAAATAGTGAAGTAGATGTTGCTATCCTTCCCATTGAGAACACCACTGCCGGTTCTATCAACCAGACATACGACTTGCTGGGGAGCAGCTCTTTAGTCATTGTCGGAGAAGAGGTGTTGCGGATTCGTCACTGCCTTCTGGCTCTTGAACCCGTGCCGATTTCACGCATTCGGCGTATTATCTCTCATCCGCAGGCGCTGGCGCAATGCAGCAGGTTTCTTGCGAAACTGACACATTGCCACGTGGAGTCATACCTGGACACGGCGTTGGCAGCAAGGAAAGTACAGGAAGATGGAGACCTGTCACTGGCTGCTATTGCAGGTGCACAAGCTGCTGAACAATACGGGCTTCATATTATTGAACGAGACATCGCCAACCAGGATTTGAATTTTACCCGTTTTGTCATTGTCGCCCGTGAGCCGGTTTACTGTGATCCTCAGATTCCATGCAAGACCTCACTGGTGATTGCGACAAGCCACGAAAAGGGTGCGTTGATTGACTGTCTGCGTGTGCTGGGTGATCATGGAATTAACATGACCAAGCTGGAGTCGCGTCCGCGTCCCAATACTCCCTGGCAGTATCTGTTTTACCTGGACATAGAAGGTAATACCCGTGATGAGAACGTGGAACAGACACTAAATGAGCTGAAGAAAAAGGCAAGCTTCATTAAAGTTTTAGGCTGTTATCCAATTCAGCCAAACAGCGAAGAAGTCGCAAAGAAGACAGGAAATAGGGAAATAGGGAAATAGGGAAATCAACGCTGGTTCAAGTGTCTTCGCTTGAACCATGTCAGTGACTTGTTGTGGTACCCCGAAAACTATTCGGGGTACCAGCTTTTTAATTTGGATTTGTCGTTCCACTGACAACCTGTAACTAACAACTAACAACGGACAATCAACTACTATCACAATGGGCAACTTTGAATTCAATCGTATCAAACGCTTACCTCCGTATGCTTTCGCTGTAACCAACGAGCTGAAAATGCAGGCACGGCGAGCGGGCGAGGACATCGTTGATATGAGCATGGGCAACCCCGATCAGCCCACGCCGGAGCCTATTGTTAACAAGTTGATTGAAGCTGTTCATAACGGCCGGAATCATCGTTATTCGGTGTCTCGCGGTATTTATAAGTTGCGGGTAGCTATATCTGATTGGTACAAAAGGCGCTACGACGTGGATATCGATCCGAATAGCGAGGCTATCGTTACGATGGGATCTAAAGAGGGACTTGCCCACCTGGTATTGAGCATCATTGACCAGGGTGATATCGTCTTGTGTCCGGATCCAACCTATCCGATTCACGCATATTCTGTTGTGATTGCCGGCGGTGATTTGAGGCGTGTGCCGTTATTCCAGGGAGATAATTTTTTCGAACGCCTCGAAGAAGCCTATGATCAAAGCTGGCCGCGTCCAAAACTGATGATCCTGAATTTCCCCCATAACCCAACTACAGAGGTCGTTGATCTCGATTTCTTCCAAAAAGTGGTTGACTTTGCGCTAGAGCGCAATGTTCTGGTCATTCACGATCTGGCCTATGCCGATCTGTGTTTTGACGGATACAAAGCCCCAAGCATGCTTCAGATTCCCGAAGCGCGGAAGATTGCGGTGGAAACATTCACTCTCTCCAAGAGCTACAACATGCCGGGATGGCGCGTCGGTTTCTGTGTGGGTAATCAGGATTTGATCGCCGCCCTGACACGCATGAAGAGTTATCTCGATTACGGAATATTTCAGCCTATCCAAATCGCTTCGATCGAGGCATTGAATAATGGGGACCAGTTTCTGGAAGATGTGACAGAAATCTATAAATCGCGTCGTGATGTGCTGGTTGACTCATTGAATAACATTGGTTGGGAAGTCATTAAACCTAAAGCTACTATGTTTGTCTGGGGAAAGATTCCGGAACAATACCGGGAAATGGGGTCGATGGAGTTCTCCAAGTTTCTGCTGAAGGAAGGAAAGGTTGCCGTTTCGCCGGGCATTGGTTTTGGCAATTATGGCGATGATCACGTCCGTTTTGCCCTGATCGAAAATGAGCAGCGCATCCGCCAGGCCGTGAGAGGGATAAAGAAGGCATTTGCGGATAATTCGTAACTTATTGATGCAATGCATAAAGGTCACAAGTCAAAGACTTGCGACATAACGGCTTGAACTTTCTCTGTGGTTTCCCTGTGTTCCCCGTGGTTATTTCTTCGCCAATTTGTTTTAACCGCGGAGCCGCAAAGGATTCACAGATGGCAGAGTGAGGCGATGGTCAAAATTCTGTACCGGAAACCGGTAGTTTTTCTCCCCACGTCACTGCCGAAGGCATCCCACGGGAGGATGTGCAGAGGGGGCGGAATGACGTATCAAAGATACCAATTCACCGCATGAAGAGTTGCTCAAAAATGGCAAACAGTAATAATAAAACGGAGAGAATGAGCAGCCAAAGGTTCAGTACCCGGTCTTCGTAGCTTTCTTCCTTATCCTGCTTTTTATTCACAATCACCCATGCGATATACATCACAAACGGGAACGTGATAACCGTTGTAATCAGGGTAAAGCGCAATGACCAGACAGGGGCCCATTGGGCAATAACCAATGCTTCCACACCTTGGTTGATCAAAAAGGTAGCGATGGTGAAAATCACAGCCACTTTGACCAGGAACAGTCGTCTCATTTGTTTAAGTGAGTAATGCATAGTTACTTCTCCACATTACATCCAAATGGAATGGGAACCGGTTTTCCTCTTTGGGCTCCCTCCCGATCCAGGATTTGCTGAAGTTTTGGAAAACGGCTGACATCAAAGTAGGGGTAAATCAGCCAGCTGCTTAATGAATAGAACTGGTTATGTTCGTATAGCGGTTTAAGTAACTGATAGGCTTCTTTTTTTCGATCAAGTAACATCAGAGCCAGCCATTTGGCTGTAATATTTACTTTTCCCCGGGCCAATTTGGTGTTATAAATCTGGTTGGCTTTCTGCACATTTCCATCGGCACAGGCCTGTCTGATACGCACCAGTGGCATGTTTCTTACAATCGTTGAATCATCGCTGCCAGCTATTCGCTCAACCAATGGTCGTGCTTCATCATAACGACCATCCCAAAGTAATTCTCGGTGTACATTGTAAAGCAGACTGGGGTTATAAGGAAATTTTGTTAAAGCTTTTCTTCCGAATTCAACCGCTTTGTCATACTGTTTGGTAGTATAATAATAGCTTTCGACCCTGATATAATCCGTGGAGTTATTCAGTGCGGCCGTTTCCATTTTTTGTACATATTTGTATGCTTCTGCATATTTACCAAGGTAAGCCAGATTTTCTGCCGTAAAAGCTAATGATGAAACATCATTGGGGCGTTGGTTATCATATTGCATTATCAAATCCAGAGATTTCCCAAACTGCAGATTAAGGAATGACTGAGACGACTGATATTTTAATTTATCCACCGGATTGGCGTGGGTAACAGCCTGTTTAATGCGCTCATTAAACAACGCCATTTGCTCCGAATAACTTTTATCCGTTAGTCCGGAGTTGATACGTGTAGTCGTAAGCTGACCCGACCAGAATAAAGCAGCATGGTAGCTGGCTTCCGAAAAACCGGGGTCTATCTTTCTTGCTTCTTCGAAATGCTGGTAAGATTTTAATGGATCATCATGCGACAAAGAAAGGCCTTTAAGATATTCATTATACGCTTCCACGGACGTGGTGCCGGCCTGAACCATTTTTTTCAATGCCCCGGGTTTCATGGCTGTTTTCAGGGCACTGGCGATTTTGATGGCAATATCTTCCTGTATCTTAAAGATATCTTTTTCAACCCCGTTGTAGGATTGCGACCACAAATGAATCCCGTCCGAAGCCCGTATCAATTGTATGGTGACCCTGACTTCCTCACCGGCTTTGCGAACCGAACCTTCCAGGATATAAGCCACACCCAGGTTTTTTGCTATGTCCGTGATATCTTCATTTTTGCCTTTATATGCAAATGAGGCTGTTCGTGAGGCTACTTTAAGATCGGGCGTCTTGACCAGGTCGTTTAAAATTTCCTCGGTCAGACCGTCTGCAAACCAACCCTGATCGCTCTTAGGACTGAAGTCGGCGAAGGGGAGAACGGCAATGGACTTATCGGTTATGGCAGCTGTTTGGGCCGTGCTTTCCCCGGTCGGTACGAAGAAAAAGCGATCGATTAAAAGGAAAATCACTGCGACGGATAGTACGCCGATAATCAGCTTATTGAGTTTTTTCCCGGTAGAAGGAGTTATGGATTCTGCTTTATCAACTTCGCCGGTTTTCTTAACGCCTTCGGGAGTCAATTCAAAGGCCCAGGCGATTATGAGGGATATTGGAAAGCCGATGACAACCAGTATGATTACAAACTGAATGGTCCATGCCGGAAATTTAAAGGCAGGAAACACTGAAGTGGCAACCTGGATAATCAGCCATCCGGCAATGGCATAAGCCATAGCCACTTTAAAGACATTGCGCCGTTTAAGTTCGGATATGAGTTTCTTGAAGTTCATGATTAACGTATTTAGAAAGCTTTCAGCTATCGGCCCTCAGCCAATTCAAAATTCATAATTAAAAATTCATAATTCATAATTATTCCTTAATAAGTGCCTGAAACGCCGGGTCCTTACGCAGCGGGTCCCATCTTGGATCGATCCGCATCCTCGATGGGTTCAAGACGATCGAAGCCGCGTTTCCGGGCGGCATGGCAAGCAGGTGTTTGAGCGTTGCAATGGCCCGGGACTTTTCACCGACCTCTGTCTGGATAACCGCGAGATAGAGCTCACCTACCGGACCCATGAAAGCATCGCGTGAAGGGGGAAATAATGCCATGAGGCGGCGTGCCGAGGCGAGTGCGGCGGTCTTCTGCCCGAGCCCGGCCTGAGCAAATGCCCGGGCGTAAACGACTGCCGGCGATTCGGAGACCTGCTGCAAGACTTCCATCGCCCTGGAGTAGGCTCTGTGTGCCGCTTCATGGTCGCCGGAAAGTTGCTCCGCGTAGCCAAGCATTTCGTAATAGATACCCTGTGAGGGTTTGGATACCATTTTTTTCTGAGCCAGGGCCGCCTTCAGCAGCTGGATGGCCTCAGCATGGCGTTGGATAAGTAACACGTTTAAAATTGTATATGGATAACTAGTCCATTTAAGCGAAGAGATCTTTGTCCCCGCCAGAACGTTCCCTGCCTGCGCCGTGTCTCCCTCACTCAGGAAAACACCCGACAAACTGACGATCGTGAGAGGAGCATCGGGATTAATGGCCAACACCCGTCGGTACATTTCTTTCGCCTTCCTGAAATCCAGCAGGCAAAAATAACTGTCACCAAGATCCTCTAATGTTTGAACATTACGGGGATCGAATGCAAGAGAAAGCTCCATATAATCGATCGCCGTCTGCCAGTGCCCGAGGCGACGCTCCACATAACCGATGCCCACCAATGCCGCCGCATTGTTGGGTGATATTTTCAGCACCTTCCGATAGGCGGCCAGCGCCTCGTCGTAGTGACGCAGTCCATGGTAGTAATAATCACCGGCGGCAATCTGTGTCGCAATGGCATCGGGCGCCAGGGCAATGGCCCGGTCCAGTGCCTGTTTGGCTTTAGCGAGGTGTGCCGGTGTATAGGCTATGAAATTGAAATAGGTGAAGCTGTTGATTGAAGACAGATGCGCCCAGGCAAGGGCAAAATTCGGGTCGAGTTGGACCGCCCGCCGGTAGGCTGAGTCCGCGGATTGAGACGTACCTAGAAGGGTCGTATTGGTTTCTATGGACAATCCCCGCAAATAGGCATCGTAGGCGGCCGGGTTGTGGGTCGGCACATGGGCTACAGCCTTTGATTCCGCCGGTGAGAGTTTGGCATTGAGGGCCGATGCGATCTTTTCGGCTACTTCCCCTTCCACACCGAAGATATTATCCAGTGTTCGGGTGTAACTTTGAGCCCAGATATGGTTGTCGCTCTGTGCGTTGATCAGCTGCACATTGATTAACACCTGCTTGCCGGCTTTCTGCACGCTGCCTTCCAGGATGGTCGCCACGCCAAGCTGGGCGGCGATCGTTTTCAGATCCCCGGGGTGGCTTTTATATCGCTCGGTGGAAGTCCGGGAGATGACCTTCAGGTCTCCGATATCGGCCAGTTTGGTCAGGATCATATCCTGCATGCCATTGGCAAAGTAGACATTGTTTGAATCCGGACTCATGTTTTCGAAGGGCAATACGGCAATGGACTTGGCAAGAGCCGATGCCGAATCAGCAGCTGCAGTTCCTTTTGAAACTCCCCCAGATATAGCGGGTTGTGCTCTGAAAAATTGTTGATAGAAAATGATCCCAACGGTGATTACCAGCAGGACTCCAAGAACAACATTGAGTCTACGGCCTGTCTTTTGCGTTACGGATTTCTCCTCAGGTACTTCATCGGTGCGTTTAACCCCATCGGGCGTCATCTCAAACGCCCAGGCAAGAATGATGGCAATCGGGAAGCCGGTCAAAACAAGAATGGTAAAAAAGGTAGGAACCCATTGCGGCAGATGAAGCTGGGGGGCAATCGTCGAAATAACCTGGATGATTAGCCAACCGGCTATGGCATACGCCGTGGCCACTTTGAAAACGTTACGCCGTTTGAGTTCCGCTATGAGTTTTTTGAGGTTCATGATTAACGTGTTAAGAAAGCTTTCAGCGATCGGCCCTCAGCGGTCAGCTTTTGTCGGTAGTTGGTTGTCCATTGTCAGCATTATTCATTCAAAATTCAAAATTTAAAATTCATAATTATTCTTGTTTCCATGGATATTCCTTAAGCAGCGCCTGGAACCCTGGTTCCTTGCGAAGCGGATTCCAAATTGGGTCCAGGCGAAGCAGTGCCGGGGTGAGGTGGCGAAAGACAGAGCTTCCGGGCGGCATGGCCAGCAGGTGCTTGAGCGTTGTAATGGCTCCGGACTTTTCACCAACCAGTGATTGTATCTCCGAGAGATAGAACTCACTCATCGGGCCCTGGAAGGCATCGCGTGATGGAGATCGGAGCGTAACAGCATGTTGGGCTAAGGCGAGTGCTTTGTCCTTCTCGCCAAGACCGGCCTGAGCCGCTGCCAGAAGGTCGATCGTCGCGGCAAATTGGGGTAGCTTCACATTCGAAGATGGCAGTATTTGGTTCATGATTGCTACTGTTTGTGCATAGGCGTTGTGTGCACTTTTTAGGTCGCCGGTGAGTTGCTCCGCAACGCCAAGCCATCGGTAATAGACAGCCTCTGCCAGTTTCGGCAGGTGGGGAGTTGCCAGCGCTACCTTTGCAAGGTGTATAGCTTCCTCATAATGGTGGGTTAATAGCGCCTGTTTGATCACAGTGGGATAACTTCTCTCCCAATAAATTGGCGATATACTGGCACCGGCGAGGACCTTATCCGCTTTTGCGAGATTGCCCGTTATTTGGTAGAAGTCAGCCAGTTGAGTGATCATGATTGGGTCGCCCGGGCTAATCGCAAGCGCCCGCCGTAACAAGACCTCTGCCTTCTCATACCGCCTGAGGCTCCCATTGCTCAACGCGAGATTGCTCAGGGTGTTGACATTGCGAGGATCTATTACAAGCGAGCGATTCATGTAGTCTATGGCCTGCTGCCAGTGTCCCTGGCGTCGCAACACGAAGCCGGTGTTCACCAGGGCTGCGGCGTTGTTCGGCGAAATCTGCAGGGCCTTGCGATAAGCATCGAGCGCCTTAGCATAATCAAGATGACCATAATATGCATAATTGCCCCTGGCGATCTCGGTCGCTGCCGCATTCGGAGCGAGGGTGACGGCCCGCTCTAACGCGGTCTTTGCTCGCACAAGTCGTGACGAGCTGATCTCAGAGAAAGAGATATTGCTATCCACGGAAGATAGATGGGCCCAGGCCAGGGCGAAGTCCGGATCGAGCTTTACAGCCTGCTCATAGTAGGAGGCAACCTTCTCTAAGTTTATCCCGGTGATGTCGGTGGCGTTCGTCTCAAGAGATATACCGCGAAGGTAGGCATCATAAGCGGCTGGATTATGCGTGGGTATGGTGGCCATCAGTACTTGCTCGGCCGGGTCGAGTTTGGCCTTTAAGGCGACAGCTACTTTTCCGGCCACTTCGCCCTCCACGCCGAAGATATTTTCCAGCGTGCGCTGATAGCTCTGCGCCCAGATGTGGTGATCGCTTCGGGCGTCTATCAGTTGCACGTTGATCAACACTTGGTCGCCTGCTTTTTGTACACTGCCTTCCAACAATGTCGCCACGCCCAGTTCACGGCCGATTTTCTTCAGGTTCTGCGGATGGCTTCCGAACTGAAGGGTCGAGGTACGCGAGATAACCTTGAGGTCTCCGATATCGGCCAGCTTGGTTAGGATCATGTCTTGCATGCCGTCGGCGAAGTAGCCATTCTTCTTGTCCTCGGACAGGTTCTCAAAGGGCAGCACGGCGATGGACTTGGCTGGAGCAAACGAAGAATCAACTATCGCTCTTCCTTTGGTAACGGCGCCCGATACAGCAGGTTGTTTCGTGAAAAACAGTTTATAGGAAAGCACGATCACCGCCAGAACCAGGACAATGATGAAGATATTATTCAGTTTTTTCCCGGTGGTTTTAGTGATGGAATCTTCTTTCGTCACTTCATCTGTACGCTTTACACCCTCGGGTGTCATCTCAAAAGCCCAGGCCAGGATGATAGAGATGGGAAAACCAATGAGTACCAGAATAACCACGAACTGCGAGGTCCACGCCGGAAATTTAAAAATGGGAAATACCGAACTGACAATCTGGATAATCAGCCATCCGGCGATGATGTAAGCCGTAGCCACTTTGAAGACATTACGCCGTTTGAGTTCGGATATGAGTTTTTTGAAGTTCATGTAAACGTGTTGATGTTAAGAAAGCTTTCAGCGATCGGCCCTCAGCGGTCAGCTAATTCAAAATTCATAATTTATAATTCATAATTTTTTCTGTTTCTTCGGATATTTTTTAAGCAGTGCCTTAAAACCCGGATCTTTACGCAACGGATCCCAGACCGGATCTTGCCGGAGTTCAGCCGGTGAGGATACGTTTCCGGCACCCTTCATTTCCATAAGTTTGGTTAGGGTGGCAATGGCCTGATTCGTATAGCCGGTTTGGGCGTAGATCTCAGCCAGCGCCTCCATATACCAGGGACCGAAGAAGGCGTTCCTGGTTACGGGTATGATTTGTACAGCTTTTCGTGCGGCCTGAACAGCTCCCTGTTTATCACCAAGTCCTGCCTGTACCCAGGCCAGACCGACATAATAGCCCGCGCCATAAAAGTCCTGGTGATCCTCATATTGCCCATAGTAACGGTTCAGGCTGTCCAGGGCCATGCGGGCCTGGATCCGGGCCCGTTTCCTGTCGCCCTGCTCCAGGTCCAACCGGACCAGGTTTATAGTTGGATCGACAATGAACCCAAAAGAAACAAGCCCCCCAAAGGTTGTATTAGGTGTTGATTTCATGGAGGAAAAGACTGACCGGGCTTTGTCAAAATTCCGTTCATTAACATATACATACCCTAAAATGGCGTCTTCATAATTATGCCCTGTGAGACTCAGTTTAAGTGTGTTAAACCTTTGTCTGGTTTGGGTCAATATCGCCCGGGCACTATCCAGCTTGCCTTCCATCAACAGGGTGGGAATGTAATAGAAATATTTTATGACATTGTCTCCCGGATTAACCAATAAACCCTGTTTGTAAGCCTGTTCAGCTTCCCTATACAAGCGAAGGTGAGCATACAGTTCGCCCAGCCTTCCCAGGTAAACACTATTTTGTGGATCCAGCCTGGTAACCTGTTCCAGTTCCGTTCTGGCCTGGTTCCATTGCCCTATATATTTATGGGCTTCACTGATGGATTCCAATAGACCAACGTTATTTGGCATTTTGGCATAGGCTTGTTTGAAATATTGCAGGGCGGAATGATAATCCTGAGATCCGAATAAGTAGACATCCCCAATGGCTATGTAGGCTTCCGGAAGCCCGGGATTTAATTGAAGTGCTTTTCGGGCTAAACGAAAGGCTTGTTCATTCCGGCTTTTACTATATCCAGACAATAGAGTTTTCTCAGCTAATACCCCTGCTTTACTCGCATAGGCCAGGGCAAAGGTGGAGTCCAGGTCGATGGCTTTTTGACATAAGTCAAGCGCTTTATTAATATCTGAGATCGATCCTACGGTAGTCCAGAAAGCTTTGACAATATAATCGGCTTTCAAATAGAGGTCGTAAGCCTGCGGGTTTCGGGTTGCGATCTGGTGAACGGTTTGTGATTCTTCCGGGGTAAGGGTCGTATGCAGGGACCGGGCAATACTATCGGCTACTTCACCTTCCACGCCGAAGATGTTGGTCAGCATACGGATATAATCATGAGCCCACAAGTGACCGGAGTCCTTTGTCTTGATCAGTTGCACATTGATCAGGACCTGGTTGCCTGCCTTTTGTACGCTGCCTTCCAGCACCGTGGCCACGCCAAGCTGACGGCCGACGATCCGCAGATCCTCCGGACGGCTTTTGTACTGATCGCTGGTGGTCCGGGCGATAATCTTGATCCCGCCGATCTCATCCAGTTTGGTCAGAATCAGGTCCCGGATCCCACTGGCGAAGTAGGCGTTATTCGTATCCGGGCTCATGTTTACAAACGGTAATACGGCAATGGATTTAGGGGGAGCCGAAAGGCTGTCGGTGGGTTGTTGTTCAATTTGTTTGTTCGTTGCTGCTGGAGTTTGCCCCCCAAAGAAAACTTTGTAGGATAACACCACCACAGCCAAAGCCAACACGACAATCACCACATAGTTCAACTTTTTTCCCGTGGTTTTTGTGATCGATTGTTCGACCGACACTTCATCAGTTCGTTTAACTCCCTCGGGTGTCATCTCAAAAGCCCAGGCCAGGATGATAGCAATCGGGAAACCAATGAGTACCAGAATAACCACGAATTGCGAGGTCCACGCCGGAAATTTAAAAATGGGAAAAACCGAACTGACGACCTGTATAATCAGCCATCCGGCGATGATGTAAGCCGTAGCCACTTTGAAGACATTGCGCCGTTTGAGTTCCTGTATGAGTTTTTTGAAGTTCATGTAAACGTGTTGATGTTAAGAAAGCTTTCAGCAATCGGGCCTCAGCGGTCAGCTAATTCAAAATTCATAATTCATAATTATTCCTGTTTCCATGGATATTTCTTAAGCAGCGCCTGGAAGTTCGGGTCCTTGCGGACCGGGTCCCAGGCCGGGTCGATCCACAGCATGACCGGCGAGTAATAGCCGCCGATGCCGGGGCTGGCGAGGGCCTTGGCCAGCAGCGGCACGGCGAGATCGGAGCGATGGGCCTGGGCGTAGAGCTGCGCGTCGACTTCCATGCGCCCCGGGCCCTCGGTGTAGTTATGGCTTTGCGCGACGATGGCCTCGGCCCTGGCGATCGCGGCCAGGCCTTGCGCGGTGTGGCCGAGCCCGAGTTCCACATCGGCAAGGTTCTGCCATGCGTCCACCTTGGTGATGCCTTGCTGCTGCTTGAGTTGCGCGCGAATTTTCGGCAGTGCCTGTGCGTACAGTGGGCGCGCCCGCGCCGTCTCGCCCATCAACCGGTACAGATCGGCCTGTTGCAGCGCCTTGGAGCCGGTCCCGAAGTTGTCGGGCGTGGCGTGCACCGTGTCCAGCAGCGCCAGCGCCGCTTGGTACTTGCGTTGCAAGGTCAGAAGGTACACGCGCGACAGTTTCAACGACGGCGCGTCACCCGAGGCCACGGCCAATGCCTGCTGGAGGTTGCCGTCGGCGAACAGGATGGCGAGGGAGAGATATCCCTTTGCGATGCGGTTGTTCGGGTCGAGCGCCAGCGCGCGCCGGAATAACCGCCGTGCCTCGGGGTAGTGATTGAGCATCATCCAGGTCAGCCCCAGATGGAAGGGCAGCACGGAGTTGCGCGGATCCAGCGTGGACGCCTTGCGCAGCGAGGCAATCGCGGCCTCGTAGTGGCCCTGGCGGCGTTCGACGTAGCCCTTGGCCGCCAGCGCGTCGGCGTCGTTGGGCTTGAGCGCGAGTGCCGCATCGAAGGCCTTCAGCGCGCCGGCGTAATCGCCGCGACCGTACATGTCACTGTAGCCGAGTGCAAGCTGCGCGGCCGCGAGGTTCGGCGTGAGCTTGAGCGCCTGTTCGGCATCGCGGCGTGCGGCGGCAATCTGTGCTTTGACGTCCATCCCGCCACCGCCCTCCCAGGCGAGTAGGCTTTCCGCGTCGGACAGCCGTGCGTAAGCCAGCGCGAAATCGGGTGCCCGCGCAATGGCCTGCCGGTACAGCGGAATCGCTGCCTTCATTTTCGCAGTGCTGAAATTGACCTCGGCCTGATGGAACTGATACTCGGCCTTCAGGAACAGGTCATTGGCGTCGCTGTCATGGCTCAGGTCGGACGCAAGGAGCGAAGTTTCCGCCGGCGAAAGTTTGGCTTTCAGGGCACTGGCGATCTTCCCGGCCACCTCGCCTTCGACGCCGAACACGTTCTTGAGCGTGCGTGTATACGATTGTGCCCAGAGGTGGCTGCGGTCGGCGGCACGGATCAACTGCACGTTGACCAGCACCTGGTCGCCGGCCTTCTGCACGCTGCCTTCCAGGATCGTGGCCACGCCAAGATCCCGGCCAATCGTCTTCAGGTCTTGCGGGTGGCTGGCGTATTTGGCGGTCGAGGTGCGCGCGATCACCTTGAGCTCGCCGATATCGGCCAGCTTGGTCAGGATCAGGTCTTGCATGCCGTCGGCGAAGTACTGGTTGGCCTTGTCGGTGCTCAGGTTCTCGAACGGCAGCACGGCGATGGACTTGGCGGGAGCTGATGCCGAATCAGCCATCACGTTGCCTTTTGAAACAGCTCCGGATACAGCAGGTTGTGTTCTGAAGAATTGTTGATAAAGGATGATCCCAACAGCCAGCACTAGCACGACTCCAAGGACAATATTGAGTTTACGGCCTGTCTTTTGCGTAATGGATTTCTCCACAGGTACTTCGTCCGTACGCTTTACACCCTCCGGGGTCATCTCAAAAGCCCAGGCAAGGATGATAGAGATGGGAAAACCAATTAATACCAGAATAACCACGAACTGTGAGGTCCACGCCGGAAATTTAAAAATGGGAAATACCGAACTGACAACCTGGATAATCAGCCATCCGGCGATGATGTACGCCGTAGCCACTTTGAAGACATTACGCCGTTTGAGTTCGGATATGAGTTTCTTGAAGTTCATGGTTTAACGTGTTAAGAAAGCTATCAGCGGTCAGCCGCAGCGTCAGCTAATTCAAAATTCAAAATTAAAAATTATCACTGGTCATCGGTCTTCCTCATCTTCCGCTTGTTATTTGGAAACATACTTCGTTATCAGGGCCTGGAACCCCGGTTCCTTACGCAGCGGGTCCCAAAAAGGATCAAGCCGGATCAGGTTTACTGATATTAAACTGCCTTTTTGTGAAGACAATGCATGATCCAACCCGGTGATGGCTCCTGCATTATTTCCAACAAGTACGTCAACCTGTGCACGTGTTAACCATGCCCGGGATAAAGGTAGCAGCAATCCTTTTTCTTTAGATAGCTTCTGAAATTTATCCAGCGTTTCAAATGCCATTTCCTTGCGACCCAGCCCGGCCTGAGCAACAGCTAACCCCGGTAGTATGTCAATTGTATTCTCGGTGACGCGGCCATTAGCATGCCTGATGCCCTCGTCAACCGCCTTGCGATAATAGTCTTTAGCTTTTTTCTCATCTCCAGCGAGTTTGAAGACTTCGGCACGAAGAAGCAGGATCCGTGATTTTGTGATAGAACGACTTCCCGGTTGCAATGTAGCGGCTATATTTTCAGCCCTCTTATAATCTCTTTTCAACAAGTATAATTTGATTCGTTCATACATTATTTCCGATGTCGATTGTATGCCGGCGGGCGCCTCATTTAGTATGGCAAAGGCAGAATCGACATCACCCGATTCTAAAATTTCATGTTGGGCAAGATGCGAGTACACTTCGGGATCATCGGGGGCAGTGGCCCGGGCACGATTAAAAGCTATCCGGGCACGGTCATACCGGTGCATATAATCAGACAGAATACCAAGACCTAACACAATCTCGGGATCATTCGGATTCAGAAACACGGCCTGTTGCAGATCATCTGCTGCCGACTGTAATTCGCCGTACATACCATTTTATCTAGGCGATAGCCTGATAATACGTCTCGAATTGTTGGGAAGTCCTTTAAGGGCCAATTCGAATTCACTGAGCGCTTTGCCGTATTCAGCAAAATCAAAGCGGTACACATATCCCAATGCGAAATGTGCATAAGATAAATCCGGAGCGAGCTTCAGGGCGTGCTCGGGCATTAGCCAGCGCCTTTTGGGCCGTCGAATCGGAACGGTCGATACTGGCATACATTAATAAACTTTGAGCCTCGGCCATCTTGGCCCAGGCCAAAGCAAACACAGGATCACTTTTTACCGCCTTTTTATATTCTTCAACGGCCCTGGGCAGTAAGTTCCATTGACCGGCTAGTACGAGCATCATGAAATGTTCCCCGCGCAGATAGGCATCGTAGGCAGTCCGGATCCTTGGTCGATATATTGGTTACCGCATCTGTTTGCTTCGCGGTCAATTTTGCATTCAAAGCATCCGCTACTTTTTGGGCTACCTCGCCTTCCACGCCAAAAATGTTTTTCAAGGTACGGGTATAGGCCTGTGCCCAGATATGGCTGTCGGTCCGTGCATTGATCAGCTGCAGGTTAATCAGCACCTGGTCGCCCGCTTTCTGCACGCTGCCTTCCAGGATCGTGGCCACACCGAGCTGTTTGGCAATAGTCTTGAGATTATCAGGATGGCTGCTGTATTTAGCGGTCGAGGTGCGGGATATAACCTTCAATTGACCGATGTCGGCCAGTTTGGTCAGAATCATATCCTGCATGCCGTCGGCGAAGTAGCCATTCTTCTTGTCCTCGGACAGGTTCTCGAAGGGGAGTACGGCAATGGATTTGGCAGAAACAGACGCAGAATCAGCAACCGCAGTTCCTTTAGAAATTCCCCCCGATACAGCAGGTTGTGTTTTGAAAAGTTGTTGATAGAAAATAATCCCGACGGTGAATACCAGCAGGACCCCAAGGACGATATTCAGTTTACGGCCTGTTTTTTTTGTTGCGGATTTTTCAGCCGTCACTTCCTCAGTTCGTTTCACACCCTCCGGCGTGAGTTCAAACGCCCAGGCAATGATCAGGGCGATAGGAAAGCCAATCAAAACAAGAGCAATGACGAGGCGCACAGCCCAGTCAGGAATGTTAAGAAACGGAAATGTGGTGGCGGCAATCTGGATGAGGAGCCATCCGGCCACGGCATACACCCCGGTTACCTTGAATACATTGCGCCTCTTCAGTTCGTGAAAAAAATTCCGTAGATCCATACTCAAATTATGTAAACCTGTACGCTAACCTGGCTACTACTTACCAACCTGACACAACTGCCTATAAAGCAATGCATTAGATATTTCTGAATATGAATCTAATTGATAATGGTAAATAATCATAGTCATTTGCCTTATTTAAAGAGTTATAATTTTTAGAAAATCAAAGACCAAATGACATCTGAAACATTTTGTGTGTTAAACAGGGCGCGAGATATTGATTAATAGTTTTGGGAATTTTATAAATGCCGGGCTAAGAACCACTTTAGATTGCTCAGTCTCTCACTTGGTGACAACTTTTAGTTTGTGGACCTTCTGTCCCCTTGAGGGGACTTTAAGGGGGTGTTACCCAGCGTATTACTTTGATTCCGATCGATGCATGATGCCACGCGGGGAACACCCACCTTAGTCCTCCCTCAAGGGAGGAGATCGTAATATGTTATTTACTCAGGGATAGTCTCTCAAATCATCAATGCAATCCGACCATCCCTTGAACGGATTGAAATATTTTGGGCGAATCAAAACCAACGCCGTTCTTAAAGACAATCTCGGTTTTATGCATGTTTCTTATATCTTTTTCTACATCTCCGTCGATTAGCACAAGATCGCCATTCTTGCCTGTAGCGACGGTTCCGATCTCTTTATCTTTTCCAAGAAAACGGGCGGCATTTAACGAGCATATTTTAATAGCTTCGGGGAGAGTGAAGCCGGCTTCCATCAATAGTTCAGGGACAATGCGATCTGAATAGCCGGGAATAACTCTGCCTGCCCCGGTTGGATCAACGCCGGCCATGAGCAAACCTCCCATGTCTGAAAACTCCTTCTCCCAGTACATCTCTTTTTTGTAGTTGGCAATAAGAGCAGAATCCTTACCCACTTCATGGTGATAAAGGGACTCCACAGATTTACGAATTGCAGGTGTTACGGCACTGTCGGCTTTGCCAGGAAAAATTTCGTAGCCGGTGAACGGTTCAAAAACAGGCAACGTAGAAGTCAGAGCTACATGCTTTTTAATCAAATAGCGAATGAGCTCTTTCATCTTCGGACTGTCTTTTGTCAATTTAAATAAAGAGGATCGACGTCCGCGCAGATCCGCTTTATCTGGTTTTTTATTCGGATCAAAATCACTGCTTACCAAAAAGCCGTGTTCCAGGTTATCGATACCCATGTCGGCGGCCTCATGAAAAGTAATGGAACATAAATGTCCAGTGACTTTAAATCCGCGTTTATGGGCCGCATCGATGGCCGCTTTTGCTTCAGCCCGGGTTAGGTTTTGATACAGCTTAAATGACGTACAGCCGGCATCGGCCCAGTAATTGACTTCTGCTGCTGCCTCCTTTGGTGAATGAATAAAACGTATTTCCGGTATTGGCATACCGGGACCATCAATGTAAGGAGCGGTTATGTCCATATTTGGCCCCAGAATCTTCCCGGTATTGATCATATTTCGGATATTCAAGTCCGTCTGCGGTTCTACACTTCCCGTCGTGCGCATCGTTGTGACACCTCCGGCCAGGTATAGTCTTGGAAATGAAATCGGCATCTCCTGGGCCAGGTAAAAGCGACGTACCGGTTCCCCATAAAACAGGTGTTCATGCATCATGACCATCCCGGGAATGACTGTTTTCCCTGCACCATCGATCACTTTCGCCTTAGTTGGGATATCCACGGAGGAACTATTCCCAACAGCTACAAAATGACCGTTTTCGATCAGGATTGTTTGATGGTGCTTAATGGCGCCGCCCGTTCCGTCTATCAATTCCACGCCGGTTATCGCAACAATATCGTTTTTAATCTTGATGAAACGGCTTACTTCCGGCGAGAATGTCTGGGCCGAAAGCTGCAAGGGAAGAGAGACAAACAAACCGGCTAATACAGCAATTAAGGATGATAATGAACGTCTTGAAACTGAAGTAATCATTTTTTCACCTCCCACATAAGTGAATTAGATTTGAATTGCTAATATGCGATAATGATGGCCGTTGTTTAAGTGCGAAATTTGAATCAATTACTTAATTCTTTGAGTTCCTGAATTACTGCCCGGGCCGCTTTATCCATATTGTGAAAACTATCCTGAACATTGTAAAAAACGGTCTGCATATTATCTATAGCCGCGAAAACTTCGGGTTTCTTAATAAATGCCCGGTATTCTTTATCGGATAATTCATAGGCCTGAGGAACGACTTTTCTTGTACCGTTGCGGCTGCGGCTTTTCCCTGCCAGTGAAACAAGGTTGCCCACTTCTTTACGTACTTCCCAAATCGATCCCAGGTAAAACATTTGTCCGCTAATATCGGTCTGCTGGTTATAAAAATGGTAGGCAGTAAAGAATTCAGCTATACGGTTTAGAAATTCTTTATCATTTATCAACCCAATTTTGCCGGTAGAAACCGCCTGGTTGTATGTGGATAGAATGGGTTCGAAGGAAGGGTATTCAAAAGCTCCGGATAAATAATATTGAAGCGAGTCCAGCGATATGTTTTCATTATTTTTGTAGGAAAGAGATAAAAACCGGGAGGTTCTTTTTATGTACCGCTCGTTTTCAGCTTTCACGGTTGACAGGTGTTCGCGTGTAGTTTTAAAATCCGATATCAGAGACTGAATAAGGGCTTGGCGTTCATTATTCAACTTACGCTGTTCATTCCAGTTGTTCACCTGAAGAGCAATCAAAATTCCAATGACCACCAGCAGAATTTCCCCGGTAGCATAGCGAAGGTAACTTGCTACCTTATTTTGTTCGGCCAGCTTTCGACGGATTTTTTTGAAGATCTGGGGCATGTTACTGCTTAAGTTCCGTAGCTATTAGTTTTTTAATTTCATTGATACCGGCAAGACGCTTCTTCAGCCTGGCAAGCATACCATCACTATCATGCTTGTATTTCTGGAAAACTTTTTGGAATGCCTCGTTTTCTAAAATGAGGCTCATTTGATTTGCTAATGAACCTGAATTTCCCAGCGCCATGGTTTTGTCTAAGATTGTTTGCACCATAATATTTGAACTGGATAACATATTTTCCTGGAGCCGCTTTATAAGACTAAAGTCGCTCTTATAATAATTGATAAGCGTGAGGCGCAGCTGTTCATTTTTAATGACGGAAAGGATATTTTCATTTAACGCACTGGTATATCCGGCACTATTTACTTCCACTGCAGGGGCGCCCATATAAGTGAAAAAATCGTCCAGATTATAAGTACTGTCGTTTGGAGAATTTAGAATCCTATTGAAGTAGCCGGTTACCCTTTCCCCGGTTTTAATATTGTTTGCCAATTCCAGTGAATCAGATCTTAGATTTCTTTCGATGGTATGCAGATCTTCCACCAATTGCTCACGTGATTTATTAGCTTCATTCCAGTTATTCACCTGCAGGGCGATCAGAATGCCAATCACCACCAATAATATTTCCCCCACGGCATAACGGAGATAACTTGTTACCTTATTCTCTTCTGCCAGTTTTCGACGGATATGTTTAAAGATGGCAGGCATAATTTTTATTTAATTTCTGACTCAATTAATCGAATGATGGAATCCTGTTTTGCCTTTAAGGACGCATAAAAGTGTTTATCCAGGTTGGCTGATGCTACGATGTACAGGTAGAGATAACTTTCAAATTGAGGGTTTTCGAGAAATTTAAAATCATTATTAGGAAACCGGCTCGGACTGACATCTACCAGCGGGTCGTCGATGATATCCAGATGCCTTCTGAAATTTCCTTCCTTTAAAAAAAACTGGTGGGCTTTATCCTCCTGTTCACTCACATATTTCTCTTGCGCATGAACGTTATCAAGCACCGATTCATATGACGAAAGTTCAGACCTCAGATCCTGGTTGGAGATGATGGATAATTTTCCCGAATTAATGACCTCAAATAAGGAACCCAGGCTTGGTAAATAGTCAGGCATTTTTTTAAATGCCCAAACCATTAGCATAGAAAGTTCTTTTTCATCTGCCTGTTGAAGATGCGGACCGGTATATTCGCCGATTTTTCGGGCGGCTGCAATATTGTCCAGATTCACCTGAACCGACTCTTCCAGTACTGTTTGATTGTCCTGAAATTCTTTAAGCAGTGATTTCAGTATAACCTGCTCGGAAGCTCGTGTTTTACGTACTTCATTCCAGTTATTCACTTGCAGGGCGATCAGAATCCCGATCACGACCAATAGAATTTCCCCCAAGGCATATCGGAGATAGCCTGTTACTTTGTTCTCTTCTGCGAGTTTGCGTCGAATCTTCTTAAAGATAGCAGGCATATAGCTAACGCACGTAGATTAGTTCCTTTGAAATAGATCCCATGTTTTCCCCGGTAAGTATACACGCACCAATAAAGTACCGTACTGATAATCTTATATATATAAAAAAGACAAAAAAAGATAGTAGGATATCCTCATCAATAATCAGTACAGTTTTCTACGGAAACGGATTTCTTCAAAGAATTCAACACTCTTAAATCGTAATTGAGTGGAAGCTGTTGTTTTATCTAAAGACAAGTAGGAAGTGAAAATCGGTACCGCAATAATCGGAACATTTCTTGGATAGTTAAATCACACTTTAATACTGCTATGGCATATTTCAAATAGTTGGCCCATTTACCTTCTTTAACGTGAATTTGATATAATGAAATCGCATTCACCAACCACTCAATGTCATTCCGACGGAATGGAGGAATCTATCTTGGCTATGATCCTGGCATATATTCTGAAACATTTTTAGCATTTCCGGTCGGGTTGGATTTCTCCATCCCGAAGACTCGGGAAAATGACAATCGTGGGGGATTTTAATTGCTTATCTCGAATTCACATTCTTTAAGATTGTTTTTTTCGAATATTTTTGAAGAATTTTGTCAATTATGGGCTTTTAAATAGCTTTCCAGAAGCAATATCAGCTCGTGGTCTACTTTCAGGAATTTTTGACATTGAATCCCATAAATTGTCCCGTAAAATTTAAATAAATCAAATTGTGCAATGGTTTTGTGGTCTTTAAGGGCAAACATGAAATCTTTAATATGTGGTGTTTTGGGTAAGACTTGTATCTGTTCGTAATATTTTATTTGCAGTGGTGTGTCATATTTTTCGCAGATGCGATTATTGAGCTCAATAGCGTTTACCACATAATCATATGCCTTGTAATAAGCCCTCAGCTTGTTTTTGATGTTGCTTTGACTTATATGATCATAGGCATTTGGATCGTTGTTGATTAGGTTTGACTGATAGGCCAAACGAAAGAAAAAGGGGTTGTTGGTAACTTTTAAGTTTAATGTGGAATCGTCTAAAATGCCGTTGCTCACCTGTATTAGGGAACTGAAAAGGGTATCGCGATTTTGTTGATAACTTAGCCTGGATTCAAAAAACACCGAATCTGCCTTTGCATCGCTAAGTAATTGTTCAGCAAGTTTTATTTCATTGTTTTTCTCTTTTCTTGCTTCATTCCAGTTGTTTACCTGTAAGGCAATCAGGATTCCGATCACCACCAGGATGATTTCGCCCATTGCGTAGCGAATATAAGCCGCTGTTTTGTTTTCAGAGGCCAGTTTTCGGCGGATGTTTTTGAAGATGGAAGGCATCTTAGTTTAATTGTGCATTAATTTCTTTGATCAATTGTAGCGTCTGTTTTTTTGCCGGACTCATCACTGCAATATGGGCTATCGAAATGTTTTCCCGAAAAATGATGCTGTTTAGAAGAGCGGTCTGATTTTGAGGTTCATTTATCCAGGAATAAAGGTGTTTATACAATTCGGGGTTGGAGACGTTTGCCAGCGTATCCACATCGAAAACGTTTTTGTTTATTTTCAATAACTTATATATCAAATGGTTATACTTTGATGTGGTGAATAATGTTTTGTCCAGAATTTGTTTGATATCAATGTTGTCAACCATGTTATTGTTATGCTGAATGATCGCTTGTTTGGTATCTAAGTCCTGGTAGTAGTTTATTATTTCTTTTCTCAATACAGGGTCAGTAATCAGGTTCAGCGCACCCGAAGATTCCATATCAGAAAAGGTGGCATTTACACTCCGGAAAGTCTTGCGGGGTGCAATATTTGATATCCTAAGAAACACTTCCGATTCTTCCGGAAACCGCTGATTGGCGTTGTATGTCTTAATTAGTGAATTTGAAATTTTTATAATCCTCTTCTCAAAATCTAATTGCGCATCAATATTTACCACCTGCTGTTTTAAATCCTGCTTTAAATTATTCAGGTACTGAACTTCCCGGATGCGATCTTTCCGGTTTTCATTCCAGTTATTTACCTGCAAAGCGATTAAAATTCCTATCACAACCAGTAGAATTTCGCCCAGTGCATATCGTAAATAGGCCGCTGTCTTATTTTCGGAGGCGAGTTGTTTACGGATGTTGCGAAAGATTTTTGGCATGTTTACTATTGTTTGTTACCGTTTTAATTTCTTTCAGTAGCCTTTGAATGGATTGTTGCAAACGATCCATGGCTGTAAGCACCGATCTTAAATCGAAGTACCGGGAGATTAACATGCTTGTAAACTCACGATTACCAAAAAAAGCTGCCTTATCACTTTTAAAATAGTTTTCTTTTTGGGCCAAATCGGGAATTTCATACCCTAAGCGTTTTTCTTCTGTTTTAATATTCATGCCGCCGTTTTTCCACATATCTAAAAGGCTGAAATGTTTGGTCAGGTATGGTAATTCCATATCCTGGAAATAAGCATGAAATCGATTCAGGCGGATGTCTATTCGGTTGATATTTGCCTGATACAGTAACACGTTTGTTTTTATGGAATTAGATTTGAGATCGTTGTAAGCACCCGAGTTGACCAGTTCATTTAATGCCGGCGTGATCATCGATTCGGTCCTTATCGGACCTAACTTGTTGACCCAATTTATTAAGTACGCGTCTTGTTTTTCTGGTGTAACACTGTTGTTATTTAATGAATCGGCCATGTCCAGGGTCGTACTCATTTGTTTTTTAACGATGATCATATTATTCCGCAATACGAGTTCATTCGATTTTAGCTCACCTGCGAACGACAACAGGTTACGGGTGTTTTTTATATTAGTATGAATTGTCGCATTCCAGTTGTTCACCTGCAAGGCAATCAGAATTCCGATCACCACCAAAATGATCTCACCCAGAGCATAGCGAAGATACTTGACCACGCTGTTATCTGCAGCCAGCCGTTCTCTTTGTTTTCTGAATACTTTCATTCTTTATAACCTATTGAGCCTTTGATACTTTTTTAAATTTAAGCACATCTGTCCAACCAGTAATCAGGGTAAGTTCTCCTGATTTGCCGAAGGTGATCAGCTTAGGATCATTTACCGAAAAGAACGTGGAGTTTTTAAAGTAATAGATCGGGATTTTTTGGGTTGTTTTTGTGATAAAAAATAGTTTATCCCCACTTTTTGTGATTTCTATTCGATCACCTACTACTTTGCTATGAGGACCGTAAACCTGCTGATACCAACCCATATACCGGTCGACAACTTTTGGGTCCTTTAAGGTATAACTTATATAGTCAGGGGTTTTATCTTCATTTCCCAAAACACGGGCAATCGCCAGGTTGGCATCAATGGCATTTTTTCTGTATCTGCAAGCTGCCAGGGAGAGATTCCTCGCATCATTTATTGTCCTGGATACCTCTGCCTTGTACTGGAAGTTTGTCAGCAAATAATGGATGGCATCATCACTGAGCGCTCCCTTAAAACCATCTTCGACAAACCAACGTTGCGTCCGGTATGAATTATCTATATTTCGATAGACGGTTGTCTGATATCGCTGATTAAGCACATCAATTCTGGTCTTCATTTTTAGGTATAAGTAGTTCAACTTATCCATTATTGGAGTATACTTTTTGGGGATTTCTTCTGAATTTTGTGTGAGATTATTAAAGGCAACCGTGTTTAAGTCGAGGTTATCGTAATTAAATGGGAAAAAAAGTGAGCTGTTTGATCTAAAACCGTTTTTATAATCGCTATAAGTCAGTTTGTTGTTGAAAACCAGGTTTTTTACGGAATCCCTTTTGATTAAATCATCAATTGCCCCATCCGTATTTTGGATGTTTACAGCCAGTTCCGACTGGACGTTTTTTAAATTGGCGATAATCCTCAGGTTTAGTTTCCGATTTTCATTCCAATTGTTTACTTGTAAGGCGATAAGGATTCCAATCACAACCAAAATGATTTCCCCCAGGGCATATCGTAAATAGGCCGCTGTCTTGTTTTCGGAGGCGAGTTTGCGGCGAATTTTTTTAAAGATAGTGGGCATGTTTAGTCCGCTGTGTGTTCGATGATCTTTTCCTGTATTTTCTCAATATTATTTAATAGATCTATTTCGGCTTGCTGCAGGTATAAATACTGATCCGGTATGTTTTCAAACTCGAGTTTCTGAAAAAGGGGATGGTAATAGGTGTGCAACTTGCTTTTTCCACTACCTGGCGTATTCTTCGAAAGGATTTAATCATTGTACGTTTAATTCTTTGTTGATCAGTGATAATATTTCGACTATTAATTTCTGATCTCCCTTTTGTTTTTCTTTTAACTCTAAAAGAAAATTAATGTGGTTCTCGACCATGTTTTCAAATTGTACATGGTTCAATAAGGTTCTATTATCTATATCAAAACCAGATTTAGGGAATTTAAATCCTGAAAAAGAATTGCTTACTTCATCTGCATTGAGCCAACTGCCATGCTTCATCACATAGTTTATAATGCCCGTGTCGTAATTTGTTAACAGTTCTTCCCGGTATTCCAGATAATCCAGGGCGGGTTTCCAGGACGACAATTCATTCCTCAATTGCGCATTGCTTATAATATTCAGTCGACCGGAGTTTATTAAGTCGTCCAAAAAGCCGTTTTGGGGATAGAAATGCGGCGTTGTTGCCAGGTTACTAAGTAATTTGTCGAAGTCTTTCTCCGTTTTGGGCTTTGGTTTTGCTCCGGTATAGCTCAGGACTTCCAAGCTTTTTCTGACAAAAAAATTGGTCTTTCGAATAAGTGAGTCTAACTGTCTTTTGTTGTAACCAAAATCTTGTTTAAGGTTTACAAGAGCTTTGTGTTCTTCAATCCGTTTATTTCTATTGGTATTCCAATTATTCACCTGCAGGGCAATCAAAATTCCAATGACAACCAAAATAATTTCCCCCAAGGCGTATCGGAGGTATTTTACAACATTGTTATCAGCAGCAAGTTTGAGTCTTTGTTTCCTGAATATTTTCATTATTTAAATAGATACCGTTTTAATGAAGTTCTTTATCAATCAGCTGAATCAGATGGTTCGTTTTTCCTTGCAGGTTCTGGCAGAGCTTGTAGATATTTTGAGATACCAATTTTCTGGTTACAAGCTGATTTTTTAGTTCCATTCTCTTTCCAGGACTGATCTTCTGGTCTCTATCAATCTCTCCATTCCTGTCCAATTTGATATTCAGGGAATTACTGGTAAAAAAAACGCCGAATTCGCTATCGGTATTAAACAAATTGTCATTATTGATTACTTGAAGGCTTTGCAAAACCGTTCTTTTGTCCAATATCTGCATTTTCACAACTTAGAAATCCTCGAATATGGTATATATGCTGCGGTTTCAAAGTCGCTCAGGCTTTGATCTTGAACAAAATCCCTGGTTTTTCAAAGCCTTCTACTTGTGTGACATAATCTAATCGTTGATAATACCGGACAATTGCATTTTGCAGGCCGGAATTTCTGATCAGCTTTTTCCCTCCCGCGTTATCCATACTGATATAACTTGTTTTGTTTTCGACAAAAGTCCGCCGCCAGGTTAATTTTAGGAGCAGTGAATCTAATTTTTCTATCGATAATGAAGACTTCAGAAATAAAGCGGCTGTGTCGGTTTCTGCAATTATGACGCTTTCAAATTGAAGCTGACCGTTGATTGTTCCCTGCTGTAAAACTAAATCTGATCTTATGCTTTCGAGGGTGGCTTTTTCGAGTTTATAGTTTTGGATGTCTTCTTTCCAGTTATTCACCTGTAAGGCGATCAGGATTCCAATCACAACCAAAATGATTTCGCCCAGGGCATATCGTAAATAGGCCGCCGTCTTGTTTTCGGAAGCGAGTTTTCGGCGGATATTTTTGAAGATGTGCGGCATAACTATTACCTGGTTTCCGAGTTGAGCTTACGAAGTATTTCTTTGGTTTTGCTCTGGATTTCACGGAGCTCGTCCACCGCGACCCGCTCAGTAGCGTACTTAATAGAAATCACTGCGTTTAAACGAGCACCCAGTTGGGTATAATTTGCCGTCTTCCATATATCCGTGCTCAACTTTGAACTGGGTTTAATCCCTCCTCCTCTAAATGATGAATAGTCTGTGTCTAATGGATAATATTGGGCGTATAACAAACCTTGTTCAGAATAGGCTTGTTGATTTCCTTTCGTTACAGAAAGATAATTTTGGTGCATTGCATTAAGCAAAGTCAAATCTTTTTGCAGCCATTTTGCAAAATCAGATAAGTGGCCGGTGGTACGCAGACTGGTGATTGTATTATCATTAAATTCAACATTTGCATAGTAACCTGGATGAAACTCATATCGGGCAATGTGCACCAAGGTGTCTTTAGTTACGCTGGGAGCTGACATTCGATCCCTGAAGTTTCCGAGTTTTGTCGTATCGGCCACCATGAGCTTTAGACGACTGGAAATAAGTACGGTGTCCTGGGCCAGATCTACCTTCAAAGAATTCGTGTATTGAGCGATATTATTTCGAAGTATTCTGTGTTGGTTCCAGTCATTCACCTGTAAGGCGATAAGGATTCCAATCACAACCAAAATGATTTCGCCCAGGGCATATCGTAAATAGGCTGCCGTCTTGTTTTCAGAGGCGAGTTTGCGACGGATATTTTTGAAGATAGCAGGCATGGTTAATTCGCTGTGTGTTCGATAATCTTTTCCTGGATTTTTTCAATGGCATTTAACAGATCTATTTCGGATTTCTGCAGGTATAAAAATTCATCCAGCACGTTTTCAAACTCAATTTTTTGGAAAAGGGGATAATAATCGGTGTGCAGCCTGCTTTCTCCCCCACCTGGATTACTTCCATATCGATCCATTTCCCGTAACGACATATAAGGCAATAAATAGGGAATCATGTGATTGGTTACCCAGCCTAACGAAATCTTATCTGTATTTTTGAGCCGTTTCATAGAGGCCGACCAAAACAGAAGATTTTCTCTGAGTGCTTTATCCGATATTAAATCTAACCGACCCGATTGCAGGATATCCTGTAAAGAATTATCGGATGGCAAGTACGATGCACTCTCAAAAGTGAAGTAAAACAGGCTGTCCAGGTTATGTTTTTCCAGTTCAGACCGGGAAGCTCCCACGAGATTAATTAATACCAAACCTGATGCAATACTTCTTTTGAATTGATTTCTGGACGTAGTGAGAAGGGCCCGATTTTCAGTGAATTCTTCGTGTAAGTTCGCTTTAATATTCTCTGCTTCCCGTTGATCAAGCAGATGCTGATGCCAGCTATTCACCTGCAAGGCGATCAGAATCCCAATCACTACCAATAGAATTTCCCCCAGGGCATAACGGAGATAGGCCGCTGTCTTATTTTCGGAGGCAAGTTTGCGGCGGATTTTTTTGAAGATTGCAGGCATGGTTTTATGGATTTATCTACCCCTTAGCCTTCACTAGAGCGGGAAGTACAGTACGAATGTTTTTGAAAAGCTCTATCATTGTTTTTTTAATTCTCGGTTCATTAAACCTATGGTTTTATTGGTCATTTTCAGAAGGCCAAATTTGGTCCAAATTTCATCGTCCCTATAGAATCCATAGATTTTGTTGAGAGTGAGATAGGTTTCGGGATCTTTAATTAATGCTATCAATTGAGCATTGTTCAATTTGAATTTTGGGTGCTCGGGTATTGGTGGATGGATGGCATATCGGTCTGGAACAGTTGGCTCAATAGATAACATTGCCATTAATTTTCCTATTCTATTGTCGGGATCATTATTAAAAATTTCATTTCTCTGTTCAATAATAGAATTTCTTGAATCGGTATAGTCTTTTAAGATAGAAAGGTCGTATTTGAGACTGTCGCTCAATAGTTCAAATTTACCGGAAGAGACAGCGTCTTCCTGAACAGAATTTATAATAGATAACGTTATTGGGTAAACCATGTTTGAAAGGTATTGCTTAAGGCTATCTACGGGAAGTGTGGGGCTGGCACCGGCTGAATATTGAAGTACCTGGTTGAATTTGGTAATGCTTTTGTTTAATCCAATTTCAAAAGATTGTAGGGTTTCTTTGTTGTTTAATAATTCCTGTTTTATCGCGAGCATTAGGTGTCGTTTGCTGTTTTCCTGCTTTCTGTTTTCATTCCAGTTATTCACCTGCAGGGCGATCAGAATCCCGATCACGACCAAAAGGATTTCCCCCACAGCATAACGGAGATAGGCCGCCGTCTTATTTTCGGAGGCCAGTTTTCGGCGGATATTTTTAAAGATCGTAGGCATGCTATGGATTAAGTTTTGAATCGATTAACTCACTCAGCGTGCTATCCGCCTTAAGGGTATTTATTTCATTCTTCAATGTAGATTCACGATTGTCTACATTCATTTTAAGCATCATTAGAAAATAGCCGCTGTTTTTAATTTGATGATCGTCATTTGGAACTGCGCGTTTTCCAAATACAAAGACCTTGAAATGTTGGCGCACATACTCGAGCCATGTATTTTCGAAATCAGCCATATCATCTTCAATATCATCTAATAACAGAGTAGTTTTACTCCCGTAATAATCCACCAGTGCATTTCTTAAAACGGGGTCTTTAATTTGACCAATTCCCAAATCTTTCAATAAGCTGTACCCATTACTATTCAATTCGATTCTCCTCATCAACATGACCCTTCCTAAATCCCGGTACGTCTGAGGGGTAAACGGTCTTTTTTGTTCAAGGGTATCGATTACATTTTTTTGCGCGGTTAAATCACCCTGTAATACGGCTATGTGATCTTGCAACACGGTTCTGTCGAGCATTAAATCATCATGAATTTCTGCCAATGCACTGTTAATTCGTTGGTTTGACTTATACTGTTCATTCCAATTATTTACCTGTAGGGCGATTAAAATTCCTATTACAACCAGGATAATCTCCCCAAATGCATAGCGCAGGTAACTCATTACCTTATTCTCTTCGGCGAGTTTGCGTCGAATCTTCTTAAGGATAGTAGGCATATAGCTAACGCACGTAGATTAGTTTTTTTCTGAAATAGATCCCATGTTTTCCCCGGTAAGTATACACGCACCAATAAAGTACCGCACTGGTAATCTTATATATATAAAAAAGACAAAAAAAGATAGTAGGATATCATCATCAATAATCAGAACAGTTTTCTATGAAAGCGGATTTTTTAAAGAATCCCGCGCAATAAATCGTGATTGAGCTGGAAGCTGTCGTTTCATCGAAAACAAATAGGAAGTGAGAAACCGGCACAGCGATAAACGGAACATTTTTTGGGGACACGCTGTACCTTATGGTGTATCATAGTTAGATAAGCTTTTGAAAGGAATACCGACATTATGATTGAAATTCTTGATCTCCATTTTTTTAAAGACCACACGATCGCTTCTTTCCTGATTGAAACCAGTGAAGGCCCAATCCTGATTGAGACAGGTCCGGATACCGTCTGGGACAATCTCAAACAGGCGCTGAATGATCGCGGTTACGAACCGTCTGATGTGCGAAATGTATTGCTGACCCACATTCACTTTGATCACGCCGGCGGAGCGTGGCACCTTGCGAGGGAAGGGGCAACCATTCACGTTCACTCGAAAGGCGCACCGCATATGGCATCGCCCGAAAAATTGTGGCAGTCGGCCAAGCGCATCTACCAGGAAGACATGGAGCGGCTCTGGGGAAAGATGGAGCCGATCGCTGAAAACCAGATTCATATTGTTGATGATAAAGACCGTCTGACGTTTGGCAATGTAGAGGTGGAAGCCCATTACACTCCGGGGCATGCTCAGCATCACCTGGCCTATAAAATTGATGATGTTGTATTCACCGGCGATGTTGGCGGCGTTCGAATAGGAGGGAAGTCGGTTGTTCCTCCGTGTCCGCCACCCGATATCAATCTGGAGTATTGGACAGATTCCATAAAACGGCTGCGTGAGCTAAACCCGTCCACATTATATCCCACCCATTTTGGAAAGTATGATGATGTAGGTGAACACCTGGATCAGCTCGAAGCCAATCTTCAGTTGTATGCCGGGGAAATCAAATCATACCTGAAGAAAGGGTATGATCAGGATGAAATGCTTCAGCGGTTCGGTGATTTTGTCCGGGAGCACCTGGTTGAAGACGGGCTCGAGGAAAAGGAATTGGAACAGTATGAAATTGCCAATCCCGTTTATATGAGTGTCAGTGGACTCATCCGCTACTGGACCAAATTCCACCCCGAGTCGGTTAACAGTTAACAGTGATCAGTTACCAATAAACAAAACCCTGCAGTTGATACTCAACTGCAGGGTTTCTATTGATAATTGATAATTGGTAATTGTTAATTGCTCATTGATCAAGAGGCTCCAAAGACCATTTCAACCAGTTTTTCAATGTATGGGAAGCATATCGAAAAGAGGATGAATGTCGGGATCAGGATGCCGAACGACCACTTCATGTAACCCAGGAAGGACGGCATGTCGACGCCATCGGCTTCCGCAATGGATTTGACCATAAAGTTAGGAGCATTTCCGATGTATGAGTTGGCACCCATAAATACCGCTCCGCAAGAAATGGCCACGAGCGTGGAAGCGTAAGTGGTCATCAGGGCCTGGGCATTACCGCCTGCGGTATTAAAGAACACCAGGTAGGTCGGTGTGTTATCAAGGAAAGACGACAGCATACCAGTGATCCAGAAATACATATGATTATTTGGAGTACCGTCGGCATGAGTAACCAATTTGACGACAGATGACAGAGCACCGCTTTCACCTGCACGAAGAATAGCAATGGCAGGAATGATGGTGATAAAGATCCCTGCGAAAAGCTTGCCTACCTCGATGATAGGAAACCAGTCGAATCCGTTGGCAGCGCGACTTTCTTTATCCGTGAAGTGCCAGCTTAACCATGCGATAGCAAGCATACCCAGATCGCGGATGGCGTTTTGAATGGGGATATGAATTCCATAGACTGTCATATCACCTAAGTGGACGATACCTGAGAACAAAACACATACAACAACTCCGGCAAGCAGAATAAAGTTGAATCCGCCTTCGACTCCCAGTTTCTGGGTGGAATCTTTTTCAGGAGGTGTGTTGGTTTCTTTTTTGAACTGAGTACGATCGATGAAATAATAGAGCGGCAACAGAACAATCAGGATGAAGATCAATTCAAGCAGCAAGTGCTCGGTGGTCCAGAAGAAGTGGACACCGGCAAGGAAGCCCATGAATAGCGGAGGATCACCCAGAGGTGTCAGGGCGCCGCCAATATTAGCAACGAGAAAAATGAAGAAGATAATTGTGTGCATCTTGTGTTGACGCCATTCATTGGCACGCAAGAGGGGGCGAATCATCAGCATGGCTGCTCCTGTCGTACCCATCCAGCTGGCCAGAAATGTTCCAATGACTATGAGAAGAAGGTTGACTCCAGGTGTACCCACTAATTGACCCGTGAGCCGGATACCACCGGCAACAGTAAACAGAGCCAGCAGAAGGATCAAAAAGGGCAGGAACTCGAGGAGGTAAGTGTGAAGGACTTCATATGACATTGTGCTGAACCCAAACATGATGGCCATCGGAACTATAATTGTCAGAGACCAGAACAATGATACTTTGCCAAAATGGTGGTGCCAGAAATCGGGAGTCCATAGCGGCATCAGTGCGATGGACAGTAGGATTCCTGCGAAAGGCAGAGCCCACCACAAACTTAGTTCTGCTCCATTAAAACCATGGTTTCCAGCTTCGGCGGCAAAGGCAACGCCAGTTGTTCCAACCAACAGAAGTATGGGTAAAAGGGTAAGTATTTTTCTTATCAGCCTGGTACGAATCACTTTCCTCCTCCTGAGGACTAAAAGTTTGATGGAAAAATTTCACGAGCCTAAAAATAATAGAACTTGCCCAGTTTAAAAATTGAACTGCGTGTTAAAATTTGTTGCGGACGATTTAAACTCGAAACAGTTAATTCAATCTGTTATCATTATGTGCATTAAGATTTACGAAATTGGCTTAACTATTAATGAACTATAAGCAAGCGTTCCATTTTTTGTTTCTGGCTATCGTTTTTATCTGTTGCAGTCTTAGAAAAAATTTTAGGCAAGACCGGTTTTTTATCACTAAAAATAGAGATTTGATAATATCTGTTTCCCATCAGGTTGGGAGACAGTCATAAACTTTGGTTGAGGGTCTTTATGGTCGATCAATTTTTTGTATCTTTGCACTCGATGTTTATCGGGGTGGCTGTGATGATTGGCCACATCCATAAATTTTTCAGGATCTCGGTTAGACTTTAGAACCACGACTCGATGAATCCCTATAGTAATTTGGTACCTTACATCATAGCCTTGCCGCTGGCAGGATTTCTTTTCAACGGTATTGTTGGACTCGTGTCCCCAAACTACCGGAAGCAGAAATCCCTGATTGGAGCAATTTCAACACTTGCGGTATTTATTCCTTTCATTTTAACATTTTTCATCTGGCTGAATACCAGTGAGACCTCGTCTGCATTCACAGTTAGCCTATTTTCCTGGATTCAGGCAGGTTCCTTCACTTCTTCTGTCGCCTACCATATTGATCAACTCTCACTGGTGATGATGCTTGTCGTTACCGGCGTTGGTGCGGTTATTCATCTCTATTCGATGGGGTATATGGCAGAAGACGATGGTTACTGGAAGTTTTTTGCTTATATGAACCTCTTCATATTTGCGATGCTCAACCTGGTTATGGGCAGCAATGTATTGTTGCTATTCCTCGGTTGGGAAGGAGTAGGACTCTGTTCGTACTTGCTGATTGGCTTCTGGTATACGGACATTATGAATGCCAGGGCGGCAAAGAAAGCTTTTCTTTACAACCGGGTAGGTGACTTCGCATTTCTTATCGCGATGTTCCTGCTGTTTCATTCCGTAGGCAGTCTCGATTTCAGTGTGATTATCAATCATGTGAAGGACATCCCTCACACAACGGCCATCTGGATTACACTTCTGATGCTCGTTGGTGCTACCGGGAAGAGTGCTCAGATTCCACTTTTCGTATGGCTGCCTGATGCTATGGCCGGTCCGACGCCCATTTCCGCACTCATCCACGCTGCGACGATGGTTACCTCTGGAATTTATCTGATATCACGGATGTCGTTCCTGTATGTCCTTGTTCCCGAGGTAATGATGGTAGTTGCCGTAGTCGGAGCTATCACAGCACTTGTAGCGGCCACGATTGCTATTGCACAGTACGACATTAAGAAGGTACTTGCCTATTCAACAGTTTCACAGCTTGGATATATGTTTCTGGCTTTGGGAGCCGGAGGTTTTTCTATAGCAATATTTCACCTGACAACGCACGCTTTTTTTAAAGCCTGTCTTTTCCTTGGTTCCGGATCGGTAATCCATGCCATGGAACATGTTGAACACGGGCTCCACGAAGATGGCAAACATGCCCATTTTGACACGCATGACATGCGTAATATGGGCGGACTGAGAAAAGTCATGCCATCGACTTACTGGACCTTCATGCTGGCGACCCTTGCTATTTCCGGTATTCCGCTTTTTGCCGGATTCTTCTCGAAAGATGAAATTTTGTCCTATGCCTTTAATGCCGGTCTTGGCAATTATGCGAGTGCCATGTACTTCCTGATGTGGGGAGTTGGTGTTATAACAGCATTTCTTACTGCTTTCTATATGTTCCGTCTCACTTTTGGAACATTCCACGGAACCTTCAAATTGCCAAAACGTGTAAAAGAGGCTGAAACAGCGGGTCAGTATCTCCACGAAAATAACTGGAAAATGACCGTACCTCTTTGGATTCTTGGTATAGGTTCTGTTATTGGCGGTTTCCTCGGGATTCCTAAATTCTGGGTTGAAACGTTTGGCAGTGAGGCCCACGTAAATATTTTTGAAAACTGGCTTGAAAAAGTAACAGCTACATTCAGTGGTCATATACCTATAGGAACGGAATGGCTGCTTATGCTTCTGTCCATCGCTTTGGCTATCGGCGGAGCATTTTATGCTTACAAATTATTCACTGAAGATAAGCTCGAAGCATCTGATGCTAAGTTGGCAAAACGTCTCGGTGGGTTGTACACTTTATGGTCAGAAAAGTACAATGTAGACGAGGCTTACGAAGGCTACATCGTCAATCCGGTTGTTCGTCTTTCGGACAGAGTTTTGGCAGTTTTTGACATGAAGATTATCGATGGCATCGTCAATGCTGTCGGAAGCGTGACCCGCTTTGTCGGTAGTGTCATACGCTATTTGCAAACCGGGGTCACACAGGTTTATGCCTTCATGCTGGTTCTTGGAGTTATCATCGTACTGGGGATATTAGTTCTTGGATAATCACGTAGACGCGTAATGGATACCCTATTAAATATTATCATTTTCCTGCCGCTGTTCGGCGTGCTGGGTGCTATGGTCATCAAAAACGAGGCTGGTATCAAATGGTTCAGCCTGATCGTTGCATTGGCTACTTTCATCCTGTCATTGCCGTTACTGTTCAATTTTGACATTGCCCATGCCTCGACGTTGCAGTATGTAACGGAGGGAAGCCAGTGGATACCCGGCTATGACATTAAATACCTGGTCGGCCTCGACGGGCTGAGCCTGTTGCTATTCATGCTGACTACATTGTTCGGTCCGATTGTCATTATGTCTGCCTGGGATTCCATCCATAAACATGTGGCTGGTTTCTATGCTATGCTCATGTTTCTGGAGACAGCATCTCTCGGTGTGTTTGCATCTAACGATATATTTGTCTTTTACATCTTTTTCGAGGCCAGCCTCATCCCGATGTATTTCCTTATCGGTATCTGGGGCGGCGAGCAACGTATTTCTGCTACAATCAAATTTTTCTTATACACCCTTGTAGGTTCACTTCTGATGCTGGTTGGTATTTTCTATCTCGGATATTATGCCGGTCAGGCTGTGAATCACGGGGTCTTTACGACCGACTGGCGTATTCTTAGCAGTAACCAGTTGCATATCGGGCTGGTACCACAGACATGGATGTTTCTGGCATTTGCCTTTGCATTTAGTATTAAAGTACCGTTGTTTCCATTGCACACATGGCTGCCGTGGGCGCACACAGAAGCTCCAACAGCCGGATCCGTTGTGCTGGCTGCTATCATGCTGAAGATGGGGACATACGGTCTTCTCAAATTCTGTCTGCCTATATTCCCGAATGCCTCGCTCACTTTCGCTCCATACCTGGCGATACTCGCCGTTATTGGCATCATCTATGGAGCCCTGGTAGCGATGGTTCAAAAAGATGTGAAGAAACTGGTGGCGTATTCGTCAGTAAGCCACCTTGGTTTTGTAGTTCTCGGTATTTTTGCAATGACAACGATCTCAGTTCAGGGATCCATCATTCAAATGATTAATCACGGTCTTTCGACAGGGGCATTATTCCTTATTGTCGGGATGATTTACGACCGTCGCCACACACGTGAAATTTCTGAATTCGGCGGGATCGCAAAAGTAGTACCCGTGTTTGCAGTAGTCTTCATGATTGCTACGCTGGCATCCATCGGATTGCCGGGACTTAACGGATTTGTGGGTGAGTTCCTGATCCTTAACGGATCGTTCTCATCAGCCGTTCTCGGTACCCATGCTTTTACAATTCTGGGTGCCATTGGTGTTATTTTGGCAGCAGCATATATGCTTTGGATGTATGAACGTGTATTGTTCGGGCCATTGGATAACGATAAGAACAAAAAACTGATTGACTTGAATAGCCGTGAAATTGGTCTGCTTGTACCATTGATTATCTTGATGGTATGGATTGGCGTTCATCCTTCAACCTTTACCCGTTATTCAGAACAACAAGTTGGAAAGTTGTTGCAGGATACACATCAAAAGGCCGTGGCCATTCGCAGGGAAGCCGGAAGCGATCAGCTTCCAGGGTGGGCAGCTAATATGTATGATGTCACACAACAAATTGTAGACGCAAAAACGAATTGATTGTATGGCTAAACCACTCACAGAAGAAGAAATTAAAAATGCACTTGAATCACTCAATGATTGGACATTTGAGGATGACAAGCTGACCAGGAAGTTCACGTTCGGAAACTTTAAGGAAGCTGTTGCTTTCATCATGCGGATTGCTTTTGAAGCAGAAGCCCTTCAGCATCATCCCGAGTTATTCAATGTGTATAGCACAGTAAATATCAGCCTCAGTACACATGATGCAGGCGATAAAGTAACCAGCAAAGATATCGATTTAGCAAAAGCTATTGACTCAATAGACCAGTAAACCCTCATTCATGGAAACCGCGCAAGAGTTAGTCTATTTTTTACCGGCCATTATTCTCGCAGCCGCCGGTCTGACCGTCCTGATGGTAGACGCTTTTTCTAAGAAAATAGAAACAGTCTACTGGATTACCGTTATTGGCACTTTCATCGCACTCTTATTCGCTTTTCGCGATATGATGGTGCCTGAAGGTGATATCTTTTACGGGATGGTTGCCTATGGAGGCATCACAGGCTTTGGATCAATGGTGATCCTGTTGGGCACTTTTTTCAGTGTCGTTCTGTCTCATGATTATCTTCGTGGAATACGACACAATTTTGCAGAAGTGTATGCCCTGATCCTTTTTTCCGGAGTCGGGATGTTGACTCTTGCTTCGGCTGCTGATCTCATCACCGTGTTTATCGGTCTGGAAACCATGTCTATCTGTCTGTATGTACTCACAGGATTGGTTCATGAGCGTAGAGAGGGAATAGAGGCAGCTCTTAAATATTTCTTATTGGGAGCTTTTTCAACCGGATTCTTTTTGTATGGAATAGCGCTTATATACGGTGCGACCGGAACTACCCATATTGTAGATATCGCGCAAACCAGTAATCATACCTTCATCTATTGGGCTGGCGTAGGCCTCCTGCTCGTCGGGTTCCTGTTTAAAGTATCTGCTGTACCTTTTCATATGTGGGCCCCGGACGTTTACCAGGGAGCACCGACTACGATCACCGGTTTCATGGCTACATCGTCAAAGACTGCCGCTTTTGTTGCGCTGATCATTGTGTTAAGCCGTGCTCTGCCGGGTGCCGTTTACGGATGGGGTGAAGCCCTGTGGGTCATCGCCATACTTACAATGGTCGTCGGTAACCTGATAGCTATTGTTCAGGATAACATCAAGCGTATGCTGGCTTACTCATCGATAGCTCATGCTGGCTACATGCTCGTCGGGCTCGTCGCTGGAACGGCCGAAGGATACAACGCTGTGATGTATTACCTGTTTGCTTACACAGTGATGAACCTCGGCGCATTCGGGGTGGTTGCCTATTTTGAACGTCAGAAAGGTGCTGACTTTACTAACATTGAAAACTATGCAGGTCTTGGCTATCGCCAGCCAATGATGGCTATCCTGCTCTCGATCTTCCTGTTCTCACTTGCAGGTATCCCGCCGTTCATTGGCTTCATAGGGAAATACAAAGTGTTTGCTGCTGCTATTCACGCTAATTACATCGGACTTGCCGTTATTGGTGTTCTGGCAAGTGCCGCAAGTGCTTATTACTATCTGCGTGTGATGGTTTATATGTATATGAAGGAACCACAGGAAGAATACAAGATGCTTTCTGTAGCACCTTCTTACCAGTTCGCTCTCATCTTGCTTGCCATCTTTGTGATCTATTTTGGAATAGCTCCGGCAGATATGTACCACCTGCTTGATTCTTATCGGTACGGCTCCGGAATGGCACTGGTTCCCTGAACAGTATTATTTGTAAATCAGGCAATAAAAAGATATATTTGGCAGCTCCTGTCGACCCCGAAAGCGTTTGGGATCGACTGTTCGCAATTAAACAACCAAAGGACTGCAACATGGATAAATCCAATTTTTACGAGCTTACCTATATAGTAAAAACCGTTCTCGATGAGAGCGATATTAAGGCTACCGTTGAAAAAGTGACGAACTTTCTTACCGAAAACGGAGCTAAAATCGATGAAGTTGATGAGTGGGGAAACCGCGAGCTATCCTACGAAATAGAAAACATGCGCAGCGGTTACTACGTGAACATGTATTTTGTAGTAGCTGGCGAAGTAATGGTTCAGCTCGAACGCATGCTTAATCTGGATGATAACATCGTTCGTTTTCTCTTCCTGAAATACGATAGTAAAATGTTACGTCATCGCGAACTGGCGAAGAAGGGTGAAATACCCAATATCTTCGCTGTCGAGGAAGAAGAAGAGAACAGTTAAGATTAATTATTAAGCAGAAAAAGAGACTATTATGTTAAAGAATCCAGCACACCCGCAGAAAAAACAACTCAAAGACAAACAATGTCTTTTCAGTAAAGCAGGAATTGAATACATCGATTATAAAGATGCTGAAACACTGCTACGCTTCATCAACGATCAGGGCAAGATCCTTCCCCGTCGTGTAACCGGTACAAGTGCCCGGTATCAGCGTCAGCTTTCGCTTGCTGTCAAACGTGCAAGGCATCTCGGCATGTTGCCCTATGTATCACAGAATTTACGGTAATCCCACAAGCAGTAGGTAGACAGATATGAAATTAATACTTAAAGAAACGGTTGAGAAGGTTGGCGAATCCGGAGATATCGTCGATGTTAAAGACGGTTATGGAAGAAACTATCTGATCCCACAGGGTTTAGCCGTTGTGGCGACTGCCGGTGCTGTACGTGCTATCGATGAACGTCAGCGTCAGTTGGAAAAACGTTTCGAACTGGATCGCAAAGTTGCGGAAGAACTGGCCCAAAAAATAAAAGAGGCTTCAGTTACTATTCCGGTAACAAGTGGCGAAGAGGGCAAGATTCACGGTACCATTACAACCATGCAGATCGCTAAGGCTCTCTCGGATAAAGGCATCAAAATCGATCGTCGTAAGATTGCACTTAATGAGGACGTCAAATCGTTAGGTGAGTATACTGCCGAAGTTCATCTCGATAGCGATATCGTGGCTGAACTGAAAGTTTGGGTAGTAAAAGATGAGTCTTGACCATCGATAACCAAATGTGATTGTGAAAAATCTAATCAGGATTTTGGGGGTCTGGCTTCTGCTCTTGACCCCCTTTTTTGTTTATGCCCAGGGAATTCCCAGTCCGGTTCATTTTTCGGTTAAGGTACCGCAGGGTACGATCAAGACCGGAGAACAGGTAACCCTTGTCGTTCATGCAAATATCGACAAGGGATGGCATCTGTATGCCACAGATATCGGCAAAGACGGACCGGTTCCAACCTCGTTTAAGATCACTTCTGATAATGCCCAAATATCGGGCAAAATTGATGAAGGAAAACTTGAGAGTACTTACGATCCTAACTTCCAGATGGAACTGCGATGGCATTCAGATTCGGCAAATTTTAAGATCCCGGTAACTTTTACCAAAGCTATACCTTCAGTTCAACAACTGAAGGTTGAGGTTCATTACATGACCTGCAACGACCGGATGTGTCTGCCGCCGACAAAGAAGGAACTGACTGCCAGCTTCACAGTGGAAAAGGGCAGTGGGACTTCAGAAATGATGCCTGTCGAAAAGGGACAGGATAACGGTCCGGCAATCACACAAAGCTCTGACGAGACAACAGGTGCACGGATACAGGGAGAACTTGATGCATACACGGGGAAAGGCATTTTTTCATTTCTTTGGATAGCAATTACCGCAGGTTTGGCGGCATTACTGACACCTTGTGTTTTCCCGATGATCCCGCTTACGGTCTCTTTCTTTTCTAAACAATCTGGCGGCGAGCGCAAACAGGCCGTGGGAAGTGCATTGCTTTTTGGATTGTCCATCATACTCACTTTTACACTGCTTGGAACGGTCCTGGCTGTCATCCTGGGAGCATCCGGGGCATCACGGTTTGCATCCAATCCATGGGTAAACCTTTCACTTGGTATCATATTTGTAATATTTTCGATCAGCCTGCTTGGATTGTTCGAACTACGGTTGCCTTATCAGGTGACAAATTATCTGAACCAGCAGAGTACGGAGAAAAAAGGCTGGCTCGGGATTTTGTTCATGGGACTGACCATCAGTGCCGTATCATTCTCTTGTACTGCACCGTTTGTTGGGGCCATACTGGCAGCAACAACCCTCGGTAAATGGTTTTACCCGGTGATCGGGATGGTGGCATTCTCAGCGGCATTCTCAATTCCCTTCGTGTTGTTTGCTATGTTTCCACGCTGGCTTGAGTCACTGCCCCGCAGCGGCGACTGGATGAACTCAGTGAAGGTCATCCTCGGTTTTGTCGAGCTGGCGGCTGCATTCAAGTTTTTGTCCAATGCAGACCTTGTCTGGAACTGGAACGTCATTACCCGACCGCTCACAATCGCAGCCTGGATCGTAATATCAGCACTTGCCGGATTCTACCTTTTAGGAAAATTGAGACTGTCTCATGAATCGAAACAGGAACATGTCTCGACTGTTCGATTATTGCTTGCCATCCCATTCCTGGCATTTAGCCTTTACATGGTCCCCGGATTGCTGGGGGCATCACTGGGCATCTGGGATGCATGGCTTCCGCCCAAGAAAGCAACTGATGTCAGCGTCGTTGCAACCATCGCTCAAAACTCCCATGGATCAACGACAGATAATACAGACGATGCGTGGGCTTCAAATCTTGACACAGCAAAGAAGACAGCGAATGAGGCTGATGAACCTCTTCTCATCGATTTTACCGGCTATACGTGCACGAATTGTCGTGCTATGGAGTCGAATGTGTTCGCACTCGATCAGGTGAAGCAACGATTCCAGAAGTTTGGGCTGGTAAGATTATATACTGACGACGGTACAGACGGTCCTGATAACCAGTTATACCAGTTCAAGCTTACAGGAACGGTTGCGTTGCCAACGTACGCGATCGTGGATCCGGTAAACGGACATCTTATCAATATGATTTCAGGATACACGGAACCGGATGCGTTCATTAAGTTTCTGGACCGCGGTTTAAAACAATTTTCCAAAAATAATCGAGAGGGATAGCAAATATAGTTTGAAGTACTTAAAGTGCCTAAGGTACTTAGAGTCCGGATTGTATTGAGAGCCATTCCGTAGCCACTCGATGGTCATTATTTTGTAGCTCCGAATAAGATGAAACTCTTCCATCGGTACGGCTACGTCACAAACAACAAGTGACCAATCAATCCTGTTAAATTGTTAAAGTCACTTTTTACAGGGTAAATCCCATCGCCGAAAGCTTAGGGGACCCGAAAATCGAAATATGAGTAGGAGTCATGATTCGTTTCAAGGGTATAGGTTTGATTATTGGGTATTATTTGTTTTTGATGATGGCAATTTGGGATTTGTCAACCTATAATGGCTCGAATGCAACCGAATAACTATCGATTGACCATTGAATGGCAATATTATCATTAACCCGCTTCCAACTCTAAGTACTCCTAAGTACTTTAAGCACTTTAAGTACTCAAGCTTTTTATCGTGAACGCGCGTCATGTAGCTGTCTGTCTCTTCGTATCTTTTTGTATCCCTGTCGTTGCGGCAGCACAGACTTCTGTTCCCGTTAGCAGGCAGTTTCGCAGTGTTAGGCCCGACACCTCTTACTTTCTCGATTATTGGGTAGCTGGCTCAATAACGATTCTGTGGCATGCCGATACTCTTTCCAATAAATATTGGGATTTTCAATCGAAGGACGGCACACTGAGTTTTATGAAATCATCTGGTATCCAATATCCGCTCGATTCCATCCGGGTCAGGTACAGGGTCTTTCCTTTTGGTGTGCGTCAGATTTTTTACAACCACCGGCTTGTGGCACCCGACACAGAACAATTGCGGCAGTTGCAGGCAGATACAACACGCGAATCCGTAAAAATTTCCCAAAGTGTGTTTACAGAAGAAAATCTGTTTGGAAATGCACGTTTACAAAAAAGCGGCAGCTTTACGCGGGGTATCACAGTTGGTACAAATCAGGATGCGTCTTTAGAGAGCGGATTGCAGCTGAATTTAAACGGCCAACTGACCGACAACCTTTCACTGATTGCAGCTTTGACGGATCGTAACACTCCTATCCAGCCGGAAGGAACGACACAAAACCTGAAGGAGTTTGATCGTGTCTACATTCGCCTGCAAAGTCCGAAAACTCATGTGCAGCTTGGTGATATCGACGTAAATTTCAATAACAGCTCGTTTGCAAGGCTGAACCGCAGGTTACAGGGAGCAGAAGGGGGGGCATCATTCGGAACAGGGCATTTTAGCGTGTTTGCAACGGCGGAAAAAGGGTCATACCGCGAGCAAAAATTTCTGGGACGTGACGGCGATCAGGGGCCATATCGGCTGACTGGTGCCAGTGGAGAACCGTTTATTATTGTTCTGGCCGGTACCGAGCGAGTGTATGTGGACGGAATTTTAATGCATCGGGGTGAGGAGAATGACTATACGATCGATTATAGCCTGGGTGAACTTCAGTTTACGAACCGTCGTATTATCACTTCCAAATCACGCATCACCGTTGATTTCCAATATCTTAACCAGCAATACAGCCGATCGGTACTTGGAGGAGAGGTGAGTGATCATCACTTGTTAGGTGGAAAGCTTGAAGTAGCTGCAGGCGTCATCCGTGAGGCAGATAATGATAATCCCAATAACCAGCTTTCTCTTACTCCTTCTGATATTGAAGCTTTGAGGAAGTCAGGTGATCAACCTGCTCATGTGAGTGGTGTCGATTCGGTGGGAGGCGGTATCGACCCGAATAATGTAAAATACACTCGGCTGGATACCCTGATCAATGGTCAAAGATTCATCTATTATAAAAATATTCCCGGCGGTCCACGCAACGTCTACCGGATCCGCTTTAGTTCTGTATCCGACGGAACAGGCTCATACCGAAGGGTTGGTCAGGCTCAAAACGGCATCGTGTATGAATGGGTCGGGCAGGGACAGGGCAACTATGATACACTCCGTACCATTACGCCCCCAATTGCTCATACCATGGTAACGCTGCGGTCCAGGTATAAATTAACAAAGCATATCAACGTATCGGGTGAATGGGCTGGTAGCCAGTATGATCAAAACAGGTTTTCTGTGATCGGCGACCAGAAAGATTTTGATAATGCCTACAAGGTTGGTATTCAAACCGACAGTATCATAACCGGACTGGGACTGATACATTTTGACGCTAATCAGTGGTATAACGGGAAAAGATTCGTCTATTTTGACCGGGCGAAACCTGTGGAGTTTGATCGAAAATGGAATATCGTTAATGATGTTCAGACGCAGGAGCGAGCTACGGAGTCTAACCTGACATGGGTTCCGGGACAACAGACATCCATGCAGTTTGGAGCCGGCTGGATAAATCGTCTCGATTTCCATGGTGCACGTCAGGAGTGGAATATTAGCAGCAAAGAAAAAGGATTGCCAGCTCTGGATTATCATTTCGAGCATATTGTCAGTGCAGACTCCCTGCTGCATCAGCATGGAGACTGGCTTCGTCAGCAGGGAAGTTTAAATTACGGGATAAATACAGGTGCCGGAACAATTGGCCCGATTGTTGACTGGGAGCAAGAGCAGCGACTCCAACGTGTTGCGGGTACTGACTCCTTGACGTCCGAAGCATTGCGTTTCTGGGATATCGGTCCCGGCATACAATACTCAAGAGGTGAGAAATTTCAGCTTCGGTATCAATACAGTTATCGGCGTGACGAACTGCCATCGGGGAAATACTTAAAGAAGGAATCGGACTCCTATATCCAGAAAATCGGATTTGACTGGCAGCCCGGCAATGCCTTTCAGACAAGTAACGAGATTTCGTTCCGGCGTAGAAATGTTACACCCTTATTCCAGCAACAAAACCTTGAAACCGATTCGCGTGGTGTTTATGTGCGATCACTCACCAACTACAGGCCATGGAATAAGGCAGTTGATGGAAGATTCTATTATGAAGTAACCACGCAGCAAAAAGCACTGTTGCAGGAAACATATATTAATGTAGGTCCGGAACTCGGGCAGTATGTTTGGAATGATTTGAATGGCGACGGCATCCAGCAGATCGATGAGTTTTTTCCTGAACAATTGCCTAATGAAGGAACGTATGCCTTGCAGTATATTCCTTCTGATCAATTGTTCCCAGTCATTTCACTCCAAACTCGTTTGAGTCATCGCATCGAGCCTGCTAAATGGCTTTCGAATCATGGGGATCAGGATTTGTTACTTAATAAAATACTATCAAGCATTGCAATAGATTCCAGGTTTGATATCCGGGAAACCAGTCGAACCACTCATCTTTCAGATATCTATCTGATGCAACTATCGAAATTCGGCAATGATACAACCACGATCAACGAACAGATCAGCTGGAGGCAAGAACTCGACATCTTTCCGGATAACCCGGCTTACACCATCCAGCTGTCGATAAATCAGGCTCGCAGGCATGAGCGTCAGGCGGCCGGACTGGACAAACAGTTTGAGCGCAATATCAGAGCTTATGGAAGATACCGCTTCAAGGGTGGGGTGACGCTGGATAATGAATTTCTGCTAATAAAAAACAGGCGGAACAGCCAGAATCTTTACAGTCGGAATTTCGATATCTACGGGTTCGAAGTTCGTCCCGGTATAACTTTGCCATTTTCCGAAACTGACAATACGACATTATCGGCGGCGATAATTAAAAAACAGGATCGACAGCCAGTAGAACCGGTAAGTCTGACCGGCATAAATTTTACAATTGAGAACCGGGTATATTGGTTGACAAGATGGCAGCTATACACCAGGCTGGAGTTACGTTCGTACCAGCTCAAAGGAGAATCACGAAGTTTGGGATTATTTGAATTAACAGATGGCGCGGGTGCTGGAAAATCATTACTTTGGCAATTGCAGGCGAATTTCGCCGTCAATAGTCTGCTCAGAGCAGAATTAGAATATGATGGTCGAACGGAAGGGAGCGGGTCGCCTGTTCAAACCCTTAGGTTCACAATGCGAGCCGTGTTTTAATGAATAATGATGAGTAATAATTTTTATTTATTGCTTGTAACCGCTTCTTGGTGTGAAAATGGTAGAATGGTAGCCCTTTTATGTAAACATTTTACTTTAAGTTACATTTTTGAGCTTTGACATTTAAATCAAAATAATCTATCATTTTCAAACTTTAATAAAGGTTGTAATCAAATAACGAACAATCGGAGTAAATCTATGACCTTGTCGTTTGTTGTTGTATTCCTGCTGCAAGCCGGAGGAGCCAATAACGGAATCTTTAATATCCTTGTAAAGGAATTCAATGATGGTGGTGATTTCATGTGGCCAGTGTTAACCTGTCTGGTTCTCGGACTGGCGATCTTTCTGGAAAGAGTGATTTCACTTAACCGCGCTGATATTAATACCCGTCAATTTATTACGGATGTAAAAGAGACCTTAGAGACCGGTGGAATTCAGGAAGCAGAAGAGCTTTGTTCACGCACTCGCGGACCAGTAGCATCTGTATTTCAAGCAGGCTTAATGCGTGCTGATGAAGGAATCGAAGCTGCAGAAAAAGCTATTTCAGCTTATGGTTCTATTGAAATGAGTTTCCTGGAACGTGGTCTTGTTTGGCTTTCACTATTTATTTCACTAGCACCTCTCTTCGGGTTCCTTGGAACTGTTGTGGGGATGGTTCAGGCGTTCGACGCTATCCAAAAAGCTGGTGACATATCTCCAAGCTTGGTTGCCGGAGGTATCAAAGTAGCTCTTTTAACGACTGTAGGTGGTCTTATTGGTGCTATCATTCTTCAGGTCGGCTATAACTACTGCGTGTCAAAAATTGACCGTCTTGTAGTCGAAATGGAAGAAAGTTCGATAGTGCTTGTTGACTCAATTGCCAATTTAAAAGAAGGCAAGTCAGTCAACGCCAAGTAGTTTAAAGGACTGCTAAAATCAAACGGGGATCCGGTATGAATCCGGATCCCGTAAACGATACGTCCACCACTTGTTATTAAAAAGCACTTATTATGGTACCTATTTCAATTGGAGTTAGCTTAGCACTAATAGCTATTGGCATTCTGATCGTTATTGCATTTGGGATTAAAAGTATTATCAACGGTAAAGTTGAGCTACAGAAAGTCATTTATATGGCTGTCCCGTTTGCGATATTCTTTATCAGCCTTGTCATTGCTGATGATGCTATCCGTGCAGGAATCATCACGATGTTCTCGATGATAGCACTCATGATCCTGCTAGTAGTTGTATCCGGATTCCGGAACCTTTTCAATTTCTGATAAACTGACGCGAACTTATGCTTTTAAAGAAAAGACAACGGGAAGAAGGTGAAATACCTGCTTCTTCACTCGCCGATATCGCGTTTTTGATCTTGATCTTCTTCCTGGTTACCACGACGATTGACGTGGATACGGGGATTGGTCTCGTTCTTCCTCCGATGCCGGATAAGAACGAACAGCCGCCGCCCATCAAGGAACGGAATATGTTGAAGATTCTCGTTCGTAGTGACGGTAATGTGATGTTAGACGATAAGCCGACTAATATTGCGAATATCAAGCAAAAGGTGATGGATTTTGTTAATAATAAAGGTCAAGATCCCAATCTATCGGAATCGCCTCAAAAAGCAATTGTATCCATCAAAAGCGACCGGCAGACCTCCTATGATATCTTTGTCCAGGTAATGGATGAAGTGAAAGGGGCTTACAATCAACTCCGGGATAATCTGAGCAGGCAAGAGTACGGGGTGTCCTATGACGCGTTGCCTGACAAGGGTGAAAAACAGAAACAAATCCAAACCGAATATCCGGAGAAGATCTCTGAAGCTGAGCCGGATAAAGGTAATAGCAACAGCTAAAGAAGAATAGACCTATGGCTGAATTCAAGAAAAAAGTACGGACGAAGCAAGAGATACCAATGGCTTCAATGCCGGATATTATCTTCATTCTGCTCATCTTCTTTATGGTAACAACGGTAATGCGTACGACAACTCTGAAAGTCAGAGTCCAGTTTTCGCAAGCCAAAAATATCGAGAAGATAGAGCAGAAACGTCTCGTAAGTTACATTTTCATTGGTCCGGAGAAGGGTGGTCAGGATCAGGGAAAAACGGCTGTTCAGATAGATGATGCGATTATTGATAACCTCGATGTTATCCCTCGTCTTATGTATGACAAACTGATGGCTCAACCAAAACTGATCGTATCCCTTCGGGTCGATAAGACTTCTGAAATGGGTGTTGTTTATGATGTTCAACAAAAACTGCGGAAAGCAGGTACCTTGCGCATCAACTACTCAGCCAAGCCTAGATTGTAGTTCTGTTTTCAATTCCCAATTTCTACAATTATTTGAAAAAGGCAATCCCGCATAATGGGGCTGCCTTTTTTGTTATTTATAAAAAATTTTAGATGTCGGATAATTCATTTACACCTATAGAATCGATCGGGCGAGATAGCCTGATCAAAGAAATTGAACAGCTAACTGGATATCAGCATCCCGACCTGATAAGAGGTATTGGCGACGATGCCGCGGTCATCGATGGTGGTGGACCGTACGCAATGATTATTACGGGTGAGAGTTTTGTCGAAGGCGTCGACTTTGATCTTACTTACTCACCGCTGCGGCATCTGGGTTATAAATTAGTGTCTGCTGTTGTCAGCGATGTGCTGGCAATGAACGCCAGACCTTCGGCCTTGCTCATAAATATTGCTATTCCTAACAGAATCTCAAAAGAGATGATTCGGGAGCTGTATGAGGGAATCGATAAGGCCGGTAAGGATTATAAAGTTCAGGTCGCCGGTGGTGATATAACGGCTAGTCGCGGTGCCGCCATGATACAGGTTACCGCATACGGCCGGGCGAATAAAGAGAATGTGGTTTACAGGTCTGGTGCACAAATTGATGATGCAATCTGCGTCTCTGGCGAATTAGGTGGTGCGCTGGCTGGACTTAAGGTGTTGCTTCGGGAAAAAAAGAAATGGCTGGATTCCGGGGAACAAACTTTTCACCCTGATCTAAGTGAATACGAGGAAGTCGTTCGGAGACAGCTTCTGCCGGTTGCAAGACTCGATGTCATCGATCTGATGGAGACTGAACGAATTGTTCCAACGGCGATGACGGATCTGAGTCAGGGAATATCTCACGATCTTAATGCGTTACTTACTACATCAAAAGTCGGTGGCCGAATTTATGAAGCAGCACTGCCGATTAATATGCATTCACGTGATGTCGCGGATGAACTCGGTGAGAATATCTATCGTTACGCTTTATATGGTGGTGAAGATTATGAGTTACTTTTTACTCTGTCGGAAGAGGGAATTAACCAACTCCTGGATAAAGCAGTCGACATTACGATAATTGGAAAGGTGGTTCCTGAAGAGGAGGGATGCATGGTTCAGACTTTTTCAGGGAAAGAATATGCATTCGGGGTGGTCATTGACTCAAACGACACCTGACATTCTAAGCCCAAATCAACTGCTTAATTCGTATATTCCGTTTTCTTTTATACTCAATCTGCCTAAACCAATAATAAACTAAGCGGAGCGTTTACTGATTGAAGGATTTTTTTTATCCATCAGATTTTTTTAAAAAGCTGATTTATTGACAATTTGATAAGCTTCGATGCGGCAAGATTTTCGATCTCATACATTAAAATGATAACTCGATGCCTGTAAATAATTCAAAACAGAATCTTAAAAATAATATGAAGGGGAACAAAGGCCCTCGTTTTCCTATATGGATTTACGTTGTTCTTCTTTTGATACTTTTGGCCATTCAGTTCTATTTCATATCTCCCGGTAACCCTAACCGTATAGAGTACAGCAAGTTTCTTAACTATGTGAAGAAGGGCTACGTCGAACATGTGGTTATTAAGAACAGCCAGTATATCGACGGGACATTCACGAAAGATGCTGTTGAAAAAGGTGAGGTTAAAGTCCCGAAAAGCGACAATACCATCTGGCAGATGGATAATAGCTCGACAAATCGCAACTTTACTACTACGATGATCAAGGGCGATGACATTCGCCCAATCCTTGATAAGTACAATGTTGCCTACGATGCTAAGATTGAGGACAACTGGTTCGGTGGATTAATGACCTGGATATTACCCATTGTGCTGATCGTCGCATTCTGGATATTCATATTCAAGCGAATGAACCCCGGACAGCAGGTGCTCAATATCGGCAAGAACCGGGCAATGCTGTATGACAAACAAACCGAGAGTAAGGTCACATTTAAGGATGTGGCGGGGCTGGAAGAGGCCAAGGAGGAAGTAGAGGAAGTTGTAGAATTCCTTAAAACTCCAAAGAAATTTACACGACTGGGTGGTGCTATCCCTAAAGGTGTGATACTGGTAGGCCCTCCGGGAACGGGTAAGACATTGCTCGCGAAGGCAACAGCAGGTGAAGCGGATGTTCCGTTTTTCAGTCTTAGCGGTTCTGATTTTGTGGAGATGTTCGTTGGTGTAGGTGCTGCTCGTGTTCGCGACCTCTTTAAACAAGCCAAGGAAAAGGCCCCCTGTATCATCTTTATCGATGAGATCGATGCCATCGGGCGAAGCCGCGGCCGTGGTCAGATGATGGGATCGAACGACGAACGCGAAAACACGCTGAACCAGCTGCTTTCCGAAATGGACGGCTTTAACACCGAAAAAGGGGTGATCATCATGGCGGCTACCAACCGCCCGGATGTGCTCGATTCCGCTCTTATGCGTCCAGGGCGTTTTGACCGTCAGATCCTGATCGACAAACCTGATCTAAACGGACGTATTGAAGTCCTTGAAGTGCATTCAAAGAAACTGAAACTTTCTGAGGATGTAGATCTAAAGCTTTTAGCATCACAAACACCAGGTTTTGCTGGTGCTGAATTAGCAAACCTGTGTAACGAGGCAGCATTGCTTGCTGCCCGCCGAAACAAGGACATGGTGCAGATGATTGATTTTCAGGACGCGATTGAACGTGTTATCGCGGGTCTTGAAAAGAAAAACAAGCTCATCAGTGCCGATGAACGCAAGATTGTTGCCTACCACGAGTCTGGTCACGCCATTGTAAGCTGGTTCCTTGAACATACGGATCCCGTGCTTAAAGTGAGTATCGTACCACGCGGACTGGCAGCCTTAGGTTATACACTCCAGACACCTCTTGAAGACCGCTTTCTCATGACACGCGATGAACTGAATGATAAGATTGCTGCTTTGCTTGGTGGACGTGTGGCTGAAGAAATCATCTTTGGGAAAATTTCTACAGGGGCTCAAAATGACCTCGAGCGTGTAACTTCGATGGCCTTCTCAATGGTAGCCGTCTATGGTATGAGCGAGGAACTGGGCTACGTTTCCTACCAGGATTCGAAAAATCCGGAAAGCAGCTTTGGTTTCAACAAGCGGTATTCGGAACAGACAGCCAAAAAAATTGACGATGCTGTACGTTCGATTATTGATACAAGCCGTAAGCGTACGCGTGATATGTTGATAAAATATCGCGATAAACTTGAAGTCATGGCACAGACATTACTCGAAAAGGAAGTACTGGGGGCACATGATCTGCTCGAACTCCTGGGTGAACGTCCCCACGGTAAGTACCCCATCAGCCTGGACGAGGCACGTGAATTAAGCAAACTCAAAAATGGTGCTGCCAAAGACGGCAAGCAGAAGGAAGAAGCTAAACAAAAAGATGTGGAAGTAGACGAAGAAACTACTTCTGATAATGAATCACAGACGGACGGTGTCACAGAAGAAAAAAAGAAGTCTGGATCAGCCGGGACTGTGAGCAGTGATGGTGATGGAGAAACTGATGCCGGAGAAGAAGATGATGCGAATTCGGTCCGGTCAACACGTGATAAGTAAAATGTTTCTTAATCTTTAGATTATATTATAGTGATCTAAATTTAACTCAGAAGTAACAATTACAACAAGAAGGCATGGTAGTTTCTGATTGATAATCAGTAATTAAACCATGCCTTTTTTATTGTGAAAAAGTTACAACTTATTGGAGGAGTCTTCTTTGCTATTTGTTGTATCACGACCCTGGGTTATAGTCAAAGTGACACGGGGAAAAACGACAACAATCAGCATCACTCTCTCGTCTGCCAGTGTGAATATATGCGCGTTCACAGACTCGGCAGCATCTGTTAAATATACGGACGCTGCATTGTTGAGACAGCGTCAAAAAGCCGTTGCTTTTAGTGATGCCATCAGTGCAGAGCAAATACCGCAGACGGGCAGCTGTGATGCCGTCTACACAAGGCCTGGGCAACCGTGGTGGCGAGCACGACGGTGGTAACAACCCCACAACTGCTGAGCCGAATTCTGATCCACAGATTTATAATGCCACCTACATCGGTAGTGGGGCCACATCAGGCAACACGGAAAATGATCTTGCCCTGATCTTCCGTGACGATGCAGCCGGTGCATACTACAATAGTATTTTCACCGATTTTGCAAACAAAGGTATCCAGGTTGAAGATATCACCAGCGGTGTGGATAGCCGTCAGCGTCTTGAAAGCGGCTACCTTGTGCTTCAAAATAACATTTGGTATGGTTTCAGCGCCAGAAACACACTTAACGATTTTGTTGATAAGGATTTCGTTCGCACGTACCTGAGCGATCCTGCCAATGGAAATCAGGTGTCCGATCCAATGCTGTACAGCATCAGCAGAACAGCTGATAAAGGCCTGGACCCTAGACCGATGGATGGAAGCCCCGCATGGACAAGCAACGTAACTGCACCTCCAAGTGACGGGTTCTTTAAGAAAACGGACTATATAGGTGCCTTTGGTAAACTGGACTGGGTAGCCGGATGGAGTGCCGTTTTACGACTCGGAATATTGAGTGAAGCTGGCGCCGGCAGCGGTACCCCAACCGATATTGAAGGAACGGGCAAGACAACTCGTCCCTCAAAGATTGCGCTTCGTCAGAACTATCTAAATCCGTTCAACCCAACTACGCGGATTGAGTACTGGTTACCGGTAAGCGGCTTCGTAACTCTAAGAGTTTATGACATCATGGGACGTGAGGTATCGACACTTGTTAGCCGTGATCAGCAAGCTGTTATTCATAACATAAATATCGATGCGTCTCACCTGGCGAGTGGAGTCTATATCTACAGACTCCAGGTAGGTAATTATTCGATGATTCGAAAAATGACGCTTCTCAAATAAACTTTCGTTGACATAACGAAAGAATGAAGGCTAAAAAGGCTCCGCTTGATTGCGGAGCCTTTTTGTTATATTACACCTCTGTATAATTAGTGGCAGATGGATTCGTTTTTACCAATGGAGAGAGGTGTTTAATCCGGAACCATTTTTTCATACCACTAAAATTTTGTTATGAATAAACAAATGGAACCATAACAAAATAATCCGTGTTGGCAATTGAGAATTCAGAAAATCTGAAGGATTGGGAAACAAAAACTGCATTTAATTGATATAAAAAGGGAATAGTCTGGTATTTTTATGCGATTGTGAAACTGGTATCGTTAAGAATCAAACTTTTTTTTGTAACTAAGTTGCGGGAACTTATAAATATACTTTTCGGGTTCAAAAAAACATAAATGACGATTTTAACGGACAATTCGAGGTTTTAAGATAAATATGCGATTTTATCAGACTCGATTGTCAAATAACAGAATGGTAAGAAAAATCATTATGAATCAAAGCCGATGTAGTTTTCCAAGTCGTTTGTAAACCCGATAAGCAAATGATGGCGTAAGAACGTGCGTTCACATGCCGTCAGAATATACGTGTTACAAATAGATTATTAATTAACATATTGCGGATTACAATACCCCGGGTTTTATTATATAACTGCAAGGAACTCAATAAAAACTCATGATTACGGAAACTGGTATCAAACGCTTTTACGATCCAACTTTTACGGTGACACCGGAATACCGGCAGTCTCTGCCTGATATTCAGAACGGACCTTCCAGCTTAATCGAAGGTTCCAACGTTCCGATTCAGCAGGTTGGGATATCCGGATTTAAACTGCCTTTGCTTTATCAGACAAAATCGGGTGATAAAATTACACTTGAGACATCCGTCGATGCCTATGTGAGTCTCGATGCCGGGAAGAAGGGCATCAACATGAGCCGGTTGCTCCGTACATTTTATGAGTTTAAGGATGAAGTGTTCACGTTTGAGGTGCTCCCCTATGTTCTCAAGCGATACCGGGATGAACTCGAAAGCCAGGACAGCTACATCCGTATGAACTTCAATTATCCCATGCTGCAGGACAGTCTGCGTTCGGATTTACAAGGATATCAGTATTACAGTGTATCCCTTGAAGCACAGATGGATCAAAAAGGCAGCGTTCGCCAGTTTATTCATCTTGGTTTTGAATATAGCAGTGCTTGTCCCTGTTCGTTCGAATTGGCCGAACACGCCCGTGAGACAAGAGGAGTAGCGGCTATTCCTCACAGCCAGCGCAGCGAAGCGTCAATAACGGTTGAGCTGAATGACGAGCTTAGTATCGAGTCTCTCGTTGAATCGGCCCGGAAAGCTTTGAAGACCGAAACACAGGTGATGGTAAAACGCGAAGACGAACAGGCGTTTGCCGAGATGAACGGTGCCTATCAGAAGTTTGTCGAAGACGCCGCTCGTTTGCTCTATGAACAGCTTGATAAAAACGAAGCCATCCGTGACTTCGTGGTTCGGTGTGTTCACATGGAAAGCCTGCACAGCCATGATGCCGTAAGCCGTATTTGCAAAGGCATTCTCGGCGGACTGCGGTAAAACCTGGAAATAAAATTGTTAATAAAGGATGCCATCACTCCCAGTGATGGCATCCTTTATTATTTAACGTGAGTTTGATATAAGCATTGGAAGAAATCGTTAAAACGATTCGTTTTAGATTCGTTGATTCATAGCACCCGGATTAAACCGGGTGTTAGGGAGAATCCGTTAACAGATGAACCGTTTTAGGGTGTTCCATTATGAGACCACGAAACTGGCCAGTCCCTGAAAAGCGTAGACGCCCTGAAAAACCATAGCTATAGTTTGCACTACGGTGAGATTTGGTTCAAACTCATTAATCAGGTCAAATACAGCAAGCAAACTGATTCCCAAAATAAATATCAAGACGATTATGCGGACGGTTTTTCTCAAGGTGTTTACTTAAAAAAAAATAGTAATTGGAATTCAGGCAGTGGATAGAATTTCTGACCCTGTCAGGGTATAGAAATGGTTTATAACCTGTTAAAAAAAGCCAATCCCGAAAAATCAGGACCGGCTTTTTATAAGCTAATACGAGCAGCAGTTATTTGAGGGCTTTTTTCACCAGTTCCTGTTGTTCTGCTGCGTGTATCTTAGAGGATCCGGTAGCCGTTGCTGCCGATGCCGGGCGTCCGGCATAAGTCAGTTGCTGATTGCTCTGTAATTCATTTTCAAGCAGGCGACGAAGGAAATGCCATGCACCCTGATTCATCGGCTCTTCCTGGCACCAAACAATTTCCTTTACGTTTTTGAAATGCTTGAACAACTCCTTGACATCATGGTCGGGAAATGGATAGAACTGTTCTAATCGTGCAATAGAGACGTCTTTTATTCCTTCATCTTCCCGATACTTGTACAAGTCGTAATACACCTTGCCTGAGCAAAGTACCAGGCGCCGTGTCGTCTTCGGATCGTTGATTTCCTCATCACGAACCAGCTCATGGAACTTGCCGTTTGCCAACTCTTCAACCGTGTTGACAGCCAACGGATGACGCAACAGGCTCTTGGGTGTTATAATGATCAGAGGCTTCTTCTTTTCCTGTAGCGCCTGGCGCCGCAGTATATGGAAGTATTGACCTGGTGTGGAGCAATTGGCAACCTGCAGATTATCCTCTGCACACAATTGCAGGAATCGTTCAAGACGACCTGACGAGTGCTCGGGACCCTGTCCTTCATAGCCATGAGGCAACAGCATCACGAGGTTATTCTTTTGTCCCCACTTAGCCTCGCCAGATGAGATGAAGTTGTCGGTAATCACCTGGCCGCCGTTCGAGAAATCACCGAACTGAGCTTCCCAGATAACCAAATCATCAAGTGCGGCCGAGCTGTAGCCGTACTCGAATCCGATGACGGCAAATTCACTCAAAAAGCTGTTATACACAGAATATTTTCCCTGCTCGCCATTCAGATGATTAAGCGGGGTGAACTTCTGTGACGTGTCAGTTCCGTGGAGCACAGAATGACGTTGTGAAAAGGTGCCACGTTCAACATCCTGACCCGTCAACCGAACATTGTATCCACTCTTAAGTAATGAGCCTAAAGCAAGTGCTTCCGCAAAACCCCATTCGATCTTTTTATCATTATTCATGATGATATCATGGCGCTTTGCCAGGATACGCAACAGTTTCGGATTCGCATCAAAATCCTTTGGTACCGTAAGGATTGCCTTGCCGATATCCTTCAGATCATCAATTGGATAACTTGTATCAGGAGGTGTGCTCCGCTGCTTTTGGGGTGTTGATTTGCGATCAAGGTGTTCTTCGGTGATTTTCAGATCAGGTGCGCTCTTGGCTTCTTCAAAAGCCTGTTCGAGCATGTCGTCAAATTCTTTGAAGATTTGTTGTGCTTCCTCTTCGGAGAGATCCTTTTTACGGATCAGTTCTTTAAGATAGATATCACGTACAGCAGGGTGATCTTTGATTTCTTTATACAGGCCAGGTTGCGTGAATGCCGGTTCGTCGCCTTCGTTATGACCGTATTTTCGATAACATACTAGATCGATCACAACATCCTTGCCGAACTTTTCGCGATACTCAAGGGCCATGTTCATAGCGTGAACTGCAGCTTCGGGATCATCGCCATTCACGTGGAAGATAGGAGCGAGAATCATCTTTGCCAGGTCGGAAGTGTACTGCGTCGAGCGTCCGTCTTCCGGCAGCGTCGTGAAGCCGATCTGATTGTTAATGATGATATGTATCGTACCCCCTGTTCCAAAACCACGCAATTGCGACATATTCAGAGTTTCCGCAACCACACCTTGTCCGGAGAAGGCGGCATCACCGTGGATGAGTATGGGAACAATCTTTTTACGTGCCTCTTCCCAATTTGCTTCGTGATGATCCTGCTTGGCACGAGAAGAGCCCTCGGCAACGGGATTCACCGCTTCGAGGTGACTTGGATTCGAGAGAAGATCGATGCGTATTTTTTTGTTTAGATCGGTTGTATGCTCTCCGCTGGCACCCAGGTGGTATTTTACGTCACCAGAACCCTGGAATGTGGTCGGGTCGACGTTTCCCTCAAATTCTGCAAAAACTTTGCGATATGTCTTGCCAATCGTATTGACCAGTACGTTGAGTCGTCCCCGGTGAGCCATACCCATCGTCGCATTCTCAACACCAAACTCTCCGGATTTTTCAAGCAGGAAATCGAGCATTGGAATTAGAGTTTCAGCTCCTTCGAGCGAGAACCGTTTTTGTCCGATGTATTTGCGCTGCAAAAACTGTTCGAAGGCGCCGGCTTGATTCAGTTTATGGAGAATCCTCTGTTTCTCCTCGATCGTAAGATTCGGGTTATTCGTCGTCGACTCCATGGTTTCCCGGAGCCATTCGCGTTCCTTAAGATCGAGCAGGTGCATATATTCGGCACCGATGTGATCACAATACGTTTTACGAAGCAGCGACAGAATATCACGAAGCGGTGCGTTTTCATAACCGCCCAGGCCGCCGCAATAGAATTCCCGGTCCAGGTCCCAGATAGTAAGCCCATGGTAACTGAACTCCAATTCCGGGCTATGTCCCGGTCCGTGCTTAAGCGGGTTGAGGTCGGCCAGCATATGCCCGCGCATGCGGTACATATTGATAAGCTGCATTACCGCAATGGCCTTCTTTCTTACCTCAAGTGAACTGTTACCGCCATCAACCAGGTTGCCGGTATAATTATCGGTACCGTAAGGAATGGGATCGTATGGTATCTCCAGGTCAGAGAAGATATCATCATAAAACTGCTCTTCTCCATTCAGGAGACGATGCACTTTGGCAAGGAAAGAACCGGATTCCGCACCCTGGATGATACGGTGATCATAGGTACAGGTGATTGTCATCTCTTTACTGATGCCAAGATGATTAAGTACATCCTGAGACATTGCCTGAAACGCTGCCGGGTAATTCATGGCCCCGGTCGCAATGATTGCTCCCTGGTATTGCATCAGGCGTGGATTTGATGAAACCGTTCCTATCGTACCGGGATTTGTTATACTGATAGTCGTGTTCTGGAAATCATCGACTTCAAGCTTGCCGTTACGGGCTTTATCAATAAGTTCTGAAAAGGCGTAGACGAACTTGCGGAAGTTCATCTGTTCCATATTCTTGATATTGGGCACTAAAAGACGTCGTTCCCCATTCTTCTGTGGGACATCGATGGCAACTCCGAAATTGATGTGTTTGGGCTTAACCTTATACGGAGTGTCGTCTCTGACCTCAAAATGATTATTGATATTCGGAAACTCCTGGAGTGCCTGGACGATAGCCCATGAAATGAGGTGAGTAAAAGTGATTTTCGGATCGCCACGTTTCTCCAAATATTCATTGATGAGAAGGCGGTCCTCCATCAGCATTTTTACCGGGATTGTTCGCAGGGAGGTCGCCGTCGGTAATTCGAGGCTTTGCTCCATGTTCTCTACAACCTTGGTGGCAACGCCTTTTATACGTTCGTATTCAGCCTCGGGTTCGGCCTCTTTTTTCTTTTTAGGACGAACGGGTTTTGTCTTGGAAGCCGGAGCAGGAGCTTCGTGAGTCAGAGTTTCGGCATGGCCGTTGGTTTTGGGTGGTTCTACAACCGTAGTCTCAAAATCAAGGTCGCCATCTGCGCTGGACTCCAGCTCATTGAAATAACTTTTCCAGTGATCCGGGACCGAATCGGGTGAATCTTTATATTGATTATATAGTTCTTCGACGAGTGCAGTGTTCGGTCCGAAGATTTCTTCGAGAGATTTCAAGATGATGGCTATTTAATGGTTATAATTTTTTTTACGTTCAGCCCGCGTGACAGACGTCAATATGAACTCATAAAGACTCCTTCGGGCCAGATATTTTCAACTGTGGGAAATTACGTATTGATTGACTAAATATCGACGTAGGCAGTCCGTTGAAAGGCTGTGTCTGATAGAAAGTGACGACAACTGAAGCATGGATGATGTAACATAAACATTCACAGTCTCCAAGCTGTCAGGAATTTTCTATATTCCCGAAAATATAAAACGTTTTAAAAGATCAATTATTCCGTTCATGAGTATAAAAACAGACGACTTTGGAGCCGCCGCCATTACGTGGAACTTATCGGATTTATATGACGGTGTCGATAGTATAAAATTAAATACTGATCAAAAAGAGGTAGTAAGTAAGGCAGATAACTTTGCCAGATCGTATCACGGAAGGGTCAGTGAGCTGACGATTGAGGAATTAAAACGGGCTTTGCAGGAGATGGAAGTCATTTATGATCTCATTGGCCGTCTTGGGTCCTTCGCTCATCTGATATGGTCGACGAACACAAATGAGTCTGAATATGGCAAGCTGATAGCCAAAATAACGGAGCTCGGATCACAGATTCATCAAAAACTTGTGTTCTTCGATGTCGAATGGCTCTCTATTTCAGAAGAAAAAGCCCGGAAATATATTGAAGCACCGGAGCTTAAAAAGTATCGCCATTTCCTTGAAAGTTCGCTTCGCTACAAACCATACATTCTTGAGGAGAAGGAAGAGCAGATTCTTTCAGCAAAATCGGTCACTGGTCGTCAGGCATGGGTGCGATATTTTGATGAAACACTGGGGGTAGCGCGTTTCGAGCTTGATGGTAAAAAGCTGACGGAACAACAAGTATTGAGCAAGCTCCACGAGAGTGATCGTAAATTGCGGGAAAGGGCTGCTGATTCAATCACCTCTACTTTTAAAAGTCTGACTCATCCGCTCACCTATGTATTCAATACCGTCCTTGCTGATAAATTTACGGATGACCGTTTACGCAAGTATCCGCAGTGGGTCACTTCCAGAAATCTCGCCAACGAGATAGAAGACAAAACAGTTGAAACGCTTGTTGATGCTGTGACCAGCCATTATGATCTTGTGCAACGGTATTACCGATTGAAGACGAAACTCCTCGGCTATGACCAGATGGTCGACTATGATCGTTATGCACCACTGAAACAAACGGAAACTAAGTTCCAATGGGATGAAGCTCAGAACATTGTATTGAACTCCTATTCGTCGTTTCATCCGAAAATGGGTGAAATCGTCCAGAAATTTTTTGATAAAAAATGGATTGATGCCGCTCCTCGTCCAGGAAAACGAAGTGGAGCGTATGCAGCCAGTACCGTTCCATCAGTTCATCCCTATGTTTTCATGAATTATTCGGGACAGGTTCGTGACGTCCAGACGCTTGCCCATGAGCTGGGACATGGCGTTCACCAGTACCTTTCGCGTCAGCAAGGCATCCTCCAGGCCGACACTCCGCTGACTACGGCTGAAACGGCATCGGTTTTTGGCGAGATGCTCGTATTCCAGAATTTGTACAAGGAACTCGATGATCCTGCTGAGAAGTTGTCACTCCTGATTGGTAAAATTGACGACACCATAGCCACCATCTTCCGTCAAATCTCGATGAATCGTTTCGAGGATGCCATGCACAAAGCACGGCGCCAACAGGGTGAATTGACGACCGATCAATTTTCAGAACTCTGGTACAAAACACAGTCCGCTTTATATGGTGATGCCGTGACACTGACCGACAATTATCATACCTGGTGGTGTTACATTCCTCACTTCCTGCATACGCCGGGATATGTCTATGCATACGCTTTTGGTGAACTTCTGGTGTTGGCGCTATATGAGGAATACCAGAAAAGACCGGATGGCTTTGCAGATCGTTATCTTGAATTGCTGAGTGCCGGCGGATCTGAGTGGCCCGATCGCCTGATTGCAAAGATGGGTTTTGATATCAATTCGCCTGATTTCTGGAATCAGGGATTATCCGTTTTTGAACGTATGATTGAACAAGCTGAATCACTTGCAAACCAACGTTAATTGTACACTTTATGCCAGAACCGATCGATACTGAAAATGCCCGGGGAGAAAATAAGAATAAGAAGAAAGAGCAGGAAGAAAATGCTCTTCGTAAGTTTAAACACGTTCTGAAGGACGTCGTCCGTCTTCTGCGGCAGGCTTCAAATGCCGATACAATCAACTTGTATTGGATCAATAAGGATCGAAAGCAGCTCGTCCAGGAAACTCATGCGACGATATGGGAGAACACCACCTTCCGTGACCGTATGGCGTTCAATGAAAGTTATCTGGGCAGATATCGGGACATCACTGAACCCCTGGTTCTTGAAATCGGCAAGGATATTCCTCCCGAGGCTCTTGTTCATTATTATGATAAAGTACCAATCCGGTATTCCTACCTGATTCCTTTCATCAATAACGATGAAACGGTGGCATTAACAGTTCTGGAGTTTAGCGTGCAGCCCCGTGAGGAGCTTTTTAATGAAGCCCTGGATGCGTACACACAGGCATTGCGAAATCTGCTGCAAACTTTCCTTGAGCTGAACGAACTGATGAATACGCAGTCGGAATGGACGCATTACGAAGAGATGCTGGAACGACTGGACCGTCGCCATCCATCCATCAATCTGGTTGAAAGACTGACATACCAGTTACAGGCTTTGGTACCGAATGGTGGAGTCACCCTGCTGTTTCAGGGAATGGGGCACTGGACTACGGTGATGAACGCTGCCGAATCGATGAAGCCGTTGCCTATAGGCCTGGCTCTTGAAGAGAATTCCATTGTTCACCAGGCACTGGTTTCAGGCAAACCTGAGTTCTCTATTCACTTCAATGGTAATCCGAAACGGGTGTCATCACGTGAGGAAATTAGTAGAGGAGCGAGCATTGCGGTACCGGTCTTGGTGAATGAGCGTCGTCAGATGGTTGCGCTAATCTACCATGAAAATCCGCTTGTGTTTACCGAGGCAGTGAAACACAAGGTGATTAACCTGGTCAGGGTTGTTGCGCTCCGGCTGGCCACCGAATGGAAATCAACCTCGCCGGAGAAACGTCTTTTTGCTAACGAATATGATGCCTTGGAGTATGATCTTTGGGAGGCTGTATTGCGTACAGAGATGAAACGCCTTGTTCTCGAACCGGATGTCACAACCTGGTTTGGCTTCCTGACGATCAATGATCTTTCTAAGATCAGAACCCGCCTGCGACTCGAGGAGTTGCGAAAACTTCAGCAGGATATGGTCCGGATGGCTGATCCTTCAGCGCATAATTTTACTGGTATTCTGGGTTTTTACACTGATTATGTTTACGCCTTTGTTTTGCAGGGAACTGACGAAAACCAGGTGGAGGAATGGGCGAGAAGTTTAAAGAGGAAGCTTCAGGAGCCATATGGTTTTGGGGATGGTAAAGAGATTAACCTTTCCATCCAGATTGGATATACGCTGGTAAAAAATCCTGAACTTGATACAGACGAGATTATAGCCCAGGCTAAAGGAGCATTGTCGGATGTGGTGAAATATCCGGATGCCCTCACATATGAATACCAAATAGATACATAATTTTTTAGTCATGAGTATTGAGTATTGAGTATTGAGATTTAGATTTTTCTTACTACTCTATACTCACTACTCACATCTGTAATAGTAATTGAATCCAATGGGTAATATTCATCTTATAATTATTGACGGATTGGGGGTTGGAGCACAGGAGGATGCGGCTGATTATGGTGATGCGGGCAGTAACACGCTGGGTCATATCTGTTCAGTTACCGGTTGTAAACTCCCTAATTTTCAGCAAATGGGTCTTGGAAATATCATTCCGCTGGATTCAGTCCCGCCGGTTCTGGAACCATGGGCGGCTTATGGAAAGATGCGCGAGGTTTCTGCAGGTAAGGATTCGACAACAGGTCACTGGGAAATTTCAGGAGTTGAGCTCAGTCGTCCCTTTCCCACTTATCCGAACGGTTTCCCTGACAATGTCATCGACGCGTTCTGCAAAGGAACCGGCGTCGACGGCGTGCTTGCCAATAAGCCCTATTCGGGTACGGCTGTCATCGCCGATTATGGAGAAGAGCATCTGAAAACGGAGAAACCGATCGTTTACACATCAGCCGACAGCGTTTTTCAGGTCGCCTGCCATGTAGACGTGAACCCCGTCAATAAACTGTACGAGTGGTGTCGTTTTGCCCGCGAGAATGTCATGACCGGAGAACATGCCGTAGGCAGGGTTATTGCACGACCCTTTACCGGTAAACCGGGAAATTTTAAGCGTATCTCTGAACAGCGTCATGATTTCTCGCTCGATGCACCGGTACCCAATCTGCCACGGATCTTGCAGGAGAATGGCATCACGACCTATTCCATCGGCAAGGTGATCGATCTTTTTGCAGAGAAGGGATTTAACCAATACCGCAGGACCAAAAGTAATGACGAGGGGCTGGCCCAGATTCTTAACATAATGAGTGCTTTCCGCGGCCCCGAATCACCGGGGGGGAATTTTGTTTTTACAAATCTAATAGATACCGACCAGTTGTTTGGTCACCGCAACGATCCGGAGGGATATGCCGCGTCATTGCAAACCATCGACAGGGCTATTCCGGCCATGCTCGAACGGTTAAATGAAGATGATGTGCTCATATTTACCGGCGACCATGGTAACGATCCAACAACGGAAAGCACGGACCACGCACGAGAGTTTACACCATTGCTGATTTATCCGGCAAAAGCCTGTCGATCCATAGATATTGGAACGCGTGCCACATTCCGGGATGTTGCCGTATCAGTAGCCGGCTATTTTGGTATTGAAGGGGTTTTTGAAGGCGAGTCCTTCCTAAACGGTGAATGAAAGCGGCCGATAAGCAATTGGTCGATTTGGATTAAAATAATGTTTGAAAAACAACATAAAGATAGAATGAGCGTTAGAATTCGCGAAGGGTGAAGAAAGCATCGCTAAAAAGAGTGGATAAAAACGTTGTTTTTGATTAAATTTTAAGGCTTATACATTCAATAAAATCTCTTCCGCTGATCAACGTTTGTTTATAAAACTGTCGTTCACATAATAAAGTACAATTTACGTGGCTAAGAAGAAGAAAGAACCGAAGAATATATCCTCCAGCGGCATCTCAATGCGGGAATCGCAATCGCTGGATCGTTATTTACAAGAGATCGGGAAAGTAAGCCTGATCACACCCGAAGAAGAAGTAGACTTAGCGCGAAAAATACAGGCCGGGAGTCAGGACGCACTCGAAAAATTAACGAAAGCCAACCTTCGATTTGTGGTATCTGTTGCCAAGCAATACCAAAATCAGGGATTATCACTGGGTGACCTGATTAACGAAGGCAATCTTGGCCTGATCAAAGCTGCCAAGCGTTTTGATGAAACGCGTGGTTTTAAATTTATTTCTTACGCCGTTTGGTGGATCCGTCAGTCTATTTTACAGGCGTTGGCGGAACAAAGCCGTATCGTTCGTCTCCCGCTCAACCGCGTTGGCGCGTTGAACAAGATCGGTAAAGAGCTTTCTAAGCTGGAACAGGAATACGAACGTATGCCGTCAGCTGCCGAGCTTGCTGAAAGTCTTGAAATGACTGTTTCCGAAGTCGCTGATACGCTTAAAATTTCCGGGCGCCACCTATCAGTGGATGCCCCTTTCGCGCAGGGTGAAGATAACCGCCTGCTCGACGTTCTCGAAAATGAAGAGACACCGGACCCGGACAATGAGCTGATGGGCGATTCTCTGAAAGTTGAGATCGAACGCGCGCTTTCCAAACTTACCAAAAGAGAAGCAGAAGTGATTCGCCTGTACTTCGGAATAGGACGCGAACATTCGCTGACTCTCGAAGAGATCGGTGAACGTTTTGATCTGACGCGCGAACGTGTCCGCCAGATCAAGGAAAAAGCCCTCCGCAAACTGCGTCATCACAACCGCAGCATGGCATTGCGGGCTTACCTGGGATAATCTCCTAAATATTTTTTTCTTAAAGGCTGTTCTGATCAAATCGGGACAGCCTTTTGTATTATAAACAAACCTCATCCTCCCATCGGGAATCTTTATTGCTGGTCCAGGCTCTGCGGCTGGACAACGAGCACAGTCAAAGGGTTCAGGCGAGGTCGCCAGCACGAGCATGTGAGTTGATGGGGTGAGGTACTATCCAATTTGAGATTAATCTCAAATTCTGTATTCTAAATCGAATTATACACTAAGTGTCGTAGAGGAAAAATTCAGGATTGCTGCATAATTATTCAGTAGGTTTATTCTGATGAATCAGCGTCTCACATATCATATCCGTTTCCTGTGCTTTATCATGTTTGCAGGCATAACCATGGCCTTAGCAGGCAGAGCACACGCTCAGCTCTATGCTTTTCGCAACTATTCGATCAAGGACGGGCTAAGCCAGTCGGTTGTTAATGCTATTATACAGGATGATCAGGGTTATATGTGGATCGGCAGCGGACATGGGTTGAACCGGTTCGATGGACTCACTTTTCGCAATTATTTCATGGATCAGGGTCTTATTTATGATCGTGTCAACGCCCTTCTGTTGTACCCGGATGGTAGCATATGGATTGGTACAGATCGGGGCATCTCTATTTTTAAAGATGGAGAGTTCTCTAAACCCGATTCTTTAAACAGCCTCCTGCAGCATCCTGTAAATGCCTTATATCTGGATCGACACGGAAATCTCTGGATTTCAACCGAGGGTGATGGGCTCATCAAAAGAACACCAAGCGGTGATATCACTAACTATACAGATACCAATGGGTTACTAAGTGACCGTGTTCGAAAGATTATCCAGGATCCATCCGGAGTGTACTGGGTGGCGACCGCCGGGGGAGTCAGCATTCTTCATAATGACAAGTGGCACGAAATCACAAAAAAGGAAGGATTGCCAAATAACGATGTCAACGACCTGCTGATTAACAGGGATGGCAGCATATGGGTGGCAACGACAGGAGGGTTATATCACATTGGAGATCACCAGAACGAAACCTTCACAACCACTAACGGACTGCCGTCGAATCAAATAAACTGCCTTCTCAATGGAATTCATGGAGATATCTGGGTTGGTACGGATAACGGGCTTGTTCGTTATTCCAACGGACGGTTCAAAACATACACGGTGGATAACGGTCTGAGCAGTAACACGATTGAATGCCTGAAACAAGATTCCGAGGGCAACCTGTGGATCGGTACGTATGGCGGAGGGATGTGCCGGTTCAGAGGCGAACGCATCATCAACTATACCGATGAGACGGGACTTACCGGCGATATGGTTACTGCCGCAGTGGAAGATCAGAATAATGATGTATGGGTCGGTACTTTTGGTAATGGATTGAGCATTGTCTCGAACGGAAAGGCATCGGCTTATCCCAAAAACAAGCAGTTGGTCGATCAACGGATATATAGCATAAAAAACATGCCGGACGGTCGATTGTGGATAGCTACCGGCAATGGCATAAGTGTTGTGACGGCTGATCGAAGGGTTATTAACCATCCCTTTGGGCAATTGCCGTTTCATAAGATCCGGGTAATCATCAGAGATGATAAGGGTAGGTACTGGATAGGTTCGGATGATAATGGTCTGTTAATTATTGACGGGAAGAAAAAGATACGCTTAACCACTGAAAACGGCCTTGCTGGGGACGATATCCGGTCAATTTTGCAGGATACCAGCGGCACAATCTGGATCGGTACTTCGGAAGGATTGACCCGTTACAAAGAAGGCAAGATGATCAATTATTCCACGCGAGAAGGGTTAATGCAGAATGGCATTCTGGGCATATTCCAGGATTCGAAAGGGTTGCTGTGGTTTGCCGGTTTCGGTGGGATTAATGTATATAAAGATGGCAAGTTTTACGGTTTTGGGATTAAAGATGGGCTGCAAAACAATGTATGCTACACTATAACCCAGGACAACGATCAAAATTATTGGATCGGGACCAACGAGGGTATTGTAAAAGTCGATCAGGCGGTTGTCGATATGATCGGCAAACAGGATGTCTCCGATTTGGACACACCATACATCAAGCGAATTACAGCCAGTATGGGATTGGTATCCAATGAGATGAACTGGAATGCCATATGCAAAGATCATTCTGGTAACATCTGGTTTGGTTCAGTAAGCGGTTTAATCAAGGTAAATCCGTCACTCGATTACCCGAACATCGTTGGTCCGCCTGTTTACATCACGGGTGTTGATGTCATGGGGCGTCCCATGAATCCGGATACCACGATTGATCTCGATTACGACCACAATTATATCACTATCGATTATCTCGGCTTGTGTTATTCCACACCAGAGGCCGTGTTGTATAAATATCGTCTGCGTGGAATTGACCGCGACTGGGTGACATCCGATCGTCGTGCCGCCCGTTATTCAGCACTGCCGGCAGGTGATTATGTTTTTGAGGTAAGGGCACGAAACAGCGATGGCTTATGGAGTTTGCAGCAGGCGGTATTACATTTTACCGTAGAGCCTCCGTTTTGGAGAAGTTGGTGGTTCCTTTCTATCGTAACGATGATCACGCTGGCACTGATCATACTGGTCTATAACAACTACCGGTCATCCAAACAGATCGAGATAGAACGGATGAGAGTGCGTATCGCAAGCGACCTGCATGATGACGTGGGTGCTTCACTTACGGAGATCGCTCTTCAGACCGATTACCTTCAAAGTGGCAATATCCCCGAAAGTATAGGCGGTTCTCTTCGACAAATTGGCAAGCAGAGTCGTGACATCGTTCATGCAATGGATGACATCGTCTGGTCGATTGATGCTCGTAATGATCGCCTTGGTGACTTGACAGACCGAATGCAGGATTACGCGAACCGTGTTCTTGGTACCTCTCAGATCGGTGTGAAATACGATTTTGATCATGTACAGAATGATAAACCCGTGCCGGTTGATGTGCGTCAAAATCTTTATCTTATATTCAAAGAATCCGTTAATAATATTGCGAAACATTCCAAGGCCGGCAGGGCTGAAATAGCATTCAGAAATGACAAAGGACGATACCATCTGGAGATACACGACGACGGAGTTGGTATGACAGAGATGGCCCGAAAAAGCGGCCACGGACTTCGCAACATGAAAATGCGCGCCGAACGAATCGGTGCTAAGGTAGAGTTCAAAAATAGTGAGGGTTTTACTGTTGTGATAAATGGCAGTGGGATCTGAGTTTTTCTCATTTAAACTTTTCGTGGTATGACTTCTATAGCGATTGTCGAAGACAATGATAAAATCAGGGATTTGATCCAGCAGTATCTTGAGAATCAGGAGAATTATGAGTGCAAGATGGCCTATGATTCTGTTGAAGCTTTTTTGAAGGTAATCAAAGGAGGTAAATTACCTGATGTAATTCTCATGGATATCGAGTTGCCCGGAATGTCGGGAATAGATGGCATGAAACTCATCAAGAACCAGCATCCCGAAGTTGAGATTGTCATTTTAACGGTTTATCACGATTCTCATAAAATATTTGATTCACTTTGTGCCGGTGCCTCTGGATACTTGCTCAAGCACACGTCATTGCCCGAAATTAAAGATGCCATTGAAACACTGGTAGAAGGTGGTTCTCCGATGTCGCCACAAATTGCACGAAAGGTAATCGACTATTTCAAGAAACCAGAAACGAAGAAAGAACCGGAAAGCGAATTGACGCCCCGCGAGCAGGAAATTGTTGTTGGCCTGGTCGACGGTTTAAGCTATAAGATGATAGCTGATCGCATGGATATTGCCATAGATACAGTACGTGCTCATATCCGGAATATCTATAAGAAATTACACGTCAATTCGAAAGCGGAAGTCATCGCAAAATCACTCAGAGGAGAAATATGATTTAACCCATGACAAGTCAATGTTACACAATCACATAAAAGGTAGCATTATCATGTTATAGCTTACTTGTATTTGAATTTGTATTCTATTTACAGAAACAAAAGAAGTGATAATGACGTTATATCTTTTAGAAGCTTTTTTATTCAAGATTTTTCAACCCGTACCGATGTAAATGACGTGACGGGAGGTATACTATGAAAAAACTAACAACATATATTCTACCTTTAATTCTGGCCATCTCGCTTACAGGGTGCTATACCCAGTTCCAGACGCTGAATGATCACTATTATGGTGGTGATGACGGCTCTTATGCACAGAACAGTGACGATGCGTATGCTGAGGGATATCAATCAGGTTCGATTGATTATTCGCAGTATGCTTTCCGGGATTACAACTATACCCGCTATTGGGAAGACTACTATGGCGGATATTATAACCCGTATTGGTCCGGCTTCAGCCCGTTTTATAATCCAATGCTTCATCCTTACGGATATATGGGATTTGGTTATACCTACAATCCCTATTTAGCTTTTTCTATAGGATTCTTTAACTACGGCTATTCCCCATATTCGTATGGATATTCTCCTTACGGCTACGGCTACGGCTACGGCTACGGATATGGATATCATCACGGCTACTATAGCTACAACTATTACGATGTGCCGAATTCGGGTCATAACGTATACAAAAATCAACACCCGCGTTCCAGCGGTGTTCAGCCAGTGACCGATCGTAATAATGGTTCCTATGGATATACCCGCCCGTCGCGTGGTACAAGTTATACACCTCGTTCCTCCGGTAATTCTGGTAATACAACCCAGGGTACCAGCACCCGTCCGACAAGACAGCCACGCAGCAGCGGAACCACAAGCAGTCCGCAAAGAGCTCCGCGCAGCAGTGGTCACTCCACGCCATCTAATAGTGGCGGCAATGGAGGAAGCCGTCCTGATCGTGGTGGAAATCATCAGAGTCTGATTAGCAACCCTGGTTTGAACTCAACACAATCCAGTAATCCTGTAAACAACGGCCGAAACTATTACAGGCCGTCCCGGAATGAGGGAACCCAGCAGAATGCGAATACCCAACCATCCCGGAATGATTACTCTTTTCACAGTCTGCTTCGCCCTGACAGGGGTTCAAATCAAACAAACGTTGTTCGTAACAACAGCTCTCAAAACAGCCAGGTAACAAACAACAATACGCGTCAACAAAGAAGTGTACGTTCAAATCAGAGTTCCAATAATCAGAGCCGAAGCAACTTCTATCGTCCATCAAATAACTTCACCCGGAATCTGAATTCCGGTTATAACAGAAGCTCGCAATCAACAAATAGTCACAAGGCGACTTATTCGACACCTCGTCAAACGTTCAAAAGCTTTTCATCACCACGTGTTGAAAGAGCACCGAGAGTTAGTCGCTCAAGCAGTAGTAATACCTCACATAATTCTTCTTCTTCATCCGGTAGTCGCCCAAGACGTCACTAAGATTTTGACTACTAACATTGATTAGGTTTTTTCTGCAGACGTTCCCATTTGCTCTGTCACGGATAACGTACGAAATTATTACACTATGAAACGTTTCATTTTTGTTCCCATCCTGTTGCTTTCCATACTGTTTATAAGTTCAAACCTGAAAGCCCAGAACCGGTTAGATGTGCTGCGCTACAGTGAGACACAACCTGGAAACGGACCACTGAATCTATCATTAGGTGGAGTCGGGGTTTCTGATGCGTTGGGTTTTGGATCGATTACACAAAACCCGGCAACAGCGGCAATGTTTAATAAGAGCCTTATTTCCGTTAACCTTGGAACCCGTCGCGTTAGTGAGGATGCCAGTTATTACGATCAGATGAACTTAGCTGCGGGTTCTCAGCAAAATGAATATTTGAGCAGGAATAATTCATTTAGTGATAATCAAACGGGTATATCAAGTGCAGGTATGACCTATAATGTGCCAACTCTACAGGGAAGTTTTGTCCTTGGCGCTTCTTACAACCGTACCAGAGATTTCAATCAGGCATACTCTTTTGACGCTTCTAATCCATATAACACAATCACTGATTATTTTGCCCAAACGCCGGATTATCAGGGGATAGGATATCAATCATACGCACTCGACAGTACATCGACCGGTTTTGTCCCCGTGCTTCGTGAAGCAGGATTCCAGGGCATCAATCAGCATGCTGAAGTTACCGAGCGTGGAAAAATGGGTGAAATAGCATTATTCGGGGCAACTGAATTCCAAAAAAACTTGTTTTTTGGTGCTTCACTTGTATTTCCGGTTGGCAAATATTCTTATCACCGTCTGTTTGTCGAACGCGATCTTCAAAACCTCTATACCACTTTCCCGACTGACTTCCAATACATGAATTCTGTTGATAATATAGATGCCACGATAAGTGGTTTTTTCGCACGGTTTGGGATTGTGTATAAGATGTCGCCACTGGTCAACATTGGAGCAAGCTACCAGACAAGATCATCGTTGACTGTGAAGGAGAATTTCAACTCGTCGATTACGGTGAAGTTTGATAATACCAGCAAGCAGTACACGGCGGATAGTCAGCCGGGACATATCAAATATAACGTTCACACACCAGGCAGACTGAAAGTTGGACTTACCCTTAAGAGTCCGGAAGATATGGTCGCTTTTCATGGTCAGGTCGAGTATGTCGATTACAAACAATCGAAGCTAACCGGTTTCCCATCAGGATATGAACAAGACCAATTCAACATTAACCAAAGTATTCTTTCCGATTTTAAACCGGTTGTAAATTATCAGGCCGGTTTAGAGGCTCATCTTGGGATGATTTCCCCGATGGTTGGTTTTGCCTACTACCCAAGTCCGCGACGTTCATTTAAGATTGACAAGAAATACCTGAGTGGCGGCGTTTCACTTAAGATGAATAACATGGCGTCATTTAACGTCGGTGTTCAATATGGGTTCTGGAATGGGGAGGATCAGCTTTACTCAGTCGAGTATTCAGATAATAGCACCGATAATCTGATCTCTAAACAAAAAATCCACCACATCACTGCTATGGCCGGTTTCAAAGTGATGTTCTAACAGTCGAAGAATCCATCGGGACTATCTATTGTTCGATCTGCTCTGGCTGATCTTTGGATGGATTAATACTCAAAACAGCGGTATGTACCATACGAACAACATTTGCCGTTGTGCTTCCCATGGTAAGGTATTTAAGGCCGGTACGCCCTATAGTGGACATAACCACAAGGTTATAACTACGCGATCGACACAGGTTGTGAATAGCTTCATGAGGAGATTCACTGGAAAGGATCACTTCTGAACGACACTTGTCGGAGATTTCATGGAAGTGTTTATCAACAAGTTTCTGGAGACGGTCGTTGCGTAGGGCAGCTGCATCTTGTGCCGAGATCAGGTCGTCAAAGTCATCGTAGGAGACGATATGAACGAGTTCAATTCTTGCTCCTGACGCTTCAGCAATCTGTCTGGCGAAGGAAAAAGCTGCTTCGGAGTTTTTTGAGAGATCGGTGGTTAAAAGAATCCTCTCAAGCGGCACAAGGTGCGACCCCTGCTCGATGATAAGTACCGGCTTATGGGATAACCGCAATACTTTTTCCGCCGTTGATCCCATCAGCATTCTTGAAAATCCGGTCCGCCCATGTGTGCTCATTACAATGAGGTCATATTCGCCGCTTTCTTCAATGACCGTATGTGCCGGGTTACCAATACCGAGTTTTGGAGGATTCAGAAACTTTTCATTTACGTACTCTCTGGCAACTTCCTGAAGCCGGTCTTTCAGTATTGGTTCCAGATCCTGCATTGTTGTTTGAGTGGCAACGCCCAGGCCCATGTAGTACGAGCCGTCGATGTCTGTAATCGGGATGTAGGCGTGAAATGGGGTAATGGTTCCATCGAAATACTCAGCCATAGTTTCAGCAGCCTTAAAGGCCTGATAACTGAGATCGGAAAAATCGACCGGAACGAGGATATTCAGATTTTTCATGACAGGATCACCTCCTTTAGTGTCTCTAATCAAATATACAAAATCATGACAGGCAAAGATATCACGTCATCGAAGCATGGCCAAGAAAGTTGTCACAGCCAGTTTTTTTTTCGAAAATAAATGAGCATGGATATGGCAATAAGCGCCATGAGGCCTATGATCATCGGATAGCCATAAAAGAATTTTAGTTCCGGCATGTTGTAAGGGCTCACAGCCGTATCGAAATTCATCCCGTACAGTCCGGCAATAAAACTCAGGGGCATGAAGATGGTTGCGATTATTGTCAGAACCTTCATAACCTCATTCATACGGTTACTGACGCCCGACATGTAGGAATCGGTCAGACTCATCAGCATGTCGCGATGATTTTCCACCATATCAATCAGATGGAGACAGTGGTCGAACACATCCCGTATATAGATTTTGATATCTTGTCCAACAAATTGCGACTCATCCCGATATAAGCTGTTGAGTGTATCACGCAGCGGCCAGATGACTTTACGCACATTGATAAGCTCTCTTCTCAGGTGCTGTATCTCATGCATGGTTTCATTAGTCGGATCTTCAAGCACTTCATCTTCAACTTCTTCAATACGTAAGGTAAAATCATTGATGATACTGAAATAGTGGTCAATTAAATCATCAGCCAGGCTGTAGGCAAGATAGTCCGCGCCATTGTTACGTATGCGACTTCCATTGATGCTAAGTCGGTCTCTTATTGCGGCAAAGACTGGACGATCACTTTCCTGGAATGAAATGATAGTATTCTGCAAAAGCAGGATACTCATTTGTTCCACATCAACATCCACTGTTCGGGATGTATTTGTGAGACTCTTCAAAACAATATATAGGTATTGGTCGTATGCTTCGATCTTGGATCGCTGAGTAGTGTTTGCTATGTCCTCGAGTACCAGCGGATGAATGTTGAATATGTCGCCGATCTTCTCTAAAATTTGTACATCATGGACGCCACTGACATGTATCCAGTTTTTTTTCATGGAGTCAATAGCTTTTGGAATATCATCCACATTATCGATAACCTGTTCAGTATGTTCATCAGCATTGTATTTCACTAAGGAAATAGTGACTGGCATATCCCAATCACGACCAACGTGCACGAGGGTACCGGGAGGAAGTCCCGGTTTCTTGTAGGAACGGTTACCTCTTTTGACGTAATTAAATGGATTTTTCAGGTTTAACATTTTTTATAGCTTAATTCAATATTGACTCCAAATCTAATTAATAAGATTGAGGTAATAATCAAAGTAGGTTGTCAGACCAGAAAACGGAAGCGATAAAACATATCTATTAATATTGAACAGTATAAAGTAATCGTGAGGCGGTGAGCCTGAGATGGACTTTATCTGCATTTTCTAAATGATAACGGTCTCTGGCAATCAATTTATTATTTTACCTATTTTGAAACCACCTGATACAATGGGTTGAACGCCAATGAGTATAATGACTGAAAAGAAATCGTTTTTTGGGGAATTCAAGCTTAATGATGGACAAACTATCATTCACGAACTAGATAAGCTGAGGCTGTGGGTTCGCAGGGAATTGAATGAAATATGGATTGCGAGGCAGATTGTAACATCAACTATTGTCAAGTCGAAAGAACCGGACGCTTCAGATTGGACCCGATATGTGTTGCAGGACAAGGTCGATACGTTTGAACTTAAACCAACAACCCCCGATCGACCGATTATAGTACGGCCGCTTCACTCATTTAAGGTGTTTCCAGGCGCGGAGGCAACCGTCTATACGAGCATTCCTGTCTGGGTGGAACTACGAACTGTTCAGAAAAAAGTAAATGTCATTGTCGAATTTCCCTTGTTGAGTTTATCGGAAACATGGTTTGGTGATCCCACTGAGGGAGAGTTGTGCTATGCGGCGGTAACCCGGGCCCTAAGAAATTTTCAACCTGAATTGGTGAAACTTTACAGAATTACGTGCCAATTGGATGTCAAAAACCATTCCAACGAAGAGCTTCACGTTGATAAATTCTGTTTCCGTGTCGGTCATTTGTCGATTTTTCAAAAAGATGATCGTTTATGGGCTGATGTTACGCGCACAGAATTTGAGGGAAGTGACAAACAAAGTCATATCACAATGACGGGCCGTTGTCCCAAAATTGCCAAAGGTGCAATATTAGTTGCAGGGCCCAGAGATCCGCAAAAAAAAGGGATCCGGTCTAAAACATTTCAACTGATTAAGGATCTTGGGTTTTCCTGGGGATAACAAGCTGAATTTAATCATATAATACCTGGTATGAATTGGCATAACATTTTAACAGATGAAATGATCTGGAGGCTGGCCAGAGTCGGACTGACTCTGTTGGTGAGTATCCCGATTATTTTATTACTGCGTGGCTGGATTCGCAGACTGGTTGTTCGCCGATATGCGGCACATTATAGCATGTTGGCCGGTAAGGCATTGTCATATACGCTCTATATCATTTTGGTGATAACGATTCTCAATTTGTTAGGTGTAAATATGACGCCTCTGCTTGGTGCTGCCGGAATCGTCGGTATCGCCCTTGGTGTTGCCTCGCAAACAAGCGTATCAAATGTAATTAGCGGTTTTTTTATGCTTGCCGAACAATCATTCAAGGTGGGAGATGTGATCACGGTGAGTGGTGTAACCGGTGTGGTTATGTCAGTCGATACGCTATCAGTCAAGCTACGCACATTTGACAATCGGTTTGTCCGGATACCCAATGAAACGATCATCAAGAGTGAGGTTACCAATGCTACCCGCTTTCCCATTCGCCGGATTGATTTGATCGTATCAGTCGCTTATAAAGAGAAATTGGCAAAGGTGAAAGAAATATTGATCGACATTGCCACTGAGAATATGTTGGTGCTGAATGAACCCGAACCGATTATCATTTTTCAGGGCTTTAATAGCTCGTCGATTGACCTGCAGTTTAGTTTCTGGACAGCAAGGCAGAATTATCTTGCCGTGAAAAACGAGATATTTGAAACAGTTAAAAGCCGGTTTGATCAGGAAGGTATCGAAATTCCATTCCCTCACGTTTCACTTTACAGCGGTGAGGCAACCAAACCCCTGCCTATTCAGTTGATTGCACCGGTGTCATCATCCGGGGAAACTGTGGATCAATCCCCGGATACCGGAGAGTGAAAAACCAGTACAAAAGTTTTACTTAATGGGATTTTCATCCTCATTAAAAGTGCTTATCTGCTGGAAGAAAGTGTCTGACAACGTCTTTTTGACCTAAATGATGAAGATCGGGCTTTTGATCCTGCCTATGTTTTAATGCTTTGTACTCCAATCTGTTACAAATAAATAGTATCGTGTTTTTAAGTAGCTGTTTCTGATTGAAATAGAAGGAGTAAAAAAATTTTTTTTCATTACTTTTTTTGTTGACTAACTGAGGTCAAAATGATACAATAAAGTAGCTCTAATTTATTCACTTCTAATGGAAGGAGTCGCTTATGGATGAGCAAGAACTCTTGGAGGCTGCCGCTAATGGAGACGTCGCGAAAATAGGAGCCTTTCTGGATCGCGGTGTTGACGTTAACTCTCGCGATGCACACGATCGTACTCCATTAATGAAAGCAGCCAAACACGGACATCTCGATGCCGTGAAAGTTTTACTAGACCATGGATCAGATGTCAACCTTCGAGATAACAGAGGTACTAACGCTTTATATTGGGCGGTTGAAAAAAATCATCCTGACATTGCACAAATATTGATTCAGTACCATGCCGATGTTAATGTTTTAGACGATAGGGGTTGGTCGGCATTGGATCACGCTCGGGCGACAAAGAATGAAACTTTGACATTTTTGTTGCGTGACGCCGGAGCAGTTGCACATTTTGTTTAAAAAAGTTATTGATTATTCTTTAAATGAAGGCTGTCTTATGAAAAGGCAGCCTTTTTTATTTCCACCGTGATTTTTTAGAAGGCCTCTTCTTTTTTCGCTGGCGTACATCCTGGCCTGAAAAGAGCAGAAAAACAGTCGGACGTTTATTGAGTTCGGGCAGCTGGTGATTCCGCCATTGCCAGATCTGCTGTGAGTGGACTTCCTCGGTAGGCAGTGTCATATCAGTTGCCGTACAGAACCAGGTTTCCTGATCGAGCGACTCAACAGCACTTTTGATAAGTTCCATATTTCTATGGGGTGCTTCCATGAAAAGTTGCGTCATCTGCTTGTCCTTCGATTCTTGCTCCAGATTCTGCAATTCACGTATCCGCTCACTCACGTTGACCGGCAGATACCCCTGGAAGGAGAAACGCTGCCCGTTGAAACCGGAGGCCATCAACGCCAGCAACATGGAATTTGGGCCGACCAGCGGGATCACTGGGATACCATACATGTGGGCAATGCGTACGACAGAAGAACCAGGATCGGCGACAGCCGGACAACCCGCTTCGCTTAGTAAACCAACGTCTTTTCCTTCAAGTGCGGGCTTGATGTAATCATGAATCTCTTCGTCCTTCGTATGACGATTTAGTTCATAGAAACGGATTTTATATTCGGGAATCGTGTTGTCTACCCACTGAAGAAACCGAAGGGCTGTCTGTATGTTTTCAACAATAAGAATGTCAATTGACCTGATCTGTTGAAGAACATATTCAGGTATGGTATTGTTGACCGGTGTTTTCCCAAGAGTGGTAGGGATCAGGATAAGCCTGCCGGTATTTTCAATGATAGGGATACTCAAGCCGAAGGCTCATCTACGATTTCAAATTGATAGCCTGATGGTATTAATCCCCGTTTTTCCATCCAGAAATGACGTTCCACCCACAAGGCAATTCCGATAGCAATCAACACAGAGATACTGAGTATACCCATGTTGCCTAGAAACATATGACGATGGAAATTGTATGGTGGGATCATCACAATAGGCTCGCTGCTGTCTTTGAAATACCGGACAGGGATTTTCGTATAATCCTGTACCAGAGCAGCCATTTTTACAGACAAGGTCATCTGTTTTCGAATATGCTCGCCATCTTTTGTATCGAACGAAAGAATGATAACTCCATTTGATTGTGCCTGAAGATCCTTCATCCGGAAATAATCGACATTGGCGATATAGCTTGTCCCTTCTTTGTAGGTTTTAACCAATCCGTTGTAGGTATAGACCTCGTAAATGCCAAGAAAAAGAAGCCAGGCAGGAATAAGCCAGATAAAATGATAGATTTTGTATTTCATAGTGATAACATCGCCAATGTTGATGTCAAAAAGTTACGGAATTATAAGTTTATCAGAAACGATTAAAACGCGCTGTATCGTGCCCAAATCTTCCTAAAAGATTTGTCAATCGGGTTTTGTGTTAATGACTTCAGAATCGATAATGGTCTGATGTAATATCAATCTTCGGTAGGTGACCTTGAAAAACGTTGGGTCCCATATCAACCTGCGTTGCATTGTCTGATTTGAGAACTGGCTGGAAAGATGCAGCCACAACTGGATGGGCAGGCTGTCGAGAACCATCGCCTGGATACGGGAATAGCCAAAACGAGACGCCGTGCCGACATCAACACCGCTAAGCAGGCTCATGCGGTTATCGAACGAGCTGCCATACCAGGTAAATACCTTTTGCATGAGTGGTACCATATGTCTCCACTGCAGGGAATTTAAGAAGATTTTTGAAGCGTGTGAATTGTACAACGAATCATGCCATGCTTTCTTAACCAGTTGAACCAGGCTTTTGGCTGATGCCCTTGATAGAAAAGAATAGGCCCTTCGCTCCTGGGTAAATGAAAGGCCTGTTCCGTCTTTTTTGAAAGATTCGATTACCTGATTGTGAAAGGCAGGATCATCATTAAACTTACGTGCGTTATCAATGATAACCTTACGCTGTTCTTTACGGTTCATCCTGGAGAGATCATTCATGATCTGTTCTACCGGTTTGCCGTTTAGCTGGGGATTCACTGTGATATAAAGACCGGTCCAGGGCAGTGGTGATTCCATGTTACTAATGCCGAGGTCTTTTAATGTGGAATCCAATCCGCCCGGACCGATTTTCCAGTAAAGATAATCAGCAGCGGGAAGATCCTGCCCCTGTACGGCCATCCTTACAAGTTCATCCAGTTTTACAGTCCTGTTTTTCCTGCCAACATCAGGGAGCTGCGAGAGAGCTTTTTGGTGAGTATTAAAATACACGCCCGGCAACTGATATTGGTTGACAGAATCGAGCGGAATAGGATCAACCAAATGCCGAGTGCCTGTATCTACAAGATGGGCATATGCAGCTACACTCACCAAAGCTGACAACGTACCAACAGGACGCATCTTTTCACCGTTGTAATCGAGGGTCGAATCAGGCTGACCGGGGGTGTATGAATACAGCGAAATCTGTTTTGGGTGTGCCTCAATATAATTCAGAAAACCACCGACTGTCGCTACCTGCTGTATCCATTCTGATCCCTCATTCAGGGTATCAAAATTTTTTATGATGGTTCGTACCGATTTTAAGCTGGGTATTATTATTAATGCAGCAATAACAATAAAAACCGCCAAAAAAACGCCGATAAATTTTAATAATCGCATAAATAACTTTAGGGAATTGGGTTGTGGCAAATATAGCGATAATGTCGTTTTTAAAGAATGTGATTATGGCTTTGAAAAAAGTGATACATTATAACTTTTTAATGTGTATTGGCAATAAGATCAACGTTACCCAACTACCACATGTTTTAGATATTGGGAGTTGTATTAATTACTTTAAGCGCCGTGAGATCTGCTTTCGCCCGAAAGAACAATTTTAACGTACTTTCTTATGATTATTAGTGAGGATTCTTTCCTTAACAAACAGAAACTTGAGATATACACCCGGCGCTGGTTGCCCGGGGAAGCGCCAAGAGCTGCCGTATTATTCATTCATGGATATGCCGAGCACACAGGCAGGTATGAATGCTTGGCGCGCCAAATGAACGATCATGGCATAGGAGTGTTTTCCCTCGATCTTCAGGGGCATGGTAAGAGTGGTGGAACACGGTGTGATATAAACAGCTACAAAGATTATGTCGATGATCTTTCTGCCTATTTTGAAGATATTACTGGTGAATTTCCGAACATCCCATGGTTTGTGATGGGACACAGCATGGGAGGCGTTCTGGCGATACTTTTAGCTTACAGGTATCAAAGTAGTCTGCATGGTTTGATTATTTCAGCACCTGCCCTCAAAATTGTTACCAATATCCCAAAAGTCGTCCAGGACATGGTTCGCTATGTGACGGCTGTGACCCCAATGGTTCCTGTTATTAGTCTGGATACAAGTGCACTCAGCCGCGATAAGAAAGTAGTTGAGCGATACGAGAAAGATCCGCTGGTTTATCATGGGAAAATACGAGCCCGTATGGCCCAGCAACTTGTTGATGGCGGCAAGGCCGCTCTGGAATTAGGTGGCGAAATGTATCTGCCGGTTTGGGCTGGCCACGGTCTGGCTGACCGAATCACCGATCAGAAAGGAACCCGTGAGTTTCTTGACAGTCTTTCAAATCCTGATAAAATCAGCAATTATTATGAAGGTTGTTTCCACGAGATCCTTCAGGAACCTGAACATGAGGATATCATTTCGGAAATTATTAGCTGGATTGACAAACACGGGGCTTTAAAGGTACTTGAGAAAGAAGCCATGGATTCTGCTTTATCAGATAAATAAATTAGTGATTTTAGCCGAAATGGTTTGATTTACAGTTTTATTTGTGTGATAGGGAATATCACACTATATCCAATTTAAATGGCCCGATATTAAACAGTTTAAATCGAACGACTGAAAGTCTAATAGGGTTTTAGGGATGAAGATCAGGACGCACAGTGCCCCTCCGGCCATTTTATCAACTGTAAGACACTTATTAGACAGATATACTGTTTTTAATGGATGTTAAAAATACTGGTTGAAGGGGTTGGCACCTGATTAATGATACACCAGAAATTTTTAGTCTGAGTTGTTACGTGCTATGAAGAAATTTGATGGGATCAAGACACTGGGTGAACTCAAAAAGAGTGGTTGGCAATCGGTGTCGGTGAAAGAAGAGATGCGCCGGAATCTAATCAAAAAGATGAGGGATGGCGATGAGATCTTCTCCGGAATTTATGGTTATGAGAAAACGGTTATTCCGCAACTTCAAAATGCAATCTTGTCGCACCACGATGTTCTCTTGCTGGGGCTTCGCGGACAGGCTAAAAGCAAGATTCTACGGTTGCTAGTTACTTTGCTGGATGAATATATGCCAATTGTTGCCGGTTCAGAGATCAATGATGATCCCATAAATCCGGTATCACTTCACTCCAGAAACCTGATTGAGGAAAAAGGAGACGTTACGCCCATCGAATGGATTCATCGTTCTATTCGCTACGGAGAGAAACTGGCGACTCCCGACACCACAGTTGCCGATCTGATCGGTGATATTGACCCGATCAAAGCCGCTACACAACGGTTGACTCTCGCTGATGAAGAGGTGATCCACTTCGGCTTGATACCCAGGACCAACCGCGGCATTTTTGTCATCAACGAGCTGCCCGATCTGCAGCCGCGCATCCAGGTTGCTTTGTTGAATATCATGCAGGAAAGGGATATCCAAATTCGTGGTTTTAATATTCGCATACCACTTGACGTCTCCATCTTTTTCTCTGCAAATCCCGAAGATTATACCAATCGCGGTAACATTATTACGCCGCTGAAAGACCGTATCGATTCGCAGATCATCACGCATTATCCCCGGAGTATCGATATCGGCATGCGTATTACGGAGCAGGAGGCCTGGACTGCTCGCGATAACAATATTGAAATTGAGATTCCCCGATTTATCAGGGTAGTCGTTGAAGAGACGGCCGTTTTAGCAAGAGACTCAGAGTATGTCGATCAGAAAAGCGGGGTGTCGGCACGTATGACCATTACCGAGATTGAAAACATCATCTCTAATGCCGAGCGGCGCGCTTACATTAACAATGAAAACAAAGCTACAGCACGTATTACGGACCTGTACAACGCGCTGCCCGCTCTTACCGGCAAACTTGAGCTGGTTTACGAAGGCGAGCAGGAAGGTGCGATAAATGTCGCCAAGTTGCTGATCGGTAAGGCGGTAAACAAGGTATTTAAAGCTTATTTCCCTGACCCGCAGCAAAGAGACAAAGAGGGCAAGAATGAATACACACCGATAACCGATTGGTTCGCACAGAATAATAAAGTCGATATAAAGGATACGATGTCGGCGAAGAATTTCACCATAACGCTTCGTGCGGTTAAGGGATTAGAAAGGCTTGTTGACAAATATGCGCCTAAGGGGGCAGGGGACAATGTTAAACTTGGTCTGATGGAGTTTGTCCTTGAAGGATTGCATCAGAATTCAATGGTAGGCAAGGATGACCTTGATGACGTCCGTTCGTATACGGATATGATAGGATCTATGCTGGGTTCTCTCGGTGGCCTGGATAATGACGATATGGATGATTATCGCTGATTTTGTATAAAAACCAAAATCTGAGGCTTCACTTCGTTTTGAAGATGAAATAAAAAGGTGTATTTTTATAAGCTGTAACCGTGTAAGAGAATTAAGGTAATTTATTATGAAAAAAGGAATTCATCCTGATTATAAGGAAGTTAAAGTGGTGATGAGTGATGGTACTGAGATCGTTACCCGCAGTACTTTGAGTGCCAAAGATGGTGTTTATCATTCGGAAATCGACTCTCACAACCATCCTTTCTACATTGGAAGCCAAAAGATGATCTCAAGCGATGGACGCGTTGAGAAATTCAATCGTCGTTATGGCAAGAAGAAATAAGAATCTTTTCTTTTCTTTTTTGTGAAAGGCAGGTTTTGACCTGCCTTTTTTTATGTAGCTATCTCATCTGCAATTTTTGATACGGATATTGCCATTTCTAGCCGGTGCCAGTCGTGTGATTTTGCCGGAAATCCATCCAGGTAGTGCATAGCTGCTTTTTCCCCGGCCACTTCAATAATCGTATTCGATACACTCATTGCTTTAGGATGACTCATGGATATCGCCAGGGGACCGGGCTCGGGAAGCTGTGTGGCATGCAGGGCTTTGATTTTATCAAAGGTGACTTCATCTTGCGCCTTCCAGAAGTTTTCAAAAACCCGTTTTCTGACCCTATGAACATGTTCAGGTTCCCATCCGCTTGAGGTCCAGATGCTCTGTTTTGCAGGTAATGCCTTCGTCTGTAATTGATTCATATCCCAATACCACTCTTTAACTTGTATTGGATCAGGCTGCACGGCCAGAAGGCGAAACGGACGAATTTTTTGATTAACGAGTTGGTGCAGCTGCTTATCGCAGTCATTGAGATCAACTGAATCCATAAGGTTTGGGATGATCCAACCCCGAGAGATGAAATAGTTTGAATCACCGTCAGGCTGTTGTGCACCATACCAGTTCATGACGCACATCGATAGTCCTTGCTGGTTGACCCCGATCCATGTCCCGCCTTTTTCTCCATCGAGGGGGCGAATATAGAGTGTTTTTCCCGAATAGCTGGTATGTGGGGGAAGTGCAGAAGTCCGTGTTCTCGCCTCGTCGCGATTCATGGACAAAAAGTAATAACTGTCGGTAATAGGATAAAAAGAAATAGTGCACATATCAGAAATCAGTTAACAAGAAAACATTTAACCGTGAGTATTGAGATATAAGATCTCAGGCCTTAGACTTCAGAGTGTAATATCAAGTTGGATCAGATGGCTGATAGTTGCCAGACATCCACTTGAACATGAAAACCCGCTATCACTTAATAACCATCCCTTATGGAAATCGTTTCGTACACAGTAAATCCGTTTATGGAAAATACCTATTTACTTATCAATGATGGAGAGGCGTTGTTGATTGATCCGGGATTTGCAGATATGTCTGAATGGGAGCCGGCGGCTGCAAAGCTCAAAGAAACGAAAGCCAGACTTGTCGGAATACTGCTTACACATGCTCATATTGATCACATTTTAGGTATTCCGCTGCTCCGTGACGTTATAGATTCTGAATTACCTGTCTGGATGCATCCTGATGATCATTATTTGTGGGACTATTCATCCGCACAGGCCTTGATGTTTGGGATTCAGATTGGACCACTTGGAAATGATCCGCTGCCAATTGATGTAGGTAAAAATTGGAAGTCCGGTAATTTTCACTTTGAGGTCCGACATACACCTGGCCATGCCCCCGGCCATGTAGTGTTTTATCGTGAAGATGATGAGTTGTTGATAGGTGGGGACACGCTTTTCCGCGAGAGTATTGGCAGGACAGACCTTCACGGCGGGAACTTCAAACAGCTGGAAGAATCTATACAAACCCAAATCTATTCATTACCTGACAGTACCCGCGTTTTGCCTGGTCACGGTCCGGAAACAACTGTTGGCTACGAAAAAGAACACAATCCTTTTGTGCGGGCAGGTAAATCCAGCTGATCAGTTGTTTTCGAGATTTTTCAGGGCCTTGGTGTATTCCTTCTTTTTATCAGGCCGCATAGCAATAAGTCTCTGGTACATGGCCTTTGCTTCCTCAATCTTACCCTGTTTCTCATAGATATAGGCAAGTGTTTCGGTAGCGATATCGTCGACAGACTGCGATGGAACACTTAAATCTTCTGCCGGAGCAGAGGTCTCAGGGTCAAGTGTTATCTTTTTACTCTCTGCTTCTGTCAGACGTGCGATTAATGACTCCAGGTCGTGAATAAAATCGACTGGCTGCATGTAAACGCTGGATTCATTCACCGGATGAATATTGTTGTCAGACGGTATCCAGGCCTGGAAAGCTTCGGGATGAATGAGGAAATAGTGGAGGTACTCGAGAAAGGGGCTGCCTGGCGCGTACGTTTTTGCTTTCAGGGCACTCTCAATCGCCTTCGGCATATCATCATTCTGAACGTAAAACCATGCCATCAGGAAATATCCAACGGCATCCGGACCACGCCGGTTCAGATGCTTTTCCAGCTTTTCGATCGTGCGCTCCGGGGCCTCTTCGAATTGTTCGGCGTAGATTGCCAAAGACGGAGGTAATTCAAAAGGAAGAGGTTCCATGAATAAGGCGACGTACAGTTTAGTGAGTATTGCTTACTAGTAAGGCGCTAGCCACACCATCCAATGATACAAATATTCATCAAAAAAGTGCGAAGAAAAAGGAAAGAATCCTAAATGTTACCATTTGCCGATCGAATCATCAAACATTTTTCGCGCGATCATGTCCATGGCATCCAGTGCTGCGGCTTTCTCGCCCTGGATAGGATCATTGTTGGGATCATAGTCTCCAAAACCAGAAAACGACCGGGACCACAACGGTTTGTCATCTGTACTGTAACTATAAGTGGCATTTACTGAGATCTGAACCCTGTTTGAACTGGCTTGTTGATTGCCGCTTATACTGAATGTCTCGTTGCTGTACGATTGAATGACGCCGTCGATTTGAATGTCGGCATCCGACTTGTTGTTAGACAAGTGTAACCGGCTTTGATTTACAAAACGATTAACCAGTGCTTTATTCAATTCATCGCTGAGATTGCTAATGCCACTGTTCGACTTGTCGGGGAAGAAGGGGATGTAGACGGTATGAACATTCGAGGGAATAGAAGCTCCGCTGAAACTGTAGTGGAAACATCCGGTAAGCATTACAGCGGCGAGAAACGTTATGGCCACCGGAATGAGGATCTTACGTGAGGTCATATTGGTCAATTTTACGGTATAACGTGCGTTCGCTGATTCCCAGTGCCTCAGCCGCCTTGCGCCTGTTGCCTTCATACTTCTGAAGAGCCGTGTGTATGAGAAATTTCTCAGTGTTCTCAAGTGACGGTACGTTTTGATCCTTAAAGAGATTGAGAAACTCCTCAGTTTCCGGATCCATCCATTCCTGTACCTCGGTTACCGGATCTTCGGATTCTCTTGGTTTTGGCGGTTCTTCCCTGTCAATCGATGATTGAGGCCAATTACCAATATCGACATCCGAAGATGACGGCAGTGCTTTAAAGTTAACCTGCTGACCCCTGGTCATATTGCTGTAGATGAACCCACCCATCATTTTCTTAAGGTCGTGGATCTCATTTCTCAGCTCAACGAGTGCACGATACACTAATTCCTGATCCCTGCCACGATCTGCACTATGCTGGCTGTCATTTTGCTGGTAAAGCATGGGAAGATTGTCAGCTGATCCCATATGCTGGCGGCCTTTCAGGTATTTTTGAAGCGTTTCAGCAGTCACAAACTGTGATTTTTCCAGAACGACCAACTGTTCAGCTATATTTCGAAGCTCACGTATATTTCCAGGCCAGCGATAGCTGGTGAGCAGCTGACGTGCGTCATCAGACAGTCCCTGGTAAACGGAATCATATTTCGCTGAATACTCGGACACGAAACGACGAAATATAGGTATGATGTCTTCCTGGCGTTCACGAAGGGGAGGGATACGGATTTTAACGGTATCGAGGCGATAGAACAGATCTTCGCGAAAATCACCCTGTTCCACTTTCTTCCAGAGATCCTGGTTGGTAGCGGCAATCACGCGTACATCGGCTTTTCTCAGATGGCTGGAACCCACCCGGAAATATTCCCCGCTTTCAAGGATACGCAGCAGTTTTACCTGCACATTTTTAGGGGTGTCGCCAATCTCATCGAGAAAGATGGTGCCGCCATCGGCCTTTTCAAAATAACCCGCCCGCACTTCGTGGGCACCGGTATAGGCTCCTTTTTCGTGACCAAATAGTTCACTTTCAATAATACCTTCGGGGATAGCCCCGCAGTTGACGATGACAAGATTTTTTTGCTTTCGTTTGCTCAGGGAATGTATCGCACGCGCGGTAACATCCTTGCCAACACCGCTTTCTCCTTCGAGTAAAACGGTGATGTCTGTTGGAGAAACCTGTCCAATCAGGTCAATGACCTGACGCAATGCGGCAGATTCGCCAATCATCCCAAACTTTTCCTGAAATACCTCTCTGTCCAACGGATCCGACTCGTTAAGCGGTGAATAAAAAGATCAGGCCGAAACGCCTTCTGTATAAAATTCAGTAATGGTTGTTTTACGTATTGGATTACCAATCAGGGTTGCTGATGTCGAATCGGTGATTTCAACTTCAATATAATCGCCTGGTCGGTAATCTTCTCTGTCGAAAACAACCATTTTGTTTGTATCGGTACGTCCACAGAGCTGTTCATTTGAACGCTTGCTGGTCCCTTCAACGAGAACCAGATGCCTTTTACCAACTTCCTTCTGATTGTTCTCCTCCTGGATCTGCATCTGAAGCTTAATGATCTCATTGAGGCGCCGTTTCTTTACTTCATCCGGGACGTCATCTTCGTATTTACGATTTGCCAGGGTTCTTTCCCGCTCTGAATAAGCAAACATATAGGCTAAATCGTACCGTACCTCTTCAAGCAGGCTAAGTGTATCCTGATGCTCTTCCTCTGTTTCACCACAAAAACCGGCAATGATATCAGTTGATAACGAAGCACCGGGGATGATCACGTGCATCTTATCGATCAGCTTTAGGTAATCTTTCCGTGTGTAGGGCCGACGCATCCTTTCAAGAACCTGTGTATTTCCGGATTGGGCGGGAATATGAATGTAATTACAAATATTTGGACGTTCGTTGATAACATGCAACAGATCATCCGGAAAATCTTTTGGATGTGAGGTCGAAAACCGGATACGCATTTCCGGATCAATGCGGCTTGCGCGATCCATCAATTCTGAAAATCGCCTGCCTTCGTCATTGTAGGAATTCACATTTTGGCCGAGCAGTGTGATTTCTTTGTAGCCCTCATCACTCAGCACCTTGACCTCATCAAGGATGCTCTGGATAGATCGGCTGCGCTCGCGACCACGTGTGAACGGTACAACACAGAAAGCGCACATGTTGTCGCAACCGCGCATAACCGAAATAAACGCGCTGATTCCGTTTCCCGTTGTGCGGACCGGTGTGATGTCTGCATACGTTTCTTCAAGTGATAGCAGAACGTTAACAGCCTTTCTACCGTCATTGACTTCTGCTAACAGTTCCGGAATGCTGCGATAGGCATCGGGACCAACAACGATATCTACCAGTTTCTCCTGCTCGAGGAAACGTTCGCGAACGCGCTCGGCCATGCAACCCAGCACTCCGATCACCATATCACTTTTAACGGATTTTTTAATCGATCGAAAATATTTGAGTCGATCCCAGACTTTGCGTTCTGCATTATCGCGAATCGAACAGGTATTAACGAAAACGACATCGGCTCCTTCAGGTTGATCAGTTGGTTTCATGCCGTTGTCAACCATGATGGAATTAACAATCTCGGAATCGGCAAAATTCATCTGGCAACCGTAAGTTTCGATATAAAAAGTGCGTTCTTTCAAAACTGATACTGGTTTTTGGGGTGTTATCTAAAGTCAGCGCTAAAACTTTGAAATATACAAAATAACGAGTGAAAGGACATTGCCCGGCTTTCAAAGGCCGTTTCTCAATTCATCTCTCCACTGAAGAAATGAAGAGTGAGCGTCGGCATAATGAGTTATGGGTACATCAATAGGATCTGAATCGTAGTCGCATTTCCAGCCTTTTCGTTGTCTGTCAAGTTCTGGAATCAGCGGCGCAATCTGTTCGGGATCATGTTCGAGAAGACGGACATGAAGATCATCCAGATGATCAGTGATTTGTTGCTGCAGTAATAAGGCACCGATCTGATCATTCATATCGGGATCAGCCTGGCTTTTCTCAAGCAAATTGAGATACACTCTTTGCTTGTAAAGGATGACACGCGAAAGCTCGAGAAGGGTATGGCGATCAACCGGTTCAACTATTGATGACTCTGTATTGCTGAACCTCTTGTAATTTCGGTGAAATCGGGAAACAAGTCCGAGCAGGAACAACTGCGATACACCCCAGAAAAGCTGATTCCGGTTTGACTCTGCAGGATTCTGATCATTCATGCGTAATTTGGCCAGATGTCAGGAGTTGACCGCCATTGAGTAAGCAGATCAAGTTCTTCGTTATCGATGATGCCTTTTTCCTGAGCTATGTTGACCAGCGTATTGTAATCAGTCAGGCAAAAAGCAGGGATATTGTAATCAGCAATGCGTTTTTCGGCGATATCGAATCCATAAGTAAAAATCGTCATGAGCTGTTTCACTTCCGCACCGACAAATTTCAGTACGTCGACAACAGATAGGATAGATCCGGCTGTAGAGATCAGATCCTCGATAATCAATGTAGACTCTCCTTTCTTTACACCGCCTTCGATCTGGTTGCCCATCCCGTACGATTTTGCCTTCGACCGTACATAAGCCATTGGCTTCTCAAGTTGGTCGGCAACCCAGGCAGCATGGGGAATGCCGGCGGTAGCCGTACCTGTGATCACATCGATGTCTGCATTTGTTTTCCGGATATGGTCCGCAAAATGCTGGGTGATTTTAGCACGTAGTTCCGGATGGCGAAGTGTTAAACGGTTATCGCAATAAATTGGCGAATTCCAGCCTGATGACCATACAAAAGGTTCTGAAGGTCGTAAAACAACTGCATTTATATCTAATAATGCATTCGCCAATTCTTCAGAGAATGATTTGTCTATTATCTTCATACGTAATTATTTAAAAACCCAAACTGTTCGTTAATAATGTCTTGTCCTTTAAAACTTTCTGTGACTATATTTTTTCTAATAAAGATTTTTTTTTCTTAATTCATTAGTATAAATGTAAGAAATTTCAAGCACAAACCGGCATAAATACCCGCCAATAAATCGTCTGCCAGAATGCCTGTTCCTCCCTTCATAGCCTGCAGGCGGTCAATCCCAAGGATTTTTGTGATATCAAATATCCTGAACAATACAAATCCTGAAACGACAATAATCCAAAGATATTGGGATTGAAAAGCTGGTAATACAAAAATAAAGGTGAGCGTTTGTCCGGCCCATTCGTCGATTACCATTCGTCCGGGGTCAGGTCCCCATTTCTCTTCACAAGCATCAGCAGACCAAAGGGTAAGCAATGAAGTCAGAATAATGATTGATATCACTCCGGCAAGATGGCTGTAAAGTACGATCGGTGTGATGAATATGAGTGCTGCAAGACTGCCCCATGTGCCGGGCATTCCGGGAAGCAATCCCGAGTAAAACCCGGTGCCTACGAACCTTTTGACTGCTTCCATGCTGAGTTATTTCCAAAGAAGAAACGGTTGACAACGATATATTCAACGCCGGTGTAGACAGTTAGTAAGGCTACAGCCCACAACAACCAGGTCATCACGGGAGACTGCAGGGCATCCAGACATACCTTGCCGAACTGGATGTCAGACATGGAAAAAACTCCCATCAGGAGAACGACGTATAGAAAAAGCATCTGGATCATCGTTTTTACTTTGGCCGAATAGCGTGTTTTCATTTGACGATTGTGGTAATCAGCCCAAAGACGCAAGGCGGTTGTGCCAATATCCCGAATGATGATCAGTCCCACGGGAATCCAACTGAATATATTCGGGCTAAGAAATGGCAGGCAGATAAACCCGGAAATCGTCAGCAACTTATCGGCTAATGGATCCAGGAAAATGCCAGAGCTGCTTTCAGCATGGTATGTGCGGGCGATATACCCGTCAAAAAAATCGGTAACGGCCGCTGTCGCAAATAAAGCAATGCTAAGCGATCTCCACACAATTTCCGGTTGAAGGTACATTACCAGGAAAATGGGAGCCAGTATAATGCGAAGTACGGAAAGTATGTTGGGGAGTGTTTTCACCATAGATTTTGTCGAATTACCGTCCACTCAAAATTGGGCAAAAAATTTGAGGGTTACAATTGTGATGTGTAATGAGGTGTAGTCAACACCCTAAATCCCCTGAGGGGACTCCTTAATCTTAATAATCGAAACCATATCATTTTAAGGCATCTTGAAAGTCCCCTTCAGGGGATTTAGGGGTAAGAAAAAAACATATCATAACATGGAAACAGAAAACCCCGTAATTACGTTACGCGGTCAGGCAGAATTTCATCAAATCAGTTCAGCTTTTAAAAAGTCATCATCATTTTCCCTTATCATCGCATTATTGATATTTTAGCCAGACGGTTATCAACGCCTCATTTCTTTAGAATTTTATGAAAGCATACATCATTACAATTGGGAACGAGTTACTCATTGGAGACATCATTAATACGAATGCGTCCTGGATTGGAAGTACACTCACCCAATCTGGCATTCAGATCGAAAAAGTGGTTACGGTCGGAGACGATCAGACTGATATTACCGAAGCTCTTGAAGAATCACTTTCCCGTTCCGAATTAACGATTATGACCGGCGGACTGGGCCCAACACACGATGACATCACAAAGAAAGTCGTATCTGATTACTTCGGTTCGACGCTTGTGAGGCATGAACCAACACTCGAGCATATCAAGAAAATTTTTAAAAAAAGAGGCATCCCGTTTACCAGGTCGAATTATGGCCAGGCCATGGTCCCTGACAACGCGGACGTGCTCTTTAATAAATGGGGGACGGCCCCGGGCATGCTGTTTCGCAGGAATGGTAAAATCATTGTCGTGCTTCCGGGTGTACCTCACGAGATGAAAGCCCTCATACTTGATAAGCTGCTGCCGAAAATTAAAGAAACGGAAAAAGGACAAGGCGTCTATCGCGTTCATTATTTTCAGCTTGCCGGTATTGGAGAAAGCACACTAAGCGATGAGGTCATTGGCGATATCGGGCATATGTTTAATGGGCGTATGTCTATGGCCTATCTTCCCCACATCTGGGGGATCACATTACGTATCAGTTGCTATGCCAGTAATGAGGAAGAAGCGGACAAGGCACTGGAACCGATAAACGAGCATATCCGTAACACGGCATCCGAATATATTTATAGTGAAAGTATGGATATTGGATTGTCGTCAGTTATCGGAACACTCCTCCGATCCAAAAAAGCGACATTGGCTACCGCAGAAAGTTGTACCGGAGGATTGCTCTCAGGACGAATCACGGATATACCCGGCAGCAGTGATTATTTCAGGGGAACAGTCGTGGCTTATGACAATAAAGTAAAAAAATCTGTGTTGGGTGTCGCTCAGTCAGCCCTGGAACAGTACGGAGCGGTCAGCAAAGAAGTGGCGATTCAAATGGCAAAGGGAGTTGCTCGGCAACTGGGAACAGATTATGCACTATCAACAACCGGGATTGCCGGCCCGGGCGGTGGAACACCCGAAAAACCAGTAGGGACCATCTGGATAGGGTATTGGTCGAAAGAGGAAGAATTAGCTATAAAACTACTCTTGACAAAAGATCGGATTATAAATCGTGATCAGACGGTTGTGATTGCACTCGATCTTCTGAGACGTCGTCTGAGCGGCATCGAAACGTTACCGTATCACCTGAAACCGGAATTTGCGTGAAGCTAACTGCGATATTTGTTGGTTTCGTGTTGTTTGTTGGCTTAGGAAATGCCGTTGCCCAAAATATACCCGCGAATCAGCAGAAACCGGACAGTACACTTATCGATTCGGTGAGGACTGATAGTCTGCATCATTTTTTAGCTGAACCCGACACGTTAAAGAAGAAGCCGGCAAAACAAGAGCATGTTGTTGTATTTAACTACAAAAAAGTGATCGGTTTCCAGCAGGTTCTGGACGATAGTACACGTCGATGGACGGTCTGGACCATCCCTTCAGAATGGGCCGAAAACCAGCCGGGAGCGATAACATATCGACTCGGTGCCATGGGTTTCCATGATGCAGTTGATTGGCAGGGGCATTCTGAGCAACAGCAGGAACTTTATGTTGACGGGCTCAACATCGGCAATGTGGTGACGGGGAATGTCAATAATCAACTGGTGCCCCAATATATGCTGAATTACATGGACCAGGATGATTACGGATTATACCACGTCATCCGGTTTAAGACCCAGGATTTTTATATGAGAAGGCCGCTTACCCGGGCCGATTATGAGAAGGCAGGGTTTGGTTATCGCGTTTTGGATGTGCTGTTGACCCGTAATATTACCCGTTCATGGAACATTGCAACGTATTATTGGGTGAGAAGTGATGACGGAGCCTACCTTGATGAAAAATACCGTGGCCGCCAGGCATTTGGCCGCGTCACTCACTATCTCAGCAATCAATATGTAGTAAAGGGCGAAATACTGTACAACGGATTACAACTCCATCAACCCGACGGTTATGTTATCCAGGATATGAATACGTTCAATTTCGATCGCCTGAATACGACGGCTAAGTGGCCGGGCGGTGGTACGTTCGGTGGAACCAGTAATCAATCTTCAGTCCGGGATTTCATTACGAACGTCAGCATAGAAGCGCGACATGATACCTTGCATCCGGTAAGCAGTCGTCTGGAAGTTTATTACAACACGTACAGACGTTTATTTGATGGAAAGACGGATTCGGCTTTTGTAGGTAGTGTGACGCAAACTTTCCCGGCAGATACTTCTTATTACAGAATCAATCAGCTGGGTGCATTTCTGGAACACCAGACAGATGTCAAAGGCATTCATGTGTATGGCCGGGGACAGATCGCCTATTTTGCGATTCCTCCACCCGGTGAAGGCACCGTTACCAGAACGAAATGGAGTCAGATTAAGCTTCAGGGCCGCGGTCGTCTGCCGCTGTCAAACTTTTTCAGCGTGAGTGGTACCATTAACTCGACAATTCGCAGTGATGCTCACAGAGCAGCCCACTACTCGTTGCGGGCCACTTTTAAGCCGACACGAAGCCTCTTACTGCAGGGAGCTTCATCGGGGGGTACTGTAATCCCAACGATGCAACAACTCTATTGGACGGGGAAATACTACCATGGAAATGATAAACTCAAAACCTCTCGCGTCCAGCGTTTTGAAGGGGAGGTGCGATTTGAGCCGGATTCAGCTCTGACATTTGGAGTTCGTGGTTATCGGGAACGATGGATACACGGAATCCGGCTTGATGAAACAGGTAATTTTGTGAATACCAGTGATTATAGTGTGCAGGGTGGTACGGGATGGATCAACTGGACAACTAAAAAATGGGAAGCGTCTCTTTCATCAACGGTCCAACAGTATAATGGTTTGGGTAATACGGCTAATACACGGTGGCTCGGCAATAGCGGTCTCAGAATCTGGAACCGTGCCAAGCTGTTCAGGAAGGGGTATTTATTTAACCGGGCAACGTTTATTAAAGGCGGTGTCACGTTCATTTATTCACCATTAGGATATGCTACTCCCCACTATTATCCGGAGCTTGATTTGTGGAACTACCGTACCGATACACGCAGGATTCCGCCATTTTATCGGTTAAATGCAGAACTTACAGCACGAGTCAGGATGCTTATGGTATACTTTAAAGTTGAAAATGTACTTGACGGCTTGACACAACAGGGGTACTTTGAAACCGCCGACTACCCGATGCCACCCCGTCGCATCTATTTTGGTATTCGAGCGATTATACGAGATTGATTAGGAAAAAAACTATGAGTTTGGGTTACGTTGTAAAAGAAGGCATGGCTGCATTTCGCAGGGCTCCCCTGGCGACTGCCACATCCATTACGGCTCTCATGCTGGCTGTGTTGATGATTGGCATTCTGGGAAGGCTGGCTTTCAACGCCTACGAGGTTGCTCAATCACTGAAGCAGACGATATCTGTGGAAGTTTTTCTGAAAGATATGAGCAATCAAAAGGCACACCAACTGAGATTGACTCTTGAGAAAGAAAAACCTGTTGATCAGGTGTCATATATCAACAAAGACAGTGCTGCCGCTGTTTTTCGGCAAGATTTCGGCACAGAAGGCGCTGACCTGGCTGATTTGGGATTTTTGCCCGCTTCCTTTCGTCTTCATATCAAAGAAGATGCAACGCCCCAACAGATCAGCAGTATGGTCACTGAGATCAAGAAAATGGATGGCGTTGAAGAGGTGCAATTTAACCGGTATTTGCTTGATCTGCTTCAAAAACGAATCCATACGCTCATACTGGCTGGTGCCGGCATCGGTGTTATCATACTTTTTGTCTCGATATTACTCGTTTTTAACACCATTCGCTTGACCATCTATGCCAAGCGCGGACTTATCAAAGCCATGAAACTTGTAGGAGCTACGAATGGTTTTGTCCGGCGCCCGTTCCTTGTGGAAGGCATCATCCAGGGATTAGTGGCCGGTGCTATTTCTGTGGGATTGGTCTGGATATTCTTTCAATATGCCGTTCCCGTGATGATCCCACAGTTTGGTATTCTTTCCTGGCCGTTTGGGAAGTGGTATTACCAGATTGGAGCCATGATGATCTTGGCAGTACTCCTCGGTTTTTGGGGATCAAGACTCGCTGCCCGGAAATTCATCAAAGATACGTCAATCAACTGACCTGGTTATTTCCGTTCAGCAGTCGCCCGACGAATTTTCTGATTGAGTTCAGATTTGCGGGTACAGGTGTCCGGGTTGTTGCAATGTCCAAAGAAATGCAGTGAATGGCCGGTTATTTTGAAATCATGGATCCGTTCCATCAGCATCTTGATTTCATAAATGCGGGGATCACAAAACTCGAGAACAGCTCCACACTCATCACAGATAATATGATCGTGTTGCTGGAATGAATACCCACGCTCATAATACGACTGGTTTCCACCAAATTGCTGTTTCTGGACAAGTCCGCACTCAACCAGCAGGTCAAGGGTGTTGTACACCGTAGCCCGGGAAACACGTGATCCTGAGTTTTTCATACGGAAGTACATGTCGTCCGCATCGAAATGGCCGTCGGCACGATAGATTTCTTCCAGCACCATGAACCGTTCAGGGGTTATGCGGTGCTTGCGCTCCTTGAGGTATGCTCTGAAGACCTCTTTGACTTCATTGATCGTTTCTTCCCGTGCTGGTTGTGCCATAATGAAATGAGAGTTCGTTTTACTTTACCCAAATATAATCAATTATAAATATTACCCGTAGTGGAAAAACAACGGTTTTTTAGAGTGCACGGATGTCTGCAAATAAGCTGGATGTTTCCTTTCGGAAATTACCGGTTGCCCACTCCGTATGTTCCCGATTCGTTACTCTTTGCCGGGTTAGTAATTCAGAATCAAAATGAAGATATTTAGGAGTCGGTGGTACACAAAGTACTGTATCAACTTTAAACGACACAACAACTAAATAATTATTCAAAATACCGTTGGATGTATGCCAGCTATCGTTGCATTCGATACACTAAATCAACTTTTTCTGGGCCTGTCCCATCATTACCATAATACACTTAAAACCGCTTTTGCATACAAGCCTTCAGGAAAAGATGACTATCAGCCCGTTACGTGGGATACGTTTACCGAAGATGTTTACTGCCTTGCTTCCTACTTCTTCATAGAGGGGATAAAAAAAGGAGACCGTATTGCGATATTGAGCGAAAACCGGTATGAATGGGCCGTATTTGATATGGCTGTTCAGTTAACGGGTGCGGTAAATGTGGCGTTATACACCAGTTTGCCACCTGAACAATGCAAATATATTCTGAATGATTCCGGTGCAAAATTATTCTTTGTATCTACGGGTATCCAGCAGCGTAAGGCAATCGAAGTCTTTGACAAGTGCAAGGCGCTGAAAAAAGTGATTGCCTTCGATCCGCCCAAAGACGAATCTTTGTTGAAAAAACCATTCATGAATCTCTTTACAGATGTAATGGATCAGGGACGGAAAAAACTAGTTGATCAGCGCGATAAAATTGATGCCCGAACAAATGAAATCACCTCTGATGAAGTGGCTACATTCATTTATACTTCGGGCACAACAGGCGAGCCCAAAGGGGTAATGCTGACACACGACAATATCGTCAGTAATATGAAGGCGGCCCTGGCTATTATTGATATTAATAAAGAGGACCGTGTTTTATCGTTCCTGCCGCTTTGCCACGCTTTTGAGCGGACGGGCGGTTATTATGCCGTTCTGGCCGGTGGTGCTGAAATCTACTATGCTGAAAGTGTCGATACGGTTGCCCGGAATATGGTGGAAGCCAAACCCACTATAGTTATCAGTGTTCCCCGGTTGTTTGAGCGGATCTATATGTTGATCAATAAAAGCATCGAGGAAGGATCCGGAACCAAGAAGAAGATATTCAACTGGGCGATGGGCGTTGGTAACAAATATGAAGGTGGGAAGCGTGGGCTGACCAGCCTGCAGAGAAAACTGGCAGATCAACTGGTCTTTGATAAATTAAAACAGCGCACCGGCGGAAATATTAAGTTTTTTGTATCCGGTGGAGCGGCTCTGTCACCGAAAATAGGTGATTTTTTTAAGTCAACCGGGATAAAGATTTTGGAAGGGTACGGATTGACGGAAACCTCACCCGTCATATCTGTGAATCTCATGGAAGATACACGTACGGGAACTGTTGGACCTGTTATGCCTGGAGTTACGATTGGCATACGGAATGTGGAAGAAGATCGCATCATTGCACAGCAAAGTGGTGATGATAACCCATCAACCCTTACTTCTGAAGAAGGGGAAATCCTGTGCAAAGGCCCGAATGTGATGAAGGGTTACTGGAATAAGCCGAAGGCAACCAAAGAGGTCATCGACAAAGACGGATGGTTTCACACCGGTGATATCGGCAAGTTTGAAAACGGATATCTGAAAATTACCGATCGCCTGAAGCATATGATTGTAAACGCCGGCGGTAAAAATGTATACCCCGGGCCAATCGAGGATCTGCTGAAGACGAGCTTATACATCGATCAGGCAGTGGTGGTTGGTGAGAAAAGGGATTATATGACTGCGCTCATCGTACCAGGCATGGACCAGGTCCGTGATTATGCCCGAAATCACCACATCGAGGCAGAGAGTGACGAAGAGCTGATGAATCACCCCGATATCTACAAGATCTTTGAGAAGGAGATCAAGGGCTTCTCAAAGAAACTTCCTTCCCATGAAAAGATTCGTCGATTTAAATTATTGAATACTGAGTTTACCGTCGAATCCGGCGAGTTGACACCCACTCTTAAAGTGAAGCGTCGCATCATTGAGCAACGCTATGCCGATCAGATAGCCTCGATGTATCAGAATGACCGGTAAAAGCAGTAATGGTTAGCCCAAGTGATCCCCCAAAAAAACGCGATCAAACTTAGAACTGCTTTCGATCGTCTAAAAAGAAGCGATCACTAAGTGAGAACGAATGCCCATCCTGAAAACGTTACACGCAGTAACAGCCAAGCAAATCTAAAAGGTGATGTCATGAAGTCATCCGGAACAGCTCCCGCAGCATTCGATGATTATTTAAAAGAAACTCCAGTGCCGGTTCTCGTCGATTTCTGGGCCGAATGGTGTGGTCCCTGCAAGATAATGGAGCCGGTTATGAAGCAGATTGCACACCGCTTTTCGGGCAGGATAAAAGTAATAAAAGTGAACGTTGATAAGAAGCCTGATATCGCTGCCAAATATCGAATTCAGGGTATTCCCACCATGATTCTCTTCAAAGATGCAAAACCCGTATGGCGGACATCAGGAGCTATGATGGCAAACCAACTGGCCCACGAACTTGAATTGGTGCTGTAATTTTGGGCGAACGTGATTCCCATCATAAATAAGAGCATTTTTAAATCTTAGCCGGTTATCCTATCCAACACTGAAACTGTTTATCCGATTTTCATACCCTTCATGAACGTTTTTGGGAAAAGTGTGATTCAGGTTTCATTGAGAAAAATCTGATGGAATTAAACAGATAATGTTTTATCATCAAACGCTGAAAGAAATTATCAAAGACTAGGACCATGACATACAACATATTTCTCTGGATACATATATTTTCATATATCATTTGGCTGGCTGCTTTTGTCGCAAGTATCTTTTATTACAAGGCGATAAACAGCGCGTCAGGAACCTCACGGGAGAAATCACTCGTACGCAGTGAACGCAAGATCTCAAGTATGGGTGCTCATATTGCTGTTCTGGGCATCCTGATATCCGGGGGTGCCATGGTTTCCATCCCATCAGGACCACAGTGGGGTTGGTTTCCTTTTTCAACCTACCCGTGGCTGGCGATCAAGCAGGTTATATTTTTTATTATTCTGGTCATCGTATTCGGTGTTTCTATGCCGGCGGGAATCAAACTCAAAAAACTGTTTCGTGCCACACCTGACGAGACGCTGACAAACGAGCAGCGAATACAATGGAAGAAAGCCTGGAATATATCGCTCATCGTATATCTTCTCGTTATAATAAACACATTGCTTGGTTGGTTTCGTCCCGGTTTTTAATCCAACCCATGGAGCCAGACGATTAGGGTCCGCCGGACGCCTAAGCCAATCTCCCCTAAATCATTGTAGTCGATTGCCCGGTTGAGGATTGTAACATTCCTTATGCCGATTCGTACCATCAATCAGCTTTCTATCAACTCAAGCTGATATTATGAATCGTACTGCCAGATTTTGGTTATCCGTGTTTTGCTTTGCTGGCTTCATCACCTGTAACACTTCAATTTCATTAGCCCAGCAAGGCACGGGGCATCGAGCTCTGAATCTTACCTATAACAACTATGGTCTTAGTTTTGGTAATTCACGTTCTGTGAACGGAATCCGCTTCAACGCTGTCGACCGTGACCTTGGAACCGTGAATGGCCTCAATTTTACTCTCTGGAGAGCAGGTGATAATCCGGAAGGTGTCATAAACGGAATTGCTCTCGGCATTGTAGCGCCGAACGCCTATCGCATTAATGGTTTTTCTTTTGGGTTCGTAGGGGTTTCCGGAGGTATTATACATGGGATATCAACCGGAATCGTTGGCGTTGGAGCTTATGAGTCGGTGAATGATTTGGCCATCGGCGGACTCGGTGTCGGATCGAATCATGATATCAACGGAGTAAGTCTGGCCGGAGTCGGTATTGGAGCCGGCGGGGACATTAAAGGCATTACGCTCGCTGGTGTTGGTGTCGGAAGCGGTGGATCTATCACGGGGATAACAGCAGCATTAGCGGGTGTTGGAGCAAGCGGCTCGATTACCGGTTTGACATTGGGTGGACTTGGACTTGGAACTGCGGGACCGGTCACGGGAGTTACGCTGGCTGGGTTGGGCGCCGGTGGAGGCAGCTTCACTGGTTTGATATTAGCTGGTATTGGTGTGGGAAGTTCCGGTCCCATTACAGGTATTAGTGCGGCAGGCGTTGGTATTGGCGCCGGATCGTTTAAAGGATTTCAGTTTGGTGGTGTTGGCCTCGGCTCATCAGGACCTATTGTTGGACTTACGCTCGCAGGTGTTGGTGCCGGTGGCGGCAGTTTTCAGGGTGTTCAAGTGGCAGGCGTGGGACTTGGGGCCAGTGAATCTATAACCGGAATTACTGTTGCCGGCATTGGCATGGGAGCTGATGATGTTCGGGGTTTGAATATTGCCGGTGTAGGAATTGGAGCAGGAGAAGAAATTTCCGGCTTGTCTATCGCCGGAGTAGGCATTGGTGCAACTACTGCCAGAGGATTAAATATCGCATTGGGTGGAGTTGGAGCCGAGAATTTGCACGATGTATCAATTGCCGGATTGTTTTCATACGCTCGTGAGATGCATGGAGTACATCTGACCGGGGTGTACCTGAGAACCAATGATCTCGAAGGCTTCGGGACTGGTGCATTTTCAACTGTCAGAGGATATCAAAACGGACTTGTTATCGGCCTGTATAATTATGCCAGGATTTTGCATGGCGTACAGATCGGGATCCTGAATTATGCCCGGAATAATCCCGTATGGGCAAGATTGCTTCCGTTAGTTAACTTGAATCTGAAATAATTATGATGAAGCGAATGAACAACTTCGTTAAGATGATTTTATTGACTTGTCTTGGCCTTGTATCTGTTTCATGGCCGGTCTTTGCCCAGAAATCTGAGAATATAAATCAATTGCGCAGAGCATATGATGCGTCGGAAGTAAAGACCGTTCAGGTCCAAAGCGACAGGCCGGTGCACGTTACATTTATCGGATCCGATAACGACAGCCTGGTGGTTCAACGGCTATATGATAAAGAGATACATATTAAGTGTTCTGTTTCGAGAAATGGCGATATGCTGGTTCTCACGTTTAGCGAGACCGCGTCACAGAAGCAGAAAACGGACATAGAGGATCGCGAGACATGGATTGACCATTTGTTGAGTGGCGACTGGCATCATAAAGATTACCGGGATAGAGAAGAAAATGGGTACCAGGTAACATTGCCTCGCAAACTGAGCCTGTATTTTCAAACGAAAGACAGTTATTTGGGAATACACCGATTATCTGCTTCTGTTTCGGCTGAAGGCTCAGACAATCATTTTGAAATCGATTCGCTCGGAAGCGATTTAAAGATCAATGGTGGAAATCAACGCGTGTCTGGCAATGGAATTGGGGGGACTGTTACGATTGATAATCATGACGGAAGTGTAGATTTGCGGAGTGTTGGTGGCCCGGTAAACATAAAAAGTCATGATTCACACATCAGCCTGGAGGAAATTCGCAATTCTGTGAATTTATCAGCCAATGATGGTTCCTGTGATTTGAGAAACATACAGGGCAACGTACAAGTTGATGGACGAAATTTCAGGTTTGATCTTACCGGAATACAGGGTTCCATTGTGGCTGAAGGGCGGGATAATCACATTAACGCCAGTGATATAAAAAGTCTTCGATTTGACGGATCAGATACAAGGATTTCAGCAGATCATGTAAATGGCAGCGCAGGCGTGATCATTAAAAACAGTGACGACAACGTTAAGCTCGATGAAATTCGGGGACCTGTTGATGTTTCGGGATCGGATCTGGGCGTTACGCTGAATTATCTGCACGGAAAATCGATGTTCGATCTGAATAATAGTCATATTACCGGCTATAAGATTATGGATAACGCATCACTCAAAGGTGATGACACATCGATTAACCTGACTGAGTATCAGGGGTCACATTTCAAAGCAGATGGCGGGTCAGGAGGCATCAATCTGACAATGACCGGCAGAGTCGATTCGGTGTACATAAGAAGAACCAGTGGAGATGTAACCCTGCGTATGCTTGAGCCTTTTAATGGTGGTTATCGATTACATACGGGAAAAGGCCGAATTATATGGACTGGCCAGCAGAATGCACAAATCCATCAAAATGGTGATGAAATGGAATTGTCAGGCGGCAACAAGGATCGGGGGTATATAGATATTGTGCTCGATAAAGGAGACATCAGAATAAATTAACCTGAGTTCGAGATATGCATTTGAAGAAATCGTTTAAAACGATTCGTTGACTCATAGTACCCGGACTAATCCGGGTGTTAGGGAGAATCCGGTAACAGATTAACCGTTTTAACGGTTTATGCCGGTCCGGATATTCGCCTGCATATGTGAAATCAGCATTTTTGCAGGTCTATCTTATCTCGAACTCACGTCAAATTAAAATGTACAGGGACACATCGCGATCCGTCCATGGTCATTATATGAAATCCGCGAAAATCTGCGGCAATTTTATCATCAAACAAGTGCAAGCCCGATACGCCCGCGTTCTTTGTCTATAGATTCAATCTGTACCTGGATGATATCGCCAACAGCCACGACCTCGTGTGGATTTTCCACGCGATGGCCTTCTCTGCCCATTCTGGATATATGCAGTAAACCGTCTTCTTTAACTCCGATATCCACAAAAGCTCCGAAATCGACGACATTACGAACGGTTCCTTCCAGAGTCTGACCGGGTGTCAGGTCGTCAATCTTCAGGATATCCTGACGCAGGAGCGGTTGAGGCAGCGACTCACGGGGATCGCGTCCCGGTTTCGCCAGGTTTTCCATGATGAGTTCGAGTGTGGGAAGGCCTATTTCAAGTTCATTTGCTAACAGTTCATTATTCACATCCCTGAATTTCTGCAACACAACCGGGGCTATTTCAGATAGTTTATCGAGATCAATGTCCAGTATTTCACAGAGCTTCTGAGTTACATCGTAACTCTCAGGGTGGATCGCAGTATTGTCGAGCGGGTTTTCAGCTTCGGTAATACGCAAAAACCCAGCCGCCTGTTCAAACCGGAAGGGACCCATACCCTGGACATCCATAAGCTGCTGGCGCACCACGAATGGTCCGTTTTCTTCACGCCATTTTACGATATGCTCGGCAACAGACTGTGTGAGTCCCGATACGTGGTTGAGTAGTGCTGAGCTTGCTGAATTCAGATTGATGCCCACAGTATTCACGCAGCTCTCGACAACATCGTTCAGACTCTGCATCAATCGAATCTGGTTGACATCGTGCTGGTATAATCCAACGCCAATGGATTTCGGATCGATCTTAACCAGTTCAGCCAGAGGGTCCTGGACGCGGCGTGCAATTGAAATGTTGCCGCGTTGCGCAGCATCAAGATCGGGAAATTCGCGTCGGGCCAGGTCTGATGCAGAGTAGACAGATGCACCCGCTTCACTCACAATCAGGTAACTGATCTTATGGGTGGGATGCTTCTCACTGTTTTTCTTCAAAAAACCGGCCACAAAATGTTCCGTTTCGCGACTGGCCGTCCCGTTGCCAATAGCGATAAGATCAACCTGATATTGTTCAACCAGCTTTTCCAGGACGGCTTCCGAAGCGTCAACCTGGTTGTGTGGCGGTACAGGATAAATCGTGGTTCCGTCAAGATACTTTCCATATGGATCAACCAACGCCACTTTACAACCGGTCCGGAATGCCGGATCGATTCCCAATACCGTCTTGGAGCTGAGGGGAGGCTGCATCAAAAGATTCCGAAGGTTTTTGGCAAAAGTCGTGATAGCATGTTCATCTGCTTTCTCTGTCAGTTCTGTGCGCAGTTCACGTTCGAGTGATGGTTTCAATAACCGTTTCCATGCATCTTCGATGGCATCATATAGATAATCCAGAAAGATTGAATCTTTCTCTTTCAGTACAAATACATCGATGTTATCCAATGTTTTCTCTTCATCGATAAGCAGATCAACAAGCAATACGCCTTCCCGTTCTCCCCGGTTGAGAGCCAGTGTCTGGTGTGGTTTGATGTATTTAACCGGGCACCGGAATTCATAGTAATTTTCAAAAACGGTACGTTCCTTCACTGTACTGCTTTTTCGCGATTCCAGTAAACCAAATTTCCGGATGTCGCTCCGGAGACGTTCCCTGACATCGATATTTTCATTCACCCATTCAGCAATGATATCTTTGGCACCCTGGAGTGCTTCATCTACATCATTTACGCCTTTCTCAGCGTCGACATATTCAGCAGCAAATTCTTTGGGATCTCCCTTGTGTGTTTCTTGTTCCCACATCAATGTCGCTAATGGCTCAAGTCCCTTGTCGCGTGCTATTGTTGCACGTGTCTTTCGTTTGGGCTTGTAAGGGAGATAGAGATCCTCTAACGTCTTGAAATCTTTTGCTTTTTCAATTGCTTGCTTTAATTCGGGAGTAAGCTTATCCTGATCTGCAATTGTCTTAAGAATGGATTCGCGGCGTTCTTCGAGAGTACGGCGGTATTCGAGGGAATCCCTGACCTGCCGGAGTATTTCCTCGTCAAGATCGCCCGTTGCTTCGCGCCTGTAGCGTGCCAGAAACGGAATTGTAGCTCCTTCATCCAGAAATTTCGAAACAACACCGATCTGACGTGATGAAATTGCTAAGTCTTTGGATATTAGGTCAAAAATCTGGTTATCGGTCATTATATTTAGTGGTCTACAGAATGAATGCTAGTAAATGAGTTCTCTGTTATAGAAGCTGCCAAAAATAACACATTCCGAAAGCTTTCGGAAAAACATACATGCATGGAAATTTCAGTTCAAGAATATCTTGACAGGGCTGTTGAGTTTGCACGTAAAGCCGGCGAACTTACGCTAAAATATTTTCAGAAAGATATCGATATCGACTATAAATCAGATCACACCCCGGTAACCCGGGCCGATCGTGAAGCGGAACAAGTGATACGCGATCTCATTAACAGGTATTATCCCGATCATGGTATTCTGGGTGAGGAATTTGGAACGCAAAACCCCGATAGCAAATTCCAATGGATACTTGATCCAATTGACGGGACATTATCCTATATTCATGGCGTACCGCTTTATACAACGCTGGTCGCCCTGGTTTACGATTCAAAGCCGGTCGCTGGTGCTATTTTTGCGCCAGTGACCAATGAAATGTGCATTGCCGGTGTTGGAGAAGGTGCCTGGTTTAATAATTCAAGATGTCGGGTCAGAACAACGGAACGTTTATCTGAGGCAACTATTTTAACCACAGACTACCGGGACATCAACCAGTATGGGTATGGTGACAAATTCAAGGCCTTGATGCAGGAGGCGTACCTGACCCGAAGCTGGGGCGATGCGTACGGACATATGCTCGTTGCTTCCGGCAGAGCTGACGTTATGTTTGACCCGGTCCTCAACATTTGGGATGCTGCTGCGTTAATGCCTGTGGTTACTGAATCCGGAGGGTCATTCACCGATGTTACCGGAAGAGCTGTCATTGATGGAGGTTCCGCAATTTCCTGTATCCCGACACTTTTTGAACAAATTAAACCATTCTTATTACGATCCCGAGACGAAACTAATTGAAGCTTAGTTACATGTTTGCCTACCGAAAGAAAAGCACATTTTTACCGGCCTTAGTCATTGCCGGCTTACTAATATTTTGCGGTTTTAGCACGCTCATTGCACAACAACTGGAGTATGCGAGCCATCCGACGCGACCATTTGATTTTGAGCAGATCAGGCTGGAGTTACAGGTTAACCCTGCCGACAGTGTTGTTCGCGGGCAGGCTACCTATACGATGAAGTCATTATGGGACAAAACTGACAAACTGATCATGGATGCCCACCGCATCGACATCCAGCGAATAACCGTTGGTAATCAAAATGCACAGTTTGAATTACATAACGACTCCCTGATCATCACTTTCCCCCGGCCGCTCGATACCAACCAGGAGGCTAAGATGCAGATCGTTTATGAGGCTTCTCCCGGCTATGCCTGGCAGGTGTGCAGTAATGGAACCATCTTTTCATCATTCTTCCCTGAACGCCGTGCTTATTTGTTCCCTATAATCGATAATCCGCATGTCACTGCACGGTTTGATCTGGATATTAAAGTTCCTGACAGTCTGCAGGTGGTGACCAACGGTTTGATGACAGCTAGAGACACAGTCGAAGGCAGTACGCGACTGTGTCAATGGTCGACAAAGAATGCTATTCCTGTCACCGATTGGGGGATAGCCATTGGACAGTTTGATCATAGCTCATTTAATGTGAATAAGGATCAGATCACCATTTACAACGCAAAGGGATTATTGACTGAAAATCAGAGAAAAACACTGCTGCAGACGGCTGAGGAACAGATCCAGTCAATAGAAAAATTTATAGGGGGAACCTTCCCGTTTTCATCTCTGAATGTCATTGTACTTCCTGATCATCGGTGGGAGATGAAAAATTATGGAGCAGGTTATGGGTATCTCTTCATGAACAGGGGGGATCTGACCGCACAACTTCGAAGAATCATAGATGCACAATGGGCCGGTGTGAAAATTAGAAACAGCCGTTTTATTGAAGCCGATCCCCAGATTTTGATCCAGACATGGATGGCAAACCAACTCGGTCAGGGAGAAACCGATACGTTAAGCCTACACGATTCACCACCGCACAATCCATCAATGTATGCCGATTTCAGTGTGGCTAACTGGAATCGCTGGTTACATTATTTCAGAGACTCTTCGGATAATCACCTGCGGCAGATACTCAATGAACAGATGCCCAAGATACTGAAGACGCAAAGCGGGGTATTCGACTGGTCGGATTTTAACCGATTGTGGTATACCAGCAAGGGCAGGTGGTTTGACCTACCTGTACCCCAAAATATCTCAAGAGCATCAAGGCTGGCCTACCAGATAGATTATAATTATAAACCGGCTAACAATAATTTACAATTGATAATAAAACCGGTCAAAGGTTATTCGATGGAATTGATTACATTGCCTTTAGTGCTGGATGGAATGAATGATCACAAGTTGACAACGGTTACTTTTTCCGGTGTTGGAGACACACTCAGTGTGCAAGCAGTCTCTTCATTAAAGAATGCCTACGTACAAGTACCAGATTCCATGAATCTTTCTGTAAATGAATATAAACCCGTATCGTTCTGGTTATATCAGCTGCGGACAACAAACGATACTGTGCAAAAATTATTAGCTATCAAAGCCTTGGGTTCTGTTCAGCAAAACCCAGACTTGCAGTTAGCGATGCTTGATTTCCTCAAGAATGCTAAAGATTCTGAAATCCGGACTGCGCTGATTCAATCGCTTGGTAGTTTAACAAGTGGTGCAACCGGAACATCACAGATTTTTATAGATGCCGCTTCCGACAGTTCTGACTCTATGCGGACTGCTGCGGCTGTTGCTCTTGAACGCTATCCCGGCAATGAACAGGTTATCAGCCTTCTGCAACATCTGGTGATTAGTGATCAATCGATGATAGTACGCAGGAAAGCGGTCAGATCGTTGCAGCAGGTCGATCAGGCTAATCATTTTCTTTCCTTTGTTAAGGATCTGGTATCAAAAAATGTGGCAAAACCAATGGCAGATGTTATTTTGCCTGAACTTGTTCAAAATGGGGATACAACTGCTGCTGTAGCGTTGGCTAAACGATACGTTAAAGAACCGGGGCCATATCACATCCGTCTTCAGAGTTTCCGTCTGTTACAGAAATACAACAATTTGGCGGGAGACTGGGTCCCGATAGTCGATCAAATGATAGAAGATAATGATCCGAGAATTCGTTTTTTAGGGTGGCAACAGGCTAATAAATTGGCTCCCAATGTTAAGCGGGCTATGATTGAACGGTACGCCCCTGATGAAAACGACGCACGGGTAATAAATGTCATTCGAGGGTTAAAAGACAACGAATCACGAACGATAATTAAACAGGAGTAACAAAAAAAGTATTATTTACAGACTATGAACCTGACGGTTAATTTACCACCGCGATCAAAGCGGGATGAAGTTGTAGATGCATGGGTTCGAGGACTCATCATTGATGGTGACTTCAGTGATTACCAGCATGTTGTCAAGCGTCTTTTGGATGCAGGTTACACACATAATGGTATCTCCTGCTTTTTGTTGCATCGCAATACAGCTGAAATGGTGAAGCGGCGTATTTCGGGTCATTTATTTTCCCCGACCTTACAGGTTGCGTTCGAATCCCCGTTATGCCTTAATTAGCAGATATTATTGTTTAAATGCCTGAATCCAAAGCAGATGTGTATGTTGTGTACGCATCTGCTTCTGGATTTATGCCCGCCTCAAACTACGCTTATCGATAGCGTATCCAGCGTGCCAATTCTTTAAAGGAAGGTTTCTTGCCGTACATAAGTATGCCTACACGGTAAATTCTGGAGCTCATCCACATGAAGAGCCAAAAGGTAAGGAGCATCAGTACGATGGATCCCAGGCTTTGCCACCATGGAACATGAGTAATCGCCAACCGTGCGATCATAAGTATCGGAGTGAACAGCGGTATCATCGACGTTACTATTGCCGTAGTCGAATCCGGGTTCGAAGCGACCGCGCCAAGAAGCATAATCGGGATGATGATCGGCAGAATAATCGGGAACATGAGCTGCTGGATGTCTGTCTCTGAATCGGCTGCAGATCCAACTGCTGCAAACAAAGCTCCATACATCAGGTATCCAAGGATGAAGAAGAGAATGAAATAGATCCAAAGTGTTGGTGGAATGGATGGCATGTGAAAGGAGCTCGTTGCCGCTGATGCTGCCTGTGACTGTGCCGCTCCGCCGCTAGTGAGTTGCATGATGATTGGTGCCCCAAATGTTGCCACAGAGCTGATCAGGATTGCCCAAATGACAAACTGGGTTGCCCCAACTGCTCCTACACCGAGTACTTTACCGATCAATAATTCAATGGGTTTAGCAGATGAAGCCATAATCTCGATGATACGGCTCGTCTTCTCTTCAAGAACGCCACGCATGATAATCCCGCCATAAGTGAACATCGCAGAATAGATCGCAAATGCCATGATGTAGCCGACGATAAAGAGCACAGTAGTATCCTGGGTCTCTTCACCCTGTTCGGTCAGCTTGCTGGTCTGAAGGTCAACACGGCGGTTGATGATCTGCTTGATGTCGCTGTTGACATTGATTCCTGAGAGAAGCGCATCGCGGATAGCTGTTTGGAGATTATTCTGCACATCACTGACCAGGCTTATGCCACCACTTCCAGAAGAAATCAGTTCCGGATTCGATTTGCCTTCCAGAATATCCTGATTGATGACGATATACCCTGTGATTGATCCATTGACAACCATTTTTTTAAGGGAGTCGATGCTAGTATTATCGACCCCCAGGTACCGGCTCGAATTCATATCAATAAGACGTTGCGATACCTGTCCGGTGTGATCGACAATGGCAATCTGGTAGTTCTGATCACTCTCATAATGAGTCATCAGGATCGGAATAAATATGATAGCAAGTATGATAATCGGAGCAAGAATTGTCGAAATAATAAACACACGGCTACGTATGCGGGTTATGTATTCCCGTTTTATAATCAAAAATAATTTTTTGAAATCCATCAGTTTGTCTGAGTTAATTGATTCTTGATGTTGTCTTCTCCTACCGTTGATATAAAGATTTCGTTGAGCGAGGGCTGAACAAACTCAAAACGAAGCAGGTTTACGTTCTGCATCGCTTTCTGAAGGATCACCTGCTCATCGAGGCCATTCAGCAAGCGTATTTCGGCGTAGTTGGTCGAACGGTTATTGATGCGTACATCATCAAGTTCATCGATGAAGGACCCGTCTCCCTCAAATTCGAGGATGACCGTATTTCGTCCAAACGAACGTTTGATTTCGGATAACTTACCCTGCAAAATAGCCTTGCCGTTATTGAAGAGGCAGATGTCATCACACATCTGCTCAACCTGCTCCATGCGATGTGTCGCAAAAAGGATCGTTTTTCCTTTGTCCCTCAGTTCAATGATCACCTTTTTGAGCAGTTCGCTGTTTATGGGGTCCAATCCGCTAAACGGTTCATCAAAGATGTAGATTTCTGGATCGTGAGCAATGGTTGCGATAAACTGGATCTTTTGCTGCATCCCTTTGGAAAGTTCATGCGTTTCCTTCTTCTGCCAGCTTCGTGCGTCGAAGCGGTCCAGCCAATAGTTGATCGCCTTTTGTGCATCGGGCATGGAAAGTCCCTTCAACTGAGCCAGATAGAGGAGCTGTTCGCCGACTTTCATCTTTTTATAAAGGCCGCGCTCTTCGGGCAGATAACCAATCATCTGCTGCGTGTCACTGCCCACAGCTTGGCCCATAACAGAAATCGTGCCCTCGTCGGGTGCCGTGATATAATTGATCATCCTGATCGTTGAAGTTTTGCCAGCACCATTTGGGCCGAGCAATCCAAAAATACGGCCTTTCTCTACATCGAAGCTGACTTTGTCAACTGCTTTTAACGAGCCGTATCGTTTGGAAACCTGTTGAACATCAATGACTGCCATACAAATTATGATTTTTTTAAAATGGCTATACGAAATAAGCAATGGTAAAGTTACCACTTCATTTAAGAAGCTCAAGTAAATAAGTTATTAGGTTATTTTAAAATAAATTATTCCAGATAAGATTCATCTGATGAATTGTTTTAGAGTGATTTTTACACCGCGGTGATCAAATATATTTCACTAAATCATGTGTGTTTACTATAATGCATGTGAGTTTTACAGAGGTAACCAAAGTTGTACCATTGTGTTATTTTATTTAATTCCGGCTTTGAAATGGTAGTACCGATTAGTCAAGGTTTTATAAAACAGGATTTTGTAAATAGTCGGTATCTGATGCTGTCTGACGAAGCAAGATCAATAGTAAGTTCCGCAGGTGCATTCCCGGAAGCATTAGATGGAGGATGGATTTAAAAATAGATTAAAAGAGGATAAGTTATGAATGTGCTTCAAGTGAGTGCAGAATGTTACCCGGCAGTAAAGAAAGGCGGTTTGGGCGATGTCGTAGGGTCACTGCCAAAGTATCTGGGAAAATTGGACGTAAACACGTCGGTTGTTGTTCCTAAATACGATTTGCCATGGTTCAGAGATCATGATTTTGAGCCGGTTTATGAATCTGCTGCGAACCTGGGGCCCGAACGGTTTTATTTTACCATCGAGCGTGCCAAATCGGATCCCCTGACATTTCCACTGTATGCGGTCAATATCCAGGGACGGTTTGATCGCCCGGGAGTATATATCGATCCCATTACCGGTTTTCCTTACTGGGATGAATTTGAACGTTTTCTCAGTTTCCAGATAGCGGTCCTGGAGTGGGTGCTTCAAGAAGAAGACAAACCGGATATCATTCACTGTCATGATCATCATACCGGATTGATTCCATTTATGATGACACGGTGTTTCAGGTATTCGGAGTTGGAAACGATTCCAACAATCATCACGGTCCACAATGCCGAATACCAGGGAACTCATTCAGCAAGAAAAGCCCATCTTTTGCCCGAGTTCAACTGGAATGATTACGGTGCCCTAGACTGGAACAGCCAGCTGAATTGCCTGGCATCTGCCATCAAGACATCCTGGCGGGTTACAACTGTGTCTCCCAATTATATGGATGAATTGAAATTTGCAAGCGGTGGTCTAGAAGATTTATTCAAAATAGAAAGTAAAAAATCGATTGGCATACTAAACGGCATCGATACATCGGTCTGGGATCCGGCTACAGACAAATTTATTGATTCAAACTTTGACGTCAAATCCGTCAAGAAAGGGAAAAGCAAGAACAAAAAGGCCCTTTGTGATTATTTCGAACTGGACCCGGAATTGCCCACTTTCGCATTTATTGGACGCCTCGCACGTGAAAAAGGAGCCGATTTGCTGCCCGATCTCATATCTGATTTTATTCATGAGAAGGAAGAGGTCAATTTTATCATGCTGGGGTCTGGAGATTCCGAATTGGAGCGGTTGTTCACCGGCATGAAAAACAGGCATACAGGCTTCTTCAATACGCATGTGGGCTATAATGAGAAACTCTCCCACCAGATATATGCCGGTGCTGATTTTATTGTAATGCCATCCCGGGTTGAACCCTGTGGGTTGAATCAAATGTATGCTATGAAGTATGGAACCATGCCGGTAGTAAGGGCTGTTGGTGGCTTGAAGGATACCGTGATTGACGTCGCCGAAGGCGGTACCGGTATTCAATTCAGGGATTTCAATCTGATAGACGGTATGCAGGCACTGAGAAGGGCATTAGAACGATATCAGGCCCCGAAAATGTTTAATGAAACACGTAAGCGTATGATGCAGCTGGATTTTTCATGGAATAAGTCAGCAAAAAAATATCAGGAACTTTATCAACAAGTAACCAAAACAAAAGATCAGGTGTGATATGGACGAAACGATTGCGGTAATTCTTGGAGGCGGACAAGGCAGCAGACTCTATCCCTTGACCAAAGGACGTTCGAAGCCGGCTGTTCCTATTGGCGGGAAATACAGATTGGTTGATATCCCAATCTCCAACTGCCTTAATTCCAATATTCGGAAGATATTTGTACTAACACAGTTTAACTCGACCTCACTCAACCGCCATATCAAAAACACTTATAATTTCGATCTGTTTAGCAGGGGTTTTGTTGACATACTTGCTGCCGAACAGACGTTTTCCAGTAAAAACTGGTTTCAAGGTACAGCTGATGCTGTCCGTCAATCGTTGCACCATCTCGAAAATCATCGCTATAATGAAGCCCTCATTCTCTCAGGTGATCAGCTTTACCAGATGAATTTTCATAATGTTATTAAGGAACATCGTGAAAGCGGGGCCGATCTTACCATTGCAACGATTCCGGTTAACAGACAAGAAGCCACTGGTTTTGGGATCATGAAAACCGATGAGCAAAACCAGATCGTCTCATTCATAGAAAAACCGAATTATGATGAAGTGGAGTCGTGGAAATCGGAGGTTGGCGAAAGGCACAAGGCGGCCGGCCGGGAATACCTCGCATCGATGGGAATCTATGTATTTAACAGAGGACGCCTGATTGAACTTTTTGACAATAATCCCGACGCTACAGATTTTGGTAAAGAAATTATACCGGCAGCCATTAAGAATGATTATAGGGTATGCAGTTATCAATTTTCTGGTTACTGGACCGATATCGGGACGGTGAAATCATTTTTTGAAGCCAATCTCTCTTTGACCGACTCCCTGCCGGCGTTTAACCTTTACGACAGTGAACTGCCTGTGTTTACTCACGCGCGTTTACTACCTGCGTCTAAGGTCTCCGGCACGACACTCGAGCGCACCGTCATTGCGGAAGGTTGTATCATCGAAGCCAGCAGGATCGAACACTCGTTGGTAGGTATCCGGTCCAGGATTGGCCGGGGCACCACTGTTGTTGACTCCATCGTGATGGGTAACGATTTATTCCCGCCCTTTGAGGAACTCAAGACCGGCAGCGGCCAGCCGCCGCTCGGCATTGGTGAACGCTGCTACATCCGCAACGCCATTATTGATAAAGATTGCCGTATAGGCTGTGACGTACGCATCAACGGCGGTTCGCATCTGGAGAATAAGGATTACGACAACTACTCGGTAGTCGAGGGGATTGTGATCCTGCCCAAGGGTTCTATGATACCGGATGGGACGGTTATCTGACCTCACCACGGCCCTCTCCATATCCATGGAGAGGGTGAATAGATTGGAATTGATTTACAAGCAAAGATTATTGATTTAAGATGTGGGAGATTACCTCCCTCGAGGGAGGACTAAGGTGGGTGTTGTCCGATCGTTTAATCGTACACTAATCAGGTTCAATGTAAACGCTGCGTTAACACCCCTGCCGTCCCCTCAAGGGGACTGGTATCCGTAACCTATCCCGCTCACCAACTCATTTAGGGTGGTTTTCCTGGATTTACCTCGTTCCCGGGCTCTGCTTGGGAACGCAATGCCGGGAAGCTCTGCTTCCAATATATTTAGCAAATCCTACCGATAATCCGTTCAATTCAGCAAAGAAAGAAATAAGTTATTAACATAATCTGAAGCTAATAGATAAGTCCCCATTATATTGAGTGTAAAAGAGACGACACTGAATCGGCGCATAAAACTAAATATCCTTTTGGTAGCCATAGGGTTAATTCTTGTTGGCTGCCACAACACCACCGATTCCACGAAATTGAATGTAGACCGTGACATCCCACCCTCTGAGGATTTCGATGCCTATTATGGCTTCTGGGGACCGAATGGAAATAAAATCTATTTCCAGCATAGTGAATCGTTAGGTACTAATCCCGACCCGGGAAGGCTGGATGAGCTATGGGAACTGGACCTGAAGACCCGGGAACGGCATATGATCCATTCCGGGCGTATCCTGAATGCTGATATAAGCCCGGATGGAAAGTGGTTTGTCTTTCACTTCCAGAATACTTATATAAAATGCGCAGTGGCGGGACAGATTTGCTTAAACTAACGGGACCTGATTCTCGAAATCCAGACTGGAAGTACACAAATGTTGGACGCTGGTCCCCGGACGGGAAACAGATCCTCTTTACAGTGGATGCCGGAGTACCTCGAGGAGTCTCATTGATGGACAGCAGTGGCTCGAATCCCCGTATTATCATTCCTTACGGGGTTGGAGCAAGGTGGTTCCCAAATGGGAAACGAATAGTATATGTTAACTGGGATACCACTCAGATTACTGGAAGAAGGCGCCAGATTTACGTGGCCAATGCCGATGGCAGTGCTCCCCAAAAAATCACCGAATTACCCCATTCCGACTATGTTGGAGAACCCGTCCCATCGCCAGATGGTAATAAGATTGTATTCGATAATGTTGCACCAAACAATAACTATGAACTTTTTATTATGAATTCAGATGGAACGGAAATTGAACAGGTTACAGAGGGGGTGGGAGTGGCCGGCAGACCTCAATGGAGTCCAAATGGTGAAACCATCTTATTTAGTCGATTTATTCCGAATGTATCCCGACGTCTGTATTTATTAGACGTCAAAACAAGGCAGGTAACACCCGTTTTTTCTGCTAAAAATTAAGATTACATCTTACGTCTCACTCTCGGGTCCGGTGTAAACTGATAGATAATGATTTATGAACAGAGATCATCGATTTTAGATCTGTGATGAAAGAAATCGGAAATCTTCCCAATGGACAGTTTTATGCAGAAAAAGGTCTTGATAACATGAATGTGTCATTACTATACGGAGGGTTACTTGAGAGATGCAGAGATGAGCCGATACTTGCGAGCTTGGGGCAGAGCCCCAGGTGAATTACGTTCCCAGGCAGAGCCCGGGAACGAGGAAAAATGATTTACGATGTAAGCTCTGTGAAATAATCGATTACCTCCCTTGAGGGAGGACTAAGGTGGGTGTTACCCGGTCGTTGCATCATACACCAATCGTGATCAATGTACGCGCTGCGTTGACACCCCTGTAGGTCCCCTCGAGGGGACTGAGCATTATTACCTCCCTTGAGGGAGGTGTAGGTGGGTGTTGCCCTGTCGTTGCATCATGCACCAATCGTGATCAATGTATGCGCTGCGTTAACACCCCTGTAGGTCCCCTCAAGGGGACTGGATAATATAGCCCAATGCGCTCCTACACCATTAATTCACTTCGGATGGTTTTCCTGGATTTCTTTGAGTTTGGCCCAGGCGCGGTCGCGGAGGTTTTCGAAGGCGTCTTTTTTGATATCGCCGACCGTGTATTTCAGGTGCAGCCATACCAGGTAGGTCGCGACCACATCTTCATAGCAATAGGTCTCGATTTGCTGCAATCGTCCTTCGCGGTACATGGTCAGCACTTCGTTTCCCTCGCCGGTTTGTTTGACCGGAATGCCGATGAGTTGCCCGAGGTGTTTCAGCTTGGGCCATGAGCTGGCGCCGTAGTTGCTGAATTCATCCACCAGGTCGATGTTGTCCCGGCTATACCGGTAGCGGATATCATGCTGATTGAGACGCAACGGCAACTGCAAGCCGTGTTTCATCGAGCGGTACATCACGAGGGGAATATCGAAACCACGTCCATTATGATGGATTAAGCCGAAATCTTTGTAGGTACTTAGTTCGTTAATTAGTTGCTCCAGCCCACTCTTCTCATCTTCGCCATTCCAGGCCTGTTTCTGGCGTGGCTCGCCGGTTGGGGTGATCCAGAGACCTACCCATGAGATCATCCTGTGAAACATAGGCGGCAGAAATCCGGAACGGTTTTGGGCGAGATGCTCAGAAGCTTGTTCAAGCAACAAATCCTCGTCACTCTCAGCATCCTGAATAAGTGAGCGAATTAAATCAAAATCGGGAATGGTCTCAATGTCAAAAACAAAAAACATGGGTTATCGTTGGTTTATTTCTCCGGCTATCGAGGTTGTAAAACGTTCTGCAATGTCAGCTTTTGGTTCATCATGCGCAAGAAGATACATCATTTTAGTGACTGCGGATTCTGTCGTCATGTCGCCTGCTCCGATGGCTCCAAGTGATAGCAGTTCTTTACCACTGCGGTATTTTGTAAGATCCACCGAGTCATAATCAGCCTGGGAACGTACGACGATCGGTATCTCTTTATCGCGGCATTGCTTTATGAAAGGGAGCAGGTTGTATGGTCCGGATATCGGTAGGTTCCCGCACCCGAATGCTTCAATAATTAACACGCGAGGCGGTTCATTCAGAAGTGGATATAAATAACGCGGATTGAGTCCGGGGAAGAGTTTCAACAGGTACACGCTATTATCGAAATCAGCTGTAACTTCGAAATTGTCATCCAGTGAATCGGCACGAAACCGTGTTTCAATGTGAAGCCCTATTTCAGCGAGAGGAGGGAAATTGGGTGAGGTAAAGGCGTCAAAGTCGCCAATGCTCATCTTTGTCGTACGATTCCCGCGAAAAACGCGATCGTTGAAGCAGACGGCCACTTCATTAATCGGCAGGGTAGCCACCTCGATGGCATTAATCAGGTTGCGCCGTGCATCGCTGCGGATGCTCATCAACGGCACCTGGCTTCCTGTGAGGACGACGGGTTTTTCCAGGTTATTAAGACAGAAAGAGAGTGCCGAAGCGGTATATGCCATGGTGTCGGTCCCATGCAGAATCACAAAACCGTCGAAATCATCGTATCGAACATCAATAGCCTGGGCAATGCGGACCCAGTGATGGGGATTCAGGTTGGAGCTGTCTTCTGAAAACAGGTTGAGCGTGTTGATGTCGGCGAGCCTGTCCAGTTCGGGCATGGATTGGCGTACAATATAGGCGGATCGATCAGGGTCAATTTCCACCGGATCATTCGATTGCGATATACGCATGGTTATCGTGCCGCCCGTTTCAATCAGTAAGATTTTTTTCATAATTCTTTGGTGTTATTGATAATCAGAAACACAAAAGTAAAATACCGTATTGAGATCAAAAGAACCGCTTTCAAAGAATGACAAAATCAGCGTATGAAAAACAATTAAAGATTCGATTATTAACAGATTTTTCGATTAATTGTACCCTATGATGTTTTGATTAATAACGCTTTTTTTATGTGAGACCGAGCTAAAACCCTTTGGTAGCTCACCCGTTATAAATAAGCAAGAAAAGGAGTTGCCTATGAATGTGTATGAGCCTTCAAAAATCAGAAACGTGGTGCTACTGGGCCATTCCGGATCCGGAAAGACAACACTCGCCGAAACCATGTTATTCGAATCGGGTACCATTAATCGCCGTGGTGCGGTGGAGCAAAATAATACGGTATCAGATTTTCATGAGATAGAACACGAAAAACAAAAATCGGTATTTACCTCGCTGATGAATCTCGATTGGCGGGGACACAAAATTAACCTGATCGATACGCCGGGAACTCCGGATTATATAGGCGAAGTTGTTGGAGGCCTTAAAATTGCTGCTACAGCCATTTATGTTTTGAATGCTGAGCATGGCGTCGAAGTAGGCACCGAGTTGTTCTGGAAATACACCCGGAAATATAAGACACCCTCCATCTTTGTGGTAAATAAACTGGATCATCCAAAGTCAGATTTCCAAAAAACCGTTGACCTTGCAAAAGAACGTTTTGGAAGAGAAGTGGTGGTCGTTCAATATCCTTATGAGGAAAAAGAGGATTTTCATGCGATTATCGATGTGTTGAAGATGACGATGTATGAATTTCCCGAAAATGGCGGGAAACCAGAGAAATTACCGATTCCTGATTCTCATCGTGCCCAGGCCGAATTGCTGCATAACCAACTCGTCGAATCGATTGCCGAGAATGACGAGTTGCTGATGGACCTCTATTTCGAGAAAGGTGAACTGGATGAGGACGAGATGCGTGACGGCCTCCGCAAGGCGATGATCAACCACCAGATATTCCCTCTGTTCTGTATGTCTGCCAAGAGAAATATGGGCTCAGGTCGTATTATGGGTTTCCTTGACAACGTTGCACCGTCGCCGCTGGATGTTGAGGGGCCGGAACTAACGAATGGTGAAAATCTTAAGATTGACCCCAGCGGCAAACCGATTATGTTCCTGTTCAAAACACATTCCGAACAGCATGTCGGTGATCTGATGTATTTCAAAGTATACAGTGGATCAGTTAAGCCGGGAATGGATTTATATAATCATGTCAATAACTCCACTAACCGCATCAACGCTCTTTTCCTGATTCAGGGAAATAAGCGAATCGAAATACCCGAGATTAGGGCGGGCGACATTGGTGCCGTTGTGAAGCTAAAGGACAGCGGAGTTAATGAAACTCTGTCGGATAAATCGTTCAATGAATCGATTGTGCCGATTAAATTCCCCGAGCCGATCATCCATTATGCTATCAAAGCGCCTTCGGAAACGGAAGAGGAAAAACTGGCAATGGCTCTTCATCAGATGGTGAAAGAGGACCCGTCCCTCACCGTTGATCACAACAAGGAACTGAGACAGACGATCCTTGGCGGTCAGGGTGAAGAGCATATCGGCGTGGTGCGGTATACTCTGGAACACCAGTATAAGCTGCATACGTCTTTCGATCAGCCCAGGATTCCTTACCGCGAAACGATCACCAAGGCTGTTAAACAAAGCTATAAGCATAAGAAACAAAGTGGCGGCGCAGGCCAGTACGGCGAAGTTTATATGCTTGTGGAACCCTATGAAGAAGGAAAACCCAACGATAGCAGCCTGAATATCCGCGATGTTCAGGAGATAGCGCTTGAATGGGGGGGTAAGCTCGTCTTTCAGAGCTGTATTGTAGGCGGTGTTATAGATAACCGTTTTTTGCCGGCTATCCTGAAAGGGGTGATGGAAAAGATGGAAGACGGTCCCCTGACTGGCTGTCGTGTTCGAGATATCCGCGTTTCGGTTTATGACGGATCCATGCATCCGGTCGATTCGAACGAAGCGGCATTCAAAACGGCGGGGTTGATGGCATTCCGGAAGGCATTTATTGAAGCCAATCCTCAGCTGCTGGAACCCGTAGACGAAGTTGAAATTACCGTCCCGGGCGAGTATATGGGCGACATCATGAACGATCTGTCAACGCGGCGCGGTCAAGTGCTGGGTATGGACGGAGACAGCTCGATACAGAAAGTGAAAGCCTATGTTCCACAGGCGGAACTACATCGCTATTCTACACAACTGCGGTCACTGACTCAGGGACGGGCTACGTTTGTACGCACGTTTGCGCACTACGCTCCTGTGCCAAGAGATGTACAGGAGAAGGTGATTAAACACCACGCTGTGGAAGAAGAAGCCTGATTATTTGTGTTGGGTTGAAATATAGGTAGCATATCGTTCAGGCAGGGGAAAAGGTTCGTGATCAGGTATCGCGGGCAGCCTCTGCCTGAGCGGCTTTTCAGGCTTGGAGGGACGTTTGTCCGGGTTCCATGAGAACCCTTTGAGCTGCATCTTGGCTACATCCTTCGATTCTTCCATATAAATACCCGAAACTCCCTTCACCGCTTTTACCCGGCTCACCTGGCCATTTTCGAAGATGATTCTAAGTGAGTCTGAGGTCATGTTTATTGCCCCATCAGGTTTATTTTGGTCATTATGGGTAAAGTACAGCATATGTGCGTTTGGCCTGACAAGCATATGATCCATTTCACCCTTTTTGAACCAACCGGTAAGTGTGTCACCTGTTATTTGATTGAGGCGTTGGGTCAGGGAATCCTGTTGGACTGAAAATGCTTTCGGATAGGCGTTGAGCCTTCGGACAGTATCCTGCTGGATAGTAATGAGGATGGTGGGTGCTGTTAATTGTAAATGGCGATACCATGCTTCGGCATTATTATGGAGAATGAAATGTCCGGTTGAATCGACAAATGCAGCACTATCAGAGAGAGAAGAAAACTGCTTATTCCAGATCCGGACATTGCCTATTGAGTGAAAGGTATAGGAAGAATCGACCTGGTGGTACGCGATCACATCACCCTGAATAAAGTTTGTGTCAGGATTATCAGGTTTGAACTTGTCCAGACGTGCATTACCACGTACAAACCTGTGCCCCGTGGAATCGGACTGTGCATAATCTCCAACAAAGGATAACGAGTTCTTTTTGTCGTGAACAAATACGCGGCCGTGAAGTTCGTAATACCGTTTTCGCCGGTTTGAGAAGAGGCTATCGGCCTCGATGTATTGAGTTGTATCGGTCAGTTGAACATTTCCACGAAAGGCAGCACTATCTGTTTTTTGGAAGTAAGTGCCCCGGTCAGCAAGCATCGTACTCTTCTGGTCTACAAGTCTCAGCTTTTCCGGAATATGGGCTACATCAGTTGTGTAATCGTAATGTGTCAGTGATGTGAAGATGGTGACACTGTCTTGGTGAACGATCACTCGGCCAATAAATGTACTCTGTTTTGATTTTGTATGATAGATCGCCGTGTCGGCCCAGATTATCCCATTCTTTGTCTGAACTTCGATATTACCAAATGCCCGCAATTCATCTGAATTCAGGAACTGATATGCACTGTCGCATTTCAGGTCGATGTTTTTGCTCTTTAACCGGACATTTCCAATCAGGCGCCGTATTTCCTGGTTACCGGATTTACCGCCTTCCAGCCGGTCGGCATGAAGGATGTTTATTTCTTTTTGAGCAAAAGATAGTGTTGGTCGGCAAAGGAATATAGATAATGTGAAAAAGGCTAGGGCATAAAACCAGCGCGTAGTGTATTTTTGGATGTTACATGGTTTTTGATAGTTCATGTCACTCCACGGAAACACGGCCGGTTACCTTTGTGATGATGTATGATTTCAGATCATCAGTACCTTTAAGGCCATAGCCTGCAATGCTGTCCGAAGGCGTGGTAATAGTCACGTAATCGTTGGTTTGAATGTTATGACTATTCTGAAGCCATTTCAGGTATTCTGTACGGAGCGTTCTTTTTTGATCCGTCTTGACAATCACGTTATTGAAAAACTCGAAGACCTTCTCCCGGGTTCGGAAAACAGCTTTCTGGCATTTTATCGAGGTGACTTTGTGTCCTGCACTGTCATAGACGGCAATGTCAACCGGACCTTTAAAATGAGATTCTGTACCCTGGTCCATCTGAATGGTAGACGAATAGGGGGATGACAGATTGACTCTGACTATTCCGCTTTCAATCAGGTTCATATCCACATTCCAGCTCTCCGTTTTGTTTGTAAGGGAGTCAGCCAGAGCACTTTTAACGCGCTTCTTTTCCCGCTCAGAGAGATCGGAACAGGAAACGATAAACAGGGTAACGAGCAGGAATATGATCGCCCGTTTCATAAGGATCCACGATTAGGTTGTGCCGAAATATCGATCACCGGCATCACCAAGTCCGGGAACGATAAACTTGTTGTCATTCAATTGATCATCAATGGAGGCTGTGATAACGGGTATTTCAGGGTATTTCTTGTGAACAGCATCAATTCCTTCCGGAGCCGCAATAAGACACATGAACCGAATTTTCTTCGCGCCCTGTTTCTTCAGAATGTCAAGCGCTGCAATGGCACTGCCACCCGTAGCCAGCATGGGATCGACAAGTATAACCTCGGCATTCTCCATCCCGGCAGGCATCTTGTAGTAATACTGAACCGGCTTCTTGGTTTTCTCATCGCGATAGAGTCCCAGGTGGCCTACCGTGGCTTCCGGGATAAACGTAATGATGGAATCCACGAGCGAAAGTCCGGCACGAAGAATTGGGACGACTACGATTTCGCTGTCCAGTTCATAACCATCAGCTTCGGTAATAGGAGTCTGCACTTTGATCTGCTGCAAAGGCAGTTCTTTGAGTGCATGATAAGCGAGGATAATAGATATCCGGCCCATCGCTTCCCTGAATACGGAAGGAGGGGTCGTCTGATCGCGAAGAATTGTTAGATTCCGTGCTATGAGGGGGTGATTTATAAGAGTAACGTTAGATGGATTACTCATTGGGTAATATATGATTGCGATTGAAATATTCTTTGGTAACAGTATATACAACGCCGGAGAGGGCGAATAAGGCGATAATGTTTGGAAGAGCCATCAATCCAAGAGTGATATCACCAATCGTCCACACAGTTGTAAGAGCCAATATAGCACCGACGAAGTTCATAAGGACATAAACACCTTTATAATAGATGATGGATTTGTCCCCAAGTAGGTACTGAATAGATCGGTCGCCGTAATAACTCCAGCTGATTGCCGTGGAGATTCCAAAAAGCAGGACACAAATCGTTACAATATACTGTCCGCCGGGGAAAAGATGTGACAGGCCTTTCTCGAAAGCGATGGCGGTCAACGGTGCTCCATTTTCGATGGTCCTTCCGAACAATTTTGCATACTGATGGTTGTTCGTATTGCTTATCGCGACCCAGTTTTCATTCTGTTTTTGGATCGTGCCGTTGAAGGGAAGTGTCATGGCATGATCCACAAAGAGTGTATCAACGCTGAAGTCGTTACGAAGCATAGCTGCATTTTGGATGATACCATTATCGACCTGCATCCGGGATGGTGCGTTTGCAGTCGGGATCAATCCTGTGTCTTCGGTTGATTTTACAAACTTTGTTTCCACAGATGAAAGAGGAATATAAGCCTCTTGTTTTTGCTGCCAGACGTTAGTGGTGATAATTACCAGGCCGGTCATGGTACAAATTACGAGCGTATCGATAAATGGTTCGAGTAATCCTACGACGCCCTCACGTACTGGTTCGTCAGTCTTGGCAGCTGCGTGTGCAATAGGAGCCGAACCCTGACCTGCCTCATTGGAGAAAAGCCCGCGTTTCATCCCCCAGACAAGAGTTAGCATGAAGAGGCCCGATCCGACTCCGTAGGTACCGGCTTTGGGAGAAAAAGCTGATGAAATGATCAAACCGAGTGACGGAAGGATCTGGGTATAATTGGATATAAGAATCAGGAGTGCACCGGATACATAAAGGATGGCCATCATTGGTGCCAGGAGGGCAGCAACATTGCCGATTCGTTTGATTCCACCGATGATAACAAACCCTACAAGACCCGCAGTAGCGAGACCAGTGATATATGTGGGAATGCGAAAAGAGGTCCGCAGAACATCAGCAACAGTGTTGGCCTGTACAGCGTTACCTGTCAGAAAAGAGCAGATAACGGCGCTTGTTGCAAATGTTACTGCAAGCCATTTCCATTTTGGACCCAGTCCTTTTTCGATATAGTACATCGGACCACCAGACACCGATCCGTCAGGGTTCTCATTTCGATATTTTACAGCAAGAGTACATTCCGAATATTTGGTAGCCATACCTAAAAATGCAGAAACCCACATCCAGAAGAGTGCTCCCGGGCCGCCGTAGTGAATTGCGATAGCAACGCCGGCAATATTTCCAATGCCAACGGTTGCTGAAAGGGCCGTGCTGAGTGCTTGAAAGTGGTTGACATCACCGGTATCATTAGGGTCATCATAGTAACCCATAACTACTTTAATACCATGGCCAAAGCGCCGGACCTGGATCAGGCCAAGCCTAAATGTTATGAATATGCCGAATGCAAGAAGAACAACAACCATAAATGGGAAGTTCTCCGGCTTAGACCATATCAGGGAATTAATAAAGTTGACGATTTGTTCAAACGTATGCATTCGAAGAAGTTTTGTTAATATATATCCTCTTAAATTCTTCGGGAATGTATAAAAGATTTTGCTAAATCTTAAGTTATAAAAGAAGAGACGGCTTGTAGATTTATTAACTGAGTGGAAAGAGATAAAAAATTAAATCACCTTAAATAGCTCGATTTATTAACGTATTATGTTTAAATAATTTGCGTAATTCATTCTGCTCGGATAACTTACAAGTAGTTGGTCACCTAAAAAGGAGTTGCGTATGACTAAAGCAGACATCGTCGAGATCATCGCAGAATCGACCGGATTATCTAAAGTCGAAACAGAAGCCGTTGTAAAAGGCTTTCTGGACACCGTTATCGACGCCATGAAACGTGGCGAAACGATTGAGTTACGTGGTTTTGGGAGTTTTAAGGTGGTCAAAAGAGCACAACGGGTAGCGAGAAACCCTAAAACAAATGAAGAGGTTATCGTTCCGGAACAGTATGTGCCGACCCTTAAAATCTCCAAAGAATTCAAAAAAGCAGTTGATGGAGCGTTAGGCTGATTCTTTTTAAGGATTACTCTCGCTTAAACTGAACGCTGCCTTTACATAAGCTCATCTGACCGTGTCCAAATTCCTTCCCTTTGTGGGATAGTTTGTTAACGGTATTTTGCTTAGTTAACAGACTAAAAGGAGGGGTACGTATATCAACCTAATGGATATAGAGTTTGTTTAAGGTGAACTACCTTTTATCAGACATTTTTGTATCTTACGTGCTCTTTTTTGTAGAGGGTTCGAAACCCAGTAGAATTATATAATAAAAAGGAAGGTGAATTTTAATGCCAAGCGGAAAGAAGAGAAAACGTCATAAAATTGCTAAGCATAAACGCAAAAAGCGTTTGAGAAAGAATCGTCATAAGAAGAAATAAAAGCCTGGATCCCAGGCTTTTATTTTATATGGCAGTAACCAAAGATTCTTCAGAGATTTGAATCACTTTTTGACTGGTCATCAGCAAATATTGGAGTTTTCGTAGTATAAACTGATGAGCGTCGGAAAGTGTCTTCAAATCCTCGAATGAGTACTGTAAGTAGGTATTCAGACTCATAACGGATAGATAGCGACCATGTTTGTCGCCCTCAATTTCTATGTGCCAGCGTGTGATGGTATCGCCGCTGTGCATGTGCGGGGGGAGTGCATTGTTGATAGCCTCCATCCATCGGCTGGCTGCATCGATACGATCTGTTCCGTACGGTGAGTTGCCGAGCGATGCCGTCACTGATTGATTGAACAACCAAACCAATTCGATGTCGAGAGAAGGATGTAAATTAAATGGATTCTCCTGATCTTCTATCAAGAGTGGATGTTTCTCCATTCCCCGCAACTGGCGGGCAAGGCTCATCTCTCGAAACTTGTCCCAGTCAAAATTGATGACAACTTTATTGATGTATTCAGAGTGTTTGGAGATGTTAATGCCGAGTTCAAGACCAGTTGCATTAATACGGTTTTCTTTCCAGGTCCTGAAAGTGACGACATCTAGATTCCGTTTAGTAAGTTCGGCTTCTATTAAATTTGTGATGGAATTAAATATAGGATAATTCATCTCTCCTCAAGTTTTAAAATAAAGCTAAAAGCGCTTCTAAAGATAAGTATTAAAAAATGAACTGCTACTATTACTTAAAGAAATTAATATTAGAGCTTGAAAACATAATTGTTAGAGCTAAGCTTTTAGACGCATTCACGCGCCGTAAAGGTGTTATCGAACTTATTCTCGAAAAAGAGAATAAAATATACAGACTTATAACGGACGTCCGCAGCCAATATATTGCATTCTTTATTGACCGTCCTGAAAAAACTTCACAAGCTAATATCTATCACTTGTTTGAGGATATATACTCAAAAGAGATAACAAACTTGCAACTTGCGTATTTGGACCGTCATCTAACATTCGAGTTAGAGGATCAATCTGCTCTTCACTTCCTCCTCTATCCCCCCAAATCTAATGTAATATACGAAAAAAACAATATAATTATAGATGCTTTTAAGCGGTCTGATGATCTGTATGGTACTGAAACTCCTCAACCTGTTGCTGCTCAGTTGAATCAGCCTTTGAAAGAGAATCAATCAACAAGAAATAAAATTCTTAGGATAAACCCTCTTTTACCTCGTGATCATTTAAATGATCTGATTCGTGCCCATGACCTTGATAATTATTTGGACTCAGATCTGCGGGAGTTTGTAAACGACCTGGATCAGCAATTGCAAATGGAACCACACCCCAGGTGGCTTGCCAATAAGAGCTTTACCACCTTTTCTCCGGAAATATTACCCCTTCAAACAGATCGAACGTTCGAATCGGTGAATGAAGGAGTTAAATACGCATATTATCAGATCGTATTCAGGCAGCGTTTTGAGCAGGAAAGGCAGTCGATGCTTGATGCTATCACAACTGGTCAGAGGAAACATAAGACCCGGCTGACTGAGCTGGAACAGTCGCACAAAAGTATTGAAAGGGGAGATCGTTATGAGCGTTATGGCCACCTGTTGATGTCGCATGCGCATGAGCATCATGATCCTTCAGCAGAAGAAATTCAGGTTCCGGATTACTTCGATGATAATAAATCTGTAGAAATTCCACTTCAACATGGAAAAGGGTTGGTAGAAAATGCGAATTATTACTATGATAAAGCGCGAAAATCGCGCAGGTCGGCTGAAGAAGCTGAGCGGCAAAAGAAACAACTTGGACAGGAACTGGATAAATTGGACCAGCTCGCGAAAGAAATTTCTAGTATAAATTATGCCAAAGAGCTGAATCGTTGGCATAAAGACAGACATAACGAGCTGTTGCAGCTCGGCCTTGTGGCGCAAACAAGGGAAAAGGATCGTGTTCCATTCCGGCGTTTTACAGAAGGCGTATACGAACTCTGGGTTGGAAAGAATGCTTCGAGTAATGACGAGCTCACCTCTCGTGCCCATAAAGAAGATGTCTGGATGCATGCAAGGGGGTATTCCGGCTCGCATGTTGTGATCAGGATGAATCATTCCCGTGAGAATCCACCACGTAATATTTTGATGAAAGCGGCATCTTACGCGGCCTATTATTCTCAAGCCAGAGGTTCGGGTATGGTTCCAGTGAGCTACACCAGGAAAAAATTTGTCCGGAAACCCAAAGGCTCAGAGCCGGGGCAGGTAGTCTTGGACAGGGAAGACGTCATATTGGTATCACCGAAAAAACCTGATCGGAAATAATAATTGAAGATGAAGGATAACTTTTTTTTATGCGGTTTTATGGGATCGGGTAAATCCACGATTGGTCGAAAACTGGCCTTGTTGAGTGATTATGAGTTCTTCGATTTGGATGCCTTGATTGTCGAACGGATGAGAATGCCAATCACCAGGATATTCTCCCGGTTTGGTGAAGAGCGTTTCCGGCAGCTTGAACGGGATTGTCTTTTTGAGAAACTGGATGAACATACCATTGTAATGGCCTTAGGCGGAGGCACCATTTATGATCCCGATATTGTTAAGAGGATTAAAACGAGCGGATATCTTATTTTTCTGCGGCTGAGCATCCAGCAATTAGTCATACGATTGTCACGGAATCGCAGACGGCCTTTGCTTCTTAACGAGGACGGGAATATGAAATCGAAGGAAGAGCTTACGGCATTGATTACGAATTTATATGAGAAACGTATGCCTCAGTATCTCCAGGCCGATTATATTGTGGATATTCCAGAAGGTTTCAGTGCTGATCAATCTGCTCAGCTTGTTTTTAAAACGGTAGAAAAGGAATTACAACGTGATTAACATTATTACGCGTCAGGAACATCACTACCCGGTTGTAACCGGCACAGGACTTGATGAGGCTATCGAATCGTTTCTTTCAGATAATTTTTCGGGTGATGCAGCTTTTCTGGCTATCGATGAAAACGTAAAAAGCCTGCATGCAAAATATTACACTAAACTGTTTGGCCGCGTATTTGATAAGGTCCACACATTTGTTGTGCCGGAGGGAGAATCCAGCAAGGGTTTTGAGCAATGGCGGGCGCTAGTCTCTTTTATGATTGAGCACCAGGTTCGGAGAGATCAACCTTTACTGGCTGTAGGCGGCGGCGTGACAGGTGACCTGGCAGGTTTTGCTGCCGCTGCTTGCCTTCGTGGAATACCGTTGATTCATTTCCCGACAACACTGCTTGCCATGGTCGATAGTGCTATTGGTGGTAAGACAGGTATCAATCATGCCGGTGGTAAAAATCTGGTTGGGTCATTCTATCAGCCCGAGGCGGTTTTTTCTGATACCAGGATATTATCCTCGTTACCCGACAGAGAATGGCTGTGCGGATTGGGAGAAGTGTTGAAATATGGCGCTATTGAAAATACACGATTGTTTGATGAAGTCAGTTCGGCAATTGGTAATCACGGATTCAAAAACCCTGAAGTCTGGTTGCCGATCATCGAGGAATCTGCTGCTATAAAAGCAAATATTGTGCAGGAAGATGAAAAGGAGCATGGAGTCCGGGCATTTCTGAATTTTGGTCATACGTATGCCCACGCCATTGAGGCTGAACTGGGGTATGGCAAACTGCCACATGGGATGGCAGTTTATGCAGGAATGATCGCCGCACTCGAAGCTTCCAATCAGTTTGGTGCGGATTTAGATCCGGATATACTACTTCGTTTTAATTCATTTTATCGTCTTGATCTGTCTGATTTGAGCAATAAACGGTCACGATTGATACGTTGGATGTATGGAGATAAGAAACGAAAATCGGGTAAGCTTCGTCTTGTATTACTTGAAGAGTGGGGGAAACCCTATCTTAAGGAAACGGACAACCTATCAATCGTGGACTCCTCCTGGGAATATCTTTTCGACGTGCTTTCCGAAAATAATGTACATAATTAACAGGCCTTTATCCTGCCGGCGTGCTTCTTAGATGGATCTATCAAATATGGCGAATCATCTGGTATGCTCTACTTGGGTTGATCACTGCCCTGGTGCTTACCGGACTTGTGCTGTACGTTTCGTTACAGAGGAGTGAGGTACAGCGATTCCTGGCTGGCCGCGTTGAAAATGCGTTTAACGCTAACTATCAGGGACACATAAGCATCGGGGATCTCGGCGGGGATATTCCATTCAATATTATCCTGACGGATGTCCGCCTCACATATGCCGGGCCTGACAGCCAGTATGTTGACTCGCCACCGATTTTTAAATGTGATTCAGTAGCGTTTAGTGTGAATCTCTGGGATTTGCTACGCCGCCGCATCAATGTTATGCGTTTTGATATCAAGCGCCCGATTGTACGATTCAACAGCATGGGCGATAGTACTTATACCGTCATGCAGGCCCTGCAACGGAGGAAGACCGATACTACAGCTACGCGCATGCTGGTGTTCAAGGACATGAATATCTACGCGCCGCAGCTGCAGATGGAGGGCGGGGTGATGAATCTAGACAGGCTGCATTATGCGCCGCCAAATGTTGAAATACCGACACCCTTGAGCCTCAGGGATGTGAATATGAACATCTTCCTGGAACTGAACGATAATCAGCGGTTCCTGGATATTGAGCATTTTCATGCCGGCATTCCTAATACGTTTGCTAACAAGATTGATGTAAACGGTCAGCTGTATAATGATCAGAAGATTCTGGAGTTTAACCGTTTTGTTGTGAAGACGGGGCAGTCAAGAGTTGAGCTGAACGGTGATATCGATGGTGTAAATCTATATAAAAGTGACTGGTTGAGTCAGATCAAAGATGCGAAGTATCAAATGTCGCTGGATTCGAGCCGTGTTTATCTGAGTGAGTTCGCTGATATCTTCCCGGGTCTCCCGCTGGTCAATACACCATTCGTTTTCAATGCTAAGGCACAGGGCCGGCTTGCAGATCTTGATTTGCAGCATCTCGATCTCACGTTTAACAAAAGTCGTCTCGATGTGAGCGGACACTTTAAAAATCTCGATCAGAAAGATCGGCTCGCTTACGATGTGAAACTCGACACCCTCAGAGTTTCTGATGAAGATTTACACCTTTTTCCCAGGATTAAATGGGCAGATGATTTCAAAGATTGGAGTAAACTGTATCTCCATGGAAGTCTGTCAGGGACACAGGATACCATGACTGTGACAAGCAACCTTCATTTTCCAACCGGTACTCTCCAGTTTTCTGCAAATGCTCAGCTTAAAAAACCTTATCGATATTCCGCCAATCTGACGGGTAATAATCTCGTCCTCGATTCACTGAAAACCCTCAGATCACTGAAGGGTGTAATTAATATCAATGCAGATGTCAACGGAAAGGGTATCAACATGGATCATGCCAGCGCCAAGCTGAATCTTGATGTCACAAACAGCAGGATTAATCATCTGCCGATTGACCAATTCTCTGTTAATGCATTATTAAGTGATGGTTTTCTGGAACCGAATATTGTTTTTAAGTCCGGGAGTGAACAGATTCAGGGAAATGGATGGGTTGATCTTGCAGGTAGTGAGCCTGTCTTCTCAATTACGGGGAAAGGCAGCAACATCAACCTGAGAAGTTTTCTGCCGGATAGCACATTCCCGTCTACCAGTATGAAGTTGTCATATAAGATCAGGGCGCAGGGCAAAACGCTGGATCGTTTGTATGGAGAGGCAAATCTGGATATCGGTCAATCAATTATCGGTGGCAGAGATGTACCCGCACAGCAAATTTATATCGATCTCGATTCCCCAGAGAAATCGGAGCGAACATTGCGTCTCACCAGCACGTATCTGGATGCCATAGTAAAAGGTACTGTCCTGCCCTCCAGAATTGTCCACATGACAAAGTACTGGTCCGAATATTTCGACCGGCAGATTCGCAAAGAGGTTATGTTTCAACCTGATTCTCTCACAAAAGGTTCGCAGCAGACGGTCAGTAAACCCCAAAAGCCTGTAGATGTAAACCTTGATCTCAGGTTGAAGAATCTGGCTTTGTTGCGCAACCTGCTACCTGAGATCCCCTACCTGAAAAGCCGCGGTCATCTTCAAACGAGGGTAAAAGCAGATAGCAGCCGTATTCTTGTCAGTGGTGGCTGGAAGGATGATGAGACGATTGTCGATTCGGTACATATTCATTCTTCGCAAGTGATGTGGACGGCAGGTTTTTCTCACGCACAGTCATTCAAACAATATGCAAATCTCGACCTAAAAGCCCAGGTCGACAGCCTGGAATTACCACAGGAGACCATGAGTGATCTGAGCTGGACTTTTTCGATGAAGAATGATTCAATCGAAAATAAAGCAAGGGTTGCGCGAATTGGGAAAGACGTCCAGATAAATCTGAACACAAGCAGTCTTTTGACGGATTCCACGCTGGTAACCCGAATCAACAACTTTGTTGCAGGTAATGAGCGGTACTCATGGGTCAATGATGGGAGTCCGGAGATAACCTATGATCAAAATCGGCGGATCATCTTTAATGACTTCAGCCTGAGAAATTCGAACCAGTTTATTGGTCTTAAAGGGAAGTATGGTCGTGCAAACAGCGACTCGCTGATCTGTTCAATGCGTAATATTAACCTTCAGCGTGTATCCGATCTGATTAACGGTGATTTCAACTTTCAGGGAACACTCAATGCCCAGTTTGCAACGCATTCACTCAATGTTATTCGAGGACTCCAGGGCAAGATCGACGTCGACCGGTTTTCAATCGATAACAGACTCGTGGGCGATTTCTCCTTCAACAGCCAGTATGATCAGACTAAGAACCGGTTCAATACTATTATAAAGTTACAGACCGACACGGTTAAGTATCACAACTATTATGAGAAGAACCATCACATCGTAAATAATTTTGTCCTGAAAGGATATATCGCCCCACCAAACCCCCAAAATCCGGCAGACACCCTTTATCATTTTAATGCTGATTTCAAATCCATAGATATGTGGGTGATCAATTATATTGTACCAGGTGTCTTTGATAATATCGAGGGAAGGTCCGACGGGAACGGGGTCGTATGGGGGAATAAAGATGATTATCATTTCCACGCCAACTTTGACACGCATCATGTCCATGTCGTGCCGACATTTGTTGAAGCCGACATGTATCTGACGGGTCCGGTAATCCTCGATCGGAATAAAGGGGTGACTTTTGACAATATCAAAGTAACAGATAATGGCAATGGGAGAGGACTGTTCTATGGGAATGTTGACCTTAATGATTTTCAACCCATTAAGCCGCTTAATCTTACACTGGAACTATACGGACTAAAGTTTCTTAATAACAAATTTGATCCGGACGTGCCCTTTTACGGTTCCGTCACGGGTACCGGTACACTGAAACTGACCGGAACAAACGAAGCTCCATTCCTTCAAACAACACAGCCAATTACCACAACTCCCAGTTCGAAACTGTCTATTCCGAGTCTTGATGAAACGACAGTCGAAAATCAGAATTCCTTCATACGGTTTGTAAAAGATTTCAAAACCGCAGACAGTGCAAAAGCAGGTAAACCTGTTATCGATGTCGCTAATAATGGACAGTCATCAAATAATAATGGCAACCAGAATAAAAGCTTTTCTCAAGTATTTCAGCTTGATCTGCGTTTTAACGCACCACAGAATTCGACAGTCGAGTTTGTCTTTGATCCGGTTACTGGAGAAATTTTGACCGCTCATGGCGGCGGGCAAGTGAATATCACTCTGGAGGACCAGGTATTGCAGATGTATGGCCGTTTTGATATATCCGGTGGTAGTTACCAGTTTGTTGCCGGCGGTATCTTTAGCCGTTTGTTTTACCTTGAAAATGGGGGGACCATTCTTTGGGATGGACACCCGACGAACCCGCGAATTAATATCACTGCGTACTACCGGGCGCGCCCGAATCTTCAACCGATCACCGGAGAAGACCGACGGGTTCCGATCGACCTGATGCTTCAGCTCACAGGAAATATCCAGAGCTTAACCAATAACTTCTATTTCCAGTATCCCAATAATACGTTTGACGTTACAACACCGAACTCTGCCGTTTTGAGCCTCCTGAACAGCGAGGACCAGAAGTTGTTGCAGGCCACAAGTCTATTGCTTACCGGTAACTTTACCCCGTTGACGAGTGTTAGTCCAACCGGGCAGCAAAGCCTTGGGTCTAATCTACAGAATTATGCTGCCGGAATTGGCCTTGGGCAGATTCTGTCCAGTCAGATCAATACGCTGTTGAACAGTAACGTGAGCGATCTGGATGTGAATTTGAGCATGAACAGTTTCCAGGAAGCGGATCTGGCAATAGCCCTTCGGTTGTTCAACGATCGTCTGATACTGAGAAGGGAAGGGTTGATTTCCGGAAGGACGCAAAACGATATCGGTGATCTTGGGGCTGAATATCGTATTAATAAGTCATTGTCAGTGGAATTATTTCACAGGCTGGACCCAACATTGAGCAACACTTATGGAACCTTTGGCAACTCATCGCAATTACCAAGTGTAAATGGTATCGGTCTGCAGTACAAGGTGTTATTTAATTCTTGGGATCAGCTTCCCAACGAGGTAATGCATTCATTTACCAATATTTTCTCAAAGGAGAGGACGTCTGTGCCTTCTGATACTACAACTGCCGTAACTGATTCCACGGCAAACGCTAAGATCCGGAAAGAGTAAAAACAGACGGTGGGTTACAAATCATATAAATCATTCGCTTACTGTCATTTCAAGTGATACTTTGTTTAATAAAATATGCAGACGTTTAATGTCCGATTTTGAATAATAATATGTCTAATAAAAAGAAGCTTTCAGGGCTGGAAAAGATCATAGTAGAATTTTTAGGAAAGCATCCTGATGCAAGGGTGCCGGAGGAGGTTCTGACAGCAGCATTGAAGCTTGATAAGAAAAAAGATCAGAAGCGGCTTCGAAAAACAATAAATAAACTTGCCAGCAAAGGAATTATACGCAAAAACAGAAGCGGGTTGCTCTGGCTCCAACTTTCCGATGTCGATAATGTCGAAGAATTGACAGGCCGGATAAGCGTCAACAGATACGGTACTGGTTTTGTCGATGTAGAGGGGTACGATCAGGATATCCGGATTGCAACAAAACGATTGAACACAGCACTGCCGGGTGATCTTGTTTCGGTGAGAATTGTCAAAGGTAAACCCCGAGGACGTATAGAAGGTAAGATTACCCAGGTTATTGAGAGGGCCGATCGTATTTTTGTGGGTACACTGCACAGAGAAGGCCGTAGCAATTACTACATCAACCCGGATGAAAATTCTGCATCGATCAATTTCTTTGTATTACCCGAAAATGTAGGGGACGCAAAAAACGGCCAAAAGGTGGTTTTCAAGCTTCGTGAATGGACACATCCTAAGGCCCTGCCAGAGGCAATTGTTGTTGAAATTCTCGGTGATAAAGACAGCCGTGACGCAACCATTCTGTCGATACTCGCCGAAAATCAGCTGAAGAGCAGTTTCGCCAAAGAGATTGAGCAGTTCGTAGAACAGCTTCCGGATGAGATTCCACAACCCGAATATGCACGCCGCCTCGATCTCCGGGATAAACAGATATTTACAATCGATCCGGAAGACGCAAAAGACTTCGATGATGCGATCAATTTTGAAGTTCTTGATAATGGGAACTACCAATTGGGTGTTCACATTGCGGACGTTTCCTTCTATCTGCAACCCGATACCATTCTCGACGAGGAGGCAGTTGCCAGGGCAACGAGTGTCTACCTGGTAGATCGTGTCATACCCATGCTGCCCGAGAAGCTTAGTAACGGTGTCTGCAGTCTGAGGCCCAACGAAGACAAGCTGACATACAGTTGCATCATGGAAGTTACTCCGGACGGTGATGTCGTTAATTATGATATCGCAGAGACGATCATTCATTCGGTCTGCCGTTTCACCTACCAGCAGGCGCAGGATGTGATCAATGGTGCAAAACATGAGTTGGCTAAACCACTCAAAAAACTGGCGGACCTGACGGAACTTCTCACGAAGAAAAGATTCAAAAAAGGATCGATTGATTTTGAGACACTGGAACCGCACTTTGTTCTGGATGAAGACGGCAAGCCCATACAGGTAAAAATCAAGGAACGGCTTCAGGCGCACCGATTGATTGAAGAATGCATGCTGCTGGCCAACAAGACCGTAGCCATGCACGTCGATCGTCTTAGAGATGAAAGCGGGAAGCGAAAAACCAAAGATCTGTATCCGTTTCTTTACCGGGTCCACGATAAACCGGACGAGATGAAACTGAAAGAAATTGCCGAGCATGTGCGTCCGATTGGAATTCAGTTTAACGTCGGAGACAAGAAAGTGACGCCAAAGGAGATCAATCATCTCTTAAAACAAGTTGAAGACACCTCGCTGGAGTATGTCATCAATCAGCTTACTCTCCGTGCCATGGCAAAAGCGGAATATAGTCCGAAGAATATCGGTCACTTTGGATTAAATTTTCGTCACTACTGTCATTTTACCAGCCCAATTCGCCGTTATCCGGATGTTATCGTTCACCGGTTGCTTAAAAATTATGCATTGCAACGACCGGCCTATAATCATGATAAACTTAGAGATATAGGCCATCATTGCAGTGAACGGGAACGTATGGCAGTCAATGCAGAACGCGACTCCGTAAAATTAATGCAGGTAGAATTTTTGTCTAATCATATTAGTGACGAGTTTAAAGGCGTTATAAGTGGTGTAACTGAGAACGGACTCTATGTCGATCTCCAGGAAATACACTGTGAAGGAATGATACATATATCCTCTTTGGTTGATGATTACTACATATTTGATCAAAAACGATATGGCTTATTTGGTCGTCACCGGGGAAAAAAATATCAGATGGGCGATGAGATCAGTGTACGTGTTGCATCAGTCAATCGCGGCCGGCGAACGATAGATCTTGAGCCTGCTTTAAAGAAATAATCTTGTAGATTTCTCATTTGCATTAATTGTATTAAACCGTACCGATTCAAACGCAGCTTACATATGACAAAGAAGAGATTTGTCTGGAGCCTTCTGGCTATCACACTGTTGATTGGCTTGGGTGCGACAAGTGCGCGCGCTCAATATTTTTATTTTGGTCAGAACCGAATTCAATACGATAATTTCCACTGGCGCTATCTCCAGTCGGAACATTTCGATGTCTATTATTACCAGGACAAGAATTATTATCTGGCCGCTTACGCTGCACAAAGTCTTGAATCTGCACTAAAGCAAATTCAACAGGACTTTGATTACGAGATTACAAGTCGCATCAAGGTCGTTATTTACGATTCTCACGCCGATTTTACGCAAACAAACGTAGTTCCTCTGCCTGTTAATGCCGAAGGGATAGGCGGTGTTACAGAACCGTATAAGAACAGGATTACGCTGCCTTTTATGGGTGATTATGGAGAGTTTCGCCATACCATCCATCATGAGCTGGTCCATGCTGTGATCAATGAGATGTTCTATGGAGGTTCTGTTCAGTCAATCATTCAGAATAATATCCAGCTCCAAATTCCCAATTGGTTTAACGAAGGTATGGCAGAATGGTCGTCGTTACATTATGATACTAATGAGGACAATTTTGTACGTGATGCAACCATCAACAATTATATGCCGCCCATAGAACAGCTCTATGGCTATTTCTGGTATCGCGGCGGTCAGTCGGTTTGGGAATACATTGTTGAAACTTACGGAAGGGAAAAGATCGGAGAGATCTTCCATGATATTAAGGACACCCGGAATGTAGATGCCGGGTTTAAAGAAGCGATTGGTTTATCTGTTAAAGAACTTTCGGATCGCTGGCAGGATTATCTGAAGAAACGATATTGGCCGGAAATAGCTGAAAGGCAGTCGTTAACCGATGTTGCCACGCAAGTAACCAAACGGGAGTTTTCGGGCTCATACAACACCAGCCCGGCACTGTCACCGCAGGGAGACAAGCTGGCAATGATCAGTAATGCCAGAGGTTACTTCGATGTCATTGTTGTTGACCCGTTAACGGGCAAGAAGATTAAGACACTAATCCGGGGCGAAGATAACGTTAATTTTGAATCACTCAACATCCTGAATCCGAACCTCAGCTGGTCGCCGGATGGTACAAAACTTGCACTATCATACACCTCCGAGGGTAAAAAGGGATTAGCAATTGTTGATTATCAGACTGGAAATGTCCGCCGGTTCCAGTTTCCGGGACTCGATGCCATTTATTCGGTAGCATGGTCACCGGACGGCAAAAAGATCGCCTTCAATGCCACAGATACACCTAATCCGGATATCTTCGTTTATAATCTGGAAACAGGCGACTTTACCAACGTCACGAATGATATTTTTACGGATAAAGAACCGGCATGGGGACCCGATTCCAAGACGATCTATTTTGTATCGGATCGGGGTGATCATACCAAACTCAATACCTATGAGCTCGAGTACGATGAGATCACAAATCCCAATCTGGATCAAACGGATATTTACAGTGTTAAGATAGGTGATCAAAATGCCGTTCGTCTAACTAATACACCAGGCTGGTCCGAAACAGATCCGCAAGTGACGCGTGATGGGCGATTGGCATATATCTCCGATCAAAACGGCATTCCCAATGCCTATGAAATGAATTTGAGAACCCGGTCCAGTACTCCGCTAACAAACCTGATTTCAGGAATATTGCAGATGTCACTCAGTGCCGATGGCAGCAGATTGGCCATTAATACATACAATGGTGGTTATGTTGATATTTTCCTGATCAGAGATCCGTTCAACAAAGCAATTGACCATCCTCTTCAACCGAACCTATGGGCCAAAGAACGCGCCGCGACCCCACTCACACAACGTGTGCCGGCCATTGCCTATGCCCGGGAGATGTTTGGCAACAATCAGAGTCAGAACCAGGTGGCGAGTACTCCAAAGCCAGCTATGATAGACACAACCCGGCAGGGAGGACAACCTGTCTTTGGTTCGCAATCTGTTGCCATTCAGAACGACACGACTAAGACCGATACGACCAAAACGGTTACGCAAGCGCAGGAGGCTAAGCAGGATACGACTGCTGCTACCGACTATGTTGACTATCGGAATTATACTTTTGGTAGTGCATTCGATACGGTTGCCAGCCTTAAGGGGACGGACGTATTCAAACCGGAAAACAACAAAACAGACAACGGTAAGCTAGTCCCTCACCGGTATCGTGTGACATTGTCGCCGGAATTGACCTACTTCCAGGGATCGGTCGGAACTTCCTATTACTCGACATATGGTCTGTTTCAGGTACTCTTTACCGATGTACTCGGAGATTATCAAATTGGACTGGCCAGTAACCTGCAATTCGACCTGAGCAACAGCAGTTATGTGATCAGTTATGCCAACCTGAAACACCGTACAAATTATTCGTTGAGTTACTATCACTATGCGGTCCAGTATTATACATATGGCTATGGTCTTCTGAGATACCGAACATTCGGCGGCCAGCTGAATTTCCAGTATCCGCTTGATCAGTTTACCCGTATTGATTATGGTGCCACTGTTATTGGCGTTGCACGTGATTTTAGTGCTTTGGGCATACCTGACCGCAGTAGTGAACAGACAACATTCCTATATCCGAACGTTACATTTACTCAGGATAAGTCGAAGCCGGGCTTCCTTACTCCGGAAGGAGGATATCGTTACGCGCTGAGCCTGACAGGAAGTCCGCCTCTTGGTGGCAAAACGCCACAGTTTGCCAGTGTTTCTGGTGATTTTCGCAAGTATTTCGGCTTCGGTTACGGCTATAGCTTTGCCACTCGTTTTTCCGGTGGAGCTTCGGTTGGGCGTGATGCACAAACCTACTTCCTCGGTGGTATGGATGGCTGGATCAACTATCAGTGGGCAAATAATGGTATCGCCCTGGATAACCTTGCCGACATTTTCCTGACCCAGCCGGCCCTGCCGTTACGTGGTTATCCATACAATGCACAATACGGCAATAAGTTTGCGTTGATGAACTTTGAATTCCGTTTCCCACTGTTCGCGGCTATACTTCCCGGACCGATTCCAATTCTGCCACTTTACAACATGACCGGCGAATTCTTCCTCGATATAGGCTCATCCTGGGGCATTGATAATCCTAATACACCCAACATCAATGAATCCAAGTTCAAATTTAAGATAGCTGAGCCTGTGACGTATCAGGATCAGACGCAGGGCTCACAGGGACTTAGCTATAATGGAAGCGTGCTTGTTGGAGCAGGCTTTGGTATACGTACCATTCTCCTTGGATTCCCTGTCAGGTACGACGTTGGCTGGCCGTATGAAAACACTTCACATGGTCCAAGATTTGTTGGGCGGCCGATCAACTATTTTACGATTGGCATAGACTTCTAATATGACAGATTGAATGAATTGAACAGAAAAGGCCGATTTTGCGATTGGCCTTTTTTGTTTGATGAATTATGGATGAGTAGGTGTACCTTGAGATGTGTATCTGATGGTCGAATTGCAATAGAATAGAATGCAAATTTCGGAAATCACCGGGCAAAGAAGTCGTTTACAGCCAGCAGCCGATCGTATTGTCTTGTTTGATCCCGGTAATAGACGAAGACAATATATTCTTGTTGTGTAGAGGCAAAATTAGTATCCAGGCGCAGGTCGTTGATTTCATTTCCTTCTACGACTGCATATTTGTAGTTATAGCTTCCCTGTTTGACTTCAACAGATCCTTTAAACAGCCCGCTGGAGGGATCATAATTCAACTGGCTTCCAGACTGGATTGACCAGTTGTTGAATGACCCAATGATATATACCCGGGCGCTTGAATCGATAATTTTAGAGCCGTTTAAAGAGAAATGAGCATTTACGTACTGAGCATCCGGATGATTATCAATCTGTCCAAATTTGAAATACGGTTTTATTCCTGTATTTGTTGATAAACCCGGAGTATCTGTCCGGAGGATCACAGATGGTGGTATGGTTTCAGGACGATATTTAACAATGCTATATTGCGGATGACTGAAGGATCGAAGATTGAGCTCCAGGAAACCATAATTGGCTATAAAGAGATTATTGCGTGAATTATGGACTTTCAGTACACCGGGTTGTGATATATCTTTGACATCCGCTTCCTTTGTCCGTCCCCAAAATCGGTCCTGCGTATAGTTCACATGAATATTAAACTGCGGGAATTTCACAAAATCGGGATAACGGTAACTCGTAAATAACTGGTGGGATTGATAGGTGCCGGGTCCCTCGTTGTACAGGGTTTGAACATCCGTAGATACCATATTTTTGTTTTCAGATACGAAAAAGGGAAGAGAAAACAGTTCATCACCCGTGTCATAATCATACACATGCAGCATATAATTTCCGCTTACGAGCGGTTCAAGAGTATTGTTGGGAAAATCATACGAATAATGCGTGTAGCCCGGGTTCTGCACGCTGCTCTGTCTGCCATTATTGATTTGGTCCTGTGACCCGCTGGCCAGGTAATCGATCGGCATTAGTGGACTTCTGCTCCAGTCCCTGTTATGATGTGTTATTTTAATCGTAAACATATGAGACTCGTCACTTATCTCATCGAAAGACAGAATAAGCCGGTCCTTCGTTTTTAACCGTATGACCGGTGCAGCCGATGGGTCACCAGGCCGTTCCAGTTGGATTGACTGAATGTCGTTTGGCGGCAACACCTGATCCGGAACTGTTGCAATGTTGCTGAATTGCATCAGGTATGGTGACGGCGCCCTGGATTTGGTAGTCTCGGTTTGCTTGCTTCCTGAACATGATGCGAATAACAAGAGGAACAGGGAATAGATGATGTAATTTTTACCAGGCATAAACTCCTTCACAAATAAATTCAGCAGGACCTGTCAGCTCAATCTTTGAGTATTGTTTGGTTTCAGGATCGAATTCAAATCCCACCGATACGATTCCCCCTTTGCTTTGTATCTGGTACTTTTGTTTCGTTGCCTCAGCTTGTTCTTTGGCGTGAGCCGCAACAGCTGTGGCGATGGATCCGGTTCCACAGGCATAGGTGAAATCTTCCACACCACGTTCATATGTTCTCAGCGATATGGAATCGGCCGACTCCTTTCTGTAAATATTCACATTCGATCCATCCGGATGAACATTCACATCGTATCTGAGTTTGCGGGCAAGTTCAAATACATGATCACCGGCTTTGTTAAACGCGTCTTCTTCAGTCAGAATGATGTGGTTGTTGCCCGGTTGGGTGAACATACCCTCAATATTTTCTTCAGCTTTTAAAGTATTCACCTGAAGAGTCATTGGAAAAGCTATAGAAACAGATTCTCCGGAAATATGAGCAGTATATTCGTTGTCGTGCACCTTGAAACGAAGATCAGAAGAAAAACCGGCTATTTTATGCGCATACATCGCCAGGCAGCGGCTTCCGTTCCCACACATTCCGGCATCACTGCCATCGCTGTTTCGGTATATCATGGTATAATCGGCATCATCGGCCGGCGAAAGAGCCAGTAATCCGTCGGCACCAACCCCAAATCTCCTGTGGCAGATTTGGGGTGTCAGGGAGATCAGTTCATCAAGACTCCATTGTTCATTTCGGTTATCCAGCACGATAAAATCATTGCCGGTTCCGTGCATCTTATGAAAAAGTATGTTGCGCATTCGTTGAAAATTGAATATTGATCATTGAGAACAAGATAGCGTGTATTGAATTTTCACCTCGGAGGCTCTTTGTGTAATCACAGAGATCTTGGTGTAACTCTTTAGAAACGAAACAAAGAACACGAAGCATCTTTCCCAAAGGGATCCTTGTGAGAAGAAGGCCACGGAGCATTATTTATCAGATAGTGTTTTTTTTAAAAAGCACTTCATACTAAAACCCCAGTATAATGTATCATGTATCGAGAAAGGCCGGGATGTGCCTCCATTGCTCATCTTCTTTCACCGGCGGTTCCAGTCCACGCATCATATATGAGAATCGGATTGCCATAACGGTGAAGATGAATCGTGATTGTACGTTTTGCCGGATTAGCTTCCTTGCTTCAGCTGTCTGTGCGATCATATCTTCAAGACGGGCTTTTGCAAGGCTCTTACAGAAATTCCTGATCACTTCAAGTTGATCTATGTTACATATAGACTCCTCGCTGGCACCGGCTCGGAACAGCATGAGATCACGGATAAATGTTTCGAGCAGATCCAACAATGCCATGTGCCCGTCAGAGTTCATTGACTCAGACCATCCATCGGAGATCTTGACAATTTTGAATGGATCCTGGGCGAATGAAGATCGCAGGTAGTCGATGATCTCTTTACGGTTTTGTTTGAGTCTGTCTGCGTCAAAAAAACGTGCATATACGTAATTCCCATTGGTCGTTCTTGCCAGATAACTGGCATCTTCGGAGTCCTTTCCGTCATGGGAAACCAAAGTTTGTTCTATCTCATCGGGAGACAGCGGCTGCATCGGTATGATCTGACAGCGTGATGTAATTGTTGGCAGGAGGGAATGGATGTGATCTGTAGTAAGAACAAACACCATGTTTTCGGATGGTTCCTCCAGCAGCTTAAGAAACGCATTGGCTGCCTCTTTACGCATCTTCTCAATATTGGTGATCATAATAATTGTCTTGTGACCCTCATTGGGCTTGAGGTACGCAGCCGGTTTGATTTCACTATTGAAATAATCAATAGCGTAAAACGCTTTCCGGTTTGAAGAAGATGCATCGCTGTTAAGTGCAGGGCGAAGACCGAAGTCTATCATTTCGTACGGATCACCGGCAAGTAACGCCACACGGTCGGTGAGTTCGTTACGGCTTACACCGGTCGGAAGCGGAATGAACAGGTGAATGTCAGGATGTGTGAACCATGAAGATTTTTTGGAGAATGCAGAATCATCAAGATCGGTCAGGTTGCTTATCCCATTAATCAACTCAGCAAAAGCAAGCCCAAGGGCTTTTTTCCCAATTCCCGGGGGTCCCGAAAACAAATAAGCATGGCTGAGGCGGCCCGATTTTAGAATCTTCAGGATATGTTCTCGAGCCACATTCTGGCCCACAACCCGGTTCCCGCCAATGTTGAGATTATCAGGATAGTTAAAATCAGTCATTAATCTTCCCAGATATATTCGAATAACAAGATTGCTGCAGTTATGGTAACCCCAGAAAATCCAATAAGCGCTACAACATCATTCCAAAGACCTGGAAGACGTCCGTCAACAAGAGCACCCTTTGTAGTTCTGACCAGCAGAAGATCCAATGGAATCAGAAGCGGCATGCTTAACACAGAAAAGATGGCACCCTTATGAGCAGCTTGTGAGACCAGGGCTGCTAACATGGTTGAAATTCCGGCGAGGCCAAGAGTTCCCAGTATTAAACTCAGGGCCAGTAACAGGAAATCCTGAACTGTGATGTCCAGGAAAAAAAGATACGCTGCCATTGTTACGACAGACACCAGAAGTGTAAAGAAAAAATTGTATAAAAGTTTCCCCAAAAGGACTGCCTGAGGATTGGCATTGAGGCGCAGCAGGTCAAACGTCTGTCGGTCGGTCTCCTGCACAAATGACCTGCTAAGGCTCGAGAGTGAGGCAAAGAGGATAACAATCCAAACCAGGCCGCTCCGTGGTGTCGGTGGCAGGACCTGAGCTTTTAAAGAAAAAAGAATAAGCAGCAATGAGGAACCCACAAATGCCAAAACGGTGTTTAAGGCGTACCGTGATCGGGCCTCAAGGGTCATGTCTTTTTGAAATACGGCGATAATTCCGTTAATAAGCTTCAAACGTTTACTGGATTAGCCGTCAGTTGGTTTGATAACGCCGGACGGCAGAATGAGAGTTATCAGTTGGCAGAAATTAACAATTAACAGTGAACAATGATGCATAAGTATTGAGGCAGCGATAGTATTGAGTAAAGAGTATTGAGTAATGAGAATAAATTCGATGATTTGAAGAAATATTTAAACAAATGATGGATCATCAATTTCATTCGTTCATAGCCCTCAGACATTAAAAAAATCTCTCTGCTCATTACTCTCTGCTCATTACTCAATCTTATATTGAGGTTTCGTTTGTGTTCGTTCTTAATTGATCAGTATATTCGGACGTTATTCTTACAGCGAAAGGCATTTTGTTAGACGAATTTCTTATGAAAATCTGCAAATTATTAGATCAGGAAAATGTTTTATGTCAGTTGGAAGCATCCAGTAAGACTGATGTGATAGACCGGCTCATCAACTCTCTGGGTAATAAAATGGACCCTAAGACGCTGGAGAATGTGCGAAAAGCTGTCTTCGAACGAGAGCGAATAATGTCGACGGGAGTCGGAAAAGGATTGGCAATACCGCATGGCAAATGTCCCGGGCTAGATCGTAACTATGCTGCATTTGCGCTATTGAAAGAACCAGTCAATTTTGATTCGATCGATGATCAGCCGGTGAGTCTTGTTTTCCTGCTTGTTGGACCGGAATCTCACAATAGTACGCATATTAAGATGCTGAGCCGAATCTCACGTCTTATGAATAACAGTGATTTTCGTGAACGGTTGCTCCAGTCACATTCTGCCGATGATATTATTGAAGCTTTCAATCAGGAAGAAGCCCAGTATTTTGAGATTTAACCATTCCTATATTCTTGCGGCTGCTATTCTACATACTCAACAACCCGGAGCTGCTCGACGAGCTGCTCGAAGTGTTTCTGGAAATGGGGCTCAGAGGAGCTACTGTGGTGGACTCTGTCGGTATGGGGCGGATCCTCGCACAGGATGTCCCAATATTTGCCGGTTTACGTCTGTTTCTTCCCAATAGTACTCCAGGGAACAAAACAATCCTCACGCTTGTCCAGGAAGAGGACGTTGATAATTTGATCAAAGAGATAGAACGAGTGTGTGAATCATCATTAGACCAGCCTGGTACCGGGATCGCCTTTACTATCCCGGTCGATAAGGTGTACGGACTTGCTTCTATGGATTTTGAATAATTGTATCGTTTAAAAGCCTGATTTTTTTCTGCTATATTTGGGGCGTTTACCAGCAAGACCTGTAATGCACTGAATTAAAATTTTCCGATATGTCCGCGAGTATTATTGACGGCCGAAAAGTGGCAGCACTGGTTCGTGAGAGTGTTAAAAAAGATGTAGATCACTGGATCAGGGAAGGTAACCGTGCCCCCAAATTACAGGTAGTCCTTGTTGGGGAAAATCCTGCGTCAACCACCTATGTTTCAGCGAAAACCAAGGCATGTCTGGAGGTTGGTATCGAGTCAGATACGCTCCGGTTGCCGGATACGATCTCGGAAAAAGAACTCCGCAGTATCATCCGTAAGTACAATCACGATCATGATGTGGATGGCATACTGGTACAGTTGCCCCTGCCACCACATATCCCTGAGCTTGCTGTCATTGAAGCTATTGATCATCGTAAGGATGTGGACGGGTTTCATCCCATGAATATGGGCCGTCTTGCTATTGGGCAACCTGCCTTCCGCTCATGTACACCCGCTGGTATCGAAGAATTGCTAAGCCATTACAGTATACCTACGAAAGGAAAACACGCCGTTGTGGTCGGTGCCAGCAACATCGTGGGCACTCCGATGGCTTTGATGTTATCGAGGGAAAAAGATACAGACACTGGTAAGGCTACGACGACCATATGTCATCGGTATACCCGTGATCTCACGAAATACACCATTGACGCTGATATTATAGTAGTCGCTGTAGGTTCACCCGGAATTATAACAGGACAGATGGTAAAAGACGGCGTTGTAATCATCGATGTTGGAATCAACCGGGTTGCCGATAACAAGAAAGAAAAAGGATACTCGCTGGTCGGCGACTGCGAGTTTGAAACGGTATCTGAAAAGGCAAGCTGGATTAGTCCTGTACCAGGTGGTGTTGGACCGATGACAGTAGCTATGCTTATGAAGAACACGCTTTTGGCAGCGAAACAGTCGATCTATCCCGGCTAATAATTCTCGTAAGTTTGAAATGAGTAAAACATATCTGTTTGCTGCTTAATCGGGAACCCGCTAAAAAATCACTTCCCTCTTATTACCATCAATCCCAAAGTCTCTAATCAGATCTGATTAGATCCACAAAAAACCTCAAAAACAGAGTAATCCTTCGGATTATAACTCAATTCATCATTTAAAAAAATGCAGCGTACCATCCTGGCAAGCTAAATAACCTGGGCTGGGGATAAGATGAAACATAAGCAAAGTAACCCTCCTAATGTTATTTTGCCGAAACTGCGGGACCGAGAAATCTAACCTGCCTCAAAATACCAGCAAAGATATCAGTGAATGCCATGTGAACAGCCAGGATAGATTCCTACCCGATAAATCGGGAGAATGACAGGTGACACGACTTTCCCGTATCCCGTGTTCAGTTTAATTAATAAAGTTTAGTCCCAAAATTATTTGCTGGTTAAATAGGTTTTATCTGTTGAATTTTCTTATTTACTGGTGTATAAGCATTAACAGCTTCTAAGTTATTACCTTCAAAGAGGGCAATCCTAATAAAAATCAAGACCATTTCGGACCGCAAAATCAATGAGGCCAGATTATGGAGACTTCACTACTTATTGGTTTAGCCCTCATTGCCTCGCTGGTTTTTCTTGTTCACTACCTGATTCGCCGCTCACGGGGAGATTCAATATACCGGCAACTGTGGTTCAGTACAGCGATATTCATTTTGGTTGGGATATCGATCGGTCCTTCCGGCCTGCACCTGCTTGATATTAAAGATATCAATTCACTCTCGCCGCTTACGGATATTTTATTAGGCTGGATCGGATGGCTGATAGGTATAGAATGGTCTCGGAAACTGTTTTCACTGATTCCCTTGAAATACTGGCTCATCGGTACGATGGAAAATATTCTGAGTATCGTTGTTGTCATGACAGTTTTTGGCGGATTGGCATATCTGTCCAGAGGCTGGTTGTCAGACCCGTTGCTGCCCGAGTTTCTGTTTCTTGTAGGACTTTGTGCATCGGTGACTTCTCCGCGTTCTATTATTACGCTTACTCACCGATTTTCCCTTCCACGTGAAGTAGCCCGTAATTTTGCCGTTATAGCTCACCTCGGTAACCTGGTCGCGATCTTTTTTACTTATCTGCTGATCAGTTTCCTGGGCAGTGAGCACCATGGCGTTGCAAGACTATTGCCTATCGTGATTGTATTTGTCCTGGGCATCTTCGAAGCTCTGGTGATGAACTGGCTTTTCGTCTACCGGCGTGATACGCCCGAATCAATGCTAATGGTGATTGGGATTGTTACGTTTTTTTCGGGTGCCGCTGCAATACTTCAGGTCCCGCCATTCCTTGTGGCATTGATGGGAGGCGGTTTCTTTGCACTTAATTATCCGAAACGTCAGCATCAGCTTATGTCGGTGCTACAATCCAGTGAACGGCCGATTTATTTGCTCTTCGTTACGATGGCTGCCGTTTTAATGCCGGTGAATGAACCTATGCTATATATAACACTGCTGGCATTTATAGCTATACGACTGTTCGCTAAATTTGTCTCGGGAAGCGTGGTAAAAAGAACCTACAGTAAACTCCGCAAGTGGTGGGGTACCGGTCTCTTTTTACCACAAGGTGCTTTGGCCGTTGCAATAGCCTTGAGTGCCTACCAATTAAATCCGGGATATTGGTACGATATCCTGGTTGCTGTCGTGGTCCTTGGTCTGCTTATCAATGAGTTGTTGGGATACATCCTGATTAAATTCGGAGGTAAAAGTGGCACAGCTGGATAAAACATTGAGGGGCAGGCCGGTATTGCAGCATATTTTGGCAATGGTTGTCATAACAGCTGTTTTGTATGTGATCCGATATCACATATTGGGCAGTGCATACACAGGGCGGTCGTATGCTGAAACAACGCTTTTGCTGGGCTTCGTGCTCATTGTCGCCTACATGGCTGGAATTGTATCCGCTCATTTTGGCCTGCCTCGCATAACCGGTTACCTGTTTTCGGGTATATTATTCGGACCATCATTATTTGGATTTGCCACACACGACACGGTGAACCAACTCAAAGTAATAGACGGGATGGCCGTTGCGCTGATTGCCCTGACTGCGGGCGGTGAAATAAAGCTGGAGGGTCTGAAGCATATTCGAAAACCATTGACCTGGATTGTAGCGGCAACCATGCTGCTTTCATTTCTTGGAGTGACGGCTCTCGTATTGATTGTGAGCCGTTGGTTCCCTTTGTTTCCGGGTCCGGAAAACCTGGGCCAATGGACCGCCGTTGCAATTCTACTCGGGACGATAGCTATGGCATCATCACCAACAGTTGTTATCGCTGTGATAAGCGAGACGAAAGCAAAGGGTAAGGTCAGTGATTTGATTTTAGGTACTACGGTAATCAAAGATATGGCCGTGGTAATTCTTTTTGCCATTGCTCTTTCTCTGGCGTTGATTTTCAATGATCCCGGTGCATCTTTTGACTCGATGAAGATTGCCGGGGCGATTGGAGAAGTAGTACTATCATTGCTTATTGGTCTTGTCCTCGGATGGCTGTTGGGACTGTATATAAACAGAATTGGGCGTGAGATGGTCTTGGTAGTTCTCGGCTTATGTCTCCTGGTGGCGGAAATTGGACTGAATTATCATCTTGAACCTCTTTCTATTTGTCTCGCTGCAGGTTTTTACCTTGAAAATTTTTCGGGAACAAAAGGGGATGTATTCATTGCAGCTGTAAAAAAACTCTCTCTTCCTGTTTTCGCGCTGTTTTTCTGTGTAATCGGGCTCGAACTTGATCTCCGGAGTCTGGCATCGATCTGGATCATTACGCTGGCCATTGTTGCTACGAGAGGTGTTATGGTCTGGCTGGGTACAATAGCCGGCTCACGAATTGGCAACGCAGGAAGTTTTATGCAACAGTATGGCTGGCTTGGATTTATATCACAAGCAGGTGTATCTATTGGTCTGGCTGTGACCATCGGGCGTACATTCCCGGACTGGGGTGGTCAACTTGAAACCCTGATTATTTCCGTGGTGACTGTCCATGAAATCGTCGGGCCGATATTCCTGAAATTCGCACTGGACCGTTCCGGAGAAACCGAGTCAGTGATCAGTCAACAGTAAATCAGTTATCAACAATCTGGGTTTTCAGTATTAGAATAGCATTTGCTCAATACTCTTTTCTCACTACTAAAGACTGAATGAAAAAAAATCAAATAGGGTGACACAATGTTGTCACTCACTCTGTTTTTCTTTGGTATAAATGATAAACAAAAAGGAAAACAGGTCATGAATACAGCACGCAAACTCTACCAACAAGATCAAGTTGAATCTCAAGCATTAACCGTTATTGATACAGAACAGGTTGATGAAAGTTCCCGTTTAAACAAAATTTATGCCGCTCTTGGCTGGGGTGATCTTCCTTACAAACTGAAATTTGCCATTGCTTCGGATGTTGTCGGGTATTACGATGAGCTCATGGGATTATACAGCACCTGCGATCCGGGTGTCATTGCCCGTCGCAAAAGAGTAGCTTATTGGGTAGAAAATTATAGGAATCATATCGCTTCGTTGGAAACAACTCTTGATGCTCTGCGAATTTGTCAATGAGTTATTGGCGAAAATTATATTCGCTATGATGTTTTGCGGGGTTTTGTTGCAAGTCGACGATTGAAAAGTTGTTGGATTAAAGATCAAAAATCTAAGATCTTATACTATACTACTCATATCACTTGATTATACAACAATAAAAAATGGTAGGGATTATCAGCAGATATCCTTACCTTAGCCGAAATATATTTGAAACCCTCTAACCGCTCATCATCATGCCCCTGACGACAGCTGTAGAGAAGATAACCAGAGAAGGTCTTACTTACGAAGATGTGCTCTTGGTTCCTGCCTATTCGAATGTCTTACCGCGAAATGTTGACATCAAAACGAAACTGACCCCAAAACTGACACTGAATGTTCCCATTATCAGTGCAGCCATGGATACGGTTACGGAATACCAGCTTGCCATTGCTCTTGCCCGTGAAGGTGGTCTGGGTATCCTTCACAAGAATATGAGTATTGAAGAACAGGCCGAGCAGGTTCGGCTTGTCAAGCGCAGTGAAAGCGGAATGATCGTTGATCCTGTGACTCTTCCCCCCGAAGCGACAGTGCGTGATGCACGCCAGCTCATGAAGAAACATAAAATCGGCGGGATACCACTTGTTGATAAAGAAAATCATTTAGTAGGTATCGTGACCAATCGTGATCTGCGTTTTGAACCCAAACCTGACCGGCAGTTACTTACGATCATGACCAGGGACAATCTGGTTACTGCACGTGCCGGAACCACACTGGATGAGGCCGAAAACCTGCTGCAGGAGTACAAAGTTGAAAAACTCCCGATCGTAGATGAAAAACGACGCCTGGTTGGGTTGATCACATTCAAGGATATTGAGAAAAAGAAAAACTATCCGAACGCGTGCAAAGATGAAATTGGTCGGTTGAGTGTGGGTGCTGCCGTTGGTATTGCCGCCGATACCATGGATCGTGTTACAGCACTCGTAGATGCCGGTGTTGATGTTGTAACGGTTGATACAGCTCATGGCCATTCCGAAGGTGTTTTGAACATGGTGCGAACGATTCGCAAAAAGTACCCCAAACTGGACTTGATCGCCGGCAATATCGCAACACGATCGGCTGCTGAAGCGTTGGTTGAATCGGGTGCTAATGTAGTGAAAGTTGGTGTTGGTCCCGGTTCCATCTGCACAACACGGATTGTAACAGGTGTCGGAGTTCCACAGCTAAGTGCCATAATGGAAGTTGCCGAGTATACACGTGCCAACGGCATCGGTTTGATTGCCGACGGAGGAATCAAACAAACCGGTGAAATTGCCAAAGCTATTGCCGGCGGCGCTTCTGCTGTGATGCTTGGCTCCATGTTTGCTGGCGTTGATGAGGCTCCGGGTGAAACGATCATTTACGAATCACGCAAGTTCAAGTCTTATCGTGGAATGGGTAGTCTTGGTGCAATGGCACAAGGCAGTAAGGATCGTTACTTCCAGGACGTTGAGGATGATATCAATAAACTCGTACCCGAAGGAATTGAAGGACGTGTCCCATATAAAGGCATGTTGAGCGAGGTTGTGTACCAGATGATTGGTGGTCTCAGAGCAGCAATGGGTTATTGCGGATCGGGAAATATCACTGAACTTCAAAACGCTAAGTTCGTAAAGGTGTCGAGTGCGAGCTTGAAAGAAAGCCATCCACATTCCATCCAGATCACAAAGGAATCGCCGAATTATTTTATGCGATAATCATTTCTGCGGTTTTTATCTGGTCGAAAAGAACAGATCACAAGGCGGTATGAGTGTACAGTCATGAAAAAAGTACTGTTCATCGTTTATTATTTTCCGCCGATGGGGGGCAGCGGGGTTCAGCGGCCCCTGAAGTTCGTAAAGTATTTGCCTTACTTTGGCTGGCAGCCATTAGTCATTGCTCCGGAATCGGGTGCTTATCATACCTTCGACACATCACTTCAGGATGAGTTGGTTGCCATGAACTTGGATGTTCATCGGGTTACTGCAAACACACCTTTTCATCTGCTTGGAAACAAATCACGGGAGATTTCTTTTATTCCTGAAAAAATTGCCGTATTTCTGAGACGCATATCATCTTTTTTTTGGCTCCCCGACAACAAAACGGGATGGATCAATCCTGCCGTCAGGAAAGCAAAAGAGCTATGGGATAACGAAGGTTTTGACCTGATTTTTTCTACGGCAGCTCCATACAGTAATCATCTGATTGCGGCCGTACTTGGCCAGAAATATAAGGTGCCGGTGGTTATGGATTTTCGGGATGAATGGCTGGAGAGCCATCTTATCACCTATCCGACTCAATGGCACCGTAAACGTATGGGAACCATTGAACGGGAATGCCTGTTACAAGCTGATATGCTGACTGTCGTAAGCCAGTCAATGAAAGAATCGTTTCAGTCCCGGGTTCCAAAATCCATCCCAATTGAAGTCCTGCCACATGGATTTGACCCTGACGACTTCACCGAAGCCGATGGAAAGAGCCATATTCATTCCGAATCAGACAAATTTCGTATTCTTTATAGCGGAATGCTGTACGGAGAGAACGATCCTGGTAACTTCTTCGAGGCAATTGCAGAACTGTTGGTTGAGTATCCAGAGTTTAATAATAAAATCGAATTGATCTTTCAGGGGGGGCTTGATCGACATTATCATGAAAAGATTAATAAATGTGGTTTGACGCCAATTGTACAGGATCTCGGCTACTTGCCGCATAAAGAGGCCGTAAGTAACCTGTTTAAAGCAGATTTGTTATGGCTGTTGTTGGCATTTAAGAATAATCCACAAACCGTGACGGTAGGTAAGTTGTTTGAGTACATGGCGACAAAGAAGCCCATTCTTGGTATTCTGGATGACGGAGCTTCAGCTTCTATCTTAAAAAATTATGGTGCCGGATTTCTTGCTAAAACTGACGACATTGCGTCGATAAAAGAAAAAATACTCGAATTACTTCGACTCTGGGAACAATCTAAATTGCCTTCCGGTAATGAATCAGTCATTCAACAGTACGATCGTAAAAAGATTACAGAAAGGCTGGCTGCATTATTCGATGGGTTTGTTTAGTGAATAATTTTCCTCTCTGAAGCATTTTTTCCAGGATCAGATTTTATATTAACCGGGTGGTTTCCTTATTATCATAATAACGCCGAGTTGATCCCAAAAAGACAATGATTGATTTTTTAAAAGCCCTGATGCAACGACGCGGACGATCCGTAACGGTCGTTGTGCTGGACGAAGAACAACCCGAAGGCCCAAAGAGCTATCAAGTGCAACCTGGTCAACTTATCCCGGCACTTTCCGTTGGCGCTTTTTTCCTGATCGTTCTCACTTGGTTGTTAATGGTTTTTACGCCGCTTAGTGCTCTGGTATATAACAGGCGGGACCATCAGCTGCGCCAGTCTATTAATAAACTCACCAATAAGATGCTGGCACTCAATGACTCATTGGATATCAGGACAGATCAACTCAATGATATCAAGTCGGTCATTATCGGACAAAAGGATACCACCTTTCCGAACCAGCCGGTGACGGAGTCTCAAAAAGATTTTACCCGGGAAACGAAAGAAGTTCCGGCATTACCACGATTAACGCCGGTCAATGAAAACAGTGAGGTACTGAGTAAAGGGGACTTGGTGTACTCCGATGTTTTGACAAGAATACCGGTTTTTCCAACGGAAATGCCGGTTGATGGAATGGTTACCCGTAAGTTTCAACCAAATGAAGGCCATTATGGCATAGATATTGCTACAAATGAAGGTGAGGAGATTCATGCTGTGGCAGATGGTGTTGTTATCAACACTGTTTGGTCGATAAATTTCGGGTACGTGATTTATATACAACACGGCGGGGGATTCGTGACAATCTATAAGCATTGTCGCGATCTGGGAAAACAAGAAGGTGATGTGGTTTTAAAGGGGGATGTGCTGGCAACAGTCGGCAAAACAGGACTCCTTACGTCCGGTCCACATGTCCATATGGAATTGTGGCACAACGGAATAGCTTTGGATCCGTCACAATACTTGATTACCAAATAAACGCATAACACTTTCATATGTTTAATAACTCGAAACCATCAACAACGAAAGCACCCGTGACTACTACAGATAAGACCCAACCCGCAATAAACATGATCAGTCAGGGCACCATCATCGATGGATCTCTGATAAGTAAAAATGATGTTCGTATCTCTGGCCGTGTCGACGGTGAAGTTAGAGCCGAAGGCAAAGTCATTCTTGCCAATGAAGGATACGTTAAAGGAAATGTGAATGCAGGGGAAGCCGATGTAGCCGGAACGGTTGAAGGTGAACTAAACATCAGTAAACGCCTGATTCTAAGACAATCGGCCCGAATTAAGGGCGATATTCAAACCAAGGTTCTTCTGGTTGAAGAAGGTGCCGTATTCGAAGGAGCCTGCCGTATGGAAGGGTTCAATGGAAATAAAATCGAAAACGGGAAATCCGAGACCAATAAAACCGAAAAATCGTTGCCAAGCGATTTTAAAATCCATAAAAACAAATTACCGGATATCCATCCGGCTTGATGGATGAGTCACTATTGTGATTGATCCTGAAAATCTCCGAAAGTATTCCGAATTTATAGGTCTTGGTACCGAGATTGCAGCGGCAATGGTTGTGCCGCTGCTGATCGGGGTATATCTGGATAAGAATTATGACACCGAGCCGTGGGGTGTGGCTATTGGCGTTATTATAGGCTTCCTGGGTGTATTCAATGCGATTTACCGCGTTGTCGTTAAGGCTAACAGAAATAGATCGGATGACAAACACAAAGATGAGTAAGAAACATTCCTTTCGGATTTTCGCAATTTTCGTTTTATCAATAGATGCCGCCTTCCTGATATTTGGTGGATATCCCGTCTATCACGCCTATGGACTATCAGCTCTGACAGGCATGATCGTTGCGCTGGTGCTGACTACGGTCAATGTACTGGTGGGCTATTGGTTGATTGTCCGTGCAGTCGACCAGAGTATGAATGATTTCATGAAAAAAGTATTTGGCGGCATGGTCATCAGGATGTTTGTGTTAATGGCTTTAATCGCTTTTCTCTTATTGGCCACAAAAATTCATCAGAACAGTTTTATAATTAGTTTATTTATTTCCTATATTTGCAAATCTGTGATCGAAATTATTTTCATCAACAAACGAAGTCAGAACCACAGAGTTCGCACAAGTTAGGATTAATGACACTGACCATAAAGCGTGTTTTACTTACTCTTATAATACTGATTTCGGCAGCACGATTTGTTCGGGCGGCGGAGGGGCAACAGGAGGATCAAAAGATTGATGTCCTCACGCACGTACAGAACCATTACTTTCTGGATTTTGAACCAGCAGGAAATGTGCAGCTGCCGCGAATTTTTTGGGACAACGGTTCCCTGCATTTTTATGGCAGCACAACTGCAGCTATAAATAGTGGCGACGGGTACACGGATGCCTATTATACCCAGGATCACCAACCGGTAATTGAGAATGGTGAAGTGCAGCCGGTTTCCTATACCATTGTGCATAAAGATGGAACACCTGTCGGATTGGATCTGTCCATTTCTGCACACCTCGTGTTTTTCTTCCTTAGTGGATTTATCGTATTAATCATTTTTCTTGTTTTGAATAGGCGCTATCGTGCTGGGATTGGTCGAACAAAGGCACCTGAGGGCGGTTTCCAGAATCTGATGGAGACACTTGTGATTTTTGTCCGTGACGAGATCGCACTCGTTAATATTGGCCCTGAGAAATATCTGAAGTATTCGCCCTACCTGCTGACGGCTTTCTTTATGATATTAATTATGAATTTGTTCAGCCTTGTTCCATGGGCTGCATCAGCAACAGCAGATGTTACGGTAACAGCCGCTTTAGCTGCAACGACATTTCTCATGACCCAAATTTCAGGTACCAAGGCTTATTGGAAAGAAGTGTTTTGGTATCCGGGTATTCCGGTCCTGGTGAAGCCCATTATGGCAGTCGTAGAATTTATTGGTCTTTTTACTAAACCGTTTGCACTCTGCATTCGTCTTTTTGCCAATATGGCATCAGGGAAAGTGCTGATCCTCAGTATGATCAGTCTGATCTTTGTCTTCAATATGAAATTCGGAAGCGGACTGGCGTATGGAACTTCATGGATTTGGGAGATTCTAACGATATTCATTCTGATGATCAAGTTCCTGGTTGCCTTTATTCAGGCTTACATCTTTACTATCTTGTCGGCGCTGTTCATCGGCTTAGCTGTAGCTGAACACGATACCGAAGGCGCCCATCACTGAGATATCAAGTAAACCTAAAAACGTAAATATAAAATATAAGGAGATACGAATAATGGATATGGCATATTTAGCGGCCGGACTTGGTGCGGGTATTGCTGCAATCGGTGCAGGTCTAGGAATTGGCCTGATCGGTAAAGGCGCTATGGACGGCACGGCTCGTCAACCGGAAGCCTCCAATGACATTCGGACCTCAATGCTTATTTCAGCTGCTCTTATCGAGGGTGTTGCTCTTTTCGGTGAGGTTATTTGTTTCTTGCTGGCTATCAAGTGATAAGCCGCAAAGTCTTAACACGTTTTAACTCCAACTTCAAGCTGTTATAGCGCGATGATGTTAGTATTAGCCAACGGAGGCTTATTGGATATTGATGCCGGATTGTTCTGGTGGGAATTGATAGCCTTTATTGTCTTCATATTCATCCTCGGAAAATTTGCGTGGCGGCCTATGCTCAATGCATTGCAGGAGCGTGAGAATTCTATCCGCGACTCACTCGATGCGGCTGAGAACGCCATGAATAAGGCCGAGAAAATCTCGAAAGAAAATGATGCGGCTCTTCGCGAAGCCGAGATTATGGCTCAAAAGATCCGTAAAGAGGCAGTGGAAGAAGCCGAATTATTACGGGTTGACCGTATCGAAAAAGCGAAGAAAGAAGCGGATGAGCTTGTTGAACACGCGCGAAACACCATTGAGCAGGAGAAAAAACGTGCCCTGATTGAGTTGCGTAAGGAAGTGGCTGACCTGGCAATCAGAGCGGCCTCTACAATACTCGATGCGGAGTTAGACGCAGAAAAGAACCGTAAGCTCGTTAACAACTTTCTCAAGGATCTGTCTAAGAATTAACAGCTATCATGGCCTCACTGAAAGCAGCAAGTCGATATGCAAAATCTCTCCTGGAAGTTTCCCAGGAACAAAACCAGGTTGAGCAAACACTTGCTGATATCGAACTGATTGACAACACCATCAAAGGTTCCCGTGACCTCTTTCTGTTTTTGCGTAGTCCCATTGTTCAGCGTCATAAGAAACAGAAGGTCATGCTCGAGCTTTTTGGTGACAAAGTGAGCGAACTGACTCGTATGTTTATCGAGATCCTGATTCGCAAGGAAAGAGAACGAATAGTACCCGAAATAGCCGAATCGTTCATTGATCTTTACAACGATTTTGCTGGAATTCAAAAAGTTCAGGTTCGGGCTGCCAACGATATGGATAAAGCCGGAAAAGACAATCTTGTGAAGATTCTTCAGGAAAAGACCGGTAAGAAGATTCTGATGGCGTTCACGGTGGACAAAAGTTTGAGAGGCGGACTTCAAGTTCGCATCGATGACACCGTATACGATGGCAGCGTTAAACACAAAATGGAAGAACTTCAGGACGCATTTCTGGAGTTTAGTAGTTAGTATTTGAAACAAGTTTTATAGTAGTAGAGAAGTAGACGACCATGACGACACAAGTAAGACCAGACGAAGTCTCCGCAATTCTGCGTAAGCAGATTTCCGGTTTGGAGAAAGAGACCGATATATATGATGTGGGTACTGTCCTTGAAGTAGCCGACGGTATTGCTCGGGTATACGGTCTCTCAAAAGTTGAAGCCGGTGAGTTGGTTGATCTGCCCGATTCGAAAGATGGGGACGGAGCTTCCATTCGCGGAATGGTGCTGAACCTTGAGGAAGATAATGTGGGGATTGTGCTGTTTGGTCCATCCAGTGCCGTTGAAGAAGGTCATACGGTAAGAAGAACCGGTGAGATTGCGTCGATACCTGTTGGTGATGGTGTCCTTGGACGAGTCATCGACCCACTCGGTCGTCCTCTTGACGGCAAGGGACCAATAGCTGGTGAAACAATCCAGCTGCCAGTTGAACGCAAGGCACCTGGTGTAATTTTCCGTGAACCGGTTGCTGAACCACTTCAGACTGGTATCAAGGCTATCGACTCCATGATTCCAATTGGGCGAGGACAACGTGAGTTGATTATTGGTGACCGTCAGACTGGTAAGACGTCTATCGCCATCGATACTATTCTTAACCAAAAGGATACCCACGAAACGGATAAACCGGTTTATTGTATTTATGTGGCAATCGGTCAGAAAGGATCTACCATTGCTCAGGTTCAAAAGACATTCGAAGAGCATGGCGCCCTTGATTATACCGTCATCGTCTCTGCCCCGGCTGCGACACCGGCACCCAGCCAGTTTATAGCACCATACTCAGGTGCAGCCATTGGCGAGTATTTCCGGGATACCGGCCGTCATGCCCTTATTGTATTTGATGACTTATCGAAACAGGCTGTTGCTTATCGTGAAGTATCACTTCTGCTTCGTCGCCCGCCGGGTCGTGAAGCCTATCCGGGAGATGTTTTTTATTTGCACAGCCGGTTACTAGAACGGGCAGCCAAGATCAACAAGAATGATTCTGTCGTACAGAATATGAATGATGTGCCCGAACCTCTTCGAAAGAAACTGAAGGGCGGTGGTTCACTGACGGCACTTCCTATCATTGAAACACAAGCCGGCGACGTTTCTGCATACATTCCGACTAACGTTATCTCCATTACGGACGGTCAAATATTCCTGCAGTCAAACCTTTTTAACTCAGGGATTCGACCGGCTATTGATGTCGGTATCTCCGTGTCGCGCGTAGGTGGTTCTGCACAGGTCAAAGCCATGAAAAAACTTGCGGGTACGTTGAAACTTGACCTGGCCCAGTACCGTGAACTTGAGGCCTTTTCAAAATTTGGGTCAGATCTTGACCCAACGACCCAACGTCAGCTTAATCGTGGAGCAAGATCTGTCGAAATCCTGAAACAGGGATTGCACGAACCACTTTCTGTGGAAAAGCAGATTGCTATCCTTTATGTAAATAACCAAGGGCTTCTGGATCATTTGAAAATTAATGATATTACACTGTTTGAACGCGAATTCATGGATGCAATCAGCGTCAAACTAAGTGATGAGTTAAAGGAAATACGGACCACAGGCCTACTGTCTGATAACATTGCAAATAAGCTGATGAAAGAGGCCAAAGATCTTATTAACCAGATTTCTGCAACAGAAGAAACCGCTTGATAGTCAATGGCTAATCTTCGAAGAATTCGCGAACGAATTACATCCATTCAAAACACGCAGCAGATAACGCGTGCAATGAAGATGGTTGCGGCTGCCAAATTGCGCAAGGCTCAGAATCAAATTGTAGCTACGCGGCCCTATGCCCAGAAGCTGGAATCCGTTGTAACGAATCTTGTTCATAATATCGATTATCACAGCCGGTTTCTGAACCCGGTTGAGAATCCACAAAAGATCCTGTTTATCGTTATTGGATCGGACAGAGGATTATGCGGTGGGTTCAACAACAACCTGTTCAAAGCTCTGGAAGCCAGAATTTCCTCAGATTTTCAGGAACGTCGAAAAGCCGGAAACCTGGATTTTCTGTGTATTGGAAAAAAAGCGACAGAATATTTTAGTAAACGGAAATATAATCTGGTTGGAAAATATCCCGGTTTCTTCGAAAATCTCTTGTTTGAGCATGCACATGATATCATGCGGGATGTTATCGTGTTTTTTGAACAGGGGGCATATGACTCTGTCTTTGTTGCGTATAATGAATTCAAATCAGTTATTTCGCAGAATCGTAAGATTGAACAGCTGCTGCCTTTAAAATCGATTGCGTCAACTTCGGAAGACGAAAAGGGAAAAGCTGTTGGAGCGGATTATCTGTTTGAACCGAGTCCACAGCAAATAATTGAGACCTTGATTCCGTTGCATCTCAATACACAGTTGTGGAAATCCGTGCTGGAGTCAAATGCTTCCGAACAGGGGGCTCGCATGACAGCTATGGACAATGCAACCGAGAATGCCAAAGATTTGATGCGAAGCCTGCGACTGGAATACAACCAGGCACGCCAGGCTGCTATTACGACAGAGCTAACAGAAATCGTTTCGGGAGCTCAGGCTTTATCGGAATAAAAGTGTATTTTTGTGCTCTGTTTTTCGAACGAAATTTGATGGAAGGAGAGATGGCAGAGTGGTCGAATGCGGCGGTCTTGAAAACCGCAGTCCCTCTTGGGGACCGGGGGTTCGAATCCCTCTCTCTCCGCTGAAAAAGCCCCACTTACAGGGGCTTTTTTTGTGTAACAATTTATTACCTTTCAAAAGAGTTTTACGGTTATGAAAACGGTAACAGAACCGTCTCTAAGCCCATTCTACAGGTCATCCTTACAAGTTACAATCCTTGTTCTGGTATTGATACTGGGTTTTGGAGCTATTCAACATTTACAGGCCCAGGCTGCGAAAGATACAGTAACCATAAACCTGGCGGATTTCATAAAACGTGGTTTAAAGGAGGCAGATCAGGTACAGGCATCGTATGATAATGTAAGGCTGGCACAAAATCAGGTTGATCAGGCAAAAGCCAAAAGCATCCTGCCTCAATTCAACCTGACCACCAACCATGCTCTGGAACCTGGTGTCCGAAGTGACAGTCTCCCAAAGAGCCGCTGGTATCTGGATCCGAACCTTGAGAATGACTGGGCGCATTGGAGTGTCTATACATCAGTCGACCTGAAAGCACTTCAACCCCTTTTTACCTGGGGAGCTATTGATAATGCCATATCCGCCACTCGCAAGGGTGCTGAGGCGGCCCGTTATAAGTTTGAAGCTGATACGACTAAAATGACGTATCGGCTATATCAGCTTTATTATTCCAGGGTTTTGACTATTGAAATGGAAGCTCTGCTTAAAGATGCTCAAGCTGAGTTTGATAAAGCGGAGAAGAAGATCAATGAGATGCAGAAAGAAAACAATCCGGACCTGAAGGACTCTGATGTTTATAAATTTAGAATCTTTAAGCAGCAATTCGAAATCAAAGCGAATGAGGTACAAGAAAACAGTGAGTTTATAAAGAAGACGTGGTACCTGGTGCTGAATGCTGATACGAACACCGTTTATCTTCCTAAGAATACCTTTCTTGATCCGGTAACAACCAATATCCGTTCTCTTGGATATTATCAAACTCGTGCTTTACAAGATCGACCTGAGTTGAAAGCGATTAATGCCGCGCAAAAAGCCGCTGAATTCGGGATAAAAGCACGAAAGGCTCAGTTTCTGCCATCGTTGTTTCTGGGTTTTGGAGCCCAGTATGTTCATACCCCGAGGCCAACGTATCAGTCTCCCATGATTGGAAACAGGTATGATTATTTGAATCTGATTTACACCTTCGGCTTTCGTCAAAACCTGAATTTTTGGAGTATGAAGCAGGATCTTGAGAATACTCGGGTCCAGTACAGGCGGGCAGAGGACTCAAAAGGAGCGATAGAAACAGGCATCAGGCTTGACGTTTATAACAACTATAAAGACGCACAGGTATCGAAGACCACAATAGAAAAAACCAAAGATGCGTTACAGATGAGTACCCAATGGCTCAGACAGGAACAAATAAACTATGACCTGGATCTGGGTGAGGTAAAGGATTTATTAGATGCAGTAAAGACAAATCTGCAACTCGAAGCCGATTACCGGCAAAAGGTCTTTAATTATAATTTAGATATTGCCAAGCTTTATGAAGCTGCAGGCATGTCGTTGCAAACTCTGGATGAAAAGAAATGATAAAGAAACTGAGTTTTAATATTGTTTTTCTTGGGCTTTTATTATGCATTCTGCCTGCATCTTTTGGGGCACAAAAAACTTCATCATATGTAAATCAGTCTGATAGTACACAGATAAAGGAGATGCTGAAAAATCGTGATAAACAGATTAAGGACCTGATTGGCCCCCAGGGTTCTACGTATACAGCCAAACAAAGAAACGAACTGAAAGATATTATTAATGGTATCGTAGATTACAATGCGATGGCGAAAGTAGCTTTGCAGAAAACCTACGATACGCTTTCCAGTTCACAACGAAAAGAATTTGTTGACACTTTTTCGCAGGTTATAAGGGATCAGTCACTAAATAAACTGGATATATACCGGGCCAAAATCACTTACAAAAAAATTGACGTAAGCGGTGATAGTGCTTTTGTTAAAACCATAGCTGAACTTAAAAACGTCAGAACGCCGGTTTCATATACAATGGAAAAACAAAATGGCAAGTGGTATATAACAGATTTTATTATAGATGACGTTTCTACTGCCAAATCATATCAACGAACATTTCAGAATTATCTCGCAAAGAAAGGATATGATTCTCTGCTCACGGTCTTAAAAAAACGGATTTCACGATCCTGATTTTGTAGACCATTAGCTTTTGGTGTGTTATATTGTTCAAATTAATTTATAGTTAATAATAGCCAACATGTTACGGCCCATCAGGCAACAAAAATTCGGGAAAGAGGGTTACGTTTATGCGGTATACGGACCCATCAAATATCTTAAACATGCTGTTGCGTCAGTAGTAAGCCTCAGGCGGCACGATACAAAACGTCCGGTTGCCATTGTTTGCGAAAAGCAACACAGAGACCAACTCGAAGAACTTGAGCTTCTCGATTTGTTCGATGTTGTTTATCCTTTGGATCCCGAACATGGTTCAATCGTAGGATTCAAGCATAACATCCATGAATACATGCTGTTTGAGCGGAATATCTTTTTAGATAGTGATATCGCTTGGTGCCGAAATCCGGATGAGCTATGGACAACGCTATCGATATTCCCTTATACCATCACCGGAAATCTGAAATCTGATTCCTTTTTTGGTGGACCTAAACATATTGGTGTCATAGCAGATTTGATTCTACGCCGCAGAAATCGGACCATGAAACGTTTTGGCTTAACATATTTAAGCAGGGTCCAGTCAGGGTTGATGTTCGCCCAGGATCAGGATATTACCAAACGAGTTGGTTTGCTGGCGACTGAAATGTTGGCTAGAAAAAATGAAACACATTTCCGCAGCCGAACTCTCGAAGAAGGACGAAGCGAAGAATCCTGTGAGTGGAGTCTTGCAATGGCCATGTCAAAACTGAATCTTCCAGTCTATCCATGGTTGCAAGGCCATAGTAGTCCGCAATTGGATTACATACAGGATCTCACTGCTCATGATCCGGATTTTGAATATGTTTCATGTAAGTATTATAGTAACCCGTTCATCTACAATCTACGTGGTATAAAAAATACCTTTCTAAGACGATTTCTTGTTAAACTTTTTACGTTTATACCCGGTAATAACGACTACATGAACGTGACCCCATATTGCCTGCATTTTGGCTGGTACCACCAGAAACAACCTTTTTACGAGTTCTCCGAACGTGTTTGGAACCGGTTGAAAAGCAGTAATGAGAAATACGGCTTTATCGAGACAAAACGCAGGGTTCTTACAGGTACGGTCATTTAACGCCAACACCTTAACAAATTATTCTGATGGCGAATGTTCGCTTTCATCATTGGAGATGGCTATGTATGCCTGTTCTGATGATTATCATTATATCAGTATATCCGTCGACATCAAATGCCCAGTTTAAAGAACCAGAGCTAAAATTTGGGCTCGAATCAGCATTTGCCAGTCACGAACAGTTGCCTTTTTGGCTATACTCGATGCACTATGGCAGAATAGACCGACGCTCTCCTAATTTGTTAGCTCATTTTTCTGCGATGTCGGAAGGTCATTTAAGTTCTAAATGGACATATGATTACGGGGCGGAACTGATTGGCCGCGGCTCAAAGCAAAGTGCTCTTTATTTTGAGCGACTCTATGCCGGTTTATCCTATGGGATTTTTAAGTTTAAGGTTGGCCGTTTTTATGAAACCTTTGGACTTCATGATTCTACGCTCAGTACCGGTTCTCTCATATATGGTCACAACATTACACCAATTCCCAAGATCGCGATATATACACCGAACTATGTGAAAATTCCACATACAAAGGGGTTTGTATCGTTTAAGGTTTATTACTCTGAAGGTTTGTTATCAGATAACAGGGTTGTAGAAGGAGCACGGCTTCATCAGAAATACTTGTACATAAAAATCTTTCCGAACAGTTTCTGGTTTAACGGATATGGTGGGATATCGCATAATGTGCAATGGGGTGGCAGACATCCAGTACTTGGAGAATTGACGAGTACATTAGATGACTATCTGCGTGTTGTATTTGCACGCCATGCAAGGCAGGCGTCTCATATAAATAATGATGTAATCAACACGATAGGTAATACCGTTGCTACATACGATTTTGCTTTCACTCTGAAAAAAGGCCAGTTTCAAGCGTTAGTATACCGTCAGTTTTACTTGGAGGATACACCGGCAATGGCGTTTCGAAACTCCTGGGATGGTAGATGGGGCGTTAGTATTACCCGTAGCGGTAACTCGCATCTTATTAATCGGCTTGTTTGGGAACACGTCCACCTCACCCGGCAGGGATCACAGTATAGCATTGGGGAACCAAGGGGAACCGATAATGATTATAACAACTCATTGTATCCAAGTGGATACACTTATCAGGGGTACACAATAGGTAGTCCATTTGCGACAACGAAACCAGGTCTTGCTGGCGTCATAAATAATATTATTCTGGTACAGCACCTTGCAATTGCCGGAGATTTAGCTTCGGATTTGTCGTATCAGGCATCATTCGATTATAGTCGAAATTATGGAGCTTCCTCAATTTCAATTGATGGAACGGGCCTTCATCGTGAGTCAGGTCGTACACCAAGGAAGGATCAGTACTCAACCTTCCTTACACTATGCTGGAAAGCATCTCCATGGATCAGCATAAATGGCACCGCTGCTGCAGATGTTGGTCAGCTTTATTCAAACAATCTGGGGCTATTGTTGGGAATTTCTTACACACTTCACTGAATTGACTTTTGAAGTGTTTACAGTCTGTCTTTAGCTGATAATCCGTTTTTGTTCAGTCAGCTTGCTGCAACTCGAAATTGGACTTGTCTCCTTCCTCTTGTTTTTGAATATCCGGCATCAGTTGTTTCTCCTTCAGCAGCGAAGTCATTGAGAACAGAGCGAAGCTGATAATCTTGCCAACAACCTGGTTGGCCAGTAAAAGACCGGCTATTTCGGCTTTTGGTATGTGCATTACTCCGGTGAGTTTAATGCTGGCTCCAAAGAAAAGTAGATCCTGGTTGGGTAAAAAAGGTATCCGAGACATGATCAGCTGGATGGCTACAAACGTAAACCAGATATGCAAAGGAATATGAGGGAGTTCGATGTGCCATTGAAGTATCTGGACAAATTGAATAAGAAGCAGCCGAACGCTGTGAATAGCAAATATGGAGCCGGCTGTTTTGAAACGCATCGATATGATAAAATGCCGGAATTTGTAGAGCACAAAACCCAGGATGATAAGTGCGATAATTCCTGCAGATATGTACCAGCTGTTCGGTGTAGGAAGCCACTTGAAAAGTTTGATCTGGTCGGTGAGAACAAATGCAGAAAGCAGCCCGACAGCAATAATCGTGGAAGAAATTGACGAAAGGATATTGTTATCCTTAATGTCTTTTAAGATGTCGATTTCCCTTTTTCCAACATTTTTTCTTGCCCATAGATACAGATAAACTTCGCCTGAATATCCCACGACATTCTGGTTATAGACTTTCATCAAAAGGAAAACCAGGAAACCTTTTAGCTTGGGGAACTTCCATATTTGTCCATATACGAATAACAGTGAGACAGGCAGTGCGAAATATAAGACGAGTAAGAGAGCATAGAACAGAGGATCAACTGGCAAGGATTTCCAGACATTATTCCAACCTATTTCAGTTAGCTGGTACAACAACCAAATAATCATGGCGGCAAGGAATATTCTTCTTGCCCAACGCCCGGTGGCTTTGCCACGATCCGTCTTAAAGAATTCGGACCAGCGGTCTCTTATTTTCTTTATATTCATCCAGGAAATCCGATCAACAGTGTGCGCAAAATCTTACAAGATACGTTTTTTTGACAAATGATAACCAACAGTCGATTACATAAGGGTAACAATCTTAGAGGTTTCAGTACAACGGTAGAACCGAATAAATTTTCGTTTAGATGAAATTGTTGATGATCAGTCAGGATTTTCCTCCCGATGTGGGCGGGATACAAACGTATTGTCAGGAGTTGGCAAATAGATTTGTAACCCTGGCCCACAAATTCTCGGTTATAGCACCTGAAAGACCCGAATCAACTCAGATTGACGGCGAGGCGCCATACAGAATTTACAGAGTCCACAGTCCAAATGCTTGGTTGCCTGTTACTTCGATGCCTGCTGTACATAACCTCGTGTATAACGCAGGATATAATGTGACATTTCATGCACAATGGCAAACGATATTAAGTACTTATAGGGCAAGAAGAAGAGGCGATATCAAGGCCATTTTCTGCGCCGCTCATGGCCGTGAACTGATGTTTAATCCGGTGAAATCCGGAACCAAAACTCACGATCTGTACAATAAGCTGCGTAGATTTCTATTGAATGAAGCAGACCATTTTTTTGCAGTTAGCAACTACAATGCCGGATTATTACAAGAACTTGGGGTTAGTCCAGATCGTATTACGGTAACACCAAATGGGACAAATCCTGAACAATTTTACCCTCGTGATGTTAGTGAACTGCGCCAACGGATGAATCTTCAGGGAAAGAGAGTCATCCTGTCTGTTTGCCGGCTGGTTCGTCGAAAAGGTGTTGACACGGTGATTTCTGCGTTTTCCAAAATATTGGGTTCACATCCCGATGCAGAATTGGTTATCATTGGAGATGGAGAAGATCGGCAGAGGTTGGAATCTCTCACGAGAAAACTGGGGATCAGTCAATCAGTAAGATTTATTGGATGGATAGCTCATAATGAGCAGGAAATCAACCAGTTTTATAATCTCGCCGATGCCGTTGTTATGACACCACGAACCGATCCCATCCAGGTTGAGGGTTTCGGAATTATCTACCTGGAGGCTAACGCCTGCGCAAAACCCGTGATAGGTTCCCGCTCAGGTGGTATACCTGATGCAGTTTTGGATGGTAAAACTGGGCTTTTGGTCGAGGAAGACGATCCTGACCAACTGGCGGGTGCAATCGCACAACTGCTTGATAATCGTGGATTAGCTGAACGTCTCGGCCGACAAGGACGCCAACGAGTGCTTGAAGAACTTAATTGGGATTCTATATCGAAGCACGTCTACACCCAAATGAACCAAATGATAAATAAACGGGTTGGTAGCCAAATAGGTAAGTCGAAGATGTGAAAATTGTACTGTAACATAATGGATTACAAAATTGTACGTTTAATCGGATTAGAGTAAAACTCATAACAAAAGAATAGCTCAATCGTAGATAAACCAGAACCCTCCGAAGAAAACGACTTGATGAATTTACGTGTTTTATCAAATAGTAAGAATTAAGGAGGGAGTGGCATCTTCCCCAGAAGCAATGACCGGCTGAAGATTACAAAGCCACATTTATTAGATCGAGTATTTCTTATCTTTCTCTGATTTTCGAAAGAATTTATTCAATGGAATACCTTTTAAAATTATTACGGCCTCTATTTAAGAAAAGTTATACCCATCCATTCACGGTATTAACAATTTCTGTTTTATTAGCAGTTGTCGCCGGTTACAACGCTCTGCATTTAAAGATTGACACGGATATTGCCAGTCTGCTCCCATCTTCCTATCCAACTGTAAAAGCACTGGATCAGATGAAGGACTCAGTTGGTTCCGGAACGGCTCTTGTTGTGGCTATAAAATCTCCCAGCTTCAAGGATAATCTTGCCTTTGCAAATGATTTGATTAAAAATGCAGATACACTTTTTGACAGAAAGACAGGTGAGAAATTTGTTGAGCGGGTTGAGTTTCACAAGAATACGAAGATTATAAAAGACAATGCACTGTACCTGGCCACCGATTCTGAGCTCGACGCGATCAAGAAGTATCTGAATGATGAGATACGATCAGCCAAAGAGAAAGCAAGTCCTTTTTATGTGGATTTGGGTATGGATGAATCGGCCAGTTCGGATACAAGCAACAAGAACATTAGCAAGTTTCTGGATGCTTACGATCAGTTAATTCCCAAGGAATATCCGATCAACAGCGACAGCACCGTAATGTCCGTAAGTTTTTTCCCGTCAGGTTCCAGTAGTGATTTGTCGTTTATCCGGGACATGTACAGCCAATTCAGGAAGTTGATTACCCGCATGAATCCGGGAAAATACAATCCTCAAATGACAGTCAGAGCGGGGGGGCGGCTTGAGCGCCACATGTATGAGATTAATTCGATCATGCGTGATGTGTTTAACAGTTTCGCGTCTGGTATCACTGGAGTCATGGTGCTTGTGATAGGGTACTTTTTCTTCAAAAAGTATGTCAATTATCGCATGGGTGCGAAAGAAGATCAGAGGCACGGGCTATGGAGTCACATTATTCGATCTCCGGTACCATTGCTGGTCATTGGTCTTCCCCTGATTATCAGTCTTTGTTATACATTCGGTATCGCTTATTTCGTGTTGGGCAAACTAAACACAATGACCTCGGTTCTGTTTGTGATCCTGTTCGGAATGGGTATCGACTATGGGATTCACTTCTATGCCCGCTATCTCGAAATTCGTTCAACGGGCAAGAACGTCTATGCGTCGATGATGCAGACTTACGATACCATGGGTGGTGCCATTATTACGAGTGCACTAACTACCGCGGTATCTCTGTACATTTTGATGGCTGCCCAGTTTAAAGGATTCTCCGAGTTTGGATTTATTTCCGGTAATGGTATCCTGTTGTCACTTTTCAGTATGATGTTCATCCTTCCTGCTATTATCGTTCTTTGCGAGAGGTATGGGTTGATACTCTTAAATAAAAATGCTCGTCAGTCTATCCTTGATAAAAAACCTCACCGTTACCCATTTTCCAGGACCATTGTCGTTGTAGGTCTGCTGGTATCAGCAGTCGTATTGCTTAATTATAAGGACCTGTCGTTCCAGTACGATTTTGGCAAGCTTGAACCAACCTTCCCCAAGTACGAATCTTTTAATAATCTTGTTTCCGGCATTAATGGATCGACTAAGCGGAATCCGGCCTATATCATGGCAGATAATCCCAGTGATGTCGTAAAGGTTGTGAAAGAACTGCGCAAGCGAATGAAAGCGGACACTCTGAGTCCTACCATTCTCGATGTTGAAGCATTGCAGGAGCGGTTTCCTCCTACAGATTCTGTTGCACACGCAAAACTTGAAAAGATTGCCAAGATCCGTCAATTGCTGAATGATCCTTTTGTTAAAGATCAGAAAAACAAAAATCTGGATAAACTTCGGCAGGCTGCTCAAACCCAAAAACCTCTTCCGTTAAAAGATATCCCTGATTATCTGAAAGAGAGGTTCATGACCAAGAGTGGCAAGATCGGCAACTTTGTAATTGTGTATCCGAGTGTTGGTCTGTCTGATGGACGTAACTCCATTGCCTTCAAGCAGGATGTTGGCAAAGTTACAATTGATAATGGCAAGACGTTTTATGCGGCGAGTACATCGCTGGTTGCAGCGGATATGCTACAGCTGATGCTCAGCGAAAGCCCCTACATGGTCACTGCTACTTTCATCCTGATTGTTGTTCTGATATACTTGTCGTTCCGATCTGTGGGTTGGACACTGATTGCCCTGCTGCCTCTTGTAGTAGGTTTGATCTGGACCTTTGGATTTATGATGATCCTGGGCCTTCAGTTTAACTTCTACAACCTGGTTGTGTTGCCGGCGATATTAGGTATCGGCGAGGATAGTGGCGTGCACCTGGCTGCCAGATACCGGGAAGAGGGGAAAAGCAGTATGTGGAACGTCCTCTCAAGTACCGGCCAGCATATAACTATGGGTTCCGTCACAACCATGCTTGGTTTTTCCGGACTGCTGTTTACCGATCACCCGGGACTTATTTCTATTGGGGCCCTGGCTACCATCGGTATCGGTATGACTTTGGTATCTGCATTGGTATTTCTTCCATCCATGGTGCAGTATCTTGAGGGTAAAAACTGGATTTCATTTGAACACAATCCTCTGAGAACCAAAACGGACAACAAAAAAAAGAAAAGCGTAGCCATTGATCAAACCTAAACTTAATAATCCAATAGGTTATTGGTGCCACACGATTTCGGGGTGTTTTCAATAGCTATATCCAAGTGTTTTATCACAGTTTTATTGACGGTTAAGCGCATTGCAGATATATTGAGGTAGATGAACACAATCCCGATAAAATGGGATGACCCTCCATCTTATTCAGAACACAGCAATTAGATGATAATTAGCAGCCCGGCCATTGTGCTTCGAGTCGTGAATTACCAGGAGACCAGTATTATAGCAACGCTGCTAACCTGGGAACATGGCAAAATTGCTGTGATGGCAAGGGGGGCGAAACGACCAAAGAGTTCTTTTTCCGGATTGATGGAGCCGGGAAACATTTTGGATGTTATTTATTATTACAAGCAAACGAGATCTGTTCAGACGCTAAAAGAGGCCTCTTTCAGGCATAAGACGTTTGAAGTTCGTAAAGATGTAGAGAAATGGGCAATCGGGCTTGCAACGGGTGAAATGATCATCCAATTGTTGCATGATCATGAAATCAACCATCCTATGTATGAGTTTGCGGAAAAGATGATCGTTTGGTTGAACGATACCGATAAGTCAGTTCGAAACATCTTTCCTTACATTCAGCTTAGATTAGCGGAATTGATGGGCACCGGGTTGCAGGTAAATTCCGAAATCATTGCGGAACAATCGAATGAAAAACTCTGGATGAACATACCAAGCGGAATGCTTGATAAGCATGCACTGGAAGACCATCGATATCGTTTATCTAATAAACAGAGCGAATACATTAAACAGGCACTGGGCAATCATACAGCCAAAATTTTGCAATTTGATCTGTCTAAAAATGAATTACAGGAACTGATTCGTTACCTGGATGCTTACTTAAAGTACCATATTGAAGGGCTGCGCGACCGTAAATCGGACGCTATTTTCGAACAAATACTCTAATTATGAAGATATCGCGTCATCAACTGTTAACAAGCGTATTACTGGTTCTCATCGGTATAGTCGTGGGTATTATAACGGTATTGCTCCAGGAACACTATTTCACCATTGCCGATACACGCGTTCAGGTCGCACATATAAAGGTTAATACTGGGGATTCGGTTTCTCATGTCGAAACGGCCAATATGTCGCCGCTAATGCCGAATTTTAAAAATGTTGCCAGCCGGGTAACGCCGACAGTAGTATATATTGAAGCGTCCGTTCCACTTTCGTCCGTCGATATGCCCAAAGATAAGTATCACAAGTTTGATGACGGTTTCTGGGACAAATTCCTTCCACGTAAAAAAGTAGAAACGGTCGGTTCTGGTGTTATTTTTAGTCCGGATGGATATATCCTCACTAATAACCACGTTGTAGACCATGCAACAGATAATGAAGTTCAGGTAGCGTTGTACGATAAACGTGTATTCACAGGGCATATCGTTGGTACCGATCCATCAACCGATCTGGCAGTAGTTAAGGTAAACGCAAAAAACTTGCCGGCTATCGTTATTGGAAATTCTGATCGCATCGATGTCGGCGACTGGGTGCTGGCTGTTGGAAATCCTTTTCGTCTTCGCTATACGGTTACGGCCGGTATTGTAAGTGCACTGAGTCGCAATGTAGATATCATAAACGATCAGATGCACATCGAAAATTTTATTCAAACGGATGCCGCTATAAACCGTGGGAACAGTGGCGGGGCCCTTGTAAATGAGAACGGTGAATTAGTTGGCATAAATACCGCCATTGCCACAGAGTCAGGTGGATATGAGGGGTATGGTTTTGCGATCCCGGCTAATCTTGCAATTAAGATAGCTCGCGACATCATCGAATTCGGACATGTCGAAAGAGCATACATGGGAGTTCAGATCGGTCCTGTTACTAACGACAGGGCAAATGATCTGGGGATGAAAGAGATACGCGGAGTGGAAGTGCTGCAGGCTTTCAAAAAGGGGCCCGCCTATGAAGCTGGTTTGCGGGCTCACGATGTATTCCTTTCAGTCGAAAATGTTCCTGTGAATGCTTATAATCAACTCCAGGCAAAAATCGCTGAGCGGCGACCGGGCGATACTGTATCGGTCAAGGTTTGGAGAAAACACAAGATCCTGGAATTCAAAATCCATCTTACAGGTGGTGATAATAAAACCATTGCTGATTGGGTGAAAAATGTTGATGGCAACAGTCGGTCACCAAATATAGAAGAACCTGATTCTTCCGGTCAGAATTATCTGAATTCTGCCACATTTGATCTGGGCTTCACTGTTACGGCTCTTGCAGATCCAGATAATTTTAATAAATTCGACCTGATCATTACAAAGGTTGAAGCCAGAAGCGAAGCACAGCAACGCGGTCTTTCACAAAACGACGTCATTCTTGAAGTCGATGGGCATAAACCCAAAGATCTTGGAGACTTGAAGAAAAGCATTGGAATATCACTTCAAAAGAAAGGCCGGATCTTGTTGAAAGTAGAAAAAGATGACGGCTCAACCGGCTATTATGAACTTGAAAATTAAGACTTGTCAGTGACTATATCTCATTACGGTAAATCGATTTTTAACTCACGGCATCTGGTATTCTTAACATTATGTGTTAGTGGCTTGATGCTCACAGCTTGCCAGTCAACAAAGACCGTTGCAACCAGCAGCAAATCGTCCGGGGAAGTAAAAAAAGCTGAGAATAAGCCATGGTATGAAGTTGCAAAACCGTTTTCATTGAAAGGGGAAAACTTCCAGGCAATGGGAACAGCTATCTCCCTTGACTCTTCGCGGGCTGTAACTAAAGCACAACACACTTCCGTCGCTATTCTTCAAAGCAAAATGCAGGAATCCCTCGAAAGTTTGAGGACCAGGATGGTCGATAATGGCGTAAGTGTTGCAAAACAACCTCTGTACATTTTACAGACCCGGACTTGTCTGAATGATCTGTATGATCAATTAAATCCGGATAATGTGGCCGTAGAAATGAGCGGTAACGTATATAAAGCCTATGTTCAAATGCACATGAGCAGAACACAACTTTGGGAAAACTGGAAAAAATCTCTCTCAGAACATTCTGCTTATTTAGATGCTACCAGTGGGAACCCAATAATCAAGGCCTGGCTGCATCCTTCGGCAGGTGACTCTACTGCAAGTTCAAGTCGATAAACGGTATAAATTCGATCCTTCCTGCAAAAGAAATATAAAAAAAGGCCGCCTGTTTTGTTCAGGAGGCCTTTTTTGAACTAGTTTCGGAAATCACATATTCGCTACAATATTTTCAGCGAACTCTGAACATTTAAGAAGGGTGGCACCTTCCATCAACCGTTCGAAATCGTAGGTTACTTTTTTCTGCTGTATGGATGCTTCCATCCCTTTTTCAATGAGATCAGCAGCTTCGCCCCAGCCCATATAACGGAGCATCATGACAGCCGAAAGGATCAGCGAACCGGGATTCACTTTGTCCTGGCCAGCGTATTTCGGAGCTGTTCCATGTGTCGCCTCAAAAATAGCGAAGCCATTCGTGTAATTGATATTGGCACCCGGTGCGATTCCGATACCGCCAACCTGGGCAGCAAGAGCGTCAGAAATATAGTCACCGTTCAGGTTTAAGGTAGCGATCACGTCATACTCGTTTGGACGAGTCAGAATCTGCTGCAGGAATGCATCTGCAATAACGTCTTTGACAATGATGCCATTCGGTAGTTTCTGCCACGGGCCACCGTCCAGATCTTTTCCACCGAACTCTTCTTTAGCAAGCTCATATCCCCAGTTTTTAAAGCTACCTTCGGTAAACTTCATTATGTTTCCCTTGTGCACCAGGGTCACGCTCTTACGGTTGTTATCAATCGCATATTGAATAGCAGCCCTGACCAATCGTTTGGTACCTTCTTCTGATACCGGTTTAATGCCGATCGAAGTAGTTTTAGGGAAACGGATGTTAGTCACATTCATTTCATTGATCAGGAAATCTTTGACTTTGTCGGCTTCTGGGGTTCCTGTCTGGAATTCGATACCGGCATAAATATCTTCGGTATTTTCGCGGTAGATCACCATATCGGTTTTTTCTGGAGTCTTTACCGGACTTGGTGTACCTTTGTAATATTTAACAGGACGCACACAGGCGTAAAGGTCAAGCTTTTGGCGGAGGGCCACATTCAGGCTGCGAATGCCGCCGCCTACCGGTGTTGTGAGAGGCCCTTTGATAGCCACATGATAATCTTTGATCACTTTTAACGTGTCTTCCGGAAGCCACTCGTTGTTTCCATAAAATTTCACGGCTTTTTCGCCTGCATAGATTTCGAACCACTCAATCTTGCGGCTACCGTTGTAGGCCTTTTCAACCGCGGCATCGATCGTTCTCTGCATGGCTGGTGTGATATCCACACCGATACCGTCGCCCTCAATGAACGGAATTACAGGATGATCGGATACATGAAGGTTTCCGTTAGCATCACTGGTGATTTTATCTCCTTTAGCCGGAGCTGTAACTTTTGTATATGACATGACAGTAAAAATTCTAACCCCGTTGGCGGGGTCAATTAAAGGATATTCTATTTGCAGTCTGCAAGATATGACAGAAAGGTCATAGTTTAAATAACAAATTGTCTATCTTAATCGGGTATGAAACCTAAGTGTGGATGGTTCGTATATCTTCTGATACAGTTAATGCATACCGATAGGTAAAATTTATACATTTGTGTGGTTGTAATTTTCTATTCTAATTGGCATTGCATTCGAAATGTCAGGGTAATGATATTAATCATGCTTTCTTAGCCTGATTTTGTCGAATCTTAAACTTTATTAGAGCTATTAACATAAGATCTGATCTATGAGTAAACTCGTTTATATGCGGGCCGCAGGCTTTGCGTTGCTATTTGCAGGATTCGTTACTGCATGTTCCACTCAAAATGGGGGGAGCAATAAGCCTGAATTTGAAGCGGCCAATATGGATACGACAGTCGTTCCAGGGAACGATTTTTTTGAATATGCCAATGGCAGCTGGTTAAAGAAAAACAAGATACCTGCCTCCAAAAGTGCATATGGCGTGATGACTGAAATTCGTGATCATAATCAGGACATCCTGAAAGAGATTGTAACGAAGGCTTCAAGCACTTCCGGAGAACGTGACAGTATTCAGGCGATGGTCGGCGATTTCTATATCAGCGGAATGGATACAACCCACATTGATGAGCTGGGTTATACTCCTATCAAACCTATACTAGACCAAATTCGGGATATGAAGTCCAAAGCGGATGTCCCTGCAATACTTGCCGAACTTCATAAGAAGGAGATGGGCACGCTGTATGGCTCCGGCATCGATCAGGATAAAAAACATTCGGATCAATATGCTATTTACATTCGTCAGGGTGGAATTGGATTGCCAGATCGTGATTACTACCTCGACAAGAGTGATCACTACAAGAAAATCAGACAACAGTACCTTGATCATATCGGTGCAATGTTCCAACTGATCGGAGTTGATTCCGCAGTTGCTGCAAAGAAAGCAGAACAGATCATGAAACTGGAAACGAACCTTGCCGAGCACTCCATGACCCGCGTAGAGCGACGTGATCCGGAGAAGACGTATCACAAGATGACCATTGATGAACTGAATAAGATGACTCCTCTGTTCGACTGGTCAGCTCAGTTAAAGACTCTCGGTGTCAGCAATGTGAAAGATGTGATTGTCAGCCAGCCTGAATTCGTGAAAAATATGAATGCGGTAATTAAGTCAACACCGTTGGATGTCTGGAAAGATTATTTCACCTGGGATGTTCTTCGTCATACATCTTCGTTCTTATCCAAGTCTTTTGAAGAAGCTCACTTCGCCTTCTACGGTACCGTCCTCTCAGGGCGCAAGGCTATGGAGCCACGCTGGAAACGCGTTGTGGAAACGATTGATGGAAATATTGGCATGGCACTTGGCCAAATGTATGTAAAAAAGGCATTTCCGCCTGAAGCAAAAAAGCAGATGAACGAAATGGTTCAGCATCTCAAAGAAGCTTTCAGGGAGCAAATTAAAAGTCTCGAGTGGATGAGCGAAGCCACCAAAAAGAAAGCTCTTGGGAAACTGGATAAATATATGGTGCAGGTTGGATATCCGGATCAATGGATCGATTATTCGAGCATCACCATCAAACCTGATGATTATCTGGGTAATGTCATCCGTTCTTCGGAGTTTGATTTCCAACGCGACGTTAACAAACTTGGCAAACCGGTTGACCGGCACGAATGGTTTATGACGCCTCAAACGGTCAATGCCTACAATAACCCGACGATGAATGAAGTTGTGTTCCCGGCAGGCATTCTGCAGCCACCATTCTTTGATCCAAAAAACGAAGCTGCTCTGAACTACGGTGCTATGGGCGTTGTAATTGGTCACGAGATGACGCATGGTTTTGATGATGAAGGCCGCAAGTACGACGCGAATGGAAATCTCAATAACTGGTGGACCAAGGAAGACCAGAAGAAGTTTGAAGAACGCTCTGACAAGGTTGCCAAAGAATACGATCAGTTTGTCGTACTTGATAGCTTGCATGTGAATGGAAAGCTCACATTAGGCGAGAACATTGCCGATCAGGGTGGACTATTGCTGGCACATAACGCACTTCTGAAATATTATCAGGAACATGGTACTCCGGGTAATGTCGAAGGGTATACACCTGATCAGCGTTTTTATCTGGCTTATGCACGTGTATGGCGTACAAAGTACACGCCGGAGCTGCAAGCTATGTTGATAAAGGTAGATCCGCACTCACCGCCTAAATATCGTGTTAACGGGGATGTTGTAAATATGGATCCCTGGTATAAGGCATTCAATGTTACACCAACGGATAGCATGTATGTCGCACCAGACAAACGGGCGCTCGTCTGGTAACAGTATAGCTTTGAATCTATGATTTTAAAGCCTTCTCCAGTATGGGGAAGGCTTTTTTTATACATAATGATCGCAAGGAGGCAAAAAAAGTAATGATTAATATGAGTTTATTGCTTTAATTAAACAATGTTATGGAAATTAAGCAGTTACGCTTATTTCACATGAAATATTGTGAAAGGTGAGGGGAAACGAGGATTTAAAACATAACTATTTTATCTGAAAACTATGATTAAGCGTATTCTTGTTGCACTGGATCCCAGTCCGGACACGATAATTGCTACCGAGTATGCAATCGATATTGCACAGAAAAATCAGGCAGCTATTACCGGGCTTGCCGTTATTGATGAAGGTAAGATTGCTGCTGAGTCGGCGGGGAGCGGTATAGGTGTGATGTATTATTCCGAATTGTTAAAAAAACACCTGGATCAGGAGACGAAAGACATATCAAAACGACTGATCAGTGATTTTGATGAGCGGATAGCATCTACGGATTTAGATCACATGTACTCTACCAAAGAAGGGGTGCCGTTTGACCGGATAATCGAAGACATGAAGGTTCATGATATAGTGTGCATCGGGAGAAAACCAAACTTCTTCTATAGTCACCCGGGACCTGAAACCAAAACGCTGACCAAAATAGTCCGAAGTGCAACCATTCCTGTTTTAATTGCAGGGAACGAATACCGACCTGTAAAAAGGGTCATGATAGCCTATGACGGTAGTCCTGCTGTTATCCGTGCCATGCAAAGCCTTGCTCATCTGAAGCCGTTCGGGGATCTGGAATATTGTGTGCTTGTACACATCAGACAGAGTACGGATGAGACTGCCAAAAAGAATGCTGATTTGTTGTTAAATCTTGCCGCCGGATACCTGGAGGATCATGGTATTCAAAACGTCGAGATCAATAATCTCGCTAAAGGTGATATCGCTGATAAGCTCATCCTGACGGCCAATCAGCTTGAGATCGATCTGATCGTAGCAGGAACACATTCAGGCTCACTATGGCATCGACTCGCATTTGGATCGACGCTTGAAAAGTTGCTTGAAGACGATATCCGGCCGGTATTGACTTATCACTAACGTGAGTTCGAGATAAGATAAACCTGCAAAGATGCTGATTTCACATATACAGGCGTATATCCAGACCGGCATAAACCGTTAAAACGGTTCATGTGTTAACGGAATCTCCTAACACCCGGATTAATCCGGGTGCTATGAGTCAACGAATCTAAAACGAATCGTTTTAACGATTTCTTCCAATGTTTATATCGAACTCACGTTAGCACTAACTATTTTTCATCAGCACCAATGAACAGTTCGAGGACATCGTCATGAGTTATATCTCCAAAAAACTCGTTCATATTATATGAACTCAGAGTGCTATCAAGATCTTCAAGTTCGTAGCGCTGACCGATGAGTGCCTTTTCAAGGATGTTAACATCACTTTTGCCCAGAAAATCTCCGTAAATCTTGAGATTGCGCACATAACCCTTTTCAACATCGATACGAAGATCAATTTCCCCGGTCTGAAACCTTTGGACGCGTTTGACGTTGAATTTCGGAGAATGTCCAAAATTCCAGTCCCAGTTTGCATACCTGGCCTTGGATATTTCACGAACATGTAACCAGTCTTCATCAGTGAGATGATACGTGATCGGTGATTCAGACCCGCGAAAAATACCTTCTTTAATACGTTCCCGGAAATAAATGATATCCATTGGATTATCTATGAATTCTGAAAGGTTGGCAACCCTGCTTCTGATCGATTTCATACCCTTTGATTTAATCTTGGTCATTTTCACATTCAAAGATTCAACGACTTCGTTAAGATCGGAATTGAAGAGTAGTGTACCATGACTAAACATTCTGTTTTTTGCCGAGTGTTGCGCATTGCCTGATACTTTGCGTCCATCAACAACAATGTCATTACGTCCGCTCAATTCAGCCGGAATTCCCATCTCCTTAAGTACGTTAATGACGGGTTGTGTGAATTCAAGGAAGTTATTCAGACGAGAAGTGTTGTAAGGTTTAATAAAGCTGAAATTCAAATTTCCTTCATCATGATATACGGCACCACCGCCGGATAATCGGCGTACAACGATAATCCCCTTCTCCCGGACATAATCGTAGTTAATCTCCTCGAGTGTATTTTGATTGCGCCCAATGATGATGGAGGGACGGTTGATGTAGAACAAAAAAAGCTCCTGATCCGGGAATAGGTTCCGGAATGCATATTCTTCCAGGGCAAGGTTTATTCTCGGGTCGGTAATATTTTCGTTATCGATAAAAATCATAAGAATCGGGGGTTAAATAATAGCCGCAATTTTATGGATAAGATTACGTCGCTGATTTGAAAAAACGATGAAGATGTGACAAGATGAAACAAACAAAAAAGCCGGTTCTGATAATTCAGAACCGGCTTTGTATCATTAACGTTGTTGTGGTACGAAATCAGACCAGAGGCCCGGCTTCGATAATGGACGAGCTGGCTTTTTCTTTATATTTCTCAAAGTTCGTTACGAACATATTAGCCAGTTCCCGTGCTTTCTTATCGTAGGCTGCTTTGTCACTCCATGTGTTACGCGGAATCAGAATTTCATTCGGAACACCGGGAACACTTGTTGGAATACTGACACCAAAGATTGGATCTGTAATGAAATCGACATTATCCAATTCTCCTGCTATAGCTTCGGTAAGCATGCGACGCGTATATTCGAGTTTCATGCGCCTACCTACACCATAAGGGCCACCTGTCCAGCCTGTGTTAACCAGCCATACACTTGATCCATATGTACGGATCTTTTCGGCCAGTATCTCTGCATACACCGTCGGGTGCATCGGCATGAACGGCGCGCCGAAACAAGCTGAAAATGTGGCCTGGGGTTCTGTAACTCCCCTTTCGGTACCAGCTACTTTGGCTGTATATCCACTTATAAAATGGAACATTGCCTGCTCCGGAGTCAGCCTGGAAATAGGCGGCAGAACACCGAAAGCATCGGCAGTCAGAAATACGATATTTTTTGGGTGTCCGCCCAAACCATCTTTGCTGGCGTTCGGAATATAGTCCAAAGGATAGGAACACCTTGTGTTTTCTGTATACTGGTCGTCATCAAAATCGGGTTTACGATTTGTATCTAAGGGAATATTCTCTAGTATCGTGCCCGGCATTTGCGTCGTAGCATAAATCATGGGCTCACCCTCGGCTGACAAGTGGATTGTCTTGGCATAGCAGCCACCTTCAAAATTGAAGACGCCATTTTCACTCCAGCCATGTTCGTCATCCCCGATTAATATTTTGTTGGGATCTGCAGACAAGGTTGTCTTTCCGGTACCTGACAAGCCAAAGAATATGGTTGTCTCCCTTTTATGGTTAATATTTGCCGAGCAATGCATCGGCATGACACCTTTATGAGGCAACAGGTAATTCATCACCGAAAAAATGCCTTTCTTCACTTCACCTGAATACATTGTGCCACCAATGAGAATCAGCTTCTTGGTAAAATTGACCAGAACGAAAATATCGGACCTTGTTTTATCAATCGCAGGATCTGAATGGAAATTGGTTGCTGCAAGGACAGTAAATTCCGGTTTATGATTTTTTTGCTCTTCTTCCGTCGGTTGACGAAACATGTTATAGGAGAAAAGACCATGATAAGCGGCTTCACTGACTACACGAATGGGGAGACGATAATCTTGATCAGCACCCGCAAAAGCATCAATAACATACAACTTCTTATCTTTGAGATAATCGAGCATTTTCTTGTGAAGACGATCAAATACCTCCGTTGAAGTTGGTTGGTTAACCGGTCCCCAGTCTATATCATTATGAACAGACGGGTCATCGACGACAAATTTATCTTTCGGTGAACGTCCAGTATATTTACCAGTCAGAACACGGATGGCATACTTGTCGGTAAGGACACCTTCTCCGTTTTTAATTACCTCTTCATAATATTCTTCGGGGTTTAAATTCCATACCAGATTGGTGTGATCACCTAATCCTATATAATCCAACCCAAATGTACTCTTGAAATGGTCTTTATTATCTGTTGACATGGGTAAAATCTCCTAATTAATGAGAAATGGCCGGATTTTTGGCTATCCGGTGAGGGGTTGACTTTTAAATGATTACGTTGACAAAAAATCAATCAATTTGCCCCTTCCAAACATCGGAATGTGATGGATCATGAATATCAATGAAACATTGACATCAAAGAACTTGGACAAAACCGTATACTAATATCGTGAGTTTTTCTTCTTCCCGTTAATGGTCTGTTGACATAAGATTTACGTTTCTTGCGCTCTGTCTGATTATTGTTTGGAGTGAGTTCTTACTTAATGATCCTAATGAATGATAGTTATAGCTTGGATAATAAAAAAATATCTCACTCATTATTAATTTAATTAAACTTACAGACCCTGTTTCTGACTAATTTCTAACAATAATCAGATGTTGTTTTATGATTCCTTCTAACACAAAAATGGTTCTTCAGCAAGACCTTGATAGCTATATGCTAATGTCGGAATTAATATAAATAATTAAAAGCGCTTTTCTAATCGACCCTTATATAAAATTCGAACGATACAATTCTTCTTCCCGTTCTGTTAGTGAAGATTAAAAAGATAGTTTAACGGTTAATCCTGATACGATTACCGGTATTTCTGCAATGAACATAAAAAGATTTTTAAGATACCATGAGTAATACTGAAACAGAAGTGGCTGAAGATATTGATCAATTATGTGTTAATACGATTCGTTTATTAGCAGCAGATATGGTTCAGAAGGCCGGATCCGGACACCCGGGGTTGCCCATGGGTTCGGCACCAATGGCCTATGTTCTATGGAAAAAATTTCTTCATTTTAACCCTGAAAATCCAGACTGGTTTAATCGCGACAGGTTCGTTTTGTCAGCGGGTCATGGATGTGCATTGCAGTATGCGCTGCTTCATCTGACCGGTTATGATTTGTCAATGGATGAACTCAAACGGTTGCGACAGTGGGATAGTCACACACCCGGACACCCGGAATATGGCAGGACGCCCGGCATTGAGGCGACCACAGGTCCGCTAGGTCAGGGTTTCTCAAATGCGGTAGGAATGGCCATCGCCGAAAAAGCCCTCTCCGCCCGGCATAACGACACTGGCTACAATATCGTGGATCACTATACTTTTGCGATCGCAAGCGATGGCGACCTGATGGAAGGGATCTCCTCGGAAGCAGGGTCTCTGGCCGGTCACCTGGGACTTGGCAAACTGATTGTGCTGTATGCCAACAATCACATATCCATCGAAGGGAATACGGATCTTGCGTTCACCGAAGACCGGATGAAACGTTTTGAAGCCTTTCACTGGCATACACAGAGCATTGAAGATGGAAACGATACTGATGCCATCGAAGAGGCAATAAAGAACGCGAAGGAAGAACAGAATCGCCCATCTATTATTGGAGTGCGAACGCACATCGGATACGGTAGCCCCAATAAACATGATACCGCTGCTGCGCACGGGAAGGCTTTAGGTGAAGAAGAGGTTAGACTAACGAAAAAGAACTTAGGCTGGCCCGAGGACAAAACCTTTTATGTACCAGAAGAAGCCAAAAAACGTTTCGAGCAAATCGGTCATTTTGGCCGGGCACGTGAAGCCGAATGGAATAAATTATTCGATCAATATCAGAAGAAGTATTCTTCAAAGGCCAACGAACTGAAACGGGTTTTGAACGGTAAACTGCCAGAAAACTGGTCTGATGATCTACCGGAATTTACGACTGAAGATGGTCCGATAGCCACAAGAAATGCATCCGGGAAAGTGCTTAATGCACTGGCAAACAAAATCCCGGAGTTAATAGGAGGATCCGCCGACCTTGCCGGGAGTAATAAAACGGCAATTGACGATGCAGGTGACTTTGAGGCGGATACTCCTGAAGGCACCAATATGCACTTTGGCGTTCGCGAACATGCAATGGGCGGCATCCTGAACGGTATGGCTCTGCACGGAGGTTTGTTACCCTTTGGAGCCACTTTCCTGATTTTTAGTGATTATATGCGTCCGCCGATGCGTCTAGCCTCGATGAATGGCTTGCATGTGATCTACGTATTTACACATGACAGTATTGGCCTTGGAGGCGACGGCCCGACCCACCAGTCTGTTGAGCAACTGGTTGGCTTGCGGGCGATACCAGGCATGACAGTGATACGTCCGGCCGACGCCAACGAAACGAGGGAAGCCTGGAAAATTGCCATATCTCACAAGGGCGGACCTGTTGCTTTGGTCCTGACACGTCAGGGGTTACCCGTAATTGATCCCGGCGAGTACAAGAACATCGCAAAGAATCTGAATAAAGGGGGATATACACTTTACGAGACTTCAACCGATGCAAAACCCGATGTCATTCTGACCGCTTCAGGTTCTGAGGTGCATCTTACACTTGATGCTGCAAAAGAACTCGAAAAGGAAGATTTGAATATTCGTGTCGTGAGCCTGCCGAGCTGGAACCTTTTTGACAAACAGGATGATTCATACAGGAAGAAGTTATTTCCGAAAAATGTGCCAATCGTTGCGGTTGAAGCGGGAGTCTCCCTTGGTTGGAAACCATATGTAGGTGACGCAATCACTACGATAAGCGTAGACAAGTACGGTGCGTCAGCACCAGGTGAAACAGTAATGAAAAAATACGGCTTCACTGTTAAAAATATTTGTGACAAGGTTCACACTGTCCTTTCAAACGCATCATAAATAACATGATAAGAATCGGTTTAGCTGCTGATCATGGCGGTTTCGAGCTTAAGAAAATCATTAAAAAATACTTGCAGGATCATAATTACGGTGTATCCGATTTTGGGGCGACTAAGCTAAACTCATCCGACGATTACCCTGATTTCGTGGTTCCAATGGCCAGGGCTATCAGTGATGGTAAGATTGACCGTGGTATCGCCATCTGTGGTAGTGGGGTCGGTGCCTGCATCGCCGCCAACAAGGTACATGGCGTCAGAGCGGCGCTGATCCACGAAGTGTTTTCAGCTCGCCAGGGAGTTGAAGATGATCATATGAATTTGATATGCCTGGGAGGTCGTGTGACAGGATATGCCCTCGCAATGGAATTAGTTAAAGCGTTTTTAAACGCAACTTATCAGCCGGTCGACCGGTTTGAAAGAAGATTGAAGAAAATTGAAGAATTAGAAAACAAGGAGTTGTCATGACGTACAACAATCCACTACAGGAAGTGCACAAATTTGATCAAAGTTTATGGCTGGATTTTATTCGCCGGGGAATGCTCGTATCAGGTGAGTTGGAAAAACTCATCAATGATGATGGCATCCGGGGAATGACATCAAATCCGTCGATTTTTGAGAAGGCCATAGTCGACAGCAAAGATTACCAGGAAGCAATAGAATCTCTTGCTCATAAAGGACTTAAGCCGGAAGAAGTATATGAGCGTCTTATTATAGATGATATTCGGCATGCAGCAGATTTATTTCGTCCCCTCTATGATGAATCGAACGGTGGAGATGGCTATGTGAGCATAGAGGTTAACCCGCACCTGGCCCATGAAACAGAGAAAACGATCAAAGAAGCTCGCCATCTGTGGAAAACGGTGGATCGCCCGAATGTCATGATTAAGATTCCCGGTACCACGGAAGGTCTACAGGCTATCAGGCAGGCAATCAGTGAGGGAATTAATGTCAATGTAACCCTGCTTTTTGACCTGGACCGGTATCGTGAAGTTGCTGACGCCTTTCTTTCCGGTTTAGAAGACCGGATGAAGGCAGGTAAACCGATCGATAATATTGCATCTGTTGCCAGCTTCTTCCTGAGCCGTATTGATGTGCTCGTTGATCCAATGCTGGAAGATAAGATGAAGGGTAATGATGATAAGGCTACTCTTGCCAAACGCATGCATGGACAGGTTGCAATTGCCAGTGCGCGAATAGCTTACGAGATCTTTAAGGAGATCTATTCAAGCGATCGTTACAGTAAAATCAAGGAAGCCGACGGAGGGAAACAACGTTTGCTATGGGCAAGCACAAGCACCAAAAATCCCGATTATAGTGATGTGAAGTATGTCGAGGCCCTTATCGGATCAGAAACAGTCAATACGATTCCGATGGAGACCGTTGACGCTTTTCGTGATCATGGTAAAGCTGCTCCGCGTTTGGAGAACAATACAGAGCTTGCACGTGAGATCCTCGATAGGCTCCCCAATGTCGACATAGATCTGAAGAAAGTGACACAACAGCTTGAAGATGAGGGGGTCGAAAAATTCAACAAACCCTACGACAAGCTGATTGACACACTTTCAGATAAGATGAAAGAGGCTTCGACAGGTGCGATAGATTCCATGGATATGAAGTTAGGATCATATGATCAGCTGGCTTCTGAGACCATGAGTAAGCTTGAGTCGAAGAATTTTGTTAAGCGCATGTGGGACAAGGACGCCAGTCTTTGGAAAGATGATCCGGACGATCAGAAGATTATCCGGAACGCCATGGGCTGGATGGATGTAGCTGATAAGATGATCGACGCTGTTCCTCGTTTAGATCGTTTTGCACGCGAGGTACGAGATGCCGGATTTACCCATGTCGTCCACATGGGAATGGGCGGAAGCAGTCTGGCACCGATCGTTTTCGAACAAGCAGTAACACGCGACAAAGACGGACTACCGCTGAACGTACTGGATTCAACAGATCCGGCTGCCATCATCGACATTGAGGAAAATCACCCCTTAGAAACCACACTATTTATTGTGGCAACTAAATCGGGGACAACAGCAGAGACACGTTCATTTGCCGACTATTTTTATGAAAAAGTGAAAGCGAAAAAAGGTGATAAAGCCGGTGAAAATTTTGTGGCAATCACAGACCCCGGATCGCCTCTTACCGATCTTGCCAAAGAAAAAGGATACAGAAAAACATTTCTGAATTTTGTGGATATCGGTGGCCGTTATTCCGCGTTGAGCTACTTCGGACTCGTTCCGGCCGTGCTGAAAGGTGTTCGCGTCGGAGAATTGCTTGAACGAACCATGCGCATGTTGCATGCATGCTCGCAGCAAATGCCGGTATCAAAGAATCCAGCCGTTCAGCTTGGTGCTGCTATTGGAGCCATGGCTAATAACGGTCGCGACAAAATCACCTTTATAATGCCGGATAATTTGGCAACACTTGGTATGTGGCTGGAACAGTTGCTTGCTGAAAGTACCGGCAAGGAAGATACAGGCATTCTGCCCGTTACCGGCGAAGCATTACTCGATCCAGGTGATTACAGCGATGACCGGATTTTTGTTCATTTCAGCCTTATAGGTGAAAAAGACTCCGACCGGTCCAGGAAACTTCAAGCCCTGGAAAAAGACGGACACCCTGTTATTTCCATCCAGCTTGATGATGTTTACGACATCGGGCAGGAATTTGTCCGCTGGGAATTTGCTACGGCAACAGCGGGTTCGGTGCTTGGAATCAATGCTTTCAATCAGCCGAATGTTCAGGAGAGCAAGGATAACACCAAGCGATTACTGAAAGAAGTGGCTGACAAAGGGCATATGCCTGAAAAGAAACCGGCTGTTACCAATAGCAAACTGAAATATTACGCAGACTGGTATAAATCGGGCGGCGAGAATATTCTCAGTACTTTTTTCAGTGAAACGAAACATCATGATTATATTGCCATTCAGGCATTCCTGACTGAGAATGAAGAAGTTTCGAAGATTCTGCAGGATATCCGTACTGAATTGCAGCACACCCTGAATGTAGCGGTGACTTTAGGATATGGACCAAGATTTCTTCACTCAACCGGTCAGTTTCACAAAGGCGGGACAAACTCAGGATTATTTCTCCAATTAACAATGAATGACCCTGTAGATCGTTCAATTCCAGGCAGGCCTTATGGTTACAGCACTCTTCGACAAGCCCAGGCTATAGGTGATATGGAAGCCCTTGGGCGCCACGATCGCCGTGTGCTGAGAGTTGATGTAGGCGACGGCTTAGTCGGTGGACTGAAAGAATTGAAAAAGGAAATTCAGGAAACTTGCGAAAAATTAGGGCACAAACATGTTGCCGGTTAACGAATTCAGTTAACGACTGCATATAATATAAATTAGGTTGGAGAAACGGACACGCATGTTAGAGAGCATCGGTTTGAACAGATCGGTATTAGCGCTCTCTGTTGCACGAATGGCGGATGCGCTGGGAAACAGTATCCTAATCGTGATTATACCTATCTATATATCCAAACTACCGAAGACCTACTTTCACCTGGCATTGCCGGTGTTGGTAGGTCTCCTCATATCGGCATACGGTCTGATAAACAGTCTGCTGCAGCCGTTCATGGGGGCTCTGAGTGACAAGCTGAATAGACGAAAATTACTGATCCAGATAGGACTGGCTATAATCGGGGTAAGTACTATCCTTTTTATTTATGCTGGTAATTTTTTGTCTCTCTTCTTGTTACGGACGTTTCAGGGCGTAGGAGTAGCACTGACGATCCCTGCCTCACTTTCACTGATGGCTGCTATCACAGAGAAAAAGACCCGTGGTGGATCGATGGGAATCTACAGCACCTTCCGCATGATTGGATTTTCAATCGGACCCGTCATTGGCGGTTTTCTTCAGACACGTTATGGATTTAATACCGCATTTGTTGTAGGAGCGCTTTTTATTGCTTTGGCAATGGTCATGGTTCAGGCATGGGTACGGGATGTAGAAGAGGAAGAATCATCAGAAACGACAACATCTGTAAAAAGCAGGTTCCGGATATTTGACCTATCTCTTCTAAACCCTGGTATTCTCAGTGCCAGCCTGTCCACTTTTTTGATGGCGGCGGCATTCTCAATGGTTGTAACACTGGAGAATGAATTCAATGCACGGCTTGATATCACCTCATTTGGATTCGGTATCGCTTTCAGTATGTTGATGGTCGGCAGGTTGGTTACCCAAATACCGCTCGGACATTATTCCGACAAGGTCGGGCGTAAGATTGTAATGCTGGGTGGTCTTTTGTTTATGGCACCAGTCACTGCTTTGCTGGGTGAAGTAACCAGCCTGTGGCAGTTGATCGTGCTGCGAATCTTGCAGGGAGTCGCAGCAGGTGCTGTGGCTGCACCTGCTTTTGCGGTGGGAGCCGACCTATCAAAATCGGGTGGTACAGGAAGACAGATGAGCGTAATAACCATGGGATTCGGATTGGGTATTGCACTTGGGCCGCTTCTGGCAGGTGTACTTGATCTCATATCTTTTGAAGTTCCCTTTTTCACACTTGCATGTCTACTGGTTTTGGGCAGTTGGATTGTTTATCAGTATATGCCTGAGACCGTGACAGGTCAGCATGTTGTATTTACGAAGTCGAGCCGACGGGCAGTTTCAAAAACATAATTTTAATTAATCCAGGAGAAATGGATGACTAACAATACTGAAATAGAAGCTCTTTTTTTGGACATCGGTGGTGTATTATTAACCAACGGATGGGACAGACATGCGCGGCAAAGGGCCGTGGATCATTTTGATCTTGATTCGGACGAACTGAATGAACGACACCACCTTACGTTTGACACCTATGAAGCCGGAAAATTAAGCCTCAATCAGTACCTGGATCGGGTTGTTTTTTATACAGACCGATCGTTCAGTAAGGACGACTTCAGGAAATTCATGTTTTCCCAGTCAAAACCGTTTGAAGATATGATAACATACGTGAAAGAGATCAAAAGGAAACACAATCTCCGAACGTATGTGATTTCAAATGAGGGCAGAGAATTGAATGACTACCGCATCAATACGTTCCAACTTGCGAATTTCATTGATGCTTTTATTTCATCGTCCTTCGTCCATTTTCGAAAACCGGATGAGGACATTTATAAAGTCGCAATGGATGTTTCACAGGTACCGCCCCAGCGCTCCGTTTATGTTGATGATCGTCACATGTTCGTGGAAATCGCCGAAACATTGGGTTTTAACGGAGTTCATCATCAGAATATAGAAACAACCAAAAAGAAAATGGCTGAGTTTGGGCTCTCATAGAGCGGATAAGGAAATTAGGTAATATGGGAATAAGTATGTCAATAACCGGCAATGAGTTTCGAGAATGGATTCACTTGGATATTTATCCCTTTAATTATTCCTTGTTTCCCCATTGCCTTATATCCCTTATTCCCAAAAACCAAATAATACAGTTAACCAGATAATAAGGAAAGAAAGTATTATGACAGATGAACAATACGACATCGGAATGGTTGGCCTTGGAGTTATGGGTCGAAATTTCGTTTTGAATATGGCTGATAATGGCTATGCAGTTGCCGGCCTCGATACAGATTCTGACAAAGCAAAGGCTCTCGACAAAGAATCCGGCGATATGAAAGTGAAAGGCTATACGGATGTAAAGGAATTTGTTAAAAGCCTGAAAAAGCCGCGATCAATCATAATGTTGGTCCCGGCTGGCAAGGCCGTCGACTCTGTTATTAATGAACTTGTACTTATTCTGGATAAAGGGGACCTGATCATTGACGGGGGAAACTCTCACTTTACAGATACGGAACGGCATTTTGATGAATTGACGGACAAAGGAATCCATTTCATGGGAATGGGTATTTCCGGTGGTGAGAAAGGTGCGCGCTTCGGACCAAGTATGATGCCTGGTGGCCCGGAATCCGTTTATGACCGCGTGAAGCCTATACTCGAAGCTGCTGCCGCCAAAGTTGATGGCGATCCATGTGTGACATTTCTTGGCCCGCGTTCAGCCGGTCACTATGTGAAGATGGTGCATAACGGCATCGAGTATGCCATCATGCAGATCTTGGGTGAAAGCTATCAGTTGATGAAAGACGGACTCGGCATGAGTAACGAACAGCTCCACGAGACCTATAAAAGCTGGAATGAAGCGGAACTTGATTCCTTCCTCGTTGAAATCACCGCTGAAATATTTGCTAAACACGATGACAAAGGTGACGGATGGCTCATCGATAAGATCAGGGATAGTGCAAAACAAAAGGGTACGGGCAAGTGGACATCACAAGATGCCATGGAGTTACAGGTAGCTGTTCCGACACTCGATATCGCTGTGGCAATGCGTGATCTCTCAGGTTTTAAAAATGACAGAAATAAAGCGGGTGAAATTTACAAGGTGAATAAATCGCAGCATGACGGAAAGACAAACGATTTTGTATCCAGGCTTAAAAATGCTGTTTACTTTGCTATGATAGCCAGTTATGCACAGGGAATGCATCATCTGCGTGTTGCATCCGATCATTATAATTTCGATTTGAATCTGAAGGATGTCGCACGAATCTGGCGTGGCGGTTGTATTATACGAGCCGCATTACTTGAAGACATTCGCGCTGCGTATGACAGGGATCCAAACCTTCCAAATTTGATACTCGACTCGAAATTTGCCGACATCCTCAAAAAGACACAGAATGATTTACGCTCTGTGATCAGCAAATCCGTTGAATGGGGAATACCGATACCGGCTCTGAGCGTGTCGCTCAGCTATTTCGATGCTTATCGAAGTGCATGGCTGCCTGCAAATTTGATTCAGGCACAACGTGATGATTTCGGATCACACACATACGAACGTATCGATCGTGAAGGTACTTTTCATTCGGAATGGAGTAAAAATTAAGAGGAGGCGCAGTTTTGATTAGTACAAAAAAACCTGGTGAAACGATACTCACCATATTTGGAGCAGGCGGAGATCTTACATGGCGTAAGCTGATGCCGGCTATCTATAATCTGTACCTGGAAGAATGGATGCCCGAGAAGTTTGAAGTTCTCGGTGTCGATGTCAAAGAAATGACGAATCAGAAATTCAGGGATAAGGTTCAAGACGGCATTAATAATTTTTCCCGCAGAGGAAAGGTCAAGAGCGACGATTGGAAAAAGTTTGCCGAACATCTTCAGTACAAGAAGATGGACTTCACGAAGCTCGAGAATTTCAAGTCACTGAAATCCGACATTGAAGATATCGAAAAGGATCTGGATGGTTCGTGCGACCGCGCTTTTTATCTGGCAACGCCACCTCGTTTCTTTGAGCCTATCAGCGAAAATATCAGCAAAGCAGGCTTGTCGGACGATTCAAAACATTCGCGAATTGTTATTGAAAAGCCGTTTGGTCATGATCTGGAGTCGGCCAGTAAGCTCAACGAGCATATGACCAGTTTCTTCGATGAGTGCCAGATTTACCGGATCGACCATTACCTGGGTAAAGAAACGGTGCAAAATCTAATGGCTTTTCGATTTGCAAACGCACTGTTTGAGCCTATCTGGAACCGTAACTACATCGATCATGTGCAGATCACGGTGGCTGAGCAGGTAGGTGTTGAACATCGCGGCGGGTATTACGACCATGCCGGCGCATTGCGCGACATGATCCAAAATCACCTGATGCAGCTATTATGCCTGATTGCTATGGAGCCGCCGGTTAATTTCGATGCCGATGAAGTACGTAATAAAAAAGTGGACGTTCTTCATGCCACCCGTAAAATAAAGCCGGAAGATGTTCCTCATTTTGCCGTGCGGGGACAGTACGGTCCGGGCTGGATGGAAGGGGAGAAAATGATCGGATACCGAAATGAAGAAGGGGTCGATCCCAAATCCAAAACAGAGACCTTTGCTGCCCTCAAGCTTTATATTGATAACTGGCGCTGGCAGGGCGTGCCGTTCTATCTGCGTACGGGAAAGCATTTATTCAGGCATGTTTCAATGATCACGATACAGTTTCGTCCAGTGCCGCATGAGGCATTTCCAAGTGAGACCCATGTCAATCTGACCCCGAACAGGCTGATCCTGAATATTCAGCCGGAGAAGGGTATCAAGCTGAGGTTTCTTGCGAAAGATCCCGGACTTCAGATGATCCTGAACCCGGTTGAGATGCAGTTTAACTATGATCAAAAATACGAGTCAGAATCTCCGGAAGCCTACGAAACGCTGCTTCTCGACGTGATGCAGGGCGATGCAACCATGTTCATGCGGGCCGACCAGGTCAATGCAGCGTGGGATGTACTGATGCCTATAATCAATCATTGGGAAACTACCAATCCAATGGATTTTCCCAATTACGCAGCCGGTACCCGTGGACCCGAAGACGCAGAAGCCCTTATTGCACATGATGGCAATACATGGCTGATGATGCCGCTGGAGAATAATCATGAAGATGCTAAAAAATCGAAGAAGTGATGATCAGAGTTTTGAATGATCCGGATATGGTTGCCGGTGCTGCTGCAGATCTTTTTGTAGATATTGTCCGAGATGCCGTTGAAAAAAAAGGCGTATTCAGCGTGGCTCTTTCAGGAGGAAGTTCTCCGGAGAAGACCTATGAACTGCTCTGTCAGTTGCCGCGAATTGAATCAATCCCATGGGAAAAGGTCCACCTCTTTTGGGGCGATGAACGCTATGTGCCGCATGATGATGCACGTAGCAACGTGGGCATGGCAAGAGAGCAACTCATTAATAATGTTCCGGTTCCTAAAGAAAATGTTCACCCGGTTCCATACCTGGATACGGCAGAGATATCAGCGGAGGTTTATGGAAAAGAACTTCACTCGTTTTTCGAAGGTGAGTACCCTGAGTTCGATTTGATCTATCTTGGTTTGGGGACAAATGGCCATACCGCTTCGCTCTTCCCGCATACGCCGGTTCTCAAAAAAACAAAACCATGGTATGCTTCCGTATATCTGGAAGTCCAGCATATGTACCGGACGACACTGACACGACCGGCGATTAATAATGCACGGAATATAGCGTTTATCGTTTTTGGGGAGAAGAAAGCCGATATCGTAAAAGGAATTATTGAGGGTCCGAAAAAGTCGGATGAATGGCCAGCGCAATACATTAAACCGGATAATGGTGAATTACACTGGCTCCTTGACCGCGCCGCTGCATCCAAATTAAGTCTGGGGAAAACCTCCGGGTAAGAGTGATGTTCTCCTGGTGTCATTCAGAGCTTGCCGGGGAATCAAATCTGGCTATCGGTACTTACTTACATGGTTTCAACCTGATGTTAATCAGGATTATGCAGTATAAGAACCGTAGCGGTCACATTGTATGACAGTCTGCATACTGCATTACTCCCTTTTTACTATCTTGCAATTAGTAGAGGAACGAATGCACCGAAAATGGAGGAACAAATCACATCTAACCTCTCGACGTATTTATCATCATATCGGGAGAAGCAGATTGAGCTGATCATTAGTCAATGTTCGAATCCGGATGTTGACACTGCTGTCCACGAAATTAGAAAATCATTTAAGCGATTACGTACGCTTGAGCTGCATTTGAAGTCGCTTGATGAATCTCTTGCAATGAAACGCAGTGATCAGTGGAAGATGCTCGGAGAAAGGCTCGCCGATCCACGCGACTCCGCCGTGATGCGCTACGGCATTGATCATATGCTGACAGATCGTGAACAATCATATCTCTCAGACGTTCGGAATTTTCTGGATCTGGAATATGAAAAATCTATCCGGGAGTTAAAAGAAAACCATGTGCTCGCTGGTATAGGAAAATACATAAAGAAACACCGTGTCCTCTTAAATCCTGTTTTGCCTGATACATTTATTTTGGATGATATGGCATTGGGTGTAAAGGACTTGTTTACTGATTCACTGAAAAAGGGGAAGAAAGCGAACAAAAAGAAGAAAGCACGTTTCATGCATTCATGGCGAAAAAGCCTAAAACATCTGCAGTATCAATTGAATATTTTCTATGAGTGTGGGACCGGAGAACTAAGAAATGAGGAAGGCTATATAAAGAGTATCACGGAACAGCTCGGACTTTTCAATGATTATTCAGTGCTGCAAAAATGGCTGAAATCACATAAAGGGTTGATGGATGCAGGCAGTTACGAGGCTATTCGAAACCGACTTAAAAAAAGGAAAAAAAGTCTGGCAGAAGATGCATTCAAAAAGGGGAGAGCATTAATGAAAATAGACGCTTCTGTTTGGTGGGATTTTCTCTCAAATAATACGTTTCCGGCCGATTAAGTATTTGCCCCAAATTGATTTCCGGAAAGTCTTCTGGTTCTGGAACCAACACGCAATACTGCCTGTTACACGCATAACAGTTTTAATATAATTAATTAAACCAGGATAATTACGTTATGGCAACAATGAAAGCTGCTCAGATATCGAAAGCAGGCGGGGATTTTGAACTAGTTGAAAAACCAATACCTGAACCCAGGGAAAATCAGGTCTTAATCAAAGTGGAAGCTTGCGGAATTTGCCACAGTGATGCTTTTGTCAAGGAGGGAGTGTTTCCAGGTATTCAGTATCCAAGAGTTCCCGGACATGAAGTGGTCGGTAAAATTATAAAAACCGGGAAGAATGTTGAAGGATGGAAAGAAGGTGAACGTGTTGGTGTAGGATGGCATGGCGGTCACTGTTTCCATTGTGAGCCATGCCGGAAGGGTGATTTTATAAACTGTGAGAATGGACAGATTTCCGGTATTTCGTACGATGGTGGATATGCCGAATACATGACTGCCCCATATGAGGCGCTTGCACGTGTACCTGCAGAATTGACGTCAGCTGAAGCGGCCCCATTACTCTGCGCCGGAATAACAACCTACAACGCATTAAGAAACAGCGGAGCAAAACCTGGCGACCTGGTTGCAGTACTTGGTATTGGCGGTCTGGGACACCTGGCACTACAGTTTGCAAAAGCTGCGGGTTACAGAACCGTTGCGTTGTCGCACGGCAGCAGTAAAGAAGCCCTGGCGCACGAAATGGGTGCCCATTATTATATCAACACTGAGAAAATGAATCCTGCTGAAGAGCTGGCAAAAATGGGTGGCGCCGATGTTATTCTCGCTACGGCCCCAAACAGTAAAGCTATTGCTTCGTTAGTCGGTGGACTCTCTTCACGCGGTAATCTCGTAATTGTGGCTGCATCGGGTGACGCTATGGAAGTTGTCCCATTTGCCTTACTCTCCGGCAAAAAAATATCCGGCTGGCCAAGTGGTCACGCCAAAGAATCAGAAGAAACGCTCGAATTCAGTGCCATGAGTGGTATCAAACCAAAGATCGAAACGTTTCCACTGGACAAGGTGAACGAGGCATATGAAAAAATGATCACCAATAAAGTGCGTTTCCGTGCAGTATTGACGATGGATTGATCCTCCTATCTGTCGCAAGTTTGCAACTTGTGACACGAGTGCAGTAAAATCACAGCAAATTGTTCGTTGTAGTATTCAACATGACAAATTTATCTAATCTGGACGGGATAATTTCTGTTCTATCTGCTTTATTGATTTACATACCCAATATATTCCACAATGGGGCTCAGGGTATCCTTTGGCCAAGTAAAAGAAATGACATTACTGTCTGGATTTGTAATTGTTCTCTCCTTTAGATGCCATGCCCGTGTCTTGGGCACATTGGGGAAACTCGTATCCCCGTCCCAAAAGGTTTTAGCTAGTATAACCAAACCGGCCTTGACACCTGGATAAGGGCGAACTGGAGGAACGCCATTAACAGGTATACCTATGCTATCTTCAACGACATGCCCTATTAAATACTTACCCCAACCATACCGACCAACACTTTCTCCCGTATAGGCGTAAGTTGAACTATCTTGTTTTGGAAAATAGACGCCTCCATGTACACCAAATGACATTATCGTCGAGTCACTCACATCTACAAATCGAAAAATGACAGTAAAGTGAGGAACTGTCTGTGATGGGCCTACCCCGTTATGGTTACAGGAAACCGAACCCACGAGAATGATTGTAATAACTATGATAAATGCGGGATGTAATAGTTTCTTCATATCTAATCTGAGCGATGTTTCAACCAACTATCTACCCTGCTATTGAGCACCTAAGCTCCCAAAATTATGCATAATTTTGTATAGATAGATATGATTGAATTTTTCAATCATACCATTTCGCCAAGGTTCCTTGACCGGAATAAACACCGGAGCGATGCCCAGGGCCAAGGCAAAACGAACCACCAGCCCAAAGCTGCGAGGATACCGATTGCTGCCTCGAAAGGCCAACTCGTTGTCCATCTGCAGGGCGTCAGGCATACCATGGCTGGCCCAAAAGCTGGCCAAAGTTCCAGCAATGCCCAGGGAAGCTTTCGTACGCACGGGAGTGAGCGAGCAGGTATGCGAACAGGTATCAATGATATTGACGCTATAGAATCGCCCGCCCTCTTTGAGCCAACGCGGTCCCACCAGATCCATTTGATGGGTGTGGACGAATAACTCGGGATACTCTTTGGCGGATCGGTGAGCCGGTGTTTTCTTCCTGGTCAGTCCCTGACGAGCCAGAATCCGGTTGATCGTCCAGACCGGAGGTGGGTCGATCCCTTGAGCATGCAGTTCATATCCGATGGCTACTGCTCCGGTTTGAGCCATGCGTTTTTCTTCCAGCCGCTTTCTAGCCTCAACTACCTGTTCTTCCAGGGATGGGGTTACTTTGGCAGGTTAAGGGTTTAATCCCTCAACAAAAGAGAGAGAAAGAAATAGAATAGAATCGTTTTTTTCATAATAACTTCTTCTTGAAAACACAAACATGTCAACTAAACGCTAGAATACTAATTTATCTTACGCATATCAACACTTATCTTATTCCTGCTGAGATAAATATTTCTTCTGAGCAAAAAATGCCAATATTTCCAGTAATATATCCATATTTTGGCTTTTTTTGATCAGCATGAGTACATATGGAATATTTTCCTAACAAATTTTTGATTGGATTGTTAAAGTATTGATGCGTTTTCTTTCTGTCGCAAGTTTGCACCTTGTGACCTGACGCATTTGAATTGAATGTGTCATGTTGGATTCAAAAAAATGACAGACCTTCTTTTATTTTCGGTTCCGATCCTGTATCATAAGTACGTTCTTTTTACAGATTGTTGATATGCGGTTTTGCGCGGATGAAACCATCCGGTAAATGAAAAGGGAACCCCGTGTAAATCGGGGGCTGTACCCGCAACTGTAATCCCAACAGGCGAAAGCAAACGCTGTTGACCACCTCCATTGCCACTGCCCCGACGCGTCGGGGTGGGAAGGCCGTCGATAGTTGGGAAAGCCAGGAGACCTGCCGTGTGATCTTCACTGTAGAACTTTCGGGTATAAAAGTTCAGGTGATTCATGAAAACCACTTTTTTAAAGGGTGCTTCGTGCGTCCTTCTTATCACTATACAACACTTATTGCAACCGGCGTACTACGTCTATGCCCAGCAACCAGCTGATACCAGCTATACCGGGCCAGAGGTCCGTGTTACCGCTACGCGGATCGACCAGCCCGATTACCGGCAGCCGGTCCAGGTGATCATTGTCGATTCCCTTCCACTTCGTTTTTTGTCCAATCAAAATCTGGGTCAGGTTCTGCAATCGGTAACCACCGCGTTTGTCCAGGATAACGGTCCGGGCGGGTTGGCAACGATATCACAGCGCGGCTTTGATGCCCGTCAGACGCAGGTTGTCTGGAATGGTTTCGAGTTGAACCATTCGATGCTTGGGTTGACTGATCTTTCCATGATCCCTTCTGCAATGATCAGTTCAGTTGAAGTTTCGCCTGGCAATATGGGTACATCATTCGGATCAGGAGGTGCCGGCGGCACTGTTATATTACATCCTGCAACGTTGAAAAATAGAATCCGCCTGACCAGTGGAATTGGTTCTTATGGATCTCTTCAACAGTCAGGAGGAGTCGGCTGGCGGAATGACGAATGGAATGTTTCAGCTCTGGTTTTCCACAAGCAAGCCACCAATGATTTTAGTTATCACGATCCATTCAGTGATGAACAGAAAACAAGGGATCACAATGGGCTGAATGCGCGCCATATACTGGCTAAGGCAGGGTGGAAAAGGGGACACTATGGGGTTCAAACGGCGGTCTGGTATGCCGGGGAGGAAAATAATATCCCCGGATCAATTGTCAGTTCGAGTGATGCCGGCCGACAAAAAGATCAATCTCTGCGCTGGTATGCATCCGGTACGATGTGGCAGGGGAAAAACAAAATCAGCCTGAAGACTTTTTATAATCAGTACAATCTGGATTTTTCCAATCCCGATCAGAGGGTCAACAGTACCAGTTCCATTCATAATTCGATACTTCGCGCATCCCTTGAACATTACTTCGGTCATTCCCTTGAAATTCATGGGTATTCATCGGCTGAAAGTGACCGGGTTCAAACCAATAACTACCAGGGTGCGGAAAACAGATTTGTCTGGAGCAACCTGTTGCAGGCCAATTATCATCCATGGTCGCGATTGTTGCTGTTCGGCGCAGGGCGCTATGATTATTATTCTGATTTTGGAGATGCTTTTATCCCCTCTGCAGGAATGAATTACGAGCTGGTGAAGAATCATCTGTTCATCAGGGGCACGTTCAAGAAAGATTATACGGCACCGACTTTTAATGATTTATACTGGGCGAACGGAGGAAATCCGGATCTGAAAGCGGAACGAAGCACAACCATCGAGACAGGTTTCGTCTTTCGTCATAAGGATGGAAATTTGTCTGTTCAGATATCTCCGGAAATGTATCGCAGTCGCCAGCACAATGGCATTCGATGGGTCCCTTTTTCTGGAGGAACGACACCGATCAACATTCAGGAGGTCGAGATGAAGGGATTAGAGCTATCATCTCAAGCAAGTTACAAAACTTCTGATTGGACATTGACGCTTCACTATCTACTAACTTTGACACAAGCCCATATTTTGAGCAACCCCAAAAGCAGCAATCAGGCTCTGAACAAGCAAATGCGTTATGTCCCGCCAGTTAGCCAGAAGATGTTCGCTGGTATCGGATACAGACATATCCAATTTTTCATAAATAGAACGGGCATCGGCAAACGGTATACAACCAACGATCACAGCAGTCCTTTGGATCCATTGCCATCCTATTCTGTATGGAATGCGGGAGGAGGATATGGCGGGTCAGTGGGTCCGCTTGATCTGCAGCTAAACGCAACCGTATATAACCTGTTTGATAAGAATTACCAGGTTGTTGTATGGTATCCGATGCCAGGCCGGAATTATCAGTTGGGTTTATCAGTCAGCTACCCCTTTAAATGAATAATTAAACAATATGACGAGGATGAAATGAAACAGAGGATACTCTCCTTATTATTACTTTTTTTTGTAATGATGTTTAATAACGGCTTAGCTCAACAGTCACTTCAAAAAGTTTATGTAGTTAACGAGGGTAATTTTGGACAGGGCAGCGCATCGATTACAGCCTATAATATGTCAGACGGCAGTACTTCAACAAATGCATTTTATAAGAAAAATGGAGTGCTTCTTGGAGATGTGGCTCAGAGCTCGACGATCATTAACGACAAGCTTTATATCCTGGTTTACGGGAGCAACAGAATTTTTGTAACTGATAAGAACACGCTGGCACTGGATAAAACCATCAGTTACGATATAGGAAAGGAGAAGGGACCGCGGAAAATGATCGCTGTAAACAGTAATAAAGCCTATGTCACCAATCTCGATAGTAAGAATGTCTCTGTTGTTGATCTGACAAACAACAGTGTTGCCGGTTCGATTGACCTTGGCAGTGGACCGGAAGACATCGGTATTAGCAATGCGAAAGCATATGTGGCGCTCAGTGATCTGGGACAAGGTGATAGTGTTGCAGTGATTGATACGCAGACGGACAAGGTGATCAAGAAGCTGAAAGTAGGGGATAATCCGGTAGATGTGGCCGTTGATGACCAGGGACGTGTTTGGGTTGTATGTGTGGGCAATTATGGATACGACAGTCAGGGTAATTATGATCCCAGACTCGTTTCTTATGGAAAGGTAGTGGTTATCAACAGCATCGACGACACCATTATCAAAACAATTGACGTTGGCGGACACCCGGGAGATATCGCTTTGTTACCTTCATCCAACAGAGCTTATTACAATGATGGCGGGATTGTATCTATTGATATGAAGACGTTGACCGCTTTAGGTGACACCCTGGTGAGTGGTTCCTATTATGCCATGAATGTTTCTCATGATGATCAGACATCTCAGCTGTTCGTGGCCGATCCTGCAGATTATGTGTCTTCGGGTACCGTAACCAGTTATGATCTTAGTACAACTTTACCCCAAAAGGTCATGTCTTTTTCTGCAGGTATTATACCTGGTTCATTTGGATTCGTTTACACAGGAACACCGCTGGCTGTCCAGTCGTCCACAAACAAACCGAATTCATTCACCCTTCTACAGAATTATCCGAATCCATTCAATCCGATGACTACCATCCGTTATAACCTGAGCGGGAGCGGTACTGTCGTATTGAGTGTTTACAGTATTACGGGCCGGTTGGTATCGCGCCTTGTTGACGGAAGACAATCTGAAGGCGAACATTCTGTGCGATTTGACGCATCGTTACTATCCAGCGGTATATACTTTTACCGGTTACAATTTAATGGATATATGCGAATCAGAAAGATGACTTTGATGAAATAACGTTGGTGGTAATGTTATTGTTTAATGAAATTAATTATATGGTAATTTAAATTGAATTTTGTGTAATAAATTTATGATCATTATGTATGATTAAGTGTTTTAATCATGATATGAAAAAGGATAATAAGCACAATATATTTAAAATTTTATTTGTAATAAATTCCTGTACTGATGTTTTGTGGAATCGCTTTTATATACAACGTCTGAATTCTTTTAATTTAAGTCAAAATATTGATACTTATATGTTTATAAGATGTGGATAACTTTTGAAACACCCCAAACTCCGGAAATATAGCCTGTTTATGTAGCCTCTTTTGAAACGATGTGCAAATAGCACAGGTCCCCTGTTTTAAATCCGAAATTTCTAATGTGGATAACTTTGAATATTTGTGGAAAAAAAGCCTCGATTTCACTTGTCCTCTCGTGGTTGCCCTTCTATATTAGGAACAGATTAAGGTGGTAATAATAACGATGGATATACTCGCTTTGCCACCTGCACCACAACTTTGTTTAATGGACTTGCTGTATCTATGAACCAAGTCTTTGCCATTGATTCCGAACATAAAAGGCTGAACGGTATTGCCTATGAAATTTGAACGTTTTTTTACCAAGAAAAGCTGGGGAACGCCCTACGAAGAATTAAAATTCGAATCCCGTAAATCCGAGATCAAGAATCCGGATGGGTCTACAGTTTTCAAGATGGACGATGTTGTCGTTCCCAAAGGATGGACCCAGGTCGCAACGGACGTACTTGCACAAAAATACTTCCGGAAAGCTGGCGTGCCCGTGCGCCTGAAAAAAATCAGAGAGAAGGGTGTTCCAGGGTGGTTGCAGCGCTCAGAGGAAAATAAAGCAGAGCTGAAGAAGCTGCCGGAAACTGATCAATATACACATGAGATCGACTCCCGCCAGGTCTTCAACAGACTGGCCGGATGCTGGGTGTACTGGGGCTGGAAGCACAATTATTTCGATACCGAAGATGATGCAAAGGTTTTTTATGATGAAATGTGCTACATGCTCGCCAACCAGATGGCAGCACCCAACAGTCCACAGTGGTTCAATACCGGACTTCACTGGGCCTATGGCATAAATGGTCCGGCCCAGGGACATTATTATGTTGATGCCAGGACCGGGAAACTGACGCGCTCTGAGGATGCCTACACTCATCCACAACCTCATGCATGCTTTATCCAGAGCGTGAGAGATGACTTAGTGAATGAAGGCGGTATCATGGATCTGTGGGTTCGTGAGGCACGTTTGTTCAAATATGGATCGGGTACAGGTACCAATTTTTCTGAACTTCGCGGATCAAATGAACCGCTCAGTGGGGGGGGACGCTCGTCCGGACTTATGAGCTTCCTGAAAATCGGTGACCGTGCTGCAGGAGCAATCAAGTCAGGTGGAACGACACGCCGGGCAGCCAAAATGGTTACACTCGACCTGGATCACCCTGATATCGAAGAGTATATCAACTGGAAAGTTAAGGAAGAGCAGAAGGTCGCAGCTCTGGTTGCCGGATCAAAAGCAACCGAGAAGCACCTGAAAGAGATTCTTCGGCTCTGCCATACGCCTATCGAAATTGATGGGAGAACATACAATGGTGCCGTAAGTCGCGATCCGCGGCGCAATAAACAATTAGCTCGCGGCATTGCCCAGGCCAAAAAGGCGTTTGTTCCGCTTAATTATATCGAACGTGTTATTCAGCTTGCTGCTCAGGGTGTTACTGATATTGAGTTTGATGTGTATGACACTGACTGGAATTCGGAAGCATACAGTACAGTCAGTGGTCAGAATTCAAACAATTCAGTACGTATTCCAAATGCATTTATGAAGGCCGTCAAGGATGATGGCGAGTGGAATCTGTACGGTCGTGTTGAAAAGCGGGAATCTAAAGAAGATGGCCGTGATCCGAAACCGTACAAAACAATGCAGGCGAGAGACTTGTGGGACCAGATTGCAAACGCAGCATGGGCAAGTGCGGATCCTGGCACACAATATCACGACACTATAAACGAGTGGCATACCTGTCCGGCTGACGGACAGATCAAGGCAAGCAATCCTTGCTCCGAGTACATGTTCCTTGATAACACGGCGTGTAATCTGGCTTCTCTGAACCTGATCAAATTCTACAACTTTGAAACCAAGACATTTGATGTAAAGGCATTTCGCCATGCGTCACGTATGTGGACCGTTGTTCTGGAAATTTCAGTCCTGATGGCCCAATTTCCATCCAAAGAGATCGCGGAACTCTCATACATATTCCGGACACTCGGTCTTGGTTTCGCTAACCTTGGAACATTACTGATGGTGCAGGGTGCACCTTATGACAGTGATATGGGCCGCGCAATCTGTGGGGCCGTAACCGGCATCATGCATATGACGGCATACGCAACGAGTGCCGAAATGTCGAAGGAACTGGGAGCATTTTCCGGTTATGAACGCAACAAGGAGAATATGTTGCGGGTGATTCGCAATCACCGCCGTGCCTCATATAACGTACCGCCGGAAGAATACGAAGAACTGACCATCAAACCGATGGGTATCGATGCCAGTGTCTGTCCTGAATATCTGCTCAAAGCGGCTCGCGAGGATGCTGACCGTGCACTGAAACTGGGTGAGCAGTATGGATACAGAAATGCGCAGGTGACCGTTATCGCACCAACCGGAACAATCGGGTTGGTTATGGATTGTGATACAACCGGAATCGAGCCTGACTATGCACTGGTGAAATTCAAGAAACTTGCCGGTGGCGGCTACTTCAAGATTATCAACCAGAGCGTGCCTGTTGCACTTCGCAATCTCGACTATACTGCCGCTGAAATTGAAGATATCATCAAGTACGCCAAAGGCAACGGAACATTGCGCGGTTGTCCGACCATCACACACGATCGTCTGCGCGAGTTGGGATTCACAAACGAAATCCTGGAGAAACTGGAAGAATCTCTGCCGGGTGTCTTTGATATCAAGTTTGCTTTCAACCAGTGGACACTGGGAGAAGACTTCATGAAGGAACAGCTTGGCGTTACAGACGAGCAATTGACCGACTGGAGCTTTGATATATTTAAACATCTTGGGTTTACACGTGAAGACGTGGAAAAAGCCAATGATTATGTTTGCGGGACAATGACGGTGGAAGGTGCACCTCATCTCAAAGATGAACACCTCCCCGTCTTTGATTGTGCAAACAAATGTGGTCGTAAAGGAACGAGATATATATCCGCCGGGGGACACATCAAAATGATGGCTGCCGCACAGCCGTTCATTTCCGGTGCCATCTCCAAGACCATCAACCTGCCAAACGAGGCTACTGTTGAAGAATTCAAAGATGCCTACATGCAATCATGGGAGCTGATGCTCAAGGCTAATGCTCTCTATCGCGATGGTTCCAAACTGAGTCAGCCACTGAATACTATGGCGGATGTTCTCGAGGAAATCGAAGAAGAAGAGGAAGAACCAAGAGAAGATCCTATCGTCAAAACGACCGAACGTATTATTCATAAATATGTAGCCGGACGTCAGCGTTTGCCTTTGCGCAGAAACGGATATACTCAAAAAGCCAAGATTGGCGGACAAAGTGTATATCTGCGAACAGGTGAATACGAAAATGGCCAGTTAGGCGAGATCTTCATTGATATCCATCGCGAAGGCGCCGCTTTCCGGAGTTTGATGAACTGCTTCGCAATTTCAATTTCTCTCGGTTTGCAGCACGGTGTTCCGCTGGAAGAATTCGTGGATGCATTCGTCTTTACACGTTTTGAACCAAGTGGTCCCGTTTACGGCAGCCCGCATGTAAAGATGACGACTTCGTTGATTGACTACATCTTCCGTGAACTGGCCGTCAGTTACCTCAGCCGTCAGGATCTGGCTCATGTCGGTCCCGATGAGATCCTGCATCGCACACTCAAACCAACGGGAGAAGATCTCAAAGAGCCAGAAATCAGAGAAGAAGAAAGATCGAGTATTAAAGAGGAAAAACCGGAACCAACGCCGGTTTCTGCTTCCGAAACTCAGGGAGCATTGTCTCCTGAGACAGACTATCAGCGAGCCAAGCAATTGGGTTATACTGGTGACATTTGTCCTGACTGTGGCAGCATGACCATGGTCCGCAATGGCACCTGTATGAAATGTGTGACATGCGGCTCAACAAGCGGTTGTTCATAAGAAGAACCGCAAATACCCCAAAATCCCCACATAATCAGGCAGAGGATGGAAATCCTGCTGCCTGATTTTTTATTGGTATATGCCATTCCTGTTATAGATATTATGTGTATCAATAACTTCCCTGTACCACGCTCTTTTCTTATTGTTAGAGACATAAATTGATAAAGCAGATCTTTTCCCTTTCACAGGAAAGTCATCAACAGGGGCAATACTAAAGATGAAGATTATGGAGGTCATATGAAGATTGGCATTCTTACCGGAGGCGGCGACGTTCCCGGATTGAATTCATGCGTAAAAGCCGTTGCATACCGCGCAGCTGACGACGGTCACGAAGTCATTGGGATACGCAGGGGCTGGGGTGGATTATTTTGGTTAAACCGCGATGATCCCGAAACAATTAAGAAGTATACGATTCCACTCACAAAGGATGTGGTCCGTACAGTCGACCGATCAGGTGGAACATTTCTACACACAAGCCGTACAAATCCCGCCAATGTCCGGCAAATAGATGTACCTGATTTCCTGAAAGATCCGGAACACCCGGAAGCGGAGGGAAATGATGAAACGATCCTGGATTTTACCGCTCATGTGTTAAAAAACCTGGAATATTTGGGTATAGACCGGCTTATACCTATCGGTGGTGATGATACGCTCAGCTTTGCTGAACGCCTTCACAGCGAAGGATTCCCGGTCGTTGCCATTCCTAAAACCATGGATAATGATGTGTACGGTACAGATTATTGTATTGGTTTCAGTACAGCCGTAACACGAAGTGTTCAGTTTATCCACCAACTGCGAACAAGTACCGGTTCACACGAGCGCATTGCAGTAATCGAATTGTTCGGACGAAACAGTGGGGAAACCAGCCTGATCAGCTCTTATCTTGCATGGGTCGATCGTGCATTGATCTCGGAAGTTCCCTTTGATCCGGAACGTCTTGCAGAACTTGTCATGCACGACAAGGCTCAAAATGCCAGCAATTATGCTATGGTGACTGTTAGCGAAGGCGCCCATATGATGGGTGATAAAATTGTCGAGTATGGTGAGATGGACGCTTATGGGCATAAAAAGCTGGGTGGAATTGGTGAAATAACCGGTGAAGCTTTAAAAAAGATAACGGGCGAAAATATTATTAACCAGAGTTTATCATACCTGATGCGTTCGGGTGCACCAGACGCTCTCGATCTGATGGTGGGCGTTAACTACGCCAACATGGCGATGAGCCTTTTGCTAAGCGGAGCCAAGGGACGGATGGTGGCCCTGAGAGACGGAACATATACCCATATACCGATGAATACTGTAACCAGCGGTATCAAAAGAGTAGACGTGGATGAACTCTATGATCCCGAGCAATACCGGCCGAAAGTACGGCATGTGCTCGGCAAACCGATGTTCCTGTATTAATATCTATTGCAAAGGATGTCATCACTTCAAGTGATGGCATCCTTGAAGTATCGCAGCTCTTCTCTCTGTTCTTTATCTTCATGGCATAACAGGTTTTTCCAAAATCAGATTATTTTCCATGAAAATCCTCTACATTTTTCCACATCCCGACGACGAATCATACGGCCCTGCTCCAGTCATGGCACAGCAGCATAGCCAGGGACATGAGGTGCATTTATTGACACTGACTTACGGAGGAGCCACCAAACGCAGGTTTCACTACGGATATAGCGTGGAGGAGATGGGACGTGTACGCAAACAGGAGATGCACGATGTAGAAAAAGTTTTGGAACTGGATGGATTTACGATCTGGGATATGCCTGACAGCGGCTTGAAGGAGATGGATCCCATCGAGATTGAACAGGCAATCGAAAGACATATCGAATCGCTAAAGCCTGATGTTATTGTTTCGTACGCGGTGCATGGGATCAGCGGTTTTCCCGATCACCTGGTAGCTCATGCTGTCGTTAAACGGGTGTTTGCAAAATTTAAGCGGGAGGGAAAAACACAACCTAAACGACTGGCATTATTCACACTTCGTGATGCACCAGAAAAAAGCTACTTCAATTTGTCATCGTCGCCAGATGCAGATATCGATTGCTGCTTAACTCCTGATCCCGGGGATATTGAGAAGGGGGAAAAAGCACTCTTGTGCTATAAAACGTACCTGGAGACGATCAAAAAAACCAAGATTATGGATCAGGTATCGGAACCGAAATATTTTGAACTTTTCCAGGAAAACTTTGATCCATGGCTGACCGATTTGTTTGATCAACTGCCGGATTGATGTTCTATCACCAGCCTCGAACCGGTGTCCATTTATCTACAATTTGATCTCCCTCCACGACATGGTACTCTGGAAAAAGAGCTGCAGTAAGGCATGAATGATTCGGTATAATCCGCAGTGTTGATCCGATGGGATGGAGTTTGAAATCAATTGGTTTCCGGCCCGAAACAAACCCATGCTCCTGTGACAAACCGTCTATATTGAGGTTTGGATCTTCCTTCATGTAACCAAAGCCGGTGGCAGAGTTGATATGAGTCGCACCCGGATCTTTTGATAAAGCCAAAGCCCCGGCATCGATAAGCAGACGATTTTCATCCGGGTAATGTCCAATTACACGAGCCAGTACAGTTGCCGCGCAATCGTCAAACCTGCAAACACCTATAGAGGCCATGAACCGGTCGAAAAATACATAGTTACCGGGTCGGATTTCTGTGATGCCGTCCCAGTTTCTTGCGTGTACGCATGTTGGTGTTGAACCAACGCTTACGTGCGGGCAATCGATGTTATTCCTGCGAAGTTTGTTGGCAAACACGACCATCTTACTACGTTCATCCTCCGCTACATTTTGTATCTCTGCAGGAGATTTGCACTTGTAGGCATGCCCGGCATGGGAGAGTATTCCTTTAAGATTTGCCACTTCGGAGTTGGCTATTTCATGAGCCAGCGCCACCGAATCATTTGAAAGCGGATTGACTCCCTCTCGATGGTTGCCGGTATCAACTGCCAGCCAAACATCAAATATAACATCATTACGATGTCCGTAATTTTCCACCAGAGTAAAAGCTTCAGGATTATCGAGAAGGATACCAAAATGATCCAGATTCGTAGTAAGCCTGGCCGCCTCATCCAGTTTGTTTGGGCTGATCGGAATAGCATAGGTGATATCACGGTAACCAGCTTCAGCATAGAAACGGGCCTCAGCAAGTGTCGAAACGGTGATGCCATCAAATCGATCACCGAGCTGGAATCGGGCTCCTTCAAGTGTCTTATGCGTTTTTACGTGCGGCCGTAATTTTACCCCATGGCTGATGGCACGATCAATCATAAGGGCTGTGTTATTCCGCAGAGCCGGCAAATCAACAAGCAATGCCGGTGTACATAAGTCAGATAAATTCATGACTGAACTGATTTAATTGAGAATACCGGATCTGTAATGTTCGCCCGTCAGTTCTCCTTTTTGGAGCGTGCATCGTTCATCTTTGAACTCAATAGCCCAATCAGTTCTTCCCGGTAATAGCGTCCGGGATGGCTGGTATGCACATTATTGAGCGTATCGAGAATATCCTGAAGTTTCTGGTCGAGCCTGGAAATATCACTTTCATGAGCTTCATCATAATACTCACTCAGAAGTGTCGGTTTTTTTCGAAAAGCTTTGGTGAAATGCTGGTAAGCCTGTTTGCTCTTTTCCGGTTGGTGACCAAGTGCGAGTCCAAGATTAAAAGCCGTGATATGGTTGGCACCTCCGAGTTTCTGAGCTTTCGCAAAATCTTCTTCTGCTCCTTCCGGATCATTGCTGAAAAGTTTAGCGACTCCACGTTGTGAGTAGAGATTGGCATCGTCATCAATTTGTTCGATGGCCTTATCATACTTTTCAACAGCCTCTTTTATCTTCCCTTGCTTCTCGAGGATGCTGGCATGCTGTGCCAGGACCCGTGGATTTTCCGGATCATTCTTAGAAGCAGTTTCCAGATCTTCAAGAGCTTTATCGTATTCTCCCTCTTCAGCAAATACCGTAGCTCTTTCGATGTAAGCAAGGGTATAATCCGAATCGATTTCAATAGCCTTATTCAGATCGGAAAGAGCACTTTGATTTTCCCCAAGTTTGAGATAGACAGTGGCACGTTGCTTATATGCCGCCTCGAAATCCTTGTTTTTTTCAATAGTCAGTTCAAAGTAGCGGAGAGCATCATAATTATTATTTACGGCAGCGGCAGTATAACCAAGAACAAACCATTGCTCGTCAGATCTGTCTTCCTCGGCTGTTTTCTGAATTTGTTTTACTGCCTGTGTAAGCATCTTCTCCCTGGCTTCAGTTAATTTTTTTTCCTGTAACAGTTCGGGAAGGATGCGATCAATAATATTGGTATTAGCCATGCTTTTTGTTTATTCAATAAGATTCATGTTCTCAAAGACCACTTGTCATAGTAGTCTGATAAACAACAAAATTACGATGTTTTGACGGTCGATCCCAAATTCCATTCAAATAAAGCATCACTGCTTTGGGTGAGGAGTTTACGATTTCGCATAATGGTTTGCGGTTCCCTGACGTAATCGGATCGTATAATGTAAAAATCGGTGAACAGTGGGTTGGTTATTCCAAGTGGATCGAGCTTATCACGGCACATTTTTTTTGTATCAACAATGTTTGTTGCCCGAAATCCATGACGATCCAGCAAAGTTTCGATGTTGTTTCGCCCAATGTTATATCCCAGATCTTCACCGACGGCTGCCACACTATCCCTGATGATACGGGCATGCAGAGGGTTCATTGCATCAAAATCAAAGAGAGTGAACACAAATCGTCGCAAATGTGAAGGAATGTTTGAAATCGACTCAAAAAACCGGTGGACTTCATCCTGACTCAAATAATCAAGGAAACCTTCAGCGATAAACAGGGTCGATTTAGCCGGGTCGAAGAATGGATGAGCACAAAGCAAGCGATCGAAATCCGGATCATTTTCTCCTATGGGGAGATACCAGAGTGTTGGCGGATTAAAATTTGTAACCCTATTCAATTTCTTCTTGAGTGCATGCGTTCTAGGTCTGTCAAGTTCAAATGATTGTCCACCCCACGTGGCCCAGCGAACTCCTGCAAAATCAAATCCGGAACCAACTACAACCAGTTGCTCAAAACCATCATTGCGCGCCCTGATTAATTCTTCATGTATGTATAGTTTTCGCATCAGCAGATGCATTAAATCACCGGGTAATACGGCGTCTTCAAGTGCAATTGAAAGCTTTCGGACGATGGAAGATTTGAGAAGCCGGGAGAACACATTCAGTGGTACAGGGAGATGAGGTACAGTTTTGAGGTAATACTCACGGGCCTTTTCGTCGATAAGTGGATGCAGCCATGGCTCACGACTCATGCCATGGAGTTTGATCAAAATAAATGCGGCTGTATAGCTGATAGATGTTGAATCGCTCATTTTGTTACAATAAACGTAAAATATCTCTGTTTATTAGTCTTCATCTTTTTATATTTGCAACCGCATTAGATCGAGGTTAGAAAAAGCATTGCAAAGGTTTAATTCCCGCTACATTAATACAAAACTTCACGGCCTCAGCGAGGCGGTGAACGTACGACTTACAGGACGATGGATTTTACTGTGTGCCATCGTAGGAGTTGGTGCCGGATTTGGTTCATTACTTTTTGCCTTCCTATTAGAGCACCTGCAGTCGTTTGCTCTTGGTCACATGGCAGGATATACCTTCCCGCTGCCAGGTGGTGAAGGGGGAGCCGTTCCTGCCTTCAAACATACGATAGATGAGATAAAATTTGTATCACATCCCTGGTTGTTGATTTTGCTGCCGGCTGTAGGTGGTCTTATTTCCGGCGCTCTTGTCTACACATTCGCACCCGAAGCCGAGGGCGAAGGCGTTGACAACGCGATCAAGGCTTACCACATGAATCGCGGTATTATCAAGCCTCTCGCAACAATCATTAAGATGATTGCCTCCGTTATCACAATCGGCTCGGGTGGAAGTGCGGGTCGTGAAGGTCCTATCGCAACAATTGGTGGTGGTATTGGCTCTCTTCTTGCGATGAAGCTGAAACTTTCGGAAGATGAACGCAAGACCCTCGTCTTGGCGGGCATCGGCGCGGGGATTGGTTCAATATTTCGCGCACCGCTCGGTGGCGCAATATTTGCAACCGAGGTCCTGTATCGGAAGGATATAGAGACCGAAGGTCTGATGCCTTCGATCATCGCTTCGATCATCGCTTATTCCATTTATTCCAGTATTACTGGCTGGAAAACGGTCTTCATTTTTCAGTCGGCCCACTTTGAGCGGCCTCTTGAACTTCCGTTATATATAGCTCTTGCTCTTATCGTTACCGTTGTTGGTATTTTTTACACAAGAATATTTTTCGCTGTCAAGCGCAATTTTTTTGATCGTCTGAAAATTAACAAATACTGGAAGCCGGCAATCGGTGGATTGATGGTGGGTTGTGTCGCTTTTTTCTTCCCGGCCGTGCTTTCTTCCAGCTATGGTTATCTGCAACTGGCTTTGCAGGGGAATCTTACGATTCCGTTCATGCTGTTGTTGGCATTTTTGAAGATTTTTACCACTTCATTTACGATTCAATCCGGTGGTTCGGGAGGTGTATTTGCACCGTCGCTCGTTATCGGTGGATTGATTGGCGGTGCATATGGATTACTCGTTCACCAGCTGTTTCCGACGCTGGCGGTAGATCCTCAGGGATATGCTCTGGTAGGTATGGGAGCGTTCTTCAGTGGTGTTGTAAATATTCCGTTTGCCGCCACCATTCTCATCACTGAAATGAGTGGCAGCTATGATCTGTTGGTTCCGCTGATTTTCGCGAGTGCCATTTCATATATCGGTGCACAGAGCTGGAGCTTATATGCCCAACAACTGGAAAGCCGCCTGGGCAGCATGTCGCACAGAGGTGCATTCATGCGTGAGGTGCTGGAAAGCGTTAAAGTGCGAACGGCCTATCGGCCCGTACCCAACATGCCTGTCATAGAGATAGATACGCCCATTCATGAAATCCTTGACGCTTTTACGCGATCAGAGGTGCTTGTCCTGCCGGTTATGAATAAAAATACGAACAAGCTTGTGGGACTTCTTTCTATTTACGATGTCCGCAATCTGCTTAATAATGAAGATAGTCCGGCTATCATCGCGGCTGATATCATGACTCCTCTGTTCGTTTTACACCTGAATGAATCGCTGGGTAAAGCATTCGAATATTTTATTGAATCCGGTGAGCCGGAGATACCCGTTCTTGCGAATGGATCGGATCGCCGGGCGATCGGTACGCTCAGTGAACGAGGGTTCCTCATTGCCTATGAAAAATCCGTTAAGGCGTCCGGGGCCACCTCTGAGATTTATGAATAGTTTCTCTCTGTGATTTATGATCTAAAATCAATAAACTGTCTGAAACATACGGAGTTAAATCCCGTAGTTTTTAGTACATTATATTTTAAAAGCATATCTATCTATGAGACAATTTCTGGCATTAACTGTTGTGTTGCTGGTCGCAGCTTTTACGACGCAAGCTCAGGCTCCCGGCAGCCAGCAAACAAGAAAAGAATCGCGTGAAATAAGCTCCCCTGCAGTAAGGACCGGCGATGGTCAGTGGATTACTCTCGATAAAGCCCTGAAATTAGCTAAAACGAATCACAAGAAAGTACTTATCGATTTCGGTGCTGATTGGTGCGGTTACTGTAAGAAAATGGATAAGGAAGTATTTCCTAATAAGCAGGTTCAAAGTTTGCTTAATAAATATTTTTATACCGTTAAAATCGACGTTGAGTCTAAAGATCAGGTTGCGTTTCGCGGTAAAACTTATACTAAGGGTGAATTTGCACAGGCTTTTGGTGTCTCGGGGTTACCAACGTATGTGTTTATCGATTCGACAGGGGAACCCATTGCGGGGCAACCCGGCTATATTCCTGCACCGGCTTTTGCAAAAATGCTCTCATATATTGGAAGTGACGCATACAAGACTACTAAATTCAGCACGTATGACGATTCCTCCAGCAGATGATTCCGTAGATTGCCGTTAAGGCTGTTATTTTGAGGCCACTAACCGGGGATTATATATGTGGCGATCATTTTTTATACTGCTTGTCTCTACAGTGATTGGCAGTTCATGTTCCGGACCGAAGCAAACCTCGCAACCGTTCTCTGAAAGCGGATATACGACCAGTTTTCCTCAGAGGGATATGAGTGGCGATCTGCAGTATCTCTTCCATTCGGTGAAGCGCATTACAAGTACAGCCTTTTATAATACCTATATTCTCGCGCCGACACCTTCGATATATGACAGAAACATAAGCCAAAGCCGCCTGGAGAAACTTGCTGTACGGCAAACATATACGAATCACAGTTCGGCAGGGACCGCTTTGGTCCTCTCAACCTCGGAAAGCAGGGTTTTACTTCTTACATGTGCACACGTTATCACATTTCCGGATACCGTCGTGCAGTTTTATCCGGCAGAGAGATCTGGTCAATTACGCCCTTTGAAATTTGTCGCGTTTAAGGATCGGCAAACAAATCTGCTTATTGATAATGAAAGCCTCGGGTATTTTGACGTCATCGCTGTAGATCAAAAAAAAGATCTGGCATTGTTGGGATTGTACACACAGGTACAGCAGGTTGGCAAGGTGACTCCAATGGATTTCCCGGCAGGTAATGCCAAAAATCTGAAGATGGGATCTTTTACGTACACTCTGGGCTATCCAAAAGGTTATCCGATGATTACGCACGCTATTGTTGGAGATGTGATGCGATCATCATATGGAGCTTTTCTGATAGATGCTTCTTTCAACAGGGGATTCAGTGGTGGTGTTGTTATGGCTTTGAAAGGCAGCAGGCAGCATCTGGAATGGGTTGGCATCGCTAATTCATCATCTGCTACGACCGAATATAAGTTGAAGCCAGACGAGCGGGATATTAAAGATGAGAATCTGAATGATCTGTATGACGGACCGATAATTTTGCGACAACAGAATAGTATCGACTATGGTATCACCAAAGTAATACCTATTAACCTTGTGCAGGAGTTCATCCGGGATAATCAAAAGGTGATACGGGAACGCGGTTACGTTATTCCCGGCCAATTTCTTCATTAGAAGCTTGCGATTCTTTCATCATCGTACGAATACTTCTGAATTTGCTCCATGGCAAAATGAAATCCGGGTAATTGATGAAAGTGAGTTCCTTCTTCTGAGTTGGATGGATCAGTTGCAGCAGATACGCATGTAGAGCCAGGTTACCTTCATTAGTCCTGTCGGCAACACCATATTTGTAATCTCCCCAGACGGGATGTCCTTCATCTGCAAATTGTACTCTTATTTGATGAGAGCGGCCGGTTATTAAATGAATCCTCACCAGACTGAGATCATCCTGGTTTTCTAAAGTATCATAGGTGAGGATCGCTTTTTTAGCATGCTCATCATTTCCGGTAACGACACTGACCACATTTTTGTCGTGATCTTTAGACAGATGATGTTCAAGCAGGCCATTTTCATCGAGTGGTCCGTGAAGAATGGCAAGGTATTCTTTCTGAATTTTTTTTTGACGCATCTGGTCGGAGAGGCGTGATGCGGCTTTACTGGTCTTGGCAAAAACGATCAACCCGGACGTCGGTCGATCCAGTCGGTGGACCAGTCCCAGAAATACATTCCCGGGCTTGTCATATTTCTCCTTGATATATGTTTTAAGCATTGAGAGCATATCCGGATCACCGGAACGATCCGGCTGAGTTGGGACATTAGGTGGTTTACTTACCACCAACAGGTGATTATCCTCATAAATGATTGTAATATCCGGATGCATCAGTTTTATTCTATTAAACAGAATTAGTAAATGAATTTCAGGGTAAGATACCCGACGGTGACGGGAGTTTAAAGTAAGCGATCAGGCACAATTCAAATTCCGGGATTCCGTTTACCATCAGTATGTAATGATCAGTGATTTAGATTTTTAATATGGGATTATCATTACAGGAAAAAGTTGAAAACCTGCCGTTCAAGCCGGGGGTTTATATTTATAAGGATAATAAGGGGAAAATCCTTTATGTGGGCAAGGCCAAACGGCTGCGCAACCGGGTACGTTCCTATTTCCAGGAATCGAGGGAAATGGATACCCGGATAAAGGTTATGGTAGGGAAGATCGCCGATCTGGAGTTTATCATTACCGACTCTGAAGCTGAAGCCCTTATTCTTGAGAGTAACCTGATAAAGAAGCATCATCCGCGGTATAATGTGATGTACCGTGATGACAAATCCTATCCGTATATCTGTGTCACGAAAGGCGAACGGCCACGAGTTTTTCCGACACGCACTATTATCCGTGATGGAAGCCGATATTATGGTCCCTATGCCCAGGTATGGCAGATGCGCAGAATGTTGGAGGTCATACGTGAGGCCTTCAACTTGTGTACATGTGCCTGCTCACCCAAGTTAATCGATCGCACTAAAAGTTTGCCGAAATGGCATAGTTGCTTCAACGAATATATTGGTGAGTGTTCCGGCGACTGGGACCTTGAAACTTACCAGGATGCCATATCAAAGGTTGAACGTTTGCTTACGGGTAAGACCGAGGGGCTAATCAGGGAGTTGAAAGAAGAGATGACGATTGCATCTGATGCACTGGCTTTTGAGAAAGCGGCCAAGCTTCGTGATGGAACGGTGGCATTGGAGCGATACAGCCAGAAAATGAAGATTGTGACAGATGATCTGGCTGATCGCGATGTTTTTGGCCTGGAGGTGGAACGGGAAGAACAAATAGCCTGCGGTGTACTTTTTAAAATCCGGGAAGGGAAACTTATCGGTAAATATCACCGCTTCCTGAAGAATATTGAAGAGTTGACGGAATCGGAGATGTTGCAGTCTTTTGTCGAGGATTACTACACGAGTGAATTGGCTTCTCTGATTCCCGATGAGGTATACGTAAGTGAAGATCTGGTGGATAATGAACCGTTGATAGAATATTTGTGGCAACAGCACGGCCGGAAAGTACCGATTCACCAGCCTAAGATCGGGGTGAAAGCCCAGCTCATGAAAATGGCACAGGCCAATGCCAAATTGCTCTTGGATGAACACCTTTTGGAGAAATCAAAAGCAGATAAAAAGAAGATACCTCACTCTGTACAGAGTCTGAAACGGGATCTCTATCTCGATCGCTTACCGCGTCGCATTGAATGTTTCGATAACTCCAACATCCAGGGGAGTGATCCTGTGGCTTCTATGGTCTGTTTTATTGATGGCAAACCACGGAAAAGCGAGTATCGTCATTTCAACATCAAAACGGTGACCGGTGCCAATGATTTCGCTTCGATGCATGAGATCGTTACCCGCAGATATTCCCGCCTCATGCAGGAAAAACAGCAGATCCCGGATCTGATTGTTGTTGATGGTGGGAAAGGGCAATTATCGAGTGCCGTGCAGGCGTTAAAAGAAATCGGATTCTATGGACAGGCGCCGATTGTAGGGCTGGCCAAGCGACTGGAAGAGGTTTTCGTGCCCGGACAGTCAGATCCTTTGATGATCCCTAAAACTTCGTCGAGTTTAAAATTGATGCAGCGTGTACGGGATGAATCACACCGTTTCGCAATCACCTTCCATAGAAAAAAGCGCAGGAAGCGGACGTTACAGACAGAACTTCACCAAATCGATGGAATTGGTAACAAAACGGCAGACAAGTTACTTCGCCATTTTGGGTCCGTTAAGAAAATCAGACAGACGGACTTGGAAGAGTTGCAAAAAAGAGTAGGAATCGCAACAGGAACAAGGGTTTACTGTTTTTTTCATTCTGAGGCAGAAGAAAAAGAATAAGGTGACAGGCTGTCATAAGTAAGTAAAATTAAGATAAATTATGTTATCGCAGGCTTTACAGATCCTGCAAATGACATAGAAATACCTTACTTTTAAGGGTTTAAAGGGATGATTAGCATCATTATGTTATTGTGCGGTGCGTTTCGTGAGATTATTTTTATGTAAGAAATTAAGATTTCAGTCACTCTAACAGGTGATGGGTAGGTAAAAATAGATAACGTGAATTGTGGCACAATAATTGTGTTTTACATATGTAGAAGGAACGTAGTTCATAATATCTATAGAATTTAAAATTACATTGCCATGTAACACAGGTACAGAACTTAGCGAGGATGCAACAGTTCACAAGCAGGAGCATTAGTGGGTTTTCGCTCCATTACCTTTTAGAAATTTCCAAGTTAGCGACTCTATCATGAAAACTGAATTGAAGAAAAAGATCAATTACGACGAAATCTCCGACCAGGAACTGGTGAAGGTTTACCAGAAAAAGAGTGACCAACGTGCTTTTAGAACGTTGCTCGATCGTCATAAAAATAAGATTTACTCATACATCTACAGCATGGTGGGAAGGGCTGATGTTGCCAACGACATCTTCCAGGAAACATTCACAAAAGTCATTACCAAGCTTGATGATACTTACAATGAGCAGGGTAAATGGATTGCGTGGGTAATGCGTATTGCGCATAATGCAACTATTGATTATTTAAGAAAACAAAAACGCTTTATCGACGTTAACTCCAATACTGATGACAATGATGACTTCTACGAACGTCTTCCTGACGAGAAGTTGGTCGATGCTGAAGAGACTCTGGAGCTCGAAGAAGCGAAAGATAGTCTGATGAAGCACATCGCCAATCTTCCTGAGGAACAGCGTCAGGTAGTGATGTTGCGTCACTACTATGAAATGTCGTTCAAAGAAATCGCGGAGTTAACAGATGTTTCTATTAACACGGCGTTAGGTCGAATGCGTTATGCATTAATTAACCTGCGTAAAATGTTTGAACAGGAAAATGGCAAAGAAATCCGATATGCAAAGCGATGATGCGCTTTGTATTAAATATTTGATGAATGAGCTGGATCCGACTGAGATTGTGTTGGTTGAGAAAAAAATGGAGTCGGATCCTAACTTTCTGATAGAGGTCGAATGCATGCGGCGGACGTTGAAGCGGCTTGATAAGTTGCCGACAATGACTCCTTCAGATGCATTAGTTGATCAGATTTGTACTGAAGCTGTTGAATACAACGAATCAGTAAGACCTGTACCTCTGGTCAACCGGATCTTCCAGGATGCCCGTTACGCAAGCGCCGCTGCTATTCTGATTATTGGCGTTTCTGCAGGCTCTTGGTTCATTTTTAATAGTTCCACAGGTCAGGCTGAAGTTTCGGGATACCAATTCCAAAACACCACGGCACCCGCATCAAATGCCAGGGAACAGGCCGACAACGAAGTCAATCCCTGGGTTGATCATAACAATGTTCTCAGTATTCAGGCTGTGAATTCCAATGGAACTAAGACCAATGCTATTGCTGACAGCTCTATTCTGAAAAGCCTGCATAAGTTGCGTGCATTGGATAATAATGTCGGATCATCAGCCAGATCGCCAGAGATTGAATTAGCAAGACAAAAACAGGAATAGTCTCATAGAGTTAAGCTACAGTTCATCAGTACATTTTTAAGTCACAATTCGCTTGCGTGATGATCCGCATCCTGCTATCATCAGTCATGCGAACATTTGTTACTATTATCATTTTAGGTTTATTTATCTGGCCTTCCAGTGACCTACAGGCTCAGATGAGGCATGTCGCATGGCCGGTGACAATTAGCAGTCATCCAGTTAAGGGAGAAGCAGTTGGACAGACACGCCAAACCGCAGCAATTCAGAAGGATACTCTTTTCTTTTCGTCCCCGGACTCGTTGCACACCTATTCCCAGTCGTTTGGCGGATCAATGACAACCGGCGTTTTTTTTACGTTGCCGGACTCCTTGTTTCCGGTCAGGATACTAGGTTTTGTAGTTAACATGTATGGCGGCAACTCACAGGTTGGAAATGAGTTATCGCAAGCTTCTATTAAGGCACTTCTTTGGCAGGATGTGACAACCCCGGCTGATATCCAGCCGGTCAATCAAATAAGAGATACGTTCAGCCAAACAATATCGGTAAGTATCAACCAGTATATACCGATTACCTTCTCATTTTCAGATACAAGCATGATCATGGATCCTGCTAATTTTGCTGTCGGACTTCAATATTCGGGTATTAGCGATACTACAAGTGCCGTGAGCCCAATCTTTGGCAATGCACCGGCCACCTTTAAGGATTTTTATATCGATAGTACGACTACGGCCATCGATACGGTGGCAAACTATTATGATCACCAGAGTTACTGGAAAAATCCCGACCAGGTTGGAAATATTTCAGGCTGGTTGCTGCTGGAACATGATCCGAATTGGGTCCCAACGGCAATAGACAGACAGAGTGGAAAACCAACTGATATGTCGTTGCTTACCAATTATCCCAATCCATTTAATCCGACAACCCAATTAAACTTCGTAAGTGTGGAGACGGGACATGCGGTTTTAGAAATATTTGATATTTTAGGCAGAATAGTTTACAAAGAGAACTACCAGGTTCGGTCGGGACAGACATATCACTGGACATGGATCGCAACTGATTATCATTCAGGAATTTATATCGCCAGGGTTAGGGTAAACAATCAGATGGTTACGCGTAAAATGATGCTACTGAAGTAGGTACGGTTTCCACCATTTTTTACAAAAAAAACAGACAATTTCATAAATTTTGTTTAGATGAAGGGTTCACGTTATATTTCGCACGACACACCTTCCAAGTATCTACGTCGAGTAAAAAAACTGATCACATGGGCAAAGTAATTTCCATCGCCAACCAGAAAGGCGGCGTGGGAAAGACCACAACAGCAATTAACCTTGCTGCAAGTCTTGCTGCAATAGAACATCCCACATTGCTAATCGATACGGATCCGCAGAGTAACTCTACCAGCGGTCTCGGAATTGATGCACATACAGTAACCAACTCTATATATGAGGTAATGGTTGGTGGTGTAGACATCGATGATGCCGTCCGGCAGACAGAAATTCCATATCTCGATGTTGTCCCCTCTCATATCAACCTCGTGGGTGCCGAAATTGAGATGATTGACCGTGAGATGAGGGAAAAAATTCTCGATCAGGCAATACGAGACATTCGCTCCAAGTACGATTTTGTTTTGATCGACTGTCCGCCGTCTCTTGGACTTCTGACAATCAATGCACTAAGTGCTTCCAACTCGGTCATCATACCTGTGCAATGCGAATATTTCGCACTTGAAGGGCTGGGGCAACTGCTGAACACGATTAAGATCGTACGTCAACACCTCAACCCGGATCTCGAAATTGAAGGCGTTCTTCTCACGATGTACGATAACAGGACTCGTCTTTCCAATCAGGTAGCTCAGGAAGTAAAGCGATATTTCAACGATCGGGTTTTCTCGACAGTGGTAGCTCGTAATGTTCGACTTGCTGAGGCTCCCAGTTTCGGAAAACCCGTGCTCCTTTATGATTCAATAAGTGTGGGATCAAAGAATTATCTTTCACTTGCACGTGAAATAATTACCAGGAACAAGAAGTTATTCAAAAACAGCCCTATCTTTGCAGCAGAGTCGGAAACGGGCAACGAGTGATAGCGAAAAAGACGCAATTAGATGGCAAAACGTAAAGCACTTGGCAGGGGATTAGGGGCATATTTCCCTGATATGGATGAATCTGGTGATAAGCAATCTGTTGAGTCATCCGGAGGTGGGAATCCTTATGTCGAGACAGGTGAGCGGGTTAATGTAATTCTTCATATCCCGGTCACCAATGTGCGACCTAACCCCAACCAGCCACGCAAAGAATTTGATGAACTTAAGCTGCAGGAGCTGTCAGAGTCTATACAACAGCATGGCCTGATCCAGCCAATTACAGTTCGATATGTTGGCGAAAAGCGATATGAGCTAATCAGTGGTGAGCGCAGGCTGCGTGCTGCCCGTATGGCAGGGTTTCACGATTTGCCGGCTTATGTCCGTGAGATCGATGATGAACAGTCACTTGCCTTTGCATTGGTAGAAAACGTGCAGCGTGAGGAGCTTAATCCCATAGAAATAGCTATGGGTTATCGCAGATTGATTGACGAGTGTGATTATACTCAGGATGAGGTTTCGAAAAAAGTGGGAAAAAGCCGCAGTGCTGTAACCAATTTCCTGCGTTTGTTAAATTTACCACCGCTGATTCAAAGAGCCCTTCGTGATGGAAAAATATCGACTGGACACGCAAGGGCACTCATCACCATCGAAGATCCTGAGCTGCAGCAGCATATTCTTGATAAAGCCATAGCTGAAGATTACTCGGTACGACAGATTGAAGATGTTGTACGGAGGATCTCGAAAAAGAAGTCGAAAAAGAGGAAATTGGTTGCGGAAAAAGAGCAAGCCAATTTTGAGCTTAATGAACTTGCAAAGCAACTACGCCATAAGCTCAGTACCAAAGTTCAGGTTAAGAAGAAAAACGAAGGCGGAGAAATCCGCATAGAATATTATTCAGACGAAGATCTAGATCGTCTTATCAGTGTTTTTGAAACGTTGTAAAGTTACTTTGGGAGTACTGCTCCCAATGATATTGATCCTGGTGCTTTCGAACCAGAGTGTACGAGCCCAACAGTACCAGATGAGGCCATCGTCAGGTACAGGTATTTTCTCGCGTACCCCGCGTGATACCGTACCCAGCCCCAAAAAGGTTCTGTTTCGCTCATTGATCATACCTGGTTGGGGACAGATCACCAACAAACAGATCTGGAAAGTTCCTATTATATATGCGGGGTTGATTGGAATGTCGGTATGGGGAGTTCATATGACAAAAACATATCACGATCTGAGAGCCGCTTATTATAATTCGATAGCCGATCCTACACGAAACTATCATACTGATAAAAGATATGGTCCGACCCCAGCCTATTTACAGGGGCAGTCAGCGCAAAAACTGCAGTATTTGAGAGATTATTATCATAATCACAGGGATTTGGTCTTTCTTGGCGTTGGATTGGTATACGGCCTGAATGTGTTAGATGCCTATGTGTTCGCACAGTTGCGCGATTTCGATGTAAGTAAAGACCTGAGCATTCGGGCCCAGCCTATTTTAACGCCAGTGTCAAGAAAACCGGGATTTGGCGTGACGTTACATTTCAAATTTAATTCTGCTAAGTAGCTAATATGTTATCCTATGGAAGAAAAAAATAAAAACGGGAAAATGAATCACTTTCCCCTGAAATATCGTGATGAGCTTTCAAGCGATATCTGGAGTATTTTCAAGATTATGGGAGAGTTTGTGGAAGGTTATGATCGCTTGTTGAAAATTGGTCCGTGCGTATCAGTTTTTGGCTCTTCACGGTTAAACAGCGGAATAAAATATTATGATATGGCTGTTGATCTGTCTGAAAAACTCACAGCCCATGGATTTGGTGTTATCACCGGTGGAGGTCCCGGCTTGATGGAGGCCGCAAATAAAGGTGCACGCCGGGGCAATGGAAAGTCAGTAGGATTGAATATTTCCCTTCCGCATGAGGAAAAACCCAATCAATATATTGATCCTGATTATTCGATCGACTTCAATTATTTCTTTGCTCGCAAGGTGATGTTTGTTAAATATTCCCAGGGATTTGTCGTGTTTCCGGGAGGGTTAGGGACATTAGACGAGTTTTATGAGGCACTAACATTAATGCAGACACGTAAAATTTCAAAATTCCCGGTTGTCATGATTGGAACAGAGTATTGGTCTGGTTTGATAGAGTGGATGAAGAACACGATGTTAGAAAATCATACAATTAGACCCGATGATCTTCACCTGTTTCATCTGACAGACGATATAGATGAAGCGGTATCAGTTATTTACAAATTTTATCAGGATCACGAGCTCAGTCCCAATTTTTAAACTTTGATGTAATTATTATTGCAATTCTTAGTCACTTTGCAGTAGTTTATAAAATTACTGCATTTGTTTGATAATAATATCTTTTTTAGCTTCGTTTTCTATTCGTAACCCAAAACCCAAATGTCAAAGATATGAGGTTTCTTAGTCGTATCGTCCTGGTGTTCAGTTTGGTTGTGTTTGCAGTTGCCAGTATGAGCAGCATTGCACAGGCCCAAACTAAAAAGGATGCCATTGAAGCTTTTAACCAAGGCTATGAGTTAGCCAAAAAAGGCCAGACTCAGGCTGCTATTAATAAATTCGAAGAAAGTGCTTCCCTATCACAAAAAGTGGGCCCTGATGCAAAAGAAATCATGGACAAAGCACAGGACCAGCTGCCATCTCTGTATTATCAACTGGCAATAGGTCAGTATCGTAAACAAGATATGCAGGGCGCTATCGATGCTTTCCAGAAAGCTGAACAGGTAGCCGACAAGTATGGTAATAAGGAAATTGCGCAACGGTCGAAAGCCAATGTTCCTAAGCTATACTATGCGATGGGCAATAGTGCTCTTCAACAAGGCAACTATCAGGCGGCACTCGATGCTTCTAATAAAGCGCTGGAGCTGGAGCCAAATAATCCGAAGCCTTACTATCAACAGGGTTTGGTTTATAAAAAAATGAAAAAGATGGACGAAGCGCTCCAGAAATTCGATAAAGCAATCGACCTTGCTAAGAAAGCGAATGACACGGTGACGCTGAATAGTGCCCAAAATTCTGCAAAAAACTACCTGCTCTCAACGGGCGTAGATTATCAGCAGAAAAAGGAATATTCAAAAGCCATCGATCTTCTGACCAAATCACTGAATTACGACAATTCATTTGCAAATGCTTACTACCGTCTTGCAGAAACCTACAATAAGATGGGGCAGTCCAGCAAGGCTCTCAACGATGCAAATGAAGCACTAAAATATGAAAAAGGAAGCAAGACCGATAAAGCCAAAATTTGGTTTGAAATTGGTTTGGCCGAGCAATCAATGAATAACAAGTCTAAAGCTTGTGATGCATTCGAAAATGCTGCGTTCGGTTCATTTAAAGCTTCTGCTGAATATAAAATGGAACAAGAACTGAAGTGTAAGCAAGCACAACCGAATCAATAAGTTCCAGATTTCGAAGACTGTTGAAAAGGCCGTTCCTTATTGGAATGGCCTTTTTTTATGTCTTATAGCTGTTTTTTGAATTACCTCCTGACTTTTCACACAATTTTTTATTAACGGTAAATATCATCTGAGAGAACCTGTTGCTTTTCTTACTGTTTTCACTTCTGTACTTTCTGTGTGTTCCAGTCATCGTGAATGATCAAAACCATCATTCCAGAATTCTATGTAAGTGTTTTACCTTATGGGAAAAAGAAATTTATCTGCCGGCGGATTTTCGGCTATCATGATTGTGCTATTATCTTGGGTTGTAATTAATCCGGTTTTTGGTAAACAAATTCAACCCAACCCCCAACATGATCGTAACGTACGGACCATCAACTCCAATTGGCGATTTATAAGAGAAGATGTAAATAACGGTCGTGATCCTGGACTGGATGATCATGACTGGCAAGTCGTTTCACTGCCTCATACCTGGAACGGAAAAGATGCCTTCGATGACAGCCAGGGCTATTATCACGGTGCCGCCTGGTACAGAAAGCGGATTCATATCACTCAAAATCTTTCAGGAAAACAGCTATTCCTGAAATTCGGTGCGGTCAACCAAGTTGCAGAGGTCTATATAAACGGGCACAAGGTGACTGAACACAAAGGCGGATACACAGCTTTTTCCGTTAATATCACACCATATGTTAATTTTGGGGCAGAAAATGTCATTGCTGTGAGGGTCGATAACAGCTATGATCATGAAATACCGCCGTTATCTGCAGACTTTACCTTCTTTGGCGGGATTTACCGTAATGTGTGGATGATCGCAACCGACCCGGTCCATATTGACATTACCGACTTTGGATCGTCCGGTGTTTTTATACATACGACTGAAGTGTCGGATCAGTCAGCCATTGTACAAGTTAAAACGGTGGTTGCTAATAATTCAGATCAAAATCAGGATATCCGGCTTGAGACGATCATATCAGATCATGAAGGCAATATCGTGGAGAAAATGAGTTCTGGTATAACTATCGAATCGGGAGAGACAAAAGAAATTTCCCGGAAAAGTCCGGCTATCAAAGATCCCCACCTCTGGTCTCCCAATGGTCCATACCTGTACACCGTCACGACAAAGATCATTCAAAATGATTCGGTTGTTGATAGTGAGACCAATCCTTTAGGTATTCGGTGGTATAAATTTGATCCAAACAAGGGATTTTTTCTAAATGGAAAACACTTGAAACTATGTGGTGTTGACCGACACCAGTTCTATCCCGGCATGGGCAGTGCGGTACCGGAGAGGTATAATGTAGCCGATATGAAGATGATCAAAGACATGGGGGGTAATTTTGTCCGGCTTGCCCATTATCCGCAGGATCCATCTGTGCTGCAAGCAGCCGATCGCCTCGGGATACTGATATGGCAGGAAATTCCCGTCGTGAACACGATTGATACCTCTGCAGCATTCACTGAAAATGCATCCCACATGCTGCGTGAGATGGTTCGCCAATATTATAATTATCCATCAATCATTCTGTGGGGTTACATGAATGAAGTTTTGCTCAGACCGGCATATGGTAATGATCAGCCGGTACAGAGAAAGGCGTATTTTCAAAAAGTTGTTACTCTTGCGAAACATTTGAATTCTATTGCCCGCCAGGAGGATTCAACCCGTGAGACGGCGATGGCTATGCATCACAGTTCGTTGTACGATCAGACGGGAATTTCGGGCGTCCCTGATGTTGTGGGGTGGAATCTTTACCAGGGATGGTATGAGCCGATGCAGGATAGCACGGGTCAAAACCTATTCGGAAAATATCTGGATGAGCAACATGCTAAATATCCCCAAAGAGTGATGATCATCAGTGAGTATGGCGCGGGAAGCGACAGCCGGATTCACACTACGGATCCGCAGCGGTTCGACTTTTCCACCGAATATCAGAATTATTATCACGAACTCATCCTCAACCAAATTGATGAGAGGCCATTTGTGGCCGGGGCGACTGCATGGGTGATGTACGATTTTCCCTCGGAAGGTAGAAGCGACACACGGCCATGGATAAACGAAAAAGGACTGGTTAACGAAGACCGTACTCCAAAGGAAGCCTACTATTTCTACAAAGCAAAACTATCAAATGAACCGGTTCTGCATATCGCCTCACGTGATTGGACTAACCGGACTGTTCCCTGCAGTGAAAGTAACCAAAAAGAGTTCAAAGAGCCGGTCGCAATATTTTCAAACCTGGAAAACGTCAGCTTATCGGTAAATGGCCGATCACTCGGGACGAAACATCCTGATAAAAGTGGTTACGTAAATGCATCAGTTCCCATGCGTATCGGTGCCAATAAATTGGTTGTCCGAGGTCGTGAAAACGGCCAAAATTATTCTGATGAATTGACGATCAACGTATTTTACCGCGGTGATTTCTCGGGTTCATCCGGAAGTTTACCATTACTGTTGGTCGATGCCGGTTCCCATTATCAATTCTATCCGGAACCGGGAGTGATATGGGAAGCGGACCAGTCGAAACAAGGGCACGTCTGGGGCTATGACGGCGGTAAGGAAGGCCATACATCTGCCAATATCCTAACGACCAGTGATGATCCCATATATCAAAATTACCGGGAAGGAATGGGCAACTATCATTTTGACGTGCCTCCGGGATCATATGAAGTGAAAGTCTTTCTGGCTGAGCCGGAATACGGAGTGACGGGAAAACGGATTTTTTCCGTCTTAGTAAATGACAAGGACTTGTTTAACCATTTAGATTTGGCCGGAACCTACGGTAAGGACGTACCTGTTTCACGGGCGATTCATGTAGACGTGGATGGTAAAGATGGCATCACCATCTCCTTTGCAGCTACCAAAGGAAAAGCGCTCGTAAACGGGATAAGCGTAAGAAAGGAATGATGAGCATAAAAAAAGCCGGCTGAATTGTTAACCAGCCGGCTTTTTTCAAAATAGTACCGATTATTTGAAAGATATTTTATTCGAAATTTTATCGACGATGCCATATTTGATCGATTCTTTGGCATCCATCCAGTAATCGCGATCAAAATCTTCTATGATTTCATCGACTTTTTTGCCGCATCGATCGGCGAGGATTTGTGCAGAACGTTCTTTTGTGCGAACAATCTCTCGGGCCTGAATTTCAAGATCGCTTGCCGGTCCCTGGATAACGCCGCCAATACTCGGTTGATGGATCAGTACTTTCCCGCTTGGCCAGATGAAGCGTTTGCCCTTTTCTCCGGCTGACAGCAGGATAGAGGCCATTGATGCAGCCAGTCCGATGCAAACCGTTGAAACCTTGGATGATATCATATTCATGGTGTCGTAGATGACCAATCCGGAAGTAACAACACCACCAGGGCTGCTAATAAAGAACGTTATGTCCTTGCCAGGATCCATGGATTCCAGGTACATCAACCGGTTTACGATATCGCGGGCTGAATCGTCGTTAACTGGTCCCCAAAGGAAAATCTGTCGTTTTTCGAGAAATTTCTTGTTGAATTTATTTAACTCACCAAGACTTTCAATCAACTCTTTCGTATTGTCGTCGTCGTCGTTCATGTACTTGCTCATAATAGATGTAAACCGTTTTTGGGTTTGTTAATTCGGTAAGTAATGGTAATCAAATGAATTTATTCAGACGGAAGATCACAAATTCAGACGTGTAAAACCACTGATTTATATAATTGAGTTACAATTGAATCTGAGTTTTTTAAGCTGCAGAGATCAAACGTTTGCCTGAAAAAATGCGTTTCAAACAGGAATAACAAAGTTAGTGCTTTTTTTATTCATTTAAGGCAAACTGTCTTTTACCCAATCCCAGAAAATCTGTTATCTTACCCCGGTTTTTGAGTTTCTAATAATCTTTTGAGAAAAATGTTATGTCACAATCAAGCATCGAACAGCTTTCGGTCGATACCATAAGAACCTTATCCATTGATGCGGTCCAAAAGGCAACCTGTGGCCATCCCGGTATGCCCATGGGTATGGCGGATGCCGCTTATGTGCTTTGGACAAAATTTCTCCGGCATGATCCGAAAGATCCTAAATGGTTTGACCGCGACCGGTTTGTTTTGTCAGCAGGTCATGGTTCGATGTTGTTGTACAGCCTGCTTTACCTGACCGGATACAGCCTGACACTGGACGATCTAAAACAATTCCGGCAGTGGCAAAGCAAGACTCCGGGTCACCCCGAATATGGATTAACTGCAGGTGTGGAAACGACTACTGGTCCACTTGGACAAGGATTCGCGACCGGCGTTGGGATGGCTCTTGCTGAAGCACACCTGTCCGAAAAGTTCAATCAGCCGGACCATAAAGTTGTTGATCACTACACCTATGGTATCGTCAGTGATGGCGACCTGATGGAGGGTATTAGTCATGAAGCTGCATCATTTGCCGGTCACCTGAAGCTTGGTAAGCTTATTTACCTTTATGACGACAACCACATCAGCATTGATGGTAATACCAGCCTCGCGTTTACAGAAGACGTTGTAAGCCGTTTTGAGGCGTATGAGTGGCATACTCAAGTAATTGATGGTCACGATCGTGCAGCCGTTGGGGAAGCTATAAAAAAAGCCCAAAAAGTGTATGACAAACCATCTATCATCGCATGCCGGACACATATCGGGTTTGGAAGCCCGAACAAGCATGACAGTGCCAGCGCGCATGGTTCAGCGCTTGGAGAGGATGAGGTTCGTCTGACCAAGGAAAATCTCGGATGGGATCCGGACAAGCATTTTTATGTACCGGATGAAGTTAAACAACATTATGAAGAAGCCATCCAGCGCGGGCGGGAATGGAATAGCGAATGGAAACAGAGCCTTTCTGTCTACCGGGATGTCTACAAAGAAGAAGCTGCCGAGTTTGATCGGGTTGTCTCTGGTGACCTGCCGGATGGCTGGGATAAAGATCTTCCGGTATTTCCTGCTGATTCTAAAGGAATGGCGACCCGCAAGGCCTCGGGTAAAGTGCTGAATGTGCTCCGAGACAAGGTTCCGAATCTTATCGGCGGATCCGCCGACCTGACTCCAAGCAACAACACCTATATGGAAGGAACAGAGGAGGTCGATGCGTATAAATATGGTGGCCGATACGTTCACTACGGTGTTCGTGAGCATGCGATGTCAGCTGCACTTAATGGGATAACATTGCATGGCGGCGTAATCGCTTACGGTGGTACATTTCTTATCTTCTCGGATTATGCACGTCCTGCTGTGAGAATTGCGGCCTTGTGTGAAATCCCGACGATTTTCGTGTACACTCATGATAGTATTGGTCTTGGAGAAGACGGGCCGACGCATCAGCCAATCGAACATCTGATGGCGCTCCGTGCTATTCCACATTTGCATGTTGTTCGTCCCGCTGATGCCAACGAAACAACATTTGCATGGAAACATGCGCTTCAGCGTAAAGATGGTCCGACGGCCTTGATTTTCACCCGTCAGAGCCTGCCCATTTATGAACAGACGGGGAATGGGGCGGCTGCAGAGCTCGATAAGGGCGCCTACATCCTGCAGGATGCAACGAATGGTGATCCCAAGGTAATCCTGCTGGCCACAGGCTCTGAGGTTTCAATAGCTATGGAAGCCTGGCAAAAACTCAACGATGCAGGAATTCCTGCCCGGGTTGTAAGCATGCCCTGCTGGAAGCTTTTTGAAGCCCAGGATAAATCTTATCGCGATAAGGTCCTTCCGCCTGATGTTAAAGCGCGTATATCTATTGAAGCCGGCGCAACACTCGGCTGGTACAAATGGATTGGCGAAAATGGTGTCGCCATTGGCCTCGATCACTTTGGTGCGTCAGCGCCTTACAAAGAGATTTACGAAGGATTTGGCATTACGGCCGATCGTACGGTTAAAGCCGCTCGTGAACTTATGCAAACCGTTTAAAAATAACGAGGGTTATTTGGCTAATTCATTAACCAATCCTTTGAAAACAATGCCGTGAAACGGGTATACCAGGTACCAATACATCCTTCCCCACAGGCCTTTGGGGCGAAAGGTAGCTGTTTGGTGCAAGGTGCCATTCATTACCTTAAACTCCAGCCAGGCTTCGCCGGGCAGCTTCATTTCTGCAAAAAGCAACAGCCTACCTTTCTCTCTGTTAGCATATAATACGCGCCAAAAATCAATCACATCACCAGGATTGATATCTTCCGCGTGTGTTCTGCCTCTTCGCAAACCAACACCTCCGAACAGTTTGTCCATAAAACCTCTAATTTCCCAGAGCCAATTGGCATAATACCAGCCAGTTGTTCCACCTATCCTCCAAACTCTGTTAAGACATCTTTCATGATTCGTTATCTGTTTGCTACGTTTATCCGTTAAACATCCATGAGTAGGGACATTGAGGAATTCCGACAGATTACGTTCAAACCTGCCACTTACTAAAGAGTCCTTCCAGCTGGATGTTATCTGATCCTTCTCAATCGCTGATAGGGTTCTTCTCAAAGCCTCCATATAACCTATTGGGGAAACATTAAGAATCTGATTGAGATCATTATTTCTGCAAACCACCTCTACCTTCATGCTGCCAACCAGGGCTGCAGCCAGTTTATAGGAAGTTGAGGTTATAAAATACAGCCAATACGATGAGATTTTAGGTGTCATTACAGGCACAATGAAGATCCACCTTCTTAGTTCTCTGGCTTTGGCATAACCGATTAGCATCTCTTTGTAGGAAAGGACATCCGGGCCACATATGTCAAAGTTCTTATCATAAGTGGATTCATTGAACAGGGTCTTTTCCAGGAAATTGATCACGTCGCTTATACCTATGGGCTGACATTTGGTTTTAAGCCATTTAGGTGCAACCATGACCGGAAGCTTTTCTGCCAGGTCCCTGATAATCTCAAACGATGCACTTCCGGAGCCTATGATGATTCCAGCTCGTAAAGTTGTTAAATGATATCCTTCTGAAGCCAGCTCATTTTCAACAGCTTTTCTTGAGGTTAGGTGCTTTGAAAGGGTCTTCTCATTAACAATTCCACTTAAATAAACTACGTGCTTTGCATTGGTATTGGTTACTGCTTTCTTGAAATTAGCAGCAGATATCAACTCCAGTTTTTCATAATTGGATGTCGAGGACATCGAGTGAATTAAGTAGTAGGCTCCGTCAATGTCATCAGGTATTTTTTTTAGAGTGGCGTCATTTAAAAAATCGACTTCAATTATTTCAAAGTTATCCTGAGATGATTCAGGTACAACAAACCGGTTTTTATCCCTGACACAGCACACAACTTTATGACCCGCTTTTAATAGAACAGGTAGTAAACGTTTACCAATATATCCGGTCGCACCTGTTAGCAGTATTTTCATGGTTTTAAAATTTTACAAAAAGGCTTGATTACCGTATGCAGGCAGTAGCAGGAGCTGATGATCGTTTTTCGTCGTTCTTCTGTATCGTGTTTATTCCTGTTCAAATTGATTTAAGGGTACAATAGCCGGCTTGAAATGCACTCCGAGGTCTTTTGTAGCTGCATCGTTGCTGTAGACAATACGCAGTTTTCCTGTCGGTTGTTGCTTGTTCAGCATGAGAGTTATATCCGATACCTTCCAGCTTTCACTGGTTAACAGATAGTTTTTTCCATGTAACCCTTTTTTAGTGGCCGCTTTAAAAATACTCTCCGCGACATCGGCTACATCTACCAAAGCGAATTCCAGGTCTTGTTGGAATAGCATCTCAACAAAGGGGTTGGGAGCAATTTTATTTTTTAACAAAAACTGCATACCTGTGGAAGTTGAATCCTGCCTATTCGACAATGATTTGCCTGTAACGAACGTCGGATATACACTCACAACCTCAAACCTGATATCCGGATGTTCTTTTACAAATTTTCGTACGGTCTGATCTGCGAAGTATTTAGCCTGTGCGTACGGATGGTTGTCTTCATGAATAAAGGGATCATCATTTTCGCTGTATACATGATCCGGACTTTTGTCATCAGCGGGTAGGGGAAATGCGGTATTGAATGCAGCTACAGACGCCAGAAAGACAACCTTTTTTAAAGATTTCAACTCGCTGACGACTGTTAAAAAACTCTCTGTTCCTTTAATAGTAGGATCAAGCAGTTCCTTTTTGGGATCTTTTACATCTAATTGAAAAGGTGTCCCACTATGAACCAGGATGTCACAACCTTCGGCAAATTTTTTTAACGCATCGAGGTTCCGTACATCCAAAGAGTATATTTCGAGATTCTCTGATTTGTCGAGATTTTTCAGATGCTGGTAGTTCTCTTTTTTTGAAATATCTCTGCTAGAAATCCTGACACCGAACCCTTCCTCTAAAAACTTTTTTGTGATGTAACTGCCAATAAACCCTGATCCACCAATAATACCCACTTGTTTCATGATAATCCCCCGTGTTAGATATGGAAATGATAACCCTGATCTGTAACAAATATCCTCAAAACCATAAGAGGATGCTCAGTAAAAAATAACCTCTTTGAAGATAGTTATATGATTGTTTTTTATTATTATTATTTATTAACGAAGTGAACATGGCAAGTGAAAGCGATGTGTCAATGAATTGCCAAACTCTCCCAAAGGTTCAAATTTCTATAGAGTTTATTTTACCAGCCTGTTCAGGTGTGTATCCCCTTTTTCCTTTGTAACGCTTTGATGGCCGTTTTGTGTCTTCCTGTCTGAAAGCCAACCGCTAATCTAACACCTTAACACACCAACACTTAAACATTTATTTATTATAATGAATGGCTGTAAACGTGATGTCGTCCAGTTGTGGCTCTTCGTCGATGAATGTTTCGAGCGAGTACTGGATTTTGTTTACTAACGTGCTGGCGGCAATGGCCCCATAAATTTCGACGATGGACTGCAGGCGTGAGAGCCCGAACTCACGGCCACTGATGTCGCGGGCTTCAGTAAGACCATCGGTGTAGAGCAGCAGGCTGTCGCCCGGGTTGAAATCGACTGATGTCTGCTGGAGATGTTTTCCGAGCACATCATTCTCGCAGATGCCAAGTGCCAGTCCGGGTGTACGAAGCGTCAGGGTAGCGTCCTTCTCATCGCGGAAAAGGATCGGGGAGTTGTGGCCGGCACGGCAAAACTGGAAGCTGTCTTCATCTTTTGGAAAAAAGGCGGCACAGGCAGTCACGAATGTTTTATCCTTCTTGCCCGATTTGATATAGCTGTTCATCTCGAGGAAAAGATCCTTGGGTGACGGCTGCGACTGGCGGATAAGCAGACGAACCATCGCCTGGATTCGGACCATATATAGAGCTGCGGACAATCCCTTTCCGGACACATCGGCGATGATCAGGTAAATGCCTTTTGGTGTTTCTATGACATCTACATAGTCGCCGCCGACTTCGCGGGCCGTCGTTGCAAATGAGGCGATTTCAAGTTTTTCATGTTTGATGCGGGAAGGAGGGAGCAGGCTCAGCTGTATCTCACGCGCCAGGTCAATCTCACGTTTTACATCGAGCTTCTCCAGGAGTTCAACCATGAGTATCAGAATCACGGCAGTAAATGATATCGGCATGAGCACCGCCGAAAAGAATCCGGTGGTAAAATAGTGCAGGATAAAACCGAAGATGGCTCCCCCGAAAACAAGTCGTCGAGTCGGTTTAAGACGATCACTCAAAGCTGAGAATAACCGGGTGGCTTTGATGTGAATGGGAATTTTACGCGGATCGATATCCGTACGATTGGCACCGATTGCTTCGCGATACAAGGCGCGCAACCGGTCGGAATCGGCCTGAAATTCACGTTCCAAACGTTTTCGGGTCATACCGTCGGTATAATCCCGATAGAACGATTTGGTACTTTGGAACGCTTCGCGTGTTTCGTTTTTTAGACTCATTAACACTCCTTGTTCGAACTTACGGTGCTAACACCATTCACACTACCTATTATTCGTAATTTTTTATAAAGAGTTGCGGGTTAGGGGTTGCGTGTTCCGGGTTATAATCTCCATTCAGATGTTATATATTCAATAAAATTCTAAATATTCCAACCAATGAGTCATATCCACCAGTTAATTCAGCAATGGAAGATCATATTCCATGGATCGCTAAACTTTTAATTTAGATCTACATCCTTAAACCCGCAACTCGCAACTCCTAACCCGAACCTATGTCCCCAAAAAAACTTTTTCTGCTCGATGCTATGGCGTTAGCCTATCGGGCGCATTTTGCTTTCATTCGCAGTAATCTCAGAAACTCTGAAGGAATACCCACCGGACCTATATACGGCTTTGCCACCACTTTGATTCAGTTGATCCAAAAAGAGTCGCCATCACATATTGCGGTCGTGTGGGATACTGCGGTTCCGACTTTCCGGCATGAAATGGACAAAGAATACAAGGCTAACCGTCCCCCGCAACCCGAGGATCTGAGCCAGGGAATTCCGCTGATCAAAGAGATGATTGAAGCGTTTCGGATTAACAATATCGAGAAGGATGGGTTCGAAGCCGATGACGTGATCGGCACAATTGCCGACAAGGCAGAAGCCGGGGATGTGGATGTGTTCCTTGTCACTCCCGACAAGGATCTGATGCAGCTTGTTGACAAGCACATCAAACTCTACAAGCCGCTTAATAACGCTACTGGTTTTGACATCGTCGATATCGATGGAGTCGTAAAATATTTTGGCGTTGAGCCGCCCCAGGTAACGGACGTTCTTGCTCTGATTGGTGACACGTCGGATAACATTCCGGGCGTGCCGGGTGTCGGCAAAAAAGGCGCACCAAAATACATCAAAGAATATGGATCTGTGGAAGGTCTAATCGAATCGGCTGACGAAATATCATCAAAGAAAATCAAGGAATATCTGAAGGAAAACACCGACAAAGTGCGGTTGTCGCACGAACTGGTGACGATAATTCGTGATGTGCCCGATATTCCGTCGTGGAAAGAGCTGGAATGGAATGGATTCGACCAGGACAAAGTGACCCATTTCTTTAAACGGATGGGTTTCCGGTCTCTGCTTGGGCGGTTATATGAAAGCAATAATAATACCAATGAGAACGGCCAGATATCACTGTTCGGCACAGAGACAAAAGAGATACAAAAACCTGATGACGGTCTTGATTCCTTCGACGAGGATAGTGTCGATTATCGCAAGATTGATTCGCTGGATGATCTGAAAAAGCTGGTGAAAGAGTATCGAAGTATCGGTATGGTCTGTTTTGATACCGAGACCACCTCCACCGATCCACTCGAGGCCGAGTTGCTGGGAATCTCACTCTCCGCTGAAGAAGGAAAAGCCTGCTATATCCCGGTTGGCGGTACTGATAAATCGGGATTGGATACCGAAAAGGTACTTCATGAACTGGAACCGTTGCTGGGAGATGAATCGATTGATAAGATCGCGCAGAACATGAAGTACGATTATCTTGTGCTGGCAAATGCCGGTTTAGAGATCAAAGGACAGGTGTTCGATACGATGCTTGCAGCCTACCTGATCGATTCGAATCAGGCACTGAATATGGATGCGTTGTCCAGGAAGTATCTGAATTATGATCCGATCTCTATCACCGAGTTAATCGGCAAGAAAGGGAAGAACCAGAAAAACATGTCCGATATTTCAGTGGAAAAAGTTGTGCCGTATGCCTGTGAAGACGCCGATGTGACACTGCAATTGGCAAATGTCCTGAAGAAAAAACTGGAAGAAGATGAATTGGAAGAGGTAGCCGGGACAATTGAGTTTCCTTTGGCAACGGTACTGGCCAAAATGGAAAGGCACGGTATCCGGATTGACGGAGAGATGCTCTCGCGGTTTTCCAAAGAACTTGGGAATGAGATGGTTACGCTCCAAGACAAGATTTTCGAGAAAGCGGGAGAAGAGTTCAACCTGAATTCACCGCAACAGCTAAGTCATATATTATTCGAGAAGCTTGAACTTCCGGCGGGAAGGAAGACCAAAACAGGCAAATATTCGACTTCGGAGGATGTTTTGTCCAAGCTGGCAAATGAATATGAGCTTCCGGGGTTGTTGCTGGATTTTCGCGCACTCAGCAAACTCAAATCGACCTATGTTGATGCACTGCCTCAGTTGATCAACCCTGAGACTGGACGCATTCATACAAGTTTTAACCAGAATGTGGCGGCAACCGGGCGTCTCTCGTCATCGAAACCGAATCTTCAGAATATCCCGATCAGAACAGATCGGGGGCGGGAAATCCGAAAGGCGTTCATTGCTGAAGACGGATACAAAGTGTTGTCGGCGGACTATTCACAGATTGAGCTTCGAATTATCGCCTCAATGGCTGAAGACAAGGCTATGAAGGAAGCGTTTGAAAGGGGTGAGGACATCCACTCTCGTACAGCCATGGAGATATTTGATCTAAAATCAATAGAGGAAGTGACGCCTGATCTTCGGCGGAAAGCCAAGGAAGTGAATTTTGGGATTCCCTATGGAGTCAGTGCATTTGGACTCGCCCAGCGTCTCGGAATCGAGCGCAAAGAGGGCAAGGCGATTATTGATGCTTATTTCGATCGATTCCCAGGTATTCAACAGTATATCAATGATATTGTTGCAAAGACCAGAGAACAGGGATATGTGACAACGCTTGCAGGAAGGCGTAGGTACATCCCTGATATCCGTTCATCCAATCAAAACATTCGTGGTTTTGCCGAACGTACGGCAATTAACATGCCGATTCAGGGTACGGCCGCTGATCTGATCAAACTGGCGATGATAAAGCTGGATAACCGCTTTGAGAAAGAAGGGATCAGGTCGCGCATGCTCATCCAGGTCCATGACGAACTGGTGTTTGAATTGCATGAGAGTGAGCTCGAGACTGTACCGGAGATTGTTCGCGAATTGATGGAGTCGGCAATGGAGCTGGATGTGCCCCTAAAAGTAGAGATGGGCATCGCAGATAACTGGCTGGATGCCCATTAATATACTTGGAGCTTGCGTCCCTGGCGCTGTTACCGGAAACTAAAGCTGATGCCTGTGCTCAATACACGGTATTTGGCGATTACATACTCGGCATTGATGTGGAAAAATGCGAGTTTGAATTGTACGCCAACGAGTCCCCGGAATGAGTTGGCACCATCCATCGTGAAGCCGATGGGATTGTCAATTTTTTCGACGGTCTTATGATTTGGGTTGCTCATTGTTGGAGCCGGTACTGTTACCGGAAAGCTGCCGGGAGTATTAATATTCACACTTGATTTTTCAAAACCGACACCGGCAAACATGCCGATGAACGGCAATGACTTACCCACAATTGCATTAATTGTGAATGCCGAAGTTGTTGAGGTAACTTTTTGCCCATTCCATGTATCGGCGGAATAGGGATTGTCGGTGTTTGAATCAACGACCGGATCAATCTTGAGCGAGCTGTTTGTCTGGAACTTCGTATACGCTGCAAACAGTGATAAGTTAACCGGAAGCAGGTTCCCTCTGGGCAGCCATTGATTGATGGAATGGCGGACACCAACGCCAAAGAGGTTCATGTCACCATAGTTGTGTACCGGAATTTTAGGCAGAAAACGTATCATCACGTCTGTGCCCTTAATCAATCCAATACCGACTTGCATCATCGGGGCAGGTACCGCCGAAAAACCTGTACCTTTGGGCATTGTAAATGAACCCACAGAATATTTCTGACCGTTGATGATACGGCTAACTTCAAATGTTGAACCTGAACTGTTTGGTCCGCTGACGGTTGGCGAATTCATTGGGCCGCTTTGGTATGAAAGGTTTTGAAGACTCAGTTCTGTGGCATTGAATGTTCTGGCATTGCCTGGAACGATACTTGCACCAATTCGTAAACTGACATCAAAGCCGAGTAGCTTGTGGGGTTTCGGTGAGTTAAGCCATCCGGCATTCAATGTCGGCCCGAATCCTTCACCAACCGGGTTCAGATAGGATTGAGCAAGTACATTAGCATCTTCCTTACCTGATTGGATAAAGGAACCGATATTAGATATCTGTCCATAGCTTGAGACAGGTATAATCATCATAAAACTGACAGCCGTTACTGTCAGCAGAACAGCGAATAGCGAGTTATTGCGTTTCATTTTAATGGGGTTGTTTGAGGGATCACGACATAATGATATTAGTCGTTATCGGCGCTCATCTTCAAAACTTTTATATATTTGTATATAGTTTTTATAACGAAAAGAAGCAATGTCACCGTTCGATACGGCTTCTTTGACGGCACAACCCGGTTCATGTGTGTGTGAACAGTTGTAGTAGCGGCATTTTTCCTGGTATTCGTCGATGTCAGGGAAGAGGAGAGAGAGTTCATCAGGCTCGAGGCCAACGAGACCAAATTCGCGGATTCCAGGGGTGTCAATCAGGTATCCACCAAAGTGTAGAGGAATTAGTTCGGCAAAAGTGGTAGTGTGCTTGCCTTTGCCAGAGTATGCGGAGATAGCTGCGACAGGGCGATCATTGTCCTTGTCAATCGTATTCAGTATGCTTGTCTTGCCAACTCCCGATGGCCCGGTAAATAGAGATATACGATCATGAAGAAGCTCTTTAAGTGGTTCAAACGTTTCAGGCTTCTCAATGCTGCAGGTAATACCTTATAGCCAAGTCTGCGGTAAACGGCTACGACGTTTTCGAACTCTTCCCGGTTTTTTTCAGACAGCAAATCAATTTTATTGAAAACAATCGCAGGGGAACGTCGAACAGCTCACAGGTTGCAAGAAAACGGTCAATAAATCCAGTGCGGTAAACCGGTTCAGCGACCGACTGGACAACGATGGCAGTGTCAATGTTAGCCGCGATAACATGTTCGCCTTTTTTACCATGGGTAGCTTTTCTTGCTATTCTGTTTTGCCGGGGTAGTATCTCGGTGATTCTGGCTGTCTCATTATCCAGAATTTCCAGTCTGACTTTGTCACCGACAGCAACCGGGTTTGTTTCAGTGCGACCTTTTAGACGGAATTTACCGGGAAGACGAGCGTCATAGATTCGATCTTCACTAGCAACTTTATACCAGCTGCCGGTTGATTGAATGATCTGTCCGGTTATTTCCAAATTGGCATTGAGTTGGGTTTTATAATTGAATATTAAGATAAGAAATTTGTCAAACTGTATCGTATATGGAATAAGGGCAGTCGGCTCATAGCAAATTCTCTTAGGCGAACGATATTATCGCTGATATAATGGAGTAAAATTAGCAATATCAGTTTTGAGGATTATCCAGAAGGGATCGATAATAGTTCTCTTGTTTGTGTTTGCCCCATTCACTATAAAAGTTAACGAGTCGTTGGGTAACAACTTGTGATCGTTTATCATGCAATCCCAGACTATCCTGCAGGACTTTAAAATTTTGCAGATGAATTTTCTCTGCCATCTGATAGTTACCGAGTTCTTGGTACAGATCAGCCAGATTCTTTCGGAAGTAGATTAGATGGGGATGAGCCGGTTTATAGATTTTCGAAGCAACAGCAATAGATTTTTGAAAATTTATCAGTGCTTCTTGTTTTTTCCCCGCTTTCCATAAGCACATGGCTATGTTGTTATAGTCGGTAGCAACCTCAGGATGTCACGGCCCCAAGTGCTTTGATGTTACCATCCTTAACCTGCATGAAAATATCCGCTGCTTTCTGATACTGTTTGGCATAAAAATAAGTTGTGGCCAGATCTCCCAGTGTTTCTATAGCTTCTGGCGCATAATTCCCATAAATTTTTCTGTCCATCTGAAGGGCTTTACTGATATATTGCTGACTCAGGTCATATTCGTGTTTTCTTTGCTTTATCAATCCGAGAACATCCAGAATCTTGGCAATACTGGGATGTACGTTGCCAAACAATCGCTTGTTCATAGCCAGAGACTTATTGATATACACCTCAGCGGAATCATATTGTTGTTCATTGTATAAGGTTCTTCCCAATCCGGCAAGAGTCTGGGCAACAAGGGGGTGATCACCTTTGTACAACAATTCTCTTAGAGAAAGAGCTTTTCGGAAAAGGCTGTCGGCTGTTTTATAGTCTCCCTCTCCGCTGTTGACCCAGGCAAGGTATTGATAGCACCGGGCTACTCTTTTACTGTGATTCCCGTAGATAACCCGGTCGATATTCATGGCAGTGGTAACCAGGGAATCAGCTTCGCTATAATCGGCAGTCAGATAATACACCCATCCCAACTCTAATATATTTTTTGCATATGATGAATCGTCATTCATATGAAGATACATCCTACCCGATTTCTTAAAATAGTTCTTCGAGGTTTCGTAATTACCCATTAATTCATTGATATCGGCCCAGTTATAGTAGCTTGATGCCATATCTCTGATATTACCGGGATCCAGGTTTTCCCTAATGTTCATCGCATCCTGAAAGAGCGGTTTTGCTTTGCTGTACATTCCCAAATCTTCATAAATACCGCCCAGTGCCGCCAGCATTGTTGCCTTGATATCAGGATCACTAATGGATGTTTGGACGCGTCTCGTGCTTCGGTCAAGTATTTCGCGTGCAGTCAGGTTTTTCTTGTTTTGATCATACGGATCCGCATTTTTAAAAATATTGATCATAAAATTAGTCACGATCTGTGCCTTTTGAGCCTCCATGACAGCTTTGTTCCGTTGGCCCGTGACCTGGGTCGTGTAATACATTACCAATCCAGAGATAGTAATGAGCAACATTATCAGGAATGTGACAGGAACAGCATTTCTGCGGATGAATTTTCTTGCCAGATATCTCAGATTTCCTTTTCGTGATAATACAGGAAGACTGTTTTGATACCTTTGCAGATCTTCAACTAATTGACGCGCCGACTCAAAACGGGCTTTAGGTTCTTTTCTCAGAGTTTTGAGGATAATTGAGTCCAGGTCTCCTTTCAATTCTTTTTTGAGTTCACCTGCAGTTAGATTTCTTGTAATGGCTATATGCTCAATATTTTGGGATTTCTTGACCGTTTCGCTTGGTGAGGTAGGTTCATGGTTAATTACGGTGTAGGAAATTTCCGAAAATGTTTTTCCCGACAGATCAAATGGGTAGGTGTCCGTCAGCAGTTTATACAGCAAAACCCCCAAAGAATAGACATCACTTGTCGTGGAAACGGCATCGCCTCGTATCTGTTCCGGTGAAGCATAGTGTGGCGTCCAAAAGAGCTGACCCGGCTGGGTTTCGATGAGAGTGATATCTGTAGATGCGGGATCGATGAGTTTGGCGACGCCGAAATCAAGAATCTTGATCTGCCCCTGCGTATTAACCAGAATATTTTGGGCCTTCAGGTCACGATGAATGACCAGGTTCGTATGAGCAAATTGAACGGCATCACAGACTTTTAATGAAGAAGATCCAGCCGTTGCTCTGATTGATCAAGCGGTGTTTGTTGGCGTATTCGTCAATTGGAATACCATCCACAAACTCCATGATCAGGTAGGGGGTTTCATCATCAGTCAATCCCGCATCATACAGTTGAGCGATGTTGGGATGATGAAGGTTAGCCAGGATTTCCTGCTCAATACGGAACCGGTGTATAACCTCATCCGAATGGTAGCCGTGTTTAAGAATTTTTATGGCAACCGATTGGTGAAATTGGCCGTCTGCACGTTCTGCACGATAAACGGCGCCCATCCCGCCGCTGCCTGCCTGACTCTGTAATTTTGTAATGCCCAATACGCTTTCCGATGTAATAATCTTTATGAGCTGAGTCATTCTTTTCGGCAAGTCTCATCAATCAGTTCCCGGTGATCACTTGATGCGTGCTCCAGGTAATGGGTCTTCTCGGACTCTTCTATCCCCCAGAGGATGCTCCTTACCTCTTGCAGGAATGCCTCATCATCGTTGCAAGCTTTGGATATATACGTATCCCGTTCATGCTCCGGCAAGCTGAGTACAGTATCCAGAATGGTTTCAATACGTTGCCAGTGCTTCTTTTGCATGAGACAAGAATTATAGTTTTTTCTGTATGCGTATAAATCCTGTAAAACAATTCATATCTGAGAACATTAAATGAATACGATATGCGTCACCAGACATTAGATGCTTCTTTTTAATTCTTTGATACAGCCAGCCACGCGGCTTTGCCCACTCCCTGATGACCGTACTTGTTGATATGCCCATTACCATGGCGGTGTCTTCAATACTCATTTCACCGAAATACCGATATTCAACAACCTCAGCCAGCCGCTTATTTAGTTTTGCGAGTTGTTGCAAAGCATCATCCAGATTGATCAGATCGTCAATCTGTTGTTCAATCTTCATTATGCCATCCAGATAAGTGACAGGTTTTTTCGCTTGACCTCTTTTCTGCGCTTTTTTCTTTCGGGCATAGTCGATCAAAATCTGCCGCATGCAGCGTGAGGCAATGGCATAGAAGTGGGCACGATCTTTCCAGTTGATCTCTGATTGGTCTATGAGCTTCAGATAAACTTCGTGAACTAACTCGGTCTGTGAAAGTGTTTGCACACCGTACTCACCTTTTATATGCATATACGCCAAATCTCTGAGATGGTCATATACAATAGGAAACAATTGGTTATAAGCGTCCGAGGGACCTGATTTGACGCGCAGTAATATTTGGGTTATTTCTGATCTATCCTGCATCACACATCCCGGATTTTAGTACAACCAACTACTTTCTGTTTCTGATACTCATAACTATCATAATCTCATGGGATAAAGCACACTTATTCACCGGTCAAAGGCAACACAACTCGTCAAACCGATAATGTATTGTACAAAATATTCTGCGTTTTTTCCTCGGACTGATGCGATATTCTTACAAGTAAATCATAAACAGATGATGCCCGTAGGATGGGCCAGAGACGCGAGATTCCGAAAATAAATACGTCATTTCTTTATCGACTTGTTGCCGAATAAATAAAAAAGCCGTCCCCCTGCAAGTGGGACGGCTTTAAATGTCTAAAAGTAAAGATCAGTTTACCGAAACAGTCTTACTGGCTGTGTTGTCAGTTTTTGAGGTCTGATCATTACTTTTTTCTTCGTCGTTGTTGTTGCGTTTAAATTTTACGAACGGATCGGCAACATGTTTCTTTTCGAGTACTTTATCCAACAGATTTTCGATTCGTTCAAGGTAGGTAAACTCCATATCCTTAATCGTGTCCTCTTCAATCTCTGAAATGTCAGCCTCATTTTTCTTCGGAAGAAACACTTGCTTTATACCTGCCCGTTTAGCTGCAAGCACTTTCTCTTTAATACCGCCCACTGGAAGCACCAATCCGCGTAATGTGATTTCACCAGTCATTGCCAGCGTGTTTTTCACTTTACGTTGCGTGTAGATCGACGCAATTGCCGATAGGATCGACACACCGGCAGATGGGCCATCCTTTGGAATGGCACCTGCCGGAACGTGAATATGCAGATCCCAGTCTTTGAATGCATATTCGGGAATACCGTACGTTTCTGCATGAGCTTTCAGAAATGAGTGGGCCAGTACAGCAGATTCTTTCATTACATCGCCAAGCTGACCGGTAATGTTAAGTTTCCCGTTACCGGCTGAAAGGCTGGCTTCAATGAAGAGAATACTTCCGCCAACGGGTGTCCATGCCAAACCAGTGGCAACACCCGGCACGGTTGTACGCTCGGCTATTTCAGAGAAGAACCGGCGTTTGCCAAGAATCTTCTCGATATCATTAACACCGGCACTGCCTTTGTCTTTCTCATTTTGTGCCACCTTGCTGGCAACCCAGCGGGTCAGCCCGCCAATTTCTCGTTCCAGGTTACGAACACCAGATTCGCGAGTGTATCCGTCGATGACTTCCAGGAGTGCCTTATCAGATATACGGAATTGCGCAGTTTTCAATCCATTTTCCTCAACCTGTTTGGGCACCAGGTATTTTTTGGCGATCTGAAGTTTTTCTTCCTGTGTATAGCCGCTCAGGTGGATGATTTCCATCCGGTCGCGAAGCGGTGGTGGAATGGTATCCAGCGAGTTTGCCGTAGCAATAAATAGGACACGCGACAGATCGTATTCCAACTCAAGATAATTGTCGTAGAATGAATTATTCTGTTCCGGATCCAATACCTCCAGCAGGGCAGATGTCGGATCACCACGAAAATCAGATCCCACCTTGTCGATCTCATCGAGCATCATAACCGGATTGTTTGTGCCGGCTTTTTTGATATTCTGAACGATGCGTCCCGGAAGGGCACCTATATATGTACGTCTGTGACCGCGAATTTCCGCTTCATCATGCAAACCACCAAGACTGAATCTTACAAACTCACGATTGAGAGCCCGTGCGACAGATTTTCCGAGTGAAGTTTTACCAGTACCCGGAGGCCCGTATAAACACAGAATCGGCGCCTTCATGTCTTTTTTGAGCTTCAGGACTGCAAGATACTCGATGATGCGTTTTTTTACCTTTTCGAGTCCATAGTGATCTTCGTCCAGTATTTTTCTGGCTCGTTTCAGGTCCAGCTTATCTTTGGAATACTTTTTCCACGGTAAATCGAGTATCCACTCAATGTAATTCAGCAAGATACTGTAGTTGGGCGCCGATGACGGAGTGCGGTCAAGCTGCTCGATCTTTTTGCCAAGTTCTTCCCTGACCTCATCCGGATATCGTTTATCCTTGGCCCGATCCCGGAGTTTATCAACCTCTTCCTTCTCACTATCATCGCCGAGAGCTTCCTGAATGGTTTTCAGTTGCTGGCGGAGGTAGAAATCACGCTGCTGCTGTTCAATATCTGTTTTTACCTTTGAGCGGATCTCTTCACTCAGGTTTAACACCTGGAGCTCTTTGTTCAGATACCCTATGACCAGATCGAGGCGTTCTGAAAACTTAACCGTCTCCAGTATTTCCTGTTTCTCCTTAATAGAGATATTCAGGTTGGATGAGATGAAGTTCAACAGGAACGTCGGACTGTTGATATTGTTAATGGCAATAGCTGCTTCGGACGGAATATTTGGAGACAGGTTTACTATCTGAGTAGCCGTCTCTTTCACCGAGCGCAATGCGGCATCCAATTCCACGCCAGACATATCCAAATCGTTGACTTGCGGCTCGACGCTTGCCTGAAAATAGGGCTCTGATTCGACAATCTTATTGATTTGGAAGATCCCTTTACCCTGAATAACAATACTCTTACTGCCATCAGGCATTTTGATGAGTTTCAGGATCTGCGCAACCGTACCAATATGGTAAATATCGTTTACACCCGGGTTTTCCGTATCAGCATCTTTTTGTGCTACGACACCTATAATACGTTCGCCTTCATAAGCATCACGAACCAAATCAAGTGACTTGTCCCGACCAACAGTTATGGGTATAACTACACCCGGAAACAGTACCGTGTTTTTCAACGGCAGGATCGGAAGTTTATCCGGAATGTCAGATTCGATTAATTTTTTTTCTTCTTCTTCGGAAAGCAGGGGGATAGCCTGTTCAAAATCGTCAAAGACATCATCTGCAAACAGGTCAAAATTATTCCCTTCAGTAAATTCTTTCATATATAATCTTCCTGCAATTTGTTTTTTTACAGCTTTGATATAAGGATAGGACAAATGCTGCGCCAAAAAAAGTGAGGCTATCAATGCGACAGGACAAAGGCGCAAATCATGGCAGAATAACACGAGTTGTTAACTTTGCTGACAATCGGTCAGTAAAGAGAGGGGGACACGTGTGCCAAAAGGGAAGGCACCCTAAAAATCAGGGTTGCTCCCTTTGCGGATGAGCAGGAATAGGAATGGGTTGCAATTCCGGGGTAGGAAAGAACCATTCTTTTACACGTTGCCACAACTGGCGGAGTTGTTCTTTGAGGTAATAAATGTTCATGTCTTTTTTCTCGTGTCTACGAAGATAGAAAGGACACTGTTATACTGATCAACGTTCTAAACCGCAGAATTGATATGAGGGGTTTCCGGCAAATATATTTTGATGGGTATTTGATTTACATCATTAACTTATACTATATATACCTATTAATCTAAGTCTAACAAAATTTCGTTCATTTACAAACAGATATTGCTACTTCCTGAAAAAACACTTAAACGGAGGTTTATGGAATCACCAAAGCTCAAAACCATTCACCTCGAAGCCGAGGGGCCTGTCGTTACGATCAAGCTGGATCGTCCTGATAGATTGAATGCCTTAAATGTAATGATGATCGACGAACTGACGGGAACATTTAGAAGAGCAAATGACGATTCTTCGGTACGTGTTATTATTCTGACTGGTTCGGGTGACCGGGCATTTTGTTCAGGCGCTGACCTGACACAGGAACAATTAGGTAAGTCCGGACAATATGAACAGCATCTCGAAGAGCTCTATCATCCGCTGCTCAGGACTATCACGGAAAGTTCAAAGCCATACATCGCTGTACTTAACGGCGCTGTAGTCGGTGCGGGTATTGGCCTGGCTTTAGCGTGCGATTATATTATCGCGGTTCCCGATGTACAATTTTATATGGCATTTGCACGCATCGGACTGGTCCCTGACACTGGAGTTATGTCTTTTGTTACACATCGCATCGGCAGGCATAAAGCTTTTGATTGGGCCGCAACAGCTGGCGTAATGACGGCCAATGAAGCGTTTAGTAATGGCATGGTTAATGAAATAAGCGAACCGGATCAATTATCTGATGTTGTTAAAAAGAAAGCAGAGGCCTATGTGCGGATGCCAAAAGTAGCACTTGGATTGATTAAACAGATGAGTCATGCTTCCCTGCATCATTCACTTGATGAAATCCTGGTCCTCGAAAGAAATCTGCAGGAGCGGGCAGCTGCTGAACCCGATCACATGGAAGGTGTAAGAGCCTTTCTTGAGAAACGTAGCCCGGAATTTTCAAAGTGATCGTGACTGGCTAAAAATGCAGTCGCAATGTTGTTATTGCAGCCCCCAGAAGGTAAAACCCGCGATTCGTGCTGGGAGCGCTGAAACGTGTGCCAAAATCAATACTCACATATTCGGTATCGATACCTAATCCGGATGCCAGGATGAGGTGATGTCCTGGATACCACTGCAGGCCGGCTCTGATTGGCAGGAAATGGAGTGGACGAATTTCGGCGCCGGCATCAGCGATCCATCCACCAAAGTTAAACGTGTTTTTATTCAGACCGTATGTCAGATCGCCGGTCAGCATCCACCAGTTATCCTGGTAAGCCGCGCCGAAATGAAATGCAGTAGGAAGAGAAATACGAATGTCATGAACCTGATTGGACTTAAGGTAATCTGATGTCCCGCCATCAGCCTGTAAATACGATAACGCCTGCACCGGAGAGCCTGTGAATTCAGTTGCGGGACCCTCTGGAAGTTGTTGTACCGTTCTCGTTCCCTGTAATTGATTCAGGCTTGTCACCTGGTGGTTATAATGTACAAATCCCACATCGGTGAGTGAGATGCTTACGCGGAATGATCGCCGAAGGGCCGTACGCTTATTCCCTTTTAGCAGAGAGATGTCGTTGCCAAGGCTTTTGACGTAGGTTAACCCCATATCAAGACCAAGTCCCCAGCCGGTGGGATTAAACAGATCATTATTGGAGAGGGTATTATTCGAACCTTTACCATTCCATGCTACAGATAGAGCGCCGGCGGACATCATACTTAGTGTCCTGGTTTGAATGATATTTCCCGAATTGTCCCTGCGGTAAGATGACTGGTAGTCAGTCTGCATGTACATGCCTGGAATGATGAACTTTGGAGCAACACCGACATAGAGTCGGTTCAGGTTGGGAGACCAGCCGTTTACCAGCGTAACAGCCTGTGCAAAACCTACTGATATCTCCTGATAGGTTGCGATCGTCTGCTTCAGGTTTCGATTGAGTGGATTTTTCGGGGTGATGCTCTGAGAATTTCCGGAAAACCATCCCTTAGTCAGTTCGAAACTGTTTAAAGCCCTGCTATGAAAACCGACAGAATAAGCAAATGGTCCGTGCTGCCAGCTTATGCCGAAAGGTGTTGCTGTAAAGGTAGCGTAACGGGAATAATTTGTCTCATCACCGTTGAACCAATGTTCAAGGAGCTTTTGCCGGTTACCATTTGTATCCAGGTTACTTCCTGAACGGTTGGACAACAACTGATCGGCATATCCCTTAAAAGGCACAAACGTCCGGTTGAGCGGACGGCGGTTAAGTTGCATGGAAACTGATCCAAACTCAATCTCGGTACTGTGTTTATAATTTGGGATCAGAAGATTGGCAGGGTTGTAAAAGTTGGATTCAAAACCAGTGAGATATGCGCTGCCTCCTCCCATTACCATCGAACGGGCATCCGAACCAATCTGAGCAAACGCTGCAAGTGGGAAAACGGCCAACAGCAATAAGGTAAAAATGAGTGGAATGATGGAATAGTGGAATAATGGAAAATGTGATGACCTGTCACAATCATAATGGGAAAATCTATCATCCCAGGATTCCAATGTTCCCATATAATTTTCTCTGCGTCCGGATTGCAGAGGATTAGTCATATCAGGGAGGTATGTGATCGGCTTAATCAAGGATACTCAGGCGTGCAAATTTTAGCAGTAGCTTTTTTTGACCGTAATCATTGAAAAATACTACTACCTTGGTCTGATCTGCAAAACCTTCTTTGCTTATAATTTTTCCTTTGCCAAATTTTTCGTGCATCACTTTCGTCCCTACCCGTAAATCATCGTGTGTGATGTTGTCATAATCGATGTTCATACCCGAGTGAGTAGTCTTTTTTGCCCTGGTGATAGAAGGCCTGGAAGCTGACCCCAGCGTTTTCGTGGAGCGCCACGAACCGGATCGCCGGACCCCATAGTCCCTGGAACTGGATCCCGAATAGGTTGCACCAGTCTCTGTACGAAGAACAGCCGGGTCGATCTCGCTGAGAAATCGTGAGCGTTTCATAGCTATGTCATCCCCAAACTTAAATCGTGTACGAGCATGAGAGAGATACAGTTCCTTTTGAGCACGTGTGATAGCTACATAAAAAAGCCGTCGTTCTTCTTCCATATCAACATCATCGTTATTCCTGGCGCCAATAGGGAAAAGCTCGTCTTCCAGACCGGCAATGAAAACAACAGGAAATTCCAGGCCCTTTGAACCGTGTACGGTCATCAGGGTTACGGATGGTTCTTGAAGATCAAAATTATCGAGGTCGGTTATAAGACTTATTTCCTGGAGAAAAGTGCTGAGCGTAGCATCTTCTTTCGTTTTTTCATGATATGACAGCGCGTTGAACAACTCGAGAACGTTTTCACGTCTGCTTAGTGCTTCATGCGTATTCTCCTGGATAAACTGCTGCAGGTATCCGGTCTGTTTCATCAAAAATTGTGCCGTATCAACCATAGGTTCAGATCCCAGGCGTTTCCGGGCTTCTTCGATCAACGACATAAAATCGCGGATCTGATTTTGCGCCGGTTTGTACACATTAATCTTGTCGATCTCTTTAAGGACTTCCCACGGACGTTTATTATCGGCATGAGCAACTTCCAGGATCGTGCTCATTGTTTTGGCACCGATTCCGCGGCTGGGTTCATTGATCACCCTTAGCAAAGCTTCCTCATCATTCGGGTTTACCAAAAGTTTGAGGTAAGAGACAACGTCTTTGATTTCCTTGCGCTGGTAGAAGGAAATGCCACCGACTAACTGGTAGGGTATTCCTTTGTGACGCAATGCGTCTTCAAAAACACGGCTTTGAGAATTTGTTCGATACAAAATGGCGAAATCATGATAGGAATAGCCCTTGCGCAGCTTGAGATTCTGAATGAAGTGGCTGATACGGTTTGCTTCGTCACGTTCATTGTAGCTTTCGAGAACCGTTATCGTCTCGCCGAAATCATTTTCTGTCCAGAGTGTCTTATCGAGTCGGTTCTGATTGTTTTTAATGACTGAATCGGCGGCCATCAGGATCGCTTTGGTGGAACGATAATTCTGTTCCAGGGCGACGCGCTTTGCTTCGGGATAATCTTCTTCAAAACTGAGAATGTTTGAAATATCGGCACCCCGGAATGAGTAGATGCTCTGGGCATCATCGCCAACGACACAGATATTATGGTGTTTAGCAGCAAGCAGTTTCGCGACCTTGTATTGTGCACGGTTCGTATCCTGGTACTCGTCGATCAACAGGTACTGAAAACGATCCTGGTAGGCTTCCAACACGTCTTTATGCTGTTCAAAGAGTTCTATGGGTTTGATCAGCAGGTCATCGAAATCGAGCGCATTGCTCATTTTCAGGCGGTTTTCATAGATGGGATAAACCTGCTTGGCGATGTCATCGAGAGGCCCTTCAAAAAACTTATTGCCAAAAGCCTCCGGTGGAATGAGGCTATTTTTAGCCTTGCTGATGAGAAACTGGATACTTTTGGGACGCACTTCTTTCGTGTCGTAATTCAGCTCCTTGAGGATATTGCGCACCAACTTCCCGCTGTCCTCTGAATCGTAAATACTGAAGTCGCTGGTATATCCGATTTTGTCAGCCTCAAAACGCAGGATCCGCGCAAAAATACTGTGAAATGTACCCATCCATATACGTTCTGCTTCATCACCGATTAGCTTCTCGATACGTTCCCGCATCTCATTTGCGGCCTTATTCGTGAACGTAAGAGCAAGGATCTGCCACGGCTTGGCAATATTCTGTTCCAGCATCCATGCGATGCGGAAGGTTAGTACCCTTGTCTTCCCGCTTCCGGCCCCGGCAATAATGAGAAGCGGACCGTCCGAGTGTGTGGCAGCCTCACTTTGACTGGGATTCAGTGCCTTAAGGATTTCACCGGTACGTGATGGTTTTTCAGATGATTCGCCCTTGAGAGTAAATTCGCGCATAAAATTCAAGTGAAAGGAGGATTCAATGAGTCACTCCTCTTAATTCATATTCATAACGTACGGTTATCCGGCAAAGTCTTCGAGTATGCCTATCAGTTTTCGCAGATTCGTTTCGGCATCAGCTTGTTTTGTCCGCTCTTTCTTAACCACTTCATCCGGCGCATTTTCCAGAAACTGTGGATTTGAAAGTTTTCCGTTAACTGATTTGAGAAATTTCTCCAGCCGCTGAATTTCTTTCTCAATACGTACCTTTTCTTTATCCAGATCGATAACACCCGAGAGCGGAACATAAACCTGGTTGCCCTCCACAACAGAAGAAGCGGCCGCAGGAGGCCTGTCGAGCCCCGTATCGATGGTTATGTCGCTCAGCTTCAGAAGCTTGTGAAAGATCGTTTCCTGGTTTGAGAGTTTCTTTGCCGATTGTTTATCCGGAGCATTCAGTACAACATCAATCTCCCTGTTGACATCAACATGCATTTCCGCACGAATATTGCGTATCGAGGAGATGATCGACTGCATCGTACCAAAAAGAGCAGCCTCGCCTTCAAAGAGCAGATTGCTGTCGAAAACGGGCCATTCAGACCGGACAAGAGCCTCTTCGGGTGTTCGTTCCCGCAACCGCTGCCAGATTTCTTCTGTTATAAATGGCATGAACGGATGCAGAAGTTTCATCAGATTTTCAAAGATGAAGATAGCCCGGGAGACTGTTTCATCTGACATTTTTTCACCGGGATTATCCGGTTTAATCAATTCCAGATACCAGTCGCAGAAGTCATTCCAGACGAGTCCGTAGATTTTCAGCAGTGCTTCGTTCAGACGGTAACGCGACAAGTCGTCATCAACAGCCTGAACCGTTTGTTGTAGCCTAGTGAACATCCATTTGTCTGCCAGACTGAAGGACTCGGGATCTACCGTACTGGAATAAATTTTACCATCTTGAACATGCATGGATAAAAACCGGAACGCATTCCAGATTTTGTTGGCAAAATTTCGGCCCATCTCAAATTTCGTTGGATCCAGCTTAATATCCTGTCCCTGGGCACAAAGAATAATGAGACAATAACGAACCGCATCAGCACCGTACTGTTCGATCATGTCCAGTGGGTCGATACCGTTACCGAGACTCTTGCTCATCCAGCGGCCATGTTTGTCTTTCACCATTCCTGTGATAAATATATCACGGTAAGGAAGCTCGCCGGTGAAATGAAGGCCCGCCATAATCATCCGGGAGATCCAGAAAAACAGGATATCGTAACCGGATACAAGCACGTCGGTTGGGTAAAAATATTTTAGATCATCGGTTTCTTCCGGCCAACCGAGTGTGGCGAACGGCCAGAGCCATGATGAAAACCAGGTATCCAGCACATCTTCATCCTGAACCATTCCGGGTTCCGGCTGATCGACTGATACGAGATAATCACGAGACTCGTCAATCTCACCGTTATCGTCAGTGTAGTACCAAACGGGAATGCGGTGACCCCACCAGAGCTGGCGGGAGATGGTCCAGTCGCGGATGTTTTCGAGCCAGCGGTAATATTCGTTTTCCCATCGTTGCGGGAAGAACTTGATCTCGCCGTTGCGAGCTGCCTTAAGTGCGGGTTTAGCTAACGGCTCCATCTTCACAAACCACTGACGCGAGATCAATGGTTCAATTACTGCTTTGGAACGGCTGGAAACAGGTACGGTGTGACGATATGATTCGGTTTTAACCAGGTAACCGCCATCTTCCAATTCCTCGACGATACGTTCGCGCGCTTTGATTCGGTCAAGCCCTTCATAGCTACCACCGTTTTCATTGATGGTGCCATCAGTGTTCATGATATTGATGACATCAAGCTTGTGCCGCTGACCAATCTCAAAGTCATTCTTGTCATGGGCAGGGGTAATTTTAAGTGCGCCGGCACCAAACTCCATTTTTACATATTCGTCTGTGATGATCGGCAGTTCGCGACCAATTAATGGCAAGGTAACGTGTCTGCCAATTAAATTTTGATACCGTTCATCATCCGGATGTACTGCTATAGCTGTATCACCCAACATCGTCTCGGGACGCGTTGTTGCAATGGTAATCGATTGTTCGGGATCATCAGCTATGGGATAGCGAACATACCACAGATGTCCGTCTTTTTCGATGTCATCGACCTCTTCATCCGAAAGGGCCGTCATATCCACCGGGCACCAGTTGACAAGGTAGTTGCCACGATAGATCAGGCCTTCGTTGTATAATTTTACAAACACTTCCTGCACAGCACGGGAGAAACCTTCATCCATCGTAAACCGCTCTTTGCTCCAGTCGCAGCTGGTTCCGAGCTTTTTCATCTGATCGATGATGATGGCCCCGTATTCATCTTTCCATTCCCAAACCTTATCAATGAACTCATCCCGGCCCACATCATGACGTGAACGACCTTCATTCTGTTTCAGATTCTTCTCGACAACATTTTGAGTGGCGATGCCGGCGTGGTCGGTTCCGGGAAGCCAGAGTGCCTCGTTACCTTGCATCCGCTTTATACGGATCAGTGCATCCTGGACTGACCCCTGCAGTGCATGTCCCATATGCAAACGCCCGGTTACGTTGGGAGGAGGCATCATGATGGTAAATGGTTTCTTTTTGGGATCCGGATGGGTTTCGAATAATTTGTGTCCGGTCCAGTAGTCATACCATAGTTTTTCAATAGCCTTGGGATCGTATCTTTTGGGAACTTCCTGCATAAAAATGGTTACTTGAAAATCAAAAAATTATGTTTGGATTGCCGGCAGGCAGAAAAAGCCCCGAATGATGGCATTCTGGGCTAAGCACGTAATATAAAAATATGCTTTGCCAGACGGTAGCCATGTCGGAAATCAACCAACATGGCTACACAACTCGCTGAAAAAGGGAAAAGAGATTATAAGGCTGCACCCAGTCGACGTATTGTAATCGATCAGGGCCGGCGGCGGAATCAGTTATTTAGTGCGTCTGAGCAGTACACCAAAATGTCCATCACAATGATGTATATGCGGGAATGTCTGGTAAGCCTTGCCATCTTCGGTCAGGACCTCTTCAGGAAGGAATCCGCTCAGGTCTTCAAGAACAAAATTGTCGTAGTTCTCGAGGAACTTGTTTATTTGTTCCATGTTTTCTTCCGGTTCCAGTGAACAGGTTGAATAAACCAGTCTACCGTTCCGTGCCACCATGTTTCCGGCAGCATCCAGCAGTTCGGCTTGTCTTTCGATGATGGTCGCCAGATCTTCTTCTTTACGCTTCCATCTGAGGTCGGCACGTTTGCTAAGCACGCCCGTTCCGGTACATGGGGCATCAAGGAGTACGGCATCAGAAAGCCTGAAACGTTCTTCGATTACGTCGGCACGCTGTATTTTTACGATTTCTGCACCGTAGTGAGTTGCGTTTTCAGCAATTTTCTTGACACGATCGGTATGAATATCGACTGCGAGGATGCTGCCCTCATTCTGCATCATGTCGGCCATAACGATTGTTTTTGTCCCCGGAGCGGCACAAAGATCGTAAACGGTTTCACCAGGCTGGGGATCTAGAATCCATGGCGCAAATCCGGCGGCAATGTCCTGTACCTGGCAGAGTCCTTTTTCAAACCATCCCTTCTCACGAATTTTGTGCAACTGATCGACCTTGAAGTATCCCGGAAGCCAGTCGCTTTCTTCAAAAGCCACATCGCTCTTGGTCATCCTGAGAATAAAATTCTCTGTATGTGTTCTGATATTATTTACACGGATGTAATAGGGAGGGTGCTGATTGTTAGCCTGCATTAGGTGAAAGGCGTCGCGTTCACCGAACCTTTTTACCCAGCGGCGCACCATCCAAGCGGGATGGGAGAAAGTGGTAGCGATCAGTTCGATGCGATCATCGGACTGCGGACGAGGCAAATTGGCTCTTTCGCGTTGTATCTTTCTCAGGATCGCATTTACGAGATCACCTGTTTTTGCACTTATGTAACGCTTGCCATATTCGACAGCCTCATTCACCGCCGCATAATCCGGCGTTCCATCCATGAAAAGAAGGTCGTAAATACCAACGCGAAGCAGATTCCGGAACAGTGGTGTCATATGTTCGAAATCGACATTGCTGTATTGCTGAATCAAAAAGTCCAGATAACCTCGTCTGCGGAGAATGCCCTGGACGAATTCATTCGCTTGTTGCCTGTCCGGTCCTTCAAGCTGATCGAGCAGTAAGGTATCCAGATACATGCTCTCATCGAACTTTGAGAGTATTTCTATGCTGACTTGTCGAGCTGTTTTATCGTTTTCTTGTACCAAAATTGGATATCGTGTTTTTGCCTGATTTTTTTTGATCGAAATATAAGAGAATTTATCAATAAAGTATTTGGCGTCGGGCAACCGGAATCAAGAAAAAAATGCATTTTAGGTTACCCGATATGGTTTGCTATCTTAAGGGTTAGAAATACTTTTTCCAATTTTCTTCTAACCAGTAAGATAGATTTCCTCGTCTTATATGATTGCAATTTGAACATTTGATGGTTAATTTTGCAAGCTTTGATGACTTTAGATATTTCAGGTAAAATTTTACAGTTACACATCCGAATGTTAACGCAGATAACAAAGCATAATGAATAAAGGAACTATCGCTCAAGTAATCGGCCCTGTAGTCGACGTAGATTTTAAAGAAGGAGAGATCCCGCCAGTTCTAACCGCTTTAGAAATTGATCGGGAAGATGGTAAACTGGTTTTGGAAGTTGCCCAGCATTTGGGGGAAAATCGCGTTCGTGCAATTGCTATGGACTCAACCGATGGCCTCGTACGTGGTACTGAAGTCAATAACACCGGTGCTCCGATCTCGATGCCCGTCGGTGAAGATATCCGGGGCCGGCTGTTTAATATCGTTGGTGACGCTATAGACGGTATCCCATCTCCAAAAGCCGAACGTCGGTCGCCGATTCATAAGCCGGCACCCAGTTTCGAAGACCTTTCCTCTGAATCAGAAATTCTGGAAACAGGTATCAAAGTTGTTGACCTTCTCTGCCCGTATGTAAAGGGTGGTAAGATTGGACTATTTGGTGGTGCCGGTGTTGGCAAGACAGTCCTGATTCAGGAGCTTATCAATAACATCGCCAAGCTACACGGTGGACTCTCAGTATTTGCTGGTGTTGGTGAGCGTACACGTGAAGGTAATGACCTGCTCCGTGAGTTTATCGAATCGGGTGTCATCAACTATGGTGATGAGTTCAAAAAAGGTCTTCTGGAATCCGGTGACTGGGATCTCTCAAAAGTCGATATGGATGCTCTGAAGTCATCACAGGCAACGCTCGTCTTTGGACAGATGAACGAGCCACCTGGTGCTCGTGCCCGTGTTGCTCTTTCCGGACTTACGGTAGCTGAGTATTTCCGTGACGAAGTCAGCCGCGATATTCTATTGTTTATTGACAATATCTTCCGTTTCACTCAGGCCGGTTCTGAAGTGTCGGCTCTGCTTGGCCGTATGCCTTCAGCCGTAGGTTATCAGCCAACGCTGGCTACCGAAATGGGACAGCTCCAGGAGCGTATCACCTCAACCAAAGCCGGATCCATTACATCTGTACAGGCTGTCTATGTACCTGCTGATGACTTGACGGACCCCGCCCCTGCTACCACATTTACGCACCTCGATGCGACTACTGTTTTGTCACGCCAGATTTCCTCGCTCGGTATCTATCCGGCTGTAGATCCACTGGATTCAACTTCACGCATTCTTGACCCACACACGATCGGCAAAGAGCATTATAATTGCGCCCAACGGGTGAAAGAGTTGCTACAACGGTATAAAGACCTGCAGGATATTATTGCTATTCTTGGGATGGATGAACTCTCTGATGAAGATAAACAAACCGTAGCCCGTGCACGTCGCGTGCAGCGTTTTCTGAGTCAGCCGTTCTTCGTTGCCGAGCAGTTTACCGGTTTGCAAGGTAAGTATGTGAAGCTTGAAGACACCATTAAAGGATTCAATAAGGTTGTCGACGGTGAACTCGATCATCTGCCTGAGAATTCTTTCTACATGGTTGGTTCTATTGAGGAAGCAGTCGAGAAAGGCGAGAAACTGCTCGCTGAAACCGAGTCTGAAAACTAAACCTGAATTTAATTGATGAATACTTACCGTGCACAGATACTAACACCCGACGGACCTGTATTTGAAGGGGAAGTCGTTAGCCTGCGCCTGCCGGGTACCGATGGTAATTTTCAGGTTCTGTTCAATCACGCCAGTCTCATGTCAACTCTGGAGATTGGTGAGACTGTGGTTCAGAAGGAAAATGGACAGATTGAATTATATGCCATCAGCGGTGGTTTTGTGGATGTAAATCACAATACTCTCATTCTCTTGGCTGAAGCAGCTGAACGGGCCGATGAAATTAACGTTTCACGTGCCAAGACAGCCAAAGAACGGGCTGAGCGACGCCTGAAAGATAACCATATCGATCAGGCCCGGGCCGATTTAGCCTTGCAGCGTGCCGTTAACCGGTTAAAAGTAGCACGCCAAGCTGGACGGTGATAACTTTCCTATACTTAACAGTTTATGAAAAAGGCAATGGTGTTTATCCGTTGCCTTTTTTATTTATGGACAGGCCGTAATACTGCATGCTGGCTTGCCATATGCAAAGATGCAGATTACAAACACCAGCCTGGTTGATATGAGTTTCAGAATGCAGCTCGTTAGCCAATGAAGCTTCAGCTTCTGTACGGACGTATTCCAGCTTCTCTTCAGCGAAGTATAATTTTATGATGGAATCAAAACATTATACTACTCGGAGAAGGGGCTTTTAGCCCTCCAGGTTGCAAAAAAAGTAATAAATTCAGGATTGACCAATTAGTTTATCAAGAGATAATTAATTACCAGCCTATCTTTCCTTTTTTCTCACTTTTTAGCTGATTGTTTTCCTGATCTTTTGGCGGTTCAGGCATAACAAATCCCTTGGGCTGCTCAAATCCATCATAGCTCCACGGTACATTCGGATCAGCCATACATTTGTCCATGAAGTCACCGACAATTGGCAGAGCCGTACGGGCGCCCTGTCCAATGTATGTGTTTTCAGGGAAACGGATTCTGCGGTCTTCGCCACCGACCCAAGCTCCCATAACGATATTAGGTGTCATAGCCTCAAACCAGTTATCAGCACTGTTTTGAGAGGTTCCCGTCTTTGCAGCGACATCTTGGGTGACGTGATAGATATTCCGGAGCCGGATACCCGTACCCAGTCCGTTTGGTGGTACCCCGCGAACAACGCCGCGCATCATATCAATCATGATGTATGCTGTTTCAGGACTAATCGCTTCCTTCTCAAAATTCGGGTGATATTCGGCAAGAACATTACCGTTTTTATCCTCGATTCGAGTAATCGCCATCGTCTGAATGTGAACACCCTTATTTGCAAAAGTGGTGTAAGCACTCGTTAGCTCAAGCAAACTGACAGGTGAGGTACCAAGTGCAATGCTTGGGAAAGGCTGGAGATGCGATTTGATGCCCATTCTGTGAGCCATTTCAACAATTTTCCTGGCTGCCGGTATAAGATCTTCAAGACGATGAGTGTTTGGTGATCCAGCCAGTTCAGGTAGCAACCGAACAGTTACATTATTTAAGCTTCGGGCCAGTGCTTGTCGCAGTGATGCTGTTGGTGGTCCGGATGGCGGTTCAAAATCGGCAGGAGCCCAAATTTTGCCACTCCTGTCGTAATATCGGGTTGGGTAGATGGAGAACCGCTGATACGGTGGGTACCCGTTGTCGATGGCCACCGTATAAACAAAGGGTTTAAACGTCGATCCCGGCTGACGCCTCATCTGATAGACGTGATCGTACTGCACCTTGCCGTAGTTTGATCCGCCAACCCATGCCAGGATATGACCGTTTTTAGGATCAATGCCCACAAAACCAGCTTCGAGACGCGCACGATCATGCAATACGGAATCGACGAATGCCTCATTTAATTTCAACGAATCGAGTACTTGTTTGGGGCTGCTATGTCCATTTGCAACCGCTTGTTTGTACGTATCGCTTTCCTGAATGAATTGATTGACAAATCCGGCATATTTTTTTCGAAAGCGATCCATGTATTTGCCACCGGAACTTGTCCATTCATGTTCATATATCGTCTGAATGGAGTCAAGCTTTTCACGGAGAGCTTCCTCTGCATATTTCTGCATCCGCGAATCGATCGTCGTATAAATCGTCAAACCATCGCGATAGAGGTCATACCCGTTTGAATCGGCCCATGCTTCAACTTTTTGCCTGACATATTCGCCGAAATACCTGCTTTTATGAGATGAAGCCAGAGGTGGATGATAATCGAGCACGATTGGCTCTTTGCGCAAATTTTCCAACTGCTGATGACTTATGAAGCCATGCTTCGCCATTTGATAGAGTACGATATTACGTCGTTGTCGCGATCGTTCAGGGTGAAGGCGTGGATTGTACGCTGTAACGGCATTAAGTGTACCGATAAGTGTTGCGGCTTCGAGAACATTCAAATCTTTGGCTGATTTGCCGAAGTGAGTTTGTGCCGCTGTCTCAATGCCGTATGAACTGTTACTAAACTCGACAGTATTGAGATACATCTCGAGTATTTCCCGCTTCGTGTAATGCCGCTCAATCTGGATGGCCGTGAGCATCTCACGCAATTTCCGGGTGATGGAAAATTCACGGCCGATTTTCTTGTATAAGTTTCGTGCCAGCTGCTGTGTGATCGTCGAGCCGCCCTGTACATCGCCCTGGATCAGGTGATAGGGAATGGCAAGCGTACGATACATGTCGATGCCCCAATGTTCGTAAAAGCGGTGATCTTCAGTAGCAACGAGAGCATGGACGGCATGGGGCGAGATGTCATCAATAGGAACATAGGTGCGGTTCTCAGTAAAGTATTTATCGAGAACGACACCATCCCTGCTTCGCACAACACTGGCAATATCGGTCTTTGGATTTTCCAGTTCCTGGATGGATGGCATGCCGTGGATCAGGTATAGCAGAAAAGCACCGCCGCCGACGAGACAAACCAGAATCAAAATGCCCACCCACTTGGCCAGCCATTTCCATGGGAAGGGAGGACGGTCGTCAAAGAAATTGAAACGCCCCTGTTTCTTTCCGGTTTTTGATTCTGAGGTCGCCATTCCTTTATTCTTCACAGAACTCCGGTATTCGGGATCGTTAAAATATCTATCTAGATCGTTGGGATTAATGTCGTCGCTCATCAGGTATGACTTGTAACGGGTAACAATTCGTAATGGGAACCGGGCCAATTGACCATGGTTAATTTATTATCTGAGAAGAATGCCAAAGCATGATCTTTAAAGTAGGCTCCAAGATTAATATACAGCCCGGCATTTGTTTGAACAAAACGCTGGTGATGATGATGTCCGCAAATGACGAAGTCAAAACGAGACGCATTGAGTGTTTGTTGTGCCCAGTTGTCCAGCTTTTCCGTGTTTTGGGTATATCCATCCCGGCGTTTACTGACTCTTGAAAATAAACGCATAAACTGAATTCCGGCGGCCGGGGGTAATAACTTCTGGTAAATGGATATGAATTTCTCATTTCTAAGCAGCCTGTGCAACAGGGGACGTGGTAAATTCAGGCTACTATCCAATAATCCATCGCCATGAAGAAGCAGGCCTGTCTTATCGCCCAATTTTAAAATCCGATATTCCGGTTCAATGTCAAACCCAAGGTTCAGAAAGTGAGAACGGGTCCAGCAATCGTGGTTACCGGTTACAAATAAACTGGTGCCAACTGTCTTGTGATACTTATCGAATCGTGCTCTCAGTCGTTCTCCTAGGTTGGGAGTAAATGAAGGATATTCCATCCAATAATCAAAAAGATCTCCCAGAACAACGATGCGAATACGATGCTTCTCAGCGTATTCAATCAGTCGAATGATCTCATCTTCAAGTTTCTGGTTGACCGAATCGGAGAAAGCACCCAGATGGACATCAGACAAGAACAGGACCGGTTGGTCTTGAATGTGATCCGGAAATTCAGGAGTTCTTTGCATCGTTATTTTTCTTTTTGAAGAGGCGCAGCATTTCACGAACCTCTTCATCAGGTACATCAACATCAGCCTTTTTGGAAGGATGTATTTTCTTGGGCCGGGTTTGTACCCCGGGTGCTTTTTGAGGTGTTAATAATAAGCAGAACTCTCTGGAGTACATGAGTTCTGCACCATTGATCCTGGCATTTCTTCGTAATTCACGATCATCGGTTATGACAATCCATTTATGTCCCTGCCCCTTATGAGATACCTGCCTTGTAATGAAGGTATCGGCATTATCAGGATAGCTGTATTCGATGGTCAAATGTTCTTGTCTTATCGGCATAATATTGGGCGCGCCGTCAAAAACTAAATGGGCCCGTCTGTTTCTCTGGGCACAGAGTTGTTCGACTTTGTGGGCCATGAGACGCCTGGCCTCCGATATGTCCCGGTTCATAACCGATTCCACATCAGATAATTGATGCATCACATTGTAGGCATCGATAAGCCATTGTCGTTTCATGAGAAGTGATCATTTTTTTCTTGTGATCACGAAGCGAATGAGATTTTCAACATCATGACGTTCCCTTGTTTCGGGGAACTTGCGGAGCAGTTCAAATGCATGTTCAGCATAGCGGTTCATTTCATCCTGGGCAGCAGTCATCCCCCCGTTATCACGTACAAAACGAACGATTTCATCAACGTCAGATTGTTTTTTCTTCCTTTTGCGGAAGAGATGACGGATATGCCGGTGATCTGATTTGTCAGATTTTTCGAAGGCGGCAATTAGAGGTAAGGTTACTTTTCTTTCCCGGATGTCGTTACCCAGCGGTTTACCGGTGTCTTCGCCCCCATAATCAAACAAATCGTCTTTGATCTGAAATGCGACGCCGATATGTTCACCGATTTCGCGTAGAATCTTATGTTTCTCTTCGACATCACTGCTGCTGATAGCGCCAGTCTCGCAACATGCTGTGATAAGGCTTCCCGTTTTGTCTGAAATGATCTCAAAATATTTTTCTCTTGTCATGTTTTGAAGACCGGCCGCTTTGAGTTGACGCAGTTCGCCTTCACTCATTCGTTTCACAGCGGTCGATATTACCTGGAGAAGCTGATATTCATGATTATCGAGGGCAATCAGCAAACCACGGGCCAGCAGAAAATCACCTAACAATACGCTGGCTTTATTTTTAAAAATCTTGGGAATACTGAGAAAACCGCGGCGCCGCTCTGCATCATCCACTACATCATCATGAATGAGCGTCGCTGTATGCAGTAATTCTATCATTGCCGCAGCGATATGTGTTCGTTGTGTGATGCCCCCGCAAAGTCTGGCTGAATGAAATACCAGGATAGGTCGAAGTTCCTTACCTTTGGTTTTTAACAAATAGGCTATAATCTTATTAAGGAGCATAACGTCAGTGTGCAATGACTCCTTAAAAAAAACTCGGAATTTTTTAAGTTCATCAGCTATCGGCTCCCGTATTTCATCCAGGTTTGTTGGAAGGGGCTGTTCGGTTTTCTGCTTTATATCGGTGTCGGGTTCGATCATCCGGCTTTATTCGAAGTTTCAACTAATTTGTATGTTCAAGCCTTAAAATTAACACAAAAAAAAAATACAATTTGTACTAACTTTACAAGATTTCCATTTTATGAAATCCAAATCTGGACAAAAATTTAGGTTATTGCTTTGAAGACTATTAAAAAAATTGGTGTTTTAACAAGTGGTGGTGATGCGCCGGGCATGAATGCCGCAATACGTGCAGTTGTTCGTGCCGCACTTTATCAGGATATTGCCATAGTTGGTGTAAGGCATGGTTACCATGGACTTATCCATGCCGATTTTGTAGATCTTGACAGTTCATCCGTTTCTAATATAGTACAGCGTGGCGGCACAATTCTCAAGTCGGCACGTTCCGACGAGTTTCGTACGCCTGAAGGACGCGCTAAGGCTGCCAAGGCAATTCACAAAGAAAATATTGATGCACTTGTTGCCATTGGGGGTGACGGAACCTTCACAGGCTCCACAAAGCTCAACGAAGAACATAATATTCCCGTTATCGGCATACCCGGTACGATTGATAACGACCTGTCTGGTACGGACGAAACCATCGGCTACGACACAGCTTTAAATACCGCCCTTGAAGCCATTGACAAAATTCGGGATACAGCTGATGCGCATGATCGGTTATTTCTTGTTGAAGTAATGGGACGTGAAGCCGGGTTTATCGCTCTGGAAACGGGCCTTGGCAGTGGAGCCGAGTTGATTCTTCTTCCGGAGACACTTCATGAGATCGATGAAATAAAAGCATCTTTGAATGACGTTTTCCGCGCGCAACGCAGAAGCAGTCTTGTCATTGTTGCCGAAGGCGACGAGTCGGGTGGAGCGATGAAGCTCGCGGATCAGTTAAGGGATGATTTCAGCAGGTTTGAATTGCGTGTTTGTATTCTCGGCCATATTCAGCGTGGTGGAACTCCAACAGCCCGGGACAGGGTTTTGGCTTCGCGTCTTGGTGCTGCTGCTATTCAGGCCCTTGTTGACGGTCACGATTGCGTAATGATTGGAGTGGTGAAAAATGAGATCAAATTGACGCCGCTCAAAAACACGTGGTCCAAAAAGAAAAGTATCAATTTCGAGCTACTGGAGCTGGCAAAGATTCTCAATTAAGGAGGATAATTATTCATGTTACAATTCAACTGGTCAGAAGCTGAATCGTTTGTTTCAGAATCCGAGCGTACATCAGCATACGAAAAGGCCACAGATGCATTTATACAACTAAAAACGAAAACTGGAAAAGGCTCTGACTGGCTTGGCTGGCGTGATATGCTGGCGGACCCCAACGATGCACTTCTCGAAAAAATAGACCGGCTTGCCCGGAGTATTCGTGAAAAAGCGGATGTATTCATCGTTTGCGGAATCGGGGGATCGTATCTTGGAGCCAGAGCTGTTATAGAGGCTCTGAACCCATTTTTTTCAACGGACAAGCCGGAGATTTTGTACGCTGGACACCATATGAGCGGGCGTTACCTGGAAGATCTGATTGACTATTTGAATCAGAAAAAAGCAGACGGATCTTCAAAAAATGTCTATCTGAATGTGATTTCTAAATCGGGTACCACCCTGGAAACGGCCCTTTCATTCCGGGTTCTCAGAGACTGGCTGTATCAGAATTTTGAAGATGATGCCGATCAGCGCATTATTTGCACGACAAGTCCGTCGGGCGGTGCCCTCAATAAACTGGTTGATGCTCACAATTATCAGAAGTTTGTGATTCAGGAAGATGTCGGAGGGCGCTTTTCTGTGTTGACGCCCGTTGGACTGCTTCCCATAGCTGTGGCCGGAATTGACATCCGAAGTATGTTTTACGGTGCTGTTGCCGCTTATGAACATTTTGAGAGTGATTCTGAACAGATTCTTCACTATGCATCCATGCGATTCGCTCTGTCCCGGGCGGGTTACGCCATTGATGTTATCACGAGTTTTGATCCGGAATTACGTTCATTCGGTGCCTGGATGCAACAGTTGTTCGGAGAAAGCGAAGGGAAGAATGGCAAGGGACTATTCCCGGCCAATCTCGGCTACTCAACGGATTTGCATAGTATGGGACAGCTTGTTCAGCAGGGGCAGCGAAATATTATCGAAACGTTTCTGGCGATTAAAAACTCACGAACAAAAATCACGGTACCTGATACCGGAACAAACCATGATGGACTTGGTTACCTGGTTGGGACATCGTTTCATGAGATAGCCTCGAAAGCGTTGCAGGGAACGCGCCAGGCCCATGTTGATGGAGGTGTCCCGGCAATTACGGTGACTCTCGACGACCTGACGCCGGAGCATCTTGGATGGCTTATTTATGCATTTGAACTGGCAATACCGATACACGTCTACTGTCTGGAGGAAAATCCATTTAATCAGCCAGGCGTAGAGAATTACAAGAAAGCTATGTATCAGCTGCTTGGTAAACCTGAAGGATGATGACTCAGACAAACAATTGGGACAAAGACGAATTTATTTACGTAGCTGTCGCTGGTAATATTGGTGCCGGGAAATCATCACTTACAGGGTTGCTTGCGAAGCATTACATGTGGCAGGCATTTTACGAATCTGTTGATAATAATCCTTATTTATCTGATTTTTATGAAGATATGAGACGATGGAGTTTCAATCTTCAGATTTATTTCTTGTCCAGCCGTTTCCGTCATCAAAAAGAAATTCTTAAACAGCAAAAGAACTTTATTCAGGACAGAACCATTTATGAGGATGTAGAGATTTTCGCTAAGAATCTTTATGAGATGGGGCTCATGGCTAAACGTGACCACGATAATTACCGGGCCTTATTCAATGAAATGGTTTCGTTTCTTCGTCCTCCGGACTTACTTATTTATCTTCGTGCCGAGGTACCGACTTTGGTTCGTCAAATACAGGCGAGAGGACGGGAATATGAAAACACGATTCGTATTGAATATCTGGAACGGCTAAACAATCATTATGAGGCCTGGGTTGATCAATATCCCCATGATAAGCTCATTGTAGACACGGACAACTTGGATTTTGTACATAATCCGGAAGATTTGGGTAAGATCATCGAAATGGTTGATAACAGAATCTACGGTCTGTTCTCCTGAGCTTTGCCTTTGAACGGTTTTTTGTCTAATTTTGTCCGCTTTGATCACAAGAATTTGTGAGAAGATGATCGAGTTTAAGGTCAGCGATATTCCCATAGGAGAATCTGATGAAACGCTCACCCTTGATAGGGATGAGTTAGATCTTGGTTCTTATGAGTTTTCGGGTGGCGAACTTTATATTCATTTTAATCGTGAAGATGATACTATACGAATTTTTTTCACGATTGAAACAGAGTTAACATTGATTTGCGACCGCTCACTGGAGCCGTTTGCGTTCAAAGTTGACGAAGATTATGAAGTGATTTACAGACTGGACGGTGATGAGTTTACAGATGATGTAGAGGTCACGGTTAAACCACTGGCATCTCACGACAATGTTATTCAGATTGACCAGGAAGTAAGAGATACGATTTTGTTGGCGATACCGGCAAAGAAACTTCATCCTAAATTTTTGGATGAAGAAGGTGAGCCGACAGACTTTCAAGCCACTTTTGGTGAAGAAATGATCGATCCCCGATGGGAACCTCTGAAATCACTGAAGAAAAAATCACAGAAATAACGATAGTAACAACTTTCAAACATGGCACATCCTAAACGAAAAACTTCAAAAGCGCGCCGTGATAAGCGCCGGACACATCAGAAACTGACTGATCCAACATTAGTTACTTGTCCGAATTGCGGTGAAAAGCACTTGCGTCATCGTGTGTGTGGTGAGTGCGGGTACTACCGTGGCCGTCAGGTCATTACTGTAGAAGTGTAACCAGCGGCCTGATGCCGAACAGACTGGAGTTGCTATGAAAATCGCTGTTGATGCCGTAGGGGGTGACCACTATCCTGCAAATCCTGTGCAGGGTTCAATCATGTCCCTTGAAGAAGATCCCCAGTTAGAGATTTTATTGCTGGGACCTTCGAACATCATACAGGAAGAATTAAGCAAACATGAATACGACAAGGAGCGTCTGCAGGTTATAGACGCTCCGGACATCGTTGGGATGCATGAGTCTCCGTCAAAGGCGGTTAAGACCAAACCGCACTCATCCATTGTAATAGGATTAGGTCTGCATAAGAAGGGTGGATGTGACGCCTTTGTCAGTGCCGGTAACACCGGTGCCTTGATGGCTGCATCAATGTTTATTCTTGGTAAACTTGAGGGTGTCTACCGGCCCACCGTTGCAACCTATTTCCCGACAGTCAAGGGATTTCGCCTTTTGGTAGATGCGGGTGCAAATCTGGAAGTTAGACCGGAATCGCTCTACCAATTTGGAATTATGGGTGAAGTTTATGCCAGCGCTGTTATGGGCATAGCTCAACCAAGAATCGGCCTTCTTAATATTGGAGAAGAACCTGAAAAAGGGACTGATGTTCTGCGCGAAACCTTTAGTTTGCTAAGCCGGCATGAATATTTCATCGGTAATGTTGAAGGTCGTGATATCATGCCGTGTCGCGCCGACGTGTTTGTGTGTGATGGATTGGTTGGAAACATCATGTTGAAGATGGGTGAATCTCTCGTCGGAGCCATGCAAACTCTTTTTGGCCAATCAATAAAACGAAATAAAATCACAGAAAGTGAACAAGCGATGCTCATTAAGGTGTTGACCGATGCTATGAGCCCGTTTGACCCCGATAATGTCGGCGGCCTCCCTTTCCTTGGGGTGAATGGAATCAGCCTCGTAGGTCATGGCAGCAGCAGTCCACGTGCCATGAAAAATATGATACTGAACGCCTCACGGTGTGTCTCACACAAATTAAACGACAAAATTGTCGCATCTCTGAAACTGTAATTGCTGAATTTATATCATGTCTGAAACCGTTTATGCGAACATTACGGCTGTTGGTCGTTATTTGCCTGATTATGTGTTGACGAACGACGAACTCGAAACAATGGTGGAGACCAACGATGAATGGATTCGTTCGCGTACCGGAATTCGTGAACGTCGTATTCTTAAAGATCCAGGGAAGGCCACTGCTTTCATGGGGGCCAGGGCAGCAGAAGAAGTGCTGAAACAGCGTGGAATCGACGCCTCGGAAATAGATTGTATTGTCGTAGGCACAGTCACTCCCGACTATATCTTCCCGTCTACCGCCTGTCTTATTCAAAAGATGATTGGTGCGGAAAATGCTTATGGTTTTGATCTTTCGGCAGCGTGTTCAGGATTTTTATTCTCGCTTTCAACCGGCGTTAATTTCATAGAAAGCGGCCGTCATAAGAAAGTGCTGGTCATTGGAGCGGACAAGATGAGTGTGATCACTGATTATACAGATCGTGCAACTTGTATCCTTTTTGGTGATGCAGCAGCAGCTGTACTCCTGGAGCCATCGACCGAATATGGTGTGAAGGATTACATAAATCATACCGACGGCGATCTCAACGGATTACTGATCCAACGGGGGGGCGGAAGCCGCAATCCCTCATCGCATGAAACGGTTGATAACAGAATGCATTACCTCTATCAGGAAGGACGGTCGGTATTTAAAAAGGCCACCGAAGGTATGGCGGATGTATCAGCCGAGATCATGAAACGCAATAATCTAAGCTCGGATGATGTTGCCTGGCTTGTGCCTCACCAGGCTAATTTGCGGATCATTGATGCAACCGCTCGTCGAATGGGGCTGAGTATGGATAAGGTAATGATCAACATCGATCGTTATGGCAACACCACGGCTGCGACGATACCATTATGTCTTTATGATTGGAAAGATCGATTAAGTAAAGGAGATAATTTAGTTTTGGCTGCCTTTGGCGGTGGTTTTACTGCCGGCGCAGCGTATGTAAAATGGGGAATGTAAGCATGAAACAGGCGTATCTGTTTCCAGGTCAGGGTTCTCAGTTCGTGGGCATGGGCAAAGAGCATTTTAATAGCAATGCTGAATTTGCCGTCGCTGCAAAAAAAGCTAATGAGATTCTTGATATTAATTTGACTACCATTATGTTCGATGGTCCGGAAGAGACCCTGAAGCAGACGGAATACACACAACCAGCTATTTTTCTGCACTCTGTCGCCTTATTTAATACACTTGGGGCAAAACCTGATATGGTTGCCGGTCACAGTCTTGGAGAGTTTTCTGCGCTTGTTGCGGCAGGTGCTCTCACTTTCGACGACGCCATACTGATCGTACGCCAACGGGGCCGGCTTATGCAACAGGCTGGCAATGTAAATCCCGGTACGATGGCAGCAGTCATCGGTATGAAGGACAAACAGGTCGAGGATATTTGTGCACAGGCAGCCACCGAATCAGGTGAAATTGTTGTTCCTGCTAACTACAACTGTCCGGGGCAACTTGTTATTTCCGGTTCTGAGGAGGGCATTGACAAGGCAATTGGTTTACTGAAAGAAGCCGGCTGTCGTATTGCAAAGAAACTGCCGGTCAGCGGTGCGTTTCATTCCGGGTTAATGAAACCTGCCTATGAAGGACTTCGAAAAAATCTGGAAGATCTTAAAGTCCAAAAACCGATTTGCCCGATTTACTCCAATTACACAGCACAGCCAACAAGCGATCCGGAAGAAATACGAGACAACCTGCTTAATCAGCTCCTAAATCCCGTCCGGTGGACACAAACACTGCAAAATATGCAGCGCGACGGGGCAGAATCATTTGTGGAAGTAGGACCTGGTAAAGTTCTGCAGGGCTTGGTTAAGCGAACATTGTCAGATGTAACAACAGAAGGAGTACAATAATGAGTTTTGAGAAACGCTTTGGATTAGCGGGTAAATCAGTGCTGGTCACAGGTGGCAGCCGCGGTATTGGGAGACAGATCGCTCTTTCAATGGCCGAAGCAGGTGCAGACGTGGCGTTTACCTATTCGCGTTCCGAAGAAGCTGCTGCCGAAGTCAGTGATGAAATTGTTAAAATAGGCAGGAAATCTCTTGCCATCCAGGCCGATGCCGTCGATCTGGCCCGTGCCGCAGAGGTTGTCGACGAGGTTGTGAAAGAATTTGGTAAGATTGATGTTTTAGTGAACAATGCAGGTATCACTCGTGATACACTCATCATGCGCATGAGCGAGGAACAGTGGGATGAAGTCATCACCACTAATCTGAAAAGTGTATTCAACTACAGTAAATCGGTGATTCGATCTATGATGAGGCAGCGATCTGGTTCAATCGTCAACATCAGTTCTGTCATTGGCCTGATGGGAAACCCGGGTCAGACAAACTATGCTGCTTCGAAGGCGGGCATCATCGGTTTTACGAAGTCGCTGGCAAAAGAGATCGGTTCCAGAAATATTCGGGTAAATGTTGTTGCACCGGGATATATTACGACCGAGTTGACACAGGATTTACCTGAACAACAGAAAGAAGCCATGGAGAAAGCAACGCCTCTCGGCAGAGCAGGAACGTCTGAAGATGTTGCAGACATGGTGATATTTCTTGCATCGGAAGCAAGTTCGTACATTACGGGGATGGTACTCCAGGTTGATGGAGGCTTAGCTATCTGAACGACGAACCGTGGTAAAAACATTGCAGATACTGCGAGGTATTTTTATTATCCATTGTTTTTCTAAGAGTATAACAGTTTCTAACTCGCTATAACCAACTAACATAAGAACAAACCAATACGAAAAAATGGCAAACGACATTGAAAGCAAAGTTAAATCAATCATCGTCGACAAGCTTGGTGTAGATGAATCAGAAGTAACTCCTGAAGCCAATTTTACAAATGACTTAGGAGCTGATTCACTGGATACTGTGGAATTAATTATGGAATTTGAAAAAGAATTCAATATCAGTATTCCTGACGAAGACGCTGAAAACATTGCAACGGTAGCCGACGCTATCGACTATATCAAAAAGAAAAATTCATAAACGACAAAATCAGTTACAGCTAAACCGATTATGGTCAATCGCAGAGTCGTCATTACAGGTATCGGGGCACTAACACCTATCGGGAAAAGTGCACCCGATTTCTGGAATGGCCTTGTCTCGGGCAAGAACGGGGTACGTCCCATCGAATCTTTCGATACTACCAACTTCGCAACACAGTTTGCGGCCCAAATCAAAAACTACAAAGCAGGTGAACACCTCGACGCCAAAGCAGCGCGTCGCATGGATAAGTTTTGTCAATATGCGATGATCGCGGCCGACGAGGCAGTCAAAGATTCAGGTATTGACCTTGAATCAATCGACAAAAACCGCGTTGCTACGATTATTGGTTCGGGCATTGGAGGTATGGAAACGTTCTTTATTCAGAGTAAAGAATTCGTGGAACGGGGACCGCGGGGAGTATCGCCTTTCTTCATTCCGATGCTCATACCCGACATTGCCGCAGGACAGGTATCTATTCACCACGGATTCCGCGGACCCAACTATGCTGTTGTGTCAGCTTGTGCAACGGGGTCTCATAGTATTGGTTTAGCGTTTGATACTATTCGGCAGGGTGTCTCGGACTTTGCTGTATGTGGAGGTGCAGAAGCACCCATTTTCGAGATGGGTGTGGCTGGGTTTAACTCCATGCGTGCCATGTCGACACGTAATGACGAGCCTGAGACGGCTTCTCGTCCTTTTGACAAGACCCGCGATGGCTTCGTGCTTGGCGAAGGCTCCGGTATCATGTTCCTGGAGAACTATGAATCGGCCAGAAAACGTGGTGCACGTATCTATGGCGAAGTTGTAGGTTATGGGTTCTCTGGTGACGCCTATCACATCACCGCTCCTGATCCTGAGGGAAACGGTGTGATCATTGCTATGACAGAAGCCCTTAAATCCGCCGATATCAAACCTGAGGAAGTTGATCATATCAATATGCACGGAACCAGTACGCCGCTGGGCGATATTGCGGAGACCAATTCTATCAAGAAGGTGTTCGGGGATCACGCTTATAAGATCAACCTGAATTCTACGAAATCGATGACGGGTCATATGCTTGGTGCAGCTGGTGCAGCCGAGTCTATTGCAACGACCCTGGCAATCTATCATGGGATTGTGCCACCAACAATTAACTATAAAAATCCTGATCCGGATTGTGACCTGAACTACACGGTCAATGAATCAGAAGTGAGAGATATTCGTTACGCCATCAATAATGCGTTCGGTTTTGGCGGGCACAATACTTCTATAGTGTTCAAGAAATTTGAGGAATAGTTTTGAAACTGATTTCCCGTTTTAAAACACTGCTTTCCGGTTCCGATCTGGTGGTAGCGCGGGATAAGGAAGAAAAAATATGTTTTCTTGAACAACTGATCGGTGAATCCATCGATCATCCCCATCTTTATCTGAAGGCACTCCGGCACAGATCGAGTCTGGCAAACACTAATTCCGATTACAAAGAATCAGACTCATACGAACAGTTGGAATTTCTGGGAGATGCTGTTCTGGATCTGATTGTTACTGAAATCCTGTTTGAACGTTTCCCCCAGGAGAATGAAGGATTTATGACCAAGCTCCGGTCAAAAGTCGTCAAAGGAAATACGCTGGCTAAATTTTCCAGGAAATTAAAGCTCAGTCAGGTGATAGAGGTAGGGGAGCGTGTACGAGGCCAGGGAATTGAATTCTCCAATAGTGTTTTAGCCGATATATTTGAAGCTCTCATTGGAGCGATGTATAAGGATAAGGGCTATAAAAAAACCTTCAATTTTGTACTTACGATTATCGATCGTTATATCGATCTGCAGCGTCTTGTCCAGACCCAGGACAACTACAAAAGTTTGTTGCTCGAGTATGCGCAGGCCCAGCGGATGAGTCTTCCGGAGTATAATATTCTAACTGAGACGGGACCCGAGCACGATAAAACCTTTGAGGTCCAGGTTACAGTGAATGGGGAAAAAGCAGGCATCGGATCTGGAAAGAATAAAAAATCAGCCGAACAGGATGCTGCCCGCAAAGCCCTGGAATATCTGCACGCCTTATCAAATTAAGATCCGTTCTTTACATTTCAGGATCGCTAAAGACTGATGAGTAATTAATCTGAAAGTTGTTTTTCCCTTTAGATTATGAAGTGATGATTTTTTGCCCCTGAAGCGATGTGCCGATGCAATGAAATCATGTGATCAAAGCCTTTCAGAAAGCATCAATTATGACTTCATTTCATGTCTATGATATAGTATATTGACCAGCATTGAAAAGTTTTTAAAAATGCGTTTATCTGTTTATTCAGACCTATTATGAAAGCATATTTGGACTTAGTACAACGTGTGTTGGATAATGGCGTTCGTAAGCATTCACGAACGGGCGTCGATACTATTTCAAGCTTCGCCGAATTCTATAAAGTTGATCTCTCAGAAGGCTATCCGCTTCTTACCACAAAGAAAATGCAGTTCCGATCTATTATCCTGGAGCTATTGTGGTATTTGCGTGGTGAAGACAATATTCGATGGCTCCGTGATGAAAACAACTGTCATATCTGGGATGCCTGGGCCGATGATGATGGCCATGTAGGTCCTATTTATCCGGTTCTCTGGCGTAGATTTCCATATATCGAAGAGGATGAAATTGATATGGACGGCGACGGCGGCAACATCAAACGCACGATATTCGATCGCAAGGAATTCGACCAGGTCCAAAATGCTATTGAGTTGCTCAAGACTCAGCCGGAAAGCAGGCGTATCGTTGTAAGTGCCTGGCATCCGGGACTTACCGAGCAAATGGCTCTGCCCCCGTGCCATCTTATGTATATCTTTAATGTTAGCGATGGCCGTTTAAACTGCCATCTTACTCAGCGCTCGGGTGATATCGCATTGGGCATTCCTTTCAACCTTGCCTGTTACGCTGCATTGACAATGGCTGTTGCACAGGAAGTAAACTTGAAGCCCGGTGTATTTGCTCATACCATTGTTGATGCGCACATTTATGAGAATCATATCGATGGGATGAAAGAACAGCTCACGCGTAAACCCTATCCGTCACCGAAGTTGGAGATTGCACGAAAAGAAATTGATGATCTGACTCTCGGAGATTTTAACCTGATTGATTATCAATATCATCCAAAGATTTCGTTTGAAGTTGCAGTATGAAAATCGCGATTATTGCGGCGCATGATGAACACCTCCTGATTGGAAAAGATGGAGGAATTCCCTGGCATTTTTCTGACGACCTGAAGCATTTCAAAAAACGAACACTGGGACATCCAATCATCATGGGACGCAAGACCTATGAAAGCATTGGGGCTAAACCGTTGCCCGGACGCACCAACGTCATTATATCGCGGAATCACCATTTTGATAATGCAAGAGTTTACAATCAACTGGAACAGGCACTGCGTGAACTCGAAAAAGAGAATAATGACCTGGTTTTCATAGCAGGTGGAGCTGGCCTTTATCAACTAAGCCTGGATCTTGCAGATTATTTGAATATTACGCTAATTCATCATACCTATAAAGGAGATACGTATTTTCCTGAATATCGAGATCAGATTGGAGCTATTTGGGAAGAGGCTAATCGGGAAGATTTCGAGGATTTTTCGTTTATCGATTACCGGAGAAGCACTTAACATCCTTATATTTAATCCGATCATATCATAGTGTCATTTTTTGCCAGTGCCGTTTTGTAAGCTGACGTGATTATTCTATAAATTTATGGATATCACATAAGCTTATGTAAGCTATATTGCATAGCGATAAATATCTGAAAACATATTAAATTAGGATACTCTGTTTATCCATTTGCGCCCCGTGAAACGATTCGCATTTCTTCTTGCTTTTACTACTCTGCTGGCAATCCGGTTGGCTTATAGCCAGGAGCATTCTTTCCTTGCCCGGTATTTCGACAACTCGGAGTACAACCTGCCATCCATCCTGGTTAAAACGGTTTTCCAGGACAGTAGTGGCTTTGTGTGGATTGGAACTGACGGCGGTCTTATCCGGTACGATGGGAATTCCTTCTTTACATACCGAAACGAGTTACCGAATCAGTACATAAAAGATATCATTCAATTACGGGATGGCCGACTTTTGGTTACTACAGATATGGGTCTGGCCACTATCGACCATTCGGGCTATAATTTTCATATTAAGACATTACTTCGTGGTTCTTTCGAGGAAACAGATTCAACACTTTACTATCCCAAAAAGGCCTATGAAGACAGTACCGGGACCATCTGGATAGCGGAAACAACTTCTATCGTCCGGTATAAAAATGGCAAAATGAAGCGCTACAAATTGGGCAACAAGTTTTTTACCCTCAGCGTGATCCGCAATTTTAGTTTTGCTGAAACAAAAGAAGGGATACTGCTCGCCGTTAGTGAAAACGGGCACATGGTATATTACAACCAGTCCAAAGATAAGTTTGATGATGTATCCCTGCCCGTTAAAGGACAGATTTCAATTAATGACCTGGTTAGACAGCCAGATGGAACAATGTGGCTGGCAACTTCGAAAGGCGTCTATAGATTCAATCCTCAGGTAGATGACTTGCTGCACAATTGGAAGAAGATCATATCGGTTGGAGACGTTTCTTCATTGACAAGATTTAAAAACGGTGTCGCGTATTTCGGTACCTGGTTTGATGGATTATACCAGGTAAAACGTGATGATGGTGAGATAAGTTATCGAAAACTTAGAGAATATAAGTTTAACAATGTCAATGATATTACTCAGACAGCTTCGGGTAATATCTGGGTAGGATCTGATCTGGGTGCCGTCTTACTCTCTCCCGACTCTTTTTCAAATCTACTGTTATCTGACCGCTATCGATTTATCAATTCTGTTGTTCCTGCCTCGAAAAATACACTTTATGCGAGTGAATCTTTTAATGTCTACAGGATAGATTGGGATCCTGAAAAAAAAATGCCGGTTCCACGGAGATTACCGGTTGATCTTGGAAATAGCCGTATATCGACCCTTGCATACCGCAAAGGTATCCTCTACATGGGAACACAAATCGGCGATATTTACACGGTTGTGAATAATAAACTGAACAAGATTGCACACCATTTTAACCCGGGATCAGAAAGCGTAAACCAGTTATATGTTGACACGACTGGGAATATATGGTTCACTCAGAATGGGATGATTGGAATTGGCCGAATTTCTGGCATGAGCAAGGACATAAAAAGATACAGCAAGAAGGATGGCGTAGATACTACAATAACCGTTTTGCATGCCAGTCCTGACAATATACTGTATGCCGGTGGTATTGGAGCTTCCCATTATCTGTTTAGGTATGATCCTCAAAAGGATCAGTTTGAGAATGTGAGTCCAAAAATTCCCATGAGTGTACTGGATAATCGTAAACTGCCGCTTACAGTGTTTGATTTTATCATTCAGAGGCATCACTTGTACATGGCCAGTAATTTTGGATTGTTCCGTTTCACTATCAGTGATGATGGTGATATCACTTTTGACGACTGGCCGGTCAACGATTATTTCAAGTCCATCGCTATTGATCACCTCGGCAACTTATGGCTGGGCGGTGAAAAAGGACTGTTTTATATGAGTGGCGATAAAGTCATTCAATATAATGGCAGGGATGGGCTGCCAAGCATCACAATGACCTTCCGGTCACTTACCATTGATAAGAATGGTCGTTTGTGGGCTGGAACAAGTAATGGCGTAGGATATTCAGTTGAGCCGATATCAGCTATGAAGATATCACGAACACCTGTCATCAAGGAACTATCTGTAAATGACAGGATTGTTAAACATCCACTTGCGGGTCCCCTGGTACTCGATCGTGGCAGTACTGTTAAGATTAATGTTGCAGGTCTGATGTATCCGGCTCAGAAATTGAATTATGTGATGAGACTGGAGGACATGAATGATCGTTTGATCCAGAAAATAGATAGCCGATCCAATATTCTCACTCTGAAAGTACCTGAGAAAGGTAATTACACACTCAAAATCGAGAGTGACATTTCAGGTTATACCTGGAGCAGGCCCATAATCTTATCGATCCAGGCCACTTTGCCCTGGTATCTGCAAGGGTGGGCGATGGGTTCGTATATCATCATTCTTTTCGTGCTCGGTTATATCATCGTTGACTATCAGAAAGTTAGGGAAGACCGTAACAAACAACGGGAACAGTTAGAGCGCTGGAATCGAATAATACGACGAACCATCGATGTTGTACCTCACTACCTGTATGTGAGAGATGAAGAAGGACGTTTTATCCTTGCCAACAGATCAATGGCTGAGTTATATCATACCGATTCGGATCAGATTGTCGGGAAACAGGATGATGATTTTGTCGGGAAAAGCCATGAGGAAAAGCTGATTCGTGATTTGACCAACGAGGATGACATCATTAATGGTAATAAAGGTAAACTGATTGAATTCAAAGATACCGATGGCAGACAGATGTTTCTGCAGTTGACACAGACCTACTTCCAGCTTGGCGAACAGAAGAAGTTGGCGGTTGCCGGTGTGGCTATCGATATTACTGATCTGGTTCAGACCGAAAAAGAATTACGCAAGAGCCAGGAGCGTTACCGGTTTCTTTCTGAATCTGCTTTTGAGGGCCTTGCTGTGATGGAGGATGGCATTCTGACAGATGTGAATTCAGCACTCCTCGAAATGACAGGATATCGACGCGACGATGTACTTAATAAAGCCGCGTGGGATTTCTTTCCTGAGAATGTAAGAAATGAATTTGCTCAAAGGATTCGTGATGGAATCGAAGGTCAATATGAGTCCAAGCTGACTTGCAGGAATGGTGATATCATTGACATCGAAGCGCTGGCAAGAGATCTGATCATCGACAATCGACATCTCAGAATTGTCGCAATACGCGATATAACCGATCGTAAAGAGGCCGAAAGAAAGCTGCAAGAGTATGCCAACAAGCTTGAGGAGAGCAACAAAAACCTGGAAGAGTTTGCGTATGTGGCTTCTCATGATTTGCAGGAACCACTGCGTAAAATTCAGGCATTCGGCGAATTATTGAATAATAATTTAAATGGCGATATTGAAGGCGAAAACCGGTTATTTCTCGACCGCATGACCAACGCTGCCAGCAGGATGCAGAAACTTATTAATGATCTATTAAGCTTTTCGCGCATTACTACAAGGGCTAATCCTCACGAATCAATCAACCTGAATGATCTGGTAAAGGAAGTATGTGGCGATCTTGAAATTGCGATACAACAATCCGGAGGAACTGTTTCGGTTGAATCGCTGCCGATTATTTTTGCTGATCCCATGCAGATGAGACAGCTTTTTCAAAATCTTATTGGGAACGCCTTGAAGTTTCGCTCTGAGGACAGACCGATCACAATATCAATAAAATCGGTTAATGATAGCAATATTATTGAGGGCTTTAGGCGAATTGCAGTGTCTGATAACGGGATAGGCTTTGACCCGAAGTTTGCAGAACGTATTTTTCAGGTATTCGAAAGATTACATACCAGGCAAGATTACCAGGGAACAGGAATAGGTTTAGCCATTTGCAAGAAGATTGTTGATCGACATGGAGGTGCCATCAATGCTGAAAGTGCGGAGAATGTCGGAACAACGTTCTTTATTGATCTGCCTGTAAAACGAGTTTTAGAAACAAACGATAATTAACGGTATGTCAAACAGGAAATCTATATCGATTCTCATCGCGGAGGATGATGAGGATGATAGAATGCTAACTCGGAAAGCATTTGAGAACAGCAGTCTTATCAACCGGGTCATGTTTGTCAGTAATGGGGAAGAACTCATGGATTATCTGAACAGACAAGGTGTCTATTCTGATAAAACACACTATCCCTGGCCCGATCTGATATTGCTTGATCTGAATATGCCTCGAAAAAATGGAAGAGAGGCCCTCAAGGAAATTAAAGAAGATCCGGAATTAAGAAGAATACCGGTTATAATCCTGACCACATCCAAAGAGCAGGAAGATATCGTGCGCAGTTACGATCTCGGGGTTAATTCCTATATCACAAAGCCGGTAACGTTTGATGGACTTGTGCGCGTTTTGCAGGAAATGTCAAATTATTGGTTTGAAATTGTTCAACTACCGGAAGCGGAATAAGTTTCTTTATGGCCGAAGGTACCATACATATTCTTTTGGTTGATGATGATTATGAAGATTATCTGATAACCCGGACGCGTCTGCAACAGATCAAGGACCAGCAATATGAGCTGGATTGGGTAGACGGTTTCGATAAGGGGTTTACGAACATCATGGAAGGCCAGCATGACGTTTATCTTCTTGATTATCGTCTCGGTGCGAAGAATGGCCTTGAGCTCATGCAGAATGTGATAGCAGCGGGTTGTGAAGCTCCTCTGATATTGTTGACGGGACAGGGAGATCGCGAAATTGACCTCAGGGCCATGCGATTCGGAGCTGCCGACTATCTGGTGAAGAGTGAGCTTCAGGCACCCTTGTTGGAACGTTCGATACGGTACGCGCTTGAGAGAAAAAAATCGCAGGAAGCACTCCGGGAGAGTGAAGAGCGATACAGGGATCTGTTTGAGAATGCCAACGACATGATCCAGAGTGTGGCAGCGGACGGACAGTTTCTTTATGTCAATGCTACCTGGAAGAGAACGATGGGATATGATGAAGATGAGATCAGGGAACTGAATCTCATCGGAGTTATCCATCCTGATGAACGTGTGGTGTTTACCGATGCGTACAATCATATTATCGAGGGTGAAGCTGATGATTTGATAGAGACCGCTTTCATCACCAAAGACGGAAGAAAGATATTTGTTCAGGGAAGTATTAACTGCAAATATAAAGGCGTGGAGTTCCTATCAACACGATCAATCTTTCGAGATGTCACCGAGCGCAAAATTGCTGAGCGGGAACGGGATCGGTTGTTTGAACTCTCGCACGATCTCATTGCCATTGTCGATTTCAAACTCAAGTTTACTGATGTAAATCCGTCATGGAAACGATTGCTTGGATATAATATGTCTGAGCTCAGACATATGAATCTTCTCGATCTCATCCATCCGGAAGATATTGCAGCTGCGCGTTACCAGATTACTCTGTTGAAAAAAGGGGAGACAGTAGCGCCATTCGAAGTTCGTTTCCGGTGTATAGACAACACTTACAAGTGGCTTTCCTGTAGTTTCTCGACAGAGGAAAAAGATCAGGTTCTCTATCTGCTTGCTCGTGATATCACAGAGGTTAAAAAGTCACAGATCGAGCTTCTTGACAGTGAGAGACGTTATCGTGAACTGGTTGAGAACAGCTATGGTGTGATTTTCACCCATGACATGAACGGTAAGATCCTCTCTGCCAATCGTGCCTTTTCAAAGCTTCTCGGATATGATATTGATGAGATTGTTGGTTATAATCTTTCGGCTTTTATCCTTTCGGATGAATTGCCACAATTTTATCGCTATCTCGAAAAAATTAGCAGGCAGCAACAGGCCTCTGGAACGGCTACGTTTGTGCGGAAGAATGGCGAACACATCTATAGCGTCTTTAGTAACTTTTTATACCACCCTCAGCACGGACACAGTTACGTCATTGCGAATGCCCACGACATCACCGATCGTGTACGTGCTGAGAAAGCGTTGGAATCAGAGCGACAACAGCTTCTGAAAGTCATCGCCAACGCCCCTGTGCCGATGGCATTGCTGGATAGAGATCTCAATTTCATTACCCACAGTAAGAGATGGCTGGAAGTATATCCGCCCGAGCATGGTGAACAGATTGTCGGTTCTAATTATCGTAAAATATATACTTTTATTCCAGATTCGTGGATTAGTGCAAGTAAAGAAGCGTTGGAAGGGAAGGTCCGTTCCATGCAGGAAGACGTTGTAGACATTCCCAATGTCGGGAAACGATACTTCAGATGGGCTATACACCCGTGGAGTAATCCTGAGGGACAGGTTGAGGGTATCATTGCTGTAATAGACCGAATTGATGATTTGGTAAAAGCACGTGTCGAAGCTGAGCAGGCAAGCCGATCCAAGTCTGCATTTCTTGCCAACATTACACATGAACTGCGTACTCCTTTGAATGCGATTCTCGGTTATGCTCAGATTCTGTCTAATGACCCAACAATGGGTGATAGCCAGCAAGAGTACATTAGAAATATGTACCACAGCGCCATGCATCTTACCAGTATGATTAACGATATACTGGATTTATCTAAGATCGAAGCGGGTAAGATGGATATAAACATCGAGCCGGCTAATCTGGCAGCCATACTGGATGAGGTCCACGGCTTGTTCAATCTTAAAAGCCGTGAGAAGGGTATTAAACTGATTATCGAAAAGGACAAGAATCTTCCCGTTTTGATGAAAATGGATGCAGGTAAGATCAGGCAAATTCTTATTAACCTGGTCGGAAACGCTGTAAAATTTACATCAGATGGTTCGGTCAGGGTTGATACAAAAGTGTTGGAAAATAATCGGGATAGATGGGCAAGAGTTAATATTATTATTGAAGATACGGGGCGTGGAATACCTGGAGATCAGATCCATCAGATTTTTGAACCATTCCGGCAGGTTAAAGGAATGAGCAGCGAGGGTACGGGCTTGGGATTGACGATAACTCAGCATCTGATCCGAATGCTGAAAGGCAAATTAAATGTCGAAAGTGAATTAAATAGAGGATCCAGATTTTCGATCACATTCAATTTCGAAACTGCGACACCAGTAAAGAAACTAACACCTGATCGGCAACGATATGTTAAATCGATAAAGGGTGTTAAAGATTGGTTAGTATTAATAGCCGACCCAATCGAATACCAAAGAAAAATACTGCGTATAATACTCGAAAAAGCTGGTTTTGAGTGCAAGGAGGTCCAATCCGTAGATGATTTGTATAAGATAGTGCAAATAAGCACTCCGGATATTATATTTATAGATCAAACATTGGAAGACGATAATATTACAAAACTGAGTGAATCGTTAAAAAAATTCAGACGAAAGAAGGGGGAGGGTTGCATAATTAGCATACAGGATACAAATTCGAAATTCTTTAAAATGCAAGGCATTCCTGTTGCAGCTACGGTGACGAGGCCATATCAGGAAGAGGTGATCTTCAGAGCGATCAAAAAGGCCGTGGATATCGAATTTGAATATAGTGTTGCCGACTGGGAGGAATCCGTATCACTCAGTGAGATATTGGATCAGTCGGTTCGTGAAATATGCAGTCTCCCTAAACATATACAGGATGATCTTATTGAGGCCCTGGAGTATCAGGATCTTGATAAGATTGATCAATTGGCTGATTTGCTGAATGATGGACATCAACCACTGACAGTGTTATCAGAAAAGCTGAAAAATGCTGTTAACAGCTCTGATTATTATCTGATAACGTATCTGAGTAAGAGACTTCTGCAAGACGTCCGGAAATAGCGAATAAATAAATTAAGTTGTAATTATCGATAGAAACAGCCCTAAACGTGGCAAACAGAGAAGTTTCAAAATCGACCATACTGATCGTTGACGATGTTCGTCATAATGTGCAGGTATTATCCCAACTTGTACGTAATGAGGGACATCGCGTGATAGCTGCTTTTGACGGCAAAGACGCATTTGTGCTGGCAAAAAAAAGGAAGCCGGATCTTGTGTTGTTGGATGTCCTTATGCCCGAAATGGACGGATATACTGTTTGTGAGCAATTCAAAAAAGATCCAATCCTGCGTGAGATTCCCATCATTTTTCTAAGTGCCCTGTCTGATGTCGAATCAAAAGTTCGCGGATTTGAAGTAGGAGGCGTCGATTATATTACAAAACCGTTTCATCAGGAAGAGGTTGTTGCTCGAATAAACCTGCACCTGACTCTGAAGAACCTGGAACAGGAACGCGAGCGATACATCGCTGAGTTAAAGATACGAGAACGAAACCTCGAGATGGCAAACAGGGAAAAAGACGAGGTAATTCGAATCGTCAGTCACGATATTCGGAACCCGTTAACCGGGATCATAGGTGTTGCCAACATCCTTCGCAGTGAGGATGGGTACTCAAAGGAAGAGATAGATGGTATGCTTGAAATTATCGAGCAGAGCGGCTATAAGCTTCTGGATCTTGTTAAGGATATCCTCGAAGTCGAGTCTACAAAAGCCGGATCGCTCCAGTTGAATCTCAAAGAAGTAGATCTTCAGGATCTGCTCGATCAGGTTATTGAGCTGCACCAGCCGACGGCCCTCACAAAGTCGATCAACCTTCGGTTTTTAAGGGATGATCGCGTTCCTGATATGCTGATCGATCCGCAAAAGATAAACCAGGCAATAAGCAACCTCGTTGCGAACTCATTAAAATTTACTGGTGCCGGCGGTTCAATAGATCTAATCCTGAAATATGAGGAGTCCGGCGATGATCTTCCTATTGTAATCGAAGTCAAAGATACTGGTATAGGCATACCGGAAGATCGTCTGCCATCTCTTTTCGATTCGATGAAACGGCATCGGGGTACAGGCACCAAAGGGGAGAAGGGAACTGGAATAGGTTTGGACATCGTCAAGCAATTTATAGAACTTCATGGTGGAAATATTTCTGTGAAATCTACAGAAGGAAAAGGCACAGAGTTCAAGCTTGAGTTACCTTATAAGTCCGAAAAAACCCACGCCTGAAATCTCTTCCCCTCTCCATTAGAATATAATAGTACCTGTGTCCAATTTTTTAGCCTGCCAAGTAGTATCGAAGGCTATTCAAACTCGCTTTTCTTAATACCCTTCAGTCCGTAAATATCGTGAGTTCGATATAATAAAATCCCACAAATTATCAGTCGGTGAAGACACCAGATCTTTACCCCTCAATCCCCAAAAGGGGATTGAGGGGTAAAAAAGACTAAAAATACCATAAAAAAAGTTGTTCCTAACATAATCAACCTATCTCGAACTCACCTTAAATATTGTTTTACAGGATCCCCGGGCGTATATCCATGATCCAATGCATTATCGACCTGCAAAACCCGATTTAGTCTGCTGTTCTTCTTAATTCCTTAATAATTAATGCAATTCGCCGATATTTGTTTAATCAATAATCATGAAATGGCTTACATTCCTTTATTATATTGATTTAATAAGATAAATTAATTAAAAAATAAAGTGAATTATTCGTTCTCTATTATTATGTTTTGTGGTGTAGTTATTACTCCTAAGAAAACAAGTAATACAATGGAAAAACAACCGGTAGTGGCACTTTTTATAGAAGGAACGTATCCCTGGCATCGTGGTGGGGTCAGTGAATGGGTTCATCAGTATGTACATGCTTTTCCTGAATTGAGGTTCGAGGTTATACAGGTAGTGACCGAAGACGAAAGTGGATTTACTCCAGAGGATATCGTCTATACGCTTGCACCCAATATTACTCGTTTTTTGCGTATTACACCCCCGAAACAACGTGACAATACCTGGCCGGATCTCACGGCATGGTACGATCAGTGGAACAGTACTCTTTCAGAAATTGCTCTGAATGCGACGCTGGTTCATGCCACTAATACCGGATTTGCCGGGTGGCTTGGAGCCAGGTTGTCTGCGATGACCGGATCACCTATGATTCTAACTGAACACGCTCTTTACTGGAAAGAAGTAGAGCTTGGTGCTGCCAGCCTTGAGTGCGGATATCATCTTCCGAAAAGTGTCGAGGCACGCCGGAAACTGACCGAATTTTTTAGGATGATCGCAAGAGTTGTATACGAACAATCGAGTGCCGTAATCAGCGTATCCAAGACAAACCTTGAGCCTCAGAAGGAATATGGAGCGCTTCATGCCGGCTATATTCCTAATGGCGTTGGTGAGGGATTATTTTCTATCGGCGATCAAAGATCTCACATGAGGATTGTTGGAAAACCTATTCATATTGGTTGGGTCGGACGCTGTGCGGACATTAAAGATCCGCTGCATTTCTTTGATTTAGTCGATGGCTTTCGCAGGAAAAATCTGAGTGCCCGGTTTACGATGTATCTCGCAGATGCCAATGAGGATGGGCTTGCGGATAAAGTGAAATCGATCGCTGAAAAATTCCCTGAAGTGGAATTAGTCTGGAATGAATCCGCTGTAAACGCGTACCAGGATTTGGATGCACTATGTATAACAAGCAAGAATGAATCGCAGCCACTCGTCTTATTTGAAGCTCTGGCGGCAGGAGTACTGCCGATTGGCTGGCAGGTAGGGGATGCCGATGAACGTTTCGGTTTTTTTGTTCCACAAAACACGCTCGTAGACGTGTTGATCAGGATGATATCCAATTTATGGAATAAACCAAGTGCCTGGTTTAATGTTCTGGAGGATCGAAGAATCTATGCGAAGAAATTTCATACGTGGTCTAATATCTTCGATCAGTATCGGAATTTATTCGCCCCCTTACTGGTATCTTAGGATAAAACCTGGTGTGTGGATGTTGAGACGTTAAATTCAGCGTCTCTGCATTTTTTCCTGAGGCTATCTGTCACACTCCTTAGGGTGTACGACGTAATGCTTGACTACCGGTTTGGTCAGCGCAATGATGTTTTTTGTATCAGCTGCCTTTGAAAATTCTACCGCCACACCCTCATCATTGAGAATCCAAATGCTGTCTTGCTGGTATTTATAGGCTTCACTGTAATTTTGATCAAAATGCAGATAATACGAGACTGCTTCGTCATCTGACGGTAATCTGCACTCATTCAGAAATCTCACCGTTTTTTGTGTCATCTCATCTTTATAATCCTGCGTAGGTTCCTGCTTCAGAAATGTTGTACGCGGCAGTTGTCTGTTCAGGAAGCGATGGCAAAGATCTCTGAGTATCGGGTCCTTTTCGAATTGCCAGTACTTGATACTTAATAAGACATCGTCATCATCGATCATGGTATAGTGTCGTATTAGCGTCTCATTGAGTTCATTACGTGCTGAAGGATAGTTCTCCAGAAAATATTGAAGCGAGGGTGATGGTTGATGGAGTGATTGTCCATCAGCGATTAGACGTCTTACTCTTCTGAAGATGGCATGCATCAGCTTATCAGCGCTCAATACCGTCTTGTGGAGGTATACCTGCATGTACATCAGTCGTCTGGCAATGATATAGTTTTCAACGGCATAGATGCCCTTTTGCTCGATGACAATATTCCCTTTATGAACGCGCATCGTTTTTATGAGACGGTCAATTCCAATTGAGCCTTCGTATACCCCAGTGTAATTGCTATCGCGTTTCAGGTAGTCGAGACGATCGATATCAAGCTGGGAAGAAACAAGCTGATGCAGGAAACGCTTTGGATACTGATCGGTAAAGATATCAATTGCTGTATTCAGCTCACCATCCATTTCATTGTTTAACTGCTCCATCAGCTTCAGGGTCATCATCTCGTGATTGAAATCCTGTATGATGTTAGTCTCCAGAGTATGAGAAAAAGGCCCGTGACCGATGTCATGCAGCAGGATCGCCATTAGCGTCCCTTCATACTCACTGTAGGTGATGGTCGTATCTTTTTCCTGCAGACTCTGAAGCACGCGCTGCATGACACCCATGGCACCGAGAGCATGTGAAAAACGCGAATGTTCAGCTCCGGGGAAGACCAGGTAACCCAGGCCAAGCTGACGTATGCGTCGTAATCGCTGGAAATAAGGGTGATCTATGAGCCGCAGAATGGGTCCTTTGGGTATGCTGATAAACCCATGGACCGGATCGGAAAAAATCTTGTACATCACACTTTTATCCATAGACAAAAAAATCTTATTTCGATAAACAGATCAACTGTCGGAATCTGTCAGTTTTGTTAGGTGTCCGGAAGGAATATCGGGTAGTCTTGCCGGTTTTTGTCCTGAAACGTCATACCATACCAATACTGATTCACATACAGCTTTTAATTTATGGGTCGCCTTATCGAAACAACCCTGTTGCAAGTGAATGCTTGTGTTGCCGGTGGATACGATGCGCGCTCCAATTGTCAGTGTTGAAGGATAGGAGACGGTCTGAGTGTAATCGATATCGATATGAACGAGGACGAAAGAACGATCTTTTCTTAGATCTTCGAGTAAAGATGGTATCGAACGAAAATATTGGATACGGGATTCTTCAAAATATGTGTTAAAAATGGCGTTATTAACATGATTCAGAGGATCCAGATCTCTGAATCGTACTGGTATCGATGTCCAGTGAGAAAAGGCTTTGGGATCAAATGGAATATTCTTTTTCATCTTATGTCGTAAAATTTTTTAAAATCCATAATGATCATGCAACTGTTTCGTAAGTTCCGGCCGGTTAATGCGTTGAACAAAATAAGGGTAAGGCAGTTGATAAACTCAGATTTTTGGGGTACAATCGAAAGCTGGCTGGCTAAAAGCATTAAATACGAATCTGTATCATCATACAATTTTCTATGTTCAATAATGAAGAGCTTGAACTCCTGAAGCAATTATTATCAACACCCAGCCCGACGGGTTTTGAAACAGCAGGGCAAAAGGTTTGGTTAAATTACGTAAAAGAATTTGCTGACGATATTAATGCTGATTCTTACGGTTCAGTGGCAGCGCATCTCCAGGTCGATTCTGATGCAATCACCGTTATGGTTGAGGCCCACTGTGACGAAATCGGCATGATGATCAATTACATCGATGACAATGGCTTTGTATATGTCACCCGATTAGGCGGCAGTGACCCGGCTATCACCAGGGCACGCCGTGTTCATATCCACACGCGGGAAGGCATCGTTGCCGGCGTGACAGGTAATACGGCCATCCATCTTCAGGACAAAGACAAAAAGAAAGTACCCGAGTGGGGTGAAATTTTTATTGATATCGGAGTAACGAATAAAGAAGAAGCGTTAAAACTGGTCCAGGTTGGAATTCCTGTAACATATGCGGATGATTACGAATTTCTGAACGAAGAAATCATTACGGCCCGTGCACTTGATAACCGGATTGGCGGATTCATTATCGCACAAGTGCTGAAAAAACTCTCTGACGAACGAGACAAATTGAAGGTGAATGTTGTTGCTGTTAATTCTGTACAGGAAGAGATTGGCGGGTTTGGCGCGCGTATGATGAGTTTGAGTTTGCATCCGGACGTTGCTCTTGTTACGGATGTAACTCATTCGACGGACACGCCGGGTATTGACCTTCGGCAACATGGAAAAATAGAGCTGGGTAAGGGCGCTGCACTGCAATACGGATCAGCTAATCATCCCGTTCTCGTCCGTCATCTTGAGGAGACGGCAAAAAAGTATGAAATTCCGGTGCAGTATGAGGCAAACAGCAACAGAACGGGAACAGACACAGACAGTATTTTTTACCAAAACGGCGGTATCCCCAGTGCACTCGTCTCAGTTCCTCTGAGATATATGCACTCTCCCGCGGAGATCGTCCACATCAAAGACGTGGAATATGTTGTGGAGCTAATGATGCGCGGTGTACAGACTATCGAGCGAAACGCATCGTTCAATGTACTATAAGTCCTTCTCAGGCTGATCTTTTTTGAGACATCCAGTAATAAAATACAAGTTAACAATGAAGCATAAAGCACATCTATGGCTGGCACTCTGCTGGGTACTGCTGTTCGCAGCTCAGGGTTATGCCCAGCAAAAATCCAAATATGATCCTCTTAAAGCATTTGACCCCAATTTTGATAATCAACCCGGCAACAGCTACCGCGCCGGCAACGGCGAGCCCGGACCTGACTATTGGCAAAACAGGGCTGATTATCAGATAGATGCGAAGCTTGATACCACTGATAAGCATATCGAAGGAACAGTAGAGATTACTTACACCAATAACAGTCCTCATGTGCTGCGTCGCCTGTGGCTCCAGCTGGATCAGAATGTGTTCAAGTCAACGTCGCGGGGTACCTACGTTACGCCCGTTGGTGGCAATCGTTTTGGTCGTGGCGGCATCAAGGATGGAGGATACGATCTGAAGTCTGTAGAAGTTGATGGGCATAAAGCCGAGTACCTGGTGAGCGATACCCGTATGCGTATCAAACTGAATGATCCGATTAAGGCCAAGGGAGGCAAAGCAAAAGTCAAGATTGCATTCTCTTTCAAGATTCCTCACTACGGTATTGACCGTATGGGCTATCAGCCAACGAAGAATGGGATCATCTATGAGATTGCACAATGGTATCCTCGAATGGAAGTGTTTGATGATGTTCGCGGATGGAATACGCTTCCTTACCTTGGTCAGGGCGAGTTTTATCTTGAATACGGCGACTTTGATGTGAAAATAACGGCGCCCGCCGACATGATTGTTGTCTCCTCCGGAGCATTGCAGAATGAACGCGATGTCTACACAAAAGAGCAGGTCAAACGCCTGGACCAAGCCCGTAACAGCGATAAAACAGTTTATATTCGTAAGCCGGATGAAGTGACTAATCCTGACTCCCGTCCGAAGAAAAACGGTGATCTGACCTGGCACTTCAAACTCAACAATGCACGTGACGTTGCGTGGGCTGCTTCAAAGGCCTTTGTAATCGATGCGGCACGAATCAATCTTCCTGAAAACAAGCACTCTTTGGCGATGTCGGCTTATCCTGCCGAAGTTGCAGGTGATTCAGCCTGGGGAAGATCTACCGAGTATGTTAAAAAGACGCTCGAGATCAACTCTAAGATGTGGTATCCCTACATTTATCCAACTGCCGTTAATGTGGCCGGAAACGTAGCGGGGATGGAATATCCTGGAATCGTATTTTGCGGCTGGAAGAACACCGGAGCTGGCCTCTGGGGAGTAACCACGCACGAGTTTGGTCACAACTGGTTCCCGATGACTGTCGGTTCTAATGAACGTCGTTATGCATGGATGGACGAAGGATTCAATACTTTTATCGATATCTATGCCACGCGAATGTTCAATAGCGATGAATACGGCGATTATGACCATATTTCTGATCAGCCTGCCAATTTTGCTCGTTACCTCATGTATTTCAAATTTCATGGTATCAAGCAACAGCCAATCATGACTCTTCCGGATGTGATCAATCCCGATTTTCTTGGAATTGCCGCTTACGAAAAACCGGCTCTCGGATTGTACATGCTTCGTGAATATGTTCTCGGACATGAACGGTTTGATGATGCATTCCGCGCGTATATTCGCAGGTGGGCTTTCAAGCATCCGACACCAACCGATTTCTTCCGAACCATGAATTCGGTCGCCGGTGAGAACCTGGATTGGTTCTGGAAAGGATGGTTTGAGAAAGACTGGCAAATCGATCAGGCTGTGACCGATGTCCACTACGTAAATCAGGATCCGACACAGGGTGCCTATATCACTGTGAAGAACCTGGACAAAATGCCCATGCCTTGTACGGTTAAAGTGTACGAATCGAATGGTAAGACGGGTGAAGTGAAGCTGCCGGTTGAAATCTGGCACGACGGCTCGAAGTGGACCTTTGAATATCATTCAACCAGCAAGATCGACTCGGTTGAGGTTGATCCGGACAATATGCTTCCGGATATGAAACCGGAAAACAACAAGTGGGTACCGATAGACGCAAAGTCTAATAGTCCCCATTAATTAGCTTTTCCTTTGATGTAGATTACGTTGAGAAGAGCCCACTCCTAAGTAAGAGTGGGCTCTTTTTTATCAACCAGAGATTAGAGATTAACTCCAAATACAAAGCATAGATGAATCATCGTATCAGTCGTTTAATTCTATCGTTGAGTGTAGTTTTAGCTTGCTCAGCAGTGGTTATGGCGCAAAGTATCAAAGATTCTGCCCGTTACAATCCGCGTCAGACATTTGATCCGACATTCGACAGTAGTCCGGGGAACCAGATACGCGCGGGCGATGGTGAACCGGGACCCGACTATTGGCAAAACAGGGCTGATTATGTGATTCATGCTTCATTGGATACGGCAGATTTCAAGGTTAATGGAACAGTCAAAATTCACTACACCAACAATAGTCCGCATGCATTAACCTATCTGTGGTTGCAGTTAGAGCAGAATCTTTATAAAAAATCATCGCTGGGTGCTCAATCTGTTCCATCGACTGGTGCCGAATATGGTCCGACTGATTTTACGGGTGGATACCATATCCATAGTGTTGAGATAAAAGAAAACGGGAGCTGGAAAAAAGCTAATTACCTGATTACGGATACCCGGATGCAGGTTCGTCTGCCGGATGCCTTGCCTGCTAAAGGCGGGGATACCGAACTGAAAATCTCATATGATTTTCAGATACCGGAAGATGGTGTTGATATCATGGGCCGAACCGATACTAAGAACGGGTGGATATGCGAAGTGGCCCAATGGTATCCGCGCATGGCAGTGTACGACGATGTGCTGGGCTGGAACAACCTGCCGTTTCTTGGAGCGGGTGAGTTTTACTTAGAGTACGGAAATTTCGATGTCTACCTGACCGTGCCGTGGAACCAGATCGTAGTAGCTTCAGGCAAGCTTGAAAATCCGCATGAAGTGTTGACCTCGACAGAAATCAAGCGTTTGAAAGAAGCGGAAAAAAGTGATAAGACAATTTACATCCGGAAGCCTGGCGAAGTAAATGACCCGCAAACACGACCGGTTCAGAATGGCATGCTTACCTGGCACTATAAAATTGAAAATGCACGTGATTTCTCCTGGGCCAGTTCCAAAGCTTTCATCTGGGATGCCGCGCGGGTTGATCTTCCGGGCGGGAAAAATCCCCTGGCAATGTCAGTATATCCTGTTGAAAGCAATGGCAAGGATCGCTGGAGCCGTTCAACAGAGTATCTAAAATTTAGCATGGAGTTCTATTCAAAGTTCTGGAAGTTCGATTATCCATGGCCTAATGCGGTCACTGTTGCCGGAAATGTGGGAGGTATGGAGTATCCCGGAATTGTTTTTTGTAGTAAGAATGCGCAAAAAAGTGGCTTATTTGGTGTGACAACACACGAGATTGGTCACTCATGGTTCCCGATGATTGTAGGATCTGACGAGCGCCGCTATGCATGGATGGATGAAGGCTTCAATACGTTTCAGAACTACTATGCAAGAGAATCATTCAATAGCGGCGAGTATGCGTCGAGTCAAACACCTGTCGATAATATTATGAGGCGTTATAAAAAAGACAACGATCAACCCATTCTCACATACGCTGATCGGATGAGTGCCGGTAACCTGGGCTACCTTGCTTACTCAAAACCGGCAGCCGGATTGTACCTGTTGAGAGAGGTTTTGCTCGGTCATGATCGCTTTGACTATGCCTTTCAAACGTACGTGCATCGCTGGGCGTATAAGCATCCCAAACCAAAGGACTTCTTCCGGACCATGAATGATGCATCCGGCAGCGATTTAAACTGGTTCTGGAAAGGGTGGATTTATAATAACTGGAAACTCGATCAGGCTGTCACTGATGTTTCATATAAGAACAATGATCCTAAAAACGGGACTGTGATAACGCTGGTAAACAAAGACAAACTGGTAATGCCGGTAACGCTAAAAATTGTAATGGAAAGCGGGCGGACTGACACGCTCAAATTACCCTTCCAGATTTGGCAAAAATCAGGCACTTTTAAAGTGTCTTATGATTCGAACGCTCCCATTGATTCTGTGATCATAGATCCGGGGCATATTCTTCCTGATATTGACCGGTCGAACAATAAGTGGGTCAGCCAGTAATTAGTTTGTACATAACGGAAGATAATCCTTATGTAAAAAAAGGTAACGCTTGTAAAAAAGGAATGACAGGAGCCAAATTATTGATAGCTAAAGTGTAAATTATTCAATTGACCGGAAAACAAAGTAAGTGTGTGGTCGGTTTAGTTTTAAGGAAGGACGACTAAGTACTGACAGAACCAGGACAGGAACACTGTGTTTTGCTTACTTGTATTACTCTATCGGCGAGAGATTTGATGCTCTTCATGTATCAATATTGCCTGAAACACTTGTGTCTTGTCGAAAAAACAGAGCTATAAATTTTTGTTGCAACCATTAATAAACGCATCGTTAATATGTATAAGATTCGTTCACTATTTATCCTGCCAATATTGCTTTTCGTAGCGTCGGCGGTTGTTTTCGCACAGGAACAAAGCACGTACGATCAGCATGAGGCATTTGATCCAACGTTCATGAACAATCCTGGAACCTATTATAGAAGTGGGTCTGGTATGCCGGGTCCGGGTTACTGGCAGAACAGGGCCGATTACAATATTAATGTAGAGCTCTCGGAAAAAGACACAACAATTAGCGGAGAAACGGACATCACGTATACCAACAACAGTCCGGATGCACTTCATTACTTGTGGCTGATGGTGGACCAGAACCTGTTCAACCCAAAATCGAGAGGCGATAAAGCTACTCCTGTTGGTGGGGATCGATTTGGTATTGAAGGTTTTAATGGAGGTGAGAATATCGAATCTGTGAAGGTAACTTATCACGGAAAAACATACAGTGCCCATTTCATCATTTCCGATACCAGAATGCAGGTTCTCCTGGATAGTCCACTGAAGGCAAAGGGCGGTCAGGTCAAATTAGCGATAAAATATTCATTCCGGATTCCCCAGTTTGGGTCGGACAGAATGGGACGTTTGCAGACGAAGAACGGATGGATCTATGAGATCGCTCAGTGGTATCCGCGAATGGAAGTGTACGATGACATCAAAGGATGGAATACATTGCCATATCTGGGATTAGGTGAGTTTTATCTTGACTATGGCGATTATGAATATTCCGTTACTGCACCTGCTGATATGATCGTTGTCGGATCGGGCGTACTGCAGAACCCGAAGGATGTGTTGACGAAAGAAGAGATGGATCGTCTTGACAGGGCACGTCACAGTGATAAGACTGTTTACATTATAAAACCGGACGAAGTCGGTAATAAGAACATGCGTCCAAAGGATAAGGGCGAGCTGACGTGGCATTTCAAGATGAATAATTCGCGCGACGTATCCTGGGCCGCATCGAGGGCTTTTGTATGGGATGCAGCACGTGTAAATGTCCCGTCAGGCGATCAGAAAATTGCGATGTCTGTTTATCCTGTTGAAGTCGATAATAACTCAGCTTGGGGAAGATCGACAGAATACCTGAAACACAGCATCGAGATCTATTCGAAACTTTATTACGAATACCCGTGGAAATCTGCAGTCAGCGTGGCGGGTGTGGCGCGTGGCATGGAATATCCCGGTATTATTTTTAACAGCTGGAGAGCACGAGGCGCAGGCCTCTGGGGTGTTGTAACGCACGAAATTGGCCACAACTGGTTTCCGATGCTAGTTGGCTCCAACGAACGCCGGTATATGTGGCAGGACGAAGGTCTGAATACCTACATCAACTATTATTCGACCAAGAATTTTAACAACGGCGAGTATTTCCATAAGAACCGTTTGGATGCAAGAAGACTTGCCAGGGCTCTTGACCATAATGATGAACCATTGATGACTCCGCCGGCTGTAATCAGTCTCAGGCATTACGGCTTCTATTATTCAAAGACTGCTCTGGGATTGAATATTTTGCGCGACTTTGTGGTAGGGCCTGAACGATTTGATAATGCCTTCCGCACGTACATCGACCGCTGGGCATATAAGCATCCTCGGCCAGAGGATTTCTTCCGCACCATTAACGATGCTGTTGGAGAAAACCTGAACTGGTTCTGGAAAGGTTGGTTCTACAAGACCTGGAAACTGGATCAGGCCGTAACGGGTGTCAGCTATGTTCATGATAACCCGGCTGACGGTTCCTATATCTCCATCGAAAATATGCGGAAGTTACCGATGCCGGTGGAGGTAAAAGTCTACGAATCAAACGGGCATTCGGGAACCGTTAAGCTTCCGGTCGAGATCTGGCAGCGTGGGCCCAAGTGGGAATTCAAGTATAACTCAACATCCCGCCTCGACTCTGTGGTTGTGGACCCGGATAAAATTCTACCGGACATCAATCCTTCAAACAATAAATGGGTGCGCCGGGATATTAAAAGGTAGGTAAATACGTTTTGGTCACAGAGGCATGAAGATTCACGCCTCTGTTTTTTGCTCGGACCAAAAAGGGTGCCATCACTTCGCGTGGTGGCATCCTTTGTTGTTTATAAAATAAGGTATTGATTTTTATTTGAAAACAGCGTTACATGTTTATGTAATAATCGAATCAAATGAGTGGTGTTTAGTTCACGACACATATATATCACGCCTGATGTGAAGTAGTCGTTCATGAGAAGAGAGAGTGCAGATATGAAGTCTATTGCTCGCCAGTCCGTCTCTATTCTGATAGTTTTGACAGTATTATTTGTGATGCAATCTGCCTGTGCTCAGGGACTAATTCAAAGAGAGCAGAAGCAGGAAATTTTGCAAGAATCACCCTTCAGTGTACCGGGCATCGGTATAAACCAATTATCAATCAATGATTTTTCCGCCTACAGTCTGGCCATGTCGACCGGTTTAGGGATCGGGTTAGCTTATGATCCTCTGGATCACCCTGTAAGTTTCAGGTTTCATTTTTCTTATATGCCGGTATTCACCAATTACTACCCGGATAGGTATGATCCCCACACCTGCTACCAGGTAGAAGTCGGCTACCGGATATGGCTCAATCCACTTGTTCTGGAAGATTGGAGGATTGGTCAGAATATGTATTATTTCTATGTAGGCGGAGGAGTGGGACTGGCCGATATCACCGCAAGGATCCCGGGAAAATCGACTTCAACCTACGGGAATTTTAACGAGCGTGCCGTTTTTGGCGTACAGAGGAAAGTCACTTCCAGGCTATTCCTTTTCCTGGAGTTTGGCGAGAATATCAACTGGTTTCCAAGACTGCAGGACGCTCATTGGTGGCCGGGTCCGGTAGCCACGTTTGGGTTTAGTTTCTTTAAAAGACCAGCTCAGTAAATTCTATTACGTAGATGTAGGTATGCATTGCGACGCATTCATACCGCTTCATGAAACATCTCAGATAGTCCTTATTCCGGGATCTTATCTTTTTTATCAGCCAAACTGTCGCCTAATTTTTTGGATCCCATTGTGTTTATCTGGGTCAAGATTTACGCTCCGTTTTGTATATTACACGTCTGTTTTAAAGTAGTTTTTTTAAACTATTGGAAATTAGAACAAGGTTTCAAAGAAGATCTGTTCAAAAAAAACCACAGATGCACGGAATAGCACGGAGTTCTTTCCCGTTTCTGTGGCTCTGGGCAATCAAGACAAGTTGAGAGGAGCGATCATAAACTTTCTTTGGAGGAATAATTTCGGATAGTTGGATAATCATTTAAGATAAGGTGTGTATGACAAGCAAGCGGAGTCGTTATTTCCTGACGTTAATGATTGTTGGGATTGGCATTTTAGGAATTGAGTCGGCGTATGCCCAGAAATCGACATATGATCAGCATGAGGCTTTTGATCCGACTTTTTTAAACCAACCGGGAACAGCCTATCGAAGTGGATCAGGCCAGCCCGGACCTATGTACTGGCAAAATCGTCCCGATTATCGGATCTCAGTGACCCTGGATCCGGATCAGAAGACCCTTTCCGGAACGGATGAAATTCACTACACCAATAATAGTCCGGACCAGCTCGATTATCTTTGGATTCAGCTCGATCAGAACCTTTACAAAAAAACATCACGGGGACATATTGTTGCAGATTTAGATAAGCCTCGTTACATCACGCCTGGTTTTGATGGCGGATACAAGATTGCATCGGTGGAGGTGAAACAGGATGGAAAGACATATACCCCTCATTTTGTCATAACAGATACCAGGATGCAGGTGTTGCTGAACAAACCTGTAAAGTCAAGAGGCGGCACCGTAGTCGTAACCATCCATTACTCGTATCCAATACCTCCGTTTCGTCAGCGCACCGGTTATTTTGAAACGAAAAACGGGTTGATTTTTGATGTCGCCCAATGGTACCCGAGAATGTGCGTGTATGACGACGTCATCGGCTGGAATACATTACCCTATCTTGGCAGGGGGCAGTTTTACCTGGAATACGGAAGGATTGATTACAATATAACCGTGCCATGGAATTATATGGTTGTCGGCTCCGGGACCCTGGAAAATCCTCAAAAAGTTCTTACTTCCGAACAGATTAAAAGATTTAGGGAAGCAAAGGGAAGTGATAAGACGGTTGTGATTCGCAGTGCCGATGAGGTTACCGATCCACAGTCGCGTCCTGTCCAGAAAGGTACGCTCACCTGGCATTTTAAGATGAAGAATACACGTGACGTTGCCTGGGCAGCCTCTCCGGCATTTGTCTGGGACGCCGCCAAAATTAATTTACCCGGCAACAAAACAGCTATCGCGGAATCCGTATATCCGGTTAAAGTAGCTACTGACAAGATGTGGAATGCTTCAACACAATGTGTTAAAGGTACGATCGAGTACAATTCCAGGCAGTGGTATCCTTATCAATTCCCGACAGCGATAAACGTGGCCGCTATGCAGGGAGGGATGGAATATCCCGGAATTACGTTCTGCAACTGGCACGACGGAGGCAGGAGCCTCTGGGGGATAACGACGCATGAGATGGGACACAACTGGTTCCCGATGACCGTCGGTTCTGATGAACGGCAGTTTGGTTTCATGGATGAAGGATTCGACTCATTCATCAACTATTATTCAACCGAATACTACGAAAACGGAAAGTATTCATCGGGTTCGGTCTCTGCCATCATTGATAACTTTGGTCGACTCATTCAGAAGACTGGTCAGCCTGATCCTATCATTCGATATGCAGATGCTGTAAACCGCCGGTATTTGGGTATTAATAATTATCTTAAACCAGCTGTTGGATTGCACATCCTGAGATCTTATGTACTTGGACCGGATCGATTTGACCTGGCTTTCAGGACATATATTAAGCGCTGGGCGTTCAAACATCCGTTACCCGAAGACTTCTTTCGGACGATGAACGACGCCTCCGGTGAAAATTTGAATTGGTTCTGGAAGGGCTGGTTTTACAAGACCTGGACGGTAGACCAGGCCGTAACAGATGTCAAGTATGTGAATGATGATCCAGCCAAGGGAGCACTTATTACGATTGAAAACCTGGATAAACTGCCTATGCCGACCGTGGCCGAAGTGTATGAATCAAACGGAAAATCAGGCAGGACAAGATTGCCTGTCGAAATCTGGCAGCGTGGGGGCACATGGCAATTTGAGTATCATTCTACATCACGTCTCGATTCAGTGGTTATCGATCCTGATCATCTCACACCTGATGTTGATCGAACGAATAACAAGTGGGTGAGAGGGGATATTGGCCAGTAATTATAAAATTTTTAGTCTTTAATGAAGATTTGAAATAGCTTTGCTCAGCGGTGGCAAAGGGGTGAAGGTTCGTTCGGTAAATTTTATCAATAATTTTGATTCTCTGGCCCTAATCACTTTCAACAGGCGGTGAGGTGAAGGGCGGGATAAATGGAGTTAACATGCCAAAAAAAAATGCCACCCAATTTCCATTCGACCTGTCGATTTTTGTAACCATTGTTTTTTTGCTGGCCGTAGTTTCATATTCTTACGGTCAGCCACTCCAAAAAACACTCCGGTTTGACTTCGGTACCGGCAAGCTGGAACCGGGATACACAAGAGTTGTAGCAACAACCAAATACAGCAAGCAGTCGGGCTATGGATTTGATTACGGATCCATACCCATAGCCATTAACCGTGGTGGAGATGATGCGTTACGCAGTGATTTTTGTACCGGCAATACTCCTTTTTTCTTCTCGGTTAACGTTCCACAGGGAAATTACAATGTGAAAGTCATCTTTGGGGATAAAGACGGCGAATCGACCGAAACGGTAAAGGCCGAATCCCGACGTCTGATGATACCGGATCTTCATACTAAGAAAGGAACATTCGCAACTCGTATGTTTACCCTGAGTATCTGGAATCCGGCCATAAAGAATGGTGATAAAGTCCACCTTAAGACGAGAGAACTCGATAAACTCGACTGGGACCAAAAGCTGACGATCGAATTCAATAACTCGCATCCTTGTGTCGATGCCATCGAAATCACCCCAAACGATAGCGCAACGACCGTATTCCTTGCCGGCAATTCTACTGTGACTGACCAGCAGCTCGAACCGTGGGCGTGCTGGGGACAAGTGATCCCTTCATATTTCAAACCGGGCAAAGTGGCAGTGGCGGATATAGCCGTGTCGGGATCAACTCTGAAGGCCTTTACAGCTCAAAACCGCCTGGAAAAGATAGACAACATGATCAAAGCCGGTGACTATTTCTTCATCGAATTCGCGCACAACGACCAGAAACCGGGTCCCAATCACGTCGATCCGTATACTTCATACCAGGCTTACCTGCGAAAGTTCATTAACGTAGCAAAGAAACATGGGGCAATTCCAGTGCTGGTCACCTCTATGAACCGCCATTTTTTCAATGCGGATAGCACGGTAAAAAATACGCTGGGCGACTATCCGGCGGCAATGCGACAACTGGCTCAAAAAGAACATGTCGCAATGGTGGATCTGAATGCGATGAGTAAGATACTTTATGAAGCATACGGCCCGGCCGAGTCAGGAAAACTATTCGTACAATTTCCTGCCGGAACATTTCCCGGAGTCGAAAAGGAGTTACATGATAATACGCACTTCAATGATTTCGGAGCTTACGAACTTGCCCAATGCATTATTCATGGTATGAGGAAGATAAAACTCGGATTGGTGGAAGATCTTAAAGATGGTGTGCCCGCATTCGATCCTGCTCATCCGGATCCGATCAATCAACTCTATTTACCCCTGACACCGATGTATACGAGTGTAAAACCATACGGAAATTAGACGCCGGGCGCCTGGTTTATAACTAACCTGAGCTCGGGATAAGGAAAAGTCGTGTTACCAGATACTCACGCTGTCATTGTCCCGATTTATCGGGTAGGAATCTATGGCGTGAGTTCGAGATAAGATAAGCCTGCTCAAATGCTGATTTCGCACATACAGGCGTATATCCGGACCAGCATAAACCGTTAAAACGGTTCATGTGTTAGCCGATTCTCTCTAACACCCGGATTAATCCGGGTGCTATGAGTCAAGGAATCTAAATCGAATCGTTTTTAACGATTTCCTCCGATGCGAATCTCGAACTCACGTTATCTTAGCTACTCACATGGCATTTACTGATACTTTTGCTGGCATTTTGAGGCAGGTTAGATTTCTCGGTTCCGATGTTTCGGGAAAATGAAAGTTGTAGGATTACTTTGAGTGTGATCCGTCTTATCCCGAGCTCAGGTTAACTAACCCCCGATCGTCGTTATTCCCGCGGTAGTGGGAATGACGGGTTCAATTCCGTCACCAACAAGTTACATTAATAATCCGGCCGGGAAGAAAAACACCGGTAATTATACGAATTCCACCGTTGCACAGCTATTCCTCAACCGGATCCCAAAATATATCAGGTATGAGTTCGGGAATAACGTGATGGATTTTCCCAGCGATGAGTCCACTGCAAGTATTTGTAATATTATTAATTTTTTAATTATAAATAATAGTAATTAAATATATTATACGCGTGTCATAGTTTGAGGGATTTATGAATCGAGTATTCATTTTGTCTTTTGGGGTGTCACATTTGAGACTTTAAATCGGCAAAATGTGGATTATCTTTGGCACCAGGCATGTAATTTTTTAACATGAGGCGGGGTTATGAGTGGTCTGTTCAAATACGCAGGTATTTTCGCTGTCGTCTTAGTAATAGCAGTTGCAGGTTCCTATGGATGGTTCGAAAAAGCATATCCTGAAGTCGGTCCTGCCCCGGACATAAAAGTCGATATGTCATCCTCCCAGGTTGAATGGGGGCGTTATCTGTTTCATAATGTTGCAGCTTGCAGTCATTGTCATTCGAAGCGGGACTGGTCGAAATTTGGTGGTCCAGATACACCGGGCACCATTGGACAAGGTGGAGAGATGTTTAAAGACAGCTATGGCACTGTTTATTCCAAAAATCTAACACCATACAATTTAAAGAACTGGACGGATGGTGAAATTTACCGTGCCATTACATCGGGAGTGGACAAGGACGGGAATGCCCTGTATCCAATGATGCCTTACGAGGCCTTCGCGAGTATGGATCCCAGGGATGTGAAAGCGATTATCAGTTATATGCGAACGCTTAAACCCGTCGTATTTGATCCACCAGCGCGGGACCTGAAATTCTCAATGAATATAATGCTCCGGACTATTCCAAAACCCGCCACACCTATGACACGTCCAGCCCGTTCTGATACGTTAGCTTACGGGAGATATCTTGTTACTATCGCGGACTGTAACGGTTGTCATACGCAGTTCGATGAGAAAAAAATGGCCTTTAAAAAGGATATGTACCTGGCGGGCGGATGGAAAATCCAGATGCCGGGTTGGATGTTAGGTGTCGCCAACTTGACTCCAGATTCGGCTACAGGTCTTGGATATTGGTCGCTTGAACAATTCATCAATCGATTTAAGGGTTTTGATGCCAAATACGAAGATATACCAACAGTCGGAGAACATGATTTCCAGACCATCATGCCTGTAGCTGATTTTGGCGGCATGACAAGAGAGGATTTAACGGCTATTTACGCATATTTAAGGACAATAAAGCCTGTGAAGAACAAGGTTGTCAAGTTTGAACCAAAACCACAAGAGGCCACCAGGTAGTGAACTCAGTGTTTCTGCCGATTTAATAGCATAGATGCCGCTTTTTTTATGTTAATGACAGTTTGATCTGCTTTTAATAACATCGAAGTGAGGATCAGTATACTCGTTTAAGGCTACATAAACCCAATTTGCTTTGTGGTTAATGCAAACTCCAGAGGGCATAAGTTTGTACCCATCATGTTAAGGTCCGCCCCTTCAAACAACTAAAAGTGTCCCCGGGTTTTAGATGAAAGGGTGGATGGCCTTTTCTAGAGTGTTGCGAGAAGTTTGGTGTGTGAAAAATGAATTGCGATACAATCAGGTTTGATCGATCCCTCCCAGGGTTTCTATTAGACTCGGGTTAATGACATTGTAGACTGGACGTCTTTTGTATTGCACAGTTATTTCCGACTAATGTAGTTACACGGTACATTTTAACGGACATAGACGGCGACTCTGAGATATTTTATCATGATGAAATAATGATTTGTAAAAAAATATAAATAAATAGTAGACGAGCAGTTTGCCATTCTCTTAGTAAACAGTAGAACGATTTAGCTTCATCTGAAATGTAGTGTGCTGAAGACAGGACATGAACAACAGCCAAGGTTTACACAACAAACATCTGCAACCGAAATTGAAGAATATCGATATTGAAAAAGAACGATTAGACTTCAGGAAGATAAGCCATCAGTCAAAAGATAGAAAAAGAAGACATAACAGAACGGTATTCCTGATATTCTTGGCGATATTATTTGCTGTACCTGTCGGTGTAGTTCTGGGTCAGAATTTGAAAGAATTTGAGCAGGAGGTTATAAAAGCAAAACAAGCTGGGGCTACCCATGTGGTTATTACAAACAATATTCCTCCGGCATTATGGGAGTTTGATACTCCCGGTGATCCGTATCCTGCCTGGTATATCTATCGGCCCGGACTCCTGAAGATCTTTCCGCCAAAGGAAATCCAGCCCTATGTCAATGCGAAATATGCACAGAAAGTCGCCAGTCTTCTGCAGGAGCGATGTCGGATAGTACACAAATACGGTCTCAAAGCTGCGTACATAACCAATGAACCCGAGGTTCTTCCGGAAGCATTTTTCATTGATCATCCTGAATTGAGGGGACCCAGAGTTGACCAGGAGAACCGCTCGAGGACGGCCCGTTTTGCACCCTGCGTCGACCGTCCTGAAGTATTAAGATTATACCGGGAAGCAATGAATCAGTTGCTCGAAAAATGTCCGGATGTCGATTTGTTCTCATTCCTGACAGACGATTCCGGTTCCGGATTCTGCTGGTCAGCTGGTCTGTATCCCGGTAAGAATGGTCCATCTTGGTGCAAAAACCGGCCCATGGCTGAAAGGGTAAAGGGTTTCCTGATGGCACTGCGCGAAGGTGGACTTGATGCAGGGAAACACATACAAATCGATATTCACGGATTAAAGCCGCGTCAATGGATGTATCCTGCCTTCCGCGATCCGCAACACATAGCCAAACAATTGCCTGAGGGTTTGGCCGTCAATCATTACGAAGGTCCGGATGGAAAACCGATGAAGATTCAATGGATAACGGGTGCTTCCAGGGCATTTGACCCGGTGACCGGCATCCCGCAACCGTTCGATTTTGTGCGGCAACTCGGAAATAACCCAGTCCCTGAGGATGCGCCTGTTGTCGTTTCATTCACCGACTCAACAAAAATAGATTTCAGGCTCGGACTTTACAAGGCCTATAAAAAGTCACATCCTGATAATGAACTGGAATCAATTCAGATGTTGCATGATTACGCCACCCGAATGGCTGGTAAAAACCATGCGTCTGATCTTCTGGATCTCTGGCGATCAATTGACAATGCGGAAAAGCATCTCAATGATTTAGACTTCGGACCGGTCCTGACCATGGGATGCATCCTTGCAAGGTGGATCGATCGTCCGATGGTACCCTTCCCGGATAGCCTGACTGAAAAAGAAAAAGCTTACTATCGTCCCTATCTCTTTCAGGCTAAAGGAGAGAAGCAGGCAAATAACCTGATTGATATCCAGGGGATGCGCATGTTTGAAGGCTATGGCGCCCGGCTCATGGTTCAACGAGTGATAGAATTAACTACTGATGATTTGAATCATGCTGAGAAGATGGCTACGCAACTGGGTACCGATAAGGATAGTCCGGGTGCAGATAAATGGCGTCTTCTCGGGAAAAGGATCGCTGTGGTCAGGAGTTTGGTCCGGACCGTGGACAATATGGTCGGCTATCAGGCCGTGCTTGATCTTGCGAAGAATGACGGTGTTAAACCAAATCCCAATCCGGTTTTGGGTGCCAAGAGCTCATGGAAGCGCACAGAATTACTGCGAATTGCCAGGGATGAGATCGATAATGCCGCTGAATTACGACACTTGCTGTTGACAACCAATGAACAGCTAATTAAGACCGCATCGACGCCTGATCAGGAGACAATACGGATGTTGGGACCGGAACTGCCAGACCAGATCAAGAAGAAAATCGACATAATGAACGCACACTGGGAGGACTACAAACGGCTGTTTACCAGACCTAATCCATGAATGTGATACTCTGTCAGACGGCTTTAGTTGAGGAGCACTCATTTAAGGTAGTTGTCTGAGGTCGTCAGACGGATACGTTTATCAGCGTCGGCTAAGGTAGTTTTTATGAAATATCAGAAACAAATTTCCAATACCCCGAAACCTCCGAGAGAAGGTTAGACGTGAATAGCCCCATATGGAATGCGGGGTATGAAAGGGTTGCGACCGGAAGAACCCTGAAGAGGTTTAAGAAACAGGTACTTGTGTCACAAGTCACAGGCTACGACATAACGGCGTAGCCATTTTTAATTGAATAATCAGGAATGACAGATGATTATGAAAACAGATCACTTTAAAGATTCACTACTAACACTTTTGAGAAGACAAACCAAAAGGATACCTGTTAGTATCATAACCTTATCTCTTATCACATTGGTGATCGTGGCGGTTGCTGGCACAGCAGCAGCGCAAAAAAAAGTCAACGACCGTACAACACCGCTTCATCTTCTCAAGCCGGATTACCCCGTTCCATACGGACCTGTAACCGAGAAGGATATAACGAAAGTCCTTGATCGCGTCTATAATTACCTGGACAAGACGACCCCCACCGGAATAGTGGACAGCAAAACGGGCAAGTCACTTTCAGAGAAATCAACACCCGACAAGAATGCCGTACTCGCCAAAGGAGATTTCCGGCTCATTAGTTATGAATGGGGAGTAACCTATGCAGGTATGCTGGCAGCAGGTGAAGCTACCCATGACTCACGGTTCACGAAATACACATCAGACAGGCTGCAGTTTATTGCAAATAGCGTTCCCTATTTTCGCAAGTTTGCAAAATCGTTTCCCAAACAGCAGAATCCGCTTCGGTCTGTACTTGCACCGCGGGCACTCGATGATGCCGGAGCAATGTGTGCCGCCATGATCAAGTCGATGCGTGGGGGAGTGAATCATGACCTCCGGCCGCAGATCGACAATTACATCAATTATATCAGCAACAAACAGTTCCGTTTGTATGACGGAACGCTGGCGAGGAACAGGCCGCAACCCCATACGCTCTGGCTTGATGATCTGTTCATGAGCGTACCTGCACTGGCACAAATGGGGAAACTGACCGGCGATCAGAAATATTATGATGATGCCGTAAAGCAAATCCTGCAGTTTTCCCGGCGTATGTTTGATCATAAGAAAGATCTTTATATGCATGGTTGGGTGCAGGGAATGAATGTTCACCCGGAGTTCTTCTGGGGTCGCGCTAACGGCTGGGCACTTATGGCCACAGTGGAGTTGCTCGATGTTTTGCCGAAAGATCATCCGGGACGTAAGGCTATCCTTGAATTACTTCGCGAACATGTTAAGGGACTGGCAGCGTGTCAGTCGGGAACCGGATTATGGCATCAGCTTCTTAACCGTAACGACTCATATCTGGAAACATCGGCCACGGCTATCTACACCTACTCCATTGCCAAAGCCATCAACGAGGGATGGATTGATGCCAAAGCATACGGGCCGATGGTAGTCCTGGCATGGAACGCTCTTACTACAAAGGTAAATCAGAAAGGTCAGGTTGAGGGAACGTGCGTGGGGACAGGCATGGCGTTCGACCCCGCTTTCTACTATTCCCGACCGGTCAATGTATTTGCGGCGCATGGCTATGGTCCCGTACTGTTAGCCGGTGCCGAGATGATAAAATTGGTCCATAATCACGAAATAAAGATCAACGACAGTTCGGTCCAGTTTTACAACAAAACACCCTGACAGGGTCCAGACCCTGTCAGGATCAACCACAAGAGGAATCATGATGAAAAAAGCAGCTTTTTATCCGTTTATTATTCTTTCTTTGATCCTGATGTTCCTGCCGTTGTATGCATCAGCTCAGGATCATTCCGTCGCACTCCACTGGATCAGCGGAAGTCCGCCATCCGTTTCAACAGGGGTGAGCTGGGGGGTTCCGTGGCCAAGAGGCGAAGTTAAGCCTGACCAGGCATTTGAGCTGACTGACGCTAACGGCAATAAGCTGCCTCTTCAGAACTGGACCCTGGCATACTGGCCGGACGGTTCCATCAAGTGGACCGGATTTGCCACAGTTGCCGGACCCGATACAAAAGGAGATCTGAAACTGTCTTTTGTTCAAACGGCGACGAGCGATTCCATACTCAAAGTTGTGCAAAGTGATGAAACCTACGAAATAGATACCGGTGTGATGAAAGTGACTATTGCCAAGTGGGGGGGAGCACTGGTCCGTTCAATTTCTGTTGGTGGACATGTCGTCGCAAGAGACGGACAGTTGATATGTGTATCACAGGACGGTCCGCAAGGGGAGCCATGGAATTCTCCCAAAAAAGAGAAATACATCAGTAAAGTGACTAAAGTCACGATGGAGCAGTCGGGACCCGTCCGGGCTGTTGTTAAAATTGAAGGTGTACACAAGTCATACAAGACAGGCCGTGAATGGTTACCGTTTCAGGTTCGTCTGTATTTTTATGCGGGACGAAAAACGATACGAATGGTCCACACGATCACCTACGACGGAAGCCAGTACAAGGATTTTATCCGCGGACTTGCTATTCATTTTAAGGTACCCATGAGAGAACAGGTCCAAAACAGACATGTCATGTTTTCCGGTGACGGGAACGGTCTGTGGTCGGAACCCATACAGCCGATGGTGGGCAGAGGTGGTCGTTTTGCACGCGATCCTAAGACTGGCAAAGACGTATATCCGCGTCAAATTGCCGGTGAACGGGTTCCCAATCGTGACCAATACGGTAAACGAGGACAATACTATATGAAAGACTGGGCTGTGTGGGACGACTACAAACTGATGCAGCCCAATGCTCATGGTTTCAGAATTGAAAAACGGACAAATCCGCAGAGTGCCTGGATTGCCGCGGATGAAGGCAAACAGTCTTCCGGGTTTGTATTTGCAGGTGACGCCAGCGGAGGACTTGGGGTCAGCCTGAAAGATTTCTGGCAGTCGTATCCTTCATCATTGGAAGTAGATAACGCGAGCAGCGGTGAGGCGGATCTATACGTATGGTTGTGGTCACCCGGCGCACCGGGGATGGATATGCGCCACTACGATACAAAACCTCATGGTCTGGAATCGGTTTATGAAGATGTGCAGAAAGGGCTCAGTACTCCCTATGGTATTGCCCGTACCAGTGATCTTACTCTTTTTGCTACCGATAGCATACCAGGCAGGACAGAAGCCAATAATATGGCTCATGATGGTGAGAACCCCCCGTTGCTGGTTGCAACACCGCAGTATATTCATTCGACTAACGTGTTTGGGATCTGGAGTCTGCCGGATCGGTCGACACCATTCAAAAAAGCTGTGGAGGACCGGCTGGATTCGTACATCTCGTATTATCAGAAAGCCATCGACCAACATAATTGGTATGGATTTTGGAATTATGGTGATGTAATGCACTCCTACGATCCGGTCCGTCATGTGTGGCGCTACGATATGGGGGGCATGGCATGGGATAATACCGAGTTGATGTCACCGATGTGGCTGTGGTATAGCTTCCTGCGAACAGGAAGGGACGATATATTCCGAATGGCGGAAGCGATGACCCGGCATAACAGCGAAGTGGATATGTACCACATAGGAAAATTAGCCGGCTTTGGGTCGCGGCATAATGTTCGTCACTGGGGTGGTGGTGCCAAGGAAGTACGTATCAGTCAGGCGCCGCTCGATCGCTTCTGTTATTATCTGACAACCGATGAACGCCTGGGCGATGTCATGCACGAAGTAGCCGTTGACGCGCCGAAAGCCATTGCCAGACTGGATCCGATGCGTGAGGCACTACCTGTATCACCAAAAGAAAAGGAATACATGAAGGAACATGGGATACCGGCACGACTCCGTCTTGGTCCGGATTGGTTAGCTTTGATTGGTGACTGGATGACCGAGTGGGAGCGGACCGGCGACACGAAGTGGCGTGATATGATTACCAACGGAATGAATTCTATCGCCGGTTTCCCCTATGGATTCAGACAGGATAAAAACCTGGTGGTTGGATTTAATCCCAAAAACGGGAAGTTGTATGTACTCCCTGATATCAATAAACTGGGAAATTATAACCTTACTATCATTCAGGGAGGTGGAGAAGTAGCTTTTGAGGTCAATCAACTTATCAATGATCCAAAGTGGCAGAAAACATGGCTGCGAAACTGCCGTCTGACCTATGCCCCTGAAAAAGTTTACATGAAAGATAAAAAGACAGGTAAGGAAGGTCAGGACGGTAAATACGCCCGGCCCGGCCGTCTGGCCGCGTATGCTTACATGAAGACGGGTAATACTGCCTTCATCAAACAGGCCGTAAAGCGGTTAGTAGGCCGATATAGTCGTGTCGGCAAGCTTGATGTCAAGGAAATAAAAGGTCCCGATGTATTGAACCCTGTAGAAGAGGCACCCTTTGTGAGCACCAACGGAACAGCACAATGGTCACTCAGCGCCATTGAGATTTTGCAGATGTGTAATGGTCATTTACCGAAGGAAGTCCCCGACAGGAATCAGTAGTCGTTTAGTAGATTAACAGCCAACAGCCGGACAGGATCACCGTTGATAATCTGTCCGGCTGTTTTATTTGAAGATTTTCAAGTCGCCTTGAACAATAATAAATTCGCATTTACGTGCTATGAAAAAATATCCGGGTATTTGGTTAGGCGTCCTGTTATATATTCATCTTCTATCCGTACCTGCCGATGCCCAGACGCAATCGGTTTCACTTCATTGGCTGGGAGGCAGTTCCCCCAGAGTTCGAACCGGGGTTAGCTGGGGTGTTCCTTGGCCACGGGGTACGGTTCATAAAGGGGCCACCTTTGTTTTAAGATCAGCAGGAGGTAAAGACATGCCTCTCCAGAACTGGACACTTGCCTACTGGCCAGACGGTTCAATTAAGTGGACCGGTTTTGCCACGGTGGCATCCCCGGATACAAAGGGATCGTTTAAGATTACGCCCATTAATGACAATAAATCTGATTCACAATCAACACTTACGGTTGCCGAAGGTGTTAATGAGATCAGAATAAATACCGGTAAACTACAGTGCCGTATTCCAAAGAAAGGACCATACCTGATTGATTCACTTATCGTTGGAAGTAAGGTTGTAGCACAAAAGGGGCGGTTAATATGTATCCTTCAGCACGGTCCGGACAGTGATATGCTGGATAACCCGACACGGGATGTGTTTATGAGCCGGGTCCAAAAGGTTACCGTCGAACAGAAAGGTCCCGTTAGGGCAGTTATAAAAATAGAGGGAATCCACAAAGCCGTTGATGGAAAGCGCACGTGGCTGCCATTTATAGTCAGGTTTTACTTTTATGCCGGTTTGAAAGAAGTGCGGATGGTACACACGATTATTTATGACGGGAACCAGAAAAAAGATTTCATTCACGGGCTCGGTCTATTCTTTTCTGTCCCGATGAGAGAGGAAATTCAAAACCGGCATATCCGTTTTGCCGGCCAGGACTCCGGGCTATGGGCAGAACCCGTTCAACCGTTGACCGGCCATCGATCGCTTGTATATGACGGACGCAACGTGTACCCGGACCAGGTTCAGAGGAAAAGGGTTCCCAATTATAATCAGTATGATAAGTCGGGCCGGAAGCTACTTGACGAATGGGCGGTATGGAATGATTATGAACTGATACAAAATACGGCAAACGGTTTTGTTATCCGGAAGAGGACAAACGCCCAAAGTGCCTGGATTAAAGCTGCGGGTGGAAAACGAGCATCAGGACTGGCTTTTGCAGGGGATGTAAGCGGCGGATTAGTAGTTGGGATAAAAGATTTCTGGCAATCCTGCCCATCTGCTATCGACATAAGAGGTGCAGCGAAATCCACGGCAGAAATGCGTATCTGGTTGTGGCCACCCGATGCTCCTTCCATGGATTTGAGGCATTATGATACCAGGTCACATGGACTGGAGGCAAGCTATGAAGATGTCCAGCCCGGCTTTAGTACGGCTCATGGAGTAGCGAAGACCAGCGAATTGATACTTTTTCCATCTGATGACGTTCCCTCCAATCAGGAATTGGAAAGCGAGGTACAGATATCTCAGAATATACCTTTGTTGGTATGTACACCGGAATATTATCACTCTGTTCAGATGTTCGGATACTGGAGCCTGCCTGATCGTTCCACACCGCTGAAACGTCACCTCGAAGATCAGCTCGACCTGATGTTTCGTTTCTATCATCAGCAAGTAGATCAACGTGACTGGTACGGGTTCTGGGATTACGGGGATATCATGCACACCTATGATCCTGTTCGACATTCATGGATGTATGACGTGGGAGGTTATGCGTGGCTGAACACAGAGGAGATGCCCAACATTTGGCTGTGGTACAGTTTCCTTCGAACCGGAAGGGCCGATATTTTCCGAATGGCAGAAGCCATGACCCGGCAGACCGAGGAAGTGGATGTGTATCATCTGGGACGCTTTGAGGGACTGGGATCCCGTCATAACGTTCGTCACTGGGGTGGTGGAGCCAAGGAACTGAGAATCAGTCAGTCGTTGCTGAAACGTTTCTACTTTTATCTGACGACCGATGAACGTACGGGAGATCTAATGAGAGATGAAGACGATGCGGATTATGCGTTACTCGGTGTTGATCCGCTTCGGGAGATACTGCCGAAGACGAAATATCCGACTCATATACGAAGTGGTCCTGACTGGCTTGCCGCTGCAAATAACTGGATGACAGAGTGGGAACGTACGGGAAATGTGAAATACCGGGATAAAATAATTACAGGCATGAAAGCCCTTGCCTCTATGCCGGATGGACTGATGACCGCACTTAGTTTCGGTTACGACCCAAAAACAGGGATGCTCTATAATATTCCCAATAAAATACCCGTCGGGCAGTTTGTGATGATCATGGGTGGTGCCGAAACAGCCTTTGAGTTGAATACTCTTGTGAATGTGCCCTCCTGGAAGAAGGCATGGCTGGATCTATGCAAATACTGGGCCCGAACCGGCGGCGGTGATATGGCTGCGCCTAGGGCTATTGCCTATGCCGCATATGTGGAAAATAACCCGAAACTTGGCTGGCTCGCCTGGAAAAGAATGTCTGAAAAGGGGGATGGCACCGGCTATACACGGTTCCCGGCACATTTCTCCAAAGTAAAAAGTCCCGATGCACCGGTCAGGACAGATGAAGTGCAAAAAGCTCTCACGTCAGGACATCTTTCTCAGTGGGCGCTCAACGTCATCGAAACCCTCCAACTGGCAGGCAAGTGGATGCCGAAAACCAGAGGATCTCTTAAAAGATAGCCGTGATATTTTATCAGAACCTCAGATGAAAAAGATGTTAATGAGTTAAGCACGGATACATGATGACGTCTTTCATTTCAGGTCTCATTATCCGGTACGTTGTAATCTTTTACATAATAGCAGCACTTACAGAATCATGTGGGGTGCCATTATAGGTGGTGAATACAGTTCTTATCCCAGTAACTCTCAACTCCAAATGTTTTTTTAATGGATGTTATTGAACATATGTTCAATATGTAAAAATTAATTGCAAAAAAGGCAGTAGAAATTAAAAGATGTTCCCTCTTATTGAGTGACGGATAGACCTAAGAATTTAAGAATTGGTGTCGAAAAAAAATTCGCAGCACTTATTATGTTGGCCCGCAATAACTACAAGAAATTGAAAAAACTTAACCGGACACAAAGAATTAAAGTTATGCAAACTATTTACAATTACTTTTACAAGTTAAGAGCATTTACTGTGTGGCTATTCTTACTTTTGTTAGTTTTGGGATTTAATACAGTTCAGGCCCAGGAGTCCGGCAAAATTACAGGTAAGGTTTTGGATAAAGATACCGGGGAGTCATTACCTGGAGCAGAGGTATTCATAGGGGGAACAACTCTTGGAACAACAACATCATCAGATGGGGAATATATCCTCCGTCAGGTTACGCCGGGAAAGTATGATTTGATATTTAAATATATAGGTTATCATGATAAGAAAATTCCGATTACCGTAGAACCGGGAAAAACTTTGAAAGTGAATGTTAGTCTCGAAAATCTGGCAGTTCAAGGTCAGGAAGTAAAAATTTCTGCTCAGGCTTTGGGACAGACCCAAGCTATTAACCAGCAATTATCTTCAAATACCATTACAAATGTAGTATCCTCGGAACGTATTCAAGATATTCCTGACGTTAATGCCGCAGAATCTGTTGGACGTTTACCAGGAATATCTGTAGTAAGAAGCGGTGGCGAAGGACAAAAGGTAACTATCCGGGGGATGGCGCCGCAATACAATGTAATCATGGTGAATGGTGTTCGGCTGCAATCTACGGATCGTAATAATCGTAGTGTGGACCTGAACATGATAGCACCAAATATACTTTCCGGAATTTCAGTTACCAAAGCATTAACGGCTGATATGGACGCTGATGCTGTAGGTGGAACGGTTAACCTTAAAATAGGTAAAGCCAAAAAAGGGTTTCATAGCAAATTTTCGTTGCAAGACGGATATGCATCTCTGGCTAATACACAGGTACATCGCTATGGTAATTACCGGATGTCAGGTCTGATTACCAATCGTTTTTTAAATGACAAGTTAGGTTTGCAGGTTGCAGGTTTCCTGGATAATCACAATAGAAACTCTGATGTATTATCTGCCGGATATGCAACAAATCAAGAAGATAAAAAAGTAAATGGTTTTTTACCGACTTACCTATCTAATGTTAACATAGATGATAGAGTTACTGATAGACAAAGGGCCGGCGGAAGCGTGGTATTGGACTATCAACTTCCAAGCGGTTCATTAATATTAAACAATTTTATAAGCGGTCTGCATGAACATCAAATAACGCAGAATAATTATTTTTCTACTGGATATGATTGGAGAGGTAATGCAGAAGACAGCAAATTTACTAATTCGGTTATCAGTAATGCGCTTCAGGGCGAATATGAATTTTGGAATATTCAGATGGACTTTTCACTTTCCAATTCGGTTTCTAAGCAGCATAATCCCGACAATTTAAGTATGGATATACGACCGAAGTCTGGCGGGACACAGGGATTGACCAGTCCAGCTTCAAATCTGAACAAAATGTCCCCATCACAATTCCTGAATTCTGTTACTGTTATACCTAAAGATAAAATAGTAACCGGCACAAACTCTCTTATACGGGATGTTAAAGAAACTGCTCAATCGGCTGCACTCAATTTTAAGGTGCCTTTTAACTTTACTGATTATCTCTCTGGCAACGTGAAATTCGGTGGTAAGTATACACGCAATAAAAGGAATAATAATGAAACCGCTTTGTTTCTTAATACGGACAGAGGAGGGCTTGCTGCACCTTTTATTTCTCTTTTGAAGGATTCTCTGTGGACAGATCTTGGTATGCAACCATCTGACACTTATATAAAAGATAACTTAATGACAAATCCGAATTATGATGTAGGTAATTTTCTTTCCGGTAATGAGGGGATTAATAGTAATACTTTCTACGACTTAATTTCAATTGGCAAAATGCATCATATGGAACAATTAGCCAGACAAAATGGCTACTATCTTCCAGATCCACTAGGATCAACCCAATATGATTATAATTATACGCGGAATTTCCATGCCTTTTATTTTATGACCAAAATAAATTTAGGTAAATATATTACTTTGCTACCCGGAATCAGATACGAAAAATTTGGTTTCGATTATACTGCGGATTCTACAGTTGAATTTGGCCGGCTAACAACGCCAGGTGAACATTATTTTGACACTAAAACAGTACAATGGGATTCTACAAAAGGAGAAAACTGGTTTCCGCAAGTGCAAGTTCGTATAAAACCGACAAGTTGGTTAGATGTTCGGTTGGCAAGTACTAAAAGTATAATTTATCCGGATTATCGTGCTGTCTCTCCTTATTTGTTTATGGATACTTATGCCTCTCCGACATTACGCTTAGGTAATCCATATTTAAAGCCTGCACTAACGCAAAATTATGATATTTATGCTTCGATATATGAGAATCATATTGGACTTTTTACAGCAGGGTTCTTTTATAAAAGAATACATAATTTTATTGTTTCTATTGAATATAAAACTAAAGATGCTTCAAAGATTCATAACCGGATTAGTTTACCTCAAAATGGAGATCCCACAGTAATTAATACGTGGACGAATTTAGATAAAACCTCTTATGTAAAGGGATTTGAATTAGACTGGCAAACCCATTTCTGGTACCTGCCGTCGATCTTCCATGGATTGGTTTTCAATATTAACTATACACATATTAATTCCCGTACGCGTTATCCAAATTACTACACAAAGAAAACAGGAAGTTTTCCTTTTTACAAATATACTACTGTAGATACGACGAGGACCGGCAGGTTGATTGATCAACCGGATGATATTTTGAATTTAACAGTAGGTTATGATATTGGCGGTTTTTCTGCCAGGTTATCATATCAATACACGAACAATATTTTAAGAGGTATTAATTCAACTTATCAGGAACTTGATTCGTATACAGCACCTTATAGCAGGTGGGATTTTACAGCTTACCAAAAACTTCCCTGGTTGGAAGGGCTTCAGGTATATTTGAATGTAAACAACATAACCAATACACCCGATCGTCAATTTAGTAGCGTGTTGGAAAAATTGTCTAACGTGCAATATTATGGTCGAACAGCAGATTTTGGAGTTCGTTATTCATTTTGACAACAGGATAATTCTTAATTCATTCTGAAAAAACAGGAGGTGATGAATGGTATAAACGTAATGGTAACTAAGTAAGTAATCTAATTCATAATCAATCAATAAGGGGTATATAATGAGAAAATTACTACTACCTGCTATAATGTTGGTTTTTGCAACACATGTGTTTGCACAGCAAACACTTGATCCAACTCAGTATGTCAACGCACAAATTGCTGCTGACACGCTTACAGATGGAACGCACGATCCGGCGAAAACAGTCTACAAGGCTGAAGCTGGTAAATACTACGCTTTTGACGGAACCTTGGAATGTAATTTTGATCTGGAAATATTAGGACCGGATAATAAAACCTGGATTAAGAATCAGACCAATCCGCCTGTATTTTTCCAAACACCGGCTGCTGATGGAACCGCAAGAGATATGATTAACTTGAATCAAGGTGGAAGTGTAGTACTCAAAAATATTCTGTTCACCGGACTTCTCCCCAATGATGTAAATATCTCATCGATTGTACGCGATTTCGCCGGTCACAAGATTATCTTAGATAATGATGTGTTCAGCGACATAAGAGATCACACTACAAGAATTACAGGGGCGCTTGATACCCTTAGCATTACCAACTCTCTTTTTATAAATATGGATCGAAGGGGTAGTTCACCATTTGGAGGCATGCCCTTCCGTTTGGATGCGGCTTGTACACATCTAACGTTCGAAAATAATACCCTTTTTAATGGAGCCAGAGAGTTTGGTAATGGTGGTGAATTTTTTACTTCCAATATGACCGAGATACATAATACCATTCTTAATCAGCAGGTAAACGGTCATGAAATTCATTGGTTTAGTGCATTGCAGGCAAACAATATTTACTATAACTGGAGCTGGAGAGGACGTAATTTAAGGACTAATGCTTATGAAGCTCCTTTTACAACATTTGAAACCTTTGCCAATGTAAAAACCAAACTTGATTCTATTGCACTATACGAAGGGAATAACGCATTTTACCTGGATCCGGCTTTTCCGGCTTATTGGAAAAATACAATTAACCCTATGATGCCGACGGATTCTGATAAAGTAATACAAAATTTCTTATGGAATCAGGATGTTGACTCAACGATTAAGGCCGATAATAACTTTACCATAGGTAAAAACTATTGGCAATTTAATCCCGGGTTTAAAATGAATCCGACTAAAACCGATAGTATGCTGGGATGGGATTTGGCTAATTGGACATCCGAAACTCATTACCCGGACTGGCGTATTACACCACCTATAACATGGAACAGTGATGGTACACCTAATATGAACTGGCCTCCGGCTTTCGATTTAAGTTATACAAATGATACTTTACTAACAGCCGGCACAGATGGATTGCCGCTTGGCGATTTGAACTGGTTCCCGAATGCCAAAGCCACTTATATGGCTAACAGAGCCACATATATTGCAGCATTGAAAGATTCAATGACAAATGCAACGTATGTTTACAATCCTGACGATAGTGTGTCAGCTTACATTACATCGGCAGATCTGGCAACTGGCATTGAATCATTACCCGGTTCAACTACTCCAAAAAAATTCTACTTACGTGACAACTATCCGAATCCTTTCAACCCAACTACTACAATAAAATTCGGATTACCTGAACCATCACAAGTTACTTTGACAATATATAATGTCTTGGGTCAGAAAGTGTTTGAATTAACTAAGAAAAGTTTAGCAGCAGGGGGGCATTTATTTAAGTTCGATGCTTCCAGGTTAAGCAGTGGAATGTATATTTACCGTATACATGCTACTAGTGTAAGTGGAAAGGACTTTATTTTATCCAAGAAAATGATGTTACTGAAGTAAGTAGCATTATTTAAGAATTAACTTAATGAGTTTCTTCAAACCTTGTTTTGGAGAAACTCATTTTAGTTAAACACTATAATTATAAGTTCATTCTAAAGAGTCATTGTTGACTCAATGTTTTACAGTAGCCGAAATCCAAAGTTTAATAATCCATTTTTAGCTTTCCTCACCAGATTGAGTTATCAAATTCAATCCTATTCTTTCTATTGATTGAGCCCCACCCAATTTATGTACCAGTTAAAAGTAGAGAATCGGACGTTTTTTTCAGGTGTTATTCCATGTACTGATCATGGGTTAATCCGTTCAGTGAACTGTGGGGACGGAAGCTGTTATACTCCTTCCTCCAGGCTTTGAACTTAGCCCGTGCATCCTCCAGGGAGAGGAACCAGTGCAGGTTCAGACACTCATCACGAAAGCTCCCGTTAAAGGATTCAATATAGGGATTATCCGTTGGTTTGCCCGGTCTTGAGTAATCCAGAGTCACATTATTATCATACGCCCACCGGTCCAGAGCTTTGGAGATGAACTCGCTTCCATTGTCTACCTGAATACGTTCGGGATACGTATCGTAGTCCCGGCAAATAGCCTCCACCACCTCGGTCACATCCCTACACAATTTGTGTACCAGTTTTTCGGGGGGGGGAGGTCAAATCCATTGTCTCTTTAATGCTGTAATTTATTTCAGCAGTACTAACTTTTTCGTCTCCACAAAATTACCTACTTGCATTCTGTAGAAATATACTCCGCTTGCAAGATTACTTCCGTCAAATTGAACTTCATAAGTACCCTTATTCTTTAATTCATCTACAAGAGTACTTATTTTCTGTCCTAATGAATTATAAATCGTAATTTTTACGTTTGCAGCGTATGGTACTTTGTATATAATGTTTGTAACAGGATTAAAAGGATTCGGATAATTCTGATACAAAACAATATTCTTAGGTCCGGTATTTTTATATGATTTGACGGCAGTAAGATAATCGGATTCCAACGCGCCGATGTCCGGAGCACTACCTGAAAAAGCAAATCCGATATCCACGCCGGCATCAATTAAGTTGCTGCCAGAGGCCGGCCGCATAAAATTAATATCCGGTAAACTACCATCTGCTTTTCTCGGTGCCATCAATTGAGATACATCAAGACTTACAAAATCTTTATCAGTAATATTCAAACCCAAATCAAAAGAGTTATGCGAAAGAGTATTTTGTGAAGTGTCAATATATGCTGTATCAGAACTTACGGCGTCATAACTTAAATTATTTTTTAAGACATGATTATAACCATATTCCCATAAGCTATCTACCTGCGGACTTTCACGATTAACCATATTGAAATTAATATTATTTTTGTAAGCCGTATTATTATACCAGTAATTTCCATTTAAATGGTGGTTTGAATAAAAACCGTTTGCCTTATTTCCAACTGCTATGCAGAATTTGACCGTATGTCTCGGAACCGGATCAGGAATTTTATTAGCAGGATCATTTGCAAATCCACCCGCTTTAAATCCGTTACCGTCACCCAATTGCTGAAAAGAAGGTGAGTAGCCATTATAGAATGACCAGCAGCTATCAAAAACAACGGCTGCACCTGATCTGATAATATCAAAACCATCATCACTATTAAACCATGAGCGGCAGCCCCTAAAAACATTACCTACACCACCAGAGTTTGGATGACAGCCAAAGCCGTCGGTATTACCGCCAAGTTGATCTTCAGAAACATTGTCCCAGTTTCTATAAGCATCGCAATTTAAAAATAAATTGTGGCCTCCGTTATAGTGTCTTAACCCTGTTCCCACATTGTCATGCATACTGATTTGTTCAAATATATTGTAATTTCCCCGGCTATAAATACAGTAAGATTCTGTATGTGTTTTAATAGTGACCTGCACACCAGTCATTTCCAATCCTTTGAGGTGAATATAATTGCCTATTACATATATACCCACCACTCTTTGGTTTGCCGGTTTAACATTTGAGTAATCAAAAATTGGAGTTTCGCCGGGGTATGCCCAATAATTAATCCTGTGACCTTCGGTTCCGCTTTTGTCTAAATAAGTAACGCAGGCAAAAAGGTTTGAAACTACTTTAGAAATCTGATCTTCCCGAATTTTATAAGTTCCACCTCTTATATAAACTGTATCGCCGGGATTCGCCAATTCTTGTGCTTTTTGAAGTGATTCGAACGGTTTATCAATTGTTCCGGTATTTGTTGTATCGTTTCCATCAGGAGCAACATAGATGATTTGCGAAAAAACAGGGGTATTTAAAGTCACAAGGATAAGAATAGTATACAATACTGATGTTTTCATAGTTCAACCTCTTTTGGGGAGAGTGGATTTATTTTTATTGATAAGCTCCATTGTCACATTTAGTGTTTGACTTTCCCGAATTGATGTGATTTGTGTCTTTATATAGTAGAGGGCCTGGATCAATTCATCTACCTGATTATCATCAACTATTATAAGTTTTACAAGTAATTATTGATGATAGTTTGATCCATTACAAGGTAGAAGTATATTATTAGATAATTCAAACAATAATATGAAGAAATTTATAATTAATGAGACGAACCCCGAAAGGCTATTACTATTAAAAAGGAAATAAAATCTATTATGAATTACCTTGGTATCTGTATGTAAATAAATATAATTCTATGTATTTATCACCTTAATAGATAAGACAATATTAACTCAAAACTAAATATATGTTTCAAAAATTAACTGTTTTGTTAGTCTTTTGTTGTTTTCTTTTTTCGTGTGGGAATTCGCATGGAAAAAGGAATACACAAGAAAATAAAGTTGACAAAAAGATACCTGTTATGGAGACGGGTGGGCAATCGATGCCCGATCGGTGGATCGACAAAACAACGGGGCACGAGATCATAAAATTAACCCGCAGAGAGGGTAACAATCAGAGTTTCTATTTTCATAATAATCCCTTTCTCTCTGCTAAGGATGATCGTGGCTACCTGATGGTTTTTCATGGTTCCACAGATCAGGGTGATCAATTATTTACCGTCAATCTTCAGGATTACAAGATTGTACAAATTACCCACCGCCACGGAAATGTTCGTGGGGAAATTTTGGGAACAAAAACGCGTGAAGTGTTCTTCCAAAGTCATGACAGCGTCTTTGCGACCAATATCGATACCCACAAAGAAAAGTTGGTTTACGTTTTTCCCAAAGATTTTCAGGGCCATATTTCTACTTTAAATTCGAATGAGACATTGTTGGCGGGTGTCTATTCGCCAAGAGATGAATTGCAGAAGGTTCTTAAGAAATATCCGTCCAGGCCACGGAATAAAGAGGATTGGATGTACCGCACACAGGAGGCACACATTCCCCATACGTTGTTCACCATCAACGTAAAAACAAAAGCGCTTAAAAAAATACACCGGGAAAATAACTGGCTGAATCACCTTCAGTTTTCTCCTACGAACCCCGATTCGCTTTTGTATGCACATGAAGGTATCTGGGAACTGGTTAACAGGACATGGCTGATGAATATCAAAACCGGAAAAACAACTCTCATGCATAAGCGCAAAGTGAAGATGGAAATTAACGGGCATGAGTTTTGGAGTCCCGACGGGAAAACGATCTGGTTTGACTTACAAATCCCGAGGGGCGCCACTTTCTATCTGGCCGGAGTGAATACCAGAACATTGAATGAAAAAAGGTATCGAATGACGCGCAATGAGTGGTCTATTCATTTTAACGAGTCGCCCGACCAGAATCTGTTTGCCGGCGACGGAGGAGATCCTACCCAGGTTGCCAAGGCTCCAAACGGCATGTGGATATACCTGTTCAAACCTGAGGGAGATAGCCTGCATGCGGTAAAACTGGTAAATATGAAATACCAAAAATACAGGGCTCTGGAACCCAATGTCCATTTTTCACCTGACGGAAAGTGGATTATTTTCCGGGCCAATTTTGAGGGAAAGGATGAGTCTTATGCCGTTAGAATTGCGAAAAAAAGCGTTTAATTATGTACGGATGTAATGATTCTGTTAACATAGATCCCATAAATAAAAACGGTTGTTACCGATGAAAAAACAGACATTTACCCGCCGTGAAATTCTGAGCCTTGGGGCCAAATCGGTTGGGGCGGCTTTTCTGGGTACTCATTTTTTACATGAAACGCTTCTGGGCAGTGAACTGTCACGGGCCCCGGCCGTTTTTAATGTAATGAAATATGGGGCAAAAGGGGATGGAACAACTCTCGATACTCATGCTATCCAGCGTGCCATAGATGCTGCAGCAGCAACTGGAAGCGGAGCACAAGTTCTTATCCCGGGCGGATATAAGTATCTGACCGGAACCCTGGTTTTAAAGAGTAATATTGATTTTCATCTGGAGGGTGACTCCGAATTGGTAGTGAGTACCAATCAGGATGATTATGACAGCATGGCGGTTCTTACGGCACAGGGAGCAAAAGGCCTGAAGATATCCGGTACGGGCAATATCAACGGCCGGGCAAAACGATTCATGCGAAGATATGACAAAGAGAACGAATGGTGGTTGCCGGGAGACTGGCGGCCCAAAATTTTTGTGCTTACGGAGTGCACGGATCTTGAAATAAGGGATATTTCTTTTAGCGAGGCGCCACATTGGGGATTACATATGCTTGGTTGCGAGAAAGTCTTAGTGGACAATCTAAAAGTCCATAACTTGCTCAATGTACCTAATTGTGATGGAATCGACCCCGACCACTGCCGGGATGTTGAAATAAAGAATTGCCATATTGTTTGTGGAGATGACGCCATTGTTATAAAGGCAACAAGACAGGATAAAGACTATGGGCCCTCGGCACGTATAACCGTGCACGACTGCGTTCTTGAAACGCAGGATTCGGGCGTTAAAATTGGGACCGAAACCACACAGGATATTCACGATATCCGTTTTGCACGTTGCGATATTCGTTCCAGTTGCCGCGGACTTGGCATTCAATTGCGGGATGAAGGAAATGTTTATAATATTGATTTTCAGGATATTAACTTTGTATCGCAGTATCAATCAGATCCATGGTGGGGAAGAGGAGAGGCTATCTCTTTTACAGCAATTCCACGTAATGCAGACACGAAATTGGGTTCCCTCCATGATATCAGAGTCCGAAACGTCAGGGGAAAGTCAGAGAACAGTGCACGGATCAATGGCTCGAAAGAAAGTCGTATCCACCATGTTTTATTTGAGAATGTTGATTTGACACTTGACCGGTGGACTCGCTATCCAGGTGGATTATTCGACAACCGGCCAACGGAAGTGTATCCGGGTATTGAACATCATGATAATCCGGGTATCAGTATTCGTCATGCAGATAATGTAACGCTGAAAAATTGCACCGTGAAATGGGGAAGTAATAAACCGGATTATTTCACTAATGCTATTGAAACAGAGGCTGTAAGCAACCTTAAAATTACCGGTTTTGAGGGTGAGCCGGCACATCCTGACCGGTATTCAGCAATACTTTTCAGATAACGCATCGATTATGATCACAATTCGCAGCAGGTTACTATGGCTCTGTTTTATGATGATTGGTGGTACTGTCTTCGCGCAGGGAAGAACCGATACTACTTTCCACATCTTTCAATTCCCGGCTAATATGATTCCCCGCATTGACGGAGATACGAGCGACTGGTCGATGGTACCCGACAGCTATTCGATCGGCACGGATCAGCTTACGGATGATACCGGTCGTCATAAGACGTCCGACAGAAAGACACTGGATGTTCGGGTTAAAGTTGGATGGGTGAAAGGGTTGGATCGCCTGTATTTTCTCTATGAGGCCTATGACAATTACTGGGATTTCACCCATACCGGTTTGCATAATGATATATTAGAAGTTGTTGTCGACGGTGACCTCTCGGGTGGACCGCTGATTGCACGATTCCGGCCGGATACCTTGCAGAATTTCTGGGATGCCTATTTCAATTTCCAAAGTGTTCATGCCCAAAACTACCATATATTCACACCGGCGGTTGGCAAGGAATGGGCCATGATTTGGGGGCCCCAAAAATGGCTGGCAAGACTGCCTTATTCCAATGAGGCTTACTCATACCACTTCAAACCGGGTGAATCCGGCAAACTGATACTCGAGTTCTGGATCACGCCATTCGATTATGCCTCTGCAGACGGCCCCGCACATTCTGTCGAATCGAAATTGTACGAAAATAAAATAATAGGCTTATCGTGGGCGGTACTCGATTATGACGATGTGAATTCTTCAAAAGAAGACGGGTTCTGGAATCTTTCACACAAGCACACTATGTACGGCAGAGCTTCTCAATTGGTGATGTTCAGGCTTATGCCTCTTGAACCGAAGTTCAAAAAGAAGATTGATGCAAAGTGGTCATTTAAAGTAGTGGACATGAATAAACGCCTTGTCTACTTCAAAGACGAGTCGACGGGTAATATCACTTCATGGAAATGGGATTTTGGTGATGGAACAGAGTCAATCGAACAGAATCCCGTACACCGGTATGCGAAACCCGGACATTACACAGTAGTACTTAATGTGAAAGGCAAGTCTGGCAGATCCAGACTTGCAAAAGTATGGGAAGTGGCAGTTAAATGAACGATGGATAAGTAGTTCCCTATCCGGTTTTGTTAAGAGCTGACGATGTTATACCAAATCGTTCAACAATGTATTTTTTAGAAAACGAATTTTAAACAAGTGTCGACTGGTCAGATTCTGTATCTTCCGGATAATCCATTAGGGGCCCGGGATTAAGCAATGAATGTACCTTGGATATTATCTGTCTTGTATGTGCATGTCAGACGGGGATCAATAGTATTGACGGGTAACAAAACTGTTCATTTTACTGACAGCAGATGAGATGCAATTGTATACAGTTTGTCGTTTAACACCGAGAATTGATACAATTTCATCGGTTGACAATCCCTCAAAAAATCTCAGTTTTATCATTTGTCTCTGTCTTTCACTTAAAATATTGAATGCAGATCGAAAAAGCGCTTTTCGATAGTTATTATCAAATTGTCGTACTGTATCACTAGATGCGGGTACATAATCATCAATATAAACCCGGTTTCTGTGTTTTATTGCTCTTTGTGCCTTGATTTTCTTGAATAGTTTGTGACGAAGAGATATTAGAAGGTACGATTTTACTGATGTCACTTCTTCCAGATTTTCCCGGTGTTCCCAGATATACATAAACAATTCCTGAATTGAATCCTGAACCGCTCCCCCGTCAGAAGTGATTCTCATGCCATAGTCCAGAAGCATTTCATAACACAGATTATAGAGTGATGAGAGTGCTATACTATGACTTTTTAAAATACTGTTCCATAATGTGTTAAGGTAATCATTATCATTACAAATAAGATTATCCGTAGCCATTATCTTCATAGGCCTCCTTCGTATTCATCCCGTATTTGCGGATGCACTCTGCCATAAGGTACCGACACACAGTTCAAAAAATGGAACTACAACTATCTAAAAGTTCCTCATTTTGCACCTTAAATGCGTATCCACCTACTATATCAACCAATACCCTAAGTCAAAATTTAATTAAACATATGTTCAATTAAGAAAATAATTCATTAATAATGTACTATATTTTATTTAATTGTCAATGTTTTTAATCCTAAAGATGAAATTATCTGAATTACGAACTGATAATTAGAATTAGTGTCAATAGTACATCAAAAAATACTTATATCCGGTCTGTCAATGCGGTAGATTCATGTTTCAAACCTCTCTACACTCATGTAGTATTTCAAAATATTTATTAACCTGACTCTTTCTCCAGAAAATGAAAGGGATGTAAGAAGTCATCTCTCACTTTCTAATATAAAAAATGAAGTATTTGCCGGGTTACATTGTCATCGTGTCTTTATTACTGGCATGCAGTAATGGTAAAGGGAATGAACCAACCACAAAAAGAGACAACACTCAGTCTGGCATCCCCGTCATGCAAGTGGGTGGACAGTCAATGCCCAATCAGTGGATCGATGAGGCAACAGGTCACAAAATCATTAAGTTAACTCGCCGGACAGGCAACAACCGAAGTTTTTATTTTCACAACAACCCATTCCTTCCAACCAAAGATGGCAATGGATCTTTGATGGTCTTCTACGGATCAACTGATGAAGGCAGTCAGATATTTACAGTCAATCTGCAAAATTATAAGATCGATCAGATAACACACCACCCCGGGCATATCTCCGGTGAAATTGTTGGTCCGCAAAAAAAGGAGGTTTTCTACCAAAGCCACGACAGTGTTTTTTCCGCCAATGTAGAAACGCACGAAGAACATCTTGTCTATGTTTTTTCGAAAAATTTCCAGGGACATATCGCATCTTTGAATTCAGATGAGACAACATTGGCAGGTGTTCAAAGCGGAAATGAGGCACGTATGATCCTCAAAAAATATCCTAATAAGTCTGGATTCTTTAACCGCCTGTATGAGGCACACATCCCTCACACACTTTTCACAATCGACATTAAGACCAAAAAACTGACGAAAATCAGATATGAAAAGAACTGGTTGAATCATGAACAGTTCTCGCCAAAAAATCCGGTTCTGCTTCTTTATGCTCATGAAGGCCCTTGGCATTTGGTCGATCGTACATGGCTAATCAATACAAAGACAGAAAAGACGCGTCTGATGCACAAACGGACCGTCAAACGCGAAATCAACGGTCACGAGTTCTGGAGTCCGGATGGCAATACGATCTGGTTCGATCTGCAGATTCCAAGATCGGTAACCTTTTACCTGGCCGGTGTCAACATCAATACGATGAAAGAAAAACGATATGGACTGACCCGCAACGAATGGTCCATTCACTTCAATGAATCACCGGACGAGACCTTATTTGCAGGCGACGGCGGCGACTCAACCCAGGTGGCACGCGCCAAAGACGGCATGTGGATTTACCTGTTTCATCCTAATGGTGACAGCCTAAAAGCGGAAAAGCTTGTCAACATGCATTATCAAAATTATCGCGTACTCGAACCTAATGTCCATTTCTCTCCCGACGGCAAATGGATCATCTTCCGGGCTAACTTCGAAGGTAAGGATGAGTCATACGCTGTTCGAATAAAAAAGGAAATGGGGGAATAAGGGAAATGGGGGAATGGGGAGGGAAATAGGAATAATGAAATGTTATAAAATTGAGAGCTATTAGACTCGTAACCGGCAACCCGCAATTTGGAAAATCTTCAGAAAAAGATACTACCGTAAGTTGCACGTTCATAAGATATCAAATTCACAAACTTAACAGATTGGTTATGTCCCAAGGTAAGCGATTCCGGTACCCTTTTGCATTTGTTACCTCTTTTTTGATCATCGCTGCAACACTCATGTCATGTAGCAAGCCGGAGAAGGTCGATCTGAAATGGCCACAAACGACCAAGACCACTCATCCGTGGGCACGGTGGTGGTGGATGGGCAGTGCCGTCAATAAAAAAGATCTTGCAACGGTGATGCAGGATTATAAGAATCATGGTTTAGGAGGACTGGAGCTTACACCGATCTATGGCGTTAAAGGCTATGAGAACCAGTTTATAGACTATCTCTCTCCTAAGTGGATGGACATGTTTCAATACACACTCCAGGAGGCTAAGAAACTCGATCTCGGGGTAGATATGGACAATACATCCGGATGGCCATTTGGCGGGCCATGGGTGGGTCCGAAAGATGAAAGTAAAACGGTCTATTATAAGTCCTACAAGCTTAAGGGTGGACAAAAACTTAAAGAGCGCGTGCGCTATCGACAGGAGTCCATGACATCGGCCGTTGGCCAGAGGATATCCATCAACCAGATAAAACAGCCAATCAGGGACAACAAGAACCTGCAGAAGCTAGCCCTTGCACAAGTGATTTTTCCGCGCGAGATGCCGATTAAGGCGCTGATAGGATATTCTGATGACGGTAAGACCGTGGACCTGACTGACAAGGTGGATTCAAAAGGACACCTGGATTGGACTGCACCATCCGGCGATTGGACACTTTATGCCGTTTTTGAGGGATGGCATGGAAAGATGGTCGAGCGCGCTTCACCGGGTGGAGAAGGTTTTGTAATGGATTACTTTTCTAAGAAAGCCACACAGGATTATCTGGCTCGTTTCGATAAGGCGTTTAAGGGACACGACATCGGTTATTTGAGAGCTTTTTTTAACGATTCATATGAAGTGGATGATGCCAGGGGACAGGGCGACTGGACGCCGGAATTTTTCGCGGAGTTTAAGAAGAGGCGCGGCTACGACCTCCGTGACCACCTGCCCGCTTTATTTGGAAGAGACACCGAAGAAAGCAATGACCGTGTCATTTCCGATTACCGGGAGACGATCTCCGACCTGATTCTCGATGATTTTACCAAAACCTGGCGAGCCTGGGCCCAAAGTCACAACGCCATCATCCGTAATCAGGCTCACGGCTCTCCGGCCAATATCCTTGATCTGTACGCGGCAAGCCACATACCGGAAACGGAAGGCTATGATGTGATAAAGGCTAAATTTGCCTCCTCGGCGGGGCACGTTACAGGTAAACCGCTCATCTCATCCGAATCCTGCACATGGATGGATGAGCATTTCCTGGGCACTCTGTCCGAGGCGAAAACGACTGTCGATCGTTTCTTCATCGGAGGTATCAACCACATCTTCTACCACGGTACATCCTATTCTCCGCCTGATGCAACATGGCCGGGCTGGCTGTTTTATGCGGCTGTCGACTTCAATCCCTCAAACTCATTCTGGGATGATTTCAAGGCACTCAACGACTATGTAACGCGGACCCAATCCTTTCTGCAAAAAGGAAAACCTGATGATGACGTGCTGGTTTATTACCCGATATTCGATTACTGGGCGAAACCTGGAAGGCAGATGCTCGAACATTTCGACGGCAGCGGGCGTGGCAGGCAGAATTCTGATTTCTACGGGATCGCCGATTCGTTGCTGAAAAATGGATTTACGTACGACTTCCTCTCGGATCGTCAGCTTGATCAGACAGTTTCTGAAAATAAAGAGATACAATCGGGTGACTTGAATTATAAAACGATCGTATTACCCGCAACCCAGTATATACCTCTGAAATCACTGAAGAAAGTGATAAGCCTTGCAAAGAACGGGGCTACGATTGTAGTGCATCATGCCATGCCGAAAGATGTACCCGGACTCGGTAATCTGAATGATCGCCAAAAGGAGTTCAGGCAAGCCGTTGATCAGCTTCAGTTCAATTCGACTTCCGGATCTGATGTAAAGGAGGCCGATATCGGAAGCGGGCGTGTCCTGATGGGTGACAATCTGCCCGATTTGCTTAGCCGGGCTGGTGTGCATAGAGAGACCATGGTTGACGACAGTCTTCAGTTTGTTCGCAGGTCAACAGATAGTAGTGAGTATTACTTTGTTGTCAATAAGAGTTCCAGATCTTTGAACAGATGGGTATCGTTAAAAAAGGGTGGTCCATCGGCTGCCATTTTCAACCCGATGACGGGAGAACGCGGTATGGCAAAGGTTCACGATAACAGCGGAAATGCCGAGGTATATCTTCAGCTCAAACCCGGTGAGTCATGCATTCTCGATGTCTTTAATAAACCGGTTACCAGCCGGAAATATCCATATTATGACAAGTCGGGTGATGGGAAGCCGGTTAAAGGAACATGGACAGTGGATTTTGTAAAGGGCGGACCAGAATTGCCTTCACAGGTCAAAACATCCAATCTGACATCATGGACAGAATTTAATGATCCGGGTATAAAGAAATTCTCGGGTACGGCTACCTACACCATAACCTTCCGGAAACCAGACACAAAAGCCGATGCATGGCGCCTGGATCTTGGCGAAGTGCATGAAAGTGCGCGCATCAAACTGAATGGAGTATACATCGATACACTGATTTCTGCACCATACCAGGTCACGATTCCGACTGATAGTCTTAAAGCACAAAATACGCTTGTTGTCGAAGTTTCCAACCTGATGGCCAATCGTATCATCGACATGGACAAAAGTGGTGTGGATTGGAAAAAATTTTATAATGTGAACTTTCCGGCAAAGCTGAGGCAGGATCGCAATAAAGAAGGACTGTTCGATGCGTCGGGCTGGAATCTGAAGGATTCCGGACTCATGGGACCCGTTGAACTTGTGCCGCTTAAGAGGATGAATTTTTGAATAAACGACTGGCAGTATTTACTGCTTGAGGGGCATAGATTCACGACTACCAGTTTTAATATGAAATGATGCAATTACAAAGGGAATGTAAGTGATGAGACGTAACAACAATTCGAAAGCAATGCTCACCAATCGGACAAAACATGTAAACAATATCATTTTCCTCATTCTTGTATTGACTGTGATTATGATAATGGGACAGGGATATACCGCCGCGAAAACCTCAACAAACATTTCGGCCAGGGAAGTAGCAGCCACACCGAAACCATCCCAAATAAACAGTGCCTTCAATGTGATGGATTACGGCGCTACCGGAAATGGCAAGACACTCGATAACAGAGCGATTGACCGTGCCATTGATGCCGCTGCTCAAGCGGGAGGGGGAAGAGTTGTGTTACCGGCAGGTACCTATCTTTCGGGGACCATCCACATGAAAAGCAACATCGCGTTGTATCTGGAACAGGGAGCAACCATTAAGGCCGTCTTCGACACAACCGCATATGATAAACCCGAACCGTATAAATGGGACATGTACCAGGATTTCGGGCACAGCCATTTTCACAACAGTCTGATCTGGGGAGAGGATCTGCACGATGTATCCATCATTGGTCAGGGATTAATTGACGGGAGCGGTTTGTCACGAGACCTTGATCGCCGGGACCATTTGCCGCACGGACTCGGGAATAAAGCCATTGCCCTCAAGAATTGCCGGAATGTCATCATGCGTGATGTTTCAATTCTGAAAGGCGGCCATTTCGCTATTCTTGTCACCGGTGTCGATAACCTTACAATTGACAATCTTAAGATTGACACGAATCGCGATGGCATGGACATTGATGCATGCCGTAATGTACGCATTACCAACTGTACGGTTAATTCACCGTGGGATGATGCTATTGTGTTGAAGAGTACGTATGCACTTGGCTTCGTACGCGACACGAAAGATGTGACCATTTCCAACTGCATGGTCAGCGGTGATTACCAACTTGGATCCGTGCTGGACGGAACATTTAAACTCTATCCCAAAGCGGCTCATATTCCACACACGGGCCGAATCAAGTGTGGTACCGAATCAGATGGCGGGTTCAAAAACATTACAATCACCAACTGTGTGTTTGATCACTGCGGCGGACTGGCACTGGAAACCGTTGACGGCGGACATCTCGAGGATGTATCCATTTCAAATATCACGATGCGTGACATTATTAATATGCCGATATTTTTGCGTTTGGGCAGCCGCATGCGCGGACCGGATAGTTTGAAAGTCGGCGAGTTGAAACGAGTGAATATTAGCAACATCGTTGTTTACAACTCAACTTCGAGAGCTGCATCTACCATTAGTGGGATTCCTGGTCACGACATCCAGGATGTGAACATCCGTAATATTCAATTTGTATTGCAGGGAGGAGGGACGTCAGATCTAAAAAATATCTCGGTTCCTGAGAAGGAAAACGGTTACCCTGAACCGACGATGTTCGGCACACTGCCTTCCTACGGTTTCTATGTGAGGCATACAAAAGGAATCGAATTCAGCAATATCAAGATTACGACAATGAAGCAGGATGAACGTCCTGTGTTTATGTTTAAAGATGCGAGTGATGTTGAGCTGCACTACATTAAAGCTCCGAAAGTAGACGTTGCACCTGTGTTTACGCTGAAAAATGTGCAGGATTTTCAGGAATCGAATGTGAATGGGATGACTGATAAAAAAGTTAAAAATGCAAAGGATGAGAGTTTCTGATTTCTAATCGGAATTCCTTGTTTCTGCACGTTATCTGCCACCCTGATTTTTTTCCGCCGCGGCGGAGAAAAATCAGGATATCGTGGAATTCGGAAACCTCCCCCAACCCCCTCCTCATCCGTGGAGGGGACTATTGTGAAGTCCTAAAGAATGATTGTAAACTGCTGAACAAGATCCTACGCCGTCCGCCGCAGCGGACAGCATCCCGAAAGTTTTCGGGACGACCTTTGTGTTTGGGCGGGATAGTTATTTGAACACCAGTCCATTACACGATGCTATCAAATCAGTCGATATATCACTCAATATCGATCTTCGATATACTCTCTCTCAGGATATTCGCCGACGCTTCGAGCCCTTCTATTTCTTCACCGCTCAGGCGCGGAAGCACTTTGGATTTCACGCCATCTATTCCGAGCACGCAGGGAAGGCTCATGCATACTCCGTCAATGCCGTATTCCCCATTCCAGGCAACACTCAATGGAATAACACTTTTCTCATCTTCCAAAATATCTTCCACGATTCCGGCTATGACCACACCAATAGCCGAGTTGGTAAACCCTTTTCGTGAAATGATGTCATAGGCGGCATTCCGGGCTTTTTCAAAAAGCTTATTCAACTGCTCGCTGTTGAACTTTTTGCCCATGACAGTGTCGTCTTTGACAGGCTTCCCACCGATGTTGGCCTGGCTCCAGATAGGTACTTCAGAATCACCATGTTCTCCAAGTATATAAGCGTGAACCGATTGCGCCCCGACACCGTAATATTGTCCCAGTAAAGCACGGAATCGTGCCGTATCCAGCATCGTGCCTGTACCGATAACCCTGTTACCCGGACGTTTACTTAATTTTTGAGTGACATAAGTCAGTATATCGACCGGATTGGTAGCTACGATCAAGATGGCATTAGGTGCGTGTTTGTCCAGTTCTGCGATGATCTTTTTGAATACGGCGGCATTGCGATTGAGCAGTTCCAGGCGGGACTCTTCAGAAGATTTTTGGCCAACGCCTGCGGTAATGACGACCACCTGGGTATCTTTCAAGTCTTCATACCCACCAGCTCTCACAGTGACATTGCCGACTAACAACTGACCATGCATCAGGTCCATGGCTTCTCCTTCGGCACGCTCCCGGTTCAGGTCCACCAGTATAATTTCGCTGGCGATGCGCTGATTGAAAAGGGCATATGCTGCTGCGACACCCACATTACCCGTTCCGATGATAGCTACAGATCTGCGTTGGATCATTTCGAATAAGATTTTGAGAGAATTATAGTTACAAACGTTGAATCAATAATGATTGTAAATCGTTTCGTTGGGATGAGATGGCTTTTTACCTGATCATCGTATTCATGCCATTGTGAATGAGTCCCTGAATATTCAGAGGATCTTTAAAGATAAAATATTACCAAGGGTACTGAAGTCTTTGAGCAGCAGGAAGTTTATGTAACGTGATGGTGTACAGCAAGGCTTAGTTCTCCACCTCTGCCCCATCCCTTTGAACAGATCAGTTTCAGGCAAATGTCATCCTGATGTTGTCCGCCGTGGCGGACAACATCAGGATGACAGAGATAGTGTTTACGATTGGTTAACACCCCTATGGTCCCCTTAAGGGGACTGAAGCTTGTCTATTTTTGTCAGAATTACAGACTTGTCGGTTTTGGTTTTGGCAAGAGTATGTGCTTTCCTATAGTACTTCAATGCATTCACGTCATCGATACCAGTATAAAGCTCGCCGAGCAGGGTATAGTAGAAGTGATTGTCTGTCAGTTTTAGTTTTTCAGCTTCGGTTATGGCTACCTTCTTACCACGCGATTTGGAAAGTGCGAAAGTCCTGTTGAGTGCTGCAATGGGGGAATATTCAATTATCAACAACTGATTATAGAGATGTAGGATATTCTCCCACTTTTCAATCGTATCCTCCTTAATGGTATGCCAGTAGCCGATACCGGCCTCCAAATGGTATTTTGAAAGCTCAGTTCCATGTGAAGCCTGGTTGAGAAAATAGACTCCTTTTGCAATCAGTTCCTGGTTCCATAGCGATTCATCCTGATCCTGGTACAAAACAATCCCGCCGTTTTTGTCTTTTCTTGCAGGGAACCGGGAAGCGTGGAAACACATCAGGGAAAGAAGGGCATTGACGGGCGGAAGGTTGGTTTGTTCATTTTCAGCAAGCAGATACGTAAGCCGCATTGCTTCAAGACAGAGATCTTCACGAAGAACAGCATCCTGGCTTTCCGAGTAGTATCCCTCATTGAAGAGCAGGTAAAGTGTCATCAGCACTGTATCCAGTCGTTTCCCGATTTCAGATTCAGACGGGACCTCAATTTCTATGTTTCCCTCCCGTAATTTTTCGCGGGCCCTGTAAAGGCGTTTATTGATGGTTTGCTTGTTGGTTAAAAAAGCATCGGCAATCTCTTCGATACCAAAACCGCAAAGAATCCGAAGTGACAAACCGATTTGTGCTTCTACCGGGATGGACGGGTGACAGATAGCAAACAGCATCTGCAATTGACTGTCGCTAATATTTTTATCCGACAGGTCAATATCTATTTCTGTCTTTGAGGACGCCGAATTTCGTAACTCCGGTGCAATTTTTTCATGGAAGAGCTGATTACGGTTGAAGTGATTTCTTGCCTTGTTCCTGGCGACGGTGTAAAGCCATGCCGTCGGATTTTCGGGAATCCCTTTATACGTCCATGTTTCCATTGCCGCCAGAAAGGTCTCACTTGCAATGTCTTCAGCGAGTTCAATGTGACTGATCCCAAAGACCTTGCAGAGAACGGCTGTTATCTTTCGAAATTCGGTTCTAAAGAGATGCGGTATGAGTTCCTGTTGATGCATAAATAAAAGGCGAGACTGTTTTGTAAAGATTTATTAGGATTCTTGGGTTTACGATGAGAGACAACCCCCTTCACCCCCTTTATTAAGGGGGAAAAACCTGGCTCTAAATGATGTTTGGTTCCTGACAACCATCGTGTTCTTTATCAGAATAATCTCACCTTTTGGTTCACAGGTTGCTTATTTCCCTGATTTCCACATTTCCGCCGACGGTTAAAATCGGACAGCCACTGGCCAGCTCAACTGCCTCATCATACGACTCCGCTTTCACCAGTGTGTAACCACCCATGGATTCCTTGATTTCGATGAAAGGACCATTCGTTACGACATTGCTGCCTCTTAGAACCTTGCCAGATGAATGCAGACGATTTCCCCTGTCGACCAGTTTGTTTTGTGCTGCCATACCGCTGATCCAGTCCATCCATCGTTTGGTCTCGGCCTGCGCCTCTTCGGGTGTAACTTCCGGCATAGCACTGTGATCTGATCGAAATACAAATAAAAAATTTTTCATCTTTTTTAGAAATTTAGCTGGTTATAGAATTATCGTTCGTCGTCTTTTCGGGCGAGTTTTCTTACTTCCACGCTATTGCCGTCGCCCTGCAGCACGGGACTTCCTTTTGCAAACTCAACGGCCTCATCAACAGATTCGGCTTTGACGATGATGTAACCGCCGATGGTTTCCTTGATATCGCCGAAAGGTCCGTTTGTGACCAAATTGTTGTGCCATACTACATGAGCATCACCAAAAGGCAGCCCGTTGCCACCGACGTATTTATTCTGGGCCGCGATACCGCCGATCCAATCCATGGTCTGCTTCATCCATACCTGAATTTGTTCCGGAGAGGCGACTTTCGTTCCATCCTTGTGTCTGAATATCAATATAAACTCTTCCATATCAACTCCACTTTATTGTGTTAAGGCTATTGATTGAATTGGCCAACCTGGTAAGTACCAACCGGAGCCCCGAATGCGATATTTATCCGATTGTAAATGGTTATCGCGTTAATCGCCATGGTTAAATCGATCAATTCTTCTTCGGAAAATTGACTGATTGCTTCAGTATAAATTTGATCAGGTATTAAACTGCTGGTGAGTTTTGTGAGCGCCTCGGTCCATATCAGGGCAGCTCGTTCTCTGTCACTGTAAAAGGGAGCTTCCCGCCACGCATCCATGACATACAGCCGTTGCTCGGATTCTCCTTCGGCCCGCAGGTCCTTGGAGTGCATATCGAGACAAAACGCACAGCCATTGATTTGCGAGACCCTGTAATAAACAAGATCCATCAGGGACTTTTCAATGGAGGATTTAGCGAGATACTTGTTTAACCCGTACAACGCATTCAATGCTTCCTGCCCTTTTTCCCGGATATTAATTCTTAGTTCCATTCTTTTTTTAAGTATATATGAATATTTGTAATTCACCTTTATGACAAATGAATAGCTGAGAATTGGACGGCAAGGTTTGATATTTTCGAGACAAGTTGATGTAGTTGCCGGGGAAACCGTTGAAACGGTTACAAAGAGTTTATGAATTTTCATCAGCACCCGGAATAATCCGGGTGTAAATGGTAAAAGCAATTCGGTAGAATCGTTTTAACTATTTTATTCATCGTGATGATCCAGGGATGATGAACCTAAACAAAATTCTTTATACCATACGCTATCTCTCATACAGCTCAATTGGCAAATCATCCGGATCAAAAAAGAAAGTGAATCTCTTGCCTGTCAGCTCGTCTGTCCTGACCGGTTCCGCTTTAATGCCTTTTTCTTCCAGCTTCTTTATCTGTTGCTCGATGTCCGAGACCTCGAAAGCCAGATGCCGCAAGCCGGCAGCCTCGGGACGGGAAACCCGTTTTGGGGGATTAGGAAACGAAAAGAGCTCGATGATGTACTCATCGTTTAACGACAAATCCAGTTTGTAGGACTGCCTCTCTTCACGATATGTTTCACTGATAATGTCCAGTCCCAGGATATTCGTGTAAAATTGTTTCGACTTTTGATAATCAGAGCAGATTATCGCTATGTGATCAATCTTGTTCAGGTTCAGCATGAATGGTGATTGTATCATTAGGACGTGTTTCGCCAGACTTTCCAGTCCTGGTTATTTTCAAAATGCCGTAAAGCACCAATCCAATAAGAGTTGTTATCAGAACAGTGACGAAGTTTGACGATTTTGTACTTGAAAGCAACCACAAAGACGCCACAATGCCCAGAGTGGCAAAAAAATAGCCGTATGGAATTTTGTAGTATGTGCTCTCCGGTTTGTCTTGCCTGCGCAGCTTGATAAGAGCCGCACAAACGATTAGGTAAACGGACACTTTGCATATCACACTGATGGAGACAGCGTAGATGAATGAGCCTGTTAATGAAGCGATAAGTGCAACACCGGAGAAAGTCATGAGGGAGATGACGGGAGTACCGTATTTCGGGTGAAGCTTCAAAAACAAGCCTGGAAACTGATTTTCTTCGCTTAGGGCAAAAGGGACCCTGGAACCAATAAGCATTACTGCATTCAGAGATCCGACAATTGAAATTACAGCACCGAGTGTAATTAGAAAACCGCCAAACGGGCCCATAAAAAGTTCGGCAGCATCGGTAATGGGTTTATCTGAAGATGCCAGTTGAGGCAGTGTTCCGATACTTACAATCTGGATAAACAGGTAGAAAACGGCTATAAAGAGGATAGCTGTTATAAGAGCGAATGGGATGTTCTTTACAGGATTTTGCACTTCTCCCGTATTTACGATAACAGCTTCAAATCCTGTAAAGGCAAATATCAGAATCAGGACCGTGTTTGAAAAATCTGTGAGCGTGGGAAGAGTCTGATGGACATCGATCAGGTGTGGATCTAAAAAGAAGAATCCAACAATGATGAAGATCAGAAGTGGTACCAGTTTTGCGATACTGAAGATATTATTAAGTAAGGTGGAGTTTTTGACGCCATGATAGTTTATCAGCGTTAGAAGAAGAGTGATGAGAATAATGGTGGCAAACCGGTACTTCTGGTCCAGGAAAAGATGATTAAAAAAGCTAAGATACGTGACCACCAGGTTGATCAGGGCCGCATATGCAGATAATCTTGTTATTAGAGTTAGCCATCCGATGATAAATCCCGGTGTTCTGCCAAAAGCAGCAAGTGTATACAGATACGGTCCTCCGGTTTTATCGAATCTGCTCGATACTTCAGCAAAATTGAAAACGATCACAAAAACAATAGCCGCACACACCAACAGCGCCAGGAGACTGTAGAATCCCGAATAGCCGAATATTTTAGATGGTAGTCCGAAAATCCCGGCACCTATGATGGTATTAATCATCAGCAATACCAGGTCCCATCTTCCAATCTCACGTTTCAGCATTGAACATTTCTAATTTGTCCGATTCGTGCCGTTACTTCGCTTTCGTTTTTGCCTTCTGCAGATTTTCATCCAGTCTGAATTTTACGATTTGGGTGATTAATCCTAATGGAAGGGGCTGGTCGATTGGAAACTGGATGGATCCTTTTGCTCCCTTGTAGATCGAAAGTTCATTCTTAAAAACTTCAATACCTGATGGTTTAGGGTAAAACCCAATATGGTTTTTATGAGCAGCGAACCAGACCACCATGCCATTGGACTTGAATCCCGGCATCCCATAGCTCATCACTTCCACAGCTTGTGGAGCGGCCTCCTTTATTGTGGTCCGGAGTTCTTCCAGGATCCTTTGTGTCTCTTCCGGGAAATCCGCGAGGTACTCACTGAAATTAACTGGCTTCTTCATTGTCAACTCCCCATGTGATTGATAATGTATCAGTTAATTATATGAAAACTTTTTTAAATCAATACCAATATCGTGGCCTTTTGTGACATTTTTAAACAATTTATCTCCTTTTGATTTTATAGCCACGAAGGCACAGAATACACGGAACTAATTTCGCTAATACCAGAGATACCCTGCACTTGGAAAGACGAATCTGTTTATTCATTTTATCGTCATCATCTAAAGCGTAATCTTGTAAAAATCCATCGATGAATAAGATCAGAAAAAGCCTGTCCAGCCTGTTGTTTTTCGTGTTGATCATGTGCATATGTTCTTCGTGTGCAGTTCAGGAAAAGAAATCGAATGCCTCCACAGAAAAAGTGAAAAGTCCCAGGATCGTAAACATTATCAACTTCATTCGATTATGCGAGCCGCGTGATCCAAAAATTACTGAAGATGTACTTTACCAGACCGTGGTGAAGCAGGTGGAGATCATGAGGAAGTACAAGCTTAAAGGCACTTTCCTGTTACAGTATGATGCTTTGATTAATCCCCGTTATCAGAAATTTTTAAAGGGGCTTCCGGCCGATTCCTTTGAAGTTGGTGCATGGTGGGAGATGCCAAAACCTTTTGTGGAAGATGCCGGTCTGAAGTGGCGTGGTAAAGGTCCGTGGGATCCCCGTGCCGATGTGGATTTTTCGACCGGGTACTCACTTGCTGATCGCAAGAAACTGGCTGATACCTACATGGCAAAGTTTAAAAGCATTTTTGGTCACTACCCAAAATCGGTCGGATCGTGGTTTATTGATGCGTACACTTTAAATTATCTCTATCAAAAGTACGGCATTGTTGCATCGAGCAACTGCAAAGATCAGATCGGGACGGATGGCTATACCTTATGGGGTGGATACTGGAATCAGGCCTACTACCCGAGTAAAAATAACGCCTTCATGCCCGCTCAACATGCAAACAACCAGATACCGGTCCCTATTTTCCGTATGCTGGGAAGCGACCCCATCCGGCAATATGATATTGGACTGGGAACAGGCAGGCAGGGTGTTGTGACACTGGAACCTGTTTATAAATTCGGAGGCGGTGATTCCACATGGGTTCATTGGTATTTTAACCAGTTTACCGAAGGGGAATCCCTGGCATTTGCTTACGTTCAGGCAGGACAGGAGAATTCGTTTACGTGGAATGCTATGTCTAAAGGATACAAGATTCAGATGCCATTGATTGCAAAGTTGCGCGATGAAAAGAAACTAAAAGTCGAAACACTGGCTCAGTCGGGGAAATGGTTTCAGGATCATTTTAAGGTCACGCCCCCGACCTCTGTTACCGTGAATAAAGATCTCAATGGGAGCAATCGCAAGACCGTCTGGTTCGACAGCAGGTTTTATCGGGCGAATCTATTCTGGGATCACGGCACCTTGCGTTTCCGGGATATCCACCTGTTTAATGAAAACCTGGCCTCGGATTACCTGACAAAAAAATCGACATCCACGAAGTCTTCCTTCTTTACACTTCCCTTCGTCGACGGGCATGTGTGGAGCTCGAAGGGAAAACGGGCCGGATTACGGTTTGAGGCTCTTGTAAACAATAGGGAAGTATCAATAAAAGGGGGAGACCCAGAGATAAAAAGAGCCGCTAAAGGAGAGCTACACATTTCCTGGCCACTAACCTCAATTGACGGGACTTTGGTAATGGATATCTATGAGCAGCAAATAAAGATAAATATGCAAGGCAACGACTCCGCCCACTGGTTTCTTGATTTGACCACTGATCCATCCGCTGACTTGCCTTTCAGTAACATCCGCGCACACCGTGTCGAGTGCCGGTTCAAAGGGATGAATTATTCGGTTAGTACAACAACCGGCTCATTTTCTCAACCAACAGACAGCGTTGCGTTACGAATAAAACCCGCGAATAACATTATCATCCTAAATTTTAACGTTAGTTCGAGATAAAGTGGCAGTGCAATGAACGGCAGAGGGCAGACGTGAGAAGTGAGACGTTCTTAGATACGAAATTCACCGGTTGGATGAATGGAGAGATTACAAAAGGCTTTCGTATTGAAATTTGACTCCCCGCCGGTCCGGAAGTATCCTTTTTTAACCATTAAGGCATGAAGGCAAATTAAGCCTTCCTTCAAGAGTCTTAACTTCTTAATGGTTTATCATCTGTCATCCGTTTTCATTCATTTATCTTATTTCCTGAGCTGTGGGCATCCGTGAAAATCCGCGGCAGCGGAAGTAAGGTGCAAAATGCGCAGATAACCTGAGCTGTCGTTCCTTTATTGCCATCTTAATGTGGCTTATTATATCAAACTCACGTTAAATTTATCCGACAACCAACCGCCAGATTAAGGAAGAACAAGTGAATTATGAATTTTGAATTTTTAATTATGAATTGAGAATCAGTCCATTTCCCCCTTAAAAAAGGGGGCGTAGGGGGTTGTTAAACAGCGTTTGACAGGTTTAATTCGGACGGGAGATACTTAGTGTACTACTCACATTGAGATACTATCAGCAAAAGAGAGGCTCCAAAATTCCACATTTTGCGGAGGCGTAGGTGGGTATTACTTCCACGTTTCAATCAGCAACAATCAGATTCCAGTACACACGATGTGTTGGACACCCCCTAAAAGTCCCCTCAAGGGGACAGTACGATATCACGTGGTTATTCCGGAGAAGCTGACCCCTCATTCCGGTGAAAGTGACCCCCCATCGGGTTTGGTTGTGTTCCTCTTTGGCTATGACAATATTACAGTTTTTTTCTCATACTTTCTCCGTGTAATTCGATGCGGTATGAGGTGTGAATGAGCCGGTCCAGAATGGCATCGGCAATGGTCCCCTCCCCAATCACATCGTACCAGTTGGCCAGGGGAAGCTGACTGACAATGATCGTGGCCATCCTTCCGTGACGATCTTCGACCATATCCAACAGATCCAGGCGTTGCTGGGTCTCCAGGGGCCGGAGTCCAAAATCATCGAGGATGAGCAGGTGTGTCCGGGCGATCTTGTCCAGCAGCTTCAGAATCGTTCCGTCGGCTCGGGCCAGCAGGAAGGCATGGAGGAGTTTTTGCATGTTAAAATAACCGGTCCGGTAGCCTAGCTCGCAGGCTTGTTGGCCCAGGGCCGAGGCCAGAAAACTTTTTCCGCTACCGGTCGGCCCGGTAATCAAGACGGCCTGGCCGCCCTGGATATATTGTCCGTCACTCAGCAAAGCGATGGTGTTTTTGTCCAGTCCGCGATCCGGAGTCCAGGCGAGTTCTTCCAGGCTGGCCTGATAGCGAAAGCCGGCGGCTTTGCGTAGGCGGGTTACCCGGCGCCGGCCCCGTTCGAGCCATTCGGCCTGAAGCAGATGCTGCAGGCCTTCCGGCAGGGACAAGTTCGTGTGAGAGCGGGTTTCCAAAAGGGCTTGCCAACTGGACAACATGCCATGGAGGCGGAGTTCGTACATGAGTTCTTCGTTCTTAGAGGTATTCATAGAAGGGTTGATTAAAGGTTAAGGGATTCTTGGAAATACTCTTTGCCACGGATGTTCTCGTGGTCAGGGAGCCCGGCAGGTGGATCAGGCGGGATACTTGCTTTGCCACCCACCATTCCGTTCTTGATCAGCCGGGACAGGAAGCTGTAGGTGCACTGGTCCAGGCTCAGGGCGATGCGGGCCGCTTCGGTGAGCTGCTCGGTCCCCACCTTGCGGTGTAATCCGAGCAGGCCATCCAGACTGCGAAAGGCCTGTTCGGGGTAGGTCCGGGAGGTCAGGATCCGCTCGACCAGCTGACCCACTTCCTCTGAGATCCCGCCCCCGCGCCGCCGGTACCAGTCCGGTCCCCGATCGGTCCAGTACTGATGCTGGGATGGCAGGTGGTCTTTAAGGGTGGTGTAGCCCCAGGGAGTGCGATCCCGGGGGTGCGAGGCGATCAGGCTGCCCCGGCAGAAGATCTGAACCAGCCGGCTGGTATAGATGATCTTTACCTTCCCCCTGATGTAAGAGTGGGGCACACTATAATAGTGTTTGTCTTCCCGGAGCTGGATGTGCGAGTTGTTTCGCACCGTGAGGCTCACCTGCTTTTTGATCAGGAAGGGCTCGGCAGGCAGAGGACCCAGGGCCTTCTGTTCAAGTTCAAATCGTCCACGCCGGGTCTCTTCCCGACCCTGGAAAACCCGCTCACCCCAGCGCTGTAACTGCTGGCGAATCGCCCCGTTGAGTTCGCCCAGGCTAAAGAAGGTCCGGTTTCGAAGGGGAGCCAATACCTGACGGTAGACTTCTCTCACGCTCATCTCGACCAGGGATTTATCTCTGGGATGAAGGGGACGGGCAGGCAGGATCACGGTCTGATAGTGGTTGGCCAGGTCTTCCAACACCTTGTTGATCCCCGGTTCGTAGCGGTCGCTCCTGACCACGGCGGTCTTCATGTTGTCGGGAATCAGAGCCTTGGTGACCCCGCCAAACCAGCCGAACCCCTGGCTCAATCCTTCGACAAGATCTTCGCTGTTTTGGGAGGGCAGAGCTTCCACATAACTATATTGACTGTAGCCCAGGGTCATCACCAGCAGGGGCACCCGCCGGATCTCCCCGCTTTCCCGATCCACATATTCGGCATACTTTCCGGCAAAATCGATGTAGGTTTGCTCCCCAGCCGGATGAGGCAGATTCCCCATAGTAACCTTACGGGCCTGCCCCATCCGGGACAGATGCCAGCAAAACTGGCTGTAGCCGTACCCGTCCGGATGACTCTGCCGGTACTCGCTCCACAAGAGCCAGCGGGTGACTCCGGTGCGGGTAAGTTCCTTGCAGAAATAATCATACTGACCGGCCAGGTCCCCATAGCGGTCGGTTTGCTCTGCTTCGCCTGTCGGGCTCAGAATCTGCTCCAGTTCGGCCTCTTCCAGGCTCAGCAGTTCCCCGGCACCGCGTCCGCTGGCCCTGCCCAGAGCCAGATACTTGCGCACCGTATTGCGGGATACCGACAGATTGCGGACAATAAACTTGATAGACTTGCCTTGCTGGTGCAGACGTAATATTTGCTTAATTTGTGACATAGGTTTTGGTTTAGCTGCCATTGAGAAATCAAGATTAGTGAGTAGATGATCGATTACTCACCAAGCTATCAACCAAAACCTTTTTTTATCCGGAGAGGGGGTCACTATGCCGGAATGGCAGATACTGACCCCGGGGTCACTTTCGCCGGATTGGGGGGGTCAGTTTCCTCCGGAATAGGGGGTCACTTTGGACCGGAATGACCATCACGCCGCTGCAAACCACTCATTGGACTCTTTTCGTGTGAGTTGCCAGACTAACACGATGTAAGGCAGGAGTCCCGATAAGACGGCTAACAACATTTGGTTATAGAAGTCGAAGCTCAGGACTACAAAGATAAGTCCGAATATAACGTAAAACGTCCGTCCCCACGACTTGCCCTTTAGGATCGCGAATCCGGCGATTACGTAACAAATACCCAGGATAATAAAGATCACGACAGCTGCAGCAAAATTAACATCAGGGTTATGCCACGAAGCCTGTATGACCGGTCGATAGATTAAGAAAAAGGGTGTGGCGACGACAGACAACACACCGGCAATTAAAAACAACCAACCGATAAGGCCTACCGTATGTGGACGGGCGGTATGTTCTACACGTTTATTTGGTGTCATGATAAGTCATCTTAGACTTCAGTATAAACATAATTTGTTTACGCACCGAAGAGAGTCGAGGTTGCACAGTATACCTGAAGTATTCCGTGATTTCCATGTCCCTATGGCATTTTTGATACTATTGACCGCTTGATTTAATAGCCACGGAAGCTCGGTAGAATTTTGAATGTTGAATTTTAAATTTTGAATTAGAGATGTGTGGTGATCTTGACAAGTGGATGAGTGAGTAAGTAAGCTATGTTTGCGTTGAGTATGTCACAAGTCACAGACTTGCGACAGGCAGAGGAATTATGAATTGCGAATTTTAAATTTTGAATTAAATCATGGTGAATGACTTGTGTAACGCGATCCTCCGCTGACCGCTATTCGGCAAATGTAATGATAAACCGCGTTCCCTTATTCACTTCGCTCTCAACCTCGATGTGCCCGCCCAAACTGGTAACATGGTTGTATACCAGGTACAAGCCGATTCCCCTGCTGTCGGTATGGCTGTGGAATTTTTGATGCAGTCTGAAGATCTTGTCCTTCACCTTATCTATATCGAAGCCCAGGCCGTTATCTTCAAAGATCATGCACTTGTTCCCGTTCACTATTTCGGAACGAATGGAGATAACGGGCAGACGATCAGGCCGGGCATATTTGATGGAATTGGTAACCAGGTTCAGAAATACACTCTCCAGGTACGCTTTGTTGAAGCGAACCTTTTGCATACTGGAAAAATCAGAGTTGATGGTGACTTTCGAGGTCTGAATCAAAAAATGAATAGACTGGAGCACATTATTCAGGCTCTCATCCAGGTCCAGTCTCGTCACAGACACCTCCTGGTCGTGCTCTTCACTTAACACATCCACATAGTTATTTAGCGTCTGCTGTAGCTTTTCTCCTGCAAGTTTTAAAATCTCCATAAGGTCGATAGTTTGCTGGTCGCTGATCCTGGAAGTATCGATCAGGTCGAAAATGGAGATCAACCCGCTGACCGGCGATCGCAAGTCGTGCGAGGTCGTATAGCTTAACTGCTTAAGATCTTTGTTAACCTTTGTGAGTTTGGCAAGCAGAGCATTCCGTTCTTCTTCCAGTTTTTTCTTGTGTGTGATATTTTTTGCAATGGCAAAGATCGCCCGGTCGCTTTCTATCGGAAAAGAGGTCCAGGTCAGCCACACGATTTTGCCACTCTTTGTCACATACCGGTTTTCAAAGTTATGGAGCGGTTTGGCATGCGTAAGCTCCTCGCGGACCATCGATGTGATATTCTTGTCGTTTGGGTACACAAAATCATCAATGGGTCTGGCATACAGTTCATCCATGGAATACCCAAGAAGCTTTGAAACAGCAGGATTTATTTTTTTGAAATAACCGTCATACCCGGCGATACATAGCAAGTCTGGAGATAAATCGAAGTAAAATTCATAGTTAAAATCATTGCCAGCCATGTGTAAGAATAGTATTATTATTTATTATCGTGTAAATAATTGTTTTTAAATAAGATTAAGAAGTATATTGATACTTGCACCAATCCCATGTCCAATAATTTGTCTGTGTGTCATTGTCATCCAAAATACAGTATAATTTAATAAAATTTGGGTTTTTCTCATCCGAGACTCTTCTGAAAGAGCTGTGGAAAATGAAAGTTGGTGGCTCTGCCAGTGTTGTGAGGACCGTGTAGAGCGTTACCAAGTTTTGCTTCGCCCCTCCGCAGGAAGGGAAAAGCAAAATTGAATGATTGACTGTCATATTCATACAATCAATTACTCTGACTTACTACTATATATCCTAAAGGGGACCTTCACAGTGTTAGCCCTCGTACTCGTTCCCGGGCTCTGCCTGGGAATGTAATTAATTCTATGAAGCTCTGCTTCTGAGATAGGGAGCAGAGCTTGGTAACAAGTAAAGTTGGTCTCAGGATGACAGTTCGGGTGATGTTCGTTTTACTTCGAGCCTTTAACCTTCATCTTCAACGTATAGACTGCGGTGCTGGCAGTCATAAACAGCGTCTGGTGATTGGGACCACCGAAAGTTACGTTAGCCGTCCATTTTTGTGGGACGAGGATGTGCTCGATTTGTTTCCCGGTGCTATCAAATACCGTCACACCGTTGCCGCATAGATAGACGTTGCCCTGTTTGTCAAGTGTCATGCCATCCGAACCCATGTTAGTAAACAATGTTTTGTGGGAGAGTTGAGCGTTGTCTTCGATGGTATAGGAGTAGGTTTTGCCGTCACCAATATCGGCGATGTAGAGGGTTTTTCCATCCGGCGTGCCGATGATGCCGTTGGGTTTTACGAGATCATCCACCACGATAAAGACATTCTTCCGGTCAGGTGTGAGGTAGTACACCCGCATCTGATTTATATCGGGATGAGTCCGTTTCCAGTAATCGCGCTGATAGTACGGATCGGTAAAGTAGATGCCGCCTTTGGGATCGATCCAGAGGTCATTGGGTCCGTTCAGCCGGTGTCCCTTGAAATCATTCACCAGTACCGTGACCTTTTTTGTAGATGGGTCGATTGACCAGAGCTGATCATGCTTGTCGGCACAGGTGATCAGGTTACCATTGCTGTCGAAGAACATGCCGTTTGATCGTCCGGTTCCCTCCATAAACAGGGAAAGCTTGCCATCAACACTGTATTCCCAGATTCTATTATTGGGCTGGTCGGTGAAGAATACATTTCCGACTCTATCTGCAGCAGGACCTTCCGTGAAGGTAAACTGGTTGGAAATAAGCGTAAGTTTGGCACCGTGGGCAATGACAGGAGAATCCTGGGCATTGGCGGTAAAGTCGGTTACGAGTGAGATTGAGAGTAGCAGCAGAATCCGGGCTGCGTTAAAAGGTTGAAGCTTCATCGTCTTCAGTTCGTTGGTGTGTTATTTACAAGTTACAGTACAGTTTAGCGTTTGATAATGCAATTCCGGAAGCTCTGCTTCCTTTTGCAAAAGGATGATATAGGTCTTCATATTCGATGATTTATCTGAGGCTGACAATGTAAGGACACCCTACAGAATTTATTGAAGACAAATTTTACAGAGGCGGCCCCAACGGATTTTTTATAGCAAAAAAAAGCCCCTCCCCACGGATGTGGAGAGGGGTTGGGGAGAGGTAGAAAGAATTACTTCATCTCGTCGATCTTCACCTGGGGTGTCAATACCTTGGTATCCTTTTCAACAACGATATCTTTTGACAGGTCAAAGGTATCTGTCTGGCGGATATCCAATGATGAAGCACCAATCTTAACCGTATAGGTACCGGCTTCGTCAATCCAGGAACTCGTTGCCGTATTATAGGATGACAGGTCGCTAGGTTTGATGGTGAAAGTTATTGTCTGGGTTTCGCCCGGTTGCAATAACTTCGTTTTAGCAAAACCACGCAGTTCCTCGGATGGTTTGTTCAGCTCTTTGGCCGGTGCACTGATGTAGAGCTGTACAACTTCCTTGCCGGCTGCTGATCCGGAGTTCGTGACATCAACGGTAGCCGTAATATTACTTGCGAGTTGCTTTGAGCTCAGTTTGAGGTTATCGAACTTAAACGTCGTGTAGGAGAGTCCGTAGCCAAACTCATAAGCCGGTTTCACATTAAACGTGTTGAAGTAACGATAACCGACATAGATCCCTTCCTTGTAAATAACCTGCTCGGGTTTCTTTTCCGGTGTGCCCGGGAAATTCTTGGCCGAGGGCTCATCATCATACTTCATTGGGATTGTTGTTGTAAGCTTCCCGGATGGATTAATCTTGCCGCTCAGAACATCTGAGATTGAGTTACCGGCTTCCTCGCCTGGTTGCCACGCCAGCAATATGCCGTCGACCTCATCTCTCCATGTAGCAACTTCCATCACGCCACCTGTATTAAGTACAACAACAACTTTCTTGCCTTTGGCATGAAATGCCTGGGAGACATTATGAATCAGCGCTTTCTCTGCGTCTGAGAGGTAGAAGTCATCTTTAAGCTTTCGATCCCTGCCTTCACCGGCGTTTCTGCCAATGGTTATTATGGCGATGTCGTCAGTGTTGGCTTTAAGTGCAGCAAGACCACTGGTTACGGTCATCTCAGCAATGGGAGGGGGTGCCTGGAAAAATGATTTAGGTTTCGGACGTCTTGCCTTGGCGTACTTGATAAACATTTCATAAGAATCCTGGAGACTTGCGTCCACGGTATAACCGGCATCCGACAGGCCTTTATACAATTGGACAACGAAAGGTTTATGTACATCACCGCTTCCTGTACCATTGGGGATGATATCGTAGGATGTATTGCCAAACAGGGCCACCTTGTCATCATTCTTCAAGGGGAGGGCATTGTCATTATTCTTCAGGAGAATCATTCCCTGTGAACCAGCCTCGCGTGCAATTTGGGCATCTTTTTGAAGGTTGGGTTTGTCTGAGTTGTCGTACTTCTTGAAAGCAGGAGACATAAGTTCAACTCTCAATATGCGCTCCACATTTTGGTCGAGAATTTTTTCGCTGAGCTTGCCCGATTTTACAGCGTCTACAATGGTTTTCATCTGTTTGAGATTACCGGGCTGGAGCATATCGTTTCCGGCCTTCATCTGGGCAACCGGATCATCGCCACCGGTCCAGTCAGTCATCACAAAACCTTTGAAGCCCCACTCGTCACGCAGAACTGTGGTTAAAAGATCATGTCTCTGGGATGTATAGGTGCCGTTGATCTTGTTATAGGATGACATCACGGTCCATGGCTGTGCGTCTTTAACGGCGATCTCAAAACCTTTAAGGTAAATCTCGCGTAATGCACGTTCACTGACAATGGTGTTAACACTGTTTCTGCTCGTCTCCTGGTTATTTGCATCAAAGTGTTTGATAGAGGTACCCACTCCATTCGACTGGACACCTTTTACAATAGCCGAAGCCATTTTCCCTGCGATCAGCGGATCTTCTGAATAATACTCGAAATTACGTCCACCCAATGGGTTACGATGAATATTAAGGGCCGGGGCAAGGAGGACATCGATGCCATAGTCGTGTACTTCACTACCAAAGGCAACGCCCACTTTCTGTACAAGAGTTGTGTCCCAGGAGGATGCTAGCAATGTTGCAACCGGCCAGCCTGTAGCGAAGTAGGTTCGTGTACTATCGAAATTTCTGTAAGGATTGATGCGAACGCCCGCTGGTCCATCAGACAGGGTCATAATTGGGATACCGAGTCGTGGAATCGGATGTGTTCTTCCGGCAGCTCCCTGTACTTTAGGAGGGAACTTCTTGGCATCGGGATCAATTTTGCGGTTCTTCAGCCATGCCGGTACAGGGGCACCGGGAGGCAGAGGCGGCAAGTCCCATCCCATGCCCACGACCACTTTAGCTTTTTCCTGAAGGGTCATGGCCTGGACCACTTTGTTAATAGGATCTTTACCGAGCTGTGGTGCCTGGGCAAAACTCACGGTAACAGGGATTGCCCCTATGAATAGAAAAGCCGCAACGATTACGGTTTTGTATAGTATTCGCATGATTATTCCTTTCGAATGGTAGTAGATTTTGTTCAAATTACCCTCACAAAGACGGATAAGTTACTTAGTAATAAAGATGTTATTGCATCATACACAGCAAAGGTTCCAAGGTCAATTGGCGATAGTCACCCCTTGGGACAGTTGCATATTTCGTTCGGATGAGCCGACATAAACCGTTCGGGCACCCGGTGCTGTCGTCCATCCGCTGACGGTTGACCAGTATTGCAATTGGCGTTTTTGGATATGCAGGTTGACCTTAGTGGTATGACCTACAGGGACGGGTACCCGGTCATAGGCTGCCAATGCTTTCAGCGCAAAAGATACTCCTTTTAGGCGGATTTGTCGGGTGCTCCCAGGTATACCTGGGGTACCTCGTCTCCCGCCAATTTACCCGGTATTCCTGATATCGAAACTCACAGTCAGGCCTCCATCATTGGCGTGATCGACTTTAAGATTCGAATAATCGAATGATGTGTATGACAGGCCGTATCCAAATGGGTACAGCGGTGTTTCATGATTCTTATCATAATACCGGTAGCCGACGAAAATACCCTCCGAATAAGTAGTGGTGCATCCCGCAGAAGCAAAAGGTCCTGCGCCAGCCCTGTTGCAGAGCTTACCCGTACTGTCAACACCTACCGAGGTGCGCTCAGGGTGCATCGAGGGTTGGTTTGCCGGTCCTTGATTGAGATTTGCGGGCCATGTGAACGGGAGTCGTCCTGCAGGATTAATTTTACCGAGTAAGGACATTTGCTGTCGCGTAGCCTCCTTCATCACCCGGGATACCACATTTCCAGAACTGCCTTTACCTTGTTCAGCCATGGCATCGCCAGCGGGTTGCTGTTATTGAGCACAACGACCGTGTTCGGATTGATACTGGCAACGGCTTCAATCAGCGAATCCTGGTTTTCCGGAAGCGGATGGGACAGATCTCCGGTACCCCATGCAAATACGATGGCAGTAGAGGCGTGTCTGGCAGCCGTCACAGCTGCTTTAAAATTTGTTGCTCCCTGTGTCGGGGTTACCCAGTTGAGACGAACCTGGACGGGGTTACCCGATACGTCAGCCGTATCAGTTACTGACAGATCATGTGATCCGGCAGTGAGTTTGACATAGAATCGCCTGTTATTCAACCCGTCGGTTGTTGGCAATACCCCGTTATCACCAGGGTGAACAGCGCCGTAACGGGGTATCGAACCAAAAAAGCCGCATCCGCTGCAGCCGAGTTTCTTGCCATCAAGACTCAATGTGGCAGTGGCCCCCAGACTCTGTATGTTCAACCAGTAGGAGCCCGTTGTTGGAACGGTCAGTTTACCCGTCCATTTATAGGATGAGCCGACGTGTAATGCATTGCCTTTCGAAGATGTATTGTTAATCTGCGATACAACCGTGGATTGTTTAGTCTTTGTGTCGGTGCGAAGCAGACCTCGTTTTCCATCATGAGAGAAGGCCGATGCCGGGATTGGCCTTCCGGTCATATCAAGACCTACCTTATAAGTTACATGCATGCCCCGATGATTTTTCTGATCCCTGCGCAAAACCTGATAAGTACCAATCTGCCGAGAGGCGATTCCAGCCGATTTTTCGCCACCACCTGCTGTTGCAATAGTTTGTCCGGCTCCCGGACCGATCAATACAAGCGAGCTGAGTTGACGGCTGGTAAGCGGTAGTACATGATCCACATTTTTGAGTAGAGTAGCTGCATCTTCACCAGTTTTTAAAACAACCCTGGCGTTAGCTTCAACCGGTTCCGGTGTTATTTTATGCTTTGATTTTCCGTCGAGCAAACCGAATTGGTTATACTCATAGAGTACGTGGCTTACTGCGTTATCTACGGCCGATTCCTGAATAGTACCATTGGCAATGGCAGCCTTCATGGCATTCTTTGAAAAGTATGAGCGTAAAAATGTAAAATTAGTGCCACCGGGCATCTCCATATCCAGGCCCGCATTAAAGAAAGTTGTCGCATGATTAGCACCCCAGTCTGAGTCCACCCAACCCTTAAACCCAAGTTCGTTTCGTAATAAATCGGTGAGATTATGTGCATTGTTGGAAGCATAGTAGCCATTGACCACGTTGTAGGAACTCATGATAGAAGCTACACCTGCGTTGATGGCATCGGCAAAGGGCGGAAGATAGATCTCGTGCAACGTTCGTTCATCAACATTGACATTGTTGGCACCATCGTAGGCTATGTAGTGTTTGACCTGCGCCATAATGCCCTGACTCTGTATCCCACTGATTTCAGCGGCACCCGTCTGGCCGGTGAGAAGCGGATCTTCACCGAACGTGTTAAACGCGCGGCCCCAGGTAGGATCGCGGTATATGTTCACAAAAGGTTCGAGAACGACATCCTGTCCGAGTGCCCTGGCATCCTGAGCTATGACGAGACCGTTATTGTATGCGTCGGTTCGGCTGAATGTGGCGGCTACTCCCATGGTAGCAGTCATGCCCGTTGAGTTATGTTTCGTTGTAACTCCCGGAGGACCATCGGTGAGTTTGAGCGATGGAATGCCTAATCGTGGAATACCTTTCAGGTAGCCGGCCTGATATTGACGGTTGGCCGCCGTATCTGTGGCGCCTTCGATGAGTGTGAGTTTTTCATCAAGGGTCATTTCCTGTATCAGTTTCTCCACACGATCATTTCCCTGGCGTGCGGTTTGTGCGTAAACTATTGCTGCGGGGACACAAGCCATGAGCAAAAAAACCGTAAAGGTTACGGCTTTGTATACGATTCGCATCATTTTACCTTTTAACTGAAAATCTACTGTTTGTAATTAATGTACACACCAATAAACGGTCACTATACAATTAGAAAAGCCCTTTTTTAGTTTGTCGTATGAATGCAGATGCAATTCAATAAACGTGGACTTTTCGTTTAGACAAATAGCAGTCCTAAAAACTTGCAAAACCCTTGCATGTATGTCGGTATTTGATATTGTACTCCAACAGAGAGTGACGTACCTATTTGCATTCAGATAGCTATATAATAAGCAATATCATATATAACAAGATTTTTGCACGATTTGCATTGAAAAATTTCATTCGGAGAAAAAGTACCAGTGAAGTTTTGCACAATCTGTTTTGTCGCTGTAAAGTCTCTATTAGGAAAGGGGATTGATCACGGGATCTTTTTCAAATTCTCCCAGTGAACAACCCATTTACCGTTTTTGGGAAAACCCGGGTTTGGCGGTCCTTCATATCCGTCCCAGCCGGTACACATCATAGCGGTAGCCATTAGCAGTGATCCATTGCCGGGCAGGTAGATGCGGAGGTTGGCCCGTTGGTAGTTATGACCATCGGGGAGATAGGTGTTCTTCGGGACATTCATCATAAGAGCGTCTATGGCTTTGTCCGGTTCACCGAGCCTTGTTGCAGTCATCGCCATCATGGGATAGTCCCATCCCCAGGTTTCTGGCCAGTTCCATACTTTAAGAACTTTTGCAAACGTGCGTCGCATCGTCGGGATGTCGATCATCTTTGTTTTTGGAAGAAAGCTCAGGCCAATCAGAACATCGGGATGATCTTTCATATATCTCGGATTTGTGTAAGAATCGGGGGCGCTTTTTGCCGCTAGATAGACGCTGTCTTTTACAGCCAGTGGAGACAGATAATTCAATACACTATCCCATTTTGCATCTCTGGGCATTCCCAGCCGTTCGCGCCATTTCTGTGCTGTTGATAATCCCCAGTACCAGTACGCCAGCTCGAAAGCAGGGTTGATCGTCGTTTTGGGAGGAAAGCTTTCCTGGGCGGCGATCAGATCCGGTCCGAGCACATATTTGCCCGTTTTCTTATCCAGGTGTGCATACGATGCCATGAAATCGGCAGTCTGGAATATAAGATTCTTATACTTTTCGAGCGTCGCCTTGTCGTGGTGATCCCTATAACACAGTTCTGAGAAATAAATAATATGCGGCTCCTGCCAGATGAGAAAGGGTCCGACAGAAGAGGGACTCTCGCGACCGGACGGATCGGTCATTTTGGGCCAGCGGACACCTTTGAAACCCTGCATCTCGGCCGTTTTTCGCGCCCTGTTTTCAATTGTTTTGTACCAATCAAGACTCTTTTCCAGTAACCCGATACGATTCCATAGGGCGAATTGAGCGGCATGCCACAGGTGCATTTCGAGGTGAAACTTTCCGTACCAGCTATTATACGTCAGCCCGGTCTCCTGGGGCGGCCAGGGGCCATCGCACTGGATTTTGTAAGATACTGGGAGAGGACGATTCTTCGTTCAAGTTCATTTGCGCGCGGGTCGGTGCTACCGGAGAGATCGATCGCACCGCCAGTTGTCCAGAAATGTTTCCATTGGGTCATGCTGTTCTCCATTGTCTCCTGAAAATCAGGAATTGCCTTTTGGATTGGTTTGATTTAGAGAACAGGCAACTGAATGAGAGTCGTACTATCCGATACTCTGTGTATTTCACGGTCAAGATCGTAGGAGTGGATTTGCTTTTGTCCTTACTGTATCTTCGATCCCTGCCAATTGATAGTCACATAATATCGGGTAGAGTCAAGAATATGCTCGATGATATTCTGGTGGTTCCCGTAATGATGAAGGATTGTCTTGTGTTTGTCGGGATCATTCCAGTCGCTGGCTTTGTCCCACTTGCCCGCCGCATAGGCAAAACGGAAGCTGACATTTAAACGACCTTCCGAAACAAGCAGTGATGTTACTTTAACAGAAAGAAGATCATGAGTTTGATGTGATATTGTTTGGACGTCAACCGGTTCGCCGTCCACTTCAAAATGACTGTGAATGACACCAGTCCACAAATTCAATTCCTGGTGAATGTGGTTAAAATCATTTCTTGTCGCTTTTGATCCATCCTTTTTGGTGATATCAAAGCCTATTCGACCCAGATCGATACGATGCGGATTTGCCCGTAGCCAGTCGGTTGCCGCTTTTTCTCTTGGAGTATCGTGCGAAGCGTACGCGTATGGTATTTTGCGTCCGTAGTAATCGTACTTCTTGTAAATATCACTGAGCTTATAATGATGCGGATTTGGAAAGCTGTGCCAGCCCCATTGTGACTCCGTACCTAATGGCACTCCGCCATGATAGTAATCAGGGAAAGTCTGCAAACCAGTTGCATCTACTGTAAAAGCAAAGTCACCGTTGCCGACAGTTAGTGAAGACAGTGTATCAAATTGGGTAACCTGTACATTGTGGCGAGTGACAAGAGCCTTGCGATCAATTTTACAGGGGGAGGATTTTGGGTTGGCAGAGTGGTTACATCCGTTGACGGAAGTGATGCAAATCAGAAGGATAAAAACGTATTTCATGTGGAGACGGGAAGTTTTAAATTTTTTTACAATTCAATTTAACTATAGACAAGTAGTATTTCCCTTACAAATAATTCTCAAAGAATTTTATACAAATTTCCTGTTTATTCAATTTATTTCCCCTTTTTTATACTCATTTTTTTTATAAAACGAATTTATTATATCATCGTTGTCCGTCTTAAACACTGTTTGTAAGTCATAAAAAATCATTGAACAAATGTTCATGTATTGACAATTAATGAGAAAATACTACTTTGATATTGAACTTTGTTCGATACTGAACATATGTTCAGTATTATCGTGTGATTAATTTGCCGAATTAGTTAGTGTGCTGTCGTGTGCTGTCTACCAAATCATATTCAGGTATATGAAACAGGATAAGTATGTGGGTAACTATGTGTGCATTTTTTGTGTGATCATGTGGATACTTTTCATGCATTTATAAAAAACAGTCGTCAACATTAATGAAGTTGTATATGTATGAAATCGACAGATAGCTATCTTGAATATAGTAATGATCATTATAATGATTATGCTGAGTTATTTTTATATGATCATGAAAAAGCGCTTTCTAGACTTTATGGTCATTACTATGATACTCTTATGAGATATGGTTTAAAAATCTTGCCAGACTGCGAGATTGTCGAGGATGCGATACAGGAACTATTCTTGTATTTGTGGGAACACAAAAGATGCATAGAGAATGTAAATTCTGTAGAATCATATCTTTTGCTATCGCTTCGTCATCGTATTTACAGGCAGATTAAGACACTGAAGGCGATTCATGACAGGAATAGGATATACGTAAACGATTGCATGCCGGAACACAGTGAAAATTCGGGTAATTTTGAAAAAGAGAAGGAAGCGCTTTTTAAGGAATCTATTAAGGTTTTAAGTGATCGGCAGAAACAAATAATTCAGTTGAAATTCTTTGAAGGATTATCAACGAGTGAAATTGCTTCCTTTCTGGGCATCAAGCGACAAAGTGTGTATAACTGCATTTCTACAGCATTGAGCAGGCTTAATAATCATATTGCTGGTCAATTATGCTGATCCAGGAAGATATTAATCAGATGAAATTTCCTAAAAGCTTAGTTCGAATTTCAAATGAACTACAGTAGATAAGTTTACCCGTTGGCTCTATGATTTGAACACAATGTTGTCAGTGGAGATACCCCTGCTGATTAGACTCATGTAGCGGAAGTCTATAAAGCAGGGGATCATCCCCTCATCTGAAAAACAACCAATACCAGTCGATGGAAGGGTTATTTTTCTATATGATAACATTTTGAGAAATACGATCCGCTGTCAGAATCGGGATTATTAGGTCACGTGCTATTAATAACGGCCGTAGGGAAATCAGTTATGACGTAACGAAGAGTCTGGGAGAAATAAATATCCATCTATACTGAAAGGGCTTTAAAAATGAAAAGAAGGACTTTTATTAAGATCGGCGTGGCAGGTGCGGCTACCTTACTTATGCCGATGTCATTTTTGCAGGCTTGCCAAGATAAAATGGCCAGCGCTTCATTGGATTCAGAATTTTTAAACCCTCCTCATTCTGTAAAGCCTTTTACCTGGTGGCATTGGATGAATGGAAATATTACCGCCGATGGTATTACCCGCGACCTGGAATTTCTTCAGAAATCCGGTATCGGTGGGTTCCAGATATTTCAGGTTGGTACCGGCATTCCCAAAGGTCCGGTTGACTTTGGTGGATCGGAATGGGTACAACTGCTTCAGCATGCTGCAAAAGAGGCAGATCGTCTGGGATTGGAATATGACATGATGAATGCAGGAGGCTGGTCATCAAGCGGGGGGCCATGGATTACTCCTGAACTATCCATGCAACAACTAACATGGAGTGAAACGTACGTTAAAGGTGGAAAAACAGTCAATGTTACGTTGCCGGAGCCTTACAAAAAGCTAGATTTCTATCGTGATGCGTTTGTAGTTGCATTTCCGTCGCTGAAAGGAGAAACAAGCTCGATTAAGGACCTGTTGAAAAGTGTTACTTCAAGCAAGGGAAAAGAGAATGCTGATTTGATTACTGATAATGACCTTTCTAAGGGAATTGAAGTTCAGGACAGTACAGATGACAAACCGGTGTATTTACAGCTCGAATTTAAGAAAGTCTATGAGGCACAGTCTGTTACTGCATATATTGAACCGATTAAAGGGCGTTTCGGACGGGGGCCTCAATCAAAGATTACATTACAGGCGTCAGACGACGGGGATCATTTTAGGGATATAAGTGAAATCAATCAACCAAGATGGAGACGTAATTCAATCGAAGTTCCGGGAACGGCCCGGTTTTCACCTGTAAAAGCAAAATATTTTCGTATCAATGCACCTATAGGAAGCCGGTTTCTCCAGGTCGGGTTATCAGGTGCTTCAAGAATTGTGGACTGGCCGGTTAAAGCGAATTTTACTCCTCGTGGAAAGATAACTGCCGGTGAACAATTGCTGCCAACGGATACTGTACCAGAAGGCTCAGTGGTTGATCCTGATCAGGTTATCGATATAACCAAACATATGAACGATCAGGGACAGCTAAACTGGGAGGCTCCGGAAGGTAACTGGACCATATTACGCATGGGTCATACTGCGGTTGGCATTGAAAACCATCCATCACCGGATGGAGGCGGTGGTCTCGAGTGCGATAAGTACAGCGAGAAGGCCTATGATTTTCATTTCAATAAGTTTTTTGGAAAATTACTTCCTTTCCTTGAATCACTGGGTTCTAAAGGAATGTCTGGTTCTGTTATCGATAGTTATGAAGTAGGAATGCAGACCTGGACAGCAGATTATCCAAAACAGTTCAAAAATTACAGGGGATACGACATTACGAAATATCTCCCGGCTCTGACAGGAAGAGTTGTGGGAAGCGGTGACATTTCCGACCGTTTCTTGTGGGACATACGCCGGACAGATGCCGATCTGATGGATGACAAATACTATGGCCGCTTCGCTGAATTATGCCGTAAACACAACATGAAGGCTTATTCAGAAACATACAACAACGGGCCATTCGATGAGATCCAGGCCGGGTCGCGAATGGATGTTCCCATGGGGGAATTTTGGGCTGGTCTTGGACAAACCAACGGCGTTTATTACAGCATTAAACTATCAAGCTCAATTGGGCACGTTTATGGAAAACCGGTTGTCGCGGCCGAATCATACACCGGCGTTCCCTGGGAAACGAAGTGGCAGCAGTATCCCTATGCGATGAAAGGAGAAGGGGACTGGATGTATACCCAGGGACTCAACAAGTTTATCTTCCACGTTTACGCCATGCAGCCGCATCCAACTGCAAAACCTGGCATGACCATGGGGCCGTGGGGCTGGATGCACAGCCGGAATAATACGTGGGCCGACCGGGAAGAGGACTGGCTGGCTTATGTTCAGCGCTGTCAGTATCTGCTACAGAAAGGTACGGTTGTAGCTGATATCGTTTATTCTGCCGGTGTAGAGATTCCCTCAGATGCACCGGTCTTGCCGGAACAACTGAACCCGAGGCCGCCTAAAGGCTATTATTACGATGTCTCGGATGAGAAAGGAATTGTGGATCGAATGAAACCGGATAACGGGCGCATCATGCTGCCTGACGGTATGAATTATAAGGTGATTGTACTACCGGATTCCGATAAAATTTCTCTGGAATTACTCCGGAAGGTGCGGGATTTGGTTAACGGTGGTGCGGCGGTTGTCGGGCCGAGACCGAAACGTACTCCGGGTCTCATGAATTACCAGAAGAACGATGTCGAGATTGGTAAGATAGCCAATGAATTATGGGCCGATCTGGACGGAAAAAACAAGACGATGCGCAGTTATGGCAGTGGTCATGTTTTCTGGGGCCTTTCGATGGCAGACGTGATGAAGCAGCTGAATATTCTCCCTGATTTCGAATTTACTTCCCGTTCAGGTGATGCTCCCATCAATTATATCCATAAGACCATCGATAAGTCCGATGTGTATTTTATAGCCAATCGCCGCCGGCAAACGGAAGACCTGGTCTGTGCTTTTCGTGTGAAAGGAAAGAAACCGGAATTCTGGGATGCTGAGACTGGCAGGAGGATTCCTGTTGCTGTCTTTGAGACGAGTAATGGCCGGACGAAAATACCGGTCAGACTTGGACCGGCAGGCTCGGTTTTTGTTGTATTTCGATCCAAAGCTACTAATAATAGTTTGCGGTCAGTCAGCAAAGATGGTAAAACTCTTCTTACAACTACAGCATATCCCCAGCCGGAAAAGGGCCGGTACAGCAATGTAAAGAATGATTTTTCAGTTAGCATGTGGGGTAAACCGGACACCGAGATTATAATCGGAGACAATGGGGTTAGTAGTTTTACTGCTCCAACGGGGTTTGTTTTCTATCCACCTGATGGGTCAAAACTGTACGGTAAAGGTCATGCTGCAGCCGGATTAATTGTAGGCCGCAATGGTGTTGCAATCTATGAACGTGGAAGCGATGGCTTTAAAAATGTATTGCCTGTTGAAGTTGCGATAGCAGGTTGGACCCACCTTACAATGGTTTATCGCAACGGGGTTCCCAGCCTCTATTTGGATGGCAAGCTGGTTAAGAAAGGTAATAAGTCCGAATATATTGTCCATCCCGGTCTACACGAAGCTTACCAGGATGACGGTGCCAATTATTTCCATGGGGAACTGAGCAATCTGGACCTGTCTAATAATGCACTAAGTGGGTCCGAAATTCGGGAACTGGCATCGGCAGTGCGGCCGGAACCGGAAGGACCGTCAACTCTGGAATTAACAGGCGGGAAAAAACCTGCCCTGATAATCTGGGAAAATGGCAAGTACTCAATGCAGGGAAGCAATGGCAAAGGTTCATCAATTCAGGTTACCGAGATCACAAAACCGGTGGAAGTTGAGGGCTCATGGCAGGTTTCATTTCCACCGAACCTGGGGGCACCCGATCAGATCAAACTGGATACGCTTATCTCATTGAAAGATCATCCTCAGGACGGTGTAAAATATTTCTCAGGTACTGCTACGTACAGTAAACAGATAAGCATACCGTCAGATTCTCTCTCGGAAGGTAAACGGTTGTATCTGGATCTGGGCCATGTAGAAGTATTTGCGAAAGTCCGGCTAAACGGAAAAGACATACAAACACTCTGGAAACCACCTTTCAGATTAGATATTACGGATGTCGCAAAAGCAGGCAGCAATAATCTTGAAGTTATCGTCACTAATTTATGGCCGAATCGCCTGATCGGAGATGAACATCTGCCCGCGGAGAATGAATATGGTACAGGCGAAGGCCCCCGATCTGAGTTTAGCGCCAGAATTAAAAAATTACCGGACTGGTATGTGCAGGGAAAACCCAAACCGCCGGGTGGCCGGGTCACCTTTGCGACATGGAAACATTTTGACAAGGACGATCCCTTGCTTGAATCCGGATTACTCGGCCCGGTTCGCCTGCGAAAAGCAGTAGTTCATACAATTACTGTATAGGATACAATCACTGATTAATTAACTGGTTGAAATGGTGAGAGATATCTCCTCAGGAAAACCTGATAGCGTATTCAGATACCATTGTTCTATGGTTGTAGGGGCGATATTACTGCTCATTTGCTCATTTAACACTTATGGGCAAGGCAATGCACCGCCTGACACAATTGCAGGCATATCGGTTAATTATAATGAGTCCAAAGTCGGTTCTTACACTCTTCCAAATCCCCTGAAGTTTGATACAGGGAAACGAATAACAACAGCAAAAGAGTGGTACCAGATACGGCGTCCCCAAATTCTTGAATGGTATAAAGAAGATCAGTTTGGCCATGCGCCGGGACGTCCTTCTGACATGAGTTTCGATGTTTTTGATGAAGGGACCCCAGCTTTTGGCGGGGAAGCGATCCGAAGGCAGGTAACGGTTTATTTTTCGAAAGATGAGAATGGTCCGAAGATGGATCTCCTGATTTATACACCCGCGAACGCCAAAAAGCCAGTCCCACTTCTTCTTACCCCGAACTTTTATCCTAATTCGAGTATGGTTGATGATCCGGGTGTCAAGCGTGGGGAAATATGGGATCGACAGCATAAGAGAGTTGCCGCACCTAAGAGTGCAAAGTTCGGGAAAATAGATGTACCCATGTTGCTATCTCATGGGATAGGGGTAGCCTTGGTATATTACGGGGATATAGAGCCGGATTTTCCGGGTGGCTTCAAATATGGAGTCGAAGGTTTATATCTGAAGAAGGGACAAACAAAACCTGTTCCGGATCAATGGGGAGCCATTGGCGCCTGGGCATGGGGACTTAGCCGTGCCATGGATTATTTGGAAACGGACAGCCGTGTAGATCAGAAACGCGTCGGGCTAATGGGCATATCCCGTTTGGGGAAAACCGTACTCTGGGCTGCCGCACGTGATCAGCGTTTTGCACTTGTAATAGCGAGTTGCTCCGGAGAGGGCGGTGCGGCCCTTAGCAGACGGGATTATGGGGAGACCATTGCACATCTGACAGCACCGTCAAGATTCCCTTATCAATTCTGTAGCAACTACCAAAAATTTGCCCATAATGCTGATCAGCTTCCTGTTGATGGGAATATGTTGCTTTCCTTAATTGCACCACGTCCGGTACTGCTTCAAACCGGGGATCAGGATTTGTGGTCTGATCCCAAAGGAGAGTTTTTAGCCGCCGTTGCCGCTGGTCCCGTATATAAGTTGCTTGGCAAAACGGGCTTGGGTACCGATCAATGGCCACCTGCCGGTCAGCCGATACTGCATACAATTGGTTATTACATGCATCACGGTGGGCATGGGACGGTACCGTCTGATTGGAATATCTTTTTGAAATTCATGCAGATAAATCTTGTGAAAAATTGAACGCGAGCGTAAGTTTTACTCTAATTGAGCAGGTGTCATCCAGGGTCCTCCTCAAATTTTTTAAGAATCTGATTTATAATTTGTAACGATGGAAACAACATCATGAAATCAATCAGTAGAAAAGAATTCATCAACCGAATGTCGCTATCTGCAGTTGGGGTGTTCGGTTTGTCCCAATTAGGCTATAAACCTTTTCCAGGTACTCTTCTGGATAAGGATACATATGTTCATGCTGAAACCACCCATGGAAAACTGCGCGGCATTCGAATAGATGGAGTGAATATATATAAGGGCATCCCTTATGCCGGAAGTATATCCGGAGACAGGAGATTTCGCCGGCCGGCGCCCCTGAAACCATGGACAGGCGTACGTGACGCACTGAAATTGGGCGCTCCATCCATCCAGCCTCCCAGAAGGAACGAACCGGCCCCCGCAGAGGATTGTCTTTTCCTTAACGTCTGGACACCGGCTAATGATAACAAGAAGAGGCCGGTGATGTTTTACAATCACGGGGGAGGTTATGTTACCGGCTCGGGCGGGGCTAGCTATCAGGATGGGGCAAACCTGGCCAGAAAATATGACGTTGTTGTGGTTGAGACCAATCATCGGTTAGGTTTGTTGGGTTTTCTCTACCTGGATGAGATTGGCGGAATTGAATATGCCGGATCGGGTAATAACGGAATGCTGGATATAATAGACGGACTTAAATGGGTGAATGAAAATATCGCTGAATTTGGTGGAGACCCGTATAATGTCATGATTTTTGGTGAATCCGGAGGGGGTGGCAAAACAACATGCCTCTACGCAATGCCCGGTGCGGATCGCTATTTTAACAAAGCCTCTATCGAAAGTGGTCCTGGTGTACGTATGTTAAGGGAGGAATGGGCGGTTGAAACGACTGCCATGGTTTTAAAGGAATTGAACATCTCCAAAAATAACTGGCGCAAGTTGCTTGATGTGCCTGCTGACCAATTGTTGAAAATCCAGCAGTCAAAATTTGCTCCCGTGCCTCCATATCAGGTCAGGAGAAAATCCGAAGGGGGACCAGGAAGAAAATACATTGGTTTTGGCCCTGTCGTAGATGATGTTGCTCTTTTACGCAATCCTTTTGATCCGGCTGCCCCTAAAATATCACATCGTAAACCTCTTATGACAGGCTGGAATGAGGATGAATGGATTTTCTTTGCCATGCAAAGTCATGATACAGCCTTTGCCAAATATACTTTCGATGAATTGCCGGAAAAACTTTCGCAGAAGGCGAAATTTGAGCGTCAGTTTAGTGCGGAAAATGCTAAAAAACTTGTAGATACTTACCGGAAAGCCAGACCAAATGCATCGGCAGCGAACATTTATGTAGCCATTAAATCAATTGCGATGATGGGATTAGGCGCTGTTGCAATAGCAGAGCGGAAGGTAGAGCAAAATGACGCTCCTGTATATCTATATAACTTCGGTTATAAATCAGATATGAAAGTTCCGGGAACAGATTATCAGGTAGGGACTCCGCATGCGATGGAAATTGTATTCAAATTCGATAACATGGTTCATGCCCAAAAAGGGATAAAACAACATATGGGCATGGCAGGCGATAACCCGAACCGTTTTATCGCAGCACAGCATATGTCTGAATTATGGACCACATTTGCCCGGACCGGTAAACCTGCAGCGAAAGGAGTGCCTGAATGGCCCGCCTATGATCTGAAAGACCGGCCGACTATGCGCATCGATACGAACTGCAGGGTCATCGACAACCGGTTCCATGAAGAGTTGGATACATGGAGATCAATTGGATGGTTATAAAATTTAGCGATAACGATTAATCTCAAAAACCGATTAACGGACAAAAAGGGACACTTACAATGCGACCAAATGATTATAAACGATTCGGAAAAGGTTCAATAGCCATTATAATTCTTTGTTTTATGGCAAGTAATGCATTAGCACAAAAGGCACCGCAATTGGGCAAAGCCCCTGTCAAAGATGTTGTTCAAGCTATGACTTTACAGGAAAAGGCGCAGTTGGTCGTTGGAATGGGCTGGAATCCGCCCAAAGTGCCCGGGGCAGCAGGACAGACGCATCCAATTCAACGCCTGGGAATACCCTCGTTGGTTCTTTCAGATGGCCCTGCAGGTGTGCGAATTCACCCAATTCGGAATCAAGATAGCAGTAAGACCTATTACGCCACGGCTTTTCCGGTAGCCCGGCTGCAGGCTTCTACGTGGGATCCATCCGTTGTGAAAGAGGTCGGAGAGGCTTACGGGGCAGAAGCCCACGAATACGGAGTGGATATTGCCCTGACTCCGGCCCTGAATATCCACCGGAACCCACTGAATGGTCGTAACTTTGAGTATTATTCAGAAGATCCGTTGATAGCTGGCGATATGGCTGCCGCTTCGGTGGAGGGCATACAGTCTCAAGGTGTGGGGACCTCTATCAAGCATTTTGTGGCTAACAATCAGGAGGCTAACCGTCACAATGTTAATACGATTGTCAGTGAAAGGGCCCTGCGGGAAATTTATCTGAGAGGCTTTGAAATTGCAGTGAAGAAAGCCCATCCGTGGACGGTTATGTCGTCCTATAATAAGGTAAACGGTACCTATACATCGCAACGTTATGATCTACTGACAACGGTGCTTCGTGATGAGTGGGGATTCAGGGGTTTTGTAATGACCGACTGGACCGGCGGGGATAATCCGGTCGCCCAAATGAAAGCGGGCAATGATTTGATTCAGCCGGGTACACAGAAGAAAATGGAAAGCATTATTAACGCGGTCAAATCCGGAAAACTGGACGAAAAGATATTGGATCAGAATGTGGAACGCATCCTGAATATTATACTGAAGTCGCCGGTTTTCAAGGGATATAACTACTCCAACAAACCGGATTTAAAGGCTGATGCCAAAGTTTCCAGGGATGCGGCCGCTCAGGGTATGATCTTGCTGAAAAATGATGATAAGACTTTGCCTGCCAATACAAAAGATAAGGTTGCCGCCTTTGGCAATACCTCCTATGACATCTACATAGGCGGCTGGGGAAGTGGTGAAGTAAATGAAGCCTACAAAGTACAACTCGACCAGGGATTGTCGGACGCCGGTTATAATCTGGATAAGAATTTGCAGGATAGTTATCACAAGTATATCGAGGGCGTGAAGGCAAAACGCGGTAACAAGAAAATGAATCATCGTCAGCGTCCGAAACCCGTTCCTGAGATGCCTGTAGATGATGCATTGGCCCAAAAGGAAGCAAGAGCTAATGATGTGGCTATTATCACAATTGGGAAAAACGCCGGCGAAGGATCCGACCGTCCGGAAAGTGACTTTTATCTTACCGATAGTCGAAAAGCATTGATCAAGACGGTATCAAATGCTTTCCATAAACAGGGTAAAAAGGTGATCCTGGTATTGAATATCGCCGGTGCGATGGACGTAGCGAGTTGGAGAGACGAGGTTGATGCTATTTTGCTGGCCTGGCTGCCGGGACAGGAAGCTGGTCACGCTATCACCGATATACTAAGCGGTAAGGTAAATCCATCCGGTCGACTGGCCACCACTTTTCCTGTTAAGTATTCGGATGTTCCGTCTTCAAAATCTTTTCCTGGTGCACCCGCAAAAGATCCTAAATATGTCGTCTATACAGAAGGCATTTATACTGGCTATCGTTACTACGATACCTTCGGTGTGAAACCAGCCTATGAATTCGGATATGGCCTGTCTTACACAACCTTCTCGTTTGATAATACTAAGTTAAGCTCTACCGATTTTAATGGTAAGCTTACGGTTACCACCCAGGTGACGAACAGTGGCGATGTTGCCGGAAAAGAAGTGGTTCAGCTATATCTAAGTGCGCCTTCCAAAACGCTGGATAAACCGGTACAAGAATTAAAAGGGTTTGTCAAAACGAAGATGTTGAAACCAGGCGAAACACAAATCGTTACCTTCGAAATTATGCCGAAAGATTTGGCTTCATTCAATCCGAAGACAGTTTCCTGGGAAGCAGAAGCCGGAACGTATACTGTACGTATTGGGGCATCATCACGTGACATCCGGCAAACGGAATCGTTCAAGTTGGATAATGCAATTACGGTAGAGAAGGATCATGATGTTCTTCATCCGGGAATTGATGAATTGAAACCACAAAAGAGTGAATTCAGTTCTAAAGCACTTTACTAATAGTAGGTGGTATAACATGATATCTGGTAGTTGGTTCATGTATACCCCTTGGCGGGGGAATACATGAAATATTGCAACACGGAATTAGAGTAGAATCTATCGTAAGACAAAGACTAATCTTTGAACGTCATCATGATGAAAAATAGATTTATAGGTATGATTGGCAACTCAAAATAACAACCCGATATAACATCAATTATGACAAGGAATGTCTTCAGCAACTGGGGGCTTTTATTCTCGTTCTTATTTATAATGTTGGGTTGTTTTGCATGCTCGAACAAATCTGCGGATTCGGAAAACGAGATTAATGCCGAAGCGGCTAAAATTGCCCCATCATTTAAGTCGGGAAAATTTAAGGACGGCAACGGTAATGTTCTTCCCTATCGTTTTTTCGACCCAACCGGTCAAGGCAAGCAGGCCAAATATCCTCTTGTCTTATACTTGCACGGAGAGAAGGGATTCGGAACGGACAATAAGGCGCAGTTAACTGCTACCGAATGCGCAGCCATATGGGTGGAACCCGACCACCTGGCCAAAAACCCAACCTATGTGTTGGCCCCGCAGGCTCCGCCGGGAAGTGACTGGACCAAAGATCCTGTGTACACCGACGTGCTTAGTTTACTACATCAGTTTGTTAAAAATCATCCCAGTGTAGACCCGAACCGTATTTATATCGTTGGGTTTTCAGCAGGTGCCACCGGGCTATGGAATATGGTTCTGAAGAATCCGGACATGTTTGCGGCGGCTATGCCCATCAGTGGGAATGCCAATAAGTTCCTGGGAGACACCAAGGCCTATGACGCCATCAAAAACCTGCCGGTATTGGTCATCCATTCGTATGATGACCCCATTAGTCCTATTAGCAATGCCGAAAATGTAATTGCTGCGTTACAGCTGGCGGGTAATCGGACGGTCAATTATGCTACAAGCCTCTGGGCCATGGGGAGTGTACACCCACCCCATGCGGCATGGAAGCCGGCCTTTCATCACTATGAGGTGATCAACAACTGGATGTTTCAGCAAAGTCTAACCCGAACAGAGCACGGCAAGGTGGATCCATCGACCCTGTATACCACCCATGACCTGGGGAACGGTGTAAAAGTAGTATGGGATCTTGCCCTGGATACCTCTTACATACTTGAAAGTCCTAAGAAAGCGGTGATCATAGATGCTACAATGGGTAATGGAAGCATTTATAAATTTATCAGGGATAGCGTCCTGGTAAACAAAAATGTTCCTATCGATGTACTGATTACCCACAAGCATTTTGACCACATTCTTGGTTTACGCAGTTTTATAGGTACTTCTCAGTTGAAAGCAGTCTATGTCAGCAAAGAGGATAGCGAACCTGTAAAAGGCATGATGGGGCCGGATGCGGGAAAAGTCAAATACCTAAAGGATGGGGATAAAATTCCATTCGACGGTAAGGAGATCAATGTGATTGGTGTTCCAGGCCATACCCTGGGTTCGCTTGTGTATTGGTATGGGAACGATCTGTTTACCGGTGATGCAGTGGGATCCGGTGATTTATGGATGGGTTTTTCTCCGATGTCTATCCAAAGCTATATCCCCTCTGTTCAGCATCTGCTGGACAAGATAGGAGATCAGAAACACCGTGTATTGGGTGGACATATTGGGGAATACCGCTCTCCGATGACGGTGAACTATATCCATCAAATACTGGCTTGCGCCCAGGGTTTGGTGAATGGTTCCATTAAGTGGGGACCCTATCGCAGGACTATAGGAGGTCGAAGTTTCCTGGGCTATTCAGCCACCATCGGCAGGGCAACGATCGTGTATAACCTGAATAATGTTCATACCATTAAAGGAGCATTGAGCAACCTGACCATCAGTTCGGGCAATCTTACTCCACGTTTTGCCACTTACACGACCTATTATTCCGCGACGGTTGCTCCCGATGTGGCAACGGTTCAGATCACCCCTACGGTCCTTACCAATCAGATCACACCGGCCACTCTTACCGACAGGTATAAGAGCCTGAGCATCAATGGGAATCCCATAGTTTCCGGGGCCTTTTATAAGGCGAGTCTGAAAAAGGGGGAAAATTTATTTTCCATAGTTGTGACAGCATCTGACGGAACGGTGAAAAAATATACACTAACCATAACCAAGGTGAAACCTCCCCAACCCGTTAATGGGAAATTCCTGTTACCTAATAGTTCTGACGGAAATATTTCTACAAGTGTGCCCGGGCTTCACCATCCGGATCGTTCTTTACTTCACAGTGGTCATTTAATATCATCGTCTCCCCATTGCCAGGCGTGTAAGCAGGCCAATAAGGGAGTTCCTTGGTATTTGGATTGCCGCTCCTCATAAATTGTAACAATGCGGACGACATTTTTTCAGACAGGGCCCGAGGACGCTCGCCGCCTCCGGTGTGAGATAGCATGTGGTTTGTATTGTAAAACCAGAAACAGATATCAAGGGTATGAAAAGCTCCCAGGCGGCCATTAAACATTGGGGGTCTCCATCCGAACCAATCCACATAAACCGGTGCTTTTTGTTTGACCTTTGCATTGGCCGTTTTTATGACTCCCTGTCTCATAAACCCACTCTGAACGAGGACCATTACATCATACGGTGTTTTAGCCTGGGGCAATGCCGTATCATTGGACTCGGCGAATGTCTTCGCATAGCTTTCATAAGCTGCAGCGGCTTTATCTCCAAGTCCTCCAAAGAACCCGGCTCGTTTCTGAAGACTCTTTATCACTTCGTCTTTAGTAATATTTTCAATTTTCGGATTCCCCAGGCTGGATGCGAATTCATCAAAAGTACTGCTTATGATCAAGGGAACGTCGGATGAAAGGCCATTTGGATTATTGAAAAATTCTCCCTTCAAAATATTCCTACCATCGGCTATCGGCGAAAATCCACCCCTGAAGCCATTGATACCCATTTTCTTAGCATAGGCATGCGAAGCTTTGTCGGCTAACTTCAGGTAATCCAGCCATGGCATTTCCTGAAGTTTATCGATTTGACCGGGGTTTAAATTGGCTTCTTTTAAGATATATTGTCCGACACCCTGAGAGGCTTTCTGATCTTTGGCTTCTAATTCATTCCCACTCAAAGCAACCGCTTTATGAAACAAGCCTTTCGCCTGGGGCATATTCATCAAAATACATACTTTGGCACCGCCACCCGATTGACCTATAATGGTTACGTTATCGGGATCGCCGCCGAAATTGGATATGTTTTCTTTAATCCACTGGAGAGCTGCAACCATATCCAGCGCCCCTACATTGCCGGAATCGGCATATTTACTGCCCCCCACACCCGAAAGATCGGAAAAACCAATCGGACCTAATCGGTGATTGATTGATACGAAAACGATATCACCCTTACGACTTAAGTTTTCTCCCTTATAACCATCTTGCTCAATGCTATTCCCATTTGTAAAACCACCGCCATGCAGCCACACGATAACCGGGCGTTTTTTATTATCATTAATTTCAGGGGTCCACACATTCAGATTCAGACAATTTTCACTGAGATCATAATAGTTCCAGTGATCCCGATACGAATAATAGGGATTAGCATATCGCCCTTCCATAATTTGCGGAGCGTCGTCTCCCCACCAGATAGCCGGAAAGACATGATTCCATGGTTTCGGTTTCTGAGGAGGCATAAATCGATTCTTTCCGCTGGTATCAGCCCCATATGGGATTCCGCGAAAAACATAAATATCCCGTAAAAGAAGTCCTTCTACTTTACCATACTGTGTGTCTGCAATGGCAGTTTTATCTCCCGCATATAGCTGTTGTTCATCGTTAAAGACTGGATTTAACGAATTAAACAGTCTGTTTTCACCATTGGCGGACAAAAAAGGTGTTAAACTGAATCCGGCAAATCCAGTGGCTAATGTCTGAATAAATTGGCGTCTGTTCGTTTTCATGGCAGGAATATTTAGTTATTAAGAATGGAATCTACGAAACGAAACATGAGGGGCAAATGCATTTTGATAATATCTATAAGTCATCCTTTTTTTGATAGATGCAACTCAATCGAAAATTTACTGTGAGTGAGGCTCTTTAAAATCTTAATAACTATTCACAAAACTAATTTATTAAACGTTATTAAAATTCTGTCAATGTACCGGAAGTTTATCATAAATAAACGTTATGTCTGAATAAGACAAAAACGCTTAAACTCCTATCCACTAGTGTCGTCCCGAAAGCATTTTGTACCCAGGGATCTGTAGTTATGTCAATATATATAGCTTTTTAGACTCTCACTAAGAGCCTTCTATGGAGTCTTTTATAGAAAAGAGGTAATCGCATTTTAGTTTAACCAATAACTTTGAATATGCGTGTCACTCTTGTCAGCTCTAAAGGTATATTTAGATGTATTTTTAGTGAACAAATGTTCAATAAAGAAAAAAATTACAACTCTGTTGAGTAGAAGATTATGATTGTTGGCTCTTCTAATTGAACACAAACCAAGATCCAAACAAAACCGGGTTAATAAAATGCGAAGTGTGATACGAAATATGTGCAAGATTACTCTGTTTTTGAGTAGTCTGCTTTTTGTAGTCTGTTTCCAATCATTAGCTATTGGACATGAAACTGCAGTACATGTGTTTAAAAAAATGCATGCAGCTGCCCAGGATACTGTTCGAGGTGTTATAACTGACAAGACAACTGGTAAACCGTTGCCAGGTGCCAACGTGTTTGTAAAAGGGACCGAGAATGGAACCGCTACCAATCCCGATGGACGTTATAAACTTGCTGTGCCTTCTCTATCAGATACCCTGGAGTTCTCCTATATAGGATACCAACAAACGGAAGTAGCCATTAATAACAGAACTACTATTAATGTATCACTGGTATCTGAGGCCGTTCAAGGTAATCAATTAGTTGTTGTCGGATATGGAGTACAAAAAGAGCAAGATGTAACCGGATCCGTTGGCACAGTAAAGATGGAAGCTGTGGCCAACCAACCAATAGTTGGAGCCAATGAGGCCTTGGCCGGTCAGATAGCCGGGGTAAAGGTTAGTACGACAAATGGTGTTCCAGGTGGTGGTCCTCAAGTCAACATCCGTGGTGTTGGTGCTATTGGCGCAGGTCAGACTCCGCTGTATGTTGTCGATGGTTATCCGCTGCCGGAATCAAGTTTTGATCAGGTTTCTAATCCACTGAATAATATACCTGCTACAGATATTGCTTCCATAAATGTTTTAAAGGGTCCATCGGCTACAGCTATATACGGTTCTCGGGCTTCTAATGGTGTTGTCATTATTACAACGAAACAAGGGAGTACAGGAAAACTTCAGTTCAATTTTAATGCTTATACAGGCTGGGCGAGTGTACCCAACCAGGAAAAAACACCGCTGATGAATGCCCAACAGTTTGCAACGTTCCAAAAACAAAGGTTTGAAGATAATGGCGCTGCAGTTCCTGCTATATTCCAAAACCCATCGAAATATGGAAAGGGAACAGACTGGTTTGCCGCTATAACAAGAGTTGCACCTGTTCAGAATATTAATTTTAGTGCCTCCGGAGGTACAGACAAGGTTACGGCTTATTTCTCTGGTAGTGTGTTACGACAAGAAGGAGTTATCATACAATCCAACTACCACAGGATAGCATTCAGAGCAAATGTTGCTGCTAACATTAGTCCAAAATTAAAGGTAGGGTTAAATTTTGCCCCTAATTATTCTTTCGGTGATAATAAATCCTCCGGCGCGGTTGGAAGAGGATATTTCGCCGGTGGCTTTAGTAGTGATCTTGGAGCACAACCAGGATATTCAGGTGAATGGTATTCGTTGAGTCCGATGTACCCTGTAAGACAGTCTGACGGCTCGTATACGCCTATGATTGGTAGCATTTCTAATGGTGTATTTCCACTTCCCAATCCTGTACTAGCGTTGAATGAAATAACCTATCACAAGACTTCAACAGATGTCATTGGGACTGCTTATGCACAATTAGATTTGTTAAAAGAGTTGAGTTTTAAATCCACTCTTGATATGGAAACGAATTCAACAAATCAAAAAAGTTTCATCCCATCAACGGTAGGGGCTCCCTTTTCGCCACCACCGCGAATACCAACCGGAAGTTATGGTACACATAAGTTTGTAAACTGGAATAATGATAACACGGTGACCTTTAATCACAGCTTCAGTGACGGACAGACCATTAACCTGATGGCCGACTTCTCTGCACAGCAACAGCAAGATGATAACGGGTTATATAATGGATCTCAGTTTCCGGATAACTCCATCAAAACGTTAAACGCCGCTGCCGTTGTTACCGCTGATCCGACCTATACTTATGCTCAAAGCTGGACCCTTTTATCTTATTTGGGACGATTGAATTATTCATATAAAGATAGATATCTGCTTACTGCAGGAGTAAGAAGGGATGGTTCTTCCAGATTTGGCCCAGCCACTCGATGGGGGACGTTCCCAAGTGCAGCCATTGCCTGGCGTGTTACCAATGAACCCTGGATGAGTAAATATTCATCGTGGCTAAGTAACCTCAAAATCAGGGCCTCGTGGGGCATTACCGGTAATAATCAGATTGGTAATTATTCCTATGCAAGCCAGTTACTGCCAAATAATTATGTATTTAATAATAATTTGGCTCAAGGTAAAACGGTTGAATCCATGAGTAATGTGAATCTGGCATGGGAGAAAACAAACGAGATTAACTTAGGTTTAAATGCCGGGTTTATGCACAACCGGATTACGGTGACTGCCGATGTTTACAGACAGAATACGAAAGACCTCTTATTAAACTTACAGGTCCCCGAGGCATCCGGTTTCACAAATTCTATTAAGAATATCGGTGAAGTTCAGAACAAAGGTTTTGAATTAGAGGTGTCAACTCAAAATGTTGTTAAAGAAGGTTTTTCCTGGAGCAGCCATTTTACATTTTCGATGAATCGAAATAAAGTCTTGTCTCTGGGTCCTGATGGTGCACCTATTTTCGGTGGTAGAAGTGGGGAAAGTCATCCCACAAACATCACTCAAATTGGTCAACCTGTAGGTATGTTCTATGGATACCTATTTGACGGTCTTTATACGACATCGGACATCAACGCAATCAACCAGGGTGCCAGCAATGCTCCAGCTTATCTGTCAGGCGTGCCACCGATTGCGGGCGATATGAAAGCGGCTGATATTAATGGTGACGGTGTCATTACACCAGTTACAGATTTTACTACTCTTGGTAGTCCGTATCCAAAATTTGAATATGGTATAACAAATACGTTGAACTATAAAGGCCTGAGCTTAAATTTCGTCTTTACAGGTTCATATGGCGCAAAGCGAATGAAAGCGAACTATGAAACCTTCCACAACATTGATGGTATCTTTAATCTCCCACTTGAATATGTCAACAACAGGTACAGGTCACCGTCACAACCTGGAGATGGAAGACATCCGACTACAGCAGGACCTTCTCAATATCGTGTAATGTATCGGGACGTCAGTTCTCTCAACGTATTTGATGCTTCCTATCTCTGGCTAAAAAATGTTACGCTGGGTTATACACTGCCAAGCAGTATAACAAAAGGATATTTCCGGAGTGTGTTCCTGTATACAAGCATACAAAATGCGTTTATTATCACTCCTTATCCGAATGGAAACCCGGCAGTCACAGATTATACGAGTAGTCAGAGTTATGGTGGTTCGTTATCACCTGGTATCGATTTTACTCCTTATCCAACTCCACGGGTAATAACCGTTGGTATTAAAATCAATTACTAAGGAGGGGTGATATGAAATTTTCAATAATTAAACAAAGTAGTGTAATGAAAAAAACAAAGGTAATTGGTTTAATTTTGATTGCACTCGCACTATCTGGGTGTAATGGGTTTTTGAATCAAAAACCACAGTCATTTGTATCTTCAGATACCTTTTACCAGACACCTGATCAAGTCAATGAAGGCTTAAATGGTGTATATCATGGTTTGGCTGTATTATATAACGCTGGAAGTTCGTACTGGGCGATGACTGAGATGAGGTCGGATAACACCACCTTTCAGTATAATGAAGGTAATCGTGGTGCCCTGATGCGGGAACAGATGGATTACTTTTTGGTAACCGTTGATAATACGTACTCGCAAGGAGTATGGAGGGATATGTACCATACGATAGCGCAGGCTAACTTGCTGCTCAACAAAATAAACGATGTTACATATACAGATGCGACTGTAAAAAATCAGATCATTGGACAGGCAGAATACATTCGCGCTCTGCTATATTTTAATCTTGTGAGATTGTATGGTAATGTTCCACTCGTTTTGGATCCTGTTTCTTCTCCGGATCAAACAAAGAGTATAAAACAGGCCAAGCCGGCTGATGTATATGCTCAGATTATCAAGGATGCCAAGGATGCGGCAAGTAAGCTTCCTGCTACGTGGACGGGAAGTGATTTAGGAAGGGCCACACAAGGTGCTGCCAATACCTTATTGGGTGACGTTTATATGACTCAGAAGAACTATAAGACAGCACATACATACTTCCAGAAGGTAATATCATCTGGTGATTATTCATTAATAGCCAATTATGCTGATCTATGGGATACCCAACATAAAAATAGCGCGGAGTCAGTATTTGAGATACAGTATAGCGGAGCTACCACTAATGAGTATAGTAATTATATATACACATTTGCGCCAATAAATGGTGTAACACCTATAACCGGTTTTCCAGGTGGTTCAAATTCCGGCAGGAATATGCCAACGCGTGATATGGAGAAAGCATATGAAAGTGGAGATGCACGGTATCCTGCATCCATTGCATTCTTTGTTGATCCAACTAATACGCAGTGGGCGGAAGCTCAACATGATTCTGTACCATACGTAAACAAGTATGCGACTCCATATTCTGTACCTAATAAGCAGGATAATGACTTTTATGTTTATAGGTATGCCCAGGTCTTATTATGGGACGCTGAAGCGCAGAATGAAGTTAATGGTGGTCCGTCATCACAAGCGTATCAATATGTGAATATGGTACGTCAACGTGCCGGTCTGGGTGATTTGGCTACCGGGATGAGTAAAGCTCAATTCGAAACAGCGGTCTGGCACGAGGAACGTGTGGAAGGAGCTTTTGAAGATCACCGTTGGTTCCAGTTATTACGTACAGGTGAGGCAATTAAAGTTATGACGGCCAATGGTGCTGAACAGAAAGCATATCAGACATGGCTGTCGTCAGGGTCTTACAACATAGATTCTCACAAGCTTTTATTCCCTATACCGCAACATGATTTATTACTGCAGGGCTATACACAAAATCCTGGTTGGTAAATAAATAGGTTGGCCAATTTCATGAATACAATTGAGTGCCTGAATGATATCGATTATTGCATCTATAGCAAGCAGAAGTAGCTGTGTAAAATCATAGTTCTCTCGAATCCGATTTTTGCAGCGATTTCCAACTATCACTTAACCTGAAGATATCAAAGGCACTCATTGTATTCATTCAATTCAACGTATTCTGATTAACAAGAAACACATATACGATTTGAGCAAAATGATTGATACGATAAAGCCACCATTGTCTTTATGAACACAAAAGTTTTTGCTCCGAACCCGATCTCTTTTATAGCTAATTCAAAGATTAAAAAGGATGAGAACAGTATGAAAATCGGTTCCAAGTTTCTCCATTCCCGAGGTGTTTTACTCATATTAAGCATAGGTTTTATTCTTTTTACCGTCACGAATTGCCGTAGACAGACTGATAGCAAACAAGAGGTAAATTTGGTTGAGGGGTTCAAAAACCCGCCTAAGAAGTCACGTCCACGGGTGTGGTGGCATTGGATGAATGGAAACATCACTAAAAAAGGGATCAGGGAAGATCTTGACTGGATGCATAGTGTGGGCATCGCCGGATTCCAGACATTTAATGCTGCTTTGATGACTCCAAATGTAGTGAAGCACCGGCTGGCATATATGACGCCAGGGTGGAAGGATGCATTCCGGTTTGCAACCAGGTTGGCCGATTCTCTGAATATGGAGATGGGTATTGCCGGTTCGCCGGGATGGAGCGAAAGTGGAGGGCCGTGGGTCAAACCGTCCCAGGGGATGAAGAAGTACACATGGAGTAAGATAAGAATAAAGGGTGGTCAGTTATTCAATGGCAAACTGCCCCAACCACCTGCTACAACCGGACCCTTTCAGAACATTCCTTTTCAGGGAAGGCGCTCTTCTAACGCCAATCCGAATGAAAAAAAACCGGAATATTATAAGGATGTTGCCGTTGTCGCTTTTAAGCTGCCGGATGTAGACAAGACACTCCGGTCATTGAACCCAAAAGTTACGTCGAGCGGAGGCAAATTTAGTCTAACTTCTTTAACCAATGGAAGTTTCGCAGACACTACATTATTACCATCAGCTGAAGTTGGCAAAAAAGCGTGGATTCAGTACGAATTTTCCCAACCACAGACTTTCCAGTCTCTAACGATTGGTACGATCGGCGGTGGTCGCAGATTTGGAAGAAGTGCCGGCAGTAACTGGGCAATTGAGGTGAGTAATGACGGTGCATCGTTTCGAACCGTCCAGGAAATACCTGAAGGCGGGGTTGGGCAACGTACGATTTCATTTGAACCTGTTACCGCAAAATACGTTCGTTTTTCGATCAAAACATCACCGCCTCCCCCGGCCAACGAGCTGGCCAGAATGTTCGGTAACTCGTCCTCACCAAAAGGGACGGAGGTTTCCGAATTTAACCTGCATACTGGTGTAAGGGTGAATAGATTTGCAGATAAGGCGGCATTTACGACAGCCTCGAATATCTATAGCATGAATACCAGGGCGATTCCGGCATCCGACGCCGTCAAAAAAAGTGATGTGATAGATCTTACCTCAAAAATGAAAGAGGACGGAACGCTTTCATGGACACCTCCTCCGGGTAACTGGATGGTGCTACGCATGGGATATTCCCTGCTTGGCATCACCAATCATCCTGCATCGGCCGAGGCTACCGGACTGGAAGTGGACAAAATGAGTGCTGCAGATGTTAAAGCGTATTTTACGCATTATCTGGATATGTACGAGAGTGCAACCGGTGGTATGATGGGTAAGAAAGGTATTCAGTATATCGTGACCGATAGCTGGGAGGCTGGTGCGGAAAACTGGACTGAAAAGATGATGGAAGATTTCAAAAATCGGCGGGGATACAGCATGGTGCCCTGGTTGCCGGTATTGGCAGGCTACGTCGTTCAGAGTTCGGAAGCAAGTGATCGTTTTCTGTGGGATTTCCGTCAAACGATTGCAGATCTGATTACCGAAAATCACTACAATCAACTCACGAAGATGCTTCACGAGCGTGGAATGGGGCGCTATTCCGAGTCACACGAGAGCGGACGAGCGCTTATTGCCGACGGCATGGCAGTCAAGGAAAAAGCCGACATCCCCATGAGCGCCATGTGGACGCCTGGTGGATTTTTTGGAGGTTCACAAATTCGTGTAGACAATAAGGCTGATGTACGCGAATCGGCTTCTGTGGCGCATATTTACGGCCAGAATATTGTCGCTGCAGAGTCAATGACCTCCGCAGGCAACTTATGGGCCTGGTCACCACAGACACTCAAATTTACAGCTGACATGGAGCTGGCCAGTGGTTTAAATCGGTTCGTCATCCATGAGTCGGCTCATCAGCCGGTGGATGACAAAGTCCCCGGATTCACACTCGGTCCCTTCGGTCAGACATTCAACCGTCACGAAACATGGGCCAAAGAAGCCGGTCCGTGGATAACCTACCTGGCACGGAGCAGCTACATGCTTCAACAGGGAAAATTTGTGGCTGATATAGCCTATTACTATGGACAGGATAGTAATATTACGTCTCTGTTTGAGAATAAGCTTCCAACTATTCCCGAGGGATATAATTACGATTTCGTAAATGCAGATGCTTTGATAAATCAGCTTTCGGTAAGTAAAGGCAACATTGTTACTCCCACAGGCATGAGTTATAAAGTTCTGGCCCTGGATCCCAACAGCCGTTACATGACATTACCGGTGTTGCATAAGATCCAGAAGCTGGTGAATGACGGTGCAATTATTGTGGGTAACAAACCGATAGGGACGCCAAGCCTCAGTGATGACGAACAGGAATTCAAGGCTCTTGCCGGAAAGTTATGGTCGAATGAGAATGGAGTAAACAATATCGGGAAGGGTAAAATCTATGCCGGATATAGCATCGGAAAAGCGTTAACTTCCCTGAATATTATGCCCGATTTTCAATACACCAAACCGAAGGATGATAGCAAACTTTTATATGTCCACAGAAGATTGGGGGACAAAGATATTTACTGGGTCGACAGCCGGAATGACAGTGTTCAAAATGTTGAGGCCACGTTTCGCGTAAGCGGTAAAGAGGCTGAGCTTTGGAACCCGGTGACAGGCAATATTAAAGAGGCCTCATACAGCATAAATGGCGGCTCTACCAAGGTTCCGCTTCATCTCGAGCCACATGGAGCTGTGTTTGTTGTATTCCAAAATCAGGCTAAAGAAAACTCACGTACCGTTCCGGATCCAATGGAACAGCAACTTACTACTATCGATGGGCCATGGGATGTACATTTTCAGGCAGACCGAGGGGCTCCGGCCGAAGCCAGTTTTAAAACACTGCAAGCCTGGAATAAAAGTTCTAATAAGGGCATAAAATATTTTTCCGGAACAGGAACCTACACGAAGACCATCAATGCTAAGGCGAGTTGGTTTGATCAGGGAGGACAAATCTGGATAGATTTAGGTACCGTTAAAGATTTGGCTCAGGTTATTGTTAATGGACAACCTATGGGTATCGTATGGAAAGAGCCTTTCCATTTAAATATAACAGGCGCGCTGAAACAAGGTTCAAACACCATAAAAATAAAGGTTACCAACTTATGGGTAAACCGTCTGATCGGCGATCAGCAACCGAATGTTTCTAAGACTTACACCTGGACCAGTTTCCCAGTGAATAGGTTTTATCCTGCTGATACCCCGCTGAAACCGTCAGGATTGTTGGGCCCTGTTAGAGTTATAAAGGTGAAAAAAGAGATATAAATAACCATGGCAAAAATCGAATTACCTTTTATTACAGGTTTATGATCAATCGAGAAAAATTTTATGATGGCGATATGGGAAACTATACATTTTGGTCTGTTGGGCCCCGTAAAGCTGATACCCATGAAATTCAAAACAGTTAATTAAAATATCATCTAATGGAGCTACGAATGACGAATATTATGACGATGCCCAGAAATATGGGAACTATCTTCATATTATTATTAATGATTTGTTTTTTGGCTATACAGACATTAAACGCACAATCCCCATCAGTAACAACAAAAGAACTGCGCACCGAATACCTGCATAATCCATTAGGTGTCGATGTACCGCATCCCCGGTTTTCGTGGATCGTTGATGGAAATCAGCGTGGCGTCGAACAGAAGGGATACCAGATCCTGGTGGCTTCAGAAGCCAGTGGATTGACTCCAGATAATGCTGATATGTGGGATTCACAGCAGAAGATGTCGGACAAGTCCATCAACATAGCATATGCCGGCAAGAAACTGGAAAGCGATCAAACATATTACTGGAAAGTGCGCGTTCAGGATCAGAATAACCAGTGGAGCGACTGGAGCAAGATCCAGATGTTTCATACTGGCCTGATGAATAAATCCGACTGGCAGGGCGAATGGATCGGATCGCCCGATACGACGATTTCCTCACCATTGCTTAGAAAAGATTTCAATGTCGGCAAAACAGTTAAAAGCGCCCATGTGTTTATCAGTGGACTGGGGTACTACGAGCTTTATCTGAATGGGAAAAAAGTTGGGAATCATAAACTCGATCCTGGAACATCAGATTTTGACAAACGGGCATTATATGTAGCCTACGACGTGACCAGTTATCTCAATTCCGGTGATAATGCGATTGGAGTATGGCTGGGCAACGGTTACTTCAGGATGAGCCGCAAACGTCCGTTCCGGAATTATGGCGATCGTCCGCAAATGATCCTTCAGATGAATATTACGTATACGGACGGATCGACGGCCCACATTGTTTCCAATACTTCATGGAAAACATCGGCCAGTCCTATTGTAGAGAACAGCGTTTATGATGGTGAAGTCTACGACGCCCGCAAAGAGAAAGATGGCTGGGATATGCCCGGTTATGAAGATCAAAGCTGGTCGGGCGCTGTACGTCTGAAAATACCTGAAACACGGAAACTGTCAGCTCAGCTAATGCCGCCGATTCGTGTCACGAAGACCATCTATCCGATCAGCATGCGCGAGCCGGTAAAGGGCGTATATGTCTATGATTTTGGGCAAAATCTGACCGGATGGCCCGAATTGTTTGTCAATGGGGCACAGGGACAAAAGGTGGTCATGAAAACAGCCGAAGTCACGCGGAAAGACATGCTGCAGATGATGGACAAGGACACCGATGGAATTGTAGATACTATCGATGCCAGTCCGGACCGGTCAGCCAAGGCAAGAGACATTTATATCTTGTCAGGCAAGCCAGGGACAGTTAGGTACAAGCCAAGATTTACCTATCACGGTTTCCGTTATATTCAGCTCGAAGGATTTCCCGGTACACCGACACTGAGCAGCGTTGCCATCCAGGTTGCTCACACGGATGTTAAACAGGTAGGTACTTTTAAAAGCTCTAATGCTCTCTTCAACAGGATTCACGAAAATACGGTATGGGGACAAAAGAGCAATCTCATGAGCATGCCTACCGATTGCCCGCAACGTGATGAACGTATGGGATGGATGGGCGATGCGCATCTCTCGGCGGAAGAAGCCATGCATAATTTCGATATGGCTGCTTTTTATACTAATTGGCTCCATGAAGTACAGGACGCCCAGAACCCGAATGGCAGTGTACCCGATATCGTGCCGCTTCATAAATGGGTTCAGAATACGCGTGTCGGGACCCCGGCCTGGGAGGTTGCTTATCCGCTCCTCGTATGGTACGTGCATGAATATTACAATGACGATCATGTGATTGCGGAGCATTACAACAGCCTGAAGAAATGGATGGATTATATGAAGTCCATTTCACACAATTACATCATTACCAAAGGGCGTGGCGACTGGGTTCCCCCGAAGATTGGATATGCTCCCATTGACGGATCAGTACCTCTTACCTCAACAGGTTACTATTACCAAAGTGCTCAACTGATGTCACAGATGGCTGGTATCCTGGGTAGAAGTCAGGATAAGACCATGTATTCGCAACTGGCCCGGAATATTGACAATGCATTTCAAAAACGCTTCTGGAATCAACAGAAACAGCAGTACGGGACAGGCTCGCAAATGAGTAATGTATTTCCGCTTTACCTGGGGATTGTGCCCAAAGACAGGCAGGAAACAGTTGTCAATGACTTGGTTCATAATATTCGGGCCAAACATGATAATCACTTATGGGTTGGAATTCTTGGAACGAAAGCTTTGGTTGAGGCTCTTCCGAAATATCATAAGTCAGATGTTATGTATGATATCACAAACCAGACGACCTTTCCCGGCTGGGGCTATATGGTTTCAAAAGGTTCCACAACTTTGTGGGAAAGATGGGGAGGATATCGGTATTTTGGACCGGCAATGAACTCTCTTAATCACATCATGTTTGGTAGCATCGATGAGTTTTTCTACAAGGATATCGCCGGTATTCGCTCGCAGGCTCCTGGCTTCAAAAAAATCCTCATTCGACCACATGTGCTTGGTGATATGAAGTATGCCAATGCTTCTGTGAAAACGATTCGTGGAACAGTGGCTTCGAAATGGAATAAAGATGGGAATGGTATAACACTCGAAGTAACCATCCCGGGAAATAGCACCGCAGTGATTGATATTCCAAAGACTGACGGAAATGCTCACTATCTTCTTACCGAAGGTGGTCAGATAATATGGTCGAGTAAGGGTTCACAGAAAAGTGATGCAGGTATCACCAATGTATCCGAGGCGGGAAAATATGTAGAAGTGAGTGCCGGATCAGGGAAATATATATTTAATTTAAGTGGTCAACCCACTGAATAATATATTTTTAAAACCGAATCAATAATTTAATCAACAAATATAGTAGTAGATATTAAAAATGAACCTCTCTTATTCATCGAATTTTGCTCAATCTATTAAAAGGTTTTTTCCATATTGGCATTGGGCATTTGAGGTCTTGGTTAGAGCCATTAAAAAGTTCTACTGCGTGTTATCAGTAATGTTATTTATATACAGCAGTCCCGAAAAAATGGGAAAGGAGTGTAATGCAGGCTAAGGAGTCTTTCTTCAAACGATTAAATCGTCGGTTGGATACAATTGACGAGTACGAACGAGAACCCGTACCGAAGTCCAAATTGAAAGGATGGAAGGGTTTCATCGGGATGTATATCGGTGAAAATACTGCCGGTACTGAGTTTGTGATCGGAACCCTTTTTGTCGCTCATGGCGTATCGGCATCAGACTTGGTCCTTGGATTGATGGTAGGTAATACACTTGCCGTTTTAACCTGGGCATTTTTATGTGCACCGGTTGCAGTAAAGAAGCGCCTTACACTGTATTGGCAGTTGAGGAAAATCTGCGGACCCAACCTTGCTCTTATATATAATATCGTGAATGCCGTCATGTTCTGCTTTCTTGCGGGATCGATGATTGCGGTGTCGGCGACGGCTGTCGGCCTGCCTTTCCACATCACGATGCCGACACTCAACGACTGGCTGCCCACGGGTGTCGGTTGGGTGATAGCAGTTCTTGCCGTTGGAACGGTTATAACAATCGTAGCTATCCTTGGATACGACCAGGTGTCACATTTTGCGAATGTCGCATCTCCCTGGATGATTCTCGTCTTTTTGGCTGCAGGAGTGGCAGTCTTGCCAGAATTGGGAGTGCACTCATTATCAGATTTCTGGAGTGTTGCTAATCACAAAATATGGACGGGGGTACCGCATGCCGGACAAACAAAATTTACCTTTTGGCATGTGATGTTCTTTGCCTGGTTCACAAACCTGGCCATGAATGCCGGAATGTCGGATATGTCCATTCTGCGATACGCTGAAGAATGGTATCACGGTTTCTCACCCGGTCCGGGTATCTTCCTGGGACACGTAATGGCCTGGATGGCCTCGGGTATCATGACCGCTGCGGCAGTAGGTGCTATTGCTCCCGGCATCATTGCCTATCACAGCGCCGGAGTGGCAGGTGCCATTTGTGTGATCATCGCCGGCTGGACAACTGCTAATCCAACGATCTACAGGGCTGGACTGGCGTTCCAATCGGTGACACCGAACTGGAAGCGCTGGAAGGTGACGCTATTCACAGGACTTGTAACGACGATAGCAGCATTATTCCCGGCATTGGTGATGAAGCTTCTCGATTTTGTTGCCTTGTATGGTCTGATACTGATGCCGATGGGCGTTGTTATTCTGCTGGATGTCTTCCTCTTTCCAAAACTCGGACTCAAAAGCAATCTTGCAGAATTGGTAAATATGAAATTCAACTGGGCTGCGGGCCTTACATGGTTTGTCACGCTGACTATCTGCCTGTTTTTAAATTTTTGGGGTGGTGTGGAAATATTTTTCCTAAGCCTGCCGGGATGGTTTATCGCAGCAATTCTTTATATCGGATTGAGCTACGTATTTCAGAAAAAATTTAAGGGCACTGAAGAAACGGTGGCCCAAACAGCAATCAGCTGAAATCAATGGAAAAGAACCAACAGACAAGTTTATTAATTATTAAAACTGAAGATAGATCGCTATGTATTTTAGAAAAGTAGACAGTAAATGGGACGACGATAAAGCAAAGGGGCTTGATCTGCAGGATCGGTTGGTGTACAGATCAAATCTGATTGGTAGTGATTCCTACATTAATAATACTGGCGGTGGAAATACGTCCAGTAAAATCGTAGAAAAGGATCCTGTAACAAATGAAGAAGTTGAAGTCCTTTGGGTGAAGGGATCCGGTGGCGATCTCAGAACGGCAAAGAGGCCAAATTTTGCGTCTCTTTACCAAGAGAAGCTTATTAAACTCAAGGATGTATACGATGGGTTTGAGCAAAAGGGCCCAAAGACACCTGCTGAGGATAAGATGGTGAGCTATTATCCACACTGCACCTTCAATCTGAATCCGAGAGCTCCATCGATCGACACACCGCTTCACAGTTTCATTCCATATAAATATGTTGATCACACTCACCCTGTGCCCTGCATCGCCATTGCGACGGCGGATAACGGGAAAGAGTTGACGAAAAAAATTTACGGCGACGAAGTAGTATGGGTAGATTGGCTGCGTCCGGGGTTTGAGCTTGGTTTGGAACTACAGGAAGCGGTCAAAAACAACCCGGGGATTCGTGGAATTATCCTTGGGGGTCATGGCCTGATTAACTGGGCGAATGATGACAAGGAATGTTACCTGACCAGTCTCGAACTGATCAACAGGGCAGCTGAATATCTTGCAAAGCATGAAAAAGGCGATGACACTTTCGGAGGCGCCCAATATCAGTCTCTGCCGCAGGAAAAAAGAGATGAGGTCCTTTTCGATATCATGCCGTTTATACGCGGTCAAATTAGCCAGGACAAGCGCCTGATCGGTACCGTGCAGTATGATGATACCGTTCTGCAGTTCATCAATTCAAACGATGCTGAACGACTGGCGGAATTAGGAACATCATGTCCCGATCACTTCCTTCGTACCAAGATCAAACCGTTGTATGTTGATTGGAATCCGCAAAAAAACTCTGTAGATGTCCTGAAAGAACGGATAACCTCCGGTCTGGACCAATATCGTAAAGATTACCAGGCGTATTATGAAAATCATAAAAGGGAAGATTCGCCTGCAATCAGAAATCCGAACCCGTCAGTTATTCTTGTTCCGGGTATCGGAATGATTACGTGGGGAAAGAATAAAAGTGAATCGCGCGTCACTGCTGAATTCTACAACGCAGCAATTGGTGTCATGCGCGGGGCTGAGTCTGTTGGAAAATACACTGCTCTGCCAAAGCAAGAGGCATTCGATATTGAGTACTGGGCTTTGGAAGAAGCCAAACTGAGGAGAATGCCACCTGAAAAAGAACTTTCCCGAAAGATCGTAGCCGTATTTGGTGCAGGCAGTGGCATCGGTAAAGCTGCAGTACCCCGTTTTGTTAAAGAAGGGGCTACTGTCGTGGCTGTGGATCTGAATGAAGACGCCGCCAAAGAAACCGCAGATGAAGTGCTTGGTCAAGTTGGAATGGGTATTGGCGTAGCCGGTTCAGGCCTCAGCGGATCCGGTGATATCATTGGCATGGGTTGCGATATAACCAGCAGAGACTCAATTAAAAAGGCACTCAGTAAAATCGTGCTTGCCTATGGCGGACTCGATAATATCGTTGTAACCGCTGGTATCTATGCGACTCCCGGTGGTAACGGCAAAGTAAAAGATGATGACTGGGACAAGAGTTTTTCCGTAAATGTTAAGGGAAGTTACCTGATAGCGGATGAAACCAAAGTGCTATGGCAAAAGCAAAATCTCAGCGGAAGCATGGTGATAACTACCAGTGTGAATGGTGTTGTTGCCAAGAAGGGAAGCCTGGCTTATGATACCAGTAAGGCAGCAGCCAATCATCTGATTCGTGAAATGGCGATCGAACATGCACCCCTGATTAGAATAAACGGCGTTGCACCGGCTACCGTCGTAGAGGGAAGCGGCATGTTTCCACGCGATCGTGTAATCGCCTCATTGACGAAATATGGCATTAATTTCAAGGACGATGATGATACGGAAACACTTCGTGACCATCTGATGGAATTCTACGCGAGCCGAACCCTTACCAATCGTCCCATAACCCTGGAGCAGCAGGTTGAAGCATTGTACCTGTTGTTAAGTTCACGACTGGAGAATACCACCGGTCATATCATACCGGTCGACGGTGGAATAATTGAAGCCTTCATGAGATGACTCATGGGGGCTTCAACCCCTTGCCTCATTCAGTTAAATACGGTTACTTAACAGATAACAGACCAAATATTATGAAATCACCACTTCGGACATTATATATTATTTTATCGATGATCGGTCTGGGTCTAACCGTTATACCATCATTTTTGGTGTTTAACGGGGTGATCTCGTTGCATACCCACAAGCAACTCATGTTTGCGGGAACCGTGTTGTGGTTCATTACCGCTCCATTTTGGGTTGGCAAAAAGAATAAAGATCAATCAACAGTTACTGATAATCAATAATTAGCTATCAGAAATTATAAAGAAGTCCGGGGTTTTGGTGAAACGCATGAATTAGTTGATACTGTTCATCTCTCAAGACCCATGACTCAAGACTATAAGTTAAGCGATGAAACTTGAACAACAGCAGATTGCAGATCAGAACAAATCTTTAGGACAAAGTCATAAAGAAGAATTTTCAATCCTTTCCAACAAACTGATCGGGAAGGGCTTCGATGTCGAAGAGATCATTACAAAAATAAACGAGTTACAAATAGCGATACCGAGTTGGGCCCTTGGTTCGGGTGGGACACGGTTTGCCCGATTCCCAACTGGTGGAGAACCCGGCAACCTGGATGAGAAGATCGAAGATGTCGGTCTGTTGCATGCACTGTCTGCATCATGCGACTCCATTTCATTGCATATACCCTGGGATATTCCAGACGACAATGAGCGTGTAAGGGAGTTAGCCCGTTCATACGGACTGGAGTTTGATGCTGTTAATTCAAACACTTTCCAGGATCAAAAGGACCAGGAATACTCATACAAATATGGTTCTCTTTCGCATACGGATCGGAATGTGAGAAAGCAGGCGATTGAGCATAACAAGGAAGTTATCGATTATGGTGTAGCGCTTGGCTCGAAGGCTTTGACTGTCTGGCTCGCCGACGGGGCTTGTTTTCCCGGACAGAGTCACTTTAAAAGGGCTTTTCAGCGGACCCTGGAATCGCTTCACGAGATTTATGATCATCTGCCGTCTGATTGGAAGGTGTATATCGAATACAAACCGTACGAACCCAATTTTTACTCAACGGTTATACAGGACTGGGGTACATCTTTTCTTCTTGCAAACAAGCTGGGCGAAAAAGCCTACACACTGGTCGATTTGGGACATCATCTCCCAAATACAAATATCGAGCAGATTGTCGCCACCTTGTTGATGGAAGGGAAGTTGGGTGGATTTCATTTTAACGATTCGAAATACGGTGATGACGATTTAACGGTAGGGGCTATCAAGCCTTTCCAGTTGTTCCTGATTTTCAATGAGCTCGTGGATGGAATGGAATCGCCTGATTCGAAGAATCCACCGTTGGCCTGGATGATCGATGCCAGTCATAATGTGAAAGACCCGCTGGAAGATCTGTTGCAGTCGGTTGAGTCTATTAATATCGCCTATACCCAGGCTCTGTTGGTCGACCGGAAGGAGCTTCGTGCTCATCAGGAATCGAACGATGTGGTAAGGGCTCAGGATTTGCTTCAGGATGTTTACCGTACAGATGTGAGACCCTTGGTTCGGGAAGCCAGAAGAAGGGCTGGTGGAGCACTAAATCCAATCGATGCCTATCGTTCATTTGATTGCAGGAAACATCTGATAGAGATACGTGGTATCCATACTGTAGCCACCGGTTTATAATTCGGGAATGTGGCGATAGGGAAATAAGGGAATAGGGGTGTAGTTACAAATCCACACCACCGGTCACCCTATTTCCTTAGTACGTATATCCTTATACCCTGAACCGTTTCACATTAATTTATGATTGCAGCCTATTAAAATTAGTATGTCAAGTAACACTGTACCCGTAACGGCCATCTTCGATATTGGGAAGACAAACAAGAAATTCCTGCTGTTCGACGAGTCGTATAATGTGATTCATCGAAGCCAGGCTGCTATTCCATTAACTGTTGATGACGATGGAGATTCATGTGACGATTTACAAGTGGTAATCGACTGGATGTATGAGACCTTTGAAAGGATTATTGATGATGAGCGTTTTACGATCAAAGCAGTGAATTTCACTACCTATGGAGCCAGCTTGGTACACCTCGACGATGACGGAAACGTAGTCACTCCACTCTATGATTATCTGAAGGCTTATCCAGAAGATTTGATAAAAGAATTTTATGCAAAGTATGGAGGGAAAGAAGCTTTTTCATTAGCCACGGCCTCCCCATCACTTGGAATGTTGAATTCGGGGCTCCAATTATATTGGCTCAAAAATGAAAAACCGGATGCCTTTAAAAAGATTACCCACTCACTTCACCTCCCACAATTTGCAAGTTATCTGTTTACAAAATATCTCTGTTCGGAATTAACAAGCATTGGCTGCCACACCGCATTGTGGGACTTCAGAGATGGTACATATCACAAATGGGTAAGGCAGGAGGGAATTGAGCCATTATTACCGCCTATAGTTTCTGCAACAGAACACAGGTCAATCAACTATAAAGGCAATGATATTGTTTCCGGTGTCGGGGTACACGACAGTTCCGCCTCGCTGGCACCTTACCTGATGGCACTGGATGAACCGTTTCTGCTCGTTTCAACCGGTACTTGGAGCATCACGCTGAATCCATTTAACAAAGCACTTTTGAGTAATGAAGAGCTGGACAGGGATTGTCTGAATTTTATGAACGTTTACGGGGAACAAGTGAGAGCATCACGGTTTCTGCTTGGTAAAGAATATGAGCACCAGAAAGAGAGACTGAAGAAACAATTTGGTGTCTCATCATATGAACAGGATCTCTCCCCCGATGTGTCATTAATAGAAAAAGTGATTGAAGGTGTGAACAAAAGCAAGCTGATTCTTGAGACGGTTGGCGGTTCAGGGCCCTATCCACAAGCTTCTGAAGCTACCTGGGATATTAACGCTTTCGACTCCTATGAAGAAGCATATCATCAACTGATGATAGATCTCGTCAGCATACAGGCAGATTCTATCAAATTAACCATGGACGGTAAAGATATCCGCAAGATTATTGTAACGGGAGGATTCAGCAATAATCGCATGTTTATGCAGCTGCTGGCTTCCATGTTTCCCGACAAACACGTGTACACGGCGAACCTGTCCGATTCAACAGCTTTGGGTGCGGCCCTTCTAATGAAAGACGCGAAAGAGATTAATCCTAACGATTTTCTGGAGCTTAAGAAAACCAATCCACTAGCTAATACTCGTTTAGCTGATTATGAATGGCATGATTAGGCGGAAAGTATCCGACGTTAAGTTGTTAACCTATTTTAGACTAACGACATTTACTTCTTCACAAGAGTGCTCGCTGTAATGATATCTGTGATAAGCACATCAATATAACCACCACGCAATGCTCCTTTAATCGCTTCAATCTTACTCTTACCGCCTGCGATAGCAACAACGTTCTTTATGTTTTTAAGTTGGTTCAGATCAATCCCGATTAACCGTTCTTCTAATGTGGTCTTCACAGGTTTACCATTCTTATCGAAAAAGCGCAGGCTAATGTCTCCAACCGCTTTATTCTCTAATAGTTTGTCTCTCGTCTCAGGATCGACCAATCCGTTTTCAGTTTCAAGAACCGGATTCGTTGAGAGCGAACCAATACCAATAAAAGCTTTTGTAACTTTCGGGAAAAGATCATAGGCACTTTTCACCTGGTTATCTGACAGGAGAGCTTTCCGGGACTCGGGATTACTCGCTATCCCGGGTGCCGGTAACAAGGTAAGACTGCCATAAAATAAATGTGCAACGCGCCGCGACAGATCGGCAGCATGCGCCTTTGCTTCAGGAGGTCCGACGCCGCCGAGTAGTTGTACAATGTGCAGATCTTCAATCTGCTGAGGTCGAATGGATTCTACCATTTCCTGAAGAGTCGTTCCCCAGGTAACACCTAAGACATCACCTTTAGTAATGATCCGTTGCAAGTAGCTTGCAGCTTCAGCACCCATTTGACGCTTCAAAAAAGGACTCTCTTCGGAATATGAATCTGAATCAATGTCAACGATTACAACCTCTTTCAGATGATATTTTTCTTCAAGCTTGACTTCAAGGTTTACGTAGTTTTTATCTGAATAATTTACAGTGATTCTAACTACGCCTCGTTCCCGTGCTTCCTTGAGCAGGCGTGAAACTTTGGGACGAGACAAACTTAATTTATTTGCGATCTCCAGTTGACTGTAATTCTGATGGTAGTAAAGAGAAGCAACCTTGCTGAGCAGGCGAAAATCAATAGCATTAATCGTTCGAGGCATTAATCCGCTCTTACCTAATTATTTAATGTAATTAAAGTTCATCAGTGGAAAGTTATTTTCGTATACATTCCAGGTAGCCTGCTCATCGCATCATAAATAAAAGTAATTCCGTTAATTTCCACAAAAGGATTAACCAACTCCTTATGTAAGCAAATAAGAGTACGCCCCAAATAGACGAAACAACTCAACAAATCGACAGAGAAATAATACGTTATAATTGGCTATTTGACAATTATATTCATGCCATCTGAGTCCTTTTTTTTAACTATTATGTACAGGGATATTTGGTACTTACAACCAAATGAATAAGATAAAGAATTCAGATGTCTTCTTGTTATTTTTTTATAGACCTTGTCAAAGGATCTGCAAAAAGAAGATGAGAGTAATTTGATGATTACATCAAAAAAGTGAATGATGAAGAGTTACTAATAACGTTGATCTTTTACTCATTTGTGAGTAGCGTTTCTTCATATTTGACACTCTATATAGTATCGCGCGCCTTTCATTTAACAACCAGGGTATATGTATGAAAACAAGTCAATTGTTTATCCTGTTCGCGGCAATTTTCTTATGGCAGGGTTGCCGGTCGAACGAGAAGAGCAATCTGAATAGCATGGAACAGCCTGATTCAACACACGCATGGTGGAAAGAAGCAGTCGTTTATGAGGTATATCCGAGGAGTTTCAAGGATAGCAATGGAGATGGGATAGGCGACTTGAAAGGTATTGAGCAGAAGCTCGATTATCTGAAAGATCTTGGTGTTGATGTCATATGGCTATGTCCCATATACCGTTCGCCGAATGTCGACAACGGATATGATATCAGCGATTATTACCACATAATGAAGGATTTTGGTACAATGGCTGATTTTGACAGCCTGTTGGCCGGCGTGAAAAAGCGGAATATGAAGCTCATCATGGACTTGGTTGTCAATCATACTTCCGATCAGCATCATTGGTTTCAGGAATCGAGAAAGTCTAAAGATAATCCGTATCGTGATTACTACTTCTGGCGCGATCCGGCCCCAAATGACGGTCCTCCCAATAATTGGGTTTCTTACTTTGGGGGAAGCGCATGGACCCTTGATAAGACCACAAATCAGTATTACCTGCATCTGTTTGCAGTAGAGCAGCCGGATCTGAACTGGGATAACTCAGCCGTTCGTGACAGCGTCTTTAAGATGATGAGGTATTGGCTTGACAAAGGGATTGACGGTTTTCGAATGGATGTCGTTTCGCTCTATTCAAAGAAGAAAGGACTGCCGGACTTTCCTCAAAATTTTGATGGCGATTTCCCGCATTTCTATGCGAACGGTCCGCACGAGCACGAGTATTTGAGAGAAATGAATCGTCTCGTGCTTAGTAAATATGATATCATGACGGTAGGAGAGGCTTCAGGTGTAAAATTGGACGAGGCACCATTGTACGTATCTCCGGATCGTCATGAACTTGACATGATTTTTCAGTTCGAGCTAATGAGATTAGGTCGAAGTCGAAGCAGTAAGAATGGAAATAGGGGATGGACACTTCCAGAGTTTAAAAATGTTTTTGCTCGATGGGATAGTGCCCTGGCCGGCAGAGGCTGGAATAGTATCTTTCTCGGAAATCACGATGTGCCACGAGTAGTTTCCCGTTTTGGAAATGACAAGGGATATCGTGTCCAGTCTGCCAAACTGTTTGCGACATTGCTAATGACCATGAGGGGAACTCCCTATATCTATCAGGGCGACGAACTTGGAATGACCAATGCGCCCTTTAAGACTATCCGCGACTTCCGGGATATTGCAACTATTAACGGATATAATGAAGTGAAAGCTAAAGGCGGCGATTTAAACGCATTCATTGAAAATCAACGGAAGTTTGGCCGGGATAACTCACGGACTCCATTACAGTGGACTGGACAAAAGAATGCAGGATTCACAACTGGCAAACCATGGATCATGGTGAATCCCAATGATTCGGTTATTAACGCTGCCGCTGAAGCCGAAGATTCTACGTCCGTGCTCAATTACTACAAGCTTATCATAAGGTTACGTCACGAACATCCAACACTCGTTTATGGTGATTTTAATATCATAGCCCGGGATAATCCTGATGTTTTTGCCTACACGCGATCTGAAGGGGATGATCAGTACCTTGTGCTGCTTAACATGTCCGACAGTACTAATGTTTTTCGACCGCCGGTTGAAATAAGCAGCATGTCTCGTCATCTGTTGATGGATAACTACATCGACATCCAGGATCTCTCCGGTCCCACAATCAAAATGCGGCCCTGGGAATCGCTGGTGTTTAAAATGTAAGCTTTTACCAGTGAAAACAGTTGTTAGTTGTTAGTTGATAGATCGTGGTTTCTAACAACTAACAACTATCAATCTCACTACAGATTTCTGTTCAATTCACATCTACTTCTACAACTGATGCAATTCCGTCCGGTGCGTTGCCGGGAAGAGTTACTATGAGATGGCCTTGTTTTTTTTCGGCAGTTACACCGCTTCGTGATGGATCTGAGAGAAGGTGGGCTCCCGAAATATTCCCATCTATAGATGGCAATTTAAGCGTTCCATCCTTAGGCCATGAAAAGACTTCCAAATACAATTTGCCTGGTTTTGACGTCACACGTCCCCATGAGAATTGTTGTTTGAACGGACTTGCCGTGGTGCCGTAAATCGCTTTAGCATTTACATCCAGCCATTTTCCCATCTCTTCCAGGCGTGTAACTTCCGGCTGTGGAATAATGCCTTCAGCCGTCGGTCCGACATTCAAAAGATAATTTCCGCCTTTTGACGCAATATCGATCAGGTTTCGAATAAGAGTCGTATCCGACTTGAAATCAAAGTCGTCTTTATTATATCCCCAATCGTTGTTTATCGTCATACATGTTTCCCAGTCAGTTCCAGGGATACCGTTTGGCGGGATGTTTTGTTCCGGCGTGCCAAAATCACCAACGGCATCTTTCATCTGTATCCCTTTCATACCACCGGGGCGTTTTCCAATACGGTTATTTATGATCAGGTTTGGATCCATTTTACGGAGATAATTGTACAAATTTTTGCCGTCAGTATAGGTCCACCAATCGGGCCATTCACCATCGAACCAAAGTACTGCCGGATGATACTGAGTAATCAATTCCTTCAGTTGTGTCTTCATATATGTTTTGTAGTCATCCTTTTTGCCTGGTCTAATTTTGGTGGGATTATAGGTCGGATGCTCAGGATCAGAATTATCATGCGCCATTTGATCGGGACTATGCCAATCCATGATTGAGTAATAAACGCCAAATTTAATGCCTCGTTCTCTGCACGCCTTACTTAGAGCCTTGATAGGATCCTTGCCCCATGGAGTGTCGTCTACCACGTTATAGTTAGTCGTTTTGGTGTTAAACATGACAAAGCCATCATGGTGCTTAGACGTGATGATCATATATTTCATACCAGCTTTCTTTGCAACGCTGACCCACTGATCAGCATTGAATTTCACCGGGTCAAATTGTTTTGCGTATTTTTCGTATTCCTTTCGTGGTACATGACCGTTAGTCATATACCATTCACCATGCGCCGGTACGGCATAGATTCCCCAGTGAATAAACATGCCAAAACGGGCATCCTTCCACCAGTCCATCCTGTCATTCTTGTTTGTTGGGTTTGTGTTATCTGCCCCGGAATTGTTAGGTGAGAAAGACGAGAATGCAGCGAAAAGCGTAATAAATATCAACACGGAAAGGCTTGTGAGATAAAATCTGTGATTTTGCATGGCACAACCTATGGAATTTTTGAAATGTTACCGTTAATATGATCAAAGTAATATTCTAAATTGAAAATAAAACTTATTATTTCATTCAATTTCTATTACTTATGAAATGTGGTGTTATTGAGATAGGAAAGATTTGGTGAAAGAAATAAGGGGATAAAGTGTTACTGTAACATGTCATAAGCCAGACACCATAAATTTCCGGAATTACAAGCTCCATTCCACTCACTGAGGTCCAAATTTCTCTGTATTTATTAATTATATCTGAAAAAATTGAATAACCGTATTACAATCCGACAGATAGCCCGCGAACTTGGTATCTCGGCGATGACCGTATCAAGAGCGTTAAACAATCGATCCAATGTGGATGAAAATACGCGAAAACGTGTTCTCGAGACTGCAAAGAGTATGGGGTACAGGCCTAACCACATTGCACGTAGTCTTACGACCAAAAGGACATTTACAATTGGCGTGGTTCTTCCAAAAGTATCACATTCCTTCTTTCCTGATGCTATCAGGGGGATTGAAGAGGTTGCATACCAAAAAGACTATCAGCTGATTCTGACCCACTCATCTGAAGATGCGACGCGTGAGATAAAAGTTATTGAATCTCTGGTCTCCAAACGGGTTGACGGAATACTCATATCTTCGGCCCGAAATGTCAGGGATCTCAAACATTATAATGAGTTGTTGGAGTCGAGTTACCCGGTTGTGTTTTTTGACCGCTGGATACCTGGATTGGCCGCCAGTTCCGTGCGCACAAATGATGAGGAATGCGCCCGGCTGATTACGAACCACCTGATAGAAAAGCATGGCTATCAGAAAATAGCGCACATCAGTGGTCCGGGCAATGTATCTATTGGTGCAGAACGTTTACGGGGATTCAGACGTGCCATGGAAGAACATCAGCTGGCTATTAATGAAAGCTGGATTGTCGAAGCCGCATTTGATGAAAATACCGGATATGAGGCTACCAAAAAGCTATTGAATCTACCCAAAGAGGAGCTTCCCCGCGCCATATTTGCAGTAAATGACTCTACCGCTTTTGGAGCCATGGAAGCGATTTATGATGACGAGTTAAGAATACCTGAAGATGTTGCACTCGTAGGATTTTCTGATGATAAACAAGATAAATTACTCAATCCGCCACTAACGACAGTCCATCAGCCTGCCTACGAAGAAGGGAAGAGAGCAACGCAGATTCTCATCGACATGATCGAAGGAAAATCAACTACGATTGAGGATGTAATCGTCAAGAGTCATCTTGTAATCCGCAAGTCGTGTGGATGCTAATGCCTCTGTGAGAATATTGAAGTAGTGATAAGTCGGAAGTGTTGATCAGGATCTATTCAAAGTGAACAGTGTATCACTCTTTCAGTTTGAATTTCCCTACGTGAGTTCAAATATCAGCAGGCATTCAAAAATCAAAATACTGTTCTGCATTGTTGTGACAAATATCGGTTATCATAGAACCGACGAGCTCCATGTCTGCCGGAATCAATCCCTTTTCAATGTCTTCACCAATCATATTACATAATACGCGCCGGAAGTATTCATGGCGTGGGTATGAAAGAAAGCTCCTGGAATCTGTCAGCATCCCCACAAAATGGCTTAACAACCCCATATTCGCGAGCGTACGCAGTTGGTCTTCTATACCATCCTTTTGATCGAGGAACCACCATGCACTGCCGAATTGCATTTTGCCGGGTACGGAACCATCCTGGAAATTGCCGATCATGGTTGCAAAAAGGGCATTATGGACTGGATTTACATTGTAAAGTATAGTCTTAGCCAGCTGATCATTGGTATCAAGACGATTCAGGAATTTGGAGAGAGAACGCGCCTGACTGAAATCACCCATCGAATCAAAACCTGTATCAGGACCAAGTGTCCGATACATTCGTGTGTTGTTATTCCGAATAGCACCGAGATGGTACTGCTGTACCCATCCACTCGCATGGTCCATTTTTCCCATCTCATAAAGTACAGCACTACTGAATTTTCTATGTTCCTGTGGATCTATGATTTCTCCCTTTAAAGCTTTTGAAAAAATATCGTCTACTTCACTCTCGGTATATTCATCTGCATAAACAGTCTCCATACCGTGATCAGAAAGGCGGCAACCGTGGTCATGGAAGAAATCGTGACGTTGTTTTAAAGCGGCAATCAGGTCTTTGTACCTTTTTACCGTAATGCTTGATGCGAGCGATAACTTAGTCAGCCATTTTTGATACTCTTCAGGATTGTCGATTCCCAATGCTTTGTCTGGGCGGAATGCAGGTAAAACCTTAACATCGAAGGAAGCATCTTCAGCGATTTGTTGATGAAATTCCAAGCTGTCGACCGGATCATCAGTAGTACACACAACCTGTACATTCATTTTTTTAATAATCCCCCGTGCAGACAGTTCAGACTTGGAAAGAAGTTCATTGCAATGTTTCCAGATCCGCTCTGCACTTTTTTCGTTGAGCAGTTCATGTACATCGAAATAACGGAGAAGCTCCAGATGGGTCCAGTGAAAAAGAGGATTTCCAAGAGTCTTGGGTACGACTTTTGCCCATTCAAGAAATTTTTCCCAGTCGGTGGCATTACCGGTTATATATTTTTCATCGACTCCTGCAGTACGCATTGCACGCCATTTGTAATGGTCGCCATAGAGCCATATGTGCGTCAGGTTCTTGAACTGCGTGTTTTTGGCAATATCCTCGACGGGAATGTGACAGTGATAGTCTATGATGGGAAGCCCTTCTGCATAGTCATTATACAGAGCTTTAGCAGTATCATTATGTAATAAAAAATCATCGGTAATAAATGCGGACATGATACCCTTCTTTTCGTGTGATGTTACTGATAACATAATTTTTGGAATATAATAAGCTTGATGATGTAATTTGTAAAGCTTATCAAAGATAAGAATTGCTTTAAATCCTAATCATGATAATATTCCGGTTGAATTTGACCCAATCTAGTTAATAAAAAAACATGTTACCGCAAACATAAAAAGTGCATTTCTAATCTGATTTCCTTGTCGGTTCTTTCCCTTTGGAAGTCTATGTATCTGTCCGTATATCAAATCATTCTGGTGTATCAGATACTTTACCATAAAAGGGATGTATTATTGCTTTCAACCAAGCCCGGAGTAATCAATCGATATTAAGATAAATAAGTGCTTTCGGGTCTGGTAAAAGATAAGATGCATCGTTAGTTTATACCATAGGTTAGCAGAAAATAGGTTATGGTATAATATGAAGAAATTGCTTTTTTGGGAATAATCGTTAAACAGGTGAAATATTGAAAGTCGTCCTTGGTTTGATTGGGGTGCTGCTGATAGTAATAATCAGCACCTATGTATTTCAGAAAGGATCTGATGCCGTCGATTTTGCGGATCCGATGATTGGAACGACTATGGATGGCAACGTGGCCCCAAACGTTGGAGTGCCGTTTGGAATGACACAGTGGACAGCACAAACGATGCCTCCGAAAAAGAAAGGTGTTCCTCCGTACAGATATTTTGATCCCATGATTCAGGGTTTCCGTGCCTCACACTGGTTAAGTGGTGGAGCTACTCAGGATTATGGCAGTATGACCCTTATGCCTGCGGTTGGCCCGCTAAAAGTAAATCCGGAGGACCGGGCATCGGCTTTCAGCCACGAAGAGGAGATATCTACACCCTATTATTACAAGGTCAATCTCCAGGATTATAATATCGAGGCAGAAATGACAGCCACATCTCACGCTGGATTTCTGCGTTTTACATTCCCCGAATCGGATTCTTCTTATGTCATTATCGATGCAAATGCGGGATATCAACCGACACAAAAAAACACAAAAGGAGATGGATATATCCGCATTATCCCCGAAAAAAATGAAATTGTTGGATTTAATCCCGTCTATCGAATGTATCAGGGATGGGGAGATCCGGCCGGTTTTTCAGGGTATTTTGTTGTCCAATTCAGACAGCATTTTGATAGTTTCGGCATTTGGAATCCTGGTAACTTTGCTGAAGATGATTCTACGGAATCCCATGACCGCCCCATAGCATATGTCCGTTTTTCAACAGGTTATAACGACGCCGTCGACATTAAAGTTGGTACATCATTCACAAGCATTGGGGCTGCAGAAAAAAATCTGAATGATGAAATCCCATCCTGGAGTTTTAATCAAACGAGATTCGCGGCGAAACAAACATGGAATGATCAGTTAAGTAAAGTTGAAGTATCCGGTGGGACTCAGGAAGAGAAGAAGATATTCTATTCAGCTCTATACCATGCATTCCAATTGCCGCGGGTCATCAGCGATGATGATGGTTCGTACATGAGTTTTGGCAGCCATCATGTGATAAAAAAGGCTGACGGATATACTCAGTATGGCGATTTTTCTCTTTGGGATACATTCAGGGCAGAACAGCCTTTGATCACTCTGCTGGATCCTGATAAAGCAAGGGATATGATCGTTTCTTTAATCAAAAAAGGGGAGGAAGGTGGCTTTTTGCCGATCTTTCCGGCCTGGAATAACTACACTTCGGAAATGATTGGTGATCATGCAATTTCCGTTATTGCCGATGCATATATTAAGGGTATTCATGGTTTTGATGCGGATTCTGCCTATGTGATGATGAAAAAGAATGCAACGGAATTGCCGGCATCAGACTCAGCATATGCAAAGGGCATGGGAAGACGTGCGCTTGACGCCTATTTAAAATATGGATACATCCCACTCGAAGATTCTGTTAAGTACGCCTTCCATATGGGAGAACAGGTATCACGAACGCTGGAATATGCCTACGACGACTGGGTGCTTGGACAGATGGCGCGAGCACTGGGAAATCAAAAAGATTACGAAGAGTTTAATAAGCGTGGCCAGAATTTCAGGAATGTGTTTGACTCGACCACCGGATTTGTTCGAGGCAAATATGCTAATGGATCCTGGGTCAAACCGTTTGAACCTGATGTCCCATATCCTTATATCACAGAAGGGACTTCATGGCAATATAGTTGGTATGTTCCCCAAGACGTCCCTGCGCTAATAAAACTTATGGGAGGACGTCAGAAATTCACTGATAAGTTGGATACTCTTTTTGAGCAAGCCATCAGTGATAACCCCTCGTTTCGTAAGAACCCGTATTATTGGCATGGAAACGAACCGGATCAACTTGCTCCGTATCTTTATGATTATGCCGGCAGACCATGGAAGACGCAGTACTGGGTACGACAGATCATAAAACGATCATACCAGGATAATGCAGGTGGTTTGCCCGGAAATGATGATGCCGGACAAATGTCGGCCTGGTACGTTTTTAGTGCCATGGGATTTTATCCGGTATGTCCGGGAAAACCTGAGTACGCCATCGGAAGTCCGCTGTTTGATAAGGTAGTGTTACATCTCAAAGGAAATAAAACATTTACAATTATTGCCAGAGATAATTCGAATACGAATATGTATATCCAGTCTGCGAAACTAAATGGAAATACGTTAAACAAACCATGGATATCGCACTATGATATCATTAATGGAGGAACTCTCGAGCTGCAAATGGGTAATAAACCGAATACAGACTGGGGAAAGCAACAAAGTGAAAGAATAAATAAATCTCGATAGTGTGAATAAGAACAGAATCCTTAAGTTTTAGCTGATTTTATGCTGTGTGTTGACTTATTAAATTAAATATTCTAACTGATAGCAGGATTCACAACTTTCACAAAGTTCTTTTATAGATTAAAACGGCTGAAACGCCATTTGATGTTACCGATAACTCCTGTGATTTTTCTGTATCTGTGGAATTAGATCAAAAAGGTTTATGAGATTGGTTTAAAATAAAATCGTAAAACCGAATAAAATATAAGGTAAGTATGGACATCACTCGAAAATCAGCCCTCAGAAAGATGGGTGCACTCGTTGGAACGACGGCTTTAATGGGATTTACCAGGCCGCGGATAGCATCAGGTGATCAACGCAACAGTGACTATAATGTCAAAGACTACGGTGCGAAAGGTGATGGACAGACCAGCGATACCAATGCAATAAATGATACAATAGCTGCAGCGGCAAAGGCCGGCGGCGGACGAGTGTATTTCCCATCCGGTACCTATCTTACGGGCTCTATTCATTTAAAAAGCAATGTCTCCTTGTATCTTGAGCAGGCGGCAGTTCTGGAGGCAATAAGTGATTCGGGTTCATATGATCCTGCCGAACCATTTTCCGGCAAACAGTACCAGGATTTTGGCCATAGTCACTGGCATAATAGTTTGATATGGGGCGAAGACTTGCAAAATATTTCGATATTAGGTCCGGGGATGATTTATGGAAAAGGCCTGTTGCGGAATGTTGCAAAGAATGCATCAGAGAAAGGATTAGGAAACAAATCGATCGCGTTGAAGAATTGCCGCAATGTGATTTTGAAGGATTTCATCATCAAACATGGTGGCTGGTTTGGGATTTTGGCAACGGGCGTAGATAATTTTACCATAGACAATTTAAAAATCGATACCAATCGCGACGGGATGGATATCGATGCCTGCCGGAACGTCCGGGTATCAAACTGCAGTGTAAATTCCCCGTATGATGATGCTATTTGTCCCAAGAGTTCCTACGCCCTGGGTTATGCCAGGTCCACGGAAGATGTTACAATCACCAACTGCATGGTTTCAGGATTCCAGGAAGGAACGTTGCTTGATGGTACATTCAAGCCCTACACTGATAAGGAAAGGAGTAATCCGACAGGGCGAATTAAGTTCGGAACCGAGTCAAATGGCGGGTTTAAGAATATCACGATTTCTAACTGCGTGTTTAACCACTGCCGTGGACTGGCCCTGGAGACTGTAGACGGTGCATTATTGGAAGATGTGTCGATTTCCAATATTACGATGCGCAATGTGGGTAACGCCCCGATATTCATGAGACTGGGAAGCCGTATGCGCGGCCCGAGCAGTATACCAATTGGGCAGATCAGAAGAGTCAATATCGACAACGTTGTTGTGAGCAATGCCGACAATAAGACCGGAGTATTGATAAGTGGAATTCCAAATCACCCTATCAAGGACATCAAGATCAGCAATGTGAGAATTGAATACGAAGGCGGAGGCACCAAAGAAGATGCCGGCATAGAACCGCCTGAAAAAGCGGATGGTTACCCGGAACCGGGTATGTTTGGTAAAATGCCGTCCTACGGATTCTATTTGCGTCATGTCGAAGGGATAGAAATCACAAACGTAAAACTGAGTTATCAAAAAGATGACGCCCGGCCTGCTTTTGTGCTCCATGACGTGAAAGATGCAGATTTTCGTTTTATTAAAGTTCAGCGTGGTCCGAATTCACACGCCTTCTCCTTAAACAATGTTGAAGATTTCAGTATCTATGATTCGGAATCAATGTCTGATACCAAAATCAGTAAAGCTGATCACAAACTGTTATAGTCCTTTTGGGCCGTTTTGTTGAAAATCCCATAGGTTTCTGTAGGCAGTAAGATTCGACAGTCAATCTAACGTGAAACGAAGAGTAATGTCGGTATACCTGTAACTATGATTTTTATTTATGTTACCGATACCAGGTACCATGATTAATTGTAAAAGGATATAATATGTTCCGGAAAATTTGTTACGTATGCTCGGTATTGATTGTATTTTTTTGTTTTAAATGGACCCCTGATGCCTCGGCAAAACCAAATAAACCTGTCAAAGTTGATATTTGGTCTGGCAAAGCATCGATTAATAATGGAATTGTCCAGGTTCAGTACCATAGCAATCCGTTAGAACTGATCGTCAGGAAGGGGAATAAAACAGTTTTCAAATCGGCGAGTGACGGATTCCTGTCATTTAAATCCAATAATAAAACTCATGACCTGCAGGGTTCAGATGAAATTCATCGGTTGTTCCAGGGATTTCGAACCGAATTGAAGACAAAGGATGGTCAGAAGGCTCAACTGCAAGTAACCCTGGATTCCAAAGGACAACTTCGAATTGAATTTACTCCGGAGGTGGATCATGTTGATGGAGTTACGGTGAATCTAAATCAGACGTCTGGCGAACATTACTATGGGTTAGGTGATGTCTGGCACACGAAACACGTCGACCTTAAGGGAAGCAGGGTCGTACTCTGGGATGAATCGGGGACTCCAGACCAGTGCAGTTACGTGCCTTTTTTCATGTCTACTGCCGGATACGGCATCTTTATGGATAATTCCTACTATGATTATGTAGATTTCAGCAAGGCAAATCAAAGTGAAACATCTATTCATTTTGATGCTTCATCATTGTCGATGCATTTATGGGTTGGAGACACCATGAAGGAAATTCTGCCACAATACCTGAACCTGACCGGTCATCCTCCAATGCCACCCAAATGGACGTTTCTGCCCCAGCAATGGCGGGACGAAGGTACGTGGGATGATGTCTTCAAGGACGTTCACATGATGCAGCAAAATGATATGCCGCTTGGAGCCGTCTGGCTGGACCGACCCTGGATGCGCGGCGGATATGGAAGTGATGATTTCATTTTTGACGAGAAACGATATCCGGATGCAGAAAAACACATAAAAGAGCTTCATTCAATGGGGGTCCATCTGATTGTGTGGGGCTGCGATTTCCTGACCAGGGATTCCAAATACTACAAAGAGGGCAAGAAGGATCATTATTTTGTAGGTGGATTTGGGGTCCATAATGAAGGCGTGGATAATGGGTTGCAGAGACATCTGATCGATTTTGCCAATCCGGCTGCCCGTGAGTGGTTTAAGGGCATCATCAAAAATGTTCTGAAAATGGGCGTGGACGGCATCAAGCTGGACAGGGGACAGAACTACCCGGTAAACGTGACCCCGCCAAGCGGACGAGATCCCAAAGCCATGCACAACTACCATGCGTATCTGATGGATAAAACCTATGCCGAAGCATTGCAGGAAGTTCGGGGCAATGATTACCAGTTTACTCCGCGCGCCGGATGGGCAGGCACACAGGCGTGGTCGATGAAGTGGCCTGGTGATATGGAAAGCAACTTTAGCAATGATCAGGGACTTCCTGCCGTTGTGCGGGCACAACAGACGGCGGCATTGACGGGTTTTGCATTCTGGGGTTCGGATATTGGGGGGTACGGAAGCAATCTGTCCAAAAACGTGTTCATCAGATGGCTGGAATTTGGCACGTTTAGTCCACTGATGGAAACCGCTGGTAAAGGTGATCATAATGATTCTCCATTTTCCTGGGACAAAACGACAGTGACGATCTATAAATTTTATTCTCAATTACGGAAGAATATGATTCCCTACATCGAGGCCCAGGCTAAGAAAGCTCACGAAGAAGGAACCCCAATTGTCCGGCCTCTTGCATGGGACTGGCCGGATGATTCAAAAGTTTTTTCTCTGGATTATGAGTATATGTTTGGACAAGATCTGTTGGTGGCACCGGTAGTTAACAAGACGAATAGCCGTGAAGTCTATCTTCCAAAAGGAAAGTGGATTGATTTTTGGGATCGTGATCGTGTAATTGAAGGGCCAATAATGTTGAATGAAAAGGTTCCCCTATGGAAGATCCCTCTCTTTATTCGGGCAGAATCACCGTTTAAGTTACCGTTGCCTGATGTGAGTTTATCCGGAAAGTAAGTTATTGTCTGCGATAGAACATCTTGATCTTACCGCTTTTTTATTCATTATGGAGAGGCTGTAGTACACTGGAGATCATCGTGAAGGATAATTCCATTTAGAATATGTACATTCAATTCACACTATAAATAGTACATCTTGTATCAAGCTCTGGATTCCGGTTTAATCTATGATGGCTATTAAGATGTTAACCTGATAACCTATATACAGGGTGAGGGAACAAGGATGATGATGTCGCGATTCAATGTATTAACCATATCCATACTATTGATCGCAGTTATTAGCCAACCAGCTGATGCGCAGGAAAATAATGGCTGGATACCTTTAGCTAAAAAGTATTCATTGCGTGATTTGTCGTCAATTATCATCCCAAGAGAACAATGGCACCCCTATCCATCGGTTCAAGATCCGGCTGGCTTTGGTAAAGTTCCGGAGGATGTCAAACAAGAATACATAAAAGAAGGGGAGTCGTTGTTAAACGCAAAATGGCCAAGACTGCCGGCAACCACCTTCCTTGAGTTCAAAAGAAACGGCAACAGATCTAATTATGAGAGATTGTCCTTTCAGCGACGCCAAATGTTGGCCAAACTTGTTCTGGCGGAGTCTTTTGAAAGGAAAGGCCGGTTTGTAGACCAGATTATTAACGGAATATGGGCGATTTGCGAAGAGTCGTTTTGGGGAGTTCCTGCTCATTTGTCGTTGCAGAAAGAAGGACCCGGCCTGCCTGATGTTGAACATCCTGTAGTCGATCTTTTCGCGGCCGAAACGGCTCAGGAGATGGCCTGGACCTATTACCTTCTTAAACCTGAACTGGATAGTGTGAATCCTCTCGTAGCTGTCAGGATAGAATACGAAACACAAAGGAGGATTTTTATCCCGTACCTCGAACATAATGACTGGGGATATCTCGGGTTTGAATGGCGAAGCAATCCTGAAAAGTATAACCGAGTCAATAACTGGAACCCGTGGATTAATTCGAATGTGTTGTCAGCTGCGTTAGTGCTCGCTAAAGATCCGGATACGCGGTTGAAGCTTGTGTACAAGACTATGGACAGCATCGATAATTTCGTCATTCCATATCCGGCAGATGGCGGAAGTGACGAAGGACCCGAATACTGGGGAAGAGCGGCCGGCAGCTTGCTCGATTACCTGGAAATTCTAAAAAGCGCTTCTGGTGGAAAGATTGATTATTTCAATCAGTCTGTCATTAAGAAGATGGGTGAATATATCTATAAGACGAATATCAGTTATCCCTATTACGTCAACTATGGAGACGCCGATGCAAAGATGGAAATGGATCCAACCTTGCTTTACAGGTTTGGCAAATCGTCGCATGATTCATTGCTCACCCATTTTGCAGCATTTGAGTACGGAAAACAGACGCGGAATGGATTGTCCTCGGTCCTGGATTATCCTTTCGGTGCATTGAACAGGGCACTTCCCGCTTTAATGTGTCTTGCTGATCTGCAGGATATCAAACCCGAAGAGCCTTTGATCAGAGACAGTTGGTTTCCCGAAATTCAGATCATGACAGCACGTTCGAAACAGGGAACATCAGATGGTTTTTATGTGATGGCAAAGGCTGGAAATAACGGTGTGAGTCACAATCACAATGATGCCGGTAATTACATTGTCTACTACAATGGAAATCCTTTGCTGATTGATGCAGGGGCACAAGACTATACCGCTAAAACATTCAGCAGCAGGCGCTATGAACTTTGGAACAACCAATCCCGATATCATAATTTGCCCGATATAAACGGAATTATGCAGCACAATGGAAAACAGTTTAAGGCAACAGATATTTCATACACCGAAAATAACAGGAAGGCCACGCTAAAGTTAAATATTGCAGGAGCTTATCCTGATTCTGCATTTATAGATAAATGGGTTCGTACTATTACCCTGAATCGCAATAAGAATGTTGAGGTAAGCGAGAATTATTCTCTTGGCAAATTTATCAAACCTGTTGCAGAAAACTTTCTGACTCCATGCAAGCCGGATATCAGTACGGCCGGGAAAATTGCTTTGCCTGATCCTGATAGTGGTCATACCTGCTACATTGAATATGACAGCCATAAGTTTACTCCCAGTGTAGATGTCCGTACGATTAATGATCATCGCATGAGACGTAATTGGGGAAGCACTTTATACCATATCGTGTTGCATTCTGTAAGTCGTAGTTCGCATGATCGTTTTACGTTAAAAATTACGAGTTAGGCATGGGAGTGAGATTCCATTTATTTCTACGCAAATGATTTATGGTACTTTGCCATGATCAGGTTGAATCTCGTAGAACAATTGTAAATTTTCATTTGATGATATCAATACAAAAGCTGGAGTTAATGTGATAAGATTAATAATACTGTTGTTTGCGTTACCGGTAACCACTTTTATTGGTCACTCTGCCAATCACAATTCATCGATTAAGAATTTGCTGATCAGTAAGCCTGATTCTATCTATCACAAGGGCTGGATTGATTTGAACAAGAACGGAAAGATGGATCCTTATGAAAATCAATCGTTGCCTATTGAAAAAAGGATCGATGATCTGGTCTCGCGAATGAATGTAAACGAAAAAACAGCGCAGATGGTGACGCTGTATGGTTACGGTCGTGTTTTGAAGGATGAGCTTCCCAATGATCTCTGGCTTGGGGAACCATGGTCGGATGGAATTGGAAACATCGACGAGCAGTTGAACAGCGTGGCTTACCACCCGAATGCGCAGACCAAATTGTCATGGCCGCCGTCCCGCCACGCCAAAGCGATGAACGAGATCCAAAAGTTCTTCATCGAACAGACCAGGCTTGGTATTCCAGCTGATTTTACGAATGAAGGCATCCGGGGACTGGCGAGTGAAAAAGCCACGAGTTTTCCCGCGGAGATTGGTGTGGGAAGTTCATGGGATGTAGATCTTGTTAATAAGATCGGTCATGTTGTTGGTAAGGAAGCCCACGCACTGGGATATACGAATATTTATTCACCGATCCTTGGTGTATCCCGTGATCCGCGCTGGGGGCGTGTTGTCGAAACATTTGGTGAAGATCCGTATCTGAACGCGCAGTATGGTGTCGCGACAGTCACCGGAATCCAGGATGAAGGCGTGGCATCAACACTCAAACACTTTGCGGTGTATAGTGAACCCAAAGGCGGGAGAGACGGCGATGCACGTACCGATCCACATGTGACGCCCCGCGATGTCTATACCATATTTTTGCCGCCGTTCGAAGCAGCAGTCAAGGCCGGTGCGCTCGGCATCATGAGCTCGTACAATGATTATAATGGGATTCCAATAACAGGCAGCTATCATTTCCTGACCCAGATACTTAGGCAACAATGGGGTTTTAAAGGATATATCGTTACTGACAGCGGCGCTCTCCAATACATTTATGAGAAGCATCATGTGGCATCTGACTTCAAAGGAGCTATTAAACAGGCTGTCGAAGCCGGGGTGAATGTGCGAACCAACTTCCAGCCGCCCTCGGTTTATCTCGATCCGTTGCGTGAGTTAGTGAATGATGGCGAAATCCCTATGAGTGTCATCAATGAACGCGTCCGTCAGATTCTGTATGTGAAATTTAAACTCGGACTTTTCGATCATCCCTACGTGGATGTTCAGGGAGCAGACAGCCTGGTCCGCACAAAACAATCAGAGACCCTGGCGCTTAGGGCTGCTCATGAATCGCTCGTGTTGCTCAAGAATCAGAATAATGTATTGCCGCTGAATAAAAATAAGATTCGCTCCATTCTGGTAACGGGTGCTAATGCAACGGAAACAGACCATTCGGTGAGCCGATACGGACCTTCCCATATTAATGTTATCTCAACTCTGGATGGCATAAAAAGCGAAGTGGGAAAAAATGTCAGGGTAACCTACGTGAAAGGACCCGAAGTGACCGACAAAGACTGGCCGGTCAGTGATATCGAAGAGACTCCTTTAAGCAAGGAAGAAAAGAGTGAGATTGCCAAAGCTGTAGCCGCTGCCCGTAAATCAGATGTTGCCATTGTTGTGGTTGGCGAGAATCGAAAAACGGTCGGCGAAGGACACTCCCGTGTCAGTCTTAATTTGCCGGGACATCAGCTCCAACTGGTTCAGTCCTTGTATAATACGGGTACACCAACTGTTGTTGTGCTGTTGAACGGACGCCCGTTGTCTATTAATTGGATAAACGACCATGTGCCGGGTATTCTCGAAGCATGGTTCCCGGGTGAGAAAGAAGGGGAGGCCATTGCCGACGCCTTGTTTGGCGACTACAATCCGGGAGGGAAACTCCCGATCACGTTTCCCAAAACAGTGGGCCAGGTTCCGCTTAATTTTCCCTACATGCCGGCAAGCCAGGAAGAATCCAATGCCAAACCTGCCGCGGCCCGTGTCACTGGTCCGCTCTATCCGTTTGGTTATGGGTTGAGTTACACGTCATTCCAGTACAGCGACCTGAAAATTAGTCCTGAGAAACAGAATACGGGTGGAAGAATACAGGTAAGCCTGAATGTAAAAAACACCGGGCGACGGAAGGGAGATGAAGTTGTGCAGCTCTATTTGCATGAACAGACAGCCCCGGTTATCGTGCCCGTTAAGGTATTGCGCGGTTTCGATCGCATCACACTTGACCCGGGCGAGACTAAACAGGTCACCTTCAATTTAACACCTCACGATTTTCAGCTTCTCGATAAAAATATGAATTGGGAAGTGGTGCCCGGCACATTTGACGTTATGGTAGGCAGCTCCTCAGAAGATATCCGTGCGAAAGGACAGTTAACGATTACTGGTTCTGTTTCAAATAAAGCTTATGGGATGTAAAACTCTTACCCCTAAATCCCCTTAAGGGGATTTTTGTTGTTGAATTTTTCCACGTTTCCTCGTTCCCAAGCTCTGCCTGGGAACGCAACTCGGGAAGCTCTGCTTCCTTGTTTCTTAGGGGAAAATAAATGAAGCAGTTATGTTGAAATGATAATTGGTATCGATTATCAAAACCCCCTTTATGTGATTTAGGGGTAAAAAAACAGGTAGCATTGAGAACCGAGCGTCTCTTATTTAAAAGAATGTAGAATTAAAGAATTGATTATATCATGGACCGCAAAGACTTTATCAAAAAAGCCGGCCTCTTTGGGGTTGGAAGCACAGTATCATTAGGCTCTATAACAAGAAAAGGCAGCTTTGGAATTCTGTCTGAAAAGGATTCGCAGTCGGACAGGGAGTACTGGATCAGCGTCATGCGAAAAATATCAGATCCCGTTCTTAATGCATTGTCACAAAGAAAACTGAGAAAGCTGATGCCGGTTGAAACGGTGCCGGGTTCCCATGACGACCGAAGGGTGTTTACTCACCTTGAGGCTTTTGGCAGACTTATGACCGGTATCGCTCCATGGCTTGAATTAGGCGTTGACGATTCTGAAGAAGGAAAAATCAGGACAAAATATATTGATCTCGCGCGGAAGTCTCTGGAAGCCTCTGTTGATCCGAAATCACCGGATTTTCTCAATTTTGATAAAGGCCGCCAGCCGCTGGTGGATGCCGCATTCCTTGCCCATGCGTTAATTAAAGCACCAAAAGTGCTTTGGGAGAAGTCATCAGATACGACACGCGATAATCTTGTCAAAGCGTTAAAATCGAGCCGGACGATTGTTCCCTATCACAGCAACTGGATCCTGTTCAGCGCTATGGTAGAAGCAGCTTTGATGAAGTTTGATGCAGGAGGTGATAAAGTCCGCATGGATCTGGCGGTTAAACAAATGGATGCCTGGTATCTTGGCGATGGCGTTTATGGCGATGGACCTATGTTCCATTGGGATTATTACAACAGCTATGTGATTCAGCCCTTCATGCTTGATATTTTGGATGTCATGCGTAATCATGATCATTCATATAATGGGTTATACCAGAAAAACAGGAAAATCAGCCAGCGATATGCCGAGCAATTGCTCGGAGTAATCGCTCCGGATGGCACTTACCCGCCGATTGGCAGATCTATTACCTATCGGTTCGGAGCTTTCCAATTACTGGCCCAGGTGGCGTGGGAACAATTTCTTCCCGAAAGAATGTCTCCCGCTCAGGTTCGGTCTGCTTTGACGGCTGTCATCAAAAAAATTATGGAAGCACCGGACAATTTTGATAAAAACGGATGGCTCCAACTTGGCGTTTACGGTCACCAGCCCCACCTGGCCGAGACCTACATTTCAACAGGAAGTTTGTATTTATGTTCAGCTGCTTTTCTGCCACTTGGTTTAAAACCCGATGATGTGTTTTGGGCCGGGAAAGAATCCGACTGGAGAACGAAGGAAATATGGAAAGGAAAGGATATCCCTGCAGATCATCACCTGAATGTGTAGATCGGTTGAGAGCCGATTCCTATTAAATGATTGAGCACTCCGGTTTCAATTATATCTCGATATCGCTTTGTCTATGTTAGCGTTAAAAAGTAAATTCGGGTTAGTTCTCGCAGAGTAACGCGGATGACACGCTGAGTTTCTCAGATATTAGAGATTAATGAATCCATTTACAGAATGCCTGATATCCTGAAAGATGATTTTGTTATTACAGATGTCCATGTAAAGGATATCCGCTTTCCAACATCCAGGAACCTGGATGGATCGGATGCCATGAACCCGGAGCCGGACTATTCGGCGACTTATGTCATTCTTCAGACGAATAGGGATGATCATTTGGAAGGGCATGGCCTGGCTTTCACCGTTGGCAGGGGGAATGAAATCTGTGTGAAAGCGGTCGAGGCCCTGATACCGTTTGTGAAGGGCCGGTCGATGAAATCCATCCTGTTGGATATGGCAGGGTTTTGGCATACGCTTACAGGCGATAGCCAGATACGGTGGCTGGGACCGGAGAAAGGAGCGGTTCACATGGCCGCTGCGGCCGTCATCAATGCTGTCTGGGACTTGTATGCTAAAATCTTGGGTAAGCCACTTTGGAAGGTACTGGTGGATATGACGCCGGAGGAATTGATCTCTTGTATCGATTTCAGTTATATCAGGGATGCCCTCGATGAAGATGAAGCCCTCGAAATCCTGAAGAAGAACACCGCTTCGAAAGCTGCAAGGGAAAAAAATATCCGCGAGAAAGGATACCCGGCCTATACTACTTCCATCGGCTGGCTAGGATATTCTGATGATAAGGTCCGCCGTTTATGCAGGGAAGCACTAGCTGAGGGCTGGACCAGTTTCAAGATGAAAGTGGGCAGTAATGTAGACGACGATATCCGGCGTGCGAAAATCATCAGGGAAGAAATTGGCTATGATCATAAACTGATGATGGATGCCAACCAGAAATGGGGAATTGAAGAGGCGATCTCTTACATGAAGCAGCTTGCCGAATTCAAACCTCACTGGATTGAAGAACCCACCAGTCCAGACGAAATACTTGGACATGCCGCGATAAGAAAGGCCCTGTCACCTATCGGAGTGGCTACGGGCGAGCATGTGCACAACCGTATCATGTTCAAGCAGTTGTTTCAGGCCAATGCCATAGATTTTTGTCAGATCGATAGCTGCCGTCTTGCCGGTGTTAATGAAGTTGTAGCCGTTCTGCTGATGGCAGCGAAATTTGGCATTCCGGTGTGTCCGCATGCCGGTGGTGTGGGACTCTGCGAGTATGTGCAGCATCTCTCCATATTTGACTACATTGCAGTAAGTGGTTCACTTGAGAACCGCATGATCGAATATGTGGATCATCTGCATGAACATTTTTTTGATCCGGTAGATATTGAACAAGGTCATTATATGGCTCCTGATAAACCCGGATACAGTATCACCATGAAAACTGAAACATTGAAAGCCTACGAATTTCCAGTAGGTAAAATCTGGAAGGAAGAAAAATAATGAAGCTTGCCACTCTGAAGGACGGCCGGTTGGTTGCTGTTTCAGATAATCAATTTGTAGCACTCGAAAAAGTTGGTTTTGAAGGAACCATGCTTGACCTCATTCGCGCCGGCAACGGGAAATTAGAGAGTATGGCAGATTTCCTCAGATACGTCACGGAAATGGAATCACTGGAAATTGAGGAACTGGATGCTCCACTGCAAAATCCTTCTAAAATTGTGGCGATCGGACTGAACTATGTCGATCATGCCTCAGAGTCAAAGATGGAACTACCGAAGTCGCCCCTGGTCTTTACCAAGTTTCCAAGCTCAATAACATCACCATTCGGACCGATTCTGATACCGATGAATCTTACCAATGAAGTTGATTATGAGGCTGAATTGGGTGTTGTTGTTGGCAAAGGAGCTAAGAATATATCTCTGAAGGATGCTCTATCCTATGTATTTGGATATACCGTACTGAATGATGTGTCGGCACGTGATCTGCAGTTTGGTGATCAGCAGTGGGTGCGGGGTAAATCTCTTGACACGTTTTGTCCAATGGGTCCGTACGTGGTTACTGCTGATGAAATTCCGGATCCTCAGAATCTTGAAATAGGATGCAGCGTCAATGGAGAAACGCTTCAAGATGCTAACACACGTGATATGATCTTCAAAGTTGCAGATCTCATATCTCAGTTATCTCACTCCTTCACACTCGAGCCGGGTGATATAATAGCCACAGGTACACCGAGCGGCGTTGGATTCAGCAGGAAACCGCCAGTGTTACTCAAACCGGGTGATATTGTTAAAACCTGGGTTAAAGGAATCGGTGAATTAGTTAATCCTGTTAAGAAAGCGTAAATGATATGGACAGATTAAAAGGAAAACGTACGATTGTAACAGGTGCGGCATCGGGCATCGGCAAAGCGATCGCCAAACGGTTTATTGAAGAAGGAGCGAAAGTTCTGGTTCTTGATGTTAATCCGGACACAGCCGCGCAGACGGCAAAAGAACTTGGTAGTAACGCTACTGCTATGTCGGTCGATGTCACGAATGCAAGCCAGGTAGAAGCTGCTGTCAAGAAGGCAAATGAAGAATGGGGAGGTATCGACGTCATTGTTAATAATGCGGGTGTGGGCGTTGCAGCAAAAACCGCCGAAACATCTGAGAACGACTGGCAACGAGTGATCGATGTGTGTATGAAAGGGACCTTCCTTGGAATGAAGTACGTCATTCCCGTTATGCAAAAGCAGAAAAGCGGTTCTATAATCAACATGTCGTCTGTTGCGGCGCTTGTAGGTGTCGGTGACCGCGCAGCTTACTGTGCAGCGAAGGGCGGAGTCATGGCCTTAACAAGAGCGGCAGCTGTCGATCATGCCGGCGATGGTATTCGCGTGAACTGTATTGCACCAGGTACAGTCGATACACCCTGGGTTCAGCGAATTACACAGGGGTATGATGATCCGGAAGCGGCGCGCACGGCAATGAAGGCGCGTCAGCCCCACGGACGCCTTGTCAAACCCGAGGAAGTAGCTGCCATGGCCGTATACCTGGCATCCGATGAAGCCGGCTCAACAAACGGTGCCGTAATGGTGGTAGATGGTGGCTGGACCGCGAGGTAAGATTTGGGAAGCGGTCAGTCGGTTGCTACATAGGAGCCCCCCGGACAAACCGTCAGGCCGCCATCTGAATGTTAGATTTCACTTTTTGGTCTCTCTTTTAGATGGAATAGGTTCCCATTATTCCATGAATTCTGGGTTAAACAGCAAGTTCTAATGAATTAGTTCTAAAGCAGATTTAATAATGCGCATATCCCTTTTTATCACGTGTTTCAACGACACCATGTTTCCGGAGACGGGCAAGGCCACAGTTAAACTACTGGAGCGACTTGGTCATGAAGTAGATTTCCCGCTTGAGCAGACCTGCTGCGGACAAATGCACTTCAATACGGGTTATCAACAGGAAACAATCCCGCTTGTACGCCACTTTGTAGATGTCTTTGCAGACGCCGAAGTGGTTGTCGCTCCATCGGCTTCCTGTGTTGGAATGGTTCGTGAGTTTTACCCGCGTGTCGCAGAATTATCCAATGATGAGGAATTGCAGATAGCAGTGTCCAAATTGATTCCAAAAGTGTATGAATTATCGGAATTCCTGATTAACAAACTTGGAATCGAAGATGTCGGCGCCTACTATCCACACAGGGTTACCTACCATCCGACGTGTCATTCTCTTCGCGTGCTTCATGTTGGGGATGCCCCGCTACGTTTGCTTAAACATGTGAAAGGCATCGATCTCATAGAATTGCCTGCAGCAGAAGAGTGCTGTGGATTTGGTGGCACGTTTGCTGTGAAGAATGCCGAGACGTCCATGGCAATGCTCGGTGATAAAATTTGCCATGTTAGAGAAACGGAAGCTGAGAAATGCACAGCATGTGATAATTCGTGCCTAATGCACATTGGTGGTGGACTAAGCCGACAGCGAGCGGGTGTTGAACCTGTACATCTGGCTGAAATACTGGCCTCGACTGAGGAGTGATGACGACTAATAGTTTGTTTTTGCAAAACTGGAGTTCTTGTCATGCGGGGGCCAATCCCCCTAACCCCCTTCGCCAGGGGGGAATTTCGGCATTGAGACAAGTTTTGATCGGTTTTTTCCTTAGAAAATTTTAAATCATTTCATGAATTAGTCTAATGAAGATTGTTCCATCGGTAACATCTTGGATCTTTTACTCCCCATTAGAAAAGGGGGCTGGGGAGATTGAAAAGCGTAATCATAGTATCTCAGCGGTGAAAAAGGAGATTAAATGAGCACTCAGAACAACGGAAACATTACTTTTGAAGAATCGGCTCAGTCGTACCTGTCGAATACACAGCTCCGGCGGAATATCGGTCATGCTACACACACTATCCGTATGAAGCGGGCTACGGTTGTCGGTGAAATGACCGATTGGGAAGAGTTGCGTGAAGCCGGCAGGTCGATTAAAAGCCATACTCTCAGACATCTGGATCATTACCTCCTGAAACTGGAAGAGTCGGTGATAGGTGCAGGTGGTCAGGTGCATTGGGCTCGCAACGGTGCAGAGGCAAATCAAATTGTAACATCGCTGGTGAAAGAGCATAACGTTTCAGAAGTGGTGAAAATGAAATCCATAACCACTGATGAGATTGGTCTTAATGATGCGCTTGAAAAAGAAGGTATCAAACCCATCGAAACTGATCTGGCAGAGCTCATTGTTCAGTTAGCCGAAGATACACCGTCACATATCCTGGTCCCTGCCATTCATAAAAACCGGGCGGAAATCAGAGAGTTATTTCGTCGCACGATCGGTAGTAAAGATCTAACCGATCAGCCGGCCGAGCTTGCTGAAACGGCACGAAAGTATCTGCGTCAAAAATTTCTGAGTGCGAAAGTTGGAATCAGCGGAGCTAATTTTGCAGTAGCTGAAACGGGAACAGTGTCGGTTGTTGAATCAGAGGGCAACGGACGCATGTGTACGACGCTTCCGGAAGTGCTGATAAGTATTATGGGGATTGAAAAAATCATCCCTTCATGGCGTGATTTTGAAGTTTTTATGCAATTGCTTCCAAGATCATCGACCGCTGAACGAATGAATCCGTATAACTCATTTTGGACAGGCGTTACGAAAGGTGACGGACCCCAGGAGTTTCATCTTGTTTTGATGGATAATGGAAGAACAAATGTGCTTGCCGATGAAATTGGGCGACAAACATTACAATGTATTCGCTGCAGCGCTTGCCTGAATGTTTGTCCGGTATATGAACGAACGGGTGGACATGCCTATCATTCAGTTTATCCGGGACCCATTGGTGCTATACTGACACCGCAGCTGAAGGGTCTTGATAAAAAAGGTCCGGCATCATTGCCTTATGCATCGAGCTTATGTGGAGCCTGTTATGAGGTTTGCCCGGTTAAGATCAATATCCCGGAAGTCCTGGTCCATCTCAGGGGGAAGATCGTTGATAGAAAAGAAAAAGAGGGAACAATAGGAGAAAAGCTGGATCCGGAACATGTTGCACTCAAGTATCTTTCGAGAGCTTTCACAAACCGTAAGAAATATGAACGTGTACAAAGGCTTGCGCAGAAAGGCCAGATGCTTTTTGTTAAAAATGGAACAATCTCACATTTGCCTGGCAAGTTGTCAGGTTGGTCGGCCATGCGTGATTTGAAACCCATCCCCAAAGAATCATTTCGTGACTGGTGGAGGAACCGATGATGAATGCTGCAAAAGAAGAAATACTCACCAGGATTCGATTGGCACTAAAGGATGTGCCGCAGGATGAAAATCCGGACGAATTACCCGAATTGCGTAGTTATCGAACGACTAGTAATGCGCCGCAGGAGAATCTCTGGTTGTTTGCTGAACGGGTTGGTGATTACAAGGCGGAAGTCACAAAAGTCAGTGCTGACCAATTGCCTGCTATCATTAAGGATCATCTGAGACTGCATGACATTAAGAGACTGGTTGTGCCCGACGGTATTTCAGATGAGTGGTTGCCTGAAGATGTCGATTTGCTTAGGGACAATAAAGACAATCCACTGACACATTCCCAATTGGATAACAGCGATGGGGTTTTAACGGGTTGTGCCATAGCCGTCGCTCAGACCGGTTCGATTGTGTTAGACAGCGGAAAAGGTCAGGGACGCAGGGTCTTAACATTGCTTCCCGATTATCACTTGTGTGTAGTTTTTGAAGAACAAATTGTAGGCATCGTGCCGGAAGCCTTTGAGAAATTAAATGACGAGATGACAACAGATGGCCCCCCGGTAACATTTATTTCCGGTCCATCGGCAACCTCCGATATCGAGCTGAATCGGGTTGAGGGTGTTCATGGTCCGCGACAGCTGGATGTGATTATTGTTGGTAAAAGTACTTAGGGGTGCCTAAAGTACTTAAAGTTGATTAGTAAACATGGGTAACAGAGACGAAATATGCCGAAGGTAGATGCCCATCAACATTTCTGGAAATATAGTCCGGATAATTATGGATGGATAAACAATGATATGTCCATTCTCAAAGAAGACTATCTTCCGGATAAATTGCAGGTTCATTTAGAGAAAAATGGTTTCGACGGTTGTGTTGCTGTTCAGGCTCGCCAGAATGAAGAAGAGAATGATTTTCTATTGGGACTTGCTGATGAATTTCCATTTATTAAAGGCGTTGTCGGCTGGGTAGATTTGCAGGCTGATAATGTCGAAGAGCGATTAGAGGCATTGTCCCAAAATCCGAAGATATGTGGACTAAGACACCTTGTTCAGGATGAACGGGATGACAGGTTTTTGTTGAGGAAGAAATTCGTGCGAGGAGTTAAAAGCCTGAAGAAGTTCAATCTTTGTTACGATATCCTGATTTTCCCAAAGCACCTCTCGGTTGCTAAAGAGTTAGTAAAGCAGTGTCCCGATCAAAAATTTGTAGTTGATCACATAGCCAAACCTATTGTTAAAGATGGGATAATTGAACCTTGGGCAAGAGGAATCAGAAGGATTGCGCTGCATCCGAATATATGCTGCAAGATATCCGGTATGGTTACCGAAGCGAGATGGCATCAATGGAAGAAAGAGGATTTCAGGCCTTACTTAGATGTGATTTTTGATGCATTCGGTACAGAGAGGATAATGATAGGATCAGACTGGCCGGTCTGCAAGTTGTCGGCCGAATATGACGATGTGATTGGAATAGTGACGGAATACATATCGCAATTGTCTTTCGACGAACAGGAGAATATTATGGGAGGCAATGCCGTACGGTTTTACAATCTTAAGGTTTGAATTTATAAAGGCTGATTTGAATGGATAAATCCCCGTGTTTATCCTACCGCGTATTTAGTAAGTTTCTGAACACCGTAAGCATCCAACAAAATTAAGAGGAAAATCACAATGGATCTTCATCTTAAAGACAAGATCATAATCGTAACCGGCGGTGCAGGGTTGCCTGGAAGTATTGGGGAAACAATCGTACGAAGCATTGCCGGTGAAGGTGGTATCCCTGTGATTATCGATAAAGACCAGCGTGGTGAATCATTTGCGGCATCACTTAAGGATGAGGACAAGGATTGCCTTTTTGTTCAGGCGGATCTTACCGAGGCCTACGATTGCAAGAGAAGTGTTGAAAAAACAATTTCGACTTACGGCAGGATTGATGGCTTGGTAAATAATCTCGGAGTGAATGATGGGATCGGACTGAATCGCAGCTGCGAGGATTTTATCGATTCACTCAAGCTCAACCTGGTCCATTTTTTTGCCATGACCAAATATAGTGCAGACGCACTGGAAAAATCGAAAGGGTCTATTGTGAATATAGCATCTAAGGTCGCTGTGACCGGTCAGGGTGGGACCTCAGGATATGCTGCAGCAAAGGGTGGGGTGTTGGCGCTGACCCGTGAATGGGCCGTTGATCTTCATGAAGCTGGCATCAGGGTGAATGCGATGGTCATCAGCGAGTCATGGACACCGGGATACAGGGAGTGGATTCAGAAATTTGACGAGCCGGAAGGAAAGCTTATCTCAATAACAAAGAAGATTCCGCTTGAACACCGAATGACAAAACCGGAAGAAATTGCGGATGCCGTTTTGTTTTTACTCTCCGATCGCTCTTCACATACAACCGGGCAACATGTTTACGTGGATGGCGGGTATGTCCATTTGGATCGGGCCATTTCCTGATATCTTATTTTATTTCGAGCATCATCCACTTGCCGGTAAAAGCGCCTTGAAGCATATCTTCAGCCAGTAAATCCCACCCGACAAATCCCATAAATTTACCGCCTGATTGTTCGGCTGTTGGCGCCAGGGGAGCACCTGTTTCGGCATTGTAATCTTCATGCAAGGAACCATTTGCCTGAGCATCCTTTAAAACAAGTGTTCCGATCATGTAAGACAGTTCCCTTGCCTGTGATTTAAAACCATACCTCACGAGCATAATGGAATAAAGATAGTTTGCATTAATCCAAATAGGACCACGCCAATTCGAGTAGGGAACAATAATATTCCGATTATTATAATCCGGATCCTGTTTAGAAAGACTCCTGAGGCCGAATCCTGATAACATATAGTCTGTGTTCCAAAGATATTTTTTAATCATTGCACGTCCTTCACCAAGAGGGAGCAACCCTTGGAATAGCGGAATAAAATTCTGGAAACTGACCCGTTTAATAGGTTCGCCCCCATCCCTTCGAATATTCCAGAAAGAATGATCCTGGGGAAACCACAGATAATGCAACATGGCCTTTTTGAGATTTTGCGCTTTTTTACTGAAATAGGTCGCATCTTTAATATGTCCCAAATGTCGGGCAATTAAAGACATGCTCAGGTACTCTCTGAGTTGCCAGGTATTCATATCAGCTGCGATGATAGCTCCGCGGTCGTTGGGGGCATTTGTTAGCACAACACTGTTATCCGCACCCGATTCGCCGGCATTATCCCAATAGAAGAGTCCATAGTGTGGGTCCAACTGTGTTTTTTCCCTATATGCAAGAACTTCCTTTAACTTCAGATATATACTTTCAATCCACTGAAAAGTACCAAGCCGGCGCGATGCTATAAGTGCACCCTGAGATAGAAAAGGCTTCATTGCAAATTTGCCAAAGACAGGTCTTGGTCCCTTGGGTGTAATGCAACCAGAGACGTATCCGCTGTCATCAATGGCCTTGGCAAAATTCAATACCCACCATTTCAGGTATTTAGCCCTTTGAGGGTTTTCAGCAGCAAGATGACAACCGATGAAAAAACCGTCCCAATCCCACATTTGAGTATAGTATCCGGCAGGAATCAGATAATCGTGTGGGATGTAACCATTTGCTTTTTTGATAGACTGTGGTTCGAGTTTCTGAAATTGCTGATGAACTTGTTTATAGAGGTGTTGTATTTGTTCCTGTGTGATGCTGGAAGCTTGTTCGAGAGGAGTCCGGGATTTCTCATTTTGTGCTGCTGATCCATCCGGCCAAATAAATAGAATTCCTGACAGGATGAGCAGGGGTAAAAGATGGTTAGTATTTTGTGTTTTCATATCCCTAATTGGAATGCTTTAATACAGTCTTAATCAACGAAGCTGTTTCTATTCCACCATATGTAAAAGAGTCCAACTGCAGTAATGAGGCTACCCCACCACAAATCGGGATGAACGTGACCCACAACTGATGTTTCAGGTAGCGTAATGTACAGATTCAGAAATCCGGCAAGCACAACCAGGATACCAATTATCGTCAACATCCAACCGACAAAATACCAGATAGGCCGCATTCCTTTTTGTTCAGTATTCATCGTGTAAAGTGTTAGAGTGTTAGAGTGTTAGAGTGTTAGAGTGTTAGAGTGTTAGAGTGTTAGAGTGTTAGAGTGTTAAGGTGTTAAGGTGTTAAGGTGTTTGAAGAGGCTTTCGGTTTTACTGTTAACTGATTACTGATCACTATATTTCTACCAGAAGTAGAGGTTTAGGACGACAAAAATGACCAGGGTTATTGAGGCCCAGAACTCGGGTCTTTTGTGAAGCGGATAGACCGTTTTTTCCACCTTGCCGGTCAATCCACGAACGAGACCTTTTAGTTCTTCTTCGGTCCTGCCTTTAGTGAAGTAGCTGATGCCAACAGCGAAAATCGTGGCGATCAGCCATGCCCACCATGCCCGCCAGAAGTTGGCAGCCATCACACTGGCAGTTTTAGCAGGGGTAATGGCGGATGGTGTGATCCAATTAAATTGCAGGGCCAGAAACATAATGAGTGAGCTGGTCATCCCGATCAGCATACCCCAGAAGGCCCCATCTCCGGTGATGCGTTTTGAGAACATCCCGAGAAGGACAATCGCGGCTGCCGGTGCCAGGATAAATGAGACGATTGCCTGCAAAAAGTCAATGATGGTCGGCATGCTGCGTGCCCAGTAGGCGCCGCCGATGCTAAGAAGTATGCCCCCGATAGTAGCGACTCTTCCCATCCAAACCAATTCTTTCTGCGAAGCATTCGGGTTGATTACAGACTGATAAATGTCGTAGGTCCACACCGCAGTAAAGGCACTCATGTTACCTGCCTGACCTGCCATGAACATGGCGACCAGTGTTGTGACGCCCAGCCCGATCATACCGGCAGGAAAATAACGCATCATCAATAGAGGAATGACAGAATCGTAGTTGGTTTTTCCTGCGTCATGTAGCAGCTGGAAACCACTTTGTGGATCGTGCAGCAGGGCAAGTGCAATCATTCCTGAGCCGACGACAACCACTCCAAGTAGCAGTTTGAAGTAAGAGCCGATGATTGGAGTGAGTTGAGCGGATCGCAGGTCTTTGGCAGAAAAGGCTCGCTGGATGATCAAAAAATCGGTTGTCCAATAACCAAAACCTATGGCAAAACCCAATCCAAGAATTAATCCGCCCCAGGTCACCATCATTGGGTTAGCGGAAGGAGTGGAGGAAGTGGACCAGAGCGTAGTGTACATATCCGGCAGACGGCTTATGATTTCAGCTGGATTTTTAAGGTCCACGATTCCAAGAATAGGTATGAGCAAAATACCTGCCCAGATAAGGAAAAACTGAACGACTTCAGTAAATATTGCTGATAATAAACCACTTAGCGTAACATACAAGGCGACAAGTCCGGCTGAAAGCCAGATACACAAATCCCAGTTCCACCCAACGAAAGTGTGCAAGACAAGAGCCAGTGCATAGAGAGCGATCCCGGATACCAGTATCGTCATCACTGCAAATGCGATAGCATTCAATACCCGTGTTTTTTCATCATAGCGATGTTTGAGATAACCCGGGATGGATTTGATTTTGCTCTTGTAATAAAAGGGCATCATAAAAACGCCCAGGAACAGCATGGCTGGTATGGCGCCAATCAGGTAGAAATGAGCGGCATAAAGTCCGTATTTGACCGACTGACCGGCGTAACCGATGACTTCCATCGCTCCCATGTTGGCCGACATGAAGGCAACGCCAGCCACCCAGGCACTGTTCTTTCTGCCCGCCAGGAAGAAATCCTCGTCGCTCTTGGTGAATCGCTTGAGGTAAAATCCCATCCAAACGACAAAACCGATGTATACCAGTAAGATAGCCCAATCAATAAACGAAAGATGGATAATTTCCATGAGTGAATGTTTGATCTGCGTTGATAATGGTTAATTCTATACGGGGCATGTCTGTTTTTACTTTTGCTAAATCACAAAAGGATAAGTGCGAAATCAGAATAGCGCTTCCATGTTCCTTTTCTTCGGTGTTAATGTTAACATTGCCAGATGCCTATATATAATGAAACGACCTTAAATTCAATAGATACTGTTAAATCTTTGTCCTTCTTTTGTAGTATGAACTCCAGTGTTGGGTTCGCAGGGTTTTTATAAACCGGGAATCGAGTTTTTTTGCGCTTGATCATTGCTGTGATGTCAAATTTACCCGGATCGGGTATTGCAATTGAAGAGGATAAACCGTAAGGTATGTTACCGGAAACATGGCGTCATGGCTTGCTAATAATCCAGATTTTTTACTATCTCTCTTCTACAACTCAGGGGTTGTACCAACTGGAGTATTGATTTGAAAAGACAAGGAATTCAATGAATGATTTATTTTCTTTAGAAGGCAAATTAGCACTGATAACGGGAGGTGGAACGGGGCTCGGTTTTGCAATAGCAAAAACCTTTGTCAGGGCCGGAGCAAAGGTTATCATCACCGGCCGGCGAGAAACGGTTCTTGAAGAAGCCGTTGAGAAACTTGGTGAATCGTCTCATTATATCGTTAATGATATCCAGGATCTGAAAACGCTACCGAAACTGGTCAACGATATCGAGAGCAACACCGGGACAATAGATATCCTTGTAAATAATGCAGGCATCAATCTGAAAAAGATTGCCACACAGATATCTGACGAAGAGTTTTCAAATATTATCCAGACGAATCTTACCGGGTTATTTGCACTCACACGTGAAGTCAGTAAAAAGATGGTCGCCCGTAAGAAAGGTAGTATCATCATGATCACTTCGATGGCTGCGATGTATGGATTGTCGCAGGTTGCCGCGTATTCTGCTTCGAAGTCAGGGGTGCTGGGTATGACCCGGGTTCTTGCATCAGACCTGTCGCCAAACGGTGTACGGGTGAATGCTATCGCTCCGGGCTTCATTGAGTCACCCATGCTTCTCAAGGCATTGAATTCCGATCCGGATAGAAAAAACAGGGTACTGGCACGAACACCTATGAAAAATTTTGGTCAGCCTGAGGATGTTGCGTATGCTGCGCTTTACCTGGCTTCTGATGCCGCACGATTTGTTACCGGCGTGAATCTTCCTGTCGATGGTGGTAATTCAATTGGATTCTAAAGGATAGGTAACAGTTGATGCTAATAATAATCAGTTCTGGGATTCATGGAGTTATCTAAATATTCGTTTGGCGTAGGAGATCGTTTTGGTCATCAGGGGGTTGCGCAGCTCAAAGCAATAATTAAAGCGGCGGAGAACGGTGTGCATATAACACCGGTATGGAATAAATCGCATCGCGAGCACGAAATCATAGGAACTGAACCCGGGGATGTCCGTTTTGAAGCAGACGCCGCCGTCTCCGATTTGAACTGGGATCATTCTTATTTTGTTGATGCCGATCATATAACTATGGAGACGGTCGATGCTTTTGTCGACAGCTCCGATTTTTTTACGATTGATGTGGCTGACTATATAGGCAATAATGCTCCGGAAGAGCACATTGTCGCGTTTGTGGAACAGAACCGGAAATTCATCGGTGATCTTCGGATACCTGGAATACCTGAGCCCTTCAAGGTCGATCTAAAGCTTTTGCATGAGATTGCGCATACATTTCTGGCAGCAACGCAGGAAGCTGGTCGTATTCATCGCCACATCAGGAAAATGAAGGGAGAAAAAGCGGTCGTCGAGGTATCGATGGATGAAGTGGAATCACCGCAAACACCGGTTGAACTTTTCTTTATCCTTAAAAGTCTGTCTGAAGCAGGCGTTAGACTAAGTACTATTGCTCCTAAATTTGCCGGTCGATTTAATAAGGGAGTTGATTATGTTGGTGACCTTAAGCAGTTTGCGCTTGAATTCGAGCAGGATGTTATGGTGATTGCACATGTTGTTGAAGAGTTTGATCTTCCAGAGAATTTAAAGCTGAGTGTTCACTCAGGAAGTGATAAATTCTCTATTTACAAGCCAATACATGACGTTGTGCAAAAACATGATGCTGGTATTCATCTGAAAACATCCGGAACGACGTGGCTGGAAGAATTGATAGGCCTCTCATTGTCCGGCGGAGAAGGAGTAAGTATGGTTCATGATATCTATGATTTGGCATGGAATCGCTTTGATGAACTGACCGAGCCTTACGCGCCCGTGATTGACGTACAGTTTGATAAGTTACCCAAACCGAACGTGTTTGAAAGATGGGAAGGCAGTAAGATTGCATCCAAACTGATTCATAATCCGGAAGATCCCGGGTTCGATCCACAGTTGCGACAGTTGATGCATTGTGCATACAAGGTTGCCGGAGAGAAGGGTAGCGAGTACACGAATTTGTTAAAAAAACACGAAAAAACGATAGGCGAGAATGTCACTAAAAATCTGTATGAAAGGCATCTCGTCCCGCTTTTTCTGAAGTAATAAAGGCTTTAAAAGATAAAATTATGAAGATCACAAAAGCTGAAGTCGTCGTATGTTCACCCGGACGTAATTTTGTTACGCTGAAAGTCTATACTGATGAAGGTATTTATGGAATTGGTGACGCTACACTTAACGGCCGGGAACTGGCCGTCGTATCCTATCTGGAAGACCACTTGATTCCTTGCCTGATCGGTCGCGATCCGTTCAATTCTGAAGATATCTGGCAATATTTCTATCGTGGAGCTTATTGGAAGCGTGGACCTGTTACAATGGCAGCTATCGGTGCTATTGATCTGGCCATCTGGGATATTAAAGGCAAGGCGTTGAATACACCTGTTTACAACCTCCTGGGTGGAAAGAGCAGGTTTGGTGTTCAAGTGTATGGTCATGCCAACGGCGGCGACATCGAAGAGACGATCGACGAAGTTGGGAAGTACATCGATAAGGGATATAAGGCTATTCGTGCCCAATCAGGTATTCCCGGAATCGACAGCACGTATGGTGTATCCAAGGATAAGATGTACTATGAACCGGCAAAGAAAGGATTACCGCAGGAAGACTACTGGTCGACCGAGAAATACCTGAATTTCATTCCAAAAATGTTTCGCAAGCTGCGAGATACCTATGGTGATGAACACAGCCTGCTGCACGACTGCCATCACCGGCTGACACCTATAGAAGCCGGACGACTTGGCAAGGAACTGGAACCTTATCACCTGTTCTGGCTGGAAGATCCTGTAGAAGAAGAATTACAGAAAGGTTTTCGCATCATTCGTGAGCATACAACGACACCAATAGCTGTGGGTGAGATTTTTAATTCGGTTTATGATGTGACCGACCTGATTTCCGGGCAATTGATCGACTATCTGCGGATGACCGTCCTTCACAGCGGTGGTATCACTCCGATGATGAAACTGGCAGCATTTGCATCCATCTATCATGTGAAAACCGGACTCCATGGTGCTACCGATTTGTCGCCGATCAACATGGCTGCCGCACTTCATGTCGATATCTCTATAAACAACTTTGGGTTGCAGGAGTATATGCTACATACTCAAGAAACGGACGAAGTTTTTCCACATTCCTATTACTTTGAAGACGGTTATCTGTACCCGGGAGATAAACCGGGATTGGGTGTCGATTTCAATGAAGAACTGGCGAAAAAATATCCCTATGAACCCGCTTATTTACCTGTGAACCGCAAGGAAGACGGTACAATGTTTAACTGGTAAAAAAGAAACGTAATAGTAACTATGCAGAAAAAGATTGTAACATTTGGTGAGATAATGCTCAGGTTGGCAACGCCCGGCTTTCAACGATTTTCGCAAGCATCACACTTTGAGGCAACTTACGGAGGAGGAGAGGCGAATGTTGCCGTTTCTCTTGCCAATTATGGTTTGACGGTTGATTTTGTAACCCGGCTTCCAAAGAATGACATCGGCGAAGCGGCTGTAATGGATTTGCGGAAACATAATGTCGGAACAGATTTTATTGTTCGTGGCGGTGATCGCGTAGGAATCTACTTCCTGGAAAAAGGCGCCGTGAGCCGAGGCAGCAAAGTCGTTTATGATCGGGCGAATTCTGCCATCTCACAAATCAAAAAAGGAGATGTCGATTGGAAAAAAGTATTTGAAGGCGCTCAATGGTTTCACTGGACGGGCATCACACCGGCCATCTCACAAGGCACTGCCGATGTGTGTAAAGAAGCCATCGAAGCAGCAAATGAACTGGGACTCACGGTTTCGGTCGATCTCAACTATCGCAAGAAACTCTGGAAATACGGAAAGACTCCTGATGAAGTGATGCCGGACCTTGTGAAAGGGTGTGATGTCATTCTTGGTAATGAAGAAGATGCCGAGAAAGTGTTTGGCATTCAGGCCAAAGGTGTGGATGTCACCGGCGGTAAAGTGGAAGCAGCTGCGTATGAATCGGTCTGCCAGCAGTTAATGGAGCGTTTCCCAAAAGCAAAGAAAGCCATTATTACGCTTCGGGGTTCCATCAGTGCATCGCATAACACGTGGTCCGGTGTTCTCTGGGATGGCAGCAAGCTCTACAGCGCTCCGACCTATCAAATTACACATATCGTCGATCGTGTAGGTGGTGGCGACTCTTTCATGGGTGGGTTGATTTATGGCCTGCTAATCTATGATGATGATCAAAAGGCGCTGAATTTTGCGGTTGCCGCCTCCTGCCTGAAACATACCGTTGAAGGCGATTACAACCTCGTGACAGTCGATGAAGTCGAAAAACTCATGAGCGGCGACGCTTCCGGACGAGTATCACGGTAATTTTGAATTAGCTGACAGCTTCTTAACACCTTAACCCTTTGGCACTTTAATACTCTTATGGCCCGATTTACACGGATACAAACAGCATTAAAAATGGCGGAAACCGGTATGGTTCCGGTTTTCTATAACGCCGATTTACAAACGGCAAAGAATGTTCTTAAAGCCTGCTACAAGGGCGGTGTTCGCGTCTTTGAATTTACCAACCGCGGTGAATTTGCTCATGAAGTCTTCGGTGAGTTAAATAAATTTGCGGCCAGCGAACTACCTGAAATGATTTTAGGAGTCGGTTCGGTAGTAGATCCGGGAACCTGCGCTCTCTATATACAATTGGGTGCTAACTTTGTAGTCTCTCCGGTTCTGAAGGAAGAAATGGCACGTGTCTGCAATGCACGAAAGATCATGTGGGTTCCAGGGTGCGGATCACTGACTGAAATTGGCAGGGCAGAAGAAGCCGGTGCTGAAGTGGTCAAGATATTTCCGGCCTCGCAGGTTGGCGGTCCCAAATTTGTTGCAGCCGTCAAAGGACCATGTCCCTGGACCAGCATTATGCCGACCGGCGGTGTTGCACCAACTGAGGAAAATCTTAAAGAATGGTTTAATGCCGGGGTGACATGTGTTGGCATGGGTTCAAAACTGATCACTAAGGATATCATTAATAATCAGGATTACGATTCACTGACCAGGAAGGTTGAAGAGGCCCTCGCTATTATCAAAAAGGTGAGAAACTCTTGACTCAGGCTGACGATGGTAAATCCTACAGATAAAAACTATATGCTCACCAAACAAAAAGCGCTTCATAAACTATTAATAGTCTTATGTATGCTGTTTTTGGTATCGTGCGGCCATTCCGGTAAGACACGCGTCATAAAACTGGCCAGCACGCTTCCAATGTCGCACCCGGTAAGTAAGGCATTGGTTTATCTGGCCAATCAGGTGAAGAAAGAATCGAATGGGAAGCTGAAAATCGTAATATACCCGAGTGGACAGCTTGGCAGCGAACGGGAAGCGCTTGAATTGCTTCAGATCGGAAGTATCGGCATGACCAAGGTATCGGCCGCAGCGCTCGAGAGTTTTGATCCTGCCTTCAAGGCTGTGGATATGCCATACATTTTCAAGAATAAGAAAGAGCGATTCAAAGTCCTTGATAGTAAGATCGGCAAGCAATTGCTACTTGGAGCTCAAAAATTCTGGTTGCGTGGACTTTGCTATTACGACGCCGGGAGCAGGAGCTTTTATACTGTGAATAAAGCAGTGAACACACCGGATGATCTGAAAGGATTAAAAATTCGCGTGCAAAACAGTGATATTGCGGTGGCAATGGTTCGTGATCTTGGCGCAGCTGCAACTCCCATTTCTTTTGGAGAGCTTTATTCTGCGCTTCAACAGGGGGTTGTCGATGGTGCTGAGAATAATCCACCCAGTTTGTATTTCTCGAGGCAGTATGAGGTTGTTAAGTATTATTCGCTCGATGAACACTCAGCTGTTCCGGATGTGCTTTTGATAAGTACCATTTTATGGAAAAGACTTACACCACAGGAACAGAAGTGGGTGCAGGATGCAGCCGATTCATCAGCCGTCTATCAGCGAAAAATATGGGCCCAGCTGAGTCAGAAATCCTTAGATGAGATACAAAAAGCCGGTGTAAAGATTATTCATCCTGACAAAAGCGCATTTGCTAAGAAAGTGCAGCCGCTCTACAACCAGTACAAAGAGAAGGACCCCCAAATCTATAACACGATTAAAGAAATTCAGGACATGGAAAAAAAATGATAAATAAGGTCTGGGTGGTGATTAATGGATAAGATGAAAAGTATCAAAGAACAGATCGACAAGTATCTCGGGTATCTGTTGGCTGCGATAATGGGTTTGATGGTTCTCGACGTTGTTTGGGGAGTGATAATGCGTTATCTCTTCAATAGTCCGAGTTCATTTACTGACGAGTTGGCCCGTTATTTTCTAATCTGGGTCGGTCTGCTCGGTGCAGCCCTGGCTGCAGGAAAACAGATGCACCTCGCCATCGACCTTCTTCCGAAGAAACTGGAACCTGAAGGACGGAAGAGGCTCAACATAATTATTGAGATCATCATTTTCCTGTTTGCACTAAGTATTCTGGTGATTGGTGGGGCACGTCTCGTTTACATTACGCTGACTCTCGGCCAGGCTTCCCCCTCTCTGGGAATACCACTTGGTTATATATATATCGTACTGCCGCTCAGTGGTTTACTTATCATGTACTATTCGGTCATTAACATTGTCTTGGCGCTTAAAGAAACGCCTGAAAATTCACCTGTTAAATAAAAGATTATGGGAATCTGGGACGTCATTATTCTTGTGGCCAGTTTTGTATTGTTAATTGCAATCGGTGTTCCTATCGCATTCAGTATTGGTATTTCGTCTTTACTCACCATGTTTATGAGTATTATCCCGATACCTGCGCTGACCACGATGGCTGAGCGTATGGCAGCCGGACTGGATAGTTTTACCTTACTCGCCATTCCTTTTTTTATACTAGCCGGCCTTCTTATGAACAGAGGAGGCATAGCCGGTAAGCTGATAGATTTTGCAAAATCGCTGGTCGGAATGTTTCCGGGCGGACTTGCCTATGTGAATATTATCGCAGCTATGTTGTTTGGAGCTGTTTCCGGTTCCGCTGTCGCGGCTGCTTCGGGTATCGGTGGTTTCATGATCCCCCGTATGGAAAAAGAAGGCTATTCAAAACCATTCAGCGCAGCTGTCAACATCACTTCTGCCACGACGGGCCTTATTATTCCGCCAAGTAATATCCTTATCGTTTATTCCCTGGCCAGTGGCGGTGTTTCTATCGGTGCATTATTCCTTGCAGGGTATATTCCCGGCATTCTTGTTGGTCTGTCACTGATGGTGGTTGCCGGTGTCTTCGCCTATATGCATAAATATCCGGTCGGAGATCGTCCATCGGTCAAATTCATCATACTTAAGTTCCTCGATGCCATCCCAAGTCTTTTCATGATCATCCTCGTCATCGGAGGGATCGTCGCGGGCATCTTTACGGCAACGGAAGCATCTGCGGTTGCAGTAGTTTATACGTTGATATTGTCTATGTTTTTCTACAAGCAGATTAAAGTCAGTGACCTGCCAGGTATTCTTACAGAGACCGTCCTAACGACGGCGATCGTTATGCTATTGATTGGGGCATCAATGGGGATGTCCTGGATCATGTCCTATGAGCAGATCCCACAGACCGTCAGTGCCGCACTACTATCGATAAGTCACAATAAGATCATCGTACTGTTAATTATTAATGCGATTCTGTTGTTTGTCGGGATGTTCATGGATATGACGCCGGCCGTTCTGATCTTCACCCCAATTTTTCTCCCGATCGTTACTCAGTTCGGAATAAGCCCGATCCAGTTCGGAATTATCATGGTATTGAACCTTTGTATTGGTCTGTGTACGCCGCCGGTCGGATCTGTTCTGTTTGTAGGGTGCGGGGTTGCTAATATCAGTATTAGTGAGGTTGTTAAGCCTCTAATGCCACTATTTATAGCGATGATCGTATCGTTGCTTATCATCACCTATGTCCCACAACTTAGCTTGTGGCTGCCGCACTTCTTTGGTTTTAGCGGTTAAAACTTATTCTATAGCATAACGAGGATGTTCGGATGAAACGCAGCGAGTTCATAAAGTCAGGGTTAGCACTGTTATCTGCAGGTGCTCTCGGCGGAATGACAGGTAAACACGCTTTTGGTCTTAACCTTGACGATTATCATAAACCGAGCGATCTGAATGTTATTTTTATACTCGCCGATGATCTGGGATACAACGACTTAGGCTGCTACGGGCAAAAGGATATTCTCACACCAAATGCCGACCAGCTTGCGGATGACGGAATCAGGTTTACCCAGTGCTACGCGGGTTCGACGGTTTGCGCACCTTCGCGTGACACATTAGTGACCGGCAAGCATACCGGCCATTGTACGGTGCGGGGAAATTATATCCTGAACGGGGAGAAGAGGGTCCGGATACCTCTGCCCAAAAATGATTTCACGGTTGCAGACATGCTGAAGCAACACGGTGAACAAACCGGGATGATCGGAAAATGGGGACTGGGTAATGCCGGATCGACAGGTATACCGAACAAACAGGGATTTGATTATTGGTATGGGTTCCTCGATCAGCATCACGCCCACGATTATTACCCGACATATTTGTGGGAAAACCAGCACAAGGTAACGCTAAAAGGGAATTTGAATGGTCAGAAAAAAGAATATGCCCACGACCTGTTTACGGAGCATGCGTTAGATTATATCAGGAAGAATCGGAGCGACCGGTTCTTTTTGTACCTGCCGTATACCATACCGCACGCAAAATATGAGATACCCAGTACGGAACCATATACTAACAAAAATTGGTCCCAACAGGAAAAGGTGTACGCAGCAATGGTCACCCGGCTCGATCGCGATCTGGGCAGGATGCGAGCTTTGCTCAGAGAGCTGGATATCGATAAAAAGACGGTTATTTTCTTCACGTCAGATAATGGCGCAGCAGAAAAATGGAAGGGACGTTTCAATAGCACTGGTGAGTTTCGGGGAATAAAACGAAGCATGTACGAAGGTGGTTTACGTGCTCCAATGATTGCTGCACTGCCGGGTGTCATCCCCTCGGGCAAAGTAAGTGACATGCCTTGGTACTTTCCTGACGTGATGCCAACACTTGCCAATATTGCCGGCTTGAAAGCTCCTGAAAATATTGATGGCGTAAGCGTCTGGCCGGCACTGCAGGGGCAACCGCAATCAGCCGCGGATCGCGTCTTCTACTGGGAGTTTTTTGTAGTGCCACCTGACAATACATTCAAGCAGGCGATCCGATGGAATAACTGGAAAGCTGTCAGAAATTCAGCGCATGCGCCGATCGAATTGTATGATCTGGCTGGTGATCCGTCTGAAAGCCACAATATTGCCGACACCAATGAAATGATCGTATCAAAAATGGAGAACTGGATGAAAACACAGCGGTCACCATCTCCATATTGGCATATCAGTTGATCAAAATGCATAATTGTATTAGTCTTAAAGACTGAATGATCCTCGGCTTTACATTGTAGTTATATTGTTACCGCGAACATTTGGTTATCGCATAACTAAATATTGCCAAAAAGATTGGATTTATGTTTTACCATATGGGAATATTGTTTTTGCTCAAAAACACGGGATCATTTGTTGCTTTGAATGATTCCAAACCAATTTCTGATTAAATAAATATTAGATAAAAAGTTAACCCAAAATCTTAAAGAACAAATATCAGATATGGAAGTACGACATCCAACGCATCCATTAGATGCCAAACAATACAGTTCAGAACGACTTCGCCAGGAATATGTCCTTGAAAACCTGATGCAAGACGGAAAAATAACAACGGTCTACTCTCATAATGACCGTATGATTGCCGGCGGTGCAGTGCCGGGTACTAAAGAACTAAAACTGGAAACCGACGATGCTTTGAAAGCCGACTATTTTCTTGAGCGCAGGGAACTGGGCATTATTAATACCGGCAGCAAAGGTTCGGTGAGTGCTGACGGCGAATCCTACGAACTTGAGGCGGGCGAGTGCCTGTATATAGGAAGGGGAATCAAGGATGTGCGTTTCAAAGGAAATGGTGCACGTTTCTATTTGATTTCCACCCCGGCTCATAAAAACTATCCCACCAAAAAAGGGACAAAGGACAAAGCAACCATTGAAAACCTGGGTTCGGATGTAGCTTGCAATGAACGTTCTATCTTCAAGTTTATTCATCCCGACGGCATTAAAAGCTGCCAGTTGGTTATGGGTTATACCGAGTTGAAGGAGGGAAGCATCTGGAACACTATGCCGGCACATACCCACGACCGCCGTTCGGAGATTTACTTTTATTTCAATCTTGCAGATAACGATCGTGTCTTTCATTTCATGGGTGAACCGGACGATACTCGTCATCTGGTGCTCAGTAATGAAACAGCCGTCATCTCTCCATCCTGGTCGATCCATGCCGGATCAGGGACAGGCCCATACACATTTATCTGGGCAATGGCTGGTGAAAATCAAAGCTTCGCAGACATGGACTTCGTCGCCATGGATGAGCTTAAGTAGACGAAGATTTTTGGAATGATGGAAATATGGAAGACTGGAATGTTGGATTCTACTGACACTTCCATTATTTCCAATTTTCCATCTTTCCTTTCACAAAGCTCCACATCAAGATATTAGTCTGAAATAAATATTAAGAATCTATAAATAAGAAATGCACTTGCTATGATTTTAGATGATTTTAGTTTGAAGGGTAAAACGGCCTTGGTGACGGGCAGCAAGAGAGGTATTGGAAAAGCCATTGCTGTTGGCCTGGCCGAGGCCGGTGCCGACATTATTGGAGTGTCCGCTTCACTTGATCCGAAGAACAGTGAAGTTGGTAAAGAAGTGGAAGCAATCGGCCGGAATTTTACCGGCTATCAATGCGATTTCAGTAACCGCAAAAATCTCCATGCTTTTATTAAAGAGGTCAATGCCAACCATGATACCGTTGACATCCTGGTCAACAACGCCGGTACTATCAAACGGAAACCTGCAGCTGAACATCCGGATGAATATTGGGATGAAGTGCTGGAGGTTAATCTGACTGCTCCGTTCATACTGAGTCGTGAATTCGGTAAAAAGATGCTGGAACGTGGCGAAGGAAAAATCATCTTTATCGCTTCCTTGCTCACCTTTCAGGGGGGTATTCTGATCCCGGGATATGCCTCGAGCAAAGGCGGTATTGGCCAGCTTACAATGGCTCTTTCCAATGAATGGGCAGGAAAAGGAGTAAATGTAAATGCGATTGCACCCGGTTACATCGCAACAGACAATACGGCTCCTTTGCGGGCGGACGAGAAACGGAATGAAGCGATTCGCAGCCGTATACCGGCCGGACGCTGGGGACAAACCCGCGATCTCGTTGGCGCTGCCGTGTTTCTATCTTCCAGCGCATCGAATTATATTGACGGAACCATTGTCACCGTAGATGGTGGCTGGATGGGAAGATAAACACAAATTGGAGATTTTATGATAGCGAAAGGTTCAGTCAAGAGTTTTACGGGTATCGCGCTTTTTAGCTTACTTGCTTTATTCGGATTTAGATACCTGCAAAAGGAGCACAAAAGTGAAAATGCTCAGAACCTCACCATATATCCGCGGCAGAATCTTGATTTTGCCATGAAACAGCTTCGTTACGCTGTTGATACGTACCCCGACAGCACAGATTTTCCCAGGACCGTCAATGATGATGGTTCCATGAAGGGAGTTGGAGCGAGCGACTGGACCAGTGGTTTTTTCCCGGGTGAACTCTGGTACATGTACAAATATACCGACAAGCCTTTCTGGAAGAACGAGGCCTCCAAATGGACCAATGAACTGGAAAGTCAGCAATACAATACTCACACACATGATGTGGGTTTCATGATGTATCCCAGTTTTGGTCACGGATACCTGTATACAAATAATGAGCATTACAAGCAGGTAGTGATTCAGTCGGCGAAATCACTGATTACTCGTTTTAATCCCAAGGTTGGGGAGATCAAATCATGGGATAATACGAAGTGGAAGTACCCGGTCATCATCGACAACATGATGAACCTGGAGTTGTTGTTCCGTGCCACCGAGTACAGCGGCGATAGCACATTTTATCATGTCGCGGTCACCCACGCACTTCATGCAATGAAGTCGCACGTAAGACCGAATGGAAGCACCTTTCATGTTGTGGACTTCGATCCGGAAACCGGTAAAGTTGTATGGAAGGGTACGGCACAGGGATACGCCGACAACTCAACCTGGGCCCGCGGCGAGAGCTGGGCGCTATACGGTTTTACGATGGCTTATCGCTACACTAAAGACAAGCGGTTTCTCGAAACGGCCCAAAAAGTTGCTCATTTCATCCTTACCAACAAGAATCTTCCTAAAGACGGTGTTCCATACTGGGACTACAACGCACCCAATATCCCAGACGCGCCGCGTGATGCTTCGGCGGGAGCAATTATGAGCTCTGCTCTGATTGAGCTGAGCGGATATGTTCCCTCAGCAGAGGCCAAACAATATCTTCAGATGGCTAAGAAAATTATCCACAGCCTGTCCTCTCCCAAATACAGGGCGCCGAAAGTTGGAAGCAACGCCGGTTTCATTCTTAAAAAAAGCGTCGGCAGCAAACCTGCAAATTCGGAAGTCTCAGTCCCGCTTGTTTACGCTGATTACTACTACATCGAAGCCAACTTGCGATACCTGGAATTGATGAAGAAGTAATGTCGGTTGCGAGTTTCCAGTTTCGGGTTTTACTCTTTCCCCCTTAAAAAAAGAGGTGAAGGGGGTTGTTAACGAGCGGAATTAAACGGCACCTCAGCGTTTTCCATCGTTCCCATGCTCTGCATGGGAATGCAATTCTAGAAGCTCTGCTTCGGTTAATTCTGGAGAACAATTACGGTTATAGAAACATAATTCCCAAAATGTCATCCACATTCAAATTCGTCATCGTCGGCACTGGAAATATCAGCAGAACCTACTGGAAAGCGATTGGAAACCTGCGGGGGATAGAAGTCGCAGGATTTGTATCGCGCAGCTGGAAATCACCAAACTGGCTGCCGAACGATATGAAGATCGAAGTGGGTGGATCCCTGGGTGAAATCAAAAATGAGTTTGATGGGGTGATCCTTTGCACACCGAATGGAATGCATCCTGCCGGAGCGATTGAAGCTGCAAAACTGGGTAAACATGTATTAACTGAGAAATCAATTGGGATTACATTTGAGTCGATCGATGAGATGATCGAGGCGTGTATAGAGCACAATGTGAAGCTCGGCGTAGCATACCAGCGCCGGATGAGTCCGGATAACCAGGTTATGAAAAAGTTGCTCAATGACGGCAGCCTCGGACGCATCTATGCTGCCGATCTCACTGTTAAGAATTATCGTGACGATGCCTATTACCAAAGCGGAGCCTATCGAGGTACATGGAACATGGACGGCGGTGGACCCTTTATGCAGCAGGCAGCACATCAGGTTGATCTGTACGGATGGTTTTTCGGTAAACCAGAGAAGATTGTTAGTGCATACGGGACTCTGGCGCATGATATCGAGGTAGAAGATCATGGCGCTGCTATACTCAAGTATTCGAACGGTATGATCGGTACGATGATCGCTTCAACCATTGCTAAACCCGGTTTTGATGCCAGACTGGAGATTCACAGCGAGAAGGGCACGGTGATTATGGAGAACGATATAATTACCACTTGGACCGTAGAGGATTTGGAAAACCAAAGCAGAGTAGCTAAAGGCAAAATTCACAGCGGAGCCAGCAGTGCTTCCGTAGAAGATACCTCCGGTCACGAAGCGATAATTTCGGATTTTGTCGCTGCCGTTCATGAGAACAGGGATCCATATGTTACCGGCGAATCAGCACGACTTACAACCGAAATCATACTTGGGATTTATGCCAATAACCTGGCTTAGTATGCCAATAATTTTGGTTTGAAAGAAAACACCCCCCATCATTATCAGGAGCTCCATTTATTAAACGATTGTTAGCAGATTATGACATGGGATAACAACCCCCTGCACCCCCTTTTCTAAGGGGTAAGGCTGCGCATATTTCGTTAATTATGCTTTAGGTTGTATGGGATGACAGCAATAAATTCCCCCTTAATAAAGGGGGCGAAGGGGGTTGTCAAACAAGCGTAAAAACTGGCAACCTGCACAAATTAGGCTATCTTTACGATCAATACTTTTTATGCTATAACACCAGAGGTTGTAAGAACATAATCCAAAACGTTTTATGAGTCATTCAACAGTGCGCATCCCTTTTGATGAAATTAAATCGGTACTGACTTCCATTCTTGAGAGCAGGGGTTTTGATTCGGATCGCGCCAGAAAGCTCGCTGGCATCTTTGCTGAAAACAGCATGGCTGGAAAAGATTCGCACGGTATCAACAGGTTTCTGCCATTCATGGAAAGTTTGAAAAGTGGCGTTATAAAACCGGATGCCGTTCCACGTAAGGTTAAAAGTTTTCACGCGATCGAGCAATGGGATGGAAATCTCGGTCCCGGACCGCTCAATGCCCTTATCTGTACTGATCGTACTATCGAACTGGCAAAGGAAAACGGGATCGGCTGTGTTGCGCTGCGAAACACTAATCACTGGATGCGTGGCGGTACTTATGGCTGGAGAGCATCAGAAGCCGGTTACCCATTCATTTGCTGGTCGAATACGAAACCAAACTTGCCGGCATGGGGAAGTTCGGAATCCAGGCTGGGTAATAACCCATTAATTATAGCCATTCCCAAAAAAGACGGGCCTGTTGTGCTGGACATGGCCATGAGCCAGTATGCATACGGAACGCTTGAGGTCAAATCGCGGGCGAACGAAAAGCTTTCGCATGATGGCGGGTTCGATTCGGAGGGTAATCTAACGCGAGATCCGGAGAAGATTATTGAGTCGCAAAGGCCATTGCCCGTTGGGATGTGGAAAGGTTCCGGATTGGCGCTTGTACTGGATATGTTATCAACGCTGTTGTCCGAAGGTCGGTCTACCAGGGTCATCGGCGAGGATGATATCGAATATGGCTTGTCGCAGGTATTTATCGCGTTTAGTTCGGAATATGTATCTGATCAGGAATACCTCTCGAAATTAGTTGATTCGATCATTAATGATTTTCATCAATCAAAACCTGAGGGAGATAATCCTATTTATTATCCCGGAGAGAAATCATTTCTTACCCGCATGGAAAACATGAAGAATGGAGTGCCCCTAAACCACAAGCTTTGGCAGTCTATTTCAGATCTAGCCTCCGGTTCATCCTGATCTATCATTCAACGAGTTATTGGAATATTCGAATTAAATCAATTTATTTGATCAATCCTTGGTCTCTCGTTGTGAATCTAAAACGAATGAGGAAATTATGAGCGGTAAATATTGCAGATTCTATAATCTTTTCTTTCTGATTTTGGTTTCGCTTTACGGTTTGATCGCCTGTCAAAAAACAGATATAAAAAAAGAAAAATCATTTGTTCGTGTTGTTGGTGATCATCTCATGATCGGTAATAAACCGTATCGTTACATCGGTGCCAATTTCTGGCAGGGGGCCTGGCTGGGGGCTGATATCATCCCGGGTGGAAAAGAGCGGCTAAAGCGTGAACTCGATCAGATGAAAATGAACGGGATTATCAATCTTCGGATTATGGCTTCGTGTGAGAAATCAGACGTTGACAGGTCGGTCCGTCCTGCTTTTCAAAATGCTCCCGGCGTGTATAATGATACCCTATTCTCGGGACTCGATTTTCTGCTCTCTGAAATGGGGAAGCGTGACATGCATGCCATTATGGTTCTGAATAACTATTGGACCTGGTCTGGCGGGATGCCTCAGTATGTAAACTGGAGTACCGGAAAACCTATTCCTGATCCGGTTAAAACGGGAGATTGGAACGGATTCATGGCGTACTCAGCCAGCTTCTACCAAGACAGCGTAGCGAAAAGCATGTCGCAACAATATATCAGACATGTCATCGACCGGACCAATTCCATAACCGGTGTACCATATAAAGAAGATCCTGCAATCATGGCGTGGGAGCTGGCTAACGAGCCGAGACCAAATCCTAATTCAATTAAGGATACAACATTGTTGAAGTATTTCTATGATTGGATTGGTAATACAGCAACATTTATACATGATCTGGCCCCGAATCAATTAGTTACAACCGGGAGTGAGGGAGCAGCCGGCACCTTGCTTCAAAAGGACATCTTTGTAAAAGAGCAACAGCCGTCATCTATTGATTATATAACAATTCACATCTGGCCGAAGAACTGGGGATGGTACATTGCCGACAGCGCTGCAACGATGTTCGGTTCATCCATCGCAAACACGTTTAACTACCTGGATCAACATATCGCGATAGCCAAACAACTAAATAAGCCGGTTGTCCTGGAGGAGTTTGGATTACCGCGTGATAATGAGCGATATGCGCCGTCTTCTCCCACAACCTACCGTGACAGATTTTATAACCTTGTTTTTGATACGCTGGCAACCCAAGCATTATCGGGTTCACCATTGGTTGGTGCCAACTTTTGGGCGTGGGGTGGTGAAGGACGCGCTCATACACAAGATTATATGTGGAAAGAAGGAACTGATTTCACCGGAGACCCGCCGCAGGAGCCGCAAGGGTTGAATTCCGTTTTTGACACCGACAGCACGACAATGTCGGTTATCAGGAAACACGCTGACAGGCTTGAAAAATAGTATATGATCAACCAAAAAATTAAAGAACCCGTCAGGAACTATCCGGACGGGTTCTAATATCATAATAGATAGGTTTAACCGGTGCCTTCTATTTCAAAAGTACCATACTTTTGGTTATCACCTGTCCATTGAAGCGGATGCGATAAAAATAGACGCTGCTGGCTAATCGATGTGCATCAAACCGTATCGATTGTTGTCCGGCGGATTCATCCCATCAACAAGTGTGGCTACCTTTCGTCCCTGAATATTGTAGATATCGAGATGAACATAGCCGGGAGCGGGGATGGTATAAGAGATCATCGTACTTGGGTTAAACGGATTGGGATAATTTTGATTCAGATTGAATTTGGTCGCAAGGACAACCGACTGGTCAATGGCTGTAGCAGTGGCATTCTCTACGGCGATAAAATCAATATCCATCCAGTTCCAGGATCCGTTGATGCCGATCACGTTAGTTCCGGCTTTCAGATCAACCTTCAATCCTTTTTGCAGCCAGTCTGTTTTGTTGGGGGCAGTAAACTCGACGGTTGCTACCGTGTCTCCATTCACGACGACATATTGGGATTTTGGAGATTCATAGGTAAGCTGATATCCTATTACCATTAAGTAGCTTCCATCAGAAGGGACACTGATGTTATTGAAAGTGAGTGTCCAGGCATCCTGCATATCAAAATATTTGCTTCCGCTGGCTGCCGGGGAGCTTTTCACCGTACCGCCTCCTGTGTACGTTGCATTTTCAGCTTCGAACCGTGGGATCGACCCGTCATCCACATAAACAGTGAAGGGATCAGATTGAACGGCATGTCCGTCGTTGTCGATGGCAACGGCGGTGAAGTCATAATCGCCAACCTGGTCGGGTGTCCATGAGACCTCAAACGGCGAGTTAGTTACTGTGCTCAACAGTTGATCACCCTGGTAAAATTTTACCGTATCCACGGTACCGTCGGTGTCCTGAGTATCTGCCATTATTTTCACAGCAGAGTTGGGAGCGACGACATTGCCATATGTGGAAAGTTTGACGGTCGGCGGCTGTTTGGAAGACATCAGCCCGTAAACCGAGAATTCATAGAGCGAGTAACCTTGTTGTGTCGCAGGCTGTGTTGCATGCATGCGGATGTAGCGTCCGCTCTCAGGCGTACTTAACATGATATTATCCTCTCCGCCATCACCGGCCAACTCGGTATAAACTGTTTTCCATAGGTATGCGTCATAGGAAACATCGATCGTATAGGCAGTAGCGTAAGCGTCATTCCAGTTAAGAATCACTTTATTCACATTGATGCTTTTCCCCATATCAACCATAATCCATTCGTCATCCGGATTGTCATCCACATTAGGATCAGGTGTCGATGTATCCCACGCCCTATCCAGCGGGTATTCATATCGCCATCGGTAGCCAGACCCGGCAACAGGTTATCCTGTGATTGATACGTTGAAGCGGTGGTTGGTTGCCCTTTTGTACGATCGACCTGACTGGGATCGAGCACTTCCACGGTTACTTTCGCGGTGTCCTTATCATTGGCATCTTCCCGGTTGATCGCTATTAAGTTGTATGTTGTCGTTGTCGCCGGACTGATAGTTTTCGTGCCTGCAGAATCAACTGGTGTGCCGTCCAGCGTGACAGATGATGCACCGAAAACCTGCCACTTAAGATCGGTACTTTGTCCCTGTTCAATGGTTGGACTAGTAGCTTCGAAAGTCGTGATTTTAAACCCCGGATTAACGTCTGCCTTGAACGGTTCGGCTGGTAATCCTTCCTGGTTGTACAGGTTCACACCAGCCGGATTGTATTCCCATGCGTATCGAATAAGTTTGGGCTCGGGAATCTGATCGTTCCACACAACCACGTGGTCACCGTCGATCTTTGCGTTTGCCCAGACCAGGTTGCCATCGGCGCCGGCCATAGCAAATCCCTTCAATCCGCCACTCGTTGAATCTTTCGCCATCAGTCCACTGCCAAGGTGATCGAAATTAACAATAACTGATCCATCAATTTGTAGAAGGTTGTTCTTGTAGCGTGGTCCGGAATAAACGATGTTCTCGCCGTAAACCAGGTGGCGTGCAATAAGCGACAACTGATATCCGACCGGTTGTTTATGTGTTGGGTGAATACTCGTCCCTCCAACGTCAATCGTTATAGCCTCGCCGGTGTTGGGCAATGTTAACGCGGAGCTTTGCTGGGCACGAAGTTGCGGCCATGCATCCCACGATTGCGGTTGTTCATAGACTTGTCCGTAATTAGGCAACTGCACCCAGATGAACGGGAAATCACCTTCTCCCCACAGATCGCGCCATCCGTTGATCATCGTTTTAAATAGTTTGCCATATCCAAGGGCATCCTCCATAGAATCCCCATTCGATTCGGCCTGGTACCAGATCACTCCTTTAATGGGCACCTGCAGGATAGGATGGATCATCTTGTTGTAAGCGACAGTTGGCTGCGGTTCGGCCTCGCCGTTTGCTAAAGTGGTATCCTGCTCATCATAGCCGAGCATTTGATCTGACATCCATGTTTCAATACGGCTGCCGCCATACGATGAGTTAATGATCCCAATAGGCACATCGAGATGCTTGCGCAAGTCTCTTGCAAAGAAATAGGCTACAGCACTGAAATTACCAACATAAGATGACATATCCGGTGTCCATGCACTGCCGCCGGGCAATACATCGGAAACAACATCAGATAGTCCTTTCGGAATCTTGAACTGTCGAATCATTAGATCATTAGCAGCTGCTATTACTGATGATTCGCTGTCGCCCTGGTTCACGGTAAATTCCATGTTCGACTGTCCAGATGCCAGCCATACATCACCGATGTACACATTGGATAGGGTAGTCATATTCGATCCGGATTCAATGGTCATTGTGTATAGACCGCCAGCCATCATGCCCGGAAGTTCCAGATTCCATTTTCCGGTTCCGTCGGCTTGAGTCGTTTTGTTCGTGCCGTTTAGTGTAACCGATATGGTTGCATCCGCGGCAGCAGTTCCCCAAACAGGTATTGGCTGGGGTCGCTGCAACACCATTCCGTTACTAAAGATCTGAGGTGGTGTTTTAACCTTTATTCAGAGGCAGAAAGAGACAAAGATCCAAACGTTGATGTAAAAATGATAAATCAGAAAAAAAGACTAGATAACAATGCGCGAAAGTGATTTTTGTGTTGCTATGACAAAATAAAAAATGGGTTCATTTTAATTTTGCACTAATCCTGAATTTCCTTAAAATAATAAATGTACCAATTACACTTTTAATATTTGGTGTTCGTGTTCCTATTTCTCACAACCATATTAAGCGGAAAAAACAGGCTCAAAGATGAAGAGTTATGGTGTGATTTTTTATCAGGCGATAAGGAAGCGATTTCAGAACTTTTTCTAAAATATTATGGAGATCTCTATCGCTATGGATTTAAAATTAATCCGTGTGATGAAGCTGTCCGTGACAGTATTCAGGACTTGTTTTTTCGTTTATGGAAAAAGAGAGAAGTCCTGGATCAGGCCGTTTCCGTAAAAAAATATTTAATCGTTTCTCTCCGAAGAATTTTGATGCGCCAATTAGCACGATATGACGCCCGGGAAAAAAGAAACCGTGAATATTCCGATATGTCGTATCAGCATGTCTCGAGTATTGACGAAACTATTATCCATTCTGAATTACTGAGAGAAAGAAAGAGTGTGCTCAATGAATCATTATCAGAATTAACCAAGAGACAAAGGGAAGTTGTTTTTTTGAAGTTCTATGAAGGGTACAGCAATAAAGAAATATCTGAAATGACGAGCCTCAGCTACCAGCGTGTTTGCAATATTACCCATGAGGCTCTCATAAAACTACGAGAAATAGTATCGTAGTATTGCACCTTTCTAATATTGCTCTTTAAGAGTACATATATAATGCGAGTTCGATATAAAAATCGGTAGATAAAGAATACAAGCACCGGTACAGCATGAATTACCGCGTATATTTGCCTTGGTAAAACCGTTAAAACGGTTTAATGAGTTCAGAATTCACTTTGACCCCTGGATTAATCCAGGGGTTAGGTGATAGAAGATGTGATAAAATCGTTTTTAACGACTTCTCCTTGGGGTCCGGAGTCTCTTTAAATAATAACTGGTTATCTCAATTCAGAAAAAAAGGTCGGGAAAATGCACTTTTTTTTCTGAGAACCCGGTATGAACAGAATTCCAGGGTATCTGTTTGAGTGAAAGCGTTACCAGAATGGTTGTACGTAGGGATTTTATTGATAACGATAACAATGGCGAATTTTAAAGACCTGGAAAAATATTTGAACGATGATTCATTCGTCAGATGGATCATCGGAAAAGCTGATTCAGGAGAATCAACTCATTGGAATGAATGGGAAAAACAGGATCCTGTTCATTCAGAATTGGCTGCCGAAGCCAGGTTAGTGGTAAAAAAATTTACAAGCGGAGAGCCTGCATATCCTAATCCGACGATAGAGCTCAGAAAGCTGCTTCATGCAATAGATACGCATGAACAGAAAAAAAAGCTATGGTCTTTTTCGAAATATGAGCAAAAAAGAACTTCTGTTTATATCGGTATTGCTGCCAGTATTGCTCTCCTTATCGGAGTGATTTTCGTCTATAATTCTTTCAGGAAAACGAGAATCACAGAAGAAAAATCAACTAATGTAGCTTCTGTCCAGGAGTTTCAGACAGACTATGGGCAGAAGAGTACGCTTAGGCTGAGTGATGGATCGAGGATTATTCTCAATGCTAATTCAAGTCTGAAGTTTGCAACTGATCATAATAAAAAAGGTGATGTCGATATCTGGCTTAGCGGGGAAGCATATTTTGCAATCCCTCATCTTACGGGCTTGAAGAGAAGAGTTGTCAGAATTCATACTGCGGATGGCATCATAACCGATTTGGGTACTGAATTTTCGGTCAATTCTCGCTCTGGAATAACGCGGGTAGCACTTGTCGAGGGGCATGTCAGAGTTTCAAGCGATGCGGGCACTTCAAAGAGTAAGGGTGATACCTATCTGCTAAATCCAAATGAGCTGGCTGTTTTAAAAAGAGGGGATAATAAGGTGCAGGTTAGCCAGGTATCTACTGATCTTTACACCTCGTGGGTCAAGGATAAACTCGTCTGCGATCATACCCCTCTGCAACAGATTATTAACAGGATAGAGAATACCTATGGCATGAAAATGATTGTAAAGGATCGCAACGTGCTGAATAAAAAACTCTCCGGTATCCTTGAAAACAGTGATGTTGATATGCTGGAGAAAGCTTTGAGCAAGGCACTAAAGCTGCCGGTTACTCAGGCAGGCAAGCGAATCTACATAGGAGAATAGCAAACAGTAACAATAGTCAATAAACATAACGTAAAAACAGGATGGGTGACTTATGAAGAATGGCGTTACAAAATTCACGCTGCTATTGGGAGTGATCCTTTGGGTTGGACAACCTCTGCTTCAGTGTCTGAACGCTCAGGAATCTAAGCCAATGAGATTATTCAGCTCGGCGGTAAGTGAAACTTCGCTGTCAGAAATGCATACGAATGCGCGGGTCTCACTTGATAAGATACTGGCATATCTACAGGAACGATATAATGTTCAGTTTTTCTACCAGGACGATGCGCTAAAAGGTAAATATGGCCCCGCGCCCGAAGCGCTTTTGAAAGAGAAACCCGGCGAGGCTTTGGCTCAGCTTCTTACCAGTCTTAATCTCGGTTATACCAAAATCGGTAAGAGCACCTATGTGATTTATCCAAGGGACACCAAACCGGTTGTTGATGCTTCAAAGAACATCCAGTTTGCTGTTTCAGGAAAAGTCACCGATGCTACGAGTGGAGAAGCTTTACCCGGTGTTAATGTGCTTGTGAAGGGAACATCGAACGGTACGGCTACTGATGCCAATGGTCAATATCAACTTGATATATCGTCAGGTGCTGATACCCTGGTCTTTTCATATATCGGTTATCAGAGCCAAACGGTTCCGGTAAATGACAGGCATGAGATCAATGCAGCTTTGCAGATCCAGGCTGTCCAGGGACAAGAGATGGTCGTTGTCGGTTACGGTGAGCAAAAACAGGCAGATATTACCGGATCTATTACATCCATTACAACCGACCAGATAAAACAGGTCCCTGTAACGGATGTGGGGCAGGCCCTGGAAGGAAAAGTGGCAGGACTCAATATTACACAAGGTCGTGCCATGCCGGGAACCTCACCTTCCATTATGGTACGGGGACAAAATTCCATCAGTGCAAGCAACAATCCACTGATAGTAGTTGATGGTACTCCGTTCAGTGGAGGATTGAATGACATAAATCAGAGTGATATATCCAACATCAGCGTATTGAAAGGTCCATCGGCCACAGCTATCTATGGAACCAGGGGTTCCAATGGGGTTATTCTTATTACCACAAAGAAAGGGAAAAAAGGGAAACCTCAAATTACCTATAACGGGTATGTAGGTACCGGAGGATATGCCCATAAGCTGACTCCGGGCAGTCCGCAACAGTACCTGGAAAAATGGAAGTGGTATCAGCTCGAAAGCGGAATACCCCAGGATCAGCTTACCCCCGTGCCAAACTCGCCAGGCGGTAATGAATATATTAATTACAAAGCCGGAAAAACCGTCAACTGGTTAAGTGAGATTAGCCAGCCGGCATACAGCACGGATAATAACCTGAAGATATCAGGCGGGACGAATACGGTGACCTATTATATATCCGGTGAGTTCATGAAACAACAGGGTATCATCAAAGGATATAATTTCGAACGGACCAATGTCAGGGCGAATATTGATGCTAATGTAACTGATTATCTGGATGTCGGAACCAATCTCTTCTATAATGCCAATAATTATGACGGCGGCCAGGCCGCCCTGCTGTTTGCCGAAGAAATGAGTCCGTACGGGACCTTAAGAAACAGCGATGGAACCTATGCGATACATCCTGACGCTCCTGAATTGTTATATACGAATCCATTTCTGCCAACATTGGAGGATCGGGTCAGCCGGTATAAAAGATTAGACGGGAAAGGATATGCTATTTTTAAACCTGGTTTTATTCAGGGATTGGGTGTTTTGAAGGGGCTGCAATACAAGCTGAATGCATCTTATTCCTATGACCCCTCCCGCTATGCCGATTATGTCGGAAGGGCGGCCGGAAGTACACAGAATGGGAATGCGACAGTAAATAATACAACCGATAGCAACTGGCTCGTCGAGAATATTTTGACATATCAAAAAGATTTTGGCGATAGTCATATAGATTTCACTGGTTTGTATAGTGCCCAAAAATTCACCCATTTTTTTGCGCAGGCATCCGCAACCGGATTCATTAACGACATGCTATCATTCAATAACTTAGGTGCAGGTGCGACCCAGGCAATTACCTCTTATAATTCAAATGGAGACGGCACATACAGTTATTCGCTTTTATCTCAAATGGGGCGAATTAATTATTCATACAAAAATAAATACCTGTTAACCCTTACTGCACGTCGTGATGGATATTCAGCCTTCGGAGCCAATACCAGCAAATACGGGCTCTTTCCTACAGCGGCTGTAGGCTGGAACATCAGCAATGAAAAATTCATGCAGAATGTCCATGCTGTAAACAACCTGAAACTCAGGTTTTCTTATGGCCGGACAGGTAATCAAGCTATCAGGCCGAATCAAACGGAAACAACGGATGGAGTCAACCTGTATCCGTTCAATAGTGTAGCTATGATCGGAACGTATCCAAGCGTTTTGGGCAATGCAAATCTTCACTGGGAAACCAGTACAACGTCTGATCTTGGTGTGGATTTTGGCATCCTCAAAAATCGCATAAGGGGTACGATTGATTACTACAGTACCGACACCAAAGGCCTGTTGCTGCAACGCCAATTGCCGGCTATCACTGGTTATGGTTCTGTATGGGCCAACCTTGGAGAAACCAAAAACAAGGGGCTTGAAGTAACCTTGAATACGACGAATTTACAGGCCGGAGGCTTCATATGGACAAGCGATATTACGTTTGCCACCAACCGGAACAAAATTGTTGATCTGTACGGAGACAAAAAAAGTGATTTAGGGAACCGTTGGTTCATCGGGCAACCTATAAATGTAATTTATGATTACAAAATGCTGGGAGTATGGCAGACGAGCGAAGCTGCACAGGCCGCAAAATACAATGCCAAGCCCGGGGATTTGAAAATTGCTGATATTAACGGGGTTGATACCAATGGAAATTTGACTGGACAGCCTGACCAGCAGATAACTGCCGATGACAGGACTATTCTCGGTTCTCCCGATCCCAAATGGACTGGAGGCCTTAACAACACCTTCTATTATAAAAATTTCAATTTGAGAATTTTTATACAGACCGTTCAAGGTGTTTTAAAATACAACACTCAGTTGAACTGGGTGGATTTGGCAGGCCGTAGAAATATTCCTGCGGATCTGACCTATTGGACACCGGATAATCATAATAACAGCATGCCGGCCCTGACTTATACGAATACGATCGGTTATGGATATCCGCGAAATGCCAGTTATACCAGGCTTAAAGATGTTACTTTGACATATAATTTACCTCAAAGTGTCGCAGAAAAAGCTGGTTTAGGCGGGTTAAGCGTGTATCTGAGCGGACACAATCTTATCACCTGGACCCCATGGCTTGGCTGGAGCCCGGAAGTGGATTACACCGGTCGGGGCGGGACTAATTTCACGAGCAACAATTACCCGCAGCCAAGGACTGTTGTTTTGGGCGTCAATATCACCCTCTAATCATCAGCTAAAAATTTTAACGCTATGAAAAAATTTACATCATATATAATTACGATAAGTATAGGCATGCTTACGTTGCTCTCCTGTAAAAATAGCTTTCTGAATGAGAAAGTGGAGTCAGCGTACGCTCCGTCAACCCTTAGTGATTCACTTGGGCTGGAGTCTCAGTTAACCGGATTATACCACGGGTTCAGCCTGTGGTATACGTATTCCGGGCATCAGGGATGGCTGTGTACGTGGCAGGCAGGTACCGATATTGCTTACCCTGTACAGCCCGAAGGTTATGAAATTCCATATACCGATTACAACAAACTGATTTCCACAGATGGAGCTGCGGATCATGCATGGAGTTGGGCTTATGGCCTTATCAAAAATGCCAATGTCATCATTCAGGCTGTTCACAGTGATGCCGCCCAAAAGGCGATGAGCCAGGCCGGCAGAAATCAGGATGAAGCCGAAGCGAGGTTTTTCAGGGGGTATGCGTATGAGCAATTGGCCACCTTTTACGGTAAAGTGCCGATTATAACAACACCGGTTTCAGGTCCCAAAACAGATTTCGCACGGGCCCCGATGGATAGTGTAAATAACCTGATTGTTAGTGATTTGTCCTATGCGGCCCAGTATTTGCCCGATGTAAATGACGTCAAGAGTAACTCGAATGGCAAAATGTACGAACGGGTAAATAAAGCAGCAGCCCAGCAAGAACTGGCTGTGGCCTATCTGCGTATTGGTGAACAGTCCGGTTCTCAATCGACACTACAACAGAATGCTCAAAAGGCACTGCAACAGACCCAGGCTATCATTAACAGCGGTGATTTTCAGTTAATTGATCAGCGTTATGGTGTTGATGTCGGCGATCCTGGGGATTATTACCACGACATGTTCATTTATGGTAACCAAAGAAGAGGCCAGGGAAATACTGAGACCATCTGGACACTCGAACAGGAAAACCCCAGCACATTGAACGGTGGTATTTCCGACGCCTCACAGCTTCGCCGGGTATGGCAGGCTCAACTTCATGCCATGCCGGGTATAATAATAACAGATTCGACGGGGGGCCGCGGTATTGCCCGGATGCGCCTGAACGACTGGGTCCTGTATGGCTTATATCAGAAAGGAGATATCCGGAATTCCAAATACAATATCAAACGGCATTATTTTTATAATGATCCTTCATACGCCCAATATGGTCAGGAAATACAGCCGGGAGATGCCGGAACTTCGGTTAAGAAGGATACACTAATTAACATTGTCCCGGAAACGACAAAGTGGTTCTGTTTCGACCCCAATGACGTATTTGGATATGCCGCTATCAAAGATATCACCGTAATGCGTTTGGGCGGAACGTACCTGTTGCAGGCAGAAGCCCAGGTTGATATGGGAGATTATGCCGCTGCAGCGACAAGCATTAATGTTCTTCGTAAAAGAGCATTTGCCAATTATCCCGCTGAAGGACAGGTAACGGCCGCTATGATTTCAGGCAGCGGACACAACGGTCTCGATTTCATCCTGGATGAACGGGCACGTGAGTTGGTTGCCGAAGAAAACCGGCGTGAGACACTGATGCGCATGGGCTTGCTCTATGAACGTGTTGAAAGCCACATAGCACCAACGGAAAAAGCTGACTACGGCAACGGACCTGAGGATCAAATACCCTATCCCATTATGGGTCTTACACAGGATAAAGCTAAGTTATTGCCGATACCACAAAATGATATCGACCTGAATAAGGACGCAAAACTTACCCAAAATCCAGGGTATTAATTTCAAAGATCCATGTAACATCTGTTAGTAATAGAGAGAAGACAGGCAGCGATTATGGCTGCCTGTCTTTTATTGTTAAATGACTTTCCGGATTCAGACCAATAGGTGTCAGGAAATTGCACACAGGTAATAGAAACCACTGGGGTCACGGAGAATTACGCAGAGAACACAGCGATTCCAGCCATATTTCTCTGTGAACATCGTGCCTGTTTTTCCCGAGGAATCAGGATGTGGTTCCCAGAGAATTCCAACTATAAAACCACTGTTACGGAGTTGCTGTACTATTTACGGATAGTTATTTATTGTTAATAGTTAAGAAGTTGATTCAACTGCTAATCGATCAGGTAAAAAATTAGAGAAGATGTCCGGTTTTTTGTCTGGATTTATCTGCGGAAAAGTTTGAATATCATCGATACTTTGACAGAAATGAAATAGCACCTATTGAGATAAAGGCTTTTATTGACTGATCCGAGAGGAAATACTTTAAGCCACATTATTTCATCAGAATTAAACCGCGTGAAAATGCATTGCAAATCTACAAGTTTACTTATCGGATGCTGCTTATTAGCGGGCATCTCGATCCTCACAAGCACAAAATGTTACGGCCAATCCTATCCATTCCAGATTAAAAAATCTATTTATCATAAAGGCTGGATTGATCTGAATAAGAATGGGAAGGAAGATCCCTATGAGAATCAGTCTCTCCCGGTAGATAAGAGAATCGATGACCTGATTTCCCGGATGAATATTAATGAGAAAACCGGGCAAATGGTTACGCTCTATGGATATGGGGCTGTTTTGTCAGATCAGCAACCTACAAAAATGTGGGCTGACACAACTTGGAAAGACGGTGTCGCAAATATAGATGAGCAACTTAATGGCCGGAAGAAATCAGAATACTTCTGGCCGCCATCCCGCCATGCCGACGCCTTAAATAATGTCCAGCGCTTTTTTATAGAACAAACACGATTGGGAATACCCGTGGATTTTACCAACGAAGGGATCCGGGGGTTGAAGGCTTATAAGGCGACAAGTTTTCCTGTTGAAATAGGCCAGGGAAGTACATGGGATCCTGAACTTATCAACAAGATCGGACATGTTGAAGGGAAAGAAGCCAGGGCGCTCGGTTACACAAATATTTATTCGCCTGAAGTGGATATATCACCGGATCCGCGCTGGGGCAGGGTGCCATCGACGTACAGTGAAGATCCATACCTGACGAGTCAGTTAGGTGCAGCTATGGTCAGGGGACTGCAGAGTGAGCACGTAGTTTCCACACTGAAGCATTTTGCGGTTTACAGTGAACCCAAGGGCGGCAGAGACGGTGGCGCACGGACCGATCCTCATGTCACACCGCGCGAGGTGTACACCTTGTTTTTACCTCCTTTTGAGGCTGCCGTGAAAGCCGGGGCTTTGGGTGTAATGAGTTCTTATAATGATTATAACGGAATCCCGGTTACGGGAAGCTATCATTTCTTGACCCAGATATTGCGCCAGCAGTGGGGATTTAAGGGATATATCGTTACGGACAGTGGAGCACTTCAGTTTATTTACTCAAAGCACCATGTTCAGCCCGATTTTAAAGGAGCAGTTAAACAGGCGGTAGAAGCAGGTGTTAATGTTCGCACCGATTTTCAGAAGCCTTCTGTATTCCTGAATCCACTGCGGGAATTGGTCAAAGACGGTGACATTCCAATGAGTGTAATTAATCAGCGGGTACGCGAAGTCTTACGTGTCAAATTCTGGCTGGGACTTTTCGATCATCCATATGTCGACACGACTCAGTCTGACGGTATGGTTCAGACTTCCTCTTCAAAAGCACTGTCGCTTGAAGCTGCCGAGAAGTCACTCGTTCTTTTGAAAAACTCAAACAACCTGCTTCCGCTTAATGAAAACAAGATAAAATCGATTTTGGTAACAGGTCCTGACGCCACCTTATCCGGAAGCCTGATCAACGGTTACGGACCCTCGGGAGTTGAAGTTACCACGGTCCTGGATGGCATTAAATCGGCTGTGTCGAAAGGTACGAAAGTGACCTATGTGAAAGGACCCAATGTCAGAGACAAGGACTTCCCTGTAAGCGACATTATGGAGACACCACTTAGCAAGGAGGAAAAAAACGAGATACAAAAGGCCGTTCGGGCTGCCAGGCATTCGGATGTAGCTGTTGTTGTTGTCGGAGAGAATAATCGAACGGTCGGTGAGGGACGATCAAGAGTCAGCCTCAATTTGCCGGGGCATCAATTGGCGCTTGTAAAAGCTGTCTATAAAACAGGCACTCCCACCGTTGTGGTACTGATGAATGGTCAACCACTCTCTGTTAACTGGATCAATGCAAATGTCCCGTCAATCCTCGAAGCATGGTTTCCGGGAGCAAGAGCGGGAGAAGCCATTGCCAAAGCTCTTTTCGGGGATTACAATCCCGGGGGAAAATTGCCGATCACGTTTCCCAAAACAGTTGGTCAGGTACCTCTGAATTTTCCCTATATGCCGGCCAGTCAGGGCAATTCGAATGATCATCCATCACGGGCTCGTGTGGTCGGTCCCCTTTATCCATTTGGATATGGACTCAGCTACACCAGTTTCAGATACAGTGATCTGAAGATCAGTCCGGATACCCAAAATGCCGGAGGAAAAGTAGAGGTAAGCCTGGATGTGAAAAACACAGGAAAAAGAAAAGGAGATGAAGTCGTTCAACTCTATTTGCATGAAGAAACAACGCCGGTGATAACCCCTGTAAAAGTCCTCCGGGGATTCAAAAGGATCACAATCGAACCCGGCCAGACGAAGCAACTAACATTTGAACTTGATCCGGAAGATCTTCAGCTTTACAACAAAAATTTAGAGCCGGAAGTCGTACCCGGAACATTTGATGTGATGGTTGGGAGTTCTTCTGAGGATATTAGATTAAACGGGAAATTTCAGATTAAGGGCAGGGTATCGAACAAGGCCTATCACATGTAAAACCATATGATAACAGGTATGATAGCTTTAGTCCTCAGCTAAAGATGCAACCGGGTCGGAATCGAAATGACAAGTTCATTGTTCCGGCCCGGTTTCTATATTCAGATTATATGTTATGGCGCATTAAGGTTATAAAGCAGCAAAACTATGCCAAACAAGTTGTCAGTTCTCGTGCTTTCACTCTCAGTTGTTTTTGGTTCTGTTTCATGTAAATCAACGACTAAATCTTCCGAAACGGAGAGCATGTCTGTTGCCGAAGCATGGGCGGGCAATTCGATCAATACGGTCGTATTCAGGCATAATTCGATAACCACATTTCAGAACACGCAATATGTTGCTTTCTATGATACGAGCGGCCATGTCGTTGTAGCTAAGAGGACTTTGCCGGACAAACAATGGACTGTAAAACAGACCAGATTTACAGCAAATGTTAAAGATGCTCATAACAGTATAAGCATCATGACAGATGGGGCCGGCTATCTTCATATGGCCTGGGATCAGCATAACAACCAGTTGCATTATGTAAGAAGCCTTAGTCCCGGATCGCTGGATTTTTCGGATATGATGAGCATGACAGGGAGTGAGGAAGATTATGTGACCTACCCCGAGTTTTACCGTATGCCGGACGGAAACCTGCTGTTTCTGTATCGTGAAGGGGGATCTGGAAACGGAAACCTCGTGATGAACTATTATTACACTCAAAAGCAGCAGTGGACACAACTGCATGATGATCTGATCGACGGACAAGGCCAACGTAATGCTTACTGGCAATGTGCTGTTGATGCTAAGGGAACCATTCATCTTTCATGGGTTTGGCGGGAAACACCCGACGTGGCCACGAACCATGATATCTGTTATGCCAGGTCGACAGACGGCGGTAAAACATGGGAAAAATCGGATGGCACACCGTATCAGTTGCCTATAACTGAGGAAACGGCAGAATACGCCCGTCACATTCCACAGAACAACGATTTAATTAATCAGACATCCATGTGTGTCGATCAATACGGACATTCATACATTGCCACTTACTGGAGGAGGCAGGGCACAGACAGACCTCAATACTATCTGGTATATAATGAAGGTGATGGCTGGGAAATTTCACAAATTAGTCATCGTTCTTCTGATTTCACACTCGCCGGTCAGGGAACAAGACATATCCCAATATCACGTCCGCAGATCCTGATCAGGAATGATACGTTGCTCATGTTCTTCAGAGATGATGAGCGTGCAGACAAGGTATCGGTTGCCATCAATACCAAAGATAAACTTAAATCAGGAGCCCGTTGGAAGGTGAGAGATTTGACTAATGAAAGTGTGGGAATGTGGGAGCCAACCTATGATATCGAGCGCTGGAGAAGGGACGGAATCGTTGACCTGTTTGTAGAAAAAGTGTTTCAAAAAAATGCAGAAGGAACCGTTAATGCGCCGCCAGAAATAGCAAAAGTACTTGAGTGGAAACCGGGCCAGTAATCAATAAGCAGTTATCAGGAAAAAGTTCTGAATTTTTTCCTCAATGAGCAGAATAGGGACTTTTCTTAACACGCCTCAGAAATGGAAATTGGCGGATCAATTTTTTGCGCCAGGTATAAATCATTTTATTTCTGGACGGATCCCGACGTTCAATCCAGACGATGAGTTTATGAATGGCAGGTATGTCGCGTGAAAGAAACAAGGCAGCCGCAACCATAAACATCCAGCCGATTGGCAACGGAATAACAGAGAAAATCACTCCAAGAAGCAGAAGCAGAAAACCGGCGATATATCGACCTAAGATGTTCATTGGAGTATTTTTTTTTGTTATCCCTAATATCTGATTCTAATGTTATCTAAGTATTATAATCGGGTGTTACGAATTAATTTTTACGAGAGTTACAGTGTATTAATGATAGAATATTCCAATAATCTGCTTATAAACAGGGAGGCATTGGGATACGAATAATGATATTAAAGCATGTGATTCACAGTTCTGCACTTGTTAAATAGGTATACATCTCCTATTGTTACCCCTGTTAACCAGGTTATTAAAGATGAAACAGAGGTGCTGTAGTGACTTATGCTGATATAATTCGTCCCCAAACAAAAGTAAAAGCGCGTTTTTATGATGTTGCCCTGATTCTCACCGGCAGTCTTTTGATCGCGTTATCGGCCCAGATTGCAATTCCATTGCCATTCTCACCTGTTCCGATAACAGGTCAGACGTTTGGCGTACTTATCATTCCTGCCTTATTGGGAAGCCGACGTGGGATCTTTGCCGTTGCAGCATATTTGGCTGAGGGTTTTGTTGGATTACCTTTTTTCGCGGGTGGAATGGCGGGACCGGCTGTTCTTATGGGAACTACAGGCGGCTACCTGATTGGATTCTTAATTGCCGCCACGATCGTAGGCTTTTTAGCTGATAGTGGATGGGATCGTAACTTTGGAACTACCTTCCTGATGATGGGCCTTGGAACGCTCACAATCTACGCCTTTGGTGCCATTTGGTTATCCCGATTTATGTCTGCTGAAATGGTATTTGATTTAGGAGTCTTACCATTCGTTATCGGAGATACTCTCAAGATATTACTCGCAATGATGCTCCTGCCCGCAGGGTGGAAAGGGCTGAAGGCACTCGGAGTATCTTCTAAAATCTAAGGTCTAAGGTCTAAGGTCTAAATATTACCTAAAAAGCCGCCCGGCTTTCACACCGGACAGCTTTTCGGTATTTGTCCTTTAGCAAAGCAGCAACAGTTTAGCCTGCCACTGCGGCGGACTCGTCAACTTCGGTAAGATTCGCCTGAGCCGCTGCCAAACGTGCAATCGGTACGCGGTATGGCGAACAGGATACGTAGTTCAATCCAGCCTTGTGGAAGAATTCCACGGAAGCAGGATCACCACCGTGCTCACCACAGATACCTAACTTGAGATTTGCATTGGTAGATCGGCCTCGTTCGGCACCCATTTTAACCAGTTGGCCTACACCTTCCTGATCCAATACCTGGAATGGATCGTGCGGCAGGATCTTCTTTTCCAGATAGATTGGGAGGAATTTTGCAGCATCATCACGGCTGTAGCCGTAAGTTAGCTGGGTCAGGTCATTGGTTCCGAATGAGAAGAAATCAGCTTCTTTAGCGATTTGATCTGCCAGGAGTGCGGCACGAGGTATCTCGATCATTGTACCAATCAGGTATTTGATCTTGACGTGATGTGCTTTAAGTACTTCCTCGGCTATTTTCTGGATGATCGCTTTCTGATTTCGGAACTCCTCAATGGTACCGACGAGAGGAATCATAATTTCAGGTACAATGTTGAAACCATTATTCTTGATTTCAACAGCAGCTTCGATAATGGCACGGGCCTGCATCTCGGTAATTTCCGGATAGGTAATGCCAAGACGGCAACCGCGGTGACCAAGCATCGGGTTAAATTCGCGAAGTCTCTCAACCGTGCTGGTAACTTCACCATCAGGTAATCCGAGACGGCGGGCCATTTCGTGTATTTCCTGTTTGGTGTTTGGCAGGAACTCATGCAATGGAGGATCTAACAAGCGGATCGTTACAGGCAGTCCGTCCATAGCCTTGAAGATTCCCAGGAAGTCGCCCCGCTGCATTGGTAGCAGTTTCTCGAGTGCGGAACGACGTTCTTTCTCATCTTGTGCCATGATCATTTCCCGAACGATCTCAATACGGCCTTCTTTGAAGAACATGTGTTCTGTACGGCAGAGACCTATACCTTCGGCGCCGAATTCACGTGCCTGCTTGGCATCTTCGGGATTGTCAGCGTTGGCACGGACATTCAGGCGCCGGCCGTCGTCGACCCATTCCATGAATTTCCGGAAGTGACCACTGATTTCAGGTTTTGTCAGATCCTGTTTTCCAAGGATGACTTCACCCGTTGATCCGTTGATAGAGATCCAGTCTCCTTCCTTAACATCGGTATCGCCGTTGGTGAACATCTTCTTTTCGTAGTTCACAATGATATCTCCGCAACCGGCTACACAAGGTTTGCCCCAGCCACGTGCAACAACAGCAGCGTGTGAAGTCATACCACCACGTGAGGTTACGATACCCTGGGCGGCGGACATTCCTCCAACATCTTCAGGACTGGTCTCGATACGAACGAGGATAACTTGTTCGCCGTTATCAGCGGCATCCTCTGCGTCTTCGGAGCTGAACACCACTTTACCAACAGCAGCACCCGGAGAAGCCGGAAGACCTTTAGCCATAACTTGCTTTTCGTAAGCTTTGGTATCCTTGAATTGCGGGTGCAGCAATTGATCCAGATGTCCCGGTTCGACGAGGTTCTTGACTGCATCTGACTCTGAAACACGACCTTCTTTTACCATATCAACAGCAATACGAAGAGCAGCCGGCCCCGTACGTTTACCGTTTCGTGTTTGCAGCATGTAAAGCTCACCTTCCTGAATAGTGAACTCGATATCCTGCATATTCTTATAATGTTCCTCGAGGTTTACGGTCACTTCAACGAGTTGATCATATACCTCATGCATCACCTTTTTCAGTTCGTTGATATCGCGGGGCGTACGAATACCTGCCACGACATCTTCACCCTGGGCGTTAATCAGGAACTCACCATATAATTTATGTTCGCCGGTAGCTGGGTTGCGGGTGAAGCATACACCAGTACCACTATTATCACCCATGTTACCAAATACCATCGCCATCACATTAACGGCAGTACCCAGAAGTCCGGTGATCTTGTTGATCTGACGATACTTGATAGCACGATCGCTGTTCCATGATCCGAATACGGCGTTGATAGCGAAGGTCAATTGCTCCCATGGATTGCTTGGGAACATGTAACCAGTGTGCTTGCGGTAGATCGCTTTGTATCGATCGACGAGCACTTTAAGATCTTCCGTCGTTAACTCAATGTCATTTTCGACATTTTTCTCTTTTTTGAGCTTGCCAATGGCTTGCTCGAAATAGTCGTGGGAGACACCCATAACGACATCACCAAACATATCGATAAAACGCCGGTAGCTGTCGTAAGCAAAACGTTCGTTGCCTGTTTTCTTTGCGAGTCCTTCAACGACTTCATCATTCAAACCAAGGTTGAGGACCGTGTCCATCATACCTGGCATGGAAATCGCCGCACCGGAGCGTACGGAAACCAAAAGAGGATTTTCCGGATTACCAAATTCGAGCCCGATTTCTTTCTCGGTATGCTTGATACCTTCTCTTACCTGGTCTTTTAAACCTTCAGGCCACTCGCCTTTTAGTTCATTGTAAATTTTGCAAGTCTCGGTGGAAATGGTAAAACCAGGAGGCACCGGCAACCCGATTGAGGACATCTCAGCCAGGTTAGCTCCTTTGCCACCCAGCAAACTCTTCATCCCCTTATTACCATCGGAGTGATTTTTGCTAAAGGTATAGACAAATTTATTATTGTTATGCTTCATAACTTTTCCTTATCTGTGATTATTTATCAGTTATCGAAGGGCTTTCATAAGTTGTTGAAATACCGAAATTTATGCGAAATTACGCGCTAATAGTATTCTATTCAATAAAAAGAATAGATAGTTAGGTATTGTCGTACTATCCTGTCTTTGTCGCATCATCGACAAAACTTGCGCAATCATCATGGATTCTGTGTGTGTAATTCAACGATGAACGAACCAAGGTCGTTCTCGACCCCTAAGGTAAGAATTATGACTTTTTCAGATAAGACTTTTTCGGGTAAATAGATGAACTTTTTTTAAAAGTCTCTCTGGTCATGTCAAATATTAGGGGTAGTTACTCGAAGATTATGTGAAAACAAGGATATTCTGTCTTTGCAGAGGAAATGAAGAATTCTAAAGGCTAATTCTAATGATCAGGATTTTCGCACTGGCTGGCATGACGGCAGTTATAAATATTCGCAATGGCTAGAAGAGCAGCCCCACTGAGCATAATGGCCATCTTTATATAGTGGGGAGTAGAAGCCTGTCCTGTGAAGATAGCGCTCAGGGTTACAGCATTATTAGCGTTGGGGACTAAAAATTCGCCGGAATATATGAGCGCGAGTCCAAGAATAAATGCTGTGAGAAGGTTATAGTTTTTGTGCTTTTTCCAAAATGGAAAGAATCCAAGTGAGCCGACAGGTATCAGCAAAAGCAATATGATGATCTGGACGGTTTCACCGAAGAAGTTCGATAGAAAAGGGAGCATCAGTAATACAAATGGATGAACAATAAAATGTAACACTACCAACGTAGTAAGAATATTGGTAATACGTGTTGTTATAATGACGGTACTGCGAGATTCACTCATGGTGCTGCTTTTATCCCGGTTTTGGCACAGTCCGGGCAGATGCCGTGCAGTCGTATTTCGCGGTTCGTGATCTGAAAGCCACTCTTGTCTGATACACGGGTATTAACAGAAATTTTCGTGCCGGGAATACAGTATATTCGATGACAGAGGTTACATTCAAAGTGAGCATGATCGATTGATATGCTGTCGGCTCTTTTGCCTTTCAGGCATAGAGCGAACCGCGTCTGTCGATCGACCGTCGCCACACGATGGATGATCTGTTTCTTCTCAAGCGTGTGAAGTATCCGGTAGAGCGTAACCCGATCAATCGATCCTACCGCGTCGGAGATCTCCTGATGTGAAAGAGCCGATTTAGCTCCGCCCAACGTATGTAACACGCTTAGCCGCGTGTCGGTCACCCGCAATCCCTTCTCGGATAATAGCTCGTTGAATACTAGTTCGGACATATATCGGTTTTAAATTGCAACATAGTTGCATTTTTTATGACTAAACGCAACTATGTTGCATATATTATGCGAGCGTACTGAGATAAGAGTATTGCGTAGAAATAAAAATATGCAGGGGGAGATCCCTGTGTCTCCCCCTGCATATTTTCCTAAAAATCGCCCTTCATCTCCCACTAAAAACCAGTTACGCATAGGGCTTCAACAACCGTGGCAGCTCTTCGTTGAAATTCGGTGTTGGTTGAGGTTTGAATGGGTTGCCGGTAACGGTGCTGAAAAGTTCAGCATATCGTTCATAAACCTGCCAGCGGAAATCATCGCTCATATCCGGTAGTTTCTGACCTTCTTTTCCCTGGAATCCCTGGCTCATCAACCACTCCCGAATAAATTCCTTGGAGAGTTGCATCTGACGCTCTCCCATCTCAAATCGCTCTTCATATCCTTCCGCATAAAAGTAACGGGATGAGTCGGGAGTGTGAACTTCATCAATAAGAATCAGCCGGTCATTATAAAGACCAAACTCATATTTTGTATCCACAAGAATCAGTCCGCGCTTATGGGCGATCTGCTGTCCGCGTTTGAAAAGCAGGAATGCTTTCTCGCGGATTTCTTCCCACCGCCTGGCTTCAACCAGGTTTTGGCTCAGGATCTCCTTTTCAGAGATGTCTTCGTCATGCCCCTCGGTCGCTTTGGTAGCAGGTGTGAGGATTGGACGATTAAACTGCTGGTTTTCTTTTAATCCTTCCGGAAGATGAACCCCGCTCAGTTCCCGTTTTCCCATTTTATACTCGCGCCACGCGTGACCGACAAGGTAGCCCCTGACCACTACTTCAACCGGTATGGGCTTGCATGCCCGGGCGATCGTCACATTGGGATGTGGAACATCGAGGACGTGTGTTTCGATGAGATCATCCACCTTCTCAAAGAAGAAGGCCGCCAGCGTGTTGAGTATCTGCCCCTTGAACGGGATCGGCTGTTTCAGGATGTGATCGAAAGCGGAGATCCGGTCGGAGGCTACAATTGCCAGTCGGTTCCCGGATAGATTGTACACATCTCTGACTTTTCCGTGGTAGGGTTCCGGAAGATAATCAACTGATGTTTTGGTGATACAGTTTGCCAGTGCGGCCTGTTTTTGTGTGTCGCTGATACTCACTTGTTGCGCTGGGTTGATTTGCGGATGATAAGTTCCGGTTCCACAGTTATCTGCGACAGGTTGTCAGGTTTGTCAAACAAACGCGCTACCAGTCGCTGGATAGCCTTACCGCCCATTCCAAGCATCTTCTGGTCGATGGTCGTCAGGTTGAGGTATCTGGCCGTTTTGATGTTATCATAACCGATCAGTGCCACGTCATCAGGTACCCTGAGGTTCAGTTCCTGAATTGCGTGAATAGCACCGAGTGCCTGGGAGTCGTTTGAACAGAAGATGGCTTCCGGCATAGAGCCGCGGTTGTGGAGAATATGTACCGCTTCGTAGCCTGCTTCTTCACTGAAACCGGAGTGTTTGCGTGTGATACCCGCGGTAACGAATTCGTCTTGCAGCGGATGAGCAAGCTTCTCAAGTGTTTGTTCAAAACCAAGTTCCCGTTGCAGATATTTATCTGAACGGTCGAGCGCCTGAACCATGCCAATACGTGTGAAACCTTGCTTGACAAGGTGTTCGGCAGCCAGTTGACCACCCCGGTAATTATCCCACCAGTAGTAGTCGAAGTCGGGATGTTTTATATCAACCAAAACAACCGGCACTTCCTGTGCAATGAGGCGGCGATGAATTTCGTCATCAATATCAATGGAGAATATGATGAGTGCATCAGGTGTGCCGCGGTCTAAAAATTTCTTTAGGTTTTTTGTCGAATCGCGCGATCCGGTGTTATAGATCAACAGGTCCAGATCAGTATGGAAAATCTCATCTTTTACCCCTTTGAGCACCTCATTAAAGAATGGTGATGTAAATGTTGGAACTGCCATTGCTACCATATTTGGCTCTTTACTGGCCAGTTTTCGGGCATTGGCTTGCGGATAGAATTCCAGCTCTTCTATAGCTGTCTTTACTTTCCGTTTCGTTTCATCAGAAACGTAAGGTGAATCGTTAATAACCCGGGATACCGTTGAAATGGCAACCCCTGCTTTCTGTGCAACGTCGTAGATTGTGACTTTTTTGGCCATCGAACTGAGGATTAGCTTGAACATCGTTTAGCAGCAATCTAAGTATGCCCGCCAAAGCAATGGATTTTGTAGTTTAAACTTAGTGTAAGATAAATGCAGAACACTTAAAAATAAATGAAAAACGTAATAATCTCTCATTCATATTATATTTCTAAGTAAATGCCATTCAAAGGGTAAAGAATTAAATTCACAGCTCATCCATTTTTAAATGCAGACAGGAAACTACTTTTGATGTGATGGAGGAATTGTTCCCCCCAAAAGTTGTCGCGCCTGTTAGCGCTTTTTTAGGCAGGAGGGTCTTATTATGGTAACTGAGGAAAAAAGCTGGAAAAGTGTCGGTCTGAACAGGAAAATGACTATCAGGATAATCGGCGAGGATGGTATACCCGTTCTTGTGTTGCCGGATCGAAATGGCAATCGTCTGAGTTGGGAGAAATCCGGCATGGCTGAAGCTATAGCATTTCAGCTTGAGAATGGTTACAACCAACTATTCTGCATCGATTCGGCCGACCAGGAATCATTCTTAAATCCTGCAATAGATCCGGAAAAACGTAAATCGATCTATACCAGGTTCGAATCATACATTATTGATGAGGTTATACCTTTTATGGTAAAACTGTCTGGTGACGATTTTATCATCCTGGCTGGTGTGGAGTTGGGTGGCCTGTTCAGCATGAATCTGGCATTGAGGTACCCGTTCGAATTCGGTAAAATCATCACAATGGCAGGAATATTCGATCCGGATGTCATTCTGCACTCAAATGATGAGAAATTGAAATACTGTAACAATCCAATGGCTTATTTAGAGCATTTAACCGATCCCAGGTATCTCGATGCGATTCGGAAGCTTGATATCAGGCTGGCGATTGGGAAAAATGATCCGATGTTCAATCAGAACCTGAAATTTAGTGAGATTCTGAACAGGAAGGGAATTCCGCATGTATTCGATGTTTGGGGAGAACATCCGGTTAATGGCTGGTCCGGTTATCGCGATATGTTTGTGAAACATATTGTCTGACGGGCTATTACGAACGGATGCCCGGTTTCGAGTGTTCACCGCACAAGTATCAAAATTAAAAATAAAAGAATGTTTTTCGTATGGATTTAGCACAAGCAAAAGTTTTAATTACAGGTGGCAGTTCAGGAATAGGAAAAGAAACAGCACGAATGCTGATTCAAAAAGGAGCAAAAGTCGTGATCTGTGCACGCCATGAGGCAAAGCTGCAGAGTGCGGCAAAAGAGATAGGAGCTATCCCGATCATGGCGGATATTCAGAATGAGGATGAGGTCGTGGCTTTAATAAGACAGGCCTACAAGGAAATGGACGGCTACAACGTGCTTATTAATAATGCTGCCTATGGCTACTTCGCCAAACTAACCGATATTGAATTGGGTCGCCTTAATGATATGATTGCCACCAACATAATCGGGACCATCCTCGTGGCGAAGGAATCGGCGAAGATTTTTACAGAACAAAAATACGGCAACATCATCAACATCGGTTCAACCGCCGGAAAGAAAGGTTTCGCAGGAGGTACTCCATATGCGGCTTCCAAGTTCGCTGTCAATGGTCTGACGGAATGCTGGCGTTCCGAACTGAGATCATTCAATGTACGGGTGATGCAGGTAAATCCCAGCGAGGTGATAACGAACTTTGCCGCAACAGCCGGCCATGGCCAGGAAGCCAACCCCAGTAAACTGATCCCGGAAGATATTGCACACACGATTACGAGTTTACTTGAAATGCATGATCGGGGATTTATTACTGATACCACGGTTTGGGCCACTAACCCACAATGATGATTTTTTTAACTTGATAACATATCAAAAGTTTACTTTTTAGTTCCGGTCATTAATTGGATGAACGATGGGAAAAAAGATTTCAAAAATATTGATTGCGAACAGGGGAGAGATTGCCATTCGCGTGATACGGACCTGCCGGGACCTTGGAATTGCCACGGTCGCCGTTTATTCTGATGCTGATGTAAAATCTCCACACGTGCGACTTGCCGACGAATCGGTGCATTTGGGCAAGCCGGTTGCCAGCGCTAGTTATCTGAATATGGATAAAATTATTGCTGCAGCGCATCAAACCAACGTGGATGCCATTCATCCAGGCTATGGATTTCTCAGTGAGAATGCCGCCTTTAGCAAGCGTTGCGAGGAGGAGGGTATCATATTCATCGGGCCGACAGCAGATTCCATCTCTAAAATGGGAGATAAAACAAAGGCACGCGAGATGATGAAAAATGCAGGCGTGCCGCTCTCACCCGGCACGACTGATGCGGTTCGCAGTATTGAGGAAGCTGAAAAGGTGGCTGATGAGATTGGTTATCCTGTACTTATCAAAGCGGCAGCCGGCGGTGGCGGAAAAGGAATGCGGATTATCGAAAGCAAGGAAGCATTCAAATCCGGTATCCGCGCAGCTCAGTCGGAAGCAAGAAATGCGTTTGGCGACGATCGTGTTTTTGTGGAGAAATTTCTACAGGAACCGCACCATGTGGAATTTCAGATTATCGCAGACCAGCATGGTAAAGTCCTTCACCTGTTTGACAGGGAATGTTCCATTCAAAGACGTTATCAAAAGGTAGTGGAGGAGGCGCCGTGTGTATTCATCACGGCTGAGATGCGCAATGAGATGTCTGTTGCGGCTTGTGAAGCAGCGCGATCATGCAATTATGTTGGAGCTGGTACAGTCGAGTTTCTGGTCGATAAGCACCGCAACTTCTACTTTATGGAGATGAATACCCGCCTGCAGGTAGAGCATCCGGTTACAGAGCTGATTACAGGCGTCGATCTGGTAGAACTGCAGATTATGGTGGCTGAAGGTAAACCGCTTCCGTTGGAGCAGAAAGATATCTCTATTAATGGTCATGCTATTGAAAGCCGGATATGCGCTGAGGATCCGTATGAACAGTTCCTGCCGAGCAGTGGTCTCTTGCAAAGGCACCGAATACCTGCCGGACCAGGAGTGCGGGTTGATGCCGGTTACGAAGAGGGCCAGCAGGTGACGATAAACTACGATCCACTGTTGAGTAAAGTTTGTGTGTACGGTCGCAGCCGTAAAGAAGCTATACAGCGTATGAAACGGGCGCTCAAGGAATATGAAATATCAGGCCTCCAGACGACCATTCCGTTCTGTTACTACGTGATGAATCATCCTGATTTTGTTAATGCGGATTACGACACTTTCTTTGTAAAAGAACGGTTTAACCCGGCTGAAATGCACGTGTTAGACGATCTGAAAGTAGGGGATCAGGCTGCTGCAGTGGCATCTGCAATCTTGTATCAGTTGAAATCCGGTATTGGTACCAATCACAAACTACAGGCAGATACGCATGCTGCATCTCCAATTGAAACAGAATGGTGGAGGCACAGGCGATAGTCCGTATCCAAAAAGGTCTTACAGGCAAAACAGAAGTGTTGTTTTGATCGTTTTATTCCATATACGATGGGGTTATATTGCACGTATAGATATTATCGTAACTATTTAAGCAGTTTGGATCAGAGGCAGCTTCAGGAAAATGCGGACAATATTCAGTATCTGGATGTGGTTTTTCTACGGGTTCAATTTTTTTATAATGATGCCGGTTGTGGCTCTGGCACGGCTTTTTTCATTTCCTTTTGACAGGACTCGCCAGATTCCTAATTACTTCATGTTTTTCTTCGGTAAGTTCATGATTACCGTTAATCCATTTTGGAAGACTACAATACTTGGAAATATTCCACAAAAATTTACAGAATCGGTTATTGTCGTAAGCAATCATCAGAGCTTTCTCGACATGCCCTTCGAAGCGTTGTTACCCTGGACTGTAAAGTGGATTGCGAAGAAAAGTTTGTTCAGAGTCCCGTTTATGGGATGGATTATGGGGTTGAGTGGACACCTGAGCGTTGATCGCAGCAAGAAACTATCAGTTCTAACCATTGATCAACAGATTGAACCAATGCTGGAGAACAACATTCCAGTGCATATCTATGCAGAAGGAACACGATCAAAAGGCGGTGAATTACAGCCATTCAAAAGTGGTGCATTCATAACCGCCAAAAAGAAGAACTGCATGATCCTGCCCATGGTCATTGATGGGACAAAAGATATACTGCCATCGGGAGATTGGCGTTTTAACCTGAGAGGTGATTTGAAACTCTCATTGCTCGATCCGGTTTATCCGGATGACTTCTCCAGTATCAAGGCGCTTCGCGATCACGTCTGGAACCTGATGCACGAAGAACTGATTCGTTTGCGACGGGAAGAAAGTCAGCATCAGACGGTTTGATGGTTATTTTACCTGGTCAATTCAATAGGAATGAGTATGGACAATCAGGGGGACATGCAACGATACCCGGGAGGTTACCATAACCTGGTGCTGGCGTGTGTCGCTATCGTTCAACTCCTGCTGATCTTCGCTTTCAATTATTGGCCCGTATCGAATTCTCAAAAACCATTTCATTTTACAGATCAGAATGACCAGCCTGTTACGCTGAACCTTGTAGAAGTTACCCATCAGGGTGGTGCATCGGCGCCACCTGTTCCGGCTGTACCTGTTGAAGTACCCAATGATAAAATTATCCCTGATCCTATAAAGCAACTTCAGACTGAAAATCTTGTGAGGGGTGACACAATAGGATTTGGGAATATGCCGGGAAGCGGCAGCGATTCCGGAGCAGGACAGGGTGAAGGTATAGCTACTAATCCGGGCCGGCCGCCGCAAATTGTGAAGATAGTAGAACCCGCCATTCCTGCCCGTGCCCGGGAAGCTAAAGTTCGGGCTGAGTTGCTGGTCAACTTTCTCGTTGATAAGGATGGGAAGCCACAGGATGTATCGATTGCACAGATCAGGGTATACGATTCAGAACAAAAAAAGTGGAAGGTTGTTCAGACCATAGGATACGGCATTATTGATGCAACTTTGGAAGCTGCGGCCCAGTGGCGTTTTCGTCCGGCTCAGGATAAAGGGAAGAAAGTGAGAGCTTATACACAACATATTTTTACTTTTGGTGTATGATTAGAGTGCCTAGAGTGCCTAGAGTGCCTAGAGTGCCTAGAGTGCTTAGAGTGCTTAGAGTTTAGAGTTAATAATCTGGACAAGCAGAAATCCCTGTGAGGTGCGAACGTATTGTAGCCCGGAGCGCTGCACCGGGTAGCAACGATCGGTTCTGTTTTCTCCAAACGCCCTTCAATCGGTCGCTTGTTTTTGCTTGGTTGCACTTTCTGGCATTTGTGCATTCGATACTTGTCGACACATCCATACTGCCCGGAGCAGCGATCCGGGCTACGTATGGCAGCGATACCATTGCAAGTGATCAACATTTTTGTTTTTCACTACACAAGAAAAAAACCAGAAAATGACGGGAGGGTGGATGAGCCGTTTATCGTCGTTCATACAGCTTTTTCTCATTTTCTTATCTCGAACACACGTTAACTTTAAGTATTCCGAAGTACTCTAAGTACTTTAGGTCCGTCAGGTACCGGAAGAAGTTGAGCGGGGTTAGTATTTCTGTTATATTTGCCTGCCTTGCGAAAGCAGGAAGTTCGACTGGAGAGGTGCCGGAGCGGTCGAACGGGCTCGCCTGGAAAGCGAGTGTACCCCAAAAGGGTACCGGGGGTTCGAATCCCCCCCTCTCCGCCATTGTTCACCTTCGTCCCGAGAGCCCGGACGAAGGTGGATATCTGTTACATGCAGATGTTGATACAAATTGGCTAGTGTCAATAACCATAAAACAAGTATAGTCCATTGGGGCAGTTAAAGCTGTTAGTCGTTATCGTTTTAACCACAGATTGACACAGATAAACGTAGATTTAATCTGTTTGGATCCGCGTAAATCCGCAGCTATACATTACAGATTAACTGGTATTAGCGCTAGAAGTAAAACAGGGTGGGCTAAGGCGGATAAAGATCCGCCTTTTTTGTATCTATCATCAAAGATAAGGGGAGCCTTTTCATTGGACAGGCCGGATGACTGATAAACCGGTTTACCATAAGAGATATCTTCAACGGAATGAAAAGGATAACCAACTCATTGGCATTCAATAAATTATCTCGGGAATGATTATTGAAATCTCCACTCGGAGGGCACGATTTTATAATAACTTATCCTGATTTATACCTTCATCTTGCTAAGATTCAATCTTTTTTGAACGATAATGGAATGACCGGGGCTGTCCACTTATTTTCTTTATTTAAAAACAGACAACTATGAGTGGATACGATGCTGTCATTGTCGGTGCGGGACCCAATGGCCTGGCGGCTGCTATCACTTTAGCCCGTAAAGGTCGTAAAGTGGTGATTTTTGAAGCCGATGAAAGGGCAGGTGGTGGACTGCGATCCTGTGAATCGACCATTCCCGGGTTCGTTCATGATATCTGTTCGGCGGTACATCCACTGGCATACGCATCACCCTTTTTCAAGACGCTTCCCCTGAATAAGTACGGCCTGGAATGGATCCAGCCGGAAATACCGATGTCTCATCCACTCAACAACGGAAATGCAGTTTCTCTATACCGATCACTTAAAGAGACCAGCGCCGAGGTTGGACCGGATCAGGAAGCATACGAAAAAATGATACGACCGCTTGTTAACCAGTGGCAGCCGATGCTTAATAATGTACTTGGACCATTGCGCATCCCTTCGAATCCACTCCTGATGGCACGGTTTGGATGGTACGGGATCAGGTCGGCAGCGAGTTTAGTTAAGAAATATTTTCAAGATGAACCAGCCAGAGCATTGATCAGCGGCCTGGCTGCCCACTCTATGCTGGATCTGAATTTCAATGGATCAGCCGCTTTTGGATTGATTCTTGGACTTCTCGGGCACACGGTTGGCTGGCCATTCCCCAAAGGCGGATCTGAAAAACTGGCCGAAGCCCTTATTGCCTATCTAAATGCGATGAAGGTTGAGATAGTCACCGATACACCGATTAAATCATTGAATCAGTTGCCCCCGGGGAGAGCCGTTATTTTTGATGTCACTCCAAGGCAGCTTTTAATGTTATCGGATACCAATCTACCCGATTCGTACAGGGAAAAGCTTAGAAGCTACCGGTATGGCATGGGAGTATGCAAAGTCGACTGGGCATTGAGCGAGCCGGTCCCTTTCAAAAATGAGAGTTGCAGGCGTGCCGGGACGGTGCATATTGGTGGTTTCCACGATGATATCATTCAATCTGAAAAGTTGGTCTGGAATGGCGTTAATCCTGATCGTCCATTCGTGATTCTTGCACAGCACACGGTTGCAGATCCTTCTCGGGCCCCGGAAGGAAAACATACCGGCTGGGCATATTGTCACGTTCCGGCAGGATCCGATAATGACAGGAAAGAAGCGATAGAAAACCAGATTGAACGGTTTGCACCGGGCTTCAAAGAAACAATACTTGCAAGCAAGGTGACAACTGCCAAGAGTTATTCAGAGTATAACCCGAATTATATTGGTGGTGATATCAACGGAGGGGTGCAGGATATCAAACAGTTATTCATGCGGCCGGTAGCTAAGTGGGATCCTTACCAAACCGGTAATCCGGGATTGTATCTTTGCTCATCAAGTACCCCTCCGGGGGGCGGAGTGCATGGCATGTGCGGGTATCACGCCGCACAATCGTTTCTTAGCAAGTTTAAGTGAGAGTAAATTAGAGTTTAGACTTTAGATATGAGATATGAGATATGAGACTTTTAGATTCTGGTTGTGAAAAGTTTAACTCTTTTTGAATGGCTCATCTGATTTTAAACGCTTATAACCCACCCCAAACCCCACCCGGGAGGGGAGTTTTCCTATGATCTAAGGTCTGATATCTAATATCTCATATCTCATTCTCAGAACGCCGAGTTTTTGAGTTCTTCGAGACGGCCGTCGTGGAGCTTGACCGTTCGATGGGGGAACTGGCGCACCATGTCGTAGTTGTGAGTAATCATCAGAACAGCAGTACCACGGTTGTTGATTTTTTCGAACAGCTCCATGATCGCTTTTGATGCTTCCGGGTCAAGGTTGCCTGTCGGCTCATCTGCCAACATAATCCGCGGTTCGTTTACGAGAGCACGGGCGATAACTACCCGCTGTTGTTCTCCTCCGGAAAGATCATTCGGCATATCTTTACGTTTATGGTTCAGACCAACCATGTTCAAAACCTCAAGTACTCGTTGCTTGATCATCCATCGGGACGCACCGGTAACATGCATAGCAAAAGCGATATTCTCATAAACATTCCTGTCAGGGAGCAGTTGGAAATCCTGAAACACAATGCCGAGATTTCTTCTGAGCCTGGGGACCTTCCTGTTGCTTAAATGAGTGACATCGTAATCAGCAACATATACATCACCCCGGTCGGGGATGACATCGCGGTAGATAAGTTTTAGAAAAGAACTTTTGCCCGCACCCGTTTGACCTATCAGGTAAGCAAACTCACCATTACGCAGTGTAAAGTACACGTTCTTAAGAACTTCATGGAGTTCAAACGTAACACTTACATCTCGTAATTCAATAACTACATCTCTGTTCATCGCAAAATCATCGTAATACGGTCGCTGTTCTCAGTCGCATCAATAAAATCAAATCCCTCATAACTTGCCAGAATCTTACAGCCCGATTTGGCAATCAGTGATATCATCTGGTGAAGGGTAAATACACGCTGGCAATGAGACTCCCGAATTTCTTTCCTGATCGGAGAAGAGGGCGGGGGTGTGATCACAAAATCATTATAATGCCGTCCTTTGTCGCGATCGAAATGGCTTTTTCGTTCGTAATGCCATCCGCTTTTGGTTGTGTATTCTTCGTTGAGCAACGGTTCCGCCTCGATCGAATTTATAGGTGTTGTGAAGTCAAAAATAAATATCCCTTTAGGAGCCAGTAGCTTTCGGACATCAGTAAAAAAAGTCACGACCTCATTATCGTCCATCAAGTAATTGATACTGTCGAACAGCATCACTATGACATCATAGGGTTCCTCAATATCCATATTTCGCACATCCATGGCCTTCCACTTAACATGATGGTACGGATCTTTAGACTTTGCAATGCCAATCATTCCTTCTGAAAGATCGGTGGCCGTGATGTCATAAACATTGTACTCAGCCATTGATAACGCAAAAGAACCGGTACCGCATGCAAGCTCGAGTATAGTTTCGGCGTAAGGATGATATGACTGGATCAGGTCGTCGATGTAATCAGCCCAGAAATCGTAATCGATATCCCGCATCAGTTCATCATAGACAGGCGCCAATCCTTCATAGATGTCTGTTTCAGTGTAATGCGACTCTTTATTCATGCAAGTTTGTGTTTACGGTTCCCAACAATCGTAATGGCCAGTTCCACCGCTTCCCGGAACGATTGTGGTTCGGCCTGATTCTTTCCCGCTATGGCAAAAGCAGTTCCATGATCGGGAGATGTACGAACGATAGGTAATCCCAGGGTAATATTCACACCGGCATGGAAAGCGATAGTTTTGAAGGGGATAAGTCCCTGATCGTGGTACATCGCCAAAACGGCGTCGAAATTCTTGTACTGCCGGCTTCCAAAAAAACCGTCGGCCGGGAAAGGCCCGTCAACGTGGAAGCCATCCTTCTTTAGGTTATTGATGGACGGTGTGATGATGTCTAGTTCTTCGCGGCCAATGACGCCGCCATCGCCGGCATGTGGATTTAATCCGAGGATGGCGATCTCAGGATGCTCAAGACCAAAATCAATGATGAGACCACGATGAATGATTGATATCCTGTCGCGAATCGCTTCTTCCGAAATCTGTTCTTTTACATCTTGGATTGGTATGTGTATGGTAACCAGACCGACGCGTAATCCTTCGTGGACAAGAAGCATCACAAACTCGTCCGTTTCGCATAATTCAGCAAGATATTCGGTATGCCCCGGGTGATGAAATCCCGCCTTATTCACAGCTTCTTTGGATATGGGAGCAGTGATAATGGCATCGGTCTGATTGTTCAGACAGGCCAGTGTTGCTTCTTTGATAGCGGTGACGGCGATTTCTCCGGCACGTTTATCAATTAAACCGGGCTTGATATCAATGTGATTACCATCAGTAATATCAATGATATTGACAGCATTGGGTTCAGCCTCTTGCGGATCAGTGATCATGCGGAGGTTAACATTCATACTTTCCTGATCTGCATAAAACCTAAACACATTCTCAGAACCGAATATCACCGGAACCGTGGTATCCCCAAATTTACTGTTGTTAAATGTCTTCAGGATGATTTCCGGGCCAATTCCATTATAATCACCCATACTTATGGCAAGCCGTGCCGGTCGTTCCGTCATTCCTGCTTGATAAGTTTGTAGTCCCCAAAACCTGTTGTAGCCTGGAAGACGAATTTTCGATCTCCGTAATTCCAGATAACTATTGATGGTCCATCGGGTGGAAATTCCCGCTGCACCGACTTAGGCGGACCGAATTTGATATAAATTTTACCCTGATCGGATTCGTAGCCCGGTGTCTGCATAGAACTGTAATGCGTGTATGCGTAATCAATCCGGCGATAATATTCCGCCATTAGCTGATTATAAGCCGTGTTAGGCGTTGGATCCCGTTTTTTCCAGAAAGCCTTGAACTTTGCTTCTTTCTCCTGGTCATTGCCTGAAAACTGCTTCTTGATCTCGCTTTTGGGCATCATGAATCTCAGCATATCTATCGCAATGTTGAGATTGTACAGGCTCGTAGGCATATCCACCCAGCGTGACTGATAAATCACATGACCGATTGTTCTGTTATCCGTGGAATCTTTCACGGCGATACGGAACATGGCATTCTCAAATGTACTGTTGGGAATAAGCAGGCTGGCATAGGTATAAGGCGTGTTTGATCTTTTCAAATTCATGAAAATCTGTGTGGTATCAGTCGAGGGTGTAATACTGACATCACTATGAATTTGATCGGCTGGTATAATTTTCTGAAAAACTGAACCTGAAACCGTTGTATCACCCGGATTATCACCCAGCCTGGTAATATGCACCGAATATTGATGCCGGGCATTGTAGTCCGGGATCATACATAACAGTGAAAAATCTTTCCCGAAAAATGCGTTATTGCCCATGTTGATAAGAGGAAAGTGCCCGGGCACGGAGATGTCATTGGTCGTTTCAAGGAACATCAGGTCCGCCGTGGAGTCTTTTTGGAGATCAGGTATCCTGACATGCCGCCAGAAGATCCGGGAATCCTGATTATTGTTGTCAGGCTGGCTAAGCTGTAATTGATAGAGATACATACCTGGCTGCAGCGGAACCGTGACAAATCCCTGCAAATAAGTTTTGTCAGATTGGGTTTCCTGGTACGTCTCAGCCGTTACGCTTCCCTTCCAGTTGCCGCGCGCCACTACAGTCGAATTGTTCGCTATCTTGCGACTCAGCTTATTCATGTCTTCACGACTGGTTGGGCGACGATAACGATCGCGGTCCCTGTCGCGTGGCTGCCGGTTCCCCATCATCGGCCTCATTTCTTTCCGCCACTTTTGAAAGGCATCCATGGCATCCGGATTTACATGGTACACTTCAACATTCGCCTGAACATTCGACACGAAATGTTGATTCTCCTGCACTCCGGGTGTGGAAAGCGGATTCTGTTTCAGAAAAGTCATATCATCATACTCGATCTTGAATCCTATTACCAGATCGGTTTTTGCAGAATCATTATGCGGCAGAAAAATATTGTCAATATACATTCGGGGTTCATGCCGATTCATGACCAAGCCCTGAAAGGAGATACGTTGGCCAAACGATATTGGCGCTACGACAAGCGTAATCAGAATGGGGAGAAGAAGTCTACGGCGCATATTTGAGCAGATTGTAAAACACCGAAGGTGCAGGTTTATCACTTAATTAGACTTTTTTTTAAGATACAGGTTTTAGCCGGCCATAAAAATCACAGCCATAATCAATCGTAAAATTTGATAACGCTCGAATGTCGCTCTTCGTGCCATCGATCGTATATATTCATTTTCATTTTGACCATAGGTGCCATTTAGTATCTTTACAGGCGTCAACAGCGAATCACATCCAATCGTATGAAAGCTGATAATAAAAAAAAGAACGGACAGACGGGCAACAGGACCGGTCATCTGACATTCATGAGTGAAATTCTTGAACAGGAATATAAGATTCAAAAGGGAGGTGGAGAAAAACGTATAGCCAGTCAGCATAAAAAGGGAAAACTCACCGCCCGGGAACGTGTTAAGCAATTAATTGATGAGGATACTTCGTTCCATGAACTTGGCATTTGGGCAGGTTATGGGATGTACGAAGATGTAGGCGGTTGTCCGGCTGCTGGAGTGGTGATGGGCATCGGTCACATTTCAGGGACACAGTGCATGATAGTTGCCAATGATGCTACGGTCAAAGCAGGCGCCTGGTTTCCGATATCCTGCAAGAAGAATCTGCGCGCTCAGGAGATAGCCCTCGAAAACCATCTCCCGATCATCTATCTCGTCGATTCCGCCGGTGTGTATCTGCCTATGCAGGATGAGATCTTCCCCGACAGAGAACATTTCGGCCGCATTTTCCGAAACAATGCCGTTTTAAGTGCGAAAGGCATCCCTCAGATTGCCGCCATCATGGGAAGCTGCGTGGCCGGCGGAGCCTATCTGCCAATCATGAGTGATGAAGCGTTAATTGTGGATGGAACGGGAAGCGTTTTCCTTGCGGGAAGCTACCTGGTGAAATCGGCCATAGGAGAGGATGTTGATAATGAAACGCTTGGCGGGGCAACAGCACAGACTGAAATCAGCGGCGTTACGGACTATAAGATGCCTGATGATGTAACATGCCTGAAAACCATCCGTGATCTGGTTGACAAAATGGGACCTACCGATCGGGCGGGGTTCAACCGTTCAGATTCCAAAGACCCGTCGCGCCCGGCAGAAGACGTGCTTGATATTATGCCAGCCGACAGAAACCGGCCGTATGATATGATGGACGTACTGGAATGCATTATCGACGAAGGAAGCTTCACAGAGTTTAAGAAAGGATTCGGGCAGACACTGATCACCGGTTATGCGAGGATTGATGGCTGGAGTGTCGGTATCGTTGCCAACCAGCGGCTGGTCAAACGGTCAAAGAAAGGCGAGATGCAGATCGGAGGTGTCATCTATTCCGACAGTGCCGATAAGGCTGCGCGGTTCATACTCAACTGCAACCAGAAGAGGATCCCATTGTTATTTCTCCAGGATGTCACCGGTTTTATGGTGGGCAAGCGTGCCGAACACGGTGGTATCATTAAAGACGGAGCCAAGATGGTGAATGCCGTTGCCAACAGCACGGTGCCCAAAATCACGATAGTCGTTGGCAACAGTTACGGTGCGGGTAATTATGCGATGTGCGGCCGGGCCTATGATCCGAGATTCATGTTTGCATGGCCGACAGCGCAGATTGCCGTGATGGGTGGTCAGCAGGCGGCTAATACGCTGTTACAAATACGCGTGAGTTCTGAAGAAAAAAAAGGCCGTAAGGTTTCCAGGGAAGAACGAGAAAAATTCCTCAAAGAGATACAGGATAATTACGATCGACAAACTGATGTCCGTTACGCCGCCTCACGTCTCTGGGTCGATGCCATCATAGACCCAAGAGAAACCCGCGAGAAAATATCAATGGCTATCTCCGTAGCCAATCATAATCCGGTTATTGAACCATTTCGCACCGGGGTGATACAGACGTGAAACCTCCCTTGAGGGAGGAGCAAGTGGGTGTTGTCCGATCGTTTCATAATTCAGTAATCGAAGCCATTGATTGTGCTGTGATAACACCCCTATGGTCCCCTCAAGGGGACTGAATACAACCTGCACCATCAGATATCCTTTTACGACTGTGCAAAAGCAATCGTACGCAGCGGATCCGTTTTTGAGGCTACGCGGGCGGGGAGCCACGAGGCCAGGACACATAAGATGAGTGTGACAAAGCTGACCCACAGGAAATCAGTAATACGCGGCTGGACCGGCGCATATTTCATGAAATAATTCGTTTCTGAAAGTGGTATTAGATGCCATGTCCCCTGAATCCAATTGAAGAGGACAGCCAGTCCGACACCGATGATCAAACCCACCACAGCAATCAATAAACCTTCAAGCAGGAAGAGCCGGCGGATGCGTTTGGCCGTTGTTCCAATTGCTTTCAGAATGCCGATGTCGCGTGTTCGTTCGAGGACCATCATCAGGATAGTACCAATCAGGTTGAAGGCAGCGACGAGGATCATTACACCAATGACAAGTGGAATCGTCTGCTCCTGCAGGTTGATCCATGCAAAGATGCCGCTGTAGCTGTCATAGACTGATTGCACGAAATAGGGAACACCCATATTCCGGTATAGGGAATCGGTGATGGCATTAATGCGTGCAGGATCCGTAACGTTCAGTTCTACACGCGTAGCTTCGGCAGAATTGAGATGCAGCAGTGAATGGCTGTAATGGCGATCGACGATAGCCAGGGCATTATCGAAACGATCAATCCCGGTCTCATAGATGCCCGTCAAACGGAACTGCATAATATCCGGCAAATTGATCGGTGACGGGATGCCGTTTAAGGTGTAGACGGTTAGGCGTTCGCCCACTTTTGCCTGGAGATCTTTCGCCATGGTGGCACCGAGTACAATACCGGGCAGACCTGTAGAATCCCTTGAAAGGGTATAACTGCCTGTAGTTATATATTTCTGAATGGAGGTGAGATGATTATCTGTGTTAATGCCGCGTAGTATCACCCCCTCGGCATGATCGTGCGTCTGCACCATCACCTGGGTCATATCCACCGGCTGTGCGGCAGCAACATCAGGACGATGATTCAGGTAGGAAACAAGCGTGTCCGCTCGACCGATAGGTTCACCTGAAAATGTCTCCACTGTGATATTGGGCATGAAACTGGTGATTTTTCCCTCGATCGTCGATTTGAAACCGTGTACAATTGACAAGGCGATCAACAACCCGCCGGAACCCAGAGCCACACCGGCTATAGCCATGATCTTGATAAACGACAGAAAGCGAGAGTCCTGCCGCTTGCCCCTGAAATACCTCCGGGCTAAGAACCATTCAAAATGCATGACTAATGTGTAGTGTCAAAATTATAGATAAATGACTGGACGAATGTATGGTTGGATGTGGCGTTTTAAACAGTCATACGATCATTCAGATTTCCAATTCTAAGTACTTTAGGCACTCTTAAGTACTTAATCTACTCGGGCCGCATGTGCGGGAAAAAGAGCACATCGCGGATGGAATCCTGGTTAGTCATGATCATAGCCAGACGGTCTATGCCGATGCCCAATCCGGCGGTCGGCGGCATGCCGTATTCGATGGCACGCAGGAAGTCTTCATCCACAGTCATTGCTTCGTCATCTCCCTGGGCTCTCAGTCGTGCCTGTTCCTCGAGGCGTTCACGCTGATCAACCGGATCATTGAGTTCGGAGAATGCGTTGCAAATCTCTTTGCCATTAACGATGCCCTCAAAACGTTCGACCAGTCCATCTGTCGTACGATGCTTCTTGGCAAGCGGACTCAGTTCTACAGGATAATCGATGATGAATGTCGGCTGGATCAGTTTAGGTTCGACAAACTCCCCAAAAATTTCATCGATCAGCTTGCCGGTACCCATGCTGTCATCGATGTCGAGATGCAATTCTTTTGCCACGGCGGCAATCTCGTCGCGGGATTTTTTATACAGATTATGACCTGTTTCCTTCTCGATAGCTTCGAACATGGGAATACGCGGCCAGGGCCGCTTGAAATCGATTACATTGTCACCCACCTTAACCTCGGTTGAACCGTGGAGTACGAGCGCCACCTTTTCGATGATCTCTTCCACGAAGTCCATCATCCAGTTGTAGTCTTTGTACGCGACATACAACTCAACCTGGGTGAATTCAGGATTGTGAAACCGGCTCATGCCTTCATTCCGAAAATCCTTTGCAAACTCGAATACACCATCAAACCCGCCGACGATCAGACGCTTGAGGTACAGTTCGTTTGCGATACGCATGTAAAGCTCCATATCCAGTGCGTTGTGATGGGTCACAAACGGCCGGGCCGATGCTCCGCCATAAATTGGCTGAAGAATCGGGGTCTCGACTTCCAGGTAACCCTTATTTATCATGAAATCGCGCATGGTCTGGATTAGTTTCGACCGTTTGCGGAAGACATCACGAATCTCCGGGTTGACAATGAGATCAACATACCGTTGACGATAGCGCAACTCTTTGTCGCTGAAAGCATCATAAACTTTCTTTTCACCATCCTCGACCACTTCCTTTGGAGTAGGAATGGGACGAACGGTCTTTGTCAGAAGCTCAAATGACTCGGCATGGACTGTGATCTCGCCTGTGCGAGTCCGGAACACGAACCCTTTTACACCGACCAGGTCACCGATATCGACAAGTTTCTTGAACAGGGTATTATAAGTTTCAACACCAACGTCATCCCGTTTGATGTAAACCTGGATAGTTCCTTCAGCATCCTGCAGGTTGAAGAACGACGCTTTACCCATGATACGCCGGGTCATGATACGTCCGGCTACTCCGACGCGCCCGGGCTCTTCCCCGCTTTCCTCGTCTTTCAGAAGCTCAGGCGTCTCGAGGATTTTCTTACTGTTATGGGTGGCATCAAAGGAATAAGGATACGGGTTCACACCCATGTCACGGATTTCGTCTAGCTTCTGAATCCGAAGCTCTTCCTGTTCACTTAACTCTGTTGTTCGATCGGTCATTAATTCGATTATTTTCTGGCCAGTTTCGAAGGTTACGATTGAATGACGACAGGATGGCCGTCTTTTTACAAAGTTCGTAAGATACGATCATTAACGGAGAGATACATAACCTCACCCCGGCCCTCTCCACAAATGTGGAGAGGGAGTATGTTCGTAGCCAGATTAGTATAGGCCGGCATCTCAGTCGTAAGTTTATAGCTTGTGACGTATCCAATGTCGTTTTTTACCTGCTCGCATGGTTTTCAGCCCCTAACCTGTCGCAAGTTTCTCCCGATCCATCGGGATGACCTATTCAACGGCCATGTCATTATCCATTCGTGAGTATTTTGTTCGGCAACCAGCTTCTACTATTCCATCATCCCAATATTCCCTATTTTTCGGCATGCAAATTATATCGTTACCTGTAAAAGGACTTTATACTGCCTTTGCCGAGGTTGTGAGTGATATACCGTCGAGCCGTCTGCATGCCAGGGAACAGCGGCATCTCAAGACGATACGCAACAACCGCAGGCGTGCTGAAATAATAACCTCAAGAATAGTACTGAAAGATCTCGCAGGCCTTGCCGGGCTGGACCGCGGGACTTTTCATATTGAGAAAGACGAAGAAGGCCGCCCGATGGGGATAAACGGTGATCGAAAAATTCAGGTAGGTATCAGTCACTCTAACCGGCATGTGTTGTGTGCGCTCTCATTTGATGGCGCTGTCGGCCTGGATATTGAAAATATTAGCAGGAGAATGCCTGTGCGTTTGTCGCGTCGCATATTGGCTCCCTCAGAATTTGAACTGCTTGATGACTTCCCGCTTGTGCGACTATGGACAATCAAGGAAGCCGTCCTCAAACAACTGGGCCTCGGACTCTACGCCGGCATGCCGAACGTGACTCTAAGACCCTTCGATGATCATCATTTCCATGCAGCGTTCAGGGGGCAGAGGTTTAAGATTTATAGTCTCTCAAATGATAGTGCGTGGATTGCTATTAGTATTTTTGATTCGAAGTGAGTGGTTACCTCTAAATGCCCTGAAAGGGACCTCCGCGTAAGATCTAAGTGCGCCGGCAATCTGATAAATTAAGCTATATCATATTCTTATGATTTTTCCGACAGATTTTAGGTCTCAAAACATAGGTCCCGTAAGTAAAATCAGGTAACACTAGTAAGGTACCTTGCCGGTTTTCTCCACATCCGGTGTGAGAGGAGAGTACGGGTGTTGTGGTATTGATGCGGATCGTTGCGCCCTGAATCCGAGCGCTGGTAGAAGCCGATAGCCGGGCGAGTGGACGCCGCACGAAAACCGACCCGATTAGTGCCCGGGATATCGCCGGATATTTGGTCTCCCACCCCGAGAAGGTTCGCTATAACCAACCTTGGTATCCCCAGCTGCGGGGTCACTGGAAATTTATTCAACTGAACCTGAAACAAAAAACCCAACTGAGTAATCATCTGCAGGCCCTCTTGTATACGAATATGCCCGAATTGGTCGGCTATTGCCGGGATGGGATTCCTCACTGGCTCCTTCAGGTACTCGCAAACTATGCCAGCTATGACCAACTCAAAGCAGCGGGTATCGACCGGTTAGGCCAGATTCGGTATCTGAGCGGGATGAAAGCGGGAAACCTGCTGGATAAGATTGCCTCCGAACTCGGAGATAGCGGTCCGGTCTCGGCCGGTATTATAGCGACCCTGGCCCGACAGATGCTAACCCTGGAAGACGATATTCAGGATCAGAAAAAGCTATTGGCCAACCATTATCAAAGCTATGGGGAATGCCCCGGGGAAATTGAACTGCTCTGTAGTTTTCCCGGCATAGCTGTCTGGTCGGCCGTGGGCCTCATGCTCAATATTGGATCGGTGCAGATGTTTGAGAACGTCAAACAACTGGCCTCCCATTTAGGAGTCCATCCGCTCTATAAACAAAGCGGAGATGGGAGCTGGGGCCATCATATGAGCAAACAGGGTCGCTCAGAGGCACGCGCGATACTATATATGGTAGCCCGATCCGCCATTCAATGTAATCCGCTCATCAGACAAACCTACCAGGCCTTTCTGAATAAGGGCATGGCCAGGAAGGCGGCCTTGGGAGTCTGCATGCACAAGATTCTGCGTATCGTCTATGGGATGCTTAAGAACAACACACCCTTCAATGCTCAAATCGACCGGAAGAACAGCCAAAAAGGCAAGAACGTATCCTCCCATAAAAAACGGGATAAAAGAAGGCGGTGGCAGGACTTTGATCCCCAGGCCGCCCTCTCACAGCGCCAGCACAAAAAAAGAAAGGAACAAGCCCGGTCCCAAGACGATCAACTCGCCAAGTGCGGGATCCAAAGGCTTGCTCCTACTCCTCAATTACTCAAAAAAGTAACAAAAAATAAAATCCAATTAGAGTAATCTTTCTTGACTTTAACCGGAATAACTTCAGGGGATTTAGGGGTAAAAAAAACTATCAACTAATTAGGGTAAATCATTTTCTTAGGTTATTGGTAGCGCTATTTTATCCATCTATCATTTATTAACCCTGCATTGAGTAACGAGCGTTTAAGCGTTACCTTATTAATTGATTTGGAGTGGTTGCATAACATAATCGTTTACAGATAACATGAACATACTATCCTACACAAAAGAACAGATTCAAAAAGCCATTGAAGAGGCTGCTAAATCCACCGAAGAGTCTTATCCGAGAATATTATTCGTTCCAAACGAGATTAATGATCAAAACTTCCGGCAGGTCTGTGAGGTGTACGCTTCGATATACCCGTATAATTTCGATACTATTATCGTTTTGGAGGGAGTCGATGGGGAACTTGTCAAAAGTATAAGCATCCCAAGCGTGGAAAGCTTCAAAACTCCCTTCGGAGAAGTCCCGTTCAACGCTAAGCTTGCTGATGATTTCTGTGATGAAGAAGATGACTTCTTTATTACGAACGAAGCTTACAGTGATAACATGAGTCTGTTTCAGCAATTGGCTATGCTGAATGTTGTTCAGCCACGTGGATTTAACGCGATCAGCATCCAGGTGTCGAACCAGGAGCGGGGTTTTATCATCCGGGAGTTGTCTATTGTGATGAGCGAGGTGCTTAATACTTACAATTCACTGACGATTTGCTGCTGTGATATGCATATTTCCCAAAAGGAAAAGCTGGATCAGCTGATGAACTATCACCACGGGCATGATACCTCAAACTTAAAATACCTCATCAACCAGGAGGATGTCATCGTGCATGGCAAGTCGCCTTTGCTTACCGGTATGCTGCTGGCGCATATTTGGGATCTGGATGTTCAGTTCCTTGATGGTGAATATTCGATCGGTGAAGGATACAGCCTTGTTGCAGGATATGCGGTTAACAGACACCATAAATGACTGACGGGATAAGTATTATCGGGACTGGAAGAGTGGGACGATGTCTCGCTCTGGCACTTTACCGGGCCGGATTCAATATCAAAAGCATCTTTAACACTACTGTTTCCGTTGCTGAAAAGCTTGCAGAAACAACGAATCCATCGCTTGTTAAATCATCCCCCGAAAGCAGTGGCGAGCTTGCATCGATTGTTTTTATATGTGTCCCTGATGACGCCATCCACAGCGTTGCAACAAAAATCAGCGAACTCACTGTAGATTGGAGTGGCCATTCATTTATACACTGTTCCGGTGCACGTTCGGCAGATGATCTCGTGCCTTTGTCCCGGCGTGGCGCCCGAACTGCTTCGTTTCACCCGATACAAACATTCCCATTAGAGCCGGATACCAATGTATTTCATGACATCTGGATCAGCCTGCAGGGAGATAACAAGCTGCTGGATTTGCTGGCTCAATATGCATCGGGACTCGGTGCAAGATCTGTACGTGTTTCAGCAGAACAGAAACAACAAATCCATATCGCTGCCGTATTCGCCTGTAACTATGTTGTGACTCTTTGCGGAGCCGCACAAAAACTTTTACCTGATGACTCACAAGGCCTGGAGCTGCTTGCTCCTCTGATGCGGCAGACCCTGGATGGCATCCTTTCAGTTGGTCCGGAGAAGGCGCTGACCGGGCCTTTAATGCGTGGTGACATCCAAACCCTGCAGAATCACCTGGAAGCACTGGATGATTATCCGGAATTGAAAAAAATATATACAAGCCTCGGAAGTTATACCGTTACCCTGCTAAAAGAGATATCAGCGAAGCCGGGAAACATCGACCAGGTTTCGGCTTTATTTGATAATAAATAAACAATGCGGGAGGTTTCAATGAAGAAACTGCATATTTATGCCACGCAATTGCCTTTACTGTTGATCCTGATATCGGGATCTGTTCAGAAGTATAATGGTTCAACAAAACCGGGCCCGTTGCTGAATATCGGCGAAAAGATGCCTATGCCGGACTACCAGATGCAGGACACGAATTACAATATGATTTCTCCTTCCATGGCAAAGCAGCAGAATGGCGTACTTGTGTTGTTTACCGCCAATGAATGCGGGGTGGCTGATGAATGGCAGGACCGGTACAACATGCTCGCCCAGGCTTGTAAAGCGAATCATATCGGCATGATAGCGGTGAATCCGAATTCGGCATTAATTCACGGCCCTGCCTCTGTGGCAAAGAACAAGGAACAGGCAAAAAAATACCATTACCGGTTCACGTACGTTTCGGATAAGCACAATGAACTGGCCGATGCCTTCGGTGTTCGTCAGATCCCGATCGTATTTCTCTTTGATAAAAATCTGAAGCTGGTGTATCGTGGATCTATTGACGACAATCCCCAAAATTCCGGGAATGTGAAAGATCATTATGCGATGGATGCTATTGCAAGTCTCGGAAGCGGACTTACCGTACCGAAAGCAATAACGAGTGTGAAAGGTTGTCCGGTGATGTGGGAAAATGACTGATATAAGCCGTATCTTACAGACTTGTTGAAATTTGAGTCCGGGATGAAAAAATGAAACAGCACAAGAAACAAATTAGCTCTGTGCAATTCTCTGTGATCTCTGCAGTTTCACCTTTTGGATAAAGCATATCCCGGATTCTTGTAAAGCATCATGCTGATTTGATTAGAAAAAAAACAGATTAATGCCGACCTGGAAACTAAATACCGAATTTAAATTTGATGCAGCTCATGCCATCGAAGGGTATGACGGTAAATGTAGTCGTGTGCACGGACATACATATCGCGTACGTGTGACGGCAAAATCACATAAGCTCAATCCCTCCAAATATCTGCAGACACCCGACATGGTTTGTGATTTCAGGGAACTGAAATGGCCTGCCAAGGACTTGGAGAAGGGCGGTTTTGATCATTGCCTGTTAAATGAACATGTTCCGGTGGCAACCACTGCCGAACGTTTGGCTGAGTACATTCATAAAGAAACCAAGAAACGCATTCCCGATGGCATCGAGTTGACCATCACGGTTTGGGAAACTCCGGATAGTTGGGTAGAATACACGGACGAAGATGTTTAAGCCCGAAGAACAAGGACATATCACGCTCGATCTCCTCGAAAAGAACCCGGAAAAGGTCGCTTACCCGGTGATGGAACATTTCTATACCATCCAGGGAGAAGGCGCGCATACGGGGAAAGCTGCTTATTTCATCCGCCTTGCCGGATGTGATGTCGGATGCTGGTGGTGTGACGTAAAAGAGAGCTGGGATGCCGATAAACATCCGAAAGTAACAGTCGATAGGCTGGTCCGTGCAGCCGTTGCAAGCGGAACGAAGATGGTGGTTATAACAGGAGGCGAACCACTGCTTCACGATTTGACACCGCTGACCGAAGCCCTGCACCGGGCCGGACTTAAAATTCATATCGAAACGAGCGGATCATCGCCCATAAGTGGTCATCTCGACTGGATAACCCTCTCTCCCAAACGGTTCAAGAAACCGCTCGATGAGATCTTTGCCTACGTAGATGAACTGAAAGTGGTCGTCCTGACCAATAAGGACCTGAAATGGGCGGAAGAAAACGCGGCTAAATGTCCGGAGTCGACTCGACTTTTGTTGCAGCCGGAGTGGGACACGCCAAAATCGATGGGACTGATTGTCGAATATGTGAAGGAGCATCCGGAGTGGAACATCAGTCTTCAGACGCACAAGTTTTTGGGAGTGCGCTGAATGAGTTTTGATGACCTGTCCGTTGTTATAACCGGTGCCAGCCGCGGGATCGGTCAGCAGATCGCCTGGTATTTTGCCGAACACGGGCATCACCCGCTGGTATTGATCGCCCGTGATTCTAACGGATTGGCCGGGACAAAGCAGGGATGCGAAGAACGGGGATCCAAACACGTTTACACGGCAGAATGCAACCTGTCCGATCCGGCGGATCTTAAGTCAATCATTCTTCCTGATCCATTTGATAAAGTAGGTGTGCTGATTAATAATGCCGGTGGCTATGCAGAACTTGGTTTTACGGAGACGGACGCATCCGTTATGCACGAGCAGTTTGACGCCAACGTTATGACCGCCTTCAATACCATCAAACACTTCTCCCCGGCCATGCTCAAAAACGACAGGGGATACATCGTAACAGTTGGAAGTCTGGGCGGGTTGCAGGGACTGCAGCGTGCCGTTGCATATGCTACTTCCAAACACGCTCTTCTTGGATTGTGCCGCTCCCTGCGCACCGAATTTGCCCGTCATAACATCGGAGTGACGGTCGTCAACCCAGGCGCCACATGGTCTACTTCCTGGGAGAACGATGCGGTCATCCCCGAAAATCTCGTCGATGCCCGGGATGTCGCCCGGCTGATATACCAGGTAACGCGTATGTCACCAAGAAGCGTAGTTGATGAGTTGCTGATCACGCCCATGCGTGGGTGAGCGCATCTGTGGCTTCGCACCCGATCGTTGCGAACCTCCTCTTAGTCTCCTCCTTATCGAAGGAGGAGAGACTGACTTGAGAATAGGTTAAACACAGAGATTGTCATTCTGAATTATTCTGCTTCAGCAGAAAAAGTAGAATCCCGTCAGTCGCGGGCAACGATCGTTACAGGTTTCCACGAGATCCTACTTTCGCCCCGAAATCGGGGCGAAAATCAGGATGACAGATGCGGTGTCACTGTCCCGCACTATCATCCTAAATCATTTGGCCGCCTCATTAAAAAAAATTATAGCAACTCATTCTCTCTAAGCTGTACATTATTAACTGTGTCAGAATAAGGCATTGTAAAGTTGTTTTGACTCGTGATTTAAATAAATCCAATCCACCAAAAAAAACAGTAACAAACCTTTCACCGTCCGGCATCTCAAAAATCATTTTGAGGTTTCCCCGGTCCTGATTCACGGATATGCCTGTTTTGTCTTCATAAACCATTAATCCATTCATTTATAACCAAATTACGAGGTCTGTATATGTCAATCATGAAGGAATTCAAAACGTTTGCCATGCGCGGGAATGTCATCGACATGGCAGTGGGTATCATCATAGGTGTCGCTTTTGGTAAGATCGTTTCATCATTTGTTGCCGACATTATTATGCCGCCGATTGGCTTGCTGATAGGAGGGGTAGATTTCAGTAATCTGTTGATAACCATCAAACAAGCAGTAGGAGAGACGCCTGCTGTGACCATCAATTATGGGGTGTTTATACAGACGGTCATTGATTTTGTGATCATTGCCTTTGCCATTTTTCTTGTGATTAAAGGCATGAATTCTATGAAGAAAAAAGAGGAAGCTCCTGCAGCACCTCCACCGCCTCCGGCGCCAACGAAGGAAGAAATTCTTCTTGGAGAGATCCGGGATATTTTAAAGGCACAGCGTCCAGGCAAGCCGGCAGCGTAACTTATTTCCGTAAGCCGCCCCGAACCTCCTCTTGGTCTCCTCCTTATCCAAGGAGGAGAAACGCATGATAGGAACGTTAATCCTGCTTGTCATTGCGAGGAGCCTCTTTAGAGCGACGTGGCAATCCCGTCAGTAGAACATTGAAACGTGAGTTACCTCACCTGTGCCGTCAGGTACGGAATATGGATTTACGTTTACAGGTTGCAAGGGATAGGATATTGATGCTCCGTGCGGTAGCATATTTCGTACCTAAAGGCACGATTTGTTTTGAGGGGCTGCTGTTTCTACCGATATGTAGTCCCTGACGGGACAAATTGGGCTATTCTGTAAATCACCGTTATTTTCCTCTCCTTTTCAAGGAGGGGAGACGGACTTGTGAAAATGTTAAACACAGGCTGTCATTCTGAATTTTTCTGCTTCAGTAGAAAAAGTAGAATCCCGTTAGTCGTTGGAAACGATTGTTGCCGGTTGCCTCCTCTATGTCGCCCCGATTATCGGGGTAACTTGTGACCAACTCACCGCTTGCAATCATAATAGCCGATTTATTTGAATCCCAAGCGTTACCTTCAGATAATACAAAGCAACTGATTGATATTTTTATATCTTAATAGGCACATCAAGGAAGAAAACATTCATCCCACAATTATCTATTCATCATGAGCCGAGCCTATAAATTTTGGGACCAAACCCTGCCGTACTTCGTTACATTCGCTACAGCAAAATGGATTGATGTATTTACACGCCGTTGTTATTTCGATTGTATCGTCGATAGCCTCAATCATTGCATAATTCATAAAGGATTGATCATAAATGCATGGTGTATCATGACGAATCATGTGCATCTTATTATGGGTACGAATGATAAGCCGATGCAAGATATTCTGAGGGATCTAAAGAAATACACATCAAAAGAATTAATCAGGACTATTCAGTCGAATTCTCAGGAAAGCCGTAAAGAATGGATGTTACCTATGTTCGAGCGAGCAGGATATAAGAATGGTAACAACAAATATTATCAGTTCTGGCAGCAACATAACCGGCCGATTGAATTGTACAATGCCGATCTTGCTGAACAGAAACTTCTGTACATACATGATAATCCGGTGAAAGCCGGTTTTGTTGATCGACCTGAAGATTATCTGTATAGCAGTGCGAAAAGTTATGCAGGGTTGGATGGATTGGTACCGGTAGTTTTGATTAGATAAATGAAATATCGTGCATGAGTCAATAATAATTCGATGATTGCCAGCGAAAAGGTTTGGTTGTGTCACAAGTCACCCCGATAATCGGGGCGACACAATGTGAGGCAACAACAATCCGATACGTGATTGGTTATGCGTTCGGATGGGTCACAAGTCACAGACTTGCGACATAATGTGAATAGTTTGTAAAAACGCTAATCCAAGGCTGTCATTCTGAATTTTTCTACTTCAGTAGAAAAAGTAGAATCCCGTTAGTTATTGGAAACGATCATCAGTCCAAGTCTGTGCCCATTCATTGCCAATGTTACCCCAAAGTGATACTTTAGTGATACTATGAAAACAGAACTCGTTACCACGCTTAAACGACACGCTACTAAACTCCTGGAAGAACTACACCGGGAGAAGGAACCGGTCTTGATAACCGAACATGGCAAGCCATCGGCCTATCTCATTGATGTTGAGCACTTTGAACAGATTGAGAGAAAGCTCAAACTCCTTGAAGGTCTGGCAAGAGGAGAAAGAGCCATTCTCGAAAACCGGGTTGTTTCCCACGAGGAGGCCAAGAAACGCATGGCTCGATGGCTCGAATAATTTGGACTGAGCCTGCCATACAGGATTTGGATCAGATTGCCGATTACATTTCACTGGATAACCCTGAGGCTGCCAGGAGGCTGGTTAAAAAGACATTCGAACAAGTAGAACTCTTACAGCAACATCCCGCCCTTGGAAAATCCGTTGAGGAAATTGAGGATTCCATTTATCGGGAAATCCTGGTTTCTCCCTGTCGTATTTTCTACCGTAAAGAGGATGAGTTTGTTTACATCGTCCATATCATGAGAGTGGAACAATTACTCCGTATCGATATCCTTACATCCAGATAGATTTTTGATATAATAGCTTCGGTATCAGAGATGAAAAGGCTGTCATTCTGAATTTTTCTGCTTCAAAGAAAAAGTAGAATCCCGTTAGTCGAGGGAAATGATCGTTGCCGCGAACCTCCTCTTGGTCTCCTCCTCATTCAAGGAGGAGAAACGCATGATATGAACGTCAACCCTACATGTCTTTGCGAGGAGCCTCTTTAGAGTGACGTGGCAATCCCGTTAGTCAATGGAAACGTTCGTTGCCGGGTTTCTTACCCCTAAATCCCCTAAAGGGGACTTTTGAGAGTATTTTTTATGCAAACCGGGTTTGATATAATCGTACCATATTTTGAGTGCAAACATTAAATATAGGGACTGTCATTCTCCGAAGGCATCTGGTTAACAGCGCGAAACGATCGTTGCATATTGCCACGAGATCCTACGCCCCGAAAGATTTCGGGGCATCAGGATGACAGAGGCCGTATTTCAGGCTCTTATCATTATGCAAGTCGATGCACCCGGACAACCTGCAGCAAACGTTATCGGCCCGGTATCGGAATAATTATCAAAATGGGTGTTGGGCGTGTCGGTGGGTTCGTAAAATGGGTTATTCTGTTACTGGAAATTAGAAATTAGTTATTGGAAATGTTATTGGGTTATTGGGTTATTGGGTTATTGGGTTACTGAGTTATTAATGTTGTCCTTGTGAACATCGTGCATTCATTATGGTCCCTCGCAGGAGGGGAGTTCCGTTTTTCCCCCTTAATAAAGGGGGCGAAGGGGGGTTGTCACCAGCGTTTCACGATATATAAGCCATTCAAAAAAAGGCGTGAGTAAGTTATTAAGCTACTGGGTTATTGAGTTTCTTTTTGTGAGCTCTGTGCATACTCCGTGCTCTCTCTGCGGTTAAAACTCCCATCCGGGGTAGGGTGTTCAGACTCGGGACATGGGGGCCTCATCGCTGGTGGACCCGCTACATTTCAGTAAACCCAGAGTTACGGTATATTGTGGTTTGAAATCGCAATACATGCCAATAGGGATGAAAAAAACGACAGTCCTCTTTATAGTTTCGTTATCGATCATCAGCTTTTTTATCAGTTGTTCGCCAACCAGGCAGAATGACCTTGACAGGATCGTCGATCATGCGATCAATACGTCACTGGAATGCATGAAGCGATCGACCAAAGAAGTGGGAAGTCCCTCTCTTTATCCAACGTACGGAACGAAAGATCTGAAATGGAAACTGGACAGCGCATCGAATTGGGTCAGCGGCTTTTACCCGGGGTGCTTGTGGTATTCCTATGAGCTCAGCAACGATCCCCGGTTCAAGAAATGGGCGGAAGAATGGACCGCCGGTATTGAATCACAAAAATACAATAATAAAACCCACGACCTCGGGTTTCGCTTCGGCCCCTCGTTTGGCAACGGTTTGCGGCTCGCTCCCAATGACTCTGCAACAAAAAGGTATAAAGATATCTTATTAACCGCTGCAGCCACATCCGACAGCCGCTTTTTCAAACCGGCCGGAGTGTACCCTTCTGATTGGGATGCGCATCCCCTGCCAAATTCGGAGCCCATGGTGATTGATATTATGATGGATCTTCACCTGATGATGTGGGCATCACAGCACGGAGGCGATCCGGCGATGATGAATCGGTGTCGTTCGCACGCCGAGGCTACTTACCGGGATTTGATCCGGAAAGACGGCGGAAGTTTTCATATTGTCCGCTATGACAAGGATACAGGGGCGGTACTAGGCAAGGGGCAATTGCAGGGAGATACGGATTCAAGTACATGGTCGCGCGGACAAGCCTGGATGGTGTACGGCCTTGTCGTGATGTACCGGTACACAAAAGATCCGAAGTACCTGCAAGAGGATATGAAAGTGGCCGACTATTTCATTAATCATTTGCCTAAAGACCAGATAGCGAATTGGGATTTTCAGTCTAAACTGGATCATCGCGACGCATCAGCTTCGGCAGTCGTCGCATCGGCACTTTTTGAGCTGCAGTCTTACCTCAAGGATGCTCAAAAAAAGAAGTATTACCTGGATGAGGCTGAAAAAATACTCCGGTCACTCTGCCTTCCGCCTTATTTTTCAAATGGTGAAGGGACGAACTGTTTGCTGCTAAGATCGACACAGTATTTTCGCCAAACCGATAATACGGATGTCCCAAGCATATTTGCAGATTATTACTTCCTGGAATCTTTGGTGCGATATAAAAGAATCCGTGCGGGGAAAGCACCCGTCGACGTACAAGCGAACTACTAAGTTTCGTATTCAGATACCTGAAAACGTTTACCAAATAATTAAACGAAAGCCATTTTAATCTTCCTCACCTTCTGAGCCTGTTCGAAAAGTCATTGTACCTATTGAGCTTCCTAAAAAATTAGGATCCCCAACCTTCATTACGGAACAAGACGTTCTTTCCCCCTTAGAAAATAGCTTGTCCCGAATGCTTTCGGGAGGGTGAAGGGGGTTGTCTTCCAGCGTGATATATTAGAATCCCTAATTAAATTAGGCTTCAGCTTTATCATTTATGCTTCTGGGACAGCCTCACATCCTAATGTCAGTAACCCTACATGTCGCAAGTCTGTGACTTGTGACGCAGTCTCACGTCAACAACCATCTGCAAGAACCTATACCGCCCCGAAACGTGACCAATCCCCATGAAAAGGCTCCCGTCAGACGGCTGATAGCACTCATCCCCAAAATCATCCCGATATCCCAAAGCCGTCAGACGGGTATTGCAAAGGCGTTCCCCAATCAATTACCTTATTCCAAAACTAATGCGGGATGGAGAAATCACCTGCTTTTGTTTAATTTCATTAAGTTTAAGAAGCACTGAGCATCCATAAGCTGGATGAGCGTATTTTTGATCTGATCAACCAGCAGTTGGAAGCCAAAGGGCTAATGGTCAAAAAAGGCACCATCGTGGATGCTACGATTCTTCCCTCGGCGAATCGTCCCCTCTCGGATGAGAAGCGCCAGGAGCTAACCCGCAGGCCTTCCCCCCAGATCGATACCGATGCCAACTCTACGAAAAAAGGCGGGGTCTACTACTTTGGCTATAAAGGTCATATTGGGGTGGACATCGAGTCCAAACTGATTCGTAAGGCCATCTTTACCCCCGCCAGTTACCACGACAGCACCCAGACCGAACAGCTGGTCAGCTATGATGAGAAGGCCCTGTTCGGTGATAAGGCCTACTTCAATGGGGATCACAAGTTTTCGGCCCGGCACTTCGGCTGGTACTACGGAGTGCTGGACAAAGCCACCAAAAGCCAGCCCTTGTCGGGTTCTCAAAAAAAGCGAAACCGCAAACACAGTCGCGTACGGGCCGCAGTGGAGCACCCGTTTGCCTGGATGAAGACCAAGGCCCGGATGGAGCTCATGAGGGCTAAAAATCAGGCTCGTAACCGGCTTCGATTCCTGTTTACCTGTATGGGATGGAACCTGTCGAGAGCAGGATTTTTGCTTGAAACATCAAGATCCATGGGATCGGTAGCTCTATGAACCCAAAAGGGCACATACAACCGGCTTCTTACAGCCTTTTGAAGGCTGCCAGGGAGTCATTTCGAACAAGGATTGGTGGAAAACACAAGCAATCCAGCAGAAATATCTCCACATTCAGCCACGAAAAATAAATCAAAGAACAACAAAGGGTTTTTCAAAGCCTTCTTTAGATTAAATACATAGCCAAATGAATATATCAGATCTGAAAAACGAAGAACTCGAACAGGCCTGCAAGGATTATCAGGTCAGGGAGCTTTATGTTTTCGGGTCTGCCGCATCAGGAACTCTTACGGGAAGCAGTGATCTTGATTTTTTGGTAGAGTTCAACAGAACCGGATATGAAGGGGCATTTGATCAATATATGGGCTTCAAAGAGAGACTCGAGGAAATTTACGGACGACCTGTAGATCTGCTGCAATCCGGAACATTTAGAAATCCCTTATTTCAAGAGGAAATCGAAAAGTCGAAAACAATCCTCTATGCCGCATAGCGCCAGAAAACTGCTGCTTGACATTAGTCTTTCCTGCCAGGAGATAATGAAATTTACCGAAGGCAAAGACTATGAAGATTTTCGGGAAGATCGTATGATGCAACTGGCTATTGAAAGGGGATTTGAAATTATTGGAGAAGCCTTATACCGGCTTGAAAAGATCGAAAAAGAAAAGCTGAGACTAAGTTATTAAGTTGCTATGCTATTGATTTATTAAGGATTTGTCACTGTGAACGCTGTGCATTCACCGTGTCTTCTGTGGTTAAAGAAAAACTTCCCTTCCGGGAGGACCAGGTGGGTACATGATGCAATCCTATTCTCCCGTCAGACGGCTGATAGCACTCATCCCCAAAATCATCCCGATATCCCAAAGCCGTCAGACGGGTATTGCATAAAAAAGCCGGGTAGTACTTTGTGCTTTATCCTTTGTACTTTAAACTTGTTTTTTGGTGTGATTGACAGAAGAGAAGACAGATGCCCCTGCCATTTGCAAAAGAGCTGAGCAACCTCCATTCCGACACATCCCATAGATGGGATCACCGGACCAAAGGTCGTGCACCGCATAAGCCGTTTTTGCTCCTCAGTATTCTTGACGGAATTGAGGCAGGATGGATAACGAGTTCGCATATCGAATTGAGCCGGGATCTGGTTGATACCTTTTTCACATATTGGAATGCCGTCATGGGGGAAGCCAAAATTACGACCATAGCTCTCCCTTATTTCCACATGCAAAGCGAGCCGTTCTGGAAATTGGTTTATAAACCGGGTAAAGAGATTTTCAATTATTCACCATCCAAGGGATCCCTGCATAACAGGGTGAGTTTTGCTGAACTGGACCGGAACTTATACAATCAACTTTCGAAGCCGGGACAAACAGACAAATACAGGCACCTCATCCTATCGACCTATTTTAATAACGAAACAGCCGTTAAGATCCGCGGGCTGGTAACACTGAACCGTTCGGTTTATGATTACAGTGAAACGCTTATTAAACAGGTGGCCGAACCGTTTGTAAAGTATTCAACCACCGATGAGAAACAGTATAAGGAAGGCCGGATTCAGTACAGGGACAGAGGCTTCCGGCGTGCAATCCGGAAAATCTATCAGGATACGTGTGCTTTATGTCGTTCCCGGGTCGTCACGCAAAATGATGAGTCTCTGATCGAAGGTGCTCACATCATTCCCTGGAAGGATAACGGTGGAGATGATCCCCGAAACGGACTGGCGCTATGTAGGACCCATCACTGGCTGTTCGATAGATATATGTTCACCATCGATGACAACTACAGGATTAAGCTTTCCAGCTGGCTGAAGCGGGAGGGAAATGAAATTGTTGAAATGCTGAATAGGGGAGGTAAAGAGATATTATTGCCTGGTGATGAGCAGTGTTATCCGGCATTAGAGGCTTTGTATGAGCACCGAAGGAAGTTTAGGGAAGTGAATGGATGATGATGTTGTTAAATACATTTTATCGATCTAAATAAGATGGCATATTCCTTATTAAAAATTTAAAAGTGATATCTGATGAATGACAAATTGATTGAAGGGTTGTACGACGAACTACTTTCAAAGAGAAAAAAAGAAGCTATTCAAAAATATGATCTAAAGACTTCTACAAAAAAGGTCGATCCCGCTGAGTTTTCATCATATGCAGCATTCTATGTAAAAACCCTGTTAAAGACAGCCATTGATAGCATAAATGATGACGAAAGAATCACCAAAGGCCTAGAAATCTGTAACTCTCTGATTAAGAATATTTCTGAGCTTTCGGAATTATTTGACCTAAACGATCCTGCATCTAATAAGATACTCCGTTCGGTTTTGCATGAAGCTAAACGTAACGAAGATAGCAGCGATCTTCATCCAGGAATACCTCTTGCACAATCGGCACTTTTAGTAAATGCACGGGACGAATACAGAATTGGAACTGAATTAAGACAAGAAATCAAAAGTGCTGATCGAATTGATTTCATCTGTTCCTTTATCAAATGGTCGGGTTTACGACTTATCAAGGACGAATTAAAGAAAAAGTTAGATGAACGTGTTGAAGTTCGGGTGATCACAACCGTCTATATGGGAGCAAGTGAAAAGAGAGCCATAGATGAGTTAATTGACATGGGGGCTAAAGTAAAAATCTCTTATGATACACGGCGTACGAGATTACATGCTAAGGCATGGTTTTTTCTAAGGAAGAGTGGTTACAGCACAGCTTATATAGGTTCATCAAATTTATCATCGAGTGCCCAGACTGAGGGATTAGAATGGAATGTTAGGCTGTCTCAGAAGGAAAACCAGCATTTAATAGAAAAATTTGATGCAACATTTGAAAGTTACTGGAATAACGAGGAATTCAGATCATATAGTCGAAATGAGGAGGAAGAGAAGAGACTTGTCAAAGCTCTCAAAAAGGAGACAAATAATGGGTTTGACATTACTTTTTTTGATATAAAACCGTATCCCTTTCAGGAAGAAATTTTAGAAAAACTTACTCTTGAGAGAGAGGTAAAAGGAAGAAATCGAAATTTAGTTGTTGCAGCAACAGGTACAGGTAAAACAGTTATATCAGCATTTGATTATAAAAATTATTCAAAAGGAAAGGATCGAGCTCCCTCGCTATTATTTGTAGCACACAGAAAAGAGATACTGCAGCAAAGCCTTCAAACATTTAGACAAATATTGACTGAAGCTAATTTTGGGGAACTATTAGTTGATCAACAAAGACCTGTTGAGTGGAAACATGTATTTGCTTCAATCCAATCGCTACATAGCAGAAATTTTGATTTCAGTCCAGATCATTTTGACGTGGTTATCATAGATGAGTTTCATCATGCTGAGGCTTACACTTATAAAAAATTGTTACATCATGTTCGACCTAATTATTTATTAGGTCTCACTGCCACGCCAGAAAGAACCGATGGTATTAACATAAAACAGTGGTTTGATGATAAGGCAGCTACAGAATTAAGAATCTGGGATGCTATCGAAAAAGGCCTTTTAGCTCCATTCCAATATTTCGGAGTCCACGATAATACAGATTTGTCTGATTTAGAATGGGTTAGGGGACATTATAGCGTGAATGAACTCGATGAAAAGTATACCTCGAATGACGATAGGTTATCCCATATTCTTAAGGAGCTTCAAGACAAGGTTAGTGATCCACTGAAAATGAAAGCCTTAGGATTTTGTGTGAGCATCCAGCACGCAGAATATATGGCTGCTAAATTCAATGAAATTGGTATAAATAGTTTTGCTCTTTCTGGGAATACAGATAGTGGACAACGTTCCAAATCAATAAATGATCTTAGAAAGGGCATTATTAATGTGATTTTTACTGTCGATCTTTTCAACGAAGGAATTGATATCCCAGAAGTAGATACGATATTATTTTTAAGGCCAACAGAAAGTGCAACGCTATTTATTCAACAGCTTGGACGTGGCCTAAGATTATCAGATGCTAAAGAGTGCTTAACCGTCTTAGATTTTATTGGCTACCAGAATAAAAATTTCAGTTTTGGGAATAAATTCCAGGCACTCTCGAATCTTTATGGAAGAAAATTACTTCGTCATATTAAAAATCAATTTCCTGTACTACCGCCGGGTTGTGTGATTGATTTAGACAGAATCAGCCAGAAAATTGTATTTGACAACATTAAAAAAGCACTTTCGAATAGCGACAAGAGAAGCTTAATAACGCATTTTAACAATGTCTCAAAACCAAAATCTTTAAAAACCTTTCTTGAAAAGACTGAATTAAGGTTAGAGGATCTATATAGCAATAATTATTATTTCACGCAGTTGAAACGTGACGCAGGTTTAATATCAGGATCACAGTCAGAAGAGGAGAGATTATTTGGAAAGTCGATCATGAGGAGTATACATATTGATAGCATTGAAAGACTAAACTGGTTATATAAATTCTTTTCCAGCGAGTCATTCCCAAACCTTAAAGATCTAGACAAAAATGACTTTAAATATTTACAAATGTGGGCGGCCGTTTTTGGAGATTCAGAAGATGTTAGCAATCCTATGAATCTTCTTAGATCATTCTGGAAATATGAGGATGTTAAAAAAGAATATTGTGAACTGATTTCGATACTAATCGATAAAGTTTCTCACAAGACCTATTCGTGGGAAAATAGGTATTCAATCCCACTTGAAATTCATAGTAGATACAGCCGTGATGAAATTTTAGGTGCAATCGGCGACATTCGTAATGGTAAATTGTTCAAACCCAGAGAGGGAGTTTATTTTAATTCACAAATAAGTTGCAACTTCTTATTTGTGACTTTGAATAAAAGCGAGAAAGATTATTCGCCAACAACTATGTATAAAGATTATGCCATTTCAGAAACTCTATTTCATTGGCAATCACAGAGCAACACAACACAGAATGGCATAAAAGGGATTAGACATATATCTCACAGAGAAAAAGGGATAACGCCACTCTTATTCATTAGAAAGAACAAGAAGGATGATCGAGGTGAAACCGAACCATACTTTTTTGCTGGACCTCTTGAAATACAAAAATGGAAAGGAGAACGACCGATCAGCATAATTTGGAAACTTAAAGAACCATTACCAGCTGATATGTATAAAGAGATTGCTATTAATTTTAATTGATTACACCAATACTCATTCAAGAGTACAAGTTGGACTGTTATGTTTCAAAGCGGAACATGGGAACAAGAAAAAGAGAGCGATACTATCATAAAAGGAGAGAACAATGGCTTGGAAAATCACGGAAAACAACTGGACTGAAGAATACCGTTGGTTTTTAGTTGATGAGGGTGAAATACAATACGCGTTTAAAGATCGAGATTCCGCAATTCGATATCAAAAACAGGTTTATTTGAGTTATATGCTCCTGACCGATCTCGATCACATCACCAGCGATACTATGCTTGTTCCGCATGAATTTCGGGCGTGGAGTAATAAGATCCAGACATGTATGGAGTTGGCGGATTAATCGGTTCTTGCTCTTCGGGCATTTCAACAATCTAAAATTATCGGACTTCGCCCGCCGAAGGAATATAGACGTAGCGAGGTCTTTGGGCTACGTCCCTCGAAGGCGGATTTACGCGGACAGGAAGAGAAATGGATGGTTGTATGAATGCATGATTGATTGACAGTCCCCATCCGACCATTCAATCAATCCATCCAGCAGAAGGACTCGTAGTGACATGCTTTATAATTGGTTGGGTGATTATTATTTCCGTCATGGGTTTGAAATGATGAACAGATGGTTGTGCCAATACCGCACACTTCCCGACGTGTTTTTCCCGCAGATGCGGTTGGAATCGTGGTGCAGAACGCTCTTACATCACGGAGATTCTCCCGAAGGGATCACTATGTGGCCGATCGGGGTCGGGAATGACGAGTGAGTAGTGGGAGTTGGTCGGGTGACACCGTTTAAAGAATAGAACACGGACAACACGGACGACGCGGACATCCGCCCGCCGAAGGAATATTGAGACTGCCATAAAGTAAGTGGCTACGTCCTCCGAAGGCGGACATCGCCCGCCGTAGGAAAACTTGGAAACGGGGTAGATAGTGTGGCTATGTCCTCCGAAGACGGACATCGCCCGCCGTAGGAATATAGACGCAGCGAGGTATTTGGGCTATGTCCTCCGAAGGCGGATTTGCGCGGACAGTAAAGAAAGGGATGATGGGATGAATGAAAGCGCCCATATTGCTATATCGGAGGGCATTGTGCTACTAACTTTTAATTGTGGAAATCTTCTGGAAAATGTAAACTTAAGGTAAAGGAAGTAAAGAATTCAAAGAAAAAGGAAAGATGACATGGAAATTTCCCGGATATCTTCAAAGGGGCAGGTTACCATACCCATTGACATTCGAAAAAAGCTGAATCTAAAAGAAGGTGATAAAGTTTTGTTCGTGGAAGAGGAAGGTAAAATATTTATCACCAACGCCTCCTTAGTCGCTTTCCGGAAAATACAAACAGCAATGGAAGGTGAAGCAGAGAAAGCCGGTTTAACAACCGAAGAGGATGTTGTAGCGTTCATTAAAAGCATTCGCAAAGAGCGTATGGAGAAATAGCATGAGGGTAATGACTGATACGAATATATTGGTCTCAGCTATTATTTTTCCAAACTCAATCGCCGACAAAGCCTTAGAGAGAATTTTAGTTGAACACAAGTTAGTATTATGTTCATACATTATCGATGAGTTGCACGATGTTTTTGAAAGAAAATTCCGGCATAAAATCGAAGCATTAGAGCCTTTTTTAGAAGAGTTATCCTTTGAAATGGTTTATACCCCGAAGAATATTGACCCCGGTGAGTATCCTACATAAGGGATAAAGATGATTTACCAATTTTAGCTTCCGCAATTCTTTCGGAGGTTGATATTTTTGTTACAGGCTACAAAGACTTTCATTCAATGAGAATTGAAAAACCAAAGATCGTTACACTCAACGATTTTGGACATTTTGGCTAAACCGGAGGGTCTGGAATACTGCTATCCGGATATTCAGTCAACCACACGAGGTGTAAGAATTGATCATGCTTAAAGAATAGAACACGGACAACACGGATGACGCGGACTCCGCCCGCCGAAGGAATATAGACGCAGCGAGGTCTTTGGGCTATGTCCTCCGAAGGCGGATTTGCGCGGACAAGAAGGGAAATGGATGATTGGATGGTTCTCATTCAACCATTCATTCATCCAGCATCACGCCTGGCTGTCATTGCAAGGATCGAAGCGGAGTTCCGATCAATCGGGACCACACCACCTTAAAGGGACTCCCTGCAAAGCTGACGGCTGAAAGCTGAAAGCTTCTCAAAATAATCTCTCCTAATCACACGGATCGTCCGGGTTATCGAAATAATAATCGTCCGAATAGATCAGGCGCAGGTGGTTGTCCGGTGTGAGCAGGGGATAGTAAATGCCTGTGGTTGAATGCTTGCTCGATTGTTGAGGCAGGGGCGGGTGTCGCCGTTTAGAGAATAGAACACGGATGACGCGGACAACGCGGATTTACACGGAATGAATGTTGGAATGTATGATTGGATAAATGAAAGTGCCCCTCTTGCTATTTCGGAGGTTATTATGCCAAGAATTTCGGATCCGTCAGCTCGTGTAAGGTGTATGAGAAATCGGGGTCTTCCGCTGGCAAGATTCAAATGCGTTTGACGTTTCCATTACAGATTATCATTCATAGATCTTATTATATATTCATTATGATACCCAAAAACAGAATATCCACACATCCCGGCGTTATTTTGCTCAAAGGGTTTCTTGAGCCGATGGGGCTTACCCAAAAGAAACTGGCAGATCATTTGGGTATCCCTGTTCAGCGCGTCAATGAAATTATCAAAGGCAAAAGAGGAATCTCTCCGGATACCGCATGGTTGTTATCCGAAGCATTCAACACCTCACCGGAGTTCTGGTTAAATCTTCAGTTGATGTATGATTTGTCTTCGAACAGGCCGAGTAAGCATGTGGAGGCTCTGAAGGTTTCTTAATCCCTTCCTGATCACACGAATTATTCAAGATATCAATATAGTAATCATCCGAATAGATCAGGCGCAGTGATCAGATTCTTTTTATGTCATTTCCATCAAGAGCTAATCACCACCCGGCCAGTTATATAATGTCCATCAACCAATCTTCGCTTTCAGGATGCCAATACATATAAAATAATTTTGAGCTTGCAATTACCTTGGAGCTTTCCATGGATGTTATTATAATAATTTCCGATTCTGCCTCTTGCGGGGAAAAGCCATAAAACTTAGTGTGATAAGGGTATATTTTGGTTAAATACGGCGGCTTATGACCAGTCCCTCCAATACCAGTGTTGCTGATGCGTGCGAGCCATGCGCGCTTATGGGGTTATTGCTCTTGCGCTCATCATCACGGCGATTTCCTATCTCGACCGCGTGTGCATTTCCATGACTGCCCCGTTTATACAACAGGATCTGCACCTGAGTGAATTGCAGATGGGGCTTGTTTTCAGCGTGTTCACGTTCGCCTATGCGCTTTTCGAGATCCCGGGTGGATGGCTTGCCGACCGTTTTGGTCCGCGGCTGATGTTGACCCGCATCGTGGTATGGTGGTCGCTCATGACTGCCGCAACAGGCCTTGCCGGCGGATTTGCATCACTGCTCATCATAAGACTTTCATTTGGGTCGGTGAAGCGGGGATGTTTCCGGGACTTTCTCGCGCCTTCTCACGATGGCTGCCGGAAAGCTGGCGCGGTAATGCATTCGGCCTCATTATCATGTCGGCACTCATCGGCGGTGCTGCAACCCAATGGATGACGGCCGGACTGCTCGGCACGGCCCACTGGAGCTGGCGCACCATCTTTTTCGTATATGCCCTTGCAGGAGTCGCATGGGTCGTTGTGTGGTTTTGGTGGTTTCGTGATGAACCGGAAGATCACCCGCATGTGAATGAAGCAGAATTGGAAATAATACATGAGCGGTCAGCTGGTTGGCAGTCAGCCTTCAGCTTTGCATACCCCATGGAGGGAGATTTTGCGTAACCGGTCTATGATCCTTTTGTGTGGGATGTATTTCGGCGTGATTTACGGCTGGTATTTTTTCCTGACATGGATGCCGAAATATCTGCTGGCCGCACGCGGATTCGATTTGAAGTCCACGGGATTGTTTGCGATGCTGCCGCTTGCTTTTTATGGCAGCGGGTGTTGCGCTGGCCGGCTGGACGAGTGACCGGCTGACCGTACGGTTCGGCCGCCGGTGGGGAAGGAGTCTTCCCGGAATCGTTGGATTGCCGCTTGCAGCCGTTTTACTCGTAATTGCCATTGAAATACCTGATGCCAAAATTTCCGCATTCCTTTTTGCAGCTGGTGCCGGCTTCGCCACATTCGGCGTCGCTCCGGCCTGGGCAGCATGTCTGGATATCGGCGGCGCAAACGCAGGCGTTGTCACAGGTATCATGAACACATTCGGCAACCTCGGCGGCGCTGTCGGTCCGATGATCGTGGGTGTCTACCTGGACTGGTTTCATTCCTGGAATGTTCCGCTTTTGACTGTTGCCTTCTTCTATCTGGTTGCTGCAGCATGCTGGCTGGGAATCAGGGCGGATGAGGAGATCCGGTTGTGATTACCTTGTCGTGGTTGTCATTTAAGAGAATAGAACACGGACAACGCGGATGACGCGGATTCACACGGACCTAATTAGCGTGAGCCCTTCTCCATATATAGAGAGTCTGTCCCGATTGCCCGGGAAGTTGGGGTGAGGTTCTGGCCGGCTTAACTTCTGAAATCAAAAATCGTTAATCGCTATTCGTAGATCTGTTTTCCGATAACGCAATGGCAGGAAGAACTGGCGTTGGAAGAATGATTGATACCGATAGATTTTCATGGATAAGCTGGTGGACAACCCCCTGCACCCTCCCGAAAGTATTCGGGACAAGCTATTTATTAAGGGGGAAATTGCTGCCGGGCGGGTGTCAGGTTTACGAGCAATACATCGGAATTGTCCCTACATCAAAAATCAAAAATCGTTAATCGCTATTCGTAGATCATTTCTGCCCTTCCTATATTACAATCCGCGAAAATCCGCGGCAAATATCTTTTGCCAAAAATCCCACCTTACAATAAAATATCCCTTTAGTATATTCCGGATGGTTTAGTATGAAATCCGCCGTTCGCATAAAGCTATGGCGGATACGATTCGATGGTTTACACCCATTTTCATACTTTAAAATGTATTGGAGGCGAACCGGTTAGATAAATGGTTCGCCGGAACGAGTTTTTTGTAAAGTATTAGTGATATGGCGAAGAAATCCGGACAGCAAGATTTTTTTACAACGCGGTGGGGATTGATCCTGAGTGTTCTCGGCATCGCGATTGGGACGGGCAACATCTGGCGTTTTCCGCGCATTGCAGCGCAGAATGGTGGTCCGGATGGAGCAGGGGCGTTCCTGGTGGCATGGGTTGTTTTTCTATTCATCTGGTCAATTCCGCTCATTATTGCTGAGTATGCTATCGGCCGCAACGGACGCAAGGGAACAATCGGTTCTTTCATGGTCACGGCTACCGATCAGTATGCCTGGATGGGGGCATTCGTCGGGTTCGTCGCCATGGCCATTATGTTCTATTACAGCGTGGTCAACGGCTGGTGTATATACTACTTCATCGAATCGACCTTCCAGCCTCTTCCACATAACGTCGAAGCTGCCCAAACGATATGGAGTGCGTTTCAGGGGTCCTGGATGCCGGTCTTCTTTAATGCGGTAGCGATATTCGGTGCTGGATATGTAGTGGCGCACGGCGTCAAGACCATCGAACGTGTTAATACGATTCTGATCCCGCTGCTGGCTCTCATTCTGATACTTTCTGCTGTGCGGGCATTGTCGTTGCCAAACAGCATGGACGGTATCAAGTATCTGTTCACGCCAGATTGGAGCATGCTGCGCAACCCGCGCGTGTGGCTCGAAGCACTCACACAAAATGCCTGGGATACAGGTGCCGGCTGGGGATTGATCCTTACCTATGCTACTTACATGAGGAAGGAAGATGCCGTGACGATAAGTGCATTCCAGACCGGCATCGGCAACAATGCTATTTCATTATTGGCAGCCGTCATCATCTTCTCCACGGTTTTCGGAACATTGAGCGGTTCGATGTCCAACCCGCAAATCCTGGAAGTGATGAAGACCTCGGGTCCGGCTTCAACAGGACTCACCTTCATGTGGATGCCGTTGTTGTTCACTAAAATGACCGGCGGACGTATCTTTGCCGCGTTCTTCTTCCTGGCCCTGACGTTTGCCGCTTTCAGCTCGCTTATTTCTATGGTCGAGTTGGCGTCACGACTCTTTATCGATATGGGATTCTCACGAGTTCGTGCCACGTTCAGTATTTGTACGGTCGGTTTCTTTCTCGGCCTTCCGTCGGCGATCGATCTTAACATATTCTCAAACCAGGACTTCGTTTGGGGACTTGGCCTCATCTTTTCCGGTCTGTTTATCGCATTCATCATCATCAGGTATGGAACGCGAATATTCAGGGAACGAAGGGTCAACACCAGTCCAAACGACTGGACACTTGGCCGCTGGTGGGATTATGTGATCAAGTTCCTGGTTCCGCTCGAAGGTATCGTGCTCATCGTGTGGTGGGTCTACCTCAGCGCCACCGAATTCGATCCCAAAGGCTGGTACAACCCGTTCGATACATACTCCGTGGCCACGTGCGTCGTGCAATGGGGCGTCGTGCTTCTGTTTTTCATCCTCATGAATAAACGATTGGCCAAAGCAACTACTTCGCAGGTGGAGGAGACGCTTTTGTAGAGACGTTAGATTGGAGAGATTAGAGATTAGAGATTAGAAATTAGGGAATAGGGAATAGGGAATAAGGGAATAAGGGAATAAGGAGTTAAAGCCAGCGATGCATAAAAGATGTCATCCTGAACCCCAAACCGGTTTTCTACAGCATCTGACGGTCGTAACGGGGTGAAGCATCTCGAGTATCCTGGCACCGATCGATGGACTGGCCTGAACCGAACGTTGCCGTTTGTGCACGAGATCCTACACCGTTTTGCAAGCAAAACAGCATCAGGATGACAGAGGGGGTGCTTGGGCATAAGATAATTACACCGTAGTAAGGATTTTTCACAGAATTTAAAGTGAACTTCCTAACCTCCACCATCTCTACAAACTACCCAGTGCCACAAAATATCAGTACATTATGAAATAATATCTATACGAAGCTCATCACAAAAAGAGGCTAATCATGAAGAGACGATACGGAATGATACTTGCCACCGTGGTTATAGCCCTTCTCCTGACTCAATGTTACAACTCGATTACCAATCCGGTACGAACGGTTGATGGCCTGCGTCCACTCACAAAGTCAGAGCAGATGATAGCAAGCTCGAGTCAGTCGTTTGGTATTGATGTATTCAAGGATGTTGTTAGAGAGGAACAGGGTAACAACGTTTTTATCTCACCGCTAAGCCTGTCGATGGCCCTTGGTATGGCGTTAAACGGCGCCGCCGGTGATACGAGATCGGCTATGATGAAAACCATCGATGCTTTAGATTTGAGTGTGCAGGATATGAATGCTTCTTATCAAAGCCTGATGAAGTTGCTTGTGAGAGCAGATCCGAAAGTGAAGATGGAGCTGGCCAATTCTATTTGGTATCGCGATACATTCAGCGCGAAGCAGAGCTTCATCAAAACATGCCAGAGCTATTATGATGCCAGGGTTCAGGCCATGGATTTTAACGATAGTCAAGCGACAAAGATCATTAACAACTGGGTGAGTGATAAAACGCATGGCAAAATCGAAAAGATGGTTGATCCACCAATCCCTGCAGATGCTATGATGTACCTGATGAATGCCATCTATTTTAAAGGTGACTGGATTTTTAAATTTGACAGCACAGCCACCAGACCTGAGAATTTTACGCTCACAGACGGTTCGACAGTTCGTCCTGATATGATGCGAATGAGTGAAAAATTGCCTTTATACCAATCAAATGAACTTCAGATGCTCGATTTGGCATATGGCGACAGTTTGTTTTCGATGGATATTCTCCTGCCGACCGCCGGTACCAATATCGATGATTTTGTATCCGGTCTTACCCGTGATAAAGTGGACAGTTGGATCAACGAGCTTCAAGTTGACACGCTAAATGTCATTATTCCTAAGTTTGAAATGGATTATGAGATAACGCTCAATAAGATGCTCGCTGATTTGGGAATGGGGATAGCCTTTTCACCCGGGCAAGCCGATTTCAGTAACATAAATTCAGACGAAGAGCTGTATATCAGCAAGGTAAAACAGAAGAGTTACATCAAAGTCAATGAGGAAGGAACCGAGGCCGCTGCAGTTACCATTATCGAAATGGTGAACACATCATCAACAGGTCCGGCGCCTCGCCATGTGACCCTGTTCAAAGCAGATCACCCGTTTGTGTATTTGATTCGCGAGCGCAGCAGTGGAACAATACTGTTTATTGGTAAGATGGAAAATCCGGTGGAGTGAGTGAATCAGGGGATAGAAATTGGGAATTATAGGGGAATAAGGGAATAAGGAGTTAAAGTCAGCGATACATAAAAGATGTCATCCTGAACCCCAAACCGGTTTTCTACAGCATCTGACGGTCGTAACGGGGTGAAGGATCTCGAGTATCATAGCACCGATCGATGGACTGGCCTGAACCGATCGTTGCCGTTTGCGCACGAGATCCTACGCCGTTTTGCAAGCAAAACAGCATCAGGATGACATCTGTGTGTAGCGCACGGGAGAACTTACTATCTTCCATCGCGCAAGCGGTCAGACGGTTCAAAAACCGTCAGACCGCTATACCACATAATTTAATGCTGAAAAATGTTTCTGCTAATCTGCTTACTAACCCTCATCCGCCCAGTCGCTGACTCCCTTCGTTGGGTTACGCCATTTGAACAGTCACACGGTACAGAGACAGCGACATATCATCAGGCGATATCCTATTATCAGAAACTGGCAGAGGCTTATCCTGAAATACAGAGTTACAAAATCAGGAGAGACTGATGCGGGCCTGCCGCTTCATGTCGTTGTGATATCAAAAGATCATCATTTTGATCCGGCGCAGATTCGAAGGGAAGGGAAGACGGTGTTGTTCGTCAACAATGGGATTCACCCCGGAGAGCCGTGCGGCGTGGATGCGAGCATGATGCTGGCGCGCGACCTGGTGCAGAAACATGCGATGAAGCGACTACTCGATCATGTAGTGGTAGTGATCATCCCAATCTATAATGTCGGCGGATCGATGAATCGAAGCTGGCCGAGCAGGGCCAATCAGAACGGTCCGAAGTCATACGGATTTCGGGGCAACGCACGCAACTACGATCTGGACCGTGATTTCATCAAGGCCGATTCGAAGAACATGAAAAGCTTTGCGGAGATCTTCCATCGATGGAATCCCGATGTGATGGTTGACAACCACGCATCTGATGGTGCCGATTATCAGTATGTGATGACTCTCATCGAGACCCAGCAGGATGTCTTCAATCCGGTAATGCGCCGGTTCTACGAGTCGAAGATGCGTCCGGCACTCTATAGTGGCATGAAGAACGATGGTTTCCCGATGACGCCGTATGTGGAAAGCTTCAAAACCTCGCCCGACTCCGGGATCGTGTCATTCATGGATTATCCGAGATATTCGAGTGGGTACGCTGCTCTTTTCAACACGATCAGTTTCATCACCGAAACACACATGCTGAAACCATACAGGCAGCGTGTGAGGCTGCGTATCAATTCATGAACGTTATGCTGAATGTGATGAACCGGAATTACCGGGATTTATTGAAAACCCGTTCCGATGCCGATCATATGTTGTTCGACAAAAGGAGTATCGGTACAACTGGCAACTTGATACGACATCATCGAAGCCGATTGGAGTTCAAGGGATATGTAGCAAAATATCATAAAAGCCAGATCACTGGACTGCCGCAGTTGTATTACGATGAGCATGAACCTTATACTAAACAGATCCGGTATTACAACACTTATCGAGCATCAGATAGCGTGAAAGCGCCGAAAGCATTTATCCTGCCGCAGGCTTGGTTTCGTGTAGCCGGGCGATTGAGAGCGAATGGAGTTGTGCTGAAACCAATGAAGCACGACACGACGCTGGCTGTAACAGCCTATCATATATCAGATTATCGAACTTATTCACGGCCCTATGAAGGACATTATCCGCACAACAGCGTAACGGTTGAACCATTCAGGGATACCCTGTCATTCAAAAAGGGTGACTATCTGATCCCTATGAACCAGAAAACCAACCGGTACATCATGGAAGTGTTGGATCCACGGTTTTCCGATTCTTTCTTTCGATGGAACTTCTTCGATACTATCCTGATGCAGAAAGAGTATTTCGAATCATACGTGTTCGACACCGTTGCGGTCCGAATTCTGCATAACAACCCAAAGCTCAAACAAGAGTTTCGGAACAAGCAGAAAGAGTGATACGTCATTCACAAATAACGTACGCGGCCAGCTGAACTGGATTTATCATCACTCGAAATATTTTGAGCCGGTGTATTTAAGGTATCCGGTGTATCGGGTGAAATAGAGTAGGGAGTTGTGAGTATTGAGATATGAGATATATGATACGAGATATGAGATATGAGATATGAGAAAATTGGAAATTAGGAGGTTTTTTGGCCAGCTTCACACATGATCTGTCATCCTGAGCCCTGATTAACCCGAATTATTCACGAAAAGAGGCATAATAAGTAGTCATAATATTGATTTTATTATGTTTATAAATTTGATAGGAATACTCAATTTTGGGTATGATGATTCATAGCTTCGAAATTTAGCGGTGGGCTGCGTTGTCCCAAAAATGGCTTATCAACGTACACAAGTACGATTCTGGCGCCATTTCCGTGACGCCTTGCCCACCACTAAATTTCTTGGTGAATAATCCGGGTTAACTTCTGCATAGCGGAAACGATCCGTTCGGGCGAAGGATCTCGTTTGCAGCCGGAACCGATCGTTGCAACTGACACTATCGTTTCCAGTTGTATACGAGATCCTTTTGGGACAGCCTCATAAGAATGACATTCTTGTGTTTAGATTATAACTTGAAAAGCTATTCTATGACAAATATTATTAGTACATTTTCTATGTATCCTTATATAAAACCGGCATGCCAAAAAGGAGCAAATCATGAAAAGACGATACGGTATTCTGTGCTTTATCATTATTAATTCGGTCATTCTTGCACAGTGCCAGAATTCAATTACGAATCCGCCGACACAGGTGAAAGAATTGCGTACGCTCACCCAGGCCGAGCAGCAGATTGCCACGTCAAGCCAATCATTTGGCGTGGACGTGTTCCGTAATGTGGTGGCCAACGAGGATAAAGGTAAGAATGTATTCATATCGCCGCTGAGTTTGTCGATGGCTCTCGGAATGGCCGTTAATGGTGCCGGCGGAGACACGAAAACATCCATGATGAAGGCCATGAAAGTGTCCGGTCTGGATATGAAAGGTTTCGATGAGTCGTATCAGAGTCTTATGAAACTCCTTCTGAATGCCGATCCGAAAGTACAGATGGAGATAGCTAATTCCATCTGGTACCGAAACAACTTTAGTGTGCAGCAGGATTTTATCAAGACCTGCCAGAGTTATTTTGATGCAGAAGTTCAGGGATTGAATTTTGGGAACGGCAAATCCGCGGATGTGATCAATAACTGGGTAAATGACAAGACTAATGGCCGTATCACCAAAATGATACAACCGCCCATTTCCAGCGAGATCGTTATGTATCTGATGAACGCGATTTATTTCAAGGGCGACTGGCGGCATCAATTCGACAAAAAGAATACCAAACCGGAAGACTTCACGCTATCGGACGGAACAAAAGTAAAACCGGATATGATGAACATGGAGACTCCGATGCCATTTTACCAATCCGAAGGAACGAAAGTGCTCGACATGGCCTACGGTGACAGTGTCTTTACAATGACCGTGATTCTTCCCCCGACCGGCACCAATATTGATGATTTTGTGGCCAATCTTACCAGTGATAAGCTGGGCAATTGGATTGGTCAGCTTCATAATGAGAAAGTGAATATTTCGATGCCGAAGTTCAAGGTAGAGTACAATACCAATCTCAATAAAGTCCTCTCCGACATGGGAATGAAAGTGGCTTTTGATCCGTATAACGCCAATTTCAGCAATATTAATCCGAACGGGCAACTCTATATAAGCAAAGTAAAACAAAAAACGTTTGTGAAGGTTGATGAGGAGGGAACCGAAGCCGCGGCCGCTACTTCGATAGCCATTGGATTGACAGCCGTAGAACGAATCCCTGTTTTTCGCGCCGACCGGCCGTTCGTTTACCTGATTCGTGAGCGTAGCAGCGGTACGATTCTTTTCATCGGCAAGATGGAAAATCCGGTACTGTGAGTACACTTAAATTGTTTAAATGACTATCCGTAAATATTCCACTAGTGGTTTGTCTGGTCGATTCCGTTTCCAAAATGTTCCCGTACGTACATTTTGGAAACCACAGAACTCTGTGAATTTCCTGTGCTCTGCGGTAAATACAAGCGCCGGAATAACAAGCACAGAGAGGGTTCAAAGAGACTAAGTCTGAAAATGCCCTACTCTGCGAACCCTGTCGTATCTATCATCACGTATACTTCTAAACCAACAATGATCTGATACCTGATAGTTATTTTAGGTTTTAAACTTTGGTATTTAACCTGAGTTCGAGATAAGCATCTGAAGAAATCGTTAAAAACGATTCGTTTTATATTCGATGACTCATAGCACCCGGATTAATCTAGGTGTTAGGGAGAATCCGTTAACACGGGAACCGTTTTAACGGTTTATACCGGTTCGCATGTACGCCTGTATATGTCAAATCAGCATCTTTGCAGGTTAATCTTATCCTGAATTCACGTTATTTATGCTTTTGGACAGCCCCAGACATTCCCAACGGATTTAATGCATAAAGCTTAATAGTATGCTCTGATCAGCTACTTAAGAAAGGATGAAAACATCCGTTAACCATTAGAATGACATTTTTTTTCGGTAAGCATATACATGTGGTATAAAATATTAGAAAAGCCTAATATTCGTATGTTGTTTACTTGCTAATCACTACGAAAATGTTAAGATTGTCCCTTGGTCAATCAAAGTATCTAACAAACAATTGATTGGTATGGCGTTACGTACAAATATCTACACAGACAACACATTGTTGACGTTCAACCGGCATGTGCGTGCTGTGATTTATGTGTTGCTCGCCCTTTTCATAGATATCCTTATTGATCATAGTGTAATTGCCCGCTACCTGGGTTCTGTTACCACTTATATTCTGATGGGTGTCAGTGTCCTGGGGATTATCGGCGTGTTGTTTGTCGTGCTTCTTAGGTTTTTCCCTCAAAAACTTAGCAACGTGCAATCGGTTGTTCTTTTAGATGAGCACAAATGTTTTATCAAGGGTGCTGGTGATGAAAGAGGCCATCGCGTGGATGTCGATCGTTTTCAGCATATAGAATTGCGTATGTTGGGGAAAGCCAGGTCAAAGTTAAAAAAATGGATCATTGCTATTCGCTGGGAGACAGATAAGAAAGCAGGCAAAGGGGTGATGATCCTCTCATCTTCGGCTGACAAAAAACGATTCAGCTCTATTCTGGAATCCTGGTACCGCAAAGGGATTAATATCACCGAATATAATGAGCGGGGGGAACCTGCCTTCCTGTTATCCTATCCGCTCAACTACGAGGATACCCTTGAACCGGAACATGCCTACGACGTTTTGGCTGGTTGATTTTTTGCTGACGAATCGACCCTTGTTGAGGATGTATATATTTTGTTTCGCATTGCTTTAGGGTTGTTATTGCGAGGCGATGTCTGAGGACAAATGTATGCATATAAACTATCTGTTCAGTTTGTTGCTCAACGCTTTTTGCATCTGATTGGCCGTGGCAATCTCGGGTATAAGGGCGATGATCCACCTTGGTGAATGTAGCTGAATCCCCTAAAGATGACCTTCATTCAGAAATGACTTATACGAAAGCTATTAAAAACCGCCGTTACAAATAGGATGTTTACTCTGATTCAATGGTTATGATTACAAGTCTCCTAAAAGCTTTCTGCGGGATTTCGGGGTTGGGGACAGCAACAAGAAAGTGAATGCCACAATCTGAAACTCTGTTTATCTTTCGTCACACTAATAATCTATTAGACGGAATACTTTTATGCCCGTAAAATTTTGGAATGAGCGATATGCTGCGGATGAGTATGTCTATGGTAAATCGCCAAATCTTTTCTTCAGGGATCAGATCGACGCAATGAAACCCGGAAAGCTATTGACTCTCGCTGAGGGCGAGGGACGAAACGGGGTCTATGCAGCTTTGAAAGGCTGGGAGGTAACAGCAGTTGATTATAGTGACGAGGGGCAAAAAAAGGCCATGAAACTGGCTCGTGAGCATGATATATCGCTTACCTATTATCTTACCCCGGTAGAGGAATTTGATTTTCCAGAAGGACATTATGATTTAGTTTCTTTAATCTACGCTCATTTTCAACCTGATATACGAACCCTGGTTCATCACAAGGCGTTGAAAAGCCTGAAGAAAGATGGACGACTCATTCTGGAAGCGTTTAATAAGAAGCAGATCGACAGAGACACCGGCGGGCCGAAAAACATCAGTATGCTGTACAGTCTTACTGAACTCAAAAAAGATTTTAGCGACTGGTATATCAGTTATTCGGAAGAGCTGACAACCAATATCGATGAAGGGGAATTTCATCGGGGTGAGGCGGATATTGTTCGGGTTGTTGTGGAGGGATGATGATATGCAATGGGGAATCAGGCTGGATCTCTTGCCAGCCTGATTGTCTATCGTTTTTACAGCCAGAGAACAGGGAATATCCGATCGTTTCTCTGATAATTTCATGCCGTGGGTTATGCGGCCTTAGCGGCAGGTTGGCTGGTCTGCTGCCTGTTACAATGCGAGTTTGGTATAGCGGTATAGCGGTATTGCAGGGAGCTGTCATAGTTGTATTGAACGCTGATCTCGACTTCACGTTGGTTCAGCGTCAGGAGCCCTAAAAGGCTGTATTGATGAAGAGTGCAACGGAAGCGAGGATCAAGGCAATACCGATGACTTTTTTTAAAGTTGCATCGCTGCCTTTACCCAGGAGTACATTGCCCACAAGTGAGCCGAGGAAGAAGGAGAGCGTCACAACGAGTGTGATATCCAGAAAGATGTGACCCAGGAAATAGTGAGTCGTGGAAGAAACGGCACTTGTAATAACAATCATGAACAGAGCTGTGGCGGCAGCAATACGAGCAGGAATTTTGAAGGCCCCAATCATGATCGGGCCTTTGATGAACCCACCGCCTACACCGAACATGCCGGCAACACCACCAGCCAGGAGACCCAGTATTGTTGTGAGGATACCGCTGAAATGATAGGTCCGGGTATCTGTTTTTCGCTCGAATGCGGGAGGTATCTGATTTATTTTTTCCAGTAAACGGGATAGGCGAGAGTCTTCTTTGGAGTTGCTTCGAATCATACTGACTCCGGCAATCAATACGAAGAGTGCAAACAGAATTTCGAGTCTGCCGACCGGAAGCCAGGCTGTGACCATTGCTCCCAGAAAAGCACCAACCATTGTCGGGCCTTCCAATAGTAAACCGGCCTTAAAATCTACAAGCTGTTTGCGGCTGTTGTAGAAAGTTGATACGAGACTTGAAGGGAAGAGCGCAACCGAAACGGCCCCAATGGCATGTGTGATGGGTACGTTAAAACCCATCACAAGTATGGGAACCATAAAAACTCCGCCTCCAAATCCTGCAACTGTTCCGAAAGCGCTGATTACAAAACCAATCAGACTGATTAAAAAATAGACCAGCATGTAATTGCAATTAAAATGTTAACCCCAAATCGAATTCCCACGGATATTATTTGATTGCCAATAGTAGCGATGATTAGCAACCTTTTCAATTTGATTAACGGTTCTTCACCCTGTTTCATTCTAATGATGAACGATAACTTTTCGCTGTTGGTTATCGTTGTAACGTATTAGGAATCAAGGGTTAAATTTGTTAACAACGATTCATGATGCGCATAAAAATTATTTTACGTTGACACTGGTAATGTTGATGCTGGCTATATAACCTTAATTGAACACATTTTGCTTTTTAAAAACTTGTTCAATTTATTTAGTAGATGGAAATGGTTGGTAGTCAGTAGACTGACTAATTAACAATAACTCAAAATACAGAATTGATATGGGCTTACTTCCGAGTTGGGCGCCGAACGTGCATCCGCTCCTTATTCACTTTCCTATTGCTTTGCTATTTGCTGCAGTACTCTTCGATTTCCTTGGTTTGATAAAACGTGATGCAACGTGGCTGTCGAAAGCTGCATTGTTACTTTTCGTATTTGGAGCATTGGGAGCTATTGCTGCTGTATGGAGCGGCCACGCAGCCGCTGAAGGGCTACACCAGGCTGGACTACTCCCAAAGAGCGCGGGTCCTGATTTACATGAACATGCTGAACTGGGAGAGGATACCGCATGGTTTTTTGGCATCTATGCCGTAGTGAGACTTATACTCACCTGGTGGGGAAAAATGAGTCAGTTATCATTTGCTGTGGTAGCATTCCTTGTCGGTTTTGGTGGGCTTTATCTGGTCTACGAAACAGCAGATCATGGCGGGAAAATGGTTTATGATCATAATCTTGGCACACAGATGATGAAGGAACAGCAATTGAATATGAAGAATAACAGCAATATTCCGGGGGCCGCCGATTCTCTATCAACAGAAGGCACCGGAGATGTTGATTGACTTTGCCTCCATGATATAGCACATGGCTAAATTTTTTTGAAGGCATTGGTATTCCTGTGATATCAATGCCTTTTTTTATGTAAGTTACTGATTAATATGTTAATTGGGAGTTATTGACTTCCTGTTTACAATTAACAGTCACATATCAACAGATATCTTGATTTATTATGTGGCAGCCCGTGCAGGGAAGATGCGTGGATTTTCTAAGTTTGCCATGCAAAACGTGGATAATATCAGATCTTATAAGCAATCTAACATGTTGCCAGTTCTGCATTTCGGCATTTGAATAATTCCGTGTAAATTCGATAATAAAGAGAACAGGGTATACGTAGTAATACCCATATTCTGAAATCTGTGTAATTACGTGTTTTTGAGGTTGGGAGAGCCGACAAAATGTTTGCGGGTCAGTCCGCTTAGGTTATCGTTGATAGCTGTCAGTAACAAATCTTTGGGATTTGTCGCCCTGATGGTTCTGTGTACATTTGTGCAGGCGATAGCTGCAGCCGAATCCGGTGTCCCCGAAATACACAGGTACCCCCCAAGTCTTTACCATGCCAGTTCCCAGAATTGGTCGGCCATCCAGGATAAAAACGGGATTATGTATTTTGGGAATACAAATGGGATCCTCAGATATGATGGTGTGAACTGGCACCTGATCCGGACCGAAAAGAATACGACTGTCCGGGCCCTGGCCATGGATAAGGATGGAAGAATTTACGTAGGAGGGCAGAGTGAGTTCGGATACCTTGTGCCTGATTCCAGCGGTGTGCAGAAGTTCCATTCACTCGTTCCGAAACTGCGTCCGGAGGAACGGAATTTCACAGATGTTTGGAATGTATATATCGCCAGTGACGGCATTTATTTTGTATCCTCTGAGCGTTTATTCCGGCTCGATCAATATGGCTTCGTTCAAAGCTGGAAAGCTAAGTCATCCATCTTTAATTCCTACCTGATTGACGGTAAGGTTCTGATCGACGATAAGAAAAACGGCTTGATGGGACTTGATAATGACAATCTTGTTGCTGTTCCGGGTGCCGGTGAATTTACCAAAATCAACACCTGTTCAATCCTGCCGTACAATGGCTCGACGAAACTTGTTGTTACTGCCAGTCAGGGTTTATTTCTGTATGATGGCAATCATATTCGGCATTTCAAGACCTATGCCGATTCGCTCATTGAGAAATCGGAACCATATGTGGCAAAGAAAATCCTGGATGGAACATACCTGATCGGTACTCTCAAAAATGGCTTGATCAATATCGATAAAGATGGTTATCTGCTGCGGGTAATCAACAAAAAGAATGGCCTTCAGGACAACGCTGTTCTAAATATTTTTCAGGACCGCGATCTGAATGTGTGGGTGATGCATGAAAACGGCATCTCCCGGGTATCGTGGTTTTCTCCCTTTTCGTATTTCTCTGAGCCTCTGTATAACCTGCACGGGAGCATCGAATCCATTGTCCGAACGGGAAATAGTCTTTATCTGGCGACAGGAATGGGTGTGTACGAGCTTGTCGACGATTTCGGGAACTACGAAAAGAACCAATACGCATTTCATCCTGTTCAAGGTATTAATGATCAGGCATGGAAAGTTTTGGCGACCTCACATGGTCTGCTTGCAGCGACCTCGGGTGGAGTGTATAGCATTAGTGGAGCTAAATCGACATCACTGTTGTCAGATGAGGCTTTTTCGTTATTTATGCCCGAGAACGACAGTACAACTGTTTTTGCCGGTCTTGCTAACGGCGTGGCCATATTAAATCTACACGGATCGGAGTGGAAGTTTACCGGACGCATTCCGGGAATCACCCGCCAGATTAGAAGCATTTACCAGGATTCATACGGCTTGTTGTGGCTTGGTACCGATTACCAGGGCGTTGTAGTGGCTGATTACAGGGGAGATGGCCACTGGAATGTTGAAGATTATGGTACCGCCGATGGTCTGCCAGCTGGATCGAATACTGTCGTGGCGGTGGACAGTCGAGTGTATATAGGCACAGAAAAAGGATTCTATCGTCCTGTTCGTGGTACCACATACGCTGACAATAAAACAAGATATCGTTTTGAGACGACTAACCTGTTGTCTCATCAGACAGAACACAAAACCGACTTAACGCGTGTGTTTTCGGATCACAAAAACCGGCTGTGGTTTGTTACCCAGGACAGCATCGGTTATGCCACACGGCGATATGACGGTGCCTACGATTATCATTCATGGCCTTCGGGAAAATTTGTTGGTGATGACATCCGGACAGTTTATGTGGATGGACAAACGGCGTGGTTTGGCGGTGCAGGTAAACTTATCGAGTGTGATCTAAAGCAGGCTTTTTCGGTTAAACCTTCATTCCGGGTGTATCTGACGAATGTACTACAATCACACTCGACCCCTTCAGGTGAGAACCAGAATGTGGCTGTTCATCCCTTAACAGAAAGTTCAAACGGGGATGAGCTGAAATTACAGTCCGATCGATCATCCATCAGGTTTGATTATTCGGTTCCTGTCATTGGAAGTGATCCACAGACGATGTACCGTTACCATTTGGACGGGTATCATAAGAAATGGTCTGGATGGTCAACAAGTCCGTACAAAGAATATTCAAACCTTCCGAACGGCAGTTATCAGTTTGATGTACAGGCGAGAAATTCAGCGGGCTACCTGAGCAAGATAAGCAGTTTTCAATTTGAGGTGCTGCCACCGTGGTACAAGACAAAGTGGGCCTATATTTCTTATATGCTGGGGATTCTGTTGCTCTGGTATGTGATCGACCGTGGTCGGTTACAGCTGCTGCGACATCGTAATATTCATCTCGAGGAAGTTATCTCGGAACGAACAGAGCAGGTTCTTGATCAGAACAGCAAACTCGAAGAATCAAATTCGAAATTGCAGCGCATCAATGAGCTTCAGAAGGAGTTTCTGGGTACGGTATCGCATGACTTACGCAATCCGCTGGGGGCGATTCAGAGCATTTCCGAGATTTTGATGGAAGAGATCGAGAAAGGGGAAGACCCCAAAGAATTGCTCGAACGAAATCGCCAGGCGTTCAGCATGATCAATGACAGTGCTCATTACATGAGTGAGATTATAAGCAACCTGCTTGATGTTTCGGCGCTGGAGGCCGGGCGTGTTGCTTTACAGTGCAACGATTTCGATTTTGTTGAACTGTTGCGTAAGGTATTGCCCAATTTCAAGAACCAGGCCGAACGCAAAAATATTCATATCGAAGCGACGGCACCGGAACATTGCATGATATCGGCCGACCAGAGCAGGATCAGACAGGTTATGGAAAATCTGATCAGCAACGCCATCAAATATTCTCCTCAGAGATCGGAAATACTGGTCGGTATCTACCCGGAATCAACACGCGTGAAGAACGGTGTGCGTTTCAGCGTTTCGGACGAAGGTCCCGGACTTTCTGATGACGATAAGGGCAAATTATTCAAGAAATTCCAGAGACTTTCAGCTACTCCAACCGGTGGTGAAAAATCGACCGGACTCGGATTATACATCACAAGATCACTTGTTGAGATGCATGATGGCCAGATTTGGGTGGAATCCAAGCCGGGGAAAGGTGCCACGTTTAATGTAGAGCTCCCAGTGAATGACGTAACTGCCTACTATGATTTAGAGGTTCACTCCTGATCATCATTACGGGGGATGAAATGATGGTTTATTGGGATATAATATTGAGGACTTTTATCCAGCTTGAAATGAAAGAGAATCCAATTTTCGAATCCTTCACATATTCCATTTTTATAGTCAGTCGACGTATTATTCAATCCCGGAAACCGGATCCGTTTCTCCCCGTTGCTTTTCGATCATATACTCAGTCACTGGTTTGCCACCGATAAGATGTTCCTGTATGATGCGTTCGAGAACCTCAGGCGTACATCGCTGATACCAAATCCCTTCAGGATAAACAACAGCAATTGGTCCATGCATGCAAACTCGTAAACAATTCGCCTTTGTACGATATATTTGTCCATTTTGAGAGAGATTCAATTCTTTCAGCCTTCTTTTTAGAAAATCCCAGGATTTGAGGCCTTCCTCTTTTTTGCAGCATTTGGGCTTGGTCTGATCACAACAAAGAAAGATGTGTCTTTGAATATTTGAAATACCCAGTTCGTCGACCTTTGTGGCTAATTTCTTTTTAGACATAGATTCTGTTTGTCTGACCTGATTCAATTTGTACCGCCAACCGATGTTTCTCCCAGGATGGAATGAATCACAATATATTGATCATTGTGGGAAGAGGTGAAAAAAAGATAGTCATTTCCTCCAGGTGCGAGCTTTAAACGTTTATACATGAGGTCTGGTGTTTCGGGAAATCCTCGTGTGATGATATTCGCTTTTGTGATATGTTTCGTTTTCATATAGTTGCGAATGTCTTTGGCGTGTGCGGAAATGACTTGTATTGTTTGATAAATTTTACCCGGGAACTGACTCATTAAAGCATTCGATGTAAGGAAAATCACCGAAGGGTGTATACGGGAGAGATTCATTGTTTGACCGAGATGGTCGATCATATCAGCTTTTATAAATGCCGGATCAGGATAGTACAAGTATTGTCCAATACGGGAAGCTCTACGCTGAGATGATTGATTGATTGGGCGCTGCAGCTGGTAGTTAATCTCGCCTTTTTTATCCAGTTGCGTAGCCCTGATGAAGGGATAGGCATTATTTGTAGATTGCAGCATAACAAGTATTTCCCGGCACTCGCCATCATATGACACGACATCGATATACGATATCTCTGGCAACAACCGGACGGTATCCGTGATATCCATCATTGGAGAGAGCTTTAACAGGATGCGCTTAGCTTTTCGTTTCAGCAGATCGAGGTTGGCAACTACATCGGGTACACTATTCTGCAGGCTGATGACGCGGCGTCCATTGATACGACGGGATGGATCGACATAAATCAGATCGAAATGGTTATCCGGAAAGCCGGTGAGTATGTGTAATCCATCACCGTTTTTGACCAGGATATTATTAAGTCCAAGTCGCTCAAAATTGTATCGGGCCAGCAAGCACATAACAGGATTCGAATCGACATAGCAGAATTCGTTGAAGTGTTTAGAAAGAGCGGCGGAATCGACACCCAGCCCCCCGGTAAGATCCATAGCTGTTGTACCCCTGCATTCAGGGAGATTTCTTTTATACCGGGCCGTAGCCTCGCTTGATGACTGTTGCAACGCAGTCTCGTCCAGTAAAACGCCATGAGAAATCCATTCGGGTATTTTGGATTTTGCTTTTTCCCTGCATGAGACTTGTTCAACGATTGCACGTGTTGGCCAGTCGTTGTGCTTTGAAAGTTGGAGAGCCAGTGATGCCGGATCCCGATTTTCAAATTTTGAAACAGTCCGAAGTATTTCAGGATCTATAATCTTGTAGAATTCTTCTTCAGTCACTCTGTTTCTTTTTACTGTCAGAGTCGTTGTTTAGTGTTACCAATGTTGCACCCCAGCCGCCTGCTTCCGGACCTGCAAGCTGATAGTGGACAACCCGATCATCTTTCTCAAGAATCGATTGTACCAGCCTGCGTAACGTTCCGGTTCCTTTGCCGTGGATGATCCTCAGATGATAGATATTTGCATCGATACAGGCCCCGATATAATCCGGAATAAGCATTTTGACGTCTTTCGGTGAAAACGTATGCAGATCTATAACACCATCGATTGGATATGGTACCGGATCTTCAGGCTGCATGGATTAAATTGTAGTGATGTTTATCAGATGTCAGTATTGAAGATAAACATACGAAACGACACAGGTAACTATTGCAGAAGGAACATCGTTTAACCCGACTGAAACAGTTTTTTAGAATATCAATTGGGAGAGATGACGTACCCTTTATTGGTGGAATTGAACTTCAGGTTGGCTGCCTGGCAGATATTGTTAAGCACTTCTTTGGGACCAGACGGGCGGGCAATAAAGATGGTCAGCGAATCTGTCAGGATCTGATTGTTGGTTGTACGGATCATAATATTGTAACGACGCTCCATTTCGCTAAAGATGACCGATAACGGCTGCGCCTCAAAGGAAAGACCATTTTGACGCCAGGATAAGATGTGAGACACATTCGCGTTATCCGGCATGGTTGGTGTCGGATGGTTCTTTGAGATTCGGCTTGTTTGGCCCGTGTGAAGCCTGACCTTCTTGTCGGGATTGGACCCGGGTGCAAAATCCAGTTTACCTTCAACCAGAGTTACGACGGTTTCATCTCCCGGATCCGAGTTCCAGGATCGTACGTTAAACTTAGTGTTCACAGAGGTGATAATACCGTTACTTGTTTCAACTTCGAAGGGTTTGCTACTTCCATTCACCACAAAGAAAGCTTCACCGTTTAATTTTACTTTGCGTTCGATCCAGCCAAAGTTGCGATAGTATGTCAGGCTGGTTCCACTATTCAATTCAACGATGCTGTGATCAGGAAGAGCCGTTGTAATGTTTTGTCCATTGGGTGCTCTTATTACGATCGGATCCAGCCAGAGGTGGTACAACCCGGCCACAATCGCCAGAACTGTAAAACTGTAGAAAACTTTTTTGATGCCAGGCGAAGTGAGCCGGTCATGTTTTGGTTTCTCATCCGTTTCCTGAGAAAGATGCGGTTCCTCGGGAAATTCCGGAATGGTAAGTTCGCGGTTGTTTTCCTTCTCATTAACCGGGATAGTGTCAACCGTAATATTTTCTCTGTTATTAAGACTGCTCATAATTGATTGTATGATCCGATTGAACAGTTTCTATATCTGATTATAAGTTACCAGTTATAGATGCATTTATCCTATAGAAATCTCTAAGAATCAGAGAATTTGAGTAAATACCTGTCGAATTGGTTATCGCTATATTAAATGTGTACTTAAATGTGCAACAAATACTTTCAGTGTTCTTGACGAATTTGCCCTTGTCAAATGATCGCATTATTACCTCCGTTTTAGCAGATTATTAATGAAGTAGGGGGTAATAATCTTTGCTCTATCTTATGGTTGCAATTAATGAGTTCAGGATCAAGTTACATATCAATAATATTTGGCCTGAAAGCGGTTTTAAGGTCACTTTTTCCGTTAGAAAAAGCCAATCTCAGTGCCGGGTAAGTATACTTTATTAGATATTTTAAATTGACACGGAACAAGTGGCCAGGTTTCGCAGGGTACAAGAAGGGCAGATATAAAAAAAGCCCCTGGCAGATATCCAGGAGCTTTTCAATTAAATAAAATACGAAAAATTGATCACGACATCTTAGCTGTCCATGATGTGCAGTGTCCATTAGGATTAACAGGCCCCTTGAACAACTGGCAACCACCGCATTTATCGCCGTATTTGTCAGCGAGATAGAAGTTGCAGTTGCTGCAATGTTTGTCAGGATAAGGGGTCTTGTTTGTATACTGCAGAGTCTTACGGGTTTTCAGATCTTGCTCGGGTACACCGCTAAGATCGCTGCATGGGTCATCAGCAGATGCCGTCTCGCCATTAGAAGTGGCTTGTCCTGCCATGCTATTATCGCTTTCAGTTGATTGATTGCTGGCCTCTTTATTGCCACCGCCACTGCATGCGGCAAGAATGGAAGATGCACCTAAGCCGGCGACACCGGCAAATGATAGTTTCTTCAAAAAATCCTTGCGAGTGATTTTGTCGTTACTCATAAGATTACGCCTTTTGGATGTTTTAAAATTCAAGCTATTCTATCAATTCTAGCCGTTAGATCAAATCTAAATTGATTCAGAATCCGGCTATCTTACTTACAGAATAGATATTGCTTATCTAAGCGTTGCAGCTGCATTAATATACACTAAAGTCACGATGATGGTGAACAAATCGGGTATTGTATTGGTTCCAAAACGATGTGGAAGTAGAAAAATCAGAAGATTCGATTCGAGGGAATTCACGTTTCGCGTCGTTTGATGTTTATATTTGTCCAAAACTAACGATTCACAAAAAATTTCCATTCCATGTCTTTTATCAATCATGACTTACTCATCTGGGTGATCATTCCTGTTTTAATTTTTTGCGCTCGTATTTGCGATGTATCACTCGATACGGTTCGCGTCATATTTGTGATTAACGGCAAGAAAAATATGGCACCGCTGCTGGGTTTTTTTGAGGCATTAATCTGGCTTATCGCAATCAGCCAGATTATCCAAAATCTGAATAATGCGATCGGATACTTTGCGTATGCCGCTGGTTTTGCTGCTGGAAATTATGTAGGGATGCTCATCGAAGAGAAGCTGGCGATGGGACATGTTATTATCAGGGTCATAACGCGCAGGTCGGCTCAGATGCTTATCAAAAAAATGATTTCCAAGAACTACCGGGTCACGGCAATCGAGGGACGGGGAAGTGCCGGCAGGGTGGACATCGTTTTTGCCGTAGTTCGCAGAACTACGATTCCTCAAATCATCGATATCATCAAACAGTTCAACCCTAGAGCGTTTTATACCATTGAGAATGTGCGGTCAATCAGTCAGGCCGACGAAGATATTCCTTATCAGCCAATGATTCGCCGCAGGTTTATGCGTTTCTTAAACCCATGAATACAATCAATGTCCTGCTTGTCTTTGCTATTCGTTCGGTTTGTGAATAGATTACATGTATAGACAACTATATGTTTGGAAACTTTCATGGAAATACAACAGTCCAGCCTCGTACCTAAATACTATCAGATATATGAGGACTTGCTCAATGATATCAGGGAAGGCAAGTTCCAGGAAGGAGACCGTTTCCCCAGCGACACGGAATTGGTTGAACGATACAAAGTGAGCCGCGGGACGATTCGTGAGGCTGTAAAACTGTTGCTGCAGAGAGGATACCTGTTACGCCAGCAAGGCAAGGGTACCTTTGTCACATACCGAAAAATTCAGCAGGATCCCGAGAAATTAACGGGTTTCACCGAGCTGATGAAGATGCATAACATAAAACCGTCTGCCCGTTTAATAGAACTGTCTACGCGGAAACCAAGCCGGCGTGTGGCTCGACTGCTGGGATTGGTAGGAGAAGACAAAGTGGTGAAAATTCAGCGCCTCCGGTTGGGTGATGAGCAACCATTGATTATCGAACGATCCTTTTTTGTATACGATCTTTTCCGGCCAATTCTCACTTATGATCTTGAAAACTCATCTATCTTCGAGCTTCTTTACAAACACACCTCTATCCGTTTGGGAGAGGCATCGCAGAGCATAGAGGCAATAAGCGCTGCCCAGGCTGAACAGGAACTGCTCAATGTGCCGGTTGGAACTCCTCTGCTGCTGATAAGGCGGCTCATCAAGACAAGCGAGGGCCGTTTTTTTCAGTATTCAGAAGATGTGTACAGAAGCGATCGGATCAGTTTTACAACAACAACCGGTCCTTATGATTCTTATCACGATGCACATGGACTTCCACTCGATCTGATGGAAAATGATTTGTGACTATCTGACGTCTTTTTTTCACTATTGATCTTATTGCCATTCTTTGAATAATTCTGTCGATTGGATATGTTTTATCTTATTTCTTTGATTGAAAAGCACATCCATAACTATTAGAATCCTGATCGGGTGATTATTTTTTAAAAAGTAGTTGACAAGCTGTAAGCGGTTTCAGACATTATGCAATGTTTGGTTGTCTATACAACCAAACATTTTTATTTTGATTAATGATAATGGGAGCGATGATCATGGATAAAAAATATGTTTTGGCAATTGACCAGGGGACAACGAGTTCGCGCGCAATCCTTTTTGATCATTCCGGAAACATCGTATCAGTAGCTCAAAAAGAGTTCGAACAGCACTTTCCTCATCCCGGATGGGTTGAACATGACCCAAACGAGATATGGACCAGTCAGGCTGGAGTAATAGCAGAAGCCATCACGAAAGCTGGTGTCAACGGCAAAAATATTGCTGCAATCGGTATCACCAATCAGAGAGAGACAACCATTGTCTGGGACCGGGAAACCGGCGAACCTATATATAATGCCATTGTCTGGCAAGACAGGCGTACATCCGATTATTGTGATTCTTTGAAAGACCAGGGATTGTTGCCAAATATTCAGGAAAAAACGGGCCTGATCATCGATTCCTACTTCTCGGGAACCAAAATCAAGTGGATACTGGATCATGTGGACGGCGCCAGGAAACGGGCAGAACAGGGCAAACTGGCATTTGGAAACGTGGACAGCTGGCTGGTCTGGAAGTTTACCCAGGGAGAAAAACACATTACCGACGAGACCAATGCATCACGGACTATGTTGTATAACATCCGTGAACGGCACTGGGACAATGAGCTGCTGGAACTGATGGATATCCCACAGAGCATGCTGCCGGAAGTGCACGCATCCAGCGAAGTGTATGGCGGTACAAAGACGACCATCTTTGCACATGAGGTTCCCTTGTCCGGAATAGCCGGAGATCAACAGGCTGCTCTGTTTGGACAGATGTGTTTGCAACCCGGCATGTTGAAAAATACCTATGGTACGGGAGCTTTCATCATGTTCAATACCGGTGAAAAACCCATTCCATCCAAGAACAATCTACTGACCACGATTGCCTGGAGGAGGGATAATAAAACACTTTATGCGCTTGAAGGAAGCATTTTTATTGCGGGCGCCGTAGTCCAGTGGCTGCGTGACGGTCTGGGGATCATAAAATCATCCTCGGACGTTGAGAAGCTTGCCAAAACGGTAGATGACAACGGTGGCGTCTATCTTGTACCAGCTTTTGCCGGCCTTGGAGCACCTCACTGGGACCAGTTTGCTCGCGGTACAATTGTGGGATTAACGCGCGGCAGCACGTCCGCTCACATTGCACGTGCTGCCCTCGAATCCATCGCGTTTCAAACGGCAGACGTGTTAAGAGCCATGGAATCAGATTCCGGAATTAAAATTAAGGAACTGCGCGTCGATGGCGGGGCAACTGTTAATGACACGCTCATGCAGTTCCAGTCCGATATATTGGGCATTCCGCTTGTTCGTCCCAAAGTATCAGAAACCACAGCATTGGGAGCCGCATACCTGGCCGGCCTGGCAGTTGGCTTCTGGAAAAATACCGATGAAATTAAAGATCAATGGCAGGTTGATAAGCGCTTTGAGCCGAATATGGCAGCTTCAAAGGTTAGTGAAATAACCGAGAGATGGCATAAGGCTGTAGAAAAATCGAAATTATGGATTGAAAAATCCTGAAATACAAATCTGAAAAGAGAGATTCTCATGGATCGTAGTAAACTTCTTCAATCAGTTAAAAATAATAACAGTTACTGGGACGTACTGGTAATCGGCGGGGGTGCAACAGGACTTGGCGTCGCAGTCGATTCCGCATCAAGAGGATACAAGACATTGCTTTTGGAAATGCACGATTTTTCGAAGGCTACATCCAGTCGCAGTACAAAACTGGTTCATGGAGGAGTTAGATATTTGCAGCAGGGAGATCTCTCGCTTGTCATCGAAGCTTTGCACGAACGCGGCCTGTTAATACAAAATGCGCCCCACCTGGTAAGCAACCAGGCTTTTATTGTACCTAGCTATGAATGGTGGAATGGCCCGTTTTATGGAGTCGGATTGAAAGTATATGACTTGCTGGCCGGAAAGTTGGGGCTTGGTCCATCCAAAGTCCTCTCGCGTGAAGAGACTATGAAATTGATCCCGACCCTGGAACCCGAAGGTCTGCGAGGCGGTGTCATTTATTACGACGGCCAGTTTGACGATTCCCGTCTGGCAATTAACCTGGCACAAACAATTTATGATCTCGGCGGTACCCCGATTAATTACATGAAAGTGACTGGATTGCTGAAGTCAAAGAATCTGATCGATGGAGTTCAGGCGACAGATATGGAATCTGGTGAATCGCATAATATTAGCGCGAGGGTAGTTATCAACGCTACGGGTATTTTTGCCGATTCCATAATATGGATGGATCAGCCTGATACCGAACGACTGGTTCAGCCGGCCCAGGGTGTGCATATCGTGCTGGATAAAGAGTTTCTGCCCGGTGATTCGGCCATTATGGTGCCTCATACCGATGACGGCCGTGTGCTGTTTGCTGTGCCCTGGCATGATAAAGTAGTGGTAGGTACGACTGATACTCCAATGAAGGAAGCCGTGCTTGAGCCCAGGCCGCTTGAGGAGGAAGTCTCGTTTATTCTGCGTCATGCTGCAAAATACATGACCAAAGATCCCTCTCGTTCCGACGTGCGTAGCACATTTGCCGGATTGCGTCCACTGGTCAAGCCGCCCGATGCTAAAAGTACAGCTGAGATCTCACGCAGCCATCATTTGCAGGTTTCCGAATCGGGACTCGTGACCATTGCCGGTGGTAAATGGACCACATACCGAAAGATGGGAGAGGACACGGTAGATCAGGCAGCTATTGTAGCAGGGCTGGATGAACGTGAGTGCCAGACCCCAAATCTCAGAATCCATGGATGGTTGAAGAATGTTGATCGAACGGATCATATGTACGTCTATGGTTCCGATCAGGTTAGTATTAGGAAAATTATCGATGAACAACCCGGGTTGGAAGAAAAAATTCATGATCGACTGCCATATATCAAGGCCGAAGTTGTGTGGGCTGTTCGGAACGAAATGGCGCGGACTGTAGAAGATGTGCTGGCCCGCAGAACGCGTTCGCTGCTGCTTGATGCAAGGGCAAGTATAGAAATGGCCCCCGAAGTTGCCCGGCTGATGGCTTCAGAAATGGGATATGATGAGCAGTGGCAAACAGATCAGGTTAACGATTACGAGGAGTTGGCAAAGGGATATATCCTGACCTGATTAAATCAGAGTGTGTGTGAAATAATCGTGTTGTAGTCAATCCATATCAAAATAAATATGTGAGGAGCCGAAATGCTTGAAAAATTCGTGGGTGAAATTCTGGGTACTTTCCTGCTGGTTATTCTGGGGGATGGTGTAGTGGCTAATGTTTTATTGAATAAAACCAAGGGTAATGGCGGCGGCTGGATCGTCATTACCTGGGGATGGGGAATGGGTGTGTTTGTAGGGGTGTTTGCCGTGGCGGCAATCAGTGGAGCTCACATCAATCCAGCAGTCACTATCGGACTTGCAGTGGCTGGTAAATTTCCATGGTCTGAAGTACCCGTGTATATTTTAGGGCAAATGATCGGCGGCATGCTTGGAGCATTAATGGTGTTCGTTCAATACAAAGACCATTTTCGCGAAACAGAAGACCAGGATTTAAAACTCGCTGTTTTTTGCACGGCACCGAATATTAGAAATTATTTCAGCAATTTCGTTTCCGAGGTCGTCGGGACATTCATTCTCATTCTTGGTGTGCTATATATCGCTGTCCCGAATGTTGGCCTGGGAGCCATTAGTGCCTTGCCTGTGGCCTTGCTAGTCTTCTCAATAGGCCTTTCTCTTGGTGGTACAACTGGATATGCGATTAATCCCGCCCGTGACCTGGGGCCTCGCATTATGCATGCTCTGTTGCCGATTCATAATAAAAGGGATAGTGACTGGAGTTATTCCTGGATTCCTGTCTTTGGCCCGATCGTTGGCGCAACTATTGCAGCACTGGTCTACCTGGCGCTTCCCTTGTAATTGTGTTGATCGGTTTTGATCCGAAGGGTTTTCATTTTCGGTATGTGTGACGAAGATCGCAGTTTTTATTCAGATGGTTTCTGCAGATGCCCTGTATTATCTGGTCAGAATCAGGTAACTGGTTAGTCGTCCGGTAAATAGAATCTTTAAATAGCATATTTACCCCGTCTATTGTTGGTTAGCCAAGTCATATGTTGGGGAGATGATGTCTATATATTAATATGCATCCGATATAAAGATTTCAACCCTCAAAACTTCAACATAATGATGATTAATTACAGAAATGCGATCAGATGGAGTCTGGTTACGGCGTTGTCCGTAATTCTTGCAGGTTGCGGTCTCATGAATAAAAATCATTCACCAAACAAACAGGTGAACGTATACATGAAGACGAACACAGCCGCTCAAACCTATTCAAATCCTTCCGGACTATCTGAAACGGCACAAACGACGGCCCAGGATTCTGCGTCTCTCAAATTGACAAGTGTTGAGATGTACGTTAAGCAGATGATGCTGAAGGGAGCACAAATTGACACTGCCTCAGGTGTTCAGGATTCTATGTCGCATGGTGATGATGACATGTGGGAGCATTACAAACAAGGATCCCTTTCGTTCAGTCAAAACAATATTGTTGTGAATCTTCCGCTCGATCAGGATAGCGTGATGGTATCAACATCACAGGTGCCAGGTGGTAAATATTATGCACTTTTCTTGCATATCAGTCGCCCCGATTCTGCTGATTCAGCGAAATATCCGGATTTTGTTTCCGGCTCAACCTGGAAAGACAGATATTCATTGATTGTAAAGGGCACCTACAACGGTCAGGATTTTACATACAGATCGCATCGTAATTTTATAATTGGGATGCCGATACATCCCCCGGTAACGATCACCGATTCTACCAGCAGTGTAAATGTGAAGCTGTTGGTCAACACCTCTCACTGGTTTGTTAATCCATGGTCGGGGGCTGCGCTTGATCCAACCGATTCAACAAACTTCAAGGCTATTGACTGGACGATCATGAGATCGTTTATGGCTCATTGCGGTGAACATGATTATGAATACGAGGGCGGCCATCATGGCGGTTGGGGAAATCATAATCACTAGCACGGTGATTGAGATGAATTAACGGCGTGTTATAACGACTAAGACAAACCCCGCACGATTTTGTGTGGGGTTTTTTTATTTGACGGGTATAGTGAAGATTTTTAGCTGGTTGAGAAACAAATATCAAGGGGAGTTACATTTCCCATTCGACATATTGACATGCTGGCCTATCGTTTCAGTGAAGTCGAAAGGACCTTTTTTATAAGAAAAACGAATCCTTTTGGGTACTTCAATTGCATAATTAAATAATATATGTAAATATATGCATTCGCGTCTAACTAGCTCTCTAACATTTAGTTACCCCTCAAATGAAAAATGGTATAAAAATTGGCTATGTACGGAGCCTGATAATCGCATTTTTTGTGGTTATCTCAGGCTGTAACGTAACAAGTAATAAACAATCGAATACGCGTCCGGTTAATGTTTATATGCAGTCAAAAACGGCGTTTAAAGCGTATGCGAATCCTTATGGGCTCTCTGAGTTCCCAACCACAGCAGCAGTGGATTCGTCGCTGAAGCTGACCAGGGTATCGTTGTTTGTTAAGGAGCTGAGGCTGAAAAGTGTAGCAGAAGATTCTCTGGATTTCAACCAGAAGGATATTGTAGTAGATTTGCCGCTCGGACAAGACAGTGTTCAGATATCAACTACTGCGGTTCCGCAAGGATCATATGATGGTGTGAGTTTACAAATAGGAAGACCGTCTTTTGCTGATTCTGCGAAATATCCGGATTTCGTATCCGGGCCATCGGAACATGACCGGTATTCAGTGATTATTCAGGGCAGTTACCTGGGACAAGATTTTACATTCAGAGCCCGCCACGAATTTGAGTTTCACCTGAAAATAAATCCCCCATTGATTGTAAGTGATTCCACAGTCAGCGTAGATGTAAATCTTCTCGTGGATACCTCGAAATGGTTTGTAGATCGGGAAACAGGACAACCAATCAATCCCACGGATCGCGAAGCCATCGAGAAAATTATTGAGAATATAGATTCGTCTATGGAAGCTCATAGGAGAGAGCATGAGATGGAAGACGGACATCACAATAATCATGACCAGGGAAGCAACGATAATTCCGGTAATGGAAATGGCAGCGGTAACTAAGGTTGTCAGCCATAGCATCATCGAGAAACCCCGCCATTGAGTGGGGTTTTTCGTTTTATGAACACGTTTCAATAATAATAAAACAACCAGATTTTCAGGGCTATTTCAGAAACCTGCTATACAGCATGAAAAAGTGAGTTCAAGAGCTTTATTATTTTAAATTTATCTCAGGCAGATACGGATATATTTTGTAAAAACCATGCAAATAATAATATTAGTCTAGTAAATTAACGTGAGTTCGATATAAGCATTGGAAGAATTCGTTAAAACCTGAACCGTTCTAACGGTTTATGCCGGTCAGGATATACGCCTGTTTATGTGAAATCAGCATCTTTACAGGGTTATCTTATTTCGAACTCACGTTAAATTAAATTTTATGTGGTTATAGATTTGCAGAACAAGGTGTATTTATGCGTGGCAAAGCCAGGATTATCATACCAGCAATTGTGCTGCTGTTTTGTGCAGCATGCAGTATTAATGACAGTACTAATGGGCGTTACGAAGTCATTGGACGGTGGAAGCTGGTTGATGTATCGGGTGGACCGAACGGTAACGCCTCGGCGATAAACGATGCCCAGCAATTGCAGATCAATGCCGATTATACTTTTTCGTGGTATCAGAATGGTTCTTTGTGGGCACACGGCAAGATCTCATTTTCAGTCGTTGACAATGTAAAGATTATCAGATTCGCACCGGTAGAGAATGTAAGTATCGTACAGAAGAAGTATTTCATTTCCGAACAATCCCAGCTGCAGCTTATTGACGATTGTTCGGATTGCTATTATTACACATTTAATCCTATTTGAGAAATCACTTGCTTAGCCTAAACAGGACATTACTGTTCTGAGATTTGAAAACAGAGATGTTTTTACCAGGCTGGATTCTATCCTCGATGAAATAAAGAGACATTTTTCTGGTTAGCTAAACCACCTCTTAATCTCCTCCCTGAAGAGAAGGTGAGATATAATTTGAGGCTGGCCCAAAAGTCATTGCACCTATTGAACTGCCTGAAAATATTAGGATTCCCAGCCTTCATCATGCAACAAGTCGTTCTTTCCCCCTTTCCCATAGCCCCGTGAGGGATCCCGATGGGTGGATCCCTTCGGGGAGAAAAGGGGGTGAAGGGGGTGGTTGCATAAGCGAATTGAAGAAGCTCAAGGGCCTCAATCAGAATGTCCGGCAGCCGAAAGATGATGTCCCGTAACAAATGGCCCAAATTGATGATGATGTTGAGAAAGCGTGTCCGCATAAGGTGGATAGGGGCAGTCGATCGGCTTCTTGGTAAGATCAGGGTAGTCATGTTCTTTGCCGGGTAAATCCGGACGTGGTTGGCTGTTGATATACCCCGCCACATCATACGCTTCGGTATCGGTCAGTTGTGGGTGGTCGTACATCGTACCCCAAGGCATATTTCCCTTGATAAACCGCGCCGCTGTAATCACCCGGTGCATGCCAGCACCCTGGTTAAAACTATCCTGACCCCAAAGTGGTGGATAGAGATAACCCATCGAAGAATTCGTTAAGGAGTTTAATCTGCCCGCGCCATTGATGCCGTGACATTCTACACACTTTTCCGTGAAAATCGTTTTCCCGTGTTTAAGGTCGGCCGCCCGTTCAGGCAAACTAATAGATAAAAAACCGGTACCTCTTGGCTTTTTGACCTGCGCATTGTCTTTGCTAACAGATTGAAAATAAGCAACAATAGCTCTCATCTCCAGGCTGCTTGCAGGAAGTGGTTTCCCATTCATGCTTCGTTGCATACAACCGTTGATTCGCTGTTCGATTGTGACCATGGTATCGGCACGTCCCATATATTTGGGGTAGCGGTGAGTTACATCAATGAAAGGAGCTGAAAATAGTTTGCGTCCGCCATCCAAATGGCAATTAGTGCATGCAAGATGATTTCCGGCAAAACGCATCGATGTATCAGATACGCCAGGTCCGATGAGAGATGAAGTGTAGTTCAGCAACTGATGTCCATATTGAACGAGTTTTTCCGGGGCCTTTCCCTGCTGTGATGACGAGGATTGCATTGTATCAGGCTTTTTGGATGTCTGACCGGAATGAGAGTGCAGATGTTCATAAAACAGCAATCCCAAGACGAAAGCAAATAAGATCCCGGCCGGTAATACCGTCCTGAACCGGAATGGATGCCAATGGCCCCTCTTATTTTGCATAAAAACCTGCTAAAACCCGTACTTAACCTGTATGATGATAGTACAGGTATGAGGAATGTTTGTCAATAGAGAGAGCCGGCGAGCAATTCACTTTTGGCAGATTCGGATCGAAAATCAGCACTATCTTGTTTCAAACAGCGAATGAAGGAGCATTTAAATATGTTTTATTAGCCCATTTATGAGTAGATGGAATTAGTTGATAAATGGAAATCATGATGTAGTAATAGGAAATGACAGATTATTGACTTCCAAAGAAACAACCAGATATTATTATGCAATACAGAATGTTAGGAAATACAGACTTAATGATAGCTCCCATAGTTTTCGGTGGTAATGTATTTGGATGGACCATCGATAAGGATCAGTCTTTCAAGCTGCTGGATCAATTTATAGCCGCCGGGTTTGATACGATTGATACTGCTGATGTGTATTCCCGCTGGATAGATGGCAATGAAGGCGGTGAATCGGAATCGATCATCGGGGAGTGGATGAAGTCACGTAATAATCGGGATGACGTAAAGGTGATCACCAAAGTTGGTTCCGATGTTGGCCAGGGACAAAAGGACTTGACAAAGGGACACATTCTCAAAGCTGTGGATAAATCGTTGCAGAGACTGCAGACCGATCATATTGATCTGTATCTTACACATTGGGATGACAACCGTACGCCCGTCGAAGAAACATTAGGTGCTTACGAGAAACTTATTAAAGCGGGAAAAGTACGCTGGGTTGGCGCTTCCAACCTCTCATCCGACCGGTTGCAGGCATCTCTGGATGCCAGTGAAAACAGCACATTGCCCAGATATGAAGTATTTCAGCCGGAATACAATTTGTACGATCGCCAGGGGTTTGAAGAAGGTGTGGCTTCTCTGTGCCACGATAACGGTTTGGGTGTGATCACCTATTATGCCTTGGCCAATGGATTCCTTAGCGGAAAGTATCGTTCAACAGACGACTTGGATAAAAGCGTTCGGGGAAGCCGTGCAAAGAAATATTTGAATAAGCGGGGATTTCGTATCCTTGAGGCACTGGACAATTTGGCTGAAAAACATGAGGTCAGTCAGGCGGGAATCGCGCTTGCGTGGTTAATTAACAAGCCAATAGTGACCGCTCCAATTGTTAGTGCAACAAAAATCCAACACCTGGAATCATTCACTGAAGCAGCGGAACTCAATCTTGACAGAGCCGATATGGCATCACTTGATGAAGCATCTGCTTATGAGAAAGTTACCCAGAAATAATCTCACCATATTAATAAAGTTGTCATCCTGATGTTGGTCCCGCCGGGGCCAACGTAGGGTCTGATAGCATCCTTCAGTGATCAATACAGGTGTCCGGAGAGATGCCGTGATGCACGAGATTCTTCGACCAACAGCGCTGGCGTATGAGGTAAAAGGGGAGAATGGACTCAGGATGATATCGGCAGTGCATGGGGCTGTTTTTATCTAACCTTTCTAACAGACAATCGGCCTAAAAATTAGTAACATTTTAATCAGTGTCAGTTACCAAAAGGGGGAACCCGATATAGTATGATGAACGAGCGCCAGTTTTTTATCATCAGAATACTTGCCATCATAGTGGCAGCACTGGTAACGGTGGTTTCTTTTTTGGGAGCCTTTGTCGAGACAACATACTCGAGGGAAGTTGCATCCATGGCGGCACAGGGCATGGGACAGGATTTGGTGGATTTGTTTATCATCGTACCCCTGCTTCTCGTCTCGATAGTTTATCTGCAGAAAAACAGTAAAACGGCCACATTTATATTTGGAGGTACTGTACTTTACATCCTGTATTCCTTTGTTATTTATAGCTTCGGAGTGCACTTCAACAATTTGTTTATCCTGTATTGTCTTACTTTGGGATGCTCACTTTACCTGTTTATATTTTTCATCTCTTCTCTGAATAGCCTCGGGATAAAGGAGTGGTTTGATGACCGCCTGCCAGTAAAAGCAACCGGTACTTATTTCATTATCATTGCTGTGATGTTTTACATTCTGTGGCTGAGTGATATCATGCCGGCCATCATGAATAATAGTATTCCACAATCCGTCAGTGACTATCATTTGCTGGTCAACCCGGTCCATGTGATGGACATAGCAATTGCTTTACCCGGTATGATTATCACGGCAATATTACTCATAAAAAAGATCCAATTGGGATATGTATTTGCCCCGATGTTGCTCGTTTTTACCATCCTTTTGACTATTGCACTGGCTGCCATGGTCATTACACTTCAGGTAAAAAATCTTAGTGATGATGGTTCAGTTGCAGGTATCTTTGGAGTATTGGCTGTGATCAGTTCCGTTTTCCTGTTTCTCTTTTTGAGAAGTATGAAGAAGGGAATCGCTCAATAGAGTGATTCCTGTTAAGCTGATCACAATTACACTTAGGATGTCATCCTGATGTCGATTTGCTTGCAAATCGGCGTAGGATCTCGATAGTCATTGGTAACGATCGTTTCAAGTGCAAGAATAATTGCCATGATGCACGAGATCCTTCGCCTAAGACGTGATTTGCTGATCTCAGGTACTTGAGATCAGCTCAGGGTTGACAGCGGCAAGTGTTGGGGATGCACCTCATCAATAGTCCAGCAACTTCCTGATCACGCCATCCAATCTGCTGGATGCCAGGTAATCATCCTCAAGGGGCTTGGCTGTGGGAACTGGTGTATCCAGCGAGGCGCAACGCATGACAGGTGCATCGAGATATTCGAAACAGTGTTCCGTGATGAGAGCGGCCAACTCGCTCATCGGCCCCATAGTCAGCGACGCTTCCTGCAATAACAAAGCGCGGTTGGTCTTATTGATAGATGTTCTTACTGTTTCAAGATCCATCGGAATGATCGTCCGAAGGTCAATGATTTCCAATTCCATTCCTTCTTTTTGCCACTTTTCCGATGCCTCCAGCGCCCATTGGATACCCATGCCGTATGTTACGATTGTGGCGTCTTTTCCTTCACGGATAACTTTGGCATGGCCCAATTTCTCTGCTTCGATGTGTTCGGGGACATTCTTCTTAAGACTTCGATAGAGTTTCTTATGCTCGAATAGCAAGACAGGGTTGGGATCGAGCAGGGCGCTGTAGGTAAGTATTTGTGCATCTTCTACGGTACCCGGACACACAATTTTGAGTCCGGAGTGCATCATGAACCAGCTCTCTGGAGACTCCGAATGAAAAGGACCGGCACCGACACCGCCTCCATACGGACATCGAATCGTAACATTGACCGCTGGCGACCACCGATAATGTGAACGTGAAATATTATTTACGATTTGATTATATCCACAAGTAATGAAATCGGCGAACTGCATTTCTATAACCGGCTTGAATTCCTGCAACGCTAATCCATAGGCGGCACCAAGAGCAGCAGATTCTATAATCGGCGTATTGCGTATGCGATCTTTGCCATATCGTTCTGTAAAACCCTGAGTCACCTTAAAGACCCCGCCATATTCGGCGATGTCCTGTCCCATGATGAGTATAGATTCATCTTCGTCCATAGCTTGTTTAAGGGCTGCGGTAACCCCATCGATATAGCGCCTGCTGATCTGCTTTCCGTTAGTGCCTGTTTTTTTTGATTCAAATTCAGGGACAGGTGCAAAAATCCTGCGCAGCTCCGCCTGAGGGTCTGATTCCGGGTAGGGGGCATCAAGTGCTTTTTCCAGTGCTGGCGTGAACCAGGCGTCTATTTCCTTACTTGTACTCTCGAGCTCATCTTTTGAAACCTTATACTTATCAGAAAGCAACTGTTCGATATGCAAAATCGGATCCTTCTTACTCCATTCTTCAAACAATTCCTCCGGTACGTAGGCCGTGCCGGAGGCTTCTTCATGTCCGCGCATCCTGAATGTCATCGCTTCGACAATCACAGGTTTGCCCGTTTTGGCGACTTTTTTTCTCAGATCCGAGATTGTTTTATACACTTCCTGGATATCGTTGCCATTAATCCGAATCCCTTCGATGCCATATCCTTTGGCCCGGTCAACCAGTTTTTCACAGGCAAACTGGTCATTAACAGGCGTGGAGAGTCCATAGCCATTGTTTTCAACAAGAAAAATGACCGGCAGTTCCCAGACGGCCGCCAGGTTTATTGCCTCATGGAAATCGCCTTCACTTGAAGCTCCGTCACCTGTAAAGCTCAATGCTACAATGTCTTCCTTTTTTAATTTAGCAGCGAGTGCCAGGCCGTCGGCGACCGGCATCATAGCAGCCAGGTGTGAGATCATCCCGATGATCCCGTATTCAGGGATTCCGAAGTGAAATGACCGTTCACGTCCACCCGTGAATCCATCTGCTTTGCCCATAAGCTGACAAAACAGTTTGTACAGATCGACATCGCGCGTTGTGAAAACACCCAGATTGCGATGCATAGGCAGAATATGGTCTTCTTTGTTCATGCCCAGGGTAGCACCCACAGCAATAGCTTCCTGACCAATTCCAGAGAACCATTTACTGATTCTGTTTTGTCGCAGAAGTTTTAACATACGTTCTTCTATACGACGTGGACGTAATAATAGACGGTAAAAATGAAAAATCTTTTCCCGCTCGGAATTTTTTGTGGACGTTGGCATTTATATGTTTAGGATTATGTGTATATTTGTAGTTGATGCTCAAAACGAGCGACTATTTCGATGATTGAAACACTGCATTAAGGGGATTTGAAATCAGAACCGGCCGTAAGTTATCTGGAGAAAGTGTTAATATCCAAATAATTTATTTCAATCCGCGTTACATGGTATCAATCTCAAAAATTGTTTTTTCTAACCATATTTAATTTATGCATCCGCACTATTGAATGGTCTAATTCTGCTTATTGTTTGTACCGCGCTGGCGAATGCTGGTGTGGTCACCAACATGCAACGATATGTTAGCTGAATTCGTTAACTGTTTGACGATCAGCGACATCCGTTGCATTTTTTGTATGCATAAGTTGTTTTTTATACTGTAACCAAATAACTCTTAACCGAATAGGTATGTTGTTAGAATGAAAGCTCTGGGTAGACAAATTCTTGTAGAATATTACGATTGCGACACAGACGTCATTAATGATGTTGAAGCAGTTGAAAGTATAATGCTGGCTGGGACCAAAGCTTCACATGCCAGTATTATTTCGCATAACTTCCATAAATTCAGTCCCCATGGGGTGAGCGGAACGATAGTGATCGCTGAGAGTCACGTGGCCGTTCATACCTGGCCTGAATACGGTTATGCTGCTGTAGACATCTTCACCTGTGGTGATACTATCGATCCATGGATCATCCAGGAACATCTTAAAAAAGCTTTCCAATCGGCCAATGTTTCAAGCATGGAATTGAAACGCGGGTTATTCCGGGTCGAAGAGGGCAAAGAGCTTTTGTTTAAACCTCAGAACGCGCAAAAAATTCAGTCAATCTATTAACATAATTAGGAGTCTTGTTGAATGAATACCCTCACTGAGCGGGCCGTAACCAAATTTAGCATGGTAAAAACCCCTAATATTTTTTGTCTTGTGCAGGGAACCGGTGAAGCCAGGATGCCGCTGAACGCCTTTGATATGGCACTGCTAAATGCGGGCGTTGGCGACACAAACCTGGTCCGGATGAGCAGTATCGTCCCGCCATCATGCGAGATGGTTGACGAAGTGGCGCTGCCTCCGGGCGGACTTATTCCAATTGCTTATGCATCCTACGAATCACGTACGCCGGGAGAGACCATATCAGCGGCAATTGCCGTCGGTATTCCGGAAGATCCTTCGCTACCGGGCGTCATTATGGAATATGAGGATGCCGAGTCGCTGGACGAGGTGGAACGTATTGTCCGCCAGATGGTGGTCGATGCCTTTGACTACCGCAACCGGATTTTGAAAGATGTTCATTCGATCGGCAGCGAACACGTCGTAGAAAACTGCGGTGCTGCCTTTGCCGGAGCCGTGCTCTGGTATAAATAAATCTTATTTATTGAGATCTTTGGTAGTAGGGGCGATTCGCGAATCGCCCCTATGTGTTTATACTAACTGCTAATTATTAATTTCTTACTAATTTTTTTGATGTCTTTCCAATACAACGAATATTACAACGGCACAACCGGGCTCACAGTAGGCGTAAAACAAGTCCTGTTTTCTGAAAAAAGTCCCTATCAAATGGTCGAAGTATTCGAGACCGATACCTGGGGAAACCTGATGACGATCGACGGAATGGTCATGCTTTCCGAAAAAGACGAATTCGTTTACCATGAGATGATGACGCATGTCGGCTTGTTTGCCCATCCCGATCCCAAACGTGTCCTGATCATCGGCGGTGGTGACGGTGGTTCCGCCCGTGAAGTGTTACGTCACCGAAGCGTAGAACACGTAGACATGGTCGAGATCGATGAAGCCGTTGTTCGTGCTTCGAAGCAATTCATGCCGGAAGTCGGAGATTTTGATAATCCAAAGCTGACCGTGCTTTATGAGGATGGTATTGCATTTGTGAAAAATGTGAAAGAATCGTACGACGTGATTATTATTGACGGATCAGACCCGGTGGGACCAGCTGAGGGGCTGTTCAAAAAAGATTTTTACGATGCCTGCTACGAGGCATTGACGGAAGATGGTATACTCACAGCACAGACAGAAAGTCCCTGGGTACCGTCTTACCATGATAGTATCTCCGGATTGTTCGGCATCCTCGATGAAGTTTTTACTGTGTCTAAAATGTATTTAGCCTACATACCGCTTTATCCAACCGGGATGTGGTCTATGGCATACGCCAGCAAAGGCATCGATCCTCTGTCTGAAGAAGTGTTGAAACGCATTGAGAAAGGTCTGCCAGGTTTCAACACAACGATGAAGTACTACAACAAAGAAGTACACCAGGGCGCGTTCGCAATACCTAATTTCGTAAAAACATTGTTGTCCTGACGGTGACCGACCACCTGTATGGGTAATCCCCCGTGATTACTCATATTAATATCATTGAGCTTGGTCGTTATTAGCGATCTGACGGTATGGAACCGTCTGATCGCGCCATTGATGTGACATGCAAAAACCTGCTTTATATACCGGATGTTTTTTGCTGAGCCTTTTATTGATTGAAGGTCTTTGCACGCAAAGTTATGCTCAGGTCAAACACATTGGTTATGAAATCAACCTGCACCTGAGTTCGAATAAAGATAAAAAACTGAAACTTCGCTTGTCAGATAGACAAACGTCAGCTCGTCTAATTGCAGAAACCAAACAACGTGTCCTGACTTATTTATATAGAAATGGACATTTTGATGCAGTAATCGACTCAACCAGTTTGCTTGCTGGTAAGAAGAGACCCGGATTGATACAGGTGTATGTTCATGAAGGCAAACAATATCAATGGGGACTGATCAATGTATCCATTGATAATGATTCTTTGATCTCTGGTTATGAGATGGATCAACTTAAGAAAAATTTTCAGCTTTACCAGGGAGATGATTACGCTGCGGATCACGTGAATTCGTTTATAGAAGCAGTCATCCGGGATCTTTCGAACAAGGGATTTTTGTTTGCACAGGGTGTTGTGGATACTTTAGAACCGGATTCGTCAACAAAAAGCTTACGAGCGACAATTACTATCTCAACGGGTGATCGCGTGCGTGTCAGTGGTGTCATATTCGAAGGCAGAGAGTATAATGATGCAGACTATCTGGCTCGTATTGCAGGGATCAGGGACTCATCTGTAGTAACGGATCCAGAACTTGAACGAGCGCGTGAGAATCTCCAAAATTCTGATTTATTCACGAAAGTGGGCGAAGCGAGTATAGTTAAGAAGGGAGACCGTTACTACGTCGCCTATCCTGTTGTCGAGAGGAATACCAACGCATTCGACCTGATTCTTGGGTATGTTCCCAGAGTTGGCAAGAGCAATATCATTGTAGGAACGGGACGATTATCGTTAAAAAATGCCATTTGGAACGGATCTGCACTTAACCTTTCCTTCGAACGTCTCCAACAGTATGTCACACGTTTCCAGGGTGGGTATCACCAGGACTGGCTGTTTGGCTTGCCTCTGGGGGCCGGGTTCAGTTTCCGGTTTTATCAGCAAGACAGCAGCTACCAGCAACGCTCCATTCATTTTTCGACTGATTATCAACTGAATTCAACAACGAAACTCCTGGTTGGTGTAAAGCGCGAAGTGACGGCCGTCAGTGGCCAGGGATCACTTATATATCCCGTTGTTGATGCCTCGCTTTCATTGCTTGATGTCGGTTTACAATATCAAAATATCGATTATCTCGATAACCCGACAAGAGGATTACAGGTTGGTTTTATGGCTGAGACCGGTTTTAAGTGGATTAGCCGGGATACACTGGCAGGCATATCACGGCAACGCATCAAATACCAGACATTCCATATAGATATGCAGCCATACTTTCCACTGTTTCGACGGCAGGTTATCACACCATCCGTTCATGCATTTGTGCTTCAGGCCGGTCCCTATTTTGAGAGTGATTTGTACCGGTTTGGCGGCGCTGAGTCTCTGCGCGGGTATGCCGAAGAGCAGTTTTCAGCCTCACGAATGATCTGGGGAGATCTGGAATGGCGTTACTTGCTGGAGGCACGATCTTATGGATTTATCTTTGGAGCAGCAGGAACTTACTATCGTCCATCGATGCACGCGGGTCTCATTCGTACCGGCAAACAGGTCCAGCGGCTGTATTCATTTGGACTGGGATTTTCTGTCCATACCAGTCTCGGCCAGCTCCGATTCACCTATGCAAAATCAGCCGATGATCCCATAGACAACGGAAAAGTACACATCAGCATCAGCGGGCGGTTTTAAAAAAAGTAGGGGTAATCCCCCGTGATTACCCTGCAATCTCCATAATTACACCTATTACCTCCGTGATTACACCTATCATCTCGCATCGCATAAATCGGTAGGTAAGATTTACGAACAAGGATCAATGATTTTAAATTTAGGACGAAAGAAAGATCGAAAATTATAAATCTAACGTGAGTTCGATATAATAAAATCCCACAAATTATCAGTTCGTGAAGGCACCAGATCGTTACCCCCTAACCCCCTAAAGGGGGAAAAGAAAGTCCCCTTTAGGGGATTGAGGGGTCAAAAAGACTAAAAATACCATAAAATAATTTGTTCCTAACATTATCAACTTATCTCGAACTCACGTTAAATCTATGATCCTTGTTCTGTGATAAAATAGGTGATTACAAAAACTGTGGATAACAGTTCCCCGTTGCAGTTTATTACTTTACATCACGTCGATACGGATGAGCCTCCGTATTAAATATGATCTTGTTGAAATCGAGTGTCGATGGCGGTGCAAACAGCAGATAGGCATATTTAAACGTTTCGGCAAAAAGGAAGCTTTCCATGTAATCCTGTTGATCTTTAGTCCGGACATCTTTGAGTGCTGTAAAACCGTCATCTGTGCGGCAGTATTTCAGGATACTTGCAAACATATCACGGCCGCGTTTCAGATATACCGGGTCCTTTGTGTAGTGATACATGTAATATGCCGATTCAAGATTCTCAGGTCTGAGAGCATAACTGGGATTAATGATCTTCATATCGGAATAATCAAGTTGTTCCGGTTCCACACCAGCAACCATCCACATTTTGTAGCATGAGGCTTCAAGCAATTTGGCATCGTGCATATCCCCACCAAGAGCCAGAACAGCAGGGAAGAATGCATCTAGCGCTCCAAAGTGCGTGGCCGTTCGTTTGCCGGTGTTCATATCCACATGCCCGTACCATACGCCGGTTGATACCGAATCACGGACGTACTTGTTAACCGATTTCAATGTATTGTCGTACATCGTCTTGAAGTCCTTGTCACCAAAAAGCTTCCAGGCCTTGATCAGGTATTCGTAGTAAGAGTCAATGCCACCGCTAACGTGACTATCCGTATTGACCCACTTGCCCGTTTTAACATTGATAGTAGTACCAACCAAACCGATAGATGAACGATGGTTGTAGAGCGCGACCATGGCTTTTTTTGCTTTGTTATAATAGACCGGATCGTGCGTGAGTTTACTCAAAGTCCCAAACTCAAGGATAAGTGTACCGATCTCGGCACTGCTGTTTACATCGCCTTTTGTTTTTCCCGTTTTCAGGTTGATGTATTCATAGGGCATGCCGGTAGGCGTATCGAAAGCCGGAAGCAGACGGTTGCCAAGGTCATGCGCAAGGTCCAGGAACCGCTGATCATGATCTATTTCGTACGAGGATAGCAATCCACCGAGCATACGAATGGTGATTTCAAAGTTGGATACGTATGAATCGACATTAAAAGAAAGGCTGTCGACAATCAGTTTTTTTGCCTCGGCTGCTTCCTTGTCGAGATGCATCAGTTTCATGGTATCATAGGCATCAACAGGAGTCATAAGCAAAGAACGTGAGTACCAATCGTAATAACCGTGTGAGAGAGGTTTCAACTGATCATGTCCCCACGCATATTTCTTATATCCATTCCAGGCATGCAAGAAAGCTTCTTTAGCTTTATTGGCCCATTCCTGTTTATTGACGGTCTCACTTTTTTGAGCAACACAGGCATGTGAGATGACAATTATGAAGCAGGCTGTCAGGCCAAGCGTAATTAATTTGTAGAATGTTTTTTTCATAATGAGGGTAAGTTGTTCGAGTCCCTGTTTCTTCTGTCTCTGTGTCCCTCCGTGCCACTGTGGCAAAACTTATAAATAGCTACAGAAGCACGGAAAAACACGGAGGATTATTTTTTGAATGCCATGAGCGGCGGCAGGTTATCCATTGATGATCCCCATTGCTTATTGGGTTGTGGACCCATTTTGAATGCAAGCGTGCCACCATTCATGATATCATCATACGTGATGTAGGCTTTATCGTAATTCTTCCCATCCAGAGTCGCTGATTGTATATATATGTTCTGTTCCGATACTCCATCAGCTTCAATCGTAAAATCTTTCCCATTGCCAAGATGGATTGTTGCTTTTTGGAAGAGTGGACTTCCGATAGCGTAAACACCACTGGCCGGATTGACGGGGTACATGCCCAGTGCACTAAAGACATACCATGCCGACATTTGACCGCAGTCTTCGTTACCGGGCAGACCATCGGGCGTATCTTTATAAAGCGAATCTACGATGGTATGAATAGTTGATTGGGTCTTCCATGCATCACCGACGTAATCATACAGATATGGTGTTTGTTGATCAGGCTCGTTTCCTTGTACATACTGGCCGATGAAGCCGCTCATGTCAGCGATGCCGCCGTTGTGAACATGAGGCTGCGTATTGAACAGGGTATCCAAACGGGTCGAAAACTGTTTGTCTCCGCCCATGAGTTTGGCGAGTCCGGGGATATCTTGTGGCACGTACCAGAGATACTGCCATGCATTGGCTTCGGTGTAATTGCGTTTGCTGAAATCCGTTGGTGCAGCGAGCGGATCGAATGGTGTTTCCCACTTGCCACTCGCAAGCTTAGGGCGCATAAATCCGGTCGTGTTATCATAAAGATTGTGATAGTACTGCGACCGCTTGTAGAATTCCTTGTAGTCATCCTCTTTGCCCAGTGCTTTGGCCATTTGAGCTATACACCAGTCATCATAAGCGTATTCGAGGGTCTTGGAGACCGATTCGGCTGCTTTATCAGAGGGAACATAGCCGTATTTGTTGAAAAGCTTGACGCCGTCGTTTTGTTCGTTGGCACTTTTTTTCATTGCCTCATACGCTTCGTTGACATCATACTTGCGGAATCCCTTGAAATAGGCATCAGTGATTACAGGGATCGCGTGATAGCCGATCATCGTATTCGTTTCGTTGGCTGTGAGTTCCCATACAGGCAATAATCCATGTTGTTTATAGAAAGCCAGCATGAAGTTTACAATATCATTCACACGATCCGGTTCGACGAAGGTAAGCAGGGGATGCTCGGCACGGAAGGTATCCCATAAAGAGAAGGTGCTGTAATTGACAAACCCGTCCGCTTTATGATCTTTACCGTCAGCACCCTGATACTGGCCGTTTGTATCCATGAAAAGCGTTGGAGCCAGCATGGTATGATACAGCGCCGAGTAGAATGTTCGGAGGTGCGACATGTTATCCGACTGAACATCGATTTTACCCATCTGCTTTTTCCAGCTGTTCCAGGCAGCATCACGAATACTGTTAAAATCCCATCCCGGGACTTCTTTATTCAGATTTTCGGTGGCGTTTTCGATACTAACTGATGAAATCCCAACTTTCTGAAGCAGCGTCGTATCTGAATTGGAATCAAAGATGAAGAAACCATGAGTTTTGGTTCCTTTTGCTTCTGATTGGTCTGATAGGATCTGTCGCTTGTTGGCAACCACAAACTTTTTGATCGGTTTGGAGAAAGCTGCTGCAAAATACACGCGCTGATCTTTTGCCCATCCGGTAGACATGCGATAACCGGTCACGAGTGTGTCGTTGACCATGTGAATGTAAGTACCGGTCGGTTTGTCCCAGTTGACGGCAAATCCGAGATCGAGTGATACGGCTGGATGATCATTTTTCGGGAAATGATATTGATAGAATGCAACTCGTGGGCTTGCAGTAAGAGAAACTCCAATACCATTATTCAGTACAACCTTGTAGAATCCGGGTTCTGCCGATTCATTTGCATGCGAATATGTTGAATAAACAGCACCCTTGCTGGTATCAACTTTGGTGCCGTCGAAAGGCATAAATGAGAGATCGCAAAGATCACCGATACCCGTACCGCTCAGATGCGTAACGCTGAATCCGGCTATGGTGCTGTCAGGGTAGTGGTAGCCGGAGCAGTAGTCCCAGCCCGACTGCCCGTTATCCGGACTCACCTGCACCATCCCAAAGGGAACGGTAGCCCCCGGATATGTGTGCCCGTGTCCGCCGGTTCCAACGAAAGGATCTACATAATTCACAGGTTGCGTTTGTCGGGTGACGGCCGTTTGTGATCCTGAGTTACATGCCGTTAACAACATGGAGGCAGCAATGATCGCAAAAAAATATATTTCCTTACCGCGTAAAGGACTTGATCCTGTCTTCCAGGAATTATGTCGCAAGTTCTCAACTTGTGACCTGTCTGATTTCATAGGTTTCTCCATAAATTTAGATAGATTTATAATAAAGAAGAGAAGACCTCCAAGGTTTCTAAAACCCTGGAGGTCTTGCTGAGAATATTATCCTTCAAGAGTTACTTTTTTGCCAGTAAGATGTAATGTTCCACTTAACACCTGGGTGGTTGACGCGTCAATGGTTCCCTTGAATCCCGGTTGCTTGCCGCCAATGTGTACCTGAATCTCACCGGGAAGAATTTCTCGATCGCCTCGCTGATTTACGAGTGCAAGGTCTTCGGCTTTGAGTTTTAAATTCACCGTTTTGCTCTCTCCGGCTGCAAGATGTATACGACGGAATCCTTTCAAGGCACGTATCGGTGCTTTGGATTTGGCTTTCGGATAGGAGAGATAGACCTGCACAACTTCATCTCCGGCATGATCACCTTCATTACGAACATTCACGCTGAACTCAGCGTCTTTTCCCGTATTGACAGCAGAGGGAAGCTGCAAGTTGCTATATGCGAATCGTGTGTAACTGAGGCCGTAACCAAACGGGTAAAAAGGAGTGCCTTCAAAGTGACGGTAGGTCCTGTTTTTCATGTCATAGTCTTCGAATGGCGGGAGATCGTCGACAGACTCGTAGATCGTCACTGGCAGACGACCACCAGGGTTATAATCACCAAAGAGGACATCGGCTATTGCGGGTCCGCCCGCCTGCCCTCCATACCATGCCTGAAGGATGGCGGGAACATTATCACGGGCCCATGCGAAAGAGACGGCGCTGCCTGTAAGAAGAACGAGTATTGTTGGTTTCCCTACTGCATGGATTTTTTTTATCAGTTCAACCTGGGTCTCCGGAAGTTTAAGCTTGGAACGGTCGCCGCCGTTGAAGCCATCCAGATCGACTTTCATCTCTTCACCTTCCAGGCGTGGACTCAGACCCAGAAACAGGAGAACGGCATCAGAAGATCTGGCCGCATCCACAGCCTCTTCCAGCATATGCTCATTGGGTACTTTCCACATCATGCGTATTTGTGGATCGGCACCGTAGTTGGCAAACTCAATCGTAATCTTATACTCTTTGCCATCGGTAAGGTCAGCGTCAAAAGAACGTAATTCCGGTTCATGCTCATTGTTGAACTCGACCTTTTTCTCACCTTCGAAATAAAGGCGTCCAATGTTGTGTGCACTGATTCCGATCGAATATTTTCCGGATTTTGGGGCTTTGATTGATCCTGTCCAACGCACCGAGAACTTGTCGGCCATCTTGCCATTGATGGGTGTGTCATCTTTCCAGATGAAATGAATATCCTTGTCAACCCGCGTGATGACCGGGGTTCCTTTCAGATCCTGGTTATCGAAATACTCTCCATATAATCCGTTTCCACTGCCTTTTGAAGGAATCAGATATTCGGATGGGACCTCAACCAAATGTGGAAAACCCCCGACGAGTTCACAACCCTGTGCATAGGTTACTTTGGTCCCCGATGAAACTTTATCCTTAATAGCTCCAAGAGGCGTAACAAGATTTGACGGCGTTCCGTGATAATTGCCAAGCATCAAATCATAGCTGTCGGCATTCGGACCGATCACGGCCAATGAGTTCAGGTCTTTGGGAAGCGGAAGGACCGGTTTCGTATTCGAGGAGACCGGGTCATTTTTTAAAAGGACGATCGATTCACGGGCCATCCGCGCTGCCAGCTCACGATGCGATACGCTGTCGACGACAGAATAAGGTATGTCGGCGTAAGATACCTTTGAAGGATCATCGAACATACCCAAACGGAAACGGGCGGTAAATAACCTATGCAGTGCTTTATCGATTTCGCTCTCGTCGACGAGACCTGCTTTCACTGATTCGTCCAGGCGTTTGAACGTTACGCCGCAATTGAGATCTGTCCCGCGTTTTAGAGCAAGAGCAGCAGCCTCTTTCGGACTGTCGGAAGCATGATGGCCGCTTACAAAATCACTGATGGCCCAGCAGTCTGAAACAACATATCCGTCAAACTTCCACTGTTCTCGTAAAATACGATGTAGTAACACATTATTTCCGCAGCACGGGTAACCGCGAAAGCTGTTGTATGCGCACATCACCGACTGGACATTGGCTTCGTCGATGGTGGTTCTGAAAGCCGGCAGATAGGTGTCGTAGAGATCGTAGTCGCTCGCTTTTACGTTGATATAATGACGCGCGGGTTCGGGCCCACTGTAAAGCGCAAAATGTTTGGAGGTTGCGACCACCTTTAGATATTTGGGATCATCGCCCTGCATGCCTCGTATAAATGCAACGGCCATGTGACCGGTGAGATAAGGATCTTCGCCATAGGTCTCCTGGCCACGTCCCCAGCGGGGATCGCGCACAAGATTAATATTGGGCGACCAGAACGTCAGTCCGGTATAGATGCTGCGAATTCCATGTTTCACAAAAGCATTATGCTTGGCACGTGCTTCATCAGATATTGCGTTTGCAACCTGATGCATCAGGTCGGCATCCCAGGTTGCTGCCATACCGATAGCCTGTGGAAAAACAGTCGCGAGTCCGGCGCGGGCAACACCATGAAGCCCCTCATTCCACCAGTTATACTCGGGTATGTTCAACCGGGGAATTGCCGGGGCATTGTATTGCATCTGACCGATCTTTTCCTTGAGGGTCATCTTGCTGATGAGATCATTCACACGCATGGATAGTTCAGGATTTGAATTCTGATCCTGAAAGATGGATTCAGAGACGGAACCAAATCGCTGCGGCAGCCGCATAAAAGGGAGTGCTGCAATTGATAAACTGCTTTTGATGAATTCTCTGCGAGATTGTTTCTTTTCCATGGCGAAGCTTATTCAAATTAATGATGATCAGTGCTTGAGTTAAGAAAAAAAATAGGGAAATAAAGAAATAGGGGATAGAAGACTGATAGTCGATATTTGATGCGCGACATAGTAGCATCCCTTTCTTTTGTATCATTTCCAAATAAAAAAGGAACTGGACGATGCAAGACGCCCCGCCAATTCCACATTATCAGCCTTCGCCAAGAGGGAGTTTAACGTATTGCCTGTTACAGAATTAGTTGCCAATTGACTACCACCTGCCAACACCTGACTCCCATTATTCCAATATTCCATTATTCCACCGTTCCTAATTCCCTTATTCCTTATTCCCATATCTTCCTAATCTTCCTGCCAAACGATCGCTGCTGCACCAAGCAGGGCCGTGTTGTGGGCCTTGAGACTCGAAACGGTCAGATTTACTTTACCCCTGTACAAGTTGAGCATATTTTCTTCCATGCTTTCCTTAGTTGGATCAAGAATCAGGTTGCCGGCTTCTGCCAGTCCACCCATTAGTATAATAGCTTCCGGGGAGGTGTATACAACCGCATTGGCAAGGGCCTGACCTAATATTTTCCCCGTATACTGAAACGCTTCGAGGGCAATGGTATCACCTTTTTGCGCCTCTTCAAAAATGACACGCGCGTCAAGAGCATTGAAGGACATTTTGCGCAGTTCAGAAGCATCCGTTCTATTAGCAAGAAGCTCAGCAACCGTACGTTTAATACCAGTAGCAGAAGCATAGGTTTCGAGACAGCCTTTGCGACCGCATCCACATTGGCGACCGCCATAAACAACAGTACTGTGACCGATTTCACCTGCAAATCCGTCATGACCAAGAACCATGTGACCGCCGACAACGATTCCGCTGCCCAGACCGGTGCCGAGTGTGATGACAATAAAATCCTTGCATTCTTTAGCGGATCCGAAAAGCATTTCGCCCAAAGCGGCAGCATTGGCATCATTGGTGAGCCGACAGGTGATATCAAAATGCTCTTCAAGATTTTCAGCCAGTGGAACGACGCCCTTCCACTTCAGGTTTGGGGCATCTTCAATGGCACCGGTGTAGTAATTACCGTTTGGGGCACCGATACCGATTCCGCTGATCTTGCCATACCCACGATCATCGGCATATTTAATTAACTGAGTTGCATGATCCTGAAGGGCTTTACGGTAATCTTCAATTTCATCATACGCACTTGTGGAAAAGGAACTCTCGTTAAGTATTTCCCCTTTTTCGTTTACTAAACCCAGTCGGGTATTGGTGCCGCCGATGTCGATACCTATAACCAGTTTGCTCATAATGATTGTCGATTTAAGTGTTTGTTACTATGTAGGTTTAAAATGCAGCTCTTTTATGTCGCAAGTCTATGACTTGTGACATATCTCTGCGAAATAACAATTTGCAATCATAGGGTATAACTTGTCATTAAGCATTGTGTAGTCACATGTTAAAAACTTGCGACATGTAGGTAAGGGGGATTGAAAGAGCGTCTTACACGATCACGATTCCCCCTTTTAAGATGGCATAAATTTAGCCTAATATTCAGGATAAATTTTGCCATCCAGATGTACCGATGGGCCAATCCCCCAGCCCCCTTCGCCAAGGGGGAACCTTTGATAAAATCAATGTAATGTATGTAATGAAGCGTCATCTTCATATATCCAGAGCCTTTGGATAGTCGTGATACAGATGCAGGATCATCTCACCGAAGAGCGTATTAGCCCAGGCAAACCAGGAACGGCTGAATTTTTTGGGATCATCCTTATCGAATGATTCGTGCATGAAACCGGTGTCTGCTGTTGAGCGAAGAAGCATGTCGATGCAGTGGCGCATCTCTGATTCGTCGGTGCTGGTCAGGGCCCGCATGGTTATACCGATTGGCCATATCTGGTTCATCCCGGTATGCGGACTGCCGATTCCTTCGGCTGCTGTTCCCTTGAAGAAGAACGGATTGCTGTCACTGAGCACAAATTCGCGGGTTCGTTTGTACAGCGGGTCGTCCTTTTCCAGGTATCCAAGATAGGGGATGCCGAGAAGGTCGGGAACATTTGCGTCATCCATAAAAAGGTGATTTCCAAAGCCGTCGCTTTCATATGCAATGATTTCTCCAAACTGGTCATGTTTGCTGATCCCATACTGTTTTAACGCTTTTTCAACCTCATCGGCGAAATTACGGCATTCGTTTGCAAAAGAACGATCGTGCGTCACTTTATCACTAATTTCTGCCAACTGACGCAGTGAAACCACAGCAAAAGCATTGGAAGGAATCAGGAATGGCAGGATTGTGGCGTCATCCGAGGGACGGAACATCGAACAGATGAGTCCAACCGGTTTTATGGGATTACCATATCCACTTAATGATTGTGTATCGTACGGGTTGGCTGTGACCCGCTGAAAGTGATACGGACCATGATCGTCCTTGCGCTGCTGCTGCCGGAAGGTTTTTACGACAGAGGCCACAGCCTTTTTCCAGTCATCATCAAAAACAGAGGTATCACCGGTCGTCTTCCAGTATCCGTGAGCAAGACGAACGGTATAACAGAGAGAATCAATCTCCCATTTCCGCTCATGAAGCCATGGATTCATATCGGTGTGATCGCTGTCCCACTCGCTGCCTGTCGGTTTCTTATTGAAAGCATTGGCATAGGGATCGATCAAAATGCACTGCGTCTGCCGGTTTACTACGCCGGCAATAAGTTGTTTCAGGTGATCATCTTTGGCTGTCAGTGGCAGATAGGGCCACACCTGTGCCGTTGAATCGCGCAGCCACATGGCTTCGATGTCTCCGGTTATGACAAAGGTGTCGGGCCGGCCGTTCTTCATCTGGAACTCAACAGTGGTGTCGAGCGTGTTTGGGAAACAGTTTTCAAAAAGCCATGCCAGTTTTGGGTTTGGGAGCGCTTTTGTGACCTCTTTGATGGTTTTCTCAACGGCATCACTTTTAAAGAGGCGATCAGACGGTTTGGGACGCTTGCTGGTATACCCGGCCGGTGTGATAAAAGAGGGAACAGAAAGAGGGCGGGTTATAAGACCTGCAGCAGCCAGCGCTCCGGTCTTTAGAAAATCCTTACGTGTCGGCATAGGTTAATCTCATGATAATCAAAAGGTATGAATATAGTTCCAGGTGTTATAATAATGAACCTGACTCATAAACACACAAAAGGATAAGTTTTATGACTTATCCTTTTGTGTTTAACTCTTCACTATGGATGTTTAAAGAAATTACTTTTGCGGATCAATCCAAATACGGCTGGTTTCCTTATCACCACCACTCAATCGGCCGACAGCTTCCTGGTAGTTGGAACCGTTCAGCGATTGTTCTTCGGTCGGGTACATCACACGACGGGGAATAGTACCATTTGTGTATTGCAGAGCGTCCGGATTATAGTTGACCGGTGTGATTACCGGATAACCGGTGCGGCGCCATTCGGTGTAGGCTTCATAGCCATTCAAATAAAGAGCAAGCCATTTTTGAGTGATGATCTTGTCCAGTTTTACATCGGCAACGGTACCAGCGCCGCGATCAACATCATAATCCTGGGCCGAGTTATAATCAACATATGGCTGGCTCAGGTAATTGTTGACCTGAGCGTCGGTAACGACCGCTTTGTCAGGACTGTAGATGGTCAACATCTTCAACGCCGCTGTGACTCCATCATTATAATAGGTCTGAGCAGCTGCTTCACCACCTGATATCCATCCCCGGTGTGCTGCTTCCGCTTCTAAGAAAGAAACTTCGGCATAGGTCATAAATACCGTTGGTGAATCGTAGCGAACCATGATGTCACGGTTTGGCTGAGCAAAGTTGTATGTGTCAACGTTGGTCAGTGAATCAGCTGGCAAACCGTTCTGCAGTCCCATCATAGAATCCGGGTCGGCAGGGGTGACATTATCGCCATTGTTGTTATAGACACCGGCATAGATAAACATCCGCGGATCTTTCATCTGTTTCATACGGTTGATAAGCTCGTCGCTACAGCGGAATCCATGACCAGTGACACCAAAGTCATTGAAGACTTCGCCGATGCCGCTTCGCAGGATGCCTTGTGAAGACTGTCCGTATTGGGAGATATAGCTATTGTCATCATTGCTCATCATAACACCGCCAGAAAATGCTTTGGCAACAGCAGCTTTTGCAGCGGCGGGATCAACTTTGCTCAGGTGCATGCCAAGGCGCATCAGCAGCGAGTTGCCAAATCGTTTCCATTTGCCAACATCACCGTTGTAAATGATATCATTTTCACCCCAGCTGGCTTTATTGGGATCCAGTTCAGTGGTAGCTGCTTCCAACTGGCTGATCATGTCTGTGTAGATCGCTTTTTGGGTATCATACTTAGGCTGATAGACCTGACTGGTCAGGCCAGTACCTGCCTGGCTGTAAGGAACATCGCCCCACACATCGGTGATGCGGGAGAAGATGTAAACACGCCAGATCTTGGCGATAGCCAGCTGGTTGCTGTTTGCAGCAGAATCAGCCTGCAGCTTCTGAATGATATCCTGGATGCCTTGTACATAGTTGGTGTAGGCTGTCTGCCAGTATGCTGTTGCATAGCCATCACTGGGAATGTAACGGTCGGCTCCCCAGCTTGAACTGGAGAGGTGTTGCACCCAATCTTCAAGATGGATCAGGTCCATCCGCCAAACTTCGTACCTGCCGCCGGCTACTTTTAGTTCATTAGTAGGGAAGAGGTACTTGGCATCCATGTTGGTTACCTGGGTCGGATTGGTATTGAGCTGTTGGAACCCATGGTCGCAACCGCCCATACCGATCAGCACCACAATAGCCGTCATGAGGGCCAGAAGGTGTTTATGTTGTGACATATTTGTCCAGCTTTTCATAATTCGCATTCCTTAAAACTTTATGTCAAGATTGAATCCAAACGTACGTGTTGGCGGCAGAGCACCATACTCGAATCCTTGTCCGTTGCCACTGTTGTAATGGTATGCCGAAGGATCGGCCCCGGGAAGATGATTTTCGATGAACCAGAGGTTCCGGCCAACAAGAGAGAACGTAATACTGTTAACCGATGTAAATGCCAGTTGTCTGACGATGCTGGCAGGTAATCGGTAGGAGAGGCTAACTTCCTGCAGTTTTAGGTAGCTGGCACTGTACACAAATGGTTCAATGATGCCATTGTTGTAGATGGATCCCCAATATTTTTCAGGGTCTGTTGCTTGCGTGTTTTTGGAACCCGATTCTGTTACACCGGGACCAACATAACCGCCTGTGCCGGCATACCATGCATCACGTCCGGCAACGGATCCTTTTGCTGTTCCAAGCAAATACATTTGCGCCTGAGTCAGCGAATAGATGCTGCCTCCCTGGCTGATATCAATTACAGCATTCAACGACAGGTTTTTGTAGTTGAAGTTGTTGATGATACCACCTGTCCAGTCCGGCACAAAGCTCCCAAGGTTCATATTATCAGCGCTAGCTTCAGGGTAACCATTGGCGTCGTTAACGATCTGGCCGTTTGCATTCCGTTTGAAACCTTTACCCCAGATTACCCCGTAAGGTTCACCCGGTTTGGCAATAATCGTTGCGTAAGCACGAGTCGGAGCTATGGTATACTGGTCGAGTCCCTTATACAATGAGACGACCTTATTGATATTACGGTTGAAGTTGAAAGTCAGATCCCAGTTGAAGTCACCGGCATTGACCAAGGGAGTCAGACGAAGCGTGGCTTCAATACCTTTGTTTGAGATATTACCGGCATTGACAAGAGCGCTGCCGAATCCACTGGTTGAGCTTATGCTTGTCGAGAGGATTTGGTTTGTAGTGTTGCTCTTGTAGTAGGTGACATCAAGGTTGATCCTGTTACGCAGGAAACTGAGGTTGGCTCCGAATTCCCATGATTTCTTACGTTCCGGTTTTAGATTGGCAAGTGGAATCGTACCAGTCGCGATCTGTCCTAACTGTACGCCATTGTATTGAGCACCTGTCAGGTTATAGGTCGCTTGCAGCTGAAATGGATCGGTGTCGTTACCTACCTCAGCCCATGATGCCCTGATTTTTCCATAGGAAAGGAAATTGGAATCCAGATGCAGCGCATCAGAAAATACATAAGATGCACTTATTGAAGGGTAGAAGTATGAGTTATTTTGAGTAGGCAGTGCCGACGACCAGTCGTTGCGTCCTGTTAACTCAAGGAAAGCGTAATCACGGAAACTGAGTTGATAAGACCCGAATACCGAGTTTATTTCTTTTCTATAAACATCGCGACCCTGCGATTGGGAAGCCGTATTGGCTATGTAGTAAAAGCCAGGCAGACCAAATTGCGAACCATTATAGTGCAATCCATTGATATGTTGCGATTCGCGGTGCAATCCAAGGTTCAGGTTGTTCGAGAAGTCATTCGTCAGTTTGTGATTGACCGTCAGGATAAGGTCGTAGTTGTTTTGTCTTTGTTGCCTGTTATTACGAGTGAGTGATCCCAGGGGTATATATGGTGTGCCATATGCTTCCTGGGTGTATGTGCTCAACGTGTAATAATCGGTACCCACGCGACCCATAAGGTTCATCCATGGTGTTATGTCGTAGGTCAGTTTTACGTAACCCAGGATACGATCTTTGCCGTCATGTTCTACATTCTTCAATAATCCCCAATACGGATTGATGCGGAACACATCAGAACTGACAACGCCCGTAGAATCAACAAGACTTCGCAAATTCGACGTTACTGCATCACGAGGCATAGCAGACCAGGCAAGAGCGGCGTTACCCGGATTATCAGACAGTGCGGGTCGGTTGTTACCGTTTGTCTTGATATAGCTGATCTTCATATCGGCATTCAGCTTGCTGCTAAGCTGTGAATTCACTCGCAGGTCAAAGTTGTTCGTTTTAAACTCAGTGGCCGGCGTAATTCCGTTAGCACTTTGCTGAGACATAGCGAAACGGTAGGTCGTTTTATCGTTGCCACCAACAAGAGCAATCGTATTGGTAATATTGGATCCGTTTCTGTAGAAATCTTTGACATTATTGGGTTGCGGATTCATTGCACGTGTCGTTCCGTCAAAGAACAGCACTTTCTGCCCGTTCATACGCGGGCCCCAGCTGCCTTCATTGGCATTCAATACGCCATTAAGCGTTGTCGGAACTTGTCCTTCATCCCCATGGCCGAATTGATTTTGGAAATCAGGCCAGATAGCAGGCGTATCCCACTGGAAGTTACCGGTGTATTCAACGCCGATGCCATTTCGTTCAACACCTTTCTTGGTGGTGATGAGGATAGCACCGTTTGCAGCTTGTGATCCGTAGAGTGCCGTAGCATTAGGCCCCTTGAGAATCGTAATGTCGGAAATGTTATTTGGATTCAGACCATTCAAACCATCACCAAGGTCATAGCCGCCCCACTGTGAAGCAGGATCGAAGTTGGTGTTATCGATAGGCACTCCATCTACAACAATAAGTGGTTGGTTATTTCCACCGATAGAACTGCTGCCACGAATAACAATACGCGAGGAACTGCCCGGTCCGGAAGCTGTTTGAGTGATATTTACACCCGAGGCTTTCCCTTGAAGAGACGTAGCGAGGCTTGTAGTTGGCACCTTGTTGATTTCACTGTTACCCAGTTTTTGAACAGAATATCCAACCGATTTTTCCTGGCGTGTTAATCCAAAGGCTGTGACGACAAGAGCTTTTGACTCAATGGAAGTCGGTTTTAGTTTGATATTCTTCTGAATGCTGCCTTCCGTTACATTGATCTGGGTTTCATAGGTCTTATATCCAATGTAACTGGCCCGCAGGGTATAAGTACCGCTCGGTACATTTTCAATGGTGAACTTACCATTAACATCCGTAGCTGAACCAGTCTTTAGTTCGACAAGCAGGATATTAACACCAGGTAACGCTTCGCCTGTTTCACTATCGGTAACCGTACCAGTGATGGTGCCACTCTGAACGACATACGAAGACAGGTTATCATTTTTCTTTTCAGGTGTGCTGATAAAAACAATTTGACCGGATGGTGATGCATAAGCAAGAAGCCCGGTGTTATCCAAAGCCTTATTTATGGCATCCACAACGGTGGCTTTATTCATGTTCAGTGATATCTGCTTGTTCTTTGGGAGCAAGCTTTTATTATAGGTTAGCCTGACATCACCTTTCATGGCGATCAATTGTATGGCATCCTCGAGGCTCATGTTGTGAACATCGATAGAAACTGTACGAATATAGTTTGGCTGTGACGTGCCTTGATTGGCATACCAACTCAGAGGCGTATAATTTTTATAAGCCTGCTGAGAATTGGCTTTGGCAGATACCAAACCAATCATACACATCGCGAGCAGAGAGGTTGTTATGTTACGTAGCCTAGTTTTCATGGCATACATTTTTATTTAGGGTTTGCGCTTGTTATAGAAATACAGTGTGTCTTTCCGGATTGTGTAATCCAGGTTGAGAGAGAGTGCAAGTGCTTGTACAACATCATCTACAGGCTGTCGGCTGGAGAAACGAGTTGTAATTTGCTGGTTAGCTATTGATTGGTTGTACCGGACGGCTTTAAGGCCGTACCAGCGTTGTAGTGAACGTGCTATTTCAGGGAAGAGAGCGTCTTTGAATGAAAGATCGCCTTTTATCCACCCCATGTAGTGAGTTGTGTCGACTGGTGTAACTTCAGCCGACTTTCTTTTAAAATTGATTTCACCCATGTATCCAGGGGTAACGACTAATGGGCTGGACTGCGCTACCTCGGGAGCCTGTATGGATACTTTCCCATGCGATACAATGACTTTTACCCGGCCATCTGTTGGATAGGAACGCAGATCAAATTTCGTACCCAGATCTTTAACTATGGTGTTGTTTATGCTAACCTGAAAGGGATGAGTGTCAGAGTGTGTAACGCTGAAATATGCTTCGCCTTGTAAATGAATCTTTCGGTCGCTCTGATTGTAGTTTGATGGGATCTTCACTTCGCTCTCGGGAGCTAAAACGATTTTTGTTCCATCGGCAAGAGCAAGTTTAACTCTCTGTCCGGTTGAGGAGGTTATCGTACGATATGATTGATCAGAATTACTGGTTTTATGTGGGAAAGTGCCCGTATAATAGAGTATAGAAGCGGTAACAAGACCAACCATTAATACCGCGGCTATTTTCATGAACAGACCGCCCCGGGAATCTTTTTGAGGTCTTGTAATGGGGAGTGGCTTCTCTGCAGATTGAGAGCCTGGGGTTTGACCGAAATCTTTTATTTCCTGATTATTGATTTTTTGCCAGGTTGCTTCATACGCTTTTTCCACATCCCATTTTTTGCTGGTTGCCCGCTGCGGCGGATGCCATATAGATCTCATTCTATCTATAAATTCCTGGTGTTCAGGATCATTACCAAGCCATTCGGTGAACGTACAGAGTTCATCTTCAGAGATACTGCCGTCCAGATACCGGCGTACCAATTCCCAATCCATGTTATTTTGCATACGTACGCTGTTGTTTCGTTTAGTGAATAGACAATCGTGATTTGATATACCCTACCTCTCTCTCAAGAATTTTCTGTTACGAGTTGCCGGTTGCGGGTTATAGAGTTAAAAAAAATCGGAAGATAGGAAGAGGAGAAGTTGGTAAGATTGGTTCTGAAGACTGCTTCGAAGGAGCGTCCATTTTCCCCTATTTCCCTATTTCCTAATTCCATAAGAGATCGGGAAAACTTTAACCCGCAACAGCTATCTATTCTCCATATATCGTTTCATAGAGTTCTCTTAGCGCTAAGCGGATGTGCTTTTCTACCGTTTTAACAGAAATATCGAGGGTACTTGCAATTTCAAGGTATGTCAGTTGGTAAAAGCGGCTGAGTACGAAAACGATGCGTCTTTTGGGGGGCAGGTCATCTATGGCATTATAAATGGCTTTCTCAATATCTGAATGGTTGTGTTCTTCTGGATCGAATACCTGGACTGCCTGGCCATTTCGCTGTACTTGTTCAACCCACTTTTTTTCCAGTTTATCATGCTTCAGATAATTTAACGCCTGGTTCCGTACCGCTCTGAACAGGTAAGATTTAACAGTATGATTCGGAGTCCAGCTCTCCTTCATATTCCAGATATTGGCATATACCTCCTGCACAAGGTCCTCAGCCACCTGGGCATGCCTTACAATAGATACTGCATATTCACACAGACTAATATAGTATGTTTCGAATAGTAACTTAAATGCCGTGGCATCACCTTTTCGGATACCATCCACGACAGTTTTGTCTATGAAGTCCTGCATATTGCAGAGGCCCTTTTCTCAGCTAAACCAACCTTGGTCGTGACAACAATTTCTTAGTATAACAATCTCAACTTAAGGTACTTTGAGAGTTTGCCAAGCAGATAAGTTACAAATCTTACTAAATCAGCCAAAGTAATTGAGTGGTTGTTACATAGAGCGACGATAGCTAAAAGTCCCGTTCCTATTATATGGCACGTGTTTATAATAATGTTTTGAAAAGAGTTATGGCTTTTCTCCGAAATATCTTTGATTAGAAATATTTATTAATCAGTCAAATTTTCGTACTAAACCAGCCGCGACACTTTGCAAAAGTAATACTCTGCCATTCTGATATTATGAGTAATTATATTTATAACAATTATATGAATTTAAAATTATGTTATATAAAAGTTTGATAATATCCGTAATGAAAGTATAATTGCAGTGATCAGGATTAGAGTATAGACGGGATTTTCATCAGTATCATACAAGGAGGAAAGGTTATGGCCAGATGGCTAAATACGAAGCTGGTTTGCAGGCTTATCTTGTACATATTTTTCAGTTTTGTCGTTGTGGAAACGATATCTGCCCAGGTAGACCAAAACGATCCTTTTCACAATACCTATAATCTGGGACAGGATGCGGAAATTGTCGTATTCAGACCCCCTTATCAGTTCAATAATATTACACCGGGGCGAATTGAAGCTTCAATCTACGATACCCGGGGTGCCGTGGAAAATGGTTTTTCCTTGATGAGTACCTATGCTGACACCAACGCGCATGGACTTTATGGATTGAGCCAGGCGTTTGATGCTGCGACAGGGGATCTAAATGCAGACGGACAGGATAATATCATTGCCGCATGGGAAGGGCCCAATCACACAATCACACTTTCGGTTCCTCAGATAGATACAACTAATTTGCAACGTATCGGCGCCTGGTACGGTTCAGTGCAGGATTACGGGGTCCCAAAGATGTTTTACGACTCGACAAAGTTTGCGGATAATAAGCTCAAAAGCATCATTCGTGTCGCTACCGGCCAGTTTGATGAAGATGCCGCCAGAGAATTCGTTGTCGCCTACTGGGCGGATACCAATGATCCGACCGGGGGACACGTACAGCTTGTATTTTACAAGATGATGAATGGAACCCCAACGCCTACAGACAGTATACAGGTGGGGGATATCAGGCCGTTCCAGACGCAATATCCGGGAATCCTGTCGGAGTCAAATTTATTCGATATTGCTGTGGGTGATTTTGATGGAGACGGTGTGGATGAGGTCGCCGTAGCCGATGTGGAGCCAGGGGCAACTAACGGGAGCAGCTTCGGCTGGAAATTGATGGCGCATATCGTAAGGAAAGATAAGAATACAGGTCGCTGGGTTTCATATATCGATTCCAGCAAACCATTAGACAGTGTACCCTATAATTCAAATGATATCCTCGTGCGCCTGTCGCTTACATCCGGTGATTATAATGGTGATGGCAGAGCCGACCTGGCCTATGCCTGGGAAAAGCATCCCATCAATGATCAATCGTGCTCAATAGGACTACAGCCTTTACAGGTCACACTCCCATCCGGTTCAAGCGGCGATATTGCTATCCCGGGAGTTTACCTTGACCCTACTTTAATCACATCAAATAGCAGCTGGGGATATACGGTAGAGGTCTCCTCAGGTGACTATAATAAAGATGGAATCGATGAACTGTTGTTCAATGCAAAGGGACAGACAAGAGTCTATGAGTTTAAGAATCATACGATAAGCAGTAATAACCTGCACCAGATTGCTTCAACGTACCTTGGCAATACCGACCAGGAGAATAACCGGCGCTCATCATTGCTGACGGATACAGATTTGCCGTATAGTGATTCCCTCAAGTCCGACATCGTTACGTTTAGTTACGAATCGGGTAGTAACAAATATCAGTTGCATGATTATCAGGCCCAACCCGGACAATCGTACACTTCTTACAGTAATCCAACCGCATCAATAAACGGTCCGCTCAATTTTGCATATTATCACTGGGTGATGGTGGCCGGCGACTTGAATGCTGATGCGGTTCATCTTGGAACTCCAAAACGAACGACCGTTCACAATATCGTACAGCCACTGGTGATCCTGAATGCGCCACCTATCCACTATGATGTCTTTAATGGAACACCCTATGACGTAAATGGCTGCTTCACAAACGGTGCGCCGTGTGATTTCAAATCAACCTATGTGAATGCGACTGACAATACGATGGAAGTGTCAACTGAAGTCAATGCCGATTGGGGCGTGTCACAATCGATATCAGCAACTGTCGGTGCCGGTGGAAGCGGTGTTTTGAAGAAACTGCCGTTTTCTGTCTCTGCTTCGATAACAGGAACACTTGAACGTTCATATGGTGGGGGATTTTCCAAGGTCAATGGGTCATCAAAAACATACAAAGTGACGGTAACGTCTGATGCCATTGCTGACGATCGTATTTATGCCACTGTATCAGATTATGATATTCTTGAATATCCAACATACTCCAAAGGGGAACTGGCTGGTCATGTAGCCGTGGTGCTTCCAAAATTCACAGGCCTGGAAAGTTTGCAGAATACCTGGTTTGCCGGTAAGAGTGAGCGGGCCCGGACCTATCTGTCGAATCATGAAGTGGGCAATGTTCTCTCTTATCCTGAGTCGGCTACACTTCCAACGGGGGCCACATTATTTGGTAACGGCGGGTTTGCGAGCGGGGGCGGCGCCGACACCTGGGAGCTTTCGGGAAGTTCCAGCCAGGACTGGGAACTCATGTTTAGTTCAACCGAGATCAGTGAGAGGACCCGCTCATCGTATCAGACGCTCGATCGCAGTGTTTCCACTGACCTGAGTGTAAGTTATGGAGTTGTAGATGTTGATCTGGAAGGTTCTATGTCTGATTCTTATGATAATGACCAGATTTCAACCCATAAGACGACGGTTCACCAGGAGAGCGGTTTGAAGGTACATTTTGGCACGATTGATCAGTCTATCCTTGGTACAAAGACGTATACTGTTTCCCCCTATGTTTACTGGAATAAAGCCGGGGCATTGGTTCTTGATTATGCCGTCCAACCTGACCAGTCAACAGGCGTATCTTCGTGGTGGACGCAACAGTATGGTAGCAAGCCCGACCTAACATTTAACCTTCCATGGTTTTATGATGAGGATAAAGGCATCGGAAGTACCGATCCGAAAGTACAAAAAGAAGAGACACGTGATATCATTTTCAACCCGGTAAATCCGGAACCGGGCGATATCGTATCGATTTTTGCCCGCGTGGACAACTATAGTTTAGCTGATATGGCCAGTGGGTCAACGCTTAAATTTTACTACGGCGATCCTCGTGACGGTGGAACACTGATTACCAACGAAGATGGAGTAAGCAGTGAAAACGTGCCGGCTCTGCAGGCCCGGGAAAGTGCCATAATAGAACTCGCTAAATGGAAGGTGCCGGCAGATTTGACAAACCAGTCAAAGATCTATGCCGTCGTTGACGGAGACAGCACCATAGACGAAGTACATGAAGACAATAATATCGCATGGAACCTGATCAACCCGAAAGCACCGACGGGTACGGCAATTGAAGGACAGGGCAGTCCGACGCTTCCGGCGCATATATCACTCGAACAGAACTATCCTAATCCGTTTAATCCCACCACAACAATCACTTATTCACTGGTGCAGGCTCAAAATGTTACACTTAAGGTGTATGACATCCTTGGCCGGGAAGTAGCAACGCTATTCAAAGGCTGGCAGTCGTCGGGCACACACAAAATACAGTTCGATGCTACGCGGCTCGCCAGTGGATTGTACTTCTATCGAATGCAAACCAAGGGGTTTGTACTAACCCGGAAAATGATGTTGATCAAATAACCCGGGCTGTTCACGGAAAGAGGTATAATTAGTAGTTATCATATTGATTGTATTATGTTTGCAAATTCGAAGACCATCCTCAATTTTGGGGATGATGACTTGGGGCTGCGATAATTTTCCGCCGCGGCGGAGCGTTTCCCCGCAAATGACTTGTCAAACATACTTTAGCACGATTTCCTGCGTCATGTCCGTGACGCCTTGCCCACGACTAAATTTTTTGGTGAATAATCCAGGATAAACCGGGAATACGGACTCATTGAGTCAGTTAGTTATAGCAAATGTTATCCAGTAAGGGATATGATATGGGTAGAATGCGCAGCAGCAAATTCCGCACCTCATGCCGTCAGGTATGAAATATGATTCGCCTGGTTGCATATTCTATACCTAATGGCACGGGATTCATGGTTTGAACGTGTCTCTTTACCAACATTGGTTCCGGGACAGGGCAAGATCGTGTAATGGATTATCACAACTTCACGAATGCCAACAGTATAGTTCTACCACATTGGTGTCTTACATCAGAAGGAATCCAAATATCAGCCGCAAAGTATTATAACATCATATATTAATTTTTACGGTACAGATCATTATTATAAATGATTTGGGATAATTAGTTGCAATATTTCAACTTAGATCAGATGAGGGTATCATGGAAAACATGTATATAAATCATGCCGCGGTATTTGTTTGTGCAATAGCCAATTTAGCCGTTGGTGCAATATGGTATTCACCGTTTCTCTTTTTCAACGCCTGGCAAAAAGAAAATAGCCTGACAGATGAAGATATGAAGAAAGTGAAACCCGGAAAGACTTACCTGATTGCCTTCCTTTTATCGCTGGTCATATCCTATAACCTTGCGTTCTTTTTAAGTGATGCAAAAACAACCTGGTTGTGGGGTACAACAGCGGGATTTCTGGCTGGCTTCGGCTGGGCTGCCATGATTTTTGCGATCGTAGCCCTGTTTGAACAGAAATCACTCAAATATATCCTTATTAACGGAGGCTATATCGTAGTATACTTCACACTAATCGGATTTATTCTGGGCGTTTGGCGATAGCAACCTGATGGTCCGTCAGAAAGCATAATTTACCGCAAACCGTAAGGTGAATCCGTCATTAATAGCGGCTGTGCCAAGATCACGAATGGCGCCGTTGTCTGCCGTGGCCTTGTTTTGTGTTGCATGAAAAGCCGGACCACCGCAGATCGAAATGCTAAAAGGTAATTCACTTGGCTGAAAATTGACGGAAGGACCGATCATCATCTTTGCTCCTCCTTCAGTTTCTTGAGGATTCCAAAATCCTTCCAGATCCTCACCCACAATTTCTAAACCTGCAAAAAAAGTGTCGGTTATTTCGTGGTGATACCCTAGTGTACTAATAATATCAACCGCATCTCGTCCCTCACTAAATGCCTTTTCAATCCTAAGATTGCCAATGGCACGCCATAGATCCTTATTCAAAACGCCGGAGATACGGCTGAATAAAACACCATCATTATTCCATTCACGTCGTACGCCAAGGCCAAGACTTAATCTTGAGCTGTTTATCATGTTTCGACCGAGAATATCCCGTAAAACTTCCATTTGTTCGAAACTGTTCACCTTGCCGTCATTGCCGAACCCAAGGCCCATATTAGCATAAATAGTGAATTTATTTCCGAGGTATCCCCTAAGTGCAAACTGTTGATCCAGACCGTCGTAACCGAAAGGTCCGTCGACCCGCTTCCCATATCCACCGGAGTAAGCAAGGTTCCAGTTTTTCATACCACTTGTCAGGCTGTTAACTGAAAACATAAATGGCTGAGCATCGCCGGTATTGTACATTGCGTTCGGTGTATTTTCTTGCGCCTGCGCAGAAACGACAATAAGCAGGAGAAAAAGGGTGCAGAGGTATTTCATTACTATCCTTGATTTATATTTTTATTCGTAAATAAACCAATAAGTGTTATTGTAACATTATTTTAGGTTAAACGAATATTTAAATATCACAAATGATTGGGTTAAAACAGCCGCAAAAATATATTTTATTTTGCTCTATATAAGTATGATTCAATGAACAGGATTGACCGACTCACAGCTATCTTAATCCAGTTACAATCGCGGAGGGTTGTCAGAGCGCAGGATATTGCCGATCGTTTTGAAATTAGCCTTCGAACAGTGTATCGTGATATTCGTGCTTTGGAAGAAGCCGGTGTGCCCTTGTTGAGTGAGGCAGGCGTCGGGTATTCGATTATGGATGGCTACCGATTGCCGCCGGTTATGTTCACAAGAGATGAAGCCACAGCATTTCTTACAGCCGAAAAACTCGTTGAAAAATTGACTGACACATCTACGTCAACCAGTTATAAATCTGCATTGTACAAGGTGAAAGCTGTACTGCAGAATTCCGAAAGAGACTTGCTGGAACGCGCAGATAGTCATATTGAAGTGTTGCATGGGAGAAGGTCATTCGGTTCTTCACAGGTTGAAGATACACTTCAGACATTATTGAAAAGTACAACGGAAAGAAGAGTGGCGCATATCCGTTACAGGGCCATGCATTCCGGTGAAATCACCGAACGTGATATAGAACCTCTGGGCATTTTTTATAATCACGGTTATTGGTATTCAATCGCTTTTTGCAGGTTGCGCAATGATTACAGGGATTTCCGTACTGATCGTATCACAGATATTACCCTTACAAAACAACAATTTGAAGACCGTCATCCCGATCTAAAGACGTATTTGGAACAACGATACCAGGAACGGAATTTGCAAACGATTGTGATCCGTGTTGATAAAGGGACTACAAAATATCTCAGTGAGTCAAAATATTACAATGGGTTCGTTTCCGAGATCAATAAAGAAGATCACATTGAAATGACATTTCTTTACGACTGGATTGGCGGTTTTGCCAGATGGTATCTCACGTTTGCCGACCATGCTGAAATTGTCGAACCAATCGAACTGAAACATCATATAGAATCTATCGTCTCAAGCATTACTGTGAGATTAGGCGCTCCAGGGGACAAGTAGAAAGGAAAAAGATCATAGTCGAAAGTTTAAAGGAAAAGCGTATTCCATACTTTTTACTTTACCCTTTTTCCTGACATAAGGTTGTCACACGGTGAGTTTATATTTCGGTATGATAAACGAGATCAGACCGTTTTAATAAATTAATCATCCGGTATGGACGCAGGGGACATTATCAGGCTTCGTCTGGAGAACCAGGGAATAAATAAAAGAATATTTTCGAATCCGTATGATGTCGTTTCCTGGCTTGGCGCTATGCAGGCTCAGGACTACTACGCATCGCTCTGGGCGGTGGCCCTCAGGATGAAAAACGCGATCGAAAACGATATCGAACAGGCTATCTCTGACAAAACGATCGTTCGTACCTGGCCCATGCGTGGAACCCTCCATTTTGTTGCAGCTGACGACGTTTACTGGATGCTTCAACTGTTGACACCACGTGTGATAGCTGCAAGCAGGGGAAGATTCAAAAGATTGGGCATCGACCAAAAAATACTGATGCGAAGCAGTGATGTGATCATCAACGCATTGCAGGGACAGAAAAAACGTATCCGTTCTGAGTTGTACAGCCTGATGGAGGAAGCGGGTATCCCGACATCCAATCAACGAGGAATGCAGATTTTATGGCGTTTGGCTCTTGATGGACTTATTTGTGTTGGACCACGCCTGGGAAAACAGCACACGTTTGTGTTACTTGATGAATGGATATCAAAATCGAAGAGAGTGGAGCGTGATGAGGCATTAGCTGAATTGTCACGCAGATACTTTCAAAGTCATGGTCCGGCAACGGTTAACGATTTTTCATGGTGGTCCGGCCTGACGATTGCTGATGCAAAGCGGGCAATTGATATTGTAACGAACGACTTAACAAAACAATCCATTGGTAATCAGGACTACTGGCTTGTAGAGAAAGATTTTAATAAGCCGGATACATCACGGACGGTGCATCTGCTACCAAAATTTGATGAATACCTGGTAGCGTATAAAGATCGCAGTGCAGCATTGGATCCAAATAAGATATCTGATGTATACACGACAAACGGTATTTTTAATCCTGTTATCCTTTTTAAGGGAACTGTTATTGGAACCTGGAAACGAGTACTCGGTAAAGATAATGTTACGATAGAGACAAGTCCGTTCGAATTGCTAAACAAAACGAAAAGACAGGCTATCGTACGAGAAGCTCGTCGTTATGGTAAGTTTTTAGATCGACCAGTAGAATTGATTGATAATAATCGCTGACTGTCGTTGTGCTATAGAGATGTATCCATTTCATTCAATAAATGATCAGATGGATGAGTGAAGGAATTGGCTCCTTCAATCAACTAACCAATCATCTATCCATTCTCTCAGTCCAACTCAGCCAGCTCAACCAGTACTTTTTTATAGAGATTATCCACGTCGTGCATGTGGCCGTCATAGTTATTGGCAATAAGGCTGAAAACGATGAGGCGCCCTTTTTTATCGTGAAGATAACCAGACATGCTTCGAACATCTGTGATCAATCCCGATTTGATCCTGGCGTTATTGGCGATTGGTGTTCCATTTGCAAAATGTCTGAAATAGCCGATATCGTCCGGATCACCCGCAATCCCGAGTGATCGGTAAAAATCTGAAAACCAAGGCTGTTTTGATGCATAGGTCAGTTGCTCAACCATTGTACGGGGTGTGATGCGATCCGCGGGAGACAGGCCACTTCCATCATACAGATGTAATCCTTTAGAGTAGATATGATGATCAGTAAAAAAATCTTTGATCGTCTTCACGCCTTCTTCCTCTGTTCCTTTCTTTGTTTCTTGAACAGCCAGCATCCTGAGACAGTGTTCGGCATATAGATTGATGCTTTTCTTATTGGTTTTGTAGATAATATCTCTGAGTTGGGGAGACCGCGTAGTCGTGAGCATTGTCATCGAGTCGTAATTGACAGGGCTGTCCGCTTTAGCCACAGTCTCTGGCGGCCTATCGTGATCCGCTCCCGCAACAACAATTCCCAATTTTTTCAGCGTGGATTGTAAAGTTTCAGCAGCGTACAGTGCGGGATCAGGTATGGATCCTTTGATAGAGAATTCGGTGTAGCCTGCAGGAACGGTTCCGCGCAACACCGCTTCATGTTGTAATGATGCTGCATAGATATAACCGTTATCTCCACTTCCACGGGCTCCCGTCTTCATGTAATTTATGAATGTTAGTCCCGGTATCTTGGGATCCATTCGAAGCAACTTTGCCGGTTTCCCCGCTACAGAGGATGGCTGGAAGTAGAGGTGGTACATATTATCATGAATGGTCAATCCGTTCGCACCGGCGCCATAGTAGTTACCGATGTCCATCCAAAGCCAATAGTCGGGCGTACTGTTGCCAGTGAATATCTGGTTGTCTGCTATGATTGAACCGTCAATCTTCCGTATCCCGGCATTATTAATCGCATCCTTCCATTGCAGCATCAGGGAATCCGTCGAAAGTGATCCATCCACAACGTCGGACCCCAAAGTTGGATCACCGCCGCCTTTGATGTAGATATCGCCGTGTAATGTACCGTTATCGTCGATGTGTCCACTGTAATACAAACAAGTTTTGAATTGAAAGTCTGGTCCGAGCTCATTTAAAGCAATAGACGTAGTCATGGCTTTAAGCCCGGATGCCGGAGCGAGTCCTATCTCACTGTTACGATCCATCAAAACCTGTCCGTTATCAGCAAAAACCGCATATGCACCCCATGTCGCATGTCGCAGTACGGGAGTCTCATCGAGCTTTTCAAGTGTTCGATTTAGTCGTGAATTGCCGCTTGGATCGATTCCGGTTAAGAAAAGGGTGAGCAGTAAAACTATGGAAACGATGAAAAAAGGAGTTTTATAATTCTGAAACTTATCCTGCATAATTTATATTTAATACTGAGTACTGAGAAAATTGTTGGCCGGCAGAGGAATTTAGGTTCCATTTTTCCAATATTCCATCCATCCTTTTCAGGACATTAACGAATTCATTACAGAGCAATTCATAATGATCTTTTATATTAACCCAACGAAATGAATTAACCCAAAAGCGAAATGGCTAAATAAGGATGAAAATTTCACGGTTATCATATCTACTTCTCGCGCTTGCTGTTATTTTTCTGGCGCGTTGTTCTGCCTCGCAAAAAGCAACCCAGACTGAAAAGCCGGGTTTTAAACAAGAAAAATCAGATCAGGTCCAAACTCTTTTGCCGAACGGCTGGAGTTTGACACCCGCAGGTAAATTTGTCGATCTGGGGGATTTGCCTTTGAACCTGGTCAAATCCCACTCGGGAAATTTACTGGCTGTCACAAATAACGGTTATGGCCATCAGAGTGTGATGCTCATAGATCCGAAGACAGGTAAGCGTCTCGATATGAAGTTGATACCCGAATCTTGGCTTGGGCTCGCTTTCAGCGATGATGACCACTACCTCTATGCGTCGGAAGGCAACGAGGACAACATCCTGGTTTACGCCATAAATAACGAAAAGCTATCACTGCAGGACACACTGGTTCTTGGAAAACCATGGCCAAAACAGAAAATTTCTCCGACAGGCATTGCCGTTGATAATGCGCACAATCGCTTATTTACGGTAACCAAAGAGGATAGCGCACTTTATGTATTCAACCTGCAGACCAAGCAAATTGCTCATCGTGTACCTCTTGATGCCGAAGCGTATACGTGTTTGTTGTCACCGGATAAAAAGAAGCTCTATGTATCACTCTGGGGCGGTGAAGCTGTCGATGTGTTTGATGCACAAACCGCGCAATTTTTAAATAAGATTCCTGCAGGAAGCCACCCTACCGACATGGTTCTTTCATCAGACGGTAAATATCTGTATGTCGCAAACGCTAATGAAAATACTGTGACGATTATGGATACTGATGCCAGCAAGGTTATCGAGACCATCAACTCGGCATTGTATCCGGACTCGCCCGCAGGAAGTACTCCTAATGGCCTGGCACTCTCTGACAATGGCAACCGGCTCTACATCGCCAATGCAGATAACAACTGCCTGGCAGTGTTTGATGTCAGCAATCCCGGAGAAAGCCGTTCCCTCGGTTTCATTCCGACAGGTTGGTATCCGACATCGGTTAAGGTGCTAAACGGCAATATTTATGTTGCCAATGGAAAGGGACAATTTAGTATGCCCAACTCCAACGGACCGAATCCTGCAAAAAGAGGTGGTTCTGAGACGCAATATATCGGAAGAATCCTGACTGGAACCATGTCAATCGTACCGATACCCAACGAAGACCAACTTCACGATTATACCCAACAGGTTTACAAGAATACGCCATACAAAGGTATTGCAACACCTCACGAAAAAGTGGCATCTGATAATCCGATTCCACAGAAACGGGGTCAAAAGAGTCCTATTAAACATGTGTTCTACATCATCAAGGAAAACCGGACATATGATCAGGTTCTCGGCGATGTCAAGGAAGGCAATGGCGATTCGACGCTGACGCTCTTCGGTCGGAACGTGACACCGAACGAACACAAACTGGTACACGATTTTGTATTGCTCGATAACTTTTATGTCGATGCTGAGGTTAGCGCCGATGGTCATAACTGGTCTACAGCCGCTTACGCGACGGACTATGTAGAAAAGACCTGGCCGACAAATTACAGTGGCCGTGGAGGCACCTATGACTATGAAGGTACCAGGAAGGTGGCCTATCCCAAGGATGGATTTATTTGGGATTATTGTAAGAGAGCGGGCGTCAGTTATCGCAGTTATGGCGAATTTATTTACAATGGAACAACGGGCCTGCCATCTCTGAGAGGCCATTTCGATCCCGATTATACTGGTTTTGATCTGAGTGTGCGTGATGTTCATCGTGAGAAGGTTTGGGAGCAGGATTTTGACTCACTTGTCGCTGCCAATGCACTTCCGCAGTTTATGACGATCCGTTTCCCCAATGATCACACATCAGGTCTCAGAGCCGGAGCGATGACGCCTCGCGCCTATGCGGCCGATAACGATCTTGGCGTCGGTCGTTTCATCGATCATCTGTCGCATTCACCGGTGTGGAAGTCATCTGTAGTGTTTATCCTAGAAGACGATGCGCAAAACGGACCGGATCACGTTGATGCTCACCGTTCAACAGTTTATGTGGTTGGTCCCTATGTGAAGAGGAACCAGGTCGTCCACACGATGTATTCGACATCGTCAGTGCTTCATACGATAGAGTTGATTCTTGGGTTGCCGCCAATGAGCCAGTATGACGAGGCGGCAACACCGATGTATGACTGTTTTACTTCAAGGCCTGATGTCACGCCGTATAATGCTCTTCCGGAAAATATTGATATGAACAAGACGAATCCGAAAAATACGGCCCTGGCCAGGGAATCAGCCAAATTCAATCTGGCTGTCGAGGATGCGGCTCCGGATATTCCGTTTAATGAGGTGATTTGGAAAGCAGTTAAAGGGAAGGATAGCGTGATGCCTGCTCCGCGCCACAGTGCGTTTGTACGTCCAATCGCTTCTCGTGACGACGATGACGATTAATAATTTTTGCATCGAAGCGGTCTGACGGATCAAACCGTCTGACCGCTTTGCAATTGAGTGTAGTTTGGAGTCCTGTGAAAGCCAGTGAACGTTACCTTTACCCCTAAACTAATAATCAACTTATGCTCATAGCCTCTGTATAATATTGACAATCGCTGCCCGCCAAACTTGCATTTGTACTACACGGACAAGCTGTCCGTGCTACAATTTCAATTTCCGGGAAATGTCGACGAGAAATCCATCTTCTTGTAGATGCGCCTGATGTCAAGCTCGCGCCGTATGGGAGTGTCATTTAAGAGATTGTCGGCAAGGTGTTGAGCTGTATATCGCGAGTAGAGCAGACCTTTTGATCCCAGGCCGGTAAACAAATACAAACCTGGCTCAGAATGATGAGCACCGATTACAGGAAGCCGGTTGGGAGTGGAAACACGAATCCCGGACCAGTGCTTCTGCAGGGTAACGTTGGCGGGCATGTCAGGAAGGATCTGTTTGAATTTACGCATGATCGTTTTCAACCCGTTCTCGTCCGGTTCAGGATGTGTGAATTCATGCTCATAGGTGCTGCCGATGACCAGTTGATCCGGATGAACGTAGCTTATATACCCGTTGCCAGACAGTGCGAAATCAAAAGGAATACCCTGAGACGGCTTCATCTGAAGAATTTGTCCTTTTACCGGCTCGTTCGGCAGATCCGACCAGTATTTACTTTCAAGAGATGCGGAACCGGTGGCGTGAATCACATTTTTTGCTCGAAGAGAGAATTCATCACTGAGTAAATTCCATAATGACTGGTCGCGAGTCAATGTGTAATCGGGCAAAGTCTCATATTGGACACCGTGGTTCTTCAACATGTCGAGGTAGGCCCCGAGAAATTCCGGTACGGCAACGGTGAGTCCGGTGGTGTGCCAGAGTCCGCCATCCACGCAGTTGATTCCTTCATACTTCCCGTGGATTTCATCTGCGGATATCCAGCGGCACCATCCATCCGGCCAGTTCTGCCGTTCCAGTGACCGCTGATAGGCGCGTGCCCGTTCGTGGGACAATGCAGGACGGCAAACAGGTGTTTCCCGATAAAACGTTTTGCCTGAGTAATCCCGAACTTTTTCAAGCGTCTGTTTAATGGTGTCGTAACAGTTAACCGGCTCCCAGAACAGGTTCGCATTTCTCGATGCGGCAGGATCAGCCATTCCAACGGGAGTGCCCGACGCTCCACTGGCAATTCCTTTTTTATCGATAATCGTTATGTGCGCACCAACTGAAGAAAGCGAATCGGCAAGTGTAATACCGGCAAGCCCGGCCCCGAGGATCAGGAAGTCTGTCGTTGTATTTGGCACGAAGTAATTTGGAATCAGAAATTAGTAATTGGTAATTCGTTATTAGAAATTCGGAAGTTAGTGGAAGGTGAGTTATTCAGTTATTGGGTTATTCAGGAAAAGGAACAGAATTTTTAAAAACCACCTTAACACTTTAACACTTTAACACTTTAAAACTCAAACACTCTAACACTTTAACACTTTAACACTTTAATCAAACCTGATCAGAAGTAACGCGTTTTACGCCGATCTGTTCCATTTCGCGCCATGCTTTTGCTGCCGTACCGTCGATATCAATACCACGAACGGCATCCTCGATGACGTATACCTGGAATCCCTGTTTACGCCCGTCGATAGCTGACCATTTCACGCAGAAATCAGTAGCCAGACCAACGAGGTATAATTGTTGAATACCCCGCTCACGAAGGTAACCGGTTAGTCCCGTTGAGGTCTGGTGATCATTTTCAAAAAAAGCGGAGTAAGAATCAATCTCTTTACGGAAGCCTTTGCGTATGATTAGTTCTGTGTGAGTTGTTTCCAGATTAGGGTGAAATGAGGCGCCTTGTGACCCCTGTATACAGTGATCGGGCCAAAGCGTTTGGATCCCATAATTCATCTTTATGTTTTCAAAAGGCTCTTTTCCCTCATGTGTGGAAGCAAAAGAGTGATGACCGATAGTATGCCAATCCTGGGTCTGCAAAACGTGATCGAATTTTTCGATCACGCTATTGATCACTGGTACCACTTTGTCACCTTCGGGAACCGCAAGACTGCCGCCCGGACAAAAATCATTTTGAACGTCTATAACCAATAACGCAATACTGTTGTTCATGCCAACCTCTTTTTAATTTCCGTTGAGTAAACGGTTGCGAAGATCCAATAGTTTCTTGCTAAGTCCAACTTTATAATAGTGAGGATTCTCGAAACGAAGATGTTCTTTCTGTAATTGTCCCAATCGTTTTTGAACATACTTTGCACTATTCGCAGGCAGATCGAGTTCCGTAGTGATCATTCCATCGCCCATGACCTTATGTAGTAGTTCTTCATGTTTATAATCGTGCACGGAAGTGTGTTTTTTGGGATAGAATGGGTGATATATGTCACTGATTTCATCCTGATCATCCAGACAAATACTATCAGCGTAAAAAGAACCATCTTCCTGTAAATGGCGAAAGATTTTTTTAACTCCCGGCAGGTTAACCTTGGTGATATTTTCGGAATGCTTGAGCTTAGGTTGATGATCAATGCTGCTCAACTTGTATACGCCATCCAGGGCAGGACTGTCATGGCCAGTAACTAAGCGAGTGCCGACACCAAAGATATCAATAGGAGCGTCCTGGTCGATTAAACTCTTTATTAGATGTTCATCGAGCTGGTTCGAAACGGCAATTTTCACATACTTCAATCCTGCATTATCAAGCATCGCTCGTGCTTTTCGGCCCAGGTATGCAAGATCGCCGCTATCAAGCCGAATTCCCAGTAACTGGTGACCTTTTTCCTCGAGCTCTTTAGCTACCGTGATGGCATTTGGTACACCGCTTTCAAGGGTGTTGTACGTGTCAGCCAGCAACACGCATGCGTCGGGATAGAATTCAGCATATTTACGAAATGCTGTAAGCTCATCGTCGAACGACTGCACCCACGAATGCGCCTGGGTCCCTGATGGTTTTAAATCATAATGAAAGGCGGAAAATACATTGGAGGTAGAATCAGCGCCGCCGATTATGGCAGCCTTGCTCGCCTGAATACCCCCCCACCCTTGAGATCTGCGGAGACCAAAATCGATGAATAGCCGGTCCGGACCGGCCATGAGCCTCATCCTCGCGGCCTTGGTAGCGATAAGGGATTCATAATTGATGACGTTGAGTAGCAGAGTTTCGATAACCTGTGTCTCGATGATATTGCCTCTTACCCGCATCACTGGTTCGGATGGAAAAACGATTTCACCTTCGGTCGGAGCAAGAATTTCACCGCGAAACTTGAAATCACGCAGGTAGTCAAGGAAGTCATCCCGAAACCCTTGATCATGAAGATAGGCCAGATCCTCTTCCTCAAAATGAAGATCGCGCAGAATTGGGAGCAGGTCACTGAGACCAGCAAAGACCACGAATCCGCCTTCAAAAGGATTATTACGGAAAAAATAGTCGAATGTAGCATGTACATCTTTGTTGCCAGCCAGGAAATATCCCTGGGCCATGGTCAACTCATAATAATCGGTGTACAACGCCGCGTGCGGTAAGTAAGGCATGTAAACTATTGATTGCTGAGTTATCAGATCAGGCGTTTCTCCAAGTGTGACAGTAAGATAACAATTGCCCGAAACATATGCCTTTAACCTGGTAAGAAAGGGCAATAAGGGAATGAGGGAATAAGGAAATTAGGCAATAAGGGAAAGCGGAAATATGGGGAGATTAGCGTCCTTATTTCCCTATAAGCTCATTTCCATATACCCAGATGATTAACCTCTGAGAATACCGCGTTTAATAACCTTCTTGATCTTCTTGTTACCAATCCAGGCTTTTTCGTTGGTTTCAATATTTACCAGTTCGAGATTTGTTGTGTAGAAGACCGTAGATGTTTTCTTGCTGAGTGATTGATCGACGATGGAATTGATGCTGCCGATAAGCATGAAATCAGCACCTACTTCCTGGGCCAGCCGTTTTGCGGTATCGTAGCTGGCGTGGCTTTGTTGATCCATCCGTTCTTTACGAATAGCATCACGTTGCTGTTGGTCGGCCACAAAGCGAACCTCGCCCGAATTGATCAGCTCACGTTCCAGGTCTGTAGTAAAGACTTCCGTATCGATGTGCTCCATACTCTCGTTGCGTACCGGGCCGACAATCACAACCGGATCTTTCCCATCGTGATTTTTACGATAACGCTCCAGCCATGGAGAGCCCAACACATCCTTGATCATATTATCTGCGACAAGCCGGGCATCAGTGTCATTCCAGCGCCCGGATAGATCGGTCGTTGTATCTGGTGACACCCGTTCAACCTTCTGTGTTGGTCCGCACGCCGCAAGCAGGGCGAAGATCATCAGGAGTAGGGAGTAGTTGAATTTCTTCATTTTGGGAGGAGTTAATTGAGGATGAGATTTTTACTTACAGTTGCCAGTTGCGGGTTTCGAGTTGGTTGATAGCTTTCATGATTTACTGTTTAAAGTGAATTCAGAATAAAGAAATTGTGTTGCTTATTCGCTCCTGTTAAGCACAAAAATTATAATTCACTTTCAAAGCCTGTTATGATTAATGACCCTAAATCCCTAAAGAGAGACTACTTCAGTTCCATAATGGGTAAGGTAAAGAGATCGGTATTCCTGTCATATATTAAGTTTTTTATACCACTTTCACATACTCACATACTCACAACGATCATCAATTAACGTGCAACAATTCATCGCTCAAAAATTTCCGAAAATCAGTCGTTATTTTCTTTTTTACCGTTTCATCAGAACGCAGAACGGCTTCGCGGTAGGTGAGGGCACCGTCGCGACCTTCGGTGTTGAATGTGCGAAAGGAGCAATCGCCGGCAGGACTACTAAAGCGAACGTGAAAGTCCCATTTGACAAACTGGGCATCTTTCCGGTTCATGTCCATTTGACGCCATTGGTACGTTACGATAGCATGTACGATCGCATCGGATGAATTTTTCGTCACTGTGAATCCTTCATCCTGGAAAACCCTATGCATTTCAGAAATAATCTGATCGGGAATACCATCGGCATTTATGTAAATGAGGCATTTTTTCTTAACGCTGCGGTACTTTTGGGATAATGAGCCCTCATTAGAGGCCATATTGTCCATCGATCGTCCCGTCAGTACAGATCGTTGCTTTTGCAGGTTGTCATTCACTTCCTGCAGGATCATTGCTTTTTTGAGGTATCCAAGCTTATCGAGTATGTTGTTCTCGTTATCCGCCTGGTTAACCAAGTCATTGATATGGAGTTCGTTGTTGGAGATTTCGGAAGAATATATGCGGGCCGTGTTCCTTCGATGCATGCCCATGAGCATGTAAAAGGTACCATCTCTGGTCGTATAGGTTTCCATGACCTTGGCATTAATCAGGTTCTGGCTCGAACCCACTCGTGTGACGGACAAAAGTTGAGTGGTCCGGTCGGAGTTGAGGTTGTCGTCACTTATCGTTTCGTGGAATTCATCGATCAGAGTCTGATCTGTCTTGACTTCCGATTGGAAAATGCGCGACAGGTTGCCAAGTGCGTTGTTTCTCGCATCCTGATAGTTGGAACCGGTTCCAACGGCCACTAAATATTCAGAAGCATTCTCGTAATTCGCCGGTTGGGTAATCCAGATTGGCTGTTTCCCTGATTTGGCACTTTTCTTCTGTGCCATGCTGGCGCAAGACAGGGTCATGGTTAAACCGACGGTTAAAAGAAGCAGACAGGTGTGCGATTTCATTCATTTCCTCCTTGATATTATTGGGCAAAAAGGGACTCTGAAAGATCCAGTCGGGTCCCGTCGGAAACGTTTAATATCTTATCTTCGGTTGCCAAAATTGATCCGTTACGTCCAATATAGCAAAAGTGAACAAAGTGTTTACCCGGAGGCAGCTTAACAAGAGCGGCGTAAACCTGTCCCGGCATTGTCTGCCAGCCGCGTAAATCTGCTTTTTCGGTTGTTTCTCCAATAATTATACCGGCAACGTCGATAATGTCACCGAGTAATTTCTTTTTCTTTTTTCGCGCTGCGTGCGCTGCCGTATGCGTTGCTGCGCTTTTTAAGATGGACCGCAGCACTGCTCTTCCATAAATTATCGGCTGTTTTACTTTATAAACTTCAGCGGCTACATCATCCATATTCTCAATTCTGTACAGATTAGCCTGTGTAGTATCGTCGATGATGGCATAAATTCTCCAGAACTCCGATGGCACCAGGCGCAGGACCGGAAGCGAAATCTTCAGGTAGGTCCTGGAGCGGGGATCATAAAACCGGGTGTCAAACTCGTATTTAACAGGAGAATGTCCTGAAAAGCCCATTAACAAGGTGTTGAATGAACGTTCATCCTGCATCTTTGAAATCAACGAAGTATCAGGAGTGGATCCCCCGAAATATTTCGGTTGTTCATGCACAGCTTCGCTAAAGTGAGTAGCTTCGATACGGGCGTCATCCGGGTGATCTGTCTTGGCATAGAGCACAGCCGATAGAAAATGCCCGAAAGCGCTGTTTTGGACGTTGGTCCTTCCTGTTTTCCAGTCTACGGCCCCGGACGAGTCTTTTTTTGATAGTGCCGCAGCCAATCCCTTGTAGCGGATATTCAGGTTTTCCAGCTTAAAAGCAATCCTTCGCGCTTCAACCAGAGCATCGCTGATATTGTCTGTATGGATGTAATCCAGGCACTTGAACGCGTTAAGGTAAACGTTTTCGTAATCTTCCCCATCATATGCCAGTTGGTTGTCGTTGATTAAAAGAGAGGAGACAGCGCGACTGATACTTTTGGTGTAGAGGGTTTCAATCTCATTCTCGGCAGAAGAAAAATTATCGATGCTTGCGTTATATTCTCCCTGGAAATGTTCAATAGTCCCGGCTTCGAGGTTCATGAGTACGCGATCCTTGGATCGATAGACTTTTTTCTTTTGATATTGTTTTAGAAGTGAGGCCGCCTCATCATAATTTCCATTGGTAAAATGTTGTCTTAGGTTATATTGTGCCTTATCAAGCTGGTATGAGGCACAACCTGTGAGCAGAAGCAGTAATGCCGCAAACTGTAGCAGATAGACATATTTTTTTTCTTTTTGGGGTGCTTGCATTAGTTTTGCACTGCTTTCTGTTTTACCAATCAGTTTATTATCCGTTGACAATACATAATTCACTCGATTCTATTAACAACGTCATGGTTATACGTAGCTTGGTCTTCCGGGGATACGTTGCTGTAACTGCATTGCTTCTGTTTGCTCTTGCTGTGGTTTTACCGCTGTTTGCGCAATCTGCCGTTGAATCAAATGGGAGATTAATTCTCGACCTCAGCCTTCAACAGCTGGGAGCCAGCCGTGTGATCGATACGTTATCGACCCCTGTCTATCTCACCGGAAATTTATGTGATGCATATCGTTATGATGTAACCAATTTCTTCCTATCCAGCCATAAGCAGATTTCTTCTCAAACCTCTAATACTTCACGTCTCAGTTTACAAGTTACTACATCTAATCAATATCGGGAAGTAGCGAATAACAAAGCTGTAAGAAGTATTAAAGGAGAATTGATAGTGACATTAACCGACACAACGGGACTTATTAAAAGCATGGAACACTATTCACTGGCAAGTTCTGACACAGTACCTGCCGGCATGCGGAACAGGTTGCAGTCTGACTGGAGGCCAAGCCAGTTTATGGATAGTAAAAAACGACGGAGTTGGGTCGTTCGAAGGATACTGGAGCCCGGTCTGTTGCTTGGTGCTGTTGGAGTCAGTATCTATCTGTTGTTTAACGTGAGAGGGAATTGAGCCGTGCCGTTGCGTCACTTTTTGGGAATCATCATTCTCGGTCTTTTGCTTAATCAGTGTGCCACCCCCACCAGTCCTACCGGCGGCCTTCCCGATAAGACCGGACCGGTTGTAGTACAGACATATCCTAAAAGCGGAAAGACTAATTTTGATGGACAGTCTATTGAATTTGATTTCTCCGAGTTTATCAGCCGATCAACATTTCAGACTGCCTTCGACATGGCCCCGGACCTTGGATTGCGATACCAGGTCGATTTTGGCCGCAAGTCCGTAAAGGTCAAATTCGAAAAACCGCTGCCTGATTCGACGACCATGGTGTTCACACTGGGAACCGACATGACTGATTATTATGGGAATAAGATGGCCGGCCCGGTGACCCTGGCGTTATCGACGGGACCAACGATCGATTCGGGGAAAATGAAAGGGAAAATTGTGAGTGCAGTGACGGGAAAGGGTATAGGAGGGAAAACTGTGTTCTTATTTCTGCCCCCATTTGATTTGAAGCAAAAAGCCCGCTATGCACTTGAAACCGATACGAGCGGAACTGTCACTTTTACCTATCTCAAGGGAGGGAATTATCGTGCTTTCCTGGTTGATGATCGTAATAACAATAAGATCTGGGAGAGTGAAATTGAACGGGCACAGCCTTTTTACCAGCAGTTTTTTAAGCTCGCTAAAGATGATACGACCGGGAATATGGGTACCATTTATGTGATGCCCGTTGATACAGTGAGACCCGATATTCTTGGAATAGGAGTCCTTTCATCGCGCCGGCTGCGGTTACGTTTCAGCAAGACAATCCCATCCGCTGATTCTCTTAAGGTAACGCTGACCGACACGCTTGGAAATCCTCTTTCACCTTTAGTTCCACTCTTCCGTGATCCCACCGAAGATTATGTTCTGTATGCGCAGAGTCAGCAGGATCTACAACCTACAAAGTCATATAAGGTACAGATCCAGGGATTTCCCCAAGATACTTCGGTCTATAAGCCTGACGAGGTATTCCAGGGATCGAACCAAAAGGATACGACAGCTGTGAGAATCATGCGTGTCCTCAATGGCAATAGTCTTTATCCAAGAGAATCATTGAAAATCCTATACAGCACAATGCTGGAAGGCACTCCTGTTGTGGATTCGCTGAAAGTGGTTCAAAATCAATCATTGATACCCGACTGGAAGCATGTGACATTCAAAAATAACGAGCTGATCATTCATCCCGATTCCATGTGGCAGAACGGGGCGACCTACCAGTTCCGGACCTATAATCCTGCTACTTTTAACTATTACAAGGTAGAACCCAAAATCTGGTACAACGATCAGATGGGTGAGCTACAGGTTACCATAGCAAATGCTGATACAACGGGCAATACACAGTATGCTGTTCACCTGGCTAACGCACAAAACCGCATCACCCGGGATACTGTTGTTACGAAAAGTCCATTCACAATTCATGATTTGCCGGCACTAAATTATATTGTTACAGTATATGCCGACACAAACAGAAACGGAAAGTGGGATCCCGGACAAGTGGAACCATATCAAAAGCCGGAACCGTTCTTTATCCAGGGTAACGTTCCGGTTAAATCACGCTTTACCGGAGAGCTTGATGTTCAATTTCGTGAATAATTTTATACATCATAAAAACTGCTTAAAGCGTTATATTGAAACGAAAAAGCGCTTACAACTTTAAGATATTTATGAGTACCACTACAGGGAAGGCAACGAAAGATTTAAAGAAAAAAGAACAACCGGTTAATGGTAAACCGGAAAACAGTGCGGTTTACCAAACAAAACATAAGGTCCGGTTTGTGACTGCCGCCAGCTTGTTTGACGGGCATGATGCGAGCATTAACATCATGAGACGCATCCTCCAGAGCAGCGGAGCCGAAGTGATTCATCTGGGACATAACCGTTCTGTGCAGGGCATCGTAGATTGTGCCGTTCAGGAAGACGTCCAGGGAATTGCTGTCAGTTCTTATCAGGGCGGTCACATGGAGTATTTTAAGTATATGATCGACCTTCTCAGGGAGAAGGGGGCTTCACATATTCGTGTGTATGGTGGAGGCGGTGGTGTTATTGTGAGTGATGAGATCAAAGAACTGCATGAGTATGGTGTGTCCCGCATTTTCTCGGTCGAAGACGGCCATAAGATGGGACTCCAGGGGATGATCAACCTGATGCTCAAGGAATGTGATTACGACACAACCAAGCTGGACAAGATTGAGGTTTCCAAAATTTATGAACGGGATCCCCGGGTTTTGGGACGATGTCTTACGGCCATTGAAAATAACCGGACGGAGTTGCTTAGTTATTCAGATGGCAACCTGACCGATGCCCGGGGGAGCAAGATCGAACCTGTTGATAATGATAAAATCGTACCACTGATTGGTATAACAGGAACCGGCGGAGCAGGCAAGAGTTCCCTGACTGATGAACTGGTGCGTCGATTTCTCACTGAGTATAATGACAAACGTATTGGTATTGTTTCAATCGACCCGTCACGGCGGAAGACGGGTGGAGCCCTCCTCGGGGATCGTATCCGCATGAACAGCATCGATACGGATCGCGTGTTCATGCATAGTTTTGCTACCCGTTCGTTTAACCAGGCAACTAGTGATGCCGTTAATGGTGCTGTCGCAACGCTGAAGGCAGCCGGTTTTGATCTTATTTTGGTTGAGACTAGTGGAATCGGCCAGTCTGATACCCAGATTGTCGATGTTACCGATCTTACGATTTATGTGATGACCAGCGAGTACGGTGCTGCCACACAGCTCGAGAAGATAAACATGCTTGACCTGGCCGATCTTATTGTTCTGAACAAGTTTGATAAGAAAGGATCGGAAGACGCGCTCCGGGATGTCCGCAAGCAGGTGAAACGCAACAGGGGTTTATGGGAAGACGTCCCGGAAAGTATGCCGGTTTATCCAACCATTGCTTCTCATTTCAATGATGAAGGAGTGAACCGCCTGTTTAAAGGATTGGTCGATGAGATAAATCGACACTATGCGACGAATCTCAATACGCAAATTTATACCGATGCTCAGCCGGCTGAAGATTTGCATGCGCAGGCAATTATCCCTCCAAGACGTCAGCGATACCTTTCCGAGATTTCCGAGACGGTCCGTGATTACCACAAATGGGCAAGGGAACAAGTCGAAATTGCCAGACGTCTTCAACATGTCGAGGGCACCATAGAGCAGTTCGAGCGATGGGCACCCGAAGATCGTAAATTCATGCAAGATCGTCTCAAAGAGATGCAGGAGCACTGGAAAGTCCGCTTGGATGCTGTTAGCAAGAAGATCCTGGATGGCTGGGATGAACTAAGCAAACAGTATCGGGAAGATATTGTTGAAACCCGGACACGCGGCAAAGTTTTCAAAAACGAGATGTATCGTACCACGTTAAGCGGCAACAGGATTCCGCGTATTGCTCTTCCCAAATATGAAGATTACGGAGAACGCCTCAGGTTTGCTCTTAATGAAAATCTGCCGGGCTTCTTCCCGTATACGGCCGGGGTTTTTCCATTCAAAAGAGAAGGAGAGGACCCGACACGCATGTTTGCCGGTGAGGGTACCCCCGAGCGGACCAATAAACGGTTTCATTACCTAAGTCTCGGAATGCCGGCCAGACGATTGTCAACAGCTTTCGACTCTGTGACACTTTATGGCGAAGATCCCGATTATCGGCCGGACATCTATGGAAAGATCGGCAACTCGGGTGTCAGCATCTGTACTCTTGACGACATGAAAAAACTCTACTCCGGGTTCGAACTGACCAGTCCGAAGACCTCGGTTTCGATGACCATCAACGGTCCGGCGCCCATGATCCTGGCTATGTTCATGAATACGGCGATTGACCAGGAAGTGGAACGTTATCTTAGAAATGATGGGAAATGGAATGACGCCGTAAAAAGCATGGCTGATTGGTATTCCAGGCACGATCTTCCCCGGCCCGAATATCATGGGCAATTGCCCGATGGCAGCGATGGGTTTGGACTCGGAACACTGGGATTCACCGGTGACAAACTGTTGGAAAAGGAAACCTACCATAACATTCAGGAAAAGGCATTGAATGTGGTCCGTGGAACGGTCCAGGCAGATATTCTGAAAGAGGACCAGGCCCAGAACACCTGTATCTTTTCGACGGAATATGCGCTCCGGATGATGGGAGACATCCAGCAGTATTTTAATGATCACAAGGTCAGGAATTACTATTCGGTTTCCATCTCTGGTTATCATATCGCAGAGGCCGGCGCCAACCCTATCACACAGGCGGCATTTACGCTGGCCAATGGGTTGACATACGTCGAATATTATCTCTCACGCGGAATGAAGATTGACGATTTCGCTCATAACCTGTCCTTCTTTTTCAGTAACGGTCTTGATCCTGAATACGCCGTCATCGGACGCGTGGCACGGCGCATTTGGGCGATAACAATGAAGAATCTGTATCACTCCAATGAGCGGTCACAGAAGTTGAAATATCATATCCAGACCAGTGGTCGTTCTTTGCATGCTCGTGAGATCCAGTTCAATGATATCCGCACGACGCTGCAGGCGCTGATGGCGATTTATGATAACTGCAACTCGCTGCATACCAATGCCTATGATGAAGCTATCACAACACCTACCGAGGAATCAGTGCGAAGAGCAATAGCTATTCAGCTAATCATCAACAAGGAGATGGGGATGGCGAAAAATGAAAACCCGCTGCAAGGCTCGTTCATCATCGATGACCTAACCGATTTGGTGGAGGAAGCCATTCTCACCGAGTTTGACCGGCTGACCAACCGTGGCGGCGTTTTAGGTGCCATGGAGACGATGTACCAGCGTGGTAAGATCCAGGATGAGAGCCTTCACTATGAAACCCTGAAACATAACGGAGAGCTTCCTATCATCGGCGTCAATACTTATTTGAAGGATGACGGTGAGGCAGGGGAGCAGAAACCCGTCGAGCTCATCCGCTCAACACATGAAGAGAAGGAACAACAGATTGATGAGCTTCACACTTTCTGGAAACGGAATGAAGACGAGAGTAAGGATGCCCTCAAACGTCTGCAAAAAGTAGCACGGGAAAACGGCAACATATTTGAAGAATTGATGGAAACGGTAAAAACCTGTTCACTCGGACAGATTTCCCAGGCCATGTATGAAGTAGGCGGACAGTACCGGAGAAATATGTAGCGCATTGTTGGCCACAGAGCTTCTCAGGCAGGTACGGGCATTGGTTCCAGGCTGTTTTTGGAAGCCGCAAATAAACGCAGGGGTAATCCCTGTGATTACCCCTGCCAACGTAATATTATGTAACCAGCGTTACTTCGATTTACCCTGTTCGGCGACAGCTTTAGCTTTTGCAGCGATGGCTTCCTGGTCGCCGAGATAATAGTGTTTGATTGGCTTGAGATCATCATCAAGCTCATAAACCAGTGGCACCCCGGTCGGGATGTTGAGGCCTACGATTTCTTCCTCAGAAACATTATCAAGGTATTTAACGAGGGCACGCAGACTATTCCCATGAGCTGTGATCAATACCTTCTTTCCTGATTTGATGGAAGGAGCGATGGTGTTCTCCCAATAGGGTACAAATCGCGCAACCGTATCTTTCAGACATTCGGTAAGCGGCAGTTCATCTTTAGTCAGGCCGGCATAACGGGGATCTTTTCCAGGGAAACGATCGTCCGTTTCCTCAAGGGCTGGAGGCGGTGTATCATAGCTTCTGCGCCAGACTAAAACCTGATCATCGCCATATTTGGCTGCAGTATCGGCTTTATTAAGTCCCTGTAGCGCACCGTAATGGCGTTCGTTCAGACGCCAGTTGCGGATGACAGGGATCCACATCAGATCCATTTCGGACAGGGACAGCCAGAGTGTGCGAATGGCACGTTTTAAGACAGAAGTATAGGCCAGATCAAATGTGAAGCCTTCGTCTTTCATCAGCTTGCCTGCACTGCTGGCTTCGCTTCGGCCTTTATCGGTCAGGTCGACATCGGTCCACCCGGTGAACCGGTTTTCTTTATTCCATTGGCTCTCGCCGTGTCGTAACAAAACCACTTTATGCATAAATATCTCCTTTTATAATTCACATTCCAGTAAAAGCAATTTGTAAAATCAAGTCTCCATAAGAGTATCACAGATATTTTGGATGCAAAGTTAGCCAATAGCCATTTAAATGCCCAATTACAGTTAGCAGTTAGCAGTAATTGTAGTGTTGGTCATATATATGAAATAAGCTTTTAAACTTTGTCCAATATCGTCATTCCCGTGGATATGGCTACATAGTGATCCCTCCGGGAGAATCTCAGAAATTGGCTATTGTTTTACCAACATCCCGATGAGTCGGGATTATCTAATAATCGTCGGTCTCTCAGCGTAAATCGTGATATCCCCGGAAGTATCTGGCTTCTGGTTGCATGAAACATCGCAGCGTTAGATTATGTATACTATGCCGGCAGCCATAACGTTTATGGTATGTTTAATTCGTAGTCATCTTTATAACAAACAGAAGAAACCCTATGTTCAGATCATCAAACCCGGCGTTGAGAACCGATTATTTCCGGGACCTTGCGGGCACCGCGTCCGGTGATCAGGCCATGACCGTAAATGGTACGGCGAACAAAACAGGCCTGATGTTATTAATACTCATTACAGGGGCGACCCTCACGTGGACAGGGAATCCTGCCACAATTGGCGGATTGGCTATGCTCGGTGGTATCGGCGGTTTTATTGCTGCATTGGTCACTATCTTCAAAAAAGAATATGCACGTTATTCGGCACCAGTTTATGCGTTTCTCGAGGGATTATTTCTCGGTGCTATTTCATCAGTATTTGAAGCTCAATATCCAGGCATTGTCCAGCAAGCCGTATTGTTAACTTTTGGTACGGCCGGGGCCATGCTGCTGGCTTATCGCAGCGGGATGATCAAGGTTACAGAGAAATTCAAGCTTGGTGTTTTTGCGGCTACAGGTGGCATCGCTGTTGCTTATTTCCTTGGTTGGATTATGAGCTTCTTCGGTGCTAATGTTTCTATCCTTTGGGGGGAGGAGGCATGTTTGGAATCCTCTTCAACTTATTTGTTGTTGGCGTGGCAGCTCTTAATCTTGTCATGGATTTTGATTTTATTGAAGAAGCCTCCGAGTATGGCGCTCCTAAATACATGGAGTGGTACGGAGCTTTCGGCTTGATGGTTACTCTGGTCTGGCTCTATATTGAGTTCCTAAGACTTCTCAGCAGACTCCAGCGTCGCTGATTTTACCACAAATATCGTTAAAAGCCTTTCACCCAGGATGCCTGACTGACATCTTTGGGTGAAAGGCTTTCTTATTTTGATTAGTTTTATAAGATCGATAAAACTAATCAAACTGACGGCAACTCACACTCTAATCCGTGCAAATTCCTCATTTGAATCATAAACAAGTCCTTTCCGGGGTTATCGTATTCCTGGCAGGTTTTCTTGTTGTCTTCATCTCAAGGTATAGCCGCATTCATAATCGAAGTGCCATACCGGTCGAGACTATCAAGACCGTGTACATTTGGAATAAAACTGACCTTGAAGGTTTGGATCAGGCTTTGGAACGCGCCGATGTCACTTTCAATAAGAAAGAACTTCATTGGGTAGCCAGGATGCTCGGATGGACGAGCATTCAACCGGGGCGATATCAATTCAACAAGTCGCAGAGCTACCCTGAACTTGTCAAACGGTTCGCCTATGGAATACAAACGCCAATCAGGCTAACGATTCTTCCCGGACAGTCGGAAGAGCGGTTTGCCAGACGAGTCTCCTCACAGTTTCGTTTTGATGGAAATCAGTTCTGGGATTTGATGCACGATACGACTGCTCTGGCGGCTTTGGGTATAAATCCAACAGATATGATCGGTCACATGCTGCCTGACACCTATCAGTTTTACTGGACGGAGACGCCAAAACAGGTTCTGCAAAAGATTCTCGAAGCATTCAATGATAAAGCGGTTGATCCGTACCGGCAGCAATATAAAAAAGTTGGTAAAAGTGTTGATCAGATTTTAACTATTGCTTCCATCGTGGAATGGGAAGCCGGGAATAACGAGGAGAAACCTACCATCGCCGGACTTTACTGGAATCGTCTGAAAAAGGGCTGGAGATTACAGGCCGATCCAACGATTAATTATGCGAAAGGAGTACGTGGTCGCCTGCTGTATGACGATTATTACACCAAGAGCCCTTATAACACCTATCTACATCGCGGATTGCCGCCGGGACCCATAACCAACCCATCACTGAGTTCAATAAAAGCAGCTCTTTTCCCGGACGATAATGACTATATGTTTATGGTTGCCACGCCGGAAGGAGTACATGTCTTTTCGAAGACGTTTGCCCAGCATAAACGTCGAAGTGCAGAATGGCGCAAATGGCTTCGGAAACAGTATCGCATAAAACGCGAAAGGGAACAGGCTCGTGCAGATTCACTGAGTAAACTGCATACTGCAAACTGATCGATATTAAGTTGACAGGTAATTTTTTCCTTGATAAGGTGCGCATTCCCGTTTAGCGGGGACGGGTGGTCAGTCAAGATTTGTATTCTTAAACTGGCTTATGGGCTATAAAAGACGTATCAGATCCAAAATTAAGCTTGTGTGAACTATCTCTTAATCCCCTCCTTAACCAGGGTGGAGAGAACCGTCTAGTACATCGTCTGTATAAACGTCGAATTGTTTGGTTGCAACTGGAAGATATCGACGGCCTGGTTGATGTGTGATCCATTAAAGTGATACTTTCCTCCAAGGCCATTGTAGATAGGTGCCGATTTTATGGCTTCCTTGAGAAGCGCCGGATTTTGAACCTGGTTAATTATATGCAGCAGGTAACTGGCAACATCGTAGCCGTTAATTGCATATGAGTCGGCTTCCATTTGATACTTGTCTTTGAAACCGGTACGGAATTGGCTCATTGCATCGCTGCCCTCCTGAGGAGAGCCGGAGCTGCTGTAATAGATAGTCATATCCCGGATGGTTTCTGGGTCAAGGTTGACATTAGCCCATTCCTGGTTGCCAAGAATGGTAATCTTGGCGTTGAACGCCTGAAAATCGGTTGTGACCCCATTAATAAGGGTAGAGGCGGGAAGACCAGTGAATGGCAGATATATAGCGTCAACAGGTTTGGTATGAAGGCTGTCGACCATAATCGTGTCGGGATTGAAAAATTGTGTATATGGCGAGACGTTGTATCCTTCTTTCGAGAAATCTTCCAGGAAGAAATACTCAACGGTTGCACCGAGTTTGGTTGCTTCATCACGGAACGCCATAGCCTGGTCTTCACCGAGTGAGTTTCTCTGCGCAATGATTGCGAGACGATTGTAATGCTGTTGCTTTACAGCAAAATCAGCCATCTTTTTGCCACGAACCTTGAATGTAGGATTTGCCTGGAAGAGGTATGGATTGTCAGCGGCCAGGGTATCGGAGTTGGCGAGTGGAGGAATGAGCGGGATTTGATATTTTTCGGCCCCTTTGGACATGGCAGCCGTCTTTTCTGATAACAATGGACCAATCACCATATCAGCATGATCATCCCAGGCAAAATCAGACATGGCATTGATGCTATCGGGAACAGAAGACGTATCGCGATAGCGCGTAAATACTTTCATTTGTGGATGGTCTCTATTGAACTCATCAATGGCATATGATATGCCATAAAAAAGGCTGCGGCTCACTGTGTACTCCTTCGACCCCTTGTTTGATGATGGAAGAGCGATACCCAATGTATAACTGATCCCGGCCGGTGCCTTCAGACGAATTTCATTGGCGTTGGTCAGATTAAAATTGTAATGAGTGATTTTGTTTATCAGGGATCTGTAATAGGTTGAATCAGGAGTCCCGGCAAATGTTTGCTTTGCCGCATTCAACAAACTAATGGCTGTTGGCTTGTCGATTTTATTGATGGCGGAGTTGATAGCATCATACCTTACAGACGGGTATGTGCTGTTCGAAAATACCTGCATCCGCTGATTCAAAGTGAGATATTCGAGTACCTGATTGTAAAACCGGGTGGCCTGTGACTTGATCTGATCGGCACCTTGCAATTGGGTCAACTCATGCAGATGGTCGAGTGATCGTGTGAAATCGTGAAGCTGAAATTCGACGAGAGCCAGCGTATACTGTTTCTCATTGACCACAGAAGGATTTGCCTGAGAACTTACCAGGTTCAGATAGTACATCGCCTTGTTGAACCTGCCGAGTGAGAAGTAGCCTTTGCCCGAAAACAGATGTGCTTCATCTGTTTGCAGTGAATCGAAGATTGCGACCGCATTCTCGTATTTCCCCTGTTGATATAACTGGAGAGCCCGGTTAAACTTTTGGGGCACCTGAGATTGCTGCGCCCTTGCGTCTGTGAAAATCAAGCTTCCCAGAATCAAAAAGAAAGTCATTGCGAAAATATAAGTACGATTCACAGATTGAAGATTTGATGCGATCAGCTGTTTCATTTCCTGATAATTTCAGTTAATGGATTGATACCTGGTTTACAGGCTAACGCAGAAATGTTATGCGTAGCATATCATTCCCGGCAAAAAACCGTACCTGAGCACGGGACTATTCCCATTCAATGGTTGAAGGTGGTTTTGAACTGATATCATAAACAACTCTATTGATGCCAGGAACTTCGTTAATAACACGGTTAGATACTTCAGCTAGAAATGTATGGGGCAGATAGGCCCAGTCTGCCGTCATACCGTCTTTACTGGTAACTGCGCGAAGACCTGCAGTAAATTCGTAGGTCCGTCCATCTCCCATTACACCAACGCTTTTAACTGGCAGCAAAACGGCAAAAGCCTGCCAAACCTCATCATAGAGGTCGTGTTCATGAAGTGCACGAATGAAAATATCATCAACCTCGCGAAGTACAGCTAGTTTCTCCGGAGTAATATCGGAAATCACGCGAATGCCAAGTCCCGGACCTGGGAAAGGATGGCGCTTAATGAAATCTTCCGGTATTCCAAGTGTGCGACCTACACTACGGACTTCATCTTTAAACAGTTCACGCAGCGGTTCTATGAGATCGAGATTCATCTCTTCGGGAAGTCCGCCAACATTGTGGTGCGACTTAATAGTAGCTGAAGGGCCTTTGAATGATACACTTTCGATGACATCGGGGTACAATGTGCCCTGTGCCAGAAATCGATAGCTTTCGTCGTGCTTTACGTAACTCTCAAAAACTTCGATGAATGTATTCCCGATAATTTTCCTTTTTTCCTCGGGATCAGTAACGCCTTTCAGCTTATTAAGGAAGAGATCGGTTGCTTCGATTCCCTTGACCGGCAACTCGAGATCTTTCTTATAGAGAGCCAGTACATCATGAAACTCGTTTTTACGGAGCAGACCATTATCGACAAATACACATTGCAGCTGGTCGCCGATGGCCCGGTGAATGAGAGTGGCCGTAACCGTCGAATCGACACCGCCCGATAAAGCACAAATAACACGATGATTTCTAACCTGTTCCCGAATTCGGGAGACTGTCATCTCGATAAACGACTCGGCCGTCCAGTTGCCTGAGAGCTCACATATTGTAAAAGCAAAGTTCTTCAGGATATGGACACCGTTTTCGGTATGAGCAACTTCAGGATGAAACTGAACACCATAAATCGGCAATTTCTTGTGCCGGACAGCGGCAACCGGTGCATTGGTTGTATGAGCGATGACCTCGTAAGCGTCCGGCAGCTCGTGAATATGATCGCTGTGGCTCATCCATACGATCGACTCATCGGGAAAGTCATGAAACAGATCAGAGGTGTCGTCAATCAATAGTATTGATCGGCCGTATTCTCGTTTTTCCGCTTTCTCCACACTGCCAGGTCGGTCCTTATTAATCAGGGCCTGCAATCCATAGCATACTCCCAGTATCGGAATATTCCAATTGAAAATGGCATCGGGGAGGTAGGGAGAGTCGGCATCGTTGACACTGTAGGGACTGCCCGATAGGATTACTCCTTTAGGTGGCGAGTCATCGAAAGGTTCAAGATCGTGGTTAAAAGGATGTATCTCACAGTAGACGTTCAATTCACGCAGACGACGAGCAATCAGCTGGGTGTACTGAGATCCATAATCCAGAATCAGGATCCATTCGCTATAGTCTATATGCATAGGAAACAAAGTTAGGAGTACTTCGAGTGCCTAAAGTACTTAAAGTTACAACTATTCAGAAAAACCAACGGGTTGGATGTTGATTAGCGCGCCTTTACACAAACCAGCAGGTTATTCAATAATCATTCAGCGTTGCTGTCATCCTCCGCCGCGACGGATCTTCGTATCCAAATTACGGATATGGCTATCCAATGACTATAGATTGACCATTGAATGACTTTTTATAATCAGGCTACGATTTCCTGATAGTCGGCGGAAGACATTAGTTTGTCAAGATCTTTAGGATCATTGACTTTCATTTTGATCATCCACCCTTTGCCATAGGGATCATCGTTGACAAGCTCAGGATGTTCTTCCAATTCGGCGTTGATTTCTGTGACAGTTCCGGCTACCGGTGCATAGAGATCTGAAACCGTCTTTACGGCTTCCACAGTGCCAAATGAATCATCCTGATCCAGCTCAGATCTGTCATCATTAAGTTCAACAAAAACGATGTCGCCCAGTTCACTTTGAGCAAAATCAGTGATGCCAATTGTGGCCGTTCCGTCTCCATTGTCGCGGATCCACTCATGCTCTTTGGTATATCTAATATCGTCGGGATAGTTCATACTGTTTATGAATTAACAAGTTCCGGTTTAAAGACAAATTCCTCCAGATAGTGCGTATTGTGCTCCCCTGCAATGAAGACGGGATCATCCATTAACTGGAGATGATACGGGATATTTGTTTTGATACCTTCGATCACAAATTCTTCCAGTGCCCTTTTCATCCTTGCGATAGCCTCACGGCGCGATGGCGCACTGACGATAAGTTTAGCGATCATGGAATCATAATAAGGCGGTACCACATAGCCAGAATACACATGCGTATCTATGCGCACACTATGTCCACCGGGAGGATGAAAAACGGTAATCTTTCCAGCAGATGGCCTGAAATTGTGTTCGGGATCCTCAGCATTAATACGACACTCGATAGCGTGACCACGCATTTTAAGTGGCTTTAATGCAAGCTCTTGTCCATCAGCGATTTCAATCTGATTCCGAATCAGGTCGTAATTGGTTACTTCCTCAGTGATGGGGTGTTCAACCTGGATCCGCGTGTTCATCTCCATGAAATAGAAATTCAGATTCTTGTCAACAAGAAACTCCACCGTACCGGCTCCCTCGTAATTGACGGTCTTTCCCGCGTCGATAGCTGCCTGTCCCATCTTTTCCCGTAATTCGGGCGTCATAAGAGGCGAGGGGGATTCTTCGAGTATTTTTTGATGGCGTCGTTGAAGCGAGCAGTCTCGCTCCCCGAGATGGATGATGTTACCGTGCTGATCGCCGAGAATTTGAATTTCAACGTGATGTGGATCAACAATAAGCTTCTCGATGTAAACATCGGGGTTGTTGAACCCTGCTTCTGCTTCTGCCCGCGCTGATTCAAAGGCACGTTCCAGGTTTTTTTCTTCCATGACCCGCCGCATTCCACGTCCGCCGCCACCGGCCGACGCTTTAATCATAACGGGATACCCGATTTCGGCAGCAATCTTTTTGGCTTCTTTAACGGAATCTACGATACCGTCGCTGCCAGGGACAACCGGGACACCATTCTTGATCATGTTTTCCTTGGCCTTAGCTTTGTCGCCCATCGTGGCGATCATCTCGGGCCCGGGACCAATGAATTTGATGTCATGTTCCTGGCAGATACGTGAAAACTCAGCATTTTCTGAGAGAAATCCGTATCCCGGGTGAATAGCTTCGGCATTAGTTATTTCAGCAGCAGCCAAAATCCTGGGGATTTTAAGATAGCTGTCTCTGCTCTGTGCAGGTCCAATGCATACACATTCGTCAGCGAATTTTACGTGCAGGCTGTCCTGGTCGGCTGTAGAATATATGGCCACCGTGTTAATGCCCATCTCCTTACACGTTCTGATAATTCGGAGGGCAATCTCACCGCGGTTGGCAATAAGTATTTTTTTGAACATGAGCGATTAGGCTGGCTCTATTTCGAATAATGGCTGATCGAATTCAACTGGCTGACCATCATCAACGAGGATTTTTATGATTTTGCCGGCGTGTTCCGATTCAATTTCGTTCATTATTTTCATCGCTTCAACGATGCATAAGGTATCGCCGCGTGCAATGGTGTCGCCTTCTTTGATAAAGGGATCGGCATCGGGCGAGGGAGAACCATAATAAGTACCGACAATTGGGGATCGGATAATCGTACGCTTATCGTCGGCACTACTGGTTTCCTGATTATTAGATCCGGAAGCTTCCGGTGCCGATAAGGCAGCAGGCTGTGGTACTGGAGCTGCTGCGGTTGCAGGTGCCGAAATATAAACAGGTTGTTGATTACTATTTGCCTGGTCAGCTTGTTTCTTAATCTGAATTTTGAAATCGCCTTCTTCAATGATTACTTCATTTACTTCACTGCTTGAAATAAGATTGAGAAGGTTTTTTATAAGTTTTAGATCCATAATTTAGATTTGTTATGATGAGGTCTTAACGCGCTCGATATAGGAGGCGTTTTGCGTGTCGACACGTACCACATCTCCTTCGTTGATAAAGAGAGGGACGTTGATTTCAGCACCCGTTTCGAGGGTAGCGGATTTTGATCCTCCCTGTGCCGTATCACCCTTAAACCCGGGTTCTGTTTGCGTAACCTCCAGATTCACATGATCGGGAATTTCGTTGAAAAGTATCACGTTGTCATCGGCATTGATAACTACTGTGACCTCTGATCCTTCCTTCATGAACTGGGCCCCGACAACCTTATCAGCGGGGATCATGATCTGTTCATAGGTCTCGTTATGCATGAAATGAAACATGTCGCCATCGCTGTAAAGAAACTGATAGGGATGACGTTCTACACGAACCGTTTCGAGTGATTCTCCCGAGCGGAAAGTCTTATCAAGAACTTTCCCGTTTACAACGCCTTTTACTTTTGTCCGAACAAAAGCACCACCTTTGCCGGGTTTAACGTGTAGAAATTCAATAATCTGGTAAATCTGACCATCAAGGAGTATGGTAACCCCGTTTTTGATGTCAGCTGTCGTGATTTTTGGCATAAATAGAACAATTTAATGTTTGTGAAGTTACGTGCACCTTCTGAGTTACACAAGCTTATAACTCAACAGTTGTGGATTCCACACATCCTTACTCATAACAGAGATAACGAAATCACTGTTCATCGCTGTTATTCAGTAAAATATTCTGTGTATAGTGATGAAAAATACAATTCCGATCAGGACCGGGCATATGTATCGTATAAATATCGGCCATAATTTGCCGAACAATGAGTTCTTCGAATTCGGGTATCCGTTCTCAATTTCCATCATGGCATTGTCGGTCTTCCAGACATATCCTAGAAAAAGGCTGATCATCAGTCCCCCGAGAGGCAACCCGATATCGTTGAAAATGGTCGATAAGATATCAATCCAGGCAATATCAAACGAAATAATAATTGAAATAATTAAAATACCCAGTCCAATGAACATGGCGGCCTTTTTTCTTGGGATACCATGTTCGTCGATCGCATAAGCAACGGGTACCTCGAGCAGGGAGATAGTCGAGGTAAGTGCGGCCATGCTCAATAGCAGGAAAAAGGTGACGCCTACAGTAACCCCAACGACAGGAGTCATCGAGTGAAACAGTTCAGGCAACACCTGGAATACGAGCCCGACGCTCGAAACAAGGGAGCCTTCCTTGTAAATTTGGATTCCATGGTGCTGGGCTACGTAAAGTGCAGGGATAATGAGGAGTCCAGCGAGAAAAGCAACCATAAAATCGAATAGTACCACATACGCCGCAGCCTCAGGGATGTTCTGGCGTTTATTGAGATAAGATCCATAAGTGATCATAGCTCCCATGCCAAGTGAAAGCGAGAAGAAAGCCTGGCCCATGGCATCGAAAATCATTTTCGTGTTAATTTTCGAGAAATCAGGAATCAGGTACTTTTGAAGTCCTGGCATGGCGCCGTCACGGGTCAGTACATAGACAATCATGGATACGAGAATCAGCAGAAGGATAGGCATCATCGTCTTTGTCGCTTTTTCAATGCCGTTGCTGATTCCGCCGGTAATGATACTGACAGTAGCTCCCATGAAAAGGAGTGAGAAGATTGCGTTTTCAACACCGTGACTTAGGTTTGCAAACAGCGCGGCCAATTGAGTCATGCCGAAAAAATGGGCCAGTTCCTCGAGGATGAAACTGAAGGTCCAGCCAGCAACAACGTTGTAGAAGGAGAGAATCATGACTCCGCAGATGATTCCCCACGCTCCGATCAAGGGATAAAATTTACTGGTTGACAACGCCTTGAATGCACCGACCGGATTTTTTCCGGTTCGGCGACCAATAACAAGCTCGGCGACCATAACCGGAAAGCCGACGGCAAAACAACAGATGATGTAAATAAGAATAAATGCAGCACCGCCATGTTCGGCTACGACGTTGGGGAATTTCCAGATATTACCCAATCCTACAGCAGAACCGGCAGCAGCAAGAACAAAGCCCAGCTTTGAATTCCAGTTACCGCGGTTTTCTGCGCTTACTTCACTCAAAATATATACCCGTTTAATGATTAAATGACCGTGAAAATTTCGTTTAAAAATATTGGAATTACTTTGAATCTCGCAACTTTCGGAAAACAAAGCCGGAAGAAGGCGGAACTTCGACTTTATCTCTTCGTTTGCCAAAGGCTTTTGAGGATGCCTTTTCAGGAGTTACGACCACTTCCCATTCTCCATCCGGCAAGATAATACTTTGTGTAGACTTTCGGTTTCCATTAAGGGTAATGAAATAGTCGTAAGGATCTTTTGAGCTTGTACCGTTAAGGTAGTAAGTGAGATGTAATGCATCGGTAAAATCGTAGAAGTTAATACATTCGGAGTTGCAGCGGCGTATTGCGGGGGATGATTTCCGCAATGCTATTAAGCCCTGGTAATATTCAAACAGTTCTTTGTTCCACTCGATCTCGTTGTAATTGAGGTAGTTCGTTTCATTGTCTTTTTCGTAGCTGTTCGAATCGATGAAGCCGGTACGTGGATCATTGATCGGACTGGGCATGATAATCTTAGACCTTGCCCATTCCTGGCCTGCATGGATCATCGTTATGCCCTGTGATACAAAAAGATACATAGCGGCCAGCCGGCAAATTTTCAGCTCATCCTCACTAAGTTCAGTCACCTCTTTTTTGGATTGGAATTTAGTATCTTCGATTTCAGGATTCAGGTGCAGACGGATGAAATCACCCAGCGTTAGATTATCGTGGGACTCAAGATAATTTAACGCGTGTTGTGAAGTCTTGTATGTTCCATTGACATTGAAATGCGTACCAGGCGAAAGCAGCGTACCCATCAGGTAATTTTGAAGGTCACCACGTGTAACGCTGGGATGCCATTTTCCGAAAATATAACCGCCGGAACTCATCGGGTTGGATCCTTTTACACCATTTCTGAACTTGTCATTCCATGCGGCAATATCACGGTATGAGTAGCCGGTCGGATCGTATCCTCCAAGAAACCACGGTTCGGCAATTAGAATGACATTCGGATTAATAGCCCTTGCGCGATCGCGAATCAGTTCCATCGTTTTCCAATCGATCAGCAAGGCCAGGTCGAAACGGAAGCCATCAACATGATATTCCCGCATCCAGTATTCGATGGACGATAGTATGAGTTCGCGCGAATATTTCGCTTCGGTCCTGAAGTCATTGCCACATCCACTGAATGACTTAAATCGCCCATTCTCGTCTGTACGCAGGTAATAATCGGCATCAGCGTACTTTAATGGATTGATGTCGAATTCCGATAAGTGATTATAAACCACATCCATGATGACACTGATACCTTCTTTATGAAGGCTTTTAACAAGTTTTTTTAATTCATTGGCAGCTTTGCGTGTTCTGCCTATCGTCTGGCCCCATTTGGGATCGGAATCAGAAGCATAATAGGTTTCCGGTGCCAGGAAGAATGTAGTCATGTAACCCCAGTGATTCCGCCCGTAATAATTCCATGTGTTGAGTTGGCCGTCTGGAGTTGACGTCATGTATGGCGGTTCAAAGCGTGTGGCTTTCTGGAGCGGAAGCAACTCTACCGCATTAACCCCCAGTTTCTTGAGGTGTGCCAATGCTGATTTCTCTTCTGGTTCAACAAAACCCCGGTAGGAGCCGGCATATGGATTTTTTAGAGTGGGATGGGCCGTCATATCTTTGACATGGGCCTCATATATGATCAAATCCCTTGGATCATCCGGGGCAGCAAATGTGTCGCCTTCCCAGTCGAATTTATCTTGTGGCGATATCCAGGTTTTTGCTTTCTGAAGATGATGGTTGGTACTGGTAACATAAGTCGACCACGGATCGGCCAACAATTCGCCTGTTATCAGAAATGGTCTTTGCGGACTTACTGGTGGGATCACACGGTAGCCATAATATTTCCCGGTCAGATCGGAATTGATACGATATTCCCATACACCTTCGTCGTCTTGTTCCATATCGAACCGCTCACCGCGTTCCTGTTCGTAAGAGTCAAAAATTTCAACAAGTACTCTGCGGGCTCTTGGTGAGAAAAACCGAAAAAAAGTTTCCCCGTCAGCTATGATATAGCCAAAAGGGCGGTTATGTGTATCAATAGAAGGCACAGATTGTTTTTTTGAGGCCCTTACACCCATAAATAGGTATGATTATTACTAACTGTTGTGAGTATCTAACCAGAAAATTATATCTATAATGATTAGAAATAGATCGAGATGGTGACAGAATATTTAAAAGGTGAAGATGATTGTCGTATCACAGATAATTTCAGTTAATCTTCTTTTTATCTGTCTTCGCATTCTAGCCGATTGTTTGGTTTTTATAACTAGTTTTGGATCTTGCAGTTAGGATATAGGGCTTCCATTTTCGGCATCGGTTCGGAGAAAATGAAGTTTTTCTTCCGAATCTTCCGCCATTAACACCATGCCCTGACTTTCAAAACCCATCATTTTTCGTGGTTTTAGGTTGGCAACAACCACTATTTTTTCCCCAACCAAGGCATCTGGTTCATAGTGGCGGGCGATACCAGCCAGAATGGTTCGTTTTTCCACACCTATATCAACAGATAATTTAAGAAGTTTGTTTGAATTGGGAATTTTTTCTGCGGCAATTACCTCACCGGTCCTAAGATCAAGTTTGCTAAACGTATCGAAGTCGATAGTCTTTTTAATAGCGGGGAGTTTCGGCTTATTATCGGCTTTGGAGGTAACCCGTTCGTGGAGCTTCTCAAGCTGGGCATCGATGGCCTCGTCGTCGATTTTCTGAAAGAGGATGCTGCCCGTTTCAATTTCATGTCCCTCTTCAATCATTTCGCTATTGATATCCCAGCTGATGTCATCATCCATGTGCAGATAACCACGCAACTCTTTCATACGATTTGGAAGAATCGGATCAAAGAGGACCGAAAGGGCGGCGGCAAGCTGTAAGCATACATGTACAGTATTTCCGCAGGCCTTAGGATCGGTTTTACGGGTATGCCAGGGTTCCGTCTCGGTGAAATACCGGTTGCCTAAACGGGCCAGATTCATGGATTCTGAGATTGCATCTCTGAAACGGAAACGCTCATAATAATCAGCAATTGCATCACGATGCGTTGTAATGGCTGCCAGCGTGGTTTTATCCTGATCGGTTGCATCGGTAAGGGATGGGACCTTGCTGTCGAAGTAACGGCCGCTGAATGAGAGTGTCCGGTACAGAAAATTTCCGAGGATATCGGCTAGTTCACTGTTTACGCGTGTCTGGAAATCTTTCCATGAAAAGTCGGAATCTTTGGCTTCGGGCAGGGTACTCCCGATCACATACCGAAGCAGGTCGGGTTCGAAATCTTCAAGATATTCATGAAGCCATACTGCCCAGCCCCGTGAAGTTGAGAGTTTTTTCCCTTCGAGATTTAAAAATTCGTTGGCTGGAACATTTTCGGGAAGTATAAAATCCCCATGCTCCTTCAACATCGCAGGGAACATGATACAGTGGAATACGATGTTGTCCTTGCCGATGAAATGGATCAGCTCAGTGTCTTTGTCTTTCCAGTATAGTTCCCAAAGTCCGGGATTGTTTTTGAGCTCGGCCCATTCTTTGCTGGCTGAGATATATCCGATAGGGGCGTCAAACCAGACGTACAGAACTTTGCCCTCGGCTTCAGGCAGCGGAACTTTCACACCCCATTTGAGATCACGGGTCACGGCACGGTCAGATAACCCATTATTCAGCCAGCTCTTGCACTGTCCCATGACATTGGGTTTCCAGTTTTTCCGTGTATCAAGCCAGGCTTCGATATCCGGTTGAAGATCCCCGAGAGGGATGTACCAGTGCTCCGTTTCCTTGCGTATAGGCTTGGAGCCGCTGATCATGCTTATCGGATTTTTCAATTCTGTCGGAGATAGCGAACTGCCACAGTTTTCACATTGATCGCCATAAGCTTCCGGAAACGAACAGACCGGGCAGGTTCCTTTCACGTATCGATCCGGCAGAAACATATCGGCCTTCTCATCATAAAATTGTTCTTCAGTTTTCTTCTTAAAGATTCCCTTTTCATACAGGTTAAGAAAGAAGTCCTGGGATGTTTTGTGATGAACGGGCGAGCTTGTTCGGCCAAAATAATCAAAGGATATCCCGAAATCGTGGAATGTCTTCTTGTTCAATTCGTGATAGCGGTCAACAATAACTTGTGGAGAAACCCCTTCTTTTTCGGCTGCGATGGTTATGGGTACACCGTGCTCGTCGGATCCGCAGATGTAAACGATATCATCATTGCGCAAGCGACGGTACCGGACAAAAAAATCGGCGGGTAGATATGCCCCTGCAAGGTGCCCCAAGTGAATGGGCCCGTTAGCATAGGGCAAAGCTGAAGTTACGAGTGTTCGTTTTGCCATCTCAAATATTAATCACTTTAAATTTTCAAGCACAGATTTAAAAAATACGACAGAATTAGACCAATAAAAAAGATCACAGGAATCGACTGTACTTATCCAACAAGGCGTAAAGTACGATACCGGCCGTTACCGATACATTGAGCGAATGTTTGTGGCCAAACTGCGGGATTTCGATAAACTCATCAATAAAGGGCAAAAGACCATCATCGAGTCCCGTCACCTCATTGCCGAGCACAAGACAGACAGCCTGATCTTTAGGCGGTGTAAAATCAATCAGTGATTTGCTCGCACTTGTCTGCTCGATGCCAAGAATATAGTAATCTTCCGAACGAAGCTGGTCTATCGCTTCATTGTACTCTTCGAAATAAGACCAGGCTACATGTTTCTCAGCACCCAGAGCTGTTTTGGCGATTTCTGGACGAGGTGGTGTTGGCGTGTATCCGGAAAGGAGCAATTCGTAGAGTCCGAAGGCATCGGCTGATCGAAATACGGATCCGACATTATGCATGCTTCGGATGTTATGGAGCAGCAATCGGGTGCGATCAAACCCGTCAGGAATTTGACGAGCCTGGTTATTATTGAAGATTTCCCGGGTTGAAAGTTTACGGATATCCATTGGTGTTCTTTGTCTGTTTGCCGGGAAAGATAACGATAGAACTTATTCGTTCACAATGAATTGCACGCTGAGGACCATGGTAAACGTCTGACGATCATACAAAAACGAGATCCGGTTCAGGTGCAGCTTTTTCATGTTCATCTTCCAGGATATCTGCGAGTGTCTCCATGTAGAGCGTTACATCCTCAATATCGTTCCGGCGTAAATATCGTTTACCCTGGGGCAACGCTTCAAGCACATCTTGATCAGAAAGATATTCCAGATTAATCACATCCTGGTAATTGAAACCAATTGTTTCCAGGGTATGGAAAAGATCATCGACTTTGTGTCCGGAACCGTTGCAGTAAAGTTTGGCATGTTCGGTCCACTCATCCAACTCAAAATCAATGGAGCGAACAATCTGATGGTCCGACATATCTGTTATTGTCTGGACGAGGTGTCCACAGTTGCAGCGCCCCATATGTCCCCATTCATAATGAGCTCCATTTTTCAGTCGCTGAGCTGTTTCTCTCAGAGTTTTGATAAGCGTAGGATTTGATTGTGCCATAATGCCGGATTTATTTAGTCCTTACTCCTGACTTATAAACAAGGCTGCATTTCAATCATTCCCGATCATTAGTCAATGATTATTAAAGAGAGACTCAAGCCGGGTTTTCTCGAGAGCAGACCAGTTGTGCTGATGATATACGTCAAGCATCATTTGTTTATAACCAATGTCCTGGGCAAAGTGTTGATACACATTTCTGAATGCACCGGCCAGACGATAATTTGGACTTGTAATACCCTGTAACAGACTTCCCGCAAATTCGGGATTCATATAATTCAGCTGCTGCAGAACCTGCGCAGCATTTGTCCGTGTTTGAAAATCGTATGAGTACGATGTGTAGTCAACAAGCTTCTGAAGCGATTCTTTTTTCCCCTGCGCCACATTGAGTTCATTCCATAAAATATTTACAACGTGTCCGGGTCCGTCCTCATTTTTCGTTTTCTCCAGGTATGTGGGCAATTCTTTTGGATAGCTTTGCGCCAGCCGGACAAGCGCAGTTGACACAATTGAATAGGATGAATCAGTTAACATGCCCTCAACATATGGTTTGAATTCCATATTAATCTTAGGAAGCGACGAAAGTGCAGCTTCCCTCACAGTGACGGATGGATCCGTCAGGGCCCGTTGCATCATTTGATCAGTGACCGATGAGCTATCAACAGCAATTTGCCGGACAATTTCTGCTTTCAACTCAGGGAAAGATTCTGCATGATAACGTGTACGCAGGAAATCCAGTTTGCGATCAATTCCAATTTGTTCCATTGCTTTGATGGCCTCATATCGGTCGATCATATGTATTGCAGAAGTTGCCTGTGCTTCCAATTCCGGCAAGGTTCGTGGAAAATCTATTACTTTAAGGTTGTGGTTACCAGGATCAAAAAGCACGTATGATACTTTTTGTCCGGAGGTTTTAGGTATGACAATCTCATCATTTCTGTTTCTGATCCATGTTCTTATGCTGTCAGATATACCATTCATATAACGGACTTCGAGCTTAACGGGCATGCCGAATAAATAACTATCAGTAGAGTCGACCATTGTTTGATGAACATGTATTACAGTAGCCATATGTCCGGCTTTTGAGTCGGTGCTGTCTTTCCACGAAATACGATAGGAGGGAACACCACCATGATAGACCCATTCGTCGAAGAACCATTTGGGACTTATACCTAATACATGCTGGAAGGCATGGTAGAAATCGTGTGTAGTTACAAGGCCATACCGATGCTGAGCCAGGTAATAGCGAATAACACGTTTGAAAGCTTCATGTCCGTAAACCCACGAAAGCATGTCGAGAATTGCCGAACCTTTCTGGTAGATACGGGCAGAGTTGGCTTTTGTTGATAAGAGCGGGATTGTTGCCTGTCTGGCAGCATTAATAGCGGCCTGCTGCTCCTTGTATCTCATCCATTCAAAGTGATCTTCGCCATAAATATTTCGTTCAAAAAGTTTGGCGTAATAAGTAGCAAAACTCTCATGCAGCCAGCCTTCTCCCGGTGCACCAGCTGTTGCATAATCCCCAAACCAGTGATGTGCAAATTCGTGGATATTGACATTCAGATAATCACGGTCGAGTGCTTCTCGTTTGTTGACAAAATAAAAATCGCCAAAGACGGTAGCCGTTGTATTTTCCATTGCCCCATGGATAAAATTGCTGACAGGGATTTCAGAATAGGAGCTCCACGGATATGCCTTACCCGTTTCATCTCGCATGAATCCAAACATATCAAGAGTATGCCGGTAGGTTGGTTCAACGCGGTCTTTTTGATCAGGATAATACCAAAGATGGACAGGGATACCGGAGGCTGTCTTTAGAGTGTCGATTCCATAATGTCCAATACCGAGCATAACAAGATAGGAAACCATTGGATGCTGCATTTTATAATGCCAGGTCCTCGTACCATCAGCATTTTTATGATTCGAGAGGAGTGATCCGTTTGAGAGTACCTGGTAGTGGTCTTTAAACGTAATCGTCGTCTCCGTAGTCATCTTATCATTTTCATGATCATATAGCGGAATCCAATGCCTGTTGCCATTGCCCTGCCCCTGTGACCAGACCTGTTTCCGTGCTCTCCCGGTAGTATCATCCCATCCCACAAAATACAATCCTTTGGTTGGGTGTGCCTTGTAAACAAAACGAACACTGTCGATAGTATCCCAGGTAAGTGACGGATCCGGTAAAACCGATACTATTTTCCCATCATTTGTGAACTTGACAGGTTTACCGTTTAAATAGGCATGCTGTATATCAATATCTACTGCATTAAATGGGATGGAATCGATGCTTTGCCTCAGGGGGGTAAATATGTGAGATACCTGTCCGGTTACCAGCCTCTTATACGGATCAATCTTAATCTTCACGTCCATATGAATAAAATCCACAGGATGTTCAACAGACTTGATAAGTCCTGAGTTATCACACTGTGACTGTCCATTTGCTGCCTTAATAAACAGGCACAAGAAAAGCAGTGTTGTAAATAATAAAGGCTTCAGTAAATCACGTTTAACGAGCCTTGTAATGAGAGAGCATACGATTTGTAACATGATGATAATCGTTTTGACTGTTTTTACCCTCACCTCGAGAAGTAAACCGGATAATTAATTTATATGACTATCCGCAATTGCGACACATACATAAATTACCACAAAGACAAGGAAAAAAGGTTAAAGTATACCCTGATGATACTCCCGGCTCTGTGAATTCTTTGTGCCCTCCGCGGTAAATACAAGCGCCGGAATAACAAACACAGAATTACGGAAATACACGGAGTTCCGAAGTTTCAGAAGTGTTTCTATGGCTTTTTTGAGTGGAACAATAGGGATTTATACGAAATTGTATTGATTACGGATTGTCATTTTTATTTAATTCTAAACAATGTCAGATCAAATATAATTATTACTTGTTGATCAAAATAGCTTCACAGTTTATAAATGGCCCGTTACCTAAAATTAACGCGAGTTCAACATAAGATAAACCTGCAAAGATACTGATTTCACATATACAGGCGTATATCCGGACCGGCATAAACCGTTACAACGGTTCATGTGTTAACGGATTCTCTCTAACACCCGGATTCATCCGGGTGCTATGAGTCATCGAATCTAAAACGAATCGTTTTTAACAATTTCTTCCAATGTTTATATAGAACTCACGTTAAAATCAAATTAAGCCGATATTCAAATGGGAGAGAAATGGTTATAAGCGCCAAAAAAAAGGCCGCGAATTAGTTTCGCGGCCTTACAATGTTGTTAATATTAAATTCAACTATTGACTTTGCAGATGGAAACGAACTGGAATGGACATACGAACCGGAACCGGGCGTCCGCGCTGCATACCAGGAGTGAACCGCGCTTTTTTTATTGCATTAACAGCCGCCTGGTCACAACCTGCACCAATTCCGCGAACGACTTTCAAGTCCTTTGGTATCCCTTTTTTACTCACAACAAATTGAACATAAACGGTTCCTTCAATACCGGCTTTTCTAGCCATTTCAGGATATTTCACATTTTTCTGAAGCGCTGCCATACCACCCTTAAGCTTCGGCATGTTTTCAACCACAACAAAGACATCCTGCTTCTTTTTCTTCTTTTTGTCATTTTTTTCAGGAGGAGGAGGCATCTTCAGCGGTTCATTCATATTCAACTCACTGTTTAGCCCGATCGGTTTATCGTTGACAACGGCGTCATTTGGAACCTCAACAGGTACCTTCGGGGCAGGTGGTGGTGGCGGCTTTTTGTGGATCTCCGTCTGCTCAACGTTCTTCATTTTTACAGTTTCCTGCTCAGGAGCCTGAAAGCTGTTATTATTATTGTAATTCAGGTGAATGTTAAAGAGTGCCAGCAAAATGAGCAGAGCCAGTACGATACCGATTTCGAGGCGCATACGGTATCCTCTCTTTAAATCCACATTTGGTTTCTTATTTCTAAGAATGGGCATAAAAATTACCTCCCGCAAATCTGTACATTATTATATTTCAATCATTGTACTAACGTGTCGTTTAGTATAATCGTTCAAGAAAACCTGAAAAATAGCCTAAAAAAGGCCTTTTTTGTGATAAGGCAACACATCAGAAGGGTAATTTTATATAAGTGTTTTAGTTGGCTATCCTTAACAATAGATATTCATAAATATTGATTTTGCTTTCTACCCTGCAGGAATTATGGATATAAAAGAAGGCACGTCGTCGACGTGCCTTCAAGTGTTTCAACTCATATATGTCATTTGTGTTACTCGTATTTGAGTTTGAATATAATAGGTATAGTGTACCATACCTTTACAGGTCGTCCTCGTTGCATACCTGGTTTGAATCGCGCTTTTGAAACTGCTTCAAGAGCGACCTCATCGCAACCGGCGCCGATTCCGCGAATCATTACCGGATCTACAACCCGTCCGCGTTCATCGATGATAAATTTGACATATACCCGACCTTCGATGCCAGCCTTCTTCGCCATTTCAGGATATTTTATACTTTCCTGTAATTTTTCAATTCCCCCAATGAGTTCTGGCATTCGTTCAACAACTACAAAAACATCACTGTAGGTGATTTTTTTTGCAGAGGTATCCTTATTCTCAACATCTGATTTCGGAGCCGGAGGAGGGGGAAGATTTATTGGCGCGTTAAAATCAAGTTCCGAAGATATGTCGATTGGTTCATCACTAATGATGGCATCATTCGGAACAGCAACTGGAATTTGTGGCAATGGAGGTGCCGGTGGCAACTCAGCCTGCCTTGTTTGAATGATATCTTCCATTCTCACTGCGTCCTGTGAGGTTTCCTTCATGACAAATTCACTCTTAGGATTGAGAGGGATCCTGAAGAGTGTGATCAGAAAGAGGAGGGCTAACACAAAACCGATTTCGAGATGTATCTTATAGTTACTGTCGATATCGACGTCGGGTTTTTTTAGATTCGTGAGCCTCATGACGAGCCTCCATCTCTTAATTAAATTGAATAGGCGAAAACTATTTAAGTGTTAATGCTTCTTGCACTAATATATCACGTATGTAAGCGCTTCTATAAATAATATATAAAAGTTCTGAGATATTGTCATTTAAATAAAAACTGGATTTTTATAAATAAAAATGACTATACATACACACGCCGGTAGTCTTCGTTGTTCTTCGGATCAGAAGATGTAAACCGTCCCGATACATTCGGGAACAGGTAACACAAAAAAAAACAGCTTTACTCTGCGGATCCAGCGTGTTTTTGCGGTTAAATGACAGGCATGTAACCCCAATACATCGGGGCGGATAGTCATTTAAATAAAAAGGGCAGCTCGGATGAGACGCCCTTTTTGTATTCTCTGAGCATATGCTCAGGTTTTAATTATATCATTGATCCTGCAGTTTGAAAACGATCGGAATGGTATACCATACCTTTACCGGTCTCCCTCGCTGCATACCCGGTTGGAAATGAGCCTTCTTTATTGCTTGTAAGGCAGCTTCATCACATCCTCCACCAATCCCCCGGATAACGTTGGGATCAACGACATTACCATGTTCATCAATGATGAATTTTACGTATACACGCCCTTGTATGCCAGCCTTCCTTGCGATGTCGGGATAGACCACTGATTTCTGCAACTTCTCAATGCCACCTATCAATTGAGGCATTCGTTCAACAACTACAAAAACATCGCGGTAAGCGTCACTATCTGCGGTTGTATCCTTTTGACTTGGTGGTGGTGGTGGCGGCAAATTCAGCGGCGCATCAAGATCAAGCTCTGAATTCAGATCAATCGGGGAATCATTGATGATGGCATCGTTAGGCACCGTAACTGGTACGGGTGGTACCGGTGGCGGTGGCGGCCGTTCCGCCTGCTTGGTTTGAACCACATCTTCCATTTTCACTGTCTCCTGCGAAGTTTGTTGAAAGTTAACTTTCGTGGATGGACGGAGGTGAACCCGGAAAATGGTGATTAATAATAAAAGGGCAATTACAAAGCCGATCTCGAGATTAATAGTATAATTAGTTTCGATATCAGCACCAGGTTTTTTCAAGTTCGTGAGTCTCATTTTGAGTCTCCATCTAAATATTATTTTGCTAAAAAGGACTATTTCAGTTTTTAAAGTCTTAAATGAGATTATACAGATGCACTAAAAGCGTTTCCATATTTATTTCTCGTATAAAATATACGCACTGATAAGTAGAAAAGTTGTGCAGTGGGATCCTTATGGAACATGGTGTATTCCTAAATAAATAATGATTATTAGTTATAATATTAAAATATTTAGTATTTAATCCCCATAAAGTCAGAGGTATTGAGCTTACAAAGAAAAAGAGTTCAAAACATTTATTCTTGCCAAACAAGAAAAGTAAACAGGTTGACAAAAAACGTTTAAGGAATTAAGCCTCATAATTCTGAATTGATTTTTCAAAGCCTGAATATTGACCATTTTGGCTTCTTTGAAAGCTGGGAAGTTGTAAAAGGGGTTCTTTCAGAGTTATTATTTCTGGCAAATTCTAAATGATTTTCATTTTTTCCCTGTTATTAGAACGAAAATGGGACAATATTGGCCGACCTGATAACTGCATGCGTTAGAATGGTTTTGGCTAAGTGATAAAAAAATATTTATTGATGATTAAAAACATCGGTTTTTTAGGAACACGTTTTCAGGGTACAGACGGCGTATCTCTGGAGAGTAACAAATGGGCCGAGGTTTTGGAGCGTGATGGCTATAACCTGTTTTGGTTTGCCGGGAAGCTCGACAAAGAACCTGATTGTTCCATGTGTATACCGGAAGCTTATTTCGCTCATCCGGAAGTAACATGGATCAATTCCCGTATTTGGGGTTACAAAAATAGACCCAGGCTCGTAACACGGAGAATCCACGACCTGGCTGATTATATAAAAGGACGTATCTACGATTTTGTCAGACAGTTTGATATTGATCTTCTGATCATTGAAAATGCCCTGGCTATTCCGATGCACGTACCTCTGGGTGTTGCGGTAACCGAATATATGTCTGAGTCACAGACGCCGGTAATTGCTCATCATCACGATTTTTATTGGGAACGCACCCGTTTTGAGATTAACTGTGTACACGATTTTCTACAGATGGCATTTCCGCCCCGGGAAGTATCCATGCAGCACGTAGTAATCAACCAGGCAGGACAAGAGACCCTTGCATGGCGTAAAGGTGTGCCATCCATCCTTGTTCCGAATGTGCTCGATTTTGAAACCCCGGCGCCCGGCATCGACGAGTATAATGTGGATGTAAGGAAAGAACTCGGACTTTCTGACGATGACATTATGCTATTACAACCTACCAGGGTAGTGCCGCGCAAGGGCATTGAACACGCCATTGAATTAGTGGAGATGCTCGATGAGCACCGGTATAAGCTGGTCATCTCGCACGAGGCCGGAGACGAAGGGTATGAGTATAAATCTCTGCTGGAGGAAATTGCAAAGGATTCGGGCATCGACATTCATTTTGTGTCAACCCGGGTCGGCGAGCGACGCCAGTTAAACAGTCGCGGTGAAAAAATATATACACTCTGGGATCTGTATCCGCATGCCGATCTTGTGACATATCCCAGTCTTTATGAAGGATTTGGAAATGCATTCCTCGAAAGTATTTATTTCCGTAAACCGTTGCTTGTTAATCGATATTCGATCTACGCCCGTGACATCGAACCAAAAGGTTTTAAAGTAGCGATGATGGATGGCCTGATTACTCCCAAAGTTGTCAATCATGTCAGGCGCATTTTACACGACGAGGAGTATCGCAACGACATGATTGAGGTCAATTATCAATTGGCCAAGAAATTCTACAGTTATTCCGTACTTGATCGGAAACTAAACTCATTAATGGCTAATATTGAAGGAACCTGATTTTTATTATGATTCGGTATTTTTCCAGCGATAAAATCAACAGCATAAGACAGCGGCTGCGCAAAATTTACAGCGGACAGAATGATCAGCATCTCATCGAACGAATGGACATGCTGGTCGGACGTTATGGCGTTGGAATTGATCCGCAGCCGGTGAAGGAACATTGGAACGAGAAGGATAATCTTCTTATAACCTACGGAGATATTCTCACAAAGGATGGCGAGGCTCCGCTGGTAACGCTCCGGCATTTCCTTGAACAGCATTTCGACGGGATCATCGATACTGTACATATCCTTCCATTCTTCACGTATTCCTCGGATGACGGATTTTCTGTTATCGATTATCGTGAGGTACGTGATTCGTTAGGCAGCTGGTATAACATAGAGGCGTTCACCAGCCATTTCCGTCTCATGTTCGACCTGATCCTCAACCATGCGTCACGAGAAAGCGAATGGTTTAAGAATTTTGTAGAAGGTATTGCCCCGTATCGTAATTACTTCATCACAGTCGATCCTGATGCAGATCTTTCAGACGTCGTGCGTCCGCGCAGTACGCCGGTATTGAGCAAGTGCTACACCCGCATGGGTGAAAAGCACGTATGGACAACCTTCAGCGAAGACCAGATAGATCTCGATTTCAAAAGTGAAGATGTCCTTTTCGAATTCCTGGATATTCTGTTTTATTATATCTACCACGGAGTCAGAATCATACGCCTGGATGCAATTGCCTATTTGTGGAAGGAAATTGGTACCAAATGTATTCACCTTGAGAATACACATGAGATTGTAAAGCTGTTCCGGGATATCTTAAGCACTCTTGCACCACATGTCTTGATACTCACCGAGACCAATGTCCCGTACGAAGAGAACCTGAGCTATTTTGGGGATGGTGATGAAGCGAATATCATTTATCAATTCAGCCTGCCGCCGCTTCTGCTGCACGCACTTCAAACAGGCAACAGTTCATATCTGACAGAATTTGCAGATGATCTGCCTACTCCGGGTGATGGGATGACGTACCTCAATTTTACGGCTTCCCACGATGGTATTGGGGTGCGTCCGCTCCAGGGGCTCATTCCACAACAGGAGTTTGATGAGTTGATCGACAAAATCAAAGATCGGGGCGGTAAAATATCGACCAAGACAGATAAAGATGGTACGGAGAGTCCATATGAGCTGAATATCACGTATTTGGATGCTCTTCGAAACTCAGAGGAAGATATAAAGATCATCGACCGGTTCATGTGTTCGCAGGCTGTAGCGATGGCACTTCAGGGAATCCCGGCTGTATACTTTAACAACCTTGTGGGATCCAGGAACAATGTTGAAGGATTCAAGGAAACCGATAGGGCAAGGACGCTGAACCGTAAGAAATGGGATTATGATGAACTGGCTGAGAATCTGGATGATAATGATTCGGAACAGGCCATCATCTTTGACCGGTACAAGAATTTGCTGGAAATTCGCAGTTCTCAAACAGCGTTTCACCCGGATGCGAAACAGGAAGTTCTGAAAATCAATGAAAAGCTATTTGTTGTCAGAAGGACTTCAATCGACAACCGACAAACAATTATCTGTATACACAACGTCTCAGACGAAAAGATGACTCTGAGATGGGAGTATCTGTTGCCTGACGGTTCAGATAAAACGCATTGGAAAGATCTTGTATCCGGAGATTCCTTTTCGGCCGATGATGATATTAAAGTCGGTGGTTACCAGTTACTGTGGCTGACAAATTGATTCCTGTATTTCAAATGGAACTACTGATGAACATAAAAAATTTACATACTGGAAATTCTACGTGTGAATTGCTCATCTCATAATCAAGTTCATCGGTTTATTTTCACAATCATCGTCATATAATACGCATTCATCGAGTTTAAATTTCTGTCCATAGAAGCTCGGTATATCTTTGTTTCAACGTAATTGCTTAACCGCAACAATTAAGAGGTTATAAAGATGAAAACAAAGATTTTAATACTACTACCGATGATGATTCTGATAGCCATGAGCAGTTTAGCTCAGGAAACATATAAAAAATTCAGTTTTGAATTTAGTGCAGGTTCATCCCTTGTTACACAAGATTTGGGTGGAACCGACTTAAATGCAGGAATGGGATTTGAGGGCATATTCAGCTACCGATTTATGCCGCATATGGGAATCTATGCAGGATGGGGATGGAACAGATTTGGCTCTGCCGCATCTTTTGCAGGAGATCACATAGATTTTGAAGAAACGGGGTATGTGTTTGGAGTGCACTTTCAGCATCCAATCCAATCTATGCCAGTTTCATATTATTTCCGTGCCGGTGGTTTATACAATCATATAGAGTTGGAAAATAAAGAAGGGCAAATAATTGAAGATACCGGCCATGGTTTCGGATGGCAGCTATCTACAGGTTTTGTAATACCACTTGGATCGAGATGGAATCTTCAGCCTGGTCTTAAATTCAATTCTCTTTCCAGAACATTATCGTATGAAGATATTGATAATCACCTGGAGCTCAGACATGTTTCATTGCGTTTAGGGATTTCAAAATCATTTTGAATCTTGTAATCTAAGGACATGATTTTACCCGGGAGTACATGAAAGCTTGTCTAAAGTGTACTTCCGGGTTGGATGAAAGCATTTTATCATTATCCGGGTGACTTTTGATTGGAGGGAAAGCCATCGATCGCTAATGAGCTGTTATTACGTAAAACACATAGCCATGATACTTGATAAATCACATCAATTAATACCCGGCAGAAATCTATTCAAACTGCTCTTAGGTGTGGTATTGATCATTCAATTTACAGTTATCACCTATAGCCATTTAACCGGATTCTATAATGTCGATGGTACCATAGATTTCCTTAACAGGTTCTTTTGGGGTACCATTCTCAGCCTGATTGCTGGTTTTTTAATTGCCTATCCCGATTTGTATATCATTGAATACCTGAACAAACTCTTTCCATGGAAGAATTTCAGTTTTGTGCGTGTACTCATTCAAACATGTCTGACGATCATCTTGGCAGTTATTGTTTCCACGCTTATTACTCTGTTATCTCATTTTATGGGAGCTTACGCGGAAGGGATATTCAGGGTAATCATTATTAATGCGATGATTTTTGCTGTTTGTAATGTGATCATGATGATTCTGCTGGAAGCATGGATTTTTTTTATCGAAGGATCCAGATCACAAATAAAAACTAAAAATCTGGAAAGAGAACTTTTTCAGACCCGGTTTGAGGTGCTGAAAAACCAGATTAATCCTCACTTCATGTTTAATAGTCTGAATGTTCTGTCGAGTCTTATTGCCAAAGATTCTGAAAAGGCTCAGTTGTTTATTGACCAATTTTCCAATATATATCGTTATGTGCTCGAAACGATAGAACAGCCCGTCGTTACTGTTGGTGATGAGCTGGAGTTCGCCCGTTCCTATATGTTTTTGCAGCAGATCCGCTTTGGTGAGCATCTTGTTTTTGACATAAATCTTCCGGCAGAGTTGCTCGGTATGTATCTGCCACCCCTCTCCCTTCAGGTTGTTCTTGAAAATGTTATCAAACATAATCGTGTCAGTTCGGAACAACCTCTCCAAATCAATATATTTTATGAGGACAAGCGATTAATAATTAGAAATAATATTCAACTCAAGATTTCATCAGAAGCAAGTACAGGCGTTGGCCAAAAAAATCTTGTTAAGCGCTTTGCTATGATAAGTAACGAAATCCCGGAGTTTAATGTGGGGGTAAGATATTATCAGGTTACTTTACCACTAATTAGGAGTTTGAATGATGAGGGTCCTGATTATTGAAGATGAAGAATTAGCCGCAGAACGTTTGGAAACGATGTTAGCTGAGGTCGAACCTGGTTGTAGTGTCGTGGCTAAAATCGGTTCCGTAAATAAGGCTGTGTCATGGTTGCAGCAAAATAATATCGATCTGATATTTCTGGATATTCAGCTGTCAGATGGGCTGAGCTTCAGCATTTTTGAACGGGTTAAAATTGATACACCCATAATACTAACTACAGCTTATGTGGAATATGCGATAAAAGCATTTAAACTAAATAGCATCTCTTACCTGCTGAAACCTATTCAAAAAAGAGACCTTGCTGAGAGCCTTCAGAAATACAAATCGATGAGATCGGCTTTCATCGTGGATTTTGAAAAGCTGATGTCAATTTACGCGCATAAGAATTCGGAATACAAAAGTAAGTTTCTTATACGAATAGGTGATATGTACAAAAAGATTGAAACATCTGAAATTGCCTACTTTTATGCGACAGAAAAGATTGTGTTCATTAAAACATTTGAGAAGCGAGCAATGTCAATTGAAGATTCACTTGATGCTCTTGAAAAGATACTTGACCCTGCAAAATTCTTTAGAATAAACCGGGGGTATATAATCAACATTTCTGCTATTGAAAACATGGAAGCATGGTCCAGAAGCCGTATCAAACTTGAGCTTAATCCACAACCCAATAATGATATGGATACCATTGTTAGCATAGGCCGAACTGCAGATTTTAAGAGATGGATGAATAAGTAACGATCAATTCGTGGAATCTGGCAAGCCCTGCTATAAAATTTCCAATATCTGCATCAAATCGGTGATGATGTTATCCGGTTTGACATCTTTCAAATACGGATTTTCTTCGCGCCAGCGCAGTGATCGTTTGTCTCCGGCAAACAACGCCGTTTTAAATCCAAATTTTCGGGCAGGCCAGACATCATTCAGCATGTCATTCCCCACGTATAACGCTTGTTCCGGTCTGAGTGAGTACTTGTTATAAAGTGCTTTTGCGCATTTTTCATAAAAAGAGGGCGAGGGTTTGGCCACTTTATGTTTGTATGAGAAAAAGCACAAATCCCAGTCAAAATCCAGATCATCCAGAGATTGATGAAGATGGGCATCAAAGAGGAGGGGAGTAAAAAACTGGGCGTTAGATACGATTCCAAGCGTGTTATCCCTGCTATTCAGTTCTCCAATGAGTTCATGCAAATGCGGCATAGGCCAGGTTGGATTGACATGGCATTCGTATTCATTCGATAAGAGTGGGATCGCTTCGATTTTCGGTTCATGCTGAAGTACTCCGTCATGATATAGTTGTTCCCATACCTGCAGCCAGATATTACGAATATCAATATCCGGAAAGTCGACGCCATCAGCGCTGAGTTTGCTTCGATTCTTGTCGATTGTTGTGAAAAACAGGTCTGATAATGTCTGCGGCACAATATCATTAGGTAGTTTCTGCCCGATCATTTGAAATGCCTGCTGTATCGCTGTACCTGTCTCGGTTTGTTTAGCAAGACTTAAATCGCCCGATCCTGAAATCATTAAAGTTCCATAGACGTCGAATATGACAGCCTTAATCCCGTCCATTTTGTTTAAAACCGATTCTGTGCCGGTTGGCTGCGGTTCGAGAGGTCCGGACAGTTCCCGCATCCGGTTGATGATCTCTTTATTTCGGTTAGGATAATTCATGCTGCTAATCAGATTTAATGAGATAGAATCGTTCCGGTTTGAGAAACCGGTCCAATACTTTTTCAGGATCTATGAGTTCAATTGACCCTGACTCGGCATTCAAAAGACGACCGTAAATGTTCATCAGATGGGTATAGTAGGCTTCGGGATTATAGTCCTTATTTACCAATTCTTTGTTGTGTGCTATAACATCAGCGCTGGGAATACGTCGTTGCAATGCATAGGTTTGTAGTTCCTCGCACGCGTTGGTATCGGAGACCAGTCTTTCCAGAACAGTTTGTTGAAGTTCTTCATCAAGTCGTCCAAAATCGATCGTTCCATTTTGAATGACGGCCTCCTCGAATTGTCCCAGGTATTCTTTCCTGTACTCCCTGTCATACCTTTTGTACATCTCCCGCAAGCCTTCTTCGATCTTGCTCAAAAAATCGGACACTGAAAACCAGTCAATTGGGATGGGCAGCAAAGAATACAGATGGTCGAGCTGGATACCGTTCTCTTTGAAATCTACTGTTATATCTGGCAAATCACGGCCACAAATAGGGCGGTTCATCAGCCAGGCCTCCAGGAAAGTCAGACCGAAACCTTCGGTGATACTGGATGTCATCAGGATGTCTGCAGCTTGTACAATTGCCGGAAAGGGATACTTTTGCTGATGGCCGGCTTCAAACGTAACCGGAAGTTGTTTGGATTGGGCATATGCAACCCATTGCTTGTAAAACCTGAGCTGTTTCTGATTCTGAGGTTCCAGGGTAATGGCGAAATGAGTGTCCGGCTCAGCTATAATAGAATGAAGAAGAAATTCTCCCAGGTTTTTTCTGCGTATCCCACGGACGGGATAAAGAACCAGCGTTTCGCATTCCGGAAAAAGAGAGCGGGCCTTATTCCCCCAGTCGTTATTTTGCTCCATGGATACAGGGTTGGGCAAAACATGGAGACGATCATTCTGAAAACCGGATGCATTTAGCATCCGTTGATCTCTTTTCGTCAACGTAGCATAGTGGATGTGCGAGGCCGTGGGATAAAGAGGTAATCTATCGGAGTTGGTGAGATTTTGTCTAAGAAAGTGATAATTTTTCGCGCGGCCGTCTTCTGCAAAATCATGTATCTGTAATAATATCGGGATTTGCTGATTGGCCCAATATGTTACCAGCTGCGGAACAGTCGTGTTTTTTCCCAGACTGTGATTATGAATGTGCCAAAGGTCGGGCGTGCGTCCAAAAACCCGTGATATCACTTTATCAAGGTCGCTGGCAATTTCGGGTATCTTGCTTTTGTTTGGTGTTGCCTCATATCCGAGGGCATTATGAGTGATGATCGTATCAATTGCATCCGAATTGGTTTCTTCTCCGCAAACAACCACCACCTCATGGCCGTACTCTTTGAGCAGTTTTGCAGTAGACTCGATAACACGGGTCACACCCCCGCCCCGTAAATGATAATGCAAGAGCCCTATCAACATGGATATTCACTCGTAGTTTGATTCCCGTGTATGTCCATGCAGGTTCTGCTACTCAACCTCTGTCTCCGGGATGGAATATTTTTTGCGGTATTCCGGAATGGTGATCATCGGAGGGCGTTCATCCTCAACAATCTCAAACTTGATCTGCTGATAATCTTTTTCTTTCGCCTGAAATTGACGAAGGATTGTGTGATAATCAGGTATTTCTTTCAAGACACCAAGTTTTTCTGATCTTCGCAGAAACGTCTGCATGATGCCAAACGCCATTTTCCCAAGGTCGCGGGTCGACTGATTGCGATGGACACGCTGGTCAAGATCAGTTTGCGCAAATGCCGACAGTCCCCATTGATGGTATACGTCGAGAAGATGTGACGTTTCCACACCGTATCCGATAGGGAAGGATATCCGTTCCAGCACTTCACGGCGCACGGCATATTCACCTGAAAGCGGCTGAATGAGCCCTGTAAGATCTGGGAACAATAACGAAAAAAGAGGGCGAACAAGAATTTCAGTTACCCGGCCGCCACCCGATGGGCGAACGCCTTGTGAGTAGGCCAGGGGACGATCGTAGAACGCTTTGACATATTTGGTCTCGTCGTTATAAATCAACGGCGCAACGAGGCCGTAAACGAAGCGAGGGTGAATATTTTTGATATCGGCATCCACATAGCATATGATATCGCCAGATAGCTGATAGATGGCTTTCCAGAGATTTTCACCCTTGCCACGCTTGTTCTCTAAATTAGGCAGAATGTCAGCAGCATTGTAAACCTGCGCCCCGAATGCTGAGGCGACTTCGACTGTGTTATCTTCAGAGCCGGAATCGATCACGGCTATTTCGTCAACAAGGGGATAGCGTTGCATTAGTTCAGAACGAAATAGTACTATTTCCTTCCCGATCGTTTTCTCTTCGTTCAACGTCGGGATGCAAAGCGATATAGAAATATTACGCCGTTCTTTCTCTTCAACCAGTTTCTTCAAATCCCAGAATTGGGAATGATGAAACGTATTACTTTTTATCCACTCTTCAATTTTCATCACAATATCCTTTGTCGATTGCCTTAAGTATCCCAATGAGTTGAGCTATCCCTTTATACATTGGGTCTATAAGCACACTTTCATTCGGTTCGTGAATATGTTCCGCTTTACTTATACCGACTGTTATTGCAGGGATGTCATGCGATATGAAGGCACTCAGTTCGGAGATGCTCGGCCGGACTACGGTTTCAATGTCCATGGTTTTCATAATGTCGCGTGTTACTCGCGAGAGGGGATGCTGAAACTTGATTCCTCCGGGTCTGCGAGTAGCGACAATATCCAATTTGACATGCATCCCTGACTGTGATGAAACTTCTGCCACGATCTCTTCCAGCTGGTCGCGAATCTGACGTACAATCTCTGCCGTTTCGCTGCGGACCTCAAACTGCAAGGTGGCTTTTGTTGCGGCCGTATTGTACGAATGGCCGGCATTGATGGCACCCATGATGATATACGTCCGTGGCCGTTTTGGAAGCCGAATATCGATGATCTTGTTGATCACTTCGTTGATCGTGATGATGGCGTTGGTGTCGGACATCCTGAGCAAATCCTCTTCTTCAGGAACTGTACAGGTTATTACTCCACGGAACATGCCAACCGATGAATAACTGAGGCGTCCAAGTTGAGCTCCCTCAATAGACACACCGGCATGAATTGGTATGATTGAGTTGCTTAAAAAGAACCTCAACCCTTCCAGATTTCCTTGTCCAAGACTGCGTGTGGTGCCCATCAACAGCAGATCTGATTCAAGCTCGATGTCCATATTCTGTAAAATTGCCGGAATAGTACTTAGTACCGCGAGTCCAAGACTATTATCTGCGACACCAGGACCTGTGATTTTATCCGGACCGACAGAAATGGTATGATCAACCTTTTCAGAAAAGACCGTATCGGCATGTGCCACCATCAAAATGGTTCTATCTCCCTTCTTTCCGGGCAACAACCCTACCGTATTTCCAACTTCATCGGTAGAGCAGTTCTGAAGATCAGACTCTGTAAACCTGTTCTTAACGAACTCGAGGCGATCAGCTTCCTGAAATGTAGGTGCAGGGATTTCACCAATCATCACCAAATTGGCAAGCAGCAGGTCTCGCTGTTCTTTTGCAGCTTTTTCTAGAGAAGGGATATGGCGTAGAATTTCATCTCTGAATTTGTTTGATTGCTTTTTAGTTTCGGCCATTATGTCAAATGGATCAATTGATTAATTGAACGATTACTTTTTAAAATATAAAAAAGCAGGTAAAATGCTTGTCAACCTCATAACTCTTATTTATCTCTTATCGTTCAACGGGTTACATGGATTTATTTTATACTAAATTTATAGTATTAAAACGTATAATAAATGGGCCTCATCTCAAACTGTGGTTTAAAAAAGTGTCAGGTTACTTTCAGTCAGGAGGTGACGCGAACCGTAACCGGTTCAACTTTATGTGGATGGCAAATGGCCCGTATAGCGTGTTCCACATGTTTGAACACCCTGAATTGTCCGTCGTAAATACTTCTGATCGTTTGATCAGGCTCGATGACAAATGTCATCCGGCTAGCTTGCCCGAGCAACGGACGATACGCATCATACATACGGCACACTTCTCCAGCAGGATCCGATAACAACTCAAATGGGAGTTGAAATTTTTTACGAAAACGCCGGTGCGATTTCATGTTATTGGTACTGATTCCAATGACATCCGCATTTTGCTCTTCCAGCTGATCGATTTCATCGCGGAATGCAATAGCTTCGCGTGTACAGAGCGTACTGAAATCACCCGGATAGAAGAACAAAACGAGTGAATTCTCCCTGTTCTTCAGTTCCTCACTAAGAGTGAAGGGTTCGCCTGAAGTAGATGGAAGCGTAAAGTCAGGTGCCTTGTCCCCAACCAGTAGTTTCATATAACCCTTGAAGGCCTTTAGATGATGTGAATAAATGTTGATTGCTAATCAATGGTGGTAAAGATACAACTTTCACAACAGGTGCACTATTACAAAATTTTACCAATCACGAATTGGTTGTGCATCCGTCTCACAGATACTACCGATACATTGTGGCTGTTATAACGCACACAAAGTGACATTATTGAACGGTTCGTACGCAAGATAGTCGATTTGCTCATATCATAAAAAAAAGATTTTTCAACATAGTCCCATTTCGATGTTCTCGTGCTGTAAAAGCCATATTTTCCAGGGGATTCCCCATCCGAATCCTGTCAGCTTTCCGTTTGATCCCATAACACGATGACAAGGCAAAATGATTGGAATGGGGTTGTTGCCAACAATCTGTCCCACTGCCTGAAAAGCTTTTGGCCGGCCGGATTGCCGTGCTATAACCCCATAAGTCGTCGTTGTGCCGTACGGTATTTGGGTGAGTGATTTCCAGACGTTCATCTGGAAGTCCGATCCCTGTAAATCTAATGGTACGGTAAAGGTGATTCGGGAGTGATTGAAGTACTTATCCAGTTCATCGCAGCATTGTTCAAGCATGGAATTTTCAGATTTAGCTGATTCCTGGGATTCATCTTCACTCAGTGATATCCCGGTGATACCATTATTGCTTGCTGATATACGGAGCCACCCGTTTGGCGACTCGAAAAGACAAAATTCACCATTCATTGGAAATCCAGGTTGATTACTCAGATGAAAATGACTGCCTGAGGCTGTCGGCATTATAGCTAAATGTGACAGCATGAGAATCTGTAATCACAACTTGAGCAGAAATACTCTGATAGCGAAATCTCAGTGTATCGTAACTTATATTGTAATTTTTTTTCGAAAGAATGAAACGGGCAACCTTGAGGGCATTTTGCTGCCACTGCGAACGCGACAGGCTATCGGCATTACGGTACATAAGAACATGCAACGTTTCTTTTTGAAGTGAAGCATGTAAGAAACGAACGGGATATTCAGCATATAAGTCCCGATTCATATGAGCCAGGCCTGCATTTTCCTTACAAGCAGTCAGACTGAGTGCAATGAATAAAAGAGGGAAGAGAAAGTTCTTAAAAGGAGATATTTTATGTCGTCGACTCATTAATTATTAGTATGGTTTCGCAGGCATCATAATATAGTCCTGCAGATAAAGACAATCACCGGATTGTCGGGATGAATTATATCATAAAGGTTATCTTAACCAGCCATCGTTGGCGCAAAAATACAAGTTTAAAAGGAAAAATGATCAGCAAACCTTTCGTACGCATTATCGGCTTTGTAGTTCTAATTTTGGTTGGCTTATATATCTACAATAATGCCACATCTCCCAGAACTTTTGAGGTAAGGGGGAGGGTTGCCGGTTTTAGTACGGATCGAAATTCAGTGATCATCTCTCACGAAGATATTCCCGGATATATGAAAGCAATGACCATGCCTTTTGCCGTTCGTGATACCTCACAACTGACAAGTCTCAAAGTCGGGGATCCGGTAGGTTTTACCCTGCATGTTTCGACTAATGACGCATGGATAACAGACATACATAATGTTCCTGATTCATTGGTGCATGCGGATTCATCCGAAAGCGCGATGATGGGTCGTGTTGACGGGACCGGTGATAATAAGCAATTGCATAATGGCGATCTGTTGCCGGATTTAAAGCTGACTAACCAGGACGGCAAAAAAATCAACACTCATGATTTTCGGAAGAAAGTACTCGTTTTGACTTTCTTTTATACGAGCTGCCCGCTTCCGAATTACTGTCCGCTGATGTCAAACAATTTTAAGGAAGCAGAGACGACCCTGGTTAAGGCTTATGGTGAAAAGGTTCACCTGCTCAGTATCAGTTTTGACACGCAGACGGATACACCGGATGTTTTGAAGAAGTACGGCGAAAGGTATGATGCTCAATTCAAATACTGGTCTTTTGCATCAGGATCAGTTGATGAAATAGGAAAGCTGACTTCGGCCTTCGGTGTTTTTTATCAGCCTGCAAAAGGACTATTTACCCACAATCTGCGCACAGTTGTGATTGATCCAAATGGACGTGTCAGAAAAATATTTCCTGGCAATGATTGGACCCCGGAGGATCTGGTACGGGAAATCGCGGCTGCTGCCACTCCATCCTGAGATAATAACAACTATCAAATCGTATAAATGAAATCACGTAATCTTACCCTTCAGCTATTATTAATTACTCTTCTCTTAGCTTGCAGTACATCTCAACCGGTTATAAAAAAAGATACAAGTCGGGATACCCATAAGCTTCTTCAACAGGATGTACTGGCTGTTATGTGGTATCAAAGGGCGGCAGAGTGCAGGGCTTTGTATTACCAGGCCTTTAACCTGGCTCATGATCGACTGAATCAAATACTGTCGGCCGACACAACCGGTCGCAAGATGGCTGTTGTCGTTGACATTGATGAGACGGTACTAAGCAACAGTCCCTGGCAGGCGTATTCCATATTGAAGGACGCGCCCTACCCGGAAGGCTGGGATGATTGGATAAAGTCCGCCGGGGCAGATCCAACACCGGGAGCTGTTGATTTCCTGAAGTACGCCGTGTCTCATGGTGTGAACGTTTATTATATCAGCAATAGAAAAGAGGATAATCTTCAGCCTACCATCAAAAATCTGAAAAAGTGGAATTTCCCGGAAGCTGATGTCAGTCACGTACTACTGAAGACCACAACCAGCGATAAGACGGAACGTCGCTTCAATGTCGAAAAGACCCGCGAGATTGTCCTTATGATGGGAGATAACCTTGGCGATTTTCAGCAGTTATTTCAGGGTAAGGGGAGTGAAGAAAGGAATGCACTTGTTAATCAAAATGAAAGTAAGTTCGGCCGGCGCTTCATTATGCTGCCTAACCCAATGTATGGAGAATGGGAGGGCGCAATTTATCAATATCATTACGGAAAGACGGCAAGCGATAAAATGAATGATCGGTTGAACGCCTTGCAATCTTTCAACAGAAATAGTTACTATGAATCAAAACAGAACTAATAGTCTAAAGTAATGGCAGACAAAAAGGATATATCGCAAATTCAGGAACGTATTGTTCGGGAGTTTTCTGTATTAAATGACTGGACAGAAAAGTATGAATATCTGATCAAACTCGGGCGAAAGCTGTCTCCCATGAATGAAGATCACAAGAGTGATGAAAATCTGGTTCGGGGTTGCCAGTCGCAGGTATGGCTGCATGCCGAAGAAGATGGCGATCGCATTATTTTCGAGGCTGACAGTGATGCCATGATCGTTAAAGGTCTTGCCGCACTGTTGATGCGTATCTATTCCGGGCAGACGCCGGATGCCATACTTTCAAATCCACCGGATTTCATCGACAAGATCGGCATGGAAAACCATCTGTCACCGACACGTTCCAACGGACTGGCTTCCATGTGCAAGCAGATACAGTACTATGCCATGGCATTTAAAGAAAAGCATTCACAGGAAGCCTGAATAAACCATCCGATACAAATGATTAGTCGCGACGAATCCCGGCAGTTACTCGAACAGTACATCGAAAATGAGAATCTGCGCAATCATTGTTATATGGTAGCGCAGGCGATGGAAGCATATGCCGGCAAGCTGGATCATACTGATGCCGAAATAGAGAAGTGGTGGACTGCCGGATTACTGCACGATCTGGATTGGGAGAAGTATCCTGATGAGCATCCCAACAAAGCAATAAGCGATATCTTTCCTGAGTACGACCTTCCCGATGATGTGGTTGAAGCCATAAAGGCTCATGCGCCTGAACGGACGGGGAAGGAGCCGGAAAATGAAATGGAGAAATATCTTTTTTCCTGTGATGAGATTTCTGGTTTCATGAATGCCGTAGCCCTCATGCGGCCCAACGGATTTGGAGATATGAAGACAAAATCGGTCACAAAGAAATTGAAGGATCGCAGCTTTGCAGCCAATGTTAGCAGAGAGGATATTGAAAAAGGTGCGGAGTTTATTGGAAAACCACTAAATGAGCATATCCTGTTTCTTATTTCAGTATTTAAAGAATAGATTGTTGTAAAAAGGTAGCTTTTTTGAAAGGTATTATTTAACATTGAAATAGTGTGGTCAGAGCAGGAGCGCCTGATTTTTTTAATTCATTTTCCAAGAAAAAAAACCCTCATCTATTCAAAGATGAGGGTTAATCCGGTTAATTCCGGTATACATTGGTGTGTGTCGTAGTGCACAAAAGGAAAGTTGGTTGTGCATTGTTATATACGTATTTAATGTCCTGTTTGTTGCGTTGTGTGTTAAAATTTTAAATAACTCGCAAAATTTTAATTGTTTGTGAGGCATTGATTTAAATAGTGTATCATTTGGACGGCAACAAGGGGGTTTATTAGACTTTTCTAAGATCATAAGAATGATCTGCATTGTTTCACCTTGTTTTATCTTCTCGCATACAAGGTTTAATTCCTCGTCCCAAAACTGTTATATTCACGGTGCTTTGATTAATTCATCATTCATATAATTACGAACCGGTTACGGTTGCTTCGTGTAAAGAATAGTTATTTTGAAAAATGTCATTCGTATAGCCTCCGGACAAGGATTTTGGGGTGATCTGCCAAGAGCTCCCATCGATCAGGTAAGGAATGGCGATATCGATTACCTGGTAATGGATTACCTTGCAGAGGTAACCATGTCGATTCTGCAGAAACAGAAGATGCGGAAACCGGAATACGGTTATGCCCGGGATTTTGTGGATGTAGTTGCTGAGATTCTGCCGGATATTACCCAAAGAGGAATTCGTATCATTAGTAATGCCGGAGGAGTGAATCCACATGCGTGCAAAGACGCCATCTTCGATATTGCCAGGGAACGTGGTTTTAAAAATCTCAAGATAGCTGTCATAGATGGTGATGATATCCTGAATCAGATTAATGACCTGATGGGCAGCGGTCATGAATTGCGAAATATGGATGATGACAGGCCAATCAGAAACGTTGCCGATGATCTGTTGAGCGCCAATGTTTATTTCGGTGCACGACCCATAGTGAAAGCACTGGATGAGGGTGCGGATATTATCATCACAGGGCGTGTGACAGACACCGGTTTGACTCTCGGTCCCATGATTCATGAGTTCGGATGGGACTTCGATGATTTTGACAAGATGGCGGCCGGTACCATTGCCGGTCATATCATAGAATGTGGCGCACAATGCACAGGTGGTAATTTTACCGATTGGGAAAAAGTACCTGACATTGAACACATTGGCTTTCCTATTATTGAGGCTTATCCGGATGCACATTTTGTGGTAACAAAGCATTCCAATACCGGAGGCCTCGTCTCAATGATGACGGTAAAGGAACAGCTTGTTTATGAAATTGGAGATCCGTCTGAATATATCACGCCTGACTGCGTTGCAGATTTCACAAGTATACAGGTCAAGGAGAATGGCAAAGATCGGGTCGCTGTTTCTGGAATTAAGGGACGATCGGCTACAGAATTTTATAAGGTCTCGGCCAGTTATATAGATGGTTATAAATTATCTTCAACCCTGGTTTATTCCTGGCCCAAAGCTTTGCTGAAAGCACGCCGGGCTGGTGAAATTCTGAAGAAACGAAGCGATGATCTTGATTTAAAGATTGATGATTTTCGATGCGAGTATCTTGGATTTAATGGTTGTAATGAAGTCCCGGTTGATTCCGAATCAGAATCGAGTGATTTCAATGAAGTACAACTGAGGATCAGCATCTCGGGCCGGGACCGTGATGATATCAATCGTTTTGGGAAAGAGGTCGCACCATTGATCTTAACCGGGCCGGGCGGTGTCACCGGGTTTGCCGGTGGTCGCCCCAAAGCAAGTGAAATTGTCGCGTACTGGCCTGCACTGATAAAAAAGGAAGCATGCCAGCCGAGATTACAAATTTTCTCATTATGATTTTTTTTATGTACGTATATTCAGGTTTTAATTTTTAATTGCAGACCAAGGCTATTATGGACATAGGTGTTATTGGAGCAGGACTTTCAGGGCTGGTAGCGGCTAAAATGTTATCTGAAGGTGGACATGCTGTTCGTGTTTACGAAAGGCAACAAACCGTTGGCGGGCGTCTGGCCTCAATGAAGGTTGGAAAGAACAGCGATCTCCTGGTTGATAACAGGGAATCGTGTTTTGCTGCACATCATCCGGTATTCAAAAAATTTGTTGATGAATTATCTGAAAAAGGCCTTTTGAAAGTCTGGGATGATCATTTTCCATTCTACAACGGTGAGGAGATGGAAACTCGTTATCCGGGACGTGAAGACGAAGATTATTATTGCGCTCCCGCCGGTATGGAGCAAATTGGCAAATACTTGAGCCGCTGGGCTGATGTTGCTGCTAATGAACGCGTTGGAGGTTTTACTTTCATTGGCAAAGATCGCCATATCAAGAAGCCGTGGATGATCAATCTTACGAGCTCTGATGTATATGAAGTTGATGCGGTTATAGTCGCTACACCGGCCCCGCAGGCATATGGGTTGATAAACAGTGCTCAGGATGAAACGGACATTAAGAAACTCGTCACGGATCTCGAGTACATCAACTATAATAGTTGCTTCTCTATGATCTTAACCTATGAAGGAGCTAAACAGCCCGATTGGAAAGCGATAGAGTGCGGTTCAGCGAAAGTTAGCTGGATCATTAATGAATCTTCCAAACGAGACACGGGGGACAACCTGGTCATCGTAATTCATTCTTCGCACGACTACTATGTGTCCCATCATGGCAAGAAACCGCAGGATACAATCAAAGAATTGTTGAATGCGGCAGCTACAATTACGGGTGGCTGGATTACTAAACCTGATTGGACACACATCCATAACTGGAAATATCGTGAGCCCATCAACCCAATTAAAAAACCTTTTCTGGAAATAGATCGTACCGATGGAACGTTAGCGCTCATTGGTGACTATTATAATGGTAAAACTATCGAAGCCGCATACATGTCAGGACATGCATTGGCGGAACGCTGGCTGGAGCGGTTTCCAGCGAAATAATTCTACTTCGTGCGCGAGCTTTTTAAACTCAACAGGTACTTTAAAAAATACAAGGGTACAGTCATTCTCGGGGCTTTATTTCTGATCCTCGGGAACTGTTTTCTTGTAGGTATACCCATCCTTATCCGGGAGGCGATCAATCATATAGAACGTATTGTTCAGCAACACGGTAACGAATATGGAGGGTTATTTGACGTACTTTCGCATCATAATCTCGGTTGGGATCTGACGGTAACAGCACTATGGCTGGTAGGCGCGGTAGTGATGTATGCCATTCTGTTGTTTGCCACGCGGCAAACCCTCATCGTAGCTTCGCGACGGATCGAATATGATATCCGGAATGAGGTATTTCAACATCTTTTACGGTTACCCCAGAGTTTTTATAGCAGCTGGAATTCGGGTGATATCTTTGTTCGGGCAACAGAAGATATCAGTCGTGTAAGGGATTATTTTGGTCCCGGGGTGATGTATACGATTAATACAATAAGCCGGGCCGGTATCATCATTACGATTATGATCATCGTTAACGCACGGCTGACGTTTTGGGCCCTTTTACCGTTGCCGGTTCTTACTATTCTTGCGTACCTGCTTAGCGGATATATCAACGAACGATCGAGTATCATACAACAGCAATATTCGAGGATCGCGAACAGGGCACAGGAGACTTTCTCGAGCATGCGGCTGATCAAAGCCTACGTCCGGGAGGATCAACAACAGAAACTATTTGAAAAAGAAAGTGAAGAATTCCGTTCTCAGAAATTAAAACTGGCATTCGTCGAGTCGATATTTTTCCCGATGCTGAATCTTTTGATCGGTCTTTCAGTGGTACTCGTGGTTTGGAAGGGAGGCATCATGGTGATCGATAAGGAAATTTTGGTAGGAAACATCGCTGAGTTTTTGATATATGTGGCCTACCTGACATGGCCGGTCGCTTCGCTGGGTTACACATTGAATCTGTTGCAAAGGTCTGCGGCATCCAATTCACGTATCCAGGAATTATTGCGTATGCCGGCAGAAATTCAGGATGACGAGAATACGGATCATTCCATTACTGATTTGAAGGGGGCCATCGAATTTCGGAATGTGCATTTTAAATATTCATCCAATAATTACGAAACCCTGAAGGGGATTAATTTCAGCATCGAACCCGGACAACATGTAGCTTTTGTCGGTCGAACTGGTTCCGGTAAATCAACACTTGTGGAATTGATTCCTCGTTTGTACAATACAACTTCGGGACAAATATTAATTGATGGTCACCCGATCGGTCGTATTCCATTAAAAGTGTTACGTGAACACATAGGTTTCGTCCCGCAAGAAACATTTTTGTTTTCTGATACGATTGCTGAGAATATTGCGTTTGGGGTTGAGAATGCGACGCAAAAAGAAGTAGAAAAGGCGGCGGAAAAAGCACAAATCCTGGAAAATATTTTGGAATTTGAAAAAAAATTCGAGACCATACTAGGAGAGCGCGGAATAACGCTCTCCGGGGGACAGAAACAGAGAACAGGCATTGCGCGTGCACTCATTAAAAATCCGGATATACTCATATTTGACGACTCACTGAATGCCGTTGACACCAAGACTGAAGATGCCATTCTTAATCATTTAAATAATGAAATGAGGGGCAAGACAACAATAATGATCAGCCACAGAATCTCTACTATTAGACATGCTGATCTGATTTATGTGTTGAAAGACGGGCAAATAATCGAATCAGGAAATCATGCTACCCTTTTGAAAAGGGATGGATTTTACGCGGATATGTTCCATAAGCAACAGTTGGAACAAGAATTAGAACAAATATAACTCATCAAACGTTAACCCAACATATAACAACGCCTTCATCGGTTTGACCGCCGGGAAGCAAATGATAAGGAGTATCATATGATTTTAGTGCCTCTTGGTATATCGTCAGCTACACCAACGGTACATCGAAGTATGCCATCGGTAGCCCTTTGGAGGGAAGGCCAGGTATTTTTATTCGACTGCGGCGAGAATACACAAGCCAGAATGCTACAAGCTGGCATGAAACGATCAAAGATCGATTACATTTTTGTCTCACATCTTGACGGTGATCATATCTTTGGTCTTCCCGGAATGCTATCCACATTCCATATTCAAAGAAGGGATAAAACCTTGACGTTAATTGGGCCCAGGGGTCTCAAGGAATATGTCGAGTTCAATCTGAAGCTGGCGACGGTAGATGTCGACTATCCAATTGAATTTGTGGAATTGGAAGAGGGATTTGAACATGAAGTCGTGGTTGACGAAGAAGAATTCATCGTTGAAGCACGGCCACTGGAGCATACCCGCTTTTGTATCGGATACCGTTTGGAAGAAAAACCAAAACCTGGTAAAGTTGATGCTGACAAAGCGACTTCGCTGGGTATCAATGAAGATGCTCAATTCAAAGAACTCAAGAAGGGCAACGACGTTACTCTGGAAGACGGTACTGTTGTTAAATCATCAGATATTGTCGGTGAGCCGCGTGATGGAAATGCCTTTGCCTACATCACGGATACCATATATAGTAAAAATGCGCTTGAGTTGGCTCGCAACGCTAATCTTCTCTATCATGAAGCCACATTCGGCAGTGATCTGAAGGATAAAGCAGACGAAACAAAGCACTCAACAGCTGAAGATGCGGCACAGTTAGCAGCAGATGCCAAGGCAAAGCTATTGGTCATTGGTCACTTCTCAGGTAGGTATACCAATCCATTCGTGCTGATGAAAGAAGCTCGCAGGATTTTTCCTGATACCTGGATTGCCAATGAGCTGCGTCCAATCATGACGGATATCAAACACGAAAAGGACATTATTCAACCTCGCATCCAGATTCACGTGCCGGGACAAGGTGGGAAGGGGAGACCCCAGAGATCGAGATCGTCCTACAAATCTTCCAACAGGAAGCCACGCAAGGCTCGAATCAGCAAACGTCGGAATAAACCGGTTGCCACTAGCCGTGGTAAAAATCTAAGTGATTATTACAGAGACAAAGATAGGGATCGGGGGCAGCGCTATCAACGCAGCGATAACCGGAACGATCGAAATGAACGAAATGAACGAAATGATCAAAATAAACGTAATAATCGCGATGACAGGGATAGGACGAAACGTGATGATAAGCCACCACGTTACAAGCCCATAACACCACGTACACCGTTCGATGACTTCAACCGGTTCTAACAGCAGAAAAAAAACACAAAAATCAATTTCAGATAAAGCCGTCGATAGAGCTCTTTACCGGCGGCTTTATCAATTTATAGCGCCGTACAAATGGTGGGTGATACTAGCTCTGTCGCTTACTATCTTTTCGGCGTTCCTGGGGCCGTTACGTCCATATCTTATTGGGATAGCCCTTGATAAATATGTGGCAACCGGAGATGTGCCCGGGCTGGTTCGCATCATCCTCTACATACTTGCCGCCTTGCTTGGCGAATCATTGATGCTGGTGGGGAGCACCTATTTGACTAACTGGATTGGTCAGGGCGTACTTTACAGTATGCGGAATGCCGTTTTCAGAAAGCTGCAGAGTCTGCATGTCCAGTATTTTGATCGCAACCCATTGGGACGCCTGATCACGCGAACGACCAATGACATCGAGGCAATTGACGACCTTGTTTCAAGCGGTGTCGTAAATATGATGGGCGACCTGCTTCGAATCATCTTCATTGTTTTTTTTATGCTGAAGATGAACTGGGAACTTACGCTGGTAGCACTATCGGTGATGCCGCTGCTCATTTATTTCTCATTCCAGTTTAAGAAGAAGGTCCGGGTTTCATTTCTGAATGTGCGAGACCAGATCGCACGAATCAACTCCTTTATCCAGGAACATATCAACGGGATGAGCATTGTCCAGTTGTTCAATCGTTCCAGACGTGAAGTTGACCGTTTTAACGATATCAACGGGGCACACCGTAATGCCTACATCCAGACCATCTTCTATTTTGCGCTTTTCTGGCCTGCAGTGGAGTTGATCTCAACGATAAGTATCGCTCTTGTGATCTGGTACGGAGGAGCTAAAGCACTATCCGGTACCGTTACACTTGGTGTTTTGGTCGCCTTTATCCAGTACGTTCGTCAGTTCTTTCAACCGATTCGCGATCTGTCGGAAAAGTATAACACGTTACAGAGCGCGCTGGCAGCAAGCGAGCGTATATTTGGAGTTCTTGAAACGAAGAATAGGATCACCGAGATCGAACATCCCAAGACAATTTCCAATCCGGAGGGGCGGCTGGAGTTCCGCAATGTCTGGTTCCGGTATCGTGCTGAAGACGGAGATGTTCTGAAAGATATATCCTTTGAAGCAAAATCGGGAAAAACGGTTGCTTTTGTGGGTGCCACCGGGGCAGGAAAAACCACGATTATCAATCTTTTGAATCGTTTTTACGACATCCAAAAAGGCACGATCCTCATGGATGGCATTGATATCCGTGAGCTGCGGGTCGCCGATCTGCGTTCGCAAATGGGACTTGTAATGCAGGATAATACCCTGTTTTCCGGTACGGTAATGGACAATATTACACTTGGCAACCCTGCTATTGATACTGACAAGGTAAAGGAAGCTGCCCGGATGGTAGAAGCGGATAGTTTTATTGACCGTTTACCCGGTGGATACGATTTCATGCTTGCTGAACGTGGTGCGTCATTGTCGATGGGACAACGACAGCTTCTCTGTTTGATGCGTGCTTTAGTCTACAATCCATGCGTTCTTGTCCTCGATGAGGCCACTTCAAATGTCGATTCGGAAACAGAGGAAAAGGTAAACCGTGCTGTCGATCTGCTGATGAAAAATCGTACATCCATTGTCATTGCGCACCGACTTTCGACAATCCAGCACGCCGATCAGATAATTGTCATGCACAAAGGAGAAATACGCGAACGTGGTACCCACCAAAAGCTGCTGAAGAACAAGGATGGCATTTACCGCAAACTGTACGAATTGCAGTATAAAGATCAGTTGCTGAAGCAGAAGAGCGAGAAGGCTGTTGAAGCGGATCAGTGAACCGTAAGCAGGTAAACCGCTAGCCTCATTCCTACACCCTGCTTCCATTTTGGCAAAAAAGAGTTAAGTCCATGCACCTTAGAAGATGGAGCTTCAAAGTTGCGTTTAGACGAAGCTGACTTCGCATGCCGTGCGGCATGATGAGTGCCTTTGATATGGATTCCGGACAGGATGGATTTCTTCCGGATGGATTGGGATTTCACTTCGCTCGAAATGACATTGAAGGTTTGGATCTTTTTGTATCAATCTTTTATATCGAATTCATGTTAAATAACGTGAGTTAGATATAACGAAATCCGACAAAATATCGGACCTGACAATTCCTGGTATCCCCCCAAACCCCAAAGGGGGGGATATAAGTCCCCTCTAGGGGATTTAGGGGTCAAAAATGGGTTCCCAAAAGCTGAAGACATCTTAGAAAAGAAGGTACCGACATTATATGACTTATCCCGAATTCACGATAAACTTAAGCGCGTTCGATATACTGAAATCCTATTCGCCAGCCTCTCACTGTCATTCTCCCGAGGCCTCGGGAAGGAATCTATCCTGCCTGAAAACTTAGTAAGTGTCCAGTACCATTTTTAGTGTTTCTGAGCAGGTTTGATTTCTCCGCAAGGTCGAAATGACACTGGGGTTTGGGGATTTTTTGTATTAAACGCTTATCCCGATTTGACGTTAAACTAGTAAAATAACAGCAACCCGGCGTATCGGGACATCTTAGTGTTGGGACGAGTGCTTGTGTATTTGTCTTGATACCAGCAACATAATGCGCGGGAACGGCTTGTGTCAGAAGTTGTTCATTTTAAAATACCACTCGTGCAATCTACTGTTGCAGCGAACTGGTTCCTTAACTCATTCTTTCCTGCCGATATATATTAAATACTCCCACAACCCACCATAAGCTTTTTTTACGTCACATCGGACAGGTTTGAAAAAAAGATTAAGTGCCGGTAATAAGTGATCATCCATGCGCACGTGGTTAACGCCCATCCACTTTTTAAACGCCTGATTATCGGTTCGCATGAAATCAACTACGGCAATGAGTCCACCGCTGGCGGTATGTTTATGAGCAAATTGCAATGACTCGAACCAGCCGGGATTCATCATACTTAACGAATACGAGAAGAGAACAAGATTGAAATGTTTATCCGGGAAGAGGTCGGCCTGATAGAAGGTTCCCATTAACTGAGCAGGCGGTCTGAAACGCCGGTTTTTCTTTCGCGCTTTATGCAGCATATCTTCGGAGATGTCGACGCCGATCAGTTCAGCCTCAGGATATTTTTTGTGCAGATAGTGTAGGTTTATCCCGGTACCGCAACCCACCTCGAGAATACGATTAGCTTCCGCATTTGGATCCAAATACTTTGTGACGATGCGCTTTCTGCCAAACAAAAAGGTCCATCGTGTCAGATCGTAGATCACCGAATGAAACCGGTAGTAAAACTGCAGGCTTTGGATGGTTTGTTCAGACGTTGGCATACCCTGTTACCTCTGCAAGGTGTAAACTTCCATAAGTGCCCACACGATCGGTACTGTGTAGTTTTTGTGTAATATCCGGGTAATAATGCAGATGTGCATTAACCGGTGCGGGAATGAAATCGAGCTTATCGGCTGCGGTCCTCTGAATAATACGGGTTCCCCGTCCGCTGCTTTTCAGTATCAAATCCCATTCTTTTTCCAGTAAATCCGGACGTTGGATAGCCATCCAGTCCTGGTGATCGAGAAGATTGAAATGTGTGATGGTCTCGGACGTCTTTTCGAGGAATGATTCAAATGTATCATTGCTGATGTGCACATGCGAAGCCATCTGTTGCAGCAGGGGATAGTTATCTTTTTTGAGATAATTCGGACAACAATCTGGTGTGTATTGCCCGGTCAGATAGACCCGCCAGAAGTAGTTGTCTTGTACGGGTATCTGTGTGAAAACATATCTGAGGGAATCCCGGATAAATCCGTAAAGCCCGCCTTCATACCGATCCTTGATAAGATCGATTTGCGGTCGTGGTACACCCAGAAGCGACATCGTTATCGTATGCCGTACAATCTGACGGCTGAATTTATTCCAAAGAAACGGTTCAATCTGGTTAAACCAGTGTTTTTGCTCATCAATGTCTTGAGAGTTCAACAAATGGAGGATCATTCGCCAAAGGTGTCGGTCCCGTTTCAAATAGCGATGAACCGTCCATGCCAGGGACCCGGCTGTGCCCCGAAAGTAAAATGTGCGGCGGCCCGACCTGGTTCGAGTCGGCTCAAAATAGAAGTAATGGGAATCCCAGAATTGTCTTGCATAATCTGGAAGACCGGGCCTGAGTATATCATGATAAATCTTCCTGATGCCCGGATGCTGACCTCGTCCGAATAAGTGGAAAAAATCAGGATAAGGTAGCTGTTCAATGGCTTTAAGGCGCAGGGCCAGAAGTGCATTTTGTCTTGGATTGACGTCGACAGCAAACAGTTTTCGTGGCTGGTCGAGCAGGTAATCAAGAACATTGCATCCGGCACCGGTAATCATGAGTACCGTACTGGTATCATTTATATTCAGGAGCTCACGGTCAATACGAGGATCTTCCCAGCTGGTATTGTAAATAAGATTGTTTTGATGGATGAGCCGGAAAAAATAATCGCGTGTCTGGTCGGTGAGCTTAGGTGGTGCTGCCTTGCTGATCATACCGTAGTTATGCGGTTAATGGTATTACATAGGTTCATTAACGCTGGCAAGATAGCGATATTCCCCAGATCAGAAACTCATTACCCTGGAACATAACAATTTCTTTACCCCTGCCGGAGTGTTGGAAGGGAGGCTGTAGTAGAACCCGGCTTTGATGGTTCCATCGTTAAACGGATAGACCGAATCATCAGGTTGCCGCAAGATTTCGTATCCGGCCGAATGCATGATGGCTGCGGGGGCGCAAAGGTCCCAGTAAGCCGTCTCGCGGTAGCTTGCATATCCATTTGATAGGCCAAAAAGTGGACCGAGCATATCCACCTGTTCTCCTACATAAGGATGACGTTTGACGCCAAATTCATTGAACAGCGATTGTTTCAGATCGGGTTCCGGACGTTTGAGTATGATAGATGGAGCGCCATCGGTTCCATCGGGCCATAACGGAGCGGTCAATTGCGATTTATGACCATCCCGGTCGATACTCCAGACTCCTGTGTCCACATTTCCTGCTATGAGGAGTCCTGTCGACGGCTTATAACAAAGTCCCATGGATGGAATGCCATTCAGGCAAAATCCGATCAGGATGAAAAAATTATCTTTCCCGGCGACAAACTGGCGGGTGCCATCAATTGGATCGATAAACCATAATCGCTCGGCACCACTAGGATATTCTTTTGATTCGGATTCTTCTCCCACTAAAGCTTCGCCGGGAAAATGTTGTTCAATCACATCAGTAAAATAGCTGTTTGCCCAGATATCGGCATTCGAGACTGGAGAATCATCCGGCTTTTGTATCACCGTAAAGCTGGATTCATCCCTCATCCGTGTAACCTGGTCGCCGGCGGTTCTCAAATAAGGGTGTAATTGTCGAATTCTCTTCTCAAAATCGATTTTAGTCATAAACTATAAGTGAAATTGAATGTTATTCCGATTCTGCAAAAACGGGAGCTGATAGTATGTTTTCGGTCACTAAGCCCGACAGAAATTCGAAATTGAATAATTAGAAATTTGATGGAATCAGTTTGCAGAATTATTTGTAATGTCCGTCCGGCCTAAACAGTTTCGATGCATGCTTTTGATTTCATTCCGGTAAAAGTGAAACGAATTTCTAATTATCTGATTTTTATTAACTGATTATCGTTTACTATCCAAAGTGAATGCACGTAATAGCCTGTAGTGTTCTGTATATTACAGAGTGTAAGATAACGGAAATTGATCATAAAAATTTAGATTATGAGTACTTCTTCCAAAGGAATTCATTCGAAAAAAGATTTGAAACGTCAATCGAAACACGAATATCGTAAAATGAGACGTTACGTCAGAGCTAATCCGGAAACAGGATTGATTGTAACTCTTATTGGTGGTTTTACGCTCGGCTTGTTAATTTCCGCACTAGTCCGTCCCAGGTGATCTTAAGGAGAAAATTGGCGGAAGTTTAAAATAGTTTCAAAATAGTAAGAAAGGGAAAACACATTGTCTCAGACTGAAGTACTGTACACGACCGAACAATTGTCCGAACTATTTCAGCGCGTGGATGCGCTGAGGAGGTATCTTTGACTACGATAATCGTAAAAATCGGATAAAAGAGCTCGAAGATCAGGCTCAGCAGCCAGGGTTTTGGGATGATGCGGATCATGCCCAGGAGATCATGAAAGAACTCAATGATGAAAAAGAGTGGGTTAAGTCATGGGATGAAGTTGATGAATTGCGTCAGAGTATCCAGGTATTCAGGGAATTTCTCAAGGAAGGGGAAGATGTTGCCGACGAACTGAACAAGGAGATTGAACGACTTAAATCGCGTGTTGAAGATCTTGAGCTGAAGAATATGCTGCAAGGCGAGGATGATCATCGGGATGCTATCCTCACGATCAATCCCGGTGCCGGCGGAACGGAAAGCCAGGACTGGGCGCAGATGTTATACCGGATGTTCGTACGCTGGGGTGAACGAAGAGGCTATAGTGTCAACACTCTCGAATATCAGCCGGGCGATGTAGCTGGCATTAAAAGTGCCACAATCGAGTTTAAAGGCAATTTTGCATATGGATATCTGAAAGCTGAGACAGGTGTGCATCGCCTGGTCAGAATTTCACCCTTTGACAGCAATGCCAGGCGTCATACTTCTTTTTGTTCGGTATTTGTATACCCGGTAGTCGATGATAATATCGAAATCGATCTTAATCCGGATGACGTTGAGCTGCAGCGTTTCCATTCCAGCGGTAAAGGTGGACAGAACGTCAATAAGGTTGAAACGGGGGTACGTCTTATCTGGACCGGCAAGCTTTCTGACGGATCATCAGACCGGGTAGTAGCAGAGTGTCAGCAGGAACGGTCACAGCTGCAGAATCGTGAAAAAGCGATGCAGATGCTTAAGTCACGCGTCTACGAGCTGGAAAAACGGATTCGCGACGAGGCCCGGGATCAACTCGAATCAACCAAGAAAGCAAATGAATGGGGATCTCAGATTCGGTCCTATGTAATGCATCCGTATAACATGGTTAAAGACCACCGAACGGATCATGAAACGTCCAATGTTAGTGCTGTCATGGATGGCGAGCTGGACGATTTTATCAAAGCTTACCTCATGAGTGAATGAAACACGAATACGACTTTCTCATCATTGGCAGTGGTGCTGCAGGACTTAGTTATGCATTAAAAGTGGCTGACCATGGCCGGGTGTGCATCATCACAAAAAAGGAGAAATCGGAGGCGAATACCAATTATGCCCAGGGTGGAATCGCTGCCGTAATGCTTCCTGATGATAGCATCCAGCAACACATCGAAGATACGTTAATTGCCGGGGCCGGACTTTGCAACCGTGATGCGGTTGAACAAATCGTACGCGATGGCCCGGGGAAAGTACGGGAGATGATTGAGATGGGTGTCCAATTTTCCAAATCGCACGGTGATCTGGATCTTGGACGCGAGGGGGGACACTCGGCGAATCGCATTGTACATGCCAAGGACACTACCGGACATGAGATCGAAAGAGTTCTGCTTGAACGTGTTCATGAACATCCAAACATCAGTATGTTTGAACACCATTTCGCTCTTGAACTGATCACGGAACATCATATTGGTCGCCATGTAACCAGATATGACGAAGACATTCACTGTTTCGGGGCCTATGTCCTGGACATCGAAGCCAACCGCGTTGATGCCTATCTCGCCAAATCAACGCTGCTTGCATCCGGTGGATCAGGCCAGGTTTACTTGCACACTACCAACCCGGAAGTCGCAACGGGTGATGGCGTCGCGATGGCATACCGGGCAAAGGCAAGGATGGCAAACATGGAATTTTTCCAGTTTCATCCTACGACTCTTTGCCTGCCGGACGCCGGATCTTTCCTTATATCCGAAGCAGTACGTGGTCACGGAGGCATATTGCGAAACAATAAGGGTGAGCCCTTCATGAAACAGTATGATGAGCGTGCCGATCTTGCTCCGCGTGATATTGTTGCACGTTCGATCGATGACCAATTGAAACGATCAGGCGACGACTGTGCCTTTCTTGATGTTACTCATATTGATTCTGATGATATCAAATCGCGTTTCCCGCACATCTATAATACCTGTCTCAATTACGGTCTGGATATCACGAAAGAATATATCCCTGTTGTTCCTGCAGCCCACTATCAGTGCGGAGGCGTATTGACTGATCTTGATGGCAGGACTACGATAAGTGGTTTGTTTGCCTGTGGTGAGGTTGCCTGTACCGGTGTTCATGGTGCTAATCGTCTGGCGTCAAATAGTTTGCTTGAGGCAGCGGTTTTTGCCGATCATTCTGCTGATGCGGCCATCGGTTATGTAGCTTCTTTAACTGGTCATGTTGATGTTCCGGAGTGGGATGAAAGCGGGACATTTGATACTGAAGAGTGGATCTTGATTTCCCATAATCGATTGGAACTCAAACAGATTATGTGGGATTATGTTGGGATTGTAAGAAGCACGCTGCGACTTGAACGGGCGTTTCGGAGAACAAAACTGCTGTATGACGAGATTGAAGATTTTTATGAACGCAACAGGGTGAGTGTGCCGCTGTGTGAGCTGAGGAATATGATCGCAGTCTGTTACTTGATTATACGTTCAGCCATGTCGCGCAGAGAAAGCCGGGGATTGCATTATACCACTGATTATCCGGAGACATCAGAGGCTGAAAAAAGATATACCCTGGTCTGAAGTACTTAAAGTGCCTAAAGTACTTAGGAATACTAAGAGTTTTTTCTCTATGTAAGGAGTGAGAAACGATGCTTCTGAGGACTGGATATGATAGAAATCAATGAGGAAGAGATTCATAACGCAAGAAATGGAATCAACTTTAGGCACTTAATATGATTAAAGTGGGTGTCACAGGTGGCATAGGCAGCGGCAAGTCTGCCGTTTGTCGTGTTTGGGAATCTCTGGGAGCCAAGGTCGTCTATGCCGATGATCTTGCCAAGGATTTGATGACCAATGATGACAAGTTGAGAGATGCGATCAAATCAATTTTTGGGAATTCGGCTTATGATGAAAAGGGGAAATTGAACCGGAGTTACCTCGCTATGGAAGCCTTTAATAAAGGACGTGTGCAGGAATTAAATAATCTGGTACATCCCAGAGTCAAAGAAGAGGTTAACCGGCTGGCATTGGCAGCAGCAGAAGAAGGATACTCCATGTTTGTTGAAGAGGCCGCGCTCCTGTTAAATGAAGGACGCCCCGGGCACCTGGATGTCATAGTGTTGGTGGAGGCCTCTGAAAAACATCGGCTAAATCGTGTAAAAGCAAGGGATAAGGTAGATCTGGAACAGATACAGGCCAGGATCCAGCGGCAGCAGGATCCTAAACAACTTCGTATTTTTGCCGATTATATTCTTGTTAATGATGGATCTATGGACGAATTGACTGAAAGATCCAAGACCTTATACCACAAATTGTTGCTTATAAAGACCCCAAAATGAATATCCCGCTCGATTCGGATACTTCCCTGGTATTATTCGAAAGGACTCAAACAGTTGAACTGTTTCATCTTATTTCTATGAATCATGATCATTTGAAAAACTGGGAGCGGTGGACTGTCAATATGAGCACGTTGAAGGCAGCACAGTATTTCATTGATCAGAATAAACGCCAGTTTGATGAATTATTTGAGTCTGAGAATCCCGCCGGAAACCATCCTGGTTTTCAACTTGGTATTCTGCACGATAAGAAAATCATTGGATTGGTTGGGTTTCAGGGATTGCGTCTTACCGATCACATTTGTGCACTTGGCTATTGGATAGATGAGCATAGGCAAGGGAAAGGTTTTGTGAGCCGCTCCTGCAAGGCGTTGACTGACTATGCATTCAGAGAGCTTGGAATGAACAGGGTCGAGATACAATGCGCTGTTGAAAATGAACGCAGCCAGAAAGTTGCAGAACGACTCGGTTTCTGCCGGGAGGCAAGACTAGCAGAAGTGGAATGTAACAATGGAGAGTATATAGACCATTATCTCTACCGGATGCTCAAAAAAGATTGGGAACAGAACCCCATTATAAAATCTTACAGTAAGCACTTACATAATTAATTTCACTTGTTACATTATGTAAGAAGTCGTACCATCAAAAAAGCGCTTTTTCATAAATTATTACCAGGTCCCAAAAACAAATGATCGAGGCAACGAATGGCTGATTTTGAATCGGATAGACTTATAACGCTCGAAGAATACATCATTTCAACGCAGAACAGGTTTCCCGGGGCGACCGGAGAACTTTCACAATTGCTTAGGGACATTAGCCTGGCAGCTAAAATCATTTCACGAGAGGTAAATAAGGCAGGGATTACGAATATTCTTGGATTCGAAGGAAGCATGAACGTGCATGGCGAGAGAGTAAAAAAACTCGATGTCTTTGCAAACGACCAGATGCTTTCGGCCTTGTCACGATCAAACATCGTGTCCACGATTATTTCTGAAGAGAGTGAAGGGGTTATCCATCTGAAAAATACCTCGGGTAAATATATCGTGTACACCGATCCGCTCGACGGTTCATCAAACATCGATGTTAATATTTCAATAGGTACAATCTTCTCTGTATATATGAGGAAATCACATCGGGCTGATTATCCTACAGATGATGATCCTATACAACGCGGCATCCACCAAATAGCGGCCGGATATGTCATTTACGGATCGAGTACGATGCTGGTCTATACCACGGGACTTGGCGTCAGCTCATTTACGCTTGATCCCAGCATTGGAGAATTCTTCCTGACAAAAAAAAATATCAAGATACCGGAGATTGGTCCGTACTATAGTATCAATGAAGGCAGCTATAATTCATGGGAACCGGGTCTGAAGAAATATATAAAATTCTGCCAGATGGAGGACAAGGAGACCATGCGTCCATATTCTGCACGTTATGTCGGATCGATGGTTGCTGATGTGCACAGGACAATGCTCAAGGGAGGAATCTTCATTTATCCGCCAAGTAAAAAGTATCCGGATGGAAAGCTTCGTCTAATGTATGAGTGCAATCCGCTGGCATTTCTTATTGAGCAGGCAGGCGGGAGAGCAAGCAATGGATTCGGGAGAGTTATGGAAGTGGAGCCCAACAGTATTCATCAACGAACGCCCATTTATATCGGGTCAACATATAACGTGGAACAGGCCGAATACTTTTTGAAGAAGTATGAAGCGGTAGGTTTGGAACGGAGTGCGTCAGCATCCTGATATTAAGTTATTCAACAACACCAAACCGTGTACAAGTGGAGACGGAATACAAGTATATCGTGAATCGCACTGCGATGGATTCTATTCTGTTGGGCTAAAGATCCAATGAGTTCATGAAGACAAGATCTGCTTCAGCAAAGCTATTTTGTTTCAAAGTCCCGGAATGATAGGCTGAGACCCAAAATTCACCCGATTGTACTAAGTTACGCCTGTCTATATATTTTAAGATATTACATTCGATTTATTCAGTCTGCCCGGATATTGTAAATGTGAATGGTAAAGTAAGTTAAAGGATATTAGGCAGATAACATGTGAAGGTAATCGATATCAAACGAACGTTATATTAATAATTAGACAGACCGGAATAATGAAACATAAAGGTTTGCTGATCCTATTGGCATGTATCTTGTTTTCGGGAAAAGTCTTTTCAGAACCGAATAAAGTTACAGTTGAATCACCCGATCATCATTTGAGGATGGAGTTTTATCTTAAGAAAGATAAAGACCAAAATGCGCTGTTGCACTACGATGTATCCTATAATGGAATGCCTGTTGTCCTGGACTCTCAAATGGGGTTGAATGTAGAGGGAAAATCTTACTGGAAAGAAAATTACGAGATTACCGGAGTTGAACAATCTACAAAGGATACAACCTGGAAACCGATTTACGGTCAGAGGGATGTTATAAAAGATGACTACAACGAGTTGATCGTACATTTGGCAAAAATTCAGTATCCATCGAGGAAGATGGATCTGGTCATTCGCGCGTACAATGCAGGTGTGGCTTTTAAGTATGCGTTTCCAAAATCTAAAGACGGTAAGAGTCTCTTTTATATAACAGGTGATGAGACTCAGTTCACGATGCCGGCCGATACGAAAGGATGGGTTGCCTACCGGCCCCAGGGTACCTACGAAAAGCTTCCGCTGTCCGGCTGGAAAGGAAACGTGTGTCGCCCGCTGACCCTTGAGCTTAAAAACGGTCTGTACGTATCTTTGACGGAGGCAGAGATGGTTACTTTTGCCCGGGCACAGTTCACACTTGATGAAAGTAAGACTAATACCATTGTCTGTTCGCAGTCAGGGGATGTTACTAAATACCTGCCATTTGCCACACCGTGGCGGGTGATTATGGTGGCTGAAACACCGGGTGACCTGATCGAAGATGATGATCTGATACTAAACCTGAATCCGCCGAATAAAATTAAAGATCCCTCCTGGATTAAGCCAGGCAAGGTCATGCGGGAAATTTCCCTCAGTACGACGGGCGCAGAACAGGTTGTGGATTTTGCAGTAAAGCATGATATACAATACATGTTGTTTGATGCAAGGTGGTATGGCAATGAATACGATATAAGTTCCGATGCGACGACGATAGATACGGTTCGTCACGATTTAAATTTACATCATGCTATCTCATATGCCAGAAAGAATAATATCGGTGTGATATTGTATGTGAACCAGGAACAGCTAACTTATCAAATTGATGAATTGCTGCCTCTTTACAGAAAATGGGGAGCTGTCGGGGTTAAATACGGCTTTGTACATGTGGGGTCGCAATTTTGGACAACCTGGCTTCACAATGCCGTAAAGAAGGCCGCCGACAATCATTTAATGGTTGATATACACGATAAATACCGCCCTACCGGGTTTAGCCGCACCTATCCGAATCTTATGACCCAGGAGGGCATTCGCGGCAATGAGGAATTTCCTGATGCGACGACCAATACCATTCTTCCTTTTACCCGTTTTCTGGCTGGTCCGGCAGATTATACGATATGTTACTATGACAAACGGTTAAAGACCACACACGCCCATCAGCTGGCACTTTCAGTAGTCTATTATAGTCCGTTGCAGTTACTGTTTTGGTATGATAAACCCTCCTATTACCAGGGAGAGCCCGAGGTGCAGTTCTTTGATCATGTGAAGACAGTTTGGGACGAGACGAAAGTCGTAAATGGGGAAATCGGCAAATATATAACCGTGGCAAGACGCAGCGGCAAAGAATGGTTTGTTGGGACGATAAACAACGACAAGGGACGAAAACTTAGCGTTTCCTTTTCATTTCTGGATCCAAATAAAAAGTACGTTGCTCATATATATACAGACGGGGGAGACGAGGTGAAAACCAGGACTCATGTTAAAGTCGGCCAATATATTGTCACATCTTCGGATAGGATCAGTTTGGTTTTAAAAGCCAGTGGGGGATGCGCTATTCGGTTAGTACCCGCTACTAGTCAGGACCTGAAACAGATTAGGAAATTGTGACATAATCCGGCATGGCTGAAAGGTCCGAATTTACTAAGCTTGGAAAGTAATATTCTCAAGCTGGTTCTATCGTTAATCCACTGCGAACAGGCTGCTAAAACAATAATGGTTCAAAACATTATTGATGTTAATAAGGGAAATGCCCTCTGCCCATTAAGATGTTTTATCCCATTCACTTATTTATTTCGTTCATTTGAGTAAAGTTTTATAATTATAGTTATCGGTAACATTTTTTATCTGAATTCTCTGAGTGTAGTGTTTCATTAATTATTATTTTGATTTTTATACCGAAAATATTTTTCCTAAGTCTATGTAATATTAATTATTAAAACATTTTATAAACAAGTTGTTTTGTGATTAAATCTTATTTATAAATACCTGAAATGGCCATAAAATTGAAGATGTAATAGCGATTTTTTGTTACGATATAGTTGACATTTTACAGCATAATCAATATTTACCCTTAATTAATTTACTTCAGGTAAATTGATAAGTGGTAAAAATCGCAAAATAAGGTGATCATATGAGAAAAAGATGTACAGTCTTTTATGTGTTACCGGTAACTTTACTTATGCTTTTTGCATCAGTTAGTGCATTCGCCCAGAGTGTGACAGTTACCGGGAAAGTTGTAGATAGTTCCACAAAAGAAGCGCTTCCTGGCGTAAACGTAGTTGTTTCAGGCACAACTATCGGAACAGCAACTGACGCAAACGGAAAATATTCGCTTTCTGTTCCAAGTGCCCGGGACACACTTGTGTATACATATATTGGTTATGTGACAAAGAAAGTAGCTTTGAATGGACGTTCAGAAGTCAATGTATCTCTCGGCCAAAAGGCTGTCCAGGGTAAGGAACTGGTTGTTATTGGTTATGGGACACAAAGACGCCAGAATCTTACAACCTCAGTCAGTACCATTAAAGGAGAGAAGGTAGCTCAGTCTGGTGCAGTTAATCCTTTAAATGGATTGCAGGGCAGAGTTGCAGGAGCAGATATTACTGCCAGTTCTGGTCGACCTGGAACCGATTTTAATATTACCATACGAGGGAAAAACTCACTGACAGGTAATAATAACCCGTTATACGTGGTTGATGGAGTGATCACGGATAATATTAACTTTCTGAATCCTCAGGAAATCCAGGATATCAGTATCCTTAAGAGTGCTGCAGCAACTGCAATTTACGGTTCACGTGGCTCCAATGGGGTTGTGATTGTCACTACGAAAGAAGGAAGTACACAAGGTGGCCAGGTACATATAACGTACAATGGCTCTTTTGGTCTCCGAACACCTGCCAGAGAACCCAAGTTTATGAACGGTACCAGATGGTGGGAATTCAGACAGGATGCATACATTACGGACGCTATTCAAAGCGGTTCCTCATATGATAATACGGTGGGTGGAATCGCTAATAGTTCAGTACTTGCCAATCGTGTCAATAATCATATTTACACAGATTGGACTAAATACGTTCTCAGAAACGCTGCACAAGACAACCAGTATTTATCCATTGATGGTTCGACAAGCGACAAAAGTGTTAACTATAATGTCGGTCTTGGTTATCAAAATGTAGAAGGTAATCTGAAAGGACAGGCATACAAGCAATACAATATAAAGACCGCATTGAAGGCGCAGATAACGCCTAAATGGTCAGCTGGAGCCAACATTAATTTTTCATTCGAAAATAATGATCTTGGCAACCACCACGCGGTAAGAACGGCATATCGGATGTCGCCTCTGGTAACGCCCTATGATTCCCTTGGAAATCTAATTTTTAAACCAGGCAAGTACGCCGGGATCAGCTTTACGAGTTCTGTTAATCCTCTCGAGGATATAAAAAATACCGTAAATAATGAACGTAATAGCCAGGGTCTTGGTCAGGTGTATTTACAGTATGAGCCGTTAAGCTGGCTGCAAGTGAAATCGAGTTTTGCTCCTCAGTTTAGCTTCCAGAGACACGGTATCTACCTGGGGCCTAAAACGGACGAACGTCAACTTCAGGATGCTTCTGCTTCTCTAAGTAAGGATCAGGCACTCTCCTATATTTGGGATAATAAAATATCGGCTAATAGAGATTTCGGAGATCACCATGTCGACGTGATGGGACTGTATAGTATCGAATCACACCGGCATGAAGGAAGCAATGTTGATGTAGCTAATCTGCCATTCAATTCTTCATTCTACAACATTGGGTCGGCCAGTGACTACCAGAGTGTAGGCAGCTATTTCAGAAAAACAACCTTGATGTCCTTCATGTTCAGGGTGAATTACTCTTACAAGGATAAATATTTGCTCACCGTCACTAACCGTTGGGATGGATCTTCAGTCCTTGCTGCCGGTCATAAATGGGCCATGTTCCCATCCATCTCAGCAGGATGGCGTTTGAGCCAGGAAAATTTCCTGAAAAACATCGATGCTATCTCCGAGTTGAAACTCAGGGCCAGCTACGGTCTTACAGGCAACAACGATGTTAATCCGTATTCCACCCAAATTCTGGCCAATTCACAAACATATTACGATTACGGCGGTTCACTCGCAAAAGGGTTTGCTCCCAGTGGAGTTGCCAATTCTAATCTGACCTGGGAAAAAACGCACGAGGTCGATGCTGGTCTTGATTTCGGTCTCTTTAATGAGAGAATCAGCGGTAGCATTGACTATTACAACAGGCTCTCTTACAAGTTATTGATGGATCGTCAACTTCCGCTCGAAACTGGTGCAGGAAGTATTACCGATAACATTGGTTCTGTCAGGAATAAAGGGATAGATATCAGCCTGAATACGGTAAATATCATTACCAAAGATTTCAGATGGTCGACATCCTTTACATTCTCAAAGAATAATAACAGTATTGTCTCCCTCTATGGGAACAACCAGAATGATATCGGAAACGGATGGTTTATCGGTCAGCCTATCAATGTCAATTACACGTATGTATTTGATGGCATATGGCAGCAGGATCAGGCCGCTGAAGCTGCTAAATATGGACAAACTCCAGGTCAGGCCCGTGTCAAGGATCTGAATGGGGATGGTGCCATTACCAGCGACGACCGGAAGATCATCGGAACTCCTGAGCCCTCATGGACCGGTGGTTTCACCACTGAAATCGACTACAAAGGATTCGCTTTCTCAACAACGATCTCTGCACGTCAGGGGGTTCAGGTCTACAGTCCTTTTCATAATGAATTCCTGAACCTGGATGACAGGGGACGAGCAAAGCTGGATGTACCATTTTATATGCCTCAGAATAGTGTAACACCAACGCATAGCTCCAATTCATATCCACAGCCGCACAATATCGGCCCGTACTGGAGAGAGGTCTCATCCTATCAGAATGCCTCATATGTCGAAGTAAACAATATCAGATTGGGATACACATTGCCCGGCAAGACGATAAGAAAGCTCGGTATCAGCGGACTCAATATCTACTTCAATGTGCAGAATCCCTTTGTGTTCACTCCTTATACAGGGTTTGATCCGCAGTGGGCCGATCTGCAGATATATAATGCTGATAACGTGACTAGTTCGATCAATTATCAATTAGGCATCAATCTGAGAATTTAGATTATCAAAAGGTATTTGTTATGAAGAAGAACTTAATTTTCCTATTTGGAATATGCGTGTTGCTGGTAGCAGCCAGTTGTAAGAACTTCTTGTCTGAGGATAATAAATCAGACATAGTTGCAGACAGCTACTACAAAACCAAGGACGGCTATGAAAAGCTGATCAATTCCACGTATGCACAACTGCGTACCATATATGGTAAGAGCGATGATGTATGGATGTATTGCGGCGGTACCGATATGTACTGGCGCGGGCGATCTGATAATAATGATGACAATGGTTTAAGTTCATACCAGGATTTAACCCCCTCAAATGGTATTGTTACCACGTATTATCAGGATTCATACAAGGCAATCCAGGTTGCTAATACAGCCGTCTACTACAACTCGAAAACAGAATCCTTCCCACAGCTCAAAAGCCGATTGGGAGAAGCAAAATTCCTCAGAGCGCTGTTCTACTTTAACCTGGTGCGCCAGTTTGGCGGTGTGGCTCTTGTCAAAAATCGCATTAACCAGGCGATCCTCAATTTCCACAGGGCATCAGCTGATTCGGTTTATACATTCATCATAAATGAGATGAAGGATGCACTCAGTGATGTTCCGGAGACGAATGATCCAGGCAGAGTAGATAAGCGAACAGTACGCTTTTACCTGGCTAAGGTTTATTTGAGAAGAGGATACCAAAGCTTTGGCTCTCCGGATGACTTTAAGCAAGCTGCAAATTACGCTGATGCTGCTATAAATGGTCAAAAACTGGGACTTACGTTCAAGCAACAGTGGTTCCCGGGATTGGATTTGAATTCGGATAATATCTTTTCCGTGCAATACAGCAGTTCGTCAATTGTGGATCCGTCGTCTGATGGCAACGACCAGAACTATTTCTTCAGTCCCTATTTGGGTGGAGAAGGACAAACACAAGGATACCCATACCGCTCACATACCTTGTTCCCGGACAAGTATGTGTTCAACCTGTTCACTCAGTATGATACCCGTCTTGATAATACATTCATGACTAAGTTCTACAGCCCATACTATGGTTATTTTAATCAGAACGGTTCGTTGGACAAGCTGAATGTTCAGTATTACTACGTTCCCAAATGGGCAGAAGCCGATACAACGGCCTGGAAAGCTGCTGATCCGGCACACCGCGACAGCACCATCATCATTCCTTTCGAGAACTGGACGCCGGATATTGCATTTGATCCGTACCGCGGTGCACCACTGCCAGTTCCGGTTAAGAAATTCGATGATCCGACAGCTGTCTTTGCTGGTAACTCGAGTACACGTAATATTGCTCTTGCTCGCCTTGCAGGGGCCTATCTCGTTTCGGCCGAGGCGTATTTCAAACAAGGCGATGTTGCTACAGCTGCCGACCGAATTAATGAGGTCAGGACACGAGCTGCGGAACCGGGTCATGAGTCAGCCATGACGATTCCACCGGATTCAGTGAGTATTGATTTCATTCTTGACGAGCGCGCACGTGAGTTATTAGGCGAATATCACCGCTGGTTCGACCTTACGCGTACCGGAACGTTGATTGATAGAGATAAGAAGTACAACCGCAACATTCAGGTTTGGTTTAGTCAGGGAATCAATCCATTCAAAGGGGCCGGTGGCGGACTCAAGATCTTGCGTCCGATTCCGCAAAGCGCGATTGACCTTAACCATTCACAGGTTCAACAAAACCCTGGTTATTAATCTGTAAAGCGAAATGCGTCATAGTCGCCTAAATCTTATAATCCTTTTTTTATTGTTAGTTGCTTTAGCAGCGGTTGGCTGTAGAAAGAATCCCTTGGGTGATACTGGTGGCGGTACCGGCGGTGCCGGCCAGGATACGACATCCCATAGTCAAAATAATCCATATGGATTTACAGGTGATGGTAAGACAGATAACACTGATCTTATCCAGGCGGCTATTGACAGCATATCGAACGCAGGCGGCGGAGTTGTTGAGTTTAGTAACGGTACCTTCTTGACGGGACCTATTGAACTTAAGAGTGATGTCACGCTCGAGATTAAAGGCTCGGCGACGCTGCTCGCTACTAAAAATATGAAAGCATACTATCCGGCAGGGGCAGATACAAACGGTCCCCTGCCGAGTAGTTTGCGTCCTCTGATCACCTCTGATCATGCTGATAACATCAGAATTTCCGGCGATGGAACAATAGATGGAAACGGACAGCAGTGGTGGACTTTATATGAAAATGCCAAGACGAGCGGGAATACACTGCCTGCGCGTCCGAGGCTGATTAAGCTGAATCATTCTACTAATATTGCAATCGATAGTGTTAAGCTTACTAATTCGCCGCAGTTCCATGTCTCGCTCGAGAATTGCTGGCATGTCAAAATAGAGCATGTAACCATAACTGCTCCTTCCAACTCACCCAATACAGATGGAATTGATCCGGCCACATCTCATTTTGTGACTATTTCGAATTGTACCATCGATACAGGTGATGATAATGTCGCGGTGAAATCCGGTAGATACGACCCGACTGATCCGCATGCCGGAACAACGAATATTACGATATCTAACTGTACGTTTTTGCACGGCCACGGAGTATCAATTGGAAGTGAAACCTCCGGTGGCGTTGATAGTATGTATGTGAGAAATTGTACGTTTAATGGAACTACCAACGGATTTCGAATAAAATCATACCGTGGAAATGGCGGGGATATCAGGAATGTTGTGTACAGCAACAATAACATGCAGGATGTCGAATATCCAATACTTTTCACAGGTTATTATCCAAAAATTCCTTCCGAATCTGATCCGGCTCAACCGGTAACGTCAAAGACACCGTATTATCATGATATAACTATCGAAAATTTGACGTCGAGAAATTCACCGTCAGCGGGATTAATCATCGGTCTGCCTGAGAAACCGATGAAGAATATCATCCTTAAACATATAAATATTACTGCTAAATCAGGCCTTTCAATACGGAATGCAACGGTCGATACCTTAGATGCAGTGATAAACACACCTGAGACCGGGGATGGGCAGGTAACAGCGTCCGCTGAATCAATCGTTGGCCTGGATCCGGCATATGAAATTCCTCCAGAGGGGACCACACGAGAAGTACAGAAATTAAAGCCAGACGCATCAACAAGCAGTTCCTCCGGAACAAATACATGGCCGGATGAGAGCAAACTGAATTCGGACAGGTATGTAGAATTTTCTCTTTCCCCCAAAACAAACTACAACCTGACAGTCGACTCTCTATCAATGCTGATTGGTAATAAGGGGATCAGGGGGATGTGGTCTGCTATTTATTATTCAACCAATTCAACGTTTTCAAACCCCAGAAAGATTACTGAAATAGATTCACTGACGGAAAATGGTGTGACTGATACCACCTTTACAGGCTACAGCATAAGTGGTATGAATATCTCGGTGAATGATGGGCAGACCCTGTATATCAGGGTTTATCCATGGTTACCGGGTGGGACAACCAGCACGTCTAAGTATATGTACATCGGTAATGTACGTGTATTTGGTACAACGCAGACGCCAACGGCTTCTGCGACAGTGATATGGCCACTGACAGGTGGCACAAAGCAACAACCAGCTCCTTTCTCTGGCGGGTTTATCCTTCAGAAAGGTGCTGCTATGAATGGCATATAAATTATAAACAGGAGAACAACTCTATTGTTGAATAATGTTACTGTTAACAAATAAACAAAAGGGGTAATAACTATGAAAAAAGCCTTTACTGGATTACTGACTGTTTCTATGATCCTGGCCTTTGCCGGTCTGTCGCTGGCTCAGTCCCAGGGAATGGCAACCTGGTCATTGAGTAAGCAAGATACCATTTCAGCTAAAGTCACCGGTAATGTTGTGGCCGATACTGAAAGTGTTGTCGGGCTGGTTCCAGGCTATGAGGATCCGACATCGAGTTTCGATCCGCCGTATCCCAGTTGGTGGGTCTCAGGAACATATCTTCAGAAGGTGAAACCTGACGCTTCCACAGACGATCATGCTAACACCGGTACTGATAACTCCTGGCCAGCTGAAAGCACATATAATCCTAAAAGGTATGTGCAATTTTCTGTCGGACCTAAAAGTGGTTATGACATGACTGTTGACACCCTTTCTATGTGGATAGGCGCCAAAGGGTATGACGGAATTATAGGAGCTATTTATTATTCGACTAATTCCGACTTTTCAAATGCCAAAAAGTTGGCGGGAAATAAGGATACTTTAATTGAGCACAGTATGGTAGATACGACCTTTAAAGGTGTCAAATTCGGTCCTGCATATACCGGACTTGGGATAACGGTTAAAGACGGGCAAAAACTATACGTCAGGGTCTATCCCTATACACCTGCCGGAAAAAATAGTGGTTCCAAATATATGTATATAGGTAATGTTGTCGCCTATGGAACCACAGAGATGTCCACACCAATTGAAAAGACTCCGACGACAACGCCTGGTGGATTCGCCCTGAAGCAAAACTATCCGAATCCTTTCAACCCCACAACAAATATTGAATATCAGATACCAGAGAAAAGCATGGTAACACTGAAAGTATATAATATTGTGGGACAGGAAGTGGCTACGCTCGTTCAAGGTGTGAAGGCACGTGGAAGCTATACTGTGAGGTTCGATGGTTCCGGGCTTTCCAGCGGTGTATATATGTACAGGCTGACGGCCGGATCCTTCACAAAGTCAAAACAACTCACACTGATTAAGTAAAGTCGGCTCACTTTCACCGGTGGAATTCACCCAATAATGCGGGCGCCATTTTCAAGTGAATCATGATCATCAATTTTTACCCAATGATCATGACGCAAGCTGAGGGTGAGTTCATCGGTGTTTTTTTATTGCTCTATGAGTAGAAAAGAAGGAGTATTTCCAAAGAGAACAGTCCTGAAATATAATTTTGGATGATACTTTCCACTTTCAAAGCCACATCAAACACATCGACGAAGATATATATGCTAATTGTAAAGGGCGTTTTTCTTGTGCTGATAGCTATTAGTTGGTAAACAATCATTATTAACAACGAGCATCCTTTAATTCATCATTGGGTAACAGGCCTTATTGTAGGCTTAAGAAAACGCATGCTTGTGAAATAATTTTTTTAGCAACTCATCTAAAAGTTGTGTCAGACGATTCGGATCAATGGCAAACATCAGGATTAATTTTAAGAAAGAATTTATGATGAAAAAGATACTGGTTATTACTGTTTTCATTATCTGTGGAGCATTTCTTAAAGCAAATGCGCAGATTTATGTATCGCCGAAAGGGGATGATTCAAATCCCGGTACAATCAACAAGCCTCTAAAATCAGTAAGTCTTGCAATGAGCAAGGCTTATGCGGATACAACGATATATTTACGTGATGGTATATACGATCTGAGCAGCACCTTACATACTTCCAGAAACGGAACTCCAGGACATTACATAAAATTGTTCGCTTATCCCGGCGAGCATCCAATACTGGATTTTTCCAATCAGAGTTATTCCTCAAGTTCCAGGGGGTTCGAACTATCTAATTATTACTGGTATTTAAAAGGAATCACAATCCGTAATGCTGGTGACAACGGCATTCATATATCCGGTGGCTATAATATCGTTGAAGACTGTAAATTCTATGGAAATAAAGATACCGGACTTCAGATAAGTAACGGTGGTCGTAATAATTTTATTCATGATTGTGATTCATACAAAAACTATGATCCGGCGACTCATGGAGAAAATGCCGATGGTTTTGCATGTAAGTTAGATAATGGTCCGAACAATAGATTTGTCGGCGATCGGTCGTACTCTAATGCCGATGACGGTTGGGATTTTTACGAATCGAAGTATAAAATAGTCCTCGATAGCTGCTGGTCATTTAGTAATGGTCATAATATTTGGAACGATTCCAATTACCAGGGCGATGGAAATGGTTTTAAGGTGGGGGGCAATTATGTCGCGGCTCCACATACAGTCACCAACTGTGTTGCTTTCTATAATAAAGGAAAGGGCTTTGATCAAAACCATAATACAGCCGGAGTAAAAGTGATTAATTGTACCAGCTATAATAACGGCAAAAACTTTTCCTTTTATGAAAAACCGACGACGGGAGTTGATAGTTTAATAAACGATTTATCTTTCGGTGCCAGTATAGATATTGAAGGTAGCGCAGTGCAAAAAACGGACTCATGGAATGGATTCAGCGTTACTTCTGCTGATTTCATTAGTCTTGATACTCCGTTGGCAACTGCCCCCCGGATGGCAAATGGCAGTTTACCCGATAATGGATTTCTTCATTTGGCCGATGGAAGCTCACTCATTGATGCGGGAACCAAAGTAGGATTATCATTTTCTGGCAAGGCTCCCGACATTGGAGCATTCGAATATGGCAATAACAGCACTTCAATAAGTGAGATGAATGATTATTCACCTGCAAAATTTTCTCTTAACCAGAACTATCCCAATCCATTCAATCCCACGACGAATATCACATTTGATATACCACAAAAGAGTATGGTTACTCTGAAGGTATACAACATCCTGGGACAACTCGTGGCAACATTAGTGCACAGAGTCAGGCAGCAGGGCCATTATACGGTCAGGTTTAATGGAGAAGAGCTCTCAAGCGGCGTTTATATCTATCGCATTCAGGCGGGATCATTCACCCAGGTAAAGGAACTTACACTGCTTAAGTAAAATAGACTCAGCAAGCACATAGGTTAATCAATGAATAAAACAATAACTGCTCGGGTAAACGGCTTCTTGAATCAAACTAAGGACTCACGGAGCAGTTATTCGTTATTAGTTGTTCAGCAAAGTGCAATATGCAGATCATTATTGTACTTTATTAGGGTGTATAAAAATGCTATTCCCTGAAGTTTTGCAGTTAATTTTAATCGATTTTCAGTAATAAATGTTTATGATTAAAAAATTCAGGTTTCTGTTTTTAATCTTCTGCATGCTGCCATTTGGTTTGGCAACAGGTCAGTCGGTCCCATGGTCTCAACGGATGGCGAATTCCGTTGTTGATCAGCTATGGCCCGATTCCATCTATACAAATCAAAACAAGCCGGTAAAGTGGAGTTATGATCAGGGTGTAGTCCTGAAGGGTATTGAATGCGTTTGGAAAAATACTGGCAAGCAGAAATACATAAATTACATACAGAACATCATTGATCATTTCATAGCCCCCGACGGCTCTATTCGTACGTATGATCCTAACGATTATAAGTTAGATGATATCAATAACGGGAAGCTTCTTTTATTGCTCTACAAGGTTACCGGTAACAAAAAGTACTGGAAGGCTGCAACACAATTAAGAGATCAACTTAGAACACAACCTCGCACCAAGTCGGGTGGATTCTGGCACAAGAAAATTTATCCGCACCAGATGTGGCTCGACGGTTTGTACATGGCTGAACCTTTTTATGCCCATTATGCGGAAATGACCCACGATAGCAAAGCATTTGATGATATAACGCATCAGTTTGTGCTGATGGAACAGCATGCACGCGATCCCAAAACGGGGTTGTTATATCATGGCTGGGATGAATCAAAACAACAAAAATGGGCAAACCCTAAAACCGGAGATTCACCAAATTTTTGGGGAAGAGCGATGGGATGGTATGCCATGGCCTTGGTGGATGCGCTCGATTATTTTCCGAAAAACAGCGCGGATAGTGACTCGCTGGTAACCATTTTGAACCGACTGGCTACGGCCGTTAGCAAATACCAGGATCCCCAAACGGGTTTGTGGTGGCAGGTCTTGAACATGCCTCACAAAAAAGGGAATTACCTGGAGGCTTCCGCATCATGTATGTTTGTGTATTCCCTGGCCAAAGGCGTGAGGAAAGGATATTTGCCGGATAAATTCGCAAAGGTAGCCAGTAAAGGTTACAAGGGAATAATCCACAACTTGATAAAAACGGATTCGAACGGTCAGGTAAATCTGACCGGAACATGCAGCGTCGCCGGACTTGGCGGGCATCCTTACCGCGATGGCAGTTTCGAATATTATGTCAATGAACCGGTAAGAACGAATGATCCAAAAGGTATTGGTGCATTTATCATGGCTAGTTGCCAAATCGAATATTTGCAGTGATCAGTAAACAATAAGCAGTTATCAATGAAGCTGTTATTACCATATTATCCTCGTTCCTATGCTCTGCATGGGTACGGAAGCTTAGAGGAGAAAAGATGCCTTTCCACTTGTGAAGTGAATGTGGTCAATCCCCCCAGACCTCCCGAAAACTTTCGGGACCAAGGGGGAGTAAGGGTTTCCAACTCGCAACTCGTAACCCGCAACTCTACTAACACACAATTCTCTTTTTATTCCCTTATTTCCCTATTCCTTATACTCCTTCTGAGTGTGAACGACCTTTATGCTCAAGCTTCAAAAAGCAACTCGGGTAATTCTGTTTCGAACGTCTGGGTTCCGGATCTTGGGAACGGGAAGTATAAAAATCCAGTGATTTTCGCGGATTACTCGGACCCGGATGTGTGCCGCGCAGGTGATGATTATTACCTGGTGGCATCCAGTTTTGATGCTGTTCCCGGACTACCCATTCTGCATTCAAAAGATTTAGTCAACTGGACGATTATCGGGCATGCACTCAAAAGACAACCGCCATATGGTCACTTTTCGAAAACCCAGCATGGGAATGGCGTTTGGGCGCCGGCTATTAGATATCATAACGGGGAATTCTACATTTATTATCCGGATCCTGACTATGGTATTTACATGGTAAAAGCAAAAAATCCAGCAGGTCCCTGGTCTGATCCTGTACTTGTCCAGGGCGGAAAAGGATTGATTGATCCATGTCCACTCTGGGATGATGACGGGCAGGCTTATCTGGTGCACGCCTATGCGGGAAGTCGCGCTGGTATCAAAAGCATCTTGACGATTAACCGGATGAAACCTGATGGGACAAAATTGTTGGATCATGCGGTAATTGTTTATGATGGACATGAACAGGATCCAACGGTCGAAGGCCCAAAGCTCTATAAACGTAAAGGTTACTACTACATCTTTGCTCCGGCGGGTGGTGTTACGGGTGGGTGGCAAATTGTATTGCGCTCAAAGAATATCTATGGTCCATATGAACGACGATTGGTCATGAAGCAGGGATCAACACCAATTAACGGTCCGCACCAGGGGGCGTGGATTACAACCCCGAAGGGAGTATCATGGTTCGTTCATTTTCAGGATCGAGGGCCCTACGGCAGGGTAACTCTGCTTGAACCCATGAAGTGGAAAAACGATTGGCCGGTCATAGGTGCCGATCCTGATGGAGATGGTACTGGTGTTCCCGTCATTACCTATAAAAAACCGGATGTCGATGTTAAGATGCCGGTAGCTACACCGCAGACTTCCGACGAGTTTAATACACCGGGGCTCGGGCTCCAGTGGCAGTGGCAAGCCAATCCCAAAGAAACCTGGGAATATTCCAGGAGCGGGGAGGGATATCTTCGTCTTTACTGCGAGTTGTACCCGGATAGTGCAAGTAACTATTGGGATGTGCCTAATGTTCTGATGCAGAAATTCCCTGCTCCGGAGTTCACAACAAAGACGAAGCTGACTTTCCATCCACAAAATACTGGCGACAAGGTCGGTTTTATCATAATGGGCAGAAGCTATGCGTACTTGTCGCTCATCCAAAAAGAAGATGGCGTTTACCTCTCATATACTGTTTGCGAGCATGCGGATAAAGGGAATAAAGAACAAGAACAGGTGATTCGCAAGGTTTCGGGCAGCACTATTTATTTTGCTGTACATGTTGATAAAAACGCTGTTTGCCATTTCAGCTACAGCCTGGATGGGAAAACATATCACACTATAAAAGCTCAACCATTTCATGCCGTAGAGGGAAAATGGATCGGCGCCAAGGTCGGACTGTTTACCACCAGTACCCAAAAAGCACACGACTCAGGATATGCCGATTTTGATTGGTTTAGAATTGAAAAGTAAGATGAAAAATTAGCAGTTGCGGGTTACGAGTTGCCGGTTTGAACTACTCTGTCGCAAGTTTGCAACTTGTGACATAAGGAACTGACCGCTGGACACTAACAAGAGACTGATTGACAAATATTTAACGACTAAAAGGATTTGATTCTATGGGAAATCATGATATCACACGAAAAGAAGCTTTAAAAAGAATGGGCTTCCTGATCGCGAGCCCAATGATGTTAAAACCGTTGGCAAACTCTTCGTTACTGTATGCCGGCGCTAAACAGGGTTGGGACGAGTTGCCGGATATCCTGAAAAATATTGTCCCTCCCAAATTTCCCGACAGAAACTTCACGATTACTGATTTTGGGGCAAAGTCAGGAGGTCAGGCAGACTGTCTTCCAGCTATTAAAGAAGCCATATCAAAATGTAATCAGGCAGGTGGCGGACGAGTGGTCATACCTTCAGGAACATGGTTTGTTAAAGGTCCAATCCACTTTAAAAGCAATGTAAATCTGCATCTCGATAAAGGGGCACATGTGAAATTCAGCACTGAAGCTGACGACTATCTTCCTGTTGTGTATACTCGTTTCGAAGGTGTCGAGTTGATGAATTACTCACCGCTGATTTATGCGTATGGTAAGCAGAACATAGCATTAACCGGAGATGGAATACTGGACGGCCAGGCAGATAATAATCACTGGTGGAACTGGGTAGGAAAGAAAATATACGGCTGGAAAGAAGGCATGCCTACCCAGCATGATAAGGATAACGAACCTAAGCTCATGGAAATGGCCAGTAATGGTGTGCCTGTAAAAGATCGTGTGTTTGGGAAGGGCCACTACATGCGACCAACATTCGTCGAATTTTACCGCAGCAAAAATATCCTGATCCAGGGTGTGACCATGAAAAACACACCGTTTTGGATCATTCACCCGACACTGAGTCAGAATGTGACCGTTGATGGAGTTACAACAATAAGCCACGGACCGAACAATGATGGCTGTGATCCAGAATGTTGTACGGACGTGCATATCAAGAATTGTTTTTTTAGTAATGGAGATGATTGTATCGCCATCAAAAGCGGTAAGAATGAAGATGGCCGCCGCGTTGGTGTGCCTTCAAAGAATATCATTGTCGAAGACTGTAAGATGCGCGATGGCCACGGCGGGGTTGTCATCGGAAGCGAAACATCGGGTGGTGTTGAAAATGTATATGCGCAGAACTGCGAGATGAGCAGCAAAAATCTGGAACGTGCCATTCGTATTAAGTCGAATGCTTGTCGCGGCGGGGTACTAAAGAACTACTATTTCAGGGACCTTAAGGTTGGAACTGTCCGTGAAGCTGTAGTGAAAGTCAACATGTTCTATGGTGGTGAACAGGGTAGTGGCTGCCATTATCCACCAACACTGGTTAACGTAAATGTTGATAATGTGGTCAGCGAAAAGAGTGAATATGCAATATACATCGAGGGAAGGGATGATAAGCCCGTGCGTGACATCACCATCAGAAACTGCACGTTCAGAGATGTTGAAAAGAAGAATTTCATAAAAGATGCGAAACACCTGAGCGTCTTGAACACGACGGTGAATGGCAAAAAAGTGAGTATCTGAATGATTTCATCTTTGATCCCAAAGTCAGCCATTTTTGAAACGTGGTATCAATCCCCCCGGCACCCTTCGACAAGGGGGAGAATATCTTCCCCCTTTCCCATAGGGATCCTTACGGAAAAGCGAGGATTAAGGTGTGTGTCAAGAAGCCTAACATTGTCTGATAGACTGCTCATGATGAAACGGAGGGCACTCCTTTTTTGGCCCATTTATGGGACAAATAATCCTCCTTGGAGAAGGAGGTCGGGAGGATTGATCCATCCCAGACAAAGATTTTATCCGATTATCCATCCGATGAAAAAATGTGCTGTCTCAAGACTTAAGAATTATCTCATTAATTATGAAACCGAACAGTTATCCCTATTTAGTTAAGGTCTGTCTTTTACTTTTCGTGTTGTCTGTGCTTAGTTTCCAATCCGGATTCTCGCAGGCTGATCGGATAAAAAACCTGGAATACTATGTAAAAAACGCCCCATTCCAGATGCCCGATATTCAGGAACCCGAGTTTCCCGATCGGACATTTAACATAACAGATTATGGTGCTGTCGGCGATGGACAGATGTTAAATACCCAGGCCATGCAACATACGATTGAAACCTGCGCCAAGGCCGGCGGTGGGACCGTGGTTGTACCACCGGGATTATGGCTGACGGGTCCCATTGAACTGAAGAGTAACGTGAACCTGCATGTTGAGCGAGGTGCTGTCATACAGTTTTCAGCGAATCAAGCTGTCTATCCAATTATCAAAATGCCGCATACGGATGATGAGTACAAAGTGATGCCGCCCCTTTATGGCCACGACTTGACGAATGTAGCCATAACTGGCGGTGGAATTTTCGACGGCAATGGACAGGCATGGAGGCCGGTCAAGAAAGCTAAAGTGACGGAAGCACACTGGAAACGACTTTTGAAATTGAGTGATGCTCTCAGTGATAATGGCTCTATCTGGTGGCCCAGTCAGAAAGCGATGAATGGGGAGAAGTATATCAAATCACTGAAATCTTTAGGTCGGGAACTCAGTGCGCAGGATTACCTGCCAGCTCGTACGTACATGCGGCCTTACATGATTCAATTGCTGTACTGTAAAAATGTGTTATTCGACGGCCCGACATTCCGGAATGCTCCCAAGTTTGCCATGTTCCCTAAGTTTTGCACAAATATGATCATTCGTAACGTCACGGTTGATAATGCATATTGGGCACAGAACGGTGACGGCATCGACATAGGCGGGGGGAAAAACATCGCCATTTACCGATGCACAGTCACGGCTGGTGATGATGGGATTTGCATGAAATCAAGTCCCACGGATGTTGGGGGATTCAGCAATCCGGCATTGCAAAACGTCATCATTGCAGAATCCATGGTACATCATGGACACGGCGGCTTTGTGATAGGGAGTAATACCGATGGCGGGATCAAAAATGTGTCTGTAAAAAATTGCTCCTTTATCGGAACAGACCGCGGACTGCGTTTCAAAAGCCGCAGGGGCAGGGGAGCTCTCGTTCACAATATCTATGTGGATCATGTATCTATGTCGCGTATAGTCGATCAGGCTATCTACTTCAACACATATTATGAGTTATCCCAAAAAGGGAAAGAAGGCCAAACCCCTGAAGTGAACAGCACGACACCGCGCTTCCAGGATTTCCATATCAGCCATCTCTACTGTCGGGGGGCTAATACGGCAATATCGATGACCGGCTTACCTGAGATGCCTATTAAGGACATCACACTTACGGATGTACATATATCGGCAAAACATGGATTTGAATCAGAAGAGGTTGACGGCATCAAACTAAACAACGTTACGATTCTGCCGAAATCCGGAGTCGTATTTTCGATGGATAACAGTCGTAATGTTGTTTTAAATAATGTAGATGTTCCCATTAACACAGAGAAATTCATGACCGTAACCGGAAGCAAGACGGCCGGTATCGATGTCATGAAGACCAATCTGGAGAATCCCGGTAAGTATGTTGAGAAAGGGGAGAACGTGAGTTCTGGTGCTCTAACGATTGATCAATGAACAATGAAAAGTAAACAATGATCAGTAATCAGTTAACCGTGACCAATGAAAACTGAACTTGAACCTCAATCTTGTTACGATGCTCTGCTTCGTAACACCACCTGTCGGGTGCTCTGCTTCCGCATTAGAAGCAGAGCTTGGGAACGAGGTGGATTTCCTAATTATCTAATTTCTAATTTCGGTAGTCTGATACTGGTTTTGGCAGTCCTGCTTTCAATAAATGTACCTGAAACGGCATTCGCCCAACAAAAAACAAAGACGATCGACATCACAGGATTTCATGACAGTGCGCATCACTGGAAAGATATCACAGATCATGAGCAGGTGATCGTTAGATTGAAAAATCAAAAGAAATACAAACCGACTCAGATCAGGAAGATTGCTGACAACATTATTCTCTACCAGCAACCGAATGGAGGTTGGCCGAAGAATTACGACATGCTTGCCATCCTGACTTCCGGGCAAAAACGGATCCTGGCTGAGAAGAAAGATTCAGATCATACAACGTTTGATAACGGCGCCACACACTCTCAGATAGAGTATCTGGCTCACGCATACACAATGACACGTGATTCCCGGTACAAGGATGCGGCACTTCGGGGGATAAATTTCATTCTCAGAGCACAATATCCGAATGGCGGCTGGCCACAGTTTTATCCTGATACCAGTGGCTACCGTAAATACATCACATTTAATGATGATGCTATGGTCGGTGTAATGACCGTTTTACATCACATCGTTCAGAATAAATCCTACTATTCATTTGTGGGCAATACGACACGGGAAAAGGTCAGGAAGGCATTTTGGAAAGGCATTGATTGTATTCTTATGATGCAAATTAAAGAGGACGGGGAGCTGACGGTATGGTGCCAGCAGCACGACAACGAAACCTTGAAACCACGTGGTGCCCGGACCTTCGAACTACCGTGCAAGGCAAGTGAAGAAAGCGCTCAGATCGTGGAATTGCTCATGAGTATTGATCATCCGAGTCAGAAGGTCATCCAGTCTGTTCAGAGTGCTGTTCGATGGTTCAAAGATTCTGAAATTGACGGAATCAGGATCAAGACGGTGGCAGCCCGCAAAGTGATATACAAATTTCACGAAGCTGATTCGGATAAAGTGGTTGTTAAGGACTCATCGGCACCACCAATATGGGCAAGGTATTATGAACTGGGTACAAACCGCCCATTTTTTGCCAACCGTGACGGCAAGAAAGTGTACAAACTCTCCGATGTATCTCGCGAACGCCGGACCGGATATGGTTGGTATGGATATTGGCCGGAGCATATGTTAAAAGAATACCCTGAATGGGGTAAAGAAAATTTGAACTAAAAAAGGGATGAAAGATGAAGTTGACCACGAAAAAATTCTTCTCATTAACTATAGTTTTAAGTATTGCAGCCTTATTTGCCATAAACTATCGCATTGGAATCCATGGCAAGGTGGTTTGTTTTGGTGATTCGATAACGCACGGGGCCAAGGTTGACGGACATAGTTGGGTTTGGTATCTCGAAAAAGATCATGGCAACAGTGCCGACTTTGTAAATGCGGGACGCAATGGAAGAAAGACATCCGACCGGGAAGAACTTCTGCCGGTCTTGAAAGAAAATCCGAATGCTGATTATTACCTGATATTCCTAGGCGTTAATGATTTGAAAGACGGCACGAAAGCGATGGTCGATGATTGTGTAAAGAACATGAAATGGATGATTGGGGAGATCCGCAATACTGATCCCAAGGCGAATATCGTGATTCTTGCGCCAACGGATATCAATCTGAAGACCATGGCACCTATTAACGTCAAAAAGAAGTACAACGAGAATACCAGGAAATCTCTCTACAGTCTGGAAAAACGCTATAAAAAACTGGCAAAAGAAGAACACACTAAATTTCTTTCGTTGCTTCATGTAGTGTCTCCGCCAAATTATGTAGATGGTCTGCATCCGGATACAACAGGTCAGAAGCAAATTGAAACGGCTGTCTGGAAAGGATTGAATCGGATCTATAACTGAGCGTTCAGCTATCAGCTATCACTTTTGATTAGACAATTGAAGATTATTTCGGATAGAAAACCCCATATAACCAGGTTGTAAAATTGAGAATGAATAGAAGATTCGATAAGTCCCCCTTTGAAGGGGGCTGGGGGATGACCTCGTCGTTTCATTATGAATCCGCTTGTTGCACTATCAGAGGCGCGGGCAACACCCACCTTAGTCCTCCCTCAAGGGAGGTGATTTACCCCGTCTCCTGGAGGGGACTTATAGGGGGTGTTCACTCAGCGATTCATCATGAATTACGCTCATCAGATAACGAAACGCACATTAACACCCACCTTAATCCTCCCTCGAGGGAGATGAAAAGGCTTTTTCCAAAAAGAACTATCTGGATTCTCCTTTGTCTGTTTCTTCTTGCTCAAGCCCAATGTTTTGCCAGTTCGAAGAATTCAACGACAAACGCATCTGCTCCCAAATACAAAACTCACTATACCGTAGCCAAAAACGGCAGCGGTGACTTTACATCCATCCAGGATGCCATTGATGCCTGCAAGTCATTTCCTTACAAGCGTATCACGATTTATATAAAGGACGGTGTATATCATGAAAAAGTGAAGGTGCCTTCCTGGAATACTAAGATCACCATGATCGGAGAGAGTAAGGACAAAACGATCATCACTTATGGGGATTACTTTGATAAAATCAAACGCGGCCGCAATAGCACGTTTTTTACATATACCTTGCGGGTTGATGGGAATGACTTCAGGGCAGAAAACCTGACGATCAAAAATAGCGCCGGACCGGTCGGACAGGCCGTGGCTTTGCATGTGGAGGCAGACCGCTGCACATTCGTGAACTGCCGCATCCTCGGCAACCAGGATACCGTATATCTTGCCGGAGAAAATTCCCGTGACTATTTCAAAGAATGTTATATCGATGGAACAACAGATTACATTTTTGGACAGGCAACAGTGCTCTTTGAAAATTGTGCGATACAGAGCAAGGATAATTCGTATGTAACGGCAGCTTCAACGCCTGAAGGAGTTCCATATGGCTTCGTCTTTAAAAACTGCAAGCTGACTGCAGCAAATGGAGTGAACGAAGTTTTCCTCGGACGTCCCTGGCGTGACTATGCCAAGACGGTCTTTATTCATTGCTGGATGGGTAAACAGATACGCCCGGCGGGCTGGTATAACTGGAACAGTAAACGGGCTGAGAAGGAATCATTCTATGCCGAATACAAGAGTGAAGGACCGGGTGCTGATGCATCGGCACGGGTTTCGTGGTCGCATCAGCTTACCGAAAAGCAAGCTGCAAAGTACACCATCAGTAATATTTTCGATGGCTGGAAACCGGAAATCAAGGAAATAGGGAAATGAGGGAAACAGCGGTCAGACGGTTAGAACCGTCAGACCGTTATAGGAATCCCATATGTCGCAAGTTTGCAACTTGTGACACAGCACTACGCCAGTCAGGTCACAAGTCACAGACTTGCGACCTGATGCGGCGGTCATCCTGAAAGTTTTCGGGATAAACCGTCAGGCTGCTTTAATAATGATAACGGTCTGGCAACTTATAATAATCAACTATCCAACCCTGGCATTTGATGAAGGTAGATTTTATAAAAAAGCCAATCTTGAAATTCAGCGTGATCGGCATTTTGCTGCTGCTCACCGGATTTTCTGCCATAAAACCGAAGAAAATCACCGTATATCTTATTGGCGATTCGACGGTAGCCGACAAAGAGGTGAAAGCCTATCCGGAGACCGGCTGGGGAATGCCGTTTCACTACTTTTTTGATTCCGGTGTCACTGTGGATAATCGTGCTAAAAACGGCCGGAGCACACGGACTTTCCTGGAAGAAGGCCGCTGGAAACCGGTAGTGGAACACTTGCAAAAGGGAGACTATGTACTCGTTCAATTTGGCCACAATGATGAGGTCAAAACCAAGAAAAGCTATACAACTCCAGACCAATTCACGGCAAACCTTGTTAAGTATGTTACCGAAACAAGAGACAAAGGAGCACATCCTGTCCTGATTACCCCTGTTGCACGCAGGCGGTTCGATTCAAATGGTCGCGTCGTAGAAACACATGCCTTTTACGCCGGACTCGTTCGCGATGTGGCACGCAAATATCATGTTCCCCTGATTGATCTCGATAAAACCAGCCAGGCTCTTTTACAGAAATTTGGTCCCGAAGATTCGAAGTATCTGTTCAACCATCTGGCACCGGGAGAGAATCCACACTATCCCGATGGAAGACAGGACAATACGCATTTCAGTGAACTCGGCGCCCGAAAGATGGCAGAATTGGTACTGGATGGGATAAAAGAATTGCACCTTGGACTGGCACAAAGAATCAGGCAGGTACAGCCTAAAGCAAAATAGAACTGATGAACCATGTATAAAATCATGAACGACTATCTCTGTAATGCCACACGGTATAAAAAGACACAGTGTGCACAAAGATAACACCGAGAACCCCAGAGAGAAATCCAGGATAGGTCTTTGTGGTCCTCTGAGATTCTTGGGTTACGTAATATGTTGCTGTCAAAGTGAATCATGGCGGATAGTCGTCATTAAATTATCCAACGTAAGATGAATAAAAACAGATATAAAATTGTCGGCGTTATTGGTGTTCTGTTGCTCTTGCTTATGCCCCATCCTAAAAAGAAAGTAACTGTATGGATGATTGGGGATTCTACGATGTGCCAATACAAACCGAACCGTTTTCCACTAACAGGCTGGGGAATGAAGTTTGCCGACTATTTTGATTCATCAGTTACCATTAAAAACAGGGCGAAAGGCGGTCGAAGTACCCGGACATTTCTTTCGCAAGGCCGCTGGAAACCTATTGTCGACAGCCTTCAGGAAGGCGATTATGTAATCATTCAGTTTGGTCACAACGATGAGGCAAAAGATTACCCCGATCGATATACGCCGCCTGATGATTACCGTAAAAACCTGATCAAATTCATAACCGAGACCCGCAGCAAAAAAGCTATCCCGGTTTTAATTAGCCCGGTTTCTCGTCGCTATTTTGATAGTTTCGGTCATATCAGGGAAACACATAAGCCTTACTCGGGAATTGTCAGGGATCTTGCAAGGAAATACAATGTGCCTGTGATTGATCTGGATGAAATGAGTCGGAAACTATTTCAAAAGTACGGACCAGTGAATTCAAAACTGTTGTTCATGCAACTCAACAAGGGAGAGAATCCCAATTATCCGAATGGGATACACGACAACACCCATTTCAATGCTTATGGTGCCCGGCATGTTGCAGAGTTGGTTCTGCAGGGCGTTGAAAATAATAAAGCACTCTCCAGGCTGTGCAGTAGAATAGTTACGAGATAGAGGGATATGGGAAATATGTGAATAAGGGAAATCTGATGAATCGTACTGTTATAGTAAGTGTTATCCTGGTTGTTATGATTGGGTCTTGTGCACATAAGAACAAACGCATCGTCGTTGCAAAGGATGGTAGTGGCGATTTTACATCTGTACAAGCTGCTTTTGACTCAGTCCCGTTGAACAACACTACACCTGTTATCATCTATATAAAAGACGGCGTGTACAAAGAGAAGTTGCATCTTGATTCCACCAAGAGTAATGTCACGCTTATTGGACAGGATCGCTTCAAGACGATTCTTACCTATGATGATCACACGGGAAAAGTTATTGCTCCCGGAGACACGATCAACACACGGACATCCCACAGTTTCCTGATAGCAGCTAATAACTTCACCGCGATAAATATCACATTTCAAAACAATGCTGGTTTTTATGCGGGCCAGGCAGTTGCCGTCGAAGTTCTGGGGGACAAAGCGGCGTTTATCGATTGCCGAATCATTGGGAATCAGGATATATTATTCACAAATAATCCCAACAGCCGTGAATATTATAGAAACTGTTATCTGGAAGGAACGACAGATTTTATCTTTGGCAATGCCACAGCATTCTTTGACCAGTGTCATATTCATAGCAAAAAGGACTCTCATGTTACAGCGGCATCAACGCCCGAAGATCATCCCTTCGGCTATGTCTTTTACGATTGTGAGTTGACGGGCGACACAACTGTAACAAATGCCTCACTCGGCAGACCCTGGCGTGCTTATGCAAGCGTAACTTACCTGCATTGTTATATCGGCAGGCATATCCGGAAGGAGGGATGGTCGAACTGGCACGACACGGACAGGTACAAAACAGCACGATATTCCGAGTATGAAGACTACGGTCCGGGAGCAGACACGGCAGACCGGGTATCATGGTCACATCAGTTAACCGACCAAGAGGCAAAGAAATACACGATTGAGAACGTATTGAATGGCTGGATACCGCCTGATAGCAAGTGGGAATGAATGTCATTGCGAGTCGTACCGATAGGGCGACGAGGCAATCTCGCATGTATTCGGCAACGATCGTTGCAGGATGCGAAACGAGATCCTACGTCGGTTTGCAAGCAAACCGACATCAGGATGACAGTTTAATTGAATAAGAGTGAGCTTTTTATGAAGAAATCCAGAAATATGGAAATGTACTGCAAGTCCATGTCAGTCAACAACCCACAAGTATGAACAAACCTTATGTCGCTCAGAATATTGAGGTAACTTGTGAGCAACCGAAGTAACCAATTATGAAAAGATTAATAAGATTTGTCCTGGTGACCGGCGTATTCATGATTATCATATCTGGACATTCTTATGCTCAGCATAAATACGATGTATTGCCTTGGAAAAGTCACGTCTCCCTGTTTCAATACCTGATGCAGCAGGTTGATCGCCAGTATGACCAGCGTTTGGATAATCTGAATGCGGCGATAGAATCTCCGGTTTCCATGCGCCAGTATCGCAACAGCCGAAAAGAGCGGTTTTTAAACTTACTGGGACAGCTCCCCCACAAAGCGCCATTAGATGTCAAGATAACTGGAAAAATAAAACGCGACGGCTATCACATTGAAAAAGTGATTTATCAGAGCTTCCCACACCATCACGTGACGGCAAACCTGTATGTTTCGGATAATACAAGGGGCAAGGTGCCCGGTGTCCTCTTTTTCTGCGGACATGAGATGACCTCCAAGGCCACCGAATCCTATCAAAAAACGGCTATCCTTTTTGCAACTCACGGATTCGTTGTTCTGGTCATCGATCCTATTTCACAGAGCGAGCGAATTCAGCTGACCGACAAACAAGGAATTAATCTAACACGCGGAGCGACGACCGAGCACACGATGCTAAACGCAGGATCTAATCTGGTCGGTACCAGCGTTGTTGCGTATCAACTCTGGGATAATGAACGGGGACTCGACTACTTGTTATCCAGACCGGAAGTTGATACCACGAGAATAGGTGTTGTAGGAAATTCGGGAGGTGGAACACAGGCGACCTATTTTATGGCCTATGAACCCCGGGCAAAAGTAGCTGTTCCATGCAGTTTTGTAACAAGAAGGGCAAATGTATTCCAAACCATTGGCCCTCAAGATGGCTGCTGGTGGATTCCATTTGAAGGTAGCGATCGATTGGATATCGGCGACTTTTTGATAATGCACGCCCCACAGCCATTGTTGATCTTGTCAGCCCGCTACGACTTTTTTGACTATGCAGGAACAAAGGAAACTTACGAAAAGATGAAACAGGTGTACCGGGTTTTTGGCGCTCCGGAGAAAGTGATGAAGTTTACCTGGAGTGATGGTCATGGCATCTCAAAACCAAAAAGAGAAGCTGCTGTAACCTGGTTTCGCAGGTGGTTTTATCAGGACACTACCAAAGTGAAAGAGGGGGATCTCCAGATTTTGTCACCCGGAGAACTGCAATGCACAAAAACAGGACAAGTTAATACCAGTTTTCCGGATGAAGTGGATGTTCAGGATCACAATCTGGCGATAGCCGACAGTCTGAAGCAGGTTAGAAAAGCTTTTCATAAACAAAGTACACGAACCGAATTCTTGACTCAGATTCGCAAGACACTGGGTCTGCCAGGAAAAGAAACCACCAAAGTCGAACCTGAATGGCGTGGAGAAGTCAGCAACGGATCGGTCACTTTTAAAAAAGTGATCATTCGTAGGGAAGGCCAGATTCCACTTCCGGCTCTTGTTGCCTATCCCAAACAGGAAACCGGCATTAGAAAAGTCGTTGTCTGGTTTGATGAAAAAGGGAAATCAGTCGTAGCGGACAGCACAGATCTCATCAAAAAATACTTGAATAATAGAGATGCAGTGATTCTGGCTGATATGCGCGGTATGGGCGAGGCTGAAGATCCCAAAGAGTACAATGCATCCAAATACTTCGATCACGAATATAGAAATGTGATGATCTCGCTGCATATCGGCCGTCCACTGTTAGGTCAGCGGGTCGAGGATGTGATGACAGTGATGGATTTTATACGCACTCAGGATCCGCTAAAAGATAAAGCTGTTGAAATCCACGCAACCGGAATTGCTGCTCCGGCTGTTTTACATGCTGCAGTTTTTGATCACCAGATATCAAAACTCTATCTGTCCCATACAATTACCAGTTATCACTATATCCTGGAACATCCTATGATGATGGATGCGTATTCGTATGTATTGCCAAACGTTCTGAGATATTACGACTTGCCGGATTTAGTTAGCCTGATCGGCAAATCCAGAGTGCTGTACAGTGACACCTTTTAGATTTAAGATGTGCGCATAACAGTTCATAGTTGATAGACTCCATAATGACAACTGAAGTACTATCAACTAATATCTTTTATTTATGCTGACGAAACAGCCACGCCATCACCTGCGGATCACTATAAGCTCCAAGCCATGAATAATGACCTACGGCGGGATAGACCGTGTATCCGGGATGTGCGCCGGCTTTAAGCAGTGCGTTGATCATTGCATGGGAATAATTTGGATCGACAGCCGCGTCTTCAGCTCCATGGAAATCCCAGATCGGAATATGTGCAATTCGATCGGCTTTCGACGGATCACCTCCACCGGCAACCGGGATGGCAGCGGCAAACAAGTCCGGCCAGCGTTCGATGGCGTCATACGTCCCAAAACCACCCATTGATAATCCCGTAATATATATTCTTGACGAATCGACTGGAGCTTTCTTCATGAGTTCATGAACCAGTCCAATCACAAGTCTCATTGGCTCGGATGGCTCCGAAAGCATATGTAGTGTCTGATCCTTGCGGAATCCTGTAAAATTAGACCAACTCATGCTGTCCGGGCATTGTGGAGCCAGGACAAGCGCAGAATATGCCATCATGTTCTGATCAGTCGCAAAGTTCATGACGCCCCATTTCAACTGCGCCTTGTTGTCGTGTCCCCGCTCGCCCGAACCGTGAAGGAAAATAACGAGTGGGTAGGTACGCAAAGTATCATAATCAGGATACAGAATTCGATAGTTAAGCGTGTCACCTTTTCCATCTGTGTACTGTTGAGCATCGAATCGAGATTCCTGGGCATGCGAGATGAGCGCAAAATTCAGCAGCGTAAGACCCGTTAGAATGATGCTGAAAATACTCTTGCTGTTGTTCCGGTGGGTAAAAACATTGATTGACATGCAAAATCCTCCAAAAAGTTGTAATACAAAAGAAGGTATTAACATATTTAGCAAATAATTTTATCAAACAAAACAACCGTATCAATTGATTTGCATGAGTTTGCAAGCATACTTGTGGTTTAGGAACAAATTAGATAAGCTTTCACCTGTGAATGAATGCCGTTTGATAAATGGAGATATCAGGGGTATAAGACTCATCTTTTTTTGAATTTTTAAAAATGGTGCCATGCGAAAAGTATTCATTATTCTTATCCTGAGTGGATTTTTAGCTGTTTCAGGACATGCGCAATCCACAGATACAAACAGTAAACCACCTGTTGTGCAAACTGCGAATGGGGCTATCGAAGGAATCAACGATTCCGGAGTTCGCATATTTAAAGGGATTCCTTTTGCACAACCGCCGGTCGGGGACTTGAGATGGAAGCAGCCGCAGCCTGTGAAAGATTGGAGTGGTGTGTTAAAGACACAAAATTTTGGTCCGGGGTGCATGCAGCGCCCGATATTCGGGGATATGAATTTCCGTTTTCCTAAAAAGAGTGAAAATTGTCTGTACCTGAATGTCTGGACGCCTGCAAAGAAAAGTGATGAGAAACTTCCTGTTCTGGTGTATTTCTATGGCGGCGGATTTATGGCTGGTGATGGATCAGAACCACGCTATGATGGAGAAAGCATGGCGCGCAACAAAGGTATTGTGGCCATCACAGCTAACTACCGGCTTAGTGTCTTTGGCTTTTTCTCTCATCCCGGACTGACAAAAGAATCTCCAAATAATGCTTCCGGAAATTATGGATTGATGGATCAGGCGCAAGTCCTGCGTTGGGTTAAGAAAAATATCGCGGCTTTTGGCGGAGATCCTAATAAAGTAACGATAGACGGTGAGTCGGCCGGTTCTATATCCGTTAGCGCACTGATGGCGTCACCTTTGTCAAAAGATTTATTCAGGGGGGCTGTCGGTGAAAGCGGTGGACTGTTCACCCCAATCACTCCAACGCCTTTAAAAAAGACTGAGGAAGACGGAGTTAAATTCGAAAAGATGGTTGGTGCAAAGTCACTTTCAGATTTACGAAATATGTCAGCCGAGGATCTGCTCAAAGCAACGGGGCAAAAGGGAGCACCACGCTTTTGGCCAAATGTTGACGGCTATTTTCTGCCAAAAACGCCAAAAGAGATTTTTTCGGAAGGGAATCAGGCTCATGTGCCATTGCTGCTTGGATGGAATTCCGAAGAGATGAATTTTATGGCTTTTTTGCGGGGCAATAAACCCACGCCTGAGAATTTCGTTGATGCAGTGAAGAATATGTACGGTAAAAATGCCGACGAAATGCTAAAACTGTTTCCTCATTCAAATGAACAGGAAGTCGTGGAATCAGCTACTAACCTTGCCAGTGATAACTTTACGTTATTCAGTACATGGAAATGGGCAGAACTTCAGAGCAAAACGGGCGGAAAACCAGTGTACCGTTATTTCTATTCCCGTCCGCGTCCACCTATGAATGCGAGCATGGGTAATGCCAGAGCGGGACTTGCCGGTGGTGTTGTGAAGGGTGATAAATCGGATACCACAAAACCAAAACCTGCATCTGGTGCCGTTCATTCAGCGGAGATCGAATATGTGATGGGGAATCTGCCCACAAACAAGGTTTACGCCTGGACGGCAGACGACTACAAGGTTTCTAATATTTTCCAGGATTTTGTTGCCAATTTTGTCAAGACCGGGGATCCTAACGGTCTCGGTTTGCCAACATGGGTTCCTTTCAATGAAGGGGTGAATCACCCGGTTATGCAGATTGATGTCAATACCTATCTGCGACCCGCAAAGCATCGTGAACAGTTATTGTATCTCGATAAATTATTCAACAGCAACAAATAGATAACCACAGGTTTCAGGTAAAATCAGTCATCTATAATTCATTCTCCCAATCTCATTATGAGGTCTACTTGGAGAGAATGAATTAAAAATTGTTGGGCCGATCGGCGATTTCTTCGTCTATCGGCCTTTTTATCATGTATTCATCTTTTATAGTGCAATTATTTTAGGTGAGTTCGATATAAGCAATGAAGAAATCGTTAAAAACGATTAGTTTTAGATTCGTTGACTCATAGCAGCCGGATTAATACGGGTGTTAGGGAGAATTCGTTAATACCTGAACCGTTCTAACGGTTTATGCCGGTCCGGATATACGCCTGTATATGTGAAATCAGCATCTTTGCAGGTTTATCTTATGTTGAACTCACGTTAATTAAGATTGAGGCCATTCGACAGTTTGCAGGGGACAAGCAGACGATTTTGAAAATAAACCTGGCCGGATTGGATCGATAATGACCCCTAAAATCAGACAATGTATCTGAGACTGAGCATACAACAATCCGATGGTAAACCTATCATTTTTAATTTTTCTGCGTACAGTGCTGAGTGATTTTTGCTTTTTTTGAAGGCTCAGTGCAAATTTTTTTCTATCTGTTCCTTCCTATTTTTTTGTTTAAAGATGTAAATCACCGTTTACCGCTTTCTAAGGGCACCTCAGTTCTTTTCCATCTTCAAAAAAAATTGCTATATAAAGGCAAACCTCATTTGGTTATCAGCAAGGAGTGAATAGAGTTTCCAAAGAGGGTATCGTGTGGTTACTGGATGGTTAAGAAACGGATTATAAATATGGTACATCGTCTTCGAAGTTTAATTCTGCCCGCCTTATGTACGTTCCTTTTGGTTTCAACGGGTTTTGCGCAATCGGGTAACTGGTCTTTTAAAGACAGTGAACTCAAGGATAACTGGCAATTACAGTCGTCTTTTAAAGTACAACAGCCAGGAGATGTCGTATCAACATCAGAGTTTGATCCCAAAGATTGGTATAGTGTGGAAGTGCCGACTACCGTTCTGGCGGCTTTGGTGAAGAAGGGGGTATACAAAAACGTCTACTTTAATAGAAACCTTAGTAAAATTGATCCTTATCAATTTAATGTGCCCTGGTGGTATCGTACAGCGTTTGATCTGAATCAGGTGGCAACTGATCAGACAACACGTCTTCAGTTCAACGGGATCAACTACAGTGCTGGTATTTGGCTGAATGGTAAAAAAATTGCATCGTCTGACACCCTGAAGGGAAGTTTCAGAAGGTTTACGATTGATGTCAGTCGTTATGTACATTCCGGTAAGAACATACTTGCTGTTGCGGTATCCCGTCCGGGACCCGGGGACCTGGCCGTCGGTTTTGTCGACTGGAACCCGGAACCTGCAGATCATGATATGGGGATCTGGCGTACGGTGCATCTGTTAGTGTCTGGTCCCGTTTCAGTTGACCAGCCGTTTGTTGAAACGAAAGTAGATACGGCAACCCTGAAACACGCAGACCTGACAGTAAGTGCCTTGATTTGCAATCATTCAGATAAAACGGTTAAGGGAACGCTTAAAGGCACCATCGGCGATAATATTCAGATTTCGCAGGATGTAGCGCTTTCAGGTGGAGAAGCACGGAGGGTGACGTTTACACCAAATCAGTTCAAGCAACTCAGTATCAAAAATCCCAAACTCTGGTGGACACATACGCTGGGTAAACCCAACCTGTATTCGCTGAACCTTCAGTTTGTTACAGATAACAAGGTATCTGACCAAAAATCAAAACGCTTCGGAATTCGTACGGTTTCGGATTACATAAATAAGGACGGATTTCGGGGTTACAGGCTGAATGGCAAAAAGATCCTTATCAAAGGTGGAGGCTGGACCGATCCCATGTTGCTCGATGCTACCTCGGACTATGAAGAAGCGGGTATCGATTATGCGGTACAGATGAATTTAAATACTATTCGCATGGAAGGGTTCTGGGGTGTGAACCAGCATTTGTATAATCTGTGCGATGAAAAAGGTATTCTCATCCAGGTTGGATTTAGCTGCCAGTGGGAATGGCCGGAGTATTTTGGAACACCAGCTGATAAATATGGGGGGATCATCACTCCTGAGCAGATGAATATCGCTGCAAATTCGTTTCGCGATCAGATCACGTGGCTTCGCAATCATCCCAGTATTTTTGTCTGGATGTACGGAAGCGACAAGTGGCCGCGGCCTGAGCTTGAAAAGAAGTATCTTTCCGTTCTGAAAGAGTTTGATCCTACCAGACCTTCGCTCGCCTCGGCAGCTGAGTGGACGAGCGAAATCACCGGTCCGACAGCCGTAAAAATGAGAGGTCCCTACGATTATGTGCCCCCTGATTACTGGTATATCGATACTAAAAACGGCGGGGCATTCGGGTATAATACCGAAACGAGTCCGGGACCGGAAGTGCCTGTGCTGGAGAGTCTCAAGAAGATGATTCCGGCTGATTCACTGTGGCCGATCAGCAGTTCGTGGTTATATCATGCCGCGCGCTACAACTTCCATAACCTGACCCGCTATAACCGGGCGATGGATCAGAGGCTTGGAAAACCGGCGAGTTTAAATGACTACTTGCGGAAAGCTCAATACCTGAATTATGAAGGAATGCGTGCCATGTACGAGGCGTTTGAGGCCAACCGGTATAAAGCGACAGGTATCATTCAGTGGATGTACAACGCCTCCTGGCCTAAACTGTGGTGGCAACTCTACGACTATTACCTGATGCCCACCGGCGCTTTTTACGGGGCACGAAAGGCAAACGAACCTCTTCACATCTCATATAATTACGGCAAGAGGGCCATTGATGTGATGAATAATACCCTGGACAGAGCCCGTAACCTCAATGCTGAGATTCGCGTGCTGGATTTCAATTTAAAACCAGTGATGGTGAAAACGGTACGTGTAAAATCACTCCCGGAACGAAAAACGATGGGCATTCTGCAGCTCCCGGATAACATGAAGCTGAGCAAGACCTATTTCCTCGATCTCAAACTGACGGATCGTTCGAAACACGTTGTCAGCTCCAATTTCTACGTGCTCTCTGCACAGAAGGACAAGATTGATCCATCAAAAGCTACCTGGTTCGTTACTCCTCAGACACAGTTTGCTGATTTGAAAATGCTGGAACAACTGCCGTCGGTCAAACTCGATGTACAGCGTACTTTCGAAAAACGGGGTGATGATACGTATGCCAATGTAACGGTGAAAAACCCGTCAACCAGCCTGGCATTTATGGTGCATCTCGACATGAGAAAAGGAGAGGAAGGAGACTCGGTCGTTCCTGTTTTCTGGGATGATAATTACATAACCCTGATGCCTGGTGAAGAACGTACGATTACCGGACATTGTCATTCAAAAGATCTGGAAGGAAAACAGCCGGCTGTGACAATCAGTGGATGGAATACAGGAAAGAAGGAATAATTGAAAAAGCTGTCAGCCTTCAGCACTCAGCTGGCTGACAGCCGATAGCTGATTGCTGAAAGCTATTTAAAACTGGTGTGTAAACAAAGGAAAGGATAATCGATGAAGCGTAATTATTACATTGTAGCCCTGATCATGCTGACATTCTTCGTAGTGTCATTCTTGACCAATATCATAGGGCCGTTGGTGCCGGATATTATTAAGGGTTTTAACCTAAGTCTGACACTTGTTGCGTTGCTGCCGTTTGCGTTCTTTATAGCATACGGAGTCGTTTCGATACCGACGGGAGTGCTGATTGAGAAGTATAAGGAGAAGAAGGTGATGATCGCCGCCTTCGTCGTCGCTTTCATTGGTGCCCTGATCCTGGCTATGTTCCCCAACTATCTTACCGCAGTGATTTCGTTGTTCCTGATTGGTTCAGGGATGGCCATGTTGCAGGTGGTAATCAATCCATTACTGCGCGCTGCCGGTGGTGAAGAGAATTACGCGTTCAACTCGGTACTCGCACAGCTCATTTTTGGGCTGGCTTCCTTTGTGAGCCCTCTCGTGTACTCATACCTGGTTTTGAATCTCAAAAATTCAGCGGCTTCGCACGATGTCATCCTTTCCACACTTGATTCTCTGGTACCCAAAAGCCTGCCATGGATTTCGCTGTACTGGCTGTTTACCATCATCTGTCTGGCAATGATCGTTGTCATTTTTTTCTCGCGCTTTCCAAAAGTGGAGCTTAGCGAAGACGAACAGGTCGAACCGGTAAACGTGTACATTCAATTACTCAAGAAACCTATCGTTATTCTTTTCTTTTTTGGGATCTTCATGTATGTAGGTACAGAGCAAGGAGTTGCCAACTGGATGTCACAATTCCTGCAGACCTATCACGGCTATGACCCGCAAACGACTGGTGCCGAAGAAGTATCCCGGTTTTGGGGGCTTATGACGGCGGGTGGCGTGCTCGGACTCTTTCTGCTTAAGGTTATGGACAGCCGGAAGATATTGATCAGTTTTACAGTGCTTGCCCTCGTCTCTCTGAGCGTGGCACTTTTTGGGAGCGGATCATCAGCACTGTATGCATTTCCTATCATCGGATTTTTCGCCTCTGTGATGTATCCTGTTATTTTCTCACTGGCATTGAACTCCCTTGAAGAACATCACGGTGCATTTGCTGGTATCCTGGTTACAGGTATCATTGGCGGGGCCATTGTTCCATTGGTTATCGGGTGGTTCGGTGACATGTTTGGCTTGAGAACCGGGATGTTGTTCTTATATATCACGATGGGATTCATATTGAGTATTGGATTCTGGGCGAAGCCCATTATTACGAATAAGACGATTCAGATGTCACGTAAAGAAGCCGCGGATAAACTCGATTCATCGTCAGAAACAGGAGTGGCATGAACGGAAAGAGAGTCATGGGCATCGATTTGGGCGGGACCAACGCCCGGGCCGGAATTATCGATAATGATGAACTTGGAGAGGTAAGTTCCGTACGTATTCATTCTGATGGTACCGTTGGTGATGTGATGAGCGACCTGTTTGGTCTTGTGGATAAATCCATTGATTCGTCTGTTGAAGCCATAGGAATAGGCGTTCCGAGTGTCGTGGATGTAGATGAGGGCATCGTTTATGATGTGCAAAATATACCGTCATGGAAGGAAGTCCATCTTCGGGAATTGATGGAAGACCGCTACAATTTGCCGGTTCTGGTTAACAATGATGCCAACTGCTTTGCCCTGGGTGAGAAGTACTTCGGCAAGGGCAGGGGGGCACATTCAATGATCGGCCTGATCATCGGGACGGGCATGGGAGCCGGTCTTGTCGTAAATGATCACTTATATGCGGGACCCAACTGCGGTGCCGGCGAGTTCGGAATGGTTGATTACCTGGACCAGAATTACGAATACTATGCAAGCGGGCAATTCTTCGAACAGGTTCACCTGACGGCAGGAGAGAAAGTGTTCAAAAGTGCCAGTCAGGGAGATCAGACAGCATTAGAGATATTCGAAGAACTGGGTGTTCACATCGGCAATGCGATCAAGATGATCCTCTACACCTTCGATCCCGAACTGGTTATTCTGGGTGGTTCGGTCAGTCAGGCATATACATACTTTGAAAAGTCGATGTGGCGACGAATTCGAACGTTTGCTTATTCCAAATCGCTTGAGAAATTCCGCATTGAGGTTTCAGAACTTGAGAATTGCGGTGTGCTGGGTGCCGCAGCATTGTATTACGATTCCAAACGAGATATTTAAAATTCAGAATTAATCGACATTTTCGTTTTTGTTTAGATCTTCAAGTAACCGCAGCATCTCCAGATGGTTCTTTTTGTTGGTGCCGTCAATCCAAATCAGCAGAAAGAGCACCGTCATCCACATCGATAGATTAAGCTGGGCCTCTGTCGATCCGGCAAAAATCTGAATGACATAGAAAGCAACGAAAATGATGGATGAGAACAAGCCCAGTTTACTACTCTTTCTGGCTTTTTCGATCTCGTTTTGGAAATTGAAGTAGATTCTGATAAACCGTTTTTTATCCCTTATAAACAGTTTCCGGATATCGGTTGTGCATTTCCATTTAAGACGAACGATCTGTTCCTGGTATTCCATATTAACCTGCTTCACATCAATCACATAAGGATATTACTTTTGAAATATTGTAGATAAATATCAGGTCATTTGCCAGAAGATGAGGTACTTGTAATGTGGCTGTTGCAGGGGCGCTTCGCGAAGCGCCCCTGCAACAGCCAGACAATAAACGTCCTGCATAAAAAAAGGAGATGCGGAATTTCCACATCTCCTTTCTAAAAATCAGCTAAAAGCTATTAGTTGCCGGATTCACCCGTTACGGTAAAATCAGCTGTTTTTACAGAATCGGAGTTCGTTCCGACCATTACAGAGTATGCTCCCGGAGCGATAACTTTCTTCATGTTGATGTCGTACCGTTCCAGTTTTTTGGGTGTCACTTTAAACGTTACTTCCCTGCTTTCACCGGGTTGCAGTGTCACACTTTTGAAGCCTTTCAGCTCTTTCACCGGTGGTGATACCTCATTGTAGTGTTCGTGCAGGTACATCTGAACCATCTCTTCGCCTTCAACTTTTCCCGTGTTTGTAACGGTTGTGGTGACGGTTAGGGAGTCCGTTGGTGAGATGCTGGTTGCACTAAGCTGAGGTGCGGAATAAGAGAATGTTGTATAGCTCAAGCCAAAACCGAACGGATAAAGGGGTGAGTTAAGAACATCCAGGTATTTAGAAGTATACTTGTTGTTAGGGTTTCTCGGGCGCCCGGTATTCGTGTGATTGTAATAGACCGGTATCTGACCAACATCACGCGGGAAAGACATAGTGAGCTTACCACTTGGGTTGTAATCGCCAAAAAGGACGTCGGCGATGGCGTGACCGCCTTCAACTCCGGGATACCATGCTTCGAGAATGGACGGAACATTGTCGTGCAGCCAGTCTATGGTAAGCGGACGTCCGTTCATTAGTACGACGACAACCGGTTTGCCGGTCTTTATCACAGCTTTAACCAGTTCAACCTGGTTGCCAGGGATGCCTATCTTCGACCGGCTGGCAGCCTCACCTGTCATGGCACGTGATTCACCGATTACCAGGACCACCACATCTGAACTGCTGGCGGCAGCGACAGCAGCGGGGAAACCGGATTTCGATGTTCCTTCGATGTCAGTTCCCTTCACATAATGAATTTTTGTGCTGGATGACACTGCTTCCTTCATTCCCTGCAGGATGGTCACGACATCCTTTGCTTCCCCGGCACCTGACCATGAACCGAGTAAATCATCCTGATCATCAGCAAGAGGGCCGATCAGAGCAATGTTGTGGAAATCTTTTGACAGCGGGAGAATGCTGCCGTCATTTTTCAACAGTACCATGGACTTGCGGGCTACCTTGCGTGCTAGTTTGCGGTTTCCATCGTTGAGGATCGTTTGTGCCGCACGGACTGAATCGCTGTAGGCATAAGGATTATCAAAAAGACCAAGTTTGAATTTGGTTGCCAGGATACGGCGAACGGCCTGGTCAATTAAATCTTCGCTGACTTTGCCTTCGTGAACAAGTTTGGGCAGCTGGGTAAGGAAATAACCGGCCTGCATGTCCATATCAACGCCGGCTTTAACAGAACGTAGCGCAGCCTGGGCTGAATCTTTGGCAACTTCGTGATTCTGCAGTTCCATAATTGCCGTATAATCGGTAACAACAAATCCTTTGAAACCCCACTCGTGGCGAAGGACGTCTGTCATAAGAAAATGATTTTCCGTAGACGGGACACCATTGAGCGTATTAAATGAGGTCATGACGGTTGCCGCACCGGCATCCACGGCAGCCTTGTAAGTCGGCAGATACATGGTGCGAAGACGACGCATCGACATATCTACGGTATTGTATTCCCGGCCCGCTTCGACAGCACCGTAGGCCGCAAAGTGTTTTACGCAAGCCAGCACGGTATTGGGAGCGGACAGGTCCGTTCCCTGAAACCCATGAACAGCAGCAGCAGCGATTTTTGATCCCAGGTATGGATCTTCACCGGCACCTTCCATAACGCGGCCCCAGCGGGGATCCCTTGAGATATCGACCATGGGTGCAAACGTCCAGTGCAATCCTTCGGAGGCGGCTTCAGCAGCTGCCACGCTGTCAGCCTGACGAACCATATTGGGATCCCATGTACACGACTCTGCAAGGTTAATAGGGAAGATGGTCCGAAAACCGTGAATCACATCAAAACCAAATAGCAGTGGAATATGTAGCCGTGTACTATCGACGGCCAGTTTCTGGAGCTTTCGGGTATATTTCCAGCCAATGGCGTTGAAAATGGAACCCACCTTGCCTTCCTTAACAAGGTTTCGATAGTTGGGATTGATCGTTGGACCCGTTGTTGCATAAGTGCTGGTAAACTGGGTCATTTGTCCCACTTTCTCTTCAATGGTCATTTTGGAGAGAACAGAATCTGCTTTGTGTAGAATTTCCGGCGTTGCAAATTGTTTTTGTGCTGGTGGCACGTTCTGCACGCTTTGCTCGTTTACGGGCTCACAACCAGCTACCAAAAGGATTGAAATCACTATCGGTATCAGGCTGGCAGCTAATTTTTTGATATTACTCCACATAATAAGAAATGGTTAAGGTTGGCATAAAAAAAGGTCAGGCGACCAGTGGTGAAATTTCGTTTTGCATAAACAGTGCAATTGTATGAAAATGAATGGTATTATATTCAATTGCAAGTAAACAGGTTATACTCTTTTGACTGAATTTTTAGTTTTTGTGGTCATAATTGTATTAGATTTTAAATACTTGTCGTGATGAACATTAAGACGGAATATCTCGCCAATTTTTTTTGTTAGTATATACCGAAGCGTTTTTTTCATTTTTTAAGTTCATCGAACGTTTCCTTCATAACCTTGAATGTGATGTCTCATCCATCCAAAATAAGTGAAAATGTAGAATTAGAGAACCTCTGGTCAGGAGTTCGAGAGGGAGACAAGCGTGCTTTTTCAGCATTATTTCTTCAGAATTATAACCATCTCTACAATTACGGCCGCAAATTATATAATGAAAGCGATATTGTTGAAGACGCGATACAGGATGTTTTTGCAACGATCTGGCAAACCAAGGAGAGGCTCTCGCCGGTTTCTTCAGTCAAGGCTTATCTGATCATATCGCTGCGCAGGCAGTTGCTTCGGATGCTTCAAAAGAAACGGATGGTGGATCCGATAGGCGACAGCATAAAAGACATCATTCCAAATATCGAATTTAGCGCTGACGAGATCGTACTCAATTCAGACCACGATCCTTTGCACAAATCACTCGTTGAAGTCCTTAATCAGCTGCCGAATCAGAAAAAGGAAGTGATCTATCTGTACTTTTACAGTGGTATGGACTATGAAGAAATAGCTCAAATAATGGACCTAACTATCCAAACGGTAAGGAATTACATGTCAATGGCCTTATCACGTGCAAAAGATATCATTATTGAAAATAAACTCCCTCAGTTTCTGCTTATACTGACCATTTTGGCCATGATTCTCCCACATTAAAAGTTGCCGGGGCGAGTTAGGGGAATTCCATTTATCAAAATATTTCCACCCTTTTTATCCATATATTTTATTAAAAAACAACTATTTGTAAAGAAACAAGGTATGAGTATTTACAAATTTCTCAAAAAAAAAACTCTTTCAAACGATTATAAACGGGAAGGTTTCGTCTCTCTAAACTCAGACAAAGAAAGAAGAGGAACACTAATCACGACAATTGGAAGAGAATTCACATTCACTGGAATCGCTGCTCGGAGATGAGTCATTTCATCGCTGGGTACTTAATAAGTCAAATAAAGAGGAAGCCGAATATTGGAAGCAATGGATCCGGGCTTCTTTGGAAAACAGAGTTTTAGCTGATAAGGCCAGCAAGGTTCTGCTGGATCTAAAAATTGTTTCAAAGTATCAGCCCGATGCGGTGAAGCAGTTGAAGAAGCTCAATCAAAGGATTAACGACGATCATTCATCATCTTTGATGTTCCCTTTTGAAAGCAGACGTAAAAACAAGATTTGGAAGACTGCATTTCGTTATGCAGCTGTTATCCTGATCGCTGCGCTTTCCGGGTATGGCTATTGGCTATATCAGGGCCGAAGTCACACAAAGGATGAAAAAGTGGCAATGCTGGAGGTCAATACGAAGTATGGAGAACAGAAGGTTCTGAAGCTGTCTGATGGTTCTCAGATCTATCTCGCTCCAAATTCCCATTTAAGATATGCCTCCAACTGGTTGAAGCAGCCAGTCAGGAAGTTGCATCTGGATGGTGAAGCTTATTTCAATATCGTCGGGACACGCCAGCCGGTAAAAGCTGAGTATGAAATACAAACAGACGCTGGCATCATTCGCGATTTAGGAACACAGTTCAACGTTTCAACTTTTAATAACCGAACTTCGGTAGTCCTGAGAAAGGGACTTGTGACAGTAAAAGCAAAGAAAAGTAAGGAGAGCGAAGAAGTTAAACTGCAACCCGGTCAGATGGCTTCGATCCGCGGCAACGATACCAGGGTAAATATCACCAGTGTGAATCCGGAAGTCTACACTTCATGGACGACCAACCTCCTGGTATTTGATCATACACCGTTGAACAGCTTCATACAGATGCTCAAAGATCTCTACGGTGTCGATGTGGTCGTTAAAGAACCATCTCTTCTGAATAAAGAACTGACCGGTGATATTGAAAAACAAAGCCTCAGCACCATACTGACGGCGGTTTCCAGGGTTTTAAATTTAAATGTGTACCAACGGGGACAAACGGTATTTATCGATAGTAAGGTCCTCGAAAAGAACTAATAAGGAGTAATCATATGAACAGGAGTAAGCTACTGTTTCCAGGGATTTTCCTGTTGAATTTTATGATTGTCGGGGGAGCTTTAGCGGCTGTCCCGCAATCAACACAAAATGCAAATCATGAAGAATTGACCTCGATCTACCGACCCACGATTAAGAAGAGTGTATATGTTCATGATTTGTCGATACAACAGGCACTAAATATCATACAGGATAATTACCACGTCATTTTTCTCCATGAAAGCGGGTTACTGGACGGGAAAACAGTAAAGTACGAAGAAGCACTTCCTAATGATCCTTTTATGGCTATAAAAGCGATTTTATCAGGTTATAATCTGCAGGTTGACCGGCTTAATGATCATTCGTTTGTTATCTATCCAGAGACGGCGGAAAAGAAAGTGGAAGCCTCGCCGGTAGATGCCGCCATACAGCAGGCCATAAGCGGTAAGGTAACTGATGCTTCAACCGGTGAATCTTTGCCTGGTGTCAACATTATCGTCCCGGGCACGAGTATTGGTACAGCTACTGATGCCAACGGTCAATACACCCTTGATGCACCCGAATCGGCTGATAGTCTCATGTTTTCCTATATCGGATACGCTACTCAAACAGTTGCCATTAACGGCCGGTCAACGATTAATATCACACTCTCTCCGACCACCCTGAAATCCAGCCAGGTTGTGGTAGTTGGTTACGGTACCCAGAGAAAGAAAGATTTGACCGGATCGATTTCGCAGGTCAGCGGATCGGACATTGCGAAAATACCAACAACTGATGTAAACAACGCTTTGCAGGGAAAATTGGCCGGTGTTCAGGTTACTCCTAATTCGGGTCAGCCCGGGGCAAGCGCAACGGTCAGAATCCGCGGGGTTGGAACATTGAATAATGCTTCGCCTATTTATGTGGTTGATGGGATGATTACAGATGATATTTCGTACCTCAATCCTGATAACATTGAATCGATGGAGGTTCTGAAAGATGCCTCTGCCACGGCTATTTACGGTTCTCGCGGTGCGAATGGTGTGATCATAATTACTACGAAGCATGGCAGCCGAAACCAGGGAGCCCAATATAGTTTCAACGCCTATTATGGCTGGCAGGAAATTCAACATAAGATTGGCCTGGCAAACGGTGAGCAATATGCCACGTTAGTTAATGAATTAAATGCCAATGAAGGCCGGGGACCTGCGTTCCAAAATCCGTCACAATTTGGTAATGGAACAGACTGGCAGAATTTGGTATACAATACCGCTCCAATGATGAATTATGATATGTCGGTGAACGGCGGCACCACACACATGACCTATAATGTCAGCGGCAGCTATATAAAACAGAAAGGAATAATCGATGGGAGTAATTACGAACGTATGTCACTTCGTGTAAACAATACCTATTTCCTTTCTGATTTTGTTCATATTGCACACAACATATCGTTTACGCACAGCTATCAGCAAGATGCTGCCAACGGGGTGATTGGAGATGCCTATCGCGCAGATCCGACAAAATCAGCTTATGACTCGAATGGTGATTTCAGTAACATTACAGCTCTTGCTCCGGTTGGAAACCCATTGGCTGCAATATACTACTTGCATAATCGCCACTATGCGGATCGACTTGTTGGAAATGTATATGCTGACTTTAATTTTCTGAAAAGTTTCGAATTCAAATCCAGTTTTGGATTGGATGCCTGGTGGAAAGACAATAAAAACTTCACTCCCCAGTATATCGTATCGCCGATCCAGCAGAGCCAGTACAGTACACTTTCGGTTGGAAATGACCAGTCGAGAAACTGGCTGTGGGAAAATACGTTGCATTATCGTGCCACATATGGTGAAAGCAATATTACAGCGTTGGCTGGTGTGACTTTCCAGGGATTCAAAGATGAAACCCTGACTGGAAGTCGTAACAATATCGCTGCAAACGGATATGATCCGGCTCTTTGGTATTTGCAGGCCGGTGATCAGACCACTGCCGGTAACGGCAACACAGCTTATGACTGGAGCATGCTGTCGTATCTTTTCCGTGTAAATTATTCCCTCATGGATCGTTATCTGTTGACGGCCACTTATCGTATTGATGGATCTTCCCGTTTCGGTAAGAATAACCAGTATGGTCATTTCCCATCGATAGCTGCCGGCTGGCGTATTTCTGAAGAGCCATTCATGAGAGATATCTCGTTTATAAATAATCTGAAGCTGCGTGCCAGTTGGGGAAAGATCGGTAATGATAAAATCAGCGCCTATCCTGGTATTCCGACCATCACTACAAATCTGAATTATCCCCTGGGACCGGGTGAGACCCTGAATTCAGGGGCAACCATTGTAGCTCTTGCAAATCCAAATGTCAGATGGGAAGAAACCGATCAGACTGATATAGGGCTTGAGTCAGATTTTCTTGACAGTAGATTGTCATTTGAAGTGGATTATTACAATCGTAAGACCAAGGGAATCCTTGTTGAGGCGCCAATTCCTTCATATGTCGGTGCCAGCAATAATCCAGTTGTAAACGCTGCAGAAGTGACGAATAAGGGTTTTGATTTCAATGCGAAATGGAATGATCTGATTGGCGACCTGAGCTATAACATCGGCCTGGTGGCTTCTACTGTTCACAATGAAGTTAACAGTATCGGACAGGGACGCGACGCCATCTTCAGTGGTGGAACCGGTGAAGGTGGGAAACTGGCAACCAGGACGGCCCCCGGTCATCCTATCGGAGCTTTTTATGGCTACAATGTGATTGGCGTATTCCAAAACCAGAGTCAGCTGGATAACAACGCACAGTATGGAACCGAACAGCCAGGTGACCTGATGTATCAGGATCTTAATGGCGATGGTGTGATTACGGACCAGGACAGGATGTATCTTGGCTCGCCTATTCCAAGCTTCATCTTTGGAGCTAACCTTGGTGCAAGATATAAAGGTGTTGACCTGTCAGTGAGCATAAGTGGCCAAACGGGTAACAAGATCTACAATGCAAAGAAAACAGCTCGATTTGGAACACCCAATTTTGAGACATCGTACCTGAACCGCTGGCATGGAGAAGGAACCAGTAACTGGGAACCCAGAGTTACGAATGGTGGTGTCGATTATCTCGTATCCAATCGTTTCCTCGAAGACGGATCTTACCTGAAGATCCAGAATATCCAGTTGGGTTATACGCTGCCATCACGCTTCATGAATCAGGCCTATCTGAAAAGGGTTCGTATTTATGTCAGTGGGACGAACCTGGTAACATTCACAAAATACAGTGGATACACGCCTGAAATCCCAAGCCAGAGCAGTGTTCTTAGCAATAGCATCGACACAGGAATATACCCGGTTGCCCGGACATTCACGGTTGGTGTAAATGTTGATTTCTAAAACACAGCGGGAAAACAGGAATTTTTAAAAGTATAGATACTATGAAGATGATAACCTCAAAAAAACAAACGATTGCCGGCCTGACAGTGGCAGTACTAGCGATAGTGCTGGTTTCAGGCTGTAATAATTTTTTGAATAAGAAGCCGCTGGGTCAACAGACATCGGAAACCTTTTTCCAAAACCAGCAGGACGCGATTGATGCAACCAATGCTACCTATCAAATTCTGCAAACATGGCAGGTTCACGTATTTTCATGGCTTGGTCTGACCGATATCATATCGGACGATGCCGATAAAGGAAGCACGCCAACAGATGCATCATTTCTGCTGGACTTGGATAACCTGCAATATGATCCGGGAAATCTTGCTTTCTCAGATCCATGGGGCGGTTACTACAAGGGAATTTTCCGGGCTAATCAGGCCATAGCCAATATCCCGAATATCAAAAATATGGACGCAAATTTGAAAGCGCGTCTTATCGGGGAAAACAAGTTTCTGAGGGCCTACTTCTATTTCTTCCTGGTACGTGGCTGGCAGAAAATACCGTTGATCACCAAGCCTCTCTTACCCTCCGAGTATTATAATCAGGCAAACTCAACCCCCGACTCAGTGTATAACCAGATTATCAGTGATTTAACGGATGCGGCTCAGTCACTTCCGCTTAAATCGCAATATGCTTCGTCTGATCTGGGGCGTGCAACAAAAGGTGCAGCAGAAGGGATGCTCGCTAAAGTATATCTGTATCACAAAGACTATGCGAATGCACTCAAATATGCCGAGATGGTTATCAATTCCGGGGAGTATGCGCTTGATCCGAATTATTCGAATATATTCACTCAGGCTGGGGAAAATTCCTCAGAGAACATTTTCTCAGTTCAAAATACAGCAACTGAGACTGGTCAGGGCGGCAGCCAGTACAACCAGGTTCAAGGTGTTCGCGGCAATCCAAATCTTGGCTGGGGTTTCAATAATCCGTCTCAAGACCTGATTGCTTCTTATAGCCAGGGCGATCCACGTCAGGAATCGACGGTCCTGTTCGTTTGGGAAGCTCTACCCGATGGATCCGGTTTGGCCGTACATGATAATCCCAACATGAACAATGAGGACTACAATCAAAAAGCATTCGTTCCTCTGGATCATTTGGGAGGACAAGGTGATGGCCCCGGTAATATTCGTATCCTTCGCTATTCAGACGTATTGCTGATTGCTTCTGAAGCTGCCTACCAAACAGGTGATGCTACCACAGCACAGAAATATCTGAACATGGTCCGTGAGCGTGCTCGTGGTGGCGTTACAGCTACAATTGGTGCCGCAACAGAAGGTGTCGCACCGGTCATTGCTGATACACTGAATATGCCGAATCTCAGTGGCATGCCGTTCATCCGTTACGCCTGGGCTAACAGTCCTGCGGCTAATGCAGGATTGAAAAACTTCTCCTACTCGCTGCAGAACAACAGCAGCCTGATTGTCGTCGACACGATGGATGTCATTCAGAGTGTCAATGGAACGGCAGTGAGCAGTGAGGCTGATTTCATGAATGCGATGAAGGGAATTTCTCCTGGTCAGAATGTAACTCTGACTGTACAGCGCATCATGCAAACCTACGATGGTCAGTCACAAACCAATACAACTACTACGCAGGCTGTGGTGGCAAATATGACAGCTGAGGCACTGCTTCCTGATGTGACTGCCACGGGAACAGATCTGTTGCACGCTATCTGGCATGAGCGTCGCTCTGAACTGGCAATGGAACAGCATCGCTGGTTTGACCTACTGCGCGAAAACAGCGTTGAGCCGGGATGGGCACAAGCTCAAATGGCCAAAGACGGAAAGACCTTCACGGATAAGAATACCGTCTTCCCAATCCCGCAAACCGAAATTGATCTGAGCAACGGAACGCTTAAACAAAACACGCCTCCGTGGTGATGCTCCGCAAAGTGACATAAAAAGTAAGGGATGTCTGGTTCAGGCATCCCTTACTTTTAATTATGAATTTTAAGTTTTGAATTTTGAATTGATTTATGTAAAAAGAGGCGAAATATTAAAAAACAATAGCTTTTGCATTCTGACACTAATACAGTAAGCCTTGCCCAACTATCAACGATCCACTAACAACAAACGACTGACTATTCAGATAATCATGGTTGGGTGGTTTGCATTTGTAAACCCTGTATCAGCACAGTCGACGAAACGTCTCACGTACTGCAACCCGGTTGACATCAACTATCAGTACCAGTATCTCCATCAGGATAAAGGTATATCGTACCGTTCGGGTGCCGACCCGGTGATAGAGAATTATAAAGGCGATTACTACCTGTTTGCAACGAATTCCAATGGGTGGTGGCATTCGAAAGATTTGGTGAACTGGAACTACGTCGTACCAACGCTTTGGCCAAAGGAACACGTCAATGCACCGGCCGTCAGGGTCGTAGACGACACTCTCTTCATGATACAATCGGGACGCGCTCCTCTGTTTTACAGCACTGATCCCGCAAGCGGGAAGCTTCACTATTACAACCGGATGATGCCGAAAATTCCCGGCAAGGCACCACAGGTCGATCCTGATATTTTTTACGACAGCAACTCTGGAAAGTGGTTTATGTATTACGGCTCATCTAATTATTATCCGCTCTATGCCATTCAGCTCAATTACAATAAAAAGCTGGCATACGAGGGAGATCCGATACCACTGCTCCGGCTTCATCCAAAAGAACATGGCTGGGAGCGATTCGGTTATGATCATCGTGATACCACCATCACTCCATTTATTGAAGGCGCATGGATGACCAAACATGATGGCAAATACTACCTTCAGTATGCCGCACCCGGCACGGAATTCAATGTTTATGGAAATGGTACCTATATCGGCAATAGTCCGACCGGTCCCTTTACCTATGCGCCGAATAACCCGGTTTCATATAAACCTGGTGGATTTGTTACAGGCACGGGTCACGGTAACACATTCAGAGACAATTATGGCAATTACTGGAATACGGGAACCTGCTGGATAGGAGTAAACTGGAATTTCGAGCGGCGGATCGTGATGTTTCCATCCAAATTCGACAAGGACGGAGAATACCATGCGGATACGAGATTTGGTGATTTCCCACATTATTTCCCGGATCACAAATGGAATAACGGCGCATCGCTATTTACCGGGTGGATGCTGCTGTCCTATAAGAAACCGGTCACAGCATCATCTACAGCGGACACATTTCTTGTCGCCAATGTTACAGATGAAAATCCACGAACGTTCTGGGTGGCAAAGACCAATCACGAGGGAGAAGGACTGACGGTTGATCTTCAACATGCAGACAGTGTAAAAGCTGTCCAGGTTAATTACAGCGATTATAAATCCAATATTTATCACAGCACTGATTCTGTCCATACGCAGATTCGACTTTACGCATCGACGGATGACCAGCACTGGACCAAGATAGCCGATCTGACGGATCAGAAGAAAGATCGACCCAACGCTTACATCCCGCTCGATACGCCGGTAAAGGCCCGTTACATTAAATTTGAAAATGTCTATGTAGCTTCACTCCATCTGGCGATCAGCGATATCAGGATATTCGGAAACAGCGATGAGCCCAATCCCGGGACGCCCGGTGATTTTACGGTTAAGCGTGAGAATGATCAGCGAAATGCTAAGGTTAGATGGAATAACGTGCCGGGGGCTGTCGGGTACAATATTCTATGGGGCATCAAAAAAGATAAGCTATACGAAACGTACCAGATCTTTGCTGATCAGGGAAATTCGAAAGAAATTCGGTCACTGGATACCGGTCAGGCTTACTGGTTTGCCATCGAAGCTTTTAACGAACACGGCGTATCAAAACGGAGCAAAGCCATTCATGTTGAATGAAAATCTCCTCCCTCGAGGGAGGACTAAGGTGGGTGTGACCGCACGTCTCATCCTACAAAGAGTGAATTCTTTCCCTCGTTACGCTGCTCATATGCGTGATGTCACCCGCGGTGCTCTCCTCCGGGAGAAAGAGGCAGCAGAGCGGCCTTCGTTTCGTTGCGCAGCAGAGCACCGCAACGAGGGAAGGTGGATGTTTAACCGATCGTTGCAATCAGGAGCGATTGGTTTCAGTATAATCGTTGTGGTAACACCCCTGTGGCCCTCTCAAGGGACATAAGTGTAATGGTAGTTCAGATTTCTCATGAATTTATCAACAAATAAAGCAAGAAGATCAATAACCCGTAATTCATGCCTGATCATGGTGGTTGGCTTGATCTTCTTTCAAGCCTGTACGGAGCATAGCGTTCAAAAAAAGATGGCAGAACATGGTGAAACTGCGATGAATGCTAAGATCGATTCGCTGCTCAGTCAAATGACACTGGAAGAAAAGGTCGGTCAGTTGACAGTCATGGGCGCAGATCGTAAGAACCTCAAAGAATTAATCAAAGAGGGTAAAGTCGGTGGCACGAATGGTGTGTTGCCCGGCAGGGATGTGGGTCCATATACAAATGAGATGCAGAAACTGGCGATGCAGTCCCGGTTGAAAATCCCGCTTATGTTCATGGGCGATGTGATCCATGGCTTCCGGACCGTATTCCCGGTCCCTTTAGCCCTGACTTCCTCGTGGGACCCTGAACTTACACAAGAAATGGACAGTGTATCTGCTATTGAAGCTACGGCCGCGGGCGTCGATTGGACCTTCACGCCTATGGTCGATATCAGCCGGGATCCGCGCTGGGGTCGTGTTGTTGAAGGCGCCGGAGAAGATCCTTGCCTCGGATCAAAAATTGCTGCGGCAGCGGTACACGGATTTCAGGGAAGCAGTCTGTCCGATCCCAATACTATGATGGCAACCGCTAAACATTTTGCAGGTTACGGAGCTGTGGAAAGCGGGCGTGATTACAATACGGCGGATATGTCCGATCGTCGTTTGAAAACGATATATCTACCCCCATTCAAAGCAGCAAACGATCAGGGCATCGGCTCGTTCATGGCCGCTTTTGTTTCATTCGATGGTGTCCCGGCAACAGCTAACAGCTACTTGTTAACGGATATTTTACGCAAACAGTGGGGTTTCAATGGACTTGTCGTCTCAGATTATGATGCCATTCCGGAACTGCAACAACATGGCATAGCAGGTTCACCGGCAGAAGCCGCACGCCTGGCTATCAATGCCGGAATCGACGTAGACCTGCACAGTGGAACTTACATTGATAATCTCCCGGAATTGGTGAAGGATGGGAAAGTCAAAGAATCAGTTATTGATAATGCGGTGCGACATGTTCTTGAAGCGAAGTACAAGCTGGGACTTTTTGATGATCCTTATAAATATGGTGGAGCAAATCGTAAAAACCAGGAAGAATTGCTCAAGGAACATCGACCGATTGCCAGGGATATTGCCCGTAAGTCGATGGTACTGCTAAAAAATGAGGATCATCTGCTTCCTCTTAATAAAGATGTAAAATCGATCGCCGTCATTGGTCCGCTTGCAGATGATAAAGAAGATTTACTGGGGGCCGTACATGCTCTTGGACGTCCTGAAGAAGCGTTAACCGTGCTTCAGGGAATCAAAAATGCCGTTTCACCGAATACCAAAGTTGTTTATTCGAAAGGAACCGGAATAGACAGTCATGATACCACAGGTTTTGCTGAGGCAGTGTCAGCGGCCCGGAAGTCAGATATTGTTGTTATGGCTGTTGGCGAGAGTGCCGGGATGAGCGGGGAAGGCGATAGCCGGTCAATGCTTAATCTGCCCGGAAACCAATTGGACCTTGTGAAAGCCGTGATGAATACAGGTAAACCGGTCGTCGTAGTGTTATTGAATGGCCGGCCATTAGTCATCAACTGGCTCCATGATCACGTTCCAGCCATTCTCGAATCGTGGCTTCCGGGAACGGAAGGAGGACCGGCTGTCGCAGATGTATTGTTCGGTGATTACAATCCGTCGGGAAAACTGCCCATGACATTTCCCCGCGATGTCGGACAAATTCCGATCTACTATGATCACCTGAATACCGGCAGGCCGTTCAAGCCGGACCAAAAATATGTTAGCCGCTATATCGATATACCAAATACGCCGCTCTATTCCTTTGGATATGGATTGAGTTACACAACCTTTTCGTATTCGTCGATTCATCTTAATACACAAAACATGGGGTGGAATGATACGCTGCAAGTCTCAGCAAATGTTAAAAACACTGGTGACAGAAAAGGCTCAGACGTTGTTCAGTTATATATTCACGATGTCGTTGCGAGCATCAGTCCCCCGGTAAGAGAATTGAAAGGATTTCAACGTGTGAAACTCAATCCGGGTGAATCGAAAGCAGTCACATTCAGACTAACGCGTAACGATCTTGCTTTCTATAAAAAAGACATGAGTTTTGGTGCAGAACCGGGCAGGTTTGAAGTTTATGTGGGCGGAAATCCGGATTCGCTTCGGCAGGCTGATTTTACACTATCGATGTAGAAGCTGGTTTAAGCGTTCTCGCTTGAACCGCGCCAGTGTATGATACTGGCGAGGACGCCTATACCAGCGAAAGAGAAGTATTTTAAAAACTGCAAATTTGATGCAAAAGGAAAATCTTATGAAAACGTCTTCGAATAAAACAGGATTGGCACTTGCCGTATTGATGTGCATACTGGTATTCGGCGGGTGCAAGCAGCGATCGACGAATGAGAATTCTGGTCCGGACAGTACCATCACCGAGAACGATAAAGTGTTCCTGGATACGCTCGAACTGCGGACGTTTCATTATTTCTGGGATCTGGCCGATCCGAATACAGGGCTCATTCCAGATCGAGCGCCCACAAAATCATTTTCAAGTATAGCGGCGACGGGTTTTGGTCTGGCTTCATACGTTATTGGTGTTGAACGCGGGTACGTCTCCCGCCAGGATGCTGCAGCCCGCGTACTCAAGACGCTCAAATTCTTCTGGAACGCCCCTATGGGCTCCGATGCAACCGGTGTGTCAGGGTACAAAGGCTTCTATTATCACTTCCTGGATATGAGTACCGGTGAGAGGTTCAAAAATGTAGAACTTTCTACAATCGATACGACCTGGCTGTTGGCGGGCATCCTGACCTGCCGCGATTACTTCGACGGTTCATCCGCCGACGAAACGCAAATTCGGGCACTTGCAGATTCTATTAATAATCGTGTCGACTGGCCGTGGATTACGAAGAGCGACGGACTGGTCAGTATGGGTTGGCATCCGGAGAGTGGGTTTTTGAACGCCGAATGGAGTGGATACAACGAGGGAATGTTTTTATACGTGTTGGCGCTGGGCTCACCAACTCATCCACTCCCGGGCAGTGCGTGGACGAAGTGGACACAGACGTATCAATGGGGAAATTTCTATGGATATCTCGGCGTGCAGTTTGGTCCGCTGTTTGGTCACCAGTATTCCCAGATGTTTGTCGATTATAAGGGGATCCAGGATGCGTACATGAAACAGAAAGGCAGTGATTATTTCGAAAACGCAAAGAATGCCACCCTTGGCCAGATTGCTTATGCAGAGAAAAATCCGAAACAGTTCGATGGTTATGGTGAAAATGTCTGGGGACTTACAGCATGCGACGGTCCCGGTGACACAACCATAACCGTGTATGGCAACTCGATTCACTTCAGAGGCTACAGTGCCAGGGGGGAAGCTGCCAATTATGATGTTGATGATGGCACCTTAGCGCCCACTGCTGCCGGCGGCTCGATAGCCTTTACACCAAAAAGAAGTATTGCAGCCCTGGAGTATATGAAAAGCAACTACCCCGGAATCTGGAGCGACTACGGGTTTAAAGACTCATTCAATCCCACCTGGCCGCTGAAGCAAAACGGTGAGAAAGCGTGGTATGATAAGGATTATCTTGGCATTGACCAGGGACCCATCCTGATCATGGCTGAAAATTACCGAACCGGTTTAATCTGGAACCTGTTAAAGAAAGACTCCGTAGTTGTGCGCGGGTTGAAAAAAGCCGGTTTCTCTGGCGGCTGGCTGAACATAAAATAGTGGGGAATGGGCTGAAACCACATGTGTAAGGATAAGTTAACCTTTGCAGGCCGGACTGGCAGTCCAGCCTGCTCGAATATTACACCACCAGCCGTCGATCATCCTGACGATTACAGTTGATGTGAACGTGGCAAACAAGGAAAAGAGAAAAATATTCAGTGGGCGTACAACGAATCGGATTCAGGATTCTAAATCGATGAGAAATCGGCAGCAGTGAGCACCAGGGTGTGCATGTCCGATACGTAAAATCATTCCCGTCAAGATAAAGACTACGGTGTGTGGATAACCTGCAGACGATCTTCTCCGATGTTTTCTTCGGCAAGCGTTTGTACCGTCGGACTGGTAGTCCGACCTACGACAGGTGTCATACGCCGCGGCGAATCTCTTTAGTTGCAGGAAGTGGACCCGTTCATGTGCTTCGATCGGTTCCGGCGTGCTAACGAGATCCCTCGGCCCGCTGGATCGTAGCCGAAGGAAGGATTTGGCTTGGGCTTCAGGATGAAAGAATTGGTGTTTTGGGTATGGTAACTAGCGGCGGATATTTGCCTGGCAAACGACCGGAAACACTAGCAACGCAACATCACCCCAAACGCAAAGAATGTCATCCTGCTGTCGATCCCGGACGTTCCCGGGATCGGCTTAGGATCCCGTCTGCAAGTGGCAACATGCGATCGGTGCCGGATGCTCGCGGGATTCTACGTTCCCCTGCAAGTCGGAGAATATCGGCATGACAGTTCTTTTGGGGGGAGGGAATAATAGCATCTCATAAAAATTAATCATTATATCGTGCACACATTAAAAAAGGGTTGCGGGACATAGGGATTGAGATTATGGGATTTGCAATCTATGCTGATTTTATAGCTAATCTTAATGTAACTCTTGTTTTCAAGGAAAAATCAGCTATTTTGTTTCATGATCGTGTACAAGATACACTTCTTTTTATAACAACGAATTGGTCGTGTCAAAGACAAATTTATAAACGATTAAGAACGATATCAGAGTTGGTTGATGATAGCAGCATATTGAAAGAGGGAGATGAGTTACAATATTGGCACCGTATCTCACAGGGGGATATTGAGACCTATGAGTATGTGTTCAAATCCTACTACTCCGATCTTTATGGCTATGGCCTGAAACTCAGCGGAAGACCGGAGTTGGTTAAGGATGTCATCCAGGAACTGTTTGTTATGATATGGGAGCGTCGGGGGCAGCTTGATACGATTTACTCTCTGAAAGTATATCTTATGGTGTCTCTCAGGAGACAGATTCTGAAAACATTGTACAGAGAGAGACGGGAAATAGAAATCCTGAATAATCAAAATGATGTACCTGAAATTCATTTCACGGCTGAAGAAATCATCATTAGGGATGAATCCCTGGAAGAACGCAGAAAAGAATTGCAGGATGCTTTGAACAGTTTGCCACCCCGGCAAAAAGAAGTAATATATCTTCGGTTTTACAATGGGATGAGTTATGAAGAAATTGAAGAAATTCTGTCGATCAACTATCAATCCATAAGGAATCATGTTCACCGGGCAATAAAAAATCTTCGAGAGATACTGCAGGAAAATATGCCCAAAATAGTTGCTTTAAGTCTTCTCGGTTTTTTCCTCTCTTAATGCTCGCGTATGTTGTGTCCCCGGAAATCATCATGAACAATTTGCTGCGTAAAAAGGGTGTTTCCGGTGTGAATCTTTAGTGGATTGGCATGTCCCTGTAATTTAAATTCGATTTTGAGTACAAAAGACAGAACGGCGTCTCTTTAATCATCAGAATTGATAATTAGGAACAGAATTTTGTCAGCGACGACAAAACGAAGAGTCGACATTTCAATATTCATTCTTCACGACTAATGTTATGATTAATAGAATTAATAGATTGGTTGGTGTCTTTATAAGCCTGGTAGCGCTAATAATTTTTTTTACAGCTTGTAATAGTGGTCCAAATTATAAGAAACTGAAAGATGGGGTCCTGGTGAGACTCCCTGATGCTTCCGGAAAGGATGCCAGGCTGGTTAAATTGCAGGTTGTTACCCCGAAAATTATCCACGTGACTGCCAGCCCTGTTGATTCATTTCCACATGCCACGGATTTGATGATTGTTAAAAAGAACCGCCCTGCAGTTGTATGGAATCTGAAAGAGAATGATAAAAAACTGGTACTATCAACCTCTGAAATCAGTGCAACAGTATCTTTAGAAACCGGTCGGGTATCCTTCGCCGACAGCACGGGGAAACCATTACTGCAGGAAGAAAAGGGGGGAGGTAAAACCTTCTTGCCGGATTCGGCAGACGGCGAGCCGTTTTACCAGGTTCACCAGGTGTTCCAATCGCCGCAAAACGAGGCGTTTTATGGGTTAGGTGAGCATCAGACCGGGATCATGGATCTGAAGGGGCACAATGTGGTTCTGGCGCAGCATAATACCGAAGCTGCCGTCCCATTCCTGGTATCAAATCGTAATTATGGACTCCTCTGGGATAATTACTCGATCACCCGATTCGGGTACGATAAACCTTACGATGAACTTTCCTCGCTGCACTTGTATGGAACCGATGGGAAGGAAGGCGGATTGACCGCAAAATACACTTCTAAAACCGATACGACGGATGTTTTTGATAACCGCACAGAAGATTCCATTGATTATGAGTTCATCAGCGACATGAAAAAGTTTCCCAGTGACTTCCACGGGCAGCGCATGTCGGACGGTATGGTTACCTGGGAAGGATCGGTAGCATCCGACTTCTCCGGTGTACATAAGCTGAAACTTACCTCTGCCGGTTATGTTAAACTTTGGTTCAACGACTCATTGTTGACATCCCGCTGGCGGCAGGCCTGGAACCCGGTCACCTCCCGTTTTGATGTTACTATGGAAAAGGGGAAAAAATGCCCCATAAAGATTCAGTGGATACCCGACGGAGGAGAATCATACATCGCACTGAAATGGCGCAAGCCCATGCCGGAATTGGATAAACATCAGCTGTCGCTGCATTCTGAAATAGCCAATGATATTAACTACTATTTCGTGTACGGGAAGAACATGGACCAGATCATCAGCGGCTATAGAAACCTGACAGGTAAAGCTCCCATCATGCCGAAATGGGCCATGGGATTCTGGCAAAGTCGGGAGCACTACGATTCGCAGAAGCAGATTTTATCCGTAGTCAAAGAATTTCGTCAGAGAAACATTCCATTGGATAATATCGTACAGGACTGGTTTTACTGGGAAAAAGACAAGTGGGGCAGCCAGCGGTTTGATTCAACCCGCTATCCGGATCCGGAAAAGATGATCCGGGAACTGCACGATTTATATCACACTCATTTTATGATCTCGGTATGGCCCAAGTTTTACACCGGAACCAAAGAGTTTGAGTATTTCTGGAACAAGGGATGGTTATACAAGAAGAATGTTCAGGATTCTCAGAAGGACTGGGTAGGCTATGTATCGACCTTCTATGATGCTTTTAATCCCAATGCCCGCAAGGCGTTTTGGGATATGGTCAATCAACGTTTGTTTAGCCTGGGCGTCGACGCCTGGTGGCTTGATGCCTCGGAACCCGACATCTATTCCAATACTACCATCAAAATGCGCAAGGAATTGATGGACCCCACGTATCTTGGCCCGGCGGCGCAGTACTTCAACGCGTATCCGTTGGTTGATGCGGAGGCTTTTTATAATGGTCAGCGTGAAGTCAAACCGGATCAGAGAGTGTTCATTTTAACGCGATCGGGTTTTGCGGGACTTCAGCGATATTCTGCGGCCGTATGGAGCGGAGACATTGGAACCACCTGGAACGACATGAGGAACCAGATTGCCGTCGGACTTAATTTCTCCATGGCAGGCGTCCCGTTCTGGACTATGGATATTGGTGGATTTGCGGTTGAATCCCGCTATATCCACCCGGATAAGAAGAACCTGGAGGAATGGCGTGAACTGGAGACCCGGTGGTACCAGTTTGGTGCTTTTGCCCCGTTGTTCCGTTCGCACGGGCAGCTCCCCTATCGCGAGGTATTCAATATCGCACCGGCCGGTACCCCAACCTATCAGAGCATCCTGTATTATGATCAGCTGAGATATCGTCTCATGCCTTATATCTACTCGCTGGACGGCATGGTGCATTTTGATAACTACACCATCATGCGTGGTCTGGCGATGGATTTTCCGCAAGATAAAAATGTCTTGAATATCGGCGACGAGTATATGTTCGGTCCCAGCCTGTTGATTAACCCTGTGTACAAGTACAAGGCGCGCAGTCGCTCAGTTTATTTGCCGGAGTCGAAAGGATGGTACGATCTTTATTCAGGCAAATATCTTGAGGGAGGACAAACGATCAATGCGAGCGCACCGTATTCACGAATGCCGATATTTGTTAAGGCAGGTTCAATCCTTCCATTTGGACCCGAAATCCAATACACAGGACAGAAACCGAACAACCCGATAACCCTGTTTGTATACACCGGCGCAGACGGTCATTTTACCCTTTATGAAGATGACGGTACAACATATAATTATGAAAAAGGGCAGTATACAGACATTCCCATCACGTATAATGAACAGGATCACAGCCTGACTATCGGAAAGAGGGAGGGTTCATTCCCCGGTACCATCCAGGAACGAACTTTCCGGGTTGTCTGGCTGAGCAGGGATCATCCGGCTAAGCTTAATTTTGAAGCCAGACCTGACGCGGTCATTAAATACAACGGCGAAGAAACGACCGTCAGGATGAAGTGAGAATCTGAAATGAAACCGGTTGAAGACGGCTTGTATTCAACCGGTTTTTTTTATGGAGGAGACAATCCGCAGTCTGCGATACGATTCTGATTGGAGGTCGGACAGGAGTAGTTATGTCTGTCTGAAATAAAATTAAATGGGATTGGAGAGTCATAAAAACCCGTTGCTGCAGAGCTATGTGTTACGGCTATGACTCTTTGGAGGCTTATCGTTAGTCCTTCCGATGTTTGAGGAAATCTGATTCTTTCGGCCAAATATCGGTTTAAATGAATATTGATATGCATTGAAACGATTCGATTGGCTGAGAGTAAAAGAAAATCAAAAAAAATTACATCAAGTGAGTACAAGACGATTATCTGCAGCTCTTTAACTCATGTGTAAGCAATTTAAAAAATTAATAAAGGTAACAGTTGAAAAAAGACAACTACACTGTTGATGAGCTTGTAAGCAACGATTCCTTCCGCAGATGGGCCACTGGCAATGCATCTGAAAAGGAAAGGAAGAAGTGGAATCAATGGGTAAGATTACATGAAGAAAATCGGCTCCTCGCAAAGAGAGCCAGCGAGGCAATTGTTGGGTTCACATTTCAAAGACCCGACATGCCGGATCTGAATCAGGAGTGGGAACAGGTTCATAGACGAATCGAAAAGCCGAACCGCCCCGGTTTTCCGCTTGATTACAGATCGGGTATACGGTACAGCTGGTTGTATGCAGCTGCAGCAGTATTGCTGGTCAGCATTGTTGTTGGGGTCAGCATATATACTGGATTGTGGAAGGTTGGGGTAACACAACAGCAAATTGCTTCTGTTAAGGCAGAAACCATCAAGACCGGTCCGGATGAGCAAAAAACTATTACCCTGTCGGATGGATCAACCATCATATTAGATGCCAATGCATCCATCACATACTATGATGGATGGGAATTGGGTAAAGAGGTACACATTAGCCTGGATGGAAAAGCGTATTTCTCAATACATCACCAACAAAAAGCTGACAGACCGGTATTACAGGTGATGACCTCACAGGGTGTTATTCGTGACTTAGGTACGCAGTTCTTTGTTTCTGCAAGTCATAAAAATACGACAGTCGTTCTGGAAGAGGGCTCCGTGAGTATAGAGCCGAAGGTCAATAAGAAAGCGCAATCGCTGAACCGGCTGAATATCCAACCCGGTGAATTGGTTGAGGTCAGCAATAATGGATATATAAAAAAGAAGAGTGTCAATCCTACTCTTTACACCTCATGGGCGACCGGTGTCTTGCAATTCAATTATACACCAGTGGCCGAATTTGCCCGGAGAATCGAACATATGTACAACATAAGGGTTGTTGTTAACCCTAAGTTGTTCTCAAAGAAACTGAACGGAGCGGTCTATTACAGGAGTATTGGAGATCTCGTTAAGGCTGTTTCACAGGTTCTGAAGGTACCCGTCTATCGTTCTGAATCCGGAGACACGATATACATTGGAAACAAAACTAACACATCAAATAATTAGCATATGGATGCAATAGCTATGAAACGAGTAAAATTCCAGTCGAGTCTGCTCTTGATTTTTCTCCTATTAGCTGGGGGAATCAAAGGCCAGGCTCAGACTATTGGGGACTGGTTTCGTACCACAACCGATTCTCAGGTAACTAATGAGTCAAAGATCGATAAAATTGAGAGTGGCACATCTATCAGTAATGCATTAAATCTGCTTGAGAAGCGCTTCCGGGTAGTTTTTCTCTACCAGGGAGGTATTATTGAACAGAAAGATGTCAAAAACACCGTACGTGTTTCCAATAAGATTGAGGATGCAATCAAGGGGATTCTGCGCGGTTATCACTTGTCTTACAAAGAACTAAATCCCAAAACATTCGGAATTTTTTCAACTGATGAGAATAAATCCGAAACTATTCCGGCTGTACCGGTACAAGTTGAAACCGTCAAAGGAAAAATCACCGACGCGGCAACTGGCGAAAGCCTGCCAGGTGCTAATATAGTGTTGAAGGGTACCAACATCGGTACGGCCACAAATAGCGAGGGAAATTATACAATGAACGTTTCTTCGCTACAGGATACGCTTGTTATCTCGTATATTGGTTATCAATCCAAGACGGTGCCTATTAATGGACGCACCGTTATAAATATTAAATTGGAACAACAAGCGCTTTCAGGCCAGCAACTTGTAGTTGTCGGATATGGTACCCAAAAGAAGGCGCTGGTAACCGGGGCCACTGTTCATGAAAGCGGTGCCACCCTTGCAGAGAAAAATACGACAAATGTGTTACAGGCCATGCAGGGTCAAACGGCGGGTGTCAACATCACACCTACATCCGGTCAGCCCGGTGCCGGCCTTAAAGTGAACATTCGTGGTGTCGGAACTATCGGTAATTCCAATCCGCTATACGTCGTCGACGGGGTTATAACGGGAGATATTTCCTATCTGGACCCCGATGATATAGCCTCTATCGATGTGTTAAAAGACGCCGCCTCGGCTGCCATTTATGGGGTCAACGGTGCAAACGGAGTTGTCTTAATTACTACTAAAGGTGGAAATCTTGGTTCCGGCGGAGCTGCTCCCGAGTCACACATTTCTATTGATAGTTATTATGGATGGCAAAACGTAGCCCGTAAGGCACCTTTGCTCAATGCAAGAGAATATGCAACGATCATGAATGAAGCGGCTATCAATTCCAACGCTAATCCATATTTTACCCAGGCGCAGGTTAATGCAATGGGACCGGGTACCAATTGGATGAATCAGATGTTTTCTGACAATGTGCCTACCCAAAATGAGAGTATCACGATTACAGGTGGTAGTGAAAGCTCGGTCTACGCAATAGCATTTTCACATACGGACCAGGGAGGTGTTTTAGGGGGAGCTAATCTTTCCGATTATGAGCGGTACAATTTCCGCCTCAATACCGAGCGCAAACTGTATGGCAACTTCCTGAGAATAGGAGAGCATTTGACCTTTTCGCATGTCAATCAACGTGGACATGTGCAGGACGGTGGAATATATGGCAATTCATTGCGCGGCGCTTTTCAAACCAGCCCCTTCCTGGCTATGTATGACTCGACGGGAATTCATACAAATGAACACTTTTTGAGTAGTAAGAATTCTACATTTTATAACGGGGGGCCCTGGGATGTTAATGAAGCCAACCCTTACGCGCTGATGGTTCTTACCAATCAAAACAGAACGCAATCTGAGAAGTTTTTGGGCGATGCCTATGCAGAAATTCAACCTGTAAAAGAGCTAAGCATAAAGTCATTGTTTGGATTGGAATATAACGGAAGCAATTATCATAGTTTCACCCCAACATATAATTTGTCGGCTTATGCCTTTACCACTACCAATGCTATTTCTCAAAGCAACTCTGTTAATTATGCGTGGAACTGGGATAACACGGCTAACTACATTTTCGATATAAATCAAAGCCATTTTGATGTATTGGCGGGCAGCTCTATCCGTCAATATCAGGGAAATGGGATGTATGGCTCCAACCAGGGAGCAACCTTGTTCAACGATCTACAACATGCGTACCTGGGAAATTCTTCTATCAGTTCCTTCACGGCAACCTACCCGGATTCTACGGCATTGAAAAATTCCATATCACTATCAGGAAATGCCGATCCGGTGGTGGCTCACGCTTCGTTCTTTGGGCGTGTCAATTATAATTATAAGCAAACATACCTGGCCACGGCCGTTTTCAGGTACGACGGTTCCACCATGTTTGCTAAGGGACACCAATGGGGAGCTTTCCCTTCATTCTCAGCAGGTTGGGTCGTTTCCAATGAGAATTTTATGAAACCGCTCCAACATTGGTTAGACTTTTTGAAGTTACGTGGCGGTTGGGGTGTTAACGGAAATGACAATATTTCGACCAGGTTTGCTTATGAGTCTCTTATTGCGTTGTCGAATGCTACCTATGAAATAGGCGGAAGCGAGGTCCCGGGTTCTTACCCCTCCACTATCGGTACACCGGATTTGAAATGGGAAACTACTCATCAGCTCGACTTCGGTTTTGATGCCGGACTTTTTAATGACAGATTGTCCGTCACTTTCGACTGGTATAACAAAATGACGAAGGACTGGCTGATCCAGGCCCCGTTGCTTGCCACTGCCGGTGTATCAACACCTCCGTATATCAATGGCGGAGACGTAACGAATAAAGGGATTGAGCTTCAGCTAACGTACAATGACCATGTCGGTTCTGATTTTAGATATTCTATCACAGGAACCTATACCTACAATAAAAACGAGGTTACCAGTGTGCCTACAGTGGATGGAATAATTCACGGAGGTACCAATATTTTGTACAACAATTCGCCTGAATTTTATCGGGCACAGTCGGGATATCCGATCGGGTATTTCTGGGGATATAAAACGGACGGGATATTCCAGAATGAAGCACAAATACAATCATACAAAAATAGCAAGGGGCAGTTGATTCAACCAAATGCCCAACCCGGTGACGTAAAATATGTGGACATCAACGGAGATGGTATGATTAGTGCTACTGACAAGACCGATATCGGCGATCCGAACCCCCACAATTTATTCGGAGGAAACATATCCCTGAATTACAAAAACTTCGATTTTTCTGTAACTGCCAGCGGCGTTTCTGGCAACAAAATTGTTCAGTCTTACGGTGATCCCGCCAATATGTTTTCAAACCGGACAACAGCTATTTTGAACCGTTGGCACGGTGAAGGCACATCAAACACGCTATCCCGTGTGACGCTTACCCATGGCAATTGGGCAAAATTTTCAGATCTGTATATACACGATGGGGCCTATTTACGTATCACTAATATTACGTTAGGGTATGATTTTTCCAGGCTCTTCAAGTTTAAATATCTGAGCGAGTGCCGTTTGTATGTATCTGCCAATAATCTCCTGACCTTTACAAGATACAACGGGATGGATCCGGCGGTTGGCTTCAGCGCACAAGGTGCGAATTCCAACTATAATTTTGGTCAAGGAGTTGATATTGGATTTTATCCAACGCCAAAAACCTATATGATGGGCCTCAGGATTAAATTCTAAAAAGGAGATTGAGCATGAAAATATATAAGATATTACTTGTCGTAATTACGATGTTGTTCGCATTAAGTTCGTGTCAGAAATTCTTAACGACACAACTTATGGATAAGAAAACAAACAAGAGCTACTACAAGACTCCCGATGATGCTGCCACAGCATTAGTTGGAGTCTATAATGGCATGGATTTAATGTGGAATGGAGGCCCGGCGTTACCGCTTGTAGCCGAAGTGGCTTCTGATAACACTTTTGCCGGAACGGGAAGTGGTGATGGATATGGATGGGCAATGATGGATGAGTTTAATAAAGCCGTTTCCCCCACAGATGCTTCCATGTTTGAATCTGACTGGCAAGATTATTACCAGGCCATCTATCGTGCCAATACCTTAATTGAAAATATCGGCCAGGTTAACTGGGGTGGTGATACAGCCTTGCGTAATTCAGATGAGGCACAGGCAAGATTTATTCGCGCCTATTTATATTACGGACTGGTGCGCCTGTTCGGACACATCCCATTGATTACAAAGCCGACTTCTGACAATGTTCCACAGGCCCCTCCTGACAGCGTGTATACCCAGATATTCAAGGACTTGAAATTTGCGGCTGATAATCTGCCTGCAAAACCTTACTCGGCCACACCTTCCGGAAAAGTAACCAAATGGGCGGCTGAATCCATGCTGGCACGTGTTTACCTTTTCTATACCGGCTACTATGGAAAATCAACACTCGCCGGGTTTACAAAGTCCGATGCACTGGCTGCTGTGGAAGATGTGATCAAGAATGGCGGTTATAATCTGGTGTCCAATTTTGCTTCGCTATGGCCTGCTTCTGCTGAAGCTGATACCGTTGCTTATGCCGGTGAAAATAACCCTGAAGTAGTCTTTTCCATTAAATATACCGGCAACGCAGATTATAATGGGAACATCACAGGCAATACCTGGCTGCTGATGACCGGGATAAGGCTTGGCGCCGGCGGTGGTGTCAGTGTCTATCCTTACGGATACGGCTGGGGCGCCTGTACCGTTGACCCCAAACTGTGGAATGCGTATAGCGCTAATGATAGCCGCCGGTTTGCCACGATAACGTCCGTAAAAGATGAAGGATTGGATACAAAAACTGCTCAGATTACTGGTAAAACTTTCAGCAGTGCTAACAACCGTGAGTATACGGGGTATTATCTGAAAAAATACAGCCCGTTAGCCGATACAAGCAATTCGCCTCTTCCGGCAACGAATTATTTAATTGCGCAAAAGCAGGATTATGTTGTAATCCGTTATTCCGATGTGTTATTAATGGCTGCAGAACTTGGTAGTACAAATGCGGTACAATACTTTAACGAAGTTCACACACGAGCCGGTTTAGCTGCTGTTTCTTCTATTGACGAAGCAGCCATTATGAAAGAAAGGCGCCTTGAATTTGCCGGCGAGGGAATCCGTTACTGGGATTTGCTGCGACAGGGAATTCAGAAGGCTGCGCAAACCATTGTAGCTAATACCACGATGTCCTATCTCAATGATGGAACAGCTTCTCCATCCATCAGCACCCAAAACATTATCTCCACCGGTGGTTTTATGCAGATTCCGAATAATGAGATCACGTTGTCGGGTGGTGTACTCAAACAAAACCCCGGTTGGTAATAATCACATTTAAAAATCAGAACGATATGAAAAACAGAGTTAAAATATTCTTTTCATTATTGGGATGGATTCTGGTGGTTGTAGCATGTAACCCGGAGAGTCCACATTTGTCTCCTTTGATGCCTAAAAGTGCACTGAAATTTAGTGTGACTCCGCTAAAATCAAATCCTAATATGATAGTTTTGAAAAGTGAAACCCCTGGAGTAACACCGTATTGGGTTACCCCTGTGGGAACTTCAACCAGCTTGGTTGACACGATAGATATTCCTTTTCCGGCAACCGACACACTGTTTTATAGCGTATTAGGTGCGGGAGGGATGACTCAGGCAGACCCATATGTATTGAAAATCAATACCATTGATAAGGAATATGTTAGCGACACCACATGGACAGATCTTACTGGTGGATTGGGAAATTCGAAAACATGGGTGATGGATCTGGATGCCAACGGCGTGAGTAAATATTTTACAAGCCCTGTTTACTTTGGTAGTACCACCGGGGAATGGGATCCCGATTGGAAAGGTAATACCTGGATTTGTCCTGCAGCCGATTACGGAACCATGACTTTTAGTCTGAAAGGCAATGTAATCTTCACCTCGGATAATAAGCAATTGACAGATGCGTCTGCATCCGGCACGGGGAAATTTATGTTGTATCCGAAACAAATGGAGTTGCAGACCTATGGTGCACAAGTCATACATGATCCGTCACAAGGTCCAAGGGTCCCAAACTGGTTTGCAAAAATGCAAATCAAATCAATTTCTGCCAATACGTTGCAGCTTCTCTGTCCTGATTTGGATGGGGTATCAGGCACATGGATAATTTACAATTATATCTCGCTGGATTATTACAATTCCCATTAAATAGTAAGTTTATGTCTCGTTCCCAACATCCCCGTTGGGAACGACCTCCGGGGAAGCTCTGCATCCCAATAAGAGAAAGGGATCAAAAAGGTCAGGAGGTACCACATAACTTTTACTGATTGGCTCCAGGCAACAAGTTTGAAGCGTTGTCAATCTTACCGAAAACAAATTTGAAGATCCGGATTTACAAAGTTTCCAACACAAGCGCCCCGACCTGGCAGGTACGTCTGCAGAATCCAACTAATGAGCTAGCCCTCTTTATACGAGCACATCTGTTGGACCCTTATGAGGATGTGACATTACCGGTTCGTTGTCAATCGCTTAAAAACAAGAAAGCGATTCGATATTTAAAAATTAGCGGTTGGAACATCTCAACACAAAGAACATAATTACAAGAAATGATGATAAAATGAAAAAATTGATATTTCTTTTTCCGGTACTGTTACCATTATTAACATTTGCTCAAACGCCACTACAGTTACCGGCTGTTTTGAGTAATCATGCCGTATTACAAGCCTCTTCTAAGGTAGAGTTATGGGGATGGGGTCCCAGCACAATTCCGTTGAAAATTGTCTGTAGCTGGAATTCTACTGATACCGTTACCGTCTGGCCCCAAAAAGATTGCTCCTGGAAAACGACTGTAGCAACTCCGAAACCCGGGGGCCCCTATTCTATTACCTTTACAAGTGCCAAGCAAAAAATTACCATTAACGACATACTTATGGGGCAAGTCTGGCTTTGTTCCGGTCAGTCCAATATGGAATTTAGCTATAACTGGGGTGACCTGGACGCCGGAAATGCACTAAAAACATGCAAAAATTATAAAATCCGTTTTTTTCATATTTCCCATCGTTACGAAGACGATCCCCAAAGTAAAAGCGATGGAAAATGGGTGGTATGTGATTCCACTGCCATGAGGACTTTCAGTCTGATTGGCTATTTTTTTGGCAGAGAGTTGAATGCGAACCTTCATCAGCCAGTTGGCTTAATTGGTTCCTACTGGGGAGGCACTGCTGTGCAGTCCTGGACTCCGGGCGGGGTTTATAAAGACACAACGCTGCACCGTATGGCAGACGAAATGGAGCCAGTCTTCTGGGCTCCGGTAGCACCTTCGGTATTGTACAATGCCATGATTAATCCCATCATCAACTACAAAATTGCAGGGACTATCTGGTACCAGGGAGAGCAAAATGTGGGCCATCCCAGAGTTTACGGACCGCTATTCAGAGCCATGATCACAAGCTGGCGCAAGAAATTCCAGGAGGAGTTTCCGTTTTATTTTGTACAAATCGCACCCTGGAACGGGTACAGTGGAATTAACGGGGCTCTCTTGCGAGAACAGCAGGCAACTGCTTTGACGCTACCCAAAACCGGCATGGTGACCATCGGTGATTTGGTGAACGACGTCACGAATATTCACCCAAAAATGAAACGCGGCGTGGCATTAAGACTGTCTGATTTAGCATTAAAAGAAGTATATGGATTTAAAAATCCGAAGCCTTACCAGCCTCATTATATTTCCATGAAAATCAAGAGGAACAAAGCTTTTATCACCGTTAAATCTTACGGGCAGTTAAAGGTTAAGGGAAAAACAATCAAGAGTTTCCAGATTGCCGGCAGCGATAAAGTGTTTTATCCTGCAAAAGCAATCCTGAAAAGAAACGGAGACATTGAAGTTTTTTCATCAAAAGTTAAGCATCCTGTTGCCGTTCGATACTGCTTTACGAATGCAGAGATGCCTAATTTATTTGATGTAAACGGTTTGCCGCTGAAACCTTTCAGGACTGATAAATGGTAGTAAGGCAATATGATAAAAAAGGCGCCATGAATCTGCGTGCAATGGCTGGTGTTGCGGGCATTTCCGGGAATTTGGTTCCCTCGTTCCCAACGTCCCGTTGTCCGTAGCACTCCAATGGAGGGAACGCCTCTCCGGGGAAGCTCAGCTTCCCAATAAGAAAAAAGGACAATTTGACCCAAATATATTACCGAATTCATGACGAACGACATACACCTGTTTCCTTATCACCTAATCAATCCTCCGGGAGGTTGGAACCGCCGGAGGGCTGGCTGGCGGAAACAGAGTTTCCGGTGTCCAACATTCCCAACGAGATGTTGGGAACGAGAGGCGACACCCCTGGTTAGGGGTGAGTTAGTTTCGAGTGAACCAGGTGGGTCAGATTCAGTGAAATAATCATTAAAATCCCGAGTAACCGAAATCTTGTCCATAAATTTAAGCGTTTATCCAATTAAGATGAGCATCTCATGAAAAACTTTATTACCATAGTCATCGTGCTCGTCACAACGCAGCTTGCAGTCGCGCAACGCTCCGATGCGTCAATGTCGCATTTAGTTAGCCAGGATGGCCGGTGGGAACTGATGGTCGATGGTTCTCCGTTTCTCATCCTCGGCGCCCAGTGCAACAACTCCAGTGCGTGGCCGGCTACGCTTCCGAAGGTCTGGCCTGCAATGGATTGCCTCCACGCCAATACGCTGGAGATCCCGATCTACTGGGAACAACTTGAACCGAAGCAAGGCAAGTTCGATTTCGCCAATGTGGACACGATCATCGCCGGCGCCCGCAAACACAACCTGCGGCTCGTGTTGCTTTGGTTCGGTACCTGGAAGAACGGAAGCAACCACTACCTGCCGCAATGGATGAAACTGCAGCCGAAGAAATACTTCAATATGAAGGGTCCTGACGGGAAGCAGGTCGATTCGCCTTCGCCATTCGCAAAAGAGACACTCAAGGCCGACATCAGGGCTTTCACGGCGCTGATGTCGCACCTTAAACAGGTCGATTCGCAGCAACACACAGTGATCATGGTGCAGGTAGAGAACGAGCCGGGCACGTGGCAATGCCGGCGTGATCATTCCGATATCGCACAGAAGGCAGTTGACGGATCCGTCCCCAAAGCCGCACTGGAAGCGATGAAAAAGCCGGCGTCGTCGAACCTGAGTTGGAGTCAGGCGTTCGGGAAAGACGCGGATGTCTATTTCCATGCGTGGAACGTGGCTAGCTACATCGACAAAGTCGCCGCGGCAGCGAAGGCGGTATATCCACTCCCGATGTACGTGAATGCAGCGGTCCGAAATCCTGTTACATTGCCTGACCATTATGAATATGGTGGTGCAACCGACAACGTGCTGGCCCTGTATAGGGCCGCGGCACCGGCGATCGACATCCTTTCCCCCGATATTTATGAAGGGTCGCAGCAGGCCTATCAGAAGCTGCTGGATAGTTATGCCCGACCGGACAACCCCCTTTTTATTCCCGAAACGATCGGTTTCGGTCCGCTATCCCGCATGTGTTTCGCGGCGATCGGCAAAGGTGCGATAGGCTACGCGCCGTTCGGGATGGATTTCACACGGACGATCAGGAGTCCGGACGGCATGCCCGGGTCTCCGGAGAAAATGTTCGAGGCCACCGCGCGGAACTACCGGATTCTGGCACCGATGGCACGGGAGATAGCGAAACTCAACTTCGAAGGGATGATACATACTGTGGTTGAGGATCAGGGCGACACGGCATCGGCAACGCATCCGAATAAGGTCGTGCATTTGGGGAACTGGAATGCAGAGGTTTACTTTGGTTCCTTTTCCCGCGTACGCCCCGTCAAACGTCCTAAAGGAACCCAAAATGCCGGGCGTGTCCTGATTGGCGTGTTGTCTAATAACCGGTTCCTGATTACCGGCGAATACGCGCGGATCACATTTAAACCTGTGGGCGCAAACGCGGGCAAAGCATGGCAGTACCTCGCCGTTGAAGAAGGAACATTCGACAAAGGCGTATTCAAGCCCCATCGTATCCTGAATGGAGACCAGACCGATTGGGGGCTCTCCTTTACATCTCAGCCGAAGGTACTCCGTGTATCACTTTACACCCGCTGACCCGATTCCGATTAACGGTCGTCCGTTAATTTCCCTCGTTCCCAACATCTCGTTGTCCGTAGGACTCCTATGGAGGGAACACCCCCGTGGTGAAGCTCTGCTTCCCCAAATGACAACTCAAGAAACAGAGTCTCAGGTCCCCGAAAATAAACGACAAAAAGAGTGAAGCAGATTCTCAAATATTTATTTTTACCTCACCCAACCTCTCCTGATTTACAGGAGAGGTTTATTCCCAAAAGGGATCCCAATGGTAGAGGTGGGTTTACCAAAGCTTCCTGATAGACAAGAAAGATTAATATATTTTTTAAAAACAAGGAGAATAAATGTAATGATGCAGAAACTATTTAAAACAAAGATGACATTTTTAATCATTCTCCTCAGTTTGTGTTTTACCGACACATTTGCCCAATCCGTAACGCCTGAACGGGTTATCCGTCTTGATTACAATCACGTTAAAGGTCCTTTTAACACAATGTTTAAGGAATGTGTAGGGGCCGGGAGAGCAAATGAAGGGCTGCGTGCCGACTGGCAGAAGCAATTAGCGCTTGCCAGGAAAGAAATCGGGTTTAAATATATCCGCATGCACGGACTGTTAACCGATGATATGGGCGTTTATAAGGAAGACCGAAACGGCAATCCTGAATACAACTATCAGTATGTTGATCACTTATATGATTATCTGCTGAGTATCGGGATGAAGCCGTTTGTTGAATTGGGATTTATGCCCTCGGCCCTGGCCAGCGGTAAAAAAACGATTTTTTGGTGGAGAGGAAATGTTACTCCTCCAAAAGACTATAAAAAATGGGGAGACTTAATACACCACCTCGTGCTTCATTTTACGAAACGTTACGGAGCCGACGAAGTTAAGACGTGGTACTTTGAAGTATGGAACGAGCCCAATTTGAGCGGCTTTTGGGCAGGCACACAACAACAGTATTTCAAATTGTACCGTTATACCGTAAATGCTATTAAAAGTGTAAATAAAGCATATCGGGTCGGAGGACCAGCCACCGCAGGTGCAGCATGGGTCCCGGAAATGATTCATTTCTGCAGCAAGAATCATCTTCCGCTCGATTTTATCAGCACTCATTCTTACGGCGTTAGGCAGGGATATTTAGACGAGTACGGAAATACAGGCACGGTGCTGGCAAAAGACAAGTGGAGTGTAAGCGGCGATATTTTACGTTCACGCAAACAGATAAAGAACTCTTCAATGCCGAATTTAGAGCTTCACTATACGGAATGGAGTTCTTCCTATACGCCCTCGGATCCTATTCACGACAGCTATGTCGAAGCACCTTATATCCTTGAAAAGATAAAGCAAGTTGGAGATGCGGCAAATTCGATGTCGTACTGGACCTTTACGGATATTTTCGAAGAAGCCGGACCCAGATTCAGGCCTTTTCACGGCGGTTTTGGATTATTAAATTATCAAAGCATTAAAAAACCGGCGTTTTATACCTATGATTATTTGAACAAAATGGGTAAAACCGAATTGGCCGACTCGGATAGCTCGTCCTGGGCCAGTAAAGATTCCAGTGGTAATGTACAGGTCTTGTTCTGGAATTTTACCGATACTCTACCTGATTCAACAAATGATCAACAATACTATAGTCGCGATTTACCCGCCAAAACAATAGGGAAAGTAAAGCTGTCGATCTCCGGAATGCCTGAAGGAAATTATGATTTGAAAGTATATAAAACCGGCTACAAGGTTAACGATCCTTACGATACGTATCTGGAACTCGGCAAACCGAATCAGCTAACGAAGCAGCAAGTTAAATTTATAAAGGAGAAAAATGACGGTTCTCCAATTTATAATGACATGATAAAAGTAAAAGCCGGCGAGCCATTTCTTAAAGAACTGCGAATTCGCCGGAATGATGTGTTCCTGATAACATGGACGAAGTTATCCTGAAAATTATTAACATCACTTTAGAAATAATCGAGTATACATACGAAAAATAGTTCACTTATTTTTTGTTTATCATATTAAGACAGCCAATCCTGACGGTTTAAACGTTCCTGAATGGCTTTCCAATAATAAAACGGGGCCTGTAAATATCATGGATATTGATATAGATGCAAAAGTAATTTCTGAAAGCAACGAATTGTATTTGTGGTATTTATGGATTGATCAACTTTTGGTAAATAAATAGGAGGGAAGTCAACACGATGCACAAATATGTTACTACAGCTACCTTACTGATATTATTTTTTTCCACAAGTGTAAAAGCTCAACTAACACCTCAAGAGGCAGTAAAAGGGATGCAAAGAGGTATAAATATCGGGAACTCATTGGATGCCTATCCCGGCGGTGAGACGTCGTGGGGGAATCCACCTATACAAAAGAGTTTCTTCACCGACTTGAAGACTGCGGGCTTCGACGCTGTGAGAATACCGATTACATGGGGATATGACGGCAGATCGTTAACTAAGCCGCCTTATACGATCGACAGCACGTTTATGGCACGAGTCGATACCGTGGTGACCTGGGCGCTTGAGAATAACCTTTTCGTAACTATCAATGCTCACCATGAATTCTGGCTCAAAGATACACTCGGAAATGTGACATGGAACACTCCAACTCACACCTCGAATGTGAATGCAGCGATTGCACGGTTCGACAGCCTCTGGAGCCAGATAGCTACTCATTTCCAGAACAAATCTGACAGTTTAATGTTTGAAATTCTGAACGAGCCTTATCCGGCACCACAGAATTATGTGGATGAGATCAATAAAGAAGTCCTTAAGATCATTCGTCGAACCAACCCAACACGCATCGTATCATTTTCGGGGTATAAGTGGTCAAATTCGGCGCAGCTTGTCACCGCAGCGATTCCGGATTCATCAGATAAATTTCTGATAGGATATTATCATTCTTATGATCCATGGCCATTCGGCCTCAACGGAGGGTCTACATCGAATGCAAACATCCTTTCAACAATAAAATTTGAGATGAACCAGGTTACCACCTGGTCGCAAAAGACCGGCATCCCGGTCGTCATGGGTGAATACGGCTTTATAAACAGTTGTGCCTACAATCCCCGGATGTACGCTTACGCCACTGTCGTCGATCAGGCACTGCAGCACGGAGTAGCGCCGTTCGTATGGGATGACGGCGGGTCATTCCGGATATTCAACAGGCGAACCGGCACATTCAACGAAATCAAAGACATATTAATTCACACTTACCCGGAGTCGCCGACCAACCTGAGCATCAGTGAGAATTCCGACGGTTCGGTAAGGCTGCAGTGGCAGAACAGGAATACTGAGAGTGACAGCATCATGGTACAGCGAGGTGCCGGCAACGCGCCGCAAAACGGAGTGAGCGGAGTGAGCTTTACTGATTATGCGAAAGTGGGTCCAACCCAAACGGTTTTCATTGATAGCCTGGCACCATCCGGCTCGACCTATTACTATCGGCTGAGTGTGACACGGAAAGATTTCACCGAGCTTCAGTCATACCCTATCATGATACAACCGACTGCGACCGGAGTCGAACGGCCGAATACGGGAACACCGATGCACTTTAAACTGTTTGATAATTATCCGAATCCATTTAATCCGACTACCACGATCAGATATGAACTGCCTGCCAGTAGTTATGTTAAGCTCAAAGTGTATGATGTGATGGGAAGGGAAGTGTCGACATTGGTTAATAGAAAGGAATCCCCCGGAATTCATAGTGTAAAATTCAACGGATCAATGTATGCCAGTGGAATGTATATCGTAAGACTGACTGCAGGGAGTTATGTAAAGACCATAAAAATGGAGCTAATTAAATAGGGATATAAGACGTGCATTATTTCTAACTATTCAAATTCGGTCTCTCCCAGTGACGAAGCTCTGCTTCCACGAAAATGACAACTCGTGAAACAAACATAGCTTAAACATATTATATAGAGTCATTTTTCCCTCTAATGTGGCCTTTTCATTATTTCAAAGCAATAAATTAGTGAATTATCGGATTAATTCCGAGTAACGCAAGCGTGTTCCACTGATTCTACTGACCGCTAAATTGAACCGATCGGTTTCTCCAAGATTCCGGTAATTATAACGAAACGCAAACGCATTACAATATCGATCGAGATGTTTTGGGATTACGTGGTGATAAATCCCAATGATTCCACGTTTAAGAAGTGCCCAAAACGATTCGACGGTATTGGTTGAAATATTTCCATTTACGTATTCTCTGTCTTTGTGATTTACAACTCCATGGAGATAGAACTTACTGAGTCCACGATATGCTGGCCATTCATCGGTAAATACAGAACTTCCGATCTGTACATGTTCTCTCATAATCGGTTGAAGTGTTGCGCTTGGTGTATTCTTAATTGAACGTGCAACAATGTGGCCTCTCCGTTGAATGATTCCAATAACAGGCTGTTTTGTAAGGGTGCTGCTCAAAGAGATACGGGGTGATGACAGAAACATATTTCTAAAATCAATCAAACTATTTCTTAAAAGAGGGATTTTAGCCGCATTTCTCTTGGGTTTAGTTCTTAATACCCCGTTATTTGCACAAACACCATTACCGCCGGCGCAACAGGTAATCAGCAAAATGAAAGTCGGCTGGAATATGGGAAACACGCTAGAAGCCATCGGCGGGGAAACGGCATGGGGAGGTGCATATACCACCAAAAAATTAATTGATTCCGTCAAAGCCGCGGGATTTAATTCGGTCAGAATCCCAGTAGCATGGTTTGCCCATTCCGATACGGTTACGAGTCAAATTGATCCGGCATGGCTTGCCCGGGTGAAGCAGGTAGTTGACTACTGCATGAATGACAATTTATATGTAATCCTCAACGACCATTGGGATGACGGTTGGCTGGAAAACAGGGTTGACAAAGCGGATTCAGCTCAGGTAAATAAAAGGCAGCATGCCTATTGGACCCAAATAGCAAATGAATTCAAAAAATTACGATGAGCATTTGCTTTTTGCCGGTTCAAATGAACCTAATGTCAATGATGCCGCAGGAATGGCCATTTTGTTATCGTACCACCAAACCTTTATAAGTGCCGTTCGCGCAACGGGTGGAAATAACAGTTTCCGTACCCTGATTATCCAGGGGCCATCTACTGACATCGATAAAACAGATAATCTGATGAACACAATGCCCAGGGACCAAATTGCAAACCGTTTGGTAGTAGAAGTTCATTACTATTCTCCGTAACAGTTTACCATAATGAGTCAGAATGCAAGCTGGGGCAAGATGTTTTACTATTGGGGAAACGGCTATCACTCGACAACCGACGCCAGCCGCAATGCAACCTGGGGTGAAGAAAGTTACATGGATAGTGAATTTGAGAAGATGAAAACGAAGTTTGTCGATAAAGGGATCCCGGTAATAATTGGAGAGTTTGGTGCTTTTAAACGAAATCTAAGTCCTCCGTCGGACCAGGCGCTTAACCACGCATCCGTGAATTATTACGATTATTATGTTACAAAATCGGCAATTGATCATGGAATGGTATCCTTCATTTGGGATACCAATATGGGCATATTTGATCGTAGCACAGGAAAAACTTTAGATCACGGAATGCTTGATGCAATAATGAAAGGTGCCGAAATTACTACCAAGATATCCAATGAAATAGATTTGGATATTCCCAAGGGATTCAGACTTGGACAGAATTATCCGAATCCCTTTAATCCGACAACGGACATATAATTCAGCGTCCCAAAGGCGACGAACGTGAAACTGATGGTCTACAGTGTTTTGGGACAAAGAGTAGCCACTCTGGCAGACCGTCGCATGAGCGCCGGAATTCATACCGTTCAGTTTAACGGGTTGCATCTGGCTTCTGGAGTGTATGTTTATCGCTTACAGGCTGGTAATCAATTTGCTACCAGTAAGTTACTGTTGCTGAAGCAAATAGCATCTCCTGGTGACCTCTTTTGGGTCTAATCTGCAATGAAATATTGTCTTAGGGAGACGCAGCTTCCCTAAAGCTCCCGGACCTGCGGCATCAAAAAACACAGTAGCCAATCACGAAAATCTGTATTATGTTAACGATAAAATTGCGCGTAAATGCAGGTGTATGATAATGATGCCATCACTCCGAGTGATGGCATCATTCATCCCTTTTGATATCTATGCCTGTAAATAAACGTTGAAACGTTAACACCATGTAAAGGAATCACAATGATGAAAATACTGTTGCGGGGAATCGGTTTTATTTGTGTCCTTCTTCTTTTATCTGTGCCGGTGAACTCAGCATTCGCCAATAATGGAAAACCAAGAACACGAGAGAACTTCGATCAAAACTGGAAGTTCCATCTTGGTGATGTGAATGAAGCACAAAACCCGGATTACAACGACTCGAAATGGAGACAGTTGAACCTGCCGCATGACTGGAGCATCGAAGGTTCATTCAGTAAAGATAATCCTGCCGGCGTCGGTGGGGGAGCGCTTCCGGGCGGGATAGGATGGTACCGCAAAACGTTTACTCTTCCAGTTTCCGATAAAGGGAAAGAAGTGTTCGTCGATTTTGATGGTGTCTACCGAGATAGTGAAGTGTGGATCAACGGTCATTACCTTGGAAAGAGACCGTATGGCTATAGTTCTTTCCGATATGAAATGACGAAGTACCTGAACTACGGTGATCAAAAAAATGTGATTGCCGTTCGCGTTGATAATTCAAAGCAACCGAATTCACGCTGGTATTCAGGCTCGGGTATTTACCGCAATGTGTGGCTGGTTACAACAAATAAGGTACATGTAGGTCATTGGGGAACGTACATCACAACGCCGATGGTCAACGATCAACAGGCATACGTATTGATCCAAACCAAAGTGCGGAATAATGAATCCACAAACAGCGATGCGACGCTGTACACAACGATTTATGATGCTGATGGAAATAAGGTGGCAGAATCGAATTCAAAAGAAGTGATTCCAAATGACACAGCATCAGAGTTTACACAAGATATCGAGGTCAAAAATCCGCACCTGTGGTCAACGGTAGATCCCTATCTGTACAAGGCCGTTTCGAAAGTTGTCAGCGGGTCCGACACGCTCGATCAGTACACCACGCCCTTTGGTATCCGCTATTTCCGGTTTGATGCAAAGAAAGGGTTTTACCTGAATGGCAAACATATCAAGATCCGAGGTGTTTGTGATCACCATGATCTTGGTCCATTAGGTGCGGCTATCAATACCCGTGCCATACAGCGGCAGTTTGAGATTCTGAAAGGAATGGGAGTTAATGCGCTTCGTACTTCGCACAACCCGCCGGCACCTGAAGTGCTCGAACTTGCCGATCAGATGGGCATCCTTGTGATGGACGAGGCGTTCGACATGTGGAAGATACCGAAGAGAAAATACGACTACCATCTTGATTGGGACAAATGGCACAAACGGGATCTCCAGGATATGGTGCTGCGCGACCGCAACCACCCGAGTATCATCATTTGGAGCATTGGTAACGAGATACCCGAACAGGGTGATCCGAGTGGTATCACCATAGCACGCGAGTTGGCCGGCATCGTCCGTAACCTGGATACAACCCGGCCCATCACCTCAAATCTCAACCACCCCAGTCCCGACAACTATTTAATACGTTCGGGAGCACTGGATCTTATCGGTTTCAGTTATCACCAAAATTCGTATACTGATTTTCCCAAAGAGTTTCCGGGTAAAAAGTTTATCGGTTCAGAAACTACCTCTGCGTTGGAGACCAGGGGCCACTACGACATGCCGTCCGACAGCATCCGCCGCTGGCCAACGCGTTGGGACCGACCTTTCACCAGTGGTAATCCTGATAATACCGTTTCGGCTTATGATAATGTCTCCGCACCGTGGGGCTCGACGCACGAAGAGACATTGAAACTCATTGAGAAATATGATTATCTGTCCGGTATGTTCGTCTGGACCGGCTTCGATTACCTTGGCGAACCGACGCCATATGGATGGCCTTCGCGTAGCTCCTACTTCGGTATCGTCGATCTCGCCGGTTTTCCGAAAGACTCATACTACCTGTACAAAAGCCTGTGGACCGACAAACCGGTACTGCATATCTTCCCGCATTGGAACTGGAAGAACGGGCAAACCATCGATGTTTGGGCGTATACAAATTGTGATGAAGTCGAACTCTACCTGAATGGAAAATCACTCGGCACCCGGAAAATGACCGGTGATAAGATGCACTTGATGTGGCGTGTAAAGTACGAGCCGGGAACTCTCAAAGCAGTCGGTAAAAAAGATGGGAAGGTTATAATGACCAGAGAAGTCCACACTGCTGGAAAACCGGCTAAGATCATTTTAGGTGCAGACCGCGATACCATTAATGCAAACGGGCGAGACCTTTCGTTTGTAACCGTCAAGGTGGTCGATTCCAAAGGCAACATGGTGCCGGACGCCGACAATCTTGTCCATTTCAAGATTTCCGGTGATGGATTCATTGCCGGGGTGGGAAATGGAAATGAAACAGACCACGAGCCCTTCAAGGCCAACTATCGAAAAGCGTTCAACGGATTATGTCTGGCTATCATTCAGTCGAATGGCAAAATGGGCAAGATCACGCTGAGAGCAACGGCAAAAGGACTCAGGTCGTCAACAATCCAAATTAATGCTAAATAAAACAGGCGATTTAATCACTATGGGTTTAATTCCCCGCCGCTTGCGGCGAAACAAAAATAAAACCCATGTTGATACCCCGTCTGCTTGCAGCGGGGTAGTTCATTTCAGTAAAAGATAAGTGAAACATACCCATTACATCGAATCCGTTACCCTGGTTTGCGCTGGGTGTTATTGAGGAATAACCTATCGTAAAATGGCAGAGGCTTTCCCCGATGTGTCTCTGCCTGCAGCCGTTACGATGAGTGATCATCATTCCTGAAATAACACATTCGTCTAAACGGAAATGTAATGGGTACTGTTTCCTGTTATAATTGAGGAGCTTTTTTTATAAACCTTATGGACTATTTATGAGATATCGATACTGTGCAACTCTATTCATTTTGAGCCTCATTCTGATTTCAGCCGGCAATATATTTGCTCAGGCAGCTTTTCACGACGGGTATGTAAAAAAAACAGCAGAAACACCTTTATACCGGGAAATGTCAAAGCCGACTGCCAGTGCAACGGCCACCGTGACAGTGAATGCAGGTGATACCCTTGCCGCTGTTTCCAAATACATGTACGGGGCGAACTCTAATCCCTACATCGGCAAAATTGATCAAAATACGACACTGATTGGTTATCTCAATCAACTATCGCCCAATATCATACGTTTGCCGGGCGGAAGTCTGAGCGATGTGTTTTTCTGGAATGCTTCTCCGGGCAGCTTGCCGCCGGGTGTTCCCGACAGCATATGGGACAACAACTCGAGTAGCTGGGTTAAGGATTTTGCATGGTATGGCCGAAACAGTTGGTCTTTTCAGATTGACGGCTACTATAATATGCTGAAAGAGACAAACAGCATGGGTATCATCACCGTCAACTTCGGGTATGCGAGATATGGCAAGACAGACCATCCGATCGAACAGGCTGCTCATTATGCAGCCGACTGGGTCCGTTATGATAATGGGAGGACGAAATATTGGGAGATTGGCAACGAAAATGCAGGAAACTGGGAAGCCGGCTATCGTATTAATACGGCAACCAACAAAGATGGTCAACCCGAATATATGAGCGGCGCTCAGTACGGTAAAATTGCCCGTGTATACATCGATTCTATGCGGGCAGCGGCAAAAGAGATCGGTGCAACTATTTACATCGGAACACAGGTGAATGTTCAACAGCCGCCAAGCTGGGATACCATCAATCTCACCTGGAACCAGGAGTACTTTGCCAATGCCGGTGATTCGGCCGATTTCTTCATACAGCACAACTACTTCACGCCTTATAACCAGGACTCATCACCGGATCAGATTTTTAGTTCGGTATCGAGCCAGTTCAACGCTACCGACAGTTACTATCCACAGAGGATCATTGCATTGGGAGCTGAACCAAAGCCAATAGCCTTGACCGAATGGAATATATTTGCTGTAGGCTCAAAACAGATGGTTTCTTATGTCAACGGTATGCATGCCACGATGGTCCTTGGTGAACTTGCCAAACGATCGTATTACGGTCAATCCAGCCGCTGGGATATTGCCAACAGCTATGACAACGGGAATGACCACGGCATGTTCAAAAGGGAAGACATCAACAGTACTCCCACAGGTGTTCCGCAGTGGAACCCGCGTCCGGTGTTTTTCTACATGTATTATTTTCAGAAAATGTTCGGTGACCATTCCGTTTCGACATCAGTCACAGGAACAACAAATCTGAGTACATACGCCTCGGTATTTAGTTCCGGACAGATGGGCGTTGCGGTTGTTAACCGTGGTACCAATGATCAAACCGTAGCGATCAATCCTCAGAATTTTACCGCTGGTGATCGCTATTACTTATATAATCTTGTTGGTGGCACAGATAACCCTCCATTCTCTGGTGCAGTCAGTGTCAATGATGTGAAACCAGATTATACTAATGGTGGGCCTATAAATGAACTGGACACACTTAAGGCATTGTCGGCATCAACCACGGGCGGCATCACATTCGATTCGCCGGCGCGATCGGTGCAGTTTGTTTTGATAAAGAGTGACAAACAGGGAACAGCCATCGAGCCGGGTAGTTCAGATAAGAAACCCGGGCAATTCGAGCTGGATCAGAATTATCCGAATCCGTTTAACCCGACGACTCAGATACAATACAAGCTGGCTGTTCAATCTCACGTGAAGCTGGATGTTTACAATATCCTCGGCCAGCACGTAATCAACCTGGTAAATGACAGGCAGTCGGCCGGTGTCCACCAGGCCCAGTGGAGTGGCCGCGACAGTCAGGGGACGCACGTAAGCAGCGGTATCTACATCTACCGCATACAAGCCGGCGATTTCGTACAGACGAGGAAGATGCTATTGATTAAGTAGGTGAGTTTCAGATAACCACAGAGTAAACAGTGTTACACAGAGATGGAAAATTTCAAACGCTCTGATTCTTCTCTGTGAGCGTTGCGGTTTATTACGATTTGGATTTATATGAGCAGTTGGTCAACTCAATTTATGCATCTTCTCGTACACCTGTTACCCATGTTTCCGGTCTATACAGATCCCTTTGGGGACCACGTTGCCCTAATGGATTGCCTTTTTTAGACTTTGGTCACAAAGAGTTGCGAAGGAAGAATTCCTTATGAAAAACACATTCGGAATAATAAAAGACTCTGTCCGGACAACTAATACCAAACACAACGATGTCATCCTGAATTTTTCTTCGCGGCGGAGAAAAAGTAGGATCTCGCGTAATCTGGCAACTATCGTTACAAGTTATACGCATTGCTTGCCGTCCAGGCGAGAACGCCTGGATGAGCGTATCCCTAAATCTTCTGAAGGGGACTTCGTTTCATTCATTATATCACGAACTGATTGTCTGCGAGATGTTCATTTGTGATAGGGCAGGACAGAACTGGCTTTCGGGACACATATTGGTCCCCGTATCCCTCATTCCCGCGGAGGCGGGGGAATCTCAGTTGGTATTAGTGTTTTAAACTGATTAACAGCTTGTCCCTATGCGAGTCCGAAATATTGTAACTCTTTTTAAATCGTTACGATCCCTGATCTTTCTTTACACAGCCAGGCAGACATAAATCCCGCTTCTTGCTTGTGATCAGGGTTTTGCAATATTCTCCATACATCTTTGCTACTCTTAGGGAACGCCTTTCTCCTTGTCTCGCATTTCATTTTAAGTCGCCCTAAGCTGAAAACACAGGTTTCCTTCTGGTATCTTACAAAGAATCAGTCAGTCTACGTATGTAATTCACAAGGCATTTCAACTGTGGTTATTTACGTAAGTGATACTGGTATTAGGATATTAAAACTGATTTATTCAATTTATCTATTGTGATTATGCGGTTTACGTTTAAAGCGGGGGTAACATGAATTGTATTGATCAGGTAACAATGTTAGCCTTCCTAAAAATTAAAGAGAAGGATCTCGCCATCTGTATAGAGATAACGGGCTAAACATTGTGCATTAACGTGAAACAATAACATCTTAGATTGATTTGTCCTATGAAAGGTTTGATGATGGATTATCCGCTAACGACCAATACCATTCTTGAATATGGCAACAGCGTTTTCCACCATAAAAAAATAGTTACGTACTTACCTGACGGGACAAGACATGAGTATTCTTTTGGTGATATGTATAAACGCTGCAAGCGGCTGGCCAATGCATTAACGAAAAAGCTGGGTATCACTAAAGGGGATGTTGTGGGGACATTTGCATGGAATCACGCCCCTCACGTAGAATTATACTATGGGATATCAGGCATAGGTGCTGTGTGTCATACAATAAATATCCGGTTGTCGAGCCAGCAAACAGAATACATAATCAACCATTCTGAAGACAAAGTCATTTTTGTTGATGCTAGTCTGGTAGCGCTTTTAGAAAAGATTGCGCCGTTGTTTGAGACCGTGGAACATTTTGTTCTGATTAATGCACCGAAAGATTTTACGACTACACTACCCAATACCATTCATTATGAAGAGTTGCTGGCAGATCAGCCGGAAGAATTTGATTGGCCTTCACTGGATGAAAATGACGCCAGTGGCATGTGTTACACTAGCGGAACCACCGGTTTGCCAAAAGGAGTATTGTATTCCCACAGGTCGACTTTTTTGCATGCCCTTACTGTCACTACACCAAACGCAGGAAATTTCAGCGACAATGATACCATTTTATTGATAGTACCACAGTTTCATGTGATGGCATGGGGAGCACCATATTCATGTCTGCTGGGTGGATGCAATATGGTACTGCCTTCATCAAATTTAAAACCTGAGTCACTAATCAAAATTCTCCAGGATGAGCCTATTAATAAAGCCAATGGGGTTCCAACAATTTGGCTGGGCATTTACCAGGCCTTGAAGAAGAATCCACCGAAAGAGAAACTTTCCCTTGAAGAATACCTTGTAGGAGGTTCGGCATTGCCGGCGAGCCTGATAGAGGCTTTTGAGAGGGATTTTGGAATAAAAGGGGTTCATGCATGGGGAATGACGGAAACATCGCCTCTGGGTACTGTTAGCAGGCTGCAATCGAAACATGAACAGCTAACGGATGACGAGAAACTGAAAGTCCGCGCCAAACAAGGTATTGCTTTCCCCGGAGTTGAACTGCGGATTGTGAAAGATGACGGCTCTATAGCACCACGGGATGGGAAAACCATGGGTGAGCTGCAAATAAAGGGAGCCTGGACCATCGGCTCTTATTTTAAAACGCAAAACCTGGAGAATTTTACCGAAGACGGCTGGTTTAAAACCGGGGACGTAAGCACCATGGATGAGGACGGTTACATGGAGATTACCGATAGAAAGAAGGATCTTATAAAAAGCGGGGGAGAGTGGATATCAAGTGTGGCACTCGAATCCACCTTGATGTCCCATCCCAAAATAAAAGAAGCGGCTGTAATTGCTATTCCGGATGAAAAATGGATGGAAAGACCGTTGGCAGCAATCGTGTTGCAGGATGGCCAGGATAAACATTCCGATGAAGAACTAATTGAGTTTTTGTCAAAGGATTTTGTGAAATATCAGATTCCCAGGGACTATGTATATGTAAACGAAATTCCAAAAACCAGCGTCGGCAAATTCGACAAGAAAGAGATCAGAAGACTGCTTGCTGAAGGTAAACTTGCTTGATAATGTCGGTGAATAACACTGCATATCATCAGAGTTTAATTGAAAGAATCCGGTGGATGAAGAGTTGATTAATGTGAATTAGAAACTGGATATTAGAAATTAGTGAATTCGAAAATAGGGATTCCTTCGGAACAGGATGGTATTCTTTCATTCTCAATGGGCCGTTACTCTACCTTGTCATTGCGAGAAACGAAGCGGAGCGAGTGACGCTGCAATCTCGAGGTTACTTCCCACCCTGGCGCAAGTCTGTGACTTGTGACAGGCGCACATCATCCTAGTGAGGGTACCTGGACAACCGTACCCCTAAATCCCCTTAAGGGGACTTCGTTTCATTTATTACATCACAAGCTGGCTGCATACGGGATGCGCGTTTGAGGTAGAGTCGGATTTAGTCTATTTTTTGGCTTTACTTTGTGGCACCCACCTCCGTCATTCCCGTCCCGAATTCTCGCGAGGCATCTCCGTTGGTACATGTCCTATAATTAGGTTCCTGATTTTTCGGGTTCTATTTGTGAGGAACCTTACAGTGGAAATCTTCGGTGGAATTAGCCCATAAGTGGTCATATAACTAACAGCTAGCATAATCTATAAGATTCAAACTGTTTTTGATTATTAATGATAACCCGACGGAGAGTAAATATCTTTCTGTTGAAAGAGAATAGAAGCAGTTTCCGATATCATCATTCTTATGATGTGCGTTGGGAATATTCCCGGTTTTTAGTGGAGGGGGAAGGAAACATAATCATTACAGATTGGCTCAAGCGTGGCTTTAATATGACTGGAGACAATAAGAATCTGTCCATTTGAAATATAATCTTTGAGCAGGTCTATTGTGGCTTGTTTGCTCTCTTCATCAAGGCCCTTAAAAGGTTCGTCCATTAAGAGAATGGCAGGACTTGCTATCAATGCCGCAGCAATCTGGGCTTTCTTCATCATTCCACTTGAATACGTTCCAATGAGATTATTTCTGCGCTCATCAAGCAAAAGCTGATCAAGTAAACCGTTGATTTTGTTTCGAGCGTCGGAATTCCAGAGCCCTCTGTTTCTCATAACCCATTCAAGAAGTTCCATCGTCGAAAGATAACCGGGTAAATCAGGCTGGTCATAGACAATCCCGACCCTGGAAAGGTATTGATGCGGGTGATCGAAGATATTTAAATCGCCATATTTTATGTTGCCTGAAGTGGGAAATGCAGAAACAGATAGCAATCTCAGCAGTGTTGTTTTCCCCGAACCATTGGGACCAACCAGTGCGGTTGCTCTTCCTTTTTGGAATTCATAATTGAATTCTGAAATCAGATACGGACCGACTTTATATCTTTTCGAAAGATTATCAAGTTTCAAAGGAAATGTATCAGGCATATTGTGATGAAAACTTAAATTCATGAAATAGTGTGAGAACACTACTGACCGCCAGGGTCATAACAGCATAACCGAGGCTCCAGAAAAGTACTTCGGTAAAACTGAAAGCATTTGAAAACGTGGCAATAAGCAGCAAACTTAATACAAAGGGCAGTATCCAACGTATTTGAATGAAAAAACGCGTTATTATCCAGTTCATTATTCCCTGCATGCGGTAATTCCAGGATACCGGTCCGAGACGCGGGTTAAGAAGTATATAAATGCTGCTGTTTTGCATTAGTACGAAAAGGAATAAATAGGATACCTGAAAAAACGGCGAAGCATCAAATAAAAACAACAGCCACAAAACAGCGTGGCCCAGAAATATGATTCGACCCATTGGGAAATAACGGTCGAACTGCACAATTCCCGCCCAGGTCGATGGTCTCCAGTGTGATGGAACCCAGTAAATACTGTTGTATGAAGCTGTTCTGCTCGATTCGGGGGAAAGCGAAGAACTGAAGAAAAGATCGGAATAAAAAGCATGGGTCTGATAGAAGAATCGGTCGAAGACAGTGATATTCCTTTTAATTAAATAAGCTCCGCTACCTAAAAGCAGTACGCCGGGAAGCCAGTCCAGGCGGATGTGCAATACAGCACCCAGGTAAGAGCCTAATACTATCGAAACCATGCCGGTGACGGCAATGATTATTGTTGTATTAAAGGTCGGGATTGTTCCAATAGCCACCTGCACGCTGCCGGTTTCTCGTTGAAATTCCCTGACTTTATCTCCTTTGATCCCCTCTTGCCAGGCTTGCGATTCCATGCCCACTTTGGAATATAAATAATAGGAAATGGCGAAAATTCCAGTTAAAAAGAGCAATCCGTTAATAAAGATATTGATTTTAAAGTCCAGCCCGGATAACCAATTTCCCGGTTCATAAAAGGATATGATTCCATATGATAATACAATTGTTATCAATAACATCCGCAGATTTCTAAACTGGTATGATATAATCTGTTGCGGAGAAAAATTTACTAATTGGATCGCTGAAAAATTGGAATCCGGAAACAAAACGTGTGGAATGATGAAAGCCATAAAGCCGGAAATACAGAGACTCCAGTACCGGAAAATAATTATCCGCTGACCAATGGTTGCCTGACCTGTGGAAATAGCTGTCAGGAGGATGGTAATAAACAAACCGGCGAATGCAACAACTTTTGAACTGAGAGGGCGATTTTTTTTAAATAATTTCAATGTTGTTTGTACTTCGATGATTTGTTTTAAGGTGAAAAGATCCCCCGGATATCAGCGTGGGGGAAACCGAAATTCAATATTTGTATAAATATGTCCTATCAATTGTTCAATAGCTACGACACCGATGTAACTATAAGATAAGGGATTAGAAGAGAGCTTGAAGAGAAATTTTCAATAATCATACGGTTGAAAGGCAAGACCTTATTTTGAGGCTGTTTTGGTTCCAGTTCCAGATCCGCTCTTTTGGGTACCGATCCATATAACAGGCTATCTCAGAATCGATTCCTGAATGATAACCCCGATGGATCGGGGTCAGCATACAGCAACTTTCACTTCAATTATCCAAGGAACAATCCCCAAGCACAAAGAATGTCATCCTGATTTTTTCCCGATTTTCGGGAAAAAGTAGGATCTCGCCGACCGGGCGCAACGATCATCACAGTTGCAACCCACGTTACCGCGGCACTGGTTGTGGTGGTCCTTGTGTTTACGCGGTTACACACGTTGGCCCACCCGTAAATCCCCTGAAGTTATTCCGGTTAAAGTCAAGAAAGATTACTCTAATTGGATTTTATTTTTTGTTACTTTTTTGAGTAATTGAGGAGTAGGAGCAAGCCTTTGGATCCCGCACTTGGCGAGTTGATCGTCTTGGGACCGGGCTTGTTCCTTTCTTTTTTTGTGCTGGCGCTGTGAGAGGGGGGCCTGGGGATCAAAGTCCTGCCACCGCCTTCTTTTATCCCGTTTTTTATGGGAGGATACGTTCTTGCCTTTTTGGCTGTTCTTCCGGTCGATTTGAGCATTGAAGGGTGTGTTGTTCTTAAGCATCCCATAGACGATACGCAGAATCTTGTGCATGCAGACTCCCAAGGCCGCCTTCCTGGCCATGCCCTTATTCAGAAAGGCCTGGTAGGTTTGTCTGATGAGCGGATTACATTGAATGGCGGATCGGGCTACCATATATAGTATCGCGCGTGCCTCTGAGCGACCCTGTTTGCTCATATGATGGCCCCAGCTCCCATCTCCGCTTTGTTTATAGAGCGGATGGACTCCTAAATGGGAGGCCAGTTGTTTGACGTTCTCAAACATCTGCACCGATCCAATATTGAGCATGAGGCCCACGGCCGACCAGACAGCTATGCCGGGAAAACTACAGAGCAGTTCAATTTCCCCGGGGCATTCCCCATAGCTTTGATAATGGTTGGCCAATAGCTTTTTCTGATCCTGAATATCGTCTTCCAGGGTTAGCATCTGTCGGGCCAGGGTCGCTATAATACCGGCCGAGACCGGACCGCTATCTCCGAGTTCGGAGGCAATCTTATCCAGCAGGTTTCCCGCTTTCATCCCGCTCAGATACCGAATCTGGCCTAACCGGTCGATACCCGCTGCTTTGAGTTGGTCATAGCTGGCATAGTTTGCGAGTACCTGAAGGAGCCAGTGAGGAATCCCATCCCGGCAATAGCCGACCAATTCGGGCATATTCGTATACAAGAGGGCCTGCAGATGATTACTCAGTTGGGTTTTTTGTTTCAGGTTCAGTTGAATAAATTTCCAGTGACCCCGCAGCTGGGGATACCAAGGTTGGTTATAGCGAACCTTCTCGGGGTGGGAGACCAAATATCCGGCGATATCCCGGGCACTAATCGGGTCGGTTTTCGTGCGGCGTCCACTCGCCCGGCTATCGGCTTCTACCAGCGCCGGATTCAGCCGAGCCACCTGCACCGGCCACGATTCGGCAAGGCCCCGCAACATACGATACCAATTATTCTCAAAACCACCCGTACTCTCCAGTCCCACCCAGATTTGGGCCTCTTGATGGGCTTGGAGAAAACCGGTTAAAAAGGCTTCCAGTTTCTGATGACCGGTGGAAGTATCATCAAGCTGAAAATCATCTTCGATCACTTGTTTGCCGGGATTGCACAAAATAAAGTCGCAATATCCCTTACTGACATCTCCACCTAAATAGTAATGTAACATAGGTTATCTTCATTTTATGTCGAGTATCCTAAAAAAAGACCAGTAAGATCATCCTCGTTTTATATGCGGTGTTATACACCATGTTATTCCACGATTTTACCTGGTCAGGGGAACACACACTTCAGGACGGGCTCGCAGCCCAAGGGGAGCACGTGTTCCCTGACAAGGTACATGATCTTTTATACTAGTTTAACTGACTTTTACTATACGAGGGGACTTCGTTTCCGTCATCATGTTGCAAGTCGGCTGTCTGCGGGATGTGCGTTAGAGGTAGAGAGGGATCGCTGTTTTTTCGGGCCACACGTTACTCACCGCACCACATCCGTCATTCCCGGCCCGAATTGTCCGGAGGAATCCCCGTTGGTAAGAATGGTGTACTTTGCGGATATCTCAACACTGGAGAAAATGACGTTATTTGAATTGATCGTTTTTTTATCGATTTTGTCCTAGTCTGAAAAATTGGTTTGCAACCATCTTATACATAATACCCGAATACAATCGGTGCTAAAAAATCATTAAGAGAATGATTGGCTATGATCACAAAAATTAAAAACCTTCTTTGGGAAAGACGAAATTCCCGCAATCTTATTAGATCGGATGAATAATGAATATTCACATTTATCGGGAGTTTTTGAAAGGGGAGCCACTCCCGTTGAAGAGCCTGAAATGAAATCAGCTGCTAAACGAATAATTAATAAACTTAAAGAGGATAAAGACCAATATGAATCACTTTTGAAAAGTATTGGCAGAGAGGTATCTGAAAGTGGCGTGGTTTAGTATCACTCAGTTGGTTTGAACTTATTAATCATCACATAACTGTCATTTCGACCATGTGGAGAAATCTAAATTGCCAGTGAACATGATATGCACGAAGAGACTCTGTTAGCAATTTGGGGCAGTTTAGATTCCTCGATTCCGCTCCGCTACACTCGGAATGACATTTTGTGAGATCGGCTCTTAGTTTGCAGTACATGCCCTTTTTTACATGAACTTACCCTAACAACTTTTTCATTATTTAGCATTTATATAAGAGCCGATGAATTAAACTGATATATCCAGGCATGTTAAGACGGGAGAGAAGAACGCTATTAGTATTTATGCTGCTTACATATATAAGTCTTCATTGTAATGCCCAGTCCCATTAAGAAATCAATTCAAATTTCGAAACGAAGAGTGCGGGTAATAACCTTCCAAAGTGTGCAAGTGGAGACGCTATCCGATAAATTCGGATACTGTTATTACTCCTTCAGGTAAATACGCAGCTACCTTAAACATCACGAAAAAGAATGGCAGGGATTGAAATAAAAAAAGCAACACTAAATGACGTTGACCAATTACAAAATATTGGCATACAAACTTTTTATGAAACATTTTCATTAGGGAATACCGATGAGAATATGAAGAAATATCTGAGCGAGGGATTTTCTACTGAAAAACTGGCCGCTGAACTTAGTAACAATAACTCGGAATTTTACTTCGCAACTCTTGAAGACACAGTAATTGGTTATTTAAAACTCAACTTTGGACAATCACAAACAGAGTTACAGGATGACAAAGCGGTTGAAATCGAAAGGATTTATGTGCTAAAGGAGTATCACGGAAAAGGTGTGGGACAAATACTTTTTGATAAAGCCACCCGAATTGCAAAACAGAAAGATGTTCACTATTTGTGGCTGGGAGTTTGGGAAGAAAATTCCAGGGCAATAAAGTTTTACAAGAAAAACGGTTTCATGGAGTTTGATAGGCACGTTTTTAAATTGGGTAATGACGAGCAGACCGATATAATGATGAAACTCCGATTGGATAATTGATATAAATGAATAAAAAAAGAACGGTCGGGATCAAGCATTGCTGTATCGTTTGTGCTTGAGATTTTAGCCACATTTAAAATCGTTAATTATATCTCATCCTCTCATGCGCAGGACTATCAATTTCTAAAGAAAATCACATGTTACACTCAAAGGAGAATCCGTTGAATTTCAAACGGGCGGTCAAACACCTGCTGCTGGCCGGCACAATTGTGATTCTCGTTCTGATCGCCTGGGGAGCGATATCGGGTGGATTTCAGCAGTTTCCACGCAGCCGCACGGTGGGTCAGATGACGGAGACGATACTCCAGGTGATTGCCGGACTGCTGAGCTTAACGGTGGTATTAACCTGCTTTTGGGGGCGACGAAGGGCACGAGTGGTGCGTATCGTGTGGACGGTTGTCGTGGTGGCAGCAGTTATGCTCTCCTCATTTGTTTGGGGTAACGCACCACCGCTTACAGCCGTTCTGCTTGGTGTGGTATCCCTGTTCGTGGTGCTTGGCATCCGGTGGGCATTGAGGGTCTCGCTTGGTAGCTGATACCAGGTTCCGGATCACCAAAAAAATCAACACTTTTGTTTTAGATAAAATGAGAAACACAGAAAGCTGGAAAACCGAGAAACTTGTTGCACTACAAACTTGAAACCACCCTGCACTGACCAGAACACACACTGCCCCAATCAGCAGGAAAGAATTCGGTGCTAGAAAATCCCCCTTAGAAAAGGGGGAATGGGGGCTTGACCAGCCCGGACAAGAGCAACGCGTGCATTACTTGTTTTACGCGTGGCCAATCCCCGCGTACCCTTCGCCAACTTATCATTACCCAAAACTGGAATTATGTGGATAAGTCGGTGTCACCTAATTTGGTCAGTCCCTTTGGGAGGGCGGCACATTCCGTACCTTACGGCACGGAAGAAAAGGCCTTGGTTTTGATTTTTCTACCGATATCCTGTCCCTGACGGGACAAAACGGATTGTTACTGACTCACCACTCCATGTCCTGAAGGGACACAATATGGGTAGAAATCGTCAATGTACCTCTCCCGCTTCCGTGCCGTATGGTACGGAAAATGTAGAAACAGTGATAAATATATGGTAGGTGCGTTTTTTTTGTCTCATCATCGTGTGAGATGTAGTTTTACCGCAGATTTAATAGAAATGCATCTTGGGCTATCCACAGTTTCCCTCGCTGAAAAATTTGGGTGATGATGAGCTTCAAGGGGGAAAAGGTCAGAAAATCATCAATCGCAATTCCAAAATCGGTCCATCGGTTTATCGCAGATCAGATGGAAAACTTGTCACTGGGAGCCGCCCATTAACCGGGTGCTGGATCATAATGGGATAGAACGCATTCTTCCATTCATACAACCATCCAATCATTCATTCCCACATTCCTGTCCGCGTTCTATTCTTCTTTAAAGAGCAGTTATATTAAAAGAAACAGATATCTACTTGTATTCTTGCAAATCTGGTTTTGTCTGCTAAATTACATTTCAATGTGCTCGCCTTAAGGTCTTGTACGTTATGTTTTTATGACGGGATACGTTGTGGATTGTTCGGGGAACGTCTTTTAAGAAAGGACGATGCCCAATGTGTATAGTTGCCAGGAAAATGTAGGTGTATTTATGCTGAATGCAGGGGAAAAATGGGACTGATAAGTAGAAACCGTAGGCACTTGGCTCATCCTCCGGCATCAAAATTGACAAAATTATGAGTAACGTAGAAATGAATATGTTGAAAACAAGCTGCCTATGCGCATTGTTGTTTTTTGCCGTCAGTGCTAAAGTGTTTGGACAAAATGAGCAAGCCACCAAGCCGACCGTATTATCAAGCGAGGCCCCCACGCTTCGCATGGAGCATCTAACCGTTGCTAACGGACTGGCACAGGGATCAGCTAATGACATTATGCAGGATAGAGAGGGATATATTTGGGTTTGTACACAGGGTGGGCTGCACCGTTATGATGGCCATAAATTCAAGATCTACACGAGTGTCCCGTTTGATACCACGTCGCTTTCATCAAGTTGGGTAAACCACACTACAGAGACACGTGACGGCGATTTATGGATTACAACTTTTGGTGGTGGCCTTGACCGAATGAATCGGGCTACGAGTACGTTTACGCACTATAAGCATGATCCCAAAGACTCTACCAGTATTTCGGGTGATCTCACATATTCTGCGCTGCAGGCTAAAAACGGAGATCTATGGGTAAGTACTTATAATTCAGGCCTTAACCGGATGCGGGCAGGAGAAGATGGGAAATTTGAACATTACCGGCATATCCCGGGCGATCCCAACAGTCTCACCAGTGACTCTTTAAGCTGGATCAGTGAAGATGCCGGTGGTATGATTTGGGTGGGATCTGTTAACGGACTCAACCGGATCGATCCGAAGACCGATAAAATTACACGTTTTCTTTATGACCCGAAAATAGCGGTACATTTTAACTTTTCAAATCTCATTGTAAAAATGTATTTGCCACCGGATAAGCCTGGCATCATGTGGCTTGCCACATCTAACGGGCTGGTCAGGCTAAATACCAAAACGGGCGCCCATGAACGATTCCTGATAACACCAAATAAAGGAAACCCTGGTGCTAAAAATGCTATTAATGATATAGCCCCGGACCCGGGGGATCCCAACGTACTCTGGGTAGGCGGACCTGGAAATGGGTTATTCCGCTTTGACATGCGTACGAAATCGTTTACCGCTTATCGCCATGATCCCCGCGATCCGAACAGTCTGAGTGATAATAATATTCAATCCATCATCACAGATCGTTCAGGGACGATCTGGGTGGGTACGTATGGCGATGGTGTCGATAAATTCAATCCTGGGGCCGTGAACTTTACCAACCTGAAAAATGAGCCCGGAAAATTTTCGAGTCTATCTCCTGGAAATGTGTGGGGTATTTATGAAGACCGTTACAGAAATTTATGGGTTGGTACTAATCCCGGTGTTGCGGTCAATTATCTTACTGAATTTGATGCTGCCACGGGTACCGTAAAGAAATACAAAAATGATCCCCAAAATTCCTCCACACTGCTTCCGGGAGCTCTCAGAGTATTTGCTGAAGACGGCAAAGGTCGTTTTTGGGTCGGAGGCAGCGGGGGGCTAAACCTTTTTAATCGTTCGAATGGTCATGTGATTCGCTTTGTACAGAAAGGAAACTCATTTAACCAAAGATTAAGAAACAATATTTTTGCCATTATTCCTGCAGCGGCAGATTCGAATATATTTTGGATAGGCAGCCTTGGGGGACTTGGCCGCTTCAATACCAATACACATCACTTTTCACATGTCCCTCTTACATCAAATAAAGAGGGAGATCCGTCAGTTTTTTGTCTGCATCAAGACGCTGACAATATCATATGGGCGGGTGCGAATACCGGATTAATGCGTATCACCCCGGATGGAAAGACCGGAATAGCTTCTGCTTATGATCCACACGACACCACAAAAATAAGTGATAACCGGATCATGAGTATTACGGAGCGACCGCAGGAGCCCGGCGTCCTGTGGTTAGCTACAATGTCCGGAGGTTTAAACCGCTTTGATACGCATACAGGCATTGCCACCCACTACACAACAGCTAACGGACTGCCGAGCAACACGATCTATGCTGTTATGGTTGACAATCATGGCACACTTTGGATGAGCACGAATAACGGCATCAGTAATTTTGATCCAGATACGAAAACCTTCCGCAACTATGGTCTGGATGACGGTCTGATGGCACTCGAGTATAATCAGAATGCATATGCTAAAGGTGCCGGCGGGGTGCTTTACTTCGGCAGTGGAAAGGGAGTCACGGGGTTCATACCTGAAAAACTCCATACTAACGAGATTCCACCGCAGGTTGTACTTTCCGGTTTAAAGATTTCAGATAAAAAGGTTGCAACAGGTCCCAATTCACCGCTTAAGAAGCCACTCGCGGAAACAAAGTCAATCACCCTTAATTATAGTCAAAACGATGTGACCTTTGATTTTGTGGCACTGCACTTTGCCAATCCAGGCAAAAATGCATACGCCTATAAGCTGATAGGTTTCGATAAGGATTGGATTGATTCAGGTACTAAATCATCTGCCCGGTATACTAACCTGCCTCCCAATACTTATACGTTCCAGGTGAAAGCCGCGAATGCCGACGGTGTGTGGAATAATAAGGGGGCTTCTATCCAGCTAACCATCCTGCCTCCCTGGTACCGGTCGTGGTGGGCCTATGGACTTGGTGTGATATTTATGGCTGGAATGGTTTTTGGTGTCGATCGGGTACAGCGATATCGTATCTCAAAGAAAGAGAACGAACGTGCCGCCTTGAGAGAGGCCGAATTACGGGCCGAAGCTGAAAACAAGCGTCGTTCAGACACAGAGCAGCTCAGTAAAATTGGTCGAACCATTACCTCCTCACTTTCCGTTGACGAAATCATTGAAACCGTCTACGAACATGTTAATGCGCTGATGGATGCCGCCATATTCGGCGTGGGTATCTATAATGCGAAACATGACCGTCTTGATTTCCCGGCAACTAAAGAGAATGGGGAAATGCTGCCACCTTACGTTAACCGGCTTGATGAAGAAAACCGGCTGGCCGTATGGTGCTTTAAAAACAATAAGGAAATTGTTATCGGGGACCTGGCCAAAGAGCGAGGACAATACGTAAAAGAATACACGGCACCTATTGAAGGCAAAGACTCAGTTTCGTTGATTTACCTCCCCTTGGTTCATCATGAACGGGTGATTGGCGTTGTCACGACGCAGAGTTTTAATAAAAATGCCTTTACCGAGTACCATATTAACCTACTGAGAAACCTGGCAACGTACGCCGCCATAGCGCTTGATAATGCCGCGGCTTACCGTCAGCTTAACGCCACGCTGAGTGAACTGCAGACCACACAGCAGCAACTGGTACAACAGGAGAAACTGGCCTCCCTCGGTCAGCTCACCGCCGGCATTGCCCATGAAATCAAGAATCCGCTTAATTTTGTTAATAATTTTTCAGAATTGTCCATAGAGTTGATTGAAGAGGCGAGAGAAGAACTGGCTGCCCACAACGATCAATCGTCAGATGCGGTTGCGATACTCAATGATATAGAGATAAATCTGAAGAAGATACATGAACATGGCAGCCGGGCTGACTCCATAGTAAAAGCTATGTTGCAACACTCCAGGGGTAGTACGGGAAAAATAGAACCGACAAACCTGAATGCTCTGATCAGGGAATATGCGAACTTGTCTTTTCATGGAATGCGCGCCGCAAAAGATCCGATTAACGTAAACCTGGATTTCAAACTGGATGAATCGATCGGAAACGTTCCGTTGATAGCCGAAGATTTCAGCCGAGTAATTGTGAATCTGTGTACAAATGCCTTTGACGCGATGCGGGATAAGTTGTCGGCTGATGGATCTCATTCATCATCTCCTTACAAACCTAAACTGACCGTTCGTACGAGCAAGGCAGGAGACAGGGTAGCCATTGAGGTCGAAGACAACGGTCCGGGCATACCCGATGAATTTAAAGACAAAATCATGCAGCCTTTTTTCACCACCAAGAAGGGAACACAGGGTACCGGTTTGGGGCTGTCTATCACCAATGACATTGTAAAAGTTCACGGGGGAGAACTTACAATTACATCTAATGGAAACGGGACGACATTTCATATCAACCTGCCAAATAACCTTTGAGCAGTTAGGCGATTGGACATTTTTCGCTACCCCGGTATCCTATTAAATATGGAAATTTGTCGTGTGATTTTATCCTTCCCAACAGCGATCGGGACGTTAATTGGGTGTTTGCCAGGCGATTCATCGAGCTACATATACGTTTATTACAAAATGCTGTAAATGCCTTCTATATATCAAAATTGGTGCCACACAAATCTTACAGACTGCCATTTTAGATTTTTCCAGACAAGTCGAGAATGATTTGGCTCGCGTTTCTCGCTTTTTATGCCTAACGATATTTAAAAAAGTGGGGTTAATTGATCGGTTATCCTTTTCTAAATATTTATGTGGTCTTATGCTTCCTAAGCAACTCAATATGAAATACGCACTTATACTATTTCTTTTTTTTTCTGGATGTTTGAAATCTTCGAATATCGATCTTCAACAAGATCGAATTGTTACAAGGCATTTCAACAAGCGTGAAGTCGAACAACTACAACAGATCCTGACTTTTTTTGATAACGAAGTTCAAATTATAGCGGATACGAACGGTTCCTTAGAAGACAGTTATCATGTTTTTTTTAAAACAGTCAAGAATACAGCACTGGCCGGCAATCCATATGGTATCATTTTAAGAATTCCTCCCCAAAAGCTACATAACCTATTTTCATCTCTCTCAGATACAGTAAAACATGAACTTTGGGTAACATCACGTTATATAAGCCCTTTAACCAAAGACTCCGTAGCTGATTTCAATATCAGATCGGGTGGTAAATATGAGGCATTTCTAAAATCAGCTTCCGGCGAAAGTCAGACGCTGGATAAATATTATAAAACATTTGAGAATGGTCCCGGAATAACACCTGCATTGGTTGCCAACATGGTTCTATTTGCCGAGAGGTTAAACATGAAAAGAGAAAGTGACAGATTAATTGTTGCCGTCCACTATCTTGCTATACGAGAAACCGGAGAATTACGAAAACAATTGAATAAACCAGACAGCACACATGCCTCCGTTAAAGTCCATCCGCCTAAGAAACATATCAGGGATTAAATAGCTCAAGGCAGTTCTGAATCGGCATGTGAGCGATTGCACAATGTGCCGAAAGTATATCACTTATCTCTCGGATGTATTGAGAGTCCATCGGTACATTGCAGATCAAAGGTGATGTCATCAGGTAACCATCATTAAATTGATTATCTTGGCTTGCACACAATTAAAAGCCATGCAATTCGAGTTAGATCATCTCTTTATAATGGTTTCGGAAGGAGCTCCGGAAGCGGATTTTTTGATTCCATTCGGATTCAAAGAGGGTAAACCGAATAGGCATCGCCGTCAGGGTACATTGAATCGGCGGTTTTTCTTTCAGAATATGATGCTTGAGTTGGTTTGGGTCAGCAACTCAAAGGAAGCCACAAATGAGAAAACGCGTCCAACTGGTTTGTGGGATCGCTGGAATAACCGGGACACCAAATCTCCATTTGGTATTTGCATGCGGCCCGTAGGGAAATGGGATGGAACGCTACCTTTTAAATGTGGGAATATCAAACTTCCTATTTGCCAGCCGGAAAATCATTATTCATCAGTCAAAATATGGGAAAGTTAGATGAACCCATGATCTTCATAAATCCATTTGGGAAACCATCGAATAGTGATGAATATGATGCTGGAATAGGTCATCCATAGGGTTTCAAGAATATCACTTCTGTTTGCATTCATTGTCCCGCACTTGGTCAAACTTCAGATGCTTTTGAATATGTATCTGGATTACAAAATGTTCACGTGAGAGAATCGCAGATCCACAGATTGGAAATCAGTTTTGATGGGGAGCAAACAGGCCAATCGACGAGTTTTTTACCGGGGTTGCCGCTCATTATTAGATGGTAAACATGACATGAGTGCGTGATAAGCACTGGAAGGAATCGTTAAAAACGATTTGGGTCAGATTCGTAAGCTTGTAGCACACAGATTAATCCGGGTGTTATGAAGAATGCGTTAACTGCTTAACCGTTTTAAGGTTTCAATGGTCAGGGTACTCACGTATATGTGTAAAATCAGCATTTTTAGGGCGTGTATGGCCGGTCATTTATATAATGTTGTTGCGTGATTTATGTATTCTTTACTCATGCCGAACGCACATTAAACTGCAAGGGTATTGGATTTACTCTTTACAAGATGTTTCAAATAATCTCATTATCAATTAAAACCTGGAAAGCATCATTCATAGTCTCTTTTAAAGGCCGGTATGTGAGTCCCAATTCGTTTATACTTTTGCTGTTATCGGCCATCCATGGAAGGTTTACATTATTACGGATGAATTTCCTGCTAAGAGTCTTATTTACCATTGGACCGATGAGCATCAGCAGCCATTTGGGAAGTGACTTGTTGGGAATCGGGTATTTATCCCCATACTTCGGTCGTAATACCCGTGCCATTTCCAGGAATGACGAATTGTGGCCGCTGGTGATATGACGTCCTTTCGCTTCCGGTGTGAAGGCAGCCTGGTAGTGAGCGATGGCGACATCACGTACGTCAACAATACCGATTCCTATGTTGGGTGCACCGAAGCGTAACGTACCATCACCCAATTGCTTTATGAGAGTAAAGCTTTCGGATGTTGTGCTAAGTGGATTTAGGGGTGGTCCCATTACTAAACTCGGGTTGATGACTACCAAATCCCATCGCGATTGTTTTTCGTAGATTTTCCAGGCTTCCTTCTCGGCAAGTGTTTTAGAATACGAGTAGGGCTGATACTCAAGGGATGCACTTGTATTCCAGATATCCTCCGTTAACACTCCGTTTGGTGTATTCTTCAGATCAGAACAATCGGTATAGATAGCGGCGCAACTGCTTGTCAGGACTATCCGTTTTACCGATTCGGTTTTGTTCGCTTGCTCCAGTACGTTTTTTGTACCTTTCACAGCCGGATCAACCAGGTCTTTTTGAGCATCCTTGAAATTTGAAGTAAATGGAGATGCGGTATGAAAGACCAGCTCGCAATCTTTCATGGCCTCCGCGTAAGAACCGGGCTGAAGCAGATCCGATTTAAAGTATTCAATCGAGCCCGGCGAATTCGCAGCTATCTTATCGAGGTGCTCAGTCTTGTTCTTATTATCAGGGGCCCTGACTGCGGCATGCACCGTCAATCCTTCTTCAAGGAGTTTCTTCACCAGCCATCCGGCTACGTACCCGGTAGCGCCAGTAACCATTACCGACTTTGATCGATCAATATGTACCATTTTTCATCCTGTCGTTGTGTTTTTGTGATATCCAATGTTCGTCATAATTATGTGAAAATATACATGGAACAATATGAAGCAGTATTATACTTCAAATCGTTTAACTTACACCGGATAGTTGTTGATCGATTGTATCTGGTAAAAAATCGGGCCGGAATATTTAACGTGAGTTCGAGATAAGATAAACCTGCAAAGATGCTGATTTCACATATACAGGTGTATATCCGGGGCATAAACCGTTAAAATGGTTTAGGTATTAACGAATTCTCCCTAACATCCGGATTAATCCGGGTGCTTTGAATCAACGAATCTAAAACGAATCGTTTTTAACGATTTCTTCAAATGCTTATATCGAACTCACGTTAAATTATTTCAACACCTATTTGTTAGGTGTCAGATAGATTTATTAGCAATATTGGATGGAGGTATGAAAAAATATTAAGATGCTTACACGAAAAGATTTTCTAAAAAAAGCCGGTTTGGGAATAATCGGCGGGTCCATCGGGTTTAAGAAGCTCAATCGTTCTTCATTCGCAAGTCTTACAAATTCATCTGTTGATTCGGATATCCCGTTGTGGGATATCTTTAGTGAGGATTTTCGAAAAAATTGCCTTGAATGGAATCACTGTGCTAACAATCCAGTCATTCCGGCTACCGGAAACTCATGGAAGATGTACTGGACCGCAAATCCCGATTACCTGGAGTTCAAAGGCAAGCGGCTGCTTTATTACCGTGGAAATGGAATAACACCCGGCAGCGATGGAAAACGCCATGATCGGATTGCCGTTGCAGAAATCTCATCAATAAACATCCAATCACTAGGATTCAGGGATTTAAATGATGGAAAGTTCATCATAGATGTGGGTAAAAAAGGCACCTTTGATGATACCTATGTGTTGGATCCGGCCGCAATAATCTTCAATAATCGTATATATCTGTATTATTCCGGCTTAGGAACCGGCGGCAATTCCGTCGGGCTGGCTATTAGCGAGGATGGTATTCATTTCAATAAACACGGAAGGATCAGCAATGGCCATGTTCCTTCAATTATTGAAAAGGATGGACTTCTATACCTTCTCCGGCAGATAAAAAAACCGGGTGTAGGCTATGTCGGCTTTTACATTGCTACCTCCAGCGACGGCATACATTTCAAAGATATTTCTGAAAAACCCGTTTTTACAACTCAGGAAAAAGGAGGGTGGGACAACCAGATATCAACAGGACGCCTGTTTAAACAGGGCAGTTACTATTACTTGTTATACGGCGGACATACATCACTGGTCGATCAACCTGACTATTTTGGTCTTGCCAGGTCTAAAGATCTGGTGAACTGGGAACGTCATCCCGGCAACCCTGTTTTTGGATGCGGTCCGAAGGGAGCAGAAGATGGCGGTGCGATGTGGTTCCCTACGTTGATTGATGGCGGCGATCACTACCATATTCTTTATGAGGGAAGCCGCGGTAACTACGCCTGGGAGTTGTCGTCACAGATTTGTTTGGCTTCCATCAAAAAAGAGAAAATAGTCTGACTGTTACATGCTTTCAGTGTTGTGGTTTCAGGAGTTAATACAAGTTGGCTTGAATTCTGTTATCCAACACTTTTTCCCGGGGCAATTATCCCGAACAATTTCTACTATTATATAGAGTATAGTCACAACTGCATCTTCTGTATGGAGGACATGTAAGCGAACTGAGCAGTTAAGAGTTTGTGAGAGGGTAGGATGAAACCATATGTTGCTCTTCGAGCCATCAAGCTTTTGCACACGTTGATATGGGCACTTTTTGCCGGTTGCATCCTGGCAATCCCTGTGTTCAGTTATACAGGAAACCTGTCGGTCGCGGCCATACTGTGTGCAGTAGTAGCTATCGAGGTTTTGATCATTGTTTTCAATCAATGGCATTGCCCGTTAACGGATATCGCCGCACGGTACACCAGCGACCGGCAGGATAACTTCGACATCTTTTTGCCCGTCTGGCTGGCAAGGTACAATAAGGTGATTTTCGGGACATTGTATTTTGCCGGGTTGTTTTACACGATCTTTAAATGGCTGGGCAGCAGCGGAAACATGTAGGATCAAGGATGGTAGCTTGTGGTGTATTATTGGATGACGGGTATAGTCACTTTCTTCTTCTTTGTGAACCTCAGTGCATCTCCGTGGTTAATACTACTGCCGGAGAAACAGCCACAGAGAATTCACAGAGTTTGCTGTGGAGTGTTATCCTCATCAACTGTCTTACTGGGTGCAGTATGATAAGAGTGAACATCAGTTGCTTAAAAATACCAAACGGAATCATGAATGATGGAGACTAATAATATTGATGTTGTTAAAGCCTTTGAAGTGGCCATTACCAAGAGAAATCCTTCCGAGATGTCCAGCCTGATGACGGAAAGATTATCGAAGAAGACACTGAGTCACGTGATTAGTTGCGTGTCGTATATTCTGTAAAAGATGCATAAGTAATTTTTTAATGGTTCCTGGGTGCAGCTCTTCTGATGATGCAACAATAGCATCACAAAAGGTTTATTACTAACATAGTACATTAATGACGATCGTATAAAACATGATGCGCAATAAGTCATCATAAGTGATGTTTTTGCAATCTTATGCTAAGACATCGTAGTATGAAATTGCATCGAGGGTTTCATGATGGACGAAAAAAACGCTAAATCTTTGCAGGAGCGTATCGAACGGTTAGAGATTATTGTCGCTGATCTTCAAAATACGCTTAAAAAACAGGAGGGGAAGCCTGAACAATCTGATCTGAAAGGAACCGGTATCTTATCAAAAGTATCAGGAGAGGAGAAGAAGGCCTTGTCGGGTCACGCAAGACCATCCAATACTCAGAGTCCTTGGGGCAAACGTTTTTTTGAAATTCCCGAAAGCATCCGAAGTGGAGAATTCTGGCTTAACAAGGTGGGAATCGGACTGGTTCTGTTTGGGGTCGCTTTTTTGTTCAAATACTCCATAGATCAGGGATGGCTGACTCCCTCGATTCGCGTTGGTTTTGGCATTCTTCTCGGGGTCGCGTTGGTCATGGCAGGATTGCGCATTTCAGCCGAACGCAAACATTTTAGCCAGGTACTGATTGGCGGCGGTATAGCTACTTTTTACATCACCGGGTTCGCTGCATTCCAGCTACTGAGTCTCATCTCTCATCCGGTAGCATTTGTATTTATGGTGCTTGTGACCCTCCTTGCTTTTATCCTGTCTCTAAGACAAGAAGGCGTAGTACTTGCTCTTATTGGGGTTATCGGTGGATTGGGAACACCTTTTCTACTATATACGGGATCGGGAAGCCTTCCGGGACTTGTTGGATATACCTGTCTGCTGATAGCTGGAGCCGTTGCCATCTTCTTTTTCATGGGATGGCGATCTCTTTTATTTACCACCGTTGTGGGCGGATGGCTTGTCTTCGTGGTGGCGCTGGCTAATGCACATTCAACAGGACCGTTACAAACAAGCACGGATCAATGGTCCCTGCAGCTAGGGCTTCTCTTTTGCTGGCTGGCATTCTGGGCATTGCCTCTCGGGCGGGAATACCTATGGACCAGGCATCCGATAAAATGGGGAGATCCCTATTCGGGAGACGAAATGGGTGTCTCCAGGGACGATGCATCCCGGTATCACTACATGCACGTTCTAACGGTGTCTACACCAATTATTGTTTTGGTAATGTCGATGCAAGTATGGTCATTCACTGATAACACCTGGGGTTGGATTGCCATGATCGCCGCTATAGGATATAGCCTCTGCTCGTGGGGATTATCTCGCCTGAATTCCATCAGGGCTTTGTCATATGTACACTCAATAGTGGCAGTAGTACTCCTGACATACTCATTCTATTTGCTGCTCTATGGAGATCTCCTGTTATTTACCCTGGCTGTAGAAGCGGCTGCTTTGCATTTATTAACACATCGTTTATCAGACAAGAGAATAACTGTTGCGGCTCATATCCTGTTTTGTATTGTTGGATTATGGCTTATTGAAAGGCTTTTTATGGATCAGGTTGGGGGAAGATTCATCCTGAATGTGAAAGCAGTGACCGACCTTTGGGTGATCGGAATTACCGCTATTGTGACTACATTCTATCTGAAAGACGATGAGAAGAAGGTTTACTTCCTTTTTGTCCATATTGCAATACTCGGATGGTTTCTGCGGGAGCTATCTTCAATTGCGCATGGCCAGGGTTATGTGACGATTGCCTGGGGCATTTACGCGGTCATCCTGCTTGTTTTGGGGCTTCGTTTAAATGATAGCTGGATGCGGGGTACTGCAATGGTCACCCTGTTTATTGTCGTCACTAAGCTATTCCTGGTAGATCTTGCCCAGCTCGAAACCATCTGGCGTGTCCTGCTCTTCCTGGGTTTTGGTGGATTGTTTTTGGTTCTCAGCTATTACTTCCGGTCCTTGTGGAAGTCTAAATATTCATCACCGGATGTAAAAGAATCTTAGCTAAATATCGGTTTCTCTGTTAAATAGGTTCACACTGCTTTATAAAACAATGATGCGAAGTGTTGGGGCAAGTAAATTGAGGTTCTGCTATGGACGATTTCGAAAGGATTAAATTAATTGATGACGAACATCTCAGATTGCTTTCGCTGGGATACCTTATTGATGGCTGTTTAACGATCGCGTTTTCGTGCCTGTTCATTATTCATTTTGCCATCTTTAATTACTTTATCAGTAATCCGCAGATATTCGATGATAGCATGTCTCAGATAAATAACGCGATGCCATTCGATTTTTTCCGGATCATCGCAATGGTGTTGGGTTTTATCATTGTGCTGGGTATTCTTTTTGGTGTTGCCAAAATATTTTCCTCGAGATTCATCAAGAGGCGTAAGTACAGGATGTTCAGTTATATCATCGGCATTCCAGATTTATTGTATGTACCATTCGGAACTGTAATGGGTATTTCTACGATAATCGTGTTAGGCAGGCAATCTGTTAAAGACCAATATTTGGAAAACATATATTGATGTGCAATTAGACGGGTATTAACCTTATTTCGATCTGGGAAAACCGTTAAAACGCTTGGTGTTTTTGTATTCTTAATAGCACCCGGATTAATCCGGGTGTTAACTAACGTTTCTATTGGAAACCGTTTTAACGGTTTTTTGCGTGTCAATAGAGTTATCTCAAAGGAGGAACGAACGACACATTAAAATCATTAAAAATGGATCATGGATATCTTCTATAAGATTAATAATCCCATAACAGCAGATCAATTCATTGATTTGTTAGCCAGATCGACGCTTGCTGAACGTCGTCCTGTTGATGACCATGAATGCATGGAGGGGATGATAGAAAACAGCAACCTGATGGTTACCGCGTGGGACGGAGAGAAGCTGGTTGGAATAGCCAGGTCGATGACTGATTATCACTACGCGTGCTATCTGTCCGATCTGGCGGTAGATAAAAGTTACCAGGGTCAAGGCATTGGCAGGAGATTGCAGTCTCTCACACAGGAACAACTGGGTCCCCAATGCAAACTGATCCTTATCGCCGCTCCGGCGGCCAACACCTATTACGAACTTATCGGATTTACCAATAATCCGCGTTGCTGGATTTTGGATCGTGGCAAGCAAATAAAGGAAAGAACATATCGGGAAGAATAATGGCTGACAGGTTGTCCAAAAAATCAAACGAGTACGCAGACCCGGCACATGCCCTGACCTATCTGTCCGGAGCCGACAGAATCCCACACCGGTCGGAGGGGGAAGCTGTTGTGCTCGAACTTCTGCCTGAGAAGGCCGATCGTATCCTGGATCTGGGTTGTGGAGACGGGAGATTACTCGCTATAGCCAAATCAGTTATTCCAGACAGCACTGGTGTAGCTCTGGATTTTTCAGAAACGATGCTTGAAGCTGCTCGCGACCGTTTTTCCCGGGATCAGTCGGTTTCTATTGTTAACCATAATCTTAACGATTCGTTGCCTGAAATGGGCAGTTTTGATGTCGTATTATCGAGCTTCGCGATTCATCACCTGGATAATGAACGCATGTATGAACTCTATCGTGAGATTTTTAATATTCTCGAGCCGGGCGGGATCTTTTGTAACCTTGAGCACGTTACTTCACCAACACAGAAACTTCATGATGATTTTTATAAGGCTTTAGGTACTTCCATAAAAGAAGAAGATCCATCCAACCAGTGTGTCAGTGCAGAAGTCCAGTTAGAATGGCTCAGGGAGATAGGATTCAAAGACGTGGATTGTTTCTGGAAATGGAGAGAGCTGGCATTGTTGGTGGGTGTAAAAAAGGAATGATATTTCCTATTGCTGATGTGCCGTAGTTCAATTATTATCATATTCTTAGTCGATTAAAGTAGAATATATCAGTCCGGGTTGTTTCAAAACTATTTCGTAATGAAAAAACGTCCTTCGTCGGTTGCGGTCATTGGCTGGGCATTCATTGCCCTTGGTTGCATTACATTTATTGCAGGAGTGCTGCCACTGTTTGGCGTTGGGACTTCAGGAACCAGTGCAGGGATGGGTTCTCACGAACTCATAGATCTCGCCCTTGTACTGATCACTCGTGCTCTTGCAGTGGTCGGCGGAGTTTTTGTGCTTCTGGGTTACAATTGGGCCCGTTGGCTACTGATCGTTTGGACGGCTTTTCACGTGGTGATCAGTATTCAGGGTCCGGCTTTCGAGATCATCGTACACAGCCTGATATTCATTGCCGTTCTGTACCTGTTGCTCCGACCTGAGTCAACAGCATTTTTCCGGCGTACCTCTGTTGATACAGATTCTATAGATTAACCTCAGTTCGAGATAAGAAAATCTTACCAAAATCTCTGCGTTCCTTAGCACCCTCTGCGGTTATCATTCCACGCGTTTATTGTAACCGCAGAGGTTGCAAGGTTCACAAAACTAAAAATGAAAAGACATATTCTTCTTTTTACTTTTGCCTTTCAACTTGTAATCAGATTATCCCTTAAAATCTGTCCGCGCAAATCCGCGTCATCCGCGTTCTATTCTTTGAACGATACAGATCAAGCAATCAACCGGTTTATCCGTTTTTATCCCGGTCGATAGCTTCGACAGCACAAACGGCAGTCATGTTTACAATTGAATCGACATCACATCCCTGCTGAAGAACATGTACCGGTTTTTTCATGCCCATCAGGATGGGACCGAGCAACGTGGCATCACCGATCTTTTTCATCAGTTTATAGGCTATGTTGCCGGAGTTGAGATCCGGAAAAATGAGCGTATTAACGCCATTTTTGAGCGATGAAAATGGATAAACTTCTTCGAGTGTATCCGGTGACAGTGCAACGTCTGCCTGAACTTCACCATCAATGATCAAGTCGGGATCAAGCTTGTGAGCAATATCAACGGCCTTTTGGACTTTGATCGACTGCGGTAATCGAGTCTCGCCAAAATTACTGAAAGAGAGCATGGCGATCCTGGGTTCAAGGTTGAAGCGTTTGACGACCTCAGAGGTCATGATTGCAATTTCAGCAAGCTCATCGGCATCGGGATCAATATTAACCGTGGTATCGGCAAAGAAATAGGTCTCACGCTGGGTCATAACCAGGTAGAGCCCGGCGACCCTGTTTCTTCCTTCAGCCATACCGATAATCTGCAGTGAGGGCCTGATGGTACTTGGATACGATTGCGTAAGACCGGAAACCAGGCCATCCGCATCGTTCATATGCACCATCATGGCACCGAGGTAATTTGGTCTTTTGAGGTATCTGGCGGCTTCGGATCGCGTGATTCCTTTACGCTGGCGGAGTTTGAAAAATGTCTCGATATACTCATCACGTTTACTGAACCGTGCTGGATCGATGATCTCCATATTACCCAGGTCAATTTTCATTTCGTGCGCCTTCTTTTCGATGCGTACGCGGTTGCCCAGAAGAACCGGCTTCGCAATGTCCTCGTCCATGATAATCTGTGTGGCACGGAGTACATTCGGTTCTTCACCTTCTGGAAAGACAATGCGTTTCCCGCTGTGCTGAGATTTGATAATGGCCGTTCTCACGATCTCACGCGTGATCCCCATGCGTTCCTCGAGCTGATAGACGTATTGGTCCCAGTCCTCAATCTTTATTCTGGCTACACCGGATTCGATGGCTGCCCTGGCTACCGCCGGAGCGACTTTCGTAATAACCCGAGCATCAAAGGGTTTGGGAATGATGTACTCCCTTCCAAATTCAAGGTCAATTCCTCCGTACGTTTTCTTCACTGCATCAGGAACCTGTTCTTTTGCAAGAGTAGCGAGTGCCTTGACAGCGGCGACCTTCATTTCCTCATTGATTGTCCGTGCCCGCACGTCGAGAGCCCCACGAAAGATGAAGGGGAATCCGAGCACATTATTAACCTGGTTCGGATAATCACTTCTTCCTGTTGCCATGATGACATCTTTCCGTGCATCCACTGCATCTTCATAAGTGATTTCCGGATCAGGGTTGGCCAAGGCAAAAACGATCGGATTTGGTGCCATTGAACGAAGCATATCTTTTGAAACCACATCGGCAATCGAGAGGCCAATGAATACATCGGCATCTTTTAGGGCCTCCGCCAGGGTACGTGCGTCGGTCTCCTGTGCAAATTCTTCTTTGTATCGATTCATGCCCTCGGTTCTGCCTTTATAGATGGGGCCTTTCGAATCACACATAATGACGTTTTCAGGAGTTGCACCCAGACTGATATAAAGCTTCGTGCATGAGATAGCAGCAGCACCCGCACCATTTACGACAATTTTAACTTTCGAAATATCTTTTTCGGCTAATTCGATTGCATTAAGCAAAGCCGCTGCACTAATAATGGCGGTTCCGTGTTGGTCGTCATGAAACACGGGGATATTCATCTCTTTTTTTAAAGTCTCTTCCACGATGAAGCAGTCGGGAGCCTTGATATCCTCAAGGTTGATCCCGCCAAATGTCGGCTCGAGTGCCTTCGCCACCGTGATGATCTCTTCCGGCGTCTTGGCATTTATCTCGATATCAAAAACGTCGATGTCGGCAAATCTTTTAAATAGCACTCCTTTGCCCTCCATAACCGGTTTCCCGGCAAGTGGTCCGATATTTCCGAGCCCTAAAACAGCGGTCCCATTCGAGAGAACAGCAACCAGATTCCCTTTCGATGTGTACTCGTAAGCCGCTTCCGGATCTTTTTCAATGACTTTACAGACTCCTCCAACACCGGGCGTGTAGGCCAGGGACAGGTCTCGTTGGGTTACACACGGTTTGGTTGGGACTACCTCAACTTTACCTTTTTTGTCACCTGAATGATACTGAAGGGCATCTTCTAATCGAATTTTCATTGGGTAAACTCCTTGTTTATAACTCGTCCACAGGACCCTGATTTACCTCGTGACGTTTCACCGCACAACGCAGGTAAAGGAGCGTTCGTGAATTAATTCGCTGTTCTGTAAATGGCACTCATGTTACTCCATTTCCCGCTTTAATTCTACATGAGTATATAGTAATTACTTTACCATTTTTTGCTCATTTAAGATAGAAAATTAAGCTTTCAAATCAGACTCTAATATGATGGAATTTAATGATCGGCACTGATTGGACGTCAGAATATTAGGAGTATCAACGTATGATATGATTCATGGCCCAATGACAGTATAATATGAGGCCATATTAGAGCAGTTGGAGGAAAACGGAAGAATATACATAACGTTAGGCTGGTCACAAGTCACAGACTTGCGACAGGGCAGAGTAGGAATTCTAAATTCAAAATTTTTAATTATGAATTAAAATTGGTGAACGGATTGCGTAGTGAGATAGGATGAGGTATCCTCTCCGCTGACCGCTGACCGCTGACCGCTGACCGCTGACCGCTGACCGCTGACCGCTGACCGCTGACCGCTGACCGCTGACCGCTGACCGCTGACCGCTGACCGCTGACCGCTGACCGCTGACCGCTGACCGCTGACCGCTGACCGCTGACCGCTGACCGCTCTTGATACTATTCCGGAACAGGGTTATATAAGGGGAAGTTTAATCTCGATTTTAGGAGAAAAAGAAGTCGATGTGCATCAAACTGCTGCTGAAAAAAGAAAGGATGAATAGCGTGATTCATGTGTCTTTAAGAAAAGTTTTGTACCTGGTAAGTAGCCTGTTGCTGCTATGGTCGTGTCAAAGCCAAAAAACATCAGATCTGCGTCCGGTGATCGATCTGAGTGGTACATGGCAATTTCAGCTCGATTCGGCCAATGCCGGTATCAGGCAGCACTGGTACGCACAGGTACTTTCCGATTCCATCAAACTACCGGGATCACTCGATCAGAATAAAAAAGGGATCGTAAATCACGACACAACCGATTTGCATCTGAATCGGAAGTATTACTACGTCGGTCCTGCCTGGTTCCGAAAGGAAATTGACATACCGGAATCATGGAAGAATAAGCATGTTGAATTCATCATGGGTCGCACAAGGGTAACACATGTTTGGCTCGATTCGGTTGATCTTGGAACCAGCGATATCATTTTATCGAAACAGGTGTATGATCTTACAGGTAAGTTGTCTCCCGGTAAGCATACACTGACAATCATGGTCAACAACGACCCAAAACTGGTGCCGGTTGCCGGGTCGCATATATATTCGCCCGATACGCAAACCAATTGGAATGGGATCATTGGCAAGTTCTGCCTGGAGGCCTCCAGTCCGCTTGGAATCCGGCAGGTTGAAGTGTATCCGAATGTGAAAGCAAAAGAAGCCGATGTGAGAGTCGAAATCCGAAATCCGGATCATACACTGAAGCACATCAGCGTAAATCTGGATGCCCATTCCTGGAATACAAAAGATCAGCAGCAAGTTCCAGTAAAGAGTTACAACGTGTCGTTTTCATCAGCCGATACGATGGTGAGTCTCACGTATGATATGGGCGACAATGTTCAGTTGTGGAGTGAATTCAATCCTGCCTTGTATCGAATGAACGTCACTTTAAAAGACAAGGGTCAACCGCTTGATCGACAAAAGGTGGATTTCGGGATGCGTGATTTTACAACAAAAGGCACCCAGTTCTCCATTAATGGATTAACAATTTTTCTTCGCGGTAAGCACAGCGGAGGTGTTTTCCCAATCACCGGATATCCGCCGATGGACACGACAGGGTGGCTGCGCGTGTTCCGGATTGCGAAGTCATACGGCATCAATCACTACCGGTTCCACTCATGGACTCCGCCGGCCGCGGCTTTCGAAGCGGCGGATATAGCCGGAATTTACATGCAGCCGGAGCTTCCGATCTGGTATGGTTTTGATGCAAAAGACAGTGCGCAAGTCGCTTTCATGATGAGGCAGGGTGATCATATTCTGGATGACGACGGGAATCATGCTTCTTTTGTCATGTTCTCTTTGGGCAATGAGATTCACCAGCCAAGGGATGTCCTGCATCAGATGGTAAGTCATTTGCGTGGTCGCGATGCCCGTCATCTTTACGCCGAGGGTTCCAATGACTTCCTGGCTGATCCATCGCTGGCAAGTGGAGACGATTACTGGACAACGATGCGCACCGGTAAGGAACAAGCGGATCATAGTACAGATGTGCGCGGATCATTCTCGTTTGCCGATTCAAAAGATGGTGGGATCATCAACGGGTCGTATCCCAACACCATGAGAAATCATGTGATAGCTATAAAAAATGTACCTGTTCCTGTAATCGGACATGAGGTCGGTCAGTACCAGGTATATCCTGATTTCAATCATGAGATGCCAAAATACACGGGAGTACTGAAGCCGTGGAATTTTGATCTCTTTAAGAAAGATCTGAAGAAGAAAGGGATGCTCGATGAGGACGCAGCCTTTCACAAAGCTTCCGGCGCGTTATCTGTACTCTGTTACCGGGAGGATATCGAAGAAGCACTCAGAACACCGGGTTTTGGAGGCTTTCAGCTTCTCGATCTGCAGGATTACCCGGGGCAGGGTACTGCGCTTGTTGGTATCCTCGATGCCTTTATGGAGAGTAAAGGATTGATTACTCCTGAAGAGTTTCGCGAGTTCAACAATGATGTAGTGATTTTGGCCAACATGAAATCATATACATGGACCAATGATGAAACGTTCAAGTCACGAATTGAGGTGGCAAACTATGGCCCCTCTGAAATATCGGATAAAACGGTAAGCTGGTCTCTTGAAAATGTGAAAGATCAAAAGGTTATACAGTCTGGCAAAATTGAGCCTGAGGATATCGCGCAAGGTGGGTTAACGACCGTCGGTACAATTGAAGCAAATCTGGATAATGTAAGCGAAGCTGAAAAAGCGATGCTGAAGATCAGGATCGATGGGACTCCATTTAGAACTCATTATCCGGTCTGGATATATCCCTCGAAGGTGAATATCACTCCGCCTGCTGATATTACAGTGACGCATGAGCTTTCGGCTGGTGTGATCAAAAAACTGACGTCAGGTGCAAAAGTTCTGTTGTTCCCTGATCTCAAAAAGGTGAAGGACCATTCGGTCGGTGGTCTGTTCATTACGGATTTCTGGAATTTTAAAATGTTCAAGCCGATAGCCGAACGCATGGCGAAACAGCCGTCGCCCGGTACAATGGGTATCCTTACAGATCCCACTGATAAAATATTTAATAGATTCCCAACCGAATCTCATACCAACTGGCAGTGGTGGTCGATCCTAAAGAATAGTCGTCCCATTATCCTCGACAGTACGTTTGCAGGATATCATCCGCTGGTCCAGGTTATTGACAACATCGACCGGAACCACAAACTGGGACTGATTTTCGAGTATAAAGTAGGGATGGGCAAGCTGCTGGTTTGTGCATCTAATCTTCCAGAAATTAAGGATCGCCCGGAAGCACGTCAGTTATATGTAAGTATCCTGTCATATATGGAATCGAATTCATTCAATCCTGAGTCAGAGATCTCCGTTCAACAACTGAAGAGGCTAATTTATTAATTTTAACGCGAGTTCGATATAACACAAAAAAATCGTTGAAAACCATTCATTTTAGCCTCTTTTTTCTTTAACCCATGGATTAATCCATGGGTTAGAATGACTCTTCAATTCGCTAAACCGTTTTAACGGTTTGTCTTGATGCTTGTTGACAAACAAGGATCTCTCGGTAATCCTTGATATTATCAAAGATCTGATTTATATAGGTTGAAAATTACTGACAACCTATTAGAGGTGTGTTGAAATCACGGTTGATCAGTCGTATCCGAGGCAAGTTATTATCTATCAGTAAATTATATTATGGAAGCAGACCAGATGAAGCAAGATTCGGGAAGCGTTTCCGGACAACCGGCAAACCTGAATATCAACGGTAAAAAAGAAAATACGTATGATGCCATCGTGATTGGCTCGGGTATCACCGGCGGATGGGCGGCAAAAGAGTTGTGCGAAAAAGGATTAAAGACATTGGTCCTGGAACGCGGTCGTAACGTGGAACATATCAAAGATTATCCCACGGCTATGACTCCTCCATGGGGTTTTCCACATCGCCTCCATATTCCCAGGGATGTCAAAGAGAAAAATCCGATCATCAGCAGGTGCTACGCTTTCGATGAATCCACCGAACAGTTTTTTGTGAAGGATGATGAGCATCCGTACATACAGAAAAAGCCGTATGACTGGATCCGCGGCTACCAGGTTGGGGGAAAATCGTTGATGTGGGCGCGATGGACCCAGCGCTGGAGTGATCTCGATTTTGAAGCCAATGCCAAAGAAGGCATTGCTGTCGACTGGCCGATTCGGTACAAAGATATTGCGCCGTGGTATTCTTATGTCGAAAAGTTTGTTGGCATCAGCGGGAATCGTGATGGCATCCCGGTTATTCCGGACGGCGAATTTCTTCCACCCATGGAGATGAACGTCCTGGAGAAGTATTTCAAACAGAAACTCGAATCAATCTATCCTGACCGCCACCTGGTTATTTCGCGCACGGCCAACCTGTCAAAGCCTCACCTGGGAAGGGGACCGTGCCAGTATAGAAACCTGTGTGCCCGGGGATGTCCGTTTGGAGGATATTTTAGCAGCAACTCTGCCACGCTTCCCGCAGCTGAAAAGACGGGAAATCTGACACTCAGACCATTTTCAGTCGTTCACTCCATCATTTTTGATAAAGACAAACAGCGGGCAACCGGCGTGAGAGTGATCGACACCAACACCAAAGAAGTGATGGAGTACTATTCCCGGATAGTCTTTGTCAATGGAAGCACCATCAATTCAACGCTGATTCTCCTTAACTCTACTTCCGATCGTTTTCCGAATGGTCTGGGCAACGATAGTGGTGTACTTGGACATTACCTGATGGATCATAACTATCGCGGGCATCTCTCGGCGGAGTTTGACGGATTTAAGGACAAGTACTATTTCGGCAGAAGACCAACCGGTGTCTATCTGCCAAGGTTCCGGAATGTTGGAGACGACAAGCAGGAAGATTTCCTGCGTGGATATTCCTTCTCGGGCAGCGGATCCCGTCAAAACTGGGGACGTGGAAATGGAGAGACGGGTATCGGTAAAGATTTCAAAGAAGAGCTCACGCAACCCGGACCCTGGCAATTCGGTTTGACAGGTATGGGAGAATGCCTGCCGTACAAAGAAAACAAAGTAAGTCTCAGCAAAGACAAAAAAGATGAGTGGGGTATCCCGTTGCTTGAGATCGACTGTGAATACCACACAAATGAAGATAACATGCTGAAAGATCTCCTCGATAGTGGCGCCGAAATGCTGGAGCGGGCAGGTTTCAAGAATGTTAAACAGCGTAACACACATCAGGCTCCCGGACTTGACATTCACGAGATGGGAACAGCCAGGATGGGACGCGATCCAAAGACTTCGGTACTCAACGAACACAACCAGGTGTGGGATGCTAAAAACGTATTCGTGACGGATGGAGCGTGCATGACATCATCGGCCTGTCAAAACCCATCCATCACTTACATGGCACTGACGGCACGGGCAGCTAATTTTGCTGTTGACGAGTTGAAGAAAGGCAATCTCTGAGTAAATATCGATCATCGAACTTTGAATTTCCAATGATGAAAGTTTATGACAGGGATTTTTTACCTCGAAATTCATCATTCAATATTCAGTATTCGATATTTATAAAGTGTGTAATTATAACTTATTAAAACACATTAAGTATTAGATCTATGAACAGAAGAGAAGCTTTATCGACCCTCGCTCTTTTATTTGGTGGTACCATTGTGGGTGCCAATGCCTTCCTGACGGGTTGCAGCACCAGTGGCAAGAAGGCCGGTTTATTTGAAGCCGATGACATTTCATTACTCGACAGTATCGGTGATACCATTATCCCCGCAACGGTATCATCACCTGGAGCCAAAGACGCAAAGATTGGCGAGTTTATGAAAACAATGGTGACCGATCTATATAGCGCTGATGAACAGAAAACGTTTACCGATGGCCTTGCTCAATTCAGATCGGCCTGCCAACAAAAGTATGGGAAATCATTCAGCAGTTTATCTGACAAAGATCGATATGAGTTCCTCTCAGAATTAGATATGAAGTCTAGACAAAGGAAAAAAGGTGATGCAGCACACTATTTTATCATGATGAAACAATTGACCTTGTGGGGCTATTTCACTTCTGAACCCGGTGCAACAGAGGCTCTTCGTTACGTTTCCGTTCCGGGCAAATACGAGGGCGAAATCCCCTATAACAAAGGAGACAAAGCCTGGGCCACCTGAACAATTATCAATGAACAAATATCAATATACAATGTCGGGGTAATCCCCCGTGATTACCCCGTCCCCCGTGATTGTCCAAACCATGATTGCCCCGGCGACATATAAACATCCTACCGCTCGAATCTAAAAGACAAAAAGATATAAACAATAAGCGATTAAAGGGAAGTGTAGTTCATATCGATTTATAATTTTCAAGAGGTTATGAGTTTAAATTCCATTCTTTAAGAAAGAAGTCCATGCCAAGAATGATGAGAAGAATACGTTATTTGAGTGTTGCACTGGTGTACCTCATTGTTAGTTTTTTTTCTGTTCAATATACCGTTGCACAGGCAACACAAAGCTCAGTCCCGTTTATAGGCGCACAGGTTTTTATTGAACCGGGACAAACACCGCAACAGATAGATCATTGGTTTCATATTCTGCAGCAGAATGGGTTGAGGGTAGCGCGTATCCGGATGTTCGAAACCTATATGCACAAAAAGGACGGCAACTGGGACTATTCACTATTTGGCAATGCCTTCCAATCGGCAGAGAAATACAATATCAAGGTGATCGGTACACTTTTCCCGGCTACGCCATTTAGTGATGTCGGCGGGTTCAAGTTTCCGCGGAGTGAAGAGCATCTGCAATCCATAGCTAATTATATACAACATGTCGTTACACATTTCAAAAAATCGAAGGCACTTCTCGCGTGGGTATTGATTAACGAGCCTGGGGGGGGAATACCAGATACGAAGTATTCAACGCAAAAGTTCAATGAGTGGAAGGCAGAGCATCCGGATTCAGCGTTCAATGCGAAAGGGTATCCCATCGTTAATTTCGACCAGGAACGGTTCCAGGTTTATTACAACACATGGTTTCTGAACTGGCTTGCTAAAGAGGTCCATAAGTACGACCCGGGCAGGTCATTGCATGTAAATCCACACGCCATATTCAACAATTCCGCACAGTATGATTTTCCCGCATGGCGCAAATTCCTAACAACACTTGGAGGGTCTGCACATGCAAGCTGGCACTTCGGGTATTTCGATCGTGATAAGTATGATGTAGCAATGTCAGCTAACAGCGAGATGGTCCGCTCAGGTGCCGGGCAGCTTCCATGGCTGATGACCGAATTGCAGGGTGGTAATAACATTTACAGCGGCGGCGTGCCGATGTGTCCAACCAAAGAAGAGATTGCCCAATGGCTCTGGACAATCGTTGGTACAGGAGGCAAGGGTGCGATCTTCTGGACACTGAATCCGCGCGCCTCGGGCAGAGAAGCAGGTGAATGGGCTTTGCTTAACTTCCAGGATCAGCCATCAGATCGGTTGCAATCGGCGTCTGAAGTAGCTGAAGCAATAAATAAGAATTCGCAATTATTTGCACAGGCAAAGGTCGATGAGTCGGGCATCAGTATTCTTTATACCCGCGAATCAATGTGGACAGAAGAAGACAGTCAGACACGAGGCACTTATTATGAAGGCCGGGCCGTTGGCGGAGTCATGAAATCTGCGATAGGATATTTTGAAACACTCAGCGAGATGGGTATTCAGTCTAATTTCAAAGAGATCGGCGAATATGATTTCACAGCTGAAGATTATATAGGTAAAACCATCATCCTTCCGCACCAGGTGGCTATCCCTGCAAAATATCGTGCTGGTCTTAAGAATTTCGTTCGCAATGGCGGCACATTGATTGTAAGCGGGCTGACCGCTTTTTATGATGGTCATATGCACAACGTCATGCAGTCAGGTTTCCCCTTTGAGTCGTTGTTTGGTGGGAATATCAAAGAGTTCAAATTGGTGGGAAACGAATTCGACCTTCATCTTAATAATCCGTATATGACCCTTCCTGCTCATCTATGGCGAGGTACGATTGACAATCACAAAGGTATGCCCATTGGTATGGCCAATGGACAGGTCACGGCCGTGACAAACACTTTCGGAAAGGGAAAAGTAGTCTGGATGCCGTCATTGCTTGGTATTGGTGCCAGTTTACAAGGTGATGAGCCTTTGGCATCATTCCTGAATGATGAAGCAACCGCCAGCATTTCCAGGATTGACTGTCGTTTCAAATCATGGCATCAGGGGATAATGATGAAAACCATGAAATCCGGAACATCTTTCATTACAGTTATAATCAACAAGAGTAATGGGATTAGAAATATCGAAATCGATATGAAGAAATCTATAAAACCTAATGTACTGTTCGCAAATGAGGGGGGCAGTGCCTATGGAAGTCAGGTTGTCATTTCTCCAGAAGAAACGATGGTTATTGAATGGAAGTAATTAATAATCTACAATGCTGGACTATCATGGTATGGTGAAATAAATCAGAATAGATATATTAAGATTACTAACGTTTACCTGCCATAAACTCATTTCAGGGTACAAAGGGTATTTCAATGATTCTTTAGTTAAATAAAAACTAAATATAGAATAGAAGATAATTTCAATTGAATTTATTAACACAACAAGAGGATTTTATGAGAGTCTCATTCCATAAGTTGCTGATACTGGTAACTTGCCTCGGTTTTTCATTCATGTTTATGAGTTGCAGTTCAAATGATGGAAATGCACCTGCAGAATCGCAGGCTCAGAAAGTAACAGAGGAGCATATCGATTCATTGATCAGTCAAATGACCCTCCAGGAAAAGATCGGCATGCTCCATGGAAACGGCTTTTTTACATCCGCGGGTGTGAAACGGCTGGGAATTCCGGAATTTCACACCACCGACGGTCCTTTTGGAGTACGTGAAGAGTTGCATAATGATTCCTGGAATCCACTTGGAATAACAACTGATTCTGCTACTTACATGCCGACCGGAAGCGCACTTGCCGCAACTTGGGATACGACGCTTGCACATGCTTACGGTGTCACGTTGGGCCAGGAAGCCCGCGAGCGTGGGAAAGATATGCTGCTCGGACCGGCTGTTAACATTCAGCGGATTCCAAATGGGGGGCGTACCTTCGAATATCTAACAGAAGATCCGTTCCTGGATGCCCAGCTTACCGTTGCGTACATAAGAGGTGTACAGAGTCAGGATGTGGCGTCGTGCGTTAAGCATTATGTAGCCAATAACCAGGAAACAAACCGGGGCAGTGTGAATGTCAAAGTGGACCAGCGGGCATTACACGAGATCTATATGCCTGCCTTTAAAGCAGCCGTGGAAGAAGCTCATGTTGAAGGTATTATGGCAGCCTATAACAAGGTGAACGGTCTGTATTGTTCTGAAAATCCATATTTATTGACCGATGTTCTGAGAAATCAGTGGGGATTCAAAGGCATGGTCATCTCCGACTGGGGTGGTGTTCATACAACTGTTGCCGCTGCCAAAGCCGGAATGGATGTCGAGATGGGCAGCGGATCCGATTTCGACAAGTACTACTTTGCAAATCCGCTTCTGGATTCAGTAAAAGCCGGTAAGGTTGACGAAAGCGTGATCAATGAGAAAGTGCGCCATATCCTCCACGTGATGTTTGCAACAAAAATGATAGGTAATGAAACCCGGAAGAGTGGCTCCATCAATACACCGGAGCATCACAATGCAGCTTACAGGGTAGCATCAGGATCGATCGTCCTGTTAAAGAATGAAAGTGAACTGCTGCCGCTCGATGCTTCACAAATGAAAGCTCTTGCCGTGATTGGTGACAATGCCACCAAAAAGCAGGCAAAGCTGGGATTTGGAGCCGGAGTAAAAGCTCAGTATGAGATAACACCTCTTGAGGGATTGCAAAACAAGCTAAAAGGGAAAGTTACGATCAATTTTGCGCAAGGGTACAAGGAAGAGTACCAAAAACAGAATGGTCCGGGTCCCAAAGTGCCTGTCGACACACCGGATCAGAAATTGATAAATGAAGCCGTTCGAACAGCCAAATCTGCAGATGCTGCCATCATCTATGCAGGTAACACCCGTAATTATGAAACGGAAGGATCCGACCGCGCATCGATCGCCTTGCCTTTCGGTGAAGATGCGTTGATCAAAGCTGTTACTGCTGCAAACCCGAAAACCATCGTAGTTATCATCTCCGGTGCTCCTGTCGATCTCAACCAGGTTCTGACGGAGACGAAGGCATTACTCTGGTCCGGTTATAACGGCTCAGAAGGGGGACATGCTATGGCAGATGTGCTCTTTGGTGATGTCGACCCGTCGGGCAAACTTCCGTTTACCTTCCCGAAATCACTGAAGGATACACCGGCTGAGGCTCTTGGAACATTTCCGGGCGATAATGATGTCGCTGAGTACAAGGAAGGCATCCTGGTTGGATACCGTTGGTACGATACTAAGAAGATCGAGCCGCTGTTCCCATTTGGATATGGATTGTCATACACAAACTTTGAATTTTCTGACGTGCGATCGGATCTGAACAAATATCAATCAGACGGGCGGATACTCGTTTCGGTCAATTTAAAAAATACCGGATCGTACCCGGGTAAAGAGACTGTTCAGTTGTATGTGCATGCGGTGAATTCCAAAGTGATGATGCCGGATAAACAGTTGAAAGCTTTCAAAAAAGTAGAGCTGAAACCTGGTGAAGAAACGGTTGTCCAGCTTCCTGTTAACGTAAATGACCTGGCTTATTACGATGTGGATCAACAGAAATGGGTAGTTCAGCCTGGAGATTATGAAATCGAGGTTGGTACTTCATCACGTGATATCAGGGGAACGACGACGATCAGTGTGAAGTAAAGGCTTTTGTTACTCAGTTGATTTTGAGAAGGGCGTGGGTTATTCGATTCACGCCCCTTTTTTTTAATGGGACCGTAGGAGCATTCCCCTGTGAATGCTCCGCCAGTGAATACATCTCTGTGCATACACAAGCATCTTTAATGAAGCGAGAACCAATAATTGACCTTCACAAGGAAGATATTCCGTGGGACGATGTTCCAGAGTCTTCCGAGTGAGTGCCCGAGGTTAGTCCCTGCTTCGTCAATAAATCCGGTTCGGTCACTCGACCATACAAGGTACAAATCGGAGCCTGGACGATATTCCCATTTGAGGACCAGGTTCGAACGGAACTGACGGAAGCTGAAATCTGGATTGGCGATCGAATATTCCGGAACGTTATCTCCGTTTTCATCAAGCTGATATCGGTTGTCGACCAAACGGGCGTTATCATAGAATGCAAACCGGTCGTTGTAATTCTTTGACATGGTATTACTTGCATACTTGAAATCGGAATATCTGCCCCTTGAAACAAATGGACTTCCATAAAAGCGGATCGAAAGCTCCGGAGTAATGATGTAATCAACGCGCATTGTCAGGTTTACGGTTTGCTGTTTAATTGTACCGAGGAGATATCTCTTACCGGAATTGTAATCGACTGTGCTTACATATTGCAGGCGATTATGGTTATCAGTATAGCTGGCCGACATTCCAATTCTGAAATTATCAGTGATACGGGCATTCAGTCCTGGTTCAAGTTGATAACTGTTTACGGAGTGATGACCACCCTGTAAAAAGTCATAAGAGAAATTGAGCGAAAAGTCACGTGAATCGTCAGTTGACAAATAGCCGAACAACTCAGTATTTGACGGCATGTTTGTGTCATATCCGCCTCGCAAAATTCGGGTATCTCTTGATGGAGAATTATAAATAAAGTTTATGTTCTGCATCCACTTGTTTAAGAAGTCGGTGGAAAAATGTATATGGAACGCAGAGCCGAGATAATCACCATTGAAATTCCATTTGTTAAATTCTTGCAGACGGATGTTGTAAGTGCGAAAAATTGAAACCGGCTTGTTGACGAAGTAGGATATTTCATTGTCTTGGTTAACGGCATCAACTGTTTGCATGTAACCGAGATCATTCAGCTCCAGGCCGGGGGAATACCAGCTAAAGCTTGTGGAATAACGCCATAATCCTTTTGAACCTTTACCGATTCCTATTTTACCACCATATCCACTCAGAAAAGTCCGGGTGCTGTCGAGCTTCAGGTAGTCGGCGCCGGGACGCTGGTAGTATCGGGATGGTGCCTCCTGCAACACGGTGATGGCATGCGGACTCCCCTTTACATAGCTGCCGATCATTTTGGCATCCAAATAAAATTCCTTGTTGTTCCATTGCTGCAGGAAATCGAGTCCTCCGGTATATGCATCGTTGCTCAGGAAGTTCAGCTTACTATTGTTTATAAATCTATTGGTAGCTGTGAAAATACCGCCGAAGATAGTATTTCCGTCATTGTTGTTTTTTTGAATACGTGCAACACTATAACTTGTGAGCGGTTCTACCGGTTGGTGACTTATGTTTCCGTTCAAGTCGCTGACAGACGCATTTTCTTTTGCCGTTAGACTGTGAAGCACACCGACAGAAAGATTATCTGAGGTCTTGCCGCTAACCTTAACGGCACTGAGGATGGCCGTCTGATCCGGCGATTTAACATATCGATTGTCACCAGGCATAATCTGATAGGAGGGAGCGTGCCCGATTCTGCGGGTATAGAACAGGTTGACGTCGTCAATATCATAATTGAAGATCTTCTTTCCCTCAATAAAGAAAGGTCGTTTCTCCTCATAGAATGTTTCGAAAGCCGTCAGGTTCATTACTGATGGATCAGATTCAACCTGTCCAAAGTCAGGATTCACTGCCATATCAAGAGTGAAATTACTGGTCAGACCTACCTTGGCATTTAACCCGATATTTCCGCCGTATGCCCGTCCCTTGTCGGCAAAAGGATTGCCGGGTTCTTTTTTGAAAGTATTAAGCTTACCAAGAGTATAGGGCAGAATCTCTATTCGTCGTGATTTCTTTAGATTTTTTATGCCCTTCAGATCTCCAAAATTATAGATGATGCCTGGACCGGTGAGTGTTTGTACTTCCCAGTCATCTTCTTCTTTGAGGCGCCCGATCCATCTCCAGCAATGCAGTCCCCAGGTCTGGACGGAATCGCTGCTGTAACGAAGTTGGCTTAGCGGGATTTTCATTTCAGCAACCCAGGCAGAATCCTCGAATCCGACTTTGCCGTACCATACGGGATTCCAGTTAACGTCCCAACTGCTCGGATTGTAAAGCACCAGATCGATTTTTTGTCCATATGCGGTCAGGTCAAACTCAAACCCGGTCTGATCATCGTTATAGCTGTCGAAATTGACACCAAGTATATCACCCTGAAAATCATCCCGCGGACCAGCGATTCTCTGAATTTTATCCGGTTCGGTGTCGTAAGCACGTATAGCGACGTAGATATCCTTGTCGTCATACAGGATTTTCAACTGGGTTCGCTGCGACGGCTTGCCACCTTCATCAGGTACAAACTGGGTGAAATTGGTTGCCCAAACGCCTGTTTTCCAGCAGGCATCGTCCAATTTTCCATCGATAACAGGCTTTGGAGTTGTGAGGCGCATCGTTGTATAAACCCTTTTTGGAGGAGTTTTCTTGTTCTCTGCCGTGGCTTCATTTCCATGTTTTTTGGAATTTTGAGCATATCCGGCTGAGTAGAAAACCATGAACGAAATCAGGGACAGAGCCGCTATACGGAGCAAATGGTTACGTAGGGTGGGAAAGTACATTTTAAACGATTATATATGCGGGGTAACTATCCAAAATACAGTAAATTGTTAACAGAGATCATTTTATGCTGCTGCCGTTAAGGTAGTGCAAAAAGGTTAATTATTTTTTGCAAACGTTTTAGCCAGGATTGCTGAAGCAGGCCGTCAAATGGCGGCCTGTTTCATACAAGTAATTCAGGAAAGCAAGAGACCTACATATTTTTGGCTCTTCTTTCCAGCTCATCTCGTTTTAGTGTAATCAGGTGGCCTATCGGTTTTCCATCACGGTATGTTATGGCGCGTAAGGTGATAGGACCGGCGGGCAACGCTACTGGTCCGGTATACTTAGTACAGAAGTTGTCCGGCATGGCATCATCGATCGTGTAATAAATATCCAGGCCCGGTATTTCCGGTTTCATCTGCAGCACCAGTTTCCCGTCTTTCATTATCGGATCGATGATCGCGTCGTAGGCAGCGCGGGAATAATTGACGCCGGCCACATCTGCTCTTGGAAAGAAATCTTCCATCCGTTGGGCAAAATCAGGCCAATTGCGTGAATTCTTGGGCGACCATAAAACTTCAGAAAGGGCCCATGCGCGCGGATAAGTCATATACTCGGCATATCTTAACGTCGGTACTTGTTCGGTCCACAAGTTAGCCTGGCCACCGAGAATATATTTGGGATCTACATCCTCGGGCACAGGTTCGAAACTATACACTTTTTCCGTTCTGAGGTTGGCGTAGATAGGTGGATCAACTGTTGGATCGCCCTGACAATAATCTATGTAAGTGTAAGTGGTAGGCGACATTACAACATAGTGCTTCATTTTAGCAGCTTCGATGCCACCTTGCATTCCACGCCAACTCATAACAGACGCATCAGGAGAGATACCACCGTCCAGTATTTCATCCCATCCGATAAGCTTCTTGCCTTTCGATTCCACGATCTTTTCCACACGATTGATGAAGTACCCCTGAAGATCTTCTACATACCGGGTATTCAGCTTCTTCATCAGCGCCTTGCATTGAGCGTTCTTTTCCCAGTATCCCTTGTAACATTCGTCTCCACCGACATGGATATATTCGCCTGGAAAGAGTGCCGCTACTTCTGTGAAAACCTTGTCGAGGAATTTGTACACATTTTCATTGGCCGGGTTGAGCGTATTGTCGATGAACATCTGGAAGGTGCCGTTTGGATACCACTCTGCAAACTTAGATCCCGGGTTAACTTTAATGCTTGTGTCCTGCGTGCAGCTCAGCTCAGGATAGGCAGCAATCGCTGCCATGCTGTGACCCGGGACGTCGATTTCCGGAACGATGGTAATGAAGCGGTCTTGTGCATATTTTACCACTTCACGGATGTCATCCTGTGTATAAAATCCACCATCAGTAGCTGGTTCGCCTGGTTTCGGTGCTAATCGGTCGCCAAAATGTCCGGAACGGGGTACACGCCATGCCCCTACAGAAGTTAATTTGGGGTATGACTTTATCTCGATGCGCCAGCCATTATCGTCAGTCAGGTGCCAGTGGAAACGGTTGTATTTAAAACGAGCGATCTGGTCGATATACTCCTCAACCTCTTTCTTGGTGAAGAAATGACGGCTGACATCAAGCATGATGCCACGCCAGGCAAAACGAGGGTAATCGGTTATCTGAACTGCCGGAACGCTCCAATTCCGATTCACGGCTTCCGCGCTTTCGATCTCTTTGGGGAGAAGCTGAAGCAGTGTCTGCATGCCATAAAACAGACCAGCTGGCTCATTTGCCGTAATGAGGATACCGGAAGACGATGCATTAAGTGTATATCCTTCCTTACCGATCGTTTTGTTTTCTTTTTTGGTAAGAATTAACTGGATAGACCCAGAATTGCCTTCAGCAGTTTTCAGCGAAAAGCCAGTAGGGGCATTTAGTTTTTCGGCCAGCATATCAGCCACTTTTTTGGCTATCGGATTATTGTAACTGACCAATGAAGTATTAGTCAGCGTAAACGAACCTGTCATTTGCTTCATTTCGACAGGTTTCGGTATCAACTCAATAGTATGGTTCTGCGCTTTAACTGACGTAAAAATCAGCACCAGCAAAACAGCGAGGATATTTCTCATAACACACCCTGGGTAATTTTGTAATTGCCATTTAAAAAGTATGAAAGCCGTTCCAGATCCCTCCACATATATCAAAATGATGCCTATTAGATCTGCACAGCAAAGGAGTCAGAGCCGTGCTTAATCATTTGCACGACTTTTGCCCTAAGGCAAAGTAATTAAAAAGTGTAAATATACATACTGGGATCAATTAACAATTAACAATTAGCAATTAGCTATTTGGTCGTTTCCGATTTATTCATCAATTCATCCGTAAGGTGATTGATTATGAAACAATGTATAATCTTGTGACCCTGGAAATGGAGAATTGTATTACGCTATACTGTTTCATATTATGCGTTTATGCATGAAGAGATTCCGGGAATAGGGTAGTTTGATTATGATCGCAAATCCAGAAATGATAGTCAGGAACCCAAAATCAGGGTTGTCCATTTCTTGTACCCAATCACGAATGAGGAGTTATAGATGAAGAAGTTAGTGCTGGTTATTCTTTTGTTGTTTGTTTCTGTGAGCACTGGTTATGCACAACTGAATAAAGATGCAGCTAAAGCCCTGATTGCACGCGTCATTCCTAACCAGGCAAGTCATTTTGAAGTCGCCTACATACCAATGGATGGTGACAAAGATGTCTTTGAGATAAAGAGTGAAGATGGTAAAATTGTGTTAAGCGGAAATAACGGCGTTTCTGTGGCCTCAGCACTGTATTACTACCTCAAAAATTATTGTCACTGCAGTATCACCTGGAACGGTACGAATCTCAATATGCCTGACAAACTCCCGGTTGTGGATAAAACGATCCGGATAACTTCGCCATATAAGTACCGGTATTATCTGAATTACTGTACATTTAATTACACCATGAGCTGGTGGGATTGGGATCGCTGGCAGAAGGAGATAGACTGGATGGCCATGAATGGCATCAACATGCCTCTGTCACTTACAGGTCAGAATTACATATGGGACCAGGTTTACAAAAGCCTGGGTTTTACAGATGATGATCTTTCCGATTTTTTCTCAGGACCTGCTTACTTCGCCTGGTTTTGGATGAACAACCTCGATGCGTGGGGTGGTCCCTTGCCGCAGCACTGGATGAAATCACACGAGGAATTGCAGAAAAAAATCGTTGCAAGTGAACGCGCACTGGGATTGACGCCTGTTTTACCTGCTTTTACCGGTCATGTCCCGGGGAGTTTCAAGGATAAGTTTCCAAACGCCAAAGTGAATAAGATGAACTGGTTCGGAAATTTTCCGGATGTTTATATTCTAAATCCGGAAGATTCACTATTCACTGTTATAGGGAAGAAATTCCTGGATTTACAGACGAAAGAATATGGTACAGATCATTATTATTCGTCAGATATTTTTAATGAAGTAACGCCCCCCACCAATGATTCTACGTATCTGAACAATATCAGCCAGAAAGTTTATACATCCATGCAGCAGGCTGATCCGAAGGCTGTTTGGGTGATGCAGGGCTGGTTGTTCCTGAATGACAAGAAATTCTGGCAACAACCACAGATCAAAGCATTGTTAAATGCGATACCCGATACAAGTATGATCATTTTAGATTTGTATAGCGAACGCAGCCCGGTTTGGAACGAGACGAATGCATACTACGGCAAACCATGGATCTGGAACATGTTGCATAATTTTGGTGGGAATATTGCACTATATGGAAAGATGGGTACTGTCTCTCAGGTGCCGGCTTCCTTGCTCAGTGATCCTAAAGCGGGAAAAATGCAAGGAATTGGCCTTACAATGGAAGGATCGGAACAGAACCCGGCCTTGTACCAGTTGATGCTCAGCAATGTATGGCGTGATAAACCGATTAACCTGGATGAGTGGCTGAAGGATTATACAGTAAGACGATATGGCGGATTGAACAAGAATGCGGTTGAGGCGTGGGACATCTTGGAAAATACGGTCTATAAGGATAACGACGAGTTTATAGGTGGTCCTGAGTCGATCGTCACAGGAAGACCTACCTTTAAAAGGAGTACAGAATGGACTAAAACACAACTGTACTATGATCCACAGGCATTAGTGAAAGCGTGGGAAGCGCTGATGAAGTGTTCAGGTCAGTTTAAAAACAGCGACGGTTTCCATTATGATATAGTCGACCTGACACGACAGGTATTGGCGAATTATGCTGATACCCTTCAGCAGCAAGTGGCCAAAGCTTATCATGATCATGACATAGCAGCATTCAAAAACAAAAGCCAGGCATTTCTTCAACTCATCTCGGATATGGATACACTGCTTGGAACTCGTCGTGATTTTTTGCTTGGGAAATGGTTATCTGATGCAAGAACGTGGGGCGTGACCGAACAGGAAAAAGATTTGTATGAATTCAATGCACGGGATTTAATCACGCTATGGGGACCCAAAGACAGCAAGCTGCACGAATATGCCTGTAAGCAATGGAGTGGATTGTTGAAAGGTTTCTATGAACCGAGGTGGAAGCAATTTTTCCAGTATGCACTCACTTGTATGCAAGAGGGCAAGGATGTCGATATGAAAAAATTTGACAGCCAAATAGAGGACTGGGAATGGAATTGGGTCCATGGGCATGAGAAATATGCTGCTAAACCACACGGTAATCCCATAGTTTTTTCGAAAGAAATGTACAGGAAATACATCGGGTTAGTGAAGCAATAAAAAACGCGATTGCCAGGAATTAGGCGGTTCCTGAAGGGGCCATTGTAACCTGGTGCAAATAACTATATACAGGAATGCTCCTCATGGAGAAGTTAGTTCCGGGTTTATTTGATTTGATAAACAGGTGGTTGCGGCCGGCTACTTGATAACAAATAACCTATTAACCTATTAACCTAATAACCTAATAACCTAATTACTCAGTAACCAAATAACCCACACCTGTCCATGATCCGGCAATTTTTACAAAACGCTGCTATTTCCATTCATCATTTAGCGACACTATTTTAAAACAGTTCATTTATTTATCAAGTATAAATCCGAGGGTTATATGTTTGCTTCACATTTTAAAATGCCAGTCTCTCCGAAGTGTTTGGCAGTTTCACTCGTTGCCTTGTTTGGTTTGTTTGCTTGTAGTCAGTCGGGAAAACCGGTCTATAAAGATTCAAAAGCCCCGATCGACAAGAGAGTGGAAGATCTTGTCAGCAGGATGACCATAGAAGAAAAAGTCTCCCAGTTATATGGCGCGGGAATTCGGGACACCACGGCTTTCGATGCCAATGGAAATTACCTTGGGAGCAGCGATACGACGCGTCTTAGGCTTGGTGTTGGATCGTTTGGCATTTCAAGACTTGGGGGATCCCCAAAAATGAGGGCGGCTCAGATTAACAGCATTCAAAAATATCTGCTTGAACATTCGCGTCTAGGTATTCCTGGTTTTGTTTTTAGTGAAGCACTGCATGGCTTTATGGCAACAGGGGCGACCAGTTTTCCGCAGGCAATTGCATTGGGAAGTACATGGGACACAACCCTGGTGGAGAAGGTTTTTATCGCAGCTGGCCTGGAGGCTCGGTCGCGGGGAACAAACCAGGTGTTGGCTCCGGTGCTTGATCTCGCCCGTGATCCGCGTTGGGGCCGAACGGAAGAGTGCTACAGTGAAGATCCGTACCTGGCATCGAGGATGGGAATGGCAGCAGTTTTCGGACTCCAGGGACGAGCGGATACGATCGACAATGAACATGTGGCAGTAACACTCAAGCATTTTGCCGGGCATGGTGAACCCAAAGGCGGTCGTAATATCGCTCCTGTAAACTACTCGGATCGTTATTTTCGCGAAAATTTCCTGTACCCATTCAAGATGGCCGTTCAGCGGGCGCATGCCCAGTCCCTGATGGCGTCCTATAACGACTGGGATGGAGTGCCGAACCATGTAAACCACAAATTGCTGACCGAGATTTTACGTGATGAATGGGGATTTGACGGTTATGTGATGAGTGATGGTGGCGGCATGGCCCTGCTATATAATACACATCATGTCGCAGCCGATACTGCAGAAGCAGGACGGATGTCGATTGAGGCTGGACTGGACTATGCTTTGGGAAGTGACAACTGTTTTACACCACTGGTTGACGAAGTAAAGAACGGAGAAGTTCCTGAAGCTGATCTCGACAGGGCCGTCAGTGGAATATTACGCGTGAAATTCAGGCTTGGCTTGTTTGATCATCCTTATGTTGATCCTGACAAGGCACCCGAAGTTACCAACAATGAGGCTCATAAAGCATTGGCACTCAAAGCAGCTGAAGAAGCGATGACCTTGCTAAAAAATGAAAAGAATACGCTCCCATTGGATTCAACCAAAATAAAGACGTTAGCGGTTATTGGTCCCAACGCGGCAGGCATTCATCTTGGCGGTTATTCTCCTGTACCCATGCACGGTATTAGTGTGTTGCAAGGTATCCGCGATTACGCCGGAAATAGATTTAAGGTGGAATATGCTGAAGGGTGTAAAATTACAACCAATAAGGTCGGACATTGGTTGGTCAATGAAAAACCAATACCCAATACAAAAGAAGATGATGAGCGTTTAATCTCACAGGCAGTTCAGACGGCAAAGAAAAGCGATGCTGTGTTGCTTGTTTTAGGTGGTAACGAGTTGATTGATCGGGAAGCGTGGAATGAGGACCACTTGGGCGATAGGGATAATCTGAATCTTGCCGGTCGGCAGGATGAGCTGGCAAAAGCAATCATGGCAACAGGAAAACCAGTTGTGGTTTTGCTGATCAATGGTCGGCCATTGACAATCAACTATCTGCAAGAGCATGCTGATGCTATAGTTGAGGGATGGTACCTTGGACAGGAGACAGGATCGGCTGTTGCCAATGTGCTGTTTGGGCGGGTTAATCCAAGCGGAAAACTAACAGTGGCATTTCCCCGCTCTGTTGGACAGTTGCCTGATTTTTATGACAAGAAACCCAGTGACTTCCGCCATTACGTCTGGGCTAATTCGACTCCTCTATATCCGTTTGGATATGGTCTGAGCTATACTACATTCGACTACTCAAACCTCAGGATTTCTCCAATGCAGATTCCGACCAACGGGGAAGCAACCGTCAGCGTTGATGTGAAAAACACCGGAACCCGCACCGGGGATGAAGTTGTGCAGATGTATGTCCATGATATTGTGAGCTTCCCGACGCGGCCCGTTCAGGAGCTAAAAGGATTTTCACGAGTATCACTAAATCCTGGAGAAACAAAAAAAGTGACATTTAAGCTGAACAAGAAAAAATTACAGGCTTTAAATCTTAACATGAAAAATGTTGTTCAGCCGGGTGCATTTGAAATTATGGTCGGTGGGAGTTCCGTTGCTGTACTTCGTGATACAATGATGGTTACAGGCAGATAACAGATTTGAAAAATTCGATTATTTAGTCATAATGCCGTCAGCGTCGGCGGAACATCAGGCAACGGCGGAATGACTTTTTAAAAAGTATTAGCCTGTCAAAACTCTATTAGTAAATCCTATATTTTGGGGTTAAATATTCCATAGTCGCTGTCGCGCTTCCGGAATGTTTTATTTGTAATTAGTAGCATATATATGAAAACATCAAAGATATTTATCCTATTCAGTGCCATTTTAGTTGCATCCTGTTCAAAAAGTGGCGTTAATAATCCCAAATCGGATCTGCCAACGGTTTCAATTAGTGATGCTACCGTTAAGAGGGAAAATACCGCAACCGCATGCCGGTTTTATGTCGACCTGAGCGTTGAAGCAACTGATCAGATTAGCGTTCACTACGTGACAATTGATGGTTCTGCTAAATCAGGACAGGATTTCACGTCTCAGTCGGGTGTCCTGACCTTTAAGCCTGGCGATAAGGAGTTATCCATAGACGTGCCGGTTAAAGGTGATAGCTTAAGGCAGGCTGATCAGAATTTTACAGTTCAATTGAGCGACCCGCAGAATTGTACGATCGATGTAGATCAGGCCATTGCTACGATTATTAATGACGGCACCTACCTTCCGACTGATATGGGTGGTTATGATTCATCGATCAGTTACCCCGGCTATCACTTGGTTTGGAGTGATGAGTTTAATGAAAAACAACTGAATGAAAACGACTGGAACTATGAGAAAGGTGGCAACGGATGGGGTAATAACGAGCTCGAATACTACACTTCCAGACCGCAAAACGTGTTTCTTTCAACCGGCAACCTGATTATCGAAGCCCGTAAAGAAAACTACAGTGGTAACTATTATACTTCCGCCAGAATTACCACTCAGGGTAAACAAGAATTTACTTATGGCCGGATTGATATCCGGGCTAAGCTACCCGTAGCTGCCGGGATGTGGCCCGCTCTGTGGATGCTCGGTAGTAATATATCAAGCATTGGTTGGCCCGAATGTGGTGAGACAGATATCATGGAGCTGATCGGGAAGAATCCAAAACAGGTGGTCGGATCGCTGCACTGGAAAAAATCAGATGGTTCTGAAGGAACCTTCAATAATTCACACAGCCTGACAACAGAAGACTTTTCACAGCATTTTCATGTCTTTAGCCTGTTGTGGAGTAAAGATTCCCTTCAAATAAGCGTTGACAGTGTTACCTATGTTAAGGCATCAAGGCAAGATTTGAGTAATGGGAATTACCCCTTCGACAAGTCATCCTTTTTCATCTTCAATGTAGCTGTTGGCGGCAACTGGCCCGGTTCCCCGGATGCGTCGACGCCTTTTCCCCAGCGTATGTTTGTAGACTATGTGAGAGTTTTTCAGAAGAATTAAAAATGAAAACAAGCGAATGGCAACCGAATGACTATCGACCTTTATCTGAATACAAATAATCCCGATGAAAATCATTTTTAAAGGTTTGTCTCTTAGTCTGACGCTTATGTTCATGGTGATGGATTTTAGTTCATTTATAAAACAATAGGCAAGTGATGAGATCACTCAATCTAAAAAAGATGACTCGAGGAGCATTACATGTTGTTTTGTTCATCATCTTTTTCCAGTTTGTTCTGAGCTGTCACAAAAGTGTGGACAATAGTGAGGCGACTATTGGATCACCGCCTCCCCCGACCGTAGTAACAACTGGTGATCCGAGAGTAGACTCTCTTTTATCTAAAATGAACCTGGCTGAAAAAATCGGACAGATGACCCAGGTGGACCACTCATTTTTAAAGGATCCGAGTGACATCAGAACATATTATATCGGGTCGCTGTTAAGCGGAGGCGATTCACCTAAAGATCCAACAAGTCCAAAGCAATGGGCAGATATGTACGATAACCTGCAGCATTATGCTATGCAGACCCCTCATAAAATCCCATTGATCTACGGAATTGACGCTGTTCACGGAAATAACAATGTCTATGGCGCTACGATATTTCCGCATAATATTGGCCTTGGTGCCACCCGCGATACCGCACTGGTCAGAAAAGTGGAACATGCTACGGCCGTGGAGGTTGCAGGTACCGGTATTAACTGGACCTTTGCCCCCTGTGTTGCCGTTCCGCAAGATATCCGATGGGGACGAACCTACGAGGGATTTGGAGAGACACCAGATTTGGTGTCTAAAATGGCTTATGCTGCAGTTGAGGGCTTCCAGGGCAACGTGTTGGGCGGAGACAGAACTTATATCCTTGCCTGCGCTAAACACTACGTTGGGGATGGAGGCACGACGGACGGAATTAATGGAGGAAATACTCAGGTATCTGAAGGAGAGTTGAGATCTATTCATCTCAAGCCTTATGCTTCTGCGCTTGATGCGGGAGTCGGTTCTATTATGGTTTCGTTTAGTAGCTGGAACGGCGTTAAAATGTCTGAGAATAAGTATTTACTGACCAGTGTGTTAAAAAATGAAATGGGCTTTAAGGGATTTCTGGTCTCCGACTGGGCGGCTATCAATCAGTTGGGACCAGATTACAAGGAGGATATCCGGAAGTCCATAAATGCCGGTCTGGATATGATTATGGTGCCTGACAGATACCAGGAATTTATAAAAGATTTAACTGAGCTCGTCCGGGAAAAGCAGGTTGCCATGTCGCGTATTGATGATGCCGTGGGGAGAATCCTGAAAGTTAAATTTCAGTTGGGATTATTTGATCATCCTTACGCCGACCGGACCCTGACTTCGCAAATCGGTTCTCAGGCACACCGGGATTTAGCCCGCCAGGCGGTCAGGGAATCGATGGTTTTACTCAAAAATGAGAATCACATCCTGCCCATTTCAAAAAATATCAAACATCTGTTTGTTGCCGGCAGAAACGCCGATGACCTTGGTTTTCAATGTGGAGGCTGGACAATAACGTGGCAGGGCGGATCCGGAAACACAACGGTTGGGACAACGATTCTGGATGGATTAAAGAAGGAAGCATCTCCATCTACGGAGGTGACATTTTCTCAGGATGGCAGCGGTGCACAAGGCTCGGACCTGGCCGTGGTCGTCATTGGGGAAGAACCTTACGCGGAATCAGCCGGTGACCGGAAAGATCTGAGTCTTTCTACCGCAAATTTGAAGACCATCGAAAATGTGCATCAGTCCGGTGTTCCCTATGTTGTTGTGGTGGTGGCCGGAAGGCCGTTGGTTATGACGTCTGTTATCGAAGATGCACCGGCCGTTATGATGGCTTGGCTGCCGGGTTCGGAAGGAGAAGGGGTGGGGGATGTACTGTTTGGGGATTATGCTCCGACAGGTAAACTCCCGCAGGCTTGGCCAAAAGACATGACCCAGATCCCGGTCAGAGTCAATGATCCCAGTATTCATCCCCTGTTTCCCTATGGTTTTGGGTTGACTTATTAGAACGTTAGGCAACGAAGGTATTTCATTTAAATAATGACTCAGTAATTTTTCATCTTTCCATGATTTCTCTAAAAATCCCAAATACAATGAAGAAGACTAAATTAACACGCTTTACATTACCGTTTTTGATTCTTACGGGTTTGTTGTTTGGTTTTACAGCACACAGTACAGCTCAAACTTCCCGGAATGATCAAACAAAATTTGTAACAGTTCGAGGTAAGAGGATTATTTCGCCTGACGGGAAGGAATTACATCTGAAAGGGATAGGTCTTGGCGGATGGATGCTGCAAGAACCGTATATGCTGAAGCTGTCGGGAGTCGCAGTCAACCAGACAGATATCAAAGCTAAAATCACAGCACTCATAGGAGAGAGACGAACCAGGGAATTTTATGATGAGTGGCTAAAAGACGGTATGCAGAAATCCGATGTCGATTCCCTGGCCGCATGGGGTTTTAACTCGATCAGGCTGCCGATGCACTATAATCTCTTTACGCTTCCTGTTGATAAAGAACCGGTTGCAGGAAAAAATACCTGGCTTAGTAAAGGTTTTGAACTTACAGACAGTCTGCTAAGCTGGTGCAGCACCGATCATATTTACCTGATCCTGGATTTGCATGCCGCACCCGGCGGACAGGGACACGATTTGCCGATTGCTGACCGTGACTCAACCAAACCTTCTTTATGGCAGAGTGAGGCTAACCAACAAAAGACTATTGCGTTATGGAAGAAGCTTGCGGAGCGTTATAAAGATAAACAATGGATTGGTGGTTACGATTTGATCAACGAACCGAACTGGTCGTTCAAGCATCCGGAAAACAGTAAAGATCACGGTTGTGACGCCAAAGTTAATGCTCCAATCAGGAAACTATATCAGGAAATCACCCAGGCTATTCGGTCGGTGGATAAAAACCATATGATCATCATCGAAGGAAACTGCTGGGGTAATAATTACAATGGGATTCTGCCGACATGGGATAAAAACATGACTGTAAGTTTCCACAAGTACTGGAATAAGAATGATGTGGCTTCCATTCAAAAATACCTGGATATCCGCAACAAGTACGATGTTCCTCTGTGGCTAGGCGAATCGGGTGAAAACAATAATCAATGGTACCGTGATGCGATTCAACTGGTGGAGGATCATGATATCGGCTGGTCATGGTGGCCATTGAAAAAGATCGGTACCAATAATCCATTCGAAGTAAAGATGCCGGAAGGATACAAAGCCATCGTCCAATACTGGAAAGGAAAGGGACCCAAACCATCTGAAGAGGATGCCTATCAGGCATTGATGCAGTTAGCCAGGAACTATAAGACCCAAAATCTGGTCGTTCATTACGATGTGCTTGATGCGTTGTTTGGAGGGAAGAAATAGTCCAAAGCCAACCCCGTCATTCTGAAGTTCTCTGCTGATTTATCAGAGAACGTAGAATATCGTTGGCATTCGTTCACGAACCTCCCCCAAACCCACTCCACATACGTGGAAGGGGCTTATGTATAGCGTTCATGTTTAGAATCTTGTACACGGCGAAAGAGATCCTGTGCCGTAGGCTGTGGCGGATAGTCTTCACGTTAAGGCTTGTTTACAGGCCACTATTCCACCTTGCAAACACAAAGACTGTCATTCTGAGGCCTAATCCTGCTTTTACATTATTGCAATTATCGTAATGGGCCGTAGAATCTCGTAGTATTAAACACCAATCGTACCACTGGAATGGTTCGTTGCCGGTTGCTGACGAGCTCCTGATTTTCTCCGGCGAGCCGGAGAAAATCAGGATGGCATCATAGTGTATGAGTCAGGATTATGAAGTCTCCTTTAGGGGATTTAGGGTGTTACTTAGCATGGAGTCAAAATCAAATCACTGTTATGTAGATCAATCGGTTAACACCCTTTCCAATGGTGTTTATTTCGGAATCATCCAAATTCTATCGCTATCATTTTTAAAGAAATGTTATAGATTGGTACCGACGTCCAACTGATGCTGCGAACTGGCAGGGCGTGTGATCGTAGGTATATATTTTATCCGGTTTCGCGGTGAAACCGGATGTGCTTATAAACTTTTATCTGAGTACAAGAAAACGTTTCAGGCATCCTTAAAGAGGAGGATGAATTTGAGATGAAACCATCGTAAGATCATCGTTTGACAGAAAACAACTTTTAAAATGAATCGAAATGGGGAACAAATGAGAGTAATCAGGAAGGATTATAGAGGGATATCCCAAATAGGATTAATTGCGATGATGTTATTGGTAACATATATCCCCGTCACTGCGCAAAATTCATTCAGACTGATCAATGAACCGGTCGATATAAGTGGGGACTTCCGCAGTTTCACCAACACGTATTTCCTGGCGGACACGCTGGCCGATTTCGATCCGCAGACGGCTTCAGGTCATGTTGAATGGCAGCGAAACCGATATTATAAGCGCATGGCTTTCGATAATGAGCTTGCGGTTTTGCAACCGTTTAACGGAGTTGTTTTTCCCGACAGTGAGTACGCAACGAACCCGGTTCTGCCATTTTCGCTGCAGTTTGTGAGTCCTCGTACCGTGCGGATACGTATGAATACGGGAACTGTTGTTCATCCGCCTGCGGTAGACTCCCTGATGCTGGTCAGACAACCAACCAATGACCGGAGCGACTGGCGTTTCAGCAACATAGAGAACGGATATCGCTATACCAATCCATTTGGTGAGACGGTGACGATCACGAAAAATCCATGGCATATTGTATTCCGTGATGCACAGGGACATATCATTACAAGTACTGATCATAAAGTTGACAACGACAGCACTTTCACGCCCGTTGTACCGTTTGGATTTGTCCGGCGGTCATCTGATAACTCACGCAGTGTTTGTGCATCGTTCAAGCTTTCCGAAGGGGAAAAGATCTTCGGGTTGGGTGAGTCGTTTACCCGACTCGACAAGCGTGGTCAAAAGGTGGTGCTCTGGACCGATGATGCCAATGGCGTGCAGAACCCCGGCATGTATAAGCCGATTCCGTTTTTCATGAGTAATCGTGGATACGGAATGTTCATGCACACCTCGACACCCATCACCTGTGACATTGGTCGATCATACGACGGTGTCAACGCGCTTATGATCGGTGATGATCAGCTTGATCTGTTTGTATTCCTGGGAAGCCCCAAACAGATATTGGATGAATACACCAACCTGACCGGTAAATCGCCCATGCCGCCGCTTTGGTCATTTGGGTTCTGGATGAGCCGTATCACTTATTACAGCGAACAGCAGGTGCGTGATGTTGCTGCAAAACTGCGTAAAAGCAAATTGCCTGCCGATGTCATCCATATCGACACCGGCTGGTTTGAAACGGACTGGCGTAATAATTATAAGTTTTCGCAGAGCCGTTTCCCGACCCCGGAAAAGATGATCAGTGATTTAAAAAATAACGGGTTTCATATTTCCCTGTGGCAGCTCCCTTATTTCACACCGAAGAATACGCTATTTCCAGAGATTCTTAAAAAAGGCCTGTATGTGAAAGATGCGAAAGGCAACCTTCCCTATGAAGATGCCATTCTTGACTTTTCAAATCCTGAAACGGTAAAATGGTACCAGGATAAACTGGCCAGTCTATTACGCATGGGAGTTGGTGCTATCAAAGTCGATTTCGGAGAGGCAGCCCCGCCTGACGGGATTTATCATGATGGCCGTACCGGTTTTTACGAGCATAATCTCTATCCGCTGAGGTACAACAAGGCGGCCGCCGATATCACATATAAAATTACCAGCAATCATATCATCTGGGCAAGAAGTGCGTGGGCAGGAAGTCAGCGCTATCCCATTCACTGGGGCGGAGACGCAGCTAATACCAATAATGCGATGGCAGCGACACTGCGGGGTGGATTGTCATTTGGATTGTCGGGCTTCTCATTCTGGAGTCATGATATGGGCGGGTTTGTACAGACAGCACCGGCAGATTTGTACAGCCGATGGGTCCCGTTTGGTATGCTGACGTCACACAGCCGCGCACACGGCACCCCTCCGACAGAGCCATGGGAGTACGGGAAGAAATTCATGGATACGTTTCGACGGGCCGATGATCTGAAGTATCGATTAATGCCGTATGTTTACGCACAGGCTAAATATTGTAGTGAACACGGATTGCCTATGACCCGTGCGCTTTTCATTGAATACCCGGAGGATCCCGGATCGTGGCTGATTGACGATGAATACCTGTTTGGCTCTGATATGCTGGTTGCTCCGCTGATGCAGACTGATGCAACCGCCCGGGATGTATATTTACCACCGGGAACATGGATCGATTATCAGACGAAGAAAGTCTACAAAGGAGGATGGCATCATATCGAAGCCGGTGACATTCCAATAGTGATGCTTGTTAGAAATGGGTCAGTTATCCCACACATCAAACTTGCCCAGTCGACCATGGATATGGATTGGTCGAAACTCGAACTCGATGTGTTTGCCACAAATACAACCCGGGCTAAAGGATTGATATGTCTGCCGTCCGATCAGATCGTGCATGAGTTACAAATGACCAAACAAGGCAACAACTTCAAACTTGATCATGATCCGTTCAATGGAAAAGTGTCATGGAAGATTGACAGATTTAATCATTATAAGTATTAAATATTGAGTTTCGGGTTTAGCGTTTTGTGTAACGAGTCACAAGATGCCCCAGACTTAACGATGGAATCTGGTCGAAAGATCAGGGATGAATTGAACCCATAACTCGAAACCGGCAACCCGAAACCTGAATTACCTATGACCAATAGATTTAAAAAAATCGTATTGCCGCTTATCGTCTCATTGATTCCATCCGTTGCGGCTGTTGGACAGACACCGTCTCTGAAAGACGTCTATAAAGATGATTTCCTGATCGGCGTGGCAATGAACCGGACACAGATCGATGGAAAAGCATCGGCAGATATTCAAATCATCAAGCAGCAGTTTGATGCCATCAGTCCTGAGAACATTTTGAAGTGGGAACCGATCAATCCAAAGCCGGGCGTCTATAATTTTGGGCCGGTTGACCGGTATGTAGCATTTGGGCAGAAAAATCACATGTTCATCCTCGGCCATAACCTTGTGTGGCATAAACAAGTGCCCAAATGGATCTTTCTGGACAAGCAGGGGAATCTCGTTGACCGTGACACATTGCTGCGGCGAATGAAAAAGCATATCGAAAAACTGGTTGGACGGTATAAAGGACGTATTAATGCATGGGATGTCGTCAATGAAGCGGTTGGTGAAGACGGCTCCCTCAGGAATACAAAATGGCTGCAAATTATTGGTCCCGATTATATTGCCAAGGCTTTTGAATTTACCCATGCGGCAGATCCGGATGCGGAACTATACTACAATGATTTCAACCTTGATGATCCGGCCAAGCGAAATGGTGTGATCCGGCTGGTAAAAAAACTTCAGGATGAAGGGGTTCATGTAGATGGAATCGGCATGCAGGGACATTGGAATTTGCATTCGCCATCTTTTAAAAACATTGATGCAAGTATAGAAGCGTTCTCAAAACTCGGCGTGAAAGTCATGATAACGGAGCTGGATATTGGTGTTCTGCCGGTACCGCCACACAAAGACGATCCGCCGCCATCCATTCGATACAGCAAAGATCCGGCCTATAATCCTTATGCTGATGGTTTGCCTGATTCGGTTAAAACTGCCCTTGCTGATCGTTACGGTTCGTTGTTCAAGGTCTTCTTAAAACATAACGATGTCATTAGCAGGGTTACTTTTTGGGGCCTGAATGATAAAGAAACCTGGAAAAACGACTGGCCTATTATCAATCGAAAAGATTATCCATTATTATTAGATCGGAATAATCAACCTAAAGAGGCCTTCCATCAGATCATTAAGATAGGTCAGGAATCAAATTGATATGAGTAGAATATCCCGCATCTTTATTTCTCTGACTATAGTCGTGTTACTTGGTAATAACGTGCGAGCGCAACAGATGGATTTAAATGATGTACTTTTTTTCTGCTATTTCAAAGGAAACGGCACCGACGGTCTGCACCTGTCATACAGTATAGATGGCTACAAATGGACCGCCCTCAATCATGACAGCTCGTTTGTGAAACCCAAAGCCGGCAAAGACAAACTGATGAGAGATCCGTGTATCATTAAAGGTCCGGATGGATTATTTCACATGGTGTGGACGGTGAGCTGGCACGAGAGAAGTATCGGATATGCGAGTTCGCCTGATCTGATTCACTGGTTTGATCAACAGACCATACCTGTTATGGAGGACGAACCCGACGCACGCAACTGCTGGGCGCCGGAAATCATTTGGGATCCTAAAAGACAGGTTTACATGATTTACTGGGCAACGACGATCTCAGGACGTTTCCCTGAGACGGATTCAACCGGCGACGATGGATACAATCACAGAATCTACTACACAACGACTAAGGATTTTCAGCATTTTACCAAAACAAGCATGCTCTTTAATCCAGGATTTGACGTGATTGATGCGACAATCGAAAAAGATGGGAAACGATACGTGATGTTTTTCAAGGACGAACGCCTTCATCCGACCAAGAAAAATATTCGTGTAGCATTCAGCAAAAATCTGTTAGGTCTTTATGACCATATTACAAAACCTATAACCGGACGATATTGGGCCGAAGGACCGACTGCTATTAAAATGGGAAGAACGTGGATCGTGTATTTTGATAAATACCGGGATCACACCATGGGAGCGGTCAAATCAACAGATATGAAGCACTGGACAGATGTTTCAGACAATGTAAGTTTCCCCGAAGGATCAAGACATGGCACAGTATTCAGAGTATCTCGCTCGGAGTTTCTGAAATTGAAAGAGTTGGACAAATAATAAACCGCCAAGAACTCGGAAATACGCAAAGCGGGTAAATTAACTCTTTGCGGTTAAAAGAGATCACCAAAACAGTTCCGGAAAACATAAAAACCCCAATGAATTATGAGTAAATCATTTTCAAAAATAACTCAATTGATGAGTTATGGAATCATCCTGATGATCTGTTTAATGGCAACAAAGACTGTAGATGCACAGGATGTTGCCATCGAACAGAAGATTGATTCGCTGATAAGACGGATGACCCTGGCGGAGAAGGTGCACATGATCCATGCCAGTTCCTCCTTCACATCGGGAGGAGATGAACGGCTTGAAATTCCGGAACTTGTCATGTCCGATGGTCCCCATGGCGTGCGTTACGAGCACGGACGCGACTGGTCAATCGAGGACGATCCGGCTGACCGCGTGACCTATCTGCCAACCGGCATTACACTTGGCTTCAACCTGGAATCCTGATCTTGGATACGCTTTTGGAAGTGTTCTGGGCAGTGAAGCTAACTACCGCGGCAAGGATATGATTCTTGGTCCGGCTATTAATATCATTCGGACTCCCTTGAATGGTCGTAACTTCGAATACATGAGCGAAGATCCGTATCTCGTTTCAAAGATGGCGGTTCAATATATCAAGGGTGTGCAGGATCAGGGCATTTCGGCCTGTGTGAAGCATTACATTGCCAACAATCAGGAAACGAACAGGACGACTGTTGATGTCGACATGAGTGCTCGCGCCTTTCATGAGATCTACCTGCCCGGTTTCAAGGCAGCCGTGCAGGAAGGGCATGTTCTCGCAGTAATGGGATCCTATAATAAATTCCGGGGACAGTATGCGACGGAAAACAATTATCTGGTCAATAAAGTCCTTAAAAGTGATCTCGGGTTTAAGGGTATTTTAGTCAGTGACTGGGGGGCAGTACATAATACTATGGAAGCTCTGATGAATGGTACTGACATTGAGATGGGAACGGACCTGAGCATGTTGCCCAATCCGGATTATAGCAAGTTCTTTATGGGGGATACGGTCATCACTCTTATAAAAAACGGGGAAGTATCAGAATCGGTAATCAATGATAAAGTTCGCCGGATTCTGCACCTCATGTTTGCCATCCACATGTTTGATCATCGTAGTTCGGGTGCTATTAATACGCCTGAACACCATGAAACGGCGTTAAAGATCGCGGAAGAGGGAATCGTACTGCTCAAAAATGACGATCATATTCTTCCTTTTAAAGAAGATGCTGTCAGATCGATCGCTGTTATTGGTGCCAATGCCGACATGAAATTTGCAAGTGGCGGAGGGAGTTCACAAGTACCGGCCAAGTTCGAGATAACACCTTTACAGGGACTGCAGCAGCTTGTCGGCGATAAAGTGAGCATAACCTATGCACAAGGATATAAAAACGAGAAAGATTATACAGGAGATCAGCAGATGATCGATGCTGCGGTGAAAACAGCCAAAAGTGCAGATGCCGTGATCTATGTCGGCGGCTGGACACACGGCTATGATCCTTCCGATTTTCACCATACGAAAGCATATGATGCCGAAAGCGTAGACAAACCTGATCTCGAGATGCCGTTTGGACAGGACAAATTGATCAAAGCAGTTCTAAAGGCTAATCCCCAAACGGTGGTAGTATTGATGGGCGGTGGACCTTTAGATATGAGACAATGGATCGGCGATGCAAAGAGCATTATACAAGCGTGGTACCCCGGTATGGAAGGTGGTAAGGCACTCGCAAAGATCATCTTTGGACAGGTAAATCCATCTGGTAAACTGCCCGTCACATTTCCTAAAAAACTTTCGGACTCGCCGGCACAGGCATTGGGTGAATATCCCGGGAAAAATTTGAAAGAGCATTACAATGAAGGTGTCTTTGTAGGGTACCGGTATTATGACACATACAACGTCGAGCCTCAGTTTTGCTTTGGACATGGGTTGTCGTACACAACATTCAAGTATAGTGATTTGAAGATAATGCCGGGTGATCATATGGCCACGGTTGAAATAACCCTGACAAATACCGGAAACATGGCGGGAAAAGATGTGGTGCAGGTATATGTCCATGAGGAGGGCTCACCAGTAAAGATGCCAGAGAAACAACTCAAGGCGTTTCAAAAAATATCTCTTGAACCGGGTGAATCGAAACAAGTTACACTTGTGCTTCCGCAACATGCTTTTGAATATTACTCCGAAAAAGACGGTAAATGGATGATGCCACATGCCAATTTTGACATCCTGGTCGGAAATTCGTCCCGTGACATCCGGTTAAAGGGGCCGTTGCAGTTGTGACATCAGCCCAAACCGAACGACTCCAAATCCACTATAAATCCATAATGTCCGAAATAAGAAAAAGTCAACCACTTGGTTCGCAGAACTGGACACAGTGTTTACAGAGTACTATTACTAAGAAACCTGTGTAAAGACGCTGGTATCTCTGCTGCTAAACCCATTTTAATCCCAATCTCCGTGATTACCCTGTGTGTCCTGTGGTTGTTTTATTTGACGTTCTTATTTGAGATACCCCCCAGGATTCACGGAGAGTAAAATGGAAGGGAAATTTTTAACTTGTTACTTTCACCTTATTCAAACATATGAAGAACAGCCAGTTACTATATCTATTTCTGTTACTCCTACCGCTGCAGGCACTTGCCCAGAAAAACCTCACGCTCTGGTATAATAACCCCGCTGCAACGTGGACCGAAGCCCTCCCTTTGGGTAATGGCCGCCTGGGTGCCATGGTTTGGGGAGGTGTGCAGAACGATATGATTCAGCTCAATGATGCGACGCTCTGGAGCGGGGGACCGGTGGCGACTAATGTAAATCCTGATGCCCCCGAATATCTTCCTAAAGTCAGAAGAGCGCTATTTGAAGGAAATTACAAGGAAGCGCAAGAATTGACCCAAAAGATGCAGGGTATCTATTCCGAGAGTTTTTTGCCGATGGGTGATTTAATTATTCACCAGGATTTCGAGGATACATCTACAGGATCATACAGGAGAGATCTTAATATCAACGATGCCGTAGCCACAAGCCATTTTAGCGTTGATGGTGTTGAATATAAACGGGAAATGTTTGTTTCGGCACCCGATCAGGTAATAGTAATACGCATTATAGCCGGAAAACCGGGAGCCTTGAATCTTAAGGTTTCTACACGAAGTCAGCTGCGTTATTCTCATTTGGCAGTGGGGGAAGATGAACTTGTACTCAAAGGAAAAGCACCAGCCCATGTGGATCCCAACTATGTCAACTATAATAAGCAGCATGTAATTTATAATGACTCGTCTGGTTGCAGCGGAATGCGGTTTGAATATGGCGTAAAAGCGAAAGCAACAGGAGGGTCGGTCCGAACGGACACAACAGGTATAACAATCAAGAATGCTACGGAAGTGATACTCTATGTCACTGATGCAACTAGTTTCAATGGATATGATAGATGTCCCGATAAAAATGGGAAGCCGGTTGATGTACCTGTTCTGAGATCCCTGAAAGCCGCATCAGAAAAATCGTATGCCCGGTTGTTTCGCGATCATCTGACCGATTATCACAAGTATTTCGACCGGGTATCTCTAATACTCAACGGGACGGTGGGTGCAAAATCTAATTTGCCTACGGACCAGCGCCTTCTCGCTTACACGAAAGGAGCAAAAGATCCGGGACTTGAAGAGTTGTACTATCAATACGGACGTTATCTGCTTATCTCGAGTTCGCGTACTCCTGGCGTTCCTGCCAATCTGCAGGGAATCTGGAGCAAGGATTTGCGCCCGCCATGGAGCTCCAACTATACCATAAACATAAACACCGAGATGAACTACTGGCTTGCGGAAGAGACGAATCTCCCGGAAATGCATACGCCGCTGTTTGGTCTTATAAAGAAATTGTCGGTCACGGGTAAAACAACGGCCCGCCAGTTTTATCATGCCGGTGGCTGGGCAGCTCATCATAACTCAGATATCTGGGGTTTATCCAACCCGGTAGGTGATAAGGGAAAAGGTGATCCCAAATGGGCGAACTGGGCAATGGGGGGCAACTGGTTGTGTCGTCAGCTCTGGGAACATTACCTGTTCACGGGCGACAAGAAGTTCCTTAAGGATACCGCTTACCCTTTGATGAAAGGAGCCGCTGAATTCACACTTGATTGGCTGATACCGGACAGCTCGGGCTACCTTGTTACTGCACCGTCAGTCTCACCGGAAAATGACTTTCTGCTGCCATCCGGAAAGCATGCCGATGTATCGATCGCTTCCACGATGGACATGTCCATTACATGGGATCTGTTCACAAACCTCATTGAAGCCTCACGAGTATTGAATATCGATCGGGCTTTTCGAGATACCTTGATAACCAAAAGGTCAAAGTTGTACCCCTTGCATATCGGTCGTCGTGGCAATCTGCAGGAGTGGTTCAAAGACTGGCGGGGCGTCGATTTGCATCACCGTCACGTTTCCAATTTGTACGGGTTATATCCGGGGCATGAAATCTCCCCATTAACGACACCGGGTCTTGCCGAAGCCGTTAAAAAATCACTGGAAATCCGCGGCGACCGTTCCACAGGCTGGAGCCAGGCGTGGAAAGTAAACCTGTGGGCACGTCTGTTAGATGGTAATCATGCATACAGCCTCTTTCGTGATCTTTTGCATTACACCAGTGATACGGATCCTAATTATCATAACGGTGGAGGAGCCTATCCCAATCTGTTTGACGCCCATCCGCCATTTCAGATCGATGGCAACTTCGGCGGTACGGCAGGAGTGACCGAGATGCTGCTTCAGAGCCAGATGGGTGAAGTTTATGTGTTGCCGGCCCTGCCTGATGCATGGAATTCAGGAGAGGTAAAAGGATTACGGGCCCGTGGAGGGTTCATCATAACTGATATGCAATGGAAAGATGGGAAATTATCGAAACTGAGTATAAAGTCTACATTAGGTGGGAATCTGAGATTGCTTTCTAAAAACGAGCTCCGTTTGTCGGGAGCAGGTCGGATGAAGCCGGCATCAGGTAAAAATGCCAATCCGTTTTTTGCAACAGGCCCTTTCCAAAAACCGGTTATAAATAAAAAGGCAGGGCTGGATAGCCTGGATGTTCCCCAAAGCTATGTGTACGATATTTCTACAAAATCAGGAGGACTCTATACGTTGGTTGCAAAATGATTGGACCAAATGGACGATGTGACTTTTTGCCTGTCAAAGAGTATAACTTCATTTCAGAATTAGTTTTAGTTCGTTCAATCGTCGAGTGTTCCATCGGATTTTATCAGAACATCATGTTGTGGTGCAAACAGATCGAACATCGGAAGCGTGGCGGCACCCAATGCCGGGGCATCTACACCGGCGGTCGCGATTTTAATAGCTGGGCCGGTCTTTTTCCCTTCTATTCGCATGTCATCCATGCGGTTTTTAAGATCGCCGCATAAATCCTGAATGATTATCTCGGGGAGTCGTCCACCTAAAAAGATTATTTCAGGATCGACGATATATTCAAAAGAAAGCAGAGCGGGAGCAAGAATTTGCTTGCCCAACTCAAGCCACTCCATGAAGGCCGGATTTTTTTTCTCATATAAATCTAACAAGTCACCCGGTCTTGAAACATGGATTCCCTGGTTATTCAACCATTTGTACAGTTTTGACAAGTTAAAATGTTCCCCGATGTGTGGACGGCTGGAATTGCCCAGCATGCTGGTTTGGCCAGAATAGGGGAGATAGCCAATCTCACCTGCGTTGCCCGTGATTCCGTCGTACAATTGTCCGTTGAGGATAAGGCCACCGCCCAAACCGGCACCGAAGAAAATGTACAAGAATGAGGATACATGTCGCCCGGCTCCATACCACCGTTCACCGACAGCAGCGGCAGAGGCATTATTTTCAAGAAAGATAGGAACATTTATCTGCTCAGATAGCATTTCAAGTACCGGTACATTTACCCAGTTTGGAAATGCCTTTGGGTTAACAAGAGTAGCTACGGATTTATTCCGGCTGAAATCGATTGGACCCGGGAAGCTGATACCAATGCCTCCGATTCGTTGTTCCTCAAGTTTCTGCTTGGTCATCAACTCCTTGATTGAGGAAGCCATTAAGTTCCACGGTTTCATCTGGAGACGGTGTTTCCAGCTCATAAAAAATATGCTGTTGTACATTACCGGTAAGATCGAGAAGGATGCCGGTCAGGTGGTCCCTGTTGAAATCGATACCTATTGAATAGGCACCATCCGGATTGATTTCAAGCGTGATGGATGGGGCACCGCGGCCATCCTGGCGTTTTTGTCCCTCTTGAATAAGATGAGTATCCAGAAGTCGTTTGACAATATTTGATACTGTTTGGGCTGTCAAATTGGAGCGGCGGGCGATATCGGCTCTCGATATAGGACCAAAAAGTCTGATGGTCTCGAAAACAATACGATAATTAAATGCCTTGGTATAGGTTAAGTTAGTTCCGGTAAGCATAATAAAAATAAAAGGTATTAACTCTTTGTTGAGGTCACTTTAAAAGGGTAAAATTTAATTAAACATGTTATCCGTCAAATACTCAAACAATTTGATTAAGTCAATAACAACCTCACTATGTGGCTTGAATAACGAATCGTATGATTTTATTGATAATTATCAATGACCTGTGCACTTTTCCAAAGTTACTGAAAAAGGGATAAGTTCAGAAAGAGATGGTGGGTAGTTTGTTAGAAACAAAATGGGCCTTATCGAATGTCCGATTTTTTCACAATAATTTAACATATTCTAATGTAAGTACGATCTCTTTTCGTTTAAACTGAAAAAGGAATTAACTATACTGATAGTAATAATAGCTGTAAAAGTGCGACGAAGGATTCGCACGGAGCCCTTATAAACTCGAGCAAAATAGCAATTCTAAATGAGGTCGAGTGAGATGTAAGGAGGGCATGACTTGAATCTACTTGTTGATAAATCGGAATGACGAGATACGGAGACTCTCATCTAGTGCCTTTGCCTGAATCGAGTTATTACAGATAAGGTTTGTTTTAACTGAGTAATTAAAATTCTCTAAAGAGGAAAAAAAAAGCTATCGTTCTTGATTTAATAAAATGAATTGATTATATCTGAGAATAGATCAATCCATTTGAATTAATATGTCGGTGTATCGTATGTATTGCGTGAAAAAATATGAAACGGATATAGATTTAAATCACCGCTGGAAGCGGTTTCTTTAAGCAATTTTAAATGGATTGGGTAAAGATTCTTCCTATTAAAATCTCATTTAAGCTGAAATTAAGACTATTTAAACATTTGAACATATGACAACAAAGTTACGAGCTCGTTCGCTCTCACTAATCTTTGTATTCTCCATATCAATCATTTTTATCAGTGTATCACCGTTAAGCGTATTTGCACAGTCAGGCAGAATTACGGGTACCGTCACTGATCAAACGACTGGAGAATCGCTTCCAGGTGCCAGTATCCTTATTAAAGGAACAACGATAGGAGCCGCTTCCGACAGGCACGGGAACTATACGATACAAGGTGCTCCGGCAGGCCAGGATACCCTTTTTATATCATATATCGGTTACGATTCGCAACAAAAACCGGTTACTGTTGAAGCCGGTCAAGCCGTTACGGTTGATTTTGCTTTGCGTTCATTAAGTGTTCAGGGGCAGGAAGTTGTAGTATCGGTTCAGGCATCGGGTCAAAAGCAGGCTATTAACCAGCAGCTTTCATCAAATACTATTGAGAACGTTGTATCCGAGAGCAGGATCCGATCAATTCCAGATGTGAATGCTGCTGAATCGGTCGGACGACTTCCTGGTGTATCCATTCAAAGATCCGGTGGTGAAGCAACCAAGGTCGCTATACGTGGTCTCTCGCCGAAATACAATACAGTTACTGTAAATGGTGTGGAAGTTCCGGCCACCGGCGGCTCTGATCGTAGTGTTGATCTATCGATCATATCCTCAAATATGCTGGATGGGATATCCCTGAAAAAGGTGGTTACACCAGATATGAATGCTGACGTGCTTGGCGGTACTGTTGATCTTAAGCTGAAAGAAGCACCCGACAGCCTGGATGTTGGTGCAACCATGCAAGGCGGTTACAATCAACTGAAAACGTTTTATGGAAACTACAAGTTTGAAGCAAGTGTCAGCAACCGCTTTTTCGATAATCGTCTGGGTGTTATCGTCAATTTTAATACCGATCAGTACAATCGTAGTGCTGACGTCTATAGTGGTGGCTATACTGCCGTTACAGCTACGGGTAGCCATCAATATCTGCTGAATTTGACCAGTGTTACGCTGAATGAAAATAACGTCATAAGAGCCCGTAACGGGGGAAGTGTTGTGCTGGATTATAAACTGCCTTCTGGAAAAATTACGTTCAATGCGTTTTATAACAGGCTACACAACAATAATATGACGCACACCAACGACTTCCAGAATATCATAGTTCAGGGTGCCAATCCAACACAGATTAATGAACTGAGTGTAGATCCAAATAATGTCAACTCAATATTTACCAGTGCCCTGGGAATAAAACAAGATTTCAATTGGGTACAGGTTGATGCCAGCGTTTCAAGGTCTTCAACACTTGGTAAAGATCCTTCACATTTTGCATGGCAATTTGATGAGGAGAGTGCAGCTGCTATTTACGGGGCAACTCCGCCGACTGCTCAAACCACTCCCTATGATGTGGTATCTAAGTTGGCCCTAAACGACACTTCACAATTCCGGTTGAGGAACTTATTTAATTATACAACACACCGGAACGAGTTTGTCACTGCTGCCCAACTGAATTTGAAATTTCCATTTCATATGGGAAGGCAAATCAGCGGTTATTTTAAAACAGGTGGTAAGCTTCGCACACTCGACCGGATGAACAATCAGGAACAGTACGGCCGCGATGGGTTGCAGTACGGGGGTGGCCAGACGATTGCCAGGTCCCTGGACCAGGTAGATCCGGCCCTGAATCTCACAGCATTGGCAAATCAATATGGCTACATCCCAATGACGCCGTTTGCCGTTCAATATAACAGACCCGGCTTTCTGAGCGGTGCTTTTGGAAATATGCCGCTTGGTTTCGTTCAGAATTTGTCTTTGATGCGTCGGTTGTGGCGAGATCTTGTCGCTTCAGATTCCATCGATGATGGTAACTATTTACGGTATTACGCCGGTTCCATCGGCAGCGATTACACCGGTAAGGAAAGCTATCAGGCCGGTTATATCATGGCTGAATTTGATATTGGGCCGCATATTACGTTTTTGCCCGGTGTGCGATATGAGCGCAACTATACACATTATAAAGGGGTCAGATTTCAGGAGATCGACCAGAATAACAATCCATCAAAGCCGCCTGCAGATCTGGATTCTTTGTCAGTTAAACGACATAATTCCTACTGGTTGCCTATGTTTCAGCTGAAGATTAAACCAACCAACTGGTTTAATCTTCGTTTGGCTCGGACAATAACACTAACACGGCCTGATTTTAGCCAGTATGCGCCTATTACAACGTTGAATTCCAACCACAACTACATCCGCGCGGCAAATACTCAATTAGTGCCGGCCAAGGCAACCAACTATGATGCGGCTCTTTCCATTTTTGAGAATCACATCGGGTTGTTTACTGCAGATGTCTTTTATAAAAAAGTCGATAACCTGATTTTTCAGACCCGTTATCACTTGTTTGGGAATCAGATAGTACCACTGCCAGGTATGAATATACCTGATAATTGGCTGAATATTTTATCTGGCAACGTTCCCGCTGATACGTATCTAAACAATCCCAACAAAACCATCTATAAAGGATTTGAGCTGGACTGGCAAACCAACTTCTGGTATTTACCCTCTTTCTTGAAGGGACTGGTGCTGGATGTGAACTTCTCCAGGATTTACTCGCATACAACAATCCCGGTATACAAGACTACAACTTCTTATGATTACAGTGTCAGGCCACCACGTTCCATTTTTTCAATCGTCGACACTGTCAGGACAGGCCGTATGCCTGACCAACCGAAGTATATTGCGAATGCTACTTTGGGGTATGATTTTAAGGGCTTCTCGGTACGTGTGTCTTACCTGTATCAGACCAATGTAATTACCTATATAAATGACTTGAATCCTCTTTTGGATAATTATACTGGCGGCTATAGCAGATGGGATTTGGCCGTCAAGCAAAACCTGCCTATGGGGTTTCAGATTTTTCTCAACCTTAACAATCTTAACAATCGGAGGGATCATAGTTACCAGGGTGATACAAGCCACCCGGTGTACACCCAGAATTATGGATTTACAGCCGATGCTGGTGTGCGATACCAATTTTGATCGAACCTCAATACAAACATCACTAACTATACCGGAGGATAATTATGAAACATCATAATTACAGATTTCTTTTCTTGGCAGCTCTCATAATGGGAGTTGTGTTTTGGCCTGGCAAGAAGGTCAGGGCTCAGCAAAGCGATACGCTATTGGTAAAATGGTCCGATGATAACATTAATCCAGTCGTGGATCGACTACGTGATGTTATTGCCGCTGACACCAACGCTGACGGATCACGAGCTCACAAAGTGTATAAATTGCAAAGAGGTGGGTTTTACTGGATTACCGATGTTATTAATAACGATGGTTTTCCTCTGACAATCGTTGGTGAAAAGCCCGATCCGACAGACGCTACTTTTGGGAATCCTGCTGTGATCCAAATGCACCTCAGAAGTGATGGAACCAATCCCGGTGGGCATATTTTCGCCGGACAGAGTAGCCTTAAACTGAAAAATGTTTGGATTTTAGGCTGTGATGATGCCGGAAACCAAACCTACTATGAGCCCATGGATTTAACGGGCAGCAACAACAGGTATGAGTTTGACGGTGTTATTTTCTCACGCAGCAACTTTGCAATCACTGCTTTCGATGGAGCAAATAACAATATCATATTCAAGAATTGTAAGTTCCGTAATATGATGGGTAAAAATACGACCCAGCAGTGGACGGGTCGTGCAATCACTGTCTGGGCCAGTCAGGATTCTGTGATCATCGAAAACAATACGTTTTTCAATGTGCAGATGACCGCATTCCAGCTTGAAGGTGGGTATGCCAACTACATCCGTTTTAACCACAACACGATAGTAAACCAGGGACGTCAGATCGAAGACCTGAATAAAAAACAGGAATACTTCGCTAACAACCTGATTATTAATGGATTCTATGATGGCGAAGGTCATGCTGACATTACCGCAGTTGGACGTCCTGCGAACCAGTACGCAACTGGTATTTTTACCGTTGGAATTTTACCAAGCGAGTATGGTCTTGAGAGTGAGAGAAAGATTCTTTTGGCCAATACCTACATGTACAACGATCCAAAGTTTACGACCAATGGATTCTATGCAGACTCCATTCACGCACAACCTTTGGTCGCTGATTCTTCAGCCTACTTCTTCAGAACATACCAAGGTATCGTTGCTAAAGATACAGCATGGTTGAGTGCAGCACCGGCAGGTATGACAACAGATGCTTTCAGTGGAACATTTGCCGATCAGCTATGGGGACAAATAAATGATCTTCGTACAGGTAAAGCTGTGGCAAGGAATGCTTTCTACAAGCTGCCTGTATCCGGAACTGACACTCTTTGGTCAAGTGTGAGCTGGCCATTACCGGAAGACTTTTCTTATACCGATCAGACTCTTATGAAAGCTGGTACCGATGGTCTTCCAATTGGTGACTTGAACTGGTTCCCTAATGATTTACAAACATTCGAAGCCAACAAAGACCAGTATGTCAAGCAAATCGAAGGCATGACCAGTGCGCCGACATTTAACCAAATTTCGTCAGTTGAAGCGGAAAATGGATCACTAAGCGGAGACGCTTCGGTTTATGTCCCAGATGGATTTAAATCATTCTATATGACTTCTGGAGGCGATATCAAATGGAACTTCAACCTGGCGAAATCAGATACCTATTCGCTGGTCGTTCAAACCAATATGGATGGTAACAATGTACGTGGTGAAAATATTTACGTGAATGGTACAAATCTCCAGAACAGAAGCGGATACGGTGAATATCACTTTGATGCATGCTAATGTTAGCGACTTCAACTCATGGGTTGATGTGACAATCACAAAGGATACACTGGTTGCCGGGGCCGATGCTCTTACCATGTCGGCAGGGCAAAATACCCTTGAAATCAAAAAATCATGGGGCTACCAGTACTTTAGTTCTGTATACCTCAAAGATTCACAAGGTAATGTGGTTGACACCTTGAAACCGGAAAATGCTACCTACTCTGGATTGGATGCAGTTATCCAGGGCGCCGCATATACACCACGTGGTTTCAAGTCTGTTGAATTAGGAAAGAACGGAAACACCGGATCGATACAAATGAACGTCGATTCCCTGGAAGATGGATCCTACCTGGCAAATATCTTTTACCAGGCACCGAATGGGAATGGTTCTGCTGAGCTGATGGTAAACGGTGCCGTTGCTCAAACAGGCATTAGCCTTGCGGGTAGTGATTCCACAGGTCACAATGTCCAAAGCATGATGTTCACAATCAAAAATGGACAGTTGCAGGCTGGCGGTCAGACATCGCTTACATTGTCTTCAAGCAGCGATGTGTTGATTGACTTTGTTCAGCTCTTCCAGCAAGGAACGGCAACGCCAATCGATCGCACAGCACAGACACCTAAAGGGTTCGCGCTGGATCAGAACTATCCGAATCCATTCAACCCAACAACGAACATCCGGTTCAAATTACCGGCCGCTTCAAATGTTCAGTTGACGGTGTTCAATGTATTGGGACAAAAAGTGGCAACACTGGTTGACAATCAGATGAGTGCCGGTGTTCATGTGGTTCAGTTTGACGCATCAAGACTTGCTTCAGGCCTTTATTTCTATCGTCTGAAAGCCGGTAACTTCGTCATGAACAAGAAGATGATGCTCATTAAGTAACTTAATATTATGTGTAGTCCCGCCCTATGTCGGGACTGCGCATAATGTGGATTAGATCCTTATTTGAAAAAGGGGCGGTCCCAAAACCCTTCGGGACAGCCCCTTTTATTTATTTCATCGGAATGTGGCTTATTACAAATCTTGTACAGTTATTTTAGTGTTTCTTATTGAAAAAGAATAAATCACCTAAGTGAATCATTATACCGCGTGTGTTAAGAATAATTGATTCGGTTTTATTATATATCGAACCATGCTTAAAGGTTGCATGAGACTCAATGGACTGAAATTATGCGAGGCGTTCATTAAAAATCCCGGGTTACTTTAGATGAATCTTCATCTCATCGATTTTCTGATAATAATTGGTTATATCCTTTGTACAATTGGAATTGGTTTCTGGATATCGAAGCATGCCTCAAAGGATATTCAGAATTATTTCCTGGGCGGTAATAAACTTCCATGGTATATGCTTGGCCTTTCCAATGCCTCTGGAATGTTCGATATCAGCGGTACTATGTGGATGGTTTACCTGCTCTTTGTCTATGGTTTAAAAAGCGTATGGATTCCATGGCTCTGGCCTGTATTCAACCAAATATTCCTGATGATTTACCTGTCGGTATGGCTGCGGCGTTCCGGGGTAATGACAGGTGCAGAGTGGATCAAATTTCGTTTTGGCGATGCCAGAGGAGCCCAGATGGCTCATATTATGGTTATCGTCTTTGCAATGATTAATGTCGTTGGGTTTCTCGCGTATGCTTTTGTCGGAATCGGTAAGTTTACTGCTACATTTATTCCTTATAAACTTGCGGCTGATCCTACACTGAATCTTGACTTGTATGGCCTCATCATTATCGGAATTACAACAATCTATGTTGTGAAAGGCGGGATGTACAGTGTAGTGTTTACCGAAGTCCTCCAGTTTTTCATCATGACCGTTGCCTGTGTGTGGGTTGGTATTATTGCCATGCAGCATGTATCACCGAATATGCTCGATCATTTCATACCAGACGGCTGGCGTAACGTGTTTTTTGGATGGAAGCTTAACCTGAACTGGACGGGTATTCTCGATGCGGCAAACACAAAAATACGCGAGGACGGGTATAGTCTGTTTACCATATTCTTCACCTTTATGCTTTTTAAAGGGATCTTCCAAAGCGCGGCCGGACCACTTCCTAATTACGATATGCAGAGAGTATTATCGGCCCGCACACCTCGTGAAGCAGCGAAAATGAGCGGCTTGGTCAGTGTTGTATTGCTTATTCCACGTTATATGCTGATTACCGGTTTGACCGTTCTTTCGCTTGCCTTTTTTAGTAGTCAGCTAAATGCCATGGGAGGAAGTGTCGACTTCGAACGGATTCTTCCCTTTGCGATGCGAAATTTTCTTCCAGTCGGTTTGCTTGGTCTGTTAATTGCAGCACTGATGGCAGCATTTATGTCAACATTCGCGGCAACAGTCAATGCGGCACCCGCTTATATCGTAAACGATATTTACAAACGGTATATCAATCCAAATGCCCCGGAAAAGAAATATGTTCGGATGAGTTACCTGGTTTCAGTCCTGGTAGTCATTATCGGTACAAGTGTTGGACTGCTTGTCCATTCACTTAATGACATTATTCAATGGATTGTTGCTGCGTTGTATGGAGGCTATACCGCATCCAATGTTTTGAAATGGCACTGGTGGCGGTTTAATAGTTATGGCTATTTTTGGGGTATGACAGGAGGCATTGTCGCTGCTATGATTGTTCCCGCATTGATGAGTAATGTGCTGCCTCTTTACTCATTTCCCATTATTTTCGCTCTGTCTCTGACTGGTTGTATAGCCGGTAGCCTGCTTACTGAACCAGATGATTATGAGGTTCTCAAGAATTTCTACATAAAAGTGCGCCCCTGGGGATTCTGGAAACCGGTACATGATAAAGTATGTAAAGAGTATCCAGGCCTGGAAGCAAACCTCTGTTTTAAAAGAGATATGTTTAATATCGTTGTCGGCATCATTTGGCAGACAGCGCTCACTGCCGCGGGCATATACCTGGTGATACAGGAGATCGACTACCTGCTGATAACCATCGCAATTATTTTGGTTACTTCGATCATTCTTAAGTTCAATTGGTATAATAAAATCACTGATTATCCGCAAATGCCGGATGATAATCATGAATCAAATATGTCGTTAGTTGAATTATCCTCAACTGAAACATCTGCAAAAACATTTTGAATTATAACCCTAGATAATGTTTCCACAGGAAGAACAAAATATTAGGGGAACCTTTTATAAAGACCGTTATAAGTCTTTGCTGGCTCATTATCGTGATGTCATTAGCCGGAGGAATAAAATTTCAGACCGCAGGAATGGCATTTACGATCGATATGAGTATCCTGTTCTTACGGAGGCACATGTTCCTCTTCCATGGCGGTATGATCTGGATCCTGAATTGAATCCCTACCTTATGGAGAGGATGGGGATCAATTCGGTGTTTAATCCGGGAGCGATAAAAGTTGATGATAAATATTTGCTGGTTGCACGTGTTGAAGGGAAAAACCGTAAGTCATTTTTTGCAGTAGCTGAAAGTTCCAATCCGACTGAAGGTTTTGAATTCTGGGATGAACCCATCATGATGCCGGAAACATCCGATCCGGATACCAATGTTTATGATATGCGTCTGACGCAACATGATGACGGATGGATTTATGGCGTTTTCTGTACCGAACGCAAAGATGTCTCAGCGGGAGAGTCGGATACAAGTTCAGCGGTTGCCCAGGCCGGCATATCCCGAACCCATGATCTGAAAAACTGGGAGCGGTTGCCTGACCTGGTGACACCATCAGCTCAGCAGCGCAATGTTGTTTTGCATCCGGAGTTTGTCGACGGTAAGTATGCCTTTTACACCCGACCGCAAGATGACTTTATCGAAACCGGTAAGGGCGAGGGTATCGGGTGGGCGCTGGTCGAAGAAATTGAGAAACCCGTGGCCAAAGAGGAAGTTATTATTGATCCTAAAATTTATCACACGGTAAAAGAAGTTAAAAACGGTCAGGGGCCGCCACCCATAAAGACGGATGAAGGGTGGCTGCATCTTGCTCACGGAGTTAGGGGAACCGCAGCAGGACTCCGGTATGTTCTCTACCTCTTTATGACGGAGCTTGATCAACCGTGGAAAATAAGCCACATGCCTGGTGATTACTTCATGGCACCCATTGGCAGCGAGCGGGTAGGTGATGTTTCTAACGTCCTGTTTTGCAGTGGCTGGATCAGGGATGATGACGACAGTGTATACATTTATTACGGTTCCTCGGATACAAGAATCCACGTAGCTTCAACGTCAGTGGACCGGTTACTCGATTTTGCCCGGAATACGCCGCCGGATACTTTTTATTCTGCTGCAACAGTTAAAGATCGCCTCAAGCTGATAAAAAAAAATAAATCCCGTTCTGGCGGGATGGGGGGCTAATTAAATGATGGATGATGTAGCTGTCTTAAAAAATCTGGGTGTATTGCTTAGTGAAGAATTGACAGATAATATTCTGCCGTACTGGGTAAGTCATATTGTAGATGAGAATAACGGAGGTTTCATCGGTCGGATTACTTATGATAATAAAATTGTTATCGGCGCACCCAAAGGATCCATTTTTAATGCCCGCCTATTATGGACATTCAGCGCTTGTTATCATTTTTTGAAGAGTGATGGATTAAAGGATTTGGCCGTTAGAGCGTACGAATATCTTATTTCTAATTTTTTTGATGATCGGTTTGGCGGTGTCTACTGGATGCTGAAACCTGACGGGAGTGTACTTGATGACCGAAAGCATATTTATGCACAATCGTTTGCTATTTACGCATTAACAGAATATTACCGCATCTTCGAGAACAAGGAAGCCCTCGAACGCGCTCTTAAATTGTATGAATTGGTCGAATCAAAAAGTGCTGATCGTTCGAATGGTGGATATTTTGAGGCGTTTAGCCGTGATTGGGAGCTGCACGACGACTCACGCTTGAGTAACAAAGATGCCAACGAGCCGAAAAGCATGAACACGCATCTACACCTGCTTGAGGCTTACACAAATCTGTATCGATGTACTAAAGCGACAGAGCTCAGGGAAAGATTGGTTCCACTCATGGAACTTTTTCTTGAAAAGATTATAGCCGAAGATGGAACGCATCTTATAAACTTTCTGGATGAAGACTGGACGCCAAGATCAGAAATCATCTCTTTTGGTCACGATATTGAAGCAAGCTGGCTATTGATGGAAGCTGCCGCCGTGCTTGATGATGAATGTTTAAATGACAAGGTAACCCAGGCAGCCGCGAATCTTTGCAGATCTGTCTTGATTAACGGTATTGATCGGGATGGTGGATTGATGACAGAAGCCGACCTTAATGGTATTATAAACGATGATAAAGAGTGGTGGCCGCAAGGTGAAGCATTGGTTGGATTCTTGAATATGTATGAACATACCGGTGAAGAAGAATTTCTGGATGCGGCCTTTTCTTCATGGAAGTACATAAAAAAATACATCGTAGACAGTAAACATGGCGACTGGGTGGGCCGCGTTGACCGAAAAGGAAATCCTTATACTGATGATAAGGTTAGTGAATGGAAATCTTGCTACCACAACGCGAGAACCTGTCTGGAAGTGGTTTATAGAACCAACCGGCTGTTGCAAAAAAGAGGGTATAAGACAAAGACTTCAATTCAGCCTACGTGATGGCTGATCGTCATCATAGACAGGATCTGGATGATTTTAAGTTTGGAGGGAAGTCCATGAAACGACGGTTTATTCAACGATTACTGACATTTATTGCACTGGGCGTGTTAACCGTATCAATGGTGCATGCACAGACTCCTGATCGTGTCGAACATAAAGGACAGCAACTATTTCTCAGCGGTGGGAATATTGCCTGGATTAACTTTGCTCATGACGTAGGGCCCGGCACGACTGATTTGAAAACATTTGACGATATCTTCAAATCAGTTCAGGACCACGGCGGTAACACAATGCGATTCTGGGTTCATATCAACGGAACTAATTCGCCTGAATGGAGTGCCGATTCTGTGATCGGACCGGGAAAAGGAACAATAGATGATCTTCGTGCCATCCTTGATGACGCCTGGTCGCATCATGTGACATTGCTACTGTCTTTGTGGTCTTTCGATATGTTGAATAAGACGAATAGTCAGACCGTGATTGATCGGAATACCAAACTTCTTACTGATTCATCATTGACAAGGAAATATATCAACAACGCCCTGATTCCGATCGTGAAAGCGCTTGGCGGACATCCTGCTATCGTTGGCTGGGAGGTGTTTAACGAACCAGAGGGGATGAGTAATGAGTTCGGCTGGAGTTCCACTAACCACGTTCCTATGGCTGACATTCAGCGCTTTGTTAACATGGTAGCCGGCGCCATCCATCGAACCGATCCAGGTGCCAAGGTTACCAACGGCACATGGAGTCTTAAAGCCCAGACAGATGTGACGCTTCCGGGTGCTTCCTCACCCAATAAAAATTACTACCGGGATGATCGTTTGATCGCTGCCGGCGGTGATTCCAAAGGGACCCTCGATTATTACACAGTTCATTATTATGACTGGCAGTCAGCGGATATCACACCAATACTACACGATGCATCAACCTGGAATCTGAACAAACCTTTGGTTATTGGCGAGTTCTTCCTGCCGGATAATGTGCAAAGTGTTCCTTATCAAAAAGTCTATCAAACCTATTATCAGAAAGGATATGCCGGGGCACTTGTGTGGCAGTGGTACGATTGGTGGCAGAATCGAACAAATCTGACAGAGAACTGGCCGCGGGGTCTTCAGAACATGGATAGTTTGAAGGTCAACTATCCCAATGATGTGACTATAAAACTGACTGAACCGTGGATTTCATCATTCACCGCGTCTCCAGCAGAGGTTGAATCAGGAGGTGCAAGTCAATTAAGCTGGATAGTTGAGGCTGCGCAAACCATAACCCTTAATGGTTCGTCTGTTGACTCTGTTGGGACAATCACGGTGAATCCAACGGTTACGACGACCTACACGCTTATCGCAACAGGCTTCAATAATTCGGCAGACACGGCTGAAGTGACAATAAACGTTGTCCCCGCTGGAAAGATCAACAGGGCCTTGAATCGGCCAGTGTTTACTTCCTCAAATGAACAAGGGTTGGGCAACGAGGACCCGGCTTTTGCCGTAGATGGAGATCCTAATACGCGGTGGAGCAGTGCCTGGGAAGATGACCAGTGGATATACGTCGATCTTGGCAAGGCATTTAACCTGTCATCCGTAGTTCTCGACTGGGAAGCAGCCTTATGCTTCGACCTATGACATAGATGTATCGCTGGATGCACAGTTATGGACAACGCCATACCACAACGATAGCGGTGATGGCGGCGTCGATTCTGTGACTTTTGCCAAACCACCCATGGCAAGATATGTTCGAATGCATGGGATAAAGCGTGCCACTCAGTGGGGGTTTTCACTCTGGGAGTTTAAGGTATTTGGCAGTTTATCAACAAAGCAGCCACCTGAAGTTATTCTGGCCGAACCCAATCATAACCGTGATCTCGGACCGGGAGCCAGTATCATGTTATCTGCTGCCGCTACTGATTCGGATGGTAAGATTGATTATGTGACTTTCCGGGATAATGAAGTCGTTATCGATACGGTAAAATCATCACCGTATATCACTTCCTATAAAAATCTGCAGGAAGGACAGCATATCATAACAGCCCGTGCAATTGATAATGATACGTTATCAGTTCAATCACCGCCGGATACGCTCAATGTACTCTCTACGCTTGAGACGAAGACGCTTGAAGCAGAGAACGCAACTCTGACGGGGAGCAATACGAAGGTTGAAAATACAGTCAGTGGTGCTAGCGGAGGGAGTTATGTAAATATGAATGAAAACGAAGGTGTTATAACCTGGAACAACCTGGGTATTATGAAGGCAGATAGTTATGATATTCAGATAAGATATTATCTGCCCTTTGATCATAAAACGCAGATACTGGCCGTGAACGGCGATTCCCTGGGAGAGATGAATTTTATGACTCCCAAAGAGCAATGGCTTCCATTCGATACGACAATTACCGCATCGAATGGTATTAATTCAATTTCAATAAGAGGTTATTGGGGATACATGGATTTTGACTATCTGCAGATAACCTATTCAACGCAGGGTACTCCGATTGAGGAATTGCCGGGCGTACCAAAGAAATTGACTTTGGATCAAAACTATCCGAATCCCTTCAATCCGACAACAACCATCCGTTATGTATTGCCAAATGCCGGGAATGTCGAGTTGTCCATTTACAATGTGCTGGGGCAGAAGATTGAAACGCTTATTGATGCGAAGCAGTCGGTTGGAGCACATCAGGTAGTCTGGAATGCATCACGTGTAGCGAGTGGCGTGTATCTCTATCGACTTAAAACTCAGGCTGGGCAGATTGTCAGATCTATGGTACTGATTAAATGATGGTGATTGAAATGATTTGTGCAAAACTTATCGAATCTAATGTTATCAAATTTCAAAGGAATAGCCGTGAAGCAATCTAGCTTATATACTTTTCTGGTTTTAGCCTTACTCTTGTTTGCGGCAACTACCATAACAAGGGGACAGGACCTCAATCGGGTTAATTATAACGGTCAGGAGTTATTTCTAAGCGGTGGAAATATCGCCTGGATCTCGTTCGCCCGCGATGTCGGACCTGGTCCTACAGATATGAAGAGGTTCGATGACATATTCAAGTCAGTTGAGGAGCACGGCGGTAACACCATGCGTTTTTGGGTTCATATAGACGGGACCAATTCTCCGGAATGGAGTGGAGATTCTGTTATCGGTCCGGGAAATGGCACTATCGACGATCTTCGTGCCATACTGGATGATGCATGGTCGCATCATGTTACGCTGCTGCTTTCTTTATGGTCATTCGATATGTTGACTAAAAAACATAGCCAGTCTGTAATTGACCGAAATACCAGGCTGCTTACGGATTCATCTGAAACAAGGAAGTATATCAACAATGCACTGATTCCGATTGTGAAGGCACTGAAAGGGCATCCTGGGATTATGGGATGGGAGGTGTTTAACGAGCCTGAAGGCATGAGTAATGAGTTTGGCTGGAAGCATACTTATCACGTCCCAATGGCGGACATTCAGCGTTTTGTAAACCTGGTAGCGGGGGCTATTCACCGTACCGATCCCGCTGCAAAAGTGACGAATGGGACCTGGAGTCTCATGGCCCAGACAGATGTAACGCTCAAGGGCGCTGCACAGCCGAATAAAAATTATTACCGGGATGACCGGCTGATAGCTGCCGGCGGTGATCCAAAAGGAACACTCGATTATTACACAGTACATTTTTATGACTGGCAAGCAGCAGACATCACCCCGATTCTCCATGATGCATCGACCTGGAAGCTTGATAAACCACTGGTGATTGGTGAATTCTTTCTGCCTGATAGTGTTGAGGGCGTTCCATATCAGAATGTTTATAAAACCTATTATAAGAAAGGATATGCCGGTGCTTTGGTTTGGCAATGGTTCGACTGGTGGCGTAAACGGCCAAATATCACGGATAACTGGCCACGTGGACTTGAAAATATGGATAGCATGAAAGTGAACTATCCTGAAGAGGTCACTTTAAAAACGGGTGAACAGAAGTAAGTTATCAAACCTCAGGTTCTTTTAAACAGATATAGTGACCTCTTTTTAATGGTTTTCTCAGCCTGAATTTGAATGTTTGTATGGACTATACAATCTGAAAGTAAATAGCTGATGATTTCTGAATACTCAAAGTTGAAGGATTAGAAATATGAAGAAACGAGTTGAAGGTGTAATTCTTGTTGCCCTTTTAATAGTATTTGGGATACGGGGGGGCGTAGAACTTTCATTTGGTCAGGGTAAAGAGGCCGATGCGCAATCGCGTCATAAGCTGGCATTGGAATTTCAGCAATCATTATTCAAGGAACTTCTCGATCCGTGGTATCCGAAAGTTGTGGATTCGGTTTACGGTGGTTACCTCAGTAATTTATCATACGATTTCAAACCCTTTGGAACGCAGAATAAATATATAGTAACACAGACGCGAAACGTGTGGACTTTGTCGGAAGTGGCGAGTCGATATCCGAAATACCGATCAAAGTACGGCCCCTGGGCAAGACAGGGGGTTAAATTTCTGAATGACAAGATGTGGGACAAACAGTATGGGGGTTTTTATTCGCTGGTATCCAGGGAAGGCCAACCTGTACGGAGAGCGAATGATCCTTTCACCGGTACAAAGACCGCCTATGGCAACGCGTTTGCAATTTATGGCCTGGCCGTCTATTCCGAAGTGTTCAAAGATACAGCAGCCCTGAATCTGGCGATACGCACGTTCAAATGGCTCGATGATAATGCTCACGATCCCACATATGGTGGCTACTTTCAAAATATCCATCAGGATGGCACACCTTATAAACAGGGATTCAGTGGCCAGCCCCCAAAAGACCAGAATAGCACGATCCATATTTTAGAGGCTTTTACGGAATTGTATAAGGTCTGGCCGGACGCTACACTTAAAAATCGTATCCGGGAATTGTTGGATATTTTGCAGAATAAGATCATCACGAAACGTCATTACATGATGCTCTTCTTTAAAGCCAACTGGACTCCTATTTCCTATCGTGATTCTTTGAAAAGCGGAAAAGCGCAGTTCTTTGAAATCGACCATGTTTCCTTTGGCCACGATGTTGAAATCGCATATCTGATGCTGGAAGCAACGAAGGCTATCGGAATGGATACGGCTCAGATTCTGAAGGTTGGTAAAGCCACGGTTGATCACGCAATTGAAAATGGCTGGGATAATAAAAATGGCGGAATTTATGATGCCGGATATTATGTCAGGAAAAATGGACCCATCACGATTGTTCAACATTCCAAGATTTGGTGGTCGCAGGCCGAGGCTTTGAATTCTTTCTTATTGATGGCGGAATATTTTCCAAATGATTCACATGATTACTATAATCACTTCCTCAAACAATGGCAGTATTTGCAGAAATATATGATTGACCATGAACATGGTGGTTGGTATTGGGGCGGGCTGGATGAAGAGCCTCAGCAAAAAACACGTCCGAAAGGCACAATTTGGAAAGCCACCTATCATGATAGTCGTGCCTTGATGAACTGTATTGATAGACTGAGGGAAATAAATAAGGTAAACCAATAACGATGGGCCTGCGACCAAAAGTTTGTTCAAGTATTTATTGTAAACAAAAAGATAAAACCCATAAAGCATATTAAAACAGATGAAGAAAAAAGGATTATTACTCGTGATTTCTTTATTTCTCCTCCCGGTCACGGGCTGGTGTCAGCAGCGTGATGGGCGGATAGAACTAAAGAATTTTCAGTTGCAAAGTTCGGTAGTGGTTCACGAGAACGGGCAACAGCTCTCCTCCTCTCCCTACCAGGGGAAAGCATACTGGTTCCCCGTGCAGGTGCCCACAACGGTACTCGCCGGACTGGTTGCTAATAAGGTATACCCGAGTCCGTATATCGGAATGAATAATATGTACATTCCGGATGCATCCGATTCGTTCAATACCGCTTACAACCTGGGGCAGTACAGCTTCCTGCCACAACACAAAAACCCATGGAAGGATCCTTACTGGTATCGAACGCAGTTTAAACTGCCGCAGAGTTATGTGGGGAAACATGTATGGCTTACTTTCAAGGGGATCAATTACCGCGCAGAGGTCTGGCTGAATGGCAAGCAGGTTGCCGACTCCACACAGATGGTCGGTATGTTTGCCCAGTATCATTTCGATGTTACTGATTTGGTTAAACAGGACGGACCAAACTATCTGGCCGTTAAAATTTATCAGTTGGATGATCCCGGACTCCCGGCACCACCACAACTGAAGGCATTAGGTCCATTCTTTGCCAATGGAGGGCCAAAAGGTGACGTTGGTAAGAATGTGACGATGCTCTGTTCCGTTGGATGGGACTGGATGCCGGCCGTTCGTGACCGTGAGATGGGCATCTGGCAACCGGTCTATCTGTCTGCATCAGGTGCAGTTACCATTGATGATCCCCACGTGACGACCGGGCTCCCAGCTCTGCCGGATACCAGCAAAGCTGACATCAAGCTTCAAATGATGCTTGCAAATCATACGAAAGAGAATCAGCGTGGACAGCTTCAGGTTACGATCAAGCCCCATAACTTCAGCGGACCACAAATTACATTTACAAGGGATGAAAGTTTAAAAGGTGGACAAACAAAAGATCTCACTTTAACCCGCAAACAGGTTCGGGAACTTCAACTTTCTAATCCGCATCTTTGGTGGCCCAATGGCCAGGGTATTGCCAACCTGTACGACTTGCAGCTGAAGTATACGATTAATGGGCAGGTTTCTGAGAGCAAGGATATTGTATTTGGCGTGCGCACCGTCAGTTCGAAAGTCACAGATGTCAATGGCTGGCCACGTCGTGATTTTTATGTCAATGGACGTCGTATTCACCTCGTTGGCGGGGCATGGGTACCGGACCTCCTGTTGCAGCGCGATTCAACACGTTATGTCAACGAACTGGAACTGATTCGCAACGATAATCTCAACCTGGTACGTATATGGGGCGGAGGCATCGCACCACCGGACGATTTTTTCAATGCAGCTGACCGTCTTGGTTTGCTTGTCTGGCAGGATTTCTGGATTACCGGCGACACCCAGGGAGAGTTCAAGGGATCGCCCGACTGGCCGTTACAGGGAGACGTATTCATCAAAAACATGAAAAGTACGATCATGCGGCTGCGCAATCATCCGAGTCTGCTCGTATGGACAGGTGGTAACGAGGGACATGCGCGCAAAGAGTTGTATGATGCCATGCGTGAAAATATTGCACAACTTGATGGTTCACGTCCGTTCATTCCCGAGTTCTTCGGGATTTGCCAAACTACCCAAGGACTGGAAAGGTTCATGGCCTGATGACAAGCAATCAGGTGTTTACAGTGGTGGACCTTATTCCTGGCAGGATCCGGTTCATTATTACGACTTAGTGAATGCAGGAAGGGACTGGGTATTCAAGGATGAGGTTGGAGTACCCTCACAGGTGCCGTATAGTACGCTGCCTAAGGTTGTGCCGGATCTCGTTTCTGATGATACGATCCCTTATCCCCTTAATAACACATGGGGATATCATGATGCCTGCGCCGGAAATGGCAAATACCAGACCTACTACAAAGCCATTGTCGACCGGTATGGAGATCCGGTGAGCTATAAGGATTACAGCGAGAAATCTCAACTGGTCAATGCCAACAGCTACCGGGCTATTTTCGAGTCGGTAAATTCAAAATTGAATGACACAGGAGGGGTTATGCTATGGAAGATCAATGCCGCCTTTCCAAGTGTAATCTGGCAGTTATATGACTGGTATCTCGAACCCAATGCCGGATATTACTATACGCAAAGAGCCGTCGAGCCACTTCATGTACAATTAAACCTTGATGATTCCACGGTCGTTGTGATCAACAAGCAAGTTAAAGATCAGTCGAACCTAAATGTGCATATGCGTCTCTATGATCTACAGGGGAAAAAGCTGTATGATCAGGAAAAGACGATTGATGCAAAGCACCAGGATGTAACTTCGGTTGGTTCGCTGAATGAAGATTTGCAAAAGACCAATCAGCTCACTTTTGTCGATCTGGACATGAGCAATGCATCAGGGCAGCCGGTATCGCACAATGTGTATTGGCTGTCGCCGGGAAACAAATTCGAATCCCTGAGTCAAATGTCGTCGGCATCAGTGAAGGTTTCCGTTAGTCCGGTTAGCGGAACAAAAGAAGCCGAATGGAAAGTCACACTGGATAATCCATCCGATCAGTTGGCATTCTTTGTGCATCCAAGTCTTCAGGACAGTCATGGTGAGGAAATCCTCCCGGCTTTCTGGAGCGATAATTATGTGACGCTGACGCCTCATCAAAGTATTACTTTGACTGTTCGTGCAAATCATGCCGACATTGCTCATAAGTCATTGCAAATCAGTGTAGATGGCTGGAATACCTCATCGCAAAGTATCCCGGTATCAACACCGAATTGAATCTCTTTTGATGAAAAGGCGGCAGTTAGCGAAATAATTGTTATTGCCGCCTTTTATTTAACGTGAGTTCGAGATAAGATAAACCTGAAAAAATGCTGATTTCAGACATACAGGCGTATATACGGACCGGCATAAGGTGTTAAAACGGTTTACCTGTTAACGGATTATCCCTAACACCCGGATTAATCCGGGTGCTATGAATCAACGAATCTAAAACGAATCGTTTTTAACGATTTTTTCCAATGCTTATATCGAACAAAAGAACGGTTTTGCAAAGCCTTCTTTTAGGAGGCCATCAAAAAACGAATGTGATTGAGTGTGTGATCACGTAAGACAATTTGAAGAATCAGGTTAATTAAATCTCTCATAGGATCCGTTGGATCAACAATAAATAACATCATTGCGGGTGGTCGAATGGCTAATAAATCATTGATAATCGTATTACTACTTTTGGTATATGCTTGTGGTAGGTCAGATACGAGCAAACAGAATGAAAAAAAGGAAGCTAACAATAAACGTCCTAACGTTATTTTTATCTTGAGTGACGATATGGGATATGGTGATCCAATTGTCTACAATCCCGAATCAAAGATCCCAACACCCAATATCGATAAACTGGCTTCGGAAGGAATGCTATTTACCGATGCACATGCCGCTGGTGCATGGTGCACGCCATCCCGTTTTGGATTGGTTACCGGCAGATACCCATTGGATCGGGATATGGATTGGACAAAGGGAAGCTTAGTCAATGGACTGATTACAATTGGATCGGTCATGAAGGACAAAGGGTACGTTACAGGAGCCATAGGCAAGTGGCATCTCGGATTTGATAATACCGGTGACTGGGATAATTTTGATTACCAAAAACCCATTAACGGAGGGCCTGTTGATCACGGTTTCGATTATTTCTTCGGGATCCATGCTTCACTGGATATGGGACCCTACTTTTACATATATAACCGGCATGCCGTAGAGACTCCAACCGATTCAACACCGGGGCATCACAGTGATTATGTAACCAAGCCCAAGAGAAAAAAGAGCGGGCGGGTATTCTTTGGAACAAAAGCAAGAATCAATTCAGTGCAAGGGGCGTTATGGAGACCGGGGAAAATTGCTCCTCATTTTAAATTTGAGCAGGTAACCCCGACGCTCACTGATTCTGCATTGGCATTCATAGATAGAGAAGCCCGGTCTGACAAACCGTTTTTTTTATACTATGCCATGACCTCACCACATACACCGTGGGTTCCACTTGAACAATTCCAGGACAAGAGTGGCGCCGGACCGTACGGTGATTTTGTGATGGAAGTTGATTATGAAGTCGGTAGAATCGTAGAAAAACTGAAGGAACTGGGCATTCAGAACAATACATTATTAATATTCACAAGCGATAATGGACCCGTTTGGTTTAAACGTGATGTGGAGCGTTATCATCATCGTTCATCTTATATCTATCGCGGGATGAAAGCCGATTCGTGGGAAGGTGGTCATCGTATTCCCTTTATAGCATCCTGGGCAGGAAAAATTAAGGAAGGTTCAGTATCACATGCCCTGATTAGTTTCACCGATATGCTTGCTACCTTTGCACATATAGCAGGAGATACACTTACCGCCGGGCAGAGCCGCGATAGTTACAATTTATTGCCAGTCCTTCTCGGGCAAGGCCCCTCTGGACGCAAAGATATGGTAGAGCAGGCAAATACCATTCGTCAGAATAACTGGAAACTTATATTTGGTTCTGGCATGGGCAATCTGCATGGCAACTATGGTGATGAGGATTATGCCAAATACAAAAAGATTAAGGGTGAGTTATATAATTTGACTAATGATCCTTCAGAAAAGGACAACCTTTACAGAGAATATCCGAAGAAAGTTGAACACCTCGATAGTCTGATGGAAGTTATAAAAAAATATGAATATCAGTGAGAATCCATTTTAATAGATTGGCTTACCACCCAAAACCAAGCCCAAAACTGATGATAGGATAATTTGACAGGGTAAATTCTGTGAATACTTTCAGCACTTTCATATCTATTCCTGTTCCTGCGAAAAGATGCATTCCTTCCGAACTTTTGACAGAAAAATCAATGGGATCCACCACCATATCAATTCGTTCGTGAAAGGGATCCGTTGTGGAAGGATCGGGAAGATTCATTGGATAGTTACCTATGGTTTCGATGCTTGATTTGGATTTATCGTATCCGAAACCACCGTAGACGTGAAACACGGAAAATCTTTTCCCGGCAATCAAATTCATGGTGAAAGCGGTTGTCCGGGATCGGATGAATTGGTTTCCCCATGTATCCATAGTATAGGGATTGGTAACAAACGGATCATTTTCGGGCGTAACATCCAGACCTATTCTTCCTTTGATGATGGTGTAGCCAAACATGACAGACAAATCGACCGGCAGGCTGATCCCTGCTGGAAGCCATTGATTTAAGCCATGCTGCAAACCAATACCATTCATATATCCGGAACCGTCCTCCACGGTGATTTTCGGTACAAACCGGAACAGCAAAGTCGTGTTATATCTCAATCCGACAGCTCCCTGTATTACCGGGGCTGGTGCAAAATTTAAACCGCTGCCGGCTGGAAGTGTAAGCTCTCCCATATCATAGGGTGTACCATTTGCCATCTTAGTAATTCTCATTGTTGGTCCGTCGGTATCCGGACCGTTGGCTGTTGGCGCCATAATAGGCCCACTTACATATGACAGGTTTTCAAGCGAAAACGCTGTTACGTCAAATGTTCTCTCAGAAGATGGAATAAAGACGAAACCCGAACGAACGCCGACGTAAAAATGGGGGAATTCACCCGGCGAAGCAGAATGAGTCCATCCGGTATTGAGTCCGGTTCCAAGTCCTTTGATCATGGGTGTCAGATAAATTTCAGAAATGGTATTTGCATCCTTCACCCCTGCATTGATCAGCGAACCAATATCGTCAATTTGGGCTTTTGCATCTGGCGTTACTAAAAGAACGGTTCCAAATAGCAACACGAAACAGCAGGAACGAAATTTCATATTTCTTCCCCCTTGAAATGATGGGCTGGTTTCAGGTTGAAAAAGAAATGAATCAGGTAAGAAAATCCTCCTGTAATACTTACCCAATGCTATTAGAATAACAGCGATTTATATGAACGTCGTTCATATAGGTTCAATACTTAGATTACTCTTCGTTAGAGTACTGCTTAGTAATACGATAGTGTCAGATTTTCTGTGGGGTGTATTGGAGATGCGCCCGAATACAAATGTTTGGCGCTCCCAATTAAGAAGAAAATATCTTCATCTCAAGGGTTGAGATAGTCAAAAATCTTATGTAATTGGTGTGAAGACCAGGTAACAACAGCAGTTGACAAGTTATTTATGACTCACTGCTTTCCAATCTTAAAAAAGGCAATCATGGAAAAGAAATCTATATCCAGAAAGGACGCCTTAAAGAAACTCAGCGGCTTGGCAATTGGCTCCACCTTATTTCCCTCATCAATACTTAGTGCCAGGGAACATTCAACTGTTCCTTTCCCAAATATCATTACTGATCGTGCCAGCAGTAAACCTAACATCGTCTGGATTACTCTGGAAGGGGTTCCTTTGAGCACATTAAGTTGCTATGGCAGTAAATTAATCGATACCCCGAATATCGATCGGATTGCTAAGGAAGGGATGCAGTTTCAGAACGCATTTACTACGAATGCGCTTTGTGCTCCGAGTCGTGCTGCGTTGCTAACAGGTAAATACGATCATCTGAACGGGATGATTGCCAATCCTGGCGGCACAACCGGCGGACAGACCCACAGTTTTTTTGATCCGTCCCAGCAGACTTTTCCACAAATTCTCAGGCATAATGGATATCAGACGGGCATGGTTGGAAAATGGCACCTGGTCTCCGAGCCTGGCAAGCCATCGAATCCCGGAGTTGCCGGATTCGACTATTTTGTATTTAAACGCGGAGCAGGCGGCCCTTACTATAATCCTAAAGGATACCTGCAAAATCCAAAACTTGGCAGCAAGGTTATTGAGGAAAAAGAATATCAAGGTTATATCACCGATAATTTTACAGATCTGGCGATTAAGGGTATCAAGCAGTTCAAGCAGCCATTCATGATGATGGTCCAGTATTTCAACGATCACCGTCCTTTCGATCCGCCTCATAAGTATGAACATCTCTATGATGATGTCAGGATTCCCGAACCGAGCACGTTTTGGGATGACTATTCCATGCGTGCATCACCGGCCCGCGAGGCGCGGATGCGTATCGAGTATATGCCTGATTTTGATCCGCCCAAAGAATTAACGGGACGTCAGCGCAAGCAATGGAATTACCAGAAGTTTATGGGGCATTTTCTTGGGACGTTAAAATCTCTGGATGAAAATGTGGGACGTCTGTTGGACTTCCTCGATCAATCCGGGCTATCGAAGAATACGATAGTTGGTGTTACCAGCGATCACGGTTTCTTTATGGGAGAGCACGGATGGTTTGACAAGCGATTTATGTATGAACCGGCGATCCGGGTTCCGTGGATGATGAGGCATCCGGATATGGTGCAGCCGGGAAGCACTAATGATGCTATGACCATTAATATCGACAATGCGCCGACCATCCTGGACCTGGTTGGACTTAATATACCGGCCGATATGCAGGGGGCGAGTCTGCTTCCTCATATTCAAGGGAAAACCCCGGAAAACTGGCGGGACTCTTTTTATTACCACTACTACGAATTCGCCCCTCCGCATTGGGCTATGCCTCATTATGGAGTTCGTACGGATCGGTACAAATTGATCAACTATTACACCATCAATGAGTGGGAGCTGTTCGATCTTGAGAAGGATCCCGATGAGATGGAGAGCCTGTTTGAGTGGAGCGGATACAAAGTGCATCCGGCTTATGAATCCATAACCCAGGATCTTGTCAAAAAACTGAAGCAACTGAGAGAACAATACAAGGATACTACCGGGAAACCGGTTAAATTATGGCCGACTGAGAGTTATGATTAATCGTAAACTGTCGTGAATCGAATGGATCATACATGCAAACCACATAGCTGCTGTGCTGCGAGCAGAGAGTCGAATAAAAAGAGCGCAGTGGATAGCGGCTCCTTTGTCAGGGTAAGGAAAGGAACGGACAAAGGAATGATTCACCTGCCAGGTGGACCATTTCTGATGGGTACCGAAGACGAGGAAGGATTTCCCGATGACGGGGAAGGACCAGTCCGTGAAGTTACCGTTGACCCATTTTTGATTGATAAGACGACGGTAACTAACAGGCAGTTCCGTGAGTTTGTGAAAGCAACCGGCTATAAAACGGAGGCGGAAAAATATGGCTGGTCGTTTGTTTTCTATTTCTTCTTGTCCGATGAAGTCATCAACAGCGATCCGATGCGCGCCACACAAACACCGTGGTGGTGTGGCATACCCGGTGCCGACTGGCAGCATCCTGAAGGACCTGGAAGCTCCATCTTCGACCGAATGAATCACCCTGTCATTCATGTCTCGTGGAATGATGCTATGGCTTATGGTGAATGGGCAGGAAAACGTCTGCCGACCGAGGCGGAATGGGAGTTTGCCGCTCGCGGTGGACTGGACCAAATGAGGTTCCCCTGGGGAGATGAATTGACGCCGAAAGGGAAACATAAGTGTAATGTCTGGCAAGGTGAATTTCCCGCGGTTAATACCATTGAGGATGGTTATATCGGGACGGCACCTGTCGATTCGTTTGAACCAAACGGCTACGGACTATACAATGTCAGCGGTAATGTCTGGGAATGGTGTCTTGATTGGTTCAGTCCGGAATATCATAAAAAGACTAATTCTGTGAATCCTGTCAACCTGGAAGAGAGTCACGGAAAATCGATCCGTGGTGGTTCTTATCTGTGCCATAAATCATATTGCAACCGGTATAGGGTCGCTGCACGGACCATGAATACGCCGGACAGTTCAACCGGAAACATGGGATTTCGCTGCGTTTTGGATGTTTAAGGCAGTGATCAGTTACCAGTTGGCAGTAAACAGGATGTGCTTGAGAAATACAATTTAAAGTAACATGAGTTCGACATAATGAATCGTACATTATTCACCACTCATTGTCATTCCGAGCTTCTAATTATCCGCCGCGGCGGATAACCCTTGCCGGAAATGACAATGAACCCGGATCTCTGTGATTACCTTGTGTCCCCTGGGGTTGCTTTTTCCAGTGTTCTTAATACCCACGGTGGAAAACAGAGAAATCTCACGGTGTTTTCAGAGGAGCAAGTAGGAAGAGATACTTTCAACTTTTTCTTTCCATTTGTCAATAGGAGTGGAACCGAGGAATCAAAAATGTCTATAATCGTTGCATATGATTTGCGTTTTTTTTGCGTCTCTGAGCAGGATAGATTCCAGATGGGAATGAGATTAAGATGTTGGAGAATATGGGAATCACATTAAACTAAATGAGAGGAGGGAGAGAGAAAAATGCATATACCACAATTACACAAGAGAGGTCGAAGGACCTTTCATCTGCCCGGATTAACGGTTATTGTGATTGCTTTACTCGGAATGCAATTATCGGGAAACCTGGTCTATAACAAGTCGAAGTCTGGGCCTGTCGATAGCAAGGCTACACCAGAGACAAAAGCATTGTATCAAAATCTGAAGAACCTTAAGGGAATAATGTTTGGCCACCAGGATGATCTTGCCTACGGCACCCATTGGAAAGGCGTGAAAGATAAATCGGATGTCAAAGATGTTGCCGGTTCGTATCCCGCTATTTTTGGGTGGGACGTTAGTCATCTCGGAGAGCCAAAAAATATTGATGGGGTGGACTTTGACAGCATGCGTACCTGGATTCAGCAGGGTTATACAGGCGGTGGAGTTATCACCATTAGCTGGCACATGCGTAATCCTGTGACAGGGAAGAATCCATGGGATACGACTCGTGCTGTTAATAAGATACTGCCAGGCGGATCCCTTCATAGTTTTTATGAAAAGCGTTTGGATGACTTTGCACAATTCATTGGAAGTCTGAAAGATCCGCGAGATGGAAAGACATTAATTCCCGTAATTTTTCGCGCATTTCACGAACTCAACGGAGGCTGGTTTTGGTGGGGTAAAGGTCATGCAAGTCCGCATGAGATTAAAGAACTGTACAGGTTTACTGTCCACTATTTACGGGATGTAAAACATGTACACAATCTGCTGTACGCGTTTAATACCGATGTTTTCAATACAAAGGAGGAGTATCTGGAAAGATATCCTGGCGACGGCTATGTCGATGTGATGGGGTACGATGATTATCACAGTGTGAAGTTGGCCGATACGCGTGATACGTTTGTAAAGAGGATGCATATGCTTGTGGCGCTGGCTCATTCACATGGAAAGATTGCAGCGCTGACTGAGATCGGCAATGCCGGTATTCCTGAAGCCGACTGGTGGACTCATACATTATTACCGGCTTTAAATAATGATGCAAAGACGAGGCAGATTGCCTGGGTGTTAGTATGGCGAAATGCCTATAATCAACCTAAAGGAGCATTCGCTCCATATCCGGGACAAGTGAGTGCGCAGGATTTTAAGAAATTTGCAGACAGCAAGCTGATCCTGCTGGAAAATGAACTGCCGGACATGTATAAGGCAAATAGTTCTAACTGATCTTGCTTATTACACCCTGACAGGGTCTTGACCCTGTCAGGGTGTACCTCTGAATGTGCCCGGGCGTGCAAATAATATTGCATTTCGTGTGCAATTCTTTGAATAATTAGTTTGACTAACAGATAAAATTATCATTAAATATGGCTATGCTTCTAATAAGTCAGTAAGTGATTGTAACTGAAAAGTCTAAGAGGGAATCTTATGAAACCGACGCGAAAAAATAGTTCCGGCATGACGAGACGCGATTTTTTGAAACTTACTTCAGGATTAACCGCTTCAATAGCATTAACTGGTTTCAGGCCGATCAGCCGCGGAAAATGGGCAACCGAAAATATGATGACTCAGATTAACAGATTGTCTCTGAATGGAGATGCGTGGACACTATGCGAAGAGAATTCTACTGATAAAATTCAGGCTGTAGTACCAGGTACAACCTATGGTGATCTTCTAAGAAATGGCAGGTTGCCGGATCCTTATTTCAGGGAAAACAATGATAAAGTCCAGTGGGTGGCTGAAAAGAATTGGGTTTACGAGCGTGAGTTTGAGGTTGATCAAAGTTTCCTGACAAATCAGAATATCGAACTGGTCTGTAACGGATTGGATACGTTGGCAACGGTTTGGATTAATGACCAACAGGTCGCCGATGCCAACAATATGTTCCGGACATGGATCATCGATGTTAAAAAACATTTGAAGACAGGTTCCAACACGATACGTGTTCGTTTCGATCAACTTGGGCCATACATAAAGTCCCATGAGGAAGCATATAAAAAACGCCATGGTGTCGATTTGAAAGAAGCCCGGAGCTGGGTCCGCAAGGGGCCTTATATGTGGGGATGGGACTGGTGTCGGCCCATACTTACCATGGGGATTTGGAAGAATATCGAACTGGTGGCATACGATGCGCACATCACCGATGTTGGGCTGTTTCAAAAACATCAGTCATCGGGAGATGTTACTCTAAATGTGATAACGAACTTGTCTGGCGCACGTGGAAAGAACCTGCGAATCAATGTTCATATAACGTTGGACGGTAAGACCATAGCCGATTCGACTGATAATGTGAGAGGGGAGAAATCAGAAGCAAACATTCAGATAAAGAATCCTGAGCTCTGGTGGCCAAATGGAATGGGGGAACAGCTGTTGTATCAGGTTGAGGTGCAGTTACAGGATGGCAGTGGCACGGTGTTAGATACTCATCGGGAAAGAATCGGACTGCGTACCGTTGAAGTCCATGCACCGAAAGACGGGGTGGCTATGCACGTGAGCGTAAATGGCAAACCCGTATTTGCAAAAGGTGCAAATTGGATACCGGCTGATAACATCCCGACACGGGTGACACCTGAAATACTGCGATCATATATGAAAGATGCTGCTGATTGCAATTTCAATTTTATCCGATTGTGGGGTGGCGGTTATTACGAGGAAGATGCTTTATTTGATGTTTGCGACGAACTTGGAATCATGCTGCAGTTCGAGTTCAAGTTTGCAAACACAGCTTATCCTATTCATGACAAGAATTGGATTCGAAATTTGGAGGCCGAAGTTGAAGACCAGGTGTTGAGATGCAGAAATCATCCCTCAATCGTCATATGGAGCGGAAATAACGAGATCCAGAACTTTGATGGATATAATTATCTGTTTGATGATGTAATAGGAGGAAAAGTCCGCAAGTTAATTCCAGATGCTTTTTATGAGGTGGGCAGCGGGGCTGAAGGAAGCGGCGATATTCATTCCTGGAATATATGGCACGGTATGAAACCGTTTGAGGATTATTTCAATATTCACGGTTTTGTGACTGAATTTGGAATGCAATCGTTCACCAATCCAATGACTGTGGAGTCGTATACTGATCCCAAAGACCGTACCAGTATCCATTCCGAAGTTTTAGGTTATCACGAGATGTCGTATGGACCAAAGGGTATTGGGCGAATCACCAGGTATATGACTGATAACTTCGGTTCTCTGCCTGCAGACTTCGACAGTGTTTTATGGCTGAGTCAGATCATGCAGGCGTGGGGAATCCGTATGGGGGTTGAGCATTGGCGAAGAGATATGCCTAACTCAATGGCTGCAGCCATCTGGCAGCTTAACGATTGTTGGCCCGGACCAACATGGTCTATGATCGATTGGTATCATCGTTGGAAAGCATTGCAATATCAGAGCCGTCATTTCTTTGCTCCGGTCATGGTAAGCGGAGTTGCAAAACCTGATTCAGGTAAGGTTGATTTATATGTCGTAAATGATAAAACTGAAGACATATCAGGGGGAATCAGTTATGTCGTGACTGATATGGATGGAATGGTTCTCAGAAAAGAACTAAAAGACTATGATGTTAAATCCGGAACAAGCAAACTCGTCCGTTCCGCCGATCTGAACGATCTGGTCAGGGTTCATAACAGCTCAAATCTTATCGTATGGATAAAAGCAACGTATGGAAACGATGAAGAATCAAATAACGTGGTTCTGTTTAACAAGCCTAAAGAGCTCAGCTTACGCAAACCCGATCTCTCCGTTGAAATCGATGGTTCCGATACAGCCTACAGGGTAACATTGAAGACTAAGAGGCCGGCTTTATGGGTATGGCTTGAATTAGAAAATATGGATGCACGTTACTCGGATAACTTTATTCATATTCGTCCTGAAGACCAATACGTTATTGATGTTAAGTTAAATGAGCCTATTTCAAAGACCGAATTTCGGGATCATCTGAAGATTCATAGTGTTTATGATGTGGCACCAGCGATGCGAGTCTGAGACAAATTATGTACCATTTTTAACCTTATTAGTGTTGGTATTGTTTTGATTAATCATTATTTAATAGCTAATAAGATGAAGATGTATGATTTTAATCGCTCTATTGAGGAATAGAGAGTCTTCATTCTGTAACTGTACTTAAAAGGAGAACCTTACTGTCAAATATAAGATCACAAAGACACTCGTAATTAGGGATGTATTTTATAACGGTATGGTTTATGTGATCTTAGCTTTTCATTGAATCAATTCCAGGTTATGCTTGTAATACGAGTAATTCCTGTAAATAGATAATGTAAAAACGGAGGAAATAGTGGTTTAAGAGTTACGATTCTGTATGTGGAGGGTTTATGTAATTATAAGTAGAGGCGTTCCTGGTTTTTTGGGATTTAAGAGTAAAAATGCATGGCCAATATGCATGAATTACAGTTACTCCATAAATCAAGTTCTGAACATTTCAATTGATTTTAAAACCTGAGCCGGGCTGATCTTATGTGATTGCAAATCTGTAAGAAGAATACGTAACCAGTCTTTTTCCTTCTCTTATTTCACTGACAACATAAATAAACAAGAGGATGGGTATATGAACAAACATATACGGCTTCATTTCTTGTTTCCGAGAACCATTTTACGTCGGATCGGAAACATCAGTTGTGGCATGTTATTGTTTTTAACATGTGCATATGGAAGTGCATTTGGTCAGAGTACTGTGACCGGTAAAGTAACCGATATGACCTCGGGTGAAGCACTTCCGGGGGTAAATATAATCGTCAAGGGCACTTCCATTGGTACAGCCACAAGTGCTGACGGTATGTATACATTAAATGTTCCTGCTGATGCCGATACGTTGGTATTTTCGTATATCGGATATTTAGCTCAGAATATTGCCATCAGCGGTCGCACTGAGATTAATGTCAGATTGCAGTCAAGTGCAATCAGCGGACAGGAACTCGTGGTTACGGCGTTTGGTGTTCAAAGAGAAAAAAGATCACTTGGGTACGCCGTTTCCGAAGTGGGAAGTCAGGATCTATCAACCGTTAAGCAAACAAACGTAGTCAACTCACTGGCCGGACGTGTGCCTGGTTTAGTTATAACAGAATCAACGGGTGGTGTTGGAAGTGGTACCCGGGTAATTATCCGTGGTAACAACTCACTGACAGGTAACAACCAGCCTTTGTATGTCGTCGATGGCGTACCGGTCGACAATTCAGGTTTCGGATCTGCTGCTGGTTCGGGAACCGGTGAATATGCCAGGAATGACTATGGTACTGGTATTTCAGATATCAATTCGGATGATATTGAATCAATTTCCGTTTTGAAGGGTCCGAACGCCGCTGCTCTTTATGGGTCACGTGCTTCAAACGGTGTGGTTCTTATTACCACTAAAAAGGGTAGAGCTAACCAGGGGCTGGGTGTTTCTTATTCTTCGAATTTTACCATGGAAAACCCAATGATTCTGCCAAAGTACCAGAATGAATACGGTCAGGGTGCACAAGGGAACACGTATACAGACCTGGCAAACCTGAAAAATCATGGTGGTTCATGGGGTGCCAAATTAGACGGAAGCAATCAGCTTTACTTCAATGGTGAGACCGTGCCATATGTTGCACAACCAAATAATGTAAAGGATTTCTTCCGGACTGGCGGATCGATGATTAACACAATTGCTTTGGATGGTGGCACGGAAAAGGCGACCGTTCGTTTCTCGTATACCAACACGCAGGTAAATGCAATTGTACCCAATTCGAATCTAACGAAACATAATTTCAATTTACGGGGATTTGCTAATCTTACGGATAGATTAAGTGTCGATTCAAAGGTCACATATTTCTATCAGAAAGCTAAAAACCGTGTAGAGCAAGGTACAGAAGGTATTATGGCTTATCTGTACACTATGCCGAGGAACCTTATGGTAAGTGATCTGAAGGATTATCAAAATCCTGCTGACCTTTCTGCAAATTCCTGGACAACAAGCGGTGGAAATCCATACTGGATAGTCAATCATGATATCAACCAGGATTACCGCGACAGGGTCGATGGTTTTGTAAAGGCAACATATAAATTTACCTCATACCTATCGGGCTTTGTCAGGGTTGGGACTGACCAGGTTAGTCAGAAGATCGAAACGGTAAATCAACCAGGCCACTGGTTCTGGAATACGGGACGTTTTGACTACGGAACTACCAAGACCGGGGAGACGAACTCCGACTTCCTGCTCACGTTTAATAAAGAAGTCAACACTATGTTCCACACCAATGTTATGGTTGGTGGCAACTACCGGTACAGCACCTATGAAGCACAAAGTGTCTACGGTGAAAACTTCAAGATACCGACCAAGCCTATTGTGTCAGGTGCTGTCATTACGACACCAAGCTACACGCCGACACAGACAAAGAGGGTGACGTCGCTGTACGGTTCCGCAGAATTTTCGTATGCCAGCATGGTTTATTTAAACTTGACTGCACGGAATGACTGGTCATCTACATTGCCTCAAAACAACTGGTCTTATTTTTATCCATCAGTCAGCCTGTCATTCCTGATTAATGATTTTGTGAATCCGAGCCATTCATTCCTGGATTTATGGAAGATCCGCGGAAGCTGGGCAAAGGTGGGTAACGATACCGATCCGTACCAGTTAACCAATGCATTTAATTTAACCAGTACATCCGGTTCCTATCTTGGGTTGCCGATCCTTACCAGGCCGGATGTGCTGTATGATGTAAACCTGAAACCCGAGCAAATTAAATCGACTGAGATTGGTACAGAAGCCCGGTTCTTCGGAAACAGGCTGCATGCTGATCTTTCGTTATACAGGATTATTACCAATGATCTGATCATGAATGTGCCTGTTGCACAATCCACCGGTTACAGCCAGTTTCATACCAATGTCGGTCAGATTTCGAACAAGGGTATTGAGATCGCTGTTGGAGGCATGCCTGTTCAGACTCCCAATTTCAGCTGGGACCTGACAGTTAACTTTGCACACAACGAGAACAAACTGGATAACCTGATCGAAGGATTGGATAACTTCATTTTCACCACTACAAACAGTGGTACGGTAACGGTACAGGCAACGGCTGGTGGGGGCTATGGTGATATCATGGGTACCACATGGCAGCGCACGCCTGATGGCAAGATCATAGTGGATGCCAACGGCAGGCCTTTAGCAACCAGCGATAAGGTGTTTCTTGGTAATTATCAACCTGACTGGACAGGTGGTTTGTCTAATTCATTGTCCTACAAGAACTTGTCCCTTAGGTTTCTGGTTGATGCCCGTATTGGTGGCCAGTTGTACTCCGGTACCGACGCTGGTCTCGACGGTTCTGGCGTATCTGCAAGAACACTGAAATACCGTGCAGATGGTATTACAGTGGATGGTGTTGTCAATACCGGTACATCGGAAGCCCCGAATTATGTGAAAAACACCAACCATATCACTGGCGAAGAATATTGGGGAGCCTATAGTGGTATCGCCTCGAACTATATCTACGATCAGACAAATATCAGATTGAGAGAGGCATCTCTTAACTACACGCTGCCTCAAAAATTGCTGAGAAATACTCCGCTGCGCGCTGCGACTGTCGGAATAGTGGGTAGAAACTTGTTCTTCATTTATAAGAAGAGCCCGAACTTCGATCCTGAATCGAGTTTTAGTACCAGCAACTTTGCACAAGGGGTATTGTACTACAATCTGCCCACAACGCGTCAGATCGGTCTCAACATTGATCTCAAATTCTAGTCTCCGCCGCGGCGAAAAAATGGAAATGAATATGAAAACAACAAAATATATACTGGCCATCTTAGTGCTGGCCGGATTAATGTCTTGTACGAAGAGTTTGGATTTTTCAGGGATAAATAAAAATCCAAGTGCTATTACTGCTGATGAAGCCAGTGCGCGATACTTTCTGACGCCGGTCGAGTATCTTCTGTATGCACCGGACCGGTATCCATACTGGCGGGCGCAATTGATACATGCCGATCGGTATGCGGGTTATTTCACTTTTGGCTTTAATGGCTCATGGTGGAGCGATGAGTTGGGATATTCCTACAACAGCGGGTATACGGATGCCGCTTACGACTGGCTGGCCGGTTATTTCGGTACACTGGATAACTATATGAAACTGACCGGTCCGGATGGCGACTTCGCAAATGATAAGATGTACGCCGTTGGTCAGATCATGAAAGGTTTATACTTCGAGAAGTTTACAGAAACCTTTGGGATGATACCCTATTCACAGGTTGGTGACCCAACAGTTCTCACTCCTAAGTTTGATACCCAGAAGGATATCTATAAGGGGATCATTGCTGATTTGGATGCTGCCATGAACACCATTGGTGATGCTACGAAGACAGGAGATGGTATCGCAGACATCGGCGCCAATGACGTATTTTGTCACGGTGATCTCCAGCTTTGGAAAAAATTAGCCAATACCGTAAAACTGAGAATTGCTCTCAGGGCACAAAATGCCAGCGGTGATGACTTTTCTACGGCTGCTATCACAGCAGCTTTGAATGCTCCTCTGCTGAGTGATACCGATGGCGACATCGTGATGGAAAAGGATAACATCATCAGCCAATGGGCAAGTTCTTGTTATGGTGATGTATGGTACAATTTTGGTGGTTTAGGCTCAAAATGGAAGGTATCAAAACCACTGATAGACTATCTCCGGGACAATAATGATCCGCGGCTTAGCAAATATGCCAAACCTGCCGTCGGCGGCAGTGTAAAGTGGATTCGGCCGAAACAATCCGGTAACCCTGAGGGATATAATTTGTTCCCCAAACGTACCGACTTCATTCTGCAGGTATTGACTGATGCGGGTGTTCCTTACACAAAGACCGGCACTGCCGACTCTATTGTTGTTGAGGTGCCCCCAAACCAATATTACGTGGGACAGCCGGTAAGGCTTAATGGATTTACCTACGACTATGTTCCCAATGAATTCTTCTCCGACCCGGCAGAAGAGGTTATTCAGCAAAAAGGTCAGGGCAAGCCGATATTTCCCGAAATCGTTATGACCTCGGCAGCTTCCTATTTCATGCAGGCCCAGGCAGCCGTTCTTGGAATCGGCAGTGGTGATCCCAATCAACTCTACCAGATGGGCATCAGGCAAGCTATGAAACTCTGGGGTGTTAATGATTCTGATATCGACGCTTTCCTCGGTTCATCATCTGATATGGCAAGCTTGACGGGTGCAACAAGCTCTGACCTGCAGAAAATAGCTGTGCAGCGCTGGATTGCCTCTTACACCGACGGCTTTGAAGGCTGGGCAGAGGTTCGTAAGTCTGGATATCCAACTGTGCTGGCTAACGGAGTTTCTGATATTGATATTTACGGATTGGGTGACATCAATGGGGCATATCCAACACGTATGCAATATGGCAATTCTGTTAAGGATAAAAATGGAGCCAATTATCAGTCAGCTGTATCGGCACAGGGCCCGGATAACCAGAGTACTAAGCTGTGGTTTGAAAAATAGAAACGTCAATTCAGGTAATTTTCAAAAGGGAGCTGCGGCTCCCTTTTTTTATGTCCTACAGCGGAAATATGCTTATTCCAACAATGGCGGATAAAGGCTACGTGGCAATCAAAAAAACAACCTGAATTCAATGTAACAACACAAAACGTCATTTCGATTTCTCAACTGATCTAACCCGGGCATAAACAAAGTTTTTACACGCTGTAACCATCAATGAATGATACCGTGTTAGCCATTAAAATACGGTGGTCAAAAAATAATACGCAGAACTTGGACATTATTACCCTCGGACCACACCGTAAATCCCGCTTAAAGGACTTATTTTTTTATCGCGGAGTAGTTTATGCAAATCGATTGACCTGTTCTGTATAATAATGAAAACTGAAAAGCCGATAAGGTATTGGTATGAATACGGTTTGAATTGTAAAATATGCATTACAGGATATCAGGCTGATATTATAAAAATCGTCTTGAATAGCAGAGCATTGTTAATATTTTAAATAGGCAAAACCATTCTGATAGGTGAAATAAAAATTACCCCGGAATAAATTAGAAATTTAATGTTGCACCACAGTTGCCTGAATGATTCAAATTTGATGCAAATTTTTATCATTCACGTGTTTAAAAAATTTTGATTATAGATATTTTATTTCTATATATACGCGGAATGGGATGTATTCGTAGATATCGCATTCTATTTCTAGTACAGGGTTAAAATTGAACAAATATAAACGGAGTTAGCATTGGTGTGAATGTTACTGTGTGATAGTTGGAGTTTTTATGAAGTTACTTGTGGTGGCGTCCCGAAAGGTTTCTTAATCTGGGAATTGTACGCACTGGCGTTGTGTATCTGAATTGGCTTTTCTTTAAGTCAGATCGCTGTCATTACGTATAAAGAGGGTTAAGTGTTGATCACTTGGTAATTGTAAAGTTCCATCTCTGTGTGACAATCATCTTTGTGCTCTGTGTATTTCACTGACAACAAGAACAAATAAAAGGACGGGTGTATGAACAAACATATACAGCTCCAATTCTTGTCCCGCAGGACTCGATTACATTGGGTTAGGAGCATCGGTTGTGGCATGTTGCTTTTTCTGGCATGCGTGTATGGAACCGCTTTTGGACAGGCAAAATTTACCGTTTCCGGTAAAGTAACAGATAAAACAACTGGTGAAGCGCTACCGGGCGTGAATATACTTATAAAGAGTACCTCTATTGGAACTGCTACCAGTCCCGATGGAACTTATGTATTAAATGTTCCAAGCCAGACGGACACTCTGGTGTTTTCCTATATTGGATATGGAACAGAGGTAGTAGCAGTAAACGGACAGACAACGATTGATGTTAAGCTCACTTCAGCACAGATCACTGGGCAGCAGCTTCTTGTTGTTGGTTATAGCACACAAAAGAAAAAGGACCTGACCGGTTCTGTTTCTGTGGTTAATACCCAGAACTTGGTTTCTCAGCCTGTAGGCGAGGTTACCAAGCAGTTACAGGGACAGGCAGCAGGTGTTACGGTCGTTTCGTCAGGTCAGCCTGGTGAAGCACCTCAGGTGCATATACGTGGTTTTAATACTTTTGGGAATAACACTCCACTCTATGTTATTGATGGAGTACCTACACAAAATATTTCTGATTTGAACCCAAGTGATATTGCGTCTATGCAGGTGTTGAAAGATGCCTCATCGTCATCTATTTATGGTGCACGTGCTTCCAACGGTGTCATCATTATTACTACCAAAAAGGGTCAGGGTAAAATTAATGTAAGTTATGATTCCTATTGGGGTATGCAGTATCAGAAATCCGGTAATGTTTGGGATATTCTTTCACCACAAGGTATGGCTGATCTTGCCTGGATGGCATATGCCAATGCCGGAGAAGCAGTATCTACACCATTGCAGGCTCAGTACGGATCAGGAGCAAAACCTGTTCTGCCTAATTACATTCTGCCGGCAGGGGCCAGTACTGTTGATGCTTCTAAATACTACGTTGATCCTAACTATACGGATCCGGCTCAGAGGAATAGTTTTTACCAGATTATTAAAGCTAATAAATCAGGAACCAACTGGTATCAGAAAGTCATGAAGCCTGCTCCTGAATATAATAGTAACCTGACGGTGAGTGGTGGAGGCCAAAATGGTAATTACTTGTTTTCCTTCAATTATCTGAATCGCCAGGGTACCTATATTTATACCTATCTCAAAAGATATGCTGTACGTGCAAATACGAACTTTAATGTAACTCAGAATATTCGCATCGGTGAAAACCTTGAATACTCCAGTTCGGTGAATCCGACGGCCAGCGTCTTGCAGGAAGGTGGAGGTATCGGAATGTCTTATCGGGAACAACCCATCATTCCGGTGTATGATATTGGCGGTAATTTTGCCGGTACGCAGGCTCCCGGTCTTGGGAACCCTGAGAATCCATATGCCGACCGGTATCGTACACGTAACAACGGTGGTGTTTCCAATCGTCTGTTTGGAAACATGTTTGCAGAGGTTGATCTCATGAAAAATCTGACTTTACGTAGCAGCTTTGGTGGTGAAATGTATAGTAGTACTTATCACCAGTTCAATTTCCCAACCTACGAAAATGCGGAGCCCGCTGGAACGAATTCATATGCAGAGCAACACTATTCCGGCCGTAACTGGACCTGGACCAATACAGCTACCTATCAAAATACGTTTGCCGGTATTCACGATGTAAAGGTGGTTGTGGGTTCTGAGGCTTATAATAATTCAGGTCTAAGTCTTTCTGGACAAACACAGGGATACTTCTCTTTCGACCCGAACTTCACTACATTAAGTACGGGGTCGGGAACACCAACGAATGCCAGTAGCAGGTATCATGACAAGTTGTTTTCCTTGTTCGGACGAGTTAATTACAGTTACAAAGATAAGTATCTGTTTAGTGCCACACTGCGTCGGGATGGTTCTTCTAAGTTTGTGAATAACCAATATGGATTCTTCCCTGCAGCCAGTGTAGGATGGCGTGTTTCTCAGGAAAGCTTCATGCAGGATATTACCTGGATCAGCGACCTGAAGCTTCGTGCCGGTTATGGTGTGATGGGGAACCAGTTAAATGTGGATCCTAATAATGGTTACACCCTTTATGTGGGAGACAAACAAGAATCCTATTATGATATAACAGGAAATAATTCAAGCATAGCAACCGGTTTCCAACAAAACCGCTATGGCAACCCTAATGCCAAGTGGGAGAAAGACACGAACTCCGATTTTGGGATTGATGCCACCTTGCTTGACGGTCATTTGATGGTGACTGGTGACTATTACATAAAGGACATCAAGGACCTGTTGTACAACCCTCAACTGCCGGGTACCGCCGGTTTGGCAGCACAGCCCTATGTTAATGTTGCCAGCATGCAAAACCGCGGATTCGACGGTTCGATAGAGGGGACTGGAACGCTTACGGGTGATTTGAAATATGATGCCACATTGACTATTACTTCTTATACAAATAAGATCGTAAAAATCGCAAACGACCAAACGTATTTCGATGCTGACGGCCGCCGATTCAATGGTGGAGCTATTATCCGGAATGCCGTAGGTCACGCGATGTCTTCGTTCTATGGTTATAAGATTGTCGGGTTCTTTAATTCCCAGTCTGAGATCAATAATTTGGATGCGAATTCTCCTACTGGTACTTATGAGCAAGATGAAGGCGTTGGCCGTTTCAAATATGCGGACACCAATGGCGATGGCGTTATCACCGCCGACGACCGACAGTTCCTGGGCAGCCCGAATCCTAAATTTACCTATGGTTTTAACCTGGGCCTGACCTATAAAAACTGGGATTTTAGTGCATTCATCTATGGCGTACAAGGCAATAAATTGTGGAACCAGGTAAAATGGTGGACGGACTTTTACAACTCCTTCCAGGGAGCAAAGAGTAATACTGCCCTGTATGACTCCTGGACACCACAAAATCACAATGCTACGGCCCCAATTCAGGAACCGAACAGTTATTTCAGCACCAACTCTGTTCCTAACTCTTATTATGTAGAGAATGGATCATATATGAGACTTAAAAACATACAGATTGGGTATACTCTGCCTGGAAATTTCCTTCGTCAGTACGGAGTATCAAAATTACGTGTGTATGTACAGGGTGCCAACTTGTTTACTGCAACGAAGTACACTGGTCTTGATCCGGAAGTAGGATTTAACCAGGGTGCCGGCAACACGGGTAGCTATACAGACTTCGGTGTTGATGAAGGATCTTATGCGACTCCGCGTGAGATTATCGTTGGCGTAAATCTCAAGTTCTGAAATTTTTAATCATTTAAACTGCATCAAATATGAAAACACTGCGATATTTAATTGTATGCGGAGTTGTGATTACAGGACTTTTGGTAGTTTCCTGTAAGAACTTTTTAAACGCACCGCCGCTCGGTTCTCTGAGTGGGCCGGTGCTGCAGAACCAGAAGGGTGTTCAGGCACTGTTAATAGGTGCTTATGGGGCTCTGGATGGTAGTGGTAACGGCAATGGTAATGCCCTTGTAGGGAATGGATGGGAAGCTTCACCCGATAACTGGATCTATGCCGATGTTGCTGGTGGCGATGTCCACAAAGGCAGTACTTCCGGTGACCAGGGATCTGGTATCAATCCCATTTCTACCATGAGCATAACCCCTCAGAATGGTTTTCTCGACGATAAATGGCGGGTTGACTATGAGGGTATTTCACGTGCTAATCAGGTCATTACAACAGCTAATGAGGCCAAAGATCTTTCCGATGCGCAGAGAAGTGAAATCATCGGTGAAGCACGATTCATTCGTGGCTACTGGTATTTCGACCTCAAGAAGATGTTTAATATGGTCCCGTGGATTGATGAAACAACAACCGACTTCAGGCAATCCAACGATCAGGACATATGGCCTAAAATTGAGGCTGACTTTAAGTATGCAATGGATAATCTTCCGGCAACTCAAACCGATTTCGGCCGTGCAAACAAATGGGCTGGTGCAGCTTTTCTCGCAAAAGCTTATATGTTTGAGAAGAAATTCCAGGAGGCCGACGCCCTGTTGACACAAATCAGGACTAACGGGACTAATTCTGCTGGTGACAAATATGGTTTGGTTGCTAATTATGAGGATAACTTCAGGTCAGGCGATCAAAACAATACGGAAGTCGTTTTTGCCGTTCAACAGATTGCCAACGACGGTACAGCGTCCATTTCCAATGCAAGGGCTGGTGATATGTTGAACTTTCCATACAACAGCCCATTTGGATGTTGTGGATTCTATCAGCCTACCCTCGATTTGGTCAACTCATTCCGTACTGACGGCAATGGTCTTCCATACGTTAGCGTTGCGAAGCCACATGCTTACAACGATACGATGGTAACCAACGATATCGGTGTCGCTCCAGATGCTCAATTCACTCCTTATCAAGGCCATCTTGATCCACGTTTGGATTGGACAGCAGGCCGTCGCGGCGTTCCTTACCTCGATTGGGGACCATTCCCTGGCGTTCGCTGGGTGCGTGACCCATCCAATGGTGGGCCTTATGCTGGTAAAAAACAGATTTATTGGCGTGCACTCGAATCCACTGAAGCAGATCATAATTCATGGGCACCGGGAACTTCCATTAATTATGATGCCATGCGTTATGCGGATGTATTGCTTATGTCAGCCGAAGCAAAGGCACAAACAGGTGATCTGGAAGCTGCACGCGGGTTCGTTAATGATGTTCGAGATAGAATGATTAATAATCCCGAAAACTGGGTGAATAATTCCTATAACGCAGCATATGCAGCAGCTTCAGTAGGGAGCCAGAGTGAAATGCTTGCCCTGACAGGCATCAACCAATATGATTGGGTAGTCCGGACAGATACCAAAACAACCTTTGTTTTGATTGGTACTGACCCGTCACAACTCAGTAATTGGAATGAATATACCGATCCCAACTATAAGATCGGGGAGTATACGCAACCGTGGACAAACAAAGATGAAGCTCTCCTGAGAATCTACTTTGAGCGTAAGATCGAACTGGCAGGCGAGGGACATCGTTTCTTTGACCTGGTTCGTGAAGGAAGGGCTGCTGACGTGTTGAACTACTACTATGGTTACGAAGGTAAGTATATTAGTGACGTAGCAGGTGCACATTTCACTGCTCCTAAGAACAACTATTATCCCATTCCTCAGAATCAAATTGACGTAATGGGTAAAGATGCGAATGGGAAAGATTTCCTGACGCAAAATCCTGGATATTAATACATAATTATCTGGATAGAATTAAAAAGAGGCAGCACTTCGCTGCCTCTTTTTTTATAATTACCTGAGATCACGTTTTAATAATTCTCCACATTGCCAATTAACTATTGGACGAAACCTTACTTATTGATAATAAATATACGTAGGTCAGATTATTCCAAAGTTTGATACCCTTTTCGTTTTTGATCGATGTTGAAAAGTTTAAGTCGAAGCAAAATGAAACATATTATTTCTGATCTGTTATTTCACCCTGTTTCAGTTGGCTTATTTTCGATTGTTTTATTGTGTTCCTGTCAGTCAAAAAATCCATTATTTAAGCAGATCCCATCGGAAGATTCAGGTATTACTTTTCACAATGACATCACGGAAAGTGACAGTTTGAACGTCCTGAATTATGAGTATTTATATAACGGCGGGGGAGTAGCCATTGGTGATTTCAATAGGGATGGACTCCAGGATATTTATTTCACAGGAAACATGTCCGGCAACCAGCTTTATCTAAACAAAGGGCATTTTAAATTTAAAGATGTCACACAGGAATCGAATACCGGAGGTGAGAACAAGTGGTGCAGCGGAGTTTCTGTTATCGACATTAATAACGATGGATGGCCTGATATTTATGTATGCGTCACCAAAGCTGATGATCCGTTAAAACGAAAAAATATCCTTTATGTGAACCAGGGACTGAATAAGGATGGGATTCCTGTGTTTAAAGATAAGGCTGCTGAATACGGACTGGATGACGACTCTTTTTCAACAATGGCTGCCTTTTTCGATTACGACCACGACGGCGATCTGGATATGTACCTGGTCGTCTCGAATAAAAGAGTGATGGATCGATACGGGAGAAGTGGATCAAAGGAGGATAATAGTCCGTATTTAAATACTGATAAACTATTTCGAAATGATTGGGACAGCACTCTGAACCATGCGGTATATACGGACGTGAGTAAAGAAGCTGGTATAACGAAGGAAGGATACGGACTTGGGGTGAATATCACTGACGTAAATCATGACGGCTGGCCCGATATTTACGTGAGTAATGATTACCTGTCGAATGATCAGTTATGGATTAATAATGGGAACGGCACCTTTACGGACGAATCCGGTTCGTATTTCAAGCATACGAGTTTCTCATCGATGGGCAACGATGTGGTCGATCTTAATAATGACGGATTGAATGATTTTGTGACCATAGATATGCTCCCGCATATTAACTATCGGAAGAAGGTGATGACAAATCCCAATAATTATTCAAATATCCTGCATCATGCATTTGCCGGCCATGATCCGGAATACACCCGAAATACTTTACAATTGAACCAGGGACGACCTGTTTTGCAAAACGACTCACTCGGTAAGCCGGTCTTTAGTGAGATATCATTTTTATCCGGTATCGCAGCGACTGACTGGAGCTGGGGTGTTCTCGGTGCCGATTTTGATAACGATGGATACAGAGATCTGCTCGTGACCAACGGAATACCGAAGGATATCAGAGACCTTGATTTTATGTATCTGCGTAAACAAACTATGAATATGGCCCCTCAATCCACGTTGTTGAAGGCAATCCCATCGGAGAAGATTCCCAATTACATATTCCGCTATGACGGCAATCTCCAATACTCGGATATGAGTAACAAATGGGGTTTGAAACAACCGTCGTACTCGAACGGCGCTGCATGGGCTGATCTGGATAATGACGGCGATCTCGACCTCGTAATCAACAATATCGATGATAAAGCTTTTGTGTATGAAAATACCGGGAACGATGCCGGTGAACATCCAACCCGACGCTGGCTTGAAATAGCTTTCAAAGGAGATGGAAAAAACACTCTTGGGCTTGGAGCAACGGCCGACATCTACTACGGTGAAGGAAAGCATCAAACTTACTACAATACGATTTACAGGGGCTATTTATCGAGCGTACAGGACATCGCTCACTTTGGTTTGGATAGTACCTCAACACTTGATTCGGCAATTGTTTCATGGCCAAATAAAAAGAAGCAGGTCTGGAGGAATGTTAAAACAGATCAGATACTGAAGGCCGATATCAGTAATGCAATGGATTACGGTTTCAGTATGCCAGGCCTAATGAATGATAAAAAGACTGAATCATCAGTTCTTTCAGATGTCACAGGCAAAGTGAATGTTCACTATGTGCATCAGGAGAAGTCATACGACAACTACAAGATCCAAACGCTGCTGCCTCATAAATTCTCTAAATATGGACCCGGACTGGCAGTCGGTGATGTAGACGGGAATGGGTTAGAGGACATCTTCATTGGTGGCTCTCTCAATCATAAAGGCACATTTTTACTTCAACAGCCAGACGGCAAGTATGTCGAAAAGGATCTTCTGCCTGGACCTGATGGCGTAAAGAAAGCACAGGAAGACGAGGGAGTCCTGCTTTTTGACGCAGATAATGACGGCGATCCCGATTTATATATCGTAAGCGGAAGTGTCGAGAATCCTGCGGGCAGTAACAATTACCAGGACCGTTTATACATAAATGATGGTCATGGTCATTTTACATACGATCCTTCGGCTTTACCGCAATTATATACAAGCGGTTCGTGTGTCATTGCAAGTGATTATGATCACGATGGTGATCTGGATTTGTTTATTGGCGGGCGGGTTATTCCGGGAAAATATCCTGCACCCGTTCCCAGCTATATCCTGCGAAATGATTCCGGGAACGGACAGATTAAATTTACGGATGTCACATCAACTGTGGCACCAATGTTGGAAAATATCGGTTTGGTAACAGATGGTCTGTGGACCGATTTCAACAATGATGGCTGGCCGGATTTGGTCGTCTGTGGTGAATGGATGCCGATAACATTTCTTGAAAACCAGCATGGTAAGTTTGTCAATGTGACGAAACAATCCGGTATTCCCGAACAGGTCGGGTGGTGGAATAGTTTGGTCGCCGGCGACTTCGACAACGACGGTGACATCGATTATATCGCCGGAAACCTGGGGCTCAACTCACTCTATAAGGCTTCAAAAAAGAGACCGGTTGGAATTTATGCTAAGGATTTTGCGGGTAGCGGCATGTATGTGGCTATACCCACGATTTATTTCCCCGATTCAAATGGTGATTACAAAGAATACCCGGCCCAGGGACGCGATGATTTGTTCAGGGAGCTGTTGCTGGTCGGTAAAGACTATCCTAAGTACAGCGATTTCGCAAAAGTCACGATTCACGACATCTTTTCTGAGAAGGAGCTTAAAGATGCCCTGATTTATCACGCAAATAATCTTCAAACGTGCTATATAGAAAACCTTGGCGGTGGAAAATTCAGGATCAAGCCGTTGCCGATAGAGGCCCAATTTGCACCGGTATTTGGCATGACCGCCGGAGATTTTAATGCCGATGGAAATCTCGACATCATTCTCAATGGTAATGAGTTCGGAACTGAGGCGCAGATCGGCGATTATGATGCCTTCAACGGATTATTACTGGATGGAAATGGGAAAGGGGGATTCAAGGCACAGAGTCTCGAACATAGTGGAATCTATATTCCCGGAGATGGAAAAGCCCTGGTCGGTTTGATTGGAGCAGATGGAAATGAGCTGGTAGCTGCAAGTCAGAATGCAGGGCCGTTGAAGATTTTTCGGGTCAATCATAATCAGCGAATGATAAAACTTCAGCCCACTGATGCCTATGCATTACTTCATCTCGCGAACGGGAAAACAAGAAAGCAGGAATTCTACTACGGATCTTCATTTCTGTCTGCATCAGGACGATTCCTTGTAATTTCACCTCAGGTGACGTCGGCAGAGATCGTTGATAATAAAGGTAATAAACGGAGAGCCTCGATGGAATGAGAAATATTCCAATGCCAGTTTAGTACAATTAAGAATAACCATCTCAATGTCATTTTCTCTGTCCGTAAGTCTCTGGACAAAGACATTATTGAGGTATTATTGTTTCTGTTTCTTCTTAGCCAAACCACACATTAAACTTATAGTTCTATGCTAAGGAAAATTGTAATAGGGTTGCTGATTGCAGTGGTTGCCCTTATTGGAGGCGGGTATCTTTACTACCGTTTATTCATATACCGGGAACCTGCCATCAGTGCAAAAGATCGCGCGTCGATTCACATGATGCCGCTGCCTGCAAGTCTGAAGTTGCAGGGTGGTTTTTTTAAACTGGACCGAAGTTTTGGATATACATTCACCCAATACCGAGAGGACCGGCTGGAACGGGCAGCAAACCGTTTCATGAACAGGTTAAGCAAAATTACGGGCCGGGCGTTTGCCGGTGACAAGCCGGTACTCGAAATCGACTGTAAAGCGGGAGCGGATAAATATCCTCAGTTGAACGAAGATGAATCGTATTCACTGATTATCAATAGTAGTAGAATACGACTTGAAGCTGCATCGCCATACGGTATTCTCCACGGTCTGCAAAGTATCCTTCAACTGGTCGATACAACAGGTAACCAAATCCGCATTCCGGAAATTGTGATTCAAGATAAACCACGATTTGCATGGCGTGGATTGATGCTCGATGTCTGTCGCCACTGGATGCCCAAGGATGTCGTGCTGCGAAACCTGGACGCTATGGCGGCCGTGAAGATGAACGTATTTCACTGGCATCTCAGCGAATATCAGGCATTCCGTATCGAAAGCAAGACTTTCCCGAAGCTGCAGGAAATGGGATCCGGAGGTCATTACTATACACAAAAAGATGTCAAAGAGATTATTGATTATGCGGCTGATCGGGGCATAAGGGTGATACCCGAATTCGATCTTCCCGGTCACTCTACAAGCTGGCTGGCTGGATATCCACAACTGGCAAGTGCACCCGGACCGTACAAACCGGATATCGACTTCGGTGTTCTGGAACCGGTAATGGATCCAACCAAGGAGACGACTTATACCTTTCTGGACAAGTTCTTCAAAGAGATGGCAGCCCTGTTCCCGGATGTATACATGCATATTGGCGGAGATGAGGTGAATCCGAAGGAATGGAATGAGAATAAAGATATCCAGGCATTCATGAAGGAACGAGGGTTCGATGCACATGCATTACATGCCTATTTTAACAAACGCCTCGAGGGCATTCTTACCAGGTATGGAAAAAAGATGATCGGCTGGGATGAGATTTTGAATCCGGATCTCGGAGACAGCATCATCGTACAGTCGTGGCGAAATCAGAAATCGCTGTTTGAAGCGGTCAAGCAAGGTGGCTCGGGAATTCTGTCGGCTGGTTACTACCTGGATCATAAGCTGCCGGCATCCCGTCATTACCAGGTTGATCCACAAGTCTTGCCAGGTGCAGTCAATATTAAACCCGATACCGCGCACTGGAAAACGTGGGACCTGACGCTTAATGCGATGAATAGTGAGTTTAATTCCCAAATGACGCTATACGGTGAAAAGGACAACCTTCGCGGATTCTTCGACATGATGGGCAAGTACAATGCGTTTAAGAAGGTAGAGATGAATGGCAGGGAATTGACCTTCAGGTTAAACACCGATTATGGTGAAGTATCGTTTAGAACAACTCTGGATGGGGATTCTATAAACGGAACTGGAAAGCTGGGAATTATCAATATCTCTGTTCATGGTAATTTGAGTGGCAGCAGTGAAGTGGAAGGTGACACTCCGCCAAAGATCGAGCAGATGAAACCACTGTCGGAAGCGGAAAGAAAACGAATACTCGGAGGTGAAGCGTGCATGTGGTCAGAACTGGTAACGGCTGAGAATGTTGATTCGCGTATTTGGCCGCGAACCGCTGCCATAGCCGAAAAGCTATGGTCGCCGCAGGAGTTAACAAACGATGTGGACGATATGTATCGTCGTCTCTATTTCATAGATGATTACCTGGATAATTATGGCATAAGGCATCACTCTAATTATTTGAAGATGCTGCATCAACTAACTGATGGGGTTGAAGTCAAGCCGATAAAGACATTGATGGATGAGCTTGAGGAAGAGAAGTATCTCAACCGGATGGGCATCTATGATCACCTGACTACGAAAACGCCCATGGACCGGCCTGTTGATGTCTCTCAGCCGGAAAGCTACTCTGCGCACCGTTTCAATAAAATGGTCGATGAATTTATAAATGATCCCAAACACCAGAAGAATGCCAGAAAGATTGAGTCAATGTTAGAAACCTGGACAGGTAATGATGATCTACTACATCCGTATTTTGATACCTATTCTAAGCTTACCGATTTGCGCGAGATTAGTGCCCGTTTCTCCAAATCAGCATCCATGGGACTTGCGGCGCTGCATCACATTCAGAAGCAGCCGGATTCGGCCCAACCGTCGTTGCAAGATGAACTCAAGTACTTGCAGGATGCTTCTGAACCCAGCAATGGCATGTTGATTGCAGTCCTGCCCGGCATTAAAAGATTGGTCGAAAATGTTTATACACAGTAAGTAATCTGCTGTTTTTCCTTTGAATATATTAGCTACATTGCAGCAATTGACATTCATTAAGTAACCTAACATGGAGGAGCAGCTATGAAGTTACGTTATATGAGCCTGTCAGTCATTGGATTGATTGCCGTTGCATTTATTATGAATGCCAGTCTGGTGAATCATAAATACTCTGAGCATTCAATCAACCATGCTAAAAAGGCCGATCCAACCTATTTGATACTCAGAACGGATGACATCGGTATGTCTCATTCGGTTAACCTGGGTATTGAGAAGCTTTTAAAAACGGGTATGCCATTATCCACTTCCATTATGTTTCCCTGTCCGTGGTACCGGGAAGCTGTTGAAATTTTGAAGAACCAGCCGCAGGTATCTGTTGGAATTCACCTTACGCTGAACTCGGAGTGGAAAAATTATCGCTGGGGTCCTGTTGCCGGCGCCGAAACAGTACCATCACTGGTGGATTCGAACGGTTTCTTTTTTCATTCAGCAAAAGATCTGTGGGATAATCACCCTAAAATGAGCGAGGTTGAAACGGAACTGCGTGCCCAGATTGAACGCGCTGTTCATTCGGGTTTAAAGATTGATTACCTGGATTATCATATGGGTACCGTAACCGAGAAGCCTGAAGTAATGGCCATCGTCGAGAAGCTTGCTAAAGAGTATCACCTCGGACTTACCGAATACTTTGGTGAAATGTATCATTCTTCCCAGTATTCGGCCGCTCTTGATGAAAAGCTGGACAGCCTTGTCACCACGGTGCAAAAGCTAAAACCGGGATATAATGTTATAGTTGCGCATGTAGGATTGGATAATCCGGAATTACATGCAATGATAGATATGAATTCCGAAGGCGGTTTATCAAATATGGCTGAAAATCGCCAGGCTGTTCTTAATGCATTACTCTCATATCGTTTTATGGATGCTGTAAAAGAAAATGATGTTAAGCTGATGAACTACGGACAGTTGATAAAAATGAAAGGGCTTAATGGCATGAAAAAGCCGGATGATTTCGGCATGTAATTTGGGTCTGCTTTTTATCTCCCCATCTTTTGAAGGCGGGGAGACTCCGGTTTGCCTAAATATATGCCGAAAGCATTTAGTACGATGACTCTATGCCAACGGCATGGATGTGAATTTAGGTGCCAGAAACACAATCCCCTTAATAAAGGGGGCGTAGGGGGTTTTCAATCCCGCGTAATTTCAGGTTATGCAGTGCCCAGTACCCTGCAGGGCATCGTCAAAATCTTCACAAACCTCATTTGCAGTTCAAGACTGATAATCTCTGTAAATCATAAAGTTGAGAAAAAAAGTTAGAAAAGTGTTTTTTGGGTGGGATTTTGATATTCTCCGGTAACACTCAAAAATATTCTTGTAATTAACTGATCGCATTGTATGAAGAGTAAGCGTTTTTATGTCTTATCGACCGTGGTTGTTGCCCTGTTTATGATATTTTCGGCGGGCAAGTATCTCGCAAAATCTGAGATGCCCGGCCCTATCAGAACGTTATCAAATGGAGAGTGGCTGGATCTGATTGGCAGTGGTCATAGAGTAGGTTCCGAGTCAGCACCGGTAACAATCGTGGAATTCAGTGATTTTCTGTGTACGCACTGCCGGGAATTTGCTGAGACATTGGAATTATATAAGAAGGATAATCCGGGAAAGATCAAGATGATCTATCATAATTTTCCGCTTCCTCAGCATCAATACTCTGTGAAACTTGCTGCTTCGGCTGAGTGTGTCGGGCAAGTGGGTGATTATGAGAAATACTATTCATTGCTGTTTAAAAACCAGGATCAAATCAGGAGCGTGTCACTCGACAGTCTTGCAAAAAAGGCAGGCGTAAAAGATCTGGACGCTTTCAAAGGCTGTATGGCTAATTCCGCGGTCATGCAAAAAATTAACCGTGATAAGCAATTGGGTATGAAAATAGGTTTGATGCAAACTCCGACGATAGTGATTAATAAAGTGATGTACTCAGGTGCACTTAGCTACCAGGAGCTTAGCCAGGCCGTTGATTATGCGATGCAGGAGTCAAAGTGATCATCACCGGGTGGATAAATTTTATAAATAATACTGAATAGCAGTAACTTATTTTGATGTGTAAAAAGCTGAAGACTGTCTATTAATTAAACATTTCAGAGGTTTAAGTTGTCCCGTAAGCCTGTGGAATTCCAGGTATTCTGAATGATATTGCGTCGTAAAGTAAAAATTCTTAATAAGGATTTGTATTGTTTAATTTATGTGTATATAATACACGTAATAATTGATGTACCAGTGTGAATTATATTTAAACTCGTGAATTGGATGTGTGGAACGTTTAAAACAGTGGTATAAGGATATTTTTGGCCAGAAAAAAAAGCGTTTCCATTGAGTCTGATGTTAATTGATAGTCGACGGGCAACCAGGATGATACTTGAAAACAGGACATCTGAATATTTTTCTCCAAATCGTCTAACCATGACCGATTTTGTCTATTCCGCCTTTAACCCATGGAATTTTCAGGTCAAAAGCATTTTACACCTCGTGAGACGGGTATCAACAAATCTTTTTAGAACGTCACATCAGCTAAAGTTAAAATGGACCCTGCTTTCTGGTTCATCGTCCGGTTGGTCGTTCCAGGGTATTGTTTCACAGATAATCATTAAAGACTGTGGATCTAATAAACCGGTATTTATGAAAGCGATTTTCTATAATCCAACAATTTAGTAGTCACATTAACCTAAAAAGCGATAACGATATGCAGCCTGTAAACCGGATTAACTGTTTCACTTACCGTGATACTACCTGCAGTTGCCTTGTAGATGCGCAAGCAAACTCAGGGGGACATTCATGATTGATTCAGTAATACACTCTCTATCATTATTCTTTGCGAGCTCCTCAAGTATCGTGTCGCTTGGTTGGGGAGACATGCTAATCATTGTTCTATATTTCGCGTTGGTTCTCGGAATCGGTTATTACCTGGTCAATTTTACGAAGACTGGAGAGGATTTTTTCCTCGCCGGTCGAAAAATGACTTCCTGGATTGCAGGTCTCGCATTTATATCTGCAAATCTCGGATCTTTGGAACTCATGGGCTGGGCTGCTTCAGCATATCAGTATGGTATTCTTGCCGCACACTGGTACTGGATCGGTGCCATACCGGCCATGCTGTTTCTCGGTATTATCATGATGCCTTTCTATTACATTTCTAAAACCCACTCCGTACCTGGTTATCTAAAGCTAAGGTTTGGTGAAGGTTCAAGCATGCTCGCAGCGATCTCATTTGCACTCATGACCGTTCTGATGAGTGGTGTTAATATGTTCGCCATGGCTCTTGTTATGAAGGTCGTTGTGGGCTGGAATTTGAATGTAAGCATATGGATCTCATCCATAACCGTAATGGTCTATGTAGTACTCGGAGGCCTTTTATCAGCAATATTTAACGAAGTGCTGCAATTCGTGCTTATTTGGCTTGGTGCAATGCTTGTTCCGATTATTGGCATGATAGAGCTTGGTGGCTGGAGTGGTATGGTTGCAAAAATTCACCAACATGTCAGTGGAGATTATACTCATTTATGGAGTACACTCGGCCATTATTCGAATAACCCTATGGGGATCAACTGGATAGGTATTGTTTTTGGTTTAGGTTTTGTCATTTCCTTTGGTTATTGGACAACTGACTTCCTTGTTGTTCAAAGGGTCCTTTCCGCCAAAGATATCAGATCATCCAAGATGGCACCGATCATCGGGGCCGGCTTTAAGATGTTTGTACCTTTTATCGTTATCCTTCCCGGGTTGATAGGTCTCGCCGTTATGCCCGGACTGGTTGGTCAGAACCAGGCCGTTGCATCCGGTGCTGCAAGTTACAATGAGATTTTACCATTGATGATGGCCCGTTACCTGGGACCCGGTTTGCTTGGCCTCGGCATTACGGCTTTGATCGCCGGATTCATGTCAGGTATGGCTGGAAACGTGAGTGCATTTGCGACGGTATGGACGTATGACATATACAAGCCGATGCACAGTATGTTCTCAGATAAAGAGGTGACGGATGCAACTTATGTCAAAATAGGCCGCTGGACGACTTTTATAGGAGTGATCATAAGTATCGGTACGGCATACCTTGTTGAGGATGCAGCGAGTATCATGGATTATGTCCAGGCTCTGTTCAGTTTCTTTATCGCTCCGTTATTTGGTACAGTCATTCTGGGAATGCTCTGGAAACGCTGCACGGCATCAGGTGGATTTTGGGGATTGTTGGCCGGTATGACATCATCGATTGGTATGTGGATATGGGTGAGATTAAGCCCGAGTGCACTAAGTATCATTGCCCTCTCACCCGATGCCAAAGCAATGGCCGAAGATATGTTCAGAGCTTTATGGTCGTGGTTGATCTGCGTTGCGGTCACCGTCATTGTTAGTTATATGACCACACCAAAAACGGAAGCCCAGTTGGTAGGTTTGGTTAGAGGATGCACAGACCTCCCATCTGAAGGAGATCTTCCGTTAACAAAACGACCTATTTTTTGGGCAGGTGCTGTATTCGCTGTTTTTATAATCTTGCAAATTATCTTCTGGTAAGGAGAAAATAATGGTTGATGACAATAGAATATCGATTTGGTTTTTTGTCGGGTCGTTATTAACGATTTATGGAATTATCATTTTCGTTGTAAGTCTTCCGGCACTATTCAATCCAGCTAACCAACCGGACGTGGTTCTGGCAAAACTACACGCAGGTATTTGGTGGGGAATATTGCTCTTTCTGCTGGGCATCATGTACATCACGGTTTTTTGGCCTGGAAAGAAGAAGAAAAGCGATCCCGGGGAAGACACAGATTGAAAAGTCGTTCGTAACGAACATGGTATCAGTATAATTGGATAATTGATTTATCAATTAATTAGGGAAGTCGGTTATTAATTCAGATAGGAGTTCTATTGAGATGGGTGATAAAGATTATTCACGCAAGGAATTTCTGAAGAAGATATCTATCGTTGCGATTGGTTCAGCCGGTGTCGGATTGACCAGTGTTGGATCACTTTTAGCTCAAAGAAAGACCTCTCTCAAAGACGTACCCTTCCGAGAATCCATTTCAGAAAAAATTGCGTCTTCTGAGCTATCCTTTGTTCATTCCTTTGATGATGGATGGCGATTTATTCGTGACGATGCCCCAGGCGCCGAAATGTCGGCATTTGATGACACAAGATGGAATATTCTCGATTTGCCGCATGACTGGAGCATTGACGATCTGCCTGAGAGTGAATATCCGGATGCGATTGGTCCTTTCTCAAAGGAAAGTCCAGGGGGAGTTGCCACCGGTCACGTTTTGGGCGGAATCGGCTGGTACAGAAAAACATTCACCCTCGATAAGAACAATGAGGGTATGAATGTGTTTGTACAGTTCGACGGTGTATACATGGATTCGGACATATGGATTAATGGACATTACCTTGGAAATCATCCCTATGGCTATACAAGTTTTTACTATGACCTGACTAATCACCTCAACCCGCCGGGACAAAAAAATACCCTGGTTGTACGTGTCCGGAACATCGATAAAAACAGCCGGTGGTATAATGGTTCCGGGATCTACCGACATACTTGGCTTCGTATTTGTAATCCGGTACACTTTGAGCAGTGGGGCGCTTTTATTACAACACCAAAGGTGACAGAGAAATCTGCACTCGTAAACATCGACGTGGCTGTCGAAAATAAGACTTCGAATGATCAGGTTGTGGATGTTCTTACACATATTATTGATCTATCCGGAGAAAAGGTTGGAGAGACAAGGAATAAAATTGTCGTTTCAAAAGGGAAGAATTCAAAAATAAATCAATTGCTGAGTATAGACACTCCGCAATTGTGGTCTCCCGATTCGCCAGCGCTTTATGAGGCTAGAATAGAACTGATTGGTAGTGAAAAGACTATAGATACACTAGCACAGAATTTCGGAATACGGTCTATTCAGTTTGATGCCGAACATGGGTTTTTGTTGAATGGCAAAGAAGTATTCTTGCGTGGCGGATGCATGCACCACGATAATGGTCCATTGGGATCGGCGGCCATCGACCGTGCGGAAGAACGTCGTGTAGAATTGATGAAGACCCACGGATTTAATGCGATTCGAACCAGTCATAATCCACCGTCACCGGCTTTTCTTGATGCATGTGATCGATTGGGAATGCTTGTAATTGATGAAGCTTTTGACTGCTGGGAACACCCCAAGAATCCATTTGACTACAACAAGTATTTTGACGACTGGTGGAAAAGAGATATCCATTCGATGGTCAGACGGGATCGTAACCATCCCAGTATCATACTCTGGAGTATCGGCAATGAGATTTATGAAAGAGCCGAACCGTCCGGACTTGAAATTGCGGGAAAACTGATAAAAGAAGTTAAATCCCTGGATGATACCAGACCTGTCACAGAAGCGATATGTGGTTTTTGGGATCATCCGGGCCGGCCATGGTCGTCTACGGCACCAGCCTTTGAATTACTCGATGTCGGCGGATATAACTACCAGTGGAAACAGTACGAGCCTGATCACAAGACGTTCCCAAAACGCATCATGGTCGGGACAGAGTCCGTCCCACAGGAAGCTTTTGAGAACTGGCAGCAAGTGGAGAAACATCAGTGGGTAATCGGTGATTTTGTTTGGACCGGGATGGATTATCTTGGTGAATCGGGTATCGGTCATGCGGTATTGGATAATCAAAAGGAAACATTCTCAATGCCATGGCCCTGGTTCGTATCCTATTGCGGTGATATTGATATTTGTGGATTTAAAAAGCCCCAGTCTTATTACCGGGATGTTGTATGGCGTCGCAGTAGACTTGAACTGGCCGTACACGCACCATTACCGGAAGGGCGTACTGAAAAGGTAAGCTACTGGGGATGGCCGGATGAGAGGCAGAGCTGGAATTGGTCTGGTTTTAAAGGACAGAAACTAAAGGTGCGAGTCTTTACCCGATGCCAATCCGTGCGTCTTGAACTGAATGGTAACGTGGTGGCGGAGAAAGACGTTTCAGATGAGAATCGTCTTATTGCGGAATTTGAAGTTCCGTATGAGCCGGGCGAATTACGGGCTGTTGGTATTGAGAATGGAAAAGATACAATATCCAAAGTATTGAAGACAACGGGCAAGGCCCATTCCATAAAACTAACACCTGATCGTGCAGAAATATCAGGTAACAAAGACGACCTCTCGTATGTAACAGTGGAGGTGGTGGATAAGCAGGGTAACAGAATACCTGATGCCAATACCATGGTTCATTTTTCTGTGAGCGGGGCAGGTAAGTTAGCGGCCGTCGGTAATGGCGATCCTGCCGATATGATGAGTTTTCACGATGGAAAATGCAAGGTATTTCGCGGTAAGTGCCTGGCAATAATACGTTCAGGTGGCAAACCGGGTACCATCGTATTAAGAGCAAAAGCTAGTGGTGTGAAAGCGGTGAAATCAGAGATTAAAATGGTTTAGGATTTGCATAATAATATTACATAAAATACATACTGATATGTAAAATTTGTCTGACATATTATGCCCAAATCATGCAATAGTATACATTATTTTGTCTATTGATAATCATGGAATATTGTATGCTATAAAATGGGTGATAATGTATAAAAATACGCAAAATATTAAGTGTATTTTATACATGTAAAAGCTGTTTCAAAAATAAGCTTCCATGATAGGTATGTATTATAAAACAAATAAAAACAGATTAATAAATTTAATTATTTGTTTATCAAGTACAAAAGGATAAAAGTTATTGCATTTTGAAAAAAAAATTACTTAATTGAATAAGTGTAAATGATACACATAAATGATTGGGAAAAACCAGGACACACAAACGGATCATTTTCTCTTGATCCAAAATCACAAAACAATCAAATCTATGAAATCACGGATACACAGACGTCTTAAAGCACTCTTGCTGATACCACTACTGGTATGGCAGGCCAATGCTTTTGCTCAGCAGACGATAACCGGAAAAGTTACTGATTCGAAAACTTCGGAAGCGCTTCCAGGTGTAAATATTGTTGTTCAAGGTACAGCTACGGGTACTTCAACTGGTACAGATGGAAGTTTTGCACTTCAGGTACCGTCGCTTAGCGATACGCTGGTCTTCTCATATATAGGGTATAAGAGCAGCATAGTACCTATAAATGGACAAACAACGATTAATGTTAACCTGGCACAACAAACATTGACCGGGCAGCAAATGATCGTTATTGGCTATGGCGTACAGAAGAAAAGTGATCTCACCGGTGCAATTAGTACTGTAAATCCGAGCGATCTGAAGAAAACAGTATCACCATCAATAGGAGAGGCACTTCAGGGCCGAATTGCAGGGGTAACTGTACAGGCAAGCGGTGATCCCGGATCTGCACCTAATATTAAGATCCGTGGTCCTTCAACGTTTGGTGATAACCAACCACTGTATGTTGTCGATGGTGTACCTGTTGGTGGCATCCAGGATTTTAACCCCGATGATATCCAGTCAATACAGGTTTTGAAAGATGCTTCAGCGGCGGCCATCTACGGAACAAGAGCTGCCAATGGTGTTGTAATCATCACTACAAAACATGGAAGCAAGGGACCTGTTAAAGTTAGTTACCACGCTTATTACGGTGTTCAGAATATTGTGAACAGATATAAAATGATGAACTCTACACAATATCAGAAACTGGACAATCTTGAACTTACAAATGCCGGTCAGCCACTCGCTCCGGCCAATGATCCAAGCTCACCAAATTACGTTGATCCCAATAAGTTTAATACGAACTGGCAGGATGCTGCATTTACAACAGCTCGAATTCAGAATCATGACCTGACCATCTCCGGGGGAGATGAACACAGCACATTCGCCATAACCGGCAATTATTTCAACCAGGGCGGGACAATGAGTGGCCCAGGGCCCGATTTTACACGTTATTCCGCCCGCGTTAACTCGGATCATAAGTTTGGAAAGTTCCAGGTCATAGAACATCTGTACTATGCCCACTGGGACAAAATGAATTTGACTGGACTTCATCTAACATCGCCCATAATGGATATCCTTCACGCACTCCCAACACAGCCTATTTACGATTCGAGCAGAGAAGGCGGATATAGCGGTACCGATTCGAACATTCGGAAAGCGATTTCACTGAACGTGATCGGTGCAAATAATCTTCTCGAAAGCACAACAAAAGTAAACAGATTTCTTGGTGATGTTACTGCCCAGTATAACATCCTTGACAATCTGAATTATAAGATCAGATTCAGCTATGATCATAGTTTGGTAAGTGGTTTTAACTTCCGTCCGCTCTATGATCTTGGTTTCTTTTATCAAAATACAATTGCCAAGCTGGATCAAAACGACAACGAGTATAATACCCAGCTTGTTGAAAATACCCTGCACTATAATAAAGACATAGGTGACAACCATTTCACAGTATTACTGGGATTAACACAACAGGTCAGTACATTCAGTACGGTCAGTGGTCACGCTGAGGGGTATACAAAACCGTACTTTAAGGTAATTGACGCTGGAACTGAAAATAAAAATACCAATGGGTCTAAGACCAAAAATACACTTCGATCCTTCCTGGGCCGTGTTACTTATAATTATAAAGACACATATCTGTTGGATGGAACGATACGTCGTGATGGTTCCTCCCGATTTGCCCCGGGCCATAAATACGGGACATTTCCATCCGTGTCGGCAGGATGGAGAATCAGCAATATGCCATTTTTTGACGGTATTCCATATGTGAACAATCTGAAACTCCGTGCCAGTTATGGTCGGCTGGGGAATCAGAACATCGGTGATTATGCATACACAGCTTACATTAATTCGTACGCTAATTACCAGTTTAACAATACGATCGCTCAAGGAGCTACTCAGGTATCTCTCGTTGATCCGAACATCAAATGGGAAACCAATATATCCACGTGATATCGGTCTGGATCTCGGGATTACTCGATGACAGGATTGATCTGAGTGTCGATTACTATAATAATCTCGCCAAGGATATTTTGTCCAGGTGCCAATTCCAATGACAACAGGTTCCATAACCGCACCATATGTCAATGCTGCATCACTGCTTAATAAGGGCTTAGAGTTTTCACTTGAATACAGGGGTGATGAAGTCGGGTTACATTACGATCTGTCTGCCAACTTGTCGACTCTGAAAAATAAGGTTCTTGCCCTCGGGGAAGGCAACAAACCAATTTACGGTAATATGAGTAAAACCGAAGTTGGTCAACCAATAGGCCAGCTTTACGGTTATGTGGCCGACGGTATTTTCCAGAACCAGCAGGAAGTTCAAAATCATGCTTACAGGAACCGGGTACAGCTCCAGGTGACATCCGATATCAAAGACTTGAATGGCGACGGAGTGATTACTTCGGCTGACCGGACGTATCTCGGAAGTGCTATTCCTAAGTTTACATATGGTTTAATGCAAATCTGAGTTTTAAGCAGTGTGATTTGTCCATGTTTTTCCAGGGATCATATGGTAATAAGCTCGTGAATCGTGTACGTCAGACCATTGAGTTGATGGATGGCTATGGTAATTACGATCAGTATGTGTACTACAATCACTGGACTCCGCAAAATCACTCCAATACAGTTCCCGAGCTATTTTCGGTGATCCAAATAATAACGGTCGTGATTCCCAGCGATGGATTGAGGACGGAAGTTACATCCGCCTTCAAAATATCCAGCTCGGATACACACTGCCAACCAGTTTGGTTGGAAGACTGGGTATTTCCAATCTGAGAATATACGCGCAGGGACAAAATGTATTTACGATTACCAAATACTCCGGATATGACCCGGTAATCAATAGTGTGAATGCCAATTTTGAAGGTCCCATCGGCGGCGGCAACGACGGCCTCTTCAGCAGGGGAGTTGATGTTGGTTCCTACCCATCACCAAGAACCCTGAGCCTCGGCATATCACTGGATTTTTAAAAAAAAATTGAATGGACAATATCATGAAAACCAAAGCAACATTTGCGCTAATGGCACTGATATTGGGAGTTTGCGCGTTCTTGGCGTCATGTGACAAGAATTTGCTGAACGTTCAAAATCCCAATGCACAGACGACCGGAACCTTCTGGAAGACGAAGGAAGATGCTGTAAAGGGTACAAATGCTATCTATCAGATACTTCAGCTTGACGGCAGCTATGTACGATTCTCCAACAGTACGGCAGATTTACGGGGAGATGACACTAAAGCTGACAGTCCATGGAACGAGATGACCGACTGCGGAAACTTCAGTCTGCCAGCTACCAGCCTGCAGGTTGGGCTCATCTGGCGGGTGTACTATGAAGGGGTATACAGGGCAAATCAAGTCCTTGAAAACGTGCCTAATATTGACATGGATGCCAATTTAAAAGCCCGCCTTCTGGGAGAAGCTCATTTCCTCAGGGGCCTCTATTACTTCCATCTGCTAAAATTCTATCATAACATCCCGTTAGTGCTTCATACAACACAGAGTCAGAAGGACTATTTGGTGTCACAAGCTCCGCCCGATTCCGTCTGGATGCAGATCGAATCTGATTTCTCCGCTGCAGCTTCAGCGCTGCCGGAAACTTATCCAAGCAGTGACATCGGAAGAGCTACCAAAGGCGCTGCCGAAGCGTATCTTGGCAAAGCTTATCTGTTCACTAAACAATGGCAGAATGCTGCCGACGAATTCAAGAAAGTCATTGATTCTGGTGTTTATGGGTTGGTTAAAAATTATCGTGATAATTTTACGACCGCCGATGAAAACAATAAAGAATCGATCTTCGAGGTACAGTTTAACCGGGATGTTGGTGGAACCGAAACAAGCTGGCAAAGTCCACCAACACCAAACTGGGGACAAACACAAGCCCGGACGATTACGTATGCTCCCACTGGTTTTGGCTGGGCTGATATAGAACCTACAAAAGCCTTGTTTAATGCATTCCAGCAAGACTCTACCGTTGACGGTAAACCAGATCCTCGTCTTCGTGCTTCGCTCTTTTATAATTACCCTGGCGAGACCGTATATGGCGTGCCTTTCAAACAGGAATATCAGGGAGCGGACACGAATAAGGTCTTCTGGAGGAAATATGAAAGTGATACACCGGGCGGAAGTGAAATCGATGGCCGGTCAGGTATCAACATCCGTCTGATGCGTTATGCGGACGTATTGCTGATGTATGCAGAAGCTGAGAACAACCTCGGGAATACCGACGCGGCATATACATATGTTCAAATGGTAAGGGATCGCGCCAATTTGCCAGACTTGAGGACCGAAAAACCGGGCATGAATCAACAGCAAATGCAGGATCAGATCGCTCATGAACGATTCCTCGAACTAAATGGGGAGGAACATCGATTTGATGATATCGTAAGATGGGGCTGGCTAAAAGATCCCGCAAAGTTGAAATGGCTGCAGCAGCGTGATCCGGAATTCAAGGGGTATGTTCCGGGCAGAGAATACCTGCCAATCCCACAATCGGAACTCGATGTCAATCCGAAACTCCACCAAAACCCCGGCTACGGCTCGTAAGAAAAGCCACCACACGTCAAGGATATCAGTTTACGGACGGGTTAACGCCTGTTCGTGGCTGATGTCCATTGTCGTTTTAAGATGAGACGAATATCATAAGCTGAATAATCCTCTAATCATAAATTGACGCAGCATGAGAAAGACATTTTTTACCAGTCTGTTACTTTCCGTTTTGTGCGTATCACCATTGTTGGCACAAAACGCAGAGATAAAGATTGACATTGACAGGACTATCGGGACCGTCAACAAGAATATCTATGGAAACTTTGCAGAGCACCTTGGTCGGTGTATCTATGGAGGCATCTACGATGAGGGCTCAAAACTGTCTGATCAGGATGGATACCGAAAGGATGTTAAGCAGGCAGTCAAGGATCTTGATGTTTCCATTCTGAGATACCCGGGCGGCAACTTCGCATCCAATTATCACTGGCTTGACGGAGTTGGACCCAAAGACCAGCGCCCGGCAAAACTAAATCTTGCCTGGGGAAATCTTGATTCAAACCGTTTTGGTACGGATGAGTTTATCAAATACTGTCGTGAGATCGGTGCTGAGCCCTACATAACGGTGAATACGGGTACCGGAACCATGAAAGAGGCCCAGGAATGGGTGGAATATTGCAATGTGAAAAGCGGGCCCTACTACGCTGAACTGCGCAAGAAATATGGTCATCCCAATCCATATGATGTAAAGTATTGGAGTTTAGGTAATGAGATGGATGGTCCATGGCAGATCGGGCACCTGGATGCTGTGGATTACAGCAAGAAAGCTAAAGAATTCGCCAAAATCATGAGGCTTACGGATCCATCAATCAAACTGATAGCTGACGGTGGTGCCAATTTCCGTCCGGATGCCACTCCTTACAAGTGGGATCACACCATTCTTGAAAATCTAAAGAATGACGTCGACTATATCTCAATGCACATGTACGTCGGTAATGTGAATAATAACTACTACGATTTTATGGCTTCTCCGCTGGTGATGGAACAGCGCACAAAAGCTGTCAAAGGGATGATAGATGCAGCCATGAGAACGGCCAATCGCGGCGACCGTGATCCGATTTATATTGCTTGGGATGAATATAACGTATGGTATCGTGCACGCGGCGGCAGTAAGATGGTCGGGAATCATGCTCTTGAAGAACATTACAACCTCGAAGATGCATTAGTCATCGCAGGATTTCTGAATGGTTTTGTTCGAAATGCAGATGTGGTGAAAATGGCCAACATGGCACAATTGGTGAACGTGATTGCCCCGATCTTCACCAATGAAAAAGGGATGTTTAAACAAACAATCTATTACCCGCTTCAACTTTTTGCCCAAAATGTAAAAGGCACAGCACTCGACGTGTATGTTCATTCCGACACCTATGACACGGACAAGTACTATCTCGGTCTTGGTGAACGACAGGCAAAACTGACCAAGGTTCCCTACTTGGATGTATCCGCGACTTATGATAACGGTGAAGTTGTGATCAATGTCGTTAACAGGAACAAGGACAAGGCTATTACAACGGATATCCTTTCTGAGAAGGGAATCTTCAAAGGTCCGTTCAAAGTATACCAGGTTGATGGTCCCAATGTCGATGCCAATAATGGTTTTGATCACACAAGTGTTAAGACAGAAACGAAAAAGGATATAAATGCTAACGGTGCAAAAATGACATACTCGTTTCCTCCACACTCTTTCACGATGCTGATAGGACACATATCAACAAAATGATGGGAATGGACTGCTGTATTTAGAATGGATGGGAAAACTGTGCTTTTCCCATAAATGAGAGGGCATAGGTTTCTTTACCATCAAATCGCTGATTGTAATTAAAGCAAAAGACCGATTTCACTGCATGACCGATCGAAAGCAATACCCCATTACACAGTTTTTTCTATTTAACATGGTATATCCATGTGTTATTATGATGCTGGTAATCGTAAGTGCTTGCAATAAAACAAAAAACAATCCTGAAGGACCGGTAACGCCACCTGCCAGATCCGATACCCTGAATCCGCACATACCGGATGACTACAGTTCCATATCAGATTTTAAGTATCACGACGAGTGGGGATCATACAACGTGCATGATCCATCCGTCATCAAAGTCGGTAACTTGTATTATATGTTTACGACTGATGTTGCATACGGGGACAACCTGAAGAAAATAGGGATCCAGGTAAGGAGATCGCAGGACCTGGTACATTGGAATTTTGTGGGTTGGGCGTTCGACGGTATCCCTGGTAAGGAGCTACAGTATATGTCGGATCACCAGCCAGGCTATCAGCAAAAGAGCATATGGGCCCCTTTTATTATGAAGGTTGGGGATCAGTTTCGACTGTATTACGCTGTACCCGGGAATAATGGGTTGAAACTGGCAGTCATAGGTCTGGCCACAAGCACTTCGATCACGGGTCCGTGGAATGACGATGGAATAGTGATTGCAACGACGAAAAATGACCCCATCAATTCGATTGATCCATCTGTTATTGTTGACCGGTCGAGCGGCAGGTATTGGATGTCGTATGGTTCCTACTCGGCAGGTATCTATATCGTGGAACTGGATCCCAAAACAGGAATGCTTTTGCATTCGGGTGATACAGGCAAACGTATCGCATACCGTGAGAAAGATGGAAATTCGATCGAAGGAGCAGACATCCTCTATAATCCTGATATGAATAAGTACTTTCTGTTTGTCTCTTATGGATGGCTCGAGGATACCTATAACGTCCGGGTCGGCAGGGCGGATAATCCACAAGGACCATATTATGATTATAACGGCAATGATATGGCAGCAATTGGTGATAATCTTCCGCGTATAACGGCCGAATACAAGTTTGATAATCATTCAGGATGGCAGGGAATCGGCGGCAACTGTACACTGGATGACTACGGGAGCTATTATTTCATAAGTCAGGCAAGGCCTGTATTCAATAAGTACCTGATGGATCTCCATGTTCGACGAATGGTGTGGACACCCGATGGCTGGCCGGTAGTTTCCCCTGAGCGATATGATGCCGTACCACAATCTTCGATGAGTAAGAAAAAGCTCGGGGGTGAATGGGAATACATCGTCTTGAACTCAACCTCAACACTAAACAAATCAGTTCACATACAGCTTAAGTCTGATGGAACAATAACTGGTAGCGACCCGAATTCAACCTGGTCGTATTCGAACAATATTCTGAAACTAAGTTGGAACAACGGAAGTACGACTGCCCAGGCCAAAGCATTTGACGCGTGGGACTGGGAAAATGGCACCCTTACCATCGTATTCACTGGCCTTAATAATAAAGGAATAGAAGTGTGGGGTAAGAAAGTACAAACACAGTAATTAGCATTTTTCGATTATTAACAACTAAATCCCTGTAGATTCATAACCTGATGGCCTCTATAGTAATAAAAGAACCTAAAACCGGAAATTAACATGATAAAGATAGCATTACTCTTCATAATTGGTCTGGCCATGGCGTCATGCGCTGGTAAAGAAGCAAATAACACCGACACCATGAAGCAGAGCGATGTGGCACTTCCATCCAGGGCTGCTTTTGAGAAAACGGTGAACGGTAAGAAAACGGATCTGTATGTTCTAAAGAATGACAACGGTGTAGAAGTGGCCATAACCAATTATGGCGGCAGGGTTGTCAGTATATTGGCCCCCGACAAAAACGGTCAGATGGCTGACATTGCACTCGGTTTTGATAGCATCGATGGATATCTGAACAACAAGGAATATTATTTTGGCGCCAGTGTAGGACGTTATGCCAATAGAATTGCTGATGGTACATTCTCACTTAATGGGAAGGAATATCATTTGCCCATAAATGATGGGAAGAATAGTTTACACGGTGGTTACAAAGGTTTTTTCATGAGAGTCTGGGATGCAAAGCAACTTGATGATCAAAACCTGCTTTTAACCTATGATTCAAAGGATGGAGAGGAAGGATATCCAGGAAATCTCGAAATCCAGGTGTTGTATACGTTGACCAGTGATAATGGTCTTCGCATGGAATACACGGCGGTTACTGATAAAGAAACAGTCATAAACATGACCAATCATACCTACTTCAATTTAAATGGTGCCGGCAGCGGTAAGATAACGGATGAAGTAATGATGATTAATGCTGATCATTACACGCCTATCGATTCCACGATGATACCAACCGGCAAAATCACTTCAGTAAAAGGTACGCCGTTTGATTTTACGACTCCAAAGAAGATTGGCCAGGATATTAATGCCGACAATCAGCAAATAAAATATGCACGTGGTTATGATGATAACTTTGTTCTGAATAAGCAGAAAGACTATGAGTTAAGTCTGGCTGCAAAAGTCTATGATCCAAATTCAGGTCGTGAACTTGACGTACTGACTACGGAACCGGGGATCCAGTTTTACAGCGGTAATTTCCTGGATGGCGTTACCGGAAAGGACGGTAAGAAGTACAACTACCGGAGTGCTTTTACCCTCGAAACACAGCACTATCCGGACTCTCCCAACCACAGTAATTTTCCATCGACAGTGCTGAAACCAGGCCAGATCTATCATTCGATAACGATCTACCAGTTCGGCATTCATAAGTAAGTCCAAACCGCTGGTACAGGCGTCCTCGCCTGTACCACAGGCACCTCCAAGGCATGGTTCAAGCAATTATGAATTGCGATAGATCGATGGACCGATTGGAGAATTTTGATTTAGTCCTTAAAAATAGATGTGATTAAAGGAGTTTTTAACTGATTAACTCGATCAATAATGTAAGGTATTCAATGTTATTGTTTCTTATTAATAAGACCTTAATTATCAATTTAATATAAGAAACATGGATAAAGCAGAATTGGAAGATCGGTTGATCGAATTTGCTGTAACGATCATTGACATAATAAATGAATTGCCTAATACAAAAGCCGGCAGTCATCTGTCTGGGCAATTGGTTCGATCAGGAACTTCACCGGCATTGAATTATGGTGAAGCACGTAGTGCTGAATCCCGGAAAGACTTCATTCACAAATTACAAGTGGTTTTGAAAGAACTCAGAGAATCACTGGTTGCCTTAAAGATTATCTTAAAAGCAAGATTATATAAAACAGATATTAAATTAAAACAAGCACTTGTAGAATGTAATGAACTCATTTCGATATTTGTAAAGAGTGTTCAAACCGTAAATAAAAGATAACTCAAACAATTCATCGTAAATAATGAAAGTATTACCATTCACAAATCGGAAATCGGTCCAACGATCTATCGCAAATCAAATAGAAAATCACATAATAGATTAAACAGTATCAATAAACTTATTTCCAATGAAAAAGATGAACATACGAAACAAATGTCAGTATTTACTTACGCTGCTGTTCCTTTTGACAGGCTTTAGCTTTGCAACAGCTCAGCAGAAGGACACGGTCGTGGTCAATGCCGACCTTGGGCACGTAACGATCAGCAAGTACATCTACGGGCAGTTTGCCGAGGACCTGGGCCAGAGCATCTACGGCGGGGTCTGGGTCGGCCGGGATTCGGACATCCCCAACGTCGACGGGATCCGCAAGGATGTGGTCGAGGCCCTGCGCAAGCTGGACGTACCTGACGTGCGCTGGCCGGGCGGCTGCTTCGCCGACGAATACCACTGGAAGGACGGCATCGGTCCGGAAAGCTCGCGTCCCAAACGGGTCAACCTCTGGGGCAACGTGAGTGACAACAACCACTTCGGTACCCACGAGTTCCTGGAGTTCTGCAAGCTGATCGGGGCCGAACCATACCTGGCCGGCAACGTAGGCAGCGGGACCCCGCGGGAGATGAAACAGTGGGTCGAGTACCTGACCTATCCCGGGGACAGTCAGCTCTCCGAGCTTCGGGCAAAGAACGGACACCCGGATCCCTGGAAGATCAAATTCTGGGGCGTGGGTAACGAGAGCTGGGGCTGCGGGGGCAACATGACCCCGGAATACTACGCCGACCAGTACAAGCGCTACACCACCTATCTGCACAATTACGGGGGCAACCACCTGTTCCGGATCGCCAGCGGACCGAACGGGGCGGACTACCACTGGACGGATGTGTTGATGAAGGATGTGGGCCGGCGCATGAACGGACTCTCTCTGCACTATTACACCATCGCCGGACCGGGATGGGGAGACAAAGGTCCCTCAACAGGATTCGGGGAGAAACTGTATTTCGATGCCCTGAAGAAAGCAGCCTATATGGATCAGATCGTGAGCCGCCACTCGGCGATCATGGACCGGTACGACCCGGACAAGCACGTGGCCCTTGTAGTTGATGAGTGGGGGATATGGACCGATGTGGTGCCGGGGACGAATCCCTCGTTTCTCTACCAGCAGAACTCGATGCGGGACGCCCTGGTGGCCTCGACGACCCTGGACATCTTCAACAAGCATGCCGACCGGGTGCGGATGGCCAACATTGCCCAGATGGTGGATGTGTTGCAGTCGATGATCCTGACCAAGGGCAAGCAGATGGTGCTGACCCCGACCTACTATGTGTTCCAGATGTACAAGAAACATATGGAGGCGACCTATCTGCCGATCCACATCAGCTCGAAGAACTACACCTACGATGGGGATTCGATGCCGGCCATCAGTGCGACAGCGTCTAAGGATTCGACAGGTTCAATTCATCTGACCATCAGCAATATTGATCCATCGAAGAAACAATCGGTTGTTATTGACTTGAGAGGCGTAAATCTTCATTCGGTAGAGAATGGACAAGTTCTGACAGCTAAGAGTTTTGATACTGTTAATACGTTTGATCATCCGGATAACGTAAAGCCGGAATCATTCAAAGGTGCCAAACTCCGAAACGGCAAGCTTACAATTGAAATGCCACCAATGTCGATCGTATCTCTCGACCTGAAGTGAGGGGTATGATACAGGTGTTTAACTAAGATTTAGTATATGTAAATGACAGAGTAATCATAAAATGGAGTAGAAAATGGCGTGTGAAACTAAAATATCGTTGAGAAGTAAGATTATACGAAGGTCGTATTCGCCATTTTCTCTCTTCATAGTTCTGGGATTCCTGCTCTTGACCACCGTCCGTACTCATGCTCAATCAGTTGATATACGTGTGCATGACCCGGTGATGATAAAACAAGGGAATACTTATTATGTATTCTGTACAGGTCCCGGAATAACTGTTTACTCCTCACGGGATATGAAGAACTGGAAGCGTGAACATCATGTCTTCGATAAAGCTCCGGACTGGACACAAAAGATCGTTCCGGGTTTCCGCAATTTCGAGTGGGCCCCGGACATTTCATTTCATAATGGTAAGTACTACCTGTACTACGCAGTATCAGCTTTCGGAAAGAACACATCTGCCATTGGTCTGGCTACGAATACCACACTCGATTCGGCCGATCCGAACTATCATTGGAAAGATCTTGGATATGTTATTCAATCGGTGCCTGGGAGAGATTTATGGAATGCCATCGATCCCAATCTCATTCTTGATGAATCAGGTACAGCATGGCTGGATTTCGGCTCTTTTTGGCATGGTATTAAACTGGTCAAAATGGCCCCGGATTTAACCAAAATCGCGCAGCCGCAGGAATGGCATACCATAGCCAGCAGGGCAAGAAATTGGAAAGTGCCCGATGCAAAACCGGGGGATGCTGCAATCGAGGCACCATTCATTTTTCATAAAAGGAACTACTACTATTTGTTCGTTTCGTTTGATTATTGCTGCCGTGGCGTGAATAGCAACTACAAGGTTATGGTCGGCAGATCGGATAAAGTGACAGGTCCCTATGTTGATAAAGATGGTGTTAAAATGAGGGATGGAGGCGGTACACTCTTGTTGCAAGGAAACAAGCAATGGCCGGGTGTGGGACACGAAGGTGTCTATACATTTGACGGCACCGACTACATTATCTTCCACGGGTATGATGCTTCTGATAAAGGTAAATCCAAATTATGGATCGAACGGTTGCACTGGACTAAGAATGGATGGCCTGAGGCCTCGCTCAAAGAATGATATCAGCGACAGATATCTAAAAACAGAGGCATGCAATAAGACTCAGTAAATGACATCAAAAGATTCCATTTGGAAACCAGGATCGGGATTATTCTTGATGGTACTTCTAATCTCAGCCTGCTCATACCGACAACCTCCGCTGACATGGCATGAGGGTAAGGGGTTTCGCTGGGCTGGTTTGGCACATGGTTCTGATGGGGTTGGATTCAGGAAATTGGATTCCGATAAAACGGGCATCACTTTTGAAAATCATCTTTCTGAAGATGAGATTGTTAAGAATCGAAACTTGCTCAACGGATCGGGTGTTGCGGCCGGTGATGTAGATGGGGACGGCTTGGTGGATTTATACTTTGCACAACTCGATGGTCCCAACAAGCTGTATAAAAATCTGGGTGGATTCAGATTCAGAGATATTACGAAAGAAGCTGGCCTGGCCCATAAGGGATACTTGTCAACAGGGGTTACGTTTGCCGATGTGGATGGCGATGGTGATCTGGATTTACTGGTTACCTCACTCGCACAGGGAAACGTGATCTATTTAAATGACGGGAAAGGACATTTCACACTTGATAAGAACAGCGGTTTAAAAGGCAAAAAGGGAAGCATGTCAATGGCCCTGGCCGATATCGATGGCGATGGCGACCTGGACTTGTATATTGCCAATTATAAAGAAGAGGCTGTCAGAGATTTATATAGTCCCTCTCAACTGGTACTTACAAAAATTGTTAAAAAGGATGGAGACAACTACTCGGTGATTCCACCTTTCGACAAGTATTACACCGTTATTAATGCTCCGGACGGACCAAAATTACGAGAGACCGGGGAAGATGACGAACTTTATCTCAATGATGGAAAAGGACACTTTTCGAGAGTTCGGGATGTGGCGGATCGTTTTCTCGATGAAAATGGAAAACCGGAGGGCTTTAAACCCGATTGGGGACTTACTGCGAAATTCCAGGATCTGAATAATGATGGTCTTCCCGATCTCTATGTGTGTAATGATTTCTGGACTCCTGACCGTATCTGGATCAACCAGGAAAACGGGACTTTCAAAGCGCTGAGTAATTTGGCGGTTAGAACCATGAGTTTTTCTTCCATGTCGGTTGATTTTTCGGATATTAACCGTGATGGCATCACAGATTTCTTTGTAACCGAAATGCTAAGTCCGGATCACAGGACACGAATGCGGCAGTTTGCTTCCTATCCGCCCGTGATGCCAGGGATCGGTGATATTGAGAGTCATCCGCAGTATACGAGAAACACAATGTTTCTGGGCCGTAAAGATGGCACCTATGCTGAAATAGCACAATACAGTGGTGTTGATGCCACCGGCTGGTCATGGGCCACTAATTTTCTTGATGTTGACCTTGACGGTTACGAGGATTTGGTCATAAATACGGGTAATGCATATGATGAACTCGACATGGATACGCAGGAATACATCGGACAATTGAGCAAAAAGAATAATGGAAATATAAAAGGATACATATTAAGGTATCCGCCATTGAAACTGTCCAATGTGATCCTTAGAAACAATCATGATCTTACTTTTTCGGACAAGAGCAAGGCCTGGGGATTTGGTGAAAAAGATGTATCCAACGGGATGGCACTTGCCGATCTGGATAACGACGGCGACCTGGATATTGTGGATAATCGACTGAATGAAGAAGCTGGTGTTTACGAAAACACCGCCTCTGCGCCACGTATAGCTGTTCGGTTAAGAGGTCAAAAACCAAATACACAAGGTATTGGAGCCAAAATTGAACTTTTTGGGAAACCGGTTAAACAAACAAAGCAAATCGAAGCTGGTGGAGGGTACCTTTCGGGATCAGAAGCTGAGGCTGTATTTGCAGCACGTAGTGACGATTCAGACCACAAGATCATTGTTACATGGCCATCTGGAGTACAAACTATTGTTGATAGTGTGAAGGGGGACAGGATTTATGAGATATCAGAACCGGATCATAAGAACTTGTCACCTGGTGAACCGGCGAAGAAGATGGAACAAAAGGTAGTACATCCAATCTTCCGGGATGTTTCTGACAGAATTAATCATAGACATCATGAGGAGCAGTATGATGATTTCAAGGTTCAGCCGCTGCTGCCGGTCAAGCTTAGCCAATTAGGTCCCGGTATTGCCTGGATCGATTACAATCATGATGGATATGATGATTTGTTCATAGGCAGTGGGAAAGGTGGCAATCTGGATGTTTATCAAAATCTCGGAAGTGGTCGTTTTAGACTTAGACATCTGAGCAAAATTTCAGAGAAAGCACCTGGTGATGAGACGGCAATCATAGGATGGAATACGCAAAAAAGAACGACGGTTCTAGTGGGTAGTTCAAACTATGAGCAAAAAGACAGAGCCAAAGTTCCAGCGGCTTACCAATACTCAATAAGTGGCAATAACATCTCAGAAACTGGGAGAATACCTGGTAGTGTGTCTTCAACAGGAACCTTGGCTGCAGCTGACGTGGATGGGGACGGGGATTTGGATCTGTTCGTCGGTGGTCGTTTCGTTCCTGGCCATTACCCGATGGATGCGACGTCAAGATTGTATCTAAATGATCGAGGCCATTTCAGTCTTGACCAACAAGATACATCCGTATTTAAAAATATAGGTTTGGTCACGAATGCCGTGTTTACCGACTATGATCAGGATGGTGATCCCGATCTTTTGTGCAGTACTTCCTGGGGATCGATAAAATTATTCAGGAATGACCACGGTGTCTTTCATGATGTTACCAAAGAGGTTGGCCTGGATAATTATGAAGGATGGTGGAATGGTATTGCAATGGGCGATTTCAACAATGACGGATTACCTGATTTTGTTGCGACAAACAGGGGATTAAATACTGACTACCATGTTGTTGATGATCATCCTATAAAATTATTCTATGGTGACTTTACGCACAACAATCGAACGGAAATTCTGGAAGCAAATTACGATTCTTCATTTAATGCGTATGTTCCCAGAAAGGATTTGTATTCTATTTATCAGTCGATACCGAATATCCTGAGGTATGTGAAATCGTACAGGCAGTTCGCAAACTCTACCCTAAGAGAATTACTGGGACAAAATCTTGCCTACGTTTCATCCAAAGAGATCAATACGCTTCAGACTATGATTTTTATAAATAATGGAAAAGGGTTTACTGCTCATCCATTACCACTGGAAGCCCAGTTATCAGCAAATTTTTATGCCGGTGTCGTTGATTTTAATAATGACGGAAATGAGGATATATTCCTGAGTCAGAACTTTTACGCATTGCCCAAATTAACCTCCCGCTTCGATACCGGAAGGGGACTATGGCTGGAGGGAGACGGGAAGGGTAGTTTCAAAGCCATATCAGGAGATGTCTCCGGAATTAAAATTTATGGTGAACAGAGAGGAGCCGCACTCGGTGATTTCAACAACGACGGAAAGATCGATCTGGCAGTGTCGCAGAACGGTGCAGCAACCAAGCTGTATCTTAATGCCACAAATAAAACCGGTTACGTCGTACGTTTGGTGGGTCGTTCGAAAAACAGGAATGCCGTCGGTTCCAGCATCAGGTTGGTTTATACGGATGGTAGCAGCGGGCCGAGGCGAGAAGTTCAGGCCGGATCAGGATATTGGTCTCAAAACAGCTACACTCAAATCCTGGGTTTCCAGGATTTGAAACAACCATCAAAGATCGAGGTAATCTGGCCAAATGGAAAACGACAGGTCGTACCTATCGAAAAGAATAGAATGAAATACATTATTAATTACCCGGGGAAATAATCCTTTGAAGTAATGATTAAGAAGATATACACCTTTGTTATTGCAGCGCTGATATTTGCGTCGTGCTCATCCCTCAAAAAGAAATATGAGGTTAAGAGTCCGGATGGTCAGCTTTCGGTTGAATTCTCAATGTCACCCGATCACATGGCCTTGTATCGAATTCAACGGGAAGATTCTGTGGTTCTTCAGAACTCGCACCTTGGGGTCGTTCGAAACGACGGAGATTTCTCCCAAAATCTGAAGCTTGAATCGGTATCCGATGTTAAACCGGTTAGTGAAAGCTACACGATGAGAACGGGCAAGAGAAAGAACCGAACGTATCATGCCAACGAGCAGACCTACCGTCTGTCAAATGTTTCGGGTGATGAAATGGACATCACATTCAGGGTTTCGAACGATGGCGTTGCTTTTCGTTATCATTTCCCCGGCTCGAGTTCTGAGGACAAGGAGATAGAGAAAGAGACGACATCCTTTCATTTCACAGGTTCAGCTAAGGCATGGCTGCAACCTATGGACAGCGCTAAATCGGGCTGGCGGCGGACCAATCCATCGTATGAAGAAGATTACCTGCAGGGCATCGCTGTTGGCACGCCATCGCCTTCAGCAGCCGGTTGGGTATTCCCGGCGCTGTTTAAATCAGGATCCAACTGGGTCGTGATTACCGAAGCGGGTTTAGACAGTACGTACTGTGCCTCGAGGCTGCAACAAAAATCGCCGAATGGTGAGTATCGGCTTGGCTTTCCAGATAAAGCAGAGGTATTTCCAGGTGGGGGATACAAGCCTAAAGCAAAGTTGCCGTGGAGCTCTCCATGGCGGATTATAGCTGTTGGATCGATGAAAACGATTATGGAGTCGACCTTAGGCACTGATCTTGCAAAGCCGGCAGTAAAAATGGACTCTGCTTTTATTAAACCTGGTCGGGCGTCGTGGAGCTGGGCGCTGCTTAAAGACAACTCGATCGTATACGATGTCCAGAAACGGTTCATCGATTATGCCTCCGACATGCACTGGGAATATTGTCTGGTTGATGTGAACTGGGATACGACAATTGGTTATGATCGGATTGCTGATCTTGCCAGGTATGCAGCCAAAAAGAACGTCGGACTCATCCTCTGGTACAATTCTTCCGGGAGCTGGAATACAACGACCTATCATCCGAAGAGTAAACTGCTCACTCATGCCGATCGTGTTATGGAATTCAGCAGGCTTGAAAAGATGGGTATTAAGGGTGTTAAAGTCGATTTTTTCGGCGGGGACGGCGAGTCGATGATAAAGTATTATCTGGATATCCTGAAGGATGCGGCGACCTATCATCTCCTGGTCAATTTTCATGGAGCGACGTTGCCTCGTGGATGGGAACGAACATATCCAAATCTGATGACGATGGAAGCCGTGCGTGGTTTCGAGTACATCACATTCACCCAGGAGGATGCTGACAGGGAACCCAACCATTGCACGATGCTACCGTTCACGCGAAACATATTTGACCCTATGGACTTCACTCCAATGAGCCTGTACAAAATTCCACGGATTGAAAGGCAAACAACAGACGGGTTTGAATTGGCGCTCCCGGTGATTTTTACATCAGGTATCCAGCACTTTGCAGAGACCCCGGAAGGTATGTCCCATATGCCTGATTATGTGAAAAACTTTCTCAGGAAAGTCCCTGTGCACTGGGATGATACCCGATTCATAACCGGCTATCCTGGAAAACTCGTCGTTCTTGCACGGAAGTCTCAGGGAACCTGGTATGTGGCAGGTATTAATGGTGAGGACTCGACCAAAGCAGTATCCGTGAATCTCTCGTTCCTGCAATATGGGCAACACGGGACTCTAATTACTGATTCTGATTCAAAGATGCCGTTTTCAGAACAGGATGTTACCGTTCCTGCGAGCAAAACCCTGACTATCAATCTTCAGCGGAATGGTGGATTTGTCATCGTATGGAAAAAGCAACAGATGTAGCAAGCATAAATGATCCAGCTAATGAAAGCTCCGAAAACGAGTATCCGATTCAGCCTCTTAATAGCACTCCTGCTATGCGGTTTGCTTAGTGGAAATTGTCTTGGACAAGGGATATCAGCGAAGCCAGACACGGCACATATCACCGTATATTTGGCAAAGGAGTTGGGGCCAATGAATCCGATCTGGGTCTACTTCGGCTATGATGAACCAAATTATACGTATATGAAAAACGGGAGAAAGCTAGTTAGAGAACTTTCGGAGTTAAGCCCGGTTCCCGTTCATATTCGTTCCCATAATTTCCTGAATAGCGGTGATGGAGTTCCATCATTGAAATGGGGCTCAACTAATGTGTATACGGAAGACAGTAACGGTAAACCGGTATACGACTGGAAAATCATTGACAAAATATTTGATACGTATGTACATAATGGTGTTCATCCCATCGTAGAGATTGGGTTTATGCCAAAGGCGCTCTCTACTAAACCTTTACCTTACAAACATCACTGGGAGCCGGGAAAACCCTACAAGGATATTTACACCGGCTGGGCTTACCCGCCTACCAGTTATGAAAAGTGGGGTAATGTTGTTTCCAAATGGGTAACTCATTGCGTCGATCGATACGGAAAAGAGGCCGTTAGCAAGTGGCAGTGGGAGGTTTGGAATGAACCTAATATTGGTTACTGGCAGGGCACCGAAGAGCAGTACTTTAAATTATATGATTATACAGCAGCTGCTGTGAAGGTAGCCTTCCCGGAAGCCAAAGTAGGCGGTCCTGCAGCAACAGGTCCGGGATGGGACAAAGCAGCCAAATTCCTAAAGGATTTTCTCGATCATTGTGATAACGGGAAAAATTACAAGACAGGGAAAACCGGAGCTCCGCTCGACTTTATCTCATACCATGCAAAGGGGAATCCCAAAGTTGTGGATGGACATATTCGGATGGGTATTAATTCAGAGCTGAATGATGTGGCGACCGGGTTCAAGATTGTATCTTCAAACCAGAAGTTTAAACACTTGCCAGTCATAATATCGGAATGTGATCCGGAGGGATGTGCCGCATGCTCGGTTAAGTTTGATCCCAATTACGCCTATCGCAACGGTACGATGTATCCAAGCTACACCGCTGCTGCCTTTTCAAGGATTTATAAATTGGCACTCAAGTATGACATTAACCTGCAGGGTGCTTTGACATGGGCGTTTGAATTCGAAAATCATCCGTGGTTTGCCGGGTTCAGGGATCTTGCTACAAACGGAGTTGCCAAGCCTATACTCAATATCTTTCGAATGTTCGGGATGATGCAGGGCCGATTTGTCCAAACGCAGGATCCCTCAGAAATCAAACTCGACAGCATTGTTACGAATGGCGCACATGGTGATAGTCCGGATATTGGCGTGATGGCAACTGTGTATGATCATTCCGCTTCTGTAATGATCTGGAATTACGACGATGATGCTGTGTCGGCTCCGGCGGCTGAAGTATCTGTTCATGTCAGTCATTTGATGCAAAAACGCGTCTTATTACATCATTACCGGATCGATGAATATTACAGTAATGCCTATCAAAAATGGCTGGCTATGGGAGAACCAAAGAAAGTATCTGAAGATCAGTACCAAATCTTAGAAAGGGCAGGGCAATTGCAGCAATTGAGCTCCCCGAAATGGATTGACGTAAGTCATTATGAAACCAATATCACATTCTCACTGCCAAGACATGGTGTGTCGTTGTTGAGGCTTTCTTGGTAACAAAACTTTACAAATAAATCTAAAATATTAAAATCATGAAACATAAGATATTGTATTTTACAGGTAAGTCGTGCCGACGGAAGAGAAAAGTACAAAAGTTGTGCTGGCAACCTATTAGGAATGTAGCTTGAAAACTGAAGTAGCGTTATTTTATAGGTTCTTCTGTCGTTTTTGAAAATCAAATTTAATGACTATCCACCCCGATGTATCGGGGTTACATACTTGTCATTTAATGACAAATGTACGCCAGTTTCGCAGAATAAATCTGTTTATTTTTTGCGTTTCTTAGTGATCTTGGCGGTATACATTTTCTGATCTGAGAAACAACTAAGATTACGGGTAGTCATTTAAATTAATTATCTAAACGAATTATTTTTAATAATGGGGAAAATGCAGAATTTTTATGAGAATCATGTAAAACATTATATAGCTACTGATTGTATCATTTTTGGCTTCGATCAGAAAGAGCTGAAGATACTTTTGATAAAGAGAGGATTCGAACCGGAAAAGGGCAATTGGTCGTTAATGGGTGGATTTGTAGGAAACGAGGAGAGTTTGGATGAGGCAGCCAGCAGAATTTTGTTCAAACTCACCGGACTCAGGGGCGTCTATATGGAGCAGTTATATGCCTATGGGGAAGTTGATCGTGATCCCGTGGCGAGAACGATGTCGGTAGCCTATTACGCGCTTATTCGCACTGAGAGTTATGAACAGGCGCTGTCTGAAAAATACCATGCACAGTGGTTTGTCGTCTCTGAGAAACCACCACTGATTTTCGATCATGATGTCATGGTTCGTAAAGCCCTGGCTCGTCTCAGGCGGAAAACCAAAACGCAGCCGATTGGATTCGAACTGTTACCCGAGAAGTTCACCATGCCGCAGTTGCGACATCTTTACGAGGCTATAAACGATACCAAATATGACAGGCGAAATTTCAGCAAAAAAGTCCGATCTATGAAATGGATTGTAAAGCTTGATGAAAAGGATAAATCTTCATCCAAGAAAGGTGCCTATTACTATCGGTTTGACAGCGATATGTATCAGGAGATGCAGGCTGATGGATTCAGTTTTCAGTTATAAATAATCGATGTTTAATCGTGAAAATTGGAGTTGTGTTATTTGTTTTATTATTAATAAGTGTATACTTTACACGTAATGAAAATCATAACGAAATTTACGATTAAGTTAGTGCAGAGTGGCATTGACGAATGGTTAGAGAATGAGTAAGAAAAAGATTTTGGTAACAGGTGGAGCAGGTTATATCGGCTCGCATACCGTAAGGCTTCTTGCCGATCAGGGATATTCTCTAATTGTCGTCGATAATCTTGTATATGGTCATCGGGAAGCGATTTTATCATCAGAAGTGGAACTGGTCGAGGGTGATCTGGGAGATAAAATCCTGATGAATGAGATATTTTCGGATAATGAGATAGAAGCCGTACTTCATTTTGCAGCGTACGCCTATGTTGGAGAGTCGGTCACAGATCCTGAAAAATATTACCAGAACAACATTGGCTCTCCTTTGAATCTCCTGGAAGTGATGAGAAAACATGACTGCAAAAAGTTCATTTTCTCTTCGACATGCGCTACATATGGTAACCCTGAATACACGCCTATTGATGAAAACCATCCCCAGGATCCCATCAATCCTTATGGAAAGAGCAAGAAAATGCTCGAAACGGTTTTGAAGGATTATGCTTCTGCCTACGGTTTTCGATATGTTTTCCTGCGCTATTTTAACGCGGCCGGGGCTTCGGCGGATGGGAAAATCGGCGAGGACCATGATCCGGAAACCCATCTTATCCCATTAATATTGGATGCTGTAACCGGCGATCGCGAGAATATCACCGTGTTTGGCACGGATTATGAAACCCCGGACGGGACTGCTATTCGTGATTATATTCATGTTTCTGATCTGGCTAAGGCTCACTTATTAGCGGTCGAACATTTGGGCGGTGGCGGTGAATCGTTGATCTGTAATCTCGGTACAGGAAATGGCCTTTCGGTAAAAGAGGTCATTGCCTCCGTTGAACGGGTTACGGGAAAACCGGTTCCGGCAAAATACGGTGATCGTCGGGCTGGCGACCCGCCACGACTTGTAGCCGATCCGTCCTTTGCTAAAAAAGCTCTTGGCTGGGAAGCTGAATTCAAGGATATCGACCAGATAATCACCACGGCGTGGAAATGGAAAAATGGTCCTCGTAACGGGCATTACTCATCGTAGAATTTATAATTAATAAGGTGATTGAATTAAATGGGTAAATATTCTATCGGTCTGGATTTCGGTACCAACTCTTGCAGAGCTGTAATCGTTGATATAAGCAACGGTGAAGAACTGGCAAACCAAGTATTTAATTACCCGTCCGGAGATGCTGGAATCATTACCGATCCGGCCGATCCCAACCTTGCTCGTCAAAACCCTGACGATTATCTGAAAGGTATCGAGGCCACCATAAAGGGCGCCCTGGAGAAAGCCCGGACTGCAACAAACGGTTTCTCTTCCGATGACGTGATCGGTATAGGCGTTGACACAACGGGCAGCAGTCCACTACCCGTGGACAATGAGGGCACGCCACTGTCATTTAAGGATGAATTTAAGAATGAACCTGCTGCCATGGTGTGGTTATGGAAAGATCACACCTCTTTTGAAGAAGCAAAATTCATCACCGATAAGGCTGCAGATCTGCGTCCGGAGTACCTGGCAAAGATCGGCGGCGTGTATTCATCGGAATGGTTCTGGAGTAAAATACTGCACTGCAGGAAGGAAAACCCACAAGTATTTGATGCTGCCTACAGTTTTGTTGAGATATGTGACTGGATACCGGCTGTATTGACCGGAAATACGAAACCAGATGATATAAAACGAAGTGTGTGTGCGGCCGGTCATAAGGCGATGTACAACGAAAAGTGGGGCGGATTGCCCGATGATGAATTTCTAACGGCCCTATCTCCGGATTTAGTCGATTTGCGAAAACGATTGGATTTCAAAGCCTATCCGGCAGAAGAGAAAGCAGGATACCTTACCAGTGAATGGGCAGATAAACTTGGACTTTCTACAGATACTGCGGTTGCTGTCGGTGCATTTGATGCACACATCGGAGCAGTCGGAGCAGGTATTAAGGTTGGCACGCTGGTTAAAATTTTGGGAACGAGCACCTGTGATGTCATGATCCATCCGGCTGATGAAAAACTCGCCGACATCCCGGGCGTATGCGGTATTGTGGATGGATCAGTCATGGGCGGTTATTACGGTATTGAAGCGGGACAATCAGCTGTTGGTGATATTTTTCTTTGGTTTGTAAACCAACTTGTGCCTGAGAAGTATGGCAAGACCAACGATGAAAAATTCCGAAATCTTGAAAAGGAAGCTTTGAAATTAAAACCGGGCGAGACCGGTTTGCTTGCTCTCGATTGGAATAACGGTAACCGGACCATCCTGGTGGATGTTCGCCTGACTGGTCTTTTATTAGGTCAAACACTTCACACACAGCCACATGAAATCTATCGGGCGCTTGTCGAGGCCACGGCTTTTGGGGCACTGGCAATTATCGACCGCATCGAAGAAAACGGCGTGCAAATCAATGAAGTGATAAACTGCGGCGGACTTGCGGTTAAGAACAAGCTATTGATGCAAATCTATGCCGATGTAACAAACCGGCCCATGAAAATCTCCCGGAGCGAACAAACCCCGGCACTCGGCGCCGCCATCTTCGCAGCTGTAGCATCCGGAAAAGAGGCCGGAGGTTATGATGACATCGGGAAGGCACGTGATACCATGACCGGCGTCGGCAAGGTGTACACACCAATCCCCGAAAATCATGCAGTTTATAAAGAGTTATATAAGCTGTATAAACAAATACACGATGGTTTTGGTACCGAAAATGATAAAGGCAGTATGTTCAATGTGATGAAAGACTTGCTGGATATCAGGGATAACGTACGCAGGGAGAATTGATGCTAAAGGATTTGAAAAAGAAAGTTTACGAAGCCAACCTGCAAATCGTTGAGTACGGTTTGGTCACACTGACCTGGGGAAATGTCAGTGGTATCGACCGTAATGAAGGATTGGTTGTTATAAAACCAAGCGGGGTAGACTATGCTAAAATGTCTCCGGATGACATGGTCGTCGTCGACCTGAATGGAGATGTTGTTGAAGGAGACCTGAGACCGTCATCTGACACGCCGACTCATGTTGAGCTATACAAGAATTTCAAGGAGATCGGCGGGATCACTCATACCCACAGTGAGTATGCAACTACGTTTGCCCAGGCACTGGTTGAGATCCCCTGTTACGGAACAACCCATGCGGATCATTTCAATGGTGTTGTCCCGGTAACAAGATTCCTGACTGAGAAAGAGGTGGATGAGAGCTATGAATTGAATACCGGTAAACTGATCGTCGAACGGTTTAAGAATCTTGATCCGGTTGCTATGCCGGCGGTGTTACTTGCGGGCCATGCCCCATTTACGTGGGGCAAAGATCCGGAAGATTCTGTGAAAAATAGTTTAGTTCTTGAAAGGGTAGCAAAAATGGCACTTAACAGCCTGAGGCTGAATCCAGATCTCGAGGGGTTGCCGGGTTATATCCTAAAAAAGCATTATCTGCGTAAGCACGGAGCAAATGCATACTACGGACAAATTCAATCTCATCAGAACAAATAACTGTTTGGTCGGAATAAAACCAGGTGGTGGCTTACTAAACACTGAATTGATAACCAAAAGAATGTACACAGGAATAAACAGATGATAGATTTAAAAAAATATGAGGCCTGGTTTGTAACGGGTAGCCAACATCTCTACGGGGATGAAACATTAAAGCTTGTGGAAGAACATTCCAGGGAAATAGTTAATGGATTATCCGCATCGTCAAAGATTCCAGTTACGATAAAATTCAAACAAGTGCTTACCACGCCGGATGCCATTTATGATCTGTGCCTCGAAGCCAACAATGCAAAAAACTGCATAGGGCTGGTCATGTGGATGCACACGTTTTCACCTGCTAAAATGTGGATAGGTGGATTGAAGGTCCTGCAAAAGCCATTCGTACATCTGCATACGCAATTCAACAGGGACATCCCGTGGGATAAGATCGATATGGATTTCATGAACCTGAATCAATCGGCTCACGGAGGCAGGGAATTTGGGTATATCTGTACCCGGATGAATAAGTCACGCAAAGTGGTAGTTGGTCACTGGCAGGATGAAAATGTCCACGACCGGCTTTCGGTATGGATGAGAGCAGCCAGTGCCTGGCAGGATGCTCAGGGAGGCAAGATTGCTCGCTTTGGTGACAATATGCGCCATGTGGCAGTTACTGAGGGAGATAAAGTTGGAGCCGAGATGCAGATGGGTTACTCTGTAAACGGATACGGCGTCGGTGACCTTGTCGAATATGTCAACGAAGCAGGCAATAGTGAAGTCGAAAACCTGCTGTCGGAATATGAACAGAGATATAACCTTGAACAAGTGCTGAGCAAAAACGGAGAAATGCGATCATCTCTTCGCGATGCGGCCAAAATTGAACTTGGTATCAAAGGCTTTCTTGAGGATGGCGGGTTCCAGGGGTTTACCACCACTTTTGAAGATCTGCACGGACTCAAACAGCTTCCCGGACTGTCTGTTCAACGACTAATGAGCCAGGGATATGGTTTCGGGGCCGAGGGCGACTGGAAGACTGCGGCACTTCTGCGGGCGATGAAAGTGATGTCCACCGGTCTTGAGGGGGGAACTTCCTTTATGGAAGATTACACCTATCATTTCAATCCGGCCAACGGCGGCATGAAGGTACTCGGAGCCCATATGCTGGAGATTTGTGAGTCAATCGCAGATGGAAAGCCAGATCTTGCTATTCAGCCGTTATCTATTGGCGGTAAAGAAGATCCACCAAGATTGATTTTTAACGTAGCCCCTGGTAACGCTATCAATGCGTCAATCATCGATATGGGTAATCGTTTCAGGATGATTGTGAATGAAGTCGAGGCAGTTGCACCTGAAGCCGCCCTACCGAAACTTCCGGTTGCGCGAGTCCTGTGGCTTCCAAAACCTAATTTAGAAGTGGCCGCAGGGGCATGGATACTTGCAGGAGGAGCCCATCATACCGGGTTCAGTAAGGCGCTCACAAAAGAGTATATGGAAGACTTCGCTGAAATAGCGGGTATCGAATACTTACTCATAAACGAAGACACTCAGATCTCCGAATTCAAGAAGGAGCTGCGGTGGAATGACATGTATTATTCGATGAATACACGTAGTTAAGACTACTCGCGGAAAATTCGTCTATTCTCAGAAGAAATGGTTAACACCCGGATTCATCCGGGTGTTTTCATAATGTGAAGCAATGAGAACCGTTTTAATGGTTTCCCGTGTTACCGTGATGTCGAACATTTTTAAGATAAATAGCAAAAGGGAGTACGATTGAAGAAAGTAGCGCTCACCGGATTAAAGACATTTGACATCCTGGATGTGCCCAAACCGAAGATTGAAAATGACCACGATGTGCTTTTGAAGATCGATTCGGTCGGCGTGTGCGGATCGGATATGCATTATTATAATGAAGGTGGCATCGGGGATCAGATTATCGAATTCCCATTCACACTCGGGCATGAGGGCTCTGCTATTGTTGAAGAGATTGGCAGTTCGGTGACAGGGGTGAAACCGGGCGATCTTGTAGCCATCGAACCGGCCGTTTCCTGCCATCACTGCCAGCAGTGTTTGAGCGGTAGAGAACATACGTGCTATGATCAGAAATTTCTCGGCTGTCCGGGACAAATGGACGGATGCTTATCCGAGTATATTGTCATGCCTGAGAACAACTGTTACCCGGTTCCATCAAATATGAGTGGGGAAGATGCTGCACTGGTCGAGCCGTTGTCTATCAGCTATTATGCCTCAACTTTTCTGGATAAAATTAAGAATGTTGAAGCAGCAGCTATTCTGGGTGTCGGTCCGATCGGAACCGGTGTTCTTCTCTCACTTCAAGCCCGGGGACTAAAGAACATATTCGTTACCGACAAGTTAGATTATCGGCTATCTATAGCAGAGGACGCCGGAGCTGTCTGGAGTGGAAATCCATTGAAGCAAGATGTGGTGGCATCGTTGCAAGAAGAAAATCCGGAATTATTTGATGTTGTTTTTGAGTGCTGTGGTCAACAGGAGGCACTCGATCAGGCAATTGAGATACTGAAACCCGGTGGAATGCTTCTGATTGTCGGTATACCATCCGATGACAGGATCTCATTTGATATCAGCATCTTGAGAAGAAAGGAAATCACCGTACAGAATGTTCGCCGCCAGAACAACTGCGTACAACCGGTCATTGATTTGATTGCTTCAGGAAAGTTGTCGCCGGAGTTTATGGTGACTCATCGTTTCCCGTTTCATGAAACCAGCAAAGCCTTTGATATCGTCGATCATTATCAGGATGGCGTGCTCAAGGCGATGATCAAGTTTTAGTTGAATGAGTATTGAGATGGGAGTATTGAGTAGTGGGATCTGCACTAAAGTAATTATCAATAACGGTACGTTTCAGATTTGTCTGGTATAGCACCCGGATTCATTCGGGTGTCGAGAAGAGTTTGTTAACTCCTTAACCGTTTTAAGGGTTTATGCTATTTCCGGTACACGTTTATATATGCGAAATTAGCATAGGGTCAGTTTATCTCGTCTCGAACGTGTGTTAATTAATTGCTTAAACAGAGATCGTTAGGTATTATTAAGTCAAGTAATTCAATAACTCAGTTCTTCATAGAAGGATTTTTTTATAATTGAAATAGCGGGTTAAGAGAGGTTCTCATGAAGAGATTGGTATTTTCCGTAATCTTATCCGTATTTATTGGCTGCAGTAATAATGTTACAAGTATTCAAACTGCAAAGCTGAATCAGAAGTTTAAGATTAAATATGAACAGGAAGTCCAGATCGTGCCTGAAGGGTTTACCGTGAAGCTTGATTCCGTAATGGATGGGCGATGCCCAAGAGACGCTGAGTGTTTTTGGGCGGGCAATGCGCGAATCGTGTTGTCAGTGAACAACACATCTGTTTCACTAAATTCTGAACTTGAACCTAAAGAAGGATCCTTTAAGAACTATAAATTCGAAATGATTTCGTTAACTCCTCTGCCGTCATTAAAAAATCCGGTTCCCTTAAAGGATTATGTCGCAGAACTCATTATATCAAAGAACTGAATAGTGAAAAATTAGCAGCAATCAACAAGGATAGTCGTGATTGGCGTATAAGGCTGATAGCTGATTGCTGAGAGCCACCTTCCCACTCTAACACCTTAACACTTTAACACTTTAACACTTTTTCCCACCTGTAAACCATCAACCATCAACTATATGTACTTCGAGAGTACACAGCCCATCAATCAAACTCTTTTCAAAAGAATTGATTAATTGTTTGGATTTTCACGATAAAAGTGAAGATTATACATACCAAGTGTTTCCTTTGAAACAGCTATGAAAACTGCGAACAGGATGATTTGACGATTGTTCAAAGGGACGTAGCCATTCGAAAACCATGCAATCAGAAATATTATTATTCTTATGAAGAAACATCATCACTACCGTAAGATGCTGTTGGCACTACTGGCCCTATTGATAGGTTCACTGCCGGTAATGGTTCAGGCACAAACAAAAATGGATGAAGCGGCGGTCGATAAAAAAGTTGACGAGCTGCTGCAAAAACTGACATTAAAGGAAAAAATTAGTCTCCTGGGTGGAACCGGTTTCACAACGCAGCCGATACCTCGTCTCGGCATTCCTGCTCTTAAGATGACAGACGGACCTATTGGGGTTCGCTGGGACAAGGGGACTGCCTTCCCAAGTGGTACTGACATGGCAGCCAGCTGGGATACGGACCTTCTATATAAAGTTGGGCAAGTCATTGGACAGGAAGTGAAAGGAAAAGGCCGACACGTCATTCTTGGTCCCAATGTGAATATCGCCCGAAATCCCCGTAACGGCCGGACGTTTGAAGCATACGGCGAAGATCCCTACCTGACCTCTCAGATGGGTGTGCATTATATTGAAGGAGTTCAATCTCAGGACGTAGCCGCTACCGTGAAGCATTTTGTAGCAAATACCCAGGAATATGAGAGGAATTATGTTAATTCAGAGATTGGCCAGCGTGCCCTGCATGAGATTTACTTCCCGGCATTTAAAGCGGCCATTCAAGATGCTCATTCTTTGGCCATTATGCCCGCCTATAACAAACTGAATGGTACATTCTGTAGTGAAAACCAATATTTGCTGACAGATGTGCTTCGCAAGGATTGGGGATTTCGTTATATCTCAATGTCGGACTGGGGAGCCGTTCACGAAGTTTTACCCACCGAAAACAGCGGCCTGGATCTTGAGATGCCGACAGGAAAATTTCTGAATGAAGATAACATCATGCCGCTGGTCAATTCAGGCAAAGTGAGCAAGGCAACCATCAATGAGCAGGTCCGACATATCCTGCGCGTCATCGTGAAGCTCGGCCTAATGGAAAATCCCGGTAAAGTGGATGATTCGATGGTCAATTCTAAAGCCAACCAGGAAGTTGCACTGCAAGCAGCTAAAGAAGGGATTGTGCTGTTAGAAAACAAAGATAAAACGCTGCCTCTTGATTTGTCGAAAGTACATAATATCACGGTGGTCGGCCCTGGTGCGAAACATGTCTTTCGGGGTGGCGGCAGTGCTATGACGATTCCTTATTTCTATGTAACACCATGGGAAGCATTGCAGACACGTATTGGCAACAAGGCTAAAATGAATTATGAACCGGGGGTTATTCTCGGAAACGGGGCAAAAGCTATTTCCGGATCCAGTCTGCATACAAGTGCCTCTGGCTCACAAGAAGGCTTGAAGGGAGAATATTATGCGAATGCTTCGTTCTCCGGTAAGCCAGTTTATACACGCGTCGATAAATCGGTAAGTTTTGGTCTGGGTGATGTGACGAATGGCGTGAACATGTCGGATGTCATCCCAAAATCTGATGATGAATTCAATAATGGTTTTTCCATGCGCTGGACCGGCTATCTAAGCGTGCCGGAGTCAGGCACATACGTAATCGATGTCGCCGACAACAATGGCATGGATTTCTACTTTGATGGCAAGAAAGTGCTCGATGCAAGACTGCATTACGGTATCAGAGTGAATAGCTACAAAGTGGATTTGGAAGCCAATAAACGGTATCCAATCCGTCTGGACTATTTCTTCCGCGGTAATGGAGTGAATATCAAATTAGGTATTCGTCGTCCCAATGATTATTTGATCAAACAGGCGGCAAAAGCTGCAAGCAAATCGGATCTGGTGTTGGCGTTCGTTGGACGTACGAAATATGATGTCTCCGAGGGACATGATCTCGCATCATTGCGTCTGCCAGGTAACCAGGATGAACTTCTGGATGCTTTAACTAAAGCCAATCCTAAGACAGTCGTTGTTATCAACACTGGTGAAGCTGTCGAGATGGATCCATGGAATAAACAGGCTGGTGCTGTAGTTGATGCCTGGTTTGGCGGCGAGGAGGCCGGTAACGCCATAACTGATGTACTGCTTGGTGATTATAACCCATCAGGTAAACTTCCTCTTACATTTCCATATCGCTGGGACCAGACGTCGGCATCGAAGACATACATGAAACAAGACAGTACAGCACCTCACCAGGAGGGGATCCTGGTCGGTTATCGTTACTACGATGCTCATAACATCAAACCGCTTTATCCATTTGGTTATGGTTTGTCGTACACAACGTTTGATCTAAGCAATATGTCTGCAAGTAAAATGGGAAGCGGAGATGACGCGTACGTGAACGTGAGCTTCACTGTAAAAAATACCGGGAGCCGCGAGGGAGCTGAAGTCGCCCAGGTGTATGTTCACAAACCAGATTCAAAAGTGGAACGTGCACCGCGCGAGCTAAAAGGGTTCAAGCGCGTTGAACTGAAAGCTGGCGAAAGCAAGCAAGTGACCGTGAAGATCCCAAGGATGGAGTTTGCTTACTATGATGCAGATGCCAAAAAATGGACAGTCGAGCCGGGATCATATGAGATCCTTGTAGGCAACTCATCACGCGATCTGCCATTGCATACGACAGTTTCGTGGTAAAATTATATATTGATTCCGTTGTAGTTATTGAATTACAAGGATTGATTTATTGATCATAACAAAGGGAAGAGGTGTGTCGTCTTCCCTTTGTTTTTTTACCGACTGAATTCGCTAAGTCCCGAGTTAGTGTATAAAACCTAACTGCCTGGAAATTCAAAATTCAAAATTCAAAATTCATCATTCAAAATTCAAAATTCCAATGGAGGTTGTATGAAACACGTTGTCCTGACCGCATTTTGTATCATTGCTCTTAGCATCTCGCAGCAGAGTTACGCCGCCGGCAAACAGTATGAATTGTATTCGCCCGATAAGCATGTGAAAGTTACCGTCACTGTTAACGGCGATGTTACCTACCAGGTCTCGGTAGATGGGAAAGCGCTTTTAAAACCATCACCCATTTCCATGACCTTCGAAAACGGAGACGTGCTGGGAATGAATGCCAGCGTCAGTAAAAGATCCACCCGGAGCGTGAATACAACTGTCAAACCTCTGTATGGGTTCAATGACAATGTTAACGATCACTTCAACGAACTGACACTTCGTTTCAAGAAACCGTTTTCAATCGTATTCCGGGTCTACAACAATGGTGTCGCCTATCGTATTGAAACACGGATGCAGGGGAATGTAAAGGTGAAGCATGAACAGGTGGCATATAACTTCCCTAAAGATGAAAAGGCGTGGTATCTCGATCCAAAAAGCCCGCGTTGGCATGGTTACGAATCGACATATTCATACGGTTATATCTCGAAGATTGACTCGATCAAAGTTCCTCTCCCAATGCTGATCGATCACAGTTCAGGGATAAAAGTGCTACTGACAGAGGCCGATCTGCACGATTACCCGGGACTATACCTTGAACCGGGTCATGGCGAGTACTATGGCATGAAAGGGATCATGCCGGCCTATCCGTCGAAAGAAAAGCAGAACAGGCTGGACATAAACGTTCTGGAGCGCACCGACTATATCGCACAGACAGAAGGGACACGTACATTTCCATGGCGTCTGATGATCCTGGCGCGTCAGGATAAAGATTTACTCAACAATGAACTGGTTTATCTGCTTGCCACGCCCAATAAACTTCAGGACACCTCCTGGATCAAACCTGGACTGGTATCATGGGACTGGTGGAATGACTGGAATCTGGAAGGTGTGGACTTCAAGACCGGCATCAACATGGATACCTATAAGTACTACATCGATTTTGCCAGCAAGAACGGTATTCCCTATATCATCCTGGATGAAGGCTGGTCCAATGATTTCGATTTATTTGACGTAAATAAAAACCTCGACATAGCGAAACTGGCTGAGTATGGAAAAGAGAAGAATGTCGGTCTGATCCTTTGGTGCGTATGGCATACGCTCGACAGTCAGCGTGACAAAGCATTAGCCCAGTTTGAAAAATGGGGTATTGCAGGTGTGAAAGTCGATTTTATGGATAGGGATGATCAGAAGGTCGTTGATTTTTACACACGGTTAGCCAAAGCGGCGGCGGAACATCACCTGATGGTCGATTTTCACGGGGCATTCAAACCGACGGGGCTGTCCCGCACCTATCCCAATATCATAAATCGTGAAGGTGTCTTCGGAATGGAAAATGACAAGTGGACTGATGCTGAAGATCCGTTTCATGAAGTGATGTTGGCCTTCACTCGTATGGTTGCCGGCGCAATGGATTATACACCCGGTGCAATGCGAAATTATAATAAGAACGATTTCCGCCCGCTCCACTCTCGTCCGGAGAGTCAGGGTACGCGTTGTCACCAATTGGCGATGTATGTCGATTACTATGCGCCGCTACAAATGTTGTCCGATGCCCCGACAGCCTATCAGAAAGAGCCGGTGATTATGAACCTGCTTTCGGGTATGCCAACCACATGGGATCAAACCGTAGCACTGGATGGTAAAGTCGGCGATTACCTGATGATTGCCCGCCGTAAAGGAGATACCTGGTACATTGGCGGAATGACCAATTGGACACCGCGTGATCTTTCGGTGGATTTATCATTTCTGGGTAGCGGGAACTATAATGCTGATATCTATTCAGATGCCATCAATTCCAATCGGATCGGAAGTGATTACAATAGGAATAATCAGCAGGTTACCTCGTCGACAAAGCTGAAAATCCACATGGCTCCCGGCGGTGGATGGGTTGCTGTTATCAAGCCGGCCCAGTGAGAGAATCTATTTGATTCTAACGGTGTAGGGGTGATTCGCAAATCGCCCCTACACAATCAAATGTTGACGCTATGTAGGGTAATCACGGGGGATTGCCCGTACAATAGGATATATCATGTTAAATCGAAAGATACTGTCGTTTTTCTTGCTTTTGATGTTAGTGTTGGTCTCTGTTGCGGGGGCTCAGGATCGGGATGTAACCCGGTATGTGGATCCATTCATAGGCACCGAGGGCGGGGGGCATGTCTTTCCGGGTGCTGCTCTTCCATTCGGGATGGTAAAACTGGGTCCGGATATGGGGAAGAACAACACTAATTCCGGCTATGAGGTAAACGGTAAGATTAACGGATTTAGTCATACGCATGTAAGCGGGACCGGCGGTGGTGCCAAGTATGGAAACATCATGATTATGCCGTTTACGGGACCAGCTACGTTGAATGACATCTCATCACCAGGTAGCAATGATATGGCCACTCCCGGGTATTATTCGGTTGATCTAAAGCGGTATGGTATTCGTGCTAAATTGACGGTGACTCAACATGCCGGTTTTCAGCAATATACATTTCCTGAATCATCAAACGCTCACATCCTGATTGATGCCGGGCACTTCCTTCAAAGTGGTGTTCCGTATGGTGAGGGGCAGGAATTAGTCGGTTCTGAAGTGCACGTTCTCTCTGATCACGAAATAGAAGGGTATAGCCGGGTCCGGGGCGGATGGAATGAAGGCGGACCCTACACAGTCTACTTTTATGCTATTTTTGATACTCCTGCTGATCAGTTTGCTACCTGGAAAAATGATCATGTTGTAAATGGCAAAAGAGATGAGTTTGATTCGGGTGACAAGACCGGGGCCGTGTTTACTTTCCATACGAAGCAGGGACAGAAGATCAGGGTAAAAGTCGGAATCTCGTACATAAGCATGGCCAAAGCGTATCATTATGCAGAGGCTGAGTTAACTACCTGGGATTTTAATACTGTCAGGAAGCAAGCATCGAACAAGTGGGAAAAGGAACTGGAGAAGGTCTCGATAGAAACGAACAACCAGGTGTACAAGAAAATGTTTTACACAGCCTTGTACCATGTGTTGCTTATGCCGACTGACAAGACAGGTGAAAATCCCAAATGGCATTCCGATGAACCGTATTATGATGATTATTACGCCATCTGGGACACCTTTCGCTCCTCGAATCCATTACTCACGCTTATTAGTCCCGATCGTGAACGAGATATTGTACGATCGCTCATCGATATCTATAAATACGATCGTTATATGCCGGATTCCCGCAGTGGAGACGACAATGGGCGTACACAAGGTGGTTCCAATGCCGAGGTGCTTATCGCTGATGCTTTTGTGAAAGGATTGAAAGGAATCAATTATCAAACGGCCCTGAAAGCAATGATCAAGGATGCTGAACTCCCGGCCGGTGGTAATCAGCGGAAACAGGGCAGAGGCGGTCTACATGATTATAAGACATTAGGTTACGTCTCAACTAACTATGAGCGATCGGGGACACGAACGCTCGAATATGCTTATGACGATTTCTGCCTGTCTGAAGTAGCAAAAGGATTGGGAATAGATTCACTCTACCGACGCTACCGGAAACGGGCGGATAACTGGCAACATTTGTGGCGCCCGGTCACAAACGAAGGTGTTACAGGTTTCATCTGGCCGAGGAACAGGGATGGTTCCTGGCAAAAGGATTTCACGACGCTGACTGCCGGAAGCTGGCCGGATTTTTTCTATGAGAGCCAATCCTGGGAATACTCGTTATATGTGCCGCAGGATGTGCGGGGACTCATTAAAAAATGTGGCGGTAAAGACGCGTTCATCAATCGTTTGAACACGTTCTTTTTGAAGGATGGCAAAACGGATTCGCTCATTGGGCATTATTATAATGTAGGTAACGAGCCCGGATTCCTGACCCCGGCTTTGTACATATGGGCCGGTCGCCAGGATCTGACAACGGACCGGGTGTGGGCCATTATCCACAAATATTTTCATGATTCCCGTGATGGACTGCCGGGAAATGACGACTCCGGGGCAATGTCATCGTGGCTGGCGTTTCATATGATGGGACTCTACCCGTTAGCAGGACAGGATGTGTACCTGGTCACGGCGCCGCATCTCAAGCAGACGACCATCCATCTTGAAAATGGTAAAACATTCGTGATTAAAGCGGAAGGATTGAGTCCGGCCAACCGGTATGTTACCTCGGCAACACTGAATGGAAAGAATTTGAGTCAGGCGTGGTTCCATCACACTGATATTAAAAAAGGCGGAACTCTGATACTTCATATGGGGGCCCAACCGGATGGATGGGGATCGGAAAATCCACCACCTTCTATGTCAGATAAATAAACAGATTTGAGGATTACATCATGAGGTCAATTCGGTCAGGATATTATGCACTTTTTGCCGTGATTATGTTTCTTGCCACTGCAAGTATATCCTATGCGCAGCAATCGTTTTCGGTAATTCGTTACGAGAAATTACAAGACGGTTTACTGTTTCATTTGAAAGAAGGAAACCTGCGTTTAGCTGTTTCTGATCCATCCGTAATTCATGTAGAATACACTCCCGGATCATCGTTTCCGGACAATCCTGAATTGGTGGTCATTCATAAGCAGATTAAAAAGGCAGATTGGGGTGTCACAGAGTCCGGTGATGATATTATCATGACGACAGATAGCCTGAAAGTATTGGTCAGCAAAAAGACCGGCTCGATAACGTATCTCAATCGAAACAGCGAGCAGATCCTTGCGGAGCATCCTGCAGGAAGAATCATGGAAGCAGCTACAGTCCAGGGAGAAAAGACCTATCACATTGAACAGCAGTTTGATTTTGATCGAGATGAGGGATTGTATGGACTCGGGCAGTATCAAGACGGGCTGATGAATTACAATGGGCATGACATACTGATGGCGCAAGCCAACAAGATAGCCGTCGTGCCGTTCCTGGTTTCATCTAACGGATACGGGATTCTCTGGGACAACACCTCTAAGACATGGTTCCGGAGTCAATATCAGGGATCATTCCGGTCGCAGGTGGGAGATGAGATCAGCTATTATTTTGTGTATGGACCCGATATCGACTCAGTCGTTTCAGGTTATCGTAATCTGACCGGAAAAGCTCCGATGTTCGGGAAATGGGCCTATGGATTCTGGCAGAGCAAAGAACATTACAAGACCAGGAAAGAACTCACAGATGTGGTTGCTGAATACCGCAAGCGTCAAATCCCGATAGATAACATCGTGCAGGACTGGAATTACTGGGGAAAATGGGGATGGAACGGACTTCATTTTGATCAGTCACGGTACCCCAATCCAAAAGAGATGATGGATGAGCTGCATAACAAGTATCACGCTCATCTGTTGTTGTCGGTATGGCCAACGTTTGGTTTTGATACGGAAATGTATCATAAAATGGATTCTCTTGGAGCGTTGTTTCCGGATACGACGTGGTCAAAATCGCGTGTGTATGATGCGTTCAATCCGGAGGCCCGAAAGGTATACTGGAAAGGGATGAATGATGGTCTGTTCTCGAAAGGAGTGGACGCCTGGTGGCTTGATGGAACCGAGCCTGAGTTTAAAACCACGAATACCCGTGAAGTCAGTATCAGAGCCTCGCTGGAGAATAAGAGAAACTACCTCGGCACATGGGCAAGATATCTGAATACCTACTCATTAATGACCACAAAAGCTGTATACGAGGGACAGAGAAGTGAGACATCAAAAAAACGGGTCTTCATTCTTACAAGATCATCCTTTGCGGGTCAGCAGCGGAATGCGGCAGCTACTTGGTCTGGAGATATTCATGGATACTGGTATGTGTTTCGGCACCAAATTACAGGGGGACTGAATTTCTGTATGGCGGGAGTACCTTACTGGACGACAGATATTGGCGGTTTTTTTGTCAGCGTGGGTGGCTTTGCAGATTTTCCTGGTGGATCAAAGAATCCAAATTATCGCGAACTGTTTACGCGATGGTTTGAGTACGGTGCATTTTGTCCTTTGTTCCGGGTTCACGGGACGAATACCCCACGTGAGGTCTGGCAATTTGGCGACCCCGGATCGTGGGCTTACGACGCACTTGTAAAAGCAGATCAGCTGCGGTATCGCCTGCTCCCATACATTTATTCTCTCGCCTGGAAAGTGACGAACCAAAATTATACGATCATGAGGGGATTGGCCTTCGATTTCAGAGAGGATCCCAATGTGCGAAATATAGCTGATCAGTTCATGTTCGGGTCGTCAATTTTAGTTAATCCCGTGACCGAACCGGGTGCAAAAAACCGACAAGTCTATCTGCCAAAGGGTGTTAATTGGACAGATTTCTGGTCCGGGAAGGAATACGATGGGGGACAGACTGTTATCGCTGATTCACCTATTGATCACATTCCTTTATTTGTAAAACAGGGTTCCATTATCCCGATGGGTCCCGTTCTTCAATACGCCGATGAGAAACCGGAAGATCCCATAGAGCTGCGTATTTATCCGGGAGCCGACGGGCATTTCACATTGTACGAAGATGAGAATGATAATTACGACTATGAGAAGGGGATCTATTCTACAATTTCATTTGACTGGAATGATAAGACTCAGACATTAAGAATAGACGATCGTAAAGGTTCATTTCCCGGAATGCTTCGAAAGAGGACCATTAATGTAGTTATTGTGGGAAAAGACCACGGAACTGGTATCAATAATACCCAAAAAGCAGATAATCAGATAGTCTATGAGGGACAACGCATGCAGGTCTCATTCCGTTGATTACACACTTCTGTGTAATTAGTACAATGTTATTAATTGCGGGGAAAGGGTGATCACGGAACGCTAACTAATTTTCATCCATTTAATTCGACGAGTATAGTTACAAATTACACTAATCTTTAAGAACTATTATGAACTATCGATTTTTAGGAAAATCAGGATTAAAGGTGTCCGCGCTGTCATTTGGTGCGTGGGTAACATTTGGTGACCAGGTGGATGAGAAAATAGCCTATGATTCTATGATGGCGGCACGTGATGCCGGTGTTAACTTTTTTGACAACGCCGAGGGTTACGCCAGCGGTGCCGCAGAAACGATGATGGGAAATGTCATCAAAAAAGCTGGCTGGAATCGGTCAGATCTTGTTCTTTCGACCAAGATATTCTTTGGTGGAAATGGACCCAATAATCAGGGACTTTCATTCAAACACGTCGTAGAAGGAACAAACGCAGCTTTAAAAAGACTACAGACCGATTATGTGGACCTGATCTTCTGCCACCGTCCCGATCTGTACACACCTATCGAAGAAACGGTATGGGCCATGAATCAGGTTATACGCCAGGGGAAAGCATTTTACTGGGGAACGAGCGAATGGTCGGCCGGACAGATCCGGGAAGCATACCATATTGCCCGACGTGAACATCTGATACCGCCTCTGATGGAACAACCGCAGTATAACATGTTGCACAGAGAAAAGGTTGAGAAAGAATTTTCCTTGCTCTATGATGAAGTAGGCCTTGGTACTACTATATGGAGTCCATTGGCCAGCGGATTGTTAACCGGTAAATACAATAATGGTATTCCCAAAGACAGCAGGCTCAACATGAAGAATTACGAATGGCTTCGCAAACAACTTCTCGAAACCGAAGAAGGGAAGCAGAACCTGGAGAAAGTGAAAAAACTGGCACCACTTACTGAAGAATTAGGTGTAACCATGCCGAACCTGGCAATGGCATGGTGCCTGAAAAATCCGAATGTTAGTACCGTCATTACAGGTGCTTCCAAACCGGAACAAGTGAAACAGAATATGAAAGCCGGCGATGTAGTAGAAAAGCTGACTCCGGATGTAATGGAAAGGATCGAAAAAATACTTGATAACAAACCAGAAGCCGATCAGGACTGGCGGGTCTGACCGGGAACAGTTAGCAGCAAGCAATTAATAGTAAACAGTTAAAGAAGGGCGATCTCATGATCGCCTTTTTTTTTCAGAATGTTTCTCAGGTTTTCATTTTATCTAAATCAACATGAGTTCGAGATGGCACTGGAAAAAATCATTAAAAAGATTCGTTTTAGATCATAGCTGTCCAAAACGTTTTGCAATTTACGAATTATATGCGTTTCTGACTGTTTAGGACAGATTTTTTCGCACTTCCAAAATCAATCCCCCCCAATTAAACAAATTTATCTGCTTATAATCGGATTCTGGGGGGATATCCGGAGGTTTAAAGGGATGGTCCATTAGCTTTTTCAGGTCAAACTTGACAAACAGGTTTAATCGCAGAAACGCCACCATATTGGATAGACACCAGCGGTAGGAGGCGCAGGCTTTGAGGTATTTCAAGATCAGCATAGCAATCATTGCTGTCCAAATCTGAATGAGCACAGCATTGGCCGTAGTCCCCAGAAAGGATTTGATTTTGAGTAGTTGTTTGATCTCTTTAAAGAAGATTTCAATGTCCCATCGGGCTTTGTACAACTCACCGATGGTGTTTGCTGTCCAGGTAAATTGATTGGTAATCAGCTCAATCGTTTGATCTTTGTCCGAATCGTAGACCACCACACGCCGTAGCCTGGTGGGATATTTTTGATAGGTCGGGGGATGACTCAATTCAATGTATTCATCGACCAGGACATGCTCGTGGCGCCCCTCTGGGAGAGGTTTTTCTTTTCCCCGTTTGAATTGGATGGAATCTTTGAGGCGGATGACAAAATAGCTGCCTTCGGTGTTCCACCGGTACAGGGTTGGGAAATCAACGTAGGCCCGATCAGCTACGACTACCGCATCAACGGGCAAGGATAACTCCTTTGCTACGGTGGAGTCGTGAGGCTTTCCATCCGTCATACGTATATACACCGGAAGACATCCATCGTAGTCAAGCAGGGTGTGGAGTTTGATAGCTCCTTTCTTCTTGCGGAACCTGGCCCAATCATATAAACTCAGGCAGAGGCTAATGGTGGTCGAATCCAATAGCAGGATCTTGCTTTTGATCTTAAAACGGGTCTGCCTGAATCGAGCCATCCCGCTAAGCTTTTTCATCATCGTAAAGTAGTAATCCTGAAACAGCCGCCAATCGCGATGCTTGTTTTGATAGGATAAAGAAGATTTACACGGAGCACGGGTAATGCCTAAATGATTGAGGTTTCCACTTGCTGATTTAAGACCATTACAGACATCACGAAGGCTGTTTAACTTCGAGAACTGGCAGAACAGCATCGTTGTCAGATGCGTCCAGCTGGTGATTCCTTTGGCGTGCTTGTCGGTGCCATGTTTGCTGACCAGTTTGGTGAAGCTAAGGCGGTCTAAGGTCTGCATAATCTGGGCAAATAGTGTTACATTTGTCATAGTCAGTGATATTTTAGGTTGGGTTGGACCTCCTAAAATAGTAAAGCCCCGACTTCGGGGCTTTCACTGGCTACTTTTTAAACGTTTTGGACAGATGTGGTTTTAGATATGTTATTCCATAGCCCCCGGATTAATCCGTGTGCTATGGGAAATCCGTTATCTTCTTAACCGTTTCAACGACCCTGCGCATAACCCCGAAGCCCCGAAGGGATCCCAACAGGAGGATCCCTATGTGAGGGGCTAAAATACAAGCAACGATCCCCAATTTAGTTAAAACCTTACGCACCAGAGAGAAACCGATTCCTGCCCGGCCGGCTTAGGCCCCTTAATGCGCTTAATATACCACCGTTGTGTCCGCAAGTTCAACTTTCAGAGTTTTGCCAAAAGCTTTCGCGTACTTTTCTAGTGTGGAGAGCCGGATATCCTCGGCGTGGTTTTCAATTCTTGAAATGGCTGTTTTGTGAGTGTCCAGCTTTTTGGCCACTTCTTCCTGTGTCATTCCGGCATTTTCTCTGGCCAGGCGAAGCATGACACCGATTTTAAATTTCTGATATCCTTCCTCGAACCCTTCGGCGAATTCCGGGTCTTCTTTTTTACGTTTGCTTATGTAGGCTTGAAGATCACTCATTTCCTTTCTCCTTTATGTGTAAGGTGATCGCCTTTTCGTTGTTCGACGATTTGGATCTCCCGTCGGGGAGTCTGTTGTGATTTCTTTACAAATCCATTGGTTAGTACAAGATGGTTGCTATCCGGAAAGCCAAGAATTCTGAAAATATCCGAAGCCAATTGAATCAGTACTTCCCAGATATTGTCTGTGCCGGTAAGTTTTTTGTAATACTCTTTGGGAACCTGATCCATATTCTCGATCAAGCTTAATACCCAAGTTACTTTTTTTGCCTGTTTCGAATTCAAAGAATCGATGAATTCGGCAACAGGACGTTTTCCAGTTCTCGTTTTATAAAAGATGATTTCTCTCATTACGAGAAGTTAACAAATATGTTAACACAAGCAAGCTGTAAAAATTGTGCAGATTGAATCAGGGTAAGGTGGTATAAAGGTTTCTTCCAATTCAGATATACGTTTGAATGCTTGAATACAGTATTCGTGCAGGTTAAACTGATCTCGAACTCGTGTTAAATCAGATTTACAAAATTGATGAGCAAAACCAATCGTAACTACGAATCAGTCCATCGGCAAGATCTCTATTATTAATGGAAGGGCTGACTGACATCCCATTTGCACGACGGGCTGCATAATTAATCATCTGCCCGGAGCCCTATAGTCCGGATATAAAGGGAAGAAACATGTCTTTCCATCCCAGAGTTGTTCATTTTGAATGCAGGTATTGGAGCATTGATCAGTTGCTGAATGGATTAACCCAATTATCTAACCTGCCTTTAGGGGGTACCTATGTTCAGGGTACTATTGACACGTGTAGGTATGCCTGAAATCTTATTTGAGGTGTATTATTCCTGTTATTCAATAACTTACGTGCTATCAAATAAGAAGAGTTAGATCTTTTACAGACTAATTAGTTGCTTTGAATAACTAAAAAATGTTATATTATATAACTAATTAGTTGTTCAGTTATGAATTGGCGAGCTGCCTTACTCGTCTCGACAACACACAAACTTCTAAACATTTAAACAAACGTAGCAACACATGAACCGATTTTACCGGTTGTTTGTGCTGGCTTTGGGGATGACTGTAATCACGGCAATACCCGGACTACTGAAGGGGCAGGATACGGCCCAGGTACGACGGATTTCGCTGGAACAGGCTCTGAAGTTGGCGCAGAAGCAAAATTTCGATATACGGAAAACGGAAGCGGATGTACGGGTAGCCCGATCTGATTACCGAAGCACGAATGCCTTGTTCCTGCCTCAGGTAAATGTAGAGGAGACGGCCATCTCAACTAATGATCCTCTTAATGTATTTGGTTTCAAACTAAAACAGGAGATCGTAAGTCAGTCCGACTTCAATCCCGTTCTGCTCAACAATCCAGACCGAATGCATAATTATCAGACAAAAATTTCGGTACAGCAGCCGATTCTCAATGTTGATGGTTTCCTTGGGAGAAGTGCGGCGCATGACAAGTTGTCGGCCGTTAAGCAACAGCTTAATCGTCAGACATACTATGTGGAATTCCAGGTCAAACAGGCATATTACGGTCTGACACTTGCTCAAAAGCAGCTATCAGTCATTGATACGGCCTTGAATATGGCACGTGCTTTTAGATCGCAGGCCGAGCATTTTTATGAGCAGGGCATGATTAATAAAGCAGATTTGCTGGCAGCCCGAGTGAGAGTGCTTGATCTCGAGAGTCAATACACTGGTGCGGAAAACAATATCAAAAAAGCCGATGACAACCTTCGTTATCTGTTGGGCATCGACGAGGGAACCACACTGCAACCGACCGATAGCCTCACGATGGTTAAACCCCAAAAAGCGCAAGTGGACTATAACTGGCTGAATCGTAATCGTTCGGATATGAAGGCGATGCGTGATATGATGAGTGCCTCGCAGAAAATGATGCAATCCGGATGGGCAAAATATCTTCCGTCCCTAAATGTCTTTGGATCCTATGAGTGGAATGATACGTCATTGCTCGGGACCGGGGCTAATAACTACATGGTAGGTGCGGTGCTTAAGTGGAACCTGTTCGGCGGATATAAAAATGCCGCAGGAATAGAAAAATCTCAGGCCCAATATTCGAAAGTGAAATTGATGTATGAAGATAAGGTCTATCAAAACCGACTTCAGGTAAATCAGACAAGACGCAACATGAACCAGGCTCACCGGCAGGTGGAACTTGGCAATGCAGCGGTGGGACAGGCGGCGGAGAACCTGCGGATTCGAACCAATCGCTATAGTAAGGGACTGGAGCGGACAACTGATGTGCTGCAGGCTGAGGCGTCTTTGTCCGAAGCCAGGCTGAAACGACTTCACGCGCTCTACCAGTATCGAATAAGCGTGGCTATGATGGAATTGTTACTCGAACAAAACCTGGTCAAATAACAAAGATTTTTAATCAACCTTTACAAGAACCAAAAGAAACTGATATGAATCGCAAGCAATTGCTTTACCTTATCATCCCTGTTTTAGCTGTGACAGTGTTATCGGGATGCAGTTCGGACAGCGAACACAAAGCTGAAACGACCGGTGAACCGGTTAATGTTTCGACAATGACCGTTAAGCAGGAGGAGGTCCCGGCACAGGTTGCTTTTACAGGCACGGTCGGTTCCGACCATAAAGTCACACTCAGCACCAAGATGATGGGGCATGTCACGGAAGTGCCATTCGACATCGGCGCCCGCGTACACAAGAATGACGTTATCGTGCGTATCCAGAGCGACAACCTGCAGGCACAGAAGCAGCAGATCGAAGCCAACCGCATGGAGGCGGAAGCCGCTCTTCAGAATATGAAGATCAATTATGATCGCATTAAGGCACTATACGACGAGAATAGTGCAACAAAGAAGGAGCTGGATGACATTACAATGCAGTACAAGATGGCGAAGGCACGTATTGACGCCATTGACAGCAAGAAGAGAGAACTGGATGACTTGTTTAAGTATGCCGTACTGCGTGCTCCAATGGAAGGATTTATTGTTCAAAAGAATGTAGAACCGGGGGATATGGCGGCACCGGGGCAGCCGTTGGTCGCACTCGAAGATGCCAATGATCTGCAGGTTACGGCTACAGTGCCTCAGGATCAAATCGGATTGTTTTCCCCTGGCGATTCTGTGAATATCCGGATTGATGCCCTTGACGGAAAGCTTCTTCCCGGCCGGATACTACATATCAATAAAGCCGGTGATGCGATGAGTGGACAGTTCCGGATAAAAATCGGATTTGTCGGCAATCACAAAACCTGGTCTGATGTTCGAAGCGGCATGTTTGCCCACGTACTCTGGCAGGCCGGGAAAGAGCAGCTCATCACTATACCGAAGACTGCACTCGTTGACCGTGGCCAGCTGACCGGCGTCTATATTGTCGCCGATGACGGGCAAGCTGTATTAAGATGGGTCCGCACCGGTAAAACCTACGGTGATAATGTCGAGATCCTGGCCGGGCTGAACCCCGGTGATCATCTTGTGACCCATTTCACCGGCAGGCTGCTCGACGGACAAGAAGTGGTATCGAACTAACCGGCAAAAGAGAAACTGGATATGAAGACAGGAATTGCAGGAAAAATCGCGCAAGCGTTTATCAACTCTAAACTTACGCCGCTGCTGGCCATCGCCTTTCTGGTTATCGGTCTGTATACGGCGTATCTGACGCCCCGGGAAGAAGAGCCACAGATCAATGTGCCGATGGCGGATATATTTATCCGCTATCCGGGAGCTAATCCGAAGGAAGTGGAGCAGCGCATCTCCATTCCCATGGAGAAGGTGATTTCCAACATCGATGGAATCGAGTATGTTTACTCAACATCAATGCCCGGGCAAGCAATGCTCTCGGCACGTTTTTACGTTGGAAAGGATGTGGAGCGCAGCCTTGTCAAGCTCTACACGGAGCTCATGAAACACATGGATCAGATGCCACCGGGCGCAAGCATGCCTCTGATCAAGACCCGATCGATTGATGATGTGCCCATTCTTTCGCTGACACTTTGGAGTAAGAAATATTCGGATTACCAGCTCCGGAGGATGGCCGATGAACTATCACTTCGAATCAAACAGGTCAGTGATGTTGCCGAGACACAGACTATTGGCGGGCGTACGCGACAGGTACGAGTTGAGCTGGACAAGAACAAAATGGAGGCCTATCATGTAGATCCTCTCATTATTGCCCAACAGATAAAGGCTTCAAACAGCCAGATGATGTCCGGTTCATTCTCCCGTGACAATAAGAGTTTTGTCGTTGAGACGGGACATTTCCTGAAGACAGATGATGATGTAAAAAATCTGGTCATCGGAGCATGGCAGGGTAGCCCTGTTTATCTGAAAACAGTGGCAACTATAAAGGATGGTCCGTCGGAACCCTCGCAATATGTAAGCTTCGGTTATGGAGCTGCTCACAATGTCCATTCTGATAATGATGGTCTGTATCCTGCTGTGACGATTGCCGTGGCTAAACGAAAGGGTACCGATGCTATGCGTATCGCCGATGAGGTAATCGAGAAGGTGAATAACCTGAAAGGGGAGTATGTACCTTCGGATGTACACATAAGCATAACGCGCAACTATGGCGAAACAGCTTCGGACAAGGTTTCCGAACTCCTGTTCCACTTGTTTGTCGCTATCGTTGCCGTAACTCTGCTGGTCATGGCAACCATGGGATGGCGTAGCGCACTGGTCAACTTTGCATCGATTCCGATTACTTTCGCGTTGACGCTGTTCGTCTACTACATGTTCGGGTACACACTGAACCGGATCACATTGTTTGCCCTTGTGTTCGTAACCGGGATTGTGGTTGACGACTCGATCATCGTGGTTGAAAACATGCACCGGCATTTCATGATGAAGAAACTGCCGTTTTACCAGGCGGCATTGGCTTCAATCGATGAGGTTGGGAATCCGACCATTTTGGCAACATTTACGGTCATAGCAGCGGTACTGCCGATGGCGTTTGTGTCAGGATTGATGGGACCGTACATGAGTCCGATGCCTATCGGTGCTTCGATAGCGATGCTTTTCTCACTGATGGTCGCCCTGATCATTACACCCTGGCTATCATTCCGCCTGTTAAAGAATGATCACGGACATTCGGAGAAAGAGTATAAGCTCGAGGAGACGATGCTCTACCGGGCATACGACAAGACGCTGCGGCCATTGATGGATAGCGGAGTAAAGCGCTGGGGATTTATTATTGGCGTTGTGGTCCTGTTGCTGATTTCAATGACGTTATTTTATTTCCGACTGGTTCAGGTCAAGATGCTGCCGTTTGACAACAAAAACGAGATCCAGGTTGTGATCGATACCCCGGAGGGGACTCCTCTCGAGCAGACCTATGCTGCTGCCCAGGCAATTGCGCTGCAATTAAAGAATACCCCGCAATTGGATAACTACCAGATATATGCAGGTACTTCTTCGCCAATTAACTTTAATGGCCTCGTCCGGCACTATGATCTGCGTAAGGGGCCCAATATGGCGGACATTCAGCTGAACCTTGTGGATAAAGGAGAACGGAGCAAGCAAAGTCATGAGATAGCGACTGAGATCCGTCCTCTGGTTCACAAGATTGCCGGGAAGTTTAATGCCAATGCCAAAGTGGTAGAAGTGCCGCCCGGACCGCCCGTCCTTTCCACACTTGTTGCAGAAGTGTACGGGCCTAATTTTGATCAACAGATCAAGATTGCGCGTAAGGTTAAACAACTATTCCAGAAGACAGATGGTATTGTTGATGTCGACTGGATGATGGAAGATGACCAGGTGAAGTACGATTTTATTGTCGATAAAGAACAAGCGATGCTCAAAGGTGTCGCACCGCAACAGATCACACATGTATTGGGTATGGCTTTGCATGGTCAGAATGTGTCTCAACTCTCTAATAACCGGGAAGTAGAGGCGGTGCCCATTCATCTGCAACTTACCGAACAGGAGCGATCCAGTGTATCCGATCTTAAAGGTGTATATGTGCGGTCGCAAAGTGGTGCGATGGTCCCGGTTTCGGATCTGGTAACGGTGAAAAAAGATACGATGCCTAAAAGTATTTTCCGGAAAAACCAGCGCCGGGTAATCTATGTCACGGCCGATGTCGCCGGGGCGATTGAGAGTCCGGTGTACGCTATCCTCGATTTGCGAAAGGATATCGATAATATCGCCGTTCCGGCTGGTTATAACATGACAGAATACTTTGCCCACCAGCCATTTTCTACTGAAAATTACTCTGTGAAATGGGATGGAGAATGGCAAATTACGTATGAAGTGTTTCGTGATTTAGGTGCGGCTTTTGCTGTCGTATTGTTAATAATTTATATGCTGATTATCGCATGGTTTCAGGACTTCAAGGTCCCACTAATCATGATGGTGGCGATACCATTGTCACTGATCGGGATTGTGGCCGCACACCTCCTGTTTGGAGCATTCTTTACAGCAACATCGATGATCGGTATGATTGCTCTCGCCGGTATCATGGTACGTAACTCTGTGTTGCTTATTGATTTCATCCAGATACGTGAGGAGGATGGCGTGTCCCTCAAAGATGCAGTGATCGAAGCGGGCGCCGTTCGGACAAGGCCGATTCTGCTTACGACCGGTGCCGTGATTATCGGAGCTTTCGTAATCATATTCGACCCGATCTTCCAGGGACTGGCACTCTCGCTGATCGGTGGTGCCATTGCCTCAACGGCGCTGACGCTGGTCATCGTACCGCTCATCTATTATATGGCAGAGAAAAAACATAAAACTGATTAATGAAAGGTAAGCAGGTGCGAGGCACTTCTGATGTGCGTCGCACCTGACACCAGTAAATTGGAGACTATTTATGAAACTAATCGTTGTGATGAGCATTGCAGAATATTCGCGGGATGTCAGGAAAATCCTTATTAGCCAAAACATCCCGATATTCAGCGAGATGGAGATGGAAGGTTACCGTGTGGACAGCGAGAAATCAATCGAGGATAACTGGTTTGCCGACAGGGATCGTGGAATCTATTCCCGTGTATATCTGGCGTTTGTAGACAGTGAACAAGCCGATCATCTCCTGAATGCCGTACATCATTATAATGATGACCATCGGGAACATGAGATGCATCCATTGCGGGCCTTTCAACTGAACGTAGAGAAATCCATTTGAAGCATTGGGCTAAAACCGTTTCAACGGTTTTATTACCTACAGATAATATGTATAAATACGTATAAAATGTTAGAACGACTCATACGTGCTCTTGCCGGTACATTGGTGTTAGTGTCGCTTGCACTTGGCTATTTTGTGAATCCTCAGTGGTTTCTATTAACCGCATTTGTCGGAGTAAACCTGCTGCAATCATCTGTGAGCCGTTTCTGTCCGGCGGAGATGGTAATTCAGAGGATACTGAGAAGAAAAGAGCAGAAAAGCTAGAAAAATACGTCTTAAGCAAAAGGCCGCGAGGGGAAAACGCGGCCTTTTTTATATCCATCTATGAATCCGGAAAATATCTTCAGATAGGCATTTTACCGGATAGGGATTGGGTTTATAGAGGGATTAGTATCTGGTAGAACAAATATAATTCTTTCCGTAAGTAGTTGTAAATACTTATATACAGTCTATGGTATGTAGGTATTTATAATGAGTAAGCGTAATTATCTGTATTTGCCAAACATGGCATGTGGCTGAGTGGCATTGGGAGATACAAAAAAAGCAGGACATGCCTGCTTTTTAAAATAGTTCAACGAAATATCTTTATCGTCTGCTATATCTGTTACGGTTGCCACCACCACCACCAAAGTTGCCACCACCACCAGAACTTCTGGGACGAGCCTTATTGACTTTAATAGTACGGCCTTTAACCTCTACTCCTTCCAGCTCATCAATAGCTGATTGAGCTTCATCATCATTTTCCATCTCAACAAAGCCGAAGCCTTTTGATCTGCCGGTTTCCCGGTCGGTGATAACGGTTGCTGAATTTACAGCTCCGTATTCTTCGAACAGTTCTTTCAGTGTGTCATTGGAAACGCTATAGTCTAGATTTCCTACATAGATATTCATAAAGCAATTGATATATTTAGAGATAATAAATCAAGGAATATTGGTCTCAGGCCTCACTATTGCATTTTCGAAAACGATAAATGCTGTAGAACCGTAAACATTAATTCCTTAAACATGGAGACAATTTACACTCTTTTTTGAGGAATCCCATGTTTTTTTCGTGGTTGAGCAAAAAAAGTATAAAAAAACCTTTTGATAAATAAGACAACATATAACAGTTTTTAGATAAAATGATTAAAAAAACAGTTATTACTGCCTGTGTATACGGTTTCACAAATGATAATAACGAGTTAAAAGAAGAGCTTACAATTTAAATTTTTTCAAACGTTTTTTTCAGGTGATGTATCCTATTTGCATTCGGTTCAATCATCTTTCTCATCAAGCATATTCCTGAGCCTGTTTTTCCCGGATTCATTAAACGAGTGTCGTGATTCATTTGGCTTACTCGCATCAGCCATGCGCAGCTGATAATTTTTTAAATCCTCATTGCCTGACGCGACAGCGTGGTACATGGATGCTATTGCAAGTTTTACCCAAATCATCGAGATGACGATGCCGACACCGAATGTTATTAATCCTGCCAGATAAATAAGCGCTGCAACCAGACCAATGCCTAACAGTGTACCTGTATGACCACGTGTCATATTCCAGCTCATTCTGACCGATTCGATACTATCCATTTTCTCCTCAACAACCAGATAGCGGACAAATGCGAGTCTGCAGCCGAAGACGAGACCGGGCAGTATCAGTAATCCGATGCCGAGTCCTACAATCGTAAATACAAGAAGTCTTGCCATCACGGCACTGGTATAATTTTTGAGAACCTCCAGAACGGACTGTATTTCAGGAGTATCGTTACGCGCCACTTTGAGAAAAGCATAGGAAATACCGTATGAGACAGGGTCATACAGGAGAATAAGGTAGAGAACCGTAAACAAGGATGTCTGTCGGGTAGCATTATTTGAGACAACCTGGCTATACTCCGTTGACAAAGGAAGACCGGACAAGGTGAGCAACACGAGCGAGACGGCTATAAGCAGAAGCACATCAAGGAAATAGCGTTTCATCTGATGCCATCCATTTTGATAACATGCCAGAACCGTTGGACTCACAGAGATCATACTACTCGTTGGACTGTTTCGGGACTCCATACTTCTCCTCCATTTATATATCAAATATAAGAACAGCAGCTATGAAAATACCGGCTTAGATAAATCAATGAACATTGAGCAATTTTGGTTATTACCTCGTGCAACGAGTTTGATAATCTGATCAATGAATTTCTAATTTCTGATTACCAAATTCCAAAATTCTATTCTTTCATGTTCATTAGAAATAATTAGTAATGTAAGCATTTGTGTGTGCTATAGGTGATCGTTGGATATTGAAAGGCCAATTGTGATTTTGCAGTATCCTGAATTATTTGAAACGATCTTAAATAGAATAATTTACGGGGGAGACAAAGTATTCATAGATCGATGCAAGAGGAGCCAGAATGGATCGGAAAACATATTCAGATTATTTAAGATCGCATCCGGAATATTCAGAAATGGTGGCTTTCCGTAATCAAAACTCCACGTGCCAGGATGGTTATAAAGTGCTCCCGATGGGTATTTGTAGCGGTCATTCTTGGCTACATGATTTATCATTTCTTTGAAATAGGCTGGGTAAACTTGTGGAAAAGTCTACCCGTTAAGCCACTTTTTTACATTCTGTATTTGCCCCTGTTTTTTATTCTACCATTCACGGAATTATTCATTTATAAGTTTATCAGGTCCATCCCATATAAGAAACTGCTACCTCCTCTATTAGTAAAAAAGGTCTATAACAACGAGGTCCTGGGATATTCAGGAGAGGTATTCTTGTTCTGGTGGGCTCGCAAGGAGCTTGGCAAGAGCAATATCGATGTCATGAGAAGTATCAAGGACAATAATGTGATATCTGTGATTGTCTCCACGTTGTTTACTTTGATCATATTAATCATCTTTTTTGAAACAAATCCGACGGTTTCCAACAGGTGGGCTCAGAAAATTCCTGAAAACCAACTCAATTATACTGTGATTTCCATTGCAGTCATTGCCGTGTTAGTCATAAAATTCAAACGATATATTATTTCTCTGTCTTTAGTCTCATCCCTTGAGATTTTCGGTATCCATTATCTTCGGCATGTACTGGTTGTTGTCATCCAGATTTACCAATGGCACATTATTCTACCTGCGATTTCCCTTCATATCTGGTTTACGTTTGTGGTTGCACAGATTGTGCTAGCCATGCTTCCATTTGTTCCAAATAAAGACCTCCTGTTCATCAGTATCAGCATTAGTATGTCGACTATGCTGGAGGCTCCGTTAGCAGCGGTTACAGCGATTCTTCTGGTAAACAGTATACTCGACCGGTCGCTTCATTTAAGCATTTATTCTTACTATGAGTTTATATTCAAGAGGAAGATGGATTTTACGGATCTGCAGGTGCCGGAAATCCTTACTACCCCGAATCCTCAACTTTCTGCCGATATTGATTCAATACCATTGAAATCATGATTCATCAATTCCGAGCGTGCCTTGAGCTGTCAGTGATCCTGCCATGGTACCTTTCCCTTTGAGTATCCATTCGAACAAGGCACCTATTAAGGCACCGGCAAGCGGACCAATTATGTAGATCCATGTTGTTGAAAAATCACCACGAATCAGATCAGGTGCAAAAGAACGTACCGGATTCATAGAGGCGCCGGTGAGTGGAGCAGCCCACAGACCAGCCAAAGCAATGTAACCGCCAACGGCAATAGCACCATTTGTACCTATATTACGGGCCCCGGAAGCCGTGCCCAGAATGGTATTCACCAGACCGGCTGTAAGAACTATTTCTACAGCCATGGCTTTAATACTATCAATACCCGGGTCTGGGATTGTAGCCCCGAACGATCCCGAATCTCCAAAAATGCTATAAAGAAACACGGTTGCGAGAATACCGCCAAGAAACTGTGCCACGATATAACCAGGTACCCTGCGCCAGGGGAAGTTGCGCCTAACGGCAAAGGCTAGCGTAACCGCCGGATTCAAATGCGCACCACTGACCGTTCCCATAAAGTATATGATGGCCATTACCATGAGTCCGGGTGCAACAACAGCCATACCCAACGTTACGGATCCATTGCTTTGGATAACCTCAATGCCCCCGCCGGCAGCAACAAGGACCAACAGAAATGTACCCCAACACTCTGCAAAAAGGCGCTTCCATTCCAGTCTGGGATCAAGGAAATTGGGTGATTGGTTGGGATGGACCATTCGTTGTTTCTGCGCAGAGTCGAGGTGAGTTCGATTAAAGAGTGACATAGCCAGCTCCAGATAGGTTGTGATATTCTAAGGTGAGAAAATAAGTAAGAACCAGTATCCAGTTTATGAATCTATGTGACAAAGTAAAAAACATGGCTGCTCCATGTGGTAGAAGAGATCACTATGAATTTACACTTGACCTGATCATTAAGAATGGGGGCCAAGCCCATTGATCCCGATGCTTACGAAGTGAGTAAGCATCTGCTCTACAATAAAGGAATGGTTGAGTATGATAAAAAATCCCGGAACTGACCGATGACGATTTGAAAGAACAACTACATCGGGAACAGCAAACATAGGTCCATTGCTGATGTCGGAAATGGAAAGATATCGGGCAATGGATAGCCTGAAGAGAAGGAAAAGGAAAAACCCGTCGCTAAATAAATAACGTGAATTCGAGATAAGATAAACCTGTTCAAATACTGATTTCGCACATACAAGCGTAAACCAAGACTTGCATAAACCGTTAAGGAGTTGTCGCATTCTTCCTAACACCCTGATTAATCGGGGTGTTAGGAGTTTTTTGCTGGAGAAACTCTACTCCTTTGATTTGGAAACATAGAGGTGGTTTGATCTAAAATAAGATTAAGCCTCCTTCCTTTTTACGTATATTATACAAGGTATTGTTTCCTGCAAGCGGAAACGCTTCGCCTTTAGAAAGAGAGGAAAACTGTTTATCTAATAATGATCTTAGGTGGTGACTCGCCTTTTGCAAACTCTGAGCTGCCTATGACAAAAACGGCATATTCCAGTGTATCAGCCGTAGCACTTTTCTTGACATGAAATTTAATTTTATGACCCGCTTTTACATGTTTGGTATACCCGTCCGTCAGATCATCACCATTTGAATCGGCGTCAAGAATTTTTTTGACTTTACTCGGGAATTGAAATACAACATCGGAAGCGGGGCATGTCCATGTTATTTGAGTGCCTTTACCTGCAATGATTACCGGACTGTCACTTGAATCAACGACTCTCCATACTCCATCAATTACTTTGATGGTAAGGTCAATCTTGTTAGGGGGAGGTAGGGTGGGCGTCTCGTCATTAAAACCGTACGAGGCGAGTAGCAAAACTGCGATGACTGTTAAAGATATGGTTTTTAGTTTCATGTAACCTCCATTATAAATGAATATTATTTTAAGTTGGCAAGAATCGTTTTAAATCGTTGATCAGCAATCAGATCTTTCAATTCGGGTTGATTGATTACTTCTGACTTTGAATAGCCATTATCCAGTGCCTTTCCAACCCAGAAAAGAGCTTTATCCCTGTATCCAAGCTTCTCATATGTTGTACCTGTCCTAAACATGATCTCAGGATCATCAGAACCCAGTTTTAGAGACTTATCGATCAGCGGCATTGATTTATCCTTTTGACCGATATCCGCATAATAGCCAGCCAGACTTGAGATGGCCTGAGAGTCTTTTGGATTTACTTTTAAATAGTCTTCAGCATATTGTATTGCCTTTTCGTATGTCGGTTTGGCCTGATCACGTTTGCCTGGAGTCCAGTAATATGAGGTGGCCAGGTTGCCCCACACCGAGTAATCGTTCTGGTTCAATTCCAGCGCTGTTTCATACATTTTCGATGCTTCAGAATAGTCGCCCTCGATAAAGTTAAGAGTAGCGAGATTGGAGGCGGCGAAATAGTTTTTTTTCAAAGCCAGGGAACGTTTGAACATCTCACGTGCCTGTTGCCAGTTTTGCATCAGGTAGTAGATTCCCCCAAGGTTCGAGTAACCCTGGTAATTGTCTGGTGTGAGTTGAATCACTTGTTTGAACTGCTCGATAGCTTTTAAATATTGACTATTTCTGTAATAAAAAACGCCCAGATCGTTGTATCCGGCCCAATAATCAGGTTTTAATTGAATGGCTTGTTTGTAAGTATCTTCGGCTTTAACGAGTGAATTCTGCGACTCATACGTTTTGGCCAGTCCCCGGTATGCCGATGCATCTTTCGGATCGATTTCGAGTGCTGCGGTGAAGTAGGAGACGGCTTCTTTATACTCCCCGGTACCCAAATTGACCAAACCCATGGTTACTTTAACCGGGGCCAGATCTTCATTGATTTTCAAGGCCTTTGCGCATGATGACTTAGCCAGGGGCACATATTTGGGGTCTTTTTTTGCTTCGAATTTTCTCCAATAACCCTCCCCAAGAGCAGCATAAGCAAGCGCATAGGAAGAGTCAGCATTTATTGCTTCCTGGAAGAGATGTATGGCATTATCAACATTAGACTCGTTTTCATATCGCCGAAGATACGCTATTCCCTGCAGGTAATATTCATAAGCTCCCGGGACAGTCGTTCCTCCTTTTTGAATCGTCTCGGTGAGTTGCGGGTTCAATTCAATATTCAGCATATCCAACAGCTTTTTTACTGAACTGCTTTGCAACGATGCCAGGTTTTTTGACGAAACATCGATTATCGTAGAGTTTAACTGAACCATTTTCTTTGCATCAACGAGGTTCAGCGTTAGCCTCGCTACTCCCTGGATAAGCTGCAGGCTACCCGTGACGGCAAGATTAACGCCAAACGCTTTATTCGCTTCACCCGGACTCTCAATATTATATCTTTGAACCTCGCTGGCAGGAACCACCCACAAGTTGCCCTGGTATTTCTCCAACTCCGTAATCTTGCTGGATAGCGTCTCCATAAGTCCGTCACACAGAGCCTGGTTCCTGGTATCACCGCCGATGTTTTTAAATGGAAGTATGAGAATGTGTTGCGCCGAAGTATTTTTCCTGAAACCAAACCAATGACCAATGGAACTAAGAGATGGCGGATATGCCAGCAGAATAGCAATCATCAAAACCGGAATACTCACAAGCAGGTAAGTCAGTTTCGACCGGCTCTTTTTAGATGATCTTTGTTTGTCTGGTGTTTTGTTTGAGTCGATTGCCTCAGTTTGATGAGCTGACTCTGTAAGATCATCAATGATGTCGCCGAAAGTGGAGTAGCGGTTTTTCCGGTCTTTTTGCATACACCGGTTAATGACTAGTTCTACCGGTTCGGGAATTTCAGGGGAGATTTCCGATGCCGGTTCCGGTTCCTCTTCAAGTATCGAATACATCTGGGCCTGTTCATAAACGCCGGTAAAGGGCATCTTTCCAGTGAAAAGTTCATATAGCAATACCCCAAAAGACCAAATGTCCGAACACCTGTCGGCAGGTTCACCAGAAATCTGTTCAGGAGACATATAAGCCATTGTCCCAACAGTAGTACCCGGACTGGTGATTTGTGCCGAACCGAGGATTTTTGCCAGGCCGAAGTCCATGATTTTCACGTTCCCACTTTCATCGAGCATGATGTTAGTGGATTTAATGTCGCGGTGAATAATCCCTTTATCATGCGCGAGTTTCAGCGCATGACAAATCTGCAGCGTAATCTGAGTCTTTTCATCAATTGTCAGATTTTGTGACTGAATAGCTTTCTTCAATTCGTTTCCCTGCAGATATTCCATCACGATGAAGATTTGATCATCACATTCTTCAATCGCATAAATTTGTGCGATATTGGGATGATTCAATGCTGCGGCAGCCTGGGCTTCAACTTTAAACCGTTCTCGTTCTTCTGTGTTGTCTGAGATGTAACCGGGCAGGAATTTTAACGCAACTTTTCGTTTGAGCTTTGTGTCATCAGCAAGGTATACCACACCCATTCCGCCTTCGCCGAGTTTTCCCGTAATTTTGTAGTGGAGAAATGATTCTCCTATCATGGTAAAGCCAATGTATCAGATTTTGGGAGAGCCTTCGAAATGCTACCTGTGAAGCAAGATATACCTAATAAGCCATACACCACTATATTTAAGTGTAGCAACAATATATTGAAGAAATAGATAGATGGGTGTTTAATATAAAATTCTAACAGTATATGGATAATTATAGTCATAATTAATGGATGGATGTATATGGTAATCAATAATTTTGATAAATATGGTTGGAAGGATATGCTTGAAATCAACAAGCTGGAAACTGAAAATAAAAAGCTGCAGTCAGCGGTCAATGAATTAGCTGTTTTAAATGACGTTGCCACCACTGTGTCGTCAACGCAGTCGCTTGAAGAGGTGATCGATCAAATCGTATTCAAGTGTATCAGGCATTTGCATGTGGAGGAAGGGACCATCAGTCTGCTGGATGATGTTGACGATGATCAGACATTTCATACCATGATCAGACGGCAGGATATTACGCAAAAGAGAGTCTCATTCAGACTTGACGGGCAAGTGACAGGGTGGATGCTTAAAAACCGGAAACCTTTGCTAAGCAATAATATTCGTGAAGATGATATGTTCCGTTTTATTAAGAATGATGAGATATCCTTCAATTCCATGCTCTGTGTTCCATTGATGATAAAGGGCAAGTTGATCGGTTACCTGGCTGTGTTCAATAAAAAGAACGCAGAAATATTCATAGAAGAGGATCAAAGGCTCTTATCGATTATTGCATCACAGTCGGCTCACGTCATAGAAAATGCGAGGCTGTATGAAGAGGAGAAGATGCTGATTACTCTTCGTGAGGAGATGCGAATGGCGAGAGAGATCCAGCGGAACCTGCTGCCCAAAGAAATACCGCAGGTTGATGGTTATGAATTCGCCGCAACTACGATACCTGCACAAGAGGTAGGTGGCGATTATTATGATTTTATGTATCTCGATAACGGATGGCTTGGATTCTGTGTCGGTGATATTACCGGAAAGGGGATGCCGGCTGCCATGCTCATGGCAAATCTGCAGGCAGCGCTGCGCAGCCAGACCCTCACCGGAAGTAACTGTGCCGGGTGCTTAAGAAATGTCAATAAGCTTCTTTTCCGAAGCACGGAATCTACAAAGTTTGCGACTTTATTTTACGGGATTCTTGATCCTTTCACCAATTCAATCATGTACACCAATGGCGGCCACGACAATCCAATACTGTTAAAAAAAGACAAAGAACCGGTCATGCTGGAGGCCACTGGGTTGCTGCTTGGCATAATGGAAGATGTCATCTACCAACAATCAACGATCGAAATGGGATCAGGGGATATTCTGATGTTATATACCGATGGCATTACCGAATCGATGAATGATAAAAGAGAGGAACTGGGATTTGATGCCGTGCTGTCATCAGTTAAAAAGTACCAAAATGAATCTGCGAGTGTGATCCATGATAAATTGATTGCAGAGATCAGGCAGCACGCAAAAGGCGTACCGCAGAGTGACGATATTACCCTAATGATTATCAAAAAAAAATAACTATGAATGGATTACTCCTGATTGGATGATAAGGACGATATTAAGAGGGAGGGCGCAGTTGCGTTATATAGAACTGCTTATCGATTGCATGATGGAAAAACGAAAGTATACGTTAGGTGTCGCGTACAATTGTTAGAAGGGGCGATCCAACACATAGAATAATCGCCTCGTTTCCGGCGATCCGGAACATATCACCCACGGGAAGCGGGAGAAGTAATGTGCGTACAGATTTTTAAACGGCGTTGGCTATGCCGGAGGGTACCCGTTCTACGGCATCTGAGGTGTAGGGACTCAGAGTTAAGTAGATATCAACCAGCTTTTCACGGATGGTGTTTTTATCGAACTGGGTCATGAGTGTCCTGGAGATTTGCACGGCTTGTCTGTGAAATTCCTTGTCATCGATCAATCGCCTGGTGAAGTCGATAAACTCCTGGGTGTTTTTTGCATTCAGATACGGATACTCATATAACACTGAATATTCCTTAATATCCCGATAAACCACAGGGAGTCCGGAAGCGGCGGCTTCCATGGGTGCCAGTGGACAGTTTTCCTGGTAAGATGGGAATAGAAACGTGTCTGCAGCTGCGTAGATGTACGGCATATCCTCAAGGTCGAGCATGCCGGTAAATCTGACGTGGGAAGAACAGTGGGCCATTCTTGCGTTGATGCGCGGAATACCTTCCGTTAAAGCACCAAAGGGGCGGCCGCCCACCCAAACGAAACGGGCATCCGGGATAGCATCGGCTACGTCCAGAAAATCTTCCACGCCTTTCCTTGGCTGAAGCTGGCCGACGCCCAGTACAACAAACTCATCATCCGACAATCCCAAAAGTTCACGACCTTTTTTACGTTTTTCCTGAGTACGTTTCCAGTGGTCAATAAATATGGGATTGTAAATCTTCTCGATAGGAGTATTCACACCCAATTTGCGAATTTCATTTTCAACGGTAGGTGACAGCGCGATCACAACATCCGCGTAGGTAAAGACTTTCTTGAAATACCACTTGAAGAACGGCATAAAAAATTTCCACATCGGAATGGAGCCCTTGATGGAATCAGGTATGACGTGTGCCGTGTGTACGCGTCGCCCTTTGTAGTTGCGTCCTTTCCAGAAATAATAGGGACCATAGGTATGACAATGAAACACATCACCCTCGCCTTCTTCATTGATTACAACCTCTATATCACCCTTTTCCCGCAACAAATCGATCGAGTCCAAAAAAGCGGTATTGACACCGTTTCCTTTCCTCACAAAAGGCGTTTCTGACACGAGATGTACTTTCAAAGTATGCATATTATGCCGTTTCCCGGTTAAACACAGATATCTCCATAAACAGGAGAACAGGTGTGGTTATTTCGATGTAATCTTAAAATGTTTGTAACTTTTTGAGGAAAAATATCTTCCTGTAATTGGTGATGTGTAAATATCAGTTAAAAAAAGATCTGTTGATTTGAATGTCCTCTGCTTTTGGAGAACGGAACTGAGACATAATATCCGATTTATCAGGCATATTATCACGTAATAATAGCCAATCGTATTGGTTTTGAAAACCGGTTTAATGAAGTTTATTCTGGCTCTTTCAAATCGATATTCACAGTTAATGTTCAATCAGGTTTTACCACCCGAGAATACCTACCTACTACATACAACGCATGTCAATTTAATTAATTATTGTTATGAAATTGTGTAGGTCAGTGAAAATATTGTAAAAATATAAAAATAGATGGAGATGGATATATGTTTCTTTTATAATGGAATTTATGCCAAGGTGGTTTTAAAATTCATGAAAATACTATCAACTTCTTAATAAATTAGAGTAGTTGATGGAAATTGCTTATTAAAAAGTATGATCTTCCAATATGTTATGATGGTGACGGATGTGGTCAAAATAAAACGGCCCATAATCTTACAAGCAGGTCGTTGAAAGAATTATCAATTATAAAAAAAGTCAACGAATAGAATCGAACCAGGAACTGTTATCGCCATAATTTTCAATAACTGTTGTTTCATTTTCGAAACGGTAGGAGCTGATCATTTTTGTTATGTCCTGCCGGAGCATGATTCGGGCACCGTCGATGAGATCTTTTCTGAATCCTCCGTCTTCCAATTCCATCAGCAGCCCAATACTGAATACATAAGCAATAGCACGTCCTAACTTTACCTGCTTGCGTTGCGACATCCTGGGATCTGGTTTGAAATTGACCAGATCTTTGACATGATCGTACGCACGGTCGGAGAGCGGATATGTTTTCAGGAATGCCAGAAGGTTTGGCTCTTTCTTCTTTCTCATCATCTTCATTACGGCCTCGGCGATCTGTACATATAGAATATCATTGGATCCCTCGAATATCTGAAACGGTCGGCTGTCTATAATACCGCGGCCGGCAATGTGATCGATTTTATATCCTTTAGCGCCGACAAGCTGCAGTAGCGATTGGGCTGATTCCTGCATCAGATCAGTATTCACCGTCTTTAAGATATTGGCTTCTAATCCTTTTCCGGAAACATCCTTCTCCGGTTCGGCATGCTTGCTGCTGTATGTGCACATGGCAGAAAGGATGGTAAACGCACCCTGGATACGAGACAAACGGTGTTGTACCTGGTCGTATTCAGACAGCGTATTTCTGCCAATGTTACGTTGCAATGTGTGCTGTATAGCCTCATCGAGTATGCGTTTCACGAAACCCATACCCATACCCGGCATCATCAGCCGGCTTCTGTTCAAAACGTCGAGCATCATTCCCACACCGTTTGTACTCGGGTTCAATTTCTGTACTTCCGGTATTTTGACATCAATAAGGTTTCGGCCGTATGGAATCATGTAAAGTCCGAGGTTGTGGAAATATTCATCCACAACAATATGTTGATTCGGGGCATTAACATTACAGACGAAGAAATCGATGTCGCGCATCAGATCGCCCGACTTGGTCTGACGCCGGGCTGTGAGCAGCCAGTAATCGGCCCAGCCGGTGAGTCCTGCCCAATGCTTGGTACCTTTCAGATGATAGTACCCATCCTTGTGAGTATAGCTCGTTTGCATGTGCAGGGCGTCACTGCCGTAATCCGGTTCAGTGATCATCAGCCCGCCCATTTTCTTGTCTTCAATGAAGTCCTTAAATACAGAAATGCGAACTTCTTCATCTCCATATTTGGCGACTGGAATTAAAAATAATGCCAGATTTATACCGATGGTAAGTGAAAGTGCCAGTGATTCGTAGGAAGCAGCTTCCAGAATGGCCAGACATTCCGGGACAAGTCCCCCGCGTCCACCGTATGTTTCCGGAATTGCAGCGGTCAGCGGATTTGTATTCATTATTTCACGCAACACGAAAGGGGGGATGCCACGTCGTAAACTGAATTCATCGATGTTTTCCCGGGTATGAAAAACGTGATTCATACTATCTTTGAATGACTCCAGAAAAACAGAAAAAGGGGTTAGCTGTTCGTTCTGCTCCACTTCGTTTAAATGCATGCTTTCTTTAAAAATTCGTTAATACCTGGTCGTTTTTGGGTAACATATCGGCTCAACTGACATATCCCACAAACAGGATAACACGAGTGTGTGATCGATTCCGATATCCTCATATCATTTTCCGTCGAATGAAACTGTTCTTCGGATTAGCAAATTACCCGCGATACGTCTGCTTGTGGCAAAGATATCAGTGAATTCAAACGAATACAATGTTTTCATGAATTACTTTCACATTCAATAGAGATTGAACACTGTTCGTTACTGTAACATTGAAAATAACTCAAAAACGACTACCTGTCGACTGTAAGTTTTAACGAAAATTTGCACTATTTCGATCGCAAAAGGGTGAAACAGGAATAGTGAGATCATTTATAATAATCCAAAGACAGAAAGGATGATGATATGATATACTATTATGGGGTAATCAGGCCGATGGATCATCCATAATTTTACACATCAACTGATAACTGATAACTGGTTACTGTTTGCTGGTTACTGTAACCTGTTCCACTTTTACTCTCTTCCGTAAAACGTCGATGTGATCTTTGTGTTCGTCTATCACATTGGTCAGGGCAGTTTTGAAGTCTTCAAGAACACTTTTTCTCATCTTATCGAGCTTCTTTTTCTTCAGGCCCGAATTGACTCTTTCCTGCCGTTTCAGATATAAAATCAGGGAGCGCAGTGTGTTAGGAACATCGGCAATCTGGAGTGCACCGTTCGTATCACTAATATAAATTCCGAACGGCTTCCGGCCGTCTTCGATACTTAATGAAGCGGTTTCGAAATCATGTTCCAGCTTGTCGATGGTTTCGCCAAGTGAATCAAGCGATTCCGGTATCATTACCCTAAAACTGATATCACGGCCGGAGTAACGTTTTGTTTGACCATTCACATTGATTACCGCTTCTTTTCCTGTGTGCGACACCATCGGCTCCAGGAAGCTTGCGTAATATCCGTAAGCGAGCGCTTCCGGAATCGTAACTTCCCGGGCATTGCGTAATACAAGCCATACGATCAGCCCGATGGATGCAGCCGCTACAAGACCCAATATTAGTCCAAACCAGAAGTTTTCCATGCTCTGTAAAGGGTAGAAAACGCCAAAGGCACCTAACAATGAAATGAAAGCATCGACCATTTTACCTTTCATACGGCTGTTACTTTTAGGGTTGATTGTAATCTGCAGTATTCAATAAAACTGAGACATATTTCCGGATTGATTTTCTGACCCAGCTAAATTGCCTGGGAATTAAGACTTCCAGATTCAATCTAATAATCTCGGTCTGCAATCATGTAAAATGTCCGTATAAGAGACAAATAACACAACGTTTATGGGAAAATTAATGTTATCCTTGAATAATAAGGTCAAGACATTTTGTAATTCTGTTGAAATAACATAAGATTCGGATAAGCATTTGAGAAAGTCTGGTAAGATAATTTTCTAAATATATTATCCGGATTAATTCGGTGATAAAGAAAGCTGCTTTACAATGTAAACCGGTTTGAGAGATGGAGATTAGACTTGTTCCCGGGAAATGGCAAAAAAAGGTTTCTGATGGTTAAATGAGAGCAACAAATCATATGGAAAAATTCCGAGGTTATAGATACAATGAAGAAGGATGACAACGTAAACTAAATTTCAAAAGAAAGTTATCCCACGATTTTAAAAACGACTGTTTAAACGACAGCGATTAACTATTAAAAAAAAATTTATCGAGGACGAAGAACCTCCCGATTAAAATAATTGAGGGTTGAAATGAGCAACAAAAAGGTAATTTTTGTTTCCTACGCCGACGAGGATAAGGGAAAACGCGATCTTCTTAGGGACATTCCGCTTAATACCACAACTCCTTTTCGGTTTGTGGACGTACCAGATGGCGATGTTCATGACGAGAAGTGGAGAGATGGTGTGCGTAAGAGTATTTTGAAATCAGATGCCGTGATCGCACTCATCAGCAAAAACACGTTAAGCTCACTGGGACAGCGATGGGAAATTGATTGTGCCAGCGACGAAGAGAAGGAGATGATAGGATTATGGGCGTATGATGATGATACCACGCGCCCGGGTATTATCGAAAGATATAGAACGATCCACTGGACGAAAGAAGATATATCCCGGTTTATCGATAGTCTGTAGTTATTTATAATCTCACGAACTGTTGAACCGGATGTAGAAAGTTGGCACGTAACAGGTGTTGACGAACCCAAACGAGATCCTTTTCGATCGAACGTTATGGTCCGGTTGCCTTTTAAAAACAGAAAAAGTGCCGGCAATTTGCTGGCGCAGGCGCTGTCCGCTTATCGCGACCGGCAGGATCTCGTTGTGCTGGCTTTGCCAAGGGGCGGGGTTCCGGTTGGTGCAAAAGTTGCCGAAGCTATGGACGCACCGCTTGATGTGATGATCGTCCGGAAGCTTGGTACGCCCGGGCAGGAAGAGTTAGCAATGGGAGCCATCGCCAGCGGGGGAATAAGAGTGTTGAATGAAGAACTGGTAACCTTTGCTGGAATTGATCAGGAAACCATTGATGAAGTATCAACCCTTGAACAGAAAGAACTGGAACGCCAGGAAAAGATTTATCGCGGCGGACGGGCCCGTGTTGATCTGGAGGGACAGACAGTTTTACTTGTCGATGATGGATTGGCTACAGGCACAACTATGAGGGCAGCGGTACAAGCAACACGAGCAGAAGGTGCTGCCGTGATCGTTGTGGCCATACCCGTTGCCCCTCCCGATACCATTGAACAGCTTTATAATATTGCCGACGATGTGGTCTGCCTGCAAAGCCCCGAACCGTTTGGGGGCGTTGGACTCTGGTACCTTGATTTTCGACAGACTACGGACCAGGAAGTCATTGATTTGCTATATAGTGCACGAACACGTTCATATAAATCCAATATCGAAGAAGAATGATTATGGAAAATACAAATATACAAGCCTACGAGACTAAGCCTATTCCGGTTATGGTAAAAACCGAAACCGTTGATCTGCCCGGTGACCTTGTAATCCCTGAAGACAGCAAAGGATTGATCATATTTGCTCATGGAAGCGGAAGCAGCCGTTTTAGTCCGCGTAACCGGGCTGTAGCCGCATCACTAAATAAAGCTGGACTAGGAACACTATTGTTTGATTTGCTCACAGCCCGGGAAAATGAAGTTGATGAAGAAACATGTGAATACCGGTTCAATATTGATTTGCTGGGTATACGGCTAACACAGACTCTTGATTGGCTGCTGACACGTAAAGACACCGTTGGAATGAATATCGGAGTGTTTGGTGCAAGCACGGGTGCCGCCGCCGCCCTCATTGCAGCAACTGAACGGCCGGAACGAGTACACGCCGTAGTTTCAAGAGGTGGCCGTCCAGATCTGGCAAAAGAACACCTCGCCCGGGTACGCACCCCATCTCTTTTCATTGTGGGCGAAGATGATGCGTCTGTCGTGGCCATGAACAGAAGTGCACTTTATGATTTGCGTTGTGAAAAAAAACTGGAAATCATTCCCGGAGCCAATCACCTCTTCGAGGAACCCGGTAAACTCGATGATGTAGCAACTCTCGCGAAAGATTGGTTTACTAAATGGATTGAATAAGGTGTTTGTTTTTTAGCTGATAGTTGGATGAGCGGGGAGATCGTGTGCATTGATCTACCCCTAAATCCCCTGAAGGAGACGTTCACAGGATCCGTCTTTTCGATATAGCGTCTTAAAAAATGACTTGTTAGAACCATAAAATAAGTTTAGTCCATTGGGGCAGTTAAAGTTGTTAGTCATTACCGTTTTAACCACAGGTTGGACAGATAAACGTAGATTTAATCTGTTTGGATCCGCGTAAATCCGCGGCTAATTACTTTACAAATTAACCAGTATTAGCTCTATCTATTCCTCAAGATTTTACTGTAGCAATGATGACTATTAAAAGTCCCCTTCAGGCGATTCAGGGTTAATATGAAATTCGCTGTTATTTGTGCCCATAGATAAAGTATATTGGTGCCGCATAATAGGAACCCGAATCAAATTATACGTTTTTATGAATATGGGTAGCCGTTTCAAGATCTCCGGAGCAGCTCTGTTGCTGTTGATCATTATCTCATTGCCGATTCACTGCAATGCAAAAGGTCCGCAAAGAGAATTCTATGCCATAAAGATTTATCATCTGAAAAATCACTCCCAACAGGAACAGACCAGTCAGTATCTGAAAGAAGCATATCTTCCGGCACTGCACAGGATGGGTATCCAACATGTTGGCGTATTCGAACCGGTAAAAAATGATTCGAGTTACGGAAAGCTGATATATGTCCTGATCCCGTTTCGGTCTCTGACTGCTTTAACCAGCCTTAATCAACAATTGGAGAAGGATCGGAAGTTTAAACAGGATGGCAGTGATTATCTCAACGCTGCGTATAACGAGCCTCCATACGAACGAATAGAGACAATTATACTTGAAGCTTTCCCCGAACACCCCGTCCTCACGCTGCCGAAACTAAACAATCCACCATCTGATCGGATTTATGAACTTCGCAGCTATGAAAATCCCACTGAAGAACTGTCGCGAAGTAAAATTGATATGTTTAACTACGGAGCCGAGTTGAGTATCTTCAAAAAACTGAATTTCAATGCCGTCTTTTATGGGGAAGTGCTTGCCGGGCCTAAAATGCCAAATCTCATGTACCTGACCACCTATGAAGACATGAAATCACGTGATGCGCACTGGAAAGCATTCTCCAATGATCCTAAATGGAAGGAACTGGTTGGCATGAAGAAATACCAGCACAATGTCTCACATGCCGACATCATCTTCCTTCATCCTGCAGATTATTCAGATATCTGACTAAAATCGTGCATTTATATAAAGCAGAAAACGACGGGTTCGGATTTCGCGGATAATGAAGTTGACCCGCAGCCGTAATCGATAATGGTTGTTATCAGAAACCATGATATCTGTTTATAAACACAATCCACGGCAACTCATTTGAAATAAAAGTATCATTGGCGACGTAATTGAAGTGACTGAAAAAATGAAAATCATTAAGAACCCAAATTGCAGAAATTAATAGGTGTAATAATTCAGATAATGATCATTTGTTACAAAAATCTGTCTTGTTCACAAAGGTGCTTTTTCTGATTTACTAACGATACCAGATGTCCCCAGAGCTGATACATTATGTAACCCAATATGGCTACTATGCCATTTTTGTACTTGTCTTACTGCAGGAAAGCGGCGTGCCGGAACCTATTCCCAACGAGTTTGTACTGTTGTTTTCCGGATACATGGTTTTTAAAGGTGCGCTGTATTTTCCCCTGGTAATATTGGCCGTAGTTCTGGGCGATTTCATCGGGACCAATATCTTGTATACCGTATTCTACTTTTTCGGGTCCTATATTCTCGAACACAAGCCAAAGTGGTTTCCCTTAAAGGATGAAACAATTGAGAAGTACACCCATAAGTTCTCTGAAGGAAAGCTCTGGACAATCTATCTGGGACGAGTTACTCCTTTCATCCGGGGATATACCTCCGTCGGTGCCGGGCTGTTACAGATCAAACCTAAAAAATTTCTTCCGATAGCTTTTATCTCTGCTCTAACCTGGAGCTGCGCGTATGTTTTGACAGGTGAATTGTTAGGTCCATACTGGAAGCATGTGGTAAGCAATTTCAAATATATCCTGCCGGTTGTTCTCATTGTGATGATCGTTATAGGTATCATCAAGCATCGGGTAGACAAATCCAAGAGGTCAGAAAAAGAAGAGAAAAAAGAATCTGCGATACAAAATGCTGGCTGAATTCATTCATGGGATACATGAAGTTAAACGGTGAGAGATTTAAATAACTTATTTGTATATCGTTATTAGTGGGTAAAATATCGAACCCACGTTAACAATACCTTCTGGCGATGACGATTTCACCGGGTGTAATTCGGGTTGGTTAATCTAACTGTTGGATCGGGTTGTTTCTTTGTGGTGGGTAATCACGGGGGATTAGCCTACGGGAACATGACATTGGGGAAACAGTGAAATCTGCATTGTATCCTTATATCGAACTCACGTAATTTCCCATTCCCTCGATATTTGACAGAAAAGATTTTATATAAGGATCATCATATCAGGAGCATTGCGTACGTATTTCTAATTAATATTTTATCATCTTTTTATTTATCTATATGCAATTATGTAATATAGATTTAGAGATGAGTTGAAGAGCATCACTTAAAGAGCGTGGACTTTATTAGTCCAACAGATCAAAAGGCCTGGTTTTCTTGTAATTGCATAATTACAAATCCGGGTGTGATAATGTTTGATGGGATATTCATTTATTCCGTTATATAAAGGATATAAACGAATAATTTCGATAAGTTCAGCAGAATCGTTTTTGTGCAAATCGCAATACAAACCTTGATTTGCACAATAACTAACAAACAGGTTTATACTTGAGTAATGAGTCTAATTGACTTTGAACTTGCCTTATGTGAAACCAATAGCCTGTTTAAAATTTTGTTAGGCTGCCTTCAGCTCATCTGTCACTAATAAAATCGTACTTCTTTTAAAAAGGAGAGATAAAATGGCAACTAAGAAAAATGCATCTTCCAGTTCTAAGAAACCGGGCAGCTTTCGCATTACCGGACAAATTCAGCGAGAGCAGACCGACAGACAACCAGGAGAACTAAAACTAACCGCTTATGTCTTTGATAAAGCCGGGCATTTGCTTGGCAGCTCAGAAGTCGACGGCAAAGGCAACTACAATGTTGCCGTAAAACTAGCCAGACCTGCTGACGTTGAGTTACTTGTGGGGCCGGCTGATATGTCGGACGAGATACGCTCTTCAAGCGCATACCGGAAGTCGTTATCCGCAAAAGATTGGAAAGGAGAAGGAGACCAGTTTCGTCTTAAATTTGACGCTTCCCTGCCGTTTGAAATATGGTATCCGTGGTGGCCGACACGCATCTGTGTTTCAGGCCATGTTCGGAAAGTGAGTCATCAGGATGATGGCACTGAAATTTGTGCCGTCCCATTTGTAAAGGTCGAAATATTCGATGTTGACCGGGAGTTCTGCCTTTGGCCATATATCCGGGACTGGTGGAAAGTTCTGCTCGACCGGCCAGTGATTCGATTGCCGGAATTGCAAAAGAAGCCGCCCTTTCCGCCCGAGCCTTTTCCCGGACCTGATCCTGTTCCTGATATTAACCTGGGGCCATTTTCAGAACTCACTGGAGGGTTTGGTACTTCTCCGTTAGAACGGATAGCCTTAAACCCGCAGCCTCTCCCACCGAGAAGCAGTTTGAGTAATCCGGTTTCAAGGGTATCATTAAATCCGCAACCGGAACCACCTAGCCTCCAGACCTTGCAAACAGATACTTCAAGGGTTGGAGAGGCGCGCTTGATAGACAGCAGTATTGCCTCGAGACTCGAGAAACTGACCGTGACTTCGAAGATTGCACCATGGATTATCTTTCCCGGTTGCTTTTACAGTAAGGTCAAGGTTTGTGAAACTACGACCGATTGCAATGGGTATTTTAACTGCTGCTTCAAATGGTGGCCATTCCACTTCCGCAATGGCCGGCTTCGTTACGACTCCAGACCGGATATTATCATCCGTGTAACACAGGTCATTAACGGTGTTCCCACTGTCATCTATCTTGATCCTTACACCAGCACCCGCTGGAATGTTACAAATGCTCATATCGATCTGTTCCTTGACAACGAGGAGATCGTCTGCAGCCACGGTAACTGCTATGATCCGGAACCCGGCTCACCCGTTTTCTTCACCCGAATCGGTGATGATGAAGTCTATAAGATCAACCAGGCCAGTGGACTATATAACGAAGGAGCACTGGCTAATGTCGCGTACGGCGGAAACCTGTTGGTATACGGCCAGTTTGGTGATGATTTGACATCTGGCTCGCCTGCACGTTACTATCGTCTTTCATATGCCAGGAACGGGACCACTGATTTCACTCCGATAACAGCGTCACTTTCTGACACGCGGGTATCAAAGAGTACGTTAAACGGTGAATCCCATCCACTTGGCCCACAAACCGTAAACGGTGTGCCGGCTTTGTATGAAGTCCGCGATTTCAGTGATTATTACTGGTACAACCCGGACTGGCTCGGTACATGGTACACCAAACAGGTTGAACCAGACACGGATAAATATATCCTTCGGCTGGAAGTCTTCGATCAGAACGGGAATAAGCTTACGACAGCTATGGGCGTAGACTACAGGAATGGGGCAGGTTCCGGAAACGGCACACCACCCGCTCCGCTGCCGCCAATGACTGATCGTTGCGATCTCGTGCTTACCCTGGACAACAAACGGGCGGAAGTAGAGCTTACCATTCCAGCTGTTATCAACGAATGCGGCGTAATTCCATGGACGCCGGCATTGTCCCTGGATTTCAATGTTCATGTATCACAGGAAAACAATCGCCTGAGATCATGGGGACTTTATTATACCAAAGGGATCAATCCTACTATCCACTACCTCGACAGCGGGTATTCCAATAATGGTCTGCCCGGCACTGTAAATAAAACGGTGCCCGGAGGGACGGCATCACCATCGCCGGGAACCGGCATGCTGGCGAACCTGAACAGTACATGCGCGTTTGCACTCAAACTCTACGCTTATGCACATGTACGGGATGGGCGTCACTTTATCTACTATACTGAGGAGATAAAAGCGATTGCCATTGAAAAATGCTCGTCTTCCTGATAGGAATAATGGATAACCTTCCGCGGCGGATACCTTGTTTAAAGGTATCCGCCGTTAATCTCCCCTTCCGGGAGGGGATTAAGGGGTGGGTTTCCCACGTAGTATGTGGACTCCACGTCTATTAATTATCGTGAGTTCGATATAAGAACTTCGATCACCGCTTAATGTCATTTTCCCGAGGCCTCGGGACGTAGAAATCCAAGCTACCGAAAAACGCCAGAAAAATGCATTGACCATATGTGATGATTGTAACCAGGATGGATTCCTCCACTCGCTCAGCTTCGGTCGGAATGACAATCAAAGGGTTGTAAGCACGGTTTCGTTATCTCGAACTCACCTTAATTAGTCTGTGTCGTTTATACGTAATTCATTTCAACGACTCCCACAATCTCTTGCCAAACGATCCTACCTTGTGGAAAATGCTTTTGATCTTTTGCACAAACAGGGGATCGCGGTCTAGATACTCATTCGCATTGAAATCAAAATGTCCTTTTATACGCTTTGTAATCGCTGGCGATGCAAAGAAATGTTGCATGTATGGGACGAGTGAGGCGCCTTGTATAGCTCCTCCTGATGTGTAGGTCAGCGATTTCCCCGAACGGCTGAAGATGCCCATAAAAACGCTCAGGCCATTTGGCCGAACAATGAACAGACCGGCCGATGTATTTTCTTGAGCGGTCCCGGTTTTTCCAAGGAAGTCCGCATCACTCCAGTGATATTGATTCTCTGCAAAATGCAATGTTCCCATCGGGTCCTTCAGGGCATAGGTAAGGCAGAATGCCGTCTCGCGTGCTGTTTCATAGGAGAAGAGTGAATCATAAGGTGATACATCATTTTTCTCAGTGATGAAATGATGCGGGATTCTGCCGTAGGGCGGTACATAAGCCTGCAAAAGCCGGAACAGGTTGAGCGGCACCGGTGCATCCGCACCAATGAACGTGGCTGGATACGGGGTGAACGTTGAATCAACCCCGAGTTTATGAACCCGCTGATATAGCGAATCACCATAATTCACAGCAAGATAAGCTGCCGCAACATTATTCGATCGCGCCAGAGCCATAATAGCAGGTTGTTTGGATGGTGAATTATCCCTGGATGAATAATTTTTCACCGTCCATGTTCCGTCTATTGTTTGATAATCTTTCGGACCCTCAGCCGGTAGTTTTTTGCTAATGTCCCCACCCTGGGAGATATATTCGCTGTAAATGAGCGGTTTGACCAGTGAACCGGGCCGCCAGGCAGAGATAATTCTCAAATTGTTCATATACCGTGCACCCTGTTCGGCAGATCCTACGGCGGCCAAAATGGAATCATAATGAGCTACCACGATAAAACCGTCCAGATCATCGATGCCCGTCTTTTTTTTGAAATTTTGGATAGCCGAGGTCAGCGTCCGGTGGGCAAGTGCTGTAACCTTTAAATCGATGGTCGAATATATCGGACCGCGTCCGGTATCGGTGGGTTCAATCTGATCTGCAATTTGTTTGCGATTCTCAAGAAACAAGGCACGTTTCTTAACGTCACTTATGTTGATTACCGGGACATTATGAATCATATCCTGGTAATCGGCCTGCGATATGATATTTCTCGATCTCAGGAACGCCGCTCGTCTCAGGTAAATATGTTTGAAAGCCTGAGTATTCTTCAGATAAAGATTTGGTCTGCTGATCAACGCCACAAGAGCCAAAGCTTCAGGCTTGGTAATTTCCGAAATGTCCTTGTCGAAGATTTCGTAAGCCCCTCTTTTTAGTCCCCTGATTTGTACGGCAGGATCAGAGAATGATCCTAAAAAAACACTCGCCATGTAAAAATTAAGCAGTTTTTCGTGTGAGTATCGGTGACTGAGTCCAAGGCTGATTAATGCTTCTTTACCTTTTCGTGTCCAGAACTTTCTATCATTCTTAAGAATAATCCCGCGTGAAAACTGCTGGATGATCCCGCTTGCTCCCTGCGCAAATCCACCGCTTGAAATATCAGTGGCAACCGCCCGCATGAAACCGGACCAGTCGATCACATATGTGTCATCGTATCTGCCATTCTCGATACTGATCAAATAATTCTTCAGAAATGAGGGGATACTGTCCGGATCATCCGCTTTTGCAATCACTTCCCCGTTGGCATCATAAATTGTGCGCGTCTCGATATATTTGTTCATCACAGTGTCGAGATTCTCAAACCGGTCTGCTGCGTTGCTGCCAACAAGCATCGACAACCCGAACCTGGGCATGTGAGCCACCCAGAAACCCGCACAGCGCTGAAGGGGGGCTGCCGGAGTGAAAAGCTCCAGGAACAGAATCAAAAGTACAATCAGCCCAGTGATGACCTTCCTGGGATGATGCTCAAGGGTGAGTTGTAATTTTTCCCTTATAGGATCAATAAAAACAGACATACAAATGGACGTCAGTAATTCTTTGAAGGTTGCCAAGTCCGAAACTTATCAAAAGAAATGCCCGGAGCCGAGTCTTTTGGGGCGAGTAACGCATGGGTGGTTGCCAGGGAAAGAGGTAGTGTAGTACCCCGTCCTGAGCAGGCATATTCTGTACCTGACGGCACAGTATAAGAAGGGTAGATCAACCGCTTTCTACCCATATTACGTCCCGAAGGGACATGACTCATAATCAAAGCGACAAATCATGCCGTCCCGGAGGAACACAATATGGGTAGAAATAGCAGGCACAACAACCGATCCCGTGCCGTCAGGTACGGAATACGATGAACACCACGATAGTTGTTACAACCCCGCTCATTGTAATAAGTCATCTATCCTGCAAGGTTCCTGGCCTAACCCCCTGTTAATTGGCTATGTTAGTTGGAAAATTATCAGAAAGTGATTGTTCTTTTGTAGATTGTCACATCGTACCAGAACTAATAGGAGAGAACCATGCCATCCTACACCTGGCTTCGGCCGCATCCATCCGATGATACTATCACGCTAACTACGAAACAGAGAACAGCAAAAAAGCTGAAGGCGCTTCGTGCTGCCATTGAGACGCACATTAATAACGCAGCTTTACCTCAAAGTGCAGAATTTTCTTCAGACCGGTCTAAGTACGTTCGCATTGCGACGTGGAACCTGCGGGAGTTCGATGCCCCGAGTTACGGGTATAGGAGTCAGGAAGCAAAGGCATACATAGCCGAGATTATCTCGAATTTTGATCTGATCGCACTGCAGGAGATACGCCGGGATCTTAACGCGCTCAACGATATCGTTAGACTACTTGGACCAAGCTGGGATTATATCGCGACAGATGTAACCGAGGGATCTCAGGGGAATCATGAGCGAATGGCCTTTCTTTTTAATAAAGAGAAAGTTTGGTTTCGTCACATCACGGGTGAACTTACACTTCCTGATGGCCAAAAGATTACTGATCCGTTTGGTGATCGTTTCAAGATTGAAGGTGGAGCGCAGTTTGAACTTCCGAACGGACAGGTCCTCGCATCTCCAACGGGGCTCAGGACAGGAACACTTGCAAACGGTCAAACAAAGGTTGAAGAAGATGTTGAGATCCCGATTCCTGACGGGACCAAAGTCGTGCTGCCATCCGGTTCATTCATACGTTTTGCAAAGAATGCCCACGTTCCGATTACGAATAATGATGGCATCGCTATAGATCCCACTTCGAAGCCCAAACTGCCGGAAGCTGCTGAAATTGTTATTCCACCCAATTCACTCATCGGAGGTCCCGCTCAGTTTGCGCGTACGCCGTTTATTGCTGCCTTTCAGTCCGGCTGGCTGAAAATCAATCTTGCAACGGTGCATATCTATTATGGCTCCGGAGATCCAGGCCTGGAACAGCGGAAGGAGGAGATTCAGCGTCTAACGGAACTTCTCTCTGAACGCGCAAAAAGTGATAATGAGTCGGAATCAGATTCCTATTTTATTGTACTTGGCGACTTCAACATAGCCAATCGGGATCATGAAACCATGCAAGCCCTGCTAAGCCACGACTTCGTTACCCCAAAGCCATTGCAAACTATTCCGGGATCCAACGTAAGTCAGGATAAATTCTATGATCAGATTGCTTTCTGGAACGGGGAATCCAGCCGTCGCAAATCGTATACACAGATCACTCCATATCGGGCCGGGGTTTTTGATTACTTCAGCACTGTTTATCGCATGGATGAGGAAAATATCTATCATCCCTTCATGAAGAAAGACGGTTCCGATGAGTTCTATTCCAGTTACAAGCTGTGGCGAACCTACCAGATGTCGGACCATTTGCCGATGTGGGTCGAGTTCCAGGTCGATTTCACGACAGAATACCTGAACGAAGTTGAGAAGGAGCTTAACCAACGGTTGAATACCTGATGTTCATGGAAAATGGTTTTTAAAGATAATTAGTTACTTTGCAGACACCTGTTAAAGGTTTGATGTATGCTATTCATATCAAAAAAATAAAATGTGATGATGCTTCCAGGACGAAAAGGTATACGATTTGCAATGATGATTATCGGAGGGTGCTTATTGTCGCTCTCAGCCAGGGGCCAGCAGCTTAATACACTCACTCAACGAGGAAAACAACAAGGCTGGGTACTGCTATTCAATGGAAAGAATCTGGACGGGTGGCATTCGTATCATCAAAAAGGCCCTGCCAAAGACTGGAAAGTGGTAAACAATGCTATTATGCTGGTCAAAAATAATAGCGATGACGTTACTGATTGTGCGGACCTCGTTACTGACAAGGAGTATGAGAATTTTGATCTGAAGCTTGAATGGGAGATGAAACCCGGCGTCGACAGCGGAGTCATGATCTATGTAAATGAATCACCTAAATATGGCCAGACCTATGAGACGGGACCGGAAATTCAAATCGCTGATTTGGCCGATACTAAACCTGACAGCCGGATACTTAAAGAGCGCGCCGCGGATATTTTTGCCCTGATCCCTGTAGATACCGAACAGGTACGGAGAGCTGGACACTGGAATCAGTATGAAATTATTTCAAACAAAGGACATCTCGAGGTATTCCAGAATGGCCATAAAGAGATCGATACTTATTTATGGAATGATCACTGGAGGGAACTGATCGCACACAGTAAATTTAAATCGATGCCAAACTTTGGAACGTTTCATACAGGGCACATATCATTACAGGGGACCGAGGTAAAAGGCAAGTCCAAAGAGAAGATCTGGTTCCGGAATATTAAGATCAGGAAGCTGCCTTCGTAAAGATAAACAGGCAGGAAGAATAGAACGCAGACAACGCGGACGACGCGGACAAGATTTTTACAAGAACCTAAAAGCTGTCCAAAGATTAAAGCTTGATTTGTAGAAATTCCAGTCATCTATTGGCTGACAGCCAAACTTCCCCCTTAATAAAGGGGGCGCAGGGGGTTGTCAACCTAACGTTTTAAAAGTTTTTAAACCGTGTAAGGTATCCCGGTTTCAAGTATCATTTGATTATATACATCAAGAGACATAAATATGAAAATTCACTATAACCCCAAACTCAAACCTTTAGCCAGGTATTTGCGCACACACAGTACAAAGGCCGAAATCAAGCTTTGGAACGAACTGAAAGCACGGAAAATGTTAGGCTATCAGTTTATGCGCCAGAAACCCATCGGGAATTATATCGTTGATTTTTATTCCGGCCGGCTAAACTTGGCTATAGAGTTGGATGGTGAGAGTCATCAGGACAGAGGGCAACGCGATAAAGATAAGCAGCAGTGGCTGGAAGAGATGGGTATTCACGTCATGCGGATCATGAATGAGGAGATATATCAAAACATGGAGGGAGATCTGCAATTTATTGAACGATGGATTGTAGATAAAAACGCTGGGTAACAACCCACAGATCCCCTTTATTAAGGGAGATAAATCGGGTGACCTTTTTCATCAACGGTTCAGGTTCAAGTGTAATGATCGCATTCATTGTTGTACATGGGGCCAATCCCCCTGCACCCCCTTCGCCAAGGGGGAAAAAGTCGGTTAAATTTCATTATCAATGTTTACAGTCAGTTATTGGTTGACAGCCAAACTTCCCCCTTAATAAAGGGGGCGCAGGGGGTTGTCAACCCAGCGTAATTGCTGGAAATCCTCATGATTTAAACGACATCATATCAGAAAAATGCCCCTAAAAACTGTAACCAAAGTCTCCGAACACCTGTAAAGGAACTCCCCGGTCTGGACACATTTTTCGCCCGGGTATCGTCTGGAGAATCTTCAGGAACAACCTCATGACAGGTACATACGATGTCACTCAAAATGACCCGGTCAAACGAATGGATTTAGTTGAAGAAAAGATGGATAGTGAATGAGTATTGGGTGGGTTGTCTGAAATTTTACGCTAACAAACCTACCATTAAACTTCAGTAAGAGTGACGCCAGTTGCTAACCGGCTGCTGCAGAACGACGTGCGGAACACATCAGTAGCAACACCAGGTCATGATCATTCTGCGTGTCCGGTCTGTCGTTTGGTAACAATATACAGGAGTAAAATACTGAATAGAAAATTGAGAACTATTTAGCCCATTCGTTTTATACCTGCTTTCCATACGAAAAATGGACCAGATGAACGATTCTCGCTCATTTGAACATGTACATTATGTGAGGACAAACGAATAAACATGTGACAACTTTGTTGTGATATCGAATTCGAACCCTTTCAATAATATTCAGACTGCCAGGTGTTAACGCAAATGGAGAATGTAATGCAGAAAAAGTTGCTTCCAATTTCGATACTGATCATCACAATGGGCATATTTTTTGCAACCAATATTGCACAAGCCCAAAACTTCAGCAAGACCCAAAAAACAGGGGATGTTTCTGTGACCCTAAAAGTCCTTCCAGCCGAACATTTCAAAGGCTCTGATGCCGAAATGAAATGGGATGGCGGTGCGGAACCGAATTTAGTAGGGGGATCGTCAAAACCGAATCACCATCTCGTCGCATTTATAAAGAAAGACGGTAAACCGATGGAAGATGCTTCGGTCACTATTCGTTACAAGGAGCTTTCCCCCAAAAGTACCGATTGGATGTCATTGCCGGTTGCACGTATGCATGTGTCCGGTAAAAGCCTGAAGACGACCCATTATGGCAACAACGTATGGCTGGCAGAAGGTAAGTACGAAGCCAGCGTAACGGTAAATGACAACCCGCCGGCTACATTCCACTTCTCAATAATGAAATAAACCCAGTTGCTATAAAGTCGGCCATGTTCTTCCTGGCGACAAGTTTGAAGAATAGAACACGGACAGGAAGATAATGGATGATTGTATGGCTGTATGATTGATTGGCCCTATTTATTCATATATTCATCCATCCATTCATTCATACAGCCTGTGTCACTCTTTCGCAACTTACCTATTACAAAATGGAGCACCACTACATGTGTAAGTGTGAGTAAAGTGATAGGACACTCGTCTATGAGCGTTACGGCACAGTTCTATGATCATACCGTGGCCTGAACTTTCAGTCGATGGTGGATATGCTGGAATAGTCTCGCACATAATTAGAGATGTAGATTTGCTCGAAAGCATGCGTCCATATGAAGGGAGGGGCAGGGATGAAAACGTGCGGTTACTCGAAATTTAAAGTCACCAGTGTTTCACCACTGGTGACAATATATCAGCACCTACGTTACCGTAGATAGCATATAAAAATATATACAAATGGATGGTATGTTGATTATGCAAAGTGGTGAATTGTACTGAAAAGTGGTTGCGTTTTATGTCGAAGAGTGACATTCTCCTGATTACCGCTGTGTAGGACCTCTAAGTCAGAGCAATGAGATCTTTTCCAGATGTCTTTTCGGATCTCGCTTATCAAGGACTGATAATGAAAATGCATTTAGAAGCCAATTGAACGGCGCCTGTCAATACATCGAAGGTGTCAAGTCCGAATTGTAGATAAAACTTTGAATCTTCCACTGTCCGTTCTCTTTTCTCAGAATGGCGATATACTTGCCAGCGTCCACACTCTGACCATTTCCATCGCTTACCGTGTATTTACCGATTTCATGACCGGATTTATCATGTAATGCAGATTGTACCGCTTCGAGATTCAGCGTGGAAAAACCGGTACTTATCAGGTTGCTGAAAAAATTCGATATCGCGGTATGTCCCTTGACCGATTTCACATTCGGCGGCATCAACATGCCCTCACTGGTAAACAAAGCAGCTATTCCTCCAGCGTTACCGTTGGACCATGCCTGCATAAATTTTGTATTGATAGCGCTAATTGATTCCTTAGCCGGTGCCTTATGAGATGAGGACTTCACCTGTGCCAGTACCGTTTCAGAGCCGAGTAATAAAAGTGATACACTCAAACAAAAAATCCATTTTTTCATTAACCGTCTCCCTGTCTTTGAGTTAACTGTGTATTAGGGTTAATAATCCGAATATTATTGTATAGCTGCAACCGGATTGCGTTTGTTTCACGCGGAGTTCAGTTATCTGGCCGGTCATTATGGAATACATGGGTAATCGTCCGGCATCTGGCTTGTATGTAACCATTTAATTACATTAATAAAACGTTACTTGAATCTTAGCCTTTCCCATAGGGAGTCCATCAGATTATACGAAGGTCCGTAAGGCCCCTAAAAATGCCACTTTTTTTCTTACATGGAGGGTCAGAATGTGGTATAAGAAGATGATCATTCGACAGTTAGTCTTTGTTGTGCTGATGTTTGCGGCAGCACCGTCTGTTTTGGCACAAAACGTTTCAGGATTCGTGATTGATCTTGAGGCAGGACCGGTATGGCAGACCCGTAATGACGTGCAGATTCCCAACACCGATGCAGGTACCCGGTTTTCGCTGGTCGAACTTGCCGGGAAGGGTCCCTGGCCAGCCGTGCGGCTTTATCTTACCTGGAATATAAACAACCGGCACAGCTTCCGCGCTCTTCTCGCTCCGCTTACCTACACCGAAACGGGTTCATTTACAAGTTTGGTGGACTTCGCAGGTAAATCCTATGTACCCGGCACTCCGGTCGATGGTACCTACAAATTCAATTCCTGGCGGCTTGGTTACCGATATCGCTTTCTGGACCACGAGCGATTGAAATTGTCGGTCGGATTCACAGCAAAAATCCGTGACGCAAAGATTGAGCTGAAGCAGGGAAGTACAACCAGCAAAAAGACGGATGTTGGTTTTGTGCCTCTTCTTTATCTCGGAGCCGACTGGCAGTTCGCCGGGAAATGGTATTTATTATTCGACTTTGAGGGTCTGGCCGGTGGACCTGGGCGCGCATTCGACATCGCTCTCAAGCCGTACTTCGCAATCAGTGATCACTGGGGCATTGGTGCCGGTTACCGCACTCTTGAGGGTGGCGCTGACGTCGAGTCGGTTTATAACTTCGCCTGGCTGCACTACGCCGTGGTATCCTTGACCTATCGTTTCTGAAATAGAGTGCTCATACCATCTATGGATAAAATTCCATAAACGACAATCATAGCGCGTATCTTACGTCCTTTATGCGCAGTGTTGTCGGGAAACAAACAGAAATCAGAATGTCATCATTAACAGTACGAAAACAGATCCTGGGATTAATAGGATGGCTTGTAGTGAGCTATGCTGCTTCTGCCGTTGGAGCGGTGGCTTCCATACAGGCCAGGTCTTTCTACGGCCAACTCATCCAGCCTGATTGGGCGCCGCCTCCAGTTATATTTGGTCCGGTTTGGACGGTTCTATACACTCTGATGGGTATAGCTGCCTGGTTGGTCTGGCGTTCCGGTGGATTCCGTCTCAATCGACCAGCGCTATCATTGTTTCTGCTGCAGCTTGTGTTCAATGCGTTGTGGAGTTGGCTTTTCTTTGCATGGAATTTAGGTGCTTTAGCACTTGCAGATATTATAGTGCTGTGGATCCTAATCGCGGCCACCCTTGTCTCTTTCTGGCGCGTGCGCCCGCTTGCCGGTGGACTTCTTATCCCATACTTGCTGTGGGTCAGTTTCGCAGGAGTACTAAATTATTCTCTATGGCAACTCAACCCGCAGATTCTTGGTTAGGAGCATACACCTTGCAAGGAAAGGGGGGGACAGATTACTAAAGTGTTGAGGCAAAGGGTATTATTTTTTTAAAGCCAGAGCTTTTTTCTATGAAGTTGTTTAGAAGTTATTCCATTTATCAAGTATTCCGGCATAAGCCTTCATTAGCTTCTCATTGGTTTTATAATACGTGTTTTGTTCGAGCACTTTTTCCAATTTCGATTGGGCAACTTCCGGCTCAATAATCTGATTTTCGACCAACTGATCAAAAATCCATAGCAGTCCGTGCGTGTCGATACCGTGGGTGCGTCCCGATCTCCTTAGGACTTTATCGCTTGTCAGTAAAATAGCCTCATCACTTTTTGCAAGGTACCAAACGGATCGATCGGCAATAGATAGTGATTTGGATAGTCCATGGGTTTCAGTGTGGGTAACAAAATCATCGGTTAATTTCAGCACTTCCAAACGGCTATTGGATAGAACAGATCTATGCCCTTCATCCAGCTCCATCCATACCTGGTAAGATGTGATAATACGGTAGGGCAGGCGAAAGAAGGCTTCGTGTCCTTCACACTCAAGCAGGTCGATGAATATACATGCGTCTGTTACTGCAATTTCCATTTATCCGAGTAAAAAATGTTTCCTGAACTCACTGAGACGCTGGTTTTTCAGAGAAGCAGCTTTAGAGACAGTAATGTATTCTTCCGCAATAGCCTGACCTATTAGCTGATCAAAACGCAAGGTTTTTTCCTGGCCATGATAGGTCGCAAGTTTGCTCTCGTCCTTTTTGTATCCGGTTCGGGACATAAACTGGAAAAAGGATTTGAAAGAAGCTTCACTGATTACTCGCAATTCCCTGAGCCTGTACATGACGGCCTGGATTGAAATGCCGTACTGTTCCTTGATTGCTACCAATTCCTGCAATCCGATACGTTTTCTTTTGAGGCCAAGTTCTTTTTCGATGACACGCTTGTCCAGCAGCATAGCACCGGCGAAGTAGTGACACAGTTTTTCCTGTTCCTTTTCGCTAAAGTCTTTTATGGATAAGAGTAAGTGCCCCAATTCATGTAATATGGTAAACCGGTATCGATCAACGACGTCCGCCGCGGCGGACTGATTCAGTACGATTACGGGAATAGAATTTCCTATCCAGGTGGAAAATCCATCGATGGAATCCTCTCCCTCAATTTCGATCACTTTAATGCCCTGGTGTTCTAAAAGCCCGATGATATTATAGAGTGGATCAGTTCCGAGATTCCAGGCTTCCCGAAGTTTTTGAGCCGCTATTTCAACATCTGATTTACTGGATATAGTGATATCTACTATTGGGTTTTCAACGCCTGGTTGCTTACCAATGATCTGTTCGAGTTCGAGATAGCGCTCCAACAGATCCCTTGCAGTTTCGATAATCCTGTTTTGCTCTTTCTTTCTAAGGGATGAAAGCTTCCGGAAGGTGATTTCACCATCCCGAAAGCTTTCGGGATGGTCCCTGTAAAAATAATCCGGTTTAACATCCAGGGCATTGGCCAGCTCCTGGATCATCACATTATCCGGTTCCACTTCCCCTTTTTCATATTTGTGCAGGGCCTGGCGACTGACTTTGTTCTGCATACGATCTGACAAATCCTGAAGGGATAGACCCCGCATCAGACGTGCATGCAGCAAACGGCGACCTATTTGAGTCATAATATTCCTCCGCGTGTATAAGTATTCAGTTGACAAAATAGCATATATTTATATATTTTGTCAACTGAATAACGAGATGTAACATTCCATATTTCATCAAAAAGGAGAGACGCACATGATAACAATTACTATAGGTTCCGATACACAACGCACCTATTCTGGGCATGAAACCAATCGGTGGATAGCACAGCAGATAGAAAGGCGAAACAGAGATAACCACCCTTATTGTCTTTTGCTGAATATTTCTGAGGGAGATATAAACGTCACGTTATCGGCTGGTACCTGTCCAGGTGGTGCGGGTGGAAGGATGCCAAATCGAAAAGAAGAGAAGATTCTATCATTATGGAATCACATAGATTTTGATTCAAAACCGATAAACCCGGGCCTGGTCATTTCGTTCTTGAATAAATTAGGTGGATTGCTGTAATCACCCTCTACTCCTCGTTCCCGAAAGCTTTCGGGAGAGCGTCGTAACGAGAACCCACTCCATTTTCACAAATTTTCCCCTTGCTTCTCTCCCCCCATCCCTGCAAATTGGGTTCACTTATAAATGATGTGATTGGTGAACCTGAACGAATTTTTGCATGCCTGCTAACACTACTGATCTTGAAAAACGTCTTTGGGAGGCGGCCGATAAGCTGAGGGCCAATTCCAATTTCAGCTCTTTTGAATATTCCACGCCCGTTTTGGGAATCATCTTCCTTCGCTTTGCCTGGCAGCGGTTTCTGTGGGTGCATGAACGCCTGGAAAAAGAATCGACGGGCCGCAGGCAAGTGGGACCTGCGGATTACAAGGCCGAAGGCGTCATCTATCTGCCGGAAGAAGCGCGGTATGAGTTATTGCTGAAATTGCCGGAGAGTGAACCGATCGGGCAGAGGGTGAATGAGGCCATGGAGGCCATCGAACGGACCAACGAAGAGTTGAAGGATGTGCTTCCGAAGAACTACGATCGTTTTGATGCTTCGCTGCTCAAGGATCTGTTCAAGACCTTTTCCTCCATTCCGATGGATGTGCAGGGAGATGTGTTCGGCAGGATCTATGAGTATTTCCTGGGCAACTTTGCCATGAGTGAAGGGCAGAAGGGCGGCGAGTTCTTCACGCCCACGTCTATCGTTAAACTCATCGTGGAAATTATCGAGCCGTATTCGGGGATGATCCTGGACCCGGCCTGTGGTTCGGGCGGTATGTTCATCCAGTCGGATAAGTTCCGGCAGCGACACCGCATGGGATCCGCCGATGTGTTGTCTGTCTATGGGCAGGAGAAGGTGGATAACACCGTGCGGCTGTGTAAGATGAACCTGGCGGTGCACGGACTGGAGGGCGATATCCGCTCGGGTAATACCTATTATGAGAACCGGCACAACTGTGTGGGGCGTTTCGATTATGTGATGGCCAATCCGCCGTTTAATGTGAACGGGGTGGATAAGGAAGCCATCGAAGGGGATCCCCGCTATCCCTTCGGCATTCCCAACACGGACAATGCCAATTACCTGTGGATCCAGGAGTTTTACAGTGCGCTGAATGAGCAGGGACGGGCCGGTTTTGTGATGGCCAACTCGGCGGCCGATGCCCGTCATTCGGAGCTGGAGATCCGCCGCAAACTGATTGAAAGCGGAGCGGTGGATGTGATGGTGGCCGTCAGTTCCAATTTCTTTTACACGGTGACCCTGCCGTGTACCCTCTGGTTTTTTGACAAGGGAAAGAAAGGAACCGAACGGAAGAACAAGGTCTTGTTTATCGATGCCCGCACTATCTACCGGCAGATCGACCGGGCCCACCGCGAATATACGGAGGAACAACTGGCGTTTATTTCCAACATCGTTCGATTATACCGTGGCGAGGAACTCGGCGTTGGGACCTCCCATGAGATCTCCCAACAGACGGGAAATGGAATGGTAAAGGCTGCCGAGCGGGAAGCATCCTATGAAACCAACAGCAACGGCATCCATCAGCCGGAGAATATAGATGAGATGTTTGTCGACGGGACCTACCAGGATGTCCCCGGACTCTGCAAGGTGGCAACGATCGAGGATATCGAAGAACAAGGGTGGAGCCTGAATCCCGGTCGTTATGTGGGTGTAGCTGAGCGGGAAGAGGATGATGTGGATTTTAAGGTGCGATTGGAGGAGTTATATGAAGAATTGGAAATTCTGAATGCTGAATCAAAAGATTTGGAAGAAAATATTTCAAATAATATTCAATCGATTTTAAATGAAGTTTAGAGATTTCGTCGAAATAAATCCGAAATTTCGTCTTACAAAAGGTGAAGAGTATCCATATGTAGAAATGGCAGATTTGGATCCATCTTTCGGATATGTTTCAAATAGACAAAAGAGAATATTTAAGAGTGGAGGATCTAAATTTGAGGATGGTGACACCTTATTTGCTCGTATAACACCTTGTCTTGAAAATGGGAAAATAGCCAGGTTTAAATCAAATGGAGGTGAAAAAGCATTTGGTTCAACAGAATTCTTTGTATTTAGAGCTAAGGAAGGCATATCGGATCCAGATTATATCTTTTTCCTGAGTAAGAGTTCTATTATCAAAGAAACGGCAGAAAAAAGTATGACGGGTGCTTCAGGTAGACAAAGAGCCGATGTTAAAGCTGTCGAGGAAGTAGAAATTGATCCGCCAGATATAAAAGATCAAGAAAAGATTGCCTCGATCCTCTCTGCCTTCGATGACCTGATTGAAAACAACACCCGTCGCATACAGATCCTGGAGGAGATGGCCCGGCTGATTTATAAGGAATGGTTTGTGCATTTCCGCTATCCCGGTCATGAGAGCGTGCCGCTTGTCGATTCTCCGTTGGGTAAAATTCCGAAAGGGTGGGAGTTGAAGAAAGTAATAGATTTGTACAATACCAGTGCTGGTGGTACCCCCAACAGGAAAAGAACCGAATATTATAACGGGAGTATTCCTTGGATAAAGACCAAGAAATTAAATGATTCTTTTATTCAATCGTCAGAAGAAACTATTACTGAGTCAGGTTTGAAAAATTCTTCTGCAAAACTTTTCCCGAAAAATACAGTATTAGTTGCCATGTATGGTGCCACAGTGGGTCAACTTGGAATACTTGATATGGATGCAACAACCAATCAAGCTTGTTGTGCAGTATTACAAAAGACACTGCAGTTTGACTATAGCTATATCTTTCTGACTCTTTTAGAAAATAAAGCTGAATTAATTGGTTTGAGTCAGGGTGCAGCACAACAAAATATAAATCAGGGTCATGTGAAGGATTTTAATATCCTTAAACCCGAAGCAAAAATACTTGCAGCTTTTCAAAAAATAGTACATCCAATGTTTGATCAACTTAGAATACTTATAAGACACAATGATATTTTGAAGGACACTCGGGATCTGCTCTTGTACCTAAACTCATATCGGGGGGTATTAAAGTTTAATGGAAGAGGTCGTTTACATAATTGGTGCTGGATTTTCTCGCTGTAGCCGGTCTTCCGGTAATGAGTAATTTTCTGGAAAAAGCGAAAGACATTTATTTGAGGGAGCCAGAAAAGTACGAGCATTTCAAGCCGGTTATCGATTACATAAATGATCTCTCCTATATAAAAAACTACTACTGTGTGAACCTGTTCATATATTGAGGAGATTTTATCGATAATTGAGATGGGCGAAAGTGTTGGTGGTAAAGATGAAGTCGATTTTCGTAGGTTTATAAAAGATACAATTGAATATTATATGCCCGTAAATGAATCTGTTGATCAATTGAGTGTTGATCACATGAATTTTATGGGCTACAACAATTTCTATCAAAAAATTGGTGCATTTGTTCTATCTCTCACAAACGTTTGTTATCGACCAGAAGCTGTTATCTGTAGGGGCTAATCGTCAGAGGGTAATTCGTTATGACATAGACTTTTATAGAAACAGAGATGTTAGTAACACTTATACAATTATCACTCTTAACTATGATCGGCTTATAGAATCTGTATTTGACTATATAAGTGAACACGAATCTTTACAGGTTAGTGATGAAAACCTCTTTTTTAGAAATAATGAGGGTTTAAAATTATATAAACTCCATGGCTCTGTTGATAAGGAGATAATCCCACCAACATGGAATAAAATTTTAAATGAACACGTACAGGATGAATGGGGCGGTGCATTTCCAGCACTTAAAAATGCAAAACATATTAGAATATTAGGATACTCACTTCCTAACTCGGACTCAATATACAATATCTGTTTAAGGCAGCCATAGCTGAGAACAAATTTTTAAAGACAATTGATATAATTTGTCTTGATGACAATAAAAAGACCGTAGAAGAGAACTATAAAAAATTTATTACATATCATAAGCTCCGATTTAAGAACGCAAACCTTGATGTTTACTTACGACAGTTTTACGATAAATTGCTACAACCACATATAGCCGATTTAGATCGTACACATGATAGTAAGCAATTAGCATTTTGTGAGGAAATACATAACAATTTCATGGAAAGTTAGAGGTAAGAATATCAGAGTAAACTTAATATGAGGTGAAACTGAGTTGGTCAGATGGTTTAGAGGGAAATGCATAGCCCCGTCCCGACGTCTCGTTGGGCCCCCACGTGAAGCTCTGCTTCGCCATATTTGGGAGAATGGGAGCAGAGCTCCCCGGGCCACTTGTTACGAAGCAGAGCTTCGTAACGAGGAGTTGAAAATTGCTTCTACTAAGTTCATGAGAGATAAATTTATGCAGAGAAAATAGTCACAAGTAAATCTAAAACATTTCATCATGCCACGCGGTCTACCCAAAAAGGTTAAGTCGTCACTTCAAAAGGCTCAAGATTCGGCATTATTAGCTGTCGAAATGTATAATAAACCGAGTATTAAGTTTAAAACAGGTGGCTATGTTGTCATGATGATCATCTCATGGACTTCTCTTTTTCATGCCATTTTTTTTCGAAGAAAGATAAAACCATTTTACAAAGAGGATAATGGAAGGTTTTACAAGAAAATTCACGGGGAATACCGGTATTGGGAATTGGGAAAATGCTTAGCTGAATACTATGGAACCGATACACAAAATCCAGTCCGAGTAAATCTAGAATTCTTTATCAAATTAAGAATAGAATCGAACACAATCTCTGCCGAAAATTGACCCTGATATTTTTGCTGAATGTCAGGCCATGCTTTTGAATTTTGACGAGATACTTAAAAAGAATTGGGTGAGAAGTATTGCATAAAAGAACTCCTGTCGTTTTCTCTTCAGCTAAGTCCAACTTCACAGAGCATTTCAAAAGCTTCATTAGGGACAGAGAATTAAAAGTAATTGATTTCATCAAATCATACAGAAGTGCTATTTCACCTGATGTCATGAATAGCGGAAAGTATGCATTTAAAGCTTTTTTAATTCAGGTGGCTAATCATCAGTCTAAAGATGCACTTCCGATCCAGTTTTACAGATATGATAATCTGAGTGACGATCAGAAAAAAGATATTGATAGAGTAGCTGCACTAGTAAAAAACAGACTTGAAAAAGTACCCGTTATGAATCCGGATTTGATGCTACCTAAGAGGTATATCAGTTGTTCAGGCTAAATTAGGTAATCCTAAAGTGAGGTCTGGAAGTAGAGACATCGATCTTTTTAATCAGCAAACTCATACGAGATGTTGGAAAAAATATGAAGTTAGATGGAATCTGATTCAGATAATCCACATCTTACCAACAATGAATTCTGCATTTATGATGATACATTTGGGCACAATATTTATACCGATAAATGGGTTGATTTTTTAGTAGAAAAGATGATGGATAATGACGAGTATGATTCATTATATATTAATCCGCCAGAAATATTATGATATGGCTAATTTAACACCTACTGAAAAACAGTGTTTCGAAGAGTTATTTGATATGAGTTTCGGTTATATACTTGAAATGTAAATGCTCATATTACCAATGCAAAGTTTCAATCAATAGTTGGGGATTTGACAGGTATTGATATTATGTCCAAAACGTATGAAAAGCACGGGACTTCAAAGCTAATCGGTTGCGCGCATTTTGGGATTCAGAACCTGATGAAAACGTTGGAAAACTATTGAACGAGTTGCTTAATATTTATACGTTGATATCTGAAAAAAATGGAAATAAAATTAACGAAAGTACTCTTTATACGAGATGCAGATCAATCGCCAGCTATCTCTGCAAGGAGAAACAACAGGATGCTAGTACAACTTTTTTAAAAAAGGATTTTGGTGACGTTTCATTTAAGAAGATTAAAATTGACGATTCAGTTAAACATATCCTTGAAGCAAGATTAAGTGAAGCCAGAAAGGCATTGGAAGTAGATGCTCCCCTCTCAGTAATCTTTATGTGCGGCAGTATTCTTGAGGGATTATTGCTGGGAATTGCAAGAAAAAATCCAAAGACATTCAATACCTGTGATATAAGCCCAAAGGATGAATAATGATAAATGGAACCTTTTTATAAATGGTCACTCAGCCAGTTTATAGATGTCTCATGCCGGCTCGGATATCTAAATCTGGATGTACAAAAATTTAGTCACGCATTACGTGACTTCAGAAACTATATCCATCCTTATCAACAGATGGAATCGGGTTTTGCTCCGGATAGAGAAACTGCCAGAATTTGCTTACAAGTATTAAACGCAGCAATTGTCGGATTATCAAAATAATAATATCATAGAATAGAGAATAAGTTGTCTCAGTATTCAGAAGATTCTCAGGTCGAACAACCGGCTATCGAACTATTTGCCGATTTAGGCTGGCAAACCATCAATGCCTACGAGGAGATATTGGGGACAAACGGTACCCTGGGCCGGGAGACGCAGCAGGAGGTTGTTTTAACATCCCGCCTGAAAAAGGCGATGCAGTCGCTCAATCCGGAGGTGGGAGAATCGCAGATTGATGAAGCCATCAATGAGGTCACTCGGGACCGGTCATCGATGCATCCGGTCCGGGCGGCGAATGACGTCTACAAACTGCTTCGGGATGGGGTGCCGGTCGAGTTCCGGGATGAAGAGGGGAAGCTGGAGCAAGTCAATATCCGGGTCATCGACTGGAATAATACAGAGAACAACGACTGGCTGCTGGTATCGCAATTCTGGGTATCCGGCGACTATGGCCGCAAGCGTCCCGACCTGGTCGCCTTCGTCAACGGCATCCCCCTGATCGTATTCGAGCTGAAAAAAGCATCCCGGCATGTCAAAGAAGCCTACACCGACAACATCAGCGATTACAAAGATACCATCCCGCAACTATTCTGGTATGCGTTTGTGCTCATCCTGTCCAACGGGGCCGAAACGAAGATCGGAACGCTGACCGCTCCCTGGGAACACTACGGCGAGTGGAAAAAGATCAACGATGAGGGAGAAGTCGGCGTGGTCTCCCTGGAAACGGCCATTCGCGGGGTCTGCGAGAAAGACCGGCTGCTGGATCTGCTCGAACACTTCATCCTGTTCAAGGAATCGCGCGGCACACCAGAGGTCCTGTTGGCACGCAACCATCAATACCTGGGAGTGAACAATGCCATCCGGGCCGTCCGCAACCTCCGGGAAAACCGGGGCAAGCTGGGCGTGTTCTGGCACACGCAAGGCAGCGGGAAGAGCTATTCGATGGTCTTCTTTACCCGGAAGATCCTGCGCGCCCTTACCGGAGACTGGAAATTCCTGATCGTCACCGACCGGACCGACCTCGATGATCAGATCTACAAGAATTTTGCCTCGACCGGGGCCGTCACCGAACCGGAAGAGACGATCCGGGCCGACAGCCGCGAGGAGTTGAAACAACTGCTCAGCGAAAATCACCGCTACGTCTTTACGCTCATCCAGAAATTCCACACCCGAGACGGCGAACCGTTTCCGGTGGTATCCGAAGATCCGGACATCATCGTCATCACCGATGAGGCCCACCGCACCCAGTACGATGTGCTGGCGATGAACATGCGCAAGGCCCTGCCCAACGCCGCGTTCATCGGGTTCACCGGCACCCCGCTGATCAGAGGAGAGGACCAGAAGACGCGCGAGGTCTTCGGCGACTACGTGAGTATTTACGACTTCAAGGAATCGATCGACGACGGGGCAACCGTTCCGCTGTACTACGAAAACCGGATCCCCGAACTGCAACTGGTCAACGAGAAGCTGAACGAAGACCTGGGCGAGGTCCTCGACGAGGCGATGCTCAATGAGCACGATGAGGAGAAGCTGGAACGGGAATTCCGGAACGAATACCAGCTCATCACCCGCGATGAACGCCTCGATGTCATTGCCGGAGACATCGTCACGCATTTCCTGAACCGGGGATACCAGGGCAAGGCGATGGCCATCTCCATCGACCGGTACACAGCCGTGCGCATGTACGATAAAGTGCAGCACTTCTGGCAGGAAGAGATCCGCAGGATCAACAAAGAGCTGCGAACCGCCGAAGGATCAGAGCGCGATGTGCTGCTGGAACGGCTCAACTACATGCACGAGACCGACATGGCCGTGGTGGTCTCTCAATCGCAAAACGAAATCCGGGACTTCGACGCCAAAGGTCTGGATATCCGCCGCCACCGCGAGCGTATCGTCAAAGAACCGCTGGACGAGAAATTCAAAGATCCCAACGACCCGCTGCGGATGGTCTTTGTCTGCGCTATGTGGATTACCGGGTTCGACGTACCCAGCCTGTCCACGCTCTACCTCGATAAGCCGATGAAGAGTCACACCCTCATGCAGACCATCGCACGGGCCAACCGGGTGTTCGAAGGCAAGAACAACGGGCTGATCGTCGACTACATCGGTGTGTTTCGCAATCTGCAAAAAGCCCTGGCCGTCTATGCCACCGGACGCAAAGACGAGGATGAAGGCACGATGCCAGTCAGGAATAAAGAAGAGCTGGTCGACCGCCTGAACGAAGCCGTCGAAGCCGCCAAAGCGTTTTGCCAAAAACGAGGTGTGGACCTGGATGCCATCATCCAGAGCTCAGGCTTCGAACAGATCAAATATCAGGAAGCCTTTGCCAAAGCCATCGTCGATTATCACAACCTGGAAGAAGAAGTTGGTGAGGCCGCCGAACAGGTGCTGATCAATGACTCCTACAAAAAAGAATTCCAGGGCCATGTCAACCTGGTGGACCGACTGTACAAAGCCATCCTGCCCGATCCGGCCGCCGAAGCATTCCTGCCGGTCCGTTCGGCACTGAAGGCGATCTCCGACATGATCAAAGTCCTGAGACCACCGGCAGAAGACGATCTGGATGATATCCGCAGAAAAATAGAACAGGTGCTCGACTTCTCCATATCGAGCGAAGGCTACGTGATGGACCCCGGATCAGACGGTCAGATGATCGACCTGAGCCGCATCGATTTCGACAAACTCCGGGAACGCTTCGATCAAAGCAAGCGAAAACACTCGATGGTAGAGCTGCTAAAAGGAACCATCGAAGAGAAGCTCGAAGCCATGATCGAACAAAACCGCACCCGCATGGACTTCCGCGAGCGCTACGAAGAGATGATCGAGCAATACAACAACTACAGCATCAACGTCAATGTGCTGTTCGACGAACTCGTCAAACTGGTCGGCGATCTGGACCAGGAAGAACAACGCCACGTCAAAGAAAACCTCAGCGAAGAAGAACTGGCATTGTTTGATCTGTTAGTCACCAAAGATCATATTGAACTCACGGATAAAGAACGGGCCACTGTAAAACAAGCCGTTCGCGAACTTCTTGAGATCCTTAAGAAAGAGAAACTGGTCCTCGACTGGCGCAAGAGGCAACGAACGCGTGCCCAGGTCCGCGTAACCATCGAACGTATGTTAGACAAGGAACTACCGCGTGCCTACACTCCGGAGCTGTATAACCAGGTGTGTGCGGAGGTGTATAACCATGTGTATGAGCGGTATGGAAGTGGGGTTTATGGGTGAGCTCAGGATAGAAAAATCGTATTCATTGATAGATGAATTGATTGCTTCTAAGGAAACTATTTTTGTAGAAAATTAACGTATTGCTTAATTTTGTCGAGAAAGAGAAAAGCACAGATAATCAAAAAATCGAATGATGGAAAATGTTGTATTGCCATCGATGTAGAAAGTGCCAAAGAGATTCTGAGTTATATCAATCAGGATAAGAGGCACAAGAAGAAGTTTAATTTCATATGTGACATCATTCTCGGAGGCTTGCGAAATACCGAGCTTTATGACAAAGAGGAACCTGATGATGAGAGTAAAGGTGTCCGTGCCATGAAGTTCTTTAAAGGTCAGGAAAATGACAGAATCTATTGCAAAGAAATAACGTTAAAGGACAGGACATTTGTTGTTATTGCTTCCGAACTACATGAGAAGAAGAAGAGTCAGAAGCTTACGCATAAAGAACTTAATATAATACACCGGGTAGCAGGTTATGAATACGAAGAAATCTATGACTCCTGAAGAGGTCAAAGCGTCTTTTGATCAATTCTTTGACAGTTTCTCAGAGGAAGAACTGCTGGAACAACGTGCTCATTTGTTGGCGTTTAGGTTTCTTAGCGAAGTGGAAAAGGCCATGGAAAAAGAGGGGATAACCCGTAAAGAACTGGCACGACGTATCGGCACCTCAGCAAGCTACGTAACCCAACTTTTCCGTGGCGACCGCTTGCTTAATTTTAATACAGTTGCCAAGATGGAAAAGGCGCTCGGACTTGATTTTGAAATAAAGAATCGTTCTAATAAAAAAGAGGGTGCAGAGGTTATTTAAAGCATTATCTCTAAACTCATAACCCGTGAAATTCTTCCTTGCCGTAACGGATGACGATTGGTTTCACTACCTGGCTCGCCAGCAGCCGGACGAGATCAATTTCTGGAGACCTTCCAGCAAGGCTACATTTCGTGCCATCAAGCCGGGTGCTCCGTTTCTGTTCAAACTGCACAGTCCGAATAATTTTGTCGTAGGTGGCGGGTTCTTTGTCCGTCATTCCATCCTTCCGATATCTTTAGCGTGGGAAGCTTTTGAGAATAAGAACGGGGCGGCAACGTTCGACGCTTTTTATCAAAGCGTGATGAAATACAACCAGCGTGGCGAGGTCAATCCATCGATTGGCTGTACCATTCTGACAGAACCTTTCTTCTTACGCAGGGACGAATGGATTCCGGTCCCCGAGGACTGGAGCAGCAATATTGTTCAGGGGAAAACCTACAATACCGAAGACGTCATTGGGCATCGCTTATGGGATGCGGTCCAGGAACGGTTGGGTAATCAGCAGAAGACAGAAGGCGAATTGGTCTATGAAGAACCGACACAGTACGGATCACCCTATGAAATCCGGAGCCGTATCGGTCAGGGAGCATTCCGGGTAATGGTAACCGACGCCTATCACCGTCGTTGTGCTATCACTGGGGAGAAGACGCTGCCTGTACTCGAAGCGGCCCATATCAAACCATTTTCGTTGGCAGGTCCGAATGCGGTTAACAACGGCCTGTTATTACGATCTGATCTGCACATTTTATTCGATAAAGGCTATGTGACGATCGACGATCACATGCACATCACCATCAGCCACCGCATCCGTGAGGAATTTGAAAACGGGAGAGAATATTATGCTTACCAGGGGAAGAGTCTGGCTAACATTCCCGATTCATCAATAGAGCGACCGTCTGTTGAGTTTCTGAGGTGGCACCAGGAAGAGGTGTTTAGGGATCTATAGGATATGTTTAATCGACTGAAGATCGATTGGAATAATCCCTTCTCATTTCACGGGAATGGATTTTCTAATAGCCGAGCCCAATTTTGTCCCCAAAATGTTTCGTTTTGTGGTTCAGCACAAGATGGACGCTCTGACTTTTGTCAATAGTCTGAAGTTAGAAACGTTACAATACAGAAGTCAGATGGATCCAAGGACTAAAAATGGTTTCATTGGTTTTGGGGTAGAACTGAAGAAATGATGTCCTCATCTTGGTACTGACATTGAAATGTATAGCCTTCGTCTCTATATTTGTGATCAACATAATTTTAGTATTATGAGCAGCGAAAGAAAAAATACCGAAGCAGCTAAGAAGAAAAAACGTCGGTCTCTTAAACGGGATCCACGGACAGGTATGTTTGTGCTTTCCGGGCCTCCCATGACCAAAAAACAAGTGGCAAAGGATTTTTCCGAAGATTCTGATCGGGATGCTATTATTATACGCAGATCTGTAGGATTGTGAGTGCACTTTATGATTCAAGTGCCCTGGTAGCATTATATGTTGAGGATTTCAAGCGTGTTCGGGCATTGACCACTGCAAGTATATTGGAACCGTAGCTCCTTCACTTTCTCAAACGTCTTACAAAAAAAGAAAGATCTTTAAGTCATGAAAGAAGACGAAAATGAATTAACTATTGCTCGGGCCGCGGTCTTTCTAAACATGTCTCAAACATATATCAGAAAGCTACTCGAGGGTGGGGAGATAGCTTATCATAAAGTAGGGACGCATCGTCGCATTAAACTCAAAGATCTTGAGCGATACAAACAGAAAATGGAGAAGGATCGTCGCAAGCATCTGGAAGCATTGGCAAAACAGGCGCAAGAATTAGATATGGGGTACTAAGTTGCTGCATTCAGGGCGTTTTACCGTATTTCTGGATACAGAGTTCCACAAGATGATTATTTCCAATAAATCAGAATAATGGCCATTTTTTGCCCATTTTTCCCAATTCGAGCGAATTTTAAGGAGTTACCCCAACTTTCTGATACTTCCTGCGAATTTCTGAAACTGCATAAACCTCAGAAAACTGATTGCGACTAATTGCACACATTTAGGACCTTTTCGGACCTCCTGAAACAGGCCTTCAAATTCGCTTTTTTAATTAGGCTTTACAGCTAATGTTAATGTGAGTTCGATATAATTTAATGGGAAGTATCTCGTCCTCAGTGCCACTGTCACGGGACCTCGGGATCAAGAAATCTAACCTGTTCAGAACCGCTGAAAAAGGTATTTATTGTATCCCACGCAAATAGCCAAGATAGATTTCTCGGCCTTCGGGCGACGTAGTCATCTTTAGCGTTGCCGGGCCGTTACTCCTTTGGCAGACGAAGTCGGCTCACTCCGTGTCGCTCGAAATGACACTGAGGTGTTTGAAAGCTTTTAAAACGCCTGTTAGACAACCCCCGCGCCCCCTTTTTAAGGGGGAAGAATTGAGGTGTCATCTGATAATGACCGGGAGTCACAATTGGATGAAGCTTGTTCAAATTTCCCCCTTAGATAAAGGGGGCGCAGGGGGTTGTCTCCCCGCGTTATTATTGAAAATCCAAACGTCTTCATAACCGATCCCAGATACTTGAACCTGCTACATTTCAGTAGACACCGAGTTAAGGTATATTGTGGTTTTGCTAAACCGAATACGAATCAATGAGTAGAAAACCGACACGTAAACGATATAGTAAAGAATTCAAACTGGATGTGATCCAACAGAGTTATCGACGGGAGAACATCCGGGAACTGGCCTCGGAGTTGGGCTTACGCCCGGCCTTAATCTATAAATGGAGAGCGGCTTACCAAGACAAGGAAGAGCATGCTTTTCCGGGGAATGGAGTCCAGGCGATGAGTTCGGAGCAACAGGAACTACGACGGCTGCAAGCCGAGAATACCGAACTTCGCATGGAACGGGATATCCTAAAAAAGGCCATTGGCATCTTCGGCAAAGCAAATGGGTAATTTTCCAGTTTATGAAGGAGCATGCTCACCAGTTTCCCATTACGAAGATGTCCCAGGTTTTTAAAGTGAGCCGGAGTGGCTACTACCGGTGGCTAAACGGGGAGCCCAGCCGGCGATCCCGGTACAACCAGGGTTTGGGTGCGGCGATCAGGAAGGAATGGAAGGATTCCAAAGAGAAATATGGGTCTCCGCGTATCCACCGCGGGTTACTAGCCCAGGGATGGAAGGTCTCCCGGCCGCGGGTAGCCCGGTTGATGCGTGCGATGGGCATTGCCAGTCGGATTCGCCGAAAGTGGGTGAAGACGACCGATTCATCCCACACTCTGGCGGTAGCCCCGAATCTGTTAGATCGACAGTTCTTTCCGAGTCAACTCGGCCAGGTCTGGGTCAGTGATATTACCTACCTGCCCGGCCGGAGCGGCTGGTTGTACCTGACTACGGTCATGGACCTGGCGGATCGTCAGATCATTGGCTGGGCCCTGAGCCAGAGCCTGCACACCGAAGTGACCAGTATCCCGGCCCTGCAGCAGGCTTTGATCAAACGCCCGGGCGGCTGTGATCTGTTCCATTCGGACCGGGGCGTGCAATACGTCAGCACACTATTCCGCGAGTTACTCTCGGATCATCAGATCCTTCAGAGTATGAGCCGGAAGGGTAACTGTTGGGATAATGCCCCGGCCGAGAGCTTCTTTAAAACCTTAAAATACGAATTGGATATGCCTGATCTGTTTGCAGATTACCAGCAGGCCAAAATGGCCCTTTTCGAGTTCATTGAGATTTGGTATAACCGGAAACGGCGCCATTCGGCTTTGAACTATCTCACACCGGCACAAGCCCAACACAACCTAAACCAACAACAAACTGCATGACTACCTTAACTGACTGTCCACTTTTTTGTTGCAATTCCAACTTTTCTTTAATCCGGTTTGAGATGATGGTCTTCAATACCTCTTTATCCACAGAATAAGACGGACTACCGGTCTTATTCTTTTTGATCTCCTCGGAAAGCAGGTGAAACGGATCCTTTGAGATGAGCTGCTCAGGATTCTTGTGAAAATGATCGTAGGATAGCTACTAATCAATCATTATCAGTAGAATTCAGAGCAGTGCTTGGGTAAATTTCGTTTTAAAAAGATGAGTTAGCTGCATACATTACTTTCTTAAAGTGGAGTAGTACATTATTTACGACGTATCCAAGCATTGATGCTATTTACTAATGGGGACTGATGTCCCGGTAACGCTTATCTAAAAAATCATCGATTATGTTACATAGAATGAGTTCAAGAATAGGCATTGGCTTCTTCCTCTTATCCGGAATCCTTTTTCTGTTTATGTTCGGGGGATGTAAGAAACAACAAGGGAGTGAAGGACAGAATCAGGCAGATAATATCGAGCAAAAGGTCGATCAGCTCTTGTCAAAAATGAGTCTGGCTGAAAAGATCGGACAGATGACGAATGTTGATCATTCATTTTTAAAAGATCCTAAAGACATCACGAAATATTATATAGGTTCGTTGCAGAGCAGCGGGGATTCTAAGCTGGATCCGACCCACCCCAAAGATTGGGCACATATGTTGGATAGTTTGCAGGCGTATGCGCTTAACACTCCTTTAAAAATCCCATTGATATATGGGATAGATGCCGTTCATGGGAACAGTAATATTTACGGTGCAACGATATTTCCCCACAATGTAGGCCTCGGAGCTACGCGTGATACAGCATTGATACGCAAGATTGGTCATGCTACGGCTGTTGAGGTAGCCGGAACCGGGATCAACTGGGCTTTTGCACCTTGTATTACTGTCCCGCAGAATATTCGATGGGGACGCACTTATGAAGGGTTTGGCGAAATGCCTGGCTTAGTGAGTGAGATGGGGTATGCCGAGATTGAAGGATTACAGGGTAAGACCCTGGGCCAGGACAACACTTCAATCGTCGCCTGTGCGAAACACTTTGTAGGTGACGGTGGAACCACGGACGGTCTCAACGAGGGCAATACCCAGGTCAGTGAGAAAGTACTGCGGGATATACATTTGAAACCCTACTACGATGCTCTTAAAGCAGGCGTAGGCTCTATTATGGTTTCGTACAGCAGTTGGAACGGGACCAAGATGCACGAGAATAAATACCTGCTTACAACGGTGTTGAAGGGGCAAATGGGATTCAAAGGATTTTTGGTTTCTGATTATGCAGCCGTTGATCAATTGGGTCCCGATTATAAGGAAGACATCAAGAAGGCCATCAATGCCGGGCTCGATATGGTCATTGTGCCGGATAAGTATGTGACATTCATCAACGATTTGACCCAACTGGTGAACGATAAGGAAGTACCCATGTCGCGTATTGACGATGCCGTTCGCCGTATCCTGCGGGTTAAATTTCAGGCGAAACTGTTTCAACACCCGTACACCGATAAAGCGCTGACCGCACAGGTTGGCTCGAAGGCTCATCGCGAATTGGCTCGTCAGGCAGTTCGGGAATCGATGGTATTATTGAAGAATAAAAATAATGCCCTTCCGATTTCGAAGGATATCAAGCATCTGTATGTCACTGGTTCCGATGCCGATAATATCGGATACCAATGCGGCGGATGGACGATTACCTGGCAGGGTGGTTCCGGAAATACGACGATAGGCACAACCATCTTACAAGGAATCAAAGATGCCGTTTCTCCATCTACCAAAGTGACGTATTCAGCAGACGGTAAAAAAGCGAAAGGATCTGATTTCGCCATTGTCGTAGTTGGTGAAAAACCGTATGCAGAAGGCCATGGAGACAGTAAAGATCTGCACTTGTCGCAAGAAGATCTCAATACCATCGCAAACGTTCGCAAATCCGGAGTTCCCTATGTAGTCGTGTTGATTTCCGGCCGTCCCATGATCGTGACGAATGTGATCGAACAGGCCCCGGCATTCATCGCTGCCTGGCTGCCAGGTTCGGAAGGCGAAGGGATCGCGGATGTGTTGTTTGGCGATTACGCTCCAACAGGGAAATTACCCTATACCTGGCCGAAATCGATGGACCAAGTCCCTATCAACAGGAATGATTCTACGAACTATAATCCACTGTTCACCTATGGATACGGTCTGACCTACAAACAGTAATCTGTACGTAGATTAACGGAAAATGACTATCCGTAATCAATTCAATTTCGTATAATTCCGGATTGGTTCACTCAATAAAGCCACAGAAACACTCCCGAAACTTCGGGTATCCGTGTATTTCCGTGCTTCTGTGTTTGTTATTCCGGCGCTTGTATTTACCGCGGAGGGCACAGAGAATTCACAGAGCTGGAAAATATCAGGGAAGGTATAGTTTAACCTTTTTCCCTTTTCCTTGTCTCTGTGGTTATTACTCCGGCGTTTGTATTTACCGCAGGGGGCACAAAGAATTCACAGAGCTGGTATCACGATTTTACGGGATAATGAGTTTGAAGAGAGGGTTGGGGGAGTGATTTAATCAGGAGATGAGCAATTCCAAGTATGCTTTATTTCTCGTTTCGAAAGGGACGTTGGTAACAGGTGCCTAAGGGCCAAAGAAATGGCTTTATTCCCTCAGTTAGATACAGTAGATTAGTGGCTTCATTACAGGCGCGGTCAGATCAGGTGTTTTTATTTACCAGTTTATGAAATACATGTGATGTGTCCATCTTTATACTCCATATCAGGAATTTCGGGGTATTTCGCCAGGCTAAATTGAAATCGACTGCATAAAAGATTATGGAAATACCGTCATATAAAGATCATCTGAAAAGAGAAATCAGCGCTTTTCAACTGGGAACCAATATTTTTAACTACATCGTTGGGGCGGGCATTTTTGTGCTTCCGGCGACTGTGGCCGGGATCCTCGGGCCCTCAAGTCTGGCCGCATACCTGTTCTGCGCGTTGCTTATTACGCTCATCATGCTGTGTTTCGCAGAAGTCGGCAGCAAAATAACCTCAACGGGTGGAGTTTTTGTATACACGGAAGCCGCCTTTGGTCCGGTTGCAGGATTTATCATCAGTTCTCTTCTTTGGTTTGGTATTGGCGTTATCAGTGACGGGGCCGTTGTAAATGCCCTTTATGATATCATAGAGCGTCTCGTTCCCGCATTAAGCCCCACCTATTTTCGCATCGCATTTATCATCATAATTTTTGGATTTTTAGCCTGGATCAACGTGGCCAGTCTGAAATACAGCCTCCGGTTGATCAGAATTACTACGGTTGGCAAGCTTCTTCCCATGCTCGGTATTATTATTCTCGGTGTGGCCTTTATCCATCCGGAATTCCTTAGATGGAGCGGTTTTCCCCATTTCAATACCCTTGAAGAGGCTTCCCTTGTACTGTTCTTTGCCTTTATCGGTGGGGAAAATGCGCTTTCCAACAGCGGGGAAGTCTCAGAGCCAAACCGGAATATTCCTAAAGGTATCCTCATTGGGATAGGTGCTGTTATCGTACTCTATCTGTGCATTCAAGTGGTATGCCAGGGTGTTCTGGGATCGGCGCTTGCCGGATCGTCCTCGCCATTGGTGATACGGCTGAAAAAATCGTGGGGCCGGCAGGTTTACTCATTATTTCAATAGGAGTTGCCGTCTCCATATTTGGGAGTCTCAGCGGGGACGTGTTGGCCACTCCCCGGATCTTATTTGCCAATGCCCGTGACGGACTTCTGCCGGGTTTTCTTGCTAAAATTGATCACAAACGCTCTACACCAAAGATCGCTGTCCTCGTGTATTCTGCCCTCGGATGTATCTTTGCGATTTCCGGTGGTTTTAAACAACTGGCTATTTTGGGTAGTGCTGCCGCCTTACTCATTTATTTGTTTACCGTATTAGCTACCATAAAACTTCGTTATACTATGCCTCACAAATCAGGCATGTTCCGGATAAAAGGCGGTCTGTTAGTTCCCATCCTGGCCGTCGCAGCAATCCTTTGGCTTCTGTCAGGGTTGAAACTCATAGAAATTGAGATGGTCGTGCTATTTATTGCGATTGTACTTGTGATCTATTTCATCGGACATTTTTTTAGACGCAAAAAAGCAGATGCTTGATGGAAGTCTTATTGATAAGCTTTTTTAAAGTGAGTTTGAGAAGAGAATCGACTTTCTAAAGAATAGAACACGGACAAGGCCGATGATGCGAATTTACACGGACAGGAATTAATGAATCCTTCTCTATGCACATGGAGAGGAGTTGGGATAGGTACAACAGAGGGATACCATTTCCCAAATGTCTCGGGACTGAGAAATCCAATTTGGTGAGGAATATTTTACTATATCGACCTGAAGTTAATGAAATGACCGGATGAAAGATCCCCTCTCTTTTAAACATGTATATAACGGAAGGCCGAACAGATCTTCAATTATGGTTACTGTTTTGACCTTCCCAATAAAATAAGGGAAGGCGATATCTATTAATACCATCGGAAACAGAGGTTAGTACACAACAAGCCGCAGAAATGTTGAACAAATCCCGGCCGTATGTTGTCAAACTTCTGGAAAAAGGAGAGATAGCCTATTATAAAGTTGGCTTGGTTGACTCTGTGAAATGTCTTGCAAAAATTATCCCCGAATTTGAGTGAAATCAGATCAGCTGTCAACCCTATCAATTGCATCTTTGATCAGAAGATCTATCGTTTAATAAAATAATGTCTTTTATGGGTTCAAAAATCCAAAAACGTGTGGCGGGGTTTTAGATATTGCTGAATGTAGTTAACCACAGATTTATGATACTCATAAACACTAAATTGTAAATAAATTAATAATGAAAGTACCGGATATCATATTGCTTCCTCCGAATAGAGTATGGCGTTCCTATTTAGGAGGAAAAATTATAGACTCGATTCAGGGAAGTTCCAAGCCACAAGACAACCATTATCCCGAAGATTGGATTGCATCTACTACCACAGCAACCAATAAGCAAATGGAACAACGGACGGATGAAGGGCTTTCAGAAGTAGAAATAGATGGCGTTCCTGTTTCATTGAAGTTGTTAATGGAGAAATACCCTGTAGAAATGGTAGGACAGGAACACTACGGGAAATTTGGAGCGAATACTCAATTCTTGCTTAAGTTTTTAGATTCTTCCATCAGATTACACTTGCAGGCTCATCCAACTATTTCATTTGCCCAAAAATATCTGAATAGTAATTCGGGCAAAACAGAAGCCTATGTTATACTTGGTATCAGGGATGAAGTTAAAGATCCATATATCTATCTGGGATTTCAGAGGCCGATCACACCAGATTCGTTGAAAGAGATCATCCTGGATCAGGATATAGAAAGATTATTGACTTATTTCGATAAAATACCCATCAAACCGGGCGATGTATTTTTTGTTCCGGGGGGCTTGCCTCATGCCATAGGTGAAGGGGTGTTCATGATCGAAATAATGGAACCGACAGATTTTGTGGTGCGATTGGAATTCGAAAGAGGAGGATATGTACTGCCTGAAGAGGCAAGATTTATGGGACGCGATGTCAATTTTGCTATGGATATGGTCGATTTCCAAATACATGATTCTGAGCAAATTAAACAGGATTATTTTTGTCAGCCCCGACTACTAACAACTGATTCCGGAGGCTCAGAGTATCGCTTAATCGATGACATGCAGACACCCTGTTTCTCGGTGAATAAGCTGACTATAGAAAAACAGTTCGTTAAAAGATCGGATTCATTTTATGTCGGTATTGTCATAAAAGGCAATGGAGGAATAGATGCAGGTGATTATCATAAAGAAATAAAGAAGGGTGATAAATTTTTCATTCCTCACAAAACAACAGAGGTCAGGTATACGACAAATGATAACATGGAAATAGTATTGGCATTCCCACCCAATGAATAAGGGACTCGTTTGTAGATTTATACGAGAGGTTAGAAGCATGAAGAAGCGGAAAATAGTTGGATTGAATATTGGTATACAGTTTCGCAGTTTTATTGATGCTGCTTGTAAGTAAACCAGGCTATGGTCAGCAAAGCAGACATCGTATTGAACTGAAGGATTTCCAGCTTCAGAGTTCCAGTATTATTAAGGCAGATGGGAAGGAACTCACCTCGGGTGACTATCACACCAAAAATTATTGGTTCCCGGTAAAAGTGCCATCCACGGTTTTAGCCGGGTTGGTTGCCAATAAGGTATATCCGAGTCCCTATTTCGGGATGAATAATATGCGAATACCGGATGCCTCTGACGCATTCGATTCGACGTACCATTTATTCAAATACAGCTTTTTGCCTAATCAGAAAAATCCATGGAAAGATCCCTACTGGTATCGTACGCAATTCCGGCTTCCCGAAAGTTACACAGGTAAAAATGTCTGGCTTACCTTTAAAGGGATCAATTACCGGGCAGCGGTTTGGTTGAATGGGAAGCAAATTGCTGATACGTCTAAAATGGTGGGGATGTTTGGGCAATACCGTTTTAATATCACGCAGGCTGTCCATCTTAAAGGAGAAAACAACCTGGCCGTAGAGATTTATCCGCTGGATTATCCCGGATTACCTTCGCCTCCACAGTTAAACGCCCTGGGACCATCATATCCAAATGGCGGACCAACCGGCGATATTGGTAAAAATGTGACCATGTTGTGTTCGGTTGGATGGAATTGGGTCCCGGCTGCAAGAGACCGGGAAGAAGGGATTTGGCAGCCCGTTTATATAACGGCAAGCGGACCGGTGATCATCAGTCAGCCGCATATTATCACGCAACTGCCGGATTTGCCGGACACGAACCGGGCCACGATCAAAATTCAGGCACTTCTTGAAAATCATAGTAATCATACTGAACATGGCCGGTTACAGGTCGTGATCAAGCCTCACAATTTTAAGGGTCCTGAAATACATTTTACAGAACCGGTAGAAATAGAAAGCGGTCAAACCCGAACGATTACACTGTCACCCTCAAAAATAAAGGCACTTCAGGTGGATCATCCTCACTTGTGGTGGCCCAACGGGCAGGGCAAGCCGAATTTATATCAATTACAACTACGGTATGTGACGAGTGGGGAGATTTCGGATGCTTCCAATACGGTTTTTGGAATCCGTACCATAAGTACAAAAGTAACGGATGTTCATGGCTGGCCCCGTCGTGATTTTTATATCAATGGACGTAAAATTCATTTGATTGGGAGGCGCCTGGGTGCCGGATTTGATGTTACAGAGAGATTCGACGCGATATGCACGGGAGCTGGGATTAATCAAAAATGCCAATTTGAATCTTGTCCGGGTTTGGGGCGGCGGCATTACTCCTCCGGATGCCTTCTTTGATGAGGCGGATAAAGATGGTCTGCTGGTATGGCAGGATTTTTGGACAAGTGGAGATACACAGGGCCGGTGGGGGAAAGGGTCGCAGGAATGGCCGCTTCAGGGCAGCGTATTCAAATACGATGTGAAGAGCACCATCATTCGTTTGCGCAATCATCCCAGTTTGCTGCTATGGACGGGCGGCAATGAATATCATCCCCGTAAAGATCTGTATGATGCCATTCGGAATGGAGTGATACAACTGGATGGTACACGTCCCTTTATTGCCAGTTCGGATGGCGAGGTGAAAATTCCCGAAAGCTGGAAGGGATCATGGCCGGATAATAAACCGCCTGGGTTCTACAGTGGAGGACCGTATGAGTGGGTGAATCCGTCAGATTACTTTGATTATGTAGATTATGGCAGAACGATTCAGCGAAACGGGAAAGAGGAAAAAATCTATGATTTTGTCTTTAAGGATGAAGCCGGGATCCTATCGCTGCCTCCGTATAATTCCCTGAAAAAAATAATTCCGGATTTAGTACCGGATACCACACTTCCGTTCCCGTTAAATAATACCTGGGGATATCATGATTTCTGTACCAACAGGAATGTCGTCTACTATAACGCCATAGTGGATCGATATGGCAAACCGACAAGCATCCAGGATTTTAGTGAAAAAGCGCAGTTGGTCAATGCGAACAGTTACCGGGCGATTTTTGAATCGACGGCATCGCAATTGAATCAAACAGGGGGCATCTTGCTCTGGAAATTGAATTCGGCGTGGCCGAGTTTAATACAGCAAATTTACGACTGGTTTCTGCAACCCAACGCCGGGTACTATTACATTCAAAAAGCCTGTGAGCCCTTGCATATCCAGCTCAATTTAAATGATTCGACCGTGGCTGTTATTAATCGTCAATATCGTAACAGGGACAATTTGAGCGTTCACATTCGGGTTTTCAACAAAGATTCTGAAGTATGGCATAACGGTGCAAAAAATATCAGTATCGGTCATCATCAGGTGAAAGAGGTGATGTCACTTAAACCCGAGCTCGCCAGACATCATGCCTTGAGCTTCGTGGAATTGTCAGTAAGAGATCCAAAGGGACAGGAAGTCTCACATAATTTTTACTGGCTGGCTCCTGGTAATAAATTTGAGACATTATCATCATTGCCGGAGACAAAAGTGAATGTTAGTGTTCATAAAGTCTCCGATGCAAGTGTTCCGACCTGGCAGGTACACATACAAAATCCAACCAACAAACTGGCCTTTTTTATACGCACCCAGTTAATGAGTCAGCAGGGTAAGGAAGAGGTTTTACCGTCGTATTGGAGTGGGAATTATTTTAATCTTGCTCCTCATGAAAGTGTGACGCTAACCGTTCACTGTCAGTCGCTTAAAAAAGGACAAACGGCTCACGATATAAAAATTAGCGGGTGGAATGTACCAACCCAGGAAATCGGATTGCAATGAGTAGTTTAATCTGAGTTTGGAAAAGATCTTATAATAGTGTTTTCGGTAATATTCCAATTTGCCGGGGGATCCGGTTGCATTTCGTTATCAATATTTCCAGCGAGTAACTGACTGACAGCGTAATCTCCCCCTTAATAAAGGGGGCGTAGGGGGTTGTCAACCCAGCGTAACATGTCTCGTAAGCCATTCCCAAAAAAGCTGAAGCGAGTTATTACGTTATTGTGTCCCTGGGTTGTTGAGGTATACCTTTGTGAACGCTGTGAGTCCTCAGCGCCCGCTGTGATTTCCTGAAACGCTCGTTAACCCACCCCTGCACCCCTCCCAAGAGGGGAGTTTCGTTTTTTCTCATTCACCAAGGGGTTGTCAACCCAGCGTATAAATGCAACCCCGGATCGTACTAAGACGAAACCTCATTTTAAGTGATTAATAACATGCAGTACTCACACATATAAACTAACTTTCCTTATAAAAGGATTGCAGGGAACGGGAGTGGAATAAAAGCAGTTTTTTTAAGAGATTGGTTCTAAGCATTTCATTGATTGATGTTGGAAAACTGGTGTAATGTGGAAAAGCAAATCCGATACTACCGAAAACGTTAAACTATTCCGACCTATGAGACAACAAGCGATTACTATTGCCATCCTATTGATGCTTGTCCCTGTATTTACAGTCAGGGCACAACTTATCAGCCTCAAGACAGCTCCTGTTGCAACCGGGGACCAGTTCATGATTCAACCTTCAGCTAATGCTGGAATGGGCGGTGTATCCATTGCACTGAATGATACCCTGTCCGATCCTTTTATTAATCCGGCTAAAGGCTACAGGATTCATGGAACCGAGGCCTACATGCTCCCCTCATTTTATCATATTACAAATGGAATGGGCGGCGCCAAGACACTGACCGTTGGTGCGCTGACATCCGAAGATAAATGGTTCGGTGGACTGGGCGTGGCAATACAGCAACTCAACTTGTCTCCAAAGCAATCAAACGTATTGAAGGATCAGTCAGCCAATAATAATTACGTATGGGCTGAAATAGGTAAGCGGATAAGTAGCTCTTCTGCATTAGGGTTCAGCTTTTCCTGGTCAGGACTCGGAGGTATGGGCGGTGTTAATTTGTTGTATCCGCAAAGTGATGGTGTATCGCAGCATGGTCATCTACTGGATTTTCGGTTCGGATTAAGTGGTGAGACAGACTCCCGTGGCAACTATGAAGCGGTGATTCTTTTTAACCAGACGAATATGACCCACGAGATTACGTATCCAGTGTATTATTGGGGGCCATGTCCGACTTGTGCTGGTCCGCTTCAGCAGACGACCGTATATATTCCTCAGTACCAATCAAGCAAAGACTATGACAAGACCAACACGTGGGGGATGCATTTCGGATATAAGCAACCGGTTGGTATAAATAATTGGACGCTTGGCGGCATTGTGACCTTCAATTATAAAAGCCATCCCCATATACCCAATTATGAACTCATGAATATCCCCCGTGATCCCGGAAATAGCCGGGCATTTGATATCGGTATAGGGACTTCCCATCTATCGGATAATAATGTGACATTTGCAGCGGATTTTATCCTGGAACCGGTCTGGAGCGCGACGTGGGCTAATGCTACTTCTGATATCACCGATGTAGGTGGATCCCCTGGATTTATTCCAAAAGGCGAGAAAATCGTCAAAAACAACTTTGACTTCATGAACTCCATCCTGAAAACTGGATTGGGATGGCGGGGTGACCATATTCTTTTACAAGCAGGCATAATGGCAAAAACATATCGTTATACCCTGAAGCAGAAAGATTATGTACAGCAAACATACCGGCGTCAGAAGGAACACTGGACGGAATGGACATACAGCATGTCGGCGGGAGTGAATCTGAAAGGTCTCGACATCAAATATACCGCCTTTATAACAGCAGGAACCGGCCAACCGGGTACCGTCCAGCAGGGCGGTATTTTGTTGAATGGTGTTAATGCCAGTTTCGCAAATGTTGCCGGCAGCGACTTTATCTTTGCCCCCGACGGCGACCTGGCATTGAACAAGGCTACGGTTTTCACTAATCAGATTACGGTTACTATTCCTATGTAGAGAAAACAGAAACCAGGATCGATACTCGTTTATTGTCATTCCGACCGCAGCTTCGCGGAGTGGAGGAATCTAACCTGGCTACAATCGTGAAATGCGTAAGACACTGGCCTACAGCTTATCGTAATCCTCGGGTTCAACATCCGGGACTTCAGACATAATATCTTCAAAGGCTTTACGACTACCTCACTTGGCACGCTCTTTCAAATAATCAACCGTTAATAAGGCTGACATCTTTTCCGAAAACGCCTGAGTAATAAACTGGTTCAGGGAAACAGATTCTTTTTCAGCGAGCTCTTTCAACTTCTTATGTAGAGAATCGGGTAATCGAACACTTAAAGTACTCATGGTATCTCCTTTATGATTTGAAGAAATTCTTTTGCCGGAACCAATTGTAGCCCGAACTTTTCAACACCTGTGAAATCCTGTTTGTTATAAGTGACAATGTATTTGCAATTAGCTCGCACGGCCAATTCCAGGATCATATCGTCCTCGGGGTCTTTAAGAATCGGACGCCAAAGAAAGAAGACTTCATGCAAATTGCCAATCTTGCATAAATAATCCAGAAATTGATCAATTTGGTCATCCGAAAAGGTCAGGGGCTCCTGTTTGCGTTTTAAAACATCTTCATATTCAATAATAAGAGGAACGGAAAGATTGATTTCAAAGGCATTCGAACCAAGCAGTGAAAGTAACAAATACGAAGCTTCTTGCTTAGAACGAAGAGCCGAATAGACAATATTGGTATCGAGAACGATCTGTCGAGGTTTCATAATGGTATCATATTATAATACCATTAATATGTGTAATAGTTTTTAGACTAAGGGCAGGTTAAATGTTGCTATGAGCAAAGTAGAGAATATTTCATCCTGGTTATTATGATGGACCCCGTTAATAAAAATTAAATGATCTTCTTTTTAATATCTTTAGTCCGAAACAAAACTGTTAAAAAGACATTATCAAATGCCGCAGGGAACACTTCTGATTATTGATGATGAAGAGCGACTCAGATTATTACTCGCTCGGTTATTACAGCTCGAGGATTATATAGTATTAACTGCTGAGAACGCGATAAGTGGACTTTCCCTGTTGCAGAAGCGCCAGGTCGATGTGGTCCTTTGTGATGTGCGCCTGCCCGATGATAATGGTCTTAGTCTGATCCCAAAGATCAAATCGCTTCAGCCGGACGCGGAAATTATTATGATCACCGCTTTCGGCACTATTCCCGATGGTGTGAAAGCCATCAAACACGGTGCGTTCGATTATATCACCAAGGGGGACCAGGAGGAACAAATCATCCCGACCGTTGCACGGGCCATGAAGCGGGTGAGAAGCAGGAAAAAAAGTAATCAACCGACAGGGCAACAATTCACGTTCGATCAAATAATTGCCCGTTCACCAGCCATGCAGGAGGCGGTATCCCTGGCAAAACGAGTCGCTCAGACGGATGCCACGGTGTTGCTGCTCGGGGAGACAGGTACCGGCAAGGAAGTATTCGCACAGGCCATTCATGCCGGAAGTCGCAGATCAGGGAAGCCGTTTGTTGCTGTCAACTGCGGCGCACTGGGACACGAACTACTGGAGTCCGAGCTCTTTGGTTACAAAAAAGGAGCCTTTACCGGGGCCGATCGCGACAAACGTGGTCTCTTTGACGAGGCCGACGGAGGCACTCTGTTTTTGGATGAAATTGGTGAGATTCCGCTCGATCTTCAGGCCAAGCTTCTTCGCTCTCTTGAGACCAAACGATTCATCAAGGCTGGTGATATCAGGGAGACGTCAGTCGATGTGAGAATTATAGCTGCGACAAACCGTGATCTAAAGCGGGAAGCGGGATCGGGGGCCTTTCGCAGTGATCTCTATTACCGACTGCAGACCTTTACGATTGAACTGCCGCCACTCAGGGAACGCCCCGACGATATCCCCGAATTGGTCCGTTTTTTTGTTGCTGATCTTGGTGAAAAGCTTGGTAAACCGGTTGAAACTATCGCTTCCGGTTTTATGGATGCATTAAAGAATTTCTCCTATCCGGGTAACATCCGCGAATTACGCAACCTGATCGAACGATCCATTATCCTTACCACCGGACCGGAATTGACTCCCGATCTTCTTCCAACAGTGAACCCTGCAAGCGGTTCTCCGTCCGAACAAGACCTGGAGAGCGTGGAGCGGGACCACATCATTCGCATTCTCAAATTTACCGGCGGAAACAAAACACGGGCGGCGGAGATTTTGGATATTGGCCTGGCGACTCTGTATCGAAAGATTCAGAAATACGGAATCAGAGATCAGTGATCAATTCCAAACACAACGAATGTCATCCTGCCGGTGATCCCGGCTGTTCCCGGGATCGGCTTAGGATCCCGTTAGCAAGGGGCAACCTACCGGTCCTGTATGACAAGCGCTTCCGGGTGTCGACGAGATTCTACGTTCTCCGGCAGGCCGAAGAACATCAGAATGACAGAGGTGGTGTTTGGTTGTGGCTTCCTGAATTCTGACTCCTTTCTTCCTTCACCTTCTCATTTTGAGAAGACAGCCTTTCATTTTGATAGGATGTGACCAGAGAAGCGAAGCAGGCAAGGAAGTTTCTATTGGTGTTAATTAATTGCCAATTATTGACTTAATGTTTTATGAGATGGCAACTTTTCCATTTTGGCATGGTGTTGGCAACGTTGGTTATCAGGCAAATTCGGATATTAAGAATTGTGATAAACCGTGCGAACAATCGATGATCAAAATTATGTACAAAACAAATCGCAACCACAATGATCGGTCTTAGAACCAAAACATTTCTGGGGCTTGGTTTCCTTTTCCTGTTGATCGTTCTGATGAGCGTTCTGGGAGCCAACATGACCCACCAAATGGCATCGGATACGGAGTCTATCCTGAAGGATAACTTCGCTTCAGTTCACTACGGGTATCTGATGCTGGATGACCTCGACCAGATGCAGCAGTTTGTCATTGCTTCATCGGACACCACAGCATTGCAATATCAAAAACCTGAAGTCCGGTTTGACTCTGTACTGTCGCGCGAAGCCAGCAACATTACAGAACAAGGAGAGGCGAGACTTGTTAAAAATTTACAAGTCACTTTTTCACGCTATCGTATAGTAGCAGGGCAGTCTGGTCCGGACAGAACAGGGCAATTAACTTCGCTCAACCGGAAGATCAAACATGATGTCCAGGAAATCTATCACATAAATCGTCAGGCTCTTATCAACAGAAACAACCGGGTTATCCAAAGGGGATACGATTCATCGGTGACTACGCTCATCCTTGGAGGTTTCAGTACTATCGTTGCACTTGTGTTTATGGTACTCTTTCCTGGGATTCTAGTTAATCCGCTCAGGGAGATTACCGATAAAATCAATGCTATTTCACAGGGAGATTACGAACAGCGTGTGGAACATTCTTCTTCCGATGAACTTGGTATACTAGCTACTTCATTTAACCGTATGGCCTCAAAGCTTCAGGAATTTGAACAGAGCACACTCTCTGATGTATTTGCACAGAAAAAACGTCTTGAAACCGTGCTTACCAGTATGACTGATGCTGTCTTTATCCTAAATGAGAATAAGCGGGTTATTATGGTAAATGCGGCATGTACCACACTAAGTGGTCTTGCAGAGTCAGAATTGGTCGACAAACATATTTCTGAACTGGCCAGAACCAATGATTTCATGTCTGATATTGTCAGTGATCTGATCATTCCATTCGGGCCAACGGATACCTTCGAAAGTAAGCCGATCAAAGTAATGGTCAATAAGCGGGAGCGTTATTTCACAAAAGAAATCCTGAATCTGTCAATTACTCCAGCTACCGAAAAGAATGCGACCTTAATTGGACATCTCATCATTCTGAAAGATGTAACTGATCTTGCGGAAAAAGATTTGGCAAAAACCAATTTCCTGGCAACCGTCTCTCATGAGCTGAAGACTCCGATTTCTTCAATAAATTTAACGTTAAAACTGCTCAGAGATAAGAAGATTGGTCAGCTCAACGAGGAGCAAGGCAATCTTCTTAATTCTGTCCGTCAGGATACTGATCGATTGAATTCTTTTGTGAAAGAACTCTTGAATTTCAGTCAGTTGGAGTCAGGAAATATCCGTTTGAATGTAACAGATACAGATCTTGGGGAGTTAATCGACTACGCACGTAAGGCACTGCAAAGACAGTTGGATGACAAAAAACTGAGTATCGTAACCTCGCTACCTGATGAGCCGGTTTCGATTAAAGCAGACCCGGAAAAGACCGTCTGGATATTGACAAACCTGATTGGAAACGCCGTTCGTTATTCACCAGAAAACGGAGTCATAACAATTACAGTCACCCAAAGCGACAAGGAAGTGATGATAGCAGTTAATGACCAGGGAGCGGGAATCCCCAAAGAATTTCAGAACCGGATATTTGAGAAGTTTGTCCAGGTTGGAGGCGATGCAAGACGCGGTACCGGACTCGGTTTGGCCATTTCAAAAGAATTCCTTCTGGCCCAGGGGGGGAGTATATGGTTGGACAAAAGCGAGCCTGGGAAGGGAACCACACTTACCATTTCACTCCCGGTGGTTCGGGGTGAAGTCAGAGATGAGCAGATGTAGCTAAGCATCCTAGTAAATCGACGCCTCATTTTAGTACCGATAGGTAATATGCAGTTACACTGCGGGGATATCGTACGTTCAATTTTAAACCAAGTTAAATATCATTATCACATGAGTAACAATAACTTAAATCAAAATCAAACGGTCGGACTTGCACGTGATCTGAATCTCTTCGACATCACCATGATTGGTGTAGGAGCCATGATTGGAGCGGGTATCTTTGTGCTAACGGGAATTGCTGCAGGCACCGCTGGTCCGGCGTTAATTTTGTCTTTTGCACTTAACGGGATCGTGACGGTATTCACCGCCATGGTCTACGCGGAACTGGGCTCGGCCATTCCGGAAGCGGGTGGGGGATACCTGTGGGTAAAAGAAGGCTTACCTGGTCCCAATGCCTTTCAGGCCGGATGGATGAGCTGGTTCGCACATGCGGTTGCCGGTAGCCTGTATGCTCTTGGTTTTGGCGCTTACCTGGCCCAGCTGTTTAAAGAACTCAACTTTTCATTCCTGGGATTGCACGGCGAGATTCTCGGCAAAGTGCTGGCCGGTATCATCATTTTAATTTTTATCGGCATTAACTACCGTGGGGTTTCCGAGACCGGTATGGCCGGGAATATAGTGACGGTGCTTAAAGTAATTATCCTGATCATATTTGTTGTGAGTGGATTGTATGCCATTATTGGTCATCCTCAATTCCTGATTAAATTCCATCCCTTCAAACCCAATGGATGGTCCGGTATTTTAAGTTCCATGGGATTAACCTTCATTGCCTTCGAAGGTTATGAGATCATCGTTCAGGCAGGGGAGGAAGTCAAAAATCCGCGTAAAAATATTCCAAAGGCCGTCTTTTTGTCCCTGGCTATCGTTGTTCCAATTTATATTCTTGTTGCTTTTGTGTCTATCGGCGCGGTAAATACCGGTAGTAATATGCCGACATACCTTTGGTTAGGAAATCATGCCGAATTAGGTATTGTCGAAGCTGCCCGTCAGTTTATGCCCCTGGGTAACCAGTTGTTGATGGTGGGTGGTCTGCTTGCGACAATGAGCGCTTTAAACGCGACGACCTATTCTTCTACCCGCGTCTCCTTTGCCATGGGCCGGGACAAAAATCTGCCGGATATGTTTTCCAACATCAACCAGCGTACGCGGACGCCTCACATAGCGCTGCTATTCAGCGGTGCATTGATTCTTTTTATGGCGGAAGTGATCCCGATTAAAGATGTAGCTTCGGCCTCGGACATCATGTTTCTGCTGTTGTTCTTACAAGTGAACATTGCTGCGATCACACTCAGGAAGAAATACGGCGACAGGCTCAAATACGGATACCTGATGCCGTTTTTCCCGATCGTACCTATTATCGGGATCATCACCAAGCTGTTTCTGGCAGTGTATATGTTCAACTACTCACCGGTAGCCTGGTACTTTACCATTGCATGGATTGGTGTGGGTACGCTGCTCTATTATTTTTACGCCAAACCCCGGGATGTTTCCAAAGAACGGACACCGGTTGTACTGGAAGAACGAACAGTGGGTTCATCTAATAACCGTTATGAAGTCCTGGTTCCTGTCGCGAATCCTGACTCACTGGATAACTTGTTGCCGCCCGCCATTGAGGCCGCTAAGGGAAATAATGGGGTCGTTCTCCTTTTGAATGTAATTACGGTGCCCGATCAGTTGAATTTGTCAGCCGGTCACAGGTATGTCGAAGAGTCCCGGGAAGTGCTGCAGAAAGCACGTCAAATGGTCGTGGATAGCGGTGCTGAAGCCGAGGTCCTGATTCGCATCGCACACCGACTTCCTGACGCCATCATTCAGACAGCTACCGAACGGGATGTGGATCTCATGGTAATGGGATGGCGTGGCAAATCACCCACTGAAAGAGTCACTGTGGGCAACAAAGCCGACTACATCATGGATGAAGTGAATTGTGATGTGCTTGTGGTTCAGCAAATGCAGAATCCGCCTTTCAAAAATGTGGTCGTTCCTGTTTCAAATCCGGCAACGATCGAACAACTGCTTCATAAAGCCGTCTTGATCGGGGAAGATGATAAGACATCCCGGATAGACTTGTTGCACATATTCAGAAAAGGGATGTCTGAGGATGATAATACAAAATTAAAAACTGAGCTCAGAGATCATGTCAAAGCGTTCATGGAACAGAATCCGAACATAGCACCGAGGGTAAACTTTGTGTTTGAGGAAGCCAGTGATATACTGGAATCCATCATAAAGAAAGCCGGGGAATATGATGCCATCGTCCTTGGCGCGACCAATCCAACATGGACACAACGTCGTTTCCTGGTTGACAAACCCGTCGTAATTCAACAAAGAACGCAGAAACCCGTGATGCTTGTCCGAACCAGAAGCAGTCAGGTTGAATTTGGGCTTCAACGTTTTTCGAACTACATGAAAGGCGGGTACAAGCGCATCAAACCGGCTTCAGAGAGACAATTGGAACAAGATGGCATTCTTGCTCCGAGAGGTGAGCACAAGACAGCAGATCTTCATACCAGGGTGCATAAGATGCCACTGTTGATCAGTTCGGTACTGGCCATTATATCTTGTGCTCTGATCTACATCGGGGATGGATCAAATACATCATGGGCAGGAGGGATTCTGTTTTTTGTGGCACTGGGCTGGTTTACCAGGATATCGGTTAAGGGTACACTTCAAAGACGAAGCAAATCGAATGATGATGTCCATTAAGAGTAGCCGAACGTTTTCATAACGGATCTCAGATACTTCCCTTTAATCCGTTTGGTAATAATCTTCATCAACAACTCCTTGTCGGCATCATCTGTGTGACTGCCGGTCTTGTTCTTCTTGATCTCTTCTGTGAGCAAGTGATATGAATCCTTTGAGATGAGTTGCTCGGGATTCTTGTGAAGTTATATTGTCGAGTAATCTCGCTGCCAAATCATTAAAGCTATGCTACAGCTCTACTGAACCTTATACTTAAGTAATTTCAAACCCTTTAAAAATCGGAAATCCTTGCGGTTTTTGGACAGTATAGGAATTTCATAAGTTAAAGCTGAGGAAGCGATCAACATGTCAGGAATCAACACTCCATGACTTAATCGATATTCTTCAAATAATTCCACCGCTTTCTCTGAAATAGCATTATTCAGTTGGAGTATTTCGAAATCAGCTAAGAATTCCTGAAGTGATTTAAACTCCTGTTTGTTTTCACATCCGACCATAAGCTCAAGTTGCGTAATCACACTGATTGCTAAGATATGATCGGCTTCCAGTTCCCGAAGTTGCTCTCTTGATTGTTCAACACCGCGACTAAAATCAATTAAAACATCTGTTTCGATGAGCAACAAAGTCTTAGGCATTTCAATCAGTCAGACCATTGAGATTTGCGGACATTTTGGACCCATTTTACACTGTCGCTCGTCTCTTCACGATCCTTCCAGATGCTAAAGAAGGAACTATCCGAAATTTTGCTGGATCCGGGCTTAGGCCGTTGGGCTTTATTTTGGACATAACGTTGATACAAAAAGTCCACGAAGTCCTGAGCCTGTTTCTTCGCAGCTGGCGGTAGTTCTTTGATTTTTTTTAAAACGGTTAATTCACTCATCGTAGTAAAGATAAATTATGTTCATAATATATGAATGCTCATGGTGATAAGAAATTGTGCATAAACTGCAGGTCAACGAAATCGGTTTTTATTTGGTATGACCACGCCAATCTCTTCTAACCCTTCTGAACTAGACTTACTTCCCAACCCCAAATGTCCACATAATAGATCTCAGATACTTCCCTTTAATCTGGATGGTAATAATCTTCTTCAACAACTCCTTGTCGGCAGTATCCGGCTGGCTGCCGGTCTTGTTCTTCCTGATCTCTTCGGTCAGCAAGTGAAACGGATCCTTGGAGATGATCTGCCCGGGATTCTTGTGGAAATGATAGCAGGATAGCTCCTCAGCCAAATCATCCAGGGTCAGGTTGCCCTTGCCATATTCCACACTCATGCCGTCGGTGGAGGCATTAATCTGGAACCGAATATTGGTCTCAAATCCAGGGTCCAGGGTATTTGTTATCAGTGTGATCAAAGAGACATATTCAAAAAAAGAGAGTAATAGGTGGGCGGTATAGGAGACAGGCCATTCGGTCACCGGTTTATCAGAGAAGAGGTATTTCCCATACCAGAGTTTCTTGCATCGATTCTTGTCAAGTTCAGTAGGATCTTCATAATACTGGTAAGAAAAGGGAGCATTGCGGAACAACCGGTCAGCAGCGTATCTGTGCAGAAACGTGTAGTCCGGATAGAAAAAAGTCTGTTCTGTTTTTGTCCGGGCCAGGTAGGAGTAGAGGGTAGACAGACTGTCCAGCCGTTCACGTACCGATTCTTTTCCAGTAGTCTCTCGAAATGATTCAAAATTTGATTCACTCCTTCGCGAAACGGGAATCCCGAGCTTAGCATTGCTGTCCACTCTTGTGGATCTCCATCTAAGAAATCTTCCAGTAGTTTGGATGTGCCTGCCGGAAATATTGCTGCGAACTGTGGATAGACCTTAAGGAGTTCTGTAACTTCCAACTTGTCTCCCCGAAGCATTATTTCCATGACCGTATCACTTCCATTTACGTTTGTGTTGACATCATGGATGATATTCACCCGCCGGTAGAAGGCCTTTCATTTACGCGTGGAGATGTTGTCGGCCTGCAGGTTTTGCCGGAAATATTCACTGACTACCGTCTCGTTTTCATCCAGTGCCTGGCAGAACAGGGATTTGATCAGGGAACCATTTTTCTTAAACGAGTAGGTTATCCGGTCGCCGCCGGGGGAGTGGACGGTAATCTCAGTCTGAGGTAGTGAAGGAAGTCAGCGAATCGTTTGTGAAGAATGTTTACTTGCTTGGGCATGCGCTCTTGTGTGGAATAAGAAATGTGCTTAGTATCTGTAGACAGAGCCTAATATAATTGTCATAAAATCGAAAAGTAAGTTGACGAAGTAATTCATGAAGCCCTATATTAGGGACCTGTTTCGCGAAGTCTTTATTTGATGTGTTGAATGGAGTCAGATAGGGGTGATTTTTGTCACCTGTTTGTCACCTGAAATGGCCAATTTTGTCACCCAGAAGTATGATATGGGGCCATTTTAGATCAATTTTGACGCGACTCCAACCCATTGTCTAACAGTGGGTTAAGATTTTTTTGCCGGTGTGGCGGAACTGGTAGACGCGCACGACTCAAAATCGTGTTCCTTCTGGAGTGTCGGTTCGACTCCGACCACCGGTACATATCTAAAACCGTTGTTTTATCGATTTAAGCAACGGTTTTTTTATGCTGTCAGTTGAGCAGCATGAAAGATTATAAGAGGGAAATATTTTTTTCCAACGTTTCATCTTGAAAAGTAGGGTTTAATATTGTTATTCAGTTCGATTATTAGGTATAGACGCTTGTATCCCAATGGTATGTAAGGTGTTTCTCCTGAGAAGTAGGTTATAGATATATATAGGATTCTATTTATTAAATAGATTAAGGAAAGTGACTGAAATCAAAAACTTTAAAATATATCTTATTGTCCAGGGAGCAACAGTTAATTGATCTGTTGTAAACGACACTTACTTATAGTAACATAGTACGTGTCAGGTATGCAGTAAAAAATTATCGTGTAGTGATAGTTATTCGGTTCTTGTTTGATAACGTTAACAATCTGGAATCTCTATGGTACCCAGAGAAAACCGATAATGTATTAAGTGATTTTATTTAGTATCTATGCCATCACGAAAAGAGTTTTTAAAATCCGTCACAATAGGAGCTGCCACTCTATCATTACCGGTATATTTTAAAAAGATATCCAGGTTGACCCCCGAGGACTATCGGCCCAATATCCTCTGGATAACCATGGAGGATACCTGCCATCAATTCATTGGGTCTTATGGTAACAAACAGGCTCTTACCCCGAATATGGATCGGTTGGCCAATAAGGGAGTCCGTTTTGACAATGCTTTTTCTAGTGCCCCGGTTTGTGCTCCAAGTCGAAACACCATTATTACCGGCTGTCTTTCCGAATTGATGGGTACTGGGAATCATAGAAGTCAATATCCTATACCTGATTTCATAAAAGGTTTTCCATACTATCTCAGAAAAGCAGGATACTTCACTTCAAATAACCGCAAAACAGATTATAATCTGGGCAATTCCAAACATTTTATTCATGAGGCCTGGGACGAATGTTATGGAGATGCCGGATGGGGCACCTCATTCGGAATAAATAAAGACACCTTTGATGAAACTTCGAAAGAAGCCGGCTGGTGGCACAGAAAAACCGATCAACCATTTTTTTCTGTTTTCAATTTGGCAAATAGCCATCAGTCACGAACCATGACTCATCCCTATAAATGGTACGAAGATTTTGTTCTTAGCAGAATCCCCGAAGAAAAGCGAATAAAACCGGAACAAATAGAAGTACCCCCGTTTTATCGTGATACGCCGGAGATGAGAAAACATCTATGCCGGGTATATAACTCATTGCAGTATACCGATATGGAGTTTGGCGGTATTCTTAATCGCCTGAAAGAAGATGGTTTGGACCAGGACACTATTGTTTTTTGTTTTGCTGATCATGGAGAGGGAATTCCAAAGGGAAAAACAAGTGCCGTTGTTTTAGGTTTCCAGGTTCCGTTTTTCATTTACTTCCCGCCGAAGCTACAACATTTATCACCATGGACGGTTGGCAAGGCTACCCAGGAGCTGGTTAACAGCTCAGAAGACACGGCCCCTACGGTTCTAAGCTTGGCTGGAGTCGATATTCCAAAACATATGACGGGTCGTCCCATTTTAGGTAAACAAAGACGTTCACCGAGGCCTTATGTTTTTTGTGCCCGTAATAGAATCGACGAGAGTCAGGATTTGTCCCGTTGCGTCACCAATGGCCGATATTTTTATACCCGGGTTTTTATGCCTCAGCTTCCGTTAGTCAAATTTATAAAGTATATGGAAGTGGGTGATATCATGAGAACGATACGTTCGGATTATCAGGCCGGAAAATTAAATAAAGCCCAGGCCGAGTTGGTTAACTCACGACAGCCGGTAGAATATCTTTACGATTTGAAAAATGATGTCTGGCAAATCAATAATCTTGCGGATAATCCGGACTATCAGAGTGTCTTAAATAATTTAAGAAAAGCCCTGCAGGACCATTTACGTAAAACCAGGGATATTCATTTCATGCCCGAATACGAAATGGTCAAACGCTCTGAAACAAAGCCAGCGTACGAATTTAGAATGGATGACGATTCGTATCCGTTCGAACGTATCCTGTGGGCGGCTAACCTGGTAGGTAGTAATGTTGCGGTTGATCAACATCTAAAGGCGCTGAAAGATCCTGATGCCAGTGTTCGTTTTTGGGGGGCCGTTGGTCTGGATAACCTGGGTGAGAGGGCTCGTCACTATAGGGAAGAAATTTCAGCCGGTTTAGACGATCCTCATCCGTCGGTGCAAATTGTCATGGCAGGAGCAGCATATAAGTTGTATGACGATCAGAGAGCCTATGATATCCTTAAGAAATATCTATATGCAGAAAATGAGAACCTCTTGTTGCGGGCTCTTCAGACAATACAAAACATGCGGGGAAAATCCATGGCATTTAAACCGCATCTTGAAACGCAGTTAAACCGATTGGGGCGTGACCAGAACATGAATTATGATGTTACAAGTATTATCGGGGTAACCCTGCATTTTCTGGATGGTTCGCCATTGTATTATAAATATGATGAGAAATGGACTCCAAAATCACAAATGAAGACTGATCCATCCATCCATTTTACGAGTTGATGTGTGAGAATGGTGATCGCTTAACATTGGTGTGTAATCATGGTAAAAGATTTTCTAAAGAAAGAAGTTTTATGACTGAGTCAACGAAAAAAGTGATAAACGAAAGGTTCCTAAAGTTGATCTTAGGTCTCACCTCATTATTGATAATCGTTTCAAATCCCGTTCATTGTTACTCGAAGCCTCAAAAAAGTGGTTACGGAAAACCCAATATCATCTTTATCCTGGTCGACGATATGGGGTGGAAGGACCTTGGAACCTACGGGAGCAGCTTCTATGAAACACCCAACATAGATAAATTGGCTTCCGGAGGCATGAAATTTATAGACGCCTATGCGAGCAGCCCGGTATGTTCTCCCTCACGCTCAAGTATCATGACAGGGCAATATCCTGTCAACACAGGGATAACGGACTGGATCGTTGGTGCGCAGAATACAATTGGCCCGCTTCCCAATCAGCGATTAATTCCCAAGCAGTTTACATTCAATCTTCCCAAGAGCGAAACCACCATAGCACAAGCCCTGAAGCAGCGGGGATATGCCACGTCCTTTGCCGGGAAATGGCATCTTGGAATGTCGGAGGCGTATTGGCCGGAATCCGAAGGATTTGATTACAACTACGGAGGCTGGGCGGCAGGAAACCCGAGGGCTTATGGCATGGGCGGCTATTTTAGTCCGTATAACAATCCGAAATTGAAAAACGGCCCCAAGGGTGAATTACTGACGGATCGGTTGACATCGGAAACGATCGGTTTTATCAAAAAAGAGGCAAAAGAAGGGAAGCCGTTTTTTGCCGATTTATCGTTCTATGCTGTTCACCAGCCCATTGAGGGAAAGAAAAAATATATAGAATACTTTAAAAAGAAAGCTCAAAAGATGGGTCTGGATACCTTAGATCCATTTGTGAAGGATGGGCAGTGGATGCAGCAGTATTCCAGCTTCAAGGAACGAATGATACAATCGAATCCCGTTTATGCTGCCTTGCTTTTCAGTGTGGATGAGAATGTCGGACGGATCATGAAAACCCTTGATGAACTGGGTATCTCCAGGAATACGATCATTGTGTTTTCATCTGATAACGGCGGGTTGTCTACAGCCGAGGGCTCCCCAACCTCGAATTTTCCTCTGCGTTATGGAAAGGGCTGGACCTATGATGGCGGCGTCAGAATTCCATTGATAATAAAATGGCCGGGTGTTACAAAACCTGGAAGCAAGAGTGATTTCCCTGTAATCAACACTGATTTTTTTCCCACATTTTTAGAGATGGCCGCGTTGCCACAAATGCCTGAACAGTCGAAGGACGGGGTGAGCCTGGTTCCGTTACTGAAGGGAGAAAGATCGATCAATCAGCAGGTACTTTACTGGCATTATCCCCATTACAGTGATCAGGGCAGTGGACCAAGTTCGGCTATCAGACAAGGGTACTGGAAGCTCATTCAGTTTTATGGTGATAATCACTATGAGTTGTATAACCTGAGGTACGACATCGGGGAGCGACGAGATTTGGCTAAGGCTTTTCCACAAAAGGCAGCCGAACTACAGGAATTGTTGAATAGATGGAAGAAGAAAGACCATGCAAAGATCCCATCGATCAATCCCTATTATAATCCGGGCCCATTTGAAAAGTTTGTGCATGAAAATGACGTAGGATCTTTCTGGAGTCCGAAGCTGCGGCCACTTTTAGATAAGTATGACACCTTGTTTAGCAAAGACGTTTTTGACCCGGCAGTTATCAAGGGGTATCACGCCAGGTACGACGCATTACGGAAAAAGAGTCAATAGACAGGTATTCGACATGGGATCTTTAGTCCTCAGCAGCTAAAGAACCGGCCGGGTCAGAAATGGGGAGTTGTCAGCCCGCGGAATCTGGCCCGGCCTCCTGTTTAAAAAGGCTTGAAAAGCTTCATTAAATGATGAAAAGAAACAATTTAAATTAAATAACGTGAGTTCGAGATGAGATAAACCAGTTCAAATACTGATTTCGCACATACAAGCGTAACCAGGTCCGGCATAAACCGTTAAAACGGTTAAGGAGTTAACGAATTCTTTCTAACACCCGGATTAATCCGGGTGCTATGAGTCGACGAATCTGAAATGAATCGTTTTTAACGATTTCCTCCAGTGCCTATCTCGATTTTACGTTATTTGGTGACGGAGGTTGGTTGTAAGGACCGCTAAACTACCGGACTCGGAACGAGTCACAAGTTAAGAAAGGATGAGCAATTGAAACGACGTGATTTTCTCGAAAAAATATTCTTCAGCGGATTAGGCCTGGCAAGTATAAGCACGTTAAACGAAGGTTTTATATCTATTAATCGTGGTTCATACAAATCCGATGCAATACGCAAGCGCGAGAATATAGACTTTGACTGGCGGTTCAATCTGGGGGATGTGGCAGGTGCTGAGCAACCATCCTATCACGATAACAACTGGAGAACTCTCGATCTGCCTCATGACTGGAGTATAGAGGGCAGTTACCGTGAAGATAATCCATCGAACTGGCGTGGCGGGTATCTGCCCGGGGGGATTGGTTGGTATAGGAAAACATTGAAGTGGCAACCGGACTGGAAAGATAGAAAAGTGACTGTCGATTTTGATGGTGTCTATATGAACAGTGATGTCTGGATTAATGGTCATCACCTGGGGCGTCGTCCTAATGGTTTTATAAGCTTCCGTTATGATCTGACTTCGTGGTTAAGGGAAGGGGAAAATGTCATTGCCGTCAGGGTAGATAATTCGAAGCAGCCCAGCTCGCGGTGGTATACCGGATCTGGAATATACCGGCATGTTTGGTTGAATGTGACCAGCTTCATCCATGTTGCACATTGGGGGACGTTTATTGCCACTCCAGACGTTAATTCCGGCAGAGCCTCCATTCAGATAAAGACAACGGTTGAAAATCACTCTGCAAACGATGTAGAAATCGAAATTGAGCAGATTCTGAAGGACCACACCGGCAATGTGGTAGCAAAGGGAGGAACGACAACCGTACTGAAAAAAGCTGCAGATTCTGAAATTAAACAGAACCTCACTATTGGTAATCCATCTCTGTGGTCGCCGGAACGGCCTTATTTGTATGATGCTGAGACCGTCATAAAATCCGGTGGATCGGTTGTGGATCGCTATCACACCCCAGTAGGAATACGTAAGCTGGAATTTAGTGCTAAATGGGGATTCCGAATTAATGGCCAAACTACCTTAATCAAGGGAACCTGTAACCACGAAGACGGGGGCGGAGCGGTCGGGACTGCCATACCCGACGATGTGCTCTATTACAGGTTGAGGCTATTGAAAGATATGGGGTGCAACGCAGTCAGAACTTCCCATAATCCACGTAGTCCGCAGTTTTATATGTTCTGTGATACGCTCGGCTTGATGGTCATGGATGAGGCGTTTGATGGGTGGGATGAACCGAAAGCCAAATACGATTATGGCCTGTATTTTTCGAAATGGTGGAGAAAGGATCTTGATAGTTTTATCCGCCGTGACCGGAATCATCCATCGGTCATCCTTTGGAGCATCGGCAACGAGGTGAGGGGATATACCGACGAAAGACAAAAGGAACTGGTCGATTTTATCCATGGCATGGACCCAACGCGGCCGGTGACCCAGGGGCGGGGATACGTGGGACCTTACGTGGATATCGCCGGCTTTAATGGCCATGGCGAGCTGAAAGGTACACTGGAGGAATATCACAAAAAACATCCCGAAAAGCCCGTCGTCGGAACCGAAATGACACACACGCTGCAAACCCGGGGTGTTTATCGTACCCAAACATGGTATCGCAAAACCTTCTCGCCGCTGACCTGGTTTAAAGGCCACATGGGGAAAAAACAGGAAGGTAAAGTATTTCCGGTTCCGAATTTAAGCGAAGAAGAGATCTTTAATGGGATTCCTGACAGGTATCTCTCTTCCTATGATAATGCTCTGGTGCGAATTAACGTCAGGGATCAATTCAAGCACGACAGCAAGTTTCCATTTTTGATGGGGTCCTTTCGATGGACCGGCTTTGATTACATCGGTGAGGCGATCAATCATTGGCCGACTCGTGCCGGTGACTACGGTATTATCGATTTGGCCGGCTTTCCCAAAGATCATTATTACCTGTACCAAAGCCTGTGGTCGGACAAACCGATGGTCCATATTCTTCCTCACTGGACGCATCCTGGAAAAGAAGGAGTTCGGATACCCGTGGTCGTCTACACAAATTGTGAGAAGGTTGAGCTGTTCCTGAATGACACATCTCTCGGAGAAAAGGAAATGGGAGAGGACTTGCAGCTGGTTTGGCAAGTCCCCTATAAACCCGGAAGACTAGTTGCTGTCGCCAAAAACAACAATGACCTGAAACTGAAAGAATCTGTTACTCGGACTGCCGGCCCGCCTTTTGCCATTAAAGTGACTTCCGGGAGAACAACAATGAGGGCAAATCGAAGAGACGTCGCCCGTGTTGAAGTCTCGGTTGTTGATAAACATGGGGTTGTTGTCCCAGAAGCATCTAACCTTGTTCAATACAAAATTGAGGGACCTGGCAGCCTGCTTGGAACTGACAATGGAGATATTGCAGATCTTAGTCCAACCAAGGCTGATCACAGAAAAGCCTTTATGGGCAAGTGTATGGTATTAGTAAAAGCTACAGACAAAAGCGGAGTAATTACGATAGACGCGACGTCAAATAATTTAGCAAATGGACGTTGTCGTGTTGAAGCTGTTTAAAAGCAGTGAAATACTATCGAAGGGCTGAAATGGCCCAATTTTTAGACACAAATTCCCATTACCGACACCAATTCGGGGGGCATTCAAAATCAGAACCACAGAGTCAGTTACAGAGGATGCACTGAGGGCCGCAGAGACAAGTTCGCTTGATATATATCATTATTGACATGACATCAGGACCGATTCAACCAGGCTTCACAGAAACTCCAGTGTCCTATTGAACCACCCAAACCAGAATTTTTCCGATGCCGGGTTTCTTTGAAAGGGATTTTGTAATAGGTCCTTGTTTGCCTTCAACCTTAATATCGGCTCCTTTGTTTGCCAGACTGCGTTGCACCATGCGAACCGCATCCTTTGGTCCGGTGTTGACACATGTGTCGAAATAAATCTCCCGATGATAATCGGGTATTTCATCTACATCATTTGGGATATAAAAATTCTGATTATACAGGTTAAAGGCAACCTCAGTAGTTAGGTTACCTATGTCTTCGACTGTAGCAGAAGGATTAATCTTTTTGTGCCAACTCAACGAAATTCCATATTTAGTTGACCCTCCTGTATCATCAGGATTGTCTACAGATCCTCCATCGCGTTCTATTACTCGATTGATGATAGTTGATTTATCCATGACTATCACATTTTTGTTATACTTACATATTTTCAATGTGCAAACAACCTGTGGCCTTGCTCATTAAATCTTATTTATAAGTTGGTATAAAAATGAAAAGTGAGTCATAGATTTTGGCAGCTACGATAATTTTTAAAAGATGATGAAGAAGTTACTATTGTTTCTGTGTGTTGTTTTTATTCCCGCCTTTTTCTTTTCACAGTGTACTCACCGTAAAGCCTCGAACGGAGATAAGCCCAACATAGTCATCCTGTTCGTTGATGATATGGGGTATGGAGATCTGCAATGCTATGGTAATCCCACGATCAGGACGCCTAATATTGATCGTCTTGCACAACAGGGTATTCGATTTACCTCATATGAAGCAGCTCCATGGTGCGAGCCATCCCGGGCAGAATTAATGACCGGCCGATACTATCCCCGAATCAAGTTTGGCGGAGATACCGGGGCAAATGGCAAGGGAGGGCTGCCGGATAATGAGCTTACCCTCGCCCAGGGGCTTAAAGAAGCTGGATACGCCACGGGAATGGCAGGAAAATGGCATCTTGGGTATGCAAAGAAGAAGTTTTTGCCTACGAATAAAGGCTTCGACAGTTGGCTGGGATTGCCTTATTCGAACGACTACAAACCACCTTACTTCCCGACTGACATTCCATTAGTCATGTACCGAGATACGACTGTTGTAGAATATCCGGTTGACCAGGATTCGTTAACTGTTAAATATACCAGTGAAGCGGTACGCTTTATTCGCACGCAAAGCAAAAAAAACAAGCCATTCTTCTTCTATCTTGCTTACAATATGCCTCATCTGCCCATCCATACTACGAAAGACTTTTTGGGCAAATCCGGGGCCGGGCTTTATGGAGACGTGGTCGAAACCATCGACTGGAGTGTGGGCCAGGTTTTGAAAACGCTGGATAAGGAAGGACTTACGAACAATACCATCGTCTTTTTTGCTTCCGACAACGGCCCGTGGTTAAATGCTCCGCCCAGAATGTTCAATATTCCACAGCATCCGGAAGGGGATAACTGGGAACTCAGGGGAGCAGGTAATAAACATTGGTATATTGGTTCTCCGGGACCACTTCGTGGCAGCAAACACACGACCTATGAGGGCGGTACCCGGGTTCCGGCTATGATCCGCTGGCCGGGTCATATTAAACCGGACCAGGTCTCCGATGCTCTTGTCACAAACCTCGATATCTTTCAAACCTTCCTGAAAGCAGGCGGAGGGAAAGATGGCGTCTTACCTGTCGACGGTTATGATGTGATGCCTTTTCTGACAGGTAAGACGGATAAGGATCCGCGAAGCGAATATGCATATTTCCTGAGCGGAAAATTGGAGGCTTTGCGAGTCGGGAGATGGAAGCTTCGGTTGGCAGACAAATATCCGCAGTTATTTGAACTGCAAAGGGACCCATCCGAGCGATATAATGTGGCAGAAGAAAATCCTGAGGTTGTGCAACGAATAAAAGAACAAATGCAGAAGGTGGCTAACGACGTTGGTGTGGACGTCGTTAATAATCAGTAAGAAAAAACAGACGGTCGAAATTAAGAGAGGATTTTCAACATAAATAACGTGAGTTCGAGATAAGCTGATGAATGAAACTTCTTAATTCACGACCTTCAACTTGCTACACATGGGACCCAGACACACTATTTGAAATACTACCTCGGGGACTATTATTGAGGCTGTCTGAATAGTCATTGCCCCTATTGAACTGCCTGAAAATATATGGATTTCCAGCCTTTGTCATAGAACATGGATATCCCATACTTTGTCGCTCCACCTGGATCATCTGGTTTATTAACAAATCACCCACACGACCTAAAGATGTATTGGTATCGGTAATCACTCATGATTACCGATACCAAACACCTGTTAATATTCGCGGTTCTAACCAAAAACGAACAATTACCCCACCTCTTTCTTTGGGTATAAGAAAGCCAGCATCAGCCATATGATGAGTGTGATCACGAAAATAATCAACCCGTACATTGGAGCAATCATCGATACTTTGAATCCTCCAAAAATAATGGCCGGTGAAACATCACCAGCTGCCTGGATGGCAATGAGTGCCTGGTAAATCCCAATAGCCTGCCCCAGTATTCCAAGCATGAACGACAGGCTGCCTGCAACGAGGATACTGCCGGGAGTATATTTTACCGACTGTTTGCCAGTGGCTTTGTCTGTAAATATCTTAACGGTCAGCCCCAGAGCCGTTAATCCGGCCAGACTTATGAGTGTCATGAAAAGGGGGCCACCTTCATTGAATAAGCTAAACATGATTGTATCTCCTTTGATTGACTAACATTCACGCTTAAAACATATGTCTGGCCGGATTGATAAAACATCGACCATCGACGAACATCAGGTTAATGTCGACCATTGTTTTTTTGACTTGGGGAGGTCATCGGCAGAGCAAACTAAAACATTCATCTACAAAATCCGGTTGCTTGTCTACAAAGGTTAGCAACTTTATATCGAAGTATATAATATAAAATAAAGAGTTTTCAGTGATTCTGTTGCTTTTAATGGGGGGTTTAAAAATATAACCATAGAGAACGATCATCCGAACCGGCATCCAACATATTCTCTTCTGGCTCACCGTTGGTGTACTGATGGTGCTGATATTTGGTCCTGCCTCGGGAGAGTACGGATATCTTCAAAGCCTTTCGTTTGTCTCGTTGCTGTTGCCTGTGCTGGCAGGCGCTACCTATCTGATTATATATTACCTGGTGCCTAAGTATCTGCTGCAACGCCGCTTTGTATTATTTGGTCTCTTCACTACGTACACATTTATCGTGGCGGCATGGGTAGGGGAGATGATTGTGATGTTGATGTTGATGTTTATCTATGAAAATGAGTTGCAAATGATTAATCCGAGAATCCATGATATCGGATACCTGACAGGAATAATGTTTCTCGTAATATTGCCGGCAATCACATACCATATCACAAGGCAATGGTACAATGAGCGTGAAATGAATGCGCGTCTTCAAAAGGAGAAGCTGGAACTGGAGCTGTACGCCCGTCAAAAAGAACTCGACTACCTGAGGGAGCAGATGCATCCCCATTTCCTGTTTAATGCACTTAATAATCTCTACGGGCTGACACTCGAAAAATCAGATGATGCACCTGAACTTGTGCTCAGACTTTCTGAGCTGCTCGATTACATGCTGTATCGCAGTGAACAAAAGACGGTACCGCTCACCGATGAGATCCGTCATGTTAATAATTACCTGGAGGTACAGAAAATACGCTGTGGAGATCGACTGAATTTGTCACTGAACATTGATCCGGTCCTTGATGGATACCGGATAGCTCCCATGCTTCTGATGCCGTTCCTGGAAAACAGTTTCAAACATGGTGTCTCGGCGACATCCGGACTGAGTTATGTATCAATCCGGTTGTATGTTGAAGATGGCCACCTTCATTTTGGGATAATCAACTCTTTGCCGGCCAAACGATCAGAAAATAAACATCATGGGGTGGGATTAGCCAATGTCGGTAAACGATTGGAGTTACTTTACGGGGACAGGTATACTCTGCAAAGCAAAGAAACAGAAAAAGAATACCGGGTAGAATTATCTATCCCGCTGGAAAGGAAGACGAATGAAGAAGTGGAAGTGCATGATCGTAGATGATGAGCCGGTGGCCATTCGCGTCATCCGGCAGCATTTAGAGAAACTTAATAATTACGAGGTTGTTGCCACCAGCGCAAACGCGATGGATGCCTTTGAGTATCTTGGGCAAAACGAGGTGGATCTGCTGATGCTGGACATCGAGATGCCGGAACTGAACGGTTTGGATTTGTACCGCTCTTTGAAGAATCCGCCCGAATTAATTCTCATAACCGCACACCGGGATTATGCTGTGGAGGGATTTGAAGTTAATGCGATCGACTACGTAATGAAACCGGTATCCTTCTCTCGTTTGCTAAAAGCAATCCAGCGGTTTGAGTATCAGAAAACGTCGGGAGGAGAGGAACAGGAATCTGTGCAAAAAAAGTATCTGTTTGTGACCGTGGACCGTATTAAGATGAAAATAGATCTGGAGGATATCAGCTACATCGAGGGGCTGAAAGATTATGTCCAAATTCGTACCCAAACCGATAAAATCGTTACAAGGCAGACCATGACCGACATGGAACGAGAGCTGTCACCCGGATCTTTTTTACGCATCCACCGTTCTTTTATCATCAATACCGAAAAAATAAAAACCGTTAGTTATGATGAAATCAGTGTTGGAAATGAAACCCTGCCCGTAGGCCGTACCTACCGCAACGAAGTGATGAGAAAACTGAATATAGACAGTTAACGGCTGACAATTATGGATAAACAATACCTAGGGGTAATCTCCAGTGATTACCCCTAGTTACATGTTTTATCCTTCAGCCAATAATTATTTTGACCACCAAATTCTTACCTTGTTTTATTGGCAATGCTAACAAAATGTACGCCATGGAACATGATACGTGGAGGAGAGAGAAACAGAGGCTGCACACTGTTATCTTTGAGGCAGATACCCGGGCCGGCAGGGCTTTCGATATAATTCTGATCATCAGCATTATACTCAGCATTGTGGTAGTAATGCTCGACAGCGTGGGGCGGTATCGAATATTGTATGGCATCTGGTTATATCGGCTGGAGTGGCTGTTCACCATATTATTCACCATTGAGTATTTCCTGAGGGTGGCTTCCGTAGAGAAGGCCAGTGGCTACCTTTTTAGCTTCTATGGTCTTGTTGATCTGCTCGCAATTCTGCCAACATATATTAGTATCCTGTTGCCGGGTGGTCAATATTTCGCGGTGATACGTGTTTTGCGGGTTCTTCGGGTTTTCCGGGTGCTGAAAATCACGAAATATGTGATAGAGATGGAGCAGTTGCGCAGGGCGTTGCGTTCATCAAGCCGTAAGATTGCCGTTTTCATTTTTGCCGTAATAACCATTACAGTAATTGTGGGGTCGTTGATGTACGTGATAGAAGGAGAGGAGCATGGGTTCACGAGTATCCCGGTAGGTATCTATTGGGCGATTGTGACTATGACGACTGTTGGTTATGGTGATATCGCACCCCAGACGGGATTGGGACAATTGCTGTCCGCTTTCATCATGATCCTGGGTTATGGCATCATTGCTGTGCCGACGGGAATTGTATCAGTAGAATTAGCCAGAAGCAGTCAACGGCGTGTTACCACCCAATTTTGTCCGAATTGCTCAAAGGATGGCCACGAAACGGACGCAGTGTTCTGTAAATATTGTGGCAAGCGGTTAAACAATCAGTGATCAGTTAAAGATCATTTTTTCGGAGTCCGAGTCCGTCGATCAACTAATAACCAACAACTATCAACAAAGGAATTTACTATATAAACACATGCCGGACCACGAACGCCCGGCATGTGTTTTAGGTTTAAGCTTTACACAGAAGGAATATCATAATGACTAGTGGTGTCGACCATCTCCACCCCGGCCGGATTTGCCACTACCACCTTTGTTGCCAGAACCCTGTCCGCCACCTTGTGAAGATAGATCTTAAATAGTGTTAGTTTACACAAATAGAAGGCTTTGCAAAACCAGGGATTTTGTTCAAGATAAAAGCCTGAGCGACTTTGAAACCGCAGCATATTTCCCATATTCGAGGATTTCTAAGTTGCGAAAATGCAGATATTGGACAAAATAACGGTTTTGCAAAGCCTTCAAATAATAGTATACATTATGGAGAGATTATGTATTTCTGCAGAGGGCCTGTGGTAAAAGCAGTAGTATGCCAATATGTTATCATTTATTGACCCTGTTGCATATCGTTTGGCTGATATCTCCTGTGATGTCTTTTGAACATATTGAGATATGAGTAGAGTATTTGAGCTGTCAGGAGAACATCCAGGTCGTTGGATTGGGATGAGGCTGTTGGTTGTCGATGTACTTCATGCCTTTTACACATCGCATGATCAGCCAAACATACCAAAACATGAGTATAAAAATCCCTATGATAACGAAGGTCAGTACAATTCCGACAAAAGCGATCAGAATACTCATCCAAAAAGTGCGAATTTGGAATTGATAGTGGCTTTTCAGCCAGTCTGGTGCTTCGTCCCTGTTCATATAGGCCATAACAACACCTACAATGTCTGTTACCCCTACGGCAAGACCAATGAGGTACAGGATATATACTAATTTGGCAGATCCGGCTTCTGCTGCCTTCGTTGAAATTATTTCAGCCATTTTTATCCTCCATTGTGCTCGTGATACGTATCCGTTTAGAAAATGGATTGGATTGCAGGTGGTCCACTATCCTCATGGATACCGACCGATTTGTATCAAATAATGGTATACCTTTAACCCAAAATGGAATCACTCAAGTGTTTTTAACCTCCCAAATTCAAGTGATCCGCAACAATCTCGCACGATCATAGTAATAAATAACATATTTATAAGTAAATAATTAATAATTATTAATTATTAAAAATAGAGTCGCTTATTAGGGGGGGACCTGTAACTATATTCAAAGGTGAGATATTGATTGAATGATTATCCGGAATCAGACCAATAAATGCCTGGAAATTGCACACGGGAAATAGAAACCACATTGGTCACAGAGAATTACGCAGAGGATACCGTGATTTCAACCTTAATTCTCTGTGAACAGGGTGTATGTTTTTTCCGATGAATCGGGAAGTGTGTTCCCAAAGAATTCCGACTACAAAACCTCAGTTATGCAATTGCTGTACTATTTTCGCATAGTCTTTATTGATTATATTGTTTATCACACATCTACATAAATCAATGAGGGCCTGTCATGAAAAAAAGTGGAGATGCAAACCGTTATTCAAGGCGAGAATTTTTAAAACGAACATTTCTTGGAATTGGAGCAGCTCTTGCTTTTCCAGGATTCAAATCATTGCCAGATATCACTGACCAGAAGTACTACCGATATTGGCAAAGCCTTGAGGAACTTCCAAATGAAAAGAAGCTGGGAATTGCACTGGTCGGGTTGGGTGGTTATGCGACCTATCAGCTGGCTCCGGCCCTGCAAAAGGCCAAATTATGCCGTCTGACCGGTATCGTGACGGGAACACCGGAAAAGGCCGATCGCTGGTCGAAGCAGTATAATATCTCCCGAAAGAATATATATAATTACGACACATATGATCAGATAGCTGATAATCCGGACATTGATATTATTTATATCGTGCTCCCTAATGGAATGCACGCTGAATATACGATTCGAGGCGCGAAGGCCGGTAAACACATGATATCTGAAAAGCCGATGGCGACATCAGTAGCCGACTGTCAGGCGATGATCGATGCCTGCCGCCGGGCAAATCGAAAGCTTTCTATCGGGTACCGGCTTCATTTTGAACCACACAACGAAGAGATGATGCGACTTGGGCAGAATGAACTTATGGGTCCCGTTACTTCGATGGAAGGAGGCCACGCGTTTACTATCGGTAACAATCCAGACATTTGGCGACTAGATAAGAAACTGTCTGGTGGTGGTCCGCTGATGGATGTTGGCATTTATGTCATCCAGGGTTTCATCTATACAATGGGTAAACTGCCAGTAGCGGTTACTGCCAGGGAAGAGACACATAACAAACGACTGTTTTCCGAGGTAGAGGAATCTATTTACTGGGATATGGAATTCCCTGGCGGGGTTACGGGAAAAGGGGACACCAGTTACTCTCATGGAGCTAATTATCTTCGTGCAACTTCACAAAATGGTTGGTTCAGGTTACACCCGGCTTTCAGTTATGGAGGAATAAACGGAGAAACAAGCAAACGGGCTATGGATTATCCTCAGGTCCCGCAGCAGACACTTCAAATGGATGACTTTGCAGATTGCATCCTCAATAATAAAAAGAGCCGCGTTCCGGGTGAGATGGGATTGAGGGATATGAAGATTATTACGTCAATTTATGAATCTGCAAAAACAGGAAAAAGAGTGGTGCTGGATTTGTAGTAAATTAACGTGAGTTCGGGATCATGAAATCGTATTCACGTTAATTTTGGTGAATCCATGTGCGATGCAGTTCAGAGGCACCTCGCACGTACAGAATCATAATGACTTGGTTCCTTTTTCAGGGAAATACTTTTTTATCATCATCTCAGCCTCCATATGACCAAGCTCAGCCGCCTTGTTAAGATCATCAAAAGCATATTGTTTGTTGCCAATTCTCAAAAATGTCAGCCCCCGGTTAAAAAGGCCACAAATGTTTTTCGGCTCGATCTTTAACGCCTGGTTATAGTTGATAATAGCTTCCTTCTTTCTGTCGTAGATTTGAAACTGGATCATGCCCCGTATTATATATGATTCAGGATCCTCGGGATTTGATTCAATACTCTTGTTAATATCAACCAGGGCCTGTACCCCATTGTGGCAATGCAATTCGGCCAGTGCCTTCCGTTTCAAACATTGCGGATCAGCAGGATATGTTTTCAGAACTTTGTTATAATGAGCGATGGCATCTGCATAATTTTCCAGTTCCTCTTCGATTAATCCAAGGACCAATAAAGCCGTATAGTTATGGTCCTCAGAGTCAAGCAGTTCTTCTGAAATCCTTCTTGCACAATCAAAATCCTCTATTTCAAAATAGAACAGGCAGAGTTGCTCATCATACTTAGTATCGACTTTCTCATTCTTTCCCATCGTCAGATTCCGTTTAAAGAAGTTCACATTTATCTAACCTGACGTCCCCCTTCGAGAAGATCTCCATTAATCCCGCCTGGTAATTCAGGCAGAGTTTATAATTCAGAGAAAACATACTCTTACATATTTGTAACACTTAACGGTATATTTGGGGTTCCTTTGCCTGAAAAATAACCACGGGTCGATTGGCTGTGACTAATAAACGGGAAAAGATAAATAAGCGGGACAATCCCGTGAAAAGAACGTATTTCAGGTTTCCAATAACAGATTCTATATGCCCGCTGCAATGTTGAGTGACGCTGTTACTATAAGATGATATGACTATCGGCAATGGCGGCACACGCATAAATTGCCACAGAGACAAGGAAAAAGGTTAAAGTATACCCACCCGCATATTTTTCGGCTCTGTGAATTCTTTGTGCCCTATCTACGGTTAATACAAGCGCCGGAATAACAACCACACAGGTACGGAAATACACGAAGTAACGAAGTTTCGGGAGTATTTCTGTGGCTTTTTTGGGTGAACCAATCGGGATCTATACGAAATTGTTTTGATTATGGATAGTCATTTATGATAAAAAAGGGCATTCCTGACAGGAACGCCCTTTAGTGGGATTGCCGGTTGTGTGTGTGCGTGTGTGTGGATGTGTGTGATGTAGATGATTGTCGCAGTTATACTGTAGCTTGGAAAGCTTCGATGTTAGACATTGAGCATTCTGTCTTAATCAATCCTGACTTAAGATGCGTTATAGAGATGGTGTTTTTCGAAAAAGCGATCCAGCATCTCTTCGGCATATGAATATCCGAGTTCTGCAGCTTTCATAAAGTCATCCCGGGCATAGTTTTTATTCCCATACTTCAGATAAGCATATCCACGGTTGTAGAGAGCCATAACATTATGTGGATCCAGTCGCAGTGCTTGATTATAGTCGACGATTGCCTCAAGTTTTTTTGCGAAGAAATGAAAATAGATCATGCCGCGTATGAGATATGATTCGGAATCGGTTTTGTCGATCTTGATGCTTCGGTTAATATCTTTCAATGCATCCTTCTCTTTCTGAAGATGCATTTCAACATATGCTTTCCGTTTCAGAGTTTTGGCATCATCGGGAGTGTCTGTGAGAATCTCATTATAATAATAGAGAGCCATTGGAAGATTATCCCTGACTTCATTTACGGATCCCATCACGTACAGGGCTGTTTTATTCGACGGGTCATCATTCAAAATATAGCTTGCCGTTTGGTGTGCCTGCTCGTAATCTTCGATGCGAAGATAGAACTGGCACAGCTCATTGGTGAACAGGCTAACTGGTGAGGTTTTACCTTGAGTTTTCATCGTGCATCCGATTAAAAATTTGCGAGGATAAGAGTATGAAGAAGGGCTTTTACTTCTGGTGATCAGACAGACTATTACTTCCCGCGATCAGTTTATTAAATTTAGATGCGAATGTCCTTTTACAACTAGAGATGTTAGATCGGCTATAATTCCAGCTGATGTAAAGTACTGTCCTAATACAATTTTAAATAAGCCCCACTATATAAACTTATTTTATAAGTTGTAGATCAATATATAGGAGCATTGGTAGTAAAAACAATTGATTAATACGAAAATCAGGTTATAAAGTCTTATATATGATGTAAATGATTGGCATTCAATCGGTATATTAAAAAATGTAAAATGCATATATTATAATGGCATGGTAGTTGCTGTTCTATAAAAAGCGTTAGCGCCTTATTCTTTAATCACATTGCTTTATAATCACCGGCAATTCTATTAATCTTTTAATACCAATTCATACCGCTGTTCCGTCAGCGACTTACCAAACGCAGTGGAGATTTTTTGTTCGGTCAGAACGAATCCATATTCTTTGTACAGGGAAGTCGCCGCTACCTGCTCATTGGTTGTCCAGAGATAGCATGACCGGTAACCGTACATGTGCAAACAGTCCATAAATTCGTCCATTAGTTTTCTACCTAAACCAATGCCACGAAAAGCAGATTTCAACAGGAAGTAACGTAACTGGGCAATATCACTACGATTAACCAGAAAGAGGGTACCGATGATCTCATCACTATGTTCACAAATCCATACCCGGTCTTTCAATGGATCAAAGCGATCATAAAATTCAAGAAGGCTGGTTGCAACATACCGTTCAAATTCAAATCCATAGTTGTTCTCCCTGTAGTAAATATCACCATGCATGTGCAGAACATACCCCATATCACCGGGTTTCAGTTCGTGACGGATACTTATGTCACCGAGGATAATTTTGCGATAGTCAGACATGCGAGGGTTTCGGTTTTTGGAGAAATAACCGATGTAAATTAACAGGAACGGGGATAATTGTCAGGTAATTTTTTTTCGACGGCGACGCACATTTACAGTGTATCAAAGAATTATCCTAAACTAACGTGAGTTCGATATAAGCATTGGAAGAAATCGTTAAAAACGAATCGTTTTGATTCGTTGACTCATAGCAACCGAATTAATCCAGGTGTTAGAGAGAACCCGTTAACACATGAACCGTTTTAACGGTTTATGCTGGTCCGGATTTCCGCGGATCCAACAAGATTTAACCTGGATTTATATGTGCCGAACTGTGGCTATATCAGTAAAGCCTAACAAATTTAACTGCTTAAAAGTACTAAACTTTTTTTTTACGGCTATGTCACCAGCAAATGTCGGCAATAGACGTGCACAACCAGTGTGGCAGAAACCACAGTGCTACATCGCAGAACTCCGGATAACAAGCTGTCGTGACTTTTGACCCTAATGGATACTCATCAATTTAACGAGGAGTAATCGATATGTTCAACATCAGGAGATATGTCATGATGGTCAGTATCTTCTAAGTTGTTGATGTGGATCAGATCATAACATTCCCAATTCGACCAGATATGATACTTAGCCAGTTTTGTTTTAATACCGGGATTCGACTCTGTATTATGAACGTTAAAGATGATTTTTCTGATATCCCTTGAAAAATCAAGTTCATCGTTTACATTTTTGATTTGGTTGATTGTGTAGATCATATGATTAAATAGTTACTGAATATTTCCTCCTGTTACTAAGATTTAAATTTAAACTTATCCATTCTTGTTTAAACCTTTGTAAATCTGGATGTATAGCAAGAGGCGCAGGCATGTGAAATGATGGAAAGTGATGTGGAGAGATAAAAGGGAACGAATCGTACTTCAAAATGTTTATCAAAACTTCACGAATCCATTGTACCTTGTCCACATTCCAGGTTAAACTGTTTTACTTGAAGATAAATGAACAGAAACCCATCCGGTGATGCCAAACCGCGTAAATCTCTTTGGGACGCAATCAGCCGTATTTTTGCGCTGAGCAAGCCTTACCGGGCAAGATTCTACACATCTGTTTTACTGGCATTACTCTCCTCTGCAGCCGGACTGGCCGTACCACTCGGACTTAAAGCGTTACTCGATGCAGTCTTCCAAAGTGCAAATGAGAGTCTGCTCAACATTATCGCTCTTGGTCTTTTGGGTCTGTTCCTTTTACAAGCCCTGTTCTCATTCGGCAGTTCATACGGACTCGAAATCGTCGGAGAGCGAGTGGTCACTGATCTTCGGAAAAATGTTTATGAGCACTTGCATAGGCTCGGATTCCATTATTTCTCAGAAGTCCGTTTAGGTGAAATCACTTCCCGTCTTACCAATGATGTGGGCTCGATACGAACAGCTTTGACCGATTCACTTCCCCAAACGGTCACCATCGCCTTTACCCTGATCGGTTCTGTTAGTCTTATGATAATGCTGAACTGGAGACTGAGTTTGATTGTATTTCTTACCGTTCCTCTTGCCACTGTGGCCAGCCGTTATTTTGGAGGGAAGGTGCGGGCATTGTCCAGAAACATTCAGGATGATCTCGCCAATACAACAGCTATTGCCGAAGATACACTCGCTGCAATCCGTGTAGTAAAGGCATTTGCCCGTGAACCATTCGAGGTAGGGCGCTATGCTGAATCGGTCGAACAATTATTCTCGACAAGCCGTCGTAAAATACTGATATCCAGTATCTTTTGGTCAAGTATCGGACTGATGTTTATGACCACGCTTGTCATCATATTCTGGTATGGCGGCCGTGAGGTAATAGCAGGTCGATTGACAACTGGTGATTTGGTTGCATTCATATTTTACGCTTTCAGCATTGCACGTTCGGTCGGCCAGATGTCACGTTTGTACACTTCTCTGAATTCAGCGGTCGGAGCTTCGGATCGTATATTCGATGTGCTCGATGAAATTCCCGAAATACAGGATATGCCGCAAGCTAAACAGCTAAAAGATGTAAGGGGAGAAGTTGAGTTTCGTGATGTGACCTTTGCCTACGAATATCATCGTTCCGTGTTAAAAGATATTTCATACAAGGTGTCCGCCGGGCAAACCATTGCCGTTGTGGGTCCCAGTGGGGCGGGAAAGACGACGATGATCAACCTGATTCCCCGATTCTACGATCCACAGAAGGGACAAATTTTGGTTGATGGTCATGATATCAAGCTCGTCAAACGGCGAACACTGATCGATCAGATTGCCATTGTACCGCAGGACGTATACCTGTTCGGGACTACGATCCGCGAAAATATTCGATACGGTAAGCTCGATGCCACCGATGATGAGATAGAACAGGCGGCAATTGATGCCAATGCATATGGTTTTATTAACGAACTTCATGGCAAGTTCGATTCGAAGATTGGTGAAAAGGGAGTTAAACTGAGTGGCGGACAGCGCCAGCGTATCGCCATCGCCCGGGCGCTGCTAAAGAATCCGAGGATACTTTTGCTGGATGAAGCCACATCATCCCTCGATTCCGAATCGGAAGCACAGATCCAGGAAGCGTTAACACGCCTCATGAGGACACGTACCACCTTTATCATTGCACACCGTCTTTCAACTGTTCAGCATGCGCACCGCATTCTCGTTCTGGACCAAGGTAAAATTGTTCAGGATGGAACGCATGAAGAACTTATTGCCAGCGGAGGTTTGTATAAGCACCTGTATGAGTTGCAGTTTAGGGAAGAATTAACGGAGTGAATTAGCTGTCAGCCGTCAGCTATCAGCTTTCGGCTTCTATCCGAGACCCTTCCTCTGTCATCCGCCGCAGGCGGATCTCGTAATCAGGGCGCAACGCTCGAAACACTTGCACAACGCTCGAGCCCCTTCCACGGATGTGGAGGGGGTTGGGGGAGGTATCACAATCGTTGCACGAATGCAAAAGGGATTCTACGTTCTTCGATAAATCGAAAAATATCAGAATGACATCTTATGTTTGTGGGACGGGTTGCAATGCCCATTAATTCCCCTTGCTTCTCAACCACTTACCTGACATATTAGACCGACCAGAATTAGCCAGATGCGGGTAATAACGGGATCATCTAACGTGAAACGAACCGTTGAGTCCATAAACCTGTTGCACCGTCTGAATTAAAGATTAACGGATTAATACGAGGTTCAGTGAAACTTTATACCAAACTGCTCGAAATTTTAGAAGCGCATGACGTAAATCACATCTTTGGGGTACCGGGTGATGCCATTAATCCATTACTGGAGGCGCTGAGAAAACAGGATGCCATCAAATACATTCACGTGTCCCATGAGGAAAGTGGTGCGATGGCTGCTAGTGCATCAGCGAAGTTAACCGGTAAACTGCAGGTATGTGCAGGAACGGTTGGCCCGGGTGCCATTCATCTGCTGAATGGACTTTACGATGCAAAGAAGGATCATGCACCCGTGTTGGCCATTATTGGTCAGGTTCCATCTCAATACATTGGAAGCGACTATCACCAGGAAGTGAATCTGCCTGTGTTATTTCAGGACGTAGCTGATTATATCACTGAAATACAAAACCCCCGGCAGATGCCGGATGTGGCTATCGAAGCATGCAACTCGGCTGTTGCCAACCATGGTGTCTCGGTCTTGGTTATACCCTATGATGTGGGGCAAAAGGACGTGCCTGATCTTCCGGTTACTGCTGTTACAAACGATTTATTGAGCCCATTGAATCCGCCCAATGAGCGTATCAAAGAGGCACTTCAAAAAATTGATAATGCAAAACACATCAGCTTGTTTGTAGGTGAGGGAGCAAGAGGAAACCGTGATCAAGTTCTGAAACTGGCGGAACAGCTGCAGGCTCCAATCATCTATTCATTAAAAGCAAAAGATATCATCCCGTATGATCATCCAAACACGGCGGGCGGACTCGGTCTGTTGGGCAGCAGAGCAGGTGTCCGGGCAATGGACGACTGCGATCTTGTTCTTATGCTTGGGTCTGATTTTCCATATAAGGAATGGTTTAACCACGATGGTGATGTCATCCAGGTAGACCGGCGTGCTTCCGTCGTCGGCAGGCGTCGACCCGGAGCCGTTGCCATTCACAGCGATGTTGGACCAGCTGTAAAGGCATTGCTTAAAGAAGTCAAGCCACGTTCTGATGATGACTTTCTGCAGGGCATCCAAAAGGTTAAAAAAACGTGGGATGTATTCCTTCACGAACAGGAAGACATCGACAGGTCGAAAGAGGTGGTGCATCCCCAGGCTGTTGCGGCAACATTAAGCGAGCTTACCAATCCGAATGCTATCTTCACCTGCGATACCGGGGAGGTCACCGTGTGGGGCGCCCGTCATTTATATTTGAAGAGCGACCAGCGATTTACACTTTCCTTTAATCTTGCAACGATGGCATACGCCATGCCGGCTTCACTGGGTGCCCAAATTGCATATCCCGACCGCCAGGTCATCTCTCTGTCCGGTGACGGCGGTTTCAATATGCTGATGGGTGATTTCCTTACTGCGGTAAAATATAAGCTTCCGGTAAAAGTCGTGGTTTTCAACAATGGTAAACTAGGACTAATAAAGATGGAGCAAGAGTCAGAAGGATATCCCGAGCATGAGACAGGCCTTCAGAATCCGGATTTTGCTGCACTTGCAAACGCAATGGGCGGAATGGGTTACCGGGTAAACGGGCCATCTGAACTAAAACCAGTACTCAAAGAAGCATTATCGGTTGATGGTCCCTGTTTGGTCGATGTTCCAATCAGCCCGGATGAACTGACTCTGCCGCCCAAAATTACATTATCTCAGGCCTTTGGATTTGGCCTGGCTAAATTCCGTGAACTCTTAGAATCGCGATAATTATGCGTCGTCTGTTTATTTTCCTAAGCCTTTTTATAGCTGTCATTGCCGTTGCCATATGGTGGGCTAATCCCGGTACCTGGTGGCTGCTGATCATTGTAGGTGTCCTGATTTGTATAGGATTTTATGATATGTTTCAGTCAGAACATACTATCCTTCGCAATTTTCCGGTGATAGGTCACTTTCGCTATTTGTTTGAGTTTATTTCACCGGAGATCCAGCAGTACTTTATAGAACGACACACTGATGGAACACCTATCCCGAGAAATCACAGGAACCTGGTATACAGGCGGGCTAAAAATGTGGATGATACGCATCCGTTCGGAACCGAGCTGGATTTGTACGCTCCGGATTATGAAGGATTCAAACACTCCATATATCCAGTTGATGTACCTGACGAACCACCCCGAATTCAAATTGGTGGGAAGGATTGCACGCAGCCCTATTCTGCTTCATTGCTGAATATCTCCGCTATGAGTTTTGGCGCTTTAAGTAAGAATGCCATACTGGCAATGAACAAAGGAGCGAAGGTCGGGAATTTCTATCATAACACAGGAGAAGGGGGGCTGAGTGATTATCACCTTCAGGGGGGCGGTGATATCGTCTGGCAGATTGGTACTGGTTATTTCGGATGCCGGACCCAAGACGGCCACTTTCATCCGGAAGAGTTTCAAAAGAGAGCGACTCACGAGAATGTGAAGATGATAGAGTTGAAAATTTCTCAGGGTGCTAAACCTGGACATGGTGGTGTTTTGCCTGCTATTAAAAATACCGAAGAGATCGCTAAAATACGCTTGCTCGAACCTCATACAACTGTTCTTTCACCGCCGGGACATAAAGAGTTTTCCGATGCCGAGGGATTATTGAAGTTTATACAGAAGCTGCGTGATTTGTCTGGCGGAAAGCCCACTGGATTCAAGTTGTGCCTCGGTAAGAAAGAAGAGTTTGTTGATATCTGCGAAGCCATGAAAAGAACGGACATTTTACCTGATTTCATTACAGTTGATGGGGCGGAAGGTGGAACGGGTGCCGCACCGCTCGAATTCTCCGATTCTGTTGGAATGCCCCTGGAACCAGCTCTGCAATTCATACATAAGACTTTACAGGATTATGGATTACGGGATAAAATTAAGATCATTTGTAGTGGAAAAATCATCTCATCGGCAATGTTGATCAAGATGCTGGCATTAGGAGCAGATCTCTGTAACGCGGCCCGTGCATTCATGCTATCCATAGGATGCATCCAGGCGCTTCGTTGCAACACCAACAAGTGTCCGACGGGTGTTGCCACACAAAATCCCAAACTTGTAAAAGGTCTTGTGGTTGAGGACAAATATATGCGTGTAGCCAATTTTCAAAAAAACACTGTCAAAAATGCCATGGAACTGATGGCTGCCTGTGGAGTTGAACATACGGAGCAACTGTCAAGTGATCTGTTTCTGCATGGATTTGAGTGGTCAAATCATCAAAATATGTAGCTGAAGTTTTTGTCTGATTTAATTGTAAAAGGTGCATGATTTAATAATGTTCATGTACCTTTGGTATCCATAGTTCAGATTTTTTGCACCAGATAGGTCGGAATGTCTTTTTCAAGTAAAATGCATAGTATCAGGTATGATCTATCGCGTGACGGCTGATATTATCGTAGTGATACATTTCCTGTTCATTTGTTTTGTGGTCGCAGGCGGATTTCTTGCATTGAAGTGGAGGCGTGTTGTTTGGGCCCATATACCAGCGGCCGTTTGGGGAGCCTTTATAGAATTTGCCGGTTGGATCTGTCCATTGACTCCACTCGAGAATGAGTTTCGCTTAAAGGGTGGGAGTCTGGGCTACTCCGGGGGATTCATTGAGCATTACTTAATTCCTCTTATTTATCCTTCAGGATTAACACGGGAAATTCAATTCATCATTGGGGGTTTTGTAGTTGTGTTAAATATAACTTTGTACTGGTTTATTGTACGAAAATGGCGGTCTGCATAAGAGCTTATTTGGCTAAGGAACGGTGAGTGATGTCATTCAGTTCAATATCCAAACATTCTCAACTTACGCTATCTATTCATAAGTTATCTAATTACTTAACAATTCTTGTCACTCCTCAAAAATGACGAGTATAAGTTGAGTTGCTCTATGAATCTACAATCAATTATTCTCTTTGAAGAAGTCTATTTTCATGTTAATTACGGGTTTGCTTTGCTTCACAACAGCGGTTATGGCCCAGACAGAATTGAGGCCTAAGCTATTTATCACAACCGGTACAGCATTCGGAGTAGCTCCAGATGGACTACGTAATAACTATAATCCCAAAATTGGACTTGGAGCTGGAGTTGAAGCTGATGGTCTTTGACTGGAATTCGTTTTCATCTCGGATACAATGCATATGCCGTAGATCGAAACGGCGATAATAGTGGTCCCGTGGTTTTTAGTGGTGGGAACCTATCTTATATCACCTTGATGGCTGATGGGGTGATCCACGGAAATAAAAGTGACCGGAAACCATATCCCTTTATTTTAGCTGGTGCTGGCTACGTCCATTTTCATCGCGGGTCTTACAACGCTTCAGCTGGCGGGGTAACCGTATCGACCAATTCCGACAATAAGGGCTATTTCGGTTTTGAACTTGGAGCGGGTTTGGAAGTTCCAATATCAGAGAAAATTGGGTTTCATATCGAGGGCACATATTTGAATGTAGCGGCAGATAATAAAAACCATGCAATGATACCTGTTAAGGCAGGATTGACATTCGCTTTATAGACTCGCACTAAAATGTGATTGATCCGATCCCGGAATTATGATAACCTCCTTCTGAACAATGGCTTGGAGAGACAAGCAGGGAAGGATTCCTGGACGTTTCACCTCAAAATTTACAGACTTAAATAGTTACATAATTATCTCGAGGTCGGGTCACTTTATCCCATCAAAAATATAAAGCTATGAAAAGCAATAGAAGGTTATTACTTAGTATATGCACATGTATCTCTCTGCTGATCGCAACACAGTATCATTCTGTTTTTGCCCAAAATTCTGAGCCATCAGAGAGCCTGTATACCTCACTGAACCTGGTTACATCAATGGCCCCAACTACCTTTAAGAAATACTACAAATTGGGTCCGGGATTCGGGTTAGGTATTATAAGCAAACTGGATGACAGGCTGTCTTTGCGAACCGCGTTCCGATATAATAGATATGGTTTTAAACGATATCAGTATTTGAGTGACAGAGAATATGATGTGAATGTGCCTCATCATGTGAGTGCAAAAACATTCTCTATTTCTGCCGATCTGATTTATGATCTTTTAGGAAAGCCGGGTAACGTTCAGCTGTACGCCGTATTGGGACCCGGATTTATGAATTTTGACGGTGGCTTATATACAGACGCGACAAGCACACAAACCTACAGCGCCAGGTCATTCGGAGTAACATTCGGGACTGGACTAAAAATACCCGTTGGTTCCTATGTGAAAATCTATCTTGAGACCGATTATCAGACTCAGTTTGAAAAACATGGGTCACGTGAATTATGGCCCATCTCATTCGGAATTTCGTTTAGTCCGAAACAGTAAAAACTTTTTGTTCAATTTTTCGACCATAATTTCATATCCTGGTTAAGTTGTTGCGGATGAATTAGAAAGAGATCGTGTATAAATTTTACAACTGATTATCGCGCATAAAGTTGATTGAAATTTGCGCTAAGGATATTTGGATTTCTGCCGATTACATACATGATGGGTTAAGAGTCATTTTTTACCGCCTTCATGCATGTCAAAGCAAGCAGAATTAGAAAATAAACTGGGTTCGGATTTTGCAAATCTGTACGATTGGATCGGTTCATTGGAGACCGACCTTGAACAGTGTCGTGTAAATGAGCATAAATACATAGAAAGCCAAGAAAGATACCGGGGATTGGTTGAGGGAGCGCCGGATGCCATTTTTGAGGTTGACGAAAAAGGTAAGATCATCGACTACAACACAGCGGCAACCCGTCTGTTCAACTATGATTCAGACGAGTTCCGACGAATGGATTACCGCCAATTGTTTGCTCAAAGCTACCATGCAGATTTGCCAAGAGCCAAATCCGCTCAGGCTGATATCAATATCGTGAATCAACTGTGGTGCATGAGAAAAGACAATTCCATGTTCCCCGCAGAAATTCATACCCGGTATGATGAGTTCAGCGACAATAAAAGGCTGCTGGTCTATATCCGGGATGTTTCGGATCATAAGAAGTCCGAATTGCTTCTTACCAGTCAGAACCGAATTCTTGAGTTTATAGCGCGTGGTCAACCCCTGGAACAGATACTTGATGCTATTGTTGTACTAGCGGAAGCGTGCATTGATCAGTCGATGTGCGTGATCCACCTGTTCGATCCGGAAACAAAAGAACTGGATGGATTACGGATCGTGAGAATGCCTGTCAACTTCAGAAAACAATTTGGCAAGATGCAGGCAGGTGATCGAAATGGTTCTATTGGCCTTGCTGTACTGAAGAGGGAAACAGTCTTCTCCCACAATTTGCTGAATGACCCAATATGGCTTAATTACAGGGCAGAAGTACGGGAATTTGGTTTAAAAAGTAGTGTCTCCAGCCCAATTATTTTAAGTAATGGTGATTTGGCAGGGGTCTTGTCGGTATTCAATTTCGATCCCGAAAAATACACATTGCAGCTTCGCAAACCCCTGGAGGTTGGAGTGCATCTGGCAGGTATTGCTATCGAACGGCAGCGTTCGCAGCGTGAATTGAATTCCCGAAAGGCTTGGTACAAGACACTATTCGAGTCTACTCATGATGCTATATTTATTTTCAAAAACGGAATTTGCATTGACTGCAACCGGCACGCTACCGAGATATTAAAAGGAACCAGGGATGATATCATTGGACATACCCCCATCGACTATTCACCCGAATATCAGCCGGACGGACGGCAGTCGCTAGAACGTGTTGAAGAACTATTCACAAAAGCTAACAACGGTCATACCATTCTATTCCAATGGCTGCTTACGTGTAAAGATGGAGATGAACTTAATGTAGACGTCAATATGCAGCCGGTTGCGGTAAATGATGAGACATTTGTGAAAGTGACCATGCGTGATCTGAAGGAGCAACACGGATTTCAGAGTATCGAAAGGGAAGCGGAGGATATCTGGAAACCAGCTTTTGAAGGAAGTCGTGACGGACTTATCCTGGTTGGACAACATGGTGAGATGCTCCGTGTCAATCTGGCTGCTTCGCGAATGACGGGCTATTCCTCGGATGAGTTGGTAGGTAAAGATTGGAAGGCATTTCTAAACAAAATATCCAGGATCAGAGACAGAGAAGATATCTCCGATCAATTTGAGGTACGTATTCTGCATCGGGAAAATGGTGATAACACGACCATTGCCATTACTCACAGGAACCAGAAATCCAGCATAAAGAACGAACTTCACCTTGTCGTGATGAGGGATATAAGCAAGTATGAAGAGAGTCAGGAGTATTTGCTCGATTTCGAAAGACGTTATCGTTCAGTATTGGGTAATGTTCCTATTATTATGCTCGCTTTGGATGAGCAGAAACGTGTTAATTTTAGTGAGGGAAAAGGTTTTGATGCGTTTAACATCACCTCAGATGACATTTTAGGAAGGGATGCAGACGAACTGCTAAAGGACAAGACAATGCGGATTGGTCCGCATGCCGAGATGCCGGTTATGCAATTAGTTTCGGAGGTAAGGAAAGGAACCTCTTTTAAGGGACTGGTCAGGATAGAAGATCGCTATTTTGATACGCGCCTGTTACCAAACATCGACAAAGACGGTGTCAACAGGGGTACTATCATTGTTGGTATGGACGTGACAGAGCGCCATAAGGCGAAAGAGCAGCTTGTGCGACAGCAAGTGATGTTTCAACAGCTATTCCAGCGGTCTCCGGTCGGTATTATCATGATGGACAAGAATTATCATGTTCAGATGGTGAATCCTGCGTTTCAGGAGATTTTGGGATATAAAGAGAGCGAGGTAATTGGAAAAAACCTGGATGATATTATTGTAAGCGAGAATCTTAAACAAGAGGCTTTGCGAATTACATCCGGTTCGTATTCTGGTGACACCGTTCAAAAAGAGTCAGTTAGGTTGCACAAGACTGGCAAAAAGGTACCGGTGATCATTTACGGTTTTCCTGTAAAAAATAATGATGATCCGATTTCTATCTTCGGATTTTATGTAGATATCTCTGATCGGAAGAAAGCCGAGGATCAGCTTCGTAAGTCGCTGGAAGAAAAAGAAGTGCTGATGGCTGAAATACATCATCGGGTCAAGAATAATCTTGCGGTCATTTCCGGCTTACTCGAATTAACAATTCAGAATGAGAATGATGAAGGACTCAAAAAGAAGATGCTTGATAGTGAGTTGCGGTTGAAGACTATCGCACTTATCCATGAGAAACTCTATCACTCCGAACAACTGTCGAGCATAAGCTTTGATCGTTATATAAGAGAACTGGTATCGGGGATCACTAAAAAAATGGGATCGGAAACACCAAAAACACGTGTTTTTTATGAACTCGATGCGGTAGACCTGAACGTAAACCAAGCCATTCCTGCTGCTCTTATCATTAATGAGCTTGTTACAAACGCTTACAAACATGCATTTAAGGGGCGCAGGAGGGGAGTTCTCAGGATTTACATGAGCCATATTAAAAACTGGGTAACACTTTGTGTTCGCGACAACGGTGGCGGTTTTTTGTGTAAACCAGATCCTATTTGTGATAAGACGCTTGGCATCAAATTAGTACACATGCTCACTGAACAGCTTCAGGGCAATGTTGAGTTTGACAATAGTGACGGAACAACCTGCACGATAAAATTCAAACTTGAAGATTGAAGTCAGGTTGCCTTTAAAAGTTATTAACAAACATTTACCGTTATTTACTAATCATCATTCTGCTACTATGCATCTTTATGTTGTCGGATAACTCGTTAACCACGATCACGGCAAACATAAATGAATACGCACAGAGACACGCGGGGTTCAATCACTCCATGGACAATTACCGGCCTGGTCATAGTCGTTCTTGGGGGAATCATATTTATTTCATCCGGTTATGGATACCAGGACAGACTCTGGCATCTGTGGTTTGCTATGAACCTGTTTATGGTGGGGACAGTTATTTCGGGTCTGGGTGTGTTGATCTGCAGTATTGGATTGGTACTTTGTCAAAGGAATCAAAGTAAAAAGAATTTTCTGACATCGATTAGCGGGATTGTATTTGGAATGTTGGTGATTTCGACTTTCCTGTATTTCTACACTGCAGCAAGGATTGATCCACCTATTCATGATATAACCACCGATACTACAAATCCTCCACAATTTGAAGTTGTCCCGACATTACGCAGCAAAAAGTCTAATCCGTGTAAATATGGCGGCGAGTCTGTCGCACAACTTCAGGAGAAAGCGTATCCCTTTGTCAGACCCTTACTTTTGGATATGTCTTTTGAGAATACTTTCCATAATGCATTAGCCGTTGCCAGAAGCATGAAGCGCTGGAAAATTGTAAACTCGAATGCCACAGCAGGGAAGATAGAAGCAACGGTTACAACCCCCTGGTTTGGGTTGAAAGAAGATGTGGTCGTTCGCGTCAGTTCTATTGACCCGAGCCGCAGCAAGATCGATGTTCGCTCTGAATCACGGCTGGGGGTCAACGACCTTGGAACGAATGCCAGGCGTATTCATACCTATCTCACACTTGTAAGAAAAGAATCGTTTGACAGCGATTGACAATGAGTTGATGGAGAGCTTTGTGGAGAATTACTGCCTCATTGATTTATTTATACAGCCAATCACCAATTCATCGTTTTGCAGATGCTATGAGAGGTCGTAAAAATAATATCAAAGAACACCAATATGGCTTCTCCGGCGGTCTTCAATGGTATAAGCGTCGTAAATGACAAAGACCCAGTAAACAATAGGAATGAGAATACTAAATCCAAGTGTTGCCCATGCTGCAATTAAGCCTGCCCAGATAGTGGCAGGTGCAGTGAGAAAGAGGCCAATCCCTTTCCAACTGTACCCTTTGTAAATATGGCCAAGACCCGGAATAATACTTTGCATCGCAGCAGCTTCGTCACGTTCGTGGCGGATCTTATCGTTTTTGTTGATCTCGGAAGTCGTCATAACAACCTCCTTTATTAGGGGGGAATGTTTATATATTTATCTCTATAAGCTATAAACACCGTTTTAATCTAAATAAATCCGTGTTTAAAAGTTATTGACAGGGCTACGATATCAGTGTATAATTAATAACTTGATAACCATCACGATAAGAACAGTATACAGGAATATCCTGATGAGTTTATCCCCTTTCTTAATAGCTAATTTCGTTCCCAGGATTCCACCAGTTGCATTGCCGGCAGCAAGTGTCAGGCCAGCGATCCAGTTGACTTCACCGCTGATCGCAAAAACGAAGAGAGCCACTACAGTGTACGAACCAACGATAAACACTTTGTGCATATTAACACGGATAAGATCGAAACGCAGCACACGATGAAGTACTGCCATGATAATGAAGCCAACACCGGCCTGGATAAATCCACCGTACAATCCGACGAGGAGCATCAACCCATGTGCGGCATAATAGCGTTTGGGGGAGATTCCTTCATTATTAACGGTGTTATCTTCAGTTCTTTTCTTCTTGCGTCGCATCATAAGAAGCATTACCAAAACCATGACGGCTGCGAGAACACGATTGAACCAGATACCCTCCAGTTTAGTACCGGCCCATGCGCCTAATACGGTTCCGGGCAAAGCACAAAGCGTTAGAGTAAGGCTAAGTTTGAAGTCGGAATATCCGTCGCGAAAGAACTGAACAGTTGCTACGGCATTCTGCAGTAAAATAGCAAGACGATTGGAACCGTTGGCAACCGGGCCCGGTAGTCCAAGAAAAACAAGAGAGGGAAGCGTTAACAACGACCCGCCACCGGCCATCACATTAACAATGCCGGCTACGAGACCCACTCCTACCAGTAATAGGATATGTTCAATGGACATGTAAAATTGTAGAGTACTTAAAGTTCTTAGCCGATCCAGGGATTCAAATCATGGTACTTCAAACTCGCAAGTACTCCATACTTTTTTGTCGAAGTCATTCTTCCATTCCCAAAGAAAACATATGCTCGAGATCGTATCGCGAGAAGGCTCTGAAAGCGATGTGGGTTTCTGTGTTAACGATGCCTTCGACCCTGGCCATGTGTTTTGTGACCGTATCGGCCAGTTCTTCATTTGTCTTTACACGTACGATGGCCACAAGGTCATAACGGCCACCGACTGAATAGACCTCGGATATCTGAGGCATATCAGCCAGTTTTTCGGCTACATCGTTAACCTTAGTGCGTTCGGTGTTGATTATGATGATGGCAGTTACCATGTTTGCTGGGGTTAATCATCTAACGTTCAAAAGTTGTAGGAAAATACGCACTCATGGCGGAATCCTAAAATGAATAATTAACAGGATTAAGTCGTGGGTCTTGAGTAGTGAGATATAAGAATGGCATCTATTGTTGAATTCAGTAATGTATCCCTTCAATTCAAAAGCGAATCTGTATTGAAGGATTTATCGTTTACCGTAAGCAAAGGGGAGAAGGTGGTATTTACCGGTCCCTCCGGCGTCGGTAAAACGACGGTCATTCGAATTATCGCTGGTTTTCAGAAACCGGATTATGGGAAGATTACCGTGTTCGATGAGTTTCTTGATGAATACGCGCTGCAAGCCGTGAGAAAAAATATTTTTTGGCTGCCTCAGCATTTTAATCCGGGAAACGGAAGTGTTGATGAATTTCTTGATTCGATCTTCGCATTCAGACAAAATCAGTCTATAAAACCATCCAGGAATGAAATGGTTGAAATCCTGAATAAACTGCTTCTTCCCGAAGATATCCTTGGGCGTAAGATGGAGAACCTCTCAGGCGGACAATTGCAGCGTGTTGGCCTTGGTGTGGGGTTGATGATCAAAAGGCCGCTGGTCTTGCTTGATGAACCGACCTCACAACTCGATGACAAGTCGAAGAGGACTGTTGCGGATAATTACCTGGAACGTGATGGCCTGACACTGATCAGCGCTTCGCACGATCCGGTATGGAATGGTTATATGAACAAGAGCATAAGGTTGTAATACAATGCAGGTTATCGATATTTCCTGGATGCGGCTGCTGATCGGATTCATCATTTTGGTGCTCCCATTATGGATTCTGTGGCGGTATAAGACGCGTCTGATCAGCAAATTTATGATATCCGTGGTCAGGATGACCCTTCAGCTTCTCTTCGTGGGTTATTACCTGGAGTATCTGTTTAAGTTGAATAATCCGCTTTTGAATATCGGCTGGATGATTGTGATGATTGTCGTTGCCGATTATTCAACCATTGATCGGAGCGAATTGAAGATGATGCCGTTGCTTTGGCCGATTTTCGTATCAACGGCCGTCGCGATGGGTGGAGTTGTCTTCTTCGTAATAGGTGTTGTTGTTCATCCGCCGGATATATTTGAGGCGCAATATTTGATACCATTGACCGGAATGGTGCTCGGTAATTGTCTGAGAAGCAACGTGATTGGTATCCACACTTTTTACTATGGAGTTCGCCGGCAACAGTCGCGTTACGAATTTTATTTGATGACAGGAGCCAGCCGTGACGAGGCATTATTCCCGTTTTTTCAGGATGCCCTTAAAATGGTTATCAATCCGACACTGGCGACTATGGCTACGATGGGATTAGTCTCACTTCCAGGTATGATGACAGGGCAAATTCTTAGTGGAAGTTCACCTCTTACAGCCATCCGTTACCAAATAATGATTATGCTGGCTATCCTGACGGGGACCGTTGTTTCTGTCTATCTGTCCATCCACCTGGCAAATCGAAAACTATTCGACTCCCGGGATAATTTCCGCGAAGGGCTGTTAAAGGATTAAACGGTACTGACATTAGAACCGTCGTTTTACACCACCGATGCCATCCTGAGGGCTGACTTACCCCTGTACTTTGGGTAGCATTGGCTGCCACGGAGGTGAGCGTTTCGCCATAATTGCGAGATCCGCCTGCGGCGGATGACATTCGTTGTATTTGGATTACAGGCGGTGAGGTAATCGCGGGGTTGGGATAATCACAAGGGGATGGGCAATCACAGGGAAGGGTAATCACGGGGGAATACCCCTACGGTTACAAAATTCCGATTATTTTTTTTGCTTTTGTTGTGGAAGGACGGTCCATATACACTATAGCTACACCACATCTGTCATTCTGATGTTCTCCGGCTTGCCGAAGAACGTAGAATCGCGTTTGCAACCGTACAACGCTTGTGATACCTACCCCAACCCCTCCACATCCGTGGAAGGGGCTTCCGTATCGTGTACATATTTCGAGCGTTGCGCCCGGCAGGCGAGATCCTACGTTGTCCGCCGCCGCGGACAACGTCAGGACGACATTTTTAATGTATAGATCCAGAGAAATGACAAGTAAGAGTGGTAAGAGAGAAGAGTATCCCCTTGAAAGAATTGGTCTTGAGTAGTGAATATAGAGTAGTGAGACTATATCTGAATTAACAATTAACAACTGCACTCACTGCATATTTTTATCAATTGTAGAATCAGCAGGTACGTAGGATGGATTAATTTTTCCCCGGACGATCCAGGCATCCGGATACTTCACGCGCTTAAGCACACGGGCAAAATGAGCGGCGTTGTTTTGTGTTCGAAAATCGCCTACCTGTACACGATAATCGGGTTGTTTAAAGATGATATAGGCATGAGCTTTGTAGGCTATGTTGTTCTGCTGAAAGATCCAGTCGTTAAACCTATGCAGAATTGCTTCTGCAGTATCTTTTTGCGAAGTCGAGATGATCTGAATTCGATAACCAAAGTTACCATTGTAACCTGTATCAGATATATTATCATTTTGGAAAACGGGAGGTATTGTGTTTTCCTGCGTAGCATAAAGGTCGGACAATTTGCTGCGATACATCGCCAGTTGTTGACCTTCCATAGCCGTTACGGATGGCTTATGAATCTCGGTATTTTTGCCAGCATTAACTGTCTCCCTTGTAGATTTATTCGAGGATGTACAGCCGGACAACCAAACTGTGATAATCAGACCTGAGAGTAAAGCCGAAATCCGAAACCGGGTTTGATATCGTGGTTGAAATAATAAATTCATGTTGTATCTGATTTTAATATCCGACGGGATGCCAGGTGGTTTTCGTTTCCAGAAACGGTTCTATAACGTACGGACTCTCCACTTCGTCTTCACGCCATGTCTTGAAACTCATAAAATTGACACGCTTTAAATTTTCAGCTGCATTTTCCTGGATCTTTTTCTTGTTATCCGGATCATTTGAGGCATACCAGAACGCATTAACATCCATATGAGAGGAAAAATGCCCCATCAATTCTTCCCGATAACCGGTCAGAATATTAACGACGCCGCCAGGCAGGTCGGAAGTATTCAATATTTCAGCTAACGTGATGGCTGTTAATGGCTTCGTCTCAGAAGCGAGGACAATGGCTGTATTTCCACCGACGATGACCGCCGATACAATGGTTGCCAAAGAAAGGAGCGATGGTTCATCCGGAGCCATAACCGAAACAACGCCAGTCGGCTCGGGCATGGAGAAATTGAAATGTGAAGTTGCCACCGGATTTACGCTGCTGAATATCTGCTGGAACTTATCAGCCCATCCGGCATAATACACGAACCGGTCGACAGAATCGGTAACTTCCCGTTCCGCGATATTGCTTTTAACACCTTGAGATTTTAATTCCGAAACGAGTTGATCACGACGACCTTCCATCATCTCAGCAATGCGATACAAAATTTGCCCGCGGTTATAAGCGGTTCTACCGGTCCAGCCCGGAAAAGCAGCTCTGGCACTTACCACCGCTTCTCTGAAATCCTTTCGGGATCCCCGGCACATGTTGGCCAAAAGCTTTTCTTTTTTATCGTAAACAGGGAAATATCGGCCCGATTCCGTTCTTGGAAATTTACCGCCGATGTACAATTTATAGGTTTTCAATACAGGTAAATGATCACTCATATCAGTTAAGTTCTACATATGGTTTTAATCCGTGCAAACCGCCTTCGCGACCCATGCCGCTTTCTTTGTATCCGCCAAAAGGCGAGGTCGGATCAAACTTGTTGAATGTGTTAGCCCAGACAACACCGGCACGCATCTTACCGGTCATTTTGAAAATCTTGGCGCCCTTGTCCGTCCAGATGCCCCCCGATAAGCCATAAGGAGTATTATTGGCCTTTTCCATGGCTTCATCGGGTGTCCGGAATGTCTGAATCGTTAACACCGGGCCGAAAATCTCTTCCTGAACAATTCTGTGTGATTGCGCTACTTCACTGAAGAGTGTGGGCTTACACCAATATCCTTTATCAGGTAATGTGCAAGATGCCTGGTAAATGCTGCCACCTTCGTTAATGCCCGATTCGATCAATTCGTGGATCTTGTCGAGTTGCATGCGTGAATTAATGGCCCCGATGTCTGTGTTTTTATCGAGGGGATTGCCAACACGAAGTGTCGCGATACGGTCTTTAAGTTTACGAATGACTTCAGTTGCTACACTTTCCTGGACAAAGAGACGAGATCCGGCGCAACAGACATGACCCTGGTTGAAGAAGATCGCGTTTATGATGCCCTCAACAGCCTGATCGATGGCGGCATCTTCCATGATAATATTGGCACCTTTTCCACCGAGTTCCAGTGTGTATTTTTTGTTCGTACCAGCCAGGGACTTCATGATGATTTTCCCGACCTCGGTAGAACCGGTAAATGCAATCTTGTCGACATCAGGATGATTTACGATGGCTGCACCCGTTGCACCTGCACCTGTAACGATGTTCACAACACCCGGCGGCAGATCGGCGTCACGAATCAGCTCGGCAAGTTTCATCGCTGTAAGGGGAGTGGTTTCTGCCGGTTTAAGAACGACCGTGTTGCCAGTTGCCAGAGCCGGAGCCAGTTTCCAGGCTGCCATTAGAAGCGGGAAGTTCCAGGGTGTGATTTGTCCGGCAACGCCCAATGGCTTCACAGACCGGCCCGGAAACGCATATAGCAGCTTATCTGCCCAACCGGCATAATAAAAGAAGTGTGCCGATACGAGTGGAATATCGACATCACGGGATTCCCGAATGGGCTTGCCACCGTCCATGCTTTCGATAACTGCGAACTCCCGGGCACGTTCCTGGATGAGTCGTGCTATGCGAAACAGGTATTTCCCGCGATCACGGCCTGACATCTTTGACCAATACTTATTGTACGCAGAACGTGCAGCTTTTACCGCTTTGTCAACGTCAGCAGACTCGGCCTGACCTACAGCGGCCAATTTCTCTTCACTGGCCGGGTTTATCGTATCAAAGTATTTGCCGGATTCTGGTGCAACAAAATCACCGTTAATAAACAGATCATATTGTTCCTTGATCTTGATGTGATCCGTACTTTCAGGCGCCGGGGCATATTCCCACGATCCGTCGAAGTCGAGGTCGGTTTTCTGTTTCTCTGACGAAATGGATTTTTCTTCAAGCATAGCGTTTCAGTCGATTATAAATCTGTATCAAAAAATAGTGCCGGGCAATCCACGGTAAAAACATTCTAAAAATCGCCTTTACCTATACAATGGTTTACTGACTAAAATCAGTCGATGGAAAAGTAATCGCCGGATTGATAGCGTCCGGTTTCTTCTTTTATGATTTGCATCAGAAGATCGTTGGCAAGTGAACTGGCTCCGAAGCGAAACCGTTCGGAAGTAAGCCAGTCAGCACCCAGCGTTTCCTTTAGCATTACAAGATACTTCAGAGCCGTTTTCGAATCACGAATGCCGCCTGCAGGTTTCATTCCGCGTTTTTCTCCGGTTTTGTAGTAGAAGTCACGGATAGCTTCCAGCATCACGAGTGTTACCTCCATCGTGGCGGCCGGTTTGACCTTACCGGTGGATGTTTTAATGAAGTCACCTCCGGCATACAATCCTATCTCACTGGCGCGTCGTACATTATCGAGCGTTTGCAGTTCTCCTGTCTCCAAAATGACCTTCAGGTGAACATCGCCGCATACTTCCTTTATGTCGGCAATCTCATCAAATACATAAGAAAAATCACCTGCTAAAAAACGGCCGCGAGAGATAACCATGTCGATCTCGTCAGCTCCCTGATCCAGTGCATATTTTACATCATCAATCTTATTCTCTTTTGATGCCATACCACTTGGGAAAGCCGTGGCAACACTGGCAACATGAATGGAGCTTCCGCGCAACGCGTCTTTGGCAACAGATACCATTGGTGAATAAACACAAACAGCAGCAACGGAAGGGACATCATGATGCTCTATCGGGCGTAGAGCTTTGGAACATAATTGTCTCACTTTACCAGGGGAGTCCATTCCTTCAAGAGTCGTAAGGTCGATCATGCTGAGGGCCATCTTCAGTCCGGCCACTTTCGATTCTTTCTTGATGCTTCGTGTTCTAAAACGTGCTACACGTTCTTCCACACCAACCTGATCGATAGGTCGTGTTAGTCTGAAATCAGGAAGTATGGTTGTATTCATAAATTCTCTATAAATCGGGATACTTATATAAGTATCAAAATAGGAAAAAATGTATTACGAATGCAGTGTTTAATAGCTGTCGGCGATCAGCAATCAGCTCTCAGCTTGCTGACGGACATTGAAATTCACTCCGATATCAAAATTGTACTATCATCTCATGATCTAATATCTAATATCTCAAGTCTAAAGTCTAAAGTCTAAAGTCTCAAGTCTAAATATGGTGTTCTATGAAGTATCGTTTTGCTATTTTAGAGCGCCCAATGAAAGTGAACTTGCGTCAACCAATTATTTTTATGAAATATCGATACCGGTATTTGTTAATATTATTGATATTATCCGAATTGGCAACTCCCCTTTACGCCCAGAAAGCCGATCTGCTTGATACGCTGATTGTTTCAAAAGATGTTGTGGTTTCATCAAGTCGTATTCCGCAGACGGCCGCCGGATCAGGCAGGAACATCACGATCATCCCGGCAAAAGTGATTCAAAATTTGCCGGTTCATACTGTCGATGAAGTGTTGCGGTACTTGCCCGGAGTTGAAGTGCAGTCGCGTGGTGCGTTTGGAACTCAATCTGACTTTAGTATTCGTGGAAGTACCTTTTCACAAGTTCTCGTATTGATAGATGGGATGAGATTAAATGATCCGCTCACCGCTCATTTTAATTCCAACATACCTGTTGCTCCATCGGAGATTGAACGCATCGAGGTGCTGCATGGACCTGCCGCGGCTCAATATGGGGCCGATGCGGTAGGCGGGGTTATCAATATTATTACCCGGGCATTTGTTCAACGCGAGAGCGAAAATCAGACAAAGGCGGATGTCAAAGCAGGTTATGGGCAGTATAACCTGAAAATGGGACGAGCCGGGTTCTTTCATCATGGAAACGGCTACCGTATTGGTGGTGGCGGAATGTGGTACCAGACACCCGGACAAGAACTTGGAAAAGAAAATAAGAACCGGTTTAACGTTCGTAATGCATCCTTATCCGGCGGGTACAAACTTGGAAGCGGTTGGGATATAGCCGCGCGAACGGCCTACGACGATCGGGATTTCAACGCCAAATATTACTATACGGCCAGTCCATATGATGAGTCCACTGAGCGGACAACTGATTGGTGGAACCAGGTCAGAGTCACAAAGACGTCATCGAAAGGTTTAACAGCTTTTGAAGGTTCCTTTAAACATAATATCGATCATTATGTATTCAATCCGGCTTTTCCGGCAAACCATCATATAACGGATTTTTTGAATCTGCAGATGTACCAGTATCGTGTGCTGACAAAAGACTGGGAATGGACGTATGGTGTACAGGCCAATAATCGGTTCATTCGCAGCAACGATCGTGGCCGACACAATGACTGGCACTATGCGGTATTTTCTATGATGCAGTGGCATCCAACTCCGCCAATGACAGTGACAGGTAGTCTTCGGCTGGATCATGATGATAATTATGGCACTGAGTTGATGCCGCAAATGAGTATGGCATATCATACCGGTCGTTGGGTGCTGCGTGCTTCGGGCGGCCGGAGTATTCGCGCTGCCGATTATACGGAACGCTATATCTCAACGAACTTGCAGGGACCCTTATCAGAAGGCAGGAATCTCGGAAATCCCTGGCTGAAAGCAGAACGATCGTGGTCAGGCGAAGCCGGGTTCGATGTATTTCCGACAAATAATGTGAGGATCTCAGCAACCGGATTTTTGCGTGCGTCAACAAACCTGATTGATTATGTGCTCACGAATTCAACCCAAATAAGGAACAACAGTAATTTGCAATCGAACACAGATTACCTTTACGCCGAAAATCTGAAGAATGTCGAGACAGCCGGAATAGAAGTCGAGTTTTCCATGAGCCGTAATCTTGGAGAAAACTGGATGATCGAGTACACCATGGGCTACACCTTTGCAGATACTTACAACAGCCAACATACCGTTTCCAAGTATATTTCAAATCATGCAAAAAATCTTATAAACGGAGTAATATCAATACATAAGGACAGATTTGTAGCTGGATTAAGCGGTCTCTGGAAACAACGACAAGGCGATCGTTCATCAGCGATTAATGCTTATATGTCACCAAGGTACAGCGTCTGGAATATCAAACTTGGTTATGATGTGATTGATGACATAACGCTCGGTGTTGAAGCCGACAATCTGTTTGATGCTCACTACCAGGATATCCTCGGCGCCCGCATGCCGGGTAGATGGGTTATGGGAACGGTGAGTTGGAATTTGGGGAAATGAATTAATTACTTATCCAACCCTGACAGTGTTAGATAAACCGCGATACTAAAAGGTCTTATTTAGTAATTATCCCTTCTGTTGGGACAATAGAACTGACCCTGTCAGGGTTGCTCGCAACGTTTACCTGTATTTATCAATAGCCTCAATCAACGCCTTCACATTTTCGAAGGGAGCATCATTTTCCATTTCAACGTAGAAAATACCGCCGCCGCCTAACGCATGATACCGGTCGGCGTATTCGTGGATTTTATCATCAATCTCTTTTGGACTGCCTAATGGAATGAGGTACTGTCGATCGGGGTGGATGTAAATTGCTACCCTGTGCTCCTTGCACTTCTCAGCAAATGGGACTTCATCATATAAGGGAATTTGAGGCCAGTATCCATCGATTCCCAAATCAAGGAGTTCATCGAAAATCGGACCAAGTTTGCCGCATGCATGGAAGAACACCTTCTTACCCGCTTTTATGACAGGTTCCATCATGCGGCGATATAACGGTTTGAAAATATCCCGGAACAGCCTGGTGGAAACAAACTGTCCGGTCTGACTTCCCCAGTCGTCTCCGAAAACGATAACATCGGCACCAATTTCAAGGTAATAATGGATGACATCGGTCCAATAGTCGGTTAGTCTCTCAATGAAGGGAATAATGTCATTCTCACGCGTTGCAAGATCCATCAACATCTCATCCATTGGACGAAGTGCGTGCAGCTTTTCGAAAATGGAGATCCATCCCTTAAATATAAGATACTGCTCCTTGTCTTTCTGAACTTCCGCCTTTTCTTTTTCATAGGCATTGTTCCCTGGTTGTGGAATGACAGGAAACGGGTATTTCAATCCATCATTCCAACTGTTGAACGGATATTCTTTAGGATGTCCCTGTATGCCGAATATCCGGTATTCCCATAAGGTTCCCCACTCGTCTTTAATCAATTCGTGGTAACGGCCCTCGTTATCGAATGCCTGTTCGGGCGGATGAGGTAAATGATCAAAAATGATAGGATTGTCCGGTGGGTATTGGTTGAACAGGTCGAGCAGTTTTTGACCATGAATATATAGGCCGGCAGTTGACGGGTGATAGACTACCGGAATCTTATCGGGATTATTGAATTCAAATGCATTGAGCATTCTTTGTCGTGATGATAATGTTCTTACATTGCTCGACGTCATATCTGCAGGTTTATTTCCCATCAAATAATTTCTTAGCCGGTTGCTAAACGTAATTTACCGATAGTCTCAATGTCCACAAGATAAATCTCAAAATTCCATTTTTCCCTTACCATTATGTCGGATTCTTATCAAAATTGTTGATGAATTGTACCACCTATCAACATTTCGAAATATAAAAAGACAAAAAAAGCACGGAGTCTTTACCAGATTCTCTCTATTCTCTAAGAGATGCTCTTTCCAATGCCCGTGAGAAATGCTGTAACAATGAGATATCAGTCGTGCTACAATGCAATTTTCAGTGATTGCGGATCACAGGAAGAGTAAGGTACACAGTGTACCCGAATCTTGATTTAATTTCTAATTAGAAGGGGATTTTTAGATGTTCGCTGAAGCAATTCAATTCAAAAAACCAGCCATCGAAAATGCTGACCAGTTGATATTTGGAAAGGCTGTTCATCCTGTATTTTGTGGAAATGGTCTGATTATCGGCAATGGACAGGTCTTCCCGGAAATCAATTTTACACTTCCAACGATGTCTGTTGATGAGAACACGTGGAAGGAAGTAATATCCCATTATACCGAGATTTCCGAAGCGTTATATCGTCGTGCGAAAGCGCTTTCTTTACCCGGATTGGTCGTCGAGTTTGAACAATTACCTCCCATGACGGAGCATCCGGAGTGGGGTGCGGAGATCACATCATTGCTTAAAGAATCTCTCAACAAGTTAACCGCGCAAGCAGATATTCCCACTGCACTAAGAGTCACTGTTGTCGATCTTCGCGACGCCGAACGTCCGCCATTATTGCGCCACGGGAGAAACTGGGAACTGACAAAACAGGCATTTATACAAGCAGCACAGGCTGGTGCCGACATTTTATCTATTGAGTCGGTTGGGGGCAAGGAAGTGCATGATCAGGCATTGATGTACGGAGATCTTGGAGGTATGGCGTTTGGTCTCGGATCGCTCGGCTGGCGTGACATGTGCTGGTTATGGAGTGAAATATCAGAAATAGCCCGGCAGTATGATATCATTTCCGGTGGAGATACAGCGTGCGGTTTTGCTAATACAGCCATGCAATTAGCGGGACAACAGATGCTTCCATCTCTGATGGCGGCTATTGACCGGGCAGCAAGCGTACCGCGGAGTTTGGCTGCTTATGAACACGGTGCCGTTGGACCATCCAAGGATTGTGCCTACGAAGGTCCTATTATAAAAGCGATCACAGGGTATCCAATCAGCATGGAAGGGAAATCATCCTGCTGTGCTCATTTTAGTCCGCTGGGTAACATTGCCGGTGCAGCGGCTGATTTGTGGAGTAATGAGTCTGTTCAAAATATCCGGCTGTTAAGCGGGTCGGCACCGGAGGCTTTCCTTGAGTTGATTTCGTACGATTGCCGTCTATTTAACACAGCAATACAGCATGGCGAACAAAGAAGACTTAGGGACTGGCTGGTAGAAAGCGACGTTCATCACAGCGTAGAAGCTCTGATGCTTGATCCGGAAGTCGTAATAGAGCTTGCGAAAACAACACTGAGCAAAACAAATGGATATGAAAGAACAGTCGCGGTTATTGAAAAAGCATTTGACCTGATTGTTGAGGCTGTTGAGAGTAAAAGAGTCAAACTTCCGGATACAGAACAAAAATGGTTAGGCAAGCTTGAAAAGCAGATCGAAGCACTACCCGCTACCGAAGAAGAAGCATTGGAAGATAACATTGATAAATATGGCAAGTACTTCCTCAAAGAATCATATGGTTTATAGCAGACCTGTCTTTTGTAACTATTTATGATCGGATGAAAGAAAAAATGACACCGAAACAGAGATGGCTGGCGCTATTCAACCATGAAAAGCCCGACCGCATACCGACTGACTATTGGGCAACTGATGAGGTAACCCTTAGATTATTACACGATCTAAGCTGCAAGGATGAGGAAGAATTGTATCAGCACCTGAATATTGACGCTGTTGTAACAATAGATCCGCCTTGTGTACATGAACATCATCCCGATGATCCGGAAGCGGATATATGGGGGGTGAAGGAGAAGCTTATCGATTATGGCGAGGGAACGTACATCGAACACGGAAGCCACCCTCTGGCTGATGTGACAAGCGTCGATGAAATACACTCCTACAAATGGCCGGATCCGGACGATATTGATTATGAGTTGTTCCGGAAGCTGCTTGATGACGCTCCACCATACAGAATAGTCCGTACAGGCTGGTTCGAACCGTTTTTACTGTACAGCGCTATGCGTGGAATGGAACAGGCCATGATGGATTTACTCCTGGAACCGGAAATTGCAAAAGCCGGACTCCAGCATATTTATGATTATGTTTATACGATTAACAAACGGGCTTTCGAAATTGGCCAAGACAGAATCGATATTACTTACATAGCGGAAGACCTTGGCAGCCAATCCAGTTTGTTGTTTGGACTAAAGCAGATCCGTGATTTTTTTCTGCCTAATCAGAAGCGAATGGCCGATCTGGCGCGGTCATTCGGTATACATATTTTTTATCACTCCGACGGAGCAATCAGAAAAGTCATCCCTGATTTGATTAATGTAACCGGTATAGAGGTTCTGAATCCGATACAATGGCGCTGCCCCACGATGGAGCGTGATCAACTGGTCAGTGAATTTGGAGACAAGGTGATTTTTCATGGTGCGGTGGATAACCAGCAAACGCTCTCATTTGGATCGACGGATGACGTCAGAAACGAGGTTCTGGAGAATATAGAAATATTTAAAACTGCCCGATGGATTTGTGCTCCGTGCCATAATATTCAACCGGTGACCCCGACCGAAAATGTTGTGGCAATGTATGAGACCATTAACAAGTACGGCAAACAATAGGCCGTAGAATATTATCAACTAAAGGAAAAAGATATGGCTGATCTGAAACAACTTTACGAGGCTGTCCTTGAGGGAAATGCCAAACTTGCACGCGATATCACAAAACAGGCTCTCGCTGAAAATGAAGATCCCCAGGCATTGATGCAGAAATACATGATTCCGGCGATGAATGAAGTTGGACGCCGTTATGAAATCAATGAATACTTTGTGCCTGAATTGCTTATCGCAGCCCGCGCAATGAAAGCTTCTTTGGAATTGATCCGGCCTCTTTTGATTGAAAGCGGTGCGGATTTGGTTGGCAGTGTTGTCATTGGTACGGTGAAAGGAGATTTGCATGATATTGGGAAAAACATAGTCGGAGCCATGCTGGAAGGAGCAGGTTTCGAAGTTATTGACCTGGGAGTAGATGTTTCACCGGAAAAATTTATCGAGGTCATAAGGAATAAGAAGGTAAAACTGATGGCCATGTCGGCGCTTTTAACAACTACTATGGGATCCATGAAAACGACGATTGAGGCGTTGAAGGATTCCGGAGTACGTGACAATGTGAAAATAATGATTGGCGGAGCACCTGTTACCCAAAAATATGCGGACGATATTGGTGCTGATGGGTACAGCAGTAACGCCAATGGTGCCGTAGCATTGGCCCGCAAGCTGATCAACGCTGCCTGATAGTGATAATACTCGATCTGGTGACGAGGTGGCGCTTGTGGTCCAGGCGAGGACGCCTGGACCAGCTTTGTGATGACACTTGCACCAGCACTGAATAACTTGGGAGGATTAAGGTGGGTGTTAACCGAACGATGCATTAAGAAAATAAACGGATATGTTGGAAGACGCCTAATGTCCAATTAACAGCTCATGCAATAATCATCTTATCCAGGCTTCATGATAATAATCTGAAAACCATCCCATGAAATTAAAAATGCTTAGTTGTGAAGTTCTGTACCGTGAAGCCAGTCTGGCTATCGCACGGTCACCGAATCAGGTAGACATCCAATTTCTACCCAAAGGGCTTCACGATATCGGCAGAGAGGGAATGCTGAAGCGTCTTGAGGAGGCTTTGGGTAGGATAGATGAGACGGAATATGATGCTATTCTGTTTGGATACGGTATGTGCAATTATGGAACTGTCGGGTTAAAGGCTCGATCCATTCCAATCGTATTACCACGGGCACATGACTGCATGACCATGTTTTTCGGAAACAAGGAGAGATATGTGGAATATTTCAATGAGAACCCGGGAACCTATTTTTTGACAACCGGATGGATAGAACGTGGTGAGAATCCGGGCGAGTTGTCACAGTTGTCCATTCAGCATCAGAATGGGATGGATATGACATATCCGGAGCTCGTCAAAAAATATGGAGAGGATAACGCGAGGTATCTTTATGACACCCTGATTGATCAGCGAAAGCACTATCGCCAGCTTACATTTATCGAAATGGGACTCGAACCAAATGGAAGTTTTGAGGAGTATGCCAGGGATATGGCAGATGACAATAAATGGAAATTCGAAAAGATCTGCGGGGACATGTCTTTGATTGAAAAACTGGTGAATGGAATCTGGAATGAGAATGAATTCCTGATCGTCAAACCGGGCCATAAAATTACTATCAGGTATGATGATCAACTCATTGATTCGGAGAAGGTCGATTGAGGTCTGAAAATGTGCATATAAAACTTAGCCCGATGGGTGTCGGGTTTGATGTTCCTCAGGGTTCATCTCTTCAGGATGTGCTTTTCCCATATGGTGTCGAATTCCCATGCGGCGGCAGGGGGCGGTGCAAAGGTTGTCGTGTTCGTGTTGTGGAAGGAAATCTCGCCATTACGAAAGAACAGGAGAATAAACTCACAAGGGAAGAACTGGATGCCGGCTGGCGTCTGTCCTGCCAGTGTAGGGCCGGGAATGATTTAGTTCTTGAGTTAGCCCAGTGGAGTGCTGAAGTACTGTCTGATGAAGCAACATTCGACTTTGTTCCTCAGGAGGGACTGGGTATTGCCGTAGACATCGGAACAACAACGCTGGTTGCCCAGTTATTGGATCTTGCCAATGCCCGGGTATACGCTGTCCGAACGGCTTTGAATCCACAGGCCAGATATGGTGCGGATATCATGAGCCGGGTTAGTTATGCGGTTGAAGATAACGGTCAGCATCGGCTTGTCCGCCTGATACGCAGGCAAATCGGGAAAATGGTAAAGGAACTATTAGAAGCAGCTAAAACCGGTGATCAGGAATTGCGAAAGATTACATTGGTTGGCAATACGGTGATGCATCACCTGTTTTGTAATCTTGATCTGGAACCGTTATCCCACTATCCATTTAATTCACAGCAAACGGGGACGCAAAAACTCACTGTAAAAGAACTTGGCTGGGATTTAATGTCAGATCCGGACATCACCTTTTTACCATGTATTGGCGGTTTTGTAGGCAGTGATATTCTTGCCGGAATCGCGATTTCCGGTATGCATGAATCAAAAAAGGTGTGTGTGCTTGTTGATTTAGGAACGAATGGCGAGATCGTAATAGGTAGCGCGGATAAGATGTTTTGTTGCTCTACCGCCGCAGGTCCTGCTTTTGAAGGTGCCCGAATTTCAATGGGTATGCGTGCATCGACAGGAGCTATCTCCGAGGTACATATTGAGGATGATAATCAGGTATGCAAGGTATTGGGAAATGTGTCACCCAAAGGTATTTGCGGGAGCGGATTGGTCGATGCGGTCGCGACGTCTATGGATCTGTCAAAAATTAGGACAACAGGACGCTTCAGCGACGGTTCTCATGAGTTGAAATTGTGTGGACCGGTATCAATCACACAAACGGATATCCGCGAGATACAACTGGCCAAAGGTGCTATAGCCGCAGGTATTAGAATTCTTCTCGGAATGTTGCATAAAACATTCGACGATGTTGGGAAAATATACCTGGCGGGCGCATTTGGGAATTATATCAACATAACCAGTGCGCAGCATATTGGGTTACTCAATTTTCAGTCTGATAAGATTGAAGCGTCTGGCAATACCGCATTACGGGGTGCAAAACTTGCACTGTTTCTTCCTGAAGATCCTTTTAGTAAAATACTTGAAAAGATAGAGCACGTTTCATTAAGTGCCAGTCCGGATTTTCAGGATGTTTATGTAGAAGAAATGAGTTTTCCTGATATGGGAAACCCCGACAGAGTCAGTTAATCTGTAACCAACGTTGACAAAAAATCTTTTTTAGAATTGGGCGTGACTGAGGAAATAGTGCTGTTTATAATATACCCGATTCTCACTTATTGCATTTATCATGAAGATATACAAAGTTAAAAAAGGCATCGTAATAGATAACGATGGAAAGTACTACTTCCTGGAAAACGAAGGTTGGGATGGGTTCATAAATGATGATCAATTATTTTCGAAAGTACAGAATATCGTGTCGTCCAGCGACCTGTCTGAACAAGCCAGGAATTTGATTTCCGAAGAATTTGAAGCTCCGATTGAAAGTCAGGAGATATGGGCCAGCGGGGTCACGTACTACAACAGCAAGCTCGGCCGGCAAGAAGAATCGAAGGAAACGGGCGGGAGTGACTTTTATGCCCGTGTTTATGAGGCTGAACGGCCGGAACTGTTTTTCAAGGCGACCAAACACCGGACGGTGGGTCATGGCGGTAGAGTAACAATCAGAGAGGATTCCATATGGGATGTTCCCGAACCGGAGCTGACTCTTGTTATTAGTTCGAGCGGTAAGATTGTCGGGTATACAATCGGCAATGACATGAGTTCGAGAAGTATTGAAGGTGAGAACCCGCTCTATCTGCCGCAGGCGAAGTGTTATGATGGTTCGGCTTCGATTGGACCATGTGTTTATGTCACCAACGAACCGTTGCCGAAGAGTACAAGAATCCAGTTGCAGGTGATCCGGGATGCAAATGTCGTTTTTGAAGGACAAGTGGGAATCGATCAGGTCAAACGAAAATTCGAGGATCTTGTTTCCTACCTGTACAGGGAATGTTCTTTCCCGCACGGATGCTTATTAATGACGGGTACTGGCATAGTACCGACAAAAGATTTTACTCTACATCATGGTGATGAGATACGTATTACCATCCAACCAATTGGAGTGTTGGTAAATACAGTCAAATGATAATAGAATTATAGCCGGAGAGGAGATTACAAGTACTCTTCAACATGAGGCAAATCCTCAAATCGACGCTTTCCCTTCACATAATATTGCCAGACAAGGGAAATAGGTATTCGTCCAGCCACCTTTCTTTTCACGGTCCGGTGTTCTGCCAACTTCGATCGTTTTTTTAGAATAATGGGAAGTATGCCAAGGAATTGAATGTATGCTTTCTCTACAGCCCAGGATTCCCGAAAATGGAGAGTGAATAAGAATTTTAATCCTGCTAAAAGATCCAGCAGAATTCGGACCGGAAGATGTGACCATAAAGTTGACGTTTGCTCATTTTTAAGGAGCATAATCAGGTTGTTGCGAAAGTTGTATGTGATCTTGCGAGGCGAGCCGGTCTGAAGAGATCCGCCGCCAAGATGATAAACTATGCTATCAGGAACATAATAGACTGAATACCCGAGGTTTTGCATTCGCCAGCACAAGTCAATTTCTTCCATATGGAATTCAAAATCTTCATCAAAACCACCTGTTTCTTTAAAAACTGAACGACGAACAGCCATGGCAGCACCGCTCGCCCAAAAAATAGGGCCAGCCTTCTGAAACTGCTGATGGTCCTTTTCGAGTGAATCGATCAGACGTCCCCGGCAAAAAGGGTAGCCGTATTTATCGACAAAGCCGCCGGCTGCCCCGGCGTACTCGAATTCATCCCTGTTGTGGTATGATAGCAATTTGGGTTGGGCGGCTGCTGCGCCAGGATTGCCCTGAAAAAGGTCATTTAAAGGATGCAGCCAGCCGCGGGAGACTTCTACATCATTATTTAGGAAAACCAGGATGTCACCGGTTGCATGAGGCACAGCCCGGTTATTTCCGCCACAATAACCATAATTTTGCTCTAACGTTACGCGTCGGACTTGCGGATAGTTATTTTCTACCCAATCTTTGGTGCCATCGTTTGAAGCATTGTCAGCGATGATGATCTCATAATCGGGATAATCGGTGTCCGTAACGGATGGAAGGAAATTTTTTAGGTGGTGTAACGCGTTCCATGTTACGATGATTATGCTAAAACGATAACAGTTCATAGGAAGCGAGCTGGGTAATTAAATTCATTTTAACAGATCTTCAGTAAATAACACTTTGAAATGGATTGGTTTTTGCCAAAATTCCGCCTTTGGTTTTTTCCTGAAAAAATATTCCGGGAAAAACGTATTGCGGATTTCGTCCGTATTCAAAATACTATCGTTGCTAATTTGTTGAAAGTAAGTCATTTGGAATGATTAAAGTCGGTCTTATTTCCGATACACATCACTATCTGGATCCACAGGTATCTGCCTACTTTGAAGACAGAGATGAAATCTGGCACGCAGGTGACTTTGGATCGGTTAAGATAGCCAGAGAACTGGAAAAAATCGCACCCCTAACTGGAGTGTACGGGAACATCGACGGTAAGGATGTACGCGTCGAATATCCTGTCAGTCAACGTTTTGAGCGGGAAGGAGTGAGGTTTTGGATGACCCACATAGGAGGAACTCCCGGGCGATACGCTATCCCTATTCGTAAAGAGATGGAGCAAGACCCTCCCGATGTTTTCATATGCGGACATTCTCATATTCTCAAAATTGCCCGCGATATGAATAATAAGGTACTCTATATAAATCCCGGAGCTTCCGGAAGACAGGGCTTCCAGACCATGCGAACTGTTATTCGTTTTGGTATCGATACCGGTCGGGTTTGTAACGTAGAGGTCATCAATCTGGGCCCGAGAACTGAGAAAGAGCCGGTTGAGGACTAACCATAGATTTTGATAAAAAAAGAGCCGTTCATAATTAAAAACAACGGCTCTTTTAAGAAATGTGAGATTATCAGTTTTTACTGCTATCTAAAGCCCGGTTCTGATAAGGAGGTTGTTTCGGGTGAACAGGTGGATTCTCCTTCAATTGCTGCAGCTCGACCTGGATGGCCTTTTGCAATTGAGGATCGATGCCTCTCGATAACTGAGCGGGATCGTCAACCACTTTGATATCAGGTTCGACACCGTGACCTTCCGGGAACCATTTTCCTTCAGGATTATAAAGACGGAATGTGGGCACAGTAATGCTGCCACCGTCAACCAGTCCCGGTACACCGGTATATCCGATGAGACCACCCCAGGTCCTCATGCCAATCAGTGGACCTAGTTTGCTTTCTTTGAAAAAGTAGGGGAATGCATCCCCGCCGGAACCACTCCAACCATTGATCAACATGACCTTAGGCCCAAAATTCGCGATTGTTGGTGTCTGCCAGTTGTGTCCATCACGTACTGCCCAGAACCCGAGTGCCGGCCGGTTTAGTAATTCGATAAACCGATCGGGTATCTGACCGCCGCTATTGAAGCGTTCGTCAATGATCAGGCCCTGTTTGTTGTATTGAGCAACGAACTGTCGAACCAGCTCACTCTGGCCGTCGATTCCGGTATTGGGAACGTAGATATATCCTAATTTCCCATCGCTTTCTTTCTCAACTGTTTCACGGTTATGATTTATCCAGGCAAGGTGCCGCAGACGGGTATCGTTATCCAGTGGTTTTACCAAGACATTCCAGGATCCGTCCATAGACGGTTTGCTATTCAGTGTTAACTCGATGGTCTCGCCGGCCATGCCCTGGAATGATGCCCATGGGTCTTTACTGGTATCCATTGAGTTGCGGTTTACAGCTAAGACATAATCACCATCTTTAGCTTTAATGCCCGGTTCATCGAGCGGTGATTTTGTTTCGTTATCCCACGGAGCACCATGGATAATTTTTTGAATCCTGTAGTATCCGTGGTCAAGTTCCCAGTCGATGCCAAGCAAGCCAACATTTCGATGTTCGGCATGTTCCATGTCACCGCCGAAACGATAGGTGTGAGAGGAGTTGAGCTCAGCTATCAATTCGCCAATAACGTAATTGACGTCGGTTCTGGTGACAGCATAATCGAGAAGTTTTTCATACTTGGCTTTTTCTGCTTTCCAGTCGACACCGTGCAGATTGGGATCATAAAAATAGTCCCGGACCATCCGCCAGGCATCATTGAATATCTGATGCCATTCAGCGCGGGGGTCAATCGTCATATTCATCTTATCAACTGGAACAGTCTTATCCATCTTCTGGTCCGGTGCAACATCAACGATTGCGTAGGACTTTCCGGATCGTGCGAGAATTTTATTTCCATCGGCCGAGATCCTGTATGAACTCACATCAGAAAGGATCGATTTTTCCTTCCGTGTTTTCAGATCCCAGTAGGACAAAGAACTTTTGTGTGATTTCGAACCAGAATTAGGTCTGTGCTGATAAATTACTTTTCCTGAGACAGCCTCAAGGTGTGTGTAGTTGCCAGCTTCCGGTGGCAGGATAACAGCGCGTTGCTCAAATCCCTGTAAGGCGATGTTTACAGTTTTTGTCTCGTTACTCTTATTTGTCTCCTTCTTCTTCGATTTTTTTTCCTCTTTCGGTTTTTCTGTTTTAACGGTAAGAGAATCGTTTTGCGGTGCCAGTGGTGACGGGACATCCGGGCGAAGGGCTACAGCAGCAATCTGGGTGGAATTGGGATAGACCCATGTGCTTTGGACCGAACTGTAGACCGGATCGAAGTGCTGATTCGTAAGGAAGTAGATGTACTTGGCATCTGGATCGAACACAGGATCCGAATCATCATAAAATCCAGAAGTGACCTGAGACTTGTTACCCGTTTTAGTGTTGTACAGGAATACGGCATCATGACGATTACCGAGTCCGCGGGAGTAGGCAATCCACTGTCCGTCCGATGACCAGCTGACTTTAAAGCTTTCCAGTGAGCCTTCATACATCCACAAACCCTGGTCAATGACCTGGTCTTTTTTCTTCTCACGATCAAACAGGTGGATCTTCATTGTCTGATCGACGTAAACGAGTTTCTTGCTATCTGGTGACCAAAACAGATGATAACGGAATCCGGCCCCTAAATGGGACAGTTGTTGTTCATCGCCATTTCCGCCTTGATTCCGCACAGTCAACTCGTATTCTCCGGATTGATCGCTCCAGTACGCCAGATACTTACCGTCAGGCGACCATGATGGATAACGCTCTGCAATGCCAGAGGTTTGCGTGAAATCTGTGATAACGCCATGCCCTGCAGGAAGCGAGAACACATCACCACGGGCATCGAACAGTGCTCGTTTACCGGCAGGAGAGATGTTGTAATCCATTATCCGGTTGCTGACGTCCTCGGTTTTGGGCATCAGAGTCAGTTGATCTGTTACAACATGAATTGTAACAGGTTTATACTTTTCAGTATTCAAATCCATCACATAAAGAGAATCACCGGATTCGAAAACCATGTTATTGGGTCCAATGCCCGGGAAATGAATATCATATTTAGAAAAATGGGTTACTTCCCGCGTCGATTCTGTCTTTGTGTCGTATGCCCAAATATTGAAACGTTTAGATGGTCCACGGTCAGACAGAAAATAGAGAGTCGATCCATGCCACATTGGCTGCGAGTCATTGGCTTGATTATCCGTGATATTCTTTGCCGAGCTGTCCTGCAGGTTGAACATCCATATATCGGGTGCCCAGCCGCCCCGATAGCCTTTCCAGGTACGAAAATCACGTGATTTAGGAATGTAAGCCAGGTATTTACCATCAGGGGAGATTGCCCCGAACTCACCATAAGGCACCGGGAGTTTCTCTGGCAATCCACCTTGCACTGATTCATGGTAGAATTGGTTGAAACGTTGTCTTCCACTTTCCATGGATGAAGCATAGAGAATGCTTTTGCCATCGGGATACCAGCCAAGCATGCGATCGGTCATCGGATGGTGGGTAAGACGTTTCGGAAGGCCCCCACCTGTTGGAATTACATAAATATCTTCATTTCCTTCGTAGTTAGCCGTGTAGGCTATCTCTGATCCGTCCGGTGAAAAGCGGGGAAATGTTTCAATCCCGGGTGGTGTGCTCAAGCGATGTGCTGCACCACCTGTAATTGGTACGACCCAGATGTCACCGGCATATTCAAAAGTGATTTGATTACCGGATACATCAGGATATTGCAGCAGCCGGGCACTGATTTGTCCAAAAACTGAACTGCTCAAGATAAGTACAAAAGCTGTGGTAATGAGAACTATACCTCGTCGGTTCATAACATCTCCCTTCTCGTTAAATAGATCCAATGTCATTGACAAGTGTTAAATTCCGCTTATCATACAAAAAAAAGACAAGAGAATCAGAAATAATAATCTTAATCAATTGTGGTTCATCAAATAATTATCTATGATTAAGGCCATTTTTGATTCTCACAGAAGTGTATACGTTGGGGTTGGCGTAAGTTTTTAGTGTGAGGCTAATTTTAGAATGAGGCAGATCGTCGTGATTGGGGATGGCGGTGTGGATAAATTGCGTATCCTGAGGGTACCTGATCCATTGCCGGCACCCAATGAAGTTATTATTGATGTTCAGGCCGCCGGGTTGAATTTTGCGGATATATTGGCGCTGCGGGGTATCTACCAGGATGCCCCAAAGAAGCCATGTGTTCTGGGCTATGAGGTTTCCGGCATCATTTCCGATGTAGGCCGGAATGTCGATAGTAAATGGATCGACCGTTCAGTGATTGCATTGACCCGATTCGGCGGGCAGGCAGAGAAAGTGGCAGTTCCATTAGACCGTGTTTTTGTTAAACCAGATAAGTTAACCTTTGAGCAGGCTGCGGTACTTCCTGTTAACTATCTGACGGCCTATGCTCTTGTGGTTGTAATGGGCGGGTTGACAGACAATGAAACCATCCTTATTCAAAATTCGGGCGGAGGTGTAGGTCTGGCTGCAGTTGATTTTGCTCGTCATATCGGTGCTATTATTTATGGAACCGCGAGTACATATAAGCATCGCTTTCTCCGCGAGCGTGGCGTCGACTATGTAATCGATTACCATCGAGAGGATTGGATTGCAGGGATAAAACGTCTTACTGGCGGTAAGGGAGTAGAGCTGATCATGGACGCAACCGGTGGCTCTCAGTGGAAAAGCTGCTATCAGCTTCTGTGTCCGACAGGGCGCCTTGGAATCTATGGCATATCGGAAGCAAGCACGAAGGGGAAATTTAGGGCGAAACTCCGTCTTGTGAAGACAGTTTTGCAGATGCCTCGTTTTCATCCTGTTTCATTGATGCAGCAGAGCAGGGGAGTATTCGGGTTAAACCTTGGCCATATGTGGAGTGAGGAACAAAAGATAAGAGGCTGGATGCGCGTTATTTACGAAGGAGTTGAAGAGGGATGGATTCGACCGCAGGTAGATAAAACATTCGATTTTGAAGATGCCGATCAGGCTTACCAGTATCTGGCCGAAGGAAGAAACATCGGTAAAGTTATCCTCGTGCCTTGAGTTAGAGTAGTGAGATTAGAGATCCAAGAAAAAAATGTCGATTAATCCGGACTATTCATATTTAACCTTTGGAGCTTGCAAGGAGATTGATTCTAATGTCTAATGTCTAATCCGTTGTAGCAGCATATCGCTTAAAAGAATAATAGAACCAAGAATGCCGAGGAAGATAATAGAGAGCAGTGGTTCCCAGATTACAAGGCCGCCAACAGTACCGAGAACAGCCCCGAGATACTGGATGTATCGCAGTTGTTCGTTCGTCGTGCCTTTGATGAGCCCTTCCAACTGACTCTCATTCATTTCCATAATATTTTCTTCGATCATGTCGTGAACGTCAATTTCACTGATCAGGGTAAATATCAAGTGAGTTACTACCGATTCTATGGATTCACTATGCGTCTCAAGATGTTCGGGCAGTGTATCAAGAAGTTCGTCCAGACGTTGCATCTCTTCCGTTAAAACCTCGGGAATGCTTAGCAGGGAATGTTCAACGATATGAGTCATCTCTCTGCCTCGTATCAGGCGATATGTTTTTAAGGCGATTCGTTCAAACTGTGAATGTTCGACGCCGCGTTCAAGCTGGTCAATAAGGCTTTCAGCAATTCTTTGCCTGAGTTCATCATTATTAAGCTGCTCCTGAACGTATAAAAGTATCAGTTCCTTCAGCTCATCCCGAAAATCACGATTCCCGGTTACTTGCCGGATATAACCAAGCCACTGCTGGCGATATTTACTAATCATATCGATGTCATCCAGCTTGGCTTTAATGAGATCAGGATTGATGAGATCACGCGACACGGCCTGAGCCAGTCTATATGCAATGCGTTCTTTTTGAGCAGGTATCAGTCCCTGGCCTAATATTGGGCGCTTCTTAAGCGGGCGAAAAAGCATTGTTATAGCCAGCCAGTTGGTGCCAAAACCGATCAGGCCGCTAACCGTGACAATTCTAAGTATTCCTTCCAGCTGAAACGTTTTACCGGCGATGGAAAAGGAATAACCGGAGAAATCCCAGAAAAATGAAAAAGCAAAAACAACCAGCAGAAAATATGGGAACCCAATGAGTAATCCCATCAGGAAAGGATGATTGATTTTATGCTGATCCGGATCAATTCGGTTCTCGCTGCCTTTTTCCTCATCGGAATGAGAAGATGGGCCGTATTTTACGATCAGATCCCAAAAGGGACGTAACCCATTGGAATCAGGAGAATTCCCATTGGCCGGAAGTCTTTCCAGCTGGTCTGTATCCTGAATATGTTTATCGTCTGTCTCTATCGACATATGGTCGTGGAATCCTTACATGTATTTCCTGTCAAGTCTTGATTCTGACAGGGTTGTCCATCGTCAATCTTCTTATGAAAAATTAAAAGGGTAATTCCTTTATCATACGATCCAAAGTACTTTTAAGTTTTGATACTTCAATGGTTGAATCATTCATTAAAGAAATGAGATCCTCAAGCCAGGCTCGCCATGTAAATAGCCGGGAAAACTGATGGTCGTAAAATGCCGCACCAGGAGTTAGAAAAATTCCCGATCCGGAAATCCATTTCTCATTGATAAGGTCATCATACAATTTCCCAAATCCTGAGGGCCTGGAAGCACCAAAAGCGTTTATTGTATTCAACATATCAGAGACGCTTATCATTGTCCCGAAGGTTCTTTGCCCCTGTAAATTTCCAATAATTCCGGTTTTGTAATGTTCTTTTCCGTTACTGATGATAACCTTTTTTTCTGTTTGAATGCTCTGAGTACAAATACTTTTAATAAAATGGTTGTAGATAAGCCTGTATATGTCGTACAAATTTTTTCGTACCAGCGGACGAACGGCTGATGGATCGATTGAAGGATCGATAGGTTTAAGGCTTTCATGAGGGGTCCGTTCGCAGAGGATATCCCATAAAACCCCCGGCAGGAAAGTCTCTGCTTCATGGTCTTTCATCCAGTATTGATATGACAATTCCCATGTTTTTCGGTAATAACCAGTAGCCGCTGTCCTTGGATAACTTATCAGGCCGGTGTTAATTTCATCAGGAATGGTTGTGAATAACCGATTCAGGGCATCCTGATTTTGAGCCATTTTATTTGGACCTGTGCTCAATAATTCAAGAAGTGCGGCTGTATTCAGGGGGGAAGTGCTTTTATGCAGCTGCTGGTCATCAGTAACTTTATCAATAGTTAACGTTGTGTCGTGGCGGCAGTTGATGGGGCCGGATAGCAGCAGTGAATGCGACTGATTACCAAGTTTTGCAAACGGAAACGGCTCATCGAACAGACGATATAACACAAGCTTGGCCCATGGATTGGAACCGATTTTGGACATTAAATTCCGGTAAAGTGATTTGAGTATGAGATACCGGTTTCTCAAAACACCGAAGGTTTCTAGTTTCGATTCTTCTGTTTCCATCGAAAATGATTCGTCAATAGCCTGTTGTATGCCAGTTGGGGAAAGAGAATGAATGTATGCTCTCCGCGTCGATGGGGATTTAAGGAACCGTGAAATTGAGTATGAGATAAATGAACCGGCGGGATCCGGATCCGTGGCTATAATAATTTGCGATGCCCAGGGGGCTTTCTCTTTAAGTTTGTTTCGAAATGAACGCAACTCCGGATTAGCTTTAGGTTTGAGTTGCTGATTTTTTTCATCCCATTGCGGTTGCCATGAAAATCCACCCGTGGCAATTGCTTCTACACCGGGTAACCGGAAATGATCTATTATGCGGGCAAGTGTAGGAGATTCGACAATTAAGAGGGTATAAGTAGTCATTCATTGGTCATTCGGTTGTCCACAACTAAATTTCCTGGTGAATAATCCGGGTTACCCTGAACATAGCTTCTGAATGACTAAGGTATGACAATTGAATGACCATGACTTTAACCGCCTGTTATGACCATTTACCATTACATTGATTAACTCAACTCTAAGTACATTTGCCACAGGCATTCCTTTGGAAAGGCACTTAAAGTACTCTAAACTCAGTTGATAGATTCGTTTCCTTTTAGGAGGAAGGATGAGTTGAGTATGTTGTTCTCTTTTTCAAAGAAGATGTCGGCAACCACCGTTTTCATCTTCTCTAGAGTGATTCGTTCGGTCGCTTGCAGCATGACCGACTCGATAATACGTTCCATAGCGATGTGATCGAGCAAACCAAAATTTAATAACTCCAGGAGGTATCCATAAGCCTCGGGAGTAATCATCATCCGTTCGGCAATGTGAAGAACACGGTGTGGTGTCTTACTTTTAGTTGTTTCTTTTTTATGCCGGTTCAGAATGGAATCAAGTTCACCGTTCTCTTTCATTTGAATGATCCAGGAATAGGCCGCACTGATTTCAGCACGATCGTAACCCTTAAGCTGGTCCACGCTAACCTCGCCCAAGCGTTTTCCCACCTCGATATTACGTATCAGATGAATGATGATATCGATGACGTTATTTTGCATGAAGTTCCTCGTATGCTTTAAGATAGAAATTCTCACGTTCACGCATACTCATCCGTTCGGCGTCTGTTTTATCTTTATATCCGGTGAGATGAAGCAATCCGTGAATTAGAACACGTCTGAATTCATTTTCGGTCACTTCTCCCAAATCACTCGCTTGTTCAGCAATCCTCTGTGCACAACAAAACAATGTTCCTTCCAAAGGCTGAGCATCTCTCTCTGAAACGGATACACCGGGATTCGGAGTATCCTGATACGGGAAAGTTATGATGTCAGTTACGTAATCATGACTTAGATATTCACGATTAATATCAAGTATCGCATTTTCATCTACAAAAACAACCTCAATTAAGCCGAATTTACACCCTTCGTTGCGACTTACGAGCGTGCAAAACTCACTAACGGCAGCTTGAGTTATGGGTATATCATAACCCGATTCATTGTTAATTGTGAATGCAGGCCGGTTATTGCTTATTTCGTAATCCTCACTCACTAAATAATGTTTAAGTCTGCGGATACAAGTGTGAATTCATGTTGAGACAGAACACGCATACAATAGTCCGGAGACGATGCGTGGGGCTGAATTCTACTCATCATCAAATGAAAACCCTTCAAAATCGATAGATTCGGTCAGTGATAACGCAACGCTGCCCATCATCAATTCTGGCGGTAGATTTGTAAAGTCGCCGGTTATTAATGCTTCATCTACATTTGCGTAGAGACTGCACCCGGCTTCCTTTTCTACGATTAATCCTGATACGTAACCATTTTGCTTGCCAAAAAAGGTTACCTGATTTAACAGGTCGCTTGCAACAAAGCCGATACAGTTATGCAGTTGCAGGAATGTTTCATGAGCATAGGCGGAAACCATATTCATCTTGCGGCCATTGACATCCAGATCTAAATGGAGTTCGATGGCAAGCTTTCGTGAACTAGGCTCATCATGCAACTCGAGACGGTACAGATTACCTACTTTTTTGAAAGTAGTCCCGAGAGTTTTTCCAATAAGCTCAAGTTGATCTTTGCTAAAATCGCTGATCATGTAGATTACTTGTTCCGGTTGATAATAAGGAGCAGCCATAGCGTATACCTCTCGAATATACAATACTTGGTTTTAACAGTAAATTTATACGCAACTGCTGCAAAGAAGATTCCAATTTAATTACCAAATATGCGTTCGACCATCGATTTATTTTGTTCCTCCGTTTTCGGGAAGCCAACACGGTTATCAGTTATCTGGTCACCCTCCTCGGTTACGGCTTTTGCTTTGGTCGTGTCACCACTGAGATAGTAGATCCGCTGAAGCATGAATAGTTGTCCAGAAGCGAAATATACATTCCGGATGTAACTTTGACGCGAATTCATCAATGACTTGGCCTGGTCCTGCAGGGATCTGGCTTCCGACATATCGGCATTGGCATTGGCCATCTGCGCTTTTTGCTGGAGATCCTGAACTTTTGATTCGAGGCTGGTCAGGTCATTCATCGACGATTTAAGATTTTTGATCATATCGTCATAGGAATCCTGGCCCAGACGTTTGGCATCAGCAAAATCGCCGGCCTGTGCATATTTGTATGCATACCGTATCTGTGAACCATATTGATCCGGTACAACGTTAAACGGAATTTTATCTTCACCCCATTTGAGCCAGGAGATGGCACTATCGGGTTTATCTTTAGACATGTATGCCGTTGCCTCATTGCCTATGAGCTCACGGTAATTGTCAACCATCCGGCGAATATTCTGATCGAAGTAGACGTGCGGATTGTTGAAATTACGCATCCTGAAACTGCGCAGTCGTTCGCCGTGTATTTCAGTGTCGACGTAGGGAGAGCCGGATGGATTCTCTTTTGGTACAATCCGGTACGCCTGACCTTCCATACGGAAGTATTTCTGCAGGTTAAGCTGTGCGTCGTACGAAACCGTGATTGCGAAATAAATCGGGCGTTTGTTGATATTATTTTTGATGATATCCATCACCATATCATCCTGGATCATGGTGTAGTACTTCTTATCTCCGGATTGATCCTTACCCATGTAACGTCCCTGGTAGTACCAACTAAGCTGGTTGTCAAGAGAATCGATTGGAACGTCATAGGCCATTGCAGGATCGTGCAATACATAGTTTGAATCCTGTTCTGCCGCTTTAGATCCGGGTTTCGGATAATTTGAAGGGAGAGTACTGAATGCTTTACTTAGTCTGTCCTTATTCGTAGGTACCGTTACTGTATGTGGGGTCCAGAAATCGGAGGGCTTGGAGAAGTTGAATTTTTCATCCAGATGATCAATCTGGTTATCGGTGTACGATATTTTCAGTGGGGGAGACTGGTGGATCCACTGGTGTTTAAGCTGCTTAATGTACCACTCGGTATTCAATAAGCTCAGGCAGACGACGCGTACGTCAGTGCGTACATGCTCTACTTCCTGAAGATACCAGAGTGGGAAGGTGTCGTTGTCGCCATTTGTAAATACTATACCGTATGGAGCACAGGAGTTTAGGAGATTGTAGGCATAATCAGGCGCCACATAACGGAGATGGCGGTCATGATCATGATAGTTTTCACGCAGCATATTAAACGGCACTGCGATAAAACATAAACCAACGATGGCATAAGATACCATTTTGTTGTTTTTCAGGTAATCTGCTGCCAAAGTAACCAGGCCGGTTGCTCCAAGTCCAACCCAGATTGAATAGGCAAAGAACGAACCCACATAGGAATAGTCCCTCTCTCTGGGTTGAAAGGGATACTGGTTTAGAAACACAATGATGGCAAAACCGGTCATGATAAAGAGGACCAGCACACAGAGAGCCCGTTTCCAATCTTTTTGGAAATGAAACACCAGACCTATGATCCCCAATAAGAAGGGAAGCATGTAATACACATTATGTCCCGGATTATTGGCATGATCAGTTTTAGAAAAGCCGGCCGTCCATGGAGCATCTTGCAAATCACTGTCTTTGCCGATAAAATTCCAGTTGAAATACCTGATATACATGTGACCAACCTGGTACTTCCAGAAATAATCCCAGTCACTGGAATATTGGGCATACTTCTGAACATGATTTGCTTGTCCGTCGTACCTCCGCGGAAACCAGACTTTTTGACTGTGATCAATCGTCCCCGTTTCGTTATTGTAATCATATCCACGTAGCAGCGGCGTCTGGCCGTACTGGTCACGGTTAATATAGCTTACAAACGAATCGACCGTCTCAGGGTCATTTTCATTTATTGGAGGATGTGCTTTTGCGCGGATGAATACTAACGAATAGCTGGAGTATCCGATCAGGATCATGGTGTACATCAAAAATGCGATATTGAGCAGCCGCATCTTCTTCTTTTGCGTATAGTAAATACCATACCCCACAATCAATATCACGCTGAACAGAACCATCCAGGGCTGTATGAGCCCGTAGGTGTTGTCATCAATGTCACCCGCGAAGGTAGGGATCTTTGAAATCGTTATCGGGTAGATGAGAAGGAAGACACCACAGGCGATTGCGCTCGCAACCAAAAAAGTCGGAATCTTGAACTCATACTTCCGGAAATAGATAATCAAGACAACAAAGAAGATGGTGAGCAGGTTCAGCAAGTGGACCCCGATGGCCAGGCCAATCATATAGGAGAGTAATACGAGCCATCTCTCATTACCGGGTTCATCGGCATTTTCAGACCATACAAGTACCAGCCAGACAGCAATAGCCGTAAAAAACATGGATGTGGCATAAACCTCGGCTTCAACCGCATTAAACCAGAATGAATCGGTAACAGCAAACGTAAGCGCACCAATGATGGCGCCACCGTAAAGACCAATTTTATCCGACAACTTGAATTGGTCAGGATTCCCTTTCCATTCTTTTACGAGGCGAACGATTATTAGATAGAGGAACATGATAGTCAATGCCGAAGCAAGGCCACTCAGGAAATTGATGCTGAACGCCACCATCGTCGATGACATGAACATCGAGAAGAAACGACCCAATAGTGCAAAAAAGGGAGCTCCAGGTGGGTGAGTCACTTCCAGATAGTGTCCGACAGCGATAAATTCGGGAGGATCCCAGAAGCTTGCTGTAGGAGACAAAGTCAGAACGTAAAGTATGAGCGATGCCAGAAATACAAAAAACGCGAATATCCGGTTGAGTGACTTATGATCTGTTCGCATGAATCAATAATTCGTGAGTATACGGGTCCGCTTATCTAATTATATAATCCTGCAATGATAGCAACATGAGAGTGATTTAGCAACGTAGAGATTCTTTGAAAAGTTGTATTTCAAAAGAATTTCGTTGTGATTTTGGTGTTATCAATCTTACAGCACGAGCAGTCATGCTCTTTTATGTGAGAATATGTTACCGAACAACCCACTATTTGTGTTGGGAAATATCGGTTTCATCAAAATAAAAAAAAGCCCGCCCCGAAATCGGGATGAGCTTTTTCCACACACACAACACACGAAAAAATATCAGGATTTTGTCTGATTTTGGATAAATCCGTCGAGTTTCAATGCTTCAGTTTGGAATGGGGTATTACCATAGTTATCAAGTACCTCAGTTACCGCCTTATGGGCGTTACTCATGTCTTTTGCTTTTACATAAGCATTGGCCGCGGCTATAAGATTGTAGGGCGTGGTGTTGTCATTATCCTCCCAATGAGCGGCTTTCATGTACAAGTCACCTGCTTCCTTGTATTTGTCCAGGTTACTCAATATCACAGCATGCAGCGATATTGGGCCTACGCCAAGAATACCTCCAGGTACTTCATATTTCTGGATATAATCGAGCGCCTTTTGGAAATGATTCAGGTTAAACTCGCATACTGCTGCATAGTAAAGAGAAAGATTGCCAGCTTTGGTGCCGCTGTATTTGTTTACAATCTGAGAGAAGCCAACAGTAAAATTCTGAGGATCGCCATTTAACGCTTTTTCATAATCCGCGTCGCGCAGATATTTTTCTGCGTTGGTCATCAGCTGTTCAGCCTTCGTATCCTGCTGCTGTTCGTAGTAGTAATAGCCGATTCCCAATCCCAGTACAATCACAACGGCAACACCGGCGATGATAACAGCTTTTGTGTTGCTGTTCAGGAAATCAACAAGACGCGCATAATACGTTACGAGAACATCTTTCGTGATCTCGTCTTTTGGGATATGTTTCTTCAACATGGATAAAAATTTAACGTTTAATATAAAGCCAACAAAGTTAATATCCTTTTTATATCAGATCAACACAAATCATGATAAAGGGGTAAGTTTCCCTTTAGACAGGCGAAAAACATGCTCAGCGTGTTTGATAAGATCCCTGTCGTGGGTAGCCATAACAATAGAAATTTGTTCTTCATCTCGTAATCCAAAAAGTAAATCGAGCATACTTCGTGTGTTTGCTTCATCGAGGTTTCCCGTCGGTTCATCAGCCATGATAATCCTGGGATGGTTCATTAACGCGCGAGCCAGTGCCACACGCTGCTGCTCGCCGCCGGAGAGTTCCGCAGGACGATGATCGAACCGATGGTCGATATGGAACCTGCGTAGCAGATCGTGAGCCCGGTCAGTCAATTCTTCCTTTTCACCGCCATTGAGCAGGGCAGGGATGAACACGTTCTCCAAAGCCGTGAACTCTGGAAGTAAGTGATGAAACTGGAAAACAAAACCAAGACTATGGTTCCGGAAGTATGCCAATTCGTCATCCCTGAGTTTGCTCAGATCTCGATTCTCATAATACACATTTCCTTCGGTTGGTCGATCCAGACCGCTAAGAACATGGAGAAGGGTGCTCTTTCCACTGCCGCTGGCTCCAACGATGCACAGAATTGACTGTCGGGGAATCTCAATATCAATGTCGTTTAATACACGCAGAGCTTCATTGCCACGACGCGCCGGGTAATCCTTAACGATATTTGTACCACGCAGCAAAGCTCCCTTGTTCATGCCTCTTCTATTTTATCATTCTCAAAATCGGGAAAGATGACTGGTTCGATGTGAATACAATGCCCTGTTTCGGGATCAACCTTCATAAGTACGGCACACAGTCTGTTTTCACCGGTGGCATTTTTGTATCGGTGGGGTGTAGCCAAAAGAAAACGTTTAATTGCGGTGTCCTTGTCCATCCCCAGGACCGAGTTGAACGATCCTGTCATGCCTGCATCCGTGATATATCCCATTCCTTGTGGAAAGATGCGTGCATCATTCGTAGGCACATGAGTATGGGTACCCACCATCGCTGAGATACGACCATCCAGATACCAACCCATAGCCCATTTTTCGGCCGTCGCTTCGGCGTGAAAATCGACAAGGATCAATTTGGTCTCCTGGCTGATCTTCTCGATAAAGATGTCAGCCGTCCTAAAGGGATCATCAATAGCCGGCATAAAAGTACGCCCCTGGATATTCAGGACACCGATTTTGTGATCAGAATTCGGCACATCATAAACGCCGTAACCAAATCCATGGGCGCCTTTGGGATAATTCATGGGACGCAGCAAGCGGGGATCCGTTTTCATGTATGGGTAGATCTTCCACTTATCGAAACTGTGGTTTCCACCTGTGATTACATGAATTCCAAGTTCATAGAAATGTTTAACAATATCTTCGTTCAACCCCTTACCTTCATGTGAATTTTCACCGTTTGCGACTGTGAAATGCACATTGTGCTTTACAAGAAGAGCCGGAAGGATAGTATCAAGCAGGGCAATGCCCGGTTCGCCGACGACATCGGCTATAAATAAAATATTAATGGAATCGCTCATGGGATATTTGATTTCGGAGATCTAATAAGCAAAAGGGCACGTTCGTGCCCAACTGAATGCCCCGAATATAAAAAAATCGCTAAAGAGGCAAAGGATGTGCAATAAACCTTGCAGCTACGGTGGGTGTCCTCTTAACCGGGTCTAACTTCCACTATTTTTCTCCCGACTTATCGGGGGAAAACGTGAGGCCTGTTATTGCCGGCTAAAGTCGAACTCCCTATGTTTTAAGTATCGTTATTGACATTACCTTATTTGCCTCAATAGCGACTACTTAAATATCGGAATTTTGACGCTTAATGTCAGCCAATAATTCAGATAATTTATCAGAAGCCTCAAGATAGGCTTTATCGGCCGTATCATCGGGAAACTCTCTGTTGCGTTCATGGAAGAGTTCTTCGGCAAGACTCAGGCACGCGAGCACCATGACCGTCGTTTCCGGTTGGTTGATGAGTTCGTTTTTAAATGTTCGCAAGCGTTGATCAACGTAAGACGCTATATCGTGCATAGTATCAACATCGCTGTCGTCGACTTTCAGCGGATATTGTCTGCCCAGTACAGTTACTTTGGTGGATTTCATGCGTGACTCGAGAGATGTTGATCGATTTTATTAATCAGCCCTTTTATCTGTTGACGCAAAACGTAACGTTCTGTCTCAGACAATTGACTGAACGCATCATCATCAGCACGGCTTGCTTCCTCAAGCTGCTTGCGCAAGTGCCCGTTTTCTTCCTCTAATGACTGGCAACGCTGACGTAGCTTTTTGAACTCACGGTTTAACTGAGAAACCAGTGTATTGAATTCCTCTTTTGGATTTCGCGCATCCGGAGAGTCCATGGCCCCTATCATGATATAGGTTAAGAACGCAGTTTTGCAGAAAATCGCTTATTTGCGAGTTTCGTTATTTTCTGGATTATAGGTTCTACATCGCTGATAGTCAAGGTCTTGCTCTTGTCTAAAAATAATAGTCGGTAAGCAATACTTTTTTTATCGTCGCCAACGGATTCCCCCTCATATACATCGAAGACACGCAGACCAATGAGACGATCACCTGCAACTTCCCTGATGGTATTCTCCAAATCGCCGGACGATACATTTTTATCCAATACGAAAGCGATATCGTAATCAATTGTAGGGAATTTCGAGATATCAGTGAAGATTCGATCGGGCTGTTGTTCTAAAAACCGAGCCAATCGAGTCAGCGAAAACTCTGCAGCATAAGCAGGATAATCAATTTCGAAATGCTTGCAGTAAGTATTTGAAACCTTCTGAATAGTACCCACATGCGTATCATCTAAGAAATATAGAAGGAGTCCGTTATCAGATTGTCTCTCAATAACATGATTGACTAATCCAAGCGATTTTAAGAATCCGTTAACAGACTCCTTGAGGTCGAAGAAGCTGTACTGTTCTGGCTTCGATCTCCAATGTTCAACGTGTTTAAAACCGGATATTCCCAACAAGAGATGAGCTTCTTCAAGAACACCATCCAGATATGTACCGTTGTCACTGCGCTGGAATATATCGCCAACTTCGAAGAAGCGAACGGCTTCGGACGACCGGTTGAAATTCCACGCTGCTGATCGAAGGAACCCATACAGCAGATCCGGACGAAGCAGTGCCTGATCCCTTGAAATAGGATTCAGTGTTGAAATGATATCTTTGGGATTATCGGCAAATTTGGAAGCTTTGTCGGGCAGAAGAGAATTTGAGAATATCTCCTGGAATCCAAGCGACCTTGCCGCCGTTTTAACCTTGTTTGTAAAGATTTCTGAAAAAGGCAGAGGAGCCGGACGGATATACCTCACAAACTCAGGGGCGGGAATTTTGTTGTAATCAAAGATACGGGCAACTTCTTCAATCAGGTCAATCTCCCTTTCAATATCGGGACGAAATGTTGGAACCAAACATGTGATGGTATCCTTATCCTTATTTTCAACATTGATTTCTAATCGCCGAAGGATTTCAGCTGCATCTTCTAACTTGAACTCGGTCCCAAGGACTTTGTTTAAATAGGAGATACGCAATGTTAATTTTTCCGGTATTGTTTTTACCGGGTGTTCATCGATATAGCCATCCACGATATTGCCCCCGGCAATATCAGCAATAATTTTTGCACATCGTTCGGCAGCAACCAAAGTTACGTTTGGATCGATACCGCGTTCAAATCGATAGGAGGCATCGGTTTGAAGCGCCAGTGCTTTTGAGGTTTTCCGTATGCCCACAGGCTCAAAATAGGCGCTTTCGAGCAGTACCGTTTTGGTACCACTATGGATTTCCGAATTGCCACCGCCCATGATGCCTGCCAGTGCAACAGGTTTTTCTCCATCGCATATGAAGAGACCGTCAGCCGAAACATCTCGCTCTACATCATCGAGAGTGGTGAATTTTGTTTTTTTATCGAATGATTGTACGACGATCTTTTTGCCGGCAACCCGATCATAATCGAAAGCGTGCAGTGGTTGTCCCATCTCATGCAAGACATAGTTTGTTGCATCCACGACATTGTTTACCGGACGTAACCCGATGGTTTTCAATCGGTTCTTAAGCCAATCCGGTGATTCCGATATCGTCACATCTTCAATAACTTTGGCAACATATCGATGGCATTTTTCGGGATTCTTTATCTCAACACCGAGCTTTTCCCCAACTTCGGAACCGGGGTTTGGAATCGTAACTTCCGGCTTTTTGAGCGGAAGGTTTTCCACTGCTGTCAGATCACGCGCTACGCCAATATGGCTTGCTGCATCAGGACGGTTCGGGGTAAGTGCTATTTCGAAGACATCATCTTCATACAGCGGCCAAACTTCTGAGAATGGGGTACCAGGTTTGAAGCTATCATCCAGAACCATGATTCCTGAGTGATCATTACTCAGTCCCAATTCATCCTCGGCACAGATCATTCCATATGAATGAACTCCGCGTATTTTGGCTTTCCGAAGGGTTAGGTGTTTTCCGTCTTTGTCGGTAACAGGGAGAGTCGTGCCTACGGTAGCGACAGGTACGGTCTGTCCGGCAGCCACATTGGGTGCACCGCAAATGATGGACACGTCTTCGGTTCCAATATCCACGTTGCAGACTTTAAGCCGGTCAGCATTAGGATGATCTTCACAGGTCAGAACCTTGCCAACCACAACGCCGTGCAATTTGCTTCCAATATGTTCGACACCTTCAACTTCGAGACCGGCAAGGGTCAGTTTATCGTCTATTTGTTCAACCGACAAGTCGGTATCGATATAGTCTTTTAACCAGTTAAGGGAAATTTTCATGGATTAACTTAAAATCTGAATTACAGGAATTGATTCAGGAAACGCAGATCATTGTCATAGAAGAGACGGATATCATTAATGCCATATCGAAGCATAGTCATCCGTTCGATGCCTAAACCAAGCGCATAGCCGCTGTATTCCTCAGGATCGATATCAACTGCCCGCAGCACATTGGGATCTACCATTCCGGCTCCGAGTACTTCAAGCCACTGTCCTTTATTTTTATCACCCCACCAGACATCCATTTCCAGGCTCGGTTCGGTAAAAGGGAAGAAAGACGGCCGAAGACGATATTTGACATCCTCGCCGTATAGCATCTGTGCAAGGATGATCAGTGTCTCTTTCAATTCGGCAAATGTAACATGAGTATCCACATACAGGGCTTCAACCTGATGGAACAGACAGTACGACTTGGCCGTAATAGCCTCGTTACGGTACACACGTCCGGGCATAATAGCACGTATCGGAGGGCGCTGTTTCTCCATAAGCCGGATTTGCACCGGTGAGGTATGAGTACGAAGGACCCTGTCATTAGAGGGATCATTTTCATCTTTACGGATAAAGAATGTGTCCTGCATATCACGGGCGGGGTGCTCCGGAGGGAAGTTGAGTGCGGTAAAATTGTGAAAGTCATCCTCCAGCTCGGGTCCCGATGCCACGGTAAAGCCAAGACGGAAAAAGACAGACTTAATTTCGTCAAGAACCTGAGTGATAGGATGCAATGAACCAACAGCCTGTGGTTCGACCTGCAGGGTGATGTCATCGGTAGCCCTTACTTTGTGGCTGGTGCCGCTGTTCAGGTCCTGCCGGGCTTTTTTAAATTTCTTTTGGGCAAGACTTTTCAACTGGTTGAGCTCTTTACCGAGCACGGCTCGCTGTTCAGGTGGAGCTTCTCCAATCCGGGAAAGTAAATATGGAATTATTCCATTGCGAGAGAGATATTTAAGTCGGTAGTCCTCGAGTTCTTCCACCGTTGAAACCGGCATCTGTCCTATCTCATCCCGCAGTTCATTGAGATCTGTGTTACTCATGGGCAATAGTGCTTGCTACAGATAAAAAAAAGGCAGACCCGTTTGGAGAATGGGCCTGCCTGATAATTGTTCAACCGTCTTTATTTCAATGCTTCAGTTGCGATTGCACTGAAGGTTTCCGGATCCCGCACAGCAAGATCAGCCAGAACCTTACGGTTTATTTCCATGTCTTTCTGTTTCATGGCTCCCATCAGCTTCGAATAGCTGGCACCGTTGAGGCGTGCGGCGGCATTAATACGGGTGATCCAGAGTTTGCGAAATTCCCGCTTACGAACTTTGCGGTCGCGGTATTGGTAGACTAATGCTTTCTCAACCGCGTTTTTCGCAACTGTATAAACTTTGCTTCGCGCACCCCAGTAACCTTTCGCCTGGTTTAAAATAGCCTTGCGACGGCGACGGGAAGCCACATTATTTCTTGAACGTGGCATTTGTTGCTCCTGTTTATGTGATTAAATGTTTTGTGAATTACTTAGCGTACGGCAACAGATTGCGGATCTGTTGGGCATTGGCGTCATCCACCAGTGTAGCCTTTCTGAGATTCCGTTTCCGCTTTGGTGTTTTTTTCGTCAGAATATGACTACGATAGGCTTTCTTGCGTTTAATCTTACCGGAAGAGGTAAATTTAAAACGCTTTTTAGCCCCACTGTTTGATTTTACTTTAGGCATGACGGTTGTATCGTTTTCGATGATTTAAGAAGCCTTGAATATACGCAGCACTTATGTGTATATCAATGCTATACTATTTGGAAGGAGCCATGATCAACGACATACGTTTTCCTTCCAATGTAGGAGGGGATTCAACCTTCCCGATGTCGTCGAGATCACTTGCGAGGCGAGCCAGCAACTCACGACCCTGATCACTATAGATAATATCACGTCCACGGAACTGAACGGTAGCTTTTACCTTGTTGCCTTCCTCCAGAAACTTGCGGGCATGGCGAATCTTAAAGTTATAATCATGATCGTCGGTATGGGGCCGGAAGCGAAGCTCTTTTACCTGTACGGTGTGCTGCTTTTTACGAGCTTCACGTTCTTTCTTACGCTTTTCATAAAGGTGTTTTTTGTAATCCATCACCTTTACCACAGGAGGTCTGGCGCCGGGCGCGATCTCAACAAGATCAAGATCATATTTCTCTGCAACCTCTAAAGCGCGTTCAATAGGTACTATTTCGTGATTGTCGCCATCGGGATAAATAAGGCGAACCTTTGAAGCCTTAATGCCTTCATTTACTCGGGTATCGTCAGTGTTGTTGCGACTCCGGTTTGGAATGTATGGTCTTCTAGCGATGAGTTTATCTCCGTAGTTAGTTTTTACTGTTGGGTAATGCTTTGGATTCTATTTCTTCCAATATATTGGTAAGAAAATCAGAAAAAGGAAAACTTCCAACATCTCCTTTATGATGTTGGCGAACAGATACTGTCCCTTTTTCCTTCTCCTTTTCACCGAGAATCAACATATACGGTATCTTCTGCGTTTCAGCATCACGGATTTTGGCTCCGATTTGCTCACTTCGTCTATCAGTATAAGCACGAACACCCTTTTCTTGCAAATGTTCCAAGTATTGGTCTGCCAATGAGATTTGACGATCCGTAATGGGAAGGATGGCTACCTGCTTTGGTGCCAGCCATAACGGAAAATCTCCGGCGAAATGTTCAATGAGAATACTGACAAACCGTTCCATGGACCCAAAAGGAGCCCGGTGGATAATGACAGGTCTGTGTTTCTGGTTATCCGACCCTATATATGTGAGATCAAACCGCTCGGGCATCACATAGTCGACCTGCACTGTTCCAAGCTGCCATTTTCTGCCAAGAGCATCACGGATGATGAAATCGATTTTTGGCCCGTAAAAACTAGCCTCACCTTCTACAACCGTATAATCAAGATGCATCTCATCGGCTACTTCCTGGATTTCACGCTGGGCTCGTTCCCAGTATTCAGCACGCCCGCCGTACTTGGCGTCATTTTCGTCGCGGTAGGAGAGTCGGATATCCACAGGCATGTCAAACAGCCCGAACACAAACTGGGTCAGTTCAATACAGTTCTTTATTTCCTGCTTAAGCTGATCGTGCGTACAGTAGATATGCGCATCATCCTGGGTGAAACCGCGAACGCGGGATAATCCATTGAGCTCGCCCGACTGTTCGTATCGATAGACTGTTCCGAATTCAGCCAGTCTTATTGGGAGATCACGATAGCTGTGCATTTCGCTGTCGTAGATCCGGTGATGATGCGGACAGTTCATGGGTTTGAGCAGAAACTGTTCATCATCCATATCAATGGGCGGGAACTGAGAATCCTTGTAATAGGGATAGTGACCGGAAGTCTTGTACAATTTGAGATTGCCAATATTTGGAGTGATCACTTCCTGGTAACCACGCCGCACCTGTTCCTCACGCAGAAATTGTTCAATATTGCGACGGATGATCGTACCATTGGGCAGCCAGATAGGGAGTCCCTGTCCGACCATCTGGTCAATCAGGTAAATGCCAAGCTGACGGCCCAGTTTTTTATGGTCGCGCTTCTTTGCTTCTTCAAGCTGCTTCAGGTACTCATCCAGCATCGACTTTTTGGGAAACGTGATGCCGTAGACACGGGTGAGCATCTTATTGTGTTCGTCGCCGTGCCAGTACGCGCCAGCCACACTCATCAACTTTACAGCTTTGATCTTATCCGTTGAAGGAATATGTGGTCCCCGGCAGAGATCCGTGAAATTCCCCTGATGATAGAAGGTAATCGTTCCGTCTTCCAAACCTTCGAGCAAGTCGAGTTTATACGGATCGCCCTTCTTCTTGAAGTAGCCGATGGCTTGATTCTTGGATATCTCTTCCCGTTTGAAGGTCTCTTTCGTCCGGGCCAGTTCGATCATTTTATCCTCGATCTTTTTCAGATCATCTTCGGATATTTGCTGATCGCCAAAATCCATGTCGTAATAGAAACCATTCTCTATAGGAGGACCAATGCCGAACTTGACATCCGGATATAGTTCCTGGAAGGCTTCGGCCATCAGATGGGCAGAGGAGTGCCAGAAAGTGTACTTGCCATCTTCATCATCCCATGTGTTGATCTTTATGTGACCTCCATTCGGAAGTGCACGATCAAGATCATAAATCTGGCCGTCAAGAGTCACGCTCAGTGCATTGCGGGCCAACCCCTGTGAGAGGGACTCGGCAACTTCACGTCCGGTGACTCCGGCATGAAATTCTTTCCTGGTTCCGTCTGGGAAAATCAGTGTGATGTTATTGTCTGCCATAGATTATTAATGGTATCCGCCGCGGCGGACCGTCGGTTTGGCTAAAAAGTGTGCAAAGATATAAAAAAATGGGTACAGTATCAGTTCCACAGTCCTGATTTGTGGCTCCAGACACTATCTTTTTTTGAATAACGAAATATAGCGGACTTTATCATTCGAAAGTCATATCTACCCGCTGTATGGCCGGACAAAAAACGGAAGATAGGGAAAGTGGATAAGGATTTAAAAGTGTTTTGATCTCATTGCTTTCTTTGATAATGAGATTTCCGAATTAATAATGATAATCAAGTTTCTTCCGGGTAAAGAACACCAGAAAAAGTGACTTCGCCAAAAAGTTATTATAGCATCGTTAAATAATTAATTTATTATATATTTAAGCTTGGAATAATATAAATCAATATATTGCAAATTATACATTGTCCTGTTATTGAGACAATTGCACCGGGTTTTGATAAAACATTAGTGTCGACTTCACCATTAAGTGGTAAAAGGAGGGACAATCATGAAGAGGAACATTGTGTACCTTGCCTTGATTGTGGCTGTAGTTGTTCTCGCATATCTCGGATCAGATTTTCTCAAACCGTACTTGTATCCCTGTGAAAGTATTTTTCAGCAGACAGCTACACAGATTGGTGGGCGTCTGGAAACCATAAAAGCAAAGGGAGCGCTTTTCATAGGGCAGAAAAAAATCCAGGAATTGACCGAGCGTTCTCAGATGCTTGGGCTAAATCTGAAAACATGCTGTACACTTAGCAATAATCATGTTCTTTCTGCGGAAGAATTTCTGAGTTGCAAGGGAGGCGCTGAAGATTATAATCAGCAACTGGCATCCGTTGTTACATTGATTAAGGAAGCCCAGGCGGCCAAAGATCAGGGTAAGTCGCAAGTGCTTTCGCAAAAGATCCAGGAAATCAACGACGTCATAGGGGGCTCGGAAACCAATGTTAAAAAAGTGAGCGATATTGTCGAATCGAACAAGACGAAAACATCGGACGGTTCAAAAGCTGCTTTGTTTAAAACGAATTCCGCAAACTCAACACCGACCTCCGTTAAGACGCTCTCAGAAAAGTCAAAACCGAATGATACTATATTGAATGCACTGGAAATAAAGACGGGAGAAACCGTTTCCGGAGAAATAACGAACAAGCAAAATGCGGCCTATTATCAATTTCGATACGCAGGTGAGCATAGGGATATCATCGAAGTGAAATTGTCCAATACGTCAACAACCCTGACACCCCAGTTGGTTTTCTACGATCACAATAAGTCTAAATTTCACAGTGCATATGATGAAACAGCCGGAGCTAATTTAAATACAAAAATTGCCGTTGAACCCAATAATACCTACTACGTATGCGTGACCCGATACTATAGCGACCAGGGATCATATCAACTGTTAATATCCGAGCCTTTAAAAGCTTATGATCAGTACGAGGCGAATGACGATGTATTCAACGCCACTACGATAAAGGTCGGACAGACTGTCTCGGCTAATTTATTGGATCCGGGAGACCTGGACTGGTATCGGGTAGATGATAACTCCTCAGATGCGATAAAGGTAACCTTTGAGAATGGTTCTTCAGATTTAGCGCCTTCAATAACTGTATATGATCAAAATAAATCAAAGTTGACCGATCAGTACAATTATACAACAGGAGCAAACCTGGTTTTTAATGTAACTGTACAGCCGGGCACTATAACCTACGTATCAGTAGGTACTATAACGGGCTTATTTACGATCGCGAGGTATCGCCTTACAGTAGCTTCTGAATCTCAATGATAAGAATCTTGCTATACGATATATCGGAAATAAAATCATGGAAAAGAATTATTTTACGTTAAAACTATATTAGAAATTTATACTGATTAATAGTCATGATTGGTCCTATTAAAATTCGTACTATCGTTGTAATTATTTCGTTCACCGATGTTAAACAACGAACACTTTAATAATGTTTTGACGGGTTGAAAATCTACAAAATATTGGACTGTTACACGTCTCCAGGGATCTAATTGGCCGTTTGACTGTATATCATGTAACAAATCTTGAGCTGAATTCTCTTTTTTAGTAGCGCCTTGAAACCGGTTGCTTTCATCAATAACTACGGTATCATTCTGGAATGAAGTCCGGATAAATTTCAAAAGTGATAGAGGAGATTATGAGAAATAAAACTATATGCATCTCTAAAGCAGTGGAAATTTTACAATCCAATCTTATGCAGGTTGCCACAGTCACCGAATGGTCAGATATGATGGGTTACAAGAATCCCAAAGTATTTTCTACAAAATTTCAAAGATTCCACGCGGAAAGGCCTCAGAGAGTGCTTGAGTTTATTCGGTTAAGCAGTATCATTAAGCAATTGAAACAAAACAACATCTCAAATTTTGAGATTGCCCAAATACATGGTATCCCGGACGAAATCGCACTCAACAAATTCATGAATTATCACCTTGGGTGTTCTCCGACGGATATTAAGTCTATGTCTGATGAACAGTTACAAATAAAATTGGAAATATTCGGTAGTAAAATAAGGTACCGAATTCCTGCTTCAACCTCTTGACAAAATTTCAGCATTTAGGTAGCCTAAAAGAAGTTAACCATTTTATCGTTGTTCCAATCTCTTGACCAGGAACAAATCGATAATGAACCCTCATCGATGAGCGTCATGTACCTCGACCAGGCTCAACGATGTAACATAAGATAAGAGAGGCTCTACGGCCTAAACCGTAACGAGCTATGTCAATCCTTACAATGTTTTCACACTGTAAGTGACATGGCGGAGCTATATTTTTTATAAGAAACTGATGCAAGTTAATTGATATGCTTGCAGTAAACCACCTTAAAATTCCATCATAAGAGTGCTATCAGTATCCCCCTACTCAAAACACAAAGACTTCACGACACCGGCATATTGGAGGGTCTTTTATACGATGCCACGTGCTGAAAAAAAGTGTAAGTGTTATCTGGATAATCAGAATGTCGAAGTGTTCCTTCCCATTCGATCTGTTGTAAAACAGTGGAAGGATCGCAGGAAAATGGTGGAGGAACCCCTTTTCCCAAATTATATTTTTGCACGAGTTGATGAACGTGAACGCATAGGAGTTTTACGGACCCGTGGCATTGTACGCTGCGTTACATTCGGTGGATCTCTCGCGGAAGTAACAAAAAAAGAAATAGACCAGTTAAAGTTACTTCAAACCAGGCCGGATTGGCTGGAAACAGTCAGCGGTCAGCATTTCAAAATTGGTTCCGACGTGACCATTGATGCCGGCCCATTACGTGGATTATGCGGGCAAATCGTTGAGCACCGTGGTACTACGCGTCTGTTGGTTCGGGTTTCCTCAATCAACATGGCAGTAAAAGTCGAGTTGCCTGCCAGGTTACTCAGCGGTGCATCGTAATACTGTTTTCAGTGGACATTGGCTTACTCTCTAAATCGATGTTTATAGGCTAACTATTCTTTCGAATACTCTCAAAGTCATGATCTTATGATTGATACCGTATTAGATGAGATTGTAAAAAAACTGAACACGTATATCGGAGGAGCAGGTGAACCGGATGTCGTCCTGGGCAATATCTCGCTCATTGACGCTTACCACGACAGTTCGGCAACGGTTCAGGATAAAGTCATCGCATCGGTAGTAAATATTGAACAGGAGCGATCATTACGGAATCTTCCATATAGAAGAACCGTAACTAATCCGGATGGTTTGCCGCGCGGAGTTGAACGAGAGCCCGAGATTTATCTGAATGTTTATGTCTTGTTTGGGGCGAACAAAAATACCTATAAAACAGGGTTGCTGAGGATCTCACAGGTTATTGCATTTTTTCAGCAGAAATTTGTCTACACATCTGCAGATTTGCCAATTCTTACATCGTTGAATCTCGAAAAAATCATCTTCGATATTTATTCAACAGGATTTGATGAGCTGAGTCAGTTATGGAGTATGCTGGGCGGGAAATACATCCCGTCGGTTGTTTACAAAATGAGGGTTGTCATGATCCAGGCAGCAGAAGAGCACGACGCCGGTATTATTTCTGAAGTCCAGTTGAAATCTGGGAATGTATCCACATGATTGTGAAACATTGAAACATGGATGTAATTGGTTTTAAATATCAACCGGAGTTCATCATAAGGGTGCGTATCGATGGAGAAGATGCCGGTGACCAGGTGCAATTGATGCCATCACCATTAACTATCGATACAATCAATAACTCAGGCCTGATAATTAAATCGACTCCCGGGATATTAACCGCGCACCTCAGGCAAAACTTTGATGGTACAAATTGGGTGCCGGCAGTTGATTTGACAGAACCAAGGACTTTTTCGTTTTGGGCAATCATTAAGACTGGAGGCAATTTCAAATCGATTCATTTTCTAAATGCCAACAACCAGGTTTTCGGTAGAAAAATATTCTATACCAATAACCTTTCGGATTCGGGCATCATAGACAGCAACCTATCAGGAAATGTTGTTTTACTCACCTCAACGAGTTACAACGAACACGGATCTTTGAGTTCATACCTGATGTCAGCAGATATAACTCCGGGGGTATTTACCCAATTTAAGGCCGGTAAATTAGAAGCTGGTGGCCCGGTCACTTTTTCCATTTCTGAAATTATCGACTCCAGTCAGACAAACGTGGAGTTAGACCTGCGATCGTTGTCAAAAGGAGCATATACGCTCAAACTTGAAGGAACAGCACCGGTAGCAGAGCATGTCGTTTTTGATCAGGAGGCTGTTCTGTCTGAAGTAAATGGCATTATCGACATATACAGAGATGCCTGGCTATTGTCTTCTCCGCCGAGAGAATACAGGATTGATTTTACTACATCGTAACACACTTAATACCAATCGCAATGTTGAACTTATCTGAGCTTAAAACACCCGGCGTATACATTGATGAGATTCCAAAGTTTCCACCGTCAGTCGCACAGGTGGAAACGGCAATACCGGCTTTTATCGGCTACACCCGTCTGACCACATACCAGGGAAAGACACTGGTTAATAAACCTGTACGCATCAAATCGCTGCTTGAATATGAGACGATTTTTGGAGCCAGCCTTGAGACATTCACTGCTGCCGTGGATACCAATGGCTCGGGAGTGAATTTTGTCTCAACTCCGCCGACAGTACCCACTACTATCTATCGGATGTACTATGCTCTTCAGTTATACTTTGCCAATGGCGGCGGTCCATGCTATATCGTTTCGATAGGTCCGGATACAACAAGTTCACCAATTCTTGATCAACACCAAAAGGGACTTAAAGCTATAGCCAAAGAGGATGAACCAACTCTCTTGTTATTTCCTGATGCACCTCTCTTATCAATCGATGATTTTTATCAAACGTATCAGCTTGCCCTTGCCCAGTGTGATGATTTGCATGACCGATTTACTATCTGCGATGTTTTTCACGGTGACAAGGACTACACGGAACCGGGTGGTGACGATGTCATTAATGATTCATCCAATGGCTTCAGGACGAAAATCGGGAATAAATCACTTGAATTCGGTGCGGCCTATTATCCACACTTAGAGACAACACTGGTTTACAACTATGATGAGGAATCGGTCGAGATAACAGGAAATGTAAACGGTTCGGCAGTCCCATCAGACATGGTTTTGCGTCTGAACGATCCGGCACCTGCTGATGAACCGAAATCTCTCTACCACGTCGCAAATAGTGTGTATCACGATATCAAAAATGCAATTAGTGCCATGCCGCTGATCATGCCGCCAAGCAGTGCGATGGCCGGTGTATATGCCAATGTGGATTCCACACGCGGCGTATGGAAGTCGCCCGCTAATGTGAGTCTGACATTTGTCAGGAAACCAACGGTCGTCATCGATAGAGATTCCCAGGAAGATCTGAATGTAGATACGACCGGTAAATCTGTGAATGCCATTCGATCGTTCACCGGAAAGGGAATATTGGTCTGGGGAGCCCGGACGCTCGACGGGAACAGCAATGAGTGGCGATATGTCTCGGTTCGAAGATTCTTCAATATGGTTGAGGAATCGACTAAGAAAGCCACCGAACCCTTCGTCTTTGAGCCCAATGACGCCAATACCTGGGTAAAAGTTCGAGGCATGATTGAAAACTTCCTGATTCTTCAGTGGAGAGCAGGTGCCCTGGCTGGTGCAAAACCGGAGCAAGCCTTTTATGTCAGAGTAGGTCTGGGGCAGACCATGACGGCACAGGACATACTTGAAGGCAGGATGATTGTTGAAATAGGCATGGCGGTTGTTCGTCCAGCCGAATTCATAGTGCTCCGCTTCAGTCACAAAATGCAGGAATCTTAATTCAAGGTATCAACTATGGCTTACAAAGTACCCGGCGTTTATGTAGAAGAATTATCTCTGTTTCCCCCATCAGTTGCGGCAGTAGCAACAGGTATACCTGCATTTATCGGGCACACCAAACTGACGGAAGATGCAGACGGAAATTCCCTGATAAATAAACCGGTTCGCCTTACATCCATGCTGGCATTTACAACATTGTTCGGTGGCTCGTATAACCCCGAATCCTATACCATTCAGGTGGATACTTCGGCGTCAAACAAAATAGTGTCTGTTTCACCGAAAGATGATAAACGATACTATCTCTATAATTCATTAAGACATTACTTTGACAACGGTGGCGGACCATGCTACGTAGTCTCGGTCGGTGATTACTCTTCCGATGTCGATTATGGAGATGAAACCTCAGGGCTGCGTGGCGGGCTAAAAGCTCTGGAAAAGGTAGACGAGCCAACCATCCTGGTGTGTCCTGATAGTGTTGCTTTGAAAAAGAGCGATGGATCCCCTGACTTTACCGTATGCGGCAATCTGCATAAAGCCGTCATGGATCAATGTGCCAGGCTTCAGGATCGTTTTGGGGTTTTGGATGTCATGGAAGGCTACCAATCACCGGGTAGTTCGCCAGACCCCATCGTTCAGTTTCGCAATGAAGTTGGAACGAAAAATCTCAGCTATGGGGCCGGTTACTATCCGTGGTTGTATACCACATATTTGAAGGATGTTACATTATCTCAGCTCGAATTTGTAGACACTTCAACCCCTCCGGTATCAGTTCCGGATTCCACATTTACAACAGGAAATGCAACATTCGACAACCTTCTTACAGAAGCCCGTAAACGTACGGATGAAGAGAGCAAGGTATTTGGCACCATAGGTGTAATTAATCTTAACAGGACCAATGACGACCCTGTTTCCGATCAATTTGTAAAACTGCAGAAACAGGTGAAACCAGACAGTACTGCTGCAGTTGCAAGATCCGCATTTACTAAGTTGATAAAACTTGTTCGCCAGATGGTGCTGGGTTTCCAGACACTTGATGCCGATACGAGTAACTCATTGGATTTGACGCATCTCCTTGATTCGCTCAAGACTAATTCAGATCTGCAGGATCAGATTAAGAATCTCATTGCTTATGAAAAAAATTCCGGCGTGATGAGTTCAATCAATTCATCACGGGCCGAGAGCAATGTCAATTCAGATTACACTTCATTAGACGGCACCGACTGGATTGGCGGAGCAACGGTAAGTTCGATCGGAGCAACTTCCACTGATTTTACCGATAGCGGTAATAATACAGTGGCCCAAACCGCCACATCTGCATCAAATGCAACGGACTTGCAGAAAGCATTTGAGTCCATTTCTGATGCATTTGTAAGCATAGTGAGTGATATGATTTTCTTATCGGATCAGGCTGATAAGAATCTCTTCTCGCAACACCCATTTTTTAAAACTGTTTATGAACTGGTGCGCCAGGATACGAGTTTACTGCCGCCATCAGGTGCCGTAGCAGGTGTCTATGCCTCTACCGACAGAACCCGTGGTGTCTGGAAGGCACCTGCTAATGTCAGTCTTACCGGTGTCATTGCGCCGGCATGTAAACTGAATGATACGGATCAGAGTAGTCTGAATGTGCATGATACCGGAAAATCCATCAATGCCATCAGGGCTTTTACAGGTAAGGGAGTCCTTGTTTGGGGAGCACGTACACTGGCCGGGAACGATAATGAGTGGCGATATATAAATGTGAGGCGATTTTTCATTTTTGTTGAAGAATCGACCAAGAAAGCCTCTGAACCGTTCGTATTCGAAGCAAATGATGCGAATACATGGCTTCGCGTAAGGGCCATGATTGAGAATTTCCTGACCATACAGTGGCGCCAGGGAGCCTTAGCAGGGGCCACGCCCAAGGAAGCGTTTTATGTCAAGATTGGTCTGGGTGAGACGATGACAGCCCAGGACATTCTCGAAGGCAGGATGATTGTAGAAATAGGTATGGCTGCTGTGCGTCCTGCCGAGTTCATCATTCTTCGTTTTAGCCATAAGATGCAGGAATCGTAACCACTGCAATTCAATTTATTAACCCATCAAAAACTAACTATCATGGCAGAATATCCAATCCCAAAGTTTCATTTCCAGGTTGAGTGGGGAGGAACAAAAATCGGATTTACCGAGGTCTCAGGACTCGATATCACAACCGATGTCGTAGAATACCGCGATGGTGCAAGTCCGGAGTATACGAAGATCAAAATGCCCGGTCAGCGCAAGTATAGCAACATCACCATGAAAAGAGGCACCTTTGCTGGTGATAATGAGTTCTTCGACTGGTTCAACACGGTTAGCCTGAATAAAATAGAACGGCGTGATCTTACAATCAGTCTCCTCAATGAAAATCATGAGCCGGTAGTCGTATGGAAGGTCAAAAATGCGTGGCCAACTAAAATCACACCAACTGACCTGAAGTCAGACGGCAGCGACGTTGCCGTTGAGACTCTTGAACTGGCACACGAGGGATTAACCATTCAAAACGAGTAATTATGCCTGACATCTTAGGAAACTATCCATTAACGGGATATCATTTTATCGTTGCGTTTGAACTGTTTCCGCAGTTGCCCAATGACTTCAGTTTTCGTGAAGTGAGCGGGTTGACGGTAAATGTTGAGATGGAACCTTTCAAGGAAGGTGGTCAGAATCGTTTTGAACACCAACTGCCCGTTCGAACCAATTATACCGACATCACGCTTAAAAGAGGAGCATTTGAAGTCCCGTCCGGATTAATGGCATGGTGCATCAATGCTGTTCAGAACTTCGAGTTTCAACCTTCCAATCTTCTTATCTCGATGCTTAATGATTCGCATGTCCCGGTTCAATCGTGGTATGTTGTAAATGCCATTCCAAAGAAGGTGGAGTTCTCCGATCTGAACGCCGAGCAAAGTCAGGTTGCGATAGAGACGATGGTCTTGAGCTATAATTACTTCAATATTCTCAATCCATCGGCGGCACTTGTGGCCGCCGCCAGTATATCGGCGAGTATCAGCATCTCGACTTGATACTCAGGAGCACCCATTCCGTTCATTTTATAAATCCGCTGCAACATTCAGGAATAACGCTTATGTGGATGATGCATCAACACCCATAATTAATTGATGCACAAATTAAAAGCTCGTTATATGACGGCGGATCCTAATCCTGATTAATAATCATAAATAGCATATGCCACTCGAAATAAGGGAATTGCACATCAAGGCGACCGTGGTGGATAAAAGGGACACGACAGTTGTCAGAACTGATGACTACAGAAGAGAACAGGAGCGATTAAAAAAGGAGATAACGAAGGATTGCGTCCAGGAGATCATGCAGATGTTGGAAGATAAGAGGGAGCGCTGATGATACCGATGGGACAAATTGAGAAGATGCGCATCCAGGCTTATACGGATGCCACCTGTACTACTGCCATCGGTGAAGCCTACACCTTCCAGGTGAATCCAGCCTCATACAATTACAAGTATCAGTTAGAGCAAGTCGAAGAAAAGGCACCCGGTAGTAGCGGCTCTCCCTTAAAATACTATCGTCAGCTTCCAAATGAGTGGGAGTTTGAAATCCTGATTGACGGCACCGGCGTGGTTAAAAATGCCAGTGCGCTGGATATCTCATTGATTGGCAAGTCGCAGACACTCAAAGTGGAGGATGAGGTTGAGAAGCTGAAATCCATCGTTCTCGACTATCACGGTGATATCCACCGGAATCAATATTTGAAAATTTCGTGGGGTGAACGCCAGGTTTTTAAGGGAACACTCGTATCGCTGGATCTGAATTACAAGCTGTTCAAGCCGGATGGATCACCGCTTAGGGTAATTGCAAAATTGAGACTGAAAGAGTGGGTGGATCCCGAACAGAGAATACGAGAGGAAGACGCCTCCTCACCTGATATCACTCACCAGAGGACCTATTCTGAAAGCGATCGATTCGATTTGATGGTAAACAAAATCTACAATACCCCCGATTACTACCTCGATGTCGCAAAGGCTAATAATCTTGACAGTTTCCGAAAAATCAGGGTTGGCCGTAAGATCAATTTTCCACCTTTGAAATAGACGGTATGCCGGTTCAAAGAATCATACCAAATACGGAAAAAGCCGATCTGGTAACCAGGACCATATTGATCAATGGCGAAGAGATTCCCTATACGGTTCCGGTTATAAGTATTTCTGTCCGAAGGGAAGTAAATAAGATTCCACTGGCCAGAATCAGGATAAGTGACGGTGATCCGTCGATTCAGAATTTTCCATTCAGCAACGAGGCTCTCTTTGTACCCGGAAATGAGATTGAAATCAAAATTGGCTACAGGAATGATAATACTCGTATTTTTAAAGGCATCATAACTTCTCATTCCAACAAGATTTCATCGAGCAGTGCAGAGTTGATTGTTGAATGCAAGGATAAGGCGGTAAAACTGACGGTTGGCAAAAAAAACCGGCATTTTGAAAATGTAACAGATTCTGACATCGCCGAACAAATTATCGATTCACACGGACTTGAAAAGGATATTGAATCAACGACGGCACAGCATGAAGAAGCTATCCAGTTTAATACAACCGACTGGGACTTCATTCTTTCCAGGATGGATCTTATCGGTCGTATTTGCCTGGTCGATGATGGGAAAATCATTTTCAAAAAGCCGGAACTGACGGAAGATTCAAAGCTGGATGTTCTATACGGTGCCACAATTCTGGATTATCACGCTGAGATAGATGCCAGGAATCAATTTTCAGAGATAACCTCTAAAACGTGGGATTACAGCAACCAGGAAATATCGTCTGATACGGGTGATGAGCCCAACATGAATCAAACCGGAAATCTGAATCCATCCGATCTTTCGGATGTCATTGGACTGGATAACTTCCTATTATCGAATGGCGGCAAAATCAACACTGAATTGCTCAAAGAATGGGCCAATTCAAAAATGTTAAAAAGCCGGCTCTCAAAGGTCAAAGGGGAGGTCAGGTATCAAGGTTTTCCTGGTGTCAAACCAGGTGATATTATTTCTCTGAACGGAGTGGGCGACCGGTTTAACGGACCTGTTTTCGTTTCATCTGTATATCACGACTACAACGGTGGCAACTGGACAACAACCGCCGGTCTTGGTGTCTCGGGTGAGTGGTTCTCCGAGCAGGTAAATCCCTATCATCTATCCTCACACCAGGGACAATTTCCTTCGGTACAGGGACTTCAAATAGGCGTCGTAACCGATCTTGAAGATCCGGAAGGTGAGTTTCGAGTTAAAGTGCGACTACCTATAGTGAATCCGGATGAAGAGGGAGTCTGGATGCGTATCGCCACGTTGGATGCTGGAAACAACAGAGGCTCTTTCTTCCGGCCGGAGATTGACGACGAGGTTATCGTAGGCTTCATCTTCAACGATCCCAACCAGCCGGTTATCCTTGGAATGCTTCACAGCAGTGCCAAGTCGGCTCCAATCTCGCCATCCAATGATAATAACGAAAAGGGATATGTGAGTCGCAGCGGAATGAAAATGATTTTCAATGATGAAGAGAACTCATACACGCTTGAAACGCCGGGAGGCAAGAAGGTCACATTAAGCGACAATGATGGAAAAGTTCAGATAGAGGATGAAGGTGGAAATTCAATCAAGATGGAATCAAGCGGTGTGACTGTAGAAAGTGCTACTTCATTGGTCCTGAAAGCTGCGACGGATATTAAACTGGAGGCGGTCAACATCATGCTAAGTCCGTCATCCCAGTTTTCTGTATCAAGCGGCGGATCGGAGATAAAAGCCGGGCCTGGAAACGCTGAATTCAAGAGTGCCATGGTAAAGATTAATGGCAGCGGAGTAACAGAAATTAAAGGTGGAATCGTCAAGATAAATTAACCCTATGCCTTTTGCTGCAAGAATAACCGATATGCACATATGCCCGATGGTAAATCCGGGCGGCGTACCACATGTGGGCGGACCCATATTGCCGCCAGGAGCTGTAACGGTACTCATCGGGGGGTTACCTGCAGCAACACTTGGTGATATGTGTGTGTGCAGCGGACCACCGGATTCCATCATTACAGGATCATCAACAGTTTTTATTGGAGGCAAGCCGGCAGCGAGAATCGGGGATAGCACGGCTCACGGAGGTTCCATCATCCTTGGGACGCCAACGGTAATTATCGGCGGATAGAGAACACATTTACTGAAAGTACTGAAGAACACTTGAATAACTGATCGATAGAATGGACGATTCATTTTTAGGAACGGGCTGGAGTTTCCCGCCAACTTTTGACAACAAGAGAGGGGAGACAGCGATGCTGAGCGATGTTGCTGATATCGAAAGCAGTCTGCACATCCTGTTGTCAACACGATTGGGAGAACGGGTAATGCAGCCCAATTACGGCTGCAACCTCGATGATCTGATGTTCGAATCCCTCACCTCGACATTCAAATCCTTTATAAAAGATCTGGTGAAGACCGCTATCCTCTATTACGAACCGAGGATCAAACTCGATTCGGTGGAATTGGACGACAGCAGGACTCTTGAAGGCGTCATTCTGATTGTGGTCAATTATACCGTCAGAACAACCAATACACGGTTTAATTATGTCTTCCCGTATTACAAAAACGAAGGTACCGATATCAAGTGAGTAACGATTGCAAAAATAAAAACCCGCTGATAAGGTCCGGCGTCAATCAGTATCAGAGAGTTTTAAAGGCTCTTCTGCCGGATTTCGTAAAGGTAGATGAAAAAGAGTATCCAGATCTGATCCTGTTTGCGAAGAACTATGCCACTTACCTGAAGTATTTCAAAAATAACAACACGGAAGACGGGGACTGGCGGCCTTTTGTAACCATGGATATCTCGGTTACCCTTGCTTCCCTGATCAAACTGGATATACAGGGATATTATACATATACGAAAGACATCTTTGATAAGATCCTGGCTACTGATGTGAGTCAGGAGGCAGACCTCAAGAAGTATTTCAAGACGCTGTTTGATCTTGGGTTTTCCATCACAAAAATCATCGATGATTATTATCAGTTAATCCCTGATGATTTTGATTTTAACGATGTCATACGTAATGCTGTTCATTCCTCATTACCCGGTTATTACGACCGACTGCAAAAATATTACAGCAAGGCAAAGACCGATAATATTATAGATCCATCCGATACCTTTACTTTTGGTGACAGTCCCGATGATCTGATATTATGCCAGGATTTTGATGATACGTTTCTCTCTGATATTTGGTCTGATAGCAGTCTGCCAGCCTTTTCAGCTACGTTTAATGGCAGCAGTACCGCCTTAAAGATTAAAAATACAGCCACGCATAATCTGTTCACGGCGATTTTTGATGCCTATTTAAAAGTACTATCCAACATTGTTGAATATGCTTCCACGTACTTTGATAAGACACTTTCCGATTTTCCAAGCCACAGTCCCCATTATGCGCTCTACCTGACTTTCATCAAGCTGTTTAAGTTTGCGCAGGATCATCTGAATGGTTTCACCGCAAGGCATCTCGATTTGTACTATAAGGAGATCCTCCGGTTGAATAAAAAAGATGCTCAACCGGATAATGTACATTTGACGTTCGAACTGTCGAAAACGGCTGCTGAAAGTTACCTGATGGAGAAAGGTACTGTCTTTAAAGCCGGAAAAGACAGTGATGGAAATGAACTCTTTTATGATCTGAAGGAAGATGTCGTTCTTGGAAAAGGAAAGGTGGCATCCTTAAAAAATCTGTTCCTGAAAAGAAATCAATCTGACGGGACGCGGCAGCTTTTGGCGAGTCCGATTGCCGATTCAGCAGATGGTAATGGAGCAGATCTGAAAAATGCTGATAAGAGTTGGAAGCCTTTTGGAGATGCAACGCGGACGGCAGGAGAAGTGGGTTTCGTTATCGCCTCGGATTACCTCTACCTGCAGGAAGGAGAGAGGACGATTACTTTCAAGTTCTATGCGCCGGCTGGAAAACCAATCAATTTCAACAAAAGTATTCTCAATAATGTATTTACTCTAAAACTGAGCGGTGAGAAAGGCTGGATTGATGTTCCGGTTACCAACAGTAATGTGAAAATTGGAGTGACGAAAGATCATTTCAGTATAACAGCCAAAATTGATGCCGGGGAACCTGCGATTGTTCCATATTCCCAAAAGATACACGGGTATAGTTTTGCGAATGAGTTGCCAATGGCTCTTTTCCATATAAAAGAAGGAAAAGCTGCTGATGAACTGTGGAATTTCAAATTTAAAAAGGTCGGCATCGATACATCGGTAACCGGGCTTAAAAACCTGGATATCGAAAATGACAATGGCGTACTCAACCCGGCCAAACCATTCGATCTGTTTGGATCAGCTCCATACGTTGGATCAACTTTCATTGTTGGCAGCAAAGAATTATTTCTGAAAACACTTCAGCCGACGGGAAGTGTGAAGGCTACGTTAAAACTGACATGGGACAATTATAGCGACCTGCAGAGTAAGTACTTCTTTATGTCGGGCACAAAACACGTAGATGTTGATTACCTGGATGATTCTGATTGGAAGCAGATAGCAGCAAATGAAAAATTGTTCGATGAAGCTTCGGGATATAACTATTCGGAAAGCTTCCAGATTTTTGGACAGGCATCGGCTCAATTGAAAATACAGAATAGTCCATCCGTTCAGTCCGGCGGACAAACATTCGGTTCCTTTCAAAACCAAGTTTACTACCTGCCTTATCCGTTAAAAACATCGAGTATATCATTCAATCTACCGCAATCCGGTGTAGAAGCAGATTTTTCTGACAATGAGAGTTATTCCACACGATCAAAGTGGGGATTTTTCAGGCTGGTTCTGGATGATGATTTTGGTCACTCTACGTATGCCCAAAGATTAGCTGATGCAGCAAAGAACGCTACCATAACCTCCCAAACCACTGATGACACAACGACAACAACCATCAGCATGGAGGAAGTGCGAGAGCCTTATACACCGGTTGTCAAAGAAGTCAGTTTGAACTATTCGGTCTCCACGATACTGGACTTCGCGTCGAATGAAGAAGGCAAAATATTACATATAACGCCATTCGGTTATCAAGACGTAAGTGCCCCTGATCAACCCAGAACACTGTTACCGGAGTTCGACAACGAAGGTGAGCTATTCATTGGACTTGAAAACTTGTTGACCGACCAGACGCTTTCGGTTTTATTCCAGGTTGCCGAGGGAAGTGCCAATCCACTGTCTACGAAACAGCCGGTGCAATGGTATTATCTTGGCGAAGAGGATAAATGGATAGCCTTTGAAAAAGAGAACCTTGTTGATGCGACTAACGGATTAATTAAATCGGGTATCGTTAAGTTTTCTATTCCTGATGACGCCGTTCAGAAAAACACCCTTATGGGTGAACAACTTCACTGGTTGAGAGCTACTGTCGAAACACAAACTACGGCAGTATGTAATTTGATCGATGTAGTTGCCGAGGCATCAATCGCTCAATTTTTCGATTATAAAAAAACGGGTAACTACTACAAACAAACCCTGCCGGCAAAGACAATCAGCAAGCTGGTTATCCCGGAAGCATCCGTTAAAAAGATCGAACAGCCATACGCGTCATTCGGAGGAAAACCAAAAGAAGATGATCCGTCATTTTATCGCAGGGTTAGCGAGCGGCTTCGCCATAAAAACCGCGCAATTTCTATGTGGGATTATGAGCGATTGGTCCTGGAACAGTTTCCACAGATATTCAAGGTTAAGTGTATCAATCATACACAGATCATTGAGAACGCATCAGATAATCCCCCGACATACACTGACAATGAGTTAAAGCCGGGATACGTGCTGGTGGTCCCAATCCCGGATCTTCAAAATAAGAATGCATATGATCCACTACGCCCCTACACCAGCCTGGGTACATTAAACGACATCAAGCAATATTTGACGGGCAAGATTTCCCCACATGTCAATCTGGATGTACGAAACCCGCGCTTCGAAGAGATTCAGCTTGAATTCAATGTTGCAGTACCTGACAGATGATGAAGCTTTATATACGAAACAGCTAAAAGAGGATATTGAGCAGTTTTTAGCTCCGTGGGCTTTCGACCCAAATACGGATATCGAATTCGGAGGCAAGGTGAGCAAAAGCACACTGATCAATTTCATCGAAGAACGCAGTTATGTCGACTATGTGAGTTGTGTGAAAATGTATCAAATCAATGGAGATGAAAAATCAAAAGATGTGGAGGAGGCGATAGCCAGTTCATCCAGATCGGTATTTGTATCTGTGAAATCCGACGATCCCAAATATGCTCATAAGATTAATGAAACTGTTTGTGAATGCTGACAGATAAAATATTATATCTCGATAAAACCAGGACGCTGCCCAACGATCAGGATTATGAATTTCTTCGGTCGGAAGGCTTAAAATACATCGAAGAACTTGCCAGTGATCTGTGGACAGACTATAACACCCATGATCCCGGCATTACCATACTCGAGGCGTTGTGTTATGCCATAACAGAACTCGGATATCGCACGGATTTCGATATCAAGGATTTGTTGGCCGGTGAATATGGAAAGATTGATACTGATCAGGCTTTCTTTTCAGCAAAAAATATTCTCACATCGGAACCACTCACAATTGAAGACTATCGCAAGATTCTTGTGGATCGCAAGGGCGTTAAAAATGCATGGCTCTATCCGTACAGGGATAGTGACTTCAAGCTTGTCGGAGAACCTGATCAGGAAGTCCCGCTTTACGCTCATTGTAAAAAAGATGCCCTGGTTTATGACGAGACAGATCATCCCGTAAAACTACACGGATTGTACAATGTTGTCCTGGATCTGGAGGAAACGGACGAACTTGGGGATTTAAACAATGGGAACCTCATTTTTCAGTTCCCGGTGCCCGAACTATTGAACCTGAATTTTCAATTGTTGTTTCCTTACTGGGATCAGATTGATTACGAGCTCGTTACCGACTCTCATCCGTACACCATTGACAACATTTCGGTCGTCAATATTGGTGATCGCTGGAATGTAACCTTTGACGTGACATTAGGCGGAGACACACAATCATTGCATTTCCAGGCCTTTGTGCTCATGAAAAAGGATGTATCTGCCATCAAGGATGTGATTACTGCACAGTTCAATGATTCGGAACAGATTACCCAGATTTTTTCCCTGTATAAGAAGAAAATTGAGAGCATAACCGCGATCATCCATGACGCTAAGGATACTCTAAATGCACACCGGAATTTATGTGAAGATTTCCTGCCGCTTAAAACAGTTTGTACACAGGATGTAGCATTCTGTGCCGACATAGAAGTCACTCCCGATACCGACATCGAAGAAGTTTATGCCAATGTCTTATTTGAACTGGAGAACTATTTGAATCCGGAGGTAAAGTTCTATTCGCTCAAGGAATTGGTAAACGAAGGCATTCCGTCAGAGGAGATATTCGAAGGACCGGTTCTGGATCATGGATTTATTAAGACCGATGAGTTGAAAGCGACGCAGATCAGGACTGAAATCATTGTGTCCGATATTATCAATTTTATTATGGATATCGATGGGGTGCGTGCCGTAAAAAATGTGCTTCTTACAAAATACGACAGCCACGAGAATCCCATCCTTCCAAGTGAACGCTGGTGTCTTAAGGTTGATGACGGATGCAAGCCGGTCTTAAACATATTTCGTTCAAAAGTGCTGTTTTTCAAAGGTAAACTACCCTTCCGTCCCAGGCTCGATGAGACGCTTGATACCTTGAAATACCTGCACGGATTGGAAAGCCGAAACAAGTTACATGGAACAGCCGGCGACTATGATATGCCGGAGGGTGCCTTCCGAAATCCGGAGGATTACTTGTCTGTGCAATATGAATTCCCGATGACATACGGTATTGGAGACGCCGGCCTGCCCGATACAGCAGATGATTTGAGAAGGGCACAGGCCAAACAACTGAAGGCTTACCTGATGTTTTACGACCAGGCTCTGGCCAACTTTTTCTCGCAGATGTCTCATGCCAAAGATCTGTTCTCACTCGATGTCGATATCCGGCAGACCTATTTCGGACAATATGTAAAGGTTATCAAAGGGATTGAAGAAATTTATAATCATCCCGCCGATCTTGAGAAAGTCTTAAGTGCCCCTGATCCATCGGATTCTCCCGAAATTATAAGTGCGAGATCACGCTTAATGGAAACCAGGGATGTATTCTACGACAGAAGGAATCGTTTCCTGGATCATTTGATTGCACGTTTTGCGGAGTCGTTCAATGATTATGTATTGATGCTCTACACTTACAAGAACGCCGATCAATACAGTGAGATTGATGCTGACGAGCTGCTCAAAGACAAAATCACGTTTTTGAAAGACTATAAGGTTATTAGCAGGGAGCGGGGCAAAGCATTCGATTATTTGAGCGATTCATGGGATACAGATAATGTTTCAGGATTAGAGAAGAGACTGGCCCGGCTTTCCGGTATTGATGACTTCACGCGTCGTTTTCTGTTTTGTCTCAAGAGAATTGAAATACAAAAAACCGATGATACACCGCCCAAATACTACTTCCGGGTAATAGACGAAGATGGCACAATCCTGATTAAATCTACAAAAGAGTATGATTCATTCTCAGAGATAACAGATGTGGCACTCAAATTAAGTGACGTCTTCGATGATGCGTCATCTTATAAAACAGTTGATGTCTCATCCAGCAAATTTTCGTTTAACATTGTCGATTCAAGCAATAATGTGCTTGCAGAGAGTGGTGTCATTTATCCGAATGCTGACGATCGGAATAATGCGATTACGGATATCTCAGGAAAACTGGCCGAAGATTGTCCGGGAGAGGGGATGCACCTTGTCGAGCATTTGTTACTCAGGCCAAGATTTTCACCGAAAAAAATATCCGGAGAAACTCCTGAAGAAACCTATAAGCTATTTGAAGTATGCCTGGGCGATGATTGCCAGTTCTGTGGCGAAGAGGATCCCTATTCTTTTCGATTATCCCTGATTTTACCATACTGGCACGATCGATTTGAGAGTCCTGAATTCCGAAAATTTTTCGATACAATAGCGCGAACGGAGAGCCCGGCCCACTGCATGATTAAAATATGTTTCATCAACAACACACTGATGAACACATTTGAAAGGGCATATAAGGAATGGATGGAGGCGCTTAAAGACTACGAAGAGGATCTGATTTTCAAAGATAGCAAGCAGGAAAAGCTACGGCTTGCAAGTAATAAAATGATCGAAATACTAACGGTCATTCACAGTGAATATCCAGAGGCACATCTATATGATTGCAGCGAAACAACGCAAAATCCGGTTTTGCTTAACAATGCAATCTTAGGAACCTATAAAATCTGATACTAATGGCAGAGTTTAACACCTATCCCGTATTTGTCGCTGACCAGGTTTTAACAGCGGAACATCTCAATGAGGTTGTCAACTATCTTGAACAACAGGAGCGTCTTACGCGTAATAAACTGATTGGTATCGGAATTGTCTGCGGGCTTGAACTAAGCGTTGAGGCAGACTCGATATCAATGTCTGAAGGATGCGGCGTAACATCCGAAGGATATCTGATTGTTCAACCTCAGACGAAATTTACTCACTATCGTCCATATGACCTGCCTGAGTATTTTTCGCCAAAATATAAGGCAACGTATGACGACTGGCATAAGTGGGAGCTGCTGACTGCCAAGCGTTCCCTTGAATTTGATGATGCTGTTTCGCTAAAGGAAAATACCGGATTTACGAAGGATAAAGCCGTCGTTTTACTGCTTGAGATGAAGGAAAGGCCGCTCAAAAACTGTATCGAAACCAATTGTGATGACAAAGGGGAGGCCATCGAATTTAATGTAAAACCTCTGTTGGTTAATACAAGTGATCTGGATCATTTCATCAGGACACTTGAAGGTCAACCGGGTTTGGGTACAGATACATTAACGGTCCCGGAAAAGTTTAAAAATCTCCAACTGAAGCGATTTAATGTCCCCGTCAAGGATCTGACGAATACGGATGCCGTTCTTAACGCTTTTCTTCAGATTGTGGATGAACCCACGTTAAAAAATATTGCCGGTGCATTGAACTATTATCACGATCGTTATCAATCTGTTGTTGGAGATGTCCCCAATCCCTTTGAAACGGTTTTTGATACGTTCAAAGAAACTCTTAACAAGATAAAAACATCCAATCCTTTCTTTATCCAGTATTTCTACGACTGGATGGATGACATCGTGAAAGGATGCAAAGAATTCAAAGATACGCTATACGAGGTTGAGGCGATTTGTTGTCCGGATGAAGAGCTGTTCCCCATACATCTTATGCTGGGTGAGGCAGACCGGGATACTACGGTTGATTTCAGATCACGATACCGCAACTACTTCATCTATTCGCCGCTATTCAACGAGCAGCGGGATCGTCTGGACGAACTGCACCTGTTATACCGTCGATTAAAGGATATTATCGACAATTTTAACATCCTTGATCCCAAATCTTTCGTAAATGAATTGGTGAAGATTACTCCCAGTAAAATCTATGATTACCCACTATCGGAAAGATGTATTCCATATTACTATAGCGTAGAAAACATGTACGAGGCCTGGAGTTGGATAAAAACCAAAAGAGGGGATGCCAGGCAAAATCTTTCATACGGAGCTGCTAATTACAGCGATAGTGATCAGATCATTGAACCCTTGTTATACGACATTGAACCGTACAATTTTTATAGGATTGAAGGACACATTGGTAAGTCGTTTAACCAGGCCGTCACGGCTGTAACGAATCAGCGGGATGAGTATAATGTTCCGTTCGACATTGTTGCGTTATCTACTGCAACCATTTCTGCCGCCTTTAACCCTAAGGATCATGAGTGTCAGTTTAACGATCTGGATTCCATTTACAAGGTGTTGATTGCTGATCTACAGTGTAAGCTTGGGGATTTTGAGTGCATGGCCGCGAAGATTCCTTATCAATTAACCATAGCGAATGTCGCATCATCGGAATTTCACATCAGTTCCAATATCAATACGAATGTCAATATTGCGGATCAGCCGCAGTCCGGAGGATTGAGTTCCGGAATTTCAAGGGTCTTTAATCCAAACCTGGGCTTAACGATTCTGCAACCACCCGATTATGTGCGCGGTGATTATCTGAAGAGCCACTGTACGATTGAAAAGGGAAGTATCGGGGAAGTGTACCTTAACGCAGTTAAAAATGGGGTGAGGTTCACCAAACCGTCAACGGTCACACGTGGCACCAGCTTCATGGCAGCAGCATTTGATAATTCCGGGAATAACCTGTCATACCTGATCTACGCCTATCTTTTCTATTTCATTGATTGTGTTGAAAATGTTTTTGCCGTGAGTCTCAAAAAGACGCTGGAAGATATCGATATCGAAGTCTTCAAAGCTCGATATAAGGTGCTTATGGAAGTAGTCGGAGAATTTGCAAAGATGGGTGAAGCGCTTGAAGAACTGGATCCGGCGAATCAGACCTACGGCAAGATCCTTCAAAATTTAAAGAATATCGGTTTCTACGATTTCGCCGTTCAGGTGCACGTCCTCTTGCACATCTGCCTGGATGAACGTCTAAGTACGTTGAAGAATGAATATAACAGAAGGAAGGAAGAACTCAGCCGGTTAACTAATTTTCTGAATTATGTTAAAAAACATCCCGGAATCGAACACAAAGCAGGTGTACCAAGAGGAGGGACGTTCATACTCGTTTATCATGAAACACCGCCGTTGAGATTAATTGACCCCGGATTATTTACTCATCCAATTATCTCAAGATTGCCGGGAGCATTGACTTCGGCAACATCAGGAGACGCAACTGAAGTGGCCAATCTGAATAAGCTTATTGAAACTTCATATGTGAAGGATCCTCAGCTTTTGAAGAATTTCCAGACAGCATTAGGCAAGTTCCTGGATACCTGTAAGGATATGGATCCTGCGACAAAAAATCAGATAACCCAGGTATTAGTGAGCGTTCCATCCGAGCCAAGACCTGTCAAATTCCGGATGCCTGAGCAAGCCGTTATTGCCGATTTTTATGTGCCGTATTTATGCTGCTCTGATTGTCCACCCGTCAGTTATGTGGTACCAAAAGCACCGACAGATGTTTTGTCGATTAGCATTAAACCAACGGAATTTTGTAATGATGATACTAAGGTGTATCCGGTTCATGTATCGCCGCAGGGCGGCCAGCTTACGGCTTCAAAGGGTGGTGTTGAAGCGGGATCGCTAAACTTTGCACCGAAAGGACTAAAAGTCGGCAAGAATACGCTGACCTATAAGTTGTCCGATGGTCGTAATACGAGTATCGATGTGATGATCTCTGAGGCTTTCGATGTCAATTTTAAATATAAAGTAGCCAAAGACGGAGTTACCGTAACATTCCTCCCGGGTAGCGCTGACTATAAAGAGGTGCTGTGGGATTTCGGGGATGGAAGCACATCAAAAGAGTCATCGCCGGTGCATATCTATCAATTTGATGGGCAGGAAAAAGAATTCGAAGTACGTTTAACAGTCACCAACGCTCCGTGTTCATCTGAGACCAAGCAGGTTATCAAACTAACCAAACCTGTTCAGGCGTCATTTGATCTTAAACCCGGGGTATTTTGTACCAATGATCAAAAGACCTATGAATTCACGATAAGCCCCTTCCCGGACAGCCTGTCTAAGATCAAGAACACAGATAAGCTTGTGATGAAACTTGATTCGGCCAACGGAAAATTGACATTCACACCGACGAATCAAAAGATCAAAAGTACAAAAGACTTTCACCTGGAATACCAGGGGTTGAGCCTGGATGTCCGGGTTATTGTACCCGATTCTTCCTTCCTGATGAATATCAAGAAGAATGCCAACGATTACGAGCTTACTCTCAAGGCTAAACAGACTGACGCCACTCAATACACATGGCAGGTCTCACAGGGTAATCAAACTTATAAGTTTACCAAGCCAGAAGTCCCCATATCATTAACCAAGTACAAACTAAATCCGGGACAAAACATCGGGCTGTACCTGATAGTGAATTATCAGCTTCCCTCAGGGAACTGTCGGTCTGCCACTGATTATGCGCTCACAGAAGCCATCTTCTTCAAGCATGTTGATAAAGGTGAGTTTGACAATACCACCAAACAGTAGTGCCAGGGGCAAAGCCGCATATCATCAAAACCCAGTTCGTGGAAGTTGAATTTGAAAATTCCGGTAGCTTCCGTGATGCTTACGAATTCAAAATTCACCTGTCTGAGGTCTGCAGGAATAAGTTGCTTCCGGCTGTTGAAGAGCTGTTTGATGCGAAATGTTCAAATGATAAAATCATTAGCATAGATCGTTTAATCGTTGATTCCGGTATATTTGAGAACGATGGCTGGGAAAACAGGTTTGTTGACGAGACCGTCTCAAAACTTGGTCAATACCTGGACGAGCTTTCAAATAACGAGAATAGCGTTAATGATGATCAGGATGACCTGGATGTCCGGGGCGAAGACGTTACGATTTATGATAATACCGGTGAATCAGAAGCAATCCTGCATTTTCTCAAGCATGGAGTACTGCCTTGGTTTAGCACCCTGCATAGCCAGGCTGAGTTATGTTCTTCTCTGGAGGTTCTCCTAAATACCAACACCCAATTTCGTGATGAGGTAAGGGAACTTATTCTGACTGACGAGATAGTTTTTAAACGCTGCGTCCTGCAGTTTAAAGATGAAGAAATAATTGAGTTGTTAGTTAGCCAATCAGAAAAAGATGACACTCTTAACCTTGCCAGAAGGCTGCATCAAAGCTGGAATAACATATTTGATGTACTGCGCATATCCCCGGGATCAAAGAAAGTTATCTTTTTTAAAGCCCTTCGATCTGCGTACTTGCATTCAACAAATGATATGATTGAGTTAATGTCGGCTAACATCGTAAAGTTGTTGGATGAAAAAGAGCGGGAGACATTGAACAACCTTACTGATAGAATAGAGGAGTATAAATTCTCCCCGGATGAGCGGATGATCCTGAATAACATCCGGGAAAAGGATCTTAACCTTAGAGAAGCGAAAGAAGTTGAACATAACGACAGCAGGACCACAGAAAGTGACGAAGTTGCGTTTTTCGAAGAGCATCCTGTTTACCTTTCTAATTCCGGTCTTGTGTTGCTCCATCCATTTTTAAGTCGATTATTTGCAAATATCGGTTATACCAGGGATGATCAGTGGATATCCGAAGATTCGCACCGGCGTTCACTGGTTTTGTGTCAATACTTGATATACGGTCATGCAGAATATGCCGAATTTGAACTGTTGCTTAACAAAATACTGACTGGGTATCCTCTCGATGAATCGCTTCCGGTAGATATCGAGTTAAGTGATTTTGAAAAGAATGAAGCAAATGACCTGTTAAAGTCGGTAATTAAGCATTGGTCAGCACTCAAAAACACAAGTCTTGAGGCGTTACAGGAAACATTCTTCCAGAGAGATGGCAGGATTGTACGGGCAGATACGGGCTGGCTGCTAAAGGTGGATCAGAAAACATTTGATGTATTGCTGGATAAAATACCCTGGGGATTTTCAACGATTAAGACGCCGTGGATGAATGAGATATTGAGTGTAGAATGGATTTGAAATGACAACTGCAGCGCAAGATACTGTCAAACAATCATTCTTTGCGAATGGGAATCATACTTTGAGACAAGAGACTTACCTGACAAGAGCACTTCGTTATCTTGAGAAGTATTGTACAAGTCGTTTATCGAGATATTTCGGAAAGGAAACAACCGATTTCCCAATATTGACTCTTCCGGAAAAGGACGATACCTCGCCATTAGCAAACTTCGTTCGTCGATACGGATTGGTCCAGGATGAACTGACAATACTCTTGATCGCGATAGTCCCTCATGTCCTTCCCGGTTTTTTTGACCGGTTGATTCAACAATATCTACCTCAGGGCGGTGAATTTCCGGATTTTGGAGGTATAAGGGGAGAACACCACCGTGGAACACTGCCGACTGGCGAAACGGCGCTATTTATCCTGGCCGGGGCGGATGTACAGGAAAGATTGAAATGTCTGAGTCTTTTTGATGATAGCAGCTTTCTGTTCAGACAGCATATTCTCTCTATTGAAACGGTCAGAAGTGGTGAACCAATGTTTAGTGGAAGACTTATCCTGGAACCTGAATTTGCAGAAGTCTTTACCACCGGGAAGGTTAATCTTCCGAAACTAAGTATGAATTTTCCTGCCCAGCACCTGACAACGCAGATGGAATGGGACGACCTTGTCCTGGATGGGCGTATTATTGAACAGATCAAAGAACTGGAAAACTGGATCCGGCACAATGATACGCTTCTTTACGAATGGGGGATGGTGAAGAAGCTGAAACCTGGGTATAAAGCACTGTTTTATGGCCCTCCCGGTACCGGAAAGACACTGACAGCGACACTCCTTGGGAAATATACCGGCCGTGAGGTCTTTCGGATTGATTTGTCAACCGTTGTCTCAAAATATATAGGTGAGACAGAGAAGAACCTGGCATCCCTTTTTGATAAGGCGGAGCATAAAGACTGGATCTTATTTTTTGATGAGGCCGATGCGATCTTTGGAAAAAGAACCGGCGTTCGCGACGCACACGACAAATACGCTAACCAGGAAGTTTCGTATTTGCTCCAGCGAATCGAAACCTATTCGGGTCTGACGATCCTGGCATCTAATTTTAGAACCAATATTGATGATGCATTCGTACGCAGGTTTAATTCCCTTATATATTTTCCGTCACCGAATTATAATGAACGGATACTGCTATGGGAAAAGGCATTCCCTCAAGCCATCAGGTTTAAAGATGACGTCGACTTGAATTCAATAGCCTCAGACCATGAACTCACGGGTTCGCATATCATGAATATCGTTCAATACGTTTGTCTCGAAGCATTGGAGAAAAACACGAATTCCATTTCGCATGAAGACATCATCAACGGCGTACGGAGGGAGCTGAGTAAAGAGGGTAAATAATTGCACAAAAATGATGATTAGCGTGAACAGGGTACGGATATGATTAGTGCAGAGTCGAGATTAATATCTGGTTCACATAGAATCAGTTCTCCGGTTTTAAGAAATAGTAAGAAGGAAAGTTTCTTTTCACCTTCGTCAGGTAAGAATCGTTTCTTTGGCCCGGCAGCCATTAAAACCAAACTTGGAATCGGATCCCCTGATAACAAATATGAAAAAAAAGCAGGCCAGGTAGCGAATGCCGTGATGAGGATGCCGGATCCCAAAATACAGAGAAAGTGTAAACACTGTGAAGACGAAGAAAAACTGCAGAAAACGGATTATTCGGACAGTGAGATAACTAACCGGATGGCGTCAAGCTCGGGCCAGAGAAGTCGATTACCGAAAAACGTACAATTGGAAATGGAACAGAAAATTGGTGCGGACTTCAGTGGGGTTAATATTCATACCGGGTCGGATTCCCATTATCTGAATCGACAATTAGGAGCACGTGCTTTTACGCATGGTCGCGATATTTATTTCAGTGAGAGCGCATACAACCCGGCATCACGTAGTGGGAAGCATTTATTGGCGCATGAATTGACGCATGTCGTGCAGCAGGGGGCCACAGGTGGTCAGCTTATCCAAAGAGACGACAACGCTGCAAGCTCACCTGATGCAGAGCAGGATAACAGCTTTGATTTTGATTACTCAGTACTGCCGCCTTCAATAAAATTTGCCCTTGGAAACTGGATGTTGCAGGCGAATACCGGCAGAACAGAACTTCAGTTCAGTCAAAACCTATTGAGATACAGCCTTGGCTATAACTACGGCGGGAGTATTTTTGCAGGCATCAACCGACCGGGTTTTGGTACCCAGCTTGGTGTCGATCCGACATCAGGTGCGACTTCATTGAGTATAAGGCAGGGACCGTTCCGTTTTGGAGGTTCATATGACCCGTCATCAACATCGTTTGGTTTAAACTTTGGGTATGGTTCTCCGTTACTTCCTATGCCATCTGCTTTGTCGGAGTCGGTATATGGCGGATGGGCAGGGGCTTCCTCAGTTCTTGGGAGTTTAGGCAGTATGCAGGATCCCATTAGTTTTTATCAATCGCACCAAAATGACATAAATGCTGTAATGGGAGCCGTCCGGGCATTGCAGCCTCTGTCCGGAGAGCAGAATTCAGGGTTTGGCGTGGGGCTGAGGTTTAATTACAATCCTGATACAGGCGTTCTTATACACGGAGGCATGCAATGGTTATTCTAACTGAGAAATCCCGGGATAAATAGTACAAACTGAAGATATCTGACGGATATGAAATCAATAAGCACAAAAAGGTATAATCAGACTAAACAGCATTCCAACAATCAGGATGCAGCCCGATCATTCTTTGGTCCTTCGACAATTCAGCCTAAACTGGAAATAGGAAAACCAGATGACGAGTATGAGAAAGAGGCGGACCAGGTAGCCGATGCCGTGATGCGAATGCCGGATCCCAAAGGGGAAAGAATCCAAAGGAAGTGCAAGGAATGTGAGGAAGAAGAGGAAAAGAAGGTACGGCGTAAGGAAGAAAGTGGTGAAATACCAGAGAATTCATTATCACAGGTCGAAGAGGTCATACATTCGTCAAATGGAAAACCACTGGATGTACAGACGCGTGCATTCATGGAGCCGAGGTTTGGGTATGAATTTAGCAACGTAAAAATGCACACAGATTCTCTTGCTGCAGAATCGGCTCATTCAATAAATGCGTTGGCATATACTTCCGGAAATAATATTGTATTTGGGAAAAATCAATATTCGCCGCAGAGTTCTGGGTGGAAGAAACTTCTTGCTCATGAGTTAGTGCATGTAGTACAACAAAATAAAAATCACTCATTCCATTCCATAATTAATCGTCTATGCACCCCGTCTACTACCTGTTCTGTACCTATTTCTGGTTCAGCTGTTAGTTTTAGTAGTACCGAAGAAGCAACTGAACTAGGCCCAAGAGACAGGCGAAAAAGGATGACACCTGCACGAGCTTTAAGTTCTGGACATGGTGGAAGAGCAAGACAACTTGAAATTTTTTTACAAGGACAATCACCAGGTCGCTTATCAAATATCCATGGAATCTTCATTGATTGGGATATGTCATCTGGAACAGAGGCATTCACAGAGAGTTGTACAGATTGGATTAACGAAGGATTGCCTCCGGGAACAATTCCTCCTGGAATGGTTGGTGCTACTAAGCCATGCGTGTTTGTTCATGGAATATTAAATCAACAAGCACTTCAATTTAATCATGGAGCATCTGTGATTGGTGGATTAAGTCGTGAAGAATGGAGGATAAATACACTTCAAACACTTACGCATGAAACACAGCATGTGATCTTTGATACTTCTGCTCATTCAACACCACCTGGGATTACAACGACCACATGCACAAGAGCTGCAATTTCGTTTGAACTTTCGGAATTATCTGCACAGTTGAGTGAGTTCCCATTTATGTTTAGAGCAATACCGTCTGGAGCTCCAGCAACTGACCCCTCAAGAGTCAGGTTACAAAACTGGTTTAATAATTTCGTTAATAATTCATCGGAGGGATTAAAAGGAATTCTTACTTCCATTGGGTGCAAGTGTGAATGTACTGAGGTAGATGCGTTTGTGACTGATACCTTCAATTTTACAAGCACGAGTTGGACCGCAGCAGAAAAGAGTGCATTTAATGCAGAATTACAAAATCCAGCTTGGGGGGTAATATGGCCTCTTATACCTTAGATTGGAAACCGTTTTGGGAAATGAAATTGTACATACTAACGGTATAGTATCGATTACTCACAAGGGTATCCGATGTTATTTAAAGCATCCTGGACTAATCTTTGATGCTTAAGATATTAATTAGATGCCGTTTTGACAGATCACAGATATGAAAAGAGCTACATCCTCTCCAAAAACAATCTCTCGATCTACCGCCATTCAGAGAGGACCGGAACGCATCTTTTTTCCCAGATTGAAGAGTAGGGTTACATTTTTTCAACCAATTGTTATTCAACCTAAACTGGAGATTGGCAAGCCCCATGACGAATATGAAAAAGAGGCAGTCCGGGTTGAAGATGCTGTGATGATGATACCGGATGCTCAGGCTCGCCGTCAGCCAGTTAAGGAATTGGAGGCAAAAAAGATCCGGGATGCAAGTATTTTTAATGTTCAAAAACAGGATTCAGGTGAGAGTGAGTCTTCCACACCTTTGACCTTACCGACTCCTTCTTTGCTCCAGTCCTCAACAGGTCCCGATTTCTTATCTATGAGGCAACCCTTTCTAAACAGGGATGTTTTCCATTTGTGGGATCCGGATTCTGCATTGCAGGTATGGCGCTATAATTTTGATTTTTTCCATCGCTTTGGATTACCACCCGATTTGTCTGCAAAACTCACCAATTTTACAGCTCCGCGTTTTATCGATTCACAATTGAAAGCTGATAACCCGACCTGGTGGGAGATAACAGATAGAGAGCTAAATACTTCTACCATAAGCGCTTCAATTCCTTTACTCGAATTTAATCCGGACTTTTCGCCCGTCGCACCTTTTGGGTTCAGAAGCATTTTTAGAGGTGGAAATACGGTTCAGCGGAAGTGCAAAAAATGCGAAGAAGAAGAAAAAGTATCTGTAAACAACTCGGTAAATGATCAGCCAACATCGCCTCTGAACGTATCATCAACCTTGATGCAAAGAAAGTGTTCCCATTGCGAGGAAGAAGAAAAGAAAAAGTTACAAAGAGATGAAATAAGTTCGTCTCCTGTTCCGGATTCGGGTTTTGTAGATCATTATGTAAAGGGATTAGATGGAAAAGGTAAATCTCTTCCACTGGAGGTGAGAGATTTTTTTGAACCTCGTTTTGTTTTGACTTTTCCAATGTGCAGATCCATACAGATTCGGCTGCCGTTCAATCTGCCCAGTCTGTTAATGCACTGGCATTCACAACCGGGAATGATATTGTATTTAATGCCAATCAATTTGCACCGCGTACTGACCATGGGAAAAGATTGCTTGCCCATGAATTAACTCATGTTATTCAGCAAAATACCACTCCAAAAACACTGCAAAGAGCCTGTGGCGGAGCTGAAATCGACACTCCAACCGGGTGTGAATCGCCAACAGCTTCACTATCACAAAATAGTCCGCGATATTTGTTTAACCGTGAATGTGACACATTCATGGGCGACAACGAAGTTGATCTCAGGGCAGATGCGCAAGCATATACTGATGGAGAAACAATTGAAATACACGGTTTGGCAAGCATTGAAGGAAATCCGATATTCAATATGAATCTTTCATGTGCCAGAGCCTTGAAAGCCAAAAGTTTAATTCAGGAAATTGCCGCCAGCAGAGGTATTCATCTTAATATTGTTATATACTCTCGCGGACCAGTTGAGGGAGAATACTATCCGGTCAACAGGAGTATTGCCATTGTAAGATATAGTCCGATACCTATCCATGATGATCACCCGACACCGATACAGGAACCTACTCCTGCGCCAACACAACCAGCTACCCCAATATGCAGCTGGAGCTCTTTTTCCCGTGAACTATTAGGAATTAATGATACGATAGTTTCTAATGTTTTTAACTGTGTCTGTCTGGCTGATGGTATTTTGGACTTAAAAGATTCGGCACCTTTTCTTTTGCCAGCATCACCTTTCATCGAAGGGTTAGACTGCGTTTGTAACATTATGACAATTCTTCAACATATTTACAATATTGGTGCAGATGATAGTGGATGTTGGAATTTGAGCAATATCACTTTGGGAGAAAAAGTGTCATTAGTAAATTTGGCCGGACTGACATTTGCTGACTGTGCTTCTTTGCCTATTGGAGCATCAGTTGGAGCCTTCATTCTGGGTTTAGTTGGCGGTGCCGGGGAAACAGCAGCTGAACCCGGTGCCGGAACGATAGTTGGTGGTGGTGGTGGTGCATTAACAGGAGCAATGCTTGGTGATTTTATCGTTGATATAACTGCTATGGCCTTGCAAAATATAATTACACAAGGTACCCCTTTACCTATTAACCAATGCCATTCTTGTATAACATTAGCAAATTTGGTTGGGGTAAATGTAAATGCAAATACATTATGCGGCGAGCAACGATCTACACCAGAATGGTGATTATTAGTCGAACGGTTACCGTTTTTGACAGCTTTATTGGTCCCAGCTTGGGGAGAAAAACCCTGCACTTTAAGTGCAGAACTTTAGTATTTCGAAAAATCTATATCTGGGCATATATTGGGGCTATGGATAAGAAAATGCGAAAAGGATCTCATACGGTAAGCCGACTGACCTGTCATTTGGTGTGGGTAACCAAGTATCGCTACCATGTCTTGCAAGGGGATATTCAGAAACGGTGTCGTGAGTTAATCATCTAGGTATGTGAAGTAGAAGAGATCCAGATTCTGAAAGGGGTGGTCAGCAAGGATCATGTGCATATACACATAGAATATCCTCCGCGAACAGCGATCAGTCAGCTGATGAAACGGATAAAGGGACGCACCTCACGGATCTTGCAACAAGAATTTCCGCAGTTGGCCGATAGGTATTGGGGCCGACATTTTTGGGCGAGTGGTTACGGAGCGTGGGCACAGGCAATATAACCGATGAGATGGTCCAGGAATACTTAGAACATCATAGAAGTAAGGACGGAGAAGACAACTCCGACTTTATCATGGAGTAAGAGTAGGACTTTCAGTCCTGATCCGAACCCCTGTACTTTGAGTGCAGGGGTTGTTCAGTTCGGATTCCAGACTTGGCAGATTCGTCCCTGAATGCTTACAACGCCAATAATTTTTACGATAGATTGGTGAAAAGGAATTCTAACAAAGATTATCTATAGCCAGGATAGTGGCAGAGATTTCATGTCTGGACTACCAATATACAACGAGTCGTATCTCGTATGATTTATTTATCATCAAATCTAAAGAGACTCCACTATGAAAACTATAGAATTCGATATAGGTCCGACAAAACCAATCGCCAGAATTTTTGCGGATTTGCCTGATTATTCGTCTCATAAAGACAGCTTCTGGTTCGACTGGGACCGATATTTTACCGCGGCCGTCTCAACAAGAGTGCAAAAGTTGTGTGCGTTGCTTCCGATCCCGGACCTACCGAAAGAATTGGATACCATAGTATGATTGGCAACGCTGCATGAAGAGTACAGGGTTTCCTTGCCAAGCTTGGAATTACATAATCATACTTATGTCTTAATGTTTTTGCTTACGATTTATACTCAGGGCATTTTGGCGACGCAAAGGGGATCATCCAGGAACCGGTACAGAGAAAGTGGCGAAACAGACTTTTTCACAAGGTGACTGGTGATAAACTCACGGCAATCATCGTAATTTATTGGCTTCAACACATTAAACCGGTCCATCAAATCAGCCTGAAATTTATAAAACGCCATTTCACTATAATTTATACCGTTATGTTCGTCGATTAGTTTTTGGCCGTACATTTTTTGTCAAAAGCAAACACTATAAATGGTCTGCTCATTAGTAATACACCAGTACCCGCTACTCAATCCATCGGTTTCCCGGTTATTGCCAAAGTTCGTTCAGTATTTAGAAGGCATAATTACCTGCCAATTTAATTTATATGAATTCTCTGGTTTGCTTTAACATCAGGTTGATATGAAATTCAGTGTGAGAAAGAGAGTCACAGGTATCACAAGCGCCATGGTCATTTTGATGCTGCTTCTGGGAGCGGGTATATATCTTCGTACTGCCTCAAATGCATCACAGATGGATAATCGAAACCTCCGGGAGCTCTCTCGTATCAGTCAGGGTATTGAAGGCAGGGTTAATAACCTGCAAAATGTTCTGAAAAGCCTTGCGAACGATACAACCTTTGTTTTGAGAACAGAATTAGTTGATTCACTAAGAAAAGACACTCTAAACAAGAAGCTCAAGAGTAAGACCGATTTAATCCCAAATCTCACAGCCAAAATTGCTGAAGATACGGCCGACGATTTTTTGAAAAAGCTGTCACTACATACGGCGGCTTTAAAAATCGATCTCGCGAGTTCATCGCTACAACTTTGGTACAATGGAAAAAAGGATGCTATTAAGAATACCATCGAGGCAGGGTACAAATTTGCGTCTTTTCGGCCGGCTTTGTCATCAGACAACATGGAGACTGTGTTCCTGGCCGATGAAAATGGAAAGGTATTTATACGGAAAACAGACCAGACCGGTGTTCGCGTCTTTGAGCTATCGGCTCTGGATACACTGCAAAACAAGATCGGTAGCAAAATACACGGGATAGGAGTCAGTGACATAGTTCAGATTCATGTTGCGGGTCAGGAGTATCGGCTTTATTTGCTGCCGATACGTATTAATTTTAAGGGAGTTAAGTCGGATAATACCAATTTGAAAGCAGGTTACACCCAATGGATCCTTGGTGGAATGATCCCCGAATCGGATTATCGCCAGGAGAGCCTGTCGCTGGATCCGAAAACGACTCTCATTCTCGGTTTCCTGGTCATTTTGGGTTTCCTTGTTGTTCCTTTTGTCCGGGTATTTACGATGGGTCCCAAAGAACGGCTCGGAGTGTTTTACTTGCTTTATTTGGTCACTGCACTCATTCTCGGTGGCGGCCTTTCCGGCCTCTTCCTGGCTGATACTGTTCACTATTCACAGCTCAAGTGGATTACCAGAAATCAATTGGAATCGACCGCCGAAACAGTAGTCGAAAATCTTAATCTGGAGATTCGCGATGCACTTGAGCAACTCCAAAACATAAACAATGAACTACAAACCCGCGTCTCAGGGAATAGCAAAGATACAATCGACATTGACAGTGTAAAGTTTAAAAAGTATAGCATGAGAAACTCCTTTCTGCCCGACCACATTAGTTATCCTTACTTCAGCATGGTATTCTGGACTGATTCAAAAGGGCTGCAGATTGCCAAATGGACCCCGCGTTCCCACAATACCCCGCTCATCAACGTTGCGAATCGTGGATACTTTCAGATGTTAAAAAATAAGCAGGGATGGAAACGGCAGTCGCTTGTTCCAAGTAATTCAACAGCTTCTAATGGAAAAAGTGAAGTTGATAAAGACTCCGCCCCTTATTTCATCGAATCCATTCGTTCGTGGACAACTGGCGAAAATCTTGCCGTAATTTCAACTCCCTGGAAATACTCAGATAAGAATTGTAGATATTGTTCAGGAATTGCTGCCATAACTACTGTACTTGTTTCACTTAGCCATCCCGTGCTGCCAGCTGGTGTTGGGCTCGCCGTAGTTGATGCCAATGCCCGGATACAGTTTAACACCCGTCCCGAACGTGTTCTGGATGAGAATTTCGCTGAAGAAACCAACAAAAGTGACCTTCTGCGTTCAATTCTTGCTGCGCGTGCATCCAGAGATTTGGATCTGACATACGGGGGACACAGAAAGATGACGGTCATCAGGCCACTCAAGGGCCGTCCGCTGTTTCTGATCCTCTATAAAGACTTGTCATTGGTGGATTCGGTTCGTTTCGATGCGTGGTTTGTGGGTGGTGCTTTATTTAGCATATGGATCGTCCTGATCCTGATTATGATCTTAGTGCTAGACCGTATCGCTACATCACGTATTGGATGGTTATGGCCGGACCTGGAGCAGCCCGGAAAATACTTGACCCTGTGCATAATTGCACTTCCATTCATATTTGTGCTTACACAACAGGCGATGATGCATGAGCACTTGCACATCCATCCGGCAATCCTACTTATACCTGTGCAGTTTCTTGGTCTTGGTTTTGTTGTATTATCGTGGGGCAGGCGACCGAATACCCGGAGCAGGGAAAGCATGCTGGGTTGGTCACTGTTCGGACTTTCAGTTGTGGTCTCGATAGTATTGTCACGGAGATATAAGGATGTTCCATGGATCGAAATTGTTGCACTTGTATCATCTCTGATAGTTCTGTTGATGTGGTTGCGACTGCCTGAAGTAAGAAATTTTATGGATAGGTGGGTAAAAGATCTGTCTCCGCGGATGCTGTACACGGCAGCGATGTTATCAGGACTGATCATTATCGGAATCTTACCGGGATATTTAACGTACCAATTTGCCTTCCATGACCGCAGTGAGGACCTTGTGAAGTACAACCAGCTCAAAATTGAGGAGTCGTTAAAGGCACGACTGGCCAGAATTGATGAGATCATGCGAGACGGTCGAAACTCCGAATTACAGAGAATCAATGATAAATCAAAAGTATGACGAGGCATTCGAAAGTTTACTATTTGGTACAACAAAAAAAATCAAGGCCATTAAGTCGTCCGGAAGTATGAAACTCATGCAGCCAATTCTGCATAACAGTTTGCATGGCCTATTTGGTGACCATATTCCCTTTCTGTCCGAAGCTTCCATCAGTATGCGACAGTTATCAGCGAATTCGGTTGATCGAAAATGGACTGAACATCAGGATATCATTCAACTACAAACAAATGATGGTAAACCGATTACATCCATTTCTACCTAACACCATGGGCTGGATAGGATTTTGGCAAACTCTACTCCTTTTAGGTGCAGAATTGGGTGGAATGTTCCTGATCGTTTACCGGGTAAGCTGGTGGCTCTTCTTTAAACATCTGGAACATTCCGATCCGCTGACTCTGGAAGATGTACTACCGAAGCCCGGTGAGGAATGGAAATCGTTGATTCTTGTAGGTACGCGGTCGATATCCAGAGAGCCGATCCGAAGACGCGGAAAAGAGGTGCATATTATCGATATGATTTCACAAGAGACTGGCCCGGATGGTGCACCAATGTACCTACTGGAAAACAAGCCCGAAGAAACAAAGGCCGTATGCCTGGATTATTTTGACCACCGCCTGGACGAAGCGAAATGGAACCGGTATATGCTTGAATTCCTCGAAAAGAATATTTTTTCCGGTCATTCAATGCCTCTTATATTGATTACAAGTCGTGATTTGAATGAGGTCCTGATTTCTGGCGAATCAAACGTTGACCAGCCAGATGAAAATGAACGCCGTTGGGATCGGGTGCTCGGGCAATTTACAAAGGTGATCCTTTCAGATGTCACAGATCCTTATCCATTTGAATTATCCCTGCAATTAAGGGTCGTTCATAAACTGACGGAGGATTTGAATGATCTAAGCAAAGAGATTGCAAAATCGTATAAGATAGAGGAGTTACATAGCAATACAAGTCAGATAAAACGATCAATAGAGGAATCAGCAGTAAAGGTGAAATGGTTGAGAGAAGAACTCAAAAAACTGAATAACAATTTATATACAGTCTCTAAAATTAATAAGGAAAAAAGGTTGGGTTCCGAATTAAATTTCCAGAGTTTTGAACTTCAAAATAAGGTTGAAATCATATCAGTATTATTGGTTGGAACCGTTGATGAAATCAAGAAGACCAAAGACAAATTCGAAGGTGATGACAAGTTTCCTAATAGCCTAAATTCAATTGTCGATTCAATGAAAGAGGCAGGCAAAATTATCGCTGTAATTAATGAACGGATTTTGGGCAACAATAAATCTTCTGCTGAAGAAATTGATACTCAAAGATCAGGTTTGATGTTTCTCATTCGTCTGTTGCAACAGACATTTAGAAATCTAACAATGTGGATGATCCCCTCATCGCATATGAACGCTGAGAGAACGGTATATCGTGAAAAAAAGAATATTAAAGATGTGTATCATATCCTGCTTAAGGAATGCGGGCGACACGAGCGGCTACAAGAGATCGGAAAGCAAATTCTCTCCCGCCCCAAATGGTACGAACTGAAAAGTGCTGAAGTTATCGATCTTATCAGGGAAGGAGCTAATACTTATTATGCAGCTCGCTGGGCGATACTTTCTGAAAGTGAACGACTCGTCGCTGCTCAACTTGCCAGGGGTTCCGTAGTAAATCCAAACTCAGAACAGGCTGTAAATCGTCTCATCGCGAGAGGGTTAATTAAAACAAGTCCTGACCTTCGCCTGGATAACAAAAGCTTTGCCCAATTTGTTAATAACACCGTTTCCGGGGATACGCTCAACGAGTGGGAACATTCGGGTATACCAAGCACATGGGAGTCGGTACGTGGTCCTTTCATCATTGCTTTGGTTATTATAGTACTATTCCTTTTTTGGACTCAGCGGGAATTTCTCGGTAGTACTATCACCTTTTTGGGCACAGTCGGGGTAGGAATGGGAGCGATCTTAAATCTGTTGTCCAAGTTTAATCGTAGCTCGGGTACAGCCGAAACGAAGAGTTCAAGCTAACTAACCTGGAGGGTTGCCGGGTATAAAAATGCTGGATATCCTAATTAGCTCATTGAATACGAATGGGCTATTCGAGATGTATGAATGAATCGAATGATTCTCCTCAGGAAACTGTGAAGTTGAAGGAATTTTTGCTTACCAGGATTTCACACTATCTATGAAATTCTGACCTATTAAGATTCTCGGGAAAATACGGTTATAGTTCTAATAACCTGCCTTTCGGGTGACGTTCCCACTATTACTTAGGCACTTCTCTAGTCGACGTTAGTTTCATTACTTTATTCAGCGTGTCAAACCAGAGTGTTGTAAGTGCGAGTTTAGCTGCTTTTTTCAAAGATAACGAGGAACATATCGTTTTATCATTTGAAATGTGCTATTCATCCTTCACGTTTCAGTAAAATAATTAAGATATAGAAAGTGATGAAGGAATTGAAAGTCATAGAAACGTGAAAAGAGAACAATGCAACATCGTGAAAGGATTTGCTTAAATGTTTAACGAAACAACAAGTAACACAATAATTGTCATTCTGAAGTTCTCTTCTGATTTATCAGAGAATGTGGAATCTCATTGGCATTTGTGCGATGCTTGTGAACCTCCCCCGGCCCCTCCACATTCGTGGAAGGGGAGCACTCGTGACGTGGCACTGACGCGAGCGTTGCTCCCGGCAGGGAGATCCTAAGCCGATCCCGGGAACAGCCGGGATCAACGGCAGGATGACATTGCCTTGTGTTTATGGGTATTAATAACGGGAGACCATTCTGTCCTTTATTTGGGCACTTCTCCTGAAGACTTTAGCTTCATCACTTTATTCAGCGTGTCGAACCAAAACGGTGCACCAAGGCTTAGCGCCAATGCAGTCAAAAGCCAGCCGGCAATTTTAAGTGCAAACCATCCCGTCACTGGCCAGAATCCCGTTCTGTTTGGTGGAATCGTAAGGTTAGTTATCATATCAAACCCAAGGATATTACGTGCAGGCTGGAGATCTTCCTGCATTATATTTCGCATTTTAAGCCTGTTGTAGTATAGCTTCAAAGCATCAGTGCTGTCCTTTCCACTAAGCTTTTTTAAATCTGCGACAAAGTTCGGATCCATCTGTGTTGTGATGGCTTTTTGATAGTATTCCGAAAGTTCCTCATCCTGTACCTTAGCCTGGTATTTCTCTGCCAATTCAACCATCTCCTGCCGTACTTGGGGATTACTGGTTAGTGTATTGACGATATCAAACGTATCGGCATTGAAGATAACCGCAGTCAGCAATCCGATGGCAAACAGAAAAATCTGCACTCTTCTCTTGTACCATCCGGATGCTCTCTTCATCAAGGTGTCATACCAGTCCTCAATTTCAGCCCTCAGCTTTTCCAGTTTCTTTTCAACGTTTTCTTCCTTCTGTTCTACATCATTTATCATAGACAGCAACATCTGCCGTGTATCTCCCTCTTGCAGGTTCTCTTTTACGATTTTTTTTATTTTAGTAAATGTTACTTCTGCGACCTCAGTCTTAGAACCGGACTCTTTTTGAACGATTGTTTCGAGCAAAATTTTGGAGAATGCTTCCCTGGGCAGATAGGAGGGATACTTTATTTTACCAAACCACGAGATTCGCTTGGGTTGGCGTATCTTCTTGAAAAGGAGGTTGTCAAAGAAATAGTCGCTCAGTTTGTTATTCTTGTCATCTATAAAATGTATGATCACCCTGGCCAGGAAACTGCCTCGCAACGACAAGAAACTGGTAATGATTTCATTTACGACGCTTACAAAAAGGCTTAACAACAGATATATAAAGATTAACCCGATGACTACCTCGAGGACATTGGAACCAAACATATGCCGCTCCTTTCCTTTGAATTTTAAATAATCTGTTACCTGTTATTTGATTTGTGTACCTATTAGCACGCCGGCACCGACCCCGGCAGCAACTATTCCCCATTTAGGGAAACCAAGTTTAATCGATGGTGGCTGTTTTAGTAATTGTACATAATCCTCATTCAATGCCTCGTACTTGGCATATGCCTCGTCATAACCCGCTTTGTAGGCATTTGCTTTCTGCTGTTCTAAAGTGAAAAGGCTGTCTTGCAATACATCGACTTTCCGACGCAGTGAATCGACGGACAGAAGTTTGTTGCGTTGCTGCATATATGACATCGAATTTTGATGGTCTATTATGAAAGTTTCTGAGAACCAAAATGGAACAAGTAAATATTCGATACCGATCTGATTCTCTTCGTTATATACTTCCGTCACACCCCAGTCCGACTGAGCCATCTCTGGAAATGTTTTAATCAACCTGTCCTGCAGATCCTTTTTCTTGTGAATCTTGCGAACGGTCAGTTGTTCTTTGGCCCGATCTTGCTCCAACTGATCCACTTGTTTACGCAACGTATTGGCTTGAGTGTTTAATTGATCAACCTGAACGCGCAATAACGACTGTATGGAATCTTTGAGTGCGACAACTGCTTTTATTGAATCGCGCGAGGAGCGAAGATGCTGCATCTCAAGCCTGGCACGCATAATTTCTTCCTGGTTGATATTTCTACCAAGAATGTAAGTGAGACTGACCATCAATAGTACGGCTACAACACTAACAATGATTAATGCTTTTTTAAGCATGATGAACCTCCAGTTCGTGATCCGTAACCTTGTCGAATCCCAGTGCATTTCCAATCCTTTTAACCAGTTCGGGATCACCTTTCACAAAATCATATTGTACAATGTGGCCTCCAGATTCTGCATCATGGAGACGGATATATGTGTTACGGTTATCCCGCTCCAGTTCCATAATTAACCCCTTGACCATGCTGCCGGCCGATACATTCATTTTATTGAGTTCAACCATATTACTGTCAAACAGCTTATCCAGATCCTGATTTGCTGATTCATTCTCCTCATTCGCCACGGGTTGATCCTGAGATTCGGCATTGTCATCTACCTGTAAATGACATTCATCACGAAGACGCTGCCAGAGTTCCGGAATAGGAGCTGGGTCGGTCTTGTCCTGCCGAACCATTACATGACCGATAATCCCTTCGAAGTCTTTGAGCTTCTCTCCATAGTACTTCGTTGAATCAGCCTTGACCCGTCGTGGAATATTAAACCGGTCAAAAAGTTCATTGGTAATAGTTATTAGTGTTTCTATTTGTGCGGGTTCATATCGATCGAAATAGCGGTATCCACGATAATCTCTCCCGGCATCAAAGACTTCTTCCTGTTTCTTCTCGGTTCGATCCGAAACTCTGTCGTAACAATAGTATTTGCCGTCTCTTTGAATCAGGCCTCCTTCACTTGCTATTTCTATACCAATGAATCGTTTTTCAAAGGCGATCTTTTCTTCATGATCCCAGGAAAGGCCAAATTGCCATGCCCAGCATTCGGGATCGAAGACTTCGTATAGCGTTCCGTCACGATCAATGATATAAGCAGTTCCTACCATCTGTTTGTCGGTACTCCACCAGTTGAATGTGGAAAGTGCAGATCCACCGACCGTATGATGGACACATATCCCGGTCTTGTTACTCTTTACATCAAAATAATCCGACTGAGTCAGTTGCATCGTTCTGTTATAATCGAGTGCCATAAACCCTCCCGTCTAAGAATTAAATCAGCTTTTTGTACGAACTCCACAGTTCTCCAAGGAAAAAAGCCCCGAAGTTAGCAATCTGATTTATGCTTTCTGCCGTGTTTTGGGTGTCGATGGAATGCAGGCTTTTAATCAATCTGAATAGTTCGGTTTTACTCAGCTTAAGTATACCGGCACCGACCGCCTTTCCTTCAGAACTGTTTCCTTCATATAATTTCACTTTCAATGTGGTCGTATCTTCCCAGAGATCGAAACCCGGATCGTCTCTGATTTCTTTCTTTCCCGCCAGGTAGTAATCTTTCCCCTTGTGCTCAATGAGCATTTCATAAATCATCCATTTTGTGTCCGAAGTCCCGTTATCCACAAACAAATTAAACACCCCGGTCTTGGCAGGCAGATAATCATCAAATTTATCAAAACTCAGATATCCAGCCATATATCCACCATGATCCGGATTGCTCATAAATGTTGTCATGTCGTGGATATAAATAGAGGCGTTGAGAGTAAGTCTTGTTTTGTTTTTTTCTCCTGCTTCTGCGCCCTGAAAGGGATCATCTTCCCCAAGAGAAAACCATCCTTCCATCTTCTCCCTGAATGCAATACCCGGAACCGGATCTTTCATTCTAGTTGCATCCGGGTTCATGGTAATACCGGTTTTACTCGCTTTCTTCAGATAGAGTGAAGCATCGGAATATCCCATGCTGATTAGCGTAGACGCGTCAATCCTGTTGAAGTAGAAATCCGGATCAAGCGGGAGTGGATATTCCGGTTTGATGACGTGGAGTCTGATGGGTTGCTTCTGTCCATAAGGACTATCACCGTTGCTGATCCGTTTATTAAGCTCATTTATACGATCAAATTCTTCGAAAAGGGCGCCATTTGCACTCATCTCAATCATATGGACATACTGGTCGAAGATTCCATCCCTGTATACTCCATGGTTGCCAATACACCAGATCAGCCATATTTCTTCGGATCCACGCTTTATTGCTTCTGTTAGGTTGGCGTCCTTAATCCATACCGAATCGGTGTATAGACTTCCGTTGTGCTCGATTGCAGGCATAAAGATGGGTAACGAGATGCCTGCAACAAGCAACTTCAGTTCTGCTTCAGTGTTTGGAATTACTTCGTCGGTTTTAGTGGTGTAATTGCAGACGTTAAAAGTCCCTGCCATTCCTTTGGCTTGTTGTATTTTAGAAACGTCGATTCCAAGGTGCGGAAACACATCATTTATGATCCCGTCTGCATCTCCAAGAGCTTTCACCCTGGCTAGCTTCAGATAGTCTTCGAAGGGAAGCATGGAGACGAATTTTTTCACATCGACCGTTCGCCAGCGTTCACACATTTCGTCTGCAGATAATCCAGACATCAGCATCGCCAGGTTCATAGTCCCGCCGGATGTGCCATCCGCATGGTGAAAACACAAACTGTTCTCAAATAAGGCTTTGATAACGCCTGCCTGATAGGCAACACGCATTCCACCGCCGGCTAATATAAGAGATCGTTTGGGTCCCTCGTAATCTGCAGGCGGGGATCCATATACTATATTATTTTGTGTATTGTCCATGATTTTACAAATTGTTGGACGTTCGTCCCATGATCGAAAACCAATAGATTGCAATGAGTATCCCTGATACCAGATCAAAAGTGGCAACACCCAAAGCGAGTCCGGAAAAAATACCCCTTGAAACACCGAGAACGACCGCGGCAACGGCTCCGAATTTCTGAAGTCCACACCAGAAAACAGCAACGGAATTTGGATGGGATTCACGTAAGGCCTGATACAATAATCCACCGAACAGCGCCATGAATAGTCCGACGATCCCAAAGAAATGCTTAGTGGTCGGATCTATCATACCTCCTATAACTTTAAGGACGAACCCGGGATATAAAAGCTGTACCAGTCCACTCACAATGGTTAATGCAGCGATAATTTTCAGAAGGATTATCAGATAGTTTTTATATACCATAAGATTACACCATGATGTATTTGTGGCTTAATGCATTATGAGTTACTCTCCAACAGCACTGCTTCATCGACTTTGTTTATTTGTTGCCTGGAATACAGATAGATGATAACAACGCCTGTAGCTTCGTAGATCAAAAAGAAATAAAAAATCCAATTGGGTGAGCCATCAGCCAGTAACGATATGACCCTTGCCACAACACCCGACAGCATGATAGTCAGAAATAGCGTGTTGAATTTTTTAACTGTAAAGATTTCTTTCCGAAAGGTGATGGAAAACAATCCAAACCCTAATTCAATTGCTCTGAGAAATCGATATTGTGTCAGAACATTCGCACGGGTTGTTTCTGTGAGTGCTTTTATATTGAGATTGAGCAACATGTGCTGATCAACCCTGGCCCCAATGAAAGCGCCCCAAAAACCGGCGACCAGTATCAAGCCGATATAAGTGTAAAAGAAAAAATAGCTGAGTGTTCTCATCGATCTGTTAGTTAGATGCAGGAGTATTCAATTTCCCCTTTTTGGGGAAGTAGCTGAGGAAGTAGAACAGCATCAGCAGCCACTGGACCGTCCAGAGCGATACTCGTACAATATTCAGGGTGATCCATTTGCTTAGAATGCGATGTAACTCAACATTGTCAGTGATGCCGGCGGCCATTTTTGCATTATACGGCAGGATGAATGATGTTGTGAGTAAGGTTGCTGCAATCACAGCGATCAATACTCCAATCGGGTACCATTTTTTCCTGGTTTTCCATTCTTCAATGATGATGATTGCGGCACAAATCATCATAAGAATGGTCATATAGGTGAAGAAGCCAGTTGCCCGTGTAACCTGTGGGACAAACTGGTTGTAATAGTTGTCGGGTGTGAGCGAGGGTGCTATTGGAAAAGAGAATAGCACCAGGGACCAACCGGTGCCGAAATACATTGCAGTACATGCAAACAGAATGGATTTGTTAGCTTTCAATAAAAAGTCTTTCATAACAAAAATGAGTTTAATCAAATTCTGTATTTTTCATAATCAGTAAAAGAAGGCGAGGCCAGCCAGTCTTCGCTTAATCCGAGATTCACGACACTCTCCATTCCTTCGGGCATTTTTTGTGGTTTTTGATCGTACGTCATGAACCAGCAGTCGAAATGATCGTCGAGTATCCCGTTTGCTTTTGGAATGAACATGGTGAAAAAGGGATTACCGTCAATTTCCAGATCTCTCAACGGTGCTGTGTTAGGATGATCACCGATGTACAACCGTGCGCTTGCTTTCCTGAAAAGCTGAAGGCCAGCCTTGCCCTTGAAATAAATGTAGGATGCCATCAGCATATTCCTGAACTCGCAGAAGTTGGTTGCTCCAATATTCAGTTTAAGCCATTCACGGGGTGGCCGGTCGACTTCGATTCGCATAGCAAACTGGCCGTCTACTTCGTACTGGCTGCTCGCCATTTTTTCAGTGACTTCATATTTCAGATTTGCCTGGTGTTTCGGCATTCCCCAGATACCTTTTCCACCTTTGACGGAAACTTCGCTGCTGACCGGCAAATCAACCACATATTGACCTGTTCCATACGTTTTCATTAAAAGACCGGGAAGAAGACGTGGAGCAGGTTTAAGACCATGCGTACAGGCAATAGCAATGCTGAACTCTATGTATTTTCCGATACTCGTCTTGAGATAGTTAATGACCGTGATGAGTAATAACCCATTCCCATTCCATAACCTAAAAGGATGTATTTCGTTACCAGGGAAATACTTCTTTGCTTTATCTGCATTGATCTGAAATCCGGCCATCAAAACTGGTGAATCTACACAATTGACGGGCATTACATAAGGGATTCCATCCACTAATGCGTATCGGTTTGAATACTTTTTGATCCTTTTGGGTACCCCCATAAATTACTCCTTATTTGTTTTACGTTTCCTTATCTAATTCACCAACCATCAGCGGGAAAATGTGTTCAGCAGCATTATCACCCATAAAGACATCAAGATGACTGTATTCGGGCAACAGATGAATAGCATGTCTGCCGGGATCTAAATGGTCAAAGTATTCATAGGTTCTCATCTGACTCTCCGGGAGAAAACACAGATTTTTCTCACCCGCAAAGAAAGCAAACCGTGCATCTGTTTTAGGCGGACTTGCCAAGTAATCGTCGGGTAATTGGCCATCATGGCGAGCTGCTACCAGATTTCCCTTTCTAATACATTTTTTTATCTGTTTGAAGAAGGTGAGAGGCACAGCAGCAAACTCATTCTTCAGCCATTCATGCGTCTCCTCGTTCAGATTTTCATGCCGCCAAAGTGCTGGAAATCCACTTCCATAGGTAAAGCTTACTTCCTTGCATACGCCATTATCACACTCATGATGTGCAGCTTCAACTAAACCATTTATAATTTTTGGTAACACCCAGGGTGCTTTATTGCCCCATTGTGGATTCAGGTATTTTAAAAACAACTGGACTACAGGCAAAGCCCAATTCATCTTGAAGATCGACCAATCGGGTACTACAGGATGCAGTGAAACGGCATTACTGACAATGGTCTTTACTTGCGGGACTAGTCCCGCAACAGCAGACATCATAAAACTGGTAGATCCCTGGCAATGTATGACAGCCTTTATTTCTTTCTGTCCTGTTTCCTGAACTATTTTTTCAACTGCTTTGGGATGATCATATTTTGCGGCCCGATCCAGGTTCCACTCATTGGGCGGGAAATCGATGCTTGCACGCCAGTTCTCAAGCCAGACATCGTAACCTGACTCCACCAGAAAATCCACAACAGTAGTCCGTACGGGTGCTCTGAAAATATTGGCTCGTACTCCGGCGCCGTGGACTACAATTACCGGGCCTTTTGGAGGATGGTCTTCATTCTTAATATTGATCAGATTACAATGAAACCCATCTCCCGCAGTAAAAGGAACAATTCTTTCATGATATGGTTTTAACATTTCCATAATCAGACATAAACGTCTACGATATTTTCGGCAAAGAACTTCAGAAACAGCGCCCGGTACTTGAGTTCATCTTTTGTACCTTTGGCACCGGGAACCTTCATGGTGGTCATTTGTTTCCTGAAATCATCCGGGTTTATTTTCAGGATTCCTTTTCCGAGAACCGGGGCCTTATCTGTGTCACCATCATGTATAGTGATAAACAGGGTGGTTGTGTCCTCCCAGACATCAAATCCGGGATCGTCACGAATTAGCTTATACCCGTTGAAGTAATATTCTTTTCCCTCTTCGCTGTTAAGTTTCATCCGGTAACGCATATAGCGGATGTCTTTTTGATCTGGATCTTTCGTAAACAGGTTAAACTCACCATTGGAGACTGATAGGTTATGTTTGGAAAGAGCCGGAGCTGTTACAGAACCAACGATAGTAGCACTGTGACTTGGATCCTTAATCATCGTATCCAGATCATTCGAATGGATAGTCAATACAAATGAGAAAGCACTATCATCCAATTTTCCCTGTTTATATCCGTCCTCAAAGTTTTCAGCGCCAACTGAGAGGTAACCAGCCATTCGTTCAGTAAACTGAATACCGGGTTTTGTTTCCACCTTTTTTTCTGTTTGCTTGCCGCCCAGACTATAATCAATGGTCCATCCTCTATCTTTTGCGATATATTGGCAATTGCGTTCGGCCAGGGTTGAAATTGTAAGAAGGGGATTGACACCAAGCGGCCGTGGTACAATCGACCCATCATTTACATATAAGCCTTCATAAACCGTGTTGCCACTTGATGCAGCGAAAACCTGTCCTTTGTGATTAACGACTCCTTTCGTAGCATCTTCGCCCATAATGCAACCACCCAGTGGATGAACCGTTGTTATTCGGTTCTTAAACAGTTTGTTCCATGTCGGGTTCTTAATGTAGGTTCCGCCCAGTTTTTCAGTGACTTTTCGCAGGTTATCGCTGACCTTCTTAAAGATGGATTCCTTGCCGACATTTCCCCATTTAATACGTACGCGGTTATCCTTGAGGTAAAGCTCTCCCTGACCGTCATCGTGTGTCATTACAAGGTAGGTCATCGTGTTCCTGGTAGCGCCGTGATAGGCACCACGGAAAATGGAACCAATCCTCCTCCAGAATTCACGCAGAAAATCCCTGAATCCACTGTCTGTGTCTTTTGAAAATTTGGAATAGAATGATAAAACCAACGGCATATATGCAGATAAAGCGGCGGGAATAACGCCCTCCTCAATCACCATGCCGTCCGATCCCTTTCCGTTGGTATACAGATCTTTCCTCAGGTCAATAACCCCGGTGATACAGGGACCCACAGGATCGTTGGGATCCGGTTTGTCATGGCCGATCCCTATAGCATTGGCTTCATAATCATTGTTGTATCCAAACCCGAGAAAGTCGCCATTGCCGGTAAAACGTTTGCCAACCATATCCGAGAGAGGCAACCCGGCTTTTTTTGAACGAAGCAGGATTTCCGTTGACCCCAGTGTGCCCGCTCCCAGAATGATAATATCTGCCGTAATAAAACTGGTTGAATTGGTGAACTTCTCTCTGCCTGCTCCAAGAATTTTATAGTGGATTGCCCATTTGTCAGTCAGGCGTTCAACATGGTCAACAGCAACTTCAGTAAATATATCCGCGCCGTGATTTCTTGCATCGGGCAAATAGTTCATCAGTGTGGTGTTTTTCGCCCAATAATTGCATCCGGTCACACAATCGCCGCAGTTTCTGCAGGCTTTCTGTTCTACGCCAACATGGTTCACTCCATCTTCGAATGTTACGTTTATAGGCGGACGATAGAGAGCTTTATTCGGCCACGCTTTTGCTGCAATTTCCATCGATTTAAGTTTCGCCGGTGTCGGCCAATCCTCTGGATATGGAGTGGGTCTAAGCATATCTCGTGCCAGTGACATGCATGATTTGAGCGTAGATTGATCATTACGCAGTTCGGCCGGAAAATCCTCTGAGTTCATCACCCATTCCTCGGCCGGAAGCCATACATTGGCATTGACCAGCGAGGTTCCTCCAAGACCGCATCCCTGGAATACGTTCACCTCGTTGTTGAAGCGAAAGTCATACAACCCTGTTTCTGAACCGACATGAGTTCCTTCGATATCCATTTGCATCTCTTTCTGGGCCTCGAGCTCCTCGTCTGGATATTCCCCGGGGTGAATCTCTTTTCCCCTTTCCAAAAGGCATACTGATCTTCCGGTCCTGGCCATACGAGAGGCACTGATACCACCCCCATATCCGGATCCGACAACAATCACATTATAATGGTTTTTGATCTGCTCAATAGGCAACGACAATCGTTCCATACAAATCTCCGCTGATTTACTTTCTTTTTATATCTATTGGATCTTGTATTAGACTATAATCCAGAGGATTTACAGGTTCATACCATGGATTTTCCCCTTCAACTCCGGGATTATATTTCCAGTTCTGACATGCTTTTGGAATCTTTATTGGGAATATCCTCAAACCATCCCGGCTTAGATGCATGCGAAGAAAATTCTTATAATCGGCTCCCCTGAATGACGAAAAGGCTTCTGTTTGATGCATATTGAAAACCAAATTGACAATCAGCAAATAAAGGCCCATGGCTCCGCCACTAAGTAACCAGCCTAACAGTGCGATAACAACAGCGATAAGAACAACACCAATGATTGATAGCGGGGAGAAACCCCAGATGTTGATAACCAACCAAGCGGTTAACCAAACGGCGAAAATCAACAGGAAGACCTGGACAAGACCATGCAAGACACCGGTTATCCATCCCCATGTCGGGTTCTTTAATTTTTTATCTGCAAAGCCGACTATTCCGATAAAGATTACCCCCAGGAAGAAGCAGAAGCCGGGATGCATCCCCAGAAATTTTCCAAATTCAATAAATGCTCCGTTGCCACCCCAGAAAGATTTTGTAGACTGTGATGCCAGGAACGAGGAGTCTCCCCAATGTTCACTGCCTGCGAACCAGGTGAACAACAGGTATATCACAGCGAAGAAAGCTCCAAAACTTTTATTTATTAAAGGAAACCTCAGATTCTTCCACGCCATCTTCCGCGATTGTCCTGATGTTGGAAATGCCGCTTTCTTTTCATATTTGCCTTCTTTCAGGTGAAGAGTGTCTGGTATTTGATGGGTTGGATGAGAAAATGCGCCACCACCGCCGGCCGTGATTTTCCAATCGGGTGTGTCATCATCTGTTTTTTGAAAACTAGTAAAGTGATGCAGATCCCCCGTTAAAACCAGACGGAAATTGATCTTTTTGCCTTCTTTACCAGCATATCGCTGCTGGAAAAATTCAAGATTCTTGTATGGTTTATTATCCCGCTCATATTCCTGGTAAACCCAAACGGGCTCGGCCGTACACAGAATGATGCTGTCACCGTCTTTAGCCTCCTTGAAGGCGTGATCGAAGTAATCAAGCTGAGGTTTGTCAATGTCGGTGCTAAGCTGGATATCAATCCCCCAAACCCACCAATTATCAGGTAGCTTAATAGAGAAATAGCTCCGCGATTGCATTGTTTTCCAGCCGCCAATCCATCTCTTCTGGCAAAACAGTTTAATAAAGCTGGAAAGGCCATCATACCAGTCGTGATTACCCGGTATGGCAAAAAGATTTGGGGGGGCATCCGATTCCGATACGAAGGGCAGGGAACACCGGTATGGGCCAACCAGTTTGTCGTTGTAAGCCTGCCACGTTGCTGTTGGATAGACTTCATCTCCACCCATGATCAAAATATTTCCGCGAGGCAAATCATGTTGAATTCCCTTGCCGTCAGCTGCAGCAAGCTTTTTCCTTCCCAACAGATAGGAAACGGAATACGTTGAATCCCATCCTGATCCAAGATCTGCTACAAAGTCTATCCATATATCTTCACGGTCTGAATAGTCGTAGAATTCATGGATTCGCTCTTCTGTAACGAGTACCGCCTGCATTTCTCTTTTGTCAGCATAGCTCCCGAAAATAGATGATATCACTGCCCTGAGACCGGTTTGAGCCAGTTGCGTGGGACTAAACCAGTCGACCATTGGCTGTCTCTTAAAGCCAAGCGATGCAGCAGAATCATCAATAGGACTTTTGGAATCTTTATGAAGCATATAGCAAAACCTTACCTGGTGTATTCAATCGATTCAACTTAGTACATAGTGTTGGCCATCGACTGGAATTATGCCAAAATCGTTTCCAGTCAATAATGTTTGTAATTCTATCGGTTTTAGATCTTATAAACCTGGTTAAGCAGGTTTACCTGCTGGTTTACTTCCTCCTTACTAACAACCTGTCGATCAACTAAATCTTAGCAGTAAATACTGCTTCCCGCACAAATTAGACGCTCAATAATGATTGCAATCTTTGCAAATTATCTCTCTACCCGCATATCAATAATGCCAGAGCAATTATTATTGATTAAACTTACATGCAATATAATTTAAAAACCGAATCCTACAAATAATACTATAGTAAAATTGAGGCTTAAGTCTATAAAATGTTTATCACTTTATCCCATTTAAAGGCTATTTAATCCATAATGAATAAGGATGGATTAATAAAGATTAGTGGAGATCATATTAGGTCAGTTTTGAAATTCCACTTAAAAAATTTCCTGTATTGGGTACACATAAACCAGGTACAAATAGAAGAACACAAGAGAGATCACAAGAATGATTACGCCTAAAACAGGCGATGAAACTTTGATACCTTTTGCAGATGCCTCAAATTCCGTAATGCTTTCTTCAGCCGGACCAGAACCTTCTTCATTACCCTTCTTCATAGATTTATAAAACTGAATGCCAGAGAAGCATATCCCGGAAATAACAAGCAACAAAACAACGTAGAAAATGATCATCGATGAGAAGAGTTGCCATGCAAAAACCTCTTTTCGATGTTTAAAGCCTGATATCCTATAATCGTAATACGCATGCAGTGATTCCAGATAGATAGCTTTCGTTGAATCATCCATGAGTTGTTGTGGAACAGAGAAAGGAGGTAAGAGTGCGCTATCGGGCGATACCGAGGAATGCGACATCTCCTGTTTCATTTGATCCAGGATGTTTCCTACTTTTTTTTGGGTGCTGTGTATGGTGTCCTGATTTTGTGCCTTGGCTACTGCAGTGCAAAATGTTGTGACATTAACTACAATCGGCAGAATTAACAGCAGTACGGAAGATTTCATTTGGATTGTGACCCGTTTTGTTAATCTTTACTCAAAACGATGAGTCGGAATCTGACTCACTTAGTCTGTCAAGAAATTCGAGTCTCATATCAACTCTATTATAAAGGTTAGCAGCATTCGCATCCTCAAACCTCTGATAGCTCTCAAAAGAGGCATCATCATTTACCGAATATTTGATCTTTTGCAGCAATGACTCGCCCACGTATTCAATCCAACCGTTTAAGCCGGAGAGCCAGTTATTGTCTACTGATGAGGAGACGTCGCTAAAAAATTCAGGAGGTGAAGCCGGTTGTACCTGTAGCATACTCATGGTCATTGATTTCCCGGTTTTGGGATCATAAATGGATATTGATCCGCCCGGGCTGATTGTCTTAATTCTCCCATTGGAATAGTGTATTTCAACAGTCCCGTCCGGTTTAATGATTCGTTTGAAACCAGTTGCATCGGATGTATGAGTTGTATCCGATGCTGTTTCAGATCCGGCCACTTGATATTTCTTCCCGGGTTGTAGTTGCAACTGATAGTTGTTTACAGCCATTTGTTTGCCGAACATCCATTTTACAGGAACGAGGAATTCAAATAACATGCGTTTTTGATCGGCTGTGAAAACCTGAAATCGCAATTGATCGACGGCTACATTTCCCTTTGTTATGGTAAAACTGGCGGTCCCCCTGCCTTTTCCATATTTATATATTGGTGATCCACTTGCGGCGTAATTTGGCGACAGAACACCTTTTGTTATTGGCCGGATAAAGATTCGGATTCCCTTCATTACCCTCGAGGTATATTCAAAAGTAATGTTTCCTTTTTGGTTCAATTTCAGCCTTGCGGGTGAGTTTGGCGTGATGCTAGTCACAGAAATAGACTGAGCATATCCCGGCTTTTGACTTAATCCAAAAACGGCTATTACAAGTATTGAATAGATGAATCGCTTCATTGGTTTCCTCACTTTCTGCGTATGTATAAGTTCAGACCGGGCAAAGTCATGGTTTGATTATTGATTAGATGATTCCCATGGGCTTAGTAGTCGGAGTGAGTTGGACATTGTTCGAGAAGTTCGAAATTGAGTATGGGATCAAAAAAATGCCCGGTCGTTTCATTATGTTTTCCATAAGATGATCTGAAATTGGTGTTCAACTTTTTCGAATGAAATCCTTCGAAACCCATCCATGAACTTTTACTTCCACCAGGAACCATCCATTCTGTTCATCAAGGATATCTACGATAGTGTTTTGTGATAACTTTGGAGAGATAACGGGATTTTGGGTTGAAGGGCCGGTGCGAACATTGAGACTAGATGCGGTCACAATTCCTGGATTTTTGAAGGAAGTAGTATCAGCAGTTTCCTGATCGCTGCGGTCGGCGTGAAGAAGTTTGTCTCGCATTTTATCGAATGAGAAAGCCGGTCCGGGATCAATTTTGCGACCGGGTGCAATCTCCTCGTGACCTAAAATTTCTTTGATGTGATATTTCCGGATGAGATCATTGCACAGGTTATAAACTGCAGTAATCTGCTCTTCAGTATATTGTTGCCAATAGGTTGGTGTCGTTTCATTCCGATGAACAGCCAGGACAACATCATCTTCACTGTAGGTCTTTCCAAACCATGCCTGGTAAAGGTTTCCGCTTTTTACCAATTTGCCTGCATTTACGATCTCAATACCAATAGCATATTTATTGAATTCAACGCGGTCACCGTACGCACTTTTCCCGGCATGCCAGGCTATGGTATTAAAGGGAACAAGCTGGGTTATCGTACCATCGCGAGCCAGAACGACATGAGCAGAAGCTTTGACTTCGGGATTAGACAGTGTCTTTATAGCTGATTCCGCAGTGGCGCCGGCAGTATAATGGATGATGATTGTGTCGGGCAGCCCCGTTTCAAACTTGCCGTTGTGGTTCGGCGACTCTGTAAATTTGACCGTTGCATCATCAAGCTGGTTGTTTTTGATATTCATAGTTCAATTGATATTTATGAATAGCTTTGGCTCTATTTTTTGCCGTTGAGGTATATTTGAGACCGGACTTTTGCTGAAAGTCCAGTGAAAGGATGAAGAACAGATCCATAGGATACTCCTGAACAGAGTTTTATTGTGGATAGGTGCGGTTTTATGGGATAAGCTTAAACGCCGAGCTTATCACGGTGTCAAGAAGCGCAGTCCGGTATTTGTCGATTTTGGCCAATGCCAGCCCTTTCTGTTTAAGGGCTTCCATCTCTGCGAGGTCTTTTTTCCCTTTTATGAGCCATTCGAAATCGTCTTGAGTCAGGGAGCCGTTCACGAGTTCAGTCATCCAGCGTTCGAGATCATTTTTACTCTTAATAGCAAATGCTTTCCCATCATTAATGAGCTCTGTTTTTACATCATCACCGAATTGGTGAGCCAGATCAGTCAGATCAAGTTTAAGTGTATCGAGGAATTCATTGAAGTCGGGCATAGGTTACTCCATGTCAGAAGGTTTGATCTTGCCGCTTTCCAATCCGATGATCGTGTCAAAACCATCGGAAACCAGGCCTTTGGATTCCCGGATAAATGTGCTGGAAAGTGTGTTTGAGTCTTTCCAGCGTTTTAGAAAACCGCCCAGCAGATTTCTTGATGAATCGGTCAGGATTTCCCATTGCCTGGTGGTTATTTCATTTTTCGGCCGGCCTTTTGCATACTCATGAGATTTATCTAACTGTTTCTTCAACTCAATTACTTCATTTTGATGCACATCATACGATTCCGTCGCTTTATCCATTAATGACAGTGACTCGATCTTCAGCGATATCGCCTGTTGGTAGGCCTGTTCACTGAACAAGGAAATGCTGGAACTGCATCCCCACAGTATTAAGACCATCAAAATCGTTTTACACGATCTTTTCGCGATTTCCATATAAATCCCCGCTTTTATCGCCAGGTAAAATTCGCACAATAAGAAGAGTCCTATAATCTTACATACAACAATCGTGCTGCTAAGTCTATGTCATGTAAAGAATAGGATTCGGTGAATACAGCCCTGCCCGCAACAGAACCGGCAACGTACGGAACGGATGGTTTTCCTCCTTGTATCAACACGTTCCTCCACAATTTATTAAGTGCTTGGTAGCAACTATCTATTATACAAATAACTTACGCTCAGATAAAATGAGAATTTACTTAAGAAAGCATTTAAAGTTTGATGCATCTGGGAACCTCCCCCAACCCCCTCCACATCCGTGGAAGGGGGCTCGCGTGTTGTGCAAGTGTTTCGAGTGCTGCGCCCAAATTACGAGATCCGCCTGTGGCGGATGACAATCCTTTGTGTTCGGATTACAGGCGGTATGAGGTAATCACGGGGTAGGGGTAATCACGGGGGATTACCCCTACGGGTTGACACACACACAAAAAATAATCAGCGTTACTTTGTTTACTGTTTACTGTTTACTTCGACTTCCTCTCTACGTTTCATCAACTCTTTCCACGTTGTCAGGATGATGCCTTCCTTTTGGATGTAGTTTTTGAGGCGTGGATCGAGCATGGCCAGCATATCGGCTTTGCGCAGGTTTCCGGAATCTGAGATGTATTTGAAATTAGGTGAAGGGTCGGTACAATGCATGATCACCAGCGTTACGCCCGGCTGTAGTTTCTTGAATGATTCAATGTATTTATCCGTCCTCCATTGCTGAAGCTTTTTATCGGATGTTGCTACATCTGCAGGTACTTTCCAGTCGTAGCTCAGGTTGTGGAGATCATCGAGAACCGGCAGGCCGGCGTTCCATAGCTGTTGCCCGATCTTTTGAATTTGAGAGAAATAGGGTGGAACCTGTGCCATAGTAGACAACAACAATTTGTCCTGGCCGGCGGGAACCATGACCGGAATGTGGTATTCAATGCCAAGTTTAACATAGGCCATCATGAAGTCGGCGGTAGCATACACGGTGCCCATGTGGGTATCAAGGTGGGTGAGGGGAAAACCCATCTTCCGTGCCATTTCGATTTGGGCCCTGATTTCCTTCTCAACATCCGTGGGACTAGCATTCACGGCTACAGAATCGACCGTTGAGTAAAAGTAGCCGTCTTTATCCATGAGACTGGGAACAGCTTGACTGCCGGCGACAGGACCCCATCGGTAGTTATCCCATTCCGAAGTTAATGTGACGTGCAAACCGACATCCAGGTTGGGATGCGATTTAAAATAATGTGCAAATTCCGGGACCCACGGACAGGGCATCATCACGCTGCATGAGGTTGCTATTCCCTGAGTGAGAGCTTTGATGGCTCCCATGTTCGAGTCGTGTGACATGCCGACATCATCCACATGAAGAATAATAACTTTTGCTCCTTTGGGAAAGCCTAATTTCTCAGCGTAAGTTTCCTGTGCGTGCGTTGAAGAATATCCGGCGAAGAGCATGAGTGTGAAAATCATGCAGAATGATAAGCTATATATGAGTAATGATGGGTTCTTCATAAATCATCCAAATAATGTTTTTAAGTTTGACCGTTTCACTTTTTTTGCCATTCTGATTTTACACAATTTATTGTGGAAAGTAGAATCCGGTTTGCATTCGTGCAGCGCTTGTGAACCTCCCCCGGCCCCTCCATATCTGTGGAAGGGAAGTTTATGTGTTGTGGCACTGACAGGAGTATAGCGCCCTAATCACGAGATCCTACGCCGATCCCGGGTACAGCCGGAATCAGCATGAGGATGACGGTTGTTATGTTTGGGTTGTACACGGAGATAATCTCTTCAGTACTCATTGTCCCGGTATATCTTACAGATGTTTCTTACCAGCTTTTAATAATAATTCTCTTTTTCAATTCAACCATTTTACCTAACATACAATTATAAAAGTATGATTGGTGTTAAAGGCAGACGGATGAAGGCAAAGAGAGTATTCAGTGCAATCATATCGGGGGTTGTATTAACCTGGCTGATCCTGGCAGGCGGATGCGGGAAAAAGAACTCCGTCAACGATGGGGGCGGCGGAAAGACTACAGACACCCCACCCACGATTACCTGGAAGAGCTTGGACAGCACTCCAAACGGGATGCTCTACTCTGCCGATTTCTCGGTGAAGGACGACAAGAAGATCACCGACGTGACCATCTCTGGTCCGAAAGGCTTCAACAAAGAATGGACCCCCATGGCCGCCAGCTTCGGAGGTGGAGTCTCGGATACCCTCACTACCACGAAAGACCAGGTAACCTTCACGGTCACCGCCAAGGATGACGGGAGTCACACGGTGAGTAAGGATTTTAATGTCACCGTCACGAAAAACAACACGCCAGGAACAATAACGTTCTCCCCAACAAGCACGCAAAACAACACGGACTACACCGCAACAATCACCGCACAAGACCCAGACGGCATCAAGAAAATCATCCTAGACGGGTTCCTCAACAAAGAATGGAACACAAGCGGAACAGACGTGACCAAGACCTACAAAGACAGCATCCGCGTAAACGGAACACTCCCACAAACAAAAAACATCCGCATAAGAGAAATAGACCAGAAAGCAGACACAACAACAAAAAACTACACCCTCACCATCACCAAAGCACCAGACAACCCAACACAACTAAGCTGGAGCGGGAAGAGCAGCGCCCAAAACCACACCATCTACCACTTCGGCCTCTCCGCAAGCGACAAAGACGGCATAGACAAGATCGCCATAAACGGAAGCGACGGATACACGAAAACAATCACCGGCAACGACACGAACGTACAAGCAAGCCTACAAGACAGCATCGTATCCGCAACGGGCAAGAAAATCACCTACACAGCAACAGTAACAGACAAGAACGGCGTACAAACACCATTCACCGAACAAATCAGCGTCACGCAAACACCACAAAACACGTACAGCCTCGCGTTCAACATAACCAACAAGAACGGAGGAGAAGCGCTAGACAGCACGCTCATCGCGCTACGCCAAGGAACAAAAACAATAGACCAAGCGACGACCAACGAGCAAGGAACCGCCACGCTCCACGTCACACAAGACGCCGGCAGCGACGAAGAACTACACCACGACACTCACCCGACCAGGATTCCAGAGCGCGAGCAAGAACCTGGCTGTGAACAACAACCAGACCATAGACGAACAAACTCACCGGAAACCCGACTAACCCTCAAGAACAACAACCTCACCGTCGACCCCGCAGACAGCATCAAATACGACGCCGCAGCACAAGCAAGCGCAGGAGCAGGAGGGTGGATCAAGAGCGCGAGCGTGACAGGAACAAGCAACGGAGTTGCGATCATCAACCACAACGGAATACTCTACCTCAAAGGAATCACACCAGGAAACAACAACGTACAAGAACACGTGACCAGCGGAGCAAACGTACAACGAAGACCTGTAGCGTACCGGTAAGCGTAAACGCGTACAAACCACTCACAATAAACGCCACCAAACCACAACATCATCGCAGGAGAAAAAGACACGCTCCACCTCGAAGAACATCATCAACAGCAGCGGAGTAGCGATCGACACCGACATGGGTGAGCACAAGCCTACCGCACGAGTGGATCGCCAAAAACACCTGGACGATAACCGTCAACAACGACGCAAGCTACACAGTACACGCAAGAACAGCACAAGGACAAGAAGGACAAGCAAGCGGACAAGAAACAGCTATCACGCCAAAGATCGTCCATCTCGTCACGATAGACAACAAGGACGACAAAATCAACACGAACTACACCGCGTACGCGCTCGTAAACGGAGACAGCCTAACAAACAGCACAGGCGTCTTCGACATCCCCATCACCGGACCGACAGAGATCGGCGTCGGCTACGCGAAAAACGGAAAAGCAGCAAGTTACCAACACTGGCGAGGATACAGCGGACAACAAGACGTGACAGACACGCTGCTCGTAATACCATACGCGCTACGAGACCTGCAAGGAAACGACGTCGGCGAACTCAAGAACGAGCCGAGCGTGAAAGAACGACCTGAGCACGAAACGCGGGTTCAGGCACGTTTGTAGAATACATGCACTGGGAATGCGGTTGTGTATGGTTGGGATAGGATCAAATCAAACTGCCGGACTGGAAGGGAACCTTTCATCGGATTCCAAAAAATGAGAAAGTGCGCGAAATTACAGCTAAATCACGTGAAATCAATACACAAGGCGATTCTGTCAATTCACAATTTTCGGATCCAAATTTTGTTTCGGATGTAGTCAGTCAGGATCAGAAATACTTGTCCGTATTGGAGAAAAGCTCTCTATGTGCCGCTACAAGTAAAAGATAGTGTGCGGATGGACTACCGGAATATGATCCCCGGATTCGAATTCATCTCGCCGGCTTCCGACTACCCTGCTATCCTGGGCGCGTCAATAAGTGTTTGTGCGAAGCCTCCTGATCCTGCCACTAATATCTCTCCTGCCATCTTTGCGGTGATACGGTACCGACAGGATCTTAACACCGGGCCGCAGCGCTTCACAACTATAAACGAGGAGCTCTTTAGTATGTCAATACTCACGATGAGCAACAGTGATGATATCGCGCAACCTGGACAAACTATCATGAACAACTATACTCCTGCAGGACTTCCTACAGTCTATGATTTCAAAATAGATCGTGAAGCCAACAGCATTGGTGTTAAGAATGGAGAACCCGTCCACAACGCGATGGTAATCCCTGGTGAGACCCCACCGACGAAGTCTTCGATGTACAACTCCCAACTTCCGTTCTACAAGAGCGCCCACAGTGGGTTGTGGCTGCCGCTCCACATATCTCAAGCATCAAAAGACGCTCCGCTTGATGTCACCCGAGCTCTCGTTGAAGCTGCCTATGATCGCACCTCTTAGTGCTCCTCTACAGTAAATACTTGTTGCGGGGAAGCCTTTAAATACAAATGCGCACGAAACACGTGCGTGGCAGCCGCTCGTACAGTTACAGTACTCCTCTTCTTCACACTATTACTCAGCGCTGGCGCTCTCGCAGTAAACGACTGCCAAGTCGCTCTGCGGGGAAACGCGCCTGCAGGATACGTCGCCGTCATGAGCTTGGCGGCACCAGACAACGCCCACGCCGCCCTCGCAAGTTTTACGACCTTCAACTACGAACTGTACTGCCCAAGCGAAATAGCAGCAAACAGCAACAATGTGATGCTGCGCATCGCAAACGATGGTGGTCAAGGACACGTCGCAGCGCCTTCGTATACCTCGTTCTCAACAACTGTATCTGGAAGTTGGAGCGACTGCCGATCTGTTCCTAGCTGTGCGCCTACTCAGGTTTGTCTAGTAAAATTTGCCAATGATGGTGGCCAAGGGCATGCAGGAAGCTGTCAGACCAGCACTTTTGGAAGCAGCATCTGCTGCTGTCCTTATGGATACCATTGGACCACAAACCCGTCTGGACAATGTGTTCAGGATGCTCAATCTCTCTCCGTCAAACTCACCTGTCCTTCCACAGCCACTGTAGGCAGCACTGTGTCGTGCACGATCAGCGACTCGTACGACGGCGGCGCTCTCGTATGGGACTTCACACATGGAGCGACCACTCTTGATAGCGGCACGGAACCAGCATACTTCACCGGCACTAATCATCCTTTCTCAAAATCAGAATCCGTTACCTTCACGAAACCGGGCTCCTACACGTATAATACGTCCGGTGCTCTAAAAAGTTGGCTCCTACACGAACACCCCATTTACCGACTCAAAGACTATTACTGTTTCCTGCCCGACCGGCCAAGTCAAGAGCGGCTCTACGTGCGTTCCTGCCACGCACGCGTGCACGCTCTCCGCGACCAACGCCATGCCGGGAACGAGCATCACGCTCAACCTCACCAACCCGGTCGCAAGCGACACGTGCTTTAGCATCAAGGACGGCAGCACCGGCGGAGCGCCGAACAGCTGCGCGAACCCCTCCTCGTTCACATACACGACACCCAAGATGTACCACCCGTCCATCACAGACGCAACAACAGGAAACAACTACGCCTGCCCGCCGCTAAACATCAGCTGCGCCACCAACCAGGTCTGGGACGGCAGCGCGTGCGTCGCGGAGACGAGCGCGTTTAGCTGCAACGAACAAACAACAACACCAACGATCGGGACGCCAGCACAATACAACGCGACTGGACAACACCTCGCAAGCTACACCTGCACGTACCACAGCGGAGACGGACAAACCAACACGAGCGCGTGCGACAAACCAATCACGTTCACGTACAATAGCAAAGGAACCTACTCGCCCTTCATGACCGTCGGCGGATACACCCACGCCTGCCCGGCAATAACCACGCACTGCCCCACAGGAAAAGTCTGGTACGGCGGAGCATGCATCACGCCCAACGATCAGCTGCACAAAACCAACACCCAACCCGCAAAACATCAACAACGCGGTCAGCGTAACAGTCAACAGCAAAGGATACAGCGGACAATGCCAAGTCAACTGGGGAGACGGAACCACAGACCCCAAAACGATCTGTGACAACCTCCACACAGAAAGCCACACCTACACCACACCAGGAAACTACAACGTACAAATCATCGGGGCAGCACCAACAACCTGCGGACCAGCAAACCAGACCTGCCCGAGCGGACAAGTCTGGGACGGGAGCGCGTGCATCACGCCGAAACTTAGCTGCAGCGCACCAGCAAACGGCATCGTCAACAACCCAATCACGCCTAAACATCGCATCACAAGGAGCAAGCGGGCAGTGCACCATCCACTGGGGCGACGGCACGACAACCACAAAGCCGTGCGCGAGCCTCACAACAGAACAGCACACGTACAACAGCAAAGGAACCTACCCCATCAACATCACCGGCGGCATGAGCGCGTCGTGCGGAAACACAAACATCAACTGCGCGAGCGGCTACACCTGGGACGGAAGCAGCTGCGTAGCGGAAACAAGCCTCTACACGTGCAACATCAGCAAACAACGCATGCCCACAGGAAGCACACTATACGTGAGCATCAACGGACAGAACAAAGCAAGCCACCAATGCGACTACTACAGCAACGGAGGAAGCCCCGCGAGCACCCTCAACAAAGCCTGCACCTACCAAGCACCATTCACGTACAGCAGCAGCGGAACATACAACCCGTACATCAAGACACCAACACAGATCAGCTGCCAGAACAACCCCGTACACGTCTACACGGACTGCACCCTACCAAACGTCAAAGCAACAGACAACGTCGTGAACACCACACAATGCGTCGCGGCAGGAAACCCGCTAAGCAACAACCTGCTCTGGCACAACGAGAACAGCAACAACTTCGGCTGCCTCTCCGCCGGCGACACCTGCTACGGTGGGTACTGCCGCGCAGGAAGCACCTGGAATTCGAGCAGAGGAAAATGCGTCGAGACAAACTGTACCGACGCCAAAGACAACAACGGCAACGGACTCGTCGACTACAACGACCCGGACTGTAAAGCGACGATCCTACGGGCCGATCCCGACGCCTCGGGACGTTCGCACACGGCACCGATTTTAGCACCTGAACGGTTTGTTGCCCGGTGCCAACGAGATCCTAAGCCGATCCCGGGAACATCCGGGATCGACGGCAGGATGACATTGTTTGTGATTGGGTTGGGAGTTTTTAATGGCTTTTTTGTAAGGCTTCGGCTTGCGCCGGGTCTGCCTTTATAAAGACTCATTCAGATTTAAACACCATGGCATATTATGTTTATATGCTTACCAACCGAGGAAATCCGTGTTGTATACCGGAATAACCAGCGACTTGATAAACCGTACTATTCAACACAAAGAGAAGAAGTATCCCGGATTTACGCAACGGTACAATGTGGATCGGCTTGTTTATTATGAATCTCATGAAATAGTTGAGGAGGCCACAAAACGGGAGAAAGAAATTAACGGATGGACTTTGGAGCAAGAAAGAAGACGAATTGGTCAATCGAATTCAATCCTGAATGGAAGGATTTGTTTGAAAACATAACGAGATAATAACTAACCCAGACATCAAGGTTGTCATTCTGAGGTTCTCTTCTGATTTATCAGAGAACGTAGAATCTCGTTTGCATCGTGCAACGCTTGTGAACCTCCCCCGGCCCCTCCACATCTGTGGAAGGGGAGCTTATGTGTTGTGGCACTGACAGGAGTATAGCGCCCTAATCACGAGATCCTACGCCGTCCCGCAAGCGGGACAGCATCAGGATGACATTTATTGTGTTTTGGTAGAGATTCATTACGGGGTCACGGCGCCTTCAATCCCAAAGCCTCAATCATAGGTACATTCAAATCGTACTCAAATCTATTCTGCGATCCCTTTTTAAAAACTCCAAAACCGCCCTGATAATCCCAGATGGTCCAGGGAATACCCTTTTCTTCCAGGTATTTTCGTACATGTTCGTACCAGTAGACACGGTCCGTATTTGAGCTGTTTTGCATGTACACCCCAAATTCTCCACAAAAGACCGGCACATTTCGCTGTTCCTTGAATCTTACAGCGATGTCGAGCAATTGTTTGACATGAGCCACAGTTCCATCATTATCATAATTGTTTAACGCACCTTCTATCCATGTTCCTTTCAGCTGTTGTGGTGTTTGAGGCATATCTGACGCTTTGTACGGGAAGGGAACACCTGATAACGGAACCATTGAGGGATTAGTCCAACTGGCCCCCTGATGGGTAAAGACAAAGGGATCGTAGAAATGGAACGTGTACAGCAGGTTATCATCAGAGTATTTCGGGAGTCCCTGCAGGTCGTTATAGCTATTCCAGTCGGCACCGCCTACAACGATTGTATGTGTAGTATCGATGGTGCGTATCGTGTCAATGACATCGCCTTGTATTTTTCCCCACGCCTGATTACTGATTCCGTGAGGTTCATTAAGTATCTCATAAAACACATATTTTGAGCGATTTTTGTAATGATCGGCCATCTGTTTCCAGACCTTCATAAGGATCGTACCAATATCTGAACTTGTACTTACCGAAGGATCAAAGGTGTGGTTGTCGATGATCAGGTTCAATTTCAAATCTTCGGCCCATGAAACAGCCTGATCCAGATAGGTAAAAAACAATGGGTCTATTGTGTAATCTGGGTCGCCGCTGGTCATTGCATGTAAGTTGATCGGAAGGCGGATTACATCACATCCCAGGCTTTTGATATTAATAAAATCCTGTTTTGTGAACTTATCGAATCGTATCTGTTGAACATTCGGTGCCTGAAACCAATTCGTTAAATTTACACCCCGATGGAAGGTGCCGGGAGTAGCATCACCAGGGGTTTTATCTGATGCCTTCAGACACCCGGAAGTGACAATCACGATTAGTATTACGAAAGACAAAAAGATATGAGCTCTCTTCATATTCTCCTCCATTATATAGTTATAGTCTTTTGAGATAAATCAATACTATCTATTGATAAGCAATATATTAACATTATTATATTTTAAAATTCGGAACTACTGTGGATACAGAGACATTCGTTCTGTACGGTGAAAGGTGATGCCATAAAAAGAATGTGGTGGAGTAATAGTAGCCTCAAACAGATTGTCCTTTGTGACATAATCCAGTTCGATCACCTTTCCATAGTCTGTTCCATAATTAATTGCACCGGGTGAAAAAATAATATGTTTGTCATCAGGCAAATAATCCACATCAGATACAATCCTGGAATAGGTTTCGGCTCCGCGACTTTCCCCGTATGACCAAACTTGTTTCACTGTCATATTCTGCTCATCAATTCTGTACTCCACAGCTCTGCTGTAGGCATTTCCCCCGGTGTAATTCCGATTGTCGCCATTATCAAAAAGCGTGAGATCACCATTAGGCATGATCTTGGCGGCGTGCTGATACCAATTCCATTCGAAATCCGGACTATTCTTATCCCCATTCAGTATCGATTGATCCACTATCGGCTGATTATTGGAATCAAGTGGTTGAAGTAGATACTTGTTTAAATCAACGCCATTGCCCGATGTACCCCAGCCTTTATGCGGACCGAGTATCCATACAACTTTATTGTCACGTGTCAGTTTAACGACTCCCTGAGTTCGTCCTGATACGATGATCGTGTTGTCACTTTGATCATAAAAAACGTCGTTGATATGAATCCAGTCAACGCGATCAGCGGTAAGTGTTGTCCTTTCGTATTCAAGAGACTGTTTCAGGTTCCACGTGTTAATAATTTGTTTCGACTTGCGATCGATTTCAATAACACGGTCCTCAATTGTGTCATCGCCATTATTTGTAGCAGTTACCAGGAAATTACCATTAGGTTCTTCGACAACGTTGTGATGGAATGTGTAGCCGGGCATTTCCCAGCTATCGACAAATTTCCCCAGCATGTCATACTCGTATATTCTGGACGGACTGTCGTTTATATCTCCAAAATATAAGTCGCCATTCTGCAATCGCTCGACACCGCAGTCAAAAAAGAGTTGCGGGTTGACCGGACTGCCACTGAAATCCAGATACCAGCGTATATCTCCGTAGGAATCGAAAATAAAAGGACGTTGCGGGAATGTATTATGATCATACCCAAAATAGCTGACAAGTGTCATCCCTTTTGCCATCTCAGATCGTTTGGCATTGTTGATCGTTATCGATGGCTGATCCGGAATAAGAGGTTCGGTTTGGATATCATATGATTTTGTTCCTAATTCAACACCGCTGCCATCATAAAAAGTTAGATCGACGGTATTGTCATAGTCCGGGTAAAGTCCGAGTACCGGGATGTCCATTTCAGTAGAAGCCTGATCAAATTTCTGAATGACATCCGAATCACTCCCGTGTTTTCCGACCACTTTAAGTGTCACCGTAACGGGATTTTTGCTTTTGATCTGAATTGATGCAGTGAGGGGGGCGAAATAGTTTGGGTTTAAAGTAACCTTGTCGCTGGTGATTGTATGTAAACCCGAAGAAGAGTTGACGGGGTTTTTATCACTACAACCCGATATCAGTATTAACGCCAGAAATACCGCCGGGCGGACTTTCCATATGTCCATCTGAAAGACCTATTAATAGATTAATTACATAAAAAAGATAGGATTGATTGACCGTATGTATCTGAAACCCTATTCGATTACCTCCATCCGATCCATGACTCAAGATAAGGTGTGGAAAAGGAACATAAACTACAACAGAAGAGATGGGAATATGTGACTCGTTCAAGCAGAATCGAAAATATAAAAAAAGGTAACACCCGAATCGTACGAGTGTTACCTGAAATTGTCACGATCAGGACGCGACGCCAGACTCTTCCGGTACTCTGAAAAAGGAGGCAAGCTCTATGTTGCGTAATTCCGATTCAACAATCTCGAGTTCACCGAGCATGTCCATCTTTATTTCATTTACCATGTCGCCCAAATCAGAAACAAGTGATCTGTAATACTTGATGCCATCATAGAGATTATCCCGAAAGGCAGTGTAATATTCCTGTTGCTTCTTGCTTGTCGCACCCCGGATATCGTCGATGGCTTTCATAAAATAATCGACATACTGGTATAGCTCCTTCAGGAACAGATTGGGACGATCATTACGGGTGATGATGTTGATTCGGCCGTAAATATGATCCACCATTTCTTTCAAGGACACAATCCTGGAGAAATAGGCCATGTTCGGCCCGGGGCATACCGAAACTCCCGTTTCACGGGTCTTTGATTTTGGATCCATGTTGTTGCTATTCAGGACCGAATTTCCAAGGCCAATGCAAAGACATGCCCTATCAGTAATCTTCTTGAATTCTTTCTGATACGTTTTTGAATCCAAATTCTGTTCGTCAAGTTCACGAATCTTCAGCTTCTGATATTGGTGGGAGGCCAGGCATATCGGCTTATCAGTGAATTCCTTATTAAACATCAAATACTGCTTTGGACAAGAACTGCCGGGACGTTCATTATCTATGAGTTGCTGCTTGTGTTTATCTTTTGTGTTACCCTTCAGGCTATTGAATGGAACGCCAAGCGGTGAAATATGACTCAGATAGAGATCATCTTCTTTAGCTGCTGTTAACAGCTCCAGTGTTTTCTCGTCAACATTGGTCGCCTCAGGAACAAGCAGGAAGGGCGTTCCCCAGCCGACAGAATCTACTCCGTAATAATCCAGTAACAGTTGTTGCTCATCAGCAGTCCCGACGCCACCCTGAACTGTGATGCTTAATTCCGGACGTGACTTTGGACATGGACGATTTTTCCCTTCCAAAACTGCCGACCATATTTTATACGTGTCATCGGCCAGTTTTTCCCTGTTCGCTTTGAATTCATCCAGAATGGGACCGAGTAAATATCCGTCGGTAGCAAAAGCATGCCCACCGCAGTTGAGTCCCGATTCGATGCGATATTCCGATACCCATACACCTTTCTTGGCAAGAAAACGTCCCTGGACCATAGCCGAGCGATAATCACTGACTTTCAGGACGATCTTCTTTTTCATATATCCGTTTTCATCCGGATAGAAATCATCAAATTGTTCTATGTAACTGTACAAACGGGGATTGATCCCGGCAGAAAGAACCAATGATGATTCAAGAGTACTGTTGGCATAACCACGCAATGCAGAGTGGGCATCATTAAATTCAATCGGAAGCTTGCCGTTCTTGTCGTAATTCTCCCGGTCCAGTTTAGTCATAATGTTTACATCAATGGATCCGGGAGTGATATGTTCACTAACCCAATTCCGTAAATCATCAATACTTATACCGGTTTCCATCAACTGCTTAATTGTCCTCCTGAGTCCGGAAGCATCCGGCAGCATTTGGATGAACTTCTCCCACTCGCCGCCGATCTGAGATATGGACTGCTTCACTTTCTCAAATTTATCGGTAACTATTTTTTCAACGAGATTTAGGTATGAAGTGATTCTTCGTGCACGGAAGTCATCGTCTTTTTCTGTGATTGGTCTATAGACATGACCATATGTTGTACTGAGATACTCACGCATCTGTTCAATAAGTTTATCATCGACAATTGAGATGACCGAGGAGATGCCATAAGGTGCAACCTTAACCGGAGTATCAATGGAAAAACCTGTTCCCATTACTGGGATATGGAATGTGTGTGCCTTGTTTTGTGGAATCATAGTGAGACCTATTTAAAAATGGGAGGGTGTATAAATTCAGGCCTGGAGTTCAAGTGATTGATATTTATAGTATAAAATGCAAGTAATGGTAGTCATATGCTGGCCTAAAATTGAATTAACATAAATAGAATATTGAGAACTATCAGACTCATCGCGATAACCCGCTCTATGTTTTTTACCGATATAGAAAGATTCACTATTAGAATCAATCAAATATATAAGATATTAAGGTCTTAATATATACAATTAAAAAAACAGCGGCAATTAAGGTTGTCAATGAAATGGAAATAAAATGAAACTGATTTACTGATTACCCGCTAAAGAGAACATCGATAGGGAATAAGAAACACTTTATAAGTCGTTAATGAATGGAGTAGGATCTTAATTTCCATGTTCCGTTTCCAGGTATGGGGCCGAGGTTGAACTCAGCCTGTACTTTCCTCACTATACCAACTTTATTTTTGTACCAAAGGGTGTCCTTCGTCCATGAATTTGTGACATAACCAACGGTTTTGGCGATTTTGTAAACCGGAGTGAATGTTCCGGCAGGTACGGAAATGCTCGTCTTACTTAGCACTTTAGTGGTGTCGCCATAGGGAATATCTGTGTTCCAGCTATTACCGGCCTGCAGAGGCATTACAAGGGCAAGAACAGGTCTGGTTGAAGCTGCTAAGTTGGGATTACGGTAAAAATTAGCAACGGTGTCTTTTGACACGACCCATAGCGAGTCAGTAAAGCCTGGATATTTATATTGCCAAATATTTGCAATCTGTCCATCGGGCATCTTGTCTTTAGCAACAATTTTAACTTTTAGTATATCGGAATTCCCATTGTTGTCAGTCCGAACGTACGTCCATGAGTTACCAATTGTGTTAGGGAAGTCATCAGTAAAATGATTGTGCTGTGCAGAAAAGAAACGGCAGGATGATAAAAGAAGAAAAGTGAGTGAAAGCACGATAATACGTCTCATGACAATATCGATTTTGATTATCAACAGAGAGTTAACAGCTTACTGTCGTCATTAGTTAACGACGGGTTGATTAATTAATTATATCTTACTGTTTTAACTATGAAATATAAACTCTAATGTGATAAGTCGGCCAAAATAAATCCTCTGCTGAGTTTTGATGAATTTGCCGAATCTTAGAATCAAAACTTTAACATCCAATTAACTGGTATACGAAATTCAGAATCTTGTAATCACTCATTGATAACTCTTTCAATCCTGCGGTCGGGTATTATCCAAATAATTGCGACAATTACATAAATGCTGAAACCTATCCATGGATTTAGAAAAGTCAGCAGAATAGCAATGATGTAGATGATGATAGATATCTTGCCCTTAATATCATTGCCAAAAGCGGCAGAAAGGGTGGAATTCTTGCCATGAAGTCTGAGAAGCGACGATGCAAGAATAAAATAAGCAATTGCAGCCATTAAAAGGATAAAACCATAAAAGGCGACAGGCCATTTAGAGAAATTGTTTTCTCCCATCCAGCCCGTTGCAAAAGGAAGAAGAGACAACCAGAACAGGAGGAATAAGTTGGCCCAAAGTACCCCACCTCTGACTTTCCGGACAGCCTGGAACATATGATGGTGATTATTCCAGTAAATGCCAATATGTACAAAACTGAGGATATAGCTGATGAGTATTGGAAGAAGAGGTAAAAGGTTCCCCGGATGCTCACCATGCGGAATACGAAGTTCAAGGACCATTATCGTGATAATGATGGCAAGCACTCCATCACTGAAAGCTTCCAAACGTCCTTTCCTCATAAACCCTCGTTGTTAGATATTAGATATGAGATGTTAGATTTGAGACAGAGATATGAGTACTGCAACCGGTCATTTACCTGTAGCGTAGATAATATCATTGAAAAGTGTTGAGCGCAAATTCAAAATAGTACCTATAGCCTTTTCTGTGGATTTATCGAGCATAAATAAAAAAGCACTATGACAGATCCTGATTCGAACCAGCATAGTGCTATACACCTCACCTTAACAAATCTCTGTTATGGTTTTATGTTCAGATTTATGTGGAAATTATTTTTAGGATCATATTTCCGCTTTATCTGAACCAAACGGTCGTAGTTTGAACCGTAAGCAGCCGAGACATGATCTTTTTCATCTTCCGTCATGAAGTTGACATAGGTACCTGCGGAGGCGTAAGGAGCCGTGGCCTTAAAGAACGAACGGGACCATGATATGCATCGCTCATCAAGAGCGGCTTTCTCCCAGCGTCCGTGTACGTTCATCACATATTTAGTATCGCGATGTGGATAGGCTGTGGCATTGGTCTCCACCTTATTTGGTGCTCCTTCGATATTTGCGATAAATATTTCACAGTCGGGAGAGGGCAGGGTAATCCCATATTCTATCATCAGGTCCATCACATTCTCACTAAAATCAGTAAAGTTGTGTGATTTCCAATAGTTCCTGATACCGGGTGTCAGCAGCGGATCGAAAGCCTGCTGCCATTGTGCGTAGGGTTGCTCGCCAACGTGCTCGCCTATGGGTTTGCCAAACTTACGCACAGATTCGACTAATTTTTCACCATCTTTAAGATCTCCCGCATAGAATACTGGCAGGACAATCACTTTACTGCCGTGAACATTCGTCGGCAGGAATGGAAGTGGCGGTGAATGTCTAATCACAATCCACATATTGAATTCAGGGGGAGCATATTTCATGAAATCCCGATATTTCAACATCACAGTTTTTGCCTGCTCCATAGGGAGAACAATTAAACCGGCAAGAATTTGCGGACCAACCGGGTGAAGCTTGAATTCAAACTGAGTTACGATACCAAAGTTGCCGCCACCTCCCCGGATTGCCCAGAACAGGTCGGGATTTTCATTGACGCTGGCCTTTAGCTTCCTTCCATCAGCAGTTACAACATCCGCCGAGATAAGATTATCAATGGTCATTCCGTATTTCCTCGATAGCCAGCCAAAGCCACCGCCGAGTGTGAGGCCGGAAATGCCCGTTGTTGAATTTATCCCAACAGGTGTGGCTAATCCATATTTCTGGGATTCCTGATCGAAATCAGCAAGGGTTGCACCTGGTTCCACATAAGCGCATTTTTTTGCCGGGTCGATGTGAACATTCTTCATCAGCGACAGATCGATCATTACACCGTCGTCGCACAATGAAGTGCCGGCAATGTTGTGGCCTGCCCCGCGCACGGAAATTTCGAGCTTGTTATTTCGTGCAAATTCAATAGCACGTTGTACATCATCGGCTGAAAGGCACTGAACGATAGCGGCCGGGTGCCGGTCGATCATGGCATTCCAGATCTTACGGGATTCATCATATCCCAAATCATCAGGAAGCATCACATTTCCTGTAAAGTTTTGGATTGATTTATTAATTGCTGCTTTCATATGGTTTTCCTCCATTTAAACGATTAGGCAAGGTGGGTACTTCGTTGATGCCTGATATTTGACAGCCTTAAATCCCTTCTTCACAGATCCTCATATAACGGGAATATTCCCAAATTCCGAATAGATAGAAGGATATAACCACAGTTTAACTGAAAGGCACTTAAACCATAGTCGGCAAGACAAATTCAGATATAGAAGTTATCGTGAAGCAGTACCTGTGTTGCTTCTCGACTTAAGAATCCAATAGGTCCGATTCTTACCCGTACTATTTCTCAAATAAATACGCAAACTTAGTATTATGAGAAAATTATATTTACATAATTATTAATTATAATCTTATATCTCTTCCATAAGAAAAGCTGAATCAATACTAAGGTCGTGTAAACAAAACTTCAGTACGATACTGAGAAGATGAAGACGGTTATCTTGTGATTTGATAATATAAATTCTGTCTGCAATTAGATTTAACTTTAACTGCAATATTCAGAGATTACTGAATGGTCCATCCGCCATCGATCATTATGGTCTCACCGGTTATCATGGAAGCCGCGGCTGATGCCAGGAAAACGACGGGTTGGGCCACATCCAATGGCGCACCTATTCTGCCCAAAGGAATCCGGTCGATTACCGACTGTTTGAAATCAGGGTCGTCGAGCCATTTTTCCGTGCCCGGAGTTTTGATGAATGTCGGTGCTACGGCATTGACGGTGATGTTATACTTTGCCCATTCAAGAGCAAGACATTTGGTCAGATGTGCAATACCCGCTTTCGTCATACAATAAACTGATTCCGTTGGTAAAGCCACAAAACCCGCCTGCGAACTTAGATTAATAATCCGGCCGTATTTTTGCTTTATCATGATTTTCCCAACTTCCTGAGAGGTGAAGAACGTGCCTTTCAGGTTCACATTTATGGCATCATCGAAATCTGATTCATTAACTTTCTCTGCCGGGGCCGGTGCGCCGATGCCAGCATTATTGACAAGTACATCGATACGCCTGAAATGCTGACATCCTTCGTTAACGGCTGATTTTATCTCAGACATGTTGGCAATATCCATCTGGAGGGGGAGTACGTTTCGACCCAATGCTTTAATCTCATTGACAACTGATTCGCCTGATTTCTTGTCCCGGAGTCCAAGTATGATATCAGCACCGGCATTCGCTAACGCAAGGGCACAGGCCTTCCCAATACCGCGTGCAGCACCAGTTACAAGGGCCACTTTTCCATTGAGATTATAGGGTGATACTTTTGACTCCATTTTGACTCTGTATTTTGGTTTCCTGACTATGTGTTTGAAGGCTTATATAAAGATCTTAGTGGACTATTAAAAGTGGTGGTCCGGGTATGCACGGATAAAATAGTATGTGTTATGAATTCGAATGAGAAAAATCTGATTCGTGAATACCAATCGTGTTGGTGGCCGGGATTTAGAATTCCATCCATTCACAAAGAAATGTCATACTGATGCTTACCGCTGTGGCGAACGGCGTAGGATCTCGTTTGCGTGGGGCAACGAGATTTTCTTGTTTTCAGATAGTTTCTGGTATGTGAGCGTGATACTTCGGCCCGTAACGTTAGTTGCAAAAATGTAAGAATAAGAGTTGGGCCTCAGAATGACATCAGGGTGTTTGGGTTGGGTGAATGATATCATGGTTGATCGAATGGAAAAAAGATGAGCTATAAAAAAACAAGGGCAACCCTTTCACAAGTTGCCCTTGAAACTATTCATCAAGAGAGACGCTACTTGAGCGTGACATCAATATACAGAATTCCAGACAAAAAGATATGCTTTTCGGAAATATTAATACTTAAATTCAAATATTGTTCTTAGAAATAAGTGTGCTATATTATTTTTGCGTTGAATCGACGTTTAAAGCTTAATAAGCATAGGGAGGATCACCATGAGGCGTCATTATTTATCATCCGTGTTGTCTGTAATAATCGTTTTGGGATTTGCAACCATTAGCACAGCCCAGACAGGAGTTGGGACCAGACCACCAAAAGGCGCTAAGGTTCTCTTTAATGGTTCCCGTAAAATGTTGGATCGGTTATGGACCTATTGGGAAGGCCCCCGTTTCTCATCATCGATGCCTATCAAATGGAAGATTGTAAATGATCCGGTTGATGCTGGCATGGTGCTTGAATCATATGATCCGGCTGCCGATGGAGGGAAATATGGATCTGCAGATATCGTGACCAAGCAAAAATTCCGCGATTTCCGTCTGCATGTTGAATTTCTGATCATGAATGAAGGAGGGAACAGCGGTGTTTATTTGCAAAACCGATATGAGATGCAGATTGTGGATGGAGATTCGACAACGCATGGTCTCGCGGCAGTCATTAATGAAGAAGCTTCACCGTACTATCCTTATAACGGACTCAGAAAATGGAACGCGTACGATATTGTTTTCCGTGCAGCCCGGTGCAAAAATGGAAAACGCATTGAACGGGCCAGGGTAACCATGTACTTCAATGGAGTAAAGGTTCATAAAAACCAGGCAATCAACCAGGTTTGGGGTGGCCCCAACTCAGGAATTGATGGAGGAAACGACGGCGGAAAAGGGATTACCGATACGCCGGGCGGACTTAAGCTACAGGCCGAAGGCCATGATGTTCGTTTTCGCAACATCTGGATTAAAGAGCTGAATTTAAAGGAACCGAATACCGATTTCTAAATTATTAAGCACTATAATGGAATAAATCTCATCCATCTGGAAAGTTCATATCACTTCCGTTTAGAAAATATCCCAGTTGGTCTGTATATAGTGTATCCAGACATTATACCAGATAAAGTTAGTTCTAAAAATGTATACTTCGATTATTTTCAGCCTTATTTAATTAGCGCCATTTTTTTAATTAACACTTGGCCACCCGTGTTGAGTTTATATACATAAATGCCGGATGACAGTGGCGTACCATTGCCCGCGGATATGTTCCATGTAACGGATTTCCCGCCTGGAGACTGATAATCATCAACAAGAGTGGCGACTTCTGCACCAAGGATACTGTAAACTTTCAGAGTTACTCTTCCAGGCTTGATAATGGTGTAAGATATTGTCGTAGAGGGATTAAACGGGTTTGGATAATTTTGGTCCAGTGTCATTTTTGTCGGGATATCCTTCTTTTCATTTCCGATAGGCGTGGACATCCCTGAAAGTGCATTTTGTATGGCTGAAACAGTTTTATCAAGTTCGTCACCTGTTACATTGGCATTTCCCCTGTAGACCAGTTTTCCGTTTTTGTCAACAACTACCGCGCGGTCGTAAATATAGTTACCGTAATAATCGATGACAGATTGGCGTGCGTTTAACAGCAGGGGATATGTGACACCAGTCGTTTGTTTGTATGAGTTCACAACCGAAGCACTCAGGTTCCACGTGTCGAGTCCCATTGCCGCAAAATCAGGATTACTTTTGAATTTCTGATAAATATCTGATTCTGTTCCCGGACCATTCTGTATGCAGTGTGGACATTGTGATCCAAAGAAATAAATGAATACCACTTTACCGGCATAGTTCGAGAGTGAAAGCGACCCACCACCCAATACATTGTAAGTGAAATTTGGGGCCGGGTCTCCAATATCAGGTTGAGCGTATAGTGTGGAAATACAAATCAATGAGAGAGTAAGAAAACTGGTTAACCGTTTCATAATCATATCCCGCTTGGTTAGAATCGTGTGGAAAATCGAACTTCAACTCCTTCGAAGTCGAGTATTTCATAGCAAATGCCTGATGTACAGGCTGGACCACCACGTCGTTTGCCCGCAAAAATATCCAGGGTATTCGACTGGCTAATCTTATAGCGAAGATTTCCACCCAGCCAGGTCCTGGTATTGGTTTCAATTACCGTAGTCCCCGGATTGTCGGTGAGTTGAACGTCCGTGCTTGCTTCAAAAACAGCACTAAGTGTGATATTGGGAATGGATGTCACCGATAGTGATCCGTAATAGTTTTCGGCGCGGTTTGGATCAAAACTTCGCCGGAATGTCTGGTACTCTAAATCCAGAATGATATTCCATTCATAGTTGAAATTCTTCTCTGTTGTGAATCCTGCTGAAAACCGGTGCTTTTCTCCCTTCAACTCATCCTGGGCATAATCGGCGAACGATTTTAGAGTCAGGTATTCATTCACCTTGTAGCTGCCTTCCAGAAAGTATTCCCAGTAATGAAAAGTATTGGAAACCTTATTGGTTGCCGTTGTGTAGTTACCGGTGATAGAATGACCGCCGTCAAAGTTGTAATAAAATTCGATCTGAAAACCGGTCTCGTTAGATGTCTCCAGAACGTGTGTGCTTCGGTTCAGGACCGGGTAGGTGTGTTCTTTTATCAATGAGGGTGGATCATTGTAACCAGATCCCAGCCGGAACTTGTTGTAATTTTTATACTCGAGACTCAACCCAAACGAATCGTGATAATAATTCAGACCCGTGTAGAGAGCATAGGAATCTCTTTTGCTGAAAGAAGAGAATTGTCCTTTTGTATCGAAAGCATATTCACCGAAGAGTTGCACCTGCATGGGCAGATTGGCGTCAAACATCAGATCTCCAAAATCACGATAACCCGGAACACCATCAGAATGAGATCGCATAATGGCTCCACCTATGCTTACATCCTGCGAGAGGTAAAAATTTGATTGTACGGCCTCAGTTAGATCAGGTCGGCGCAGACTATCGGGCTTTATATCAGGAGGGTAGATATTGTATAACGGACGTCCACGCAGAACCTTGGTTTCCATCCAGCTATTTTTATAGTCGATCGTTACTCCTTCAAGGTCTCGGTAAAAAGCGTATCGTGTTCGGTAGAAATCATCTTCATAGATGGAGCCGGGGATTTCGTAGCTCCGAAGCAATAGCCCGCGTCCAATAGTCTCGTAAAGGTTCCCAATGCGAACGTCAAACTGCTTATCCTGGTACTCAATACGTTTTTGAGTGAGATCGAAATAGTTGCGCTTCCTGATTGGGGTCGCGAACTGTTCGATACGGCTGAAGAGGCTTATGTTATTTTGATCATAGAAGAGGTTGAGCTGATCATAAGATGTGGTCAGGTTTCGGTTGGTTTTATAGGGGAGGTTACCGTATTGGAACTCGAATGTGTTATCGCCGTAGATTTGGGCCATCGACTTGCCGGCACAGGAGAAAAGAAATCCAATCGATATGAAAAGAATCCGGTGTTTCATTTATCAAGATGCTTAAGGATTTCCTTCCTGATCAGCTTTTCTTCACCCGGCACATATCCTTCCGTGAAATAAACGACCTCATCATTGTTATTAATGATCAGTAGCGTCGGCACAGACTGCACTCTCAACCGTTGCATAACCTCGTTTTCAGTATCCAGAAGCACTGGATAATCAACACCGAGTGATTTGGCAAACGGCTTCACCTTGGCAAGATTTCTGGGACCATCGACACTGATTCCTATGAAGTGAACTCCCTTGTCTGATAATTCATCGTGCATTTCTATGAGTTTGGGGATAGATCGTACACACGGTTTGCACCATGTCGCCCAAAAATCGATTACCGTGAGTTTATCTCCCTTGAGTTCTTTATACGATATGGTATTGTTGTTCAGATTTTTCAATCTGAAGTTATACACTTTGGGTCCCGCGTTGCTGCCGATTGCAATCAGTAGTAAGAAAGCTACAAGAAATTTCATAGTGTTCATATCAAGTAGTATTCACCTAATATGTACACTATATATCAAAAAATTATCACTTAAGTATCACAAAAATATCACAAAAAGGTTATCTATTTGATAATATGATTGGTATCTGCCTGAAAGTACTGTAAAAGATTTTCTCTTTATATAATATTGAACACGTAACAATTAAAATACGGGTTGCCCTTCTTTACCACGCATTTCAATCAAACCTGATAATAGCACAATGCCACCGGTAATAAGATTATGTACGAGTACTCCGTCACCTGAATGAATACCCGGCATGAAGGCCGCGAATATAAGCCAGCTTCCTGTTAATGCAGATACCCAGGTGATGCCGTAGCTATTATCAACAGAGGCCAGGCTTACGATCATGATAATGCTTCCGGCTATAAAAAATATCCAGCCGTATACTGCTGAGCCAAATGGAATGAGAATAGATAGAAGAATAAACAACCCCAGAATTGTCAGAATCCAACTGCTTGTTTGTTTTCCCATGATGATACAGTTTGTTGGTTTTATAATGTCTGTTTTATACTAAAAATAACGGTTTAAAGAGGGTTAGAGTTCAACCAACTAACAGTGAATGACATATTCTTATAAAAGAATAGTATTAATTCAGAAAGTTCGGAATGGAAGATGAGAATCAAAGACTCAGAGCGGAATAATGTAAGGATCATTGAACAAGATATGGGCTACTGACGTTTGGTGACTTATCCCCCACTACGGTATTATTTATCTGCTAACTGTTTATAAAATCAAGACTATTCGTATAAATATTAAAAAGATAACTGATTGATACATAAATGATAAGTGTGTATTTGCACATTGATTTAGTGTCGTCATTCCAATTTTTAGTACTCGAGATTATCTGTTTAGGGATTAACGGATAATCATGCGGGGGATAATTGAAATTATCATCTGTTATTCATCATAAAACCAATAAAAGAACATGGGGGTAATATGAAGTTTTCTACGATCTGCATAATCATGCTGTGTCTGGCAAAAACAGTATCGGCTCAGTTGTATTATGGAATAGATAAGACAGTGGTAATCACATCGGCTGATGGTTATCAAAGTTCCAGTATTGATGCCAACTATCTCGATGGAATAACTGTGGACACCGTAAATAACTACATCTATTGGTCTCAGCGGGATTTTAATAGTGTTATAAAACGGGCCAAACCGGACGGTTCGGACATGACGACCGTGATAGACGGAAACTTGAATTCTTTTCGAGGACTCGATATCGATTATAAAAACAAGAAATTGTATATAGCGGATGTTTCAAACGACGGGAAGATATTTCGCTCCGACCTGGATGGCTCAAACATTGAGACACTTGTTGCTGGACAGCCAGATGGAGTGACAAATGGAGTGCTGGATGTCGCTGTAGATCCTGAAAACGGAAAGATGTACTGGATTAAATTTGGGGGAGTAATGAGAGCCGATCTGGATGGATCAAATGTAGAGAAAATCGTTGACTTTGCAAGTTATATTCAACCACAATCTATTGATCTGGATGTTCGTGACGGATACGTGTACTGGGTTGATACGAGTCATAATGCCATCAAACGTATACCGCTCGATGGGGGTAATGACGAGTCAATTATAAATGATAGTAAAGCGGAATGGATCTCTGTGAATATGAAGGAGGAAAAAGTTTACTGGCTCGATCAGACATCGGATGGGAAAATATACAGGGCCGATTTAGATGGCAGCAATTCCGAAAAAATCCTTGATATCGGATATGGACGCGGCGGATTGTTTGCAGAGGACTTTAAAGCTACAGCCACACCCATCTCGAAAACAGTGAAGTCTGTTCCCGGAAAACTTAGACTCGATCCCAACTATCCAAATCCATTCAATCCGACAACTACTATCCGTTACGTACTTCCGGAAGCTGGTTTTGTCTCGCTTGCTGTTTATGATATACTGGGGCACAAAGTAGCAGTACTTGCCGATGGCAGGCATGCCGCGGGAACATACAATGTCCATTTTGATGCCTCTCAACTCTCCAGCGGGGTATATTTTTACAGACTTCGTACGCCAAACAAAACAATGACACAAAAAATGATGCTGGTTAAATAAGCAACCATGTAGCTGCGGCGCATACAGAAGTGTGTCGCAGCTCCTGTTTTTAAAATGACATAGTTCATCGGAGTAGTAACAAAAATCAGTTTTTTTCGTACTATTCTTCATAGTCTGGAGAAGAAAATCAAAACCGCAGGTGTTGTGAACGAACATCTGCCATTTCGAACTGCTTAATCTTCCAGGGAGTTATGAAGAGGTGTAATGTTATACTACCGGGGCTCCTGTTTATCTTCGGAATAATTCTGCCTGCCGCTGTTTATCCGTGTACGACTTTTGTGCTTCGCCAGGGTAATCATATTGTTTTTGGGCGCAATCTGGACTGGATTACCGGGTCCGGATTAATCATGACCAACCCGAGATATCTTCAAAAGACAGCGTTGATAGATGTTTCGCAGAATCCCATCACATGGACTTCCAAATACGGAAGCATCACATTTAACCAGGTTGGCCGTGACCTGCCGTATGGAGGTATGAATGAAGCCGGCCTGGTTGTCGAACACATGACACTAGACGAGACCGTTTATCCATCCGACGACAATCGGCATACAATAAGTGCCTGCCAGTGGATCCAGTACCAGCTTGATAATTATTCCACTGTTGAGGAGGTCATCAAAAGCGATACTTTGCTGCGAATTATCGATCCCGGTTCAAAAATTCATTTTCTGGTATGCGATAAAGCAGGTAACGTTGTATCCATCGAGTTCATAAATGGTAAGATGGTGTATCATACAGGCAAGGATCTTCCTGTGGAGGTTCTTGCCAACAGCAACTATGAGAACTCATCAATTGTTTTGAGAGCAATTGTGATACACAGGCTAATCGATCCCTGTATAATTTCTGTACAGCAGCTCATATGGTTAATCAATACCATTCCGAAAACCAGGATTCAATCGTCCGTAACGCCTTTCACATATTGAATGCGGTCAAGCAGGGATTGATGACAAAATGGAGCATCGTCTACGACGAAACCAATATGAAGATATACTTTAAAGTCTTTGAAACGCCGACTATCGTGGGAGACCAGAAGATCTTTCTGAAACCACCGGGAGATGTACCTGTAAATATTGTCAATTTTAGGAGTTTTGATTTTAACTGTTTCGATGTGCCCAAAGTACTTGATCTCGATATCGATCATTCCGGTATTGTAAATAAATATTTCACTGATTATTCAACCAGAATAAACAGAGAGTTCATATCTAAAGCATTCACTTTTTTCAAAGAATGGGGTGCAAATATTCAGATTGGGAGAAGAGACACTTGATTACATGGCCAAATATCCTGGATCGTTTAGCTGTATTCCTAACTGAGGCCGAGTTTATTGAGATGTTAGAATTATATAACTCTAACATGAGGTCCTTTAATACGTCAAATTTGTTCAAATAAAGAGTGTCATTTCAAAAAATAGGCGTATTTAAATCAGCACTTTGTAACTAATTGTATGCTTTAGTCGTAATGAGGATAAGTTGATATAACAAGCTCATCTAAAGGACTACACAATGAAACGTGTCGCCAGTTTAATTTCGCTCTTATCCGCCATCTTTTTGGTTTCAGTAGCAAACTATTCCTGCAGTAACGAAGGACAATCCAAAGACAGTTCAAAACAAGACTCTACCGCTGTGGTACCGATTGAAGTTAGTCTTGTTGAACGGGGCGATGTCTCAGCGAATTATGTCAGCACAGCAACCCTGGAGGCCGATCAGGAAGCTCAGGTTGTTTCGAAAGTAAACGGTGTTGTTGAAAAATTAAATGTGGAAGAGGGACAGAGGGTAAAAAGCGGCCAGCCCCTGGCTGTTCTTGACGATCGCCAATACCGGCTTGAACTGGATCAGGCGAAAGCTGAACTGGATAAACTTCAAAATGACTTCAAACGGAGCCAGGAACTCTACGATAAAAAGCTTATCAGTGTGGAAGCCTATGAGAACCTCAAGTTCCAGGTTGAATCACAGAAGGCCGCTTATGAACTGGCAAGACTTAATCACGAATATACCACCATTCGTGCACCTATTGACGGGATCGTATCAAAAAGACTTATTAAGGTTGGTAACATGATCCGGGTCAATGATCCCGTGTTTACCGTTACAGATTTCGATCCGTTGCTTGCCATTGTCTATGTGCCGGAACACGAAATGCAGAAGATCCATCTGATGCAGCCGGTTGAGTTTGAAGCCGACGCCATTCCCACAAAATCGTTCCACGGCCATGTGGAGCGCATCAGTCCTGTTGTAGATTCTGAAACGGGTACATTCAAAGTCACGATAGAAGTGAAAGATCCCAGCGGACAATTGAAACCGGGGATGTTCACCCGTATACGCATCGTCTATGATACCCGCCAGAATACTCTGCTTGTCCCGAAAGAGGCGATTATCAGTGAAGATGGAGTGAACAGTGTGTTCCTTATCAACAATCAAATGAGCTTCAAAAGGGAAGTCCTTACCGGTTATGCCAATGGATCCAGGATTGAAATCGTCAGTGGCCTGAAAGACGGGGATTCCATAGTAACAATTGGACAAAGTAGTCTCAAAGACAGTTCACGCGTAGAGATTATCAGCCAGTAGTCTAATAAAAGTGGAGAAGTGGCCAGGAGGGGCTAACTATGAAAATAATCGATGTATCGACGCGGCGCCGTGTTACCGTAGCAATGTTTACGATAGGCATCCTCCTGTTTGGTTTTGTGTCATTATCCCGCCTGAAAATCAATCTCCTTCCCGATCTTAGCTACCCTACATTAACGATACGTTCTGAACTGACTGGTGCAGCTCCTGCCGAAATTGAAAACCTGGTTACAAAACCTATTGAAGAAGCGTTGGGCGTTGTTAAAAATGTGAAGCAGGTGCGGAGCATCTCGCGGTCAGGCCAGTCAGACGTCATCCTCGAGTTTGCCTGGGGCACCAACATGGATTATGCGAGTCTCGATGTGCGGGAGAAACTCGATGCTATTCAGCTGCCGCTGGAATCCGAACGTCCTGTTATTCTCCGTTTCGATCCCACTCTTGATCCAGTCATGCGTTTTGCGTTCTTCAGGGATAGCAAGCCTGAAAAATCTAATATCACCACTGCTTCAACACAAGCGGATGATCTTAATGTTCAGAATGTTGAAACCCTCAAATTTCTTCGCACGCTCGGTGAAGAACAACTGAAGAAGGAGTTGGAGACGGCCGATGGTGTGGCTTCTGTTAAAGTCAGCGGTGGACTTGAAGAAGAGATACAGGTCCTTGTTGATGAACGGCGCCTGGCTCATCTCAATATCCCGATAGATAAAGTCATTAGTGAATTGAGCGCCGAGAATGTAAATCTGTCGGGTGGGCGACTTGAAGAGGGAACATCTCAGTTTTTGGTCCGCACCATAAACCAGTTTAAGACGGTCAATGAAATAAACGACATCGTCATTGAAAACCGGAATAATAAACCGGTCTATATTCGTGACATAGCTGATGTCCGGCAGGGCTACAAAGAACGTGAAGCTATCACACGTTTTAATGGTAAAGAGGCTGTTGAACTTGCTGTTTATAAGGAAGGTGATGCCAATACTGTTGCAGTTGCTAGATATGTCGACAAGAAGCTGAAACGCATCAGGGAAGGGTTGCCGGAGGGAGTAAAACTTGTAAAGGTTTATGACCAGTCGACGTTCATCACACAGGCCGTCGATGATGTCGTAAACGCCGCCGTCATTGGAGGTATTTTAGCCATCATCATCCTGTACCTTTTCTTACGCGACTTCTGGGCTACCCTCATCATCTCATTATCGATCCCGGTATCTGTCATCGCCACTTTCAACCTGATGTACGGTTACGACATCACGCTCAATATCATGTCGCTGGGAGGTATTGCGCTTGGCATTGGTCTGTTGGTTGATAATTCGATTGTGGTGCTTGAAAATATATCGAGGCACCACAACATGGGGAAACCAATGCTTCAGGCTTCACGTGAAGGAGCAGGTGAAGTAGGCATGGCGGTTGTTGCTTCCACGCTGACAACCGTTGCTGTTTTCTTTCCACTTGTATTTGTTCAGGGGATCGCAGGGCAATTGTTTCGCGACCAGGCACTGACCGTTACGTTCTCATTGCTGGCATCGCTGTTGGTTGCGATAACATTGATCCCCATGTTGTCATCAATGCGTGAGAGAAAGAAAAGTCCTCTGCCACGGCCTATGCGCTCAACTCCAAAGACGAAGATAGGCCGCGCTTTACGCAGCGTCAGGCTATTTTTGATCGAAACCATTCCAACACTCATCGTTCATTATGTCCTGTTGATTATCAAATTGATCAGTAAGGGTATCATGTTTCTCATCCGGCCTTTCGCAAATACGTTCTCAAGATCCTATCAATATGTAGAGGACAGGTACCCAAATGTTATCCGGTGGGCTCTCGATCACAGGGGAACGGTATTGTTTACGGCATTCCTGATATTTGTCGGAAGCCTGCTGCTGATTCCACGCATCGGTATTGAACTGATACCATCCATGTCACAGGGAGAATTTATTGTTGAATTCCGCATGCCACCGGGCACTCCGCTTAACAAGACGGACGACGCCCTCAAATCCGTTCAACATGCTGCCGAGACCGTTGGGAAGGTCAATACGACATTCTCTGTCGCCGGTACCGGAAACCGTATGGATGCCAATCCTGAAGAAGGCGGAGAGAACTGGGGCGAGTTGAATGTGAACCTGGTAGGAGGATCCGGCCGGGATGATGAAGAACAAACGATGGACCAACTGAGAAAACAGCTCCAGAGAATACCGGGCCTGCAGTATAAATTCTCCCGACCTGCTCTGTTTACATTCAAAACGCCGGTTGAGATAGAATTAAGCGGATACGACCTGGATCAGCTCAAGACGGTCAGTGGATCGATTCAGCAAAAGATGCAGAATTCACCGCGTTTTACCGATGTGAAATCGACCATGGAGAGAGGACATCCGGAGATCCAGATTCATTTCGATCGTGCGAAAGTGGCAGCTTTGGGATTAGCTGTTCATACGGTGGCTGATAATATCGTCCGTAAGATCAAGGGTGATGTCGCGACTAAATATTCATGGCATGAACGAAAGATTGATGTGCTTGTCCGTGCAAGGGAACAGGACCGGGCTTCAGCCGATGAGATCCGCCGATTGATTATTAATCCGGAAAGCGACAGGCCAGTGCCGCTTGAAGCTGTGGCCGATGTGGTGGTCACAACGGGACCAAGTGAAATACGCAGAATAGCACAACAACGCGTGGCTGTGATCACTTCCAACCTGAGCTATGGCGATCTCGGTGCGGCTGCAATGGAAATCAATAACATGATCAAAAATACGGTCATCCCGAATAATGTCGAAGCGGCTATCGGCGGACAGAATGAAGAAATGGATGCTTCGTTCAAGTCACTGGTTTTTGCATTGTTGCTGGCCGTGTTTCTCGTGTATCTTGTCATGGCCTCACAGTTTGAGTCGATTATCCACCCGTTTGTGATTCTGTTTACCATTCCACTTGCTCTTACAGGCGCTATCCTGGCATTATGGATTACCGGTGCAACCATCAGTGTCGTCGTATTTATTGGATTGATTCTGCTTGCCGGCATTGTCGTGAATAACGCCATCGTGCTCATCGACCTCATCAACCAGTTCCGCAAACAAGGAATGGAGAAGTTCGAAGCGATTGTCGAGGCCGGGCGTTCTCGTCTGCGCCCGATCCTGATGACAACGCTGACTACAACACTTGGTTTGCTTCCCCTGGCTCTTGGCATCGGCGAAGGGGCCGAGGTTCGTTCACCCATGGGTATCACTGTCATTGGTGGTTTGACGGTGTCAACGTTACTAACGCTCGTGGTTATCCCGGTCATGTATTCGATCATGGACCGCAAAGTTTATGATTCAGAGGCTGCACTAACGGTTATCGCTACAGATGATTCCGGAGAATCACAATGAGCATCACCGAAAAAGCCATACAACGCCCGGTAACCAGCCTGATGATCTTCACTTGCTTCATCGTCATCGGACTGATCTCCAGCCGACTCGTTCCGATGGAGTTTTTTCCTGACATCAGCTTTCCGGGGATGTATGTGCAGATACCCTACCAGGGATCTACACCGGAGGAGATTGAGCGTCTCATAACAAGACCTGTGGAAGAAGCGCTGGCTACGCTAAGTGATATTGAGGTGATGAATTCAGATTCTCGTGAGAATGAAGCCGGCATTTTTGTGCGATTTAAAATGGGATCGGACATCAACCTGAAGGCGATTGAGGGTCAGGAGAAGATAGACGGTGTTCAGAACCTTCTTCCGGCGGACCTGGAGCGAATCAACATATTTAAGTTCTCAGCTACTGACGAGCCGATTCTTAACCTGCGTATTTCCAGTGATCGTGATCTTTCCAATTCGTACGATCTGCTGTACCGGAATGTAAAGCAGCGAATTGAACGCATCGACGGCGTATCCAAAGTGGATCTGTACGGAGTGGAGAAGAAACAGCTTCGTATAGAGATCAAACCCGACCGGCTCGTTAATCACAATGTTGATCTTGGCAAAGTTGTTCAGGATTTAAGCAGAAGTAACTTTTCAGTCACAGCAGGACAAATTAACGAATCGGGTCATCGGTACCTGGTTCGATCCATGGGACAGTTGTCGAAACCGGATGAATACGGGAACTTGATTGTTGGATCTAATCATCTCCGCCTCAGTGATATAGCTGACGTCACCTTCAAAAATCCTGATATCAATTATGGCCGTCATCTGGATCAGAAATATGCCATTGGTCTGGATGTTTTTAAGGAGTCCGGGGCCAATACTGTTGGGGTAAGCAGGGCTGTATTGAAAGAAGTGGAAGCGATCAAAGACAACCCGGCAATGAAAGGCATTAGAATCTATGAGATGGGTAACCAGGCTACAGGAATTACCAGTTCTCTCAAAGAATTGCTTGAAGCCGGGATACTCGGGGGGATTTTTTCCATCATCGTTCTATTCTTCTTTCTCAGGAACATCCCGACTACGCTGATTGTCGGTCTTGCCGTTCCATTTTCACTTATCGTGACGATGGCATGTCTGTACTTTTTCAACATGTCGCTCAATATCCTCACGATGATGGGACTCATGCTGGCCGTGGGTATGCTGGTAGATAATGCGGTTGTTGTGACTGAAAACATTCACCGGCACCAGTTAATAAATACAGATCGCCGGGCCGCAACGATCAAGGCCGTCAAAGAAGTCGCAATGGCCGTAACGGCAGGTACTATAACCACCATCATTGTTTTCCTGCCGAATATTGTCAGCCAGAGAGATATGTCGGCTGTTTATCTGAAACACGTCGCAGTGACCATATGCATCGCCCTGCTTGCTTCACTGCTTATTTCACTCACGATCATTCCGTTACTATATCTGAAGTATCAGCCCAGGCACAAGCGTAAAAAACCGACCATTATCGAAAAGGGGACTCTAATATATGTGAAAATACTTTCCTGGATTATCCATCATAAAGAGACAGCTATCTTGTCGATAGTACTTATCCTGGTAAGCGTGGTCATTCCGGGTAAAATCGTACAGATGGATATGTTCCCGCCAAGCGAAGGCCGGACGCTACGCCTTTTCTACAACATCAGAGGACACTATGTGCTTGAGAAAGTTGAAGAGTCGGTAGATCGCATCGAAAAGTATCTGTATGCGCATAAAGAAGAATTCGAGATAAAGACGGTATATTCTTACTATGAAACAGGATACGCTATGTCAACGATCCTTCTGAAGGAAGATGACGAAGCGGAAAAGTCGGTCGATGAGATTAAAAAAGCGATACGTGATAGTCTGCCTAAAATCAGTCTGGGAACGCCGACCTTCGAGTATCGCAACATGCGTGGTGGTGAGGCCATGCGTGTTCACCTGATCGGTGAATCAAGTGATGTTTTAACGGAATTGGCGAAGGAAGCTGTCCGTCGCATCAAAACCATGCCGGGTTTCATAGATGTTAGATCTGAAGCAGAATCCGGATCAGAGGAAGTCCAGCTACGCATTGATCGCGAACGCAGCAGAAACCTGGGATTGAATACTATGCAGGTGGCCAACATCGTGTCCAATGCTTTGCGCGGATACCCGCTTCGAAAAATCAGGACTCCGGAAGGTGAAAGGGATGTGATTCTCAGTTTCAAGGATACCGACCGGCAGACGATATCTGACCTGATGAATATGCCGATCTTCCTGCCGAACAAGGAACCTGTTAAACTGTCTACCATCGCACACTATGAGATCCGGCGAGGTCCACATTCCATTCACAGGGAGAACAGGCTGACATCATTGGCAGTTACGGCCAATCTGAATAAGATCACCATGAATGATGCACAGCAGAAGATCACAAAAGTCATGGACCAGATTGACTATCCAACCGGTTATGGCTGGAGTTTCGGAAGAAGCTTCAGGGATGAAGATCAGACCATGAATGAGATGATGTTGAACATCATTCTTGCGCTCATTCTCATTTACCTGGTGATGGCCTCTCTGTTCGAATCGATCCTGTATCCCACCAGTATCATCACATCCATTATATTCGCAATTGTCGGTGTTTATTGGTTTTTCATGATCACGGATACGACATTTTCATTTATGGCAATGGTCGGCATCCTTATTTTGATGGGCATCGTTGTGAATAATGGAATCGTGCTTATCGATCATGTCAATTTGCTGCGAAGCCGGGGGCTGACCAGGAACCGTGCAATCATCCAGGCAGGCCGGGATCGAATGCGTCCAATCCTCATGACTGCAGGTACAACAGTTCTGGGTTTGATACCTTTATGCCTTGGAACAACACAAGTTGGCGGTGACGGTCCACCATACTTCCCAATGGCAAGGGCAATCGTTGGCGGACTAACTTTCTCGACGGTCGTTACGATGCTGATCCTCCCAACGATCTATATTCTGTTAGATGATTTGAGAAATTGGACGGTGAGGGTAATAAGGTTGGCAAAAGGGTAAGTAACAGGGCCGGTTGTTAGTTTTTCGTTTTAAAGGATGCCATCACTTGGAGTGCTGGCATCCTTTTGTTGTATTTGTTGATTTATATAAGATATTATACTTGTAAATGACCAGTTGTTGACTGCTTCCCAAAGAAGCAGGAATCCCTGTAGTGATTTGGGTTGCGGCGGATATCTGAGAGTTTTGTTTAATACGCAAATCAATCAATAGAAGTCATAATGACCGGTTTCGCCGCTTTTCCATCTAAATTGCGCGTATTATATAAATAGCTAACAATGTATGGGGAGGAAGACCAATGAACCCGGATCGGTGGAATCAGGTACAAACACTTTTTAAACAGATAGTTGAGCTCGATAGCAACACCAGGGAAACACGGTTAGGTAAGATTCAGGAAGAAGACCCCGATCTGTACGACGAATTAAAATCCCTTCTGGTGGCAGACGCCGACGAGACCTCTATTCTGGACGGTTTTGCAGTTGATAGCATTGATATTTCAGAATTCTTTCTGCCTGAAAGTTCGCGAATCGGACCTTTCAAGCTCGTTCATGAGATCGGTATGGGAGGAATGGGAACCGTTTATCTTGCTAAACGCGTTGAGGGGGGATTTGATCAACAAGTCGCGCTAAAGCTTATCAAATTCGGCATCAACTCAGGTAGGATATTACAACGTTTTGAAGGGGAACGAAGCATATTAGCACGATTGCAGCATCCTAACATCGCACGCCTCATAGATGGTGGGTTGACGGATGACAACAGGCCATGGTTTGCAATGGAATATGTACAGGGGGAATCCATTGACACCTATTGTTTCCGTCTTAATCTGCCTGTTGAAAAGCGAATCGAACTTTTCATGAAGGTCATTGCAGCTGTTCATTATGCACATCACAATCTTATTGTTCACCGTGATCTCAAACCTGATAATATACTTGTCAGTGGACAAGATGGTGTATCACAAATAAAATTATTGGATTTCGGCATTGCCAATATGATTAGTGATGAGGGAGACCATCCGGAAAATGTGACGGGGATGACAAAGGCATACGCATCACCGGAACAACTGAGTGGTCAGCAAACATCCATATCCAGCGACATATACAGTTTGGGAGTAGTTTTGTATGAGTTGCTTGCCAACTGTCATCCGATACCGGAGTTCAGGAGAAATGGTCGCAGCCCTGAGAAATTCGATGATGAACTGGAATCGATATGTCAAAAAGCGATGGCCCGTGATCCTGAACAACGGTATCAAACCGCGAGCGATCTCAACAAAGATCTCCGTGCATGGCTTGATAATAAACCGGTCTCAAGCTATTCAAACAACCGCATGTACATTGCCAGGAAGTTTCTAAGCAGGAACAGATGGCAGGCTTCGATAATAGGATTATCGGTTTTAGCGATCCTTTTACTTATAACGATATATACAGTGCGACTTCAAAAGGAGCGTGATCATGCCGAACAGGAGGCATTAAAGGCAGCACATGTAACCGAGGTTCTTGGGAACGCACTCCAATCGGTTGACCCGTCAGTGTCAAATAGTTCCAACATTTCTGCTAAGACCTTTGTCGGTCAGATCATAGGTTATGTCAACGACAATTTAACTGATGAGCCTGAAATCAGGGCAAAGCTGTTGGGCATGATTGGCATTGTTTATATAAATCTCGGCAGTTATAAAAAAGCGGATTCCGTCTCGGCCATATCCTACGATTTGTTTCATAAAGTACCCAATCCGAATGAAAAGGAATTCATTGACAATCTTGTAAAGAGGAGCGAGATTTTGCTTGACGTCGGCAAATTTGATGAAGGCGGTCGCGTCATTCACGAGGCAATGAACCGGGCAAATAAATACCTCGATCCGAACTCAATTGCGTATGCCAACGTCGGTTTCTCATACGGCGATAATCTCTATGAAACGGGTGATTATAAAACCGCTGATTCGGTATTTAAGCAGATTCTTCCTGTCTTTGAACGAAATAAAAAGACGGACATAACGGATTATATGGATATCATTTTCATGATCGGGACAAATTACAGGAAAATGGCGGTATTCGATTCGGCGGAGGTATACCTGTTGAAAACACTCGATCTCAGCCGCGTGCATGATGGACTGAACAGTGACAACTATGCGTATGATGAGAATCACCTGTCCAGCTTATACCAGGATAAAGGGGAATATGAAAGGGCCATTTCATATGCGCTGGATTCGTACAAAATCAGGAAGAAGATATATGGTGTTGAGAATATGGCAACTATCGCCAGTCAGGCTAACCTGGCGCGTGCGTACCTGGGAGCCGGTCGCCTTGATGAAGCCGAAGCCGCGTACGACTCGACAATCCAAGTATTCAAGAAGAGATATGGGACATCACATCATAACCTGGCCGGACTCCTCGGCAGTCTGGGGGATGTGTTGATGAAGAAAAAAGAGTACAAAAAGTCCGAGGCAGTGATGCGTCAAAGTATTGCAATAAATAAGAGGCTGCTGCCTCCGGATGATCTGCATCAATCGTATGGAATCCTGGGACTTGGCAATGTTCTGATGAAAGAAGGTCGGTATGAGGAAGCCTTGCCTTATCTGCAGCGATCACTAACAATTCGAAAAAGCCATTTGTCGGAAACCTCACCGTTGGTTGCACAATCAGAATATTCCACTGGGAGATGTCTATGGCAATTAGATCAAAAACTGGAAGCGGGGAAACTGCTTGATCATGCGTACAGCATCTACATCAAAGAACCCAAAAAATATGGTGAACAGATCAGGACGATTGAGGCGATGGGAGTGAGGTGAAGGGGTTGTTTTCCAGTGTAATATATTAGAATCCCTAAATAAATTAGGCTTCATCTTTATCATTAATGCTTTTTGGACAGTCTCAAGGATGCCATCACTTGGAGTGATGGCATCCTTTTTAGTAGCAAAAACCATAAAACATTGGTTTGAATTGATTTCACTATAACTTGAATTGTATTTATTGATTTAAATGAGATATTATAGATTAAAATGATCAGGGTGTGATTGTGCCCCCAATAATGCAAAATGAATCCAGGGATGAATCAAAATCCGCAGGACATTACACTGTTGTTGGATCAGCTCAGGGAAGATGACCAGAACCAGGTTGAGGTTATTTATCCACTGGTCTATACTCATTTGCATGAAGTCGCAAGAGGCCAATTACGGCACGCACGTGATGGGCATACGTTCCAGACGACGGCTCTTGTTCATGAAGCTTACCTGAAGATGGTGGACCAGGACCGTGCTAATTTCAACAATAGGTCCCATTTTTTGGCTATCGCGTCCATCGCTATGCGGCGAATCCTGATCAGCTATGCCCGAAAGCGGAATGCAGATAAACGTGGCGGTGATCAGGTCCCGGTCACCTTTCATGATGGTATGGCTGCGTATCAGGCCCGAACCGGTGAATTATTGGATCTGGATGAAGCCCTGACCAGGCTTGAGAAGTTGAATCCACGGCAGTCGAAGATTGTGGAGTATCGTTTTTTTGGAGGACTTACATATAAGGAAATCGCCAAAGTTATGGGCGACACGGAGCATTCGGTTCGATATGATTGGAGGGTAGCCAGGGCATGGCTCAAACGGGAAATGAGTGAGAAGAAGTCAGAGTGACCGTTTCTTCGCAAGTTGAGGCCACTTGTTTTTCCTCGTTTCATGCAGATTCTGCGTTACTTTAAGAACGTTAGCCAGGATGCACGGGATTGCCGCGTCACCCTAAAGAGGCTCCTCGCAATGACAATGCTATGTTACGTTTAGAAGGATATGTCATTGCGAGGTGTATTCCCTGCAGCAATGCTAATGTATAAAATACATACCAAATTTTACCTACATCAAGATTCATTGTTACCAGTCCAAAGACACCGCGGCAATCTCGTGTATACTGGAAACGATCGTCAACAGGTTTACATCAATTCATCAGTCAAATCCTTCCATTCCGGATTAACCGATTCCACAAGCGCAATTTTACGTTTTCTATTTCCTGCCTTAATCTGCTTTTCTCGGGCAATGGCATCCTGAACATCAGGATATTTCATAGTATACCAATTTATCTACATTGTAACGTTTGGTGAAGCCATTGATAAGATGCTATTTGTGTTGTTCCACTCGTCTTGCTAAATCATTCGTTATGCCAGTGCACAGAACGGTGTTTCGTTTGTTTGTAAGGATGTAGACATAGTATGTGTAAGACACGGCTTATGGGTTAGTTCTCTTGATGTTATATAAATGAGATACGATAAGAGCATGATCTTTACAGAAAAAATTTTGTGGGTATAGATGGGTACGGGTATTTGAAGTGAAAGTTGCCGGGTAAGACGGGATTGCCGCGTCACTTGCTCCGCTGCGTTCCTCGCAATGACAATGTTATTTAATGTTTTAAAAAAGCATGTCATTGCGAGGTGGCTTATGTACAATAAAGTTAATGCATGAAATACCGGACCTATTTTGCCTCCTTAAAATTTAATGACATGAATCGGAAGCCACCGTGGCAATCTCGTCTAAACTGGCAACGATCCAATTCTACAAACTGCATTTACACAAAAAAAGCGCCATCCGGCCAATCAAGTCCGGACGGCGCTTTTAGCCAGGGATGGTATGAAAGACAAATTATAAGACCAGGGGCTGACCCGGAACCCATAATCCGGATCAACCCCAGGATGTTTGACCACGTACGTGGATTAGAGTTACAAGTTACTTGCGCGCGCCAGTCCGACATACACCCGGTTGCGTGCAGAGTTGTCGCACCAGATGATGTCATCGCGCTTGTCACCGTTTATGTCACCAATTAATACAGTGAATTGAGACCAGTCGTCTACGATTTGTGGACGCCCCTGAGGTAAGCGGCTGAAGTCAAACGTGCCATCACTTGAACCAAGGCCGACATATATGGAGTCCTTTTGCGGATTGTAGTAGATGATATCGTCGCGGCCGTCACCATTGACATCTCCCATTCTAACGATATCCGTTCCATCATTTTTCTGAATAGGAATGGCCTGATAACCGGGGAATGAAAACCGGCCATTTCCATTTGAAATATTACGATGAAGCGGAATTTTACCGTTATGGCCGGGATCTTCCGTTTTCGTGAAAACGAGGTCCATCCCATTCTTCCCGTCAACATTGCCGGTTAACATGAAGTATGGATCCCATCCATGTTGATTACGTGCTTGCGATGACAGGAAAGTGAAATACTGGCCAGGCGTTGTACTGTTAAACAATCCAACATAGGTAACGTTATTGTTGGTGCTCAATTCATTCCATACAATATCCATACGCCCGTCGTTATTTACATCTCCCAGATGGACAGAATAACCTCCCCAACCGCTATTTGGATGATCCTGATAAGAAGTGGACAGATCGAATAGCACGCCGCCATTTGTAGTGTCTCCTTTTGAAAATCCGATGTAGGTACGATTGCTTGTACCTCTGTAGTTCCAGACGATATCGTCATAACCGTCTCCGTTCACATCACCGATAAGACAGGTATATTTTTCACCCCAATGTCCATTCGGATGCACTTGAGCGGGTAGGAAACTAAAAGAACCTCTGCCCGTTGACAAGGCAACAAATGTCCTGTTTTGTCCACCGTCATAATTCCAGAGCAGATCTGCTTTCCCGTCGCCATTGAAATCACCGGTCAGAAGTTTGTATTTTCCCCATCCCTCCGGAGCTGAAAGAGTATCATCTACAACCTGTGGCGAAGAAAATGTTCCGTCACCGTTAGCAATTGCAACAGCGATATCATTTGTTGTGCCAAGATGATTCCAGATCAGATCTTTATTACCATCACCATTGATGTCTGCCATGTGAATGGTGACCGGTGTTGGGATAGGCATCCCAAGATCCTGGGCATTGCGAAGATCAAATGTACCCGGTGTTGCCTGCTTTGCGGTGCAGGTGCGTACGTTGTAATTGGTCGTCTCCGATACCTTGGCAATGCTGTTGTCTCCGAGATTCCGGAACGTGTAGGACAAGGGAGATGCACTGGAGAGAGGCGCATTATCGGTAAAATATTGAGACCAGTCGCCCGACCGGATCATCTTTATTGTTGCATCTGCATCTCCGCCGATAGAGGTTACCGCAATTTTGGCATTTTGCAAGATGGACTTCTGCTTATCCGACATATGTCCGCTCACACTTCCACCGATGGATTTGTAACCCGCTTGCATGGTAGCCCGAATGTCGGACACACTGGCAGTTGAGGTCAGTGAGAACATCATCATGCGACCGTAGACAATATTCGAGACATAGACCGGCAGGTTATCCGGACCAATCCTTCCTAAATCGATTTGCTCCTGGAGCTTTTCCTTGGTGAAATCGCTGCTGAAGAAATCTCCGGGTGTCTGCGGCGCCTGCATTACAACCGTGTACATCTTCTGGTAGAACTCGGCCGTAACCGTATGCTCAGCAACTGTCTGGTCGATACTGCCGCTTGCAGAGGCTCTAAATCCGAGATACCTTCCGGATAATCCCATCTGAAGTGCCGCCTGTTGCTCACTATAATATGTTGACATCCTGAAGACAATCGTCGACGGAGTGGCGAGCCCGTTCTGGGTGGCATTGCCAATCATGGAACCGATGGCCTGGTCTACATTACCCTGGGTTGGTTCCTGAATCGTACGGTTGTTGTCGTTGTTGGCCAGCGATGGGATGGATACCTGTATCGGTGCCCTTTGATTAATTACAAGTGGCAGGAGGCTGCCAAGTCCGTTTGCATAGCTTTTACCCTGAATGAGGGCACCGGCCCAAACAATTTCCCTGTCAGGACTGTACATCGCCAGTTTTTCCGGGGTATTGGTTAAGGTATAAGGTTGTACCTGACAGCCGTAGACCACATTCTTTTCAGTATAAACATTACCTGAGCTGTCAATCATGTCCACGTTCATGGTATCGGGCTGCTCTGTTGTTGCCGCACCGGTAGGAGTCGGAGCTGTTGAATCTTTAGGTGGAGAAAAGGCCGACCAGACCGGAAGGTCTTTCAGATAGGTATTTGCATCTTTGACGTTAGGATTGTTTGGTGGTGATACCGGATTACTGCCATTTTTACACATTGGTAATACAAACATGACAAGCATCAATACTGTGTATCGATACATCCATGTTTTTACATAACTGATTGATGATGAGTTTTGCCGTTTCATGATCCTCTGGTTTATTTGATTGTTGCAAGGCCAAACCCGCATTGTAATTGGCCTCTATCTCAATACGCGCAAAAAAACAGAGGAACTGGCGAAAGGGTCGAAAAAAAAGATTGGTTGGATGACTGTATGATTGAATGAGCGCTAAGGTTCATCCAGCCATCCATTCAATCAATTATCCATTCCTTATTTCAACAGTCCGTAAACGACGACCTGGTTTGAGAAGGTGGGCAAATATACATGTCCGTTAGCAATTGTAGGAGGGGAGAACTTGGCATAATTGCCAGCATCGTCATGTTGAGCATTTTGATGACTGTCCCAAAGTTCTTTAGTAACATCATTCGCATCTAAAGCAACTAATATCCCGGGACTTACGCTGTGTTCCGCATCACCGCTGGAAGCAAAGGAAGCCCAGAGAATACCGGTTCCATCCTGTGATCCATTGGATGATACAGACAGCATCGCTCCATTTTGTCCTTTTGGTCCGGCTACATTAGATACAATTGTTTTACCATCGTCGAATGTATTGCTGGTTCTGTTAAAAGGAATGGCGCGGAGCTGATCATTTTCAGACCATACGTATGCATATTCATTAGAGCTTCCTTTGAAGTAAGCCGGCTGGCAATGCATATTGAAATTAGAACCTAATTGGATAGTCTGTTGTATCTGGTTAGCGGAGGCCTGGTATCCACCCATATTATCCTTATTAACCAGGTAAATGTTTCCGTCTTTTCCCCCTGTGAAGAAATAATTGGAATTCGGAATCAAAAAAGATCCCATACTTCCATAATCCAGGTCAGATTTATTGAGATCCTGGTAGTTATATGGTGTGAAATAGCTTTCTACTGTAAGTGTTGAGCCGGATGGTTTCAGTTTTAATGCACTTTCACCCCGGTTAGTCAGATTAGTTGGATCGCCATTAGCTCCTACGGTTCCGTTGCCAGATACGACGTAAAGATTTCCCTGGGCGTCGGCTGCCATCCCGGCACCACTTTCCCACATGCCACCGGCGTATCCATTCGGCGTATTGTTGTAAACGACTTCTTGCTGAAGTGTGCCGGTGTTATATCCAAGAATCCATCCGTGATAGGGTCCCCAGTCGCAATGGGAGGAAAATGTGATGTATACGACACCGTTCGCTAAAGTCAGTCCCTGTCGTTGGTTTTGCTTTTGTGCATCGAACGTGATCTTGTTGTTGACACTTCCAGCCCCATTTCCGTCATAGGTTGCTGTAATTTTGACCGGACTTCCGGATATTTCCCTGCCGTTGACGATATTAACGGCATGCAGGTACTGAACAAAGCTGCTGCCGTCGGTACTGCGGGCGACAAAGTATATCGTCTGGGTTGTTTCATCAATCACAGGAGTTCCGACAATACCCATGTCGAGACTGAAATCCTGGTAATAGCCACCACAGGCGCCAGTCATATCTGTATTTCTTGGTGGACGCATACCCGGTTGTGAAAAGTTATTTTCCCAATAAAGTTTTCCACTGTCCCCATCGTAAGCATACACTGTATTATTAACAGTGGCTATATACACCACATTACGTATGCCGTTATCGATGTACACATTTCCAACAACCAGGGGCTGCGCATACACCTGGTCATCCAGCGGTAGTGCAAACAGCCTTCCGAATTGCTTCTCATTGACATTGCTTGTATTCAACACAGTTTCCTGATCGTTCCAACCGGTACGGGCGTTGTTGTTGTGTTGAGTCAGGACGGAAACATGCTGAGGATTTGACGTGTTATTATCACCCATCTTTCGTTTACAGGTAACGCAGACAATAAGAATTAGCAATAGAAGTGGATATCTTTTTCGCATAGATAATAACCGAACATTTTGTGTAAAGTAACCTTGGTATTTGACGGAATAAGATATATGAAATGTAAACAAGGATTTTATAAAAAGTCATGTTTACATTAGTCGCTACGGGAACGGTGTAACGTATAATAGTGGTCGGATTGAAGGGATTGGGGTAGTTCTGTATGGGGGCATAGTGCAGGTTCGATTTGTTTGCACTGTTTTCGATGCCGGTTGATGTCATGTATTCTGTGATGGGTTCGGATATAGTCACGTGCCTGTGTGATTGAATTTTTTAATATGCGACCGTACCGTAATATTGGGGGCCAATCATATATGGATAGGCTGAGCTGCCGTTGGCATTGATCGTTGCAAAATAGGCATACGTTCCGTTTGGATATTCAGGCGTGACTGTCAATCTTCCATTGTACTGGTTGCAAGAAGGACTACAAGTACCGGGAGTAATTTTTCATCTGGTCACCTTCAACATAATGATTATTATCAGTCACGTTATATTGGACAGTAGCAGTCTGAAAAAAACTTGCACTTTAACAAAGCCATTTATGACACAAGTCTGTGACTTGTGTCATAAATGGACGTAAGGAAGAGGCTACTTGCTCAGAGAACCTTATGAACTCAGTCGTCCGTCTTCAGCAATTCCGGATGCTTATTACGGTCGCGAATTTTAATGATCGTTACGTAGAATAATGGAATGAAGAAGATGGCCAGCAAGGTAGCCGTCAACATGCCGCCAAACACAGTATAACCAATGTTGATACGGGCATTGGCGCCGGCGCCTGTTGCGATCATCAAGGGGATAACCCCCAGATCGAATGCCAGCGAGGTCATCAAGATCGGCCGTATACGAAGCTTGGCAGCTTCCATCGCAGCCTGTACAACCGGCACTCCGCTCTCGTATTTAATCTTACAGTATTCGACAATCAGAATAGCATTCTTCGCCGCGAGTCCGATCAATGTGATAATACCGATTTGTGCGTAAATACTGCTAGACAAACCGCCGATCATCAACGACAGATAAGCCCCGAAAATTCCGATGGGAACGGCCAGCAATACGGCAAAAGGCACAGCAAAACTTTCGTACAAAGCCGACAGGAACAGAAAGACGAACATAATAGCAAGGGCAAAAATGATAATGCTGGTTCTACCACTTTCAATTTCCTGCAGCGACGTTCCGGAAAACTCATACGAATAGCCCGCAGGCAATACCTGCTGAGCGACCTGCTCCAATGCATTGATCGCATCACCGGAACTATAACCGGCAGCGGCACTTCCACTAATGTCCACATTCCGGTCCATATTATAGTGGGTGACAACCGGCGCCGAGGTATTCTTTGTAATGGTAACCAATGCACTCACCGGGACCATGTTTCCGGCACTGTTCCTGACATAGTATTGCGACAAATCCTTTATGTTGGCACGGTAACTTGAATCGGCTTGGGCGTAAACACGGAATGTCCGGTTGAACAAGGTCAAATCATTAATGTAATATCCACCCAGACAAGTTTGGATCGTATTATCCAAATTGGCAAGTGATACCCCCATTTTTTTGGCTTTTATCCGGTCGAGGGTTATGTTGATATCAGGATAATCAAAGGTAGCCGTGGAATACGCCATCTGAATCTCGGGGCGCTTTCTCATAGCTGCCAGGAACTTATTCTGAACCATTTCCAAATCCTGAATACTACCCGTACTTTGCTTCAGGATAAAAGAAAAACCGTTGGTGGTTCCAAGACCACGAATAGGCGGCGGAGATATAACCCTGAATTTGGCTCCCCGGATGTGTGATGCTGCAGCCATAAGCTGTCCGACAATTGCCTGCACCGAACCATTCTTCCCCCCGCGCTGATCCCAATTGGTAAGGTCTATGAAGGCGGATCCGAAGTTTGAAAGGCGAGCCCTTTGAAGAATATTGAACCCGGGGGCCAGGAAATAATGGTCCACATTTTTGTTCTTGTTGAGGACTTCTCCAAACTGATCCATTATGGCCATGGTTCGTTGCATGGAGGCAGCCGGAGGAAGCTGGACCACTGCCATCAGCATGCCCTGATCTTCATCAGGAAGGAAGGAGGTAGATGTATATTTTGTGAATAATCCGGTTCCGATATAGATAAGGGCAAGCAAAATAAACATCAAAGGCGAATGTTTAATGGTTTTCCTGACGCTTTCGCCGTAATTTTCAACCGTTTTATCAAACCAGATGTTAAATTTATAGAACAAATAATTCAATCCCCGGCTGTGTTCATTTACCGGGTTGGGCCGTAACATGATAGAACATAGCGCAGGTGTCAGGGTAAGCGCTACAAAAGCGGAGAGCAATACGGAAATAGCAATGGTAAAGGCAAACTGTTTATAAAGCATTCCCGTGATTCCCGGCATGAAAGTTACAGGAATAAATACGGCCGCAAGAATCAAGGCAATGGCGACAACCGGGCCGCCCACTTCGCTCATGGCTTTGAAGGCAGCATCTTTTGCCGAGAGGCCGAAATTATCGATGTTGTGCTGAACCGCCTCTACCACAACAATGGCATCGTCCACTACAATACCAATAGCCAGTACCATCGCGAACAATGTCAACGTGTTTATCGTAAACCCGATGAGAGTAAAGATAGCAAACGTTCCAATAATAGAGACCGGAACCGCAAGCATGGTGATCAGCGTTGGCCTCCAGGTCTGCAGGAAGAAAAATACTACAAATGCGACCAGCAACAATACTTCAAATAGTGTTTTGACTACTTCGTCAATGGAAGACTTCACGAAACGTGTATTGTCCACCATAACGGTCCATTTCACATCCGCCGGAAAATTCCTGGAAATCTCTTTCATTTTGGCCTGAACCAAATCAGCGGTTTCCAATGCATTGCCACCAGGAGTCTGGTAAACAGCCAAACCAGCACCAGCTTTTCCATTAGCCTTTGGGGTCCCGCTATAGGATTGAGAACCCAGCTGAATTCGTGCAATATCTTTCAGGTGGATTACTGAACCTGTGGCTGGATTCGTTCCGATTATGATATTTCCAAATTCCTGAGTCGTCACCAACCGGCCTTTTACCTGTACACTTATCTCAAAAGTCTGTCCTTTCGGAGCAGGAGAAGCTCCTACAGAACCTCCCGGAACCAATGCATTCTGTTCTCTGACTGCATTAATAATATCTTCAGTTGTCAAATGTAAATTGGCCATCTTTTGCGGATCAAGCCAGATACGCATGGCAAAACTGTTACCAAAAACACGCACATCACCCACCCCATCAACACGCGACAGTTCATTTTGAACATACAGGGCAGCATAGTTGCTCAGAAAATTGCTGCCGTGCATACCACGAGGCGAATAAAGGGCCACAATTTCCAGCATGTTGGGGGAAGCCTTCCTTACAGAAAGTCCTGTTTGTTTGATTTCTGCAGGTAAAATCGGGGTAGCCAGGTTTACACGGTTCTGCACATCCATGGCGTCAATATTCACATCGGTGCCCAGCTTAAAAGTAACGTTCAGGGAAAAGCTACCGTCGTTGGCGCTGGTAGATTTCATGTACATCATGCCCGTTGCCCCGTTCACCTGATTCTCCACCGGGGTGGCGATGGCTTTTTCAACGTCTACCGCATTGCCCCCGGTGTAATGGCCGGAAACGCTCACCGATGGCGGGGTTACTTCCGGAAGCTGAGCAACAGGCAGTATGAAAATTGAGATAATACCCATTATGATGATGAACAGCGAAAGGACAATCGAAGTAATGGGTCGGTTTATAAATACTTTTGAAAACATTTGATCCGGTTTTAATCTATATGAATCGTTTACATCAGGACTGCTTAGCCGCTCCCTGTTCCATCGGAACCGCATTGACTTTTTCGCTTGGCCTGACAGATTCTATTCCTTCAACAATAACTTTCTCTCCCGGTTTTAAACCGCTCTTTATGACCTGCATATTTTCGGAAACAGGGCCTAATTCCACTTTCTTTTGTGAAACGACACCCTGATCATTTACTGTATAAACATAATATTCGTTCAACAACTGTTGAATGGCTTTTTGGGGTATCACCATCACTTTTGAAGTACTGTATTGTGTAGAGCGGACAACACCATTCATCCCCGATTTAAGAAGATTAGCCGGATTGGGAAATTTCAAGCGCACCCTCAATGTCCCGGTAGTGGGATCTACGCTGTTGTCAACAGAATACAACGTCCCTTTATAAGGATACAACGTCCCGTCAGGAAGTACCATACGGAATTGTGAAAGCTTTTCCCTGATACTTTTGTCGGTAGAACCAAGCTGCACGTAGTCATTTTCCGTGATGAAAAAATCGGCATTCATATTGTTGTTGTCCACTATGGTAACCAATGGCGTCTGGAAAGCCACTACCACGTCACCGAGCCTGACTTTTGAAATATCGGCAGAACCGGAAAAGGGAGCCCTGACAGTTGCATAGTCTAAGTTCGTTTTGGCACTTTCAAGATTAGCTTTTGCAGCAATAATGTCGGCTTTATCAACATTTACCTGTGATATAGCATGGTCAAACGTGATCTGATCTATAGCATCTTGTTTCCACAATTTTTTGTATCGAGAGGCGTCTGTTGAATCCTTTACCAAATTCGTTGTGACAACATTAAGTTGGGCAGCGGCCTGGTCGTAAGCTGCCTGATATAAACTTTTATTAATAGCATAAAGCGGCTGGCCTTTCTTCACGGAGCCACCTTCTTTAAACAATATGCCTTCCACCCGGCCGTTAACCTCAGAATGCATGGTAATCTGCTGGTTGGCTACCAGCGTAGTGGAATATTCATCTTCTACCGGCGCAATTTTGTTTTTCACTGTCGTCACCACCACGGTTGCCATGTTGCCGTTCGTGCTTTTTTTCTTACCTGTTCCGCACGAGACCATAAGAAATGAAAGGATTATTATTGCAGCACTAAAAGGAATTTGTATCCTTGATTGAATCTTTTTCATTATCGATTCTATTAATATGAATTAATCTTTTACTGATTCAGCGGTATGTTGCCCATTGCTTTCTCGACATCAACCTTGCTGGAGAGCACGTTGAACAGCGCGTCCAGGTAATTGAATTCAGCGGTTCGCAGATCCGATTCTGCGGTTATCACGTCCAGGTACGTTTTGACACCTTGTTTGTACTGCAGGGAAATGACGTTGTAGACATTTTGAGCTGTCTGAACATTTTTCTTCAGTATCCGCCAGTAGTTTAGGTTGCTTTTATAAGTGGACATCGCCTGAACAAACTGGGTATTTATCTGAAATTTAATAGCGGAAACATCCCAGTCGGCTCGTTCTAATTCCAGCTTAGCCACTTTGATATTCTGAATTCTTTTTGTTCCTTCGAAAAGCGGCAGGGTGATCTGCAAGCCGATCAATGAATTGGGGTAAGAAGTGTTGTAAAGCTTATTGAAATCATTATTCAGATAAGCCAGGTTGTAATTGTAAAAAACGGAGAGGGTAGGAAGGAAACTCAGCTTGTAATAATCCAGATTATCGATCTGAAGTCTTTTTTGTGTCTGCAGCGCCTGGTATTCTATGCGGTTTTTATAGTTTACTACCTGTGTCGTATCCAGGCGGACATCGTTTTCCATCTGGGTGGTGTCGTAGCTGAGTGTCAGGGTGTTACCCGACGGATAACCCATTATCTGTTTTAGATAGGCATATTTACCTTTGACCTGTTCCTGTGTGGTTTTTAAAGCAGCAAGTGAATTATTGAGAGCTATCGATGCACGCTCATAATCGGTCTGATCGACGATGCCAACCTTATATTGTGTGTAGGCATCATGTTCACTTTTACGCAAACGAACGATGTCCTGCTGCAGAATATCAAGCTGGCGCTGGCTGACCAGCACATCATAGTAGGCCTTGGTAACATCAACAATCGTATTGATTTTGGTTTCCGCAACATTTTGACTGGCCTGTCTGCGGACATCCTTTGCTGAACGTGCCGCAAGTAAAACATTGTCGTTAAAGATCGTTTGATTTACCCCCAGATTAATAGTGGAATTGTTGATCAAGCCGGTCTTGACAGGTTGTTTAGCCCCATTGCTGTTTGAGACGAATGATGTAGGTTGCTCAATATAGTGGTTAAGATCGTAGTTCAATCCAGCCTGTGGAAGCCACTCGGCCAGTTTACTTTTTACGGAATGATCTGTTATTTGCTGGTCAAGGTAGGACTGCTGCATTGCCGGCTGATGGGATAAGGCATAACGGATGCATGACTTAAGCGTTGCATGACTTGTCAAAATGTCGGACGACTGACCTTCAGCATTTGAATTAAAACCGGCAGATATAAATAACACTGCCAATAAGAAAAATACCTGTTTCATACTTAATCCTAAAAACCCATCATTTACCGCAAAAAGGGGTACGATTGCTCGTTTTACAAAGATCCCGCAGTTTGACATATACCCGAATAACAATAGTTAATTACACAATTGACTAATGATACATTAACTGCCCGCATCATGAGTAGAAGAATTCGCATCATGTTTGACAGATAATGTAATTTTATTACAGATCATTACTTTTAAAAAATTGTGAAAAGATCGCATCTCGTGGTTAGACTATTAAAGTCCCATTTTCTTGCAAAACTTTTCACAGTCTAACCATTTTTATGTTCTTGAAAACAACCTTCTGGTTATTGCCGGGTGGCACAATCCCAGTGTTCTACAATTTTGCTATCCTTAATCCTTAGCATGTCAAACCATGTGGTCGTATAGGTTTTATTTTCATCTTTAGGATCTTTCAACTCGCGCAGGAATGCAAGCACAACAAGATCCCGTTCGGCGGTTATCGAGACCAGGTTGTCGATTGTCGGTCTTACAGGCTGCTGCTCAAACTTGCTGAATAAATCGATGAAAGCTTTTCGCCCGGTTGGTACATTCGGATTGTGCTGAATATAGTCGTCTGCCATATACTGTTTTGCTTTTGACATGTCCTTTGCCTGAAGGACTTCGCGCCAGAAATTGAACACGAGTTCTTTATTCTTTTACAACTGTGGATTGTCACTCTTTAGCATCGTCTTTTGATTGGCTGAAACCGTAACGGGTACTTGCGAATATGAAGTGCTGCAGCAAAAAAAAGATGAACATAAGGGTAAATAGTGTTTTCATAGGTTATTCCTGTAAGACTAGTGATCTTTGTTGCTTATTAATTTTTAATCAATTATGGAAAAATTATTTTAGTATTTAAAAGTCAATCAGGTAATTAGATAATGAGGATGATGAGCTTCCTAATCCTGGCAATCCTTTCAATAATTTTTACTTACACTGACAGCAACTGCCAGGAATCCGTCCTTTGGGGGAGCCTGGAAAAGGGGAGATATAGTGTGGGTCTAAAAATAATAGAACATCGTGATCAATCACGATTTATCGATTCGGGAAAAGTGGCCCGGCCTGTGCAGGCTCTTGTCTGGTATCCTGCTGTTCTGAATACAAAGGTAAAGCCTGTTCTGTATAAAAATTACATTTCACTGATTGCTTCTGAAGTGAATTTCCATAATGACTCAGACAGCAGCAAAAAAACAGCTATTACCGCTTATTCGAGGCTGCTAACCTCGAATGGGATTACAGATAAAGCGGCCGGTCAGTTGCTCAATACGAAAATGGCCGCTCATCAAAACGCACAAGCTGCTGCCGGACATTTTCCATGTGTGCTCGTGGCGCAGGGGAATATGAATCCGGCAGGAAGCATGTCGGTGCTTTGTGAATATCTCGCTTCGCATGGATACTATGTGGCAAGCAGCCCATCACCGATGAGAATTATCGGTCCACTTACCGATACAACACAGGCATACCAGTACGCAAAAGATCAGGAGATGGATATGGCTTTCATCTCTAATGAGTTGAAAGCTTTTAAAAATGCAGACACTAATGAAGTTGCTTTAATCGGGTATAGCTTCGGCGGCAGGGGTGCTTTCCTGATGCTCAATGATAATCCAAAGATAAAAGCATTTGTGAGCCTTGATGGAGGGATTGCTAACAAGATTGGTAAGTCCTGGCTTCATGGTATCCATATAGACAAGCGGAAGATCACATCCCCGATACTTCATTTTTACCAGGATACAGAAACCTACGTAGTCGCTGATTTTGATCTGATAAATAGCCTTCATAACTCGGACCGTTACCTGATTAAGATCGACAACATGCGGCATGCCTTGTTCTCCAATATGGGCATGGCCGTCGGGGTAATACCAGGTATTGACTTTACAGGAGCCGGGAAAGATGACATTCGGCAAAAGTGTGAGTTTATATACAGGGCCACACTTGCATTCTTAAACACCTTTGTGAAAGGAGAAAAGGATGATTACCGGGAGAAGTTGAGTGAATCAAAGATTGATTTTAATTTTGTTGAAATGAAGGAATTGAAGAAAGGCGAACAATAACCATGTATATCAATTGACTGACTACTGATATCCTCTTTAAACACGAAAACCATTGGTCAATTTTGTTCAGAATGATTCATCAATAAGACTACATTACCTTTTTTATGTCCCGTCTCAACATACAAGTGCGCCTCGGCTGTCTCTTCCAAAGAATATCTTTTATCGATAACCATTTTGAGTTTCCCGGATTCAATTACTTCTATGACCTCATTGAGAAGGGCTTTCAGTTCTGGTACAGGTCGGAGGCCGGTTGCGGAAAATTTCACTTTCTTTTTACTGAATTTTGAGGTCCACATCATCTGGAGTAGGAGGGGGATTTTCATGACTGGTGAAAGATAGACACCGTTTACCGAAAGTGAATCCTTGCATTGTGAGAATGAACTCTTACCGATCGTATCAAAGATGATATCGTAGGCCTTACCGTTCTTTATGAAATCTTCTTTTGTGTAATCGATGACTTCATCGGCACCGAGAGATTTCACCATTTCCACATTGACTCCGCTGCACACACCGGTTACAACAGCACCAAGGTGTTTTGCGATTTGTACGGCAGCACTACCCAGACTCCCGGAAGCCGCATTGATGAGAACGTTCTGTCCGTGTTCAATCTTTCCTATATCTTTAAGAAAGCTCCAGGACGTCAACCCCCCGTCGCATATTGGAGCGGCTTCTTCATAGGTCAGGTCAGATGGCAGTGACATTATCAGATCATCCTGTACTACGCAAACATATTCGGCGTTGGTGCTAAAACCGACACCCGTCTCACCGAAAACGGAATCGCCTGCATTAAATAACGTCACCTCTTTTCCAACCTCCTCGATAATACCGGCAAAACCGGTTCCGGGAATGGGATGTTTGGGTTTTGTGAGACCTATAAAGAATCGCCCATAAAAGGGGGTGCCTTGTCTCATCATACAGTCGGCTTTAGTTACACTCGCCGACAGAATCTTTACCAGCACTTCGTTATTTCCCGGCGAAGGTTTCTCCACCTCACCAAACTGCAGAACATCCGGTGATCCATATTTTGTGCAGATGATCGCTTTCATAAAATATCCTCCGATATTTAAACATACTTCTGAGTACGATTTGACTAAAAATCGATAAACTCAAGTATTCATTCCATTAATTCATAAGACCTTATAAAACGTGTGAGGCGGGATTCTTAATAAATAAAAAGCAGGGCTCTCAAGTTCCCGGTTTAATTCCGTTTAATAAAAAAAATGACTATCCGCCCTGATTCATCGGGATTACATATCTCACATTTAACTGCAAAGTACGCCAAGTTCGCGGAGTAAGACTCTATATTTTTGCGTTTCTTGGCGGATTATATTTTCTGATCCCGGAAAAAACTATCACAGTTGGAGTGATACCGGATAATCATTATAAAATAATAAGGACAAAGAGTTCACTGGAGATGAGCAAAGGACCACAGCGTTTTAAAATGCAATGTTTAGGCTTGGTATTTATCCGTTAATGAGATCTGTGAAATATTTTGGAAATTGATAAACATGTACATCTAAAAAAACTTGGTAATCCCATAAACGGCGGCAAGCAGGATTGCAGAAATACTCAACCAGAAAGCAATATCATACAACCTGCTGGGTTTCAGGCGGTCGATGAGACGCACATACCTGAAATTGATGGCCGCAAAGACAACGATCAGTAGAAGGATGGAGGTGGCAAAGCCTCCGATGATAATCATCAATACCGGTAGTTGAAGGAAAAGAAAGAGCAGGGCCCACATAATAGGAAAAACCCATGCGAGTACTGCGATAACACGTCTTCTCTGGTCTATATCATAAAAATTAAAGATACCCAATATGCCGAAAGTATCGGCAAAGATGCGGGTCCAGCTTGCCAGTGCGGAGAAGAGAGTGGAGTAGAGGACGACTACGGCACAGACTAAAAAGATTATTTCGGCCCCGCTGCCCATTGTTTCGGTGTACATCCCGGCAAGGGTTTCAATCATTTTATAGCCACCAGGTATCATCTTCCGGGAGTGTAAAACGGCCGCTCCCAGGATATAAAAAGCGGCAGTAACCAGTGTGTAGACAATCATTGATAATACCGCATCCCAGTACATCACTTTGATCCATCCCTTTGCGCGTCTCAGCCAGTCGGAACTGTCTGAAACGGGACCCGCATATGCAGCATAACCTTTTTCGAGGCACCAGTAATGATAGTACATGATCTCATCGCCACCCACTCCGGTTATGCCGAACGCAGCAATTGCTACCCCAACCATAGCGGCAGGCAGATGAAACTCTAGTCCATACAGAATATCATGCCAACCAAAAGCATACTTCGTGAACTGAAGAAAGTACACAGATAGGAAGGTAAACGAAGTAAAAAAAGCGATCATTAACAGGGACAAGCGTTCGAGAAATTGATAATACCCGCGGAAAACCAGCAGCGAAGCCGACAATGTTGTGGCTACGGTCCATGTGAGAATGCTAATGGACGGGACCATGATATTCATGGTAATAGCCACCCCACCAATAATGCCACCCACCTGGAGCAGTTTAAATAACTGAATGAACAGCCAGGACCAAATGGTCCAGTTGATTTGCCTGAAGCTCCAGCCTGGTAGTTTATTGAAGGCGTTCATCACCGTTTCACCAGTGCTGATGGCGTGTTTCCCAAACTCAAGTTGAAGAGTAACTTTGACAAGACAGCTTAGTACAACGACCCAGAAGGTGACAAACCCGGCTTTTGCACCCAGCGTTGTAGTAGCACTGAGTTCGCCTGAACCAACGATAGCTGCAGACAGAACATAACCGGGTCCAAGGTGCGTTAGTGTGCCGCAAAAACTTTTGGGAGGTTCTTTGACTTTCCCTGGGGATAAGAGATAGGGATCATATGATTGATTACTTTTAATTTCCTCCATGCCTTTGAAACCTCAGAAACCTGTTAAAATTTATCTATGCCGCCTATAACACGATTAATTATTTGATGGTATAAATAACTGCCTGGTATGGACTAAGAGAAAATCTTGATCCCTGTCGATCTACCGTATCATAATTATTGATCATAATATTTTTGACAGATAATGAGTCGTATAACTGAATATCAGCTTTTTGTGTCGAGAAATTTAACAGTACCAGCATCTTTTGATCCCCCAGCGATCGGGTGTAAGCATAGACCTGTTCGTTTTTAGGGAGCAGCAGCTTGTATTTTCCATACACAAGTACCGGGTTTTCTTTCCTCAGTTTCATCATCCTGCGGAAATAATTCAGGCAACTGTTGGGATCTTTTTCTTCTGTCGCGACATTGATTTGCCTGTAATTTGGATTCACCTGGATCCAGGGTGTGTCAGTCGTAAAACCGGCATTTTCTGTTGTATCCCACTGAAAAGGAGTCCTGGCATTATCTCTTGACAGGAAATTCAGCCTTTTCATGTACTGCTGGAGATCTCCATGTTCTTCTTTAACTCGTTCATACCCATTTATCGCTTCAATGTCGCGGTACTGCGATATATCATTAAAATTTATGTTTGTCATTCCCAATTCATCACCGTTGTAATAATAGGGTGTGCCATGCATGCTTAATATAAAAGTAGTCAGCATTTGAGATGAGTGACGCCGGTATTCAGGACTATCATTGCCGAATTTACTGACCATTCTCGGTACATCATGGTTTGCAAGAAATATCGAGAGCCAGCCTTTGCCGGACATCGCACTGTCCCAACGTGTGTAAACATCCTTGAAGTCTGTAAGCTTGTACCCGTCTAAGCTGTTGCCGATCTGCATTCCTTCAAAATGATACACCATATCCAGTTCGTGCCGATCAGGAGCGACCAGGTTTATGGCATCCCGGAAGGTGCTGCCGGCGCCTTCTGCTACAGTCATCACATCATAGTGACTCAACACCTGTCGATTCATTTCTTGTAAATAATCATGAAGGTGGGGACCCATGCCATAGTATTTGATGATGTTCTTTTCGTATCCCTCAGGCAGTTTCGGGAATGTGGTATCCTTGGCGACAAACTGGAACGCATCCATACGGAATCCGTCAATACCTTTGTCCAGCCAAAACTTCATGATGTCATACACTTCTTGTCGTACTTTGGGATTTTCCCAGTTCAGATCCGGTTGGTGGACCGAGAAGTAGTGTAGGTAGTAAGCATTGGTCAGCGAGTCATATTTCCAGGCATTGTGATGTACGTCAAAAGAACTGTAGCGTGGATTAGGTTTTCCACGCTCTGCATTCCACCAGTGATAGTAATTGCGGTATGGATTAGTCCGGGAGCTGCGTGATTTCTCAAACCAGCGATGCTGATCGCTCGTATGGTTTACAACCAAATCCATCATCAGTTTTATGCCGCGTTGGTGCATCCCTTTGAGCATCTCATCGAAGTCTTTCATCGTTCCGAATTCCTTCATGATCTCCCGGTAGTTGCTGATATCATAACCATTATCATAATTTGGGGATGCATAGATAGGATTCAGCCAAACAACAGTAACTCCCAGGCTTTTGATATAATCTAACTTTGAAATGATGCCCTTTAAATCCCCAATTCCATCGCCGTTACTGTCTTTAAAACTTCTTGGGTAGAGTTGGTATACGACCGCCTCTTTCCACCACTTTTTATCAATATTTTGCTGTTGGTTAGCAGTTTTAGGGGTTTGCCGATTACACCCCCAAAAAATAATCAGCGAAAGGAAAATCGAAACGATAAAATATTTCCTCATAAAAATCCTGAAATGTGTTTTGCTTAGTGAGATTTGCAAACGATTAATAATAATCAGGATATTATGAATAAGTAATAGTGATCACAATAATGTTATTACCAGGCAGGTAAGCCGTGTTTATCAGCGTAATAGAATAGGATATCAAAATATACTGGCGTGGAACCCAGCTCTCGCAAAAGCACAGCAACTTGTCCGCGGTGATGAGCTCCGTGAATAATAGAGTGATGTAGTAATTCACCCAGCGGCATCGATCTAATCTGACCTTCTTTACCTTTATATTCAACATTTGCTATCAGATCTTTATCGTCCAACCCCGACAGGAAATCACGCATATAACATTCAACTTTATTCCAGTCATCGATTAAAGGTTGCACTGTTGGGTAGTACTCAGCATTAAGGCGCGTGCCACGGCTATGCCCCCCACACCGGCTAAGCCATCCCCATTCCGTGCTCAGAACGTGAAACATGGTATTCCTGATGGACCCATGACCACCAGCTACATGACGAGTGAATTCTTCGGGTGTCAGCTGAGACACAACCGACAAGATTCTCTTATTTGCCCAATAGTTATAATCGTAGAGTTCCTTTAAATCTTCTACAGTCATCTATTTACTCCCTTTATGACTATTGCTAATATTAGAGATCACAAAAAAACAGGTTGGTGCAAGAGCAGTAAATGATGTTTCTCTTGGGTATAAAGCGCTCGATTTTTGATTACCGCTGAGAATTTCACCGACAGCCTCAGCATGATCATGCAAGTTATATGATTAGATCATGCAGTTCAAATCTCTGATTAAAAACCTGGTTTTCGGTATACCAGAATTATTGAAGAGGATTATATCCTTTACAACGAGTAGGCAACTCCAAACCTGAAACCGGACTCTGTTAGCGACCGGTGGTTCTCGCGTGAAGAGAAGGAAATATTCGAATGAAATTTCATATACGGATTGGCAAATATCGAAATGCCCCTGCTAATATTGTACTTTGCTCCAACACCGAACATTTCCCCAATTCCTGATTGGTTCCCCATCTGGCTTGATTTGCTTGCACTGATATCAACCAAGAATCCTCCATTTGCAAAAAAATAGTTAAGGAAATTGAAACGCAAGGTTGCAGGAATTTCAACAAGACTAAAATCAGATTTGTAGGACGGATTATTTAAGCGTGGATTAACAATATCAACCCTGATCGTTTGTTTTGAGTATTCGACACCCGTTTCAATTTCGAACCGGTTTCCGAGTGGATGAGAGTAGGATAGACCCATGGTATAAAAATGATCACCGTTATACCCGTAATCGCTGAGAAGATTACCCGATGAAACGGTACTTGAACCAAGCGTAGAAAACGTGAGTCCGATTTTTCCTCTATTTGAGTTGTTGTTTTGCGCGTAGACCATGTTACATGCAACCAATATGCAACCGGTGATTATTAATAGTTTTTTCTTCATAATGCTATGATGATAATAAAATTAAAATGACTATCCGTAATCAATACAATTTCGTATAAATCCCGATTGTTTCACTCAAAAAAGCCACAGAAACACTTCCAAAACTTCGGGACTCCGTGTATCTCCATGCCTCTGTGGTTATTATTCCAGCGCTTGTATTTACCGCAGAGCACTATCCGAACAACGAATTTGCCATAGATCAGGGCGTCTTGAAAAGACAAAAATCGATTCGGGAACGTCATTGGAAAAGTACATCCTTGACTTTCTTTTTTATAAAAGGGCACAGAGAATTCACAGAGCCGGAATTATCAGGGAGGGTATACTTTTTCCTTGTCTCTTTGGCTATTTAAGCATATGTAGCAATTGCGGATAGTCATATAAAATTAAATGAATTAGTCACTTGGGTTTGAGTCCATAACCTTTTGGGACGGCAATGCCAGGCCGTTATAGATACTGCCTGATCAAACGGAATTTCCGTAAATAGTGGCTCACGACCCAGCTTAGTGAAAGATCAAGCGTAAGCATTATCAGAAATTTTAATAAAAGATGGAGAATGTCGTAATTCATTAGTAGAAACTGTCACCATTAAGTTTTGCAATCCTAATGTTTGTATTAGATGGTAACAGGGGGCAACCGGTTGGGGAAAATGGTTTCCCTGGTCTGTCGTACCGCTTTTCGCAGATGTGACGGGGCCCCGATGTGAAGTTCTGCCACCAATTAGTAAGGCAGTGGTTGTAGTGACATTTTTATAGGTGTAATTGTTCTGCTTTCTCGCATTCGGTAATCGGGTAATACACAATGATATGCGATGATTGTAACGCAATAATTATATAATGTTTAGTCCGAAAATGATCCCGGACTTATAGTATGAGCGATGATGATATAGTCATTGCTTTGCTGATAACATCCATTAGGTCTCATATAGAGGATGTCCTATTTTAAAAATTTTGACTGGCACCTTATAATTCCGCGCTCTTACATCTTTTGACATTACGTAGTTGAATAAACCTGTCATCGTTCATAAAATCATGCATTAAGTTTAACGGGCAAAAATAAAGTGATGAAATTGAGACCATCAAAAATCCTATCCATAAGCGTAATTCTAATTCTTGCGTCAAATGTCTGCATGGCACAACAACATGAAGACATTAAGCAGGCATATAAGCGGGCAAGACAATTTTTGCCGTCACATACCAATTCGATGGTGACTAATGAGATATCGGATGCTACATGGCAAACCGGAGGGCGATTGCTTTATCTTGATAATACGGCTGACTGGAGCAAATTTATGATTGCCAGTCCATCAACCGGGGAAAAAAGGGTGGCTTTTGAACAGGATAAACTGGCTAATGCATTATTAGAAGTCACGGGTAAAATAATAGATTCGGAGCATTTGAATATACGGGATATCCGTTTGTCACCTGATGGAAAACATGTGCAGATCAATTTCTCCGGTGCAACATATGGTTGCGATCTTGAAAACTATAAATGTGAATATATAGCCACGGGTGACGAGGTGATTTCTCCCGATGGGACCAAAGCTGTATACATAAAAGATAACAACCTGTGGATGCACAATGTCAAAACAGGTCAGCCTACCCAGTTGACGTTTGACGGTGAAAAGAATTACGGATACGGTACCAATAACGGTGGATGGATCAAAAGCGATAAGCCCGTTGTTCGCTGGTCACCCGATTCAAAACATATAGCGACGTTCCGGCAGGACAGTCGCAACGTAAAAGACATGTATCTAGTGAGCACCAATGTCGGTCACCCGCGGCTGGAGAAGTGGAAGTATGCATTGCCCGGCGATAGTGCCATCTTTCGTGTAGAACGGGTGATTATCAACCTTAACAATACCCATCACCCCAAGGTTGTGCATCTTAAGATGAAGGCCGATGCGCAGAGATCCACAATCAGCGATCATATTGCCGGCAATGACGGTGAATTTCTCGATACCGAATGGTTCCCGAACAGCGAAAAGCTCGCCTTTGTTTCGGTGAGCCGTAACCTGCAGAAAGCCACATTGCGAATTGCAGACTCACAAACGGGTGACATTAGGACGGTACTGGATGAAAAGGTAAATACGTTTTATGAGTCGGGTGTCAATAAAGTAAACTGGCATGTGCTTCCTCAGAGGCAGGAGGTTATCTGGTACTCACAACGCAGCAACTGGGGACACTTGTATATGTACGACCTGAAGACAGGCCAGCTCAAATATCAAATCACAAAAGGCGACTGGAATGTGCTGCAGGTGCGTTACATCGATCGAAAAGACAACAAGATTTATTTCACCGGGTCTTGCCGCGAGGATGGGAATCCCTACTATCATTATCTGTACAGCGTCGATTTCAGCGGGAAAGACCTTAAGCTCCTTACCCCCGAAACGGCCAATCACGAAGTGACTCTGTCCAATGATAGTAAATACTTTGTAGATACTTATTCTACAACGGATACGCCGCCGGTTTCCGTCATTCGAAACATGGAGGGTAAGAGAATAATGACACTGGAAAAGGCGGATATATCGAATCTAAAAGACATGGGATGGAAACCACCGGAAGTATTTACAGTGAAAGCTCGGGATGGTAAAACAACGCTTTTGGGAAAGCTATACAAACCGGCCAATTTTGATCCAGCCAAGACATATCCCGTGATCGACTACGTTTATCCCGGTCCTCAGACGGGTAGTGTGAGAAGTTGGTCATTCCACACATCAGAGCATCAGGCCCTTGCTGAACTCGGATTCGTCGTCGTTGAAGTGAATGCCCTGGGGACGCCCGGACGCTCGAAGTCATTCCAGGATTACTGGTATGGAAACATGCACGACAACGGCCTTCCCGATCAGGTTGCGATGATTAAGCAACTGTCAAAACGGTACTCCTGGATGGATATTAATCGTGTCGGTATTTGGGGACATTCCGGAGGGGGGTTTGCGTCAACTGATGCTATGTTCACATACCCCGACTTCTTCAAAGTGGCCGTTTCGGAATCCGGGAACCACGACAACCGTAATTATGAAGCCAACTGGGGTGAAAAATACCAGGGGCTACTCAAGACAGAAGGGGATTCCACCAATTACGACAGTCAGGCTAACCAATTATATGCCAAAAATCTAAAAGGACATTTGCTTCTTGCGTGCGGTTCAATGGATAACAATGTCCCGCCTTCCAATACCTTATTGGTCGTTGATGCTTTAATCAAAGCCCATAAAGACTTTGACATGTTTGTGATTCCCAACGCTCGTCATGGTTATGGATACGCCAAAGATTATTTCAGAAACCGCAGGTGGGCCTATTTTGTGAAATATCTTAAAGGTGAAAATGCACCTTCTGATTTTGAATTTGGAAGTGAGTAATGACAGCCATGCCAAGCGTCCAAATTCCGTCGATTATATTGCGTTCTCACACCCTAAGATTTGGCTTATCATTTAGAGTCTGTTGATATCCTTTACTCGTTTGTTCTCTCTTCGCGGAATTTCGAATTGAACCCGGTCCCCTGTTGTGAGCTTGTCATGCACTCTCTGGTGGAGTCGAATGCTAATGCGATCACCAGACTCGGTTTCCACCATAATGTAGCACCAGTACTTGCTGGGAGCACCAGGGGGTGGACGGTATGCTTTCTCAACGATAGTTCCAGTTACTTTCTTAGCCATTTCTCATCTCCTCCGCCATTCAGGTCGAATGGGCTTGTGTGGCACTATTTCTCTAAGACAAACTAACTTAGATTAATATTAATAAGAAAATAAATAACAATGATATATTAAAATATATTTACTCGTAAAGCATAAGTTATATTTTGTGAATTAATCTCATCTTTTTTTAACTGCGTATCGCTACTTCTTGCCAGATTTTAGCGCATCAATCTTGTTCCGGATTGTTTCGCTATTGTTCATGCGATACACTTTTTCCAGGTATTTTAGAGCGTTGGTTGTGTCATGTTGGGATTCATAGAATTCAGCCATTGAATTACAGGCGTTGGCACTTTTAGGGTAGTACTCGATTGCGAGTTCAAAGAACATTTTTGATTTTTCGGGATGATCCCAATCAAGGTTCATGGAACCCAGCATGTCTAATAGATCTTCCGGATAAGGCGGCGCCCGATACCCAAAATGATGGTATAGTTTGTTCTCCCGTTGCCTGACCGTTTGATACAGTGCCTCTTTCGGAGTATCAGGAGAATTAAACAGACTGGTGTTTTCCATCTGGAACCATTTAAACAGGGAAACCAGCCCGTCACGGATCGACGGATAAGCGATGGTTCCGTGAATCTCATCCGGGTAAAATTTCCACTGTAAGGACAAATTGCTATCCGAATGTTTTCGAACGAAGTTCCGAAATGAAATATTGGAGCGGGCGAACAGTGTATAATCTGTTGTGTCTTTCATCACGTTATCGATCGTGATGTTTGGATTTTGCATGTCCAACTGACCATTCAATGAAATAAATAAAGATTTCCCATCAAACTTATTGGGCGCAAACACTTTCTTTGCATGTCGGAGAATGGTTTGACGATCCCAATCCAGGCTCGGGTCGATGGCGATATAGTTGGCAAACAAATCGGGGTCGGTCAGAAGAGTATGAATCGTAAATAATCCGCCATACGAATGACCGATCAGTGTCCGGTAACGGGTTACACGAAATTTCTTTTCTACATAAGGGATAAGTTCATTCATCAGGAATTGGGTAAACTGCCCGGCTCCGCCGCTTGGCTCGTTGAACGACATCCCATATTTGGTTTTGATGACCGTTGGAGTTAAATCCCGTGTCCGGTGGGTGTGATTTGAAATCCCTATTAGAACCATCTCCGGCACGTAACCTCCGCTATAAAATTCAAGTGCGTTGGCAACCGCCGGAAGCAACAGTTTACCGTCCAAAATATACGCAACAGGGTAAGACCGGTTGGTTTGTTGGTAATAGTCCCTGGGTACCTGGACATAGATCTCCCTGGTTTCATTCAGGATATCTGAATGTACGCTGTCAATCATCCCGACTTTATACAGGTATGAATGGCTTACCTGAGCATGCGACAGACTCGTTACACAAACAAATAAACCGGTAAAGGAGATAACTAACCAAAATCTTATCATGTATTTAGAATAGGAGGTGGACAGGTGAGAAACGGAAACCGAATCAACATCCGGAAAAAATAAATTTTACCAAAAAAAGAAAATCAGTTCAAATATAAAAAGGGTCAATGAATCTGGATAAGGTACCCCGATTAGGTTATTAAGTTCGGACTTTATCAGTATTTACAAAGATTACATCATGATTTACAAAGGTTCTACGAGTATATTATAACAAAGGCATAACGCTAACCTGAACTGATTATGAAAAAAGCTTTTCATATATCATTGATGGGGTGGAACAAATTTCTGAGAGATAATGCAGATGTATACAATATCTATGTGCCTGTTAAAAGAGATGTTGCTATAGATTACGAACTGATTAATAACATCTCTGCCTCACCTATTGTTTACAACACCCCAAAACCTGTTACTCCCCTTAAATTATTCTTCCTCCCTGTAAAAGAGAATGTCAGCGTTGAGCCAGCAGCTGCTGTGCGAAAAAATGTAATCGTTGGTACACCGGCTTGTGATCTTGCCGCATTAGGCATTTTGGATGAAATGTACCTGACACCGCCATTTGTCGACAGATATTACAAGGCAAGAAGAGAGAATACCATTTTAATAGGCACGGATTGTCATGATGTATTAGAGCATTGCCACTGCACGACCTACGGTATAAAACCATATCCCACCCAAAATCATGATATTTCACTTTCCGTCATTGATGAAAGAGTCTATTTACATATTAACACCGGCAAGGGTGAAGCATTTCTGGAAGAGCTGATTAAAGTTACTAATCCGGCTGAACTCAGTGAGGAAGATATTGAATTGGTCCATTCCAAAAGGCTGGGTACCCAAAAGAGGCTGGATGAGAAAAATGCTCAGTTGCCGGGATATGTGGAAACCGGCGAGCTGATCAAAAATTCCGACGATGCTATCTGGGAAAAATATGCAAAGGCTTGCGTATCCTGCGGCGCGTGTACCGCGATTTGTCCCACCTGCACCTGTTTCCTGTTGATTGACCTGCCGGGGCTTGAAAAGATAAGACAGCTGGATGCGTGCCAATACCCGGGCTTTGCACGAATCGCGGCAGGAGAAGATCATCTTAAGAATCTGACCGACAGATTTAAAAACCGGTATCTGTGCAAATATGTCTGGAAACATGAAAAATTCGACTCCCTCGCCTGTACCGGCTGCGGAAGGTGTATCGAAACCTGCATCGGCGGCATCGATAAAAACGAGTTGTTCATGGAATTGGCTTCTGTATTAGAAGCAGAGTAGAGGGTATATGATTACCAATGATAACATATATAAACCTTTTAGGGCAAAGGTCGAAAGCATTGTCGAGGAATCGCCTTTGATCAAGACTTTCGTTCTTAGAACGGAGCATGACTTTTCCTTTAAAACAGGGGAGTTTATAGAACTCACTCTTGATGGCATTGGGGAAGCCCCCTTTACGCCGTCTTCGTCACCACTTGAGCATGAGAAAATAGAGGTCACCATTATGAAGACCGGGTATGTGACCGACAGACTGCATGCCATAGAACCGGGAGAGGTTTTAGGAATCAGGGGACCATACGGCAGGGGGTATCCGCTTGATAAGTTTTATGGCAAGGAAATCGTGATCCTGGGCGGCGGGTGCGGTTTTGCACCGATTCGTTCCCTCATGTACAACCTGATCGCTGAAAAAGACAAATTAAAGAAAGTGATCCTCTGTTATGGGGCGAAGACGCCTGAAGATTGTATTTATAAACCATTTGTATCCGAAATAAGGAAGATTGACAAGTTTAAAGTATACCAAAGCGTAGACCACGCCGATGAAAACTGGGAGGAAAAGGAAGGGGTGGTTACGGTATTGCTGGATGATCTCGACGTAGATATTCAAAACTCCGTGGCCGTGGTTTGCGGACCACCGGTAATGATGAAGTTCGGCACTATGAAGCTGCTGGAAATGGGATACAAGGATGAAGATATCTACTTGTCGATGGAGAAGAATATGTCATGTGCTCTGGGGAAATGCGGCCACTGCATGATGGGCGATTATTTCGTCTGCAAGGACGGGCCCGTTTTCAGCTATGATGAGATCAAGGATTATCCAAATATCTGGATGTAATTAAGCTGAATTTGATGACAAAAAGAACTATAAACTTATCGCCCTAATGTCATTCCGAGTTTAGCGGAGCGGAATCGAGGAATCAAAAATGGCTACTCGTGGATTAATAGCTAGTTCCTATACAGAATTTCACGGACGAGATAGATTTTTTTCCCAACACCTCGGGATTCCACTTCATCCGAAATGATAACAGGATGGTTTTAGAGCATTAAACTTTTTATCTGAATGACGTCGAATTGAGTCACTAAACTGTAGAAAATGCCCAACAAGAAGATACTCATCGATCTTATAAAGCTCAGGGAACTTGGAGCTAATAAAACGGAAGGACTTGATCCGTCATTGCTGAATAACGGAGCATTAAAAACCATCCGGGAATTGGCAACCTTCCAATATACATGCCGGAGATGTAAAGACGCTCCCTGCATCAAGGCTTGTCCGGCCAATGCCCTGGAAAAGGATGAAACCGGTACGGTAACCCGGTCGCTGAATCTTTGCATACGATGCAAGTCCTGCATAGCTGTGTGTCCATTTGGAACCATGATGAATGATCTGTTTGAGGTGAAGACGTCGGATTACACATACTATGATCTGTCTGATGAGGAGGCATTAAAGAAATTTGTGGCTTCATTTCCAGAAGGTGTCGTAAGTCTTGTGGAAGTGGAAAAAGAGGAAAAAGAAAATATTCATGAATTGTCAGACCGGGTTTGGATAAGAGAATATGCCTGGTCTGATGTGCAATCGTAAATAATCGTGGAGGATTACTTTTTGATGATATGACATACACAAAATGACTCAAAATTCTACCTTTTACACTACCTCTGTCATCCTGATTTTTTCTCCGATTATCGGAGAAAAAGTAGGATCTCGTTTCGCATCTGGCAGCGATAATTTCACAGGTGACAATCGTACCCGTTTCCCACGAGATCCTTCGCCCCCAAAGGATAGTTTTCTGACCGATAGTTCCGCTGAATGGGCTCAGGATGACATACTTGTTTTTGAGATCTGACATCACTCGCAGTGACAATATGAGGGACGTAAAATCATGACACTGTTTTTTTACTACCTGGTTTTTCCCGGTTTGATATTTGCTGCTATCAGCGGCGGGATATTATCATGGTTTGACCGAAAGGTGACGGCCTGGGTACAGTTCAGAAAGGGCCCGCCATTCTTCCAGCCTTTTTATGATTTTCTGAAGCTGCTGCTTGTCAAAGAAACTATTGTACCTGCAAAGGGTTCAGTGAGTGTGTTTTTATTAGCCCCTGTCATTGCATTGTTTGGAGCTACCATGTCAGCTGTGTTCATCCTATTGGCAGCCTTTGGAATAAACACAGGCTTCATGGGAGATGTTATTGTTGTTTTTTACCTGCTAAACATTCCTGCTGTATCGTATATCATTGGCGCCATGGCTTCCGGGAATCCCTTGGCCTCTGTCGGTGCTTCCAGAGAAATCAAATTGATCATCAGCTATGAACTCACGTTTCTGCTGGTGGTCGCTGCGGTGATTTTCAAGGCGGGGATGAGTATAAGTTTGTACGATATCATTCAGGCCCAGGCAGGTCATGCATTTATAGGTAGTCTATCCGGAATCATTTTGTTTATCGCAGCGATATTTTGCATCCAGGCGAAGCTGGGATTAGTCCCGTTTGATATCGCCGAGGCAGAAACGGAAATAAACCACGGATCTTTCATAGAATACTCAGGTTCTGCTTATGCTATCATCCTGCTGACCAAATATATCATGCTGTTTACGCTCCCTGCTTTTCTCGTGGTGCTGTTTTTGGGAGGATTCAGCGTATCGGGCATGGGAGTGGTCTACTCGATCTTGAAGATCATAGCAGTAGTGCTATTGATCACACTCATTCGCAATACCAATCCGAGGGTAAAAATAGAACAGGCTATGCGGTTCTTCTTCATTTGGATGAACGTGCTGGTGATCATCGCCATCGTATTGATGTGGTTCGGACTTTAATCGTAACCAATGAGCTTTAAAGAGCACATATTTAAAAAGTCTTTGTGGTTATTCCACTTTGGGGGAGCCTCGTGCAATAACTGTGATATTGAAATCCTCGATTGTCTGACACCCCGGTATGATGTCGAGCGATTCGGGATCAAGCTGGTAGGCAGTATACGTCACGCTGACGTACTCCTGGTCACGGGCTCCATCAATAAAAAAGATAAAGAGAGGTTGCTGGAAATTTATAAGCAGGCCCCCAAACCTATTCTGGTCGTTGCAATGGGAGCCTGCGGATGCACGGGAGGCATTTTTGCCGAGGGCAATACCTTTGCCGGTCCGGTTGATACCATTATTCCCGTTGACGCCTACATCCCGGGATGTCCTCCCAAACCGGAAGCGATACTTGCCGGCATTGTAAAACTTATAAACAGGAGTAACGGCAAATGACTGTAAAAGAAATCAAAGAGTATATAGAAGCAAAATGGTCCGGAAAGATCAGTGAAATAGATCTAAAAAGTGACAAACGGCTTTTCATAACCATTAATGCTGAATATTTGCAGGAGGTCGCCAACTATCTGTTTGATGACCTGAAATGCCGGTTTATCACCGCTTCTGCTCTGCAGTCAAACCATGATTTTGAGATCTTTTATCACTTCAGCCTAGATGACACAGGACTGATTATCAATGTTCATGTCGTGTTGCCGGAGTCAAAACCCGAGGTGGAATCCTTGGCTAATATTTCGGTGGCAACCAACTGGATAGAGCGAGAAATGCACGAATTGTTTGGCATCACTTTTTTGAACCATCCAAACATGGAAAAACTGATTTCTGAAGGCAACTGGGAAGAAGGGGAATATCCATTAAGAAAGAATTGATGTGATGGAAAAAAAGACTCAAAAAAAGATCAATACGATTATACCGATCGGTCCGTATCATCCTTTGCAGGAGGAACCGGAGCTTTTTAAGCTTTATTGTGAAGGGGAGTCGGTCAAAGACGTGGAATGGGTGACGGGATATAACCATCGGGGTATTGAAAAGCTCAGTGAATCAAAAACCTTCGATCAGGTATTCTTCCTGGTCGAGCGCGTATGCGGTATTTGTTCGACGTCCCATCCCTTTGCCTTTGCCAACTGCATGGAAGAAGTAGCCAATGTGGAAATACCGGACCGGGCCAAGTACATTCGCAGCATCATCGGGGAATTGGAACGAATACACAGTCACCTGCTGTGGGTCGGACTTGCGGGTCATTTTCTGGGATATAACACGGTGTTCATGTGGGCTTGGAAGTACCGCGAACCGGTCCTGGATCTGTTTGAGATGATCTCGGGTAACCGAAACAGCTATGCCATGTTCAAAATCGGGGGTGTCAGAAGGGATATTGAAAACGATAAAATCCCTCGTATGCGGGAAGTACTGGATACCGTCAAGAGCAAGACCAATATGCTGATTGGCGCCGTTCTGGATGACCCGGTCATTCATGCAAGAACTAAGGGCGTCGGTGTACTTACAAAAGAAGATATCATTGAGTACGGTGCGTTAGGTCCGGCGGCACGGGCTTCGGGTGTTCCGATTGACGTTAGGAGGGATGATCCATACGCCGCCTATCCGCTTGTCGATTGGAAAATGATCACGGCTGAAGAAGGGGATGTGTTTGCAAAAGCCAAAGTCCGTTTGCTCGAGTTGCTGGAATCAATCTCAATCATTGAGCAATGCTTTGACGGATTAAAAAAAGAACCGGAAGGCACCATCGATACCATCGTAAAAGAAATTCCTGCCGGTATTGGCACCGGACGTGCTGAAGCACCACGTGGGGAGGTCTTCCATTTTGTCGAAACGGATGGCAGTAATTATCCCAAGAGACATAAGATACGTGCACCAAGCTATATGAATATCCCCACATTCAAGAAATCGTGTGTCGGCCAATCCATTTCCGATGCGACTATTGCTTTAGCGGCAGTCGACCCGTGCTATTGTTGCACAGAGCGAATGGGCTTTGCCTATGATTACGAGACGAAGGAGAAGATTTTGGACGGGAAGGAATTGGTGAAGTTGGGGCAGGTAAAAACAAAAGCCATGCGGGTTAAGATGGAACAAAAATCATGAGTATTATTGAACAACTCATATTGATTCCCGTTTTGGTGGGTGTACTGTTGCTCCTCATACCGGAGAAGGTTAGGCCCGTTAAGGTGGGGCTGGCTTTAATTACGTCAGCATATACCCTGTACGAAGCAATCCTGTTGTACTTAAACGGATTGATGGGCAGCCAGCTGATTTTCATCAGTTCTACCAGTCATATACTTTTCGGTACCGAACATGTAATGACTAACCTTGATTCCCATAACCTGTTTTGGATAGATGGACTTAGCCAGCTCATCGTTCTGTTTGTTGGTATTTTTACGCTTTTAGTAGCCATATATTCCATCTACTACATTACTAAGGAGAAGAACGTTGATGGTTATTACGGTTATTTGCTGCTAACACTCGGCGCCTCAAATGGTGCCGCGTTAGCCAATCATCTCCTGTTGTTCATGACCTTCTGGGGTATCCTGGCGCTCACACTTTTTAAACTGATCAAGGCTTATGACGAGGAAAGTGCCAATGCCGCGAACAAATCGCTGATCCTTGTTGGCGGGTCGGATGTGCTTATGTTATTCGGTATCGGCTTGATCTGGAGCGTTAGTGATACGTTAAACATGTCGCAGCTTACGCTGGGCACCACAACTGGAATAGGGGTTTGGTCATTTATTTTTCTGTTAATCGGCGCTTTCACCAAAGCAGGTGCCTTCCCGTTCCATACCTGGGTACCCGAATATACGAAAAAGGCCCCGGCGTCGTCTTCTGCTTTCTTGCCTGCTTCACTCGATAAGCTGCTGGGTATTTACTTCATGGCAAGGCTTTGCAACTATATATTCATTCTGAATGAGTGGCTCACTTTTTCCATTATCTCGATAGGTGTTGCAACGATCATTATCGGGGTAATGATGGCGCTTGTCCAGCACAATTATAAGAAACTTTTAGGATATCACGCCGTGTCGCAGGTCGGGTATATGGTGGTAGGGTTAGGCATGGGTACGGTATTAGGCATCATTGGCGGCCTCTTTCATATGATCAATAATGCTTTGTATAAGAATGGATTGTTCCTGGTTGCCGGAAATGTTGAAGAACAAACGGGAAAAAGTGACTTGAATGATACTGGTGGGTTGGCTGGAAATATGCCCGTAACATTCGTAACCGCCCTGGTTTTTGCACTGTCCATTTCGGGCGTTCCACCCTTCAACGGATTTGCTTCCAAGTGGATCATCTACCAGGGGATCATAGATTTTGGAAAAGAAGCCGGACTGGCCAACAGCTTGTGGATTGTATGGCTGGCACTTGCTGTTATCGGGTCTGCTTTGACACTTGCCAGTTTTATCAAGTTCATATCCGGCATCTTTTTAGGCCGAAAGATTCCTAAATATTCAAAGGTGAAGGAATTGAATGCCATAAGACTCTCGCCAGTAGTAATCCTTGCTTTGGCATGTATCGGATTTGGGGTATTCGCCACCAATTATGTAGTACCGTATCTGTTCAGATTCGTTTCACATGATGTGGCTTACATCGGGGCGTGGGATTCTGTGACGGTATCGATCCTGGTACTGGTTTCTATCGTTCTGGGAGTTGTAGTTTATGCTGTCGGTGATATGAAAAGATTCCGGCGTGCAGACAGCTTTGTTGGAGGAGAGCAACTGCAGGATACTCTCAAATTCAATGTCACCGAATTTTACAATACCATCAGAGATTATAAACCATTCTCTTTCATGTACCGAAAGGCCGATGAAAAATGGTTTGATATCTACTACTTATCGAAAGAAGGGGCATTGTGGGCTAATCGAAAAATCAGCAAAACGCATAACGGCATTTTGCTGACCTATGCCATCTGGTTTGTAGTTGGACTCATTCTAATGTTGATGTTCTTTATGTAATCATAATGGAAACAATCTTAGCAATCATCATCGGATTCATGATCATCGGGGCCTTGTTTGCACTGCATGCAAAAGACTTATTGTCAGCCTTGATCTCCTGCGGAATCGTGGGATATGGACTGGTAATCTGCTTCCTGTTGCTCAAAGCGCCGGACCTGGCTATCGTGCAAATCGTAGTCGAAACGATCACACTGATCATCATGGTGGCGGTTGTACTGGATAGCACCAGTAGAGAATTGAAGGAAAAAGTAAGTATCGAAGTAAAAGGTATTTCCTATGTTAATACACGGTATGTGGTCAATATAATTGTGGTTATTCTCTTTACCGCTTTGCTGTTGTTCTTCTTCAGTGAAAGCATCGATGTGTTGGCTCCATTCGGAGAACATGCGACAAGGATGTCCACGGCCTACATTGAACATGCAGCCGACCAGACAGGAAGTGCTAATCTTGTTACAGGAGTCATTTTTGATTTCCGTGGATATGATACGCTTGGAGAGGCAACCATACTCTTCACAGCAGTAATCGGAATTCTGACCATTCTGAGAATCAAAGGAAAGGGAAAATAATGCACGGGATGACTTCCATAGTAAAAACGGTAACCCGGATCGTGGTGGGCGTCATTTTTCTGTACGGCGTCTACATCATCACACATGGACATCTCACACCTGGCGGTGGGTTTGCCGGAGGAGCAGTTATCGCTGGTGCTTTCATTTTGTTGGTTTTAGCCTTTGGAAGTGATGTGCTTAAGCTGAAAGTGAGAGAAGCGGGCTCCTCAACATTTGAAAGTCTCTCCATAATGGCCTTCCTGTTTTTGGCAGTTGGGGCCTTATTCATTGGAACCCATGTGTTTTTCCATAACTATCTGCCGAAGGGTAAGGTCGGTGAACTGATCAGTGCCGGTGTGATTCCCCTGTACAATATAGCGGTTGGGGTGGAAGTGGCAGCTGCATTGATTACGATTTTTTTGGCATTGGTAATCTATAAAGAAGAGTCAAAATGACGTTATATATTCTCTGCTTTGCCTTATTTCTGACAGGCCTTTATGGCGTGTTAACAAAGAGTAACATCATAAAGATTGTCATAGGGCTCTCTGTCATGGAGTTCAGCATATTCCTGTTTATGGCGTTGATTGGATACACCCATAATGGGGATGCGCCGATCCTGGTAAATGGCAAGGAACAGTTGCTGTTTGTAGATCCACTGCCGCAGGCGATGGTACTCACCGCAATAGTCATCGGCCTGGCAACGAATGCAATGCTGTTGGCCATAGCTATTAGAATTTACCGAAAATACGGAACGTTCGACGTACGAAAAATCAATCAGCTTAAAGGATAAATAGTGGAATCCCTGATAGTACTCTATGTCATTCTGCCGCTGGGAACAGCGTTCCTGATACCCATTATCGGGAGGTTTGCAGGGTTTTTTGCAAAGACGATATCAGCACTCGTCTTTGCCGGCCTCACTGTCCTGACTGTGGCTTATATATCCGGATTTAATTCAGAAACGATTCGGTATGCCGTCGGTGGCTGGCAGGCCTCAAATGGGATTCCCATTGCCATATACCTTGTACTCGACGGATTTAGTGCTATCATCCTGGTGATGATTAACTTTGTCGCTTTTTTTTCGGTCGTCTATTCATTTTCTTATCTCCAAAAATATACAGCAAAGAATAATTTTTATGCTTTGCTATGCCTGATGGTAGCCGGCATGAACGGCGTGGTCCTGACCGGGGACCTGTTCAACTTGTATGTGTTTATGGAAATCGCCGCCATCGCTTCCTACGCACTGGTAGCTTTCGGCGTAGAGAAGGAAGAATTGGAGGCTTCTTTTAAATACCAGGTACTGGGGGGAATGGCATCACTCTTTATTCTTCTGGGCATAGGACTGGTCTACTGGACAACGAGTACGCTCAATATGGCCGATATTTCAGGAGTCCTTAAAAATTATGCAGGGAACAGGATCATCATTTTCATCCAGGTCCTGTTCATCGCCGGGTTCGGGTTGAAGTCGGCTTTAGTACCGTTCCATGCATGGCTGCCCGATGCACACTCATCGGCTCCGTCACCCATTTCCTCGATGTTATCCGGAGTCCTGATCAAAGCTATCGGCATCTATGTCCTGATCCGGCTGTTCTTTACCATGTTCAGTATTTCGTACGAAATCGCTCTCACAATTACCGTTTTGGGAGTTCTGTCTATGTTGACAGGCGGTGTAATGGCGATCGGACAGTGGGATTATAAGAGACTACTGGCGTATTCAAGTATCAGCCAGGTGGGGTATATCGTCATTGGTCTGGGAGTCGGGATGCTGGTGATGGCCAACAACGGTAACAGGGAAATAGCGGCCCTCGCCATTTTCGGAGGACTGTTTCACATGGTGAATCATGCCGTAGCTAAAGGATTATTGTTCATGACGGCGGGCTCCGTAGAGTACGCCACCGGCATCCGCGATCTTAAGAAACTGGGTGGCTTAGCCAGGAAAATGCCGGTTACTTCGGCAACATCATTCAGCGGGTCGATGGCTATTTCAGGATTGCCGCCGTTTAGCGGTTTCTTCAGCAAGCTGGTTATTATCATCGCTGCCATTAAAGCCCAGTATTTTGTCATTGCCTTCCTGGCAGCGGGAATGAGCATCGTAACCCTGGCCTATTTTCTGAGACTGCAGAAAGGGTTGTTTGCAGCAAAACCCATTGCAGCCATTGAAAAAATTAAGGAAGTGCCCTTTGCTATGACCTTTTCTATGGTGTGCCTTGCTGTAGGATGTATCGCATTAAGCGCACTGATCTTACCCGGGGTAAGAGAAGCGATAATAACGCCGGCAGTGAAGGTATTAATGGAAGTTTCATATCAACCAGTAACTCTAAAATGATGAGATACCTTTTCCACATACTGATATTATTCGGCTTCTGGTTGTTATTTACCGACGATCTTTCCACGGACAACCTTGTGGTTGGAGCTATCGTAGCAATTATAAGCGTCTTGATACTGGGGAAATATTTCGTCAAACCGACCAGCAAGCTGCTTGATCTGAAAAGGTATGGCTGGTTTGTAATATATGTGTTCATTTTTGCCTGGGAATGCCTGAAGGCAAATCTGGATGTCGCCTACCGCGTGCTTCACCCGTACTTGCCCATCAGGCCGGGTATCGTCAAGGTTAAAACAAATCTGAAAACGGATTTGGCAAGGACTACGCTGGCCAACTCCATCACGATGACGCCGGGTACCATCACCGTCGACATCATCCAGGACTACATCTATGTACATTGGATTTATGTCAGGTCAACCGATCCGGCTAAATATGCCGAGCAAATATCAGGCAGATTCGAAAAATATATAGCCAGAATTTTTGAATAACATGATTATCCGATATCACTTCACTCAACAAAAACCTCGTGACGTGGGCTCTGACCCGTCACGCTGTTGCAATGCTGGCCGATTTGTAAAGATATGGTCTGCCGCAGCGGATTATGAGCAGGAGTGGCAACGACGCAGCAGGGCAGAGCCCGTGTTGCGGGGCAATCTGGAATAATAACAAATACTCAAAATGGAAAACGCACTTACCATATTGCTATACATTCAAATCGGGCTCTGTTTCTTCTGCTTGTTCCGGATTGTAAAAGGGCCAACCATTGCAGACCGGATGGTTGGCATCGACATCTTCGGCATCCTGGTCGTGGGTATCTGTGGTTTACTGGCTATCATTACAGACCGGATGTTCCTCATCGATATCGGGATCGCCTGGATCATTCTGAGTTTCGTTGGAACGCTCACGCTGGCTAAATATCTGGAAGGGAGTAAGTTAAATGAATAGTGTTATTGGCATCGTTTTATTGAGCATCGGCGTATTATTCAACCTTTTGGGTTGCATCGGACTCATCCGGTTACCCGACGTTTACAACCGGCTGCAATCGGCTACCAAATGCGTTACGCTGGGTACCTGTAGTATTTTGCTGGGACTATTGGTGCTGTATGGATTTAATGAAATCGGGGTGAAAGCCCTGGTCGCGATCCCGCTGTTGTTCTTTTCCGCTACGGTGGCTGCCCATGCACTCGTACGCGGAGCTTACCTGTCCGGCGTGGAAATGGATGCCCGGACCATAGTTGATCATTACAAAGCAGCAAGAAACGGTGGTATACAGGAGGATGAGGAAAAAGAAGGGAAAGAGGAGGAGGCCTATGAAATATCCTAAGCTACGAGAGGTCAAAGAAGCGGTTACTTCCTTATTTACGAAAGCCTATACTACCGATTTCCCCAAAAATCCGCATGTACCTGAAAAAGGGTTTAGAGGCAAACCTGTGGTTGATGAGGAACATTGCGTGGGATGTGAAACGTGCGCCAATGTATGTCCGTCATATGCCATTAATTTTCATGACGACAAAGAAAAGGGCATTCGAACCATCGTACGCGACTACGGCAAGTGCATCTTTTGCGGCCAGTGCGAGGAGCACTGCATCACCGGGATGGGGGTTAAACTCTCAGACGAAATTTTTGACCTGGGAACGTTTGACAGGGAGCAACTCGTAGAATACCAGGAGCGTGAGTTGTTGATTTGTGAAAACTGCGGGGAGGTTATAACCACCAATCAGCATATGCAATTCTTATACAGTAAACTTGGCAGTCATGCCTATTCTTCCATTCTGAACCTGAATGTTTTGAATGAAAAGTTGCAATTATCCCATCCTGACGATACGGCTGTAAAAGTACGTGATGAACTGAAGCGTAAAGATATGTTCAATGTCTTGTGTCCGAACTGCCTGAGAAAAGTACAAGTGAAGATGCTTTTTGAATAAACTGGCGGGAGGTGATATAAAAACCAGGCTGGTCACAAGTCACAGACTTGCGACATGAGGGTGAAGATGCTTAATGAATGAATTAAAATCTTGATAAAAGTACGATGCAAAAAAAGTCCATGTGTCATTTCGAGCGAGTGGAAGGAATCGAGAAATCTAACCTATTCATGATGTGTGCATAGGAAATGATCAGATATCGCACTGGTTGCCATTTTAGATTCCTCGGTTCCACTCCGTTACACTCGGAATGACATCGAGATGAACATAGTGTTTCATTGTATTGTCCCGTGCTAACTAATACCCAATCATTTTTTTGAATATGCTCGAAAGACTAACCCAACTGTTGAATACTTACGAAAACATCTTGTTCGCAGGGGTTGGTAATGTTTTGCGACAGGATGATGGTGCGGGCGTTTATATTTGTGAGCGAATTAAACAAACCGGTCAAATCCAGGCAATAGTTGTGGGCCAGAGTATTGAGAATTACATCGGCAAGATTCGTAAAATGAACCCGGATATCCTGGTTGTAATCGATTGTGTGGATTTCAATAAGTCGCCTGGAGAAGCTTTCATTATTCCGCTTGAGGATCTCCTGGATTATACATCCAATACCCACAACATTTCCTTTAAAACGTTATCTCAATTTTTTGATATGCCGGTCGAGGTCCTGGGTATTCAGCCTCTAAGCATGGGTTACGGAGAGTACCTGTCGCCCGTAATTCAGCAAACGGCGGATGAATTGATAAGCATGATTAACAGGGATGAAGAAAAACAATTATAGAATAGCCGAATCAAGGGAAATTTTTAAAGGCCTAAGTAACGATCTTGTATATAAGAGGCTACAATACGATCCGCCGTGGCGGACAATTTAGTTAACCCGGATTATTCACCACTAAATTTCGAAGCTATGAATCATCATACCCAAAATTGAGTATTCCTATCAAATTTATAAACATAATAAAATCAATATTATGACTACTTATTATGCCTCTTTTCGTGAATAATTCGGGTTAACACCTTGCTCACAAGCGATTAGTGGTTTCAAACCATATCGGCTTAGTTCCCTGATGCGCATGTATCAGGGTGGGTTAGCGATTTTGGGTAATGTGCTATAGCTGTTCTACAGTAAGTGCTCATCAGGGTTCTGTTGTCTACCGGCCCCACATTTTTGTTGTGACTATTTTGGTAATACGGGAACCAAACCATGCCGGGTCATTACCGTCTTTAGTTTTTCAATATCAGGAGGTACGCCTGCGTTTACAATTTCAGCACATTCTTTAAAGAAGTTTGGACCAAGAAGGGCCGGAGTAATTACTGCCAAAGCCTTAGCATTATCTTGCCTGAGATTATTAAATCCGTGCACCGCGCCGCGAGGAATAAAACAAGATTCACCCTGAGCAATATCAGCGGGTTTACCCTCAACAGTAAATGTGATAACTCCTTCTAATCCATAAATGGTTTCATCATAATGTTCATGATAATGAGGAAGGGGTACTTTAGCTCCTGCCGGGACACTAAATTCAAACATAGCTACCGAGCCATTGGTATCCGCTGTTTCCAACAGAAAATCAATTGTCACTTGCCCAATCCGGATTGTTTCGTTTTTCATAATAATATTCCTTTGGTTGTTTGATATGGGGCAAGCTAACGTCATAAACTGACAAAGCTCTTGATTTGAATCAAGAAATCATTTGCTGACTATTTTTTTTCGAACCCTGCTTAGTGTTTCGGGTGTTATTCCTAAGTAGGCTGCAATTTGAAACAATGGTAAACGCAGAATGAGTTGGGGTTCCTCGTTGAGAAGCCGCATGTATTTTTCTTCAGGAGTTTCAATGGTGGCTTCTCCTAATCGTTTTTTTAACACGTAATTTGTTTCCTGCTGCGCTTTGATAAAATACATTATGAAGGGCGCAATATGTGTAACAGCATATATCCAGTTCTTTTGATTTATTGCTAAAAGTTTACAGTCCTCAAGAGCTTGTAGATTTAGGTCTGTTGGAGTATTGTTTAAAAAGCTAACCAGTTCACTGCACCAGCCGCTTTCAATTTTGAAATAGATATTTCTTTCTTCTCCGTTGCTATTAATAAGGTATTGTCGCAAGCATCCTTTCTCGATGAAATAAACTTTTCTGGAAATATCTCCTGCTTCAAATAAGTACTCATTCTTCTTCACATGAATCATTTCAAGCAAAGGAGTGAGTTTTAAAAAATCTTTGTCGGGGAATTCAACTATGCGTCTAAATTCCGCTAAAAGTAATGTGTAGTTCATCTTTTTAAGGTTGGTGAGTGCGAAGTACTTTCCGGTCAACTGGCATAAATTCACGAAAAATACTTTAAGCAAGACAATATCTCATTCTTGATGATTATTCTTTGCTTGGTTGCAGGAGGGATGATGTGGGGTTCTTTCCTGTTATCGATCTACTTTTTTCAATAACAGCCGGGGGACCTGAGGCAGGGCGAACCATTCGGCTACTGAGTTGTACCCGGCGGCAAGGTCCTGCAGGATACTGTATCCATTCGTTACCGTTTTTATGGCTTTATTGTAGGCAGAGTCGGGCTCCCGGGCTTTTTCAATGAAGCGTTGAACCCTTTGTAAGACCCCTGGCTTTACCTCGTCTTTCGTTTCTGCCAGTTCGACATGCTGCATCTCTTTACTGATCTCAGCTAATTCGGTAATAGTCTCACTCGTTTCTGGTATCGGGGCAGGTACTTGCAATTCCTGCGTCAGTTTTTCTACTGTGTGTTTTACTCCCTTGATCTGGTAGAGCTCGTATTCATTCAGCAAATTCAATAGCTGTTGGGTAAGAACGTTATATCTCTTGCTGTCTTCATTGGAGTCTAATATACCGGCAATGTTGTCTTTTTTATACTTGCGGAATCCGTTTGAGATACCAATTGCGAGATTCTCAAGCTCGGTGTCACTTGCGAGTACCACGGTCTCTCTGACGGCAGACTCAAGTCTTCCTTTTGCAATGTAATCTCTTATATCATTTGGCTTCATAAAAAAAGAATACTGATTACTGGTTGCGTATAAGTAAACCGGATTTACCGAAATAAACAAATGGTATGATATAGTTTTCTATTAATTTATTCGTAAATTCGTTTGTACCTTCACAAACTTCCTTTCTTATGGCGCCTGAGAATAAAAAAATTGACTGGGACACATTGTTATATGCTATTCGTAAAGAAAAATGCGTCCTCTTCATAGGTCCCGAAATAGCACAAACCAAAGATGGAAAATACTTCAACAAGGCTTTGTATGAATCGTTGAGGGAAGACCACAAGGACAATACGTATTATTTTTCGCGGGACGATCTTTTTATAATCGATAATAAAGACCGGATTACCGTACTTAGTAAAATCGATAAGTTTCTGCAAAATTCATTCAATAAAGAACTGTATGCCAAGATAGCTTTTATCCCGTTCCACCTGATTATTTCGACGTCGCCCGACCTTTTGTTGAAGGACACCTTTGATGAAAACAACCTTCAGTATGAATATCACTACTATAATTTCAGTGAGGCCCGGCCGGAGGAATTCAGTGACCCGACCAGTGACATTCCGGTGCTGTATAATATGACGGGAAGTACGGATGATTCTTCATCGCTGCTGATAACGTACAAGGATTTATACAAATATCTGAAAGCCATCCTCGGAAGCAAACCGCTGCCTACCGAGTTGCTTAATGAATTAAAGAGTGTGACACGTTTTATCTTCCTGGGTTTCAAGTTTGACAAGTGGTATGTGCAGTTGTTGCTGGCGTTATTGTATGATGAGATCGAAAAGGAAAACAATGAGGGTTTGGCGCCATTCATCAACATTTCTAAGGAGACTGACGAGATCTGTACCCGTCAGTTTAACATCAGTTTCATAGCTTCGGATTACAATGAATTCGTAAACGAGTTATACAGCCGCTGCCAGAAAGAGGGAATGCTGCGAGAGGCCGGGAAGGAAGAGGTATTGGTGTCAAAAAAGGCTTACCAATTAGTCAAAAAAGATAATATTGAAGAAGCTATTGATCTGTTGTTCAACTATTTAGAGGATTCTGATCAGGAAAAATATGATCGTATTGCTGGTATTTCGGCTCGTTACAGCCGGGTTAAACGCAGGCTGGATGACGGTGTGTTGGACCAGAAGGAAGCGAACATCGAGCTTAATAAAATCAATGTTGGACTGCTCGATTTAATTGAGGATGTGAAGTTGCAGGAAAGCGCGGTAAAAACGTAAGCCATGGGGAAACGCAGATATCCGGGCGTAAAGCCTTTTTCAACCACCGAAAGTAATCTCTTTTTTGGCAGACAGAGGGATATTTCCCGCCTGTTTAAGCTGGTTAACGTCAAGCAGCTGGTGGTACTGTATTCAAAGTCCGGTTTAGGCAAAAGCTCCCTGATCAATGCCGGTTTGCTGCCAATAATAAAAGAGGAAACCCGGTACAAACCTGTAATCGTCAGATTCGGAAGCTACAGGCCTGGACAATCTGTGAGTCCGCTGAATGCTATCAAAGAAAAAATTTCAGCTGAAGATAAAGAACACACGTTCCTGGATAAGCTGGCGGAACCGGACTCTTCGCTCTGGTATTATTTGAAGAAAGAACAGCTGAAGGCAGAGGTCCCGGAAGAAAAACTATTGATATTCGATCAATTTGAAGAGTTGTTTACCTATCCGGCGATACAGATCCTTGAGTTTAAAAAAGCAATTTCAGAAGCGTTATACAGCACAATTCCAAAATATTACCAGTCATCCCTCGAAGAGCATGTTAAAAGCAACCGGGAAATACTATCAAAGGAAGAACTTGAACTGCTTTACAAGCCTCTTCGCCTCAAAATGCTGGTTGCCATCCGTTCAGATCGTTTGAGTCTAATCGATCAGCTAAAAGATTATATCCCCGATATTCTGTCGAACACATACCAGCTATCGGCATTGACCCGTACACAGGCAGAAGATGCGATCCTGAGCCCGGCTTATCTCGATGATCCCGATTTTGAGTCCCCAAAATTCGATTATACCGATGAAGCCGTTGATAAAATTCTGAGTTTCCTGACAAAAGGAGACACGCAGAGTATCGAGTCATTCCAGCTTCAGATACTCTGCCAATACATCGAAGAGAGTATCGTAATCGAACAAAACGATACCTATATAGAGTATGATGATGTCGGTGATCTTGGGGATATTTTCGAGTTGTATTATGATAAGCTGATTTCTCGCATCCCGGAAGATGTTCGGCCCGCTGTCCGCAAGTTCCTTGAAGAAGGGCTCATATTTGAAGAAGAGGAGCGGCGTCTCAGCTTGTATGAAGGACAGATTCTGAAGAACTACGGGATCAGTAAAAAGCTGCTTCAACAACTGGTTGACACGCATATCGTCAGGTCGGAGCCCAACACAGCGGGTGGATTCTCTTATGAATTGAGTCATGATTCATTGGTGAAGCCTATCCTCCGTGCATACCAAAAAAGACGAGAAGAGGAAGGTCGTGAACAGGAAGAGGAACGCCGCCGTGAGGAATATGAGGCCTACAAACTCCGGTTGTTGGAAAAGACAAAGAAGATCAGGCGCAGGCTTGTAGTAGGCGGCATCGTTGTCGTCGTTTTTTCAATCATGCTGGTGGTGTTTGCCTTGATCTCGGAAAACTACCGGGAAACGCAGCGGGATCTCACGCGAATGAAATTCCTTGCCACGGCATCAGACTGGTATCGTGAGCTTGTTGCTAATTTTGATAATGATGCGCAGAAAAACATATACATTCGCGATCCTCAGAGATCGATTGACCTGCGCAACAAAGCACTGGATATTGGGAGAGATCATCAAAAAGCCCTGAAACAAGATAGTCTGAGTAAAGATTCTGTACTGGTTGCCCTCAATTTGTCGACTCATGCACTTGGTAAAATCACCAATGACCCGGTTCTTGCTGTTCAACTGGCCAGGGAAGCGATCAATCAAAATGATAATGTGATTACCCGGGCAGTGATGAAAGAGGTGCTGGCCAGGAGTAATTTCTATGTGCAGAATTTTGAAATCAGAAGAGACAACCTGCTCGCTCTTGGTTTCAAAGACGAGGACGAACTAGCAAAAGTAACATCATTGGGAATTGAGTTGATCAATATCAGCGGAAACGTAAGCAGTGAATCGGCAAGCCAGCGCGTCCAGAATTCAGATGATAAGACCCAGAGCGGCATTACCTGGAGTGCTGACAGCATGAAACATTTCGCTGACATATCCCGTGATGGAAAAATTATTGTCACGGTTGATACCGTACGCGACAAAATCGACATATGGGAGATCAATCAGGGTTCGTACAAAAAAACAGCTATGACTAATAATCACTGGCCTGTTGATTTCAAACAGATTTCCGTTGTTTCGCTTTCCGGGGATGGGAGATATCTCGCAATTGGAGAAAACAACGCCCGTATCGTTTGCCGAAACCTGGCGACCAACGCGGACATTGGTATCACATTGGACGACTTTAGCGGCAACAGGGCTGGAATTACAGGTATCGAATTTGTTGATGATGATCGGCAGCTGATTGCCTATGCCACCAGTCAGAGTGCCATTGTCTATGATCTTGTTGAAAAGAAGATTGTGACACGAATGAACGAGGAGACGGCTACGAACTCAATGATCATGTCGGATGATGATTATGTTGTTACGACTGTCAATAACACCGTTAGCGTGTGGAAGGCCGGGACCCGGTTTAACGGACGTGAAAAAACAATATTTGGTCACAGTGCATCCGTTAAATATGCCGTAACATCGCCGGATGACAGGTATGTACTTTCCGAGGATGACAAAGAACGGTTTTACGTATGGGATATCAACAGGAATCAAAAACCCATAAAACTGTTGAATATCGATTACCAGGCGCCGGCTAACAACCTGCTCAGCAGATTAAGTTCATATAGTTATACCAGCCAGAATCCATCTGAAATGCAGGTCCAAAATAGTCACGTGACTATAGTCCCGTCCATCATTTTTTCTGAAAAAGGGACCGTATTCCTGACGATGGCGGGAAATGATGTGTATGTGTGGGAAACACCATATGTAACGATGGACCGGCAAACGTTTAGTGAGGACAAATTCTTTGCCCGTTATAATATTGGCGAGCTCGATGACGAACAGAAGCTGGCCTACAATGTCATTAACTCGGAAAGCCTCTCGCGGGGGAAAAGTAAGGATGAACTGCTATCCCTTGCAAAGAGTTACTACAATTCAAAGAAATATGCATTGGCCATCCAGTTCTATCAGAGATTATTGGATACATACGCAGATGAGAATGAAAATGCAGAGGTGCTTAATGAGTTCGGCAACTGCTATTATGATATCGGCGAGTATGAAAAGGCCATACCGTACTACGAAAAGGTTCTGACTATCGAACCGGATTATAAATGGGCTCTGGGTAACCTTGGACTCGTTTATTATCACCTGAAAGAATATGACGCGTCACTCGATTTTCACAAAAAGGCCCTCGAAGTAGATCAAAACTACACCGCTTCTTTGAATGGAGTCGGGAATGTCTATTACGCCCGGAAACAATACATTATGGCTGTTGAGTACTACCGTAAAGCCGTAAAGGCAGATGATAAATATAAATGGGCATGGCGCAATTTGGGGATGTCCCTGCTTTATCTCAAAAAATATGATGAGGCCTATCATAGTTTTGCAGAGACCAATAAGCTGGATCCTTCTTATGATACTGCGCTGGAGTGGAACCAGCTGGGGAATGCTTATTACGAAAGCCACAACTACGACAGAGCTGATGTTTGTTATCGAAACGCCCTTAAAATTGATCAAAATTATAAATGGGCTCAATACAACCTGGGAAACGTAGAGTATGCAAAGAAAAATTATTATGTCTCGTACATTAACTTTAAGAAGGCTTTGGATATTGATCCGCAGTACTCAAGCGCGCTTTTGGGAATGATCGATGCCTTTGAGAAGGGCATTGAGCAGGATCCTTCGTTTTCAAAAAGGTTTGGCAGCAGTAACCTTGTGGTCTATTGCCGCGCAAGGGTGCACGTCAGGAAAAAGGAGCTGAAGGAAGCGTTCAGGGATTACAGTGAAATTGCCGCCCGGAATTTTGTTTACCCGAAAGCCAGCGACTGGAATGATTTGGGTAACAACTTTTACGATCAGGGGGACGAAGGCTATGACCTCGCCCGGCAATCGTATCAAAAAGCAGTTGAAGCTGATCCGCAGTATATATGGGCATGGAACAACCTGGGGCTGGTAGAACGTCGCCGGGATGAACTATCACAGGCAATAGGTTATTACTCGAAAGCGCTGAAGATTGACTCGACAAGCGCCCTGGTACTATCCAACATGTCGGAAGCTTATTTCACGGATAAAAAATTCAGGAATGCGGTACGGTACCAGGAAAAGGCAGTGATGAATAAACCGGGAGATGCCGATTATTTGTGGACGCTGAGTTGGTATTACCTGTTTACGAAGCAGTATGCAAAGACTATCAATACTTCAAAGAAGGTTCTTGATATCGACTCTACTCTTACCGGTGTTTATACCAATCTTGCACTTGGCTACTTGTTTGACAATCAATACCCTGAAGCGGAAGCCGTCTACAAACAGTGGATGAATAAGAAATATCCATTTAGTGATAAGTTCCCGACATTTAGAGAGGCCTTTCTGCAGGATTTAAAGGATTTGGAGGATGCCGGAATTACCAGCCGTGATGTACCAAGAATCCGCAATTTACTCAAGTCCTCGTCATCTATGGGGTCGGTGCAGCAATGAGACAGGCGCGTAATATACGGTCGATGTAATTTTTCAGCGTAAGCTTATGTGATACTTTGATCATAAGTCCGGTTTCCTCATTTTATCTCCGTCCCGGTGTTCCGTTCTGGGATAGTAACATGAACGAAACTTACGTACGAAGCAAGGATAACATGAATTGAGGTCGTGTTATGCGATTGATGTAGTGCATTCCTCACATCAGACTAGTCAATTAATTTTTCAGGCTGACATCAAAATATACAAGGAATTGAATTTTACTCTAGACAGTATTTGAAATAACTGGAATTAGTAATTATAAACAAATAGTAAGAAGAACATAAAAATTATGAGAAACATAAATAAGATTAATCTTGTAAGTGCCTTCTTGTTACTTATTAGTTTATCATGTTCGGTAAATTCAAATAAATACAAATATAACGGAGTATGGAAAACAGAGAGTAAAGGTAACGGGGGTGTAATTATTACAACATATTTTGATTTAAAACAAAATGAAAATGGACTGGATGGTTTTGTTATAATGAATGATGCTGTTAAAATTCCTATTGGAAATGTGGTCGTGAGTGATTCGATGGTTTCATTTACTATATTTTGGGGCGCTGAATTTAATTTTTTCCCAAAAGGCAATGATATGGTGGTTCATACCATTTGGAATGGTGGTTCATCTTTAAAATCAATTGCAAAAAGGGTCTCAAAAGATGAAGTAATACCGCCAGATTCAATTCCTCTACCTGGAATTAAGGATGTACCATCAAATGGATTAGCATTAACACCACCAATGGGATGGAATAGCTGGAACCATTTCGGAACAAATATAAGTGACAGCGTTATCAGGGAAATTGCAAATGCAATGGTGAGTTCAGGGATGGCAAAAGCCGGTTACAAATACATTGTTATTGATGATGGCTGGGAAGGCGGCAGGAATAAAGATGGCAACTTATATGCAAATACGAATTTTCCTGATATGAAGGCCCTTGCCGATTATGTACATGGTTTGGGGTTAAAGCTAGGTATTTATTCTTCACCCGGGCCTAAAACCTGTGGTGGTTATGAAGGAAGTTATGGTCATGAACGGCAGGATGCAAAGACATTTGCTTCGTGGGGGGTCGATTACCTGAAATATGATTGGTGCAGTGCGATGCGAATATATGGTTATTCAAGAGAAAACATGCGCTTGGCATATCAAAAAATGGGAATGGCTTTGTTAAAAACCGGGAGACCCATTGTTTACAGTATTTGTCAATATGGCCTGGGAAATGTATGGGAATGGGGACAAAGTGCTGGTGGTAACCTGTGGCGCGAAACTGGAGATATTAATGACTCGTGGGAGAAAATTGCAGAAATTGGATTTAACCAGAATGATCTGGCTTCGTATGCCGGTCCCGGACATTGGAATGATCCTGATATGCTGGAAGTTGGCAATGGCAATTTAACACTTGATGAAAATAAGGCTCATTTTACCCTTTGGTGTATGTTGGCTGCTCCGTTGATGGCGGGTAACGATCTTATAAATATGTCGGAAGAAACAATCTCAATTCTAACAAACCCGGATTTAATAGCCATTGACCAGGATGAACTCGGCATACAAGGAAAAAGAATTAATAAAATGGACGGCGTTGAAGTATGGTCTAAACCCTTAAAAAATGGGACTATTGCCGTTGCCTTATTTAATAGAGAGAAAAAGATCAAACAAATTAGCTTTGACTGGAATGATTTAAATTTGAATAAACCTCCGGTATCAGTGCATGATGTATGGTTGAATAAAGAGATGACAATAAATAACAACAGAATCTCATACAGAATACCATCCCATGGTGTAGTACTGTTGATAATAAAAAAATAGCATCTGAATGGATACAAAAAGCACTACAAAACACAATATAGTGCTGCGGTGTGGTGCGTTTCGCATTCAACATTCCGTCTCCGTTTCAGCATCTGCAATGGCGGATAAAGACGCATTTCAAAATTTCCGCCCGCACCAAATTGCCAGCCGTTACCAGCACAATACCCAATAAGGTATACATACAATAGCGGTTAATTCATAATTGCCAACTCATTGCGATTTATTAAATTAGTAGCGGCTTGGCAGAGAATAATTTATAATGTAAATTTTTAAGATGACTATCCGGAATCACTCCAATTGTCATAGTTTTTTCGGGATCAGAAAATGTAAACCGCCAAGAAACGCAAAAAAAAAGTCTTACTCCGCGAACTTGGCGTTCTTTGCGGTTAAATGAGGGATGTGTAGTCCCGATGAATCGGGGAGGATAGTCATTATTTTTAATTAACATGAATCGAAATGACGGGTATTAATATTTCCTACAAAGAGGCTATTCCCGGTAAATATGAACGTTATCTTGGGCCTTACCTTTATGAGCCATATGCTATCTATACGAAAGGCAGGATAAAAGGCTCGCCAAAAATTGTTTTGGAGATGGCTGCCGGTACTGGTAGGGTAACAAGGCATATTGCTGAAAAGATTGGCAATGAGGCGAAACTTATTGCTGCCGACATCAATCCAAATATGCTTGAGATTGCCAGGAAACAAGTGGATGCCGGCAATATTGAATTCGTGGTTGCGGATTCACAGAATCTCCCATATCCGGATAATGGTTTTGATTGTGTTATTTGCCAGTTAGGATTTATGTTTTTGCCAGACAAGCAAAAAGGATTTAATGAAGCCTGGAGAGTATTAAAACCGGGCGGTCAATTCATTTTTTTTACCTGGGACAAGTCGGAAAACAATATAACTCATTACATCAGTCAACAAACAGTTATCCATTATTTAAAAGAAGCCCCGCCGCCATATTATGCAAGGCCTTACGCTATGCACGACCCGGTTGAACTTCGAGAGTATGTAACGGTTGCTGGTTTTTCAGACGCAAAAGTTGAAAGAGTCACATTACATGGAGAATGTCCGACTGCAATGGATGCCGCCATTGGATTTGTAGAAGGCAATTCTATCGTATTTGAAATTTTAAAAGATGGCATGGATTTGCTGGATACCGTCAAGGCAGAAATTGTTGAAAAAATCCATTCACAAGTAAGTACCGACCCGGTAAGATCTGAAATCAACGCCTGGATGGGAGAGGCATTTAAATGAAAGCCAAAAGCCGGCAAAAAATGAAGAAGGATCCAAACTGCGAATCCTGTCGATGCAACCATTGAGACAGGCACGCTATGTAAAGTCACTATAATATTTCATCGTAAGCTTATGTTTGGACTTTGATATTAAGTCTGCTTTCCTCATTTTATCCTCGTTATGGTGATTATAACATGAACAGGACTTGAGTATGAAGCAAGGATAACATGAATGGCATTGGTGTTATGCCAATGTTGT
>CAVQHI010000003.1:0-210419 GCA_963712305.1 uncultured bacterium
TAACGACCCTGCGCATAAGGGGCTAAGATACGAGCAACGCTTGTCAGTGTAGCTAAAAGCTTAAGCAGAAGCGAGATGCGGATTCATGCCCGGCCGGCTTAGTCCCCTTAATGCGCTTGTTAGCCTGCTGATTAATACCAATCAAACTTTTTTAAAGCATCGAGTACAACGAAGTAGTCATGCTCATCTAAAGAACCAAAAGCATATCTATTCCCAAAAAAAACTACGGAATAGTCATTCATTATTTCATACCCTTTTTTTAAAAGATTTTCAATATCATCCACTGTAATGGGGTAATCTTCGTAAAAGTGAGAGTCATTATTTAAAACTGGTTTGGGGCCTGTGTGAAAATAAACATTATTTCTCCAAATGATGAGTTGCTTAATTCTTCGATTATTCTTGTCAAGGAGTGATTGATAATCTTTATCTATTTTGTTTAAGTCTAAGTGTTTTAGATCTTTATAAAAATTCTTTTGGAAATCTTTTGATTGTAGAAGTTCTTGATCATTAATCAGAGCTTTCAAAAAGCTTGGAAGACTTATAACATCTTTGTGCTGATCAAATACTTTACATAAGCGAAATATTACTGCGTCTGCATTTGCAGAAATTGTAGTTTGCCAAAAATTTGGCGCTTTGCCTATTTCGTCTCGATAATCTTTAAAGGAATTGAATAAATTTCGTTCAAGCTTAAAGTGAATGCTTGCTTGAATTAAATCTTCACTGATAGAATCGAGTATCTTTTTGATATCAGAAGGGGTATTTATTTTGTACATATCTTGGAGGTTATCACAATATGACTCAAAACGTTAAGCAGGCTAACGACCCTGCGCATAAGGGGCCAAGATACGAGCACCGATTGTCAATGTAGCTAAAACCTTGAGCACAAGCGAGAAACGGATTCATGCCCGACCGGCTTAGTCCCCTTAATGCGCTTGTTATAGTGCCGACACATCAAAATCTTAAACTGACCTCAAGTGAAGGGGCAAGTTTAGATTCATCAATTCCTGTATCATTATAAAATGAGCCTAAATGTTTGAATAATGATACTTCGCCCTTTATGGCAAAATCTGGGATAACTGTCACATACAACCCAGATTTTAAGATCAAGTTTTGAAAGGCTTTTCGATTATAGAAATATGCAGGACATCCGTTAGTTATAGAACAAGGACTATCTGGATAGAAATATATCATCGGTCGAAATACATACCTCCCATAACCAACACCCACAAACGGATTGATACGCATTTCGGGATTCAAGATCAGATAAGTTGCATCGATACCAAAAAGGTTAAACTGATTTCTATCATGATATACGGGATTAGTTTTATCTCTTGCTTTAGAAATATGCTGAAAAAAAGCTTCTAACAGTAAATGACGATTTGTGAATTTAGGACGAAAGCCAGCCTCGAGTTTTAGTCCAGTAGGTTTCATTTTAATAAAGCTTGCATCAGCTGGATAGATAGGCATCTGTGTGATCCCAATTGAAACTTCAAAGGGTCCGGGAACATATTTCGAACTCTTCAATAAAGGTTGTCCCGATATCGACGTAACAGTTGTACAAATTATGAACGCTGTAACGATTAAGAAACTATGAATAGATCGTGATCTCATTTTGCGCTCCTAGTCTTGAAATTACCAATAAATAAAAGGCACTATAACGACCCTGCGCATAAGGGGCTAAGATACAAGCAACGCTTGTCAATTTAGCTAAAACCTTGAGCACAAGCCAGATGCGAATTCATGCCCGACCGGCTTAGTCCCCTTAATGCGCTTGTTAGTACGCGATGCATAAAACATATGATTTGACTTGTACAATTGTTATATTTTAGTATGACTGTAACAATAGATACATCTGCCTTGCTGGCGGTGCTGCTTAATGAACCGCACAAACCGGTGATTATCGAGTCAACAAAAGGCCATGATTTACAAGCTCCGGCAAGTTTGGATTCCGAAGTTGGAAATGCTCTGTCGGCCATGTTTAAACGAGGTCGTATAACCTTGGATGATGTGGAACAGGTATTTGCTCAATTTACCCAAATACCGATTCGCAGAACTCAACTACGACTTACCGAAGCGAGTAAGATTAGCGCATGCTCATGATATGTATGCTTATGATGCTTATGTACTGGATTGTGCCAGAAAGTATCCATCGAATTTGCTAAGTTAAAACAACCCAGTAAGGGCAATTGACCAAAAATTAGTAATAACGCTCTTGGAGATATTCGAATCAAAGTATATATCTATTCACAGGCACGGGAAAAAATAGCCAAATTACTGGATGATGCAAGCTAGGAAGGGCAGGTAGAGATTCGGCGACGTGACGGACAAACATTTATCATCAAACCTGTGCAGGAGAAAGAGTCTCCGCTTGATGTGGCGGGAGTTACAACAGGAGTAAGCTTGGATGAACTGAATAAAGCTGTTTGAGAAAGTAGATAAAGATGGTAATGTTGCTAACGACTCTGCGCATAAGTTGGCTAAGTTACGAGCAACGCTTGTTCAATTTTTAAGCTAAACCTTAAGCATATAGCAAGATGGAATCTTATGCTCAGCCAGCTTAGCCACTTAATGTGTTGTTAACATGAATGAATACTGAACTGAGTCAACAAGTAAATCCAAATATTGAGAGCTGATACAGCATTTCAAATTAGTGAAACGAACCCGTTAATCAAACTCGGACTAATCGATGCTCTGATATCTTTCGATACTTATTCGATAATTGATAAATAACTGAAGTCAGCTATAACATACTATTATTAAAATAGCGTGTTACTTATGTAACCTTTGATAAAATCGGTAATGTGGTTTTAAAATCAAATAATTGCCTGGTTTTTGTTTTTATCTAAAGAAGTGATTGGATAAGAAGTATAGATAATCTCGACTTGTCTGTAAGGAATTGCTGATTTTTTGTTCTTATAGGTAAAAGGATCAACTATTCATTCAGGATTATGAAAAAGCCAAAACTGCTGGAACAGGTACGACAGGAAATCAGAAGGAGAAATTATAGCTATAAAACCGAGACCGCCTATGTCAGGTGGATAAAGCGATTTATTCGGTTTCATGGAACGGTTCATCCATCCAAACTGGGAGACGAGGAGGTGGCGGCGTATTTGAATTATCTTGCCAATAGCCGGAATGTTGCTGCGTCTACCCAGAACCAGGCATTATCTGCCCTGGTCTTTCTGTATAAAGAGGTTCTTAATCAGACAGAGATGCACTTGGATCTGGTTCGTGCCAAGAAACCCAAAAGGTTGCCCGTCGTATTGTCGGCGGAAGAGATTGTTCGCATTTTTCAAAACTTGCAGAAAAGACCATTGCTGATTTGTGAATTGCTGTATGGGGCCGGGATGCGAATATCGGAGTGTGTAAGAATACGGGTTCAGGATATCGATTTCGGTTATAAACAGATTTGGGTACGGTCTGGAAAGGGGATGAAGGATCGCGTGACCTTGCTTCCCCAGAAATGTATACCGGACTTACAGAAACAAATGAAGAGGGTTCGAAACCTTCATGAACGGGATTTGAAAAAAGGACTGGGTAAAGCATTATTGCCGGGGGCCCTTGTGAAAAAATATCCGGATGAAGATCAACAATTGAGATGGCAATATGTGTTTCCTTCTTCAAGATTATCAAAAGATCCCCGCAGTGGATTGCTGCACAGACATCATGTTTCTGCGGTTTATATACAAACAGCTTTTAAGAAGGCTGTGCACGCTGCGGGTGTCCCTAAAAAAGCGACCTGTCATTCTCTTCGTCATAGTTTCGCGACTCATTTGCTGTCAAACGGTTACGATATCCGAACGGTTCAGGATCTGCTTGGGCATAAAAATGTTGCCACCACCATGGTGTACACCCATATAATAAAGAAAGGTGGGATGGGCGTTAAAAGTCCTATAGATTCATTTTAAAAAAGCCGGGACGCACCCCGGCTTACAGAAATCAAAAACTGGGTTCATCAGCACTCGGACCGTAACTTCCCGGTATCGGTATATCGAGCAATCGAAGATATACTCCTAACTGGGCCCGGTGGTGCGTCGTCTGGCTGAATGCATGACGAGTGACCTCGTATTTTGTCATTTCACTAATAATCTGTTCGCCGTTTCTCAAAGTCCATGTCCCAAGCAGATCATCTTCAGTGGCTTGTGATAAAGCTTTTTTCCCTTTTTCCAGCGATTCTTCGAAAAGAGCCAATAACTCGTCTGAATTACTCACAGGAGTTGGCTGGTAAGGTGTGGTAGCAAAATCGATACCGTCGGTATTCAACCCCATGTCTACCCACCCGGGAAGCTCTGCTATGTGAACAACCAGGTTTTGCAGGGGCATGCTTTTTTCGTGTGGTTTCCAGCTGAATTGGTCGATTGGAACCCTCTTTAAAAATTTTCTGGTGATTTGAGCTTCCTGGTCCATTTCTTTGAGTAATAATGGTATGATTTCCATGATATTCCCTTTGGGTTACGGTTAGTTGATGTGTCATGAAATAAATTATGTACGCCATGTGACAACCCTATGTCAATAGGTTTTTCTAATGTTTATGGAGTGTATATGACAGGTTGGTGATATGGAAATGATTGAGTTAAGTTATCTCTTTGGGTGCCAATGGATCCATCATACTTCTACAAATTATGTGGATAATTTTGTGGAAAAGTTGTTAAAAAATAGTTGGTTCAGGCTATTGACAAAGCCTACAGGATTTTGCTAATTACAAGTGAACACAGTTGATGTGACAGCCACGGCAAGATCATCAATAAGGGTTGAAACAATAGTCCGCAACCCGGTTGTGTATCTCTTTCGAACAGAAAAGATATTCAAATGTGTTCCGGGCACTTTTTTTATTTGTACCCAGACCTTGGGGTTTTCCTCGTTACGATGCTCTGCTTCGTAACGCCACCGCGGGAGCTCTGCTCCATTGTACGAATAAGAATCACATTGGTACGACTCCAAAGTGCTATTAGTACGCTCAGGATATAGTTTAGGATCTTGGTTGTCCCACCTAATGCCGCAAATCCAATGACCACTTTCCCCCACCTTTCATCAACATAAAAATTGTTCCGATGAACATTGAAAAGTCTGTACGGGCTTCGTGCATCATGGCCCAGAAGCCGTAACGGCTTAGATGGCGTACTTCAAAAGGACCAAAGCCTGATCCCAATAAGATCGGTAATTTTGTAACTATAATGGCGACAGTAATATCGATAAGCAACAGAGTAGACGCCAATCGGGTATAGAAGCCAACAATTACCATGGCACCGCAAACCACTTCTGCCAAACCCACAAAATATGCCCAAAAAGTGAAAGCGGGAAAGCCTATGGCGGCAAATCGAGCTGGCCCCAAAGCAGGATAAATAAATTTTTGGAGCCCTTCCGACAGAAAGATGATCCCCACCAGGAGACGAATAAGTAAAACTGATATATCAGATTCCGTATGCCGGTTTAGAATGTTCGTAATGTCCATTGATCAACTCCTTTATCTTTTTCCTCGTTACGATGCTCTTTCTCATAACGCAAAAGTGAGCTTTGCCCCATACACGGTTATTCAACCGAAAACTGTTGTACCATACCTGCGCTTGCGTACGATTCTGCAATCCATGCATAACGACCTGGTTTCAGATCGACCGTAAAGTATTCTGTGCTGCCTTGGGGCATTTCCTGAACACCACCCAAAAATGTGGCGGGGGCGGGGGCTTCCAGCCCATGGATATTCATCCAGTTCATCCATTCTACCACCTCATTAAAGTTGGTTGTTTCTTCAACCTGAACCAGGTGGACATCATCTCCAACGCCGAAAGCTGCCGGATCCTGGAAGTGTACAGCTATGGTGTGTCTTCCGGCAGAGAGATCTCCGTTCGTCTCGATATTGTGATTGCGTAAGGTTAAATGTATATCGGCTTCCGGGGGATTGAGATTCGTCGAATCTTCTGAAACAATAATGTGGTTGACCATACCAAGGGCTCCATGGAATACACCTTCTGGTGTCTTTACATAGCATTCCATTTCATAATTCCCGGGAATTAGTTTTAGCGTGATGTTTGTAGTCCCGCCCGGAGCAATGAGGCCCGACCCACCTATCGTATGAACATCAGCGACCCATTTGGGGAGACTGGCCATGAGCCTGTTCGTTGCTTCCTGTTTGCTTATACCACTATCTTTTAAAGCGGTCCATACCTTGCCGAACGGCGGCGCGATTTCACTGAGGTAATCATCGTAAGTGACTCCTTCGGGAAGCTTATTCAACATAAAAAAATGTGTCTGCTTGCCATTATTGATGAAATGTATGTTTACCCATCCCGATGGCAAAGTATCCGGGACCTGGAATTTGAAATCTTGTGCAACGATATCTATCGGAGTATTTCTATTGACGGCGGTTACCGTTTCAGTATGTTTAGCATCGGCAGTTTTCTGATCTGACCTGGAATTGCATGAGGTCAGTATAGTTATTGATAAAACAGATATGATGAAGCAGATTGCAGATCTCATATACCCCTCATTTTTAAATTCTACATAACGAAATTACACTGGTCATCTATTAAGGTTAAAATGAAGTATCAGAACCTCAAGTGTTATTTGCACACTATTTCAATAAAAATAAGTAGATATAGATCGATAATGAGCTCAATCCCTAACCATGGTGGACACAGTGTAATCTCGCAATATTCACGGAAGAGCAAGAAGGAAGAGAGACTTTCAACTTGTCTATAGGAGCCCCCATTGACCGTTGTTGCATATTATCTCTTGCCACAAATGACATCCGCCGGGGTATCTCAGCCAACCACTCCTTATATCAATGGCGAGGGCGATCTTTAATCCGTCCGTGTAAATCCGCGTCAGCCGCGTTGCCCGTGTTCTATTCTTCCTAAGATATCACCAGGAGACAGATCGATCAGAGTCAAATCAATGTGGATAACCTTGTGGAAAAGTTGTTTAAAAATAAATGGTTTGGGCTATTGACAAAGGTGTCCGGATTTTGCTAATTACAAGTGAACACAGTTGATGTGACGGCCACGGCAAGATCATCAATAAGGGTTGAAACAATAGTCCGCAACCCGGTTGTGTATCTCTTTCGAACAGAAAAGATATTCAAATGTGTTCCGGGCGCTTTTTTTATTTTGTGGAGGATTTTTGAGGATATCTTTTCGATGCAAATATCTTATTTGTAATTCTATTTGAGTGGCTCTGCAGAAAGCACGGTAGATCTTTTCCCTCTTAAAAAGGGGGCGCAGGGGTTGTCCAGTCGTGTCGTCACAGGCAATTTGAAGGAATTTTACAGCCTGTACTTGTAGGGCCGCCTCAGGAATAAAAAAATCACCCGCCCGCAATAGAACCAATAATCAGCAACGGCTCTTTTCCCGATGCAACTTCCTCCGGTAACTGTGCATCAGGTGATTCCAGGGACAGATCTTTACCGTTGGCGTAGAAGCGAAGAAAGGGCCGGCGTTGCTGTGTGGCATGATCGCGGATGGTTCCGGCAAGCATTGGATAACGTTGCTCGATGGCATCAAGGACCGACCGCTGTGTGATCGGTCCCTGAACATCGAGTTGTATCTCGTCCTCAATATTGGCGAGCATGCGAAGATGATATGGAAGCTCAACACGGATCATGGCAGAGTCTGGACTTCCACTGAAAAAACTCTCGGCAGATTCTCTACGATCGTGGTCCAGTTGTCGCCACCGTCAGGGGAGACGTAAACCTGTCCACCGGTCGTGCCGAAATAAATGCCGCATGAATCGAGTGAATCAACAGCCATGGCATCGCGCAGTACATTCACATAGCAATCTTTTTGGGGCAGGCCCTTCGTCAAAGCTTCCCATTCATTTCCACCGGTCTTGCTGCGGTATACGCGGAGTTTCCCTTCAGGTGGATAATGCAGGGAATCACTTTTGATGGGGATCACATAAACCGTGTCGGGTTCATGAGTGTGCACATCCACTACAAATCCAAAATCAGATGGCAGGTTGCCGCTGACTTCATGCCAGTTTTCCCCGGCATCGTCGCTGCGCATCACATCCCAGTGTTTCTGCATGAACAGCACATCAGGACGATCCTGGTGCAGGGCAATACGGTGCACGCAGTGTCCTACATTTGCCTCCTGGTCCGGTATGTATTCAGATTTTAGTCCCTTGTTGGTCGGTTTCCATGTTTTTCCGGAATCATCGGTACGGAATACGCCGGCAGCAGAAATGGCAATATATATTCTGTCCGGATTCTTTTTATCGAGGAGGATCGTATGTAACCCCATTCCACCTGCACCTGGCATCCATTTTTCACCCGAACTGTGACCTCTCAGGCCTGAAAGTTCATGCCATGTTTTACCGCCGTCAGTTGTTTTAAAAAGCGCAGCGTCCTCGACACCTGCATAAACCGTGTCGGGATCGTCCAGGGATGGTTCCAGGTGCCAGACACGGTTGAACTCCCATGGATGTTGCGTACCATCGTACCATTGATGGGTGGTAAGCGGCTTCCCGGTTTCAGGTGATGTGTCGTAGACAAACTTATTGCTTTTTCCTGCCGGGGGACTATATGGATCGGGCATCTTTTCTCCACCGGGCGTACTCCAAGTCTTACCGCCGTCATCCGAACGCTGGATGATTTGTCCGAACCACCCGCTCGTTTGCGACACATAGATACGATTGGGATCAACGGGCGACCCCTTCATGTGATAAATATCCCAGCCTCCAAAGAAGGGGCCCTGAACATCCCATTTTTGTCGTTTCCCATCCGAGGTCAGGATAAAGGCACCTTTATGCGTGCCCACTAAAACCCGTACACTGCTCATAACAAGTCCTCCATTATTTCTTAAGGTGAAGTGTCATCTAATCCCTGTATTTAGTTACAGATTCTGAATTTATTCGATTATTTCATAATTACGGTCTTATAACAAGCTATCAGCTATCAGCTATCAGCCATCAGCCATGAAAATTCACAAAAACCAGGTAAAAAAATTCCCTCGGTGGTTCTCTGTGTAACCTCAGTGTTCTTTGTGTTTTAAATAACAATAGGCGCAGAGAATCCAGAAATGAAGTATCCATCATATTGTGGATAACTTTGTGGAAAAGTTGTTTAAAAATAAATGGTTCGGGCTATTGACAAAGGTGTCCGGATTTTGCTAATTACAAGTGAACACAGTTGGTGTGACTGCCACGGCAAGATCATCAAAAGGGTTGAAACAATAGTCCGCAACCCGGTTGTGTATCTCTTTCGAACAGAAAAGATATTCAAATGTGTTCCGGGCACTTTTTTTATACCCAGACCTTGGAGGTTTCTGAAACCTCCAAGGTCTTTGGTGCCATCTCTTCTATCCGTGTTCTATTCTATCAAATCCATTCTATTATTCATTATGCATTGAATTGCACATTGCCCGTATAATTCACCATCCACTGGACGCCAAACTTATCAACGCACGATCCGTATTTCTCAGCCCAGGCGGTCTTTTGAAGTTCCATTTCAACTTTCCCGCCCTCAGATAGTGCACCAAACAACTGGTCAGCTTCTTCAGCACTGTCAGTCTCAATACTGATATATTGATTATTCCCAAAATCGAGAGGACGGCCAAACGAATCCAGGACATCAGTTCCCATCAGGATGTTATTTTCACCGAGCGGAAGGGCGACATGCATGAGCTTGTTCTGGTCTGCTTCGGACATCTTATCAACACCCGGCATGCCTCTGAAGCGTATCACTGAGAGAAACTCGACACCGAAAACAGATTTATAAAAGTTGAATGCTTCTTCGGTGCTGCCATAAAAATTGAGATAAGGATTTGCTGCTTTCATGATAGAAGTGTTAGGGTGTTAGGGTGTTAAAGTGCCAGTGAAGCTTTTAGCCATCGGCAGTCGGCTGTCAGCTTATTTGTATTTCTTTATGTTCCGGATAGTGTTTCATAGCGGCCGTCTTCTCTGAGCTCACTTTCCAGTGGCCTGACCTCGATGCTCCCGAGCCTGGCGGAGGGCCATTTTGCTGCAATCTGAATCGCCTCATCCAAATTTGCAGCCTCGATAAGAAAGAACCCTCCAAGCGTTTCCTTTGTCTCTGCAAAGGGACCATCAGTGACTGAAAGCTTGTCGTTGCGAACACGAACGGTAGTTGCATTATGGACACTCTGCAGTGGTTCGGCTGAGATTAGCGTGCCTTTGAGTTGCATCTCTTCTACATACGCCAGAGTTTCTTTTCGCAGTGAGTCCCACTCGCTTTTTGTGAGCGTATTCAGTTTTTCTTCCTCTTCGTAGGCCAGACAGATGTATTTCATTCTGATCTTCCATTCAGTTTTAACCTTCGTTGTTCACTTTCTTCCATCATGATCGACAAGTCGGCAGCAGGTCGTATCTCCCAACTGCTGCCACCTTTTCCGAGTCGCAGGGAGGGATGCTTCGACATGAGGCTGATCGCATGGTTGAGATCAGTCGCTTCAAGTATCATGATGCCGCCTATTTGTTCTTTTGTTTCGGCAAACGGGCCATCGGTTATGTTGGCCTTGTTGGTCTGCCAGCGGAGAGTCGTGGCATTTTTTGCTTCCTGGAGTGCTTCACCACCAGTAAAGTTGCCATTTTTCCTAAGTTCATCGTCATACGCAAAGCATTCATCCATGAAGGTGTGCAGCTCGTTGGAAGTCATTTTTTCCAAGGTACTTTCGTTCATATAACCCAGACAAATATATTTCATGTGTTCTCCAGTGGTGTTGGTGGTTAGTTTCTCTTGCTGTTTTTCGCTAATGCTTCCTCTACGATGGAGCTTTTGCCAGCTTCCTGGACATCTTCCGGCATTTCTGACATTTCGAATATTTGCCGGACTTCAATCACCGCACCGCTGTCGACTTTTACTGCTGGACATCGCTTGGCCCAATCAACCGCCTCTTCCTTTGATTTTACGTCGATCAGCCAATATCCGCCAATCACTTCCTTTGCTTCGATAAAGGGACCGTCGGTAACAGTTGTTTTTCCCTCGCTGAATGTTACACGTGCACCTTTCAGCAACGGATGAAGTCCGTCGAGGGATAAAAGAACGCCGGCTTTTGCCAGATCTTCATTGTATTTCATCATGGCTTCGATGGCTTCGATGGCTTCTTTTGGCGGAGCAAAGTTTTCGTCCGCTTTCTTTTCGGCAGGCGCATTGGCCTGGTATTCCGGGGGGATCATAAACATCATAAATCTCATGATTGTATCTCCATTAGTTGAATTTGAATTTGCAGTGTTCATAAAGTAGTCGATCGGCAGAGCCAGAAATCGACATTGTATTTATTTTTTTAGAGAGAATGGAACGCGGACAACACGGATGACGCGGATTTTCACGGACTATTTTTTTTCTGTGGTAGTCCGTGTTATCTGCGTCATCCGCGTTCTATAACAGGCATTTTACCAACTTGAAAGCAATTTACCAGAGTATCAGTCATTTCTAATTATTTGAATAATCCGGCGCAGTTGTGGATTTCGCAGATATAATCCTGCCCAAATGAGTATTCCGAAATAGACCGGAAACAAAATATTGCTAAAGATCGGTGCTTCAACACGAAGATTGGATGCCACAGCTCCGCCCAGGTAGCCGGTCAACAGAACTGCACCCAGTATCGATGTCTTCGGATTCACATAGATAATGGTACATGCCAGGAGAATGAGTCCAATAATCCAGATAACGCCCGCCGGGTAACCAATTTGAGCGCTTCCCTTTACTACAGCATCCAGCATCATCAGTTTTGCAATACTGTCAAAGAGCAGAAACAGAACGACGAGCGCACTGATAACTCTCCCTGTCCAAACTGACTTAGTCGATATCGAACCTGGTCTAATTGCTAATTCCATGATTTCCTCCATCTGTTTACTTAGCGTTTATGTCGTTTACACTAAGTAGTCGTTTGAAAGACGGGGAAATCGACAATGAGCCTTAAATTTTTCTATGTCTGATGTTATTCGGTAATTTTCTGTGCTTCCATGGCTTCCTATGTCGCAAGTCTGTGACTTGTGACCGGTCTGGCGTTGTGATATGTCACAAGTCACAGACTTGCAACATAAAATTGTGTCCTGCATCAATCGTTCATCTTTTACTGCTGATCATTCCGCATGCTTTGGGTGAGTACTGGTTCTGACATCCATTCTGCCGGAGTAACACTCCGGTTTACAAATCAATGGATCTCGAATATCTGCGTTCTATAACAGGCGTATCAATCAGGAAACCTGATTTTTCAATTGGTCGGATCTTCGTTTGCCGGTTGTGCTGACCAGTTCCCGGATTGGACGCACTTCGATGCAACCAACCTGTGCCGGTGGAATTTTTGAAGCGATATCGAGCGCTTCACCCATATCTTTAGCATCGATCAGATAGAAACCTGCAAGCTGTTCTTTGGTCTCGGCAAACGGTCCGTCGGTTATAGAAACGTTGCCATCGCGGACCCGTACCGTTTGGGCTGTGACAACCTGTTGTAGTGCCTCTGAAGCGATACACCAGCCAGCTTTTCGGATGGCGGCATCATATTCCATACAATCGTCATCGGTCATGGCACCGATCTTTTCCTCCTCGCCATATACAAGGCAAATATATTTCATGGCTCGTCAAATGTTATATAATTTCGTAACGGTCAACTGCTGTAAAAGGGGAGCTGTAATAGAGTTTAATGAATCAGGATAATTCACGCAATTTTCTCTCGATGAACCTGCGTTCGGGATCCTGTTGGGCGAGATTAAGTGCGCGCTCCCACGATGCCCGTGCTTCATCATTTTTGCCCAGCCTCATGCATAACTCTGCACGAGCCGAGTGTGCCAGGTGATAATCAGTTAAATCTCCACGGGCGAGTATAGTATCGATCGCTTCTAAACCGGCCCCGGGACCATCACGCATAGCCAAAGCAACGGCACGATTTAATTCAACAATGGGAGAGGGGTTAACCCGCATCAGTAAACTATACAGACCAACAATTTCCGCCCAGTCTGTTTCATCGGGAGTTGAGGCTCTGGCATGGACGGCCGCAATTGCCGCCTGCAGGGTATAGGTACCAAACCGGTTTGATGAGAAAGCCCGCTGAATTAGCGATAGTCCTTCTTTGATCATTTCCCGGTTCCAGAGAGTGCGATCCTGATCTTCTAAAAGAATCAGATCCCCGGTCGGCGAGGTACGGGCCATACGTCGCGACTCGTGTAATATCATAAGTGCAAGAACTCCCATTACTTCAGAATCCGGCAACAAATCGAAAAGCAAACGCCCCAGTCGGATAGCCTCGTTTGAGAGATCGTGCCGTGTCAGAGAATCGCCGGACGAAGCATAGTATCCTTCATTGAATACCAGGTAAATCACCTGGAGCACCGCATCGAGACGATCAGGCAGTTCGTGTTCTTCTGGAACCTGGTAGGGGATGCGTGCCTCGCGTATCTTCGATTTCGCCCTCACGATACGCTGAGCCAGTGTAGGCGGAGTGATAAGGAATGCCCGGGCAATCTCCTCGGTGGTCAGATCACAAACTTCACGCAGTGTAAGTGCCACGCGCGCGTCCATCGATAAAGCCGGGTGACAGCATGTAAAGATAAGCCGGAGAACATCATCTTTAATTTCCATGTCCACTTGTTCTGATGGATCATCTGTCCCGGATTCAAGTTGCTCTGTACGTTCTGTCTGCATGGAGTCAAACCGTGACTGACGTCTAAGTCGGTCAATAGCTTTGAAACGCCCCGTCGACACCAGCCAGGCTCTCGGATTCGACGGGATGCCTTTCTTTTGCCACTGTTCCATTGCCACTCTGAAGGCATCATGCATAGCATCTTCCGCGAGATCAAAGTCGCCAAGCAAACGGATAAGCGTCGCAAACACTCTCCGTGATTCAGTCCGGTATACTTCATCAACGATCTGTCTGATATGTTCAGGAGTGTTTTCCATTTGTATCCTAATGCTCTTTGGCTCACTTTTATTTCTAAACCATTAAGAAGTGAAGAATAGTTAAGGCATCATCTTCATGAACCTTAATTCCTTAATGGTTCGTAATTTACTGATCCGGCAGCATTTTAAAATACTCATTTACGAACGGTTTCATGGATTTAGTAATATTATCCGTGAAAAAATTGATGAGCAATCCCTGGGGTTTCTCCAACAACTTCATGTAGGTTAATAATTGCGCTTCATGAACGGGCAATATATGTTCAATTGCCTTAAGTTCCACTACGACGCAATTGTTAACCAGCAAGTCTAATCTTAAGTCCGTATCCATGGTGATATTTTCATAAGAGACCGGCACTATGAGCTGTTGTTGCACCTCATAGCTGTTTTGAATCAATTCATATTTCAAACATTTTTCGTATACACTCTCCAGGAGTCCGGGACCAAGCGCTTTATGTACTTTTATAGCATACCCTGTTATCTCATACGATAATTGTGTTACGTCTCTCTTAGTCATTTCATATCTATTTTAAACCATTAAGGAATGAAGGCAATTTAAGACTTTATCTTCATGAACCTTAACTTCTTAATGGTTTTTAACTTCATCTTCCCTCGTAAGCTCTTTTCAATCCCGCAATATCAATCTTCTTCATCTGAAGCATAGACTGCATCACTCTTTGAGATTTTGCGGGATCGGGATCACTCAGCAGCCTGCCCAATGCAGATGGGACAATCTGCCAGGATACACCAAATTTGTCTTTCAGCCACCCGCACTGTTCTGATTCAGGAACAGCGGAGAGTTTATCCCAGTAATAATCCACTTCATCCTGAGTCTTACAATTCACAACAAAAGACAAGGCCTCGTTAAAAGTAACATTACCCGGTTTGCCATTGTCCATGGCCATAAATTCCTGGCCGGAGAGAGTGAATGATGAATTCACTACAAGTCCCTCACATTCTTTGTTTTCAGGACCATAGTTTACTACTCTATCAATATGTGAATCATCAAATACAGAGACATAAAAATCCATTGCCTCTTGTGCCTTACCCAGTTGAGCCCCATCAAACATCAAAAAAGGAGCTATTTTGAGAGGTGAGTGCGTAAGATTCAATTGCCATGAAACACCATATTTATCTGTCAGCCAACCGTATTTTTTGCTCCATGGATACTCCTGAAGCTCCCAAAATACTTTGTTACAGCCTTCGACAAGTTCATTCCAGATCCTGTCTATTTCCCTTTCCGTTTCACAGCTTACGAAGAATGAGATGGCATGGGTAAATTTAAAAACCGGCCCTCCGTTTAATGCGACAAATTTCTGTCCGGCTAATTCAAATGGAACGGTCATTACCGAACCTTTTGGCCTGCCGGCAGCGTTTGAACTCGATTCATCATACCGGACAGGGTTTCTTTTTTGGGATCCTACCTTGTTTGAGAAAACAGATGTATAAAAATCCACGGCCTCTTCGGCATTGTCGTCGAACCAAAGGAAGGGGGTGATCGTGTCCATGATAACTCCGATTTTTAGTGTTTTAAATAGCATTCAGCAATCGGCTAACAGCCATCAGCTTACTTTTCATTTTATCTCAATACCCAATACTCAATACCCAATACCCAATATTCATTACTCAGAAGACGCTTATACCTCCGGTTCGTAGAACCTGCCGTTTCAAAGACGATCAGATCTATTCTCTTTCAGGGATGATCGTATGGCTTGGATATGTGCTGATGGGAGATTTTCCAGGAATTCTCAATCTTCTTAAGACAAAAAGTAGCCCGGACCAAATCACGGAACGACCGTCCGTCAGACAATCTTCCACCACATCGAATAAAGCAATGTGCGAAAGCAACATCCGTTCCTGCGGTAACTGACAAATCTTCCAGGTCGAATTGTAAATCACCTTGCGTTTTTGGCTGCCATACATCCCAACACCGGCGATATGACCTGGCGCTATCGTATCTCATTGGCAACAATACGTCGAAAATCACCAAATCGTGAGTGTGGTTTTTGAGAATCTCGTCCTTACGTTTTTGCCGCGTGGCTTCCGCCCAGGCCTCAATAACTTCGTGAACCTGATTTGTCGTTTCAATTGAACTATTCATCTTTGATATTCTTTACATCGATAAATTGTTAGGGAATAGCAATCCTGGTTATCCGTTTCCATATACCCGGTTCCAGAGACGTACCGGCATGATGCTTCAGGCTACATTGGCAAAGAACCGAAACCGGTTTGCATCAGTGATAAACTTCGCAAATCGATCATTCGATCCATCGCAAATCATTGTGGATTATTTGCAGCGCTTGATTCTTTCCTCTTGCGGCGTTTCCTGATGGTGAATGCGGCCACTCCGCCGGTTGTGGATCCGCCGATTATGATTATAGCTGCTGTTGCAAGGCAAAACGGGCACATAGGTTCCTCCTTTCAGTTGTCATATTCATCGTGACGGCGCCACCAAACGTACGGTTTGGTCTGCGGCCAGCCTTCGGGGGAGTCTTCCCATTCTTCCTGCCGGCCGAACGGTGTCGCTTCGAGAAACCCCCACACGTTACCAAGAATTTCCGATCCGCGCGCAGTGGTGAAATATGTCCGGAAGATATCATCTCCATCGCGCAGGAATACACTTAGTCCATGGTCTTCTCCTTTTGAAGTGGTGAGTCCAAAATCGACGTTGAATGTATTATGCTCCGAGGAGACCCATCGATGCGACCATTCCATGCGCTTGCGGTAGGTTTCGATGTTCGCAATCGGTGCAAGCGAGACGAGCGCCAAAGACACCCCGCGCGCCTTCAGGTGTGCTGGCGCGAATTGACCGATATTATCCACAAACATGGAACAACCTACGCATCCCGCATCAGGCCAGCCATGGACAACCGGGGCAAACATAAAATGATAAAGCAGAAGTTGTTGCTCTCCCTCAAATAGATCGAGCAGACTCACCTTCCCATCCGGACCTTCAAAGATATATTCTTTATTGACTTTAGTCATGGGTAGCCGGCGGCATTCTGCGGCCAGCGCATCCTTGGCTTTGGTAAATGCTTTCTCTTTTTTGAGAAACCTTTCTTGAGCAACCTGCCACTCTTTAGGGCTGACAATTTCAGGTAGGTTTGTGATTCTGACTTCCATTGTACGTTCCTATGTAGTGTTAAGTGTTAAGTTTGGACCTTGCGGGACTCATATCTCAATACTCATGACTCTTATTTCGCGAGAGCGATGTTTGTTAAATCAATCTCTCCATGTGACAACTGTACTTTTCGAGTATGCCGTTGATTTTTGATTCATTGATTTCACAATGAGGACTGACAACCCGCAATACTCTGTCGCAGTCCTCAAGGTCAAAACTGGGATCGCAGCCTGGCAGCAGTCCGCATATTGCCTTCAAAATTAGCTTCGCTTTTGTCCGGCTTTCCACGTTCGTTTTGTAGATTCCGATCGTTTTCATTTTGATTTCGTCTTTTTACCTGATTATTCACACTAAGTAGTCGGTTGGTGAACACCTGAATCGACATCGTAGTGAAAATTTTTTCGGAGGAATTGAAGACGGTTGGCATAAACAACGCGGCTCCCCACGGACTAAACGAAATAGAAAGTTTGCAAAAATCTTATTGCAAGGAGCATTGCTTTCTATGCTCCAAACTGTCGCAGATGATGATCCGCGTGTTTATAGGCAAGAATTCCTATTTGTTCTATTGTCATTTTGCCAAAGAAACTGTGGATGAAATCGGGGTTTGAGTAGTTCTCATATTCCGAAATCAAACGTATCCATATCTTTTTTTGATGCTCCACATCACCGTCCTTTTTATTAATGACAAAGTCTTCTATAGTGGGCATATTTTTTTTCACGGGCCTGTCGTCTTTTGTCATGTTTTTCAAAGCTATCCTGCCGAATATCTTTCCGGAAAAGGTTTGTTTGTATTTTGGATTGTTCTTGCCCAATACCCAACTATCATAGATGCAACAATGTTTTGTCATTTGATAGACATTCATTTGTCCCCATTGGGCTTCATTGTTTTTACTGAGTGAGTTGATTCTGCCAATCAATTCATCACGTACCGTCTCGTCAAATATGATCTTCATTTTTCATTTATTCGATGTGTCCATGCAAAACCCGCTAACAAAAGGTTAACTTGATTTCGGAGTAAATATCGGTTCCTTCCCGAAACCCCGCCTTAGTATTCCGATTTGACCGATATGATAGGTTTGATGGTAATTGAGGAAAGTCCATACCCCGGCAATTAAGTTGGAAAAGAATTCACTATTCTCAAAGATCTTATCCATGGGATCCGGTGCCGTACGATTCAATTCAACATCAGAAAGCTTTTCAAGACCATTTCTGGTGGGTTTGTAATTGTGGTTCCACTCATCAGTAATCTGGTGAATGGAGGGGTAGGGGTTATCATCGCGGGCTTTCGTCTGTCCTCTGCCAGCAAACAAATCATTCCATTTCCAATCCACAGGAGTTTCCGCCAGAAGGGCAAATGCATATTGTGAATTAAGCAAATGACCGGCGATGTATTTTACGTGGTTTACCCTGGTATCCCCGTACAATCTCTGATTGGTTTCCTCATCTGTAAAACCATCCAGTGCGTTATCGTACAAGCGATGGTTAAAATCGAATTGAGCTAATAAAAACTGTTTCATTCTATTGGGTGATTATGATCGTTACATTAATTAGTCGATTGGCAAAAGCCGAAATCGACATCAAAAAAAAATAGAACACGGATAACACAGACTACACGGATTTTCACGAACTGAAAGGAATTAACTTGGCAAGTACCCGGATCAAACGTCTCCTATAAAGCTTATGGCCGACAGCCGATCGCTTGTTTCCAATCTCCCAAAAACAAACCCTATTCACAAAGGGCATTAATGCCATACCGAGGGTGTATTTGTGACATGTTTATTAGCTATATTCTGTAGAAACATGCATAATTTGCCATGAAGAACATATCGATACTTGTTTACGAGGATGCCATTTTATCTGCGATATCCGGTGCTCTCGAAATTTTAACCGGTACGAATCGCTATTTAAAGGAGATAGGACAACCGAATGCTTTTGAGATAACTTTGGTGGGTGAACGATTCAAGAACATACAGCTCCTGTTGCCTGCCCAGTTTATCTGTCACAAAACCCTATCAGAAACAATTCAGACCGATTTAATCATTGTCCCCGCTTTTTATGGAAATCCCGATCAGGTCTTGAAGAAAAACCAACCGCTGATCGAATGGATTAAAACGATGAGATCGAGTGGAGTGGAGGTAGCCAGTTTGTGTCTTGGCAGTTATTTCCTGGCTGAAGCCGGATTGTTGAGGGGAAGACGGTGCACCTCGCACTGGAGAGCAATCGAAGATATGCAGCACAGGTATCCGAACATAAAAACCATACCTGAAGCTGTTGTGACCGATCATAATGGGATCTATACAAGTGGTGGAGCATTCTTATCGTTAAACCTGATTTTGTACCTGGTTGAAAAATTTTGTGGAAGGGAAACTGCTATTCAGATGAGCAAGACGTTTTCCGTCGATATGGATAGGGCTAATCAGGCTCATTTTTCCGTTTTTCAGGGACAACGTCACCATGAAGATGAAGAAATACTACGAGTTCAATCGTATATAGAGCAGAATTATACCGAACCGCTATCAGTGAATGAACTCGCGGAACGTTCGCACATGAGTCGCCGTAACTTCATTCGACGGTTTAAAAAAGCAACAAAAAATACGCCCCTTGAATATCTGCAGAGAGTCAAAATAGAAGCCACCAAAAAGGCTCTGGAGAACGGGAATCAAAATATCACTTCATTGATGTACGCGGTCGGATATAATGATGCCAAGACTTTTAGGAATGTTTTCAAACGCATCACCGGTCTGACACCGCTTGATTATAGGAGTAAATACAGCAGAAAAATCGGATCTCCATATTCATAGGGACCCGAATCACATACTATTGCTATAGACAATTTTCACATTATTAGGTATAATTTTATCAACTATGTTTTTTACATAAGGAGACCAATCATGCGCTACTTAGCCGCTTTATTTCTCATCTCATCTCTATCGGTTACTTCCCTTTATGCTCAGCAGAAAAAGAGTGAAGAACAAAAGCCTGATTCCGTTGTTTCAAGCGTAAGTGTCCAAAACATATCAACGCAAATGATCAATCAGAATCAGAAAGTAAAAAATCATCCTGTTAACCCCGATCAACTCAGAAACGTCGGCTACGGGTATGAAAAAGCCAGCAGCGTAACCGGATCGGTCTCATCGCTGCATCCAACAAGACAGCAAATGAACGGTTATACCAGTATTTATCAGTATCTGCAAGGCAGGGTAGCCGGATTGACAGTTTCAGGAAATAGAATCAGGATAAGAGGAGAACACACTTTAATGGGAAGCTCCGAACCACTTATCGTGCTTAATGGTGTGCCACTCCAAAGTTCAACCGATCTCCAGTTTATTAATCCTTTAGATGTAAAATCAATTGATGTCCTTAAGGATGCGGGGGCTGCGGCTATTTATGGAACAAGGGGAGCTAACGGAGTGATACTAATCACAACCAAATAAAAGGGGCTTAAACGATTCATTCCTTTTGTGCTGTTTCGACGAATATCGTGGTTCTCTCTGAAGCAACCATTTCATGGCATTTGTTGTTGTTTCTAAAAGAGGTATATGTCCGTTTCGGAGCGGTATTATTTGCAGAATGATCACTGCATAATTAAGCCGTCAAAAATTCCGGAGGTTAGCCATGAAGCGAATTCTTGAAATTCTTTTGGCTGGCCTGTTTATTTATGCAGGCTGCAGCCATACGGGTAATCTTGAAACCAACAACTACGTAGCGCCGACTTTAAAATATCAGCCGAAAATATTCTATCCCGTACAGGCGCAAGAGAATTTTTTTACCGGGATTACAAGAACTAAGGCTTATGTAGATAGTGACGGTATTGTTCGGAAAGTGTATCTACTAAACTCGTCTGGCTTTCCGGTTCTTGATAGTACTGCAATGACTTACTGCCGGAATATTATGTTCAATCCTGCCTTGAAAGGTGGAAAGCCAATAGGCGTTTGGCTTACATTGAAGATTGAGTTTGACGTTAAGAATGAGAACCTCATTGCACGGAGATTTATACACCAGGTTACAAACCTGTACAAAGAAGCTGATGCTTCGTTGCCACCCGAAAGGGAACGTATCCAAAAACTGATTTTAGCTAAAGACAGCGAATTTGTCAGGAGCATGACTGACGCGTTGAACTTTAATCGTACGATCGAGAAAGTCCTGCAACGCAAAACTGTCGGCGATTGGAAAACGTACTGGGACGGTTATCCCTTATCCTTCTTACTGTATTATGATTTTATGCAGCGGTTCCCGGATTTCGGTGAGCTTCCGGCTGTCAAAGCTGAGATGCTTAAGGCGCTTACATATGATATCCGTTTTATTAAGAATACACCTGAATTGGAAAGTGGAAAGGAGGGAGCAAGAGAGAGATTGTTACAAAAATTGCAAGAGTTCGCTGATGATTATTCTATGAATGTTAATCAGGATAGCCCGGTAACAGCCTTGAGTAATTCATAAGCCTTCATTTCTACTGCTTCAGCCGTTTCGACCGTTCAGAACATACGCTTCGAAACAAGTATTTGGGCAGGTATATCATACCTAACTCACATAAAATTGAATTATCTTTCACCGAACTCTTGCGGCTTTCTACTGCCAGTGAGTTATCAAAATTTATTTGATTTTTGTCGTTCACAAGAAGAGGGGAATTGTTTTGAGGGCAGATCTCCGTTCTAAAACCTGATTTTTGAGATATATGAAAGTATTACTGCGTTTATGTTTGATTCTCCTGGGCATTACACTCATTTCATGTAACGTCCGGAAATCGGAAAAAGAAGGAGAGAAGAAGAACATCGTAATCTTTTCATCCGACAGCCTGTATACGGCGTGGCCATCGATTACCAAGACGAGTAACAAAAAACTGCTGGTCGTGTTCACCCAGACAGAAGAGCACATGGCTCCGAATGGGAAAATTGTGGGGGTACGATCAGGCGATGCCGGAAAGACATGGTCAAAGCCCTTCACGGTGTATGATTCTCCACTGGATGACCGTGAATCGGGCATCACGAAACTCAATGAAAGTACCTTTATGGTCAACCTGTGGACAACCCAACACACGGAGGCATCGTATGGGAAAATGCCAGACGGATCATACTATCCGGATGTTGTAGAAAGGTGGATCCATTATGTTAATCCACCCGGATATAAGAACGCTGATTCGTTGGCAGGTGGTCATGCCATCCTGACTAAGGATGGCGGGCACACGTGGAGTGAGCCCGTAAAGGGACCCGATACAATTCACGGCGGCATTGAACTGGCCAACGGCACCATTCTGGTGGCTTCCTATCGTGAATTGAAGGATGCCATCACTGTAAATACCGCCGCAAAATGGGATGGTCCGTGGACACAAATTGCCGAAATTCATTCATTACAACCCGACAGCATCCGTTTTGGGGAACCAAGTGTTTTACAGTTATCCAATGGACGAGTTATCATGATGATCCGGGCAACAACCATACCCTATAATGATGCCGATCCACGCTGTTTCCTTTGGGAAACCTACAGTGATGACAATGGTGAAACATGGACAAAACCGTTCCAAACTCCATTGTGGGGATTTCCACCTCATCTGTTGCTGATGAACGATGGCCGGGTCGTCGTGACGTATGGATACCGCCGGCCGCCCTATGGAATCCGGGCAGATGTTAGCAACGACGGCATCACATGGAAAAAAGAGAATGAGGTTGTCCTGCGTAATGATGCTCCAAACAAGGATTTGGGATACCCGGCTTCCGTTGAATTGAGTAGTGGAAAAGTACTAACGGTTTACTATCTGTCAGCGGCATCCGATACCGTACGCCCTGAAGAAGGGCCACTCCCTCAACGCCACAAACCCGATATTTTAGGCACTATCTGGACGGTTCCTAAAGTAAAACAGTGAATATAAGTAAGAAACATTCTCTGCGAACCACAGCGCACGCTCTGCGGTTTAAAAAAGCATCAGGCCTTGGTAAAACGCTTGATAACTTCCTCTTTATAAGTATTCCCAATCGGAATCTGATGTCCCTGGATGACGAATAGATTTCCTTCCATATATTCTGTTTTGTCCAGTGAAATCAGGTATGATTTGTGAACTCTGACGAAACCGTGCGGGGATAGCCGTTCATCGAGGTTTTTCAGACTATCATAGGTAGTCAGCTTCTGATCAGTTGTGTGGATGATCACATAATCTCCAAGCGATTCAATAAACAGGATATCAGAATAGGGGATTTTGTATGTCTTCTTATCCGCCTTAACGACCAGGAAATTTTGATCCGGAGATGCGTTTGAAAGTCGTTTTTCAACTTTTCCAACCGCCTTTAGAAACCGCCCGAACGCAAACGGTTTCAGAAGATAATCTACAACGTCCAGTTCGTAACCTTCAAGGGCATATTCATCATAAGCGGTAGTAATAATAACAGCAGGTGTTTGCAAACTGGATTTTAAAAAACTGATACCAGACAGTCTTGGCAGGTTGATATCTAAAAACAACAGATCGACTGTGTGGCTTCCGAGGAAATCCATTGCTTCTAACGCATCCCTGCACTCACCGGCCAGTTCGAGCTTGGGAGCATCCTGTATGTACGTGGTGAGGACCTCCCGTGCGGAGGGCTCATCATCAACAACCAGGCAACGAATCATAAATCACTCCAATTCGATTGTTAAGGATACCCGATAATTGGTCTCCGTTTGTTGGATATCCAGTTGATGCCTGTCTTCATACAATAAGTTAAGTCTTCGCCGAACATTTTCCAGTCCCAATCCGGTGGTAACAGCTGGCAGCTCCCGGTTCGGATCGATTACATTTTCAGTGATGAGCGTTAGTTTCCCGTTTTCGATACTCAGCTTTATGGAAATTCTGTCATCCTTGTAGCTGAGCCTCCCATGTTTGAAACAGTTCTCAATAAACACAATCAGCAGGAGAGGTGCTATGGACAGTTCGGCTGCCGTCTTCGGACAAGTGAATTCAACACGTTCCGGGTGATCTGTCCGCATTTTATACCACTCAACAAAAGCTGCTACATACTCCAACTCATCGTTCAGCCGCACCCGGTCTTTGTCCATATGCTCGATAGCATAACGCAGCAGTTCCGAGAGCTGTAATATGGCTTTCGGCGTATATTCTGACTGTTTGACGGAGAGGGCATAAATGTGATTCAGGCTGTTAAAGAGGAAGTGGGGATTGATTTGTGATCGCAACGCTTTTAATTCGGTTTGCGTTTTTGCCTGTTCCAGCTCAACCATATCCTGACGAATCTGCATCTCACGAAACCAGCTTTTGGAGAATTCAAGCATGGAAGTCAATCCTACATAGATGATCAGAAATTCAAGGATTTCCCACCAGTGATAGTAGGAAACGAAATAATAGCCGGGGAATATCCAATCGGATAAATACTGAAAAGTGAAAATGTTAATACCGATCGATACCCCCAGCAACAGGATGAGAAATAAGCTATAAATGATATATTTACCATGTGCTAAGTATCTGGGTAACAGTACAATACTATTCATACTTACCGCAAAAATGAGACTGATATGGAAAAGGAATGTATAGACCACATCAATAAGACCGATATCGTATCCTCTCGTGAAATAATTCACCAGGAAAAGGAACGACACCAGCCAGAATATCAGATACTGTATGTACCGGCTTCGAATCAGAATCGACTTTTTATCCGTTTTTGTCATTTAGTGATCGTTCTGTTATAGACGGATGGATTGTCATCAAATGCTTTTGGTTCATTTGCATATTTGAGTACAAATTCCTGTAACTCATCAGTAGAAGTCGTTAGAAGAATCTGTTTGTTCTCCACTTCATGATCTATTCGAATACGGCGTTCCTTGATTAGCTTTTCCAGCCAATCTGATGAAAAAGCAAAAGCATTCATACTCAGTTGATCATTTTCAAATGAGACTTTGAAGAACATATGGACCGGGAAGACATACATACCCAGAAGATCATCTACTTTCTTATCATCAGGATCGATTGTTATATCCAGGAAATAATGATTACCCAATTTACCCAATCGTCCTATCAGCTGAGTCGTGTCCGAGTCCTCAATATTTTGAATGGCGTAGTGGGTGCTGTCTATGTCTTTGAATGTCAGTATATCATTTCCATCTCGCCAGGTACCAATAAGCTCCGGACGAAAGATCAGCTCATTGTCGGTAAAAAGGGGATGCACCGACGTTATACAACCCGCAGCAATGATACCCACAATACCCAGCTAATAATAATAATCGTTTCGTTTTCATGATGTTCACCTGAGGTTAAATATCGGTAACCACAAGTAAGAACACCATTTGTCCAATCACCCCAAACTTTATTAGATGAACCCCCGTATTTCTTCGATGAACAGTTAGCAGTTAGCAGTTAGCAGTTAGCAGTTAGCAGTTAGCAGTTAGCAGTTAGCAGTTAGCAGAATGTACAAAAAACTATCCTGGTTCAAGTTTATAACTTGGACCAAAAGCCCTTTCCCATCCATCAAGTTCAAAAAAAGCTAAACACAAGCTCAAAGCCACATATTCCGTTATTCCCAACCTGGTTCAAGTTTGCAACTTGGACCATTGGTACTTATTTCCTCATTTCCCTGTTACCTCAACACCGCGCTCTTTCATCAACCGGTAAACGTCCGCCGACAGAATCTTCAGCTTCGGATCAGCTCGTTCCTCAGGAACCGGCGTAAAGCACGATATAATATATCTAACCGTCCCGTCATCGACGATCCCCACATCATTCGTCCAGTATGCCCACCAGCCGGTTTTGTGATAAAACATCACGTTCTTCGGCAAGCCGGCAGCGAGTTTCGTAGTGTCTCTCTGTCTGCCGAAAAATGTTTTTAACTGCATACTTACCCATGGGTTAACCAGTTTATTCTCATAAACTTTATACATATAGTCGGCTGCATGCAAAGCACAAGTCATCGTACCCGGGACATCATCATATCCCGGATCTTCATATTTCCTGCTCAGAAATTTTCGTGTCACCTCACTGCCGTTCCAACCATTATCATCGATAAGCTTATTGATATTCGGTCGACCGGCAAGATCGATCAGGCAGTTTGCCGCTGAGTTGTCGCTCCGAGTGAGCATGAGATCCAGAAGATAGCCGACAGTGACTGTATCACCATCCTGGAGCAGGGGACGCGGGTCGGTGGGAATCTCCTTAACGGTATCCACGGTATTGGGAAACTTCGCGATCTGTTTTGTTGTCAGTGAATATTTGCCCTCACTGATCTGATGGAGTACCTCAGCAGCGACATACATTTTATAGACGCTGGCGGGGTAGATGAAGTTATCGTAATTCACGCCTCCCAACTTCGGTTCTTTGCCCGTCAAGTCAATCACGGCAAATGAGATCTGCTCCGTCCCGTCTGATCCGACATCAAATGTGCTATCGAGTCCAAGATCGTGAATAAAGCCTTTCAGAGAATCACTTAGGGAAGAATCAAGTTGGTAATAGGACGGTATTTTCACCTTTTGGGCGTTGGAGTCATTAAAAGTTATAGTCATGATCAGTAATAACAAACAGAGATATCTCATCACTAAGTCTAAATAGTTCAGGAATGGAATTGATGAGTAATTTAACGCGAGGCCGGCATAACAGAAAACCGAAATGGGATAAATCAGTCGAGCTGACGATTGAGCCATATTCCGTACCTGACGGCACGGTAGGTATGCATATCAAAAACCCTTTCTACCAATATTGAGTCCCCATGGGACACGAACAATGATTAATGGACATTTCATCCTGTCCCGCGTAGGGACACACTATCGGTAGAGGATAAACCGAACACCACATTCGTGCCGTCAGGTAAGAAATATGATATTGAGCGATGGTATGTCCCCAAATTCAATAATTGCTTAGCATTAAAACCTGATTGCTTTTTGTGCCAATGCATTGCGGGAAATGGCTCCTATCACTTCTGATATACGCTACAATGCAAAACTTTATTTATAATGCCGCTGAACAATTTTTAGAAATTAAACCCATCGTAATGAAAGGTTCCATACTATTTCGGGGCTCCGTGTTTGTGTTATGGGTGTTACTGTTTGCTCCAGGATGTTCATTCGCCCAACAAAGCTTTAGCGTATCCGGACGGCATTTTGAGTTGAACGGGCAACCATACCAGGTCAGATCCGGGGAAATTGATTACCAGAGGATACCGGAAGCCTATTGGAAGCAACGTCTGAAATTAGCTAAGGCTATGGGTCTGAATACGATAGCCACATACATCTTTTGGAGCGATATTGAACCGGAGAAAGGGCAGTGGGATTTTTCCGGGATTAATAATCTCAGGAAGTTCGTCGAAACGGCCGGCAAGGTAGGATTACATGTAATTATGAGGCCCGGCCCGTATGTCTGTGGGGAGAGGGACTTCGGCGGCTTACCGCCATGGCTGCTGAAGGATCCGGAGCTTAAGGTAAGGTGCATGAATCCAACCTACATGAGCAATGTCAAAACGTATGTAACACAAATTGCCGACCAGGTAAGGGATTTACAGATGAGTAAAGGCGGACCTATTATCATGTGGCAGATAGAGAATGAATATGGAAGCTATGGTAATGATCGCCAATATTTAGAGCAGCTTGTATCACTCTGGAAGAAGAACGGGATTGAGGTGCCATTTTTTACAGCTGACGGTGCAGGTAAACAAAATATTGAAGCGGGGTCGCTTCCGGGTTTGTCCATTGGATTGGATCCGGGTGTTAATGACAATCAGTTCGACAGGGTTTCGAAATGGCGACCTGGAGTTCCCATTTTCTGCAGTGAATATTATCCCGGATGGCTGACACACTGGCGAGAAAAATGGGCGCGAGTCGGGACCGATGGTATTGTTAAGCAGCTGCAGTGGTACATGAAAAACGACAAATCCTTCAATTTGTATGTATTCAACGGCGGTACGAACTTTGGATTTACCACAGGCGCCAACTATGGGAAGTACTATGAACCGGACGTCACGAGTTATGATTATGATGCCCCGGTAAACGAGATGGGGCAACCGACTCCGAAGTACTTTGCCATGCGAAAGGCAATTAGTGATCTGATGCCTGCAAATGAAAAGCTTCCGGATGTACCCAGAACGATAAATGCTGTTACCATACCCACGATTCGATTTACAAAAAGTGTTTCCCTGATAGATGCGTTACCCGATCCGGTTGCCATGGCACAGCCCAAACCCATGGAAGAGCTCGGTCAGAATTACGGGTACATATTATATCGAACGAAACTTCACGGTGCCACTCACGGATTGTTAAAAGTGATTGGTATCCACGATTACGCTACCGTCTTCCTTGATGGAAAATTCATTGGGACCCTGGACCGGAGTATGAATATCGATACGCTAACAGTTCCTGAAACAAGCAATCCAAATCCAACGCTTGATATCCTGGTAGAAGCTATGGGACGCATCAATTTTGGTGACAGGATCATAGACAGGAAGGGGATAACCGACCGGGTGAAGCTGAATCACATGGTCCTGATGAACTGGCAGGCATTCAAACTGCCGATGACAAATAATTATCTCGATAACCTGCCTTTCAACGATCAAAAACAAACGAATCATAAAGGAACATTCTTCAAATCCTCATTCAACCTGGATGAGACGGGGAGTGTCTACCTTGATATGAGTAAATGGCAGAAGGGATTTGTTGTTGTAAACGGACACAATCTCGGCCGGTACTGGAATGTAGGGCCTCAGGAACGACTCTACTGTCCGGGATCATGGCTTAAGAAAGGAAAAAATGTGATCATCGTATTTGATATGCTAAAAAAAGAGCCTGCGACGATCAATGGCATGAAATCACTGGAAGACTAAAATTCTTTGGAGAACGAAACGCAGACACCAGCGATAGCATTTTGTGCTGATTCTTGTGTAATATTACCTCTCTTTCAAACTCAAATTTTTCTTATTTATGAACGGACCCGATCCTGGGACAGCTCACCCTATGAAGGGATTTGAGCAGGTTTGTTATATCAAGAACACCATTTCCAATCCACAAATCGAGGTTGGGGACTATACTTATTATGATGACCCGGAGAATTCGGATGATTTTGAGAGAAACGTGCTCTATCTTTTTCCCTTCATCGGCGACAAACTCATCATCGGGAAATTCTGTGCCTTGGGGCGCGGCGTCAAGTTCATCATGAATGGTGCCAATCATAAACTGGACGGATTCTCGACCTATCCGTTCTATATATTTGGCAACGGCTGGGAAAAGGCCACACCCCAACCGGATGAATTATCCCCAAAAGGAAATACCCATGTCGGTAATGATGTCTGGATGGGATACGACTCACTCGTAATGCCTGGAGTGACGATAGGAGATGGGGCGATTATAGCCTCCCGCTCGGTTGTGGTATCTGATATCCCACCGTACACAATTGCAGGAGGGAATCCGGCAAAAGTCATCCGCCAGCGTTTTCCGGATGAAATCATTTCAGAGTTGCTGGACATAGCCTGGTGGAACTGGGACATTGAGAAGGTGACGCGAAATGTATCGGCGGTCGTCTCATCCGACATTGAATCACTTAGAAAGGCCCGTTAAAACGGATTCAATATTCTCATTGACACGCCGGTTATGCGTCCTTTTCAGAACATTTCGAATTGAAAAGAATGATTCCAACAATCATTCCAAGAGAAGAACCAATAACCGGCCCGTACACCGCCCCCATTTGGACAGTCCGAAATACGGAACCAAAGCCAACTCCCAGTGCAGTACCTAACCCGGTGCCGATTGCCAGACCTAATCCGATATAGAATGCTAACGCACGATTTCCATGATCACTCAACATTTACCACCAACTGTTGATAAATAACGATTTGCTAACCAGATACATGTCTGGTCTTACGCATTTATTATGCGAATATGAATTTTTTTACTGATATCAAAACCCTTTCGACTCTAACTCTATGTCTTCATTTTGGTAATACCCGATTATGGTAACCTCGTCTCTATGCAGCTTGAAGGTTAAGTTAGTATCATAAAGCGAAATGGGAGAGGGGAAGTGGGTCGTGGCAGATTCGAACTGCCGACCTCCACGATGTCAACGTGGCACTCTAACCAACTGAGCTAACGACCCGACAGAGCATCAAAGATACACAGTTTCATATCTGAATCGCAATCCGTTTTCCTGAAATTTAGTAATTATACAAATTTCAGACAGATGCAGACGCAAAGAGTACTGACTATACTAATTACTGCTTTTGATAATATTCAAATAATTCAATAGGATTACCCGAAGGATCTTCAAGTAATATCTGCTTTCCTGCAACTCCACTGACAATATCATTTCGAAAGGTAACGCCATCCTTTTTCAGACGATCCACCATTGTCTCAAGGTCCTCGACTTCAAGATGAAACCTGTTCCAGCCACCCGGTGATGGTCTGGTACCGTCGGGCATAGACTGTCCGCCCCCGCCTTCAGTGCCAGGAGAGCTGAGTAATAGCTGTAAATCTCCCCGGGCAATTATTGCGAATGCCGGAGCAGGATGCATAATTACCTCAAATGCCAGTTGTTCAGTATAAAATCGGATCGCTTCATCGACGTCATGGACAATATACCGTACTTTTACAGTTGCCATCTCTTATATTCTCCCTATTAAATGATGCGATTACACATATTTGTAAGGTATATAGAAAACATTTTGTTGAAAAATCATGTTATCGTTTAGATTGTTTTCTTACATTTGGGCTGTAATTCGATCAGGACATTAACCCATAAGTTGATAATTCGCCTATTATGAGTTCTACAATGAGTATGAACGCCAACCTCTGGCTAGCGGCATTTTCCGGTATCGTTGGTATTGTTGCATTGATCGTTGTGATGTATATCCTTCGGTTAGTTGGCTCAAAAGTCAATTTTATTGAAATTTTAGGTTCCATTTTTAAAGACCCAAGTGAAAAGGCAAGTGTGTTTACCATTGGTCTGGGACTATTGCTTCTCTACGGTGCCTTTTGGGGATTCTATTATGTGACCATGATGCTCGGGCTGTCGCAACCACCCAGCATTGAATTTGGATTGGTTTTCGGTTTCGCCCAGGGATTGTTTACTGGTGTGATGCTTGGTGCGCTAAGCGAATACCATCCTCATTTTGGAGAAGGGAAGACGTTCTCTGATCCTGGTATGTTTGGCGCCAACTGGGGACTAAGCACAATCTTCTTTGTTGTAATTATGAACCTCGTTTTCGCTTACGTTACGATGTTCACGTACCTGCATCTCTTTGGGAATCAGCTAATCCCAGTGCTGTAAGAGTCGATATTTACAGAAATTCAAAAGGGACCCGTAAAGGTCCCTTTTTTTGTTTTTGGTTCGTAACCGTCAGTAGTTAATGGTTCTCCTCGTCTCATTGGTCAGTTTGCTGCCGGAAATGCTTACACAATCCGACCCCACTATTTGCACTTATCAACTGAAATGATATATGACCAATTGTAATTCGTGTTGATAATACAATCAAAAATCTCACTATTCGATCCTGTCTGCAAACGGATATTGCTTGTGCAACCGGTCAAGTTTCTGTTGTGCATTTGTATCGAAGTAGAACGACTTAATAGCATCGACTAAATCAGGTTCAGCAGAAGTAAATTCATTTGTGTGAGTAAAACCGATCACCTGGAAAGCATAGTCATTAACGGTATACAAGCCAACAACATATTCAAGAGGCACACCCCCGACATTCGATTTGACTTTGAGCATGTTGCCATCATAATAAACCCCGTATAAGTGAGATATGTCGACAAGCCTTGCACTTGGATTATTAGCAATAAGATTTTGTTTTACAGCTGCAGTGAATGCATTCAGGTCTGCATGGGTTCCATCTTCCGTTTTTTCTCCAATTACCATCAGATGAGAGTCATTCTCCGGATCAACCAGCCATAGATCTGTGGAAGGATTATTTTTTTTATAGTTCTCCGGATTTCTCAGATGCCATATATTCTTTCCGAAATCCAGGCGGTACGCATAGGCATTTCCAAATGCGGTATCAACAGTTGCAGCGGTAGTGGTTTCATTTTGAATTCTGGTTACCGGGATAACACCATTATCAAAACGTTGGCCGAGAAGCAACATGTCAACAATAAGAACCAGGGAAACGGATAATATCCCACTCATATACAAAATCTTAAATTCATTCGAACGGGGAGACAACACCATCCAAAGTCCACCGCACAATACTAACTGAAGCATGAAATCCAGTAAGAGGCCATTTATAATAAGATAGCCACCCTGCAATACAAGACCGGCAACAACAGCGAATCGCGCAAATGGGACAGCTTTTTTAATTCTAAGTATCAGAAGAGTACCTAGCAGCAAGCATAGTACATATGCTATATTAGATGTACTTATTAGTGTATGAACAGGCTGAGATGCCTCATTGAACAGATTGATAAGCCCAAGTATTAAGAACAAAACTCCGGCTGATCTCATTGAAACACTTGGTTCAGTGTTATCAGCGTTCTTCATATTTTCAGATAAACCGTACATAATAACTCCTGTTACCCCATCTGTACCAGTATTAATGCAAACGGGTATTGACGTTATTTACGTTCGCCGTTTGCAGATATAATTATTTTTTTTCATCCCAATTATCCAAATACTACCATGATGGATTGCCCCGATATCCGTCATACTGCATCTACATGAGTAAACATCTCTATAATTCTGAGTACTTACAACAAGCAACCGGTTAATTCTGTTTAATGTTGCTTTACAATTAAGAGAACCTAATAATCGAGACATTTTTGGCTAACAAAAATCTTACGACACATGAGTAATGATGTGCTGATTTACCTGGATTTACACCCTTTCTATGTCTATATACCAAGCGTATGTAACCCCAAAACTATCATTTATTTGAATAAATATTGCACACCTCTTGACATTGGATACAGTGATTGATTATTATCTTGCATATTTGTTAACGGTAACAAAAGTGTAATTAATACAATTATTATTTTGTTACCCAATACCTGTACTATACAGATTGGACTTTCGAATGGTAACCTCAAGCAAAACCCTGGTTACTAGATAAACCGAGTAAAAGGGCTGGTGAAACGGCCCTTTTACTTTTTATATCAGCAGGTGTGCGGTACAGAAAGATTATGATTTTTTTAGTAGTCCTAATCAATATGTTTTTCTCTTCCAGCTGTACCGCTGGTCAGCACAACACATTGGGTCACGTTTACCCATCTCCACCCAAAAGGTTAACAATAACGGTTAATTACAAGAAGCGTTTTCAGACCATAGACGGATTTGGAGCGTCTGACGCATGGAGTCTGCAGTATGTCGGCAAGAACTGGCCTGTTTTAAAAAGGAATCGAATAGCAGATCTGCTATTCAGCACCAGTATGGATTCAACAGGGAGTCCGGAGGGTATCGGGTTGTCTATTTGGCGTTTCAACATTGGCGCCGGTAGTAGTGAACAGGGTGATAGCAGCGGCATTACAAATCCATGGCGGCGGGCGGAAGGATTCCTGCAGGATGATGGAACATATGACTGGAGTCATCAAAGCGGGCAACAATGGTTTCTAAAAGCTGCAGTAAAACGCGGTGTTTTCCAATTTATCGGTTTTACAAACAGCCCGCCTGTTCAGCTTACATGCAATCGAAAATCTTACGGTGATGGCGGCACACATGTCAACCTGACCCCGGATAAATATGATGACTTTGCTGATTTCCTGGTTCGCGTTATCAGTCACTTTAAGAAACAGGGGATATCCTTTAATTACGTCAGCCCCGCAAATGAGCCGCAGTGGGACTGGGGCAGAAAAAACAACCAGGAAGGATCTCCGTGGCAGAATAAAGAGCTCACCGCATTTGCAAAGGTTTTGAATAAGAAGATTATTGACGCGGGATTGAAGACGAAAATTGAAATCCCGGAATCAGGGCAGATAACATTCCTGTATGGTGACGGGAAAAATGGACGGGATCAGCAGGTGAAGAATTTCTTTTCAAAGGGCCCTGATTTTGTCGGAAACCTAACCTCTGTAGCTCATCTTATATCCTCCCATAGCTACTTTACCACATGGCCGGTATCGAAAATGATCGTGGACAGAAAACATTTGTGGGAAACCATTAATACAACTGATCCGAATCTGAAATACTGGATGACAGAGTATTGCATCCTCGCAAACAACAAAGAGATCCACGGTCGCGGACGTGATTTAGGGATGAGCACAGCACTGTATGTTGCGCGACTTATACATTTTGATCTTACGCTGGCAAATGCATCATCATGGCAATGGTGGCTGGCCGTAAGTCCCAATGACTTTAAAGATGGCCTCGTATATCTCGATGCGGGCGGAAAGGGAATCCAGAGAAGCAGTGATTCAAACGCCACAAAACTTGAGTACAATGGTAATGTTCGTGACTCTAAGCTACTGTGGGCCTTTGGAAACTACAGTCGCTTTATTCGACCCGGTTCAGTACGTTTGTCAATAAACCGTTCGGACAAACTAAATCCGGAACAAACGTCAAAAGGACTAATGGTTTCAGCTTACACTGATAAGAAAAACCGTAAAATTACGCTTGTGTTGGTGAATTACAGCTCGAATAAACATAGCATTAAACTCGATTTCAGTAATCTACCTGCTGGAAAACACGTCCTGGAACTTCATCCATATGTAACATCGGCCACTACAGATCTGGCATCCACTCAGTCGTTCAATACTAATGTGTTTTATGTTGTACCCCCAAAATCAGTGGTGACGTTGACTGGAAATATAGAGTGACTGTCAGTCTGCAACACAGGCATTATTAAAACTAACTGCAATGACCAAATTATTTGTTAAAAGCGTTTTCTTCAGATCAGTATTCGGGATGCTTCTTTTGCCGTTTCTGTTAGCCTTTACAGCCAATACTGCAAGTGCTCAGAATTCATCACTACACGCCTTTCATCCCGGCAAAATCTGGCGCGATACGGATGGAAACATGATCAATGCCCATGGGGGCGGAATCCTTTATTATGAGGGCATCTATTACTGGTATGGAGAACATAAAATAGCCGGAAGAAAAGGGAACAAGGCACAGATCGGCGTTCATGTCTATTCTTCCGGGGACCTTTACAACTGGAAAGATCGTGGAATAGCTTTGCACGTATCAGATGATTCTACGAGTGATATTGCGAAAGGATGTATCCTGGAACGGCCGAAAGTCATCTACAACAAAAAGACAGGAAAATTCGTGATGTGGTTTCACCTGGAACTGAGAGGCCACGGTTATTCATCAGCCCGAGCCGGCGTTGCTGTCAGTGATCATCCCGCCGGACCATATCGATTCATCAATTCATTTCGTCCGGATGCCGGATCATGGCCCGTAAATGCGACGGAAAAGGATAAGAAACCTGGCGATCATAATTATCTGCAGAGGGATTTTAAAGATGGACAAATGTCACGTGACATGACCCTTTTTGTCGATGATGACGGAAAAGCCTATCAAATTTATACATCCGAAGAGAATCATACGACTCACATCTCATTGCTTACCGATGATTACCTGCAGCCGAGCGGGAAATACAAACGGGTATTCATAAATAGGAATATGGAAGCACCGGCCGTTTTCAAGCATGATGGCAACTATTATTTCATAGGCTCTGGTACTACCGGATGGGCGCCCAATGCAGCCCGTTCAGCAGTAGCACACTCAATCTGGGGCCCCTGGAAAGAACTTGGGAATCCATGTGTGGGTACAGATAGCGCACTTACTTTTCACTCGCAAAGCACGTATGTATTACCGGTTCAGGGTAAGAAAGATGCATATATCTTTATGGCAGATCGGTGGAATCCTCAAAACCCGATTGACGGACGGTACGTGTGGTTGCCCATCCGGTTCAATGCACATCACTTTGTCGTCAAGTGGATGGATCAGTGGAACTTGAGTTTTTTTAATAAATAAACAATGGAGTAAAAATGAAGCACAAATATGTATGGTTAACAACCTTAATAATCCCTTTTTTGATTGGAATGAATTCTGAGTGTACAAAAGCGCAGGTACTGGGAAAGGAAACAATTTTGGTTTGGCCGAATGGAGCACCGGGAGCGAAAGGAGATACACCGGCTGACAAACCCGATCTCACCATTTTTTTGCCCCCAAGTGATAAAGCAACAGGAACAGGCGTACTTGTGTGTCCCGGTGGAGGATATTCGCATGAGGCGATGGATAAGGAAGGATATAAAGTTGCTGAATGGTTAAATGGTTTTGGAGTTGCCGCTTTTGTGCTGAAATATAGACATGGTGATCGGTATCGGTATCCGGCGCCATTTCAGGATGCCACACGTGCCATGCGTATTATACGCTACAATGCAAAGAAATGGCATTTGAAGAACAATCAGATAGGAATCATGGGTTTCTCAGCCGGCGGGCACCTGGCATCAACGGTTGGAACACATTGGGATAATGGAAAAAAGAACAATCAGGATCCACTGGCTGCAGTTGGCTCGCGGCCCGATTTCATGATCCTTGCTTATCCTGTCATAACGATGGAAGATTCGTTCACCCACGAGGGATCAAAACATCAGTTATTGGGCAAAAATCCGGATCCAAAACTAGTTGAGTTGTTATCAAATGAAAAACATGTGACGCCAAAAACACCACCGACCTTTCTCGTGCACGCGACCACCGATCCTGCTGTACCGGTTCAAAACAGTGTGTCTTTCTATGAGGCTCTTCATAAAAATGGTGTACCCGTTGAGATGCACTTGTACGAGCAGGGACCTCACGGTTTTGGCCTGGCGCAACAATATCCGTTATTAAAAAGCTGGCCCGGACTCTGCAGGGTATGGATGCAGCACCGGGGATTGTTGAATAGTGATGGAACTACTAAGTAACTTTCCATCAACAGTGCTGAAACCAGGGCAGATCTATCATTCGATAACGATCTACCAGTTCGGTATACATAAGTAAGATCCAAACCGCTTTAAACAGCTGGTATAGGCGTCCTCGCCTGTACCACATGCAATAGCAAAACAGTGGCATGATTCAAGTGATGACGCTTGAACCAGCGTTGGGATTACACAAAATCAATAAACTCATTTCCAATGAAAAAGATGAACAAACGAAATAAATGTGGGTATTTACTCATACTGCTATTTCTTCTATTAGGCCTTGGCTCGGCCAAAGCCCAGCAGAAGGACACGGTAGTGGTTAATGCCGACCTGGGTCATGTGACGATCAGCAAGTATATCTACGGGCAGTTTGCCGAGGACCTGGGCCGGAGCATCTACGGCGGGGTCTGGGTTGGTAAGGATTCCGATATCCCGAACATTGACGGGATCCGCAAGGACGTAGTCGGGGCCCTGCGCAAGCTGGATGTGCCCGATGTTCGCTGGCCGGGCGGCTGCTTCGCCGACGAATACCACTGGAAAGACGGCATCGGTCCGGAAAGCTCGCGTCCCAAACGGGTCAACCTCTGGGGCAACGTGAGCGACAACAACCACTTCGGCACCCACGAGTTCCTGGAGTTCTGCAAGCTGATCGGGGCCGAGCCATACCTGGCCGGCAACGTGGGCAGCGGGACCCCGCGGGAGATGAAACAGTGGGTGGAGTACCTGACCTATCCCGGGGACACCCAGCTCTCGGAGCTTCGGGCAAAGAACGGACACCCGGATCCCTGGAAGATCAAATTCTGGGGCGTGGGTAACGAGAGCTGGGGCTGCGGGGGCAACATGACCCCGGAGTACTACGCCGACCAGTACAAACGCTACACCACCTACCTGCACAACTACGGGGGCAACCACCTGTTCCGGATCGCCAGCGGGCCGAACGGGTCAGACTACCACTGGACGGAGGTATTGATGAAAGACGTGGGCCGGCGCATGAACGGACTCTCCCTGCATTATTACACCATCGCCGGACCGGGATGGGGGGACAAAGGTCCCTCGACCGGCTTCGGAGAGAAACTCTACTTTAACGGGCTGAAGAAGGCGGCCCGCATGGATCAGATTGTGAGCCGTCACTCGGCGATCATGGATCAGTACGATCCGGACAAGCACGTGGCCCTGGTGGTCGATGAGTGGGGGATATGGACCGATGTGGTGCCGGGGACGAATCCCTCGTTTCTCTACCAGCAGAACTCGATGCGGGATGCCCTGGTGGCCTCAACGACCCTGGACATCTTCAACAAGCATGCCGACCGGGTGCGGATGGCCAACATCGCCCAGATGGTGGATGTGCTGCAGTCGATGATCCTGACCAAGGGCAAACAAATGGTCCTGACCCCGACCTACTATGTATTCGAAATGTACAAGAAGCACATGGAGGCGACCTATTTGCCGATTCACATCAGTTCAGACAAGTACACCTTTGATGGAGACTCGATCCCGGCCATCAGTGCCACGGCTTCGAAAGACTCGACCGGCAAGATTCATATTACGATGAGCAACCTGGATCCTCATTCAGGTCATACTGTAACGGTAGACTTGCGTGGAGTAAAATTGCACAACGTAACAAATAGTACCTTGTTGACTGCAGATCATTTTGATGATGTTAACACTTTTGATCATCCGAATGTTGTCAAACCGGTTAGATTTAGCGGCGCATCTATAAGAGGAAATCAACTAATTATTAAACTACCCTCTAAGTCTCTAGTTGCCATTGAATTAGAATAAATTGTTTATTTAGAATTGAAAAAACAGCTAAACCTGTTACATTGTTTTGGCTGTTTTTTCAATATGGGGTTAAACCAGGTAATTTTTGCAAGGAATCATTTTTTACTTGCAAAGTTATTTTTTAGTCAATATGTTAGCGTTAACATCATATGGGGTAATTATCTTGATGGTGGATGTAAGCGTTTTTTTGAATTTTTGGCTCTTTTTTATAAGAAAAAGTATTTTTCTAACTAATTTTTTTTGAGTTTTTGATAAAAGCGCTTACATATTTTATCAATGACAGGTAATAGATAATACAAACCATTGTAACCTTAGCGAGTGTGATACCAGGTGAGAATGATTGATGGATTTTCAAAATTAATACTTGAAAATAAAACCATCAGAACGGTTTTTATTCCGGAGCTGGGGGGTAAAATGATTGAACTATCAAACAAACAGACGGGAACACAGTTTTTGAAGGAACCTGAGCCATCCTTTGGTCCCTATCAAAAGGCATACTATGGAGATGAGTTTGAGACGTTTGATGCTAGCGGATTCGACGAATGCTTCCCTACCATATCTCCCTCAAAGTTCAGTTTTGGCGGAAGAGATATTACGTTGCCCGATCATGGCGAATTATGGTCGCAGTCATGGAAACATGAGAATATTGATGCGGGCATTAAGCTGACCGGCCGGGGAATTCAAATCGATTATGAATTTTCAAAAGCTATTCGATTAATTGACAACAGTATTTCTATCTCCTATAAGCTTATTAATCGTAGTCAATTGCCGTTCAATTATCTATGGTCGGCTCATCCCTTGCTTCACGTAGAGCCGGGTTCGGAAATTTTGTTGCCCAAAGATATAAAACAGGTTGCTTTACATTGGTCTTCAGATGATACCTTTGGCAAACACGGCGACTCTCTCTCGTGGCCTGACCTCATGGGAAAAGACACCAACTATTCTATGATTCCTGATCTGTCTGCCGGCAAAGCCGTTAAGTTATTCTCGGATCGTCTTCATACCGGATATGCAGGAATCTACCGCAAGGATGTTGACGAATCTTTGATGTTCCGTTTCAATGTTGACCAGATCCCATACCTTGGATTGTGGCTTTGTTACGGGGGATGGCCCGTTGATTCAGACGAAAAGCATTTGACCGTCGGACTTGAACCTACGAATTGTAAAAGCGATTCCCTGGGGGAATCGGTGAATACCAGCAAACATTCTTATATAGACAGCGGCGAGACAATTTGTTGGGAGTTGGAGCTATCTATCGTACCAGGAAAGGCTTAGGATATACAATAATAAGAATATTGAATAATAAAACACGTAATCTTCATTTATACGGAATCGGTGTATGGAATCTATTGCACTAAACTTTGTAGACTGGATTATCATAGCCATCTACTTTGGCTTCACTATAGGTATAGGGCTTTATCTAAAAAAATTCACAAAAAACGAGTCTGACTTTTTCCTGGCCGGAAGAAAGAACAGTGCCTGGGTCGCCGGACTCGCATTCCTCTCGGCAAACATGGGTGCCCTTGAGTTGATGGGAATGGCCGGTGATACTTATAAGTATGGCATGTTTGTGGCTCATTTCTACTGGATAGGAGCTATTCCGGCGATGCTGTTTCTGGCCATCTATATGATGCCCTTTTATTACAGTGCAAAAATCAAATCTGTACCGGGCTATCTTAAACTCCGCTTCGATGAGAAAACACGGGTACTGAATGCCATCTCGTTTGCCATTATGACATTGCTCGTGGCCGGTATTAACCTGTACGCCATGGCGTTGATCTTTCATACCTTCCTGGCATGGGATTGGAATGTGAGTATGTGGGTTTCAGCGGTTACAGTCGCCATATATATAACAATGAGTGGTCTGCTTTCAGCAATCTTTACTGAAATCGTACAGTTCTTCCTGATCTGGTTCGGCCTGTTTCTGGTAGTCGTTCTCGGACTGGTTGACGTCGGCGGCTTCCACCAGATATTTGCACGTATACCTGATTCCTTTCAGTCTCTTTGGGCCACAGCAGGTAATGCTTCAGACAACGGAATGATGGTCACCTGGGGCGGTATTGTATTGGGACTGGGTTTTGTCCTTTCGTTCGGTTACTGGACCACCGACTTCCTTGTTGTTCAGCGTGCTTTTTCTGCCAAAGACTTACGGGCCGCACGTATGACGCCGATTATCGCATCTTTCTTTAAGATGGCTCTCCCATTCATCGTTGTAATTTCAGGACTGATTGCTCTTGTACTTGCCAAAGAGACCGGCAGCGGATTCCATCTTATTCATGATGCCAATGGTGCCATTAATTATGACTCTGCATTGCCGCAGTTACTCAAGCGGTATTATCCTAATGGATTATTGGGGCTGGGCGTCACGGCGCTGCTTGCCGGGTTTATGGCAGGCCAGGCTGGAAATATCAGTGCATTTAACACAGTATGGACATACGATATCTACCAGTCGATTATTAAACCGGATGCTACAGACAAACACTTGCTCTGGGTTGGTCGTGTAGCAACTATTGTTGGTGTTGTTATCAGCGTAATAACAGCATATTGGGCAATGCAGATGCCGACGATTATGGATTATATGCAGGCTATTTTCTCATGGGTTAATGCCCCGTTATTCGCTACGATGTTGCTGGGTATGTTTATAACCTGGATTACACCGAGCGGAGCTTTCTGGGGACTGTTGATCGGCATGGTTTCCTCATTTGGCATGTACCTGGGTGTCAAGTTCGAATGGATTGCTAAGAGTTCAATTACTTTGTCACATGTCGCCAGCGATATGTCTGCAAACTTCTGGCGTGCATGGTGGGCCTGGCTCATCTGCTTCCTGGCGACAATCATCATCAGTCTATTCACTCAAAAGAAACCAAAGGAAGAATTGGTGGGACTCGTGAAAGGTTTGACGAACGAAAAAAGCGGCGGCGATTATCCTTTTTACAAAGAACCTGGGTTCTTTGCGATCATCTCCATCATCGTGTTTTTAATACTGAACATCTATTTCTGGTAAACGAAAGGAATTATCATGGAAAATGAAGAAAAAGGCATGAAACCCATCTGGTATTTTGTAGGGCTCATATTGTCTCTGATGGGTTTCGTTATCACACTCTCTGGGATTTATTACTTCTTTTATCCCAACCAGAGTCACACGGTGCTGCAGGAATATCATCCCGATTTTTGGTGGGGGCTCGTCATGTTGATCTCAGGACTGATTTTCTGGTGGAAAACTAAAGACGCAACTGTTAATTAATCAGATAGCAAATGGATTCCTTGTATAATAAGGTAAGAACTGCTTTTGAATCACAGTATCATGAAGAGCCGTTACTTATTCGATCTCCTGGCCGTGTGAACCTGATCGGTGAACACACGGATTATAATGAAGGATTTGTGCTTCCCGCCGCGATTGATAAAGTGATCGTATTCGGACTTGTGAAAAACAACACCTCTAAAGTCCGGATCTTTTCGGTTGATATGAAACAGTCCTTTGAATTTGATATCAGGGCTGAGAAATTTGAGAAATCTAACCTGCACTGGCCTAATTATATTATGGGTGCTGTTGAGCAGTTACTTAAAGCCGGACATGATGTTGGCGGATTTGACTGTGCGTTTGGCGGCAACATACCCATTGGTGCAGGATTATCATCGTCTGCGGCCGTAGAAGGCGGATTATTATTTGGCCTGACCCAACTTTTCGACCTGGATGTCGACCGCCTCACAATGGTAAAGATGGGCGTACGAACAGAGAATGATTTTGTCGGTGTCAACTGCGGCATCATGGACCAGTTCATCAACATCTTTGGAGAGGACCATCAGGTTATCAAACTCGACTGCCGCTCTCTTGATTTCGAGCTGGTTCCTTTTGAACGTGATGATGTTCGCGTTGTTCTGTGCGATACTCAGGTCCGGCGTGAACTGGCATCATCAGAATACAACGTCCGCCGCAAACAATGCGAAGATGGTGTAAAATTATTGAAGAAGTATGATTCCGGCATTAACAGTCTCCGCGACGTGACCGTCGAACTGCTGCAGGAACACAAAGATGAGTTCGATCCTGTGATATATAAGCGATGTAAATATGTCGTGGAAGAAAACAACAGGGTCCTTGCTGCATGTGACGATCTGAGCCGTAACGATTTCAAGTCATTTGGCAAACGCATGTTTCAATCGCATGATGGGCTGAGCAACGAGTACGAAGTAAGCTGTAAAGAACTCGATATACTCGTTGAGGAATCCAGGAAAATGGAGGGAGTTCTTGGTTCACGAATGATGGGAGCGGGCTTCGGTGGATGTACCATTAATATCGTTGAAGAAAAACACTTGGATACTTTCGAGAAACAGATACAAAAAGAGTACAAAGAGAGGACCGGCAATTCCATCAAGGTTTATAAAACAAGCATTGATGCCGGAACTGAAGTAGTAACCGAAAGCGAAATAGCGAAGAAACTCGTATAACAGCTTATTCTCACTACTCTATACTCACTACTCTATACTCACTACTCAAAACTAATTATGGATTTTTCTTTTTCTGATCATCCACATCGGCGATATAATCCTTTAAATGGCGATTGGCTGCAGGTTTCTCCGCACCGGGCCAAGCGTCCATGGCAGGGTAAGGAGGAAGATACTCCACAGGATTCACGCCCGGATTATGATCCTAAATGTTACCTTTGTCCGGGTAATTCAAGAGCTGGTGGAAAAGCAGAAAACCCTAACTATGATTCGACGTTTGTATTTACGAACGACTTCAGTGCTCTTTTGAATGATACGCCGACCGCTGATTACAACAAGAAAGATTTGCTCATTGCAAAAGGTGAAGAGGGAATCTGCAGGGTTATCTGTTTCTCCCCCCGTCATAATCTAACACTGCCGGAAATGGAGACCAATCAAATCCGCAATGTTGTTGATGTATGGGTTAATGAGTATGAGACTTTAGGGGAGAAGTCGAATATCAATTATGTCCAGATCTTTGAGAATAAAGGTGCGGTAATGGGGTGCAGCAACCCGCATCCCCATGGCCAGATCTGGGCCCAGCAGACTATCCCGGTCGAGCCAGCTAAAGAACTGCATCAACAGACGGAATATCTGAAGAAACACGATCATTGCCTCCTTTGTGATTATCTGAAACTTGAAGGCGATATCCAGGAACGAATTGTCTTGGAGAATGAGTATTTCATGGTTCTTGTACCTTTTTGGGCGGTATGGCCTTTTGAAACACTCCTCGTATCTAAACGACATTTTGCCCGTTTTACAGATCTTAAAGAGGAAGAAAAGGAAGGACTGGCGGATATCATAAGACGTATCACCACACGCTACGATAACCTGTTCAAGATCAGTTTTCCCTATTCCGCTGGTTTTCACCCGGCACCAACAGATGGTAAAGACCACCCTGAATGGCACTTTCATATGCATTTTTATCCGCCACTCCTGAGGTCTGCAACTGTAAAGAAATTTATGGTTGGATATGAAATGCTGGGCAATGCCCAGCGTGACATTACTGCTGAATCGAGTGCGGCTCGGTTGAGGGAGTTATCAGAAGTGCATTACAAGCACCAGAATTCCTGAAAACGGCATAAAAGATTGATGACGCGTTAATTAATCTTTTATACTCATCCATCTACTATCACCTTATAACGATATGTTAACAAGGCTATCAGCGAGGTGTCTCATCGGCGGGCACTCATTCTCATCCGCAATAATCATTTCCTTTCTATTATTTACTGCTTCCGTTGGCAGGTCTCAGAATCGCATCAACATCGATGCTTCCCGTGTGAGCACGCACGTGATATCAAATGAGTATCAAATGGGGAATCCGGGCCCTGCAGGTAAGGAGATAAAGGTGAATAACCTGTATCTGACGTTTGGCGGAAAGCCTGAAATACCCGTGATGGGTGAAATGCATTACACCCGCGTGCCACGTGATAAATGGCAGGATATCCTGTTGAAGATGAAAGCCAACGGGATCAATGTCATCTCCACCTATGTGTTTTGGATCTATCATGAAGAGATCGAAGGACAGTTCGACTGGTCCGGGAACCGGGATTTGAGGGCATTCCTGAAATTGTGCCATAAGGACAGCCTGTATGTTCTGGCAAGAATTGGTCCCTGGAGCCACGGGGAAGTTCGCAACGGTGGATTTCCGGATTGGCTTCTGCAGAAGAAGTATATCCATCCCCGATCCAATGATCCGGTTTATCAGCACTATGTGAAACAGTATTTTCGGCAGATTGGCATTCAGATGAAAAATCTAATGTACAAAGACGGCGGACCTGTTATTGGCATTCAGCTTGAAAATGAATATTCCGGCGGCAAGAAAGGGGAACAATACATCTCGTGGCTAAAAAATACGGCAATGGCGGATGGAATGGATGCTCCGCTGTATGTTGTAACTGGCTGGGGAAATGCATCGGTACCTAAAGACGAAGTTATACCCTTGTGGGGCGGGTATCCGGGGGCACCGTGGAATCCTAATCTCAGTAAAATCGTTAACAGCGCAAGTTTCAAATTTGTTGATTTACGAAGTGACGGCGGAATTTTTCAGGGATCTGAAAGAAAAGGTTATTCTGTAAACACAAAAATATATCCTTTCTTTACCGTGGAAATGGGAGTCGGTAATGAAGTAACCTACCACAGACGACCCGTTTTTAACGGAATTGATGGCTTGACAATAGCTATGACACGCCTCGGGTCAGGTGCCAACATGCTGGGATACTACATGTTTGCAGGTGGCTCTAACCATGTCGGGATGCTGACGTCGCTGCAGGAGGACCGAAAGAATACTGGTTATTGGAACAGGTATCCGATCATTTCTTACGATTTCCAGGCTGCAATCAAGGAATCCGGTGAACTGGCACCCTCGTATTATCAGGTTAAAAAGCTACACTATTTTCTCAATGAATTTGGGAGTCAGCTGGCTCCCATGATGCCGGTAATTGGTCCCCAGAAAGATCCTCACGAGAAGCTGCTTTATTCAACCCGGGTAAAAGGCGATTCCGGCTTTCTATTCGCCACCAATTATTACCGGGGATTCAGGAAACCTGTGCAGCGTAACGTTCAGTTTAATATTAGACTTAAACATGAACGGATTACCTTCCCACAGAAACCGGTTGATATACCAGACAGCTGCGATATTATCTGGCCGTTTAATTTTCGTTTGAATCACGTCTTAATGAAATATGCGACAGCACAGCCTCTCTGTGACATTAAGGATAAAAACGGAACCGACTGGTTCTTTATACAAAACAGGGGCATCGAGCCGGAATTTTCTTTCGATAATACAACCGTCTCAAAAATCAGTTCAGATAACGGGACAATCACCCGGAAAAAGAACGAGACAATCATCACAGGTATTCAGCCCGGACTCAATACGGTTATCACCTTACTGGATAAACAAGGTAAGACGGACCGCTTGCATATTTTGTCTTCTGAACAGGCGAAACATCTTTGGCTGTTTAAAAACAATGGGCATAAATATCTGCTTTTCTCACAAGCCAATCTCTACATGGATCACGACCGGCTACATTTGTATGGGAAATCCAATAACATGAAAATCCTGGTACTCGCCGGATCTGTTTCATTGAGTGACCAGTCAGGCATGATACAACCCATGCAGGATGGACTATATCCCGAATATCAGTTTACGGTACCACAAAAAAATGTCTCTCTGCAACTAACTCCTCAACCAATTTTGTCTGATGCAAAATGGCTGAAAGCCTCCGTGGATCAGGTTACCCCCAAAAATCAACTCTGGCATAAATTCTTTCTCAAGGAGTTCAACCTGGGAAATCCATCGGCTATTACATCAGCTAAAATGATATTGGACACGCAGATACAATGCAGAATGAAGATTAACGATACCTGGTTCAATCAGCCCATATCAACAGGTGAGATTGACAAACTGGATATAACCGGGTATGTAAAAAAAGGGGAGAATAGAATTCTGCTTGATTTTCCATTTACAAAAGGAGACTCGTCCTTTGCAGCTGCCGTCAATATAAATTATGAAAATAGCGATAAGGTTACCTTCTCAACTGATCAGTCGTGGTTGACCTATCGTTCCTATACGTATCCGGCGCCGTGGACGAACATCCGGAATTTGCAGAAGCCTGATACAGTGGCCCCAAAGAACATAACTGATCCGGATATTGAGCCGAAGATTTGGACGGTGACCCTTCCTGACGACTACATGGATGGATTGAATAACCTTTACCTGCATGTGAACTACGTCGGCGACCGTGCACAGTGCAGACTCCATTACCGACTCATTGCAGACAACTTTAACAATGGCACTCCTTGGCACATTGGCCTGAAACGCTTTGGAGATCGCCTGGCGGACCAGCGGCTTATATTTGAAGTTTATCCGCTACACAGGGGATACAAAATATACTTCGACCGAAAGCCGAAAAAAGAAGATTTGGGTAAGGCCAGCTTAGTCAACATTCGGGTCATACCGGAATATGCCAAAGACTTGCAGGTTACTAATCATTGAGAATTCATTAATCGATACCATATAGCGATAATCACTTTTCCATGATTTGATGGTTTTTTTGTAAAATCTTTAATGATAGGGACAATGAGATGTCATAAGAATACATCTTCAGCCATTTTATTGATCGTTTTATTTGTGCTGCAGACCGCGTTAAACCAAGATCTATTCGCTCAATCAATAGATTCTTCCTCATCCGTGCATATTAATTTTGCTGTCGGAGCTGATCTATCATTCCTGAAGAGTGCTGAAGATCATGGGATGGCATTCAAAGACAGCGGCAAGGTAAAACCCGGACTTGTTATCTTCCGATCACATGGATATAACTGGATCCGGCTCCGTTTGTTCTATCATCCCACACGACTTCCAAACAATCTCTCGTATACCATTGCGGAGGCACAGGCCGCCAAAAAACGCGGATTTAAATTTCTCTTAGACTATCATTACGCCGACAGTTGGGCAGATCCGGGTAAACAGCCAACTCCAAAAGCATGGGAAGGATTGAGACCCAAGATTCTGGTCGATTCGGTATATGCCTACACCCGCAACACGATCGAGGCTTTCCGAAAAGCCGGTGTGATGCCTGATATGGTGCAAATCGGAAACGAAGTCAGGAATGGGATGTTATGGCCTGAGGGAAGACTTCCAGAACATTGGGACACCTTCGCAAATCTGATTCAAGCCGGTATTAACGGCGTCGACGCAGGAAAAGGAATGTCGCCGAGACCACTTATCATGATTCATTGTGATCAGGGGGGAAGCTGGTCTGAGACCAAAGCTTTTTATGATAAACTCAACTCCTACGGAATCAGGTATGATATAATTGGTCTGTCATATTATCCGTGGTGGCACGGAAACCTGCTGGATCTTCGAAATAATCTGCTGCATATCGTAAACTACTACAATAAAGACGTAATCGTTGTTGAAACGGCCTACAACCACGTGCCGGGAGAATATATAAACAAGCCGGCACCCTTTCCGGAAACACCGGTAGGGCAAAAGGACTACCTGCAGTCACTGGTCAGAACGATTCTCAGTGTATCCAGCACCAAGGTCAAAGGTGTTTTCTGGTGGGAACCGGCGGTTAGCGGTGGATTAAGCAGGCGCGGCTACTTCGATAAAGACGGCAATGCACTCCCGGTTATGGATGTGTTTGACAAATACACACATTACTAATACGAGCAATCAGCATTCAGCACGCTGATAGCCAAGAGCTGACGGCTAAAGCTGAAAATTACTTATACCTGTATATGACACGTATGAAACTAAATATATCTCTTTTTACAATCCTTTTTATCGGTGCAATACATATTTCCACTCAGGCATCGGCTCAATCGCGGCAACAGCTCTCGATGGACCTTGGATGGAAGTTCAAACTCAATGATACGAAGGGGGCCGAAAAAAACAACTTCAATGATCAAAACTGGCGGACACTGGACTTGCCGCACGACTGGAGTATCGAGGGAAGCTATTCCAAAGATGCTCCCGGCGGCGGGAGTTTCGGTTACCTGCCGGCAGGCATCGGCTGGTACCGGAAGCATTTTATGATTCCGGGAAAGCTCTTGAATCGGGAGGTCAAGATTCAGTTTGATGGAGTATACCAGGATAGCGATGTGTGGATCAACGGTCATCACCTGGGGAATCATCCGTACGGATACACCCCGTTTGTCTATGATTTGACACCGTTTCTAAAGAAAGGCGGGAATGTAATTGCAGTCCGTGTAAATAATTCCGAACAGCCCAACACCCGCTGGTATTCCGGGTCAGGTATTAACCGAAACGTTTGGATGATCGTTACCAGCCACGTACATGTTGCCCATGATGGCGTTTATATCACTACACCCGTCGCCAATTCCGATTCCGGAATCGCGTGTATCCAAACCAAAATCAGGAATGATCAGCCTGTCCTGCAAAAAGGATCGTTGACCAGCATTCTGGTCGATGAAGAAGGCAGGGAAGTTGCGAAAGTCACGAAAGATTTTACGGCTAATGGCAATAGTAGTGTATCTTTAATCCAGCAAATTAAAGTTGACAAACCGGCATTGTGGTCGCTTCAGTCGCCCGATCTTTACGCGGTTCGATCAAAAATACAGGAAGCAGGGAAGCAGGTGGATGAAATATCTACCCCTTTCGGCATTCGTGATATCCGGTATGATCTGAACGGCGGCTTCTTTCTGAATGGCAAACACATCAAGATGAAGGGAGTTAACCTTCATGAAAATGGCGGCGTGGTAGGTTCTGCCGTTCCGGCGGGTGTCTGGGAACGACGATTGAAAGAATTAAAAGAGATGGGTGTAAATGCTATCCGAACAGCTCACAACCCACCGGCACCCGAATTTCTGGATCTGTGCGACCGGCTGGGTATGCTGGTTATGGATGAGGCCTTTGATATCTGGACAATCGGCAAACGGAAATACGGATATCAACAATATTTCGATGAATGGGGGACTAATGATTTGACTACCATGATATTGCGTGATCGAAATCATCCCTCTGTAGTATTATGGAGCATTGGTAATGAGATTCCCGACCAGTCGACACCGAAGGGGGCTGAAATTGCGCATAAGCTGATGGACATTTGTCACCGGCTTGATCCGACCCGGCCCGTAACGAGCGGTAATGACAAGATAGCCGACGACCGTCATCCTACTACGCAGGCGTTTTTACATCAGTTGGATATTGTCGGTTACAACTACAACGATCGCTGGCACAGAAGAAGAGAGTTGTTTTACACGCCCGACAAAATAAAATATCCGGATCGAAAGATGATTGGTACGGAAAGTGTTAGTATCTACGGTATCCGTGGTTATTATTCCCTGGGTAAGAATTCCACGGAAGTCCACCCGAACTACAACTTCAATATGATTCGTTCAGAGCAGTTGTGGAAATTTGTGGCCACCCACGACTATGTGATCGGCGATTTCATATGGACCGGGATCGACTACCAGGGTGAATCGTTTTGGCCCGGCGTCGATGCCTCGAGTGGGGCACTGGATCTGTGCGGGTTCAAAAAGGATGCTTTCTACTTTTATCAAAGTCAGTTCACGGACAAGCCGGTATTGCACTTGTTCCCACACTGGAACTGGACCGGGAGAAAGGGACAGATAATTCCCGTACTCGCTTATACCAATTGTGATACGGTCTCCCTTTATCTGAATGGGAAATTCTACGGGGAAAAACGACTGGCATTCCCTCGTCAGGGAACTTCGGGAGGGTGGAACAGTTACGCCAAACCACGCGTACTTCCGACGACCGCCGATTTACACCTGGAATGGGACGTACCGTATGAACCCGGTGTGTTGAAAGCGGTAGGAAAGAAAGACGGAAAAACTATAATTGATGAAGTAAAAACCACGGATGCGCCGGCCTCCATTCATTTGTCTGTTGATCATAACAGCATTACAGCAAACGGAAGGGATGTGTCGCATATCAAAGTCGAGATCGTTGACAAGGACGGAAACGTAGTACCGACGGCAGACAATCTGGTTACCTTTGATCTGCAAGGTGCGGGCAAGATCATCGGTGTCGGCAATGGTAACCCGTTCGATCATGGTCCGCACAAGGCATCGCAACGGAAAGCCTTTAATGGGTTGTGCCTGGCCATCATACAGTCATCCCGCAAAGCCGGTACTATCAGAATCAATGCCCGTTCGGATGGCCTGGAAGGGGCAACCGTTGAAATCAAAACCACGCCGGATCATGACAGGCCGTATTATTGGGAGGGTGTTTATCAGTGAACAATGTAAGGATGCACAACGGAATGTCATCCTGCTGTCGATTCCGGTTGTTCCCGGGATCGGCTTAGGATCCCGTCAGTAGCTGGTAACGAGCCGTTCGAGTGTCACATTCGTTCCCGAATTCAAACGAGATCCTTCAGCCCGTTGGATCGTTGCCTGGGATTAAGTTTTGTTGGGGCTTCAGGATGACAAGGATGGTGTTGTGGTATGTCCTGGCGACTGACCCGGATAAGATAGAAGAGGTATAATATGATGTTTTCTTATACAGTGTCTGTGCCGTCGGACTGGCAGTCCGACCTACTTCACCAGCATCATCTTCTTAACGAATGAGCGGTTGTCAATCTGAAGTTTGTACAGATATACGCCACTGGGGATGTTATTTGCGATAAATCGGCTTTTATAAGACCCGGCGGGTTGTTCCGAGCTTACGAGTGTGGCGACAACTTCACCCAGTATGTTATAGACCGTCAGTCTCACATGTGATGGCTTAGCTAAATCGTAAGGAATGACTGTCGTTGGATTAAAGGGATTGGGATAATTCTGTCCAAGAGAGAATTTTCTGACCGTTGGATTTTGTTCTATGGGAGTGGCATCTCTGGGCTCGAAGGCCGACATCGATGCCAGCGCGTTTCCCTGAAAATCAAACATGGCTAGGTTTTCCCAACTCGAGCCGACGCCCGGTACGGATATATAATCCGGTTCCCAATATACTACGCCAATGCCAAGACTGTCAGGGACATTGTGCACAATATCAAAAACCTTATTCAGGTAGGACTTTTGCCCATCCACTGTTGCCGGATACCCCGGTAACAGTGGGTTAGATTGTCCCACAATATTCCCAACATTATCATCATAATTCAAGGTCCATGGGTAAGCCGTTTCGGCAATCAAAATCGGTTTGTGATAGCGTGCCTCCAGTTGATCGAGGGTATTGGTCAAATCAGTCAGTGAACCGTGCCACCAGGGATAATAGGAGAGGCCGATAATATCATAGGTAACACCTTGTGTGTACAGGTTGTCGAAAAACCATTTAGCACCGGCAAAATCTCCGCCGCGATCGATATGAATCATAATTTTCACAGTGTCCGGTTTGGGTTCCACATCTTTGACACCTTTAATACCCACATTCAAGAGCCCTGCAAATTGTGCCCATTGTGAAGAATTATCAAAACTACCGCCAACACGACCCGTATCCCAAAGCATCCCGGATGTTACTTCGTTACCAATTTGTACGATTGATGGAAGGGTATTTTGACTTTTTAAAGCCTGTATCACCCGGCGTGTATATTGATATACACTGTCTTTAAGGACAGTATAAGAAAGATTTTGCCAGGCAGCCGGTTTCGTCTGATGACCGGCATCGGCCCAGGTATCGGAATAATGTATATCAAGCAATAGCTTAAGTCCCTTTGTCTTTATGCGCCGGGCCATGGCAAGGGTCTGAAACAGATCGTTATACCCGTTTTGCGGGTCATACCAGAGCCTTAAACGAATGATGTTGACGCCATGATTTTTAAAGATATCAAGGATATCCTGTTGAGTACCATTGTCTTTAAAAACGGCGCCGTTGTTTTCCAGTTGCTGTGCAAAAGAGAGGTCAGCTCCTCTGTAAAAAGTGGTTTGTGCATCAAGAGAATTGGTTAAACATAGAGATAGCACCAGGGAAAGAAATATAGTAACGGATTTTATCATAGTTTTATTCACTATCAGATGGGGATAATACATTCATTACTCAATTGTATGTTATACACTTCAGGATAAGAAAAGGATTAGACTCAGTAGCAAATTTATTAACATATAAGTAGAAATTTGCATTAAGCAACGTTTTGTTCCCGGTTATTAAACAGGACTTTTGTTGTAAGTGAACATATTTTTTATAACTTATTGTTTATAGAATTACATGTGTGGATCATTAATAATTTTAGGGCTTGTTTGGGTGTTTTAACCAGGTTATCGTAGAAGAAGATGGATCAAAAAATTAGGCTCTGTACCACTCCTGATGGTGTTCACATTGCCTATGCAGTGTGTGGAAAAGGACCACCACTGATTTGGATCACCCACTGGATCACCCATGTAGAATATGACTGCCAGAGTCCAGTGTGGCTTCACTGGATCAGGGAATTATCGAATTATAATACGCTTGTCCGTTATGATGAACGGGGGTGCGGGCTCTCCGATCATGATGTGGATATCAGTTCATTAGAAGAATGGGTTATTGATCTTGAAACAGTAGTTGACGCCCTGGGATATGAGAGCTTCGATCTGTTTGGAGCCTGTCAGGGAGGAGCCATTGCTGTAGCCTATGCTGCAAAACATCCGGATCGTGTCCGTCGGCTTGTATTCTTTGGGGCCTATGCACGGGGACGACTGGTACAGGAGCGAAGTCCGGAGCAGGTCGAACTGGACACGAGCATATTAAATATGATCAAACTTGGATGGGGACGAAATAATCCCGCATTCCGTCAGGTCTTCACCACATTGTTCATGCCGGATGCCAGTGAAGAACAGAGAAGCTGGTTCAATGATATCCAACGTAAGATTACATCTCCTGATAATGCCTCACGTTTTTTATACAATAGCCAAACACTCGACGTCACTGATTTAGCCCGGCAACTAAGGTGTCCGGCACTCGTCATGCATAGTACCGGCGATGCTATGGTTCCTCTGTTTGACGGGCGCGAGCTGGCATCGCTGATTCCCGATGCCCGTTTCATTCCGCTGGCTAGTAATAATCATATTTTGTTAGAAGGTGAGCCCGAGTGGAGTCGTTTTAAAGAGGAACTACATCATTTTTTGAATTCCGGTGAGAGTAAGGGCAAAACACGCGGAACAGAGAATGATTTTTGCTGCCTGACCCCGCGCGAAGAAGATGTACTCGATTTGATCGCACAGGGAAAAAGCAACGCAGAAATAGCCACGCAGCTTTATATCAGTCCCAAAACCGTTCGAAATCATATTACCAACATATTCAGTAAGTTAAATGTCAGGCGAAGGGCGGAGATTATCGTACGTGCCCGGGATGCCGGATTTGGCCACTCCAGGATTATGTCGAATGGGATTTAGGTCCTATTCTGGTACTATCTTATCAAGAGTATTTTTCTAAAAATGAGACTATGGTCTCATGACACTCTTTCCTCCTCTCTGTAGATTTTAATCAATGACCTGAAAAATCAAGAATATTGCGGGAGGAGATCACAATGAAGAGGATTCTCATCTTTCTTTATGGTTTAATTTGTTATGTACTGTTTTTTGGCGCTTTTCTTTATGCCATTTGTTTCATCGGAGGAATCATTGTACCAAAAACCATTGATTCGGGAGTAGCCGGACCCGTTGGTCAGGCTATTTTCATCGATGCATTACTTCTTGGGTTATTCGCCATACAACATTCTGTTATGGCGCGGCCTGCTTTTAAGAAGGGGTGGACTAAAATAGTTCCGAAATCCATGGAACGGAGCACGTATGTGTTGTTTTCCAGTCTGGTACTCATTCTTTTGTTTTGGCAATGGCAACCCATTAGTGGAGTTATTTGGAGTGTACAGGTCCACTGGGCTCAGGTTCTGCTAAGAGCTATCTTCGCATGCGGTTGGTTTATACTTCTGACCGGAACCTTCATGATCAGTCATGCGCACTTGTTCGGATTGCAGCAAGTATACGAAAATCTCCGGAAGAAACCTATATCAAACCCTAAGTTTTTGCAGCCGGGATATTACAAGTATATACGCCATCCCTTGATGCTGGGTTTTATAATCGGTTTTTGGGCTACACCGGTTATGACGACAGGTCATCTGTTATTCGCTGCAGCAGCAACGGGGTACATATTGATTGCATTGCAGCTCGAAGAAAAGGATCTGATTCATTACTTCGGCGAGCAATACCTAGATTATAAGCGGCGGGTACCAATGTTTATCCCTTTCACAAAAAGTAAAACGATTGGTGAAGAACAGTCCAGCTATTCCGAACAATCCGGGCAGTGACAGTTAAGATTGTGTGAGGAAAGTTGTCTGTGCGGAGTGTTTTAATTCGTACAAAAAGTGCCAGGACTATTAATTGACCTTATAAGGGTCAAAACTATACTAATATAAACAGGAGCGATAAATGACATTTCACATTACATATAGAGCTTTAAACATGCAGCGAAACGATGTTCAGGAACGATTCAAAAGCACCGGGGCCCCACCGCCAGGTGGAGTGACGATGAAAGGCCGCTGGCACTCTGTTAATGGGAACGAAGGTTACATCATTGCCGAATCCACAGACATTGAAGCAGTAGGTACCTGGATTCAGGAATGGTCGGATTTGTTGCAATTTGAAGTCACACCTGTGTTGACCGATGAGCAGATCGGTAAGATCATTGGCTAAAAAACAAAAAAAGACAAAAATGAGTGAAACTTTAGATAAAACTTCGGAAATAATTGACAAGGCCGACCTTGAAAGCAAAGTCAAGAAGATGTACCGCCGGGTTGCCCTAAACCCAAAAGGTGAGTTTCATTTCGAAATGGGACGTTCTCTTGCCGAAAGGTTGGGATATTCGCTTGAGGACTTAGATCAGATTCCTGTTGAATCAATTGAATCATTTGCCGGGGTGGGGTATTTCTTCCATTTTGCCAATCTTAAAAAGGGTGAAAGTGTTATCGATTTTGGCAGTGGTGCAGGAATGGATACTTTTATTGCCGCCTTAAAAGTAGGAAAAGACGGCAATGTCGTTGGTATCGATATGACGGATGAACAACGACTTAAGGCAGAATGGTTGCGTATTCAGGCTGGATTTTCACAGGTAAGTTATCTCGAAGGTTATCTTGATAATATTCCTTTTGAAAATGCGAGCTTTGATGTAGTTATAAGTAACGGGGTCATAAATCTTGCTGCCGATAAGGAAAGTGTATTCAGGGAGATGGCGAGAGTATTAAAACCGGGTGGTAGAATAGCTATTTCGGATATAGTAACAGAAACCCAGCTTTCAGAAAGCATTACCTGCGACACTAATTTGTGGGCTTCCTGCATCGGGGGAGCTACGCAGCAAGATAAATATAAAAGTGCTATTGAGAATGCCGGCTTGCATATAAAGAAAATTCAGGAAAATCCTCAGTATCATTTTTTATCCAAAAGTGCCATAGGTGCAAGTAAACAATATGGTGTGAAAAGTATCTCTCTGTCAGCCGTTAAATAAACATTGGCATGCCGGCCGACTAATAGTGAAGTATCATGCGCGTGTTTACAGCACACGACGCCAGCAAGGAAATAGTGATCGATTGCTCAAGCATATCGATGAGTTGGCAGAGGAGGATACCGGTACACTTGAGTGGAATAGAGGCAGAAATACGGAGAGAACTTGATAATCAATAACTGATAACCCAATGGGAGATTTACAATGCCTACTAAAGAAGCTGTGGATAATTTCATGAATAAGTTACGGGGTCGGTTGATCCAACCGGAAGATCCGGATTACGATCAGGTCCGAAAAATATATAACGGGATGATTGATAAGCATCCCGCACTGATTGCACAATGTGCAGATGCGGCAGATGTGATTGCGTCGGTTAATTTCGCGCGGGAAAATGACATACTCACTTCCATACGCGGAGGTGGACATAACGGTCCAGGCCTGGCCCTTTGCGACGACGGACTGGTGATCGACCTGTCACTCATGAACGGCGTGCATGTTGATCCGAAGCAGAAGACAGTGCGTGTTGAAGGCGGGGCGACCTGGGGAAAGGTAGATCATGCTACGCACGCTTTTGGGCTGGCAACCGTCTCCGGTATTTTTTCCACAACCGGTGTCGCCGGTCTGACGTTAGGCGGTGGTCACGGATATCTCTCGCGAAAGTATGGTCTCACCATCGACAACCTGCTCGAGGCAGATGTCGTACTGGCGGATGGTTCCTTCGTTACAGCCAGTGAAAAGGAAAATCCCGACCTGTTCTGGGCCTTACGGGGTGGTGGTGGAAACTTCGGTGTGGTCACTTCATTCAAATTCAGGCTACATCCGGTTAGTACCGTAATTGGCGGACCGATATTCCTTCCGGTTGAGCAGGCTGATGAGGTGATGCGATGGTATCGGGAATTTCTGCCCAGCGCACCGGAAGATTTGTCTGTTTTTTTTGCGTTCCACATTATTCCACCTGCACCTCCCTTTCCAGAAGCACTGCATATGAAGAAAGTGTGTGCCACGGTATGGTGCTACACCGGTTCACCTGATCAGGCAGATGCTGTCTTTAAGCCTATCCGGGAAGTCGGTTCGCCTGTGCTTGATCTGGTTGGCCCCATGCCATACCCGGCGCTTCAGACTCTGTTCGACGCTCTCTTACCACCGGGGTTGCAGTGGTACTGGAAAGGTGACTTTGTAAAAGAACTCAGCGACGAAGCGATTGCCAGACACATTGAGTACGGATCAAATCTTCCAACTCCCCATTCAGGTATGCACCTCTATCCGATTGACGGGGCCGTACATCAGGTAGGAGAAAAGGACACTGCCTTTGCTTACCGTGATGTCACCTGGTCGTCGGTCATTTTCGGTGTCGACCCGGATTTGGGGAACAAAGATCTTATCACTAAATGGGCCAAAGATTACTGGAAAGCAGTACATCCGTATTCGGCCGGCGGAGCTTATGTCAACTTCATGATGGAGGAGGGACAGGAACGCATTAAGGCTACCTACCTGGGCAACTATGAGAGGTTGACCCAGGTAAAGGCTAAGTACGATCCGGCTAATCTATTCCGGGTTAACCAGAATATCAAGCCATCCAAAGCAAGTAGTGAACCTGCCGCGGTGTGACTTGCCGAAGACAAGCCATTAGCAGGTAACATTATACGCTTCTGGTGAATCTTCGGAATTAGAAAATAGAAACGGCTCTGATTCGTCGGCCAGACGGTTCTTCCATATGAATCCTTCGGATAAACCGTCTGACCGATCAAGTCACAATTTCAGCAAACGCATGGATGGATTCAGAAAGACCAACAAGTAATTCTTTTTGATATTACAATTATGTATGAATAATTCAGACAATTCAAACAGAAGAGCAGGCCGCATTATTGATACTCCCCCTGGAACCTTACAATCGGAAACGATTTGAGTTTTTCGGAAGTGTCGGGACGACGGCGGACGGTCATGACACGCCTCATTAACCGGTACGTAGGCAAGCTGCACCAAACAGCCTGTAAAGACGCCGAAGTATCCATTGCTTTTTCGAAAGTGACCCACATGATGACCCCACCTCCCAGTATCTTGCATCCGAGAAGCTGAATGCATTGGAATTGATCAGGCATCGGTAATCATTGATCATTTCATTGATATCCTTCTTCCATAAGACCTAGTGGCAGCAGATCCAAAAAGGTCGGCCAGCAAGGATCACACAATTCAAGACCCTTGCCGGCCGTATAGCAATTAGGATAGGAGTTACTTTGATAACGATGCCACTCACATTTCGTTAAGAACTTTCTTATCTTAACAAGCTTTCAACGAAAACAAAACGACTGGAATGAAGATCAGACGATTATTGAGGGAAGCAGTTCTTAAATCACTATATGCTCATGAGATGGGAAATGAGGATCTCAATGAAGTTATACAGTATACCCTCAAACCCTCGATAAACGATATTTTAAGCAACATAAAAGATTCAGCCAGCGATGATGGCATAACTGCTTCAGATGCCGAAAAATTCGCTGTACGCCTGTTTCGTGAAACCATAAATCAGACAGAAGAGCTGGATCGTGAAATAGAACCACATCTTGTGCACTGGGAGATCGATCGTCTTGCCATAGTTGATAAGCTGGTACTCCGCATGGCAATATGTGAAATGATTGTATTTGAGGATGTCCCAACCAAGGTGAGCATCAATGAAGCCATCGAGATCGCCAAAAAATATTCGACCGGTAAATCCGGAAAATTCGTCAATGGTATACTTGATTCCGCTTTACAGAAACTGAGTAGTGATAAGCGGATCCACAAGATGGGCCGTGGTCTGGTCGAACATTCTACAAACGAATCCCGGGCTGACAACTTTCGGGATGGAAAAGCAATTAAATCTTCATCCAAATCCTGATAAATAATTTTGTCGGAAAAAAAGAAATACGTTGCTATTGGTGATATTCACGGTTGCTCAAAGACATTGATGGCTTTGTTAAGGCATCTTGATATATACAGCGACCGGGAATATGTATTTGTGGGTGACTATATCGATCGTGGTCCCGATTCAAAGGCTGTTGTCGATCAACTTATTGCATTCTCAAAAGACCACGATTGTGTAATGCTTCAGGGTAACCATGAATACATGATGCTCGACGCACTCTTTCACAATAATTATGCAGGATGGGAAATGAATGGCGGGCAGGCCACCATAAATTCGTACAAAGATGAAAATGGGGAATCTTTTATCCCTGAAGAACACATGCAATTTTATAGGGACACCCAACTGTTTTACGATACACCCGACTATTTTTTTGTGCACGCAGGCTTAGATCCCGATATGACGATCATAGATAGCATTGCTGATCCTGAACAGATTGAGCGTTTTATCTGGGAACGGTCCCATTTGCATACCTATAAGAATAAATGGGAAAAAACGGTGGTTTTTGGTCATACTCCACGACCTGAACCCATAACCGGACCCAATATGATTGGTATTGATACTGGTTGTGTGTACAGTAGAAATCGTGGTTTGGGTAAACTAACTGCTGTACTTCTTCCGGAAGTAACATTTATACAACAAGAATCTCTAGACAACTGAACTGATATTACATGAGTTTACGATGCGGTATTGTGGGATTGCCAAATGTCGGAAAGTCCACTCTTTTTAATGCCTTGAGCAATGCAGGGGCCGAAGCGGCTAATTTTCCTTTCTGTACTATTGATCCCAACATAGGGATTGTGCCCGTACCCGATGAACGATTGGATAAACTGACCGAACTGGTTAAGCCAGCTAAGGTCACACCGGCCATCATCGAGTTTGTGGATATTGCCGGCCTGGTAAAGGGAGCTTCAGAAGGAAAGGGTAAAGGCAACGCATTCCTTTCTCACATTCGTGAAGTGGATACGATCATCCATGTTGTTCGCTGCTTTGAGGACGATGAGGTCATTCATGTGGAAGGCGATGTGGATCCGATCAGAGATATCACGATCATCCAGGATGAACTGATTATCAAAGATCTTGAGACTACCGAAAAACGTCTTGATAAACTACAGAAAGAAGCAAAAAGCGGAGACAAATCGATAAAGTCGAAGATGGAGCTGGTAAAACGTCTTTATGAATTCATGGAGCAGGGAAAACCAGCCCGAGCCTTTGATATGCATGAGGACGAAAAAGAATCCCTGCGTGATCTGTTTCTTTTGACATCAAAGCCGGTATTGTATGTGTGTAATGTTGATGAGGCTGACCTTCCCGGGGGGCAAGACAATACTTACACCGGAAAAGTTCGAGAGCACGCAAAAAAAGAAGAGGCTGAAGTCGTTGTAGTATGTGCAAAGATTGAAGCTGAAATAGCCGAGCTGGATGAAGAAGAACGAGCCATGTTCCTTGAAGAAATGGGACTGGAACGCCCCGGACTTCATCGTCTTATCCGGGCTGCTTTTTGTGAGCTTGGTCTTATAACCTATTTCACTGCCGGTCCCAAGGAAGTTCGAGCCTGGACCATCCACGTTGGCACCAAAGCTCCACAGGCAGCGGGTGTCATTCATACTGATTTTGAGCGCGGTTTTATTCGCGCCGAGACCATAAAATACGACGATTACGTATCACTTGGTTCTGAGGAAGCGGCCCGTGAGGCGGGGAAAATGAGATCGGAAGGGAAGGAGTACATCGTTCAGGACGGCGACGTAATGCTCTTCCGATTTAATGTATAGCATTATAAAACAAACCAGTCAAGTTGAACATCTGGCTGATTTTCCCTCGTCTTTTTACGATAGAGCGGTTACTTCTGTTCTATTTCGTTTTGATAGGAAACCGGACACCTGCGCCAATTGTAAGGTGATCGTAATTTGAGAATACATATTTCAATTCAGCGAACAGCGCTCCAAAGTTCATATCCTTACTGCCACCGACCCCGAGATTAAGTCCCAATTTTGAGTTGGAATAAGAATTTCCTGCAAAATTGGATTTTGCTTTGAGGTGGTATGATGTCACATCTAATCCTCCAATGCCATATGCATCTAATCCATTCTCATCGTAAAACGAATAGTGTGCATTAGCATTTATTTCCCAAAATGACTCCTTGAAATAAGTGTAGTCATGCGCAAAATAAAAAGATAGATCACCGCCAACCGATAGATGTTCAACCTGTGGTATTGGTACATATGCACTTACTTGAATTCCTGGTTCATCAATATTTGTTCCATAAATAAGGGCTGGACCAAGATAGATCTGTGCTTTGCTTATTGATACGATCGTGAATAATGCAACAGCTGTAAAGAGGAGTGTACGTTTCATTTTAGTTTTGTTTTAAGTTTTTGTTGCAAAACAATATCCATAAAAAGTATATGCTGATTTACAAATGCACAAAATACTATGACTAAATGAATGATTTCTAATGTATTACGACAATATATACAAATGAAGATGCAAATAAGACAAATTCAAATAGCAAAATTTCATATAGGTTTAATTGATGATTTTTCATACAAAAAAAGCTATTGCACACTTCAATGTACAATAGCTTGTCGTGATGTTTCCGATCTACAGTTTTATTGATCGGATTACCAGGCAGTCGGGATGTATGACTGCTTGATAGTAGGTATGTATCGAGGTGCTAAAATGGTAATCGAACCCCAGCGGTAAACACCACGTGATCGTAATCACTGATCACGTATTTCACCTCACCAAAAATTTTGCCGAAGCCAACGCCGGCTTGTGCGCCCCCACCAATATTTAAACCGCCCTTGCTGCCACTGACCGATCCTCCGTTGTAATATTGGTTTCCGTTATATTTACTTTTCCAACCAGTAATGTTGAGGCCGGCGAGACCATATACATCAGCTTTAGACTGATTGTAAAACGAGTAGTGTCCGTTAATGTTTAACTCCCACATACTGTTTTTAACAACACCCGTTTTATGAGGAAAGTAAAATGAGAGATCACCTCCAACGGACAGTTTGTCTACAGCTGGAAGAGCATAATATCCATTTACCTGTATCCCTGGTTGATCAATCTGTGTACCGTATAAAAGACCAACCCCTCCATTAAATTGAGCATGAAGGTTTGAAACTCCCGCAACGCACAGTAATGCCACAATGGCAACTAAATGTTTAATTTTCATAGATCTGGTTCAACTTTTGTTTGTGATGAATACTCTATTTTAGAGTACCAAGTCGTACGGCTCTTATCAATGTGCGTTGCAACCAAAAGGTACTGTGCAAAAGCACAGTCGACCGATGACCTGTCAGATAATCAACAATTATAAAAGGAGTGATTGTTTATTTGCTTACAAGGGGCGGAATATGATAACTTATGAGCTTTAAAGAAATCGTCACCTACGTCTGAAACGGCATGAATGAGCATTCCTCCGTATCCAATGAAAGCCACGCGTCTCAAAGCAGCATTGAAGATGCACATTTAGTGCAGCGTGCCGTTGCAGGTGATGAGAAGGCGTACGAGAAACTCGTCAATAAGTATCGTAACGCCCTTTATTATCATCTCCTGAAGCTGGTTAAAGATCGTGAGATCCTGGAAGACCTGATTCAAGAGGTCTTTGCCAAAGCATTCTCGAACATCGGTTCCTACAATAATGACTATGCTTTTTCTACCTGGTTATACCGGATCGCAACCAATCATGCTATAGATTATCTGCGTAAGAAAAAGCTCAAAACGCTCTCGCTGAATGAACCGATTCAAATGCATGAAGGGGAGATGGCTATCGATATTCCGGACAGCACCTACGAGGCCGATAAAGCAGTAATGAAGCGGCAGCGGAAAAACATCTTACAGGTAGCCATCAATAACCTTCCTGAGAAGTATCGCGCCGTAATAGAGATGAGACATATTGAAGAGAAAAGCTACCAGGAAATTGCCGAACTCTTGGATTTACCTCTCGGTACTGTCAAAGCCCACATCTTCAGAGCACGTGAGCTTCTCTACAAATATCTAAAGGACCAACGGGGAACGTTTTGAATTTTGAATTTTAAAAGTTGAATTATGCCCCAATGTGTAGCTGCTAAATGCAATTCAAAATTTAAAATTCTTTTCATCGCGCTGGTTCAAGCGTCCTAGCTTGAACCCTCCCAGCACACACAGAATCGAAAATCGTTTCCCCTATTTCCCTATTTCCCTATTTCCCCTCAAATTACGCGAAACTACCTCGATATTGCGTTTAAATCCTTCGTATTTAGCACGTTTAACGGCGCTCTTTCTAAATAATTCCCGATAGGTCTCGACATTCAGCTCTTCCCAAAAGTCAAGATCGTGATCAAGTAATTCTTCACGGGCCAATATTCGTTGTTCCGAGCCCAATTTTGATTTTCGGTTCCAGGGACAAACATCCTGACAAATGTCGCACCCAAACATCCATTCACCAATTTTTGACTGGTAATCAGCCGGGATCTCATCGCGCAACTCTATCGTAAAATATGAGATACACTTGCTGCCATCCACACGATAGGGTTCGTAAATCGCATTCGTCGGGCAGGCATCGATACAGCGGGTACATGTCCCGCAGTGATCAGCCAGTTGTTTGCCATAGGCAAATTCCGCATCCACAATCATTTCCCCAATAAAAAACCATGATCCAAGATCTTTATTCAGTAAGTTGCTGTTTTTCCCAATCCAACCGAGACCAGACTGAACAGCCCAGGCTTTATCCAAAACAGGAGCTGAGTCGACAAACACACGTCCTTCCAAACCACCCAAAAGCTGATCCGTAAATTGAAATAGTGCGAATAATTTTTCTTTCATCACCTGATGATAGTCATCACCAAGCGCATATTTAGAGATTTTGGGCTCATCATCACTGGGATGTATATGATCAAAATCCTGATTATAACTGCAAAGCACTGACACAACTGATTTAGCTCCCGAAACAAGTTTAGCAGGATCAACCCGTTTATCGAAATGGCGCTCCATCCATAACATGGATCCATGACGTCCCTGGTTAAGCCATTCTTCGAGGCGGCGTTCTTCTTCTTCGAGCCTTCGAGCTTTTGAGAAACCGCAGGCTTCAAATCCCAGGCGATATGCTTCGGTCCGTATGGCTTCGGTCTTTTGTTCGAGATCAGTCATTGATAATCATTGTATTCGACTCATAACCAATCAAAAATAATAATCTTTCCCCGTTTCTCATGAAAATGACGTTAATGGGAATGGGATTTATGTTGTGGTTCTGGCGAACTATCAATAGAGAGCACCTGTTACATACCATGTATTTATGAGCAATTAACATCCTAAATGCTTGATCATGGTTAAATCTGTTTCGAAATATTTATCACATATTCAAAAACTTATCCCCATTTTAATCGCCTCATGTTTTCTTACGTTCTTTGGCTGCATGCGGAATACGAATGTTGATAAAAAAAGAGTTCATGACGTTTCTGGAGCTGCTTTGCAAGAAAATCCGCTAATGCAAAATCGGGCTCTTGCTACCAACAGTCACTTTGTTGCCGATCTGTCCGGTGTTCATGTGAAACCGAATCCTGTCCGTACGGATGCTAATGGCAAAGTTTATTTCAGATTAAGTCAGGATCAAAAGAAAATATTTTATACGGTTTACCTGATGAGAGCTGACAGTGTGACCATGATTCATGTCCATGAATTTAACGGGCAACCAATTGGTCCTGAGCTGGTCTGGCTTTATCCAAAAGCTCAAAGTCCGAAATTAACTCCCGGGCCAATCGATGGAGAGTTCGTTACCGGCACTATTACGCCAGCTAATCTTATTGGTCCATTGAAGGGACATTCTCTTATGGATTTTGTCAATTTGATGAAAGCCGACAGTGTTTATGTTATTGTCCACACCACCATGCATCCGAAAGGTCAGCTCAGAGGAAAGGTGTCAACAAACGTGGAACAATGGAAACCGAACAATTGAACTTGTTAGATAAGAGAGAGAAGGCTTTAGATGTTAGATAAACAAACAACGTTTCGATAGTCTGTTTACTGACAACAATTAAAACTTCAGAGTGAATGTTGTTTTACTATCCGAATCTGATTGAACGGTGATAGTCCCTCCATGAAGTTTCATGATCTGTTTACACAGGCTCAGACCGATGCCGGATCCACTATTTCTGGTTGAGTAGAACGGAATAAATATTTTTTCCCTGACATCTTTCGGGATGCCCGGACCATTATCTTCTATCTGGATGATAAGATGACTATTCCTGTCAATTTCGCCATTAAGCGATATTACTGGATCTTTTTGTTTTTCAACCGATTCCGTTGAATTCTTAATAAGATTTATCAGTGCCTGTTCAATCAATTCCTGGTCAGCATGCAGTTCGAGATTCGACGGCACAATGTTTTGCCGGAAAATGATATTCTTGTCTTTCAGTGATGGCTCAACCAGTCTCCTGACCCTGTCAAACAAATCGTTTACCGGAAAGGTTGATAACTGAGGAATACGAACACGGGTAAATTTTCGGTAGTCTTCTACAAATCGTATCAACGCCTGACTTCTTTTTTCAATCGTTGAAAGTCCGAGTCGAACATCTTCCCATGTTTCCCCTGATAATTGCTTTGGCTCCTTTTCGTCGCTAATAATACCGTTTAGTGTTGAACTAAGGGACGAAATTGGAGTGATAGAGTTCATAATTTCATGCGTCAAAACGCGGGTGAGTTTCTGCCAGGCATCAAGTTCCTGTTCTTCCATCTCAGTGCGAATATCCTGGATGGAAAGAAGTGTGTAGCTGTATCCTTTACGTTTAAACTCAGTTGCATAAAGTGAGAGGAGCCTGTTTTCTCCATTCTGGTATGGAACGGTAATATGATCTCCGCTGCGAAGTTTTCGAATCGTATCGTGCAGTTCCGGACTAACTTGCGAAAGTGCCTCAATATTTCGGAGCACAGTCAAATCCAATAAACGTTTGGCGGCATTGTTGATCAGTTCAACTTTTCCATCCTGATTAAACGAAAGCAGCCCAACTCCCACATGTTGCACGATCGTCTGCAGATAACGGGACTGTTCTTCCTTCTCTGCGCGGGTTTTTTTGAACTGTTCGATAATCTCACTAAAAGAACGTTCAAGCTCTTTAAATGAACCTGACTTTGGTATACCTGTAAATGATTGGGAGAAATCGGAATAACGTATAGCTTCAAGGAAACGAGTGAGCTCACGGTTTGTACGATCAAACTGATAGAACAAACGGTAAACCTGATACATGATTAGTAACCCGATTATTATGGATGCAATCAGGTAGTCTGTTTTATCAAAAAAATAGAAAAAGAGCGCGATCGTCGAACTAAGAAGAATTAGTCTGATTGCGATAAACAGCCGGAAACGTTTAATGATCATATGGTTGTCATTCATTGGTCATACTATTGTCATTCGGCAGCCATATGCAGAATAAATTTATCCAAAAGAATGGCTACAACTTTAAGTATTCCAGGTACTCGAAGTACTTTAGGCACTTTTCGTTTATAAACCATACTTCTCCATTCTTCGGTAAAGCGCCGCTCTTGTAATGCCTAACTCATCAGCGGTATGTGAGATATTTCCCCTATGCTTTTTTAATGCCTTTCGGATTGCCAGTTTCTCGATGTCGTCCAGGTTAAGATCATCCATAACCAGCGACTCGTTTTGTTGGGTCGTTGCACTTGGAGTAAAAAAGAAATCTTCCGGTTGTAAAACGTTATGTTCGGTCATGATTACAGCCCGTTCAACAGCATGAATAAGTTCACGAACATTTCCGGGCCAGTTGTAGCCGTTTAGCTTCTTTAATGTCGGTTCACTTATGGAATGTACATCTTTGCCGTATCTGCGAGCGTTTTTTTCAAGAAAATGATTGAGCAACAGGGGGATATCTTCACGACGGTCACGAAGAGGAGGGATGCGTATCTCGATCGTATTCACACGATAGAGGAGGTCCTGGCGAAATGTTTGTTTATCAACCATACTGTGAATATCGCAGTTAGTCGCACAAATGAGTCGAATATCAATACCACGCGACTTGTTAGATCCTACACGCGTGACTTCCCGCTGCTGTAGTACCGTAAGCAATTTTGCCTGCATCGGCATGGAGAGATTTCCGATTTCATCAAGAAACAGCGTACCTCCCGAAGCAATCTCAAAACGTCCGGGACGGTCTTCACGGGCATCGGTAAAGGCGCCTTTCACATGACCAAATAGCTCGCTCTCAAACAAACTTTCAGTAAGGGCGGCCATATCTACGCTGATAAAAACCTCATCCGATCGTTTCGAATGCCGGTGCAACGCTCGCGCAACCAGTTCCTTGCCCGTTCCATTCTCTCCGAGGATCAGCACATTAGCGTCTGTGCCGGCCACTTTGTCAATGGCATTGAACACATTTTGCATGGCAGGACTGCGACCAATAATCTCCTGGAATCGCTGGTCCATGTCGGCACTAAGTTGTTTCTGGCGTGATCGAAGGTTGTCAGCTTCCAGGCGCGATGCACGTAGTTTTAAAGCTGATGAGATTGTGGCAAGCAGTTTCTCATTCTGCCATGGTTTGAGCACAAAATCGGTAGCACCATCCTTGATTGCTCGCACCGCCTGGTCCACGTCTCCATAGGCCGTAATAAAGATCACAACTGCAGCAGGATCGATTTCAAGGATCTTTTGCAGCCAGTAAAAACCGTCCTCGCCATTGCTGATGTCCTTGTTGAAATTCATATCCAACAGGATGACATCGTATGCTTCATTCCTGATCATATTGGGAATGGATGCCGGATCCTTTTCCGTATCAACCTGCGCGCCATACTGTTTCAAAAACAACCTGGCGGACTGCAGGATGTCCTCATCATCATCTACGATCAATATGCGACCGATCGTCTCTTTCATAAATTGAAATGCTTATTAGAATCTAAAACCACCCGCCTAAGATAGGATGATAAATAATCAAAAAAGAAATTGGGATAAAGGGGAGGTGATAGAAGTTGCATATCAATAGACATTAACACCTGGTTTCAGCCAGGTGATCAAGACCGCGAAACTCGTAAGAAACCGTTTTAACGGTTTCTTACCTCACCATATTCAGGTTATTAGCTTTAAGAAAAGATTCATACTCCTCGGTAAAACTCTTCCTTCTATGGTGCACTTCCTGATTTTGTATGTAGTGAACAACGACACTAACATAAGATTGTGAAACAGAAAATGCCCCGTAACCCCGTCCCCACGAAAATCTATTTTCAATAATTCTGTTCTTATTAATCCAATGAGATGAAGTCCCTTTTAACAGCTTAACAATATCCTGTATGTTTTTATCAGGAGATAAATCGATTAATGCATGCACATGATCTGCATTAACATAATTTGCTCTCATCAAAATGCTTCTCGATTCAGCATATTTATACAAATAATTGGAAACTCGTTTTCTGACTTCACTTGACAATAGCAGCTTTCTTCTTTTGTACGTGGACCATATAAGATGCATCCAACAACGATGGTAAGCATGAACAGACATTCTCTTGATTATTTGTTATGAAGAAACCGTTTAAACGGTTTCGACTATCCGTTTTCTGACTCCATGATCACCTGGCTAAAGCCAGGTGTTAGTTATAGAGATACGAGATTTCTTCAAACCTTACGTCGATATAAAAAATCAAGGACACACCCACTGTCCGGAATCGAACACTAACTGTTCAATAACAAACACATTATTGGGTATAACCCGACTTACTCATTCATTAAAGGCGATTTTCTGTTATGGCACGGTTATTGAACTATTGAATAAAAAAGTTTTGATCATAAAAGAGAAGGAGAATTGATCCGTGGGAATGGATCGGAAAATTGAAAAGAAATTCTGGACACCAAAGCGGGTTATTTTTTGGTCCGGGTTGGCAATTGTAGTCATTATACTTGTCTACATGCTGCTGTCAATCGGTTCTGCGTCGCGACTCAATGTTGACAGAGACAAGCTAACCGTCTCAACTGTTCACGAAGGCTCGTTCCAGGAATTCATTCCGGTCGATGGTACTGTGACTCCGGTTCAGACTGTCTACCTGGATGCTATTGAAGGGGGAGTCATTAAACGTATTGTAAGGGAGTCAGGCGCGATGGTTGCGCCCGGCGATACGATTGTGATGCTATCGAACTCAAGCCTTCAACTGGACGTGATGAACCGTGAAGCCCAACTCTATGACCAGATTAACAACGTTCGCAACACGCGCATCACAATCCAGCAAAACAGTCTTAACCTCAAGAATCAACTGGCCGACGCACAGCACCAACTGGCCACAGCAAAGCCACAATACGAACGGGACAGCCTCCTGTTCACCCGGCATCTGATATCGGATAAAGAGTTCCAGGACAGCAGATCGGATTATAAACTGGCCGAAAAGAAATGGAATATTGCCCAGGTTTCATTTAAACAAGACTCCCTCTTGCGCATGCGGCAGCTCAACCAGTTGGATGATTCCGAAACACGTATCAATAAAAGCCTGCAGGCCGTAGAAAAGATATTGGATAACCTGATCGTGACAGCTCCAATATCCGGGCAGTTGTCGGCACCGGACCTTGAAATCGGACAGTCAATTAGCCCGGGACAGAGACTTGGCCAGGTTGATGTTCTGAACAACTACAAAGCTCGCGTCAATATTGATGAACATTACCTGACAAGGATTGACACGGGGCTTGTAGGCACGTTCGATTTTAACGAGCAGAACTATAAGATGAAAATCACAAAGGTCTATCCGTCAGTGAATAATGGCCAGTTCCAGGTGGATATGGCTTTTACGGGACCTTCTCCGGAAGGATTGAAACCCGGACAGACGTTACAAATACGATTGGCACTCGGTTCTTCATCGAAAGCTCTGTTACTTGCTCGTGGAGGGTTTTATCAGAGCACAGGAGGTAACTGGGTCTATGTCCTCGACTCCTCCGGCGATTATGCCAAACGACATGACATCCAGATAGGCCGCCAGAACCCGGATTATTTCGAGGTACTGAAAGGATTGAAACCCGGAGATAAAGTGGTTACGTCGAGTTATGATAACTTTGGAAATAATGAGGTATTGGTGCTTAGATGAGTTTTAAGGTGCTATGGTGTTAGAGTTTTAAAGTTTTTTGTAAGGAGATGTTTGATACTGGTTCATATTAGATAAATGAATCGTATTAACTAGTTCGGAGGTTTTTAGATGAGCAAAATTGAAAATTTCGAAGATCTTGATTGTTGGAAGAAGGCAAGAGAATTGGTGAACCAAATGTACATGATTGCCAAAAGCACATCATTATCTCGAGATTTTGCATTGAAAGATCAGATACTTAGGGCTGCTATTTCAACTATGACAAATATAGCAGAAGGGTTTTCTCGATTTAGCAAGAAGGATTTTATCCTTTTTCTGAATTATTCACAGAGTTCCTCAGCGGAAGTTAAAAGCCTTCTGTATGTAGCTCTTGACCTTGGGTATATATCAAACGTGGAGGCAGAAAAATTCCAACGCCTGTGTGATTCCTGTCGTTTTATGACTTTAGGACTTATAAAGCACCTTAAATCAAACAAAACTGAAGAAGAAATTCTTCTATATGAAACATAAGTATGAGGGATAATTACCCTAACACCCTAACACCCTAACACCCTAACACCCTAACACTTTAACACTTTAAATCACTATGATTCGCACTGTCAACCTAAAAAAACTCTACACCACCGACGAGGTGGAAACGACGGCTCTGAATGATGTGAACCTCGAGATCAAGGAAGGTGAGTTCGTGGCTGTAATGGGACCGTCGGGTTGTGGAAAATCTACTCTTCTGAATCTTTTAGGCCTACTCGATAATCCAAGCGAAGGGGAATACCACTTCATTGGCAATGAGGTATCTAAATATTCAGAACGGGAACGAGCACACCTTCGGAAAGGTAATATCGGGTTCATCTTTCAGAGTTTTAACCTGATCGATGAGCTCACGGTATTTGAAAATGTCGAACTGCCATTGCTCTATCTGAAAGTGCCTGAATCAGAGCGCAAAGAGAAAGTCGAAGCCGCACTGACACGCATGGACATCATGCACCGGAGAAACCATTTCCCTCAACAGCTATCCGGTGGACAGCAGCAACGCGTGGCAATCGCGCGTGCCGTCGTCGCCGGACCCAAACTCATCCTCGCCGACGAACCGACCGGTAACCTGGATTCCGATCGAAGCGAGGAAGTCCTGAACTTGTTAACCGGACTGAATGAACAAGGAACGACCATCGTCATGGTAACTCACTCACCCTACGATGCCGACTACGCCCATCGCATCATCAACCTGTTTGACGGCCAGATCGTAACCGAAAACTTCAACGAGAAATTTCATGTGTGAAAAAGCTTTCAGCATTCAGCTATCAGCGGTCAGCCTGCCAAGTGTTACTTAAACACTTTAGCACCTTAACACTTTAATACATTGCTCAGTAATTACTTAAAAATAGCGATCCGAAACCTGAAGCGACACAAGCTCTACAGTTTCATCAACATTGCAGGGCTGGCTGTGGGGTTGACTACGACTATCCTGATCATGTTGTGGATATGGCACGAACTCAGTTTCGATCAGTTCAATAAGAATAAGGATCACCTGTACCGGGTCATGACCCAGTCGACCTACAATGCCAAAGCTTTTCCTGAGACTCCTGCAGCCCTGGCCGACGTGCTATTAAATGACATACCGGGCATAAAATACGTCGCAAAGACAACATGGAGTATGCCCTTGTTATTTGGTGTGGGGCAGAATCACCAAAAAGAAAATGGGCTGTATGTTGGAGCTGATTTTCTGAATATGTTCACATATCCGCTGTTAAAGGGCAATCCCCAAAAAGCACTGGAGGATCCAAATGACATTGTTATCACAAAAGAACTGGCCCGGAAATATTTCGGAAATGAAGATCCCATTGGCAAGACCGTAAAAATATCCAACGACCAGGACTACCAGGTAACCTGTGTACTAAAAGAAATACCTTCCAACTCCTCTTTCCAGTTCGATTTCTTATTGCCTGAGTCACAGTTTGAAAAAGGGAAAAACTGGCTGAAGAATCATTGGGGTGTTCTTACACTGACAACCTATGTTCAGTTGGATGATCAAGCAGATAAAGCTCAGGTATCAAAAAAGATCCTGAATCTTATTCCGCAACACGATCCCGCAGAAAAGGGTACTAAACTGCACCTGGAATCAGTCACGGATATGCATCTCTACGCAAGCTTCCTACATGGAAAGCCAGAAGGAGGACGCATCAACGGTATTTATCTTTTCTCAGTGCTTGCCATTTTCATACTGGCCATTGCCTGTATCAATTTCATGAACTTGTCGACAGCCCGTGCAGCACAACGAGCCAAAGAGGTCGGGATCAAAAAAGTGAATGGAGCAGGCCGGGGAGTACTAACGATGCAGTTCCTTGGTGAAGCTTTACTCATGGCTTTTTTCTCCACTCTGATCGCACTGGTCCTGGTTAAGCTGCTTCTTCCCGTATTGAATCAGGTAACGCGACAACAGGTTCCGTCACACTTTGAGAATCCAGTGTTCATTTTTTCCGTGCTACTGGTCACAATTGTTACCGGATTATTAGCGGGAAGTTATCCTGCATTTTTCCTCTCATCCCTGAAGCCAGTCGCAACACTTAAAGGCGGCATTGAAAAGAAGACGAGCAGTGTCTTCATTAGGAAGGGATTAGTAACCTTTCAATTCGTCATCTCGGTGTTTCTGATCATTGCCACGATCGTCATCTACAAACAGATCCAGTTTGTAGAGCATCAGGACTTAGGCTATAACAAGGAACATCTCATCCTGATGCCTCTTCAGGGTGGCATGTATTCTAAAAAGGATGTATTAAAACAAAGTCTGCTGCATCAAAATGGTATTCAGAATGTTTCGTTTGTCAGTGTCAATCCAATCAACATACAATCCTCATCGGGTGATTTGAACTGGCAGGGCAAACCTAAAAATCAATCTGTAAGTGTCTGTCCGCTCCAGGTTGGATATGATTTTCTGAAGACAATGCAGATCCCGTTAGTATCTGGCCGCAGCTTTTCAAATCAATATGCTTCTGATTCCACGGCTTATATAATCAACGAGGCTGCGGCGAACCTGATGGGGATGAAAAATCCTGTTGGAAAGACGATTGATTTCTGGCTGGGTAAGGGACATATCATTGGAGTCATTAAGGATTATCATTTTACATCTCTCCACGAGAAGATTAAGCCAATGATCCTAATGCTTGCCCCCGGGAATGCCAGTTATGCCTTAGTTCGAACTCGTAAAGGGGAGTCTCAGGCGGCAATTACGGGCATGAGTCAAATAGCCAAACAATTGAGTCCGGCCTATCCGTTTGAATATCATTTTGTTGACGCTTTATACAATCATTTGTACCAGAACGAATCAACTACCGTAACAATAGCCGGGTATTTCTCTCTGCTCGCCGTTTTGATTTCCTGCATGGGCTTGTTCGGCTTGACCGTATTTATGACCGAACAACGGTCGAAAGAGTTCGGGATACGTAAAGTTCTAGGGGCTTCCGTATCAGGCATTGCTTACCTGGTCTCAAGAGAATACATGAAACTGGTCGGAATCGGTTTTCTGGTGGCCGTACCGATAGCATGGTACGCCATGTATCTCTGGCTCGAAAACTACGCCTATCACATGAATATCGGCGCCGGAACCATCATTATTGCCGGGGTTATCGCTGTGATCATCACAATTGCAACGGTGAGCTGGCAATCGATACGCGCAGCGGTCGCTAACCCGGTGGAGAGCTTACGCAATGAGTAATTCAGTGAACAGTGATCAATAAACAGTAAACAGTAGACATGAGTATTGAGTACTGAGTAGTGAGATGAGCTGATGGCTGACAGCTGAAAGCCGATAGCTCACTTTAACACTTTAACATCTAAATACCTAAACACGTTGATACGCAACTACTTAAAAATATCACTCCGAAACCTGAAGAGGCACAAGCTCTACAGTTTCATCAATATTGCCGGACTATCCGTTGGGTTGACCGTGTGCATATTGATACTGATGTATGTACAATTTCAGTGGAGCTTTGATCAGTTTAACACTAAGTCTGACAGGATCTACAGGGCGTGGGTAAAGGAGAGTTATGCAAGCGGTGAGAAACATTTTAACGTGGCGACGCCCGTCCCGCTGGGACCGACTCTGAAGCAGAATATTCCCGAAGTTGACGCTGTGACGCGTATCTATGCATTCAATGATGTTGTGAAAACTGAGAGTGATCAGCAGGAAACACCTGAGTCGGTGATGATGGTTGACCCGGCGTTTCTAAAGATTTTCGATTTCAACCTTGTTCGCGGCGATAAGAATACGGTATTCGGTAAGCCTAATTCTGTTGTCATCACTCCTGACATTGCCAAACAATTTTTCGGGAAACAGGACCCCATTCAAAAAACACTGTCTATCAAGACCGGTGATAAGATTACTAACTTTGTTGTAACGGGTATTATTAAAGCACCACCGGCAAATTCCAGCCTCCAGTTTCAGATACTCATCCCATTTTCAAACGCCTCGGCATTCTTCAATCAGCGCTTTCAGCACAGTTGGTTTAACGTATCGGTTGAAACTTATGTCTTGCTAAACAAAGATATTACACCGACTCAGCTGACCGGCAAGCTTGCGGCTATGATGAAACAGACTCTTGGGGAGGATTATAACCGGAGCCATTATACCGTTGGACTGCAGCCATTATCTGATATTCATTTAAACATTACCTATCCAACGGCTATTGCTTCGGTCACGAATCCGGTCTATTCCTACATTCTTGCGGTTATTGCCTTGCTTATACTAGCTATAGCTTGCATAAACTTCATGACACTGGCAATCAGCCGTTCTGTTTTCAGGGGCAAGGAAGTAGGGATCAGAAAGACTATTGGAGCAGAACGAAAACAGTTAATTACGCAGTTCTGGGGCGAAGCCTTCCTGGTTACGGTCATCGGACTTGCAGTGAGTAGTATACTGGCCACCCTGTTTCTGCCTCTTTTTAACCAACTTGCCGGAACTCGACTCGTCCTTGCTTTTTCATGGCAGACATTACTCATCATTGGAGGCTCGGCTTTGCTCATCAGCCTGATAGCGGGCATTTATCCGGCGCTCATAATTTCCGGACTCCGTCCATCAGAAGTGTTAAAAGGGAAAGTCAAAATTACAGGAAATAATAGCTTTTTCCGCAAGGGGATGATCGTATTCCAGTTTGCACTTTCTATTATTTTGATCATCGGCACCATCATCATTAATCAGCAGATGGAGTATGTTCGAACAACCGATCTCGGATACAAAAAAGATGAACTGGTCGTACTTCCGTCCGGATTCAAGCCGGGTCCCAACACTCCGGTCAGCAAGGTATTCCAGGATGCTCAACGCCGCAAACAGCTGCTTGAAACTAAACTCAAATCGATCAGCGGCATCCAAGAAATATCTGCATCTATCTACACGCCTGTACAATCGAGCGGCTGGTTTAATGCTGACTTTACAGACAACCAGGGGCAGCGACACGATTTTCATTTCAACGTCGTCGATGCCAATTTCCTGTCGACGATTGATGCAAAAATGGTGGAAGGCCATTTCTTTTCGAAAAAGAATACCTCTGACGAACATCGAGGCATTGTAGTAAATGAGGCACTTGTTAAGCGATTTGGCTGGAAGAATCCGATTGGCAAGCGATTACCGGGACCACGATTTAAAAACCATCAAGTGATAGGAGTGATCAGCGATTTTCATTACCAGTCGCTGCACACGTCGATTGAGCCGCTTGTCCTGGCAATGAATCCTGATTTGATTTTTAGCGGGATTGAGAACATCAGTGCTGTTTATCCGCCATCCGCCCGGTATATCATAAGACTCCATACGGATAATATACCGGCGACCATGGACAGATTGAAGCAGGTCTGGAAAGAAATCGCTCCGGCTGTTCCCTTTGAGTATACATTTGTGGATACCGCGCTCGACAACCAGTACCGGCAGGAAGAACGGCTTGGAAATATTGTCATGTGGGGATCTTTGTTGGCTATCGTCCTTGCCTGTTTGGGATTGTTTGGTCTGTCCGTTTTCTCGGCGCAGCAACGCACGAAAGAGATTGGAATCCGGAAAGTCCTTGGATCCTCGGTCGCCAGAATCGTTGTACTGCTTTCCAAAGATTTCCTGGCGCTGGTTGGGATGGGTTTCATGATCGCCATACCCGTCGCCTGGTTTGTCATGAATCGGTGGCTCGAAAACTTCGCCTATCACATCAATATCGGACTGGGGATTTTCCTGCTGGCAGGTGCCATCGCCTTATTGATAGCCCTTGCAACCGTGAGCTGGCAATCGATACGCGCAGCAGTCGCTAATCCGGTTGAGAGTTTACACAATGAATAATTCAGTGAACAGTGATCAATAAACAGTAATCATGAGTATTGAGTACAGAGTAGTGAGATAAGCTGAAAGCTGATAGCTGATGGCTGACAGCTACTTCAACACTTTAACACCTAAACACCTCCTTTGATACGCAATTATTTAAAAATAGCATTCCGAAATCTGAGCCGGAACAAATTATACAGCTTTATCAACATCACAGGGCTGGCGGTCGGACTGTCCGTATGCGTTCTTATCCTTCTCTACGTCCAGTTCGAGTGGAGTTTTGATACCTTCAATACCAAATCAGACCGGATTTACCGGATGTGGACAAGAACGAAAACTCCGGAGGGTAAGATTAATCTAAGTGCGGCTACACCTTTGCCGTTTGGGCAAGCCCTTCAGGATAACATACCGGGCGTGGAAGCCAATACTCGCCTGACAGCCTTTCAGGATCTGGTTAAAACACCGTCCCAGGAAGAGGCACATCCTGGCGAGTTTATGATGGTGGACCCGGCCTTTTTCAAAATCTTTGATTACAAACTGCTGGAAGGCGATAAGAATACAGTCCTCAATAAACCTAACGCCGTTGTTCTGACGCCAGAAATGGCCCGCAAGTTTTTTGGAACAACGAATCCTATCCAGCAGACTCTGTCGATAAAGATAGGAGATCAATACAAGGAATTTGCCGTCACGGGCATAGTGGAAAAGCCGCCCGCCAATTCCAGCCTTCAATACCAGATGCTCATTTCATTTGCCAATGCGAAGGATAAATTTCCCGACCAGTTAATGCATAGCTGGGTCCCCGAGGTGGTTGTTAATTCGACCTACGTATTACTCCGTAAAGGAATGCAGCCCGACCAACTGACGGCAAAGATGAATGAACTCATACGACAGGAATTAGGAGATCAATATAAAAAGGAAGGGTATAAGACCGGCTTTCAACCCCTTACGGATATTCACTTGGATACCAAATATCCACAGGCCATTGCCAATGTGACGGATCCGGCCTACGCCTATATTCTTGCCGTGATTGCTTTGCTGGTTCTGGCGATTGCCTGCATCAATTTCATTACGCTTGCTGTTAGCCAGTCGGCATCAAGAGCCAAAGAGGTGGGAATTCGTAAGACTATCGGTGCCGAACGCCGGCATCTGATGTTTCAATCGTGGAGCGAGGGCCTTTTAATCACCGTCTTTGCATTGGTTCTGGGTATTATCCTTTCCGCCCTGTTTTTGCCTCTCTTTAAACAGCTCACGGATACCCCGCTGAGCCTGCATTTTTCATGGTTTGAGCTCGTATCCTTTGGCGGACTGGCCCTGCTGGTCAGTTTAATCACAGGTATCTATCCGGCGCTGATATTGTCCGGCCTGAATCCGGTTGAAATACTTCGGGGTAAACTTGCCCCGGCAAGTCGCGGGAGCGACCGGGGGCGTTTTCATCAGGTGATGGTCATCTTCCAGTTTACGCTTTCTATGGCGCTGGTTATTGCCACCTTCATCGTTCAAGGCCAGATGAAGTATGCCCGGACTACCAATCTGGGTTATAACAAAGATGAACTGCTTGTTTTGCCGTCCGGTCTCGACCGGCTGTCCGGTCCCCGTAGTTCCCGGACCAATACGCTGGTTGATAGAAGCAGGGTAATGAGAAGGCTTCTGGAAACGAAGCTTCAATCCGTTCAGGGAGTTCGGCAAATAAGTACTGCCGTATTTACGCCTGTTCAGCTTACCGGATGGTATAATCTCGGTTTTAAAGACAACCAGGGGCAGCAGCAGAATATCCATTTCAATATCATCGATACGCATTTTCTATCCACCATGGGCATCAAGCTTGTGAAAGGACGGGGATTCTCTGATAATAATCTGTCTGATGAACAAGGTGGGATTATCGTAAACCAGGCTTTAGTCAAGTATTTCGGGTGGAAGGATCCGATCGGGAAGCGATTGCCCGGACCAAAGTTTAAAGATCATAAGGTGATTGGAGTGGTGAAGGATTTTCATTACCAGTCGCTCTACAAACCGATAGAACCTCTCGTGCTGGCGATGAATCCGGATCTGATTATGAGCGGGATCAACAGGATATTTATTTATGACAACCCAGAACCGCGATACATTGTAAAATTACACAGTGACGACCTTACCGCCACCATGAAGCAGATTAAAAATGTATGGTCTGAATCAGTTCCCGGTACGCCGTTCAATTACACCTTCGCGGATCAGGCGTTAGATCAGCAGTACCGGCAGTCCGAGCATTTCAGTGAGATTGTCACTACGGCTTCCATGTTAGCCATTCTTCTGGCCTGTCTCGGGTTATTCGGACTTTCCTCGCTGATGGCGGTGCGCCGCACCAAGGAAATTGGTATCCGCAAAGTGATGGGCGCTTCGGTGACCGGCATCGTGGCATTGCTTTCCAAGGATTTTCTGAAGCTGGTCGGCATCGGTTTTTGATCGCAATACCGATCGCCTGGTACGCGATGCACCGCTGGCTGCAGGATTTTGCGTACCACATTCATATCGGAGTGGGAATATTTGCAATAACTGGTGCCTTGGCGATGGTGATTGCTTTAGCTAACCGTAAGTTGGTAATCGGTGAGCAGCGGCGATTGCGAATCCGGTGGAGAGCCTGCGCAATGAATAATTCAGTGAACGGTGATCAAGAAATAGTAAACATGAGTATTGAGTATTGAGTAATGGGATATGAGTTAGCTGAAAGCTGACCGCCGATCGCTGATAGCCACTTTAACATGTCAGAAAATGTTGCGGAAGGAGTAAGTGATCAGAAAATGTCCGGAATCGAACATCCGGTGTTCGCAGGCGTACAGCTATTGAGGGTTGAATCGGCCATTCTATCTATAAATGACTGTTTTTAGTTTGGCCTGCTATTTGCTTTATATGACAAACAGGTATGCCTGTAGGCTGGAAATAGTGAGACATGAGTATAGAGTAGTGAGATATGAGATAAGCTGAAAGCATAGCCCACTTAAACACTTTAACACCCTAACACCGTAACACCTTATACGCAACTACTTCAAAATAGCCCTCCGGAATCTTGTCAAAAACAAGAGCCACACCCTGATCAACGTGGGCGGCTTATCCATCGGTATTGCCTGTGTGCTGGTCATCTTCCTGGTTATCCGATACGAGACGGGGTTTGATACATACAACAAGGATGCAGACCGTATCTACCGTATTGTACGAAAAAACACCCAATTTGGGCAAACCAACTATGATACGGGCGTTTATTACCCGATGCCCGAAGCGGTTCGAAAGGAGTTTTCAGGTATTGAATATTCAACCATTGTGGATGCAAACTTCGGGATAACACCTGTATTGGCGGTTGAGAGGCCCGATGGTTCGATCAACAAGCTGAAAGAAGATAATATGGCGTTTACCCGGCAGGACTACTTCCATATTTTTTCTTATTCCTGGTTACATGGGGATCCTAACCACGCACTGACCGAGCCCAATACCGCGGTCATAACGCGCAGTCTGGCAAAAAAAATGTTCGGCACCGAAGATGTCATCGGCCGGATGATGACGGTGGAGTCTGAGGGAAAGATGGATGTGAAGATAACCGGCGTACTTCAGGACCCACCGAAGCAAACCGATCTGCCTTTTAAAGCCTTTGTTTCTATCGAATCAATGTCGCGTAAAGGAGAACACCGGATTGATAAGGATAATTGGCAATCCAGTTCCAGTTCTATCCAGTGTTATATGAAGCTCCGAAAAGGAGTCACGCCTGCCGTTATCAATCGACAGTTGGCCGCGCTGTTGGAAACCAAGATTGGCAAAGACAGGGCGCAATATGACGATTATTATCTGCAGCCGCTCAGAGAGGTTCATTATGATACGCGTTTTCCCAACTATTTGGGTCGGACCACATCCAAAAAGTCGTTGGCGGCCCTTGGATTGATCGGGTTGTTTTTACTGATCACAGCCTGTATCAACTTCATTAACCTGAATACAGCAATCGCCGTTGAACGTTCGCGAGAGGTGGGTGTCCGAAAGGTGATGGGGGGTACGCGCGGACAACTGGTTCGTCATTTCCTTGGTGAGACTGCCATAGTAACGGGCATTTCCATTGCCCTGGGTGTTGTATTGACCGAAATTATGCTTCGGTATTTGAAACCGGTTTTAGGCTACAGCCTGAACATCGACGGTTTCCACAATCCGGCTGTTCTTTTGTTTATAGCCGGGCTTTTCATTCTCATTACGTTAGCAGCAGGCATGTATCCCTCGCTCTACCTGTCCGGCTTTAATCCCATTGATGCCATTCATAATCGTATAACATCCAGTTACGGGGAAGGATTGAAGCTGCGACGGGGATTAGTGATCATCCAGTTCACCATTTGGCAGGCATTGATCATCTGCACCATCATTATCGTAAATCAGATGGACTACGCCCGGAATTTTGATATGGGTTTCCGTAAAGATGCGATGGTAGAGGTGGAGTTGCCGACCCGGGACAAGACAAAATTGCAGACGTTCAAAAATATGATGAGCGGTCAAACGGCAATCAAAAAAGTGGCTTATTCTAATACCGGGGCCGCCAGCAAAAACTTCTGGGGAGGGAATTATAAGATCATACTGGATGGGAAAAAATATGAAGGTGGGGCCCAGATGAAACTGGTTGATACCTCATTTATTGCTACCTATGGTCTGAAGTTGCTGGCAGGCAGAAACCTTGCGCCATCCGATACCACCAACCAGTACATGGTGAATGAGCAATTCGCCCGTGAGGTCGGATACGGCGGTCATTACCAGGACCTGGTAGGTAAACAAGTCACTATGTGGGGTAAAAAGGAGCGGATCGTAGGGGTAGTCAAAAATTTCCATACAAACTCGTTGCATGATAAAATCGAACCGGTGTTGTTCAGTGCATGGAGTATTTACCAGGTAGCCGGCATTCGTATCGATATGAACCGTAGCCAACAGGCTCTGGGTATCATTAAGAAAGCGTTCCGTACGGCCTTCCCGGATTATGTTTTCGACTATGTTTTCCTGGATCAGCGCATTGCCAATTTTTACAAACAGGAGCAGAAGACAGCCGATTTGATGAATGGCTTTACCATGATTGCTATCCTGATCGGCTGCCTCGGCCTCTTTGGGCTTGTTTCATATATGGCGAAAACCCGGACCAAGGAAATCGGTATCCGGAAAGTATTGGGCGCTTCGCTGGGTGATATCCTGGCGTTGTTTGGGCGGGAGTTTTTATTACTGATCGGAGTTTCCTTTGTGGTCGCCGCACCGGTGGCCTGGTACGCAATGAATCGTTGGCTTTCGGATTTCGCTTACCGAATCCATTTAGGAGTCGGTTTTTTTGCCGGGACTTTGGGAGCGACCTTATTGCTGGCATTACTGACCGTGAGCTACCGATCTCTGCGCGCAGCCCTGGCTAACCCCGTACAGAGTTTGAAAAGTGAGTAGATACAGTTCACAGAAGAATAGCCGTCAGCAAGCTGACAACTACCTTAACACCTTAACACCTTAACACCATGTTACGCAATTATCTAAAAATAACATTCAGAAACCTTTGGCGACAAAAGGGATATGCACTAATAAATATTCTTGGATTGGCGATTGGTTTGGCCAGTTGTATGATCATAATGTTGTATGTGTTTCATGAACTCTCCTATGATACATTCAACACAAAAACTGATCGAATCTATCGTGTAGCTAATCCATCGATTTTGCGGGTAATCATTATAGGCTTGCAGCATTACCCGCTCTGCTTGGACCAACCCTTCAAAAAGATTATCCTTCAGTGGAGGCAGTTACTAGTATTACACGAGAGGAAGTCAGCCTGGTTCGAAAAGGAGATTCCAATATTAAGGAAAACCAGGTCGCTTACGCCGATTCGACACTCTTTGAGGTCTTCACTCTGCCGATGCTTTATGGTAATCCGGCCAAAGCCCTCAATAATCCCAATTCTGTCGTCATCACCAGATCGATCGCCGAAAAGTATTTTGGAAAAGCCGATGTGATTGGAAAGACCTTATTGTTCAATGACAAGCAAAACTATAAAGATTACCGGCGTTATCAGAGACATTCCGGAAACCTCGCATTTCCATTTTGATTTCATGCATTTCGATGATTAATAACCCCGATTCCAAAAGTCAGAACTGGTTTAGCAATAACTATTACACTTATATATTATTCAAGAAAGGGGACACCAGCTTCCCGGTTTTCCGAAGAATTTCGACTCAGTGAAGAAGACCTTAATCGAACCCCAATTCCAACAGAGTGTTAGGAGTCGAATTTTAAGCAGCTTAAGGCATGCAGGGAACGGTACCATATGTTTCTGCAGCCGCTTAAAAAGATCCATCTTTATTCTCATCTCCAGGATGAGATCGTGAGCGAATGGGAGTATACTGTACATATACATCTTTTCCGGTCTGGCTCTTTTTATCCTGATCATTGCTTGCATCAATTTCATGAATTTGGCTACAGCGAGTCGTCGCGAAAGACGCGCCCGAGAAGTGGGTATCCGCAAGACGCTGGGATCGATGCAAGGCCAACTCAGTATCCAGTTTTTTACCGAATCTATTCTTCTGAGTTTGTTATCCTTCATCCTGGCGATAGTGATTACCAGAGCTGGTCCTGCCTTACTTCAGCCAAATCGCAGGGTTTCCAGATTGAACTCACCGAAGTTTGTTCCATCCAAAGTATTATTTACAGCCACTGGGTATTGTTCTATTAACCGGCATTATAGCCGGCAGCTATCCGGCATTGATGTTGTCTTCGTTTCAACCAACATGATGTGTTAAAAAAATCGATAAATGAAAGTTCGAGACACGGTCTTTTCAGGCATATCCTTGTCGTCTTTCAATTCACGATCTCGATTGTCATCATTACCGGGTTGCTGATAATCAACAAACAATTGAATTTTATCCAGCAACGTTCACCCGGTTTTAATAAGGAGCACGTCATTGTCATTAACAACGCCAATGCTTTGGGGAAAACGTCAACTCCTTCAAACAGGAGATGCTGAATTATTCTTTCATAAAGAATGCCACCGCTACCAGTTATCTGCCGGTTTATGGATATAGCACCAGCGAACGAGACTTTGGCCGGGCGGGAGAACAACCGGTCACCCAGAATAATGCTGTGGTCACGCAAACCTGGTACGTGGACGAGAATTACATCCAGACAATGGGAATGGAAATCCTGAAAGGCCGGAATTTCATGAAAGACATGAAGACCGATTCAAATGCCGTTATCCTGAACCAGTCGGCCGCCGGACAGTTTGGATTCAGGAACCCGATCGGGCAAAAGATCAAGCATTTTGCATGTACTCCAGACGGATCGGGTAACCGGGAAAAAATGGAATCGTATAAAGTGATCGGAATTGTTCGGATTTCAACTTCCGGTCTATGCACCAAAAAATTGGTCCACTGGCATTTTTTCTGGATTCAAAGAGCCATGCCGGGGCCATCGCATTCGAATTACCCCTGGCAATGCAACCAAAGCGCTGACCCAGCTCAGGGCTTCGTGGAAAAAATATGCGCCGGGTCAGCCATTCAGTTATACATTTATGGATCAGCGATTCAACGAGTTTTACCGTGCGGATATGCGGGTAAAAGATCTGATGTCGGCTTTCTCATTGCTTGCCATATTCATCGCTTGTCTGGGATTGCTGGGACTGTCGGCTTACAGTGTGGAACGGCGTACCAAAGAGATTGGTATCCGTAAGGTTATGGGGGCAGGAATTGGGAATATTGTTCGCCTAATATCGTGGGAATTTCTGAAACTGGTGGTGATCAGTTTTGTACTCGCTATTCCCATCGCCTGGTTGGTGATGCGGCAGTGGCTGCAGGAATTTGCGTACCGAACGAATCTCGGCATCCCGCTTTTTCTCGTAGCCGGAATCGGGTCGCTGATGGTTGCTCTGATGACCGTGGGCTGGCAATCGGTACGTGCAGCGATGATGAACCCTGTGGATAGCTTACGCAGTGATTAAGTTTAGTCAATTTTGAATTTTTAATTATGAATTTTGAATTGATAAATACCAACAAACCATTGACATAAAACTACAAAATGAACGCTAACGGCTGATTGCTGAAGGCCGAAAGCTACTTAAAGACTTTAAAACAGTGCTTCGTAACTACTTCAAAATCGCCATACGATATCTGACAAAAAACAGGGTGTTTTCTTCTATAAACCTCCTCGGCCTGACCTTGGGATTCACTTGTTTTATACTGCTTTCTCTTTATGTGGCCGATGAGCTTAGTTTCGATAAGTTTCATTCGGATTCACAGGATATCTACAGGGTTATCCAAAAAATCAAAGATCCGGACGGAAGCACACGGCAGGTGGCAACGATTGCTCCGCTTGTCGGGACCGAAGCAAAAGCACAGTTTCCAGAAGTCGAAGACCAGACACGGCTCATCCAAATAGGACGTGTGACCGTAGGCAACGAACCGTTGAATCGAAATTACGAACGCATCTGGATAGCCGATCCCAACTTCTTCCGGTTTTTCGATTTCAAGTTTCTTTATGGTGATCCCGAAACGGCGTTAACAAAGCCAGATAATATTGTCATCACAGAGTCAGTCGCCAGGAAGTATTTTGGCAAAACGGATGTGGTAGGGAAGAGGCTATACACAAACGTCTATGAAGCTACCGTAGCTGGTGTTATCAAGGATTTTCCTGAAAATTCTCACATCAAAATGAATATCATTCATACACAATCGACGTGGGCGAGAGAAATAAAATCATGGAAGCAATGGATAACCAGCAACTGGACGGATAATTCCTTTATCACCTATGTAAAGATGCGGCATGGTTTTGATAAAGCTGCGTTTGAGAAAAAGCTGACATCGCTTGTCACCGAACATTATGGCAGCAAAGTAGATTATAAGAGCACATTTTGGCTCCAGCCGCTCCGTGACATTCACCTCTATTCACGGGATATCGAAGGCGGACTAAACGCGCATGAAGGCAACCCGCTGTATGTCTACATGTTCAGCATCGTCGGAATTCTAATACTGATTATTGCCTGTTTCAACTACATGAATCTATCCGCAGCAGCAGGTTCCAGAAGGATGCAGGAAATTGCCATGCGGAAGACTATGGGAGCAGGGAAAGGACAACTGATCCTGCAATTTATGGGTGAGGCTCTGCTGCTTTCTCTGCTGTCGCTGGTTTTGGCCGTCATCATTATTGAGATAACGCTGCCATATATCAATGTGTTTATCGGTAAAAATCTGCACCTGCCGTTGAGCAACATCCCATTATTAACATTTCTTCTGGTTGTTGTTCTGGCGTCTGGTGTAATCTCGGCCTTATATCCCGCATTTTTCCTATCAAGAATCAATCCGGCTACCGCTTTGAAGAAGGAGATCAGGATTGGCAGTGGCAGCTTCTCCATGCGAAAAGTCCTGATTGTCGTTCAGTTTGCCATTTCAATTGTCATGATTGCATCGACGATCATCATATACAATCAGCTCAACTATTTAAAGAAAAAAGATCTGGGCTTCACCTATCACAACCGGATCACCGTCGACATAAACAGTCACACCCTGAGAAGCAGGTTCGAAGCCATCAAACAGGCCTTTAATGCATTGCCGGAGGTTAAGAGTGTGACGGTATCAACGAGAGTACCAGGGGAGTGGAAAGTGCTCCCGATCGCAAATGTTGAACGAACCGATACCGATGCCTCTACACAGATGGTTTTTCTCGGTGCGGACAAGGACTTCCTGAAAACCTATGACATCCATCTTATCAATGGCAGGAATCTGAGAGATGATGTTGCTGATTCAAACTCGGTTCTCATCACAAAATCCGCAGCCATTCAACTTGGCCTGAAAGACCCCATTGGTCACCATCTGAGTATCCCGAGTACCATCTGGAATGGAGACCTGGATAAAACAGTCGCAAAATATCACCCGGTCATCGTTGGCGTAGTGGAAGATTTCTACACGCAATCATTATACCATGAACGACAGCCCGTCATGATTGCCTCGTACAGAAATCCACTCCAGAATATTGATTACTACACACTTGATATTTCAACGGACAACTGGCAGAAGACGATAGGTAAGCTGAAAGCGATCAACTATAAATTCGATCAGGCCAACCCACTTGAGGTTACATTCCTTGATACCCGATTCGCACAATTGTATGCATCCGACAGGACAAGAGAAGAGTTGTTTTTCCTGTTTTCCGGGATCATCATCTTCATAGCCTGCATGGGATTATTTGCCCTAGCATCGTTTTCGATCGAGAAACGGACCAAAGAGATCGGGGTTCGCAAAGTACTGGGTGCCAGCGTACCTCAAATCACGTGGCTCCTTTCGAGCGATTTCGCAAAGCTGGTGGGAATCTCTTTCATCATCAGTATTCCCGTTGCCTATTGGGCTATACAAAGCTGGCTCAGGGAATTTGCATACCGCATTTCGATTCAGTGGTGGGTGTTTGCCGCTGCCGGATTTATTGCTCTTGTTATAGCACTCGCTACGATTTCCTGGCAATCGATACGGGCCGCATTAACGAACCCGGTTGAGAGCCTTAGAAATGAATAATTAGCAATGAGTAATTAACAATGAACAATGGGAAAAAACGGTCACCGGTCATCTGTCTACAAAAAACCATTGGCAATTGTCAACGATTAAGCTGAAAGCTGAGTGTTGACAGCTACTAACACTAACACCTTAACACCTTAACACCTTAACACCTTAACACCTTAACACCTTAACACCTTAACACTTTAACACTTTACCACCTTGTTACGCAATTACATAAAAGTCGGATTCCGCAATCTTCTTCGTGAGAAAGGATATACGGTGATACACATCATCAGCCTGGGACTGGGAATGGGGTGTTTCCTGTTTCTGCTGCTATTGTATAACTATGCCACTCACTTTGATACGTTTCATACCAACAGCGGGCGTATTTATCGGGTCATCGATCATGTTAAAAGCCAGTCTGGTGGAGAGGCAACAAATGCGCTAACTCCCATGCCGTGGGGACCTGCATTAAAAGCAAGCTTCCCTCAAGTCGAACAATATGTGCGATTTCTGCTGCTCGGGAAGATGGTCACGCATGATCATGAGTCCTTTAATACCGGCGTAATCTATACCGATCCAAGCATTTTTGATGTATTTACTTTTCCCCTGTCCCAGGGGGACATGAACAAGGCACTTGATGGTCCAAATAAAGCCGTTCTGACTCAACAGACAGCTAAGATGTTATTCGGCGATAACCCCCCTTTAGGCAACGTGATCAAGATTGATAGAGAAAACTATGTGGTAACCGGTGTATTAAAAAAGATCCCGCCTCAATCGAGCCTGACGAATAATTTCAGTGTACTTGTTTCATCATCAAACCTGAATAAAACTAATTTTCCACCATTCGCCGACTGGAATGACCATTCGATTGAAACATATCTGCTCATGAAAAAGGGGGCTGATGTCTCGCGTATTGTTCAGCAAATGCCTGCATTTCTGTCCCGGCATATTGGCGAAAAAGCGGCGGTCAACTACTCACCGTCATTTCAGCTGCTGACGGATATGTATCTCGGTGGGTCCATGATGAATGACTATCATGATACCTTAGACAAAAGCTACATATATATCTTTCTGACAATCGGATTCATGATCCTGCTGATCTCGTGCATCAATTTTATCAACATTTCTACCGCACGGGCATCGAAGCGGAACCGTGAAGTGGGGATGAGAAAGGTGATCGGGGCTACAGGCGGCCAACTCGTTTTTCAGTATCTGTTTGAGGTATTAATAGTTACGCTCTTCGCCCTGTTTCTTGCAAACGTATTAATAGAAGTGATGCTCACGCCATTTAATGCACTCAGCGAATGGCAGGTAGAGATCGGGTATACACATAATACTTTTGTCTGGATTGCCATGATCGGTATCGTTGCTTTTGTCACATTCATGGCGGGAGGATATCCGGCGTTTTACCTGTCTCGTTTTCAACCTGCACGGATATTCAGAACGATGTCATCAGGCAGCAGAAAATCGTTATTACGATCCGGACTGGTTGTAACTCAGTTTACACTTGCCGTTTTCATGCTTCTGTGTGCATTGGTTGTTAAGAGCCAGATTCATTACCTCCACAACAAGGATCTGGGCTATAACAAAACAGGAGTGATGAGGATTTTGCACAGCGGTAACATAAGAGAAGCGAAAAAATTCAGAAATGAAATTCTGCAAAACCCGCTTATTCGTTCTGTTTCTCTGTCTTCAAATGGCCCTTTTTCCCCGGGAACCGCTAAAACATACACCGTCGCAGAAGGAGACAGAAGTGAAGAAAACCTGATGCACACCTTTTATGTGGATGATCAATATATCCCCTTGTTGAATCTTAAAATAAAAGAGGGAAGAAATTTTAGCAGAAACATCGCTTCCGATAGTATTAATTCTGTGATCGTCAACGAGGCTGCAGTGAAAGCGCTCGGCTGGCAAAACGAAGATCCTCTTGGAAAAACAATACAGGAGAGAACAGAAGATGGGACAACAAACCGGCTCACCGTAGTCGGAGTGATACGTAACTTCAATTTTGAAGCACTTGACCAACCCATCAAACCACTTGTCTTACTTGATCGTCCGTCTCATTCTTCGATGATCATAGTCAAAGTTGATCCGGATCATCTTACTGCTGCAACACTTTTTATTAATCAAACCTGGAAAAAAGATTTCCCCGAACAGTTTCTCTATTACGAATACATCGATGCTCAGATCAAACAGTGGTATACCACCGAGTCTGTGATTTCGAAAATGCTGAGCTTCATAACCTATTTGACCATTTTCATTGCTTGTCTGGGATTGCTTGGTCTGGCTGCATACGCAACGCTTCAACGGGCAAGAGAAATTAGTGTCAGGAAAGTGCTCGGAGCTACCGTACGGGAGATTGTCACCCTGTTGTCGATAGAATTCATGCGATACGTGGTATTGGCACTCATTGTCGGATTACCACTTGCTTATTTCGCGGTGAGCATGTGGCTTAACAATTTTGTCTACCATGCCACTATTGGATTATGGCCAATCGTGATTGTGACTATTACAACAGTGTGCATTGCATGGCTTACCATTTGTTGGCAGACCATCCGTGCCGCTTTTGCCAATCCGGCAAAGAACCTGAGAAACGAATAATTCAGTAAACAGAAAGTAGTGAGTATTGAGTACGGAGTAGTGAGATTAACCGAAAGCTGACCGCTGATAGCCGATAGTTACCCTTAACACTTTAGCACATAAACACCCTAATACAATGTTACGCAATTACATAAAAATAGCGATCCGGAATCTCTGGAGAAATAAATCTATCACAGCTATTAAACTTGCGGGGCTTGTTGCCGGATTCACAGGTGTTATTCTCATTCTCGTCTATGTTCGCTTTGAGCTCTCGTATGATCAGTTTAACACGAAGGCATCGCGGATCTACAGAATTGAGATGAAGTATACAAATAAAGATCAGACGGCAATAGGCGTTCCTTCAAGTTTGGCCAGGACACTTCGACAGGATATCCCGCAAATAAAAAGCAGCCTGATTCTCAGCAAGTATGAGGGAAGCGTACGGTCAGGAGATCATGTTTTTAGTTCTCAGATTTTAACAGCGGGTGATTCTTTCTTCAACATATTCACGCTGCCTTTGCTGGAGGGGAATCCGAAGACGGCACTCAGCAATCCCTATACAGCGGTTATATCCAAAACGTTTGCACGACGCCTGTTTGGCAAGGAAGATCCGGTCAATAAAACCATTATCATTTCATCCGATCAAAAGCATCCTTTTCTCATAACCGGAGTCATGAAAGACATTCCGGCCAATTCTCACTTTCATGGGGATATTATTGAGTCCATTACCCAGAATAGTTACTTGTTCACAAAATTAAACTGGAAAGCCTACACCGGAACGCCTCAATACGTTCTGCTGGCTCCAAATACCAAACCGGGCTTTGTAGAAAATCAAATTGCCGCTTTGCACAAGAAGGATAACATACCTTCAGATATACACCTGTTCCTGATGCCGCTGACCAGAATTCACTTGTATTCCCATCTTTCCGGTGAACTGGAGCATAACGGGGATATCCGCTACATCTATATTTTTTCAATCATCGCTCTGTTGATCCTTGGAATTGCCTGCGTCAACTTTATAAACCTTACAACGGCCAGCTATCTGAAACGGACGAAAGAAGTGGGAGTTCGAAAAGTGTTGGGTGCGAATAACCGGCAGTTGCGTATTCAGTTTCTAAGTGAAGGATTTATCCTGTTTTTCATTGCCATTTCAGTTTCTTTAGTGCTTGCGTACCAGGTTATCCCGTGGTTTGGATCCGGCATGGGTATTTCCATTACCGCGCATTCCGTTATAAACCGGCAGACGGTCCTGTATGCATTGTCGTTAGGCGTCTTGTCTGTAATTGGAGCAGGTTTCTATCCGGCCGTCTTTTTATCCCGGTTGTCGCCATCACTTGTATTACGTGGTGCCTCATCAACCGGCCGGTCACATATCGGGATCCGGAAGTTTCTTGTTCTGACGCAGTTTGTGATATCCATAGCCCTGGTTACTGCTACGATATTCATTTATGATCAGCTGCATTATATTCATACAAAGGATCTTGGGTTCAATGATAACCATGTGCTTCTTTTTCCAGGAAACATATACAGACACAATCTGCAGACATTCAAAAATGAGTTATCGGATTATCAAGGAATAATCGATATGAGTGTCGCAAGCTGGGATCCGATGAACGGATATGGTGGCTCGTCGTCATGGACGGATGATAAGGATTCAACAAGAATCTACAACATGCAGATGATAAAAGGGGACCTGAACTTTGTAAAGACACTGCAAATACCGTTGGTGAAAGGTCGTGATTTCTCGGAAAAATATGGTGTTGACAAGCTCAATGCCGATTCATTGATTCAAATTGCCAGACATGCGGATACACGGCAACAATATTTTGATGCGGCCAGTATACGATCGATTCTGCTAAATCAAACGGCAGTTAAAGAGCTTGGATTAAAAAAAGCGGTAGGGAAGCGCCTGACATACAAAGGATTACAGGGTACCGTTATCGGCATCGTTAAGGATTTCAATGGTCTCTCGCTGCATAAACATGTAGGTCCTGTTGCTATCTATGGAGATCAAGCAAATAACTATGGACGAATGTTTATTCGCATTCAACCTGATCATCAGCAAGCTACCATTTCATACATCCGAAAAGTCTGGAAGGAAAATTTTCCGGGTACGGTATTCAACTATACGTTCCTTAATCAATATATAAACTCACAATACAAGACCTCTCAGCGGCTGGGGGATTTGTGCATGGCATTTACACTGTTGGCAATCCTAATTTCCTGCCTCGGCCTGTTAGGTCTCGCACTCTTTGATACCGAAAGAAGAACTAAAGAGATCGCCATCCGTAAGGTGTTTGGTGCTTCTGTAAAGGATATTTTGCAGTTGATCAACAAGAACTATGTCCTTTTGGTGATGCTTGCAAATATTGTCGCGTGGCCGGTTGCATGGGTAGCTGTTAAGCAGTGGCTGGATAATTTTGCCTACCGGATTGATATATCATTTATACCTTTTATGGTGGCAAGTATCGTCTCTGTATTGCTGACCATACTGACGGTAAGCATTCAGGCCTGGCGAACGGCAACGGCATACCCGGCAGAAAGGCTGAGAAATGAGTAATACAGTAAACAGAATGTAGTGAGTATTGAGTACGGAGTAGTGAGATTAACCGAAAGCTGACCGCTGACAGCCGATAGCTACCTTAACACCTTAACACCTTAACACCTTAACACTTGAATACCTTAACACTTGAATACCTTAACACCTTAACACCTTAACACCTTAACACTTGAATACGCTAACACAATGCTGCGCAATTACCTGAGAATAGCATTCCGCAACCTGAAAAGGTATAAGCTATACAGCTTCATCAATATTGCGGGGTTGGCTGTGGGGATTGCCGTGTGTCTTGTGGTGGCGCTCTATATTCACTATGAGCTCAGCTTCGACAAGTTTTATCCCAAAGCTGACCATATCTACAGGGTTGTCCAGCATTTGAGGTATCCGAAAGGTGAGGCGACGATACCCTATGTACCTGCTCCGTTTAGTACAACAATAAAAGCCGATTATCCGGTTGTGGAACAGGCCGTAAGAGTTAATGACCTGACGGACAATCATATCATATCCCTTGGTGACCACTCTTTTATCGAAAAAAATTATATCTATGCGGATCCCGGTTTTTTCCAATTGTTTTCTTCTGATGCCTACACCGGTAAACCGAACTCTTTATTAGCTGATCCAAACAGTGTCGTCGTAACAAAAAGTGCAGCGAAGAAATATTTTCATCATCAAAATCCGGTTGGCCTGACTTTAAAGATCGACGGCCAATTGAAACATGTGACAGGTGTCGTGGATGATCCGCCACCGAATTCAAGCATCCAATATCAGATTGTCGAATCACTGGTTGGCACTGAACCTTATGAAAGCAAAAACTGGGGAAGGAACAATTTTGTCACCTATTTACTGCTTTCACCTGATGCTAAGATTGCCAGTCTTGAAAAGACTTTTTCGAAGATAGTTCGAACAAACAAAGATGACGCCCATTCTCCGGGTTATGATCACACCATCTACCTGCAGCCTCTTGCCGATGTTCATCTTGGGTTAGGCATCCCCGGGGAGAAGGGTAGTACATCCCAGCTTTACCTGTCGGCTGTCCTGGCATTATTCATTCTATTAATCGCATGTATCAACTTTGTCAACCTGCTAACCAGCCGCAGCATTGATCGTATGCGCGAAATCGGATTACGAAAAGTCATGGGTGCATTTCAGAAACAACTGATCATGCAATTCCTTGGCGAATCCGTACTTACAGCCTTCTTGGCTGGTTTAGTTGCCGTTGTTTTAGCCGGTTTGCTTCTGCCTATAGCCAATAAAATGACCGGTGCTTCCATCGATTTTTCGACGTTTTTTACCGGATCATGGACTCTTTTTTTTCTGGTATTCATTTTCATCGTTGGAGTCGGGGCCGGCGGCTATCCCGCTTTTATGTTGTCCCGTCATACGCCGCAAGCGGTGATGTCAGGAAATCGGTCGACACGAACAGGAGGGAAGCAAAAATCACGGCAAGCATTAGTGGTATTTCAGTTTACCATATCATGTGTACTTATCGCTGCTACGTTTGTAGTCTACCATCAACTTCAATATATGAGGGACAAAGATCTCGGGTTTAATAAAGAAGATGTCGTATTGATTCCAAATGCAGGAATGGTGAGGGGTTCAACCCGGGAAGCCCTTATACAAACATTCAAAGAACAACCCGGCGTCCAGGATGCTTCAATGACATACTCCGTACCAGGCCAATTTTTTATCACATCGATGTTTACACCGGTCAGTAGCAGTGAAAAGATCGAGCGCCAGATCAACTATTCTTATGTGGATGATAGTTACATCAAAACCCTTGGTGTAAAGGTAATCAAGGGGAGGGATTTTGATCCATCGTTTAACGACTCACTCTCGGTGATCCTCAACCAGTCGGCTGCTACGATTCTATTCGGACCAAAGAATCCAGTTGGGGAAGATATTCGCTTTGCATTTAGCGGAGGTCGAAAATTCCGGGTCGTCGGGGTCGTAAAGGATTTCAATTTTGGAAAACTCGAATATAAGATTCGGCCTCTGGTCCTGCTTAACCTGAAACAAAATCCACGCAGGGCCCATGTATTTGCCGTACACATTCATTCACGGGATAAAACCGCGACTATAGGCAAGCTTCACGATTCATGGAATAAAATAGTTTCCGATGTTCCGTTTACCTACTCGTTTCTCAAAAATGACCTGGATAACCAGTACTCCGATCAGGATCAACTGGCTCGTTTTTTTGCCATTTTGGCTGGTTTGGCCATCCTCATGGCCTGCATGGGACTATTTGCTCTCGCTGTCTTTTCCACTGAGAAGCGAACCAAGGAAATCGGCATCCGCAAAGTCCTTGGAGCCTCAGTTGCCGGCATTGTTGCCCTGCTATCGAAAGACTTTCTGAAACTGGTCGGGATCGGCTTTTTGATTGCTGTGCCGATTGCCTGGTATGCAATGCACCGCTGGTTGGAAAATTTCGCTTATCACATTGACATCGGTATAGGCACTTTTGTGCTGGTAGGGGCTTTGGCAATGGTGATCGCATTAGTAACGGTGAGTTGGCAATCGATACGTGCGGCCATTACCAACCCGGTGAAGTCTCTTCACACGGAGTGAGCATAGACAGTTAACAGTGACCAATGAACAGTTAGCAATCAACAGTAAACAGTGTGTTGATGCCCTGAGTATTGTGTAGTGAGATAGGCTGAAAGCTTACGTCGACAGCTACTTTAACACATTAACTGAAAAAGGAAGATGTAGAAAGTTTCTCATCCTTCTTACCGCTCTGTGCACACTGTGAGATTACTCTGTGTCCACCGTGGTTATTAAGAGCACCATAAAAGCAACCACCGAGAACTTAGAGCAGTCACAGAGAGATCAGGGTTCACTGTCATTTTGGACAAGGTTTATCCCGAATCCGTTTGTGATAATTAGTAACCCCTGGAGACAGGTATAGAAATGATTAAGCGAACACCGAATGTCCGATTCCGGACATTCGGTGTTCGCAGACGTACAGCTTTTGTGGGTCGAACCGTGCATTCTATCGATAAACCGCTGTTTTTTAGTTTGGCCTGCTATTTGCACTATCTACCAGACAGGCCATATCTGAAGGCTGAGGATATTGAAAGTCTGATGAGGATTTGAATGGTAGGTAAGACAGTTAATAATGAGTCATACCTACAGAGTATCGATAATGAAATAAGCTGATGGCTGATGGCTGATGGCTGATAGCTGATAGCTTACTCAAACACTTTAGCACGGGAACACTATGCTGCGGAATTATCTAAAAATAGCATTCCGAAATCTCCGGAAATCACCGGTATATTCGTTTATTAACATCGTCAGTCTTGCCGTGGGGATTGCGTGTTGCATGGTAATTTACCTGTTCGTGCGTCACGAGTATTCTTATGATCAATTTCATAAGAACGGGGATCGCATCTATCGACTCAACGAAGTCAGGTATGAAAAGCCGCAGAGCCAGATCAAAGACAAACCCTTTTTTGATACCCGTGCCCCCGATGGCCTCTGGAAATCAGCTTACCTTCCGCTGCCGTTTGGACCTGCCCTAAAACAGCAATTTCCCGAAATACAGCAAGTGGTAAGGGGGGATGCAGGCAATGCCCTGGTTCGAAAAGACGATGAAGTTCATGAGGAGTCCGTAACCTATGTCGATTCCAATTTCTTCAATCTCTTTTCATTTCCATTGCTGCGTGGCAATCCCGATGAGGTGCTAAAGGACCCACAGGATGTCGTGCTCACGAGTTCGATTGCCAGTAAATATTTCGGTGATGAGAATCCTGTGGGAAAGACTCTGAGGATAAAAATGGAGGATCAGGAAGAGACATTTACCGTCACAGGAATTGCAAAAGAAGCACCGGACAACTCCAGTATCCAATTTGATGTATTGGTGCCGATTCAACACAAACCGGGTTACGAGCATAATAAAGATCGATGGACCAGTTTTAACACTCCGCTTTTTGTGGAATTCGTTCCAAATACGGATATCCGTCAATTTAAAGCCAAACTGGACGCGTATGTCAACGAACGCTTCAAGTCCGATATGGAAGAGTCCAGAACCCGGCAGGGGCTACCTAAAAATGCCAAGGTGTTTGAAATCGGGATGGAACCAATTTCAGCTATTCATCTTGATGCTTCGGTTAACTGGACGAACGTCAGCAACCCGCTTTATTCCTATATCCTGTCGGGAATTGCCTTCCTGATTTTGTTGATAGCATGCATCAATTACGTAACATTGTCCCTGTCCCGTTCGGCAAACAGGGTGCGGGAAGTCGGCATCCGCAAAGTATCCGGAGCTCACCGGAAACAAATCGCCTGGCAGTTTTGGGGAGAAACGCAACTACTGACCCTGTTTGCCATGATTGCCGGCCTGGGATTGGCCGAGTTGTTCTTGCCGCTCTTTAACAGGATTTCCGGTGAAAGTTTGTCTTTCAGTTATGCCGGACAAGCAGGGTTCTTCGCAGTCATTATGGGGATAACATTTATAACCGGCCTGATTGCAGGAAGTTACCCGGCCATCTTTCTGGCGCGATTAAGTCCGGCCGAAGTTCTGAAAGGGATGAGCAACCACCGTTTTAAACCCCGCCTGACTAAAGTATTGCTCATCCTGCAGTTCAGTCTCTCGGTATTTCTGATCATCAGTTCGGTCACTATGGTGCGTCAAATGGATTTTGTGAGCCAAAAGGACTTGGGATACAATAAGGATCAGTTGGTGGGTATTCCAACCTATACCGGATGGAATGAAAAAGGTGAACTTTTATTGCAGCGATATCGTAATAAACTGAACGGTGTGCCCGGTGTCGGGAGTGTCAGCGGGATGGCTCCGGCCTTTACCAAAGGGACAAACCGATACGGATTCAAGGTAGATGGAAATTATAAAACGTCCTACATCTACTATGTGGATGAGCATTTCATTAAAACGATGGGCATGGAATTGGTGGCCGGCAGGGATTTTTCAGACAGTCATCCTGCTGACAAAACCGGATCCATAATCATTAACCAGGCGCTGGCAAAATCGATGGGATGGGAGCATCCGGTTGGTAAGTCACTGGCCTGGAGCGACAAAAAACATCCGTCAAAGGTGATCGGGGTCGTTAAAGATTTCAATTTCCAGTCGCTCGAGACTCCCATTGAACCCATGTTGCTGCATATGAACCCACGTGAGGGCGGGATAGACAATATACTCGTGAGGATCAGGAAAGGCCGGATAGGTGAGACATTGCCATTATTGCGATCAGCATGGTCGGTGATTGCCCCGTCTACACCTTTTGATTACTGGTTCCTGGATGACGCTGTGGCGCAACAGTATGCTTCTTACAAGAAGTGGCTGGAAATCATGTCGGTCTCCACGTTCCTGGCCATCCTGATCGCCTGCCTGGGACTTTTCGGATTGGCAGGTATTACGGCAATCAACCGGACCAAAGAAATTGGAATTCGGAAAGTACTCGGAGCCCGAGTCAGGCAGATTGTCCTGTTGCTGAATAAAGATATCGTCAAGTTGATACTGCTATCTCTGGTCATTGCGGCCCCTGTTTCATGGTACATAATGAGGAAATGGCTCACCGACTTCGCCTATCGTATCGATGTCGGCCCGGGTATTTTTCTGATATCCGCCCTCGTAGCATTGCTTGTGGCCGTAGCGACGGTCAGCTACCACTCGATAAAGGCATCGTTGACAAATCCGGTAGCAAGCCTACGAAATGAATGATAACAGTTAACAGAGGAATAGCCGTCAGCTTGCTGACAGCCACTTTAATACTTTAACACCTAAACACTTAAAGACTTTGATCCGCAGCTATCTTAAGATCGCATTCCGAAACCTGAAAAGGCATAAGCTTTACAGTTTTATTAACATTGGCGGATTGGCTGTTGGACTTGCTGCTTTTATGCTTCTGGCATTATTCGTTCATTATGAGTTTAGCTACGACCGGTTCAATACAAAAGCGACCCGCATTTACAGAGTCGTTCAGCATGCAAGCTGGCAGGGAGGGAAGTTCGACATCGCTCTCACATCTGCCCCCTTTGCTCAGGCGTTAAAGGAAGCCTATCCAGAGATAGAAGACGCCGTGCGTATAGATCCGGAGGGCGGAGGGATCATCACATATAAAGACAAAAAGATTAGTGCTGATAACATCATATTCGCGGATAATGCGATATTTAATGTTTTCACTTATCACTTCCTTTACGGTAATGCAAATACAGCTTTCTCTAATCCGCAATCCATAGTCCTGACGAAGAGCCTGGCCGAGAAAATATTCGGATCAGCAGCAGAGGCGATGAACAAAACCATCTACTTCGGGGATCATTATCCCAATACAGTGACTGGGATTATCCAGGATGTGCCAGCCAATTCTCATCTCCGGTTCAGCGCTGTTCGAAACCTCCCGGCCGACTATACCAGTGGATGGCAGAATGCCAGTCTGTACACGTACCTGCTGCTCAAAAAAGGTACGAATGTTAAAAACCTGGAAAAGAAACTTCCGCAATTTGCAGCAAATACGATACAAAAAAAGATGGGAGTGAAGGACTATCACATGGATCTTCAGCCCCTCACATCCATTCACCTTCATTCACATCTCGACTATGAAATCAGTCCTAACAGCTCCATAAGCCGCATCTATATTTTCATTTGCATCGCCGTGCTCATCCTGCTGATAGCCATGATCAATTATATGAACCTTTCAACGGCTCGTTCATCGCTGAGGCTGCGGGAAGTGGGGTTGCGCAAGGTGCTTGGCACGGATACCAAAAACCTGGCAGGTATGTTCATTTCAGAATCGTTCATAGTCTCAATCGCTGCTATGATCATCGCTATTCTGCTGATGCAGGCGGTTCTACCATATTTCAATCAGATGACGGGAAAAGATCTGACAGGATGGGAATTTGGGATGGTGAAAACATCATTGCTGATTCTGTTTCTGATGCTGGTTACCGGTCTTTTAAGCGGGCTTTATCCATCTCTATTTCTTTCGCGGTTCAAACCTGTACCGGCTATGAGAGGACAAATGGGTGAGCAGTCGGGTAACGTGTTGTTTAGGAAGATGCTCGTCGTATTTCAATTTGTTATTGCCGTTGTAATGATCATCGGATCTTTCGTCATCTATAAGCAGTTGCAGTATGTTCAGCACAAAGATCTCGGATTTAATAAAGACCAGACTCTGACTTTTCATATAAATGATATGGGAGTACGCAAGCAGATACCGGTATTGAAATCCCAGTTAATGCAAAGTCCGTTAATAAAAGGTGTCTCTGCGGCTGGAAATCCGATTGGCAATAATGATATAGGACAGATCGGCTTTCTATATGAAACCAATGACGGATCGGAGTCAAATGGCTCTAAACTGGCTGAAAAATTGGCTGTCGATGCTGATTTCCTGAATACGCTTCAGATTAACCTCGAAGACGGGAGAGATTTTTCAAAAGAGATGGCTACCGATCAGGAAGGCTCCGCCCTGGTCAATAAGACATTAGTCCGTGAATTGGGCTGGAAGAATCCCGTAGGTAAAAAGATTATGCTCCTGTCGGATAATAAGATTCGTACCGTAATTGGTGTGATCTCCGACTTTCATACGTACTCGCTCCAACACAAAGTAACCCCTATGGTTATGATCATGCCACCAACTGATATGGCGAAGGATAACCTGTATGTCAGAATTGCCAATGGAAAAACCAGGGAAGGGCTGACCTATCTTAATAAGGTATACCGGCACTTTGATAACGCCAACCCGGTGACTTATCACTTCCTCGATAAGAATTTCGCAAAACAATATGGTTCAGAAGAAAAGCAGGGACAGGTTGCACTCATATTTACGATTCTGGCTGTTTTTATCGCCAGCATTGGACTGATCGGATTGTCAGCATTTTCTGCTCAACGACGTACGAAGGAAATCGGCATCCGCAAAGTCCTGGGATCGTCAGTCACGGCCATCCTGATGTTGCTCTCGAAAGATTTCCTAAAACTGGTCGGAATCGGGTTTCTGATTGCTGTGCCCATTGGATGGTACGGCATGCATAAATGGCTGGAGAACTTTGCGTATCACATCCATATCGGTATCTGGACGTTTGTACTGGCTGGAGTCGTAGCTATGGGAATTGCTCTGGCAACAGTAAGCTGGCAATCGTTACATGCAGCTCTTATGGATCCGGTAAGGAGTCTCATGGATGAATAATTGGAGTAATTTTGATTTGGACAGTAAACTTATGTCAAGGAACAAACAGGCTGAAAGCCGAACGCTGATAGCTTCTTTAACACTTTAATACTAAAACACTTTGATCCGCAATTATCTTAAAATCATATTCCGCAATCTTTGGAGGCAAAAGGGGTATGCCTTGATCAATATTATGGGGTTGGCAGTCGGTTTGGCCAGTTGTATGATCATTCTTTTGTATGTGTTTCATGAGATCTCATTCGACACATTCAACAAGAAAGCGGATCGTATATACCGGGTTGCTGAAGATATCGATTTCTCCGGGAATTATTTTAAAACAGCGAAAGCGCCGGCACAACTGGGACCAGTTCTTCAAAAAAATTATCCGTCTATTGAGGCTGCGGTCAGGATTCGTACAACAGACAACGAATTGGTCAGAAAAGGAGATTCGAATATAAAAGAAAATCGGGTAGCCTACGCTGATTCCACCTTCTTCGACGTGTTTACACTCCCCATGTTGTATGGAAATCAAGCTACAGCACTGAAAGATCCAAATTCCGTGGTAATTACCAGGTCCATTGCAGAAAAGTATTTTGGAAAAATTGATGTCGTTGGGAAGACTCTGCTTTTTAATGGCAAGCGACAATATAAGATCACGGGTGTGATCAAAGATATTCCCGAAACTTCCCATTTCCATTTTGATTTCATTTTATCCATGGCAACCTATCCCGATTCAAGGAATCAAAATTGGTTTAGTTTCAATTATTACACGTATGTACTATTCAGAAAAGGAGTTCCAGCTTCCCGGTTTCCCGATATTTTTACCTCACTGAGTAAAACCTATATCGAACCACAACTTCGAGAGGTCTTGGGGATCAATTTTAAACAATACAAAACTGCCGGGAACAAATACCAGTTTTATTTGCAACCCCTTAAGTCCATTCATCTTTATTCGCACTTGCAAGATGAGATTGAACCCAACGGAAATGTTCTGTATGTCTATATCTTTTCCGGGTTGGCGCTGTTTATTTTAGTTCTTGCATGCATCAATTTCATGAACCTGGCCACGGCAAGATCGGCCAGGCGGGCAAGGGAAGTAGGCATACGGAAGACGCTGGGTTCTCTTCGGAGCCAGCTAAGCACTCAATTTTTCACGGAGTCTATCCTCTTAAGCTTGCTTTCCTTTATTCTGGCCGTTGTACTAACTGAGCTGATACTGCCATTTTTTAGCAATATTGCCGGTTTCAATATCAGGCTTACCCAGCTATTTCATCCCGAAGAGTTACTTACGGCACTGGGTATCGTATTAGTTACCGGACTCACAGCCGGTAGTTACCCTGCCTTGATGCTATCATCATTTCAACCGGCCCATGTCCTTAAGGGTGCTATCAGGGAGAGAGCTGGACATGGTTTGTTCAGACACATTCTCGTAGTATTCCAGTTTACTATCTCAATCGTCATCATTACCGGACTCCTTGTCATTAATAAGCAGTTGAACTACATACAGCAACGTTCACCAGGTTTTAACAAAGAACATGTTGTTATTATAAATGATGCCAACGCTTTGGGCGGAAGTTTGAGATCCTTCAGGCAGGAGATGCTTGGCTACTCGTTTATTAAAGACGCAACGGCTACTAATTATCTGCCGGTATACGGATACAGCAAGTCCAAGGAAACCTATTGGCCGGGTGGACAAACAGTTACACAACAGAACGCTGTGAATATGCAAAATTGGTATGTCGACACAGGTTATATCCGGACCATGGGAATGGAGATTCTGAAGGGACGGAATTTTAAAGAGGATATGACCAGTGATTCGCATGCCGTGATACTCAACCAAACTGCTGCAGCTCAGTTCGGTTTCAAAAACCCGGTTGGTAAGGAGATCAAGGATTTTACATCTGACGCAGATGGAACGGTCAACAGGAACAAAATGGACTCATATAAAGTGATCGGCGTCGTTAAAGATTTCAACTTCCGGTCCATGCACCAGAAGATCGGTCCACTGGCTCTGTTTCTTGGGCGTGACTCCGATGCAAGTGCTATTGCGTTCAGGGTAGCACCGGACAACCCAAGCAAAACACTGTCGCAGATTAAAGCTTCGTGGGAAAAATATGCTCTTGGTCAACCGTTCACTTACACCTTTATGGATCAAAGGTTTGATGAGTATTACAGGGCAGATATGCGAGTGAAAGCTCTGATGTCAGCTTTTTCCATTTTGGCGATCTTCATTGCCTGCCTTGGATTGCTGGGCTTGTCAGCCTTTAGCGTGGAACGCAGGACCAAGGAAATCGGCATTCGTAAAGTTATGGGTGCCGGAATAGGGAATATCGTAAGGTTGATATCCGGGGAGTTTTTAAAACTGGTAGCAATCAGTTTCGTGATTGCTTCACCAGTTGCCTGGTTCATCATGCAAATCTGGCTGCGCGACTTTGCCTACCGGACGGATATCGGATTTGCCGTTTTCATAGCAGCCGGGGCCGGATCTCTGATTGTAGCACTAGCAACGGTTAGCTGGCAGGCGATTCGGGCAGCTTTAATGAACCCGGTAGAAAGCCTGCACAATGAATAATTGATGTAATTTTGAATGTTTAATTGTGAATTTTGAATTTTGAATAAACAACGGACAAACAAGCTGAAAGCTGGCCGCCGATAGCTGACAGCTTCTTAAACACTTTAACACCTAAACACCCTAACACCTTGATACGCATATCCAACATCTTCAAAACATACCGCAACGGACTGAGTTATTCACACATCCTTCGGGATGTCAGCCTGACGATCAACGAAGGCGAGTTCCTATCCATACAGGGACCATCCGGAGCGGGTAAAACGACTTTGCTGAACATTCTCGGAATGATTGACGAACCATCAGAGGGAGAATATTACTTCCAGGATGAACCCGTTCACAAACTAAGTGAAAAACAGAGAACACAGTTACACAGGCAGTTCATCGGGTTTGTCTTCCAGGCGTATCATCTTATTGATGATCTAACCGTTTATGAAAACCTGGAAACGCCGTTGCTGTATAAAAAGATCAAGACATCGGAGCGTAAAAGCCTGGTTGCCGATACACTTGATCGCTTCGGTATCGTAGCAAAGAAAGACCTTTTCCCGAGCCAGCTTTCCGGCGGTCAGCAGCAGCTCGTCGGTATCGCGCGCGCGCTCATTATCAAACCGAGACTGATCCTGGCTGACGAACCGACCGGCAACCTTCAATCAAAACAGGGTGAACAGATCATGGAGACACTTCTCGATCTAAACAGGGAAGAAGGGGTGACGATTATTCAGGTTACACACTCGGAGCGATTTGCGAAATATGGGACGCGCATTGTGGAACTCGTGGACGGGCGTGTGATGGAGGATAAGCAGTTAACAGTAAACAATGAACAGTAAACAATGTGTTGATGGCTTTTTCTACGCTTTAATTGACTACTAATACTATATTTTAGTGCAAGATATTTTAGAACTGTACATCCATTTTAAATTCGCATGTTAAGCGTCCCGGCTAATGATCCGATAGCCGTCGCAGTGGTCAACGCTATATACAACGGCAATGTCAGTGCATTGACAAATCTACTGGAAAATCATCCGAATCTGGTTGATACGAGAATAAGAGACGGCAAATCTTCCAGATCACTATTACATATAGCAACAGACTGGCCCGGACATTTGCCAAATGTTGCCGAGACCATAAAGATACTGATCGAAGCAGGCGCTGATGTGAATGCACGATTCATTGGATCTCATACCGAAACACCTCTTCACTGGGCTGCAAGTAGTGATGATGTGGCTGCCCTGGATGCACTACTGGACAATGGCGCCGATATTGAAGCAACTGGAGCAGTCATTGCCGGTGGTTCTCCCCTGAACGATGCTGTGGGATTCAGACAGTGGAAAGCGGCAAGACGTTTAGTTGAACGAGGTGCACAGACGGAACTCAGGCATGAAGCAGCTCTTGGAATGATGGATCGCGTCAAGGTAAAATTTGATGGCAGGATGCTCCCGGAACCAGATGAAATCAATCTGGCTTTTTGGTATGCCTGTCATGGCGGGCAACAACAGGTAGCCGCTTATCTACTGGAGAGGGGTGCCGACATCAACTGGCTGCCTTCGTGGGAAAACCTGACTCCACTCAATGCTGCTGAGAGGGAAGGTGACACGGAACTGGTCGACTGGCTCCGCAAAAAGGTGGAAAATCGATAGAGGAACTCCGCAATCGAAGATGAATATTATCGTTGGTTGTCACAAGTCACAGACTTGCGACAGTTTACATGCCCTTAGCGGTTAAAAATAAACCGCAGAGAGGAATAGGCCAGCTGAAAGCCGAACGCTGAAAGCTTACTGATAACTCATCCACAAAATCGCTTCGGCTGTTCCGTCGAGAGTTGGTTCGTTAGTTGAGAAATCGTACCAATCGTCGTGATAGACAACGTGATCTGATTGAAAGGCAGCGTATGGATCCGGTCTCGAGAGTTGAATGAAGCGCTTAAAACGATTATAAATGGATGTATAGACCGGGCCATCCAGTAATCCACCGGTCACCTGGCGATGAGTCAGATATTCAATATAATTCTGAGGCTCAGTGGAGTATTTGGTTCCAAACCCAATAAGCTGACTTACTCCCCACGGATTACGTCCCAGAAGCCAGTCACGAGCGGCCAGAGCCATGCGACTATACGTAGTATCTCCGGTCATCTTTTTATACAGAATTTCCTGATTGATCAGGGCAGAAGCCAGGTTATTTGAGCACCAAATAAATGGAAATCCTACCAAGTATGGATTTTTCTCTGCTTTATCATAAACAGCCTGCAATCCCGCTCGATAATATCCGGCAAGTGTATCCTGAAACGCTTTGTCAACCAAGGAAAACAGTTCGTAATGCCCGAGGTTCATGAAAGGATAATACTGGTAATGCAGTGTAGTATCACGTCCCATCCATGAGGTACTTCCGATCTTCCGGGCGTATTGTTTTGCCTGTGTCAGATACTTCTCAACACGCGTACTCTTATACAGTTCCACAGCACCCCATTCCATATCATCTGTCCAGGTACTCTCGTGATAGCGAAAAGGAGAGAGGTACGGGGTTCCTTCCTGGTTACCCGGTTGAGCGAGCCCCATCTTATAGACTTGTTTTGCCGCTCTCAAATAGCGATTGGCGGTTACCGTATCACTTAAATCTCTTTTCCAGATTTGTGACGCCATAGCCATTACGGCCGCATAGCGTCCGGCCAGGTTGGCAATGCCAGTTGACGTGTTTTTGTATTTCCAGCGTCCCTGCGGTTTTCCACTCGCGTAGTAAGCCACGCGATAACTCCCTGGTCCCCATCCATAATTAGCGGTATCCGTCGATGGCAACTTCCAGACTGCTCCAAGATGATCACGGTCATCGGCGACCTGGTGAAACAATTCATCGTGAGCCGGGTGCATTTTGAGCATCCAGTCGAGTCCCCACTTTGCCTCATCTAATATATCGGGGATTCCGTTGGGTTCCAGATGTCCAAGTGCATCAACGTGGTCTCCAAACTTTCCGGGATTTTCGCGATAACTGAATAATAAACGGCCAACGGTGTTACTGGAAGTCATCAGGTACTTCAGGAAATCACCGGCGTCGTGCCATCCGCCGCTGACGTCGATATATGTACTGTCCGGCATCGGACCGTAAACGGTTCGACCATCTTTCTGATGACATACCTGATCAAGGAATGGATTATATCCGCATCGCTGCTGGCGCATGAAGATCAGCATGCTGTCGGCCAACCCCTTATAACTGTTATCGTCTATATGAAAAGGAAGAGACTCTTTTTGGGTACCGACGATACGAATCTTATAAATACCGGCTTTTGTGAAAGAAGAGAAATCAAGGTGATAATGATATTTGAACCGCCCATATTTTCCTTCGTTCTTTAGAACCTTGGCAGGTCCCCAAACGCTTGTATTCGTCGTTGCATCAATCAATTCAAATTCGATCGATTGCTTTTCGTGGGAAAACGCGACAGCTATTTTATCATCTGCAGGATGGTATCCAACCTGGTTTACCCGAAGATAAATCTGAGCACTCTGTGCCCATACAGGTGAAACAGATATTATGATGAATAGTAAGAGAAGGTTTTTTTTCATCGAAATAGAATATTCCGCCAGATTGTGATCAAACGAGTCATAAATTAGACAGCTGTTACCTACCATTCACAGTAATCAGAGCGGTGTTCACTGCCTTTCAGACACTTTTACCAATTTTAATGATAATTTTATACACGTTACTCAATAAAATAACATCTACTGACGATAATATAGGAGAGTTAACGCCCTGTTTCAGGGATTGTCATGTTAGTATAAACCACTTGGAGAGACCAAATGACTCAATGGCAACGTCTTAATACTTTGTTCTGGTTACGCGGCAAACAACGCCCACTTGACGAAACGGGGCAGGAAAAGGTGATGCAATTACTTAAAGAAGATCGTGAACTGGATGCAATCCGGGTGTATCGCAGCGAGACCAAAATACCGTTTAATGATGCCGTTGAGGCTGTCCGCAAGATGAAGATGGCCGAACTGGAAGTCTGATTACCGAGGTTTCGGGTTACGGGTTTAGAGTTGCGGATTGTTTACCTTTCGTGTCTTTTGTGTATTTTCGCATTTCTAAACAAGCGAAAATAACATTGCTATCATAAATCACTTTTCATGACCTACTTACAGGCGTTGATTCTTGGAATCATTGAAGGGCTTACTGAATTCCTTCCCATTTCATCTACAGGCCACATGATTATCGGTTCCTCTTTAATGGGGATCGCCGAAAATCCTTTCACCAAAGCATTCACTGTTGCCATTCAGTTCGGTGCTATTCTCTCAGTCGTTGTGCTTTATTGGCGACGTTTCCTCCAATCCTTCCAATTCTACTGGAAACTGTTTATCGCCTTCCTGCCGGCCGCTATCGTGGGATTGTTATTTATTAAAACGATTGATTACCTGCTGGGCGATGTGCTTGTTGTTGCAACGACCTTATTCCTCGGTGGTTTCGTACTTATCTGGGTCGATTATTACTTCAAGGATTCCGAAGAACATGGCAAGACGGAAGTGAGTTATAAGAATTCACTGGTTGTTGGCTTATTTCAGTGTTTCTCTCTTGTACCCGGAGTTTCCAGATCAGCCGCTACTATCATTGGTGGACTCTTCGGCAAGCTGAACAAAAAAACAGCTGCAGAGTTTTCCTTTTTCCTGGCAGTGCCCACCATGTTTGCTGCCACCGGCTATAAAGTGCTTGAATTTTATATGAAAGGACCGGGTTTCCAGGGTCATGAAATTAGATTATTAATACTGGGAAACGTTGTCGCTTTTATTGTGGCAATGCTTGCTATAAAATCGTTCATTACCTACCTGACCAGCCACGGGTTCAAAATCTTTGGATACTATCGCATCATCGTTGGTCTTACCATCATCATCTTACATCTTGCGGGCATAAATCTTGTAATGTTTTAATTCTTTGTTATTGCGAAGAGTCTCCCAAGTCGAGCAAAGTCTTTTCCTTTTATACCATTCTGAATTCATATTCTAAAGAGCATCCGTAATAATGTGTAGGAGACGCTGTGGCAATCTCGTAAACAGTATAACGTGATCATGCCTGGTTACGCCTAATTTTCATCCAAAGGTAACGAGGAGTTAACACGTTATTAGGAAGACCGGCCCTATCTTCTTCTATATCGATATGTTAGTTAAATTGATCATGTGTCGCCCCAATATATTATGTTGTTGACACTACAATGATCTGTGGTAAAAAGGGAATTTATGAAAAAACTCCTCTTCGTAGTTACTATCGCATTTGTTATTAATGGATGTAAGCAAGAAAGCGATCAACACTGGGTAATCAGTGCACCTGCTGATTCCTCTATTACGCAAATTCACAGAGACTCGATCTCGGTGATACCAAATGGTCGATTAATAACACCGATGGGGCATCAGATCACGGTAGCGCCACATCCGTATGGCCTTACACTTAGTCCCGACGGTTCGATAGCTGTCACTGCCAACTCCGGTGTACGACCCTTTTCGATTTCAGTAATTCATGATATAACAGGTCGTGATCCGAAGGTTATGCAGATACCGCCGGGGGCTAAGAATGACGAGGGAGTACTTGCCGCGGACTTCATGGGATTATCTATCACGCCGGACAACCAAACCGTTTATGTCGCAGGAGGAACCGAAAACAAAATTTATATTTTCAATCTGAACACCGGGAAGAGAACCGGGGTCATTGATTGCGCAATGAAAGACGATAGTCATGATTACACCGATGGCTACATTGGTGATATGGTTCTGAGCAAGGATGGTTCCCGTTTGTATGCCGTCGATCAGATTGGTTTTCGAATGATCATCGTGGATACCCATACCCAAAAGGTGATTGCCAATGTTCCCGTTGGGCGTTATCCATTCGGCATCACCTTATCACCAGATGGGACCCGGGCGTATGTTGCTAATGTCGGAATGTTCCAATATCAACTGGTAGGTGGCTTGAAGAAGGACAGTCTGGATAAAACCGGGCTTCGTTTCCCGGCTTTTGCCTACGGATCGAAAGAGATGAGAGAGGGAATTCACAATGATACATTAAATGTATTCGGACTCGGTGATCCTAATGCTCCTGAATCATTTTCAGTTTGGACTGTCAACGTACAAGACAGTGATCCACACGTTGTAGCTAAAATTAAGACCGGTGTTCTGGTTGGTCGAAAAATTAATGGAATCCCGGCAGTCGGCGGCTCAAGTCCCAATTCAGTTGTAGCAACTGGTGATTACGTGTTTGTGAGTAACGGTAACAACGATAACATCTCTGTGATATCAGCTAAAAAGGATACGGTTGTTACCACGATCAAGCTTACCCTGGATTCCAGGATTGATCATCTGAGAGGGATTATACCGTTTGGCCTGTCCGTATCTCCTGACGGTAAAAGGTTGTATGTAGCCGAGTCCGGGATCAATGCCGTTGGTGTGATAGATATTCCAACAATGAAATTACTCGGACATATTCCTGTTGGATGGTTTCCATCGAAACTCAGAGTTAGTCCGGACGGATCAAAGTTGATTGTAGCGAACGCCAAGGGTTTCGGCAGCGGTCCAAACGGCGGGCCCAATTTTCACATGGGACCAGAGGGCAGCTACATCGGGAATATTATGAAAGGCACCGTATCGGTATTCAATATTCCTTCCGATAGTCAGCTTGATAAACTTACGCAAAAGGTCGTTGAAAATAACTTCCGGTTTCGGAAAACAGATAATCCTGATTTCACGGATCGTAAAAACAATCCAATTCCACTATATCCCGGCGAGAAAGTAAGTCCGATCAAATACATTGTTTTTGTTTCAAAGGAGAACCGGACCTACGATGAGGTATTTGGCCAGATCAAGAAGGGACGGGGAGACGCCTTGCTTGCCCGATACGGGGAACATGTCACTTTCGGCAATGATGACAGCACAAAAACAGTGACTGATGCAACCGTCATGCCGAATCACTTGGCATTGGCTCGCACGTTTGCCATATCCGACAACTTCTATACCGATTCTGATGTCTCCGCCGATGGCCATCGCTGGCTTGTCGACAACTATCCCAATGAGTGGATGGAAACCGGTGTGTGCTGCATCATACGGCGGGAAAAGAAATATGGATCCATATCTCAAAGGCTCCCGGAATGTTTGGCTTCGTGGGGGCATCCGCTTCCTACTATCCCGAGGATTATAATGAAGAGGGAGCCATGTGGGACCAGTTTATGCGGCATGATGTTCGTTTCTTCAACTTCGGGTTTAGTCTCGAGATGGCTCCGGGTTACGAGAAACAGGCCTTCAAATATACCGGCATTCGTTACCTGATCAATTACCCGGTTCCAGCCAGGCTGTGTTTAACAATAGCTCGCATATCTACGCCACATTCAATACCGCCGTTCCTGACCAGTTTCGTTTTGCGATGTTCGAAAAAGAGTTCAACAAGCGATGGGCAGAATCTAACGATACGCTGCCGCAGGTCATGACCGTTTATCTTCCCAATGACCACGGTTCGGGTGAACGTCCTGGCGATGGTTATCCATTCAGGGAAAGTTACATGGCGGATAACGACCTCGCTCTTGGTCGACTTGTCGAGTTTCTCTCCCATACCCGTTACTGGAAAAATATGGCGATCATCGTAACAGAAGACGATCCACAAAGCGGAGTGGATCATATTGATGCCCACAGAAGCATTCTCATGGTAATTTCTCCATGGGCTAAGAATGGGTACGTTGGTCACACCCATTACAGCTTCGGAAGCATCCACAAGACGATCTGGAATGTGCTTGGCGTTCCCTATCTCAACCAATATGATGCCAGTGCCACCGATCTTTCTGACATCTTTACCGATAAACCGGATTATGAACCCTACAACGCCTTGCCCGAAGATCCGCGAATCTTCGATCCACAAAAGGCTCTGACACCCATGGATGCGAAATTCGATTGGGAAGCCGTCAGAAACGCACCACCAGTTGATGATCCTGCCGATATGGAAGCAGAACACCGCCGTGAGGATAAAAAGAAAAAAACGAACGATGATTAGTCATTTTAGAAAACACTCACGACTATAGCTTTCCCACGTTTAATATGGAAATCCCTCTGCGGTTCTCCGTGAAAGCTTTGTGCTCTCTGTGTTATTTTAAAGTGACACCAAGAACCACAGAGCATCAACCGCTAAGGCACTTTATTTGATAGAAAAAGAGAGACTTATTCGTTAAAGATCAGAAAATCCACCGAGCTTTTTTCCGGTAAGCTAAAGTATGATCAGCACATAGCATATCGTTCTGTTCCATAACTTTGTTTTGAAAAGATCGTACAGCATATTTACCAGAAAATGGCTGTCCCTGATGACATAGGGTTGACACCGGCCAGCTATATTTTACTTTATCCCAATATTTACAAGTTGATTTTTATAAGGTTTATCTAAATGGAGAATGTAATGGACTCGAGAGGCTAAAGCATGAACTCCAATCAGTATGATCCTGCAGGATTTGGATTCAGGGAATATAAGGCACCCCTCGATGACGCAAAAAGGGCAGCCTGATCTTCACCAACGGGGCTGCAATGGTGAGGGTTTTTGCTGATATCGCCTCGAGAGATCTGTATAGTGCATATTTTGATGGATTACTGCCAGAGATCAAATCCATGGATGGAACAGTTGCAATAGAGTATGCCTATAACTTTCAGTTCAAAAAAGTACAAAGTCCAAGGGGAAAAATACTGTTGAATGGATCGATTCCATGGGAAATTGTTATGCTTGGATGGGTCTATGAAACGACGTTTAATCTAAAAGAACTCAATCTTAGTCGACTTGATATTCATGCTGGAGTCAGAGATATGGAAATTATCCTCCCGGTTCCAACAGACAATATTCCCATACACATTTCAGGCGGCATTAGTTCGGTTACCATTTCCCGGCCTGCGGGAACTGAAATGCGAGTAGTGCTAAAGAACGGAGCAGAAGATCTTTCGATTGATCATAAAAACTACGAAAAGACGGACAATAAAATTGAAAAGAATACCTCGCATTACGATCAGGTCTCGGAACGATATGACATACAGATCAGCGGGGGAGTATCAAATATGAAATTCGACAGTTATTAACGCGGTACATTTAATTTATGGAATCAACTTACGCTATCGAGGTACACAATCTCATAAAGGTTTACCAGGAGAAGATACGGGCGCTTGATGGCATCAGCTTTTCGGTTGAAGCGGGTACGATTTTTGGATTGCTCGGACCAAATGGTGCGGGAAAGTCAACCACTGTGAAAATTCTTACCACACTCTCAAGTCCAACGTCGGGAGAAGCAAGCGTTGCAGGTCTGGATGTGGTAAAGCATCCCGGTAAAGTACGCGAAGTCATCGGTTGTGTCGCACAGAAATCAGGCGTTGACCGGGAAGCCACTGGTCGTGAAAACCTGACGCTGCAAGGTCAGTTATACGGGATGGCCGGCAGTGAACTTAAACAACGCGTCGACGAATTACTGGATCGTTTTGGATTGACAGAAGCATCAAACCGGGTAACACGCACCTATTCCGGGGGGATGCAGCGAAAGCTGGATGTGGCCATGGGACTGGTCCACCGCCCGCAGGTTTTGTTTCTCGATGAACCGACAACCGGACTCGATCCCAAAGCCCGGTCTGATCTGTGGGCAGAGATAGAAAATCTCGTCAATGGTGAGCACATCACAATCCTGTTGACAACCCATTATCTGGAAGAAGCAGATCGTTTGGCCGAACGTCTTGCTATTATTGATAAGGGAAGAGTCGTTGTCGAAGGTACACCGGATGAGCTAAAGTCAGAACTTCGGGGTGATGCCATCCGTATTGAGCTGTCTGATGTTCAAACCGATGGGATCATTGAGAATCTTTTCAAACAGATTGCCGGTGTTCGGGATGTCGTAATCGAAGGACAACTGGTCCATGCCCGGGCCGATCATGGCGCCTCATCCGTACCGCCTATTCTCACAGCTCTGGAATCAGAAGGAGTGAAGGTCGCATCTGTAACTGTAGCCAGGCCCTCTTTGGATGATGTTTACCTCCGTTATACGGGACATGCTTATCATCATGAAGAGAAGAAGGAGGTGCTTAAATGAGAGAGAAGATCGTCCATTCATGGCATATCACGAAACGCCAGCTTCGAAATCTGATGCGGCAGCCATGGTACGTGGTTATTACATTAGTTCAGCCCATCATATGGTTGCTTCTTTTCGGGGGACTATTCAAAAGTATAGCCAGTGTCCCCGGGTTTCATGCTAAATCGTACATCGATTTCCTGACGCCCGGCGTTGTGATTATGAGTGCCCTTTTCTCGAACGGATGGAGCGGCATGGGAGTCATCGACGATATGGATAGAGGAGTGATGGATCGTTTCCTGGTAACACCTGTCAGCAGAGGTGCGATTATCACGGGCCGTCTAGCACAACAGGGTGTTGTGACTATCGTTCAATCAGTCATCATCATAACTCTGGCATGGATTGTCGGTGCACATTTTCCAGGCGGATTAATAGGTGTATTCGTCCTTATTCTCAGCGCAATGGTCTTGGGCGGTGCGATAAGTTCACTTTCCATTGCGCTTGCGCTCTTGTTGCGCAAAGAAGAATCCGTCATTGCAGCATCCAACCTCATCCTGCTTCCCCTCACATTTCTATCGTCAGCTTTTATGCAGGAAAACCTTATTCCACATTGGATACGTGTGGCAGCGGGATTCAACCCGGTTGACTGGGCTGTAAATACGGGTCGGCAAGCCATCACAGCAGCAGTTGATCCGGCATACATTTCAGTTCACGGATTATTGCTGGTACTGTTTATGATTACATGCGGATGGCTCGCGACCCGTGCATTTCGGAGCTATCAGCGGTCGGTATAAAAGCCGTGGATCAATAAGAAAACTCCTCCCTTGAGGGAGGTGTAGGAGGGTGTTTAACGGTCGTATTTATTGTAAATCGCGTCCTTTTTATAACCTATGCCAACAACTGTAAACTCTCATCGAATTTAAAAAAAAGTGTTCTGTCAACCATAAAATGAGAGGTGAGAAGTTGCCCCAAAAAGTGCATAAAAAAGGGGGATTTTCTCCGTGGTTATTCTCCCCCAGGGATCCATTCGGGAGAGTAGGGTGCAGGAGGATGTCATCCGGTTGGTGCATATATAACGATCAGTTTTTTTAAAACACTGAGTTAACACCCCTATAGTCCCATCAAGGGACTTGACCCCAGCTTTATTAATATTTCTACCAGTACATTGTGAGCGTGTCATATATGATATCAAAGTACCTGCCATCAACAGTGACAAACACAAAATGAAGGTATATAACTGACCCACTTTATCTGTATATGACTTGCATACTCTCTTGATCTTAAGCACGACTCCATTGTGCAGTTTAAACTTGATGGGTGTGATACGCTTTGGGAACTTCCCATTGTCATCAAAACCAGCATAGACAGCGATTACATTGATTCTGTCATCCTTTGCATGTTGCATATCTCAAGTCCCTTATTCAGAGTGGGACTTTCAACAAATACATGTATCACACTTATTGCCAATATTTGGAGTCAACCAACCTTCTTAATCAAATCAGGACTATTATTCTGTATGGAATTGACCTTTTTTGAAATGATGTATTCTGTTATTTCAGATGCTGGATAAGATACCAACAGTTCTTGCAGTGCATCAGTATCATTATTGTTGGGTTTTAACCAGAAATCAAATTCTTCAGGGTGTAGAAACACAGGCATTCTTGGGTGTAACCAATCCATCTCTTTATTGGCATTGGTCACAATGATTGAAAAGCTCCACAAATCATGACCATCATCTTTTGATACCCATCTGTCATATACACCTGCAGCAGTCATAACAGGCTGATCTTTGAATCTTACTAGGTGAGGTTTCTTTTCACCAGTTTGATTCCATTCAATGTAACCAGACATAGGTACCAGGCAACGTTGACTCTTGAATGGTTTTCTGTAGGATGGCTTATTTACAATCTCTTCTGCTTTGGCATTAAATGTGTTGTAGCCGGTATTCTCAGTCTTTGACCAAAAGGGAATCAGTTTCCATTGGAACGCATTTAATACACGCTGACCATTGTGATGATTCTCGAAAACAACAGGTAACCGGTGAGTAGGTGCAGCATTATAATTAGGTTTTATTTCTTCAATTGCAGTGAGATCCAGATTATACAGACCCATTAAAAATTTCACATCTGTTGCTTCATCAAAAATTGTATATCTGCCACACATAATTTTTATATAGACTGTTTAATAGTGTCGGGAAATAATAAAATTAATGAAATATGAAAGAGATAAAAGCACACTTTCACGGGGATGTTGAATGTGAACACTGTAGACATTTTAACCATGTTAATTCTCATTTGAAACACTGAGTTAACACCCCTATATCTCGCTTCAAGAGGACTTTACCCATATTTATCAATATTTCTATGCGAATCGATCATCTTGCCATATGGGTTTCAGATCTTGATGGAATGAAAGAATTCTATCAGACATATTTTGAAGTGGAAGCGGGCCCATGTATACTAATCCCGAAAAAAACTGTACTTCCCATTTTCTTTATTTTATAGATTCATTGACCAGGTTGGAATTGATGCACAATCCGGAAATAAAGTATCATTCAGGAGAAAACATGATTGGATTAGCACATTTTTCAATATCGGTCGGAGGGAAAGAGAAAGTGGATACGCTCACGAATGAACTCAGAAAAAATTCGTTTGAAATTGTTAGTGAACCCAGAACAACGGGTGATGGATATTACGAGAGCGTTGTTCTCGATCCAGAAGGCAACTATGTGGAGATCACAGCATGAATAATTCTAAAATAACAACTGTAGTTTTTGATTTTGGTGGAGTCCTTATTGACTGGAATCCGAGGCATCTGTACCGAAAGTTATTTCAGTCTGATCAGGAGGTTGAATGGTTTCTGGAAAATGTATGTACCTCCGAATGGAATGTGATGCAGGATGCCGGCCGGCCGTTCGAAATTGCAATCGATGAACGGAAAGAAAAATATCCATCCTACTCTAAGGAAATTGAGGCTTACTTCCACAGGTGGCGGGAGATGGTGACAGGCGAAATTCAGGGATCTAAAGAAGTGCTCATATCTCTAAAATCTTCTGGATATAATGTTTACGGTCTGACCAATTGGTCTGATCAAACGTTCTCTATAATACCCGAAGAATTCGATATTCTGAATTTTCTCGACGGGGTTGTAGTCTCCGGCAAAGAGGGGGTTGTTAAACCGGATCCGGACATCTATCAGTTACTCATCGATCGGTATGATATCGATCCTGCATCATCAGTCTTTATCGATGATAGCAAATCAAATATTGATGTAGCCCAGTCACTTGGATTTCATACGATTCATTTTAAATCCAGTGATCAGATGAAATCCGAATTGAATGATCTTGGTGTCCGGGTAGATTGAGCTTATAAATCCTGGAAATCAACTAATATCACGCAGACCAATGATCTTTCCATCCTTAAATTTGAATATTTATTTACCATTATATTATAAATAATCAATGGGATAATCAGTGTAAAATCTGATAGAGTCCATAGAGCAACCCTGCACATGCTATTATCCCCGCCCCAAGGATTACATAGGCACCCTTAACAATACCTGCTATGGTCTTCTTTATCTCAGCACGATTATTAACATTTGGAAAATCTGTATCCGGAGCGTCCACACCAAGAAAGTTACATAGCGGTCCCCATCCCTGGTCGACAGAAAATATTAACAGCTTATCTGGCGGTACAGTTGACTTGACCTCTTCTATGTGTTTCAGATAATGGGCTATTGCGTCTTCTTTATTCATCATTGTTCCATTATGAGACCGACCCCAAATCAATTTAGAGGACATATTACCGAACTTCCGCCCAAATGGAGTAGTCAGTCTCAGCACCTTGAACTGCCACATGCTCTCGGTAAAATAGATGGTATTTATGGTGCTATCGTACCAGGCCTCTGGTCCACGGGGATGAAGCGTCAACAACACCTTTGCGTCCGGATTGGCTTCCAGCAATTCTTTCCATATACAACAGGCTGGATTGTCAACTGTGGCCGTATAGTTACTGAATACTTCGTCCCAATTTTTTTGTTGTCCCTCAGGCGATTTGGCAACATTATTCCAGAAATCAAGATGTGACTTATTTCCTTTATTCTGAATTACCTCGAGCATATGATAGCAAGTATACCCCAAGTAATTCAAGGCAGTGTAGGTAGACAAAGTACCTGTTCTGCCAAATCCGGCTCCAATTATTTTCAGACCCATATTTAACCCCTGGTCAGTTATTAGTGCTGTAATAGTCCGGGATTGGACAGAGCTACTGCCTTATTAGCAAATACGAGACAGTCCAATTCCCTTATCAGGTATAAATGGCGGTCAACCAAAACCTGTTATTATTTACTGTTTTTATTTTGATTGTACAACACAGCCGGGGAAGAAATTTATCAGCCTGCTTAACAAATTATTATTTTGTACAACTCCTCTCTGAAGCCTTCTATTTCCATTGTTTGGCTGATTGACATTGCCCTGGATTTGTAAGTTTGATTTCCAACAAGATCCAGAATCAACGGTTCAAGGCGAAAAATTCAATTTTTGATAGTTATGCGAATATGTAGATTTGAGGTTAAGGTGACTATGGTTCTGTACTTTAATATCAGTTATTCTATCTCGAGCTCATATTTTTCCAGCAAGCCAGGCATACCAGTTAGTGAGAACTTTGCCTTCCGGATCCGGTTCATTTCGGGGTCGATAGAGAAGTTGTAGGATGTGCGAAGGTCAGCCTTCTCGAGGATGGTATGTGTAAATACTGCACGGATCATGTCGCAGTTTTCAAAGGCCACTTTCGTGAGGTCCGATTCGGAAAAATCGACCTCCTGCAGGCTGCAGTCTTTGAAGTTGCTCTTTTTGAGATTCATTTTAAAGAAAGAGGAGAGGTTCAACTGACAGCCGTCAAAGTTCACGGAAAACAACATTTCCTTGCAGCTATCGAACTGTAAACCCAGAAGCTTGCAACCCTTGAACCGTGTATCCCGGAATCCGGAATCCGTGAGGTTCGCCATACTGAGATCGCAATCCACAAAGTCGCACTCCGTAAACCGGATTCCCGACAAGTCTGATTTTGCAAACAGACAATTCAAAAATGAGCAACCCTCATATTCTCCCTTTTCCAAATAATCTTTTGAAAAATCAATTCCCTGAAATTCCTTGTTGTCGATGAATGAATCACTCATAGTTTTTTATTTGAAAGATATGATAAACCGTCACTTCATCAACATTCTCCACACGAAATATTCCACTCATGCCATAGACATCCCTAATGGAGAAAAGGGGGCGGGGGATTGGACTTGCGATTCATGTAATTTCACTGAATATGATAATCTTTCATTTATTTCTCTTCTTCGAAGCTTTGGCATATTTATTGAAATCGAGTGCCTGTGCAATCCAGTATTCAAAATCCTCACTTCTCTTGTATCCGGCTTCACTAACAAACACAAATCCCTTCATCATACGACCGTTATTAATCATGGCACGGGCCCCGACTCGTTCGAGTGCCGTTACGGCAATATCCGGATCGATGCGGAACATGATCTCATCATTTCTCACGCCTACGCACATCTTTCCGTTCACCATGAAAACCAATCCCTGGAACATGTTCTTCTCCTCCACATCAGTCTGTTGGACGAGAGCCTCTCTTACTTTGTCAACTAATGCTTCACTGTATGTCATAGTGAGGGATATCAATGTATTTAGGATGTTGCCCCAACCTTTACCAAATTACGAGTTTCTGCATTCATTATCTGCCAACACCAAAACCCCGTCATTCCCGGCCCCGATCGTCCACATTGTGATCCCTACGGGGGAATCCCATAACCGACGATCGCTGTACCTGAATTGTTCCATAGTTGGACGATCTCACTGAACAAGGTCGTCATCGGGTGTCAATAAAAACAGCATAATTGAAGCACTTTAGTGATTCGTTGATAAAACCCGAACAGTTATGTAGGTAACAAATACATTACGGAACAACGGATATTCCCACATTCGTGGGAATGACGCCCGGGGGGAGGAGTGAGGTTAAGTACGTGATGAACTCTACCTCTAAAATCCCTATCATGGGGAACAACACATAACCTCATAGTCGATTCATATCTATGCTGTTAGCTGTCGATGTCGGAAACTCGAATATTGTTATCGGAATCTCACGGAATGGAGACTGGATCCACCAATGGCGTATTCAAACGGTTCATGAACGAACAACTGATGAGTATGCCGTAACCTTCCGTTCATTGTTGACAGGAGAAGGTCTAACAACGAGTGATTTTGATCAGGTAATACTCAGCAGCGTGGTACCTGTTCTGACGGGTGTGTTTAAAGCCTTATTCAAAAGATGGGGATATGATGATCTCATCGTCCTTAATCATACCACGAGCACCGGATTACAGATCGGGGTCAACCCGTCGGATACAATTGGCAGCGACCTGATCGCCAATGCTGTTGCCGCATGGAATCGGTTCAAAACGAATTGTATCGTCATCGATTTTGGCACAGCCACGACTATGATGACCGTAAAGGCTCCCGGAATCATTGCAGGAGGGGCGATTGCAGCCGGACTCGGCATAACGATGCGAGCATTGGTAGGTAACACGGCTCAGCTTTCGGAGGTCCCCATGGAACCACCGGTTACAGTCATCGGCACTAATACGCGATCCGCTATGCAATCCGGCTTGTTTATTGGCCACATTTGTATGATCGAGGGTTTAGTAGAACGGCTGAAGCGTGAACTACATGGCAAAGCAAAAGTGATTGCTACCGGCGGCCTGTCGGAAGTCATTGGTCCCCATACCACTTGTTTCGATGAGGTTGACAGCTGGCTGACTCTTGATGGCCTCCGCCTCATTGCTAATAGACAGCGGTAAACTGCATTATAACTCTTCGTAAAAACTTAGGCCGTATCCGTAAGGATCGGTTAACTGAAAATAGCGGACCTTACCCGATACCTCACGAATCTGTCCCGTCAATATATCCATAGAATCGAGGTTGTATTTCATTTCGTAGATATTATCCACACCGAGACGAAATACAGAGGTGCCCGGTTTAGCATTTCCCTGGATGAACTGTATCCAGATGTGTGGCATCATTTCCATCTCAACAACGGCTGTGGACGGTCTCAGAACCTGTCTGTTTCCAAGAAATTGCTGGTACCACTGAAGCGCCTCTTCCGGTTCTGGAACCATTAATCCTACTGTAATACTTTTAAACGGTTTTTCCATAACCCTGTAAATTTTTGAAAGAAAGATAGTTGAATAAGTGAGTTTAGATAGGAGGGCTATACCAAACAATACATTGTATGCGATATGTTTTGCTTGAGATGGAACTAATAAAAAAAGGCCTCACACAACGTGAAGCCTTTAAAAACCTAAAAATGAGATCAAATTACTGACCCATTTGACCCATTTGTGCTTGTCTGAGCTTTCCAAAACGCTGGCGCAGATCCTGATTCGACTGGAGGGTAACGATAATACGCTGATATCGCTCAACGGTCATCCCACTGTCCTTAATCTTCTTAATAATCTTTTGATTTGTTTCACTTTGAATCTGCATAAGATCATTCTGGATCTTAGCCATCTTTTGCTGATCATCATTCGACATCTTTGGCTGCTTTTGCTGCGAATTTCTTTCCGCCATGACCAATTGACGAAAATGATTGAAATCCATGCCTTCTTTCTGTACAGCAGCTTTTACTTTAGTTACAGATTGTTGTTGAATTTTCTGAGCTTCATTGGAGGTTTTGGCAAAGGTCTTAAGCTCCTTATTGGAAATACTGTCAGGATTCAAGGGTTGGGGCCTGTTTTGTTGAGGAGCTGAGGTTTTGTTATTTTGAGCTACTACTCCCGCAACCAGAAATAAACACAAAAAACTAAGAACACCAGTAAATTTTAAAATAGATTTCATAACAGATATTGATTTATATAATATATTTTGCATCCAAATATAGCGATAATAAATGCACATTAAAAAACTAACGATATTCTAAATTATTCTATGAATTATGCATATATGACGTTAGAATTTTAGCAATACTATCCGAAACAATTAATCTTAATTATATCTCATATTTTCTATTATCATTTGACACATATGCCTTCGATGAATGCTAATTAAAACTAATTTATTAACACTTTTCAAAGAATAAAAAACCGAATAATACCATGACATTCATAGTATTATGGAAATAGAATGTTCAAATAATCAATGACAAATTTGTGCATATACATTCAAACAATGGGTACCACAGCACTTTCCAGAAGGAATTTTACAGGTTGCGAGATTGGGACTCTTAAAAGAATGATAGCTGCATCTAATTTAATTGCTTTCGAAGGGATATATTAATGGAGCAATTGATACATGGGGAAACATCAGGAAGCGATGCTGTTTGTCGTGTCTTTGCCCCATTTTTTTAAATGCATCCTGAATTGTGTTCCCACACCGACCGTACTATCAACAAATAAAGGGATATCCTGGATCTCGAGGACTTTTTGAGCAATCGCCAATCCCAATCCGGAACCGCCATCATCCCGGTTTCTGCTTTTTTCCACCCGATAGAAACGGTCAAACAAGTGGATCAAATCATCCTTTGCGATACCCGGTCCTGTGTCCTCAACAATCACATCCGCGCCGTCCGTGTCACCGCATACTCTAACTGTTATGCTGCCGTTATTGGGAGTGTAACGAATGGAGTTATCGATCAGGTTTGTCAAAGCCCGCTCAATAAGGCCTATATCACCACGAACGAGCGGTACCGTACCTTCCGGTTGCATATGCATGGAAAGTTGTTTGTGATCGGCTGAGGGCTTGAGTTTCATGACGACATCTTGCGCCAGTTCAGCTATAGAAAAAGGTTCAGGATGTGCTTCTATCTGGCGGGCATCCAATTTCGACAACTCAAACAAATCCATTACGAGTTTATTCAGGGTCGCCGTGTTTTTATGCATCACCTGCAGATACTTCTCACGATCCTCAACTGACAGGGTTTCGGACTTTATCATGATCGTTTCAAGGTAGCCCTGAATCGAGGCGAGGGGCCCTCTAAGATCGTGTGAAACATTGGCAATCAGCTCCCTGCGCAATTTATCGGTATCTCGCAGCTCTTCCATGTTAGAAACAATTGTGTCCGCCATGCGGTCGAAGCTGTTCGCAAGCTCGCCAACTTCATCATTACTACCATCCGAAATTCGGGTTTCCAGGTTGCCGGATTCGAAAGCCTGCACGGCCTCCGACATGTTTCGTAAGCGCCGGGTTAGAAAAGCGAAGAGGATCATTCCCACGATACCTGCAAGAAGAAGTACTACGATGAGCGTCTTCAGGCTGGTCTGCAGGATGTAGCTGTCCTTAACCATATTAAGGGCATTTTGGTACTGCTCTCCCCCAAGAATGATATACATATAACCACTCTGCCCGTTAGCAAGTTTTATCCGGGAAGCCGAGAATGGTTTTTCAACTCCGGGATGACGCGGGTCCGGACCGAGAATGAATGAGTTGTGATCGGAATTTATAAACTGGTTTACAGGTTTAAGATTGATCGATGTTTGCTCAACTTTCTGCGGCGGATCGGCAAAAAAGGCGAGGATCTTTCCCGTATGATCGGTTAGGTAGATTTCGACCCGGGGATTCATGACCATCATGTAATGAATAGACTGCTTGATGGCGGGAATGGACAGGCTATCCTTGACAAGAGGCTCAATCTCACCGGCCATACTATGAGCCAGACCCAGATTCAGTTTCTGATCGACCTCATCCAGGAAACGAACCGAAGAATTGAACGTGAGGTACACCTGTGCCGCTCCCACAACCAGAAGGATCAGCAAAAATGTCATGGATATTTTGCCGTAAAAACTGGAGAAAAATGATTTCATGTACGTAATTCTTCTGTTTCCGCAAAACGATACCCGATACCCCAAACCGTTTTGAGATAAACAGGCTGGGAGGGATCCTCTTCAATTTTTGTCCGTAACCGGTTGATATGTGAGTTTACAGTATGATCATATCCCTCAAACTGGTATCCCCAGACCTCATTCAACAACTCCTGCCGCGTAAAAGTACGTCCGGGATTTCGTGCAAATAACTCCAACAACTCAAGCTCTTTGGCTGTCAGGGAAAGAAGTTCATCATTCAATGTTACTTTTCTCTTGAGTGTGTCGATATGCAAGTTACCCATAACGATCTCTGACTCAGGTTCTTTGCCGTTTTCAGCTGACTTGTTCAAACTTGCGCGTCGCAAAAGTGCTTTAATTCTCGCTTGTAATTCACGGATACTGAAGGGTTTTGTCAAGTAGTCGTCGGCGCCAATCTCAAGACCAAGAACACGGTCGAGTTCCTGCGATTTGGCAGTAAGCATTAGAATGGGAACATTGATCTCTCGGGCACGTAACCTGCGGCATATTTCGATACCATCGATACCAGGAAGCATGATATCCAAAATTATCAACCTGTAGTCATCAGTCAGTGACTTTTGCAAACCGGTTGGACCATCAGCGGCAACATCCAGCGAAATACCTATATCAGCAAGATTGATTTCCAGCAACTCACGGATATCCGGATCATCTTCAATGAGGAGAACAGGTATGGTATCGTTTGTTGTCATATTATATAGAGTACTGAAATTTATAGAAAATAATGATATCCGGTTGATTATTGCCTTTTATTGCTATATAAAAATAAAGAATCCGGCGGTCTGGCACAGAGACAATAGACCACCGGACTCGTATTAACCTACGGCATAATAGGAGTAATAGTCACTTTGATTCCTTTCGGCAAATTAGTGTTTACCATTCGGACCAGGTTATTAGGATCATCTGGTCCGGTGTTGGGTGCAGACTGGCGGGGAGCCTGGTTGGATCCGATCCCCGGTTCTTCATTTGCTTCGGTGCCCGCATCCCAGAGATATATTTGAGAAGTAACATCGCCATGAACCGGAACACCATGGTCATAAAAAGCTATTCCGTTTTGACCTGTAGAGTAGAACCAGTCGTTTGATTGAGCAAACATTGTGGCAAGCGTGAATCGATCACCATCTTTGGCATCTACCATAAACGAGTACATATGACCAGGCAATAAAATACCGGGTGAGCTTGCGCCAACGGGAGTATCCACGGCACCAGATGTTGATACCTGTTTGTCGGATTGCAGAACTGTTGAGAGCATACTTGGGTTTCCATCCTCTGCCAGACCTTCAAGTCCGTTGTCTTTAGCAGGTTTACCTTCCATAAAGATAGGATTGTTCCCATTATAAACGGCATACGCTGTTGGTGAAAGAGGTACGGTAATACCTGTTTCTTTGGCAATATTGTCAGCAAGATCAGATGGGTTACCATCTTCAGCGATATGCTCGAGTCCCATACCATAATCGGCTTGTCCCTCGGTAAACAGCAGGTTTGAGTTCGATGGATCAAATACAATCCAAACACCTGGTGAAAGTGGAACAGGAACGCCCCCCATGGATGTTTGCAGGGTCATATTATCGGATTCGTTCTCAACACGCACCTTGAACCCATAAGGTGTGCCATCGTCCGTCAGGGTAACTTTAATGACCTGATCAACAGACGGCAGGCCGGATGCGGTAACTTCCCGAACGGTATTATTCGGATCGGCCGGACCAGTGTTGGGAGCGGACTGTCGCGGTGCCTGGTTGTCTCCTTCGCCCGGAGTCTGATCGGCTTCGGTTCCGGCATCATAAAGATGGAAATAAGAAGTGACATCACCGGTCATCTTTGATCCGTCATTCTTATAAAGAGGAAGCCCATTGCCGTCGGTGGAGTAGAACCAGTCATTAGACTGCGCAAACATGGTAGCAAGCGAGAAATGTGCTCCAACCGGTGCTGTGAATGAAAATTCAAAAGATTCGCCAGGTAAAATGGGTCCAGCAGAAGAACCTCCAACTTTCGTAGTGAAAGCACCGCTCTTAACAATTTTATAGGCCATACCCGTATTCTCAATAGTAACCTTGAACCGGGTCGCTTTTCCGTGATTATGAAATTTATTGCACGCCGTCGAAAATACAGCAAGCAATAAAATCGCTGGTAGTGTTATGTGTATTCGTTTTAACATGGCTTTTTATTTTTTGATTAGTAACTATTAGCCCGCATCAATAGTTAGCCATGTTTCACCACGAAATAATCACAAAACTATCACAAGTGGATTACATGTGAGTCACGCCGCAGTTATAAATCCTGATAATCGCTTTGACCTCCAACCCAAAAAACTAAGGATGTCATTCTGATGATGATTTGCTTGCAAATCGTCGTAGGATCTCGTACTCAGGGTTTAGCCACTGATCCAGTTGCGAAATAGCCCCCTCCATAAATATGGAGGGGGTTGGGGGAGGTTCTAAATGTTGACGAGATTCTACTTTCTTCGATAAATTGAAGAAAATCAGAATGACAGAGGTGGTGATGTGAAAGGTAAATAAGACGTATTTCTTACCCCTAAATCCCCTGAAGGGAATCTCCACGATATGTCGCAAATCTGCCCCGAATATCTGGGTGATTAAAATCAACGTGCAGTTTGGTCACAAGTTTCAAACTTGCGACATATTGTGGGGGTTGGTGACGAAAGTCCCCTCGTATAGTAAAAGTCAGTTAAACTAGTATAAAAGATCATGTACCTTGTCAGGGAACACGTGCTCCCCTTGGGCTGCGAGCCCGTCCTGAAGTGTGTGTTCCCCTGACCAGGTAAAATCGTGGAATAACATGGTGTATAACACCGCATATAAAACGAGGATGATCTTACTGGTCTTTTTTTAGGATACTCGACATAAAATGAAGATAACCTATGTTACATTACTATTTAGGTGGAGATGTCAGTAAGGGATATTGCGACTTTATTTTGTGCAATCCCGGCAAACAAGTGATCGAAGATGATTTTCAGCTTGATGATACTTCCACCGGTCATCAGAAACTGGAAGCCTTTTTAACCGGTTTTCTCCAAGCCCATCAAGAGGCCCAAATCTGGGTGGGACTGGAGTACGGGTGGTTTTGAGAATAATTGGTATCGTATGTTGCGGGGCCTTGCCGAATCGTGGCCGGTGCAGGTGGCTCGGCTGAATCCGGCGCTGGTAGAAGCCGATAGCCGGGCGAGTGGACGCCGCACGAAAACCGACCCGATTAGTGCCCGGGATATCGCCGGATATTTGGTCTCCCACCCCGAGAAGGTTCGCTATAACCAACCTTGGTATCCCCAGCTGCGGGGTCACTGGAAATTTATTCAACTGAACCTGAAACAAAAAACCCAACTGAGTAATCATCTGCAGGCCCTCTTGTATACGAATATGCCCGAATTGGTCGGCTATTGCCGGGATGGGATTCCTCACTGGCTCCTTCAGGTACTCGCAAACTATGCCAGCTATGACCAACTCAAAGCAGCGGGTATCGACCGGTTAGGCCAGATTCGGTATCTGAGCGGGATGAAAGCGGGAAACCTGCTGGATAAGATTGCCTCCGAACCCGGAGATAGCGGTCCGGTCTCGGCCGGTATTATAGCGACCCTGGCCCGACAGATGCTAACCCTGGAAGACGATATTCAGGATCAGAAAAAGCTATTGGCCAACCATTATCAAAGCTATGGGGAATGCCCCGGGGAAATTGAACTGCTCTGTAGTTTTCCCGGCATAGCTGTCTGGTCGGCCGTGGGCCTCATGCTCAATATTGGATCGGTGCAGATGTTTGAGAACGTCAAACAACTGGCCTCCCATTTAGGAGTCCATCCGCTCTATAAACAAAGCGGAGATGGGAGCTGGGGCCATCATATGAGCAAACAGGGTCGCTCAGAGGCACGCGCGATACTATATATGGTAGCCCGATCCGCCATTCAATGTAATCCGCTCATCAGACAAACCTACCAGGCCTTTCTGAATAAGGGCATGGCCAGGAAGGCGGCCTTGGGAGTCTGCATGCACAAGATTCTGCGTATCGTCTATGGGATGCTTAAGAACAACACACCCTTCAATGCTCAAATCGACCGGAAGAACAGCCAAAAAGGCAAGAACGTATCCTCCCATAAAAAACGGGATAAAAGAAGGCGGTGGCAGGACTTTGATCCCCAGGCCCCCCTCTCACAGCGCCAGCACAAAAAAAGAAAGGAACAAGCCCGGTCCCAAGACGATCAACTCGCCAAGTGCGGGATCCAAAGGCTTGCTCCTACTCCTCAATTACTCAAAAAAGTAACAAAAAATAAAATCCAATTAGAGTAATCTTTCTTGACTTTAACCGGAATAACTTCAGGGGATTTAGGGGTCGAATCTACCTATACACAAAATAGTTGATCAACAAAGCGCCGCTCACAATCAATAGCCCGAAAAACTCTCGCGTCTTTTCAATATAGGGTTTGGTAGCCTGCATGGAGGCGGCGATATTTTCCATGCGATATTTAGTGAACCAGTCCAATGTACCATCTTTTGTAAAAAACAGGAACACGGCATAGATGAGGTAAAATGCAATCAAGATGAGATAAGCAGTTGGAAAGTATCGACCAAAGACCGCAGCACCACAACAGGCAGCAGCAAACAGGTAGATACTCACCCACAGCCAGGCATCCGGATCATTCAAATTGAGATAAGCGAAGTAAATGAATGCCAGACAGAAAATAATGTTGATAACGATCATTGGAAGCAGTTTATCAGGTCAGGATATTTTTTTCGAGATAGTTGATGCTCTTTGTGATGCTCACAAAAGGAGAACCCGGACAGATATCCTGCTCAACAAAGAAATGCTGCATACCCGCTTCATTGGCATGGGCAAAAATCTTCTTGAAGTCGATGATCCCGTTCCCAACCTCTGTAAAAAAGTGTTTTGACGTGTTATCCATGTCCTTGACATGCCACAAAACAAAACGACCGGGATGTTCTTTGAACATAGCCAGGGGATCATAACCCGCTTTGGTGATCCAGTATATGTCCATCTCCATCTTTACCAGATCTTTGTCAGTACTGCTGAGCAAGACTTCATAAGGAACCTGCCCATCAATCTTTGGAAATTCGAAATTATGATTGTGATAGCAGAACTGAATACCGGCCTTCTTACACGTTTCACCCGCTTTATTGAAATGTTCGGCTACACGCTTATAGTCATCGATCGACTTCCTAAACTGGTCGGGGAGATAAGCGCAGACCATGTATTTCTGTCCCATCTTCGCGGCGTCATCTACTGCATGCCCCCAATCGTTCATGATAGTGCCTTTGGGATGATGTCCGTCAACAATCTCAGCACCTAAGCTATAGTGACTACTGGGCATTGTTAATCCATTATCAGTCAGAACTTTATGAAAAGTATCCACATCAATGCCGTAGTACAGTTCACTTCCGGTATATGTGGCGCCCTCCATTTCTTTATACCCGATTTTCGCAACACGTTCCAGGGTAGCTTTTGGGTCTTTCTTCATTGCATCCCGTACAGTATAAAGCTGGAGCCCGGGTTTGTAATCATACGAGCGGAACATATTTTTTCGAAATGCCGGGAGAAACAAAGCGCTTCCAGCCAAAAGAGCAGATTGTTTGAGAAATTCTTTACGTGTGGTCATCCTGGTCCTTGTTAAGTTCTGGTAGTAAAGAGTGATGGAATCAGACATAAATAATCATTTCTTTTTGAAAGAAAAAGGGGGCGGGCCATAACATAGAGCTTAAACTGCAACTTAGTCATGATCTTGTAAAAAATACTGGAATAATTACTCTATAATATTTTTATTAGTCAGAAGCATTTACTGATGGCCGGGACCTGTGAGGGTAAGCCGATTCTGATCCTTTTTCTGTGATGTTGCGACAAGTTATAGAACCGCTTCCAATATCAGCCGAGGGATCTTCATCTCTGAATGTTGCAAGTTCAATTTCGCGTAAATGGTATTGAGTTTGTGTTTTCCAGCTTTTCTCCGCTGAGTTGGCTGGTGTGTCTGCCTGAGGAATTGGAATAAAGGTTAACATTAATCAACTCAAAGCGAGCAAAATGAATATACAGGAGCTTTCCAGAGAGTACGATGTTTGTATCGTCGGTTCCGGGGCAGGCGGGGGTATGGCAGCGAAAGTTTTGACTGAGGCAGGAGCCGATGTAGTCATGCTTGAGGCCGGACCCAAGTTCAGTTCTGAAGACTATACGATGTTCAAATGGCCCTATGAATCCCCCAGGCGGGGAGCCTCATCAAAAGAAAAACCGTTCGGTGAATTCGACGCCTGTTTTGGCGGCTGGGATATCGACGGCGAACCTTACACCAGTACCAAAGATACCAATTTCATGTGGTTTCGCGCCCGAATGCTTGGTGGCCGCACCAATCACTGGGGACGCATTTCCTTGCGTTTTGGTCCGGATGATTTTAAGGCAAAAAGCAAAGACGGACTTGGCGAAGATTGGCCGATATCGTACGATGAGGTGAAACCTTATTACGATAAAATAGACCGCATGATTGGTCTTTTTGGCAGTAATGAAGGTATCTACAATGAGCCGGACGGTATCTTTCAGCCACCGCCTAAACCACGGTGCTATGAACTTTCGATTAAACAGGCCTGTGATCGATTGAATATCCCTATGATTCCTTCACGGTTGTCTATTCTTACACAACCACTTAACGGCAGACCTGCATGCCACTACTGTAGTCAATGTGGTCGCAGCTGTTCCACACATTCTAACTTCTCTTCACCATCCGTGCTATTGCCACCCGCTCTTAAGACGGGAAAGTTGAAGATTATCAATCATGCGATGGCGCGGGAGGTCACTACCAGAAACGGAATGGCAACCGGCGTTTCATACGTCAACAAAAAAGACAGACAGGAATATAAGGTCCGTGCAAAAATTGTTGTATTGGCTGCCAGTTCCTGTGAATCGGCCCGATTATTGCTCAACTCAAAATCATCTGATCATCCTGCCGGACTGGCCAATTCCAGCGGTGTTGTAGGCAAATACCTGATGGATTCGACGGGGACTGATGTTGTTGGTTTCTTTCCTAAAATGCTTGATCGTTATCGTCATAATGAAGATGGAACAGGCGGAATGCATCTTTACATACCCTGGTGGAAAGATAATAGCAAGCTTGATTTTCCCAGGGGATACCATGTTGAGACGTGGGGAGGATTACAGATGCCAAGCTATGGTTTCCTGAACGGTATTCAACATCTTAACGGGAAATACGGCAACAGGGATGGCAGCACGCGACAGAATGGCGGCGGAGGTTACGGGAAGCAGCTCAAAGAGGATTACCGCCGTTTCTACGGTTCCTTCATTGGCTTTGCAGGCAGAGGTGAGACGGTCGCTTCTGAAAACAATTACTGTGAGATAGACCCACACACCGTCGACCAATGGGGTATACCGGTTCTTCGTTTCAATTTCAAATGGACCGATCATGAATACAACCAGGTCAAACATATGCAGGAAACATTCCGGAATATCATCGACGAAATGGGTGGTATTTCACTGAGCGAAATGCCTTCTAAAGAGGATGGATATGGAATTACCGCTCCGGGACAAATAATCCATGAAGTCGGTGTTACCAGAATGGGCAATGATCCGAAGAAATCGGTCCTGAATAAATATTCGCAAGCACATGATGCAAAAAATGTTTTTGTCGTCGACGGCGGACCTTTCGTTTCCCAGCCGCATAAAAATCCTACGTGGACGATTCTGGCATTGTCTATGCGTGCATCAGAATACATTGTTGATCAAAAGAAAAAAGGGAACCTGTAACGGACTGCAGTATGAAAAAAATATCAAGAAAAGAAGCGATTAAGACGATTACGCTGGGCAGTCTGGCAACAGGATGGCTTTTTAACAGTTGTCAGCCAGACGGGCGGCAAGCTACCGTACCATTCAAAAATATAACGCCGGACGATCTTCAAAAGTGGGATAAACAGTTCTTCACTGATCATGAGTTTGAGACGGTTCGCCAGCTGGGCAATTTGATTATCCCGGCTGATGATCATTCGGGAAATGCGGAAGATGCCGGCGTTCCCGATTTCATCGATTTCATGATGTTTGATCAGCCCTGGCGACAGACACAGATGCGCGGCGGGCTTGGCTGGCTCGATGCCTATTGTCAAAAGAAGTACGGCAATACCTTTATCGATTGCACTGAAAGCCAGAAAAAGGAAGTGTTGGATCAGATTGCTTTCCCGGAAAAAGCTGCCTCTGAAATGCAACCTGGAGTAGCTTTCTTTAATGAAATGAGAGATCTGACAGCTTCTGGATTTTGGTCGAGTAAAATCGGCATTGAAGATCTGCAATACATGGGCAACAAACCAACCCACTGGAATGGCTGTCCAGACGATGCATGCAAACAACTCGGTGTAAGCTATACGGATACATGAAATTAGAGAATTAGAAATTTGGAGCTTGTATGCATTTAGAAACTAATTTCAAATTTCTGTTTCACTACTGGTTATTTTTTTAAATCTCAACTGTCTAAATCGACGATTATGTCAAACTCAAAGGAAACAACTTCGAAAAATAATATCAGCCGGCGCGATTTTATTAAAAACGCATCGCTGGCAACCGCAGGATTTTATTTTGTACCGCGTCACGTACTGGGAGGAAAGGGATTTGTGGCCCCGAGTGATAAACTGTATATCGCAGGTGTTGGCGCGGGCGGCAAGGGTGGGGACGACATCCACCAATTTGCAAAAAGTAATAATGCTGTCATCGCTTGCCTCTGCGATGTAGATGACCGGCAAGCTGTGAAAAGCCGCAAGGATTTCCCAAAGGCCAAATATTATCATGACTGGCGGGAATTACTGGACAAGGAGGGGAAGAATATTGATGCGGTCTCTGTGGGTATACCCGACCATAACCACGCTATTGTTGCCCTGAGTGCCATGCAGCTTGGCAAACACGTGTATGTTCAAAAACCGCTGACACACGATATTTATGAGGCACGCATGCTCACTGAAGCTGCAAAGAAGTATAAAGTCGTTACACAGATGGGCGATCAGGGGTCATCCAACGACGGCATTCGAATCATGAAAGAATGGTATGAAGCCGGATTGATCGGGGATATCACCGAGGTTCATTCGTGGACAAACCGGCCGATCTGGCCTCAGGGCATCGCATGGCCGACTAATAAGGCAAAGATACCCAAAGAATTGAAATGGGATTTGTGGCTTGGTACCGCTCAGGAAACAAATTACATCGACAACCTCGTCCCGTTTAATTGGCGCGGCTGGTGGGCATTTGGTACGGGAGCCCTGGGAGATATGGCTTGTCACATTGTTGGACCAGCATTTAAAGTTTTGGAACTCGGGTATCCAACCGAAGTTAATGCGAGTGTAACCACACTGTTTGAAGGAGCTTTCCAGGAAGCTTATCATCCCAAAAGTTGTCCGGTTGCAACCTCTATCCATTTCAAATACAATCTTAAAAATGGAAAAGAGATTAAGTTGCATTGGATGGACGGTGGAATTCAGCCGGAACGCCCTGAGGAACTTAAGCCCAATGAAATTATGGGAGATGGTGGAAACGGGACTATCTTTACAGGAACAAGGGGCAAGTTTATGTGTAGTACCTATGGCTTGAATCCACGAATGCTCCCGATTTCATTGACCGATGACATCAACGTTCCCAAGAAATATCCACGGGTTCCCGGTGGAAGTGACGGGCATTACGGGCAGTGGGTTGATGCTTGTATTGCCGGATATGGCAATGCAGAAGTCGACTCACCATTCATCGGATACGCCGGTCCATTGACGGAATCGATACTCATGGGTAACCTGGCTGTACGCAGCTTTAATTACAGGGTAGCCCGTAAGGATAACAAGGGGTTCGATTACCCCGGGCGCGGGATCACTCTTGAGTGGGATGCCCAAAACATGAAAGTGACCAACTTTGATCCGGCAAATCAGTACGTCAAACGTGACTACCGGCAGGGGTGGGGAGAACTTAAACTCTGAGAAACATACAGTAAAAAGGCAGGATATTTCCTGCCTTTTTACTTTCATCATTAATGATGTAACGAGAACATTGAACAACAGTGTTCAGCAATTAAGTTGAATATTTTCTATATCCTAATTAATTGGCTTATAAATAGTTATACTTATTAACTAACAAATAATTTATATCCTGATCATTCTAATTCCCAATTTCATAATTCCCTAATTTCTCCCATTTTGCTTTTCAGGTTCTCCATTCCGTTCTATTCCTTAATTGATAAGCTGCTATGAAAAAGACACTGCTAATTTTATTGCTGATCTTCGGATCAAATGCCTTTCTTGCAGCTCAAAACAAGCTTCATGTATTTCCGGATTTCCAACAGCCTTATGTAAATCATACGAGATCAAAAGACGGCAAAACCGGATCAAACTATTGGCAAAACAAATCGGACTACCATATTTCGGCAAAAGTTGACCCGGTTCTCAATCAACTGGAAGGTTCGGAACACATTACATATTACAACAACAGTCCCGACCCATTGCATAAAATCGTGCTGCGGTTATATCAGAATATCTACAAGAAAGGAAGCATCAGGGATTATAACTTCGCCGCGTCAGATATAACCGACGGGATGCAAATCAAGCAGTTAAAGATCCGGAATAAGTTGATCGATCAGTCCGATCCTGATGATTATCAACTTTCCGGAACTATTTTAACTATCGCATTACATCAGCCGCTGTTACCCGGAGACACTTTGGGAGTCGATGCAACATGGAACTTCCACATTCCCGAAAAAGCATACCTGAGACTTGGAAAGGGAGATTCTACCTCGTATTTCATTGGATATTGGTACCCGCAAATTTCCGTTTATGACGACATTCACGGATGGGATATGACGAAATACACGGGACTGCAGGAATTCTATAACGATTACAGCAATTTTGATGTATCGATTGAAGTACCGGCAAAATACGGAGTCTGGGCAACCGGATTATTGCAAAATCCTGGTGAGGTTTATACGAAACCTTTTGCCAAACAAGTTGATGCGGCATTTGCTTCCGATTCTGTCACGCACCTGATCACATCACAAACATATCATAATGGTCCTCTTCCTTTTGATCAAACTTCGACAACAAATGTTTGGAAATTCAAAGCAAGAAAAGTAACTGATTTCGCCTTTTCTTTTAGTGATCATTACCTGTGGGATGCCACCGGTATAACCATGTCGGATGGACGAAGAATTCGGGTTAGTGCAGTGTACCCGAAAAGAGCGGCCGATTTCTTTGAAGTAGCAACATTGGCGCGCAAAGCGATTGACTACTACTCCAATCGCCTCCCGGGCGTTCCGTATCCATTCCCCAAGATGACTGTCGTACAGGGGAAAAACCAGGAATCGACTGATGGAATGGAATTTCCCATGATGTGCAACAATCCCTCGGCGCCGGACCGTGGACGAACAGTTGATGTCACTTCACACGAAATCGGACATTCGTATTTCCCTTTTTATGTAGGAACGAATGAGCACGATTATGCATGGATGGACGAAGCGTGGGCAGCCATGATGCCGGCCGATTACATGAAAGAAGAAGAACCGTCGAGCAATCGATTGACCCGATATGCTCATGAGACAAGTCAGCAGGCAAAATATAGGGTTATGGACCTTCCGGTAATGACACCGTCAACCGCACTTAATCGTACCAATTACTTCTACCTCTGTTATACTAAACCGGCCATGGCTTATAACTTCCTCAGGGAAGAATTGGGAGATAAACTCTTCATAAAAGCACTCCGCGGATATATCGATCGGTGGAAATACAAACACCCCACACCATATGATTTTTTCAACAGTTTCAACGATATCTCCGGCAGAAACCTGGACTGGTTTTGGAACTCCTGGTTTTTTGAACAATATAACCCTGACTTAAGCATTTCCGGTGTCAAAACGACACGTAGTGGATACGAAGTAATCATCAAAAATAAAGGCGGACTACCGCTACCTGTTGCGTTGAAACTGGTTTATAAAGATGGTCGCAGTGAAGAGGTTCACAAGACCGTGGGCGTTTGGAAAAGTAATCCCTCATCCATCGTTATTAAAGCAAAAAAGAATTTGATGAAGGTTGTACTTGGAAATGATTATATACCGGATATTTCACCCAAAAATAATGTCTGGATGATGGGAGGCTGAGAAGATGGGAGATTGGGAATATGGGTTATAAGGGAATAAGAAATTTCGGACTTACTTCATGGAAAAGTTACTGATTGTGGTGTTTTGTTTCGCTTTTCTATCATGTTTTTATCAACATGATACTGCACGAAAAACGTCAAATTCATTGAAAGGGAAGATCATCTGCATCGATCCCGGTCATGGCGGGACGGCCAAGACCGATAACTACAGAGTTGGTCCGACAGGCGAGCGCGAGGAGTGGATCAATCTGCGTGTTGGTTTTGCGTTAAAGCAGCTTTTAGAGAGCAGGGGTGCAGTAGTTGTGATGACTCGTGAGAAAGATATCAACGTACCATTATCAGATCGGGCTAAAATTGCCCTTGATCATAATGCTGATGTATTTGTTTCGATTCATCATAATGCTACGGCGGATCCGGAAGTTAATTTCCCTATTGTCTATTTCCATGGCAATGCATCGGAAAACCAAGCTGGTGTTCTGCTGGGACGATTACTCGTCAAAAGTCTTTCAAAAGAGCTATATGACAATCAAAATCCAGCGAGTCTTGTCTCCGATCTCGTCATTTTTCCCGGCGGCGGCACAGCCGTGTTGCGCGAGACCTACGGAATCCCTGCCGTTCTTGCAGAAGCATCTTTTTTCACTAATCCTGATGAAGAACAACGCCTTAAAAATCGTGAATACAATCAAAAAGAGGCCAAAGCGTACCTGGAAGCACTTGAGATATTCTTTTCTGAAAAACGTCCGCCTATCTATGATCTTAATTCCAGGGTGAAAGTAAAACCCTTCCAGGTATTGCAGGAAGCGGATCGCATGAAGCCTGAAGCCCGAAAATGGAAGGCAGATTTTGTTGCAGGGTACCGTTTGTACTCAAAAGGAGATGCTGTTTCTTTGCAAAAAGCCCTCAATCTTTTTACAGAATCGGCTCGCAGCTTTCCGGACTCGTGGCTGTCGAGACAGAACCATGTTTATAGATCGAAAATATTTGATGACATCGGCAGGCAAGATCAGCAAAAAGACGAGGAAACCAGAATCTCTGAACACTATATCCACTTAAAGCAAAATGATGTATTTCTTAAAGGGCTCACTAAACAAAAATCTGGGCAAACAGATTGACTATCTACCAGTTCCGTTTGTGAATATGTTCATTTTTTCAAGACCTTGTCTTATTAGTAAAGATTTGTATTAGATAGTTTGCCAATGAATTATTTGTACGACATTAATCAACTAAAAAATTACCTCGAAGAAGTCATTAATCTGCATGCATCGGAAGATGCACGGGAATGGATCAAAAAGCAGCTGAATCGTTGGGATGAAAGTCAAAAGCCGATGCATTTCAATATTACTTTTACAGCTATTCCACGATTTGTAGATAAGACTGATGTGCAGTTGGAAACTGCTGATACCGCTTTACTTGAAGACATTCGAAAAGGTTTTTCCGTCAACGGCTGGTCACTCGATCGTATCGTTCGATCCTGGTGGTTATTGCAGTTTCCTGCAACGGATGAGAATCAATACGTTTCACAGATTGAAAATCTATTCAAGGCTGCAGAGATGAATGAACAGGTAGCCTTGTATGGTTCGCTGCCGCTGTATGCTTATCCAGAGCACTTCCGGCTAAGGGCTGCTGAAGGTATCCGGACAAACATGGGCAACGTTTTTGAAGCAGTTGCTCTCGACAATCCGTATCCGGCTGAATATCTTGATGAACCGGCATGGAACCAAATGGTCCTGAAAGCATTCTTCATGGATAAAGATGTGAATCGCATCATTGGTCTCGATGAAAGGGTTAACGCCAAGCTGGCACATATTCTATCAGATTATGCCCATGAACGCTGGGCCGCGGGCAGAGCTGTTAATCCGCTTCTGTGGAGGCCCGTAGGAAAATATATTGATGAGGATATCTATCCTGATATACAGCAATTAGTTACTTCCTCTAAGGATACTGAAAAACGAGCCGGGTTTTTGGCTTGTTCAGAAAGCAATTACAAACCAGCACAAACACTTTTAGAACAGCATCCGGACTTAAAACAGCAAATATCAGAAGGCAAATTAACATGGTCCCAGATAACCCTTCAAAATTGAATAAGATCTATGAGTGATTTTCTGAAAACAATTAAAGGCATGCAGTTTTTTGATCCGCATGTCCATATGACGTCTAGGACAACCGACGACTATCAGGATATGTCTGATGCCGGAATAGTGGCACTAATCGAACCGGCATTTTGGCTGGGACAACCGAGAACGGGAGTCGATACGTTTCGCGATTATTACAGCAGCCTCATTGGGTGGGAACGTTTCCGTGCATCTCAGTTTGGAATCAAACATTACTGTACTATAGGTTTGAACTCCAAAGAAGCCAATAATGAACCACTGGCGGAACAGGTTATGGAGATCCTTCCACTATTTATCTATAAAGAAGGGGTTGTCGGTGTCGGGGAAATTGGTTTTGATGATCAGACAGCTTTAGAGGAAAAATACTATCGGGCTCAGCTCGAACTTGCCAAAGAAGCCAATCTGCCTGTCCAGATTCATACGCCTCACAGGGATAAGAAAAAGGGCACGAGCCGAAGCATGGATATCGCCATTGAACACGATCTGGATCCGGGCATGGTCATCGTCGATCACAATAACGAAGAAACCGTTCAGGAGGTACTCGAACGTGGATTTTGGGCCGGTTTTACCATTTATCCCTTTACCAAGATGGGTAATGAGCGGATGGTCGAAATCGTTAAACAATATGGCAGTAAACGAATCATGATCAACTCGGCGGCAGACTGGGGAATCAGCGATCCGCTTGCAGTCCCCAAAACGGCTGCTCTAATGAAAGAAAGAGGAATTTCTGATCATGATATCAAAATGACCACCTATCAAAACGCTGTAGATGCCTTCGGACAAAGCGGCCAGATTAATGAAAAAGATTTTATGACGATCAGGGACATCGACCAGAGTAAAAAATTTGAGGGCAGCTCGGTACTCCGCGGCGGGCAACAGCCGCGTATTGACAAAGAATCGACCATCATCAGATAAACTGCATGAAACTGTATCCTTACCTGCAGTTGATGCGTCCACCCAACCTGATAACTGCCGTCTCCGACATATGGGCTGGAATGGCACTGGCAGGCTATCTGAGTCACGTTGGTTGGAACAACAATATCATCCCGTTTGTATTATTGAGCATCGCGTCAGTTTGCCTCTATGGCGGGGGTGTGGTTTTCAATGATATTTTTGACGCCGACCTCGATAGTATTGAACGACCGGAACGCCCCATTCCAAGTGGTCGAGCATCAATAAATAAAGCCCGTTTTTTGGGATTAATCCTACTTGCGGTCTCAATACTCTTGTCGTTTTATATTCATGTAGTCAGTGGATTGATAGCTCTCATTGTCGCGGTACTGGCTCTCATATACGATAAATGGGGAAAGCATCAATCTCTGGTCGGCCCCATCAATATGGGATTATGCCGGGGCGGCAACCTGTTGCTGGGAATAAGCGTCATTTCCGCAGCAATATTCTCCGTGTGGTGGCTCGCAATTGTACCTGTGATTTACATAGCTGCAGTTACGATCATCAGCCGGGGAGAGGTCCATGGAAGTCCAAAGTCGTATCTGCTTTATTCTTTCTTTCTTTATCTAATTGTAATAGCGGCAATCATTTCAACAGCTTGGTTAAGAGATAATATAGATGTAACACTTCCATTCTTACTTGTGTTTGGTGTGATGGTTTTAACAGCCCTTTTCAAAGCCATAAAAACACCTAAACCATCGATGATAGGCAAAGCGGTAAAAGCCGGTGTATTGGGCTTAATCCTGCTGAACGCCTCATGGGTAGCCGCTTCAGCATCGATTACATGGGCTGTTATGACTGCATTATTACTGCCATTTTCATTATTGCTTGCAAAACCATTTGCCGTCACCTGAAAAAATGCTTTCTTTTGATTTCAGACTTTGAGCATTAACGTGCTCGAAATAACAATAATAACGGTATCATCCATTTGCTTATGACAGTTCAGTCTCAGTCGGAAATGACCAGTGATGAAAGATCTTTTTCATGAGGGTTATTCGACAAAAGTTTGAGGTATCTCATCAATATCCGGTTTATTTCACCAACCGCTTGTTTAATCCGGAGAATGATTCGTTAGGTAATTTCTTTCATCAATATGCTTCTGACGGAATAGTCAGACGTTTGCTTGTAATTATTGACAGCGGGGTTGCCGAACGGCATGATAATCTTCTTGCTGATATTGAACGAATCCTGGAGGCCATACCCGGAATTGAACTCGCTGGTCCTGTGATAATAATTCCCGGTGGAGAACAGGCAAAAAACGACGAAAAGCATCTGCACACCATTCTGCAAGCGATAAATGAATACGGTATCGACCGGCATTCATTTGTAATGGCTATCGGTGGCGGATCACTTCTCGATCTTGTTGGTTTTGCTTCTTCCGTCGCTCATCGCGGCATTTTTCATATCCGGATTCCCACGACTGTTTTATCACAGAATGATTCGGGAGTAGGGGTCAAAAACGGGATCAATTATTTTGGGAAGAAAAACTTCCTGGGTTCATTTACTCCTCCCGTGGCCGTATTTAACGATTCCCATTTCCTGACTACACTCGACGATAGAGACTGGCGAAGCGGAATTGCAGAAGCGGTTAAGGTTGCTCTGATCAAAGACAAAGCTTTTTTCGAATGGATTGAGACGAACGTAGAGTCACTTAACAGGCGTGATTCGATTGCCATGGATGAGCTGATCTTCCGGTGTGCAGAACTGCACGTTTCACATATTGCCGGAGGAGATCCCTTTGAAAGCGGATCGTCGCGACCACTTGACTTCGGTCACTGGGCAGCTCATAAACTTGAACAACTCAGCGATTTCTCCCTGCGGCACGGCGAAGCCGTTGCAATTGGAATGGCAGTCGATGTAATCTATTCCGGGCTCATCGGCTGGCTCGATCAAGAGAACGTGAAACGAATCCTTGAGCTTTTGAATCGTCTTAATTTTACACTCTATCATCCGGATATTGAATCAGATGAACTAACTGACGGGTTGCGTGAATTCAGAGAACACCTGGGAGGAAAATTGACCATCATGTTGCTCGAAAAAATTGGGAAGGGAGAAAATATCCATGAGATGGATTCGAAACTCATTAAGAAGGCGATCGGCTACTTGAAAACACATTATCAAAAAGAAACAGAATGTGAGTCAAAATAAGAGCTTCCATTATTTATGAAGACAACAGCCGGTCATTTGACCTATTGCACAAATATCCACTCCGGTGAATCGTGGTTGGATCATTTTTCAGCATTAAAACAGTACATTCCGAAAATAAAGAGCAAACTGGTTCCGCATCAAAAGTTCGGTATCGGTCTGCGGTTATCGAATCTCTCGTCCGAACAATTACAGAAGCCTGAGAACTTAGCAGAATTCAAAAACTGGCTGTCTGAGGAGAATTGCTACGTCTTTACGATGAATGGCTTTCCATATGGAAACTTTCATCGTCAGAGGGTAAAAGACCAGGTTCATCAGCCCGACTGGACAACGCAGGAAAGGGTGGAGTACACCAAGCGATTGTTTCTTATTCTATCCGAATTGATTCCGGAAGGAACCGATGGCGGGGTTTCGACATCTCCGTTAAGTTACAAACCCTGGTTCGGTGATCAGCAGGAGCGGGTAAAGATCACAAAAATCGCAACGGACAACATTCTGAAGATACTTGAACTGCTTGTCAGTCTGCGAAAAACGAAAAAAAAGATCCTTCATCTTGATATTGAACCCGAACCGGACGGACTCCTGGAGAACTCATCAGAATTTATTAATTGGTATAAAAACGACCTGATACCCGCAGGGCTGCCTTTCCTTCAAGATAAATTCGGCGTACCGAGAAAAATCGCCCTTGACCTGATCCGGAGTCATATTTGCCTCTGTTATGATGTCTGCCACTTTTCCATTGGCTATGAAAACGCGCCGGACGTTCTCAATAAAATTGCAAAAGAAAAGATCCGGATTGGAAAGGTTCAGCTAAGCGCAGCTATCAAGGCCTATCTGAATCACGACTCCAAACAACGACTTTCTGTCGCTGATGCTCTCCGGCCTTTTGATGAAGAAACCTATCTCCATCAGGTCATAGCCAAACGAGACGATGGTTCGCTGTATCATTATCCGGATTTGCCCGATGCGTTAAAGCATATTACCGACAATAGTGTTACAGAATGGAGATCCCACTTCCATGTTCCGCTTTTTATAGATCACTACGGGATTCTCGAATCAACAAAGGATGCAGTCATGGAGATCATGAACCTTCAATTGAGCCAGCCTTTTACCAATCACCTGGAAGTTGAGACATACACGTGGGAAGTGCTCCCCCGGGATCTCCAGGTCGACCTGGAGCAATCGATCATACGCGAGCTACAGTGGGTCACAGAATTGATGCCGCTCAGTTACCCGGATTAAATCGGCCTGATTATGAAGAAAACCGTTGTTATTGATGTTGTCGGACTGTCATCACGGTTAATTGGTCAACACACACCTTTTCTGAAGAAATGGTCGGATCAGCACAACTTGTCTACCATCAAGCCAATGCTTCCGGCAGTAACTACAGCCGTCCAGTCGACGTATGTTACGGGAAAATGGCCGGAAGAACACGGAATCGTAGGCAACGGCTGGTACGATCATGATGAATGTGAAATAAAGTTCTGGCGGCAGTCTAACAAGCTCGTTCAGGCACCCAAAATTTGGGAAAAGGCCAAACAGGCAGACCCCACATTTACCTGCTCCAAGATGTTCTGGTGGTATAACATGTACTCGGACGCTGATTATTCAGCCACACCGCGTCCGCAATACCACGCAGACGGCGTCAAACAACCTGACTGTTACTCTCACCCGGCTGAACTGCGCAACGAGTTACAACAAAATTTAGGGACTTTCCCGCTGTTCAACTTTTGGGGACCCGGTGCAAATATAAAGTCCTCTCAATGGATAGCTGATGCATCCATGATTGTAGATGAAAAGTACGATCCGACTCTTACGCTCATCTACCTTCCTCACTTGGATTACTGTCTTCAAAAGTTTGGACTTAATTTCGAGGAAATTGGAAAGAATTTGTCAGAAATAGATCAGCTTGCCGAAAAGCTGGTCCATCATTACCAGGCTGAGGATGCAAATATCATCCTTCTGTCCGAATACGGAATAACCGATGTATCACAACCTATCCATCTAAACAGGGCGTTCAGACAGCATGGCCTGATACAAATCCGTATAGAAGATGGTCATGAATTGCTTGATGCCGGTGCGAGCAAGGCTTTTGCTGTAGCAGATCACCAGGTTGCTCATGTCTATGTGAATGACAATGATAAGATGAGTGAAGTCAGATCAATCCTCGAAAGGATAAACGGAATCGAACTCATACTTGATAAAGAAGAACAGAAGGAATATCACATGAATAATCGGCGATCGGGTGATTATGTCGTCATGGCCGATGAACAGAGCTGGTTCACCTATTACTATTGGATGGATGACCAGAAGGCACCGGATTTTGCGCACATCAGTAGAGATACATAAAAAGCCAGGTTACGATCCTGTCGAAATGTTTATGACCTCAAAATTCCGTGCGGTTCGAAATTTGTTGAAGAAGAAACTGGGTTTTCGATATGTAATGGATGTTATTCCACTCGATGCCACACTTATCAAGGGATCACACGGCCATCTAACAGATGATATGAAGGATCATCCGGTATTGATAACGAATGGAGATAAATTTTATAATCAGTTATCTGCCAACGAGATATACGATATTATTTGGGAAAGCTTGATGAATAATCAATAAAAATATGCCGCGGATTAACACGGATTTTAAAAAGAGAATCAGTTCTGGACAACTAATAGACCTCACTTATAAAACCCGAAAAAAATTAGTTGGTAAAGCGAACAATCCGGAACAAATCCGAAAAGATCGGGACCATCTTCACGGAAATGACGTTGAGAGAGGTGATATCACATAAATGAGAAACTGGTCAAATTCTTAACAAAAACGTCATTCCCGACCCCGATCGGGAATCTGAGAAACGACTGTCGTTACTTGTAGATGCTCCGCGATTGGATGGCATCTACTGGTAAGATAAGAGTTGCATCCAGTCATATTAACAATATTAATGAGGCGCGTAATATTATCGATTGTCGCTATAATGAATAATATAATCCATTTTAGTTGGATCGACATTTACTATTTGTTGCATTCCATCAAACCAGTTTACTTCAATTTTTACTGCTTTTTTTGCTGCACCCATAACTTGTACCGTACTGTTCTGTGACCAGTAGCCCGAACCAGCTTGAATCTCTCTTCTCGGTCCCATTGTTCCATCATCATAGACCAATCGAATACTCGATCCAATTCCATCCTCATTATACCGAGGTCCTGACAATCGGATGCGATATCCTCTTTTGTTCGTTTGGTTAAGATAGAGTTTTAATGGTCCGCCATTTTGAGAAACAGCCAGGTCTACTTTCCCATCACCGTTGAAATCACCCAGGGCGGCCCCTCGCTGATCACCATATACCTCAATTCCGGATATATTTCCAGGAATAGCCTTAAAATGACCTTTACCGTTACCCTTCAGCCATAATCCGCGACCGGAATCTATGCGAGGGGTTTGGGGACGCAAGTCGAAGAAGTTTTGACTTAAGAAAATGTCTTCATTCCCATCGTTATCTACATCGGCTACACCGGCATAACTTGCTGAACTTAATTGGGCAAGACGGGGAAGAGGATGTGCTTCAAATGATCCACTTTTGTTGATAAAGACCATATTCTGCAGCGTATTGATCTTTTTATAATGAGCGACTTTGGCATAACTCCCCATTATGTCCCTGATCGTTGCATAAGCAAACTTCTTATTGGTATGGGCCTTCCTTGTCACTTCAGGAACCGACTGGAACTGACCGCCTCTTAATCTGGGTGTATAGCCATTTAAGCCGTCATCGAAAAAGCTGTCAATGATATCCATTCTGTGATCACCATTATAGTCACCGTAATACAGTCTGAGAGGATGTCCTCCTGTCAACTTGTAATTGCTGTTCAGTCCGCGATTCGTAGCGATGATATCCAAGCGTCCGTCATTATTGAAATCACCAGCAGCAAGCCCTTGCCACCAGCCCGAGTATTTATCCAGACCAAGCTGATGTGTTATATCGACAAAAATACCTTTTCTGTTCTCAAATACTTTTAGCGTACCCCATTCCGTCGTACAAATCAGATCAGGATCATGATCATTATCGTAGTCACAAAAAACGGCTGAGGTTACCATACCAATACGCCGTAAGGTTGCATTATTTGCAGAGTCCGGAACCCACGTACCGTTATCATTTTTATAAAGTCTTGAATTAGCATCAGCCGGATAATTTCCTGGTATAAAACGTCCTCCGACAAATAAATCAACATCCCCGTCACCATCATAATCAGCGGCAGCCAATGGCCCGGTTGTGGAAAGTAGTTTTGGAAGACTATCGACAGTGACATTGAGCTCGTTGGTCATTGTGTAGAGAGATGCTAATGGAACATTCCGCGATCCGTGTTCCAGATTCGCATTGCCTACGACTACGAGAGTTAAATGCTGCGTCTTCCAACCTATAACTGCCGTCTGATCTACATTGGATGTGTGACTAATCAACGGTAGTTGCACCTGTTTGAAATATCCGTTACCAATATTTTTGAAAATCGCCGTTCTACCGCCTTTACCCGAAGTCATCCACAAATCGTCAAGCCCGTCACCATTGTAATCGATCCAGGCAACACCAGGACCTTCCTGACTTAACCGCTCGGGTAACAGGGGCTGTACTTGAAAGTCTCTATAGAAATCTTCGTAATGGTTAAAAGATATTCGATTGGAAACATCCTTAAACCATGGTTTCTGTCTGCCTACAGCAAGTAATTTATCAGAAGGAATATGTATGGATGTGCCGGTTTCCGGTTCTGAAATCTCGTAGATACGATTTGATTTAACGCTGTCAATAGTCGTTACATCTCCACCTGGCCACGTCACAGTAATGGTGTAATTATCTTGTTTCCCGTTAGCTGCAAATGTAATCGCAGGATCTGAACCTGACTCGTAATCCCCACCAGATGTGATCTGTTTCTGCTGAAATACGGCTCCACCCGTCAATTTGACTTCAGCTCCAATAGCCTGGGTGTTAGGAGGGAGGCCCTTTAAACGGACTTCAATTCTGGGAGCATTGGTTGAATTTTTATAGATGACTGCCCTTTGATTGAGCCGGTTAACAACAATGTCTATGTCCCCGTCATTATCAAGATCGCCGGTCGCCAGTCCTTGCGAAACATCAGCGTCATGGAAGCCCCAATCATTGCTTTTATCAGTGAAAGTTAGATCACCATTATTTCGATAAGCTTTATTTATAAGCTTAAGAGGGGGATAGGATAAGAGATACTTACGAACCTTATACCGGCTATGGATCACTTCAGGATATGTTTGGTTTTGGGTATCCATATCCTGCAAATCAAACAGATTACCGTTGTTAACCAGCAAATCTTCATATCCGTCAAGGTCGACGTCCATGAATTTTGTTGCCCACGACCACCCGGTAGCCGCCACACCACTATAGTTTGAAATTTCAACAAAAGTTGTATCGCCCCGATTCAAATAAAGTGAGTTGCGATTGTACTGGGGCTGATTGAAAATGAATCCGGGCCCAATGGAAAACGGCTCTTCCGGAACGAAGTCACGCATCTTTCGTTGATGATCGGGGCCAAGCATCTCTGTAACGAAGAAATCCGGATATCCATCGCGATTTATATCAGAGAAGTCTACCGACATCGAAGAAAAACTTAAATTTCTCACGCTCTTAGGACTCAGCAGTTTAAAAAAACCGTTCCCCTGATTAATCCAGATTTGGTCCGGCGACCAAAAATCATTGCATATATATAGATCTGGTCTGCCGTCTCCATTGATGTCATAAAATTTGGCAGTCAATCCCCAGTATTTTCGTAATCCCAGTGGGTTACTATCGGAATCAAGGAACCGGTGTTTCAGATCCGTTACCCTTTTAAAATGTCCGTTTCCATCGTTCAGGAAAAGCTCGTCAGGCTCTCCCGTTTCTTGCTTGTTGGGTGACCGGTACTTTCTGTGAACGATAGTGTAAAATTTGTCAAAAGGGGGAATCAACTCATATTTATCTCCAACTTTTTTTGTGGTTTGTTCCCAGGTGAGCTGGTTCAGGTTATACAGATCCCTGACCGACTTCTTCCTGTAATTGGCGATATACAGATCCAGGTCGCCATCGCCGTCAATATCTGCAAGTGTCGCTGTAGTTGATCCATTGCCTGGACCAAGTCCGCTGTTTTTGGAACGGTGAAAATGCCCGTTACCGTCATTCAGAAAGAGGACATTTTCTTTATTTAGTGAAGTCACTAATAAGTCCAGGTCGCCATCGCCATCCACATCGGCAAAGACAGCACCCGAGGAGTAATAACCAGAGAGGGCAACCCCGTCTGTGTCAGTTATATCTTTGAAGTGCATGCCTCCCAAATTTTCGTACAGTTTGTTCGGACCGTCGAGTTGATCGAAATAGAGATCGGTCAGCCCATCACCATTAATATCACCGGCGGCCACCCCTGAGCCGTTAAGTAATATCTGGTTTCTAATAATGAGTGAATCCGATAAATGATTTTCAAAGCTGATCCCTGTTTCTTCAGGAGTCAATTCCTTAAAGCCTGTCGTGCCCCAAAAACCGGGATCGACCTTCACCCATCGATAATCCATTCCCCTGATCCATTGCAACTCGGCATGACTGGAACAGCCTGCTAGCAGTGCGGCAACCAACATTATACTACAGCGAGACCCAACACGCATTGATCTTTAATTTTATGGCAAGAAGTTGATCTTTAATGGATGATTGCTGGAAATAAGGTATAGATTTATTCGGTAAGAATTAGCTTGCAGAACATGAAGAGATCACCAATCAATCCTATTTACTTATATGTTCAATCACTGTTTTATCACAATCAAATGCTTAAAAAAGTAATCGAATTCATGAGGATTACAAAACAGGAGAAAACTAAGTTCAGGTTTGCACACTTCATTTTTCATTTCGCACACCAAGCCGGAGATGTCTTAAAAAATTAAAATAAATGTAAAAAATACATTTATTTTTTTCTAAAGAAAATAAGCTCTTGATTTTCTCATAGTTAGACATTATGATCTCTTAACGTAAGTGTGTGTTTAGTAGTTTACCTAAGGGCGTATTTAGTCGTGAATTCGATTCCCGTAAATCAAGACATCATAGACTGTGACATTCGTTGGACGATCGGAATTCGTAACGATAGTGCTTCGGATTTTGAGTCGATGTACCGCCACTACTATGAGCGCTTGTGTCAGTTTGCCTTCAGGTTTGTGAATAATCAGGCCACGGCTGAGGACATGGTTCACAATGTATTTTTAAATATCTGGAAAAACCGCACCTCATGGAATCCCAGGGGTACATTGCGTACTTACTTATATCGCTCGGTAAAGAATCAATCTTTGAAGCATCTGGCGCATCGAAAGGTTCAAAACAGAAGCATGTTAGATGATTTAACCATACTTCCAGATCAAAACAGAATGAATCCGGAAAAGAGATACTGGAATGAGGAGTTTAAGGCGGCGGTTCAGAAAGCCGTGCAAGAACTCCCTGAAAAGAGGCGTATTATTTGGTTGATGCACAGGGAAGACAAGTTGACCTATCAGGAAATAGCCGATGTACTCGGCCTTTCTGTCAAAACAGTTGAAACGCAGATGAGCCGGTCCCTTAAATTTATCCGCGCAGAACTTGCAGAATTCCTGCCGTTTATTGCTGCTATTATGACAATGATACACTGGCATTAACTGCGATCTAAAAAAAATCCTGTCCATCTGTAGGGGTAAATCGCAACTAAGCGGTATAGGTTAGTAAAGTTGCGGTAAATTAAACGTGTGTCGTAATGCTGGATAAACAGACCTGGAGATGGCTTGTCCGCTATTTTGCAGACGAGTGCAGCGAAGAAGAGAAAAAAATCATTGAGGGCTGGATCGCTTCGGATCCGGTTCTCAAGAAAGAAATTTCAAATCTTCGCAAAATTTGGAATACACCGGCCGAAAAAAAGCAACCTTGGGATGTTGACCACGCATGGCAACGTTTTCAGAAGCATGATAAAAATCATCTTTCCAGACACCTCGCGGCCGACAATGTTTATACTCTTTCCCGGAAAAAAACACATATTCCGGAATTGTATCCAGAAACAAAACAGACGTACAAATGGCTAACTATGTTAGCTGGTGTTGCGGCTGCCATACTGATCAGCCTCCTGTTTTTCGCACCGCCCAAAAATAAGACATCAAAAGTGGCAGCTGTGCCAATGAGGGTCGTGACAACTCATAAGGGTGAGAGAATCCATTTAGTATTATCAGATGGCACAAGGATATTGCTCAATGCTGACAGCAAGCTGAAAATACCACATCATTTTTCTGGTTCAGCTCGTCAGGTTTACCTGCAGGGAGAGGCCTATTTTGAAGTTGCCCATCGCAAAAATCAATCTTTCCTGGTACATGCCGGAAATTCTGTTACCGAAGATCTGAGTACACATTTCATTGTTACGGCATATCCGGAATCCGGAAACACGAAAGTTATCGTAACTGAGGGAAAAGTGAGCATGCATAAGTCCGGTATTCCTCTTGAAGCAGCAAACATACAGGATTCAGTAATAACTACAAGCCATATGGGTGTACTTCTGGACGACGGGACTGTGCAAATATCAAAGGTAAAAAATCTGATGAATTGGGTGGGATGGACCAAAGGGAAACTTGTGTTCAACAACACGGCATTTGCTCAGGTGATCCCACAGCTTGAGCGATGGTATGATCTGAATATTACTATTAAGGATCCTGCCATTGCCAATAGAAGATTAACGGCAACCTATGTTGACCGGCAACCCATGAAAGAAGTGCTGGATGCCATTTCGTTGTCGCTTGATTTGAAGTACACGATAAAGAATCGCTCGGTCATGATGTATGCAAAAAAATAACCCTGTTAATCTAAAGGATACAGCTATGATGAACAGAGAAAATAACAGAAGTCAGAAACCGGGACTAATCATTACCCTTGTAGTGATTAGCCTGATGATTAGTGTCGGAGGTCATGCACAAGGCCGGGCAATGCAAGATGAAATGCAGAATAATGTGAACCAGGAAAAACATTTTGTTCCCCTGAACTGGTTCACAAGCAGGCTGGTCAAGGAGACGGCTTACAATAAAATGGTGAGCATTTCTCTGAACAATGTCAGCCTGGAACAAGCCTTGAAGGAGATAGCCCGTAAAGGAAATGTTCGTCTTTCATATGACAGGGGAAATTTACCACACCGGATGGTTACACTGACTATGAATAAAATTTCTGTCATCGATGCCATAGATCAGGTGCTTTCCGGTTCGGACATGAAGGCATTGGCCTCCACTAATAAGCAAATCGTTTTAATTAAAAAAGTTGCTGCCGATTTACCTTCATTGCCAGTGGCCAAGCAACAAGAAACGGTTTCCGGAAGGGTTACAGATGCGGATACCAAGGAAGCGCTTCCGGGTGTGAATATCATCGTAAAGGGTACTTCAATAGGGACAGCAACCGATAAAAACGGAAAATATAAGCTGGATGTACCAAGTCTCAGCGATACTCTTATTGTGTCTTATATTGGGTACAAGACCCAGGCGATACCCATGATGGGCAGATCCAAAATCAACATCGCCTTAAAAAACCAGGCGGTAAAAGGCGGACAGCTTGTCGTAGTAGGTTACGGAACACAGGAAAAAACAACCCTGACCGGTTCTGTGAGTCAGGTAGATGGTGCCTCTGTTTCACAGGCTCCGGTTGCCAATATTTCAAATTCGATTGCAGGTAATGTAGCTGGTGTAAGTATGTCCTCATTTCAGGGACAGCCCGGTCAAAATAATCCAACCATTCATGTCAGAGGTATTGCCACAACAGGCAATTCACAACCTTTAATCGTTGTTGACGGAATAAAACGTAATAATATCAATGAAATAGACCCAAGCACTATAAAATCGATTTCCGTTTTGAAAGACGCGGCAGCTGTGGCTCCCTATGGGATGGGAGGGGCTAATGGAGTAATACTTATTACCACCAAAAGTGGTCAAAGTGGCAGCCCGAAATTTTCAATAAATACCGAATATGGGTATTCGTCCCCCACCCATTACACAAATATGCTTACTGCACAGGACTACATGAGATTAAGCGACGAAGCTTATTTAAATGAAAATCCTGGTGGCACGGGTTTGCCCTTTGCAAAAGATCTCATTTCCAATTATGCCTCTTTGAATGCTAAAAACCCGAATAAATATCCTATTACCAATAATGCGGGCAAACAATTTGAAAATTTACACCCGCCGCGAATGAAGACGAATTTACAAATGAGTGGTGGAACCCAGGATATAACCTATTACGCAGATCTCGGGTTTACCAACCAGGATGGTATGTTCTATAATGTCAACTATCGCAGATATAATTACACGGTTAATGTCGATGCCCATGCCACTTCGACAACCGATGTACATCTTTCTGTTATAGGAGCATTTGAAAAAACGAGTTCCATAGATGCGGCCGTATCGTCAAATTCAACTATGTCAACATCTACGCTCTTCAGATCAGGCTATAAGTACAGGCCTATCATAAACTTGTATTACAGCAATGGTCTTTGGGGACAGGATGCCGGCGAATCACCGATCGGGATTCTCAATTCCGGCGGGTACAATCATAAGAATAACCACCAATTGCTGACCAAGATCATGATCAATCAGCAATTACCAATACATGGTTTAAGCGCCAAGATAGCATTCAGTTACGATCCCGATCAGATATTTTATAAGCAGTACCACAGGCCTTTCTATTTCTGGTCGCAGGATCTGTCCACAAATCCACCAACTTATACGCAGCAAATATCAACCTCTGAAGGTGGTTCCCCAACGTACACCTATCTCAGAGAGGAATACTACAGGGCACAAAAATTCACATATCAGGCTTACTTGAACTATAAAAATGACTTCGGTAAAAATCACGTTACCGGTCTTGTAGTTGCGGAAGCTCAAAATAACAAGTGGAATGATTTTTCGGCCTATCGTGATCACTTTGCTGTTAATTTAGATGAACTGAACCTGGGTCCCTCGAACAAGGATAACTTTAACAACAGTGGAATTGACTCCACCGGCAGCCAATTTGGATTAGTATACCAGTTAGGCTATAACTATGATGGTAAATATCTGCTCCAGGTAACAGGCCGGTACGATGGACACTATTATTTTGCACCCGGTCACCGGTGGGGATTTTTCCCTGCTTTTTCAGCGGGTTGGGTTTTGTCGGAAGAAAAATTCATAAAACTGCCGTCATTCATAAACTTCCTGAAAATCAGGGGTTCATGGGGTAAATCCGGGAATCTGGCTGGTACTTCTTTTCAATACTTGAACGGATATGACCTCAGGGGACCGGTCTATGCATTTGGGAGCGGAAGCCTGGTACAGGGTTCATATATACCGCATGAGTCGAACCCAAATATAACGTGGGAAATCTCCAAACAGGCCGACGTTGGTCTTGACGCCCATTTTTGGAATGACTTGCTGACCGTAAACCTCGACTATTTCCATGAAAAAAGAACAGGCATGTTATTGCCTCCAGCCGTTACCGTGCCCATCGAGTACGGATTGCCATTATCCCAGGAAAACGCAGGAATCATGTCTAACCATGGATTTGAGGCGACGATTGATGCCAATTCGATTCAATTGGGTGGTGTAAATATCGGCTTATCAGGTACGTTTAGCTATGCCAAAAACAAGATGCTACAAATCTTTGAGACGAGCGCTACGCATGATAATCCCAATCGAAGTCGAACCGGGCGGGCATACAATACTCCGTTCGGCCTGCATGCCGTGGGACTATTTACTACATCGGATGATAAGAATGGCGATGGAATAATCGATTCCAAGGATGGATATAATGTAAAACAATTTGGAACTCTTCACCCAGGCGACATCAAATATGCCGATATAAATGGGGATGGTGTCATCAACCAGGACGATAACGTACCCATAGGTTATCCCAATACACCTGAAATTACATTCGGTTTTACTCCAACAGCTTCATGGAAGGGATTCGATCTTAGCTTGTTATTCCAGGGATCAGCTCTCTCAAGTGCGAATATTCTGAATTTTGTTACTGTTCCTTTTTATAACAATGACAGCAATTCTTCCTATGAGTACTACAACCATCGCTGGACACCCAATAACCAGAATGCCAAGTATCCACGGGCCACACCGTCACCTGACGCCAACAATACTCAAGCTTCTGATTTCTGGATGATTAGTGCTTCTTATGTAAGATTAAAAACCGCGGTGATTGGCTACACGATTCCACGACGTATAACTGATAAGCTGGATATCAGGAACCTGAGAATCTATTTCTCCGGTCAAAATCTGCTTACTGCAAGCAAGGTCAGCAATATTATTGACCCGCAACTCATCGTCGGTGGCGACGGAACACCACAGTATCCCATTCAAAAGGTGTACACCTTAGGAATAAACATAAACTTTTAGATTTTACATTTTAATAACTGAGGCCATCCATGAATTACGTAAGAAGAATTTTAAACCTCATAGTTGTCGGTGTAATTTTGGTCAGTGTTTGCTCCTGTAGGGGTGTAAATGATTTCCTTAACAACAAGGATAAGACCAAGCTGACGGAAAACACGCAGTGGCAATCGGAATCAACTGCAGATATCTTCCTAAACGATGTGTATGGCAGTCTTGACATATTGTATAATCAGCCTGAGAATCTGGATAACTTTACAGATTTCAACGATGCCGGTTTCTACTACACGTCCTACAACTGGAAGAAAGGTATCGTAACCACTACAAACAGTTATGGTATTTGGGGTGGTACATCCGGCGCCGGCGATCTGGTAAACTGGCCGGCTACCTATCAGAAAATCCGGAAAGCCAATACCTTTATCAGCGAGGTAAAGAGTCATTCCCAGAACTTTTCCGCCGACTGGATGCAAAAACGTATTGATGAAGCCAGATTTTTAAGGGCCTTCTGGTATTCCAGGTTATGGGAACATGTTGGTGGTATTCCCGTCATAACATCCGTCCTGAACAGGAGTACAATGGACAGTACCCAGATTTATAACAAGCGGGCTACCTACGAGCAGACTTTTAATTTTATAGTCACTCAGTTGGATTCTATCGTGAATGATGGCTATTTGCCTGTTAAATACAACCAGGGCGATGGCGATGCAGGGAGAGCTACTCTCGGTGCTGCTTTGATGCTTAAAGGATGGGTCCAGTTAATGGCTGCGAGTCCGGCTTATAACGCACCCACACCTGCCGTTGGATCCAATCCCGATAAATGCTGTGGTTTTGGGAATTACAAACAGAGCAGATGGGCTGATGCCGCAGCCACATTTAAGCAGTTTATAGATAATTATGGCAACGGAAGTCCGTATGGACTGTTTCCGGATCTGAAAACACTGTGGTATACCAGTAATGAATATAATTCGTCAGTAATCTGGGACCGGCAAGTAGTTGCCAATACACCTCAGGGGTCAAGCTTCGAACAATATGGGGGGCCCGTGTGGATAAATGGTGCGTATTACACATGGGGTAACTACGATCCTACCCAGGAGCTTGTTGATAAGTTTTACATGGCTAATGGTAAGCCAATCAGTGATTCCAACTCGGGTTACGATCCACAGAATCCGTATGTCAATCGTGAACCACGTTTTTACGACTGGATCGTTTATAACGGGGCGCCTTATGATATGAACTGGATGTCAAAGCCCGATACGATCTATACATGGATCAATAAGGTTAATCCATCCGATAACGAAATAGATTTCGGAACTAATGATGTCGGTAATACGGCTTACTATTTCAAGAAGAAGTTAAATCCTGATGTCCGACCCGGCGGGGGACCAAAAAGCGGTCAAAACTGGATTTACTTCCGTTACGCTGAGGTGCTGCTCGGTTATGCCGAAGCCCAGAATGAAGCTATCGGTCCCGACGCAACGGTATATGACGCGGTCAATAAGGTTCGTGAAAGGGCAGGGCTACCAGATCTGCAAAGTGGCATGAGCCAGGACGCCATGCGAAAAGAAATCCACCAGGAGAGAGATGTCGAGTTTTGCCTGGAAGACAAACGCTTTTGGGACATCATTCGCTGGGGCATTGCCGACAGTGTGATGAACCAGGATCACCATGCTATGAAGATCACCAATACCAGTCCATCGGATAACAGTGGCACGTGGACCTACCAAGTCGTTCCTCTAAACCACCCACACACATTTACAAAGAATATGTATCTGGATCCGATTCCACAGGCTGTGATCGATCAAAATCCAAAAATCAAACAAAATCCTGGTTACTAATAATTACAGATCATAAATCCAGACACATAGTTGCAATGTAAAAAAAGGTAATTATGTGTCTGGATTATGATTTTTTGTTAAAAAAAAATGCACTATCCGGGTAAGTAATTGCATGTTAATCCCGAACCAGAACCAATAGCGCCAGCTACTTAGGGGGCGATAAACTGATGTCAGATTGGTTAAAACAAAATGGAAGACGCATTCTGCTTTGATGTGTGCAAGTTCAATAATCCTGTAATCTTACTTTTCATATGAAAAAGATGAATAACAATTTATCACAACTGCTCAAGGATGCCTCATATATAATCATTTGTGTTGTCCTGGTATTTATATTTGTTCCATACGCCCATGCTCAAAAGGTAAATCAGTCACCCGGCTCGTCTGTGACTGCAATAAATAAAAGCAGAAAACCCATTTACCTGGATACCCATTACTCGTTCCGTGAGCGAGCTGCTGACCTGGTATCCCGGATGACACTGCAAGAAGAGGTGAAACAACTCCATACCAATTTTGCTCCTGCCATTCCTCGTCTGGGCGTACACCAGTATTTCTACTGGAGTGAAGGGCAGCATGGGATCAATGCGATGTTCGGGAACCTGCATAATGGTCAGCCCAAAAGCAGAAACAGATTCGCTTACGGGGCGCCTCACGCCACGAGTTTCCCTGTCAATTTTGCAACCACGATGAGCTGGGATCCGCAACTCATCTACAAGGAGACCCAAGCCGTCTCAGACGAGGCCCGCGGCTTCCTGGATAAGTCGCTGTTCGGCACTGGACAGAATAACCTGGGTGAGTCACGCGATGACTATGGCAACCTGACCTACTGGGCGCCAACCGTCAATATGGACAGGGATCCCCGGTGGGGGCGTACTGATGAAGCGTTTGGCGAGGACCCGTACCTTGCCTCACATATGGAGGCTGCATTTGTCAACGGCTATCAGGGACAAACGATGGATGGAAAGTCGAAGACGGGTTATCTGAAAGTGGCCACGACAGCTAAACATTACGCCTTAAATGATATTGAAAACAATCGCCGGGGTATCTCCTCGAATACAACTGATGAGGCCATCAGGGACTATTACACCGCACCCTTCCGGTACCTGATCGAAAATGCCCACGTGGCGGGACTCATGACCTCCTACAATGCTATCAACGGTACTCCGGCCGTCGCCAATACGTATACGGTCAACGAGCTGGCCCAGCGCACCTATGGTTTCAACGGTTATATCACTTCCGACTGCGGGGCAGTCACCACGACATACGCCGATTTCCCGATAGGGCACAACTGGGCTGCACCCGGATGGAGTACGGACCGCCAGGGGAAAGATGCAACATGGACCAATAAACAAACGGGCAAGACTGTTTCAGGTGCGGCTGGTGGACAGGCTTATGCCGTCAGAGCCGGCACTGACCTGAATTGTACGGGTGCCGAATATACCTTCCCTAATATGGAGGACGCGATCAAGGTCGGCATCCTGAGTAAAGACGTGCTTGATCGGGCCCTGACAAAGGTCTTTACCATCCGGATGAGAACCGGCGAGTTCGATCCCCCGGATAAGGTTCCGTATACCAATATTACAAAGGATGTTATAGAGAGCCCGGCACATCACAAACTTGCCGAAGATGTGGCTGAGAATACCCTCGTCCTCCTGAAGAATGATCCCGTAGATGGGCAGAATAGAAAATTGTTACCTCTGGATGCATCCAAACTTAACAAGATTGTGATCGTCGGCAACCTGGCCAACCACGTAACCCTGGGCGGTTATTCGGGTGATCCTGATTTGAAAGTTGACGCCGTTCAGGGGATTACAAAAGAGGTGAAGGCTATTAACCCTCAGGCTTCCGTGATTTTCGACAGTACCGGTACTTCAACAACGGCTACCAAACCGGCCTGGCTAAGTGCAAAAACAAAGTCGGATATTAAGAGTGCGGACCTGGTGGTCGTATTTGCAGGGACCGATGCGGCTGTTTCCCGCGAGGGCCTTGACCGTGTGAGCCTGGCGATGCCGGGGAACTATGATTCGATGATTTACCAGGTAGCAGCACTGGGCAATCCGAATATGGTATTAGCCATTCAGTCCGTTGGACCAGTCCAAATCAGTTATATAAAGCATTACTTCCCGGCCATCGTGTTTAGCAGCTATAATGGTGAAAGTCAGGGTACGGCTCTGGCTAACGTATTACTTGGCAAGAAAAATCCGAGCGGACATCTCGACTTTACCTGGTACAGAAACGATACTCAGCTTCCGAGTAAGTCGGACTATTATCTGATTCCCGGCAAAACCAACGGACTGGGGCGCACCTATATGTATTTTAAAGGCAGCAGGATAGGCGGCTACCGTCATTTCACTTACGTGCCGGCAACCTATCCGTTTGGCTACGGATTAAGTTACAGCCAGTTTAAAATATCCAACGTCAATGTGTCTTCGAATCAGATCTCTCCGAACGACAACGTAGATGTACATTTTGATGTAACCAATACGGGCAGTTCAGCAGGGGAGACGGTTGCACAGCTCTATGTGGCTTCTCCAAAAGTCAAAGGAAAAGAATTGCCCATCAAGCGTTTAGAGGGTTTTCAAAAAACAAATGATCTTAAGCCCGGGGAAACCCAGCATATTACCTTGAACGTGAAGGCCTCCAACCTGTCTTTCTGGGATGAAAGCAAGCTGAAGAGTGTCGTTTATAATGGTGCCTACCAGTTCCAGGTCGGTTATAATTCCAGCGATATCGCTGACTCCGCAACCGTGAACATCCAGGGCACACTGACCCCGAAAGTAGTACACGTGACGGTACAACCGGAAAAACTGGTATATCATGTCGGTGATACGATTAATCTGAAGGGCAAGAACAAATGGATAAAGAGCGATGTTAATCCCGACCGGGAACAAACACATGCCGTTGCCGACAATATCATCGAAGCAGCTAATAATGATGGCTCATTCGTAAACCTGGCCAATGCTCACGTGCAATACCACAGCAGTGACAACTTGGTGGCTACCGTAAGTGATAATGGCATGGTCAAAGCGACCGGACAGGGGGTGACCACCATTAGCGCAACGGTTGATGGTGTATCAGGTTCAACAGTTATCGTGGTGAAGTAGCATTATAATTAATTCCATGAATGGAATATGGACAGACGAGAATTCTGCAAATTTTTGGGAATAGGGGCGGGTCTGGCTGCCTCTATCCCACTAAGCACAAAAGCCGGGAGTCTTAACCCGGGAGACTTAAAAGGTGTTGTCCCAAACTTTCCCGTATCAGACTGGGAAGCCGTGGTCAAGGAAGGATGGGGAACGACCGGAGACGCCGCAGGTCCGGGAACATGGGATGGCGTGCCGCTAAAGTCCCCCGATATACCGGACCTGGCCGGAGAAGGACCTTTTAAAGCGGAATGGGGCTCGCTGCTGGACTATGAGGCTCCGGAATGGTACCGCGATGCCAAGTTCGGTATCTGGGCTCACTGGAGTCCGCAATGCGTTCCCGAGGACAGCGACTGGTACGCCCGGAATATGTATATCCAGGGGCAGAGGCAATACGACTACCAGGTAGATCATTACAGCCATCCCTCTAAGTTTGGATACAAAGATCTCTGTGCCCAGTGGACGCTGCTTAACTGGGATCCCGAAGGGATGATGGAGCGCTATAAGAGAGCGGGAGCGAAGTTGTTCCTCGCGCTCGCCAATCATCACGACGGATTTGATACATGGGCTTCCAAACATCATGCGTGGAATGCAAGTAAGATCGGCCCGAGGCGCGATGTCATCGGTGCGTGGGCCGCAGCAGCCCGCCAGCAGGGACTCCGCTTTGGGGTCACGGTCCATGCGGCCCGCAATTGGTGGTGGTTCCAGGTGGCTCATCTCTGCGATAAGTCCGGCCCGCTCAAAGGTGTGCCCTATGACGGCCAGCTAACTGATAAAGAAGGCAAAGACCAGTGGTGGCAGGGATTCAATCCTCAGGAACTCTATGGCCGTAAACACGGTATCCACGAAAATCCTGATCAAAAATATGTACGCAATTTCTATAACAGGGTCAGGGACCTGCTCGACCAACACAATCCGGATCTTCTCTATTTCGATAATACCGGTTTGCCGCTTGGCTGGGCCGGAATGAACCTGGCGGCCTACTTTTATAATCATTATCTGAAGACCCATAACGGCAAGCTCGATGCGGTCCTGAACATAAAAAAAGTCCGTAAGAACCATGTAAAAGCTGTCGTAGCGGACTATGAACGCGGGGTCACCGCTCAGGTAATGCCGAATGCCTGGCAATCGGAGACCTGCATCGGCGACTGGCACTACAATCGGTGGCGGTATCTCAACCATAGCTACATGAAGCCGGTCGAGGTGATCCGCTGGATGGTCGATGCGGTCAGCAAGAACGGCACGTTTATTCTCAATATCCCGGGTAAACCGGACGGAACAAACGATTCGGATGAAATAAAAATTCTCGATGAGATAGGAAGCTGGATGCAAACAAACGGAGAAGCGATATACGCCACCCGGCCCTGGAAAACGTTTGGGGAGGGGCCGCATTCCGTTAAGTCGGGTGCTTTCGCTGGCCACAGCACAGCCTCGCTCGACTCGAGTGATATCCGGTTTACTCGCAGCAAACGCGGCGACGTCGTCTATGCGATTGTGCTTGGCTGGCCTTCCGGGAAAAGCTTCGAAGTGAAAAGCCTGGGCACGGCTTCTTCGCTCAGTCCCGGAAAGGTTGAGCACGTTGAACTGCTCGGTTGTGTGAACAAGCTGAACTGGAATCAGTCGGCTGAATCTCTGACGGTTGAGAAACCCATGGTCAAACCCTGTGACTTCGCTTATGCGTTGAAGATAAAGCTTACATAGTGTGGAGATGAGGAGCGTTATGGGGCAGCAAACATGAAATCTTTTAGAATTTTCCTCGCATTACTCTTCGCTTTTTCACTGAAGGCATCAGCACAAGAAGTCATTAATTTATATCCTGGTGTTGTTCCGAATTCCAAACAATCCAATGTAAAGGAGACCGAAAAATCCGGGGTTATCCGGGGAGTGACAAAGCCCACCCTGGAAATGTTTTTCCCCGTGAAGAATAAGTCGACCAGTGCGGCTGTGGTTATTTGTCCCGGTGGGGGGTATGCCGTGCTGGTTTATCAGGCGGAAGGAGTAAGAACAGCAAAAGAGTTTGCTAAAAACGGGATTGCCGCTTTTGTGCTCAAATACCTGCTTCCCAGTGATAAAACTATGATAGACAAAAAAATAGGTCCTTTACAGGATGCTCAACAAGCAATCAAAATAGTAAGGGGAAACGCTTCTAAATGGGGAATCGATTCTAATAAAGTTGGAATAATGGGTTTCTCCGCCGGCGGACATTTGGCTTCAACAGAAGCCACGCATTATCGAAAAGCAGTTATTCAAAATGAAAATCACACAAATTTGCGCCCGGATTTTCAGATATTGGCTTACCCGGTAATAAGCATGGAGGATAGTTTAACGCATCCCGGTTCAAGAACGGAGTTATTAGGGAAAAATCCATCAAAAAAAGTAGTCGACGAATTCTCAAACGAATTACACGTAGACCAAAACACACCGCCGGCCTATATCACTCAGGCTGAAGATGATAAAACGGTTACAGTAGAAAACAGCATTGTTTATTTCGAAAAATTACGACATAACAATGTCCCGGCCGAATTACAAATATATCCGAGGGGCGGACATGGTTTTGTTTTGCGTATGAAGACCTCAGATTGGATGGAGCCCATATTTAAATGGATGAAGAGGTCTTTATGGATAAATAAGAAATAACGAAGATTTTATACCTGGCACGATTTATACGTAGCCCGAATTTCGTTTCACAAATTAACCCGCTGATATTCCAGGTAATTTAGACATGCATAAAAGACTTCTATTCATACCGCTATTTTTGTTTAGCATCGTAATCGGTGCAAAGGCTCAATCTTATCTGAGGACAGACTTGGGGGTAAAATCCATTATCGATTCGGTCGATGTGGAAATTCAATTCTATGATCCATCTACGGTGAGAGTGATAAAACATCCGGAAGGCGCCTGCTTTGATAAAAAAAGCCTTTCGGTTATCCGGGCTCCCCAAAAGACAGAGCTAGGCATAAAGGAAAAAGGGGAGGAGCTTTTTTTAAAAAGTGAACGCATTCAGATAATTCTGAACCTGAGGGATGGAAAAATTTCTTTTTCAACTCCCTCGGGTACCCCCTTACTGAATGAGAAAAAAGGGGGAGTCACGTTTACCGGTTTCGACGATGCGGGTGTTAAGACATACAGCGTAAAACAGACCTTTGTGTTGGATAAAAAAGAGGCCATATACGGGTTGGGACAACAGCAACACGGGAAAATGGAGCAGCGCAATCTCAAGCTGCATATGGTACAGGGAAATACGGATGATTATGTTCCCTTTTTCGTATCAAATAAAGGGTATGGATTGTTTTGGGACAACTATTCCCCGACCCTCTTTACCGATACACCGGATAGCACCTCATTCAACTCGACTGTAGGAGAAGGAATAGATTATTACTTCATGTACGGGAGAAATGCCGATGGCGTAATTGCTCAAATGCGCGACCTGACGGGTCAGGTACCGATGCTGCCGTTATGGACCTACGGTTACTGGCAAAGCAGAGAGCGGTATAAAAGCCAGGATGAGTTGGTCGGGGTTGTGAAAAAGTATCGTGCATTGGGCGTGCCGCTCGACGGCATCATCCAGGACTGGCAGTATTGGGGGAACAATTATTTATGGAATGCCATGGAATTCCTTAATACTAACTTTTACAATCCGCAAAAGATGGTCAGTGACGTGCATGGCATGAATGCACACATGATCATATCCATCTGGTCGTCGTTTGGTCCTATGACCAAACAATATAAAGCGTTAGGTAAAATCTGCGCGCTGTTGGATTTTACAACCTGGCCGGAATCGGGCTCGCAAAAATGGCCGCCCAATATGGATTATCCGTCAGGAGTACGCGTGTATGATGCGTACAATCCCAAGGCTCGCGATATTTACTGGAAGTATCTGAACAAAGGCCTTTTTTCGCTTGGAATAGACGGATGGTGGATGGATTCAACAGAACCCGATCACCTTGACCCAAAACCTTCCGATCTTGATAACAACACCTACCTTGGATCTTTCAGGAAAGTGCGCAATGCCTATCCATTAATGACCGTGGGAGGCGTTTACAAGCATCAGCGTTCGGTCACCTCCAAAAAGCGTGTATTTATTCTCACCCGCTCGGGCTTTGCCGGGCAACAGCGCTACGGTGACGTTATCTGGTCGGGAGATGTTGTAGCTTCCTGGAAAGCTCTGAGGAACCAAATATCGGCCGGATTAAACTTTTCGCTTACCGGCATCCCATACTGGAACAGTGATATCGGCGGTTTTTTCCTGTGGAATTTTCCCAGAAAACTGGATGATCCGAATTACAGGGAACTCTATGCACGCTGGATTCAATTCGGCGCCTTCTGTCCGATGATGCGTTCACACGGCACCGATGCCCCGAGAGAGATCTACCAGTTTGGCAAGAAAGGAGACCGGATTTACGATGCTATTGACAAGTCAATCAACCTGCGGTACCTGCTGCTGCCATATATCTATTCGACTTCGTGGCAGGTTACCGCTAATCAATCGACCATGATGCGGGCCCTGGTGATGGATTTCGCAAACGACAGACAGGCTCTGGATATCAACGACGAATACATGTTTGGCAAGTCGCTGTTAGTCAGCCCGGTAACCAAACCTATGTATACAAGGGAAGTCGTAACCGGAAACGATACGACAAACGTTGCCGATTTCAGCAAGATAAAAAGCGAGGATGTCTATTTACCGAAAGGAACAAACTGGTTTGATTTCTGGACAGGGGAGGAACATAACGGCGGGCAAACGATTGCTAAAGAATCGCCCATCGATATGATCCCATTGTATATAAAAGCCGGTTCTATTCTTCCCATCGGCCCAAGGGTACAGTACGCGACTCAAAAGAAATGGGATGATCTCGAAATAAGGGTCTATCCCGGTGAGGATGGTAAGTTCGTACTCTATGAAGACGAAAACGACAATTACGATTATGAAAAGGGATTGTACTCCACGATAGCCTTCACCTGGAACGATGCCCGGCAAACATTGACCATCCATAAGCGTACCGGTTCCTTCCCCGGAATGCTCAAAGAGCGCCATTTCCGTATTGTAAAGGTATCGCCAAACAAAGGCTACGGAATGGATACGATACAAAAGTATGACAAGGTGGTTACTTACGATGGTAACCAGATAATTGTAAGGCTTTAATTATCAACAAACAATGAAAAAAATATCGTATTCGATTTTCGTCATACTGGTGATGGGTTTGTCTGCTAACGCACAAAGTATAGCTAAGCATGCACCTCAAGGTTTTGACTCTTACCGTTCTGACATCCGGCATGGGCAAATAGATACCGTCTACTACCAGTCAAAAACGGTTGGGACCACGCGTCGTGCTCTTGTTTATACCCCTCCGGGATTTTCGCGAAATAAGAAATACCCGGTGCTTTACCTGTTACACGGTATTGGCGGGGATGAATATGCGTGGCAAAAAAATGGTCATGCTCAGATCATCTTAGACAATCTTTACGCTGAAAATAAAATTAAACCCATGGTCGTGGTCATGCCGAATGGCCGAGCAATGAAAGACGACCGTCCGGTCGGGAATATATTTGCCCCCGATAAAATACAGGCGTTCGCAACGTTTGAGAAGGATTTACTGAATGATTTAATACCATTTATTCAAAAAACATACCCGGTTTATACCGATCGTGAAGATCGTGCTCTTGCTGGTCTATCAATGGGAGCGGGACAATCATTAAACTTCGGATTAACCAATCCGAATAAGTTTGCCTGGGTAGGCGCCTTCTCGGCTGCTCCAAATACGAAAAACCCCGAGGCGCTAATCCCCGATCCGGAGAAACTGAATAAAGAATTGAATTTGATATGGATCTCATACGGTGCCAGTGACCGACTGATACCCTTTGGTCTGCATGTTCACGATTATTTAGTCGCTCATGATGTGCCTCATATTTTTTATATCGAACCGGGCAAGCACGAGTTTAAAGTCTGGAAAAATGATTTGTACCTGTTCACACAATTTCTGTTTAAACCGGTGGATAAATCGACCTTCTCTCAATATAGCATTGTGGGTGTTCCAGCAACGAGCAACGTAAGAGGCGCAAAATATCCCCGTATCTTGCCGGACAACCGGGTGATATTTCGCATTAAGGCCCCTTATGCGCATAAAGTTCAAATCGATTTGGGTAAAAAATATGATCTGGTAAAAGATACTGCAGGGTTTTGGGAAGACACAACAGATCCCTTAACTGAAGGCTTTCACTATTACTCTTTATTGATCGATGATGTGGCTGTTGCCGATCCGGCCAGCGAAACTTTTTATGGCATGGGAAGAATGGCAAGCGGTATTGAAATACCTATCGCGGGACAAGATTATTATGCAATAAAAGATGTGCCTCACGGTGAAATAAGAATAAAGCGCTACTATTCCAGCGTATTACATCAGTGGCGCCAGTTCTATATTTATACTCCTCCCGGCTATGATGTAAACATAAATGAAAAGTACCCCGTACTATACGTCTTACACGGCGGCGGCGAAGACGAGACAGGGTGGGCAAACCAGGGTAAAGCTGATTTGATCCTGGATAACCTCATTGCTGAGAAAAAAGCCAAACCCATGCTTGTTGTGATGCCGGATGGAAATGTTGGTGCACCTGGTTTCGGCGAAAACAGTCTGAAACTTTTTGAGGCAGAATTAAAACAGAGTGTTATTCCATTTGTCGAAAAGCATTACCGGGCCAAGACCGACTCAAAAGATCGCGCCCTTGCAGGTTTGTCCATGGGAGGGCTGCAAACGCTATATGCGGGATTTAACAACACCCAGTTATTCTCCTGCCTGGGTATATTTAGTTCCGGCTGGATTTTGCCCATGCAGAGTAAACTGGCCAATGAACAGTATGCGTATATGAAGAAGAATATTGATAAGATTAAGTGCAACGTAAAGCTCTTATGGGTTTCAACAGGTGGGGAAAAAGATATTGCATACAAGAATTGTCAGGCTATGCTTTCAAAATTCGATGAGATGAATCTTAAGTATGTATATGATGTGTATCCAGGGGGACATACCTGGCCTGTGTGGAGACATGACCTGTACAAATTTGCGCCATTATTGTTTAAATGATTACCCGGCATGGAAATAGAATGAAGCATAAAAGAATTTCAACTAATTGGGCATTTTATCTTTGCTTGATCGTATTAATACCCTTTACCGGTTCAATTGCACAGAAACTTCACAGTGATAATGGCGACGGAACGTACACCAATCCGGTTATCGCCTCCGATTTTCCCGACCCCGACGTTATCAGAGTTGGAAATACCTTTTATATGGTCAATACCACAATGTTTATTTTTCCCGGTGTTACCATACTCAAATCACACGATCTGGTGAACTGGCAGTATGCCAGCAATGCTGTTCCCCGGTTCGATTACAGTAAATGTTATGATCTGGATGGATGTAACAGGTATGGGCACGGGCAATGGGCAACAAGCCTGCGCTATCATAACGGGAAATACTATTTGCTGTTCATTACCCTTGATGAGGGCGGGTTTCTGTGCACGGCAACCAACCCGGAAGGCCCCTGGAATATCCGGCATTTACCCAGGGGGTTTTACGATGCAAGCCTGCTCTTTGATGGTGATGGAAAAATATACGTGGCCCATGGCAACAGTAAGATCTATGTAACTGAGCTTGATAAGAATTTTGCTCCCATGGGAAAAGATTCGCTGGTTTTTACGGGTGACATACGCCATGGACTTGAAGGGACTCATTTCTATAAGATTAATGGTTATTACTACCTTTATTGTACATACGGGGGAAGAGACGGTATACAGGCAGCATTTCGCTCAAAAAACGTTTATGGCCCTTATAAAGAAAAGATAGTTATGAGAGATACCACACCAGGGGTGAATTTTGGCATTCATCAGGGAGCTCTTGTAAAGACACAGAAGGGGCAATGGTGGACGATGCTGTTTGTTGACCAGGGGGCCTTCGGACGCTTTCCATCATTACAGCCGGTAACATGGGTAGATGGTTGGCCGATGGTTGGTGTTGATGGAAAAGCTGTGGTCACCTATAAGAAGCCTGATGTGGGAAAGGAATACCCGATCACGACGCTTCCTACATCCGACGAATTCAACGAAACGAAGCTGGGTATGCAGTGGGGATGGAACCATAACCCCGATGCGACAAAATGGTCTCTGACCCGGAGACCGGGATATATGCGACTCGGGACCGTAAAAGTAGTGTCTGAACTACCTGAAGCGCGCAATACGCTTACGCAAAGGATGTTTGCCTACTATTCTAAAACGATACCGACAACGGCGGTCACCAAAATGGAAGTCAAAAATATGAAAGACGGGGATGTCGCCGGATTAGCCGTATTTCAAAACCCATATGCCTATATAGGGGTCAAACAAGAAGGCGGTTCCAAATATCTCGTAATGGTTAACAACGGCAAAGCCATTGATTCGGTTGCAGTGAAGGGTTCAACGATATACTTGCGTTCACGTGCTTATTACGGTACAAGTCTGGCTTCCTTTGATTACAGTTTTGATGGTAAATCATACACATCACTCGGTGATAAACTACATATGAGATTTAGCCTCAAGATTTTTACCGGAAACAAATTCTGTCTTTTCAATTATGCCACAAAAGTGCCTGGTGGATACGTGGATTTCGACTGGTTCAGAGCTGGTCCGTCCGCAGGAAGTGACTCTGTTCCAGATGCTGAACAAAGATGAATAGCCTTTGATCAGAAACTTCAAAACTATCATATCACTTACGTCTGAGGAGATCTATGAAGAAGTCATTTCTACTGCTTTTGTTTTTACTCCCATTTACAGCAACTGCACAAACGGCAAGCATCACCATCGATACCGCCCGGGTCGTAGGTCATATCGATCCGATGATCTACGGTGTCTTCATGGAACCGATAGGGGGATCAAGGATGGGTCGCAGTTTTAACACGGTTTACGGTTCGCTGTACGATCCCGGCTCAAAATACGCCAACAAAGACGGTTTCGATACCCGCTATATTGATGCGGCAAAAGAGCTGAAGATAACCAACATGCGCTGGCCGGGCGGTAACCACACTGCCGACTATCACTGGATGGACGGGATCGGACCCAAAAACCAACGACCCGTGCTCAAAGAGCTTGCGTGGGGATATACCGACAGCAATCAGGTCGGAACAGACGAATGGGTGGAATTGAACAAAGATATCAGTTCGACAAATGTCGTCTGTATCAATGCAGGAACCGGAACACTCGACGAGGCGGCGCACTGGGTAGAATACTGTAATTTGCCGGCGAAAAGCTATTATCCGGATCTGCGCGCCAGGTACGGACACCCGAAACCGTACGACATAAAGCTTTGGGACCTTGGAAACGAAGTCGACGGGGAGCCGTGGATTATCGGACACAAAACAGCGGAGGATTACGTCAAGTTCGCGACAGAAGCAGCTAAGATTATGAAGGATGCCGAGGGAAACGACAGTCTTAAGTTTGTTATCAGCGGATCAGCCTTATACAGGCCCGATGGAAAATGGGTGGACTGGAACCGGAAAGTGATTACGGGGCTTAGAGATATCGCATCCTATGTTTCGATTCACGGGTACTGGTTAAATTCGAAGGACTACTATACCTACATTGGGCAGGGGGCGATGGATGTGGAGCGAAAGATCACCACGACTGAGGATGTCATCTCAACGGTCCGCTCTAAATATATGATGGCAAAGCCAATTTATATCTCTTTTGACGAATGGGGAGCGTTCGGCAGAGGCCTGCTCTCAACGCTTGCCATGGCGGAATACTTCAACTCTTTCATCCGTCATGCAAATGTGGTTAAGATGACGAACTACACCATGATGACCTCGGTTCTCTCACGAGACCAAGAAGGTCATTTGTACAAGGCCCCCAACTTTTACACCTTTAAATTGTTTTCAAACAACTGCAGAGGAATATCTCTGAATCCGTCGGTGAAGTGCGACACTTTCAGCACGAGCCACTACTACCAGGACATTCCGTATCTGGATGTCACTTCAGTCTATAATAAAGAAATGAATTCACTGGTCATTAATGTGGTTAACCGGCATGAGAAGAAAGTAGTGGCAACAGAGATCAGGAGCAACTCGGGTGATTTTGCCGGTGAGGCATCGGTAACGACAATCAACAGCGATGATATGAAGGCCTCTTACTCATACGCTAACCGGAAGAACTACGTACCTCAGCCGAAAGAGATCAAGGCGAGGGGAGACGAGTTTACCTATTCGTTCCCGGCACATTCGTTTACACAGATAACGGTAAAACTTAAATAGAGTAGTCAGAAAAAGATGAGCCAAAGATGCTTCATGTCGCAAGTCTGTGACTTGTGACATACTTTAGCATTAGGCTAGTCACAGGTCACCCAGATCTTCGAAGCGACAGAAAGGTAAAAGGACACAGAGTTCACAAAGGCAACGCTGAGAACCACAGAGGGAAAAATTCAGGATATTAACTTAGTGGTCCTCTGAGATTCTCAGAGTTCTCGGTGTCCTTTCTTCGATCATGCGATATGTTGTAACCCCTATGTATCGGGATAGATAGTTATTTATTATAATTTAGCGGCAAAAAGGATAATATGATGGTACAAACAGGCAACTTGCTTGAAAAGGCTCCATATAAAACCAGCGGCCCCGGGCGGAAGCAGAGACATCTTCCCGGATTCTTTCTTGCGGCAATAGTTCTGGTTTTATCCTGTCATACCGCTTTCTCTCAAAATCTGCGACTAAACGACAAGGGGTATTTCGAGACACGCGGATTCAACGTGTTCGTCTTCAGCGAGAAGTTTAACGGAATCTTTTTTGATGAGAAGCATTCTGGCATAGAACTGATCCAGGCCGGAGATCGCACCGCCACGGACGGAGCCGTCAGGTTACGTTCTACCCCGGAACAATGGGATCTTGTACCGAAGCTTATCGATCGAAAGGTTGATAAACAGCACAACAGGATTGAAGTAACGCTTCGTTACGAGAAATATCATTTCGATTCGAGAATTGTCGTCACCGCTAAGGATCAAGGGGTTTGGATCGATGTCTACCTGGACAAGCCGCTGCCTAAGAAATTAGTAGGTCACGCAGGATTCAATCTTGATTTTCTGCCGACTGCCTATTTACACAAGACCTATCTGATGGATAACAGTCCCCATGTCTTCCCACTGTATCCGTCGGGACCCATGGTTACAAAACCCGATTCTGAGAAAATTCCCCAATTTAACGGTTATTCGACCTTCAACGGACGCGGCCGGCACATCTATGTCAATCCGCTGCCCATGGCGACCGGATCTACCTTGATACTGGCGCCGGAGGACCCGGAACGGCGGGTCGAAATCCAGTCCAGTGAAGGGAAACTGTCGCTTTACGATGGAAGAAACGTCGCTCAAAACGGCTGGTTCGTAGTGAGGAGTCCTATTCCGACAAATAAAACCGGCAAGGTGGTCGAGTGGCGTTTGACGGCAAGTACTATTAAAAACTGGACTCGCAAACCGGTCATCGAGTTTTCCCAGGTAGGCTATCATCCTGCACAGCAGAAGAGAGCCGTTATCGAGTTGGATGAGCAGGATATCCCTTTGCAGACGGCATCATTGTATCGCGTTACCGCGCAGGGTAAATCCGAAAAAGTGTTTACGGCTCCGGTAAAGAAGTGGGGACAATTCTACCGTTATAATTATGTCACTTTCAATTTCTCTTCTATCAGGCAGAGCGGTACCTATTTTATCAAATACGGCAGTGAGAAGTCAAATGTCTTTCCTATCTATTCCCACGTGTACGACAACGTGTGGCATCAAACTCTTGATGTCTGGTTCCCAGTCCAGATGGATCACATGTTTGTAAGAGACGCGTACAAGGTATGGCACGGGGTACCGTTCCTGGACGATGCGCGCCAGGCACCACCCAACAACAATCATTTCGACTTGCACGGGCAGGGTCCGACCACTGACACAAAGTACAAACCCGGTCAGCACATCCCCGGATTGAATGTCGGCGGCTGGTTCGACGCCGGTGATTATGATATTGAAGAGCCCTCTCAGTGCCTGACCATCTCGGGTTTTACAGCCACCTGGGAAGCGTTTAAACCCAAAATAGACGAGACCTATATCAACGAAAAGACCCGCTACACAGGTATCCATGATCCTGATGGCAAGCCGGACATCCTCCAGCAAATAGTCCATGGCATTCTCCAGCAGCTTGGTCAGCAAAAGGCCTTCGGACGCGCGATCCGGGCTATATCTGAGGCCCATCTGTACGAATATGATCAACTTGGCGATGCCGCGCAGGTAACAGACGGCAAGATCTATGATCCAAAGCTCAAACCATATCAGGTTAAGGAAGATTTGAGCGGGACGCCGGATGACCGGTGGGCCTTTACAAACGATGTGCCGGGTGTAAACTATATGTCTATCGCCGCTCTGGCATCAGCGAGCCGGGCTCTCAGAGGTTTCAACGACTCGCTTGCTACCGAATGCCTAACCGTTGCCGAACAATCGTGGGCCAGGCAGCAAAAGGATACGGTCGGTACCGGAAACGCGCGGTCCCGATTCTTTCGACAGTTTGCAGAAATACCGGCTGATCTTCAGCTAATGCTTTCAACGAAGAAGGACCAATACGCAGACCGCTTTCAAGAGCTTATCTGGCCGGCGCTTGACCGATCTCCTGACAGAGCACTCGAGCCCGCAATTCTGGCCATTCCGTATTTTGGCAATGATTACAAGAAGAAGCTGGAACCCTACGTGAACCAATTCAAAAAGCACGATGATGACCTGCTTACGAAAAACCCATATGGTGTACCGATTGGAGCCGGAGGGTGGGGGAGTGATGCCGGTGTTGTAAACTGGGCCATTACAAACTATTATGCTCACAAGGCTTTTCCGGAAATTGTCGGGTCTGATTACACGATCCGCGGAATAGATTATCTGTTCGGGTGCCATCCTTACTCGAACACTTCGTTCGTTTCGGGCGTCGGTGTACACTCTAAGCAGCGGTATTACAGCAGCAACAGGGCGGATCTCTCTTTCATTGCCGGCGGAGTCGTGCCGGGCATTCTTGTCCTGGGTCCGGATTTCCCGGAAAACCTGGACCAATGGCCGATGCTGTGGGGCGAGAATGAAAGTGTTATAGATATCTGCTCGAACTACATCTTTCTTTCCAACGCGGTGAATGATCTGCTGCACAAAAAATTATAGGAGAGTACAATGAGATTTAGGTTTTTAATGTTTCTTTTGATTGGATTATTCCTGACAAATACGAAAGTTTATTCACAAAAACCGGATCCGGACTTTTACATTTTCATATGCTTTGGGCAGTCTAATATGGAAGGCTTTCCCGGAATTCAACCGGAGGACACGGTAAACGTGAATCCACGCTTCAAGGTCCTGGCGGCGGTTGATTTTCCCAAGCCGGGTCGAAAAAAGGGACACTGGTATACGGCTGTTCCTCCGCTGTGCCGACCATCTTCCGGTCTTTGTCCAGCCGATTATTTTGGCAGGACCATGGTAGCCAATCTCCCCAAGAACATCAAAGTAGGGGTTGTGAACGTGGCTGTGGCCGGAAGTAAAATTGAACTGTTCGAGAAGAACAAGTACCAGGCATATGCATCGACAGCTCCATCATGGATGAAAAATATCATCAGGACGTACAATGGTGATCCTTATCAGTATCTTGTTACCATGGCAAGACTGGCGCAGAAATACGGCGTCATCAAAGGAATCCTGTTGCATCAGGGAGAGTCAAACACGGGCGATAAAGACTGGCCCGAGAAAGTTAAGGGCATCTATGACAATTTAATCAAGGACTTGAATCTCAGCGCCCAAAAAGTACCTCTGCTCGCAGGCGAGGTCGTGAACGCCGATGAACAAGGCGCTTGTGCGAGTATGAATAAAATCATCGACGAGTTGCCGGAGACCCTTCCCAATTCATACGTCATTTCTTCAGCCCACTGTCCGGCCAGAAAACCCAAGCATTTGCATTTCACTCCGGCGGGGTACAGAAAACTCGGGGCCAGATATGCCGTAAAAATGCTCTCTCTTATGGGGTATAAGATGGACGATATCAAACCAGTACAAACTCCGGCAAAACCAGTTGGATTAATACAAAATTGAAGGGAATCATTCTTATGAGAAGCAAAACCTTTTTAGTCGCTTTGTTTGTGCTGATTACTTCAGGATCCGGCTACGCGCAATCCCGGCAAGTCGGGACCCCGGTTAAGGTAGAAGACGGATTGTTGCAGGGGACATACGAAGACGGGTTAACGGTTTATAAAGGTATTCAATTTGCCGCACCGCCTGTAGGTAACTTGCGATGGCGTCCCCCACAACCCGCTGCAATATGGGAAGGCGTTCGCCAAGCCACCCAATTTGCTCCCGGCCCCATGCAAAACGGAAACGTACCGTCTGGTAAAAACGAGGATTGTCTATATTTAAACGTCTGGACTCCGGCGAAATCCGCACACGACAACATTCCCGTACTCGTATGGATCTATGGTGGTGGATTTAACGTCGGAGCTACATCCATACCGGTCTACAACGGGAAGAAACTGGCCCAAAAAGGCGTGGTCGTTGTCAGTATCGCATATCGTGTCGGACAGCTGGGATTTTTGGCACTTCCTGAACTGAGTGCTGAAAGTCCGCATCATGTTTCAGGAAATTATGGCATTCTGGATATGATTGCCGGACTGAAATGGGTGAAGAAAAATATTGCTGCGTTCGGCGGCGACTCCAATAAGGTGACCATCTTCGGCGAATCAGCCGGTGGAATTGCTGTGAGCATGCTGTGCGCCTCTCCGTTGGCCAAAGGATTATTTGAAGGAGCTATTTCAGAAAGCGGTGGTAATTTTGGACCTACTCGTCACACAACGTATCCGGGGGAGAACATGAAACGACTTCCCTACGCAGAACAAGAAGGGAAAGCCTATATGAAGAAAGCGGGAGCCTCGTCTCTCGCAGAACTGCGTAAGATTCCAGCTGACAAACTTCCGGTGACCAGCTTTGGCCCCAGCATGGCATGGCCGATCGTCGATGGGTGGGTGATTCCCGGTGATCAATATAAACTCTACGAGGAAGGGAAATTTAATGATACGCCTATCCTGGTAGGCTATAATTCGGACGAAGGCGCCAGTTTCAATCCCCCAAAGACGAATGAGCAGTACATAGCCAATACTGAAAAACGCTACGGACCTTTCGCAAAACGTCTTCTTAAAGTTTACCCACCCGGCACGGGTAAGACGGTTCCAAAGACCGCTCGTGATCTGACCAGGGATGCGGCGTTCGGATGGCACACATGGACCTGGGCACGACTCGAGTCGAAGAAGGGGAAGCACAAGGCCTATCTATACTACTTTGATCAACACCCGGACTATCCAAAAGACTCTCCCCGATATGGATACGGCTCACCGCACGGACAGGAAGTGGCCTACGTCTTCGGACATCTCAACGCAGCAGATCCGAACGTCTCGAAATCGGACTTGAAGATTTCTGAAGATATGGCCACCTATTGGACGAACTTTGCAAAATACGGCAATCCCAATGGCAAAGAGGTCCCCGAGTGGCCCGCATTTAGCGATACTCACCCCGATGTGATGTATTTCCAGCAGACACCTCACACCGGACCGGTACCAAGCATCAAAGGGCTCAAGGCCCTGAACGCTTATTTCAAGTGGCGCATAACGCCGGCAGGAGAAGCGTGGGCAAAGTGATAAATCGCAGCGCTGTCAGTCCAAAGCATGGAACATACTTACTTTAAACTAAATGGGATTAAGCCAATGAAAAAGGCCATTATTTTTACTATAGCTGTATTTTTGGTTACTAACATTGCGTCCGCTCAGTTTGCAGGCGTCATGCGTGGACAGAAAGCTGAACCGCTTCCTAAGGGGTTTAAACCTGCATCAACGAATACATTCATATCGGAATACCCGGCAGTCAATGCTCAAACTCATCAAGCTATATTTAGAGTTATGGCTCCGGATGCAAAGTCGGTTCAACTGCAATTAGGTGGGATTCATGATATGAAAAAAGATGATAAAGGTGTCTGGTGGATTGCCACCGGCCCTCTGGTAGTCGGCTTTCACTATTATGCTATTCTTGTTGACAGCGTCCCTGTTATGGACAGGGGCAGTAAGGCCTTTTTCGGCAGCAACTGGGAATCTTCAGGAATTGAAATACCGGAGGGCCCGGAAGGCGATTATTACAGGTTTAACAAAGACATACCTCAGGGACAGATTCGTTCCCTTCAATATTGGTCTGATATTAATGGGCTGGAACGACATATCAATGTTTATGTTCCTGCCGGATATCAAGTCCATCCAAATAAAAAATACCTGGTCCTCTATCTTATTCACGGGTGGGGAGAAAACGAAAACGGATGGTCAATTCAGGGACATCTGGCATATATTATGGATGGATTGATTGCAGCCGGAAAAGCCGTTCCAATGATCATTGTCATGCCCGATGGCGATATCCAAACCAATCCGGATATTCGCTCAGCTTCCGGAAATATCACAGATATTTACATTGAGAACCTGATTCCGTTTGTTGATAAAACCTTCCGCACGTATACCGACAGATATCACAGAGCTATGGCAGGATTATCGCGGGGCGGTTTCCAGACATGGAACACTGTACTCAACAATACGGATAAATTTGCATGGTTGGGCGCTTTCAGCGGTACTTTCGGATTCCGAGGCAATAATACTATTGAAACAATTTATAACGGTGCCTTTAAGAATGCCGGTGCATTCAATAAAAAAGACATGAAACTATTGTTTATTAGTACCGGAAGTGAAGAAAGATTTGGCGCAAAACAGGTGTATGATGCAATGGTTGAACATGGGATCAAAAACACAGTCTTTTTCGTGTCACCAGGTACCGCACATGAGTGGCTTACCTGGCGCAGAAGCCTTTATAATTTTGCACCGCGGTTATTTAAATAGAGAAATATAATTTGGGAAAATAAACATGAAAAAGAAAAATCGTCTTATCGTACTTCTTGCAACGGCGCTGATAGTACCTGCTGCCTTGATGATGATTGCAATGACCAGGGAAGGTAGCAATGCTATTCTGTCCAGACCGGAAGGTGCGTGTGATATCTACGCCGATGCCGGCACCCCGTGCGTGGCTGCCCACAGCACAACACGTGCATTGTATGCGTCTTACAACGGACCGCTTTATCAGGTTATGCGTCAGTCGGACGGAAAGACCTTAAACATCGGGGTAGTCCAGCCCAGTGAAGGCGATCCGGGTGGATATGCTGATGCAGCAGCGCAGGACTCATTCTGTGTCAATACATCCTGCTGGATCACTAAACTCTACGACCAATCAGGTCATGGCAATGATCTCACCCAGGCGCCACGCGGCAATTTCAGCGGCCCGGCCATGGGTGGATTTAACAACCTGCCGGTCGCGGACATGGCACCCGTTACCATTATGGGGCATAAGGTTTATGGTGTTTTCATCGAACCGGGCATGGGTTTGCGTCTGGACGATCCTAAAGGAACGGCGGTCGATGACCAGGCCGAGGGTCAGTATTGGGTGATTAACGGTCATCACTACAATAACGGTTGCTGCTTCGACTACGGTAACGCCGAGATCGACAGTCGCGACGACGGCGACGGCACAATGGAAACCGCTTACTACGGCAACGCCAATTACTGGTATCACGGACAAGCGCCCGGTCCGTGGGTAATGACCGACCAGGAGAATAACCTTGTGGGTTGTGTTAACCAGTCGCCAAACGATAAGTTCTGTGCGGACTTGCCGAGCATCACCTGGCGCTTCGTAACAGCAATGGCCGACGGTAAACCGCACCACTGGAGATCTATGGGGGGAGACGCACAGCATGGAGACCTGCAGGTTATGTACGACGGACCTCGTGTCATCAATGACAGGAGCAGCTACGATCCGATGCGAAAGCAGGGAGCAATCCTATTGGGCAACGGCGGGGACAACAGCAACGGCTCCTCGGGTACCTTCTACGAAGGTGCAATGACAACAGGGGGCACGTTCCCATCGAAGGAAACCAACCAGAAAATTCAGGCTAATATCGTGGCTGCCGGGTACGATGTGTCACCTTTGAGCCTGGCGCCGGCGAATAAAACCGCCACACCACCGGGACTCCAGACATTTTCACCACATTCTGCACAAAACACCACCGTGACATTTACGAATACCACGGGAGCTCCTGTGAAGGACGTCATGTTGAACATTTCCGTACCCAAGGGGTGGAAATCCGGGGTTTTAAATTCAGGAGAAACTTCAAAAGAATTCACTGAACCGATTGCGCCTGATGCGAGTGTGAGCGCAACCTTCACGGTCACCTCCGGATCAGAGTCATTCAACGGCGATCTGGTCGGCAACGCTTCGTGGACGAACTCGATTGGCAGGAAACAGTCTGAGACAACGAGTGAAAAAGTGCGCAACGCCGCCCCGGTCAAGATTAATGAATTTCGCATCAGCGACGGTTCTGCCCACAACGCAACCGATTCGTTTATCGAACTCTATAATGCCGGCAACAGTGCCGTCGATATCTCAAACTGGACACTGACTCACCATCCAACCCAATTGCCGATCTTTTCATCCCTCAGAATTCCTGCCGGAACACAGCTTGCCGCGCGCGGCTTCTATCTGCTTGGTCTGGCAAATTCAGGCTTGGCGGTTCCTTCGGAAAAGGGTCAGTCAACTATCTATGTTAGGAATACGAACGGTATGTCGGCTGGCGATAGCGTTGAAATCGGCACCGGTTCAACCAAAGAAATCCGTAAAATTGTTAGTGTTGGTTCAGCGGCGGGTTTAGGCAAGCCGGAGAGACCATCCCGATTCCGTCCTCCCGTCGAACCAGGTACTCCGACAACCGTATGGCAACCCCTTCCTGACGGTCTGATTACTGTAGCTGCAGGCTCAAGCAACATTCCTGTTGAAAACACAGACGGTTTCAAGGTTGGCCAGAAGATGGCCATTGGGTATGGGGCAACATTTCCTGCTGTTAGTCAATCTACTGAGAAGTACGAGGTAGTGACCATCACCAAAGTCGGGAAACCGGGTACACAAGCTTACCTATCGGCAGACGCAAAAGCCGGTGACACCAGCATTAAGGTTTCGTCCGTCGACAATATTTCAGTCGGTGACAAAATCAGGCTGGACATTGACAGTAAAGGTCATGGTAGTGAGACCGTGACCGTGAAACACGTCGGTACGGCATCTGATCACAGTACTTTTCGTGGCCCTTTAAAAGATAAAAAGGATCTGGGCACAGGACTCGACCTGGCCGAACCGTTGAAGTACAATCATGCGTCCAATTTACCCTTCAGCGACCGGGGAACGGGGATCAGTTTCAAACCGGCAACAGCTTTTGCTCACTCGAGTAACGAGCCTGTCTTACCAGTCGGTACAGGTGTAAAGCTTGAACGACCCCTGGCCAGTAACCATCCGATTGATGCGGTTGTTCGTGATCGAAAGGTTACGACTGCGGGCTACCAGGGGACTCTGGTGCCCAATGAGTGGTTCGGAGGTCCGGTTCTCTCTCCCAGAGCCGGTAATATTGTGCTGAGTGACGCCAACGGCAATGTTGTTGACGGTCTCAACTATGGTGGACTTGTTGATCCGTGGGCTGCCGAAGGCTACCAGGGTGCATCAGGAACCGGAGAGAATGGCTGTAGCGTACCTTCGCCCAGTTTCGGCGGAGGCTTCAGATGGTGGCTTTCTTCAGCTACCCCGCCCGATAGAAGTGCCGGTCGCTACCCGGACGGAAACGACAACGACAGCAATTGCCGTGATTTCTTCCTGCAAAATACGACCATCTTATCTGCAGCCTCAGTAGTTGGTACAAACAATATCAAGGTCGCCAGTGTGGAAAACTTTAGTATTGGTCAGAAAATTATTATTGGTAAAGGCACGAGTAGTGAGACTGCCGGTATCGCTATTGTTGGCACTGCAGGAGGCACCAAAATAGGTGATGCCATCCAATCAGGCACAACAGTTATTCCTGTTTTTAATGTGGAAGGTTTTAAAACCGGCCAGACCATTACTATCGATAAAGGTACAAACCGTGAGAAGGCGGTTATTGCTTCCATTACCGCCGGACGCCGCCGATTTGGCAGTTCCAATAATGAACCAATCGACACCCTGACCGTCGCCTCACCGCTTACTAAAGCGCATGCCTCCGGTGTGCAACTCTCAGGCAGCGGTATTACCTTTTCGAAGCCGTTGACTAAGGCACATGATAACGGAACACAGATCACCAGCAATGTTCCCACGCCAGGTAAACCCAATCAATATTGATAAAAACCGTAGAGAGCATCTCGCCGGTTTTTTTATAATGTTTAGCACTCCGCGGCTCTACAGCAGACTAAGATGCCGCGGTTTTTTTTAGTTAAGAAGGTAAAAATCGCTTTTCTGACCAACAGATCAAAAATCTTCCCGATTCATCGGGATTAATCCTTGTACGAAAATCCATCCCGGCAAAAGTCGCGATGGCTGGCGGCTTGACCGTGCTCTGATTGTATGGTCTTCCGTAGGAATCTTTCCACAGGAATCCCTTACGGGGCTATGGGAGGATGGAGGCTGTCAATCAATGAGACTCCATTGGAGTCCTTCATCCATGGGGATAACTTCGGGATTACAGCCATTCAACCAGTCATCGTCCTGTCCCTATAAACCCTCCACCGTGGCGGATCCCATACGGGAGTATTCTATTCTTCAAAAAATGTCAAAAGGAGAGATATCGATTTCAATACATATATTTTACATATAGTCAGCCAATGAGTATTTTCCGCTCATGAAGAAATTCGTCCTCAAAAATGATGAGAACAAGCAAAGGGAACCAAACTACACTATTCCTTATGGAGAGGTGCTTAATGAACGTCAAAAAGAAGCGGTATTTCTGGACGGCGGTTCATCATTGGTCATTGCAGGAGCTGGTACAGGCAAGACCCGTACACTGACCTATCGTGTAGCACGACTTGTCGAAAGCGGTGTTGATCCCGAGCACATTCTGTTGCTAACTTTCACACGACGAGCCGCCAGAGAGATGCTTTCCCGTGCGGTAAATTTGCTCGATGACCGGTGCCGTAAGGTGAGGGGAGGGACGTTTCATTTCTACTGCAGCAGCCTGCTTCACCAATATTCAAAAGAGATCGGGTACCCCAGCAATTTCACCATCCTGGACTCAGTAGATGCCATGGATATTATACACAGTATCCGGGCCGAGTTGAAATTCAACAAGCTGAAAGAACGGTTCCCGCAAAAAAACACCATTTATCATATCATCAGTACGGCAATTAACAAGCAGCAAACCCTTCATGAAGTCGTAGACAGTCAGTATCCGCAGTTTTTAACACACATCGATCGCATTGAAGAGATTGCCGACCGTTACCAAAGATACAAGACGACTAATGGTGTCATGGATTTTGATGACCTGTTGCAGAAGACGCACGATATGCTCACTGACAATGAAAAGGTGCGTGAGCAGGTTTCTGCCAGGAACAGATACCTGATGGTTGACGAGTACCAGGATACCAACGCTCTACAGGCCGGGCTGGTTCAGCTTTTTTCTTCGTGGCATGGAAACGTTATGGCTGTAGGCGACGATGCACAGAGCATCTATTCATTCCGTGGAGCTGATCATCGAAACATCATGCGTTTCCCTGATCAGTTTGAAGGAACGAAGATCATCAAACTTGAAGAGAACTACCGCTCAACCCAAAACATTCTCAACCTCGCCAATCGATTGCTCGATCAGGCAAAGAACAAATTCGACAAACGTCTCTATACTCAAAATAACGACGGCGAATTACCGGCGCTGGTAAAAGCTCCTGATGACCGGGATCAATCGCGTTTTTTGAGCCAGATGATTCTTAATCTGAGAGAACAGGGAATCGAGTTATCCGATATGTCGGTCCTGTTTCGCAATGCCCGCGACTCGTTTGATCTTGAGATCGAGCTTAACCAGAAGAAAATTCCGTTCGTCAAATACGGCGGACAAAAAATGTCTGAAGCCGCTCATATCAAAGATGTACTTGCTCACATACGTGTGGTCGTTAATCCCAATGATGCTATTGCATGGAACCGGATTTTGCAACTGCTTGAGGGTGTTGGTCCAAAGACGGCAACAGACCTCACCGAGTGGTTGAAAAAGCAACAGAATCCCTATGAAATCGGGGCCTCAAACCTGATCACGGAACGTTACCTGAAACAAATTCACTCTCTGAGCAGTCTGCTTCAGGATCTGAAAAAGAAAGATTATACAACAAGTGAAGCTGTCGGTCATGTCGTCTCATACTACAAACCAATTTGTGAGAAAAAATTCGATGACTATCCCAAAAGGGTAAAAGACCTTGAGACATTTGTTGGTATTTCAGAGAATTATCCAACCTTGCAAAAAATATTAGCGGACCTTGCGCTCGATCCCATTGAAGCAACTGCGGTAGACACTGAGGCATCAACCCAGGATGAATCACCGCTGGTTCTAAGCACTATACACTCAGCAAAGGGGCTGGAATGGGACCAGGTTTTCATTATGCAATGCCTGGACGGTATCATCCCTTCTGGTTATTCAGTGAAGAATGAAGAAGACCTTGATGAGGAATTGCGGCTTCTGTACGTGGCGTGTACACGTGCAAGAACAAACTTATACCTGACTTACCCTGTGGTTCAGGAAACCAGTTATGGAGAATATTTTACAAATCTTTCGCGTTTCCTGCAGGACATTAAAGAAGATAAGCTTGAACCATGGGTCCTCGTAGAAGAGCAGGAAAATCGGGTCTTACCTGAATCAGATTCAGATTCGAAATTATTGTCTGATTAAGTAACGCTACAGATCCAGTTGACGTCGCTGTCTGACAACATCTTTAAAGAGCCAAATAACGGGATAAGGCAGAAAGAGGATACTGAAAACAAGCAGCAAATTCTTTTTTTTGTCCTTCATGTTCAAATCAGCAATACCGGCAACGCCTGCTAAATAGCAAATGAAAAGCAGGAAGAAGAGTACAGCCAGGGTAAAAGTTCCAAAGAAACCAATAGAACCGTAAATCCATTTAAGCATAGAAATGCCGTTTTGATCAAATAAATGTGTATTTTTGTCGGCTAATCACTAATAATACTTCGAAATAGCAATCATATCAATTGTTACAGCTGTTCTTAGTCACTAACTGGTACAGTGATCAGGCTAAGCTGCTTTCAGAACAGCAATTAAGAATTCAAAATCAAAACATTCAAAATTTCCTTTAAGATGCCGGTTGTAGCTATTGTGGGAAGACCCAATGTGGGCAAATCAACACTATTCAACAGATTAATCGGTGAACGACGGGCTATAGTCCATGATTCATCCGGGGTGACGCGCGATCGTCATTATGGCGAGGCCTTCTGGAATGGTGCTGATTTTCGCGTTATAGATACGGGTGGTTACGTACCTGATGATCCTGATAAAATTGTCGCCAGTATCCGCGATCAGGTCGATCTGGCTATTGATGAGGCCGACGTTATCATCTTTCTGGTTGATGTACGTACCGGAATTTTGGAAGCCGATCGTGCCGTAGTGCAGATGCTCAGAAGGCAGCATAAACCAGTCGTTTTGACTGCGAACAAATCCGACAATATGGACATTGCTTTGAATGCCTCAGAGTTTTATGAATTTGGATTTGATGAAGTGTTTCCAGTCTCGTCGATGAGTGGTATAGGAACCGGCGAGTTGCTCGATCGTGTTACATCACTGTTTCCTGAGAGCAAGCCCGAGGCAGAAGATCGTCCAAAGTATCCAAGACTCGCCATCGTGGGCAGACCAAATGTCGGCAAGAGCAGCCTGGTTAATAAGCTGCTGAACAATGATAGGAGCCTTGTTTCCGATATTGCCGGAACAACGCGTGACAGTATCAACAGCCTGCTAAAATACTACAATAAGTTTTACGAGATCGTTGATACCGCCGGTTTACGGCGTAAGACACGCATCAAAGAAAGTGTTGAATTTTACAGCACATTAAGATCATTCAAAACTATCCGGGAATGCGATGTCGCCATACTTTTGATTGATGCTGTTGTTGGTTTCGAAAGCCAGGACATCCGCGTGCTTAAAGAAGCCGAAAAATTTAATAAAGGGATCATTATCCTAATTAATAAATGGGACCTGGTTGAGAAAGATAACAAAAGTAACGAGCTCTACATGAATGCTGTTTATGAACGTATTCCTGACATGCGATACGTCCCGATACTGACAGTATCCGCAATTTCAGGACAACGTGTTCACAAATTGATAGAGATGGTGGACAAGGTGCTTGAAGAACGCAATAAGAGCATTCCAACTGGGAAACTGAACAAGTTTATTGAGACTATAACGAACGAACGGCCACTGCCGCAAAAAAGAGGGCATACGCTTTCGATCAAATATGGTACGCAGGTTAAGTCAAATCCACCCGTATTTTCATTTTTCATGAATCGTCCTTATGAATTACCGGCCAACTACCGTCGCTTCATCGAAAACAGGCTGAGAGATGCATTCGGTTTTGAAGGTGTTCCTATCACAATGGTGTTCAAGCAGAAATAAATTTCAAGTATTGAGAAAACCCGGGTTTAGTCGAAAGATTTCTGACAAGATTCAAACATTCACGATCTATCCCGAATATCTTTTGATATGATTGTGAATTCGAAGTATTTTTGGGCGGTGAGACTTATGGGAAACGTATGATGATTGAGATTCGTTAGTTTTCCTGAGTCATTGAAAATCCGGATAATTAGAAGACAGACAACGTTGTTTAATACTATGCCTCAGAATCTTGAAAAACCTGTTCTGAACGCGCTCAACAAAGGTGTTCAAAAAGAACGCACCCTGAATTTCTGGGAAAAAATTTACATCCCTGAAATCATCAGAGGGTTGATGTACAGCCTACGTCAGATATTCCAGCCTACATTCACAATGATGTATCCCGAAGAGCGTTTCGATCCGCCACCGGTATTCCGTGGACGTCCGGTTTTGGTGCAGGATAATGGTCAGGAGCGTTGTGTCGCCTGTGGATTATGTGCAAGAGCATGTCCGCCACTGGCCATCAGCATGCAGGCATCGGAAAAATCAGACGATCCGAAGGAGCGTTATCCGGAGAAGTTTGAGATCAATATGCTTCGTTGTATCTACTGTGGATTTTGTGAGGAAGTCTGTCCTGAAGAAGCCATCGTAATGAGTAATGATTTCGACCTCGTTTTTGAATCACGGGAAGAGGCCATTTATGACAAGAAAAAGCTTCTTATCCCAAAAGAAGACCTCCAATACCGTCTCGACTGGCTTCGCGAATACAAAAACCGTCAATTTGGCCAATTCTGGGACTTTCCTGAGGAAAATAATATTCACTCCGTTCGTAACCGTGACAAACGCTGGGAAACCAGTCTCTCTTTGGTTGAGATGTTGGAAGCAAAACGGGAATCACAGCAAGCTGAAGTACAGGCCTGATTAACGGAAAATCAGCACGTTTAAAAATGGTATGCTATGAGCGAAACCAGCAGCAGTACCAGGTTGCAAGAACTGTTGGATGATGCTTCATATCTGGGCGATGAACTAGAGGCACTCAAGTTTGTCATTGAATCTGTTCCGTACCGCGAAAAACCTTATGGAGAACAATCGATCCTGGAGATGATTGCGGTTATCGATCATGCCCAGGAACACATCTACAGACCCGTATTTGAACAAGCGGCTAAAAGCAAAACTATTCACGAGACAGTAACAGCCGATTTCCGCTTTAACCAGGACAAGGTTACCTCCGTCACAAAATTCCTCGATTCGATTATTGGTCATCGTGCCGCATTGATGAAAACAATCAATAATATTCACGAGGATACATGGAATGATCAGCTCAAAGATGATGGCCTGAAAGTACTTGACTTACTCTCAAACATGATCGATAATGAGCGTGACCAATTGCGGAAAGTTGCCGAACGTGTGATGGCATTGAACAATGAAAATGGCTCCTAATCGAATATCCCAATGACCTTCCAGCACTTAGCTGATTTCATATTACTGGTTAGCGGACTCTATGTTGCTTTTCGAATGTTTACAGTTTTACTGAGAACCAGTACGCTGCATTCCAGAATCCTGGCCGGTTCAAGCATTTTTCTTTTTTTAACACTGGCACTCTGCTATCTGCATATATACACAGTAAGTAATCTTCAGAGAAATTTATCTTTGCAGATTGCAGGCTGGAGCCGAATGATCACAATATCCCTGATCCTGTGCGGCCTCATGGAATATATCCATTATTCAAAGCCCGAGTACGCACGTTTTCCACAAGTCTTCATTTTCCTGCCATTACTCCTGATTGTTGTCTGGCCTTTCATTGATCGTACGCTGGTACTAAAAGATTGGTTGATCTGTACCTATGAGGGGGCCGGTATCGTCGCGGGTTTTCTTCTTATAGGAATGAACCAATACAAAGGAATGCAGAACCAGATGACGATGATCGGACTTGGTTTTCTGGCAGTCTCATATCTGGTATTTTGGCTGCCTGTAAATATACTTATTCAAAATACGTGGATTTGGGAACTCATCTTTTCCCTTGGACTTATTGTTATTGTTCATGGCTGGGTAGCGTATGATAATGAAATATTAGCCACTCGTGATACTAATCTTAACCCCATTGAATAAATACTAACCTTAACTAATACATAGGAAATAAGTATGTCAATTAAAGTCGGTGATAAAGCCCCTGAATTTACTTTACCTAATACTGATCGAGAAGAAGTATCTCTAAATGAGTTTAAAGGGAATAAAAACGTATTACTTCTCTTTTTTCCCTTTGCATTCACCGGTGTTTGCACGAAAGAACTCTGCAGTACACGCGACAATTTAAAGGCATATGAAAATCTGAATGCTGAAGTACTGGCTGTTAGCGTAGACAGTCCTTTTACACTTGGCAAGTTTAAAGAGGAAAATAAATTGAATTTCAACGTGTTAAGCGACTTTAACAAGAGCACTTCTAGTAGATACGGAGCTATCTACGATGACTTTCTTGGTTTCAGCGGCGTGGCAAAACGCTCGGCTTTTGTAATCGATAAGAGTGGTGTGGTTCGTTATTCTGAAGTATTGGATAACGCCGGCGACCTTCCTGATTTCAATGCTATTCAGTCGACCTTATCGGAACTGAGCTGACATAAAACACAATTCATCAGTAGGTGATATTTATCCTGTTTCCGTTCGGAGAATTAGGATAGATAACCTCTAGTGTATGTGAATGGGCATCCCAAACTGGGGTGCCTATTTTTGTATTATTGAGAAATACATTTCCCGGTTTATAGGGTAATATAATCCGACAAATCCCTGGTACACCTTCAGGACCCGTAATAGTAAAGGAATAACCGGTGGCATTGCTACTCTCATTCGTAATCCTTCCGGATGCAGCCAGTACAGCTGGACTATCCGCATTGAAAGTGTCCAGATTTAAAAGGAGGGAAGCGTCTCCCGGTCGAATAACCTTTTTAGAAATTACAGGAAGATCTGGGTCCAAAATATCAACGAACCGCCCTTTCAATTTAAGTGGATCATCATTCGGCCCATCCTTCATTACCGCGCTTATCTCATAATGTCCTCTTGAAAGGTGCAGATAATTATGTACCTGCCACAGTATATTCACTTTGGAAGCAACTGATTGAATGATATGGATCAGAGAATCAGCTTTCTCTTCTTTTAGAATGAAACTACCTGGATATTCTTGAACTATCGTCACAGATCCTTTTGAAACTGGTTCAATTTCACCTGTTTTAAATTTCCCATTCACACCGAGTAAATCCCATAGCTGGTCAACCGGACGCTGATAATGATAGGGTGCCGAATTCCACCAGGATTTCATGTTTTGAAATGGATCATCATCTTTGCTCACATAGACGAGATGCCCGCCGGATTTAACCCAGTGAGCAATCTGTTTATTAATTTCAGGACAAAGCGGCTTCATGTCAGAATAGGTAAGAAGCAATATTTTGATTTTGGGTGATATAGGATGCTTCCCGAGTCGATCCATGTATACCAATTTAACAGGCACACCGTGTTTGACGAGTGGCAAAGCAAGACCGTAAAAACCAGACCGGCGTGGATCCGTATTACCAAATTTGTCCGTAGCCTGGTACATAAGTGTATTGGATATCATTAAACCAACACCTTGCGTACCACTTATGGCAACGTCAGATTTCTTCATGTTTTGCAGAGCATTTATCACAATTTGCAACTCACAGGCGTAAGCAGGAGGAATACCCGTTTTTTTATTTCCATCAGTGCTCGTGTACTTCCCAAAATATATCCGGTGAGGCCAGGGCATTACTTCATAGTGATTAACTAACGGATAAAGCAGTTCGGCTATTAATGTTTGTTCATAGTTATATTTGAAATCTCTCCATGTGTGATTGGGATTATCCTCAACCGGATCGGTAAGGAAATAGAGACGTTTTCCGGTCCCACTAATCATAGACTGCAAAGCACCGTATTCCAGATATGCATTTTCAAAAGGCAGTTGCTGCCACTTACCGTTGTAATACAACGGTGTTCGGACCGTGCCTGTCCAAACCTGACCAATAAAGCCATCAACTGATGCGATGTCAGTTAACTGTGCTTCCGGACTAATAATGTGCCATTGTGAATAATTAAGTACTGAATGCGTAGCAACGTAGCAGTCCACCCGTCCGTGACTGTATTGTTTTGCGTACCTGAATACAGATGAGAGAGCTTTTTTAAATGTATGAGCCTTTAGAAGGGAAGACCTATACCAGACCTCAGTATTGCTTGCCGGATCTTGCCATGACTGATTGTAATATTGTTTCCACGCTTTTTTAAATATGTTACTATAACCTGCGTTTGTAAAAAATTCGGGTTCTTCCAGGTAGATAGCTGAAACACCCTGATCAATTGCTTTCTTTACCAGTGACTTCATATATCTAGTAAAGGAGGAATCCGGAACGACATACGGGGTATTTTTACCATGCATGATGTGTGTGCCACCGGCTTTGGTCTGTGCCTGACAACTATGAGTACGACCGTCAAAACGACCTGATAGATAATCATTGTAATCTCCCCAGGCCATCGCCGTCATAAACTGAGGATCATAACCTTTTTTCTTCCAGCTTAATAGCCGTTTCGTAAAAGTAGAATCAATACCATATATAATGGCGACATCCGACCGTATATCCATTCTCGGCGCCCACATATTATGGGTTTGAATGCTTGTCTTTTGCTGAGCAAAGCTAATTTGCGGTGCATAGGCTGTAATTACAATAGCAAAGACGCAAACTGGTAGTAAAACATGTTTTATTAATATCAAAAGCCGATCAAATTCAATTCTTATTATATTCTCCATAGCATAGTCGTTTCTTAATTATTTATAAGCATCTTGATAATACCGATGACCTTGCTGAATTTTGCAAAAAAATATAAAAGGCAGCGTTCGCACGGATACATAACACAACACTAGTAAATACATCATGTTAAAGCAGAAAAAAAATCATAATAAACCGTTAACATATTGGAATACAATAAGATATGCTTTTTTGAGTGCAATTTTATTAATGTCGTGTGGTCAGCAGGAATCGAAGGTATCCATGCAGGGGAACCCGCCTGACTGGGCACTGGGTCCGTTTTCAAAAGCAAACAACCTGAATCCGATAATGGGGCCAATTGACTCCGTTTCGTTTATGGATCCAATATTGAATAAACCTGTTCGATGGGAGGCAAAGGATGTCTTCAATCCGGCAGCCATCGTTCGCAATGATACCCTATATCTTTTATATCGCGCTGAAGACATGATCGGTAAGTATAAAGGAACATCACGCGTTGGACTGGCCTGGAGCACGGATGGAGCGCACTTTACAAGATATAAAGATCCAGTCTTGTATCCGGATAATGACAGTATGAAAACCTATGAATGGGAAGGGGGTACTGAAGATCCACGAATCGTCCAGGATAATAATGGGACATATTACATGACCTACACGTCATATGATGGCAGCACAGCGCGACTCTGTGAGGCTACATCCCAGGATTTAAAACACTGGACCAAGCACGGGCCGGTATTCGGCAAAACCGATAATGCCAAATATTTGAATCTCTGGTCAAAATCGGGTGCTGTGGTCACTAAAAAAGACGGTGATAAGCTTATTGCGACGAAAATAAACGGGAAATACTGGATGTACTGGGGGGATTCGAGCATCTACCTGGCGACATCAGATAATCTAATTGACTGGACACCTGTACAAGATGATAATGGAAACCTGGTCCCGGTTTTAAAGTCACGAAAAGGTAAATTCGATAGTCAGCTTGTTGAATCCGGACCACCAGCGATGATCACAAAAGATGGTGTTCTGTTAATCTATAACAGCAGTAATGCAGCGGATTCAGGCGACACAGCATTGCCTGTAGGAACTTATGCGGCCGGACAAGCCTTGTTTGACTCCAATAATCCCGCACAACTCAAAGAACGAACTGATCATTATTTCTTGAAGCCCGAAAGGAAATTTGAGAAAGAAGGCCAAGTCGATAACGTCACGTTCCTGGAAGGACTCGTGTCGTACAAAGGTACATGGTACCTGTATTACGGCGCCGCCGATTCAACGGTTTGTGTGGCTACATACAATCCGGGGCATTGAACGTCGAAATTATAAAGTGGTTGTTAAAGAATTAGAAACAAATCCAAAACTTAGAAGTCAGGACTGGAAGAGGGTATATGATTTAGAAGTTTTGAATGTGAGGATCTCTGTTCGTGATTATCACAACTTTACATAATATAAATTATGCGACAAATATTAATTGATTCCCCCTGGCTAAAGCTATACTTTTAACGTTAGATAACTAAGTTAATCATTGGAGAATAAATGAAAAGTTATACTGGATCGAAACCACATGATCAAATAAAAGCTATTGACGAGCAAAGAATTTTAAACTGGCTTCAGACAGCATACAAACAACGCCAAATTGTCAATATACTATTTGAGAAATTTCGGACATATAGTATTCATTTGCATAATGAATATGGGCGTAATGAGGATCGCATTTATCGTAAAAGTAATGTCAATCGAAGAGATCGTAACACTATTTATAATATATCTGACGGTTTAATCCTATCTATATATTTACATTTAGCAATGTCATTAGAAAGCTTGATTAAAGCAATTGGCATAGCTGAGCGCAAGACGATGACTTCAGCAGTACAATCAGGGTTGAATCCTACCAGAATCGTTGGAAAAGATCATAACTTTATACGTATGCTCGAGATGGCTTGCAATATTTTATTAGACAAATTGAATGAAAAAGAAAAATTGTTGCTCGAGAGACTTACCGATGCCGTAGAGATTGCACGCTACCCTTCGCCAACTAGCCCTAACAGACTTCAAAGAATCAAAGATAATGGTCAGCTTGGTCTCTACCCAGATTGCATTTTATTGAATAGAATGTTTGACTCTTTTGATTTCTATTTAAATGATAAACATTCACAGAAATTGATTGTCGAACAAGCAGAGATAATTTTCGACAATCTTGGCGGCAGCATATTTGATGAAACTTGTGCTAAGACGTATCCAAAATTCAAGGAGGCTACAAAATCAGGCGGGATTTATCACGGAATACTTACAGATCCAGAATTGGCAATTATCGATAAAGAAATCGATAAACGTTTATCGTAACAGACCTCCAAGGTTTTTGAAACCTTGGAGGTCTTCCAATTTCTAATCTCTAATTTCTAACTTCCAATTTCTGATTACCCGGGTGCAACCGAATTGTCTTTCCATGCCATGTAAATGATCCTGAAACGTTCTTCGGTAAGGTAACCTGACCACTCCAGAGATTGCCGGACTTCTTCCATGACAGTTGAATCTTGCCTTGTGGCGACAGCATACTCGCTTCGATGTTCGTAAGCGTTCCGGGATGCGGCTCGATAGAAATTTGCCTAAATCCGGACTCGGCCGGATTGATCCCGGCAACCATCGTCAAATATTCATACAACGGACTGGAACTCCATCCATGGCAATCGGATCTCGTAGGTTCCGGCTGTTCTGCGAACGTTGTTAGGCCAAGGTCAAGCATATGATACCATGGCCCCAATTCATTAAAGAACTCTTTCTCAAGTCCGGTCTTCTTGAGCGCCTGGAACAGATAAAATCGATAATAATACGTTGTCTGTATCAGACTAGTATCATTCATTATTCGCTTCATCAGATCCTTTGCCTGCTGTCCAGTGTATAAACCGTCAAGGATAGCCATGACATTAGCATGCTGACTGAATTCCTTCATTTCAGGCGTATCGGCAAGCATTTTACGACTCGAATCCCAGCATTGCTTCTTTACATTGTCACTGAGCTTTGAAGCCAGTCCGGCGTAATATTGTGCCGTCTCAGGTCTTCCAAGTTGTTCGTTCAAATCCGCAGCCATTTGCAGCGCATAGACATACTGGAGTGTCAAAATTGAAGAGTTGCCTTCGCGGCCACCAGCCGGCACTCCGCCGTTTTTAAAAGACCAATCGACAAAATTCCATCGGGGCAGATATCCTAACAATCCATTTTCATTGAGATGTCTTTCAAACCACTCCAAAACTCCCCGAACAGGTGTAAGTTTCTGACTTACAAAGGTTGAATCACCCGTGTACATCCAGTAATCATGAACCATATCGACCCAGAATAAAGCAAACGGCGGGATGATCTGCTCATCGTGTGCCGGATACCTGCTTTGTACTAATCCATCGGGTAGTCGTGAATCGTTAAAGAGTGTGATGGCTTTCCGCAATAGTCCTGCATCTCCGGATACATATGACGTAACCAATCCCTCAATGCGTGTGTCTCCATCATACTGCATCTGCTCGTAATACGGACAATCCATGTAAGTTTCATGCGAACAAAGACGGACCGTCCTCCATCCTGTCGACCATATATTTTTAAGTCTCGGGTCATTACTACTGAAACTTGCATTCTCTTTGAATGGATATCCCGTGTATAATCCGTAATAATTATTAATAACGAGTGGCTGATCACCGGTTGTAATATCCATTTCCACATACCGGTATGTTCTCCACCAAAGCGTCTCATACTTTTCGTGTTCGTTCCCAGATGGTAAAAACGTATCATAATATCCCCGAATATGCTTCCCCGAAATATCATTACGATTTCCCTTATTGCCGGATGAATCAACCAACGCCTCTGCATACATTACTTTAATTCGGCTTCCTTTGCCCTTGCTTACATCCAGAATTGGAAATGCTGTCGTTTCATATCCCTGGTCGAGGAGCAATCTTACGTGTGAATTTGAGGGAATCGTGACTTCTTTATTATCTATAAAACCATTGACTTCCAATGAATTACCACTATTCCTTACAATCTTTTCAAAGTGTTCTCCACTCCGCTCCAAAGCTGGAATTGTTCTTGGAACCAGTTGCCATCCGGCATAGATATCGTGCGTATTTCCAGCTCTTGGTACACCGTGGCGTATCTGTTTAGCCTGATCCCAATCTGTATCGTCATATGAAAGCTCACTCCATTGCCAGGGATATTGAGAACCATCGATATGTAAACCGGGACCAATAGCAAAGTAGAAGTTTCCAGCTTCCTTCCGATCGATAGGAATTGGCTTATACGCTTTGTCTGCTAAAACCTTCCATTTATCATTGGTGTTGATAAACGACTGACTCGAGTCGTTGGTCTGTAGAATAAATGCAGTTTGATAACTTTGCAGAGCGGCGGCACGGTACCTTCCTTCGTTCCATACTTCGGCAGCTATAATGTTTTTCCCTGGTTTCAGGTATTTGGAAAGATCGATAGTTTCAAACCGCCAGTGAGGCAAATCCCCTTTAGCCGGTCCGTCGCCAACGAATGTGCCATTTACATAAAGTTTATACCTGTTATCCGCTGATACATGTACAACGAATGATGCCGGGACACTACTTAAATCAAAATCCTTTCTAAAGTGATATACCCCAAAACCATCGTGTGAACTACCTGGTGCGGAAATCCACCACGCCGGCCAGCTCTGCTTAAATAGTTCGGGATTAATTTTGCTCTGGGCGCTTGCCGTAGTCAATGATGTACAACCAATCAAAAGGACTAAACTGATTAACCGGCGCATTTTATCAATTTTGAATTGCAACATATTTTACTTGTTAAAAGTTGGTTATCAATTAGTTATATAAATTCATTGATCTTCTTTCAAATATTAGTCTGATGCTTGCACCACTTCACGTGGAGATGCTTTGAACAATCCGAAGTTTGATAATGCAGGTGTATTATTGTAAGACAAAAAGATAATTCGAATTTTTCTGGCAGTAACAGGCTTAATCCTTAATAACCGCTTATACCCAATGGTTGTCCCCCCTGAGATATCCTGCCAGCGTCCATCGAGAAATGCCTGAACGGTAAATGCGGCGATGCGTTGTCCATATTTAATCGGTTCCTGAAGCATGATCCGATCAAATGTTGCCGGTTTATCCAGGTTGATAGTCAGAATTGGATTGGTATCAGATGGATCGGCCGCCCAAAATGAGTCCTGAGGTTTTTCATCCAGTACGTTCCTTCCCGAGAATTGGTCGCTGTTCTTGTATTCACTCGATGCTTCAACTTTACCACTTAGAATTAAATTATGAGCAAAGGTTTCATTCAAAATCGCATGAAATGTTTTTAGTGATTCGATGTCCGGTTTACTGATCAGACCTTGTTTGTTAGGCGGAATATTTAATAACAATACCCCGTTTCGACCTACTGATTTGTAATACAGATCAACTAGATTTTGCGGCGTTCTTACCAGCGAATCCTGGTCCGCATGATAAAACCAACCCGGACGAATAGAGACATCACATTCACCGGTAACCCATTTATTTCCAAACGGATCTCCCTGGTTTTGATAGGGATTGTGCGTCTTACCGATGCCTTCGCGTTCGGGAGTAAACATACTCCATTCAGTCTTACCGGCATATCCCTGCTCATTTCCAATCCAACGTACATCGGGACCTATGTCAGAAAAAATGATACACTGGGGCTGCAATTTCCGGATCATAGACCACCATTTCGGGAAATCATAAATCGATTTTTTTTCATACTCGGGAGATTTTGCCCCATCAAAAAAGAATTCGGAAATGGTTCCATATTCAGTCAATAATTCATGCAACTGATTGGTATAGTGTGTTATGTAAGCAGGTGTTCCATAGGTCGGTTCATGCATGTCCCAAGGTGACAGGTAAAGTCCAAACTTTATACCGACATCACGGCATGCTCCGGAAAGTTCTTTCACAACATCCCCTTTACCGTTCTTCCACGGACTCGATTTCACCGAGAAGTCTGTATACTTAGACGGCCACAAACAAAAACCATCGTGATGCTTGGCCGTCAAGATCAATAACTTGATGCCTCCCTCCTTCGCAGTTTCCGCCCACTGATGGGCATCAAGGTGCGTGGGATTGAAAATTTTGGGGTTCTCCTTCCCTGTTCCCCATTCCCTGTTGCTGAATGTATTTACACTGAAATGGACGAATCCAACAATTTCCATTTCCTGGTGTTTAATTTGTCGCTCGCTTGGTACGACTTTATTTGCCGGAAATGTTATTGAATTTTGAGCATTGGCCACACAGGTAAGCAGTAATAAGGACAGGACAGCTTGAGCTATTTGCTTCATCTTTATGGGGGTTATCAGGTTATAAGTTCGAATACAACTAAATTTATACTGGCCACCAATCAGTTACGGACATAATAATAAATTTGTGCCGATAAGTTTGTGACAACCAAATAAAAAAACCTGCTCCCCCGATTTGGAAAATACCATTATGGTACAAACCTAAGCAGACCTCAAAAGCTCAGGAAAGTAACATGGGCTAATAATTGAAAGACTTTCTTTTTACAATTCTCAAAATTCAATTCATAGCTGGGACCTGCAATCCGGCAGACTGTATCAGATTTATAACTTTTTCATTGCTCCAGTTCCAATTACCGGAAGAAATTAAATAGGCAACATATCCCTGATCTATTGAATACTGAGTGGGGTTTAAATAATCGGATTCTAACAGGCCGGAGTGAAATAACAAATCAGCAAGGCCGGGTAATTCTAACTCAACCGAAAGCCTGGGCAGCGGTAGATATCTGAAGTATGTTTGTGTGGTCATAATGTAGAAATTCAGGTGATTCCATCATTGCAATGTGAATTTACCGAGCCTGAATTATGTAAGCCAATCATGACACAATAGTTTTATTTTCTTTTACAACAGGTGAAATAAATACAATACTTTATATATTATTTACGAATTTTAATATACTGTTTCCATTTTTTTCAAATTGAATATTATCCGGAAGTATTAAGAAGCCGTACCTATTGTTATGATTTAACAAGTTGTACAAAACCCGGAAACAGTCTGTCATTAATTTTCAACCATCCGGCAGTTTATATACATTACCCAATGTTAGTTTGGATTAGTAACCATATATTTTGATCAATGAAATCAATAGCTGCCTTCGCCTGCCTTCTTATGATATCAATCATATTGCTGAGCTCTTGCGGTAATACACCCAGATTACGTTCTGATGTCAAAGATTCGCAAATCGATAGTCTAAAAGCTGAAATAGCATTCATCAAAAAACACTACAAACCCGGACTCGGTGAAATCATGAATACCATACAACTGCATCATGCCAAATTGTGGTTTGCCGGGACTAATAAAGACTGGGATTTGGCCTCGTTTGAGATGGATGAGCTGAATGAAATGTTTGATATGGCAAAAGCTATTGAGACAGACAGGCCAGAGATCAAAGACATACCTATGATTATGGATCCCCTCGACAGCTTACGTGCCGATATAAAGGCTAAAAATGTTGCCGCTTTTAAAGGTGAGTTCAAGGTGGTAACACAGACATGCAACGACTGTCACGAAAAGAATCACTTTGGATTTAATAAGATCATCATACCCAAAGCTCCCCCCGTGACCAACCAAAAATTTTGAGATAAGTGTAAACACCCTGTCAGGGGCTTTACCCTGACAGGGTGATCATGTAACGTTTTATACTAAAACTCCAACCAGCTTATTAACTGTCATCAACATTGTGTCTTCGGCACTCAGGTTGCCAAACCCTTTTACCGATTTATCCGCATCAAGCAGGATTTCAAAAATGGCGGGAAAGTCCTGCGTATGATAAGACCGGGCATCTTTCATCAGGTTATTGAAATAGAAGCTGCTTCGAACACCTGTCAGTTGCTGGATTCTATCGGGTGGTAATCCACGGTCGCGGGCGCGACAAATTTGCCATAGATTGGTATAGAATCCATACAGGAAGCCAATCGTTTTCATAACTTCACCGGTCGAGTTCTCAGAATTGGCCAGCATCTGGTTCGTTACAAACAAGGCTTTTGACGGATTTCGGGACAGGATAGCATCTTTCAACTCAAATACGTCAAATTCCCTTGTAATCCCCACAAGTTCACGAACAGCGTCTGGTGTTACTGTTCGTTTTCCACCTTCATAATTTCCGAGTTTTTCAATCTCGCTGGTCATCTGCAGGAGATTTGTTCCGACATGCTGGGCCAAAACCTGTGCCGCTGCAGGATCAATTTTGATATCATGGTTCAGCTTGCCCCACTCAATGATCCATTCCGGTATTCGGTAATCGGGAACCGCATCAAACCTGTAAAAACCAACACGATCATTCTTCTGTATCGATTTGCCCAGTTTCGTGTTCCCTGGAGGAACGGCCTCATCCAAAATAACCAATAAAGTCGCCGGATTAGGGTTTTCCAGGTATGGCATCAACTCATCAGGTCTTCCGGAAACTTCACCCTCTGTAATGGACATAAAATCACGAATAATAACGACTCGCCTGTCAGCCATCATGGGAAAACTGCGAATGATGGACATGATCTGGTCCATGTTCGTTTCCCGGCCAAACAAGACATCAAAGTTGAAATCCTTCTGGTCCGCCGGAACAAGTGCCGATACCGTCTCAAAGATTCGATCCAGGAAGAATGATTCCGTGCTTGCGGCGTAATAAACGGGTTTTAATTTATCAGCTCGTAATTCATTCAATAAATTCTGGAACAACTCGAGACTGTTTTTTTTGGCCATTGTTTTAATAAATGAACTTCGATTCGAATTTCGAATTTCGAATTTACAGATCTACGGTCTCAGACGGCCGAGCATACGTGGGAATGGTATGGTCTCGCGAACATGATCCAGCCCACAAATCCAGGCCACAGATCGTTCCAATCCAAGTCCAAAGCCGGCATGCGGAACGGACCCATATCTGCGAAGATCCAGATACCACCCAAAGATTTCCTCGGACAAATTGTGTTTCTTTACGGCACTAAGTAGAACATCCAGATCATCTTCTCTTTGGGAGCCACCGATGATTTCCCCGTAACCTTCCGGAGCCAATACATCAACCGCAAGTGCAAGCCTGTCATCTTCGGGATCCCTCTTCATATAAAAAGCCTTGACTTCTGCCGGATACCGATGAATCATAATCGGTTTGTCAAACTGCATAGTCAATAATGTCTCATCACTACCTCCGAAGTCATTGCCCCACTGAAAATTAAGAGCAGATTCTCTCCAGACAGGAATATTTCTCAAATCTTCTTCCAACTGCTCCTTTCGATTGCGGATCTCCTGCTGTCGGCGATCAATTTGGAATTTTCGGCCTTTCTTTGCCTGCCCGTATTCCTGCTGAAGTTCTGAGGTTTCATTTTCAAGCTGTTTCAATTCTTCTTGATGAGAAGCCTCCATCTCATCAAGCATGGTTTTCGTCTTATCACTCTTCAACAGATCAACAGCCTCGGTGTATGACATGCGGGGAAAAGGTGCCTTGACTTTTTCGAGGTGTGTCAGGTCACGGCCAAGCACCTCAAGCTGTTCCTTCTTATTTTTCAAGACGCTTTCAACAATGTAAGAGATCAATTCCTCCGCCAGTTCCATATCCATATCGAGGTCGTAGAATGCCATCTCCGGTTCTATCATCCAAAACTCGGTTAAGTGGCGCCGCGTCTTGCTTTTCTCAGCACGGAACGTTGGTCCGAACGTATAGACATTGCCATGTGCCATAGCCATAGCTTCGGCATACAACTGACCGGATTGTGTCAGGTAAGCTGGCTGATCAAAATAGGTCGTTTCGAAGAGTGTGGTCGTTCCTTCGGCCGCATTGCCTGTGAAGATGGGTGCATCAAGCTGGACAAAATTACGTTCATGAAAGAAGCGATGTATAGCGAAAATGATCTCATCCCGGACCTGCATAGCAGCCCATTGACGCTGACTTCTCAACCAAAGATGTCGGTTGTCCATGAGGAACTCGACGCCGTGTTCTTTGGGCGTGATCGGATAGTCGTGCGCTTTGTGAATGACGGACATGTTGGTAACACGCAATTCATATCCACCAACACTGCGTTCGTCCCTGGCTATTGTTCCTGTAATACTAACCGAGCTCTCCTGGCTCAATGATGAAGCTGCATCCCAGACGGGTTCACTAACATCGTCCTGCGATGTAATACACTGACACAATCCTGTGCCATCTCTTAAAATGGTAAATATTAACTTCTTGCTGCTACGCTGGTTATAGACCCAGCCGTTAAGAGTAACAACCTTCCCCTCATGATCAGCAAGTTCCTTTATCTTGACCATACTTGTGAATATCAATCGTTTTCGTTCTCATTTTCTTCATCCGATGCATTACTCGCAGGCTGTTCCGGGAGTAATACCGTTTCGGAAAAATCTTTTTCAATAAAGAATTCCCTGGAATAGTTTCTGATATCCACCGAACTCACAGCATCAATGCGCTCAACAAGCTCATCGAGGGTAATGAACCGGTCAAAGTAAATTTCACTCTTGGCGAGACGATTCATACGGCTGCTCATGCTTTCCTGGGAAAGGAGCAACTTTCCCTTCAGTTGAGACTTCGCTTGGTCGAGTTCTTTTTCACCCACTAAATTCTCTTTCAGGTCATCAAACTCCTTGAAGATGAGTTCTTTAACGTGCATCAGGTAATCTTTATCGGTGCCAATATAAACTCCAAATACGCCGGTATCCAGATATGACTGCAAAAAAGCACTGATAGAATAACAATAGCCATATTTCTCACGGATATTCTGATGCAGCCTTGAACTCATTCCGCCACTCAGGATTGTTTGAATAAGCAACAGTTTATATCTGTTGGGGTCGCTGCTGGACAACCCTCGCTTACCAATTATGTAATGAGTCTGTTCTATTGGCCGTGAAAGAGTCTTCTGACTTGGACGATAGGGCGTTAAAACATCTTTAAACGTCCCGTTACTCTCAGGTGATCCCGATCGGGTATACAATTTATCGAGCAGCTTGACAACCTGTTCATGTTTTGCATTACCCGCCACGGAAATGATCAAATTGTTAGGCGTATAATGATCATTGACAAACTTCAACAAATTATCACGCTTAAAACCTGACACTGTACTCTCGTACCCGATAATCGGACGCCCCAGCGCATGTTGTTCGTAAAGTTGCCCGATGAATTCTTCGAAGATAAAATCATCAGGATTATCTCGGTACATTTTCATCTCTTCGATGACAACTTTTTTCTCCTTCTCAATCTCTTCATCAGGAAATTTTGGATGAAGCACCATATCTGTCAGCACATCGATGGCGGTTTGCAACTCAGTATCAAGACAACGAACATAATAACAGGTATACTCTGAACTGGTCATGGCATTCAGATAACCGCCTGTTGCTTCAATACTCGAAGAGATATCAAAAGAGGTTCGGGTATCGGTTCCTTTAAAAAGCATATGCTCCAGGAAGTGAGTGATGCCCGCTTCCTGTTCGTTCTCCCATCGGCTTCCAATTTTAACCCAAATTCCTACCGAAATACTCCTGACAGACGGGATCGTTTCCGTAATGACACGCAGGCCGTTTGACAAGGTACTTTTTTGAACAATTTCAGTCTGACTGACTTCTTCCTTCATAATTATATTCTGCTGATTTTATGACAAAAATTTCAGGCAATAAAAATTTTCATTACTGGGTTTTGTCAGATGTTAGACTTTAGACCTGAGACTTACAACACAGGTGCCCCCTGACTCCCAACAAAAAACGCCCACCCATAACCGGGGGGCGCTTTTGATAAACGGTGTGGAGAACGTTTCAGTTCTCTTCTGTTTCTTCTTCTTTTGGAAGGATTGACTTTCGGGACAACCGGAGTTTACCTCCATCTTCGATACTCAGAAGCTGAACCATTACCTTATCACCTTCTTTAAGAACATCACGAACTTTATCAATTCGTTCGTGCGCTATTTCAGAAATGTGCAACAACCCGTCTCGTCCCGGGATGATTTCTACAAATGCCCCGTATTCTTTGACGGCACGTACCGTTCCTTCGTAAATGGTGCCTTCCTCAAGCTGTCCGGTGATCGCCCGGATTATCTTGAGAGCGGCTTCGGAATCTTCCTTATTGCGCGCTGCGATCGTTACAAGTCCTTTATTACCTTCTTCTTCGATAACAATTTCTGTATTCGTTTCGCGCTGAATACCTTGTACGACTTTGCCTCCTGGACCAATAAGCGCCCCTATCTGGTCGGATTCGATTTCGATCCGCGTAAAGGCTGGTGCATATTGTGACACTTCAGAGCGTGGAGTTGAGATAGATTCTGCCATCTTGGCAAGGATGTAAAGACGACCGGCTTTCGCCTGATCGAGTGCCTCTTCCATTACATCATAATCGATGCCTTTCACTTTGATATCCATCTGGCACGCCGTGATACCATCAGCAGTACCACAGACTTTAAAGTCCATGTCTCCCATGTGATCTTCCTGGCCTTGAATGTCGGAAAGAACAACCGTGTTGGAATCCCCAACAATCATACCCATAGCGATACCGGCGACTGGCTTTTTCAGTGGTACACCAGCATCCATCAAAGACATGGAACCGCCACAGACTGAAGCCATGGATGATGAGCCGTTGGATTCAAGGATGTCTGATACAACACGGATGACATACCCAAAATCATCGTGGTTTGGCATCATTTTTCTAATGGCTCTTTCAGCAAGATGACCGTGACCAATTTCACGACGCCCGGGACCTCGCATAAACTTGGCTTCTCCCACACTGAAAGGAGGGAAATTATATTGAAGCATGAATTGCTTCGCTTCGGTATAAAACAGAGTGTCGACATTTTGTTCGTCGTGTTTGGTGCCGAGCGTGGTTGTAACAAGAGCCTGTGTCTCGCCTCGCGTAAATACTGCGGAGCCATGGACTCGTGGCAGGTATCCTACTTGTGTCCAGATCGGACGGATTTCATCAGGTGTACGACCATCGATACGAAATTTCTCCTCAAGGATAAGATTTCTCAGAACATCAGCCTGGATATCGTGGCATATTGAGCCGATATCTCCTTCTTTTTCCGGATATTCCTCAGCCAGTTTTTCCTGTACTTCCTTAACAATGGCATCTACCTGTGCATAGTAATCGAGTTTCTCGAGTTTCTGTTTGGAGATATCGTAAAAACGATTGCCTACCAGATCTTTAACTTTCTTTACAAGTTCTTCGTCCGGTTGTTCAGGAGTGAATTCGCGTTTTTCTTTTCCGAACTCCTTGCGTAACTCGTTCTGAAATTCACAAAGCTTTTTGATTGCTTCATGAGCAAACTGAATCGCTTCGATCATTTCAGTTTCAGACAATTCCTGCATTTCGCCTTCAACCATCGCAACGCTTTCAATTGTACCGCCGACAATCATATCAACGTCAGAGTTTTTAAGATCTGATACTGTAGGATTGACGATCAGTTCACCATCAACACGACCGACACGTACTTCCGCAATCGGTCCGTCGAATGGGATATCGGACAATGTTAAAGCCGTAGAAGCAGCAACACCTCCTAAAACATCACCGTCGTTCTCATCGTCGGATGAGATGACATAGCAGATGATTTGTGTCTCATTCATATATCCTTCCGGGAACATCGGACGAATCGTGCGGTCAATAAGACGGCTCGAGAGGATTTCCTTTTCTGAAGGACGTCCTTCACGTTTGATAAATCCACCCGGAAAACGTCCGGCTGCTGCAAAATTTTCTTTAAAATCTACCGAAAGAGGGAAAAAGGCTTGTTCTGGTCTTGGTTCTTTTTGACTGACCGCTGTTGCGATGACCATCGTGTCACCAAGACGTACTACTGCCGAACCATCGGCTTGTTTTGCCAGCCGGCCGGTCTCGATTGAGATCACCTTTCCCGGTGCTATTTCTACTGATCTAAAATCTTCTTTCATATGTATTTTTTTCTATTGTTTATTTAAAAGCACGATCCGGGAGGTTACGATCGGGCCGTGTTGTTAAAGCCGACCTGTTCGAAGCCTCCCCGAACCGCTGTGCTTGAATGTATTTATGAAAAAGGCACGGTTTTCCGTGCCTTTTCTATTCTGTTATTTACGAATACCGAGTTGAGTAATCAACTGACGATACGCCTCGATATCTTTATTACTGAGATAATTAAGAAGTTTCCGGCGTTTCCCAACCAAACGAAGCAGCCCAAGACGTGTGGCATGATCTTTCTTGTGTGACTGGAGGTGCTGGGTGAGACGATTGATTCGCTCGGTAAACAAAGCAATCTGAACTTCCGGTGACCCGGTATCAGTCTTGGTTTCACCGTATTTATTGATAATTTCTTGTTTTTCTTCCTGAGAGATATTCATTTATCTTCCGCTTTAGATTATACCATGCTAAAGTAGATTTAACCGTTTGTTAACCGACGCAAACGAGTCTACAAATTGCCCTGATTTTCAAGGCTTTTTTGACACCCGGCGACAGGTGAAGCGCCGGATATTTCAAAGCATATAAGATATTACTTATTAATTTCCTGTGCAACGCGTTTATCATCCCCGAGTTGTGCAATAAGTTCTTTCACACTCTGAAATTTACGCTCGTCCCGGATTCTTTTTATGAAACGTACTTCGACTGTTTCACCGTATATATTTCGATCGAAATCGAATAAATTAACTTCAAGCGTTCGTTCATCGCTTCCATCAAATGTAGGACGGACACCGATATTCATCATCCCCTTGAATACTTCATCGTCTATAACGACATCAACAGCATAAACACCGTTTGCGGGAATGACCTTGTTCGTCTTATCAGGTTTTAAATTGGCAGTTGGATACCCAATTTTTTTCCCGCGTTTATCACCATGTATTACCGTTGACTTTAATCGATAAGGCCGGCTTAAAAACTTAGTGGCCAACTCCACGTGTCCAGTCTGTTCAAGGGCTTTCCTCACCTGGGTGCTGCTTACTGTTATTTCACCTATATCGTGTGCTTCCACAACCTCAACCTTAAAATCCAGTGCCCTGCCCAGACGTTCAACTGTTTCCCTCGATCCTTCCCGATCGCGACCAAAATGGTGGTCATATCCGATCACAAATTCTCTGACACCTATCTTACGGTAAAGAATATCCCTGACAAATTGCTCTGACGTCAAGAGAGAAAAATCTCGATCAAAAGGAATAACCAACATGATGTTTACGCAAAGCTTGTCTAATAATTCAGCACGTTCTTCGATGGTTGTCAGCAGATGAATCCCTCCCTTTCCAGTGTGTATAATTTCCCTTGGATGCGGATCAAATGTGACCACTATGCTTCTTGCACCAAGTTTTTGTGCATGATCAACTACACGTTCAATAATCGTTTGGTGTCCTTCATGAACTCCATCAAAAGTACCAACAGTAAGTACTGTGTTTGCATCCCGATCGATATCAGAGAGTGATATAATTTTGGTCATGATGATTCAGCTACCTGTAGATCTTCAACTTTAAGTGCATTGCGAACATCAAAAGTCCCAATTTTAGTTCTTCGTAGTCCTGCCAGATAGGCTCGGCTGCCCACATTTATCCCAAGATCGTGAGCAATACTGCGAACGTAAGTACCCTTGCTGCATTCAATAGTCAGTTCTAAAAAGGGAGCATTATAAGAGTGAAGTTCGGTATTAAAAATGGTCACTTTCCGTGGCTCTCGTTCTACGGTCTTCCCTTTTCGTGCGAGTTTGTACAATCTCTGACCATTCTTTTTTAAAGCAGAATACATAGGCGGTATCTGTTCAATGTCTCCACTGAATGACCTGGCCAGTTCCCCTTCGATCATTTGCCGACTAATGTGCTCAAATGATGCATTTTCGTCAATTTCTGTACCAGCATCATAACTGGGGGTACTTGCACCGAACCGGACCTCGGCATTGTATGTTTTTCTTAACTCCTGAATTTGGGATATTGATTTGGTAGCTCTGTTGAGGCATAAAACGAGCAAGCCAGATGCGAGGGGATCAAGCGTACCGGCATGACCGACTTTTTTGATATTCAGTCTTTTACGGACCGCTTTCACAGCTTTAAAGCTGGACCATCCAATTGGCTTATCAAAAAGAATGATGGCTGGATCCTGTGGTGCAAGTTCTCCAGGTAAAGGATGTTGTTTATCAAATACCTGTATTTCATCTAGCGGTAGTGCACGAGACATTCGTCAGGATTCTTCGTCGTTTGAACCTGGTTTGTTCTTTTCTTCCTGGTGAATCTTATCGAACAGGTTCTCCAGATGGTCGACATACTCTGCCGTGTCGTCCAGATAGAAAATGAGTTCGGGTATTTTTCTAACCTGGTTTTTTATCTTGCCGGCAAGTTCCATTCGAATATCTGTATTATGTTCTTTCAGATATTCAAAAACCTGCTCTTTATCCCTTCCAGGAGCAAGAATACTTATATAAATCCGAGCCAGTGAAAGATCGGGAGTGATACGAATTTCGGTAACAGTAATCATGCTCCCCTGTTGATAGCCTTGGAATATGGGCCCAAGGTCTTTCTTCAGCTGGGCTTCAAGTCGTTCTGTTCGTAAGCTCATGCTTAAATTAAATTATCAGGCGAGCGTTCGTTTTTTCTCAGTTACACGGTAACCTTCGATGATATCCTGAATCTTAATATCATTGAAATTATGAATGGATATACCGCACTCATAACCGGAAGTTACTTCTCGTACATCATCCTTAAATCGTTTGAGCGAGTCGATTTCACCATCATAGATAACAATTCCATCACGTACGATCCGGACTTTATCATTACGGGTGAGCTTACCATCTGTCACATAGCAACCTGCCACCATTCCGGCGTTGGGTACCTTAAATGTGTCGCGCACTTCAAGAGTAGCTGTGATTTCTTCCCCAATTTCCGGACTGAGCAAGCCTTCCATAGCATCCCGGACAGCATCAACAGCGTCATAGATAACACTGAATAGACGAATATCTATTTCTTCCTGTTCGGCTAATTTCCTCGCACTGGAACTTGGTCTGACCTGGAATCCGATGATGATAGCATCGGAAGCAGATGCCAGAAGTACGTCAGACTCGGTTATTGCACCAACACCGGTGTGAATGATGTTAACCTTTACTTCATCCGTACTCAGTTTCTGTAATGATCCTGAGAGGGCCTCGATCGAACCGTCAACATCACCTTTAATAATGATATTGAGTTCAGCAACTTCACCCAGTGCCATTCGCCGTGAAAGATCATCGAGTGTGATATGTTTGGTATGACGCAGATCCTGCTCACGTTTGATTTGTTGACGCTGCTGTGCAATTTCACGAGCTCGTTTTTCATCAGGAATACAGACAAGCTTATCACCGGCCTGAGGCAATCCGTCAAAGCCTGTGATCTGTGCCGGTTCGGATGGACCAACTTTGCTGACGCGTTGTCCAAATTCATTTTCCATAGCACGAACGCGACCGAAATAGGGACCTGCAACGAAGGAATCACCAACATGCATAGTACCTTTCTCAACAAGAACGTTGGCCACTACACCTTTCCCTTTGTCAATCCGCGACTCAAGAATTATACCATGAGCATTACGTTCCGGATTGGCTTTGAGTTCAAGCAATTCCGCTTCAATGAGCACTTTTTCGAGTAATTCAGGTATTCCCTGACCTGTTTTTGCTGAAACTTCGGCTTCCTGATATTTTCCGCCCCAGCTCTCAACCATCACGTTGTGTTCGGAGAGTTGCTGGCGGATTTTATCAACGTTTGCTCCAGGTTTATCGACCTTATTAATCGCAACAACTATGGATACTCCTGCCGCCAGGGCGTGATTGATAGCCTCAATAGTTTGAGGCATTACGGCATCATCGGCCGCGACAACCAAAATCACAATATCTGTAACCTGCGCTCCTCTGGCACGCATAGCGGTAAAGGCCTCGTGACCCGGCGTATCGAGAAATGTTATTTTGCGTCCACCTTCCGTATCAACTGAGTATGCACCGATGTGTTGCGTTATACCACCGGCCTCACCTGCTGTGATATGCGTTTTACGGATGTGATCGAGTAACGAAGTTTTCCCATGGTCGACGTGCCCCATAACCGTGACAACAGGTGGTCGTTCCTCGAGGTCCTCCGGTTCATCTTCCTCATCCTCAATATCTTCCAGGATTTCTTCGGCATCGACGAAATGGGCTTCAAATCCATATTCTTCGGTAATAAGCTCAATGGTGCTGGCCTCAAGTCGTTGGTTGATTGAAACCATAATCCCCAGATTCATGCAGCTGGTGATGACTTCTGTAGACCCGACGTTTAATAAATCTGCCAGATCGGAAACGGTAATAAATTCTGTTACCTCAAGCGTAGTATCTTCTCCGGCCTGTTCGGCAGCCTCCTGCTTACGTTCGGCAATCTCTTCGCGACGCAAACGACGTCTTTTCTGACGCTTACGTCCTACTCCGCCAGACGACTTGAGCAACTGCATCGTCTCCTTCATTTTTTGCTCAACGTGTTCTTCATCAACACGTTGCGGACGTTTTTTAGATTTTTTCTTCTTCTTTTTAGCCTCATCAGTAGTCGTTTCACCCTGAGTTGACCGATTCTTTTTCAGACGACGTTTCTTCTTCTTTTTCGAAGGAGTTTCTTCCTCATTAGTCGTTTTCTTTCCTTTGCCTTTACCTTTCTTAGGTTTTGTAGGCTCGTCCTTCTTAATTTTTATTGTACCAAGAACCTTGGTACCTCGAAGCCTTTCTGTATTTGCACGGATTACAGAACTTTCGTCCTCGTCCTCGTCCTCTTCATCCTCATCCTCATCGTCCTCTTCAAATTCCTCTTCATCCTCTACATCAGAGGCCTCTTCCTCTTCCTCGACAACTTCGGGTTCGGACTCTTCTTCTATCTCTTCTTCAGCTGCCAGCTCGGTTGATTCTTCCTCTTCCGTCTCCTCAGTCTTTGGCTCAGGCTCTTCTGCTTTTGGCTCAGGTTCTTTCGGTTTCTTTTCTGTAACCGGTTTAGCTTCTACTTTTTCCTTTTTGGGTTCCGGCTTGATTTCTTCCTCTTCTTCTTCAGCAGGAGCAGATTCTTTAACCGGTTCTTTTTCTTTCTCTTCCTGTTCTTCAACCGGTTTAATCGGCAGATCTTCCTCCGATTCGTCAGCCTCTCCCTGTTCCTCATCAATAGGTTCGATGAAGTTTTCTATGCTCACCGACTCAAATCGATTCTGGCGCAAAGCATTGCGTCGTTCCTGGTACTCTTCGCGAGCTACTACATGCTCCTGACTACGAACCTTATCCGTATTATATGTGTCTTCCAGAGCTTTATACATATCTGGAGTTATGGTCGAATTCGGTCTCGAGTCGATCTTATACCCCTGCTCTAACAGTGTCTCAGCGATCGACTGGTAGGATACATTAAATTCTTTAGCAACTCTGAAGAGTTTGTATTGTTTTCCGCCTTGCGCCATATCAGTTTTTAAGTTCTTTCTTTCAATGATGTCCGAAGTTGATCTTCAGAATACAATCGTTACATCCCGGCAATAATTTTCTTTTTACGATTCTTCTTCTTCAAATTCTTCGGAAATGGTAGCTATAATCCTTTCGGCCAGTTCAGGATCAATACTGCCATCAGTTCTTCTAACCAATTCACTCGGTTCCAGTTCCAGAACAGCTCTGGCTGTATCACACCCGATATCATAGAGCATTTGTACGATATCGTGACCAAAATCGACTTCAAATTCAAATATATCAATATCATCCTCTTCGTCAATCTCACGATAGACATCAATCTCACACTCTGTAAGTCTGGATGCCAGTTTTATGTTCACTCCACCCCGGCCGATGGCTTTTGATACCTGATCGGCAGGAACGACTACCTTTGCATATGTCTGATCTGAGTTCAGTTCCACGTTTAAAACATCAGCCGGTTGAAGGGCACGCTTTATAAACTCGAACTTATTATCCGTGAATGGAATCACATCGATGTTCTCGTTGCAAAGTTCCCGGACAATGGAATGTATCCGGACTCCTTTCATCCCCACACAAGCTCCAACAGGGTCAACCCGCTCATCATGAGAAATGACAGCAACTTTTGAACGATCTCCGGGCTCACGTACCGCCTTAACGATTTCGATAATACCATCATATACTTCCGGAATCTCATTTTCAAACAGACGTTCGAGAAACAATGGTGAAGTCCTTGAAATCAGGATAGTCGGGTTTCCATTTTCCCGTTTCACTTCCGTAACAACGGCACGGATGGTATCACCTTTCCGAAAATGATCTTTCGGAATTTGTTGTGATTTAGGGAGGATCAGCTCCACTCCATTGTGATTAACAAGGATATCATTTCGACGCACCTGGTAGACATCACCCAGAATGATTTCTCCGACGCGATCGGTATAATCTTCGAAAATATTTTCCTTTTCGATTTCACGGATACGCTGGGCAAGCGTCTGTTCCGCCATTTTTACCAGACGGCGGCCAAAATCATTGAGGTGAATTTCCTGTGCAAACTCATCGTACAATTCAAGATCAGGGTCAAATTTCTTGGCGTCCGTAATCGGAATTTCTGTTACAGGATCAGACATTTCCTCATCAGGGACTACTTCACGAATGTGGAGCATCTGTATCTCGCCGCGATCAGGATTAAGAATTACATCAAAAGAATCGTCGACCTCTTCACCATATTTTTTCCGAATCATCGAACGGAACACATCTTCCAATATCGACAGAAGCAGGTTCCTGTCGATTCCCTTTTCCTTCGCTATCTCAGCGAAAGACTGTATGATTAATTTCGAAGCTTCTCCTTGCATATTTTCCCTTTAATTACCAGGCTGCCAGTATCTTTGTTTCCAATATGTTCCCGTAATCAACGGACTCAGAAGAACCGTCTTTCTTTTCGATAATAAGCTGATCTTCGGTGAATTTCTTTATAGTGCCTTCAATTCGCAGTTCATCACCGGCCTCATTATATCGAACGGTAGCTTTGCGTCCTACATTTTTGGGATACTGCCGGCGATCTACCAATGGTCGATCCAGGCCGGGCGATGAGATGTTCAATCGGTATGAACCATCAATAACACTATGTGCATCCAGCAACAGACTTAACTCATTGCTTATTTCTGCACACTCATCCAGTTCCACTCCCCCTTCTTCCGAATCAACATAAATCCAGACCGTACGGCTGCCTTTATGGCCTTTAACTTGTATGTCAACTACAAATAATGGCCGGCCATCAAGTACGGTTTCAGCAAGTTCGTTAATTCGGTCGTTCAGGTTCTCGAGCACAGTCAAATAACAGTTCCTATGAATAAAAAAAGTGAGTCCCGTAACAGGCTCACTTCAGCAGAGTTAAGATAGCCTTATTTCAAAAGAATTCCAATCACTCCTCGGTTCTCTAAAACCGATAGATTCCCATTCAGAACTCAGTAAAACAGCACAATACTTAACTGTATTATTACTCTATATAACGTTTTACATTCTACCAGATTGTTCAATAAAACGGGCAATTACTAACGGAGTTTTATATACTATCGAGTTCGTATAATAATAAGGATAAATTTTATTATCAGATGAAATTCATTTTTCTTGCAGTCTTCTTCATTCTATCCGGCGCACAGGCTGGCCTGGCACAGCTCTCTGCTTCTTCTCCCCGGGATATTCTTTATACCATAAAGGAACACAGCAAAGCTATAAAAACATCACAGATAAACGAGTATCCTGTACATAGCGCCGGCCCCGTTGTGATGGGCGGCCGAGTTACTGATGTGGCAGTAAATCCCAAAAATCACTTCGAATTTTACGTCGCATACGCCTCAGGCGGAGTTTTTCGTACTACGAACAATGGCCAGTCCTTCGAACCAATATTTGATAATGAAGGAAGCCTGGCAATCGGCGACATATCGGTGTCAAAAGCCGATCCAAACATCATATGGGTTGGGACGGGTGAAAATAACAGCAGCCGCTCCAGTTATGCCGGTGTCGGAATATACAAGTCGATTGATGGAGGTAAAACATGGATTTATTCGGGTCTGACTGGCACGCAGCATATTGGGCGCATCGTCACACATCCCACTAATCCCAATATTGCATGGGTAGCCAGTATCGGAGCTTTGTACTCTCATAATCAGGATCGGGGTGTTTATAAAACAACTGATGGAGGTAAAACATGGAAAAAAACACTTTTTATTAATGACAGCACGGGTGTCATTGATCTGACCATTAATCCTAAAAATCCGGATGAATTATGGGCAGCCTCCTGGCAAAGGACAAGACATGCATGGAATTTCAGCGGTTCAGGTACCGGTTCTGCCATTTACAGATCTACAGATGGTGGTGAAACATGGACGAAATCTGTCCACGGATTCCCAATTGGTGAAGGTACCGGCCGTATTGGGCTTTCTGTGAGCCAAAGTAGCCCCAACATTATCTATGCCGTTCTGGACAATCAGAATAAACAGACGCCAAAGAAAAAAACCAAGAAAAAGAAACCAATTCCCGAAAAAGGTCTAAAGCCAGAATCATTCAAGTCTATGAGTCGTAAAAATTTCTTTGCGTTAAGTGATTCATCGCTAAATACTTTTTTACATAACAATGACTTCCCGGACCGTTACAATGCACGCACTGTTAAACAGGAAGTCCGGGCCGGCAAATATGATCCTGAGGCATTGTATGATTATAATCACAGCAATGCTGATAAAAATCTGGTAAACACGAATATCTATGGCACCGAAGTCTACCGGTCGGATGATTCGGGTAAACACTGGAGGAAAATGAACGAGCATATCCTCGATGGGGTGTATTATACGTATGGTTATTACTTCGGACAGATCCGGGTAAACCCGGTTAATCCGGATGAATTGTACATATTCGGCGTTCCATTCATTAAGTCGACAGATGGCGGGCGGACTTTTAAACTGGCAGCAAACGATGATGTACACAGTGACTTTCACGCACTGTGGATTGATCCTGCAGACTCTAATCATCTGATTGCCGGCTGTGATGGCGGCGTTTATATGAGCTACGATAGCGGCTCCCACTGGACGCATCTAAACAACACTGCTGTCGGACAGTTTTATAGCATTAATGTAGATAATGAAAAGCCATTCAACCTTTACGGTGGTTTACAGGATAATGGGGTCTTCTATGGCCCGTATAATTCAAAACCAAATGAATCACCGCATTGGAAGCGGCTTCTTGGGGGGGATGGAATGCATGTTGCAGTCAACCGTATTGATGATAATACGGTATACGCTGGCTTCCAGTTTGGGAATTATTATCGAATCGACCGGAAGGATCAGAAATACAAAAACATCAAACCGATGCACAACATTGGAGAACCGCTATACCGGTTTAACTGGAATACTCCGGTTGTCGTTAGCCCTCACAACCCGGATGTCGTCTACATGGGAACTCAAAAATTGCTGAGAAGTCTTGATCGCGGTAATCATTTTGAAGAAATAAGCGGTGATCTGACATCCAATCATAAACCAACAGGCAATGTCCCCTACTCAACAATTACTACTATTGATGAATCACCGCTCAAATTTGGATTGATTTGGGTAGGTACCGACGACGGAAATGTGTGGATAACAAAAGATGGCGGCGGAAACTGGCAAAAAGTATCCGGATCCCTTCCGTCTAAATTGTGGATAAGCAAAATAACGGCTTCGCAATTTGATAAGAACACGGCATTTGTTTCACTCTCAGGATACCGAGACGACCGGTTTCAAAGCTACATCTACAAAACAACAAATTACGGAAAAACCTGGACATCAATAAGTGGTAACCTTCCCGGGGAAAATGTAAACGTCATACTTCAGGACCCGGTTAATCCTGACTTATTATTTGCCGGTACAGACGGCGGGGCTTATCTGAGTCTGGATGACGGGCAGAATTGGCAAAACTTTGCACCAAATTTTCCCAATGTTCCCACACATGACATGGTCATACAACAGAGGGATTCCATGCTTGCAATTGGTACTCACGGGCGCAGTACCTGGGTGGTAAATATTGCTCCTTTTGAGAAGATGACGCCAGATAAGCTGACTCGTCCAATTGTTGTCTTTCAACCTGATAAAGTTGTTTATAACAGCGATTGGGCCAAAAAAAGATATCCTTATCTGGATGCCAAAGAACCAAATGCTCGTTTCC
>CAVQHI010000004.1:0-299191 GCA_963712305.1 uncultured bacterium
CAAATCGGAAGGTGATCGTACCCCATTGAGGTGCTTGTGGAACACCGGGGGGAAGTGGATTGAAACGCCAGCTGCGCAAGGTCTTGAAAACTTCTTTCTCCAGTTCGGGATTCATTTTCTTCAGCGGTATCATCCGGCCGACCGAACCATCCGGCATCACTTGAAACCTGACGGTAATTACCGCTTCTACATCAACCGTATAATCAGGAAGTGGCTGGATGACAGGATTTCTTTGAATATCCCCTTCCCATTCGAGTTTATATGGAGCAGATTTCTTATCTGAAGTTCCTGTTCCCTGATCCGCTTTAACATCGCCCTGGAGTCCTTTTACGTCGCCACTGGTCTTGGCTCCCTGTTGCACCGTTTCACCTTTTTCGGTCTTTGGGGCAACATTCACTTCTTTCTGTTTCTTCTCCTGACTTTTTTCTGGATTTATCTTATCAGTCTCGGGAGTTTTGATGGGCGGTTTCTTCACGTCCTGTTTTTGATCAGGAAGTTTTACTGCTTTTGAAACCTTCTTTTCAGGCGAAGGTTTTTTGGGCTCTTGTTCTATTTTCTTTTGTTCCGGCTTCACAGTCTGCTGCTTCGAAGGATTGGGGCGGGTAGCGACCTTAGGCTCTTTTTTCTTAGCATACTGGGCCGGTTTCCCCTCACTGAAATTACCAAGAGTTACCTCAAGAAATGCTGCGCGGCGAGGGCTGTTGTTACCCACATATATTAGCAACGCCAGTATTACGAGCAACACGTGTAGTCCACCTGTTACCCAAAAACCGAATTTTTCCTCGTCTTTTAATTGCATGCTTTCAGAATGTCAGTGCGACGTTCGTTCTGTTGCCATAACTACCCGGAGATTCAGAGCCTGTGCAACATTCATAACCTGGACAGCTTCATCGATACGCGCGTCTTTATCTGCACGCAGAACAAGAACCTGTCTCGGGTTTTTCTGATATTCTTTCCGTATCGCTGATGCCAGCAGTCCCGGACTTACCGGCTTTCCGCTAACATAATAACGATTACTCTTTGTCAATGTTACCGTGATGTACTGACTGTTTTCCGGCGATCCACTTTCTGCTTTGGGGATATTCACCTTAATCCCAAAGTGAGTTACAAAAGAAGACGTGAGCAGGAAAAAGATAAGAAGCAACATTACGATGTCCGTCAACGATGAGTGCGAGAACATCGAAAGAGGCTGTAAACGGTCGTTATCTTCTCGAAATTTCATCGTGATACAACCTGTTTTTTAGACGATGGTGACTGCAGCAACTCCAGGAATTCCGTACTGGCATTTTCAAGATCGAATACCATCCGATTGATCTTTTTCAGCAAATAGTTATAGAAACCATATGCAACGATACCAACAAGAAGACCAAAGGCCGTTGTCAGCAACGCTTCCCAGATACCGCCGGCCAATACGCTTGGATTAACATTTCCCTGGTATGATTGAATTTGTTGGAATGCCTGAATCATACCGGTCACAGTACCAAGAAATCCCAGCATTGGAGCTACACCAGCAACAGTTGCCAACCAGTCCATGCGTTCCTCAAGCTTGTACGTTTCCTTTTTTCCGGTATTTTTGATAGCATCCTCAATATCAAGAAGAGGACGTCCAAGTCGCTTAATGCCACTTTCGAGGATCCTGGACAGTGGTTTTCCAACATCTTCACAATAACGTTCAGCAGCTCGTACTTCACCGTTTTCCAGCATATCCTGGATGGTGCGCAGAAACAGATCAGAATCCATCTGCGAGTTACTCAGGAACCGCCAACGTTCAGCGATTACATAAATAGCGATCAAAGAGCACAGTGCGATTGGAATCATGATCAGGCCACCACTCGCCATCATCTCGAAAAGAGACATGTGTTGTGTCGAATTAGCCACGTTTAGTGAGTCGGCTGCGGCAAGTGTGTCCTGCAGTAAAAGAAGCATATTAATCATCGGTAAAGCCATCATCGATAGTCCTGGGTTTTATTGGTGAATTCTTCGAATAAAATGATGCTGGTTGTCTTGTAGTTGATCTGGCAGCTCTTTAACAGCCTCTTGTGCTTTTGGAATCGTGGAAAACTGGCCAAGTCCTACACGATACCAGGTTTGTTCATGTACCTGGCCCGGTGCTATCACTACTCTGTAGTCTCGCGATTTCCATCGCTTGCCAACTTCCCGTGCTTTGCTTTGATCCCTCAGTGAAGCTATGACGATCGTATAATAATCGCCAATTTCATCACTATCTTTCCCGTGCAGTCCATACAGCGATGTCTCCGAAAGATCGTGCATTATATTCTGTGCATTGACGGAGTCTTTTTTTGCAACGGTTGCATTGACCGAAGCAGTATGGGCAGGAATGGATTTTTTTTCATTTTTAGTCATTTCAGCTGTTCCACTTCCAGTATCAGTCGTATTGGATGCCAGCTGTGTGGAATCTGAAGCCACTCCGGATTGCATGGTGACAGCTGTGTCTTCAGATGCATTTCTTTCCGTATTCCTTATCGCCGGTTTTGTATTATCATCATGAACATAAACCGTATCGTTGCTAATGAGATTCTGATTTTTGTCGACTACGGGAGCACCGCCGCGATTCACTACAAAATAATATCCGGCAGAAATTATGGCCAGAACAAGCACGATAACGACAAATAAACCCGTCCGTCGTTTAGGCACTTCGTCATCATTTAGAAGCCGGTTGGGGGACCTGTAAATATGCGCTTTCTGTTGGTCCGATTCTTTTTGGCTTTTTTCTGAATCATTCTCTTCATCTCCCCCGGGCACCTCTCCCGCCACCCAATCAGGTTCGGGTTCCGTGCGAATTTCTGCAACAGGCTCCACGCCCTCTTCTTCTGTTTCTTTAGGCTCATTTTCCAGGGCCTTTTCCTCAGAAACCTCTTCTTTTTTTTCGGGTTCTAAATCCGGCTCTTCTTCATCGGGAGTTTCTTCCCCCGGCTGTGTTATCTCATCATCTGAAACAGTTGCCGTTTTCCCCCCTTTAAGCTCAACGGGGGTCATACCAGCATATTTGTAATTAATTTCAAGCGCAAAAGTCGAGTCGACTTCAAAAGATAAACGACCGTTTTTAATTTTAAATGTTCCGAATTTCTCAATGATAAACTCGTCACCCTTGGCGGTACCCGTCTTAATTTCTTCAATCAGTTGATCAAGCTCTTCCGATATCTCCTCCGTTGTGCGGCCGAGCTTTTCCGCCAGTAACTGAATGAACTGCTGGTGTGAAATTGCCATGTTATTGTTTATCAGGTGTAAACAGGATGTAATCGGTCGGTGGCATCATAACCACGCGTCCATTTCTATATTGTGTCTGGTACTGTTTGCGATGAATCGGCTTAAATGCACCGAGTCCATCTATCTTAATGGTTTGCTTTTTGATGGCTTCTTCCCTGATGATCTCGGCCATCGCGCGTGTAAGTTCGTTGTTCATCTCCTCACGGTTTCAGAATAATTCCTCCGTAAAAACGGACCGGCATTTCTTGATAGGTCGGCAAAAGCCGGTATGATGCATTAAAGGCATTGGTTGTTTTCAAATAAATACCCAACTGATGGGTCAGTTCAAACTCCACACGTGCTCCACCAAGCAGGGCTGTACCAAGTTTATGTTCTGAGAGATCATAAGACCGCTTGCCAAGGTAGTTGACCCATCCTTTAATGTAAAGACGATCAATGGGTTTTACAGAAAATTCAGAATGCAATCCGACATGCTCGTAAAATGGGATATCCTTTAAATGAGATAATTTCGGCCGTTGTACATATGCGGATAGTTTAATGGCGAATCGCTGGGGGACCGCATCCCAAACGAGCCCGGCATCCAGGCGGAAAATATTAGCTCTTTTATCCATACCCATGCTGTACTCATCGGTGTATGTATAAACAGTACCTGGCGATATGGGAATTTGTGTAGTGTACATGTACTCGAACGAACTGTAACGCCGGTACTGTAAATTGCCAGTCAGTTTCAGGCTTTTGATCAGTTGCAAAGTGGCAGATCCGCCAACCTCCCAATACCGGTTATTCAATGGCACCATATTGGACACTATCATGCGATAATCATCGAACCGTCCTTTCATACCCTGGTTCTCGACAGAACCCTTCAGCCAGCCGGTGATTTTCAGGCCATCAATGCCAAAGAAAGAATACTGAACTTCAGGGTAGATATTTAATGTATTGCCCGTGCTGTCATTTGAGGCAAAGAAGCTTGCACCGATCTTCAAGTGATGGGCATATCCAATGCGCTGCTTGTAGGTCACTTCCGGATGCACGATATACCACTGCTGGCCAGATACATTCTGTGTGTTGTATTGTGAGCCCATGAAGTCCACCGAACCCTCGAAACTCGAGTTCATCGCCGGACCTTCCAGCGATTGCGTCAGGCCGACATTGAATACATGTTCGTTATTATCTTTCGGTTTTTTCGGGAGATAATAGGTGAAGTAGTTATAACTGGCATGGGCCGAAAACTCATGATAGGCATTTTTGATATGCTCGTATCCAAGTTTTATGCCCATTCCTCCATAATTCGTCTTCTGAATAATATACGGCAGATAATTAAACGCACTGACTCCGGAAAGATCAACGCCCAGCCGGTCATTGCTCCCGATCTTACCATCCCATCCTGCATGAAATTTTAGATTCCGGTCAGAATCGGAAAGTCCATTGACATGACCATCGGTCGATGAATAATTGACTCCGGCAACAACTCGTCCACTCGGACCAGACGGTGTTTCAAGATAAGCGACTCCTTCCGGACTGAAATAAGATCCAAGTCCAAGCCTTGTATAGATATGCCCTTGTTTCGGATAGGTGTATTTTGGTTCCTGCGGACCTATCGGACTCTCGAGTCGGCTTATTGGAATATTTGCAACCGCGTCATCGGGAGATTCCATAAACGGCTGCCGGTTGGGATTTAGCTGAAATACCGGTGGTGTTGGATTAAATCCAAGTATGGGCTGGCGGCGCAGACCTGGAAACGATGCCTGAAAATTACCTTTAATCTCGATATCCTGGGGGTTAATATCCGGCAACAGGGAATTGGATACCTTCTTTTTTTCTCCCGCCTCCTGGGCATGTGCAAGGATTGGAATCAATAGAACCAGTAATAAGAAAGCGAACCGACTGTACGATCTCATAATTAGTGTTTAGTTATCATTCACCCTTTGGATATCCGGTGTGCTCAGATAAACGGAAAAACAACTCGGGATCATCGATGACTATAATAAATTGGTGATAGTGGCCGGTGTCAAGCAACAGCCAACAGAGCATTAGGGAAGAGGATAAGCATACGATACAAAAAAATGGGAAATCTTACTACCCTGTATCCGTATTACGTCCTATAAGCTGGCCAATGCCTACATCTGCTTTGCCTAGATGATGCAGGCGGACCCACAGCAGTGAGAGTCCTGCAACTGTAAGGAACATAAACAGGGTAACGAAATAAACAACAAATGCATATGCCAGCCCCGTAACCTGGGGGACACCAAACAAAATCCACAATGTTTGTTTCACGAACCAATGGTACGTTCCCATGCCTCCGGGCGATGGAATGACAATACCGATCGATGCTATCACCGTTAACGTAAGTGCATCAACAATGGTCAGGTGATACGCCGCAACCATATTAAACATGTAAAAAGGGATATAACTCATTAAGACATAACATCCCCACATCACTATTGTCAGAAACAGAAACATGGGCCAGTTTCGTATACGCCGTATGCTGGTCAATCCTTCCCAGAAAAGTTTTGCAAACCCTGTGATCTTTTCTTCAAGTCGGGCCGCAAATGATACATGATTGCCCAGCCAAACCAATCCCCTATACATTAACCAGACGGCAACAATGATCAACAGAAGCCAGATGGCCTTTGTCCCAAGGTTTTTAGGAGTGAAGGCCTGGTTAAACCATTCCACGGTTTCGTTGCCAAATAACTGCCGGATCAAATTTGGATCTGTTATCAGGTAGACGGCAACGAAGGCAAACAACAAAATCAGACATAACAGATCAACAACTCGTTCCAGGACAACTGATCCCAGAACTGAACTAACGGATTGGTCCTCTTTTTTGCCGACGTAGACGCAACGGGACACCTCTCCTGCTCTCGGAATGGCGTAATTAACAACATAACCAAGCATCACCCCGGCAAAAAGAATAGGACGCCGCAGCGGGCGATCCTTCTTATCAACAAGCATCTTCCACCGTTCGGTGCGCAGGTAGTGAGAAAAGACAGAAACGATCAGAAATGGCACCAACCAGCCGTAATGCATCTGATTGAAGTACACCACAAGCGAGGACCATTTCACATTTCGAAATGCCAGCCAGAGAAATATCCCCCCAAACGTAAGACTGATTAAAACCTGAATAATACGCTTCATTCCAGTTATTCTTTCCTCAAATCAACCACATGTGCATCAGGTGGATATTTCAATTCAAACATGTCGGACGTGCCCATTACGTATTCTCCTTCATAAAATTGGGATATCGTGATGTTTCCCGTTTGGTCGATCGATTTAACCCAAAGAGGAGTCTCGTCTTTCTTATCCACCATGATGTCTACTTGTTTAAATAGACTGAAGGGATCTTTGGAAAACAAGATTACATGATAATCGCCATTCGGACCATCCTGCTGACGAACTAAATATTCTTTTTGAGTACCTGACAGAAAATGAGACGGGGCATAATCATCCTCACTTGGATCATAATTGGAAATGATAACCTGGTTCTTCTGTGCGCTGTAAACTCTTGAGACCTGGCCGTCAACCACAATGTAGCGGTCGTTCATGTGGATCTTATATTCATTCTTTCCGATCCAGATCTCACCGCTTGTATGAACCGTATCTTTGGTTGTCGGATCAATAAACTTATTTTCTAGTCTTGCCTGGAAGACCTTTCCTGCCAGCAGGTTAGACTTGATTGCATTTAATGCTGAACTGCTGTTTTGCGCATGGGCGGTCTCCGCAAGCAGACTGATTACGCCAATAAAGATAACCACGGTACCAATTTTATTCATCCAGACTCCTCAACAGATCATCGAGTTCTTCCTCGGTTTCAACCAGTACATCGCGGGCAGTACTACCCTGGTAGGGGCCCACGACGCCGGCCTGATAAAGCTGATCGATGATTCGTCCGGCACGGTTGTAGCCAAGACGCAGTTTTCTCTGCAATAAGGAAACAGATCCTTGCTGGTACATAACAACTGTTTTTGCCGCATCTTCGAATAACTCATCTCTTTCCGCTTTACCGAGTGGATCACTCCGACCATCGGAGCCATCCGACTCATCTACAACGGGCAAAAGGTACGGATCCTTATACCCGATTTGCGTTCCGATGAATTCTGTTATTCTTTCGACTTCCTCGGTGGATACAAAGGCGTTTTGAATACGCACCATAGGACCACCGCCCGAGAAAAGCATGTCACCCCGTCCGATCAACTGATCGGCGCCCATGGTATCAAGAATCGTTCTGGAATCAACTTTCGATGCCACCTGGTATGCAATCCGTGCCGGGAAGTTGGCCTTAATGGTACCCGTGATCACATTAACCGACGGCCGCTGTGTAGCAATGACCATATGTATACCAACAGCACGAGCCAGCTGTGCGATACGGGCAATCGGTTCTTCAATTTTTTTGCCAGCCGTGATCATCAAATCCGCCAGCTCATCGATAATTACCACGATATATGGCAAATGTCTATGGCCATCTTCGTGTTCCAGATGACCTTTTTTGAACTTCTCATTGTACGAGTTGATATCGCGCACCATCGCCAATTTGAGAAGTTCGTACCGGTCGTCCATCTCTTTACATACACTTGTCAGTGTCTCAAGCACTTTCGATGTATCAGTTACGATCGGCTCCTCGGCATCCGGCAGGTAAGCAAGGAAATAATTCTGAATGTTTCGGTATAACGATAACTCGATTTTCTTCGGATCAACCAGGACAAACTTCAGGTCCTCGGGATGACATTTATACAACAGACATGTGATGATTGTATTGATACCGACAGACTTACCAGATCCCGTTGCACCTGCAATAAGGAGGTGAGGCAGCCGGCCAAGATCCACCATGAATACCTCGTTTTCGATAGTCTTGCCAAAAGCCACAGGTAGATCCATGTTGGTGTCCACAAACTTGCGGGTATTAATTATCGACTTGATATAAACGGTCTCGCGCCTGTTATTCGGTACCTCGATACCGACAGCCGATTTACCCGGAATTGGAGCGATGATCCGCAACCCGTGAGTTGCCATGGCCATCTTCAGATCGTTGGCATAACTCTCAATCTTGCTAATTTTAACGTCCGGCGCCGGAGTCAGCTCATACAGCGTCACTGTTGGACCGACCACCGCTTCGATCGACAGGATTTCGATTCCGTGCCGTTTTAACTTATCAAGGATGATATATTTCTTCTCGTTAATCTCCTCAAGATCTACTTCCTTTCCTTCGTTCGGCGGACTGTCGAGTAAGTCGATTGTGGGGAATTTGTACCGTATCACCGGGCTCTCTTTCTCCTTGCCTTTCTGTTGCTTCTCCAGGTCACGCGCGCCGGCTTCTTCTTCTTCGTCACCTATACGTACATTGAATTCGGGATCCTTCTCATCGACTTCTACTTCATCTTCATCCTTTTCCAGTAAGGCTCGGTGACCAAGGTGATCTTCCCGTTGTTCCTGCAGCTCTTGTTCGAATCGCTCGCGTTCACGAAAGTTGGACTCTTCAACAATCTTTCGAGGATCATCCTTTATCGCAACGTTTTTTTCGACTGAAGCCGGAGTTTTCTTGTTTTGTGCAGCGATTTTTTCCTTCTCTTCAGCAATTTGTTTCTTTTTTGCGGCTTCTTCTGCTTTCTGCTTTTGCTTCGCTTCTTTCTTAAGCTGCTTCAGTCGTTTTTTTTCTTCAGACCGGTCATTGAAATCCAGGTACCAATGTTTCAGACGGTCGAGTGTATGCTGGATATCCCAATCCAGGGTGAAGAGGACCGCAATAAACAAGAAAGCGATCAAAAGGATCATAGATCCATAGTACCCTGTCACTTTACGCAGTATTTGTGCAAAGGCAGCTCCTGACGCACCATACCACATCATAAGCTCTGTCTCGCCCTGAAATATCCAACCAAGGATGGTGATAATCAGCAAAAGCCAACTGACGCACAGCACCGTAAACCTATTCAGAATATTGAGCGGTTTCTGTCGGAATACGATCCATCCGTAGCCTATCAGAATCAGAGGCAAAATGATGCTGGGATAGCCGAACATAATCACAAAGAAGTAGGATATATATGCCCCGACAATTCCAAGACCATTATGGATACGCAGTGCTGGTCCGCTGTTTGGATTCACAACATTACTCAGAGACAGACTATGAATTACACCATAGTCTCCGGGCACGTAAGTTATAATACTTACGGCCAACAACAGACCCACGGCAATGAGCAGTATGCCGAGAATCTCGAGTTTCTTTTCTGTTGATATGGCCGGGGTATGGCTCCGACCTGTCGGGGTTTTCTTTTTGGAGGCAGATTTAGACATGGACGCCGCGTGTGATCGTCTCCATTTATTAATACAGATTAATATACTACACTTTTACGAGCTTAAATCAACTACCTATGTTACAAAAAAGCAGGTAATGTGGTCATATTATCTGAAAATGTGACTATTTACTTTGAATTTGTGATCATTCCCTGTGAATAGACGGGTAAAACATCAAGGATACTGACCTGGCTGCAATAAGCAAGATCTTCTTCCCCGTTCAAGTGTTTCAGACGCATTGCGTGGTTTGACGAACGAATCAATTCTTCCACACGATTCCGATAGTTGGCGTACAAAGAAAATGCCGCCACTGAACCATCCGACGTATTTTCCGGTAATTTCCCGTCCGTCAATTCGTAGATGATATTACCGGCACACAATGTGTCTTCCAATGAAAACCTGTTTTTCCATCCTGCACACACAAGAATAATCTCATTAGGGTCGGCCTTGAGTGATTCTACGACCGTATTCAAGTTCAAAAATGAACCTATAAGCAGGCGATCAGCTCCGGTAGACCGGCTAATCGCTTTCGTTCCGTTCGTTGTGTTAAAGATGATAATTTTTCCCTTAACTTTCTTTCCATCATACTCAAGGGGAGAGTTGCCAAGCTCATAGCCTTGAATTTTGACACCGTCTTTTTCTCCACACAACAAGTATCCTGATGGATCGAGGTTTTGGGAAATCTTCTGTGCAGCTTCCATATCTTCAACAGGAATAACTGCTTTCACTCCATTATTCAGAGCCGTCACAATCGTAGAGCTTGCGCGCAAAACGTCGATTACCACAACCGTTTTCTTACGAACATCTTCTTCCTGCAACGCTAAAGAAGTGGAAAAAACATCGATCGATGGAGACATCCCTTTGATATCTGTCATTTTTTAGTGATAAATGGTGGACGTACAACGGTTGCTGGGTTCGATTTACCGCGTATCGAGATAAAAACTTTTGAATCCGGTTTGCTGTAATCAATCACCACATATCCCATAGCGATTCCTTTTCCGCTTGTAATCGACAGGCCACCGCTGGTCACCTCTCCAATTGAGGCACCGCCTTCATCGGTGATGTCATAATGACTCCTGGGGATCGCCCGGATATCATCCGTTATCATTCCAACCAATTTTCTTTCGAGTCCGTTTTCTTTTATTTGAAGCAAAGACTCCTTGCCAATAAAATCGTCTTTATCCAACTTTGTGAGCCAGCCCAACCCCGCTTCCAACGGATTGGTATCCTTGTTTATATCATTGCCGTACAGTGCATAGCCCATTTCAAGGCGTAGTGTATCACGTGCACCAAGACCTGCGGGCTTCAGTCCGAATAATTCTCCAGCGCTCATGATCCTGTTCCATATCTCAAATGGATCAGCATCATTTTTATCGAAATAGATTTCAAATCCTTTCTCACCGGTATAACCTGTAGCAGAAAGGATCACATCCTGATATCCGGCAAACTCACCGATTTGAAAGTGATAGAATTTGATTTCGGATAGATCGACAGTTGTGAGTTTCTGAAGAAGATCAATTGATTTTGGTCCCTGAACCGCCAGCAAGCAATAATCATCGGATTTATTCACCAGGCTTACATTAGCCGGACAATGCGATTTCAACCAATCAAAATCTTTTTGACGGTTGGATGCATTTACAACCAGCATATAGTGGTTATCGCCGATCATGTAAACAATCAGATCGTCAACAATACCTCCGTCATCGTAACACATTACCGTGTACTGGGCACGACCTGGTTCCAGCTTTGAGACATCATTCACAGTCATTTTTTGCAGGAAATCTTCTGCATCGTCTCCTTCCACAAAAAACTCACCCATGTGTGATACATCAAAAATACCCACATTCTCGCGCACGGCATTGTGCTCGTCACGGATGCCGGTGTATTGAACCGGCATATCAAAACCGCCAAAATCAATGATCTTGGCATTTAGTTCTTTATGAACTTCAAAAAAAGGTGTCTTCTCAGCCATAATAGTATCTCAATATTCTGCTTGTTTAAGCTAGTAATTATTCTTCCCGATGGACAGTGTCTGGACTAAAAGCAGGCATACAAACCGACCAGTACTCATTTTCTTCAGGATATGGATTGGAATATTGAATCCGGGTACCGCTATAACTCACAAAACTTTCACCAGCTTCCAGTTCAATGATATCGTTCTGGTCCACAATGATACGCATGCGTCCACTGATCATCAAAGTTATTTCATCAAAATCGGGTGTCTGGGCCGGCTCACCCCAGCCGGCCGGAGCATGCATATGTGCCAGCGAAAAATCTGAAGTTTCTGTCGACACTTTCCCAAAATGTTCTTCAATTAATTTATTCCCCGGTACGGGAATGCGAATCGGATTGGATTGTTTTCTGTATTTCTCCATTCTTTTTCTCTTTAAGGCACTTTCCCTTATTTACGGAGTAAAATATACGACATCTCATCCATCTTACAGAACCCCAGGCATTCGCCTATAACACGGCCCATTTTGTTGCGTTACCATTAAAATGACGGGATAATCCTTCATAAACTTTTTACACAGCATCCTTATATTAGCAGTACTAAATAGCGAATGCTAAAAAAGAATCTTATATGTCTATTACAAACAAACAGGTACTCGAAGCCCTTTCCAATGTAATCGATCCCGATTTGGGAAAAGACATCGTAACGCTAGGAATGGTTGAAGAGCTTTTTATAGATGGTAAAGATGTCACGATTTACCGTTAATCTGACAACCCCTGCCTGTCCGATGAAAGCCGAGATTGAACGGGCATGCGTCAATGCGGTGAAACACCTTGTGGACGAGGAAGCGAATGTAAATGTAACCATGGCTTCCAACGTTAAGAAAAATCGCGTTGAAGACCAGGGTGATCAGGGAATTCTTAAAGGCGTCAAAAACATCATCGCGGTTGCCTCGGGTAAAGGCGGTGTAGGTAAATCTACCGTTGCAGTTAACCTCGCCGTGGCACTTGCAAAAAAGGGAGCATCTGTTGGTCTGGTTGACACCGATATCTATGGGCCAAGCATCCCTACCATGTTCAATCTGCACGAACGTCCCAGTATAACTACTCAGCGGAAAATCATTCCTTTGGTAAAATATGGTGTACAATTGCTTTCCATGGGCTTTCTGGTTGATGCCGATGAAGCTGTTGTCTGGCGTGGACCTATGGTATCCAGTGCTGTCAAACAGTTTCTGAGCGAAGCCGAATGGGGCGAGCTGGACTACATGGTTCTCGATCTGCCACCGGGAACTGGAGATATTCAATTAACAATCGTTCAGACGGTTCCTTTAACCGGTGCGATTGTCGTATCCACTCCACAGGATGTCGCTCTGGATGACGCCCGGAAGGCTGTGGCTATGTTCCGGAAGGTAAAAGTTCCGGTTCTTGGCATTGTCGAAAACATGGCCTACTTCACACCACCCGATATGCCGGGCAAGAAATATCATATTTTCGGTGAAGGCGGGGCGCGCAGGCTGTCTGAAAAACTTGAAGTACCTTTCCTTGGTGAAATACCTCTTGAACAAAATGTGCGCGAAGGTTCTGATGAAGGAGAACCGATTGTTATTCGAGATGAAAATGCACCTTCATCCATTGCATTCAGTCAGCTCGCCAACAGCGCTGCACAGCAAATTTCTATCCGAAATGCGAAGATACCGCCTACATCTAAGATTGAGATCTCAATGAAACCGTGATTTCAGCTTCTTTGTGAAAATAACGATGTTTTGTGTGTAAGGGTGATTCGCGAATCACCCTTACTTTTTTAAAACTTTCATTTTTCAACTGATGAAAATCCCGATTCATAAGGAGTTATTTTTCGCAATATCCTTTACTGAGATTCCCGTATCCACGAGAATGACGCCTTTAGGAGGGGTCATTGGGGATTTGTTCCCTTTCTGAATATCAGATAAATCAATGTATTACGAAAACCTTTTGAAAAATAATAATGGTGCACCGTCCCCCAAAAGCTGGCGAGGAGATTACAGGTTTGTTTAAACACAAAAAGCGGAGCCTTGCATTAGACTCCGCTTAAAATCGTTGTGCTTTACCTGATCAGCTTATAGGAAACGATTCTTTTCCTTAATCCGGGCAGCTTTACCGCGTAATCCTCGCAGGTAGTACAGTTTGGCGCGACGGACATTTCCTTTTTTCTTCACATCTATTGTAGCGATGTACGGAGAGGTGAAGGGGAATATACGCTCAACACCAATCGAATTGGAAATTTTTCGAACAACAAAAGAACGATTGGCGCCACGTCCGCGGATAGAGATAACTATTCCTTCGAACTGCTGGATACGTTCCTTTTCACCTTCTTTAACCCGGTAGTGTACGTTTACTGTATCTCCGGATGCAAACGAAGGTAGATCATCACGTACCTGAGTTTGTTCTACTAATTTAAGCTTGTCCATTGTTCTAACCTGTTTTCCCCGACGAATCGGGGCTATTAACTGTTAATTTTCAAATTTATCTATTAAATCGGGTCGCAACCGCCGAGTTTTTTCAACCGCAACCTTTTCTTTCCATTTGGCGATCTTGCTGTGATCGCCAGATTGTAATACATCGGGTACTTTCATCTCGCGGTAGACTGACGGCCGCGTATATTCGGGCGGAGCCAGAAGTCCATCCATGAATGCATCGTCGAGTGCACTTTCAGAATCACCAAGTGCTCCCGGCAGTAACCGAACAAGAGCGTCGACGACCATCAGTGCCGGTAATTCTCCACCAGACAGAACCACATCTCCAACACGGTATTCGCGGGTAATCAGTGAATCCCTAATCCGTTGGTCCACGCCTTTATAGTGACCACAAAGGATGATGATATTTTCAATCATTGAAAGCCGGTTGGCTTCTTTTTGCGTGAATGCATCACCATCGGGAGCTGTGAATATGACATCACCATATTCACGATCCTTCTTTAGTGATTCCACACAATCGAAAATAGGTTGAGGTGTCATCACCATTCCGGCGCCACCGCCATACGGATAATCGTCAATCCGGCCGTGTTTATCTGTCGTATAGTCATGAAGATCATGCAGTACAATTTCAACAAGGCCAGCTTCACGCGCCCGTTTAATGATGCTGTGCTCAATCGGACTTCTCATCAAATCGGGAACTGCCGATATGAGATCGATTCTCATCATCATACCTCCATGAGAGGTTTCAAGTTACGACAGTGAATCACGCCTTCTTCATCATCGACTGAGAGAATGTACTCGTCGACAAATGGAATCATGTAAACTCCGTCTTCCGATGCCACGTGCAAAATTGGATGTGCCGGGTTTTCAATTATGTCGACCACCTCACCGCACCGGGTTTCACTTTCATCGATAATAATACAACCGATTAGTTCATCACCTGTATGGTCTGCATCTGGCAGCATCAGTCTTTCATATTGATCTGTTGCCACATGAATACCACTACGGACCAGACGTTCGGCCTTTACCCGATCATCCACCGATTCAAATTTTACAAAGAACGAGGGCCGACCTCTTTTATCTGCCAGGTAGGATTTTTCAACCCTTCTTGGCTCCAGATCACCCCTATAATTATTTACGTAAAAAAGTTTTTGCTCTCCAAGCAGTTCCGGCAAATCCACTTCCAGATCAACAAGCACTTCTCCTTTTAGTCCATGTGCCTTGACAATGGTACCAATTCTTTGAAATGCCGACTGGAACTCACGATCCATATCCAACTTGTTTTGCTATAACTGTTCAGATCGTTCTGCCGCAACCAGCTCCGGATTATCCGGCTCGGATTACTTATCCTTTTTCTCTTTAGCTTCTGCCGTTTTACTTTTCTCTTCGGAAGCTTCAGCCTTGGTTTCCTGTTTAGATGCTTCAGCTTCCTTCTTTTCTTCTTTTACTTCTTCGGCTGGAGCTTCTTCCTTGGCTTTCGTTTCTTCAGCGGCCTCTTCCTTAACCTCAGCTTTTGGCTCTTCAGCTTTTTCTTCGGTCTTTACTTCAGCTTCAGCTGCTTCAGCCTCAACCTCTTCATCTTTCTTCTCAGCGGCAGCTTGTTCGGCGGCTCTGGCTTCTTCATCCGCTTTCTTTTTAGCTTCTGCTTCGGCCTTAGCCTTAGCGGCTTTTTCCTTAGCTTCTTCGGCTTCGGGTTCTTCTTCTGTCTTTGCTTTAGCGGCCTCTTCCTTTACCTCAGCTTTGGGCTCTTCGGCTTTTTCTTCGGTCTTTACTTCAGTTTCAGCTGTTTCAGCCTCAACCTCTTTATCTTTCTTCTCAGCGGCAGCTTGTTCGGCGGCTCTGGCTTCTTCATCCGCTTTCTTTTTAGCTTCTGCTTCGGCCTTAGCTTTAGCGGCTTTTTCTTTAGCCTTTTCCTCTTCTTCCTTTCGGATGCGGGCTTCTTCAGCTTCTATTTCAGCCTTGCGTTGCTCGCTTTTGGATTTCGCATCGCCGTTTGCGCCAGCTTTCTGAGCTTTCCACTCGCTGATGGTTTGATCGATTTCTTCCTCTGACTTACCCCAGCGTTTCAGGTGCATCCGGTAATAGACACCTTCGCGCTTCAGGATGTTGCGAACGGTATCGGATGGAATGGCACCCGTTCCGATCCAGTACATAGCCCGTTCTTCATTGAGAATGACCTGATCGGCAGCCATCAGGGGATTGAATCGTCCGAGATCCTCGATGATACGACCATCACGAGGAGACCGTGAATCTGCTGCAACAATATGGTAATACGGTTTCTTCTTACGTCCGTGCCGTTGCAATCGAAGTTTAACCAATGTTTACTCCTGTAATACTTAGTTAGTTACCAGTTTAATTTCCTAAAGACGTCAAATTCTTTAAACCTTGCATAGTCCGGCCCATGCGGCCCATCTTTGACATTGTTTTCATCATTTTCTTCATCTGCTCAAATTGTTTGAGCAGTTCATTGACCTCGCGCACTGTGGTGCCGGACCCCTGTGCGATACGACGACGACGACTTCCGTTCAATACGTCCGGGTTTTGCCGTTCCTCAACCGTCATAGAGCTGATAATTGCTTCAATTGGCTTGAATGCGTCATCATCAACTTCCACATCCTTAAGAGCCTGATTAGCGCCTGGCAACATACCCACCAGATCGCTGATCGACCCCATTTTTTTAATCTGCTGCAGTTGTTCAACGAAGTCTTCGAGATTAAAATCATTCGTTCTGATCTTCTTCTGAAGTTTCGCAGCTTCCTTCTCGTCGTATTGATTCTGAGCCTTTTCGACGAGCGATACCACATCACCCATTCCAAGGATGCGTTGCGCCATCCGGTCAGGGTAAAACTCTGAGAGAGCGTCCAGCTTTTCACCGGTGCTCACAAACTTAATCGGTTTCTCTACCACAGAAGTGATGGAAAGGGCAGCCCCACCGCGCGTGTCGCCGTCCAGTTTGGTCAGGACCACGCCATCAAAATCTATGCGTTGATTAAACTCTCGGGCGGTATTGACGGCATCCTGCCCGGTCATTGAATCGACAACAAACAGGATTTCATTAGGTTTCAACTTCTGCTTGATTTCGGCCACTTCGTTCATCATGGCCTCGTCAACATGCAAGCGTCCTGCTGTATCAATAATGACTACATCACAGGCAGCTTTTCTTGCTTCCTGAACAGCCTCACGAGCAACCCGGACAGCATCCTTCTCTTCAATAGAATAAACAGGAACATCGATCTGCTCAGCCAGCGTCTTAAGCTGATCGATAGCAGCAGGCCGGTAAACGTCTGCCGCAGCCAAAAGCGGAGTGTGATTCTGCTCTTTCAGATACCGGGCCAGCTTCGCGGTAAATGTCGTTTTACCAGAACCCTGCAAACCAGCAATCAAAATGATAGTTGGTGGGGTATTGGCAAAACGAATACTCTCATGCTCTTCACCAAGGATTGTAACGAGTTCATCATATACAATTTTGGTGAATTGCTGTCCCGGGGAGACCCCTTGTAAAACACCGGACTCCATAGCCTGATCCTTGACCTTGTCGGTAAACGACCTGGCTACCTCATAGTTCACGTCAGCATCGAGCAACGCACGGCGTATCTCACGGACTGTCTCCGCGATGTTGACATCACTAATCTTACCGTGTCCGCTCAGCGACTGAAATGCCGAACCGAGCTTATCGGATAGGTCTTCGAACATTGTTGTTTTGGGTGGTTATTTTTTTAAGAGCTTCGCAAAGCTTTTGAAGTTAAGGACATTTTCTACTCTTATCAACATTTTGCAACCATTTTTGTATACAACGTGAACTGTACTGCTTTAAACGGTGATTGCAGCCTTTGTATTTTTTTTACTTTCTTATCTCCTCTGACATTTAGGACAGATATAGCAACCTGTCCTAAACACCAGATATCTCGGTCATCCAGATCAATCTGTACAACTTTCATCTTCCGAACGGTCGTCAATAATTACATCATCAAAAATCTGGTGTAATGAGATCGAATCAAAACATCGCTTCATAATCTCGAGGTCTTGAACTCCAGGTATCACAAACTTAGTCTTGATTTTTTTAAAAAACCGGACAGTGTGCATGATCATTCCGCTTTGATCATCCTTAAATACATTCAAAAGGGTAAAGCTGATAATCAAAATTGAATTTTGTTCATTCTTTTCCCAAATAGATGTTATTTTCGCACGTCAGGTATAATAAAAAGAAATTGAGGAACAACTACTTATGAGTACACAACAAGGCTTCGGTCTGCTCAAAGGAAAAAAAGGAATCATTTTCGGCGCTCTGGATGACCGCAGTATTGCATGGCGCGTGGCGCTGGCCTGCCATCGTGAAGGTGCCGAGTTTGCTCTTTCAAATGCCCCGGTTGCTTTACGGCTTGGAACCCTGGATGAATTAGGGAAACAGACAAACGCCCCTATCCTTCCTTGCGATGTCACCAAAGATGATGAGGTGAAAGAGCTGATGGAACAGGTAAAAGAAAAATATGGCAAGATTGATTTTATCCTTCACGCCATCGGTATGTCGCCAAATATTCGCAAGGACAAACCATATGAGAACTTAAACTATACGTTTTATCACCAGACACTTGAAATCTCCGCGTTGTCCCTTCACAAGATTCTGCACTTCGCCACCGATGAAGTGGACTTACTCAGTGACGGCGGTAGTGTCATTGCACTGAGTTACATCGGAGCTCAAAGGGTTTTTTCGAAATACAATGATATGAATGATGCCAAGGCGCTTCTGGAAAGCATCGCCAGAAACTATGGAAGCCGACTCGGTCATCGAGGAATCAGGGTAAATACCATATCGCAGGCCCCGACCATCACTTCTGCCGGCTCCGGTATTAAAGGTTTCGACGGTATGTATACTTTTGCTGAACAAATGGCCCCTCTTGGCAATCCATCTGCAGATGATTGTGCCGATTATTGCGTCACTCTGTTTTCAGATCTGACACGTAAAGTAACTATGCAGAACCTATATCATGATGGTGGTTTTTCGACGAGCGGGATTACTGAAGAATTGATTAAAAACCTCGCAAAGGCCTATCAGAGTGAGGAGTAATCATCTCCGATGATCGATATTTAAACCCCTGTGACCAGCATTGTCGCAGGGGCTTTTTATTGATTGATATCAACTACTACCGTGTTTTGACGACCAATCGCCGTTTAATTTTTTTCGTCATTACGTTTTAGCTACCTTTTATAGGTTCGCTTCATTAAAACCGAATGCTCCACTATGTCTACCGTAATACTCGGTATCGATCCGGGATCCAGAAACCTTGGATACTCCGTTTTACAGCTTGATGGAAATCGCTACACGGCATTGCGTTGTGATGTTTTGCGGTTGGCTCATATGGATGACCACTCCGAACGGCTTCAATATATTTTCGATTTTTTGACAAACATTATACAATCATGCAAACCTTTAGCCTGCGCTATTGAAACTCCGGTATACGGAAAAGACCCGCTGGCCATGCTGAAACTCGGTCGTGCGCAGGCTGCGGCGATTCTCGCGGCAACATCAAACAATATCCCGGTCATTGAGTATTATCCAAAAACCGTCAAAAAAGCTGTAACGGGACGCGGTAACGCAGGAAAAGAACAAGTTGCCTTCATGTTGAGGAAGGTGGTAAACCTCCCGGATGAAAAATTATCTCCGGATGCCACTGATGCACTAGCAGTCGCATGGTGCCATTTAATGAGAGAGTCGCAACAAATGAACGGAGTGCCGTTAACCAGCCGAAAAAAACATCAAAATCGAAAAAGCTCCGACTGGTCTGAATTTGTACGTGAAAACCCGGAACGTATTCGTTAACAATCTATGATCGCATATCTCAAAGGAATACTGTTTGACAAACAGGCAAATGAAGTCATTGTCGATGTAAACGGTGTGGGATACCAGGTTGGAATTTCAACCATCACATTTGAACAACTCCCGGATAATGGACAGTCCATCCAGCTTCGCATCTATCATCACTTCACAGATTCAGATCAGAGACTATTCGGATTTATCACAACGGAAGAAAAAGAGTTATTCGAGTTGCTGATCACGGTTAAAAATATCGGCCCAAGGCTTGCTCTCAATATTTTGTCCGGAATTGATGCCCCTCAACTTGTTTCCATCATTGCATCTCAGGATGCTCAACGGCTTTCACAAATCCCCGGAATAGGGAAAAAAACGGCTGAACGGCTACTCCTGGAGCTGCGGGATAAAATTGAAACCGTATCGATAACCGGTGCAGCAACAACAAATACAAAGCCGCAGTCTGACAGCGCCCATGAAGCAGCCGTGGCTCTTCAGTCGTTGGGTTACCGAAAACAAGATGCCGAGGAAACCGTAAGAAAACTGCTAAGAAATAGCGATCATCAATACGAAACGGCCGCTTTAATTCGCGAAGCACTTAAGACGCTTAACAGGTAATAATTTCTTAATCTTAAAATGGTTAATTTCGGTCTGTAAATTCACATCAGCCTTATTCTTTATGAGCAAAAATCAGCCATGCTGATGTACTCTGAAACAAATACACAGATCGTGAATCAAAAAACAATCCTTGTCGTCGACGACGAAAAAGACCTGCTTGACCTTATTGAATACAACCTTCGCAAAGAAGGATATAAAGTACTTAAAGCCGAGAATGGACTTGAAGGTATCCGCGTAGCAAAAAAGGAACTTCCGGATCTCATTATCCTCGATATTATGATGCCTAAAATGACCGGATTAGAGGTTTGTGAGGTTATTCGTGAGGATGATAAGCTCAAAAAAACCCCCATCGTTTTTCTTACAGCACGCAGCGATGAAAAAACCGAGATACTTGGTCTGGACTCCGGTGGCGACGATTATCTGACCAAACCGATCAGCACTACTAAGCTGGTATCACGTATCAATGCTGTTCTCCGCCGTACTGAGGAATCGGAAGCAAATGATCAGAATATAATTGAAGTACATGATCTCACGATTGACCGGGATCGTTATATTGTGTCAAAAAATGGTAGCGAGCTTCAATTGCCAAAGAAGGAGTTTGAACTGCTTTATTTTCTGGCCAGCCGCATCGGCAAAGTACTGGACCGGCAAACACTGCTGAACAAGGTCTGGGGCAGCAATATCTATGTAATCGACCGCACTATTGATGTTCACGTTCGTAAAATCCGTGAAAAAATAGGCGATGATTACATTGAAACGGTAAAAGGAGTCGGGTACCGGTTTAAGGAATGACGAGTAAACAACCGACCAAAGGCCCGTTTACTTTGGGTTTGCGGGTCAGCTTATACATCACAGGAACCAGCTTTCTGGTCCTGTTCGTTGTGTTGATTTGGCTCTTGCCGCCAGGTCTGACCTTCCTGATCAGTCTATTGGCCTCTCTTTTGCTTGGCTGTATCCTCTATTTTGTTCTGAGACAACTTTTGATGCTTCGTCTGGGAATATTGTATCGCACAACCCGGTCAATTGCTGAAAAGAAATTCGATACGGAGTTCGTCTCTCCTCCTGTTATAAATGATGAGATGGATCAGGTACTATCCATCAGCGCTAAAGCCGGATATACCGTTGAAGGTGAGATCGAACGACTTAAAAGAATGGAGAATTATCGCAAGGAATTCATTGGAGATGTTTCACACGAACTGAAAACCCCCATTTTCGCCATACAAGGTTTTGTTGAAACACTACTCAACGGGGCCCTCGAAGATCCGGAGGTAAACCGGAAATTTTTAAAAAAAGCCATGAGGAATGTCAACCGCTTAATATATCTGACAAATGACCTCATGGAAATTTCCAGGCTTGAGACTGGTGAGCTTAAAATATTCAACCAGGAGATCCCCCTAAAGCCGGTCATCACAGAGATTGTTGATACACTTCAATATAAAGCTGACCGAGAACAGGTGACTATTTTCGTGGAAGCGTTTGATACCTCTCTGAAAGTACGGGCCGACAGGAACCAGTTACGGCAGGTGCTTAACAATCTCATCGATAATGGCATCAAATATAACAAGACTGGTGGCACGGTAAAGATTAACGCCAGGGTTTTCCCTGCTAATCCTGACAAAGTAGAAATAACAGTTGAGGATACTGGCTTGGGAATCGAGGAAATTGACCTGCACCGCATAACCGAACGGTTCTATCGCGTTGACAAGTCCCGATCCAGGGAAAAGGGAGGCACAGGTCTTGGGTTGTCTATTGTTAAGCATATCATTGAGGCACATGGCGAACAATTCTTCATGAGAAGTAAACCCCAGGAAGGAAGTATGTTTAGCTTCACCATGCCGAAAGTGAATAATACTCCATTAGCATAGATCCCAAAAATTCGATTAAATAGGTATTAAAAATTCTTGGTACTTTAGAGCCCGAAGCGCAAAACAAATAAATGATTAGATACTTATGACATATGCTGTAATTATGGCGGGCGGAGTCGGAACACGATTTTGGCCCAAAAGCCGTGAATCAAGACCGAAACAATTTTTGAATTTTTTTGATGAACATACTCTTTTCCAAAATACTGTAGACCGAATAACTGAAATTATTCCACACGAACGAATCCTTGTCGTTACCAATCAACAATATGTGGATCTCGTACAACAACAGATCCCGGATTTGCCTGCAGAAAATATCATTGGTGAACCTGTCGGGAAAAATACGGCACCCTGCATTGCACTAGCTGCAGCCATTGTAAAGGAGCGGGATCCGGAAGGAACAATGATCGTTTTACCTTCAGATCATTTCATAACAAAACCAGATAAATTCCTTTCTATTTTACAGACTGCCGTTGCCAAAGCCAATGAAGGTGAAAATCTTGTGACTATTGGCATTGAACCGCACAGGCCGGAAACCGGGTACGGTTACATCCAGTTCAATGCTAATAAACGGGAAGAATTTGAAGGTGAACCCGTACACGAGGTCGTTACTTTTGCAGAGAAACCAGATATGGAAACGGCTGTCAATTTCCTGAAATCGGGTGACTTCCTGTGGAACAGTGGTATGTTTATCTGGAAGGCTTCAACTATTTTGAATGAAATCAGGGCAGACTTGCCACACCTTCATGCTTTGACTAATGATTTTCTTGCAGAAGAAAAAAAGGACGGCATCATCAGTGCACTTGATACCTTCTACAGGAATGCCAATGACATCAGTATAGACTATGGTGTTATGGAAAAAGCCCAAACCGTTTACGTTGTCCCCGGTTCTTTTGGATGGAATGATGTCGGTAGTTGGCTGGCTGTTTATGAACTCGAAGAAAAGGACAATCTGGGCAATGTTCTTAAAATCCCGGATTCACGGCTCATCAACTCCAGCAATTGTTATGTATCGTCAGCCACAGAACGATTTATTGCTGTGGTCGGGCTACAGGGTATTGCTGTCGTTGATACGGAAGATGCTCTTCTTGTTACCAGGCTAGATGCGGCCCAGGATGTAAAAAAGGTGGTAGAATCTCTTAACGATAAAAAAACCGAGCAGTACCGATAAAACTATTACAGGTCAACGGTAAGCTGGTCGTAAGCCAGGCGAATATTTTCGGGTAGCTTTTCATTCGTCTCAGCATGTTTCACATGGGATGACATGTGGATGAGATAGGTTATGGGGGCGGCCAGATTCTTCGCAACCTCCACAGCCTGTGGAATCGTGAAGTGAGTAGGATGTTCAGGTGCCCAGCGCAAACCATTCAGAACAACCATTTTTGAACCTTTGACCAACTCGAGCGTCTCGTCGGGGATGAAATTGGTGTCCGTAATGTAACTCAGGTCGTTAATTCGAAAACCATACACCATTAAATCACCATGGTAAACAGGCAGGGGTGTTATTTTACAGTCACGAAACGGGACAGTATCCGTATGAACCTGTAAGTCCAGATTTACTGATCCCGGGGTTTTATTCGGCTCAAACATATATTCGAAACGCCTCTTGATTGACTCGGCACAACTCTTTGTTGTAAACGCAGGAATTTCCCCGCCCTGGATATAGTTGAACGGACGCAAGTCATCCAGTCCCGCGACATGATCCGTATGTTCATGTGTGAGAAGCAGTAAATCTATATGTCGAATTCCTGCACGAAGAGTTTGTAACCTAAATTCCGGGCCGATATCAATCAAAATGGATGATTCTTCGGTCTGAATCCAGGCTGAACAACGGTAACGGTTATCACGAGGATCTCCCGTCATTTCCTCACTGCCGAAGCCGCCTGCTACTGGTACTCCCATCGAAGTGCCGGTTCCCAGAAAAGTAATTCTCATTTTCAATCTGTTTGACTGTCAGCGTCGTCATCTTCGTATTGTGACAGACGCGCAAGATAATCTTCCATCTCCTTACGTACAGCCGGTTTTATATAAATATCATCTGTAAGATTTTTCATGACTACGCGCGTCAAGACAGATATCTGGGATTCGGCGGGTTGCCGTTTGTTCAGTACAATCAACCTCTGCCCCTCCATCACACACGAGTCACTCCTGAAGGCGCCTTTTTCACGACGAATTGAATATCCTATTTCATCGATGAGCTGTTCAAGCTCCAGTAATAATTTCTCGGGTTTCATTTAAAAGGTTATTCCCAGAATGAAAGCGGTGTTGTTCTCACCATAGTCAAATTGGATTCCGCTGCTGTTAAACCGGGTAAAACGATAATCAAATCCTGCAACAATACCAATCTGCCCCATGACACGGTCGAAATAAATACGATCTCTATTTTCAATAATCCATGCAGATCCACTTGACTGACCCAGTGACCGTGTGCTAAAACCGTAACTAGCCGTTCCTTCCAGACTTATTCTGATACGGTGTGGAAGTACAAATCCGGCATGTAATCCTGAGCCAACTGTTCCGATATTCTGCGTGAAATCATTAGTAACATTACCGGATCGCTTATCATCAACTCTCGTATACTCAATCTTGAGCGCCAACGGCAGGCTTAGCGTAAACGGACGTGAATGAAAAACCGGATACCTTGAATTAAATCCAATATCAAAAGCGAAATAATTCAAATTATTTTGGGCACCAAGGTTCCATCCAGCCGTCCCCATCAGCTCAAGTCCGGACAGATCGAGACCGAGACGGTACAAAGGATCATTAAAGTTAAAAACGCCGGCCTGCGAATTTACTCCGCTGCCTGACGGCTTATAATGAAAATTTGTTGGGACAACACTCAGGTAAACTGATGCCAGTGGAGGAGTGTACCGACTAGGCAGAGATTTCACAGAAAACATCTGCGCATATGCTCCGGATGATCCTACAAAAAATGTAAATAGTAAGACGATAGCTGCTATCGTACTGTATTTATTTTGATTATTGTAGCCTGGTTTTTGCATAATGTGAATTTTAAGAGCATTTACGGATTTATATATCCGAGCATTTTAACCAAAAAATCAATTCACACATTCCTGTGACAACGTGGATCTTAGTAATCGGATTGTTGGCATTATGTGAATTTGGCCACCCAACAGACTTTAAAAAAATCTATGATTTTATTTTAAAAAACATAGATGGGAATGAAGTTTCATTGGGGCAATATGAGGGAAAAGTATTGCTGATTGTCAATACAGCTTCACTTTGTGGTTATACACCTCAATATGACGGCCTTAAAAAATTGTAGAAGAAATATAAGGATCAGGGATTTGTTATACTTGGGTTCCCCGCGAATAATTTTGGACAACAGTAACCTGGAACTAACACAGAAATAAAACAATTTTGTCAGACAAAATACTCGGTGACGTTTCCTAAGGTTTCAAAATTTTCGGTAAAAGGTGAGGATCAGAGTCCGTTATTCAACTACTCAGCCGGTGAACCTAACCCTGATTTTACGGTAGAAATAAAATGGAATTTTAAAAAGTTCCTGATTGGCAAAGATGGGAAGCTTCTTCACCGGTTCAGAAGTAAAGTTACACCTGACAGCAACTTACTTACAACTGCAGTTGAAAAAGCACTTCTTCAAAAATAAACTTGCGAACCTTTTTTTGTCGCAAAATCAATTAAGCAATGATGAACGAAGTCCGAAGCGCGGGATAGGTACACTCAAATCCTCTCCATTCATGGTGTGCATCTCATAGTACCCGTCCATGGAACCGCTATAGCTACTCAAGACACAATAACACTTGTATCGGTACTCCTCACCGGCAGGTATGATTGGCTGCTGCCCCACGTTACCTTCGCCTTCATAGGATCTTGGGAAAATGCCATCCTCTTGTATTGTCCAGTGACGCCGAACTAATCTGACAGGAACCATGCTATGGTTTTCAATAGTGATATAATAGGAAAAGATGTGACGCCGCTCCGCCGGATTAGACTTTTCCTCAAGATAGTGTGGTTCTACCTTGACAGATAATTCGTTCGTTGTTTTTACAAATACCATAATTTATTACCCCTTAAGATTTCAGCCCCTTGTACAAAAATCGAATACCCCTATTCGGCTTTTGTATCTACATATGAATATAAAGCCCTATTTTCATTCTAACCTATTGCATTAGAAGAAATTCACGAGCAAACCCTCATGTTTTTACTTTTCTAATGTAACAGAGTCGTGAAGGATTCATGTAAACGAAATTGAAATGCTTTCGTGTTTTTTAATTACAGGATTGACAATGCATTTCATTGTATCGTATATTTGGAGTCTCGCTGGTCCGGTAGTTCAGTTGGTTAGAACGCCTGCCTGTCACGCAGGAGGTCGTGGGTTCGAGTCCCATCCGGATCGCAGATAAACCCCTTTTTCCCATGGAGATAGGGGTTTTCTTTTAACCACCCGTCACTAACCATCTCCAATGAAATACCCAACTTTTTGGACATGAATTTGGGTATAATTTGGACACGCCAAATTCACACCTATGGCAGAGTCCGTTAAGCAACTAAACAATGCCTATACCGAAGTAGCCCGGTCCTACATCGAATTGGAAAGGATTAAAAAAGACAGGGGCCTCTCCGAACGCCAGCAGGAAGCCATGGATATTCTGGCGGCGTGTATCGACATCATGCATGACTGCGACTGGCTCTTGGAAGGTGGGGAACATTTACCCAGCCTTGACCCGAACGAGGGATTATTCTAGCGCACCATTCTCCTGAGGGCATCAATATCCAGGCTGGCATAGTTCTGCTCTGTCACCCGGTACGACTTGTGCCCCAGCAGTTTTGAAACCTCATATAAGGTGCTGCCCCGAGACAGATAATAAACAGCGCAGGAATGGCGCAGGGAATACAGGTGAATATCCTCCCGGCCCGGCAGAACGGCTCTTGCGGCTTTCTTGAACAGGTGGGTCATGTGATCAGGATTGTACGTGCCGGCGTGAGCATCGTAGCATCTTCATAACTCCTTTCGTAGTCAGCCACTCTGTAATACTCCCCAACCTTTAGAATCGCACCCGGTAATTCCTCAAGGATTACTTTTTTTACAGCTCTGTAAATGGTATCGTCGAGTTCTTCTTTGGTGGGGATAAAGACATTCATAACAAATCGGTTATAGAAATTTTGAAATGGATATATCAGTAAGTTTTGAAACTCCCGAAAAATCTTCCCAAACGCACGATCTGCCATTTTTTACCGATTAATAGCCTTCCCTGTTAAAAGTAAAATCCAGGTCTTCTGATAAGCGATAATCATGAAAGTAGATTTTTCGTAATACTGTTCCTCTCTTGAAAATGAGCCGTCCTCTTAAATATTCGTTATTTGATATCCCCTTCAGAACCCATCCTATTACATAGTCTTTCTCAATTTGGGTATCTCTCACCCCAAGCTTGTTTGCCCCGATCTATCGGGGTTGTACTTCACCAGGTTGAATCATAATTACGTGGTTATAGCTGCTATGGCGGATTCTATTCCGATATTATCGATCACTTTCCATTGGGGATGATGCTTACCCTTTTTGGTAGTGAAGGATCCAGCAGAGTATACGAGCTGCTGATTTTTTTGCTCATTTCCTTTCGCAGTTTGTTCAGCCCACCCAAGTTTTGCAGGATGAACCCCAAACGCTTATAAACGGACTGTGAATCAAATTTGTCGAGATAGTCAAATAGTTTGTCCGGTTTTATCTTGTTTATGATCCGGTCAACAGCCTTGATTATTTCGGTTATGCCATTGGCTTTGTCGGGCATGTATAAGCAATCAAGGATCGTCTTTTCAAGGTCGCTGCAATAGACTTTATGATATTCATCGATCCAGGTTTTCTCATACCCCAAAAACGATTACTCATCGTAATAAACTCAAATCGTACCTTTTTTAAGGTCCGGTATTTGGGGACCATTTGTTTTTCGGTTACGATCTGCTCGGTTAAGGAAGGCTGGGTAATGAGTTCGTATCACTTGATAACCGCCGAGCGGTAACCAGATCACTGTCGCTCAGGATTCAAACTGCATCTCCCCGTGTAAAAATTCCATTCAGGTACGATTGAGAGTTTAAACTTCACGTTTATTGACGATGGAAAGATCTAGTCTTAATTCCATTCAGGTACGATTGAGAGCCTTATCATCAGTGCAAAGTCTTAATTCCATTCAGGTACGATTGAGAGAGCATGAGATCTAGTCAAGTAATAATGAATCCTTAATCACTAAGTCTTAATTCCATTCAGGTACGATTGAGAGTCTTTATCCGTTGGTACCATTGTAGTTCTACGGAGTAGCGTCTTAATTCCATTCAGGTACGATTGAGAGAGAGTAAATTACAAGGTAGATAAATCCTTCAATCATAAACAAGTCTTAATTCCATTCAGGTACGATTGAGAGACATTAAGAATCGAGTATGCAATAAAGAGTCTTAATTCCATTCAGGTACGATTGAGAGAGTTGCAATACATAGTATCAATGAGCTTAATTCCATTCAGGTACGATTGAGAGGGTACAAGTACCTGGTAGTCTTAATTCCATTCAGGTACGATTGAGAGGCCGCCTATATCTGAAATCATATTCTTAACCAAAAATGAGATTAAAAGGTCTTAATTCCATTCAGGTACGATTGAGAGTGATCTCAAATGACAGTAACGGACTTGAGTCTTAATTCCATTCAGGTACGATTGAGAGTCACAAAATAAGTCAAACTACATTAACATATAATAACTATCAAAGTCTTAATTCCATTCAGGTACGATTGAGAGAAGATAAGCATGACATACAATTATTAGGTCTTAATTCCATTTAGGTACGATTGAGAGTCAATAAACGATTAATACATTAGATATAAAGTCTTAATTCCATTCAGGTACGATTGAGAGCCTGTGTTTGCCGTAAAAATAGTACTTCAAAAAGCTTCAAAAAGCAATTTTTTTTCGTTGCAGGTTAAGGGGCATCTGTACGGGTAAATCGCCTGCCGGTCATTTGTTATGTACTTATCCATAATCATCTGGAGGACAGTTTCTTACGCCCATTGTCCTTTAATCATCCCGTACAGATCGCAAAAACGCCCTCCAGACAGCACCGAAGACATTTTTTATAGCTCCTATGATATCTGCCGTTTGTTATTCATCTGTTTCTGTGTCTCGTACAGATCCCTTTCCAAAAACAGGCATTTATGAGCCTTCTGACCCGGCTCACCTAACGTTTATCCGGACTAACTCATATAAACCTGTCCGTTTCAGATAAGTCGTCTTGTTCTTAAAACCGAAACTTAAAGGCTCCCTGCTTACCACCCGTAAGGCTCTGTGATGACTTGTTTTTTTGCTTTTTGCCGGTTCGGGTCGAATTAGTAGCGGCAAATCCGTTTTTCTGCACTTCAGCAGCTTTCCCTGTCATCCATTCCTCGATCTGGTCTGCCCGGTTTGTTTTAAAAATGATAATGGAATCCTCTTCCGGATTGATCAGGTTCCGGAGACCATGCTGCATAACCCGCAATTGGGTGGTGGTCAGGAACCCGCTGAAAACCGACCGTTGCCGGTGTCCCAGCCACTGGCGCATATATTTCATCACCTTACTACATCGCTTTACATTTACATCGTAGGTTACAACAACAAACATATCTTCCTTACCACCAAATTTTAAAGGGCTCATACTCTATTTCGTTCAGGATGTGCTTAATCAGTTTGTAACATTCCAGTCGAATCAGATACCGGTAGCTGACCGACTTATTCAGATCTCTGTGATGAACTGTTGTTCGCAACCGGTGCTCAAATGCCCGGATGACCCTCATGCGTCCTTCGGGAGTCAGAACACATCGATTGAGGTTGCTCTCGAAGTCTTTTTCTTTAATCCACGACCGGCTGATCATCTCAAGCAACAGAGGTTCAACCAGCAAAGGACGGAAGATCTCGGCCAGATCATAAGCTAAGGGATATCGTTTCCTGCCCGGTTCATGAATAAAACCGATCTCCGGGGTGATCTGGGTACGATAACACTCACTCAATATCGTTGTGTACAGCATACTGTTCAGAAAGGAGATGATGGCATTGGCGGGATTAGCTGGCGGATGATAAGTCCGCTCCCTCATCTTAAAGGGCTCCTGTAACTGTTCATCAAGATGGAGATAGTACCACTTACGCAACGCTCCTTCCAGGCCCATCAACCCTTCTATGGAGTCGACCTCATCGAAATTCGATTGTAGATTATCCCAGGTTTTCAGGTAATCCGGGGCAACTTTCTTTCGCCTGACGGCCCTTGCCATACCACTTCGCATGTTATGGAAAGCACCGGTAAGTATCCCGGTTGCAAGTGCCAGCCGTTTCTGTTCATTCCAATACATGCGGTACTGGCCGGCATGAATACGCCCGTTAGGCATCGGCTCGCGGGAGAGATAGGTACCGCTGTAGTATCCGTAATAGTTGTAGAGATGCAACGGGATCCCTTTCCGGGACAAAAATTGGAGTAAGGCCGTATTCAGGTCAATGGGAGCATATACATGAATATCGGCAATTCGCTCTATGGGCAGCCAGGCCGGGGTAGCTTCCCACCATATCTCTTCTTCGTGCAACGGATATTCTCCGATCATCTCCCGGGCAATATCAGCCCCGGATGCGGATTCCCCTGTTGCTTCTCGTGCGGAACAAGATGCAGGTATTGTTCTCCCGCTTCATAATGACTGGTTCTACAAGATACGGATAGTTTCATTGGTCTGTTTCCTTTATGGTTGGTACGGCCTGCTCCTCCCTTTCAGCGTGACCGATATTACAATAATCGTAATAATGGCATTCCTGACAGGCCGGATGGCCGGCAGCAAATGGTTTCGGCGAGGATTTTCATTCCATCAATTCTGATCCCAGTACGGATATGATCCGTTCCATCTGATCATACTCGGATGTATCGGGCGGTTCGACCCGTACAGCAACGACCTGATCTTCAAGTAAACGGCATCGAATCGTAACCGAACGAATGGGCCAGTTAAGTGAAGCGTCTTTCCATTGTACCGGATACCAGAGTTGAATTTGCACTCCTGTAATCGCAAATACTCTCATAGCCCGATACAGGCTCCAGACCTGGTAAATATGTGTGGCATGGGGTCTGCCCGTTTTATACTCGATGGCCACGGCCTCATCCGGAAACCAGGCATCCAGACGATCACCTGTAGGAAGCGGAACTTCAAATTGCCATCCCTCCCACCACGGGGCATATTCCTGTTCTTTGTCAGCCAGGTACAGCATTTTCAGTTGTAATGATGGATGTTCGAATACCCGTTGTTCCCACACATATACCCCCTGTTCAGACAACCACAGACGACGGCGGCAGCCTATACCCTCTGCCACTAAAGAAGCGGTAAGCCAAGGCTCTTTTCTCAGCCGTTCAGGTAGCAGTAACCCTGTAACTATCTTCATGATAAATGGTTATTTGTTAAATAGATGTTGTATCCCAGTATTCCAGACGGATTCCGGTTCGGACAAAGAAGGTCATCCAAAACCGATGCGCCCAGTCGGCCTCCTCCGCATTTCCATATCCCGAACCACCGGATGGCAAATAGACCATCGTTTGCAGCCCGATCTCATCATTTCGTGGAGTCCTGTTGAATTCATTGCAATCCGGTTTGCGAGGGTATCAGGACTGACCACACGGTAACAGCGTTGAAAATTCACGGTTTGTCCCTCCTGCCACATGTCGCTGAAAATAACCAGCCGAACCGGATGGTGTAGTTCATCTGTCAACTGAACGGCGCGGCGGATAAATCCAAGAACGTCTGTGCCGTTGCCGGTACTGCCAAAATGCAGCGTAAGCAGTGAATCCAGTTGGTGACGAAGCTGCGAACGCTGCCTGTCAATGGCAAGATCTGCCCTACGCCCGTGTTCGTTTGATTGTAATCGTGCGTCCACCAGATAACCGGCAGTAGCAGTGTTACGGTGTATGCGGTAAGCACTAACAACCGTTGTCCGGCTTGAAGGCGTGTGACCATCCCATCGAGTGTGCGCCGGATGTATTCACGCCGCTCTGCCGTAACACTTCCGCTATAATCTATGCCCGCCAGAACAACTGTTGATGCATCATTAAGGCCTCCATCCGAACAAGCTGATAATTGTGTGAAACACAACATAGCGATAATCAAATATGAGAGTATTCTGGCAGTCATGATTGCCACCTGTCCTTTAGTTAGTCACATTCTGTTATTAGTGTTGATGATCATTCCGCTGCATCAGTCGCTGCAAATCTTCACGGAAAAACCGGTCAACCATGCTCCGGGTACCCCTGATGCTGTAAGTATCATTCCCATGATCCCCGCCTTCCGGATCATTAGATTCCGGGCGATCATGATTATTATTGCCTGAATCCAACCATCCGGCTTCAACTTCAGCACGAACCTGTGTGAAATACGCCTCATCCGATTCGGTTATCCATTCCTGTTCTCTGCAGATGGCTTCATGCCTCGCCCGAAGCTCCGACCAGTCATCCTGCAAACCCGACCACTCCCGCTCGATCTGATACAGTTGACGTTGCCTTGCACGTAGACCGATTAACTCACGAAAGGGAAAACAACGACGGCACCCCCCAACAGATAGAACAAGCTAAAGACGATTAATAAGATATTGGCCTGATCCGGGTGAGTTATGAGGTATCCCGAAAAAGCTTTGATCACCGGTCCATGCCAGAACTGTTGTCCTGAAAGCACCGAGATAGCTAAACAAAAGGATGCCTATTGTAAGAATTACCACGAACAAACCGGTATAAATGACACCGGTCCAACGGCTTCTGTTTTCACTCGATAAAAACGGTCGAATCATCAATGGACCCAAGAACACATCCAGCGAAGCGATGACCGCCGTTAATCCCAGGGCCGTTATCCATCCTTCAAGACCATCCAGATTGATCTCATAGACCAGGGTTGCATAGCTGAAAACAGTCTCGGATGCGAGCAATACCACCATCAGAACAAAACCGAACAACAGTTCGAAGTACGTAACCCGCTGAACCGCGAGGTTACTTTCAAGGGTGTCCATACGATGGCGTCTTCGTACGATCAGACTGTCGAGTGCAGATAATTGCTCTTCAACACGTACCCTCTCGGCGGCAAGATGAATACGATGCTGCAACCGGTTGGCATTTGAGTGCCCATCGGCCCAGCGGTGCAGCTCGTCACGCGTGAGTCCTAAAGTCCCGGCTTCTTCGCCTAACCGGTGAAAGGTATATTGTTCATCCGGTTGCTCAGGTATCGGATCTGATGGGTGCCGCAACAGATTATGCAATATCTGGTTTGTCATAACATTCTCCTGTAATTATTCAGTTAAAGCCATTTGAAAATGGGACACCGGACAAGTCTGACGTTGGGACATCTCTCGACTCATCATCCAGGATATTTCGCATGGTGGTACCACGTCGCCAGATGCCGTACAACTGCTGCTGGCTGATATTCCACCTGTTGCGGATTATCAGGCCTCTCTGTTCCCTGCTGTGCCTGTAACGGTTATGCAAAACCTGCAACCGCCTTAGCCGTCCGGCCTGAACTGTCCGGCATAGCCTTGTTGTGATCAATCGTAACAGGAGCATTACGCGTCTGCTTACCGGTGGTATTCCCATCCTGACTTGCCGGTTCATCCAACGACGAATACCGGCTATAGCCAACAGAAACGGGATACCCGAGACAGCAAGTCTCAAAATGTCATGCCAGGTTCGGTGGTTCAACCAACCATCGGCTACCAACCAAAGTGTAAGACCTAACATCAACAGCATATATGGGGAAACGGACAATGAGGTAGTCTCATCAATTGAGGATCTCTGCCAGACAATCAGTGTAATGACCGAGCCGGCAACAACCAGAACAGCAAGCGGCCAGAGAGTTATCGTCATCCAATAGGTTAACAAGGTGTATCCAAACACCAGGCTGATTGCCAGTCCGGCCAGCACCAGCAAGCCGTAAAATGATCCAAATCGGGGATATTCGGAAACAGAACGTTCCACTTCTTGCAGTCTGGCGGTAACCATTGATACGCGCTGTTCCATTTGTTGAATACGCAAAACTGCCAGACGCTCCCGCCTTGCAAGCCGCGTATATTCGCGGTCTTCTGTCAGCATACTCTCATAGGAGGTCCTGTTAAACATGCGCTCGCTCGCCTCATCCCAGCTCATCCCATAAAGACCGGCCCAGGCTGAAAGGTCCTCGGCTTCCGCCTGCCGGTTATCGCCGAAGTTTATATACTCTGTCATGTTGATGCCTCCATTGTTTATACGTGGATAAATCAGGGACCGGCTTGTTTCCACCGGTCCCTTTGCGCCTCTCCCAAACCCCGTCATTCCTCATGATGACAGGGGAGAGCATGTTCCCTCTATCCGGATGTTGTGCGATTGAATATATCACTCTTCTATCCGCATCCGTGAAAGAGTAACGTTACGGAACGTTACTTCTCACTCGTTCCAAAGGTGATATCCTGCGACGTTTCTGCATGCAAATCACGACAGCGTCGAATGCACTCCACATCCTTCCAGCGTTGATTAGTGATCCAAACCCTTATATTCTGGTCGATCAAATGATGGCGGATTCCCCACTGCAGCGCATCCATAACCTGCCTGTGTACAAGCAATGTTAACACCGTCCTGCGGTATAAAGGGATGATTGAATGGAACGTAATACCAGTTCTTTGTGGTACCGGATACGCATCCCAGAATAACGCAGCCTCTTCTGGTCCGACAAATAGCAGTTTGCGAAACTGTTCGGTTACTTCCATGAGGTCGGGTATAAACTTATCAGCGGGCCCCCGGAAGCGGGCAAAGCCACGGTCAACCAGGTCCTGCAGGCTGGCGCGCGGCCAGCTCTTCATTGCCTGTGCATACTTCCAGATCGAGGCTATTGCCGGCCCTTCCCGGGGGAAAACACGATCGCCATCACCATCCGTTTCCAGTGAATCGGCATAAAGGATATACAAAAACATGAACTGTTCGTTGGTCAGCTGATGCTCAACCAGAAAATCAATATATCTGTGATGATTTTGGAACATGAAACCTTCTCCTTTGGATTGTGAATATGATGATAAACTGAAATCTACACTTTGCCTGGAATAGCCTGGCTTTTCGTATCATTACGAGCAGTTACGATACCTAACGCTTCTCATCAAAGCCTCGCAAAGAAATTCAAAACAGCTTCTTTGACTTACGGCGTATCTTTGAGGCAGCCCTGTCGGACCGGTATGCTGTAATGACAGCAAATCCACAATCCGGTGCCTGATGCACCACTACCGTCAGGTTTCGCAAACGATCCTGTTGCTGTGGCGGCATAGAGGCGGGCAAATCCTTATTTCGAATGACATAGAACTGATACCCCTGTCTGTAGTAACAGGTTCCATATTGCAGGGTTTGTCTGATCATATCTCGCGCGATCCCACGCTGACTCATTCTGCGTCGGGCATGGTCGGTATATACTATTGATGTCATAGTGTCGAAATTCTTTCTTTTTCTTCAGATCTAAACATCCATTCCGGATGTTCACACCCGCTTTTCGGAGTGTGGTTTGAATATGAAAAGAAAGTTTCGTGCAGAGGGAAGTCGTCACGTTACGAGGCATAACGATGACAATTGGAGTGAGCTAAAATTTATGGATACAAAACAATGTTAGGGAATTGTCTGAACCCAAATCAGTTCTCAAAAACCTCATTAATCATCTCATCTGTGAGTCCCACAAGTTCTACGTTCGCAATAGGTACAGGTACACTATGAATAGCCCGCATTGCCCGTGGTGCATCTGTAAACTGAAACAAGTGTTCCCGGGTAACAGGCAGATTTAATTCCCTGATGCCTTTTTCAAGTGTTTTCATTAATTGCGTACGTTTGACCGGGAAATCGCGCTTTTGAAGTTTTTTATTTCTGTCTCTCCAGTAATCCCAGGTGACCCAATTATCCTCCTTTTCAAAATCTTTAAAGGTCATCTGACGATATTCGTCTTCTGCATCTTCAAGGGATCCATGATGCTTGATCGTTCTGTAAATGACGTGTAGTAAATCAAGCATAGCAGGATCCGTGACAATTTCACCCCACGCAACGTCACGCGATTTCCCAAACCGTGCATTTAAAACGGCAAGTAATGCAAATATCGAGAGCTGTCGTGCTTCGATATTGATCTGGTTTTCCTTTCCGTTAACATAAATACAGGATGAGGGTAAATCTATGATCAATGACCGAACGGGATACTGAGCTGCCCCAGCAAGTTGTCTGTCCACTTCAGCAACAAGTTCCGGATACGGCTTCGAAAAATCCAGTTGCGACTCGAGATAGGTGCGTAGTTTTATGAATGGGATGTCGATCAGATCAATCCTCGCCTGCGACGCATCATACTCTCCTTCCACATCGCCAGTAATCGTTTTTCGTTCAAGCATCACCGACTGTTTGGTAGGGTAATAGAAGTTGCGTATGTACTCAAAAGGTTCTGATACCAGGATATGCAACAGACGGTCATCCGGCCGTGCAAATAGCTGCATAGCCGACATCAGGTGGGCACCCATTGTTTTGCGGCCGCCAGCCATTAAACCATAAATCTTCCGATCGGGACGCGCGCATTGAGTACGGACGACCTGCTGGATATATGCCGCCATACATTCGTCGTCTTCACGATTTCGAATATCATCAAGTTCCTTTCCGTCGGGACCTGCAACGGCTTTCAATTGATCACCATAGGGTATTTTTATAGCGTGTGGAGGAATCTCAAGTTCTTCAAGCAGCCGGTAGAACCCACCTTTCTCAGGGCCGTACGACATTAATTCATTTTTGATTCGTTCACTCCCATGGCGTGTCGTTATAATAATGACCTCATCAACAGGCCAGTCTTTTTTCCGGTGTAATTCATACAGTGCCTCTGTCAGGACAGCCGGTGAACTGCCTAACGTGGCAATGAGTGTTATGGGTTTTTGCAGTTGGTTAGCCATATTTTAATTAATCAATCGGGATATTGGCGAAATTGGACAAAATCAAACTGGCGGAGTGTCTTACCGTTTCCAGTTGATTTAACATTCCTTTTCGTTGTGCTGGCATAGCAGGGAATTCCTTTTTTCTGGAGTAATTTTACAATGGCATAAGTGAATGTTTGTTCTCCCTGTACATGAACGGCATCGGGATTTATCCTGATAATTTCTTCTAAAAAATTTCCGGCAAGCTCTGAAATCCACTTCTCATCGGCTTCTGGCAATATATCGGGAAAAGACATATCGATAACTTCTCCAAATTGGCTGATAGCCCGGTCTTTTTGTTTCGGCGACCAATGTGAAAAGGGGTGGTTAGAGAGATTAACAATCATGAACCGTCTCCTTCCGGCAATTCCCTTTGCAGCCAATCCATCCATTCATCGACCGGATCACTTGAAAAATCAAATAGCTCGGAAGCATTGGACAAAATATTCTCCAAATCTTTATGAAAACCTGATATTTGCCTGGCATCGACCCGTTTCACATGAGCAAAATTATTCCTGATCTTGCTAAGTTTATAACAAGTCATTGATAATTCATCCACAGGCCGCTTGTGTGTCTTACCAACGAGTTCACTAAAAGAGACCGCTTTATCCCTGTCATCGCTATCCTTATAGTGTATCTGGGTTAGCAGTCCAATCATTCGTTGAGCGTGGTTATATTTTTCTTTTTCATCACTTTTATTCACAATGCATTCGCTTAGTGATACGATTGCATATTCACGCAGGGAGATGGCCGCCTGGCCAAATCGTTTTATTTTAAAGAAATAGGCGCCTGATTTCAGCAATGAGCCTGATTGGGAGTGGTCCGAAAGTTGATCCGAAAGATTCAGAATAGGATCAATCAAATAGTAGAGCGGATCGTCGGGTTTAATATGTTTTCTATCAGACCGAAATTTATTCTCCAGTTTACGAATCGTATCAGGAATCACATAGAGATGATTGTAGGCCAATGATTTGTTAAGCACATCCAAATCTTTGTCTATTTTCTGAGGTAAATTTAATCCCTTTGTCCTTTCGGAGAGATCTGAGACGATGCCATATTTTATAAATCGTTCGGTAGCTTTGACCCAATCGAGTAGTTCCGGTATGATCTGCATTTCCACAAGCTCCACTCTCCTGGCATGAATCGGATTGCCATCGCGATTTTTTCCAACAAGATCACTGGTGGCAGTCCCTGCTTCATAAGCACCGTAGAATACCCTTACTTTTGTATCCCCCTCCTGAATAGCTTCCCTAAAAAAAAGAGACATCAACATGATGAGCGGAAACGTTCGATATCCATGTGTCATATCGATAATGACTTCATCATAACCGTCAAACAACGATAGTAACTGTTGAAAAAAGCGGTAGTGGTCCAGCTTGTTTAATCCAAAGGGAACGACGACCTTCTGATGGGATTCCAACTCTCTTCCGAAGGATTCTTTGACATATGACCATTCCGATCCCCTTAAATGATGGTCTTCATCCGGCTCGGTACCGATCACCCGAATCTGTTCAAATGGAATTTGAAAATGTTCTGCAAGTGCTTTAAAGCTGAGTATGGTTTTGACAGGCTCCCCATCTTCAAGGTTATAAAAGGATGGGTGATAGGGTCCAATCCCCAAAGAAGCGATTAGTAGTTTTTCTGACATTTCATGTTGTTTTTATCAGTGGACAATCACATCATACCCTGACTACCAGGTTCTCATGGTACTTTTTCAGTTCATCAGCTATTGTTTGGGGGCCATAAATCCAGTGAATCCCTGACTCATTAATTTTCTCTTTGATGGATGGAGACCGCGTCGGATATAAAGAGAGCAACAATTTCTGTGCATACCGCCCTCCAAGGCGTTCAGCCATGCTATAGAGATTATCCATCGATGAAGCTGTAATCTTACCGGCTTTGCACTCGATGAAAAGGGGCACTCCATTGCGAATGGCTACCACATCTATCTCGTTTTTGATGTCCTTTTTGCCTGTATATCCCTTCCCAGCCGTTTTAATCTGCAGGTTACATCGAACATCATCATATTCGCCGCCATTCATCAGTTGCTGACAAGTCCAGAATTCAAACCATCCACCGGTAAAATAAGAATGCCAGAAATCCGGTTTCTTTTGATCGTATTGGTGATGGTTCAATGCTACCATCACCTTTTCATTCTGGATATCATGCTGAATGGACAAGTGGGTATCCGTATAGGTACCTTCCCAGGATTTTTTCTGATTCATCAGATGGGTCAGTCTGGTCTGGAACTGCTTTAAATGGCGGGCGTCATTGTTCTGACAGTACCTGCCCATAAAGATATAACCCGTCAGATCCCTGAGCGAATGGACGAGATTTATATCCGTTTGATCAAAATCGGCAACCCCTTGCATGGAAAGCCATTGACTCACGCTGAAGCGGAAATCGAATGGCTCACTTTTGTAGACCCCGCTCTCATTCCACCAGAGACATTCGTTTTGAGTATCTACATAAAGCATCTGTGCACCGGTTCCCCGGAAGGCTTCTGCAAATGAGAACGACAGGGGTTTGGTTCCGCCCGTAATATTCAATACCGCTCCCGCAGGTTCCGGTAGGTTGTTCACCAGGCGCACGGCTTCCCGCCGAATAGCGTCAAAATCGAACGGGTCGACAGATACCATCTCGATCCGGCAGGGGTGCTCACGGACAATCTGCTGCTCCAATTGGAGTGCCTTGTCCAAGGTATCTTCGGTATGGCACAAAATCATATGATCCGGCTTCAGCTTCAAAGCCGCGAAATAATTGGGCGCCAGTTGCCCGCCGACGAGATTGATGAGGGTCATGGGGGGATATTTATTGTTCTTCTATCAACACCCACCCCATCGTGGTGGCGGGTTTACCTGCCCTGTCGAGAACAATTTTTCTTGTTTTGGGAAATTCAAAGGGGCCGGTTCTCTTGAAAAGCTTTGGATAAGCCTTTTTCACAATATCGATATAATCGTCATGTGTATGCGCACCCGTCATCGTTAACCAGCCCGATCCCCATCCGATTCTCTGGATCCACGATAATTTTTTCCCTTTTTCGTTTTCAATCATGCATTCTTCAACAGTCTCAAGAATCTCCTCCAAATCATCAATTACAACAGATAACTCAGAAAAGTTGTTTTTTGCATCATCCAGATAACTCAGGTCCATTACCAGTATTTTTTTCGAAAGCTGGTTACAACCGTCTGCAATAATCTTGAAATCAAACGGTTTTCGCCATTCTATTGCTTCTAACACACTCCTGTTTATAGAAATATCAAATTTTTGGGGTTTGGTTATTTCTTCATCAAATGAAATGCCAGCCAGGGAAATTTTTGTGGCAAGTGATAATTGGTCAACATTTTTATCCTTACCCCCCATTACACTCCACTGAAAACCGTTGTTTGTCTCATTCAATACGGCAACATTAAATACTTCAAGATTCTCTGCATTAAATTTGATATCGCTGATTCTAAATGCACGACCAATATCGTAGTTCGGGGAGCTTCCTTTCTTCGATTGGTGATAAGTAGTTAATAATTCTTTTTGCAATGATTGAGATGCCCATTTAACGGGAAGAGATTTACCATCTCTTTTAGTAATAAGATTTCGATATTCGCTCTCATCTAATTTATTTTCTTTAAGAAAACTTGCGAACAATGCTGTTCGCATACTTCCTTTGAAACTGCTACCGGGTATAATTGGGATTCCAAAACCATCGCTGACCGGCTCCAACAATTCATTTGATTTAGAGTCACCATACCAGGATTGCTTCACATACTGGGAAATCTTGATCCCATTTTCAGATGTATAATTTGGGATACTTGTATTTTTGATGGCGCTTTCCAGTTTGTCCAGATCCTCAATGCGATCCCGGAATAATTTCGTGAGGTCCAGTTGATATGTTTTATTATTTTGACTAACAAAATCAAGCCCTTTGATAAATTTTTGGCCTGAACCAATAAAGAGCGGAGAAAAGGGAGTAAAGGAAAACGTTTTTTTCTCAATTTTTGATTCGTGTCCTGTAATTTTTTTAATATCTATACTCATAACGGAAATCAATTAGTACATGGGATAAAAAAACCGCGACAATCCCTGTATACAGAATAATCCGGTTTGGAATCTTCGGGTATATTCGGGTCATTTTTGTCCAATAAACACGGTATACTTCCATTGAGTGGTTCAGCCGACCACAAAACGGCATTTTCCGTAATACATGGGACCGGGCGCCGGCGCAGTGATTTTCCGCTGACCCAGCCTCTCCGGTTTTCAAGATTGTAAGCAGACTGCTCCCATTGTATACCGGCTATCTCTTCGGGAGAAGGATTATATATACCGACATTAAACCACTTATGAATATGCTGATTGGCAAAAGCAATATCGTTTATTTCATTCAAAACATTAAAGTGGCCCATACCTACTGTACGATCAGCGCCCAAGCCTTCATCACCCAGTAATCTAAGCATAGCCATAAACGGGATCTCTTGCTTTTTGTCTATATCAGCAAAAAACCAAAACAGGAGGTCACTTGCATAAATAATACTGACAAAATGAAATGGTGTTGAAGCACTATTGGAGCGGTCGAGTACGACGCGTGTTCTTGTATCCAGGGAGTACAACTGCCCGGACCCCAAATCCTGATCAGGGTCTTTTACCCACACCGTACCGGCACGTTTCAGATGTTTATCTCCAGAGTTTTGAGGAATGAAATCGATGATATTTCCACCGTCCCTCCATAGATCAAACAGATCCTGATCAATCCAGCTAATTTTTTTAAACACCTTATGATTGTGTTTATCAGGATCAATATCTATTCCTATCGGTTTGGGATAAAGCTTTTTGATCCCGGTTTTAGTCCTAATAGCAGGGAAGAGAGATGAAATGTGAAAAGGCAGCTTCGCAGGAAATCCGGGCACCCGTTCATATTGGCGGAACCACCAGTAAGTTACCGCTGCGGAGAGCGTATCTGATCGGGGATACAAATCCACTGATTCATGATCTCCGCCCCCCGTTTGAAAGTGAAAGGGACTGGTTGGTTCCAGATAAATTATTTTATAGTTCATCACTGATTGGTGTATGGTTGCCAGTCATTACCTGCCTCATAATCCTTCAGAACCTTCTGTCTGGTTACGAGATTATCCCAGTTAATTGAGATTTCGCCACTGCCTCTTGAGCCATTTCCACCCAAAGAATCATCTTCCATTAAGCGAAGCCCCACTTTTACATAGTTAACGAGTTCATCTTCGTCATCATCCTCAAAGACATTTAAAATCATTCCCAAATTAAATACCGAACCGGCAGGTACCCTTTCTAATTGTCTTGGCGTTGCAGCAGATGTCACGCGATCTATTACCACTTCAGTTTTCACTTCGGTGTACAGCATATCCGTGCTTTCTGCAGCCTTTAACTCTTTTTCAGAATCTCTATCCAACTTAGCATCACGGACAATTAATCGACTTGGGACTTGATCTTCCCCGCCACTTGCAGTTCCATACAACTTACAGATTACATGCTTCGCATCGTCTGTGAATGGTAAATTTTGGATATGAGCATTTCCATTCCTGGCTTTGGTAACCTTACCGAGTAATTTTTCCGTTAGTGACCTCATTTTACCTTTAACTGAACTACCGGGGATAATAGGCTCTTGGGTAATAGGATCGCGAATTACCACAGCATCTGCTCCACCAATGGCCATACTTAAGTTGCTGCCACCGATGTGGAGACCAGATTTTATGAGTAAGGGTAAACTAAAGTGTACTTTTTTGATTAGTTTATTCATGATTAATTACCTCCATAAGCTTTGTGATAGGCCAAAATGGCTTCAAATATATTAGCAAGATTATTGAAAGCGGCTTTTTTATTTTGTGATGCTGAGACTGCGTCAACACCTGTTGAAATGATTTTTTGAAAATCATTAAAAATATAACCTCCATCTCTTGCTGCTGCATACGCTATTTTGGGTCGTAACAGCATCATTGCAGTTTCATCGAATTGCATCTTTAGACGAGTAACTTCTCCGTAAGCTATTCTGATTTGAGATGTTGAAATAGCATTTCTACCTGCAAACCACTTCCCATTCTTACCTTCTTTTGCATCAGCTATATATTTTCCAAAATCTTCTATCAGATCTATGTCTTCCTTTGATGAAAATCCTTTTTCAATCCATTCAGGGATTTTCCTTTTAATCGTATTTAGTTCTTTGTATGCCATGATATTTACGATTTATTTCGGGTTAAGCTTTGTACCCAACGTACGGCAAAGCCGGTTAAATCGACCAGTTCCGGGTTACGTTGTATTTTTTGTTCTTTATTCTTTTTAATAATCTCTACTCTTTTCAGTTCTTGGTTATCTAAATTTCCAGTAAACAACCAGCTGGCAAAACTGGCCATATCTTCCTCGTTTTTATAGGCTTTTCCAATTCGTTTGAGCTGATATGCCGATCGCCACCTCCACCTGCCGAAATGAAATCGTTCGTCATATTCGGCATACAAATTCCGGAGGAAACTCAGAATCGTTCGACTTTTCATTTGTTCCTGCCAGGTGATTATCTGTTTAACATATGATTCAGCCAAAGAAAAATCCTTCCAACTCATGGCCTGACCAAACATACACAGAGCATCTTTGCCATCCGCCTTTTCACTTTTCTTTAACGATTTAGCTTTTTTCTCGGCTTCGTCTGCCTCCAGTGCTGCTTTATGAATAGGATATTTTCCGGAGACTACGCTAATCCCGCCGGAGAGGCTTAGTTTATCTTGATGGTTCACAAATCGTTTAAAATCATCGTGAATCCGCTTGGCAAGTTGAGGAGCTATATCCCATCTGCAGATAATGAAAACATCGTCTCCACCGGCATAAACCGGGAAAATATGTTGACAGGGTTGATCTTCGGTAAATGAACCGCTTAGGAGTTGTTGGTCAAATTCTTTTTCACTCTTATAAATTTCTGAGATGAGGAAATGAATATATCCGGAAAAAAACAGATCGAGTTTCTCACTCATATTACTGTAACGGGAAATGCTGCCAAGATACTTATTGGTACTGTCGGCTGTGTTAAATCCATTCCTGAATAAATCACCAAGACTGTCAATATCCAGTCTTACCACGGCCATCAGATTATTGGCATTATCTTTAGCAATATCGGTGAATTCAACGGTTTTTGGTCCTTTTTTATCTTCATCCGAAACTTCATCAGGCGTCCATGCAGCCCCATAAAACATGAATGATGAACTAAAATGTTGTCCTGTTTCAGAAAATGACATGAAATCTGTGTTATTAATTGCGATAACATCTGAAACAGGTTCAGATTTGGTCATTCTTTTCAATTCTTCCTTCGTCAAACTCTTACAGAAACGGTAGGTAATCGCATCTTCATCGGATTCGCTCACAAAGTTACTAAGGGGGGTAATTTCATGATTCTTCTTTTTCCCGGTCGATTTTTGGATTTTCACAATATATTTTGCATCCCTTAGCCAGCGACCGAGCGAAATCTGTTCTTCGACAGACTTACTGATTATCATGTCCTCTTCAACCAACTCAGCCACCTGATTATCCTGCAAATCTATGCCCGTTACATGACAAATCTGGGCAGATTTGGTACCGGATACTTCACCTAGCATGAAAAACTGCTCGTCAATGACTTCTGCAAATTTTCGGTTCTTATCTCTTTCAACTTCTTTATATGCATCTTTTACCGCCTCACTATATCCATTGTCTTTTAATAGTTGAGAAGCACGAAATGCTTTTATGCCGATTGCCAGGTATAATACTGAGTCGAATTCTTTGCGTAATTCAAGATTAATCTTTGAGATAAACTCTTTAAATAGTTCAATCTTACTACTGTCGTTAGGAAGTAAAATTTGAAAACGTCCACCACTTGACATTAAAATCTGGGCGTCTTCTGCTTCAAAAATATTTTTAATCTTTTGAATAACTACATCCTGTACCAGACTCAGATAAAAAGAACGCCCTTTTAATGTTTTGGCAGCACCTTTCGATGAAAGTTGATATATAAATTTTTGGATCCCAGAAAAATCTCCCGCCAACAAAACAAATCGTTCTTTTTCTTCATATATAAGTCCATCAAAAGAAACGGGCAGTGAACCAAATTCCTCAATCTCAGTAGACTGGTATAAACAGGTTGCGATAGCAGCCGTGGTTTTCAAGTGGTCGTACAATGAGATATCCGGCATACTATTGGTTGCACTCGGAATACACCATGTATATTTCTTCAAAAGGTATAAAAGTGAAGTAGCTTGGCTCGTAAAATCGTTATTAGGTAATTTTTTTACCTCTTTTTCAAATGCCCTCCACAGTTTTAGATAATCATCTTGCCTGCTTAAACTTATGTCAACATTTTGTTCAGCAAAAACTCGTTCATTGATAGATAATGGCAACAATTTATAATAGCTTCGAGCCTCTCCCTTTTTTATATCATAAACGGTATCAAAAGGATTTAGTAAGGGTATTTTTTTGTATTTATACCTGGTATCATTAACTACGTCTTCATCTTCATCTCTGCGATCATGTCCCGAAGACAAACAATCTGCATATTGGATAATACGTTCATATTCTCCTAAGTTTTGCTTATGGTGGCGAGCGGACAGATTACCTAATTGAATTTTTTGACCCTCATGTTCTAATTCACCAGGAAAAATATCCCGATGATTTTCAAAAAACTCGCTGGTGAATAGCGCATGAACATGGGTTGCATATCCGGCCTTGCCTGTTGGGCAAATAGAACCTTCCATTTGAAGCGTAGATTGCTTGAGAGCCTTGCGATCTTTTTCTGCCCTTTGCCAGAACTTCCCAATATCATGTAGGAGAGCCGCTAAATAAATTCCCTGTCGTAAATTAAGTCGCATAGTAACAATCCCCTTTTTCTGGCTTTTTGGGACTATATTCAATTTTTCCTATTTATTTTTCCTCATCCCGTCACGTTACGAACCGTTACGAGCCTCCACGGCACCTCCAGGCTTCCGAAACCCTACCCCGATCAGTTCACCGGCACCCACCGTCCATGCCAGTTTCTGTACATGTGGAGAACCTTCCACTATCACCGGACACACACTGCCCCGGTTTTTGATGCCTTTGATATCAATGAGTTTGGTCTTCGGGCGGGGAAAGTCCGGATCAAACCAGATGCGGGCTGGCTCATTATCCAAACCTGCCATGGCCATTTCTTTGCGCAGGATACGGGTGATAATCGAAGCGCTTTGTTCAGGACGGTCATAACAGATGTAAGTGCGGCTGTTATCCTTCTCAACTTTCCACAGTGTAACGGGGCTGCCCGCAAGAAACCGGAACGAACTCCCCTCAAAAGCCGGCGATTCTACCCGATCGACACGCCGAACCTGCATACCATACAGTACCGTCGGTTTGAGCAACAGACCCTGAATCAGACGTTCTGCTATTTCAGCCTCCTGGATTCCGATTTCCCAACTTGAGCCGTTTGGAAAATCGAGGCCACCCTTAGACGCTTTGCCATGTTTTAACCAACCCAGTGAATAGAGGCTCATCATATCATGCAAGTCGTTCGGTCCCAGCCAATGATGAAACACACTACATAGATGATGAGCATAATTAAATGGAACCGTCTCGGTATTGTTGCTAAAATGAATTCGAAACTTCAACTCTCTGATTCTTCGATAACATTATTTTAATTTTCTAACAAAACGACAGGTCAATATAACTACAAAAAATAAGTTTAGATAAGATTAATCGCTCAGACAATAATTATTATCATAGGAGTTAGGTTAAGGAAAAGGCGTGTTACCTTCATTACAACGCGATTTATAATCTCTTCTAACTGTGTTTTATCACTTACAATGATCTCCATGACCGTTGTGATTAGTTAAAATTTACTTTCTACTAATATAACGGCATAAATCACTATGTTGCATAGTGTTGGAACAGAACAACTTTAAGATGGGTCACGAATAAAAGTTAAAGAGAGGTTTAAGAGGGGTTATATTTGTAGAATCGGAAAAAGTTATTTTTAGAATGGATGGGTCACCAGCTATTATTTTGAATACTTTTTTACTGCGTTTTGAACAGTTGATTTACTCACCTCATATTTTCTTGCGAGATCTATTTTAATTTCTTTACGGGGATGACCTTTTGCGTGTGGATATTTACTTCGAAGTTTATCGGCCTCCGCTGCGATAGCTAATTCTCTTTTCTATTGGTGAAGGCTCCAGTAGGCCTGTCATATTTTTAATTGTATCGGTAAGTTTATCTATAATCGCTTCTTTGGTTTTCGCTTTACCTTTCCGAATTTTTTCTAATTCATCAGCATACCATTTCGTAGTTAAAGCTTCCAGCATGTCGTTTTTTCTTCCGACGTTCGCGTCATGTTCTCTCTAATCAAATGCCGATAAGGCTTTACCGAATCATCACCAGATACCACTTGATACAATGGTCCATTCTTATCGATGATCAGAAGATCAAAATACCCAACTTCCAGTCTCGCAAGCTCACTCTGCAATCCCTCGAGGTCTCAATTCGCTTTTTTGAGTTCGTAATCAATTAAGGCTATCGGATTGGTTACGACATCATTGATCTGTAATTCTGAAAGTAATCTTCTAAATTTCCAATACAGTTTTTCTGATGCTTTTTTAACAAAATATCTCGGTATTCTTTGATTATAGCCTCATTCATCTCTTTCTGGGCTTGTCATTCTGTATCGCGTATAATGATTAACTCCTAAACAGCTGTTCATCATCCCAGTTATCGTCGAAGGTGTCTTCATTTTCCCAATTATCAAATACCTGCATCTTACAATCCCTTAAATATGCCTTTAACTGTATTATCTATTACCCGGTTGCCCAACCTCTTTAGATACCTTTCTGTCGTTGCCATATTCTCGTGTCCCAGACTCCTGCTCAAGGCATAAAGATCGGCGCCTTTATGCCTTGCAATATCGGCATAGGAATGTCTACTTGTGTGGAAGGAAAAACATTTTTTTATCTTTGCATTTTTCTGAATTACTTTAAGATTTTTATTGATTAGAGCATTTTTACTGAATATTTCCCTATCTAACACAGCCGGATCAGTCAAATCCCGATCTGTATTCAAGATGGAGAAGACATAATCATTAGCTTCAGTAGACTTGTCTACATATTTATTTATAATCTGTTTGGCCTGTGGAATCAATGGTACTGACATTTCATTTCCTGTTTTGTTCATTCGATACCTAATATGACCTTGTTCGATATTTATTTTTTTCAGCAATGCTACGTCACGAAACCGTAAGGTATTTAAACTGAAAACTCCCTCCTGTATATTCTTCGATTTTGGCAGCAATCGCCTCATAACGTCTTCCTGTTTGAACGTTATGTTGCTTCTTACGTTTCGCGTATTCCTTTGCATATTCCAGGAAACTCTCTCTTAAGCCAGTATTCTTAGCTCTTTTTTTTAAGATATTTGCATTAACCGGTTGAGAATCTGCACCGAGACGATATTCATCATCCTTAATTTCTTTAATCTTATCACCTATAATTTTATTTAGTGCGGATGCCTTAAAATCGTCATTTTCACGTACCTTTCCTTTTCGCTTATTCCAGAGAGCTGGTTTAATTTTTTTCCCGTTGATACATAACGTGTCTGTCCTCCATCAGAAATTTTGATATAAATAGGTACCAATCTATTTTTGTCCTTTTTAGGCCTTGTCACAGCTTTAATTGTTGGCATCTTCTCACCCACCTCATATCTATATTTAAACCAATCCAATTCCCGTTAAATTTACCTGTACCTGGTACAGTATTAGGTACAGGTAAATCGTGATTTTTTAAAATTCGCGTAGATTCAGGGTGAGTAAAAGACGTATTTAATTACAAATAAATAATGTTTCTCGACTTTTAATGGTTCAGGTTGACTCAAAATGCGAGTCCCATCCGGATCGCTTAAAGGCCACGGCAATGTGTCGGGCCTTTTTTTATTGTGTCTAATCGCGCCTCTAACAGTTGTCTCATGCCGTACTCATGGTCACATATCATGTGGCATTTTCAGAATCCAATCATATCCTCTCCTGGTAAATCGTTACTTTAAACGTTACGCAACGATTTTCTTATATTTGAGGTTATCCAATTCTCCCCCAGGTTAACCGAGATCCATTTTAATCGTATAAATTAAAAAAAATTAATAACTTACAATGGATAGCATTTATCCAAAATATGATACCATCGTAGTTGGCGCCGGCCATGCAGGCAGTGAAGCGGCTGCAGCCACAGCCCGTATGGGTAACAGAACCCTACTGATTACGATGAATCTGCACGCTATTGCTCAAATGTCCTGTAATCCCGCTATGGGCGGAGTAGCAAAAGGCCAGATCCTTCGGGAGATCGATGCCCTTGGCGGAGTCAGCGGGATTGTCACGGATAAGGCCAGCGTCCAGTTTCGTATGCTTAACAGGAGCAAGGGTCCGGCTATGTGGAGTCCAAGAGCACAGTGTGATCGTATGCTGTACAGCCTGACTATGAGGAAGGAACTTGAAAACATCAATAACCTTGCTTTTCGCCAAGATAATGTTGTTGCAATTATGGTAAATGACTCGAAAGAGGTAATCGGTGTAAAAACGCAGACAGATCAGCTTATCTTTTCGGATACCGTCATTCTAACTTCTGGTACTTTTCTAAATGGTCTTATCCACATAGGCGATACAAACTTTGGTGGCGGCCGGTCTGGTGAGCGTGCTTCCATCGGGATCACCGCGTGCCTGGAAGATCTTGGATTCGAATCGGGAAGACTTAAGACCGGTACTCCGCCACGAGTTGACGGACGAACAGTAGATCTCGACAAGCTGGAAATTCAGTATGGAGATAAAAATCCCCAGTCTTTCTCTTTCATAACTGAATCATTGCCAACTGTTAACAAGCAATTAACCTGCTGGATTGGCTATACTACTCCGGAAGTTCACGATGTGTTGCGCTCTGGCTTTGACCGCAGTCCAATGTTCAACGGCAGAATTAAATCTATCGGCCCTCGTTATTGTCCGAGTATTGAAGACAAAATCAATCGTTTTTCTGAACGCAATCGGCACCAATTGTTCCTTGAACCCGAAGGATGGGATACGCATGAAATGTATCTCAACGGATTTTCCACAAGCCTTCCCGAGGACGTGCAATACAAGGCGCTCCGCACAATTCCGGGTTTCGAGGATACTGTGATGATCAGACCCGGATATGCAATCGAGTATGATTTCTTCCCTCCTCATCAAATTAAACGTAGTCTCGAGACGAAACTCATCTCCGGTCTTTTTTTCGCAGGACAAATTAACGGGACCACCGGTTATGAAGAAGCAGCTTGCCAGGGATTAATGGCTGGAATTAATTCTGCTCGTAAAATTCAGGGGGAAACGCCTGTTGTCCTTAAACGCTCCGAAGCCTACATCGGCGTACTGATCGACGACCTTGTCAGCAAAGGCACAAAGGAACCGTACCGCATGTTCACCTCAAGAGCTGAACACAGAATACTACTCCGACAGGACAACGCCGATCTTAGGTTAACTGAAATCGGATATCATATCGGACTCGCATCTGAACAACGTTACAACAAAGCGGAAACCAAAAGAAAAGAACTTCAGGAAGTACTGGGTCTTATTGATCAATATACAGCACAACCCAAAATATACGATCCAATTCTTGAAAAATTGGGCACCACTCCACTTAAACATGGAATTAAACTTCCGAACATTCTCACAAGACCTCAAGTAACACTCCCGGATATTCTTAATGGAGATCCGGATCTTAAATTGAATCTTGATGAAATTACACCCGACCCATTAGTTCTCGAAGAAGCAGAGATTCAAATTAAATATGCCGGGTATATTGAAAAAGAATTTGAAATGGCTTCAGAAATGGAAAAACAGGAAATGCTGAAAATACCATCTTCCATTAACTACGAATCTATCAAAAGCCTCTCCGCAGAGGGAATACAAAAGCTGAAACTTGTCCAGCCCGAAACAATTGGGCAGGCTGGAAGAATTAGCGGGGTAAGCCCAAGCGATGTAGCTGTACTTATGGTTTATATTAAAAATTAAAATTAATGTTTCACGTGAAACAAAATGACGAAAACTGAAATTAAGTATCACGATGTTTCACGTGAAACATTTGAAGCCGTCAATGAACTATTCGATCAATTTCATCCTGTTTTAGAAACCTATATACTACGATTGCTCTGGTGGAATCAAACTGTTAATCTAGTATCCAGAAACGCTACAATAGATTCTATTCGGGATCATGTAATGCATTCGCTATTCCCCGCACTACTTCCGGGCTTCCAGAATAATGATTTAATACTGGACGCCGGTAGCGGAGGTGGGTTGCCTGGGATTCCACTCGCACTCAGTTTTTTTGAGAAGACCTTAGTGCTAAATGACATCTCCAGTAAAAAAACCGGGGTTCTCAACCATTTGAAACGGGAGTTGAGCATAAACAATGTCGTTATAGCAAACTCTCCTTTAAAGGAGTATTCGTCAGCACACTCTGATGTGAAATGTATCATTAGTAAGCATGCTTTCAAGTTAATAGACATTCTGAATGATATAAGGGATGGGAATTGGGATACATTGATCATGTTAAAAGGGGATGATTTCAGGAACGAGATAGAAGGGATACCTTATCCTGTGTTTATTAATTGTTATCGATTAGAAAGTGGTACAACCCTCCCATTTTACCAGGGAAAAGTTATGTTGAATATTCAACGCATGTCGTAGAGTTATGAAAAGCAATGAGCGAAGGATGAAGTTAATGCTTTTGCTTCAATCCAATAAAAAAATGAGTGTTGATGAGATAGCAGAGTATTTCGGGGTAAGCCGACGTACTGTATTCAGGGATATGCGTGTTCTGAATGAAATAAATGTTCCAATAACCTGGGATAGAGATTCTGGCTATGGAATTATGCGTGGTTATACAATACCTCCTCTTATGTTTACACCGCGAGAGTTAGGTACTATAATTGTTGGCTTGTCATTTGTAAAATCACAGATAGACGCCACAATGGTCAGTGATGCGAAGGATGTGGAATTGAAAATTCAGAACATGTTGCCTCGCGAGCTTAAGGAATTCATGCATAGCGTCTCTGACAAGACAATCGTCGATCCCAATTTCATAAACAAAACCCAGAAGAAAAAAGGTGGGAACTGGTTCTCCATCTATAATGCCATTGCTGATCATCACCCCATACAATTCCATTATCAGTCCGGCAGTGCTAAAGAACCGACTGACAGAAAAATGGATCCTTACCTTATGGTTCACTATTACGATCATTGGAATGTAATTGGTTACTGCCATTTGCGTAATGCTCCCCGGAATTTTCGATTGAATAGGATGAGCAGCGTAACCGTCTTGAATGATGATGTTAAGTCAAAGGATAATTATTATACCAACAACGAACTATTATATCATCACGATGGTACGGTTCAAACCATAGGATTGTATGCCAACGATTCAATTCTAGAGGAATTAGTTTTTAACCTTCCGGCACAAGTCACCATATTAAGCCATACTGATGATGGAGCTTTAATAGAATTTGATTTTGACAACCTTGATTTTATCAACAATTGGCTAATGAGATTTACCGATAAGATAAAAATCAATAAACCAAAACAGCTCGTGCAAAAAAGGAAAGATCTAATTAACAGGCTGGCAGGTATATAAAAAAAGCCCGATCAAATATTTTTGACCGGGCTCTTTTTCAGATATTTACTTACTCTTCGAACGGAAGTTCACCTGTATCTCCATTGTCTTCGCTTTTTTCTGGCTTATCACCATTATCAGCATTGATGTCCGGAGCCTGGTCTACTTCGTCCTCATCTTCATCTTCCCTGACTACCCTGCTAACAGCAGAAATATGATCGTCAGCATTAAGGCGCATTATACGAACACCTTGTGTATTGCGCCCCATTGACCTGATGTCGCTGCAATGCATTCGTATAATCTTTCCGTTCTCTGTAATGATCATGAGATCGTCTTTATCAGAGACTTCTTTGAGTGCTATCAGGCTTCCCGTTTTAGGTGTTATCTTCAATGTTATCACACCTTTACCGCCACGTGTTTGCTCTCTGTAATCGTCTACAAGACTTCTTTTACCATATCCTTTCTCAGATATAGCCATAACCGTCGATTCGTGTGTGTTTCGGACAACGACCATATCAACCACCTCGTTCTTTTTGGGATCTATTTGAATCCCCCGAACACCGGTTGTGTTACGTCCCATGTCTCGCACATCACTTTCATTAAATCGTATAGCCCGTCCGGTCTTGACAGCCAGCAGCACTGTGCTGTTGCCATCCGTTAGGCTTGCTCCCAGCAAGGTATCATCATCATTAATATTAATAGCAATGATTCCATCACGTCTTGGCCTGCTGTATGCTTCAAGGGCTGTTTTCTTAACAACTCCCTTTCGGGTTGCCATGATGATAAAATGGTTCTTGATATAATCTTCATCATCAAGAGACTTAACCGGAACAAATGTTTTAATGCTGTCATCCTTATCCATTTGAATAAGATTGACGATAGCCCGTCCTCGTCCAGTTCTGGATCCTTCGGGAATCTCATACACTTTAAGCCAGTAACATTTGCCCTTCTCAGTAAAGAAGAGAATATAATTGTGATTAGTTGCTACAAAGAGATGTTCTATATATTCATCTTCCTTAGTATTGGCACCTTTCATGCCGACACCACCTCTGCGTTGTCTACGATATCCGCTGACAGGCGTACGTTTGATATATCCGTTATTGGATATCGTCACAACCACATCCTCATCAGCAATCATATCTTCTATATTAAAATCCTCTGCTGAGTAGACGATCTGTGTCCTACGTCCGTCACCATATCGTTTCTTCAGATCGAGCAGTTCATCTTTAATAATGTCGGTCTGAGCATCACGGTTTGAGAGAATTCGACGATAATCTTTGATCTGATCGATGATATCACGGTATTCGAGATCAATCTTGTCACGTTCCAGACCGGTAAGTTTTTGAAGACGCATATCCAGAATGGCTTTAGCCTGGATATCGGTAAGCATGAACTTGCGGCGAAGTTGTGCATTGGCCTCCGGAACATTGTTTGAAGCGCGAATGGTTTTGATAACCTCATCAAGATTATCAAGGGCGATCTTGAGTCCCTCTAAGATATGGGCTCGTGCTTCAGCCTGATCCAGGTCATAAAGTGTACGCCGGATAATTACTTCTATCCTGTGATTTATGAAATGCTTTATTAACTCTTTGAGTCCCATTACTTTGGGACGTCCTTTAACCAAGGCAAGGTTAATCACGCCAAATGTCGTCTGCATTTGCGTGTATTTGTACAATTGGTTGAGTACAACGCTCGCAACAGCTCCACGTTTAAGGATGATGACCATCCGCATACCGTCACGATCGGATTCATCGCGAACGTCAGCGACCTCACTCAGTTTATCATTCTGTACAAGCTCTGCAATCTTCTGAATGAGAAGCGCCTTGTTGACCTGGTATGGGAGTTCCGTTACAACAATCTGCTCCCTGTTTCCACGAAGTTCTTCAGTATTGCAGCGAGCACGCAGGGTTATCTTACCGCGTCCCGTTTCATAAGCTTCCTTAACACCTTCATAGCCATAGATAATACCACCGGTTGGAAAATCTGGTGCGGTGATAAGCTTCATCAACTCCTTTGTCTCAATTTCAGGATTTTCGATGTTGGCAATGATACCATCAACGACTTCCCGAAGGTTGTGAGGAGCCATATTGGTAGCCATTCCAACAGCAATACCCGAGGAACCATTGAGAAGCAGGTTCGGAAGTTTCCCTGGAAGAACAGTAGGCTCTGTTAATGAATCATCGAAGTTAGCCTGGAAATCAACCGTATTCTTGTTGATGTCCGACATCATTTCTTCCGCGATACGGTTCATGCGGACTTCAGTGTAACGCATTGCCGCAGCGGAGTCGCCGTCAACTGATCCAAAGTTACCCTGACCGTCAACCAGCGGGTAACGAAGTGAGAAATCCTGAACCATTCTAACGATGGTATCATACACAGCACTGTCACCATGCGGGTGGTACTTACCCAGTACCTCCCCTACGATACGGGCACTTTTCTTATACGGACGGTTGTGCAACATCCCTAGTTCACTCATACCGTACAGAGCACGGCGGTGAACCGGTTTCAGACCATCTCTTACATCGGGAAGAGCACGAGCGACAATAACGGACATCGAATAATCGATGTACGACGATTGCATCTCATCTTCAATAGATACTTGGATAATTTTTTCTGTAGCCATAAATGGGGTCAGTTATTATACGTCGAGGTTGGCATATTTTGCATTGCGTTCGATGAATTCCCGTCGCGGTTCAACGGCATCACCCATAAGAACAGAAAACAAACGGTCTGCAGAAGCGGCACTCTCAATAGAAACCTGTTGAAGTGTCCTGGTTTCCGGATCCATCGTTGTTTCCCATAACTGACTGGGATTCATCTCACCGAGACCTTTGTATCGTGAAACGTCTATTTTGTTGTTTGTATCCTTTTTCAGACGAATCAGGATACGGTCACGAGTAACGTCGTCCCAGGCATATTCCACATTTTTACCATAAGAGATGCGATAAAGCGGTGGGGTCGCTATATATACGTGGCCTTCTTCAATAATAGGCATCATATAACGATAGAAGAAGGTTAGGAGAAGAGTGCGAATGTGCGATCCGTCGACGTCGGCATCTGTCATGATAATAAGCTTATGATACCTCAGCTTCGTAATGTCAAACTCGTCTTCATACCCAAAACCAACACCAAGAGCTGTTATAATTGCACGGATTTCCTTGTTTTCAAGAATTTTGTTAACCCGAGACTTCTCAACATTAAGAATTTTACCCCGAAGCGGCAGGATGGCCTGAAAACTCCGGTTACGTCCCATTTTAGCAGATCCACCGGCGGAATCACCCTCAACAAGGTAAATCTCACAATGTTCCGGATCGTTGATAGAGCAGTCTGCCAGCTTGCCCGGCAAACCTTCACCTGCAAGTGCACTTTTACGCTGCACCAATTGTTTTGCTTTTCGGGCAGCTTCACGAGCCTCAGCGGCCAGAATCACTTTTTCAAGAATCGACTTGGCGATCTTTGGATTCTGTTCAAGGTATTCATTGAGTTTATCGTAAAGTATTATTTCGACGACACTCTGCACCTCTGAGTTCCCCAGCTTGGTTTTGGTCTGTCCCTCGAACTGTGGCTCAGGAACTTTTATACTTATGACTGAAGTCAAACCTTCGCGAAAATCTTCGCCACTGACCGACATTTTACCTTTCAAAAAGTTATTTCGTTCAGCATAACCCTTAAGTGACCGGGTAAGAGCTCGTCGAAAACCAGAAACATGCGTACCCCCTTCATGGGTATTGATGTTGTTGACATAGGAGTGCACATTTTCGGAATAGGTCTTATTGTACTGGATGGCAATCTCAACCGGGACATTCTCCATCTCTCCTTTTATATAGATAGGCTTATCCATCAGTGATTCGCGATTTTCATCCAAATAACGGACAAAATCAAGCACGCCGCCATCATAATGAAAATCCTGACGCATGAAATTTCCTTCGTCATCCTCTTCCCTTTCATCGACAATATGAATCGTGATATTGGGATTGAGGAATGCCAGCTCACGCATCCGCTCTAAAATAATGTCAAACTTAAACTCTACTGTCTGTGTGAAAATCTCAGGATCGGGATAAAACTTAATGAAGGTTCCCGTCTTATCTGTTTCACCCTTTTCTTTAAGAGGGCTGATCGTCTTTCCTTTCTCGAACTCCATCGTATAGATGATTCCATCACGATGGACTTCTGCATAAAAATGTTTTGCAAGCGCGTTCACACAACTTACACCCACACCATGCAGACCACCTGATACCTTATAACTATCTTTATCAAACTTACCTCCTGCGTGAAGCCGCGTAAGTACTACTTCGAGTGCAGGCAGTTTCATTTTGGGGTGCTCATCCACGGGAATACCACGGCCGTTATCGTTGATGGATATAGAACCATCTTTATAGATACGTACCTCAATGGAGTCACAATATCCGGCAAGCGCTTCGTCAATGGAATTATCAACAACCTCATTGATCAGGTGATGAAGTCCTCGAGAACCGGTATCGCCGATATACATTGCAGGCCGTTTGCGAACAGCCTCCAATCCCTCCAGAATTTGTATATTAGATGCTCTGTAATTCGATGGTTGATTATTATTGGCCATATACAATCGTCCGTCCTAAAGGTTGGCTATTAAAAGTTAAGGGCGCTGAAAAATACCCTTTAAACTTGCAATTTCAAAGCCAGACGATAAATTTATTGCCTGCCCGAAAGATCTGAGCGTACGGGCAAAATTAAAGCTGTCATAATGACTCTCTACAAGCAATATGATACTTACATTTGTTGCGTACAATTATTTACTACATTTTTCAATGAAACCATCCGTTGTTATTTATTTGTTTTGATATTATATTTGTGATTCTGTGGAATTCAGACGAATTGAAGAAATTATCATGGCATACAAAGACGATATCTCGGGTAAAAAGTCCTTGAACGGATACCGTTCCTCGAAATCAAACAACAAGACGAAGCACGTCTTCAAGTTGAATCTTCAAAAAAGAAGATTTTATATCCCCGAGGAAGACCGTTGGGTTACTTTAAAAGTAACGGCTAAAACTCTGCGTACGATCAATAAAAAGGGTATTCATGCCGTTTTGAAAGACGCCAGAGCACACGGGACATTGACAAACAAGATTTAAGACTATGGCAAAGTCCAAAGGAAACCGCATACAAGTTATTTTAGAGTGTACCGAAGCACCTGGTACATCGCGATATGTAACCACGAAGAACCGGCGTACTACCACCCAGCGTGTAGAACTTCGCAAATACAACTCGGTACTCCGCAAACATACGCTTCATAAAGAAATTAAGTAAGGAGTCACACCATGGCTAAGAAACAGAAATTCGGGGATCAGGCTCTTGAACAGAAGATGGCTCGTCGCAAGATGGCTAAAGTGATCATTTCCAAGAAAACGGAAAAGGGAACCTACAGCTACCATGAGTCTACACTTGACGTTGATAATGTGCAGGATTTTATCAAGCACAATAAGTAATCTTCCGTACTATTTTTTATTAAAAGGTTTCACAGTTGGTGTGAGACCTTTTTTTTGTTTAGAATTCAGGATTACAGCAGATATCTATTGATATTTCCTCTTGTTTGAAGTATCTCAGTACTGTTGCTGCACGAATCTAATTCCTGCATCAAGGTTCATCATTACTAATTCTATCGAATTATGGGAATCTACGATAATCTTCTTTCAGACTTAAAAAAGGCCATGCTGGCCAGAGACAACGACCGTGTTCGTGTATTGCGTTCACTAAAAGCCGCACTTCTTGAAAAAGAGATAAGCGAACGCGTCGGCGGGGAGGCTAAATTAAATGAAAAGCAGGTTGTCCAGGTTTTCATAAAAGCGGCCAAACAGCGCCGCGATTCCATCCAACAGTTTGAAATACATGGTCGTATGGATCTGGCCAATGCTGAAAAAGAAGAGCTTGAAGTTATCGAGTCTTATCTGCCAAAAATGATGAGTGAAGCTGAGATAACCAGTGTTGTCGATGAAACCATCAGTGCAGTCGGTGCCAGCTCTACCCAGGATATGGGCAAGGTAATGGGAGCCATCATGCCAAAAGTTAAAGGAAAAGCTGATGGCTCGCTCGTCAATCGAATTGTAAAAGAACGACTTAATGCCCTATGAATGCCCTGGATGTGGTCGTCCTGCTCGTACTTGCTCTATTCGCTTTCCGGGGTTTTAAAAACGGATTTATAAAGGAAGTGTTGGGATTGGTAGGCATTATTGCTGCGTGCTTCATTGCATTTCACTATATGGGATCGCTTTCTGAGTTCCTGGCGAATCACATTTCCGTTAACCCAAAATATATTCCATATTTTTCCGCAATCGTCCTGTTTCTTGGTACGCTCATCGTAGTAGAACTAATTATTGTCTTTTTAACCAAACTTCTGCAAGCGGTAGCCCTGGGCCTTCCGAACAGAATACTTGGACTGGTTCTCAGCGTAATCAAGGCTGGTGTGATCATTAGTGTGATCTTACTCGTTCTCGCGGGATTTAATGAACCGTCTGAACGTTATCAGAAAGAATCATTGATATATCCCTACGTTATGATGATGGCCCCTGCCGCCTACGATGTCATTGCCTGGGTTTTCCCTGGTGTAAAGTCTTTTGAGAAGACCATTCAGGATACGATTTCAAACAATAAACCCACATTTAACCTACAAAAATAGAATTAAGCTTATGGCATTTACGCCTGTAGAAGAGCAACTAGCGATTATTAAAAGAGGAGCAACCGAAATCATCCCGGAAGATGAACTTGTCCAAAAACTCGAGCGATCGAGGAAGGAGAATCGTCCTTTACGTGTAAAGCTTGGATGTGACCCTACACGCCCCGATTTACACCTTGGCCACTCGGTTATCCTCCGAAAATTGCGTCAGTTCCAGGATCTTGGTCACGAAGCTATCCTGATCATCGGTGATTTCACGGCTCTTATTGGCGATCCAACCGGACAAAATAAGACAAGACCGGCCATTACTGCAGATGAAATCCGTGAAAATGCCGTTACTTATTTCGATCAGGCTTCAAAAATCCTTGATGCCAAAAAAACACGTATCGTTTATAATGCCGACTGGTTGGGCCCCATGAGTTTTGCCGATGTAATCCGGCTAGCCTCCAAAACTACGGTCGCCCGAATGCTTGAACGTGACGATTTCTCCAAGCGATACCAAAATGAGGAACCTATCTCTCTGCACGAATTTCTATACCCTCTCGCCCAGGCACAAGACTCCGTTCACTTAAATTCAGATATAGAGTTAGGTGGGTCTGATCAGAAATTTAACCTGCTTGTGGGTCGCCAGTTGCAACGGGAAGAAGGTCAGGAGCCACAGGTTTGCCTGATGATGCCTCTGCTTGTAGGAACCGATGGGACGATGAAAATGTCCAAATCATACGACAACTATATTGGCATTACCGAAGACGCCAATGATATGTATGGCAAAATGTTATCCATCACTGATGATCTAATTTATCCTTACTTCGAATTGTTGACAGACCTCCCTCTCGATAAGTTGCCGGGGATGAAAGTAAAAGCGGCTGAGGATCCAAGAAACACCAAGCATGAACTGGCTTTCACGATCACAAGAATGTATCACGGGGAAAATGCCGCCAGACAGGCACGTGAGCATTTTGAAAAAACGGTCGTCAATAAAGGAATCCCTGATGACATCCCTGAGTTTACATTTGATCCCGGCAGTGAACTAAATCTCATACAGATCATCCGTAACATCAATTTTGCCACCAGTAACAGTGAAGCAAAACGATTGATTCAACAGGGCGGAGTTTCATTGGATGGTAATACAATCGATGATATCCACCATACAATTACGATAGACAATAGTTTTGATCGAGTAATCAAGGTTGGTAAGCGGAAATTCGGCCGTCTGCTGGCAAGTAATTAACTGTTCTTTCTGTCGCCTATAATTCTTTATAATTCACTAAAAGAGTGTTGTACGATGATCAAATTTTAGTATCATTGAATAATTGCAATTGCAATTATTCAATATCAAACTATATTCACATATTTATACCAATGGGGACACATTATAAGGGTAGAGCGGATGAAATACGTGCGCTTGACGCCTTCATCAAGTTAAATCGCGCTTCCGAGTCATTGAATAGCCGTTTAGCAGCGCTTCTGAACAAATGGAATCTCACGGTAAGTCAATTCGGTGCGCTCGAGGCACTTCTTCATCTGGGACCCATGAACCTGAGCGAGTTAAGCCAAAAACTCCTGAAGAGTGGCGGCAATATTACCATGGTTGCTGATAACCTTGAAAAGAGAGGATTATTGGTCAGGAAACGAAGTAAAACAGATCGTCGTTATGTCAAAGTTGAACTTACCGATGAGGGGAACAATTTAATAGAATCTATTTTCCCTCAGCACGTTACAAATATCGTTACTGAAATGAGTTCATTAGAGCCTGAGGAATTGGAAGACTTATCCAGGCTGTGTAAGAAACTCGGACGAAAAGAATAAAGCACTCAATATATTTATATTTATGAACCAGTCGGGTAATCCCTCGTTTCTGCCGGTTTCTGGCCGGATATTCATTAGTTTTATTTTTCTGATCGCCGGAATTGGAAAAATACTTGCCTGGCACACCTATATGAACATTCTCAGCACCAAGTTGATCCCTTTCGATCCGTTGGTATTACTTGTTGCTATTTCAGTTGAAATACTTGGCGGGTTGTCTATACTGCTCGGTTACAAAATACGCTACACGGGGATGATTCTCTTTCTTTACCTTTTGCCCGTGAGTTTGATAATGCACAATTTTTGGGCATTCAACGGCATGCAATTCACTAACCAGTTCATCCATTTCCTGAAAAACCTCGCTATTATGGGAGGCATGCTATATCTGGCACATTACGGTGCAGGACCTTACAGTGTCGACCGCTGGTTGGCCCGTAAAAGTGAAACAGGGATTGAAGTGTAATGTTAGACAATAGTTTTTAGTAGTTAATTGTTAGCTATCGAAGAGTAGCTAACAATTTATTGTATGATTCCAAAGCTTCATTTATAATTCACTCCGTAAATTCGTACATATACACCCCTTTGTTAGTACTAAAGAACAACGTTTTCTTGCCATTGACTATCGTGGCAACCAAGTCGTTAATAGTTATTCCCTTTGGCCCGGTCGTGTCGGTTACCATTTGCCAGGTATCACCAAAATCCGGCGAAGCTGCAAAAAAAAGAGTAGTATCCTGATTCGCACCAGATGCATAAACCCATGTTTTCTTTACCGGGTCATTAGCCAGTGCATAAATTGGAGTCTGACTAAAAACTTTTGACCAATATTCTCCGTCATCAATAGACCGCTTAATGCCAATACCTTCTCCAATTAGCAAACGATCTGAATTCGAGGGGTTTACGACCAAATCATAAATCGTGGTTTCCACTCCGTCGGCAGATACGTTTTTCAGAAGTGATCTCCAGGTGTCTCCAAAGTCTGTGCTTTTAAATAAAATGGGTTGAAAAACAGCATTTCCACCTCCTACCCATACTTTTCCCGGTTTTTGGGGATCGGTACGTAACACAAAATTTCCGCCACCTACGGCATCCCATGAGGCTACCACTGATTTCCAGCTTAATCCCTGATCGGTTGATTTAGCAACCACAGCACTGCCGGCGGCATAAAGTAGATCCGGATTCGTAGGATCGTGTTCTAGCCTTTTCAATCACGTCTCCTTTTTAGTTCCTCCAAAACCATTTAGATAAGCTTTCCACGTACCCCCCCCATCAATAGTCAGATAAAGTGTAGTTTGACCGCTATTAAAAAAGGGTTCATCCACACCTACCAAGATTTTATTGGAATCAAAGATCACCATATCATTGATGGTATCATTACTGAGTCCTAAACCCTGCCAATTACTGCTTTCCTTTGAAAAATCCTTTCTGTAGAGTCCCTTATTGGTTCCAGCATAAAGAACCAGTCCATCTTGTTGAAACCTCATAATCCTGTAGCCGGACAATCCTACTTCCGTCCATTCACCTTTGAGGTTAACTAAACGATGTTTGGGACCGGTCCCACAACCGGACAAAAGCCACAAAAAACAGATACACAAAATCAATCTCATAGCTTAAATTTTTGTTTAGAAGAAACGGCTCACATATAAGTTCCATTGAAATTAGCTATAGCTATAAAATGACAAATGGTTTGTAACAAATCGGCTTTTTTTTGTCTCTTATAAAGACGAAACCTTTTTCGATTATCTGTTCTCAAAAGGCTTCATCACAAAAAACCATTCATCTTAAAAAGGAGGCTGTGATGAAACGAATGACTCTTCATCTCGTATTTCTTTCAGGTATGATACTGGCCCTTTTTATAATGGGCTGTGATAACAATAAAGGCTTGGTTCAAAATACCCCCCCCCTATAAAAGATCAAGCATCTTCTTCCGCGGAATTATTGATACCGGCTGTTCCGGATTCCGATTTGATTCCGAATCAGTATATCGTGATTCTGAAGGACAGATTTGGCGGTAGAATGAATTCAACCATTGCCCAGGCAGCAGGACAGCAGATCGATTCTGTTTTGAATAATGTGGGGATATCAAACAACTCAGTCCGTTCGAAGTATCAATATGCTCTGCACGGTTTTGCCGCACATTTGACCTCTGAGCAGATAAAAAGGCTACAACAAAGTCCCATTGTGGATCATATAAGCCAGGATTACCGTTTCAAGGGTATAAGTAACTCCGGAGTTAAAGTCATAAAGACAACTTCCTCTGCTCAAACAGATCCATGGGGGATATACCGTGTTGGTGGACCTTTCAATGGCACGGGGAAGAAAGCCTGGATTATCGATACTGGAGTTGATCTGGATCATCCAGATCTGAATGTAGATGCTGCCAACAGTGTCTCCTTCGTGTCAGGCGAAAGCGTGGATGATCAAAATGGCCATGGTACTCATGTGGCAGGCATTATTGCAGCAAAAGACAACTCGATTGATGTTGTTGGTGTGGCTGCTGGTGCCACTGTGGTTGCACTTAAAGCTTGTGACAAAGATGGAAATTGTACAATTCAGAGCATACTAAACGCATTGGATTATGTTCCACAAAAAGCAAGTACTGCCGATGTAATTAATATGAGCATTGGGATTTATCCAGCAGATACGGATGTTGATAATGCTGTAATCAATGATGCAAATAATGGACTTCGTTTTACCATAGCTGCAGCTAATCACACATATGGTCAAAGTCCGGATGCAAATGACTGGTCGCCGTCACGTGTTAATAATGCGAATGTGTGGACGGTTTCTGCATTTAAGCAGGGTGATGATTTTGCCGTTTCGTTTACTTGTAATACCGCCTATGGTTCCAATCATGGGAATCCACCTGTTGATTATTCCGAACCCGGAGACGAAATACTATGACTTTGGAGAGGCGGGGGAACGGCTACGGAATGCGGGACTTCCATGGCTGCCCCACACTTAGCCGGATTATTACTTGCACTCGGACAAACTCCTACAACTGTCGGCCATGTATCCAATGATCCCGACGGTACACCCGATGCAATAGCTTCCGGTCGGGTGCTCGCTCCAACTTTCACAGGCACTGTTCAAAATGACCGTGAGCACCTAAACTGGAATGCAGTGGCACACTCCTCTAAGTATCAAATCTATTTTCACAGTGACGAACCTGCAGCGGGTACTGGCGGAGGGTATGTCCTTTGGGATGAAACTACTTCAACAAGTTATGATGGTTTATCATTGAACCAATCACACTCTGGCGATCCAAATTACACAAGATATACCGCATCCTATTATATTGAGGTTGTTGGTGCAGATGGATTTCACAATAACAATAGTAATACTATTACATTTTTCTATTGGAGACCATCTGATAATGGTTGTGGACCGTTTGGCTGTTAAAAGGTCAGAGATGACGACGTACAAACAAAAATACGTCGTCATCCTTTATTTTTTATTGCTTCATAAATAAGCATGGGCGGGATATTCAATAACTCCAGTTCCGTATGTACCTTCCCAAAAATTTTTCGGATTGGATCTTTGAGATGTCCCGATGTTTGATAAGCCAAAAACCCCCCCCCCGTTTTCAACAACTCATATGTTTGCTTTAATACATCAAGTTTGTCCGGTTCTTCGAGAAATGAAAATGGTATTCCTGAAATGATATAGTCTGCATTATCGATACCAAGACTCTTAGCAATTTCTCCCACTTCTGCTGCAGAATCATCGAACACATTTACTCTTGGATCATCAATTTCTCTTAGTTTATCAGCAAAATTGGTGTTTAATTCAATCAATATGAGTTTGGAATCCGGCGTCATATGATCCAGCAGATACCGGCTGAAAACCCCCGTTCCCGGTCCATATTCAAAAATGATCACACTCCTGCTGAAATCTATTTTCTTGCAGACATGTTTCACGCAAGCCGCAGAAGAAGGAGTGATGGAGGCTACATTTTTATCCGTCAGAAAATTCTTTATATAGGAGAGGGTACTCATTACACTATTTAAACCGAAAGTATCAATTTGATTGCGATAACAATTATGCCAGTAATCATTCAAAACCGAGTCAGGCTGTTATTTTATCAATCGGAATATAATTGATTCGTAAGATTATCTCTTATTAAATCATCTCCGAATTGTACAGGTTTTCAGTTAATCCCGGGTTTTATGTAAAATTCAGATATCCAGACGACTGGCAATGAATTTGTTTTACAATTTTATAATGATGTGACCGATTGGTAATAACAACTCAACGTGACGGCAGTGTCGGCAAATTTATTTTACTATCCCAGAAAAGTCATTCTCACTCTTATATGGCTCATTCCGTCATTACTCTGGATTTCAGAACCATTGATTGCACAGAGCAGCATGGAGATAACCATTCTTGAAAAATCGGGTAAACAGAGTGTCCCGGGAATCGCTGTTCAACTCGAAAACAAGGCCATTGGTTATTCCAAATCCAGGCTCTCCAACTCGCAGGGTAATGTTCGTTTTGAAGGATTATCAACGTCGGGCGAATACAGCATTATGACGCCAGGGACACAAATATACCGACCGGTTTCTGTTGAAAACATACATCTGGAATCGAACCATGTATCGTCTGTAATCATTGTGCTTACCAGACGCAAACAGCTGCTTCCCCAGATAACAGTCTCGGCACCTGCAACACGTCTGAATACTGTAAATGCCGAATTATCTGGAAATCTTGATCGAAGGCAGATTACGACGATTCCCGTACAAGGGCGAGATGTATCACATATGTTGTACCGGCTTCCCGATATCACTCCGGCAACAGGCTTTTTCCCCGAAGCCCCGGTTGTCAGTATAAATGGGACAAACCCCCTGTATACCTATTACAGTATTGATGGTTTGGGGAATAACGAAAATTTTCTCGGTGGGATGAAATTCCCCATTCCTCTCGGTTTTACTCAGCATGTGCAAGCGCTTACCGGAGCCTATTCGAGCCAGTATGGCTGGTCCGGAAGTGGAGTGATCAATATTACAAGTAGATCAGGAAGTAACATAACTTCAGGAGAAGCCTATTATGAAGTGCGACCGGGTCCTGTCATTGATGCTTCATCACCTTTCGCACAGCGTGATCTTTCTGGAAATGCCGTAAAAAACGGATTCCAGCGACACCAATTTGGATTTGACATAGGTGGACCAATCATTCACGACAAAACCTTCTATTTTGTTAATGTCGAGCAAACAATCGCAATAAAAGACAACCTGCTGAACGTACCGGATCTTGGCGTCAACCAAACAGTGCGCGGTTACAACAAATACACGCTGCTGTCCGGAAAAATAGATCAAAACTGGAAGGATGACGCCCATAGCTCCCTGAGAATCAATACCGGGCTGGTATCCATTGACCGGCAAGGCGGCGGGCTCGAAGGTGGAGTCACCTTCCCTTCCGCCGGGAACAGGCAAATCCGGAATTCATTCATCGCAGCACTAAAGAATAGCTATCATCTGGGGCAGTGGGCACTTGAATCAAATGCACAGTATTCCCGTTTTCGCTGGGATTATGCACGAGCTTCCAACCCGGATAATCCCCAGGCAACGGTATTGGGACCAAACGAGCAGCCACTCGCTGTTTTAGGAAATCCGGGATACGTGTTCGATACCATTGAAAACACCATTGAAGTTCAGCAGAAAGGCGTTCTGTATCAAAATAATCATACCATTCGTGCCGGCATCGATGTTATTTTTTCGGATCATCGACTCTTTGGCGGTGGTAACCCGGTCGGCAATTACACGGTGAAGCTCTCACAGTCACAGTTAGATCAATTCAGGCAGCATGGGGTCGATGCCACTCTGGGGATCCATGACATCCCGAAGGATGTACAGGTCCTCAATTACGATGTCGAGCTTCGCCCAAATTCCTTTGGTACCTGGCAAAACCTGTATAGTGCCTATGTTGAAGACCAGTTTTCAGCAAGCAACCGGCTTAATCTCACCTTCGGCCTGAGATATGACTATGACAATCTCTCAAAAGGGGGTGCAAACCACGGAGATTATAACAACCTGGCACCTCGCTTCAGTTTTAATTACAAACTTACTGATCACAGCATTTTGCGTGGCGGATACAGCCTTGTATATAACAAGATCGTTTATTCTGTCTACAGTGATGCGCTTCAGCAAAATACCACGGGGGCTGATTACCAGGCTGAATTGCGGTCACTCATCAATGCGGAACAACTGCCCTCATATACCAATATGAGTAATGTCACTTTCGACGGAAACCTGAATGCCAGTTTTGGATCTGTTCCTTTTCTGCAGGGGCCATCATCGGCATCGTTACAAAATGTCCGAAATGATCAATTTTCTAATGAACGTCGCATATTAAATCCGAATGGATACCAAAATCCATATTCGCACCAGTTTGCGCTGGGTTTCCAACACCAGTTTGGCAGCGATAAACTTCTTTCTCTGGATCTGATATACAGCCGTTCTTATAATCTATTCCGTCTGCGTGATATTAATTCCCCATCTGACTATCCCCTCAATGATCCGGCAAATGTGGTCGTCAGGACACAACAACAAGCCGATGCCACACGCCCCCTCCCCATCCACACCGATTCTAACGGACCCTATGCTTTGATTAATGGCGATACTCTGCGTGGAATCTCCCGCGATGTGGTTATGACCGAGGACAAGGGAAAAGCCGAGTATTACGGGGCAACCCTAACTTTTTCCGGGGCCAGAGCAAACTCACCATTTTCATATTTATTAAGTTATACGCTGTCATGGTCATATAACAATACCGAAGACATTAACTTCCGGGCGATGGATGCCAATAACTTTGCTGCAGAGTGGGGGCCATCGGTTAATGACCGCCGCCACGTTATCGATGCAAGTTTGACTTGGTATCCTGAAAACCGCTTCGCCGTCACAGCAACCGGGCTGTTTCAGAGTGGCCAGCCCATTAACTGGATTCCTGATGCAACCCGCTACGGTACAACCGATTTAAACGGTGATGGGCGTTCATTCAGCGATTCCTACGTAGGCAACAACGACCGGTGGCCCGGACAATCCAGGAATAGCGGACGATTACCTTGGTCCAAAGTCATCGATCTTTCCATTCAGTATGATATTCCTGTTCACGATGCGCAAAAACTGGTCTTCCAGGCTGATGTTTTTAACTTGCTCAATACAACAAACCTGAGCGGATACTCCAATAATGCCACCCAAAGCAATCAAATCCAGGTTGGACCGCCATCAAATGGTATCATGAAAAAAAATGCCGGCCCACCGAGACAGTTCCAGTTCAGTTTGAAGTATGAATTTTAGGGTGAAGCTGAACCGATTACATGAATACAAAATCAAATAATTGACACCAACATATCCCATACGATTTATTATCCTTTTAGCCGCTTTACTAACAGCAGGAATCAGTTGTGGCAGCAAAACGAATAAAAAAGACCCGCTTCAGTTTTCATGGAACAAGATTGTCAATGACTCCAATGGACAGACGATCCGAATGATGATGTGGAAGGGAGATCCGGCAATCAATAAATACATGAATAACTATGTGAAACCTGCTCTCAAAAAGAAATATAATATCACGCTTCAAGTTGCTGCCGGTCAAGGCGCTCAGATTGTTTCCATCCTGCGTTCCGAATTAGAAGCTGACCGATCAACCGGCGATATTGACCTTGTCTGGATAAATGGGGCTACCTTTTATCAACTTCGACAGATACAGGCTCTTTACGGGCATTTTGTCTCAAAACTGCCAAACAGCAAATACATCGCCCTCTCCGATCCTTTTGTTGTTAAAGACTTTCAGCAGCCTATCGATGGATACGAATGTCCATGGGGAACAGTACAGTTTAGTATGATTACAGACACAGCCCGCGTTCCGAATCCACCTGAAACACCACAGGCCCTGGAAGACTACGTCGAGCAACACCATGGAACCTTTACATTCAGCAACGACTTTACCGGGATGACTTTTCTGAAGAGTCTGATGATCGGAATGGCGCCCCAAGATGCTCTTTATGGTCCCTTTAACGACTCAACATATCAAAAATACTCTGGTATACTCTGGGATTATATCAACCGGATCAAACCATACCTCTGGAAACGTGGAAAATCGTTTCCCTCGACTCTTGGTGCGCTGCATCAGTTGTTTGTTAACGGTGAGGTCAATTTCACGATGAGCGATAACGATGCCGAGGTTGAAAACAAAGTGAAACAGGGGTTTTTCCCGAAGTCTTCGAAAGCATTCATCCTTTCCACAGGCACTATCCGCAACTCTCATTACATTGGAATTCCTGTTAATGCACCAAATAAAGAAGCGGCATTTGTTGCCTGCAACTTCCTGATTTCAGCAGAGGCCCAGTATCAAAAGAAAATCCCTGAAAACTGGGGAGATGGAACCGTGTTGGACATTTCGAAACTTCCCGAATCCTGGCAGATGAAATTTAATCATCTCCCACCTCGAAAACACGCACTACCACGCGATACACTCACCCAGTATGCGCAGCAGGAACTGGCACCCGAATACATGATCCGTCTCTATGACGATTTCAGAAAAAATATCATTGAATAAACCCGGAATAACGCAAGCGGGATACGTCATCTTCGCCCTGCTCGTGATACTGCCTCTGACTCTGGGCATAGTGTATGCACTGCTTTACAGCTTCGGACTGACAGGATTGCTGAGTCACGGTTTTACACTGCATTACTGGATGGATGGACTCACAAGCTCCGAACTGCTGGGTTCACTTGGATTCAGCCTGTATATCGCGATCGCCTCCATCATTCCTTCGGTCATCTTTGCTCTGATTCTTGTACAAATCGCGCCAGAGCTGCCGTTACGTCCAGTATTATCCGTTATCCTGTATCTTCCACTCGTCGTCCCTGCCGTGATGGCAGCTTTCCTTATCTTTCAGCTCTATTCAGCCTCCGGATTTGTATCAAGACTCTTTTTCCATCTCAGGATCATCGGTGATCTACACCAGTTTCCGGCCCTGGTTAACGATCAGTTTGGTTTGGGAATCCTTTTTACTCACATCGGAATGGCAACTCCCTTTTTCTACCTGCTATTTTCCAATCTCTATCACCAGGAACGAGTTGAAGAATACAGTTCACTGGCTGCCACGCTCGGCACCCCGCCACGTCAGGTTTTTAGGCGGGTCATCGCTCCAATCATTATCCGACGCGCACAACCAACGCTCCTTCTTTATCTCCTCTTTGCCTTTGGATCATATGAAATACCGCTCCTCGTCGGTCCAAGCAGCCCGCGTATGCTTTCAGTTTTAGCCATTCAAAAATTGCAAATGTTCGATATTCACCAAGTCCCACTAGGCTATGTGATTAATCTGCTTTACCTCGGAATTGTCGGACTTGCCCTGCTGATGCGTACAAGCACATTGGAGGAAGATCATGCGTAGTAAATATGGCAAATTCCTTCTGAAGACGGGTCTGATAATCATCTATCTTTTCCCTTTTCTCTATCTTGTTGTGTTGTCAGGAACCAGCCGTTTTCCTTTTCCGGAAATTATACCTGCACATCTCAATGGCTCTCATTGGTTATCTGTTTTTAAGGGAGAAAACGATTTATCCCGAACACTTTTTGTATCTGTTGTCATTTCGCTTGCTGTGGCGACCATCTCCACCGGTCTTGGATTCATTACTTCCCGGGTTTTTGTTGAAAGTAAACATGAGCAACGGCTTACCAAGCTAACTTACCTCCCTTTCCTGTTTCCTCCGGTCATATACGCATCAATGCTGTCTCACTTTTTTATTGCCGGTCATATCAGCGGAACAATTATCGGAGTGATCATAGGCCAGATCCTGATTGCCTATCCCTTTGCCATTCTTCTGCTTCGCGGATTTTGGAGCCGGACGGTACTTGCATCTGAAGAATCGGCAAAAACACTTGGCGCCTCTCCCCGGCAAATCTTCTTCCGGGTCCTTTTACCCATGGCCAGAGGGCTGCTGTTCATCACCTTTTTTCAGACTTTTTTGATTTCCTGGTTTGAGTACGGGCTGACTACTCTGCTGGGACTCGGACACATCCAGACATTGACCCTTCGTGTATTTGGTTATATTCAGGAGGGGAATCCTTCACTGGCGGCATTGAGCAGCCTGTTCCTGTTCATTCCGCCTGTTATGTTACTATTGATTTACAAACCGTCACTTTTCAGAAGGCGATTCTGATGCTTGAGGTAAAATCACTTTCCAAATCGTTCTATGAGACTCTCGTAATCGAAAGCTGTTCATTCCGTGTCAAAACCGGAGATACGATGAGTGTACTCGGGCGTTCTGGATGCGGAAAATCCACACTTTTAAAGATACTGGCTGGCCTTACACTACCTGACTCGGGACGGGTTTTTATTGATAAAACCGACATAACGGATGTCCCTGCTCATCAGCGGCATATTGTCTATCTGCCACAGGAAGCTCTTCTATTCCCCCATCTCGATGTCTGCGAGAATATAGCTTTCGGATTACGGGTACGTAAAAACCCAAAAACTGTTATAAATATGGAAGTCCATAACATGCTTGAGCAGCTTGGCTTATTGGATAAGATGAATAGCCGGCCGCATGAATTATCAGGAGGTGAACGACGACGCGTTTCCTTCGGTCGTGCTCTTATTACCCAACCGTCCGTTCTTCTTCTCGATGAACCGTTCGAGAACCTCGACCCGGAGACCAGATCCGATATGCAGAAGCTATACCGGAAACTCGCAGCTGATTACAACATCACATCCGTCTTCGTAACCCACAATTTGAAAGAAGCCATTATGATGGGCGACAACATTTCCACATTACGTGATGGCCAACTTCATGCATACAACGACGTCCGTTCCTTCATTAATGATCCGGAATCAGGAGCATCAGAAGAGATGGCATTTTGGAATCAGTTTTCAGAAAAGAGTCCGGAATATTTGAAATGAGTTCTCAGACGACAGACAAATCAATAGCTGTGATTCTCGGAAGTGCTTACCAGAATCGTGATCTACCCGGTATAGAGACCACCGAATTACCAGTGAACACAAACTGGGGTAAGCAAACTCTATATCGTGTTATCGGGACTGAGAGCCCTGCGTTTATTATATACCGTCATAACCGGAATGAGCACTTGCTGCCCAACCAAATTCCATACCGCAGACTCGCCGCAGCCCTTCATGAGATCAACTGCGGGGCATTGGTTACGACCAGTTCTGTTGCCGCACTTGATAACGATATATCGTTGTTCAGGCCGCTTATCGTCACAGATATCATGATGCCCGAAAACCGGCTTCCGGATGGATCTACCTGCACTATGTTTACAGAAAAGACTGCCGGGCAAGGACATCTAATTTTAAGTAACGGTCTGATATCACGTTCATTGAACAAGCAATTGCAAACTATCAGTAAAAACTTCCTTGATCATGAACAACGAGATATCATTTTTGCATACGCGGGGGGACCACGCTCTAAAACGGCGGCTGAAAACCGGATGTGGGCCATGTTCGGTGCACATGTCAACTCTATGACCTTGGCTCCCGAAATTATTTTAGCTAATGAAATGGAAATCCCCTGTGCCGGGCTTATCGTTGCTCATAAATATTCTATTCCCGGAATCGCCAATCCAAAAGATTCGGGCGACATCGATATTCAGTTGCAAAAATCACGTGATGCATTTGAAACCATTCTCAAGGATTTTTTAATGAAGGGTCAACCGGTGCCCTTTGCCAACCATATTTACCGTTACGATGACCGAAACTGAACTATCATATATATCGGAAATCGCCCGGGAGGAGATTCCGGGTTTTGAACCCGATGGTAACATCACTCCTGTTGAGGGAGGCTTACTAAATCAGGTATGGAGACTGGGTGGCAAGCCATCACCTATTATCGCCAAGTATGCGCCGCCGTACATCGCCACCAACCATGAAATCCCTCTTGATCCGGATCGTCTGTTATTTGAAGCAAAGGCACTGAACCTTTTTAAAAAAGGAAATATACTTCATACTGCTCAGAATCCTTACCTAAAGGTGCCGGAGTTAAGATTCCATATAACGGATCGTCATATTCTTTTGCTTGAAGATGCCGGCATTGATGTTAAATCAATGGATAAGCTTCCTCATCCTGAAACGGATGATAAACGATTTGGGGCTGCACTAGGCGAATTCATTGCCGGGGTCCATTCAAAAACTGCAGGTGATGCATCCCTGGCTCAAACCATGAACAATTCCGCCATCCAAAGAACTCGTTACATGGTGCAATATCAACCGGCTTTCCGGTATCTTTTAAAAGCTGGTATTCCAGACTATGAATCTCTTGGAAGAGAGCTGGAAACTTTGGGACGCCAGTTTATGAAAACTGGTCTTTGTTTGACTATGGGTGACCTTTGGCCGCGTTCGTTGCTTTGGAACGGTTCATCATGGTTTCTGATAGACTGGGAGTTTTCTCATTACGGATCACCAGCTCAGGATATCGGTCATTTACTCGCCCATCTGTGGATGTTAGAACATAGGTCACCAGATTCGAAAACAGCAAACAGGTTTTCTGTGATCAAGAATGTTTTCCTTCACACTTACCAGGAAAAAATGATTCCTTCAAATCCAGTTCTGTTTTCAAAAGAGATCAAGCGAGAAACCATATTACATGCTGCAGCAGAAGTCATTGCCCGCACGACCGGCGCATTTCAAAAAGGATACCTTTATGCTGATCCGGAAGCTAATGATCCTGCTATTCAGGAAGCCGTACAAAAAGCCGCTGAATGGATCCGGGAAATAGGGGATGCGGATGTAAGGTGTGATTGACACCCTTCCTGCCCATTTAAACTCAAATTTTTGTTACTCGCATACATCCACGACAAAATAATATGTGGCATTCAAATTTCGACAACATTTCAGTGTAATTACTCTTAATTTTAGTGCGATAATTTTAGATCATTTTATAATGAAGAGAATGTCGCACGAAAAGAAAATTGCTGTTTGGTTATGGATCGGGTGTGTGCTAATTGCAATCATGGTGAATATTGGCGCTATAACACGTCTTACCGGATCAGGATTATCCATTGTTCACTGGGATGTAGTAACGGGCGTCGTTCCCCCTTTGACTCATCATCAATGGGAGCAGGCATTCAAGGCGTATCAACAATCGCCGCAATATGAGTTGATGAACGAAGGCATGACCTTAGCTGGCTTCCAGTCTATTTTCTGGTGGGAATTTACACATCGGCTGCTCGGACGTACAATCGGCATGTTTTTTATTTTCCAGCTCATATTTTTCTACTGGAAAGGCTGGCTGAACAGGTCACTCATTAAAAAATATGTGATCATCATTCTCTGGGTTGGTGTCGTCGGCGCGTGGGGTTGGTATATGGTGAAGAGTGGACTTATCAATCAGCCATGGGTCAGTCCGTATCGTCTTACCGTTCACCTGATTCTTGCCCTATCCCTTTTCAGTTACACCTTCTGGAATGCGATGACGCTATGGCATTCTGATTCACTTCCCACAAATCACAATGTGCCTCAAAATCTGAAAGGACTTACGCTCACAATTCTGATTCTGTTTGGAATTCAAATCATATATGGAGGTTTGATGTCAGGACTTCATGGTGCCCTTTTTTTCCCAACTTTTCCATTGATGCACGGACGCCTCATTCCGGGTGATCTCTTTATCATTTCTCCATTCTGGAAAAACTTCTTTGAGAACGGAAACATGGTAAACGCCATTCATCGTACCCTTCCGTGTATTATATCCATTTTGATTGTGATTTATGCCAAAAAGGGTCTGCATGCATCGAGAGATAAAACGTTTCGATTCGTCATCTGGCTTTTGATCGCCTCTGTAATTCTGCAAATCACGCTTGGTGCGTTAACGGTGATAAACAGTTCTGTTCATATTCCAGTCTTCTTTGCTGCTGCACACCAGTTTGGAGCATTAATCATGCTTACTCTGCTTCTTATTATCTCATGGAATATTTTCAAAAATCGTGTAACCCTGCATTTTAATCATCCTATTCTCAAATAACGTTAGTTCGAGATAAGATAAACCTGCAAAGATGCTGATTTCACATATACAGGCGTATATCCCGGGCATAAACCGTTAAAACGGTTCAGGTATTAACGATTTCTTCCAATGCTTATATCGAATTCACGTTATTTAATTCATTTGTTAACGTTCTTGAAAAAATCGGAATATCCCTTGCTGAAACCCGGTCAGACAGTCTATGTTTCTGTAAAAAACGTAAATGGTGCCTTTGGATCACGGAAGAGCCTTCGGCTTTTTCTATATACTGTGAGTGGAGACACAGCCTTTGCGAACAACAACCTCACGATCATTTTAAAAAGCTTATCTCAGCATAATTTCCAAATCGAAATCGACAACAAGGATTTACATTATCCTGGTGTTCCGACATTCGAAATGTTTCAACTTTTTTTGAATAGTCCTTTTTAGTGATTTACAGTTCCTTTGTCAGTTCCTCGATCTGGTCACGGATTCTTGCTGCCTCTTCAAACTCCATGTTTTGAGCAGCATGCCGCATTTCAGCACGCAGATATTCGACAAATTTCTGCTTGTCTTCAAAGATCACTTCCTTCATCTTGGGTCCCGGTTTATACCTGATACCATCCTCCGCAACTTTGATATGCTCAATATCGTTGGATTCAACATCATCCATAAAGTTGAATCCTTTGGCCGATATCAGTGAAGGATCGACCAATGGCTTTAATTCTTTTTGCACCGTATATGGCGTAATATTATTCACCCGGTTGTACTCAGCCTGTATGACACGACGTCGGTCTGTTTCCTCCATCACCTTTTTGATGCTGTCAGTCATCTTATCTGCATAAAGAATGACACGGCCTTCCACATTACGTGCAGCACGACCGGCTATCTGGAACAACGAAGTTTCAGAGCGGAGGAACCCTTCCTTGTCTGCATCGAGAATAGCCACAAGACCAAGCTCAGGAATATCTATACCTTCCCTCAAAAGGTTGATCCCGACAAGAACATCAAAATCACCCTTGCGGAAGCGATATAATACTTCCACCCTTTCGAGCGCATCAAGCTCCGAATGCATATAAGCAGCTTTGACTCCGAGATTTCGCAAATATTCCGATAACTCCTCGCTCATACGTTTGGTAAGCGCCAGTACAAGTGTTCGCTCCTTGCGGTTGACGCGTCCCTGGATTTCATCCAGCAAGTCGTCAATCTGATTACCCAACGGGCGGACCTCGATTTCCGGTTCCATCAATCCGGTCGGACGAATAATTTGTTCAACAATCACACCTTCGCTTTTTTCAAGCTCGTAATCACTCGGTGTTGCACTTACAAAAATACACTGATTGACCATCGTCTCCCACTCTTCAAACGTAAGCGGACGGTTGTCGAGAGCCGATGGCAGCCGGAATCCATGGTCGACGAGAGACAACTTGCGTGATCGGTCACCCCCATACATTGCGTGAATCTGTGGTACGGTCTGGTGACTTTCATCCACCACCATCAGATAGTCATCCGGAAAATAATCGAGAAGGCAGTAGGGGCGGGAGCCGGGTTTCCTTCCTGATAGATACAAGGAGTAGTTTTCTATACCCGAGCAGTAGCCGACCTCCTGCATCATCTCGATATCGAAAAGTGTTCGTTGCTCAAGACGCCGTGCTTCCAGGAATTTCTCTTCCTTTTCCAGTATTTCGACACGCCATCTCATTTCATCACGAACCTGGTCGATGGTTGTTTTCAGGCGGTCTTTGGTTGTCACGAAGTGCGAGGCTGGGTAAATCGTATATTCTTCCATGTTTTCCAACACTTCCCCGGTCATCGGATCGAAGAAAGCAAGCCCCTCGATCTCCTCACCCCAAAACGTAATGCGCAGGCCGCGATCTTCGTATGCAGGATAAAGATCAACAATATCACCACGGACACGGAATACACCCGGCATAAATTCTACATCATTGCGGTTATAATGCAAATCTACCAGATCATAGAGCAGTCGTCTTCGGGGCATGTCCATTCCGGTCTGTAGCGGGATAATCATCTGTGCGTATTCTTCCGGAGCACCGATACCATAGATACAACTTACAGAAGAAACAATGATCACATCTCTGCGACCAGACAATAGGGCACTCGTTGCTCTAAGGCGCAACCGCTGGATTTCATCATTGATCGATAAATCCTTTTCAATATACTTGTCTTGTGAGGCTAAATAGGCTTCCGGCTGATAGTAGTCATAGTATGAGATGAAAAACTCGACCCTGTTTTCCGGGAAAAAGTCACTGAGCTCACGGTAAAGCTGTGCGGCAAGTGTCTTATTATGGCTCATCACAAGGGTGGGAGTTTTATGCTGTTCAACGACCGAGGCCACGGTACGAGTCTTCCCCGACCCCGTTATGCCAAGCAGTGTTTGATACTTATCGCCTCTCCTCAATCCTTCCACCAATTCTTCGATTGCCGTGGGCTGGTCGCCGGCAGCTGGATAAGGGGAGATTAGTTTATAGTCGGACATACTAGTTTTTCGGTGATTTTATCCAAAAATGAGGATTTTTTGCTCAATGTTTCCGTACTTTAACGCTCATTCTCTAAAAAGATGATATAACTTCTTTCACAGGAATACACCAGAAGTGCCATGACCGCATCAGAACATCATTTATCCGGATCCCGCAAACGAATCGATGAAATCGACCGCCAGATTCTGGAGCTCCTGCAACAGCGTAATCAGACGGTTCAGGATGTTATCGAAACCAAAATACAGAATAAACTGCCTATTTTTGTAGCGAATCGAGAAGAAGATAAAGTACAACGATTCCGGGAAGAAGCAGGGCAATACGGTATCGATGCAGACTGGGCGGAAGATTTACTGCGAATGATCATGAGTAGTTCCCGGGCCAGTCAATCCAGCGGTCGTTTTCCAAAGGCTACTGAGGATGTAAAAGAGATACTCATCGTCGGGGGTTCCGGAGGCATGGGTTCCCTTTATCACCAGATTTTTGAAAAAACGGGTCACAAAGTACGTATCCTCGATAAAGATGGCTGGGACCAGGTCGACGTACTGGCTAAAGATGTAGATGTGGCCATCGTTTCTGTTCCCATCCATGCCACTCATCAGGTAATTAGAGATCTTGCTCCGCATCTTAATTCCGGAACGATCCTTGCCGACTTTACATCCAATAAGAATGGACTACTTGAACTGATGATGGAAGTTCATCCCGGTCCGGTCGTCAGTCTCCACCCGATGCACGGTCCCGATGTTCCTAATCTCTCCAAGCAGCTTTTACTGGTCTGCCGGGGGCGTGATGATAAAAGCATGGATTGGTTGCTACACCAGTTTTCGCTCTGGGGAATGCGCGTTAAAGAAGTGGACCCGCAAAAACACGACCACGCGATGCATATGATTCAGGGTCTTCGACACTTTGTGGCCCTTCTGCACGGATCATTCATGCGTTACTATGATCTTCGCCCAGAAGATATCCTCGATTTTTCCAGTCCCATTTATCGTGCTGAATTAATGATGACGGGACGTATCTTCGCCCAGGATGCCAGTCTGTACGCCGATATCGTCTTATCAAACGAAGAGCGCCGCCAGTTGCTGCTCAATTTCTTTAATCACCACCAGCGACTTTCCGAGCTGGTAGAGGGTGATGATAAAGAAGCGTTTATCAAAGAATTTGACGCTGTCCACGATTTTTTTGGTGAGTTTGCTGATCAGGCTTTGGTAGAGAGTAGTTACCTGATTAACCGGCTTTCAGATCGTTTTGCCTGATCCTGAAAAATTTTATATACCCATCTGAATTCTTAAGCGATTGCGGCACCATTGATTAGTCGCTTGGCTTTATACGCTTATCAAAATATTTTAAAACTATTTTAACCAACATTATTGACAAGAGTTCTGTAATAATCTATTTTAAGATAAAAGAGTCTTTAATATTTTTAAAAATAGAACTATGAATTCTCAGGTAGACTATTCAAAGCGGACAATCGGTAATTTAGTGGCTGAAGATTACCGTAAAGCAAGAGTATTTCAAAAATACGGAATTGACTTCTGTTGCGGTGGGGAACGAGTACTAAGCCTCGCCTGTCAGAAAAAGAATATCGATAGTAAAGTAGTCATCAGCGAATTAGCAAAACTGGACAACTGTAGTATTGCACCTGATGAGAATTACAATCAATGGGAGCCAGATATGCTGACTGATCATATCGTTAAGACACATCACACTTTTGTTCGCAATAAGATTCCCGAGATTAATACATACTCAACTAAAGTAGCGAGAGTGCACGGAGAGCGTCACCCGGAGGTCGTCGAGATCGCTTTTATTTTTGACATGCTCTCAAACGAACTGAGCGAGCATCTCGAAAAAGAAGAAAACATGCTGTTCCCTTATATCAATTACCTGGCGCGGACAAAGATAAATGGCATGCCATCTGAAAAACCCGTCTTTGGATCTGTAGAAAATCCGATTCATATGATGGAAACGGAACATGATGAAGCCGGAAAGGAACTCGCCAAAATTGATGAATTGAGTAATCATTATATCCCGCCGGAAGACGCCTGTACAACATTCCGGATACTCTATCAAAACCTGAAAGCTTTCGAAGAAGATTTACACAAACATATCCATCTCGAAAACAACATCCTTTTCCCAAAAGCTATGGAACTGGAAAAAGCCAGCCAAAAAGACATTTGTGCTATTCCCTGATTGTACATATCAACCATAATTACCTAAACGAACAACCTGTCAGCTCGTGAAAGACTGACAGGTTTTTTTATTTCACGTTACAGGAAATACGTTTCTCATTTAACACGATTTCTCCTCCAGATAGAAGCATTTAAAACCATGGCAAAGCTAACCCACAGAAGATAGGGGATCATAAGCCAGGCCGCAGCCATACTGAATTTTGCGAATGCAAGGATGGTCCATAAAATAAAAAACCACAATACTATGATCTCAACTAATGCCCAGCCCAGACGATGCCATTTGAAAAAGATCCAGGACCAGCCAGCATTGATGACAAGCTGCACGAAATAGAGCATTAGTGCACCTTTGACTGCCATAAACCCATTTTCATGCCATTCAATCCAGGCAGATATAGCCATTAATGTGTATAAACCTGTCCATACGGGACCGAATAGCCACATCGGTGGATTCCAGTCCGGCTTGCGCAGCTGGCGATACCAGTCCGGCGATGCCATGCCGGGTGAAACAACAGCCCCTAAAAAGGCGGCTCCATATGCAAATAAGAATGATACGACCAGACCAAGGATGGATTGCAGCATAATGAGATGTTACGTTTAATGCACATTAATTGTCACACAAACGCTGATTAATACAGCATCCATTCCCGTTTATTATAAAAATCGGCAAGCCCACTGAAGCACACAGATTTTCTGATCGCTGAACAGTTAATTTCTCTGGCTTACCAAAATCAAGCTGGATTCTCTGTTCCCGCAGCTGTTCTCTGTCCCAGTTCGCGATCGAGCATATACAACCCTGTCCCATTGTCTCCAATGAGCTTCAGCTGGTTGAGAATGTCGCGGACATTGTTCTCCTCTTCGACCTGTTCATCGATAAACCATTGAAGCAAGTTTTGCAACGGGTAGTCGTTCTCTTTCGTTGCCAGTTGATAGAGTTCATTTATCAGCTTAGTAACCGACTTTTCATGATCAAGCACCGTTTTGAAAGCTTCCGATGGCGTCCCAAAATCTGCCTCTGGTTGAGAAATGGCCTGTAGAGTAACCTTCACATCTCTATCTATTAGCATATCATAAAATTTCAGACCATGCTGCAACTCCTCCTGCCACTGAATACGCATCCAGTTCGCAAAACCATTCAGATTTTGTTCAGCGAAGTAAGCAGACATGGACAGGTAAATATAGGCAGATGAAAACTCTGCCTGAATCTGGTCGTTTACTGCTTTTATAACATTTTTTTTCATGGATTGTCCTTCAATATTATTTTTTTTGAATCAATATAAGTTCGATACGCACCGATTCTATCTGTTCCAGTCTTCTCAGACGAGCCCTTCTTCAGCAGGAAGCCGTAGCGTAAAAGTAGCTCCTTTCCCCTTGTCGCTGCTGACGAATACGGAACCATCAAACAACCGGCTCAGGTAATAGCAGGTAAATAAGCCGATGCCTGTTGATGGCTCACCTTCCGTTCCCGATTCACTAACTTTATAAAACGGTTCAAAGATCGATTTTTGTTTCTCTTTCTCGATGCCCATACCGTTATCACGAACATGTATCAAGGCTGTGTCTTCATCGTAGTCCAGGCTGATCTCGATGCTACCACCCCTCGGGGTATATTTTAGAGCATTACTGATCAAATTGAATAAAATTCTTTTTGCTTTCGAAATATCCACCTCTGAATACAGAGGAGTATCGTATCTGTGAAACAAGAGTTCCTGATCTTTGGCGTGTGCGGCACCTTGCATTAAATCGAAGACTTCTTCGGCTATCCAGTTCAAATCAACTTTAACAAGATTCAGTTCAATCTTGTTAAGATCAATCAACACGATGTCATTCAATTGATTCACCAAATCGGCCATGTTATTAACGCCCATCTGAACCATGGCATGATATTGCCGCAAATCATGGTTGCCGTTTGGAACAAGCTCCTTTTCCATCATCTCCAGATAACCGAGGACGGCTGTCAGCGGACTTCTCAGATCATGGGTGGTGATACTCAGCACATTATTTTTGAATGCGATCACCTCTTCAAGACGCTTCTGCTTCTGCCTGATCTTATCATTCTGAATCTGAAGCTTGGCGTTCATATCCGCCATTTCCAGATCTTTTCCGACCATACTTGAGAAGGTATGAATGAGGCTGATGGCCTTGTCATCCAGCTCCAACTGATTTACCAGGACCGCCAGGTATCCGACGTAAAAATTGCGGTGAGTATATGGAACACAGTAGTGATCTCCCACATAAATGGGTTCACCCGAGAAAATAAGTTCTTCCTCTTCTTTACTGAGTGAAATCGGCTGCCTGTTGTCGCTTGAGCTGGCAATTGTAACATCTTCTTCCAGTGATAAGGTCAAAATAACCAGGTCCGATTTGAGAGCTTCAGCAAGTGTATTGACCAATTTTTCAAGATTCATCAACGGTGCAGCATCTCTAAGCTGTACCGATTTTACTGCTGCAAGTCGCTTTTTATCATAACGTATTGCTGTTTCCCCTTTTCTAACCATATGGTATGATACGTATTTAGCTTTGATTCCGCGAATGTCGCAAAGGAAATGCTCCTTTGTAACCATCAATAAAAGACAGGAACCGTTCTTTTCGATTAATCATTTGCTGCCAGCGTAAACGTAGTGAAGACTGCTTTTTTAGGAATGATAAAATCTCATGTGCCTCATCAGAATGACCATGGACAGCCAGAAAATCTATTAAATTCAGATAAACACCAAAATAATAATCCTGAAAGGGAAATTTCGTAATCGACGGTGCAAACTTTGTTATTGAACTACTGTCATCTGTCGTGATCATTGCATTTAACGCAAATAGTTTATTGGCCGGTGCCAGTTTTCCAAATGCTGAGCTATCGTTTATAGCATAATCCCCATTCAATATTCTGAGATAGTCCAACCAGTCGTTGGAAGATTTTTGTCGGAACCGAATCCGGCCTGTCAGCCTCGGATCACTCATTCTTCCTTTGCTTAATGACCGTGCAGAATCAAGAATGCCGCCGGCGTTGGATGTATCACCTGCCATCATGTACGCATCGGCCAGGCGAACAGAAATGAGCGGATCGATGAGTTTTTTGGGGATGAACTTTTTTAACACAGTATCCGCACGGTCCCGGCTCAGTTCCAGTGTTGCCCACGGGATCCAAAATGATGCCTTCCACGATAATTTATTGAGCGCGGTATTCAGTGTTTGTAAAGCCTTTGTTGTATCATCAAGAGCCATGGCATGATTGAATGAATCGTAATAGCCATAAGCTTTGGTCATCTTGTGGGGACAGGCTTTTTCGAATATGGATGGTATGGAGAAAAGATGAGCTGAAACAGCTTTATCTGTCGAATCAACAGGTGTTTTACCGAGGTCCTTATGCCAACCGACAACAAGGGAATCTACACTTATCGGGTAACCATCAGCCAGATTTGAATTTCGATAGGCCTTCTTAAAATCCGACACCGGGAAATTTTGGAGCAGATAATGCACAAAAGAACCAGCCGTGATGTAACTCACATTGGCCCTTCCTTCATAAAATCCTGAAAAAGAAAGCGCATTTTGAATGTCTCGGGCATTTGGCCATGGTTTAGAGGCCGCAACAATCTGGTTTATCGTGGCAAAATCTGATTCATCGGGAGCGATTGCCACTGCCAGCCCTTCTGTGAGTCCGATGCTCCAGCTTGCGTTCAGGATTGGTCCGCCAAAGCGTTTCGCCATCACATGTACCAGTTCATGTCTCAAAACCTGGTCTATGGCCGACTTTGCAATATGCACCTGGTCAACTGGGTTCCAAACAGGAACGTAGCTGGTATACTTTGCGCCAACCAGGGCTTTCTTTTGCCAGACATCGCCGTAGAAATAGCATTCTATCCTGTTTTTACCTGTTGGTGGTTTGACATCCAGATCATGACTAATTTCTTCAACATCAAACTCTGCTTTCGCCAGATACTTATGAATATCGTACGTCGTAAATCGCTGCTTGTCATAATAAATAATCACACTGTTGCCCGCGGCCCGTCCACTCAATACCTGTTTCAGATACCAACGCGGAGTAACAATATGGACGAAAGGCATCTGGGCATAGCTTAAGCCAAGGCTTATTGTAAGCACTAACACCCCCCATTTAGCAAAACGTTGAGTCCAAAATGATGGCAGAAGCCACAGCAACCCGGCCCAGCAGAAAGTGACAAACCGATAAAAGAGATCTCTAGCCGTAAACTGAACAGCAGAATCATACAAAGGTCCAGGCCAGCCCCCCCATACGTGATTAAAGAAATAGACCTGTGGAAGTGTAAACAACTCGACAAGGAATTCACCAAGTCCAATCAGCAGCAATACAAATACCGTCCACAATACAGCGTATTTAAATCCATTTAATCGAAACAGACGTCCAATGCTGTATCCGAAAAATACGCTCATGGATGGAAAGAACACCCAAAAACCAACGCCATCGACGCTCAAACATCCGGAAAGAATGCATTTGATAGCCAGTGGAACAGCTACGGTGTATATCTGCATCTCAATTTGAAACAGATACGTCACATCTCTGTCCGGTTCTGTCTTTCTTGAAGAAAGGACGCCGGCATAGAATGCGCCGAATAACGAAGCCAGTACTGCTGATTCAACATGCAGATCTCCCAGCAGTGGAATCCACAGTAGCATGAATCCCGCAAGGAAGAAAGGTCCGTACTGTTTAATGATGTTGTTCTGGTTGTGCATGACCGTTGTCGCTGTTACTGCGACAAAATATAGGCTGAAACCAGATCAATTGCGGAATAGGTTTGAAAGCACAAACCAGATATTTTCTTTTCTTTCTTTTAAACGGCGTGAAAAATAAGGGAGCCACATCGTACCATACGGGATATAGATCCTGACATTGTATCCGTCCTTAACTAGTTCCTCACAGGTATTCTGCCGCAAACCGTACAACATCTGAAACTCATAGCGGGCTTTACCGATATGATTCTGATCTGCATACTCTTTTGTCCAGTTGATCAGCTCATCATCATGTGTTGCGATACGTGGATATGGCGTTTTTTCCAGGAGAACAGCAGTATACTCCTTGAATGCTTCCCGTATGGCTGGCATGTTTTGCAGCGCTATTCGTTCGGGCTCCTTGTATGCACCTTTAACCATGCGGACGTCGGCCCCAATTTCAGCAAGCTCAGTGACATCGTCTCTGGTTCTGTGCAGGTAGGATTGCAACACAATTCCAACATGCTTCCCAAACTCAGCAAAAGCCTCCTTATAAATATCTATGGTTCTGCTAACACAATCAGAACCTTCCATATCGATACGAACGAACTGATCCTTTTTGCGTGCAGATTCCAACAACTTGAAAAGATTATCCCGGGCGTACGAAGTGTCGATATCCAGTCCCATCATAGTAAGTTTGATCGAAATGCTCGTATCGATGTCCGGTTTATTAATATTGTCGAGCAGTCCCAGGTAGTCATTCAATGTTTGATCAGCTGTTTTTCTGTCCTGTACGTTTTCACCGAGCAGGTCAAGTGTCACCTTGATCTTGATGGAATTGAGCTCTTTAATTTTTGGAACCGCTTCCTCAAAATTCTCCCCGGCAACGAAACGTCGGGCCAAAGCAAATGGTAGTTTCATCTCTATCTCATCTTTAACGAAATGCAAAAATATTTCGCCACAAAAATAACGATTTGTTGATTGATTTCCTCGTTGATGACCAATGGAGAAATGGTAATTTTTGCAACCTAATACCTTTCTTTCCGTATCAAAACTACTGATGAATTTATTTTTAAGCTCATTCAAATTAGGCAGCTTGCATATGAACGTGAAGCGTCCAGACATTGTTCGTAACACCTAATACAATGATAATATATTTCCAGGGTTTCCCATCTTGACTACAATGATCAAATATCCATATATTATGACCCTTCGTTCAATTATATGATACGTTGTTCATTTTAATGACCGGTTGGTCACAAAAATAATAAGCGGTCTCTGTTGAGAAATATGGAAGACATTCGGGAAAAGAAAAAAAAGCTTCTGGAAACAATTACTCGTGAGGGGATTTACCAGGCGGTTGAAGAAATCATTGCTAAGGATGGAATTGAAGGGCTCACGATGAGTCGGCTCGCAGAACAGGCGGGCATTGCCAAGGGAACGATCTACCTGTATTTCAAGGATAAAAAAGATCTGATCCAGTCAGCAATGGATTACAGCATCTCTCCTTTAAAAGAGGGAGTCAATCAAATACTGGATAGTCAAAAAGACCCGGAGGTCATCCTAAGAGAACACACCCATTTCGTGGTCGATTTTTTTAAGAAGAATCTGTCCCGATTCCGGGTATTGCAATATCGTATGAACCAACAGGATAAAATGAATCCCCATTGTAATCCTAAAAAGAAAGAACACTTTGAAGTATCTGTTCAGAAAGTTTCCGAGGTAATAGATCGGGGTATAGCACAAAACCAGTTTCGCAATATCGACAGTCGAACATTTGCTCATATGTACATCAAATCTAATATCGCGATAGTGACCCGGTACCTGTGCATGGACGATGGGGCCACCGATATCGACGCCGATGCGGAACTGCTAATTGACGTTTTTTTGAATGGAATTAAAAATCATTAACAATCCTATGCATCGTAAATCATTAATATTAGTATTGTTGTCTGTCATATTCGGGTTTAGTGGATGCATCACATCAAAATCCATTAAAAATGATATTGATCAGACGGAAACGCAGGCGTTCAACGACTGGAAACAGCAACAAGCAACCGCTGATACCTTGCCCGCTAATCAACGGGTTAACCCAAACAGCTATCATGTAAAGGAAGATCAGGAACCTGTGGTAAAAGGCAAGCTTGAACTGATGGATGCCGTCAAGCTTGCATTACTGTACAACAGGGATATCGAGACTGCTGTTGAGAATACATCATATGCTCACGGCCGAATTCTTCAGGCATATGGCGGAGTGGTTCCGACGGCAACTTTGAATGGTACCTACAACCGGATTGACAAAGTTGCCACTATTAATATTGGCGGTAATACGATAACAGCTGGTAGTCTGAATAATTACACGTTTAATCTTCACCTCGAACAACCACTGCTAAATGGTTCCGCTGCCGCCGGCTTGCGGGCTGCGAAATTATACAATGCATTGACTGACAAGCAGGTAAATAATGTATCCCAAAATGTCATATATGGTGTCGAGCAAAGTTATTATCAGCTTTTGCTTCTTGAAAAAACCTACAATGTAAATCAACAGTATCTCAAGGTCAGCCAGGCCAGCCTGGAAGATGTACAGAATAAAGCCAAGTTCGGCACCGCGACTAACTTTAATGTATTGCGTGCCAAGGTAGACGTTGCCAATGCACAAACACAGATGATAAAATCGAAAAATGATTTCGATCAGGCTCAGGCTGCATTTTTCAAGTTGTTGGGCGTATCTCAGAACAGTGAGATAAGCCTGCAGGATTCGCTTAAATACAAGGAAACAAACACTAATGAAGTTGAAGCAGTCAATATGGCGCTTCACCGGAATCCCGAACTTTCGAGCAGCTTGTTGACTGTCAGACTCAATGAACAGAATGTACTTGCCAGTTACTCCCGGTATTTGCCGACATTATCCGCATTCTTGAATCAGAATTATCAATACCCGAATCCACACGGTTCTTTCTTTAATCCGGATAACTATATGAAGTACGGCTATGCATGGAATGCCGGAATAACGCTTAAATGGAATATCTTCGACCTCAACCGTGAGGGTACAATCGTCCAGAACCGTTCGGAATTGCGGCAACAAAAACTGAATTATCTGAGTACCAAGGAACAAGTTCTTTACGATGTACGCAGCGCTATTCTGGCTCTGAATAATGCTGCCCGCGCCGTTGATGCCCAAAAGCTGACTGTTCAGCAGGCTCAGGAAGGATTGCGGCTGGCTCTGGTAGGATTGAAGAATGGAACGCTCGATCAAGTGTCCGTACTCGACGCACGCCAGGCACTTCGCCAGGCTGAGCTATCCTATTACTCAAGTATTTACGATCACAAGGTTGCCAATCTGCAGCTGCAAAAGGCAACCGGTCAATTGAAGCCGGAAGCCGTCAAAGACAACAACATGTCAACCTCTTCGAACAATTGAATCTATTTGGTAAATAAGTTATGCTAATTTCTGACGTATCCATCAAACGCCCAGTCATGACCATCACGATCATGGCGGCATTGTTAGTCTTCGGGTATATCTCCTTTTCCCGGATGGGGATTGACCTTTTCCCTGAAGTCGAATTTCCGGTTGTTACGGTTACAACGGTCCTACCGGGGGCCAGTCCAGAAGTCATGGACCAGGATGTGACCAATAACCTGGAGGAAGAGATCAATACAATCAGTGGTATTAAGGATATTTCCTCACAAAGCTACGATGGCCTCTCGAACATCGCTATACAGTTTGAGCTCAGCAAAGATGCAAACGTTGCAGCCGAGGAGGTCCGGGCCAAGGTTGATCTCGCCAAGAAAGATCTTCCAAAGGATATTGATCCCCCTATAGTACAAAAACTTGACATCGCATCGAGTCCCATCATCTGGATTTCCGTTTCCGGTAAAGTTCCCTATCTCCAGCTTTCCGAGTATGCCGACAAGACGATTAAGGAGCAGCTCCAGACCGTAAGCGGTGTAGGTAATGTAGAAGTTTCCGGTCTGCGCCAGCGGGAGATCCGTGTATGGCTGGATCCTCATAAACTCTATGCGCGCAATCTTACTGCCATGGATGTGGTCAATGCTATCCAAAGCAACCACCTTGAATTGCCGGGTGGCCGGATTGAGGAGACAAACAAAGAGTATACGATCAAGGTGCAAGGTGAGTATCTCACAGCTGATGGTCTGAAAAACCTGGTTGTCCGCAGCATAAATGGGAAAAATGTCTACCTGAAAGATGTCGCACGTGTCGATACCGGGACAGAAGATTACCGTACAATCGCTCACTACGACGGGGTTCCGACAATCGGTCTGGGTATCCGTAAGCAAACTGGTGCCAATACGGTAGCTGTTGCTGAAGCTGTTAAAGAAAAAGTAGCAAAGATTGCAAAAAACACTCCAAACGGCATCAAGGTTCAGATTGCATCGGATAACTCAAAGTATATCTTGCGATCGATCGACGGTGCTGAGTTTGATATCATTCTTGGTGTGTTACTCACTGCTATTATCATGTTCGTGTTCCTGAGAAACATCCGTATCACGATGATCAGCATTGTTTCCATCCCGATTTCACTGATTGGTGGATTCATCATTATGAATGCACTCGGTTTCACAGTAAACAACCTGACGATGCTTGCCATGTCGCTTGCGGTCGGTCTGGTTATTGACGACACGATCGTTGTGCTTGAAAATATATTCAGGCACGTCGAGATGGGCGAAGAAAGTATGGAAGCCGCAAGCGTAGGTACGACCGAGGTAGGTTTCGCGGTGTTAGCTGCTACATCAACCGTTGCTGCAGTATTCCTGCCAGTTGCTTTCATGCAGGGTATCATTGGCCGGTTCTTCTACCAGTTTGGTATGGCGGTTGCCATTACGATCATCATCTCGGCTCTTGTATCGTTCACACTTACACCATACCTGTGCTCACGCCTGTTAAAGCATGAGAAAAAGCACAATAAGTTCTACATGACTCTTGAGCGATTCTTCAAGGGCCTTGAAGAACGATATGTTAGCACTCTTAAATGGGGCGTAAACCATCGATGGTCTGTGCTTGGCATTGCTACGGCCGCATTCATTGGCGGACTTCTGTTGTTGCCGTACATCGGTTCTGAATTCATCCCAAAGTCTGATGAATCCCGGTTCCAGGTAAACTTTGAAATGCCTACGGGTACATCGATCGATATGATGAACAAGCGTCTCTATACTATGGAGTCGACACTTTTCAAATATCCACAGGTCAGTTCCGTCTTTTCATCCGTTGGTAGCGGTGCAAGCCAGGAAGTGAATAAAGGAAATTTCTTTGTGAATCTTGTTCCAAAAGAAGATCGCGACCTGAGCCAACAGGAAATCATGGTGAAGTTTCGTGAACAGATGAATAAAGAATTTCCAAACATGATTGTGGCCGTATCTCAGGTTTCAAATGCCGGAGGGGGCGGAAGAAATGCTGATGTTCAGTATATCATCCAGGGTCCGAATCTTGAAAAATTGTCCAGTATTAGTAAGCAGGTTCTGGATAAACTGAAACAAGAAGGCGGATTCGTTGACCTCGACAGCGACCTTCGTCTGAACAAACCGGACATTAAAGTAAATGTCGACCGTGGCCTTGCTTATAATCTTGGGGTGAGTGTTCGATCCATCTCTAATGAGATCTACGCACTGTTCGGCGGTATGGATGTGGCCAAGTACACCCACAATGGTTATCGCTATAAGATTCGGGTCAAGGCACAGCCGGATTATCGTGAAACACCACAGAATCTGGACGAAATCGAAACACGGAGCGCATCTGGCAACCTGATCAAGGCCGCGAACGTGATCAATTACGATGTTGGACAGGGACCAAATGTGATCAACCGTTATAATCGTATGCAATCGGTGACTCTCTACGCAAATACCGATGGTTCCATTAAGGCAGGAGAAGGGCTGACACGTGTGGAAAACATTGTGCAGAAGATCATACCGCAAAACGGACAGTGGCAGGCACAGCCTGGCGGTTCCAGCCAAAACCAGGTTGAATCGTTCGGCTACCTTTTGCAGGCTCTTGAGATTTCCATTCTCGTGATCTACATGGTGCTTGCGATCCAGTTCGAATCGTTCATTCACCCGTTCACGATTATGATTTCGCTTCCCCTGACGATGATCGGGGTGTTCGGTGGACTTTTCATTTCCGGAACAACACTCAACATCTTTTCTTTCATCGGTATTATCATGCTTGTTGGTCTGGTTGTGAAAAACGCCATTCTGTTGGTCGACCTTGCTGACCAGCGAAGGCGGCATGGTGATGATAAAGTAACCGCTATGTTGACTGCCGGAAGACTTCGTCTGCGCCCGATTTTGATGACTGCTGCTGCAACGATTATAGCACTGGTTCCTGTTGCACTGGCCATCAGTGAAGGTGGAGAGACTCGTCAGCCTTTAGGTGTTGCAGTTATTGGTGGAATGCTGACATCGACATTCCTGACGCTGCTTGTTATTCCAGTCGTCTACCTGATTCTGGACGACGCGACAGAAAAAGTAAAGGGTTTATTCGTAAGAAATAGCAAAGAAGAACATTCATAATCATTATTAATTATTCAGAGGATATCATGACCAATCGAAAGCTTTTTTCCAGATTCCGGCAGTTCGGCTCCGTTCTGGTGATTTCTGGGCTCCTCCTTGGTTTAGCTGCTTGCGGTAGCAATAAGGCTGATAGCAATAGTTCCCAACAGGAATCCGGATCGGCATTTCGCCAGGATACGGCTGTCGTCGAAACTGCCGAAGTTCAAGGCCGTGATTTTCAGCGTTCACTGCAGGCTACAGGTACACTTGTTGCAAGAGAACGTGCAGAATTACGGACACAGGTTGAAGGTAACGTGACCAAAGTCAATGTCGACATTGGTGACTACGTGCATAAAGGACAGAAACTCTTGCAAATTCGCCAGGTCGATTACAAGCTGGCTCTCGAACAGGCAGAAGCAAATCTGAGCCGTGCACAAGCTACCTACAACAATGCGAAACAAGAAAGAGATCGAATCAAAAATCTATACCAGGCAGGATCAGCAACCTCCCAGCAGAATGATCAGACCGAATCGGCATATGAACAGGCTGTCGCAGGTTTGAAACAGGCTCGGGCTGCAAGAGACAATGCCAAACAGAAACTGGACGATACCGTAATTAACGCCCCGTATAGTGGCTTCATCACAAAGAGAAGTTTTCTCGCCGGAGACTTCGCGCGCATCGGTGATCCTGCATTTGAAATTACGGACCTATCTGTTCTCGAAGCCGAAATGGATGTACCCGAACGTTATGCGGGAAGTATCCCAAAGGGGCTACCTGTAATGATCTCCTTCCAGGCCAGTTTCAAACCTCTGCAGGGAAAAGTATCCGCTGTCAATCCAAGCATCGATACGCAAACGCGGACATTTACAGTAAAGGTCACGGTGGATAACAATAAATTTACTGTTCCTGCCGGTATGTTTTGTACAGCAAATTTCAACTTGCCGGTCATGAAGAATCAACCTTCTGTACCAAAAGACGCAATCAATCAGCAGGAAGGACGCTCCATTGTTTGGATCATCAGTGGTGGTAAAGCCCATGAACAAGAGGTCACCGAAGGTGTGACTGACGGAGACTGGGTAATGATTGATAATGGTGTTAAGATTGGTGATACGGTGGCCGTTTCAGGAACAAGCATCCTGATAGACGGTTACCCGGTTCACGTTAAGAAAAATGATGAAACAGCCATGCGCTGATATAACATTCTGTAATCACACTTCCCGTAAAGCCGCTTTGCTCGATGTATCGAATGGAGCGGCTTTTTTTTCATTTTTAAAAATAGCCAGCCAACAAATTACATTTATAGACCCTGAATAATTGGCTTCACTGATTAATTAATGTGAGGAACGGATAAGATTTGGTATTGCTTTGCAGCAGAATAACCGACTGGGTTGATATGGAAATCACGGAATTTCTCATCCAGATCCGAGGTTAATTAGTAAACTTTTTCTGATTCTGATCGTATGAAAATTGTATAACAAATTTTTGAACTAATTTTCATGCATCATGAAAACCACATTACGTTACTTTGCTGGTGTTTCATTACTGATCGTTGCACTGCTCGTCACACCCGAGGCGCTTTTCCATCACATTTTCACCTCACGTGACGGCGTTCCTTACCTGGTCAAAGAATTCACGGTAAGCACACCAGCTAATCTTAATGTCGAGACAGCCGGTGGCGCCATAAAAGTTGAAAGCCAAAGCGACAATAAAGTCAGAGTAGAGATGTATGTTCGTAAAAATGGCAAGTACTTTCGCCAGGGTGATATTGATCTGAGCCATTACAGCATCGAGATAACTCAAAACGGCTCAACTATCAAAGCTATTGCACGTCACAGGGGGAACAGTTGGGGAAATAATCCATCCATCAGTTTTGTGGTCTATACTCCTACTGAAACGAACTGTGATCTGAATACAAGTGGTGGTCCTATCAGCATAAGCAGCGTAAATGGTACTCAAAAGGCCCATACGAGTGGTGGCGGAATCAACATTAATCACTCAAAGGGAACCATAACCCTGCGCACATCCGGAGGTTCTCTCGATATCAGTGATATTGAAGGAAGCATTGACGGCAAAACAAGCGGTGGTCCGATATCTGTTTCCAGTGGATCCGGGACCTTTGACCTGGAAACATCCGGAGGCCCCATCAATCTGAAGCGCCTGAGTGGAAGTGTAAGAGCTCATACAAGCGGCGGCAGCATCAGCGCCGACATCACAAAGCTTGTTGATGCTCTCGACCTGAGAACAAGCGGCGGAAACATCACTGCCAACCTGCCGGGCGACCAGGGATTTGATCTCGATGCACACGGTTCTCTCGTAGATACCAACCTGAATGGTTTTTCAGGATCATTCCATCGCGACCGTGTTGAAGGAAAAGTGAAAGGCGGTGGACCAAGGGTAACTCTGCAAACATCAGGCGGAGTTATTCGAATCAGATGATCTTTTGAGTATTGAGAGAAGATTCTCAGGAATTTGTGGTATTGTCAATTCCTTTTTGCGGATTGAGTTAAAGGGCTGCTTTTGATAGCGGCTCTTTTTTTATAACTACCGATTGCTGAAGATCGCGGTTAACGCCAGAGCAATAACCATCAGGATCATTCCTGTTCCGGATATTGGCCCCGGTCTTTCGCCCAATTGAATCCATGCTGCCACAACTCCTACAACCGGCACAATCAAGACAGAAAAACTACTTACGTTTGCGGGCAGCTTTTGCAGCAGATAATACCACAACACCCAAGCAATAGCTGTGGCTCCGACAATATTGTAGACGATAGCCAGTACCAACACATTATTCCATTGAATTGGAGGTTCCGGCAAAACATAGGCTGCTAAAAACAACAACGGGAGGCCAAATACCATCTGCCAACCTGTAATTGATAGCAACTCTTTCATCCCTTTGGTTGGAATCTTCTTGAAAACAATGACGCTCGATCCCCATACTAATCCGGCTGCGATTCCAAGAAAGTTGTCTTTGAGTCCTCCTCCGATAACCCATGGTTTTACAATTAGGATCAGTCCGGAAAGGGCCAGTATCACAGCGATCCACTGCAAGCCTTTCACTCGTTCGCCAAGAAACGGCCATGATAACAGAATAACCCAAAATGGCATGGTGTAAGCAAAAATGGCGCTTTTACTGGCTTCTCCGTGGGCTACGGCCCAGGATATCAGCCCGATGTAGCCGGTTGTTTGCAGAAGTCCCAACAGTACTACTCGTCCCGGATAACGCAACTTCAAAGGCCCCCGGATAATGGCTACTACTGAAAGCAACACAATAGCACCGCCCCCAACGCGGAAAAGTGCGAAGTACATTGGTGAACAATACTGCATGGCAATCTTCATGATCACCCAGTTGTAACCCCACATGATGGCAAGCAAACCGAATGCGATCATGGGACCTTTGGACAAGGGTGACGAAGAATCCGAAGTAGCAGGCATGAATTGAGTTTTATTTACCGTGAAAGGATGAACACAGATAGAGAGGCTGAAAATAACACAAACGTTCCGCGACAACCAAATTTCGTTACAATAGTTTGATATAAACAGATAAATCCTCTGTTCGCATCATGTTCGGGTAATTTGATTCGTTCCTTCAACCCCTTAATTCCATAAAGGAGACTTTTATATACCGAAGGATGATTTGTTGAATTTTATTATCTCAACTTGCCGTTTATCGATTTTTTAAGGCCAGTTTTGCATCGTGGGCTTCCGTTCGTGTATGTAAAAACGCAACCAAATCATTAAGCTGTTTATCTGACAAGGAACCGCCAAATGCCGGCATGGCACCGCTGCCGTTTACAATCCGGATGGTTAACTCCTGTTTTGTCAGTCGTTCGCCGACGTAGGTCAAATCCGGACCGTGTTCTCCGCCCTGCCCTTTTATTGCGTGACAATACTGACATCCCTCCTGATAGAACAGCTTTTCCCCATGCTGTGCTGCCGGACTATCACCCACGACCAGTGAATCAGGCAGCGGCTTGGTATTAAATGCCGGTGCCCAGGGTGTGTGTGCTCCTGCAACCAATAAAGAGCCAATGATCGCTATGACCATAATTACTCCAACCATAGCCCAGGGTCTCTTGATTGGACTGCGTTCTCCCTTGTTCGACAAAAACGGCAAGGAAAACAGTACAATAGCCGTCAGGAGCGGACCGAATATGATCACATACGACTCAAGCTTATGCGGAGATAATGCAAACAGGGCATCGACCCATAGCAAATACCAGTCCGGTTTTGGAAACACATTAACATTGGAGGGATCCGGTGGACCACCCAACTTAGGTGCCCCTATAAAAACAGCAAGAACTCCAATAATCAGCATCACTGCAACACCAAACACAATATCGCGCCAGGCCGCATCCGGGAAGAAGGGAACGCCTTTCTTTTCCAGCATGGATTTGTACCAGCTTCGGTATTTCTTTGGATCAACGGGACGTCCTTTTTTGGGTGGCTCTGAGATGCCGTTTCGGATGACGAGATAAAGGTGAAATCCGACAAATCCAAAAAGCAATGCCGGTATCAAAAAAACATGAAATGCAAAAAAGCGGCTAAGGGTCTGTCCGCCGATGGTTCTTCCCGCCAATATAAATTGTGCAATGTATGTTCCTATGATAGGAACACGTCCGGCTTGCTCTGCTGCAAGTACAGCCGACCATATCCCGATGTTATCCCAGCGCAGCAACTGTCCCGTGAAACCCATCCCGAGCGTGAGAGCCAATAATATCACCCCAGTTAGCCAGCTCATTTCGCGTGGATACTTGTACGATGCCATGACGTACGTGCGGATCATGTGCGCTCCAATCAGTACGATCATTGCCGAGGCACCGAAATAATGCAGACCTCTGAGCACATTACCCAATGGTATTTGGGTGGAAATAAATTTAAGTGATTCATATGCGCTTCCCGATGACGGCTGATACATCAAGGCAAGGGAAATACCTGTCACAATTTGCAAGAACAGGCAAAACAGTGTAGCACTTCCAAACACATACCACCATTTTGAATCGGGTGGTACTTTATGTTTGGCGATCGGTTCAAACAATTCCGAAATACCAGACCGATCATCAACCCACATCCATATTTTCTTTAGCGTTTTCATCAAATCCAGTCTCAGTTCAACTTTTGTTTACGGGTTTTAGCATTACACACGTCCTGTTCATCCGAGCATATTGGTTATTGGAAGAGGACTGGTCAGGATTTCAACGTTTCCATTCTTAACACGAACCGGATACCGATTCAACGGTTTATTGGGTGGTCCGCCTGCCCGGGATCCATCGTTGTTGAATACACCGCCATGACAGGGGCACAGGAATATTTTCGATTTGGGAACCCATCGAACCGGGCATCCGAGGTGCGTGCAATTAACTGCAAAAGCAATGAAATCCTCATCCGAGTTCTTTCTCAGCCATGCAGCGGTCTTGGCAGTCGTCCCGGCCCAGGGCAACGTTGATGAATCAGCAAACTTGACCAGTACCGTGTCCCCGGTTTTAAATTCCTTAACATGACCGATATTTCGCCACTTTCTTGGAAATTTGCTTAAAAACGGGGCCAATAGCGATCCAAGGACAGGTATGGAAACAAGAACACCTACCAGTCCGCTTAACAGGATTGAAAGCCGTGTCAAGAAATCTCTACGATTCATATGTTTCCTTTGATTTTTTTGCTTCAGATTCTTGCTTGTACTCGTCCCGCAGAATTCCAATCCAGCCGCTAAGGGCCAATGCAAAAATGAAGATCCCAACACCCGATATAATCGGTGACGTGACAAAGCCCCAGAAGAAAAACGTGATACCAACTGCGGAAATAATAGGCCAGTACGTTGGCGACGGTAGTTTTTGCGGTTTTGCCAGGTTGTCGGACTTTTCAGATTGTCTATTCTCTGTCATTGGTTCTTACGCTTTTACAGTGTCTTTGTGGGTCACTACTTCATGCTGGTTTGTCTCGGTTTGCAGATCCCAGCCCGAAAACCACCGGATGAGCAGGACGATGACACCTGACAGGTAGATGAAACAGCCCGGAACCCACATCAATAATCCGCCGAGTTGTTGATCAACCTGTTGTGTAAGTCCCCAGACTTCGGTTGCACCATTGCTGAAAACGGTATGATAAAGTCCGGGAGTGGCAAATGTGATCAGAATTCCCAAAATGGAGCAGCCCGAACAGGCGGAAAACAGGTAGACAATCCCCTGCAACGAGGGCAGACGATATTCCTTGAGCGGTGACAGAATGGGCCAGCAGTAGAATACCCCGATAAGCAGAAGTGAAACGACTTCAAGCAGTTTAAGAATGGTTGTGATCCATGCCGGATTAGCTGCCAAATCCATGTAATCATAGATGGCCGGGATATGCCAGAACCACATGGTACCCACCCCAAGACACCAGGTAAAGATGGGGTTAAACAGGTGTTTGCCGATTTTTTTCAGAAATTTTCCAGAAAATAACGGCCGGATTTTTTGTTCAGGAAGACCAACAACCAGCAGCGGCGGAGCCATCATCAGGAGCAGAATGTGTTTGGCCATATGCAGGCTGAACAGGTGTTGATGAGGCGCCGGACCCATCGGCATGCTCAGCGCTACAAAAATGAGCACTATCCCAGCCAGGAAAGAAAAACTGCGACCATTCCAGTGAAAACGGGTCCAGTAAAGATATGCTGCGAGTAATGCCAAACAAATGATGATTACTTCAGTATCCCAGTTCCATGATGTTTGAAATAATGCCATGATTCGTTCTCCATCAGGTGATTTTAGGAATGACGTAGACGACCGTGAAGACGACAATCCAGACCGCATCTACAAAGTGCCAGTAGATTTCAGCCGATTCGATAGCCGGAGACTCCGCATCTTCAAAGTCGCCGGCAAGCGCCAGTCCGAAAAGGATGGTTAACAGGATCAACCCAATCAGGACATGGAGCCCATGAAAACCGGTTAACGTAAAAAAGCTCGACCCAAAAATGTTGCGGCTAACAGTTACATCCTCGTGGTATAAATGCAGGTATTCTCTGCCCTGCCCCACAAGAAACACGATCCCGAAAACGATGGTCGTGAGCAGCCATCCTTTGAATGCGCCCGGTTGTTGGCGTTCGAGGCCTTTGCGTGCTCTCCACATCGTCAGGCTGCTACCCAGAAGGAACAAGGTAAAAATCCCGGTACTCTCGATATCCAAACTCTGAACAGATGCGGGCCCCGTACTCGCCTGGTTGTGATAGTATAAATAAGAAACGATCAGTGAGATGAAGAAGAAGGCTTCGGAAGCCACAAACAAGATCGTCATCAGTTTGCTTTTGCTTTTCATCAGCTATCTATCCTCCAGTGTTTTCCAGTCCGGATTGTCAGGATGTTTCATATCCCATAATGGACGGCGACTCCTGATCGGCGGAAGTTCGGTGAAGTTTTTCGTTTGCGGCGGCGATGTGGTGGCCCACTCCAGGGTCCAGGCTTCCCACGGATTTCCATCTGCCGGTTCTCCATCCCTGAGACTTACATAGATGTTCCAAATGAACACGCCAACTGATATCGCCATGAGAAAAGCTCCAAGGGTCGAGAGCATATTCATCCAGGTGAAGTTGGGCAGGTTGGGATAGGTGAACACACGCCTTGGCATACCCATGAGTCCGAGGAAGTGCTGAATGAAGAAGGTCAGATTGAAGCCTATGACAAACAGCCAAAAATTGATTTTTCCAAGTTTCTCCGAGAGCATTCGGCCAGTCATTTTGGGAAACCAGTAGTAGATGCCGGCAAACATGCCGAAAACAGTGCCGCCAAGAAACACATAATGAATATGTGCAACCACGAAATAGGAGTCGGTCAACATCCAGTCGATGGGTACGATTGCAAAGGCAATTCCACTCAACCCGCCTATCGTGAAATCAATCAGGAAGGCGGCACAAAAAAGCATCGCCGTCTTAAACCGGATGGAGCCGCCCCACATTGTACCGATCCAGTTGAACACCTTTACTCCGGTTGGGATACCAATGAGCATACTGCTTGCAGCAAAGAAACTGTTCATCGTATTACCGAGTCCGGTAGCAAACATGTGGTGTACCCACACACCAAATGAGAGTAGAGCGATGGCGACCGATGAACCGGCTACGAATGCATATCCAAAGATGGGTTTCCGTGAAAAAACAGGAATTACTTCCGAGATGATGCCGAAAGAAGGAAGGATGAGGATGTAAACCTCGGGGTGTCCAAATGTCCAGAAGATATGCTGCCAGAGCAGTGCGCCCTGCCCGGTTGTACCCAGAAAGAAATGAGCATGCATCAAACGGTCGATGAGCAACATGCATAGGCCGGCATTAAGAGCAGGAAAAGCACCAAGTATCAAAAAGGAATTGACGAACACCATCCACACGAACAAGGGCAGATCACGCATGGACATACCTTTTCCCCGGTACATCAGTGTTGTCACTATGAAATTGAGTGCGGCACCAACACTACCAATTCCTGTCAAGAGGAGGCTAAGACCGTAATAATCTGATCCGAGAGTCGGCGAAAAATTCTTCTCGCTGAGTGGTGCGTAGCTGAACCAACCTGCTTTCGGCGCGCCGCCTGCAAAGAAACTGAAATAGAGCAGCAAACCACCAAACAGCGTAATCCAGAAACTAAGTGCGTTTAATCGTGGAAATGCCATTTCATTGGCCCCGATCATCATGGGCAGGAAATAGGTGGCGAGCCCTACCAGTCCCGGCATCATCACCAGGAAAATCATAGTCGTGCCATGCATCGTAAAGATCTGGTTGTACGCATCAGGATTCAGGAACGTATTATTGGGCACGGCAAGCTGAATTCGAATCAGCAGTGCTTCAACACCACCTACGATAAAGAAGAACAGAGCCATCCATAGATACATAATGCCAATCTGCTTATGATCGACCGAACCAATCCATTGCAGCACACCCTCGCCCGTCTTGATGGATGGGAGTGATGTCTCCGGTTCTGCAATCGCATCCCTGAAATTCATTTAAGTCCCTCCAGATAAGCAGACAATTCCCTGACCTGCTGTTTTTTGAACAAGAAATTGGGCATGTGCGCACCCTTTTTCACTTTTTGTGGATTTGTCAGCCATTTATCAAGATTTTCGGGATCATTCTTCATCATACCAGTCAGTAGTGTTTTCCTGCTGCCTATATGTGTCAAATCCGGACCAATACGGCCACCTGCCTTTGTCCCCTCGATCGCATGGCAGTTTACACATGTTGATCGCATAAACAGGTTCTTCCCCTTTTGAGCGAGATTGCTTTTCGGTTCTCCAGCCGGTTGGGCGTGGTGCTCTTCCCACTTTTTGAATTGATTCGGCGACTGTGCGATTACTTGTATCCGCATCCATGCATGTTGCGCACCACAATATTCACTGCAAGCACCTTCATATTTTCCCGGTTTATTTATGGTGAGCCATATATGATTTGTCCGGCCGGGAATCATGTCCATTTTTCGCCCGAGAGCGGGCACCCACCAATCGTGTATGACATCTGCCGTTTTGAGATTGATGAGCAACTTCTTTCCTACAGGAAGGTGTATTTCATTGGCGGCAATAACCCCGTCTTTCGGGTATTCAACCTCCCACCACCACTGGTGCCCGGTTATCACGACATCCGGTTTGTGGTTTCCGGCCGGCTTCTGAATACTGAGCATCGTGGAGACCGTGAGATAAAAGAAGAAACCAACCACACAGGCTGTGATAAGAGTCAGCGTTATTTCAATCTTATGGTTTCCATGATTCTGTTTGGGTTCGGGATCGTCTTTCTTCGCCCTGTAGCGAAAAGACAGATAAAAAACCAGGAAGGTTATGGAAGCCGCCACAAAAAAAGCAGCAATCAGAAAATAATCGAATAGATGGTAAATAGACTCGCTTCCGGGGGATGCTGCTTCAGATAATAATAAGACGGCAGGATGCAACGAATGGATCATCCTTTAGTCACACTCACGAAAATTTAAATTTCTAAATAGGCAGACACGTTAAGATCGTGTCGGGTTGCGCTTGGATCAGTAGAACCTGTAATGTTTCAATCGATTTTTATAAGTCATGCATTGGATGAATAGTTCCAGGCGGAGAGGAAATGGCTCTTATTTAGCATCATTATGAATAGATGGGAGGTACCTCTCCCCATGCTCCTCTCCATATTCATGGAGAGGGGAGCAGGTTACAGTAGTGTCAGATACACTTTGAAATCAATAATGAGCTGATTCTTCAGTTATCTTGCCGCGGAAAACCCTATGGATATAGGTAAAATAGATGACGACCAGGATGAAAGCGATGATCCACCAGACAAGACCTACTACAAGACCATAATGACCGGCAGCACTATTGTGGATATCCAGTGATGGATTCACATTGTTAGTTGATGGCAGCATCAATGGGTACATGCCGATTAACGTGGAGATAAGCATGAAAAAGATGAAGGCGGATGAATAGATAAATGGTTTGCCGTCATCACCGTTTTTGAAAGCTCGTGGGATCATGAAACTTGCCCCTATTCCAATCACCGGGAAAATATACCAGAAAATGTTGTGATAGTAGTTGGCATAAAAGCCAGGTCGTACGAAAAACATCATCCACGAGGTGATAACGACCAATACCGGAATCAACCAGGACCATTTGCCGCCAAATTTTCGCAAACGATCATTCAACGGACTGTCCGTCTTTTTGATAATCCATGCCGAACCGTGAAAAAAGATGACAACCACGGCTGTCAATCCCATTGTAACAGTAAACCAGTCGAGTACACCGACATCACCATAGGGTGAAAAGGTAGTCCATAACGGTGTAAAGAAATACGCTGGATCGTACTGTGCTGTTCCGTTAACTACACCACCAAGATTTACACCACGGACAACATTTCCCAGTGCTGCACCAAGAAACAGTGAAATCAGTAGTCCCGACATTCCGAACCAGAAATCGAGGAATCTTTGCCAGATGACATGTTCTATATGATTTCGGAGCTCTAAACTGATTCCGCGCAGCATGAGAAGCCACAACAGGATGATCAAAGGCAGATAAAATCCGCTAAATGAACTTGAATAAACCAATGGAAAGGCAAAAAACAACGTGCCACCGCCCGCCAACAGCCAAACTTCATTCCCATCCCAGAACGGTCCGATGCTGCTTTTAACCAATTGACGTTCGTACTCATCTTTCGCAAAAAACCAATAGACCATACCGGCACCAAGGTCAAAGCCATCAAGCACGACATACATGGTAATCATAAATGAAACGAGGATTATCCAAAGAGTTTCCATAGTCAGCCTGAATTAAGTGGTTTCGGGTTGTGGTCCCTTGCGGATAATGGCACCGACCAGTACAAGAAACAGAACCCCAAGCAGAAAATACATTCCCATAAATCCGATCAGTGTAAATAATGTATTACCAGCCGAAACATTGGGGGAAGTCCCGGATGCCGTTCGAAGAAGTCCGTGAACAAGCCACGGCTGCCTTCCGAGTTCCGCTGTCATCCATCCGGCTGTGTTGGCCAGGTAGGGAAATGGTACAGCTATGATCAATAGCCACAGCATCCATCGGTTTTTAAAGAGCGTACCGCGATAAAGCAGAAATACCGCAATCAATAACAGGGTTATAAACAGCGTGCCTAAGCCAACCATAATGTGGTAAGCGTAGTAAAGCAGCGGCACATTATCGGGCAACTCACTGGGATCAAACGCGTCCATTCCTTTGACCTCTGCATCAAAATGCCGGTAGGTCAGAAAGCTCAGGATACCCGGCATATACAGCGGGTTATCAAGCCGCTTCTTTTCCATATTCGGCTGTCCGATGAAAATGATGGGGGCATGGGTCTGTGTTTGAAAAATGCCTTCCATAGCAGCCATTGTTGCAGGTTGATGTTCGTCAACCATTTGTGCCTGCTGGTCACCTGTCGGGAAAGCCATCAGCAAGCTGGCAATAACACCAGATATGATACCAATACGGACAAAAAGTTTGCCCCACTCCGTATCCTTTTTCTCACTAAGCACATAAAACGCACCGACACCTGCCATCACGAACGAGGCTGTAACCACAGCGCCGATCATCGTGTGAGTGTACTGCCACAAAGCCCACGGATTCAAAATCAGGGCCCAATAGTTGTTCAGGGCAAAATTGCCGTTAGCAAGAATTTCATAACCAACCGGGTGCTGCATCCATGCATTGGTTGCCACAATCAGGTAACCGCTTAGCCATGAACCCAGCCATACAAGAAATGCGCTCACCCAATGCATTTTCGGTCCGAGTTTCTTCTCGCCAAACAGAAACAATCCCAGGAAGCTGGATTCCAGGAAGAAAGAAAACATCCCTTCCATGGCAAGCGTCTGTCCGATGACACCACCGGTCAATTCGGAAAAACGAGCCCAGTTCGTTCCAAACTGGAATTCCATTGGTATTCCGGTCACAACACCTATTACAAAATTCACTGCAAATATTTTTGCCCAGAATCGAGCTGCGATATTGTACTTCTCGTCTTCTTTCCACAGAGCCAGCGACTTGAGAATTACGATAAGGAGGGCCAATCCCATAGTCAGCTGCGGGAAGAGATAGTGGAAGCTGATTGTAAAGGCAAATTGCAGGCGATCATACAGTATATGGACCATAATCTTTACGATTAGAAGTGAAAAAAGATAAAAGCCTCTTCATTCCCGTACTGCGTTTTAAGGTTACAAAAGTACCCGCGAAAAGTAAACAACTATCTTTACCTACAATGACTTATAACGTTCATGTAGATCACTGATACTCCTGTTGATCTGATGAATCTGACATTTATTTTAGGCGTGCCTTTAATTGCTTAATTATTGATTTAGCTCAGCCGGGAATCTTGAGACCTCTCCCTTCGTTATTCCCACGTTGTACAACTCAGGTATGAAGATGACTACGCAGAGGCTCCTGTATTTTCGTATCTTTACTCATTTGATCTATTATTGAACAGGATTCCGATTTATGCCCGAATCGAGCGAAACACTGGCTCCGACCAAAGCCGGTAGCGATCGCCCCATTATCGTAAAAGGGGCTCGCGTCCATAATCTCAAAAATATCGATGTCACAATTCCCCGGAATAAACTTACGGTTGTAACAGGTGTATCCGGTTCCGGCAAGTCGAGCCTCGTCTTCGATACCGTATATGCCGAGGGCCAGCGCCGCTATGTTGAGAGTCTGTCCAGTTACGCACGCCAGTTCCTGCAACGCATGGATAAGCCGGATGTCGATTTTATGCAGGGTATCTCTCCTGCCATGGCCATCCAGCAAAAAAACACAACAACGAATCCACGTTCAACGGTTGGAACCACTACTGAAATTTACGATTATCTGCGATTACTGTATGCCCGTGTTGGCACTACATATTCTCCGGTATCCGGTCGGCCTGTCAGAAAAGATTCTCCGCAAAGCACCGCCGATGAGTTGATTAAGCAACTGGATGAGGGAACAAAATTCTACGTTCTCTTTCCCCTGCCACATCACACAAAGAAAAAACTGCAGGAAGAGTTACAGGTACTAAAAGAAAAAGGATTCACGCGTCTGCTCACTCAGGACGAAGAAATGGTCGATCTGACCCGGGACGAACCGAATCTCAAAGTATTCGAAAAACAGAAGCCCTTTGTATTAGTCGACCGGCTAAGCATTAAAAAGGACGATGCCGACTCACGCAGCCGGCTCACCGATTCCCTGGAAACAGCATTCAAGGAGGGAAGTGGTCGCTGCATCGTCAAACTTCGCGGGGGTGATTCACTGAATTACAGCGAACGGTTTGAACTGGATGGCATAGAGTTCGAGGAACCGGCTCCGCAGATGTTTTCATTCAACAACCCATTTGGAGCATGCCCAAAATGCGAAGGTTTTGGCCGTGTAGCCGGTATCGATGAAGATAAGGTGATACCAGACCCTGACATGACTATCCGCGCTGGTTGTATTGCTCCATTTAACTCACCGCGATTCAGTACGCATCTGAAAGACCTGATTAAGGTTGCCGCCCGCTACAGTTGGTCCATTGACACTCCATACAATGCCCTCACTCCGGAAATAAGGAAAAAATTATGGAACGGGCAGGATGAGTATATCGGCATCAACGGTTTTTTTGAAGAGATCAAAAAAGAGTTTTATAAGGTGCACATGCGTGTTTTTTACGCTCGCTACCGCGGATACGCACGCTGCCCCGAATGTGACGGATATCGTATTCGCAAGGATGCCCTGTATGTGAAGATCAATGACATGCATATTGGACAGATCACGGAGATGACAATTGGTCATGCACATGAGTTTTTCGATAACCTCGAGCTGTCCGCATTTCATCAAAAAGTGGCAGACCAGATCGTTTATGAGATTCGCAAGCGACTGAAATACCTGGATGAGGTCGGACTGGAATACCTGACACTGAATCGACTGACCAACACACTGAGCGGTGGGGAAGCACAGCGGATAAATTTGGCTAATGCACTCGGCAGCTCCCTTATCGGCAGCTTGTATGTACTCGATGAGCCAACAATCGGACTGCATCCGAGAGACAATGACCGGTTGATCAATATCCTTCAATCACTGCGCGATATCGGGAATACTTTGCTTGTTGTTGAACACGATCCCGAAATGATGCGGGCAGCCGATCACATTATTGATATTGGTCCGTTTGCTGGCAGTTATGGCGGAGAGGTTACCTTTGACGGCAATTATGATGAGCTTCTCAGTTCGTCCAGTCTCACAGGTAAATATTTAAGTGGCCGGTTATCCATTCCTGTTCCGGGGAAACGACGCAAAAGAAACGGAAAAGTAATTGAGATTGACGGAGCTTCTGAACATAACCTGAAAAATATTAATATCTCCTTCCCGCTTGGCGTATTTACCTGCGTCACCGGGGTAAGCGGTTCGGGTAAATCGACACTTGTACACGACACGCTTTACGGCGGGATCATGAAAGAGATGGGATCGTATAGTGGTCCTGTTGGCCGATTTAAAAAACTTGAAGGATTGCAGCATATCGAATCCGTAGAGATGGTCGACCAGTCGCCTATTGGCAGATCGTCACGATCAAATCCAGCAACGTATATCAAAGCATTTGACGGCATTCGCGATGTGTTTGCAAATACTCGCCAGGCTAAGATTATGGGATTCACACCGGGACATTTCTCATTTAACGTACCCGGCGGACGCTGCGAAGCATGCCAGGGCGAGGGCGTTCAAAAGATTGAAATGCAGTTCCTTGCGGACATTGACCTGCCCTGTGAAGTATGTCATGGTAAACGATATAAGCAGGATATCCTTTCCGTGAAATATCGCGGAAAAAACATTCATGACGTCCTTGAAATGTCGGTCAGCGATGCCATTGAATTTTTTGTTGATGAAGCATCCATCACTGGCCGGTTGCAGGTTCTGGAGGATGTTGGACTCGGCTACCTGAAGCTCGGACAAAGTGCAACGACGCTTTCGGGTGGTGAAGCACAACGCGTTAAACTCGCAAAGTATCTCTCACAGCCAACTCAGGGTAAGACTCTCTATATCTTCGACGAACCATCAACCGGTCTCCATTTCGAAGATATCAATAAGCTGCTCGACTCGTTCAACCGTCTTGTTGATCAGGGACATACGGTCGTTGTCATCGAACATAACCTGGATATCATTAAATCGGCCGACTGGGTCATCGATCTTGGACCTGAAGGTGGTTTTGCCGGCGGCAAGGTCATCGCAACAGGAACGCCTGAAGAACTCACCGGACTGGATCACAGTTATACCGGGCAGTATTTAAAAGGTGTATTAAGGAAATAAGGGAGTAAGGAATAGGGGTATATGGGCAGATCATAACTCGTAACAGTAATCTATTTCCTTATATCCTTATCCCCCTATTCTTCTATTTCCCCTTCTCCCGCAGCAACTTCTGCAGAATGTCTATTTGTTCTTGCTGCATTTTGATAAGCTCTGCCCATTTCTGTTCGCGTAATTCGTCCAGTTTCTCATGCAGTTGTAATATTTCCAGCTCTGCTTTCAGGTTCACGGCATAATCGTTGTCCGCTTGCATCCGGTCTTTAGCGACCTGCCTATTCTGCGACATCATAATCACCGGCGCCTGAATGGCGGCGAGCATCGAGAGGAACAGATTCAAGAGTATGTAGGGATATGGATCGAAGCTATCATGATAACGTGCAAGGATCACCGAATTCAATATCACCCAGATTATCAGAATAACAGTAAAAATTATGATAAATGGCCAGGAACCGCCAAAAGTCGCCACCTTGTCGGCAACACGCTGTCCCAGGGTCAGTTGCTCGTGAAAAGCCTCGTTAGTATTGCGGCTTGAAAATTGAAAGGTTTGGGAAATATTGCGAACCAGCTTTCTTTCCTGAAGACTCAAATTGCGATATCCTTTAGCAAGCAACTGACGGACCTGACCCGGTCGGGATTTTTGATTTGCTGTATCCATGTCCCTGCAATTTATTTGATATGAATGTTTCAGACATAACGGTAAATTTACACTTCACAACCGAAAATTCGCATATTCTTATATAAAATCTGATTTTTCTATCTTCCGTGAACCAAATCACATAAGGATTTCAGGTCCCATGCCATCACCGCAAGCTATTTGCCCCCTTTGCAACTCATCCCAAACCCGTTACTATCTCAACTGCAAGGATCACCTTGTGAGTGATGAAACGTTTGATCTCGTGCAATGCGCAGACTGCCGACTGGTTTTTACACAAAATGCTCCTGCTCCGGATGAAATCAGCCGGTACTATCAGTCGCAGAATTATATCTCGCATTCTGATACAAAAAAAGGATTAACCGCACGTCTTTATCACATGGCGCGGCAGGTCATGTTGCCGGCAAAAAGAAAAACTGTTCAAAACTTCACTGGAAAAAATACCGGAGCTCTCCTTGATTACGGCAGCGGCACCGGTTACTTCATCAAACATATGTCTGACTACGGATGGGAAACACAGGGAATAGAGATTGATGAAAGAGCCCGTGAGTATGCAAAAGAATGGACCCATTTACCTGTTGATTCACCTGATGTGTTGGCATCACTCCCCGATAATCATTTCGATATTATCACCCTGTGGCATGTTCTTGAACATATCCACGATGTAAAGGAAACATTGTCACAGTTACATCGCGTCCTGAAAAGCGACGGCCATCTGGTTATCGCACTTCCCAACTATACCTCTCCCGATGCCGAACATTATAAAGAAAACTGGGCGGCTTATGATGTTCCCCGTCATCTCTGGCATTTCGCTCCCAAAACAGTGCGAAATGTTCTATCTGACAACGGGTTCCGACTTGATAGTCTTAAGCCATTGCCACTCGATGCTTTCTACATCAGCATGCTGAGCGAAAAATACCAGGAACACAGTCTGCCTTTGCTTCGTGGTATTATGATGGGTTTTCAATCTTGGTTGAAAAGCCTGCCAGAACCGGAAAGGAGCAGTTCACTTACATACATAGCTGTGAAAAACTGATAATCAAAAATCGGATTTTACGATTTTACATCGTTCGTGTAACACCCACCTGGCCACCCTCAAGGGTGGTAAATTGAGGGTCAGATACTAAGATTAATTATACATTTCGACTTGAGTTATGCCGGCAAAGTCAATATTATTAGGCCGGTTATTCGGTATTTGTCCTTTCCCCACATCACAATTTCGGCAGCACACAGGCCCTGGCTTTTGCCTAGCTCCATGGATTACAAGTTGATCTGTCATATTTATGAATTGTACCTTTGGATTGCGGAAATTGCCTATGTTTACTCAGTCAGTCAGTTTTACGACATTTAACAGCATCTGATGCCGCAAGACCGGACATTTGCACAATAAGGAAACAGGGTATCATTTTTGCGCAAAACCGTTGCCATATTACTTCTTTCTTCATTTCTGATGAATGCCATTGGTTATGTCGGACTATACGCACTTACCAGATGGCAAATCGTTCGTGAAATATCCGAGTTAATAGAGCATCACGATACGGAGGCTTATTCCAAACTCATCCTTTCAAAAGATGATATGAACCTTGACAACGGTCATTTTGTCCAAATCAACAGACATGAGTTTCGCTATAAAGGCAAAATGTATGATGTCGTGTCTCAACAAAAAATTGGTGATAAGATTCACTTCACGGTCATCCATGATCATAAAGATGAAGTAAATTTCGATCAACTTACGGCAAATACAAACTTGCAGGAACAGTATCGGGCTAATCCTAAAGCAGGAAAACATCTTTTATTGGATACAATGGTCAAGAGCCTCTTTGCACCACTTTATTTCCCAAAAACCAAGCGAGTCAACTTCAAATCACCGATCCGTTTTTTAGCGATTTCCCGGAATTACAACCTACCTGAAATTCCATACCAGCGGGTTCCGGTCCCACCTCCCAAAATAAGCTGATCTCATAGTACTCTTCCAATATTCCTTCCTGACCAAATATTGCTGAGTCAGGCCATTTCTGAATCTCGCGTGTGTGAGGTCCTGCTAAAAATAATCATCCTTTACGGATAGCAGAACCAACTATTCCTTTGGGGAATCAACATTTGCGGGTAGGATCACTGTTTATGAGAAATCATTCTAAGAAATTTTTGCAATGAAAAAACACATACTGCTACTGACTACAGCTTTTTTAATAGTCTTTCCACTGGCATTGCTTGCCCAGACAAACATAAGTGGTACGGTGATTGATCAGCAAACCCGAAAACCGCTGACAAATGTTTCCATAACGATTACCGGGACTATGATCAATACCGCAACAGATGCGTCCGGAAAGTTCACTCTTAGTGCTAACCGTGAAATTAACAGCGTCACCGTTACTTACATTGGTTATGAAGCTCAAAAGATTACGATAACCAACCCTGATAAGCCGCTCTTTATTGAGATGGTGCCATCGCAAACAGAACTACCCGGAATACAGGTTGTCGGAAATAACCAGCTTATCCGGTCTCAATCCGTCGGAATTCTGACCCGGCATGATCTTGACCGTTCGAGTGGATTAAGCCTTGAAAATTCGATTAACACAATACCCGGTGTGTTCATGCAATCGCGTTCACCGTGGGGTGGCCAGCGTGTGACGATCCGTGGCTACTATCCGAGCACAGGCGGCAATAATCCCAACTTCAATGGCCAGGGATACCAGGTATTCCTGAATAATATCCCGATTACAGATGCAACCGGAATAACAATCATGGATGACATCGATTTCTCATCGCTTGGGAAAGTTGAAGTCATCAAAGGTCCTGCTTCAAGTCTTTATGGCAGCTTCATCGGTGGTACTTTGAACCTTGAAACGGCGCGCCCGACACCAAACCAATCGAGTATACAGCAGCAAGTCATCGGCGGCAGTTACGGGCTCTTCCGCAGCAACACGACTGTACAAAGTTCAGGGGATAATTCAAATATCCTGATTAACTATGGGAATCAATCTTACGATTCATTCCGTCCGCACAGTTCATCAAAAAAGAATTACATCCGTTTGAATGGCAACTTTCGTGTCGGCAGCAACCAGTTGGTTTCCACCTACTTTGCCTACTCCCATTCTAATGAAGATCTTGCCGGTGAAATCGACAGCCCGGATTTTTACAGCAGGAAGCCGGTCAGTAACGACGCCTACCTGGCCAATGACTCTCGTGTGAAGATCAACAGCTTCATTTTAGGTGTCTCAGATAAATATCACATCAGCGAGCATTTCGACAACCAAACAACATTATTTGGCAGCGGCCATACTTCGTATCAGCCATTTGCCCATGGTGTTTCAAACACCAATCAGTTCAATTTTGGAGCACGAACGGCTTTCAACTACATGACACACATTAATGACGTTGGTGTAAACGGAACTCTGGGCGGAATGTTCCAGCGGTCAGACATCTCGAGTGATGGGGTGTTTGTTGTACCCATTCCATCGCACCCGCAAATCCCCAATGACCACAAAAATTTCGCATCGAATTATTACGTGTTTACTGAGTGGAGTTTTTCATTGCCAAACCAGATAACCGTAACCGCCGGAGCCAGCCTGAACAAGAACGTTTTCGGAATCCGGAATATGTTGAAAAACGGACAGGTCAATGACACTACCCAGTTAATAAAAAAGTCCTTTAAGCCGGTTTTGGCTCCGCGTATCTCGGTATCCAAAGTATTTGCCAACGACATATCTGTCTACGCAAGCATCAGTTCCGGGTATACGCCACCATTACTCAGTAGTGCAACCGCATCTGATGGAACGGTTGACCTGGGACTCAAACCGGAGCGTGCCGTTCAATATGAGGTTGGAACAAAAGGGAGTTTGCTTAATCAACGGTTATCCTATCAGCTCGCACTGTTTGATCTTGAAAACTATGACAAGCTGGTAAGTGAAACATCCAACTCTATTACCTACACGACCAATGCCGGAAAGCAGCACAATAAAGGGGTAGAACTCTCGCTTAGCTACCTGGCCATTGACAATAACGATCAGACATTGTCTGTACTTCGTCCGTGGATATCCTTTACCTATTCGGACTTTACATATGCCGATTTCAAAAGTGATAACAACAACGACCCCAACACGGTAAATTACTCGGGTAATGCTGTTGCCAGAGTCCCCAAAAACACATTTGATGCCGGCCTGGACCTAGAGACGAATGTTGGCCTGTACCTGAATAGCACCTATCGATATGTGGACAAAGTGCCTGTGACATTCGACAACTCTACGTATGTAAAATCATATGACCTGCTTAGCCTCAAGCTTGGATATAAACAGAATCTGAGTGATCATTTCATGCTCGATGTTTCCGCAGGTGGAGACAACCTTTTGGGAAGTACATATTACACATTCCTCTTCATCGGGCCGAATATCACAGGGCTTGCCCAACCACAGGATGGTGGAAGGGGCGATGGCTACATCATTCCGGGACCCTATAAAGCAACGGTCTACGGCAGTTTCATGCTCAAGTACATCTTCTGATTTTAAAATATAGCCGTGGATAATCGCGGATTTTAAATCTGATTTTATTTTCAGGCTGCAACGCACTTAATCGGGTGTGTTGCAGCTTCTTTTTCACTTAATAACGGAATGTGTATTGGATTTTTACGAGCAGTTCATTGTTTTGAAACTGAAACCTGTTCATCGTATTCAATAAACTATGATTATACACGAAAAAGAGTTTTCCAAAAGGATTGAAAGTCCATACAAATCTTGTATTGGATCCCATGATATCGCTGTCCGTATCGTATTGAATGAAACTATTGATACCAAGATCAGGTGAGAAATTAACACTGAGTTGAGTGCCAATTAAATTCTTTATGAAATCACCTTCCGGCATAAGGCCAATATCTCTTTCGAAATTAACCGATGTATTTAACAGTGCCGACGGATTCCAGAACAGATGGGCTTGCAATGTGTGGAGGTAACCATCATAAAAATTTCCAAACTCCCACGACATGAATCCATGCAGTTTACGCTTGGATGCCATACGCAGCCGAACACGGTAACGAAGAAAATTATATTTGCCATTTGATATGGTAACATTATTGGCTATGTCGAATGGGTCCGTCAGGCGTTCACCCTGTGGGATAATGTCAAACTCTACATGGTCGCCGCTTTCAAGATCCAGGTTCAGCGGGACAATCATATACCGATAGCTTTGCCAATTTCCATCCAGGTCGGTTATGAGTCTGGGAAAATTCATGAAAAAGACTTGCCTGAGCCATGGCCACGTAGGTCGCGGACCAAAAATAATATGAGCATCAAAAACCATGATTCCCGGTCTGGGCACAAAACCCAGTGATGGTTGAAATCCATCACCGATACGTTTATAGGTTAACGATATATTCCACAAGTCGTTAGGATAACTCAACTGCATTCCTTCGGCCGACTTATCACCGGTAAGATCTTCCCGATTATTGAGGAGTCCCCAAACTCCGAATTTCAAATTTTTATCTCCCCATAGATGCGTTGTCTGAAGCGTCAAATCGGATCCTATCATCCATGCATTTTTCAGTCCATGTGGATCGCCCGCCGTGGCTATTATTCCGATGTTAGATTCCGAAAGAATATTCTGTTGGACACGTATCGCAGACATAGTCGTGGGTCTGGCAAAAGTGCCCTTACTTCCGGTATGAACTATCAATCCACCAATATTGGTATCACCGATCCTTCCATTTATTTTTCCTCCCGCAACGATCGGTACCTGCACAGTGTCTACAAGGCCAATATTCCGGCTGAAAAATGGTACAACGTCACGCCCTAGTCCCGTACCAAAATTAAAGATATCAGATCCCTCCAGGAAGAAGGCGCGTTTTTCAGGATAAAAAAGAGGAAAACGAGTAAGATTGGTTTGCCGCGAGTCAACCTGGGTTTGTGCAAAATCAGTATTAAAAGTTAGCGTACTTGTAAGGTTGCTCCCAATCCTTTTACTGATATCCAGGCTCGGTTTTAGTGTCTTATCTAATTTAGCACCCGGTTCCGGTTTCCCGCCTCCAAAGGTAACGGCAGGCGTAACACTTATACCATGACCCAAAGACAATTTCGGCAGGTCGGTAACATCGCCTGCGACAAATACCTGATCAATTTTATAATTGTGATTCGCTCCCGACCACCGATCTATTTCCTGTAATCTCTTTATCTGCCTTTCGACATTCAATCCCCACTCTCTTGATTTCTTTGAAAACATGAGGCTTTTTGTCGGGATTAATATTTCGGCAGACCAACCATAGTCGGTGTGTACCGCTTTTGCCTCCCAAATGGTATTCCAGTCCGAATTTTCATGGCTTCGAGGACCACCACCCGGCGGGCGAATTCCCCGGGGACTAATAATTGCATCATAGCGGGCCCCTTCCGGATTAACGGCAAAAATGTATCCACTCCTCCCATCGTGAAAGGTATCCAGAACAAGCTTCACATAATCCTGATTCTGTAAAAAGGCATCTCGTTCCCTGCTGAAAGCAATTACACCTTTTGGTTTAGGATCATAAGCAACGATTCCGATGGCGATGTAATCTTGGTCGGCCAAAAGACGGATTACCGTGCGAGCAGATGGCTTTGTTCCTTCATCAGGATCTACCTCGGTCAGATTGCTGATTGAATCTGCCTTGGCCCACTCCGGTTCATTCAGGATGCCGTCCAAAACAAGAGGTTTTGAAAGTTTGCCTGCTTTGAGGTGAGGTGTCTCAGACTGACCTGATGGTGTTTTCGATGTAAATTGTGTTTCAGATTGTTTTTGCATGGCAGCGCAAACGAGAAATGGACATAAAACAATAATCAGAAACAACCCTGGTCTTTTCAAATTATGCATACGACTGTCTAATGTATTTGTCTGTACGACAAATCATATGCACATTTTCTTGCGTAAAAATTAGAAGAAACCCTTATTTTCGTGTAAAAGGTTGTAAATAAGAACTATGATGGCTTGATACCATTACTATTGATGGGCTGATACCGGTCTTCGAGAACCTCAGCAAGCGAGAGGGCGTTTTTAACAATTGAATCCGGGTAACCGGATAGTTCGAGAACAGCAATGGCGTTTCGTGTAGATGCCGGTCCGGTGCGCAGCTTGTAGTCGAAACGCATCTCCCCGTCTTCCACAAACTCGCGAAAGTGGAACATCCGGAAATGATCCAGTAAATCGATCAGCTCCAGATCGTGTGTCGCCGCAATAACCCACCCATTGTAATTGGATAGGTACGCCAACACTTCCCTGCTGGCAGCGATACGCTCTATGGTATTTGTTCCCCGAAAAATCTCATCGAGCAGGATCATGAAGGGTTGATCACCCTGAACCTGATCCAGCAACTGTTTTACCCGTTCTACCTCCGTCTGATAAAAACTTTTGCCAGACAACAGATCATCCTCATTTCGTATTGATGCTGCAATCCCAAGTACTGATAATTCGGCTTGTTCAGCACAACAGAAACCAAATGACTGAGCCAGGACCTGGTTGATGCCCAGCGTTCGAATAAAAGTCGATTTCCCGGACATGTTGGATCCGGTAAGAAGAACACTGTCACGAGTCAGGCTGATATCATTAGGCACGGGTTCTTCCAGCAGCGGATTGTAAGCCTGCTTGTATTCGAGCTTGTGGTTATTCGTCAGGGATACCCTGCACCATTCGGGCAACCCGCAACGAAATGAGGCAACGGCGGTAAGCGCATCAAGCATGCCAAGTGTTTCGAAGACCCGTTGAATTTCCTTTCGATATACTCGCAGATCCTCATGTGCCCGCACATAGATATTCACATCGATTAAAAAAACGCGATTGATATATTCATTAACCAGATCGGATAATTCGTTCGCGGAACCCGTAGAAAGAATCAGTGGACGAAGCAGCTTCTTCAACGGGCGCAGCTGTTTCATATCTGCAGCCAGCTGCTTTTGTTCATCGGCCAGAATCTCAATGTTATTCATCCAGCTTTGAACCTTATCTGCTGTGAAAAGCAAGCTCCTAAGATCGGAAAGAGAGCCGCTGTAAACGAACAGTTCCTTCTTATACATCTGATGAATGATGGTATTTAGAAAACCTATGATGATGAGCCCGAAAAGAGATGGCAGATAAAAAGGGGCAGCAATGATGCAGCAAATGGCCAGAAAAGGTGTGATACGAAATAGAAACGGATTTGCAATTTTACCGGGAAGATCTTTCATAAATATCTGGCTCACATACCACATGTGGTCGGAATTGAGCCGCCGGAGCAAGAGTTGAAGCTTGTTTCGGCTTTCCTTCTTCCTGACCAGAAGATCCATCAGATCATTGTAAAAAGAAACTTTGCCGGATTTTCCTTCCGGTGTATGCATCATGCGATACAGCATCTGACGCCCTGTCATCGACTGACAATGATCCATCCTTTGATAGATGGCATTCATCTCAAGATCATTCCAGGTCGCATTATCAATGGCAATGGCGGCTTTACCGGAATCCCTCCAAAGATCGAAATAATGACCGGCTTCCACCATGTCGACCTCGGAAACATGGTTGTGACGCCCCCATTCTTCGTCAATTTTACTGATCATCTTACTGTTCTGATACAGTTTGTTCAGGAAAAAAAAGAGAATAGCTGCAGCAAAAATTCCTGCAATCCAGATAATGCCCATGTCAACTACCAGTCACTGAGGTTATAAATAACAGGTCTGAAAATACAGATAACGTAAAAACATTACTCATTTATGTGTAGAGATGAACTATCAGACTGTTAAAATTGCAATCAGGCAATATTTTATGTTTATATACATGATCAAATTTATTCATCTATGAAATCATCTCTACACACGGTTCCATCTGCCCTGTTACTTATAGTTTTATTAGCTGGATGCGGCGGCAAAAAGTATAAAAATTTTGACGGACCTCAATGGCTTTTAACATATGACTCCGTGATTAACCTGCACAATCAGCTTACAGATCAATTCCTCTCAGACAGCAGTCAATTCAATGAAAATGAAAGAAAATTGTATCATGAGATTCAGAATCGATGGGCTGACCTGCAGAAACAGCGCTCCAACATGATGCAAGAGACAGAGCCTGGCAGCCTGGCAACAAATGACTCGAATAAAACTTCCATCGGAAGATTCACGGCAAAAATTCGGGATGTAAATTCAGCATATCAGGGTCTCGCCTATGTTATGAAGGGAATTCCCGGAAGAACAAATACAGATACGATGTTACAGCGTTCTATCCGAAAGCAACAACATCTTTTACAGGAACTAAGTACCGACACATTATCCACTATTGAACTGTCTGAACTCATAAGTCCCGCTGAAGTTGTTACTTTATATATGGAGAATTGCGGCGATTGTCATGGTGAAAAAGGTGAAGGCTCGTCAGATGTATACCCGCCACTCGACAATACAAGTGTTGCGGCCAGGAACAAAGAAGCTTTTATAAAATTAGTGTTACAAGGATTAGAAGGGCCTGTTGTAGTGGGAGGAAGAAGATATGAGGGAGCGATGCCCTCTTTCCGGGCATCTTTAAGCGATCCTCAAATTGCGGTTCTGCTCAGATATGTCCAGGATATGTCAGGAGCATCATATACTTTGATAAAAACCAGCGAGGTTAAACAAATAGCCGATGAAACCTCCACACGAACCGAGCCCTTTACCAGTTCAGAACTTAACCTTAATCATTGATAATGAATGAAAGTGACTTAAAAGTGTGTTTAAACATCGAGATTGCTTTTCAATAATCCACAATATCTGTAGGGTAAATACGTACTTCAGGAAGATATTTAAACTAAATAACTATATAGTATTATGAATTACTTCTTTAATAAAACGGTAAATCTTTCGTTTGATGACGCCATCCAAAAGGTAACTGAGGAGTTAAAAAAAGACGGTTTCGGCGTACTGACTGAAATCGACGTGAAGAGTACGCTTAAAAAGAAACTGGATGTGGACTTCAAAAACTACCGCATCCTCGGCGCCTGTAATCCCGACTTTGCCTACAAGGCATTGCAGAATGAAGATAAAATCGGAGTGATGCTCCCCTGCAATGTTATCGTGGAAGAAAATAAAGATGGCAGCGTTGATGTGTCAGCGGTTGATCCGGTGGCTTCGATGCAGGCAGTAGGCAACGATAAGCTCGGCAAGATCGCAGGAGAAGTTCGTGATAAACTACGCGCCGTTGTAGAACGTTTGTAATCAATCAGCTTCAGACACCTTAGAACACTAAATTGATCATTTGATCCTGGAACTTATCAAGTCCATTTCATGCATCCGTACGAAGTAATCCTTCATGGCCACCCGTACCTTTGATGATAACATCACCGAGGTTATAACAGTGGGTATGGCCATCATGGCAAACATCCCGTCTATGAAACTGATAGCGGCCGTGAGGGATGCCACCGATCCGAATATGATTGAGACTACGTAAAAATAGTTGTACCAGTGCTGATATTCTGCCCCTAAAAGAAAACCAAGAGATTTTGTTCCATAGTAGGAATAGGTAAAGAGCGTACTCAGGGAAAATGTCGCCACACTAATCACCAGCACATAACTACCAACTGTAGGCATGGTATCCTGAAAGGCGCGGAGTGTAAGCGTCACACCATCGGCATTGGTCGTTTTCCAGACGCCTGTCATCAAAATAGCCATTGCAGTCATGGTGCAGACAATAATTGTGTCGATAGAAGGCCCTAGCATCGCCACCAGCCCCTCACGGACCGGCTCCTTGGTCTTTGCCGCACCATGAACCATAGGGGCTGTACCGATACCCGCTTCATTGGAAAAAGCGGCCCTGCGTATACCTGTAACAATCACTGAACCCAGAGTTCCGCCGGCGACGGCCTTTCCGCTGAAGGCATCTGTAATAATCAGGTTTAAGTAATAGGGGATCTCTGAGACATGAGCAAATATGATGTACAACACCGATAGGATATACGCGACAATCATAAATGGTACCAGGCGTTCGGCAACTTGTCCGATGCGTTTGATTCCACCAAAAATTACCAGGGATACGATTCCGGAAATAACGATTCCACTGATAAAATCACTCCAGAAATGATGATCTGCTCTCACAATACCGTGAGGCACCAGCATTACATCACGTATGATCTGCGTGAGCTGATTTGCCTGAAATAAAGGTAGTGCTCCAAAAACCGCGGCAATACAAAAAAACCAGGCAAGGGGCCTCCATCGTTTTCCCAAACCTTCCCGGATCCAGTACATGGGCCCACCCTGGTTCTGGCCCAGCGAGTCGGGTCCTCGATACATGATTGCCAGTGTACACGTGAAGAATTTAGTCGACATGCCGAGGATGGCACTAACCCACATCCAAAACAGCGCTCCGGGACCACCCATAACGATTGCAACTGCAACACCTGATATGTTGCCCATACCGATCGTGGCAGATAGAGCACTCATCAATGCCTGCAGGTGGTTGATATCTCCCGGATCATCGGGATCATCATATCTGCCCATTAACACTTTAATTGCGTGGAAAAAATGTCTGAAGGGGACAAAACGTGAAAAGATCGAAAAATAAAGTCCGCCACCCAGCAACAATACCAGCAGAGGCGTACCCCAGGCATAGTTACTAAATTCAATTATGATGTGCTCTATAGTATTCAGTGGTAATCTCGTTCGTTAATAGCCTAGTCATTTTACGGATAAAGATTATAACGATTCACTGGAAGGAAGGCAAAGCAGGAGCACCTTATTTATCTATTGTTTTCGCATTCTCAGCTTCAGTTAGCAAGGCTAAACTTTTCCATTCATTTGGATTTGATAGGTAGGAACGGATCCATTTACGATCGATGTAATGTTTAAGCTTTAACATCATTTTACCATGAATCCAGGTTGGGCCGGCAACCCAGATCCCTTCCGCCTGACCAGTTGAAAGAATGAGTGGATTTATGGGATAAGGCTTGAAGCTCTTAAGTGACTCTTCATTCGATGTTTCTCCCTTTTCCATGACTGAAATTAGTGCATCCAGATTTTGGGCAAGTAGTGGACCTTGTTTAACGGCATGCACGCCAATCTTTCTAAGTGGCCGAATACCATCAATTGCAATGCAATCACCAGCGCCCAGAATACTGGGATCATCGATGCTCTGCAGTGTGCGACGTACCCGCATAAAACCGGAATCATCAACTGATAAACCTGCATTTCCGAAAATGCTATTTGCCCGGGTTCCTGTCGCCCAGAAAACCATCCTTTTAGTCACAGTAGATTGATTATTTGGCTCAAATGTTGATCGAAAATGGATGCGCACTCCCCGACGTGAGAGCAGCTTATACACATATTTAGACATCCCTGCGGGGAATTTGGAAAGCAATCGTTCCGCCTGTTCATAAATATGCAGGGAAAAGATCCCAGAACGGATCTGGGAACTCAGACGCGCACTGACATTCATTGCCACTTCCACCCCTGCTGCACCTCCGCCAACAATAAGTAATTCTCCCGGATGATTAGCAGAATATGAAACAAAATCAGCGAGTCTTCCGATATGATGCAACGGTTTTGAAGGCACAATACATTCACAACTTTGTCCGGATTTCCTGGGAGGCAGCGTTCCGATGTTGAATGCAACTATATCATACGTCAGAGATTCCCCATTCTCCAGTTTTAAGATCTTCTTTTCAGGCATGAGTTCCGACGCCTTTCCCTGCAGAAAAGAAATACCACTTTTATCTGCTTGCCCGGTAAGATCGATTCTTACTTGGTCTTCATGATATACACGACCAAGATATTCAGGTATCATCCCAGAGTAATGTAGCCATTGCTGGTCGCTGAGAAGCGTGACATTGTGCCCTTTATGTATCCACTTACTCGCGAAACCAACAACAGGCAACATGGCATGACCACCGCCAACCAGTAAAATGCGTAGCTTATAAAATGCCATCCTTGATAGTTAAATCTGAACTTACCTGATTAAGATAGAAAGAAAAGCAGAACTCATAAGATTATTCGCAATTTCTACAGCCGGATTTCACAGATGACTTTCTTTAAAATCCTTTGTATTCTGTCCTTGTGATAGTGCATAACTTATTGTTTATCTATTCATTAAACGGCAAGAGAGGTTTAAAGTATGTCGCTTTACAAATATCTAAACAGAATTGAGAGACTGGACTCACTCATCAGGCGCAAAAGTACCGGCCCTCCGAAAGAGCTGGCACGCAAACTGGGCATTTCTGAGCGGTGGCTGTATAAGCTGTTGGGAGAACTTAAAGAAGAGCTGAATTGCCCGATTGCATACGACCAGCAACGACAGAGCTATGTATATGAAGAAAAGGGAAAAATGTTTTTTGGTTTCCAGGAAACCCTTCCCGAGAATGAGAAAAGACATGTAACGGGTGGATATAGTAGGAGAGTTAAGCCACTGTATTTATTTATGCAGTGAATAAGCAATAAACTATAAGTAATTGATCTAGATGAAATAGCACTTGATCAGCTAATTAGAGTAATAACATAATCGGTCAGCTATTATGATCTATCGGGATTAATGGATATGACGTGAGAGGAATTGGATCACATCGACCTTATATGAAATAGAACGTGGAATCTTATACATTGGTTTACTAGTTGCCTTTAGGAGTCATGGCAGTATCCATTTCAAAGCAGATCAGATCAATTTGCAGAAGATTCTTTAGAATGTTACATCACGCGTATTTATTAGTTAGCGAGCAATTATACGTTTAAAAATGAAGTTTGATAAATCACTTCAAACCTAAAACGGCAAACAACTCACAGGAGTTTATTATGAAGAAAATGAGTGAAATCGGCTTGGTTGAACTAAATTATAATGAATGTAATCAGACAAACGGTGGAGTTCCAATGCTTCCTTGGTGCACAATTTTTAAATGGATTAACAGTGGCCTCCAAGCTGCACAGGCATATGAGGCTGGCACAGACTTTATTAACGGTTACAAAGCCTGCAGAAATTGACTAACCTTAATCGTTAACTTCACAGATATTAAAAACCATGTACATACAGCAATTTGAAATACAGAAGAAAAATAACTTAGTCAATATGAGTGAATCAGCAATGTCAAACTATATTTGGCGGTTGTCCGGATGATGCTTCATTCAGGTATAAGCAATAGGCATGATACTCATTTATAAATTTAAGTGCACTGACGTGAAATCAAAACATGGGTTCATGAAAATTTGTTGGTTTAGGTATTTTTAACAATTAATAGAGTTATAAACAGAAAAAAACCAAAAAATGAGGAATTTTTTTCTTGCTTAGGTTTACTTAATGAATATTAATTCAAAAATATTACTTCATAGCTTAGATTGTTCAAGGATGTAGATTTATACTAGAATGACGTTTTTTTAAGCCTGCGTTATAAAACAGTAGTTCGGGTCTACTTGGTTCCGATTATTTCATATAGCTTCTTTAATATCACAATTTTCCAGTTGGCTTTAAAGTAGCAACTTTATTTTCCACAAATGGATATTTTACACATTCCTTATCATCTTTGCTGTGCTTATTGGTCCATTCATAGAGACATTTACGCAATGGATACCAATTGAAATTTTTATGAAGAAGTTTCCACGAAATTACGTTCTAATAATTTCGTGACGGCAATGATATTCGCTTCCCTTCATTTATCATACGGTATTACTTTATGCACTTTCGTCCTTCCCTCCGGACTTATTTGAGTTGGAGTTTTTACTGCAAGTACAAAAAATCACTGAGAGAAGCCTTCCTTACTACGTTTGCGATCCACTCAATTCTTAACATGATCTCCATTTTCTTCATCATGTTACCCTTGATCACTAGAGATTGAAGGTAATACATCCTTTGATAATCCACAGCTTGACCTACGCAGCGTACAGACCCTCGATTTGCAAACCTCTTCCAACTATTCAGAAAAATCAATAAGATATTATATTGGAGATTGAAGATATACTTATGTGTTCAACAGAGATTTATAATGGTAAAAAGAAATCCGAACGTCGATCAGTACATCGAAAAATCAGCTGGCTTTGCTAAACCAATTTTGGAACATCTGAGGTCTCTGGTTCATGAGGCATGCCCCGAAGTTGAGGAGGCCATCAAATGGAGTTTTCCGAATTTCGTGTACAATGGAATCTTATGTAATATGGCCTCATTCAAGCACCACTGTACATTCGGATTTTGGAAAGCACCGTTAATTCTTGACTCTGACGTTGCGGATGAGGCTATGGGTCAATTTGGAAAAATTACCAGTATTTCTGATCTGCCCGGCGATTCGGTTATGATAGGCTATATCAAAAAGGCTGTAGAATTAAATGAGAAGGGAATAAAAGTCCCTAAAAAGGCGTCCGCGGCTAAAAAGAAATTGGACATTCCGGATTATTTCATGGAAGCAGTTCGCAAGAATAAAAACGCGCTCAGAACATTCAATAGTTTTAGCACCAGTCATAAAAAGGAATATGTTGAATGGGTGACAGAAGCAAAGTCTGAAAGGACACGAAATAATCGACTTTTTACAACGGTAAAATGGCTGTCAGAGGGGAAAGAGCGTAACTGGAAATACACGAAGAAGTAGAACTAACTAACCAGAAATCAGGATAACCCGGAACCGTAGGTTTTTGATTGACACATGAAATATTCTGCGTCTTTTTATTCACTTTAAGAGAGATCAAGAATACGTGCACCTTAAATTTAACCGTTTTCACAATTTCCTTTCTTCTCAACTATTTTACTCATCTTATTCGTTGCCATGCATCATATTAATACTAATAAAACATATTATTAATCATAAATTATTAATTTATAACAAGATTATAGATTAATATTTAATATCCTGATACAGGATTAGCAACATAATGTTGCTCCTCACATCTCTCATTCCTTTACCAAGGAGACACCAATGAATATTGCAAAAAAATCCTGTCTAATGGCAGGAATAGTCCTATTATACTCGTTATTTCTATCATTGCCGAACACGATTGTATATGCACAGGAAATTCCTGTAACTACCACATCGAATGAAGCCATGCAGCTGTTCATTCATGGAAGAGACAACCTGGCGAATGTTCAATTGAGACAGGCTTCGGAATACTTCGACCAGGCCATTCAAAAAGACCCTGATTTTGCCATGGCATATCTGTATCGCGCACAATCGGGTGGAGGCTACAATATGGCTATGGATAATATTCATAAAGCCGTTTCTCTGGTTGACAAAGTTTCATCTGGGGAAAAAATGCTAATTATGGCCACCAAAGCCAGTTTTGAAGGCAACAGGATAGAGGAAAAATCCTATGTTGAACAGTTGGACAAAGCTTATCCAGCCGACAAATGGGCCCAGACACAGATAGGTCAATTCCATTATGGAAATTCAGATTACAAAATGGCACTGGAGCATTTTAATCGAGCTCTAAAAGCCGACCCAAATTTTGCCCCCCCTACAACATGATAGGTTATGCCAGTTCACAACTGGGTGATTACAATGCTGCCGAAAACGCATTCAAAAAATATATAAGCCTGATACCAAACGATCCGAACCCGTATGACTCATATGCTGAATTACTGCAAAAAATGGGTAAATACGATGAATCGACCGTTCAGTACCAAAAATCACTCTCCATCGATCCACAGTTTATCAGCTCGCTTAAGGGAATCGGCGATAATTACCTGTTTAAAGGAGACTATACCAAAGCGCGTGATTATTATGATCAACAGTACCAAAAATCTACTGTGATAAATAATAAGCTGGGATCGCTCTTCTGGAAGGCCGTTTCGTATGTTCACGAGGGTAATACTCAGGCTGCCCTTGATGTCATAAATAAAGAACGCGATCTCGCTAATAGCCATAACCTTATGACGAGCGTTTTCACAACCCACAATTCAGCAGCATTCATTTTATGCGAGACCGGCGAACCTGACAAAGCACTGAAAGAGACGAACATGGCCAACGACTTAATTGATGAAATGCAGGTTTCGGAGTCCATGAAAGAGAATCTGACTGCTAATGTTCTGTTGAGAAAAAGTTTTATACTGGCTCAACAGGGGGACGTCGACGAAGCTTCAAAAGTCGCACAGCAGGCTGAAAAACTTGTCAATAAACGTCAGGACGAAGGACAAATAAAGATGCTGCATTTTGTAGAGGGCATCACAGCCTTGCAAAAGGACATGAATGATGACGCAATTTCACATTTTAAAATGGCTGATAATGATTCTCCTTTGACCTGGTATTACAAGGCTGTTGCCTATCAGAACAGTGGCAACGAGGAAAAGAGCATGGAAATTTACAAGAAAATTGCGAAATGGAATGTAAATGGACTTGATCTTGCACTTGTTAGAAATAAAGCACTGGGAAAACTGAAGGCCGCCGGGATGTCCGCCGCTGATTAAATTCTGTTGGGATTACCTCGACGCAGGATAAAATCATAAGATGATCCATTCCTAACCATCCTTCGTCAGACTGAGCCGCCTTGTTTCGAATTGAAACTGGCGGCTCTTTTTTTATTCAGGTTTTGCCGTTAAGATGAACTTTAAGCATATTCTGTCATAAATTGTTATGCCTAATCGGATTATTTATGGAGGCATCAAAATAAAAACCGATTGCATATCCTATGATCTCAATCTATGAGATCGTGATAATACCAAGACAGAGAATCAGGAGTTTTAATGAAAAGGCGAATCATTTCTTCACTTAGCAGAACCACCGCATTGGTATTCCTTACCCTCGCACTGGCTTCATCTTCATACTCACAAAGTACCGATATGGGTCAATTTGAAGATCAGACTGACATTGGCAACGTAAAGTACAAAGGATCAACTTCATACGATCATGAAACACAGACCTATACCATTGCCGGATCGGGATATAATATGTGGTTTGACCATGATGAGTTTCACCTCGTCTGGAAAAAAATGGACGGTAATTTCATCCTCAGGACACGTGCAGAGTTTATCGGAAAGGGTGTCGAAGAGCACAGAAAACTCGGCTGGATGATCCGTTCATCACTTGACTCAACATCGGCATACGTCGATGCAGCAGTTCATGGGAGTGGCTTGACCTCACTGCAGTATCGCCGGGCTGACGGTGATTCGACAAAGGAAGTGCAGTCTGATGTTAACGCACCTGACATCATTCAACTCGAGCGAAGGGGCAACACTTTTATTATGTCCGTTGCACATTTTGGAGAGCCTTTTAAAACGGTACAATTATCCGATCTTGACTTGGGTGATAATGTATATGTTGGCCTGTTTGTCTGCTCCCATAACCGGGATGTAACCGAAAAAGCCCGTTTCTGGAATGTTCGGTTGGTAAAACCGGCATGGAAAGGGCTCGTACCCTACCAGGAATTTCTGGGTAGCAACCTGGAGCTTATGGATGTAGATACCGGACATCGCAAAATCATCTACCGTGAGAATGTTTCTTTACAGGCTCCAAACTGGACACCAGACGGCAAGACGCTCATTTATAATAAAAATGGTCGCCTTTATCGCTATGATCTGGCCACAAATAAGCCAACGCTCTTAAATACCGGCTTTGCTGATAACATAAACAACGATCACGTCTTATCTTGGGGCGGTAAGATGCTGGGTATCAGCAACGGAGCGAAAGATGACAGCGACAGGTCCAATATCTATATCCTGCCTGTAACCGGAGGAACACCTCGCCGAATCACAACGCAGGGACCTTCCTATCTTCATGGATGGTCACCGGATAACAAGTACCTGGTTTATCCCGCACAAAGAAATGGAGAGTTTGATATCTACAAAATTTCAGTAAATGGGGGAAAAGAGGTCAGGATGACAACCGCCAAAGGACTCGACGATGGTTCTGAATATACACCTGACGGCAAGTGGATCTATTTTAATTCTGTCCGCTCCGGCACTATGCAAATCTGGCGAATGAGGCCCAATGGAAGCGATCAGGAAAGAGTGACCCATGACGAACTGAACGACTGGTTTCCACATATCTCGCCCGACGGCAAGTGGATCCAGTTTATTTCATTTACCCAGGAAGTAGCACCGGGTGATCATCCTTTTTATAAACATGTTTACCTGCAAGTCATGCCTGTCAATGGGGGCAAACCACGTGTTATTGCTTATTTGTATGGCGGACAGGGAACGATCAATGTACCATCGTGGTCACCTGACAGTAAGCGAATCGCCTTTATAAGCAACACTGCGATTGGAGACGAGGAGAAATAATCAAACGTACCGGTAAAGTTTTGAGTTGAGCTTTAAATTATCGTGATTTGAACCTAAAACTTTCCTTTATGAATTAGACGGCCCGACGGTTTTAGTGGACGAGCGATTGTATACCAGTAATGATAAACTGTACCCCGATGCAGAGGCTAATGAATCCCATCATCCGGCTCATGGCTGTTAACCCGGCCTTTCCGAGAAGTTTCACGCCCCACGGCGATACTCTCAGTACGAGGTAAGCGGTAGCTGCTGTTAGCAGAATGGCTATAAATATTCCCAGATAATCGGTAAAATCAGCTGCACTGGAAGAGAGTCCCAGGACCACCGCAATACTGCCGGGACCAGATAATAACGGCATAGCCAGAGGACTAAATGAAATGTCCTCTTTGTCTATGGCCTCATCAACGTCTTCATCCGAAAGCTTTTTTCCGCCTTTTTTGGGATTCAACATTGAAAATGCCGCTTGCATTATCAATAATCCACCTGCTATGCGTATGCCAGCCAGGCTTATGCCAAAAAAATTCATGATATAAGTACCGGCCACAAAAAAGATAGTCAGGATCAGAACCATGTATAGGCTGGCTCTTGTAATCTGTGACTTTCGCTGCGTGGGCGTATCACCCTGAGTTAAAGACAGAAAAACAGGCATAGCGCTGAACGGGTTTACCACAGAAATGATAGAAGTATAACTGCCCAGTAAAAAAGCGAAAAATGCCACTATTTGATTAAATGAGACTTTTATGAACAACCTATTTTCGACCGCGAAATATAGGCGTTTCGATCGGAAAACTAAATATAAACGCTGGTTGACCAGACTATATTTCAAAATATCCTACTCATCATTAATTGATTGGCATCCATGTCTCAGCGTTGATATATTTCAGGATAGTGAATATGAATTGTTAACCAGATTTCAACCTTGTCAAAAGATCATATTGAACTTCTTTCCTCACTTCCAGATAAAGTGCGCGACATCATCAAATCAGAAAACGATATAAATGATATCCTCGCAAAAGTCAGCCAACTTTTACGTAATCAAGTGCCGTCATACGACTGGGTTGGTTTTTATCTTGCTGATCCTCATAAAGAGCGCGAGCTAGTTTTGGGCCCATATGTAGGAAAACCGACAGAACATACTCGCATACCCTTTGGAAGCGGAATCTGCGGACAATCTGCCGACACACTCCAAACGTTTCTCGTGGAAGATGTTAGCAAGGAATCTAATTATCTGGCGTGTAGCGCAACCGTTCAATCAGAAATTGTGGTGCCAATCCTAAAAGATGGTATCATTGTTGCCGAGCTGGATATCGATTCGGATCAGTTGGCCGGAATTGGATCAACGGACCGCGAAATACTGGAGGAAATTTGTAAGGATTTAGCATCTTTGTTTTAATAAATTATACCTAATAGCTGTAGACTGAAACACCTTAACCAGACAATTATGAGCAATTTTGAATTAACGGATGAACGGGCGATCGATTTATTACTTTTTAAGATCGTGGGCTCCAATGGGGATATCAGTTACGATGAAACGGAGGAAATCAATAATATTCTGGAACAATTTCACTATGATCCCCACAATTTCCAGCATACCCTCAATTATTTGAATGGTTTAACTACTGAGCAAATAAAAGAAGAAGTTGCGCGTGGAATTGACTACATAGCAGGGAAACCAGCTTCCGACAAAAAGAGTATTATTACGCTGTTAAATCATTTAGCACGTAAGAACACCGCATTTCATTCGAACCATAAGGAAATACTGGAAGAGATAAAGAAAAAGATTGAGATAAGCTGAGAAAACTCCCAAGCTTTTATTAATATCTTGCCAGCCTATTCTAACAAAAATATGGCTGGCAAATTACATCCTAGTATGAAGTTTACTTGACCTCGGGCCTGTGTAAGAGAACACCCAGAGAATAAAGGATTAGAGACACAATTACACATCCACCGAAGATGAATACCCCAAAAACTTTACTCACATCAGGAGAGTAAAGCGAATAGATGAGTAGAATCAAAGAGACTATTAGTAAAAAAAAGGCAACGAATTTTAAGAGATAGACCAAGAATTTTTCCATAATTGTCTATTTATATGTTCATCAAAAATATTATATATCACACCATTTTATTCTTAAGATAGTCAGCCAGTCTAACAGACATGGCGACAATAGTAAATGTCGGATTTGCAGCTCCACTCGTGGGAAAAACTGAAGATCCTCCTATATACAAATTGCTTACGCCATGTACTTTACAATTTTTATCCACGACCCCCTTCCGTGCATCATCACTCATTCTGGTTGTTCCCATATGATGCGGACCACCACGTAACTCTGGTGGCCACGAAGTATCATCCGCCATAAGCCAGTCAAATACTTTGACACGTCCGAGTTTCATTCGGCCGATTTCTGCTGCTAACGAAAGAAAAGATTTTCGTGTATCGATTTTGTCCTGCTTTGTTAATGTCCAGTTTAAATCAATTTCATTTTGCCCAAGCTTATCTAATTTATTACTCAAAATAACTTTGCTATTCGCATCCGGTGCTTGTTCCGTACGAGAATAGAGCATATAGTTATCAGCCAGACTAACAGATGGTTTATTCAAGAATTTATCGTTTACTTCTAAAATCAACGAATCAAAATCCTTTATAATTGATTGCAGGTCTTTCTTCACCTGCTCATCCAGTGTTAGACTCTTTCGGTTAACAAGATCTGTCAATGACCAAATAGGTTTCCGCATTATATTATCACCAAGTTGCTGATCAAGCGGAAATTGGAGCCTAAAGCTCGTATTAAGCAACCTATTTTTTAACTGAAAATCATCAGAAGTGATTATTTCTCCGGCAACTTTTTTACCGTTGACATCAGACCAACTATATAATTTCATTGGGAAATCCGATGTTACAGTCAAACTACCAACCGGAGCGTGGGGATGTTCCATATAATACTTTCCAACCAGGTCATACCTGTTACCAATCGCTTTCCCCCCATCACGGCTATTTAGCAGTAATATTCTAGGGTTTTCCAGTCCCCCGCATGCGATTATGTAATATTTACTTTTAACATAAAATGAATTATCCGTCAAGCTTTTGAAACCAAACTTTTTTACCTCTGATTTTTCCTCATTTGCGTCAATGTCGACTAGGTTTGCATGAATAAAAAGATGAACATTGTTTGAGTCTACAATTGATTTCTTGTACTTAGTTCCAAAGTTGAGTGGCTTTTTTTCAAATATCTTTGTTTGGAAATCCGGTGAGAATGGAAGCAGTTTATGGTCTTCGTTAGTCCAGTATTCCGGATTTTCGAGCTTATATGGAGGATCAGAAATAATATCTTGCGCTCTTTTATAGTATTCTTCCAAATCAATAAAACTAATTGGCCAGCCACTTTCATCAACATAATCTCTTTTTGTAAAATCGATGGGATCGAGAGGCGAACACCATCCTCCCCAATGATTTGTAGCTCCACCAAAATATCGTAATCTGCAAGCTGATAAGGGAAAATAATGCAATCCAATATTTTCACCGTCATAAAGCGACTGGATTTTAGCGTCAAAATGAAAACCACCGCTCTCCATCAGACAAATTTTACTAGAGGTTTTCTCAAATTCATTTGCAATGGTTATCCCGGCTGCTCCAGCACCAACAATACATAAATCACAATCTATGGTTGTTTCATGTTCAATCTTACGAGCATCAACTAACATATTAACACCAAAGCGTTGAAAAGATAATTCTATTTTGAATGGACATAGCGCAATCTATTTTTATCTGACATTTATCATTGCACACAAATGATATCTATTACTAGCTAGAACTGTATTGTGAGAAGTCTGCTGCAAGCACACAAATAGCTACTTCTGTTTCTGATAATACCCAATTATTGAATAAAACTATCCTGTTATTCGCATAATCATTTCTTATTCGATCATCAACGAATTGACGCCTTTTAAGAGACGATTCTGAATCTCTTGATGTTAAGCTTCCAGAGATCTTTCTACTTGTATTTCTAATTTGGTGGAGCTCTTTGGGATTCTGACCTATATATGCTCTTCCAATTCTTGAAGCTGAAGCATAATTGATACTCTCACCGATGAGATCCGATATTTTCTTTTTTTTAGATAAATTGCCAATTGAAAAAGGTACAAATCCCAACAGAACCCCTGCGAATAATGGGAGAAGACTTATAAAATCTTTCCTTTTCATATATTTTTATCTTGTCTGTTACGATGCTAAAATTTGGTTAGGCTTCCAATCATCACTCTATCTTATCGTACAGGGCCGCGTCCTTCTTAGAAACATTCGCCTAATTTATTGAAACCATAATACGTGTTCAGTTTTTCATAAACAAAGGATAGAAACATTCATCAATGCCCTATCCTTTTAAAATTCAATGATCAGTATTTATATCAAAAACTAATGAATCTTCAAATTACTCATTATCTCCCTTTTCTGATCGATATATCTCCGTTGAAGCTCTTGAATGTCAGTTCAGGACCGCCACCATTTACATTACCGTAGCGCCAGTCTCCCACAGTTACTTTGTAAACCCCACCTTTATTTGATGTTACCACTTTAGGATCTGGCGAGCTGGTCAGATTCATATCAAAATCCGTGTAAATGTCTCCCTGGTCTGTTTTCATCCGGGCAGTAAACTTGGCATTCGACGGCAAACTCACATCGACATCGCCGTTAAGTGTCGTAAATGACATTGGTACGTCCGGCGTTATTTTCTCGAAGTTTACTTTCAAATCGCCATTAACCGTGTTTGCAACTACTGAGCCGGTGATGTCTTTCATGATAACATCTCCATTGACATTACTGATTTCCATTTCCCCGCTAACATCGTTAACCACAATATCACCGTTATTAACCGTCGACAGATGTAAGGAGAAATTTCTCGGTACCATGATTTTCAGATCAGCATTATGAATGCGGAAACCAGTGTGCACGGTCACAACATTATCTTTCTCTGTTGCCTCCAGTCCTCCATTAACATTAGGAATACGTTTTAGACCCGGAGGTGGTGGTTTTTGCTGATCTTCATCTTCACTTTTTCCTTCGAAATCATATCGAATGACGACATCCTTACCATTATAACCCGTCACATTGATTGAGCCACTGATTAAACTGGCTTCCAGTCTACCAGGCTGACCAGGCTTGCTAAGTGGAACTGCTATTTGATTCCCGCTTGTATTTTGTGCCAGTGCAATGCCTGTAATCGCTAATGCGAAGACGACAGATGTTAAAAATGCACGCAGAGTTTTCATAATATTCTGTATTTACTTGTTCTTTTTTATGATAATATCACCATTCAGCGTCTTGAACTGATAGACGGGGCCACCGTCACCGAATTTCACACTGTTATTTCGAGAGATCCGATAATTGATCCTATTTCCATGTTTCCGGTTATGAATGACTTCTTTTATGGGTTGTACATGCCAGTTATCCATATCGGTGTACAAGTCACCATGCATGGTTTTTAATTCTGCTATTGCTGAAAGATTCGCTGGATAAAAGGCTGTTATGTCACCATTGATCGTCGAAAACCGGCAATTCTGATTCGGTGCCTGCAGATAATGGATTTCGATCGCTCCATTTATTGTGCTCACATCCGTTATTCCTGACACTCCACTCAAATTGAGCGATCCATTAATGCTTTGAACATCCAGCGAATCCCGTGTCCCGGTAATATCGATGCTGCCATTGATCGTCGATGTCCGCAGACTCGTATTCCCGGGGACCATCACTTTAAAAGCATAGCTAAATTCATAGTCGTCCCCATGATCGATGTTCCGGTAGGATAAGTGGTTGCCATTGCGGCAAACCTGGATAAATGGTGCCTTCAGATACACCCATATTTGCTGACCGGATGAATCGAACTGAAGCGAAAGTTCATTAAGTGCTTTTTGCAGCATTGCCTGGTTATCCGCTTCAATCGTGCGGGTGATAATCATCTTTACCGTCGAACCACTATAACTCTCGACTTTGATATCACCATTTATGTTATACAGACCGAATGTACCCGGCTGGTCCGTATTCACAAATGAAATTTCCTTCGTTTCTGTATCCTTGTGGGTCACTGGCTTGGATGACCACACAAATAGCGGCAGAATCAGAGCCAATATGTACAAAGTGTGATATCTGTTTTTACTTGTCATTGTATAATTCTCCATTGAAGCCGTTCATTGCAGTAAAGCAAGACTGTTTTTGACCCTATCACGAACGGTTTTATTAAGATCATCACGTTCCAGCAGTTTCTTGAACTCGGGAATGGACTGCTTCTCCTGAATTGAAACCATAGCATCAGCCAAAGCTGCCTGAATTATCGGTGACTTCTGACTGTCGATCGCCTGAACCAATCCTTTTCGTGCCTCGGGATCATCGGCGTGATGAGTGAGTGCTTCGACAGCAGCAAGCCGGACATTCACACTGGGATCATTATTGAGTGTTTCAAGCAGCGCGTTGACTACGCGGTTGTCCGACTGTGGCATATCCATGCTGATATTCACCCCTTTCAGACGCTGGGTTGAAGACGGCTGGTTCAATAACATCAGTACCATCGTCTCTTTCATATTCTTTATTTCCTGGCGCAATCCGTTCAACTGATTGTTTTGAGGAAGATCAGGAGACAGGAACAGACCGAGTCCAACACCGACAACCAGTGCAACCACAGCATAGGCAAACCTTACAGAGCCAAACATATTTCTGATAGAATCAAAAAATTCCTTAAGACGTGAGTCCTCAGGTTTTTCGGGTGTAGATTCTGCAAGTGCGGCATAAAAACGGTCATGCAGCTGAGAAGACGGCTCAGGTGTCTCCAGTTTATCTACCTGTTGCATCATGGCCACAAACTCTTCGAGATCCTTCCTATCGATCTCACCCTGTGAGATGAGCGCTTCGAGTTGTTTTTTCTGGTCCGCAGACAGTTTTCTATCGATGTATGCGAGCACCAGGTCTGTGTATTTTTCATCGATCATAGCTATGCTCCTTTTTCGGATGTGTCGGGGCAAATCCATTCACGCAATTCTTTCATGGCCCGGAATGCCTTTACTTTGATAGCATTTTCCGAACTACTCATTATTTCGGCGATCTCCCGGTAGGTTAATCCCTGATACCGGTTCATAATGATGATCTCCTTTTTCGTTTCTTCAAGTTGGTCAATAGCATTCCAAAGCAACTGTGTCTGATCTTGTTTCTCTAACTTCTGTTCCACGTTTTCAGTGTCACCGTAAACCAGCTCATCGATATTGGCTAACTCATCGCGCTCGCCCATCTTATTATCCGATCGATGGTGATCCGACAACACATTACGGGCGATTCTGAACATCCAGGTCTTGAAGTTACCATCACCCGTATATGTGTGCCGGTATGTTAGCATCCGCATGAACACATTCTGTGTCAAATCTTCACTTATGTCGGATCGATGCGTCATCCGGTAGAAGAACCCGAATAACGATCGGCTGTGTCGCTCAAAAAGCAGACCCAGCTTATCTGTGTCGCCATTTTTTACGTTTAGCATCAGAGCAGTATCCGAAAAGGGATCCAATTGATTACCTTGTTTTAGTTCCTTATCCACCAGAGTACACTCCGATTTTTTCGAAAGGTTACACCCCACCACCTTTATCTTTTGACAGGCCTTTTGCTTTTGCTATACGCTTCTGGAAATAGTACTGTTTCGCTCAGGGAATGGGATTGTCATAATAAAAAAAGGAAGTTCGACATGACGCAGGAAAAAATCGTTAAAAACGATTGCGTTTAGCTGCTTCTCATTTAACCCCCGGATTAATCCGGGGGTTAAGAATGACCTTCATTTGACAAACCGTTTCAACGGTTTAATTAGATCCCTCGACAAGCCTTAATGCACTGAAAAAAGAATTCGAATCTCTTTATTATTTCCCTCATATCGAACCCACGTTAAAAAATCTGTATCCCAGAACGCATGATCCAAATATGGTGTTAGTGTTCGCGATCATGGATTCAAAATCTCCAGAATGGCAAAAGAGCAAAAAAATACAACTTCTTACATACAGATCCTCAATCTGACAAAGTCGTATGACGAAGGCGGACGTAAACATACCGTCTTGTCGGACATCAATCTGGATATTCCTCGGGGGCAACGGCTAATTTTGCTTGGGCGCAGCGGATCCGGAAAATCAACATTCCTGAATCTGATAGGAGGCATGGACTTGCCGGATCATGGTCGCATTTTCATTCATGGCGACGATCTTACACGAAAGTCCGAAAAAGAACGTACTCTTTTCAGAAGGCTAAGACTTGGTTTTATTTTTCAGTTCTTCAATCTCGTCCCGACACTAACCGTGCGCGAAAACCTGATGCTTCCGCTTGAACTCAATGAGATGCTCGACGGTAATGAGAACAACCTTATCACCGACATGTTGGAAGAGGTCGGTTTGGCTGATCGTGCAAGCACCTATCCCGACCGGCTTTCTGGTGGCGAGCAGCAACGCGTTGCCATTGCCCGGGCCCTTATCCACCAACCTGATTTGATCGTAGCCGACGAACCCACCGGCAACCTGGATGAACGCACAGAGAAACAAGTACTGGAATTGCTGGAACGACTGACACAGGCAGAAGACCGTACACTGGTCATGGCTACCCACAGCCGGGAAATTGCCTCAATGGGCGATCGGATTTTAACGCTTCATGAGGGGAGACTGGAGGAAGAAATTACGGCAAAGTGATGACTGGTTACGAAACGTCTTTCTGAATCATTTGCGATGAACCGATGGACCGATTTGAGATTGGCGATTTTACATCCTCATAAACTTCGAAAATCGGTCATTCGGTTCATCGATCTATCGTAAATCTTTAAATCACTGCCAACGAAATGATGTACTGCTCAAATAAGTTCTTTATACCGGAAACAATCGATTGTATGATCATTGACAAGCCCGACGGCCTGCATGAATGAATAGCAGATTGTTGGCCCCACAAAGTTGAATCCCTTTTTCTTAAGCGCCTTGCTCATTGTCTGAGATTCTTTCGTTTGAGCGGGGACTTCCTTGATACTCTTCCAGTGATTATGGACGGGATACCCATTTGGTCCGGCAAAATGTGACCAGATATAATGATCAAAACTGCCATACTCCTCCTTAATATCTAAAAAAGCATGGGCATTTTGAACAGCTGCATTCACTTTCATTTTGTTTCTAATGATTCCTGCATCTGACAGCAACTCATCAATTTTATCCTGTTCATATGCTGCTACTTTCAGCGGATCAAAATTATCGAATACTTCCAGGTAATGCTCTCTTTTCTTCAGAACGGTTATCCAGCTTAGTCCCGCCTGAACTCCCTCGAGGATCAGCATCTCAAACATTTTTTGGTCATCATGAACAGGCGTACCCCATTCATTGTCGTGATAGTCGAGATATAGCGGGTCATTAGTTACCCAGTCGCAGCGTGTTTTCATGCCGTGATTCTCATTTTTAAGCCTGTTTTATGGAACACCCGACTAATATAAAAATAGTAGCTCGAATATTTCTGGGGTGGGGATACCCCAAAAAATGGGGAATAGACAGGTTCGAGACCCTGTCAGGGTCTTTTGCGTAATTTCGTAACATAACCATCAAATGACGCAAAAATCGTATTTGTATCTCTGTCGATATCGTCTTCCTTGATCTCACTTACATGCTGTTTAATCCATGGGACAAACATTGAGCAGCTACTATTACCCGACATTGATGCATTCTTATCAGAGATGGCTGTACCCCCTGTCTCGTCGGTCATGATGTGCAATTGATCAACATATTCCATGGTCATGCCCAGCTCATTCTGCGCATCTTTTGTTCGATGACCCTTCCAACCCAGATATCCCAGTATGAAATGCGCTTCAGCATTCTTTTGATTCGTCCGCTCAAGTTTTGTGAATATACCAGATGCCTCATCCAGACGATTCTGAAACAATGCTACTTCGCCGAGTTTTATGAGCGGCTCCATTGCCTCACGGTTTAATTCCGTGGCACGCATTAAATACTCACGAGCTTTATCCGGATCAAAATATCTACCGGCATCACGACAAAAAAACAGATCACCCAATTGTTTGTAGGTCCGTGCACTTTCCGGGTTTACTCTTATCAGGTGTTGCCAGACCTTGACAGCACTCTCAAATTTCCCCGCCTTCATGTACATACTGCCCAGATAATACAACGCATCCTGATGATTCGGACGGAATTTAAGTGCTGCGACATATTTGATAATGGACGAATCGGTAACTCCTGAATGACGATAATTTGTGGCCCTGTTGTAATAATCCCAGAAGATGCGGCTGGTATCAGCGGTTGCAGATATGTTCGCAGCATTGCTCGCATTATTCTGATCGGGACCAGATTGATATTTAAGAACGGAAACCACAATAAATCCTGCAATCAGCAGAAAAACTATCAGTATGATTTCCTTTTTCTTCACGACCTGTTACTTCCTTTTATGAAAATTAACTTCATACCGGTTTGCTCCTTCCCGGATATAAATTTTTTCGTTTAACGGGATATGATAGAAATGCTGTTTCAGACCGCTTGGCCACGTGATATCGAGCGTATCAACCTGGGTATAACTGCCAATTCCGAAATGTTGCACCAAGCTATTCTGGGACATATAGGAACTCTGATCATTGACCTGGCGCAGCTGTGTCACAGAATCCGTAACGGCTCTTAGCTTTGCTCCAATAGCCGACCGGTTGCTTTTTGTGCCTTCAAGTTCAACTTCCAGCCAGTTCTTTTTGTCACCTCCATCATTGCGCAGTAAAACACCGGAGCCGCCATTATTGACAATAAAAACGTCCACATCACCATCGTTATCGTAATCTCCAAAGGCTGCCCCCCTGCTTACGTTGCTGTACTGCAAGGCTTCTCCACTAACTTGGGTTACATCATAAAAACCCTTTTTCGGTCCCTGGTTCCAGAACAAGGTATTGCCCATTGGGACAAGCAACCATGGATGATCATTCTGTTGATCCGTGCTTCCATTGACAACCAACAGGTCCTGTTTCGTATCATTATCATAATCAAAAAAGGAGGTACCCCAACCAACGTAATCAAGAGATACCTGTCCAAGACCTTCTTTTTCAGCTTCATCCTGGAAAATAAGTGGCAGACGGGCACCGGCTTTTGCATTCATTGTATTTTGTTGATTCACATATAATGCATTTTCTTCTGCAAGCCAATGCGTTACAAACAAATCCATATCCCCGTCCTGATCCCAATCGCCTACAGCCAGGCCCATGGCACCTCGATAATCCGAGACATGGGCCGGATGGCTGATCTCGGTAAACGTCTGGTTTCCCATGTTGTGGTAGAGCGCGTTATCCGAAACGTCATTGGCTACATAAAGATCGGGCCAACCATCATCATCAAAATCACACCAGGTTGCAGATAAGCTTTTTCCATCGGAATCCGCTACTCCGACTTGAACAGCCAGTTCACGAAAGGTGCCGTTGCCATTGTTGTGATAGAGCAGATTCCGTTCGGGTTGAAACGACAGAGGATTGATGCCGGCCGGCTCCTCCACATTATCACGCTGGGTTACTGTTCCCGACGACATCTTCTGGTATTTCACATATCCTGTTACATAGAGATCCAGATATCCGTCCCTGTCGTAATCAGCCCAGCTGGCACCAGACCAGAATCCTTTGATACCACCCAGTCCCGACTTCTTTGTGTCGTTAGTGAAGGTCCCGTCACCGTTGTTATGGTAAAAGATATTGGTTCCATATGTCGATATGAAGAGGTCTGGCCAACCGTCGTTATCGGCATCACCTGCAGCAACTCCCATCCCCCAACCTTTGAAATTGATACCAGCCTTTGCAGTAACATCGGTAAACGTTCCGTCGCCGTTATTGTGATAAAGTTTGCAACCCGCGGGTGATTTCCTCAGCGAATCTGCACTCATATCTACTGGTCCGGCTTCATTCACAATAAAAAGATCCTCGTACCCATCTCGGTCGTAATCAATCCACGCTACACCAGATCCCATATCTTCAGGTAACTGTGTGGTGCGTTTCCCCCAAAAATGCCTGAATTGGATGCCGGCAGGTTTCGTGGCATCCGTAAATATGACCTTTGGATGATTCTTCGGAACAGGTCGTTGCAGCACAGAGGTAACACCTTCGACTTTATCTCCCGGTATATACACCTTTCGCAACTGGTGTCTGAAGAAAAGGAAGTAGATTACCGCTAAAAACAAAACCGTCAACAGTGAGGTAATATATACGAGACGTTTTCTTTTTGAAAGAGCCATGGGTTCCGTTCAGGGATGTGTCTGGGTTGCCGATCTCACTATTATCTTTTTCTGATCCTCAGATATCACCGTTACCGGAGCTGTTATGCCTGATTTCCCCTGGTTAAACAGAAGATTTACGATATACTGATTGAACTTACGATAACACAGTTTGGCCGAAACATACAATGTGTCGTTGCCAACTGTATATTTGACGATACCCTCTTTTTTTGCAGGATTACCACTATCGTAGGTGAATTTATAACTCGCCTGATCGCTGAAACCCGGATATAATGAGCGACTGAATTTTACCCCAACAAGCTCCCACAAATTGTGTTTATCAATCACACTGTTGTACTGATCAACCGGCTCTGCACGATAAACGAAAGATCCTGGTGGGATAAAGTGCTTTTTATCAAGTACTCCGGATGAATAAACAACATTTCCCTGTCCGTCTTTCACAGTCAATTCAATCCAGGCCTGAATCAGATCAAGCGGTCCGGTCGGAAAATTATGCCCGGCCTTGTTATTCGTTACCGTAACATCTACCGGCACGGTTTGTCCCGGTTGAATCGATACAGGTACATGAACCTGGATCGGTATTGCCGGTCCATTATGCCATTTATCTTCAATCTCCGGTATCTGAATCTCACCTTTCAGCCATTTTTCTACCAGTTCGCTCTGTTCTTTTCCACCGGGAAGCTTGAGCAGTACTGGCATGATCTGGTTTCCACCAAGGAAACGGTGGCTTCGGTGTTTATGATCATTTGGGGTGCGATTATAATCCAGAGAGTCGCCATTGCCCGGATCATAGGTTGCCATTAGCGGCATGTGGCATTCGCGGCATTCTATTGTTTTAAAGGGCTGATGAGGAATATTCCAGTGACTTTTTCTCCAGTTATCATACTGGTTTTGGAGCTGTACCCATCCGACGCCATTCACCTGTTTGTCAATAAACTGTTTGTGGCAGGAACCGCAGAACTCCGGTGTTTTAAGCATGGTGCGCTGAAAGCTTTCGAGGTGATGTTTGGGATAAGCCCGAATCAGAAAATCACTCAATACTTTAGCAGTCGCTCCTTTTTTTTCCTCAAACATATAGGGTTGATGCCGGGAAATTTGATATTCGGCATTTCCTTTCACATCCACTTTTGTTATTGAGTGACAAGTAACGCACGAAATTCCCTCATCGAGACCGATTGGGTTGGTGAGCGTTTTATCATCAAGATTTTTGGAACCTGAAAAAAGCGAGATGGGATCATGGCAACCACCACAATAGCGGGTTGACTCAGGCCCTTTCTCCACGGCCATAGCATGCTGGACCTTACGAAACGCTGGATCCATAGCAGAATAGCGGTGAGCGCTGGCTTCCCATTCCTTCCCTATTTCGGCATGGCATCCGCTGCTTGTACAGGATTTTGATCCACCAAGAATCCGGGCATCGACAGCTCCTCCATCATTCGTCTTCGCCAGGCTGGGAGCAAAAGGTTTGTCCTTTCCATAAACAAATTGATAATCTGAAGGTAGCTTGTTGTTAAACCTCATAGGATTATAGGCGTAGACAAAAAGCACCAGGATCACGACCTGAAAACCAAGAACCAGCAAGGTCTGCCACCCAAATCGTTTTTCGGCATCGATCAGCTGTTTGATTTTATCATTCTTAACGGTTCTGAGATCACGTATAACCAACAACAGAATGTGTGGCGCCACTGACAAAAGGAAGGCAAATGTGGCAATGATATGTATAGTGTCCCACAAATATCCAATTTTGGTGGAAAACAGCGCTTGATAACAAAGTACAAGACCGGTTATCGATGCAATGACAGCCGATGTCATAGATAGATATCCCGTCAATTTATGATGGGTCAATAATCTTTTCCTATACGACAGCCAATGCCGGAGTTGATAAATTATATACGGGATTACTAAAACAAGTCCCACCGCCGTATGAACTACAACGAGAGACTGAGTTGTCAGATTGAAGGAGAGGAAATAGATTAACAACCCCGAGATAAGTTCAAATAACAAAATACCGACAACCCAGACAGTTAAACGGCTATGCCATTTTTGATTTTGCGGCTCCATACAACACACCCAGATTTATTTATATACTAAAGAGTCTTATATCTTTATATTGAAATAAAGGTCCAATTCCTGGTACCGTTCAGACACACTTAGGTAGACAATTTCAGACTTTTATCTACTTTAAACCTCTCTAAAATAATTATCCCTAAGTCATTTACAAATAATCCGCACCTTTTTTTATCGTAATTTTTAATGAGTCTCAGTTATCTTAATTAATCTAAGACGCTCTGTTTAGTAAAAATGCGAGTAACACTTTCTACATTGCCGAGGAACCTCTCAACGGAAGGAGCAGTTATAAGCAATTCAATCAACCTGGATTCAACTTAACAAGCTGATTTGATGTTCCCCGTCCGTTACAGGGCTAGTCTGCGATACCTGATTCGTCATCCGTGGCAGTTTGGACTCTCACTGCTTGGTGTGGCCATTGGCGTTGCCCTGATCCTGGCAATCGATGTGTCCAATCAAAGTGCTGAACGAGCGTTTGCATTGTCATCGCAAATGGTCGTGGGAAGATCAACGGATCAGATTACGGCCGGCTCCGATGGTATCCCCGATTCGCTGTATCGGAAGCTGAGTATCCGGTTTCGGATTCCGATGGCTCCCGTTATCGAGACCTACGTTCAAGCTCCTGATCATCCCGGATACACGTTCCATTTGCTGGGAGTCGATCCCTTCTCAGAACCGCCTTTCCGTCCATACCTTTCAGAAGTAAGAGGAAAGAACAACGTATCCTTGAATCACTTTCTGACCGGCAAACACGCTATTCTCATTCCGTCAACAGACGCAAATGCTTTACATCTCATTCCGGGAGATTCATTAAACATCCGGGTTAACGCAAAGGTGATTCCTGTTGTAGTTTCCGGCGTCATTAAACCAAACAACGGCTTTAACAAAACGGCACTCAATAATCTACTGATTGCCGACATCTCAACCGTGCAAGGGCTGACCGGCCGTTATCATGCCATTTCTCACATTGATCTGATCATACCGGATAATAAAAACGGTGATTATATTCGTACTGAAATAAGGAAGATGCTCCCTTCTGATGTCACGCTACAACCAGCAAGCGGCAGCCAGCAGACTATCGAAAAGATGTCAGAGGCCTTTCGGCTAAACCTGTCGGCACTGAGCAAGCTTGGGCTTGTAGTCAGCATGTTCCTGATCTACAATATTATGACTTTTTCAGTAGTACAGCGTCGTGGATTGATAGGCCGATTGCGGGCCATAGGATTCACACGATACCAAATTTTCCAGCAGATTACGGGTGAAACACTCTTAATTGGAATCGTTGGCACCGCCATTGGAATTGCCGGTGGACTATTACTGGCACGCGAACTTCTTCACCTGATAACCCGCACCATTAACGACTTGTATTATGTCGTGTCAGTCAGAGAACTGCATATTCCATTGTTCACACTTTTTAAAGGGATATCGCTGGGCATCGGTGCTACCGTTGCCGCCGCAGTTTTTCCCGCTATCGAGGCAACCCGTACCGAACCGGGTACGCTGCTCAGATTTGACCAGAGCAATGAAAAAATCCGGGGAAAATTGTCTACTTACACGTACACAGGAATCGGGCTATTCGCGTCCGGAGCATTGCTGCTTTGGATACCCGGCGGTGGCATCGAACTAAGCTATTTTGCTCTGCTTCTTATCATACTGGGTTTTTCATTGCTAACACCCGGCAGTATTAGTTTCGCTGCAAATGTGATACATCCGGCTCTCAAACGATTTGCCGGAGTAGCCGGAGCCATGGCAGCGCGCAGCATCCGGAATCAGCTAAGCCGGACATCCGTAGCAATCGCAGCACTTATGATTGCCGTTTCAGCAATCATTGGGTTAGGCGTGATGGTTACAAGCTTTCGTGATACGCTTTCCCGGTGGCTGACAACTACCCTGCGAGCTGATGTCTACATTTCAGCGCCGTCACCCGTCGCCAACCAGCCCGGAGCATACCTTGATCCATCTTTTGCCAACCGATTTAAACATATTTCCGGCGTTCAATCATTCGGTACAATCGGCCGTTATCACATACCCTACCATAATGGGCGGCTGGAAATTGCTGTTGCAAATATCCCGGATGCGGGACACCAGGGCTTTCGATTCAAATCGGGAAATTCAGCTACAATCTGGAAAGATTTTCAAAACGGCCAGGTCATCATCTCCGAACCATTTGCCTTTAAGCAGCACGTTTCAACGGGAGATACCTTACAACTGCCAACAGACAAAGGGGCAGAAAATTTTCGGATCGCGGGCGTGTACTTCGACTATGCATCAGATGAAGGAGTTGTGTTGATAGATCGTACCGTTTATCAAAAATACTGGCATTTCCAGGGGATAACCGGCATATCACTCTATCTGAAAAAAGGGATCAAAGCACAAGAAATCATTCCAAAAGTCCGGCAAGCTTCCGGATCTGATATCATGTTGAATATTCGCTCAAACAGAGAACTTCGTGAGCAATCGCTCCAGATATTCGATCGTACCTTTACCATCACAACCGTCCTCCAGATTCTGATTGCGCTTGTAGCTTTTGTTGGCGTTTTCAGTGCTCTCATGGCTCTTCAGCTTGAAAAGGCGAGGGAATTAAGTATTCTGCGTGCAATCGGATTTACACCATTTCAGATTCGGACACTCATTACCACCGAAACGGGATTAATGGGTGTTATTGCCGGGATTCTAGCTATTCCAGTTGGTCTTGTACTCGCCTGGGCATTGATTTATGTCATCAATCAGCGTTCTTTTGGGTGGACTTTTCAGTTTGTAATTCCATCGGTCGTCATTATTCGTTCATTATTGGTTGCTATTTTAGCAGCGTTACTGGCCAGTTGGTATCCCGGGAAGCGAATGTCTCGGATTTCCCTGGCCAATATCTTTCGCGATGTCTGATATCACCAAAACGGCTATGAAACACAGACTTATTTGGATCATCGTTGCTATAATTTTTGGAGTCACTATTTACTGGCTCTTTTTCTATACCTCCGGAAAGAGGAAACAGACAGATCAATCGTCTGAGGTTTCTTTAAGTGATATCCTCGGAAACACAGATACAACCGGGTTCAAAAGAGCTGTTGACCAAAGATCCTTCTCTTTCCCCGCCGACAATGGTCCCCATCCGGAATTTAAAAACGAGTGGTGGTACTACACCGGTAATCTGAATACGTCTGATGGCCGTCATTTTGGTTATGAGCTGACCTTCTTTCGCATTGCCGTCTCTCCAGATAGCATCCAATCCAAATCAGACTGGGCTACCAACCGGTTTTACATGGCCCATTTCACGGTTACCGATGTTCAAAACGATAATTTCTATGATTTTGAGCGATTCAGCAGGGCGGCTATACAGCTCGCAGGAGCGCAGGCTAATCCATACAACGTATGGCTTCGTGATTGGAGAGTCATTGGCGGTGATCCGCACGCTGACACCATATATGTGCAAGCGGCTGACGACGGCATAGCCATCGATCTTACGTTGCTGGCGTCGAAGCCGCCAGTGTTGGAAGGCGATCATGGACTGAGTCAGAAAGGGACACGACCGGGCAATGCATCCTACTACTATTCCGTTCCCAGATTATACACTCAGGGATCAGTTGAAATCAATGGACAAAAATATTCGGTTACTGGAAACAGCTGGAAAGATCGTGAGTGGAGTACCAGTATGCTGGAAAAAGATCTTGCCGGATGGGATTGGTTTTCGCTGCAGCTCAACAACGGCTGGGACTTGATGTACTACCAGTTGAGAAAGACGGATGGCAAACCGGCTACCACATCCGAAGGCTCTTTGATCAATCCACAAGGGAATAAAACAAGAATGCTTTTCGGAACTGTACAGCTTCGGCCGACCAGTATATGGAAGAGTCCTTCCGATGGGGCTGAATATCCATCAGGCTGGAAATTGATTGTCCCGGATAAGAATATAGATCTGACTATTACTCCATCCATTCCAAACCAGGAACTGACCACCAGCGTACGATACTGGGAAGGATGCGTTCATTTTACGGGAACGATGAATGGCGAGATGGTTGGTGGGTATGGGTATGTTGAACTGACCGGGTATGCTAAGGGGGAAAACCTGACAGGTTTTTAGAAACCTGTCAGGTTTGGGCCCACTCCCGAACCCTCCAAGGGTTTCTACGTTACTTCATCACCAACATTTTCTTCACCAGCACCTTGTTTCCAGCCTGCAGGCGGTAAAAGTACACCCCGCTGGACAACCCGGAGGCGTTGAAGGTGACCTGGTGAGGACCGCTCTGCTGATTGGCATCCACTAGGGTGGCCACCCGGCGGCCCAAAACATCCCAAACGGTCAGACGAACATGGCTGCCCCTGACCAGACGGTAACTGATAAGCGTGGTAGGGTTGAACGGGTTTGGGTAGTTGGCCTGCAAGTTGGTATGGTCAGGTTTCACAGAGGCGGCGCTATCTGCTTTGTTTCCGGCAATTCCACCAGAACCAGAGCCGGCCATCTGCTGCTCAAGCGCTTGCTGCATATTCTCACGTGCGATCTGGTAGCGGGCCGCTACCTGCTTGGCCGGCTCTCCCAGGCTCACTTCGGCCTGTTCCACCTTGTCAAGCAGGGTTAACTCCCGCTGATAATCTTTCTTCCAGTGAAACAGGTTCATCCGGTCGGCCATATTCATAATTTTACCACGGGTTGTGGTGATGTATGGGGCATATTTCGTTACTTTCTTTTGGGTTTCCTCATAACGCCCGAAGCGATAGGCCTCGTGTTCGTCCATGAGCATAAGTCGTTCGGCCTGGGAGGCGGATAAACGTACCCCTCCCGGGTTCTGGCTTTGGTCCCCGGATAGGTAATGCCCAATCAGCCCGTCCCACAGGGACCGGTCCTGGCTCAATTGGTCGGCAAAGGTGGTATCTCCGCGCGACATCATGTGCAATTTGTAGAGTTCCTTCATGCCCGCCATCAGACTTTGAGCACTGGCCGGCTGGGCCAGTTGTCCCAGCAAGCTCTTCATCCTCTGCCTCCGCCGCTCACGTTCATTGGTTGCTGGTGTGGGGAACCCGCCGTATTTAGTTGTTGCCATTGTCTTCATCTCTGAGGGTGGTTCTTGTGTCCCGCCTCGTACCAACATTGGTTCGGGATTTGATGGAACCACCTGATGGGGATAGTTATTGGATCCCACCCCGGCAGATGTACTGGGATCGTAAGTCAGAGAACCGGAATAGTCAACTGGTCCGGAGAAGAAGCTTGAAGGCGGATCTGTAATACCCCACCAATTACCATAGGCATCCACAGTGGTAGAGCTTTCATTGTTGATCCGGTATCCTCCGCCAAAAATGCCGTTATCACCCTCATCTCCGGTACCGGCGTTTCCCATAACCAGGCTGGAGGAGGCATCAACCAGGATTTGATCGACCGGATTATATGCGACCCGGTTAAACCCGGGAAAATATCCCACATTATTATTATATACGAGAAGATCGACATCACTCCCTCCTACTACTTCCACTCCATCCCGGTTTGAATAATTCGGGTCATAATCGTTGTTGAGAATGGCGGTATTATAAAAGTAACGGGCCGGGCTGTCATAGAGCCAGAGACCAGCAGAACCGCTATGTTGAATTGTTGAGTGATAGAAACCGGCATCGGCATGATAGGCTACCACTCCTACGGTGCTGTTGTCCTCGACCATGCAATAGCTCAGCTTAAAATAGCTGCGGCCACCGCTGCCGTCATTATTGGCACTGGAGCTGATGCCCCGCCAGCCGTTGCGAAACGTGCAGTCGGTAAAATAGTTATCCTTGCTTCCCACACCCACGTTTTTGGTACCTCCGTCGAACAGGCACCAAGTAAACTGGTTCCCGCTCCCGTACAGATACACCTGTCCCCAAGCCTGGGAGGGATCGAGACGCTGAAAACGTATCGGTGAACCGGAAGTTCCGTTGGCGGTGATTTTCGATCCTGGCTCGACAACGATTTCTTTACCCGGGGCAAAGCCCAATATCGTACCCGCATCGATGGTCAGTGTGGCATTCGAGGAAACGGATACATTGGCAGGGACGGCATAGCTGCCGTCGAGCGTACGGTTGCTGGCAATGGTGCCGCTCAGCGTATCGGGATAAATATGATAGCTTCCGATTTGTGTGCTCCAGTTACTGCTGTTGGTGGTGGCCCATTCCCCGCAGAACCAGAATTTGTTGTCATAGCCGGGATCAAGAGCGATCCCGCTGTAATCGCCCCATCTATTTGCACCGTTTTGGTCGTAATGTACATAAGTACCTTCGCCCTCTTTAAGTGATTGGCTTGATCTTGCGGATGCATCACCTGGAGTCCGGAAGGTCCAACGCACACTGCCGTACTCACTTGAACCAGACCGGCTAAAAACCATCACCACATCTCCTGAATTATCCACGTAGATATTAGGATAAATATAGTATGATGAAGCGTCTCCATAGACGGCATCAATAGCTGCTGTATTTGTGCCGGTATTTATCTTCAGGTATTGGATGGCATCCACATTGCCGCTCCCCCAATCATGCTTGGTAGTAAACGCCGTATATAAATATCCATTGCGCCACACACAATCCTGAGTCCGACAATCGCCAACATCCAGAGTTACACTACTTCCTTCCTGAACGGCACCTACAGGAACCGAGTAACTAGCCACATTTATGATGGCCTGTTGATGAATGGAAGGATTAGAAATGGGATTATCGATTCGCCATAAGGTTACAGAACTGCCACCGCCATTCTCGGTATTAATCAGATAAGCGCTTGAAGTAGTTCCGAAATGATGGGCTGGTTTGATGGTAAAAACATACCCATAGTTATCTGACATTTTGGCGAAATCTGTATACGTTAATGTTTGATGATTATAAACTTGCGATTTGTCGAAGATGCGTATCTTGGAATAGACAGTATTTCCACTGTATTGAATGAACTACCCCGCTGCAAGCAGACGGGGTATCAGAAGAGTCGTAGCTGCACAGCTTTGTGCAAAGTCTTGTACTCCTCTTCAACTCCCTGTTCTCTAACATATTTGGAGATTGTGTCTTCATTGCCATGTTTCCCTACTGTACTAACATAATAACCGTCCGTCCAGAACTCTGCTCCCCATAATTGTTTCTTCACTTCTGGGTGTTCACGGAATATTTCTCTTGCTGTGATGCTCTTCAACATCTTGATTATCTGCGTTGGACTCTTTGTTGGCACAGATTGTAGTAAAAAATGGACATGGTCTTTATCAGTGCCTATTTCAAGAAAATAGACCTCATATCGCTTTTCTATTTCCATACATATATTCTTCAATGTCTCATCTACCGAATCCGTAAAGACCACTCGCCTGTATTTTGCCGGACATACAAAATGATAGATCAGTACCGAAACATTGTGTGATTTGTGAATATATTGGCTTTCTTGCATTCATAAAGGTACAAAAATTACGCTGCAAGCAGCGGGGAACTAACCCCGTAGCGATTAGAAGTGACATAAATAGCCTTGCTATCGTAACCAAGTCCCGGATAGTCAGGATAATATCCCGTATATGTGTTTCCGTCATATTTGGCGTCCGAACGATACGTGTACCATGAACCTGTTGGGTCAGAAGACTCGGAAGCGGCAATCAAATAATATCCGGCATCAAAATCCAGAACAAGCATAACATACCGTTGGGAATATTGATCATATATTGCTTTGGGGTCACCTATATTATCACCGTTCGTAATATTAAAGAGAGTTTGGAAACCTGTCTGGGATAATTTTGAGCCTGATTTAGTAAAAACGGCAAGCGAACGATTAACAGCAACAAGAACATAGTTGTGTCCCACAGCAATAACCGGGTCCGGGGGCACTGTTCCAGTGTATGTAATACCTTGAAAGTTCCCACTAAGTGATGTTGTAGTCTGAGTCACCAGCGGAGCATTTACCGAGATTGCAGAGTTATCCAACTCCTGAGAGGCTGTTATGTGGGAAGAAGTCCGTTGTTCTTTCATATATTTCTGAACAGTAGAGGAGTAGGAGCGGCCGCGGATGGGTACGGGAACCGGTTTGCTTAATGAGCCGCTTGTGGGTGGCAAAGAAGAAAGCCGGACTATCTTCCCCTGTGGGGTGGTTCCTTCCAGCGGTGGATACTTACGTTGAGCCCATACCAGAGTTGAACTCAACATGATGGCCAAAATAACAATCAATTTTGTAAGTAATACAGAACTTGCACGCATGGTGTCCCTCCTCATTTTCAGTTTAATAGCCTTTCAAATGGGCAATAATTTTAGTTAGTTGACTAACTTTGTTTTTATAAAGTCCTACTTATTTATCTTATAAGATAATAATGTCCATGTTTGCCGATCCACAAAATCATCAACTGTTACAGCACCTAAAGAATTGATTTTTACTATACCAACATCCGGCTCAATCCAGTAATTTGTACTTCCATAGTCATTGGGAGTCCGCGGTATCACAATGATATGATAACTATTGTTAAAGACTCCTCCCTGCCAGGTAACGGTATCTTTAGAGGTCACAGAATAGCTGGCATCCTCCCCCTCCATCCACTTGCTTCCTACAGAAAAAGGATAAACAAGAGTAAGAGGATGACCCAGCACTGGCCACAACACACAACGAAGCGTATCCGAGTGGATACTGATGGTCATGGTATCCGTGTGTTGGGAGTATTTAAAACTCCAAAGTGACTGGACTTTCCCGGATGTATTTGTGGTTCGTAAGACGCTGACCCGAACCGTATCATGGGCCTGAGATACAGAATCTTTGCCTATTGCCAGTGAATCGTATACGGCATAGGTCCAGGTGTTACCTGGGGACAAAGGCAAATAAGACTGAGCCGCAGGATCGCCGGAACTGCCAAGTATATCGCAACCTGAAACAAGGCTGACTGCGATAATCAAAATGATATAAACCGGTAAGCGTTTCATAAAAATCTCCCATTTCTAATCAATATTTATGATCCCATTCTTGTTCGTTTGAAAAACATCCACATCTCGCCGGCGCATTCCCAACCAGAATGTTCTTTTCTCTGTCCTTCCGAAGGAATGCTTACAGCAGATGGACTCCTATGGAGAAGGCAAGCCAACCAACCCTGTTCCCTGAAGAAAAACCGTTTCCATGATGTTTTTCACTTTCGTTTTTCTCACCTCGGGTGTCACGTCTCTTCGCGGGGCAAAACGTCCTTTTTATGCACAGCCATTGATAGAACCTTGACCTTATCAATAACCAAAATCACATCTGTCCAAAACGTTTAAAAAGTAGCCAGTGAAAGCCCCGAAGTCGGGGCTTTACTATTTTAGGAGGTCCAACCCAACCTAAAATATCACTGACTATGACAAATGTAACACTATTTGCCCAGATTATGCAGACCTTAGACCGCCTTAGCTTCACCAAACTGGTCAGCAAACATGGCACCGACAAGCACGCCAAAGGAATCACCAGCTGGACGCATCTGACAACGATGCTGTTCTGCCAGTTCTCGAAGTTAAACAGCCTTCGTGATGTCTGTAATGGTCTTAAATCAGCAAGTGGAAACCTCAATCATTTAGGCATTACCCGTGCTCCGTGTAAATCTTCTTTATCCTATCAAAACAAGCATCGCGATTGGCGGCTGTTTCAGGATTACTACTTTACGATGATGAAAAAGCTTAGCGGGATGGCTCGATTCAGGCAGACCCGTTTTAAGATCAAAAGCAAGATCCTGCTATTGGATTCGACCACCATTAGCCTCTGCCTGAGTTTATATGATTGGGCCAGGTTCCGCAAGAAGAAAGGAGCTATCAAACTCCACACCCTGCTTGACTACGATGGATGTCTTCCGGTGTATATACGTATGACGGATGGAAAGCCTCACGACTCCACCGTAGCAAAGGAGTTATCCTTGCCCGTTGATGCGGTAGTCGTAGCTGATCGGGCCTACGTTGATTTCCCAACCCTGTACCGGTGGAACACCGAAGGCAGCTATTTTGTCATCCGCCTCAAAGATTCCATCCAATTCAAACGGGGAAAAGAAAAACCTCTCCCAGAGGGGCGCCACGAGCATGTCCTGGTCGATGAATACATTGAATTGAGTCATCCCCCGACCTATCAAAAATATCCCACCAGGCTACGGCGTGTGGTGGTCTACGATTCGGACAAAGATCAAACGATTGAGCTGATTACCAATCAATTTACCTGGACAGCAAACACCATCGGTGAGTTGTACAAAGCCCGATGGGACATTGAAATCTTCTTTAAAGAGATCAAACAACTACTCAAAATCAAATCCTTTCTGGGGACTACGGCCAATGCTGTGCTCATTCAGATTTGGACAGCATTGATTGCTATGCTGATCTTGAAATACCTCAAAGCCTGCGCCTCCTACCGCTGGTGTCTATCCAATATGGTGGCGTTTCTGCGATTAAACCTGTTTGTCAAGTTTGACCTGAAAAAGCTAATGGACCATCCCTTTAAACCTCCGGATATCCCCCCAGAATCCGATTATAAGCAGATAAATTTGTTTAATTGGGGGGATTGATTTTGGAAGTGCGAAAAAATCTGTCCTAAACAGTCAGAAACGCATATAATTCGTAATATTGCAAAACGTTTTGGACAGCTATGAAAAAAAATATAACAAGGTGCCACTTTTTTTATACGAATATTACGCCCATTTTCTCTGGCAGGGATTTCATGGCGTTGCGGGTTATTCCAACTCCTCGCTCCCTTTTTCGTATTCTGGATCTGGACAATCATCGATAGTATCCGTAATCCGAATTATGATGATACCCGCCGTATAATGTGGTTTTTGATCATCGTCCTGCTTGGATTTGTTGGCAGCATTATCTATCTGGTAATGGCACCACGCGGTCGTGCTATCTGAGATATTGATTTATGACTCAGCTGGGTTCAGACGATTGCGCACCCATGCAAATGGAGCCCACTGAATTGCACTTGCCCGTTCTTTCAGCCTCGCAACATTGATGTAAATGACAGGTATCAGAACAAGAGTGATAAGCGTGGATGCTGTCAGTCCACCTATTACAACTCGCGCAAGCGAAGCCTGAATTTCTCCGCCAGAACCCCATCCCAGCGACATTGGTAAAAGGCCCAAAATAGTGGTAAGGGCGGTCATCAAGATAGGACGGAGCCGATACCTGCCGGCAAGAACTACAGCATCATAGGTGTTCATATTATTTTCACGGATCAACAGATTGATGTAGTCTACTAACACAATCGCGTTATTTACAACAATACCGGCCAACATGACCATCCCCATCATGCTCTGCATGTTTAGTGTCGTACCGGTCAGAAGCATTACAGGTACAACCCCGACAATTGCCAGAGGGACTGAAAACATGACAATCAGCGGATCAATAAACCGTTCAAATTGCCCTGCCATAACCATGTAAACCAGAATGAGAGCCATGATAATAGAAAGGATAAAATCTGATGCAGCCTTTTGCTGCTCCTCGTATTCTCCACCGAACGCCAACGAAAACCCCTGGGGAAGCTGCAGGCTTGAAAATGAGGTTCGCATTTTTTGAACCGCTTCACCCAATGCCGTTCCTTTTTCAAGGTTTGCCGTGATATAGGTAACACGCTGACCATCAATCCTCGTAATGCTTGTTGGTCCGCGTGCATTCTGTTTTTTTACAACGGCGGATATAGGCAGGATACGGCCATCAGCAGACCGTATAGAAATATTATCCAGATCTTGTGTTGTGAGTCGATCTTTAGGCTGTAACCGAACCATAATTGGGAACTGATCTCCACCCTCGCGATAGCGGCTTGCTTCCGATCCACCGATATTTGTTTCCAAAACCTGAGCGACCTGTTGAACCGAAAGGCCAAGCTGAGCGATCTTTTCGCGATCGAAGGTTACATTCTCTTCCGGCCGGCCTTCCTGGGTGCTAATCTGGACATCACTTATTCCCTGAATGCGTTCCATTCTATTCTTTAATTCATTGGCAATTTTTTGCGCCTGCCTGAGATCATTACCCCGAAGTTCAATTTCTACCGCATCGTTGCTGTTTCCGGAACTGAAGATGCGGCGTAGAATCCACAGCCCGGGTTGTGCCTGCACATTGATCTCGGCACCCGGGATCAGACCTTCGATATGCGACCGTATTCTGTCAGCGAGTACTGATGGCTCAATCGTTCGCTTGGACGGATCAACGAGTGTGATTTCAACTTCGGCACGACCATTTCGAATATCTCGTGAAAGATGCTTGATCTGATCTTTGGGAACGAAGCTGCGGACGTAGTGATCCAGTTCTCGTGTAAATTCATTCATTACAGCAATATTTGTACCCTCGGCCATATCCAAGTCAATACTGATCTCATCCGCATCCGTTTGCGGGGCAAGTTCAACAGGGATAAGCGGAAAAAGCAGTATTGTGGAAACGACAAGTACAGTTGCAGATCCAAACACAATATATTTATGCCTTATCGCTTTTTCGATTAGGTTCGCGTACCAATTTTCAGTTTTGGCAAACAGGCTGTGTCTGCGCGAATTTTTGGCCAGACGATCATCATGTCCCTCTTTGACAGTCATGAAACGACTACTCAGCATAGGAACCAGGGTCAACGCCACTAACAGGGAACATAGAAGTGAAAAAACGATTACCAGGGCCAGCTCCTTAAACAGCATCCCGGTGACGCTTTGCATAAACACAACAGGTAAAAAGATAACTAACGTTGTCAATGTAGAAGCTATGATGGCCCCCGCTACCTGCCGGGTCCCGATCAGAGAACTATCCTTCAGATTCTTTCCGGTATTCCGTATCCGAACAATATTTTCGAGCACGACAATGCCGTTGTCTACCATCATTCCGACCCCGAGAGCAAGACCTCCTAAGCTCATAAGATTGAGAGTCATCCCATTCATGTATAAGAGCGAGAATGTGGCAATGATTGATATTGGGATGGCAAGGGCAATTATGGCTGTAGTGGAGCCATTACGGAGGAAAAGATAGAGTATCAGTATGGCGAGCAGACCACCCCAAATGGCAGAATTCAACACGTTATTGACCGAACTCTTGATAAAATTGCTTTGATCTGTCGCTACGATCATCTTCAGATCACTGCGAATCCCGTTTATTCGATTTGCTTCTTTCTTTACTGCTTCAGCCACCTGCAGTGTATTGGCACCCGACTGTTTACGTATCGCCAGCCTGATCATGGGCTGCCCGTCAACACGTACATATCGTCCCAAATCCGCATAGCCATCAACCACATCTGAAACATCACGAACTCTGATCACACCATTGGAAGACGAGGTTACAACCGTATTTCGTATCTGATCAAGCGACTGATACTCCCCGATACTCCGAACATAAAGATCCGAAACACCGTGTTTCACATTGCCACCAGGCAGCGTTATATTTTCCCGGGCAAGTGCCCGTATTATATCATCCGAGGTCAGATGGCTGGCAAGCAGGCGGTCCCGTTTCAGGTTTATAACGATCTGACGGTCAACACCGCCCCATATATCAATAGTCCCGACACCAGGAATCTGCTCAAAACGATTCCTGATTTCGCGATCCAGTATTCGTGTTAATTCCTGCAGATCATGTGATTTTGAAGATACACCAAGAATCACAATCGGACTGTTATTGGGATCAAACTTCCATATTCCTGGTGACTCGGCCTCTTTTGGAAGATTATCCCGAACCCGGTCGAGCGCCCCACGAACATCGTTAGCGGCCTCATCCAGGTTTGTTCCCTGTCCGAAATTTAATGTAACGTAACTTCGTCCCTCATTAGATCGTGACGTCATCTTCTCCACATCGGGCACACCCGCCAAGGCATTCTCAATAGGTTCCGTTATAATCTTTTCTATCTCTTCCGGTCCGACATTAGGATAACTAACATAAACGGTTAACCGGGGATATTCGATAGGCGGGAGCAAATCGACGGGCAAATAATAAAAGCCAATCACACCCAAAGTGATAACTATCAGATAGACCATCGCTGTAGCGACCGGCCTGCGTATGGAAGTCGGAGTCAGTGGCATGGTTCTATAACTGTGAGGTTTGAGATGTGTCGGAATTTTCCCGATCTGTTGAACTGGCTTCGCGAATGATATCTTCCAGCAGATCTTCTTGTTGCAACTGCTGGAGGCTGATAATTCGCTCCATACTTACCGGACGTACACGTGCCGATGGTGAGGTAAGTAGCAGATCCTGCCCTACTGTTATTACCCAATCACCGCTTCTGATCCCAGAAACAGCCGTCATCATTTTGCCTCTGGCTATTATTGTGATTGGGCGGAATGTCATCGGGGTTGGATCCGTGAGTATGGCATCCTTATTCGGATCGACAGCCTTTACCGCCTTTACCTCTTTTCCAAGGGAAGCAGCTACATAGATTCCGGTCTCTCCTGTAACCGGATTCTGAAACAGGGCGCTGTTTGGCACAAGCGTGGCCTGCTGGCTTTCACCGTAAAAAATATCCACTGACACAAACATGCCCGGCTTTAACTTGAGTCCCGGGTTTTTTAAATCAATTTCTGCCATCGTGGAATGCGTGACAGGATCAAGGAATGGTGATATCCTGGATATCTTTGCTTCCATTGGCCTGGAGGATGTTGTATCCTCGGGTTGAATGATCGCTCTTTGGCCCACGTCCACTTTTCCCGACATCAGTTCAGTCAGTTCCACACGCACTTTAACCTTGTCAAGTTCACCAAGCATCATCAATTGAGATGATGGATTAGCTTGCATGCCCACTTCAGCATTCCTGGTTCCGACATACCCTGCGATGGGGGCCTTGATCACTGTTCTTGAAAGGTTGATACGAGCCTGCTGCAAATTGGCCTGAGCCTGATCAGCCTGAGCCTGTGCAACTTTGTAATTTGCTTCTGCACCATCGAGTTGCGCCCGCTGTGTCTCAACCTCCAGGTTGCTTGTCATCTGTTTTTCGCTGAGTTTTAGCGTGCGGCTATACTGAGAACGTACCTGCTCCATTGCAGCTTTTGCCTGATCTACCCTCGCTTCAGACAGCCGGAGCTGTGCCAAAGCTGCATCATATTGTTTTCGATAATCATCTTCTCTCAATCGTATTAAGACCTGCTCCTTTGCCACACGGTCCCCATTTTCAACGCCGACACTTATAATGGGTGCACTTATTTCGGGATGTATTGCAATCTGATTTTCCGCCCGAACCGTACCGCTCAGTCTTTCAGTAAGGGGCAGTCTTCCATAGCGTGCCTGAACTGCCTCTACAGCAGGTATGGGAACGTTGTTGGCATTATCTTTCGCCACTGTTCCACCCTGATCCTTTGAAGCCGATGAACAACCGGTAAGTCCCCACAAAAGAACAAGGACTATAGTAATGGTTCCAATCCTCCTGTCCATAATAAATAAATTGAAAAGTGATAAAGATGATAGTCAACTATAAACCTAATTCTTTTCAGGGTTTATTCGTTTCCTTCTTACATCTTTTAAAATTCTGGTGAGCTACTTAAATAATTGGCAAAAATTAGCGCCATCCCTCTAAGTATCCGGACACAAATTACTTACAAATCCTCTTGCTTTGCATAGCAGTTATAATAAAAGAGAACGGATTACAACCGCCTGCTGGCATCATCCTTATTTCTTCTAACACAATAATATATATACCTATTAAAATCTACTATCTCAGTTTATATAATAGTAGCTTGTTCACCTCATTTCTTGTCCATTTTAACACATTTCTTACGAACGTTATTAACTATATTAGAAGTTCATCTCACGCTATTCTCTAACACAAATTTCTGTCAACGATGACAACCCATTTCAAAAGACAAACCAACATTCCTTTTGTCCTTCTGATACTTTTCACTTTGGCAGCCGGCCGTGTCTCAGCCCAATCTGAACGACATGTTTCTTACGATGTCTCTTTCCCGAATGCTATACATCATGAGGCGCGCATAACGGTGACTTTGAATGGTATAACGAATGATCCAGTCGTATTCTGGATGAGCCGTTCATCACCCGGCAGATACGCATTACACGAATTTGCCAAGAATGTTTATGATGTCTCTGCCGTAGATGATCAGGGACATTCGCTGGAGATTACCAGACCCAACCCCTATACGTGGGCTATTCATGGGAGCAACGGGACCGTTCATGTTACATATACTCTGTATGGAGATCATGCTGATGGCACATACGTCGGTATTGACCAAACTCATGCCCATCTGAATATGCCAGCCGCTTTTATGTGGGCAGTCGGTTTCGATGATGCTCCAATTCGGGTACAGTTTCATATCCCGCAGGACTCAAGTTGGAAGATTGCCACGCAGCTCGAACCGACATCCAGTCCAACAACTTTTACTGCTCCAAATTTGCAGTACTTTATGGACAGTCCAACAGAGTTGAGCGATTTCACTACACGTTCCTGGCAGGAAAAATCCGGTGACAAAACATACACGATGCGCCTGGACATGCATTTTCAAGGTACCGAGAAAGAAGCCACTCGGTTTGCCGATATGGTAAAGCATATAGTTAATGAGGAGAAAGGGGTGTTTGGTGAGCTTGCACCGTATGATTATGGGACATACACCTTTATCGCTGATTATTTGCCATGGGTCTATGGTGATGGGATGGAGCACCGGAATTCTACAATTCTGACATCAAGTCAGCCTTTAGCAACAAACATGACCGGAGATTTAAGTGCCGTGGCCCATGAATTTTTTCATTCATGGAATATGGAAAGACTGCGGGCGCAGTCTATTGAGCCTTTCGATTTTACGCGTGCCAATATGTCAAAAGAGCTGTGGTTCGGAGAGGGATTCACAAGCTATTACGATAAACTGATACTCAGAAGAGCCGGCTACCTCAACAATACAGCCTGGGCCCGGCGAATGGGTTATTATCTGAGCTTCGTGATCAATTCACCAGGCAGACAGATCAATAACCTGGTTCAAATGAGTGAACAGGCACCTTTTGAAGATGCCGCTACATCAATTGATGCGCGGAATAACAGCAACACATTTATCTCCTATTACACCTGGGGATCAGCGCTGGGTCTGGGACTCGACTTGACACTTCGGACAAAGTTTAACACCACACTTGACGATTACATGAAAACGATGTGGCAGAAATTCGGAAAACCCGAGCACCCATATACGATGAATAACCTGGAGCAGACACTGGGTGAAGTCACCAAAGACACGGCATTTGCTCATCACTTTTTCGACACTTATATCCGCGGGAATGAGGTTCTTGACTATAAAGAACTACTCTCGAACGCCGGTTTTCTTTTACGAAAAACGTATCCGAACAAAGCTGTTTTAGAATTTGGTCGCGATAAGCTCCAGTTTACTAACGGAACAGCGATTGTAACCAGAAATACGACAACAGGCAGTCCTCTTTACCAATCAGGCATCGACAGGGGTGATGTGATTACGGAAATCGACGGGCATCCTGTCGAAAACGAAGACTACTGGGATGCTTTCCTCAGTGAACATCAGCCCGGCGACCGGGTTAATATTTCATATCTGGCCAGAGGGAAACATTACACGACAACAATCACCCTCGCCAGCAATCCGGCCATGGAATTGGTTCCGTTTGAAGATGCTGGAATGAAAGTATCAAAATCAATGAGAGAGTTCCGCGACAAGTGGTTTGGCAGTAAGCAGTAATTACTGAAATGGCTATTTCGCTATTGAGCTCTTATCAAAATGGTTCATTGTTTCCTGTTTACCGTATTCTAATCGTGACACCCTTGTCAATTGCCCATGTTTACCATTATCTTCACTAGCATTGGGTAAGTAAAACTATTGGGGTTAAAATGGATGAAGGGCGGCGAGAGAGGCCGAAGATCATTCCAATCGACCGGCTATTGGAAGGCTACATGACGGGTGTCTTCCCAATGTCGAGGTCGCGCTATAGTAACGACTACGATTGGTATACGGCTAAGAGAAGAGGTATCATTCCTATCAATCAATTTCACATTTCAAAAAATGTGGAACGCTTGATCCGTCAGGGACGATTTGATGTTCGTTTTAACACCCATTTTCGTGATGTGATGCAAGCTTGTGCGGACCGCTCAAGTACCTGGATCTCTGATATCATCATAGAATCATATGTCCGTTTGCACGAGCTGGATTTCGCACATTCTGTCGAAATATGGAAAAACAATGAACTGGTCGGCGGATTGTATGGTGTGGCTATCGGCGGTGCTTTTTTTGGCGAATCGATGTTTCATTATGAAACCGATATGGATAAAATAGCTCTTTATTACTGCCAGCAACAACTTTCAAAGGACGGGTTCAAACTTTGGGATACTCAATTTTATACGGATCATCTCAGCCAGTTCGGTTGTATTGAAATATCATCAGATGAATACATGAAAAAACTGCATGACGCGCTGAAAGTTAAAGCCCACTTCATTCATCCCGATCCGGATCAGAGTCTTTAATAACTGAATTTTTAAACAAATCGAGTTGCCGTCCATCAACGGTTTCGGCGATTTCAAGTCCCGAAACCGTAATACCCAGGAGTCGCACTTTGCGCTTTTCAGCATCGGTCAATGGCAACATTCTCTTGGATAGCCTTGCCAGCGTTTCAGCGTCCCTAATAAATCTTCCGGGTGTCGTACTTCTGGTTATACGCTGGAAATCAGCGTATCTGACCTTTAATGTAACCGTCTTCCCGCCTGTGTGATACTTTTCAAGTCTCCCGGCCACGTCCTGAGCGATTGCGTCGAGTTGGTGTTCCATATCTCTTATATTGCTCAGATCTTCAGAAAACGTTTCCTCGGCTCCGATGGATTTACGAATACGATCCGCTTTCACTTCACGAAGATCTATTCCCCTGGCTATCTGGTAATAAAACGATCCGACCTTGCCGAAGTGAGTTACCAGATCAGCCTCACTCCGGGTTTTCAGTTCTGCTCCATTATGGATTCCAAGAGATTTCATTTTCTCTTCGGTAACGCGTCCAATGCCATGGAACCGACCGACGGGAAGCGTCGCGATGAACTCTTCCGCGATATCCGGAGTGATTACCGTCAGTCCATCCGGCTTGTGCATATCTGATGCAATCTTGGCCAAAAACTTGTTGGGTGCCACACCAGCCGATGCTGACAAATGTGTGCGCCTTCGAATTTCCTCCTTGATCTCCTTTGCAAGAAGCGTCGCAGACGGGTTCTCCCTTTTGTTTTCCGTGACGTCCAGGTACGCTTCATCAAGAGACAGGGGTTCTATCAGGTCAGTAAACTCTGCAAATATCTCGCGTATCTCCCTTGATATACTTCTATAGACTTCAAACCTGGGCCTCACAAATATACCGTGCGGACACAGACGCCGTGCCCGGGCAGACGGAATCGCCGAATGAACCCCAAACTTGCGCGCTTCATAACTGGCCGTAGCTACCACTCCACGACTGTCAGGCGAACCTCCGACGATCACAGGTTTCCCCTGCCATTCAGGATGATCACGCTGCTCAACGGATGCGTAAAAGGCATCCATGTCAATATGAATGATTTTGCGAAGCAACTCGGCCGATGGTTCTAACAGATTTTATAATCCCATTGTTAAGATAACAGAAGCATTGATTCAGAACGTTTAATCAGTTCATTTTTGTTGTCTTTTACGAAATTGCAGATATTTGGATAGTTTAAAAAATTATCGAAACCTTTAGCACTGGAGAAAAAAGCAATGTATACACTTGTAACAACCGACTATGTCTGGTTTGTGATGCTTGGCCTGAGTATGGGGCTTCTTGGATTCTTACTTTTTGAAAATCATGGCGTTACCATGCTTGCAAATTTATTGATTGGTACAATCTCTTCAATTATTGGTGGATTAAGCGGGGCACTTCTGGGACTCGGAACCCCATTACTATCGGCATTCCTTTTTGCATTGACAGCACTTGTCATGTTTAACCTTTGGAACTTGCATGGCATGGAAAAAACGATTGATGACAAGGTTCGCATTGTGCGCAAATACGATGCTGATAGTAAAAAGTAACTCGTCATGCCTTCCGATACCGGGAAGCAAACATTTTCACTCTGGCTGATTCCTGAGAAGCCAGAGTTTCAGGTGCTGAAAGCTATTATTTCTGAAAATCAGCACAGAAGTAATCAACCAGTCTTTATTCCGCATATCACGTTGCTCAGCGGTATCACTCTTTCAGAGGGCCTGGAAGAGACAGTGCGAGAATTATGCCGTGGATCATCACGATTAACCCTGCATTGTGAGAAATCCAAAATTGGCAATAATTACTTCCACTGCCTGTTTGTTTCCATCGTGATGTCGGAGAAATTGGATCAGTTGAGAAACCGGGTTGCAGATCTGATTCCGGTTTCGTCTCTACAGCCTTTCAGGCCCCATGTGAGTCTCATGTATCATAATCCTGACTCTGATCTTGTTCGGGAAACTGAAACCAAACTTCCTGATTTTTCAACATGGGAACTTAAGATATCACATATCGAACTCTGGAGGACATCAGGTCCTGTAAGTGATTGGAAATCAGTCTTTCGGTGTAATTTGGATACAGGAATATAAAAAGGGCCATCCCCCCCTGAAGATGACCCGAACACAACTGAACGCTTATAAAACTCTACTATTTCAGAAGCAGCATTTTTCGTGTCATAATATTTTTGCCCGCTTTTAGCCGGTAGAAATAGATCCCGCTCGACAACTTGCTGGCATCAAATGAAATATGAAAGGTTCCTGCGTGCATGTTCTTATCCAGCAATGTCTCGACTTTTCTGCCCAGGATATCAAAAACCGTCAACGTTACCTCCCCTGATTGTTCCAGCCGGATGGGAATATTAGTAGTAGGATTAAACGGATTCGGATAGTTCTGCCCAAGACTAAAAGTTGTTGGTTGTCTTTGCTCTTGTTTCTGTATGGGCGTTGCATGCGATTCAAATTTGAAGACACCTCCCGCGAAATTGCTTGCAGCGTAGACATCTCCATTTCTATCTGTTACGATTCCTGAAACTGTAGCAAAATTATTCCCGAAAACGACATGAGAATTAAAACCCGTATTGGTACTTGTCCAAGTCTTGCCATCGTCGTCCGATGTGAACAGGCCGGATGATTTTGTTCCGGCGATCAATATACCGCCATTATTTTCCGTCAGTACCCGCACATCAATCTGATCAGCTGTCCGCGAGGGAAACTCCGAGCTGGTTACGCTTTCCACGTCATTCCATTTTGTTCCTCCGTCTGTTGAACGTTTGAACCCTTTGGCTGTTGCAGCAATGAGATTTCCGCTGTCAGTTTCGTACACATCAAAGACAGCATACGAAGTTAGTCCGCTTACGTTCGACCATGTCTGGCCTTCATCATCAGAAAAAGAAGCACCGTTCATTGATCCGGCAAAAATGCCAAACGTTGTTCTATTCAGACTCATTAGCAGCTTGCCACTTAATGCAAATGGCTTCCAGGTTTTTCCGGTATCTGTTGAGGCATAAATGCCGCCACCATCATTCAACTGGAAATCATCCGGCATAGCTGCCCAGACCGTTTTTTTATCCAGATACAGGAATTGATTGGCATAGATATCAGTCAAACCCTCAACACTGGCTTCATGCCAGCTATCCCCATAATCTGTAGAATAATACAATCTTTGATTACCCAGGGAGGCATCTTGTGCAGAAAGAATCATGTAACCATCTGGTCCGGCTTGCAGCGCATTAACATCCTGGTGATTGGGAACAATGAATTTCCTGCGCCAGCTTCCACCAAGATCACCCGATTGGTAGAGACCAAAGTTCTTGGATCCCACATACATGGCTCCCTGATCATCTAACACGAGACATTGAGGTTTTACGGTATGAGTCCCAACGGCCTTCCAGGTCATCCCTGCATCATCTGAACGATAAATTTCGGATGGTTTCCCCTCGCTGTTGAAATCGACTGTTCCAACAATCCATGATCCGTCTTGTGCGATTGCAATCGTTCTGACCTCAACACCAGACAGACCGGCAGATATAAAGCTGGCTGTATCTGTGTCATATTTCATCAGACCGTTATCAAATCCAACGAGAAATGTACCCGATGAATCGATAGCCAGCGGGACCACATTCTTTTGATCCATTCCGAACTTAGACCAGTTCTTTCCCTGATTATCGCTTTTATATACGCCATCGCCATAGACACTGATGTACCAGTTATCCGCATCATCTGTTACAAAATCGCTAATTCCACTTGTTCCGGGGACCGAATAGGAATCCCACTTTGATCCTCCGTCACTCGATACATTTACTGCCGAAGGCGTGTTCGCTATACCGGAATGCGGCAGGTAATTCCTGTTTGTTATAGCAATGATATCGCCGGAGTCATCCATAACTACTTTCGTGACCAATGTTCGCGAATTTAACCCGATATTCGTCCAGGTTTGTCCATCATCATCCGATTGATAGATCCCCGTATCCGTACCGAGATAGATCATACTGTTTGAGGTGTCCTCTAAAATGCTGTACTCACTGGATACATAGGTATCGACATCGACATTGTCCCAGTTCTTCCCGTTGTCCGTCGAACGTAAAACGGTACCTGCGTCTCCCGCTAAAAGCAGCGTTCCCTGATCGGTCCGCAAGGCATCATTTAACTGTGAAAGCTGAATATCACTTTGTCCCGACCAGTGCATACCCATATCATCAGACATGCCTACGCCATTGTTCCTGGTGGATGCGAACAGACCTGTCGAACCAACGACAGAAAGCGATGTTACATCATTTCCATACGGGCCATCTAGTTTTTTCCAGGAATAATTCTGAGCCTGTACACTCATTGCACAACCCGTAAACAATACACAAACGAACAGTTTTATACCGAATCTCCTCATTTTCAATCCCACTTCTTGATAACCTTTTTATGATATATACCCGATTTTAATAACCTATTTATAATCAGGCGCTCTAAAATAAACCTCTTCTTTTAAAAAGCTTAATTTCATACGGGATTAGGTAGATATGCACATTTTATAGAGACGGAAACTGTGCATATCTACAGTTTTCCTTATGATATGAAATATAAAAAGGGCTGTTCCTGATCAAAGAACAGCCTTTTTATCTGCATTAGGTGCAGATACACTTCTATTTCAGGAGCAACATTTTATGAATCAATACTTTCCCGTTTGCCTGCAACCTATAAAAGTACACTCCGCTCGATAACCTGCCGGCGTCGAATATAATTTGATGAATTCCGGCCCTCATGGTTCCATCAACCAGTGTGGCGACCCGGCGTCCCAAAACATCAAATACTGTAAGCTTTACCTTTCCCGATTGTGCCAGCTTGATTGGAATATTTGTGGTAGGATTGAAGGGGTTTGGGTAGTTCTGACCCAGCTCAATCGCAATCGGTTTCTCATTGGGAAGTTTTTCTAATGGTGTGTCATGATATTCGGCCTTATATATTCCCCCGGTACTGCTGGCTGCATAGAGATTATCATTCTTGTCGACAGACAATTTGATGATTGAACCAAAGTAGTCACCATACATGGATTGATACCCGGCATTGATACTTTTCCAGCTTTGCCCATCATCATTTGAATAGAGAATTCCGTATTGACCCGTCCCCGCAAACAGTTCGCCTTTACTGTTTTTCGCGAATGTCTTGGCACCAATTTCATCCGCCGATGTCATTGGAAATTCCGAAATGGTCACATTTGATGCCGTTTTCCATGTCGCCCCCCCGTCGGTCGAACGCTGGATACCCCAGTTTGTACCGGCCAGGAGTGAACCATCTTTGGTTTGGATGAGTGCGTAAACGGTCATGATAATCGAACTGTTCTCAAGATTTTGTGTAATATCATCCCAATTGGTTCCATTATCTGTTGTTTTATATAGACCATCAGACGTTCCGACATATTGGGCATTATCTGTTGTGCCCATACATAGGATTTCTTTCCCTTCCATTCCCAGGAAACTCCAGGTCTTCCCGGTATCGGTCGATGCATAAAGACCGCCCTTTCCGCTTGAAAGCAATGAGCTTGCGGCGGCCCACACATTTTTATTATCCAGAAACATATACTGCATGATCGTGAGCTGTGTCTGATCGCCATCTATTGTGGCAGGCTGCCAGCTGTCGCCGAAATCCGCTGAATAGTATATTTTTTGATCGTTGAAACTGGATAATAACATATGCCCATCCGGTCCTGCAGACAGCGATTTGATAACCAGAAAATTATCATCGCCGGTAAATAATCTGCTCCAGGAAGTTCCCTGATCGGTGGTTTTGAATAACCCAAAAAGATCACTGCCGACATAAAGATCGCCCTGACCATTGATGGTCATCGATTGCGGAGTAACGGTGCTGGCGCCAACCATATCCCAGGTGTTGCCACCGTCATCCGAGCGAAATATGGCATTGGCCTTCCCCGATTGAAACAGGTCGGCCGTTCCAACCAGCCAGGCACCATCCTGAGCTATTTCTATGTCACTCACTGCAACATCAGGAATATTAGTGGGTTGAAATGTCTGGGCTGTTTTGTCATAGATATCCAAACCTCCATCATAGCCTACCAGCAATTGTCCGGACTCGCTGAAGGCGATGGTTATAGCACTTTTGTCCGGAAAGTTCATTGGAGTCCATGTATCACCTTCATCCGGACTTTTGTAAAGATCTTCCTTGTAAATAGGAACATACCAGTTCCCCTGATCGTCAATCTCGAGATCCGATGCACCATTATCGCCCGGCAGATCTTTTGATGTCCAGTTAATACCGCCATCATCCGATATTTGTACCGCGGCCGGACCCAATGGCAGCGCATACACAGCTGAATATTGAAGATCGGTAAGAGCCACCAACCTTCCATCTTTCATAGCATGAATATCCATTACTGCATCTGTCAATCCTGTTGGTGTAAAGCTCCTTCCATCATCATCCGAGACAAAGAGCCCAATATTTGTAGCAAGGTAAACTTTGCTGCTGTCGACATTTTCTGCAAAACTATAACCACCCAGAAGTGGCAAGCTGCCATCGCCGATCTGGACACCATTCCATGTTTTACCATTATTGGTGACCCTATAAAGTGAATCATAGCCCATCACCAGAAATGTACCTTGTGATGTTATAAAACCAGACATAAGCGGAGGCAGTGAGTCTGGCAACATTTTCCATGTTTTACCCATGTCTTCTGACCAGCCAGTACCCTGCGTGAACGTTGATGCAAACACATTGGTGCCGCCCAGTGTCTTTATATTGATGACATTATTTCCATACGGTCCGTTTATCCTTTGCCAACTATAGCTCTGAGCTTGTGTCCTGTTCACTGATAATCCGGCACACAAACCAATCATCAAACATACCGCTCCAAATAGTCGAGTCTTTAATCCCATATCAACTTCTCCTGTTAGTCATTAACAGCCCGCAAAAATTCACAACTTTTTTGCTAACTAATCTTAATTCAGGTTTTGAAAATAACCCGATGACGCCCGAATGGTTAATTTTGGAGATATTTAGGGTGATTTACACAGTTTTCAGGAATGGGTTAGTGTGTATTTGCACACTTTTATGAACTCAGACTCGAAAGAGGAAGGGTTAATGACTCTCTGTGAACTTCAGCATAATCATTAATTTGTTTCAGTCGTTTTACCGCAATAAATTAGTTTATATTGCATTAACCATAATTAAAGGCGGACTCCCAAAATGACAGGTGATATATCCGTTAAAAAGATGATTTTCTGAATTAGCGAAATCTTCTTTAAATTACCACACTCTGTAGTAGATATTCATCCACATCAAATCTGCCAGATGCTGTACACGAATCGTACAGCATGTTTTTAACTACATCCGCACATAAATCTATTGAGCATCCTTTGTCGCGCATAAAAAGCCCGGCCAGTCGACGATATCTTGGACGACGCCTCGGTACCAAGTGGCTGATCAGTATCGCTTTCTGGTTACTTTTGGGTGTATTTTTTGCAAGTAAGACATATATCTACAGCCGCATCATCGATCAGCCGATCGACTGGTGGAGGGCTCTGGGATTTACTATGCCCAAGGCTATCATCTGGGGTGTAATGACGCCACTCGTTCTCTGGTTTGCTTCTCTGTATAAAGTTGATAGTCATAATTGGTGGCGTAATGGGTTAATACATATTACTACCGGGGTATTGCTTGCTCCTTTTCTGGTTATCCTCTCGTTTCTTATGGGCTTGCTCTTCAAGTGGATTGGAGGAAACCTCCCTGACAACCCCTCTTTTGTAGCGGCTTCACTCAACCCTCAGGTTTTTGCTGCGAGTTTTGATAACATACTCACCTACATCATTCTCGTTGGGTCTTACCATGTGTATGAATATTACCAGCGATATCGCAACAGGGTTCTTCAGGCTACAAAACTGGAAGCTCAACTGGCTAAGCTCCGGCTTGATTTGCTGAAAGCTCAGTTGAATCCACATTTCCTTTTTAATACCCTGAATGCCATATCCATTGTTAAAGATCATGATTTGGAAGCAGCCGACGAAATGATCACAGATCTATCCGAACTTTTGCGATTTATCATGGATAACATTCATCGGCAGGAAGTTACGCTAAGAGAGGAAGTAGACTTTCTAAAACGTTATATTTCTATACAAAACAAACGGTTCGACAACAAACTTGATGTGAAGATAGATATCGATCCGTCTACCTGGAATGCTATGGTTCCAAGTCTCTTGCTACAACCGATTGTCGAAAATTCCATTAAACATGGTATGACAGATTCCCATCAAAAAGGAAAAATTGATATTGAGTGCAAACTTAAGGATAATCAACTCTGTTTCGAGGTGAGGGATAACGGAACCGGGCTAAAGCCGAATCACATGAGTCGTACGAACGGTTCGGGAATTGGTGTAAAAAATACGCACGAACGTCTGCGCAATCTCTACGGAGATCAATATTCATTTGAATTAAAAAATGGAAAAACAGGGGGTGCTGTAGCTCGTCTTACGATACCATATCGCTGGGAAAATCCAAATTAACCTTCATTGTAGCTAAAATAACTATGCCATACAACGTACTTATTGTTGATGACGAATCACACGCGCGTGAACGCCTTGCCAAATTCATAAAAAATGATTCACGTCTCTCAATCCATGGAGAGTGTCAGAACGGGACCGAGGCCGCCGAGTTTATTTTAAATAACAAACCAGATGTCGTATTTCTTGATATACAGATGCCGGATTTGGATGGATTTGGTGTAATCGAAACAGTGGGAATCAAAGATATGCCGCCCACAGTATTCGTTACTGCATACGATCAGTATGCAATCAATGCATTCAAGGTCAATGCACTCGATTATGTCCTGAAGCCGGTCTCGCGTAACTCCTTCGAAGAAGCAGCCAATCGGGCCATTGAACTGCTCAATTCACGTAAAAGTGATGTGATGAACGACAAGCTCATGAGCCTTCTCAGTGAAATCAAGAACGGCCAGGAAAGCACGCCAGCCAACGATTACCTCCAGAGGATCATCATCAAATCGACCGGTAAAATGTATATCGTAAAGGCTGATGATATCGATTGGATTGAAGCAGATGATAACTATGTAAAACTGCATGTTGGTGAAAAAACACATTATCTGCGCCAGACAATGAAAGCGATGGAAAAATCACTCGACCCATCCCTCTTTTTACGCATTCACCGCTCTGTTATCGTTAATATGGATCGTATCTCCCAGATACAGCAGTGGTTTAACAACGAATATATGGTGACGCTCAAAAGTGGCACCGAATTGAGCATGAGCCGTACATACCGTGAGAAAGCAAAGAAAAAATTCAGTGAATTCAGCTGATTTAAAAGTCAGGTAACCATTCAGATTATCCATTCACCACTTTATCTGTTATTTAACCACACTAAGGTGTGGATATCTTTACCTCCGACTTAGTTTACTTTCAGATCAAATAACGAAGTTAATCTTCACATTTGATTTTTGTTAGGTTGTACATGATTCATAGCTCTTGTTCTTTCGATTACTGATTAGATGTTGAAAGTTAAGTCTGTTAGGCAAACACCTCACCTCAATCCCAACCCCCCCTTGTGTCAATCTGCCTCAACGACTCCAGATGACACTAGATTGCCAACCCCCCTTGACTGACTTTCACATCTTATCAGATCGACCTCTAACGGGATATCAGCGCCAACTGATATCCCGTTTTTTTTGTGCCTGCCAAGATCTCCCACCCCAAATATTACCCACTGGCCCCTATCCCTTTCCCTTTCAATATTTGATGAGATAATATCTACGCAGATTGTCACAATGTGACAAATATTTGACAATCTGTGGATGAACTACTACTTAGATTCGGAACCGGAGATCTTTCATAATCAAAACATAATATCCAGCATCTGGCAGTTTTTAGAAAGATATTCGGTTCCATTTTCTCTATGCTCTTCTTATATATGTCGACTTCAGTCACCATGTTAACTGCTGAAAGTCAGTTTTAATCTGCATCAATACAACCTCTTGATACCCATCGAATGTTTGTGTAAATACATGGAATAATTACGTTCAGATAATTCCACGAAATCCAGGGGATAATAGACAGGAGGTTCATTCATGAGGCAGAGATTTCTGAAGGATATCATTGTATTACTGTGTTCAGCTTTTTTCCTTTTCCCCACATCCGGTCATGCCCAGCAAAAAATGGACACCCGGTATGCAAAAAAAATCAAAGAATACACGACAAGTCCGGATTATCTGAACGATCTTGTTGATCATCTGCCGGTATCAAAATCTATTCCCTCTCCGCTGCAGTATTTTGGTACAATCATCGGAGCGCCGGACACTCTTCATTATGCTGAGCAGATTTACGGCTACATGCGGGCTGTGGCTAAAGCTTCTCCACGGGTCCGGGTTCGGACAATTGGCAAAACAGAAGAAGGACGGGATATGATCGAAGTCCTTGTTTCCGATGAGCAGAACCTGAAAAACCTTGATTCATATCGAAAGGACCTGAATCGTCTGGCCGATCCGAGAACCCTCAAAGAAAAGGACGCAAAAAAACTCATCAACAACGCCCTTCCTATCTATTACCTGACGGCCGGACTACATTCCCCTGAGACCGGAAGTCCCGAAATGGTTATGGAACTCGTTTTTCGCCTGGCCACCGAAGATTCGCCCCTGATTCAATCTATCCGTAAAAACGTGATTGTCGGCGTATGCCCGGTTACCGAACCGGATGGTCGTGATCGCGTAGTCGACATATACCGCTATCGCAAAGATCATCAAAAGACCACACCCTATCTCACATACTGGGGACACTACGTCGGTCATGACAACAATCGCGATTCTTACGGTATGGCGCTTGATCTTACAAAAAATATTCTCAACTCTTATCTCTACTGGAAACCGACCATCATGCACGATCTGCACGAATCGATTCCTTTCCTGTACGTTCAAACCGGAATGGGTCCCTACAACCCGTATTTCGATGCCACAACGGTAGATGAATGGAACAAACTGGCATACCACGATGTCGATGAATTGACACGCCGCGATATGCCCGGGGTCTGGACCTGGGGTTTCTTCAACGGATGGGCCGGTAATTATCTCGCCTGGATCGCTAATAACCATAACAGCATCGGCCGATTTTATGAAACATTTGGCAACTCTATCCCCGAAACTGTAGAGCGAACACTGGACAAACAGTCTGTAGAGAAGCAGTGGTACCGAATGAATCCACCGCTAAAGAAAACGAAATGGTCGCTGCGGGACAATACCAACTACATGGAAAGCGGGGTCCTTTCATCCCTCGGATACGTTGCCCAAAACCGGGAAACATTTCTGTATAATTTCTATCGGCGCTCCCGGAAGGCTGTCTCAGACGGTGAAACAAAAACACCATACGCATTTGTCATTCCCAAGAAACAAAGTCGTCCCATTGCAACTGTACAACTCATCAATTTTCTCATGGAACAGGGAATTGAGGTAGATGAAACGGATCGTCCACTGAGCTGGAAATTGAATTCGGATACGACTGCTGCCGACACATCAAAATCCAAATCTCAAGAAAAAAAGATTGAAGGCGGAGCATATATCGTGCGAATGGATCAACCCTATCGCACTTTGATCGGTACCCTTCTGGACGTTCAGTCATTTCCAAAAAAAGACAAAGCCCCGTACGATGATGTGGGCTGGACACTCCCATATCTTTATGGCGTGAACTGCTATAAAGTAGTAGATAACAACATCTTCAAGAACGAAATGTCGTTATTAAAAAACGATATTTCGTTCTTACCAACATTAGACAAAAAATCATCTAAGTATTATCTCGTAGATAATTCCACAGATGACGCGGTCTATCAGCTTCGCTTCCAACTGTCTTCGATTCCCGTACAGGTTCTCGAAAAATCGGTTACCATAAATAAACAACGATATAACAGTGGCAGCCTTTTTCTAAATGTTGGAACCGATAATCAGCTCCGGAATAAAGTTGACAGTCTTGCAAATGCCCTTCACCTATCGGTGACAGGTATGGACAATCGCCCTGATGTCCCGATGCATGATGCTGATATGCCCAAAATAGCTCTTGTTCACACCTGGATACCAGTCGCTCAGAACGCTGGGTGGTGGCGCGTCGCTTTCGACAAACTTGGGGTTCCGTATCACTATTTATCGGTGCAAGATCTGGCAAGCATCACACCGAATGCCTACGATGTGATCATCATACCCGATTTCTTTAGAACCGCAAAAATGCAGGTTCAGGGTCTGAGAGATGCCGGCAATCCAATGCCTTGGCTGAAAAGCTCACGCTATCCGAATATTGGGATTATTGATCAGACGACCGACCAACGCAAGGGCATGGGTTACCAGGGACTCGCCAACCTGAAGGCTTTTCTCGATAGTGGAGGTGTGCTGATTACGGATGGCTCCGCGGCCGAACTCCCGGTCAATTTTGGTTTAACCCGCAGGGTCAGCATCAAGGAAACACCGACTCTGGAGACACACGGAAGTGTCTTCAAGGTCACAGAAGCCGATTCACTGTCTCCGATTCTATATGGATATCAGGATACATTAGCCGTTTACTTTAATCAATCTCCTGTCTTCGCTGTTGATAAGAAAATAGGTGGGAACCAGGCATATATGTATTCAGACAGTTTGAAAAATGCTATCTGGAACCAGGAAGTACCACGTGTAATTCTGAATTTTGCAAAAGAAAATCAGCATCTGCTTCTGAGTGGTATGCTGCGAGGCGGCAAAGCCCTGAGTGGCGCCCCCGCTCTTATTGATGCCCCAGTGGGCAAGGGACATGTACTTCTGTTTGCCATACGCCCATTCTGGCGATGGGAAACCCGGGGAAGTCATGCTCTCCTTTTAAATGCCTTGCTGAACTGGAATGACCTCAGAACCGGCTGGCCGAAACGGCCGGAAAAAGAAGAAACCGAAGAAAATACAGATTCGTCGTATTAGGATGTGATAGGCTCCTTTTTTACTTAAATTGCACTGCTTCGAAACGATTTCGAAGAAAATCCACTATTAACACATGTGTTGATTCACAACGGTGATGAATCACCGTGCAATTAAGAAGAATCCTTTCGGTTTAAAAAGGAGTACTAATGAAAGAAAGTAGTAGACTATCATTCACCTTATTTTTTCTATTAAGTTTTACGTTATGGCAATCGGCTATTGCACAAACAAATACTGGCGATAAGCTGCTTTGCCGTTTCCCAACCCTGCACGACAATACAATTGTATTTGAATCGGCAGGGAACCTCTGGAAAGTCGACCGTTCCGGCGGCACGGCCGTGCGATTGACTGCCGACAACGGCTATGACCTGATGCCCCGTTTTTCCCCCGATGGCAGCACCATTGCTTTCACAGGTCAGTACGACGGCAATACCGATGTTTATACGATCCCTGCTTCCGGTGGAAAAGCAGACCGGCTGACCTTCCACTCTGATGTGGTCCAACGCCCGCCAACCCGCTGGGGACCGGATAATATGGTTGTAACATGGGCTCCCGACGGTAAACATATTGTGTTTTTGTCTCGCCGCACGACATTCAATTCCTGGTTTGGTCAACTCTTCACGGTTGGCAAAGACGGCGGGCTACCCGAGCAAATACCGCTTCCAAAAGGCGGGACCCTGACTTATAGTCCGGATGGAAGCAAAATCGCATTCAATCGTATTTTCCGAAACTTCCGGACGTGGAAACGGTATTACGGCGGTCTCGCTCAGGATATCTGGATTTACGATCTGAAAACACACGAAACACAGCGTGTGACCAACTGGAAAGGTACGGACACCTATCCAATGTGGTACAAAAACACGATTTATTTTGCTTCAGATCGTGGTTCAAACCATCGGATGAATATTTGGGCCTATAACACTTCTGACAAATCTTTCCGCCAGATCACTCATTTCAAAGATTTTGATGTCGACTGGCCAAGCCTCGGAAACAATGGAATCGTCTTCCAGGACGGCGGTTCGCTGTATGTGCTGGATCTTCCCTCCGAACAATTGCACAAAATTGATGTAACCGTTCCAAGCGACGGCGCAAGAACTCGCCCACGCTGGGTTGAAGCACAAAAGATGATCCGCAGCGCTGATATCGCACCTAACGGTAAACGTGCTTTGTTTGGTGCCCGCGGTGATATCTTTACCGTTCCTGCCAAACACGGTCCAACCCGGGATCTGACGCATACTTCCAACACCCAGGAACAATATCCTTCCTGGTCACCCGATGGCAAATGGGTTGCTTACCTGACCGACAGCAATGGCTCCAACGAACTGGCCATACGTCCCTCCGACGAATCCGGCAGTGAAGAACTGCTTACGAATTTCAAAGAAGGATACTTCTTCAATCCACGCTGGTCGCCGGACAGCGATAAACTAGCTTTTAGTGACAATAATCATGTATTGTGGTATGTCGACATCAAGGATAAAAAACCTGTCAGAATTGATCAGGATCCAAAATCAAATATCGGTGACTATACATGGTCTCCTGATGGCAAGTGGATTGCATACAGCAAGACGAATGATAGTGGAATCTCACAAATCTACTTCTATAATCTTGCTGAAAATAAAACGATGAAGGTCAGTAATGGCATGAATTCTGATCAGGATCCGGTATTTGGTCCAAAGGGGAAATACTTGTATTTCATTTCTGAACGTCATGAAAACCCGACCTTCAGCGAGACGGAGTTCAATATTGCCACTCAGAAAATGGATGGAATTTATCTTGCCACGCTCCGGAAAAATGAGTCTTCACCTTTCGCTCCGAAATCAGACGAAGGATCACCACAGGATACATCGGCCAAGAAGAAGGAAGCAGCGGCTGCATCGTCAAAACCGGGGGCCATTTCACCAATCACAATTGATCTTGATGGATTGATGAACCGGGTCGTTCCGCTTCCGATTGAATCCGGTGACTATGGTAATCTGAATGTTGCCAACGGCCGTGTTATTTATCAAACAGCACCACTGCAGACGATCGAAGGTCCCCTGCCAAACAGCGGATCATTCAGTATCCATGCTTTTAATATGAACGATAAGAAAGATGCCATAGTCGTTGGTAAGGCTTATGGATATAAATTGAGTGCCGACGGAGGCACCATATTATACAGTGCGGGAGGTGGATCTTACAATATGATTCCTGCAACCGCCAAAGATGGGAAAGGAGCAGAAACTCTCAATCTCACCGGCATGAAAGTGCAGGTTGATCCTAAAGCAGAATGGACCGAAATGTACCATCAGTCGTGGCGGCTATTCCGCGACTTCTTCTATAACACAAAGATGAATGGCATAGACTGGGATGCTGTTGGGAAATCGTATGATAAATTTATTCCGCTGCTTGGATGCCGCGAGGACCTGAATTATGTAATTGGCGAGATCATTGGAGAACTCTGCAACTCACACACCTATGTTTGGGGCGGCGACCGGACGTACGATCAAAAATACAACACCACCGGGTTGCTTGGCGTTGATTTCGGACTTAATGCCAAGTCGGGCAGATACTATTTCAAGAAGATCTACCCGGGTGATAACTCACGGGAAAATTATCGATCACCACTTACCGGACCGGGAGTTGAGGCAAAAGAAGGCGATTACCTGCTTGCCGTAAACGGACAACAGCTGGATGCACCCACAAATCCCTACAGCCTGTTTGTAAATACTGTCGGCCAACAAGTTACCTTGACACTTGCTGATTCTCCCGATGGAAAAAACAAGCACGAGGTTACGGTAAAACCCATTCGCAACGAGATGAAGCTACGGCTGAAAGCGTGGATCGACCACAACCGGGAAGTCGTAGACAAAAAATCAGACGGTAAGATTGGCTATATCTATATGTCTGACATGGAAGCCCTGGGCATGAACCAGTTCATCCGTCAGTTCTACACGCAACTCGACAAGCAGGGGCTCATCGTAGACGACCGATATAATGGCGGAGGTTTTATCGCTCCGATCGCACTTGAAAGATTACGTCGTGTTCTTGTAAGTATGGAAACAGACCGGGCACGGCCAAGTATCAAAGATCCGGGCGCTGTTCTGCATGGTTATAAAGCGGCACTGATCAACAGCTATTCTGCCTCCGACGGTGATATCTTTCCGTACTACTTCAAGCAGTATAAACTTGGCCCGCTGATCGGTACCCGAACCTGGGGTGGTGTCCGCGGTTACAACCATGTGTGGCAGTTGATCGACGGAGGAGATCTTGTGGTCTCTCAAAACAGCCTGTACGGTTTGAATTCCAACTGGATACTCGAAAACCATGGTGTTGAACCAGACATCAATGTCGATGATCTTCCTGGTGACGTCATGGCCGGCAAAGACAAACAACTCGATACGGCTATTGATAACCTGATGCAAAAGATCAAAGCACACCCCTTGCCGCTGCCCAAACCACCGTCTGAACTTCCGGCATACCCGGCAGACGGACAGTAACAGAAATTCTGTAACTAACATTTATAAACCTGGCAGGTCTCAAAAACCTGCCAGGTTTTTTATTAACCCATATTACGTATCAGCCTAAATGATGCCTGTAGGAAAAAATGGATGCCAATTTGTAAAATCTCGTTCCCAAATGATTCAGAATTCGCATGAGAATCGGAAAAAGTTCTTATTATTCCGATCGGCCATCAGTAAGCGTTCAGTAATAAAAGAGAAATGAAGCGAGGATCCCTATTTCGAAAGAAATCAATTGAGCTGATCAATGAGGAACTGGAAAACAAGGAAATTGACAACCCGTATCATGCCCTGAACCGGGTATTATCCGTTAAAGACCTTACTGCCCTTGGAATTGCGGCTATTGTTGGCGCCGGTATCTTCAGTACGGTTGGTAAAGCGACTTTTGAAGGTGGACCTGCGGTTATATTTCTTTTCATTATCACTGCCGTAACGTGTGGATTCTCGGCCCTTTGTTATGCAGAATTTGCCTCACGGATACCAGTTTCAGGAAGTGCTTATACCTATTCTTATGCATCCTTTGGTGAGCTCTTCGCCTGGATCATTGGGTGGGACTTAATCATGGAGTATGCCATCGGGAATATTGTTGTGGCTATATCATGGTCGGCCAACCTGAACAGTCTGCTGCACAATGTTGGTATCCAACTGCCTCAATATCTTACCCAGGGACTTATGGCAGCATACAAAGGTAATACCGACTACCTGGATGCGATTGCACATCACCAGGCCCCGACTGAAACGGTAAATGCAATGCACAGCCTTTGGCTTTCGGCACCGCATATTGGTTCTCTACCTATCATCATGGATATTCCCGCGCTGCTGATTACCTTTTTAGTTACATGGGTCGTTTACGTTGGTATCCGCGAATCGCGTACATCAAGCAACCTGATGGTGGCGTTCAAGTTGCTGGTAATTATCCTGATTATCATCATTGGTTTCTTCTATGTGAAGCCTTCCAACTGGATCCCTTTCATGCCAAATGGGATGGGTGGTGTTCTGAAAGGCGTTTCGGCTGTTTTCTTTGCGTATATCGGATTTGATGCTATTTCGACAACCGCCGAGGAGTGTAAAAACCCGCAACGAGATCTGCCGCGCGGAATGATTTATTCTCTCGTTATCACAACAGTGCTCTACATTTTGATAGCACTCGTTTTAACCGGGATGGTCAGTTACACGAAACTGGATGTCGGCGACTTCCTCGCACGTGCTTTCAACGAGCGCGGGTTGACCTGGCTTGGCGGTGCTATCGCATTGAGCGCCCTGGTTGCCACAACCAGTGTACTTCTCGTTTTTCAACTCGGCCAGCCACGCATCTGGATGAGTATGAGCCGTGACGGCCTTCTTCCCAAAAAATTCGCCCAAGTCCATCCCAAATATCATACTCCGTCTTTTTCGACTATCGTGACTGGCTTGCTGGTCGGAATCCCTGCCCTTTTCCTCGACTCTGACTTCGTAACCGATCTTACAAGCATTGGAACCCTTTTTGCTTTCGTACTGGTAAGTGGTGGGATATTGCTTTTACCGCGGGCAAAGAAAAAACCAGGAAGCTTCACAATCCCATTTATAAATGGAAAATACATCATGCCGGGTCTCATCATTTTGACCGCTGTACTGCTCAGTTACTTTAATCCCGGGTGGGTTGGAAGGCTGTTCTCACTCCACGATGCGAGTTATCCGGATTTCACTCCCTTTGAGGTATTTATTGAAAAAATGCCGTATTACGCTTTTGTCATTTTGATGATCGTTATAGGGATCTACAGTTATCTTCGCAGCTGGTCGGTTATTCCCGTAATGGGCTTGCTTTCAAGCGCTTATCTTCTCACCGAACTCGGTGTCACCAACTGGATACGATTTATCGTGTGGCTGATCATCGGATTAGCTATCTACTTCAGCTATGGCATCAAAAACAGCCGTCTGAAAGACGTGGAAGAGAGATCTACTCAATGATATTTCTGTAAATGTCATAATGAAAAGGGACACAAAGATCTCAAAGGATCTCTGAGAACCACAGAGATTTTAATCTAATGCATCAAAGTAACAAAATAGCCTATTTGAATTCTCTGCGGCCCTTTGTGTTGCCACCGTATCCTCTGTGTCGAGTCTTTTATTTTTATAGAACGACGTAGTTATTGTAAGGCAGAGATATATTCTTTGCTTTTTTTTACACCGTTATTAGCTGTGTTTCTCGATTTTTTTCCTTATCACTATGTCATCGCTGCCATTCTAACTATAAATAATGCTGGTCATGGAGAACAAACAGATACCAAAATTCGCTGTTTCATTATCTACTCTTTGTCTTTTGCTCATCTCATCTTTTCTGAATCCTGTTTTTGCGCAAAAGAAGGATGATTACGCAGTAAATCCTGCCCTTTACAACGCCCTAAAATGGCGTGAAATCGGTCCGTACCGTGGAGGTCGATCTATAGCGGTTGCCGGTAATGCTCATCAACCCAAAACCTTCTATTTCGGTGCAACGGGTGGAGGAGCCTGGAAGACGGTGGACGGTGGACTCACCTGGATAAACGTGTCCGGCCAGCAGTTGAGCACCGGGGCAGTCGGAGCCATCTCAGTTGCTCCTTCTGACCCAAATGTGATTTATGTCGGCATGGGAGAGTCGTTCATTCGCGGAAACATGGAAACAGGCGATGGAATGTACAAATCCACGAATGGTGGCAAGACATGGCAGCATATCGGGCTGGAAGATACCCATGTGATCAGCAATATCATTGTAGATCCCAGGAATCCGGACTTGGTTTATGTGGCAGCTCTCGGTCATGTGTTCGGTGATAATCCAGAGCGGGGTGTCTATCGCAGCACCGATGGGGGGAAAACGTGGAAAAAAATCCTGTACGAGAATGAAAAAGCTGGCGCCGTAGATATCGTCCTGGATCCCAATAACTCACGTGTACTGTATGCTTCTTTCTGGCAAGCCTATCGGAAGCCTTGGATGATGTCGAGTGGAGGACCGGGTTCAGCTTTGTACAAATCCACGGATGGCGGCGACACATGGAAAGATATCTCGCACAACCCAGGTATGCCGAAGGGAACGCTCGGTAAAATATGCGTCTCTGTTTCCGGAGCAAATTCCGAACGGGTGTATGCTATCGTGGAAAATAAAAACGGAGGTGTTTTCCGATCAGATAATGGCGGCGATTCGTGGCAACGTTTATATCACGAATCAGAGCTGACACAACGGGCCTGGTATTTTTCTAAAATATATGCCGATCCGAAGAACGAGGATATCGTTTATGCCCCGCAGGTTGAAGGCCTTTTTAAATCGATTGATGGGGGGAAAACCTTTCATCCACTGCACACACCGCATGGTGACAACCATGTTCTCTGGATTAATCCGGATAACCCGGAAATCATGATTGGCGGCAACGACGGCGGAGCCAGTGTTTCAACCAATGGCGGAGAATCATGGACGGATCAGGATCAGCCCACGGCACAATTCTACCATGTGAGCATGGATAACCAGTTCCCTTATCATGTTTATGGTGCCCAGCAGGATAACACAACGGTCGACATCGCGAGTAGGACGACAGGTTTCGGTATCACCGACAAAGACTGGCAATCCGTTGCCGGCGGAGAGAGTGGTTTTGTGGTTCCAAAGCCAGGTGAACCCTGGATCACATATGGTGGCGGTTACGGCGGTGCGCTCGACATCTACAACAAACATACCGGTCAGGACCAGATGGTTGATATCTGGCCGGATAATCCGATGGGCTATGCCGCTTCAGATATCAAAGAACGTTTTCAGTGGACCTACCCGATCATGGTCTCGAAATTCGGTGATCATGCTGTTTATGCTGCGTCTCAGTATGTGTACAAAAGCACAGACAACGGCATGAGCTGGTCACGTATCAGCCCTGATTTGACACGTAATAATAAGAACAAACAAGTGTCATCCGGCGGTCCTATCACCAAAGACAATACGTCTGTTGAATACTATAACACGGTATTTGCGCTGGCCGAATCACCAAAACAGCATGGTTTGATCTGGGCCGGATCTGACGACGGGTTAATCCATTTGACCCGTGACGACGGTCAGAGCTGGGAAGACGTAACACCGAAAGATTTACCCGTCGAATCAACGATAAGCATCATTGATCCTTCTTCTTTTGATGCGGGAACTGCTTTTGTTGCTGCGCGCCGTTATCGCCAGGATGATTTTCATCCATATCTCTACGTGACAACCGATTACGGCAAGCACTGGAAAAAGATCACCGATGGTATTCCGGAAAATGAAACGACCTTTGTGATACGTCAGGACACAAAAAACCCAAAATTGCTCTTTGCCGGGACCGATCGCGGTGTGTATGTCTCATTCAACGAAGGGAAGAAATGGCAACCGCTCCAGTTGAATCTGCCGCATGTCCCGATTCGTGACATGGCGATCCAGGATCGTGAAAATGACCTGGTTCTGGCCACTCATGGCCTCTCGTTCTATATCCTGGATAATTTGAAACCGTTGAGACAGATAGCATCCGGTGATGTGAAAAATGACATGTACCTGTTTCAGCCTGAACATACGTATCTGATGAGTGGGTATAGCTTTTCACGCCCTGGCATGTCGATCGGGGAAAATCCTCCAAACGGTGCTGTCATCTTCTATTATCTCAAAAATAAGCCGGCTGACAGCACAAAGGTCAGCCTGACTTTCTACACTGCACGGGGCGACAGCATCACTTCATTCAATAACCATGAGACGATATCCGGCCGGCCGGTCCATAAAGAGGAAGATTTCTACCAGGACAATCAGTCGCAGTCTGGCGCTGTATCCGATACCGCCGGGATGAACCGGTTTGTGTGGAACCTCCGCTACCCGGATGCCGATCATGTTAAGGGAGCGATCATCTGGGCCGGTTCTATGAGAGGACCCAAAGTCATACCTGGTACATATAAGGTGACTCTTACCGTTGGCAAACTGTCGACATCACAGACTTTCACCGTTGAGAAAGACCCGCGGATCAAAGCATCCCAGCAGGATCTCGAAGCTCAGCTGGCTCTTCTCAAACAGGTGCATAAGGAACTGGATAAGACGAACAAAGCAATTAACCGGATTCGCAGCGTCAGGAGCCAGGTGAATACCTACCTGGAACAGTTAAAAGATTATCCGCAGATCGATCAGTTGAAGAAGCAGGCTAAGCCTATCCTCGATACGCTGAAGACTGTAGAAGACAACCTGATCCAGGTGAAGTCGCATGCCAGCGAAGATCCGCTGAATTATCCGATTAAACTCAATAACAAACTGGCGGCTCTGGCTTCGACGATCGGTTCATCCTACAACCGGCCAACCAAACAGGAGTATGATGTATTCCATATGCTCTCGGATAAAGTGGATGTACAGTTAAAACACCTGCAGCCGGTGTTTGATGAGAAAGTCCCGGCCTTCAACGATACAGTAAAGAATTTGAGTGTTCCTGCGGTTTATTTGAAGAAGGATAAATAGGGTGTTTTAGGGCGACTTCTGTCCCCTTCAGGGGACTTTTAGGGGGTGTTGTCCCGTGTTTCATATGAAAACGTTCATCATATTTGAGACACCCGGTTACACCCACCTTAGTCCTCCCTCAAGGGAGGGAATTGCAACACGCCATGCGTATTAGACATCGATATGCAGTTCTGTTTCACTGACCCCTAAATCCCCTGAAGGGGACTTTCTCCATATTCATAAGGTTAATGGGCACAGCGATATAGATTTGCTGCGCCTATTGCGTATTCTTAGTGATCTCACTGTGGTTGATCTTCCGTTTTCTTATATCATAAAGAAAGAGAAACATTAACATAACCGGCCCCTCCGGGTTACGGAGACTTCGGTTTTCACCCCATTTTTCTTGCTTTTAGATTTGAATAACAGCATCATTAACTATGTCTACCCAAAACCCAAGGCATCGTTACGATAAAACTGCTGTTTACCCCAATCTACTTCTAGAACGTTTGGGTGATGATTTCTTTAGCCAGCTTCCCTCTCAACCCGGAGTTTACTGGATGCTGGATTTGGTGGGCAATATTCTCTACATAGGCCAATCAAAGGATCTTCACAAAAGACTCCTTTCGTATGCCAAAGCCAAAGGGAAACGGGTGTCCCCGAAAGTAATGAGGCTTGTATATCACACCGCTCAGATCGAATGGGAAACATGTGAGTCAGCCGAAGCTGCAAAGCTACTTGAGAACCAGCTACTAAGGGCTTACAAACCACCTTACAACCGGGCAAATACGCGTCCGGAGAATTACATTTTTGCCGGCTTTGAGGCTGCCGAAACGGGATTCCGTTTTGCTCTGTCCCGCAGTTTAAACCAGTTAAACCTTGAGAACCGGTATGGGGCTTTCAAGAGTATCCGCTCCGTCCGTCAATTATATAGCTCATTGCTCCGGGCTCTCTGGTTTGCCACACACTATGCAGAAGAGCGGACAAACGTTCCAATGACCCTTATGCACAAGCAGCCACCGGATAGTTATGAATTCCCCTATCCAGAGAAGTGGGATGATGAGAAAGTGAAACGCTGGGAATATCTCATCAAGCGATATCTGAAGGGTACAGCCCATATGTTAATTGAAGAGCTTTCTGTATTGGTAACCGATCAGGATCATCCACCGGAATCATTCCTGGAGCACATGGCACAAAATGACCTGCAGAAACTGGATATGTGCTATGAGAAGGTTACGAGCAAACAGTTTGAGCTTCTTAAAGCACATAATATTCGAGGGACGATTATCCCTCAGGACGAGCTGGATGATTTGATTGTAATGAAACCTAAGAAAAGGAATATGGAAATTGGGGAATAGGGAGATATGGTAGAAATACATATTCCCTTGCTCTGCATGGGAATGTAATTCAAGAAGCTCTGCTTCAGTGACGGTAAAGATAGATTGAATAGTTCCTCACCTGATTTTGAGTACAATCTTTCCCTGGTTTTTATTGTTCTCCATCATTTGATGAGCCGAAGCGACGTCAGACCAATCGAAAACCTGATCTATTACTGGTTTTAAATTACCCTTCTCAAACCGTTCAAGAGCAAAATCTCCAAAATCTTTGGTAAGACGACTCTGGTATTCACGACTCCGGGAGCGAAGAGTGGATCCTATGATGCTGAGCCTCTTAAATAGGATCGATCCCATATTAAGTTGGTCTACTTTAACTCCGCCCAATGTTGCCAGCAAGACAAGACGTCCATCTGTACACAGACAATTGATATTTTGCTGCAAGTATGGAGCCGCGATAAAATCGATAATCACATTAACTCCTTTTTCATCCGTGGCTTCCATAACGGGTTTTTCAAATGGACCTTCGTTGTAGTCTATCGCCTCCTTAGCACCTAAATCCAGGCAAATCTGGTGTTTTTGTCTTGAAGCTGTAACAAAGACCGATGCCCTCATCTCACGAGCCAACTGGATTGCCGCCGTGCCCACGCCACTCGCGCCGGCATGAATGAGAACGTTTTCTCCTTTCTTTAGGTCAGCATGCCATCTCAATGCTTGAAATGCCGTAAGGAAAACTTCCGGTATTGCAGCAGCCTCTTCCATGGAAAGTTTATTCGGTACTGATAATGCCATGTCTTCATGAATAACCGCATACTCAGCATATCCGCCTCCCGGAAGCAATCCAAAAACGCGATCTCCCTTTTTCCATTTTGTTACATTTGAACCGCAGACGGCTACCGTGCCTGCAATTTCAAGTCCAAGAATCGGACTGGCTCCTTCCGGCGGTGGATATTTACCGTGTCTTTGAAGGGTATCCGCTCTATTCAGTGCCGAGGCAGCAACTTTTACTAATATTTCGTTTTCAGCAAGAACAGGATCATTCCATTCACCAATATGCAATACGTCCGGCTCACCCGGAGAATCATAAACAACAGCTTTCATCTGACTTTTTTTTCAAAAGATAGAAGTTGTGGGATTGAATTGCAGCGGTTCTCACATCTACCCCTAAAATCCCTGAAGGTGACTATATGCCATCTTGGATGGAATGAATGACTCAAAAAAACTTAGAAAAAGAGGTCCTCTTCAGGGGATTTAAGGGTAAAAAACCACCATCTGCTAACTTAATAAAAAATGTTGATTAGATGCGTAATGAAGAAGTGTGGTTTAATAAAGAGTCCCCCCCTTCAAGATCTGCGGGATTAGTTGACCAGGTTTATCTTGCTGTAGAATGGAAAGTTCTCGACAAGGGAAGACTCTTTTATCATTACGGCAATGAACACTACAGGTATTGTATGTACACGCTCAACGTTCTCTCTGATTCTAATATGTGTGTAAATCAGGAGTGTAGCATAGCGCATATTGTCAATAAACAAACTTCTTTTGTGATCCTTACTGGTCTTCCTTTTTTATTGGTATAAAAAAGGGTTCCTCGGAGTGTGTGATAGTTGCGGGATTAGTTGACCAGGTTTTCTAAAGGTGGGCTAACTCGAGGAACCCAATTTACCATTACGGCAATGAACACTACAGGTACTTTCACTTGGTAGCACCTCTCTTTTTTTTCTCTTGCTTTAATATGCAGCTTGTAAAAAATTGTTTCATACTCTCTTTTGTTCCTCCCTTTACATTTATTGTGATATCTATTGATCACGGTCTTTTATTTGAAGTCCGATCCCCCTAACTTCTCAATCTTTCATCAGAAAAAGACAAAAAAAAGTAAGTATATCCCATATCTTACGTGACTCTTTATAGTAAATTCGTTCTATTATTATCTGAACTAAGCAAATTGCATACGTCTTAAAATGAGAAGCAACAATTAAAAAATACAAACCCCTGATCGATACCTCTCTTAGTTGATAGAGATTAGGATAACGTCTATTTTTAATTTACATCAATTTACAAATTTTTCAGTATCTCTTTCACCATGAGAATAATTCTATTTGGACCACCCGGGGCCGGCAAAGGAACACAGGCCAAACGCATACAGAAAGCTTACGATATTCCCCAATTATCAACTGGTGAGATATTTCGTCATCACATTAAGAATGATACTCCATTGGGCCACAAAGCTAAGGAATATATTGATCATGGAAAGCTAGTTCCGGATGAAATCGTACTCCATATCGTCGAAGAAACGATTCAGGAAAAGAAATATAGGCATGGATATATTCTTGATGGTTTCCCAAGGACTGTAAATCAGGCTCAAGAGTTTGATGAGCTTCTCAGCCGGAGGCGTTCATCTATCGATGCCTGTATCGGACTTGAAGTGTCAAAAGAAGAACTCGTTAAGAGGCTTACAACTCGCGGTGAAGGACGATCTGATGATAATCCGGAAAAAATAAAAATTCGTCTTCAGGTTTATCACGATGAAACCGCACCTGTGATGCATTATTATGCTGAAAAAGGACTCTATCACGAAATCGATGGAACGGGTTCTATTGATGATATCACGGAAAGAATCCAGGATATTTTAAATCAGTTCGCCTGATTTTCTTCTTCCCTGAGTGCCTTCACTATTGCCGGCGTAACATCCTGTATGCTTTCAACATTCGCAAAGAAATTTGCAAGTTGACCGTCTGCGAACAACGGAACTTTATTGCGGGTATGGGTTTTTGTATTCAGATCTTCAAGATTTCCATGATCGCTGGTTACCAAAAGGGTCGTTGAACTGTTTTTCGTAATTATAATTCTCTTCAAGAATCGATCTATTCGTTCAAGCATTTCCCTAGCGTATTCCGGATTCTGATCATGACCGGCTTTGTCTGTTAGATAATATTCCACTAAAACCAAGTCCTTCTCATCTGCCATTTTCAGGGTTTTGTCGGCAGCATCCTCTTCCGATATTTTTTGAACATCAAGATTGAGGTTTGCGCGCCAGTAATCTTGTCTCAGTCCTGCAGTAATCGCTCTATCCTTCTTGACTTCATCCACACTGTTCAACTTCTGACCTGCACTTTTTGTCATAAGTGTGCAACAGCTCCATCTGTTACGAGCCTTAGCCTTTTCAAAAAAGATTTCCGGAAAGGCATTCATAAAGTAAAAGCTCCTTCCAGATTCCGCTACCTGATGAAATAAACTATGGCGTTCGAGCAGATAACGGATTTTTGAATGTGGAAAGGGGCCGAAATGCCGTCCGAGTATCTTCGATGCATTGATTCCAGAAAGCAGTGTAGCCTGACCAGTTCCGCTTTGCGGCAACCCATCCACATCAAGACACGCATCGATGTGCAGAAAAAGGCGATCTCTTTCTCTAAACGGTGGTGATTCCATCACCATGGGTTTATTACCTGATAATTTATAAAAAGCCGGATATCTGTCTGCTTCACAAAAAGGGTTAGAAGAATTACAGTCACCCAGGCCAATTCCATCAATAAATACAAAAATCAAAGACACTACTTATCCAATATGATTGTAACAGGTCCTTTGTTAACAAGATCCACGTCCATCATCGCTCCAAATACGCCAGTTTCGATTTTTAGTTCTGAATGTTGCTTGAGCCACTTAATAAATTTTTCATACATCATCTCAGCAAACTCAGGTCCCGCTGCCTCAGAAAACCCCGGACGTGTTCCTTTTCGGGTATCCGCATATAATGTAAATTGAGAAACAACTAATATTCCACCACTTACATCACTTACGGATAAATTCATTTTTCTTTTATCATCCTCGAACACACGCAGACGCAAGATTTTCGATCCCATCCAGTTAATCGTATCCTCCGTGTCGTCTGGATGTATCCCTATCAGCAGCAGCAAGCCATTATCAACTTCTCCTGTAACTTTATTATCAACGATAACAGACGCATGCGAGACGCGCTGCAAAACAACTTTCATAACTGTTAAGAACTATGTGGAAAGGGTGAGTATTTCATGTGGAAAACCGGTGATTCGAGAATAACAAAAAAAGTTTTCAATACCCACTAACATAAAAAAGGAGTAATCCACAATTCCTATGTTTTTTTCCCACTGTTAACAATTTCTTAACTTTCTTGTGTTAGAGACATGTATAACTGTGGAAAAAGATGATAAGAACCTGCTTACTTCCTGTTTTTATTTACTTAATTATCCACAAAGTTATAAACAATACCTTCACAATTAAGAAAACAATCTGGAAAGACGTGTTATTAACATATCCACAGGCTATTACTACCTATTACTATTATTTACTAATTAAACTATTATAGAATATAAGTGTGGAAAACCTGTTCTCAGGGTGACATTCAAAGTTGTAAGATCAGTTTCAAGTCTTGTTCTATTCACTCTTTCAGTCCTCTTAAAAATCGTTATCTTCGGTCGTATCCGTATTGATTTTTATATTCTATGAGCGACTCAAAAAAATATTCCTACAAATCGTCCGGAGTTGACATCCATGCAGGTGAACAGCTAGTTAACTCCATAAAAGATATTGTTAAGTCTACCCATAACCCATCTGTACTTCAAAATATTGGTGGTTTTGGAGCACTGTATCTCCCTGATTTATCAGGGTATAGAGAACCTGTTCTTGTGAGCAGTGTAGATGGTGTCGGAACAAAGCTAAAAGTGGCTTTTAGGGCTGGTGTCTATGATACTGTTGGCCAGGACCTAGTCAACCACTGCGTAAATGACATCGCTGTCTGTGGTGCTGAACCACTATATTTTCTTGATTACTTTTCGACCGGTAAACTGGAAAATCATATAGCACTCGATGTTATAAAAGGATTCTCGAAAGCCTGTGGAGAAAATGGCTGTGCGTTGATTGGTGGAGAAACAGCAGAAATGCCCGACATCTATACCGATGGTGAGTTTGATCTTGCAGGGATGATCGTTGGAGTTGTCGATCGTGACCGGATTTTTGATGGAAGCCTTGTCCAGCGGGGTGATATTCTGCTTGGGATCCCAAGCACCGGATTACACACAAACGGATACTCTCTGGCCCGCAAGGTTCTCTTCGATCATTATGAAGTAAATGATCACGTAGATGAACTGGGCTGTACAATCGGAGAAGCTCTGCTTTCTGTTCACAGGTCCTATCTCAATACCATTCGATATATGAGTGCCGTAAGTGGTGTACACGCGTTCTCGCACATCACAGGTGGCGGTATTAAGGGGAATACCAAGCGTGTCATTCCTAAAGGTTTTAAACTAAACGTAGACTGGAAAGCATGGAACCATCCCGCAATATTTAATCTTATTCAGAAACTTGGTGATGTGGATGATGAAGATATGCAGGCAACATTTAACCTCGGAATCGGTCTCGTAGTCATTGTTGATGTAGCTAGTATCCACAAAGTCCGGTCTATGCTTAAAGAACAGGGTGAGGAATCCGTGATTATTGGAACTGTCGAATAGATTTCATTTTGTAATGATTATCTCATAAAAAACAGAAAAAATGGCTCGTGTACCACTTTTAAAAATTGCCCATGCCCGAAGCGGCGATAAAGGAAATGCAAGCAATGTTGGCGTGATTGCCAGGCACCCCGATATCTATCCATTTTTGAAAGAGAAGCTGACCACTAATGTGGTAAAAGAGCACATGAAAAACATTTGCAAGGGGGAAGTGGAGCGTTATGAGATGGCCAACATTCAGGCATTGAATTTTATCCTGAATGATAGTCTTGGTGGAGGGGGAACAGTTTCTTTAAAGCTGGATGCCCAGGGAAAGACGCATGCCTCACTTATACTACGCATGGAACTTGATGTACCTGATGAGCTCATCAAAAAAGCAGAATCCGCCGAATGATCAGAATGTTCCCCAGAATCCCTTAACCTGGTTTCGGGTAATTTCGTAAGCCAATCCCAACCCGATATCAATCCTTAAATTTGACAACCCGGTAACGAAATGAAGTCCCACCCCATAGATCGATCTGGAAGTTTTTAAAATATTCTTTTTATCAAGGTTTGTGACGGTATTCGTGAATAGTGTTCCATAAATCTGTTGAATGTACAACGGAATCAGAAAGCCGCCATTGTCGGGCGTGACGATCGGAATGGTGTATCGGGTTTGAAAGCTGAGGGCATTTTTGACACCCATCAGCGGATAACCTCTGAATCCGTCAGAGACCAGGTCGCTGGTTGAAAAAAGTCCGAAGCCAGTTTGTGTCTGGTAAATAAAACCAAGACGCAATGATTGATTTAAGCGACTCAATGGAGCAAGATATTGGTATATGCCCGTTCGAAAGGCATAGCGTTTACTGGAAAAAGAAGTATTAAGATCAAATTTTGTTTCTGAGAACAATACAGATCCTGAGTTTGGCTGAGCATCTCGAATATTTTGTTGTAAATGCCAGTTTAATGATCCGTATAGATCCCCGGTGGTTGCATGATTCCATGGACCTATAGGACCGTTTGAATCAATCGCTCTTAACCTTTCATACTCAATTTTTGGCTCGAAATATAGGCTGCTGTATTTAATATTTTGTTCAAGTACAATTTTAATTGGTACACTGGCAGAGTATCCCTGTGTCTCAACCGTGTAAAAGAAATCTTTCGATGGATCATTCTTATTTTCGTACCTAATAACATCCGATGACGGTTTATCATATGCCCTTAGTGAAAATCCAGGATAAAAACCTGTATATCGATAGTTTACGTCGTACCAGAATCGATTGTTGGATGTAGTAAGTTGCGCAAGATAGTTATTACGCTGCAGTAAATCGGAGCTTGCAATATAAGCTCCCCACTGATAGCCAAGTACGGAATGATCTGCGAAATAAGGAAAGAAATATCTCGGTTTAATCCATGATAAACCTGTATGATAAGGTTGGGTCTCCAACTGAGCTCCGCCGGAATTCCAATGATCAGCAAGTCGCTCAGCTTTAAGTCGTTGCTTAATTGCTGACTCGTCACTGTTATTTATCACTGCTATTCTATTCGATGAATCATTTTTGATTACGACCGGAAGCCTGTTGGATCCAACCTGCCGAATGTAAGCGATCTTTTTACCGTCAGGTGAATAGGACGCTTCAAAAGCATTAAACTTACTGTTTGTAAGTTGCCATATCTTTTTCGATTTCAGGTTATAAGAGTACACGTTCATAGTTCCGCCCCGGTCGCAACTGAATAGGATGTTCGAACCATCAGGACTCCATGATGGGTCGAATATTGAAGCATTATGAAAAGCGACATCCGGCGGATCCTGATCGATATGCTGACGATTAACCCCACTAATAAACCAAATAGCCTGAACACCATTTCTGTTTGCGACAACTGCAGTAAGGCTGGTATCAACCGGATTAGGAGTAACAGCAGTGATTGTATTTGGTTTAATGTTCAGCAGGGACCGTGTTTTTCCTTGATTTGTGATATCCACCCATCGGGCACTTTGTTGATCCGTTTGTAGTGCCCATATGGAATTGCCTTTAAAAACGGGCGCAAAAACTCTTTTTCTATTAGTAATTCTGTTTGTTGAACCGGATGGGATATCCAGTTCATAAACATCCATTTTATAATCATTGGTATAAACAGGACTCGGTCGGTAGTTGGCAAATACGAGTTTGTTTCGCCTTGCATTCAGATCGTAACGATAATCAGCAACAGAACCAGATATGATGATTCTGTGCAGTTTTGCATTGTTTAAATCATAAGTATAGAAGCCTGATTTTTCATTGTAAAAAGAAGCATGAAAAATCAGGGTATGATCATTAAGCCAGAGTGGTCGTCGTATTTCCGGTCCGGCATATGGCAGAGATATAGGTTTGCTTTGCCGGATAGCAATGGAGTTCAGAGAATCGAGACGAGACCGTTCTTCATTCCTTTTATCCCTCAGAAACTCATGATACAGACTTCCTGGCCAGGTTTTAGTTTTAGCCCAAACAGCGACACCGAGTCCCATAAAAGGCCAACGGCTATCGAAATCAATGATATCCCGAACAGTCTTCTTTCCATACTTTGATTCCAGCCACTGCACATATTGATATCCACCGATGTAGTGACGATCGAATGGGCGTGTCTGACCGGATATGCCCAAAACCTGTCCCATGGTCCATGGATTGTTTCCGTCCAGGTTGGCATGAAAATAATTGGTAAACATGGCATAATTCCCCCTGCCACCGATACCGGGACGAACGTTAGATTCATTGTATACAGCAAGACCTTCATCAAAACCAGCAACGATATTCGCCTGCAGGCTGCGTGCAGCGTCCGGAGAGAAAAGACTTACAAATCCGCTGACTCCCGGCCATGGCAGAACGGAAAACTGCATGGCGTGAACCAGTTCGTGCGGGAATACATTCTCAAGCCATCCTCCTGTTCTGGGATTCAGTGTCTTGCCTTTCATGGCTGGTGTCTCCACCTCCATTCGGAAAAGAAGAGGGGAGACGAAACCATTCGAGAGATCATTGTATCCGTTTAGAATAACCGGGAAGTTATGCAGGGAGCCCCCCGTAAGAGAATCAGCATTCAAATATTGATCTTCCAAAATACTCGCAGCGGCTTTTGCTGTTGCTTCTTCTCCCTGGTGATAAATAACATGAAAATGGGAAGTATGCAGTTGATACCACTTTAAAGGTGGACGATATATCTGCGCGAATGCAACGACAGGCATTACAAATAGAGAGATCGCTATAGCCGTCAGGTAGCGAGAAAATCGGATCATTTAAAAAATTTTGATTCGGAGGTTGCGAGCAATTAGCGGAATCTTATGCGAAAAGACAAGTGGAATAACTTGCAAGTAATTAGTTTGCTTACATTACCAATAAGCCGATAAAAAAAGGTTAAAAAAATGTAAACCCGTAATTGGTTGATTTTTTTGATCCCGATAGTTATAAATAACAGAAAAGTCAGAATTTTTTGTTATTAAAATGAGCAGATATTTAGGTCTATATATTGAATGGTATACATTAGCGACCCTAATATTAGAAAAAATGATTTTCTGGAGGGATAATGGCACTTATGGAATATTATATTAAATTGATCTAAAAGAGATAATAAAGTCTTAATATATGCTATACGTATCAAAATCTTGTGTGAGGAGCAGCCTATAGCTCACTTCTACGGGTCTTTTTATAATATTTAATCATACTATCCATGCAGAAACTTCGAATTGGCGTAATTGATGTTGTCGCCAACAGACCCAGCAGATCATCTTATGCCCGTTTTATGCGGGCCAATCTGGCAAGTATAATGGGACAGGTAATAGCTGTCTGGTGCGAGGAAGAAGGCCATGATGTGAGCCTCGCTTATTACTCCGGATATGAAAATATGGTGGACGAATTACCAGATAAACTGGACGTCGTATTTATCGGGGCTTTTACAACATCTGCACACGTAGCTTACGCTCTTAGTAATAAATTTCGTTCTGAAGGTGCTGTAACTGTTCTTGGCGGGCCTCATGCCAGAGCTTATCCGCAAGACGCACAAAAATATTTCGATTATGTCGTCGGATTCACTGATAAACAGATTGTTCGTGATATTCTGGCTGATCATTCGCAGCATCGTCCCGAAGGCGTTTATCTCTCAGCAATGCAGCAGCCCGAGTCATTACCTGGCGTTCGTGATCGTTGGAAATACATAGAACGACTTCTGCAGGAAGCACCGGTTGTCAAAATTGTACCGATGCTTGGCAGCCTGGGATGTCCCTATTCCTGTAGTTTTTGTGTCGATTCAATCGTTGATTATCAGCCGCTGGATTTTGAAGAAATGAAGGAAGATCTTCGTTTTCTTCTAAAAAAAATGAAAAGGCCTCGTGTAGCCTGGCATGATCCCAATTTTGGAATTCGATTCGATGACTATCTGACAGCTATTGAGGAAGCCGTGCCTCCAGACAGCATTGACTTCATCGCTGAAAGTTCGCTTTCACTGCTGTCCGAGAAAAATGTAATAAGGCTCAAAAAGAACGGGTTTAAGGCAATCCTTCCCGGTATAGAGTCGTGGTTCGATCTTGGAAATAAATCGAAGACAGGGCATACATACGGGATGGAAAAAGTGAAACGTGTGTCTGAACAAGTCAATATGATCCTTAGTTATCTCCCTTATCTGCAGGGGAACTTTGTACTTGGTCTGGATACCGACGAAGGAGATGAACCTTTCGAATTGACCAAGAAATTCCTCGACATGTCACCCGGTACATTCCCTGCGTATTCTATGCTTACTGCTTTTGGTCGCAGCGCACCGTTGAATCTGGAATATCAGAAACAGGACAGAGTTTTGCATTTCCCCTTCCAGTTTCTGAATAACTCTGGTGCTATGAATGTGAAACCAAAGAACTATGAATGGGCGGATTTCTTCGATAAGATGATTAGCCTTCATGAGCATTCATTCTCCAATAAAGCGATATACCGCCGGTTTAATGTAAACAGGGGCTGGATTCCCAAAGCTATGAATATTGTCCGTGCAACGAGCAGCGAAGGTTGGGGAAAGATCAAATATTTCCACGAAGTCCGTCAGCGTTTAGATGAGGATATCTCGTTCAGAAAATTTTATGAGCAGGAAACTACAGAAGTACCTCCATTCCTGGCGAATCAGATCAAAGATGCAATGGGACCGCTTTGGGATTGGCTTCCTAACGAAACCATCACGCATGATCCCTACTCCTATCTTAAATGGGAACAGGAAAAATCGATAGCCTGAGATAAAATCAGGAAAGTCACACTTTAAGATTGCTTTAGATCCATTCTCTGATCTACAATGATACTGTCCTGTTCTCATAAATCTAATTTATTGAGTCGAATAACCTTACAGCTATTCATATGCAGGATGTGAAAAGAGATCGATCAATAACATAATTTCTGTACAATCTTTTTGAGCATTTCGTGAACCCGCAGATCGATCTCGTGGTTTTATTTAGTACATCTTATCATAAAATGTACACTAAATTGGAGGGAGGAGATATCATGCCTGTCAAAAAACTAAAAGCATATCTCGATGATAATGGTGTTAAATACACTGTATTAAAACATTCTCGCGCCTTTACAGCTCAGGAAGTAGCATCTTCGGTTCACATCAAAGGAAAAGAAATGGCAAAGACGGTCATTGTTAAAGTGGACGGAAAACTGTCTATGGCCGTATTGCCGGCATCTTATGATGTTGATCTGAAACTTCTGAAAAAAGTAACAGGCGCCAAGACAATTGAAATTGCTACAGAGGATGAATTCAAGGATTTGTTCCCTGAATGCGAAGTAGGGGCAATGCCGCCGTTTGGAAACCTGTATGGTTTGGATGTATACGTTGCTCCAGGCCTGGCCGAGGATGAACACATTGCATTTAATGCCGGAACACACACCGAACTTATACAGCTATCATACAGCGATTTCGAGCGGTTGGCAAAACCGATCGTTCTGATATTCTCGACACGGTAATTTGATCAATTCTTATTGAGGAGCAACCTTCCTGGTACTCTTTTATTTATCCCGGTAAAAAAGCTGCAGAGCCGGGAGTGAGGGGGGAAATGTGTCATATCAGACTGAAAAGTGGATAATTATGTGATGTAATAATATTGTAATTTTGAAAGCAACAGAATAAAAGCTGTCTTTTTTAGTGTTTTAAATTGAGCTCAACTGCTTCAGACGAAGGGAATGAAGGCCCTAAAACAGCTCATTTTGTGGGATTACATCTGACTTACAATTAACCAGGAATCATTCATGGATACAGATGAACTAAAAAAACTGCAGGCACCCCTGAAAGAAAAATACAGGGAAGATCCTCATTCGGCCATTGTGACACTCCGTGCTAAAGGAAGGATTGGAGAAGGTGCTACATGCAGGGTTGAGACGGGAAAAGCATTGGTCGAAGCCGGACTCCATCCTGCAACCGGGGGAAATGGGTTTGCTGCCTGTTCCGGAGATATGCTGTTAGAAGCACTGGCTGCCTGTGCGGGCGTAACCATGGCAGCCGTGGCGACAGCTATTGGCATTGAACTGAGAGAAGGAGTGGTAACTGCAGAAGGTGATCTCGATTTTCGCGGCACACTGGGTGTGTCCAAAGAAGTTCCGGTTGGCTTCCGCGATTTCAGACTTAATTTTAATCTTGATACCGATGCTCCGGAGGAGCAATTGAAAGTTCTTTATAAATTGACGGAACGCTATTGTGTGGTCTATCAAACGCTGCAAAAGGCACCTGAAATAAAAATAACATATCGTGTGAATGAAAAGCTGTAAGATTGACCTTCGCTTAATACTTAAAATAACCTGAGTTCGAGATAAGTTAAACCTTCAAAAATGCTGATTTCACATATACAGGCGTATATCCGGACCGTCGTAAACCGTTAAAACGGTTCATGTATTAACCAATTCTCCCTGACACCCGGATTAATCCGGGAGCTATGAGTTAAAAAACTAAAACGAATCGTTTTTAACGATTTCTTACAACGCTTATATCGAACTCAGGTTAAAATATTATCTTGAGATCCGCACTATTGACAAATTGATACCCCCTCATGAGCAACGACACTGATAACAATCTGTATATCCGTACTTCTCCTCTGGAAATGAATCCGAAAGAATTTCGGAAACTGGGCCATCAGCTGGTCGATCAGATTGCTGATTACCTGGGCAGCTTGCCCGATCGATCTGTAACGCCCGGTGAAAAGCCATCCACTGTTAGAAAGATCCTTGGTGATGCATCACTTGCTAACAACGGCACCGATCCCCGGCAACTCCTTGATGAAGCAGCGGGCGCTTTGTTTGATCACTCACTATTTAACGGACACCCACGATTTTGGGGCTACATCACCTCTTCGGCAGCACCGATAGGCATTCTTGGCGATTTGCTGGCCTCGGCTGTAAATCCGAATGTGGGTGCCTGGATATTGTCACCGATGGCAACCGAAATTGAAGCTCAGACAATCCGTTGGCTGGCCGAGATGATCGGGTATCCTGAGAATTGTGGTGGCGTACTTGTCAGTGGTGGGAATATGGCCAATTTTGTTGGTTTCCTGGCGGGAAGGAAGGCCAAAGCAACGTGGGATATTCGATCCAAAGGATTTTCTGATGAGAGTGCAAAGCTGCGCGTGTATGCATCCCGGGAGACCCACACATGGATTGAAAAGGCAACGGATCTGTTCGGATTGGGGACGGATGCAATCTGCTGGATTCCTGCGAAATCAGATCAAAAGATAGATGTCCGCATTTTAGAACAAAGAATCCTCGAGGACAAGGAAGCGGGATATCTGCCCATGATGGTTGTCGGAGCGGCAGGAACGGTGAGTACGGGTGCTGTAGATCCCCTGCCACAACTTGCAGCCATCTGTCGTAAATATGATTTGTGGTTTCATTTGGATGGAGCTTACGGTGCCGCGGCGGCAGTGCTGCCGGAAGCATCAGATGATTTAAAAGGCCTTGCTGAAGCCGATTCTGTGGCGCTCGATCCACACAAATGGCTATACAGTCCGCTGGAAGCCGGTTGTACACTGGTCAGAGATGCAAAACTGTTAAAGGATGCGTTTAGCTTTCATCCCGAATACTATCATTTTGGAGGCAAAGGGAAGGAGGAGCCGATCAATTATTATGAGTACGGGTTGCAGAATTCGCGTGGTTTTCGAGCTCTAAAAGTATGGCTGGCGCTTCGTCATGTGGGACGCAATGGGTATATAAACATGATCCGGGATGATATCGCCCTTGCGCACGCATTATACGAAGCAGTTGATGCACAACCACTCATCGAGGCACTAACCTGTAGCCTGAGTATCACGACATTTCGCTATGTTCCGGAAGATTTACCGAAAGGATTTGATCGCATAGAATCCTATCTGAACGAGCTGAATGAGGAACTGGTGGATCGTTTACAGTCGGGTGGAGAAGCGTTCGTTTCGAATGCCATGGTCGATGGTAAATACGCACTGCGCTCCTGCATCGTCAATTTCCGAACGACACTAAAAGATATCGAGGCTTTGCCGGAGATTGTTATCCGCTTGGGAAAAGAAGTAGATGCGGAATTGCGGCCGGAGAACCTGAAAGTGAATCAATAACAAGTGATGGAAATCACGTATTACGTTGCAACAAGCCTGGATGGATACATCGCTACAACGGACGGTGGGGTTGACTGGCTGTCTGTCGTTGATCACCCGGACGAGGACTACGGGTACGCTGATTTTCTGAGTTCGGTTGAGGTACTGTTTATGGGTAGTAAAACATATGAGCAGGTACTCGGGTTTGGTGACTGGCCCTATCCAGATAAAGCGACATATGTGTTTTCAAAGAGGGATCTGAAAACAATAAACAGATCAGTCGAAATCACATCAAAATCACCCGAATTTTTGGTTGAAAAACTTGCTCAAAAAGGTATTAAAAACGGATGGCTTGTCGGTGGTGCATCTCTTGCATCCGCATTCAGAAAACGGGGACTGATTTCGAAATATATCATATCCATCATACCGGTCGTTTTGGGTGATGGAATACCATTAATGGTGGCGTACGATTCCAAAGAACCGTTGGAGTTGGTTGAATCGAAAACATTTGAAAAAGGATTGGTTCAACTGACATACATGAAAGGAACCAATAAATAAGAATTGTGGTCCCGGAATCGCATTGCAATGGAAAAATGTTTTTAATAAAGGATATAGCAGGACATGGAAATAATTGACTTTAGGCGGAAAAAGGAATAAAAAGCGAGGTCGGCACTGATTGTATCTGTTGCTATCACTTTATTTGTTGACGTCTCGATTGCTGTAACCCTAATGGAACCGTTTGCCGATAGTATTACGTACATAGATTTGGGCACATTTTTCATTTTGGGTACGATAGCAAGTTTTCTCCTTGATCAACTGTTACCTGCTGAAAAGAAAACAACTCACGGAATCTAAACTTATCATCAGGCTCAAAAACTGGTGTGTTTGTAATACAAAATCTGCGAAAAATGACCCGATATCGGGAGAGACCAGACACTTACCTATCTAAAACATTACAATACCATCCCACAACGAAATTCCCCTTCAGTTATTTAAAGGTTAAATCAATAGTTGTAGTTATTCTTTCATACTGACAGGTTATTATTAAGTAAACTGAGGGATCTTTAAGATCCTATCATGGAGGTAATTATGTCGATCGCTGATTCATTTTTCCGGAGTTTGACCATGAGATGGCCAATACCCGCAAATTGTTAGAACTAATTCCCGATGAGAAAGCCAACTGGAAACCCCATGCAAAATCCAGAACATTAGGCCAACTGGCTATTCATCTTGCCTTTCTGCCTGTTTGGATTCCAGGTATTATCCAAAAAACAGAGTTCGATCTGGATATTTCGAAAGATGGCGGCTTTAAGCGTCCGGAATTTATATCAAGTGAAGAAACACTCAAGTTTTTTGATGGGAATGTGACAAATGCCCGGAATGTGATAATGGGAGTATCCGATCAGGGTATTTTAGACAACTGGACGCTAAAAAAAGCGGATAAAGTAATCTTTTCGTTACCACGTGCGGCAGCTCTTCGTTCGTTTGTTTTGAGCCACAGTATCCATCACCGTGGCCAGCTTACAGTGTATTTACGCCTTCTGGACATCCCTCTTCCAAATATTTATGGAACGACAGCGGATACGGAGAGCTAAGAATTATACTTGTTGCAACCGATTATTTTTCCTAAAGTCTTTTCAGATGGTATGTTCTGATTTGGTATATGTGTCGTAACATCAACCCGGCTATATAGTTAAATAACAGAGGGATCATAACATAGTATGATTTTTAAAAAAACCACTTTTATTTTGGGACCGGTGATTGGAATCATCATGATATTCCTTCCGGCGCCAGGTGGTCTTACTCTTGCAGGGTGGCACACGGCAGCCGTCGGCATCTGGATGGCTGTTTGGTGGCTATCGGAAGCGATTCCAATGTCGGCCACCGCTCTTCTTCCAATCGTTCTTTTCCCGTTGTTGGGCGTCATGAAAGTTGGCGAAGCGACCCAGCCTTATGCCAACCCTCTGATCTTCCTGTTTATGGGAGGATTTTTGATAGCAGCGTCCATGCAACGGTGGAATCTGCACCGGCGTATTGCGCTCAATATTATTCACTTAATGGGTACTCGTCCGTCAGGGATACTGTGGGGGATCATAATATCATCAGCATTTTTAAGCATGTGGGTGAGCAACACGGCCACGGCACTAATGATGCTGCCCATAGGGACGTCTATAATTACCCTGATCAGTGAAAATAGTTCGGCGGGAAAGGATGCATCTGTCCGGAATTTTGAAGTGGTACTCGTTTTAGCTATTGCCTTCGCATGCAACATAGGCGGAATGGGAACTATCATAGGAACACCCCCGAATGCCTTGCTGGTCGGTCTCATCAACCAAACGTATCATCACGAGATAGGCTTTTTTGAATGGATGAAAATGGGTATTCCCCTGGTAGTTGTGTCCCTGCCATTAATGTATGTTATCCTCACAAAGTGGGCATTCCCAATCAAAATGAAAGAACTGCCGGGGGGACGTGAATTCCTCTCTGATGAGCTGCAGAAACTTGGTAAAATGAGTATGGCCGAAAAAAAGGTCGCGTTCGTATTTGTATGTGTTGCGCTACTCTGGATTTTTCGTCCGTTGGTTGCTAAGATCGTCCCCGGTTTGTCTGATGCTGGTATTGCCATCCTGGCTGGCCTTTCATTATTCGTGATTCCGATGAATTTCAAAGATCACGTGTTTCTGCTGGATTGGGATGACGCACGGCAGATACCGTGGGGCATACTTTTGCTGTTTGGTGGAGGATTGAGTCTTGCCGAGGGTATTGAGAGTTCCGGACTGGCATCATGGATCGGAACCGTTGTCGGTGGACTCAGTCAATGGCCGATCGTACTTCTTGTTTTGACAGTCATTATAGTTACCGTTGTATTAACGCAACTTGCCAGCAACACTGGAACAGCAGCAGCATTCCTGCCTGTATTTGCATCTGTTGCTGTAGGCATACATCAGAATCCGCTTTTATTGGCGATACCTGCAACTCTGGCTGCAAGTTGTGCCTTTATGCTTCCCGTATCTACTCCTCCCAATGCGATTGTGTACAGCAGTGGAAAAGTAACCATTCAACAAATGGTGAAAGCCGGACTTTGGCTGAATATTCTATTCATCATTCTACTTGTCGCAACGGTTTTTGGACTAATGGATTGGGTATTTGGAGTTCATTTGGGGCAATTCCCTTCATGGATTACGACTGGCTCTTGAAGGCATTGATTGATTTTTACGTGATTGCTGCCTTGTTCCCTTTTCTTATTTAAACCAGTTAAAAATTTATCGGAATATGGGTAAATATATATTTATCAGTTCCTGATTCCATTTTCTCTCCATAGTTCTGTTCTACATTTCCCTTTACAAATAAAAGCGTGAGGCTGAATGATGTTGAAGCAAATACGCTGCTCTTACCTGAATACCCGAAAGGCTTCACGCAAAATGTTTATGGGAGATTTACATGGACTCTGTTCACATTCATCTGATTCTCAATCACGTCCCGATTTTGTTAACAATACTGAGTATCCCGATTGTAATATGGGGTTACTATCGAAGCAATAAATCTATTTTGCGTCTCGGATTGCTTGGTTTTGTTCTGGCCGGGTTAACAATAATCCCTGTTTTTCTGACGGGAGAGACGGCGCATGAACGTGTTGAAGACATACAGGGAGTCTCAGAGCGCTACATGGAAGAACATGAAGAGGCAGCTGAAGTATCTCTATGGTTGACCGGATTGCTTGGTGTCATTGGGATAGGCGGATTAATCATCGAAAAATTACGCCCCGGGTTCTTTCATATCTACATAGCGGCCTTGCTGATGGTCAGCCTGGTTGCGGCTGGATTCCTTACATACACCGGATACCTTGGAGGGAACATACGTCATACGGAATTACATAACACCTCATCATCCCAGAAAGCTGAAGCCATACACTACGATAGTGATGGGGACAACGAATAGGGATAAAAAATCAAAATTTGTTATGAATCACATTATTCAAATACTTAAAAAGAGATTAGTAATAATCAGCTTCATCCTGAGTGGATTTATTATATCGAGCCTGATTATTTCCTGTTCCCAGGAAAAGAGTTCTGAAAATCAGCAGGCATCTACTGCTTCCACGCAGGATCAGCAACTGATGCAAAAAGCATCATCCATGTTTGGGGTCATACCCGATACGGTGGATAATCTTGAAAACCGGTTAAACCCAGACAAAATAGCTCTCGGGAAGATGCTGTTTTACGATACGCGGTTGTCGCGAAGCAACACAATCAGCTGCAACAGCTGTCATAACCTGGCAACCTACGGGGTAGATAATAACGTAACTTCCATGGGACATGGCTGGCGCCGTGGGCCGGTTAATTCACCAACTGTCTTAAATGCAGCAACTGAAATCGCACAATTCTGGGATGGCCGTGCCAGGGATGTGGAAGAACAAGCCATGGGGCCTGTCATGAACCCAATTGAAATGGGTGGTGCCGGAGCTGGTGCACATAAAATTGGCGTGGAAAGGATTTATTCGATTCCAGAATATGTGGATCTCTTTAAGAAGGCATTTCCACCGGACAGCAACGATGTAACACTCGAGAACATCGGGATGGCTATCGGTGCATTCGAGCGTACGCTCATGACACCCTCACGATTTGATAAGTTTATGAGTGGTGATGTAAACGCACTGACAACCAGTGAAAAAAAGGGATTGAGCGATTTCATGGATGTTGGATGCGTGAGTTGCCACAATGGTCCGGCAGTCGGTGGGAAAATGTACCAGAAGTTTGGCCTGGCAAATGGTCCATATTGGGATTACACGAAAAGCAATAGTCGCGCAAAAGGTCGTTTCAATGTCACGCATAATCAAAGCGACATGTTCGTATTCAAAGTTCCGATGCTGCGGAACATCGTGCACACTTATCCCTACTTCCATGACGGAAGTACCTGGGACCTGAATAAGGCAGTAAGCATTATGAGTCAGACACAGCTTAATAAAGCACTGACTGACCAGCAGTTGAATGATATTGTAGCCTTTTTAAACAGCCTCACAGGCGAAATAAAACCGGAATGGCGGACGCTGCCGATATTGCCGCCGGCACCTCCAAGTGCACCGAAACCAGATGATAAAGTTGTAATGAATCGCTAATCCAAGCGGTAACATGCAAGTTCAGACTAAGGGGGAGGGCGTGATAGTCCTCCCCCTTTATGTTTTCAGAAAGGAGAGACCACCCAATAAGCATATTACTTAGCTGCCAGCTTCATATAAACCATCCAGAAAAGAATAATAGATCGAATGGTTCAGATAATTGTCCGTGACCAGTTGTTGATAATAAGCTTATCTATTATTTCCGGTTCATTTTTTATACCGAGCTAATCATGCAGTGGAATAAAACGAAGCCCGTTTATTATCCACGTAAACAAGGCCAGGATACTTTGCGTGATATTAAGAGCCACAGATAAATGGCTGAAGTAAAAGAAGGTGAGCGTGAAACCTGTTGCGAGTTCTGCTGCCATGAGAGGTCCCACAACGAATGTGATGGATCGGGTATGGAAATTGTGAAAATCCGCAAACCAGAAGTCCGAGACAAAGGAAAATGAGGGGTAATGTACTAGTTGTATGACCCATATAACTCCGGTCATAAAAAGACAGGACATAAATGTAATAAGCAGAAGAATCAGCATGATGGTAAAGATGATTTTCAGATTGAATCCGATTAATCAAAAAATGACATGTTTCGTTTCTTAGCCCTTATTTGTGACAATTCTGAACTTATGCGGGAAAATAGCAGGGAGTGATAAATTTTTAATTCCCGGCAAATAGGAATTATGGAATGATTTCAGAGCATTTCGATATTAGAACAACGAATACCACTAACATTGCAGGAGGAAGTATGAAGGGTAATCACTTGTTAATTCTAACAGCGGGATTATTTCTGATGTCAGGATGCGGCGCACACAAGCAATCTGATAACTATGCAGATAAGATGATGCAGGAGCACGGCACCGATAAGCCAATTGCTAATGCAGAGTCAGAAATGGCTCCAAGTATTTCTGTTACGGGAAAATCCGTAAAATATGCAACGATTAATGGTCACAAGGTCGAAGGTTATCTAGCCGTTCCGGAGAACTCGGAGGGTTCCATTCCCGGCATTATTGTCATCCACGAATGGTGGGGATTGAATGACAACATTCGTGCTATGGCTCGAAGATTTGCCGGTGAGGGATACGCCGCATTGGCTGTCGATCTTTATAACGGTAAAGTTGCAGACTCACCCGACAGTGCATACTCGTATATGAAAATGTCGATGGATCACTCGGATGCCAATGTCGATAATCTCAAACAAGCGTACCAATATCTCAACCATAATGTTAAAACTTCGAAGATTGGTGTCATCGGCTGGTGTTTTGGTGGCGGGTGGTCATTGAGAACAGCGCTGGCCATGCCTGATAAGATTGATGCTGCAGCAATCTATTATGGTCAGCTGGTAACTGATCCGGATCAGCTCAAAACCCTGAAAATGCCCATAGCTGCTTTTTTCGGTGGACTAGATAAAAGCATCCCGGAAGCGACGATTCACAAGTTTGAATCCACCCTGGATTCACTTGGTAAATCCGTTCAGGTTAAGATATACCCGGATGCTAATCACGCCTTCGCCAATCCATCGGGAACACGCTATAATCCTAAAGCAGCTAAAGATGCGTGGCAGAAGACAATGGCTTTCTTCAATAAGAATCTGAAATAGCTGTCAGCAATTGGCTCACAGCATTCAGATAGCTTTCTGAAAAATATTGAATTCTTGCGTTAGCCTGTGTCTCATAAATAGAAAGCTGTTTGACCGAAAGCCGACTGCTGATCGCCGAAAGTTATACTATCAACATCGCATCACCAAAGGAATAAAACCGATATTCCTTGCTAATTGCGTGCTCATAAACCCTGCGCATCTCGTCATAGCCCATGAAGGCGGAAACCAGCATAAGCAATGTGCTTTTAGGAAGGTGAAAGTTGGTGATCAGGTTGTCTACGGATTTGAACTGATAGCCGGGTTTGATGAAGATATCAGTATCGTCTGAACACGCTTTGAAATGCTGGTCACTGGACGCCGCACTTTCAAGAACGCGGACACTTGTTGTGCCAACCGCTGTAATGTGACGTGATGAATTAAGCAGTTTGGCTGTCTCCGAATCGATTCGGTACCACTCGCTATGCAGCCTGTGGTCCTCGATATTTTCTTCCTTTACAGGAGCAAACGTTCCAAGGCCGACATGTAGGGTTACCTCAGCCCGTTTTATACCGGATTTTTCTAACTCATCAAGTTGGTCACTAGTAAAATGGAGCCCGGCAGTTGGGGCAGCTTTGCTCCCTCCCGACGAGTCGGGACGGGCATAGACGGTCTGGTATTCGTCGGCAAGCAATTCGTTTTGCCGGATGTAAGGTGGAAATGGCGTATGACGGAACTCATCAAACAAGGGGTCATCGAGAGGCCGGTTAAAGACCAACGTACGCAAACCATCGTCAGCTATGCGAATTACATCGGCCTCAATGCCATCAGCCAGTACAATTTTCTTGCCACGTTTGAATTTACGTCCTGGTCGTACCATGGCTTCGACTGTTTTATCATTTGCCGAATCCACAATAAAAACTTCCGTATTGCCAAACAACAGACGGGCCTTTTCCACTTTGCTGTTATTAAGAACAAGCGTTGTTTCAGGGGGCAGGTATTTGTTCAGGTTATAGAAATAATCATCAGTTATGCTTTCTTCTTTTCGATTATAAACCAGAAGTCTCGCATGATTTCTGGGATGTGCGGGTTCCTGGGCGATTAACTTTTCGGGCAATTCGTAATTGAAATCAGAAAGCGTAAAATTCATTATTTGATTTAAATACGTAATTGTGAGGTTCAAGCATCGGATATTTGAAGCAGTAAAGATAATGATGATTAAGCCGGACTGCTACATTGTTTGGAATCGTATTGAAATTACAATGGCCGGGATACCTGGCGTGTCAAAAGCCAGCAATTTCTACAGATTCTCTCCATAATTATTAGAAATAATAATTTATATCTCGTCTGAATAGTGCGTAAGACCTTGATTATTTTTCAAAAAGCGGGTCTTTTAACAGGCCAGGCAAACTTAGTGAGTCGTAATAAAATCAAAAAAACTTCCGTTTCTCCGAAGTGATGATCAGGTAGGTTCACATAACTACATCCATAACAAGAAATTGAGTAGTTGTCACTCCTAAAGATGTGCAAAAGGAAAAGTATGGTCTGAGACCGTTACTAATACTATATACTTAAACATTAAACCTTTCAGGCATGTATAATATGCGAAACACCTATAAAGACATGATAACCCTGTTAAGTATAACAGGATTGGCTATAGCCATAACGATCATTTCAGGATGTAGTAAAAACGTAACGGGCACTAATCCAAACCCCTTGCCGAATACATATTACGGTAAAAATATCCAGCGAATTTTCAATAATTCATGCGGCAGCGGTTACGGCAACTGTCATATTACCGGTAGTGCATATGGAGTTAACCTGGCAACATACAATAATGTAATGAACAGTTTCAGCTCTGAGTATGGCAAAAAATTAGTTATTGCCGGAAATCCTTCGGGAAGTCCACTGATTGATAAGGTCGGTCCAAATCCACAGCATGGATATCGAATGCCTTATGGAAGGCAGCCTCTGAACACGGCACAAATCGATACGCTGGTAAAATGGATTAAAAACGGGGCCACCGATAAATGACACACATTCGCAAATTATTGACCGCGACCGCTAGTGTGACATTTCTTACTTGTCTGTTTCTGTTTAGTGTGAACGCAAAGGCTCAGATGTACATGACTAAAAAAGGTCATGTGCAGTTTGTCTCTCACTCGACACTCGAAAATTTCACGGGCAAATCTGATTATCTCGTAGGAAAGATAGATCTGGCAGATTCAACCGTACAGTTTTACATCGACCTGACAACGGTAAGTACCGGTGTGAAACTACGTGATGAACATATGCAGGAGGAATATCTTCAAACCGATAAATATCCGTTTGCCCAGTTTTCAGGAAAAATCGTCAGTTCATTCGATCCGGCATCGACAGATACACAGCAAGTTACGGTAAAAGGAAGCTTCAAGGTTCATAATGTTACCCGTCAGATTACTGTGAAAGGAAAAATTAAAATCGATTCCCAACAGTTGTATGTGCATGCGGCATGGCCGGTCAAACTGGGGGATTATAATATCAGTATCCCTCAGGTATTGTTTATGAAAGTGAGTCCGGTTCAGGCGGTTTCGATTTCAACAACCATGGATCAGACGAAAGGCAGCGGCTCCAAACATTCTTAGTCCGATCATTGAGAAATAACCAAAGGAATAAATTCAGAATGAAATCCGGAATGAAGAAATCAATCAGTTTAGTAACCCTGGCACTCTTCTTTTCATTATTCAGTTCTTATGTTGCAAAAGCGCAGGATCTGATACCCCATCGTGCAGATGTGAATAAACCGGTTATCGCCACGTTTAAGGCGCCCGATGTAATCCTTCTACCATCGGTGAAAAATTTATATGCCAAGACATTAAACATGTCGATCTATCACACCTTTGGATTGGTGAAATCTGGTATAAATCAGTTTTGGGGACTGGATGCAGGGACTAACATCCGTCTTGGCCTGGATTACGGTATTACTGATAATTTATCCGTTGGACTTGGCCGGACGAGTCTGAACAAAATCGTAGACGGGCGGTTTAAGTATAGTCTGCTGCACCAGATGACAGAGAGTGGCTCACCCATTGATCTTGCAATGACCGGAGATATTGGGGTCACAACCATCCAGAGACCTTTTACAGGAAGTTATAACTTCTCTGACCGTGTCGGGTACAGCTACATGTTGATGGCTGCGCATAAGTTCAACGAGGACCTTTCCTTGCAGGTTTCCCCTATCTTTGCCCACTTTAACCGAGTTTTTCCGACAGAGAAAAACAATTACTTCGGAATTGGACTTTCTGGCCGCTACAAACTGACGGATCATACGGCATTGGCTGTTGAATACATGCCCGTTTTAAATAAGACAAGCTCGATGACAAATGCTCTGTCAGTGGCTTTGAATATTGAAACCGGCGGTCATGTTTTTCAGCTCTTTTTCTCCAACACTCAGTCGTTTGACCCACAGGAGATTCTGCGACGCACCAATGATCAGGCGTTTAAAGGATTCCGGTTTGGTTTCAACATCAATCGCATTTTCTGGTTTAAAGGTGCCAAAAAACAACAGTAAAAACAGTATTTTAGGGATTGGTTAGCAGTAAACGGAATCACTGAATTGGTCGTGATAAAATCTAAGCTCCTGCTTTGCCGGTTTTTGTTATTGTACTTTCCGGAACGACCGAGGCTGATACATCATCGACATCATGAACGAAGAGCGTTAATACGGCTGCGATGATCATGGAAATTCCGCCCAAAACCAGAGCGAATACCGCTTCGTTATGGAAGAGATGCCGGATGAATGGACCTAAAATGCCGGCCGCAGTGATTTGGGGGAGTACAATAAAGAAGTTAAAAATACCCATATAAACGCCCATTTTTTTCGAGGGAAGCGCACCGGCAAGGATTGCGTAAGGCATTGCCAAAATACTTGCCCAGGCAATACCAATGCCGAGTTCTGAGATGATGAGCAAATTCGGACTTTTGACAAAATAAAACGAAATGAGTCCGATGCCACCCAGAACAAGCGAAAAGCTGTGTACGATTTTTCTGCTCGTCATTTTTGCAAATGGGGATAGAAGGAAAGCAACTACGGCTGCAAAGCCGTTATATACACCAAAAAGGACACCAACCCAGTTTGCACCTGTATTGTAAAGTGCAGAGGTAGGATCATCAGTGCCATAAACATGATGGGTTACGGCTGCGGTAGAGTAAATCCACATTGCAAACAGAGCGAACCATGAAAAGAACTGAATGAAAGCAAGCTGACGCATGGTATAGGGCATCTTATGCAGATCAACGATTACATGAACAAGCCCTGTATCACCCCGATTATTTCGAATCAGCAGGGATGAAATAATCTGGACTAAACCAAAAATACCGAGCAAACCACTAAGGATATACAGTTCCTTTTCCCAGGCGGTAAAGTAGACTAGTACGGCTGTTGCCAGACCAGCGAATATCCATATCCAGCCCGTTCGACTGAACTTTTGAATGTATTGACCGTATGTCTGTTGCTGATTATCAACAATCTCTTTCTCATCGGTCTTCGCCGGACCGTCTTCATCAAATTTTTCCATTTGTTCGGGCGAATACTCGTTGGTACGGAAAACGGTCCAGGCAACGGCTGCAATGAATACTACTGCTCCGATATAAAACGACCAGATTACAGAATCAGGAATTTCACCCTTGGGAGCGGTGTTGGCGATGTCGAAATAGTTGGTCATGATATATGGCAGCAGAGAAGCGACAACGGCACCGATACCAATGAAAAAACTTTGAAATGCAAAACCGGTTGTACGCTGTTCGCTTGGAAGCATATCGGCGACTAAAGCACGAAAAGGTTCCATCGAAATATTGATAGAGGCGTCCATAATCCACAATAAACCAGCTGCAATCCACAAAAAGGGCGAATTAGGCATCGCAACTAATCCAAGGGAAGCCAAAATTGCACCGGTTAGAAAATAAGGACGCCGTCGTCCCAGTTTGCCCCAGGTGCGGTCACTCATGTAACCAATAATGGGTTGTATAACGAGACCAGTGACAGGAGCAGCGATCCAGAGTATTGGTATCTGATCGATATTTGCACCCAATGTCTCAAAAATCCGGCTGACATTCGCGTTTTGCAAGGCAAAACCGAACTGGATTCCCAAAAATCCAAAACTCATATTCCAGATTTGCCAGATACTAAGGCGTGGTTTTTTCATCGTGGTGTGGATCAGAAAATGTTTTAATCGACTCCCTCCCGCCATGTAAGCGGTTACATGAATTGAATGTACAAAATCAAAATGAAGAATGAATACCAAATGTTTCTCGTTTCGGGTTCTCTCGATGCTCTAAGCTTTAAAACGCAAATCTTTCTATTTTCTGTTTCAAATCTCTGCCTGTTGACCCAAGTTACTTTCTATGAAATCATTCGTGATCCCACTATTTCTGCTGATTATCTCCTCCCCGCTTTTCGGACAGTCCCGTCCGCCCGTTCATCATTCTCCAAACAGAACATTCGATTTGCTAAATCTGAAGTTGGAACTTCGATTTGATATGTCAAAAAGTGCTGTTGCAGGGGAGGCTACCGAAACCCTGATCCCCCTGAGGATGAATATGGATTCGTTGCATCTCAATGCGGTGGGAATGAAAATCAAGAATGTCGGGATGAATGGCCGAATGCTGGGTTATTCCTATGATGACACAACGTTGTCCATCGCTTTGGGCCGGGTTTACAATCTGAGTGACACACTCACCCTTGCAATTAATTATTACACCAAACCGGTAAAGGGGCTCACCTTCATAACACCTGATTCCGCCCATCCCAACAGGCATCCGGAGGTCTGGAGTCAGAGTGAGGCAGAAGATGCCCGCTATTGGTATCCATGCCACGATTATCCCGACGATTTCGCAACCAGCGAAATGATGGTAACCGTACCGGATACATGGACGGTGATTTCCAACGGGGCACTGAAAAATGTAACTGAAAACAAGGGATCATCTGAAAAGACATTTGATTGGGTAGAAGTACATCCTCACGTTATTTACCTAAACTCGGTTATCGCCGGCATTTTTAACAGGTATGAGGATCACTATGGTGATATTCCGATCTACTATTACTCCGATCCGAAATACGGCGACCAGATCAGTAAAAATTTTTCGAAGGAACCAGACGTCCTTAAATTTTATTCGAAGGTGACGGGACAGCCTTACGTATGGGAAAAAATGGCCCTGACAACGACCACAGATTTTATTTGGGGCGGAGAAGAAAACGTATCAGCAATCACATTGACTGATAACACGATTCATGATAAATATGCCGAACCGCAGGTGTCGAGCATCAGTTTGATTGCGCACGAATCGGCCCATCAATGGTTTGGCGACCTGATGACCTGCCGCTCGTGGGCACATGCCTGGCTGAATGAAGGGTTCGCGACCTATTTCGAAGCAATGTACCAGGAACACGCTTTTGGCAAAGATGAATTCTCGTATGAGTTGTACCGCAATCACAGGAGTGTGCTGGCTGCCGACAACCGCGAGCGTATTCCGACGGTACGAAACTGGTACAATGATCCTGTTGATATGTTCGGAACATACATCTATCCGCGAGGGGCCTCTGTCCTTCACATGTTGCGCGGTATGCTGGGCGATTCACTATTCTTTAAAGCCATACATCACTATGTGGCCGAAAATAAATTTCAGAACGTGGATACTCACGATTTCGCTGATGCTGTTCGTGAGGCAACTGGGTACAATCTCTACTGGTTTTTTAATGAGTGGCTCTACAAGGTAGGTCACCCGAAATTTGATGTTACCCATAACTACGACCAGGAAACGCATCAGCTGACATTGCAGGTCCGCCAGACACAAAGGGTTGATAGCCTCACGCCTGTATATCGAATGCCTGTTCAGGTATACATCCAGACCGATCATGATTCACTTTTGAAAACGGTGTGGGTGAACTCCCTTGAAAATACATTCACCTTCGATGTACCCGAAAAACCCCGGATGGTCAACTACGATGAGAACCATTGGTTGCTGGCGGAAGTATATCCACATAAAACACTGAAGGAATGGACTTGGCAGTTAAATCACGACCCGAATGTTGCCGGACGAATTTCTGCCATTAATGCACTCGCTTCTCGTGGCGATTCGGCTTCTTCGGCAATAAAGGAGGCGTTGAAGAACGACACTTACTGGGCAGTCAGATCGCATGCCGCGTCGGCTCTGGCACGGCTAAACGGCAACGATGTGAAAAAAGCGTTGGAAAATTCAGTTCGGGTGGATAAGGATGCCCGGGTCCAACAGGCTGCAGTGGCTGCTTTGGGGAATTTTAAGGGTCGGGACGTTTCCGGGTTGCTTACAGAAACCTACAAGGAGAACAAAAACTATTTCGTGCGGGCGGCTGTAGTAAATTCGTTAACGCATATTGACAAAAAAAGAGCTATGCCCATTATCAATGAGGCGATGAAGACTTCGTCTTACAGCAATGTGTTGCAGCAGGCTGCGCTCCGATCGCTGGTGATGGTTAATCCGCAAAAAGGCTGGACCGCGGCAAAACAATGGCTGGTGTATGGAAAGCCAACGGATATGCGGGTTGAGGCAATTCGCCTGTTGGTCAGTTCTGGTGTCAACGAAAGCGAGACCCATGATATCCTCGTCTCACACCTGGGAGATCCATACATCTGGGTTAGAAATGCTGCTATCAAAGAGCTCGGGCAGACAGGCACAGTATCTGATATACCGGTGCTAAAAGCGCGCATCAGAAATGAACCGGATGCCCGCCTGCGTCAATCGGCCCGACAGGCGATTACCAACATTCAATCCAATTAACAGTAATCAGTAAACAGTACCAGGTTGCTATTATCAAAAAAACTTCGATAATTTTTTACTGCTTAACGTCAATTCGAGATAAGATAAACCTGCAAAAATGCCGATTTCACATATACAGGCGTATATCCGGACCGGCATAAACCGTTAAAACGGTTCATGTGTTTGACGGAATTTCCTAACACCCGGATTAATCCGGGTGCTATGAGTCATCGAATCTAAAACGAATCGTTTTAACGATTTCTTCCAATGCTTATATCGAACTTACGTTGCTTACTGCATCGAGGCCATACCCGGAATTTGCAACACATGGTCTACTTCAATGTTGTGGCTTCCGCTGCTGTTATATTTGAGAGGGATTTTGTATCGGTACGAAGTATACTGACATAATGCGTTATTACCGTCTCGGCAGAAATAGGCGTAGACATCGATATAGATATTTTGAGGCTGCTTCCCGTTAAGGTTCAGATCCACAGTAGCGGGGAACCGAGGTCTTGTGATGTCTTTGCTGTTCTTCCCATTGAAAGCCGGAATCGATTGATCGAAGGTAACTACAAACTGTGTCGGAGCCTGATCATTGAAATGATAGTTATTGGGTAGGGTGATGTTAAGAGATAACTGATTCTGACCGGAAGTAATCGTTTGTCCGGGCAGCATGACTATCTTTTGGGGATGCTTAGCCGGTTTAGGCATCTTCAGCATATCCAGATTTGTTAGCTGCAGCGTCTCAACCTTCCTGGTCTTTAGGTTGACTTTCCGGATCAGGTGATTATTGGTGTCAGCAATGTACAAGGTGTTTCCATCCACAGAAAGTCCGCCGGGTTCGTTGAATTCGGCATTGGTCCCGGTGCCGTCTTTATATCCGCTTTTCCCACTGCCAAGGAAGCTTTTTGCGTAGCCCGTTTTTGGGTCAACTTCTTTAATCTTGTTATTGTACGTATCTGCCACCAACAACTTTCCGTTCCAGAGGGCGATGCCGAGATCGTGCTGTAGCAAGGCTTTGTCACTCGTGCCGTCCTTGTCGCCAAAGGTAAAGAGTCCCATTCCAACCAACGTCTTGACATGCTTGTCCGTGCCTAATCCAATGCGTTGTACTGCACTGGCTTCTGGTTCGGCTACATAAAGGTATTTGCCGTCCGTTGTGATGCCGCTTGGCTGTGCCATTGGAATTTCGCGCCGGCTTCCTTCATGAAGTCCTTCGGCACCTGATCCGGCAAAAGGCTCAGAAAAACCGGTTTGTGGATTGATCTTCCACACCTGATGCGGACCGGCCATGGCTACGTACAACTCATCCCCAACATGAGTGATGCCCCAGGGTGAGTTGAGTTCTACATCTTTTCCAAAACCGGGATTGTTGAACTGCCTGGCCTGTTTTCCATTGCCAGCAACGGTACTTACTGTTTGTTTCATCAGGTCAATAACACGGACGGCATTATTTTCTGTGTCTGCAACATATAGTTTATCTCCCACCAGAGTTAAACCCTGTGGTTGATTGAAGGAAGCATCCGAATATGACCCGTCGTTTAAGGCTGGTTTGCCATTTCCAATGACGTTCTTCACCTTCCCACTCATATCGGTTATTACGATGCGGTGATGGTCCGTATCAGAAATGAAAAGGCGGTTATGCTCACCATCTGCAAGTATTTTACCTGGAAAATAGAGCAATGACTGTGCGACCTTATCAGCTTCCGGTGTCAGGTTCAATGGTTTCCGATCAATCTTCCCTTCTTTATCGAACGTCTTGATAACACCCTGGATATAATCATGCATCGTGTCGTAAATACCCTCTCCGGATAGTTCACCAACAATTTTACCATTGGGATCAATAAGTGCGAAACTGGGCCAGGCCTTAATCGTGTATTCCTTCCACACTTTAAAATCCTTGTCGTTGATTACAGGGTGGGTGAGACCGAAACGAAGAACGGCTTCCTTGATATTCTGTGTTTCGCCGGATGCGTGGAACTTTGCCGAATGCACACCAATAACGACTAATGTGTTTGGAAAATCTTCCTCGAGTTTTTTCAACTCTGGAAATACGTGGTAGCAGTTGATGCATCCGTATGTCCAGAAATCCAGCAAGACCACCTTCCCCCGCAATTCCTTGAGACTAAGCGGACGATCTGTATTTATCCACTGCAGCCCTTTTGGAAATTCGGGCGCGGTTATGGTTCCACGGTATTTGCTTGAATCGGACATTGTTGGTCGTGATAATGTTGTTCCGGGTTTACTCTGACACGATAAACTTGTCAGTACAAGAAACAGCATTAAGGGGATTGAGAATCGAAAAGACATAATCGTAATGATATGTTGATAAAAAGATGATGTTGCGCCTGATTACAGGTCATAATAACCATATAATCCGGTTTTCTGGTGTATACGAATCAGGCGGTCACACCGGATCGCTGATTCAAGCTATCCAGCCGATTTATCCAAAACATCACATGTTTATAACATCTGTTACACATAAATGTTATAGCACGCCGCTTGCCAATTACACTATAAATAAATCAGAAAACACTGACTTTACGGGATTTAACAGAGGTAGGGCGGGATTCCGTTCATCTCAGATAAGGAAGGAGAAGACATCTGTATATGATTACGGTTTCTGAAAATTATATCAGTGACTGGTACTGTCGGGTTCTACTAATTTGTGATGTTCAACAGTTATTCCACGAGAAAGAAGACTCAGATTATTGTCGTTGATATTTGTGATATATAGAACCATCACCTCTCTGCCGGCATTCAGCAGAATCTTATGTCCTTTTCGCACATAATGCCAGGTTCCGGTCATTTTGCTGCCATCACGGTGCAACTGGGTAAACTGGCCATCCTTGGCAAAGGTCTTAATATCGCCTTTATATTCGGCAAGCCGGTCTTCCATAACATTGCCATCTTTATCGATCACATTTGAGACGACCCACTTGTGCTTCGTCAGAATGTATTTGACCGGGTCCCGGCCATTCAACCTGGCTTCTGCCAGCTGCATTTCATTCGTGAAATACTGTCTTATACCGAGATTAACTATACCCGCAGCGTGATAATAGACAAAAAATCCAAGAACAATAATGACACCCGTCATTGCATACTTCTCTGCAGTTTTTTGTCGACTCTGGAAATATCGTGAATTGATGAGGATAGTAATGGTTCCGAGTACTGCTCCAATGAGACCTCCTAAAAAAAGAAGCAGCGGCAAGCCCAGCCAGAGATACTCGTACCAGCGAAGATCTATGGCGATGGGATACGAACGGCCATTGATTTTAACAATTGGTGTTGGATCCAGGATCTTCGAATCGATCCGTACCTCGGTATCCTGTTTACCGGATTTTTTGATCTTGTAAATACGTGAACCGGGAAAAAACTTCTTTTTGAACGTTTTTTGGGCGGTGCCGTCGAGATAGAGTTTCGGTCCTGACCAAAAGTGAAACTTTACCGACAGTTCATGCCCTTTGAACTCCGGTGCGTCAACGATTGCCTCGACTGTTGGAGAAGTGCGATTAAGAGTTACCTTATCGCTAGGGTTGGCTTCTTTATAAGAATCACGACATGTCGTGCTGCAGAATGCAAGTTTTCCCTCCCGGATGATTTCGGAGGAATCATTCGAATGAATCTTCTTGTGACAGTACGCACATTTCATAAAGGCTATCCTAATTGTTGCAATCTGACCAGACCAATTTGAACGCAATTTAAGAGAATTGAAATAAACGACAAGCCCGAAGTTTTATGATATAATAATTTCCTGGCATATGATGTTCGGGGTCAAACATTTTTGATAAAAAATTGACCCGTTAATGCGGATCATGTATCATAAACTACAGTTATCACAATAAAGCTTTTACATAATAGGCATTCAGGGGAAATGGGGAGAAAGCTAATATTATCCATCCTTATGACATTGAGTAGCGCAACATTGCTGATCGCCCAGGGAGATGGGTACTATATCAGGGTGAATGAAGTCGGATATCGTACGAAGGATCACAAAGTCGCCGTCGTTTTTACAAACAAGAAAACAAAACACGTGCGGTGTGAAATCGTGGATGTGCGTGGAAACGTTGTGTGGGGACCTGCGTCCATTAGGAAAAACATTGGTGTATATGGGAGCTACTCCAGACATTTCCGGTTGGATTTCAGTTCACTTTTTAAGTCTGGTACCTATAAAGTTCGAATAATAAGTACCGGAACAGAATCTATGCCCTTTCAAATAAGTGAGTCGGCTTATAATGGTTTGAAAGGTCGTCTGCTGGCATATCTCAGACAACAACAATGTGGGTACAATCCCTTCCTGGACCAGGTGTGCCATCAGATGGATGGGCGAACAATGTATGGTCCCATGCCAGACAGCACGTACATCGATGTGTCGGGTGGTTGGCATGACGCAGGGGATGACCTCAAATACCTGATGACTTCCAGCAATACGGTCGGACGTTTGCTGTTTGCTTACCAGGAAAATCCTTCTGTTTTTCGGGATGATTATGATAAATGGGGACATAAACAATCGAATGGAGTTCCGGATGTACTCGATGAAGCTCAGTGGGGATTGACCTGGATGCTGAAGATGCATCCCCGTTCTGATGAACTCTTCTACCAGGTGGCCGATGACAGGGATCATATCGGCTTTAAAATGCCTTATGCCGACTCCTCCGACTATGGCTGGGGGAAAGGTTCCTACCGGGTTGTCTATTTTGCTAATGGTAAGCCACAAGGATTAGGCAAATACAAAAATACATCAGACGGAGTGGCCAACCTGGCAGGTAGGTACGCTGCTGTGATGGCCATGGCTTCCCGAATCTGGAAAGAAAGCCTTCACGATACGGTGGGTGCCGATCGTTACCTTCATGCAGCTCTTGAAGTCTATAAACTGGGACTGGAGAAACCGGGTCACCAGGAAGGCGCATCGTATGGAGCGCCCTATCGGTATTACGAAAAAACATGGACCGATGACATGGAATGGGGCGCGGCTGAACTCTACAAGGTTACTAAAAATAATGGATATCTGACTCAGGCCATTAAGTATGCACGGTTAGCAAATCACATCTCGTGGATGGGTAAAGATACAGCTTATCATTATGCCTACTATCCTTTTATGAATTTAGGGCATTACGAGCTATTCAAGGAAATAAAAGGTGCCTTTCGTGACACATTAGCCGGTTACTATCGAACGGGGTTGGAAGCCTGCTATGATAAGGCAATGAAAAATCCATACAGGATCGGCTATCCGTTCATCTGGTGCTCCAATAATCTTGCATCGGCCCTTATAAACCAGGTTCTGTTATACCAGAAAATGACGGGTGATTCGAAATACTATTTCATGGCTATGGAGACGCGTGACTGGCTACTGGGCCGTAATCCATGGGGAGTAAGCCAGTTCGTCGGAATTCCGCAAAATGGTACGAATACGCCGCACTATCCCCACAGCTCAGTTGAGTATCTGACACATCATCCGATTATTGGAGGGATGAATGACGGGCCCGTATATGGTTCTATCTTCAAAAAATTCGGCATGACTCTCACACATCCGGACCGATATGCAGCATTCCAATCGAACCTGGTTGTATATCATGATGACTGGAACGATTTCACAACAAATGAACCAACTCTTGATGGTACGGCTGAAGCTTTAGTTTGGATGAGTTTAATGGCTGGAAAAAAAGCAACCGGACCATACAAACCGTAATCTCGAGATATAAGATGGCAGAGCTGATCAGGTAGCTCGGTAAAACGAGTAATTTACTGAAACACAACTTCAGTGTCAGAATCTTCATGATAGATGAATGCGTGCCCATCAATCCATTTTCCAAATATTGTGAAGAACTGCTCAGCCGGCTATTCATCACTCTTATGTTCAAACAGCATCCCGCCGGAAGCGAGTGTGAGTTCGTTGTCTGTAAGCCTTTGGATTTGTAATGCGGTCTTATCTCCGCTCATCGTAATAAATAGCTGCTGCGTAGCCGGGTCCAATTCCCACATGCCTTCGTAGCGTTCACCTGATTTATGAAGCTGGATACAACGTCCGTCTGGATCGAAAAAACGAACTGCGCCCAAGAAAAAAGGAAGCTTGTCATTTAAAACGTTGCCTTCCTGATCTGTCACACTAGTTATAACCCAGGGATGTGAGGCTAAAATTTTAGCGGATGAGTTGAGTTCAGCATAGGCCATACCGCTGATTTGTGATTGCAGCGATTGATTTTCGGAATAACGATAGATTTCATATCGGACCAACCCGGAAATCTGGAAGAAAAAGTAGATACTTACGGCAGATGTCAAGCCCGCCAAAAGATATTTCTGCCATGTTTTCCGGGAACTTCGAAAATACCTTGAGTTAGTTAGTGTGGCAAGTCCACCGATCAAACCGCCAAGTGCGCCACCGATATACAACAGGAAGAGAGGGATACAGATCCACACATACTCGTACCATTTCAAGCGGGGAAGGGGCCGGTATTTTTCACCATCAATAAGCACTTCCGGCACAGAATCCCATGTCTTAGAAACCATCTTTACTACGAGTTCCTGTCCGCCATTGCTTTCTACCCTGTAAAACCTTGCACTGGAGAAACGCCTCTTCTTGTAAGGTTTCTGTTTCATGCCGTCGAGATATAGCTGGGGGCCTTTCCAGAAATGTGATTGTATTGTGAGATTTCGCCCCTCTAAACCGGGGGCCTCGACAGTTGCTTCAACTTCCGGGGTTTGCTCATTGAAGCCAGCCGGATGATCACCGGATTTATCTGACTTACCCGCATTCTGTTTACGCCAGGTATACCGGCATAAGCTGTTGCAGAAGACGAGATGCCCTTCGGTCAAATAATTGCCGGATTCAATCTTCTTATGGCAATATGCGCACTTCATAGACGAATAATATTAGAGCCTCATAAATCCCATGATCATTGGGTTGAAATTGCCAGTCGTTTTGAAAGACGAGCAAAAATCACTACCAGACTAAATAAAAGATAAGGGGCGTATTTTGCAATCCTTTCCCGTTTTAATTTCTGACAAAACCATGTTTTAAGTCGATCGTTAGGTAAGAATCTGTTCGATTTCGTCCAGATCGTCTTTGCTGAGTGTCGGATTATGCTGAACTTTTACGATATCCTCGATGTGGTCGACACGACTGGCACCAATCAGTGCAGTTGTTACTTGCGGGTGTCGCAAGACCCATGTTATAGCCAGTTGTGCCATCGTTTGTCCGCGCTTCTGTGCGATTTCGCTAAGTTTTCTCACCTTGCTTATGTTTTCTTCCGATACGCTGTCGCGTTTCAGAAAACCATGTGGCTTGGCGGCACGCGAATCTTCAGGAATACCACCCAGATATTTATCGGTCAACAAACCTTGTGCAAGTGGTGAAAAGACGATGCATCCCATTCCCTCTTCATCAAGTACATCGAGCAGGCCGTCCTCAATCCAGCGATCAAACATACTGTAGCGTGGCTGGTGAATCAGGCATGGCGTACCCATGTCGCGAAGGATCTGTACAGCTTTCTGAGTCATATCAGGTGGATAGTTGGAGATCCCGGCGTACAGGGCACGGCCGCTTTTGACGATCGTATCGAGAGCCCCCATGGTTTCCTCGAGTGGCGTGTCCGGATCGGGACGATGGCTATAGAAAATATCGACGTAATCCAGTCCCATCCGTTTCAGGCTCTGATCACAGCTGGCGATGACATATTTCCGTGATCCCCATTCACCATACGGGCCGGGCCACATCAGATAGCCGGCTTTACTTGAAATGATCAGTTCATCCCGGTATGGATGCAGATCTTTGGCAAAAATGCGTCCGAAGTTTTCTTCTGCCGAACCAGGAGGAGGACCATAGTTATTGGCCAGATCGAAATGTGTGATTCCCAGGTCAAAAGCCCGGCGAACCATGTTGCGGCCGTTTTCGAAGGTGTCGACATCACCGAAGTTGTGCCACAGACCCAGAGCAACCAACGGCAGCTTCAACCCGCTTCGTCCACAGCGCTTGTATTTCATCTCATCATATCGGTTTTCAGACGGCAAATAACTCATAATGTGTATCCTCTGCTAACAGTTGGAATTTTTGATTGTGAAAGTGTAATTCCGTAAAGCCAATGCGGCAGAAGAAAATTGTAAGAATTGAGATGAACTACAAGACGATACTTGTCAAGTATTTCATACATGATTGGTTATCTAAAATAACGTGAGTTCGAGATAAGCATTGGAAGAAATCGTTAAAAACGATTCATTTTAAATTCGTTGACTTATAGCACCCGGATTAATCCGGGTGTTAGAGGGAATCCGTTAACACATAAACCGTTTAACAGTTTATGCCGGTCCGGATATACGCTTGTATATGTGAAACCAGCATTTTTGCAGGTTTATCTAATCTCGAACTCACGTTAAAAATAAGTTCCGTTAAAAACTGTCAGGATTTGAATAATTTTTAATGATTATCCGAAATCAATACAATCCGCCACGGCGTAAATTTCAGTGGTTTGATTTTAAAAAAAGCCACGGAAACACAGAGTTTCACAGAATATATTCTCTGTGTATTTCTGTGCTTTTATGGCAATTAAGAAAGTGTAACAATTCCGGATAGTCATTTTATTTCATTGAAGTTAACTTTTATTAGCAGACTAAATCCGAAAGGTTTAAAAAGAACTTATTTCAGCCGCCACTTGCAGTCCATTTCCCACCATTCTTCGGGAACCTCTTTGATCGATCCGTCTTTCAGTTGACCCCAGCCGCGGGCTACCAGTTCATAATTCTCATTTAGCAGCTTGTAGTAGCGAATTTCACTGTTATTCGACAAGTCGCGATAATCATTATGCTTTCCATTCTTGGTTACGGCGCAGGTGATTGCGCCGATTCGTCTTGAGTCGATGAATGGTTTGAGCGTTTTCAGGACTTCAAAGTCTTTCCCTTGGTTGTGGCTGATGAAATCGTCAATATATTCGATACCGTGACGGTCAAGAAAGCGATAGAGATTGATGCAAATAATGCGGGTCATCTGCTCGACGTTGACATCGGTAAATGCATCGCCACTGGCCGTAGCTGAATCAGTTGAAGTCAGCGCCGTATCATCAACGTTTTCGCTAAGATCAAAGTTGACCTCCCCCTCATACGTATCAACCGCCGCGTTGATTAGATGAACATTAGGGTATTTCTCGTATTTCTTTTCGAGTTTTTCACAAAGTTCGGGATCCGCTTCAAACCCAAAACATGCCTCATAGTCACGAAACACAGACTCAAGAACATCTTGCTGGCTGAGGCCAATAACCACAAGAACTTGTTTCTTTTTCCCCAGCCGATCCTTTACGGTGCTGATAATATCTTTGACCTGCCCAGAGAATTGTTCTAACATTTTAGTTCAGATTGCCAGTGAAACCGAGATTACGTAATCACAAACGTTTTTACCTTACATATCATAATCGGAAAAATAAGACTGATATGTAGGCTTGTTTTTGAATTAGTAATGATTTTCGGATTATTTATTTCACGTTTTCTCAAAGAACCGCGATTTTTTCCTCAGATAATCATGTTGATTGATTAGATGCTGAAAATTATCAGTCACTAGCGATATTACTTCGGATTCACCCAAATTACGGTAATCTGCTAATGTTGAAATCATATCTTTTAGGTGCTCCGGTTTTCCTGTTTCCCTGGTCAGCCATTTATATCCACCGGGATTGTCTGTTTCTGTCAACAAACGATCATCCGGAATGACATCCAGGATTTTACGAATCCGATCCGAAAACAGTAACCCGACATCGATCGTGAAATATGCACCGGCCGAAAGATACCGGGAGATCAGATTGAGTGGCATGGGCAAAATGTAACGCTTCAAAGGTCGTGCATGTTGGCTCCAGGTCGCCTAAGTAGTCGATTCGTTCGAGATTCGTTGACTCATAGCACCCGGATTAATCTGGGTATTAGGGAGAATTCGTTAATACCTGAACCGTTTTAACTGTTTATGCCGGTCCGGATATACGCCTGTATATGTGAAATCAGTATCTTTGCAGGTTTATCTTATGTCGAACTCACGTTATTTAGGACTAAGAATACCAAGGTTCGAAGTGTTAATGGGATCGGTTCATACTAAAACCGCAGTATCAGGCGATAGCCGGAAGCATTGCTTTAACTTTTTGAACAATGGCATTAGAATCAATGCCTGCTTCGGCCTTTAGCTCATCCTGAGAGCCGTGTTCAATAATTTGATCGGGCACTCCCATGATTGTAACAGGCATAGGTTGTGATTGGCTAACGACGTACTCAGCGACAGCACTGCCAAAACCACCCTGCGCGACACCATCCTCTATCGTAATGATGTGCTTGTAATTCAAGAGGACTTCATCAATCAGTTCTGTGTCGAGTGGCTTCACAAAACGCATGTTATAGTGTCCGACGGAGATGCCTTGCGCATCAAGTTCATGCATTGCTTTTGCGGCGTCCACACCGATACTACCATATGAAAGGATAGCAATGTCTTCACCCTCTCTCAGGCATTTGCCTTTACCGAGGGGTATTTCATTGTAGCTGCCATCCCATTTAAACTGGTCAGATGCACCGCGAGGATAGCGAATGGCAAAAGGACCGTCAGTGTATTTCGAAGCTGTGTACATCATATCCCGTAATTCCTGGCCAGTCATCGGAGCTGCGAGCACAAAACCGGGCAACGGTCGTAAATAAGCAATGTCATACAAACCATGGTGCGTCGCTCCATCAGCACCAACGAGTCCGGCACGATCCAAACAAAATACTACCGGGAGCTTCTGAATGGCGATGTCGTGAATAACCTGATCATAAGCCCGCTGCAGAAACGTGGAGTAAATGGCAACAAATGGTTTGATGCCCTGTGTGGCCAATCCACCGGCGTATGTAACAGCGTGCTGCTCAGCGATACCGACGTCAAAAGCGCGATCCGGAATCTGTTGCATCATTCCGATAAGTCCCGTTCCGCTTGGCATTGCTGCCGTTATCCCGACGATGCGCTTATCTTTATTGGCCAGATCAACGATTGTCTCACCAAAAATATCCTGAAATTTAAGAGGCTTCGGTGTTGTACCCGGCTTGGCAAGGGGTTTCCCTGTCATCTTGTCGAACGGACTACCTTGTGCGTGCCATTTCACCTGATCTAATTCGGCCGGTGCAAAGCCTTTGCCTTTTATAGTGACGGCATGCAGCAGCTTAGGACCCGGGATTGTTTGAAGGTCCTTTAGCATGCTGACCAGGTTTTTAACATTATGCCCGTCTGTCGGGCCATAATATTTGAATCCAAGTGCACGGAACAGCGCTCCCGGTGTCAATGCGGTCATCATTGCTTTTTCGAGGCGAGAAGCAACCTTACGCATTTTATCTCCGGCACTCTTGAAATAACCTAGCAGGTCATAAATTTCGTCACGAATCTTATTGAAAGTCTGGCTGCTTGTAATATCGGCAAGATATTCGTTCAACGCGCCGACATTCGGATCAATAGACATGTTATTGTCGTTCAGAATCACAATCATGTCGCGATTGGAAGCGCCGGCGTTGTTCATCCCTTCGAATGCGAGACCGGCCGTCATCGCACCATCGCCGATTAGCGTAATGACCTGTTTATGTAAATCCAGCAGGTCTCGGGCAGCTGCCATGCCTAAAGCGGCTGAAATTGATGTACTGGAGTGGCCCACTCCAAAAGTGTCATACGGACTTTCGTCCCGTTTCGGGAACCCTGAAAGGCCGTTATATTTACGATTCGTATGGAACTCCTCTTTGCGTCCTGTCAGAATCTTATGCCCGTAAGCCTGGTGACCCACATCCCAGACAATCAGATCATTTGGCGTGTTGAAAACATAATGCATCGCAACGGTGAGCTCAACGGCACCGAGGCTTGCCCCAAAGTGGCCACCATATACAGAAACATTATCGATGATGAAATCCCGCACTTCCTGGCAAAGATCCGGCAGCTGGTCCAAATTCAGCTTCTTCAAATCATCCGGAGTATTGATGCCTGCCAGCAGTGGTCCGGGTTTGGCTTTTATGGGTTCCATATGCAAGTCCTATACTTCATTTTTGGCATTTACCTTTTCAATGCGTAACTCAGCCTTTTCAAGAATTGAGGAACAATAGGCCGAAAGGCGTGTGCCCTCTTCAAATAAATTCACAGATTCCTCCAGCGAAACTTGATCATCTTCAAGTTTATCAACCACCGTCTCCAGTTTCTTTAGGGCGTCTTCAAAGGATAATTGTTCTTCTTTGCTCATATGTTTTATAACGCAGAAAGTCGGTGTTTTGTATGATTATTGAATGATGAACCCTTACGGAACCTCAGAAGTTTCTTACTTATCGTCATTTTCTTCTTCTTTTCCGAAGCTTTCAAAAAAATGATCCAACTCGGCACCACCCATGAACGAGATCTTATTTGTTTTGCGGTATTGTTCGTAAAAAACGGATAAAAGCGCAACAGACGGGACCGCGATGAGAAGCCCGAGAAATCCAAACATAAACCCAAAGATAAGCAATGATAACATAACGAGCAGGGGATGCAGTCCAACATGTTTACCAACCACCCTCGGGACAATCCAGCCTGTCTCGAGAACCTGCTCTACTGCGAAGACAATATAGATACCCGGCAGGAATGCATACCAGGGTTGACCAACAGTGGCGGCAACGATCGTACAGACGGTTACGCTAAGCCATAATCCAAATGTGGGGATAAAGTTAGTGATACCGGCAAAAAGCCCGAGCACCACGGCATAAGGCACGCCGAAGATGGTAAAACCGATACTCAGGTTGATAGAACTGATCACAACCACAATGAACTGCCCGCGGATGTAGGCGCCAACAATGCGGCTGATGTCGCGGGTATAGGTGTCTTTTACACCCTTGGGTGTTATCAAAGTCCGTACAAATCGCCCAATCTTGTCATAGTCCCGAATCATGAAGAATAACAGGAAGGGCGTCAGTATCAGGAAAAAAACGATGGTCAGGACACTTCCAAAACCGGTAACAAAGGATGTGGAGAGGCTGGTGACCTGATCGTAAAAATGATTAAGAAAAAGATGAATATGATCGGAAACACCGGTTTTCAGCAAAGAATCTGTTAACCCCATGCGATCCATCAAACGGAACAGACCTGTCTGGTCGAGCCACTGATAAGTGTTCTGGGTAGCATCAAGTGACAAGCGTCCGAGGCGGACAAGCTGACCGGCAAGTGCAGGGAGTCCATAAATGCCGATGAGAGTCAAGCCAGTCAGGCCGATTAATGTAAAGGCTGCTGCAACCAGCCATCTTGGAATTTTTTTCTTTACAAGCCGGTCAACTAAGGGATCAAAAATGAATGCCAGAATGTAGGCCATAATGAAAGGGATAAGCAGATGGCCTGAATCATAAAAGAGCCATAGACCAGATGAGAATACCGTTGCATACAGCAAAGCACGGGCTACAGGTTGCTGTCGGATTGGGTAAAGTACAATGGCGACAATCAATCCGTATCCCAGCGGATTGATCAGGTCCTGAAGCAGGTACATGATGAACAAAAGTCCACCTACACCGGCTAACAGAAGTATTAATTGTCCCCTTTCGTTGAACCAGGAACTCGATGAATTCGACATGTACTCAAATATAGATCGTTCTCAAAGGATAATAAAAGAAAAGATACAGTTTAAGTGCAAACATCGATAATGACAAACGTTACTGCCAATGTCTGACACTTATGTTGTTGCCATCGCTGGTGATCGTGACGGCTCCTTCTAAGGCGGTATAGTGCAGTTGAGTATGATGATGCAACAGGCGATCTACTGCGGGGAGATCCGGGTGCCCGTACCTGTTATGGCGGCCGACTGAGACGACGCCGATTTTCGGAGTCACTAAATCCAGAAAGGATGTCGTTGAACTTGTCGCACTGCCATGATGTCCTACTTTGAGCACACTTGAATCCAGAAAGGAACCAAAATCGTGAACAACAGCATCTTCTTCTGGCTGTTCAGCATCACCAGTGAAAAGGAAAGATGTTTTCCCATAAACCAGCTTTATGATCAGGGAAAGATCATTCACATTTGAGTTATGTGCATGGAATTCCGGTGCCAGTATGTATAGGCGAATATTAGGATCGATGGATAATGGGCGTCCGGCAAATAAGCGTATGAGTGGTACTTTAAGTTGTTTGGCGAGTTCATGATAATGCGCGAAAAGCTTCGAATCATAAGGTTTTCCAATATTATAGATAGTGTCGATTCGTACGGCCTGCAATATAGAAAGTATCCCGCCTATGTGGTCGGCTTGTGGATGTGTAAGGAAGATGGCATCCAGGTGATTTATTCCCATTGACTTTAGCTCGGGTACAAGAACACGTTTTCCGCTATCGGTGTGCCACATCCAACGCCCGGTATCGATAAGGAAATGATGTCCGGAGGGTGTATCGACCAGTAATGCATCTCCCTGGCCAACATCGAAAAAGGTGACATTCAATTCTGAAGATTTATCATGGTTTAGTAAGTTGGTTAATGGGAAAAATGTTATTGCAAGAATAAAGACACCTAACCACTTCCATCGTAGCCGCGGTATCGTCCATGCCGAAAGGCAGCCGATGACGGATATCCAGACCGGGAACCACAGTGGCGAGATATCGGGTATAGTGATCCAGCTGCCGGGCAATCCGGACATAAAACCTGCCCAATAATTCAACCAACCCGTTACCATGTTTACCGGGATACCCAATGTTACTCCAGCCCCTGGCCAGATCAGAGTCATAATCGATGAAAAGAGACCGCCCAGAACAATGACTTGTGCCAATGGAATGGCAATGATATTACTGATTGGCGCTATTAGAGAGTATTCGTGAAAGTACTTGGCCAACAGTGGAAAGAGACCTATTTGAACGATGAGGCTGACAAGAGCACCCTCGGTCATTCGATGCAGCCAGCTTTTTTTATGAAACTTGTTCCACAGCCGTTTTACTGTTGGCATAACCAGCAGAATAATCGCTACAGCAGAAAAAGATAGCTGAAATCCAATATCGTACAGCCGGTTGGGGTTGATGACCAGAATGATAATAGCAGCGCATGCAAGAAGATTCAACGGTTCTCTAACCTTGCGGAAGATACGTCCGTAAGCGAATAACATGGCCATCAAAGAAGCACGCATCACTGATGCTGGGAAGCCGGTAAGTCCGGAATAAATGAAAAGGATAATTCCCAGTGAGATAATGGCCAGAATCCGGCCGCTTTTGCTGGTCCAAATCAGCGGTATTAGAAACCAGAGAGGGGCAATCAGGAAACCTACATGCAAGCCGGATACGGCCATAAGATGTGATAATCCGGCCCGGACAAATGATTGGCGCGTACCTCTGGTTAACTCGCCTTTTTGTCCAATTAGCAGTGCTTTTGCTATGGGGCGATTTTCAGCGGAAAAAACACGGTCAATGGCATTATCCAGCTTTCGTCTTAGTGTCACCCAGTGCCACCACTCGTTGTTGGCTATGTCGGACTGCATTCTGATCAACTCGACTTCGGCTCCGATCCCCTTTTGTCTAAGGAAGGCCTGATAATCAAAATCATGCGGGTTGCGTCCGGGGTAAATCGGCCTGAGGATGCCTGAGAATGAAATATGACTGCCGGCATCCAGAGCCCTGGTCGTGTCGTTCTGGTCAAGGATGATGTGAAAGGGCCCGGTTTGAACTGGTTGGTTTTTGGGTTTGACGGAATCGAGCAACATAGTGTATCGGATTCTATATGCACCGGGATTTACCCCTTTAACCTCTCCAAAACAGAAAAGCGTGTCATTTTTAAAAGTATAAAGCTCCTGAGATGGAAGTGGCCGGTCTGATTTTACAAGCGATGTGCGGAAATAACCGGATCCTGTCACAAGCGAAAAGTAAAGGACTAGTGAGAATAACTGCCAGAACCGATGGAAAAAACGCAGATATAAATGATTGATAACAAGGTAGAGTAAACTGATTGGAAGCAACAATAGCGCAATCCGGGTGGATGGTATTGAGGCCAGATGATAGAGCAGGATCCCGCATGTGAAACACAGCAACAGGCGGACTGCAGGAAATCGCGCATAAGGAAAATGATATCTTGATGAATTGCCTCCCATATAAACAAGACCGGTAAATCGCTTAATCCTTACAATTTTGTTCATGCTAAAAGGTGTAAATACAGCTTTCTATGCTTGCAACTTCGCGTCGATTGTTTCCATATTGGCAGAAGAGATTATCGTAATATTTTAAGCGGAGGAGCTTTGATGCGTAACTTGGTGTTAATTGTTGTTTCTGTATTATTGATGGGTGTATCATGTACAAAAAGTCGTTCTGAGCAAATGAACAGCAGTAATGCAGCATCCGATTCGGTGAAATGGTCTATTGTTATTCATGGCGGGGCAGGCGTCATTGACAAATCGATACCGGATAGTGTAAAACAGGTGTACCTGGGTGCGTTGAATCGCGCGCTTCAAATCGGGACCACAATGTTAAAAAATGGAGATCATGGTCTTGATGTTGTGGAAAAGGTGATCAATTCATTGGAAAATGATCCACACTTCAACGCCGGAAAAGGTGCGGTATATACACATGCCGGTACGCATGAAATGGACGCGGCGATCATGGATGGCAGTAACCTGCAGGCAGGAGCAGTTGCAGGTGTAAAACACGTCAAAAATCCGATTTCCGCCGCTCGTCTGGTCATGGAGAAGACACCGCATGTTCTTTTGTCGGGGGATGGTGCTGATCAATTTGCACGGGAGCAAGGGTTGCAGATGGAGCCGCAATCGTATTTCGATACTGAGCATCGCCGCAAGCAATGGGAACAGGTGAGGGACAAGGAATCATTTAACCAGGATCTTAAAAAAGACCCTGCAACCTATTTTGATGAACACAAGTTTGGAACCGTCGGCTGCGTGGTTTTCGATACCTATGGAAATTTGACAGCGGGTACCTCAACAGGTGGGTTGACCGATAAAAAGCATGGGAGGATTGGTGACTCGCCGATTATTGGAGCAGGTACTTATGCCAATAACAAAACATGTGCTATTTCTTCAACAGGTATTGGCGAATTGTTTATGAGGCATGTTGTTTCTTATGATATATCCGCCATGATGGAATACAAGGGAATGACACTACAGGAGGCGGCAAGCAAGGAAATTCATAAGAAATTACAACCCGGCGACGGCGGCGTCATTGGAGTAAGCCATGATGGTTCTGTGGTAATGGAATTCAACACCCAGGGAATGTTCCGGGCTACCGCTAACTCAAATGGCCGCAAAGAAGTAAAAATCTGGGAATAGAATAGTGCTATAATTAAATGACTCGTTGATATTAAATAGGAATGGAGATATCCTTTATCTAAAGTCTAAAGTCTAAAGTCTAAAGTCTAAAGTCTAAAGTCTAAAGTCTAAAGAGAAGCCCTGAACTGGTCTCGTAATTCCTGAATGTAAATGCCGATATCGTTGCGAAGCTCAAAAAGGCGTTCGTGAAGTTTCAGATACTCTTCCTTAGTGAAGATGCTGGCCTTCTTTTTAAGATGCTGCAACATAGCCAACGCCCGATTTGCGCTTGTAAGGGCCTTCTTGGCATACGCGATATTGGCGCCAAGGACATCACGTTCAAATCCAAACCCGTACCCGGCTGCAAGTTTAATGCTTACATCAAGTGTGCAGGATACAAATTCAAGGAAATACCGATTTTTAAGGGTTTCAGGATGCATGCGGCTCTTATGCAACAGTTCGATGTCAACCTCCCGTGATTCAGAGTAGATTTTCAGGTTCTCGATAGAACCATAATCGCTCATAATATAGTCGTCACTTTCGGCCTTCCATTCCTCGCCTTCCAGGAAGTCCTCTTCTTCTTCCTCCTCCTCATCATCTTCATCAAAGATGTCGCCATCCTCTTCCTCGAAAAAGGGATCATCGTTGTTGAACAGGAGGTCATCCCACTCATCGTCGTCATCAGAATCAAACTCATCATCATCGGGATAATAAGCCTCTTCAAATAGGAGTTCTTCTTCGATATAGGCGTCAAGGGCCTCTTGTTCGGAGTTGAATTCCTTCATAAAGCGCGTCCAGCCCGGTCCGTTTTCACCGAGTGTGGCATTTATAATTTCCTTGAGACGGTCGCTTTTCTGTTCGATCTCGTTGATGTGGGTTTCCCACTGATACTCGTCCCAAAGTTCGTCGTCAAAAGAGTCCCAACTCATATTATCGGGATTGTGCGGTTTAGAAAGGTATGCAGTGTTATCACGTTACTTAATATAAGATGATCAAAGTTCGATTTCCGTGCAAACCTTCTTTTTAAAAATTTGTTTTTCAAGTCATAAACGTGCAAGCACGCCGCTTATGATACGAGTCATTTTTGGTTCGGCGACATCAGCTGCTGCCAGAATATCTTCCATACGAACTTTTTCCAGAGATTCGGGAAAACACTCATCGGTAATTACAGAAATACCAAGGATATGCATGCCCATGTGTGTCGCCGCAACCACTTCTGGCACAGTGCTCATCCCGACCACATCGCCGCCGATCATTCGAAGAAACCGGTATTCGGCACGTGTCTCAAGATTAGGTCCGGATACGGCCACATATACACCCTGATGCATTTTAATTTTTTCTTCAAGGGCAACCTCTTCAGCGAGGGAGATCATATCAGGTGTGTACGGATCACTCATGTCTGGAAAACGAACGCCAAGCGTGTCATCATTGGGTCCAATTAAAGGGTTGTCGCCCAATAGGTTTATATGGTCAACAATGCACATGATATCACCCCGGCGGAATTGAGGATTCATCCCGCCAGCAGCGTTGGATACGAACAGCGTATTAGCTCCGTTGGCTTGCAAGACGCGCAACGGAAAGACGATCTGCTGCATCGTGTATCCCTCATAAAAGTGGAACCGTCCCTGCATAGCCACGACCTTTTTACCCTTTAGTTCTCCGAACAGGAGTCTGCCGGCATGGCTTTCCACCGTTGAAGTGGGAAAATGGGGTATATTGGAATAGGAGATCGAATCCTTAACCTGTATCTGATCAGCCAGTCGGCCGAGTCCGGTACCGAGGATGATCACATTTTCAGGACGGAGCTCTGTATGTTTTTGGATGTAGGAAAGAGCTTCCTCTCGTTTTTGCCGGAATTCGGCTACCGTATCAAAATTCATTAGCAAATGTAGAAGTGTTACTCAATATCGTCAATAATGTCATCCAAATCGTCGACACCGGGGGCCACAGCCTGCTGTTTCTCATTGGAATCCTTCGGAGAATTAGATTTTTTTCTAACTGTTTTTGAGGATTTGTTTTTCAAATTCTCGTCAGCTTCCTCTTTTGGAAGATCAAACACTTTTGAATTATCGCCTTCAAATGCCTCAAGAGATTCCTGGGCGAGATCAAGATACGAACGAACGCCCCTGATTATTTCATCACGCCGGTCAAGCAAGCGAAGAATTGATTGACGAATACCCTGACGATGTTGCTGAGCTTCATTTACAATCGTGTCAGCCTCCAGTTCGGCTTTCTGTATGCGATTTTGCGCTTCAGCCTTGGCCCCGTTTATACGCTGTTCGGCAGATTCTTTGGCTGTCTGCAGGGTTTCGTGCAGGGCTTCTTCAACCTTTCGGTAATGATCGAGTTTTTCCCGGAGTTCCTGAATTTGGCCTTCCAATTCCCGGTTCCGACCGACCATGTGTTCCCATTCATTGGAAACGACGCTAAGGAAAGCTTGCACCTCGGCAGGGTCGTATCCTCTTAGTGAACGTTCAAATTTTTGTTGTTTTATTTCGAGAGCGGTTAATTTCATAATAAACAAGGATGTGTCGGTGTTCTGTGCAGACTCGCCCCACTTGGTGGGAAATTAGAAGCCATTTGACTGTAATTCAAGTTATAGTATAAAAAAACAACGGCCGAAAGATGTGCAAAGAAAGTTGTGGGAAAGTGTCTTATTGCGTGTTACAAGGAGTTCCAGGGTCAGAATCATGACCGTAACATATTTTTTAAACGGGGCTGGTCCTCAAGTGAATGTCGTGTCTCTTCTATTTGATCATTGAGTAGATGTTTTTCATTTACTCCATCCTTTTCCACCACAATCGATTCCAGAACCTGAATACGTTTCTCGGCACGCTGGCGAAATTCTTCAAATTCATCGCGCAATTCCAGATCGGATGGTTTGACAGGATGTCTTCTTTCGATCCAAACCCGAAAAAGTTTGAATAAGTTACCAAGAACGAAAACAGCGAAGCCGGTTCCGAAGACGATCGATAAAATGACTAATGTGAATTGTTGGTCATCCATACTATTTTGTTACTCATATATCAGCCAGTCTTTGTAAAAATCGGAGAAGTCTAAGAACGCAGCATATTTTTCAGGCGAGGCTGGTCTTCCAGCGAGTGTCTGGCTTCGTCTTTCTGATCTTCAAGCAACGGCTTTTCGTTTAGTTCATCTTTTTCAACCGCTATCGATTCTAAAACCTGAAGTCGTTTTTCCGCGCGTTGTTTGAATGCTTCCAACTCTTCGAGTTGTTGTCGTTCTCTTGCAGACAGGCTTGTGCCACCGTGTTTCCGATCGATCCAGTATTTCCAGATACCGAAGAATTTACCAGTAATAAAGGCAATAAGGGTTGTCCCGAATATGATTCCGAAGATCGCAACAAGATCCATAGCATTGTTAACCGTTTAGTTTTTTAGCATGCTTCTGAATAACCAAGCAACGTGAACCAGGTTTAGACTACTGTCAACGCAGCATATTTCTTAAACGTTGCTGTGGTGCATCATCCATTTCCGAACTATCCGGATGCGAGTCAGAGTTGATGGTTGTTTTATTCCGGTTCGAAGAAGTAGCATTACCGGTTTCCAGAGCTTCGATTCGTTCTCTCAGAGAAGCAATTTCTGATTTAAGTACACGAAAATGCTCATTTGATATATCCCGGCGATCATGTTCAAGATCAAGCTTTTTCCAACTGATCAGGAACCCTGTAACAATTGCAGCTATTGGGATAAGTACCCATATGACAGCCGGGTTTAATAATGCACCAAACATCGCAACGCCATCTTTAAATTAATGAACTCATCTTCAAACAATATACCATACGAATATGGTAATAATATGTTATAACTTAATAAAATTATTTTTATTTACGCATATTCCCGTTCTCCGAATATGGCGGTTCCAATGCGGACCATTGTCGATCCTTCTTCGATAGCAACGTGAAAGTCATGAGTCATGCCCATCGACAGGTGATCAAGCGTTATGTTTTCATTTTCCATATCGCGATGATCATCGCGTAACTTTCGTAAGAGCCGGAATTGTGGACGGACCTCTTCGGGATCGTCTGTGAGTTCGGCAATTCCCATAAGGCCCCTGACTTTCACCCATTTAAGATTCTGAGCATACCGTAGAATATCGCGCAACTCTTCAGGCTCACAACCACTCTTCTGATTCTCACCGCTGATATTTACCTGGATAAGTGTCTGAATGACTCTTTTCATCCGGCCGGCCCTCTTCTCTATTTCCTTGAGGGCTTTACTCTTGTGAACGGATTCAATCCAATCGACCCGACCGACCATATATTTGATTTTGTTGGTCTGAAGGGTTCCGATCATGTGCCACTGAATGGATTCGTCGAGTTGTTCCATTTTTTCAACCAGCTCCTGGACCCTGTTTTCTCCGAAATGAATCTGTCCTGCAGCCTGGGCTTCTTTGATAGCATCAATTGGTTTGGTTTTGGAAACGGCAACCAGCAAAACTTCTGAGGGGTCTCTCCCTGCCTGTTTACAGGTTTCATCAATTAGTGAGCGGATTTTCTGCAGATTTTCTCTGACCATGCGTCGGTCTGTTTTATTTTCATTGTTAATCAGTTAAAGATACAAAGAGTATGGAAGAATCGGTTATGGACTAACAGGCATTATATGTATAAGCACCTAAAAAAGAGTTGGTCTATACATTGCAATGATTCAGAATTTCTTTTTTTGAAAGGATTTACTGATGTAGATTCAATTTACTTGCAGAATTAATTCGTACGGGGCTTTAAATTAATCAGAATAAAGCCTACCTTAAGAGTTCGAATTAAAATAAGACCTGTGAGTACGCGAATAGACCTGATTTACATACAAAATCGATTGGTCCACGGGGTTCCGGCACTTGGTTTTAACATTAAACAAAGGAGTCGGCGACCCAAAGAATGACGGTGAAGGTCAGTCATATCAATAACTACATTGAAGCATGGGCGCCTTCCTCAACCAAGCTGGATTATGATAATGTAGGCATCCTTTTCGGGTCACCAAATCACACGGTCAGCAAACTCCTCCTTTCTCTGGACTTAACTCCCGAAGTAGTAGATGAAGCAGTTAACAAAGGCTGTGAATTAATACTAACTCACCATCCCATCATTTTTCGGGGCGTCAAAAACATTAATCCTGATACACAACAGGGTGAAGCACTGTATAAAGCGATTCATAACGATATCGCCCTGATCGCTGCACACACCAATCTCGATGCAGCCCGAGGTGGAGTTTCCTATGCTCTCGCAGAAATCCTGAGTTTACGTAACCTGGCGTTTTTGTCCGAAGAGTATTTTACGCGACGACGGATCCTGGCAGAGATAACTGGAAACCAGGTCTCGCAACTTAAAAGTGAACTGCATCGCAATTTTGACCTCACTCCAATGTCGGTTTCTGATCAGGAATCAAATAATAAGGTTCTTATTGAAGTAAATACCGACAGCTGGCAGGTATCAGAGGTCCTGAAAATGATAGCACGCTTCACTGAAAACGGATCCGGCGATATCCAGGTGCTTAAAGCGGAATTGGCAACCCCAAATATTGGCATGGGTGTGATCGGAAATCTTCCCGACCATGGAATGGAGACCGATGAATTTCTTGATTATGTAGCCTCGAAGCTGGAATTGAAAGCTTTTCGGTATACCGGCAAACCCGACATTGTCCGAACAGTCGCTGTTTGTGGAGGAGCCGGTGTATCACTCGCATCCGTGGCACAAAAAAAGGGGGCCCAGGCATTTGTGACGGCCGATGTCAAATATCATGACTATTTCCTGGATGATCCGTCATTCCTGTTGATGGATGTCGGCCATTACGAAAGCGAGATACCCATCGTTCCGGTGGTACAACGCCGTTTACAACAGGCTTTCCCGGAACTGGAGGTGATACCCACGTCGGTATGCACCAATCCAATGAATGTACATATGCACCAAATAACTCAACCTAACACCCGGTAACTTAACGAACATCTGATTTATGAAAGACGTCCTGCAAAACCTGGCAAATTTACAATATATCGACTCTCGCATCGATGAAATTGATCGACTACGGGGTGATTTGCCCGAGGAAATCATGGATATTGAAACTGATATCAGCCGGTTTGAAGCCCGGATTGACGGTATCAAAAAAACACAGACTGAACTCGATCTCGAAGCCAAACAACTCGAACTGGACATCAAAGAGTCGGAAGAGCTGGTCGAGAAATACGACAAGCAGCAAATGACAGTGCGGAACAATCGTGAGTATGACGCACTGACTAAAGAGATCGAGGCCCAAAAACAGAAAGTTGAAAATTCAAAGGCCCGCCTCGAAGAGATCGCGATCCTGAAAGAGGATAATGAACGTGCTCTTATTGAAAGTGGGAAAAGTCTCGAAGAAACCCGTGAAATTATAAAGATCAAGAAAAAAGAACTGCAAGAAGTCGAAAAGAAGACTGAAGAAGAGCAGAACGAGCTGATGAAGAAACGGGATGATGCGACCAAGAAGCTTAACGAACGATATCTCAGAAGTTATGAACGCCTCCGCAAGGGACTGAATAACGGAATGGCTGTCGTTCCCATGGAAAATGGATCAAGTTTTGGAATGATGCTTCCGCCGCAAACACAGATGGAAGTTCGTCGCAAAAACAAAATCATTATCGATGAGAATAGCGGCCGTATTGTTGTCGACAAAAGTTTCTTCGACGAGGCTAAGAAACAGTTTACGAAATAAGCGTAGCTGATTAACGTTTTATTTTTTTCCGGAACATCGGGTAATCGCCCCCGAAAGCTTTCGGGGGAGGAAAGTCCGGACACCAACAGGCACCGTGCTTCCTAACGGGAAGGTTCCATGTCGAAAAACATGGGAACAGACAGTACCGCAGAAAATATACCGCCACGACTTGTCGTGGTAAGGGTGAAAAGGTGGGGTAAGAGCCCACCGCCCTGGTGGTGACATCAGGGGCAGGGCAAACCTCACGGGGTGCAAGATCAAGCAGATAGTATGTGCCGCCTGTCATGACGCTATCGGGTAGATCGCTCGAGCCCGGCGGTGACGCCGGGACCAGATAAATGATTACCGCCCCGGCCCCGTTTAATCGAGACCGGGGATACAGAATTCGGCTTACAGATGTTCCGGGAAAAAAGCCTTCCAATTTTGGAGGGCTTTTTTTGTTATGAGGAGGTTTGTCCATCAATAACGTTATGTAATTATAACTGTATATTAGTTTATAATTAGGTGGTTTAAACTAAAGTATTTTAGTTGTCTATACTAACAAGCTTTACCTACATTTATAGGTGAATAGCGTTAAATATGGCTATTGACCGGGTATGATGAATCTCAGGTACAGAAATAAATTCAGGTGTTGTTTAGGAGGGATTTCTTTAGCGAATAAGTTGTGGTCAGGCACTGAATCACAACTTTGGGATTGATAAATATAAAAAATAGCGGGCCGGCATGAAGAATTTCATTGATGAGCTGAAGGAGCGAAAAATTATAAGAATCGCTGGGATTTCCGGTAGTTTTGATTACTGCCTGGATTTTTGAGGAAAAACCATGGGAAAATACTGCAACTACCGAAGGTAAAAAAGTCGATTACGGGTACTTAGTATTCGTCTGAATCACCGGATGTATATAGGATTGATTGCTTTGATCCCAATTCTGGTCGCTGGAGCCTGGTTCATCAATGCCAGTTTAAATGCCAGTGAAATCATGCAAATGGACAGCAATGCCGATATTAAGTCTATTGCCGTAATGCCGTTTAAAACTTAAGCCAGGATGAGATTCTGACCCGGTTATCATAAATCCACGATCTTAAGGTTATTTCCGGATCATCTTCAGGAAGATACAAGAGCAGACAGGTTGACCTGAGAAAAGCAGCAGAGCAGTTAGGTGTGGCAACGCTACTTGAAGGCTCGGTTCAAAGATCGGAAAACCTGGTTCATATCAATGTACGGCTAATCAACACGAGTGATGATTAGCATCTTTGGGCCCAGAGCTTTAATCGTGGAATCAAGAATATTTTTGATGTCGAAACAGACCTTGCTGCAAAGATTGCCGGAGCCCTGAAAGCCAAGCTCATGCCAAAGGAAAAAAAGGAAATAACACGAAAGCCTACAACGAACCTGAGGGCATATGATCTCTATCTCAAAGGATTATTTTATGACAGTCACGCCCATGAAACCAATAATCCCGCTAATCTGAAGAAGGCAGCAGCGTATTTTCAACAGGCAATAAGCGAAGATTCGACGTTTGCAGAAGCTTATGCCCGGATGTCGATGTTACTGATCGAATCGGTGGAGAAGCAGAACGATACAACGTTGAAATTTCATAATGCTCTCCCACTGGCATATTCTTATGCTCAAAAATCGCTATGTCTTCAACCTGATCTTGCCGAAGGACATGTTGCACTGGGGTACTATCACTACGTCCATGACGCCGATTATCAGAAGCAACTGGTTGAGTACCAGAAAGCCCTCGAAATTATTCTCAATGACGCTAATTTACTGAGTAATGTTGCCGACGTGTACGAGCAACTGGGATCCTGGGATTTGGCTGTGGAGAATCTGATGAAGTCAGAAAACCTCGATCCACGGACAACGGCTCATTATGTCGATCTAGGGGGAGCCTATGTGTACATTAAAAAATACAAAGAGGCGATTGATCAGTTTCATCAGGCGCTGGCACTTGAGCCGGATAACGGGCAGGTAGCATTCAACCTCGCATGGACGTATTTGCTGTACTCGGGCAACCTTGACGCTGCGAAAGATGTAATAAACAGCCTGCCTCCAAACCCGAGGTTTGGTTACTACGTATCAATGGCCAGACTGGAAGTGGAAACATATGATCGTGACTTCAAGCTAGCGATGGAAACGGCTGATAACATGCCGGCCTATCTGTTTGGCCCCGGTGGAAAGGAGTTGGTTATGGGGTACATCTATCAATGGTCCGGTAAACAAAAGGAGTCGAAAGAGATCCTTGAAAAGGGGGTTCAAATACTGTTGAAGCAGATCCCTGAGGGCGGGAGCCATCCGGTTGTAAGTTCTAGATTGCTTTGCCGGCTGGGGCATATTTACGCGCTGTTAAATGAGCGTCGGAAAGCAATTGAGTATGGGGAAAAGGCCAACCGGGTACTCTCGCAAAGAAAAGACAATGTAAAGGGCGAGACAAACCTCGAAGTGCTTGCCGAGTCCTATGCTGCACTCGGAGATGCTAAAAATGCCGTTTCGCTTATTCAAAAGCTTCTAAAACTTCCAGGAAACAACTTATCCATATATACGGTAAGATTGGATCCTATTTTTGATCCGATACGAAATGATCCGGTATTCCAAAATATGGTAGCCGACAAGATAAACCTGTGATTGGTAAGTGAGAGTGACAGTATCAAAGCTCGATTTTTACAATCGATGCTAATAAACAGTATTGTAAAAAAATGTGTATTTAATTGCGTATAAGGCCGTTAAGTAATACTCTCCTTAAGTATTAACTACGGGATAGGGTCTCATTACAACAATTTCACCAGGCCTCTCTTTTACCAGATTGATCATCAACAACAGGAGCAAAGTATGGTTGACAAGCGGTTTGTATTCTTGACTACTTTAAGCATCGGGCTGTTTTTCTGTGCCAGGCTTTATGCACAGAAATCCCCCCAAAAATCCCGTATTGAAGAGCATGTCGCTGCGCATAAAGATGCTGTCACAGAAGGATCAGTTACAGTTGACGGACAGCGTATCACCTATAAGGCTATTGCCGGAAACATCTATCTGAAAAATGAAAAGAATGATACAACCGCCACGATGTTTTATGTCGCCTATGTGAAGAACGATGTGAAAGAAGAATCAACTCGTCCGGTTACTTTCCTTTATAATGGTGGTCCTGGTTCATCTACGCTTTGGTTGCATATGGGTTCGTTTGGTCCGCGACGGGCGGAGACTTCTGATATCGCGCATGTCAAACCCGCCCCATACAAACTGGTGAATAACGAATACAGCCTGCTCGATGCCAGTGACCTCGTGTTTATTGACGCCCCAGGCACCGGATTCAGCCGGCTTGACGGAAATAGCAAAGCAAAGGATTTTTATGGAGTCGATGAAGACGGGCATGCCTTCGCGCAGTTCATTACCCGGTTCCTTTCGAAGTATGATCGCTGGAATTCTCCCAAGTATCTGTTTGGCGAAAGTTATGGAACTACGCGCTCTGCTGTCCTGTCGCGATATCTTGAAACAGAGGATAATGTAGATCTAAATGGAGTCATATTGCTCTCTCAGATCTTGAGTTATGATATCAGCAACGATGACGATCCCTATCACAATCCGGGCATGGATCTTACCTATGAACTGGCGTTGCCCACATACACCGCTACGGCATGGTATCATCATAAACTGCCCAGTCAACCAGCCGAACTGAAACCTTTGTTGAAGGAAGTGGAGCATTTTGCAACAACCGAATATTCACAGGCGCTGATGCAGGGAAGTGATCTCAGCCAGTCAGAGAAACAACAGACGGCCGAAAAGTTACAACAATACACCGGTTTGCCGGTTGACTATATTCTGAAGGCCGATCTGCGTGTCAGCGGCGGGGAATTTACTCATGAACTGCTGAACGGAAATGATCAATCGACGGGCAGACTCGATACGCGGTTTGATGGTCCAAGCATGGATCCACTGGGCAAAGAATCCGGTTATGATCCGCAGGCTTCGGCGATAAGCTCTGCATATGTCTCGTTGTTCAATCATTATATCAGAGAAGATCTGAACTACGGCAAAGGAATGACCTACAAGCCGGAGATCTCACTCTGGAGAACATGGGATTACCTTCACGCGCAACCCGACAGTCGGATGAAACTCCCGGATGCAACCAATGTGATGCCTGATCTGGCCCGTGCGATGAAGTACAATCCGCACCTTAAGGTGATGCTTAATTCCGGTTATTTCGATCTTGCTACACCCTATTATGCGGCTGTTTACGCTATGAAGCATTTGCCAATTCCCGAAAAACTGCAGAAGAACATCGAATACAAATTCTATGATTCCGGTCATATGGTCTATGTTCATCCCCAGTCATTAAAAAAGCTGCATGAAAATGTGGCCCGGTTTATAAGAAATACGGATAATGTGAATGATTGATCAGATTTTAGGCAGATAAAATGGGGATAAAGAAGTCCCCCGAAAGCGATCGGGAGATTTTCGGGTAGGTTACATGCTAATATTACCGGGCAAAGCAAAACAATGTACTTGGTTCTAATTAGCTAAATTGCGTTATTTAAGTGGAGGATTTTTAACAAGTGCTTTCTGAAACCGGGTTATCACAATGATCACGGGAGCATATCTTTATCATTTATACTTTTGGATTTATGAGTATTTCTTTTAGACCGATTCTTGTAGCAGGAAGTGCTGCCCTGTTGCTGACAGCATGCAGCAGCAAACCCAAAATGAAGACGGATATCCTTGTTCAGCATGCGGACACGACTGTCAGCCCTGCCAATGATTTTTTTGAATATGCGAATGGCGGATGGATCAAAGATAATCCTATCCCGGCGAGTGAAAGCTCCTGGGGAATCGGGAACCTGGTGCAAAACGAGATTTATACGCGCCTCCGGAAGATCAATGAAGATGCAGCGGCTGAAACAGATGTCCCCAAAGGAAGCTCGCTTCAGATGATTGGTGACTTCTGGTACAGCGGGATGGATTCTACTAATATTGAAGAGCAGGGAATTGACCCGCTGAAACCGGAACTTGCACGGATTGATGCCATCAAAAGCCGGAGCGATTTACTTGATGAAATTGCCCATCTGAAGTCAATAAGCGTTCGCAATACATTTGGGTCATACATCAGCCAGGATGACAAAAATAGCTCGATGATGGCATTGAAACTTGAGCAGGGCGGGCTTGGAATGCCAAACAGGGATTATTATTTGAAAAAAGACGAGCGTACCACTAAAATTCGAAAAGCATACGGTAAACATGTGGAAAATATGTTCGTGCTTTTGGGAAAAGATTCGCTGGATGCTCAAAAAGAGAGTGTTGCGATGATCAAACTGGAAACCTCCCTGGCTACCGCATCCCGAAAACTCGAAGATCTGCGTGATCCTTATGCGAACTATAATAAGATGTCGCTTCGACAGCTTGATGTTCTGACACCATCGATTTCATGGAGTAACATGTTTTCGCGAATGAACATTGATGGTATTGATTCAGTTATTGTTGGTCAGCCTGAGTTCTATAAAGCTCTGAACGAGTATGTTAATTCAGTTTCGCTCGATACATGGAAGGCATACCTGCGCTATCATCTGATAACGCAGTTTGCGCCAGAACTCAGTTCATCATTTAGCGATGAGAACTTTCATTTTTATGGCACGGTTTTGTACGGGCGGACCGAGCAGTACCCAAGATGGAAACGGGTGTTGAATTTGGAACAAAGGGCAATGGGGCAGTTGCTGGGACAGATCTTTGTGAAGAATTACTTCCCGCCCAAAGCCAAGAAACGGTATTCTGACTTGGTCGATTCGGTGATCTCATCCTTCCGAAATCATATTAAGCAGCTCGACTGGATGAGTGAAGTGACAAAGCAAAAGGCGTTGCACAAATTGAGCAAAATCAATAAGAAGGTCGGTTATCCGGACAAATGGAAAGACTTCACGGGTCTTGAAATTACACGTGGTTCTCTTGTTCAAAATGTCATGACTGCCAATGAATGGTGGTATCATGATAATATCAGCAAGCTGGGCAAACCGGTGGATCGTAGTGAGTGGCATATGAATCCACAAACGTACAATGCGTATTACAGTCCGTCCAACAACGAAATTGTACTTCCTGCCGCTATTTTTACTGTACCGGGGATGCCGGACAGCCTGGTTGATGATGCTGTCGTTTATGGATATGCCGGTGCTTCAACCATCGGGCATGAACTGACACATGGTTTTGATGATGAAGGGCGTCTCTATGATGCTGATGGCAACCTCCACGACTGGTGGACCCAGCAGGATGCTGAGCAGTTTACGAATCGCACTCAGCTGATGATCAATCAGTTCAATAACTACACAGTGCTCGACAGTCTCCATATCAATGGCAAAGCAACTCTCGGAGAAAATATAGCGGATCTTGGTGGTATCGTTATTGCGCTTGATGCCTTCAAGAAGACGGATGAATATAAGGAAGGAAAAGAGATAGCAGGCTTTACACCACTTCAGCGTTATTTCCTCGGTTACGCTTTCGGCTGGATGGTCGAAAGTCGATCACAACGATTATTGATGCAGGTCTTAAGTGATGTCCACTCGCCAGCCCGCTATCGCGTTAATGGTCCTATGAGTGATGTAGGTGCATTTTACCAGGCCTTCGATGTCCAGCCCGCCGATAGCATGTGGCGCCCCGAGAGCCTGAGGGTTAAGATATGGTAAATGTGAGAACTCACAGATATTTGCTAGTCCCCTTTTGGGGATTTAGGGGTTGACTCAGTGTTTAAACCTACCTCTAAATCCCTCCTGCGGAGGGGAAACTCATTGTTGAATAATTATGATTCAGCCTTCCACCCTCTCCATGAGTATGGAGAGGGCCGGGGAGAGGTTAGTAGAGGTTAAGCCAGAATCTCATGTGCTTCTTCCGAAGACAAACCAAGATCCTTTTCAATTTCTTCGAGCGATTTGCCCTTGGTTTCCGGGATGTAAATGAGGATAAATATAAAGGTGATTACACTCAGAACGGCAAATACTCCAAAAGCTATCGCCCCACCCATTTGGTTGAGCATCCATGGGAAGGTTTGTACTACCAGGTATGTGCACATCCAGCTGATGGCCGTTGATACAGACATGGCGGTTCCGCGGTATTTATTGGGGTATATTTCTGATGTTACAACCCACATAACCGGCGCCAGCGATGCAGCGAATGAAGCGATATATCCCAAAACAGAGAGTAATACAATAAAACCGTGCAGTCGATTAAGGGCAAAAGCTCCGACGAGAACAGCCAGTGAAATAGCCATGCCCGCTGAACCATACAGCATAAGAGGCTTTCGTCCCGCTTTATCGATGAGCCCAATGGCAACGAACGTAAATGCTACATTGACCGCACCCACAATGACTGACTGAAGGAAGGCCGAACTTGTTGCAATGCCCGTTTTTGCGAAGATGGTCGGCGCAAAATAAATGATGGCATTGATGCCCGTGATCTGTTGAAAAGCAGCCAACAGGATACCCAAAACCATGATTTTAGCCATGGGGCCCTTGAATAAAACACCCAGGCTAACCTTTGCTTTTTCTCTCAGCGTTTTATCGATTTCCTTTAGCTGGTCCATCGCATGGTCATCTCCGCCAATGTCAGTCAATGTCTTGAGGGCCTTATCCCGTTGATTGTTTTTAACCAGCCATCTCGGACTTTCAGGCACAAGGAACAGTAAGGCAAAAAACAGGAAAGCAGGAATCACTTCACTCCCAAGCATGTATCGCCAGTTATGCTCTCCGCTCCCGACAAGTAGATAATTGGTAAAATACACAACAAGTATTCCGATCGTTATCGCCAATTGATTCAGAGATACCAGTCGGCCACGCATATTCGATGGGGAGATCTCTGCGATGTATGTTGGGGATAAGAGTGATGCAGCACCAACCGCTGTCCCGCAGATGATGCGTGAGACGACAAAAAACCAGAATGCGGTAGCCAGAGCTGACCCAACAGCTGATATTGCGAAAATGATTGAGGTAGCGATCAGCATGCGTTTGCGACCGTAACGGTCGCTCAATTCACCTGCAATGGCAGCTCCAATCATACAACCAAGCACCAGGGAACCGACTGCCCAGCCAAGACCGATCTCACTCAGTGAGAAATAGGTTTTGATGAATGGGTTGGCTCCGGATATAACAGCGGTATCGAAACCAAAGAGAAACCCGCCGATCGCTGCAACTGTGGTGATCAAATAGACATAATTTCTTTTTTTCATGGTTTCTGGCTCCAAATTGATTTCAGTTTCCAAATATCCAGGGATTTCAGTTGGACATCACCACCTTCTGAAAAAAGTTGCAACCCGTCGGATGAAAGGTCCGGAAAGATTTTGTCGGTAATGACTGTCTGACCGTCATTACCAAAGACTTCTACTGATGAACGGTCGAGTAGAATATGCAGCCTGATTGTATTTTCATCAGGTTGAAGTGGGCCCCGATTGATGCAGGGAAAATCATCACTAAAAGAATCAGCGCCGGATTGAGTTCTGTCCACATACATCTGATGATTGACCACATCATAACCGACGACTGTTTGTTGAGATACCCCCTTCCGAACCAGAATTCCGAATTTCGAGGCTGAGTCTAAGGTAAAAACAGCATCAATTTCAAGGACATCACCTTTGATTCCTCTACGTGCAAGTTCATTATTCATCCCTGAAACAGTGATGTTCGACAAATGCTGATGATCATGGCGAAGTTTATCCAATTCCCTGACTGGGCGTTGAACTAGTTTGATGCCATCCGGGAATGTTTTCAGACCAACGCTTCTTGGCACAGACATACCTCCCCGCCAGGGACTTGTTGGAGCTTTCTGTCCGTATTGCCAGTTATCCAGCCAGCCGAGCCACAGAGAACGGCCGTCGCTCTTCGGTACGTCAGACCAGGATGTAGCAGCGTAAAAGTCTTTTCCATAGTCGACCCATAATACACTATCATCCGCAACACCGGTTGGCTGGGATGCAGTGAAAATTTTGCCATCAAAATCACCAATGAAATACTGACCACCGGAACCACCGGCCAAAGAACCAGGATTCAATCCGACTTCAAGGACCCACTTTATGTTATTTGGATTGCCATCTACAGGCATGGGTTCGAGCATGGGACATTCCCACACGCCTCCGGTAGCTGCAAAAGGACCGAAATCACTAAGATGAGTCCAGTTTTTCAGGTCATCGGAACTATAGAAACTAACCTTATGCTGGTCGGAAAGTGCAAGAACCATGATCCAGTGATGATCCGGTTCATACCAGAAGACTTTGGGATCGCGAAAATTTTCAGAATTTATGTTGAGCACCGGGTTTCCGGAGTATTTCTCCCAGGTTCGTCCGGAATCAATGCTGTAAGCGATGCGTTCATCCTGCAGCTTGCTTTTGGGATGATATCCGGTGTAAATAGCCACGAGCGGGGGCTTCCCATTCTTGCTGAAACCGGTTGTGTTTTTCTGATCAACAACCGCGCTTCCAGAGAAGATCATCACCCCATTTTCCTCCTTAAGAGCAACGGGTAATTGTTTCCAGTGTATAAGATCCTTACTCACAGCATGGCCCCAGCTCATGTGTCCCCAGACGTCCCCAAATGGATTGTACTGAAAGAAAAGGTGATATTCACCGTTATAATAGACCAGACCATTGGGGTCATTTGTCCAGTTATTCGCCGGTGTGAAATGGAACTGAGGGCGATATGGCTGGTTGTACTGCTTTGGTATGGACCCGGAAGTCTGCTGTGCATTGGCACTGCAAGGTATGTAGAGAGCGATACACAGCATAGCTGCAATCATTCTCCTTCGAAAGAGGAACCTGATCATAATGACAACTTCTGTCTTTGTAAGTGCAAAACCCTGTTTATAAAAATGTAGTGCCTGTTGCTGATAATGGTGCAAGTTTGCGACAACACTGTTTTTAGACACACGAGTTTTGATACAGTACAATTTTTACCGGATAGATGAAAGCGCTTTACTACAATGAAAAGCCAAATTTCATCTAAAGCACATAAAAAAAGCCCCACCGAAAAAGGCGGAGCTTTAAAAGTTTGAATTACACTATTTCTAATAGCGATAGTGATCTGGCTTGAAAGGGCCCTCGCGTTTGATGCCGAGATAATCAGCCTGTTCTTCGGAGAGAGCATCAAGTTCAACACCGATCTTTTTCAAGTGAAGATGAGCAACTTTTTCGTCGAGTTCTTTAGGCAGCACATGAACACCCATCTCAAAATCACGGGTGAACAGGGCGATTTGCGCAAGTACTTGGTTGGTAAAGCTGTTGGACATCACAAATGATGGATGGCCGGTAGCACAGCCAAGGTTCACGAGACGCCCTTCAGCCAGAAGAATTACTTCTCTGCCGTCTTGCAGCGTGTATTTGTCGACCTGTGGCTTGATCTCGTCATGCTCGGCATTCTTCTTCAACCAGGCGACCTGGATTTCAGAATCGAAGTGACCAATGTTACAAAGAATGGCCTGATCCGGCATCTGCCCGATATGCTCTGAACGGATGACATCGCAACAACCGGTAGCTGTTACAAATACGTTGCCTTCTTTACAGGCATCTTCCATCTTCTTCACTTCAAAACCTTCCATGGCGGCCTGAAGCGCGCAGATCGGATCGATTTCTGTGATGATGACGCGTGCGCCGTAAGAACGGAGACTTTGTGCGCAACCCTTGCCGACATCACCATAACCTGCAACAACAGCAACTTTACCCGCCAGCATTACATCGGTAGCACGCTTGATGCCATCGACTAGCGACTCCCGGCAGCCGTAAAGATTGTCGAACTTCGACTTGGTTACCGAGTCGTTCACATTGATGGCCGGTGCACCGAGTTTCTTTTCTTTCGCCATGCGATAGAGACGATGGACACCAGTTGTTGTTTCTTCAGAGATTCCATGGATATCTTTCAGCAACTCGGGATATTGCTGATGAACGATAGCTGTGAGATCTCCACCGTCATCGAGGATCATATTCAAAGGCTGGCCATCCGGGAAGTACAAGGTTTGTTCAATGCACCATTCATATTCTTCTTCAGTCTCACCCTTCCAGGCATAGACAGGAACGCCAGCTTCTGCAATAGCTGCCGCTGCATGATCTTGTGTTGAGAAGATGTTGCAGGAAGACCATTGTACATCAGCGCCGAGTTCCACAAGGGTTTCAATAAGAACAGCTGTTTGGATGGTCATGTGAAGACACCCGGCGATCCGGGAGCCTTTTAATGGTTTGGAAGAACCGTATTCTTCGCGGAGCGCCATCAATCCGGGCATCTCAGCTTCAGCCAACTTAATTTCTTTGCGTCCCCAGTCGGCCAGTTTAATATCTTTAACCTTATAAGGTAGTTTTTCAGTAATCATGAAATTTTTTTTGTGTTGTAATTATCTTGCAAATCAACTAAAAATAAGCCTATTCAGCTTGTACTTCAAAGTAATTTGGTGTATCGAACCCACCAATCAAGCTTATCGTTCGAATGGTGACGATATTTTAACTGAAATGTCTATGCCTGCAAGCTTATTTAGCTTCTTTATGATTTTCGATGATTTCCTGTATCTCCTTGAAGTCTTGTGAAGGACCGAGGCTGCCCATCATCACAGATATGAATTTGCCGCTTGCATCGACAAAGACTTTGTAAGGGATACCTGTAATCTGCAATTTTTGGGCCAGATTACCACCATATGCGAAATGGAATTTGTAATCGTGCTTGCTGACAAAATCCTTAACCTGCTCTTTTGTGTCACTAAAGCCGGGTGTGACGGCAATCACTGCGAAGTTATTGGAATAGGCTTTCGCAAGCTGATTGACAGTCGGCATGCTGTTTATGCAGGGCTTGCACCACGTTTCCCAGAAATCGATCATCACCACTTTTCCATGGTAGTCTGAGAGTTTAAATGTATCTCCCTTCAAATCTGTGAAGGTGGCATTTTCAACTGCATTGACCTGATCCGGTGTTAGTTTGACTTGTTGGGCAAAGGTTGTACCGGAGCCCAGCAGGAAGAGGACGACGAAAAGTGTAAAGACTTGTTTTTTCATAAAAGGGAATAGTTAAACGATTTAGTTATAGCATTGAGAATAACGTTCTACAGCTGTATCTGGTGCTTTGGTCCTGTCTGCAAGATAGATGGCTGGTCCAAGACAGGTTTTTTGCCATTCCTGACAAAGGTTTTATAGAATCGCACAAGGGATGATTGGGAAAAACCCAGGTAATACATGAAATAGATACAGGTGAAGATGATCTGGAGACGCAAAATCCCGTTATCAATATATTTTCGTGCAGAAGTCGTTATGTAGCCCGGCAACACATGATATCGGGTATGTTTGATGATGCGTCTGATTATCTCATTGTCTTCCATGACGATATGGTCTTCCTGGAAACCATTGATATGATAAAAGAAGCTTTGATCTATAAATAAACTTTGGTCACCATAGCGGAATGGATGAAACGAGAAGCGTGTAAACCATGCATACAAATTCAACAACCGTCGCTTGGTATCGAACCTCAGCCGGAATCCACCGACACGGTGGCCATGCTCCCATGCCGTCATAATCTGAGTTGCATAATCAGCGGGGGGATAAGAATCCGCATGCAGGAAATAAAGAATACCTCCGGTTGCGTAATTGGCCCCTTTATTCATCTGAACAGCCCGACCAGGCTTATCAGAGGGGATCACGATGGCACCCGCATCCCTAGCGATAGTGCATGTTTCATCTGTGCTGCCACCATCAACGACAATGATATCACTAACCAGGTCATCGTTATCACTTTTTACGAGATATCGGATCAGCGAACCGATATTATCAGCTTCGTTGTAAACCGGTATGATGATGGAAATAGAATCCAAAAGTGTAGAAGTATCAATTCATTTTACTATCGTTAATCAGCTACACTCCTCAGCTCTCGCTGGCGTGTATACAACTGGTAGCGATCAAGGTCTGCTTCGGTATCAATATCTTCAAGTATGGGTAGTTCATACCAAATCATATCCTGAGCAATCAGTTTTTGGATTGTTCTGTCAAAAACTTGTGAACCACCCCAGTCAATGTTCTCGAAAAGCTCCTCATGGGGCTCGATCAGTCCGAGCAGGTAATACCCGCCGTCCCGTGAAGGACCGATTACAACGTCGGTTTCGGATAGCCGGTCGAATCCGTTTTTCAGAATATCCTGAGTGATATAAGGGCAGTCGGAACCAATGAGACAAATCTTTTCGTATCCTTTGTCGAAGAGTTCTTCAAAAGCATTGTTCATCCGTTGCCCCAGGTCCGATCCACTTTGGACAAAATGATGGTATCGTTCGGAAGGCCAGATTGGATTTTCTTCTGGGACATAATCCGAATAGTAGACCATTTTGTCAGCGGTTAAATACCGAACCGCCTGTTCTGTTTGTTCCTGTAATTTCCGGTGTACCTCCAGAGCACGATTTTCTCCCACAGTTTCAGCCAACCGGGTTTTTACTTTTCCAAGTTCATTGTTTTTCACAAAGACGATTAGTGCGTCAGATGAGGTATCCATAGCTCATTGGGTTTGGTAGCTGATCAATAAATCATATGATTTCTATTCTTGCATACAAATAACAGCTTATAAAGGATAATGATTCACCGCCTTATGTGCTATCACATATTCATGCGTGGAAGCGCTACACGTTATTGACTTACGTGAACTGTTAACTCGCCACATGAGTTGTTACGGGTGAACCATGTTTTCACTATTTTAGGAAACTGTATGTATTGCAAGGGATTTCATTGAAACACAAATAAAATATTCGAGGTGCAAATGACTAATTCACGTTTAAAATATTTGATGCTTATTTTGATATTAATCTTACCCCTGAGCCTGAAAGCCCAGATGAAGCAGGGCAATTTCGGGGCCGGAGTCATGTTTGGTGAACCATCAGGGATCACTGCCAAGCTATGGCAAAGCCAGCGAAATGCGTTCGATTTCGGCCTTGCCTGGTCTTTTGAACATACAAACTCTATGACTATGCAGGCCGATTACCTGTGGCACAGCTATAATCTTATTAAAGTAGATAAAGGCACGATGCCTGTTTATTACGGTGTTGGCGGTCGCGTACTTCTGGGAGACGAAGGAAACGTGGGCGTTAGAATACCTGTCGGTGTCAATTACCTGTTTGCCAATGATCCCATAGGTCTGTTTTTTGAAGTAGCCCCCGTGCTCGACCTGGCACCAAGTACTACATTTGATTTGAATGCAAATGTAGGTATTCGCTATTATTTCGGATCTAAATAGAACGCAACATCACCACTACAGGAAATTAACTCAGGAAGACTCGCCATTGCGGATCTCATCGATCTCCTGGCGCAAGTCTTCCAACTTTTCCTGTTTCGTTTCAAGCTCTTCTTTCGCCTTATCAATCTTACCCTGAATCTCGTTTCTCAGCAGCAAACCTTGCTTATTTGGCCGGATAAACGTCTGACTATCACTGTAGCTCAATATCAGCTCATTAAGCTTCTCGCACTCTTTTCGAAGCTTATTAAACATGTTCTGCTTATCCCGAAGTTCTCGCCGGTCATCGGATGAGAGGACAGCATTTTTTTCAAGAGATTCACCGCGTTCTGCAGCTCTGGCACGCTGGTAGACAACATCACATGCCTCTCTGTACTGTTTGTATATTTTGTTTTTCTGTTTAATCGGTACAAATCCGATATCAGAAAATGCTTTTTGAAGAGGTTTAACGGACTCACGGGCCTCAAGCGGATCTTCGAGTTCTCCTAATTTGAAGATCTGTTCAATGATCTCCCTTTTCTGCTTCAGGTTTTCTTTCTGCCTCTGCCGTTCTTCCTTAAAAAATTCTCGTTTGCGATCGTAAAATTCATCCATCGCTTTCTTGAAACGGCGCCAGATTTTCCTGGTTTTTCTTCTTGGAACCGGTCCAATGGCTTTCCACTGATCCATTAGCTGCTGCATGCGGTGCGTGCCCTCTTTCCAGTTGTCCGTATCCTTGATCGATTCGGCTTCTTCGCAAAGTTTTACTTTGGCATCGTAATTTTCATTCTCCTGATCCCGCAGAAGTTCGATGTTTTCAGCTTTGCGTTCATTGAAAGCATCCGTAGCCGTTTTGAATTGCGTCCACAATTCTTCGGATTGATCTTTAGGAAGGGCTCCAACATCTTTCCAGCGCTTGTGCAATTTATTGATTGCCCTGGCAGCCTGGGCAAGGTCTTCCGCTTCAACCAAAGCCTGGGCCTCTTTCACCAAATTCTGTTTCCTGGCATATCTGCTCTCGACTTCGTTGCGATATGAACTGTCGAATGTCAGTTTTTTATCGTAGTAACCGCTTCGTAAATCCTTATAACGCTGCCAGGCCTCAGATGCCTTTTCGCGGGGGACGCGGCCGACTTTCTTCCATTCTCGCAATAACTCGTTATACTCCCTGTCGAGAGAAGTCCAGTCGCTGAAGTTTTCGTCTACGTTATTGAGCAGACTCTGGATTTTATCCAGAATCGTCAGCTTCATGGTGAGGTTCTGTTCCTCTTTCTCCTTTCGAGCAACGAGATACTCAACGCGGTTCTTTTCAAACTCGTCAACGAGCGCATTGTATTGCCGGTTCAACGGTTCGGCATCTTGCGAATCAACAAGCCGGATGTTCTCCCAGCGCTTCTGAATCCCCTGAACTTCATTTATAGCATGCCATTTTTTCTGTTCAATTACAGATTTAAGGCGGTTAAGAAGTTCATTTTTACGTTCGAGATTTTTGAGCTTTTTCTGATGAATTTCGTTGTAATGGGCAGATTTGCGATCCTGAAACTCCTTCTGTAGTGCATTAAATGAATCATTGAGTTTGTTGTAGATCTCCTGCTGTTCTTCATCAACTTCAGGACCTTCACTCCATTTTCGGCGAAGATTGTCGAACTCCATGTTGGCGTACTGAATATCAGCACCATGGAGCAATGAGTGTGCTTTCTCAACAATTCCGACATAAGCCGCAAGCTCTTCAGGAACCTCAAAATCGAGTTTAAACTCCTGCTTTTCTTTGGTTTCGCTTACATTCTCTTTTTGCGCTGCTTCCGATTCGGCTTCTTTACCTTCTTTTTCTTCAGCTGCCGGCTCCTCAATAGTTTCCTCAGGAGTTATTTCATCTGTTTTTTCGCTCTCAGTTGTTTCCGTTTCAGATGACTTTTCGACAACTTCCGGCCCGGTCTCTTTTTTCTCTGCTTCCTCCTCAATCGGCGTTTCCACAGATTCTCCATTTTTGACTGCCGGTATTTCCTGTTCCTGCTCGTTGACCTCATCGGGTTGCTTTTCGGAACAGGAAACCTCAGGCTCTGTTTTCACTTCAATCGTTCCTTCGTCGTCTGAAGCTGTATCCTGTTTTGTTGCTTCAGCTACAGTTGGGGCTTGTTTTTCTTCCAACTCGTCAGTCGATGTTGGAGGTTCTTCGACTGTTTCAGGCTCGGTTTCTGTCACAGCGTCGCCACTCATTTTAACCAACTCTTCCTGCCTGGTTTGAATTTTATTGATTAAATCGGGGAAATTGCCAATGGCATCGGCATTCCGAACCCGGTTGAGAAGATCATCAAATAGTTGCGCTATTTCTGAGGAATCCTGGTGAGTTTCTAACTCCTCCAATTTCCCTGCAACCTCTTTTTCCAGCTCATCAAACGCACGTGTAAATGGTTCCAGGGCTTGTTCAAGGTTTTCGGTGTCGATGATTCCAAGTTTTCGTCCCTTAAATAAAGAGGTGTCTTTTTGAATCAGTTCACCATCTTCTGTGACCAGATAATGATTATTTTCGTGAAGAATATTGGTTGCGTTTGGTTCGGTATTCATATCCAAGCCTGCGATCTCATAACGGTTTTGAGTAATCCATCCCTACCGGGGTTGGACGTGCCGTAGTCAGCATATATGTATTTTTCCTACAACTACCAATTTTAAGGAACAATTAGTAGCTAAGCAATCTAACAAAAAATGTTGAATCTAATTGTCTGTTAAACGGCTAAATACCGTCTTATACGACTGATAATCGGAATCAGAGAAGCAAACAAACGTTACTTGTCCGGGAAGATCGTGGTTTTTGAGGTATCGTCTCGTCTCGTTAAGAGCAATTTCTGCTGCCTGATCGATCGGGAAACGGTAGGCTCCGGTACTGATGGAAGGGAAGGCTATGGATTTAATATTTTTAGTATCGGCAAGACGCAAGCTATTTTTGTAACAATTGGCAAGTAATTCGCGCTCATTGCGGTTTCCACCGTGCCACACGGGACCAACAGTATGAATAACATATTCAGAGGGGAGTTTGTAGCCGCCTGTTATTTTAGCTTCTCCTGTAGGGCAGCCATTCAAGGTTTTGCATTCGGCAAGTAGTTTGGGGCCGGCGGCACGGTGAATGGCACCATCAACCCCGCCTCCGCCCAAAAGGCTGGAATTGGCAGCGTTGACGATGGCATTCACTTTTAATTTCGTGATATCACCTTTCGCAATTCGTATGCGGTCGGTTATTGACATTTGTGTTCGTCATTTTGATGAATATACCTTGTCAGTCGTTGGTTGCCTGAAACAGGTGAATATCTCTCTGCGGGAAGGGAATGTTGATTCCTTCCTTGTCGAAACGCTGTTTAAGTTCTTTGGTCAGATCAAGCTTGGTATTGAGAAAATCACCGCTTTTTGTCCAGAATCGAACCATCAGGTTGACCGAACTATCGCCCAGGTCTGAAACGGCAAACATCGGAGCCGGATCAGATAATGTTCGCGAATCGGCTTCGACCACTTCTTTGACAACTTTTAAAGCATGATCGATATCATCACCATAGCCAATTCCTATTGGAATATCTGCACGACGGGTTTCATTTTGTGAATAGTTGCGAATTTCCGAACCCCATATTTTAGAATTAGGCTGATAAACATTGATATTATCGAACGTGTGCAACTTGGTCATGAATAAGCCAATTTCATCGATTATAGCCAACACTCCACCCGCTTCAACAACATCACCAACTTTAAATGGACGAAAGACGAGCAGCATAACTCCTGATGCCACGTTGCTGAGCGATCCTTGCAGAGCTAAGCCAACGGCAAGACCGGCAGCACCAAGTACGGCGATGATGCTTGCCGTCTGTATCCCAAAGTTGTTCAGAACCATTAATAAGGTGAATGTGATGCCAAGATACCGAACGATATTGGCCAGAATAGGGATAAGAGTGACGTCAATCTTTCCTGTCTTCTGCAACCATTTCCGGATTCTTTTGCCTAACCAGCCGGAAATAACCCAACCGACGATCAGAATGATAATCGCTCCGACTACCTGGAGCCCGTACTCTGTTAATAAGGGGACAATGGAATCCCAAATTGATTGCATATCTTGATTCATGTAAATCCTCTCAGGTAAGTTATGTGTTGTTATAAGTAGGTAATTATAATTGTAACGAAATCGTTTCCCACCAAAAGGTTGAGGCGTTTATAATTACATCTTTTCCCGATTTCCAGTGGTTGTCCCATCGATCATGGCGCTGAGTTTCTCCCCACCCTTGATACCAAAGTCGAGTGTGCGAATGGGGAAAGGTATCGTGATATCATTTTCATCAAACGCTTTCTTGATGAGCATGATTGCCTGGCTCTGTGGTTCCAGGAAGTCCGATTGATTTATAAAAGGCACCCAGAATTGGACTACAAAATTGATGGAGCTGTCGCCAAACTCCTGGTAATAAAGTTTGATATCTCTGCCGGGTGTCAGGTTTTTAACCCTGCCTACCGCTTCAAGTGTCACATTTTTTACTTTTTCCAGATTATCACCATATGAGATACCTACTGAGAGGTCAATTCTGCGTGACTTCTTCTTGCTGTAGTTTACAAGCGGGGATTCGAAAACAGTTTTGTTGGGCATATACACAATTTGCCCCTGTGGTGTTTCGAGGATTGCGTTGCGCAGATTAAGCCTTTGAACCTTACCATAATAATCACCGGATTTTATCCAGTCGTTAACGCCAAAAGGGTGTCGGAGCGAAAGAATCACACCGGCAATGAAGTTGGAAGCAATATCCTGGAATGCAAAACCTAAAGCCAAACCGATAATACCGGCACCGGCGAGAAGGGTCTTAACGGTATCATCGAGCTGGAGAACGCTAAGGCCGATGAATAAACCAATCCCTGTAACAGATATAGCTACGACGCTGCCAACAAGATGAATAATAGTGAGGTTATCGGTGACCTTCGCCAGAAGACGCTCTATAAGTCGCCGTAAGGTCTTGGATACCACATAAAAAACGATAACAACCAGCAGTGCGATGACCAGATTCGGCAGCATGCTGATAGCCGTATTCAGCCAAGTCTCCAGTTTGCCAGCTATAAGATCATATGCCTTTGATATTTCCATAAGCATTGACGCAATAATCAATTTTAGTAAAACCCTCCATTCTCACAGATTAAGTCCTTTTCAAACATGTATGGGACTTTATGTACATCAGTTAGTAAAAAATGGTTCCCATGTTGTTACAATAACATGGGAAAATCCATATCATTTTTTGTAACCTTTGATAAGCCGATTCATGTCCAGGGGCAATGGAGCCTCAAAAGTGACCTGTTTCTTCTGTGACGGATGTATCAGGCTGACGCGCCACGCATGCAGGGCCTGACGGTTGATGAGGGGTTCCAGCATTTCTTTCTCTTTGTAATGACGGTCGCCTATTACGGGATTACCAATTTCGGCAAATTGAACACGAATCTGATTTTTTAGCCCGGTAATAAGCTGAACACCAACCAATGCAGCTTTCGGATATTGCTCATGAACAACATAACGCAGTTTAGCCTGAGCACTGTCGGGATCTTTTGGAGATACGGAGATATTTCGAAATCCCTTTTTGACCAGCTTTAGGTGATGCACCAGAATTCCTTCTCTCTTTGCAACAGTGCCGCGCACGAGAGCGAGGTATTCACGAACAGGCTCATGTGCCCTGAACTGGCGGACCAATTCGTGGCGTGCCGTCTTATTTTTGGCGAAGACAACGATACCGGATGTATAACGATCAATGCGGTGAACAACTAAAATAGCTGAAGATCGGGAGGTGAGATCCCGGCGGAGCATATCCAATAAATTGGGTGCTGAAGACTTGGGGATTGGGACTGTCAGTAAGCCTGGTGGTTTGCTGACAGCAACCAGATCTTCATCTTGATAAATGATTTTGTAGGGTTCAGCCGGTATGTTTTTCTTTGGATCTCGTTTGGACATATAAAAGAGTTGTGGGAATCAGACAGTCATTCTATCTAATTCAGCAAGCATTTCGCGTGTTTCAGCGTCTTCGGGAAACCTGGCGGAACTGTTGATGAGCACGACCTTCGCTTCGCTAGTCCTGTCAAGTCGTGCCAGTACGGCGGCAAGGTTCTGGAGAACATCCGGGGTTTCTCCGCCCTCTTGAATGCTCCTTTTGATTACAGGCAGGGCGTCTTCGTAACGTTCCAGTTCCATCAAACAGATAAAGTATTCATTGAGCAATCCTACATGCCCGGGCCAGTGTTCGAGTGCTTTGCTGTAAGCTTCTTCAGCCTGAGGCCACATCCGGAGTACACTGCATAAAGAACCCATCATAAATTGGGCGTATGCCAGATCGCCGCCGGAAAGTTTAGGGATGAGATCAACAAGATAGAAGCCGATCTGATCGAGCTGATGGGAAATATTTACGCAGGCGTCTTCGTCATTTTCACGTATGCCTTCTTCAAATCCCTCAATCAAATCAACTAATTCTTCCGATTTCCGAACTAGTTCCTCTTTGATCGTTTTATCAGATCCCATGGGTAAAAAATTGATAACAGCCAGGTTTCAACAACTGGCTTTGATTTCTCCAGCCGAAACTGATATTAGTTCAATTCCATTTCAATGCCGTGAACTTCCTTAAGGATAGAGAGGGCATTTTTATCTTTTTCCTGCATCACCTTATGCTGTAAATTGGTGATCAGATTAGCTTTCCCTTCTTCAAAAGCTGTTTCTTTTGCAGTTTCCTCAGAGCCTGTTCTGACGATTAAATGGAGATCGTCGGCGCGAATGATACTGAAGAGGCCGTCTTCGTTAAAAGCATGTGAGCGAAGGTCTTCGTATTTTTTGAAAAGGTCTGGAAATTCTTTTGTCGTTTCCGCCTTTTGCAGGATATTCACATCCTGAGGTCCGGTGGCACTTAGAGAAACATGACAGAGAAAGAAAAATTTTTCCTGGTACATAGTAAGATCGTCGTTTATTTGGCTTATCAGGAGATAGCAGTAGAATACCGGCTCGTCACTTTACTTTGCCGGTTGCTGTATTTCTGGTACGCAATATAACAGATTTTGTAGTATTATTTGCGCTGATTACTAATTATCCTCTTATGCTTGAAAAATAGAAATAAGACGCCGGATTGTGCCATTCTTTCATTTTGTCCGGTAAAAAAATTGAGATTGACTATGAGACGAATATTTCCCAAATCCATTACATTTCTGGTACTTATCAGCTTACTTTTGGCTGGTAATCTTTTGGGTCAGGTTCACAATACTCCGGATGATGCCGGAATGTGGTTGTTGCCTCAGCTGAAAGGCCCGGTATATGCAGAAATGAAGGCCAAAGGCTTAAACGTGCCGGCCAGCCAGTTTTACAGTGCTGATTCTGCAACACTCAACAAAGCGATCGTTCGTGTCAACATTGGAGAGAGTGGCGGAGCTACCGGTTCGTTCGTGTCCTCCAATGGATTAATCCTGACCAATCACCACGTTGCGTATGATGCGGTTGCATCTGCAAGCACCGTCCAGCAGAATTATCTTGAAAATGGGTTTATTGCTCATAACCAGTCAGAAGAAATACCGGCCAAGGGATATACGCTTTACATCCCTATCGGGGAAAAAGATGTGACCAGCCAAATAAAGTCGCAGTTACCGAATGGCCTCTCCCCTGAAGAACGTGCACAAAAGGAGCAACAGGTTCGCCAGAATATGGTAACCCAACGTAAGGGCGACGACAAGGATCTGGAAGTTGAAATCGATGATTTCTGGGCCGGCAATAAGCAGTACATGATCGTTTACAAGGTGATACGTGATGTACGCATTGTGTTCGCCCCGCCGTCATCAGTTGGAAAATTTGGAGGTGACATTGACAACTGGATGTGGCCCCGCCATACCGGCGATTTCTCATTTTTACGGGCATATGTTGCCCCGGATGGCTCCGGCAGAACATATAACAAGGATAATGTACCCTATCATCCTGAGCGCGTGCTGAATATCAGTCTTAACGGTTATCATCCCGGAAGCTTTACGATGATCATGGGTTTTCCAGGAAGCACGTATCGTCACCAGAGCAGTTATGCGTTTGATTTTTATCAGAACCACCGTAATAAATATTTGATTGACTCCTTCCAGGCTATCTTGGATGGACTTGAGTACGCTGCTGATCATAATCCTGAGGAAGCCGTAGCCAATGCATCTGACCGTGCCGATTTCGCCAACGAGCTGAAATATTTCCAGGGCGTCCAGGAAGGCTTCAAAAAATATCACATCGTAAAGCGCCGGCGAGACCAGGAGGATGCGTTTAATAAATGGATGCAGCAGGATCCTTCACGTGAGAAGCGATACGGCGGCGTGCTGGATTCTCTTAAAAAAGGATTTGCACTTGCCGATCAGTCCGGAGATGTGATTTACAGCACTTATTACACGCTCAACTATTCAAAACCGCTGCAGGCGGCTGCTCTCTTTAATCAATATTACAACTATCTGAATGGTAAAAACGAAACTTTTGACGCGGCTAAACAGGACAGCTTGCTTGCCCGACGTTCGCGGCTGGTGAACGAGAAAAATATGGATGCCGAACTGTTGACACTCAAGGAAATGCTGAAGATGCTGGCTAATTTACCGGCTGACAAGCAAATTCCATACATCGAACAACAGTTTGGGGCACTGAGCGGAGATAAACTTGACAGCGCTATCCAGTCGTATCTCAACAAGCAGTTACAAACCTCAATCGTATTCAATGCCGGTCAGGCACGAGGTTTTCTAAATCTTGATAAAAAGACGGCAGAATCGTTGCCTAAAGATGATATGATCCAGCTTTATGATGTGTTGCATGATGCTTATATGAATGCACGTCAGACATATGTACAGCATTACGGCATCGTCGTACCGGCACGTAAGATTTATGTAAAAGGCATGATGGCGTTTCGGAATGATTCGACTGAATATCCTGATGCAAATTTCACACTTCGAATGACTGGCGGGCGAATCATGGGATATCATCCGGAGGATGGTGTTTATTACCTGCCGCGGACAACATTCAATGGAGTCATCGCAAAAAATACAGGTAAAGAGCCATTTAATGTACCTGAGTTTCTGATGGATTGGTACAAGAACCATATAACTCCCAAAGGCACGTTTGAACCTCATAATCAATATCTGACAAGTACAGACAGTCTTATTGTCTGCTTCCTTTCAACCAACGACATTACCGGCGGAAATTCGGGAAGTCCCGTTATGGACGCCAACGGAAATGTGATCGGAGTGGCATTTGATGGTAATATTGAGGGGGTCGTTGGCGACTATTTCTTTGATCCGGACTTAAACAGAACCATTAGTGTGGATATCCGCTACGTGCTGTTCCTTACTGATAAGATTTATCATGTCGATCGCATCATGAATGAGCTTCATATTGTCAATGAACCAACGATGGCAACCGAATAATCACGGACTGATAAGATTAACAGATTGCAAGGATTACTACCCGGCAGGATGTTTGTTCTGCCGGGTTTTTTTATGTAGGCTGATTTTAATGGTCTCGTAGTGGTAAAGTATTTAGACATATTCAGGATATAGGAGAAACAAGTATGGTAAAAAGACTTATGCTAACAACGGCTTTGATAGCATTTGTTCTCTTCAATGCCGATGGTCAGAATAAAACCAAAGACTATTCCGGTCCAGGTATTCAGGATAATGCACTCGGAGTATCATTCATCCAAATCGGCAGAGTTGCAAAATCCGACGACACAACGTACAGCATTAAACTAACCTCCGATACTTCCCCCACCCAAACAGCGGTTGCAAATATATCTGTCTCCGGCAGGTTATTTATTGATTTACCCGGTAGTTACGGTGGAAAGGTGTATCTTGATTCTCCGGCCGGGACCAAACTCATTCACAATAGAGTAAAAGTAGATTCAATAAATATTGACGGCCTATATTTCCGACGAGAATATTGGGCTGTTTACGCCGGCATGGGGCAGTGGGATTGTGTGATAAATTGTTACTCAAAAGAAAGCGGCAAATATTACATTGTTTCCCTGGTTCAGGGTAAACAGGTAGGCAAGCCGGGTGAAATAATCGACAGTAATAAAATTACTTCCGATGCATTACAATTGAAAGCGTTATCTACCATGCAGGATACAACCAAAAATATCGTGGAAAGTTTTAATAAACTGCTGTCATCCGTACAGATTCAGAATAAAAAATGAAGGAACGATGCGGGTGAAGAAATTTTTTTTACCGTTACTTGTCGGCGTTTCTCTGCTACTAAGTTTAATATTCCCAATCAATACTTACGCCACTCAGGACTCATTCCCCATAGGCGGAAAGGGTATGTTCCTTTGGAAATTGTGGAGTTCAAACGGCGGCGGTAAAAATTTAAATGCCATCATAGCTAAATTGAAAAACACCGGGGTTACGTGGCTGGTAATTAAGATGGGAGACGGAGACAGTTATTATAATCGTCCGGGTAAAAGTCTGTACACTTGGGCCACCACGAATTACGGCGGTATGGACAATGTTGTCGCAATCTTCCATGCCAACGGAATTAAGCTTCTTGGTTATCAGTATGTTTATGGGGTCCAGCATCATTGGGGCGATGCGGTTACCGAGACGGATGTTGCCAACTCCATACTGAATATTAAAGGAATAGACGGACTTCTAATCGACGCAGAGATAGAATACGATGTATTAAGTACTCGCGTTTCCGCAGCACGGTCATATTGCGACAGTATTCGCGCGCATCATCCGGATGCTTTTATAGGACTTACATCCTGGGCGCGCATTACGGGTCATGCCACATTTCCGTGGACAACCTTCCTCGACCGCGTGGATGTAAATATGCCACAGACGTACTGGGCCGCGAGGCCGACTACTCCGCAAAATGAGCTCAGCTTAATGGGTAGTCAGTTTGCCTCGAATACTAATACATGGGTAAGCCAGGGTGACAGCGCTGCAAAGCCTATTATGCCGCTGGGACAAGGTGTTTACTTCGGCTATAGTAACGACGTTATGAGCGGCGACATAACCAGTTTTTGCAATCTCTCACAATCAACGTATAGCTATCCTGGCGTAAGTCTGTGGGAGTATGATCAAATTAGCCATTCATTCGTCTGGGATGAGTATACTGCGGCATGGCAGGTTACGACCGGTATTGATGAACCGGTTGCATCTGTTGCCTACGAACTATCGCAAAATTATCCCAATCCTTTTAACCCGACTACGACAATAAATTATTCTGTTCCGAGAAGTAGTTTTGTCACGATAAAGGTGTATGATGTTCTGGGAAATAAAGTTGCCTCATTAGTGAATGAAGAAAAGAGCTCCGGTAATTACAGTCTACATTTTAACGGTGCGGGTCTTGCAAGCGGAATTTATTTTTACACAATGCACGCAGGGAATTATACTTCCACTAAGAAATTTATTCTAATGAAATGAGCTGCGTTTCAATTCCTCTAAGGTTCGATTAAGACTGCCAACTATCCGACCTTCATCGAATTATTATGATAACGGTTTCAATTCCTCTAAGGTTCGATTAAGACATGACGTACTCATTTGCCTGAGTTTCAATTCCTCTAAGGTTCGATTAAGACTGGAATCTCGAGTAACTCGATGTTTCAATTCCTCTAAGGTTCGATTAAGACTTAACTCTGATACAATTGATGATACGCTTTATGAAGTTTCAATTCCTCTAAGGTTCGATTAAGACACTACTCAGATGACTTACTGATCACGTCCGTATGAACAGTTTCAATTCCTCTAAGGTTCGATTAAGACTACATAGCATAGAGTCTGACAACTTCGGTTATCGGTTTCAATTCCTCTAAGGTTCGATTAAGACTAGAATTTACGCATCACTCAGTGTCAATGATAGTATTGTTTCAATTCCTCTAAGGTTCGATTAAGACCATCTGGACATATGCGTATATAATCTGTACTTCGTAGTTTCAATTCCTCTAAGGTTCGATTAAGACAATGTCAGACATGATCTATCCGTAACTTATATTCGTTTCAATTCCTCTAAGGTTCGATTAAGACTATCATATGACTATCAGTGACTGTCTGCACATAGCATGTTTCAATTCCTCTAAGGTTCGATTAAGACTTCTGTAACATGTGATGACAATTCGTTAACGTTGATCGAATGTTTCAATTCCTCTAAGGTTCGATTAAGACTATGATCCTATATGTGTTGCAATGTTGATGCTAATCTTGTTTCAATTCCTCTAAGGTTCGATTAAGACATCGTCTCAGCATATCGTAGTCAGTGTCAATAACGTTATGTTTCAATTCCTCTAAGGTTCGATTAAGACTATACGTGTCATGTGACTCGATAACCAGTATAAATGTTTCAATTCCTCTAAGGTTCGATTAAGACAGTAACGCTACAGTGTTGCAATGTCATGACTCTGACTAGTTTCAATTCCTCTAAGGTTCGATTAAGACATTGCATACAGTCTCGATGCATGCAGTTTGCTATACATAGTTTCAATTCCTCTAAGGTTCGATTAAGACTATCAATAGTCTGACAGCGAATATACTGGCTAATGCATGTTTCAATTCCTCTAAGGTTCGATTAAGACTATCATGATACATGTTAACGACATTCGCATCTCATGAGTTTCAATTCCTCTAAGGTTCGATTAAGACTACATGTAATGTTCGACACTATGCAGACTAATCGATGTTTCAATTCCTCTAAGGTTCGATTAAGACCGATCATGAAGTCGCTACGATCAATCGTTCATCGGTAGTTTCAATTCCTCTAAGGTTCGATTAAGACTATTAGTAGATACTGATCATAATGCTGTCATATTCATTGTTTCAATTCCTCTAAGGTTCGATTAAGACTAGCAGTATTGACAGCATATGCTAGTACTAATTTGATGTTTCAATTCCTCTAAGGTTCGATTAAGACCATTGATAGATGATCGATGTTACAGACTCAGTTAATGTTGTTTCAATTCCTCTAAGGTTCGATTAAGACTAGTACAGTATCAGCATGTCGATAACATGCTTAATCGAGTTTCAATTCCTCTAAGGTTCGATTAAGACTATAGACGTCAAGATGCATAGTGTAGCAACGTTGTCATATCTAGTTTCAATTCCTCTAAGGTTCGATTAAGACCGCTCAAATCAAGCTATAAAACCCTGTTGTTTTAGTCAATATATCGGATTTTTATTTTGGGAGCGTCGTCGAACGGTAATAACCGGAAAATCCCCGGAGTTTGACAACCGCTCTAATGAAGCGTATTGGCCGTATTTATAGAGATTAGCACTCAGCGCCCGAGCCCTATCGACTAAAATCAGAACGACGACGACAAAACCGGTCATAGAACCGTATCAAGAGGACTTTTATCTTTGCCCAGCACATCCTTTTCCAGCCACCTCTGATCGCGGCTCATGAAAAAAATCAAGCTATCCTCATCTTTCATGATTTTCCCGGCCCGGTGTTTGAGCTCTTTTAAGGTAACATCTGAAATCTCTCCTTCAAAGACCGAATTCTGGATCCAGTTCAGATATTGGCGGCACAGTTTTAGCATCTTGGTAACGCGTTTCTCGTTGATATCATACACAGCAATCACATACATGACTATCCTCCGGGATCACCACCATATTTTGAATGGTTGATACGTTTCGATGTCGAGTAGGTGCTTTGTTAGTTTATAGCACTCTATGCGGATCAGATGCTTGTAGCTGACCTTCCTGCCGATGGTGCGGTGCTTGATGGTTTCTGCCAGCCTTTCCTCCCATGCTTTAACAAACGTCTTTTTCCCCTTTGGCTTTAGAACGATGCCTTTCACCTTCCAGTCGAAATCGTCATCCTTGATCTGGTGTTTGTTGAACAGTCGAAAGATCAGCCGATCAACCAGGATTGGTTTGAAAACTTCAGCCAGATCGAGAGCAAGGGAAAAGCGCCTATATCCGGGTTCATGCAGAAAACTAATCGTTGGATCGAGCTGTGTGTGATAGATCTGATCGAGGCAGGCTGTATAACACAGCATATTGCCAAAGGAGATCAAGGCATTGACTTCGTTTTCGGGTGGCCGTCTTGTGCGTTCTCCCATCTCGAAATCATTGATAATCGTATCGAATGCCCGGTAATATATTTGCCGGATATTACCCTCTACTCCCATCAACGATTCAATGTCGTCTGCCTCGGTGATCTTAAGGGTCCATTGCTCCATTTCGTTGATGACCGGTCGCAGCTCTTTATCTCTGCGCTGATAATACGCCAGGTTCTTTTGCATATTGGCAGCGGCTCCGATTATGAAACGTCTTGCAATGAGCAACCGGGTGGTCGGATTCTGATAGGCAATGGCCTGGGCCACCCGCAGCTTCCCGGCCAGCAGGTATTCTTTGGGATAAAAGGAGCCGGTGTAGTGTTCATAATAATCAAAATAGTGGATGCTGATTTTATGCTTGCCCAGAAAGTTCATCACCGAGCTGTTGGTATCCAGACTGCCAAAGCAATACAGGTCGTCCACACCTTCGATCGGAAGGTAACGGGGTGTTCCTTCCTTGCCATCGGCATCGACCGGAACAAATTTTAAAGTGTTATCCTTTCGACTCAGTCGCCCCGGATTAAACAGGTAATAGGTCTTTTTCATGATATCGGTTATTTGATAAGCCTTCAGCGATCGGCTGTCAGCTTTTTCTTAATTCAAAATTCATAATTCAAAACTCAAAATTACCTTACTCCTTTTCTCCACTGTAACAGAATTCAAAATAGCTGCACGATTTACATATGGGCTTTTCTATAAGTGGCGGACATTCATTTTGATGAATTAATGTGGTAATGTCCTCCATCATCTTTTTTAATTCTCTGCGATCGTTATCCGTGAGTTCAACCTTGTGGGTTTGCCGCAGTTTGGGATACTCCAGGATCGCCGTCACGCCCTCGATGCCGTATTCCTCCAGGACCAGGATGTAATATTTCACCTGGGCCAGATGCGCATGTTCCACCTTATTTGATTTCTTCACCTCGTGGATCACCTTGTTGGCGGCGTCATAATGATCGATCTTAACCGGACCCACACTAAGCTCCCGGTACTGCTCTGCGCGGTCATCGTAGCTCGTCTCGCCGATGAACTTGCCTTCGGCTACCGTTTCGGAGGTATACTCCATCTGGATATGATTGGCGAACAACCACAGTTTCCGATGGCAGATTATCCAGTAGGCGATTTGTGTGCCGGTAACCTGCATGTATTCCCCTTATTTATGAACTCTCTAATTCTAAATGGTACAAACAGTTATCGTATAGAGGGGAGAATTCTTTATTCGTGCGCCAGACCTGACCGGTTTCCAAATCCTGTCAGGTCTTACCCGGGTCAGAGGCAAAATGAAAATGACAACAACAACAAGTGATCTTGTCCGATAGTATTAGTCAGCCTTCTGATTTTTTTCATCCCGCTTTTCCGTTAAATATCGTTCCGGCGAATACCGGCCGGTAGCCGCTCCCTCAAGGGCCTTTAACGCGATGGTCTGAACTTGTTCGCCGGCTACATTGGTCTTTTCGTTCAATTGTTTAATCAGTGATTCTTGCTCCTTGATCTTATTTTCCAGGGACGAAATCGTCTGTTTCAGAAGTCTGACCTCGCTCTGCATCTCTTTATCTGCCAAATTCTTTTCATATTCAAACCGCGTATTCAGTTCTTTTTCAGTCTCCTTATGGGCACTGGCGACTGCTTTTTCCAGTTCGGCCGGAAACGCCTTCACCTTCTTTTTCAATTCGTTAAATTCGATCTCCTGTTCTGCTATGACTTTTTCCCTCTCCGCAAGATCCTTTTCCACAGTTTGCTTCTTTTGGACCAGTTCATTTTCCAATGCCGCTTTTCGGGCGTTGTAATCATCTTCTTCTTTTTTCCGCGTTATGGTGAGGTTGTATTTGTACTCCTCTTCCTCGCGCTTGCGATTCCGCTTCGTAAACTCCTCTTCTTCTTTCAATTGCTGCTGCCGCTCCTTCTGCTCCTTTTCCCACTGCTGGCGTGTTTCTTTCATCACCTGATCAAAGGAGGTTTTCTTTTCTTCCATCTCCTTTTCAAAATCCTCCCGTTTCTGCTGGTTGGCCCGCAGGAGCACCGCCAGGCTGTCCGCATTGGTTTTGATGCCATAGGCATCTTCCAAATGGGCTTCTTCATACTCCACGGCCTTCTTCAGTTGCTCCAGCTTCTTAAATTCACCCAGCAGTGCCTCTTCCACGGTGTCGAATGCGCCGCCTATTTCCAGTTTGATGTCGGCCAATCCCTTTACAATTTTCTGCGGTGACATGGAGTCTGCTTCTTTCCGGACCTCTGCCTTCTCTTTTTCAGCTTTCTCCTGCTGGGGATCCTTGTTTTCTTCAGCCTTTAATTGTTCCTGCAGTTCCTTGTAAGCTTCCAGAATCTCTGCCTTAGTGCTTTTGGTGTTTATCTTCTTTGCTGCAGCCATTTGAATGTTGTTTTTAAACGATTAATAAGATTATGATCCGGTGTATTCTAAACACGAAACTACAAATAATTTACTGAAAAACGACAGGGATTTTGGAGATCCGGATGGAGATTTATGATTACGACTCTTCTGTTCGTTTCAAGTGGAAGGAGTTCAAGCAGGGACTCCAGGATCAGCGTTTTATGATTACCATTCGATAAGTCTTAAACCCGGAATGCGACTGAATTCTTTCGTATTCCGGGTGACCAGGGTCCCATTGTTTGCGACCGTTACCGTTGCGATCAGCAGGTCATTTGGACCAATAGAATGTCCACGCGCTTCGCAGGCTGTTCTGATTTCGGCGTACGTTTCAGACATATGGCTCCGGTAATCCACAATTTCAAATGGTTTAAGAAAGGCCTGAAGTTTTTGCAGGTATTCACTCTTTCGGTTGCTTTTATAAAAGCCATATAAAAGCTCGGAATGAACAATAACCGGAATCCTGATTTGGTTGGGTGGTATTTGTAACAGATGATCCCGGATGGAAACAAAGCTGCCCTTCAAAAAATAGATGCAGATATTTGTATCCAGGAAATACATTTAAAGTACTTCCCTCGGTGCATCAGAAGTGGAGCTGTTACGGACCGGGGCCTCAAAACTATCGTCATTTACAGATCCTTTTACTTCTTCCTTATGATTATCATATTTTACCTAAACTGATTAAAGGAAGGCTTCGCAAAACCCTCCCAAAGGTCCAAATCAACCCGGCCAAAATGAATTCCTTCGATAAAATCAAAACGAACGCAGAACAAAACCACAGCATAACATCGGAGCTGGTGGATCAATTCCTGATTTACTATGCCGCGGCAAAGGACCGGCTGGACAGGAAATTTGAGCGGGCAGTCAGGCCCTACAGACATATCGTTTCCGTAATGCCTAAAGGATGGAAGGGATTTTTGGAAACGCAATTCATCGCACATGAAATCTTTAAACAAGGCGGATTGGTTCGCAAGTATCTGAATCATTCGGAAATAAATTTGCGAAGCGATGATGAACTGGAGTATCTGAAACTCGGGAAAGATCATCCCTGGCGATATTCGTTTTGCGAGGTGTTGGACAATCCGCATCCTGATTTCTACACCATGCACGATCTGTTTACGGATGAAGAATACCTTCTTTACTCCGGTGGCATGTCGGATATACTTTTGGAAATACCCGATGTCCAGACCTGGTTCTTGCTGATCGGTTCCGACGGAATGTGTATGCAGACTTATGGGGCCATCGTATATTTTAAATCTTTCGACCGGCAGGATATTACGTTTTTTGCCAGGGAAATGGCTCCCGATCTTGAAAGTGACGCCGACATTGCAGAACACATTGAACTGAATCCCCTTCCCTATTCGATGCTATATTCTGGGGCAGAGTATCCGTTTGTACTGCACAAAACTCACCTCATTAAACACTATGCCGCCAGATATATTGATGAAGATCTCAGCTCTGAACCTTTCAACGACTCGTTCTTAATTGAGTACACGAACAACCTGTACCGGATGAAATTGAAAGATTGGGATGGATTTCCCCACTTTGCCGTTGCTTATTATGATGAAGAAGAAGCGACTCTTCACCTAACAGCAATGACAAGACTGGGATTCGAGAAACTCGTGGAAGCCGTTAACAATGGTGGATATGATTTACCGTCTGAACCAATGGATGCGGTCAGTCCCGCGATGCTCAAGACGGCATCGGATATTTTGAAACAGGAAATAAAAATCAATCCTTTTGATGACTTCTTTGTACCGAAAGATGATGGTAATGAATCTCTGGATGGATTGAATCGCTATCTCAGGTTGCTAATGGATGCCAGAAATAGCGGCATCAAACCGGATATCCGTAAAATGGCCGAAGAGGCAGGTATCGATTATCATACGGCCGTCGATTTAACCGAACAGGTGATGAAAAAGATAGAACGAATGTAATATTATAGCCAGACCTGACAGGTTTTCTGAAACCTGTCAGGTCTTTCCCGCTCTACGGTTCACGATCTCCACCAATCATCCCCCCTCGTCTTCATCGTCGCCAAACAGGAAGTCATCGCGATTTTCCGGATCATCGTCATAATTCGGGTCCAGATGATAGGGATAGTATTTTTCCCAGTCGTCACCATACTTTTGCTTAAGGTGCTGAATTTCGATTTCCAGTTCCCTGGCGCGCCCCGACGCGGTCCGGTCTTCCTCATCCGGTGGCAACCAGTCGTGCAGGTCTAACTCGCGTTCCACAAACGGCCATCTTATGTTTTCCGCGGCGTCAGCGATATCGGCAAGAAGTTGGGTGATGTATGTTTGCATGGTAGTAGGTTTTGCTTTTGTATCAACCACTGGATGAACGTGTTTGCCGTACGTTCCCAAAAGTAGCGATAGTTCTCATATGTCCCAGACCTGACAGGTTTTCAAAAACCTGTCAGGTCTTTTCACAATTCACCATGGTTCAAACTCTTTTGAAATTTCAAGGTCCGGTATTTGCTGATGAAATTGGACGAATTCCTTTCTGCCGCCAATCCATTGCAAGACAGTTTCGCGGTACAGCAATGTAGGTTTATCCGAGAATATTGTCTTGTATGAACTGTAAGGCCAATTTTCAATATTTTTGGTAAATCCGTGATGAACTGGATTGTAATGAATATAATGGATGATTTTGGTCAGGTAATCATCGGATGCGATCTTCTTGCGTTTGAACGGCCTGTTAAACAAGGACCCTTTTCGATGATACTTTCTGTTGAATGATTTGGCATACGAATTGAAAAAGTTACTGAATGGTTGTTCCACCAAACCTGTCAGGTTTTTCACATCGCGAACCAATTCCTGTTCACTCCTTATTCCTACCAAGAGATGAAAATGGTTTGGCATCAAGCAATAGCAAAACGTTCTGGCTACCGGATGAATGTACCCGGCGTACTTCTCTAAGAAATAGCGGTAGTTATCCTTGCAACGGAAGAGGTTCTCATTCCCGTTCGCATGGTTAAAGACGTGATAGTAACAGTTCGGCTCAAAACGCTCTCTCATTGTCCTGGTCCGTTTCGGTGCAAAGGCAAAGGCCAGACCTGACAGGTTTTCGGAAACCTGTCAGGTCTTTGTGCTGAAATATTTATAAAATTACATCTTGTTTAACTTCACTCATATCGAATCCATTTTCATAGGAGTAAGCTTGAAAATGGGACAGATATTTGAACCCATACTTCTCTTTTTCGATATCAAAATTGCCCTGTAATTGTCTTATTACTGTAGGATATACGTTGATAGTAAACAAAGAAAGCAATCCAGCTATTTTTTTTAGATCGATTTTTTTACTAAAAAAGTCCAGATTATCTCTTTGAATTATATCCACATAAGTATCGAATACATTTTTGCCAGATATTTTTTGATCATTATCTACTAATACATCAAATTGTTTAAGTAGCTCCTCCTCTTCAAAACCATCCACTGGAACGTCAACAGGAATAAAAACAGACTCACTTTGATTATCTTCAATTAGCTGAAATTCCTGTTGAATAGCTCGAAAATCTAACCTCCTGAAATTTTTCTGATAAGCAGGAAATCTATCCGCATCTGTCCAATCTGATTTGAGACGTTCAGCAAAAACCTTCCGGTATAATTTGTGGAATGATTTCTTGATTAATATTTCCTTCCAGTTTTTTTCAAGATCTCTATCTTTTTGCTGCTGCTTATACCGCTCATCTTTACCATATATGGTCTTAGCACTATCCAATTCGAAAAGAAAAACTTTACACCCATCTTTAGACGCATTCCGGTTAATCCGGCCTGCGAGTTGTTCATCACTATCCAATAGCGCTCTATTTTTGAAACCCAAATCCATATCAATATCAACTCCAGCTTCAACGACCTGAGTTGAGATCAGTATAACCTTTTGATCCTGATTTTCTTTGATCTTGCGGATCACCTCTTTTCGTCTGGGTTCCAGAATATCGCCAGAAATAATATAAATTTGATAATCTTCAAATAGACGTCCTTCCTTGATCTGTTTAAAAAATAAGGAAGCGCTGTTTTTAGTGATGAATTCTGCAAGAACTCTGACCTTACCATCATTTGTAGCAGCATACGCATCTGCTTCAGACTTGATAAATCCCGCCAATTGTTCCAAAAACAATTTTTTGTCTTTTTTATATGCGGATAGTTTCTCGATTAGTGAAAAATCAAAACTTACTCGATTTACAAAGTTTGGATTATGGAAATAGTGATCTCTATTCGGAGTCAACGAAATGAATTTTCCCTTCAGAGATGCTCTCAACTCATCTATTTTTGGAAGCGTAGCTGACATAATAATGAACCGCATATTAAACATTTGGGCGTAGTGTTCAATAAAAAAGATTATTTTATCCCAATGTTTTGGATTATATGATTGTAATTCATCAATCACTACAATCGAGTTACAGAGACGATGAAATAGATAATTGGTTTCTTTGTCATTTCCTTTTATGATCTCGAAAAATTTGACATGAGAAGTAACAACAAAAGGATAATTCACAAATAAATGATCTAGGTAAAGTGGTCTATCCTTTCCATAGTCTGCATCATTCTCAGAAGCATTCTCTTTTCTATGAAGCCCGGTCTTGGAATGAAGTTGAATTAACTCATTATTGGTCAGTCCAATTGTATCTTTTATTCCCTCAAAAGTTTGAGTGATAAGAGTAGTAAATGGGAAAACATAAAAGACCTTATTTAAAGATGGATCGGCATTTAATAGCTCAGCCATACAGCCAAGCGATAAGTTAGTTTTGCCAGCTCCTGTAGGTGCTTCGATGTAATACCAATGATTATTGGGATTTTTACGAAGGGTTGAAATTACTTCTGCCGTTAATTTTTGTCTTAAAAGGTTTAGATTTTCATTATTTCTTACTTGGAGATCTTTAAACGGTATTTCATTGTATTGATCAAAATTACTGGAAAGGTCAGCATTATACTTTTTTATGGACCAGAAATTATGCTTCACTTTTTTTCTCAATTGACTACTTATAAGACCAAATTCTCTAACCTTGAGATCAGCCATAAATTCATTGGTCGCGTAAAAATCACTGGCAGTGAGAAGCGAAAAAGAGAGTTTTATGAGAACAAAAAGGAATATGTATGTATCATCAGAAGAATTTTCTTCAAATCTCTTTTTTATTTCCTCGACATATGAAAATACTTTTATCTGAAAGTCCTCATCGGACCGAATCTTATAAAGCCTTAAAAATTGTGAACATTCAAATAAAATTTTAGATCTATCGAAATCTTGATAAAAATCAATGTATGATGAGTGATGTCGAATGATAGGATTTATAAAACAAAATATGATAAACGCTAAAAAATTCTTCTCTTCAATGGATAGAAAATCGTCAGAAAATATTTTATTCAAGTAATACACACTAAAGATGTATGCACCAGGAAATGAATGATAGGATACAATATTTAGGTTAAGATTTTCGAAGGAGGGATTTTTCATTTTATCGACCTGAAAATTCGGATTCACTTTTCCAAGGTCATGTAAAAATATACTATTTACAAAAATCTCCTTAATGCAATTTCCGGCTTTATCTGGATTGTTAGATTTGATCTCCCTGCAAAGTCTATTAATTATCTCATCCAAGAGATGTTCTATCCCATGAGCTTCAATAAGTTTTTCCAGATAATCTGCCACAAGGCTTGAATGTTCGAATAGGCTTTCAGTAAGTTTTCTCCCATCTATATGCGCCCAATAGTCCCCCTCAAGATTTTGAAATAAGAATTCGCTATTCTTTATAATTTTATTAGAAGACTTGAATGATGACATTGTTATCAAGCTTTAAGAGAGGATTTTCATCCGGCAATTTATATTCGGCTTTTAAATCAAAGTCGGTAAATGCAAATCCTTTGTATTGGTATTGAAAGAGCGGCTTTCCAAGATAACCTATCGGGAGGTTTTCAAAGTACATGTAAGACGAATCGGCCTGACTACTCATTCCTGGTGTAAACCATATTTTATGCGTACCGTCTTTCAAACTTTCCTCTTTAATAAAAAGAGAACTGATTTTGAAAGGTCCATCTGGATAAAAGTTACTAAACTTATATTCTTTTGCATTTTCCCACCACAATCCACATTCATTTTTACCAAGATATGGCAAAAAAACTGCATGATAGGACAGTAGGTTTTCTAATAGAATATTATGATTTGCATTTGTTTCATCTAACAAAACAAAACATCTGTAGGCAGGTGAAGTTAACGTTTGCTCGGTAATCATTAAGTTACCGCCGCGTTCATCGCTGGCCAAGCCGGTAGAGTTGTTATACTTGATAATTGTCTTGGCAAAGTTTCCGTTTTCATGGAACCTCTCTAAAGGGGCTATACCGACTTTGACTGTCTTGAACTTCTCTAAGTATTCCGGTAAAACGCCATGTTTTTTGAACCCGCTAAAGCCAGAAATAGCGCCAAGAATTCCTAATAAAGCAGGCTTATGAAGCATGTTGAAAGTCAGGTAAACAGGCTCATTAGTATCAGGCTTTTTGAGCATGCCAAAGTCTGCCTTAAGATCAATGGATAACAGGTTTTCCATAACTATACAATCGGGAATTAAATATCGTTTACGTTAGCCTTGTCTGGTGCATTCTCAAGTATGATCGAATCTTTATTGATATAAATATCCACTTGCTCAATCTCATCCTTTATCACCTTAATTCTGTTGGTTAATGACACACAATCCATTACCACTTTATCTCCTGTCTTTTCATTTTTTATTTTTACAAGTTGCGAGAAATTAGGCATCACCGCTTTTGAATCGGGTTTAAGCTGCACCCAAAACAATGCCTCATTTTCGGAGCCTGCTTTTGAAGCAGAATCATACCAGGTTACTCCTATTTGTAACGCTTCCTTCAATTTATCAATGTCGTCTTTTGTCAAAGATTGCGCACCATCTCCCGCAAGTTCCACCACATCTTCCAGGTTTTTCGGATTGACAGAAAAATGGTGCAGATAGTGCCCCTCTTCGAGCTTCGATTGCCGTCCTAAGGTTGTTGCCTGTTTCTCTGCACTTCGTTCATCAGGATTCCGAAAGGGAGACATTATTTGTTCGGAATAGATGTTATTTTCTTTCCAGATATTTACTCCATGGTTAATTTGAACCGGACCGTGAATCGATATAGCTATATTATCATTTCTACCCTTCTTAGCGAAAGTAGCCCCGAACAATCTAATATCAAGACAACTTAAAATATCTTTGGCAACTACCTTCTTTTCCTTGGTATCTTTGTGGTCAGGAAACATGGCGGCATAGGCATCGTCTAAACTGTATGGCACAAATTCATCATTAAATCGCTTAAAGTAGAAGATTTTTTCTTTTTGATAGACATTCTTTAAATAATTCTTTATCGCATATTTCAACGCCTTGTCTGTCGCGTAAACCACTCCATTGGGAAGAGTCCTTGGCTGATGACTAAAATCAGCATTGTAATTGGAATTGAGTGCCTTGACAATAACAGCACCGAAAATTCTATTTTTGAAGTTCATAGTTCTTGTCTTTTATTGTTCTTGATTGTTTGCTTTTTTAAATAATGATTCTGCAAAGTACCCTGCCAATATCATATGAATGAGGTTCTTCATATTTTCTTCCTGTGGCTCAAAACCCATCACTTCACTCATCAACTTATCGAAGCCGTATTTTTGTGGATACATTGCAAACTCATGCTTGTATAGTTCAAATGCATGTGCAATTGCTTTCTTCAATTCTGTACTTCCAACTTTTTGAAGGAAAGGTTCAAGCAAAGCATGGGAACGATTAGCTGACTTGCTTTGGGTTAGTATTTTCCAGATTAGCTGACCTGCAGCAAACGCAAATTCCTCATCATTTTCAATATGCTCATTTTCATTATCAATGATTGATTTGAGCCGATTTGAAATTTCAACGGTTTTGTTAGCCATATTTATTCGATTTCGATTTTCACTGAAATAATCATACAGATTAAACCAGATATTTAGTTTTTCTTTAATAGAGTAACCTCTGCTAAAATCTTCATCATGCCGAATATCGTCCAAGATGGAAGTGATCATCATATCATCAAACATGAGGCAGGTAATACTTTGATGTCTGGATTTGTAGATATAATCGTAAATAGCTTTACGATATTTATACATCAGATTGACTATAGTATCAGTGAATCGATATTGTGGATTAACTTCCAATTCATCAAAAAATCTAAGCCAAATACTGCCATCGTTTGTATCCTTAACCAAATGATTATTGAAGATCCTATTGAACACATTATACTGAAGATCGAAAACGCTCTTCAAGGTTAGGGAACTAAACTTGCCTCCAATATTAAAAGCCTCCATAAGATCCAATTTTTTTTCTATTCTGTAGTGGAAAACCGGAACAAAATCCAAATCAATGATCCTGCTTCCTTTAAGCCCACGCTGAAAAAAAATCAGATAATAGTTGTGTAACTGTTTTTTATGCTTCTCAATAAGTTTTTTAATTATTTCTGAGTAAGAGAGGATTCTATCATCCTGATAAAAGCTGACCAAATCCATATTTAAGTTCAGTTCATCTTTATCTACAAAGACAGGCGTTGGATTAGGAAGTTGTTTATTTTGTTGAAGTTTGAAAAATTTCCATAAGAACTGCGCTTCTTTACCTGAAATTCTATAATTGAGATCAGACAATCCTGTTTTGTGTTGTAAGAACCTTTTCTTATCGTTGAATCCACTGAGGCTATCACTTATTCCAAAAACCAGCCCCTCTACTTTTACATTAAAGTCATCCTTATTGAATAATTTTTCCTTGAGGTAGTTTTCATTTGTTTCTTTATAATCATCCAGACCGGGCTGCTTGAGGAAAACATAAATCATGTCGGATTTCTTCAAGTCATCAAAGTTCTCAATCTGAGGAATGAAACTTAGTAGTCTTTCTTCACAAAATTTCTGAAATAAATCTGTCCATATGATATGCTCTGGTTTTAAAATGTATTTTCTCGCAGCTTTGAAATAATCCCTTATTGCCGTAGAAGATTTTTCATCATTACGCAATCTTTCCTTCTTTAAAGCAATACCAAACGGTGTGGCGGTGAACATAAAAATACCTGCAGAGCTATTAAAACTTTTGTTCTTACCGGTTCCGACTACTTCCGAGTTGACAACCAGATCAAGGAATTTTTTATACAAAGTATAATTTTCAACTTCCCTCTTTGGAAGATTTAAAAGAACATCTTCTTTCTTTCGAAATATTTCATCTTCATTTTTTAGAATCACACCTTCACCATCCTCTGAGAGTTCAATAAAAATGTACAGACCGCCTTTTAGTGTAAGGTTTTTGCTAAAAGCATCCTCCGGAAGCGTATCTACAAATTGTGTTATTTCCTTGATCATTGTTAAGTATTCAAATCGTTAATAGTATCCTTTCTATTAAACGCCAATTTTTTCTCTAAACATAACCTAAAGAGTGCCACCATACTGTCACCCCCTCCAATCGTATAGACCCGCAAGGTTTTTGGAAACCTTGCGGGTTTGAGCTAATTCTTTCTCATCTTTTATTCTTATCGCAAAATGAAAATGGTTAGGCATCAGGCACCAGGCATACGTCTCGGCAACAGGTTCAATGTACTCCCCATATTTTTTCAGGAAATAGGCATAGTTTTTATCCTGTCTGAAAATATTATCATCCCCATTGCCATGATTGTAGACATGAAAGAAACAGCCCGGTTCAAATGGTTCTCTTTTATTACCCATGGTTAGCTCCCCGTTTCGGATTAACACCCGCAAGGTTTTTGAAAACCTTGCGGGTGTTACCGTAGTCCTTATCTACCTCCACGCACCCAAACCCCAGGCTGTTCTTCTCGCCAAAGCCCGCCTCATAGCCGAAGCGGAGCAGTTCCGCCGGGGCCGTGCATTCAAAATCATACAAATATCCCCGGACCCGTGTCTCCTGCGGGGTATCGGCTTTGATTTTTATAAGACGGGATTTGGGTTTGCCAACGACTTTGAGTTGTAGTTCGTCAGAACATTCCAAAAGTTCGGAACTTTTGGAATGTTGTTGTTGCGGCCTGCTGTTGTACCGCGTCACCAGGTTTTCAAATAAGCGCTGCTCATATTCCGGATGACCGGGAGCCAGATATTCTGTCGCCAGTTTGCCGTTGCTTCCCACGGGACGACTTACGCATACGGGAGACAACGCACGAAACCGCATATTCTCTTTGAATTCGGGGGAACGTAACGATTCAACGGTCCTCACCTCAAAATCAACCTGGCTTTTCCGATCCCCGATGGTAAAGGTATTGAACTGGAACAAGCCGGTGACAAAATGCTGAATAGCTTCGTCGATATGAAAAGTCAGTACGAGGCATGCTTCATCCGACAATATCAGAAACCGGTCTCCTTTTACCTTAAAGCGATCTACATCCAGATTGGAGAAGGAAAACAGCTTGAACGACCGTTTCCCTTCGGTATAGCCCTGGTCATGAAGCCACCGGGCAAACGCCGGGTCCCCATAATGCAGCGTCTTGTAGATCCAGGCCGAGAACTCGTACTGGTAGTTAATGGGAAGGGACCTGTTCTCGCCTGAAATTCCTAAAATCAATTTAACTCTCATGATACACTCACACTACTCTGATGAACCCGGAACATGATAATTATGTATAACTCCAAAGGTAACCGCTGTGTCTTGTCAAAAACTTCAGAAAATGATAGGATTGGCCAAGATAGCCATCTGTTTATCTGGTAGTTTAAACGACTCCACACCACAACAATAAATTATCAGCTCCCGTCACTTCGCTGCTTATCTATAAAGTTGTATCGAATTAGTCAAAATTTTTTCCAATTACAACTAAAAAATCCGTATTGATGTACATCTTCTTTTTAAACCATTGTTGAATACGTGGACTTGGGAGATCTATAAATGTTGTCAAAACAATTTCTTTAACATTTTGGGAATCATAATCCAGGATAGAAGGAATGATCCGGGATCTGTTATTCGCCAGTCGTCCGCTTCGGCTTCCAGGCATGCGATGGCAGCAGTTGGCATACGAACAATGGATGTCTCTGGATTGCCGAGACAAAGCAGTGAAATGGTTTCCTCAATTACGGGATTGTGCCCAACGATAAATACTTTATCAGCGGACTGTGGCAACTCCTGGATCACAGACATGTAAGTATCGGGACCCGTGGCATACAGACGGTCGTCAACCTGGTAGGGACCATTGAATCCCGCGGCATCAATAATGCTGTCGGTTGTTTCTTTGGCTCGAACTGCAGGCGAACTGACGATCAGGTCGGGTTGGCCAATCGATTTTTTCAAGAAAAATCCTGTTGACCGGGCATCCTGAAATCCTTTCTTGTTAAGAGGACGGTCAATATCGTGTAGTAAGGGATCATCATGCGTTGATTTTGCATGACGCATTAGCATCAGTGTTTTACTCATATATGAGATGTATTGGTATAAAAATGTCAGAAGAGCCGGACAATCCAATTTGGTTGTAAAGTCTGCCCGACCAATCTATTGTAACAACTCATTACTCATTTTTATCGTGCCGGTGCCGTAAAGGGTTAAAATATCTCTCAACCCGGGCAACTACAATGAGAATAGCAAGAACAATTAGTGTAAGGCCAATGGCCATGTAGGGTTTCCCAATGCCCACACTCATTCCGATTCCTGCAGTGAATAGAATGGACGCGGCCGTTGTGAGCCCCTCAAGTCGCTCATCCCGGCCGCGGACAAAGATCGTACCTGCACCCAGGAAGCTGATACCGGTGATAATCGCTTCGATAATACGAATGGGATCGGCGCGAACATGTTCGGCCACAACCGTGGAGGTCAGTCTGAATACGACAAAGTCGCCCAACCCAATCAGAAGAGCCGCAGAACCACAGATAAGCATATGCGTGCGAAGGCCTGCCGGTTTGTCTGCCATTTCTCGCTCCAGGCCAATCAGTCCACCCAATAAAATAGCGAGGAGTACTTTCCCGATTACGGCTATTTGCTCATATACTCCCATTGCGCATCCTCCTCAATCTCTTTAGAAATGTAGTTATATCACATTAAGCTAATTAAGCCGGTAAACGGCAAATTATTTTGCATGAGATAATCCACAAATTACAGGCAGGGCGGCCGGCTGAACACGAATATCCAGATCCTGGTCGGTCCCATGGTAAACCTCTCCGTCAATATGAATAGCGACCGGCTTGTGAAAATGGATGTTCACGCTTTTGATACGCCTGACCGACAGGTAAGGTATAGGGGGATATTCGGGGTGGGTGAGTTGTACCATATACTTAGGGATCCTCCAGAGTGGAAGGTTCCGGATCAGGACGAGGTCAAGGTAGCCATCAGTTATATCGGCATCCGGTGCTACCCAAAAATTGCCGCCTTCAACCTTTCCATTTGCCACCGTGACCATGAAATAATTATCATCCAGCTGTTTTCCGTCGGCAACGATATCATATTTTTGTGTCCGGTACCCAGCGATTGCTCTCAGAGCAGCCAGTTTATAGCGAAATTTACCCTCGACGAAGGTATATTTTTGTGCGAACACGTTTGCAAGGCCGTCAAAACCAATTCCCATGGTGTTTACAAAGATGCTGCCGTTCATCATGCCGATATCTACATGTGTAACCTGCTTGAATTCCAGCAGATTAAGCGCAGCATCGATATCGGTTGGTATTTTGAGTGTCTTAGCGAGATCGTTTCCATTTCCAAGCGGCAGAACACCCAGAGTTGCGCGGCTGCCTAATAAACCGGAGGCAACCTCCCTGACCGTTCCATCACCTCCACAAGCGACCAGTATTGGAAAACGTCGGGATGCTTCTGTTGCCTCATGCCTGAGTGATGCTGCTGACTCCGTTGTAATGAGCACTGAATTATCTCTTCGATCACGTATAAAATCTTCAATGCTTGACCGGATGCCTTCATGATTTGCCCTGTCGGCCGCAGGGTTAAACAAGAAACAATACTGTGCCAATTCGCACCCTCCACCTCAATAATTACATGTTATTCTGATGATCAGGTTCAGTCGTAATTGGTCGCCCGAACTTATCCATACAGTATGATAAAAAAATCAGTGTAAAGAACAGTGATGACTTTTCATGAATGAATAGGAATTTCAAAATGTATCTCAATCGGTTACATTGCCAGATAACCAGATGAATCAAAAATAATATGGAATTAAGTTATTGGGAAAGCCGCTGGCGTAAGGGAAAAACGGGCTTTCATGCCGACTGGGTTAATCCGGCGCTTAAAAACTATTGGTCAGAAATACCTGCTGGTGATGAACATGACGTGCTGGTGCCGCTTTGCGGGAAAAGTCCGGATTTGATCTGGCTGCGTAATAGAGGACATAATGTCTGGGGCGTTGAATTTGTAGACCTGGCCTGTCAATCCTTTTTTGCGGAAAATGACATTTCATATAGCGTTGAGCATCATGGAAAATGGAAAATTTATGAAAGTGATCATTTGAATATTCTTCAGGGTGATTTTTTCAAACTTCCATCTAAAATGCTTCCGCCGGTTATGGCTGTTTATGACAGAGCGGCTGTTGTAGCATTACCACCGGACAAGAGAAAGAGATACACTGATAAGATAAGGCAACTGGCACGTACGGGATGCAGCATGCTGGTCCACACTTTTGAATATGACCAGGAAAAAATGAGTGGACCTCCATTTTCAGTCCTGTATAGTGAGATTGAAGCCCACTATTCTGAATCAGGAGATTTTAAGATCGAGTGTCTGTATGAAGCAGAAAGAATCGATCAACTGGCAAAGTTTCAATGGCGTGGCCTCACCAGCATTATAGAAAAAACCTATCATATACAGCGAAATCATCCCTAAAAAGTGTTAATTTCAGGTCTGTTAATATTTTTTTACGTTATTACGTAGTTTATTTCATCGTTTTTTAAAGCGATCTTAGATCAAATAGTGCGGCTATTACTATATTGTCGCAAATCATACGAGGTACAGGGCAAGTTCCTTTGTTGCATATCTTGCACCACCCGTGTATTTTCGTAACTCAAATCGAAAAGCGTTTCTTAAACCGTTTACATTAACCAACATGGACATACAGACTCGGAATAATCTTATAAGTGCCGTTTTGATCGTTATCATCATTGGGTTGAGTTATTGGTTGTACCGTTCCATTCATGATCCGTATGAAAAAGTTTTGGAACAACAGCAAATGACACAAAGGGTTCGCACCCGGATGGAAAATATTCGTGACGTTTTAATCAAATATCAAAACAAGCACAACGCCTTTCCTAAGAATCTTGACAGCCTCGTCGTATTTTTGAAAACCGACTCCACGATTGTTGCTGCCGATGATTCCTTGTTTGATAAAACGGTTGGCAAATACAATCCTGACTCGCTGATCTACTCTCCGAATCCGCCGCATCATGAGTTTCTCTACACTCGCAATGATACTATACGTCCGCAATTGTATCTGTTGATCGATCCGGCTGATTCGACAAATCATATAGGTTCGCTGACGACAACCACTCAGCTTAACGCGGCAAGTTGGGAATAATCTGCGATGCCGGGAGCCATACCGCAACTTGGCATCTGTTTTTCTGACCGGCAGCTTTTTTATGCTCTTGGGCGTGCCTCATCTGAAAGTGCCCTTGAGCATATTGGGTCGTACGATTTTAATTTCGATGTAACGAACGCCTTTCGGAATCGGGAATCGGACCACTTTCGTGGAATATGTGATGTTCTGAGACGATTAAAAGAATCGCATGGTTACGATCAGATACAGGTCGCAACCTTCACTGAAGACGAATGCTGGACTTCCGTTCCCAGGCTGGTTTACGAAAAGGCAGATGAGCGTGAAGCCCACATGAGTATTATCATGAAGGGAATAGACCGAAAAAAGTTGGAACCTTCGTGGTTCGAACTGAGCAACCAGGAGTTTCGGTTTTTAGCTATTCGGCGTAGCGATTTCACAAAAAGTTATCAGCGATTGGGTGAACTGGGAGTCTCAGTTGATTTATGTAGTGAATTTGAAATTGGATCACGCTGGCTGAGACATACCGATGCGCGTGGCTCCTTTATCGTAATTTCATGTTACCGAGGTGTTATTTCGGTATATGCATACATGCTTGGCAAGTTACGAGGGGCAACCTATATTCGGTTTGATGATTTTGGAGACCTGCCGTACCTGTGGGCCTATTTTGCTCAGAACCTGAAATGGATGGAAGGTCTGTATGACGAAGTGCTCGTTTACGGAATGGAAACTACCCGCATCATCAACGAGCTTTCATCATTGTGGGATCCGACCGCCCGCGTGAGAAAATTGAATTCTTTGGAAGCCATGAAAGTTACTGCCGACGAAACCACCTATGGTTTCAGCCTAGAATCTGCCTTCCCTGCCATTATGATGGCTCTGAATGTATGAAGTATTTAGGAGTGCCTAAAGTACTTAAAGTTAAGTTCAGGCTGGAAAGTTAGAGTATAAGAAGCAATGTTTACTTCAGCAGTAAAATACTTGAAAGATAAATTCAGAATTCCAGGCACTCTACGTACTCAAAACTCTAAGTACTCCAATTAATGCGTATCATAACCGGTTCACTGAAAGGTCGCCGATTGTTTCTACCCAGTAAAGAACTGGACATACGTCCCACAAGCGATCGTACAAAAGAAGGAATGTTCGGTGTTATCGCCTCCCGGATGGAGCTTCAGGGAATGCGTGTTCTCGACCTTTTCGCCGGAATTGGAAATCTGGGATTCGAGGCCATATCTAGAGGCGCCCAATCGGTAGAGTTTGTGGACAGCAGCCGGTATGCCATCAGTCTGATTGAAAAAAATGCAGAACGGCTCGGAGTAACTTCCCAGACGCATTGTATAACAAGTGATGTTCAACGGTTTGTCCAGGGGATGCCGCGTCCCTACGATCTTGTGTTTGCTGATCCTCCCTACGATTATCCAGAGTTGCCGGAACTCGTTGAAAGGATCCTCAATAACGGGTGGCTCGCCGGGGATGGCTGGCTGGTGTTAGAGCACGACCGGCGTCACGATTTTACCGATCACTTACACTGTGCCTTCTCAAAACCGTATGGTCGAACTATCGTAACTATTTTTCTTTCATACCAGGTTTTTGATCCTGACACTGAAATGGAGGAGTGAATATGAAAATGGCCGCTATCTATCCCGGAACGTTCGATCCCATGACCTATGGGCATCTGGATATTCTTGAACGTGCCACACACATGTTTCAGAATGTGATTGTAACTGTTGCCGACAACACGCAAAAAAAATGCGTGTTTTCTGCTGATGAACGAGTTCAGCTTATTAACGAGTGCATCAGTGATAAAACATGGGCGAGTCGGGTAGAAGTGAAACGATTTACCGGACTTCTTGTTGACTTTGCAAGAGAGCAAAAGGTGCATACTTTGATTCGTGGAGTCCGGCAGATATCGGATTTTGAATACGAATTTCGCATGGCTCTGATGAATCGCAGGCTCTCGCCGGAAACGGATACTATTTTTTTGATGCCCAGCGAAGAGTTAACTTTCGTATCGGCCTCCCTCGTGAAGGAAGTCGCTTACTGGGGCGGCCAGCTGGAACATTTCGTGCCCGAGAACGTTGCAGAAGCGTTGCGTAAAAAATACAAGCAGAAAAAGGGAATAAGGAAATAAGAGTACATTTGATGCCCGGTGTTTATTGAAGGCTTCAGTACCTTTGCCTATTTATTGCCGCTTACATTAACCCGAAATCTTTCACACATCTTCATTTCCATATTTTTATCCAAAATTCACGAAGTTCAAGGACAAGTGCTTAACCATCAAACCAGTCAATATTTATGATATCCAAACGTGCTTCTCAGATCGCTCCTTCTGAAACCCTCAAAATCACCGGTCGTGCCAAAGAGCTGCAGCGTTCCGGAAAACCAGTCATCTCGTTAAGTGCAGGTGAACCAGATTTTCATACGCCACGCTATATTTGTGATGCGGCTATTAAGGCAATCAATGATGGATTTCACGGATATACGGCTAATCCGGGGACACCAGAACTACGGCAGGCAATTGTTGAAAAGCTCAAAAGGGATAATGGGCTTGAGTATGAAGTTTCACAAATCGTAGTGAGCAACGGGGCCAAGCAATCTGTAGGTTTTTCGTGTTTTGCTCTTATCGATGAAGGAGATGAGGTCATCATTCCTGCTCCCTATTGGGTTTCCTATCCCCAGATGGTAAAACTTGCCGGAGGAACACCGGTTGCGGTGTCCTCAAAATTTGAGAATGATTACAAACTGACACCCGATCAGCTTGAAAAGGCAATCACGGACAAGACAAAAGCGCTGATCCTATGCTCTCCTTCCAACCCGACTGGAAGCTGCTATACGGCAGACGAGTTGTCAGGACTCGCTGACGTTTTACGCAAGCATCCCAATATCGTGGTTATCTCCGATGAGATCTACGAATATATCGTATTCGATCAGAAACACGTGGGCATCGGACAGGTTGCGCCGGATTTGAAAGACAGGCTTGTTGTCATTAATGGGTTTTCAAAAGGATTTGCGATGACAGGATGGCGTCTCGGTTACCTGGCAGCCCCGCAGGCTGTGGCATCCGCAGTGGCCAAAATCCAGAGCCAGGAAACATCAGCTCCATCATCCATCTCGCAGAAAGCGGGAGAGGCAGCTTATAATCACTCGCTGGAAGAAGTACACGCCATGCGCGATGCTTTTAAAGAGCGCCGTGATTTTATTGTCGACTATCTGAATAATCTCGAAGGGGTATCCTGCTTCAGGCCGGGCGGTGCTTTTTACGTATTCCCGGATATCTCCGCTTACCTGAACAAGAAAACGGCAGATGGAAAATCTATTGAAACCAGCACAGATTTGTGCTTGTATCTGCTTGAAGAGCACAATATTGCATTGGTACCAGGCGATGCATTCGGAGAGCCCAATGGCGTGCGAATCAGCTATGCAGCGTCAATGGATAACATCGAAAAGGCACTTGAAAGACTAAAGAATGGTCTGAGTGCGTTGCAGTGACGTTTTAAGGATGCCATCACCAAGTGATGGCATCCTTTATTGATCCAAACTGAAAAATTTGCAGTTGGTTGTAGTGTGGCACGCCTTTTGTTATGAGATATGCCAGTTTATGACCATTAACTAAGCGATTAGGTTATGCCAACGTATGTTTATAAACGGGAAGACGGTACAACTTTCGAGTTGATGCAGGGCATTAATGACGAACCTCTTGATGTAGATCCTGATACTGGCCAGAAAGTTCAGCGTGTGATTACCGGCGGCGCTGGAGTGGTATATAAAGGTACCGGCTGGTATGTGACGGATTACAAGAATAAATCGAACGGTACATCTACGAACGGTTCATCAAGCGGCGTATCAAGTACGAAAAAAACAGAAAATTCTTCGGGCAAGACCGAATAAGGATGCCGGCTGATTCATGAGTTCTAACATCACAACAAAAGAATCGGGTGACAAGGGAGAACGCCTTGCTGCCCAGTACCTTGAAAACAAAGGGTACACCGTACTTGAACGCAATTACCGGTTTGAGGAGGCTGAAGTCGATATCGTAGCTCATCAGGGACATGAGATTATATTCGTTGAGGTAAAACGCAGAACCGGACTATCATTTGGCCGACCAGAGGATGCCGTTACAGATGACAAGAAGCGACGCATCGCAAAAGCAGCAGAAGCATGGCTCTATGAACGAAAGATGGATGGCGCACCTGTTCGTTTTGATGTCGTTTCCATCCTCAGCAAGTCTGAAACCGAACACAACATCCATCATTTTGAAAATGCATTTACTTTTGTGTAATATTATTCCACAAATGTGACCGGTTTTTATAAACTCAGATATGTCAACCAGATTCAGGCAAAAAGTAGCCTTGGTGCTTCTCTTGTTGTATGTGCCAGTGATGTTTTCACTGGGATTACAGCACCACGACGGACCGCTTAGCCCGCCTCCCTCCGGCCTTCCGGTTACTATCTCCGCAACAAATACGCACAGCCTTGCTACCTCATCACTCGATAGATTTTGCATGGCGTGTCACTTTGCCAGCCGCCACTTTTTTGAACATCCCTTCCATATCTTTTCAGCGGTTCAAAATGTAGCATTTCTTACTGCGCTCAATCAGTATGAATATGCTCAAGCACATCTGCTTTATACCCGGAAACGCGCCCCTCCTGCCGTTTAAGAACCGACTACCGGGTAACCTACATCCTTTATCCATTATCTGGGATTATAATTCTGATCACAGATGAGTATTGCGATAATTGGTTCTTTCCCAGTTCATATCAAATCATAAGATGTATTGGTGATCGACACTGTATTGTCAGGGTCTGAAGATCACAGGGAATGGGGAAAAATTTTCAGCCGGTAGTCTGTACTTAATTAAAATCAACTAAATAATGTTTTCATTTATGATATGGTCGTGATATTGAGCGACGTTTGAGATCAAAAGTATGTCTCCGAAATTCAGACAGAAAGTAGCGTTAATTTTATTGATGGTATATGTACCGGTGGTGATTACACTCGGTTTGCAACACCACGATGGTCCGCTGTACCAACAATCCTCCGGGCACTATTCTGTCGTTACGCACACAAATTCGAATGATGTCTCCCCGACATCACTCGATGGATTTTGTATGGCATGTCACTTTGCCAGTCGTCATTTTTTCAAGGATCCCTTCCACATCTTTTCGGCGATACATGATGTAGCGTTTTTATCTGCCTGTCAGCCTTACACTATAAAAAAAGCATTTTACCATGACAGCCGTAAACGCGGCCCTCCATTCATTTCAATTTCCTGAACACTATTTGCCTGCTCGTTTCGAAGTGGGTGTATAGTTAGTTGATAGTTATTCAGAATTTTATCATAAGGAGATTGAACATGTTTAACCTGATAATCAGGGAGAAAAAACGGCTCATTCTGATCCCGTTAATGATCATATTATTTTCTATTCCATCATTTGCCCAGGAGCTGAAGGGAAGTGTATATGATGAGCATCATAATCCAATTCCAGGGACTCAGATCTATATTCCGGCAATTAGCCGTGGTACCGTAACTGATGCGAGCGGATATTTTATTCTCGACAATCTGCCTGACGGTGTTTATACGATTACTTTTTCTTATGTCGGATTCAAGAAAGAAGTACGGCAGATCGACACGAAGAAACTCAACGGTCCTCTGACGATCACCCTGAAGGCGAGTACGCTTGAACTGCCGGACGTTACGGTCACCGGCACACCTCAGCCTACCGATGTCCTTTCCTCCTCTCAGTCGGTTGCGGTTGTTGATCAGCGCCAGTTTGAACGCGAGAGTGGTGCAACTGCAATGGCTGCCCTGAAAAACGTTTCCGGCGTTACGCTACTGTCGACAGGTGCGGGTATTGCCAAGCCTGTTATCCACGGTCTCAGCTCACAGCGTGTGGTCGTAGTTGTGGATGGAGTACGTCAGGAGGCCCAAAATTGGGGAGATGAACATGGACCACAGGTTGATCCTTTTCAGGTTAAAAAGATGGAAGTGGTTAAAGGGCCGAGTAGCGTTCTTTATGGTTCGGGTGCTCTTGGCGGGGTGGTCAATGTGATCACACCAAGCTTGCCTGGTTCTGATGGTCACGCATCGGTTCTTTCCGGAAGAGTGAGTCTCGGAGCGTATTCAAACAATAAGCAGGGTGCAGGAGCGCTGGAACTTAAGGGGTCAGACGGTTCCATCGGATATCGTGCTCAGTTCAGCCATCTCCAATCAGGAAATATTTCTACTCCGAATGGTGAATTATTTAATAGTGGGGTCAGGAAGAGCAACGGAGATGTCATGCTCGGGACTACACAACATTGGGGAACTGTATCGCTTGATTATTCACATTTGTACCAAAGATTGGAGATACATGAAAATCCAGTCGAAAATCCCGGTGCCACCGGTTATCAGCCGCTTCAAAACGATATGTTTCACCTAAAAGCAAACATCCCAACCTCGTTCCTGCGTTATGAGATCAACGCAGGTTATCAACATAATGACAGGCAGGAGTTTGAATCGAAAGTTGCCACGACTCCCGGGCTTCACCTGGTTTTGAATACAGGTACATTTGATGTTAAAGCCCATCATGCGCCAATCGGTCCTGTTTATGGTACTTTTGGTGTTTCATCTATGATCCAGTCGAACAGAACGCTGGCTGTCGACAAACTGATACCAGGTTATAATCAGCAGGATTATGCAGCTTTTGTTTATGAACAGGCGAAATTCGGGGTGGTGAACTTATCCGCAGGTGGACGTTTCGACACGCGAAACCTCGATGTACTAAAAACAACCGAGCTGGGTGTTCCTGCTGTCAATAAAAAATACAATGCTTTTAGCGGCAGTTTCGGTGCGGTTTATCACATTTTACCGGATTTCTCAGTAACAGCAAATATAGGAAATGCATGGCGTGCTCCGACGGTTTTTGAATTGTTTGTCAATGGTGTTCACGAAGGTACATTGAGGTACGAGGTTGGCGATTCGAACTTAAAGCCTGAGAAGGCAACCAACATAGAATCATCACTCAAATATGTTTCTAGCTCTTTTGTAGGAGAGATAACCTTGTACAATAATCATATTTCAAGGTACATCTTTGGAAATCCAACCAATCAGATTGACCCTGCTTCCGGGTTCAGGAAGTATGATATCACACAGGCCAATGCCAGGATTCGGGGTATCGATGCACAGTTGCAGATTGAGATAACCAATTGGCTGGCGTTTGACGGCAGTTACAGCATGTTGAGAGGCAAGAACCTGGAATTGAATTCGTATCTGCCTTTTATGCCGGCTGATCATAGCCGCGTTGGATTTCATCTGACCGAATCACAGCTGGGCAAACTGCATCAGCCTTATTTTTCCATTCATACCAGTATCTATGCTAAACAAAACCGTGTGGCTGAAAATGAACCTGTAACAAAGGGGTATGTAGTGGTTGATGCCAGCCTTGGTTCCGATGTTCACGTGGGTAACACCCCGTTGCAGGTTGACCTGTCCGTCGACAACCTTTTCAATAAGGCGTATACCGATCATCTGAGCCGTTACAGGGAGTACGCCCTCAATCCAGGCAGGAATGTCGTTCTGAAGGTCCAGGTGCCGTTCAGACTTGTAAAGTGATGATAATCAGGTAAGCTTATGGGTGAGATCGGGGATGATCCTTTCCTCTATCTCATCCATATTATCATACATATCGAGATTATCCAGTTTCTTCTTGTTGATCATATCTTTCAAAGCCTTTTGACTGCCATTTGAAGCGGTCATAATAAACCTGACCTCAGGAAAAGCAGAAACTAACTTTGGCAACATTCCGATATGAAGATCCAGGTTGCCGGTGTAAGTCATGTTAAAGATGGCTGTTGAAATGCCCCGGCTTCCAAGAATTAGCCGAAGATCTGAGTAGGGTACCGATTGGCCAAGATAGAGAGTTTTATTACCGGCATCACGCAAGAGATAATTCAGGAAAAGGAGTGATATGTCGTGAAGCTCCAGTTCGGGAAGAAACATTAGTATACCATCTTTACCATTTAACGGCGGCAGCAGATCGGTAGCCATCATAAGTTTTTGTCTCAGGAAATGGCTGTAGAAATGTTCCTGTAGCACATGGATAGCGTCAGTCATCCACAAGTTACCCATATGTACCAAGAGAGGAAACAGAATTTTTTTCATGGCATTCTTGAACCCGAATACCTCAACAGATCGATAATAGGCGTGCTCCATTCCGGATTCGTCAATATCGATGATAGCTGTGAGCAGCTCATTGGAAAGCTGACCATCATAAGCATTGGGCCTTTGAAGAGTTATGGAGCGAATTCTCTCGTGTATTTCATCGATGTCCATTTCCAGCACCTGGGAAATGCGATAACCGTGATCCGTCAATACTTTTACATTCAAAAGGTATTTCAGATCATCTACATCGTAGTATAATTTTTTAGCTTGAATTTTTCGTGGCTGAAGAATTCCGTACCGTTTTTTCCACATCCGGAGAGTAGCAGACTGAATCCCGGTAATTTGTTCGATGTCACGTAGTGTAAAATTCTGCTTAATCATCATAGCTCCCGGCTTAGTGATTGCTCATAAAAAAAAGTATTCATCAATAACAGCAGCAGGCTGTAAAAAGTATCTTCCATGGGTATAGTTAAGAGTCGTAACCCAATGAACTCATGACTGTTGTAAATAACAACGGGTTTTGCTGTCAGATAACCATTCACAATAAAAAAAGGGATCATTGAAATTATAAATGCGATCCAGAAATTTCGTATAAACACAGGCTTGTTGACAATAAGAAATATCAAAAAATAAGCAAGGCCTCCAAAAGCTACCAAAGTATAGCTTTTATTGTAAAAAAGGACGGCCATAAGTAAAGTGGCCCCACATAAAATGATTAAAAAGATGTGATCAGAAAATCCGTAGATCTGAGCTCGGTCACGGCGAAAATACTTGACCCATTCATAGATATACAGACACGAATATGGAACGGTAATGAAGAATAACCACTCACTGATTGGGAGGCCCAGAAGAGAAAAAGAGCCCACATAAACAGGATTGAAATGCCAGACGCCCAGCTGAGTGAATAAAATATCCCAGATGATGAATGGGATAAGTGTCAAAAAGATAGCTTTGAAGAGATGCTTCCATTTTTGTCGGTAACGGACACGTCTTTCAAAACTGCCTAAAAACGGGATGATAATAACCAGAATGTTTAACCAGAGATACGATGACATGCGTCAGTGTTTCCTCTCTCGTGCCATTTTCCAGTACTTTTCCCCAACCCAGAGAAATCCAAATGATTCACCGGGGTTTTTCCCGATGTGCTTATGGTGCATCTTATGAGCTATGCGTATTGCCCTCAAATAGGTGTTATCCAGATTTTGGAATATTTTGATTCTGCGATGCACATAGATGTCGTGCACAAAAAAGTAGGCCATTCCATATAATAGTATACCTATACCAATCGAGAGACTGATCGGACTACTGTACAAAGTCCCCACAAAAATCAAAGTGACAGAAGGGACAGCGAACATGAGGGCAAACCAATCATTTTTCTGGAGGACATGATCCGGGGGTATGTGATGATCTTCGTGTAAATACCATAACAAACCATGCATGATGTACTTATGGGAGAACCATGCAAACCACTCCATAAATGCAAAGGTTGCTAAAGTTAAAAAAATATATAGCATAGGTTTTTATGTTTACTCGAAAATGTGCTGTATGAATTTTTCTTAACTGAACATGTAAACGTTTTAAATCGTTTGTTTGTTGTTGCAATTTACAAGCTCATATAGTAACACGGATGAATACGAAAAAGGTTTCAATAATTGGATCTGGCATAGCTGGATTAGTTGCCTCGGCCACAATGGCCAAACAAGGCTATAGGGTTAATGTATTTGAAAAAAATCAACTGCCCGGCGGCAGGGTACGTCAGCTGGAGCAGGATGGTTTTGTTTTTGATATGGGGCCCAGCTGGTATTGGATGCCGGATGTAATTGACGGAATGTACCAGCAATTCGGCCATACGACATCTGACTTTTATGAACTTGTACGTCTTGATCCGTCATATACTGTTTTTTGGAACAACGATGAGCCGCTGAGAGTGCCCGCTAATGTTGAATCGTTGAGATCATGGATGGAAAAAAGAGAACCGGGTAGTTTTAACAAGTTGAGGCGTTTTTTGGATGAGGCTGAAGTTAAATACCGTTTAGGAATGGGCGACTTCGCACGTCGTGCTCAATTCCGGCTGATTGATTTCCTGGATCCCGGTTTGATACGCAACGCCATGCGTCTCGACATGTTTACTACTATGCATAAGCATTTGACCCATTTTTTTAAGGACCCGCAAATACTCAGTCTCCTGAGCTTTCCTGTTTTATTCCTTGGCGGGACGGCCCAACAAATACCGGCATTGTACAGTCTGATGAACTACGCAGATCTGGAACTGGGAACATGGTACCCGATGGGTGGTATGTACAAGATCATCGAGGCCTGGATGACTATTGCCAGAGAGCAGGGGGTTCAGTTCAATTTTGAGGAAGAGGTGAGCCGGATTGGTGTCAATCATAACCATGTCACTTCCCTGTACACACAAAACGGGAGTTTTGCGACAGATGCACTGATTGCGGCGGGTGATTATCATCACATAGAGCAAAAGTTACTGCCCGAGCAATGGCGGTTGCATGATGAAACCTATTGGCAGAAACGTACCATGGCACCATCAAGTTTGCTCTACTATATCGGAGTGAAAGGTGAGATACCTGGTTTGACACACCACAACCTGTTTTTTGACGAAGATCTTGATCGCCATGCCGACGTTATCTACAATCACCCGGCCTGGCCCGAGAAACCGCTGTTCTATGCCTGCTGCCCAAGCAAGACAGATCGATCAGTAGCACCTGAAGGCTATGAAAACCTGTTCCTGCTAATCCCAGTCGCTCCCGGATTATCAGACGATGATCAGATACATGAACACTATTACGAGTTGATCATGAACCGGATGGAAAAACATTTGGAGCAGGACATCCGGAGCCGGGTCGTATTTCGTAAGTCATTTGGAGTAACTGACTTTCAAAAGGAATACAACTCCTATCGTGGAAATGCATATGGTTTGGCAAATACGCTGAAACAGACCGCTTTTATGAAGCCCTCAATGAAACATCGAAAGATCAACAACCTGATGTTTGCGGGCCAGTTAACAATGCCCGGTCCCGGGTTGCCGCCATCTATGATTTCAGGACATATGGCGGCTAAGATGCTCATCAAATCACTCGCGTCATGAACATCACTACAAGAAACCAGCTATTATACACACAAACCGCTGAATCATGCAGCCGGATTGTAACACACAGGTACAGTACATCTTTTTCACTGGGCATCTGGATGCTGCATAAAAGCATTCGGAATGCCGTTTGTGCGATCTATGGTTTTGTCCGGCTTGCCGACGAGATTGTCGACACATTTCTGGAAAATGATCAGAAAGCACTGCTGGATCGTTTCAAGCAAGATACTTATGATGCGATTGATGAAAGGATCAGCATGAATCCTATTCTGCATAATTTCCAGACTATTGTCTGGCAGTATAATATTGAAAAAGAACTGATCGATGCCTTTTTTTCCAGCATGGAGATGGATCTCTGCTGCCAGGTTCATTCCGTGAATAGTTACGAAGAGTATATCTATGGATCGGCTGAAGTTGTTGGACTGATGTGTCTGCATGTCTTCACGAACGGTGATAAAAAAATGTATGACAGATTAGCCGGCTCAGCGATAAGTCTTGGATCTGCTTTTCAAAAAGTGAACTTCCTACGTGACATGCGCCAGGACAGCATCGAGCTTAAGCGCCAATACTTCCCACAGCTCCAGATCAGCGGCTTAACGAAGTCTGCAAAAAAAGCGATTGAAGAAGAAATAGAGCAGGATTTCAACAGGGCGTATCATGGGATTATGAAACTGCCGATTAAAGCCAGGCTGGGAGTGTATCTGGCTTATCTGTACTACCGGACTCTGTTGCAAAAGATCAAGATGGTATCCCCTGAACAAATTTCGTCAGCACGTATCCGGGTATCAAACCGCAGGAAATGCTATCTTTTATGCAAGGCGTTGGTTTTGAATAAATTTAATTTACTCTGAAATGCTCCTTGTTCTGCTGTTCGCAGCAATGATACTTCCTGGTGGACATACAAAAACTGAAAACTTAAAAGATACTGTTCATTCGTTACGCGTTCTGTTCTGGCAAGCCGGAATTGACAACGAAGCCATAGCACCTTTTTATACGGCTGCTATCGAATGTCAGGATTCTGACAGAGCCCTTTTTAAAGGATATCTTGGTGTGGCGACGATGATGCGTGCCCGGATAACTGGGAATCCTTTAAAAAAATGGTACTATTTCAATAAAGGGAAGGTTCTTCTTGAGCGAGCTATAGATGATGACCCAAAGATGGTAGAATTACATTTTCTCCGTTTATCCGTGCAAAAAGAATTGCCAGTTGTACTTGACTACAGGAGTTCACTTAAAGACGATTGTACATTCATTGTCCGTCATATTTCCAATTTTATGGGTGAAAATCGGGCCAACCAGAAACTTGGTGAAAAAATACTGGATTTTATGGTGCAAAATAAGCTCATCGATCCCTCGCAGAGACCGGTATTCAGCCTGAATGAATAATCTAGTGACATAACCATAAAATAAGTTTAGTACTGTTGAGCAGCTAAATTTGTTAAGCGTTACTGTTATAGCCACAGATTGGCACATATAAACCCAGGTTAAATCTGGTTGGATCCGTGTAAATCCGCGGCCATTTACATTACGAATTAACAGGTAGCAACACTAGGGGGCAACTCATCCCTTGTAAGCAATTGTAAATATATTCAAAGCGCTCTTCCTTTCTTAAAAATCGATGTATTTTAAGGGCATCGGATTTTATCTATCAAAATAAGCGGGTATATACGATGAAAGCTGTCCTTTCTGCATTTCTATTAGTGCTTTGTGTTTGTTTTACAGGTGTAAAAGAGAGCCATGCCCAGAAATCGAAATTGCCGACAATCGAGTCATTCACCAGGGATATGAAGGCCTATTCAGGCTATTTTGAATTCTATTGGGATGAGCAGACTGGCAAAATCTGGATGACAGTAAACAAGTGGGATAAAGAGTTCCTTTATATGGACGCGTTGGCAGCGGGAATTGGTTCAAATGATATTGGAATGGATCGAAGCCAACTGGGAGATGAACATGTTGTAAGGTTTGAAAAAGTAGGCCCTAAAATTCTGTTGGTCCAGGAAAACCTCGATTATCGCGCCACGACAACGAATCCGGCAGAACGAAAATCGGTACATGACGCTTTTGCAAGTTCTGTTCTTTACGGATTCAAGGCAGAGGCGCAGACGGGAAATAAAGTATTGGTAGACATAACGGATTTTCTGATGCAGGATGTGCATCATGTGGCGCGGTCAATCAAGCAAACGGACCAGGGAAATTACAGAGTTGATCCGTCGCGATCAGCCGTATACCTTCAGAACACTAAAAACTTTCCCGAGAATACGGAACTGGAAGTTACGCTTACACTCAAAGGCAGTCATGCCGGCAGATGGCTGCGGTCGGTAACTCCTGATCCTGATTTTGTGACGGTTCGAGTACACCATTCGTTCATAAAACTACCTGATGACGGTTATAAAACCCGAGAGTATGATCCCCGGTGCGGTTACTTTGATATTTCCTATAAAGACTATGCGACACCCATTACCAAACCGTTGGTAAAACGGTTTATCATTCGGCACAATCTTATTAAAAAACATCCGGATCAGGCGGTAAGCGAACCGGTTAAACCGATTATTTATTATGTGGACAGTGGTGTGCCCGAACCGGTACGTTCGGCTCTGATCGGAGGTGCTTCGTGGTGGAACAAGGCATTTGAAGCGGCTGGTTTTAAAAATGCTTTTCAGGTGAAAGTACTGCCGGACAGCGTGGATCCGCTTGATATTAGATACAATGTCATCAACTGGGTACACCGGTCAACTCGCGGGTGGTCGTATGGCTCGAGCGTTGTAGATCCGCGTACGGGAGAGATCATCAAAGCTAATGTGCTGCTGGGGTCACTTCGTGTCAGGCAGGATTACCTGATTGCGCAGGGATTGTTGTCTCCTTTTAAAGATGGAGTGCCTTCTGATACCACGAACCCAATGCTAAAGATGGCGCTCGCCCGAATTCGACAATTAGCCGCCCACGAAACCGGACACACACTGGGATTGGCCCATAATTTTGCTTCGAGCTATAATAATCGTGCATCTGTGATGGATTACCCGCAGCCACTCGTCAAACTTAACAATAAGGGACAGATTGACTTGAGTGATGCGTACGGAGTAGGTGTCGGCGATTGGGACGTTCAGGCAATCAAGTATGGCTACACCCAATTTCCGTCAAATATTGATAAGCATCAGGCGTTGCAGAATATTCTTAATAATGATATTAAGAAAGGGCTGCTTTACATAAGCGATTATGACGCCCGTCCCGAAGGGGCTGCCCATCCATATGCTCATTTGTGGGATAACAATAAAAGCCCATATAAAGAGCTGGACCGGATGTTAACTGTTCGAAAAAAAGCCCTGGAACAGTTTTCGGAGAATACGATCCCACAAGGGACTCCTATGGCTACTTTACAGGATGTACTCGTTCCCATATACCTGTATCACCGCTACCAGGTGAAAGCAACTGCAACGATGGTTGGGGGACTTGATTATTCGTATAAGCTTCGGGGTGATGGGCAACCCAATACCAGTATAGTCGCACCCAATGAGCAGCGTCAGGCCTTGAAGAGTCTTATGAATACCCTTTCACCTGATGTGCTTGCACTTCCCGAGTCTCTTCTTAACAAGATTGCACCGCGGCCACCTGATTATTACGACCAGAGAGAGCTCTTCAAAAGTCATACTGGAGTTACATTCGATCCGCTGGCAGCGGCTGAAACCGCATCCCGGTTAACCATTCACTTGCTGTTAAATCCGGAAAGAGACGCGCGTTTGATTGAATATCATGCGCGTAACAAAAAAAATCCTGGACTCACAGAGGTCATCGACCACCTGCTGGGAGCAACCTGGAAAATGAACATGCAGGAAGGATACACAGGTGCCATTCAGCGGACCGTTGATGATGTCGCATTAGATGAATTGATTCAATTGCTTAACAACAAAGATGCCACTGAGCAGGTGCGTTCGGTTATAGACTATCAGTTAAATCGACTTGATCAATGGCTGAAGGACCCTCAAATGCGTAATGTTATCAGGAGTGAAGCATGGCAGGCGCACTTCGATTATGCCATCCAAAGATTACAACACAGGTTTCAGGATGAACATAACATCCCTGCCAGTGAACCGAGTCCGATCCCCCCCGGCGACCCTATTGGTGATGGGGGAAGATGACATCAAATTTGCCACTCAGACTTATTTAGCTTAGTGATTTAACTTGCAAACGTCTTATGATAGTCCCATAACGACTATATGGGATTCCTGTATTTACCGACAAGTTAATTCTCTTTAGATCGATAATATTATAAATATTTGTCTATGTGTCGAGAATAACATGGAAACGATTCCATAAGCCAAAAAAGCCGATTGAAAAATGAATTACAACAAGCTAAACCGAATCTTTTTTATTGCTATTTTCGTTTTTAGCATTTATTTGCCCTCGATAGTTCGGGCACAACAGGCAGAGACGACATTAGTTAGATATTATGCTGATCCAAGCGACGTAATAACACATTTTTATTATCGTAAACTGTTGCGTATGGCGTTAAAGGAGACTGAAGAGAAATATGGTCCCTTTAAAATGGTGCCCGTTATGAAAGATGTTACTCAGCGTGTCGCCTTTAAACATTTGAGGGTTGGTGACGGGGTCGATGTAGTGTATTCTATGATGTCCATGGCCCGAAAATGGGTTTTGCGATCCGTAAATGTTCCGCTTTCAAAGGGTTATATCGGGTATAGGTTAATTATGGTAAATGAATCAAATGAAAACCTATTTGCTGGTGTAACCAACGTTGATCAACTCAATAAGCTCCGCATCGGTCAGGAATATGATTGGCCTGATACACAGATACTGGAGTCAAATGGTGTGAAAGTGATAGAATCGCAGACTTATGATAGTTTATTTACGATGCTTGAAAATCACACGATTGACGGTTTTCCCCGTGGTATTTATGAGATAGACTACGAAATTAAAGCACATCCGAAGCTGCATCTTGCTATTGCAAATAGCATTTATCTTAAATACCCGACCGACATGTTTTTTTATGTCAAGAAGGATAATATGGCTCTTGCCGCCAGGATCAGGGAGGGATTGGTAGCCGGTATGAAAGACGGCAGTTTTGATCGCTTATTCAAAGAAAATGTACAACCCTCTATTGATACCGCTCATCTGGATAAACGCCATGCAATCCAACTTTCCAACCCTGAGTACGAAAGGTTGATGAAGGATAACGGTATATAATGTGGGTCATCTGTTTCCGTACGGAACGTCAGGCTTCTTTCTCTTCAGTAATCTTATACATGATTGAGCCAATCAGCCTGTTAATTCCTCCGTGGCTGGAATCCTCATCCGGGCGGGTGTAATCGATAATGCGAATATAATGTCCGTTTGCTGTATTAATGCGATACTCTTCGGTTGAGGATTTTCCTTTCAGTACTCGGTCGACGTGCTTGTGTACGAGGTCCAAATCTTCATCATGAATCAACTTCATCCATCCATCGGGACCGGTAAACTGGTCGGCTTCGAAGCCGGTTAGTTCCTCGAATCCTTCGGAGAACCAAACAAACCTTGGATTATCTTTGTCACTAACATCCAGGCCGTAGTTAAAATCACTTTTTGATTTAAACATGCGCAGAAAATCCGTGTTTCTCTTCTCAAGCGTTTGAATAACTCGCTTCTGAAGTGTGACATTATCCACAGTTGCACGATTGAAGGATTTGCCGTTAACAGTCAGATGTTCAATATCGACTGCACTGTCTATGAGCATACCCTTCTTGTGGACTAATCGAATCGTGTAATCAGTATGAATAACTTCTCCACCATTCTGATTGGTTTCTATGGCTTTTTTCAGGCGTGCCTGATCCTCTTCATGGATAAGGTCCCAGATCGTAAGATTCTTAATCTCATCCTGATTATAGCCAAGAAGATCACGGAAAAGATGGTTGCCTATGATAATCGATCCATCATCGGCGAAATCGACCTGGATTCGCTTCGAATTCTCAACCAGTGAGTCAAATTCACTTTCCGCGGCTCTCTGGAAAGTCATTTCAGCTCGTTTACGGCGTGTGATATCATGCTGATACGAAACCCAGTGGGTAATTTCACTTTCTTTATTGTAGAGCGGATGAATATCCCATTGATTGACAAATTCAGTCCCGTCTTTACGATAGTTAATCGTTTGTCCGAAGAAAGATTTGCCTTCATGAAGTGATTGTTTCAGCCTGTTTAGAACTTCTGGATCGGTTTTAGGTCCTTGCAGTATACGAGGTGTTTTCCCAATTACCTCCTCACGGCTGTATCCCGTCATCTCACAAAAACCGTCGTTGACATAAACGATGATTGGTCCGGGATCATCGAGTTCCAGCTCGGTGATCAGTATGGAGTCGTAGTCATACCTGATAGCCGATTCGAGCAATTCCAAGTTCTTTTCTGCTTTAGAACAGCGATTTATTAATTGCTGGAATCGACTCCAGACAGAATTGAAGGATGCTTCGTCTTTGCAACAGGATCGTATATGTTCAGACAAATTTGGTTCCATAATTATTAATTAATATTGGCTGATAGATTTCGGATTAACAACTCTTATTTATCAGCAATAACTCTTACTCACCACACAACCCCTGTGAAAGGGTCACCATTCCAATAAATTCGTTTTTTTAAGATTCTGTTCCCGATTACCCGTCATTTAATGAGAAATCTTATCCAGACGTTCCCAATCAACCATCTTTTTTACACTTTTTTCAACATCCCGGTTAAATAAGTATGCCGTAACTGTTTAATGGTGAAGCAATTGCGTCATTGACCCAAAAATATATTACTGGTGACGCATTACTTACCCGACAAAAAAGTCTTGGCAATTGTTTGAAGCTGCATGTTGGAGGTACCCTCGTAAATTTTTCCGATTTTTGAATCCCTCCAGAACTTTTCAACAGGATAATCTTTGGTGTAACCGTATCCGCCAAATAAATCAATAGCCATAGATGTCACCCTTTCGGCAACTTCTGCAGCGTGATATTTTGCCATTGCTGCTTCACGTTGAAATGGTTTGCCAGACATTTTTATCCTGGCTGCATTATACACCATCAATCGGGCAGTTTCAATGTCCGTTGCCATTTTGGCAAGTTGGAACTGCACGGCTTGAAAGTCAGAAATCTTTTTGCCGAACTGTGCCCGGTCCTGTGTATAGCCCAAAACAGCTTCAAATGCACCGCGTGAAATCCCCAGCATTTGTGCTCCGATCCCAATTCGTCCTTCATTGAGTGTTTCGATAGCTACTTTGTATCCTTTGCCAACTTCTCCAATCACATTCTTTTCAGGTACGCGGCAGTCCTCCAGGATAAGCTCGCTGGTTGAACTGGCGCGGATTCCCAGTTTATCTTCTTTCTTACCGACAGAAAATCCTTCAAAATTCCGTTCAACGATGAATGCCGTAATACCTTTGTACCCGGAGTCCGGATTTACATTTGCAAAGATGATAAATATGTCGGCTTCATTAGCGTTTGTGATCCAAAGCTTGGTTCCATTCAGTATGTACTCTTTACCCTTTTTTTGGCCAGGCATTTAAGGGCAAAGGCATCGCTGCCTGATGCAGATTCGGACAATGCGTATGCCCCTACTTTTTCAGTAGCAAGAAGGGGAAAGTATCGTTTTTTCAGGTTTTCACTCGCCCAGCGCAGAATGGCATTGTTAACCAGGGTATTTTGAACGTCCATAAAAACTGCTGCAGAAGCATCCACTTTTGAAACTTCTTCTATAGCCAGAATAGCCATGAAGAACGTACCACCAGCGCCATTATATTCGGCAGGTACCTCTATTCCCATAAATCCTTGTTCAAAAAAAGATTTTATCAGATCAGGATTCAGTTTCGCTTTTTGGTCCATCTCATGGACATACGGTGCTACGATCGTCTCAGCAAATTCAGCAGCAGCATCTCTAAGCATTTGCTCATCTTCAGTAAGCGTATGAAGCGATGGAATAAATTGTTCGGCTGACAGTTTTCTCTTGTGCCATAAAATTTTTGATTACAATCCTGAAATTCGATTCAATTAATATAGGAGTTCATTCACCATTTTGGAAAAGCGCTTTCTGAATATTGCTTTTAAAAATAATCTGGCTTTTTGTAAATAGCTCGCAGAATAAATTATGCCTGCAGAATCAACCGTTAGTCAGTCGTCGGGTGGTATCTG
>CAVQHI010000005.1:0-372145 GCA_963712305.1 uncultured bacterium
GCTCTAAAATGTTTTCACTTATTAAAAGAAGAAACCCAGTCATCAGTTAATGATTGGGTTTCTTCTTTTAATTTTCATTATGTATGTAAAATAAAAAAATGATATTACGGAGTATCTGGAAGCTTAATATATAGTTACTTAACTAGCATCATTTTTTTCGTAATTGACTGACTCCCAGCGTTAAATCTATATATATACACTCCACTCGACAAGTTATCACCATCAAAAACGATATTGTGCTGTCCTGCAGAAAATTGTTTACCGCTGATAGGATTCGACACCAGTCTTCCAAGAATATCAAATATTTTTAATGATACAATAGAAGCTTTGTTTAGTGCAAAACCTATTGTTGTTGTAGGATTAAAGGGGTTGGGATAATTTTGTTTCAACTCAATCTGATTTGGTATTTTACTTCCAGAATCTTTTTCTATTGGTGTTGAACTTTTTTGGAGTGTTGGAGCAATCGTATAAGTAACGGACGTTTCATTTGGTAGTGAAACTGCGCTCCCACCACTGTGTAACATATCAATCATTATATTCTGAGTTGAAACGTTTATCTGATAATTAATTGTCCTTGCTACTGATAGTTTTACTGCCTGGGGGGTATTGAAATCAATATTTACCGCCCCGTTAAATCTCTGAAGCTGGATTGCTGTTACATTTTTTGTTAGCGTTGTTGTAGCAGAAACCCATTTCCCATTACTGATCTGCAAGTTGATAATTGTACTAGTTCCACTCGTAGAATTGTTTTGCAAAAATACAGGAATCATTTCCCACAATTCTTTTGCTTTGTCTTTTCCATCAGATTTTAAGGTACTTGTTATTGTCACACCAGATCCGTTGATCTCAAATTGTCTGGTGTAATGCACACTGCCTTGGATTGCATTATTGGGTGCTGTTCGTCCAGCATCAACGTTGGATCCAATTTGCCCCTCAACAGTCACTGTGGCTGAATTGCTCGTTTTACTAGATACTGCGTCTGGAAATCTATTTCGGGCTGAACTAAATGGATCCCCATTTCCATTCACACCACTTATGGTATTGACACCCCATTGTTGCCAGTTACTCCATGTATCATGCTGATCTGCGTTATTATTTTGGTAACCACCAGCGACACCATTTATTACAGTACCAGTAGCTGGTGTCCAGAATGTTGACAATGCACCACCGCTCAAACCTGATAAAGTACCTGTCGCCCCACCCCAATTCGAGAGGCGTCCTGTATGAATTACAACACCATATCCGCCCAACTTTGCCGTCACGAACGTACAGCTATCTGGATAAGTCTTGTTATTTGAAAATACCTCTATAAAGTTACTTTTACGTTGAAATGGAAGAGATAATATTGGATCATTATTGTTTTTTAAGCTGATTATTTTTTTATAAAAACCATCCTTGTATGCATCAAAAGCATAAATTTCTGCTGATTGATCATTGATCCAATGATTCTCGCTCCAAACTTGCGGTATGTATGTATTGTTAAGAGTTTCAAATGGAGCTAACGAGGTCTTACGATATCCGCTATAACCGTACGTTAGAATACGCATTATACCCGTTCTTTCACTAGAAGACATCATATAACTCTCATCCGGGATGACACCGCCTCTGTATCCCCTATTATAATTTTCCAAAAGATATAGACCATTGTCCGATATCATAGCATCACTTACATCCCGCAAATAATCACTCCACTGATCCATTGCGACAGGACCTGCTGTTGCGGTGCTAAAATGGGATGGACCATTAGAATATCCATCTGGATCAGGTAAGCCAAGATGCCCCTTTAGAGTTACAATTTTATCTATTACGTTTATCAACGGTTGGTAGTCCGAAATCATCGCCGTCCATGTATAAAAGAAAAGGTCGATACCATCATATGTAGCATCAAAGCCGTCTCCGTGTCCCATATACCCAGCATTGTAAAACCAACGCTTGATCAGTCTATCAGTATAATTTTCAGCCTCTTTGGTGACAGCAGGGTTATTCAAAGTATTTGCTACATACCACATTCCAACCGAAGCAAAGCCATCCATATCACCAAAAATTCCTGTGGGACCCCACTTTATAATGTCTTGCATCATAGATAACATTCCGGTTGCGTATGCCTGTTGAACACTATCAGGCAAAACGTTTTTTCCTACATAAAATGCATATGCATACATCATTAAATTGCCGCCGGCAAAATCGGAACGCGTATATTTGCCATCTTCATGTGCTTTAGTAAGCATCATCATGTCTGTCATTGCAGGAATGAGCGCTCTAAGTTTTACAGATTTTTCACCATAGTACGGGTTACCAGGATAGTCAAAATCAGCCCACCAAGCAGCGTGAAGTACTGAATATCCTCCCCTTCCAATTTTCATATGAATTTGCCCGTCAGAGCCTTCAATTGAAGTCAGCAAAAGATATTTTGGATCCATTTGAATTTCCCGATCGTCAGGTAAATCACGGAAGGCCAACCACCATTTGTATAATTGATCATCACTCGAGACCCAATTAGAATTAAACGATAATGGCGCTATAGTTACGGCAAAATCTGAAGTTTTAAGAGAAGCCATATAGTTTCGCAATGTTACTTCCCATGGATGATTTTGCGGTAATTGCGCAAATGCGGAAGTACTGCATATAAGCACCAAAATAGCCGCCAATAACTTTTTCATGATTTTCAATTGCTGATTATAAAATTACGTTTATCAAAGGTTGAATCGCAGACCCATTTGGCTTACAGTACAAATAGCCTATATAAGGGTTAGTTTTTTTGCTGATAGATGATGATGAATATCACCATTTGTTAGATAATTCTAACTTATGGTGATGTTATCGATTCATTTCGGGTACCTTTAATCCCATTCACTACGAAATATGAGCTTTTACCCCAAGCCTTTGTTAATCATTCACAAAATAAACTCGATTAATGCCTTTTTGAGAAGCGATCAAGTGTTTCACTTAATGAGCAACATCTTTTGGGTGTAGGTATTCTTACCGGCAGTTAACCTGTAAATGTACACGCCACTCGACAAATTGGATCCACTAAAAATAATATTGTGATCCCCTGCCGACAGAGTCTTATTGACTAATGGTGTTGATACCAGACGTCCAATAATATCATATATCTTCAGCGATACTATCATCGACTTGTTCAATGAAAAACCAATATTTGTCGTCGGATTGAACGGATTAGGATAATTTTGCTCTAACTTAATTTCTGATGGTAAACTTCCGGGTCCATTATCAATTGGAGTGGCCCCTTTCGACAATGATGGAGAAAGAGTATAGGTTACTGAAGTTTGCTTTGGCAGAGATATTGTTTTACCGTCGCTGTGTAGCATATCAATCATTATATTTTGCGTTTGGACATAAATCTGATAACTAATGCTCCTAGCAGAGGGACAATTTCACAGTCTGGGGATTATCAAACGTTATATATCACAGATCCGTTAAATCTTTTAAGCTGTATAGCTGTTACATTTGATGTTGGTGAGGTCGATGCTGTAAGTCCAATTCCCACCGCCGTTTACTTGCAAATTAATTTGGGTAGTGGAATTGTCGTAATCTGTATTTTTTAAAAATACCGGGATCATCTCCCATAATTCTTTAGCCTTGTCCGATTCATCCGATTTAAGCGTACTAGTTATTGTTATTCCACCGGCAGACTGATATCAAATTGTCGTGCATACTGAACTTTCCCTTGTATAGCCCCATTGGGAGCTGTTCTGCCCACCATCAATGAAGGATCCGATTTTCCCATTGACTGTTAGCTCCGCTGTATTACTCCCGTTTACCTGAGATATGGCTTCTGGAAATCTATTGCGTGCGGAACTAAATGGTTTATCGTTCCCGTTTAATCCACTAATAGCATTTACACTCCATTCCTGCCAATTACTCCAGGAATCCTGTTGATTGCTATTATTATTTTGGTAACCTCCAGCAATTCCATTTATCACAGTCCCTGTAGTTGGAGTCCAAAATGTAGACAGTGTACCTCCACTTAACCCGGATAAAATGCCAGTAGCATCACCCCAATTTGATAGACGCCCCGTATGAATAATCGCACCAAAGCCGCCAAGTTTAGCGGCAAGAAATGTACAACTGTCTGGATTATTGACATTGTTTGAGAAAACAGAGATGAAATTCGTTTTTCGACTAAACGGAGGAATAAGCGACGTACTATTACTACTCTTTAAATCTTTTATTGCCTTGTAAAAGCCTGTTTTATATCCATCGTATGCGTAAATCAGGCTTGTTTGGTCGTTAATCCAATGATTTTCATGCCATACTTTGGGAATGTATGAATTATCAAGGACTTTGAACGGTGTAAATCCAGTCGACCTGTAACCACTATTGATAATTCGCGGAATTCCTGTATTTGAACCAGTTGATTCCATATAACTTACATCTGGAATAATTTCGTATCCAAAATTCCTGTTTACTCCATTGCCCTCGAGTAGATATAATGCATTATCTGATAGCATAGCATCACTCACATCACGCAGATAGCGATTCCATTGGTCACTAGCAACTGGTCCATTAGTTGCCGTACTGAAATGCGATGGCCCATTCCAGTAACCATCTGGGTCCGGCACAGTTAAAAACCCTTTTAGTTTCAGAATACCATTAAGAGCATCAATAAGCGGTTGATAATTTGATATCATCGCCGCCCATGAATAGAAGTATAAATCAATACCATCATAAGTCGCATCAAACCCATCACCATGCCCCATATAACCTGCATGGTTAAACCATCTTTCGATTAATCTGTCAGTATAATCCTGTGCTCCTTGCGTAATATTAGGATCATTTAATGCTTTGCTTAAATACCACATTCCAATAATTGCAAAGGAATCCATATCACCGAAAATGCCTGTGGGGCCCCAATTTTGGATTTGACTCTTTAGGTTTTTCATACCGGTTACCCAAGCCGATTTGACATTATCCGGTAAAACGTCCTGACCAACATAAAAAGCATAGGCAGACGTCATTAAGTCACCTCCCGCATAGTCAGATCGCTCATATTGTCCATTTTCGTGTGCCTGGGTTATCATCATTAAGTCTACCATGGCTGGAATCATGGCTCTAAGTTTTACCGCTTTATTGTTGTAATAAGGATTTCCCGGATAATCAAAATCCGCCCACCAAGCAGCATGAAATACAGAATACTCACCTCTACCAATTGCCATATGAATTTTGCCGTCATTTCCTTCAATTGATGATAGAAGTAAATATTTTGGATCCATTTCAATTTCTTTCCCGTTAGGCAAATCGCGAAATGCCAGCCACCATCTGTATAGCTGATCATCACTTTTAACCCAACTTGAATTCCAGGTAAGCTGCTTAATCGGTACCGCATAATCGCTCACTGTTAACGAGGCAATATAATTGCGAAGTGTGACTTCCCAGGAATGATTTTGGGGTAATTGGCCGAATGCAGAGGCTCCCGACATCAGCACAAACACGACTACTAATATTTTTCTCATATTTTAAGAGATAAGGAACTTATTTGGTACGGCTAGTATAGAATACTTCGAGACTGAAACCGCATATGATGTGGTAGATTGGATAATGACTTTATTAGTACCGCATATTTGTGGTAACAGACTAATTGGAATTAGAAAAGTCTAATTCTTATTAACTCCTTATCGGATAGGCTTAACTGATTTATAAAAAAACAGTTGCTTATTGATGTAAATATTGGCTCCTTTTTACGAGTAGCCTTAAATAAATTGTAAGACTTTTCGTGCTGGCTTCAAGAAACGTGTAAACCAAAAAGGTTTTAATTTATTTTGTTTCCATGCTCGATAATCTTGCCTGTTAGCATTTAGCCTGTTTCCAATACTTTCATTGCTCTTTCCGCCAACTCTCATTTTAACCAGTGTTCGGGGTAAATATGTGCTGGTTAATTCATATTTGTATAGACTTCGTAACAGAAATTCATAGTCGGCTGCACTCTTAAATGATGAATTATACAAACCAGTTTTTTCAAATTTTTCTCTTTTCATATAGAAGGTTGGGTGAGGGGGCATCCAACCATATAAAAATTTGCTTTTTTTGTAATCACCCGCAGTCCATATCCGGACGACCTGATCTATATTTTCTTTATTTACATAAACTAAATCCCCATAAATACTATCTGATCCGCTTTTCTGAATTCTATTAACAATGTCTGTAATTACTTTCTCATCGGCGAAAAGGTCATCCGCATGCATTAACCCAACAATATCTCCAGACGAAAGGGCAATTCCTTTGTTAATAGCATCATACAACCCCTCATCTGGTTCAGAGATGAAGCGATCGAATAACACACTATTTTTACTTAACAGTTCACTGGTACCATCTTTGGACGCGCCATCAATCACAATGTATTCAATATCTTCATAATTTTGTGAACGAACAGATTGGACTGAATCCATTACAGTACCGATGCTGTTGTAAACCACCGTAATAATTGAAACTTTCACTGCTCTATTTCCCGATTTGTCGCTTTCTTTTTGGTGTAGCAGGATTCCCTTGGTATATCATAAACGGTTCCAAGTCTTGCGTTGCAACCGAGCCTGCCGATAAAATACTGTGGCTGTTTAAATGAACACCTGGGCACACAAGAGACTGAGCTCCCACCCAAGATCCCTCATCCAGTTCAATGGGTTTTACTATTAAATCAAAACTCACTTTTTTATAATTGTGACTTCCTGTCAATAACATTGCGCCCTGCGAAATACACACGTGGTCAGAAATAGTAACTGAGGCAAGGTTATCAATCCAGACTCCTTCTCCGATCCACACATGGTTGCCGATAATTAATTTCCAAGGATACTTGATATTTACCGAAGGTTTAATGATAACTCCGTTACCCACCTTTGCTCCAAATAAACGCAACAGCTTTACTTTAAAAGAACTTATCGGATTAAACCCATTTTTAAAAAAAAGTACATTGGCTATAAACCAACACAATCGTTTTATCGAATTGCCACCAGGTTCAAACCAGGCATTGTCGAATTGATCCAACCGCACCTTTCTATCAGCTTCTGGAATCATTTTCCCTCCGAAAAAAGGCTAAGATTCTCATTCTTTACCTCATCTGTGACAATGAATCTCTCGGCGTATCCGCGGGCACCCATTACCCATTTTTTATATTCATCATCATTCATTTTGCAACATGAGCTCAGCACCTCGAGATTTTTTTGTTCATCAGCCACCGGAATGTCCCAACCCGCATTATATTCACTGAGATTTTTCCATGGAGTCTGGTCGCTTATAATTACAGGAATACCATGCACAAGAGATTCAACGATAGCATGCCCATAATTTTCGGTTGAAGTTGGCAGATATAAAAAATGATACTGTGTCAATGTATTTGAGACCTCTGGATAAGTCAATTCTCCACGATGGGCTGCATGAATATTTGACGGCATTTTAGCGATTATGCGCTGGCAGTCTTCCCAATAAGACGGCTCCTCCAGTGGTCCATAAATATCAAAATAAATTTCAGTTTGCCCTATTGAACTGGCACTTTTTAATAAATAATCTAATGCCAAATGTAAATTTTTGACTATCGATACCCGGGCCAGAAAGATGAGCCGTAACTCATCCCTGTGCTTCTTTGACGGTCGGATTTCATCCGGCAGCGGTACCGGCATATTACGGGCTATCGATATTTGCATGTTATTTCCGAACATCTCCGCTATCTGTTTTTTCTCTACAGGTGTTGAAGCATGCCACAACACGTTACGATAAAAACCGATAGCTTTTGAGAAATTTAAAAAGAATGTCTTTTTCTTTGACTTTATATTCAGCGCACCTGTGCCAAGCATTCCCCTCGGAGCCAAAATTAACCTGGCTTTATTTTTAATCAGCCAATTCAGCAATAACGGCTCCAATGCAAATTTGGGCGAAAAAAGGCTATTCAGGTAAATAACATCCCAATCCGTTTCCTTTATGATGTTCAGAAATCTTTTTAAACCCTGTTTTTTTTTGCTCAGGTAACAGACATGGTACCCAGCCCCATCTGTCCACACATCAGACTGAATATCACGGTATGATTCCAACTCCCCAAGGTCCGTATCACGGGTAACCACCCAAAAATCGACCTCGTTCTTAAGACCCTCAACGATATTGTAGACCGACCGTATAGGCCCGCCTGCTTTATAACCGGGAACAAACCAATCACAAAAAACCAGTACTTTGGGCCTTCTATGCATCGACATGGTTAATTTCCATCCATTCTTCCAGTACAATCAGTGGCCATACCCGGGACCATGTGACTCTTGGATTATTCCTGAGATACTGTCTCCATAATTCTTTCACGGCAGACGGGTTTAACAATTCCCTTTCACTGAGACGGCTAATCCGGTCTGAACCAAAATCAAACAGTTCATTTTTTAACCATTTCTGCCAGGGCAACTGGAATCCCATTTTTTTTCGATTTGCGATATCGTCCGGCAGGAGATCGCCCGTTGCTTCAACCAGCAATTTCTTCGGCGTAAACGGGTATTTGTGGGAATCAGCCACCCCCAAAACATACTCAACCAATTCATGGTCCAGGAACGGAACGCGTACTTCCAGGGCACTTGCCATACTCATCTGATCCGTGTCTCTCAGCAGGACATTCTGAAGATAACTGCCCAATTCGGCAATCGATACTTTACTCAGGTTCGCCATCTGTTCAAACGAGTCGTATTGTTCGAGTTCCTTAAGCATGGTACTCACCTTATTAACCCGCCCGTCATTTCCCCCCAACAGAGACATACGATCAGATTGTAATAGCACTTCCCTTGATATTGGATACGTTTGAGACAAATTCCAGTTTTTAAGTTCGAGCAGATAACGAAGTTTATCTGTTGCAACAGAAGGACGAACTTTTTGTAAAGAAGTCCCCACGGCAGAGCGTACAAATTTTGGAAAACAGGCCAACCAGCGATATTGATTCAGTTTCATCGATCTGGTAAAGATGTCATACCCCGCAAATAGTTCGTCCCCACCCAAACCCGAAAGCGCCATGGTAATACCGGCATTTCTAGTCACCTTGGAAACAACATAGGTATTAGGACCGTCACCGCTCGGGTGGTCCATGGCTTCCAGTGCCAGAGGGAGTTCCAGTAAAAAATCCTCCGGCGTTAACCGGATATCCGTATGCTCCGTTTTAAATCTTTTGGCAATTTTTTCGGCATATGGCGCTTCACTATATGTTGATTCATTGAACGTTACGGAAAACGTTCTGACCGCCTGGTTTGATACGCGGCTCATTAACCCGACAACGATGCTTGAATCAATACCGCCTGATAAAAAGGCGCCGAAAGGGACATCCGCTATCAGTCTTTTTTCGACTGCTTTATAGAGCAATTCGTAAATATCCTTTTGGATTCGCTCTTTTGGTAAATCTGCAATGTCTTTCCGGTAAGTGGTTAACGGATCCCAGAAAGCACCAAGGTTTTTAAAACCTTGGTGCTCTTGGTCTACTAGCACGCTATGTCCTGGCATCAGCATCTTCACATCCCGAATAATCGTATCAGGGGCATGAACGGTTTGATAGGCAAGATAGTCGTTCAGTGCATTCGTATTCAGTTTACGTGGTACCAAACCGCTTGCCATCAGGGATCTTATTTCGGAAGAAAAAAGGATTGTACCCTCATTATGATATAAATAAAGCGGCTTGATCCCGAGACGATCACGCGCCAGAAACAAGGTCTTTTCGGTGTGATCCCAAATTGCAAAGGCAAACATGCCATGAAGATGACGGGGGGTATCTCTCCCCCATTTTGTGTAAGCAGCAAGAATGACCTCAGTATCAGTATGAGTCTTATATGGATAATCTGACAGCTCTTGTTTTAATTCAAGGAAATTATATATCTCACCATTGAATACAATCGTACATCGTTTGTCCTGACTGTGCATCGGCTGATGACCGGCAGAAGAGAGGTCAATAATAGACAACCGGCGGTGCCCCAGGCCTACACCAGAATGTTCATCTATAAAAAAACCATCATCGTCCGGACCGCGATGAGAAAGTGCCTGGTTCATGGCATTCAGATGGTTTTCTAATTCTGAACGATCATTTATTCCCCAAATACCGCAAATACCGCACATAGTTGACTTAGTTTTACTAAAATTTCGCTTTAATTTTGATCGTGTATCTTTTCATCGCGCTTTATCAATCCCCCAACCCCCTTTTCATAGGGGGAGAAGAAGGGCATTTCTAACAATTGGCGCTTCAAATCTTAATATCTCCATATCTCCAGGAACTCTTTCAAATCTTAGGACTACAGGGATGCGTCAGATTCTGAATGCTTTTTCTTCAATGATCCTTCTGTTCGCTTATCCTTTAACAATATGATTAGAAACTACCGAAAGCAATGTCTTTGACCAGGTCTCAGGAGTAATTTCTCTTGCCTGAATATTCCCGTATTCAGCCATTGAAATTAATTCTAAATCGTTTAATATGATTGTTTTTTTCATCGCATTCTTCAAATCTTCGACTGATCCGGAACGGAATAAAAAGCCGTTTTTTCCATCATCGAGAAATTTCCCGGCGGCCCCAACCTTGTCACTACAAATCATGGGTAACCCTGCAGCAGCCATTTCATGGACAACTACGCCCCATGGCTCAAAATGGGATGGCAGTACGAAAACCCCTGTTTTCTTTATGTATTCCGGCAGGTCTTTTGGCTGAATAAAGCCAATATGTCGTAATCGGGGATTTGAAGGGGCATTGTCAAGTAATGGACCTGTTCCAGCGCACCATAATTCCCACTCTGTGTTAGTTTCATCTAACAACATTTGGTATGCATGCCAAAGGTCGTCAATTCCCTTTTGTTCAACGTATCTACCCAAATAAAAAAAGCGATGGGGAAACAACTTCTTTTTTTCAGGTATAAACCGGTGAAAAAGAGCGTCAAAAAAATTGTAGTCTGCCGAATAATATCCCTCAAAAATATTTTCGGCGGGGAAGCCAAGCCTCAAAGCGTATTCTCTTTGCTTTTTGCCCGGAACCCACATGTAATCAAAATACTTTTGAATAGTAAATGGGCTAATCAGACTGGCCATACGCTGCCGGTAGGATCCGTTCCATGCATTGTCCATGCCACAAATAACCGGGATACTTTTTTTCCTAAACGTCTGTGAAGTTTTTAAATATCCTTTGTCTATCCAGCCACTGCAAAATATCACATCCGGATTAAACGCAGCGATATGAGCATTTAATTTTGAATCGTCGAGCTCATCACGATTAAGAACCTTAACTTTGTCGGGCCAGCTAAATTCAAAAGGCGCTTCGCTATTAATTGGCCAGCGTACAATTAAAATTTGTAATCCCGGAATTTCGCTAAGTTCCCGAATACACGACAAAAAATACTCTGCTAATTCCGTATAAAGGAAAACGATATTCATAAGAGTCGTTATGCATAATTTGGTGATTCCAAAACCTGAGTATCCTCTCTTTTCGAGATGAAGCGGTTATCGGTTAACAAGGCTAACATCATTAACAACTGCAGTGTGTAAGGATTGAGTGATGCCGTCAGCCATGACTCAATAAATGAAGAAAATGCTATTACGAACATAAGAGGATAAGCAAGATAGCTATTTTTTGCTGCGCGTTGAAAATAAGAAAACCATGCAATGACAAACGTAACCAATCCAATTAATCCCGTATTTAACCAGATAGTCAGGTATGAATTGTGCGCATTCCCCTGATGGCCTAAAATGCTCAATTGTTCTCTATATTTATAGTACAGATAACTCGTATAAGCAAAACCTTTACCCAGCCAGATATGATCTTTGACATGTTGCCAGCCGAAGGCCCAAGCTATCACTCTACCGGATCCTGTCTCCAGTGTTCCTACCCGCAAATAGGCATCAAGACCCAGGGATTTAATCAGCTCAAAAAATACGGCAATCATATAGTTATATGACAGTGCCACGACCACCAGTAGTATAGCATTTAAAATATTTGAAAATTTACCAATTCGTTTAAAGGCTATAAACATGAGTATCGCGAATAGCCCACCCCTAGATCCGGATAAAATGAGAGAAAGAAAAATGACCCCATAAACGAACAATCTGTCTCTATTTGAAAAAAGATAGCTTTTGTATTCAATTACAATAGAGAAGAACAGAAAAAAAAGGGCACAAAATAAACCAAGTCCGTCCGGGTTGCCGAGGATTCCCCTATATCTGCCGGCCAGGGTTACCAGCCCAGGCATAATAAACCGGAAAATAAAACCACTGAATAATACCCATGCAACAAAGTACACAATAAATTTTATAGCATAATCACCGTACTCCTCGTACAGCATTCTTACATAAGCGGGGATGAGCAATATGAGCATAGCGTATGAAAACGTTTTTTCAATTGCTGTAAATTTAATTGGGCTAAATGCAACACAAAAAAAGGCTACTGCAAAAAAGGGAATGAATGGCAAATAATCACGAGATTTTGGAATCAGCCTACTATCTCTGAATAGGATAAAAATCATAAACAGCATGTACAAAACCTTCATATTTTGTGCAAAATCTGTGTAGTTGCTTCGATTATCCGATAGAATTATCATAAAAAAGAAACCAGCAAACAGTTCGATATACATGCTCTTATTGGCGAAATAAATCAATGTTAACGGAATTACAATAAACGCAAGAGGCTTTGCGAACATGCCTACTAACTGCCACAAGAGTATTAGTAGTACAAACTGTATAGTGTTCTGACGCTCGAGCTGAAAAACAGATTCCATGAAATCTTTTTATCTCTAGATTAAATACTGTGGAATTGATTGTTACATACTGCAGGTCATTCAACCATCGTGAACTCCCAGTGGTTGAAAGTCATTTGACACTTACGCAACAAATTAGCACCCCCGTAATTCTCGTTGTCTGTGCGTAATTATCAAATCGGTCGACTTTTCATATTCATTTTTTACTGGTATTCATATTATTCTTGTCGCCCAGTATAGTCGTTCCTTAATTCCGTCTGCAGGATCACATCCTTAGTATGCTTTTTTATTGGCCAAGTTCAAAATTACACATTTTTATAAGAGAGTGAGATTATTAATGCATAATATAGATGCATTTTATCCTGACTATTTTATTTTGTTGCTTGATTACTTTCTTATCATGTTTATTTAGTTAAGTAATTACCGATAATTTTTGCACTATTTAACTTCAAAAAAACCGAGATTACACGAATGACACAGATTTTCAAAGCCTTATGATATAAAGGCAAATTAATATGTATCCTGTGTTGTAAACTTATTTCTTAATTTTTTTTTAAAAATAAATTTATTATGTCAAAACGAATTATTGTAACAGGTGGAGCAGGATTTATAGGTTCTGCTCTCGTGAGCGAGTTTAAGCGAAACAAATATGAATTATTTGTTATAGATAATCTTACATTCGGCAATCGTGAATTCATTGATATTAACAATGACCATTTTTTTAAAATAGACATTTTAGATAAAAAGAAATTAAATACGGTCATCCGGCAAATACAACCAGAATGGCTCATTCACCTTGCAGCGATTCATTTTATACCATATTGCAACCAACATCCATTTGAATCTGCTAACATTAATATACAAGGAACAATGAATGTTTTGGATGCCGCTTCAGAATGTTCATCTGTACAAAAAATCTTTTTTGCATCGACTGCTGCAGTGTATCCAATCTATGATGAACCTGTATCTGAAACAAATGCAACGGGACCTCTGGATATCTATGGTTTATCAAAACTCACCGGTGAGCGTCTCTGCCATGAATTCTTCTTGAAAACAGGAATACCGACTGTTGTGGGACGTCTTTTTAATGCATTCGGGCCAAACGAAACGAATCCACATCTCATTCCTGAAATTCAAAAGCAGATTCTGGATGGGACCAGAACTATTCATCTGGGTAATTTAAAACCGAAACGTGACTTTATTCATACTTATGATATGTCGCGTGCAATTCGAATGCTCATGGAGAATGATAACATCTCTCATGATACTTTTAATTTAGGCAGGGGTATAGAGTATTCTGTCACAGAAATCGTAGAATCATTTGAGAGGGAGCTTGGAGAGAAAATAACGATAGAGGTTGAACAAAGCCGTGTTAGAAAAGTTGAAAGGATGCACTTGCTAGCCAATGTATCGAAACTTAAATCGGCAACAGGCTGGGCTCCCGAATGGGATATTGATCGTGGCATCAAAACATTGCTAACAAGCCATCCAGATGCCTGATATGAAAGTAGCGATCTGTACAGATGGAATCTTCCCGCATTCTATAGGTGGAATGCAAAGACATTCCAAAAAGTTAATCGATACTCTCGCCTTACACCATAGAGCGGAGTGGCATGTACTGCATCCACATCAGCAAAATCTTTTCTCAAATGAGTTGATTACCGAACATATATTAGACGGAATCGATAACGATAAAAACTATTTAAGCGAGTGTTGGAAGTATTCAAAACAGGTTTCCCAAAAATTGTCAGAAATCAAGCCTGATGTGATTTATTCTCAAGGGCTATCTGTTTGGCATAATATCAGACAATACCAACCCAAGCTAGTCATTAATCCACACGGCCTGGAACCATACCAGGGATTAACAACAAAAGACAAGTTAGTTGGTTTTCCTTTCCGTCAGGTTTTCGACTACCTTTTCAACCACTGTCATACCGTCATCTCTCTTGGCGGTAATTTAACCACAATATTAAGATCCAGAATAAAGGATTCATCCACCGCACTTTTGGAAATACCCAACGCCGTCGATTTGCCTGGTAATGAGCACCCAACATTCGGTACCCCGCCCTATCGTGTGCTGTTTGTTGGACGTCTTGCGGCAAATAAGGGTGTCCCCTATTTAATGGAGGCAATTCAAGTATTAAACAGACAGGGGTTAAGTGATAGGTATAATTATATCATTGCAGGAAAAGGGCCATTATACGATTCCTATCTGAAGCAGTATAACTATCCGAATGTGTCATTCCTGGGATTTGTATCAGACGAAGAGTTGACGAATTTGTACCAAACGTCAGACCTTTTCATCCTCCCCACATTATTCGAGGGTATGCCCACTGTTGTTTTAGAAGCCATGGCACACGGCCTGCCAATCATCGTTTCCGACGTCGGGGCAACAGCAGAGTTAGTAAATGATGAAAATGGATATCTGATAGAAAAAGGAAATATCAGTGCAATAATAGGAGCACTAAAAAACTTCGCAGATCTGTCTACGCAAAAAAAAGAAGCGTTCGCAAAAGCGAGTCTGGCAAAAATTGAGAATCGTTTTAACTGGAAAAATGTTGCCGGCCAACATTTCAAGCTGTTTGCAAAAATAGCCGCTAACTAATTTTTACAAACATTTCTCTCGAACTCAAACTTCCAAAGGCTTCTAATATTTTACCAGCGTGTTTAATCCAAATATACTCGCTGTTAACTTTCTTTTTAAAATTTTCCGCTATCTTTGTTGCAAGCTGCGGGTTATCAAGCAACTCTTGCATAGCATCCGTCAAACTTCGAACCGTCGGCTTAACCAGCAACGCATCCTCTCCATGGCTCATTATATCGTTTACAGGGATGTTATCCGGAGCAATAATCGGCTTTCCCATGGCACCATATTCAAATAACTTTACAGGTGATCCATACCAGTGGGACCGGGCTAAAACGCATATATCCATGGCCTGGATATAATCATAAATTTCCACGTGCCTAACCTCTCCGGTAAAAATAATATCAGCTGCTCTCGACTGTTTGTTCGCCAGAAGTTTCAATTCATTTTCGATCTCACCGCTTCCAACGATCAAAAGCCGCGTATCTGGATCTTCGATTTCATTGAAAGCCTTGATTAATAAATCTATCCCGTGCCAACGGAAAAATGATCCAACAAATCCAAATACTTTCTTATTCTCTAAATCAAGCTTCCTTCGGGTTTCAAAGTCATAGTTTTCACTGCAAAAATTCGACTTTATAGCATTGGGAATAACGACAATTTTATTACTGTCAATTCCCAGAACATCCATGTAATAATTTTTTAGAGCGGTTGATACAACAACGAGCATTGTTGTTCTCATAGCCTGCTCTTGCTCTGCGGCTTTGGCTTTTTGATATAAAAGATTATACCCCTTTTCCAAAAAGGCATGTTCTTCGACGTAAGGAGAATTAACCTCTAAAATGTGAGGTATTCCCATTTGGTTTGCTACTTCGACCCCAGAAGTCTGAAGATAATTGCATCTTTCATAAATAACATCAGGCTTCCACTCAACTATGGCATCCTTCAGATCATTTTTAATTTTCCGATCGAAGTTTAACAACCTTAAGTCTTTAATACTTGACCATGCGAAGTTTGGTGTTACTGTCTTAATAAGAGTTTTTAAAAAACTTCCATTTTGTATTTTAGCATTGTTAGGTATGTTTTGTTGAACAAACTCCTCTTCGTTTTCGCCATTAACATCAGCGACGATATATGGTGACACATCATGCCCCATACTGCGAAAAGCAGCTATCATTTCCCGCATATGAGTTCCATATCCGGTATTACTACGTAATTGTAATTGGGGATGTGGAGAATAATAGAGAATACGCATTATTTTGAGAGCGCGTATTTGATGACTTTCTGATATCGTTTTCGAATATAATCCGAATATTTACAAAAGTATAGGTGTGCCAGCTTATTATTTTTGACCCTACTCTCATCCGTCAACGGAATCAGATTGGGATAATTCGAACTATCTAAGACAAATCCACAATTATGTCTCGTAGTGAAACTAGTATAATCACCAACCTCACCACTTAATAACACTGGCAGACCAGAGACCAAATATTCGGCATACTTTGTAGGAGCCGCAACTTTATTTGTTACCGATTTTTCTCTGATAAGTAACCCATAATCAGCGGCATTTAATGCTTCAAAGACAGCACTATGTGGTCTTTGAGTAATAATAACACGATTTTGATAAATATTTACTAACTCTTTCAATTCACCCGGATCTTTACTCAAGATCAGTAATTTGATCTGAGGATTGACTGAGAAATAATGATCAACCAAATGCTTAAGCATTGAGAAGGATTGCCAGCCTGCAGACGAGCCAGAGTAAACAAGAACTATATCATTTTCAGAGAAACCTAAATCGATCCGTAATTTTTCCCGCTTTGTCTGAGGTATTAACGGTTCCAAAAATTCTTCGCTTAAAGTTGTTGGAATTATAACATGATCACTGTTTTTATAGTCAAACTGTTCATTCCAATAATTAACTAATGCATCTGAAATAGACATCCTGAAATCAGATTTAAGCACTGCATTACGTTCCAAAACTTCTATTCCCCGACTAATTTTTTTGTTCTCGTTGTATAAATACTCTTTCCATTCTGCTGCTGTTGCACCTCTGGCATCGTATATAACCTTACGAACAATACCCTTTTTCTTTAAATTTATCATTAAATTTGTGGCGAGAACACCTCTGCATATGACAACCTGATTTGATAGCTGCTTTTTTAACAATTTCAGGATTAACCCATTACGTCTCCAATCCAACCGTCCTGGCCACATAGGTAATACTAAAGAAGTTGGCAGTATTCCTTTAATTTTATCGTACGTTTTAAAAAAATGACTAGGTGGAACTAACGCAACAAGTCTTATTGGCATTCCCAAAGTACGACGAAAATTTATGCAAACATCCAAAACCTGGCTATGATAGACACCTGTATAGTCATCAGCCAATGTTAAATAAATCATCCCAAACCCTCTACTTTTAATTCTTGAGAAAATCAGCAATCTTCATGCGAATAGATTCAAGTTTCGCGAAACCGACCAATTTATATAAAAAAAGATATTTCTTAGTAGTTGATTCTGAAGATATTGGAGTAAAATCGTCACCAATTATTTCATCGAAGTATGTAAGTGAAGTTTCACGATCGATAGGATATAATGTCCTGATCTTGTCAAATAGTTGTTGTTTATACGGTTGGATGTCATGATCTATGAAATAATTATTTTTTATTAAAAAATTTAACATTTCTATTCTCAAGTCTATATATCTAATTAAATTTTCGCGAATATTAATACTTGAAATAGAATTGCTATTAATCTTACGCATAATCGTCAATGCTGAATGATCAACATGAAAAACTGCCCCATTTTTTAACAATCTAAACATTAAGTCATATTCTTGGCTGCTTCTCAAATCTTCCCTCCATCCACCGGAAGTCAAGACCTTGTTTTTATTCCATAAATTGGAACTTGTGTATCCCAACCTGGTTGAAAATAAACCGTACCAAACATCATCCGTAGTCTTTTGAATCATTTCAGAATCGCTTTCGCGGATAATGGTTTCAGAAATAACTACATCTGGTTTAAACTGCTGTACCAAATTCATTTGATGCTCAACTTTATTGTGCACCATAATATCATCAGCATCAAGAAATTGAACATAATCACCCTTTGCCAAAGTCAGCCCGTAATTTCTTGCAGCATTCGCGCCTTTCTTCTTCTCAAAACCAACAATAATATTGGAATATTTTCTTTTGAATTCTTCGAGAACTCGAGCTGTTTGATCCGTTGAGTTATTATCTACACAAATTATTTCACATTGCGACCAGGTTTGATCCAACGCAGATTCTATCGTGTTATGAACAAATTCAGCACAATTGTAGCATGGAATGACAATTGAGACCAGATTCATATAGATAATTCTTTGATTGGATCAGAATTCCAATCCCACTGCTTAGAAGGATGCCCGTGTAGAGATCTCGCTATGATTGAATAAGTTGAATTACCCTGATACCATAAATAATCGCATTGAGATAGCAACCATAGATCAATTATACTTTCTTCAAGCATTTGCTCGGGATAATCATATTCCGAGGTATATCGTCCATGGTGAATTCCTCCATAAGATGGGATGGGAATTTTCTTCGGGTAGTATACAACATTATCATATTTGTTTACCCGTTCAAACACATCGTAACTATCCGTCGCTATAAAAAAATAATATTTTTTATACTTCGGTGACCGAAGCATATTAACCAAATATTTTATCTCTCTCTCAGGTTTTTTATCAGTATTCCTAATATGTATCCCAATCGTATTTCCTTTGAAAATATTTTCTTTTAATTTATTTATCTTATTAAGTATATCTTCTTTTAGTGCTAAGTGATTGAGTAAATTATTTTCAATAAATGGAGGGTTGTAGTCGCAATATACCACTACATCTTCCGGATGATGAGTATCTAACAAATGACCTACCGGTAAAAAATTATCCTCTGTTTCCTTCTTGACAGAATCTTTCACTTTCCAATAACCATAATACTTCGAAAAACTCTCTTTATTTCGTATTTTCGATAGTTTTCTTAACACGTATTCAAATTTATTAACAGGTGATGTAGTTGGTGTGTAAAACTCATACTTGTCATATATACTATTTGTAAGATCATCTCTCCAGGAAGATGGGAAATAGCTTAAAGATTTTTGGTTAGGAATATCATTTAAACTAAGAATGTGGGGTATATTTTTAAGTTGGAAATACTCATAAAAAATATTTTTCCCTTTAGGGCCAAATAGTCCTTCACTCCAGTCAATCAAAATAACTCTTTTGGTTCTTAACGCATACTGTATAGCGTCACAAACCGAAAATAGTCGATTACCAAGTCCAGCAACTCCTTTTACAATCAGGTATTTAGTTTTCTCTCTATTTTCCATCATTTTCACTTAACCAATCTAATAGCCGTCTGGATACGGCGCGGGGTTCATAATTCTGATAAACCCATTTTCTGCCTTCCTGACTAATATATTCAATTTCTTGTGAACCCATTTGATTTATTTTTGCAATAATGGCATCGAAATTAAAATCTCTAATACCAATGTAATGAACTCCTTCCGTGGGCTGGCAAGGGAATAAAAAATTCCACTTATCTACATCGAGATAAATTGGACATGTCTTTGCATACATAGTTTCCCAAAGTCGAAAGCTATCATACTGAAAAACAAATATCGCATCTGAGAAATCCAAATGTTTTCTCCTTAAGTATTCGTAATACAAATGAAATGGCTTTCTCTTTATTCGATCAATTATAGAGTATGGCTGATATAGGAAAGGTCTAAATTCGTAGTACCCTCCGACTGCTAAAAAAAACAAATAGTTATTAATAATCCTGAAATATTCAAGACTGTGCCTTCGCGTAGTTTGCTCCCAGTAGAATTGGTTTATATCGAACACACCAGTATTTGAATCATGTTGTTTATTAACAGTCAAATGTTGTTTTAAGGGATATAATAAATTATTTGAACTAAGCCCTTCAACAACAACTTTCCTCAGGTTATGAGGAACCCTAAAATTATATCCAATTTCTGTCTTTGTTGGTTTTACATTTGCAAAGGTATCAATGTATTTAATTTGACGCTCAGTTAAACCAATAGCCCATGGACGAACATTAGCTGGATACTTTACATTTTTGAACAGGTTTCCTGAAAGAATTAGATCGAATGCCTTATAGTTATCATTACTATGCCATATAGGTCTTATCCAATCATTTCGATCTACTAGTACACGTTTACTTTTATGCTGAAAATTAGGGTGGCCATTACGGAACAATAAATGTTCGAATGATCGAACATATCGATAATCATATATCTCAATATCTGGTGTTAGATTATCAGATTTTGGAATCAGATATTTTTTTTTTCAGGCTCATACCAGTAATCAGCATTACCGATGATTTTACATCCCAGAGCACGAAATCCTTCTGCCAGTGAAATTATCTCATGATAATAATGATCATTACCGTATGGATATATAGGAGTAATATAAAATTTAACTAAGCTCATGGTATCTAACATTTTTTTCCCTTACCAACTTCCCAATCCTAAAGCAGGTTCTTCCATGTTCTGCTGCAATTTAAAGTACCCTGATCAGCTCAGGCAGAACCAGTAAACGAGTTATTCAAGTAATAAACCAAAATTATATCAAATAAAAGCTACAAAGTATGGGATAATCAACTATTGCGCACAATTAAAAAATATCCGAGTTGCTTTCCCTTAAACGATAGAATGAATCAACGTATCATAATCGTGGACAGCAACTATTTTCCCGTTCGAAAGCTCGAAAATTTTATCACAACCTTTAAGTGTTGTATAACGATGAGCAACAACAAATAAGGTTATATCCTCAGCTCCAACCCGCTGTATAGAATCTGTAACCTCTTGCTCTGTTTTATTATCCAAAGCACTTGTGGCCTCATCAAAAACCAAAATTTTTACATTACGATATAGTGCTCTTGCAATTGCGAGTCTTTGTCTCTGTCCGCCCGATAAACGATTACCCTTTTCGCCCACAATTGTATCGATCCCGTTCTCCTGAGATTCGACAAAATCAAGCATTGAAGCACTCCGTATTGCATGCCAAAGCCTTTCCTCATTGACTTCTGTGTCACCAAGAATGACATTGTCTTTAATTGTACCTTCCAGGATGTAAATGTCCTGGCGTACATAACCAATTTTATCCCACCAACTTCTGGTATGTTGATCCTTAAGTGGTTCACCATCAATCAATATTTGTCCTTCATTCTCCTTATAAAAGCGCAGTAAAAGATTCATTAAAGTTGTTTTGCCACATCCCGTATGGCCTATAAAACCAATACGTTCTCCCTTATTAACAGTAAAATTTATATCTTCTAGTACGGGTTTTGTATCATCAGGGAAAGTATAGCCAAGATCTTTAAAAACTATATCGTTTTTGAATTCAATTGGTTGTTGCTGTATTGATCGAACAGCTCGATCTTGATCAGCAAATAGGGCCAGATTTTTTAATGTGTACTGTGATTGCTTTATCGTCATTAGGTATTGAAGCATCCTATTTACAGATGGTAAAAGACGATAAGCTGCAGCTACAAAGAGTCCTAAAATTGCCAGTGTACCGGCTTGACTATTACTTATGAAATACGAGTACACAATTATCAGAACAATACCAAAGATAGCGACCGTTTCCATAAGTTTTTGAGGAACAAGAAGATATACATTCTTTAGAATGTTTAACTTCTTAGTCCTCTCGCTGATTTTCATATATCTGTTATGAAAATATTCCCTCTTATCCGCTAATTTTATATCAATATACCCATAAAAAGCATCGTGAAGGGCACCATAGGATTTTGCCCTCAATTCATCAATCTCAGTTCCGATAGCTACCTGTCTATTCTTCAAACTTGAATAACTAAGCCATGTCGTTGGTCCGAGAAGTGCAGCTAAGAGTAAGAAAAGTACCGGTTGATAAATACCAACACCGACTACAATAAAGAAGGCAACAAAGACCTCCGTTGCCAGCATTAGTAGTTGATTTAATATCTGACTTGTAAACTGATCCGGAGTATTTGCCACATAATTTAAAACTCTCGCCGACCCCAGGTTCTTATAATTCCAAAAATCGATATTATAGTATTTATCATACTGTCTTGAAACAATATTAAGAGAAATTTGAGCAGTAAAACTAAATTGTAGCCAATTTAATCCAACTAAGAGAGCATTTTTAAATAGGAAAAACAGAAATACTGCTATTATAAAACATAAAACAAACGATGAGACAGAATTAAAACCTATGAAAGTATAGACTGTATGAATATAATAGTTTGACTCAATAATTTTAGGCTCGGAAATAATTTTAATCAGTGGAAGAATGGACGCCAGTCCAAAAACATCCAATAATGAACCTATCATTGTCGCTGCCAAGACAATCAATGACCTTTTTCTATCCTTTTGATTCAGATAAACGCCAATTGACTTAATTGACTGCCTGTAAGCAAAATCACCCATTTATTATTGTAATTTAGTAATGAATTATATAGCTAAACGGCAACTAATTGAGTTATCACTAAGATTAAATTGGTAATACGTAAAAATACGCTTGGTTAACGTTTTATATTTTACATTCCCAGAACTATAGAACTCCAAATCGATTTGCAACCAACAGAATGGCAGTAACACTGCCGATTGTTATTCCAAACACCTGAATATAATCTAATGGACTGGGTTTTTGCCTGACTTGTACAGTTATAACATCGTTGTTATGCAACTGATAATTTTCAAGTGATTCCGGCAGAGGGCGATTGTACTGAAATGTAAATTGTTGCAGATGATATCTTCGATTATTCCTATCATACCTGTTTACCCTGACATAAACTTTCTCGTGCGACCAATTCAACTGACGTCCAATCGTTTGTCCCCCACCGGCAATATTGGGAGCTCCAGGGCCACCGGCATAACTAATCAATTGAACCAAATTCATATTCCTGGGAATCATTACTCTACCATGAAGGCCTGTGTCTCCCCACAAACTAAGTGTATCCGCTAACTGGCCGGGTTCAACCAACCTATACAATCCCTGAATCTGGGGTTGATTGAATTGATATCCCTGTAGATTGTTTCCTATTTGTGCCTCACTTCTCTTACTTATCAATGGTATAACAAATACCGCAATTAATACCCCATAACCTAAGCGTGATAGTTTTTTTTTATAACTCATAATTATTCAATTATACTTTAAGCTTGGATTTTCCGGTCTTCCTTTTGCTTCCCTTATCGGCCTGGTACTTATTATACTCAGAATAAGTCGTCTTATAGTAATCTTTATTATAGTAATAATCGGTACTTTTCTTTGGATTATAAGAAGTTAAAACACTCCCCAGAATATTGGCCTGAGTTCTCAATAACGCTTCTATTGTATGGTCTAGTTCCGTTTCTCTTGTTTCATTAAACTTAACAATTAGCACAACACCATCTGTGAGATGAATTAGAGGAGCTGCATCTGTAATCATTCCATACGGAGCTGTGTCAAGCAGTATATGATCGTATTTTTCTTTCAGATTCAATATAAGCTGGCGCAATTTTGAACTCTTACTTATTGAAGCTGGATTTGGCGCAATTTTACCAGCTGTCAACACATCAACACCTTCAACAGAGGATTTTTGAATTACTTCTGGGAGTGTGCTACTCTCAAACAAATGTTCTAAAATCCCCGGATTTTCCGAAACACCAAAAATTTTAGCGGCACCAGGTCTCCTGAAATCGGTGTCAATAACAAGAACACGCTTACCGGCTTCAGCAAGAGTCACCGCAAAATTCGATAACACAGTACTCTTCCCCTCTCCCTTGTGCGAACTTGTAAACATTAGAACTTTCAGGGTATTATCTGGTTGGGAGTAGATAACATTGCTATGTAATCGTCGGAATGCCTCCGAAATTGGCGAAATTGATTCCAGATGTGTCAATAAATAGGTGGACACATTAAACCCATCGACTGAAACGTGTTTTTTCCTTGAAAATAGCTTACGAATTTCGCCTGTCATTTCTGGTATAACAGAAAGTACCGGGATGTTTCTTTTCTTTAATTTTTCGACGCTGTTAAACTTGTTAACAAGGGTCTCTTTAATAAAGAGGTATCCAACTGGCAACATCAGGCCTAATGCAAAGCCAATTAAAATTATTAATGGTTTATTGGGGATTACTGGGTCAGTTGGCCGTGTTGCACTATCAATAATTCGTCCCTGACTCGATTGCAACTGCTCATTGAGTGTCATTTGAGTTGACTGCTGCGACAATGTCGTATACAAACTCTCATTCATCTGCACTTTGCGTTTCAACCTTGCCAGCGCCATCATATTGTCAGGGACTTTATTGAATCGATCCTTATAGAAGGAAATCTGGCTATCTAATGCTTGAGCCTGAGCATCATTCTGGCTTTTTTGAACCTGTAATTCTAGCAACTTTTGACGTAGATTTCCTATTTCCCCAAGAATACCATTATTGCCATTATCAATGATCCCGCCCAAACCGTTATCTTGATTTATAAGTTTATTAGTTAGTTTGGATATCTCACTCTGCAATGCATCAATTTGTTGATTTATCTTCTTTAATTCCGGCTCAGAGTTTGGATTATTCTTAAGACTCGGATTTTGGGATAAAATCAAAGATTTCCGCGTCTGTAAATTAGCTAATTGATATTGATAGCTATTTAACGTTGGCCCAACACTTTCGGCAAATTTATCAGCCAGCCCCGGCTTAATCGACTCAATTTGCTTTTTATAACTATCGATTGCGGAATTTATGGCTGCTTGTTGAACGTTTATTGCCTGTCGTTGACTTTCTAGCTGCGATAATGTAGTAACAAGTTGATCTGTTTGGCCATCAAGTGAAACCATATTTTTTTCGTTCATGAAGCGACTCAAATCCGCTTCTGAACTAAATAATTCATCCTTAACTTTATTCTTTTCATTATTTAAAAATTCATTTGCAGCATGCGCAACTGCCCTGTTTTGCTTCATGGATATGTCAGCATAAGTATTCATTATCATGTTGACAATCCTGGAAGCTTCATAAGAATCATAACTATCAAAAGAAATCAAAACCATTCCCGGAATGGTAAAGCCTGATTTATCCTCCTTTTGTTTTACTGTTAATCCATTTCGAATACGGTATGAAAGCGTACCTAAGTCAACTAACGAAGAATCAATGGGATAATCATTCCATAGTATAGGATAAAGTGAACCGTCTGGCCTGTACTTAATATCCATCATTTGTCTTGCAACTTCATCAGACAATTTCCGCGATTTGATAAATTCGACCTGCATCGCCACAGATCCACCACCACCGATGTCGTATTTATTCGCAAGCATTTGTGTAATCTGCGAATTCCCATTTCCATTACCAACAGCTGCATTGTCCGGTGTGTCTGTAATGTACATAGTACCTGTACTCTCATATACCGGCGTCATTTCCTCAGAGATATAAATAGCTAGCCCAGCACCAACTAACACAAATAATAATATCAACCATTTATGGCTGATAAAAAGAGATAAAAACTTTTTAAAATCAATTAATTCACCACTATTACCCGATTGTTGATAACCGTTTGTATAACGCGTCCCTAAATAATATCCACCTGACCCATTAAAGCCATTTCCATTCATCCCACTATGTCCGTCTTGAACAGCCATAACTTGCTTTTAAGCGACTCCTGAAATTATTGGTTCAAATTTAATTCGATCACTGATTAAGGGAATATCATTGATAGTATACGAATAAAACATGCTTTTTATGTTATAATAAATACTTATCATACCAAATGATCAACAGATCAGCCAACCCTCAATTGTTGAATAGTATATGAAATTATATGCATTTTCAATCCTGTTTTAATTTTCTAACAAATTGGAAATCCACTCTGTCAGATCAACATTATCGCTTCGTCACTATATATTTAAAGTTTCTCCACAAAAATACAGTCTAATTTCCAGGCAAATTTTATAATGCCAATAACAAACTGAAACTCAGGATGTTGTGTAACATAGGCTCTTTTCTAATTAAAAAACATTAACTGTATTCTGACCTCCCCTGAAAAACTGGACCAATCTAAAGTAGAGAAATCGGTAAATTCAATACTTTATAAAGAAGCAAATGCAATTGATTAGTGAAATAGGATATTCATCATTTTAAAAAAATGGCGGTAGTCTCCAATATTATAGTTCTTAAACCGCCCATAGCTTCTCAAGTACTCCTTGTATTCGGAATTTTGGAATAGATCTTTACTGTCTAAACCAACACCTCCACTTGTTATAGTAAACGGAGATAACACTCTCATATATAATGGATGCTTTTTGGGAAAGAATGAAATATCAAATTTTTTATAGTAATCAAGCCAATACTTGCTATGATCAGTGTTAATTAGAGGTCTGTCTGCTTCTTTTACAAACTCCATGGCATGGTGATACTTATGTACAGCAGTATTCGGTATCCACGCTCTTTTTTCTAATGCTTTCTTTCCACTAACCAGTTCATAGAAAAAGTGATATCTATCAGCATAGCAATCATATTTTTCATTACAATATCTACGAATTGCTACCGGTGAAATGATATCATCATCATCCAATCTGATTAAATACCGTGGTTTAACCCTCTCCTGTGAAATTAATTCAAGAGCAAAATCAATTTTATCATGTTTTTTTTCAGCATCAGATTTAATATGATTAACATTATCGTATGAACAGTCCTGTTCATCAACAACAATTGCCTCCCAATCATCAAACAATTGCATGATCAAAGAACGTATACAAACCTTGAAAAGCTTGTTCCTTATCTCACTTTGAAATTTTGTTGGAGTACGCGGTATTATAAATACAAACGATTTCATCTATAAAATACTTATTTGAAAAATTAGTAGAGACGCTCAGCAACTTTGTGCTGATATTCTAGATCCTCAATTTCACCCGCACGATTATGGAATAATCCCCCCCTCACGTTACGAGAATATCGTAATATCACATTACTTTATTGTTAACAAACAAAAGACACAACTGTATATAGTTAGAATTTAATGAATGTAATTTAAAATAAATTATCTTTACTACATTAAATAAAACATATAAGTGTTTAGTATAGAGTGGAATCTGGCTTAACACTAAAGTTTGATATTTACTATAATCAATTGACCTGTTGTTTATTCATCATTTTGATAAAAAAATGAGAAAATTCTCCATAATTCTATCTGTGTGTCTTACCTTTCTATTTTCCTGCGGAAAAAAGGAAGCACGGCAATCACCGCAACAACAAACCATGCAGGAGCAGGCCAGGCAACAGGCTATTCAAGATAGCATTGCGCAGACTCAGGCCCAAAAAGAGGCACGACTCGCTGCTCAGAGGGAACGCGAACGAATGAATAGGCAAAAGACTGACAGCGCATCCGGAAATGAACCGGTTGTTGAAGCCTTTTCTTCTTCTGGCGATTTTGCATTACAGGTCAGTTCATGGCGTTCACAATGGAAAGCCCGGAAAGAATTAAAGAAATGGAGAGAACGTGGTTATACCAATGCATATCTTATGAAGTATGGGAACGAAAAAACAGGTGATATTTGGTTTAGAGTGAGACTTGGACATTTACAAAATAGATCTGACGGCGAACATATTGGCAATGAAATTTCATCTAAATACAATATCAATTTCTGGATAGCCCACGTTTAAGTAACAACAGGTTCAAATCCAAAATTTGTTTCTTATTCGATATCCGCATTTTATCCCCCTCATTCTCTTGATAGCTAAGGTGAATGAATAGAAAAACCTCACAATTAGAACTTTTGGAAAATGAGATTCGTGATGAGGAGCTAAAACATCACGACTTAAAACCAGACAATGAGGCGCGTATTATCTGGTTTGATAATCAAAAACATCATAAGACTCAGAACGTGCTTATTTACCTGCATGGTTTTACGGCCAGCCAGGGGGAAGGATATCCGATTCACCAGGAATTTGCGAAGCGATATGGGATGAATCTTTATCTCTCGCGACTAGCCAGACATGGATTAAATCAAAACAGGCTGACTGAACTTACTTCACAAAAGCTCCTTGAATCAGCTACCAACGCTGTGAAAATAGGCAGAAAACTTGGTGATAACATTTTTTTGATGGGGACATCTACCGGAGCATCTCTGGCTCTGTATCTGGCTAGCGTATTACCTGATATAAAAGCCGTAATAGCCTATTCCCCTCTTATCAGATTCTATAATCCGCGCATCGACTGGATAACACGGCGTTCTGCCGGACTGCTTTTCAATGGCCTGCAACGATGGCATAATAGCTTTCATATCCAATCGATTGATCCTTATGAAAAACAGTACTGGTACCCTGCGTATGATCTTCAGAGTCTGAATGCCTTACGATCTTTTATTTACAAAACCATGAATGATGCGACCTATGGTCGCATTAAGTGTCCTGTGTTTGTTGGCTATTATTACAAAAACAAACAACTCCATGATCAGCGTGTTTCTGTTCCGGCCATACTAAATATGTTCAACTCTGTGGCGACCCCTATTGAACATAAAAGGAAAAGAAATTTTCCCGTTGCTCAGTCTCACGTTATCGCTTGTAAGTATACATCGGAGGCATGGAAAGAGGTGCAGGATGAAACGTTTTTATTTGCTGAAGAAATCCTCGAGTTCATGCCCGTCTTTTACAAAAACCAGAAGTAATCTGACGTACTTCAAGGCAAATTTCGGATCTGTTCCTCAAAATAATATACATATATATATTATTATCCCCACTTTACCTGGTTTTTTCTCTTTTCCTATTGTGCATAAAAAGATACACAGACAGGCTACTGTACCGTAACAGAATTTTACGATTTTTAATACATCAAAACCCGTAAATGTTGCTATTAGATTGGAAAATCTGCATATTTGATAGCGCTCAAGTAGCGTCTCTCTTGATGAATAGTTTAAGGCGTCGCACCTGATACGTGTGACGCCTTTTTTATTTTTGGCATTACAACGACGCTTTTTAAACTCAAACTATTCGTATCCGTAGGTCGTGTCCCGAAAGCTTTCGGGACCGACCAGCACCAACGTTACAGAACCGAACAGCGTCTGTCCACACCATACAGAGGCCGGATTCGAGGAAAGCTAAGGGATCCCTCACTGTACCCGTAGCGTTGACTCAACGTTATAAGAATCCCTACTCTGCAGCGATCGATCATTCGCCAAGTACCCTTTTAATTTGTCTTTGCCCGATGCTGACCGCTGATTTTGATTGATGCGTGAGTATGATGCCTACAGACGATACCTCGTGCATAACTGTCGGACAGGCTGTCCGACCTACAATTTGGATTCGTATCCGTAGGTCGCGTCCCGAAAGCTTTCGGGACCGACCAGCACCAACAATGTAGAGGCTGATCAGTGAGTATAATCACCTCACATATTTTAGATTTGTGGATAAATAAGGGATGTCTCAGAGCAAATGTAACGTTGGTTTTAACCTGCACCTGTCACGAAAGCTGCTCGCCTATTGTCCCTGCGATACGGGATAACCTAATCATGACTACAGATCAAGTTTAATTGATATCACGTTCACCTTCAGGCAGTGCCGGGCTCCATTTTGTCGGAGAAGCTCTCCGACCTACAGCTCGTACTCAATACTCAATACTCAATACTCAATACTCAATACTCAAACAAACGAATCTTTTCCCCTTCATTTACGTATGAGCACAAAAATTACACTCAGAGTCTAACATCCTGTGTGTTTTGTCGTACAAAATCTATGAATGGGCATCCTAATGTTTTATTTTTCCTTGAGAACCTGTTACTTAACAGTGGCGGGTTGGTAGGTTTTTACTAAAACTAATTCTATATCCAGTATGAGTGCATTCCGTATACAACAACGGGCAAAAAGTCAGTACACAATTCTGGAGCTCCATGGAGAGTTGGATGCCCATACGTCTCCACAGCTCGAGGATATGCTGCAAAACCTTATCAAGGACGACAGAATCAAAATTATCGTCAATTGTCAGAATCTTGATTATATAGCCAGTGCCGGGCTCGGTGTTTTTATGGCTTATATCGAAGATTTGAGGCAGCGTGGCGGTGATATAAAGTTATCAAACATGAAACCTCGTGTCTATAACGTGTTCGATTTACTTGGCTTCCCTACACTCTATGATATATTTGAAACCGAAGATCAGGCAATACATCAGTTTTCTACAACGAATTAAGCTTAACCCCTTGCCAACCTTAGCCAAACATATTCTCAGAGTTTCAGCAACGACCCGGCATCTGTCGGAAGTAAGAGACTTTGTGGCGCGACATGCACGTAAATTTGGCTTCTCAGAATCCGATGTCGAAGATATCCGCCTGGCTGTAGACGAAGCGTATACGAATGTTGTAAAACACGCTTATCATAACGACACCAACCAGGTCGTACAAATAGAACTCGGCGGAAACAACTACGAATTTTGGATATCACTAATTGATGATGGTGATTCTTTCGATCCCAAAACATATCATGAACCCAATATCCAGCAAAGCATCCATAACGGGAAACGAGGCGGTGTTGGCGTCTATCTTATCCGACAACTCATGGATATGGTAGAGTACCGTAAAAGTGACGGCCAGAATGAAATCAGGATGAGGAAAACCCTTAGAAAAGACTGATGTCGGATAATATCAGAGACATCGAAGAACGTCAGAACCGTTTTGATTTATCAGCACTGCTCGAGACCACGCGACTGCTGATTGAATCGTACGATCTGGACTTTGTTCTGAATCACCTGCTTCTCATTTTGATGGGCAAGTTGCTGATAACACGCGGTGCCATTCTTATTTATGATCATGACGATTACTATAAAGTGGTCAAGATCAAAGGCCCGATGAACATGCAAGAGAATGAGGTGGTTGAGCTGCCCGATTCGAAAAAACTGCGTGAAGGGTTATTCCATGAAATGGAGCCTGGCGAATTAAAGGTTCTTCCATGTACCGATACAACTAATGCCCGTCATATTATCATTACGCTAAAAACAAGTAACCAACATATTGGTTTCCTGTGCCTTGGACCGAAGGCGACTAAAGAATCCCTTAATACAAGGGAAAAAGATTTTTTGCAAACATTAACGGTCATGGCATCTGTGGCCATCTACAACTCTGAACTATTCGAAGATCTTACGCAATCAAATCGCAACCTCGATCGCAAAGTACAGGAGCTGCACACGCTCTTTGATATCAGCAAGGAATTCAACTTTACTGTTGATCGTGAGCAGATTGTCCGGATTTTTAAGTTTGCCCTTCTCGGTCAGATGTTCGTACGCACATTTTTCTTCATCATGGAACATAATGGCAAACGGACACTTATTGCTCAGAATGGACTGAATCACAAACCTACCCAGACGGAGATCAACGGTGTCTTCAGGAAATATGAAACAAGTTCTTTTCACAACGATAATCTATCATCAGATCCCAGTCCATTTATTCAGGAGAACAATATTCACCTGATCGTACCTTTGTATATCCAGGATAAAAAAACTGCGTTGATCGGAGTTGGACCGCGCGGCAATAATGAAGAATACACTGAAACGGACGGCAACTTCCTGGTCTCCCTGGGTAACCTGACCATCATGTCCATTCAAAAGACCTGGCTCCTGGAGGAACGTATTGAGAAGGAACGTCTTGAAAAGGAACTGGGCATCGCAAGAACAATCCAGGAAGGATTATTTCCTGCCAAGGTACCATCTTTGTCCGGACTGGATATCGCTGCACGGAATATCCCCTCACGCCAGGTAGGCGGCGACTATTATGATCTCATAACCGATGACGACTCAAATCTCACGATTGCTATTGGGGATGTAACCGGCAAAGGGGTCCCTGCATCACTCATCATGGCAAATATGCAGGCTTTGTTGCATACGCTCACACCTTTGGAACTGAGCCTGGAACAGAAAACGGGCCGGATGAATGACATCATTTATAAAAATACGCCGTCAGATACCTTTGTTACTTTTTTCTGGGGATGCCTGGACCAGAAAACCACTACGCTGCATTATATAAACGCCGGACACAATCCGCCCCTTGTTTTTCACGAGGATAATAATGAGCCGGACAAATTAACCACAGGTGGCTTGATACTGGGTGCCATTCCAACTATGCGCCCATATCAGTCCGCAGATATGCCCTTAAAAAAGGGAGACGTATTTGTCATGTATACCGATGGGATCACGGAAGCACGAAATGATAAAGACGAGGAGTATGAGGAGGAAGGAATCATTGCCTGCGTCAACAAGTACAAGCAATCATCTGCAGCAGATATTCTTTCAAATATTGTCGATGATGTGATTCACTTTTCGAATAACAACATCGTAGATGACCTGACGCTGATTGTGATAAAGGTTGGGTAAATGAGCTATTTGATAACAGTATGCCGGGCTGTTTGGCCCGGCACCTCACTGTGTTGCATTGGATATGATAAAGTTCTCCTTAATACACAACCTCACAAACGAAATCCTGCCGGGTTGTAGCTCGCCGGACTGACAGTCCCGGCTTACTTAGTTCAGGGCTTTACTCAATCCAATCACCGTCGGACTAACGGCTTTCTCATTATTATTGGCCAGAGCTGCTATTGTTTGGTACATGTGATACCTGTTCACTATCTCATTTACGTAGCTCACAGTTTCAATACCCCGGCAAAAACCATACCTGGCATCTTTATAATAGTTGCGCTGCATAAGTAAGATCAAAGCCTTAGCCACATTGTCCCAGTCATCAGGATTTTCGTACTTGTCCATTACCAACCGGCGCGCATCTGTAATATGCCCCGGTCCGGCATTATATGTGGCCAGTGTAAACTTCCACCGATCTGTAGAATCCATGTAAGAATAGTGATGGAGTTGCTCCTTCAGGATCCTCACCCCTTCCTTAACATTTAAAGAAACATTCAACAGAGAATCTTTTGAATAAGCCGAAAACTGCGGCAATACCTGCATCAGACCGACAGCACCTGTCCAGCTTTCTGCATCTGGATCAAATTTCGATTCCTGGGCCGCAATGGCGACAACCATCTTCCAATCCACGCCCATTGAATCAGCAATTGGTTTGATTAGTTTATCGTAAGGCGATAAAAGCCCGGAATACTTGGACGGCATCTGCATGTGCTCCGCATAGATTTGTTGCTCATCCTGGAAATACCTATGTCTCAGAACATTCAAAAACTCTGAACGCTTAGGTTGTTCATTCGGACCCGTCAGCTTAAAATGTTTATAAAGATATCTGTTCATAGCCAACTGAAGATCTGGAGCGTTTTTCCGGATTCCCCAGGCCACCGTATCATCCTTTGAAATGACTGGTCCAGCCGTAATGCCGTTCATGTACGTTTTGGCTGCTTTGAACAGATTATTATCAGCGACCGTTGCCTGGAACCTTCCTTTCATAACACCCAGCATAAGTGCCTCGGTGTCATAATCCTCCGAGACTACGTTTATCTTGATTGGATATCCCTCTTCCTGAAGACGTTTTAAACTCTGATAATAGGAACTGCGGCGACGGACACTGATGGTAATCGGTCCTAAATCACCGACTGTTTTGGGAACCGGCTCGGAATAATCAGGTAACACGATAACCTGATTTACCAGATTGTACGGGCGCGTAAAACCGATATACTTCTGACGTTTCGGGGTGATTACATAATTTGCAGCAATCACATCACCCTTACCACTGTTAAGCATATCAACCGGATTCTCACCATTTCTGATGATAACCACTTCTACACTCAAGCCTTCTTCTTTGGCAAACTCTTTGAAGAAGTCGTACTCGAAACCGTGCTCCGTACCCTTATAAAGAAAATAGGAGCTGGAATTATAGCGGGTTATAAGTTTGATGACGCCACGCTTTTTGATGGCATCAAGGCCACGTTTGATGGGTTTAGTAACTGTGACCTGATCATTTTTTGCCGGCGCGCTCAATGGCTCATTCGTCTCAGTTTGTCCATTTTGCTGAGAAGAGCAACCCCAAGCGCCTATAGAAAGCACAAAAAGCCCAATAAAAAAATATCTTTTGTTAATTATCGTATCTAAAAGAGGCATTATATTCTAATTGGTGAACAGATCAATCCTTACAATACAGGATCATTTTGCGGGTTGGTCGCTTATTAGTTTATCCTCACTCTACTTTTTTGTATTCCCGCATCTCCCGATAGTATCCGGGATGTATTATTTGCTTTCAGTACAACCATAATAGTTATCCTGACTATTTTCAGGATTAATTACCGATTTCTTTTCCGATCCCAACCGGACGAAAAAATACACTGCTAATTTAACTTTATGTAAGCTAAGCATTTTGGGTATTATATAGACTATTTTTCCGATTAGAAGATCTTGATATGGTGCTTACCGTTATACGGTCAGTTATCTATAACGTATACCCCCCCAACTTAAGTGTATTGACTGTAACTAGTTAATATGCTAAAACTATGTTTTTTGTCGCCATAAGCCCTGTCTAACATTAAGATATTCTAAACTTCAGCTTACTTTATTAACAAATTTGACACTAATAATCATTCCTAAGCTGCTGGCCAATAAATAAAAAGCCTTCCGGAGGCATCCCTCCGGAAGGCTTCAGAACACTTTTAGATCGATATTTCAGGAAGCAATCGCCTGGGTTACGGCCTCGGCTGCTTCTTTCAGAAGTACCGCTGATATCACGTTAAGCCCGCTTTTATCAATTATCACTTTAGCTTCGCTCGCATTTGTGCCCTGCAATCTCACTATGATAGGCACATCAGCCAGCTTGGCTTCTATTTCCGGATCCTTGACAGCTTCCACAATTCCGTTTGCAACACGATCGCAGCGAACAATACCACCAAAAATATTGATCAGAATGGCGCTTACATTGGGATCAGCAAGTATGATCTTGAAGCCGTTTTTGACCGTTTCGACATTAGCTCCTCCACCAACATCGAGAAAATTAGCTGGTTCTCCACCGGCAAGTTTAATGATATCCATTGTTGCCATTGCCAGTCCGGCGCCGTTAACCATACAACCGACATTTCCGTTGAGTTTGATGTAATTCAGGCTGTACTTAGAAGCCTCTACCTCAAGAGGATTTTCTTCAGCCTTATCCCGCAACTCTACATATTCTTTATGACGGAACAGGGCATTATCATCAAAATTGATTTTCGCATCGAGTGCCATCACATCATGATCTTTTGTTAAGACCAGCGGATTGATCTCTACAATTGAGGCATCCGTTTTTTCGTAGGCTTTGTACAATGCACTGATAAACTTCGAAGCTTGTTTGAAAGCATCTCCTTCAAGCTCAAGAGCAAATGCCAGGCGACGAATCTGATTTGGCAACAGAGGCATGCCCGGTTCAACCCATTCCTTTATAATTTTTTCAGGAGTTTCGGCCGCCACTTTTTCAATTTCGACACCGCCTTCCGTCGAAACCATTATCACGTTTTGTCCCCGGGCTCGATCGAGTGTTATTCCCAGATAATATTCTTTCTCAATGTCGACCCCATCAGTAATGTATAGTCGTTCAATCTTTTGACCGGCCTCGCCTGTTTGTATGGTTACCAGGACATCACCAAGGAGTGATTCAGCCGCTTTCTTCACATCATCGACTGATTTACAAAGGATAACCCCACGAGCGCCGCTTTTTTTTGTCTTCCCTTTTCCACGACCACCGGCATGAATCTGAGCCTTCACTACAAATAAGGTGGCACCATCCTTTTTTAAATCTTCAGCAGCTTTAACCGCATCATCAACATTAAAGGCAGGAATTCCGGCAGGCACTGCCACTCCGTTACTTTTCAGTATTTCTTTAGCCTGATACTCATGAATTTTCATAACTAACTATTCTCTTTAAACATGAAATTTAAAATGGTGATCGCCAGGCATTCACAGGCGCTTATAAAATCGTTTCAAACTCGCGGGCTAATTTAACAAGTTTATGTATAGAAGTATAGTCGAATGTAATTCACCGTTAATACTTCAGGTCTCGACATAACCTATCCGAACTGGTCTCCGGGATAACGACGTATTTCATCGAACTGTCTTTATGGTCGTGAGAACTGTCTTCTTCCGACAGATAGCGTTGCAGCGTTGAAGCCCGACTGCCCGGACTGCGCTCCGAGCTAATGTCTTACCTTAAAATTTAATTATGAGTCTTTCCCCTTGCCTTGAGTGATACTGGTGCCTGATTATGAACTTCGAACTTAGCAGGGTCTCCGGGAATACGACGGCATCATGAACAAGCGTTTGATGATCGGTTGTGAAATGCCTGCGACGTCCGGACAACGCTTCGGAGTGTGTTAATCTCGACCTGCCGGATCACGCTCCGGGCCACGAATGCTTCTACGACTTTGTGCACAGTCTTTACAAACGCTCTTCGGCCCTGCACTTGTGCTGGTCGCGCAGCCGTGTCTACGAACATATAAACGTCGGTAGCCCGGAGTGGCTCCGGAGTGACGATCGGTCAGCTCGTTCGACCTACGGATAACATATCAAACTGTAGGTCGGAGAGCCTTCTCCGACAGAAGGCGCGTGGCACTGCCCATGGGCGAGCTTGTCACCAATTTAATTTGATCGTTGGTGATACTGTGATTATGTCGGCTTGCAGGGTGGATCGACGTATGAACAAGCGTTGGAGGTTGAAAATCCTGCGACGTCCGGACAACGCTCCGGAGTGTTTTCCAACCTGCCTTACCTCCCCACGAATCTGTCTTGTGCACAGTCTGGACAAACGCTCTTCGGCCCTGCAACGTTGGTGCTGGTCGGGCTGGCAGCCCGACCAGCAATTGAAAGATTGATATCAATCCGGGTTTTTCCTTTCTTTTACAGAAAACCAACTCTTTAAATATTTGTCATGAAGAAAATTCGCTGGGGTATAATGGGTACGGGTAAAATTGCCCGTGTTTTCGCAAACGATCTGAAATATACGGAAGGCGCCATTTTGCAGGCCGTTGGATCCCGGTCGGCTGACAAGGCAAATGCATTCGGTCACTCCTTCCAGATCCCGAACAGGCATAGCTCTTATGAAGATCTGGCAGCTGATCCGGATGTGGATGTCATATATATAGCAACGCCGCATACTTATCACACAGACAACAGTCTGTTGTGTTTACGTTCGGGGAAATCCGTCCTGTGCGAGAAGCCATTTGCCATCAATGAAGAGAAAGCAAAAGCTGTATTCAGGGAAGCAAAGAACAGTAAACTATTTATTATGGAAGCAATGTGGAGCCGGTACTTCCCGCTCTACGCTAAAGTCAGGGAACTCATCGACAATAAAACGATCGGTGATGTCCAGCTTATCCAGGCTGACTTCGGATTCTTCAGTGACTATAACCCGGAAGGCCGGTTGTTTAACCCTGAATTAGGCGGCGGAGCTCTGCTCGATATCGGAATTTATCCCATCGATCTTACTCAGTATCTAATGAGAGATTACCCTGCGTCCATTCAGTCTGATGCTGTTATGAACAACGATGGCATCGACTTACAATCATCATATATATTAAGGTATGAAAACGGAGTACTTGCAACCCTGGCATCGTCCATACGGACTCGTCTTCCAAACAACGCACTCATTTCAGGAACCAAAGGATCACTCCAGCTTCATGTGCCTTTCTGGCATCCTAACAAGCTTACCGTTCATACCGAAGAAGACAAACATACCATTGAAATGCCGTATAGCGGAAGAGGCTATCACTTTGAAGCGGATGAAGTGATGCAGTGTTTGAGAAAAGGCCAGCTTGAGAGTAAAATAATGACTCACGATGAAACACTCCGAACGATCAGGATTATGGATACCATTCGGAAATCGTGGAATCTCCGATACCCGGGCGAGAATTGAATACGGTAGTCATTCAGTTGCCATTCGCTTCGCTGTCATTCATCGTCATTTGATGGTCATTTCATTCTTGGCAAAAGAGTTCTTCATGAAGAGCGGCAAAAATATTTTACTATGAATGACCACTGGGTGACTATTGATTGACGCTCCCCTAAAAACGCCTATTTCACTTGAAAATTCGAATTTGTTCAAGTCAACACGTCGGTATGCTATGTGCTTTCTACCACTTTAGGCACTGCAGACTTCTTCCGCCATGTCATGGAAATACCAAGTATCACTACAGTCATCGCGAGGAAACTGAATGTACCTGGAAGTTCTCCGAATACGAAGTAAGCCAGAAGGGTTGCTAACAGAGGTTCAGAAAGAACCAATGTCGACAGCAGCGTTGGAGAAATATACTTTACGGAAAAATTCATAGATCCATGCCCCATGATCTGCGGACCAATTGCGAGTCCAAGGGCCATCAGCAGGATCGTACCATTGGGCTCAAGACCAATACCGAATACCAGTGATAGCATCAGACAGGCAATAGCAGCCCACGAATAGACGAGAAAGACATAATCCAGCCAATCATATTTTTGCCTTAATTTTCGACCGATTAGAAAATAAACGGCAAAAACAAGAGCAGCGATAAACGCCAGGATATCACCCCATAATGGATGCTGAAATCCGGTTGTCATACTTTTATCAGCGTAGGCCAATAGGGCTGATCCTGCAAATGCGATAAATACGCCCACCCAGCTGGATTTTGAGAAACGCTCGTGAAACAACAGACTCTCGACAACGATCAGGATGATCGGGTGAACAGTAACGAGCACGGAAGCCGATGCTACGGAAGTGAACTTCAGGGCTGCAATCCAAAACGTGAAATGAACGCCCAGGCAGAGACCTGCAAGGATTCCCAGAATCATACTCCTCCTGCCCACATTTGCCTTTTCTTTTCTTCTAAGTCGCTTAGTCAGCCAGAATGGCAACAGAATCAGTGCAGCAAAAATAGTCCGCCAGGTTGCGAGCGCAAGCGGCTGAGTATTCGCCAGACGAACAAGAATTGGCGCAAATGCAAAAGAGATGATCCCCAGTATCAAACTGACCGTTATCTGAACTACCGGTGTTTGCTCGGTGGATTGCATAAGTTCGTTTATTGTGGATCGTTGTTTGTTGTTTGTTGTTAAGATTTGTTTCTAACAACAACTATCAACTAACATCTATTTAACGGAGTCACAGCATGTCGCAAGTTTGTAACTTGTGACCTTATGGCCGCAGGGATAGTAACAAGTCACAGACTTGCGACATAAGAGTTGGTGGTTATGATCTCCAATTAGATACCACATATTCAATAAAATTATGGATTTTCCCTCCCAGTGAATCATACTCGCCAATTAATTCAGATATAAACTGATCAAATTGGGGATACAAAATTTTCAACTTTTCCAGGTGATTAATGGTTTCATCATTACTTGCATGGGAGTAAGTTAGAAACTTAATAAAATCACTCTTATATCTTCTTCGGCCGTAACCCTCCACAATATTTGAGTTAACCGAATCGGACGACCGTCGTAACTGACTTCCCAATTCAAATAGTTCATATTTTGGGAGTCGAAGAGAAAACTGATGGGCTTTAATAAATAAATGAAACGATAATTTATAAATATCAAGGTCTCTATACGATGAAGACATAGTTTTTAGGGCTAATGTAGATTTACACGCCCTAACCCGCAACTCGCAACCGGCAACCCGTATCACCGGATACGATCCATCGATTTCACAAGTTTGTCGTCTTTTGATATGAAATGAATGGCAGCGTACTGCAATATCAGAACAACGACAATCAGGGCAAGTGAGATAATTTCGTCAAGTAAAAATGAACCGAATCCGCCCAGTGTGAATACGATGCCTGTTGCAAATCCTATTCCAAGGACCTGGAATATCATACCGCGCCGCACCCAGCGGACCTGAAAGGGCCTGTTTTTATAGAGAAAAATGCTGAATAAAGAAACCGCTGCTGAAAGAAGAAGCGCAGAGAAAAGCCCGGAACTGATCCATGCCGTCGGATCCTCAAGGGCACGATTGAACAGCGGTGTAAAAATGAAGCAAACGTTCAAAATAGTTGCCAGAAATAGTAAAACCGTTTGAATTCGTTGTATCACAGTTGCTAATATATTTAGGTGATCAGTTGCTGTCTGGAGGATTATAAAACAGATTGTGAATCGCAAATGAGCAGCAATTCACGGCAAAAGATACAAGTTTTGCAACTCAATCGTCATCTGTTATTTGAGTCTCAACCTTCCAATTTCGACAGAGGGTTAAACTGGTTACTGTTAATTGTTCATTGTTTCCTGTTTATTGTATTTACTTCTGGCTTAAAATGTCTAATTTTATCGCTGAATTTCAATCTAACCTGATACCTCTCGGATGAACCACAACCGACATTACCGAATACGGGATATTTTCTTACTGATTGTACTCATCCTGCTCAGTAATATGAGTCAAAAAGCTTATTCCCAAAATTCCACAACTCCTTCAACCAGTGGGTTTGACATAGGTTTTACGAGTAATTTTGAAAAATTCAATTATGTAGATCCTATTGGCCTAAAATTAATATCAGAGCTGAATACCCCGTCTGCTACGGTCGATCCAAAGGTATATGTTCTTGGCCCGAATGATCTCATATCGATGAAGATTGACGGGAATTTTTCTCTGACGATCCGTGGAGTGGCCGTCAACGCCGAAGGAGATCTGATCCTCCCCCAAATAGGTGACGTCTCTGTCTCCGGTCTGACTATTGTCCAGGCCCGTTCCAAACTCGATTCTGTAATCACCCAGACATTCAAAGACAGTCATCTGTCGTATCTCTCACTCGATAAACCCCGCGATTTTTATATCACGATCACAGGTAACATTCCAAACCCCGGGCGTTTTGAAATTCCGGCTATGAGCCGGTTGGACGCGGTCATAAAACCGGCACTCAACAAAACGCAGGAAAACATACCGCAATCGGCCAGTTCCACCCAACAGCCATTTCTGATGGACAGGATACCGGTGACACGGCGGGCTTTTATAAAAATGGGACAAACCGATACAACACTGCATAGTTCAAACGAATTTGATCAGGGCAACCTATTACAAAACTACCAATATGATTTCCGCAACATCTTAATTCGTCATACGGATGGTACAGCCATCCGGGCCGACCTGGTGAGCTACAACAGGACGGGGGACATGTCCGGCAACCCGGTCATCCGTAACGGCGACGTCATCGAAATCCACAAAATTGACGAACACACACCGAGAATCTCGATAAGTGGCGCCGTTAATATTCCTTCCGAGCTGGAATACAGAAAAGGTGATACCATTTCCAGGCTAATTCAGCTGGCTGGTGGATATTCAACATTGGCTGATACTTCCCGGGTAATTATCTATCGCCGGCAGGGAATGAACATTGATAGTATTACAATTGCTGCGAATCAGCCAAACTTCGATCATTATCCACTTGAACCCAATGAACGGATTCAAGTACCCACATTACCCAACAAGAAAATGAATTATTCTGCCTGGGTCTATGGAGAAGTAAAAAACCCGGGCAACTATCCAATCGTTGAAGGTCGGACCACGGCCCAGGATCTGGTAAAACTCGCTGGCGGACTCAAAAATGATGCACTCCCTCAAGCCTCATACATGCTTCGCAGTAAAACATCGTTCGCAAATAAATCAAAGAGTGAAATCAACACCGACATGCTCAAACGCACTTCGAACCAATATATCCAGGGTCTTGAATATCTCGATCTGGAAACCCGGCTAAGCGAAGGGCGCATCAACCTCAATGCCAGTGATATAGCACAAATGAGCAACATCAATGTCCTCGACGGCGACCGCTTGTTTGTACCTCGCGATAATCACACCGTCTTCTTATTCGGACAGGTCAACAACCCCGGTTATTTCGCTTTTAATTCGAATGTAAGTGTTAAACAATACATACAAAAAGCGGGGGGATTAGCTCTGGCTGCAGATCCGGGCCGCGTCTTTGTAATAAAAGCTGGATCCAGGACGTGGTACAAACCTGACCAGACGACATTGGCTTCCGGCGATTACATCTTCGTGGACCGCAAGCCGTATGAGGAGTTAAGCGAAAAAAGGCAATATCAGATCCAGCGTCTGGCTACCAAACAAAGAAATATTCAGCTCGTACTGGCTGGCTTTTCTGCTGTGGCGGCGATAATAACTACGTTGATTGCTGTGAAATTGTTGTAGGGAGAATCTTCTTTAAAATCGATGAATATTGAAGAAAAGAATTTTTGGACAATAACTCGTACCGTCAAGAAGTAACTTCTTGAATCCTTTTAAATTATTTTTATAAAGTTCTATAAGAAAAAAGAAATTTATGGAAGAAGCTCAAAAGCGATCAGACGACAAAAAAAAGTCGATCGACTTATGGACATTTATTGGCACTTTGTATAAACGGCGAAAATTACTTCTTGTCAATTTTCTCATTTTGTGTGTGGTAACAGTGGCTATAAGTCTTATTCTCCCACTCACTTATTCATCAACGGCAGTAATTATGCCGCCGGGAAGTAGTTCAGCCCTTCTATCGTCATTTCTTCCCAGTAATATGACTACGGGGTTAGGTTCAACTATCGGAGGAATACTTGGTGGTAATGCTTCTGAAGAAGCTAATAAAGCAATGGCAATTCTTGGAAGCCGGACGTTAGCTGTAAAAACTATTGATAAATTTCATTTGGTTAAACGCTTTGATTCACCCACCATTGAGGATGCCATTAAGACTTATCACCAAAAAGTTGAAGTGACATTAAATGATGATGGGACAATTAGTCTCACAACCTCAATTGACACCCGATTCTTTCATCCTCAAAGACAGATAGACGAGGCCCGGCATTTAAGCGCAGATATCACTAACTATGTAGTTGAGCAGCTCAATAAAATTTATACAAAACTCAAAACCAGTTCTGCAAAATTAAGAAGACAATTAATTGAAAAGAGATACCAGAAAAATATTGCTGACATTCAGAATGTTGCTGAACAATTAAAACAATTCGAACAAAAGTACGGTATCGTCTCATTACCGGATCAAATAGAAGCTACTGTAAATGTTGCCGCGCAATTAGAAACGGAGGTCATTAAATCACAGATTGAGCTTCAAACTCTTAAACAGACGTTATCCCCCCATCAATCACAAATCAAGCAAAAAGAAATTCAGATCAATCAATTACAAAATAAATTATCCACCATCTTAAAAGGAAAACTAAGTGAAGATTCTTTAAAGATAATTCCATCATTTTCTGAAATACCTACCCTTGCCGTAAAGTATGCGGCCTTAAAGAGAGAAGCTAATGTCCAAGAAGCAATATATCAGTATCTAACACAAATTTATGAACAGGCAAAATTGGCTGAATCTCAAAAGAGTGCTGATATACAAATAATAGACCACGGTGCTGTTCCTACGAAAAAAAGCAAACCTAAACGCTCCATTGTAGTACTATTATCCGTTTTCGCCGGGATGCTGTTTACTTGTGTATACATTTTTGTAAAGGAACGGATGGATAACGAAGGTTTAAGCTGGGAAGAAATCAAGAATCGAGTCTCTGAATCACCATCGTAATCCCTGCTAATGGTAAGTTCGATTAAACAATTACTTCCATTAGTAATTATTATACTCTTAATAATTGCGGGTATAGCGGCAAATAAACTCTTTGTCCTATTTATCTTAATAGGTTTAGCTTTTGCAAGCCTTTACTTGCTTCTAAACGATTTAAAGATAGAGTCACGCGATCTGGTTCTGATTCTTATCGTTGCTTCCCTTCTTTTCCCACCAATTCGATTATCAAAGACCATTCCGGACGTCAGGTTTGAAGAAGTTATTATCTACATCCTTTTTCCGCTTTTGTTAGTACAGCTATGGCCGCCGGAAACCAAATATATCAGATCCTTGCTGATTGGCATGTTTACGTTTTGTGCCTTTATCTGCGTGTCAATCTTTTATTCTCATATTTTTTTGAATGTTCCCACTGGATTCAGGGATTATTTCGAGGTCATAAAAATTATAAAGTTAGGCTTGATACTGGTTATCGTTTACAACCTTGAGATAGAAAAACCCTCCTTCATGCTGTTTCTCCATTTGTTGTTAGCGTGTATTACAATTTCAGCCATTATTGGTTTTTTAGAGTATTACAGCATTTTCAGTTTTGACAAAATGGTCGCGCCTCTTTTTGCGAATACTCAACTCGATGCTGTGAATCTCCGGATGCTGGGTACCTATGGCAATCCCAACAGTTTTGGTGCCACACTTACCATTGGCTGTCTGACTGCTGGAATCCTTTTTCTGTTTAGCCGTAAGATTCTCATGCGAATATATTACCTCATTGCATTAGGCATACTGACTTGGGGATTAGTGCTTACGGGGTCGAGAACGGCGGTTGTCACCTTAGCTGCCACCTTATTCTTACTTCTTCTTGTAAACCGCAAACGACTTCACTTGTCATGGTTTGCTATCATAACGACTGTCCTTTTTGTATTGGCCATATTTGTTACTGCCTTACATTTTTTATCCCCAAAAATTGTAACGAGATATCAATCTGGCGTTAATCTTACTGAAGACCAGAGCTTCCTGATGAGATTACTTGTCTGGAAATATAATTTAATGGCCTTTTTAAATTCACCCGTTTTAGGTTGGGGACCGGCTAAATACGTAATGAGCACATTAGTAGATAACGAATATATATTGATGCTTCGCAGATATGGAGTCTTAGGCTTTATTCCATATATATCAATTTATTTAATACCACTTTTATACTCATATAAAGCTTTATCGAAGAGTAACGCCCTTAATATTTGGGGGCAGTTAATCCTCATTGGTACGTTCGTAATTCTGTTAACAAACCTTACCAACACGGTGCTGATGGATATTCAAACAACAGATTACTGGTTCCTGTTGCTTGGCCTTTTTTTCAACCTTTATAAAAAAACAGAATTGCACGCGATGAATTACTCTGAAGAAGGGTAGTCACACGTGTCTCTAAAAAATTAATTATCCAGGATTTGTAAATACGAATTCTGGAATTCTTTATAAAAATTATGATCCTCAGTAAATTCGATTCCGCGGATCGATGACTTTTTGATATTCTCTGGATCTGAGTAAAAAATCATTGCCCTAAAAAACTGTTCATAAGAGGTGGGATCGATACAATAACCTGTTCCTGATTTATCTGCATAATACTTCATTAGGCCGAAATCACTCGTAATCAATGGCAATCCAAGCGCCATATACTCGAAATTTTTAATAGGAGCATTAGTCCGATGTTTAGGGATGTCCAACCAAATACATGTTCCAACATCATAATTTCCTACTACCCGGTATAGAGATTCCAAAGGAATATAGTCGTGAAAAAAGACACCTTGTTTTAAAAAATCGTCGATCTCATGTTTTTTAAATGGTAAACGATCTCTTCTGGTATAAATGTGGAATGATAGTTTTAGCTCCCTATTTTTTCTATCGTTATTAAATCTTATGACATTCTCAATAGTTTCCCGGACGCCTCTAAAAGGATTATATGATCCTATGTATAATAATTTAAGCTGTTTATCAAGATGTTCACTCTTTGATGATATCGCAGGGGGCAGCCAATCGGTCTCTACAAAATTATGGACTACATGAGTTCGCGCATTAAACCGTCTCAACTTAGAATAAATATTCTGGTCTGTGCAGAATACAAAATCAGCTTTTTTTGATATCAGATACTCTATAAAATTTATTGAATAGTAGACCAAATAATTGACAACACTTTTCTTCTTGTGAAGTGCAATTCCTGCAAGCCCTTTATAATCTTCATGAGAATCATAAACCACCTTGGCATTTGTAAGTAATTTAGCCGCAAAAAAATATATTACTTCCCTTGGATCAGATACCTGAACAAAGTCTGGACGAATTTTTATAAGTTTTTTTAAAAGTGAAACTATATTCCCACAGGTAAAAAAATGATCTATGTAGTCTAATTTTTCGAAATGAACATCTTTCCTTGTGTTAATCCAATAGACGGTACAGTCTGTATGTTTCTTCAGATTGTAAATTGTTCGGTAATATAATCTGGGGTCATTCGGAAAGTGTGCCGATCCGATAAATACAAACTTACTCATCTGCAACTTTTTCGTATATAGTATTCAGCATTCTCATCTTATGCGATCTTGAAAAATTTTGATTTATGAAGCTCCTGATTTCCATAGAGTTGTAATTTTGAAAGTTACTGAGCATCCATGTAATACATTTTGCAATGGAAGTCGGATCACCGTTTTCTGTCAGCATCCCGGTACCCGGAGTCACCAGTTCCTGCGGACCACCTGATTTTGTCGCAATGGATGGCAGACCACAAGCAGCTGCCTCAGCCAATGCTAAACCAAAACTTTCAGATCTGCTTGGCAGTACAAATATATCAGATGCCTGATAGAATTTAAGCAACTGTTCGCGCCTCATAGATGGATGAAATGCAATATTCTTACTCCATTCGGACTCAGAAACTAAATCCATTATTTCCTTTCGATATTTTACATCGTACGCCCCACTGACAATATTCAACCTGACGTTCGATTTGTACGGCACTTCTGAGAACGCCTTAATCAGTAAGTCGATGCCTTTTACATGGTATAAATTTGCAACACATAGAATGTGAATATCCGAAGGATCCCAACCGATTGCATTTTGCAACTCCGTTTTATCATCTCCTGGTTTAAAAAAATCTGAATCAACTGAATTATGGACTGTCGTGACCTTATCCTTTAAAAAAGGGAACTTCTTGATTACATCAACCTTCAGCTGTTCCCCAACAGTAATAATCCAATCAGCTGCGCTAAGATTATTTCTAATGAGATCGCGCACAGCAGGTTTCCTGATATTCAAATACCAGTCGCTGCCGTGTATTGTTATAACTACCCTATATCCTTCCTTTTTCAGATTTACCGCTGCTAATCCACATGGATATAACCAGTTAATATGTACTACATCGGGAACAAATTTTCTGACTTGTTCAATAACACTTTTACTTAGACTTCGGGCTGTCAGTCCTGGAGCCACTTTACGCGGTAATGAGAAATAATGACATTTTTGAACGGGGATATCAGTATACATGAAATCGTGATGGCGTTTGTATTGCCTTGAAAAGGGTACTGCAATTACAGAAGGAATAAACACTTTCAGCGAATGATAATCCGATAAAAGTGTGACATCATCCCTAATGACTATCCCTTGAGATGGATTGCTAAGAACTGGATACGTATGGGATATATATGCGATTTTCAATATGAATATGATCTTCGATTAATTAGAAAGTAAGCCGTCAATCCTCATTATTTCCCATAAAACTCCCCTCATTTATAGGATACATCTTTCTCGGGTAATCTTTGTGTTAGTTTCATAATCCAAAGGATATAATATCCTAAAACCAAAGATCCAAGAACACTATATGAACCAACTGCGAAATAAACATGTCCAATGATAATACCAATTGAAAAGCCAAATAATCTCATTACCAGTGAAATGATCTCTAAGAAAAGGGCTTTCTTTTGCTGGTTATATATTATAGGAATGAATGACAAAATTGATGCTATAAAAGAAATCACAAACCACGGAGTCAGTAATCTGGCATAAATCCCGGCTTCAGTCCAATCTTTACCAAACACAATTTTAAAGAGTTCTGGCCCCCAGATAAAAAGAATTAGATTTAGAGGTACACTTATACATAGAGAAATAACAATTATTTTTAGAACTAACCTTTGACCCGGAATATTCTGACTGAACTGCTCTGTGAGTTGTTTATTTAGAACATTAGAAATTGATCTTGAAATAATTTTAACAGGAGCATAACAAACCCGGTAACTAAATCCATATAGACCGGCTGCTACAGGACTGAAAAAAGTCCCCAATAAAAGTATCGGGATGTTTCCTGTCAATGAGGTCAACAGCGAATGAGGGGTATTGCTGGTTACCTGATCCTTATAGGTTCTTACATTTTTCTTGATTAAGTCAATCGATGCGAATGACCTAATTTTGTCTTTGACCAGTACATTAAAGTACAAAAACAGACTACTTAACGCTCCACCAATCATTTTCCCGAAAATCAGACCTGATGCGCCTAATCCTCCATATGCAAAACCAATTTGGGCCCCATTTGAACCCACGGACTGAAGAATTTTTGAAACAGCAATATTTTTATAATCGTGCCTGAAGTTTTGCCGAATATTCAGAATAAAACTAAACCCAAAAATTAAAACCGCAGGACCAATAAAGTTTAGCAGGTATTGATCTTCCGCTCTTATATCAAATTTGGCAATAAGGTCCTTCGGCAAAAAAAAGACGATAATTGTGGCAACAATACTGGTCAGCAAGAGTAATGATATACTTACTCTTGTTAGATCCTTCGAATCCTCATCTTCTTTCGGAAGCAAAATCGCTTGCTCTATACGAAAACTTGATATCGAATTTAGAATATTGACTAAGCTTAAAAAGATTGATAAAACACCAAATGCATATGGTATATACAACCGGCTAATGACAGGTGAGAGCAAAAAATCCAATAGCTGGGCCAGAACGAGCCCGGACATCACTGTCATTACCCGTTTAAGAAATATGTTTTTTGTATCTGTCAAGGTTACCTTTCTTAAAACTTGTATATTTTTGCCAGTTGTATGAAGCAAAATAAAACTAAATGTACATCAAAAATCTATCTGAATACCCTACGGTAACTATTGCCATACCAACATTTAATGAAGAAAATTATATCTATGATGTTTTAGAGAGTTTCCACAACAACACATACGAACACATCTCACAAATTTTGGTTGCAGACGGCCGAAGCACTGATCGTACAAGAGAGATTGTCAATAACTTTATGAAAAAAGATCCCAGGGTACAGTTGATTGATAACCCCGAACGATCTCAGGTATTTGCGTTCAATTATATGTTAAATGCTGCCAACGGCGAATTATTTATGCTTGCCGGTGCGCATGCTGAATATAATTTAGATTATGTCAAACAGTGTATTGAAACGATAAAAAAAACAGAAGCACTAAATGTAGGAGGACCGACACGTCTCGCTGCGAAATCTCCCATACAAGCAGGTATATTGGTGGCTTGGTATAGTTTCCTTGGCAACGGCGGTGCCAAACACCGCTTCCCAAAATATTCTGGTTATGTAGATACCTTATTCCCCGGATTTTATGTGACAGATGCTTTAAAAAAAATCGGTGGCTTTAATGTGCAGAATCTCACAAATCAGGATTCAGAACTAAATCTTCGGTTGTCAAAACTAAAACCCAAAGCACACTACTTAGACAAAGATATAGAAGTATATTATTACCCCCGAGATTCTTATTCCAAACTATTTAAACAATATATCAGATATGGGAGAGGGCGATGCATTACTACTCTCAGACATCCTAAAAGCAGCCCTCTCAGAGGATATGTTTCTTTTTTTGCTGGCTGGGTAATTTTAATCATGCTCTTTTTGTTAGAACGAACCAGCTTCAATGGAAGGTTACTTGTTTCGGCTCTGCTTGTTCTCCTTGCTATCATCTCCTTCGACATTTTTCGAACAATTCAGAAAATGAAAAAAGAGATAGGATTAAGTTTTTGGCGCGGCAACAAAGAAAATTTTCCCGGAAACTTTCGTATTTCTATTTATGGGATTTTCGCGGTTCTGCTAATGCACATAGGTATGTGGCTTGGTTTTAGTTACCAGGTTTTAAAAAATACAGTGACATTCAGCAACCGATGGTAATGAGGTTGATCAGCAATTTCATTTCGAAAAAAACATCTCATGAGGGTACCCAACAATATTCACGGGGCAGGGTTCTCTTTCACGGAACGAATCCGGGCCGGAATATTCTGAGAGGTCAGACTATCGGCTACTATTGGTGGTCCGATTGGAGGCCAGGTAAGTATGGACGATACAAAGGATGGCCTTGCCTTATGATAATATGATATATCAGGCAGATAGTCCTTATGCTCAAATGAGGGACTCCAATCATCCGCGGCAAATTCTTCTCCGTATCTATCAAAAATATTGTATGATTTTTCAAGCTTTAATATCGCTTCATTACCCAAAACATTTGCATAGTTTGTTTGCTGCAGGGTAATAGTATGATCCATCGTATAGTTTCTAAAAAAGGTGTTGTACGGACCGTTAGAACCCCACCAATCATCTGCTGTAATACTTCCCACCCAATTACCCTCAAAAAGATTCGCAAAGGGGTAGAAACCATGCAGAATCATATCGCTTAGATGAGTTCGATATATTTTCCCATTCTTGTCTTTTGTATCCGAATATTGATCGAAGCTATAATTATACCCAACGACATTTCTATTAGACCCCATTGATAATGAAACGGCATGCCGCAGGTGTTCAAAAATATTATCCTCAATCAAACACAAAGTTGATCTGAACAAAGCTACTCCATACCCTGAACCATTTCCGCCTTCGCTACCATAGGTAAATGCCTCAGTGAAATAGTTTTTTCTGATCTCAACCTGGTCACAATAATTACAATTTACATGCTGTGTGACAGGCCTGATACTTTCGATATTCTTCACCCAACAGTTTATGGCAAAATTAAATTGAATATGAAACCCTGCGGTGTATTCATTTGGAGCAGTGGTCAATTTGATATCTTGAATTCCGATCTCCTGAATCGGATTTATCCAAGTAACGTACGGAAACACATTATTCCCATTCGTATGTCCGATATCCCATATCGTACTAAAATCGGTTTTTAATTGAATCTGTTTACCGTCAACTTTGACAACTTTATCGATTTGAGATATATAATCTCCCCTATCTGTCTTATTCCGAGATAAAAGTGCATCATTCCAATTACCCGTTGGCAGTTGAATTAACAGGTAATCACCCTCCGAGATATCCGATCTGAGTGATAACAATGTGATCGTATTCGTTCTTTTGTTATAGCCATTAACACTTGTTTTTACACCCGTTAAATGACCATCAATTTTAAAAATTGTTGCTTTTGTATAATTGGGACCGTCATACATAATAACTGTTGAATCCGGGCCATTACCTTTAAAAACTATATTATGACTGGCAACACCGGATAAATATATCGGTTTACTAATCCTGTAAATTCCACTTCTAAATTTCACACATATAAAACCTCGCATGGAATTAGTTACAGCTTTCGCGCTATCAAGAGTTATATGAATATTGTTATAATCATCGGATCCGGTCGGGCTGGGCACGTAAAATATCCTCGAATAATCTTGTGGTAAATTATCATTAGGATTTTGATGATAGCCAGCTCTTGTCCAGTCAACTATTCTACTTGACGGTATTGATCTGCCGATCTGCCCTGATGCGACACCTGTTTGCAAGAGAGTGATCAACATTATTGAAAATATACCAGTACAATAACCGGGCTCCGTTACCTTCATAACAATATCCCTGCAGCAAAGAGCTAAGACTATTCAAATAAGTAAAATGATCCACACACCCGCATCCCACCGGCCAGCAAATACAACACCGCCTTCCTCACGGCCACACCATTGGTTACCTGGTTCAAAATAATCGCCCGCTCACTGTCGACGACTTCGCTTTCCATTTCTACGCCGCGGTTGATCGGTCCGTGGTGCATGATCCGGAAGTTAGAGTTTATGCTCACTGTTTTAAATATTGATTATCACTGTATTCATAACCCGAATTTACAGGATTTCCCCTCATAAACAACTGCCGAAAGAGGTATCTGTTGTTGTTTATGATTGTATATTAAAAATGTGTTATTAACTTACACACAGATTCATATTAAAGCTCTCGATAAAAAATTTGTCTTGACTGTGAGCAGAACTACTCATCTAAAATCGGATACATGACTATGGGGGGAAATTCCGACAGATGGCTATTAGCCCAGGAATATGAAAAAAGCTGGTGGGACAAAAGGAGTAACGCCATAGATTTTGTATTCTATAAAAATTTCGCCCAGGAATTGCTGGATTTTGGCAGAGATGAGCTGACAATTAAAGACGATACGGCTATACTGGAAGTAGGGAGTGGCGCAGGTGGAATTTTGACATATCTGACAGACAGTAAATACAGGTATGCAATAGACCCATTGGAGGATTACTACTCGTCAGTCGAAATTTTTTCAAATCAGAGGGACCCTTCCGTAAAGTATTTTACCGCTAAAGGTGAACATTTACCTTTCGAGGATAATAAATTTGATCTCGTAATTATGGATAACGTGTTGGATCACTGCGACTCGCCATCGAAGGTAATGACTGAAATAAAACGGGTAATAAAAGAAAAAGGTACGATCTATTTCAAGCAGAATACCTATAATATTTGGGGTAAGTCGGTTCGATTTATTATGGAAAGATTTTTAATAGATAAAGGACATCCATACACATTTACAAAGAAGGATTTAAAAACTTTGCTGGGGAAAAATGAATTCAGGATAATTAAGCGAGCTCGGAACGGCTACTTTCCCACATGGAAAAAGGAATTATCATCACCCGGAGCAAAAGAAAAGATTAAGGCTTTTTTATTAGTGACAAGAGATAAGGTTACATACTTGTTGAAAAATGCCTGATTTCTGGAGCGAGAGGTTTCTCCTCACACCCTCGTCCCACCAGCCAACAAATACAACACGGCCATCCTCACTGCCACGCCATTGGTAACCTGGTTCAAAATAATCGCCCGGTCGCTGTCGGCGACTTCGCTTTCCATTTCTACGCCACGGTTAATGGGCCCGGGGTGCATGATGCGAAAATCGGGGTACTTTTCCAGGTGCTCTCTCTTAATTCCGAAACGTTCGTGATATTCACGCAGGCTCGGGAATAACCCTCTTTCCTGACGTTCCAGCTGAATGCGCAGCGCCATGGCTACATCACACCAGGCCAGTGTTTCATCTAAGTTGTATGAAATGTCGGCACCCAGTTCATCAGTGTAGAGCGGCATCAGCGTCTTCGGTCCGCACAGAACAACTTTTGCCCCGAGCTTTTTCAATCCAATGATATTGGATCGTACAACGCGGCTATGAGTGATATCACCGATGATGGCCACTTTCAATCCCTTGAGCGAATCGTAATACTGCCGCATCGTAAACATATCGAGCAATGCCTGGGTCGGGTGTTCGTGAGCTCCGTCGCCTGCGTTGATAATAGAGGCCGATACGCAGCGGGTAAGATAGTGCGGCACACCTGGACTCTTATGTCTCACGACAACCATATCAATTTTCATCGACTCGATGTTACGTATCGTGTCTTTGAGTGATTCCCCCTTCTTCGTACTCGAGGAACTCGTTGAAAAGTTGACAACATCAGCGCCCATCCGTTTCTGTGCCAGCTCAAAGGAAATGCGGGTACGTGTACTGTTTTCATAAAATAGATTAACGATCGTCTTATCGCGCAGAGTCGGGACCTTGGGAACCGGCCGATCGAGAATTTCACGAAAGTGCCGGGCCTGTTCTATCACGTACTGGATATCATCAGCAGAGTAATCAGCTAAACCCAGCAGATGCTGTTGAGAGAACACGTATGTTGAATCGTTAATTGTCATTAAGCACCTAAGGTTTTTCGCCACCCTCCTGATCCGAAAGGCTCATCGATTTAAAATCAAAATTCGTAAATCGGTCCATCGATCTATCGCAAATCATTCGGGCAACTTCGGGTTTTCGATCAGGTAGACAGCATCATCACCTTCCAGTTCAGCGACATGTACACGGATCTCCTCCTGAATATGTGTGGCGATATTTACACCTACATAATCGGCACTAATGGGCAATTCACGGTGACCGCGATCCACCATACAGCAGAAACGGATACTTTTGGGCCGGCCGTAGCTTGTCAGAGCATCCATAGCGGAGCGTACGGTTCGCCCCGTGTAAAGCACGTCATCAACCAGAATCAGGTCTTTGCCGTAAATATCGAACGGAATTTCCGTTACCTTGACGGTTGGCATCTTGAGTGCAGACCGGAAGTCATCACGGTAAAAAGTAACATCGAGTACACCGAAAGGCAGCTCCGTTTGATAATATTCCTTTATGTACTTGCAAACACGTTTTGCAATAGGCACACCGCGCGTCTGCATGCCCACAACCGCCAGGTTCTGCAGATCGTCATGAGGTTCCACAAATTGATGAGCCAGACGCCGGTACGTGCGGTCGAGTTCATCCCCGGATATAATCTTTACTGATTTCAATAGCTGCTCCGATTTCATGTCGAATGAAATTAGCCAAACTGCCTATCTATCACAATAAAGATTGTAGTGAGTAATGAGTATTGAGATTTTGGTAATCAGAAAATTAGAAATTTGAAATTGGAGAATTGGATTGCACGTGAACTAAACTTCCCCTCGACTAATTTCGAATTTCCAATTTCTATGATCTGTATTCGCCGCCTGTTTACTGTTGACTGTAAATAGTATCTTATCGCGGTTGTAAAATTCTATTCAAAATCTCAATACTCACTACTCTTTACTCATTACTCATTACTCATTACTCGCTGCTATGTCGAATAAGGCTTTTTTCCTGGATCGGGACGGCACACTGAATGTTGATTATGATTTTGTACATCGCATCGATGACTGGACCTGGTGCGACGGGACCATTGAAGCACTTAAGCTCATCCGTGATATGAACTTTCAAATATTTGTTGTGACCAATCAGTCGGGTGTCGCAAGAGGCCACTTCGAGATAGATGATGTGAATAAACTGCATCGATGGGTGGATAAGCAACTTGCTGAACTCGATATTAAAATTACAGAGTGGTACGTCGCTCCATGGCATCCGGAGTTTCATGATGAACATGATCCGGAGTTGCTCGAATACCGGAAGCCGGGAACAGGTTATTTTGAGAAAGCACGGGATGAGTATGATCTCGATTTATCGCTTTCCTGTATGGCCGGGGATAAGGTAACCGACTTACAACCAGCCGCTGAACTCGGAATGAAACCCTTTTTTATCCGATCACGTTTCGAACCTTCTCAGGATCATGATTGGCTGAGACAGCATAATGTTAAAACCTATGATCGATTACTGGATGCTGTCAAATCTCAGGAAATGGAGCATATATTGTGAAAAAAGAACAGGCACTGGTTAGTATCGACTTCTGGAACACCTTGGTAAAAGGTCGCAGCAATGGACAGAAACGACATCATATCAGGATTGCAGCCATCCAGGAGACGGGCAGGAAACATGAAATAGACCTGACAGAGGATCAAATCATCGAAGCTTTTTCCTTCGTATCGGATGTCTTTGATGAAATATGGTTCGGACGTCAGCGTACGCTTACCAGTCCTGAACTTTTGAAGATGTTGCTGGAACGTCTTTCACTGGAGCCAAAACCAGGCGAAATCAAACATCTGGAAGAAGTTTTTGAAAAATCACTGCTGAGTGCTCCGCCCGAACCTGCCGAAGGGGTTGTTGAAGCTATCTCAAAGCTCTCAGAGGCATATCCCCTGGCTATTATTTCTGATACGATGTACACTTCCGGAAAAACCTTACGTGCCTATCTGGAACAACTTGGATTGCTGAGCTACTTCGAAAGTTTCGTATTCAGTGATGAAGCTGGATACAGCAAACCGAATATCAAAGCCTTTCAAACAGTTATGGAATCTGTATCCGCTCTTCCGGAGCGCTCCTTCCATATTGGCGATATGGATGCGACGGATATCACCGGAGCACGAAATGCCGGGATGTTTGCGATTCTCTACACTGGCGTATCGGACAGCTCATTAAAAGGAAATAAAGCCGATGCCGTCTTTGAACACTGGCGGGATATCGTTACTTACCTGCTGGATAAGAACTAAAAAAAACGTAGCGTTGTCTTTTTTCTACAGTAGGTACCCTTCCTTGCGGTTGATCATTCGACACTCTCACTTGCAACCGCCCTCAGACTACAACACGGCCGTGCCAGTGAAATGTTTATTTAACACCTCGAAACCCTGCAATGTACATCTCCCCGGAGAAGCTCTCCGGGCTACCCTTAGCATTACAAATACATCCAGTAGCCCGGACTGCCAGTCCGGGTGGTACGAACGCATATAGTGGTATTCAACGTCTGTGAATGCCGGGTACTGGTACCATTCGTGGGTTAGCAGAAAACACTTCAAAGCAGACGTAGCGTTGTCTTTTTTCTACAGTAGTTACCCTTCCTTGCGGTTGATCATTCGACACTCTCACTTGCAACTGTCCTCAGACTACAACACGGCCGTGCCAGTGAAATGTTTACTTAACACCTCGAAACCCTGCAATGTACATCACCCCGGAGAAGCTCTCCGGGCTACCCTTAGCATTACAAATACATCCAGTAGCCCGGACTGCCAGTCCGGGTGGTACGAACGCATATAGTGGTATTCAACATCTGTGAATGCCGGGTACTGGTACCATTCGTGGGTTAGCAGAAAACACTTCAAAGCAGATGTAGCGATGACCGCTCTTCTACAATAATTATCATTACTCGCTGTGATCATACACCACTCATTCATGCAACTCTGCTCTACCGTCAAAACAGCCATGCCAGTAAAACGTGTGCACGACGCCTCCAGACTCTGCAATGTACATCTCCCCGGAGAAGCTCTCCGGGCTACCATTTGCATTAGCATATTTTAAAAATCAGGCATAAACACCGGATCACAATATGAGTATGGCCAATCCATCCAGTTCTTAACCAATCCCGCTTTGACGGGATTGTGGATTGTATATAAGATTAAGCGTTCCAATTCGTCAATATCCCAAATTACATGGTCGTAGCTTTCTGATTGCCAAAAAGAACCTTTCCTGTTTAACGCCTGATTAGCGATCAAACCCGTATATGACTTTAAACCCTGCAGAACATTTGTAAGGGGATAACCTTTGTGCTCTTTACCATTCAGATTGTGAATCAACAGTTTTACAATCATATGTACATGATTTGGCATTATGCTGTATGCTCTTAGAGCATATTCTTTGTGATTCCGGTATTCAATAGCCTCTTTTATGATTTCTGCAACCGCAGGTATTGTTAACCAATGAGGACCTGCATCATTATTGTCTAGAATATCCTCATAAGCTTTAAATATTTTCAGGTTGATGCGCGAACGTAATGCTAATCTTCTTTTTTTTGGTGAAATTACCGTGCTATGTGTTTTGCTATCTATTAAGTGATCTTTCAGCTGTTTCATAAAATTACGCCGCTCAAGCTTTAATCTGGCAATAGCAGCACGAGGCAGTGAATCAGCCAGACGGATAGTGACGAAATAGGTGGCATTGTTTGGTTGCCAGTGAGGTAAGTAGCGTCGATAGTAGCTCATTGTAAAAAACTCTCTTGATGTTGTCTATACTCTACTAAAAAAGAAAAAGACTGCTTAAATATCAATAGTAGCCCGGACTGCCAGTCCAGGCGATATAAACGTGATTTGTGTGGTATGCAGCGTCTGTCACTATCCGGCACAAGCTCTATTCGTGAACCCGCGGCAAGTGTTTCAAAACAGATGTAGCGTTGTCTTTTTTCTACAGTAGTTACCCTTCCTTGCGGTTGATCATTCGACACTCTCACTTGCAACCGCCCTCAGACTACAAAACGGCCATGCCAGTGAAATGTTTGTTTTACGCCTCGAAACCCTGAAATGTTCATCTCCCCAGAGAAGCTCTCCGGGCTACGGTTTTTTTACAACCTAAACTAATCCAGGTAGCTGCCTGCGTCTACCAACGTGTTTTTACCATCCGCGTAAACGGCGTACTGGAATCCTTTGTGAATAGCATATCCGCCGTAGCTGCCATCAGGACCTAAAGCAATATATCCAACCTGGTACTCCTCATATCCGGGGATGCTGTCCATGATCCGTTCAAGTGTTTTTTTACAGGCTTCAACGGGAGAGTAGCCCTGGCGCATCATCTCGACGACTGTAAACGATCCGCATGTGCGCATCACTAACTCACCCAGACCTGTTGATGCTGCAGCGCCATATTTATTATCAACGTAAAGGCCATCACCAATGATGGGAGAATCTCCCACACGTCCATGCATCTTGAATTTAACACCGCTCGTTGTGCAGGCACCTGACAAATTCCCGCCGTTGTCGAGTGCTACCATCCCGATGGTATCGTGGTTTTCGATATTAATCACCGGATGATACCTGGACTTCTTCTTCCACTCTTCCCATTCTTTTTTGCCTTCAGCCGTTAGCAGCTTTGTTTTCTTGAATCCCTGCTCAACAGCAAATTGCAACGCTCCTTCACCGACGAGCATCACGTGAGGTGTCTTTTCCATCACGAGACGAGCGACGGATACCGGGTGTTCGATATCCTGAATAGCAGCAACAGAACCGGCATTCAGATTTTCATCCATTACACAGGCATCGAGCGTTACATAACCGTCGCGGTCGGGTAGTCCGCCAAGTCCAACGGTAGTAATTTCGGGATCTGCTTCGATAATACGCACTCCCTGCTCGACAGCGTCCAAAGCCTTCCCTTTTTTTTGAAGAATATCCCATGCCTTCTCATTGGCACGCAACCCGAAACGCCATGTCGACAATGCCACCGGTTTTGTTACCGATCCGGATTTTGCGAATGAACGTGTACTCGCTAAAGGTGAAATAGCACCGGCAGCAAGAGAGCCGGCCATTGTTTTCAGGAAAGACTTACGTGTAGGCATGAGGGGGAATTTTAAATTATGAATTATGAATTATGAATTATGAATTTTGATCAGGATCCTAAGTTTAATACAGGATACGTGGTCATATCCCTATCTATTAAAACTTCTGGTTCAGACGTTCATTCGCATTTTCTCTTTTATTTCCATGTAGTACGCTTCATACAGATCAACGATCTTCTCCTGTTCAAACTGGGTTGCGCGCTTGTGAGCGTTGTCCGACATTTCCTTCTTCAATTTGGCATCCTTCAAAATTTTGATAGCGTAATTCGCCATCGAATCAACGTCTCCTAGATCACAGAGGTAACCAGTCTCTCCGTGGACATTCAATTCCGGCAACCCACCGATATTCGAGCTGATAACCGGCACACTGCAACTCATTGCTTCCAGGGCGGCAAGGCCGAATGTTTCCGAACCCGATGGCATAATGAACAGGTCGGCTATCGATAACACTTCCTCTACCTTCTCCTGTTTCCCGAGAAAACGAACATCTTTACACGTATTGAGCTCGCGGCATATATCTTCCGCATTCTGACGATCCGGTCCGTCACCGACAAGCAATAACTTGGCAGGAATTCCACTTTCGAGCACTTTGCTGAATACACGTATTACATCTCCGACACGTTTTACTTTCCGGAAATTGGATACATGGACAATGATAAACTCATCATTGGGACAGATAGCTTTGCGGAAATGTTCGCGCGACTCGCGTTTAAAACGGGCGGTATCCACAAAGTTTGGTATTACCTTGATGTCCTTTTGGATATCAAACCTGCGATACGTCTCATCACGCAGATATTCTGACACGGCAGTCACGCCATCGCTGGCATTGATCGAGAAGTTAACGACCGGAAGATAACTGGAATCACTACCTACAATCGTAATGTCTGTACCATGCAACGTGGTAATAATCGGCACATGAATAGCCTCTTCACCTAAAATCTTTTTTGCCAGATAAGCACTTGTAGCATGAGGAATAGCGTAGTGAACGTGCAATAAATCGATCTTTTCAAATTTTATCAGGTTAACCATGTTGCTGGCCAGCGCCAGATCGTAGGGTGGGAATTCGAAAAGCGGGTAACTGTTTATCTGAACTTCATGGTAGCTGATGTTGCTTTCGAAGGCATCGAGCCTCATTGGACGTGCATAGCTGAGAAAATGTACGTTATGACCTTTTAAGGCAAGTCCTTTACCAAGCTCAGTTGCTACAACTCCACTGCCTCCGTAGGTCGGATAACAGACAATTCCAATATTCATCGGGTTCTCCTAAAAATTTTCATTAATTAACCGGCCACATAGTTGCGGTCACCTGTAGATCCGCCGCCGCGGATATCTTCAAAACGGTGTAAACAATTTACAAATCAAAAAAGGATTAAACTTTAATCCTGTTCTAACCGGAAAAGAGTGTTGATGGTTTTACGGTCATATTCCTTAAGTTGACGTCTGATTATTTCAATTAGAGTATATGACTAAGCAAAAACATACGTTCATCTGAATTAATTTCCTTTCAGTTTATTTCGCTAATGAACCCTTACAAAGGTTGATCATTAGCTAAGAACATGGTTTTTCTCGTATATTTACAGACTGATCATATATTCAGAAATAAAATTTTACAGGTCTATGTCCGGACATTCAAAGTGGTCAACGATTAAACGCAAGAAAGCGGGTATTGATGCCGCCCGTGGGAAAAAATTTACAAAACTCATCCGTGAAATAACGATCGCAGCCCGTGAAAGCGGCGGAGATGTCGAAAGCAACCCGCGCCTGAGTCTTGCAGTTGAAAACGCGAAGGCTGCAAACATGCCGAAAGACAACATCGAACGTGCCATTAAAAAAGGTACGGGCGAGCTCGATACCGGAGAACAATTTGAAGAGATCACATACGAAGGCTATGGCCCCGGTGGTGTTGCATATTTCGTGGATTGTACGACGGACAACATGAACAGGACCGTCGGTGACATACGGCATATCTTCTCCAAATATGGCGGGAATCTCGGAACTAACGGATCGGTGGCTTATCTCTTTAGTCAAAAGGGTGTGATAACCATTCCTGCCAAAGATCATGATGTGGACGAGATCATGCTCACAGCCATTGATGCAGGTGCCGAGGATGTTAATGCTGATGACGATGCTATCGAGGTAACAACGGCACGGGAAGATCTTTATACTGTTCGAAAGGCACTGGAAGATGCTGGTTACAAAATTGATTCTGCGGAATTGCAACGTATTCCGGCTTCCACCGTTCAAGTCGATCATGACCATGCGCTGTCCAATTTCAAACTTATGGATGCGCTTGAAAACAATGACGATGTTACGGATGTGTTCAATAACATGGAAATGGACGAAGCCACGATGGAGATTGCAGATAAGCTGTAGTCGACACCTTTTACCCGGCAATTTTTAAAAGCCGCACTGCGTTGCTAAGCTGTTGGGCATAAAACACAGAAGGTTCAGAAAGAATTATGAAAGTCATTCTGATTTTATTACTGCTGTTAGTGGATCCTACGGGTAATAAAAAGGCAGCCGAAGCGAATAAGGCATACAATAATGGAAACTATGCCAAGGCTGAACAATTATACCGGGAGGCTCTAAAAAAGGATCCAAACGATCCCAAGCTTCTTTTTAATCTTGGTAACTCGCTCGCCAAGCAGCAAAAATTCAACCAGGCCCTTGCCACATACGACCAGGCCCGCAATGCCGCACGTGTCAACGAAGGCAAATCGCGCTCTGAATACAACATGGGCAATGTCTTTGCTGACAATAAAAAATGGGGAAAGGCACTCGATTCTTACAAACGGGCACTCCAGGCAAATCCCGACGACCCGGAAGCCAAATACAACTATGAGCTGGCTTACCAAAAAATGAAACGCCAGCAGCAGAAGAACAAACAAAATCAGCAGAATAATAAGAATAAGAACAACAAACAGAATCAGAAACAAAAGTCACAGGGGCAGCAAAACCAAAAGAATCAAAACAAACAGAACCAGAAGCAGCAACAACAACAAGGCGGCCAAAACCAACAGAACAAGCAACGTAAGGACCAACAACAACAGCAGCAACAAAATGGTCAGATGAGCAAACAGGAAGCAAAAAAAATACTAGACGCTCTCTCCGACCAGGAAAAACAGGTCCTGAAAGATCTGAAAAAGGCCAAACAACAATCTGACAAGAAGAATGCTAAGGACTGGTAAATCCCGCTTTTTTACTCCTCTGCTGCTTCTCCTGCTACTGTCGGCTTTCACCTCGGCATTCGCACAATCGGCGAAAGTCACTGCCACACTTTCAGAAACCGACCTTTACACGGGCGAACGGGTTTCTCTCACGGTCGATATCACCGGCAAGAATTTCAACAACGTTTCCACCCCGGAACTACCCGATCTTAAAGGTCTTGAGTACCTGAGTACTTCCCCTTCGACTTCATCCAACTATTCTTTCATTAACGGGGTCATCAGCAGGTCCTATTCATACACCTATTATCTTCAGGCTGATAAAGAAGGCCATTATACGATCCCGGCAGTCAAAGTAACTATTGATGGCAAAACGTTCAGTACCGATCCCATTTCCGTAAATATCCGAAACAGGAATAAAGCAGCTGCAACACAGTCAGGATCGCAGAAACCGGATATCTATCTTCGGATGGAAGTTTCCGATAAGCGGCCTGTTGTAGGACAACAGATCATCGCCAGCGTTGTGATCTATTTCAGGAGCAATCTGCAAGTCATTTCATACCAGCCGATGGCGGGATGGAAAGCAGAGGGATTTTGGAAAGAAGAACTTGATAATGGCCAACAACCCAAGGCCGTATCGACAATCATCGACGGTGTTCGGTATCGGAAAGCCGTGCTCATGAAATATGCTCTTTTCCCATCAAAAGTTTCGAAACTCCAACTCAGTCCGTACGAAGTGAATTGTACGGTGCGGTACTCCAGCGATTACGGAGATCCGTTCAGCAGCTTTTTTAACGGATTTGGAAGCGATCAACGATCCGTTGATCTGAAAACTGATCCGATCAGTGTGGATGTGAATCAGCTTCCACCATCACCATCCAGCGCCGAAGCTCTCAACGCTGTAGGCCAGTTTGATATCACCCGATCGACTGATGATACCAATGTCCGCGTTGGTCAGTCCGTTGAAATTAAGACAGTCATAAAAGGAACGGGTAACATTGCACTGATTTCCAAACCCGATTACAAGTTCCCGAGCGCATTTGAGGTATATCAACCCCAGGAACAATCAAATATCGATCACAAGAGTGGTCGCATTAAGGGAACCAAGACCTTTACCGATGTCATTATACCCCGTAAAACCGGGACATATACCATTCCTTCAACCCGGCTTGCTTACTATAATGACTCTGAGAACAAATATCAGTATGTAGATCTTTCTCCTATCACACTCAATGTTAAGGCAAACCCTAATGCCGGCGCATTGACTACCAGCCAGCCTGGTGGTTTGGACGTTCAACCATTAAATGGTCTTGTTACCTGGCAAGTACAGGGTTATCGTTCCATATTTTCACTATGGTGGATGTGGGCGGGACTGATTTTACCGCTTGTTTTACTCATTGTCGGCTACCAGCGGAAGCAGTATCTGGATAAACTCCGCAACGACAGTCATTTCGCACGTTCGACCCAGGCTGCTGCCAAAGCAGATGAATATCTGGAGCAGGCAAGAGGAGCAGCCCGGGCTGGTGATCTGAAAGAAGCTTACGCGAGGATACATCAGTCGATCAGTGGTTTTATTGGCGACCGTCTCAACTTACCGCCTGCCGGACTGGAAGATGACGTTTATGTTAAAGCATTGCGAAATAAGGGTGTGGATATGGATGTTGTAAAACGGATTGAACGACTACTCACCAAATGTTCGACGATACGATATGCTCCAATGACCAGCCAGGAAGATTTTGCACAGGACGCCGACACGGCTCATGAACTAATAAAGTCACTGCGAAAATGGCTCTGATCCATCATCTCAAAAATCTCCGAAAACGCGCTCCTGCCATAGGTGTACTTTTGGTGTTCTCGATTATCATGGGGCAGCACTATTGCCATGCGCAATCCAATGCTGATTCACTTCGCGACCTGTCGCCACAAGCTATATTCGATAAAGCCAACATCCAGATCGAGCTTAAACACTACAAGCAAGCTCTTTCTATGTATGGGGTAATTGACGCAAAGAATTTGGGTTCGGGCCCGCTTTATCTCAACATGGGCATAGCTTGGGCACGGCTCGATTCTCTTGGACTTGCCAAATACTACTTTATCAAAGCGTTAGATTTTTCTTCCACGAAGACCAAAGCTCTTCAGGGTGTCGACTTTGTGAACAACCAGTTGGAGCACAATGAAACGCTGCTTCCCACTTTGCCCTGGGATCGTTTCTTTAACTGGATCGAAAATGAAATCGGTATCCATACCCTCATATTTTTAAGCATTCTGATTATCAATTTTGGGATTATTGCCTTCATCGCATCGTGGTTGTGGCCCGCATACAAGAAATGGCTGGAAAATCCCGGGTATGCTATTTTGGCCCTTGGTATCATCTTACTCGCACTGGGAGGATTTACCGATTATCAGGCACGACGATTCACCCGTGCTATCCAAGTTGTCAAAGAAAGCAACATTCGTGAAAAACCGGATTCAAATGCCGGCATCGTAAGCCTTTCCTATGAGGGTTATCGTTTTAAGATTGACAGAGAACGTTCGCAAGATTATCCTGATTGGTATTATGTGCGTATGGGCAACGGTCAATATGGTTGGATACATCGCAATGATTTGAAATTGTTTTAGGCTGCCTAAACCCTAAATAGAACTTACTTTAGGATATAAAATGCAGCAATATCAGAAGATAACATTAGGAGTCAGTTCTGGTTTGATAAGGACTGACCGGCTATCATAATTTTTATAACATTTAATGGAGATCAACATGTCGGATGTAATGAGTTACATTGACGAAAACAAAAACAGGTTTATAGAAGAGCTTTTTCAGTTTCTTCGCATTCCCAGCATCAGCACCGATGACGAATACAAAGAAGACGTTCACAAGGCGGCTGAGTTTATTGTAAAAAAACTCAAGGGACTGGGATTTGAGAAAGTGCAACTTCATCCCACAAAAGGTCACCCAATCGTTTACGGAGAATATTTAAAGGCGGGATCAGATAAACCAACGGTCCTGATTTACGGCCATTATGATGTACAACCGCCGGATCCAGTAGAACTTTGGGATAATCCTCCGTTTGAACCTACCATCAAGGATAACAAGGTTTACGCACGCGGTTCCGCAGATGATAAAGGGCAACTCTACATCCATGTGAAAAGTATTGAGTCTATTCTTAAAACCAACGGTGAGCTTCCTGTAAATGTGAAATTTATCCTTGAGGGCGAAGAGGAAATTGGATCACCAAACCTCGTCCCTTTTATCGAAGACCATAAGGAACTGCTGGCGTGTGACATGGTTTTAATTTCCGATACAGCCATGTTTGCCAAAGACACTCCGTCAATCACTTACGGCCTTCGTGGTCTGACCTACATGGAGATACGTCTGACCGGCCCCAATCGTGATCTTCACTCTGGTGTCTACGGTGGTGCTGTTGAAAACCCGGCAAATGTGCTTTGTGAGATCATCGCCAAGCTCAAGGATGAAAAAGGCCGAATTCAGATTCCCGGTTTTTACGACAAAGTGAAGTCACTCTCAGATAGTGAAAAAGAAGAGTACGGACGTCTGCCTTTCAATGAATCGGAATACAAGAAAGATCTCGGTATTGCCGAAGTTAAAGGTGAAGAAGGTTATACAACCCTCGAGCGCGCCTCAGCCCGGCCGTCACTCGATGTTAATGGCCTATGGAGTGGATACCAGGGAAAAGGGGCTAAAACGGTACTCCCTGCAAAAGCGGGAGCTAAAGTGAGCATGCGACTGGTCCCGGACCAGGATCCTAAAGAAATCGCACAGCTATTCCGTGATTATGTCACTAAACTGGCTCCTGAAACAGTAACGGTCGACATCCTCGAGCATCACGGCGGGCATGCTTCGGTCATCGATATCAACTTTTTTGGCATCCAGGCTGCGTCGGAAGCTTTCGAGCATGTATATGGTAAGAAGCCGCTTTTCTCCCGTGAAGGCGGATCGATCCCCATCGTTGCCGATTTCCAGAAGATCCTCGGCGTCGATTCCATCCTGATGGGATTCAGCCTGGACAGTGATGCAATCCACTCACCCAATGAACATTTCTCGCTCGTTGATTTTGTCCGGGGCATCAAGACTTCAGCCCACTTCATGGAGGTGCTGGACAAATATATACCGGAGAATGTCTGATCAAAATTGCTAACATCATTTTTTACGGCGCTCAGTCAAAACTGGGCGCCTTTTTTGTGAATAATCAAGAGTCACAAAAAGCCACAGAGATCTCTGTGGCTTTTAAATCAGTCAAAAAAAGAAAGGCATCATTCACAATGGAATGACGCCTTTCATAAGGGAATAGCCGTATAAAAAATCTAACGCCTTCCGGCTTAATATATTATAGAGTTAAAATTACTTCCAGATTCCTGTAATAACGTCGGCTTTGGCCGGTCCGGATTTTTGCAATCCATACATGGCTTCGATTGTGCGAAGCACATTAAAGTGATTGATTTTTGTATCATACTTGCCCGATTTCACCATAGGTCCGACAAAGATTGTTGGGATTTGGTTTTTGGGTGTCCCATTATCCTCGTCGTAAGTGATTATTAGCAGGCTGTTATGATCCATAGCCCACTTGGCATACGAATCGATGTGATGTTGCAGCCACAAATCTCCCTCTTTAATGGGGGCTTCTCCCCTTCCATTATGCATGTCATGGTCCTCATTTGGAATAACAAACGAGACTGTTGGCAGCTTGCTGTAGTCTTCCGGCATCCGATAGAGAGGAAGATTGGTGCCTGATGAGATATTGTGCTCTCCTGTTCCCTGCCAGTCGACCCATGGATTGTGTTTGCGTGCATAGAGTGGCGAGCCGCCCGTAAATCCACTCTTTCCATTCCCGCAACCCAAATCTCCTTTTTTAGTCATTGTTTCAGAATAACCTTCAAAAGTATAGCCGGCATGGATGAGAGCCCATCCCAGGTTCATCGAATGATAGGGGGTCTCCTTTGCCAGACAATGATCATCCGTAACACCATGTATCGTTCCCGCATATATGGCCAGGTAGTTCGGCTGACTTGGATGTGTCACCCCATGTGCATCAGTAAAAAGAGCACCTTCATCAGCCAGCTGATTTATATATAGTGCATTTTTTGATCCCATAATTTGATCAAAGCCATGGTTTTCTTCAATAACAATGATTACATGGTCAGGCTTAGGCAATTTACTCTCCTGCGCCCATGCATTGAAGGATAACAGGACCACGCATATAATAGGTAATAGAACTTTCTTCATAGTTTCCCGTCTTTATAAGATGATTGAAATGTTGTCAGCAAAGCCTTCCTGGTAATTTACAAAGCAATAATCAGTTATTTTTGGTCCGATATATTATCTTTTCGTGAAAAAGGACATCTGGCTCTGCAAGCCCTTTATACTTGATTGACAGATGAGGGTTAACTATTATGCAACGCCATTTTTGATTTAAACATTGGTGTCGATATTGGGAGCGGCTACTCTCAAAAGTATTTTCATTTAACGATCATTTTATGGAAGGAAAAAAACCTGTCGATTCCGCCGAACAGTACCGGACAAGTTTTTTCGGTCATCCACGGGGACTCGCAACACTATTTTTTACCGAGATGTGGGAGCGTTTCAGCTATTATGGAATGCGCGCCCTGCTCGTTTTATTCATGACCGCTCCTCTTGCTGTTGCAAATGCCGGACTGGGATATGACGTCGAAAAAGCTGCTGCAATTTACGGACTCTATACTTCAATGGTCTATTTGCTCGCGTTACCGGGTGGTTGGGTAGCAGATAAAATATGGGGACAAAGACGCGCCGTTTTCGTAGGCGGCTGTATCATCGCTGCCGGTCACTTCAGCATGGCCATCCCTACACAGTTCTTCTTTTTTCTGGGATTGATACTGATTGTGATGGGTACAGGCCTTTTGAAACCGAATGTTAGTACCATTGTCGGTGATCTTTATGCCCAGGATTCTGGAGCACGTCGCGATGCCGGTTTTTCCATTTTTTATATGGGTATTAATATTGGTGCCATACTCGGACCAACCATCTGCGGTATCCTGGGTGAGAACTGGAACTGGCATCTTGGCTTCTCCGCAGCTGGTGTCGGGATGATATTTGGACTCATTCAGTATAAAATGGGAGACAAATACTTAGGTAATGCCGGTTATCTGAAGGAGTCTGAAGATGCTGCGATCATCTCGAAACGGGCACAAAAATTTTATAGTTCATTAGCTGCCATTTCAATTTTGATTGTGGCATTTGGCTTTATGGTAGCAAAGGGTATCATAAATACGACATTAACGGATATCGCTGAAACGCTTGGATATGGCATTGTTGTCGTTGCGGTCATCTATTTCGTTTATCTGTTTATTGCCGGCGGGTACGACAAGGAAACCAAGAAACGATTAGTCGCCATTTTCTGGCTCTTTATTCTCGCAGCCATTTTTTGGTCTGGATTTGAACAGGCCGGTTCATCGATGAACTTGTTTGCACGCGATCTGACAAACAGAAATATCTTCGGATGGGAGATGCCAACGACGTGGCTTCAGAATATCAATCCAATCTTTATTGTGATATTTGCGCCAATCTTCGGCTGGCTTTGGACCTGGCTGGCGAAAAGGAATTCGAATCCGTCGATACCTGTCAAATTTGGTCTTGGTTTGATTGGTTTGGCAGCCGGTTTCTTTGTCCTATCCTGGGGATCAGCAAATGCTTCGGCAACAGATAAGGTTTCGCCGGCATGGCTTGTGGTTACCTACTTCCTGCATACATGCGGAGAATTGAGTTTGTCACCTGTCGGACTCTCATCCATTACCAAGCTGGCGCCCGCCGATCGTGTGGGACAGATGATGGGTATCTGGTTTGTTGGCGCTGCTCTGGGCAACCTTTTTGCTGGCCTTGTTGCCGGTCAACTCGAGAACCTGGCTCCACATACATTGTTCCACAATGTGGCACTCTACATTGGACTTGCCGGTATCGTGGCATTGATCGTAAGCCCGCTAATAAAGAAACTGACAGGCGATGTAGAATAATCGCTTTACAGCTATACAGAAAAGCCTTGTTCGCCGTTGTGTGAACAAGGCTTTTTTATGTATTCAGATACATATTATGTTCGATAGTCCGGATTATTCACGGAATGAGGTATAATTAACAGTTATCATATAGATTGTATTGTGTTTGCAAATTCTAAGGCCATCCTCAATGTTGTTGATGCTGACCCAGGGTTTGTGGTCTTACCGATTATCGAACGATGAAATATGACAGCTTGAGTATATTGTTCCAATGAAAAAGGAAGGACATAACGAAACGATCCCAAAAGAACCCATTGCTGCCATCGCAACTGCACTGGGCGAGGCGGGGATTGCCGTTGTAAGGGCATCAGGTAAAGACTGCATTACGAAAGTAAACACGATTTTCAGGGGATCGGATCTTACCAAAAAACCATCACATACTGTTCATTTCGGTCGTTTATACAACGGCAAAACGTTGATCGACGAAGTTCTTGTAACGCTATTTCGTTCGCCGCACTCATATACCGGTGAAGAATCTGTTGAAATATCGTGTCATGGTGGAGTGCTGGTAACACAGGCCGTGCTTGAAGCTGTATTTACAACCGGCATCCGGATGGCTCACGCAGGTGAGTTTACCCATCGTGCATTTTTAAACGGTAAAATGGAACTAACCCAGGCTGAGGCAGTAGCGGATTTGATTCACGCAAAAAGCCGCAGGGCAGTCGATGCAGCCGGACAGCAGCTGGAAGGAGAGCTCGGTAAGCATGTCAAAAAATTCCGACAGGCAATCATAGACGCAACAGCCATGGTTGAGCTGGAACTGGATTTCATTGAAGAGGATGTTGAGTTTGCTAACAGAGATCATCTTGAAAAACTGTTAACGGATCTGGATCTGGACCTTGAAAAATTGCTTGAGACCTACGAAGCCGGTCGTCTTGTAAAACACGGCATCCGTACTGCTTTTGTCGGCATGCCCAATGCGGGTAAATCCACGCTCCTGAATACACTTGTCGGAACCGACCGCGCTATCGTCTCCGAGATCGCCGGAACAACACGCGACACCATCGACGCCGACTGGAGCCATGAAGGGTTGCTATTTCGGCTCATCGATACGGCAGGCATCCGTGAGACGGTTGATTTCATTGAAGCGGAAGGAGTCCGACGATCAGAGAAAGCAATTGACCAGGCCGACCTGGTTGTCTACCTCAAAGATTTGACCGTTCCACTAACGGATGGGGAGCGTTTAAATATCGAAACTGTTCGTAACCGCAGATCGGATCAACCATTCCTCCTCATAGGCACTAAATCAGATATCGGACGGCAGGCTGTAGATCATGATGGCTATTACGATTTGCTGATCTCGGCAACCGAACACACAAATATCGATACATTGAAATCTCTGATGAAAGACCGGGCACTTGAATATAAGCACTATGATGCCTCGAGTCTGCTCATTACGTCAAGCCGACACCGTGATGCACTGTCCAAAACACGTGAACATGTTCAATCAGCGCTCAACGCACTGAATCAGGGTGTTACCGGAGATTTCCTGGCCATTGATCTTAGGGCCGCGCTGCATCAATTGGGAACAGTAACGGGTGAAATCACCAATGAGGACGTGCTCGATTCGATTTTTTCACGATTTTGCATTGGTAAGTGATTTAGACCTTAGATCCTAGACTATAGATGGCAGATATGAAGTATTCGGATGTAAAAGTCATTGGGTTTGATGCTGATGATACATTGTGGGTAAATGAACCCATCTTCAGGCATATTGAACAACGTTTTGCTTCTTTGTTGCAAGAGTATGATGATCCTGATAATGTAACTTCCAAATTATTCGAAACAGAGATCAAAAATCTCGGCAGTTATGGATACGGTATAAAAGGTTTTGTGCTTTCCATGATCGAGACGGCCATCCGGGTGAGCAATGGAAATTTATCGCCCTCTGTCATCAACGACATTATCGATTTGGGTAAGAAAATGATGGGGCATCCCGTGGAATTACTCGATGGAGTTGAGGCTACTTTAACTCAATTACAGCCGGATTACCGTCTTATCGTCGTTACCAAAGGTGATCTGTTGGATCAGGAAAGAAAGCTTAAGAAGTCAGGTATTGAGCATTATTTCCACCACACCGAAGTCGTCAGTGACAAGACGGAAGAACACTACGCCAGCCTGCTTTCCCATTTTGATATTGATCCCGGTGAATTTCTGATGGTTGGAAATTCAATGAAATCTGATATTCTTCCGATTCTTAACATTGGTGCCAAAGCTGTTCACGTACCCTATCACACAACCTGGCAACATGAGGTCGTTGACTCAAATGGTTTCGATAAGAAGAATAGGTATCATACAATCGATCGCATTTCGGAATTAATCAGTCTGCTTGACAAAAAATGAAAAAGATTGACCTGGAACACTACCCAAGAAAGGACCACTTCGAATTCTTTAAGACTTTTGATGAACCCTTTTGGGGATTGACCTGGGACCTTGATTGTTCTTTTGCTTACAGGTATTGTAAAAAGGAATCCTTCTCATTTTACACCTTTTACCTGTTTCGCACATTGCAGGCAGCAAACAGCATAAAAGAATTCAAGTACCGCATCATTGATGATCAAATCTATGAGGTGGATACGGTCAGCGCTTCTGCAACGATCTTGAGAGATGATCATACCTTCGGATTTTCACTTATTCGATTTGACGCGGATTTCGACGTGTTCAACGATAATATCAGGAAAGAAACAGAGAGAGTGCGCAATCAAAAGGGTCTTGTGATGCAGAATGAAATTGATGTTATGCATATCTCCGTAGTTCCATGGATTCGATTCACTTCATTGTCGCATGCCCGTTCATTCACATTTAAGGATAGTATTCCAAAAGTCAGTTACGGCAAACTTCAGTTTGATGAAGACAGGATTCAGATGCCGGTATCAGTTCATGTCAATCACGCACTTGCTGATGGCTACCATGTGGGTCAGTTTGTGGAGTCATTCGAAGAATTGATGAATACACCGCTGTAATTGGTTATTGGTTATTGGTTATTGGTTATTGGTTATTAAGTTAACGTGTTGATAATGTTAGCAACAACTTATTTTATAGTATTTTTAGCCTTTTTGACCCCTCAATTCCCTAAAGGGGACTTCTTTTCCCCCTTTAAGGGGGTTAGGGGGTAAAGATCTGGTGCCTTCACCGACTGATAATTTGTGGGATTTTATTATATCGAACTCACGTTAAGTTACTGAGTCATTGAGTAAGAGCCTGATTATACAAATGGACCTGAACTCAATAACTTAATAACTCATTAGCTCTCCTCCGGCTTGGTCCCGGGTTTTCCTTCTCTCCAGTTTTGATACATGCGTGTAGTCGGATAAGCCAGATCGATGTTATCGTACTCTTTGAAGGCTGTGAGAATATCTTCCCAAATCGTTTCCTGCATGCCCCGTCTTTTACGCGGATCAGTAAGATACCGAAGTGTCAGCCGTACTCCACTATCCTGTACATCCGTGTAAACGGTCGGCGTCAGCACATTGTAGTGAATCATAAATTCCCTGGACGCCAGCCGCAACTGTCGTTGTGCCTCTTCAACTACTTCCGAACAACGCTTGCGGGTAATGTCGAGCAACAGCGACTTGGCTGTCTTCCAGTCGCTTTCGAATGTGATCAGGACTGGAATCTCATGCCATATAAACCGGAATTGCCGGCTGTTATAATTAATTACCGGGTTTGTGAAAACCTGATGATTGGGTACGTGAATAATTCTGCCTGTGCTTTGATCAGCATCTACCCACTTGCCTATCTCATTGATCGTAAACTTAAAAACACGCTGATCAATGACATCCCCCCTGTTCTCGCCAATTTCAACGCGATCACCGATTCCAAACGGTTTTCTCCAGATAATGAAAAACCATGCCGCCAGGTCCGTAATAGGATCTCGAAGTGCAACGGCCAAACCTGCGGACAACAAACCAAAAAATGTAGCAAGAGACTGAAATGCTTCGAACCAGATCCGGCCAATAATCAATACCCCAATCAGAACAGCTGCATACACACTGTTTTTCTTCCATTTATAGTGAATTATTGGACTATCACTCCGGCGACGAACAATTCTTAACACCAGAAAACGTACCAACCATAAAAGAAGAATGATCAGCAAGCTCCCCAGCAGCTTAATCGAGACATCGCGGGGTATATCAAACAGATTTGATAGAAATCTTATCGCTTCCTGCATTTACTCTCCTTTTCACTAATGATTATAATCTTGGTGCATGGACTCTCGTTAACATGTAAGATACTAACCAACAACCTGAACCAATAAAAAACTGATTCTTTGCTTAGTCTCTGTTTTCTCATTGTGGATATCTGATACAATCACTATTTTTGTAAACTGATTTAGAATCAACGCATCCCGATTATCATGATATACACATTAATTGTTATAGTTATTTCCATTATCGCATTGTTGCTCAACATTGTTGTTCTTCTGCAAAGCGGTCAGGGTGAAGGCCTTTCCGGTATTGCAGCCGGTGGAGCAGCCACGCAGATGATTGGCCAACGCCGTACAGCTGACTTTCTTTCTAGAGCTACAGGTTATCTTGGCGGGGCCTTTCTGGTTTTGTGCGTCGTGGCAAACTTTTTTATTGAACGTGGCGGACCTACGAAGAGTGCTATTCAGACAGAAAGCAATATTCCTTCAAATGTAGCTACACCTTCGCAAACGCAACCTGCCGTGCCTAACCAGAACAATCAGCAACAGCAGATTCCTCCTCCGTCAAACAACTCAAATGATCAGGGTCAGGGCAATCAACAACCTTCGAAACCGAACCCAGGATCAGGAAGCGGCAACTAATATTTTTCTCATTACTCACACTTCCAGGCTCCGGATAGTTAATTTCCGGGGCCTTTTTTGTTTCGGGCTTTCAGCGGTCAGCGTTCGGCCATTAGCTAAATAGATGTAAGTTTCTTATCTCAAGTATCATCTCACCACAGCCGTGGCCTTTTCTGTATCCTCGTTCTTGTATTTCCGAATAGCCCTGATTCTCTCTAGCACAGGAGGATGTGAATAGTTCAGGAAGGCATAAAAAGGATGCGGCGTCAGATTCGACAGATTATCCCGCGACAGTTTCTTGAGTGCAGTGACCATAGATTCAGATTTACTGACTGTCTTAGCGGCAAAAGCATCAGCCTCATACTCATTTTTACGCGAGAACATCTGCATGAGAATGGACAAGACAAGATCGATCGGAGAGAAAAGTAATCCGAAGAATACCAACCCAGAGTAGAGGGAAACCTGATCCATATAAAATGCATCAAAAAGGCCTCTGAATTGCAGAAAGATTGAGAGCAACAGGAACAACACGCCGGTATGAAGAATACTAATGATCATCCCTTTCAGTATGTGCTTTTTCTTGTAATGGCCAATTTCATGGGCGAGCACAGCAACCAGCTCATCGACCGAGTGCTTTTCAATTAATGTGTCAAATAAGGCAATCCGTTTATGTTTCCCGAAACCCGTAAAAAAGGCATTGGATTTGGATGAACGTTTGGAACCATCCATCACATAGATGTTTTCCACTTTAAAATTCACCGATTTTGCGTAATCAAGGATGGCCTGTTTCAACTCTCCATCCTCAAGTGGTGTGAATTTGTTGAACAGCGGCATAATCCAGCGTGGTGCAACAAACTGAAGGGTGACGGTAAAGGCAACTACCCCCAGCCATCCGTATAGCCAGGCAAGAGATCCCGTATAGTAGAAAAACCAGAGAATAGCCCCCAGCAACGGAATTCCAATAACAGCCCCCAGCAACGTTCCCTTGACCATATCCATAAAGAAGGTGCCAAGCGTTGTCTTGTTAAATCCATAGCGCTCTTCAATGACAAACGTTTTATATAGACTGAACGGAAGATGGAGAATGGTTCGCGCAACAACCAGGATACCAATATAGCTGATGCCGGTAACGATCGGATTCAAATGCCAGCTTCTCACCAGATGATCCAAAATGTTGAATCCCCCGACAAACCAGAAAACAAGCAGAAGCACCAGGTCGAATAGCCCGGTTATAATTCCAAAACGAGTCGTCTCCCGGGTATACTCCTGGGATTTACGGTATGCTTCATCATCGTATACATCGTTAAATTCTTCCGGCACGGCCGGCTTCATAGCTGTTATATTCAGATAATCTGCCGCCAGATTCAAAATGAAATCCACCAACAGGCTTACCAGGATAATGACACCAAAAATATTCATACAGTCTCGTTACTCGGGTTTGTTTAAATTTTACTTCCTGTGAAACCGGGTCTTTTTTTTAAAATACGGCTTTATGAAACGTCATACCACGTTCAGAACTCATGCACATCCTGACTGACATGAATGACCTTTTCAAGTTCTTCCATAAAGTTTCATAATCGGCATCAATACCTGGCATACACTTTTTTATGACCAGTTTTCCCAGGTGTCCATCAAGAATAAACCGTGGCGGAGCAGGTAAAATCACTTCATGCCCGGTTTTCTGTGGTTCCCCCGGATAAATGTACTTTTTTGGGAAAAACCGTAATCCTCTCCCCACCATATAATTGAAAATTCAAGTCGACTCTTTTTGGATCTTTTTCTGTTTTACCGACCTCAACCTGTGGCACTCCAAGTGATTCAATTGTATCTTTCAGTGCTGATATCTCTTTAAAACGGGCAATCAGCAGATCGCCTGACGTACTGTCGCTTATGAAATCACTAAGATCTCCTACAAGGCTGACATAAGCTATCTTTTATAATGGATTATGTAATGTATCCATCTGTGTCTGAGTGACTTTAGAAGCTTTTATAAGTATACGTATCTTAATACAAATTGCTTGTTTGCAATAGCATAAATTGACTAATCCTATTATTTATTATAGTTTTAAATATATTGGTTGGTTTTGAGATTACTTTCATTTTACTTAGTTTTTATCCAATTTTGTGCGTGCGAGGCGTGTGTTCAATAAATATAAACGCGTTTCTTTTATTACCCGGAATTATACCCACTGTATGGATCTATTTGACAAGCTCAACTCAAGGAATAGCCCGCTGGGTCCCTTTACTTCTGATGGCTATGGATACTACACTTTTCCACGACTGGAAGGCCCCATTGGGCCAGAAATGGTATTCAATGGAAAACCTGTTGTTGTATGGAGTGTAAATGATTATCTCGGCATAGCTGATAATCCGGAAATCAGAGATTACGATGCCAGGGTCGCTGCTGAATATGGTTTCAGCACTCCTATGGGAGCACGTCTGATGACCGGAAACAGCCGTCATCATGAAGCATTGGAAGAGGAACTGGCTGATTTCGTTCATAAACCTTCGGCTTTTCTGCTTAACTACGGATACCAGGGGATTTCAAGTATGATTCAGTCCCTGGTCAGCCGGAATGATTTTTTAATTTATGACGAGCTGAGCCATGCCTGCATCGTTGATGGGAAACAACTTGCTGTCTGCCAAAAGTATGTATACAAGCACAACGATATTTGCAGCCTTGAAAAGCAGCTCGAACGAGTCAGCAAAATAGCTAAACCCGATTCGGGCATCCTCGTCATCACAGAAGGGGTTTTTGGAATGACCGGCGATCTAGGTAAGATTCGTGAAATTGTCGGTCTCAAGAAAAAATATAATTTCCGTTTACTCGTCGATGACGCACATGGACTTGGCACGATGGGAAAAGATGGTTCCGGTACAGGAACTCACCTTGGCTGCCAGGATGGAATTGATCTGTATTTTGGCACATTTGCAAAATCTGTTGCTCTTATCGGTGCTTTCGTTGCTACAGAACCGGAAGTTGTCAAGTTCCTGCGCGCCAATGTTCGCAGCCAGATTTTCGCGAAATCCCTGCCCATGCCTATCGTTCAATCGGCAAGAAAACGCATTGCTATGATTCGCAAGCACAAGGAATGGCGCGAACAACTATGGAACAACACCTTGCAGCTGCGAGAAGGACTACACAAAATAGGCTATAATGTTTTACCATCTGAAAGCCCGGTAACACCGGTACTTACGAAAGGAAGTACTGACCTGGCACAAACGTTTATGCGTATCCTGCGTGATGAGCATGGTATTTTTGTCAGCGGTGTCGCCTATCCTGTAGTACCAAAAGGTCTGGTTTTATTACGACTGATTCCGACCGCCCGACATACTACAGAGCATATTAACAGAACAATCGCGGCTTTCGAAGCCATCAAGCCTGTCGTTCTCGCTGCTCAGGAAAAGATGGAAGAAGTTTAACCCGAATTATTCACGAAAAGAGGCATAATAAGTAGTCATAATATTGATTTTATTATGTTTATAAATTTGATAGGAATACTCAATTTTGGGTATGATGATTGATAGCTTCGAAATTTAGCGGTGGGTTGCGTTGTCCCAAAAATGGCTTATCAACGTACACAAGTACGATTCTGGCGCCATTTCCGTGACACCTTGCCCACCACTAAATTTCTTGGTGAATAATCCGGGTTAACTTCCTGATTTAGAATTTACTCGATATAAAAAAAGCCTGTCAATCATATTTCTGACAGGCTTTTTTTGTGATATTCATTAACAAAATGATCTTACATTAATCGTCTTTTCCAAAAATTTTCTTAATAAAGCCGACTATTCCTTTTTTCTCAGGACCGGAATACTCCTTATTGTGCATGAGTGCACGTTTCGTCGATTGGGCATCCCTCAACGATTGTCGCTGCCGCTCTTTGACCTCCTCGTAATTCACAGTATTGTGCTGCGTTTTCGGTTTCGGAGGATTCTTCCTGCGGCTTCGGTTCGAGTTATCTCTTTTGCTTTTCGATCTGGTTGATCTGCTTGTGCGGTTACTCGTCTTTTGCGTCGTTTCCTGCTCGTTTTGCTGTGAATTGGAAGAACGATCACGCCCTTGTTTCTTAGCATTTGAACCAGAACTGCTTCGGCGACGGGATCCTGATGATCTCCTTCTGGGATTAGGCTTTTGATCAGCCTTTTGAGCCTCTTTTTCTTTAGCCTCGTTACTGCTCTGGCTGGTATCGGCTTTCTTCGATTTACTATGGTTATTTCCTCGGGGCTTCGTAGATTTATTCCGGCCACGATTTCCCTTCCCGGATGACTTTCCAGAATCAGATGATTTATTGTTCTTACTCTCATCCTTTTGCTTGTCGCTCGATCCACCATTCCATGCGCCATCAGGCAGTTCACGAAAATCGAGCTTATCTTTCATCTTCTTTTCGATGACTCCGAACTTCCGTTCGTCCTTCCTGCATACAAACGTAATTGCATCACCTTCTGCGTCCACACGGGCTGTACGTCCGATTCGGTGGATATAATCGTCCAGTTCGGACGGGACATCGTAGTTCACGATGTGGCTTACATCGGCGATATCGATTCCACGAGACAATACATCGGTGGCAACAACGATATTATACTTGCCCGATCTGAAATCCATGAGAGCCTGTTCCCGCTCTTTCTGTGTCCGGTCACCGTGAATACTGGTAACCTTCAGGCCGGCCTTTGACAGCTGTCTTGCTAAAGACTCTGTGCCTTTTTTTGTGCGCACGAACACGATAGTAGAATTCATCTTCAGGTCCTTGGCAAGATGCACGAGCAACTCTGTCTTATATTTTTCAGGCGCCTTATAGATGATTTGCCGGACCCCCTTTGCTTCTGTATAGGTTGCTACATTAATACGCTCGGGGTTATTGGTGATCTCCCTGGCGAACTTTTCGATATCAACCGGAATTGTTGCTGAGAAGAGAAGATTCTGGCGTTTAGACGGCATCCGGCTCTCGATGGCACGTACATCACCAAGGAAACCCATGTCAAGCATACGATCTGCTTCATCAAGCACAAAAAAGTCGATGTTGCTAAAATCAATACTTTTGATGGTAATGTGGTCAATCAGTCGTCCCGGTGTGGCAACGATAATATTGACTTGTTCATGATAGAGTGTCTTTTCCTGACGTGTCCAATCGTCGGAACCACCACCACCGTAAACTGTTGCCGAGGTAATTCCGGAATAATATCCTAGACCGACAATCTGTTCATCAATCTGCTTTGCAAGTTCCCTGGTAGGAGCCAGGATCAAGGCTCTTATACCCTTACCTTTGTGTTGTTGAAGTTTGGTTATGATCGGCAGGACGAAGGCGCCCGTTTTACCCGTTCCAGTCTGGGCTGAAGCAATGAGATCTTTACCTTCGAGTATTGTAGGAATGCATTCCTCCTGAATAGGAGTGGGTTCTTTATAGTTGAAATCTCTAAGGCCGTTAAGAACTTCCGGACTTAAATTGAGTTCTTCAAATTGCAAAATATAATAGTTTCTTTATCATAAATTTAATTTCAAAATCCGCTTAAGTGGCAAAATTTAAGCGCTTTTCACAATGTTATAATATACAAATTATTTCGTTCTCTTTTCTTTCAGCCAGATCTGCTTGGAGCGGAAATTTTACGCAACGGACTGTCGTACATCAAGCGCTCTTTATCGGTGTTAAGAGCAATACCAAAGTAAATTAGTTCAATTATCACAATCATAGCAATGCCGATGATACCAAGCATTCCACCTTCAGGGCCGAAAGCACCCCCGGTCCATGTCTCCGGGCCATGCTGTGTTATACTGACCAATGTATGATCGTAAGCCAAACCACTGACCGGAAATCCGAGCACGCAGCCTTCTACAAAGTTCCAGCCCGCATGAAGTCCCATTGAAAGACCAAGCCGACCTGTTACAAAGAACGGGATCGCCAACATAATTCCGGCAGCCATAATATTCAGACCCGAAAGCCACGTAGAATGGGGATTTAAAAGGTGAGCTGCACCAAAAAGTGCTGATGAAATCAAAATTGCACCAATTACTGCCCCCCTTTTGTCATTCTTTTCTGTTGTTAGCCCTTCAAGAAGGTTCGTCAGCTGATATCCGCGAAACATCAGCTCCTCGTAAAAACCGATAAACATCATCAAAACCAGATAACCTGCCATGAACCACATATAACCGGAATCGCGTGGAACATTCCATATGTATTCGTTTACCTTGAGCCACCCAAAGCTCCATTCCGTTATAAAGATAAATAACATGGCGACTGCACTTGCAAGCAGACCCAATATATATTCCAGAAACCAAACTCCTCTCACTTGCAATCCAAGATCGAGGAATGATCTTTTGTCGAGGTACCGGGTGCATAACCAAACACTCAAAATCATCGCCAGGCCCGTCACCAACGATACACCAACAATCGAATTCATATAAGCAGGCAATACCAGGTATCCCAGGAAGATAATTTCTTCCATCAGGATTATCTGAAACGTCAGTCGCCAACCCGCCCGGATTCTCTGTTTTTTATGGTTGTAAAATATATTCAAGAAGAACTTGCTTTAATGAGCGGACACCTGTAAGATGAATGCTCGGAATAACTTTCGATCAATTATTCTTTAGTATGACTCAGCGATATACACTTTTTTCTGATCAACCTGATATTGAATCGGTTTTCAACTCATCTTTTGAAAACAAGATCCCGTATAAGGCAAACTATAATATCGGCCCTGGCAGTACTAATCCAGTGGTCTACTCTCCTCACCCATCGGTTCGTACCATTAACGCTTTCAATTGGGGACTCGTCCCCCAAAAGGCCGATGATATAAATATAGGATTTAAAATGATTAACGCACGTGTTGAAGAGCTTAATGATCAAAATTCTTATAAAAAAGCTTTTCAAAGACAGCGTTGCATTGTCCCGGCTAACGGTTTTTATGAGTGGCAGACCATTTTCAAAAAGAAAGTACCCTTTTATTTCCGGATACTCGACCAGGATTTATTCGGATTTGCCGGAATTTATGAACGCTGGGTATCTAAAGATGGCAACGAAGAAATTATGACATACGCCTTGGTTACTGCAGAAGCAAATGCGCTTGTCAAGCCTTTAAAAGACAATATGCCCGTTATACTCAATCGAAACGATTTCGAAAAATGGCTCGATCCGGTAAATTCTGATACCGAGGTTTTACTGAATCTACTCAAGCCGTATCCATCAGAGAAGATGTCTACTTATCGGGTTGGCCAAGACGTAAACGATGCCGAAAAAAATGAGCCGGGACTTATCCATCCTGTAGACGCTTAACTTTGAGTAAAACTGGCAAAACAAGATATTAATGATATCTAATGTAAAGACGGAATCTTCCATTCAATGACTTTATCCTGATTTTTGTTTGTGATGTGACCTGAACTTGAATCAAGCCTGTAGATGACGATTGTTTGAGCTTCATTTAATGAGGGAAAAGGAAGCTGAAATACGTTCCCATCACTTTTTAAATACTCCCTGCCGAAAAACACCGATTTGAGAACTTTACCTGAACCGTCAAGCATATCTCCCTGATAGACCGGTGCGTTGGCCGAGCTGTTGTAGTAAGGCCGCTTAATATTTGAGAACGAATCGACCTTCCATTTTCCATTTACTGACGAAACGTTCAATATCAGTGTCTCAGTTGTTAATGGCTCGTTGCTATGGCATGCGGTTAACATCATAAATCCGATCAGAAAGAATACTCCGGCGAACTTATTTCTTTTAGTACAGCTTCTTGTATTTAGAATCATTTATTTCGTAATAATCATTGCTTTACTAATTCCTTCACTATTCAAAACCCCTGGAAGGATATGGATTCGGTAGCAACATAAAGGAATTCCATATAAGATCAGAGAATCGGCCAACTCTTAACCCGGATTATTCACGGAAAGAGGCATAATTAACAGTTATCACATAGATTACATTATGTTTATAAATTCAAAGACCATCCTCATTTTTAGGGATAGTGACCCGGGACTGCTAAATTTTTGGGTGAATAATCCTGGATATTGATGAGATGACCGCAATCTTCATTACGCCATGCCCGATGCAACATCGATTTTTTATTGATTCAGCTTCATAAAAAGCTTGCTGAACGTGCTTAAAATTTTCTCTCTTGATGAGACCGACCAGTCATCCAAAAGTTCATATTCCATACCCGACAGTTCTGCTGATGACATACTCGAGGCCAATGACGCCCCGGTGACATCCTCTTTTTTAAAACCACGATTCTTAATCACATATTGAAATACCGCCCGGTCCGGATCCATCTCGTAAAGCACTGCCACGGTTTCTTCGATGCTTGTTAATTTTGTACAAATATTCCATTGCTGCCATGCCAGCATCCAGAATTCAGCTCGTCTAAATAATAGCGTTTTTCTTGCATCGGACTGTAAATGCAGATAATCGATCGTCTCTCTTTTTATCAGCACTCGTTGGGCATCGGTGAACTGAAGCGCATATTCAAGCGGAAATTGAGTGACGTCATAAAGTCCGTTCATTTCAGCAGACAACTCATTACTTAACCTATGCATTACGCTCAGCCAGGCTGAATATGACACCGTACCGTACTCGCTGGTTAATCGCTCAAATCGTTGTTGTTCAAAGCTGGGTTGGGAAAAACAACGAGCTTGACCCAACAAAAAGGCGACAACAAGGATAAGACCGGTTTTCTTTTTCATAGCTTCCCCCCGTTTTGATGTCAATATTTGGTCCGGCAACTCTTGAATCAGATTTCACTGGCACGCAACCATTTTTCGTGCACCGGTGACTCATATTGCTCAAAATCATCTAACAGATCTTCCGCCTTTTCCTTAATAAGCAATAGTGAACGGTTCACTGGTTTTATAAACCCTTCTTCGACAGCATAATCCAGAAAGCTGATTAATCGATCATAATAACCACCTATATTGAGAACGCCAGTTGGTTTTACATGAAGACCAAGTTGAGCCCAGGTGAGAATTTCGGACAGTTCCTCAAGCGTTCCCAAACCACCGGGCAGGGCAATAAAACCATCCGACAGTTCTGCCATAAGTGCTTTGCGTTCATGCATGGAGTTCACTATCCTCAGATCCATGAGTCCATTATGGGCAACCTCACGCCGGACCAGATTCTGAGGTATCACTCCGATAACCTTGCCTCCTTCGTTCAGTACTTCGTCGGCGATCGCACCCATGATTCCAACCCGGGCCCCTCCATAGACCAATTCAATACCCTTTTCCACAAATAATCTGCCCAGATAACGTGCTTCTTCTTCATAGTAAAGTTTATTTCCGGTACCCGATCCACAATAAACACAAATGGTTTTTAATTTCTTTTTATTACTCATCTGAATACTCATATTTAGGTTCACAAAACTTCTGCAGACTCATCGGAATGTCACGGTCTTATCTAAACTAACATTATCTGATCTCCAAAAATGGAAATGATAGGTTCCTCCCTGTGATACAGTGTAGCCGATATCAATTTTCTCTGGTTTTATTTCGGCAGAACATGCTGAAGATGATGATTGCAGCGCATAGAGCTGCAGCAGAATCTCCGTATTGTTTACAAAGTGATTGGCGCCTGACAGATTCCAGCATGAATTTGGCAAATCTCCCCAAATTGTAAATGTAACATTTCTACCCTGCACTTCTACAGCTGTAACAGAGTCCGCTGCTATCAGCTGAACATCCTTTTTAGCATTTTTGGGTTTGGTCAGGCATCCCGCTAAAAACAACAGGCCCAGGGATAGCGGGACAAGAAATTTTATTATTGAAGCTCTGCTCATCATTCATTCCACATTTTCAATGACATCGCCTGAATCTTAACTTGTAACAATTAAACAGGCTGGACGTACAAATTAATTGATGTTGGATAATCTCTATTATTAAGTAGTTTAAATACAGTTATATTTAAATTCCAATCGGAAAGTTAAACGTGTGAGAAATGGAACAGTTATTAGATCCCGGAACATTAATCTTCCTCATCCCGCTGGCTGCCATTATTGGTGGTTTCGTTGTGAAACTCCGTAAAATGGAACTTGAACGTACCGATGGAGCTAACGACGAGGTAATGCGAAGTGTGCAGCGTGAGATAATTGCGCTAAAACGACGAATGGAAAATATCGAGGCTATCGTTGCAGGTGATGAACCTGAGGCCAAAACGTTTACCTCAAATCGTCAGGAACACGAAAGTTTAGAAGAGCCAAATAAGGACAACCGGTTGAGAAACATGCTTCGATGATCTCAAAATGCTGCGGTTTTCTATTTTTGAGATCATACACCGAATTGTCTGAAGTGATGATCAATGTGCCGATAACTTAATGTTGCCCAGTCTTTTTCTGTGAGACTTCCTAATATCGGATGTAATCCCCAGTTAACAGATTCATTTTCCCCTGAAAATTTTTCGATTAACTTTTGCAGTTGTTCGGCTTCACTCTTCCAATCCCTTCTTTCCGGATCCTTCCAAGCTTCTGCAGTCGGCAGACCACGCGGCCATGGTATAACGTAGATTACGAGTTTATTGATTGGCCAAAATCGCCAGATCGTTGACAAGGTTTTATCATTCACGAATCCAAAGGCACATTTTAGTTGCCGTGAAACGTGTGCAATCATTTGTGGGGCTGACATCATCCCCCACTTCGGTTTGTCATCCGGTGATAGTTCAGCCAGCCGGTTGAACACCTCTTTTCTGCATGCTGCATTCAGTAACGTTTGCATGCCTAATGGTGCGACAAAACATCATAATGTGCAAACAAGTACGATCTATGGATACAATATCAGGCGTGGAAATTGAGCCTTTACTCCGGATCATGCTTATTCAGGAAATCACCAACAGCTTTGTTATTCGCATCCGGATTATCCTGCATGGTTAAATGGCCGGCGTTTGGGATTACTTCCATTTCGGAACCCGGAATCAAACTCTGGTAATGACGCACAGTCGCCGGGCGAGCCTCATCATATTCACCTGTAGTAAATAATACAGGCGCTTTTATTTCTCCTAAACGGCCGGTAACATCATAATCAGTCAGTGTTCCGGTAAAGGTAAACTCACTTGGACCCTGCATATAATTATAGATTTCGTCATTCGCTCCTGCAAAACTACTGTCTATATCAGCAGACCATGGCATCTTACGTGACAAATACCTCGCATAATAATCCATCATGGCATTTTGATAACCCGGTGAATCATAGGTTCCGGCTTCTTCATTTTGATGAATTACTTGTTGAACCGAGTCAGGAAGTGTCGTTAAAAGGCTGTTTGCATCCTGAATCCATCGTGGTATGCTCAGGGCGGGACTTCCCAGGACAAGGCAATTAACTTTCTTTGGATATTTAAGGGTATACTCCGTTCCAAGTATCGTTCCCCACGAGTGCCCATAGATATCCATTTTCTTTAATCCAAGGGCATCCCTTATCTCGTCGAGCCGGTTTACAAAGGCAGGTATATTCCACAAAGTGGTATCATCCGGATGGTCACTTTTCCCGGCACCAAGTTGATCGTAAAAAATCACCGGACGATCTGATCCTAAAGCAGATATAGGATTCAGATAATCGTGGGTAAAGCCTGGACCACCATGCAACACCATAAGTGGTACTCCGTCTCCTGTTCCAACAATCTTATACCAGACTCGCCCACCAGTAACCTGAATATATCCCTCCCCTGATTTCAATTGTGTGCTACAGCCGGCAAGGAAAAGAAGGGCAAGTAAACTGTTACTTAGGCTGGCAAAGGACATTCCCCCTCTGATATTCATAACACACCTCCTGTTCTAACTTAAAAGAAATATATATATGTAAATAACTAAAATGATACCCGAAATGATATATGTCATTAAATTATAATCAATTGATGAATAGTTAATTAACCTCAGCTCGGGATAAGGAAAAGTCGTGTTACCTGATACTCACGCTGTCATTCCGATTCCGATGGGTCGGGAGAGGAATCTATCTTGGCTACTCACATGGCATTTGAGGCAGGTTAAATTTCTCGGTCCCGAGGTTTCGGGAAAATAATAGTAGGAGGGTTACCTTACTTGTGATCCGTCTTATCCCGAGCTCAGGTTAACTAAGAAATTGACTGATACCTGTCATCATCATTTGAACTGATACGGTGATTAATACCATGCCCATCAGACGTTCAATCGCAACCAAGGCCCGTGATCCGATGTAACGGCGTAACCCACTTGCGAAAAATAATATCAACGATGATGACAACCATGCCAGGAATAACGCTAGCAGCCATTCCGGCCAGCGATCAGGTTCCTGACTCATCAGGAGCAGTTCTGTTGCCAGTGCAGATGGACCAGCTACATACGGAATGGCAAGCGGCACGATAAACGGTTCACTGCTTACATCTTCCTGCAAAGGCGTATTTACCGATGGGAAAATCATCCGTATCGCAATCATCAAGAGAATGATGCCGCCGGCGACTGTCAGTGCTGGTCCCGATACGCGAAGAACATGCAAGATATATCGGCCGGCGAAAAGAAATAAAACCAACAGACAAAGTGCGATCAGCAATTCCCGGATTACTACTTTCTTTTGCCTTGCCGGCGATACATTTTTCAGGGCAGCGAGGAAGAACGCTATGTTTCCCAAGGGATCCATAACCAGGAATAATAGTACTCCCGCAGATAAAATGGTCATAGTTGAAATGGGTAAATATTTCTATACTCCTGTTACTATGCGGGCAAAGATATGAAGAAAAGCACTGATTTCATTGATGAACGAACGCCTGGAAAAAGTGATCAGGAGTAATGGTTTGATTATTGTAAAACGCCTCTTTCAGACCCCTAAATGGGCTGAGCAGGTCAAATTCTGTGATGGTCAGAATATCTTGTGCTTAAATGCTTTTGCTACTGCTTCCGATTTAGAATGTACATGCAGCTTCTCGTAGATATGCTTCATGTGAGTCCGGACAGTTTCCACGCTAATATTCAGATCCCGGGCAACCATCTTGTAACTGGATCCCCGAACCAGTTCATGAAGGGTTTCTTTTTCTCTGCTCGTAAGGTTGAAATCCTGAACGGGTGGAATGATCGTTTTAAAGAAGTTTAACACTTTATGTGCAATGACCGGTGTCATGGGTACTCCGCCATTACTTGCATCTGCTATCGCGGAGATGATCTTATCAAGCGACATTTTTTTTAAAAGATAACCGGAGGCGCCGGCCTGAAGTGAGGCAAAAATCTTATCGTTGTCTTCGTAAACAGTCAACATGACTATGGTCAGATCCGGATAGCTTTTCTTTAATTCCTTTACGCAGTCTATGCCTGATGATTTACCCAGTGAAATATCCATCAGCACGACATCCGGCAAAGGCGGCAAGATACCCGATGTTGCCTTTTTACATGTATTATAAGCATCATAAAGCCTAAACCCCTCCGTCGTGTCAATCAGTGTGGAAAGCCCGTTCCTGACATCAGGGTCATCTTCGACTATGGCTACATTGATATCCGTATGGTTCACAAAACCCTCGCCCTCAAAATTTCAGATATGTACTGTCAGTTTCATTATAAAGCAATTTCATATCAGGCGTAATCACCAATTTGGGGGATATGAGAATTGGGAAAGAAATTTAAATGTTCCCGAAGCCTCGGGATAAGTGTTGAATTGGATTCCTTTAACCGGTTTAGGTGCACCTCGCCGGTAATGCATTCATTTTATCTTTCCTTTGTCTTTCCTAACATTCCGTTTTTCCCCTATTTCCATATACCTTATTCTCTAATGTTGCATGCACCAGACTGTGGCACCCGTTGTCATTCCCGAAAATGCTTCCATCAGAAATGTTACGACTTGAAAGGTAGCCGCAATTCCGTTTTTGTTCCTTTACCGATACTTGAAGCCACCGTAAGTTTTCCGCCAATATCTCCAGATCGCTTCCTGATATTCCGCAGTCCGTTGCCATTATTTTGTGTCAGAAGATCAAATCCCTTCCCGTTATCTTCGACAACAATCTGAAGAGTACCAGCTGATTTTCTGGAAGGTGAACCTTTTGGTGTAATCGACATCGTAATATTGACACTCGTTGCCTCAGAATGGCGGGCGGTATTATTCACTATCTCTTTAAAAATAAGCAGTAAATTTCTGCGCGACTCCAGGTTTAATGTAGTTTTATGGACATTATCCGGAATCGACAGAAAAACCTCCATGCCTTTGGCTTCAAGCATTTCAACGGCAAATTCTTCCATGCGTAAAATGGCATCCTGCAGCGTCTCATTTCCTGGATTGATTGACCAGATTATGTCGTTCATTGCGTCCATCAGATTACGAGAGATGTTTTCAACGCGACCAGAGAAATGGGCGGCCCGGTGTGGATGTACATCAACCTCGCGCCGTGCAAGTTCGCTGTAAATGGAAATGCTCGACAGAGCCGAACCGATGTCATCATGAAGGTCGGAGGCTATGTCGCTCCTAATTTCCGCAATCTTTAAAATTTGTCGGTAACGGTACCGGTTTATTGCCGAAGTAATAGCTGCAATCAGTAAAATTCCAAGTACAATGATCAGAGCCAAAAACCAGATCTGTTTCCAGTACGGCGTAAGAATCGTAAAAGAGAAGCTTGCCGCCTCCGGACTCCACTTACCATCAACATTTGTCCGGGCCTGAAAACGATAGGACCCGGGCGGAAGATTTCTGTAACTGACAAAAGATCGTTGTGCAGGCACACTCCATGAACTGTCAAATCCAACAAGCTTGTAGGCATACCGGATATCTGAATTATTTTGGTAGTGAACGCCTGCTATTTCAATACTCAATTCATTATGTAAATATGGTAACGAGATAGATTTGGGTCGGGATAGCGTAGTATTCAAAAACCATGTCAGCTCGTGCAGATCACTGGAATGCGGAATCAACGGGAAATTTGTGACCTGCTTATTCTCCCTGGTAACATTTTTTATATATACGGTCGATTTTAGCTGTTTAGTCGTTCCTTCTTTATAAACGTAGCGGAATAATGTGTTTGATGTTCCGAACCAAATTGAATCTGAGCCTGCTGGAAAGACGGCGGTTACATCTTCAATAGGTAATTCTTCTTGGGAATGATATCCTTGCCACGTTGCTCCATTATACATCATGAGTCCATGTGCCGTGCCTAACCACATGCGATCATGATTATCCTGAGCAATGCTGGTGACCCAGTTACTTTCCAGCACATTTTCTTTTGAAAAATTTTGGAATGATTTACCATTGTAACGGAAGACGCCCTTATCCCGCGTAGCGATCCAGATATTGCCCTGATGATCTTCAAACAGGTATCGAATAAAACGACTGTTAAAACCATCATGACTATCGTAGTGAGACACATGATTACCATCAAAGCGGAATAAACCAGCATCCCAAAAGCCTAACCAGATCCTGTTTTTGTGATCGATCAACAAACTCCTCAGGGATCTATGTGGAAGCGGATAATCAGTGATTTTTTTTATTTGAGATGATACCCCTGTCATCGATGACTTATCCCAAAGGCCTTCTTTGGTTAAAATAGCCAGGCCTCCATCTGTTCCAATCCAAAGATTACCCTTTTGATCATTCGCTATTGAAAAAACTGAACGAAAATGATCCCTGTCCAGGCCTTTGATTCTCCTCAGCTTTCCCTGCCTGACGTCATACAGGAATAATCCATTGTTTGTTGCAACCCAAAGAGAATCGTCAGATTTGTAAAGGACATGGTGAATGTGAGATGATTTCGTTTTCTGTGCAAATGGCAGTGATTTTAGCTGATAATCTTCAATCCTGTAAACGCCATTTGCGGCAACAGCAAGTAAATTATTATGAGTGTCGCGCAGAATCTGAGTAATAAAACCCGGACTAGAGGTTGATGAGATCGAAGTAAATCCATCAGCCAGATACAAGTTCAATCCACTTTGGGTACCAATCCAGATGTTCCCCTCACGATCCTGCAATAAGCTTATAACCAGGTCGTCAGTCAAACCAGAATGATCATCAATTAATTCAGCCTTCTTATGGTTGTAGTGAACGAGTCCCCTGTCTGTCCCAAACCAAAGTGAGCCATTTCTATCTGATATGATGCTATTTATTCGCCCAAGCAGTTTCCCGGTTCCCCATGTGTGCCGACGGATATGATGCTCTTTATATGACAAAATTCCCTGATCTTGAGTGCCAATCCACAAGGTTCCATCATGATCAAAACAAATCGAAGTTGCTATAATCTTTGACGGCCCGTTTGTCGCCTCCATCTGTTCAAACCGATGATCTTTATATTTAAAAACACCTTCTACAGTACTTATCCAGATTCTGCCGCCTGGTCCGTTTACAATGTCAGTTACAAGACGTCCTATCAAGCCTTTCATTTTATTGTAGTTATGTATCGATACATTGTCATTATTTTTCAATTCCCAACTCGTTGCGCCGCCATCCGTGCAAAACCAGATGTTTCCATGTGAATCCCGGATAGCCTTGTTTACGCTATCCTGGCATATAAATTTCTTCCCTGATATAGTCCGAATGAGTGTGTCTGGCCTTCCCTGTGGATGAATGCTTAGTGTGACTCCGGCGCCATTGGTCCCAATGAGCATCTTCCCGGGATGCGTTTCAAAAAAACAATTTACAATCTCATTTTTCAAGCCGTCCCTCGATGATATATTTTCAAAGCTCTGCCCATCATATATACTAATTCCCTCTGATGTGCCAATCCATATTCGCCCGATAGAATCTTGTACCAGCGCCCTGACTGTACCCTGGATCAAACCATCAGCCGTCGTGAATTTTCTGAAGTGAGGTTTTTGAGCCAAAGATGTGATTGGCAATACACTTATTATCAACAAAATGAATAGTCGTTGATACTGCCTTTGCTTATTCACTTAGCTGCCTGTTGTTTCCCGTTTAATCTGCTTCTGGTAATAATATAAATAAGCGTAATTATAAGTAACTAAAAGTTCACCATTAACATAAACACCACTGTTAATCCCCCATTTATGGGATTGCCCCTTCTGCACCTCGCGGGTAGTTTGCCAGTACGATTTTGCGGTTACGACAACGTATAAGTACAGGATGGAGGAACAAACATGAAATTTGGCTACTGTTTTAGTGCACGCCGGTTGAAAATGATCTCATCGCTGTTCATTCTTTTTTTTATTGCTGGTTCGATGATGAGTATCGTAAAAGCACAGATACCCAATACACTCAATTACCAGGGGGTACTCACCGCAACAGACGCCAAGCCGGTTGCTGATGGTTCCTATCAACTAACTTTTAAACTATATAATGCTGCTACCGGTAGTACTGCACTTTGGTCGGAAGCACAGAATGTGACAACCAGCAATGGTGTTTTTTCTGTTGTCCTCGGTAAAGTTTCCCCACTCAAAAACATTCCATTTGACGAGCCGTATTGGTTGGGTATTACTGTCAGCAATGGTACTGAGATGACGCCACGCATACAATTGAGCGCTTCGGCATACAGCCTGCGTGCCCGTTCCGTAGCTGACAGTTCGATTAGCGGAGCGGGTATTGCAGCTGGCCAGGTGATACGAAATGTGAATGGAATAACTGATTCTGTAACAATTGAGGCCGGCAGTAATGTCAGTATTCAAAAATCAGCGCACAAACTAACCATATCCTCTACCGGCAGCGGGAGTTCTCCCTGGAGTCCGGATAATAATGATATCGCTTATACCGCAGGGAATGTCGGTATAGGTGCCTATACCGGGGGATCAGCCAGACTGCTTGTAGCATCTCAAAGCAACATAACCACTCCACAATTACGTCTTCATGAAACAAGTTCCGGTTATTCCCGGCTTAATTTCGACAACGGCTCAGGTGCCGGCAACTTCTGGGCCATTGCGGGGCTTACTGCAACAACAAGAACAGCAGAACGATTGAACTTTTACAATTACCAGACTGGGGATATAATGTCAATTACCGGAGATGGTCGGGTTGGCATCGGTGTCGGAGCTACGGCACAAAAACCAAATACACTGCTTACTGTGCAGAGCCATCATTCTTATGCCGGCTATTTTTCTTCTGACTCTACTGATAAGGGAGTTGGTTTACATGCTGATGATACAATGCTAGGAGGAACAGGTGTCGAAGGAGTTGGAAGTCAAGTAGGTGTATCGGGTGAAACTAGCGGAAGTAATGGTTTGGCAAATGGATGGTCGGCTGGAATAGAGGGAGCAGCATCTGCCACTGGCAATAATGTTAATTACGGTGTTTATGGTTATGCCGTAAATGCCAGTACTAATTACGCAGTCTATGCAGAGGGTGATCTGGCTTACACGGGGAGTTTGATCCATGCATCTGATGCTAAATTCAAAGAAAATGTGCGTCCGATTAACCAGGTTCTAAGCAAGGTTATGGAGCTTGCTCCCAAATCGTACACATTCCGTAAAGACCCTTCATATAAGACAATGAATTTTTCACCCGGGGAACAATACGGCGTAATCGCCCAGGATATTGAAAAAGTATTCCCTGATTTGGTTGTCGATGCCGTTGATCTCGGTCGGGATCCCAATAACCCTAAAGCTCCAGCAAAGCCCATTCATTACAAAGGTGTGAAATACCTGCAAATGATCCCGATCCTTCTTGAGGCGGTAAAAGAGCAACAACAAGAGATTCAGAAACAACAGAAACTAATTGATGACCTGACTGCTGAAGTCGAACGTTTGAAAAAATAACTAATGGTATATCGTGGAGGTTTTATGTTTGGTACAAAGCATTATCCCCTTATTCTCGTATTGATTCTGATTTGCTCTGCAGCAAGTAGCTTGGCCCAGTCGCAGCTGCCCAATTCGCTCAATTACCAGGGTGTCCTAACCGGGACAGATAATAAACCTGTTGCAGATGGATCCTACCGTTTGACCTTTAAATTATATAAGGCAGCAACCGGGGGAACTGCCCTTTGGACAGAAACTAAAAATACCACAACAAGTAATGGTGTTTTTTCTGTGATCCTCGGAAAGGTGACATCTCTCGCAAACATCCCATTTGATGCCCCATATTGGCTGGGAATAACAGTAGAAAATGGCAGTGAGATGACACCTCGGGTCGAATTGACGGCTTCAGCATACAGTCTTCGATCACGTTCTGTTGCCGATAGTTCAGTTAGCGGGGCAAGCATCGCAAACGGACAGGTAATACGGAATGTGAACGGCATTAGAGATTCAGTATCGATCGAAGCCGGAAGTAATGTGAGTATCCAGAAATCAGCGCATAAACTGACTATCTCATCGTCAGGCAGTGGGAGTTCTCCCTGGATCACAGATACCAACGGGATTACATACTCTGGTGGTAACGTAGCAATCGGAGCGTATCCCGGATCATCTGCCTTGTTAGTGGCTTCACAAAGCGGAATAACCACACCTCAATTACGTCTACACGAAACAACCTCAGGCTATGCAAGGCTTAACTTCGACAACGGTTCCGGAGCGAACAACTTTTGGGCTATTGCCGGTTTGACAGCTACCACCAGATCGAATGAACGCCTCAACTTTTACAATCATCAAACAGGCGACATAATGTCTATTAGCGGCGACGGTCGTGTTCGAATCGGACCTGATTCGAAATTTGAAACAAAAGAGGGAGGACTAAGCCAGTTAACGGTAGAATCACATTACAGGCAGGCGGCATATTTCAGTGCTGACTCAACACCTACCAATCTTAATGGCGTTGTTGATGTCGAAAATTTAAGCCCCCTGCAACATGCAATAGGCGTATATAGTAATATTAACAGATCAGCATATGGGGTTGGCGTAAGGGGTGATGCCCAGGGTCTTGGAGGTGTTGGTGTCTTCGGATACGCTAACTTTGGGCCTACGAGTCTAAATGGGAATTACGACTATATCGGTGTAAAAGGGTTAGCCACCGGGGGTACTATAGGATCGGTTAATTATGGAGTTTGGGCATCCGGGAACGGAGGAAGTGCTACAACTAATTATGCAGTCTACGGACAGGGAGATATTGCATATACCGGCAGTTTAATTCATGTGTCTGATGCCAAATTCAAGGAAAATGTTCAACCGCTTAAGGGAGTGGTAAATCGTCTAATGCAAATAACACCAAAATCATACACGTTTCGTAACGGTCCGCCTTATGAAGTCATGAACTTTTCGAGTGGAAAACAATACGGTGTTATTGCTCAGGAAATTGAAAAAGTCTTCCCTGATCTTGTTGTAGATGCCATCGATCCGGGTATCGATCCCAATAATCCTAAAGATCCAGGTAAACCTATTCACTACAAAGGGGTCAAATACCTGCAAATGATCCCAATCCTTCTCGAGGCGATAAGGGAACAACAGCAAGAAATACAGCAGCTCAAATTAGAAATTGAGCAACTGAAAAAATAATTCCAGCCTAACCGAAACGGGAATAACTCATGAAAAATCAAATCATCACTTGGTTTTTTTCCGCTATTATCATCCTTTTTGGAGGACTGCCATATGTATCGGGCCAAAGTGTTATGGGGATATTCAACAGCGGCGGGTCGATCATTAATGATGGACAGATGACTCTGGTTGGCAGTATCAGTCAGACGGCGCCGGGCGACGTAACGAATGGAACCTATACGATCCAGGGTGGATTCTGGTCCGGAAGTATACTGATCGCTACGGCAGTTCAACCACAGTCTCCCTTAGGGCTGCCAACAAAATTCGATCTGGATCAGAATTACCCAAATCCATTCAATCCAACTACAACCATTCGTTACAGCCTGCCGGAAGCATCAAGCGTGCGTCTGGACATCTATAATATTCTTGGCCAACATGTTACAACACTCGTTGATGGTCAGCAAAAGGCTGGGTATTACCAGGTACATTTCCAAACTGAGGGACTCTCAAGCGGTATTTACATGTACCGGTTACAGGCGGGAAGTCATGTCATGATACGAAAGATGCTTTTTATGAAGTGAGGATTATCAAAAACTGCCGGATTTATCACTTAGCAACTTACTCCAGATTAAAAAGAAGGACACCTTCCCTATTGGAATTGCATCCTTAAATTCACAGCTAAAATGATATGCAACGGCGTAAATGCTTTTTTATTCCCCTTTAAATTTTACGGGGATGCTATAGACACTGTGGGTAGCTGTTATATAGAGTGTTTTCAGATCAGGCCCACCCCAGGCAACATTCGATGCGTATTGGGGTATGGATATCCTATCCAGTAACACCCCCCTTGGTGAAAAAATCCAAACACCGCCAGGGCCTGTTGTATAAACATTGCCCCGGCTGTCAACTTTCATACCGTCGGCTGATCCGGTTTCTGCTCCGGAATCCCCCATCCTGTCAAATATCTTCCCATTGGATAACGATCCATCACTATTGACGTCGAAAACCCAGATGTCAGTATCTTTTGAATTATTGACATACAATTTCTTCTCGTCCGGCGAAAAGGCGAGACCATTAGGCAACGATACCTCAGATGTCAAAAGTTGTACTTTGTTATCTGAGGTAATCCTGTAAACACCATTGACCGGCTGCTCTTTCTGTTCCGGTTTAATGCCAAATGGCGGATCAGTGAAGTATATTGTACCATTCTTCGCTACAACCAGATCATTCGGAGCGTTCAATTTTTTACCATTATACTGGTTGGCAACGACTTTTATCTTCTTATCACCAGTAACCAGGGCTATTGCTCTGTCTTGTTGGGCAATAACAAGTGTTCCATCATTCATCAAGGCTATGCCATTTGAATGTCCGGATGGCTTTAAATAAATATTTACTCCTTTGTTCGGCTCCCATATGTATATGGTATTCGCTGGAATATCACTAAATAATAGTGACCCATCATCCATCCATAAGGGACCTTCAGTGAACTGGAACCCACTGGCCACCTTTTTCAGTCTGGCACCCCCAGGTATCGGAGACTGGGCATACGACAAATGACTGGAAATTATAAGCAATAAGAAAACAGATATTTTCTTCACGCTCTTTGCAACACAACTGAAATTCATCATCTCAACAATCACTTGTACCGATTAACCACACATATTTAACAGCTGCTTATTACTACAATAATAAAATTTTTCATCAGACAATTAACCCATTATTATAAATAAAATTATCATAGTAATCTAAACCTAAGCTATCTCAAATACAATTCAGTAGTTCCTTACAATACTAAATTAACGTATTTGAGATTATATGTTTTGTGGTGAATAGTGATATAATTACGGCAATGCCATAACTAATGGCAGGATTGGATTACCGGAATTTTAATGAGAAGAGCGGTATAAAATAAAATCTGCCAAACATCTTAATGGACGATTGGCAGAATCCGTAAACAGATAACCCGAATCATTCACGAAAAGAGGCATAATAAGTAGTCATAATATTGATTTTATTATGTTTATAAATTTGATAGGAATACTCAATTTTGGGTATGATGATTCATAGCTTCGAAATTTAGCAGTGGGCTGCGTTTTCCCAAAAATGGCTTATCAACGTACACAAGTACGATTCTGGCGCCATTTACGTGACGCCTTGCCCACCACTAAATTTCTTGGTGAATAATCCGGGATAGGTCAAAATCGGACTAAAAAAGACTTTTCTAACAAACAAGACGGTATATCAACAAGCTTCTCCAAGGAAAAACTGTGACAGATATCCTGTTTTGGTTATTGTTCCACTTCTGGTTTTCCATTCATCATTGATGAAGTGATTCCAGGTTCATCGGAATTTTCCGCCCAGAATACCCCGATTACGTGAATGATCACATAGGTCAGAAGCACAAACATGGTCGCCTGATGGGTTGTCATCAATACTTCATGCAAACCGCGGCTAATTCCAAGCGATCTGTCGAAATACATAAGCAAGCCAGTAGTCACCATAATTATAATTCCCAGATAAGCAATGACATATGTGAGATTTCTAAGCGGCTTCTTCTTGGAGGTGTCGGGGACGAATAAGGCACGGAACAATTTTGTGACTCTTCGTTCTCCCCTTAAGTACAGGGCAATACGAGCAAGAATAAGTACAGCTAGCGTAAAACCAAGATAGAAATGGATCTGCATCATGCTGCCACTGGTAGCCCTGAAAAAAGCAAACATAACATCACGGCTGACCTTCTCTCCATTTTTTGAAAGCGCTGCATTAACGTTATCCATTACCGTATGTGGATCCAGCCATGTCATGTGCGATATTCCGGTGATCAACAACCCAATCACGGCGATAGCAGCCAGCCAATGATATGCAACCATCCCTTTAGACCATTTTCTTTGTTCCATTTCTATCCCGTATTTCTAAATTTAAATTTTATGTTGTAGCGTTAAACCGATCTAAATCCGTTTATTCCAGATCGATAGAAATAATCATAAAATGATTGTTGTACAATTGATTCAGATTAAAAAAATGTAAAAGCACTACATTTCCCGCATCCGCCTGTTCCTTATAGACCATTTTCACGCACTAAACTTGCATTAAAAGGTGAATTAATTTTTCTACCCTCACGGTCAAGCTGCAGTAATGTATCTGGTGGAATTACCCTAAACAACTGGGAGCGTGTCGGATCGCCCGGATTCAGTACACACAGAATGGCACCGGGATTATATCTGTTTCTCTTTCTAGTCGCCCAAATTCCTTTTCTAACGAAGGTTGTATCACCATTCGGCGAAGCTATATATGTGCGTCTTAATATATAACCGGAATCAGGTTTTAAGGTGAGATCAACTCTGAGACCGCTGCAATCGGCACATGGGAAAGTGCCGATATAACGACCGGTTAACTTACCTGATGAATCGGATCTTTCTGAATGCCCACTACATCCAAATACGAAAAACGCTACAGTAATAGCTAAAATACAACTGTTTCTAAGAGTCTTGTCAATTTTGTTAACCACTTTTTCATGCATATGGTTATGGAAGTATTCCAAGCTCATCCAGTGAGCGATGCAGTTCGGCGGCATCTCTGTAGATTCTGAAAGCGCCAGCCCTGAATAATTCATCTTCACCATATCCCCCGCTTAAAAGACCAACACTCAGCATTCCTGCCCGCCTTGCAGCCAGCAAATCCCAGACGGCATCACCAATAACATAACACTCATCAACGCGGACTCCCAGACGTTGCTGGCAGGCCAAAAACAGATCAGGCTCCGGTTTTGCCCGCTGTACGTTGCCCCGTTCAATGACCACGGTTTCCGCAGGCACTCCCAACGACTCAAGTGACTTGTCTATATCGGGACGCCGCCCTGACGTTGCTATTCCATGAATGACTCCATTCTCTCTAAGAAATTTTAACAGCTCCGATGCACCCGGCAATGGCCTGCGTTGCGGAAGCATTTCGATAAACAACGCACTGTGCCTTTTTTGAAGTTTCTCAACTTCTTCGGGAGGAATATCGCGTCCAAGCTCTCTTGCAACTGCACGTGCAAACAACCCTCCGCTCATACCAATGCGACGATGAATTTTCCATCCGTCAATTGAGATCCCTTCTTCATTAAAAGCGCGCTGCCAGGAAAAAACGTGGGCATATACCGTATCGACTAATGTACCGTCAAGGTCAAAGATTAAAGCTCGCATGGGGGACAGGTTTTAATGTGTTAAGGTTGGAAGTGTTAAAGATGATCCTTTTTTAAATACTATCGGATCATAACAACTTAACGAAAAAAGCCCCTTGTAAATAAGCGACTCACACATTTCATAGAATCTCCATCTGTAGTGTCCGAAGAATAGTTAATCAAGCCAGAGAATTAACTTTACCCCTGAAAGTATAATCATCCAATACTTTCAGGCGACAACACTCCGAAGTGATCTTCTTCGATACCAACCGGTTAGACTCAACCGCGGTTTAACACTGGGCAAAACTTCATGCCACAGACTATCGCTCCTGAAAATAACCATTGTACCAGCCACCGGTGGTATTTCCACATAATTATCTTCAAGATATATGCGCAATTGACCACCGTCTGGCGGCTGCCATTTGTTGTTCAGATACAGAACACAGGAAATCGATCGTTCATCGGAAGTAGAAAATCGATCGAGATGTTTCTTATACCCTGCACCCGGAGGATAAAGGGCAAAATGAGCCTCAAATGACTGCAAGCCAAGGTAGAGCGAGTAGTTCAATTCTTCACGTAAACTGTCAATAACCGCCATGTACCTCAATTCGACCGGCGATAAATCCTGGTTATTGAGCCAATGTATTTTATCACCCCGAATATCTGTTCGCAAGGACTTAACAGGTCCCGATCCAATACCGGCTGTTTTAAATTTTCCCGATTCCCATAAGAGAGAGGCTTCCCCGGCCAAATCTTTAATGGTATCTGCATCAATCAGCTTATCTGTGACACACCATCCCTTTTCAGCGAGGTCATCTATTAGAGTATTGTTCATCCACGTATAAAAAAGTGAATATGTAACCTTGGGCAAGACAGGAATCAATAATTACAACTGACAAACAATTATAAGCAATATCCGCCATGAAAATTGAAAAAAGACAGCGACAAATTAACGTCTATGATAATAGTTCCGGGAGGTTTTTTATTGATTCCAGCCTTGCATAGGGTCTGATGGCTGAGCCTTCATCATTGTACTCGGCTTTTCCCGTATGAACCAGAATTCCATGAGCGCCTGCGTTTTGCGCTCCTCCAACATCACTTTGAATGTCATCACCGATCATTGCGACATCATGAATGGCGAGATCCATCGATTCTGCAGCTGCATAAAAAAAAGCAGCTGTTGGTTTTCCAACGATCTCAGCTTTAACATCTGCCGCATATTCCAGAGCTGCAACAAATGGTCCGGCATCGAGACTCACGCCGTCACCTGTTTTCCAGAACCTGTTTTTTTGAATCGCCACCAGCCGGGTACCGCCGATCAGATAGCGAAAACCTTTGTTTAAAATATCATAAGACCAACTTGTTCCCAGATCACCAATCAGAATCGCCTCCGGTGACTCATCATCAATTATAAAACCGTCGAACTCTTCATGGCAGGCTTCCGGAAGGAAAAGGCTTATACGAGCTATATCGTGTTCCTTCAGCCACGAAACGGCTGCACGAGGTGCGGTGAATAAGTCATCAGACACAACATCAAGCCCCATTCCTGCAAGCTGTTCGATAATGATCCTCCGTGGTTTTCTGGTAGTATTCGTTACGAAACGGAAAGGAATGTCATTGTTCCGCAGGAAGTCAATAGTCTCAACGGCACCCTCGATCAGGGATCCGTTTTCATAAATGGTACCGTCTAAATCGATCAGCAGTCCCTTTATCTGCATGCACTACAATCTTTGACTAAATATATACTGTTCGATAAATAAGTTAGTCAAATGTTCTGTTTTGTCAATGTTCCTGATTCTTTTTCTAATAGGCCGATCCCAACTATAAAAATGACTATCGGTCCCGAATGTATCGGGACGGTTTACATTTTCTGATCTGAGGAACAACTAAGACTTCTGGAGTAGTTACTCGTAATCATTTTAAAAATTATCCAGGATTGATAAGAATGACCAGGAGTCAAATGTAAAGTATTTCCAGAGTTACTAAATAACGTGAATTCGATATAAACGCTGGAAGAAATCTGTAAAACGATTTTGTTAGCCTCTTTTTGATTTAACACTCGGATTAATCCGGATATCAGGATGAATCTTTTTAACTTATTCAACCGTTTTAACGGTTTGTACGAGTAGAGCATAAACCTCTATATGCTATTATTTGATATAGAGTATATTTTGAGCATCTATTTATCTCGAACTCAGGTTAAATATTGAGCTGCCGATTCAAATCGAATGCAGAGAGCTTATTTCAACCGTTTCGCTATTAGATATTGTGATGAGACTGCCAAGCAGGGAGCGTTTATAATTAACGGTTACATCTTTCCAGAATTCGTGATCATCTGGCCAGCTGTTCATCCATAGCGCCAACTCACGGGCCTTGTCAAAGGGATCCACCTTCTTCAGATCAGACAGGCTCTGAACATTAAAAGATACTACTAATCCGCGCGATCCGTCTGAATGATTAACAACTTGCACATGTGCATCTGGATACTTGGTTCTGACTCTTTGACTAATATTATAATCATCTTTGAAATCGGAGCATGCCACAAGTGCAACAGCTAAAAAAATTGTCATGAAAATTGATGATGTTCGCATGCTTACACCTCCCATGTGGTTACGCGTTTTGTCTATCACCTTTCTACGACTGACTAATAATTCAGTTTCAGAGTCGAATATCTTTAATATATTCCAAGAATCATAGGTTTAAGATAATCAAGAGCCTCAAACAAATCTTCACAAATCATCAAGGCCTGATTTTTCAGTTGATCATCCGGTCTCACCAAATCAGGAATAATGACTACTTTAAGTCCGGCATTCAATGCAGCTTGACTACCAGCCGGCGAATCTTCGAATACAATACACTCATCGGGATGTAAATTTAATCTGCTGATACCCTCCAGATACAGATCGGGAGCCGGTTTCCCCCGGGTTACATCATCCCGGGTTACAATCGTTGAGAAATAATCAGTCAGCGATCCAAGACGCTCACGGACATCGTCAAAATGACTTGAGGTCACTAAGCCCATTGGGATTTTCAGCTCATGAGTATATTCAACAATGTTTCGTGCACCTGGTTTAAGCAAATCGGGATCATGCAAAAGCTCTTTCATTTTTGAAAAGACGAGTTTTTTGAAGTCATCAATAGGAAAGTTTGAACCAAATTGATGAAAGAGCATTCTATCCGAATCATCATCCGATTTGCCTATCAGTGTTCCGTAAAAATCGTCCGTAAAGTCGACATTGCATTTTTCACCGGCATATTTGCACGCATCCCTGGTAATCCGTTCACTGTCTACTAACAAACCGTCCATATCAAAAAAAACACCTTTTACTTTCATATACACTATCTTTTTAAAGATTCTTCTCATATTGATATTGTGAAATACAAAATCAGCCGGTCTATAACAATGACTAATCACATCCTGACGAATCGACTAATTAAAATTCTGACAAATAATCTTTCACGCATCGTTATCTGTTTATATTAGCGAAAGAGTTATAGCATCATTTGCTAAATAACATCACTATTTGTATTCATTTTGAAGGAAACATAAATCTCCCTGCAAGATATTCAGCTCCCGGTTGTCCAACCTTATAGTATGAGATTGTATAGCACACGATATGAGTTATTTACAATACAACGGACAGTCGGGGATGAATGTGGCGCAGACTAACGAAGACGTAGAAGTACCATCTGCTTTGTCGAGTCACCAATCCTTTGACGAAATCTGTAATACCTATTCGGGTCGAATTTTAAATCTCGCCTTTCGAATGACAGGCGACGAGGAGATGTCACGCGATCTGACACAGGATATTTTCCTGAAGGTGTACGAAAAACTCGATACGTTCGAAGAACGCTCTGGCATTTATACATGGATTTACCGTATCGCTGTGAATCACATTCTGAATTATCTAAAGAAAGAACGTCGTTACCAGTGGCTCAGAATTATCGATAAACCAATCTCTGAAGTTATTCACGATGAAAAGGTCGATCCCGATTTTTGGGGCGCCTCCCAGGTGACCGGAGCAGATAAACAGATGGAGCAGCACGAGCGAGAGTCGATCGTTCGCTCAATGATCCATTCGCTGAATGATAAATACCGGTTGCCTCTGATGTTATTTCGATATGAAGGACTCAGCTACAAGGAAATCGCAGAAGTCATGCATCTGAGTCTGAGCGCTGTAGAAACGCGTATTCATCGCGCTAATAAACAGTTAGTAACGAAACTTGAACCTTGGTTAGATAAAATATAAAGAACAACAAGCTTGTTTTTGCAAGTTTTAAAAATCGTTTATGTCTAAACCTATAAATGAAAGAAGAAAAAAAGATGTCATCCCAACACGTCATATCACAGTTTATTGATTGGTTTGGAGAACGCCTGCCGGAAGGTGATCGCACGGCGGTTGAAGACCATCTTGAGCATTGTGCAAAGTGCCGGAACTATTATTCAAAAATGGCGTCTCTTATCCAGACACCCGATAAATACACGTTTCCGGTACTGGAAGCTGATCCATACCTGGCTACCCGGGTGAAGGCCATCGCTCAAAAAGATGCCCATTCATTTCAACGCTCACACTGGTTCAGATGGGTTCTCGTCGGAGCAGCATCATCTGTTGCCATTTTGCTGGGAGTTGAATTGGGCAACGGACTTTACTCAGCTACGCAAGCAGATACAGGAACTGAAGTGGCCACAACATATTATCAGGCATTTAGTCCAACAGGCATCGCCGATCAATGGCAGGATGTGATTCAAACCAACCAGGATACCAACCAATGAAAGTCAAAATTCTCATAGGGGTACTCTTATTTCTGATCGCAGTGAACCTGGCTACAATTGGCAGCTATATCTATCTCCGGGTCAGACACGACCGTGACAACACTTGGAAACGCGAACGATACGATCACAGACTACGCGACAAAAGGCCTGATCTTCGCCTGGATTCCAAACAGCGAAAACAGCTCTTCAGTTTGTTTCAGAGCTACCGTAGTGAAACGGATTCACAGCGCCAGCAGATTGGTGTACTCGAAGGACAGACTTTTGATTTACTTCAAAAAGATCCGGTGCCAATAGATTCGGTCAAACAAAACCTGCAACGTATAGCAGATATCAGGTACGATATTAGCCTGCATATCATCCAGAAGCTGATGGAAGCCAAATCATTTCTTAACCCGGACCAGCAACATGCTTTTTACAACGCTATCATGAGGGCACGGCCGGATCACCCAAAAGCTGAACCGCCGCCCTCTCCCGATGATCCGAAACCAGACGATTGTCCCTAACAACACACACAACCAAGCATCAGTACTATTATGAAAACTCATAAAATCATCCCACTTATTGCGTGCCTCTTGCTGATTGGCTCCGCAGCTATGGCACAGCCGGCACCCCCTCCACCAAAACCGCCTCAACAGGTCCCGGGCATGCGCATGATGCAAATGCTTAACCTGACCCAGGAACAACGCGACAAAATGATGGATATGCGTCTGCAAATGGCCAAAGATATGCTGCCATTGCGTACACAAATGGATAACCTTCGCAGCGATCTGAAGCTGACTCTGACGGCGGACAATTTTGATCAAAAAAAGGTAAATAAAACCATTGATCAAATCTCTGATGTCCGCAAGCAAATGACACTTAAGATGATCCAGCATATGCGCGGCGTACGAAACATGCTCACCCCGGATCAACAAAAGAAGTTTGATCTCATGATTATGTCCAACAAAAGAGATGGATTTGGAATGATGGACGGCATGGGACATCGCGGCATAAAGGGATCTGATCGCATGATGCGACACAACATGAAAGCACCGCGTAACAGCAACAACAAATAGGCTGATTATCCTATTTCACACACAAAGCCCCATACCGGATCTACTTTCGGTATGGGGCTTTGTGATGTTATAACTCTTCTTGCCCGGTAGGGGCAATCACGGAGAAAATTGTTCCTGTGGGTTCACTGGCTTTGCGGCATGCTGCTGTTCCATATGTCCCGGTGCAGTTTCCATTGCCCGCTTTCATGCTTCCATTCGACGATATATTTGCCTTTATCTACTGTCCTCCCGTCTTCACTACCAAGGGTAAACTGACCCATTTCTATTGCGGTATCCCCCATCGTTTCCACTTCTTTAATATCCAGTTTTACTTTCCTGATCCCCATATCCATTATGCTCTGCCAGAAATGCGTAATGGCTTGCTTACCACGTATAAAATCACTGCCGGGTGGTAATAACATACCGTTTTCAGTGTAATGAGCTGCAAAATCAGCACTATCTCCATCGGCAAAATGGTGTGATATTTGATCATTTACTTTTTTAATGTCTGCTTGAGTATTGGCGGTTTGCGTTGCCATGATGTACCTCCATTTGTAAGTATATAGTTCGGTTTAAGGCAGGTTTCGTCTCTGGTTAACTCAATAGCGACTTCTTCAATCATCTCAGGAAACAGTAATAATGATCGAACTCCTATTAACAAAGCGTTAGATAAACCAGCTTGTCTTACTCCATTAAAACCCGCATAATATATAATAAAAATAATGACCTATAATGAAATAATTCAGACCTAAATATATGATTACAATTTGCTAACTAAGTCAATACAACTCTTTCCCATATTACCTTTGAAGATGGTATAATAAGTCTATTGACTCACCGCAACTCCCGGCCCCCATTAACATCCAACGTCGCGCCAAAAATAAATCCGGCGGCCGGACTTGCAATGAATACGATGGATTTCGCGATTTCTTCTGGTGTGGCAAACCTGCCGGCAAGAAGTTTTCTGTCGGCGTAATCATTATCCAGGCTTGCAATTGCATCATTTCCCATTTCAGTACGTGTGATTCCCGGTGCCACGCAATTCACCCGTATCCCAGGAGCCAGTGCGCGGGCGGCACTCTTCGTCAGGTTTATCAATCCGGCCTTCGCAGCAGCATAATGCGCATGGTGCGGTGCGCCGGTATGGGCCGCAACACTGGCAACGGTTACCACCGATGCACCCAGGGGCATCATCGTGACCAGGGACTGCAGCAGTACAAAAGGTCCGTTCAGGTTAATATCCATTACAGAGTGCCATTCTTCGTTTGTGAGCTCATCAAAAGGTGTGATCATATTTCGTCCTGCACACAACACCAGGATATCCAGTCGGCTGATCATCGTGCTAAGATCTGCCACAGCTTTCTCAATAGCTATCGGATCGGATATGTCGAAAGAAAGAGTCCATGACTTTCTTCCAAGTTTTCTTACGTCCTGTGCCACTTTCTTGGTGGCCGATTCATTTGAATGAAAGGCTAGTACAACATCGGCACCCTCCGCTGCTAACAATCGCGCAGTTGCTGCTCCAATCCCCCTCGATGCACCTGTTACAAGTGCTATTTTACCTTCTAGTTGTAAATCCATAAGGACTCCCTCTCAAAATGTATGACCCACTGAATGAGGTGCTGATTCATCACGCTACTGGAGAAAAGTAAACCACGATTTTGATAGCTTATATCCAACGCCGGGTTTTCTCGCGGTATTCTTTCCACATGTCGCCGAATGTGGCTTCCAGTTTTTTCTCTTCAAACTGGATATACACAAGATCCATAAATATCGCAAAGACAATAACTACAATGAACGGGGTTAGTGTACCCAACAAAAGAGCAAAACCAAGGAGCATCAGTGTCAATCCGAGATACATAGGGTGACGAGTTGACTTATAGACTCCTTCCGTAACCAACGTAGCCGATTCCTCTTTAGGTTTTACTGTTGTCTCGTGGTGTTTGAACGTCTGATCTGCTACAACATTCAGAATTCCTCCCAGCAGCAGAAATACAAGCCCCAAAATTGTCCATGGATAATCGATGATATGAATAACGGGCAGAAATTCATGCAAAACGGCCATCATAACAATGGCAGTAACAAAATAGAAAGGCGGGTTAAATCGAAGTACTTTCATCCGGACCTCCTTTTACCTCAATTCCGGTTAATGTCTTACCCTTACTTCAATGTAATAAAACCGACTATTTTAGGGTACTGATTTTGTAAAAGAATGGCTTTCCTTAGAATTTACGGAAACTTGCGGTACAATCAGATGTACAAAAACGACTTCATCGGATTACACTAATCTCGAAAAACGACGGTTCGACCGGGGAAAATCAATCCCTGTCACGAATACCCCCACAAAACCTGCTAACACAGCATAGACGATGATTTCCCATGAAAAATGAAGAGATGTCTCGACCAGACTGTAAGGAATGGATGTAATGATGGCACCCGCAATAACTGTGATTATGGCGACCCACTGATATAACCGGAGTCGGCCGATCACGGGTGTCTGCGGCTCTCCACGGTACTCTTCTTCAACAAACCGTTCCAACCCTGAAAGGATGGGATACAACCCTATAATGAACGTTCTGGGAACTGGAGTAGACCATAACCTGAGCAAAACCACTGCTATCAAGATATTACCAAGGATCGAGTAAACCGGTGTTGGATGCAGATAAACACCTTTATAATCCGAAAGCCGTGTCACTCTCGACCGTTCGTGATAATAGCGTATCCCGATTTCATGCTTCGTTGGCCGGCCATGGCAACATCCCTGTATCAGACAACGCAGGCGACCCCAGCCCTGCACCCATGGACCGGCAACAGCAACAGCGGCCATTATTTCAATGGCCGAGACGTTAAATAGCAATGGTGTTAGTAAACAACCGATGATCACACCTATAACACCGCCATAAAATCCAAGAGGACGGAGCAGTTTTGCCGAGCCTTCTATGACCTGGGCCCAGATGGCCGCTCCGATCATGCTCATCAGCACCACAAAGAACACTGCGGGCAATTTTGGTGTCCCCAACAAGACTCCCAGAACTATAACACCGAAAAACACGCCTGTTCCCGCATAAAAACCATGATTGATTACCCGTACCGGACCAAACGTCCACTCTTTCCAGGAACCAGCAATTCTTTCTGACACCAGCTAGATTCCATGCCACACTTTCCCACGAAATTCAACCAGGAAGACTACAACAAACGCCCCGGCTATATCTGTCATTGAAAAGAGGCCTGTTGTTAAACATGCAGTCATATCAGCCAACAAAAAGATCCACACAATTAATTTTCCTGTCGCGGATGTTAAACTCTGCAAGTATAATGGCACCGCTACAAAAGAGGCTATGACAGGCCATGCAGGAAATGCAAGTAAAGGATGTACCAAATTGGACAAAAGGTATTCAAGGACGCTGTTTTCTGCTGCTGCATTGCTGCCAGGTGGTGTCATAAATGGCGACATTACGTTCAGAAGGAACCACAAGCCTGCAGCCATGAGCGCGGATACCATAAAATCTCTGATCTGCGCCCTTGTATTGGCAATGACTGGTGCCAGCAAGAAAAAGGGAACTACCATCCAGATGATCCATACTCCTTCATTATTTAACCTGAACATTCTGTCGATGCCTGTAACCGTAGATACAGGCTCAACAACCGTTTTAGGAAGGAGTGCCACTACATATGCCAATAGTGCCGGAATAAGCACCACTATCCATGCCGAAAGTCTGTCCCAAACCTGGGGAGCCGTATTATTGTATTTCGGGAATCTGATCAACGGATGTATGTGTGGGCCCGGAAATCGTTGTTTTAAATCATCCCGCTCATAGCCCAGGACCAACGCTACGGTGCCCAAGAGTATAATTGGCGAAACCAACCAGAATGCAGACGTCGAGTGCGTCAGGATCGAAACGCCGAATGATATCATCACCGCCCCCGTATAAATGGGATGAGCAACATAATGGTACACCCCTCTTGAAACGTATGTGTCGGGTGGAAAAGGATTCATTGGCATTCCGTGACCATAGAACAGTAACCCCATAATTCCGAAAAGTAGCATGATTCCACCAAAAACACTTAAAACCCACCCCATGAATGGCATCTCCAGGACCGGCAAGGTTATCCATCTTTCTGTAGCAGAAACCCAGAGGGTCAGTAGCACCGGCAAAACAACGACAAATAAAAATCCATAAAGGCTTTTAGCCATGATATGATTCTTTGTTACCATCTTACTACCTCATGAATTGTCCACCCTGTACTGATTATTTTCCCATTTAAGATTCTGCTGCCCCTGCTGCGCCATTTAGACTCGTACAAATTGGTAATCCTTGCCGTAAGATGTTCTCTGAGCCGCGGCAATCCAGCAATGATAGCCGATAGAGAATGACCCTTGCGCAGTGTTATCTGTTCATTTAATACGATTACTCCGAGATCTTCAGATAGCACAATTTCCCTACCTCCGATCCGGACATTTTCAAGCATTTTCCCATTATAAAAGCACAAATTTCGTTGTGACTCTCCATCCCAACATATCCAGACAACTGCATCCGTATCGGACAGATAACGTCCCCAGCGTATTTCATTAAAAGGCAACTCCCACGGTTTGATTGTCATATCAAGCTTCTCGACATATCCCATCGCCGATTGTAATAGTTGCTTCCCTTCTACTGTTACATCCACATGAGCCCTGGGTTGATAACATCGCCACAATAGATCCCCGCATTTCGATTCAATCAGTTTTGATTCAATAGGGGCATCAAGACTACGCCAAACTCCTTTAAGCCTCAACCGGTTTGATTTCCATATCGTTGCGTTATCGCGAAATACAGGTGTTCCGTTATGTCTGAAGCTGTTTAACTTACTAATACCACTATCTTCAAAAGTGAGCAGCCCGGAATAATTAATATGAACATTGTGCCAGTTCAATCTTGCAGCATATCCCACCAATACATGGCCAGCGTCATCTACTCCATCCATATACCATTTGGACAAGTAAAAAGAAGGACGATTTTTGGACCCAGCTTCCATTTTTCTTTAACAAATAGCTTAACATCTTCTGCGTAGTTATCCGCGCGGCCAATCAGATGCACGCTTTAACCCGGATTATTCACCAAGAAATTTAGAAACATAATAAAATCAATATTATGACTACTAATTATAACCTCTTTTCGTGAATAATCCGGGTTAACCAGCTATCATTAACTCTCAAGACAAATATACTCTCATATCCATTTAATTAAAAAACAGTATGTTAACAAAATATCGTTCTACGACACACTGCCCATTCAATTATTATTTAATGTGAGTTCGTTATAATGAAATCTTATTCACCAACCCCTCAATGTCATTCACCCGAGGCCACAGGAAGGAATCTATCCTGGATGCGATTCCCACCGATATCCAGATTGCGAAATCAGACCTGTCGGATTTTCCCTTATTTAGACGGGTATTCATGGCATATTTCTTGGTTAGTAATCCGGGCTAACACATTATGAAACACTCCACACAGGCTATTTTATTCTGTTTCAAAACAGAAGAATAAAAAACTGCACTTGTGACATAACCATAAAATAAGTTTAGTACTTTTGAGCACTAAATTTGTTAGGCGTTACAGTTATAGCCACAATTGGCACATATAGTCCCAGGTTAAATCTGGTTGGATCCGCGTAAATCCGCGGCCATTTACTTTACGAATCAACAGTTAGCTATACTAGTTCATGTCGAGTGGGCATGATGTCCACCTATTGCCTCCGGAACCTTTGCTTTCTGATCCTTCTCATTGAAATAGTACAGGCCGAACATCATCAGTAAGATTGAAATAAGGAATCGCTCTTCACCGGGTGCATCAACTCCAAAAAGGGCAGGGAACAGGATTAGCATGGCATGGATCGAGCCAACCAGGTATAATGAACGCAGCCGGTAGTACAAATAACCGATGAGGATATAAAGGAAAATTCCTGACAGCAGTTCAATGGCTGGCATGATACGAAAAACAACGCCACACACAACAAACAGAATGGCTGTTGCCGAGACGCCACCGGCTACTCCCAACTTATCTATCATTCGGTCCTGCAGGTACGAACGGAATATCAGCTCCTGGCTGAATGCAAGAACTACAGCAGCGACTACCGTTAGAAAAATGCCACCGATGGCTCCGCTGATCCGGGGTATGAATGAACTGATCGAGCCCTCCCAAAATATCACATTCAATCCGATCGACAGGATTACAAACAGAGCCGCAATAAGAACTCCGGAGAGAATCATCCAGCCCGAATTTTTCTTCCATTCGAATCCAATAAGCAAGCTTTTAAACGGCTGCTTTTCGACTTGGGTTACCAGTATCCAGCCGAACAACAACCAGATCAATCCTTCAGCCAATGCCAGTAAATCGCCGGATACAGGATGTGTCTGGACAAACACACGGGCCTGATCCGTTGCCTCACTTCCCATTACGCCGGTTCCGGATCACACCGTATCTGGCAATCCAGACGAATAGTTCTTCCAACAAAAAGGTTACAACAAAAAAGCCGCCGACAAGCATTAATACTTTCCAGACCAGGCGGACTTCACCGTCATCATTTCTTAGTAATTTCATGATACCCTCGCTTTAAAAGACAAATACAAATAAATTTAAACCGCTATCGGTATCGGACTTGTTTAGTCCTGTTCTTTACAATGAAAGATTTTTAGCTGAGAAATGCTTTAGCCGTAAAGGAAATAACAAAATAGCTGAAGAAATCCACGAATTACACAAAGATATATTTCGTTCGCATTTTATAGAGATTCCTTGTCTTAACTTTTCGGGTCTGTTTGGTCAGACACTACGAAAAGTTAATCCAACTTCCAGGGTGAGGTTTGATTCATAATCCACTATGGTTACACAAGATGTGATTACATTTGCAGCTTTATAATTCATCTCGTGCATAACAGTCACTGATGGATGCATTTTTCTCATGCATGTGCGTACGACGAGCAATCCAACGACCAAAATGAGGATCAGCGTTGCCCATCTTTTAATCAGTTCTCTATTCATTTGGATTCATTTTAGTACAATTGATCTGCCTAAACTATGGATCCTGTTCCCCTGTTATCTAGTTGAATTTTGCGGCTTACTTTGCCTTTAACATATGAATCCAGAGAATAACGGCTCAGCTTACCATCCGGCACGCGGCTTGGTTTTCGCAGCCCATTCCCAAACAAGGCCATCATCCGGATCGAATACGTCACCCTCGCAAACGAAACCCAGTTTTTCAAGAATGGTTGTGGATGCATTTGTTTCCGGTAGCGTGCGTGCTGTTACGAGTACAAGTGGTGCCGTATTGTGAGCCAGCTCAAGCAGTTGGCCGGTCATTTCGGTCCCCAGTCCTTGTCCCTCCCAACCTGGAAACGTATAGTATGCGATTTCAACGCGGTTGTTTCTTGGTTTGCTTTTAAACCCGCATGATCCAATAATATTATCATCCAGTTTTGCAAGATAACCTGTCCACGGACTGGTAAAACCCTTTCGATCGTAGAGATCAATATATGCTTCGCAAACTTTGTTGACGATATCCTCCTCATGTGTGGACCCATCTGCAAGTTCGCCGTTCTTTAAAATTTCAATTAGTTCAACCACAACCTTATCCTGTAAATATCCATTGTTAGCAAATCCAAAACCTTGGTTAAATAACACAATAATTTTTTTAATGGAAACAGAAACTTACAATCGGCTTAACCATTCCATCCGCATAGCAGAGCAGAGTTTTATCAAAATAACAGTCTGTTAATACCCCCGCATTTTGTTTTTAATCATATTTAGGGCATACATCTTTTCAGCATCCATTCCATAGATCAGATCATCAATTGTAGGCTGGACGATATAATCAGGAACAATCGGATCACCCATCCTGAATCCTGTGACTGCGGTTTGGAAAATTGTTCTTGCGATATTCATACGTATCCCTGTATTTGGGAGACGTAATCGAATACTATTGTCGTTGCATGTAAAAGAGCCGCCTGCTTCTTCACCGATCAAAGTAGCCAGTTTGTGGTACTGGACGAGTGAAAGAAAGTGTCCTGCTGTAGATATACACCCACCGTTCATCAGGATATAAATATCACCCTTAAAGGAGTTGGGGCGCGGCTTCCAGGGTTTGAATAGCGGATCGTTTTCAGCCCTTTCTGCCGGCAGCCTGAAATAAGTAAATTCGTCTTTTGAAATGTATGACAACATTTGAGCGGCAAAGACCGGCAGACCACCGTTATTCCCCCTGATATCGATAATCAGGCTTCTGACTTTTTCCTGGCGAAGAGTCTGGAATACCCCTTCGAGAAATGTTGCATATGCCACTTCGTTGGGTGCCCAAAAACCCTTTACAGTTATCAATGCTGAATGCGTCATGGACAACAGTTCAAATCGGTAAGGATGGGAAAAATAAGATGCTCTCTTAGGATACGCCATGTTCATTGCTTCTTCCAGCTGCCAGTCAGTAATAGCAGGTAACTCATCTCTTACTTCCAATCCTTCCGGTGACAGACCATCAATGACATACGATTTCGAGTAGCCTATATACTGCGAAAAGATGCGTGGGAAATCGTTAATGATCTGGTATTTCTTGTATGAGGTGTTATTTCCATCTGCAGGCAAGCTGGCGTACAAAATCCGGAGTATTTCTGAAACAGCCAAGCCATTGATCGCCAGAATTTGTGTACCCGGTTCAATTTGAGATTGGCCGACAAAATTATGTATTACCCATGCTTTATTGCCCAGTATAAAAATATCGAGTGGAATGAGTGAATACTGCTCATTTAACGATTCATAGAACTTTTCAGAAGTCCGTATCGCAGTATGACTACATCGAACACTGGCAATGAGCGGGGCCAGTTGACGAAAGAAGACGTCCTCGGTCATTTGGGAATTGAGCGATAACATCACGTCTTCAAACGAGTGATTCCATTCCTGTTTCGTCTGGTATTGATACAGCAGTGGATGATACTGTTCAAGCCTCTCCCTTGCATAGTTCAGATCTTCCTGTAGTTGTTTCGTCGTAAACGTCCGATTCAGGATTTTCTCGTTATCAAGATTTCCGACAAATTGATCATAATATTGATTGTATACGGGACTGTCTACCTTTTTAACGATTAATGGATGTACTGAACCGTCAGGGAAGTAAAAATTGCCTCTTATTTGCAGACTATCAATGATTAGTTCACCTTTAAATGGAGTCTGTTTCGCTTCGATGTAAAATGATATCTGCTTCCCATCGAGTACGATATTTTTAAGCGGGTCATCCTGAATTTGCTGCTCACCCTCGAAGAGTAACACGCGTCCATGATCCTTTCCGGAAACTTTACGATGAAAATCAAGGACCAGTGTAAGATTGTTTCCGGGCATAAACTCCCCTTCCCAGTATCCTTCGATAGTCTCATAACCGGGAATATCCGCTTGCCGCTTACACTGGAAACCCACAATCAACAGTAGGGCGATGATGAAAAAAGATGTGAATGGCTTGCTTACCATGTCTCCCTCCACGTATTCATACGACCAATCCCGTAGTATCACCACCTGATATTGAAATATACACAGATTAGAGTAATAATTATCACTACGCTAAAAAAACGGGTATCTGTGCTCCCTGAATGACTTGACGAAAGGATAAATCGAAAACTCTATTACCTCATAGAAAGAAGCTGTGAAACTGTTACGAAACGGTATCCTCTTTTTTTTAAACCATCGATGATCATCGGCAAGGCTTTCCTTGTTGCATCATTACTGGCGTACATGGCATGAAGCAATATGATAGAGCCTGGATGCGCATTTGAAAGAATGTATTCGGTAATCCCTTCAGCGTTTTTTGCAATATCCGGATAAGATTCAGGCTCAGAATCCCACATAATGGTCGTTCTGTTATGATGTGATAAATACCATGGCAACATCAGCAGTTTCTTCCCATATGGCGGTCGAAAATAAATTTCTCCTTTATAACCAACTTTTCGAATGATATGATCCGTATCCTCAATTTCCTTACTGATAAATATCGCTGACTTGAGCACCATTCTTTCGTGCGACCAGGAATGATTTCCAAGCTCATTGCCATTCTTCACAATTAGTGCTGCCTCGTACATGTGTTTTTCTACAACACTGCCAATTACAAAAAAAGTGGCTTTGACATTCTCACTCTTGAGGATATTCAACACTTCTTCAGTGTAAACGGGAGTTGGTCCGTCGTCGAAAGTTAAAGCGACTACGGAATCCGGTGTTGAAATATGATATACGAGTCTGCCAAAGAATTGAAACTGCCTGGAGTTACTGATTTGCCAACCACCAATTACTAACAGCATCAGAATAAAAAGGTTAATAAAGACCCTTTTCAAAAGAACTCCGGTTAGATGTACTGAAAATCAGTTCTCATTTTTTAGTTGAACGAGGATGATTTCGTTACCATAGACGTCCTCGAAATGCGAAACAATATGCTCGGCCGATTCATAGGGTTTCCGTCGAAATCGTATTCCCTGTTTCATCAGGCGTTCGCTCTCCTTTCGGCAATCGACAGTGTACAGAACCATGAGAGGCTGACGACCGGTTTGTTTGCCTACGCACAAAAGCTCTTCATCAGAAGATGGCTCCATGAACCAGATGCCTATGCCGCCCTGTCCGGGTAATCCGACATGCAGAAAACGGTTTCCCTCGGGAGTTTCTTCATCGGAAATTACCTCAAAACCCAGCTTATCACAGTAAAAATGTTTCGCCTCTTCATAGTCGTGCACCAGCAACACAAGTCGCCCCAAAGATTGAATCACAAACACCTCTTTTTAGTTACTCTTGAATAATGTTCCCCTGACTTTATTCATCGTCTCATTAAAATCTTTCTTCATTTTCTCCCCTCTTACAGCAGAAAAGATCAGACGATATCCATCCGGATCTGAAACAGTGAGTTCACGCGTGTTCCATGGCCTGTTTACCGGCCCCTCCAAAACAGTAACACCGGCTTCACGGATCTTGCTCGCATACTCATCAATAGAAATATGATGATCACCATCATTTCCGGTAAATTGAAAAGTGATGGTAACACCAACACCCTTTTTTATCATGTCGTCGTTTTTCCGATTGTTCCTGCCGATCAGCATGATATCCTGGTATTTTTCTTTTCGGACATGAGCCATGTGCGCATTGCCATCCGGATCCGGCATTTCATACATAAGAACAAATCCCATCACATTCGTATACCATTCGATAGATTCTCTAAGATCATTCACTTCAAAAGTGGGAAACATAACTATCGGGTATATTCCTCCCTCCGCATTGCTCATAGTCATCACCAACTATTTAATTCAGACGTTCAGATCACCAACTAATTTAAGCTGTTGATATTAATGAATAAAACAAGTTTAGTCCATTGGGACAGTTAAAATTGTTAGTCGTTACCGTTTTAACAACAGATTGGCACAGATAAACTTAGATTTAATCTGTTTGGATCCGCGTAAATGCAAGGCTAATTACTTTACAAATTAACTGGTATTAGCCCTATAATACATAAGCATACATCGTGATTATGAACAGGATGATATCAAATGCCATACAACCCCAGGTAAAACCTGTTGCACGTATGACCCGTTCCTTTTTCGACCACAAACGAATGCCATTACCGCAGGCATGCATTAGCCAGCCAAGTGCCAACAATAACGGTGTATACCACCATCCCAGCAAAGCAAGCAGGGTGAACACTACAGCCCAGACGGTCTCTTTAAGCAACAGGTTCATTCGGCCGTCGGCCAAAGCAGCACCCAGGTATACTGTCCCAACAGCAGCCAGCAACACGGTAATAACATCGAGACCACGGGCATAAACAAGATTATAGATCATGATGGCTGGAATAAAAGCAGCCAGAATACCCAGGATAAAGGCAGAAAATGATTTCATAAATAACAAGTGTGAGAATAAGCTTATGTAGAGCAGCTGTAATTGTTCATATTCAGATAAAGTAACTATCGTGAACGATAAAATTAATGTGCGTTCGAGTTAAGATAAACCTGCTCAAATTCTGATTTCGCACATACAAGCGTAAACCAGAACCAGCATAAACCGTTAAAACGGTAAATGAGTTAACCCATTCTTTATAACACCCGGATTAATCCGGGTGCCAGGAGTCGACGAATCTGAAACGAATCGTCACTAACGATTTCTTCCAGTGCTTATCTAGAACTCACGTTATTTTACAATACCAATATATATTTCGACCTGCTCTTGTGTTATGTACAGTTCAAAATCAGTCTTGTACAACCTTTTGAACTCCGTGTTTTTCGTAAAATAGCTCCAGACTTCCTGCCAGGTATTCGCTACTACTTCGGGTAATGGACCGCGTCCCTTGAAAAGCAAATACTCACCCGCCTCGATTTTTGTAAGGTTAAATCCATTTTTTTTGATTTCAGGACCAAAAGCTTCGACTCCGGCGGTTACCGTGTAAGTCCCTTTGACGTTTGACTCATATTCTGAATAAACACCATAAATTGGTGAATTTGGAATTTTATCCGGTATCTGATCCAGGATATCTTCATCAAAAAACCTATTCCATAGCGCTGGGAGTACCGCTTTTTTGGGATTCGACTCAACTTTATTATTAGTCCGTACGCTAATGCCAGCGATCGTTTTCTCATTTACATTGGCAAGTATCGGTCCCATCTTTCGTTTAATTATTTGTCAGTTGTTGCCGGGCAAGCCCCAAACACTGTCATTCTGCTTCTTAAAAGAGCATTCTAACTATATAATCAAGGAATTGACGACAACTATCCATTCAAATGATTTTTCAATGTAACTTCAATTTTCGGCGATTTTGTATTACATATACGTAACAAACCAAAATCTGTGGCGAGAGGTATTGTAAGCCAAAGGAGTTCACTCCAATGCTTCAACTCAATTTAATGTATTCCATAATTTCTGCCTCGCGCCATAATCGTACTGAATTCACTAAAAATAATTTTTCGCACTCTTCCAGCATTGCGGGAGTTATGATTTTTTCTTCGATTTTTCCCTGCCTGATTAAATAATTGCGGAATGTCCCGGGCAGAAGCCCGCAAGTCACCGGCGGCGTATACAACCCACTGTCGATCTGTATGACAACATTGGCAATCGTTGTTTCCGTAATCTCACCGCGTTCATTCCAAAGCAACACATCATCACACGTCTGGCGGCATGTTGACTGAGCCTTCACATAAACATTACGGTTCGTTGTTTTGTGGTATAGAAAGATATTGTCTGAATTTACAGGTTCAGCCCCTATAGACATCTTTACAATTCCCGAAGATTGATGTGTATCTAGCGGTTCTTTTTCTACAGTAACATTGCCGTTCTGATCCAGAAGTAAACGAACTTTATAGGGTCTTTTAGATGAATCGGATATCGCTTCATTTAATCGTTTATGAATCAGCTCAGTATCTATCCGGTAGTCGAAATAAGATGCGGAATCGGATAACCGACACATATGTTCATTTAGGAGGATATATCCTTCCTTCGGAGTCCAGAGTATTGTTTCCAGCAAAGAAAATGGCGAACGTTTTTCAAACAAAACCTTCGCTTTAAGCTTACATTCTTCATATTCATCGGCTATCCCAGAGTCCCACACAATACCCCCGCCTACCCCATATTCTGCAATTTGTTTTTTTCGTTCTATTAAGACAGTGCGAATAGCCACGTTAAATTGTGCTTTTCTATTGGGTCCTATATAACCGATGCTACCTGTGTAGATCTCTCGGGATGTTGATTCCAGGTCTGAGATGATCTTCATCGTACTTGCTTTCGGTGCGCCGGTTATGGAAGCGCATGGGAAAAGTGCCGTTATGATATCGGTTATCGAAGAATCAGACTTTGCAGTAACGGTGGATGTCATTTGCCAGACCGTCGGATATTTCTCTATGTTGAAAAGACGCTCTACCCGGACACTTCCTGTTCTGGCAACTCTTCCCAGATCGTTCCGGATCATATCAACAATCATCAGATTTTCAGCCCTGTTTTTGGGAGATTGTTTTAGCCAGTCTGATCTTTCCCTGTCCTCGTTTGAGAATCGTCCCCTGGGAGCTGTTCCCTTCATCGGGCGTGTAGTGATTCTGTCACCATCCAATGCAAAAAATTGCTCCGGGGATGCGGAACAGATTACGTAATCGCCGGTATTGATATAGGCAGAATAACCGCCTCTTTGCGACTGCACCAAATTCCGGAATAAACGCCATCCGTTATCTTTCACCTCCTTGCGCAGCCGGAGTGTATAATTAACCTGATAGGTATCGCCCGCGGCAATGTACTGTTTGATGCGCTCTATAGCATGGTTATAATCGGTCTGGCTTACACTTGGGGTCCATTCAGATTCACTCTCTACATCCTCGATTTCATCTTGCGGCAAAGTTACCTGAACGGGTTCCTTGTAGATTCCGAACCAAAGCAAAGGAAAGCGATGCTCAGGTTTGGCCCGGAGCGCATCATCAAATGCCGGAGCAGCTTCATAACTAATAAAACCAGCAGCGTGAAAACCATCCGACTGCGTCAGTTTTTCAATTCGCTCCAATTTCCCCTTCACATCCGATAATGTTCTTGCTGTTACAATCTCAACCGGATTTCGGAAATACAACCAGTCATTCTTTGAGTTATCGTACAGAATAACCTCGTTATTCAAGTCCATTTCGGAGAATAGGAAGGCTGCAGGATTCTTATGCGGCATATCAGGACATATAGCAGTGGTCAACTTTGGGAGAAGTCGTTCAGATTGATGCGTTAAGATACTTTCCTACCTAAACATTTACATAAATGCCCAGATATGTGCAAAGAAAAGTGAAGTTTATCTAACGATGAATGTTATGAAACCAACTATTCGAGTTAAAAACATCTCTGATCAGGATCATCATCTTTTCACCAAAAATTCGGAAATCATTCTTAATGTGGGCGATGCGCAATGCCTTTCGTAATGCCGGGTCATTCCCCTTTTGGTCAAGATATCTTATGCTGTCTTCAATAAATCTATTTTTAGATTCCTTCTTTGTAGATAGCTTTCTAATCCTTCTTAAATCAAGTGTACTTCTAAATGTTTTACTTTTATCGAGTACGCCGGCTACTCTCATGCAAATCATAGTCCGTAAACATTTTTCACACTCTGAACAATTATAACTGTTGTTTGGATTACGCCAACACACTCGAAGTGTATCCAAGACTAAATCTAACTTAGTTATGAATTCTATTTTCAGATTTCTATTTGCCTCACTTCCATCGTTATTAAATTCTAAATTATCATCGCTCCAGAGCACATCGAGCAAGGGATGTGAACCCCATGGTGATAAGTGATCATATGTGTGTGAAGAAGGGATATAAATTTTTTTAAAATCCCCGGCGAGAAGGAAACCTACAGCCGCCAACGCAGAGCCGTGAGTCCATTCCCAGTTGGCATGTTTATCTAATAAATCCCGCAGGTTTGTCTTTACCATAACGAGCTTTACACCAAGTGCATCACTTATATATCTGATTTTATCCAGCACCTTCTCACCCAAATCATTATTAGTGTGCGGCACATCAAAGCCATGCACGTAGATCAAATGCGTAATTTCCTCGCGATGTTTCAAAAGTGTATAATAGGAATCGACCCCACCACTGAAAAAAGTTCCAACACTGTTATTCTTTTTATCCGGATTGGTAATAACATAATCATCAACTGCAACCTGTACTTTACTAAGGTTAGGATACCAGAAATCCAAAATCTCCTGAATGCGCTCATTTGAGTCAAAAAAACGCTTACTAACTGTACCTGGAAGGGCTATGTCGGCACCAACGCTCATGGATGGAATCAAAACGGATGCGATCGCGTGCTCGTTATTATAGGTCAAATTGCAGTTCGATTCGTAGTATACTGCGTACTCTTTATCATTTATCCGGATGTCAACATCAAGATGATTTCCACTTTTGCAGCGACTTAATACACTTGTCCCCATAAACCTCATCGATTTTAAAAATTTGATGACTTGAGAATAGCAGACTCTTTCATTACATATCATTCTATAGACAGATTCAATCCACTTACTCCACAATAAGCAAAACTAAAATTTATCTATCTGATTCATAGTAACCATTATCGTAATTTGTCCGGAATTAAAAAGCCCCCGTCCAAAAAGCAATACTGAATACCACAGCCCGGGTCTTTATTATACCTGAGAACCCAGTTACTTGTTTAAATATATGTTGGATAATCATCCATCAGTTTTTGAGAATATCAACAAACTGAGCTTTAACATTTCGCAAAAAAGCCCGGATTTCATTTTTAGCGTATGCAACTCTTAAAACTTTCAATAACCCTGGTTTTTTACCTATCTCTTTCAAGTAATGAATATTTTCCCGAATAAAAGCTCTCGTGCTCTCATTGCTATATCTTAGATTCTTGATTTTTTTAAAATCGATGTTGTTTTGGAAAGTTTTGCATCGCTTTAATGCGTCTACAGCCTCAAGGTTAATCATAGTTCTCAAACATTTTTCACACTCCGAGCAATTATAGCTGTTGTTCGGATTACGCCAACATACCCGCAGTGTATCCAGTACGATATCATACTTCGATATAAAGGACACCTTCAGATTTCTGGTAGATTCGCAGCCATCATGATCAAATATGATATTTTCCGAACTCCACAACTCATCAAGTATAGGATGAGACCCCCAAGGACCTAAATCCTTATAACTATGCGAAGAAGGGACATAGATCTTGGAGAAGTCCCTGGCAAAGAGGTGGCCCACAGCAGCCATAGCTGATCCGTGTGACCATTCCCAGTTCGCGTATTGATCCAAAAACTCTCGAAGATTTGTTTTTACTGTCACTAATTTTACGCCAAACTCGCTGCTTATGTATTTGATCCTCTCCAACACCTTTTCGCCCAGTACATCATTCGTATGCGGCACATCAAAACCATGCACATAAATCAAATGCGTAATCTCCTCACGGTGTTTCAAAAAAGTATAATAGGAATCGACCCCACCGCTGAAAAACGTTCCGACATTTTTCTTCCTATCAGTCGGATCAGATGCACCACCCTCAATATCTTCCAAATGAATCTTTCTCAGTTTGGGATACCAGGTAGAAAGAATCTCCTGAATACGCTCATTAGAGCCTAAAAAACGCTTATCGATCATCCCCGATAGTTTCACATCCTCTTCTACACTCATCGCGGGAATCAGAACCGTGGCAACCGCGTGTTCATTGTTGAATGACAACTTGTGGTTCGACTCGTAATACAGTAAATACTTTTGACCACTTATTTGAATGTCAACATCAATGCGATCTCCGCTCATATTATGACACGAAATTACCGTCATAGCGATTCTACTTGTTGAATAGCTGAAATGATAAACATTAATACTGACTATATAATTAAAATAGAAATTTCAATAACTTCACTTCCTCGACTGGCACAGCTCAATCAGAACCCCTGCATTTCCCTTCGGATGCAGAAACGCCACCCACTTGTTATCGGCGCCTGCTTTGGGTTTTTCACTCAACAGGGTGAAACCTTCCTTCTGTAAACGATCAAGTTCGGCTTCTATATCGTCCACTTCAAAAGCTACATGGTGTAATCCCTGCCCCTTCTTTTCAACATATTTAGCAATTACCGAGTCCGGCGCAGTGGCTCCGAGCAGTTCAATTTTCGACTCACCCGTGCTAAAAAAGGCGGTCTCAACTTTTTCACTCTCAACTACTTCGCGTTTCAGGCAGGCAGCATTTAAAATTTTTTCGTAAATGCGGATCGTTTCATCCAGATCCGAGACAGCAATACCGATGTGATCAATGTGCATCTTACTCATAGTAATAATCTCCAATAGGATAAATACCTGTATGAAAGGTAGTTTTTCAGCATGGAATCTGCTGTTCCGGATCTATTCTTTTCCTTTCTTTTTTTGCGATGTTCACTTTTACTGATGGTTCACACTACTGTAAATATCCAAAAACTTATCCACCTGGCTCATTGCTGATTCGCGTATCACGTCCATCTTATCATAAGAGACGATCCCGACGTTCCCGGCATTCCAGGTTACGGCCATAGCCGGACGGTTCCGGTTCAGTGTCAGTTTTACCGGTTGATATAAGGCTATCTGAATAGAAAAAGGTACCAACCCACGCCCGGCATCCATCATGTTGACATGAAGATAGAGATAGGGTACATCGGCAGCATTGGTCTGTTTAATGATATCGATGCCTGCATCAGACAGTTTTTTTTCGACTTTTTTTTGAATATCGACCTGTGTCATATCCGCGTGATCGGCCAGAGTCTTGTTCCACTCAAGATTTACCGATACATAGAAACGCCGCAAACCCTGCATGGTATTTTGCGACATCTCTACTTCATTCTTTTGTGCCAGAGCCATACTCCAGCCAATCAGGATCATGATACCAGATAACAGAACTCGTTTCATAACAGCCCTTCCAGATTTATGATCTATAGAAAGATATACTCAGCCAACGGCTCTTGAGAAAAGCGATTGAAGTAAACACTGCATTCATATGCTTAGTTATGTAACCACTCAAACTGAATCAACGTTTTAAACAATTCAATCCTGCTTCCGAAATTGCTCTGCAGAAGGAGTAGAATGTTACAGGATATCGTATTCAGGCTCTTCCTTGGTTATCCCCTCAAGCAATGCGATAAATTCCCGGATAATCGTCCTCAACTCATTCTTGTCAGCACCTTTAAGCGGGAAATAGATGGCAGCTACGATATTCCGGGTGGAGGGTGTAGTTTTTGTTAGAAGAGAATCTTTTACGGGATTAACGATCGGCTCTTCACCTTTCGAGCGGACTCTGCATCCAACGACTAATCCACTCAGCTTAATGGCCTGGTCGCCTTCATTGAATACATACTCCTCTTCATCCTCTCCAAGACGAAATACGTAATGCGTAGCCGCGGCTAAATCAAGATCCCATAGTGATATGGGCACCATATACTTGATAGATAGCGTGTTGACAATATCAACAGCGCTGTTGATTCGCGGAAAACGGCCCTCGCGCGCTTCTCTCAATAAATACTCTGAGGCCGGCTTGCTTCGCCCTGTTGGCTTGAATGCATCTGTTCGCAACATATCGCGGGCAGCCTGACGCATCTTTTCTTCCTGTTCACCAAGCTCTCCGAGGCGCAATTCCAATACGTGCCTGAGATTACTTTCCAGTGCCGGGATTGGGTGGTGTATGTGCAAGTGTTTTGCAACGACCAACCCGATGGCCATATCAGGGTTATCCGTTTTATTTGTAAATAACAGATTGTGAATCATGGCTATACTTACCTTCCGCCTGTGTTCAAAATAAAAGGATAAGAACACGTTGTCGCATCGTGTCACAAACCCATTCCTATCAACAAAATACAGATTTACAATATAGATATAAATTCTTAATCCGATGCTTTTTCAATTAATTCACGGGCACTGGTTAAAGCGGCATCGGTTACGCGTGAGCCACTCATTAAAGTGGCTACTTCGTGAACATGATCGTCGGCAGCAAGGGAGACAAGACGCGTTACTGTGCGTCCGTTCTGCTCCCATTTTTCCACCCGAAAATGCTGATGTGCCTGGCTGGCTATCTGCGGCTGATGGGTAATGGCAATAATCTGCGCTGTTTTTGACAAATCGCGCATCGTCCGGCCGACTTTTTCGGAGATCTCACCAGAAATACCTGTATCAATTTCATCAAAGATCATAACGGGGAGACTTTGCTCTCTGGCAATAATGGATTTTATGGCCAGCATCACTCGACTGATCTCTCCACCAGACGCTACTTTAGATAATTGTTTTACGGGTTCTCCAACGTTTGTTGAGATAGCAAATCTGACTTCATCGATTCCACTTTCCGTACAATCGTAGTGCTTGCCTTCCTGTTCCACCCAGCCTGTTTCAGATGAATTAAGATCAATCAGCACTTCAAAACTCGCATGGGCAATGCCCAGTTTTGCCAATTCAGACTCAATCTGATCCGCAAGTTGTCGTCCCGCTTTCTCGCGATGCTGATGCAGTTTCCACGCCTGGTCCGAGAGTACTTTTTGTTGCTCTTTAATGCGTTTTTCTATTTTTGCTATCTCCAGGTCGAAATTCTCAGACAGATTCACATTCTCCCGCAACTCTTCACGGTATTCAATCAATTCGGAAAGATTTCTCGCATATTTTTTTTTCAGGCGATTGAGATCAGAAACACGCTGCCTAAGTTGTTCAAGACGATTTGGATTAAATTCAATCTCCGACCGGTAGGATTCGGCAAACCGAAGCAGTTCCTGCAGACTAATCCGCGCGCTCGATAATTCCTCAAGATAGTTTTCAAATTCCGGTTCCATTCGAGTGAGATCCTCGAGCGATTCTTCCATGTTCGCTAGCATATCCAGAACATTGACCTCGCCTTCCTGTCCCAATTCCAGAAGCGTGCCTGCCTGGCGATCAAGCTCTTCGGCATTATCGAGTTTGCCCATTTCAATCTCAATCTCTTCTTCCTCTTCGATACTGAGATTGGCCTGGTCCAGTTCTTTCAGCTGAAATTGGTATAACTGGGTTTTCTCGCGCAAATCACGCTCTCTGCGTTTCAAATCATTCAGCTCGTGCTTCAGTCGAGTAGCCTCATGGAATACATTGCGATACTGCTTAAGCAGCTCTTCACTATGAGCATATCCATCAAGCACAGTCAGATGATTATCTTCCCGCAAAAGCAGCTGATGATCGTGCTGGCCATGCAAATCTACCAGATGATCACCCACCTCCTTCAAAACGGTGATGGTCACCGGTGTATCATTTATGAATGCACGACTTCCAGATGGACGAATCTCTCGTCTCAGAATCATAGAATCACGGAACTCAACTTCATTCTCTTCAAGAATGTTACGAATTGTCGAGTCCTGCCTTACGCGGATCACAGCTTCCGCAATAGCCCGGCTGGCTCCCTGGCGGATGACATCTGTATCGGCGCGTTCTCCCAGAACCATGTTGAGTGCGCCAACGATAATCGATTTTCCTGCACCAGTCTGACCGGTAAGCACAGTAAAACCCGAACTCATTTCAACTTCGAGTTCGTCGATTAAAGCAAAATCCTTGATGTACAGTGATTCAATCACTTATTTCGTCCGATGTTATCTTTGCTTGTCAGCGTAAATTGACACAAAATACAGGAATTGACGCGAAAATTAATTGACTTCTGTTAAATATAACAGTCTTGAGTAGTGAGTCATAAGTAGTGAGATTCAAGACTGCTGATATGGATATATATACACACTTGCCGGTAGTATATCCATGATCACTTAAATTGCCCTTAAAAATCAACCTCCGGTTTTTTTCTTCTGTTTTTAATGAAATATTACCTGTCATTTAATTTCACAGGATATAATCCTCTGACTCCAAACAACAAAGTTGTCTTTAAAAATCCTTATTATTGACAAGGCAAATTTGTAGTGGGGAGCCCATACTTCGTTTAATTTTCAGAATTTATCAGAAAAATTGTACATGCCCGAGTCGAACAAAAAAGAACTAGTAATCGATATTACCGAACAATCCGAGTATATACCGCTAATACCACTTAGAGATACTGTTATCTACCCTAACACCATGTATCCGATTTTGGTGGGAAGAAGCGAATCACTGGATGCTATCCGTGCAGCTGACAAACATGACAAGATCGTCGTCCTCTGTGCTCAGATAGATCCGGATGCCGAAAATCCATCAGCCGATGATTTATATAATGTTGGCACACTTGGTAAGATCGTCCAGGTCTTACATTTACCGAATAACTTAATGAAAGTGCTCATCAGCGGTCTTGAAACGGTTGATGTGAAAGAAATTGATACCAGCACACGATACATGCGTGCAAGGATCGAACCTCGTGAATTGAAATCAATTCGTAACAAGAAGAAACTCAACGCGCTAATTACCAAGACCCGCGAGACCTTCGAAAAATATGTGCTCTTCAATAAAGACCTGCCGGAAGAGATCCTGCTGGGCTACGAACAGTTCGATGACCCGGAACAGATGCTCTACTACATGGCCTCTTATATCGATCTCGGATTGGAGGAAAAACAGGATTTCCTCGAATTAAATGACCTGGCTAAACGGTTCACCAGTGTTCTCACGGTTTTAAGTGAAGAACTGGAGATCATGGCAGTAACCCAGGAAATCAACGAGAAGGTCCAGAACGAGATCCAGAAAAACCAGAAAAGATTTTTCATCCAGGAGCAGATCAAGATGCTGCAGGAAGAACTGGGTGAGAACGAATTTGCCGATCCCGAACTGGCTCGCCTGAAGGAACAGGTTGATTCGAAGGCATTTCCGGAAGCAGCGCGTGAAAAAGCGTTGGAGGAACTGGAGCGTCTGAAGAAAACTCCTCCAATGTCACCGGAGTACAGTGTTTCACGCAACTACCTCGACTGGATGCTCTCCATGCCGTGGGGCGATTTTTCCGAAGATCGCCTTGATATAAAAGTTGTAGAAGAGGAGCTGAACCGGGAACATTACGGCCTTGAGAAACCGAAAGAACGGATCCTCGAGCATATTGCCGTCTTGAATCTTGTCGAACGCATGAAAGGCCAGATCCTCTGCTTCGTGGGGCCTCCGGGAACTGGTAAAACATCACTCGCTAAATCAATTGCCAATGCCCTGGGACGCCGGATGGTCCGCATCTCACTCGGCGGCATTCACGACGAGGCTGAGATTCGTGGCCACCGCAAAACATATATCGGTTCCATGCCCGGGCGCATCATTCAAGGGATGAAGAAAGCCGGTGTGATGAATCCGGTTATCATCCTGGATGAAATAGACAAAGTAGGACAGGATTTCCGTGGTGATCCGTCATCCGCTATTCTGGAAGTGCTGGATCCAGAGCAGAATAGCACATTCAACGATCATTACCTGGACCTTGACTTTGATCTATCCCAGGTCATGTTCATAACAACTGCCAATGTGGCCAGTGATATTCAACCTGCACTGCTCGATCGAATGGAAATTATCAACCTGCCGGGTTATCTCGAACACGACAAGGTTGAAATAGCGAAGCGTCACCTTATTCCAAAGCAACTGAAAGCCCACGGCCTGGCACCGTCAAGGGTCGTTTTCAAAAATGAAGCTATTCTCGAGATCATAAGGAAATACACGAGCGAAGCCGGCGTTCGAAACCTGGAACAACAGATCGCTTCTATCTGCCGTAAACTTGCGCGTGAAACTGTAGCACGAAAACAAAACAGCAAACGACCACCCAAGGCTACTGTCAATGAAAAGAAGGTGCACGGATTGCTTGGTGTTGAAAAATACCGTGATCATGACCTCGACCGAAGAAATAAGATCGGCAGTGTTAACGGTCTTGCCTGGACAAGTACCGGTGGTACCATTCTGTCAATCGACGTGGCGATGATGCCGGGCAAGAATAATCTCCAGTTAACCGGCCAGCTTGGGGATGTTATGAAAGAGTCGGCACAGGCAGCTCTTACCTATGTCCGCGCCAACAGCAAGCTTTTCAATGTCAACGAAGATTTCTTCGACAAACATGAACTCCACATACATATTCCTGAAGGAGCCATCCCCAAAGATGGTCCGAGTGCAGGTTTAGCTATGTCCGTGGCTATTATATCGTTGCTTACCAACAGGCCGGTGCGTCATGATCTGGCGATGACGGGCGAGATCACCCTGCGTGGAGAAGTTTATGCCATTGGCGGACTAAATGAGAAACTGCTTGCCGCCCAGAGAAACAAATTGTCAACGGTACTGATCCCTGAAGATAATGCACCCGATCTCATTGAAATACCGGACAATGTTAAGGAAGGCGTTAAAATAAAAACAGTTAAAACGATTGGCGAGGCATTGAACTGGGCTTTGATCGATCCGAATGGGAATAATGGATCCAGAAAAAGAAAAGTAAAGTAGGCGTCTTTCTTTATGAATGGTTCTAAATGACTATCCGGAATCACTACAATCATTTATATAAGTTTAGCTATATCCAAATAAAAAGTTCGGTTTGTTATGAATCTGCTATCCTTTATTGAAGCGCTTCCTGATGAGAGTAGTTGCCGGGAGTACTTACGCAGGAAACGAGAAGAGGCCGGAATCGTCTGTTCCCGGGTGGAGGAGCCGAACATTATTGGTTTTAGCCTCCCATCAGATGTGGCAATGCAAGAAGTGAGGCTCACACAAGGACCTGCGTTCCGGGACGGTCATGGAGTCGAGTAATTTACCCGTGCGTTACTGGTTTATCGCCATGCATCTGATAAGCAGCACCAAGAAGCCGTTCTCTGCCCTTGAGTTACAGAGGCAATTGGGTCCCGAACGCTTTCGGGATTATGAGCCGATTTGGTATATGCTGCACAAGCTCCGGGCCGCGATGGGTAAGCGGAACGAGCGGGCTGAAGGAGTTTGTTGAAGTGGATGAAAGTTTTTTCGAGACTGTGAACTCCCGAACGCGTTCGGGACGGGGAGGGGAAGCCAGGGGCAAGGTCCTGGTGATGGTGGAATCGGTGCCTTCCAGGCATCCCGAATGCTTTCGGGAAAAACCGCGGCAAACCAGCCCGAAGCTGCGGACACGTAAAAATGGTCGTGGTCGATGATTTGGAGTGGAAAACCGTGGAACCGGTCGTGAAGGCCAGCATTGTCCCCCCGGCTACGGTAAGAACCGATGGATATCCTGCTTACCGGAAACTGAAGGCAGTAGTGAATGCCCACCAAGGCATTCCGATCCCTGCCAAAGAAGCTTCTCCCGAAAGCATTCGGGACTGGGTCCATACCGTGATTTCCAATACCAAACGCACTTTTGGGGGGATCCCGAAAGCGTTCGGGATTGGCAGGGAGTATCTACAGAATTATCTGCCGCGGCAGATGGCCTGGAAAATGAACCGCCGTTACTTTGGAGAAAAACTCTTTGATCGGCTGATGGTTGCAGCCATTTCCGATGTGTGGTATTCCACAAATAAGGAGTGGGGGATTCCGGATAGTCATTAAAAAAATATATTATAAATCATTGTTGTCCGGTTAAAATGTAGCAAAGCCTATCAATCTCTGCTAATGCGACTCTGCTGGTTGGTTTTTTGCACTATGAGAAAGAGAACCCCTATCGTTAACCGAACAGGCTAAGTTGATCAGGTGGCTTGGTGGTTAGCTGTCTCCAGGATTGATCGGGATCTTTCAGGAAGCTAAACAAATCAATGTAACTGGTCAGGTGATACCGGATAACCCCCACCATATTGGAAAAGGCCCACCTGCGCTGTGCTTTTCGCTGCACTACCAACATTAAAAGCTGAGCGATTAAACTCACCCAGATTTGAATCTGAATGGCATTTTGGGAATCCCCCAGAAAATACTTGAGTGGAAAGTTTTGTTTGAGCCGCTTAAACATGGATTCGATCTGCCAGCGGTTTTTGTAGATCTGGGCGATTTTGTCCGGCCCCAGCCGGTGGTTGTTGGTCAGGAAAATGTAGGTCCGGTCCTGGCAGGCGTGATAATAGGCAATGCGTCGCAGGACCGTATTTGCCGGCCATCTTTATGTAATGGTAATTTGTTCGTCTTTGAGACGTCCGGATCGACAGAATCGGCGATATCGTATTCTCCGGCTGACTGCCAGGCGGCATTGTCTTTTTGGCGGGTCACGAAAAACACGGTGCCTTTACTCCACCGCTGATACTGGCTGTAGTCGGTGTAGCCCTTGTCAAAGACCACAAACGAACCTTCCGGCAAGCTCTAACTCTTCCAGGAACGTGTGATCATGGCGGGCCGCTGAGCTAAAGCGAACCAGTTGGGGAACATCCTCGAGCACATTAATCATGGTATGCATTTTAATACCCCCCTTCTTCTTGCCGGTCAGCGGCGGGCGGCCCGGACCCTTTAGAATATCGGTGAACAGGCTGATGGTGGTCGAATCAATAATCCGCAGATCCTTTACTACCGGTTTACGGGGGCTGCTGTCCGATAAAAACCTGCGGTACCTGTTCAACAACCGGTGATAAATCTCGGCGAACACCCCGCTCTCACGCTTGGCATTCGCATCACTGATGGTACTGCGACGAGGGAAGTGCTTCATGTTCAAATGATTGATTTTGCCCTCACAGGCCAGCATCACGCTCGATAGCTCCCGCAGAGAGCTTACCCCGCTAAGGGCTACAAAGAGCATCGTAACCAGATGATCATAGGTCTTAAAGCGTTTATAGTAGCGATCCGCCTGCCAGGCTTGGGCTGTCCGGTTAATCAGACCGGGAGCAGCTGTTTAATAATGGGGTGACCGGAAAAATGTGTACTTTTATTCATCTTGGTTAGTTGGGTTTATAGCTGAACACAACGTAACCAAAAGAGGGAAACCCGAAAGGGTTTCTCTCTTCCTTTTTATCTTTTACCGGACACTACTGAAAAAATATATTATAAATCCTTCAAACTGAGTTGGTAAGAACCACGTTATATAAATAGCACAGATTCCTTATGTAATTATTTGTAAAAGATATGATAGTAAGATAAACGTAAATTGTATACTTAACAAGAGGATTGCCTATTTAAGCATAAACATGTCATCGTTTGGAGAGTCATGAAACGGAGAGCTTATTTCTAATTTGTTTTTCGTTGGGTTATGATAGGTTGCAAAAGTAGCGGTCGAAAACCTCTAGCGGTACAGAAAATATGCCAACCAAACGAGAATATTGTCTGCCAATGCTGTGCCAGATACGTGGCACCTGGCGATACGTCACAGTTCATATGCCGATTACAGATAGTACAAACGGTAAATTTAGATTTTACTGGTATATACCAAGCGGAACATCTATTGGTGGTAAAGATACGACATACGTGGGCTTTGGGTTCGTGTCACTTCAGTGAGCCGGATCAAATGGAAAGCCCTGAAAAAGTGCAAATCTATGACTTTGACGTCACTGTTGATGATGGCGATCCAAATTTGTTCCCAGTTGATCAAGCTTTTTCGGTCACCGTTAAAGCAATAAGAAACCATATTAGGAAGTTTGGATTGGCAGAGTCAAGTTGAATGGAGAAATGCATAAGCAGGTGTATTGCCTGTGAAGGCGAGATAAGACAAACATTTTCTTTTGGAGAGTAATTTCGTAGATCAAGTATATACAGATAGAGAGTGAAATTAGTAGACTATCACAATAACAAACAAGGAGAGAACAGTGATTGGTAACTTTAAAGCAGTAATAGCTGTAGGGATTATATTGTGCGCGATTCCGGCTGTAACTTTAGGTCAAACCTTTAATTCAATGCCCAGAGACACAATCAATAACCGGTTTTTTCCGGATATTATTTTGACGCATACAGACCAAGTTATCCCACAAATGAAACATCCCGGTCTAACCATTAATGGGTTTGATAATGGTGGGGACAACAGCCATGGATACGGATTAAAGCAGATTTTACAGATCGTATATAATCAAGGGCCAGGATCCACTGATGGAGGGAAATTTTAATAAAATCGTAGCAACTGGAGTAACGTCAAATATACAAAATCCAGATTCCAAAAGTGAATACTAAACAAAGACTTCATGCTGTAAATCAAAACTCAAATATTGCTCAAAGCCGGGCTTTTGTGGCATTAGAGAGATATATTTGTTCACATCTGTCCAAAACGTTTAAAAAGTAGCCAGTGAAAGCCCCGAAGTCGGGGCTTTACTATTTTAGGAGGTCCAACCCAACCTAAAATATCACTGACTATGACAAATGTAACACTATTTGCCCAGATTATGCAGACCTTAGACCGCCTTAGCTTCACCAAACTGGTCAGCAAACATGGCACCGACAAGCACGCCAAAGGAATCACCAGCTGGACGCATCTGACAACGATGCTGTTCTGCCAGTTCTCGAAGTTAAACAGCCTTCGTGATGTCTGTAATGGTCTTAAATCAGCAAGTGGAAACCTCAATCATTTAGGCATTACCCGTGCTCCGTGTAAATCTTCTTTATCCTATCAAAACAAGCATCGCGATTGGCGGCTGTTTCAGGATTACTACTTTACGATGATGAAAAAGCTTAGCGGGATGGCTCGATTCAGGCAGACCCGTTTTAAGATCAAAAGCAAGATCCTGCTATTGGATTCGACCACCATTAGCCTCTGCCTGAGTTTATATGATTGGGCCAGGTTCCGCAAGAAGAAAGGAGCTATCAAACTCCACACCCTGCTTGACTACGATGGATGTCTTCCGGTGTATATACGTATGACGGATGGAAAGCCTCACGACTCCACCGTAGCAAAGGAGTTATCCTTGCCCGTTGATGCGGTAGTCGTAGCTGATCGGGCCTACGTTGATTTCCCAACCCTGTACCGGTGGAACACCGAAGGCAGCTATTTTGTCATCCGCCTCAAAGATTCCATCCAATTCAAACGGGGAAAAGAAAAACCTCTCCCAGAGGGGCGCCACGAGCATGTCCTGGTCGATGAATACATTGAATTGAGTCATCCCCCGACCTATCAAAAATATCCCACCAGGCTACGGCGTGTGGTGGTCTACGATTCGGACAAAGATCAAACGATTGAGCTGATTACCAATCAATTTACCTGGACAGCAAACACCATCGGTGAGTTGTACAAAGCCCGATGGGACATTGAAATCTTCTTTAAAGAGATCAAACAACTACTCAAAATCAAATCCTTTCTGGGGACTACGGCCAATGCTGTGCTCATTCAGATTTGGACAGCATTGATTGCTATGCTGATCTTGAAATACCTCAAAGCCTGCGCCTCCTACCGCTGGTGTCTATCCAATATGGTGGCGTTTCTGCGATTAAACCTGTTTGTCAAGTTTGACCTGAAAAAGCTAATGGACCATCCCTTTAAACCTCCGGATATCCCCCCAGAATCCGATTATAAGCAGATAAATTTGTTTAATTGGGGGGATTGATTTTGGAAGTGCGAAAAAATCTGTCCTAAACAGTCAGAAACGCATATAATTCGTAATATTGCAAAACGTTTTGGACAGCTATGATATTTGTTACAAGAATGGGGTTACAAATCAAATTCCAAATCATACAACATCAGCCCCAAGTTATAGTGTCGCATTAGATAGCCTAAAGTCTGTTCTTACTTTGCCGTATAATTACTTATTAGTTGATGGATCCGATTTCGTAGGTGAAGAAGCTGATCAGGTAAAATTTACTCGATCCTTAATGAATATGGCACGGACCTTGGATTTGTACTTGGCTTTGGAAAATGCTTTTAAGTATTACGGGGAACCCGATTATAGTGATTCAACTGGTGGGCGTTTACTTTCCAAGACTCAGAAGAGGAATCTGGAGAGTTCGATAGAGTATGAAATGGATATTTTACATACCACATCTGTCCAAAACGATTGCAAAAAGAAGCCAGTGTGAAGCCCGTTCAAACGGGCTTTGTTATTTTAGGGTTACCAAGCACCTAAAACAAACACACACTGGCTATGAGAAATCTAACACTATTTGCACAGATTATTCAGACTTTAGATCGTTTTTCCTTCTCCAGGCTGGTCGGCACCTACCAGAGCGACAAACACCAGAAAGGTATTACCAGCTGGACGCATCTTGTGACGATGCTCTTCTGCCAGTTCTCCAAACTCAATTCGCTTCGGGATGTCTGCAATGGATTGAAGAGTGCTTCCGGCAACCTCAACCATTTAGGGGTAAGGCGTGCTCCTTGCAAATCTTCCCTCTCCTATGAAAATGCAAACCGGGACTGGCACCTGTTCCAGGGGTACTATTTCCAGATGCTGGGGCAACTATCGAGTATGGCCCGGTTCCGACAGACCCGATTTAAGATTAAAAGCAAAATCCTGTTGTTGGATTCCACTACGATCAGCCTGTGCCTGAGCCTATATGACTGGGCCAGGTTCCGTAAAAAGAAAGGAGCGATCAAACTACACACCCTTCTGGATTATGATGGGTGTTTACCTGTCTATGTCAATATGACCGATGGAAAGGTCCATGATGCCACAGCCGCCAAGGAGCTTTCTCCTCCCAAAGATGCCGTGGTTGTGGCCGATCGGGCCTATGTGGATTTTTCTACCCTATGGCACTGGCACAAAGGAGGGACCCGATTTGTCATCCGGCTCAAAGAGTCGGTCAAGTTCCGCCGGATCAAAGAAAAACCTCTGCCCCAGGGTCGTCATGAGCATATTCTGGTAGACGAGTATATCGAGTTGAGCGAGACCAAAACCCGGGCCAAATATCCCAAAAAACTGCGCCGCGTGGTGGTTTATGACGCTGAGAAAGACCAAACTATCGAGCTGATCACCAACCAATTTACCTGGACAGCAAACACCATCGGTGAGTTGTACAAAGCCCGATGGGACATTGAAATCTTCTTTAAAGAGATCAAACAACTACTCAAAATCAAATCCTTTCTGGGGACTACGGCCAATGCTGTGCTCATTCAGATTTGGACAGCATTGATTGCTATGCTGATCTTGAAATACCTCAAAGCCTGCGCCTCCTACCGCTGGTGTCTATCCAATATGGTGGCGTTTCTGCGATTAAACCTGTTTGTCAAGTTTGACCTGAAAAAGCTAATGGACCATCCCTTTAAACCTCCGGGATATCCCCCCAGAATCCGATTATAAGCAGATAAATTTGTTTAATTGGGGGGATTGATTTTGGAAGTGCGAAAAAATCTGTCCTAAACAGTCAGAAACGCATATAATTCGTAAATTGCAAAACGTTTTGGACAGCTATGATATTTGTTACAAGAATGGGGTTACAAATCAAATTCCAAATCATACAACATCAGCCCCAAGTTATAGTGTCGCATTAGATAGCCTAAAGTCTGTTCTTACTTTGCCGTATAATTACTTATTAGTTGATGGATCCGATTTCGTAGGTGAAGAAGCTGATCAGGTAAAATTTACTCGATCCTTAATGAATATGGCACGGACCTTGGATTTGTACTTGGCTTTGGAAAATGCTTTTAAGTATTACGGGGAACCCGATTATAGTGATTCAACTGGTGGGCGTTTACTTTCCAAGACTCAGAAGAGGAATCTGGAGAGTTCGATAGAGTATGAAATGGATATTTTACATACATATGAATATCAAAAAATTGCGGCATTCTTTACAAAATCGAACGAAAAAGCTGAACCCGGTAACAGAAATCTAAAAATATTTGTGTCTATGGGTTATGCTGCTATTACTATGCAGGCTTATGATTACGCCGATAGTGTCTATAAAGTCACTAGTAATTGTTTGACATATCTTGATGAAGCATTTCGGGCTGCAGGTGACCAGGAAGCAAGTAATAGAATTAAATATTGGAGCTACCAAACTGACAATGGAGCTCATTTTTGGGCAGAAGGTCCATATTATTTGGACTATGCACTGATGGATGTCGTGCCATTTTGGCACGCCATTCGGGCAAATGGAATGCTCAATTACAACAATCACAATATCTCTGATCCATTTCAGAGTAACTGGTTCATGAACCCGGTTGACTGGTTAGCTGATCTAACCACACCTGATGGTGATCTGCCACCTTTGGATGACAGTAATAAATACCCAATAGATGCGGCTCCAATGCTTCGATGGACTACAGAATATGGAGGTTATGACTGGAGTGTTACGGCTTCAAAATTTGCCTGGATTGATGATCAGGTTAAAGCAAACAGTCCGGGCTCAGAAGATCCCAGTTTAAATCTAGTTGAGTTGGCTATTCCACGAATTCAGTCGGGAAGTGGTGAAGCTCCATATACTTATCGCGGCAACACGACTCCAGGGAACAAAACAGAACAACAATTAGTTATGCGGAAAGACATCTCGGGGGAAACGCATTATTTACTTCTTAATGGAGAAGATAATGATGCCGTTACAAGAGGTGAGGGACATGAGCAACCAGATCAATTGCAACTTCTGTATTATGTAGACGGTACATCATACCTGATGGATTCTGGATATGATCACTCTAGTTCAGGATTTAATAGCACCTGGAATGGATATAACTGGCATAATACGATGCAAATGGGATATTATAATATATCTGAAAGTACTATCCCATACGATCATTTAACTTATTATAATTACGGAGGTATAGAAAGTCCTTACGTAGATATTTCAGCTGAACATAAGATTTCTCATCATAATCAGGTAGATACATTGTATTATGAGAATAAAGGCAATATAACTATCATGCATGGGATAGTTCAGCTTAATACGCATGGACATGATCAAGAGGCAAGATACCATCGAGATGTACTATTTATAGATTCACCGCATCCATATGTTGTAGACTTTAACACCGCAAAAACAACAAAAGGGAGCTGGAACCTATACCTAATGCGTTATTATGGGAATGGCAAGAGTATTAAATCAAACAGCAATGGGTGGTACGATTGGGAAAATCCAGTTAAACCGGAAAATGGGCAAAAGCTATTTTATTACGTAAAACCTGTAGAGTTTGATGAAACAGCTACCCAAATAGACAGTACTCAGGAAGAATACAATGGATCTGTAGGAACGACAATGTCTATTGACATGTCGAGTGGCGCAAACCAAGGATTCACGACTGTTGGCGTCTTTGAAGTATCAGATCAAACACCATCTTACCTCCCACAAAAACTTATTGCGTACCAAAGTGGAAATAATACGCCTTACCAAGTTTGGTCCTGGCATCAAGATGCCAATACTATAGATGTAATATTTAAACGTTCTTTTCTTGATGACATTACTCAGAACAGATACGTCTACATTTATGATAATAGCTCATATGTTGCTGAGCTTAAGTTGCCTGCCGGGGATGATTACGGTTTCATACGGATGGTAAAAGAAAACGGATTATGGGGAGTTGACACAAACTATCAGGTAAATCTTACGCGTAGCGATTACGTATATACAACCAGCGCATCAATAGGGACCAAGACGTATCCATCAAATGCAGACATTTATATAGGTGATAACACCACACTGACCGTTACTGGCACAATGACACTGCAATCAGGAACGACTGTTCATCTTGGTAAGGGCGCAGTTATCAGCACCAGCGGTAGCGGAAATATCCAGGCTACGGGTACTATGTTTAAAACGCTTAGTGGTTCCAACAATGCTTCTGATCGGTGGTTGCATATCATACTTAATGGTAACGGGGGTAGTACTTTTACTCAGTGTACATTCCAGGGAGCCAGTCAGGCACTATACCTTAATTCAACAGATAATATCGACCGTTGCACTTTCCAGTACAACAGTTGCGGTCTCTATGCATGGAGCGGGGAAGCGATTATTACAGGCTCCACGTTTTTCAATAATTATGATTATGGTATTTTCATGGGAGGTACAGGAGTAGCAATGATTAACGCCTACCAAAGTGGCTCCACTTTTACAGGATCTCATATCTCGGAAAGCAATTATGGGGTTTATGTTTATGACAATGCTTGGGCCGAGCTAAAGTATACTCAAGTTGATAATAATAATTATGGTGTTATGAGTTATGACTACAGTATATTGTATGCTGGAAATCATAACGATAGTGGAGGAAATGCCAGTTATGTTGGACAAGGGTGGAATAGGTTTTCCGGAAGTACTAATTATGCAGTATATAACGGTAGCAGTGAAACGGCTTGGGCAGATGATAATTGGTGGGGTTCTACAAGTCCACCATCTTCTTATTTTTATGGCACTGTTAGTCATGTGAATCCTTTAACATATGATCCAACAATTAACGGCGCTCAGAGTGGCGGCGGTAGCGGAGGTGGTTGTCCTCCAAATTGTACATTCAATACCTCGGCTCCATCAGGATTGCAGGCAATGAATTCCGGGACAGCTACCAAGGAGACTGGAAACGTAACTGCATCATCAAATAATTCTGATTTGCAAAAGAATGTAAGTGATAGACTTTCCCAGATCTACTCACAGCTCGACAATCAACCTGATGCTGAGGGCAACTATAGGCTATTGCAAGAAGCTTACGGCTTAACTCAGTTATATGACCGTGCAGATTCGAGTAACATGCTAACTAAACTGGACACTTATAGTGGTCAGTATAAGATAGCTATGACACTTTCCTCAAATCCGGTAAGCGGAGTCGGGAATTTGCAATCCTCACAACCGGCAAAGTCACTCACGCTGTCGAAAGCTATGAGAAAGTTAGGGGCCACAGCAGTTTTGCTGAAAATGGACTACTTACTTCATGAGAGTCAGTGGAAACAGGTACAAACGTTGGCTGATCGATTTGCACCTTACATTACTAATAATGGTGATAAATCTGCTTTTCTAGCGAGCAGGGCTGTAGCGTGGGAGCATCAAAAGCAATTTGCCAAGGCTTTGGCGGCGTATCAACAAATCGATGCGATGAAACCTGATGCGGCTCTACCTGCAAATTATGTAGCTCCTGATCATAGTTTCATAGAAGCAACTCTCAAGGATTCGATGCAAGCATACAATCAGGCACCAGAAGCAGTGGCTTCCAGCAGTTCCAATGGGCAATCGGAATCGTCACTGTCAGAGAGCAAGAAGTTACCTCGGGAATTTTCGCTTGGAGATAATTATCCCAACCCCTTTAACCCGACAACCACTATCCCAATCAACCTTCCGAAAGCATCTCATGTGGAAGTTGTGGTTTATAATATTGCTGGTCAGCGAGTAGCAACACTTGCTGATCGAGAGTATCAGGCCGGGAGTTACCAATTACGGTTTAATGCACACGAATTAGCCAGTGGAGTCTATTTCATTCGTGCAAGACTGGGCGAAAAGACTTTGATCAAACGAATGACATTGATTAAATAGACAAATTCATAAAGGATGCCATCACTCACAGTGATGGCATCCTTTATTTAAAATATATCATATAAACTTAACTATGTGAGCAATAAAACAATTGACTATCCTTATATTTTTTATAATGTATAATGGTTATCCGGAATTGCTACACTTTATTCATTGCCATAGAAGCACAGAAATACACAGAGGAAATATTCCGTTATGATCTGTGTTTCTGTGGCTTTTTTTGAATGGAACCCCTAAAATATTATGACCTTTGTATGGATTACGACTAGTCATTTAATTCTAAATAACTATATCCCAAAAACGTCAATTCCATACACCGGTTAACATAAATCTTACATTGGCTTGACTGAAAAACCGAACAAATCGACTGATAATATTACACCTGTGAATGCAGAAAATTCTCCACAGGAAACTAAAATACGACTGGATGTTGCCCCCGGTCAGCAGGATCCGGTCAGGCTTGATAAGTACATAACACTCTTTGTACAGAATGCTACACGCACAAAGGTTCAGGAAGCCATTAAGTCCGGCTACGTGAAGGTGAATGGTAAAAATGAGAAATCATCCTACCAGGTACAAGCGGGCGATCAAATAGATATTACGTTACCCCACCCGCCGCCTCCCGAAGCGGAGCCGGAGGAAATTCCATTAGATATCATCTATGAAGATGACGATGTGATCATTGTCAATAAAGAGGCTGGAATGGTTGTCCACCCGGCTTTTGGCAATTGGTCGGGTACTCTGGTAAACGGATTATTACATCATGTCAGTGATCTTCCTGATGTAGATGATGAAACAGTCCGGCCGGGCATCGTTCATCGCCTTGATAAAGATACGAGCGGGTTGTTGGTTGTGGCGAAAAACCGCCAGGCACATGCCCATCTGTCCGAACAATTTGCTCGTCATGATACCAAGCGCAGATATTGGGCTGTGGTTTGGGGAACACCCGACAAAGAAGGAACTATTGTCGGAAATATTGGAAGATCGCCGCGCGACCGGAAAAAAATGACAGTGCTTGACAATGACACCGGAAAACATGCAGTGACCCACTACCGGGTACTCGAGTATTTCGACTTCCTGAGTCTTGTTGAAGTAGAACTGGAAACAGGCAGGACTCACCAGATTCGTGTTCATTTTGCACATATTGACCATCCGGTGTTCGGAGACCAGACTTATGGTGGTAACAGTGTCCGTTTTGGCGCTAACACGGGGAACCGGAAAAAAATGTTTGCGTATCTTTTCAAGCGGCTGGGCCGGCAATGCCTGCATGCGAAAACACTCGGTTTTGTCCATCCGTCAACCGGTGAAGAATTATTCTTTGATTCCAACCTGCCGGGTGACTTCAAAGAAGTTTTGAGCAAGCTGCGCCAATTTTGCAAGCCTTAATCATATCTTCAAATAGAACGAATTCAGACTATCCAGATCAGCTACGAAATATCATGGCAAATAATAAAAAAAAGATTTCAATCACCGTTGAACTCGACGACGAAAACGTTCCTACGAATATTCTTTGGGATGCGACAGATTCAAAAGAAAAACAACCTGTAGCCTGTCGGGCCATGTTGCTTTCATTATGGGACCACAACTCGAAATCAACACTCAAGCTCGATCTCTGGACCCGGAAAATGATGCAGGATGAAATGAAGATCTTCTTTCATCAGACACTCGTTTCAATGGCTGATTCTCTCGAACGAGCCACAAATGACGAACGCATCACAGCAGATATGCGTGATTTCTGCAACTACTTCGCCGAACGCATGGAAATCGCCGACTGGAATGATGACAGTAAACAGTAAAACAATTAGCAATTAGCAATTAGCAATTAGCAATTAGCATAATAAGTTATTGGGAACCAGGCACAAAGCCACAGCTTCCCGAATACTGTTTTACCGATCATTGAACTTCGATAGTCTCCTTCGGGCTCTTTTCCCATAATTCTTCCATCTCTTCGAGTGATCGCCCTTTGGTTTCAGGAACCAGTTTCCACATGAATATCGCAGAAATAATACCCATGATGCCGTATATCCAATAGGCAAAACCATGATGGAAGAGGGTGTTCAAGGATGTTGAATTGTTCATGATAGGAAATGTCCAAGATACAATAAGATTTGCAACCCATTGGGCTGCAACCGCAATAGACATGGCACCACGGATTGAATTCGGGAATATTTCAGAGAGCATAACCCAACAAACAGGTCCCCACGAAACTGCAAATGATGCGGTATAAAGAAGCATAAAGATCAACGCGCCCAGACCAACACTTTGCGTGGAGAACAGGAATCCAAGTATGATCATCGAGATGGCCATGCCTATGGAACCGATGATCATCAGGGGTTTTCGCCCAAAATTATCTACTGTGAAGATGGCAACTACGGTGAATGTCAGGTTTACGGCTCCCACAATAATTGTTTGCAGGAGAGAAACATTCGTTCCAGATCCCATATTCCGGAATATTTCCGGAGCATAGTACAGCACAACGTTGATTCCGACAAACTGCTGAAATACAGAAAGCATGATGCCTATCACGATAACTAATCCACCGAAAGACAGCCATGGGGCGCTCTTTTTAAACAGGCTTTGTTTGATCTCACCTAAAACAGTCAGAGCACGGTCATGACCGACCAATTTGTTCAGAACTCCTTCAGCTTTGTCATCGCGGTCGATCATCACAAGATAACGGGGCGTTTCCGGAACGAAGAAGAGCAGGAACAGGAAAAAACCTGCAGGGATATTCTCTGAAGCAAACATCCAGCGCCATCCAATGGTATTAAGCCATTGATCTGTACCCTGACGAGCAATGAAGTAATTGACGAAGTAGACGACTAACATTCCAAAGATAATGGCGAACTGGTTCCAGGACACCAGCTTACCGCGTATCTCAGCCGGCGCGATCTCCGCGATATACATCGGTACGATCATCGATGCAAGCCCAACACCGATTCCGCCAATAACCCTGTAAAAGATAAATGAACTGATTACTTCAACGCCAAACACATTCATAGTATCCGGTATGGCAGACCCGACGGCTGAAATTATAAAAAGAACTGCTGCCATCAACATCCCAATCCGGCGTCCAAGAGTCTGGCTGATATAACCAGCTATAGAACCACCAATAATACATCCAACCAGCGCACTTGAAATGGTAAATCCTTCGATAGCGTTAGCCATGCCTTCCGTTAACTCATTCGGCATCGTCCAAAAACGGAAATACCAGAGAAGCCACGCAAGTACTACGAGAATTGCCGTGTAGATTCCGCCCTTTTTGTTTCCAAAAAGCTTAAACATGAAGCTGCTGATAAGCACGACAATAATTACGAGACAAACGGAAACGATAAGCTTATACTGCAATATAACTTGGGTTGCCTGTATAGGGTTTTGATATAACGGTGCAACAAAAAAATTCTTCAACGCGCTGACCGTACCAGAAATAACGGCGGTGTCGTAGCCAAATAGCAAACCTCCTAATGTTGCTACCAGTGTGAGTGCAAATACATATGCATCACTTCCTCTTTTATTCTCCATACCAAATCCAGAACTGATTTTACGTTTTCATTGATACGATAGCGCTTCCAACTGAATAGCGATAGAGAGTAAACGTCTATCAAAAATGTTTATAGCTAAATTAAACTATGATGAGATGCCCCATGACAAAGAAATCCCCTCACCTGGAGCAAGTGTAATTAAGTCAATTTTATTGTTAAAAACATCTGGCGGACACGTCATCGGTTCGAATGCAATGCATTTTCTATTGGGAGGTGTGTAAACCTGCAGATATTTGTATTTTTGCCTGCCTGTCTCCTGCCAGATGGAAAACCCGATATTGTTTTGAGGATCCTCTACCCTGACGAAAGCTTTTTCATCATTTACTGACAGACTAAAGCAAGAATCAAACTGATAATTATTGATCTGCTTCAACTTCACGAAATCCTTGAATGCAACGCGTTCTCCTGTTGGTATCATTTGATCATCCAACTGAAACACATAATCCGATGGAAATGAGATCTCCAGGTTATCCACTTTATTCCCTGTCCGGAAATAAGGATGCCAACCATCGCCGACAGGCATGGCTTGATCACCCGTATTCCTGATAGTCGTTGTGACCGTCAATCCATGGGTCTCGTGCAGTTGAAAGTCCAGCTGCAGAAAGTAGGTAAAGGGATATCCGGGCTTTCGTCCTCTATAATCGTAAGACAGGGTAAGATGAGCGAAATCTTCCCCTTCTTCTTCTCTTTCTACACGAAAAGCCTCATCAAAAACCAAACCGTGGATGCTGTTACTCTCATGCGGGAAATTGACATGCAATTGGTGCTTGTCTTCATTAAAGGAATACGTCCCTTCTTTAATCCTGTTTGGGAAGGGTGACAGTTTTGCGCTCTTAAACACCTCGGTATGTTTTTCCAATAACTCCTCTGCTGAAGTATACCCGTCGATGATTGAGTGCAGGGTTCCTTTATTATCACTTACAACATAGTCATTGATGAGTCCAGCCAGATCAGGAATCACAGACAGAGAAGCCCCTGATTTCTGATTTCTCAACTTAATTAACTGAAATTTACCGAATGAATGATGTTCTATTGAAAAAGCCGCCATTAAATCATTTTTAGTCAGACAGGCATCTAAAGTCGATTAAAAACGCTTACATGCCTCTCAAAATTTAACCCTTGTTTATTAGAACCAGCTCAATCTCCTTGAATGAAACACACGTTAAAGATGAAAAAGAGCAATGTTCTCGATAACATAGGATACATGAAAAGTGTCAATCCCGCAATTACTTTGAAACTTTTAGCTGATTAAAATACTTGTACCCATTGTATTATCATATTAAGCTACAGGAATACAGATATGGCAAAGTTTCGCGGTAAAAAAAAGGCCTTCGGTCATCCAGGACTGGAACCTAAATGGACACATGGCGACAAAGATGGAGTTGGAACGGCTTACTCGGCTGATAGCCGTTTATGGTTTACGCTTTGGAATGGAGCGGTAACAGAAACGTATTTCCCCACGATCGATCGCCCGCAGATCCGTGATCTGCAATATTTGGTAAGCGACGGTCACAGCTTTTTTTATGAGGAAAAGAGACATTTAAAGACAAAAACAGAGCGGATATCAGATAATGCACTTGCATACAGGATTACTAATACGGATCCTGAAAATCGATTTTCCATCCAGAAGGATATTATTACTGCGCCTCATCTCTCCTGCTTGCTTCAGCATACCAGGCTCAAGATCAACAAAAAGCTGGAGCACCCGATTTCACTGTATGTTCTGTGTGCTCCACACCTGCAGGTTGGCGGAATGAACAATAACGGGTATGTAATGGAAGTTGCCGGTAAGGAAATCCTGGTTGCTGAAAAAGATGGAATCTGGCTGGCTATTATGGCTACAGAACCTTTTAAAAAGTTATCTGCCGGTTATGTGGCTAAAAGTGACGGATGGACTGACCTAAATGATAACTATCAAATGGATTGGGAGTTCGATCAGGCAACGGATGGCAATATCGCACTGACCGGCGAACTATCTCTTGAGGACACACAGGAATTCACTTTGGGTATGGCTTTTGGTGATGGCTTGCATAATGCTATCACAACATTATTCCAATCAATGGGTATTCCTTTCGAACGGCAATATGACCGTTATTGCAACCAGTGGAAACGACCGACCAAAGATATGCTGCCACTTGAAAAAGTGTCTCAGGATAAAGGGCACCTGTTTCTGGGCAGTTACAGTCTGTTATTGTCGCATGAAGACAAAACGTTTCCCGGTGCTCTGATTGCTTCCATGTCTATTCCCTGGGGTGAAGTGATGGGTGATGATGACATGGGTGGTTATCATTTAGTCTGGACACGCGACATGGTAAACAGTGCAACAGGTTTACTGGCTGCAGGCAACAAAGATACCGCGTTGCGTGCTATGATCTATCTGGCTGCCACACAACATGAGGATGGCGGCTTCTCACAAAACTTCTGGATCAATGGTGATCCCTATTGGCGCGGAATACAGCTTGATGAGGTTGCTTTTCCCATTATGCTGGCCTGGAGACTGCAACAGGAAAAAGCCCTTCAGAATTTTGATCCATTTCCAATGGTGATGCGTGCTGCCCGGTTTCTTATCAAACACGGCCCGGCAACGGGTCAGGAACGCTGGGAAGAGGCGAGTGGATATTCCCCATCTACACTGGCTTCCAACATTGCTGCACTCATATGTGCCGGTCAAATTGCCCGTAGCCGGGGAGAAAAACGTACTGCCGCATATCTTGAAGAATATGCTGATTTTTTAAACGATCATATTGAAGACTGGACGGTTACAACGCGCGGATCATTAGTGAAGGAAATAAATAAACATTACATCCGAATAAACCCGGTGGATATATCCAATCCGCATCCGGATGAAGATCCAAATCTGGGATATCTGACTATTGCCAATCGTGCTCCCGGTGAGCGTTATCGTTTCCCCGCTAGGGATGTTGTTGATGCCGGTTTCCTTGAATTGGTCAGATACGGAATTCGCAAGGCGGATGATCCGATTATCGTTGATTCACTAAAAGTAATTGACAAAGTCCTTAAGGAGGATACACCATACGGCCCGTGTTGGAGACGTTACAATCATGACGGTTACGGTCAGAGAGAGGATGGTAGTGCTTTTCAAAGTTGGGGCCAGGGCCGCGCATGGCCACTACTTACCGGCGAACGGGCTCATTACGAACTGGCCGCTGGTCATGATGTTAAACCACTCATTAAAGCTATCGAACAGTTCTCGACTCCCACAGGGATGCTTCCTGAACAGGTGTGGGACAGAAACGATCTACAGGATGCTTTTTTATTTAAAGGGAAACCTACCGGATCAGCAATGCCGCTAATGTGGGCCCACGCCGAATACATCAAACTGCTTCGGAGCGTTCATGATGGGAAGGTATTCGACCGATTTTCCATCGTCGAGGATCGATATATTAAAAGCAAAAAGAAACGCACCAGGTATGAGATCTGGAAACCAAACCGACAAGTTGATAAGATCAAACAAGGATATACCCTTCGCGTTCAGTCCTATCGCCCTTTTACTCTGGTTTGGACCGATGATGAATGGGAGCACACTCACGAAGTCCGTTCCGAACCAACAGCACTCGACATAGAGTATATGGATATCACTATCAAGAAAACGCAGAAAGAACCCATACGTTTCACGTTTCACTGGATGGACGACCACAGCTGGGAAGGAAAGAATTATCAGGTGATGATTGATCAGATTTAAAGTCCCCCTTTGAAGGAGGTTGGGGGATGACAACCAGCGTTGTAAATTAGTCACTCATCAATCAAACCAATCCTTTCAAATACGCTTGTCGCCTCTCTTCCGGGAAACGCTCGATAGCATAACGAAGCATGGTTCGAGGCATATCTTTGTAATATTTCTTTAGGAATGATTCCTCTTTTTTGGGATCGCGTTTCCCTATTTCCCTGAGCATCCAGCCTACAGCCTTGTGAATCAGATCCTCCGAATCATTCTGCAGTATTTCGCTGATCCTCAGTGAATCATCAAAATCATTATTCCTTATGAAGAAAAATGTTGCCAGGACAGCCATGCGTCTATCCCAGAGATTTTGCGACCGGGCCACATCAAACAAAATACTGCGATCATGTCCCCATAAATAACCACCCATGATCGTCGGCGCCGACAAATCGACCAGATCCCAACTATTGATATGATGTGACTTATCCAGGTACGTGCGATAAATCTTCTCCTGCCCCTCATCATCGGCTTTAATGAATCGGTCAACCCAGATCAGCAATGCCAGCAACCGGTCTTCATGCCATGGTGAAGAAAGCAGGCTGACAATATCCTCCATCGTAAGTTTTCTCGCTTTTCGGACAATCTTCCGGATAACTGGTACTTTGATTCCCCGGAATTTATCCCCCTCGCCATACTGACCGGGTCCCGTTTTGAAGTAGCCCTGCAGGAAAGAAGCCGTTTTAGGATTAGCCTCTTCCTGAAGCGCTGCCTTCACTTCTATAAGGGTATATTGACTCGACACCATATCTTATAATTTTTAAAAACAATAACACCCATCTAAATATACCCGTTCTCCCGCAACCCGTTAAAATTCATGCCGTACAACTCACAAGATCATCACGATCTCAATACTCAATACCCAGTACTCAATACTCATTACTCACTACAATTTAGCCCATGTCTGAATCCCCTGGTCGCAGTTGGCTTATCATCGGTGCCTTTGCTTTTGCCACGTTAATTATTCACATGCTAGTCAGCACCAATTATGAACTGCATCGTGATGCTTATCTATACCTGGCTCAATCAGACCATTTGTCCTGGGGATACTTATCAATACCGCCGCTAACTCCTTTTGTTGCTCATTTCTGGCAGTTGCTGTTTGGTTCATCCGTATTTGCCGTTCGACTGATCCCGGCTTTCATCGGGGCGCTTTCTATCATTGTTATTGGAGAAATTGTCCGGGAACTGGGAGGTCGTTCATGGTCTATTATTTTAGCTTGCCTCGCTTATCTGGTGTCTCCCGCATTTTTACGTAGTAATTCCCTTTTTCAACCGGTTTCATTCGATTCATTCTTCTGGTTGCTGGCAACCTGGGCCATGGTCCGATTGCTGCGCACCGAAGATCAGCGATGGTGGCTTGTTTTGGGCATTATTTTCGGTTTCGGTTTTTTGAATAAGTACAGCATTGTCTTTCCGGCATTATCATTTGTCGTTGGATTGTCTCTCACAAAACAACGGCCATTGTTTCAATCCCGCTGGCTTCTATATGGTGCTCTTGCCGGACTTATCATCATCCTTCCAAACCTGCTATGGCAATTCAATCACAATTGGCCCGTAATACATCACATGACTCAGTTGAGGGACCGTCAGCTCGTACATGTAAGGTTCAAAGACTTTCTCGTAATGCAGGCCTTCATGATTCTTCCCGCGATACCAGTGTTTCTTGCAGGTATTTTCTATGTATTACTCGATAAGTCAGCGAATCGATTCCGTGCCATGGGATTTACCTATTTCATCCTTCTTATCCTGTTGATTATGCTTAGCGGCAAATCGTACTACACTCTCGGGATTTATCCCGTGTTCTTTGCTTTTGGTGGTGTTGCAATTACACGTTACACTGGCGGCAAACTGCAATGGAGCAGGTCCGCTTTAGCTCTATTCATGATTCTTATCACTCTTCCGGCAGTACCCATGAGTTTACCCGTTTTACCATATCCTGCGATGATCCGGTATGACAAAGCTGTTGTAAACATGGGGATGGACGATCTTTTACGATGGGAGGATGGAACCGTACACCCGCTGCCACAGGACTACGCCGACATGACCGGCTGGAAAGAGCTGGCCGACGTGGTCGATTCGACGTGGCATTCTCTTTCACCAGAGGAACAGAGGGAAACCTACATTTATGCCGAAAACTATGGAGAAGCCGGGGCCATTCATTATTTCAACAAACGAAAAAAAATACCACAGCCAATTTGTTTTAATGGCAGCTTCCTTTTCTGGGCGCCGGATTCTGTCCATGGCACAACGCTCATCTACGTCAACGACGACACAAGTGGCATACGCAAGCAGTTTCAGGAGGTCACACTAGCCGGAAGAATCACCAACCCGTATGCGAGGGAACATGGTATGCAGGTTTACCTTTGCCGAAAACCGATCAAGGGATTTTCTAAATTTTATACAGATAAGGTAAAACGATTGAGAGCCGAGTTTGAGAGGAATTCTAAATTTTGAGTTTTGAATTTTGAATTGAAATTATCTTCACCTCGCAACACGGGCTCTGCCCTGTTGCGAGGTTGACTTTTGAGCTATTAATGTCCGTAACGGAGCATATCTTTACAAATCAGTATGATAGCAACGGCGTGAAAGTATCGAACGGCATCAGGGCACATCGTGTGGTTTAAATAGATTTAAAATTCTGTCTGCAAAATTATATTCTATATATATTTCATAAAAATCGAAAAACTTTAGTCTTACTTTTTTGGGAAAAACTATTATTAACATTTTTAAGTTTTATTATGCGAATATCCTTGTAATAAGCGGATTCAAATTGAGCATTTCTGAATCCTATTTTATCACCATTTATATATATTGATGGATAAGTGCAAAATATAATATCGTAAACATTATTATAGTAATTGTTCATATCATACATACGTATAAGTATATACTTATCCAATTGATCTTTAAGATCTGAATAATTAATCCTATCCACCTTCTTTTCATTACCATATACTGGGATTTCTATTTTGTTCAGTTCCTCAGGATTATATTGTCGACTAATCATTGCAGATTTCGAATATACTTCAGTTCTCAAATTGTACCATCCGTTTCGTTCTTTTAAAACAAAATTTTCTATCACTGAAAAGGGAGATCCATCATATTCAGGTGATATCCATTCAGTATACTTTTCTATTTTATTGTATCCATAATACACATGTGGCCTTAGACGATGATTTTTAGGATCATATTGGAACATATACCCTTTCATTGCATCCTGATCACTATTATCCATATTTACGCACCATGCAAAATACTCATTCACTACTTTGGCCCTGAATTCCAAGGCATAAGGACATTTAAAACACTTCTTGTATGTGAATGGTATATCTGCTAACTGCAAATACAACGCCCCATCATCAACAACTGCAATAGTCGGCAATCTTCCTTTCTTTTCATTGTTATCCCATTCGTTTATCAGTGATTGGTCATCCAATACGATATCTTCCAGCACGTTCTCATATGAAAGCACCCAATTAGCGATATAGATCAAAAGAAATACAACTATAATAAATAGTGGATCATCGTAGCACCATATAGCCACCTTCGTGAGAAAACCTTGTGTTATTAAAGCATAAATGATAGCCGTAAAAATAACTACGGCTACCGTGTTGTCTATCACTTTATCAAATACAAAACGATAAATATTGTTTTTTAATAATATATACCCTCTCATAAACTCTTTCCCTTTCCCTTATACCAGTCTTTCAGCAAATAAAATGCCTCTTTCTTGTCTCCGTGCATGTCGATGAGTCCCTTTCGATTCCAGAAATCCTGGATGCCGTGGAGTTCGCGGCGCGGGGAACGGAAATCCATGAGGATCCATGGTGTCGTGCCCTGCAGGAACGGGATCTTATCGAGCATCTTAAACTGATTCCGGTAAACATTTGCCTGGTACTCCTCGCTCCATCGTGTCTGGCCATCGGCATGATATCCATACTTGGCAGCTGCGCCGAATTCGCTGATCACCAATGGCTTGCTGTATTTAGAAACCCACGTATGATTCGGAATATTATCCGGCTTTCCGCCGTACCATCCCAGGTATTCATTGGCTCCAATCACATCCAGATATTCGCCCAGCCGATCATCAAGGTGAACGGTATTCTTATCATAGGTGATCTCCGTTGCTGCTGAAACCAGACGCGTTGGATCCATCGAGTGGGCCTGGTCAATGAGTCCTTTCAGGAACTTTAATCGTGCATCAGAACGCGGCGTTTCATTGCCCACCGACCAAATGATGATGCTGGCACGGTTGTGATCACGGGTGATCTCCTCGGTCAATTGTTGTGATGCCAGCTTGTGCGTGTAGGGATTATCAAACTGTACCGTCCAGTAAACCGGGATCTCCGACCAGACCAGCAGTCCCATCCTGTCTGCTTCGCGCAGCATAGCTTCGTTATGCGGATAGTGCGCAAGACGTACGTAGTTGCAGTCCAGTTCCTTTGCCCAGGTTAAAAGTGTCCGGTCATCTTCCCGGCTGTAAGCACGTCCGCCGCGCATCGGAGCTTCTTCATGGATGGAAATTCCCCTTAGAAAGATGGGTTTGCCATTGAGCAAAATCTGTGTCCCTTTTGTCTCTATCGTACGGAAACCGATGTCATCATGCAGAGTATCTTGTCCCTCGATCAACTGGACATCGTATAGCTTTGGATGTTCCGGCGACCACCGTTTTACATTGGCTTTCACCGTAAACTCGCCATAACCATTTGTGTCTGTCGTAATGCTCTTCTTTGTTTTGGCTTCCGGAATACGCAACGCTACTTCCTGCTTTAGATTCGGGCCATCCAACTGCACCCATCCCTTGATCTCTTTTGGATTGTCCGGATTGAGTTGTACGCTGTATGATCTAATAAAAGTGGACGGTGTTTCCACTAAAAGAACCCGCCGTGTCAGTCCTCCATAATTCCACCAATCGGTGTTAAGCGTAGGCACGCCGTCTTTATGCCGTTTATTATCAACCTTTACGACCAATGTGTTTTCACCCTGTTTCAGTGCTTTCGTAATCTCAAACTGAAATGGAGTGAATCCGCCAGTATGCATCCCAAGCTGTTTCCCGTTCAGGTAAACATGCGCCTCGTAGTTGGCCGCTCCGAAGTAAAGGAAGAGCCGACGACCGGGTTTCAGATCATATTTGAATGATTTTTTGTACCACACCGTACCTTCATAAAAGAACAGTTTGGGCCGCTGGGTGTTCCAGTCGCCGGGGACATGAAGCACATCTGTGTCTACGAAATTATATTCGACCAGGTCACTTTTGTCCTTTGGCTTGGCATTCATGAAATAGCCGTCGGCACGCGGCTTGTACCGATAATCATAATATCCATTCTCAAAAGGATCGACGATGATGGGCCAGTCGCCGTTTAACGAGGTAATCTTCCGATTATCCACATTCATCAATAGGGAATCCGGGGAAGACGCCGGTTGGCCGAGACCACTCAAAAGAGTAAGGAGCAGAAGGATGACGCACATTTTTCTAAAATTGATAGTTAATCCACTTGAACGATTGACATCATTATAGGAATCAATCGCCGAATATGGAAGATGCTAATCACTATATACCCTCTTTTTGTCATCCTGAATTTATCCGATTTATCGGATAAAGTGGGATCTCGTGGCATCCGGCAACTATTGAAGCATTTAATACGATCGTTGCGCCTTTCGACGAGATCCTCTGATGATTTACAAGTAAATCATCATCAGGATGACATTCTTATGTTGGGGCAGAACAATCAATCGCCAAATTTAACACGGCATTTTAATATCTCTTTGTCTATCCTTAGATCGAAAACAGAGAATATATACCGGATATGCAATCTTACGAATACAACAGGGACTCCCTCAAACGCGCTCTCGAGAATCAAATCAGGAGAGTGAATGCCAAAATCGAGTACTACGATCTATGGGATAATCGCCTCTCAACAATGCGCCTTGTCGTTTTCCTTAGTGGACTTGCCCTGGTATATCTAACCGCGCGAATCGGGAATCCATGGCTTTTTACCGGAACCATATTGATTTTTTTAGCTTCTTTTGTAGGCCTGGTTCGGCATCATCGAAACATTGACAATGCCCGGGACAGGGCCAAACGATGGATTACCATTCGGTCAACTCACCTGGCACGGATGTCCCTTGACTGGGACAACATCCCGAAAAAGCACCTTGTTGAAGTAGACACACACCATCCTTTCGCACATGAACTCAACATCATTGGCAGGCATTCCCTTTTGGAATTGATGGATACGGCAATCTATCCCGGCGGAAGCGAAAAGCTGACAAGCTGGTTTACGGATACTGAACCTGCGCTTTTTGAGATTGAAGAAAGAAGAGCGTTAGTCCGGGAGTTGAAACCGTTATCCTACTTTCGGGATCTGCTCCAATTGAAAGCGATGCAGGTTCAGGCAAAGACCGATCCCCGTGATTGGGATATGCCGACATTATTTCAGTGGCTTCGAATGGCCAAAGGCAGATCATATTTGAAAAGTCTCGCGCTCGTAGGCTCACTGGCTGCAATTAACATCTTACTGATTATTCTTTTCCTTATGGGTGTTACTGGTGCCTATTTCATCATATCCTTTTTCGCTTATTTATTCATCTACAATCTACACAGCGATAAGATAGAAGGCATTTTCGACGATGCGTACAGAATGGAAAAGCTGCTGCGCCGATTCAATAATGTGCTCGAGTACCTCGAAACCTACTCTTACAAAACCGGTAGCAAACTCAGCGATTTCTGTGCGATCTTTCACAACACTGAAAGTCGTCCATCCCGATTTCTCAAAAAGATCATCCGCCTGACAGCAGCCGCTTCATTGGAGAAGAATGAAATATTTCATGCCCTTGTGAATTTTATCCTGCCGTGGGATCTATACTTTTCGCATCGCTTAAACTCGTACAAAATTACATTAGCGGAAAAACTGGAGCCCTGGCTGGATCGTTTTTATGAGCTTGAAGCGCTTTGTTCCATCGCCAATTTCTCATGGTTAAATCCTGATTTTACATTTCCTGAATTCTTTTCTGATGATCAAACCCCTGCTTTTAGAGCATCAAATCTGGGCCATCCACTAATTAAAAGAAATTCAAAGGTCACGAATGATGTCTCAATTGAAAAAACCGGATCATTATTGTTGATTACCGGTTCCAACATGTCTGGAAAGAGCACTTTTTTAAGAACTATGGGTATCAACTTGTGTCTCAGTTTCGCAGGCGGACCAGTTAACGCTGCCAAATTTCAAACCACCCCCTTTCGAATATTCTCGAGCATCAACGTATCCGATTCTTTGGATGAGGGCCTTTCTCACTTTTATGCCGAAGTGAAACGACTCCGTGCAATGCTGGATGAGCTCGCTGAACCACACCAGTGGCCCCTTTTCTTTATGGTTGATGAGATCTTTAAAGGCACTAATAACAGAGAGCGTCTGACCGGAAGTACCGCACTTTTGAAACATGTAGCCGGGAAAAATGGCATTGGAATCGTATCTACTCATGATCTTGAACTGGCACAGCTCGAACAGGAAATACCTGAGCTCCATAACTGGCATTTTGAGGAGACGATTGAAAATGACCGAATGAGTTTCAAATACAAACTCAGTGAAGGTCCGTGTCCCACTACAAATGCACTAAAAATTATGGAAATGGAAGGCTTGCCCATCAATGGTAACTTTCATCACGGGTCTATACAAAAGAGCTGATCGAACTACTCTTCGTAGAGCCTTATTGCAAAGTAAAGTTATTGGTAGATAGTGGAATAGCAAAACGCCAGACGGCGGCGGAATATCTTAAAGTGCTCGAAAATATCGTAATCCTGAAAAGTAAGCTGGTTGGAAGGGAAATCCTTTTCCTGAACCTGCCGCTGCATGAGTTGTTATCCGGAGAAAAATAATGATTCAGTAATGATGTGTCGATGATTTCGACACATTTGGATTATATGTCGATATAAAATTCATTTATCGAAATATACATGCTATTTCTGCTTAAGAAAGCTAAGTTCGGCGGCTGTCATCGTCGGTATAAACTCGGTGATTTCATACATAGCAACTCCATTGACCCGGAAAGGATCCTCATTCAAAATATCTTCCATGACCTGCCTGTTGTCAGCACGGGCAAGAATTACCCCTCCTGATCGTGGCACCTTTCTTCCTGATGCAAGAAAAAAGCCGGCATCATATTGTTTTTTCAAAAAATCAACATGTTTTGGCAGGTATTTATCAACCTCATCCAAAGGTTTAACGTATGTCAGTTCAATTACAAACATAAGCTCTCACCAGCATTAATCAGTCCATTTTTTACGTAGTCTTCATCCTCTACGTTAAGACTCTTGGATTGTTTCCAATTTCCCGATCCACATCCACTTTATGAAGGCTTTGAAAAACCCTTTGTTGTTCTTTGATTTATTTTTCGTGGCTGAATGTGGAGATATTTCTGCTGGATTGCTTGTGTTTTCCACCAATCCTTGTTCGAAATGACTCCCTGGCAGCCTTCAAAAGGCTGTAAGAAGCCGGTTGTATGTGCCCTTTTGGGTTCATAGAGCTACCGATCCCATGGATCTTGATGTTTCAAGCAAAAATCCTGCTCTCGACAGGTTCCATCCCATACAGGTAAACAGGAATCGAAGCCGGTTACGAGCCTGATTTTTAGCCCTCATGAGCTCCATCCGGGCCTTGGTCTTCATCCAGGCAAACGGGTGCTCCACTGCGGCCCGTACGCGACTGTGTTTGCGGTTTCGCTTTTTTTGAGAACCCGACAAGGGCTGGCTTTTGGTGGCTTTGTCCAGCACTCCGTAGTACCAGCCGAAGTGCCGGGCCGAAAACTTGTGATCCCCATTGAAGTAGGCCTTATCACCGAACAGGGCCTTCTCATCATAGCTGACCAGCTGTTCGGTCTGGGTGCTGTCGTGGTAACTGGCGGGGGTAAAGATGGCCTTACGAATCAGTTTGGACTCGATGTCCACCCCAATATGACCTTTATAGCCAAAGTAGTAGACCCCGCCTTTTTTCGTAGAGTTGGCATCGGTATCGATCTGGGGGGAAGGCCTGCGGGTTAGCTCCTGGCGCTTCTCATCCGAGAGGGGACGATTCGCCGAGGGAAGAATCGTAGCATCCACGATGGTGCCTTTTTTGACCATCAGCCCTTTGGCTTCCAACTGCTGGTTGATCAGATCAAAAATACGCTCATCCAGCTTATGGATGCTCAGTGCTTCTTTGAAGCGCCAAAACGTGGTAAAATCTGGAATCTCCTGGTCCAGGTTGACCCCCACAAACCGCTGAAAGCTTAGTCGGTCAATGAGTTGATCTTCCAATTGAGGATCACTCAGGCTGAACAGGGATTGTAGAAACGTGGCTTTGATCATCCACAGTGGGTTTTTACGAGGCCGCCCACCGGTCTTAGTATCGGTTTTATCAATAATGGCAATCTCCTGAACCAATGGCTGCCAGTCGATGATCTGATCGAGCTTAGCCAGGTGTTTGGAAAGTTTGCTGATTTTTCGCCTGCTTGAAAGAAGTCCGTCGCCAAAGCTTAATTGGTTGATATCAGCCATGATGAAAAATCTGAGTTTGAGTGAACATTCAATTAGACCGAAAATAATGTAAATCCTTTACAACCTCACACTGTATGGGGTTTTGCAAAGCCTTCTTTATATATACGTGTTACTGAATAGCCACAATACTACTCGCTGGGATATCTATGACAAACTAAAAGACCACGTGGATCAAAACTTATTATATGTTTGCATACACTGCATTTGTAAAAAAATCTAACGGTTCTTTATACAAAAGAGAGCACGGAACCATAATAATTTCCACGTCATATAGACATGATGAAAAAAATTTACATCTTTTTTAAAAAAAAGTTAATACAAAAATATGCAAACATATAGAATTGATAGTTCGCGATAAAACCATCTTTAATTTTAACTTTAAAAGAATTATGATATGGTAAGTGATAAGTGTTCATTTCCAGACATTTGGTTGGGGCGTAAGTATTACTGAATGACCGTTAGTCGCGAACTGTCAAAAATATTGAGCACATCACTACTATTAAATATCAGCAACCAATCGTCAGTCTTTACTGCATATTTAACTAAGGATCAGTTAAATTAGGGGGGGATGACGTTTAAACAGGAAGAGTTAAAATGAAAAAGCGCTTTGTCTTCTTTGGGAATGGAATATCTGTCCTTTCTACCATTCTATTCCAGTCTTTGCAAAAAGCATCCGAAACACTGGATATAGATATTGTAGCTGCTGTAGATACTAATCCTCTTTCTAAAAGTGAAAGAGAAATATTTCATCTAAAAAACTCACTTAAAAAAATGTTCAGTCATGATTTTGAGGATGAGTTATTCAATGACACTCCTTTTTACAAGGATATTACTGGGGATATGCCTGTCTTTGTAAGCAGTGATATTAACGAGAATGATTTCGTTCGCAAACTCTCTTACTTGAATCCTGATTACGCAATTGTAGCGCGATGCCCGCAAGTTTTCGGGAGTCGGCTTATCGGTTGTTTCAAAAAGGTTATCAACTTCCAGACATCGCTTCTTCCGGATTACTGTGGAACCGATTCCATACAGTGGGCCATGTATAACGAAGAGCCAACAACAGGATTTACATATCACCATCTAAGAAGTGATGACAATAACGGAAATATTCTACTTCAAGGGAAGTTCAGCATCGACTATCAGAAATCATCAACGGAAGTGATTCTGGATTTAACCAATTATTCGGCAAACCGTATGTATCATATGCTCCAGTTATTACTATCCGGTTATGATGGATATAAACCAGAGGGTAAGGGCTCATATTACAGTAAAAGAAACAGAGACCAATTCCTGCTGGTTGGAGATGCAATGCATGTAAATTTGCTCGAAAACATAGAAGACATTCAAAAAAGAATCCAAATCTGGGGATTTGTTCAGATTCAATATAAAGGACAAGCAGTCAATGTGACACGAATCGATTCCTTAGGAAATATCAGGCGTATCAACCACCTGCCTCCTTTTTTGTTTCGTTTTCTGTTTAAACCCTATCAGTCACGCCAAATGCCTGCCAGCTTATATTTATTGAAAATGACAGTATAATCTCTCCAATATTTTTAAGCTTTCACTTTTGTTTCTAACGCATTTCAAGGGTAAATGATACCTTTTCTGATTTAAATGTCAATTTTCCCGGGTGAGCCGGTATCATAATGATGGTTTTTTTGATATCCTCTAAAATGACTTATAGCTGTTATAAGTTGATATTGCAGTACGTTAAAAAATCAAGAAACTACATTATAGCATATGAAAGCTGAACACATCGCAATTATCGGTGGTGGGAACCTTGGAGCTTCAATTGCCGAGGGACTCGTTCACACACAATTTGTCTCACCCGAAGCCATTACCGTCACCCGGCGCAAGACAAAGTTGATTTTACATCTCGAAGAACTTGGGATAAACATCAGTAACAATAACACGGAAGCTGTTTCTGCAGCCGATATCGTAATTGTTGCTGTTCAGCCGAAGCAAATGCATGATGTCCTATTGGAAATACGTCCCGTCCTCAATCCGGAAAAACACATCCTGATATCAACAGCCGCGGGGTTTGCTATTCGTGATATCCAGGATATCGTTGGCACAAAGGTGGCTACTATGCGTGCCATGCCGAACACAGCTATTGCTATCCAACAGTCCATGACTTGTATTGCAACGCATAACGCCAATGAAGAACAGAAGGATCTGGTTGCTGCACTTTTTGATAAATTGGGTAAAACGGCTTTCATCGAAGAAGAACTTATGGAATCTGCCACGGCACTTGGCGCCTGCGGCATTGCATTTGCCCTTCGTTTTATCCGTGCTACCACACAGGGTGGAATCGAGATAGGATTCGAAGCTGATCTTGCACAGCTGGTTGCAACACAAACCGTAAAAGGCGCGGCTTCGCTTCTCCTTGAAAAATCACGTCATCCCGAGGAGGAAATTGATAAAGTAACCACTCCGCGTGGATGTACCATCGCCGGACTCAATGAGATGGAACACCAGGGTTTCAGCTCTGCTCTGATCAAGGGAGTCATCACTTCCTACAGCAAGATTGCAAAACTGCAGGATTGATCCTGATTGTGAAAAGTCAAGCATGAGACAAGCTTAGGCATATGTATGTCATCCTAACGTCGTTTTGCCTGCAAAACGGCGTAGGATCTCGTCAATACCCGTTCCACCACTGCGGATCAGTTGCAACAACCATTGCCATATGCCGGGAGATTCTGATTTTCCCCGTAAATGGGGGAAAATCAGAATGACGGAATCGTTTGGAATCTGTAGGATCAAAGTCCTTCAGTGGTTACCATATACGATACAGCCGACTTCGGTTGGATGATCCTCTACCATGCAGTTGCCGGGGACCTTTCGAAGTAACCACAGTGTGACGAAATCGCCGCCGGCGCCCATGATGAAAAGTGCGCCAAACCATAGCAATATCGGGCTTTGTACAACCAAAGCAAATATGGCAGGTATCAATCCAACGACAATACCCGGCATGACGACTCCCCATCGGTATGCATTAGCATTTAGGGGCACTTTGCAGTGCGCGTAGGGCGTGAGCAGTTTCCAGTATACTCCGAAACGAATTTCAGAAACTGGAACATTGCCACACCACGACCAGGTAAGTCCGTGAAGTGCTTCATGTATGATCGTACCAACTATAAGCAACACAACCAGTAAGATCATGTCATTTCGCAGGTTGGCAAGGCTGTCGACCATAGCCTGCATACCATAAACATACAGGTATAAATACACAACAAAGATGGATGGAATCAGGGCCAACGAACCAAAAACATTGGCCTTTACTGCAGTAAGTGTGTAATTCCTGGGAGATCCTTGTTGAGAATTTTGCTGATCATGACTATTCAAGCTTACTCCCGCTTTTATATGAATATTGAAAAATGCAAAATATGCATTGTTAGGTTAATTCCTGTTTTCGGCGTATCTTTGGTTTCTCTAAATTTAAACTCTGTTACAGTTTCCTTCCTTATCCGGTTTTCACTTCGGCGGTATAACCGACCAGAACTTTCGTTGATCGCATACGTCATTTCCCGATCATCCGGGCCATTGGAGACTAAAGCAGACCTAACTAACAGGACTCCATGAGCTCATTCGATGAATTGGGCCTTGCTCCGGAACTGCTATCTGGCATCCGCGAGTTGGGTTTCGAAGAACCTATGCCCATACAACAGGAAGTTATTCCTCTTCTTCTAAATCAACCAGGCGACCTTATTGGTCTTGCCCAAACTGGCACAGGTAAAACAGCCGCATTTGGCTTACCACTTTTACAGCATATTGATATTCAATGTCGTACTCCCCAGGCTGCCATACTTTGTCCAACCAGGGAACTTTGTCTCCAGATTACCAAAGAACTTGATCGCTATGCAAAACATCTAAACAAATTAAATGTTGTTGCAGTCTATGGTGGAGCTGATATCCGTCGGCAGATTAAAGCCCTCAGAGACGGCGCCCAGGTTGTTGTTGCAACACCGGGTCGCCTTTTAGATCTCATCCGGCGCGGGAGCATTAATCTTAATGATATCAAGACTGTTGTTCTTGATGAGGCCGATGAAATGTTAAATATGGGATTTCGTGAAGAGTTAGATGCCATTTTGGATGCCATGCCCTCTGATCGTAATACTCACCTTTTTTCCGCCACGCTTCCTAAAGAAGTAGCTGCTCTGAGTAAACGGTATATGTCTGAGCCACGTACCATAACCATCGGCAAACGTAATGCCGGTTCAGATCAGATTGAGCACGTATTTTACCGGGTACATCCGCGCGATCGATATCCGGCACTGCGGCGCATTGTAGACGCCCATCCTAAGATATATGGCATTGTCTTTTGCAGAACCCGCCAGGATACACGTGATGTCGCCGAAAAGTTAATTCGTGACGGATACAATGCGGATGCTATCCACGGCGACCTGTCTCAGCCCCAGCGCGACCAGGTTATGAATCAGTTTCGGAAAGGCTATCTCCAAATTCTAGTCGCGACTGACGTTGCCGCGCGTGGCATCGATGTTGCCGACCTCACACACGTCATTCATTTTCACCTGCCCGATGACGTTGAAGGCTATACACACCGCAGCGGCCGTACCGGTAGAGCCGGCAACCAGGGTGTATCAATTGCTTTGATTGAGCCACGGGAGAGCAGGCGACTAAAGATGATCGAAAAGACGCTGCCGAATCGATTCAATGAAGGCCATATTCCTACAGCTCAGCAGGTCATCACAAATCAAATTCAGCACAGAATTAATTCGATAGACCAGATTGATGCTGATCATGAACTCCTGGATGAAATCATGCCGGAAATAACCAAGCAACTCGAGGGACTTGATCGTGAAGAGCTTATTAAGCGGTTTGTTGCTTCGGCTTATCAACCCATGCTCTCCTTTTACAAGACGGCTCCGGATCTTAATGCGCCAAAAGAGCGCAGTAAATCAAACCGATCCTCAAAAACTCGCGAACGCGGTAATCGCAGCCGCGACAGAAGGGTACGAAGATCTAGCGGTAACTACCGAAGATTGATGATGAATATCGGGAAAAAGGACGGATTATCGCCTAAAGATATCATTCGTGCGATTAACGATGTCCCGATTCTCGGGAGTCAGCGCGTTTCAATCGGAAACATTAATATTGAAAAACACTTCTCTGTTGTGGAGGTTGACGAACAATTCGCTTCTGAACTGGGACGCAGTCTCAACAAAAGCCGAATCGGACGACGTAAAGCGCAGGTGCAAGTCGAAGGCTGATAACTCGTGAAATATCAGCATAAATAATTTCATCCTGATGCCCCGATCCCGAACGCTTTCGGGACTGGGCATCAGGATCTCGTCTTTACCCACTGTCGCAAGTCTGTGACTTGTGACGATCTTCACGTTTCCTCGTTACGATGCTCTGCTTCGTAACGCTATCCGGAAAAGTGGAAGCAGAGCTTCCCGCCTTACGTTCCCAGGCACAGCATGGGAACGAGTGTGAAAAGCCTCTACTTGTTTATACCAGTGAACGAATCCAGGGAGTCCCGCGATCCTCTTCCCCTCAGCAGGGATTTTTCATCAGAAAACAGGGGAAGGTATACTTCATTTGCATATTGATCCGGAATATGCACTATGATGGCATTGCATACTTTGTAGATTCGTCCGGCAGCGTCGGTTTTCGTACTGTTAACCATATCAAAAGCTATCCCCCGCGAAACCGCATCATATGTGATAACGGAATCACTTTTATCATCCGTCTTCTTATAGGAACGCCATGATGAACGGCTAATTCCCGGGTATACTCTTCTTATTTCATCCAATTTAGATCCAACATGTATTCTCTGAGCCGTATACTCATTGGGATTATTTGTCCGGATCTGATGGACCGTTTTTAATCCACCAAGATATTCACCACTTACCACGAAGTAGACATCCATTCTATGGACGACTGTATCCTGCCGGGTAATCTTTACGGTGTCCAGCCACGTTCCCCATGCATGACCCATTGCGGCATCACCCAACTGTGGCTCGCCAAGTTTGGACATAACCGAATCAATGGTTTCCCCCATATGAACATTATGGATCCGGCTTCCGGGTACAATGGTAACCGGAAGTTGTTTATTACAGCTTCCAACAATCAATGTAAATATCAAACCGGCAAAAGCCATAAGTATCAATGATGACTTCATCATATCAGGATTACGCATCACAGGAAAAGTAAAAGTTAAGGCAGTAGCTTTATTCGGTAAATAATAACAGGATGTTAATATGCTATTTTATTTCCTGCATTGGTAGGGTAAATCCGAGATAAAAAAAGCACTTTCTTGATTTCTGGACTATGACTACTTGCAATAAATCCGTAAAACGGGAAAAGCGTTCCACTAAATTAAATAGAAGAACGCAAAATCTGCATCTTCTTTATGTCGTCTGTGTTTGATTTTTTTATCAACAAAATGATTCCCCATGTTTGAAATTTGGATACGTGGTCACGTCTGGTCATTGAACCACAGGGTTCACAGGGTTTCACAGAGGTTACCATATTTCTATCCCTCTGTGTTGCCTCAGTGTCCTTTTATACTCTTCTCTGAAGAAGAAACAATCTGCCGGAACCTTACTTCCATTTTGAATCTATAGCGCCCAATAAATCTGTTTCATCAAATCCTTCCGGCACCTTGCTGGTTCGTGCATACTGATAAAGTGCCACCTGGAAGATGGTTTTCAAAACTGAGATAATCATTGAAACCACAACAAAATAGAAAACCATGGTAATGATCATGGGTATACCAAATCCCGGACCTGCCATCGATGTGATTAATATCATGATGATAACAGCCGGGACGACTAAAACGAGACTAACCAACCCGAAACCGACACCGGAAATAAGATTTTCGCCCCACGTTTTCTTAAGCAGTTTTGATGAATCTTTGAGTGCTTCCATTGGTCCTTTTTTCTCAACAACAAATATGGGAATGACCAGGAAGCTGGCCAGTGCCCATCCGATCTCGAAAAGGCCCGTTATTAACCGGCCTATCTTGCCGATTCGTTCTTCCACCATAGCCAGCAGTAGACCGATCGTCGCCGCAAAGAGCGACCATCGAATGATTAGATGAATACGTGACCAGGCGGCACGGAACCCGAACGATACCGTCGGATTTTTCCCATTCATTCGCACGTAGGCACATGCCACTACTGCTGAATTAAAAAATACGACAATCACATAGTTACAGAAGTAGATCAGAAACAAAACTATGTAATACTCAATATGGTGCGAACTCTGCGCATATCGCAGGTTAGAAAGAGAGGAAACCGATCCGAATGCCAGCATATACACAATCAGATAGAAAAAGATTGTAACCAACAACGATAATACCGGGAAAACCAGCATCTCTTTATCAGCTTTCAGTATATCCCATGACGCTCTAAGCAGTGAAAATGTCCGAGAAAATTTTCCCATAGCTTTCTGATGAATGATTTGAACCAATCTTAATGTGAATTATCGGCATATTAATCAATCTGTTGAAATTAATTAAACTGTGTTCTATGTAAGTGCCCTTTCTTGCCGTCATTCCTGACCCCGATCGGGAATCCCCGTGATGTACAAGCGTTCTGCACTCCGATCCCGCCGCATCCGCGGTAATGACACGCAGGGTGAATATGGTGTTGGATGAACCGTCTAATCGTCCCTTTTTAACCCTTTCCCTCATCTTCTTATCCCGAACTCACTTTATTTTAGGAATACCGTGTAACCGGGTACCCTGCCGGGGGAATAGGAGCTTTGAGATAAAAAAGGCAGAGTCACCCGATAACACAGTATGACTTCAAGTAGCGAGATTCTTACGAAAACTGTTGTTTTAATCTTTACTCTCTACTCCTTGCATCCCTGATTTGCTGCAGAAAAAAAGCCGAACTTTTTTTAAAAAATTCGGCTAAAAATTTTTGGATAGATGCGGCGTCAGACGGTTCGATACCGTCAGACGCCTATCCAACCCCATCAGCCAATCATTTTATCAGCATCATCTTCTTCGTTTCGGTATAATTTCCGGCTTGGAGGCGATAGATATACATGCCGCTGGGAAGGTTGTCCACTCTGAAGTTTTGGGTGTATGAACCTGCAGCCTGATTTTTATCTACAAGTGTAGATACCAGTTGACCCAGAGTGTTATAAACCTTAAGTGTCACATGTCTGCCGGCTGGTAAGTAATACCGGATATTGGTGGTTGGATTGAAGGGGTTGGGATAGTTTTGATTGAGATCGAATTTTGAAGGCAATGAAAACTGAGTATTCTTTGATATTGGTAAAGCAACACCTGATAATGTGGATGTCTGATCTACGACACCATCACCATTGAAGTCCACACTGATAGTTTGTGAGCCTGAATTCGTTTTTAATGTTCCTCCTGACTGTACCTGGATACTATCAGCAGTTGCAAGTGTGCTATCAGATATTGTTTGTAATGTTATATAACTATCCCTATTTGATGAAATATTAATAGTATATCTATTATCTTTAGGAAGAAAAAAAGCATATAAACTATCAGGATAACCATCCTGAATAGGTATTATTGATAATGAATCACCTTTAATAGTATTAGAAGGCTTTGAAAAACCCTTTGTTGTTCTTTGATTTATTTTTCGTGGCTGAATGTGGAGATATTTCTGCTGGATTGCTTGTGTTTTCCACCAATCCTTGTTCGAAATGACTCCCTGGCAGCCTTCAAAAGGCTGTATGAAGCCGGTTGTATGTGCCCTTTTGGGTTCATAGAGCTACCGATCCCATGGATCTTGATGTTTCAAGCAAAAATCCTGCTCTCGACAGGTTCCATCCCATACAGGTAAACAGGAATCGAAGCCGGTTACGAGCCTGATTTTTAGCCCTCATGAGCTCCATCCGGGCCTTGGTCTTCATCCAGGCAAACGGGTGCTCCACTGCGGCCCGTACGCGACTGTGTTTGCGGTTTCGCTTTTTTTGAGAACCCGACAAGGGCTGGCTTTTGGTGGCTTTGTCCAGCACTCCGTAGTACCAGCCGAAGTGCCGGGCCGAAAACTTGTGATCCCCATTGAAGTAGGCCTTATCACCGAACAGGGCCTTCTCATCATAGCTGACCAGCTGTTCGGTCTGGGTGCTGTCGTGGTAACTGGCGGGGGTAAAGATGGCCTTACGAATCAGTTTGGACTCGATGTCCACCCCAATATGACCTTTATAGCCAAAGTAGTAGACCCCGCCTTTTTTCGTAGAGTTGGCATCGGTATCGATCTGGGGGGAAGGCCTGCGGGTTAGCTCCTGGCGCTTCTCATCCGAGAGGGGACGATTCGCCGAGGGAAGAATCGTAGCATCCACGATGGTGCCTTTTTTGACCATCAGCCCTTTGGCTTCCAACTGCTGGTTGATCAGATCAAAAATACGCTCATCCAGCTTATGGATGCTCAGTGCTTCTTTGAAGCGCCAAAACGTGGTAAAATCTGGAATCTCCTGGTCCAGGTTGACCCCCACAAACCGCTGAAAGCTTAGTCGGTCAATGAGTTGATCTTCCAATTGAGGATCACTCAGGCTGAACAGGGATTGTAGAAACGTGGCTTTGATCATCCACAGTGGGTTTTTACGAGGCCGCCCACCGGTCTTAGTATCGGTTTTATCAATAATGGCAATCTCCTGAACCAATGGCTGCCAGTCGATGATCTGATCGAGCTTAGCCAGGTGTTTGGAAAGTTTGCTGATTTTTCGCCTGCTTGAAAGAAGTCCGTCGCCAAAGCTTAATTGGTTGATATCAGCCATGATGAAAAATCTGAGTTTGAGTGAACATTCAATTAGACCGAAAATAATGTAAATCCTTTACAACCTCACACTGTATGGGGTTTTGCAAAGCCTTCTATTAGTACTATTAGATAAGGTGTTACCATATTCATCACTAATACTATAACTAATTAATTGTTCATTACTTTGAATTTTGGGAATGCTGCTTTCTTTAGTTGACGCTGCTACTATTATGGTATAATATGTTTGAGATAATTTTTTAATAGGATTATTTAAGAACTCAGCAACAACTGCAGTTTTACTCAAATTGTGTATAGCAATAGGTATAAAACTAATATAATTTGAGTAATACATTTTACTTCCATCCGTATTAATAGTCATGTATTTATAGTCGCCATCATAAAAATTACTATCATACAAATAATACAGGATAGTATTATCATCCTTATATATATCTATTTTGACACACAATACGGCATGATAACCAATACTTTTGTGGCCAAGGTTATCCTTATATACTCCCATTAATCCCATTATAAAAGGCTCTCCATTACTCAAAAAAGTGATAGATGAATCTATCGATTCTTTGAGATTAGAAGTATCTGAAGGTAAAGTAATTCGACCTTTTTGAGACATGAAGTAATCATAAATATTCTCTTTTACCACTGGATCACTATATAACCACGTTGAAGGATCTGATGTATAAGGTTTCTCAAGTGGATTCAAGTAATAGTCCCCGGTAGTACCAGCTATTCCGTAACACAATCCATCCTCCCCCATATGATTTATCCACATTCTCAAGGAAAAAAAGGCGGCTGTTGGTAATTTTACATTTTTCAATATCCCAAGTAAATCATCCCAATAATTAACTGTTGTATTGGGAAATTTATAGGCATTTTTAGTCAAATAAAAAGGACCATTAATGTTTACAAATTTGGTAATTATAGTTTGTTCTTTATAAAAATCAACTGTACTGTCATTATAGACATGTATTCTTATATGATTGGTTGAATTATTTTTAATTCCTTCATATTTAATCATGAAATTACCTGAGCTGTCAGGGAGAGAAATATTTTGACCGCCATATTTTCCCCATCCATTACTGAAGGGAATATGATATAAATCTACAGAATTTCCGTTGACCGTCGCCGAGACTTTTAAACCACGGATTGGATCATTACTAATATTAGATATGTGGAAGCCTACTGTCAGATTATTTAGTGGGCCATTGTTAATTGGATCAAAGCTATCATTTAGATTATGTGTATACTTAAAGGATATATCCTTATTTCTTGAAGTAAATGAACTCTGGTCCAAATCCGCCTTATAAGTCGAATCTACCTCATTCGCACTGAGTGCCCTTCTATAGATCTTAAGCTCATCTATATAACCGTTATTATATAATTGTCCATAGGTATGAGCATATCCAATAAAGGCTTCAGAACCTGGATTTCCTGTCGTTTCAACATAACCCAACTTAGAATTATATTTTCTGTCAATTAATCTTCCATCAACATATAATTTGATTGAATGGATGCTATCCCGAACCCCGACAACAAAATGCCATTTCCCATCCTTAATACCCTGATAACTGGCTGAGGTTTCACTTTCAGCAGTTCCAGATTTCATTCCAAAATAAATGCTGTTGTTGCTTGGATCAATGCTTATTTGCACCCATCTATAACTACCTGGATATTTCGTCGCTAAGAATACTTTACCAACCTTTGCATCCTGTTCATACTTAACCCAGCAACTTACTGAATAGGATGAAGTATCAGGTTCAAATTCCTTGCTTGGGGGTAATTTTATATAGGTATCTTTCCCATTGAAATATAGAGCTTTACCAATCACACCATTTGCATAGGTAGGTGTCCCCATAATCTGCCCATTCAGATTGTAAGGACCGCTATCGTTTGCATTACCCTCAAAGCTATAATCGGCTACTAAACCCTTGGAGTTACCAGTATTTATCAAATCATTTTTCAATATAACTATACCATCACTCCAATCAGCCACATATATATAAGCATTACTTACGTGTAAGTTATAAGCATTCCCTTCTGTATCATAATTATCCACCAACTTTGGCCTACCAGGATCACTTACATCAATCACATCCAGACCATCACTTTGATCAGTCACATAGGCATAATTCCCAATTACATATACATTGCGAGGGCTTCCATTTGTATGAAGGTTTCCCAACAATTTAGGATTCTTCGGATCACTCATATCAAGGATATCAAATCCGCTGTTTTCAGCAGCCACATAGGCATATTTCCCAGTAACATACACTCCAACAGCATAATCACCCGTATCATAATTTCCCATGAATTCGGGGTGACTCGGATTACTAACATCTAAGATATCCAGTCCGTCACTCTGATCAGCCACATAGGCGTAATTCCCAGTAACATACACTCCAACAGCATAATTACCTGTATCATAATTTCCCACTAATACCGGGTTACTCGGGTCATTTACATCAATTACATCCAGTCCATCAAATCCATCAGCAACATACGCATAACCACCGCGAACGCATATTTCATACCATCCCTTATCATTACGACCTATCAAGGTAGGGTTCGTTGGATCACTAATGTCAAACACAACTAAACCGCCGACCTCTTGATTGTTCACATGCTGAGTAGTCACATAGGCGTAATTTCCATTTACATAAACCCCATAAGCAGTTCCATCAGTATCATAACTGCCAACTAATTTCGGACTCCCTGGATTACTCACATCAAGCACAATTAGACCATCACTCCCATCAGCTATATATGCATAATTCCCACTTACAAACACCTCATAAGCATTTCCTTTTGTATCATATTTACCAATAAAGCCAACAGTATTTGCCTGTATTGAGCTCTGATTAATACTTGTTTGCGATTTATCTATTTCCCCTGACTGAGCAAATGACTCAAAACCCCAACTTGAAATACATAATGCAAGAACTACGGCAACAACAAATCCATTTACTTTCTCATTTATTTTTTATTCCAGTAATAGCTCGATCATAATCCCTCAGATTCTATTATTTTCCGTTTTCTTATTTTTCCTCACACTTATGACTCATTGCAGAAAAAACTTTTTTTATATCACTACATTGAAAACTCTTAATAACTATACATGATAATCCCAGCTAATACGAATAGTGCATTTTATCCTACCTACTTCTAGCATCAAGTCCATTTTCGGTCGTTTTGCGATGCAAGGTGTCCATCTTTTCTGAGATTCCCACATGAGCGGATAAGATTGGATAGAGGTGGTTATAATTGTAAAACGGATGAATGTCTCTTCTCTGCTTAATAACACGATTTGTAGTGCTACCTTGATGAATCCACTACCCCACTCGCTCTATCTCCCTTCCAAAACGGCAAATAAGCCTTATGCTGCCACCCCTTTCCATCCCAATAAAGTAGAGAGTCTTTGAAATTAACGAAGTAGTCAGGAGCTGGTATTTTTTTGATTTTTTCCCTTTTCTTTAATATTCGAGAAAGCAAGTCATAAGCGTTGTTGGTCCCGATGCTAATTAGATGCATTGTTTTGTCAAACTGGAACAACACGTGCGAGTTTAACATAAGCGTATCGTATATCGCAGGATTGGCATCGTTTACTTTTACTATCAAACCAGCATCATTCTGTTCCACTTGTCTGCCACTACTAAATGTTGCTACGTCAATTAAAGCCTTACCCAGGTAAGTCATCGGTATCCGTATATATCCTATATCCTTTTGAATGGGATAGTTTTTGATGGCATATCTTTTTGTGGAAGGACCTGTACTGTGAAAGTTGTCGTGTGGCAGCACCGCTACAAATGCCTGCTTGTAACCATTATTTACACCGGAAACGATCACTTCCTTTTTGCCACTGTGGTTAATATCCAAAAAGCCCATACTATTTATATGACCTGCATTTACAAAAGTATCCTTAATTTTGCCGGTTCGTGGATCGATCCGCAACAGCATACTGGGAAAATATTTGGCATGCGTTTCTATCAGATACAAGGATGCCGGTCCCGCACTTGCCGTATCCAACATCATTCCATTGCATATATATGGGTCATTTCCGATAAAGGGTTTGTGCGGATACTGCAGATCAAACTTCTTATTGAGTGTCCACAATATCTTGTGAGTTGATCCATCGTAGCATACCAGGTAGCTTTTCCCAACATTAGTAAATGAATGTTTAATATGAATGATGTCGTTAATTCCGTCTCCGTTGACATCGAAAAAAACGGTGAGTCTTAATGGTGCTGCGTTTATCACCCAATCATGTGAATTTTTCCATGTTCTGGTCTTCCAAAGCGTCTGTCCTTCCTTATTCTTAATGATCATCGTTTCCCCCTTGTACTCTGCAAGTACGGGATTTCTATCAAACGGCTTTTTGATCAGGGCGATGATTATACCAGCCATAATCAAAACCAGTACAAAAGCAGCCGCGTCTACTTTATGACTCCAAATGGAATTGGCCAACCGACGAGTTCTGCTGATACGGACCTCTTTACTTATCCTGCGATCAAAGAAAAGTTCTCTCAGGCTTTCAACACCGATGATGGTCAATATGCGATGGGGGTATCGCTGCTCTAATTTCTGCCTTTCTTCGTTTGCCAGATCGAGCTGTGATTTTGGGACAACCATTATATCAAGCCAGGAAAAGAAACAAGCCTCAACTTTGAGGGGGAGTGTATGACTGTCGACCGGCAACACTCTGCCATCACCGGTTATATCCCCTGTTATGCCGATGCTGTTACTCAGTCTGTAAAACAACCGTTCCTTTGACGCTTCCAGCATGGCACCGTACAGCAAACCAGCCATTGCCAGTGATGCGGAACTTCCCTCATGTGTGGAGTAGAGTAAACGAAATGATACCTGCCCGTGGTAGCGATGTGATTTTATCCCCGGAGCATTCTCTGAGAGCAAACTTCTCGCCGCATGTAACGGGTTTGCCACGTATGAGGAAACGGGTTGCTCCGGACCAAATGTCGCAACATTCAATTGTATCTCATCTTGTCCTTTTGGTGTTCGTTCAAGAGTAACATTCAGTTTCCTTAACCTGCCGCCGGCCGATCCTACTGTCTGGACGTGTCCTACCCGGCGTTCAACCGCTGGTACGTATGCAGAATGATTTTCAAATTCCCTGATCTGATTTTGTATCCTTCGTAACCAATTCGCCTCCAGCGCGTGAGCGGGATGATATGTTTCAATTGATGTAATCCATTCTGTAATATCTGATGTATCTGAAACATCGGCAGGCTGATTGATCAGCAGCCTGGTTGCCTTATCATATTCACTAAGACATGCATACTGGAAACAAAGATGATTTTTTAAACTCCATACCGCTTTTTGAAACGTTTCAATCTCATTAAGTACCGGGTAAGAAAAAAAGAGACTATCCAGCAATTGATAAATTGACTCCAGGACCACAGGATCTGCTCCGGCTATATTCAGAGGGTGTTCAATAACCGGAATTTGTTCGGCAAGTTGATGAACATATGACTCATAAAGAGATGGCTCTTTTTTGTAATCCGCAAGGAAATCATGTATCAAGGATAATCGAGTACGGATGGAAGCAGTAAGCGCTAGTTTATCTTCCAGTTCTTCAAATTCACGTTCAAGATCAATCGGATTAGCCATCTTCTCCCTGACAGTTTATAACTCACAGTATTCTCAATCTTTAATGATATAGCATAATATCACTGTCCCCATCCGGCCAGTCGGCAAGAGAAGCAAATCCAACTCCCTGATCGAGAGCCAATAAAGAAGGCGAAAAGTCCTTTCTGTTTATCAACAGGTAGCTCACACTATCTTCCTGATTTCCCTCTCCATGACAATGTATCATCAACTGATCAGAACGAATCCTGAATTCAATACTCAGCTCTGCCTCACCCCATGAGACTTTCTTTACACTCTTTGATCCTTCTTTAATATCGGCCGATTCCAAATGTGTTTTGCCAAACGGAAGATGAACCACTGCTTTTGTCTCTGACCAGGTTGATCGATCAATATCAGATGATGGTGTAAAGATTGCTTTGCCATCTGCAGAGGTAACCACTTCAAATCCCAATAATGGAAATCAACGATGGCCGGCGCTGATAACGGTTCCCGGGTATGCAGGTATAACTCATATACTCCCTTTTTTTCGTCGCTGAGCAGACGAACGATAATCCCATCTTCTCTCTGAATATAGCGTTGCTACACGGACAAACCGATGCTGAACTTCCTGTCCCATGGCAGCCAGAACAATCGGACCATTAATGTTATCATTACGTTGTACTTTATATGGTTGCAGCGGAATGACATCAGCTTGTGAAGTCTTCTTCATCCTGTTCAATCCATAGGTCTGCATAAAAATCCCGGAACCACTCAACTACGTTGCGGCAGACCGAACAAGCAGATAAATGGCTGGTGATGGCTGAAACAACTTCATCCGGCAATTCTTCCTGGAACTGAACATATTGTTCTAATTGCGTTTCAGTGGGATGCTTACTATTGGTAAAAATCACAATCTTTTAACTTGTTTCATCAGTTTATTTCTATCTCCTCGCAGTCATAGAGAGCTGCAAAAAATGGTACCGATTTTTTATATCACTTTCTCCAGTTGCTGGTGAATATGGCTTCTCGATACTCTCATCAGGTACTCTACGTATTTGCGATGATAGGTACGGTAAATGGAATAGGTCAGCTCAGGTAAATAGCGTTTGATATATGTGAAATACGGTATTCCCTCCAGATAAAACACATAACTGTCGATGTAATAATCCCTGATACCCGCAAAGTAATTTTCAAATGTCTGTTCGTCAATTTTTCCTGTTTTGACATAATGCGACCGCATGCCGCTACTTCAGATAAGTTATACTTGAACTGATAACCCGTGATACATCATCCTGCAAGAGAGCGGTTGATGGCTTTACCGCCATTTCTGCAGGATCCTGTATGTTTACATGCGCCTCACGAATCAGCATGCTTAACGGTACTAAAGGATACGCATGAACATACTCTGTTTGTGAACAAATAATTTCTCGAATCTTTTGGAGAATCTCGGGCAGACTTTCTTTGGCGGTCAGCATTGGCATCAGGCGAGCCTGGAGGATCTCGGGCGGCATCCAGCCGGTTACAGTTCTCTTCACAGGACTATCACTAAAAATCAGAAAAGGAGTATTCCATTTTCGTACGGATTGGATGTTCGGACAATCATTGACAGCCAGCTTAATATTTCGAATGATCTTAGAAAGCGATGGGTCATAATCCCGCATCAGCCGAAATAAATTGTCATTGACTTTACTGAAGACCAACCTTCTCGTGGCAGAATACAACTCTCCCTCTGTTACGGCATTCAGATCATATGGCTTATAATAATCGATAAGGCATGATGAATTGTCCTTCATCATCTTTCCGAAATATCTCAGCAATGCTGTCCCAAGCCAGATCATTAATATTTTCCGTCTGTATGTGCTGGTGCCAAGACGGTTTATTCGTTTTCATCGTGATGTATCGTGTTGCCATTCTATGGCATATGGAAACAAACCGATTGACCTCTCTTGTATTCGCGTCCCCGCTAACGAGGGAAGATACCAGTGGTATTATCTTGTTTTCCAAGCTACGACTCTGCACTCTCATTACGTAAACCCCTTGATTACACCCCAACGTAACCGTTGAACCTACTTATCTCAATCCGTTTGTCAATATAATCGTTACCGCATTCGGAATCAATTAGATAAGAAAGCTCTAATGTTAGATTTAAAGGATTTAAATAAAGGACGCACTGTTTAGCAGGACGCAACATACTGTTTATATGAAACCTAAAAAACCTGTTTTATTTTTAACCATAGAGTTCGCGGAGGTTACGCAGAGGATAATAAATGTCTCTTCTCTGTGGCTTCTCGGTGAACTCAGCAGTTTCTCTTTTTAAAGCGATTGTAAGGTATCCTTGTTTTTGGGATCTATTAAATAAGCATCAAGAAATTCATCGGAGAGAGTTATGACTATGAATCAGTTGACCGGACAGATCATTTCTGCTGCAATCGACATTCATAAGACACTGGGTCCCGGGTTATTAGAATCAGCCTATAAAGAATGTATGTTTTATGAAATTACGCAAAGAGGACTATACGCAGAAAAAGAAAAGCCGCTGCCTCTTGTATATAATTCTGTACATCTCGATATAGGCTATAGAATTGATTTGCACGTTGAGAACAAGATTATTATTGAAGTAAAATCAGTAGACTCTCTCAACAATATCCATCTTGCTCAAATACTCACTTATCTTAAATTATCGGATTTACACCTCGGATTACTCATAAACTTTAATGTTTCACTACTCAAGAATGGAATCAAAAGAGTGGTAAATGGATATCCTTGAATACGTCTTTTTTTAAAACCACAGTGTTCGCAGAGGTTACACAGAGATTGCCATATTTCTTACCCTTTCTGCGGTTGTTTTTTTACCAACAAAATGATTTTCGTTGTTTGAAGTTTGGATGCGTTGTCACGTCCGGTTATTTAACCACAGAGGTCGCAGGGGTTACACAGAGATTATCGGATTTCTCTCCCTCTGCGTTGTCTCCGTCTCCTCTGCGGCTTACTCTTCAAAGCCTCAAACAAATTTTAGAATTGTCCATCCTTATACCCTACTATTTAATTTTTCTCTTAAAATGAAATATCTTTGAATTCCTGATCATTCTTTTGGTTTAGAACTTCATTATGCAGACCACTTCATCCCTCTTTGCCGTCATTTTTGATATGGATGGCGTCATTGTCGATAGCAATCCGTGGCACAAAGTCTCATTGCGTGAATTCTGTGAACAACATGGCTTTCACCTGACCGATCAATATCTGAAAGAACATATTTTTGGCCGGGCAAATAAAGACTGGCTTCCTGCCCTTTTTGGCAAATTATCAGAATCGAGAATCCGCGAATATTCTGGTGAGAAGGAGGCTTTGTTCCGCGAGATTTATCGCGATCAAATCACACCAATATCGGGATTGATTCCTTTTCTCGAGGCACTCGAAGACCATCATATCCCCAAAGCGATAGCAACGTCAGCACCACGTGATAATGTTACGTTTACACTTGAAAAAACGGGAACAAGTAAGTTTTTCGATGTCATTCTGGACGAATCTCATATATCCAATGGAAAACCCGATCCGGAAATTTATCTCAAGACTGCCGCCCGGCTCAATTACCGTCCGGAAAAATGCATTGTTTTCGAGGACTCTCTCTCAGGTGTGGAATCTGCCTACCGCGCCGGCTGTAAGGTGATCGGCATAACGACAACACATACAACTGACGAATTCATAAATACAGTCCGTGTAATTGATGATTTTACACAACTGCAAATTGAGGATCTTTTCGATCTAATGAATAGCTAAATTTGCCACACGAGACTCACGGAACTTATGCACTGAATTCAGACACAACCACGCAGATTGATTTAGATTCTCTGTTTACTGATAACTGATTATTGATCATCCTTCATGACTTTCCTGCCTGGTTCTGATTCCACCTCCAGGTCGGGCACCCGTTCAGTCATCCAGTCGACGAAACGCTGTACGTCTTTTTGATAGAACACCACTCTCTCCGGTAATCCTGGAAATAATGGCGTCCAGTCCGGTTCATCTGCTGTTTTAATGATTATTTCAAACCGGCTCATTATAAAGGTTTCGGAGATGTAACCACCTTTGGGATAAGACGAAATACGGAAGCTTGTCCATAAGTGAGGATTGCTGTAAGATTCATCAAGAACGGCGTCATCTGAAAAAATCATCCAGGTAATCTCACCGTATTTATACCAAAACACAATGATCCACCCTTCTTTCTGACGCTGAAAGCCACTCCAGATTCCAAGCCCTCCGCCCACGACCAGTATCCAGCCAATCATCTGGTCGTTTGGTGTATCGCGGTTTACAAGAAACAGGATGCCAAACAACAGGCTTATACTTCCAAACAAAACCCACTCATGCCAGTTGCCGGCCTGCGCGGTTCTCAGAACCAGTGTATCATTTTCATCGTTGTTCAGCATTTTTTTGAGATTGGAAAATGAATACTGACGATTTCTTTTATCTAATTAAATATAGTCGTTCTGCACATAATCGAAAATCATAACCATATGCAATAGATTTGTGGCAGTCACTTGCTCATTCTACATTCTCCGGGTGGAACAGAGTAATCTGATTTATATCCGTCGATTTCAATCAGTTTTCTGCGGTCAGGGAGAAGCTGCCATCTACCCAAAATCCGATCAGCGATACGATAAAAGTAAAAAAAAGACCGGTCACTGCCAGTGCTTCCGGTGTTGCCGGTTTTGGAGTCATTGTATGTTCTACGATAGTCAGCCATGCGAGCATGATAAAGGCTAGAAGAATGGCAATACGCTTAATCAGCTTACGCTTTGTTCCCCGCATATATACAATCAATCCAACGACCGTAATTCCCAGCTCTATCGCAAGTGCTAAATACATATAATTCCATAAACCCAATCCAATTTTCGGGGATGCATTGCCGAGCAAGGGCATCTCCGGGATATGAACAAGAAAATCGAGGATAAAATGAGAGAATACAGCTGCGCCAACTGCTAAACCGGCTTTATATGCATCCAAATGATCCCAGGCGAGTTTCTTCCAAACAAATGTACCGAACAAAAGGGACCAGAATATATCAGCAGTAAGTCCGTGAGAGTAGGGAAAGGTAAAAACATGATATTGCTTAACGGTATAGTTGGCCGGAACTCCAATCGATTCAAGTCCCAACAGAACCAGAATCCAGAGAATGATATCGGGCAACATAGATGCCAGAAAATAGATCCCGAGGTTTACTTCCCGATCTGCTCTCTTAAACAGCAGGCCGGCTCCAAAATGTCCGACAAACATAAAATCTTATAAAGAATTGATACACAATTGAGATAACAGGGTGGATAACGCAAAGGCTGCCGGCTGATTGCATCTCAGTGCAATAAGAAAAGGTAATATTCTATTTTGAAACTATGATGATTTTTCTGCCATTCCTAACTCATGGGCAACCTGATCCCCAAGATTTTTCAACAAGGCTATTGTTTCATCGATATCATTATGAGCTGTGCGGGGATTAATTGTACACATGCGCAGCACTGTCCGGCCATTTAAACGGGTAGAACTGATCATCGAGGAACCATCTTCCCACTGGAGTTTCACAATTCCCCGATTTATTTGATCCAACTCTTCTTCATCGAATCCAGACGTATGATAACGAAATGTCAGAATAGCCATCTGTGCCGGAGTAACAATCTCCAGTTCAGGATATCTCCGAATAACTGATTCTGTGTACTCACTTAACTCGAATCCTTTCTCAATGGCTTCGCGGAAAGCCTGTATTCCAAAAGTGCGTAGCGACATCCATAATTTCAGGGCCCTGAAATTTCTGGTCAGTTGTGTTCCATAATCACATAAATTGATCTCATTTCCAGACTGCTCCGTATCCTGCAGATATTCAGGCAGAATATGAAAGGTATCTTTGAGATCTGAACTGTTTTTCACAATAACGCAGCCAATTTCGAAAGGCTGAAATAACCATTTATGTGGATCGAGCGTCAGGGAATCAACACGATCTATTCCTTCAAGAAGCTTTTTGCCGCGTTCGGTGAGGACGACAGGGGCACCATAAGCACCATCGACATGAAGCCATAGGTTCTCTTTCTCGCAGAGATCGGCTATTTCCGGCAACGGATCGATTGCACCGCAATTGGTTGTTCCGGCGTTGGCAATTACACAGAAAGGCATCCGTCCATCTATCTTCGCTTTTTTGACGGCTTCCTTCAGATTCGCAACATCCATCCGAAAGCTGTCATCAGAGGGAATCTTGATGACCTGGTCGTCTGCAAATCCCAGGATTCGAGCCGCACGGTCAACCGACGAATGAGTTTGATCGGAACAAAATATGACGGCATCCCTCGTCATTTTGCCGAGTTTCTTGTGTCTTGCAGTAACCATAGCGGTCAGATTAGCCTGTGAACCACCGCTGACAAATAATCCACCAGCCGTATCGGGCATGCCTGCCTGCTTGCGCAGCCAGTCGATTGTGGCAAGTTCAACCTTTGCCGGTCCGGCTGATTCGACCCATGTTCCGGCGAACGCATTGTAACCGGACATCAGGGCATCAGCCATCACACTTACGAAATTACCCGGTCCTGGTACAAAAGCAAAAAAACGTGGATGACTTGTATAGCGACACTCCTGAAACACACGATCAACCGCATCTTTCAGAACATCATTGAAAGGTGTCGATCCTTCGCTGAACACTTCTTCCGATAAAGTATAGGCATCAGCGGGTTCATGCCTGACCTTAAGATCGGCCAAAGACATAAAATGATCGACAATCGAGTCAACAACCTGGTAGCCGGCACTTCTCATCTCAGCCTCTCTGAGCTCCAGGCGGCTCAAATCTTCACTATTCTTCCTTTTTAAAGACATCTCTTAATTTGATCGTAACAGTCTAATTGGTACTATTTATTTTATTCTGGATGAAGGTACCGCAATATGTTTTCATTTGCATAATCAGTGATCTAATCACAACGGGAATTCGGAATTCTTGATCACGCCTGTTACAGAATCTGGCAGCAAGACATCATTTTACGAATACAGTCCCACTATTCATCGCATCCAGCCAGCCCTTGTCGTTTTGTAATTTAATCGGAGCTAACGTCGGTTCTGGCAGATGATCATAATCCTTTCGTAGAGGGCGATACCACCATGACACATCACGCCATTGTCCGTGTTTATAGCCTGCTGATTTATAAACTCCAATGTATTCAAACCCCATTGACTGATGGAACCGGGTGCTCGCTTCATTTGGCTGGGTTACACCAGCATACACATTGTAAAATCCCTGTCGGGCCAGCATTGCAAAAAGTGAGGTATAAAGTGCTTTACCAACACCTCTTCTATGAAATTCCGAGTGAATATAAACGGATGCTTCAACGGACCATTGGTAGGCCGCCCTCGATCGATACCCCCCCGCATAAGCGAACCCTGCTACACGATTGTCGATCACACAAACCAACCAGGGCCATTTAACCAGTTTTGTAGCAATTCTTTTTTTGAACTCTTCTTCATCCGGTGGCACCAATTCAAAGGAAGCTGCCGAATCAGTAACAAATGGTGCATAGATAGCTGCAATTTCAACTGCATCATGGGGTTGAGCTAACCGAATAAGCTTTTTCATCGTTATTGATGATATCCTGAAAATGATGGGATACTAAACAACCTGCTGAGTTCGAGATAAGTAGATGCCCAAACATGCTCTATATCAAATAATAGTATATAGAGGTTTATTCTCTATTCATACAAACCGTTAAAACGGTTAAAGAACCTGAAAAGATTCTTCCCTACACCCGGATTAATCCGGGTGTTAAATCAAAAAGAGGTTAATAAATCGTTATAATCATTTCTTCCAGCGTCTATATCGAACTCACGTTACGTTAATTATTTCAGGCAGATATTGTAATCGATTCTGTAGAAAAAAATTGAAAAATCAACGTACGAATACAGATAATTTTTCCCGGCCATTACTGCTTTTTTGTGTAGAGTATAGAACCGAAAGTCACAGCACTCTCGCGTTCTCTTTCATTCCAAAGATCATAACTGGTTTGCGTACCCTCCAGATCCGGCATTGCACTGAGAAAGGTCATTAATGGGGGAAAGCCACAGATTCGGTACTGGTCGTTATTCGTTTTCATCACATCAAGCACTGCATCAACCCTGCCTTTACCGGCAGCTTCCATGAGTTGACGATCAAATTGATGTACCTGATCAAAAAAGGTTGAGGCGGGAAGTTTGTCACCGAACTTCTGTCCAAAGTGGGCAAGATCACCACTAATCAGAAAAAGCGTTTCAGGGTCATTTCCAAACATTGCATGTAAGGCGTCACCGAGATGTGTCAACTTCATTCCAATATCACCATTCTGCATGTATAGCAGATCATTCAGACTTCCCACGAGTATTGGTACAAGCGAGAAATCATGGGACCAAAGATATTTCAGAAAGATTAGATGCAGTTCGATGCTATGCTCAATCCGGTGGGCCCGATCACTGGTTGAAATGCCCGCATTTTTCAACGAAGCCAGCTTTCTGACGCTCGCTCGGTCATTCTTCACCTGCCCAAGTGGAGTTTCAAAATGTTTCTCTGATAGAATAAATGGTTTCCCCTGATAACGGCTGACGGTATAAGCCGGCATAGTGAGAAGTTGCAAGGAGTACAATACGCTTTGGTTTTAATATCCGGAGTGGGGCAAACGCCTTAACATAACTGGCCATTCCCACTCTTGGATCGATATGGGGTGCGTAAAGAGCCTTGATGTTTTGTCCTGCCAGGTTTAAAGAAACTCCGTCATGAGTTGCAAAAGCTTCATCAAAAACCCGCCGGATTTCTTTCGGATCAGACGGATAAGAGTTACCTGCAGTTACGGCAGGACGCACATCCATCGATTCGAACTCCTGCTCGAAACGCTCGGATATCTTCTTAAAGTAAGATGAACGCAGAATACGGTTTTGATCAAGAAAACGGATAAAACGCATTAAATCGGATTCATCGATATCCGAGCCATCCTGATCATGAATTGTATCCAGGATTTCGTTGATCGTACGCCGGCCGGTAAAATGGACCATAAGAGGACCTATCGATCGATCGAGCACAAAATTATCAGTCGCATAGCCAAGCATATCGTGAAAATACAGTAGTTCCCGGCCTTCGTGATGAATAGGAATGATATCGAGTTCGCCGCGGATGCCGGGAATCGGGTCTGTCAGCGAATTAAACAGTAAATGATCCATGAAACACTGACGATCAAAAAGTGAGAAATTACAAACTCGATCAAAAAACGGATGCCTGATCGATGATATTTCTCAATAATGTCAGACTTGTTGATGAATAGCGCAACACAAGAACGTTAAAAGATTTTAGACATTAGATAGCAGATATAAGAAACCCTCCAGGGTGTAATTCCTCTGAAGGGTTAATCATTTGACTCTTGAACCAATAGGGTTTACTACTATCAACTAACAACCATCAACTGAATTCTATTCTATTGATAATTGCTAACTGCTTATGCATTTCTGCCGTGGCAATGCTTGTATTTTTTCCCGGAGCCGCACGGGCATGGGTCATTTCGACCGACTTTCTCACCAACTACGACAGGTTCCGGTTTGCCCTGTCCATCAGTATTCTGGTCACCATTCGCAGCCTGAGGTGCACCCATTTGCAAGCCCATATTGGTTGATGAGTCGTGCTGGGTCTTCATGCGCTTGCGATCATACAGCTCCCGTTGCTGCTGTGCCGGTTTTTGGAATTGTTCGCGATCGCCGCCTTCAGGTACTGCTTTCCATATCAGCGATATGATATCATTATTGATCTCTTCAATCAGTTGTTTAAAAAGGAGATATGCTTCCCTTTTATACTCGACAAGCGGATCCTTCTGACCAAATGCGCGAAGTCCTATACCTTCTTTCAGGACGTCCAATTCACGAAGGTGTTCCATCCATTTATCATCAATCATGGAAAGAACCGTTGTCCGCTCAAGAGCGCGTACTATTTCATGGCCCTGAGTTTCGACGGCCCGATCAACGTCGACGACAACACGCAGATATCTCATGCCATCAGTGAAGATGACTTGTACATTCTGCGGCTTGTTCTCCATGTCGCTGTTCTTGATCTGCTGGAGAACATCATTAAGTGGTTCTGCTATAGCATGTTCTTTATCACGGTAGGTCTCAAGTGCCTTTTCGACCACCATCTCTATGATACCGTCACTTCCTTGCGCCGCCCATTGTTCCCGGTCGACTTCAACATCCGTCGCCAGTATACGCATCACCTCATCGTGAATCGTATCAAACTCACCCTGATCGTAATACTCATCAACAATGGACATCACTAAATCCTGCAGCATGTCCTGGATGTCAGATGTCAGGTTCTCGCCAAGCAGAGCATGACGACGACGACCATAGATAACCGCCCGTTGGTTGTTCAAAACGTCATCATAATCGAGCTGACGTTTACGAATACTGAAATTGTTCTGCTCGACTTTCTTCTGTGCCCGTTCGATCGATTTTGAGATCCAGGGGTGCTGAATCACCTCGCCTTCTTCAAACTTGAGACGATCCATGACGTTAGCTACACGTTCAGATCCAAAAAGGCGCATCAATTCATCCTCGAGAGAGACATAAAACTGTGACACACCGGGATCACCCTGACGACCGGCACGGCCGCGAAGCTGAAGGTCGATACGACGCGATTCGTGGCGCTCAGTACCCAGAATGGCTAGTCCACCCAAATCCGTAACGCCTGTTCCAAGTTTAATGTCGGTACCACGGCCCGCCATGTTGGTTGCAATGGTCACGGCGCCTTTTTGTCCGGCCTGTGCCACAATTTCGCTTTCACGCTTGTGTTGTTTGGCATTCAACACATTGTGCGGGACTTGAGTCCGCTTAAGCATCCGGCTCAAGGTCTCGGATACTTCCACGCTTGTCGTACCAACCAGAACAGGCTGACCTTTCTTGTGATACTCCCTGATTGTATCCAGAGCGGCGTTATACTTTTCCCGTTTTGTCCTGAAGACAAGATCTTCTTTGTCATCCCTGACAACAGGCTCATTAGTCGGTATTTCAAGAACATCGACCTTATAAATCTCATAGAACTCAGATTCTTCGGTCACAGCCGTACCAGTCATACCTGCCAGCTTGTGATACATCCGGAAGTAATTCTGCAGGGTAATGGTGGCATAAGTCTGTGTCGATGACTCCACCTTCACATTTTCTTTTGCCTCGAGTGCCTGGTGAAGACCATCAGAATAACGTCTTCCGGAAAGAACACGGCCCGTGTGTTCGTCAACGATCTGAACCTTGCCTTCCTGCACGATATATTCATCATCGCGTTCGAAAAGCGTGTACGCTTTGAGTAATTGGTTTACCGTGTGAATACGGTCGCTCCGTTCGGCAAACAGGCGATTCAATCCGGCTACGCGCTGTGATTTTTCCTTGTTTAACTCATTGCGCTTCTTCTCCCAATGGGTTTCCTTGAATTCGTCGCTGAATTCAGGATTGTCAAAAATATCTGCTCTTTCCTTTTCTTCTTTTTCAGTAAATTCTTCCTCAAGCAGCGAGGTTTCCAGTCCCATATCAGGGATGATAAAGAAATCCTCATCTTCCTCTGCACCGGTAATGAACTTACGTCCCATTTCGGTCATTTCGATGGCGTTCATCTTAACATCCACCGAGTAATAGAGCTCTTCATCTACAAAGGGCAGATTCTTGGCATTATCCTGCAGGTAGTAGTACTCTGTTTTCTGGACCAATTTCTGGACCTGTGGATCCTGCACCAGTTTCCGAAAACGGGCATTTTTCGGGAAGCCACGCTGGGCACGAAGCAACGCCAGTCCAGCCAGTTCTTCATTTCCCTTTTTCAGCTCGTCTTCGCCTTCACTTACGATTTTTGCGACTAATCTTTTCTGCGCATCGACAAGACTTTCAACGCGTGGTTTGAGCTGGACATACCGTTCAGTCTGATTATCCTGGGGAACCGGTCCGGAAATAATCAGCGGGGTACGAGCCTCGTCAATCAATACGGAGTCGACCTCGTCAACGATACAGTAGTGATGACCTCGTTGTACGAGCTGGTCCTCTTTTGTAGCCATGTTATCACGCAGGTAATCGAAACCAAACTCGTTATTGGTGCCATACGTGATATCTGCGCGGTAAGCCTCACGACGAAGCTCTGTATTCGGTTCATAACGATCAATACAATCAACCTTCAGTCCGTGAAAATTCAGGATCGGCTCGTTCCATTCGGCATCACGTTTTGCCAGGTAATCGTTAACTGTTACGATGTTTACACCTTTGCCGGCCAGTGCATTAAGGTAAGCCGGAAAGATCGAAACCAGCGTTTTACCTTCACCGGTTTTCATTTCTGAAATCTTACCCTGGTGCAAGGCTACAGCGCCCATCAACTGAACATCGTAGGGCACCATATTCCAGGTGATCTCGTGCCCCGTCACCATCCAGCTTTTACCGACAAAACGACGGCATGTTTCTTTCAGTACGGCAAACGCCTCGGGCAATATTTCTTCAAGGACATCCTCGAGGATTTCCAGCCAGTCATCCTCTTTTTTCTCAAGTTCTTCGGTGAGATCGTGGCGCTCATCGATAGTGAGTGTATCCTCGTCACCGGTACGCGACAGTTTTTCCTTGATTTCCTTGATTTCGCCATCCACCTCGGCCGTTTCGTCCTTAATATATTGGCGAAATTTGTCAGTGCGGGAGCGCAATTCTTCGTCGGAGAGCTCCTGTAACTCAGGCTCAAAAGATTTTATCTCCTCGACAACAGGCTCAAGTTTCTTGAGATCGCGTTCGGCACGATTGCCGAATATTTTTTCTATACCGTTTAAAAGACCTTTTAACATGAAGTAAGCTGGTAATTTTTCGATTAAATTTCTTTACAAGCAGACGTTTTATCAGCAACACCGGGTTTTCTTCCAGATCAATCAGTACCCTTTAAGAACCGCAAAAGTAATGGGTTTGGTGCAATTAATACAACAAAGTAATTTACGCCTCAAAATTGGCCGGTTCAACCACACTTCCTGTTTGCATCAACGTGTTTGCAATCAAAATAATATGATGTCTGCAAAAGTTTATACTACTTTATTCTGCATATGTTATTTGAGAAACGAGTGAGAATCTTTCATTAGTGTTACTTTTTTTCTTAATTTATGAATCTTTTCAGTGTTCACATATAATAGTAAACAGAAATCATGAAACGTACTTTTCAACCGAGCAAAAGAAAACGGGTAAACAAGCACGGTTTTCGCAAACGTATGGCATCAGCCAACGGACGGGATGTTATCAAACGGCGCAGAGCTAAAGGCCGCCACAAACTAACCGTCAGTGATGAGCGAAAAGGCAAATAAGCCTGATCGCGGTTTCAATCTGAATCCGATTCGCCATCGGCGGACTCTGCCGCGGTCGATGATACTCCGCGGTAAAAAAAAATTTCAGCGTTTGTTTGATCAAGGATCTTCCCTGCGTTCCCAACACATTGATCTCCGCTATGTTGTCTTGGATGGAGAACCCTGCCTTATGGGTTTTGTGGTAAGCAAGCGTTTGGGGAAAGCACATAACCGTAACCAGATTAAACGACGCATGCGAGAGGCTTATCGCCTCCATTATCACGATATTCTAGGAGAAACCTGTTCCCGGGTTTCTCACGGTTTTCACGCAGCATTTATCGCCAAAAATTCAAAGGCTGATTATCATGCAATTGAGCATGATTGTGTTCGGCTGCTGACTATATTGCGGGATCGTTTAGTCAAACAAGATCCACTAAGGTCATGAAATACTTGCTGATTTATCTTATTAGGTTCTATCAACTGGCTATATCACCTTATTTTCCGAATACATGTCGGTTTGAGCCGACATGCAGCCAGTATACTATAGAATCGCTGCGGCGTTTTGGAATATTTAAGGGAACATGGCTTGGGATCAAACGTATTAGCAAGTGCCATCCATTTCACGAGGGTGGCTATGATCCGGTTCCTGAAGCCAACCCCGAGAGTCGGGGGGGTCACCATCACCATTCTTCAACACACGTCACCGAAGCCAAACCCTGAGGTAACACTTGGATCGTAATTCAGTTCTTGGTCTTATTCTGATTTTTCTGCTTATGCTCGGCTGGTTCTATGTTTCCAGCCCCAGCACCAGTGATATTCAAAAGGCTCAGCAAGCCGATACTACGGCTGTTGCACAAAATAATGCTGCTGCACAGATGCGGGATACATCCGTTGTATCCGACACTTTAATGCAAGCACCACCTGAGCATCAAATAGGTCCATCTCAGGAGCAAACTCCAAAGATGGGTATGTTTGCGACACAACAAGCAGTCGATACTACCTATTTTACAGTAAACACACCTCTTTATAAGGTTGAATTTACCAACCTGGGTGCCGGACCTGCCAAGTTTTGGCTCCAAAAGTATAAGACATGGGATAATCAACCTGTCCAGATGATCGGTGATACGACCCGTTCGGCTTATTCCCTTGGTTTTATTTCGACACAAAATTATAATGTCGAAACCAACCACATCTTATTCGATCGGACTACAAAAGGTAATAGCCTGCAAATTGCCAAAGACGACAGCGCGAAGCTGGTTTATACCCTTCCAGTCGCTAATGGTAAGAGCCTGACATATACTTATACGTTCTATGGCAATAATTATAATGTCAATCTCGCCATTAATTTCGATGGTGTAGCTCAGGAGGTCAGTAGTCGTGATATCGATTTTGCCTGGAAACCATCACTAAATTTTACTGAAAAGCAGCAAAAAGCTGATGCCAAAGATAACTCGGCTTATGCGTATACTGGCGGTGAACTTGAGCAGCTGATTCTTTCGGATCCCGGCACTAAGGATAAAAATTTCAGTGGGCAAGTTCGTTGGGTATCAACGCGGACCAAGTTCTTTACACAAATCATCAAACCGAATCAGCAGACTTCCGGGGCAACGCTCAACGGCCATATTATCGGTAAAAAAGACGAAGCAGGATCGTACCACAATTATTCTAGTGTTATTCACACCCGCATCCCGAATAACAATGTGGCTAACTTTTCACTATACCTCGGTCCGCTTCGATATCACTCACTTACAAAATACGACGAAACGGCTTATGGAATGGTTCGCATAGGTTACAGCATCCTACGCTTCTTCTCCGATCCATTCGTCAAATATATCGTAATACCGTACTTTGAGACCGTCGGTAACTGGCTGGGCAACTTTGGTGTTGCAGTAATCATATTTGCCATACTCATCAAATTGGTCCTCTATCCGCTGACCAAGAAAAGTTTCCAGAGCACTGCAGCCATGAAGCAGTTGCAGCCGGAAATGAAGGCCTTACAGGATAAATACAAAGAAGATCCGCAGAAACAGCAACAGGAGCTGATGAAGCTCTATAAAAAGGCGAAGGTAAACCCGCTCGGTGGATGTCTGCCTATGCTGTTCCAGTTGCCAATTCTGATCACCCTCTGGGAGTTTGTTGAGAATTCGATCATTCTGCGACAGAAGTCATTCCTATGGGTCCACGACCTTTCCGCACCGGATGTAATCCTGCATCTTCCTTTTACTATCCCATTCTTCGGTGATCATGTCAGTGGTCTTGTATTGTTGATGGTTGCCAGTATGGCGGTACAGATGAAAGTATCCGGTCAGGGAGCCAGTGGTGGAGCTGGCGGGGCGCAAATGAAGATGTTGCAGTATTTCATGCCGGTAATGATGCTCTTCATCTTCAACAATTTGTCAGCAGGTGTGAACCTCTATTATGTTGTTTACAACGTGCTATCGGTTGGTCAACAAATCATGATCAACAAGAGCATGGATCAGATAGAAGTCATCGAACGAGTCGATAAAAAACTCGCGGACAAGATGAAGATCCAGAAAAAACTGGAAGAGAAGAAGAAAATGAAAAAGGCCTGATGGGGTCATTACACCTCTAGATCCCCTGAAGGGGACCTTATGTCTATCCAGGATAGCGGGATTGGCTAAATAAAATAGTGCATTACAGAATTTTGCTATTGTTAGTCCTTTTTCGAGTATAAGAAAAAATGAAAAGCAAAGTCCCCTTCAGGGGATTTAGGGGCGAGAACTGAAATCGTATATATACGGATTCTCATTCATCCTTCTCTCCCCGATTACGATTTAAAATCAGAGATAATATATCTTGACTGAAATTTGGAGTATAAATTTCAGTTTCATCAGTAAGCAATCATGAAGAGTGTTGCCCTTTTTCGTTATCCGCATGTCGTATTTGACAAAGGGCAAAAGAAACTCTGGAATCCAATTCAGCGCAAACGCCTGGCCAATCGTCCGGAAGAACGAGTTCGCCTCCAAATCATTGATTATCTCACCCAGATAGCCGGTTGGTCACCGCACCGGATCACCACGGAAATCCCGGTATCCCTGGCTATCTCCGACACACCAAATCGTGCCGATATTCTATGTTATGATGGCGATTTCAATCCTCAGCTCTTAATTGAATGCAAGGCTGAAAGTGTCCGTATCAGTGAAAAAACCGGAGAACAAATCGGCAGATATAACACACAGATCAAATCTCCACACCTGATGGCCAGCAATGGCCGGACCGATTTTTTCTTTGAGGTTCTAAACGGGAAAATCGAAATACGGACTGATTTACCTGATCTCATTCGTCCCCATAATGCATCTGCGGAATCCCAGCTGGATTTTGAATTCTGGTCACATCGCAGCTTTGTCGGATTTGATGCGAGTCCGGAACTCAGAAAATGGCTGCATGATTTTCTCCCTGCTTTTTGGACTGACAATGCCGTCATGTCTAATCTTAGTGATCCTTTGTATCTGCAGATTGCTCCTCTCCCAAATAAACTGGCGATCGATCACTATTACCGGGTATTTGATTATAATAAAAATTATCGTTTGGCATTTACTTTTTTAGCCACTCCCTACGGCGGAACACGGATAATTGTTATTCTTAATCAGTCTGGCAGCAACACTGCATTATTGGTTATAAATCCAGAGTTGTTACTTGGCGGACAAAAACCAAATTCGTTCATTTTTAATCATCAGGGCGAACAGCCCCTCGACCTGCAATCGCATCTTTCAAATGAACTGTTTTTTTCTGTGGCTGATAATCACTGGATAGAACGATTGGCAGATCTTATGTTAGAGCTACTATAATTATTTAAATGAATCCCAATGGGATCGGAGATCTTTATGCATAAAAAATTACGTAATAAGCTTTGTGATTTATTTGACCGCGAAGACGGTGGTGTTATTTATTTAAAAGGTGGGAGTGTGGCATCCAGATATGGCACCGACTATGAATATCCCTTTCGCCAGGAATCTAATTTCATGTATCTGAGTGGTGTTGATGAACCGGATTTTCACCTTTTACTGGAACCCTCGACCCGTATCTACTATCTGTTTGCCCCAAAACGAGATGCTCAATTCGCTGTATGGCACGGACATGTTTACACCCTTGATGAATACAGAGATCAATATCAGCCCGACTATATCCGATACGATAACGAGATTTCGGATGTCCTGAATCAGCTGAAACCAGAAAAAGTATATTGTCTGAATGAGGAATCAGCAGCCGCAATGCTTGAGTTGGGTTATAAAACGGATATCGAAACACTTGGCGACTATCTTGCTTTTGCACGATCGAAGAAAACAGAAGAAGAGCTCGATTTGATGCGCCATGCCGGGAAAATCAGCAGTGAAGCCCATATCGAAGTCCTCAAGAACCTCCGCCCCGGACTGATGGAATATGAGTTGAAAGCGACCTTTGATTATTATCATCTCAGAAACGGGTTGACCCAGGAAGCCTATACTGGTATCTACGGCAGCGGAATTAACAGCGCTATCCTTCACTATGTGGCCAATAACGATAGAATCAATGATGGTGATTTATTTCTCATCGATGCAGGTTATGAATACAAAGGATATGCCCACGACATCACCCGTACATATCCTGCCAATGGCAAATTTACGGATGATCAGGCCGGTGTTTATGATGCGGTTTTGAAAGCCCATAAAGAATGTATCAAAGCCATCAAACCCGGTATCAAGATGGAAGATCTGCATATGATGGCTGCGCGAATCATGATGAAAGGGCTTTTGGAGATGGGGCTTATCAAAGGCAATGTCGATGAGATCATCGATAAAAATATTTTCGCCCTTTTCTTCCCACACGGGCTGGGACATTTACTTGGTCTCGATACGCATGACGTAGGCGGTTATTTGAAAGACATGGAAAAGATCGATCGGCCAAGTCTCAAATATCTCCGTACCCGCAGAACGCTCGAACCCGGCATGGTCGTGACCATCGAACCCGGTCTCTATTTCGTTCCTGCACTTTTGAAGCCGGCTTTTGACGATCCTGAAAAGGCACCCTATCTCAACATCGACAAGTTAAAGACGATGCTTGATTTTGGCGGAGTGCGTATTGAAGACGACATTGCGGTGACAGCAGACGGATATGAAGATCTCACGCATGTTCCAAAGGAACGAAAAGAGATAGAAGCTGTCATGGCCAAGCGCCACCAAGGAGTTTGAGTGTTTGTAAGACCTCCAAGGTTTTGAAAACCTTGGAGGTCTGGAAAGCAATTTATAGACGTATTTATATAGTTCAAGTTTAATAAAATATATAACTTGCAAATATTATGAACCTGGAGCTGAATGGCAAAATAGCGCTAATCACTGGTGGAACGACCGGAATAGGTCGCGCTGTAGCTGAAGGTCTCGCCCGAGAAAAGACAAATATCATCCTTTGTGCCAGAAACGGAGAGAAGGCTCTTAAAGAAGCGGATGCTGTGGCACAGCAATACGGTATTCGTGCTCTGGGTCTGAAATGTGATGTAACACGATCCGATGATATCTCAAATATTACACAACGCGTACTTGATGAGTTCGGCGGCGTGGATATTCTAATCAATAATGCAGGGACGGGCACTAACGAAAAGATCATTGATGCCCCTGATACCCAATGGCAATATTTCTGGGACCTGCACGTGATGGCTGCCATACGTTTTGCTCGCGGCCTTGTCCCGGCAATGAAAACACGCGGCGGCGGGGTAATCATCAATAATGCTTCCATATGTGCGCGACAGCCATTGGGACACGAACCCATCTACAACGTAACAAAGTCGGCTCTGGCCATGCTTACCAAGTGTATGGCAAATGAATTCATTAAAGACAATATCAGGGTAAACAGTATTAATCCCGGGCTGATAGAAACAGAACCCTGGATAAACGTTGCCAGGCAGGCCACTTCAGATGTCCCAAAAGATTGGCAGCGTTATTTAAAAAAAATTGCTGCAGATGTAACTCCAATAGGCAGATTTGCCACGCCTGAAGAACTGGCAGACTTCTTCGTTTTCCTATGCTCACCACGCGCCAGCTACTGTGTCGGATCTTCTTATTACGTGGATGGCGGATGGTTGAAATCCGTGTTGTGATTTACATCAACCCTTCCTCTTTCAGGTACTTGTTGACCTCGTTAAGATGCTCACCCTGAATTTCGATAGTCTTCTGATACGACGTGCCGCCGGCACCACATTTCTTTTTTAAATCCCTTGCCATTCGTTCAATGAACTGCGGATTGTGAGGTATGCCGGAAATGACCGTCACTGTTTTCCCTTTTCTTCCCTTCTTATCTATATAAACTTTAACAGGCATATCAGTGGTATTCTGCGGAATTGAATGGTATTTTTATTTAGTTGCTTTCGATGTCATTGGTGTCCGAAATGTTGATTGGTATGAAGAAGATACATTTTTTACTCCTGATCATCTTAATCCCTTTGGTAACTGCTGGTCAGGGACTAGATTCCCTTAATCTTAAAAGGATTTTTTATCCTCCTTTTATTGCCGGCGCCCGTCCTTATTTCCACGGCTTCTCTCCAAACAATCACTTTATCTATTTTTACTGGAACGACTCGAGCTATGTGGATCAGTCACTTTATGAGGTCAGTTTGACGGGAGGAACAGCCACTAAAATTGAAAATACGTTTTTTGCCAACTCGATAATCTCACCCAACAAAAAACATCTCACATTTGTTTTGCAGGGTGATCTTTGGATTTCTGATATGGCCGGGGGACATAAACGACGCATCGTGTCAACAAAAGAAAAAGAGCAAAATCCCGTTTGGTCACCCGACAACAAAACCATTGCTTATACAACGGACGGTGATGTCTGGATTGTAAATATCGACCATCCTGATATTCAACAGCTGACAAACAGTACAGACAGCACTTCAGGATACACCATAGTCGGATGGGCTGCTAAAGGGCAAAAACTGGTCTTACAACAAAGCAATGATGACAACCTAAAAACCTACTATTTCCCCGAGTATGTTCACAAGTATGTAAAACCGGGTGAGTCAAAACGTGGCATTTCCGATGTTTCACTTTCTATTCTAGATATAAAGACGCGCAAATTAAGACGTCTGCTCGGTGGCAGAATCTATTTCCGCAATCTTGATATCAGTTCTACCGGTCGTTACCTGGCGGTTGATCGTTTGGATGCACCGATGAAACATCGTGATATCCTGGTTTATGATCTTAAAGCAGACACATGCTACACCGTCTTCCAGGATTCTACCAAAGGATGGATTGCCTGGGATATTACCCGGATGAAGTTTGCGCCTGATGCCGACAAACTTATGTTTACATCTGAAAAAACCGGATACAATCATGTATATACCGTCAATCCCGATGGTTCTTCTCTACGACAGATTACCTTTGGTAATTTTGAGATTCCCTGGGTTGCCTGGATGAATGACAACAAAATCGTATATGCCTCGACGCAAACGGATCCGGGTGAACGGCACCTTTATGAGCTTGACCTCAAAAAGGACAAAACAGAAGAACTCACCCCTGAAACGGCATACCGGGAAGCCTTTCACATAACCTCAGATCATAAATTTGTGATCTATAAAAAATCATACTGGAATAGTCCTGCCGATATATACGCACTCAGCCTCAGACATCCCGGCAATGAAGAGCGGCTGACACGTACTGTACCCGGTAACTTTTATTACTATAACTGGCAAAAACCAGAATATTTACGATTTACCGGACGTGACGGTGAGACAAAAATATCCATGACAATTCTCAAACCGGATCACCTACAGTCCGGTATAAAATATCCTGTTGTTGTATTTGTGCATGGGGCTGGTTCGCTTCAAAATGTTTACAAGGGCTGGTCGGATTACTACTATCGTGAATATATGTTTAACCAGTATCTTTCCGATCATGGATATGTTGTTATCCAGGTTGACTATCGTCATAGTTCCGGTTACGGACGGAAATTCAGAGAAGATGTCGAGGGCTGGTTGGGTCATTACGAAACTCAGGACATAGAAGATGCATTGCAGCAACTGACACGCACCGGCTACGCAGATCTTAATCATGTTGGAATTTATGGCGGTAGTTATGGTGGTTTCCTTGCCCTTTACACGATCGAAACGTCACCTGGTGTATTCAAGGCGGCAGCTGCATTGCGGGCTGTAACCAATTGGCGTAATTATTATTACACTAATCCCTGGTACACCTATCCGAGACTTGGCACACCGGAGAAGAATCCGGAAAATTATCAGCGGAGTTCCCCTCTAACTTATGCCGATTCGCTCAGGAGGCCGGTATTAATCCTTCACGGTTTAATGGACAATAATGTGGGTTTCCAGGATGCGGCTGAATTCATCGACAAACTTATCAAATCGCACAATAAGCATTTCCAGTTGATGATCTACCCAACAGAAAGGCATAGTTTCGACAATCCTGATGCCTGGTTTGATGAGTATACACGCATCTATCAGTTCTTCGAAAGTAACCTTAAAAATGGTACTGAATCTACAACCAAACGTGCTACCAACAGAGAAGCAGAAACAGCTCATCATCCTTGATTATTGATCCCAACAATTCATCTTTATAATTGATATTTTACATTCTCGCTAAAGAGTAAACTTTCGAGAAGTTCCAAATTTGTAGAGAGTTTATATAGAGTTAAATCTTGTAAGGTTACCGATTACCCACATGTCCGATCACTACATAGCCCTGACCCGAAAATACCGGCCGAGAACATTCGAAGATATCGTATCGCAGGAGCATGTGAGCAGTACGCTTAAAAATGCTATTGAACATAATCGCATTTCGCATGCATACATGTTTTGCGGCCCCAGAGGTGTGGGTAAGACAACCATGGCGCGTGTATTGGCGCGTACGATCAATGAGATTGGTACGGATGTCGACGGAGAGGCTCTCGGCAATACTATGAACATTATCGAGATCGATGCGGCTTCAAACAATAAGGTGGATGATGTCCATCGTATTCGGGAAACGGTGCGTATCCCTCCACAAAATGGCCGATACAAGATTTACATCATCGATGAGGTTCACATGCTGAGTAAGCAGGCTTACAACGCCCTGCTGAAGACACTCGAAGAGCCGCCGGCACATGTGATTTTCATTTTCGCTACGACAGAACCTCAAAAAGTCCTGCCGACAATCATGTCGCGCTGTCAGCGTTATGATTTCCGCCGTATCAAGGTGAGTGAAATTGTAGAACGGCTCAGGTATATTTGTGAGATAGAAAACATTACGATCGACGACGAATCACTGCATGTCATTGCTCACAAGGCGGATGGCGCCCTTCGTGATGCTCAGGGGTTGCTCGACCAGGCAATCGCATTTTGCGGAACAGATATCAAACATGATGAATTGTTGCAGGCGCTTAATGTTGTCAGCAGCGACCGTTTGTTTGAACTGACGCAAGCCATCCAGGATAATGATACAACAGCCGGAATTCATATTGTAAATGATCTCCTGCAAAAAGGCTACGACATCCAGGAATTCATCACCAGCTTAACCGAGCATTTCCGCAATCTGTACCTTGCAAGAGATAAACATAATCTCGAATTGATCGAAAGCTCGGATGATACACGTAAACGGTATGCAGATACGGCTCAGAATTTTTCAGAGAATGATATCATGCGAATGCTTCACCTGGTCAACGAGGGTCAATTCAAAATCAGGGAAGCCAGTCAGCCACGCATACAGCTCGAAATAGTGATTCTCAAACTGATCACGATGACGCGTATGGAAGGACTTCGTGACTTGTTGACCGAATTACGCAAGTTTCAGAGTTCCGTCTCTAATGCCAGTGGATCATCGGATAAGACGGAAACGTATGAAACAAAACCAGTACCTAAACCCAAGACCAAGACACCGGAACAAAAGCCCGAAAAAGATCAGCCCAGCGCGATATCACCGCAGAAGTCAACGGAGCCAGCACAGAAGAACTCCGGATCATTCGGTCCCGATAGATCGGGAGCCTTAAAACGTCCACAAAATCATGAGACGAATCCTGCTATTTCTAACTTTCGTCGCGGGGCACTCGTCAACGATCAGCCTGAGACCGATTCTGAGGATGAAATAGGCCAGATTTCTGGCAATTTAGCTCTTGTTCCCCAGGCAGAAAATGAGCCGGAGCCTCAGAAACCATTGCATTTACACGACTTGAAAGAGCAGTGGAATGATTTCATTTCCCATCTCGAAAATATACCATCAATTGGACAAGCTGTGGTACTCGCCTTCAGGCGCTTGCAGCCGACTGATTTGAGTCACAACGAAATATTGTTACCCTGCTTTGAGCCTTTCACGTTGCGCGTGCTTGAAGAACACAACAGGGAACTAAGCCGTGAACTTCGCAGTTATTTCCGTCGCCCTTTGAATTTGAAGTTCGAATTGAGAGAATCAAATAACAAACAGGAAATTAACGACCCGTACGCCCGTTTTAAACAATTGCAGGAGAAAGATCCTGCCATTCGTCTGATAGTAGACCTATTCGGCGCTGAACTTGAATACTAATTGACAGAATAAAAGGAAGGAAAACTTTACATGGATAACATGGCAGATATGTTTGGAAAGATTAATGAATTTCAAACCAAAATGGGTGAACTCAAAAATGAGTTGTACCATTTGGAAATCACAGCCGAAGCCGGTGGTGGTATGGTAAAAGTACGCGCTAATGGAAACCGGGAAATCATTGGCATAAAACTCGATCCTGAAATCGTCAATCCCGACGATATGGAAATGCTCGAAGACCTGATCGTTGCGGGTATCAATAAAGCGATGCAGAAAGCAGATCAGGCGGGGAAAGAGAAAATGTCGGAACTGACTAAAAACATTCTTCCCGGCGGCCTTCCGGGAATGGACCTTGGTAATTTTGGTCTCTGATAAACTCACTTCTTAGTCACGGCTGTACCAGCACACTTCTATGCTTCTCACTTCTGAAAATCTGGAACGCGCCATTGAAGAATTGGCACGTCTGCCTGGAACCGGTCGAAAATCGGCTCAGCGCATTGCCATGCATCTGCTTAAGCAAGATGAGAAGCAGGTCCGTAAGCTGGCCCAGGCACTGATCGACCTGAAAACATCCATCAAGCACTGCTCCATTTGTTTCAATATCACGGATGAGGATCCATGTCCCATTTGCCGGAGCGCCAAGCGAAACAATGGTACCATATGTGTTGTTGAGGATGTACGAGATGTTTACGCGATCGAGAAGACCAATGAATTTCACGGACGTTACCACGTTCTCGGCGGGGTAATTTCTCCACTTGAAGATATTGGCCCCAACGACATCCGGGTAAAGGAACTCTGACTCGTATTCAATCGGAAGACGAAGATGTTCAGGAGATTATCCTCGCGCTCAATCCCGATGCTGAAGGAGAAGCGACATCCTACTATATTCATAAGCTGCTGAAGCCGTATGAGGTCAAGATAACACGGATCGCACACGGTATCCCAATGGGAACAGAACTCGAGTATATTGATGAAGCCACTCTGACCCGGGCGTTTAATGGACGATCACCCTTCTGATCGGGGATTTAAGGGATTGACTGGATTATTGGATTACGATCATATCCAAAGAATCAATCTTTCACAGGTCTTTACGCCAATTTTTCCTCTTGGGAGAATGTGGGAGTGGGTTAAATGGTGCTGAAAGATTTGGGAATTGCTCTTGAAGCATCGTAACTGAAATTCCATCATCTCACTCTTTCCCCGCCTTACAACCTATGGGTATAATGGATATATTCTCTGTCAAACCTTATTCGTAAACAGATCCAACGTTATTGCCCTCATGGACTTCAAGAAAGGCTGCCTCGTTACTATTCTGATCTTTACCGTCGTTTTCGGTGTCAATGCACAGACATCGCAACGCTGGCAACAACATGCATCTTATAAGATGAAAGTTTCTCTGGATGTCCATACGAACCGGTTCAAGGGCACACAGAAGCTTGTTTATACTAACAATTCGCCCGATACGCTCCGCAAAGTTTTCTACCACCTCTATCTCAATGCCTTTCAGCCGGGTAGTATGATGGATGTGAGATCACGAACCATCGTTGATCCCGACCCAAGAGTTGGAGATCGAATTGAACATCTCACTCCCGATCAGATCGGTTATGAACATATCCAAAACCTGTCGCAGGATGGGGAATCGCTGAGATACTCGGTACATGGCACAATCCTGGAAGTGACTCTCGATCATCCTATAATGCCACATTCCAAAAGCGTATTTGATATGCGATTCTCCGGGCAGGTTCCCATTCAGATCAGACGAACAGGCCGGGACAACCGGGAAGGTGTGCGGTATTCGATGACACAATGGTATCCCAAAATGGCTGAGTATGACTACCAGGGATGGCATGCCGATCCGTACATTGGACGTGAATTTTACGGTGTATGGGGCGACTTTGATGTCCGTATTACGATCGATTCGTCATACACTGTCGGCGGAACGGGATACCTCATGAATCCTCAGGAGGTGGGCCACGGTTACCAGAATCCATCTAAACCGTTAGTCCGATCCGACTCATCCATCATCACCTGGCATTTTTATGCTCCCAAGGTACATGATTTTGCATGGGCTGCTGATCCCGGTTACACGCACGAAACGTACAAGGTTCCTGACGGACCTACTGTGCATTTGCTGTATCTCAAAGGACCCCACACTAAAAACTGGTCTAAGTTCGGTTCATATGTTGTAAAAGCCATTGAATATTATGATGATCATTATGGCAAATATCCTTACAAACAATACAGTGTGATACAGGGCGGCGACGGCGGTATGGAATACCCGATGTGCACCCTGATAACCGGCTGGCGATCGTTAGGCAGTCTGGTCGGAACCATGGCTCACGAACTCGCGCATCAGTGGTTTTATGGCATGATGGGTAGTAATGAGACCTACTATGCGTGGATGGACGAGGGATTTGCAACTTACACTTCAACCTATGCTACCCAAAAACTTTTTAACAAAAAGGGATTCGCACTCGGAGGCTCCTATTACAATTATATGTTCCTTCATCAGCAGGGACTCGAAGAACCGATGATCACGCCAGCAGATCATTACCAGACAAATACGGCCTATGAGATGGCCTCGTATTCAAAAGGCTCACTTTTTTTAGAGCAACTGGGATATATCATCGGTCAGAGCAATCTGGATCAGACATTCAAACAGTATTATGCAACCTGGAGATATCGGCATCCCGGTCCGAATGATTTTATTCGTGTGGCCGAAAAAGTAAGCGGACTCGAGCTCGACTGGTATCGCCAGTACTGGATCAATTCAACAAAGACAATCGATTATGCTATTGATCATGTACAAACCGTCGGAGATAGTGTTCGGGTCACTTTAAAAAATTATGGAAGCATGATGATGCCGGTGGATATCCTGGTGACATATAACGACGGGTCCCAGGAATTTTATTATGTCCCACTCCGCATCATGCTGGGGGATAAACCGGATGAATTCCCCTACATCCCAAGAGATATTCTCCCAGACTGGCCTTGGGTCAATCCGACTTATTCGTTCACCATTCCAAAATACCGGGGAGTACGCCGGATCGATCTCGACCCGACAATGCGCATGGCTGATGTAAACCGGATGAACAATACGTGGCCCTTCCCGCTTAATGTATCATTCATGAAGCCTCTTTCTCCATCCTGGACGCAATATAATGCTACCTGGCGTCCTGCACTTTGGTACGGCCAAAAATCGGGTATCCGGATGGGTGCTGTTGCAGAGGGAACGTATCTTTTTGGTAATAAGCATCTAAATACCAGTTTTTTTCTGACGAGTGGCCCTCTCGACAACTATAAAGCAAAAAATCTGGATATCGACTATAATCTCAACTATGAAGATTTAGCTCCGTTTCTTGGATATAATGCAACGTGGAATATTGATCTTAAGCGATATTACGGCATATTTCAGGAACAGGTTGGTATCCGAAAAGAATTAAACAAATATGGAATTCTTTCACCCACTCATCAATATCTGACAGTCGATCTGTTCCACCAGGCAAAGACCGCAGATCGGATGGTAGGTTTATATCAGCCCTGGCAACGGGGTAGTACTATGGGACTTCGTGCCATTTACTCTTATTCTGATAATCATAATAACAATATCAACCTGGCAGCACAGGCAGCTTCGTCTGGTGGAAGCTACGGAGCCAACTCATTACAGCTTAATGCATCAAAAATTCTTCATCCGGACAAACAGGTCAGGACCCGGTTGTCAGTGATGGTGTTCAGCGGATCCCGATCATTACCCATTCAGTTCCGACAACCCGTTTCAAGGGCTTCGCTTGATCAGCTTTGGCACGATCCAACATTTACTGCCGTCTACAATATTGATTCCTGGTTGGGAGAGAAGGCCCATTTGCTTCCGGCATCGGGAAATGCGCTCATGGGATATGGTCTTCAGGGAATTGGTTCACCTGATATCTCAGGTAATAATGCCTTTTCACTATCAGTATGGAACACGTGGACACCGATCCAGGATCGCAGAAATGCTCTCCATTATGCTTCCCTCGAATTATTTGGAGGAATTGGTAAAAGCTGGAATAACCGTTTCTTTAACAATTTTCCTGATCTGTTGAGTAATGGAAAGGGAGCTCTTTTGGCCAGCATCGGAGGCGGTGTTTCCTATGATATAGGGAAAATACCCAAGTTAGAAAAGTGGTCTGCACAAAGCCGGCTCTTGCAAAACCTTTCTATTCAACTCAGAATGCCCGTTTATCTGAAGGGCCTCCAAAACCATAATGACTGGGAACCACGATTTGTATTGGGCATTAGCAAGGGACTATGATATGGAATATCTTGTTTCAAGATCTCCTGATGAAAATATTCAGGATGACAAGCAAAGACTATTTGATTTATTGAGGGCAAACTAAGTTCAAAGGATTAGTCCTTGTAACAACACAAGCTGTTACTGATTTTGTCGATAACCCTGGCAAACTGATAGAATCCAAAAATCAGTTTAATTTCGAGTTGTCCCAACATATGTGCTTATGCAGATTGTATGAATGGGTAAAATTGTTCTGTAAGCGTAATCTGAATATCTATATGAAATGATCGGTCTCGTTTCCATTGAGTGGATCATACTTAGCCTGGCTTTATCCCTGTCTGCAGACATGGACAATCCGGATTTGGCGAGGCGCATCCGGGATGGTGACAAACGGGCATTTCAGGCATTCTTTGAACAACATCACAGGGCATTGTACCTCATGTTAGTTCGCAGAGGTGTCGAGCCGCAGATGGCAGAAGACATCATCCAGAATGCTTTCCTTTTGATCTGGGAACGACGCGAAAAAATCGATCCAGAGAAATCACTGAGGGCTTACCTGTTCCAGATCGGTTATTCACGTGCTCTCAATCATTTCCGCGATACAAAAAAATTCAACTACTCCGATGAAACGCCGGAACGAACTGAAAAAGACGATCCCGGGAAGATTACTGAGCAAAACCAGATTAGGGAAGAAATTGACCTGGCGATTTCACGGCTTCCCGAAAAGCGGCGTCAGGTATTTGAATTATGCTTCATGTCGGGGCTAACCTACCGGGAAACGGCCGAAATGCTCAACATTAGCATCAAAACGGTCGAAAACCATATGACATTAGCTCTTAAAGACTTGAGAGAATCTCTCCAGCAACTTAAAGCCGATCTCTGACTTTTTTGTTCCTTGATTAGGGGTGTTACTTCCGCTCATGTGTACAAGTAGTAGACACGGGAAAAAACATCCCTGAAAAATTATAACGAATGAGGAATATCATGAAATCACGCAACCCCATAACATTATTTCACGGAGGACTGGCGGCTCTTCTAATAGCGGGCGCCACATTGAGCGGATGTACTGAAAATGCATCGGTTCAGACGCCAAACGAACAAGATGTTCAGGCAGCTAGCGAGGTAATGGCATCCACACTCTCAGATCAGGAGGATGGAGTGATGGCCAGCATGTATGATGCAACATCTGCAGCCACATCTACCGGCTTACAACCAATGGCAGCACCAGCCAGCGGACTCGAGACCTACTCCACAGCCTCCGGTCCAAATGGTCCGATGCACGGACGGTCACGCAATTATACATACACTTATGATCCTGCAACAGGTATCCATCATATTACATTTACTCGTGATATGACGACCATGAACTTCGAAAAAACACTGAGTGCGGATCTTCAATTTATTTACTGCGACTCACTTGGCAATTTCGTTGAGCACCCACGCCAGGATGGTTTCCAAAGTCTTGGATCTGTTCATTTCATTGGCCAAAAGGATGGCTCCGTTCAGGGTACACGCCGGAATTCCACGTTTACACGTACCGATACCCTGTTTTACACAAACCTCCAGCAAAGTTCTGATGCCATTACAATCAATGGTAATCATTATGGTGAAGGCGACATGACTGTCAATCGAATGAGCGGCACTTCGATCGAACGCAAGTACAAAGTATCGCTCGAATTCACGGATGTCACAATTGCAAAATCATCCATAATCAATCAGGATCTTGAACAAGGTGTTACAGGAACACTCACATATGATGTCTACATTTATCACGATGTGAATGGTAATACAACGGAAAATACTCTTTCAGGTACAGTTGTCATGACTGGCGACGGCACCGCCTTACTGAGATTTAAAGGATGGCGACCCCAGTATCTGATCCAACTTACCACAGGGGAAATAACGCAACAATAAAACCCGGGTAAGTCAACCAGCAGATAGGCAGGATCCAATGGCGGCGGATCCTGCCAGCTTATCATCACAACCTTTTTCTTACTGAGCTATGAGTGCAAAACAAAATATCAACCCTGATCAACAACTCGCAAGAGCATTGGGAGAGTACGTTGCATCAGGTTTTGCACCGGCCAGACGACCTGATGATCCATTGGCAGCATACCTTATCGATTACCGGGAAACCACTCTGGATCACACTACTTTCCCGGACTCCACCCGCCTCTGGAACAGAATTCAATCCGGTATTGAACCTGCTGTTATTCACCCCATCTGGTACAGAACGTCTGTTTTCCGCTATGCTGTTGCAGCAATCATTATTATAGCGGCTATTACTCTCACTTATCTTTTCAGATCTGCGCCTGCGACTACCGGACTTGTGGCACAATCCCAGGAATTAATCAAAACCTACACAACGCCCGATGGAAGTACCGTTACCCTGCGTCCCCACTCAAAACTCTTCCTTATATCAAGTAACACCAAAGAAGAAACCTACAGTCTGGATGGTGAAGGTTATTTTGACGTAAATCATAATCCCGATCGTGTATTCAAGGTTGAAGCCGGAGCAGGAATCATCCAGGATATTGGTACTCAATTCGATGTAAGTAACTGGGGCGATTTGGTTCAGGTATATTTGGAACAAGGTTCCATAGCTTTTTCAAATAAAGAAACCGGTGGAAAAGTCATCCTGAAGCCGGGTGAATATTCGGCTATCACAAAAGACGGGCAACCGAGCAAGCCGGTTACAAAACCTAATGATGATGCTACCGACTGGATGCAGCATCAAATGATATTTAACAGCCGTTCCTTACATTATGTATTCAACGAGCTTGAACAGCAGTATCAAATTAAACTGCGTGTGGCTCCGGGTGCGGACAGCTTACTAAACGAAACACTGAGCGGCCGCGTCCAACTCGATTCCGTCTGGCAGAGTCTCGATGGCCTTGGTCTTGTGTTGGGCGGACATTTTGTCAAGACAGGCGATCGTACGTATCAGTTCACGTCTAAACATCCCTGAGAAACCGGATGAAAAATAGATATCTGTTATTTCTCTTACTCCTGATATGTGCCTGTGCAAAACCTCTCCGGGCGCAATACAGCTCTGCCGGACAGGTATCACTTCGGTCTGTAATTCACACGATTGAATCACAGACCGATTATCGTTTTCTGTACCGGGATGCTCTTGTATCTGATGTCACTATTCCATCACAGGCAAGCGTTCATGCCTACATCCCGAAACTTGACTCGTTGCTTGAGCACCACCAAATCGGAGTTAAGGTCGATCAGGATCGCAAGCAAATTTTCCTTTACCAGGAATCACGAAATACCCCTGTTAGAGAAAGTATGCTGAGCGGTCATGTGGTTGATGCCGAGACGGGTGCACGTCTGCCCTTTGCCACTATTTCCTGGATCGAAAAAGGATCGGTAACAGGAACGAGTACGGATCAAAATGGAAATTTTATCATTCGCGAGTCGGCAAAATCAGCTGATGCGGCGCGAACTCTTTCAGTTTCATATATCGGGTATCAGAAACAAACGATCGACTGGTCCCCGTCAAATACCCCATCTGCCGATCTCACGATCCGCCTTCAGCCCAATGCTTATACGGGCAATGAAGTTATCATCACCGGGAACCAGTTTTATCGCTCCTACCCTGATGAATTTTCAAAATTCCTGAGACTCGGCACATTCTCACCTGTGGGAGAAACGAGTACCATTCGGGCTCTGCAGGAATTTCCTTCAGTTTCCTTAAACGCCGGACTCATAAACGGTTTACATGTACGGGGCAGCGACTCTGATGGCCTGAGAGTATCGCTTGACGGCGCCACAGTGTATGATCAAAGCCATCTCTTTGGACTTTTGGATGTGTTCAACAGCGATGTCATGCAGACTGTCGGATTTCACTACGATATTACACCCGCAGAATATGAAGGCGCACTCGGTGGCACGTTGCAACTGCTGACCAGAACCGGCTCTCAGCAGAATTATTCGGCAACAACGGGTATGAGTAACACAAGCTACAAGGGAACCGTACAGGGACCATTATTCGATGGCAAGGGCAGTTTTTTGCTCTCCGGTCGCCACTCATGGATGAACAGTTTGACCTGGTTCAATAATCCGGAACTGATTAGCTGGGGCTTAAACATCGACAGGCCGAGAAGTGACTTCCCTGATAATACCGAGACGTTAACATCAAAAGCTGTTTTCCCCGGAACACCGGATGCCTCCTTCTTTGATCTGCACGGTAAATTCCAATACGAAACCAATAAGGGTACCCGATTTACCCTCAGCGGCTACGTTGGCGGTGATTTCACGAATCAGCCGGAGCAATATTATACAATCGCGGGTACCTCGAGAAGGCTGATTGAGCGATTTCGCCTCAAGGACGCTAATACGGCTAATAATTGGGGAAATGACATCCTGAGTTTTAAAGTGGATCAGCCATTGCCAAACAATGGATTCAGTCACACAACCCTGGCGTACAGCTATTATCACAACTGGTACTCCAAAGATAATTTCCTGTATTTCTACAGAACCAAGACTGACCGGCTCCGCTTTTTTCAGAGCCCGTTCAGCAGTAAAAATCAGCTCACCGATTTTAAATTCGACCAGTTGTTTGAAATAGCGGCCCCTTTTAACGGCTTATGGTCGACGGGACTCACCTATCACAACTACCAAATCCTTTATGAAGAAGCATCGATAAATTTCCCTGGATACGGCAAGAATTTTACCAGCAACGAGCTGGATGCTTACCTCCAGTACGACCAGCAGCAGTGGAATGACTTGCACCTGCATCTGGGTGGACGTTTGATATACTATAGCGATGGCGATTTCCTGCGTTTCTCGCCCAGGATTAAAATGACCTTCCTTCCCAGGAAACCCGTTTCCATTGGATTGGGATACAGCCGTAACTACCAGTTTTTGCACCGTCTGACGATCAACCACGCCTCGAGTGCTGATATCTGGGTTCCAACAACCAAAAATGAACCGCCGTCATCCGTCGACTACTGGAGTTCAGGTATCTATGTTCACGCATCTCCCAAAACATACCTGCAGGTTGAAGCTTACATTAAGAATTATCAGAACCTCAGGGTTGAGAATTTACAATATGCGGTATTAATTCAGCAACCCGTCAATACTCCCTGGTTTTATCAGAATTCCGGGCGGGCAAGTGGTATTGAGTTTGCCCTGCAACAACACATAGGTCCGGTTTTGTGGAGTGGCTCATACACGTTATCTCACATGGATTTAAAGAACGAAGGTTCAACGGGTGCCGGCTGGTATCCGGCCGAGTGGGACCGAACACATTCTGTGACGACAGGTTTGCAGGTTCCGGTCATCAAGGGATTGACCGCCTTTGTAAATGCCATGTTCGCCAGCGGATCCGCCAACCAACTTCACCAGTACGACAGTACAGAACCCGGGCGTTTAGATCCGTATTATCGTGTGGATGCCAGCATCACCTATCACCGGAATGTCGGCATCAGCCGATGGGACTTCACCTTGTCATTCTACAATATTTTGGACAGATCAAACGTGTGGTATCGGGACCGGTTTCTGGTTGTAGATAATTCGACCTGTATCCCGGATCTTCAGTATTTGCCTGCCGACGTGTACGATCTGGGTTTCCAGCCTGCGTTTACTCTGAGTGTAACCTTTTGATACAGAACATTTCGCTGCCTTAAGAAGTAGTTCTGAAGCCCTGGGTAGCACCTGCGTTCATAAGTAACGTGAGTTCGAGATAAGATTCGAAAAAAGCCTACAGTGTCATTTCGAGCGACGCGAAGCGAGCCGAGAAATCTATATTGGCTGTTAGCGTAACCCACATTAAGTGTCTTTTTCAGCGATTCTGAGCAGGTTAGATTTCTCGATCCCGATGTCACGGGAAAATGACATTAGTAGTGTTCCCATGTTTGTGTTTCGTCTTATCTCGAACTCACGTTTATTTACTTATCCTGCTAAAGTTAAAGCGTCCTTTTAGCCATCTGCTTAACCCTGACAGGGTCAGTTCACTTGCCTAACTATGAGAGGACAAATGATTCACTCAATTCCTTTATGACGCAGTTGATCTGACCCTGTCAGGGTTACCCGATCCTTGTTTATGAGGGGTTATCTTCTGATCTGTACAATTACGGATGATTATTTATTTTGCGTGAGTTCGGGATATGCACGGCAGAAATCGTCAAAAACGATTTGTCATAGATTTTTTGACTTGTAGCATCCGGATTAATCCGCGTGTTAGGAGGAAAAATCCGTTAATTCCTTATCCGTTTTAACAGTTTCTTCTGGATACGGGTTTTACGAGCGGAACCAGCATTTGAGCGGTATTATCATATCTCGAACTGACGTAAGAATTATGGCAGGAAGACAATAAGAAGAGGTTTGGATAAAATGAACAGTAGTGTTAACACCGGGTAGCGGTCAGGTGGCTTGATGTCTAAATGGTATTCGGCAAAGATTCTTTCAGCCATCAGTCCTTTATGGCGTACCCGTTCATATAGAAGCATGATTTTCGTACTATGAGTTTTGAAAATGTTGTTTTTTTTTTGAAAATTGGTAATAACAAATGGAGAGATAAGTAAAACACCTGGAGAGGCCTTCCTTATGAGACGGTGGATGTATGTATTGATTGCGCTTTTGCTGGCCGCGGCAAGCTGCGGATTATTTGAAAACAAGAAAGACCCCGAACCCCCACCCGGCCGCAGAGATTATACCTGGAGCGTAGACAGCGTCTACAGCGCCCCCGGCGGCTGGATGAATGCCATCTGGGGAGCCTCGGCGAACGATGTGTGGATTGGCTCCGCAGGTGGGTTGGATCGCTTATGGCATTATGACGGGAAAAAATGGAAGCCCTGGCCAAAACACATGCCCTCTATTGAGAGCCTTTATGGGTTTGCTTCCGATAATATCTGGATGGGGACCATGAATGGATCCATCTACCATTACGATGGCAAGGAATGGTCCAAAGTTTATACCTATACCATTCAAGGAATGGGTGAGCCGGATATTTTTGACCTGTGGGGAAGCTCTCCCTCAAATATCTATGCGGTCGGCACAGTCTTGCCGGATGAAGGCCCTCCCTACCGGGGTTTTGTGCTGCATTATGACGGGGAAAATTGGAAACAACTATTGGTTACGGATTTTGGAGTACAACTGCAGCGGGTCCGCCAAGGCAGGGAAGGGGTAATAATAAGAGGAGCTGGACAAACCTATGAGGGTCAAGAACCCCCTTACACAACTGAGGTATTTTATCGTTACAGTAAGGGACATCTGGAGCCCCTTTTCTCTACCACATCGGATGAAACACTTTGGATGAATACAGTGGGGGGAGGAATTTATTATGTCGTTGGAAATAAGATACAGGTATTGAGCAGCGGAACATTTAAAACGGTTGTATCCGTACCAGAAGGCCAGGTTCCCATTAGTGTAAGCGGAAGAAGTAAAAATGATCTCTTTATCACCACCACAAGAGGGGTACTGCATTATAATGGAGAAGATATCGTACCAATGTTCCAATTGGATGATAAAAACGTCACCATTTATAGGGACTTAATTTTGAAAAATGACGTGTTCTTTTTGGTCAATGATTTTGAAGCAGAAACCAATTTAATCTACCACGGAACCCTAACCCCGAAGGAGAAATAATGGCCACACAAATATAAAAAGGAGCGGTGTAGCAGCACCGCTCCCCATTATCGAATAGCCGCAAGGCTGGCGCCCTTTCCTGTAATAAGAAACACTTATTACACCGGCTATTCCTGTTTAACCCCTATTAGGAGTCAAAACCATGAAAAAGATAACAAAATATATCCTGATTCTCTGTGTGTTTGTCTGGAACATCCCGGTGCTGCAGGCGCAAACGGTAGCCGATAGTTTGACCCTGAATAATACCAATCTGCTCCGGATAAGAAAAACAATCGCATCCGGAACTTATGCTTATGACTCGGGTTTTTATAATATAGGAAGAGAACATACGGCAAGTGACACATACGTATACCGTTCGCTAATCGAATTAAACGGGGATACTTTCCAACCTATCATTTCACTGGGATATAACGTTACGATCACTAAAGTGACTGTGTTGTATAGAAATACCAATTATGCTAATACGGGATCTTACACCTTTAACATTGCCGGTTTTGGTCCAAGATCAAAAGATGCACAGTCCGACTGGAACGCCATAAAAGATGACAGTGTGTCCATCAATGGCAATTCCCTGAGTTATGGAACCGGGAGTTTTGTCGGAAGTAACAGTTTAAAAACGGTGATACAAAATTGGCTTGATTCGGGCGACTACAGTACCTCCATCATCTTAGGCGCGTTTAGCAATGATGAAGATAAAGACCAGTCCTATGCTCAAATCGATTACATCCATTTGAAAATCGTATACCAACGCCCGGCCAGTACCATCTCCGCCATCGCACGCAACGATTACCATGGCTCGGACGGCGGGAATATAGGGGTAGGCGTAGATGTGAATCCAACAGCATATAGCATATAGTAGCCCCAAATCCTTTTCCGGTAATGAGGGGCAGACTCTGAACCTGGCTGCGTACGACAACCAGACCATCAATAGTACCCTGACTGTGTTTAATAATACTGAGGAACCCTTATCTAAAAGTTTATGGCAAAGGCGGAAAAGTGGAAGCACTCAGTCATTTGGTCAAAACAACCAAACCCCCACCCGCACGTTAGTAGCAGATGACGACGGGGCCACCTTTGCGGCTATTATGCGAGGCAAGTACTCCATCACCCGCAACGATTATTCCCCGGAAGCCGGGACAAATATTAACACCGCCAATGTTACAGTCATAGAAGGCAATACCCTCTCGGCCCCCGCCACCCAAACGTATAATGGAAAAACCTATACCTTCTACGAATGGTTGGACGGGGTAATGCAAAACCCCAGAACCATCAACTCGCCTACCTCATCACTCACCGCCCAATATAAAGGCCTGCAGCTATCGGATAATATGTCCGCTTATATTTATCCTGCCGAGCGAAATTACATCCAGTGCGAAAACAGCTGGACACACATGGTCTACGAGAGCATGGGGCATGTCTGGTACGAGCGGAAAGCGCCGGGCGGTAGCTGGCAGTTAATCCCGCAGGGAGGAACGACCAATCCGATACATCTGGATGATTCCAATGGCAAATCACCTGCCATCGATTTTGCCGTAAATTTCCCGGGATATCCGGGGCTGGTTGGAATAGTGTACCAGGAGGGTAGTATCATTCATTTGAAAACCTGGTACTATAGTGCGAGCAACGGGCAATACTACAGCTGGCAAACCAGGGAGATATCGACCGGGGAGTCTTCTTCCTATCACCTGCGCCCGAACATTGCCTGGGTCCTGATAATTATGTGATGGTCCTCTGGGAGTCACCTTCCGGGCTAAAATATGTGCAGATGGATATGAGTCTGAGCAATCCGCGACAGACCTACTCCGGGACCATTCCCGGTACAAACGGAAACTCCATTCATCTTACAGAAGAGTCAGAATGTTCGTTACGAGGAAGAGACCGGTTTCGGGGATTCAACCTCTGTGAATCAGTTGTTTGCTTAAGGCAGCGTGGTTCGGTATCGAGTGGACCTGGTAGATGTTTCCTCGGGTCAGATATTGGAAACGGTCCGAAACCACGTATTAAATGCTTCCCATCTGCCGGTTCGTACATCCGGAGCTGACAGTATTTCGACGGGGACTTTTGCCGGTCGAAGAGTTCAGTTGCGCCTGACAGTGGCCACCAATAACAAGAATCCTGATGAGATACGTCTGATCAAAGTCTTCCGCATGGAAGAACAACAAAAACAAGGAATCGCCAAAAAGATGACTCCGGAAGTCCTGAATAATGTTACCGAATACGGACTCGATCAGAATTATCCCAACCCATTCAACCCAACCACTCAGATTACCTACCAGGTGCCGCAGCAGAGTAAGGTAACGCTGAGAGTATACAACGTGCTGGGACAATTGGTAGCAACATTGGTCAATGACATCAAAGCCAAAGGCCGGTACACGGTCACCTTTAACGGTTCAGACCTGGCCAGTGGGGTGTATATCTACCGCCTGACGGCCGGAACATTTACCCAAACCAAGCAATTTATGCTGGTTAAATAAACTCCGTCGCTGTCATATTTACCTCTGCCAGGGTTCCAAACCATGGCAGAGGTTCATAGTTACAACACAATAGTAACCGGAGAGCCTTCTCCCGACAACACGCACGCCATGTAGGCAACCATCGTTATCCACCACATACATGGTCTGTCGATCAATTTTTGGTCCCGGACGATTGCAGGTTATCGAAACGTTTAAACGAATTCTACCTTAACCCCCAAGCACCTTCAGGATAATCTCCAGGTTTTTAAACATGAGGTTGAAGAAGTTCTCAAAAGCCGGCATCAGTCGCGGGACAATGATGCCAAACATGATCAATCCGACATACACTTTAAGGGGAAGGGCGATGAAGAACACATTTGCCTGCGGCATGATTCTTGCGAAAATGGCAAAACACAGGTCCATCAGGAACAATACAATGATAAACGGGGACGCAAGCTGTACGCCAACAATAAACAGCTCACCGGCCATTTTTATGAGTGATGGCGCCGGGCCCGCCATCTGAACGGTACCGATCGGTATAATCTCAAAACTTTTAACCATGGCTTTCAGGTAAATAGCATCACCACCTATTGCAAGGAAGAAAATAGTTCCAAGCAGCACAAGCATCTGGCTGATGATCCCATTCTGTGACTGAGTAAGCGGATCAATTACGCTTGCAAATCCCAACCCGACCTGAATACTGATAAACTGGCCACCAAACTGAATACCCCCGAAAATCATCTGGCCGACGAGTCCCATTGCAAGACCTATGGTTATTTCCTTGATGACAGAGACGAGCACCTGCAGAGAGGTTGCATCAACAGGTATCGAGGCACCCTGAAGGGGGATCACCGGGTAAAGCAACACGGTGACCATTATCGCAAAGAAGAGCTTTACCTTTTTGGGTATCATTTCTGAACCAAAGAATGGCGCCGTCATCAGTATCGTGCTGACACGCACAAAAATCAGAAAAGCCGTTAATATGAATGTGGCGGAAAGAAATGACACGGCGAAAGTACCTGAAGTTAGAAGTTAAGAGTACTTAGAATGAAATATGAATTGGTGCATCTCTCCCACCTCTTTTTAATGGGTAAGAATGGGTATGAAATTGAAGATCCTTTCCATAAAGCTGATCATATACTGAAGCATGTATCCAATGAACAAGAACAGCAGAACAACCACAGCGACCATCTTCGGGACGTAACTAAGAGTCATTTCCTGAATTGAGGTCGCGGCCTGAACGATGGATATGATCAAGCCAACGACCAATGCAGCCATCAACAGCGGACCTGACAACACGACGGTTGCCGTAAGCATCTGTTGAATCCAGTAAACGCCGATTTCGGTATTCATTTAAACCTCCGTCACTTATAACTTTTAATGAGTGATTCAACAATCAGATACCAGCCGTCGGTCAGCACAAAGATCAAAATTTTGAACGGCAGCGACACCATAACAGGTGGCAGGAACATTATTCCCATTGACAGCAGTACTGATGAAACAACAAGGTCTATGACCAGGAAAGGCAGATAAATCAGAAATCCTATCTCAAATGCGATACGCAGTTCACTGATCACAAACGAGGGTACAATCACGTAAAGCGGCATCTGGTTAACGTTTTTAACCGCCTTCATCTTAGCCATATCCATAAACAAAAGCAGATCCTTTTCCCGGGTCTGCTTGATCATGAACTTCTTGATCGGAACGGCTGCTCGATCAAGGGCTTCCTGTTGTGTGATCTTATCCTGTGTATAAGGCTGAATGGCATCCTGGTTAATCTGTTGAAAAACGGGAGCCATGATGAAAATCGTCAGGAATAGTGCCAGTCCGATAAGCACTTGGTTTGGCGGTGACTGCTGGGTTCCCATGGCATTTCGCATGAAGAAGAAGACCACAACAATCCGGGTGAAACTGGTCATCAGGGTAATGATCGCCGGCCCGAATGAAAGGATAGTCAGTAAAATCAGGATCTGAATAGCCGTGGAGTAATCACTCTTGCCATTCGGTGGCGTGATGCTAAAATTGATCTTCGGTATCGACCCAATATTCACACCCGAACTTTGGCCGGAAGCCGGCTGGTTCGTCGTGTTAGATGACGTTGAGGTACCCTGACTCTGCTGGGCAGAAGCGTTACCTGGCCATGTAACAAACGTTACGGCTGTTAATAAAATGATGAAGGCGAAATGGCGAATCATGTATTTTTACTCAGGATCTCATTTTTTGAATACCTGAAAATATTCTGGAGAATGAGCTCGATGGAGGACTTCCGTTTTGAGGTCCGGGTGGCAACCACTCATCCTTTTTCAGTTTCGAAAGGAGAGTCATGTTGCTACCGGTGACACCAATCACCCAGTATTCTTCCTGGAATGATATAATCTTTATTGTCTGTCCGGGTGCGATTTGCTGTTCCCCCACTACGTTGAATAATTGGTCGCCCGGTTTCGCTTTACGACGATTCCAGACCCATAAAGCTCCTAAGAGAAGCACCAGGAACAGAAATGCAGGCAGGGCGTTATAGAACAAATTGGGTGACGAACTGCTCTGAGCGGCAACACTTGTACGACCAAGCACCATACGAAGACTATCCATACGCAACTGGTCGGCGGCGTTTAACGATGTTGTCGTATCGTTGTTCATGGTAGCCATCACGAATATCCAGACTACCAGAAGGGTGAAAGCAAGTGAGATGACGGTACCAATAAATTTCTTATTGTTACCACCCGGATTACGTAGTTTCATATTATTGTAGAACTTCGATACGCTCCTTGGCAGAAATCAGGTTGATTATCCGCACACCAAAGTGTTCGTCGATAACCACAACCTCACCTTCTGCAATGGTGCGACCATTTGCGTAAACCGATACCGGTTCACCGGCCAGTTTGTCCAGTTCTATGACAGATCCCCGTACCAAATGAAGCACTTCTCCAAGAGGCAATTCCCGGCGACCTAACTCGACGGATACCTGGATTTTGACCTCACGCAGCAATTCCAGGTTTCTGACTTCCACATCGCTGTTTTCACCAGTTACGGACGAAAGATCATCAAACTCAACCTTTTGAGCTGTCAAAGGTTCGTTACCAGTGGCCCCATTCGGTCTATTTTCAGTTTTAGGTCCCATTTTCTTTACCTTTGCATCTGCTTCGTCTTCACTGCTGCCAGATGACTCTGATTCACCTGAAACACTATCTGGAATAGAAAATACCACGACGAAGCCGAGCTGAGGTTTCTCATCTCCTTCGATCTCAAATTTTCCATTTACCTGAATCGAGGCTACGAAATACTGATCCTTCTTTAAAGCAGCAGACAAACCTGCCGGTTTCAGTATCTCCACGGGTGCGGCCTCAAAAAGGATATCGAATTTCTCTTTCAACGTTGTTTGAACAGCACCAATAAGCTGAGAAGTAAACTCCTTCATCAGGTCACGGGTGACCTCATTCAGTTTGGTTTCTTCGATTTCAAGCATGGCTGTGGCAAGCTGTGCAATCCATTCTTCATCAAATCCGATAACGAGGTCAACACCAAGATTATCATCTGCCGTTTTTACAAGAACAGGCGTATTCTTCAGTGATTTGGATACGGCTCCCGCATCTGTCAAATCAGAAGAAGTGACATCTACTTCAACCTTCTTTAGAAGTATCGTCTTGAGAAAATCCTTAATGACGGGCGAACATTGTGTGAGCCCTTCTTTCAGAGTATCTAACATCATTTTTTGACCTCTATGCGTTTATTCTCTATAAAGTCGAGTACCCGAATAGCTTTTTTACGGCCGAGTTTACCCGGATAAGCCTTAAGCAAAAGTTTGTTTTTCAGATATACATTCATCGGTTCATTGGTTTTCTGATCGAGTACGATCGCATCTCCAACATCCATACGAAGCATTTCATTTACTGTAATCTCAGCGCGTCCAAGCTCAACATGCATTGGCACCTTCACATCTTTGAGCTTGTTCTGATAAATAGCACGATCTTCCTCCGAAACCGGATCAGTACGACGGCTACCTGAACGAAACAGGTTCTGACTCAGATGCTTCTCAAGCAGATCGTAAGGATAGTTAATGTTAAAGTTGAACTTCCAGTCGTTAATTTTGACCTGCTGATATACGACAATAGTAGCTTCTACCGGTGAAATAACCTGGATATTTTCCGGTCCGCTTTCGATTGAATGGTGCTCAATGGTGATGGGCAAATAGGGTTCCCAGGCCGCTTCAAGTTCCTTGTATATAATCCCGAGAATCTTTCGGAGTACGCTTTGCTCGATGGTTGTGAGTTGCCTGCGCTCCATCAGATATTGGGCATCGCCACCGCTAAGCCGTTCAACTGCAAGCATCGCAAACTGTGGGTCGATCTCTAACAGTGCCTGACCTCCAAGCTCATTGATAGTAAATAAACTCAGCGCACTCGGTTTGCCTACAGACTGCGTGAATTCGGAGAAGACAACCTGATCGATATCTATAAACCTGATATCAATATCCATGCGAAGCTGACTGGTCATCTCTATCGCAAGATTCCAGGCAAAAGATTCATGAAGAAAACGCAGGGTACGCAGCTGGTCCTTGCTGACTAGCAGAGGATGCTTGAAATCATAAACGACGAAATCCCCATTTTTACCAGAGTTCTTATCCGATTTATCATCGGAGTACTCCTTCATCAGGGCATCGATTTCCCGTTGCGATAATACTTGGTCAGTAACAGCCATGATTAACTACTGAATCACAAATTTGGTAAAATAAAGGTCACTTACAGCTTTCTTCTCTAACACCCGGTTGACTACGATCCCAATTTTCTGCTTAATTTCATCCCTTTTCAACAGATCTTTTAGATCATCCAGCTTGTATTTACCAAGAACAGTGATGATCGCATCCTTTGCCATCGATTCACGATTTTTCAGGATGTTAATATCTTCCTTGGTTTTCAGGTTGATGCCCACAGAAGCCACAAGAAAATGCGGATCTCCGTTTTGCGGCATCGCTGGATTAACTATTAAATCAGAGATTTCAAAGATGTTGTCCACCTTGGCGGACGGTTTATTCAGGTATTGGTACATCGTGGGGTAATAGACATTCATAACTGCATAGGCCCCGTATGCTTCTCCAAGTAGACCTACAACAACTATACCTAACTTTACCCATTTCATAAATGGGCGTGAAGTTTTTCCTTCTGTTACTTCATTTCCCCGATTTTCAGCGTTCTTGGGCTTTTTTTGATCGCCAGCCATGACACATGACTCCTGTTAACTTCATTTGGATTGTTCTACTTTTTTATCGGCAGTATCCATTTTTTCCGGATAGTTGATAATTATTTCCACTCTCCGGTTTTTTTTTCTCCCATCTGCCGTGAGATTACTTGCAATCGGGTTATACTCGCCCCGGCTTGTAGCCCGAAACCGGCCCGGATCTACATTGGTACGCCTGACCAGATACTGAACTACTGATATCGCCCGTGCCGCACCCAATTCCCAGTTCGAATTGAACGATGAATTGTGAATAGGCACATTGTCGGTATTTCCCCGGACATCAATCCTTTGAATATTATCGTCAATCATCCCGGCAATTTCATCGAGCACACTTTTCGACTTATCCAGCAGGTTTGCCTGTCCGCTATTGAAAGTCAGTTCTTCTCCGAGATTGATCTGTAATCCCTGCTGTGTCTGAAAAACCTGTACCTGGTCGCCCAGCCCTTTTTTGTGAACGAATGCGACCATCTTTTTCCAGTCGTTCTTCTTACGTTGTGTTTCAAAATAATTTGTCTCCGGCGCAGTATGTCCCGGCATAACACTTTCACTATTTTGAAAAACACCTACCATACGATTATGAATGGCATTCTGCAGACCCGGCTTTACGCTGTAAAAAAGCACAAAGAAAGTCATAAGCAGCGTGATCATGTCCGCGTAGGTAACCAGCCATCCCTGCGTGTTATCGTCTTCTGCCATCGCTTATTCCACTTCTACAAGTGAATCTTTCTCACGCTGGCGGCCCACCCAGTTCTCGTAGTTTTGCTCTTCGATCTTCTGGGTATAAATCTCGTCACCATGCACCTCATGGTATTCGTCACGTTCTTCACTGCTGAGATAACTAAGCAGCTTCTTTTCGAGAAGTCGGGGATTATCTCCACCAGTCATGCTCAGGATGCCGGTCATGATCATGCGGCGCCTGATCATTTCGCGCTCGGTTGACTCATTAAGCATGCCGGCGAGCGGAATAAATACAAGATTGGCCAGGATGGATCCATAGAATGTGGTTATAAGCGCTACGGCAAGACTGGCTCCCATATTTGCATTCTCATTTAGCGTGCGAAGCATCAGAACGAGACCAATGACCGTACCGATCATCCCGAAAGCCGGTGCGTATCCGCCCATTGCCCTGAAAATCCTTGTAGCAATACTAGATTCTCTCTTTACCGATTCGATATCGCGTTCAAGGATGTTTTTTAGATCTTCGCCATTTATGCCATCAACGGCCAACTCCATGGCGGACCGGAAATAGGGATCCTCAACATATTGGAGATCATGGTCCAATACCAGCAGTCCGTTTCTGCGGGCGCGTCGGGCAAACATAATCAACACTTCAACAAGCTCAATCAGATTAATATCCTTCCGAGAGAGTGCTCTCTGAACAAGACGGAACGATCTGATGATATCACGATGGTGAAAATTGATCATCACTGCAGACAGTACTCCCCCTAACACAATGATCATCGAGGATACACTGATAAAAGCCATCAATCCATTTTCGGACGCAATGGCTACAACTATGAGACCAAAACCGGCCCCAAGACCAATAAGGGTTGATTTACCCATGTCCTTATACAAGTAATGGTACCGGCCTGCATGGCCGGTACCTTTATATCATCCTTGATTTCTATCCCTTATTATCGTTTCAATTGTACTACTTCATTAAGTAATTGATCTGAAACAGTAATTACGCGTGCACTTGACTGGTACGCCCGTTGTGCCACAATCATCTCTGTAAACTCTTTAGCGAGGTCGACGTTTGAACCTTCCAGGAATTGAGAGTTGATGGTTGTGTTTGACAGATTGGACGCACTGTCGGTTTTTAACTCGCCTGCCTGTGCAGTAAGGTCATATAAACCGTCCCCTTTGTTTATCAGACCGTTGGGATTGTTGACCTCACCGATAGCCACCTGGGCCAGATTGCGGCTCTTGCCGTTGCTGTAGGTACCGACAATATTGCCGCCGCCATCGATAAAGAAATCGATTAGGTCACCTTTACTATAACCATCATTGCTGGTTACACTCAAAGTACTGCTTCCCTTAAACTGGGTTACAGAACTTCCACTGGCAGACGATCCAAGATCAACGGTGACAGTCTTCGTTGAAGCCGAACCGTTTCCCGGATCATAAGTGATGTCAAAGCTGCTGCCGGAAACCAGGTTACCGTTTTCATCGAACTGAACGGTACCGGTGCCCCCATTGGTGATATTTTCACCATCCAGGAAGCTGGCCTCATAGTTCCAGGTATTAAAGTCTGTCTGGGTCATCTTGAGCAGCAATGTGTGCGCGTTACCTTCGGCGTCATATACCGTTGCACTCACATTCTTACTGTTGGTAACACCCGCTGTTTGGGTCTTGAATACGGGCAGACTGATGTTGCCAGTACTGCCTGTTCCCATTGCAAGCTGCAGATTGAGTTTACTGTCGCCAGGCTTTTCACTGATCAGGTTGATATTTCCATCAACGAGAGTTGCTTTGGCTTCTCCATTGTAAGCCGTATTAATGGCATCTATAACGTTTTGAACAGTGTCACCAGCTGCATAAGTATAGGTGGAATTAATTGCCGTTCCATCATTTGCCTGCCCTGAAATAGTGATAGTATCGCCAGCCTGCAAGCTGGTACTCGTCTGTTTGAGACTATTGAGGTCAGTCGCTGTTGTGGCAAAGGTGCCATCCACCTTGGTAAAAGCTGATGACTGCGTTTCCATTTGAGCGGTACTCGTGTTGGCATTAAGGTTTCCGCTGATCTGAACATTTTGCGTCTGTTTTGGTTCATACACACTGTTGAAATCGACCTTGAGATCAGTAGTGCTGCTGTTGCCAATTATGTTACCCTGACCGTCTGCCATGTAACCTTGTACGTGATCGCCATTGTTTGTAACCAACTCACCATTTTTATTGAACTTGAAGTTACCGGCACGTGACAGCATGGTGTGCCCACCATTGTTGACCAGGAAGAAACCATTTCCCTGGATAGCCAGGTCTGTTTTGATGTTGGTTGAATTAAGTTGTCCCTGGCTGAAATCACGGTCAATAGACGATACTTTAGTACCTAAGCCTACCTGATTTACTAGCTGAGGTGCTGAATCAAAACCTGCACCGGTACGTGCCAAATTATTGGCGATCATCTCGGCAAATGTAACACGACCCTGTTTGAAGCCTACAGTGTTTACATTTGCAATGTTGTTTCCAATGACGTCCATCTCTGTCTGGAAACCCTTCAACCCGCTAATTCCTGAGGAAAGTGAATTCATTAAAGCCATGATATACTCCTGTATATTTTATTTTTTTCGTTAAGCACAACGTCAATCGGTCGGTTGTGCAACGGGCTTCCCTATACGGGTCCAGCCCAATATGTTGTTTATTTTTGTTAGATTTACTGCTTGTTTGTAAATACGGCACTGTCGATTTGTGTGAAGACACGCTCGCGCATATCCAACTGATCGACCGCTGTTATCACCGTTCTATTCGGGACGTTGACCACATAAGCATTGTCGCCATCCAGAATCAACGACTCCTTACTTCCTTTTCCGGCTGCACGGTTCACTGCTTCCTGAATACGTGACACATCCGACTCATTAAGCTGGATATTCCGTTCTTCAAGTCGCTTGATCGCGTGGCCTGAAAATTGTATCTGGTTCTTATCACCACTGACACGACTGAGTATCTCGGCAAAGTTGCCTTCCCGGTTTGCTGGCGTTTGTTGCTTCCGCTGAACCGTTGAAGGAGCTACCGGGGAGACACGGCCTGTCAGATGACGTATGTCCATTGTTGTTTTCGGTTAGTTACATCTATTGAGTGACAGATGGATCGCTGACTGACTCGACATCGCCCAGACCTACGCTCACGCCATTAACCAGCAGGCTAACACCGGTCTTCGAATACTGGACTTTCGAAACCTTACCTTCTACATAGCTGTAGGAGTTCACTGCTGAACTTCCGTTTTTCGCATCGATACTCACGTGGTAGGTTCCTTCGGGCAGTTGGTTTCCATTATCATTTTTACCATCCCACTTCCAGGACTGATCGCCCGAAGCACGGTTCTGCAAGTCGACCGTACGGACAACATTACCAGATTCATCGGTGATGGTTAGTTTAACATCGGCAGCAACACCGCTGAGGTTAAATTGCACATCAGTGTTTTCTCCCGGCGTAACTTGCAGGGCGTCACTCTGACCTTTCACAACTTTACCTGTGAGGCTAGCCGCCATCGTGTTAGACATCGCATTACCAACCGCTTGTTGCGTGCTGTTAAGCGTTGTCATTCCGTCATTGAGATTTGTCAACTGCTCGACCGTGTTAAACTGAGCCAATTGGGCAGCAAATTGCTGGCTGTCCATTGGGTTCGTTGGATCCTGGTTTTGCAGCTGTGTCATCAACAAGCGCAAAAAATCATCCTTCCCCAGACTGGAATTTCCCGTCTTGGAATTCTGATTATACACTTGGTTTGTGTTATTGATTATGGCATTTATTGCATTTGCATTCATGTTTTACCTTTTTGCTATGCTGTCCATTCGGTGTTATTGTAGCCTAAGCGGCGGTTGCTCAACGGCTGCCTTTCCGGTATATCCGGACCAGCTTCCGTCGTTCTATCGTTTAAATTATTTCCAAAAATCGAGGTATCGTTGAAGGTTCCTTTATTGCCCCTTTGCTGTTGAAACTGCTGGGCAGACTGACCGCCGGTCTGGCTTTGGAACTGTAGATCCACTTTAACATTCATCTGCTCTTGCAGGTGGTTCCGAATTTCCTGTAGATGCTGCTGCAAAAGTTTATTCAGGTCCTGGTTTCCACCACTCAGCTGCAGATGCAAAACACCATCCGTCGTTCGAGCCGAAACATTGAGCGTCTGGCCGTTATCCATCACGAGCCGGTGCTTCTGCCACGTCTGCTGATCGTGTGCTGAAGAAGGCGTTTTTTGCACCATCGATAAAATTTTCCCAGCCAACTGCCGTGGTATAGTAACTGAATATGAATTCAAGGCAGTGGTATTATTTCCACTCTGAGTTGTCGCTGTACGGGTCGTCGTTTTCGCATCCTTCATCGACTTTTCCTTGTTTCCGGTAGAATCGATCTCCTGTACAACTTTTTGCGACTGATCAGAAGCCTGCTGTTCAGAACTGCTTCCGGGATGTTGTTCCTTGCCGCCCATTGAGAATGGCGAATTCACGGCTTTTGCATCCACTTTTCCAGTTTGATTTTCGCCCATTCCCGGATGATTAGGGTGTATTGCCTGCTTGCTGTTGCTCTTTATTTCCACAGTATCTTTTGGGCCTTCATTCACCTGAATACTACTTTTGACAACCCTCTCCCCGTAATACCGATCCCGAACGACATTGGGAATATCTTTTGAACCGACTGCAGGCTTTACCGTGACCGGTTTTGTGGCACTCGAAATATCTTTACTGTCTTTATTCTGATGAGTATGACCAGGTTTGATGACGTTAATTTCTTTTGAATCTTTTTCAGTTGTACCTGGTGCAGGTTTTGGGGATACGGCTTCGAACACGCTGACATCGCTATGCTTCCCGGTCCTGGATGGAGATTCAACTTCCTGCTTTTTCCCAATATTTTCAGCAAAGATCCTTTTAGTTTCCGGTTTTACAATCTTGATATTTTCCTGAGGATGCTTTACGGCAACTTTAGCCTCACTACTCTGCAAAAGATTATTGGTGACCGAAGTATTGGGCGAATCTGACTTTTCTTCCTTTACTTTATGATCTCTATCCTTCTTTTGATCTGTTTTCCCGATTTCATCTGGATTCTTATCAGATACTGTCTGTTGCAATGAATCAGAATCATCGACCTGTCCAGCAGATTCAGGGGTATGCTTTACATCTTTAGTTACTTCTCCAGAGACTTTTTTTGGATCAGTTGTTTCATCTTCCGGCTGATCTTTACTCTTGGGATCCTGAATGGCACTCGATTTCTTTAATACTGACAAATGCCCTGTATCATCTTTTTTTGTATTGATGATTTCTTTGGAATCTTTTTTAATTAAACTTTCAGAAACTTCGGATTTTTGCTTTGTATCCGATTTTGTATTTCCCTTCACTCCGTCAGATCTCTCTTTGGATGCAGAACTTTTTCCAGTTAATTCATGAAGCAGAGCAGGATCGGTAATCACTTTACCAGCCTGGCCTTTTCCTTTTTTTTCGATCAGGGATTTTGGATAGCTTATTTCAACTTCCAATCCTCCGCGACTCAGTTTAACTTTCTTGATACCAATCTCTTCTTTCTGATCTTTGGGATCTTCCTTGCTAATCTTTTCTCCAAATTTCGCCAGTGTTGAACCAAACAGACCAGATTTATCACCTGCCTTACCGGTTGACTTATCCTTTTCAAGGAGTCCTGTCTTTTCCGCTGAACCGGGAGCGATATGTAAAAGTTTTTCAATAAAACTCATTGTGCGACCTTCTTCAACAGTTGTGCGGCACGATCAGGATTCAGCGACCGGAGCAATTTTTCTCTTTGCATATTGCTGCCATCGCGATACAGACCAACCAGCATGTTGTCATTTAGTTTTTTAAGTATTGGTGACAGTGATTTTTCATCCATACTGAGCAGACTTTTGGTCACTTCACTAAACTGAATACCTTTTGATTTGGGTTTATTCTTTTTTAACTGGGCCGCGATCGCTTTTTCCTGTACATCAAGGCTGTCCCTGAGTCGTCCGATCAACTGCTTCTGTTGTTTACTGACCTTTACCAGAGAATCACTCAGCACCTTATACTTGTCTGGCGCTGATTTATGTGCTCGAATTTCTTTCTTTAAGCGCGCAATGATAGTATTGAGCGTATCGATCTTAAGCGGACTAAACGTTGTGTAATCGTAGATGGGCGGAAGCTGTTCACTCTGCACGGCTTCCTGTGCCTTTGCTGCTTTCTCAGGCTGCAGATAAGGATACACCAAGTACATTCCTGCAAAGAGGACGATGAACCCTACAACAAAGATGCCAGTGTAAAGCAGTATCGTTTTCATCGTTAATTACATACTCTTTCGATGAAATCGCTGTGTCGCAATTTCATTCATCACTTTCTGTTCCACCTGATCGGCTTCTTTCAGGTATTCCAATCGTTTCTTTTCTTTCAGGTTTTCAAGGATCCTTGTTTTCTGATTCGCAACAATCAGTTTTTTTCGTTCCAGCTCCGTCCGTTCTTTCACCAGATCTATCTCGCGGCCGAGACGAGCCAGTTCCTGCTGACGCGACTGGATAAATACATAATGACGCTGGTACTCACCCGGTGACTTCAAAGCTGTATGTCGTTCATGTTCTTCCGAATACAGATCGAGTTCAGCCCGAACCTCTTCATACTGCTCCTTCAGCTTAATCATTTGCTGCATATGACGGGCAAACACCTGCTTCTGAAGCTCCTCCTCGTGGATTCGGATCTTCAGAACTTGTTCCAGCTTGAATGAAAATCGTTTCATAATCTATCTCGGCCAGACATTGATCATACTGTGTTCTTTTTATCCTGAACGATATCGGTAAGGCGCTGCCAGATATCTGCCTCGAAATCTGAATTTTCAAGATCTTGTTTCAGGAATCGGTTCAGGTCATCAATCTTATCTATGGCATTATCGATCGAGGGATTACTCCCTTTAGCATATGCGCCTATGTTTATAAGCTCTGAAGCATCATGAAACGTAGCCAGTATCTCGCGCGCCTGCTGTGAAACCTGTCGTTGTTCTCTGGACACCACTTTAGGCATTACCCTCGACACGCTTTCCAGCACATCAACTGCGGGATAATGATTTTTATGGGCCAGGGCTCGCGACAAAACGATGTGACCATCGATGATTGAGCGAACGGCATCAGCTATAGGCTCATTCATGTCATCGTTGTCCACGAGTACGGTATAGAGCCCGGTAATGCTTCCATAACTTGTGCGTCCGGCGCGTTCCAAAAGCTTGGGAAGCATGGCAAACACACTCGGTGTGTACCCTTTTGTTGTAGGAGGTTCACCGGAAGCGAGGCCAATTTCACGCTGTGCCATTGCAACGCGTGTCACCGAGTCCATCATCAATAGCACATTTTTGCCTTGATCACGGAAGTATTCGGCGATTGCCGTAGCTGTAAAAGCACCACGAACACGGCTCATTGCGGCTTTATCGGAAGTGACAGCAACGACAACCGAACGTGCAAGACCTTCGGGTCCGAGAGAATCCTCAATGAATTCCCTAACCTCGCGTCCACGTTCACCGACCAATCCAATCACATTAATATCAGCAGATGAGTGGCGTGCTATCATACCCATCATCGTACTCTTACCTACGCCAGAACCAGCGAAGATACCCATCCTCTGTCCGTTGCCCACTGTAAGAAAACCATCCACTGATCGTATACCCGTACGAAGCGGTTCTGAAATATTCTCACGCTCCATCGGTCCGGGAGGTTCGTTGTGCAGCGGATAGAGTTCGAGATCGACCAGTGGTCCCTTCCCGTCAATCGGATTGACATGCGAATCAACAACGCGGCCGAGAAGATCCCATCCGACGGTAATTTCCATCGGTTGTGATAAAGGTTCCACCAGGGCACCAGTTCCGACACCATCAATGTGATCGAGAGGCATCAGCAGAGTGCGGTCGGATTTTACTCCTACCACTTCTGCCTGCACTACCTCTGTCGATCTTACGTAAATATTGTACATCTCACCAAGCGTGGCACGCAAGCCTGTTACCTCGATAATCAATCCGACAACTGATGCAACACGTCCATACCGAGAGGCACGAACCGGTTTACTCATAATATGGGTCTCGAGATCAATTAGATATTTCGACATTGTCGTCTTTTTTTGATGTGGAACTAAACTGTTTCTCGGACCTTGAGACCTGGTAGGATTTGCTAAGCTGATCTAAAACCTTGCCAAAATTCTTTTGGATGATCTCGTTTGGAGTTTCAATATTATATTCACCCGGCTTCAGGTCATCGTGCAGGCTGATTTCGATATATCCTCTATCACCGTTGCGCCGAAGGAGTGGTTCAACCGTTTCATAGTCTGATGCTGAAACACTTACAACAACCTGGCTTTTGTTTGTCAGCTCACGTAAAGCCTGCTGGATGTCGTCCGCAACCTGCTGCTTCAATGCCTTATGATCAACAGGAACCTGCAACACTTTACCTGCCAGTTTGAATACCAGATCAGCGACCGCCGGTTGCATTTCGACAAACTGCTGTTCAACCTTTGACTCAATCTCGCTCAGCATAATCTGCAGCTGGCTGGCTATTTGATGGTATTCAGCCAGTGCTGCTGATTTTCCTTCCTCAAGACCGGTTTGATAACCCTCGCGAAGAGAAGAATTCCTCACGTGCTCGAGCCGTTTCTCCCACATTTTTTCTTTCTCAGCCAGTGCCTGTTGTAAGGATTCACTTGAGATCGAATCCTGATCAATGAGAGTCGGATATCTGAGCTGGGTGGATTCCCTTTCAGCAAATACGAAATAATCCCGGGTAATTACGCGTGAATTCATTAATGATACTCCTATTCGATGATACCGCCGTCGTCGTTAATGAGCAGCGTAATTTCTCCGCTGTCTTCAAGCTGCTTGATAACCCTGATGATGCGCTGCTGTGCCTCCTCGACATCACGCACCCGGACAGGTCCCAGCATCTCCATTTCCTCAAGCAGCATGTCTTTGGCACGTGAAGACATGTTTCGGGTAAATTTATCCATGAGATCTTCGGCACTTCCCTTCAAAGCCAGTACCAGGTCCTTGTTGTCCACATCCTTGAGAATACGCTGGAGCGTCTTGTCGTCGAGACGCAGGATATACTCGAATGGGAACATGTGGTTTTTGATCTCTTCTGCCAGCATCGGATCTCTTTCATTCAACGCCTCCAATACCATTTTTTCGGTTGAAACCGATGCCGCATTAAGTAATTTGGCCACAAACTCGGTTCCGCCAGTTATTAATGAAGCTTCACTGGCTATACCCTCAATACGCTCACGCAAATATTTTTCAATCTCCTGCAATACATCCGGTGACATTTTCTTCATTGTAGCCAGCCGGAAGCTAATGTCACCGCGCAGCTCCTCGCGCATGTGCGACAAGACTTCTGCTGCACGTTCCACTTTTAGGTGACCCAGGATAACAGCTGCTATCTGGGGGTGTTCGTTTTGTAAAATCTGTACGATCTGTGTGATGTCCGCTTTCTGGAATATCGCAAAAGCACTGCTTCCCGTGGCTTCTTCCAAACGGCGAATAAGGTCGCGTGCCTTATCACTGCCACGCGAACTCTTCAACATCTCGCGAGCCATATCGATACCGCCCTCGAGCATGTACTTCTTGGCCATCATCAGGTCTTTGAATTCCTGGATAACACTTCGTACCAGTCCGGGGGTGATATCCTTCAGGCCGGCTATCGCTATACTAATCTGTTCAACCTGCTCATTCGTCATTGTACTCATGAGCTTCGAGGCATTCTCAGCTCCAAGTGCCAGCATGAGGATAGCCACCCGCTGGAAACCAGTAAGATTATTTGTTGAGGTTCGTTCTAAAACTTGCGCTGCCATTGATCAATCACTCCTCGTTTGACTCGTACAACAACATGCTCTTCACAATATTTGTCGCATCCATGGTATTTTCATCGATGTACCCTTTCACTTCCATAAACTCTTTAGAATTCATATCAAATAGTTTTCGTGCTTCTTTCGATAGCTTACTCCTGTAAGAATCACTGGATGAGTCATCCTCTTCCTCCTCATCGCCACTATTACGCTCTGCAAGCTGCCGCGTGCCATTCTGGAACTGCGCATTTTGTGCTTGTTGCAAAGCATGTTGGCCATGGGCATTCAAAGCCAGTTGACCAGTCTGACCACCTTCGAGTTGCATTTGCGTCTTTGCTCCGCTGCTCTTTCCGACCAGACTGTATAACAGGTAGAAAATTCCTGCCAGGGCGGCTATCAGCACACCCCAGCGGACCCACTCGTTTGTTGAGTCGGTATCGGTGAAGTATGTCGGTGAAGGCGTACTTTCCGAAGTAAAATCATCTTCAAAATGATATTGGTTTATAGTAAGTTGATCGCCACGAGTCTCATCCATACCAAGTGCCGTTTTTACAGATGCACTGACCTGGTTCAATTCAGCCTGTGTGTATGGCTTATAGACTACAGTGTCCTTGCCGGCTGCATTTTTTTCTCGCGTTCGCTTATAATTAAGAAGTACTGTCGCGGTAATACGCTTTATTGTTCCGACCGGTTTTTGATACTGTTCGTGGACCGTGCTTACTTCATAATTTTTGATAGATACCGACGACTGTTGGTTATTCCTGTTCCCGGCAGCCTGTGCTTGTGCAGTTGCACCATTCACATTGGCTGGAGCCGTTGTCGCGGGCGCACCATCAACTTTATTATTTGAATTTTGATGGTCTTCTTCTGAGATGACTGTACGGGAGTCGGGATCTATCGTTTGAGAGTCTCGGGTTAGTTTCTCAAAATCGTGATCCGTAGCCACCCGCAGAATACTGTTGCCGGCGCCGAGCATCTGATCGAGCATTGACTGCCCTTTTTGCGTAAGATAGGATTCATCCGCCTGGCGGACTTTGAGTTGGGCGCTGCTCAATGCCAGCGCCGGATTGTCGACATTATCAGAAATTTTATTTCCTCGCTGGTCAAGTATCGTAACCCGGTCGGGGGTAAGATCTTCCACACTTCCGGCAACAAGGTCCGAAATTCCTTCAATTTGGGAAGGTGTCAGATGCTGACCAGATTTGGCTTCCACAATAACCGCTGCCGACGCTTCTACGTTATTGTCAGAAAATGGGGATCTCTCCGGCAATACCAGGTGAACACGCGTCGACTGGACCTGTTTGATGCTGCTGATTGTTTTTGCAAGCTCACCTTCCAGAGCACGTTTCATATTTACGTGCTGCATGAAATCGGTCATCCCGAGATTATTATTGTCGAACAGTTCATATCCTTTATAATCAGAATTGGCAATTCCTTGTGATGCAAACTGAATGCGAAGGTTATATACATCTTTCTGGGGAACAAATATCGAAGAGCCGCCATCTTTCAATTCATAGGGTTCACTCGTCTTTTTGAGCTCCTCAACAATAGATTGGGCCGATTTCGGAGATAACGAACTAAAAAGAAGAGCGTAGTTTGGCCTTGTCGACCAATACACCAAAGTGCCAACTGTCGCAACAATGGCCACTGCAAAGAGACCAAAAAGGACCTTTTGCGCGGCACTAAGGGGTCTAAAGAACCCTCCAATGGATTCCAAAATTTGATTCATAGCAAATGAGAAATAATAGCCGTGATTTCCAGTTTCTACTGTTTTAAATGATCATCCAACCCATCAAATCTGCATGCGGGAAAGCTCTTTATAAGTCTCTATAGCCTTATTACGAATTTCAGACATAAGCTGAAAACTCAACTCAGCTTTTTGCATCGAGACCATCACTCCTGCAACATCATCAGATTTACCGGATACCACATCCTGAACTTTCTTATCGGAGTCTTTGGCGGCAGCATCAACTGAATCGATGGCATCCTTGATCATGTTACCAAAGGTTTGACCCTGGCTCTTATTACCATAATCGATCGTGTGTCTGCGGTTTACCCCCTCATTGAAACCGTTCGACTGAATATTCTGTAGTATCGGGTTAATTGGCATAATCGTCCTTTCCGGGATCAGACCCTGAAGTCAATTTGTGTACCTTTTGATATCTGGTTTTTCACATTGCTCATACCCGATTTCAAATATGTCTGAAACGGTTTTGCAGATGCGGGTGGAAATTTTTCCTGAATCATGTGTTCTTCAGCTTTACTAAGAGGTTGCATCGACCGAACTTCCCCCGTTGCCCCGATATTCCGGGGCCGCTGAACACTCTGATAATCAATTTGTTGTTGTAGCGAATGTAATTTCATAACTCTTTACTGTAGGTTGTCGCATGTAAATCGGATCAGATCTCAAACGACCGCTTGAGAACTTGTTTTTCTGCCTGAATCACCGACAGGTTGGCCTCATACAATCTGTTGGCACTTACCATATTTGTCATTTCCCTGACCATATCGATATCCGGATACTTCACCATGCCGTTCTTGTCGGCGTCCGGATGCTCCGGATCGTACTCATATCGATATTTTTGTTCGTTAACAACCGTTGATTCCGGCGCCATCGACTGGTCTTTATTGACAGCTGAATTCGAATCATCAAATGACAAATGCTCAGGATTTGTCTTTTTTAGTGATAATTCGGTCTGCGTCAGCATATTATTAAAAGAGCCATCTTCCACACCTTTTGTTACAACCCTGCGCGGAGCGTATGGCTGATTGGTGCCGGCAACCCGGGTAGTATTTGCATTGGCAATGTTTTCCGCGGATACCTCAATTTGTTTCCGCTGAAGCGCCATACCCTGACTGGCTGTTTTAAAAACTGAGAAAAAGCGATCAATTTGCATAGTCTACCTCGTTTTATGCCTGTTGACTACTTTTAATGCTACTCTGTATCATCTGAAATGAATGCCGCAAAGCACGTGTAACCAGTTGAACCCTCATCTGGGTATCCGCAAGAGACATCATCTCATCTTCAAGCTGTGGCGCCTGATCTTCTTGAACTATCTCAGGTTTCACATTCTTGCCATCTTCACTCTTAAGATGAAGTGATTCTGCCTTCTGTAGCTGATCTTCAAACGACACATCTATACGCTTATACCCCGGCGTATCAAGATTAGCCACATTGGATGCTATCGCTTTTTGCCTTAGCGAGTAAGCATCCATAGCTTTTGAAAGCAATTGTGTTTGAGTACTGTCAATCAATTTCATAGTATTGTTCTTTCGTTACCACGATTACTCATGGTGAGTCAGTACTAATCAATTGACGTGCCAATTGTATATATGCCGTAAACTGTGCCATTTTGAGGCAGCCGGGAAATATTTCCTTAGATATTCCGGCATTTTTTTCCGAACAGACGGAACTATATTAGTATAATTACCTAAGTAAGACCGACATCTATACTTTCCCTTTTTTTATCCGATCATTCAAGCATCATGAAAGAACAATATTTCGCTTTGACCAATGCATTCTCTGACCCGTGCGTCGTGGTTGGTCAAATGGATGGTTTGATAATCTATTCAAATGAAGCATTCAGAGAGTTGTTGTCTGTGACTACTAAACAGATCGATGGTCATATGCTCGAGGACATCATCCATCCGATACATTCGGATACATCACATCTGGTTTGGCATTCCAATCTTGGCGAGTTTCGTCTCAAGGAATTGGGCGTAACCGTTGACGGTACTCTATATCGGCAGATTATTTTTCTAAAAAAGGAACCCGTCATCTCTACCGCAGTAATTGATACGGCTCGTAAAATGGCCGAAGTGTTATTGCATCGGCTCCGGTCGCCACTGACCGGTACCGCCGGTCTGGTTGAAATGCTGGAGCTCGATATGAAAGAAGGGGAAGGCCTCGAGCTCGTTCAGACAATTAAAAACGGTCTGATACAAATGAACGAATTACTTGAAGAGCTGGATGCGTTCAGTTCTACCCAGGACCAACAATCATCACATGTCGATATCCAGTATCTGATCAATGATCTGATGGATGATTTTCCACCCGCAGAACGTCGTCGTGTCCACCTGGCTGTTCAAACTGATCATCTTGGGCTGCATACTGATTACTCTCTTTTGCGTTATATGATTCGCGAACTGATATCGAATGCCGTTCAGCATAGCAAGGAAGAGATCGATTCTGTCTTACTCAGCTATACAGGAAAACCACGGCCTGTTTTTCAGATAACAAACTATGGCGAAGTGATCCCAGCTTCCGATGTCGAACGCCTGCCTCAGCCTTTTTTCACGACCAAAGCTCGCCATCTGGGTCTCGGCCTTTCTAAAGCTTATCTCATAGCGGACCAGTTAAAAGCCCGCATCCGCCTGACCAACAACTCACAGATCAACGGAATTACATTTGAAGTGCAGTTTTAGCGGTAGTTATTGGTTATTTAGTTACTGAGTTATTAATCAGTTTATAACAACTAACGCTACTCCATTCAGAACATATTGATCTGAGGGTTTCCTGATTTCTTAGCCTGGGTCACTTTGGGTTCCAGATTATTGACCTGGTTGACCAGCAACATTTCCGGGACAAATTTTTTCTCGTAAATGCGGCGCGTTATTCCGGTTAATGCTTTCTCTCCGTCTTTGGTGATCTGCAGGTAGCCATCATCCGACTCGTCGATAAACTCGAATACCTTCAAATCATTCACAACCATGTAAACCAGCTTCTGTATTGCACCGCTGTTGTTTTCAATGAATGATCGCAAACTCAATTTGTCATCTGTCAGGCTGGACAAACCGAGTACATTTAGTTCCACAGGAGTAAGCGGATAACCTTTACAGTCTTTGGTGAGCATATGGTCCCAGCTCGGCTGGCTGTAATACAGGCCAAACCACCACTTCGCCTCCTTCACCAGCTTGAAAGAACGAGAACATGCAAGGTACTCTCCCGGCTGGGATCGTCTCGGTTCTCCCCTGGATCGATACATGGAAACAAGTGTTGCCAAATCCAGGATGTTTAGATTGGGCGGATATTGAAAGTAAAGATCGGAACGTGTAAACATGGCAAAAGGAAGTTAGAATGATTCCGTGTTACGAGTTGCCAGTTGAGGGTTAAAGTTATCCCTAATACTTTAGGAAAATGAGAATCCAGCATCCAATTTACTTATTCCCTTTTTCCTAATTTACCTATTTTTTAGCGATCAACTCGACAGCTTCTTCAAGCGTAATGTTATCAGGTTCTACACTCTTTGGCAAGCTTATATTCTTCTTTCCATACTTTATATACGGACCATACCTGCCGGTCATCACCCTGACCTCTTCTCCATCTTTGGGATGGGTTCCAAGCTCTTTCAGGACACTTGATCCCTTCCCTTTTTTCTTTGTCTGACTTAACAATTCAAGAGCTCGTTCAAGTTTCACATCGAGAACATCATCCGTTTTTTTGAGAGAAGCGAAGGTCCCGTCATGAACTACAAATGGTCCGTAGCGACCGACACCGGCTTTAATATCTTTACCGGTTTCAGGATGCTGTCCGAGCGTTCTGGGTAGAGACAATATTTTCAGAGCTGTCTCAAGATCGACCTGATCAACACCTAATCCTTTTGGTAGTGAAACACGACGCGGTTTCTTTTTCTCTTCTGTATTTTCACCAAGCTGAACATACGGTCCATAGCGTCCGGACAATACATAGATATCCTTACCAGTCTCAGGATCCTTACCAATTGGTTCATCTGCATTTTCAGATACTTCAACCAGCTTCTGGATCTTTATAACTGATAGATCGCCCGGCGTAACATTCTGGGGAATAGAAGCAGAAACCGTCTCACCATTGGTTCCCGTCTGGATGTATGGACCAAAACGCCCTATAAATATCTTATAACCATTCAATCCTTCGACCGGAAGATCAATGCGTTTTGCATCATGAGGATCAATACTGGATTCCCTGTTCTCGACTTTCTTTTTGAGTCCCTCATCGCCCGAGTAAAATTCAGCCAGATACGATTTCCAGTCCTGGCCTCCCCTCGCGATCTCATCCAACTGCTCTTCCATAGTTGATGTAAAACGAAGATCAACCAGGTCGGGAAAATTATTTTCCAACAAGTTTGTAACGGCAAAAGCGGTAAAAGTCGGAACCAATGCAGATCCTTCCTTTATTGCATAGTTGCGATCCATGATCGTACTGATGATAGTCGCATACGTACTTGGCCGGCCAATGCCCTCTTTCTCAAGTTCTTTAACGAGCGTTGCTTCAGTAAAACGCGCCGGTGGTTTGGTTTCGTGAGATTTCGGTTCCGTGCCCAGACAATCCACTGAATCAGATTGATGGAGTTCTGGAAGCGGACTATCCTGGTCATCCAATGCAGCCTCGGGATCGTCATTACCTTCGACGTATGCGCGGAAGAAACCTGGGAACAGAATACGTTTCCCACTCGCTTTAAATGTTGCTTTCTCCTTTTCAGCCAGCGCTTCGATTGTTGCATTCGTGAATTCAAGCTCAGCGTCAGCCATTTGAGTAGCGATCGTGCGCTTCCAGATCAGATCATAAACTTTGGCATCAAGTCCGCTCAGTTCTGTTTCATTCGGCTTGCGAAAAACATGACCGGCCGGGCGTATAGCCTCGTGGGCCTCCTGAGCACCTTTCGATTTGGAACTGTAAGTCCGGACCCGCTCAAAGAGGTAGTCCTGACCATACATCTCACTTACTGAAGTACGTGCTGCATTAATTGCCTGTCCCGAGAGGTTCGTCGAGTCGGTACGCATATAGGTGATAAAACCATTTTCATAAAGACGCTGAGCGATACGCATTGTATCTCTGGCCGACAGACCAAATTTCCGGTTGGCCTCTTGCTGCAAAGTTGACGTGATAAATGGCGGTGCCGGACTTCTTTTTTGTTTCTTTTTCTCTACTTCTGAAACAGACCACTCAGCTGCGTCCAGAGACTTTTGTAAACGAGCGGCATCCTTCTGGTCAAGGATGATCGCACCGCTATTCTTCTTAAGCTTCCCTGTTGCTTCGTCGAAATCCTTGCCGTTAGCCAGACGCTTTCCATCGAGGTGCGTCATTCCAGCCTCGAATTCAATGGGAGATGTTTTCGTCTTCAGACGTGCTTTTAAATCCCAGTAGGTACCGCTCTTAAAGCGGATACGCTCACGTTCGCGCTCAACAAGCAAGCGAACAGCAACCGACTGCACTCGGCCTGCCGAAAGCCCCGGTGATATTTTTTTCCATAATAACGGGGAGAGCGTATAACCAGCCAGACGATCGAGAAATCTCCGCGTTTCCTGGGCATAAACCAGGTTCATATCGATGTCCCGGAATTCCTCAAGGGCTCGTCGGATAGCCGTTTCGGTAATCTCATGAAAGACCATTCGCTTAACAGGAATTTTAGGCTTCAGCACTTCAAGCAGATGCCAGGAAATGCCCTCACCCTCACGGTCCTCGTCAGTCGCCAGAATCAGTTCGTCTGCTTCTTTAAGTTCCTGCTTTAGCTGTTTTACAACCTTCTTTTTGCTCCCCGGTATCACATACAGCGGTTCAAAGTCGTGTTCAACGTTAATACCCAGACTGGCCCACGATTCTTTTTTATAACGGGCCGGCACTTCCTTTGCTGAAGCCGGCAAATCCCGAATGTGTCCCATCGACGAGTCAACAACATAACCGTCCGGCAGAAACCGGCGGATTGTTTTCGCCTTTGTTGGTGACTCGACAATGACTAAATGCTTCATAATATTTTGTAAGGTTTTCGCTCTCCCCTAAAAAGAGAATTTTCCGGGGCAGTCGATACGGTCTTCCTATTTGAGCGATTTTAAAAGATTAATTACTTCTTCTCCGTGTCTTTTCGTATCAACCTTTTCGATGACGTCCAAAACGGTACCATCTTTTCCAATTACAAATGCTGAACGGGATGGTCCCTCATATGTTTTTCCGTACATCTTCTTTTCAACGATAGAATCCACTTCTTTCGAAAAAAGATAATCCGGATCGGAGGCCAAAGTATACTTAATTCCCAGCTTTTGGGCATAATTTTCATGTGATCGGCAACTATCCTTGCTGACCGCTACTATATTATAACCCATTTTATTGATTTCTTCAGCGTGCCGGACCAACGATTGATTTTGTCGGTCGCACCCCGGGGTGTTATTTTTCATATAAACTGAAACAACCGTTGGTCTGTCAAGAAGATCATTGAATGGTACTTCCTGTTCTTTTCCGTCTTCTACGACCTGAAGATTAAAATCCGTATTAATTTTATCTCCTTTTTTGATCATACCTTTCCCTCTGTTATTGCATATTGACCCTATAAATCATGCATTTCGAACATGATTTCAAAAAAGTAACTGGTTTAACAAAGAAATCTCAAAAAACGATCATTCCCTGTTAAACGTCTCATGGAGATTTCTCGCGTTGTCCTCAAGACTGCCGCAAACGATATCGCAAAGATTAAAAATACTCTCATCCTCGATGAAATAGTAAACGTGGAGGCCCTCTTTTCGGCGGCCTATCAAACCATTTGATGCCATTAGGGAAAGATGCTTCGACACATTAGCCTGCCCTGCACCTGTCACCTCAACCAAATCCTGCACACACTTTTCACCACCCTGAAGAAGGTATAAAAGTTTAAGCCTCATGGGTTCGCCTAACAACTTGAAGCGTCCCGAAACATGGTTTAATGTATCAGTCGTCATTTTCGCCATTTCCATAACCTGTTTGAATTGAAAAAAGCAGTTTATTTAATAGTTATCCTTATACAGTTAACAACTACACAACTTAAAGAATATTCTTACTTGGTAATATAACGATATTTCACTTTATTTTCTGATAGTTGTTAACAAATTCACCGCTCAAAATTGCCCTTCAACTATTATGCATCAGGTATTGTGCAAACGCTGCCACTACAAGTGAGTGATGAATGACACCATTTTTAACCGCTTTTTCGACATCCGGCATACTCATCATTTCCACTTGTATACGTTCATGCTGATCCAGATTTTGCTCGAACTCAAGAGTACAATTATCCGCAAAGTACATAAAGCAATAATTTGTAAATATTGCCGGATTCGTGCTTACCTTGCCTAACAGCTTCCAGTCATCAGAAATAAATCCCGTCTCTTCCCTAAGCTCTCTTTTTGCTGTTTCTAATGGATTTTCATCCTCGGGATCGACTACCCCGCCGGGTATCTCCAGACTTACCTCATCAATTCCAAAACGATACTGTTTAACCAGGATTACTTCGTTACTGGCAGTTCTGGCAATGACATTTACCCAGTTTGGGGCATCAATAATGTAGAAATCACTGTCGCCGCCGTCATCCGGTGGCCGGCAATGTCTTTTACTGATCTGAAATATTGGGGTATCCAGCAGATCTTTTTCAGATTCAATAACCCATTTCTTAATTTCACTATCATTCTGAAATTTTTCAGAGCTCATTTTTGTAATATCTCCTGTTTATGATCGAACCTTTTGTTTTTAAAATAGATACACTAACCGATCCTGATTCCGACATGTCGGAGAAGGATCTGGATGGTCTAATAACCGAGGCTTGTGACCGTATTGAAGAAATATATGATTCTGGTTTCTATCCCAAGCTGATTGTCAAGCGCTCATGGTCAAAGCACAATCCGATCATAACCGGAGAATTTGCCCGTCCCAAAGCGTTTCGCTGGTACCTGTCCCGGGAACTGCGCAAATTAGTTGAAAAAGGAGCTGACTTCAAAATATTATCATCGCGACCCCGTCAATCTTTGAATGATCCATCTTTGCTCGATTCCCTTGATGAGGATGAGTGGGACTTCACACAAAAGAAGCTTTTCATATTTAAAGCCGAGCGGATCGAACTATCTCTTGATCGACTCGAGCATTATACCGGTACCAGGGCCGCTGATTTTCAGCGCTATATCATATTCTCAAACTATGATATGCATGTCGAGGTTTTTCTTGAAAAATTTCCAGATGCTGTTCACCCGCAGCGTGGCGGGGTACAAATGCCCGCGTATCATTATAAATTGCCGAATAATGAGGGGATCTCACTTGTCAATATTGGTGTCGGACCATCCAATGCTAAAACGATGACCGACCATGTATCGGTCCTGCGTCCCGATGCGATGATCATGGTTGGCCATTGTGGCGGACTCCGAAACCACCAGGAAATTGGCGATTTCGTACTGGCTACCGGGTACATGCGGGCCGATGGTGTTCTTGATGACGCCATCCCGGTCAATGTACCGATTACGCCAAACTTTCTGATCAACCTACAGCTCCAGGAAGTTCTGGAGAAATATGATCTTAACTACCGTCTTGGCTCAGTATACACTACAGCCAATCGCGACTGGGAATTTGCAAAAAAGAAAACCGTCCAGGAAATTCATGTAAGCCGCAGCATCGCCATCGATATGGAATCGGCTACAGTCGCCACAAACGGCTTCCGGTATCGTATCCCTCATGCAACACTTCTAAGTGTTAGTGACAAGCCGTTGCATGGCAAACCAAAACTGAGTGGCCCCGCACAGTCATTCTACGAACACTCTAAGAAAATGCACCTCGATGTTGTCATCGAGACGATAGAGCGCATCAAGAAACTTTATCCCAACGGTTTACCCAACTCCAGCATACGTTCCTTCGACGAACCACTCATGGGAGGGACCTGAAGCTCGGTTACCAGTAAACAGTTTCAGTTATCATAAGATTCAATGACGTTTCCTGCGATCTTTCTTTGATTACGGTTTGTTGATAACTGTTAATGTAAGGTTAACTCATTTTCTTGTTCCTATTAGAAAAGGGAACAAATCAGGAGAGACGATATGAGTGAACCACTGACTTTTGACGATAAGGCATATCTGAATAAAAGAAGCGTAAAGGACATGCTGCCCGATGAACAGCCAAGAGAGAAACTGATGCGTTATGGCAGTGAAAGTCTTTCAGAGGCGGAATTGCTAGCCATTCTCTTACGTACGGGTAGTGGCAAAATGAATGTCATTGATACAGCCAGGGCATTAATCGATCATTTCGACGGCATCAACAACCTTTGTAGGAAGAATTGGCAGGAAATGCGGGTAATACCTGGAATCGCAAAAGTTAAAGCCGTTACGCTTGAGGCTATGTTTGAACTGGCCCGGCGTCTGCAGGTGGCTCAGCTTGGTGAACAGATTACACTAAAATGTCCGGAAGACGTGAATAATTATTTTGGTCCTTTACTTCGCGATTTCAGGAAGGAAGTGTTTGTTGTCGCATTCCTTAATGCAGCTAAATTGCTGACCGGCTACAAGAAAATCAGCGTTGGCGGTGTGACTGCCACTATCGTTGATCCTGCAGAGGTGATGCGCCAGGCTATTCTCAACGACGCACATTCTGTGATCGTGTTACACAATCATCCATCCGGAAATACTAATCCATCACGTGCAGATTTACAGCTAACCAAACGTCTGGTCGAATCAGGCAAACTCCTCGGGATTGAAGTAGAAGATCACGTGATCATTGCCGGTCATACCTTCACCAGCCTCCGCACCAACGGCTCCATGCGTTAAGCCAGTGACCAGATATCAATGAACAGTAAACAGTGACCGATCACTGCCAACTGTTATACGTGAATAGGCTCCGTCAGGTGCACCCTGTTTATAGAACCTATTGAAATCAAGAGAAGCGGGCTCTGATAGCAGCCCCAAAAAAACATGCTTTACAATTACGGCCAACACGTATTCACGGTAAAAAACCGGAAATCTTTAATTCCACCAGAGCACAAGGAGGAATTACATAAATAACGTGTGTTCGATATAAGCATTGGAAGAAATCGTTAAAAACGATTCGTTTTAGATTCGCTGACTCTTAGCACCCGGATTAATCCGGGTGTTAGGGAGAATGACAATCAGAGGTTTGTCAGTAAGATTTTCTTATCTCGAACTCACGTTATTTGGGAATAACATCCATAAGTTGTGAAAAAATAATTCGGCCAGTATACATGATCGTGTCTGGTTTTGGATTGTCGAACACGGAATAGACTGGCAAACTATAAATCCAAGTCGCCAAATAGTTTAACATCACTTAGTGTATTGAAGTACAATAAGTTACATGATTTTATAATTTTCTTAACCTGACACTAATGATCCCCTATAATGAAAAATATCTCTTCAGGTTTCCGTGAGGGAGTAGGAGGCTCCTCACGGAGCTATAATCGAATCACAAGTCTTTTTTTCAGGTGGTATTACAGTTCACTGTTAATTGATCCCTGTTAACTGTAACATCAGGTTTCATCTTCTTGTAAACCTTCTTAATATTATCCGCTTGATTTGCTCGTTGTGTTTAGCGAAACAGATCGTTAATTACCATTTTTATACGCAGAATTTTTAGGGATCATGAAATCGTACCTGGAATCTATTATCAAAAAAAGTCTTGAACAGTTCGGATCACTGGATGAAAGACCTGAAATCATTATAGAACAGCCCAGGATTCCCGAACACGGCGATTTATCCACCAATGTAGCGATGACTCTCACCAAAGCATTGCGGAAGAATCCGCGGGTCATAGCACAACAAATCGTCGATAGTATTGAGTATGATCCACAAAAGATTAAATCGATTGAGATCGCGGGTCCGGGTTTCATCAATTTCCGTTATTCAGAAGAATGGCTCTTCGGGCAACTCAAATCCATTTCCAGTAAAGAATATGTATTTGGTCGTTCGGACATCAATAAGGGGAAACGGGTACTCGTCGAGTTTGTGAGTGCCAACCCGACCGGGCCGCTAACCGTCGGCCATGGGCGTAATGCCGTTTTAGGTGATACGATCGCTCGCCTGTTTGAGTGGACGGGTGCGGATGTCGAGCGCGAATATTACTTCAACGATGCCGGAAGACAGATGCGGGTACTTGCACAGAGCGTACAGGCCCGTTACCTGGAATTGATTGGCGTGCCAGATCCTGAGTTTCCAGAAGATGGCTACCAGGGTGAATATATCAGGGATATTGCACAAACAATTGTTGATGAAAAGGGAGATGAGCTAAAGAATAATGACGACCTGGATATCTTTAAGCAATATGCCCAGGACCTCATCTTTGAGGATATTCAGAATACTCTGGAACGGATGAATATCCGGATGAACAACTTTTTCAACGAGCATGACCTTTACCTCAGTGGTTCTATCGAGGATGTGGTTCAGAAGCTTCGTGATAAGGATTTAGTCTACGAAAAGGAAGACGCCACCTGGTTCAAGACAACCGAGTTCGGAAAAGATAAAGATACTGTCCTTATAAAAAGCACCGGCGAACCAACCTACCGCTTGCCGGATATTGCTTATCACAGGGACAAACTCCAGCGTGGTTATGATCTCTGCATTGATGTCTTTGGTGCGGATCACATTGCTACTTACCCTGATGTTGTTTCGGCTGTAAATGCTCTTGGCTTCGACACCAACCGCATCGAAGTGGTCGTCTATCAGTTCGTTACGCTGGTCAAAGATGGCAAGCCTTTTAAAATGAGCACACGTAAAGCCAACTTCGTCACACTGGACGAATTAATGGATATGGTTGGAAGCGACGTCACCCGTTTCTTCTTCCTGATGCGTTCACCGGGCACACACCTTGAGTTTGATATTGGTCAGGCTCGCGAGGCCGGCGAGAAAAACCCCGTATTCTATCTTCAGTACGCCCACGCCCGCATACAGAGCATCATGCGCAAAGTCACGGATGAGTTTTCTTTTACTGGCCAACCCGATCTAAGCCAGCTCACTCACGATGCGGAAATCGCCCTGATAAAAACCTTGTTGAGGCTACCGGAGATTATCAGCTTATGTGCTCAAAAACGAGAACCACATCACCTTATCACCTATTTGAACGGACTGGCGACTGACTTCACACAGTTTTATCATCACTGTCACATTCTTGGAGAACCTGAAAATCTGGCTTATGCGCGCACGACACTGGCTGAGTCAACAGCAGCCGTTCTAAGACATGGCTTAGAGGTGCTGGGTATTAAGGCGCCTGACCACATGTAATTATTTATTTAACGATTAACGTTTGTTCTGGCGTCCTCGCCTGAACACCCCACCCTTTTAAAAAAATCCAGATTCATCTGGATAACTGTGTTAAACGATAGTCCTTTCTGAGATTCCCGATCGGGAATGACGAACCTGCTATATTTGGCATTAACAATAAGTAGGTGTTGACTGTCAAAATCATCTGTACCATTTACCGAGCAGCTGTTTGTACACTCGGAACCATAGTTCCTTCCCCTATTCCCTCTTTAACCTAAATCAAACAGCCGTCAAGCAGGCAAAACAGACGAGCCCGTGACGCTCCATATTGCTGACTTTGAATCCACAACGCTGGAACAGTTCTTTACTTTCGTCTAGTGTCCAGAAGTTCAATCCGCCCGTCTGTACTGCCGACTGTGCCAATCGCAGATACCAGGCTTCTGATTTCAACAGATACATGATGAAAAAACGCGCGTTGTTCTTCAGGATTCGCCGTGTCTCAAAGAGAACTTTTAGCGGATCCCGCAACTCATTAAGCGTACCCCCGCAAACGGCGCCATCCAGAGCTCCACGGAAAAACGGCATCTCGTGAGCATCACTGCGGAGTAAGAAAACAGAATATCCTTCCTCCTTACACTTATCATGTGCCTTTTTAAGCATCGGTAGTGAATAATCCATCGCCACAACTTTGGCTTTTGGTGCCTGCTTCAGCAGCATCCGCGCATAAAGTGCTGTTGAACATCCAATATCAAGATATAGCTCATTTTCTCTAGGCCGAAGGCACTGCTCCATCAGCTCCCGCTCACGATCCCATGGGAACTTCTCACCTGACAAAAAACTGACGGCATTCTTACGCCAGATATCCTCGTATAAAGATGCCGTAGTATCCCATTTGTTCGAATATTCAGCCAGCGACTTGGCTTCATACTCCTCACCTAACAGATCAAGGATATTTTCTTTTATTTGATATTCATCCCCTTTATTGGAGCAGACGGAACCATTAAAGGATCCTGACAAATTTGAAACATTTGCAGGCACTTCTATTGTTGCTCCATCATATTTGAGGGACCGCAGGATAAGCGGGGTATCGCTGGTAGTTTTATTCATTTCACATGTAATTGAAACACTGTATGATTTATTTCACAACCAGTTATAACCAACAATACGTTCAGACGGCGGGGTTGGTTTCGCAGCTTATCGTAAAGATATAGACCTGTCAGGTTTTCAATATCCGGCAGGCATATGATTGAAAATTGTTCTGCTGAATTAGCCTTTTTACTTCTGAACAAGAACAGTTACCGGGGCACCTTTTTCTACACTAAGCAGCTTGGCGGCATTTCCTTTATTGACGATCACTTCCAGCATCCCTGAACTACCGATTACTGCCGAAGCCTCCCCTTCCGCTACGTTACCAAACGTGTTCGACATCTCCTTGATGATCGTGCTCCCGGCATAAATCTTCACTTTTTGTCCGGCAGCAACACTGTGTACCAGCTCTGCCGAGATATTTGTGATGAGGTTTCCATAATGATCGATGTGTACAACCCAACCCTGAATGCCCTCTTCATCCGCTATTGGCAGAGCCCAGTGATACGTCACCAACTCGTCGATTCGACTTCCTACTTTACTGATGGGGACCCCCCGACTCAGGTGGGCTGCCACAGGCGCAAATATATCACGGCCATGAAAGGTATTTGATAGGTGAATCCGCCAATACTCGTCGTTATCTAACTCGTAGGCTTCATATGACCTGTCATCTCCGACCAAAGAAAAAAGCCCATTGTCAGGTCCCACAAAATACTGTTCCCCAATATGTACAGCAACAGGTTTGCGTTCTGTCCCGACGCCGGGATCAACGACAACAAGATGTACGGTATCAGGCGGGTACAAGAAGGCTGAGTTTTTCAAAACCCATGCGGCAGCCATAACATCCTGCGGCGGAATCTCATGGGATACATCAACAAACCGAACTCCCGGGTTTATCCCGAGAATCACGGCCTTCATCGCACTGACGTATTGATCTGAGTTCCCGAAATCGGTCGTTAAAGTAATAGTTTGGGGGCCTTCAGCCATTCTTATACATAGGTATTGAGCATTACCGGCATCACCAGCATCAACATCTCTCGGTTATCTTCACGGGTGACCGGTCTTACAATTCCCGCCCGGTTGGGCGTAGAGAAGGCAAATTCCACTTCATCATCCTCCAGGTGAGTCAGCACATCCGCCAAATATTTGGCATTAAAACCAATGACCATCTCTTCGTTGTCATATTCGCATTTTACGCTCTCTTTGGCCTCACTGCTCATATCAATATCTTCTGCACAAATCTGCACTTTGTCTTTAGATATTTCCAGGCGTATCTGCTTTGTTGTAGTGCTGGAAAAGATGGAAACACGCCGGACTGTTGCCAGCATTTCATCTTTATTGATACGTAACATACGGTCATTTTCACGTGGAATAACAGACTCATAATTAGGATACTGCGCGTCAATCAGTCTTGACACAATCAATGTATCACTATTCTTGAATCGTACATGATCATCACTGACGGTTACACTGGTTTGTCCTCCATCAAATGTCTTATGGACCTGCGTTAGAGCCTTCTCTGGAACAATAAATTTGAGATCCTTTTCCGATGTGATTTCATGATCGACCAGACGTACAAGGCGATGACCATCCGTTGACACGATTCGGCTTTCTTTGGGCCCTACCTGAAAATAAACACCCATCATAGCGGGACGTAAATCATCCGTTGATACCGCGAATGTTGTATTCTTAATGGCTTCCTTGAGAACATCGGCAGAAATATCCAGTTCAACGCTGTCATCGAGTGATGGCACAGCAGGAAACTCTTCGCCTTTAACACCGGCTAGCTTATACTTACCCCGGTCGGTTTTGAACTCAATCTGGTATTGTTCATTAACATTAAAGAAGACGGGTATGTCAGGAAGCTGACGCAAAGTCTCCAGGAGCCTTTTTGCAGGAATGGCGACTGATCCTGCCTCTTCGACATCTGCTTCCAATTGTTCCACTATCGAAGTATCCAGGTCGGTGGCGGTCAGTTTTAAAGATTGCCCCTCTGCCTCAAATAATACCATTTCCAGTATAGGAAGGGTCGCTTTGGTCGGCACAGCTCCGTTTACCGATGATAACCCTTTGACAAGATCCGAGCTCGAAATACTAAATTTCATCGTGATGATCGGTTTATTATATAATATTATTTAATTTAAAATATAAGATTCGCAAGTTATTTGCGCATTTTTAAAGGGTGAAAAGGTACATTATACTACGAAATAGTACCAGTCGAAACAACAGCTATTGATTCGGATTTGTCCATTTGAATACATGACACTTCATTTTGCAAGACAGGAATATTTATCGTCCATTAATGTGTTATTAATGGATATTTTCTGCCGCTTTATCGATTTTACCTTTCAATTTTCTTCTCTCACAAGCCCCAATGGTCATCTGTGAACAAGTCTTTGCTTTGCACAATACTACTGGTCCTGATAACAATATCACTTTCTGTTGCTCAAGGATTTAAATACGGAAAATACGGCGACGATTTTCTCTCTGTAGGTGGCGGTGCACGTGCTCTGGGAATGGGAAGCAGTTACGTTTCTATGTCGGGTGATGTAACATCTGGATATTGGAATCCTGCGGGCCTGGCACAGGTCAGCGAACTGCAAATGGCATTTATGCATTCCGAACGCTTTAGCGGGATCGTCGGCTACGACTATGGTGCCGTAGCCCTGCCATTGCGACATTCAAAAGGAACACTTGCTTTCAGTTTCTACAGGCAGGGAGTGGATGGCATAAAAAACACACTCAGTGCCCTGAATCCCGATAATCCCAATAATCTGCCTGATCCCAATAAGCCATTTCCCACATTTGGAGACAATAATTACGCATTCGTACTTTCACTCGCACGCAAAGTTCAGAATCGTTTATCTTGGGGCGTAAGCGCTAAAGTTTTACACAGTAAAATAGGACCATTCGCCAAGGCCTGGGGTTACACGCTGGATGCCGGGCTTCTTTATGATGCCAAATATTTCCGTTGGGGTGTCAATCTGATGAATATCCCCTCTCTCTTCAAATTTTGGGAAATCAACAAATCCTCATTAAAAAATCTTCCTGAACTGGGAAACGTAATGCCGACCGGACAGAATGAAATTGTATATCCAACACTCAAAACAGGCATTAGTCACACTTTTAGTTTCATCAAAGATTTCAAATTCCTCACTACCGCCGATGTTGATCTGCGTTTTGACAACCGCAGAACCTACTATATAAATCTTGGAAGGATGAGCATCGAACCACATTTAGGAGCGGAGATATCCTTTAAAAACATCGCGTCTATCCGCTTCGGATTTACTGACTTCACTACCAATAAATCATCACACGTCTATACTTCGCCGACGCTGGGTGCCGGCTTGCATATTGGGCGAATCAATATCGATTATGGATTCACTAACTTCAGTGGGTCTGCCAGCGATCTTGGCTTTACTCACCGAATCTCGCTCTCTGTGTCATTACCCTATAACATTTAGTACCTTTTATTCTAAAAAGAGCATTGGCAAAACGCGTCATCATTGCGGGACCAACAGCTGTCGGGAAAACCGATCTTTCACTCAGAATAGCACAATACTGGGACGTGCCCGTTATATCTGCCGATGCACGCCAGTGTTATAAATTCATGGATATTGGAACCGGAAAAATCACTCCGGAAGAACGGGCCGGCATCATCCACTACAATATTTCAATTCTTGATCCCAGCGAGGACGATAATGTTCAACGGTTTCTTGAACGCGCAGAAGAATGGGAAATAGAACTGACAACTGATTACCCATTTGTACTATATGTCGGTGGAAGCACTTTATACCTCGAAGGATTGATACGACCACTTGACGATGTACCTGAATCAGACCCTTCGATAGTCAAAACTTTACAAGAAGAACTCGACCAAAAAGGCATTGACCATCTATATCAGGAGCTCAAGAAAATTGATCCCGAATATTCCGGGAAGATGGATGGAAAGAACACACAACGCATCCTACGCGCACTGGCGGTATATCGGAAGACGGGCAAACCAATCAGCTCCTATCACGAACAGGATGCCCCCCCGACACCTCCGGAGAATACCGTTGTTTTTGTTATGACACGATCACGGGAGCATCTCTATCAGCGAATCAATGAACGTGTGGATCAAATGATTGAAGCAGGATTGGTTGACGAGGTGAAGATGCTTCTCCGTCATGGATATAATTTTCGGGGATCTGCATTGAAAACCGTGGGTTACACCGAGTTGTATAATTATCTCCATGGCAAACATGATCTTCAGGAAGCAATAAGACTAATAAAACGCAATACACGTCGTTATGCCAAACGTCAGCTTACATGGTTCAAGCGCTGGCAGGGGGTGATCTGGATCAATTTGGATGAACTCACCGATGAACAAATCACCGAGCTTATGATTCAACAAATCAATAAGGTAGTAGCTGACCAGAAAATCCATTAAATTTGGCCATTGGGAAAATTCTAAGACACACTACAAGCATGTATAAAGCGAAATTGACGGTAACATTACGTACCTCTATTCTGGATCCACAGGGTAAGGCAACACATCACGCACTTCAAAATTTAGGCCTGAAAGATATCTCACAGGTTAGGATTGGCAAATATATTGAGCTAAATATTCAGGCTGACGATCACGATGAAGCTTTGAAAATAGCAAAAGAAGCTGCAGACAAAGTCCTGGCCAACCCCGTAATGGAAGATTACGATATCGAAGTATCAGAATTACAAACGACCTGATTATGGTTCGAACGATTGCAACAGCCCAGAGCCAGCCAAAGACCAGGACGAGCCCTGAGGTTATAGTCGAGGAAGAGATCGACAAACCATGGCAGCTCATTCTCTACAACGATGATGTCCATAGTTTCGATGAGGTCATTCTACAGCTGCAAAAAGCTTTAAGCTGCAGTCTTGAAGAAGCTGAGGAACTGACCGTAACAGTACATACGAAGGGTAAGGCAGTCGTTTATCAGGGTACGTTCGAAGAATGCTTTAAACGAAACTCCGTCTTACAGGAAATTCAACTCATTACTGAAATTAAAGGTTAATCGTGTCAACAAAATTTGGCGTAATTGTTTTTCCAGGTTCCAACTGCGATCATGATGCGTATCATGCTGCTGCCCACGTGATGAACTCGGAGGCCCGGTTCATATGGCATAAAGATACCGATCTGCAGGATTCCGATGTCATCATTATTCCTGGTGGCTTTTCATATGGAGATTATCTGCGGTCCGGCGCAATAGCTCATTTCTCACCGGTTATGAACTCTATTATCGATTTTGCCAATAAGGGCGGTATTGTCATCGGTATCTGTAATGGTTTCCAGATACTGCTCGAATCTGGTCTTCTGGAGGGTGCCATGCTAAGAAACAGAGACCTTCGTTTTGTTTGCAAACATGTTTGGCTTAGAAGCGAAAACAGCGACACGCATTTCACAAATAAACTAAAGGAAAAACAGGTTCTTAAAATACCGGTTGCACACGGAGAAGGGAACTACTTTACCGATCCTGACACTCTCAAAAGTCTTGAGGACAACCAACAGATCGTTTTTCGGTACTGTGAACCAGACGGTTCAATGTCAGACAAATCCAATCCAAACGGATCACTTGACAATATCGCAGGAATCTGCAATAAAGGGAAAAATGTACTCGGTATGATGCCACACCCTGAACGGGCTGTTGAATCTTTTTCCGGATCGACTGACGGTCGGTTCATTTTTGAATCACTTCTCGCCGCATTACAAACTGCCTGATCTTATATGAATTTTGATTTACTAGCTTCCATTTCAGAAATGCCCGGTGCCCCGGGATTCGAAAACAAGATACGCTCGTTCATTATTGATCAAATCAAAGATCATTGTGATGAATACCATGTCGATGGCATTGGCAACCTTGTTGTTCATTGTAAAGGTGATGGTCCCCGTGTTATGGCAGCGGCGCATATGGATGAAATCTCGCTGATAACCAAATTTATCGACGATCAGGGATTTATTCGATTTCACACTTTGGGTGGCTTCGATCCGACAACACTTTCTACACAGCGCGTCATCGTACATGGTAAAGAAGACCTGACCGGTGTTATAGGTACCAAGCCCATCCACGCCCAGTCACAGGATGAACGAAAAAAAGCTCCAAAAACGGATCAATTCTTCATTGATGTCGGGATGCCAGCGGACGAAGTGAGAGATCTGGTTCCAGTCGGATCACCTATTACACGTGAAAGAACCCTGAAAAAAATGGGAAATTACGTTACTGGAAAATCGCTTGATAATCGTGTTTCTGTTTACATGCTTGTAGAGGCAATTAGACAGATTAAAAACATCAATTGTGATTTTTATGCTGTATTTACTGTACAGGAAGAAGTCGGCATTCGGGGTGCGCGTGTAGCTACAAATAAGCTTCAACCCGATATTGGTATCACACTTGATGTAACACTCTCCAATGATATTCCTGGCGTTGAGATACGTGACCGATGTACTAAGATTGGCGACGGCATAGGAATTAAGATCATGGACGGTAGTGCTATTTGTACAGCCACTTTAGTCGCTTTTGCCGAACAGGTAGCCCAAAAGAATAAAATATCGTATCAGAGAGAGTTACTTACAGCAGGAGGAACCGATACCTCGGCTATTCAGTATCTTACCGGTCAGGGTGCCCATGTGACCGGCCTGAGCATCCCGTTACGTTATATGCATAGTACTGTAGAGACCGTGTCGGTCAGCGATATTGATAGTGGCATCAAACTTTTGATAAAATTGGTTCAAAACCTAAATGAGTACCGATTCAAGACACATTCCTGAGGGCGAACCCGATCTGCTTCATTGCCGGGATCTGGTTAAACGTTACCGGAGACGTGTTGTCGTATCCGAGGTGAGTCTTCGCGTCAAACAGGGCGAAATTGTCGGATTACTCGGACCCAACGGGGCGGGAAAAACGACTACTTTTTACATGTTTGTGGGACTTATCCAGCCCAATAAAGGTTCCATCTTCTACAATGATCAGAATATCACAAGTCTTCCCATGTACAAACGGGCACGAATGGGAATCGGTTATCTTTCACAGGAAGCCAGCATTTTTCGAAATCTGACCGTTCAAGAAAACCTGGAATCAATTCTTGAATTCAAAGGACTATCCAGAAAAAAAATAAAACTGCGTACGGAAGAGCTCATTGAAGAGTTCAATCTGCAGCGAATCGTAAAGAATAAGGGTTTCAACCTCTCCGGTGGCGAACGCCGGCGTGTGGAAGTAGCCCGATCGCTGGCTACCAATCCGCACTTCATGCTTCTTGATGAACCGTTTGCCGGCATCGATCCGATTGCTGTTGAAGACTTACAGGAAATGGTAGCTTCTCTCAAAGAAAAGAATATTGGCATTCTGATAACCGATCATAATGTCCACGAGACCCTGGCGATAACGGACCGTGCCTATTTGATGTTTGAAGGTAATATTCTTAAAGAAGGAACAGCTGATTTTCTGGCAAATGATGAAGAAGCCAGAAAACTTTATCTTGGTAGCCAATTTAGTCTGGAGCGCTACCGTTTCAGAAATGAATAAAACATATTATTTTTACGACTCTTTTTTGACCGTAGGTTTAGAGTCACAATAACACTACAGGAATGGAAATAGAAGAAATATCTGTCCATCAGCTTCAGGGCAAGATGGAGAACGGATCACGCCCTGTTATACTTGATGTTCGTGAACCAGAGGAACTCGAAATAAGCAAGATTCCGGGCAAATTCATCCCACTTGCCGAACTGATAACACGTTATTCGGAACTGGAACAGCATAAAGATGATGAAATCGTCGTTATATGCCGTAGCGGCAGCAGAAGTGCCCAGGCTTGTTATTATCTCCAAAACAAGGGCTTCAATAATGTGAAGAATCTACGTGGCGGGATCAATGAATGGGCAAGAGAAATAGATCCATCATTGCCCACTTACTGACAGCGTATCTTCGACTGTTTGATTAGCTGTAAGCTGCTATTTGATTCAGCAACTCCTGATTGCTTTTAGTCCTGCGAAGCACCTGTAAAAGGCTCTGCATAGATTCTTTGGGTGATTTCCGCAACAGATAGCGGCGTACCATGTTCCGTTCATCGATCGAACCTTCGATGATCCGTTCTTCGTAACGCGTACCCGAGGCTGCGATATTGATTGCGGGAAAAACACGATCGTTAGACAATTCACGATCAAGGACCAACTCCATATTACCCGTTCCTTTGAATTCTTCAAAAATCAGATCATCCATACGGGAGTTGGTCTCAACAAGGCAGGTTGAAATAATCGTCAGAGAACCACCGCCTTCGATATTGCGGGCTGAACCAAATATCTTTTTGGGAATTTCGAGAGCCCTGATATCGAGACCACCCGAAAGAGTACGTCCACTGTTACTTTGAGCAGCGTTGTAGGCGCGTCCCAGACGTGTCAGAGAGTCAATAAGTAGTACTGCATCTTCACCTTCCTCTGCCTTGCGTTTCACATAGCCCAGCGCCATTTCTGAAATGCGTATATGACTTTCTGTTGGCTTGTCGTTTGAGGAAGCAAAAACGCGCCCTTTTGTTGTTCGCATGAAGTCTGTCACTTCTTCCGGACGTTCATCTACCAGAAGAATAGCAAGGTGCACATCCTTGTGAAGTTCATCGATGCTGTGAGCAATCTTTTTTAGGAGTACTGTTTTACCGGTACGTGGTGGAGCCACGATAAGCGCACGCTGTCCCTTTCCTATAGGTGCAATAAGATCCACAACACGCATGTCAACATCTTCAGGACTTGTGGACAGTTTCAGGCCTTCATCAGGCATGATGGGTGTCTGAAACTCAAACCGCGGCACCATCTTCCAGGCATCAGCCGGTTTGTTGTTAATACGCTCAATCGAATGAACATGTTTATTCCCCTGCTGATCCTCTTCGAAGGTTCCTTCCAACTCCAGTCCCGGACGCAAGCTATAATGAATCATCTCCTGCGGAGTCAGGAACGGGTCCTTGTCCGTTTTAGAAAATTCGAAGTCGAGCTTGCGAATGAAACCGTAATTATTGTGAGCTAACTCAAGCACACCAGAGTACTTGCCACCAATCTCTACATTATGGTTATCGATAAAAACCGGGGCGGGATTCTTCTGTTGTTTACCCTTCTGTCGGTTGTAATTTTTCTTTTTCTTATTACGCTTTGAGTTTTTTCCCATGAATAAAATATAATTCTGTCATTGAGTATTGAAGACGAGCCTGGAGAAAATAAGGGCCATCCCTCATTTTGTTTTGTACACTTAAGCACCTATCAATAAATGAGTCAGGCAGTTCTCCGGCCGCCTGACTCATGTAATTAGTTTAAAGTACTAAAAATCAACTATAAATAGTATAAATCAATATCGTATTAACGGATTGTCGTCGTCTCGTTGATCCATCCGTAACAGGCTTTCAGGGATGAATCAATTTTGATCTTATCGCCCTTTTTCCAGTTCTGATAAAATTTTTCTTCAACTGTCGGAGCCGCCTGACTATAAGAATTGATCTGTTGATTTGCAGAACGGGCAACTGACGGATCAACTGCTTTTGCTTTATCCAGGTAATCAAGAACCAACCAGTATACAGCTTTATCCTGACGGGAAAGTGGCCCGTTGCTGCAATCATTTACAGCCTGAGCATAAATGTGCGCCATTTCCATATATGGTTTACCCCATTTCGGATCAATCTGAATAGCACGGCGTGTATATTCGCGTGCTGATTGCAGTTTATCAAGATTTACATAGTTATCAGCAATATCCACATAAATCTGTTTCTTCTCATCGTTGGTCTTAACCTTATTCATTGCGTCTTTCAGATAATCAACGGCTTCTGCATACTTACCGTTTTCTGTTGCCATCGAAGCCAATCGATCCGCATTCTTATAGGTTGGATCCAGATTGAAGAGCTGCTTTGCTATTACTTTAGCATTATCAAAATCGTTTTGCTGAGTATATAAAGTATACAATTCGTTCAGCGCCTCAGTATCCTTTGGATTGTCCTTAATCTTGGACTGCAGATAGGTTATACGTTCTTTAGGATTCGTAAACAGCTGATCTCTGACCTTACTGAAATACTGTTCCGTGTCATTGTTGGCAAAAGGATCCGCTTTTTTCATCAATGCAAGAGCTTTGTCCTTATCACCGTCATTAACGTAATAATTGACAACAGCCTGAATGTAATAACCTTTACCAGCCTGGGTCGTTTTCTTCGGATCCATCTGGAAGACCTTTTCATAGTCAGCTACGGCCTTATCCATCCCATTACTGATAAAATCAGCATGTTGCTGATAGAAACGTCCTTCATCGAAAAGCCACTGGTAACGATCTATCTCTTTATCTGAGTAGGAATTCAGAACTTTGCTATAGTATGTTGCGGCAGTATCAAAATAGGCTGTTTTAGCTGTTGGATCCTGAGCATTTTCTCCCTTCTGGGTGTATATATCGATCATTTTACTGAATGTCATTGATCCATCATACTGAGGGAAACCCTGAATTTTCTGCGGATGAGCAACAACCAGCCACCGACCATACATTAGGGCAGTTTCGAAGTCCTTATTTTTATATGATTCACTGAATACCGAGTATACCTCTAATGGACTCATGCCGTATGGTGCGGGAGGTATAGAATCAGCCTTTTGGGCTTTAACCCCGGTAGATACTAGAAATAACAGACCGGCAAATACGCTAAGAATACGCTTCATGACCGTAGCTTATTTGTTATTGATTACGTTGTGTTGTGAATTACTGGATTTTTCGTTTGAAGAACATTAGTTCTGCTAGATTAAACGACACTTTAATCGAGAATATTCTTTCTCTAACCAAATCATGCGATGTCGTCCCCCGCCAACCATACGAGAGATCAATATCAATAGACGAGGCAGTACGTGATGGAATACCTATTCCTGCCGACATCATCAATGAAGATATGTTTTGTCCTTGAAGTTTCAAATATCCGGTATCATATGAAAATCCGGCACGATATACTAATGTTCTAAAGAAACCAGGATTATTGACGGATCTGGCCGGCAAAAACTGACCTCCCATACCAAACCGCAAACGATCCTTATAATAATCTGTCTGCCGTGAGTTGATACCCTTATAATTACCCCACTTTTGATACAAGGCTTCACCACCTACCATCCAGTGATTATTGAACCAATAACCCAAACCAAACCCCGCTCGCAGCGGAAGACGAATATTCCCACTCGTCAGGTTAGTGATTTTATTGACCTCTGAACCGCTAATATTTATATAGTTTTCGACTGATTTATCTGATTTCAAAGTCACCGGTAATGAAGCAGTAGCTCCAAATGAAATCAGGTCATTGGAATTAAACACTTTATTTTTTTGGAAAAATAACCCGACTCGGTTGCCCATTCCAATATTCGTAGTATTTATGTTGTAGTGTGTTGGATAGTAGTACACACTACTGAAAGACGTAGTCACATCATTCGTCAGTTTGCCGAAAACCAGTGACGGAGCATAACCAACCGAAAGGTTTTTGGTAATGTTCCACCCGAAACCTACTTCAAGTGCATTTAAACCACCACTACCCTTGTAATTATTTTGATATGCCACATTGCCCACATTCGTTTGAATGGAGTCAATTTGTCCGGTATTCTGGTAATGGTAGTTGCTCTGTGTTATAGGATAGAGAGAAGCCGAAATTCCGAATTTCTGTTTAACAACCGGTAAGATAAGCTGAAAGTGAGTAATGTTGATCTGGGAACGGGCGACATGAGTATTTCTATTACTACTCGTAATGGTGTTGATCTCAAACCCACCAGTTCCAGCAGCCAGAACAGCTGAACTCCATGTAGCAGGATTAGACAGATTCGTTCCGGTAATGGACAATCCAACCCCCGTCATTCCCATTCCAGAGGCATTGGGATCACGAAAATCAGTGACTGCGCCTGCACCGTAATAAGAATAAATGGAACCCGTATTATACAGACTTTGCCCCTGCGACTCACTAAAAGCCAGGAACATCATCAAAGCTATGATTGAAAAATACTTCACTGATTTTTCGATTTTACAGATGTGACAATAATTTTGGGTGTTTTCAACGAATCGGAGGGACTATTAAACAACAACGAATAGATCGTGCCTGAATGAGACTGTGGAATAAGGTAATAACTGCCTGTATTGTCTGTACCTGTCAAAATTGAATTCAATCGGGAGGTCAGATCCACTGAATACGTCCCTGTACCAACTTTATATGCCGTTCCACCGGAAATCGGACCATTTAACATCTCAAATTCAATATTATCTTTGTGAAGATAATACATCTGCAAATAACCCACCGCTGGCCTAATATTGCCAGACGGAAGGCTTTTATGCATTTCAACAGAGTCGGCATAAAGAAGCATTTGAACACGTGAAATGGCTTTTGTTCCCAGGCTTACCCCATTAATATTAACGGATGTATCCGAGGTCACCGAAATATCGAACTTCGGAACAGACTCGAAAGTCGAGTACATCTGTAGCTTTTTCCCCGAATAATCAGGTACGTTTGTCCGGTTTACGCTGTAAGCCCAATCTCTGATAACAAATGAAGCTGTATCTTTTGGCGTCACAACTTCCAGATGGCTGTTTGAGGGATCGAAAGCCAGTATCTTTCCCTCTGATTTAGGCACGATCACAAATCCGGGCATTGTGAAGACATAAGAAGAATCCCTGTTCGTCGAATTATAGTAGGCCTGACGGTATTTCTGGACCCAGCTTTGACTAAGCTGGACATCCACCGACGCGACATCACCTAATGAATCGGTGACAAGCGAATTAACATCTCCCACAGAAAAATTGCCGACAACGGTACTGCTGGTAGGGGGTGCAGAATCGATCTTCCATTCACGGCCTCTCCATGGGCCTGAAGCCTCGACCAGATCGTATGATACAGTAGAAGCAGTATCACCGTAAACGCTGTTAAAAAACAAACGAAGAGTCAATTTGCTGTCGTCGGTCAATGTATCCAGCGAACCTATACCAGCAAGTGACGGCTGAATAAGACCCGTTGCTGTTATGTTTCCAAAAACCGGGTCATTATAAGACCCGGCGGAAAAGTCGGTAAGATCTCCGGAATAAGCCGGTAATTTTGCAGTCGACAGATTCGATAGTGGAATAGTATCAATCTGTACGTCAGCTGTTGGCTGTATAATATTTCCACCAACAAGGGTAGTATCCTTGCAACCGCTTACCCAGAGGGCACCGATAGTGAGGACTGCAACTACCAGGGGCAGTTGAGTCACTTTGCGTACATTCACAGGAAAATCCAAATGTGTTTTGTCAGAATTGCGATATTTTGAACTTATTCTTCCTCACCAATTTGGCGGTAGAAATCCGCAAATTTAGAAGAAATGTCTTGGGGCGAACCTTGGATCTTCACCGGAGTTATATCAAGTTCTTTGAAGTAGTGATCAAACTCATCCCTGATTTCATTCCCGGTCACGACATAATCAGCATACTGCAAGCCTGCTTTAACAAAGTCAACCTTGCCGTCCGTCATAAACTTCTCGACATCGACTGATTCAGGAAGCCCCATAAAATCAAGGATCTTCGGATCGAAGAACCCATCATGTTGTGGTGAGTGAAGGTTGTAGATCACTTTCGTTTTTTTAAAAATCTCGTTGTTGATAAAAACATGCTTCAGAAAAACAGGAATAAAACCAGCGGCCCAGTCATGGCAGTGAATGACGTCAGGTTGCCAGCCAAGTTTCTTTACGGTTTCGAGCACCCCTTTATTGTAGAAGACAAGACGTTCATCGTTATCTTCGAAAAATTTCCCGCTTTTAGGATCTGTGAACAGGCCTTTTCGTTTGAAATAGGTGTCGTTATCCAGAAAATAAACCTGCAGCTTGGCATTGGGAATGCTGGCTACTTTGATACGCATGCTTTCGGTTTTATCGCCAACCTGGACCTCGATCCCGGAGAGCCGAATTACCTCATGCAACCTGTTTCTACGGTCGTTTATCGAACCATACTTGGGCAAGAGGATACGGATTTCAAATCCTTTATCCTGAAGTGATGCCGGTAAAAAACGTAAAAGATCGGCCGTGTTGGTCAATCTGGCAAACGGAGAAATCTCCGCAGCGGCATAAAGAACTTTCATGCGTCTGTCCATCCGTTTAAATCAATAATTCAGTGTTGTTCTCCGGGTGGGTTTTCGCCGGCGTTCAGCCGAAGATCGGAGGTTTCATCATCCAGCGAGAAAAAGTCAAACAGTGTGTCACTGCGCAACCCAAGTCGCAGTGTTTCCAATGGAATAACTTCTGCCTGTAGGATATTTCCCAGATTAACGTTGGCCCCAAACTTTTTGATGAACCAAACCTGTTGTTCTTTCTGAGGTGCTTCAAATATAAGATTATCAATCGGAATTTGATCTACAATCTCATCAACAAGACCTGAGCGAACTTCACCATTGGGTCGGAAGACGCCAACAGTTCCACTTTCACGGGCCTCACAAATAATTTTCCAAGCTCCGGCCTCAAGCTCCGCCTTGATCATTTTAACCCATTTATAGGGCGGGATGATTGCGTTTGGATTTTTACTGCCCACTTCGGAGAGAACCGTAAAATTCTTACTGAGTTCAGCAATAATGTTTCGCTTCTTTTCCTCTGAGAGCCAGATTGTTCCATTAGACACCTCTACATGACCGATACCATAATGATCGAGCAGACGCAGGTAATCATCGAGTTGATCCCGAAGCACATACGCCTCAAACAAGGTACCCCCAAAGTAGACGGGTATCTGAGCGTCATGATACACCGCTATTTTTTCTTTGAGTCGAGGCGTTACCTGAGAAGTTCCCCATCCCAGTTTTACAATGTCTATATAGTCGGAACAGGTTTCGACGAAGTCTTCAACTTGACGAATGCTGCTGCCTTTATCGAGAACAATTACGATTCCATTGTCTCTCGGCTTAACCGAACGATGCGGCAGATTTTTTAGATTGTAGTCCATGAAACTCAGTTTGCTGGAAAATGATCGCAAAAAGGTAACAATTTACAGCCAATTCTTAAAGATTATCCACACCTTCGGCCTTTATTGATACCAAATTCGCGTCTTGTTCACCATTTTTTACATCCCGGTTCGATAATTGCACCAGGTATTGGATACGATTCCGATCCACATCGGCTAACATATCGTCTGTATATCTCCACTCCCAGTTACCACTGGCAGTGCCCGGAAAGTTCATCCGGTGTTCCGTATCCAGATTCATAAAATCTTGAAGTGGGAATATAGCCATATCAGCAATGGATAGCATCCCAAGCCTTATCATAGCCCAGGCGACATCGTGTCCGTCGATTTGCATGTATTCTCTGACCCGGTGTTTCTCAAAGTCAGTTCCTTTATTATACCACCCGATGGTCGTATCGTTGTCGTGCGTACCGGTATAAACGACACAGTTGTTCGTTTTGTAGTTATGCGGAAGAAAACCATTTGCCGAATTGTCAGAAAAGGCAAATTGCAGGATCTTCATTCCGGGAAAGTTATACGAATTCCGTAAGTCCACTACTTCTTTGGTCAGCAGGCCAAGATCTTCGGCTATGATAGGTAACTCACCCAGACGTTCACGAATCGTATCAAAAAGCTTTTTCCCCGGACCTTTTACCCAACGTCCGTTAACAGCGGTCTTTTCATCAGCCTTGACCTCCCAGTAGGCCTCGAAACCACGAAAATGATCCACTCGTATGGCGTCGAAGAGCGAGAACATCTGTTCAAACCGTTTGACCCACCATTCAAATCCATTCTTTTCCATCACCTTCCAACGATAGAGTGGGTTGCCCCAAAGCTGTCCTGTTTCACTGAAATAATCAGGCGGTACCCCGGAAACCAAGATTCTATTGCCATTCTTATCAACTTCAAAAAGTTGGGAATGCGACCATACATCAGCGCTGTTGTGATCGACAAAAATTGGAATATCGCCGATTACTTTGATGCCCCGGTTGTTAGCATATTCTCGCACAGCATGCCATTGCTCAAAGAACTCGAACTGACACCATTCATGATAGGCAATACGACCTGCCAGTTTTTTACGAAAAGAATCCAACGACTTTTTCTGACGTTTCCGCAATCCTTCTTCCCACTGGTTCCATGGCCGGCGGTCATAATGCTCAGAACAAGCCATGAAAAGTGCATAATCAGGAAGCCACCATTTATTATCCTGTCGAAAATGAGAAAACTGCTTTGTCATCAGAGAGTCTTTTTTCTCTTTGAACCGTTCAGCAGCTATTTCAAGCAAATGATCTTTAATACGAAAGGCGGATATATAGTCGGCCTTAGTCGAAGAAGGTATGACTTCCATAGACGCCTCTTCCCTTCTGATCAATCCCTTCTCGATCAATATCTCAGGACTGATCAGGTATTGATTCCCGGCAAAGGCTGAATAACTGGCGTAAGGGGAATTTCCGTAGCCTGTTGGTCCCAGGGGGAGTATCTGCCAGATAGACTGATTTGTCTCAGTAAGAAAGTCGATAAACCTATAGGCCGATGGGCCAATATCCCCCATTCCGTACGGAGAGGGGAATGATGTAGGATGTACGAGTATGCCCGTAGATCTGCGAAACTTCATTTCTTTCAAAGTCTTTTAATGACGTTGTAAAACTTATTAACCTCAAGCTCTATTGCCCGACATGCTTCAAAATGATACCAGAAAGTGGAGGTACGGTTATTGAAATATGACATGGTTGATTGTGCCAGGCACCAGGATGTCCGTGAATTTCGGAATTATATATATTACTTCCGCCATATTTGGTCACATCGCTGTTAAATACTTCGTTATAACGTCCCTCCTTTGGTACACCGATATTGTAATTTTCATGCACAACAGGTGTAAAGTTAAAAATACCAATCACGAAATCCTTTTTATTTTTGTTGTACCGCAAGAAAGATATGATACTATTGTCAGCATCGGAAAAATCGATCCATTCGAATCCACTCCAGTCATAGTCGACCTCATGAAGACATGGTTCATCCTGATACAGTCTATTAAGTTCACGAACCAGCGTCTGCAATCCAATATGAGGATCATATTGCAACAAGTTCCATTCTAATTGCCACATGCAGTTCCATTCTGACCACTGGCCAAATTCACCGCCCATAAAGAGCAGCTTTTTGCCCGGGTGCATGTACATGTACGTATATAAAAGGCGAAGGTTCGCAAATTTTTGCCAGTCGTCGCCGGGCATCTTCCCGATCATCGACTGTTTCATATGCACCACTTCGTCGTGTGAGAATGGCAGAATGAAATGTTCTGTGAATGCGTAAATAAGCGAAAATGTGATCTGATTTTGATGATAACGACGAAATATCGGATCTATCTCCATGTATTTCAGAGTATCATTCATCCACCCCATGTTCCACTTATAATCGAAACCAAGTCCACCTGTGTACGTTGGATGGGAAACCATTGGCCAGGCTGTTGATTCTTCTGCCATAGTCATGATGCCCGGATATTGCTCGTGAGTAATCTCATTGAATCGCTTAATGAATTCAATGGCTTCCAGATTTTCGCGGCCACCATACTTGTTGGGTATCCATTCCCCCGCCTCACGTGAATAATCCAGGTACAACATTGATGCAACGGCATCGACACGCAGTCCGTCGATGTGAAATTTATCAAGCCAGAATATCGCGTTGGAGAGAAGGAAGTCACGAACTTCACTGCGCCCGTAGTTGAAAATGCTTGTGCCCCAGTCGCGGTGCTCGCCCTGGCGCGGATCGGCATGCTCATACAGATGTGTACCATCGAACATATACAGACCGTGCGCGTCTTTTGTAAAATGGCCTGGAACCCAGTCAATTAGAACACCTATACCGTTCTCATGACATGCATCAACAAAATGCATGAAATCGTGTGGCTCGCCAAACCGGCTCGTGGTTGCAAAATAACCCGTTTGCTGATATCCCCATGAGGGATCATACGGGTGTTCGGCTACCGGCATCAATTCTATGTGTGTATATCCCATAGACTTAACATATGGCACAAGTTCATCAGCCATTTCCCGGTAAGTCATAAAGGAGCCGTCTTCATGCCTGCGCCATGATCCGAGATGGACTTCATAGACAGCTATCGGCGCATCCATGGCACGGTGTTCTTTTCGGTGATTCACCCACTGCTCATCAGCCCATTTGTATCCGTCAAGCTCATAGACGATAGAGGCTGTCTGAGGGCGTTTCTCGGAATAAAATCCAAATGGATCACTTTTCAACAAAGGAAGATCAGCATATGGGCTCTTAATTTCATATTTATACAGTGTCCCTTTTTCAATACCGGGAATAAACAACTCCCAGAGCCCCTGGTCATAATACTTGCGCATCACATGAGTACGGCCATCCCAATCATTGAATTCACCAATCACGCTAACACGAGCTGCGCTTGGAGCCGAAACAACGAAATGAGTTCCCTTTATACCGTTAACCTCGCGGATATGGGCACCCATGAATTTATACGCATGCGTATGGTTACCCTCTCCCCATAAATGAAGGTCGAAATCTGTTAGAATTGGACCAAAGCCATATGAATCTTCAACCTTGACAACATCATCATGGGCATTGGTTGCTTCCAGGTAGTAGTCAAAACGGTCACGATTCTCAAAAACAGCTTCAAAGATTCCGGCGTCATGAATTTTATCCATCTTGCCACGAAAAGATCCATCCCGCTCGGTTACCCATAATTTTTTTGCCCACGGCAGAAAGGCTTTAACGCTTATGGCATCATTACCATTCTTTTGTACCTTATGTTGACCTAAAACAGAAAATGGATCGCCAAAACTACCGTTAGCGATTGCGTCATAAACCGTTTTCTTTACTGCTTTTTTTTGCCGTGCCATTCTGTTACCCCATTTTCAAATTGTGTAAAATAACAATATTCCAAGCTATTTTTAAGATGGTGCATTCTCCATCGCTATAATATAACATACGTTATGCAAGGTTCCGGCTTCATCGCACGCCGATATCTGTTTTCCAGACAGCATGTCTCACTCGTTTCCACCCTGACCCTGATCAGCGTTGGCGGAATTACCATCGGTACCGCCCTTCTGATTATCGTTCTTTCTGTTTTTAATGGTTTTTATGATCTGGTAAAAGGTTTACTTCTCACCAATGATCCTGATATTCGCATTGAATCTGCTACCGCACCTGCTTTTGCCTACACAGACAGCCTTCGCAGCGAACTTGCCCACCAGCCGGATGTCGTTTCCATGTCTCCATACGTCCAGGGAAAATGTCTGATCGTAGGCTCCAACAGCAACAGTCAGGAGCAGGTTGTTACCGTTAAAGGTATTCATCCTGATCTCTTCTTCCCAATCAGAAATCATCCGGGCAGTGTAACCTCAGGTGTTTTCAATTTAAATGTTCAGAATAATACACCCGGACTCCTAATTCCACAACGCCTGTTTGGCCAGCTCAGCCTTACACTTAACGATAATGTGGCCCTTATGAGTTCGGCCGGTATGGAAAAGGCACTGACTCAATTTTCCGGTCCTCAAGGGTATCATTTTCAGGTCCGCGGAGTTTACAGCCTTAACGAAATTGTGAATGAACCACAGGTTTATATCGATTTACACGCCGCTCAACGTCTGTTTCGATACAAAAACAAGATTTCGGGCATAGACATTGAACTCAAAAATCATGACCAGGCTGCAGCTTTCAAACAATCGCTGCAACAGAAACTTGGCAGCAACTATCAAATCCAGACCTGGTATGATCTCCAGAAACCATTGTATGATGTAATGAACCTGGAGAAATGGGCTGGGTATGGAATATTGATGATTATTGTCCTTGTCGCTGTGTTAAACATCGTCGGCTCTCTAACCATGCTTGTCATTCAGAAAAGACGTGATATCGGCGTCCTGATATCCATGGGTTACACCCGGCGAATCATAAAGCGGATTTTCGTGCGACAGGCATTTTATATCGGCGTAATGGGATGCGGGCTTGGCGGAGCCCTGGGATTACTGCTCTGCTGGCTCCAAAAAAATTTCGGATTGGTGAAACTGGCAGGCTCGGGATCATTCATTATCCAATATTATCCAGTCGCCGTTCAGTGGACCGATATTGCCATGGTCCTCGGTGGCAGCCTTATCCTCTGCATGCTGGCAAGCTGGTACCCGGCCCTGCGCGCATCCTGGGTTGAACCGGCCGAAGCGGTCAGGTATGAGTAAGAGAAATTGGAATTTTGGGCAATTGGGCGAGAGAATGTTGTAATGAAGTTCTGGAAGCAGATCTTCGTAACGAGAGAAGAAATAAAGATATCGTTAGTACCTTAAATAGTTATCCCCACATTGATCAAGAAGCTTCGCGGCACCCAGTTTCTTTGGGCAATAAATGGATAAAATTGGTTTAGATGGCCAGATTTAGCCATGTTGGTTAATTCCAGGAGATAGGAAAATTCGACATAGGGACGTACCTTGCCAGGTGCGAGATAAAATCCAAAACCCGAATCCAGTGCCAGGTTAAACCTATGCACGGCAGGATTCAGTGATTTATTATCTGTCACCAACGGACCTGCTCCGGGACCTGAAACAGGGTAACGATATTCTGCGTGATACTGCGCACTCATAATGTATTCCAAATTCGGTCCCGCGAAGATATAGGGACTTCCTCTTCTAAAAGGACGGATTTTTAGATTACCCCCAGCCTGTAACGTATGAAACACATAATCCGATGTTCCATCCGGTTTAGCACCTTTGAAAGGGTTCGGTTCGGATTCGGATCCCATGGCAGCGAAAAAATGATCATAGTTCACCGAAAAACCATTTTGAAGATAACCAATGCCAATGCGCACTGACATCCACTTATCCACAGGCAATTCAGCATTCAGTCCTACATTGACTGTGCGGTTCGAATGTCTGTCAAACCACATTATTTGTGACGGAAAGTCGGATTGATAACGGACTGTAGCATAAGTGATTCCGCCGGAAACAGAATAGCGTAAAGATTGCGCCCTGACTTCGGCAATCGTGATTGAAAGCAACACTATGACAAGCGTCGATCTCTTCATTTTTCAGAATGATTTTCCTACTTGGCGAATAATTGTAATGTCTCAGATAAAAGACTTCAAAACTGGTTTGTGTGTCCAGCTTAGTACGCCCGGACTTGCCAAGCCATGGTGTTTCGGCTCGCCGCATTGCTTACAAATTCATCCACTTTCTAATTCCCTAATTTCCAATCAATTTATTCACTCATTATACGTATCCGGAAGATCATTCTCATAAAGGATTGTATCACCCTGCCGGGCAAAATCTTTGATGATTTCATTGGCCTCGAAAAGTGATTGGACAACCCGAACACGTTCCCCGTCAAAACCTTCCTGCTTCAGTCCTTCATGAATCGGCCTGGTTCGCTCGGGACCAACCAATACAACCAAATCGAGATCCCTGGTACCAATAAAACTTCCCCATTTTTTATTTTCTTCGTACTCAGTCTCACCAAGTTCCACCATTCCCGGGGTAATCAGGATGCGCCGGCCGCTATTGAACCTGGCAAGAATGTCAACGGCATTTCGGGCGCCCACCGGATTTGAGTTAAAGGCATCATCAAGGATCGTGATGCCATCCTGTTGCTTAAGCTCAAGCCGGTGTTCCACAGGTTTGATATTTGATGCTGCTATGGCCATAGTCTGGAGACGCAAGCCCAGATGATGCCCAACCGTCATAGCCAGCAGCAGGTTGTGAACATTATGTTTGCCCAGCAGCTGCAACCGGACATCCACTTTTTGATCATCTGGTGCTGTTACTTCAAAGCTGCATCCGTTATGATCATAGCTGATGTCACCTGCCCGAAAATCACCCTTCCCAAAGCCCGCTGTTAGAATTTTTGCATCGTTTCGTATATCAGCCATGCTCATCACCAGCGGATCATCAGCATTGAGAACAATAGTGCCATTTTCGTTCATGTACTGAACGATCTCGGACTTAGTGTCGCGGATGGCCTCCTGCGATCCAAACGTCTCAAGATGTGCCACTCCTATATTCGTGACCACCGAAATATCCGGACGGGCAATCTCACATAGTTCCTTAATATTACCCTTATATCTTGCTCCCATCTCCAGAACTAAAATCTGATGTGAAGCCTGCAGATCCTGGTTGATGACTTTGCAAATGCCCATCGGTGTGTTATAGCTCCCTGGCGTTGCCAGCACATTGTATCGCTCTTTCAGAAGATCACGGATCATAAACTTGGTGGAAGTTTTACCATAACTGCCGGTTATCGCAATTATGGTAAGATCCGGCATTGATACCAATTTCTTGCGCGCCATCTCTTTAAACCGGTTGTGCACATGATGCTCGAATGGCATCATGATAAAACCAGTCAGCAGCAGCCAGAACGGAAGGATGATATCGGCCTGAATCCAGGTGAGGCCCAGTGTGTAAATATCCAGGAAAAGACCACTGTTCATAAAGGTGAGATAAGTTCCGTATACAGGCAGAATAGCACTTATTATGGCAAAAAGGGCCGTCAGCCTGCTCATACGTGGAGTAAAGGCAAGAGGCTTTTTTTGTCTGCGTCTAAATTCGGCCACCGGACCCATCCAGAATATGGCGAAAATCAGTACAATTACTGTTACTGACGACTCCGTCATTTTATCACGTAAGAAGGCAAAAGCAACCATCACCACAAGGTCCATCAGTCCTTGTTCAAGAGAGATCACGTGTTCCATCCAGTGCTCCTTCAACCACTGCCAGTATTCGCGAATCTTGTAGCCGGACAGCTGAAATGAATGCAGAAGTAGACGGCCGCGGTAGATCATACGGCGCGTCATTATCAGGATAAAAAGGATGTCGAGAATATCAATGAAAGTAATGTACCAGCTCGAGAGCATGTAAAATCTGGTTTTAGTCGTGTAGTGGATTGGTTACACTAAGCGTGTCTGAACAAATATACGTTAAGCAATTGTTGGCGGTTGCACCGGCAGTCGCTTAATATAACAAGTTATAGTATCTTTACAGCCGAAATATTAACCACAAAAAAGACGCGACGCATGAAATTAATTATCCCAATGGCCGGTAAAGGAACCCGTCTACGTCCGCATACACATACCACGCCAAAGCCGTTGCTTCCCGTTGCAGGAACGTCAATTGTTGAGCGAATCATTCAGACTTTCGATCGTACCCTCGACCGCACGATTGATGAGAATGTGTTTGTATTGGGAGATTTTGGAGATGATGTCAAAAGAGATCTGACAAAGCTGAGCGAACGTCACGGCGCCAAAGCAACTTTTTACACGCAGGACGAAGCACTTGGAACTGCCCATGCTGTTTACTGTGCTGCCGATTCGCTGGAAGGAGAAGTCATCATTGTATTTGCTGATACTCTTTTCGATACCAAAGAAAGTGTGTCACTCGAAGATGCAGACAGCGTCATATGGCTCAAGAAAGTTGATGATCCCTCCCGGTTTGGGGTAGCTGTTCATGAAGGTGAAACTATCACGGATTTTGTCGAAAAACCGAGTGAACCGATTTCTGATCTCGCGATCATAGGTGTCTATTATTTTAAGGAAGGAAAATACCTGAAAAAAGAAATCGAGTATTTACTCGAGAACGACGTGACCGGGCATGGAAACGAGTATCAGCTTACGGATGCTCTCGATCGCCTGCTGAAAGATGGCAAGCATTTCAAGGTGGCAACAGTAGATGAGTGGCTCGACTGTGGTACGATTGACGCATGGTCTGAAACCTCCAAGGTCATCCTTGAAAAAGAAAATCCGCCTTTTGATGCCGGTAAGTATCCCGATTCAAAGATAATCGCACCTGTCTACCTCGGTGAAAACGTGACTATAAAAAACTCAACAGTAGGCCCATATACCAGCGTGGGTCCGCATACGACCATAACCGACAGTACGGTCACAAACAGCGTTGTTCTTGATCACAGCAACATCGAACAATCGAAACTTGATGACGCAACTATTGGTAACCACACATCTGTTTATAGATACGAAGGAACTCTTCACATAGGTGATCATTCCGTCGTAAAATAACCAGCAACGAATAATGGAATAGCGGGTTCAACATGAAGGTCCGCTCAATAATGTCGTACTGACCGATGACTCGAAACCCAATCGAGACTTTTTCACCGGACTCTGCTTACGAGCACCCAGATCTGGATATCGACAAACAACATATCGCCCTTTTTAGACTCATCTCGGATACCGCTGCCGAACTGAATCAACCGGTATACGTTGTCGGTGGATATGTACGTGATTACTGCCTGAATCGACTGGATGTTAAAGAAACACCCGAAATCGATATGGTTACCGTCGGATCCGGGGTAAAACTGGCTGAGAAGCTTAATAAGAAACTGGACCGAAGCAGCCTCGCTGTTTTCAAACAGTTTGGCACTGCCCAGATTAAAGTTCCGGGGCTTATCCTCGAATTCGTCGGAGCACGAAAAGAAAGTTATCGAAGAGATTCCCGTAAGCCGATTGTAGAAGATGGTACCCTTCAAGACGATCAGAATCGCAGGGATTTTACGATCAATGCCATGTATTGGTCTCTTAACAAGGAAAATTTCGGAGCACTTCTTGATCCATTTGGCGGGATTGATGATCTCGAAAAAAAACTTATTCGCACACCAGTCGATCCCCGGGTTACCTTCGATGACGATCCCCTGAGAATGTTACGCGCCATACGATTTGCGGCACAGCTCAGTTTCAAAATCGAGAAACACACACTCGATGCCATTAAAGAGATGGCCGGGCGTATTTCCATTGTATCCAAAGAACGGATTATCGATGAGATAAATAAGATGGTGATGTCCGGGAAACCATCTACTGGCTTTGGACTTCTTTTTAAAACGGGAATTCTCCCCCACATTTTCCCGGAACTGGCTAAACTTCACGGTGCTGAGTTCATAGACGGTGTCGGCCACAAGGATAATTTTTGGCATACGCTTCAGGTGCTCGACAACATATCGGTAAACACAGACAATCTGTGGCTTAGATGGGCAGCTATCATGCATGACATCGCCAAGCCGCCGACCAAACGATTCGATGAACAACAGGGATGGACTTTCCATGGACATGATGCGCTGGGGGCTAAATGGACAAAACGGATTTTCCGCCGCCTGGGCCTGCCTCTTGATGAACGCATGCGGTATGTATCGAAATTAGTTCGCCTGCACCTCCGTCCAATTGCGCTTGCCAACGAAGAAGTAACAGACAGTGCTATTCGCCGCCTGATCGTTGAATCCGGCAATGATCTGAATGATCTGATGATGCTCTGCCGTGCCGACATCACCAGTAAAAACGACCGTAAGGTCCGGCGTTATCTAAGCAATTTTGATAACGTTGAAAAAAAGATCCATGAGGTTGAGGAGAAAGACCGCCTGCGCAACTGGCAACCACCTATCAACGGGGATGAGATCATGAAGGCATTCGACATGAAGCCCGGTCCACAAATCGGTAAAATCAAGAAAGCTGTAGAAGAAGCAATCCTGAACGGAGACGTGCCCAATGATCACGATGCTGCCTACCAATATATGCTTGAGCACAAAGAGGAATGGCTGGATTGAACATGCAACTTGCAGGTCGGAGATTCTCTCCGGCAGGCCCCTGCCGTTATTCATTGCTCAGCTTCGCGTGAACTCTCTAAAGTTAAAGAGCAATGGTTCACTCAACAGACACTACCAAGCTACATTATCGCATTTTCTTGTCGGACAAGCTGTCCGGCCTACAAGGGACACGGATTATTGTTTATTGATCATTGTTTTTGCTTGAATATATGGGCTGAATCATTAAATTGATTTAGTTGACTTTACCAAATATTAGATAAGGAGAGCGTATGAAGAAGGTAGTGCTACTGTCTGTTACGTTACTTGTACCCATTGTCGTCTCAGCGCAAAACTTTGAGTATTCGCCTGTACAGGCTGCGTTCGAGAACGAATCCTTTTTTTACCGGCCGGGTCAGCTTTCGCCTTCAAACTTTGGGGCTTTCTCTCAACTTGTTCAGGGTTTCATCACCTCTAATCCCTTAAATCAACTTGCTCAAAATCCAGCCTGGCTGCCGGAATTGAACGGTCACGATCTTTACGCATATGTAAACGTCCGGAGCCGAAATACGTACAAATCGTACGGCAACCCCGCGAACTATAATCCATGTCCATACTGCGAATATGTTAATTCGAGTGTACCCGGAAACAATTATATTGCGCCCGTTCCGGATGCATATAATGCCTATAATACCGCTAACGGACATCGCCTTAGCCAGGAACCATTTCTTTCCGCTTCTGTCATCGGATATCCGTTCGCTGATAAACGCATCTTTGCCGGTTTTTCATACCAGGCTATCATATCCAGCGAGGATTATTATGCATATCCAGGTTTCACCTATCCCCAGGGTTCCGCCTTTAGTAATTCGGTCTCCGGAGCAGTCAGTTCTGTAGATAATTTCCAAAAAAATCACCTGAAACAGACCGGCCATTTCCTGGCATTTTACGGTGGCTACAAGGTTTCAGAACGTGCTCTTCTGGGGTTAAGGATCGGGGCGACATTCTTTCAGCGCAGTGGTGGCTATGGCAATCAAACCCATTACGCCCCTCCCATCTTTGGTGTTTTTTATGAGAACGTCTCGGACCCAGCAGTCAATCCATCTAACCTGCTTACCGAACAACGCTCCCAGCATTACCGGCACATGGCTTTTGACCTTGGCGGACGATATATCTTCTCACAAAAACTCACCGGTATGGCCCATCTGGGTTACTTAGCAGGCAGCGGCGATGAAATGTTAAATACGATCACCCCTATCTATTATGAAACCGGCACAGCGAATTCCGGTACGTACTATCAAATGAGTAAGAGTGTCACATCTAACATTCTCTCATGGAATAATCATGGACATGCCTTGAATGGCGGATTGTCACTTCAATTTGATGTTTCACCCTACAGCCAGCTGCGCTTTTTTTACGAAACTTATACGAACCGAACGAAATTGATTCCCGGAGCAAGGTCGCAGTCATATTCGAATGTCATTTCCCAAAATACGGGCACTGTCATTAATTCCAGTCAATCGACAATGCTTCATTCCGGTAATGGAAGTGAATATGATTGGAATCATCAGATAGGTTTATTTTACACGCTATTTCCTTCATCAATAATAACACTGGACTTTGGACTTCAATACGAACACGGAAGCCGGAATACCCATACTTTGGAATCAAGTGATATCACCGGGTTACTAATCACGCAATCTATTGATACAACTGGTGTTGCATCGACATCCCGTCAACCTGTCAACAACAATGTGCAGATCAACTGGCGTAATCACGTTCGGGAGCACAGTTTTCAGATACCCCTGATTGCACATGTTCGCCTATTCAACCGTTTCGAGGTTTGGGGTGGTTTTAATGAACAGATTGCAAGCATTAAGAAAAAGGACAACCTGGTGAATCCCAATCCGGAACCACACCCGACTTATTACGTCCAGTCTTTAAGTGGTTCAACCACTTATACCATTGGTGAGCCTGCATTTTACATGAAATACAATTATACCCAATATCGGTTTACACTTCTCGCTGGTGTCGATTTTGAAATAAACGATCGATTCACGCTGCATCTTTCAGGACTGCCACTCGATCACAGATACAGTTATGAACGAACCCATCAGACATCAGGACTCATCTGGCAGGCCGGACTTAGTTTTTATCCGTGAGGTGTTGCGGTCTGGCGGTTTGTCCAATGGACTCATCTGGAGGAACCGTCTGACCACTTTCTGCACGTTGATCTCAAATCAACGTGCACTGTTTATCTTTTTAGTGTATTAGTTCCTATTTTCGCCTTTTCACCCTGACAGGATCCCGACTATATCAGGTTGGCGACACCATTAAAAATAAATAAGGATCATTTCCATTTCGAATGGCACAAAGTACACGATGGACTGCAAGAGCTTATGCAAAGATTAACCTCGGTCTGCATGTGAACGCACGTTTGGATAACGGTTATCATGACATCACTACGGGTTTTGCCTTCATCGACTGGAGTGATAGGTTTGAGGTCCATGAAGCGGAGCAACATCGAGTGGAGATGAAAAATACTGATATCGAATCAGGACCCGGGAACCTAATTAATCGCGCCCTTGAGCTCTTTGATCTGGAAATCGGCCTGAAGGCACACTGGCACATTTCTGTAGAAAAACAGATACCGGCCGGAGCAGGACTAGGCGGCGGAAGCAGCGATGCCGCGATGACGTTCCGACTCCTGAATCAGCTTGAAGAGCATAATCTTACGGACAATGAACTTGCCGATCTTGGTGCCACTCTTGGATCTGATATCCCGCTATTTATACATAACAGGCCTGCAATTGGAACAGGTACTGGAACAGATCTTACTTTTGCCGATATTCAACCTGACTATTGGATCATTACCGTTTACCCGGGCATCAACAGCTCAACACCCGAAGCTTACCAATTTTGTAATCCCAATAACTATCATGAATTTGATCTTGGCCACATCCTTAAAAATGAACCGGTCGACGAATGGCAATACCTACTTACGAACGATCTGGAGCCACCTGTCATAGCCATGCACCCCATGGTCGGAAATATGAAAGACCAGATGTACGAAGACGGTTCAATATTTGCCTTAATGAGCGGAAGCGGCTCTGCTGTATACGGTTTGTTTGAGCAGGAATTCGTGGCTAATCAATCGCTAATAGGATTCCTTGATGCCGGAATGCAGGCTAAACTTACCAGGCCGACATTCAAACCTGACGCCAATATCTATGAATTGGTGTAACCCCTTACTATTTTACAGGATCATTTACAGGAAATCATAACATTTAAGCAAATCGTAATTCACTATCTTTTGTATTAACAATCATTATTAGAAAGCTTTTTTTGAATTACGACAAGTCGCTGTAACGTAAACGCTTACATATGGAACAGGCACAAAATGGCAGTGATCGTATAGGAATGGATATCGAATCCTTTCAGAGCGATATAGAAAATCATCTTCATTATACACTTGCAAAAGATCAATACTCGGCTACCGACTGGGACCAATACCGCAGTCTTGTTTTTACCGTTATGGATCGTCTCAATCACCGCTGGATCAACACTCAGCAACGTTATTACCAGGCCGATTCTAAACGTGTTTATTATTTGTCGATGGAGTATCTCCTCGGACGCATGCTCGATAATGCACTCATCAACCTCGGACTCATGGATGTAGCCCGTGAATCTCTCGACAACATGGGCATCGATTACGACAAGCTGAAGGAAAGCGAGTGGGATGCCGGGCTTGGTAATGGAGGTTTGGGACGTCTCGCCGCCTGTTTTCTCGATTCCATGGCTTCTCTGAGAATTCCAGGCTATGGCTATGGCATCCGCTATGACTTTGGCATCTTCTATCAGAAGATTATTGATGGATATCAAATTGAGTCGCCGGACCTTTGGCAGGAATATGGTACTCCATGGGATATCATTCGCCCAAGGATCAACTATCCGGTTCATTTCTATGGTGAATCGAACGCTTATACCGATGAGGATGGCGACCTGCGCTATCGGTGGATCAATACAGACACCGTCATTGCACAAGCTTACGATTTTCCGGTTCCAGGTTATAAAAATGAGGTCGTCAACAACCTGCGGCTCTGGAAAGCGGAATCTTCCAAACATATCGATTTGCATGTGTTCAACCAGGGAGATTACATCACGGCAATACGTGATGCGGAACTCCAGGAAAATATCTCACGGGTTCTTTATCCCAACGACAAAGTATTTGTAGGGCAGGAACTGCGGCTGAAACAGGAATATTTCCTTGTTGCATCAACATTGCGCGATATCATTCGCCGATTTAAGAAAATTCATGATGACTGGCGTAAATTTCCTGAAAAGGTAGCCATTCAGTGCAACGATACGCATCCGAATCTTGCAATACCTGAACTGATGCGTATCCTGATGGATGAGGAACAACTTAGCTGGGAAGTCAGCTGGGATATTACCGTTAAGACAATTGCTTACACAAACCATACACTCATGCCGGAGGCTTTGGAAAAATGGCCTGTTCATCTGCTTCGTATGCTTCTTCCGCGGCATTTGCAGATTGTCTACGAGATCAACAATCGGTTCCTGAACAAAGTACGAACGGAACTGGGTGAAGATATCAACCGCATCCGGCGAATGTCGATCATCAGTGAGGGAGAACAACCGAGTGTGCAAATGGCTACTCTTGGAATCGTCGGCTCACACAAGATCAACGGCGTATCGGCTCTCCATTCCGAGCTGCTGAAAAAGACCCTGTTCAGTGATTACTACGCTCTCTGGCCAGATCGCTTTACAAACAAGACAAACGGTATTACGCCACGTCGTTGGCTTAAACAATGCAACCCATTACTCGCAAAAGCGATTACTAATCATATCGGTGAAGACTGGGTCACCAACCTTGATGATCTCAAAAAGATCGACAAACTGGCTGATGATTCGAAGTTCCGCAAGGAGTTTGCAGAAATCAAACGTAAAAACAAGGTCAGACTTGCTCATTATATCAAGGGACGTGTCAATGAGACGGTTGACCCGGATTCCATCTTTGATATCCAGGTAAAGAGGATACACGAATACAAACGCCAACTTCTGGCTGCCCTGCATGCCATAACGCTTTACAATCGCATAAAGGATAATCCCAAAGCAGATGTCTATCCCCGGACAATCCTTTTTGCGGGTAAGGCTGCACCGGGTTACGCCATGGCAAAGCTGCATATCAAACTGATCAACAGTATCGGCACTAAGATCAACAATGATCCTGAGGTAAATAAAAAACTTAAAGTACTGTTCCTTCCAAACTATTGTGTGACATTGGCAGAATTGATGATCCCTGCAGCCGATCTGTCCGAACAGATTTCGACGGCTGGAATGGAGGCCTCCGGAACTGGAAATATGAAGTTTGCCTTGAACGGTTCACTGACGATTGGGACACTTGACGGTGCCAATGTAGAAATCAAAGAAGAAGTTGGAGACGAAAATATCTTCATTTTTGGACTTACTGTTGAAGACATCGAACGCATGCGGCGTGAAGGATACAATTCACGCATCTTCTATGAAGAAAATGAAGAACTAAAAAAGACGCTCGACCAACTTCAAAGCGGCTTCTTCAGTCCCAATGAACCGGATTTGTTTCAACCGGTCGTTCACGCTCTTTTGAATGAAAACGACTACTTCATGCTGCTGGCCGACTACCAGATGTACCTGGATAAACAGGCGGAAGTTGAAAGAATCTATCGCAAACCCGATGAATGGTGGAAACGTGCTATCCATAACACGGCAAGAATGGGTTATTTTTCTTCCGACCGTACCATCCTCGATTATGCTGAAGAAATCTGGGCGGTACAGCCACTTGTTGAGGAATCGGCCACCTGATTTATCATTCTTGATTTTTTAACCTGCCCATGGTGACTTGGGCAGGTTTTTTATATTCTGATTTCAGGATTTGTCAAGGATAGCCCAGTGCGACACCCATAAATATGAGACTGTGTTTTAGTTTGGGAGCATATCCCAAACTTAAAAATCCGTGAATAAATCCGTCTGGTAGGCCAGCGATCTGAATAACCGATCTAATCCCATATGAGGCAAAGCCATCATACTTAATAACTGTTTCTTCATCAAAGTAGATAAGATCATACCTCGCATACACTCCTTCTGCAAGTCCAAACCCCAGACTTTTGAATCGTTTATCCAGAATCGGCTTTTGTAAAATGGCCTCTGCACCTGACATCGCTCCGGCGTTCATTGTTACATAGCTACCCCAAACTACCGGAACCGTGAGGTTAACTCCGAGCATTTTATAGCCAACTCCTAAGTTGAAACCGACTACGTCAGAAACAATATTAAAGGATATGCCTCCGGATATCCGATTTGGGTTCCAGACATCATTCTCCCTGACATACATGTGGTGAGAACTAATATATTGTCTTAGCTTTGGGGCTTCGTTGTTCATTGCCATTGTCAAAGCTATCTCTTTTTTCGGTCTCCCTTCTGTTTTTGGATTTTTTGTATTATGAAACATCACTGTTTCACTTAATGGTAGGGATGTTGAACATCCGGACATGATTATAGTTAGAGCAATCATAATAAACAGGGTAACGCGTCCCCAAAAAGTAGGTTTTTCAGCCATTCCATCCTCCTGAAAAATAGCTGTACAGACTTCCTAAGCGGGTTCATACCTCTATCGAACCCAATATTTACTCTCTAGTATGTATAAACTTATTGCGTCAAAAGCTTGACAAAATAAAATAGATGAACTACATAATTTGCAGAAGCCTATTATTCTTAGCCTTCAGCAAGACTCATTACCCCTGCTTCAGATGGAGGAACAGAATATTTCTTAAGAGTCCTATAGTGTGATCTTATTGCACCAAACAGGGTTTCATGAGCGTGAAATGGAACGCCGTACTCTTTGGCGACCTCTTCTACAATGGGACTGATTTCGGGATAGTGGATACTGCAAACACGTGGAAACAGATGATGTTCAATCTGAAAATTGAGTCCCCCGATATACCATGACAGCAGCTTGTTATCCCGCCCAAAGTCGGCGGTTGTCTCCATCTCGTGGATCATCCAACTCTGTTCGATCATGTTCTGCTCGTTTTCCAGAGGAAAAGAGGTTTGCTCCACGGTATGAGCCAACTGAAATACAACCCCTAATATGAGTCCTGCAGTCAGATGAACAACCAGATAACCGATCAAAAGCTGCCACCAGGCAAGGGGTAAAATGAGAGCTGGCAGCACAAAAAAGTAGCCGTAATACACAAGTTTACCAACGATGAGTGTCATCCATTCGGAAGCCGGATGTTTCTTATTCTCATATGGTCCCAGTTTGGATCGGGAAAACTGATAAAAATCCTTAAAAATCACCCATGAAAGCGTTGCCAGGCTATACGCAAAAAAGGCAAGGTAGGGTTGAATGCGATGAATCTTTTTATATGGAGCATGCGGACACAAACGTATGAAACCGGCAATATCCAGGTCCTCATCCTGCCCGTAAATGTTTGTATAGGTATGATGAATCACGTTGTGGGTAATCTTCCAGATATATCCGTTAGCACCCAAAAAGTCGAACGAAAGACCCAAAGTCTTGTTTATCCAGTTTTTTGACGAATAAGCACCATGCAAGGCGTCGTGAGCAATAGAAAACCCAATACCCGCCATTCCGATTCCCATAATGACACACAATCCCAACATTATCCTGGGTTCGAACGAACCGGAAATAATTAATACGTATGGGACAAGGTAAAGCGTCAGAATAACAATAGTTTTTACTACCATTGCCGTGTTGGCATTTTCCGATATGCCTTGTGTAACGAAATATTCGTTAACACGCTTCTTAACCTCTTTCGTAAATTCACGCGAGCGTTTGTTGTCAAACGAAATTTTCTTGGTAACCGTAATATCGTCCCTTTTAATTAATAAGTTAGCTAGACTAGCAATGTATCATTTTAGAATGTTGTATTCTAACGAATACATTATCTTTTTAAATTTTTACAATTGAATCGCAGGTAATTCTTTCTAAAGTGCCATATATAATACATACAACGTCCCCCGTACACACTGTATTTTCGTCACTTTGATATTAATAAACAGATATTTTTTTGTTTTACAAAGAAATATCCCTCTTGAAACGCTAAAAATAAATTATAACCTGACGACCTAATCCATTATTCATTTGTGACTCATCACTATCCGACAAACAAAATTCTGATATGACTATGATTTTGTGACATCTTTTTTTTGAGGAAATTGGCTGTAGTCCTTTAGCTGGATTATTTTTGACGTATTCTCTGTTGCCCATGGTACCCCCATCTCGCTTGGGAATAGTTCCTCCGTAAAAGCAATATGCATATACTCATCCATGTTTTTTACACGTTGAAAGTGACCTTTTGTGTCAGGTGGAAAAATTTCCCAGTCATCAATTTCGAAGACAAATGGTGATGGAATCGTCTCAATTTTGGGACAGCTATCATGCATTGCATTGATAACTAATGTTTGCATTCTTGCCAATGCGGGCGGACAATGTGGAGGTCGCTTATGGTTTATTGATTCTACAAGATCAGCAAACCCGGCAAACTGCCATTTCGGATTTACCTGATTATCAAACTCCTCAGTATGACCATCATTATAGCGGATATTCGTCCATCCGTTATTTGTTTGCCAGTAGACGATACCATTCTCACATCTTATGTGCATTATTGGCCCATTCTCATAGCGGTTAGTATGTGTCATGAAAATATAGCCATCAACTTCACTATCCGTTCGGTAGCGAATTGATACCGTATCGGCACTTTCAATGTCATATGCCCTGTACAATTCTGCCTGGACACTTTCAATAGCAGCATCCTTTCCGGGTCGTTGGACAGACAGGTATAATACATTTAAAACAAAATGGGCACAGGCGTTATTGGCTATGCTGTCGAGTGTCCAATGATCGTTTAATCGCAATTTTCCCGTCCAGCTGTTACGCGTGAAATATTGGAAACTTCTTGGCCATCCACACATAAGTTTAACTGAGGTTGGACGACCGAGACGTCCGTCGTTAATGCGCTTTTTGATTTCATTGATAGAGTGGCTGTAAATATGCTGATAGCCAATAGCTATAGTCCGCCCGGTTTCTTCAGCAGCTTTTATCAATTCGTCAACTTCCTGAATGGTGGCTGCAACCGGTTTTTCACAGTATACATCAAGGCCTGCTTTCATCGCTCGTACACTGACCGGGACATGCTGATGAATACCTATTGGAACTGTGAGAACATCGGTGGATTCAATGCCACTGGCAAAAAAATCATCAACATCTTCAAAAAATCTAACGCCTGCTTTCTGATACTTATCAACAAGATCCGGCCTTTTTTGGCGGTCGACTTCCAGTGCAACAATCCCAGTTAGTTTCCCTTTCCCCTGTTCTTCCAACCATTCTATTGCCTGAAGATGAACCAGGCCAAATCCACCAAGTCCAATAACTGTAAATCGTAATGGTTCCATACTCTTACTTTAAATAAATATTCAGATTGACACCTTCTACCGCCTATAGACCTCGTAGACGTTCCTATAACAATTCTTAGCTGAAATGACTATGAATCGGTCTCATCAAACAAACGTAACGTTAATCAAAAACGCCTTGGTTGCCTGGCAGTGCATACACCTCAAATTCTGCCGAGTTTCTTTTCAGCTTCGGATCCTGCTTCTTCAACACTTTTGTGTTCGTGAAAAATTCGACCAAATTTTTCAACAGGAACTCTCCCAACGGGATTATGCCTGTAGCTGTCTGTACCTCTGCACAGATATGTTTTAAAATATGGGTTTACAGAAAGGTCACATTTAACTTCGGTACCAGAGTAACGGACAGTCAAACCAATACGTCTGCGATCGGATTTATTTGCAGGTGATCCATGGATAATTTTATCATCGTGCAGGGAAAACTGTCCGGCCTTAAGATTTAAGGACACTGCCGTGTCTTCACGAAATTGTCCATCCTCACATTCCAGCGTAAGGACAGAATCCGTATCAGCAGATCGTTTATGTTTTATAATCCCTGCCTTGTGAGACCCGGGTATGACCTTCATAGCACCATTTTCTTCATCGCTGTCAGCAAAAGCAATCCATGCCGTTACCGAATTTTGCGGTGTGAGCGGCCAATAGTATGAATCCTGATGCCATCCAACTGTCTTTTTACTTTGCGGTTCTTTAATAAAAAAGTTTGATCCCCACATAAAAAAGCTGTGACCGATGATGTCTTCCACACAATCAAGGATGATATCATTCATACATATATCGTACAAAAAACGACTCGCCTCGTGCCATTCCCGAATCTCCTTTGAGGTTTCTCCGGGACGAAGCAATTTCATTAATTGTTCAAGCCCTTCATTTAATTCCTCCAGTTGCCCTGTAGTAAACAGAGCTGGCAACCCGAGCAGGAAACCATTCTCATGATAAGAGGCAACCTGGTCTTTCGTTAATCTGTTATTACTCATACTCTTTTATCCCGGATAATTTTATACTTTTCTTTTACTCTATGGCAGCGCTACCAGCGATATAATGATATCAATATCAACCAACAATAAAACAGTCCTTTCTTTATTATAATTGCTTGTTTTATCTTGCATAATACAAGAATAATATACTTTATTTTGTACTTATAATCGTTTAAAACAAATATAAAATATTCACAAATTCCTATTCTGAAATGTCAAAAAAATTTATCGGTATCGATATAGGAGGAACAAAATGTGCTGTTGTTCTCGGCAATGACGAAGCTGCTATTATCAATCGAAAAATGTTTAAAACTGCATCTACTGATGGGCCTGCATCAGCGATAAAAAAAATCAAATATGTGCTCAATGAATTAATGTATGAACAAGGGTGGAAGATTTCCGATGTAAAGAGTATTGGAATAAGTTGCGGCGGTCCGCTTGATAGTCAGAATGGGATCATATTGTCACCACCAAATCTGCCCGGATGGGATGAAATTCCCATCGTATCCATTTTCAAAGAGGAGTATGGTATACCGGTTTTTTTACAGAATGATGCGAATGCGTGTGCTATTGCTGAATGGCAGTTCGGTGCGGGCAAAGGGACACAAAACATGATTTTTCTAACTTTCGGTACCGGGTTTGGGGCGGGTCTTATCCTTAACGGAAAACTTTATTCCGGAACGAACGATATGGCAGGTGAAATCGGTCATGTTCGCATCGCTGAAGACGGGCCTGTCGGATACGGAAAATCCGGATCTTTGGAAGGTTATTGCAGTGGTGGGGGCATCGCTCAATTGGCCCAAGTGATTGTTAAAGAAAAAATCCGCGAAGGAGTCAAAGTAGCTTTCTGTCCTACGGAAAAGGAAGCTGATCAACTCACGGCAAAAGATGTCGGCCTGGCTGCAGAAGCAGGAGATGAAACAGCAATGGAGATACTTAAAATCAGCGGGCACTATCTCGGGAAAGGCCTTTCAATCCTGATTGATATTCTCAACCCTGAACTAATCGTGATTGGCAGTATTTTTGCGCGTGCCACCAAATTTTTATGGCCTTCTGCCGAAACTGAAATCAAAAAAGAAGCGCTGATGCTCTCTTATGACCGCTGCAAGGTTGTTCCCGCAAAACTCGATGAACAAATCGGTGACTATGGAAGTTTGTGTGTTGCAATGTATGGGGTAAATATTCTCTGAGGAAACGATTCTGAGCAATGAATATAGTATAGGATCACAAAACCGGTGTTCCATTCATTAATTTTTTTTTATAAAATTATTAAATCAATTAACAGGATTTATATCCAATTATTTCTCATACACTATGCATGATTTTTTAGAAACACATTTATGATAAATAAAGGTTGCTAACTATATCCAATCAGACATAGACATTTAACATATAAAGTTTCAAAGCCGCATTACCTTGTCCCAAAAATCAGGCCTTTTTCACTGCTTCGCTGACTCCCTCAACTATTTTTTTACAGTTGTCACGCGATGTAAACAAGTGTGTTGAAATCCGCACAGAATCCAGTCCCCGTTCAGTCACAATACGCAGACGCATATTATAATTTTTACCAAGGAAACTGTACAGTTTATCATATGGCAACTGATCGGCTTTGATGGTAGTGATGGATCCGTACATGGAGTCAATAGATGGCGTCAGGACATGCACTCCATTGATCTTCAGCAGGTTCTCCCTGAGATATGTTGCAAGTCCATGGCCGTATTCCGCAATACGATCCATCCCGATAGAATTCAGAAAATCAATTGCGGCGCCAACACCAACAACCGCTGCTGCATTCCGCGTCCCATATTCAAACCTGCGGGCCGTCGGATAATAGCTGAATTTATCCGGTAGATGATAACCATTGTCGGAATAGGCCCCTACTTCAACCGGCTTAATCATATCCAGTTTCTCTTTGTCAACGTAAAGATATCCTGTCTCGTGAGGTGCACCAATCCACTTGTGACCACTTGTCGCAAATGAATCGCAGCCGATATCCTTCAGATTGAATGGAAACATTCCGGCAGATTGCGCTCCGTCGATATGAAACCAAATTCCTTTGTCATGAGCCAGCTTTGCGATCTCTTTTACGGGAAACAAAATGCCGGTTGGAGCCGTGACATGACTCACCTGGATCACTTTCGTACGTTTGGTGATCAGTTTGTTAATACGTTCCAGGTTGCCTTCGATGCTGTCTGGATCAGGTTCAAAGATTTTCACTTTGATCCCATCCTGCAATTGCCGGTTCATCCAGGGAAACGAGCCTCCCGGATGAGCGTGGGATTCAAAGATCACTTCATCACCACGCGACATCGGAACACCTGCACCAATGATAGCATTACCTTCGGTCGCATTTCGCGTAAACGAGATCTCATCAGGAGAAACTCCCATGAAATCCGCGACTTTTGCGCGGGCCTCTTCAAACATGTGATGCCCCGTCTCAGACATGGCCTGCAGGTCCATTGTCACTTTTGAAACCTCATTTAAAACAGGGTACGAAGCAGGACCAAGTCCGCCTGTATTTAAGTATATACGGTTTTTTGTTACCGGATATTGATTTCTTACCAGTTCCCAGAACCTCTCATCTTCCGGATCTATGTTCGGCGGCCACAGGTCAGAGACAGCCTCATATTTACTTTTACCCGATAGCAGAAAAGGAAATGCAATTGCACCGGCAATACCGCCGGTCATTTTATTGATAAACTGTTTTCGATTGACGTTCATGACCTATCTATCCTGGCTTTTGTGACTTTATTTTTGAACTGAAACCTGACGTAATCTTTCAATGTAATGTTTTCGGTTATTTTATATCATTGCAACTGAACGATTACTTCAGTTTGATTTTTGACTTCGAAATCGACGTCCACATAGCGGCTGGTTTGTATCGTGATTTCTTTTCCGCTCATAGCCTTACCGTCTATTTCGAGATGATCAAGCTGCCTGTCCGGAGGTATCAGAAGATGAAGCTGCACCATGGACTCTGAACCCATAATCATAAGATGGATGCGTTTCTGCTTCTCTTCATAATTGTATTCGTAACCAAACGTTGCTGACGAAGCTGGATATGACAGATGCACTTTTGCTTCTTTTTGACCAGCTGAAAGCCATCTTGGCGAGAGCAGAACTTCGTTGAAGGAATGTGAAACATCTTTGATTCCACACAATCCTTCTATGAATCCATACAGCATCGCTGATGATCCCCAGCCATCAGTAGGCAGCGCATCCGGACTCGTGCTGGTTTCTACTGTAGAGGGAGTCCCATCAGGAAAATACCATAGATACGTTTCTCCAGTCTCTTCTATCATTTGTTTGTACTGGCGAAGAATTTCAACACCATACTCTTCAAAACCATTTTCAAAGGCAGCCAGTGCCAGTTCTCCTCCCGCCAGGGGGAAAATACCGCCATTAATGTAAGCTCCACCTACTAATTTATCATCACCAAAGATGCCATCGGGAAAAGGTGGATCGATACTGAACCACTCTGCAAAAGTGTTGCCTTTGCTCTTTCGCTGTTGATATTCTTTTATTATTGCGACGGCTATCTCGTGCGTTGCCATGCCCCTGTTTATCGCCATCGGGTTGCTCAGGCTGAGCTGCTCCGATTCATCCACGCCATCAATTGAGACTTTTGTCAGTTTATGGAAATGCGTGTAGAATCGACCGTTGAAGAGAATCTCATTCGCTTTTTGTTTCAGATCTCGTGCTATTCTAATCCACCTGACCGCATTTCGATCTGAACCGGCATGTCGGTACATCCTGGCAAGCAATAGTGCTGCTTCGTAGAATCCACTATTATCTCCGTGAGAAATTCCCCAATATGTATCCTCCGTTATATCAAAATTCAACCATGGAGCTCGACCTGCTGTGTAATCGAAATCCCATGTGTCAATGGTATACGGGCGTTTCACAAGTTGGTGTTTCTCATCCCACCGCCAGGGATGGTTCATCGTATAATTCAGTGCTTTTTCGGCAGAATCGAGCAGCCGGCGCATCCAATTTAGATCGCCATTAGCCTGCCAGGCAAGATAGACTGCTTTGACAAACCGGTACTCTACGTCAGACTCAACCGGCACTCTGACCCATTTTTCCCAATTCTCCCGTTCTCCCGTTCGGATTTCAGGAATTGTGGTAACATTGTCATATATCCGGCCATTTTGATGTTGTGCATTGGCAAAACACTCGACGGCGCTTTTTATATCATTAAGCAGATAACGTCCTGCGCGCATCATTTCTGCATGATCCCGAATCCATAAGCACTGTGAATCGGGGCTTCGAAAACCTGTGACTTTCTTGCCATCCGCAGTGAGAGATATAAGATCATGTTTTATAAAATCGAATATCTGATCGGGAAATGACGACCATTCACCGTTATCAGTAATTTTAACTGTATGATGCAAGAGAGGAGATGATTTTCGGGGTTTTACAGAAGAGACAATCAAAATTATAAAAAAAGCCCGGCACCATGTAAACTGATGCCGGGCTTCCCTTATGTTAGAAGTTAATTCGTAGTGAGATACGATTTGTGTTATTCAGCATTTCCATTTTGGTGTATGTGTAGTCAAAGCCCACACTATATCCGGCAATTTTGTACTGGATACTGCCACCAAACGAAATACCCTCAATAGTAGTCTTAACAGCGGGGCGTTCTGATGTTCCACCATCATTAGTACCGCTATAATTGAACTTATAACCGACCCGCAGAGCGATGAGATCATAAAAAGAGACCTCTGTGCCGGTAAAGATCAATTGTTGTGTGTCCTGCTGTTTAACCGCATCGGCAGCCACCATCCATCGAATGGTTTCGTTGCTGACAGGGTATAATGAAGTTCCTATTGCGAACGTCAGGGGTAATGGGTTCGTCTGGTTGTAGAACTTAATAGACGACCCCAGATTATTGAGTCGCGCACCAATCTTCCAGCCAAGAATACCGACATCATAAATCGAGCCAAAGTCGAAGGCAACAGCAGATCCGCTTACGTTGTCTATTTTTTCATGAACGTATTTAAACGTTGCACCAAGTGATAAGCGGTCGATGATGTACTTCGAATAGCTCAGATTTATGGCCATATCCTGATAGTCATACGTTGATGACGTTTCATTATCCGTCACCAATCCCTGCAGGATAGGGTCTGTATAACCGTTTTGCCGGTTGGCTGATATGTTATTCAACCCAAATACCTGGACTCCCAGAGTCACGGTGCCGTAATTTTTGAAATTGTACCCTAGAGCGGCAGCGCTGTAATTAAGATCAGCGATCCACTTGTTATAGGAAAATTCGGCACTGAGATTTTGCTCGTTCAACAGGGCTGTTCCTGCCGGATTCCAGAAAATCTGATTAGCGTTATTGGCTAATGTTGTAGCCGCTGAACCTAATCCGACTTCGCGGGCACCGACACCAATTTCTAAAAATGTGGCGCCGTTACGGCCCGCTTTTCTCTGTCCCTGGGCGTTGGAGATAAACAATCCAACGCTGATAAGAGCTAGAAATATGACTTTTTTCATGATCTTACTCCTTGTTTTTAAAATGCGTGGATTGTTATCTAAGTATTGCAAAGTGTCCGACTACATCACCACCACTGTATTTCAAGTGGTAAATGTATAGGCCGCTTGCCACTTCAACCCCATCTTTTGAGAACATGTCCCAGGTATACTTCCCATTGGTAGCACCCTGCACACTCGTCTGAAAAACAATCTTTCCGGATACATCCAGAATTGTCAAAGTATAATCTGCAGGCAGATTGAGGAAGTTGATGTTGTGGCTCGATGCGTTATTCCTGACATCGTTTAACCCCGTAATCTTGTATGGGTTAGGAGTCACCGTTATCAGATTTTTGACATCTTTCGGATTTGCAACCGGCGGCGTAACCGTAAACTCGGTACCTATGTTTTTATACTTCAACGCATCCGACGGATCCGGATAGTTGGCGTTTCGCGTTGCAAACGGATAAGTACCACTCCACGGAGCATCGGTACCGATTGTAGCCAATCCTGCATCCGGAGAATTTCGACCATTTCGATTAAAGTTCGATGATTCAACGTGTCCACCTGCAACTGCTCCCTGCGGACCTGTGAAATCGCCATTCTTATAGGCCGAGACATAATACCAGTAGGTGAATCCGGTAATGGCCTGCTCATCTTCATAAGCATAGTCATAACCATCCGTATTGTCTGCATATTGACTAAGTTCACCATTCGGAATCGTAGCCACCAGTTCGTAGGTACCCCAGCCGGCAGGCTGATAGGATCCCTGGATATCACCCTGATAAATCGTAGTGTCATCGTAGAGCGGATTTATAGGATTCAGGAACTGTGAGATGTCTGAGCCTGGATCTTGTTGTTCCTGATAGCGATCAACAAGACGCATTCCACTATCCAGATATTTGGTCCTTTTATATTGGGATGATCTCCAAACTTTGTAACCGTCAATGTCACTAATCGTTGATACATCTGTCCAATGAACCTTAGCTGTTCCATTAGCGGTACTTTTCACTTCGATATCAGGTGCTGCCGGAGTAGGCAAATCAGTACTGACATTCCATCCCTTGCTAAAAGCCCAGCGGGCGGCATCAACAGCATCCGTTAATCCTTTCATCCGAAAACCGGCTGCATACACCCATACGAAAGTCATTGACTCACCGACTTTTAGAGAGAAAGGACCTATACCCGGATCCATTGCTTCACCGAAGGTATAATCTTTTGTAAAGCCTGTTCCGTTGTAGAAATTACCACCATCCTGAGCGGTAGGATTCCAGGCCTTTTCCCAGATGGGTTCCTGGAAGGCGACCTGGTTTCCCAGATCTACAGAGGCCAATTTGAAGTCGCCATTGGGCCGTGCATTTGAATTGCCAACAACCCATGTTGTCATATCATCAGCCTGACCTGAAGAAAAGAAATTAGGATTTGGTTTTAAATCGGCAGGTTTGGATCCACCGTCTGTTGTCTTCCCATAATCCGTATACCATGCAGCTGTGGCATTCCGAAATTCCATAGCGGAATTGGAACGGCTGCCCCCCAAAGCTGACTGCCATTGAACCGAGGTATACCAGCCCCTTTTGGCTCCTTTTCCAACAGGATCTGTGCCAAAAATCGTTTGCTTATCAGCAGTTGACCCACTTATATCATTTAATGGGCCTTCTTTTTGAATAGCACCGTCTTTGACACCCAACCATGTGTAACCACTCCATATATCATCATATCCCCACAAATTTGTGTAATTTGTGATCCCGAAGTGCCTGGAACCTTTGGGAGGTGTGGCCTGGTTCGTCGTTTCCCCGTCCGGTACGTTAGGATACCAAACATAGAGATCATACGGATCACCATTAGCATCAGGAGAACCGATATATCCGAAAGTTCGACCGGCGCCAAACTTGTTTCCGCCCCGATCGCCATTGGTACCAATTTGAACTGATATGGAAGCGATAGCGTCATAAGTCATTGCTATTGCATCTATATCATTATTGGTGGCATCCGGAGTTCCATCATTGTTAGAGTCGACAATGCCGGTATTGGTCATCGACACTTCCAATACCAGAAAGTCATTCATGTTCTGGGTATTCGACGTGTATTGAATCGCGCGAACTTTCATGTCGACGCCGGCAGTAGTTGGCCATCCTGCTTCATATACCAACTGCGAACGTGTTTCATCCGTAAAATGTGCAGGAACGACATAGTTACGATTAGGATCATTCGCGCCGGGAACCTTATCGCCAAACATGGCAAACATGAAGCGGCTTGTTTTATTCGTACCCAGTGAGTCTTCGGAACCATCCAGGTTTCTCAGTGTATTACTGCTGTTGTAGCCGGGCCATCCGGTTGCTTTGAACATGGGAAACATGATAGCCGGTGTACTTCTCCATGTAGTTACAAGAGGGTAACTGTTTGGCCATTCCCCAGTTGGACTTTGCCAGTTGGACGGCGAACCCAACATCATGTAGTTGTTCACACCCTGACTCCCAAAAGCACTTCCCAGATAGGTTGAGAAGTCAGAGTTCATAGGATTAACCGTATCCCATAGGTCACCACCAACCATATAACCCGCATTTGGGATCGTATGCTGTATGGTGTTGTATTGGAATACAGGCGACGGCGAATTATGAACCTGAGCCAATGCATTATTATAGCATACACCCAGGATCATCATAAGCAGACCTAAAAGAATTACTCTTTTTTTCATAATAACGACCATTTTAAATTCTTACGTAAAAAATTCATCAAAAGTGAGCGCGAATACCGAAGAAGATATTTCGTGCTGCTCCGTAGATAGCAGTACCGTCATTCAGGATAAGCCGCGACCCTGGATTATGGCTTTCCTGGAACCGAACAGGTCCCGAAGGTGTATTGCTTTCGTAGGCTACGATGTTGTATCGGTTGGTTATATTAGTTGCATCCAGATAGACATCGAACCCAATTGATTTGTTGATTATGAATCTCTTCTCAACACGGGCATCGAGCCGGTAATTTGACGGTGCCGTAAGCAATGATCTGTCGCGGGGATCCACACCTATTGAAGGCGGATACAGGAACCCGCTTTCAAACGTACCCACTATACCAATGTTGATATCATATGGTAACCCACCCAGGGCTCGAAGTACGACCCGATGTGTACGATCATATCCACCGGTAAGGGTTGAAGTTCCCCCGGTAACACGCTGTGGGAAATACTCGAAGTTTTTTACGTTATCGAACGGCAGTTGTCCTATCTGATTCGGATCTCCGATAAAATTATTCACGTTCTGACCCGTGATACGAGATTCTTCAAGAGAAGAATAGGTATAAGACGCTGTCAATCCGAAACTAACATCTTTCGTAAACCTGATCGCCTGACGGCGAAGCACGACTTCAATACCTCTTACATCAGCGTATCCAAATGAAGTCTGGAAGCTATGAACCGTTCCAACCAATTGGGTTTGTCCGGGTAATTCTCTGTCTTCAGCAGACAGGGTAGCCCTGCTATAGTTTTGAATGCTTCTCATGTAGGCATTCACATCCAGGCCCCAGCCTGCCAGGAATTCCCACTGGATACCCAATTCATAGTTGTTTGAAATGATCGGTTTCTGAGCCGGATCCTGATAGGTGAAGAATCGGCTGTTTGAGTTGTTACCGTCGTAGTGATCATAGAGAATGCTATACGGTATTAGTTGCGCTGAACGATTGTAGGAGAAGTACATAGAAGCCGTTGTACTGATCGGGTGAGACACGCCGATGCTTGGATTCCAGAATACATCAACCGGTATCTTTTTACCACGGTCGAAGTAGTTCCGTGCTAATTTACGGCCCTGTACCGTTATGGTATCACGTACGAACGGGTGGAAATAATCCTTAATCTGGCTCATGTCCCTGTTAACCAACTGGACACGCATACCAAGATTCACGATGAGTCCGGCATATTCCATCCTGTCGGATGCATAAAATGCCATGTCCCATGGATGACGCTGCCAGTTTGAAGGAATATAGGGTTCGTCCATCCCGTTAAGGGTGTATCCCAGTCCATCCACTCCATAAAACTGGTTGTAATTGTAGGTCTGAGATTTAAAAGACATCCCAGCCTGTATATAATGATTCTCAAATAACTGATTGGAATAATCAGCCTTGATCACATTAGAGTAGCTGCTTCTTGTTTCGGAATATGGGACAGGATTAGCAAGTTTGTACCTGGTTCCGTCCGGAAGCAGAATACCTGTATCGGTGTTTGGATCGGAAATCGATGTATAAAACATTTTTGAACGATCCGTACCATTACCGATATACTTGTTAATCACGGCTGAGTCGGCAAGGTTGATAAACTTGCCATGTTCATTAATCCCGGTAAATCCATTACCATTATTATCCGGGTAACCATACTCTATTTTATTGAATGTGCGATACACCTGTAAGGTAAAAAACGATTTGGGCGATATGACTTCAGTCAATTTAAGAGAAGCAGCATAACTCCCTCCCTTGTTTTGAGCTACACCCTGGAGATAGAATCTCCAAAAGTCACTGTAAGAAGTATTGGCCCAACCGCCAAAGAGACCTTTATCCTCTATCATCCCAAGCGCTTCTATCTTGGTATTCTTAGAAAGAGAATAGGTTGTTTTAAACAATCCACTCATTCTCTTTGAATAATCATTGGGAGCATATCCGTGATCCACAAACATCCGACCGTTGAACATAAAGTTCCAGTCTTTCGTAATCGATCCGCCCAACGAAAGTCTCAGATCCTGTGTTGGTTTGTTACCCGCTGTGTATTCACCCGATTTCCAGGTGTAATACTGTGCTTTGGGATCATCGTTTTGTTGGTATAGATCTTTTTCCTGATTGTAGGCAGTGATATCAGCTTTTGAATAGAACGCAAGCGAATCGGGTCCTGGTCGCATCGTGCTTGGCGAAATGCGGTATGATGCTGTACCAGTAATCGCTCCACGCATATTTTGCAGTGTCACATCAACCACACCACCTGTAGCCGAAGGATAAGCGGACGATGTAGCCCCGGTATTCAGGGATGCTTGCGATATTGCATTCGGATCGAGATCAAAAATACTCGAATTTTGAGCCGAAGCATGTCGGTTCGTGTTGTGATAGGTTAAGCCACCATAGTTACTTTGCGCTGTTGCATAGTAATCATCACTTATGTCGATACCATCGACAAGTGTTTTCGTTTCATAACGTTTACTACCCCTCACAAATCCCTTATACGAGTTGCCCGTCGTAGCAACCACATCTTGCAGACTTGTAACAGGTAAAGATTTTATCTCTTCATTTGTTATCAACGCTCGCGATGATGTTTGGTTCGGGTCTACGACCGGACGCTGTGCCTCAACCGTCACTTCCTGTCCCTGAATGGTCTCCTGGGGTAGGTCGACATTGAGTGTTGTAGTACGATTACCGGTGATCAGAACATTCTCGATTATCTTTGTCGTAAAACCGACAGATGATATGCGAATGGTGTAGGTACCTGGCGTTATTCCGATAACGACATAACGCCCGTCGGCATCTGAGGCGGCACCGGTGGTCGTGCCTTGCAAAAGCACAGTTGCACCAGGAATTGGTGATTTTGAATTGGTTTCAGTAATTGTTCCTGACAACTTCCCTGATTGAGCGAACGCAGCGTATGGAAGCGTTACCAAAAATAGAAGTGTCAAAACAATTAAATACCTCGTAGCATTGTGAATCATTATACTCCTCCAGGCTAGTGAAATTTAACAATGCAATTGTCTATTTATTTAATAAACATATACCTAGATCCCTGCTTTACTCGAGCATGTACCCTAACAGGCAGGAATCCTTTACTATCATACCCTGTCACTTCAATAAAGAATAACTACTAATTTGCGACCGGACTAAAATCACATTACCTAACTAAAAAACGACATTCCGATGGTCTTTTGACCCTCAGCAATGTCCCCATTTGCATAGTTTAAGCCGCCGCAAAAGTTAGTTATTGAACAAATGTTCTTTAATGAACTTTTGTTATATTCATATTTAAAATAAAAAATCACTTTGTCAATCTTTAATTGCAGATAATTTTATGAATCTTGAAAATTATCTGTAAGCAGGTGTGAAGTGGCTCTTTAGATTGGAATACAAAAGGTTAGGAATTGAAAAAAGCTCTTATGACTTGTTGTTTTATATACGATCAGAAACATCAGTTGATTCAAAAAAGATTCCAATTGAATCTTTTTATCGCATTTTAATCATCGGGTTGTGGTGATCCGGAGTCGCATAAGTAATATGCTATTAGTATCACCAATACCGGATTAAAAGTTTGACACGCTAAAAGGTGACATATATCCTCCGTATCCAGAATAGTACGGTTTTTAGAAAAATAGAAATGAAAACTTAATGTTCTATCAATATCATGATTTCCAGCAACTTAAGAAACAAATTTCTACCGATTAAAAAAATTTACTATAACACCGATGGGTTTCCGGTAGAAAAAACATCGGCAGAATTTCTCAGCCAGGCCTTAAATGCTTCAATTCATACAATCGAAGAATCAGAGACCCAAATCGACGGACTCCGTGTTGATGTACACAAAAAAGGGCAGCCTCTCAATAGTGTAATTGCAACTGCAAATGCCAACTCCTGGATATGGATACACATAAATGATGACGGAACAGGAGAGTTGGTAGCCTCTCAACCTTCTCTCCTATATTCTGGAACACAGTTGCTTATCAATGGCCTCTCCGAGGATCAATACAGTCATCTCAAAAAAGGGCTTTTGCTTGAAGTTGCATTCGACTGGAATCGTCCCCTTTATGATTACACCCTGGCACAGTCATGGAGATCGACCAGAAAGTTTAATGATGAAGAAGTCATTCGTTACCTTGCTGAATGCGGATTCACGCACCTGGAGGTAAATGCACTTTCAACTCATGTCCCGCTCGAACCCGGTGTTCCTCATGAGTACTATAGCCAGTTTTATACCTACTGCGCCGACTTAACACAGTTTATCGATAGCAAGCTAATCCGGGGTGTTTATCCCAGCGAATATCTGCAGGCCAACCTTAACCGGCTTAAACACCTTGCCGCACTGGGCCGCAAATACGGATTAAAACCAGGGATGCTCGCATTCACTCCCCGATCACTTCCAGAGATCGTATTTCAAAAATATCCGACACTTCGGGGAGCCAGGATCGACCACCCGATGCGTTCTCATATGCCCCGCTATACCCTGGCGCAAGACCATCCGGCCTCACGTGCTCATTACCGTGAGCTTATGCAAAATCTGATGCGCGAAGTCCCGGATCTGGATTACTTATCTGTGTGGACTAATGATAGTGGCGCAGGTTTTGAGTACACTTCCTCATTGTATGTTGGACGAAATGGCGGACCATATATGATCAGGGAATGGCGAAGCCACGAGAAGATAGCAGAGGCCGCCGGTAACAGTGCCATACGATGGTTAAAGCTGATGCGCGACAGTGCTGCGGAAATCAATCCCGATTTCACCGTTAGCTTACGCGTGGAACCCTTCAAAGTGGAACATGACACTATTATAAAAGGAATGGGAAATGGTCTGACTGTGGAGGCTCCGTCCCTGTTAGTCAGGGGTTATGAACTGCCCTACGAACATAACAGATATCCGGAACAGAAGAGTGTGGCCGGGACCATTCACCATACCGAACTGGATCCTTCCGAGAAAGAAAAACTCCAGGAATTCCGGAGCAAGGGATTCGAACCTATTCTCAATTATTCTCCGGCATCCGGATACAATGTTGAACCACTGCTCGGCCTGCCTTTTCCCCGTATGCTATACAAGAAGCTTGTGAATATGAAGGAAAATGGATTCAAGCGAATCAGCGCATTTGGAGGGCTTTTAAATACTTCTCAAACCCCCTATTGGCCAAATCCTGAAGTGATTAAACTGGTACAGCTGAATTCTGAACAACCGCTTGATGAATACCTGCTTCAGATAGCTCAAAGATGGGCCGGGGAGAAAGATGCTCAGTCGCTTGTCGATTTGTGGAATGAAACGGATCGAATCGTATCCTGGCTGCCTGTAGTCCCATTATATTCCAATTTTGGATTTGTATGGCTCCGAACATGGGTCAGGCCAATCGTTCCCGATATTGAGGCTGTACCTAAAGAAGATCGACTGTATTATGAGAGATTTATGGTAAGCACTCCAAACAATCCTTCCATAAACGATCTCGGACGCGACGTTCTGTTTGAACTCATCTCCGAAGAAAACGGGCGTTTGATGGTGGAACAGTTCGATGACAACGTGCTCAAACCGCTTAATGACTTGATTGATAAAACACGTTCTCTAGGGGAAACGGCCGAAGGTCAGACTCGCAGTGTGTTTATAGATCTTTACGAACGCCTGCGTGCATTCAAATGCTGGTCGCGAACCCAGCGTAATACCTGCGCTTGGGTTGCCGGCGTATATGGTTACCTGCGTTCGGAAGACGACACTGAGAAAAAGACATTCAGAGGGTATTTATCGGATATGGTTTCAGATGAATTGGAAAACGCCCGCGACCTGCTGGATCTTTGGGAAACAGCTACAACCGAGTTCATGCCAATCTCCGGCGTAGGTGAAACCAGTTACCTATATGGTGAAAATTTAGGCGAGCTAATCAAACACAAAATCGACCTAATGCAGAAGTATGGCGACCGAGAACCGAATATCGATCGCGATATCCTATGGAGACTTGATTAATGCAAGTAGGACGCTAATCGCTTAATGAGATGCTGCATGTTATTATGCAGTATCTCACATTTTCTTTGATTCCAGAAAAGAAATAGAAATTCTAAATCCGTCTTTTACTTATGAAAATTGCAGATCTGAATACGATCGAAGGCAGCCGATACCCGGCCCGACGCCTCACTCAGGGCATGGTTGGCCATAACAAACCGATCCTGGCCGAGCATTTTTGCATGGGTCATGTTACCCTTGATCCTAAAGGTGGTCAGGTTCCCTGGCATAATCATATGAATGAAGAGGTCTATTTTATCATCGAAGGAAAAGGAGAGATTTGCCTGGGTACGGAACGCCGGGAGATCCATACAGGGCAGATGGTATATATACCACCTAATGAATTCCACCAGCTAACCAATATTGGTGATTCGCCTCTTCGTATGATGTATTGTTATGCACCTGCCGGTGATGTTGAACACTGGAAACAGGAACTGGCTGGCACACTTCCCAAAGCGGGTGTCGATGCGCCGCCACTACCCGATGGCGCCTGGCCGCAGTGCACGGATAAGCCATAACAGTAATCAGTAATCAAAAATTGACGCTAACATATTCGGATCTATAATCTTATGTCAGATATCAAGACGCACTCGGTTGGGATCATCATGAACGGCGTCACCGGCCGTATGGGTACCAATCAACATCTTATTCGTTCAATCAAGGCCATCATTGATCAGGGCGGTGTCCGGATCAATGATTCAGAGGTAATCATGCCTGATCCCCTTTTGGTTGGAAGAAACGAGGCAAAACTCGCTAATCTTGCCAGGACGACCGGTATCAAACGATGGAGTACTAATCTCGATGAAACCCTGGCTGATCCACACAACATCATATATTTTGATTCACAGTTAACAAATCTAAGGGCCGCCGCTGTAAACAAGGCTATCGATGCCGGCAAGCATATCTACTGTGAAAAACCGACGGGTACTACGTTTGAGGAGGCATATAATCTCTATTTGAATGCGAAAATGGCCGGTGTAAAGCACGGAGTGGTCCAGGATAAACTGTGGCTCCCGGGTCTCTTAAAATTGAAAACGTTGAAGGACAGCGGCTTCTTCGGAAAAATACTGTCTGTGCGTGGTGAGTTTGGTTACTGGGTTTTTGATGGTTCGACGATACCTGCTCAACGGCCGTCATGGAACTATCGAAAAGAGGATGGCGGCGGTATCATCATCGATATGCTTTGCCACTGGCGTTATGTGCTTGACAACTTATTTGGCAATGTAAAGGCGGTATCGTGTCTTGGCGCCACCCATATCGACAAAAGGGTTGATGAATCGGGTAATACGTATACGTGTACTGCTGATGACTCGGCTTATGCAACTTTCGAACTGGAGGATGGTATCGTGGCCCATTTCAACTCATCCTGGGCTGTTCGCGTTCGCAGAGATGATCTCTTGACGATACAGGTTGACGGAACCAAAGGTTCAGCAGTGGCTGGTCTGCGTGATTGCGTGGTTCAGTCAGAAGCCACAACCCCCATGCCTGTCTGGAATCCCGATATCGACAGCCCTATTGATTTCTGGGATGGATGGGAAAAAGTCCCCACCCGCAAACCATTTGACAACGCCTTCAAACAACAATGGGAGCTTTTCCTGCGCCATGTTGTGAAAGATGAACCTTTTCCATGGGATTTACTGGAAGGAGCTAAAGGAGTACAGCTCGCCGAAAAAGGCCTCGAATCCTGGGAGAAAAGAGTCTGGGTCCCCGTTGAAAAACTTGAACGTTAGATTCATAGTTAACCTGAGCTCGGGATAAGACGGATCACACTCAAAGTAACCCTACAACTTTCATTTTCCCGAAACATCGGAACCGAGAAATCTAACCTGCCTCAAAATGCCAGCAAAAGTATCAGTAAATGCCATGTGAGCAACTTGCCTTTACTTCAAGGCGCACACGTGAGTTCGAGATTCGCATTGGAGGAAATCGTTAAAAACGATTCGATTTAGATTCCTTGACTCATAGCACCCGGATTAATCCGGGTGTTAGAGAGAATCCCCTAAAACATGAACCGTTTTAACGGTTTATGCTGGTCCGAATATACGCCTGTATGTGCGAAATCAGCATTTGAGCAGGCTTATCTTATCTCGAACTCACGCCATAGATTCCTACCCGATAGATCGGGAGAATGACAGCGTGAGTATCTGGTAACACGACTTTTCCTTATCCCGAGCTCAGGTTAGTTATTAAAAAGGAGACTTCAAACGAGGCCTCCTTTTTTTACTGCGAATGTACTCGATCTATCTTGTCAGAATCGCGGATTATCAGGATTGGTGGTTAAAGGCTAAAAACACTGATATCCGGAGAACCCTATTTTGATCATTTCTTCTGTTAGGATAATTGCTTTCAACAGAACATCCGTTATCAGATATTTCTGAACGTACTGATACATCGTTTGCCAACTCCGTCCAATCAGGGACAGGGTATCGGTAGAAACGCCAATATAAACCGGTATTCTCGTGCCGTCGGTACGTAATATCGGTGTTCTTTTATGCATTTTCGATATGCTGTACCTGACGGCACAGGTTGTTTTTTTGCTCTTTGATCCTACCCATTTCTGGTCCCTCCGGGACGTGAACTCCTGTTACCCTGAATCCAGCCAGATTCTCATTTTCGAAAGAGGTACAGGACTTGTTTTCTAACGGAAGGGATTAAAAGCTGACAGGTAAATGAAAGACGATTTTTCCCTGAAGAAAAAAATTAATCCGACAATATTGATTCAACATTCCCAATTTCCCCATCTTCCTTAAGAAAACATCAGAAATGTGATAACGCTTGACACATAACCCGCCAGGCCGATAACGAGCAAGCTCAATTCCCACATGTATAAGCGTGTTTTCTGATTCCGGTACCGGATAATGTCCGACAATATTTTATGTGGCTCGTCTTCCTTAAACTGCGTGATCCAACGAATGCGTAAACCACCTGTTAAGAGCACAATAACGGCGGCCAGTACAAAACTGATTCCCAGGGCGATTGAATATCTGGCAAAAGTATTAGTCTGCGCGATTTTTGGACCGGAAAACCCGGTGATGGTCAATGCCAGCGTTGCCAGGGTCAATAATAATTGGGAACGGGCCTGGATAACATCGAACTGATGACGGATCACATCCAGGCATTTGGACAAATCCGATCCACCACCGTAAATATGAAGCAGGTTGTCCGCTTCTTCGTCCGCAGAGACTTCCTTTTGGTGACGAACATATTCATTTCCTTTACTTCTTACCATGTTTTAAAAATCGGATGGGCTTCGGTTGTAAAGATGACCTTATTGAAATCAAGCGTTGATCGCGGTGCGAATATCAGGTATAAATACTTCATCGTCTCTGCCAGGAAATAGCTGTCCATGTGATCGGATTTCTCTTTGGTGATCACATTCTTCAACTCAGCATACCCGGAACTGGTCCGGCAATATTTATTCAGATCATCGAAAAACGTTTTACTCATCTCAAGATATTTCGGATCTCTTGTATAATGATATAAATAATAGGACGATTCCATAATCTCCGGGTTCAGGTAATACCTGGTCGATGCTGCTTCCATCGTTACGTAATTGAAATTATCCGGTTCAATTCCATATTTATTCCACATTTTAAAACAGGACGTCTGAAGGGCCTCGGCTTGTTTCATATCACCTGATAATGCTAAAACGGCCGGGAAAAATGCCGCGAGAGCTCCGAATACGCGTTTCTCTCTTTTTCCTGTATTCATATCGCAGCTGCCATACCATAAACCCGTCAAAGTCGAATCAGCCACATATTTATTTATAGCTTTGATACTGTTCTTCCACATAACCATGCAATCCTTATCATCGAAAAGTAAGGCACTTTTGAGCAGATACTCATAATAAGAATCGATTCCGGCGTCGATATGACTGGAAGTCCCGATCCATTTACCAGTCTCGACATTGATCTTTGAGCCTACCAGTCCAATAGAACTCCTGCGACTATATAATTCAACCAGCGCTTTTTTAGCCTTTTGATAATAAACCGGATTGCCGGTAATTTTGCTCAAAGCCCCATATTCAACCAGAAGTGAGCCTATCTCGGCGGGATTACTATTGGCGCCTTTGACGGCTCCGGTCTTAAGATTGACCATCACATAGGGCATTCCCGATGGTGAATTAAACACTGGCAACATCCGGTTGGCCAAATCTGTTGCAAGTTCCAGCAGCTTGTGATCATTCGTCAGCTGGTAGGCTGAAATCAATCCGCCCAACATTCGAATAGTAAACTCAAAATGTTTTACGTAAATGTCTTTATCAAATGATAAATGGGAATCTATGAATTGACGTGTACTGTCGGATTGCGTTTTTAGCCCCATCAGAATCATCGTGTCGAGGCCTTCGACAGCCGACATGTAAAAAGGCTCTGAATACCAGTCGAAGTAGGTATTACTCACTGGCCGAAGCCCGTCATGGCCCCAGGCATATTTTTTATAACCATACCAGGAATGCAGAAAGGCTTCTTTGACTACCAGCGCCATTTGAGCTTTATTAATGCCCGTTGCAGCCGGTTCATTTTGAGCTTTTACAGCCGTATTGATCAGGCAAAAAACAAACAATACCGAGAGCCTTTTAAGCATTTCAGTTACCTTCATCCGTTAGCAATTCCAGGTTCAGTATTTCGGCAACATATTTTAACGATTCGCTATAATCGCCATAACACATGATCTGATGATTCCCGAGCGAATGTTTTAGATAATTATCGATTGAAGGCAACTCGATGCGAAGTTGTGTACGGCAAGTTGGTTCATGGGGTGTATCAACAGCATGACCCACATGGACACTCATCGCCGTAGCGTTGCGTCCGATTCGGCATAAAGTAACGGATTCATCTACGGGCAAAGCGACCTCAGGACTCACTCCTATCCCGCTTTCATGATGACTCCGAAGCACAAAAGGCCGTGGTTTATTCCGGATCTTGCGTGGTGCGGTGCAATGAACAAGATCGATCGAATCCTCTTTGCCAACCACGGGGTTACCCATCCATGGTGCATCTTCAGTCAACGCCTTCATAAGAAGCATAGTTGCCGCGGCATCGAGGTCGCCTTCACACACCCCTACATATCCTGGAGTAACATTCAGTTCACTGACTGCCAGGCAACTGGTCGTTCCTAAAGCACCCAGCATCGCAAAACATGCAATTGCAATACCATCAGCTTCATATTTATCCGTCAGTTTTCTGAAAGAAGCAATAACTTTCGATGCCTGAACAACATGTTCTTTCACTGGTTCGATCATATAGTCTGCGCTATCTACCCAGCTATTTGCAAGATCTGTTACCTCATCATCCGGTATGCTTTTATAGGTATCGTATAACTCCTCAAGTTCTATTCTTACGATTTCTATGCCTAATCTCTCGGCAAAGTGAGCGGTATTCCGATCACTGCTGATCACCCACGGCTCTGTCTCTCCTATTTGCAACAACCGGACATTTTTCAGTCTCTCAACGGCCTGGATTGCCTGAACAAGAGGTTTAATTTCATCTCTATGCCTGATTAGCTTGATACCCTTTTCCCGGTTTTGATTCAATACGCTAAACAAATCCATGGTAGAGGGGGAAGCATTCCGTTCCAGCAACAGGTCTCCTGAAGTATGCTGATAGGAAATCCTTAACGTAACCGGCACATAGAAACACATAATCGAAATGTTCGGCAGCCTCCAACATCCAGGGTTGGATTCCCCCGCTCATGGCAGTGAACAGACCAATCTTTCCTCGATTTGATGATAAAAACGCCGGCAGATCCTCCTTTGACCGTACCGTAAAAGTCTGGATTTCATTGGATTCTATCCCGATGACTCCTGACAGTGTCTGATGAATTTCATTGGAAACGGCTGTGATTTCGTTGTCATCCGGCCAGTAGCGGGGTTCTACAAATGTAACCGACGTAACCGGCACCCTCTTAGTTAATGCATTCATTAAATTTCCTCCTCATTAACGGGGTGCAATATATTGAACGTCCTGTGAAGCAAACTATTCGTTGCAGGTACGATGCACCATGTGTTCCACAATTATTCAGTACAATGCACTCAAATAAATCGACAAATTATGATTGTAAATAGAAATAATACCCGGGTTGATGTATCGCCATTCGGTAGATCATCAATGCCAGTTCCCGTGCATGGTAATCGCCCCACATTGATGATTCACCGTAGGGAATCTTGCTGCCATCGGGGATATAATCCCAATTATTGGGTCTGTGGTAAATAGAGTGAAGTATGAGCCCCTCGTGGTTTGGATCAATCGACAGATAGGGTTCTTTAAACAGGCCCTCTGCTATCGTCAGTCCCGCCTGGAAATATTCTTTCCCCTTTTCGACATCGTCATATTTCTTCAGATAACTTCCCAGTCGCAATAATCCCTGTGCTGCTATACAGGCTGCTGAGCTGTCTATGGGTTCAAAATCATTAAACGGATCTGATGGCCGATCCAGGTAATCCCCCATTTTGGCAAGTCCGGGGGCACCGGTGTCCCAATATGTAATTCCGTCAGTAGGTGTATTTTGGAGATAAAAATCGGAAGTCGCCATCGCCGTTTTCAGAAATTGTTTAATAAGAACGTCTTTTCCCCCAAAGGCTTCCAATTCTTCGGAAGAACAAGTCTCCAGGTACTCGAGTTGTTCAGCAAATCCGCAGATGATCCATGCCAGTCCACGTGTCCACGTTGAAAACGGCGAATATCCCTGCTGAGTACTGGGACACCGGTATGAGCCGTCATTCAGATTAAAAATCGATTCGTGAACAACCCGGCCGCACACATCGTATCCGTCACGACCATTACCGAAATAAACGTTATAGTCGGCAGTCGATCTGGCATGTTGAACCAGTCGGTCGAGCAGATTGATCTTACGGTCTTTCTCGCCCATAAGCACATGCCCAAGCTGGTGTGCGATTGCCAATGCACGAAGAGAACGTATGGTGTCCGCAAATAGCGAATGGGGACCATTAAAGGAATAGATATAACCCGAATCCTCTCCGATCTGTGTCCACCGGGAGGCCTGAATCGCTCCGCTTAATTTCAGCGCCAATTCATAAAAATTCTTCTCCCAATCATCTTCCGGCAATCTCCCCTCATTCATCAGTCTGAGAAGATTTCCGTAGGTGCTCACATTATTGAACCCGTGATCGTGGACACCAATATGGCTCACATGAGTCGCCATATAATCGACGGTTCCCCTTCGCCCCTGTTCCAGGAACGATTCATCATTCGTAGCATCGAACTGCAATATTGCTGAGCCGAACAGAAATCCCTGGGTCCACTCGGTCCAGCCGCGTGACGTGTACGAGCCTTTTGCCGTAAACACCGGTGCTCCGTCCTCCGGACTCCATCTATTCAGATACTTTTTCAGCTTCTCACCCGAGAGCTCAAAAACACGGTTTACGGCCGGCAGTAAATCTTCAGATGTAATTTTTTTATTGATATCCATCATACTTATAACCTGCTGATGTTTAATCCCCCGTCGACATAAATCGAATCGCCAGTCGAGAAAGGAAACCTGCCTTCGAGTATTGCGCTAACACCCAATGCGACATCCTTCGGTTGTCCCCATCGCTTCTGAGGCACTATTCCTTTCGCCAGGAGCTTATCATACTTCTCTTTCACGCCGCTTGTCATGTCGGTCTCCATGATCCCCGGCCTCAGTTCCATAACCTGTATTCCCTCTTCCGCCAGTCGCACAGCCCAGAGTTGATTTACCATCGACAAGCCGGCTTTCGAGATGCAGTATTCCGGCCGATTAATGGAAACCGCAGTTGATGAAATCGACGATATAAAAATAATTTTGAATCCTGTTGATAACAGAGGTTTCAGTTTTTCGCTGAGCCAATAATTGACTACTCGTTGTGTCAGGAAAAAGGGTCCGTTCAGGTTCACGTGCATCAATTCGTCAAATGACTCTTCGGTTGTCTCAGTGATATCGGCCCTGACTTTTGGAGCAATGCCTGCATTGTTTACGAGAGCATCTAATCTTCCAAACACTTCCAGCGTTTCATTAAAAAGCTTTTGCCTGCCTTCCTTAGACCCGATATCAGCCTGGATAATATGGAATTGCTGAGTATCTGATTTCTTAACCGACTCGCACAGCGATGCTGTTTCCCGGGCTGCCTCATGGTTTCCTGCATAGTTGATAGCTACTGAATATCCTTCTTTCGCAAGATGAACAGCGATGCCACGGCCAATTCCACGACTAGCTCCTGTTACTAATACTACCGCTGGTTTATTCGATTTCATTTTATTCTTGTTGGGTCAAAATTTTCTTTATCGAAAGGTAGTGTTATTAAACCATTTCATGTAAAATCACTCTCGCAATAACAGTCTTTGTATGAAAGACAACATCTAAAATTTACAAAATTTCTTTATTGAACAAATGTTCTAAAAAAATTACATATTACTTATGAGACTTTCTTTACATTTCAAATACTTTGGGAAAATTGACGCGAGTCTGAGACAAATAACAATATGATGGGGTCCTAATATGATAGTTATGGTGGATTACATCTGGGAATCAAACAAAGCATCTGTGGAAAAAGAAGCTCACATTTTGGAATATGGTCCTTTTTTGAAGTAATCAGTAATTATGACGGCTTTGTTTCAATTCACCATCCTGATTCAGTTAGCAACAACCGGTGATCTCAAGCATTTAAATCCACTCGATTATATCGTAGTGTTATGCTATCTCTTCATGGTCGGCGTCGTTGGTGTCTATTTCTCGAAATTCAACAAGGATGCGGATGATTATTTCATGGCGGGGGGTAAGCTTCCCTGGATTATATCGAGCATTTCCCTGTTTGTGTCCGGTTTCTCCGCATTTATGTTTGTCGCCGCATCCGGATTCATCTATCGCACGGGAATGTCAACCATTCTCGTCTTCTCGTCGGCATTTGGCGCCTATTGGCTTGGTTATTTCATATTTGGAAAACTCTGGAGACGATCGCGCATCTCATCTCCTATGGAATTTCTTACGCGCCGCTATTCGCAATCAACGACCTATTATTATAGCCTGATAGCTATTGTTCCGAATATCTTTGTGATGGGAGCCCTGATATATACCCTTTGTATTTTTATATCGAGTGCTCTTGGTTTCAATCAGCTGCATGTCAATCTTGGAATCTTCACACTCTCAGGCTTTCAGCTTACTCTTATCGCCATTGGCGTCGTACTTCTTTTATATACCGTTCTTGGTGGACTCTGGGCAGTAGCGATAACGGATGCACTCCAGTTCCTTATTCTGTTCATTATGTCCCTGATTATTTTCCCTTTGGCTTTCATCTATTTGGGACACGGGAGTTTTTTTGCTGGATTTAAAAACCTGGCCGAACATGCCCCGCCGGGTTATCTCAGTATAAGTACCACAGCAGCGTTGCCCGCACTTTACATCCTGGCTTTCTGGATTCAAAATATGCTGGGTTATAATGTCAATTGGCATATTGGTCAGCGCTACTACAGTATTTCAGATGAGCGAGACACCAAAAAGATGGCTGCGCTGACGGCTATTCTCAGTATCGTATCGATTTTGCTTTGGATACTGCCGGTGCTTGTAGCCAAAGTAATATTTCCGGATATGAATGCCCTCTGGCCGTCACTGACGGAACCGACCGAGGCTTCCTTTGTCAGTCTGTGTCTATTGATGTTGCCAAATGGTTTTTTAGGAGTGGTTGTCTCTGCGATGTTGGCAGCGAGTATGAGTTCGGCCGACACAACGTTCAACTGGCTGGCAGCTGTAATAACCAAGGACATCTATGTGCCCATTTCGACCAAATTAAAAGGAGGACAGGCTCCCTCCGATCGATTACAGCTGATCGTTGGAAAGTCCACCGTATTCGTAGTAGGCATTATTGCCATTTTGATATCAATGAGTATGTCTGAGTTTGGAAGCGCCTTCGACATTTCACTTAAAATTTATTCAGTCGCTTTTCCAGCCATGCTCATCCCTGTTTTCATAGGTTTGATGTATCGTAAGACTCCGTGGTGGTCGGCTATAGCATCCTCTTTCGTTGGTTTCACTGGCACCTTGATAACAGATGTCTGCGTGAACCTGTATCTCAAGATACCTATTCGTAGCATGGGCGATATATTTACAGATGTAAGCCTCCCAATTCATAATATCATTTTAAACAGGTATGAGATAAACATTTTCATAGGTACGATACTCACTGTGGCGGTACTACTTCTCTCGTCTTTCTGGCCCAACAAAAAAGAAGAGGATATCAAACGATTGGAAGCTTTTGATAACGATTTACGAACCCCCGCCTATGGTGAAGGCAGCTCCGTCGATTTACAGGGTATCAAATCATACAGGATTGTTGGATACCTGTCCGCACTGATCGGCCTGCTGTTGATGATCCTTGCCATCATCCCAACCGAAACCGGGGAATTCACGATTAATTTTATTGCCGGGCTTGGAGCCATCCTGTTTGGCGGCATCTTCTGGTTAATGGCACGATACTATGAAAAAAAATATTCATCGGAAGCGGTGTTGACACCATCTGTATCCGAATCCGAGTGGGAGAAACAAATTAAAAATCACTATGACGAAAGGTGACTGTTATGAATGAAAACGAACGACTTTATAAAAAAGCTACGGAATTGATTCCATGGGGAACCCAAACCAACGCCAAGCGCTTATTTCCCGACATGGATAACCAAATGCCCGCCTTCATTGAACAGGCTGACGGATGCCGTATTAAAGATGTTGACGGAAGATGGTACATCGACTATCGCTGCTCTCTCGGACCTATTATCCTTGGATATCGATATCCGGAGGTTGATAAGGCCGTCCGTGCCCAGATGAAGAAGGGGGTATTATTCAGTATGGCTTCACCACTGGAAATTGATGTTGCCGAATTGCTTGTGGATATGATACCCGGCATCGAGCAGGTCCGTTTCATGAAAACAGGAAATGATGCCAACTCAGCTGCTATCCGGCTCGCAAGAGCTTACACCGGACGCGACAGGATAGCAACCTGCGGCTATCACGGTTACGCCGACTGGTTTAGCTGCGGGACGGGTCGTGCCCCCTCAAACTTTCCTCGTGAGGGAAACGGCGTCCCCAAAGCACTTGATAGTTTTGTGACCCGCCTTCCATATGGCGACATCGATGCGTTGCACGAATTATTTGACGAACATGCTGATTCCCTGGCTGCCGTCATCACTGTTCCTTACGACTGGAATGAACTTGTGGGACATGAATTCCTGAAAACACTGCGCGAACTGTGCGATAAAAATGGTACGGTCTTGATCTTTGACCAGGTACTTACCGGATTCCGTCTTGCAAAGGGAGGGGCCCAGGAGTATTTCGGAGTCATACCGGACCTCTCGACGTATGCGAAAGCTATGGCAAATGGATATCCTCTCTCTGCTTATACCGGCAAAAAGGAGATCATGCAGAAATTGAATGATGTCATCATAACAACTACATATGCCGGGGAAACCCTGTCACTGGCTGCATCGAAGGCTACATTGACGGTAATGAATCGTGAACCGGTCCAGGAATATATCTGGAAAATGGGCAAGCGCCTGATGGGTGGTTTCGATACCATAGCAGCGGAAATGGGAATCTCATACAGAACCTTCGGATTACCGCCTGCCATCCAATTTCATTTTGATGATGATCCGGCAATCAATAATAAACTCCAGACCATCTTCTTCCGTGAACTGTTCCGCGGGGGGATTTTTGCAACACGTCCCTTCCTGATCAGCTACTCGCACCAACCTGGTGATATTGATGAAACCATTGAGGTCATGAGGCATGCATTGACTGTAGTCGCTGAGAATGACGCCATTCACATGGGATGACCCGATATGATGACGATTAAATCATCCACATCATTCAAAAAAGCCGGGTTTCTTATTCTGCTCTTTAGCGGAATGGGCCTGTTACTCTCCTGCTCGACAGCTAATAAGGTTACTGATAAAAGTGAGGCCTTATCTAATAAAAACAGCCCGGAGACATTCTACGCGGCCATGTATAGTACGCGCAAAACAAAACTGGCCGGCAAAAATCCGGAAGTTGGCGTCTTCATCACCTCCGACAATGGAAAAACATGGCATCATACCGGTTGGACCGTCGAACACACGTTTTCAGTGATGGCTGCGCCTGGCGGTACAGGAGACACGATTTTTACCGCATGCGGAAACGGGGTGCTGCGCACGACAGATGGCGGACATTTCTGGAAGATCACTACCGATTGGGATGTGGATGAAGTCCAGGCCGTAACAATTAACCCCTCCCGAAGAAATCAGGTTTTTGCCGGAACACCATATGGTATGTACCGTTCTGAAGATCTGGGCAATCACTGGGAGAAATGTAACGATGGTCTCACCTCCAATTTTATCGCCTCGGTTAGAGTGGACCGAAAAAAACCGGACCGGGTTTGGGCTGGTACCCAAAAGGGACTATTTGTCAGTGATGATGCCGGCGATCACTGGATATCAACCACGATCACAGAACCGGTACGATCGGTAAGGCAGTCGATGAGTGATCCCGATCACTGGGTGGTTGGTCTCACCATTCGCGGGATCGCGGTAAGTTCTGATGGTGGAAAGACCTGGAAATACAGTCCCGCGATGACAGATACGACGACCATATACGAGTGTGAATTTGATCCCCATAACGCTGATGTACTGTACGCCGGCGGCTGGAAAACCGGTGTAATGCGATCTGACGATTTTGGAAAAACCTGGAAACAGGAAACATCAGGTATGGGATATGAGACGATTCATGCTCTTGCTGTTTCAAAGAATCAACCTGGCCTTGTCTTTGCCGGAAGCATGGGAGACGGACTCTTCCGAAGTACCGATGGAGGCAAATCATGGGAAGCTATAAGCAAACAAATTTTCGACCAGGGACAGATTTGGGATCTGTACGTGGAGGGGGAACAATGAGAAACAAGCGTTATATCTGTATATCTCTATTATCTCTATTCCTGCTTTTGGTTTCGATTCCATTACACGCACAAATAGCTGCAAATCAAGATGATTACAATGCGGTATTTGTCAAAAGGAGCGATTCCTTAAAAGCCAATCTCACCAGGGAAGCTCTTGCTAATCTAAAAGAAGGCAAGCGCATCGATATCATGGAGATGGCGCTTCTCGTGAAACAAGATATCGCGAAAGACCAGATCTTTTCACTTATAAAGAAAGAGACCAATTATCCTTATCGTGGCGGCATGTTCTACATCCACGACATGATGGCTCTGTATCTTGAGGCATACGATCACTTGACTCCCGAATTACGCATAGCTATTCGTCGTAGTTTCAAGGTGTTGCCTCTTTACCGCGGAGATACGGAAAACCACTTCCTTTCCTACTACACAGGTCTCTACCTGGCAGCCCAGACCTGGCCAGACGAGCCGGAAACAGAATGGTTTGATGGGAAATCATCCTCCCAAAATCTGAAAGAAGCTCGTGATTACATCCTGAGCTGGATGAACCTGACGACGACCAAAGGTCAGGGAGAATTTGATTCGCCAACGTACATCCTTGTCTATTTATCCAACCTGTTCAGTCTGTACAACTACTGCGAAGATCCGACATTGAAGTCCAAAACACGCAAGATGATCGATTATCTTCTCGCTGACTACGCAGTAGAATACCTTCATGGATTGTACGCCGGCGCACACAGCCGGGACTATCCTTATGATGTTGTAAAACCAAGTGGAGCACCAGCTGCTGCCTGGGGCTGGCTGCTGTTTGGCGATGCCCCTCCCTTATATCTCTCCAATAACCTGCCCGCAGCCTGGAGCAGCTACCGTCTTCCTGTCATCATCCAAAACGTAGCTACAGATCGATACAAACCATACGAACATTTTGAGCGGAAAAGGGTACGAAACATCATCCGCTACCGGGATGGCAAAGGAATGAATCCGCCGGTGTACAAAACTGATTACATGACGTCTACATATTGCCTTGGTTCCATTCAAGGCGGCATACTTCAGCCGATACAGCAGCATACCTGGGATGTAACCTACGTGGATGGCAATAAACCGAATACGACGATTTTTACGGTCAACCCGTATTACGCCAGCAAGGAACTGGCCATGTTTTTCCCGGAAGAAGAAAAGTGGCTGATCCGGGAAGTGGACCGCTATCACACCTACTATATTAATCGTGATAAATGGACCAGTTCATCACCGTACGAGCGTACGTTTCAACACAAAAATGCGATCATCGTCTTGTACAACATTCCTGATGATGGTCATTTCAAGCAGATGGATGGCTTTTTCCCGAAAACGCTCGAACGACGCGATATTGATCCGAGCGGCTGGATATTTTGCAAGGGCGGGGAAAACTATATCGCTGTTTTCCCCTTAAAACCATACAAATGGATTGATGAAGACGTCGACTGGCGCCTGCGCAGCAACTCACAGAAAAACGGCGTCGTCGTGGAAGTCGACCCGGCCTCGAAATTCTCTTCCTTCGAAGCCTTCAAGCAGCAGATAAAAAGTAACAAACTCGATACCGCCGGATTCGATTCGAACTTATATGTTAGCTACACAACCACCGATGGTAACACACTGAATTTCAGCTATCCCAACAAACGCGTACTCAACGGAAAACCATACGACCTGACAACTATCCCACTATTCAAGGGACCATATCTGAACGGTGATGGGAAGAGCCAGTCACTCACGATCACACACGGGGCCAGTAACGTATACTATTGACTTCAAGAAGGATGATTAGAATTTTGAGTTTTGAATTCTAAATTTTGAATTATATGACTATCCGCAATTGCCACAGAGGCAAGGGAAAAGGTTAAAGGTTAAAGTATATCCTCCCTGATATTTTCCGGCTCTGTGAATTCTCTGTGCCCTCTCTGCGGTTAATACAAGCGCCGGAATAACAACCACAGAGGTACGGAAATACACGAAGTCCCGAAGTTTCGGGAGTGTTTCTGTGGCTTTTTTGAGTGAAACAATCGGGATTTATACGAAATTGTATTGATTACGGATAGTCATTTTTAATTAAACCAATCCAGGTATTCCTGTAAACTATAAATAGTTTAAACCATGCTCATTGCTCCTGTAGGAGCATCTTGTCTATAGAAACTTCTGTACAGTTCAAAAAACAGACTCTGTCAGGAGCCTCCTGCGGTCTTAATTCCGTATTTTTCTTTAAGGTCGTCGACGCGCAATCCGGCATGTTCCAATATTCTGAGCGCATTTCCACCGAGCGCCTTTTCTTTGTCTTCTTCCGAGATCTTGCTGTAGACGACCCACCCGAACTGCTGGATTGGATCCCGCATCGGTGCATCCGTGGTGAATAATACTTTGTCGGCCAGACCTTCCTCTACAAAATATTCAACCACGCCATGCAATACACTCGTGAACGTGAGATCAAGGAAAACATTCTTCCGTTTTTTTGCGAGCTCTATCCTGCTGTGTGCCACTTCCCAGGTCCATCCGGAATGAGCCAGCAGGTAGTTCATGTTCGGATATTTCTCAGCTATCTCATCGATTTCATTCAGATAATTATCACCAATGGCCGTCTGGTGCAGCTTTACAAACCCACCGACCTCATTCCCTTTTTTATACCATAAATCATAACGCGGATCATTATATGGAATCCCAACTCGCGGATTATACGGCTTCAGCCCACGAAACCCATATGTATCATGACACAGATGAATATCACGTTCATAGTCTTCGGATTTGTTTGGATCGATGGTGGCATACCCGATGATATCATCCGGGAAACGCGTTTCCAGGTCATGGATCAACTCGTTTCCTTTTCGGTAATCGATCCATATACCAATCCAGGATGAACAGCAGAACCGGTCGATTCCCATCCTGCGGTTGCGGCGAATCATATGCTCGGCATCGCCATAAGGAATAGGAATGTAGCCACTGCCCATCAAACCATCATGCAGTACGTGTGTATGGGTATCAATGACCGGGATGTGATCCATCGGTTCGCCTTTCATGGCTTTATTTAGAATGGTACCACGGTCGATTTGCTCGTATTCACGTAACGGCTGGATCTATTTTTAGCAAACGTTTCAGATTTCCTGATGCAACTTTCTCCTTATCAGCTTCATTTAATTCACAATAATCAATAAACGATTTTGCCGCACCCGGACTTTTAAACGGCCACTCGGTACCTAACAAAAGTCGATCCGCACCAACCTTCTCCGTCATGAACTCCAGTCCATAATGAATCTGGTAGCTGGAAAACTCGATGTAGGTATTTTTGTGCCGCTGCATCAGTGGTACAATCTTACGCGGGGTCTCCCATCTTGCTTTCTGCAGGATTATGGGCAATCCGGGATGCACTTCGCAAATCTTATCGATTTCATCAAAGGTCGCCTGTTGATCTTCGCCAAAGATACCGACATCGATAAGCAGCGGGATTTCGCGTTTCTCCAGTGCGGTAAAAATGTCCCCGCAATCGGTCTCGTTGAAGCTATAATTATGACGCCTTGGAAACATCTTAGCAGCACGGACTCCTTTGTCAACCATCTCGTTTACTACTGCTTCACCGGCTGGCATCTCTCCGCAGTGATGCGGAATCAATATCCAGCATGGAAACAGACGGTCGCAGTCGCCAATTTCTTCTATCAACCGGCGATTTCCATACATCGGATCGTACTCCCTCGCTGTCCAGTGAAAGACAAGAGATGCATGAATGCCCGTATGCCTCATATCCTCTAAGAGAGACTCTTTCTTCCAGGGTATTCGTCCATCTACCGGACCATTCATTCCGAAAGACGCACAAGAGTCAAAATATTGCATTGTTTTATAAATCTTTTGTATTCAAAATTAAATGTGTTGCTCCATGGCATTTTATCCATGGAATAATCTAACTTTTTACGGTCACATGAAATGAAGGGACAGTCCCCTTGTTTGTTATTTCACAGTTGATGACCTGACCTGCTTCCTTAATATTAACTGTAAAGCGATCCGTTCCATTTGGTGTGATAGTGGCAGTTGGTGCAACCGAACCATTTGCTACGGGCAATAAAACCGTAACCATAAATGGTTCGAGGCTTTTCTCTATTGATGATATTTCAGCGAACGGATGCTTTACAGCTGTTTCTTCTGGTATGGGCAGCTTTTTGGATTGATAGGATAAACCCTCCACAGATTTAGACATCCCTATCATATACGCATGCGGCCTCACTGACTTAAATCCTTTGTTTGTTGCTTCAATTTTACCCTTTCCATCATCATTGAATCCAAAGAAGCGGGCCTGAATCGATGATGGTTTTTTCGATTTGATCACCTTATCGATGAGTATGATGGCCCTTGTTTTCGGGAAGACAATTACTGACCGGGTAATGGACTTCACATCCGGAAGAACCATCTGATAAGCGGGTGTGGCATCGCTGGTCCAGTACATATAATCATCCAGTTGCTTCCACTCGGTAATCGTTGCCCGGGCCTTCGAAGAGTTGGTTCCTTCGTGACCATCATGATACTGGTGACCGTGACCGTCGATGAGAATGGAATTGTGTCCGGCCGTCGTGCGCATCATCCATGCAGGATCCTTGAAGTTGTAAGGAGCGTGCATGGGATCAGCCACCAGTTGCTCACCATAACATTTGACGATGATGCTGTTGCGATCCGCATGTTCGTGGTTCGACGGCCCGCCGCTGCGCATGGCTACGACAAGATCATCAACCTGGTAACCCGTTCTGGCTACTATCCAGTCGAGATCGCACTTCCAAAGCGTGTTTTTTTGAGTTGGTGGTATGCCCTTCAAATTCTCATTATACCATATCAACGCCAGCGGATCAGCATCCCGGCTCAGGTTTTCACCAATCCATTGTGTCGTGCTATCCTTGGTCTTGCGGGCGATCCAATAAGGAATGGAAGCAGGTGTGTTCAACGAAGTATCTCCGAAGTTCACTACCGTTGTCATCTGCTCGTGTGTCGGCATTGACATCTCAAGCAGGTATCGTGCATATCCTTTCCAATCGACAAGATCAAAGTAATCCTTCTCAAGAACTCTTTTAATTACGTCGGTGGACTGCATGACCTGAGCTGATGTATACCCGGAATAAGAAACACCTTCCGGATATGATCCGTCCGGTTTGTATAATTTACCCAGCGTTTTAAATGTGTATAGCCCTTGTTCTATCCAGCGTTCTGTGTCCTTTGATTTACCGAATTCTTTCTCATATGCAATGGCGCCGATCAACAAATCATTGGCAGGAACAGCCTTTAAATTCGTCGAATTCAAAATGATAGGCCATCGGGACAGGTCTTGAGTGGTGTCACCGGGACGGAATATGAGATATGCACTTTCCGGATCTATTGTCCATCCAACCACGCGATCCGGATATCTCATGCCGTAAACAGACCGGAAGCAAGGTTCCACGCCTTTGGTCCCCATTTCCTTGAGCCAAGTGCGTTTTTGATCAGGAGTAATTTCACCATCAAGCCATGCAAGACTCAAACAGATGGCATGCGTAGCTGCCGATGCCCTCTGTAATCCAATAACATACTTCCCTGCCTCAAGGAAATAATCCCATTTGGGAAACTTCATCAGGGTTTCAATAGCTTCAACGGCAAGGTCGCGACCCTTTTTGGCGCCGGTCATGGCAAAATTAAACGATCCCTCTTCGATGGTGTGGATCACCGTCATAATATCATAGAGTTGGTCGTTATACTGCACATCATTCCGAAGAAACTTGGTTTTAGCTGCGTAGTCGTAGCTATGAACCGTCTTGCGCAAAGACTCGAAGGCGGGATCCGTCAGGAACTTACTTTTTAAATTTGGCAGTTCCTCTTTATCAAACCATAATCCTTTTTCCTGGTTAAACCACCCCGCCAAAAAAGGTTTTCTTGTCGGGACGAACAGGCCGGCAAATGTCAAGCCGCCAATCTTGATAAAATCTTTCCTTGAAATTGGCATATGATAAAGTGTTCGTTATTGATCATTTGTTCATTATAATACATATTTTCATTTAAACTTTGAAAAGTCAGGATATTATTCCAACATTTTTTTAATGTCACTTTCGGAGGATGGTTTATTTGTGGAGGATAAGCGCTTCTGGTCAATAAATAGTATCTGTAAAGAAAATAAAAATTCAGCCTTTTTTATTACAGACGGCTGTACTCCAAATAACTATCAAGCACTTTTAATTCTAATCTTATGATTGGCGTATCACGATCAACCGCTCGTATTCGCCATAACTAATGACAATAATGACACACACAATAAAAAGAATTCTATGCATCGCCATCGGCTTATTTGCTCTGGGCGGAATTCATACAGTACACGCTCAAAAGAAGCCGTTAGATCACACATCCTACGCCCTTTGGAGTAGAATAACAGAGAATAAAATATCGGACGACGGCCAGTGGGTGCTATACGCCTATTCGCCGGAAGAGCATGATGGCTCGTTAAAAATCAGGTCGATCACCGGGAATAAAGAATTCACGATTATTCGTGGAGATTCGGCTGGGTTTAGTCCAAATTCGATGTTTGTAGTCACGAAGATCAAAGCACCTGTTGATTCGGTGAAGAAGGCGAAACGTGCAAAAAAGAAAGGGTCAGAACTGCCGCAGGATTCACTGGCTATCATCAACCTGTCGGATGGATCCATTATTCGCCGGGGAGATGTGCTGTCTTATCGAATCCCTAAAAAACACGGCGAATGGCTGGCATACAGACTGGTTAAAAAAGATACTTCTGAGACGGAGGAAAAAGATAAACCCAAAGGAAAAATCACTAAAATAAAGGAAGGTAGTGATCTTGTTGTAATGCATCTCGGCGACAAGCAGGAGAAAATTCTTCCCTATGTAACAAGTTACACCTTTGATGATCACGGGAATTGGCTGGCTTTTACAGAAGTATCAAAGGATAGTTTGAGAAACGGTATCTATATAATGAACCTTTCAGCCGGTACGATCTCACCCCTGTTAACCGGTCCGGGTAATTACAGCGGCATGACCTTTGATGACGACGGCCAACAGCTGGTATTTCTATCGGATCAAAAAGATCACCTGTCCAAACAGCCCTCTTACTCACTCTATTACTGGAAAGCTGATGAGTCATCCGCCCATGAACTGATCACTGAAAATACCAGGGGTATCCCCGAAAATTGGTGGATTAGTAAATATGGTGATCTCTCATTCTCAAAGGATGGCAAACGAATTTTCTTCGGCACAAAACCAAAACCGGAACCACCGCCGGAAAAGAAAATCCCGGATGACGAAAAGGTCAACGTCGATATCTGGAGCTGGACCGATCCGCTGATCCAGCCGCAGCAGCTCAAGGAGGTTGATAAGGAGAAAAAGCGAACCTACCTGGCCTATACGACTCCTAAAGGTGGAAAATCCATTCAACTCGCATCGGAAGAAATTCCAACAGTTCATGTCGGTAAAGAAGGAAATGCTGATGTAGCTGTCGGGCTGACCAATATGCCGTACCGCCAGGAAATCTCATGGGATTATCCCGAATATTATGATATCTATCTGATCGATGTGAAGTCCGGGAAACGCGAAAAGGTGTTGACAAAATTGCAATCCGGCGCAGAGCTGTCCCCTGACGCACGCTACATCGACTGGTGGGACCGTGACAAGCTCGCCTGGTTCTCTATGGATGTCAGAAAACACAGGATCGTCAACCTGACGGGGAACATCCCGACTCCGATGCAAAATGAGCTGCATGACTGGCCATATAAACCGAATCCCTATGGTAGAGCCGGCTGGACCCCAAATGATAAAAACTTCGTCGTTTATGATCGTTTTGATATTTGGGATCTCGATCCGACGGGCAAGAAAACACCGCGCAATATAACGGATGGTGTCGGCAGACAGGATTCCATTCGTTTCAGGTATATACGCCTCGATCATGAAGAAAAAAGCATCGACCCTTCCAAATCGATGTTGCTTTCCGGCTTTAATATTACGACAAAAGCGGACGGCTTCTATCGCGATGAGATCAACGTTCCTCACAAGCCCTCCCAACTGATTGTTAAGGACGAGTCGTTCTCAACGCCCGTAAAGGCTAAGGATGACAATGAACTCTTCTTCACACGTGAGACCTTCCGGGAATTCCCGGATCTTTGGGTATCAGATCTGAATTTTGATAACCTGCATAGGATATCAGATGTCAATCCCCAGCAAAAGGAGTTTCTCTGGGGATCCTCGGAGCTTGTTCATTTTACTTCAATAGATGGCAAACCGCTGCAGGGCATTCTGTACAAGCCGGCCAACTTCGATCCGCACAAGAAGTACCCGATGATCGTCTATTTCTATGAGCGTAACTCAGATTACGTGCACCGTTACTGGATACCGGCCCCCGGACGATCGATCATCAATTTTTCTTTTTATGCCAGCCGGGGCTACCTGATTTTCGTGCCTGATATACCGTATAAAGTCGGCTATCCGGGACAAAGTGCATTGGATGCTGTTATGCCCGGAACACTCCATATCATCGATAAAGGTTTTGTTGATACTAAGAATATCGGCGTTCAGGGTCACAGCTGGGGCGGATACCAGGTGGCGTATCTTGTTACCCAGACCAACATGTTCAAAGCTGCTGAATCCGGCGCGCCGGTATCCGATATGATCAGTGCGTATGGCGGCATACGTTGGGGTTCCGGGATGAGCCGGGAATTTCAATACGAAAAAACACAAAGCCGTATCGGCGGATCGCTTTGGGAATACCCGCTGCGATATATTGAAAATTCTCCTGTTTACTGGGCTGATAAAATACAAACACCTCTATTGATCCTGCACAATGATCATGATACGGCTGTACCATGGTACCAGGGCATTGAGCTTTTCCTTGCACTGCGTCGTCTGCACAAACCCACGTGGCTACTCAACTACAACGACGAGCCTCACTGGCCGACCAAGTACCAAAACAGGATGGATTTCACCACACGCATGCAGCAATTCTTCGATTATTACCTGAAAGGAGCACCACCTCCCGTGTGGCTGATCAAAGGTGTTCCAGCCATCGACAAAGGAAAAACGCTGGGGCTTAAACTGATGGATAAGAAGTAATTTATAGTTGTCTAAATAACGTGAGTTCGATATAGGCACTGAAAAAAGCGTTAAAACGATTCGTTTAAGATTTGTCTGCTCATAGCACCCGGATTAATCCGGGTGTTAAGAAGGATCCCTTAATTCCTTAACCGTTTTAACGGTTTATACCTGCCCGGAGATAGACATATGGACCGAACTCACGATTACCTATCGCAATAGCGGCCAAACAGCCAGCGCTATTTCTCTTTTCTGACTGGTGTCGACGGCCGTATAGAAGTGGAAATATCGCTCTGGTGTGATGTAAATAAATGGTTTCCCGGCGTGCAACGCGTCAAAGGAACCCGGCGATCCGATATCCAGAACGGGGTTCCCTTTGTATGTTTTCCAGCCGAGCGGGAAGTGTTTTGTGTCGGTCATAGCGAGTCCGTCCCTGGAGTTTTTGCCATCCCAGCTGTAATAGGCCATATACCAGGTATCACCGATTTTATAAACAGATGGATCACCAGCACGTCCGCGGGCGTCCCATTTTCCTTTTTCTCCACTGCCCGAGACAATCGGCGAGTTTTTGTCATCTACCTTCCAGTGGAGCAGATCCTTTGAGGTAGCGTAGCCAATACGTTCTTCGTTCGCCCCTTCTACTACCCCGGAGGCATTGAAAAACAAGTAATAGGTATCACCGTTCTTTACAATGTTTGGATGCCAGATGGCATACGCCCGCCATCCATTACCTTCGGGTCTGATGATTGGATTACCGCTGTACCGTTTCCAGTGTTTCATGTCGGTGCTGAGAGCAACGTTCAGGGTCTTGTTTCCCTTTTCGTATCCACTTTCCGTCAATCCGAAATAAAACAGGTACCAGGTGCCATTTTCGTACCACATCAACGGACCGGAAGTCCCGGTTTCATCAGGTGTTCCTTCCTTTCCACTTGGACCGAACAGCGGATTATCCGGACTTTTCGTCCAGTGTACAAGATCATTGCTCCAGGCCAGTCCGATGTGTGGATTTGATACCGACTCGTACCCCGTTTTGTTGGGTGATGTCAGAGCATAGCCTGCATACACCAATCCGTATCGCTGACTGACACTGTCGTACCAAACCGATGGAGATTCCACCATACCGCCGTCCCAGGCTTTAGGATCACCCTTGTGGATCACGATGCCAACTTTACTCAACCGGGCTCCAGGAGGTACCGTGGAGTCGCTGACCATTGATTTACTGGAATGTTCATTTTTATTGCAATTGGTCAGTATAAATATTGTTAATACAGCCATTCCTATCACCGCACGTGATAACCCTGACAGATGGATGGTTTTGATCATTTTCGGATCGTCTTGTTGAGTTGAGTTTTATCAATTCCCTGGCTTCTTTATAACCGCAAAGGGCGCTAAGAGCGCAACGTCTTGTTCTTCTTTACGATATTGGCGGTTACTAATCCTCCAGCCAGCGGTCCAAATTCTGTTTGACAAATGAGTCGTCACTCAGATGCGGATAAGCCTTGTATACCCTATCAATCTCCTCTTTTTGTCCGGGAGAAAGCACAAGATCCGGATCCAGGCAACGAATACTCTGCATCAGTCCCTGCCGTCGCAGCACTTCATGAATTCCCGGGATGCTGCCTTTAAAATGATATTTTGTATCAAAGAAGGCAGAGTTTGAATCCGTAATTTCTGAAGCAAGCGTTAGCCATTCTTTGGGGATATCCTTCCCGGAATTCCGCCACTTTTTTACATCCTCCAAAAGCCGGACTGCCTTTTCTGTCCATACGGCCCAGTGCCCCAGCAGGCCTCCGCTAATGATCTTTTTTCGATCACCATGGGATGTATGAATCCGGTATTCAGTTAACAGGTCGACGAGAATATTATCATCATTACCGGTAAACAGGATGATATCATCTTCCCTGCCAGCATCACAAACCGCCCGGACAACCTCATGCGTGTAATAACGGTTGAACGGTGCAATCTTGATTGCGAACACATTTTCTATTTCTACAAAATTCCGCCAAAAAGCATAGTCTAAAACGCGACCTCCGACAGCCGGCTGCAGATAAAAACCGACAAGCGGGATGATTTCAGAGATAGCTTGGCAATGCCTGATTATCTGTGGGTTTTCTGCATCGTCAAAGGAAGTGAGACTCAGCAAACCCGCATGATACCCTGATTCACTGGCAAAGGTTGCTTCAGAAACAGCCTGCTCCGTTTTCCCGCAAATTCCGGCTATTTTCAGTATTTCATTATTCTGCTTCCGGCACTCATCGTCAATAACCTCTGAAGCAAATTTCAGAACCGGTTTAAAAAGAGCGATATCCGGATCCCTAATTTCAAATTGGGTACTGTGTACTCCCACGGCAATACCGCCAACGCCGGCATCCAGGTAATAGCGTAAAATTGCCCTTTGATAGCGCTCATCAATATTTCGGTCATCATTGAGCGCTAACGGCATGGCCGGGATTACAACGCCATCCCGCACCTTCTTTTCGAGAGATTTTGAGATATTCGACTGCTTCATGATTAATACTTCCCATCGTTGACTTCATAGTGGGTCGGTTTTCCAAGGGAGTATCCACCTTCTTCAATCCACTCTGCAGTCCATTCGAGCATGGTTTCCAGTGTTATTTTGGGATATCCAAATAATCCGATCGATTTCGATGGGTCACTCAGATAATTCAAATCACCTTTTTCCCCTGTGAATTTCACATCCTTTCCAAACAGCTTCCCAAACCGTTCGGCTACCTCTTTTGTCGAGACAATTTCCGGTCCCGTCACATTCAGGATATTTGCCGGAGCTGTACACTGATCCAGACATAAAAGCGCCCGGTTATTCACGTCTCCCTGCCAGATGCAGTTGAAGTATCCAACGGTAATATCCACAGGCTCATCATTATAAACGCTGGATGCGATATCAAAAAGAACTCCGTACCGCAAATCAATGGCATAGTTCAGTCTGAATAGACACACTTTTGTACCGAATGTCTCGCTATAGTGTTCGAATACACGCTCCCGCCCCAGACAGCTTTGTGCGTATTCACCAACCGGATCGGTCGGATCGTCTTCAGTCGATCCACCCTCTTTGACTGATATCAGGGGATAAACGCATCCTGTCGAAAATGCAACGATCCGGCTATTCTTGTATCGTTCTGCCACTATTCCGGGAACATTTACATTCATGACCCACGTCAGGCCTTTTTTATCGGACGTGCCAAATTTACGCCCGGCCATAAAAATGACATTATCGACATCAGGCAACTTTGCCACGCTTGCATAATCTGACAAATCAAAGGCTATGGTTTTGATTCCATATTCCTCGAGCTGCCGGCGCGCCGATTCATCGCTAAAACGAGACACGCCTATCACCTTTTTCTTTACGCCCGATTCCCGAATGGCTCTGATGGCAGTCATTGCCAAAGACACTCCTATTTTTCCTCCAACACCAAGAATAATGATATCGCCCTTCAATGACTTCATCATCCCGGTTGTCTCAGGTGATGGCTTGGATAATTTCTCTATCAGTGATTCTTCTGTCATGATCTTTTCCTAATCATTAAACGGCATGAGTAACCTATAAGGTAATTTCCGGTAATTTGAGCTTCTCATCTCGGCATGTTACTTGATTTACAATGAATTTACACCCTCGCAAACAACTTTTTTATTACTGATACATCCCGAAAAAAAGAAGAAATAATGTATGATCATTAAAATGATTCGTCGTCTGGAAGCAACTATTTATTCTTCTTTATTATATTGTCCGAAGGTGATCAGTCGTGCCAAAGCCTAAGAATTATATCCCAACGATGGTCGCTCAGATAAATTTATGAACATTTGTTCATTAATGAAATTTTTATACGTTATACCTAACAACCGGAGAATTCAAATGCAGAAATGCTATCGTAAGTATCACTTATTACTGCTCTTACTGCTTGTCATAGCTTTTCCGGCCTGGGGCCAGAAAAAAGCAGATATAAGCGGCGAATGGAGTTTAATTCCAGAATCCAGCTCACAGCTTCTACTTTACCACACAGTGTCGCTGAAAGTGGAATTAGATGGGTCGCATGTTAAAATCATTCAACAATGGGGAAAACGCTTTGCCAAGATAGATTCACTCTACTTGGCGACGGATGGCAGCGTCAACGAGGTTCCCGTTGATAATCGTGTTTGGCCGACCCAGGTCTTTATGGGTGTTTCGATGATTCCGGGATCCAAGGAAAAGATTACTGCAAAATGGATTAAAAAAAATCACTCACTGAAGGTTGAGGAGACCTACCCGGTACTCGTTTCCCAGGGACGAACAGACGTGCACAGCACCAGTACATATACGCTCTCTCCGGACGGGCAAACGTTGACTCTCAAGATCCAGAGGGAGACACGTCCGAATGATACACTCAGCTTTGTATTTGGTCGTGCCGGTGCGCATCACGGCTATTACATGACACTGCAGGATAACTGGCAGATTGATGGTCTGCTGCCGCAGAATGCTTTTCTGATCAGCTTACAGGGAATCGCTAATACAAACAGCCCACAACTGTATTTCATCTATCCTGACGACTGGGATTTCCGTTTTTCACCGGCTGTTTTCAACTTTTACAGGAACAAGCTGGGATACACCTTCACAAAACTCACCGGGGTCGATGAAGCTCTCAAGACCTTCAAGAAATATGTAAAGGGATATATCGTCTGGGACCCGGATGTCAGAACATCCCTTGATGTAGCCTTCACACTCGCCGGTCTGGAAAAAGCAGTCGTTGTGAGTCCCGATATGATTCCTATGGTAAAAGAAGCCGGACTCAAACAAGTCGCCGACTTCCGGGGCACATTCAAAGGCATGAACGATGCCCAGATTTTTAGCTGGGCTTTCGACAAGTACTGGGAGCGCTGCAACAAGCAATATGTCATCTGGATGGGAGGCCAGAGCGGTAACGTGATGAAACCCGGCATCGCCGATTTTGGCATCTCAAAGGGATCTTTCTTTGCTGATCTTTCGACTGTTCCCAAGGATACTGCCGAATACGCCATGTCGAACAAGATCTTCAGCCATATGAAACCGCTGTCGATGGTCATGGGATGGCATAATTACTCAAAGGACCTCGAGCGAAACTATGTTCACCTCACCTCCCATTATGCATTGCGTGTAGAGGGATTAAACACATTCCCGAACCTCAGCTTTACGAGCCGCACACCACCGTCTCCCGGTTTCAAGTTCAAAAATCACCACAATGTGGTACCCGGCAAGACATACACACCTAAGAAGAAAGTCTATATCGCATGCATTCAAACCGATGGTCTCGGACTGGGTGCGTGGACAAAACCGGGTCGTGGTTCCATGCCGTATGCCTGGGAGGTCACCATCAACTGGCAGTGGATGGCTCCGACGATGCTTGAATACTACTACAGCACCGCTACGGACAACGATCTGTTCATCGGTGCGCTGTCCGGACCGGGTTACATGTATCCCAAAGCGATACCGAAAAAATATTTACCTGCTGTCATTAGCAAAGCTGACGACCTGATGAAGAAGCTCGACCTGAATATCTTCGAAACGATGGATTATTCGGAGGGTTCAACCGTAACCGGAAACACCGAGATTCCGAAATACATCGTTGATGCATACTACAAGTACATGCCCGATGCCATCGGTTTTGTCAATGGTTATGCACCGGCTTATACGTTCCAGTCAAAAGACGGCAGGCCGTTCGTTTCCTACGATTACTATCTTGATGAGCACAGACCTGCTGACGAGGCGGTCAAGGACCTGAAAGAACTCGCCAATCTCAACAAACAACGTCCTTATTTCTTGCTTATCCACGTTCGGGAATGGAATAACATCGATCGCGTAAAATCTATTCTCGATCAACTCGGACCCGATTTTGAAGTCGTTCCGCTTGATGTCTTCCTGAAAATGGCCGGACAACAGCCAACCTTCAAAACCAGGTTTATGGACACCAACAATTCCAAATAATGATTAAGGCTCCACTGAGGTTTCTTTTTATCAGTGGAGCCTTTTTAATCTCTGAAGCCAACTTATGCACAACCACCGGTCATATTTGATCCTTTTGCTCGGAGTCTTACTATTTCCGGCAATCGTGATAGCACAAAATCAGGCTGGTTTATCCGGCCATTGGGAAGTCGTACTGGACAAGAGTACCGAAATCCCGCTTTATGGAACTCTTTCGATCACAATCGAGCAGAGTGGCAAAAATGTTTCCATTGTGCAGCAATGGGGGGAAAGCCGCAGCCATATTGAAAAAATGGATCTAAAGACCGGTGGGAGCGTCAATAAAATCCCGGTCGGGGACAGAGTGTGGCCGACCAATGTGTTCATGGGATTATCGAAAATTCCGGGTTCGTACGAACAGATGAAGGCGTATTGGAAAGATCCCGGCAAAGTTCTCGAAGTTCATGAGCAGTATGACCTAAAATCGTCACAAGGCAAAACAAGGATTACAGCTCAGAACACATACGCTGTCTCAGATGGTGGTCAAACACTGACGCTTACCATTAACCGGTCAACCCATCACGGGAATCCAATCACCTATGTATTGCATCGCGCGGGAACAAAGCTGGCATATTATATGGATTTAAAGGACAACTGGGATATCACCGGTAGTCTGCCTGAAAATGCCTTCCTGATCAGCCTACAGGGTGTTGTTAACACGTCCGGACCCAAATTGTACTTTAAATATCCCAAAGACTGGCCTTTCACATTCACCAGTTCAGTCAAGGATTTCTATTCCAAATCATACGGCTTCAACTTCAAACAACTTGCTACCGTCAAACAGGCGATGGATTCGCTCCACTCTTATGTAAACGGTTATATCGTTTGGGACAAATCGGTACGGACATCTCTGATTGTTGCCTTTACAGTAGCTGGACTCGAGAAAGCCGTGATCGTCTCCCAGGATATGATTCCCTTGATGAAATCATACGGATTACATGAAGTAGCAGACTTTCGCGGAAAATTCGATGGAATGACCGATGCGCAGATTACGAAGTGGGCCTATGATAAATACGGGGATCGCTGCAACAAGAAGATCATTGTGTGGATGGGCGGCGTCAACGGCAACCAGATGCAGCCCGGAATTGCCGACTTCGGTATCTATGAACACGCCTTTTTCACGAATTTGTCAACCGTACCAAAAGATACTGCCGAGTACCGTCTTACCAATGAAATATTGAGCAAGCAGGAACCGCTTTCCATTTGTATCGGCTGGCACGATTACTATAAAGACCTGGAGCGTGATTTCGTAAAACTCATGTCTCATTATGCCATTCGGGTGATTGGTCTGAATACTCTTCCCAATATGAGCTTCAGCACACAAATGAAGACGACACCCGGTTTTACATTCAAGAATCATCATAATCTTGTACCGGATAAAAAATATGCACCAGAAAAGAAGGTGTATATCGCCTGTGTGCAAACAGACGGGCTGGGATTAGGGGCCTGGCTGAAACCGGGGAGAGGTAAAATCCCGTATGCCTGGGAGGTGTCGATGAATTATTACTGGCTTGCACCGGCGATGCTGGAGTATTTTTATACCCAAGCCACGCCAAATGATTTCTTCATTGGATCATTGTCCGGTCCCGGATATATGTATCCCAAAGCCATCCCCCCAAAATATCTCCCGAAAGTTGTTGCGTTGGCAGACGACCTGATGCACAAACTTGATCTCAATGTATTTGAAGTGATGGATTATTCGCAGGGTGCCACCGTTGAGGGCAATACCGAGCTTCCCAAACGGATTGTCGATACGTATTATAAAGAGATGCCCGATGCTATTGGGTTCCTGAACGGCTATGCGCCGGCTCATACTTTTACAGTAAAAAACGGCAGGCCCTTCATTTCATACGATTACTACCTATCTCCTTCCAGACCTCAAAGTGAGGCCGTTGAGGATCTTAAAGAATTAAGTTCCATTAATTCTCAAAGGCCCTATTTCCTGCTGATGCATGTGCGGGAATCAAGCGATATAGAGCGAGTGAGAGGCATATTAGACAAACTTGGCCCTGATTTTAAACTCGTTCCTCTGGACATTTTTTTAAAAATGGCCGGAAATAAACCAACATTCAAAAGTAATTTTCTCTCCGAATAATTATACTAAATATGGAAAAGCAAGAATCGAGGATTTATAAGAATAGTAACCGCAATGCGAAAAAAGGGTTCACAATGGAAAAAGGTATAGGTGTATTAGAACTTGTAGATCGCCTGCGAAGATGTGCCTACATCGAAAAAATGTCGATTAAACATTTAACCGGGTGGTTTATTGCCGCACCAACTTATGAATATAAACATGCTTTTGGATACCATGCATGGAATCACACCGAACATGTAGACTGGATCCTTAATCGCCTTGAATTATTACGAGGTGGACATTCCGGGGCCAATATCGATCCTTTACTCGAACAATGGCTGTCGACTTTTATGGATGCACCTAATCAATATGCGTTTATACGCGGTTCCTACCTCGTATTGAAGAAATCCCTTCTGGATTTCTATCGCGAGACACTGGAACGATGTGATACGGCAGCCAATGCACTGGATATTCACCTGATAAAACGGATCATCCCTGAAATTCAGGAACAGATAAAATGGGCAAATGGCGTGCTTGAAAATGACCCTGATCCTAAAACTTCCACAAAATGGGAGCAATCGCTAAAAGAATCATCAGATGATATGGGCGGTATTCTGGTTAGAACTATTCATGCGGCCGGTGAAACCAGAAATTATAAACTTCGCAAGCCATTTCACCTGCCGAATGAAATCGTCTTTGATGATCGAATTCAAAACAAACCTATTACATCACACGAGCAAAAGCTCAAGATGTCATTCGAGGACGCCGTAGTTGAGCAATTCCGGGTCTTTTTCAATGAAGTGTATGCGGCAGCGATGGCAGCAACGATTATTTTTGAATCGTTTGAAAAGAATATCCCATGGGGATTCACACGTGACATTACCCGTCAGTTCTGGGACGAAACCAGACATTCCCAGTTTGGGGACATCCGTCTTAAAGAGCTTGGCCTTAAACCGGACCGTTGCAATCAGACATTGTTCAAATACAGTCTGGCTATGCCGCTGGTCAACCGTCTCTGCTACCTTACCATGATGCTGGAACCTCATTTCATGCCGCGAAAAAAACCACGCTTTAATGAATACATGGAAGCCGGCGATGTGCGCTCCATGCTTTTTGCTGATCACGATTGGTCCGATGAGATCAACCATGTCAAGCATGGCAAATTCTGGCTTGATGAACTGCTCAAGGATGATGCCCGTGATATCGATCTCCTTAAGGAGGAAACCCAGACGATCATAGATCGAATAGAAGGGAAACATGTACAAGAAATGTCACCATTTTGATGGTCATTTATTAATCCGGATCCCAAATATTTGCTGTACCTCCAGAATTCAGATTTAAAAATATCGATTCTCGATCCGGGCTCATCGGTCGATATTGAGCGATTCGGGCCGAGGTTTTGTACTGGTGTTTACGTTTACCAAGTTGAAAAGAAGGGTATCGGTCCTGTTCTTTCCGGTCCTTGTTATCCGGATGCTATCCCTCCTGTTTCTGACGGACAGGGCTTACCAGAAGTATTTCAGCCAACTTTTCTGGATGATAGTATCCGTGATGGCGACCCGACATTGATTATAGGTGTCGGTAAGGTTGCCTACAATCATGACATCCACATCATGAGGGAGAAAGAAAGTGTAGTCAATTTTTGTGACTGGGATGTGGAAGCAACGGACCGATCCATACTTATGGTTACCAGCCAGCAATTCGGTCAACTCTCTTTTCACCTTATCCGAAATGCTCTGCTCGAAAACGGAAACCTCATCATTAATACAACCATTCAAAACTCAAGTGACAAATCCTTTTTGTTTCGCTGGTTTGCTCATCCTTTTTTTCAGCTAACCAATCAGAATATTGAGTGTACATTAGATTTTCGGGGTGATATGACTCCTAATGCTGGCTTCTCACTATCAGCAGATAGGATGATAAGAATGAAAGCTGATTGTGACTGGAAAACAGGACATTATCAAATGCTCGAAAATACGACTGACGAGATCTTTGAGGCGAAAATATCATCTATGCAAAATCCCACTATTTCGATGAAAGGAAACTTCCCGCTATCGAAAGTTGCTCTTTGGGCAAACGACCGGACCTTTTCCATCGAACCATTTTACGAAAAACAGGTTATGCCACTTGAAGAGATTTCATGGCAGATCAGTTACACTTTTTGAGCAATTAATCTAACGTGAGTTCGATATGATAAACCGTTAAGACGGTTGAGGAGTTAACGCATTCTTCCTAACACCCGGATTAATCCGGGTGCTTTGAATCGACGAATATGAAAAGAATCGTTTTTAACGATTTCCTTCAGTGCTTATCTCTAACTCACGTTAATCTACGGTTAGCTTCCTCCCAACACTCTTCTGCGATCTTAACATAAAGGGCCGCCTGCTCCCATCGGTCTGATTCTTCTTTTTTATTCCCTGATTGATCAGGAATGAGCCGGGCATAGTGAATTTCAGGCCCAAGCAGCTCCGGGGCAAATACGATAAAATCACCTTCTTTGGCACTTTTCAGGAAACCCATCATTCCCCGGGTCCATATCTCACGAAAATGCATCACGAATGACCGGTCATCGTACTCGTTAACTTTTACCTGAATACATCCCGGGTCGGCTATTCTACCATGGAAAAAACGGACCCGGTCAAACACGGGAGCCAGGTAGTCGAATTTCCAATTGATATCACCATAGACCATTTCGAGACCGTTATACCAATGAGAAAAATCACCGTTGAAACGAATTTCCGGAAAACGTTGCGTCATCTGCACTGTCCGGTACATGTCCTGGGTAGCAGTTGCCCTGTGTGTCTCTATATATATTGGGACATCATATTTTTCCGATGCACTCAGAATTGACTCGAGCAGACGGTTTATATGATCATCCGAATCAGTACCCCATCCGACATGAACAGTCGCACATTCCGCTTCATCATCAATACATATATGAGCCAGTTTTTCAGCATCATCTGTAGTCACAATTCTGCCACTCTTTGTGTAATGCAAACCCATCTCCCTGCATAAGGCAGGAACCCCATCCTGAATGCCCTTATAACCCGCCTCGTAAACAGCACGATGCAATACACGATCATCACCATGCGGCCCGGAAGAATATTTTGGGAGGCTTGTCACATTCGAGTAACAAATATCAGTTCGAAGATTAGGCCTGCTTGTAGACCCGTCGTTTAAATTTCGAATCATGGGCTTTTGAGTTCAAAAGATTCATAAAGTAAGGCGACTATAATCTGGCTTAACTTTTTTTAATGAGACTATCACTTATTATTTATACCCAGGAAAAGGTCGCGGCCTTTCACAATCGATTGCATTTTTCCATCAGCTATATTTCGTTTCAGCATCCAGAATCCACAGTCAGGATGGACATATTTTATACGATCTTCACCGATAATATTAGCTGCTTCCTCTATCCTTGAAGCGATTGTCTCCGGCGATTCAATAATTGTCGATTTGATATCGACTACCCCAAGTCCGATCCCAAGATCAGGACGCAGATCAGAAAAATATTCGAGCTCTTTATACCCGCGATAGGCAAACTCCAATACCATATGATCGGCGTGGATGCTGTTCATATAGTTGATGAGGTTCGACCATGTACCTTTTTGAACCGATTGACCGGCGTAATTCCCGAAACAAAGGTGAACGGCCGGTGTATTGGGTACCGCATCAAGTACTTTATTGATGGCATTTGCGGCCCATTGCCATTCATCGGGAGACCCGGGCAGATTTGCTTCGTCCAATTGCACAACTTCCGCATCGATTTCTGCCACCTGCTCTGCTATGACACCTGCAATGGCATCAGCCAACTCAGCCCGATCTTTATAATGATGATCGAGGAGGGTTTTGCTCAGCATGTGCGGACCGGTGATAGTGAACTTGAGCGACGAGTTCGTCAGTGAGCGAACACGCTTATAATCATCCACGAGATTAAGAATGCCGGCATTAATCGGACCTTCGACAACGGCGGCCGGTTTTACGCGAAATCCCATCCCCTTTTGTTCCTGGAAGGTTTTGATATCACCTCGTGTGATATCACTTCTCACGTTACCCAGCGGCTTCACAAAATATTCGATCATACCATTGGTTTCCGGATGATTGATATCGAACCGGTATAATTCACCGTCGGCAACGACATCCAGTCCGGCCAGTTCCTGTGTTTTTAATACGACGCTTGTAGCATCCTTTAACGCTTGTTCGCTTGGTAATGCCACCAGCCAATCCATGACAGGATAACTGCCGACAACCGTTGTTTTGATAGGATGTGATTTCATGTATCTACTTTTAAACAAATTGATGTTTGCGTTCTGATTTATATAGTAAACTCGTAGGTGTCGGTTTGGTGAGCACTTATTTTTCTGACAAACCGATGACCTGTATCTGTTTTAAAAACTATCGTGCGTGGATACCCTAACTCCTCTTTGACGATAAGATGTATAACCTTATTGGCTGTACTTATCTCAATCACTTTGATGCCGTCTATCCCGAAAGCCTGTTTACGGGAAGCATCAATGTAAACATCTCCGAATTGGCTGGTTATCAATGCCGATGCTGAAAGTGCTCCGGCTTCGCCCCAATCGGTATCTGAGCGTCCATACGTTCCATTTTTACCGGCATGGGCAAAGTTTTCGGGCATAAGGCCAACGGGATAGGCGTTCCATGTATCGGGTGCCACCTGTTTATTTTCAGGAATGGACATTAAAACAAACGAAGCCCGCAAAGCAGCAATGCCTCGTTCGAAATATTCTTTTTTGCCTGTTAACTGGTAAGCTCTTAAATACAACGGTGCAAAAACGGCCTGACGCGCGTCATTCCATTCGCCATCGGTATTCATCACCCCAAATCCCCCGAAAGTGTATAAACTAAGAAACGGAGGATTCCACACCTGTTGGTACAGGCTTAGAATGTCTAATGTTTCTTCTGCACTATGCAGATATTCGTCTTGGTGACTTATGGAATATGCCTCAAATAGGACTTTGGCCGACCAAAATATGGACAAATTATTTTGCGGCAGAACACCCGTGTATGGATCTCGCATAGTTAACGGCTTCCATGAACAGGACCAGAAGGTTTCAAAATCCCAGAATTTCATTTCGGGCAACACACTACGAATCAAAAAATCGGCAGATCTCAATAATGCTGATTTATAACTTTTTTTCTTGGTAACGTTATAAAGTTCACCGAGTAATAGAGCCGATCCCGCCGTTTCCGCTGAATTTTTTAAAGTTTCTACAGCTTTTGGTGCCTCTTTATTCCCATCCGGCAATTTAAACCAGGCTGGTATCGACCCCGAATCCGACTGATTGGCAACCAGGAAATCACCCAACCGCCTAACATAAGTTAGAATCGCTTGATCTTTATCGAAATCTTCATACCATTTCAGCAGCCAATAACCCGTCCATGCACTGCATGATGTGTGGATACGGTTTTTCCCTCCGTTCAGACGAGGTACCGAGCCAATCCACTGGTTATTTTTTAAATCATAAATCGCGGGCGAGAGGCCATCATACTGCGGGGTATGTAATGTGAAGCTTGTAATTAACTTCGCCTGCCGAACCCAATGTGGTTTATTGAGAAGTGTTCCGTAATGCCTCAGTCCGTATGCACTTCGCTGAACATTAAACCAATCCTGATTCCATATTATCGGATAAGGAAGGCGAAAATAACCGCCATGATCAATTCCTTTGTAAGCCCCGACTTCTGTACTATCCAGTTTAAAACGTACAAACTGAGCCAAGCTGTCTAAGGTTGGATAGGCATAACCGGCATATTTTGAGAAGGGTATTGTTTGCGGCAATACGCTGTGCGTGTATTTGAGTGCATAATGGCTCCACAAAAACTGAGTTACGGTATTCAAAACCAGCAAACGGGATTGTTTTGTGCCCGCCAATATATCGTAGGCATAAGAATATTCACCTGGTGCAAGTGCTAACACACTGGAATCCGCATGGCGGTAATAGGTATGCGGAATAGAAGTATAGGTCTTAATACCATAGGTAAAAACCGGTTGGGGAGGGTCTTTCAGATCCAGATTCATACTGGTCATATTACCCCGTTTCAGTGCAGCCAACGTATCCAGATCCGGAATCATTGATACCCAACACTTATCATTCTTTAAGATGATCGCGGGGGACCGGAATACATGATCCCCAATAACCATATCCGGACCCGGCCGAAGGTTGGGAACCCAGATAAAGTCAGGTTTTTTATTATCAGAGCTGAATGTCCAGTTATCAAGAATATGATCTGTAATCTCGTCACCGTCAAACTGAATTTGAACAATTACGTGGATGATAGCTGAATCGGGGCTCATGCTGACATATCTCGTTAATCGTCTTTGCCCCAAATACGTAACCATTCGCAACGAGTACTGTCCGATTTTATCTACTTGCCAGGTAACTCCGGCCCCTGAAAAGGGATCCTTACTTGAGTAGAACTGGATGTCATACAACGCTTCACCTGTCAGTCTGGCCAACTCGATGGGTTTCCCATCAACATCATGAGATCTCAGATAGAGCCCCTTGTGTTTGCCATTTGACCAGACCACTTCGATAATCCCATTATCAATTGACCAATTGCCACCGGTTGAATAATGCGGTTGTGACTTAAATGGGATTATTCCATCGAACAATGGTGCACAATAACCGGTCGTCGACAGAAACCACATAGTTACTATAACAAGGGTCACCCTCAATTTTTAATCGTCTTTAAGCATTATCTATTTATATACTTAAGATCTTTAAACAAGCTTTAGAAACTTGGTTCCGCGTAACGCTTCCCCCTTTTTACTTGTAATGGTACTTGTCAGAGGCCCCTCCATTTTTTCGTCCCCGGCATATGTGATGCCATCGGGAATAAATATGATGACTAATGCCCTGCGTATTTGATTTGTGGTATTTGCATTCGTATAGTGGAATGTGAGTCCATGATGAAAGGTGCAGCTCCCTGCTTTCAGCTCAACGGGCACCGGTTTCCACTGTTTCTTTTGCGCTTCGGAAATAACATCCTTCAGAGCATCCGTCTTTCCTGTAAACGACATAGGCTCGAATTGCCCCCACTTATGCGAACCCGGTATGAATTGCATACATCCGCGTTCAATCGTTACATCATCCAGGGCCATCCAGCACGATAACATGCCCGGTTCTTTTGAGGGCCAGTAGGGCTGATCCTGGTGCCAGGGAGATGGGGCGCTGGGTCCCGGTTCTTTAATGAGTGCCTGGTCATGAAACAGGTAGATATTCTGACTTCCGGTCAGCTTTTGAGCCAATTTTGCTGTTATTCCACTTTTAACATATGATTCAACAGCCGGGAAGTTTTCCCAAAGGTTTAACATCTGGAGAATCTTGTTTTTGTGTCCTGGTTTTGCATCACTATCTGACGATGCGAGATCACGAACAAAACCTTTTTTTGCTTCCATTGCCTCTCCAAGATCTTGGCGTAACGCCTCCACTTCGTCACTATTCAGGACATCATCAAAACGAACATATCCATTCGCATTGTAGAAGTCGACTTTATCCCTTGAGACCGTATGTTCATCTTTGAACAAATTTTCATACATAGCAAGACTCCTTAGTCAAATAAGTAATAAATCTAATTTATAACACTCCCGCTAATCATCAAATGTTAATTTCGATAGTCCCGTTTTCAACGTTTTCAGGCAAAACAAAACCCTCATCTGTCCACTTGAGTTTTTGGCCATTATACACACCGTTTCTTTTTTTTCTTTGATCATGATTTATCATGAGTCGCAATTTAGCCCCACGGTAAATCAGGCTGCCTGTAATATTATCACAACCTGGAATGAGGTGTGGTTTTATCAAGAATCTGTCTCCGTACTCATTTGCACGGGCACCCATAATGTATTTCACAAACAGACTTGTAATTTCTGCCCAGCCCCATGGAATTATTCCTAAGGGTGGTAGTGGCGGCACAGGTCTTGGCGTACGGGAATAAAATTCAAAATAAGAACCGGCTTTTGCACCCTGTATTGTTGTAAACCAATTCAGCACTTGTTGCACTCCATTCATATCTCCGGTTTCCGCGAGAGCTTCTGCCACAAATGCCGTTGGAAAGATCCAACTGCCTGGTTCTTCCGGTTCGCTCGCCGGGTTATATCGAAAATATCCACCATCTATGGGGTTCCAGAGTTTCATGACTTCTCTAACTGTCGCTTTGGCTACAGGTTCTTCCGGATTGATTTGTCCCAGCAGAATTGGAAATAATGATGAAATATCAGGATCGAGAAGCGGTTTCTGACCAGTTGCAAGAGGAGCATTTTTAGGCAGGTTGTCCGTTCCGACCTGCTTAGGTTTTAAAAAAGATTGCCGCGAACCATCCAAAAGACGCCTTTTGATGATATATCCTTCATCTACCAAAGAGAATTGCGGATGATGAAGCATGGCTTCCCGCATTTTAGAACCCGCTTTCTTCCATCTTTCTGCTGAACTATGATCATTCACCATTTGTGCCAGAATAGCGGCTTTGGCAAGTCCCCACCCAACAAACGATTGATGTGCGATAGCAAATCCGGGCAGAATTCCCATGCTCGCTCCTCTTTCGAAGAACTCAATTTCTGCATGCAACAATCCGCATTCATGAAGATATTTCGGTGATAAAGGAAACTCAGCGATTTTCTTGATTTGCGACCAATGCTTCTTAATCAATTCCAGATCACCGGTCCATGCCCAATAGGTCCACAGTGCTCCAAGAATCACACCCTGCTGGTTTAATTCAGTCTCCATATTATCACGGAACCTGCTGGCATGCGCCATGATTCCCTTCTTATTTGACAGACGGGTTACAATATTATTTAAAACGGATTTCGCCAGCTCAAACTGCCCCGAACGTATGGCTCCCAATGCAACCATCGATGAGTCCACTGTCCATTCCATATTGTATTCCCAGATCGACGCGTCAAACCGGCCGCTTTCAGAGACGGCCGCTCGCAGACCATTCCTGGAGGCTGAAAACAATCTATTATATGATTCCACAGGTGTCTGAATAGTCGCCATATTATCCCAGTAGGATTCAGACAACCCGCGGTATTTATCTTTGTTAATCCGAGCGAGATCCGTTTGATTTTTCTGAATTACATAATAAAATGTTGCTGACGCAGACTTCCCTGGAACGGAACGGACTGCCTTGGCATCGAGGTATCGATCCCGGGCCTCTCCATCGGGGTCGGAGAACATTTCTATATGACCGTAACCGTCGGCTGTGAGAATCCCGGTATCTTCATTACTCGAAAATTCTGTAAATAATATGTGATTATAGTAGAGAGCCGTTGACAGGGTAATCACATCATTGTTTCCGGGTTGATTATCAACGGACACCTCGCGGATCAAAATGGGTTCGTCTGACGGAACCCAAAATCGTTCTGTTACTGTTGATGACCCAGCCTTCCAGCTAACATTCACAACCGGTGTTTTATCTGAAAAATCCCATCTGACCGAAAGTGAAGACGGATCAATTTGGTACGATTTGTCGCCAATCGTTACCGTCATCATTTCCCGCTTGAGTCCCCATTCCGGATGAAAAAGATAAGTGCTCCATTTTCGGGAAAATTGGGCGGGATCCCATATCAGTAATCCAAGTGGCGTCATTCCCAACCTTAGTCCCTCTCCCGTCGCGTACTGCAGGGCGACAGCAATCTTTCCGTTGCCGAGAAAAAAATATTCCACCCCCTTTGGATTGGTCTGGGCATCGTAGTGCAATCTTTGAATTCCGGAGGAATCGCTTACATTATCAGACTGCTTCGAATCCCCGCCACTTATTAACACAGGTTCACCGCCCGCTTTCTGATTCAATAGAAGCGGGAAGCCCAAGCCACCTGTTGAGATCGTTCTGATAAATCTTTTCCTGTCCATAAAGACTGATGCATTCCCTGGATTGATTTCAATTTATTCAGTCCATTGAGGAACTGTTGCGTACCTTCGTAAGGAATATAATAGCATAAATGAACATAAGTTTAAAAATGAACATAATTTCATTTTTTTCTGTACTTTTATCATAGTACCTAAAAATTTGTTATCAGCATAGCACTTTTATCATTGTTATTTTTACTATTTAGATGGGTGTTTTATGAGTAGTTTAGAAATAGGAATAGCCAGCGACGAAATCTCTCCTGATTTCAAAGAAGCCATACATTATGGACTCGGGTGGGGTATTAAGAAATATGAAATCCGCGTACTCAAGAGCGGACGTATCCCCAAGGCAGACAAGGACGAGGTTGACGAAGTATGTGACCTCATTAAAGAACACGACCTTGAAATTACGGCTGTGTCGCCCGGCATATTTAAACTGCCGGTTTCCGATGAATCCGGTTTACAGCACGAAATCGACGTTCTCCTACCCCAGACCATTGAATTTGCAAAAAAGGTTGGCAGTTCACTGATCATTGTCTTTGGATTTAAACAGGATGACTCCCCGCTGGAAAAACAACGGGACGAAGCTATTGAAATCGTTAAGAAGGCGGCAAAGATTGTTTCGGCGGCGAATATGACCCTGGCTATTGAAAATGAACCTGGCTTTCTGTGCGATACCGGAAAAAATACAGCCCGGTTTATTGAACGAGTCGATCATCCCGCTGTCAAATCGAATTGGGACCCCTGTAATTCGTTCGGCACTGATGAACTACCTTTTCCGGATGGGTACGAGGCTATCAAAAAACACATTGTTAATGTTCATGCCAAAGACACGAAGCTCGGCGGCCTGGTTGAGTGTCTGCCGCTCGGCGAAGGTGTCATTGACTGGCCCGGACAGGTTAAGGCATTGCTCAGGGATCAGATTGTTCAACACATAACAATTGAGACTCATTGTCTTCCATTGATCAAACAGTCTGAAAAAAATGTACGATATCTTAAAAATCTGCTTTGAATGAATAATTTTGTGAAATCGCGCATCAAATAAATCCTATTGCAAGTTAATGGACATGTGCTATTTTATGAACTAATGTTCATAGTCGAACAATATTTCCGAGGCTATATTATGTTTAATGAAAATTTCGTATTTAGATTTCTATGTAATATGATATAGTACTGTTTTTGGATTTGTAGGGTATTGATTGTATACAACTTAAACTTGTCGTCTGGCAATATCTTTTAAAGGACTCGCTCTTCCCCATTCGTTCTTAACACTTGATTTCAAAAGGATGAGATACGGATGAAAGAAGCGCTTTCAAAAAAATCATTTACGCAACTATTGAAGTTTTATAAAAGATCATGGGCAAACTCTATTTAGCTGATTATATAGTCGTCATCTTCTATTTCTTGCTGATGCTGGCCATTGGAGCATACCTCTCAAAACGCCAGGATAGCGCTAACGATTACTTTGCCGGCGGTAACAAAATTCCGTGGTGGATTTCCGGGGTATCCCTTTACATGACCAACTTCAGTGCATGGATTTTTTCCGGTGCAGCAGGATTTATTTACAGTACCGGCTACTATGCTCTTATTTATCTGAGTATTTCGGGTGTTTCATTTTGGGTTGGCTCACAACTGACGGCAGCGCTCTGGCGCCGCAGCCGAGTGATGTCACCGGTCGAATACACAAATACCCGGTTCAACAACCCGACCCAGGTGCTTCTCGGTATTTCAATTACCACGGTCTTTATCCTGTCGGCAGGTGTTCAAATAGCCGCTATAGGTAAACTACTGGCTGCCCCGATGGGGATCAGTGTCGGTACAATCATCATTGGCATTGGCATTATCGTTTTAATCTACACCTATTCAGGCGGCTTATGGGCCGTTGGAATAACGGATTTCGTTCAGTTTGTTATCCTGATATCGATTGCGATTATCGTTCTCCCATTAAGTATCAAGCTTGGCGGTGGACTAACCCACATTTTCGAGTCTCTGCCTCCGCTGACCTTTCATCACACTTACCACGGTCTGACTTATGATGAACACTACCTCGTCGGTATATTCATCGTTACCACTGTTGGTATAGCTGCCGGTGGAGCCCAGCGCTTTTTCTGTGTCATCAATGAAAAAGACGCAAAAAAAGTCGGCAAACTTTCAGCGGTTCTTTTTTTAAGTTTCCCGTTCATTTTTGGGATACCACCGCTCGTAGCACGTGTTTTATGGCCAGATCTTTCCGTTATTCCCTTCTTTCAAAATCAATTTCAGCCCAGGGATCTGGTATTCCTCGGGGTGATATTCAAAGTGTTGCCTATCGGTCTTGTCGGTATGTTTTTTGCGGCCTTACTCGCGGCAACTATGAGTGCTTTGAGCTCAGTCTACAATCTCGTGTCCGCCATCTTTGCACGCGATATTTTCAAAGATACATTCAAGCCGAACGCTACAGATAAGCAGGTATTCCTGTTTGGCAAATTAACCACCCTGGTTATGGGTCTCATTGTCATTGGTCTTGGCTTTGTCTTCGCATACAGCACACTGGGTATTTTTAACCTGATGGTCGTATTTTTCACTTTGCTGAATATTCCGATAAACATCCCAATTGCAGCCGGACTGCTATTCAAGAAGATACCGAAGTGGGGTGCTTTTCTGTCCATCCTTTGGGGATTTTATGCCGGTCTGGTTATCAAATTTTTGCTTGGATGGAGTTTCGGTCCACAGATTTATTACATCACCGTTGCCACTGTGGCTATTCTTTTTGCAGCTGAGTATTTAGGCAAGTTGTATCAGACCAATAAAGCACGGCTCGCAGTAATATCGTTGGCGGCTGCTGTCATTATCTTTCTGGGCTGGTACATACCAAGCGTTTCCTATTTGACAACCTTCCAAAGCATTTTACTCGGTATCCTGTCTGTCATTCTTGGATCGACCACCTACTTTGGTTCGTATTTGTTTGCACTGGATACCCAAAAGGATAAAGAACAAATCGCCAATTTCTTCGAACGTCTCGACACGCCTGTTGATGTCGTTGGCGAGGTATACGCCCAGGGCGGCGGAAAAGAGAGTTCCACCTTCCCGCTTGTCGGTACCGTTACAATGCTGATTGGCGCACTGGTTCTGCTCATCTTCCTGGCTCCTGTCAAAAACACTTACGATATCACGTATATCTCCCTTAGCAGCTTGCTGATCCTGTTCGGAGGAAGCATGTATTATTTCGGTAAGCGTTCTGAGGAAAAATCAATGGAAAAGATTAGGACTGAACTAAAGGCCCGGGGATTGATGGTCTCGGAACAGGAAGGGATTGTACCAGCTCCCGGAACCGACTGATTTCAATTTTTTGGGGTTTTGCCGCCACAAACGAAATTGGTGGTGAGATAAATTCAGCCATTTTATTGGAGGAAGAACATATAATGAATGTATTTGGCAAGGCATTCAATCGGTATGCTATCTATATCCAGGTGATCGTATATGCACTGCTGTTCCTGTATTCGGTTCCCGTAAAATCACAGAGCAGAGTCGCAATACATGCATATGCTCCATCCCATTGGTTGAGCTGTATCGGCTTTCCGGACGACTGGCAAAAAACACTCATCGACCAGGATGGTGCTCTTGCTTACAACTTTGGTCCCGGTCCATATGCCGAGCCTCTTACAACGGTTAATATCGGACTTAAAGACGTGTCTTTATCAAGACAACAGCAGTTCATGTCGAATTATCAAATACCCATTGCTACTACGCTGCGTACCGGTGGAGATGTACATGTCAAACAGCAAAACTTTGCGATAATCAGTTCATCTGCCGGGCAGAATTCAGGCATGAACTGGAGTCATAACGTCCAAAGAGAGTATGGATTGAACGGCGCCGTCGACTGGAGTGATGTACCTGATGACATAGATCCCGCATTTCGGGATGTGGCCTGGGGCACCAATCGCCCGATTAAATATGATATCAGCGTTTCCCCATCGAGCCGAAAGATGATCGCCCTGGGTTTTTCGGACTCACGCTACAGCAAACCCGGGTATCGTGCGCTGGAGGTTATCGTTGAGGGTGCAGAACACCGGTTGGTTGATCCCGCAGCAGCCGGGAAAAATGTCGCACAGGCATTTCTTTTCAAAGCTTCAGACCGGAATGGGGACGGCAAAATCAGTATTGAGGTTAAAGCAGCCCAAAACGGAACGGATCCCAACACGATTCTCAATGCCATCTGGATGTTTCCTGAAGACTATAAGATCTCTAAAGATGATTTGATACACGGAAAATTGAATTCGGGAGCTGAGGCATACGTCAACTGCGGCGACGAAAATGAAATGATCACCAGACCAGTCCGGCGTGACGCCATCCTCGCACATTTCACCGGTAAAAATTTCACCCCGGTCATCACGGTTCATACCATCCAGCATTTCGACTTTGACAAATCGTCCGAAACACTAACCTTTCGCGGGAGACCATTTCTCGTATCACGTCCGGCTATTGTAGACGCTAAAAAGACAGATCATGGTTGGATATTGTCACTCCCGGAAAACACTCAGAAAGCCGAGGTGATGGTTATTCACGGTGATGACATAGCCACAAAGGATGCACACATCCCCAACCTGGAACAGGAAGAAGAAAAAGCCGTCAATTACTGGACGAAAACCAACACCATTCCCCACAACCGCATTGTCGTCCCCGACTCAGGTATCCAGTATGTGTTGGATGCAAACATCCGGAACTTATATCAGATCCGGGAAAAAGTGGACGGGCATATTCAATTTCAGCCCGGACCATCCGTCTACCGGGGACAATGGGTGCACGACTCAATCATGATGATGGACGCAGCTCTGTTTCTGGGCGATACCAGCAGCGTCAGACAGGCTATCGAAGGGCTGTTCCCCTTCCAGAAGTCCGACGGGCAGGTTGAGGTGATGTCGCCCCACCTTGAATACCGTGAAACACCGGTATTTGTATTCATGATGACGCATTACGCAAATATCACGGGGAACACAACGTGGCTAAACCACCACTGGAACCGGATCGAAAGAGGCATCCAATGGATGAAAGAAGCCCGCGATAAAACATTATCCGATCCCGATGCTCTTTATTACGGCTTGTTCCCGCCCGGCTTTACCGACGGAGGGCTTGCAGGAGTGACTGCTGAATACAGCAGTGTCTATTGGTCGTTTATCGGTCTTAATGGAGCCATCTCCGCAGCAAAGAAACTGGGCAAAAAGGAAGATGCACGGGGTTGGCAGAAATTCTATGATAATCTTATGGCATCGTTCAAAATAGCAGCCCACCGGGATATGAAGAAGGACCGTTTTGGCAATTGGTATCTACCGGTTAAGGTTGGTTCGGATGGATCGGAACCACCGCAGCAGGCACAGTGGTCGGTTTGCGAAGCCCAGTATTACGGACATGTTTTCCCGCAACACGACTCACTGATCACCGGCTCGCTCGATATGCTGCATGATCATACCGAAGAAGGGATGGTAACGAGTGTGGGCTGGCTGGAGAACGGCATCTGGAACTGGTATGCCGGCATCCAGGGCATGGCCAACGCCTGGGAAGGCCGCTGTGATGAAGCCGCCGATATCCTGTATGCATTTGCCAATCATTCCAATCCTCTGGGGACATGGGTCGAAGAGCAATTGCCACGCAAGCGGGGCACCCGGACCACCGGCGACGTGTCGAATGCCAGCGGCAGCGGACAGTTCATCGACCTGACCCGCCGGCTGCTTCTGATCGACCGCGACTCCACACTCGATATTCTTCCGTGCATGCCCCGAAACTGGGTCCGCGCCGGCGCCCGCCTAGAGCTGAACGATCTGCCCACCGGGAAAGGACGCATCACCCTTCATCTCACCATTTCGAACGACGGACACAAAGGCCGGCTCACGATGCAGCCTCTGGGCCACGAAGGTATGAGCGGTCACGCTGCCATCCACCTGAACACTTTAAAAACGGCAGGATATACCTCTGCCGATGGTTCACCTCTCCCCACCGAACTCATAACGGACTGGGGAACACCCGTAACCCTGAATTTTGTGCGATAACCGGACAGGCGCAGATAAACCCTTCATGTGACTACAAATCTGTCCGGTTATCCACTTTTTTAATCAAACTCAGTTCTCCTGCTCCTCATGGGAAGAATAGAACGCCCCCGTAAGGGATCCCAATGGGAGGACGATACGGATAACGCTGATTCACGCGGACATAAATGTATAATAAGACGCTCCTGATGACATCTTTTTGATTGCCACTTTTTGTCCCGGAGGGACACAATATAGGTAGAAAACGTCGACCACCTCACAATGCCGTGCCGATAGGTACGGAATATGCAGGGGAATGAAACGAATACCGGACGTCGTCTATATTGGTTGTAAATGCCGGACCCATATACCGTACCTAAAGGCACGGTGTAGCGGAAAATCAATCAAATTCTACCCATATTGGGTCCCTGACGGGACGCAGCCGCATGGACAGGAGAATCCCGTTCCTTGAGCGAGGTTTAAGTCATAAAATTTAGCACAAACCGGATGCGATGAATATAATTGTAGCACGGAGAGCCTTCTCCGTGCGGTACACAGGAGGCAGGATTCCAGGGGCGTTTTTACCCATGTATCATTTAGTATGATCGTTCTATTCATCAACAGAGGCTGCAAAGACTCAAGGCGTATGATCCACCGTCACAGAAGCTACTGTTAAATATATACCTACGATATGTCTTCTTGTCACTATAGCCAGCAGATTCACGATTTCAATTTATACCTCGTTCTGACAGACGGCGGTTCCCACTACTCGCCGGCTTGCTTCCCCGCCGGCGGCCGCGGGCTACAACTCAAACGGTAACCGTTATTTATAGCACCGAACTCTCCAAAAGTTCAAAACTTTTGGAGAGCTTTTTAATAGTACCGCTCCTCTCATTTATTTCCACTCTGTCTGTGCAGCAGGTCATTGACCGTATTGGACAAAAATATGTACTGCAAATAAATATCTATTACGCTTTCATTCCCGCCCCATATCATTGGCCCGGCGTCCATGTTCTCCGGGAAACCGGCTCCAGGGCACGAATGCCCGACACTGGAAACGAAGGAAAGCCGGAGCCAAAATCTTCACAGTGTGATCCATTTATGGTGGTAAGAAAACCTCTTCCGGTTATTTTTTCCTGAAGAGATCCCATAATGGGTACACGTATTCAAAAAGGGAATAGTCAGACATGCCATTCTTATCAAATCGTTCTTTCAAACCAGATACTTATATTCAAACCGTTTTTAAAAAAGAAGGATTCCCACACAGTGTATCCTTATTCCCTCATCTCCCTGTTCCTCATATTCCCCATAAACGAAGCTTACTTACCCTGTAACATCTTGAAATCCGGCCTCTAAAAAGCAAACCCAACATTCGTATAAAAAAAGTTTCATCTTTTTATTTTTTTTCTTTACACTACTCCTAGCTATAATAACATAAGTGAGTGATTATGGGCCATGAGCCATACACACCGGTTAACCAGCAAGAGATAACTCACCGGGCTACCTTCCACCGATGCTGTGTATCCTGTAACAAGATGTTGTTCCCATTAAGGAGGAAGACTCACCTGAAAATTACAGGCTTTTTCACCTTTCTTGCACGGCAAATTCGACATTTCTTCAATAAGACCTATTTGCCGGTGATTAGGTGCTGAAAGGATAAGGGAGCAGGAAAGATCAAGTGATACTTAAAATCTGACAGGTTTATAATTTTGATCAATCAGCAAATTTCCATTATCACAATTAGGCAAGTAAGAAAAGGAGAAACCGTAAGGCATTGACCGGCAGCCGAAAACCCAACCGTTAGTATTCAATTTTAACATAAAATTTACTTGCTTTTTATACCGTTATTAATAGCTTTAAATAAGTGTGCCGGTTAGCAACAAACTAAGATGTTATTTGCTACTGTGAATAAAAGGACGTTCTGCCCCGCGAAGAGACGTGACGCCCAAACCGTGAACCGTAAAAGGAAAAGATCATGAAAGCAGTTTTTCTTCAGGGAACAGGGATGGTTGGCTTGCCTTCGGAGGAGGGAACATACTGGTTTGGAATGTACAGGTGTGATGTGAATGTTTTTCAAACGAGCAAGAATGAAGTCACAATCCAAATGATTCAGATCACCATCTCTACTCATATTTCGGCCCCGTGGGCGTTCGCACTAAAATTATAAATATCATTATGATATGTAATTTTTTTAAATGATTATAAGTAATTCTGAATTTTCGAGTCAGTTACAATCAGGTGACTCCTAACAAAGTCGGAGGTTTGGAAAATGAAAACAAAGAAAATTTTCCTATTGGCGCTTGTTTTAGTGCTTTCAGGGTGCAGCCAACAGCTAACGACACCTGCAAAGGAGTCAATCATTGAAGGAACTGTGAAATATCTGCCAGGTAATGGGGCGGAAGAGGTTTGGATTCCTCCGGGATTCATCCTAAACGATTACCAATGGATCACTACGCCAATAGATTCAACGAATCATGGATTCATATATCTCATGGGAAGGGTCGATTCCTCTTATCTTGATAAGCACATTCGGGTGGTGGGGAAAGTGTCACCATCAACTATCTATAACTTAATAATGGATGTGGACACAGTGAGGGTCATCAATTGACTTCCGGAACGGAAGATATTGTGATTAACCGATTGAAACTTCTAAATAGGAATAAACAGAGTTTCATACGTTAGGCATATGTCATTTATGAGTAAGTAAGTTAGGTATAAACAGGGTGAATAAATTCAACCAAATGAACATGATCTTGTTAACTATAAACACCAATATGTTCTCGGTTTAAGGATCATTTAACTGTAAGTAAAAGGAGAGAAATCATGAGGGAATCAGTAAAATCTCGTCGGAGAATTACGACAAGATGTTGCCTGTTAGTAATTCTTGTCTTCGTTGCACTCCCGTTTCATGTCCGTGGGCAAAATGTGGATTCATTGATTGAGGTGTTGGATCAATCTAAAAATGTGGAAGCTATCGAACATGCAAAAAAGCAACTCCCGAAGAATCTTTCGAAGATCGATCTACATATGCTGGGCGTAATCGCCAAAATGAAGACGCAGGGCATAACGCCTATCAATATTGCAAATCAACATGTTAAAGATCACTTTTCAACTTCCATTGTCAGTTTGAATAATCAGGGAAAGATTCATGCTGTGATCTATGTGAAACTGTTAAACATTAGTACAACGAACAAATTAAAATCCTTGGGAGTAAAAATAGAATACACCAATCCGGATTTTAAGATGATCACATGCTGGATTCCTTTTGACAAGGTTGAACAACTTGCAAACGATGATAATATTTTGAATATCGCCAACACAGGAAAACCGTATGTAAACACCGGTTCGTATACTACAGCCGGTGATCAGATTTTACGCGCTGATCTTGCTCGTTCAACATACGGTATTAATGGTCAGGGTGCTAAGGTCGGAATAATTTCAAATGGTGTGGAAGACTGGACCTTAGCTAGGGATCATAGTGATCTGCCATCCAACTTTGAAGTTCTTAACGACAGATATCGTGGGTGGAATCCAAATGCTCCAGCTCATGAGTTTAATGAAGGAACTGCAATGGCAGAAATAGTATATGATATCGCCCCGGGAGCTTCACTGGCATTTTCTGATGGTGACTCCACAGAGGCAGGTTTCAATGCAAGCATAGACGACCTTGTCGATGCTGATTGCAACGTGATTGTCGACGATGTACAGTACAATGATGAACGAATGTTTGAAGATGGCCCCATCGCACAACATGTTAATCAAGTAGTAGCTAATAATGGTGTAATTTATATATCTGCTGCTGGTAATTCTGGGGATGATACTTGGGACGGTCAATCTATTGATACAAATAATAATAATTGGATGGAATTTTCAGGCTCAAATGAGTCAAATTCTATTACTCTTGATCCTGATGAATATCTTATTGCAGTTTTACAATGGTCAAATCAATATGGTAAGTCAAGTGATGACTATGATTTGTATTTATATGATGGCTCTGGTTCAGGTGCGAATGTATTAGGAATACCTGGAACAAATAGACAAAACGGTACTGGGAATCCATACGAAATACTTACCTTTCATAATACAAGCCTGTCTCATTCAAAAACCGTTTATCTGAGAGTGAAATTATATTCTGTTAGTTCCCAGCAAGAGGTAAAATTAGTTGCCTTCACGCAAAATGGGAATCATAAGGCTTTGCAATATACCACGAACACTACTCATATTTTTGGCCATGCCGCGGCCGATTCTTGCATCAGTGTTGGGGCTATCGATGCCAGTGATGGACAGACGTTGGAAGATTTCAGTTCCCATGGTCCGTCAAGGATCTACAGTTATGATACTAATGGGAATCCGGTTTCTCATGTCGATCGTTCTACGCCAACCGTTTGTGGCATAGATAATGTTCAAACATACATTGGAACCTCTGGCACCTGGCCGGGTGGAGATCCCACGTTCAAAGGCACCTCCGCTGCCGCGCCTCACATAGCAGGCATAGCCGCCCTGATATTGGGAGTTAATCCGGCTCTCTCAGCATCTCAGGTGAAAAATATTATCGAATCTACGGCTACTGACCTTGGCACTTCCGGTTATGATGTTGATTACGGATACGGCCGTGCCGATGCCTATAATGCGGCAATCTCCACATTTTCAACACTGCCTGCATTGCCCACCTCCATCACCAGTAACACCACCTTATCCGGGAAATATTATAAGGTTACTCAAAGTGTAGTTATTGATGGTTCTTCTACCCTTACCATTCCATCCGGCGTGCACCTGTTCTTTGCCTCTAACACCGGAATGACGGTCAAGCCTGGCTCCAAAATCACAGCCAACGGCACCTCCAGCCAACCCATTCGGTTTCAGCGTCTGGATCCCTCCCAGGCCTGGGGACAAGTGTACCTGTACGGGAGCGGGAACCAGTTTACCTGGTGCCTGTTCGACGGAGGTACTAAAAACGTGGGCGTGGGAAGCAAGGATAACTATTTTACCAACTGCACGTTTCGCAACGGCTGGCGGGGCATCAGCTCCAGCGCCAATAACGACGGGAGCGGGGGCCGCAGCTATTTCAAGCTGGACAATTGCATGGTCGAGGACAACAGCACCGTGGGTGTGGTGATCTATCACGCCGATGCCGGTTTCTATTATTCAACCGTTCAGCACAGCGGCTCGGCGGGAGTCTGGCTCTACGACAGTCCGGCCCGTTATTTCTATGAGACGGCCATTCTCAACAATAATTACGACTCAAATTATTCCGGCCGGGATGGCGTGGAAATCGTGGGAGGCAGCGATGTGGATCTGCTGGTATATAATCCCAATCTGGGTTATTTCCCGGGGTATAACCGGGTGGCATATAATACGAACGATCAAGTGATGGTCGACGCCTCCTCGAGCCTGGTCATGGGTGATGCGGGCACCGGCGACCAGGGAGAGAACGGGGTGTTCGAGGGAGGAGGGTACCGGATCACCAACAACAGTTCCACCACCGTGGATGCCTATGGGAATTGGTGGGGTATAACCAATCCGCCGGCAAGTTTCTTTAACGGTCCGGTCGACTATTCGGGTTGGTTGAGCTCCGATCCGAGTACCGGTGCCGGGGTGGGTTCCAATAATTACCCCCATCAGGCGGCCCCCTCTTCTCCGGAGCCCATGCTGGTGCGGAGCGCCAGCCCGCAATCCCCCACAGACAACCTTCAAGGGCTGACCACTCAGGAACGGGAGCGGCGGAAGCAGCGGATGGCTGCCTTGCTGAGCGCACTGGACCAGCCGGCCAGCGCCCAAAGCCTGATGGCAGAGATAAAAGAGCTGTATAAATTGCACGTGATGTCCCGCGGAGATACCACCCTGACCGACCAGTTGAGCCAGGACCGGTCGCTGTGGGGCGCTCTGATCCGGCATTATCTTTCCGGGGACCAGCAACTGAATCCGGGCGGGACGGCCTTATCCGCCACCCAGGCCGAACAGCTTATGCTTATGGACGAACATGAGGCGTACCGCTTCGGGCGTTACGACGAGGCCCAAAAGAAAGTGAGCGAATATGCTCCCTACATCACCTCCACCCGGGGCCGGATCATGAATATGACCGACCGGATGAACCTGCTGGACCGACAGGGGTCATATAAACAGGAACTGACCCTGCTGGATAAGGTGGAACAGGCCGAAGTAAGCCTGGGAGAACCGGCCAGGGTAGTCTCTGCCCGCTACCAGATTGCCAGGGATAATATGCAGCAGGCGCTTGCGCAAGAACAAGCCGGCGGCGCTGCCGGAGGTCAGAGCGACAGCGTGGCCACCGTGAAGCCCACCCGTACCGCGCTCATGGCCAACTACCCCAATCCGTTCAACCCGACCACGATCATCAGCTACCGCTTGGCGAAGGGCAGCCATGTACGGCTGACCGTTTGGAATATCCTGGGCCGCCGGGTAGCCACCCTGGTGGATGCCAATCAGCAGAGCGGTCCTCACCAGGTCACCTTCAACGCCTCACAACTGGCCAGCGGCGTATATTTTTACCGCTTGCGTGCTTCCGAAGGGACAGGCGGGAACAGGGTACTGGTGAAGAAGATGTTGTTGATGAAGTAGCATAGGGTGTACCTGACCGGGGCGGTCAAAATAACTATATATGGTATTGTTTTATTCTTATTCATATATAAGATACATGAATACAAAAATAGGTACATCGGGATTTGCCGGGCCCTCCTGGATGTGGTAACCATGAGTTTCGATCTTCCCACTGTTATGTCCATTCAAATGCATTATTCCTATTCGTTGGTAGTCCGCATCTTGCAGTTGGCAACATTCCACAAGGATTACTGCCCATTCTATTCATTGCGACAAACTAAGTCTGACATAACACCGGATCGTTACTCGACAAATAACAAAATGTAGTTGATTTTTTATCAAACTATTTGTAAATCCTTATTATGTTAAAGTTAGTTATGTGAGCAGAGTTATTCATCCGCTCAGCGAGAATTACTGGTTTTATTCGGTCAAAGTGTGAGGATTGAATATACTATAATCGAAGAGAAAAGAGGATCACAAGATGAAGAGGGTAAATTATATATATATATATATATATCAATGGTAAGCTTTCTGGCTTTATACGCCATGCAGGCACTCGCGCAAAATTCGCCGGTGATATGCGGCACTCCGTCTTTGGCTAATACCAATACGGTCACCACCCAGTCTTACAGCAGCAATCCACCTGGGAATGGGAAGTATATTACAGCCCACGGCACGTTGAAAGTGCTGGTTGTGTTTGCCCAATTCCCGGATGACCATGACAGTACCATTTCGGGCTGGGCGGACGGACAACCGCCGGATATGATGCCCACCTTTATCGATTCCACCACTTCGGAGCAGTCCACCAACAAGTACAACCTGACGAATTACTTCAATACCATGTCGATGGGCAAATTCCATGTGATTGGGAAAGCGGTGTATGTGAAGGCGCCACATAATTCGTCCTACTATGCTTCATATAATACGACATATAAATATTATCCGTCCGATAAAGAGGTTTTGCAAGATAAAGTGGATCCCCTGGTTAATTTCAATTCCTTCGACACTTGGTCAAATTATAACGGTACCGATTCTTTGTTTACCAATCAGCCAGACGGTAAAGTTGACATGGTCATTGTGATCTGGAGATCGAGCCCATTTTTTGCCCATTCTACTTGGGATGGTGAAGCTTCTTTAGGTAGTAGTTCCGATTATTACGTTGAGAACAGTCAGGAAGAAATATTAGCATATGATCCGGAGTATGGTGGTTCAGGTGTTACCGTTAATTTTGAATGGCCGGGCCGTGCTTTTGATCTCTCCATCCATGAAATGGCCCATTATCTGATAAGCGCGCATCATCCTTATTATAGAAATCATCCAATATATGCTTACTGGAGTCTGTTTTATACCAGCTACAATTTACAATTGGCTAATGCTTACGAACGGGAGTTTTTAGGATGGATTACCGTACCGGAAATCACCGGACAGACATCCGTAACATTATCGGATTATGTGACTACCGGTGCGGCCCGTAAGTATCATCCGCCCAATGGCAATCCCGGTGAATATTTCTATTTTGAGAACCATCAATATCTCAATCAATATGACAATGCCTCGGTCAATACGGCAGACAAGGGGATCTATGTGTTACATTTGAATGGGAATTACAGTGATAACGAAAGTAATGTACGTGCGATGCCCTCCGATGGAGACTGGACGTGGGATAATCCGGGTGACCAAAAAAAGGGCTGTTTTGGAGGTACGGATAATGTGTTCGTTTTAAAAAAAGATACGCCCGATCCGGTCAACGGATATTCCCATCGTGATCAAATAACTGCTGGTAATAATGGAGCCAGTGGTTTTTTGTATGCTTTACTGAATGATCAGGGACAAGCCCCGTGTGGAAACTATCCCGATGGATATGATTTTTATGATGCTTTCAATTCAACTAATAAACCCTTGTGGGCTTCCATCACCAATCCCGATACGCGCCAATGGAACGGGGACACCACCCACTTTGCCATGCAGGTTACCGGCCAGAGCGGATCGGATGTGGACGTTACGTTTGATCCGGATTATGATCCTTACCAGATCGATCACAATACCACATGGGCCGGCCAGATTTATCTGGATCAGAATGTTGAAGTCGATGGGGCCGTCCTGACCATAAAAAAAGGAACCGATATCTACCTGGGACCCAATGTTGAGATCATCGTCAGACCGGGTGCCAACATCGCAGCCAACGGAACCTCTGCAGATCCGATCCATTTTCAACGTCAGGATACCAGTCAGCAGTGGAATACGGTTGTCCTGCAGGGCAACGGAAACACATTCACGTGGTGCCTGTTTGAGGGAGCGAGTACCAATGTATCTGTGGAGAGCGATAATAACCAGTTTAATCACTGCACGTTCCGCAATGCCTGGCGGGGTATCGGTACGTATTATAATCAGTCGGGCGATGGACAACTGAGCTATTTCAAGCTGAATTATTGTATGGTGGAAGACAACACCAGTGTGGGCGTAGTGGTCTACCACGCCGATGCGGGTTTTGCGCATACGACGATTCAGCACAACGCTTCGGCCGGATTATGGCTGTATGACAGCCCGGCCCATGATTTCTTTGAAACCGCTATCACTGATAATGCGACACAGGACATCAATCGCGCCGGCGTGGAGGTGGTTGGCGGCAGTGATGTGATTCTGTTCACGTATGACGGGGTTAATTACGGTCCCGGCCAGAACCGGATTGCCGACAATCCGGGGAATCAGGTCCTGAACGATTATTCCTCCGATGTGAACCTGGGCATCCCCAATACCCCGGATTACGGATTTAACGGAATCTTTGGGGGCGCCTACTGGCTCGTAGATAATGAGAGTTCCTCCACCGTCAGTGCCGGTGAGAACTGGTGGGGAACGACCAGCCCCTCTTCCAGCCTGTTCACCGGTCCGGTAGACTACTCCTACTACCTGACGTTTGACCCGAGCGGCGGGGCCGGTGTGGGTTCCGGTAACTATCCGGGAGCAATGGCCCCCTCGGTTTCTGAACCCGTTTTGGTAGAAGGGCAGGCACGTGAGACCTCGTCCGGAACCGCTGAGGTAAAAATGATCACCTCTTCAACGGCTGCTTCCACCACGGAGAAGCAGGAACGGGAGATCAGAAGAGAACAGATGCACACCTTATGGAGCGAGATTGCCCAGGCCTCGGACGCCCAAAGTAAAGTGAAAGATATAAGGGAATTATACCTCCTGCACCTCATGTCTCTGAACGATACCAGCTTTACCAGTGAACGAAAACAGGACCGGACCATCTGGGATGGCACGATCCGGGATTATCTCTCCGGATCACAGACCGTTTCCCCTTCCTTGTCTGCTTCTCAGGCGGAACATCTGATGCTGATGGATATCCATGAGGCCTACCGCTTTGGCCGGTATGGGGAAGCAGCAAAGAAGATGGCTCAATACGAACCCTATATCACCTCAGCCAAAGGCAAAATTGCTCTGATGATCAATCAAATGAATCTGCTGGACCATCAGGGAGCTTATAAGGATGAATTAACCTTATTAGATAAGGTCAAACAGGCCGAGATCAGCCTCGGGACGTCTGAGGACAGGGTAAATGCCGAATATCAAATGGTCGGCGGGTTGATCCAAGATGCCATGAACCGGAAATCGTCCGGGGCCGGAGCTGCCGGTTCGGCTTCAGCAGGAGAGAATTCCGGGAATACAAAAGATATCGCCCCCTCTGATAAACCTGCCAAGACCACATTAAAGGCGAATTATCCAAATCCCTTCAATCCGACGACAACGATCAGGTACCGGTTGGCAAAGAGTGGTCATGTTCGTCTGACCGTCTATGATGTCCTTGGGCGCCGCATCGCAACCCTTGTAGATGCAAACCAGCAGAAAGGGGCCCACCAGGTCACTTTCAAGGCATCGCAACTTTCGAGCGGGGTATATTTCTACCGCCTGAGATCCGGCAATAAGGTGTTTGTGAAGAAGATGTTGGTGATGAAATAGCCAGAATAAACCCTCCAATACGTTCAAACCCGTCAGGTTTACCTGTTAAACCAGAGAAACGCCATGAAACATAAAAAAAATCTTTCTCTCACACTGATTTTGCTGCTGGCCGCCTCCCTGCCGGCAATGGCACAAAACAGCGCCGAATATTATCACAACCTGAAGGGCATGGTCGATACGGCCGGGGTGGTGCATCTGTTTTATCGGCATTATCAAAGCCAGAAACAACCAAGTCCCTATTACAGTATTCGTGATGATATCATGAAATTTAATACCGGCACCGAACAAACAACCCGTTTTCTTCAAGATTACGATTGGTCGTTTGCTTACCCGATTGGCAACGAGAGTCACAATATCTACAGTTTTGCTTTTTTCTTTCATAATCCGGATAAATACATATACACATTGACTGGGGGTACGGTCGACGCAAGCGGTGGGATAATACGTTGTGATTCGGAGTGTGTTCCCACATTTAGTGATCTTTCTGCTGACTTTATGTCTATTGGCGTTGCTGATTCATCAAGCCGTGCGTATGTGGATTATGAGGGCAGAGGTACTCTGATCAGCGAGGACGGCGGATATCATTGGAAAGGAGTATCGTCTGGACGAATAAATTCGTTTGATTCTCTTATTCCAGCCCAGTTTCTTTCAGTAGCGCCTTTCAATGAAAATCTCGCCTTCTTCGACAGCACGACAACCGATGGTCTCACCTATCTGGAGCAAACCAGGAATGGCGGGGATACCCTTTACATCGTGGACACTACCCAAGGTACCTGGCACATCAATGAACCATTAGGTTACTACCAATCCTGGCATTCTTCCTTTCACTACGATCCGGACACGACTCACATCTACGCAATAGCAGCCCAGGTTCCCCGTAACGACACGACCTGGTACCAACTTCGCGGCTCGGCCAAACAGGGCGATGCCGGCAGTTGGCAGACCTTGTACCAGGATACCACCCGGTTTTATGTGAGTCTTGACCAGAACCAGACAGGAGTACTTTTCCTGGCCGAGGGAAGGAAGATTTACAAATTCGATAACTATGGGGCCGATATTACTCTGAGTCAATCCCCGTGGCAAACACTTCCTGATACGTCCGGTTCGATCGTGGGCATTTATAAACACCCTGGCCAGGATATCGTCTATGCCCTTACCGACTCCTCGCTGCTGAAGGTTACCCCCTCGGGCATTTACACCCTTGCACACATAACAACAGGCATTGAACAGCCGGGAAGTAACCGGAAACCGGGTCAGTTCGTCCTCCACCAAAACTACCCCAACCCGTTTAATCCCACAACCACGATTCGCTATGAGCTGGCGAGGCCGGGACCGGTCCGGCTTACGGTGTACAACGTTTTGGGGCAGCAGGTTTCGGTGTTGGTGGATAGCCGGCAGCCGGCAGGAGTCCATCAGGTCACTTTCAACGCCTCCGGGCTGGCCAGCGGGGTGTATTTCTACCGCCTGCGTGCTCCCGAAGGGACAGGCGGAGGCAAGGTGTTTGTGAAGAAAATGTTGTTGATGAAATAGACCGGGAAGCCGAACTCTCCAAAAGTTCAAAACTTTTGGAGAGCTTTTGACAGATCGCTGTGGGCTAAACCTGACAGGTTTCTAAAACCTGTCAGGTTTACTAACTCTGACCCGGTAGGTTTTAATCTTATATGGTTGCCATTGGTCCGTAAATGCCGAATTTTTTAAAGACACCAAATCCCCATCTATTTCATCGAGGCTGGTGCGTTTGATGCCGGTTACATTACCGGATAGCCGGACTTCGCCCTCCACCTCTTCATCGGTTGGATTGTAAATTCTAAGGATATAGCCATCTCCATTGTTGGCCTCTTTGAAAGCGCTCATCACCAGATTTGTGGGTGAGATATCGACAGTCCATTCATCTTCCTGATCCATATTTCCGGCCTTCGAACGGTGGATTTTTACAGGCAGATGAATGGATTCGGCCACTCTGTTTATATCATCAACCTGCCCGGCCCAGCCTGCCGGATGCGGCATGAAGGCATAGGTGAAATGGTGTTCTCCGGGGCACTGGGCATCTGGTGTTGAATTTTTCCAGCCTCCGCGGCCACCGGGACGCATCTTTATGGCTCCGCGTCCCAGCTCGCCGGTACAGCGCAAAAGAGTCAGTGCCAGTTCCCCGTTCGAGTTGTATTTCAATTCATACTCCGGCAATCCGACAGCAATCAGACTGGCCGCTTTTTTGCCGTCATCGATGATGACATAACGTTGCATGGGCGCAACGGAAGCAGGGACCTCGATATCATAATCGTCCGGATCATACTGCTGTTGTTCCCGCTGCAATATACCGAACTGGCTGTCGGCCCGGTGGATGTTGGTGTTGCAGCCTGTTTTGAAAACAGCCCGCAGGCGATGATCTTTCACGGTATTGGTGAGTGTGGTTTCAAATTGAACAAACCGGCTTTCTGGAGTTAACCAGGCTGTAATGGAGAATGGTATCCTTTCGGTCTCTTTTATACGTCCGTTCTCATCTTCAGTCAGTGATGCTGGCAGATCCCAGGTGCCCCTGACTTGTAGTCCTTTCCGATACTGCCCATCCATCAGGTGTATGGTTACTCTCGCCGATTCTGTAGAGGACAAAACTCTGTCATTATCCGGGGGCGAGTAATTGTATTCATCCCCGGCATCTGCGCCGTCTTCGAAATATCCAAGCGGTCCGTATTGATAACCTGTGGTCTTATCTGTTACATAAAATGAGCCGTTTCCGTCAACCGACACTCGTATAAACTGATTTTCCAGATAGTCATCACCCGAATCGAAACTGGATAATTGAGGGTAGGTTGAAAAAACAGACTTTCGGACAATCTTCAACTTTCGCAAACCAAGCGGCGGCAGGTCATTTAGTAAAACACGGATATGAAACTTGTCGACTTTGGTCTGACTCGGATAATCGAAACGGTTATATGCTATCCCGAAATCCTCATGTCGATCGACAACCTCGAATGGTATGGAGACGTCATGATCATCATGTAACTCAAATCCCTCAACATCAGGAAGCGGCGGATCGACAACCACGTCCGGGTTTAATCCCACAACGACTTTCTGTTTGAAGAACTCCACATCGCATTCTACGATCTCATTTCTCTTAAACGGAGAAGGATTGAAGAACACCAGATACTGATCATCACCTGAAGCTCCTTCTTTATCGGGGACCAGGTCCATCCATGCAAAATATTCCACGCCTTTGCCGAGTTCACCGAGCTTCTCAAAACGGGTCATCATCTCGCGGTGCACCGGATCGATGGAACAGCCGCAGATGGAATCGTGGGGATGATTCTGCATGAGATAGGTCCATCCCTGACGGATGAGTTCGCTTTGGGTACGGCCACCGCGCATCATCGCCATCGCGTTCAGCGGTTCGAGGTATCGTTCCAGCAGCCACTGCGACCTGGTGTTGGCCTGCTTGATGTACAGGCGGCTCGAGTACACCCCGCCGGTCACATTAAACGCCCAGCGATATCCGAACTTAAGCTCGCCGTCCGCGACCGGCAGATCAGACAGAGTGACCTTTTCCCCCATCTCTTTCATAAACCGGGTGATCGAACTGTGGACGAGCCGGGCTTCCCCTTTATACTTATCGTTTAAATACGCCAGCACATCGGGCAGATTGCGATACGGCCAGTGATGATCCCCGCCGTTCAGCATCAGGCGTTCGCTTGTCCGGGCCCGGTAATCCACTCTTTTCTTGAAATCGAGAAACCGCTCTTCCGCTATTTCAGAGTCTGTTGAATTGAAGTAACCGGCACTGTATCCGACGTCCGACAAATGCTCCATGAGTACAATCGACCCATCGGGACTCCTCCACTGGTACTCGGAGCTTATCTGATCCGGTTCACCACCGAAACCGCGCCAGACGATCGCCGAGTCGATATCAAAGCCTTTCAGTATCTGCGGCATCTGTGCGATGTGTCCGAACGAATCGGGGATATATCCCACATCCATGCTGGCACCAAAACGGTGAGCCGTCTCACGGCCCCGCGTCAGATTACGGATCGTAGCTTCGCCACTAACCAGGAACTCATCGGGCAGAATGTACCACGGTCCGATAAACAGCCGTCCTTCCCGGACATATTTCTCGATTTTATCCCTGTTTCCCGGCTTTATCTCCAGATAATCGTTCAGCACGCTCGTCTGCCCGTCGAGGGTGAAGCTTTTAAAATCCGGACGAGTGTCGAGGATATTGAGTAAATCATCCAGCATATGAACCAGACGCACCCGGAAATGGTCGAAACTCAGATACCATTCCCGATCCCAGTGCGTGTGTGGAATTACATGATAGGTGTCCATCAATATTTGTAAGCCCGGTTAATTTGCAGAGTCAGATTCAATCCAGTTCTTGATCGTCAAGGTATTAAAGTCGAGCAGACGCCGCATGTCGCCGTACTTCATCAGTAACTTTTTACTACCGACATCAGCCGACAAGAATGGTCCGTCGAATAACTTCCAACTTTGATAGTCTACTTTCTTTCCATTCAGAATGGGCGTCTTTCCATATTCAAATTCCATCTGATCGCCGCTTAGGTTGGTAAATTTCACATAGGGCAACGGTTTTGTTTTAGTCTCAAGCGGAAGCGCCCTGACAGCTTTCTTGAAATCGTCAAAGGATTTAAACTTTGATGCCGAAGCCACCTGTACAACGGCGCCATTCTTCAAATTATGGCTGCGCAACCGGTAGCCATCCTGTTCTTCAGTCCACTTATATTTTGCCAGTGGATAATAAGCGATATAGGTGTTTCCTCCATGGGCAAAAATCCAGCCTTTGTTCTTCCGGTCGATTTCAAGCGTTTTCGGGAAATGGCCATCAATATGCTCGTAGTGTGCTCCTTTCTTAATATTGTAAAGAGCGATCAAGGCAGACTTTTGCTGATAAATACGCTCGTACGGCGACCCGCCTGTCCATTTATCCGGATTGTTGTAGGTTCCTTTCGACTGCAGTACGCTCTCGATGTTCATTTCCGGTTCTTCCGGGAAATACATGCCGAGCTCCAGCGCGCTGTAATGGGGTTGAATCGTAAATAGGTTGTTAAAGCCCTCTTTCGCTTTAACATTTTGACTCATCAGGTCGCTGTAACTGAAATTTGTACTTTTCTCCTTGTCCATTTTCATATCGGGTGTTGCCCATGTCAAGTCCCATGTTTGCTGCTGAATCGGTTGCAACAGACCGCCCTGGATGGAACCCAGCGAATAATCCTTGCACATATAGAGATACTTGTAAACCGGCTTGTCCATCACCTTGCTGTAGCGGATACGATGGCGGGTGCGTTTTACCTCTTCCATGATGTATGGCGCAGACCGATCATTCGCAATGTGATAGATGATCTCAGGGATATGATACCCGCTGAGTGCCAGGATGAATGACTCGCCCCGGTACCGTTTGACATTATTGCCGAATTGCAGCCAGGAAAAAGCGGTACTCCTCTGCAAAAACTGGTTGACAACCGGAGCCGGATATTCCCGGCTGTGGGCTCCGGTGTCAAGACCATAAAAATTGTCGACGGCCAGATCGGCAAAGAGATAATCGAGCATCATTTTAGCTCTCATCTTCATAGCCGGGTCCTCTGCGAACGTATACAGTTCGCTCATTGCCGCCACATAGAAACCGAAGTATTCCGGTGAGTTAAACTCGCCCTGGCCTTTCGTCGCTGTCAGGTCCATCCATGAGATCAGATAATCGCGGGCTTCATTGAAATTCTCAGTTGAGCTGCGTCCATCAAACCATTCACTGCCCGGCTCATTTGGATAATATTGGCTCATCAGGTACATACACGTGTACCACATCGCCCAGTGGTTTTCGGTGTCACCACGATATGGATGATAGTTTTTCCATAATGCACGCATTCTTTTCTTAAGATGATCCGGAATATACTTATCGCCGGTAAAGGTGATCAGGACTTGGGGATACATCCAAAACATATCGCCGCTGGGCCTGACTTCCTGCCGGTGGACAAGAGAATCGACGAATGAGATAGCTTCGTCGATCTTCTCCCCCCTGTAAAAACGAGCCGCCGCCTGTACAAAGCCCCAGTGATCATTGTTGAAATAGTTGTTGATCAACGAGTCTCTTCGCTGTTGGAAAGCAAGCTCATAATCATACTCGCTAATACGTTGATGTCCCAATTCCTGCGCCTTTAAAGTAGGAATGAACAACAGCAAAAGGCAAAGAAAAATGTAATACCTGACAGTTGACTTCATGATGTTAAAGAGTTTAGGCTAATTAGAATAGATTATTATCAAATGGATTACCGGAATTCGCTAACAAACACCAAATCCCACACCTGCGACATAGCCAGACCTTTATAGGTCCAGGATTTGCCCTCATTAGCTGTCGCATACACGCCATAATTATAGGTTCCTGCCCAGAGTTTTCCCTTGACCTCCGGATCGAATATCAGTGCATGAAAATTTCGAGTTGGCAAACCTTTGGTATACCTCGACCAGCTTTTACCGGCATTTCTGCTGATATACACTCCGGTTTCATAACCGGCGGCAGCCATGTGATCCGGGTTATTTGGATCAGTCGCTACAGCGTAAATGGTTTTACTCTTGACACCGCCACGGGCAAAATGCCAGTTTCTCCCACCATCATTTGAGATAAGGACACCGTGGCCTTTTGTGCCGGCAATCCACAAATCAGGATGATCAGTATTTTGTTGGATGTCTCGTACAGGAACACCAACCGGACCTACGTGCTCCCAGCTTTTTGCTCCATTGGTTGAGCGATAAATGCCCCCTTCACCGCCGGTAAGGATATAAGAACCGTCCTTCTGGTCTACCTGGATCGTTTGGACAAACGTCGAATCCAGACCGACGCTTGCCGAGTCCCACGTAGCGCCCCGGTCGGTCGTTTTCCATATTCCATACGCTGTTGCTATATACACATCATTAGGCCGGACCGGATCAACAGACACATCCTCAACCTCGGTGATACTCCAACCCGTCGTTCGCCTCCAGGTTTTACCGCCGTCGGTTGTTCGAAACGCACCATTACCGCATGCCATAAACATATAGTCGGTATTGGCGGGATCGTATGAAATCCCGTTCAGTCTGTTTTTGGACCATCCGTAATGAGTCCACGTTGTATCCTGATCAAAGCTGAACAAGCCGCTTGGAAACGTGCTTCTTCCAACCACGAAGTTGTTGGTTTGAAGCACAGCCGCATAAAGCCGGGCTTTTTTCTGCGCCTGTGTTGGATTAGCTGTCAGCAGGAGTATGATTGCTGCTAACATCATGGCAATTCCACTTATGCGGCATTTTTTTGTACATGTATTAACGAATAAAAGCATGTCATTCACATTTAAAACGATTTTGTGTGTGAAACAGATACTTTGCTGATGTTTTGACTTATTCCGTCCAGTCTTTGATCTCCAGCTTTTCTAAAATCGAGAAGACGCCGGTGGTTTCCGTATTTCATCAGCATCTTTTCACTGTTGGGTTCAGCATAGAGATACGGACTCTCGAATAACTTCCATTTGCTGTAATCGACAGGTTTTCCATTCAACTCGGGGATCTTGTCGTATTCAAAAACGATATGATCACCCCGCAGGCTTGTGAAGTCCACCCGTGGCACGGGACGTGTTGATGTCTTCAACGGCAGTGCCTTAACTGCGTCTTTGAATGCTTCGAAAGATGAATAATCAGAGGCCGATGCAACCTGGACAACCGCACCATTTTTGAGTTGAGTGCTACGCAGCCGGTAGTCGGTTTCCTCCTCCATCCACTTGTTTTTGGCCAGTGGATAGAAAGCGATATAAGCATTGCCTCCGTGGGTAAAAATCCACCCGCTCTTATCCACTTCCCGTTTACTCAATGTCTTTGGAAACTGGGTATCCACGGTGGAGTAGCGGGCTCCTTTTTTAACATTGTATAATGCAATCAAGGCATCTTTCTGCTGATACACCTGTTCGTAAGGTGAACCGCCGATCCATTTCTTCGGATTGTCATAATTTCCCTTCGACTTAACAACAGCATCCGTTAAAAGCTTGGGCTCTTCCGGAAAATACATGCCCAATTCGTATCCGGATGAATGTTGCTGTATCGAGTGAATGGAGTAATTGCCATGCCGGGAACCCGGGACTGCCCAGTTTATTTGCCAGGTCTCCTGCTGTATGGGCTGAAGCAGTCCACCCTGGATGGAACCGATCGCGTAGTCACTGCACATATAGATATACTTATATACCGGCTTATCCATGATCCTGCTGAAACGTATCCGGTGGCGGGTTCGCTTAAGTTCATAACTGACATAGGGTTTGGACCGGTCGACCGCAATATCTTTGATAATCTGTGGAGGTTTGTAACCACTCATTGCCATCATCAATGCACCGGTATTGTACAAGCGACGACTGTCCCGTTGCGGAGCATAGTTTGAGCCACCGGCTCCTGACTGTTTGTCGTCGGACGGGCGATGGATGTTACCAAACGCCAGCCAGGCAAATCCTGCGGAATGGGCATGCCATTGATCCTTCACAACCGCCGGATAGATGCGGCTGTGTGCACCGGCATAAATACCATCCAGGTTATCGATAGCAAAATCAGCCAGAAAATAATCGAGCAGCATCCCGGCTTTTTTCTTCATCACGGGATCAGTTGAGAAGGCGTATAAATTGCAAAGAGGGGCGATATAATCGATTAAATAATCAGGAGAATCAAACTCACCCTGACCCTTAGTGGTCGTGAGCTTGAACCATGAATTCAGATAGCCTTCCGCTTCCTTGTGATTCGCCTCTGAGCTGATGCCGTCAAACCAGGTTGACCCGGACTCGTCCGGGTACATCTGGGTAATAAGATACATCGATGAATAATACTGCAGCCAGTGGTTTTCGGTATCTCCCCGATAAGGATGATAATTCTTCCACAAGACCCGCATCCTCTTTTTAAGTTGTTCAGGATAATACTTTCGTCCGGTGTAGGTGGCAAAAACAACCGGCCACATCCAAAACATGTCGCCACTCGGACTCACCTCCTGACGGTGAGTCAACGAATCCATTATGGCGATGGCATGGTCGATATCCTTACCCAGATAAAACCGGGCAGCAGCCTGAAAATATCCCCAACGAGGATCGTTGGCATAAAATGATATAATGGAATCAACCCTGCCTTCATATTTCAAATGATATGCATAATTACTTTCCAAAGCAGGATTCCTTTGGGCATTTGCTGCTATAAGAGGTAACAATAGCAAAAACGACAGGAACAGGGACCGGGGAATGATTTGTCTCATGGAGTACCTCCTATAAACACCATATCCCAGATTTCAGCTCCATTCAATCCTTTGTATTCCCAGGATCTTCCCAAATTATCACTCATGAAAACGCCTTTCCCCACTGAGCCGGCCCAAATCCTGTTTTCTTGATTCGGATCAAATGTGATGGCGTGAAAATTCAGAATGGGTAAACCCTTCTTGTATCGCCGCCAGGTCTTACCCCCGTTGGTGCTGATATACACACCGGTTTGATACCCGGCAGCAGCCATGTTATCCGGATTATGCGGATCCACCGCAACGGCGTATATCGTCTCTTTGGAGATTCGGCCCTTTACGTACTGCCATGTCCGGCCGGCATCATGGGTGATGAGAACTCCGTGATCCTCCGTACCGGCCAGCCATAAATCCGGGTCTGATTTACTTTGTTGAATGTCCCTGACTTCCACCTCCGCCGGACCCACTTTATGCCAATGGCCGGCTGCGTCGGTCGACCGGTGGATACCACCCTCTCCACCTACCAGGATGTAATCTCCCTTGTTTTGATTAATCTGCATCGTCTGTACATAGAACTGGTTCGATACAGGACCATCATACCCATCATTCAAGCCGGTGCTCGCCGAGTCCCAGGTTGCTCCTTTGTCAAACGATCTCCATACGCCATAGGCAGTTGCGATATATACGGAATCCGGATGAAACGGGTCGATCGTCACATCCTGTACTTCTGTGATCTTCCAGCCGCTGGTCACTTTCCAGGTTTTCCCACCATCGGTTGTATGAAAGGCTCCGTTTCCACAAGCCATGAACAGATAGTCCGTATTGGAAGGATCATAGGATATTCCGTTCAGCCTGTTTTTGGGCCATCCGTAGTGTATCCACGTCGTATCATGATCAAAGCTGAATAACCCGCTTGGCATGGCATTGTGATGAACGACAAAGTTGTTGGTTTGAAGCACAGCAATGTAGAGATGCTCCTTCTGCTGCGCCCCGGCACCCTTTGTGAAAGACAATACCATAGCTGCGGTAATCCCGATAGCCAGGCATGTAACCCGATACGATTTTTGTAGTGAACTATTCAAGAGCAACTTACAAATAGACATCGTAATAACGTTTGACAGCCGTCGACAACGTTTGTTTGAACAACTTCCAGATTCCGAAGCACGACATGTTTGTTTATTCAACCCAATCTTTGATTTCCAGTTTTTTGAAATCAAGAAGCCGCCGGTGATTGCCGTACTTCATCAGCATCTCTTCACTGTTGGGTTCAGCATAGAGATACGGACTTTCGAATAACTTCCATTTGCTGTAATCAACAGGTTTTCCGTTTAACTCGGGAATCTTGTCGTATTCAAAAATGATATGATCACCCCGCAGGCTTGTAAAGTCCACCCGGGGCACGGGACGTGTTGATGTCTTCAGCGGCAGGGCCTTAACTGCGTCTTTGAATGCTTCGAAGGATGAATAATCAGAGGCCGATGCAACCTGGACAACCGCACCATTTTTGAGTTGTGTGCTTCGCAGACGGTAATCGGTTTCCTCTTCCATCCACTTGTATTTGGCCAGTGGATAGAAAGCGATATAGGCATTGCCTCCCTGGGCAAAAATCCACCCGCTCTTATCCACCTCCCGCTTACTCAATGTCTTTGGAAACTGGGTATCCACGGTGGAGTAGCGGGCTCCCTTTTTTACATTGTACAGTGCAATCAAGGCATCTTTCTGCTGATATACCTGTTCGTAAGGTGAACCGCCGATCCACTTCTTCGGATTGTCATAATTTCCCTTTGATTTCACGACCGATGCCGTCAGCAACTTCGGTTCTTCCGGGAAGTACATCCCCAACTCCATTCCGGAAGAATGTTGCTGGATAGTATGTATGGAGTAGTTTCCGTGTTGTGGATGAGGTAACGACCAGTTTATCTCCCAGGTTTCCTGCTGTATAGGCTGGAGCAATCCTCCCTGAATCGATCCGATCGCATAGTCTTTCGACATATAGATGTACTTATAAACCGGCTTGTCCATAATCCGGCTGAAACCGGATCCTGTGGCGGGTTCTTTTAAGTTCATAACTGACATATGGTTTAGAACGATCTACTGCAATGTCTCTGATAATTTGCGGCGGGTGATAACCACTCATGGCCATCATCAAAGCAGCATCATTATATAAACGATGGGTATCATGTTCCGATGTTACTTTGATGTAACCCGCTCCTTTTTGCTCAATCTGCCTGGGACCCGATGTGTTTCCGAAAGCAAGCCAGGCAATACCCGTAGAGTTGGAATTCCACTGGTCCGCTATAAATCGGGGATAAATCCGGCTGTGGGCGCCTGCGTAAATACCATTTAGATTATCGATGGCAAAATCAGCCAGAAAATAATCCAGCAGCATTTTTGCTTTTTGCTTCATTACCGGATCGGTTGTAAAAGCATACAGGTTGCACAAGGGTGCGACGTAAACAAGATAATAGGTTGGGGAATCGAACTCTCCCTGTCCTTTCTTCGTAGTCAGTTCAATCCAGGAATTGATATAGTCTTCAGCTTCCTTGTGATTTTCCTCCGAACTCCTCCCGTTAAACCAGCTCGAGGCCGGTTCATCCGGATACATCTGGGTAATCAGGTACATCGACGTATAATATTGGAGCCAATGATTTTCAGTATCTCCGCGATAAGGATGATAATTTTTCCACAAAGCCCGCATCCTGTGCTCCAGCTTTGCCGGATAATAGTGCTGACCCGTGAAGGTGGCAAAGATCACCGGCCACATCCAGAACATATCGCCGCTTGGGTCGACTTCCTGTTTGTGGGTTAACGAATCCATGATGGCGATGGCCCGGTCAATATCAGTTCCCTTATAAAAACGGGCTGCTGCTTCGAAATACCCCCAGGCCGGATTATCCGCATAGGATGAAATAATGGAGTCTACGCGTCCGTGGTATTCCCTTTGATAAGCATAGTTGCTCTGATGGACCGGCGCACTTTGGGCGAAAGCTGCATTAATACAAACTACCGCCATCAAAAGTATAGTGGTGTTAATTGTGAATACTATCTTTTTCATCGGGCACCTCCAATGAACACCATGTCCCATATCTCTGCACCGTTCAGGCCCTTATAATGCCAGGTTTTCCCGAGATTGTCGCTCATAAACACTCCTTTTCCGACTGATCCGGCCCAAATCCTGTTTTTATGAACCGGATCGAATATCAATGCATGGAAATCGAGCATAGTCAGCCCTTTGGTACGTCGACTCCACGTTTTTCCCCCATTTGTGCTGATGTACACGCCTGTCTGATACCCGGCGGCCGCCATGTTATTGGAATTTTGGGGATCGATGGCAACGGCGTAAATCGTTTCTTTTGATATACGACCTTTCACATAGTGCCATGTCTGACCGGCATCATGGGTGATAAGCACCCCATGATCCTCCGTGCCGGCCAGCCACAGTTGTGGGTCTGAATCACTCTGCTGAATGTCTCTTACCTCAGCCTCCGCCGGACCCACTTTTTCCCAGTGAGTCGCAGCATCCTTTGATCTGTAGATGCCTCCTTCGCCGCCGGTCAGGATGTAATTACCTTTACTCTGATCGATCTGGATAGTCTGAACGTAGAACTGATTGGGGACAGGGCCGTTATATCCATCATTTAATCCGACACTTGCTGAGTCCCAACTCCCACCCTTGTTAAACGTTCTCCATACTCCATAGGCCGTAGCTATGAAAGCGGTATCAGGGTGAAACGGATCAATGGTCACATCCTGCACTTCGGTGATTTTCCAACCGTTCGTAACTCTCCACGTCTTACCGCCATCCAATGTCCGGAGCGCCCCGTTTCCGCAAGCCAAAAAGATGAAGTTCGGATTTCCGGGATCATACGATATTCCGAAATCCCTGATTTTATGCCAGCCGTAATGAGTCCATGTTGTATCAGAATCATAACTGAACAATCCGCTTGCCTCAGCTTTCATACCGACCACAAAATTATTTGTCTGAAGGCTCGACACATACAGTTGTGGTGCGTCTTGTGCTTGCACCGCCAGAGCCATGAGCATGAATCCCCCAAGAACCGGAATTAAACGCTGGTTTAGGTGCGTTCTGATCCGATGATTGATAGTGTGTCTGTACTTTAATTTCATAATGATTAACTGTTAGAGAGGAAACAAATAAACCCTGTTACCAAATATCTTTACTCATAAATCCCATCCATTGCAAAACTTAGGATCGACGGGTTCAGATATAGTACAATAATCAAACTTTGGTCTATAAATCAACCAAAAAATGAAATTAATTTCAATCGTGAAATTAATTTCATTTCATCTATAATCTGCTTTTCTTTGGTCTTGCGTTTACCGTATCATCTTTACTATCGATGACCGGATAAAAAATGATACGAAACGTCAATATTTTGTGGAGGATTTTTTTTTAAAATTTTGGGTTACTCTTGTTATGCAGTATTCAGACGAACGTATCAGTGACTTACTAAAACCACCTTATGTAGATACCGCAAGCGGCGATATTGGCAGGCAACAACTCGGGGCATCTATCAAATCAGTGTGGACACAACCCCTGCCCGGTGAGGATACCGCACCGGAACAACGCATCATTCACTGTCGTATAGTAGAACTCGCCGAGACCGTCAAACTATACCGGATTGGTGTCCGGAAAGCACTTGGTTATCACAAGTGCGGCAGCCACGATGATCTTGACTGGATCACCTCTTTCCGTTTGCTGGCTTTTAATGAGGGACAATGGGATATAGTACGTTATGAAAAGGGTATCCGTGAACCCGAAAATGATGAAATAATCTGGTTTGATTTAAACGGCGTGCCAGCCTCTTCTGTAATTATCGAAGCGCGCAGTTGTGGTATTGACGAATGGTGGACCGGCTGGAACCTGACAGAAGACGCATTCATCCTGGAAGGAAGTGAACCACATAATAAACTCCAGCGAAAGGAAAACCGGCACACGTCCTCGGTCTCGCTAACCGATGATCTCCCGGATGGACTCACTGCTGAAATGAATGCAGGTGAAGTACGCTACCGTTCACGATTTCTGGAGGTTGGTTTTTGTCTTGGGAAATCAGGTTTTTCCTATCTCTCTCTCGATGAGACCGGGAATGGCAAGACTGAAAGAAACCTGCTCCGCTATCAACCGGGCATGAATCTGCAGGGAATCAGGCTGCATCCGGTCGGACAACATCCTTTCTCCGGGTTATTTCTCAGGTACGAGGTAGATGGTAAGACATCGGTTAATGGAAATACGGTTACTTATGAAATGGAAATCCCGAAAGTTGGCCAGACATTCAGACTCGAGTGGAAAATATTTGCTGACCGACTGGTGTTGAATGCCGAGCGAACCGGTTCGGAAGATCTCGAAGTCTGGGAATCGGCCTTCTGGAATATTTCATTGTATAGCGAAGTATCACCGTCCAGCACCTTGGGAAAAATTACAAAGGAGGGGGAAACAGGCATACTCACAACACCATCCATTCTTCATGTTCCAGGTTATGGCAGTTTAAAAATTGATTCTGATAATCAAGACATACTGCTTCGCTCAGATTCAATAAGACCTTTCAAAACCACTGTTCTACAGTTTAAGCTCGGTGAAGAACCGACATATCAGGGAAGTTACTTGTTGAAAAAAGGAACATTTTCCGCTGAGACCCAGATCAACCTACATGCCATCGATTCAACCATTATTGATGGGAGCCCGACTGAAGTCCGCGACGCACTTAACCGAACAACCCTCACATCGATGACCTATCGTCCGGATACGGCCACGCTCAGCAACAATGGCAACTCTATGCATTGTCCCATTTCTATGGATAACTGGTCAGGTCTGGCAAAGCGTATCGGTCTTATCCTTCCGGGGTTCCATGCCATGGACATGGTGAAGGAATCGTTGCAACGCTGGCTGGACGGTGCTCCCGGTTATGCAAGCGGGCGAATGTTGGATAACAACGGCTTCCATCAGGCCGAAGACGAGTATATCATGACTGGAACAGCATCCTTGCTTGGGCTCGCAGAAATGCTGGAATATTACGGGACATCCGAGTGGCTCGATCGCTTTCAAAACCAAATCCGAAACAAGCTTTCTTTGATGAAGGATCGTGATGTAGATAATGATGGGATTGTAGAAAGCTCCTACCGCCTGGGAGTCAGTGGAAAACACCACTGGAGTACCTGCTGGTTTGATGTTGTTTCGTTCGGATGGAAAGACGCGTTTTCGAATACACTGCTTTACACGGCACTGAAAAAACTTAATGAACAGTTCACCCGGCTGAATCATCCAGAACTGACAAATGGGCTCGAGGAATGGGCCGATAAACTCCAAATCAATTTTGAACCGACTTTCTATAATCCGGATACAGGATGGCTGGCCGGATGGCGTTGTAAGGAAAACAAACTGCACGATCACGGATTTCTCTTTGTGAATGGCGCAGCCGTTAATGCCGGGTTAGTGAGTGAGAAGATGGCTAATGCAATGATGCAAAGGTTATGGAAAGAATCCCAAAAAGTCGGGCTTAAAGATTATCAGTGGGGATTACCGGGCAACCTTTGGCAGATTCCTGATGACGACATGGTAGACATCATGCACGGGGTAAGCATGGGACATTATGCAAATGGCGGCCGCACGCACTCCCAATCGAGGCACTTTGTATCGGCCCTCTATCGTGTCGGCATGGAACAGGAGGCTGACAGCATGCTGCATCAGCTTTGTGAAAGCATGGCCGACTGCACGGCTTTCGGCGGATTAAACACCGGAGTGGACTGGCGATATTGGGATGGCTGGCCCTGCGGCTATGAAGGATTGCTCACCGATCAGTTCGGCATTTTAATGGTTGCCATGGATCGCTATGGGAAAAAGGATCGTTAGCGATCTCCTATCACAAATCATACGATCTTATCTCGTAAACCTTTGCGACTCTCTGCGAGCTAGCGGTTTAAAAGAAACCGCAGAGCACGCTGGGGAACGCAGAGGAAAGACGAAATATATATCCTCCTTGAGCCGCTTTGTCATCGTCTTTATCTCTTTTGCTTACCTTTAAATTTATCCTTCTACGTCGATTCGTTTACCTTGATAATTGAGGTTGATCAGGGATAATTTCCCCAATTTTCCAACTTTAAGTGGAGTTGCCTTAAAATCTCCCAGCAACCCGGCTTTCACTCCCATAAAGCCTTCGACGATTGGCTCGAAAAAGGCTAACGCAGACACGCATGCCCAGTCATTGATGTAGAGCTGGTCGTTCGTGACCTTCAGCGCGCCGCCATCTTTCTCCGGCGGAAACACATCTTCTGCAAAATGCGCCTGCCCCAGGGGACCCTGCCCCGTGGTCCGGCTGATACCATGGATCCAGTCAATGGCATCGTTGGTATTCTGCGTGTTAAGAAGTGCACTCAGCGCAAGCGCCGGCCATGCCGGATAAGAACCTGTCCATTGGTGATCGGGACGAATCGAAAATGTGACATCATGGTCGCGCAGCGATAGTGCCCGCATCCATGTTTCCGTTTGGAGTTCTTCCTTGAAAAAGCGGATCATCTCCTCTTTCTGCTGATCTGATAAATCGTCGGGAATCGTGGTCAGGATCGTGCAAAAATCATAACAGTGCCGTACCACATTACGGCTGCCGTCGGGTTGTGTACAGCTCCATACCCCCTCTCCATTTTCATATAATCCCTTTACGTTCTCTAGCAATATCCCGGCTTCTGATCGATATTGGGATGCTTCTTCCAACCGACCCTTTAACTCCATCAGTTCAGCTGCAAAACGCATATTGAACACATTACCGGCGTTCATCCCGGCCACTTCGTGCGAATAGTTACTGACCGCTTCGAGGAGATTCGTTGCATCACCGTAATCGGCAAGGCCCCGGCCGTATCGATCCAGTTTCTTCCAATACGTTGCATAGGTGATCAGGTGATCGAATACGCTCTTTCCATTTATGTTTGTATCCAGCCAGTCAAAATCGCCCGTCCATCGGACATAATCGCGCGCCATCCGGCACATGGCAAAATCGTTGACCGAATACGATGCACCGATACTTTTCCCGGTTAGATATTCGGTACCAAAGTGTCCATGGATGTCGGCCTTGATCCATAACTCCATCAACTTCTTCAGCACCTCAGGATCAAGCAAGGCCAACAGACTTGAACTCAGGCTGATATCCCACATGAATGTTGTTGTTACCCAATAGCGTGGCGCTAAGGTGACATAAGTTGTACCGTAGACAGATTGTTCCGAAGCGCGTCGGAAACACAGAGCCGTAAACACCGTCATGTGGTATAGTCGAAGTAATGCCTCATTATCGGTCTTGAGAATAGGCAGATACCCTGAAAACGTATCATTCCCGGGCGTAAATGCCGCTGCCAATTCGCGATTCCACCGTTCAGTGACATTCTTATGAACCTCTTCAAATGAACTGCTGATTTTTTGGTATGTATCTGTTGTCTGATCCCTGTCTTCACCAATAACATCTGTGTATGTGATAACCTTTGATTCGCCCGGCTCAAGATCGAGTTTGTAAACCAGCCAGGATGCATCTAAAGTATCAGGTTTAGGCCAGCCCCCCTGCACTGAGAAAGAAGATGAATGGATCGACTTATAAAGCACATACCCGGATGCTTCATTTACTTCGAATTCGTTATCAAATTCCCCGGGCGCCAGTGCTTCATCCCATGGGGATACTGAACACGTTACTCCGCCTGAAATGGCAAATTTGAGTTCTTTCTGAATTTTCTTGTCCGTTGTATTGTGAATTTCCAGATTTACCTGAACCGCCGTCATATCAAAAGGAAGGATAGTCTTACTTGTGAATTCCAGTCCATCATGGATAGTTTTCCTTTCGATGACATCCGGTTGCCAGCTATAATCAACAGGTTCATTCTTAGCGGCGAGATATATTCCGTCGAGATACAATAGTCCGGTAACCAAAGATCCGTTCGATCCGAGTGGAGCCACATTAATTTCGCCCTGACTGAGCGGTGGAAAATGAATGTTTCGTATAGCAGTTATATCACGCGCTGTCTGAACGCCTCCGGTATATGTTGTCAACGCGGGTTGATTGAACAGGTCAAAGAAGCGATGCCTCATCACAACGCTGCGCAGCGACTCAACCGTCGGTATATACTTTTTTAATTCTTCTGGTATAATTTTGCTCATAATTGTCCTTTCCTCCATTCCCTGATATAAGATCGTTTTACGAATTGATGGGAATAATTAACCGGATCCCCTCAAGTTGCCTGATGTAGCCGGGACTCAACAAACAAAGATCCAGCACGACTTCGATCTTTTCTAATTTCAATTATATTAATTTAGCAAACCGTTCTGTAACAGATGAGGGTTCATGCTAAAATATCTAAATCACCTCTGAATATTTTCTTTGTATGACTACAAACAATTCATCTCGCGAGGATTCCGAGGGAAAAATGAAAGATAAAATCTCCAGAAAAGATTTCATTACAAAAGCAGTTACAGCGACTGGTTTTTTAGTTTTGCCGGGCAGTAATTTATTCAGAAATCTGCAGCATTCGGATCCTCAGGAAACACTCTCCAATTTCGATAAACGGGTTGATGAGCTCATCCGTAAAATGTCGCTTGATGAGAAAATTTCTCAGCTTCAAACAGTTGCACATGCCATTCCCCGGTTGAACATCCCAAATTATAATTACTGGAGCGAATGCCTGCACGGGGTTGCTAACGCCGGACTCGCAACCTGCTTTCCGCAATCAATCGCAATGGCTGCATCGTTTAACACGAAATTGATGCACGAAACAAGTATCGCTATTTCCGATGAAGCCCGGGCTAAATATCATGCATTCATCAAAGTTGGCTACCGGGATTATTTTACCGGTCTTACGTTTTTCTCTCCGAATATCAACATAGTCCGTGATCCCCGCTGGGGCAGAGGCCAGGAAACATATGGTGAAGATCCATACCTAACCGGTCAGATGGCCAGAGCTTTCATAACCGGTCTGCAGGGAGATGACCCGAAATATCTGAAGTTGGTAGCAACCGCAAAGCATTATGCTGTTTACAACGGACCCGAATCGCTTCGACATAAGATTAACATCGACATCGATGACTATGATCTGTATGATACGTATCTGCCCGCTTTTGAGACCTCTGTTAAAGAGGCAACGGTGGAATCCGTCATGTGCGCTTACAATAGTTTGCGTGGCAAACCTTGCTGTGGAAATGATCCGCTGCTGAATTCCATATTGCGGGATAACTGGCACTTTAAAGGATATGTCGTTTCTGATTGCGGGGCTATCACAAACATGTATCGCGAACAGGATCATCATGTTGTCGACACTGCCGCACAAGCCGCGGCAATGGGATTGAATAACGGAACCGATCTGAACTGTGGACCGGCATACAGCCACTTAAAGGAAGCTATTCAAAACGGCCTGGTCACTGAAAAGGAAATCGACCAATCCCTGCATCGTGTATTCTTGTCCCGTTTTCGTCTGGGCATGTTTGATCCGGACGAACAAGTGCCATATGCACAGATTCCCTATTCCGTAGTTAACAGTGATAAACACAGGGCACTCGCTCTCGAAATGGCCCGGGAATCTGTCGTTTTGCTAAAAAATCAATCTTTTGATGGTGAAAGCAAACCATTGCTTCCATTGAGTCGCGATATAAAATCTATTGCTGTTATTGGTCCCAACGCCGACAATTACCAGACAATGGTCGCCAATTATCACGGGGCACCGGAAGAGGCGGTTACTTTGCTCAAAGGTCTTCAGTCAAAAGTGGGAAAGGAAACGAATATTCATTATGCCCAGGGTTCAGAAATGGCTGAGGGACTCACTCTTTTGCATCCTATTCCGTCCGGTGCTCTTAAGCCATCAAAAGGTGCTGGAAATGGATTGTATGCCGAGTATTATGATAATGAAACCTTTGCCGGGAAACCTTCGGTAACACGAGTAGATCCCGATATAGATTTCACATGGCTGGGCAGAAGTCCACTCAGTAATGAACTGGCCGGAAAATTTTCGGTGCGCTGGACCGGAACTATTAGTGTGTCCGAAACCGGGGTTTATTCAATCGGACTTCGGGGAAAAAGCAGTTATACTGTCTACTTTGATAATGAGAAGAAACTGAACGAAAAGAATGTCTTCTGGTCACCCCGCCTTAAACATTTTGATGCCCGCCTCGAAGCTGGAAAATCCTATGATCTGAAGATCGAGTATTCCAATCACAGTCCCGATCCGCAAGCCCACCTGGTTTGGCACAAGCCCAATCAGGATCTTTTGAGTGAAGCCGTAACTGCAGCCCAAAAATCAGATGTCGTGATTCTGTGTCTTGGATTGAATGCCGAACTGGAAAGTGAAGAGATGCCCATCAAGATCGATGGCTTCGACCAGGGCGACCGAACCAAACTGACGCTTCCTCATGTTCAGCAAAAATTGATGAAACGTATTGTTGGACTTGGAAAACCGACGATCCTTGTTTCTATTAGTGGCAGTGCCCTTGCCATACCATGGGCCAAAGATCACATACCGGCTATCATCCATTCCTTTTACAGCGGACAGGCCGGAGGTACTGCCATCGCAGATATCATATTTGGCGATTACAATCCCGCTGGAAGACTACCTGTTACATTTTACAAATCTGTAGATGATTTGCCCTCATTCACTGATTACAGCATGAAAAACCGGACATATCGTTATTTCGAAGGAACACCACTGTTTCCATTTGGCTACGGCCTGAGCTATACGACGTTTCAGTATTCCGACATAAGGTTTTCGCGGGGAAACGAGAGCGTAAAAGTAGAAGTGACTGTTGTCAATACAGGATCGCGCAAGGGAGATGAAGTAGTACAGTTATACCTGGAACATATCGATTATAAAGAGCGACGACCGAAGCATGCTTTGAAGGGTTTTACAAGAGTGGCTTTGAAACCAGATGAAATGAAGAAAGTGACCTTCGACCTGACCTCACAGGATTTGTCGCTTGTTAATGAACATGGTAAATCAATACGGCCAAACGGCAGAATAAAAATTAGTGCCGGAGGACAACAACCGGGATTATCGCCTGATTTATCTGCCTCTTCAACCGGATACATTAGCAAAATTTTGACGCTATAAATTAACGGACGTCTTGATTTTGCCATCGCTGAAGCATCCTAATCATAGCATGGCAGATTTGTAACCTCATATTTAACGTTATTTGCGACCATATTTTTCTTGCAACTATGGGAAGCGATATCAATATTCAGACACAGCCAAAAGGCTTTTCATTCTAACTTTTTTTTAAGATGGCAGCTAAGCGACATACCTGCCACAAATCAAGGATATTCTACAATGCACCTTCTGGGTTACGATATTGGAAGTTCCAGTATTAAAGCTACTATTATTGACGCGGAGAATGGAGACGTTAAAGCTACAACCCAATCGCCGGATAAGGAATTAACCATTCATTCGCCACAAGCCGGATGGGCAGAGCAGAATCCAGAAACGTGGTGGAAAAACGTTATTATTGTTACCAGGCAATTACTCACCGAAACGGGTGTTGATCCCGACACCATTGCAGCAATTGGCATATCCTATCAGATGCACGGTTTGGTTGTCGTTGACAAGGATCATAAAGTACTTCGCCCATCAATTATCTGGTGTGATGGGAGGGCTGTCAATATCGGGGAACAGGCGCTCTCGGAGATGGGAGAGGAGTATTGTTTGAAACGTTTTCTTAACTCGCCCGGTAATTTCACCGCCTCGAAACTGAAATGGATAAAAGAAAACGAGCCTGACATCTATAGCAAGATTCACAAGATCATGCTGCCCGGAGATTATATTGCCATGAAGTTGACCGGAGAAATAAAAACCTCCGAATCAGGACTATCGGAAGGAATCATGTGGGATTATCAGGAAAAGGGATTGGCAAAGTCATTGTTGAATCACTATGGCATTTCTGATAATCTTATTCCGGAAGCGGTACCGAACTTCTCCGTACAAGGACAAGTAAACGCATCCGCTGCCAAAGAGCTTGGACTCTCGACAAAAACAAAAATCGCATACCGGGCCGGTGATCAGCCGAACAATGCCCTGTCATTGAATGTGCTTGAACCAGGTGAGGCAGCTGCAACTGCCGGAACTTCCGGAGTAATCTACGGCATTATCGATAAGCCTTTGTATGATCCAAAATCAAGAGTAAATACTTTCATTCATGTCAATCATAGCGACAATCAACCACGATACGGTGTTTTGTTGTGTGTCAATGGTACAGGCATCCAGAACAGCTGGATTAAAAATCAGCTTCTCGGGAAATCCGGCATCGGCTATGATGATATGAATAAACTTGCCGCACAGGCTCCCATTGGATCAGATCGCTTAGTTGTTCTGCCATTCGGTAATGGGCCGGAGCGCAGCCTGCAAAACGTTGACATCGGTGGGCATATCCGCGGACTTAACTTCAACAGGCATAACAGCGGCCATTTAGTAAGGGCGGCACAAGAAGGAATTGCATTCGCCCTCAACTACGGTCTCAAAGTTATGAAAGAAATGGGACTCAATATCGAAACTATTCGTGTTGGCAACGCGAATATGTTTTTGAGTCCTGTATTTCGGGAAGCTTTTACAAATGCAACGAAGGCCGTTGTTGAATTATATCATACACAAGGTTCCCAGGGAGCGGCTATCGGTGCAGGTCTTGGTGCCGGAATTTTTAAAGCTCGTGGTGACGCTTTCACCGGACTGGAAAAAGTAGAAACAATCGAACCGCAAAATGATCTCGTCAAGAAATATTCCGAAGCGTATGATTACTGGGAATACTCACTAAAAACACTTATCACTTAATCTTAGACAAGGACCTATTTGATATGACTATTGTAAAAGGAAACAAAGAATATTTTCCCGAAATTGGCAAGATACCCTACGAGGGTAAAGACTCCGACAACCCTCTGGCTTTTCGCTATTATGATGAAAACCAAAAAGTGGCTGGTAAGACGATGAAGGAGTTTTTCCGTTTTGCTGTCGCCTATTGGCACTCATTCGTTAATGTGAATGGAGATCCGTTTGGTGTGGGCACACGGCGACTGCCATGGAATGCCAAATCCGACCCTGTGGATCGCGCAAAAGATAAGATGGATGCAGCATTTGAGTTTATCACAAAGCTGGGCGTTCCATTTTACTGTTTCCACGATTATGACCTGGTTGATGAGGCTGACAATATTCCTGAATCTGACAAACGCCTGCAAACCATGGTAGATTATGCTAAGGCCAAACAGAAAGATTCGGGCGTTAAACTGCTTTGGGGAACGGCCAATTTGTTCGGACATCCACGGTATATGAACGGAGCCGCAACTAATCCCGACTTCCATGTTCTGACTCATGGCGCGGCGCAGGTTAAACATGCCCTTGATGCCACAATTGAACTTGGCGGAGCCAATTACGTATTCTGGGGCGGCCGGGAAGGATATATGAGCCTGCTCAATACGCAAATGAAACGAGAGCAAGACCATCTCGCGCGATTCCTTGGAATGGCACGCGACTATGCCCGTAAAAATGGATTTAATGGAACATTTTTGATCGAACCCAAACCCATGGAACCGACCAAACATCAATATGACTACGATGTAGCTACCGTGATCGGATTCCTTCGAAATTATGGGCTGGATAAAGATTTCAAAATCAATATTGAGGTCAACCACGCGATTCTCGCAGGACATACCTTCGAACATGAACTGCAAACAGCCGTCGACGCCGGACTGCTGGGAAGCATTGATGCCAACCGCGGTGATTATCAAAACGGATGGGACACCGATCAGTTTCCGGTTGAACTGTTTGAACTGACACAGGCTTTGATGGTAATCCTTGGCAATGGCGGATTCGGAACAGGAGGCGTCAATTTTGATGCAAAGATTCGACGCAATTCGACTGATCTCGTTGATTTGTTCTATGCACATATCGGTGGTATGGATGCTTTTGCACGTGCACTGTTGACAGCCGATGCCATTCTGAGCAAATCCGAATACCCTAAGATGCTTAAAGATCGTTACGCTTCATTCGATTCTGGAGTCGGCGCTGATTACGAAGCAGGTAAAATGAGCTTCGAAGATCTCCGCGATTATGCTGTAAAGAACGGCGAACCAAAGCAAATAAGCGGACGCCAGGAATACCTTGAAAATTTGATTAACCGGTATTTTTGAGTAATTGCTGGTAATTAGGTTATTAAGGATGCCATCACTCTTAGTGATGGCATCCTTTTTTTATGTTAGATTTATCGATCGTAAATCCTCAAGCGGGCATAGCTATCACGGGTAAATAAGATCAAAATATTCTTCATTCTTTGAAATGATTAGCGAAGGAATCACAATATTCGCTGTTTATAACGCATCATTAAACAGTCGTCTTATAAAAAAGGCGGAAACGTTATCCGTTCCCGCCTAAATTTTATCAACAATGAATTAATCCATTATTGCTTGGCAAACTGTACACTTAATTGAAGTGTAACCACATCTGAAACAACAATGTTGCCTGCTTCTGTAACGCCATTCCATTTCAGTCCAAATTCTTTGCGATTGATCTTACCGGTGACTTCAAAACCGGCCTTCGTGTTACCGTACGGATCCTGTACAGTCCCACCATATTTAACATCCAATTCAACTGGTTTTGTGATATCACGGATCGTAAGATCACCGGCCAATTTATAGGAATCTTCCCCCATTTTGGTAAACGAGGTAGATTTAAAAAGGATCTTTGGGTATTTCTCAGCGTTGAAAAAGTCGTCTGACATAAGGTGTTGGTCACGTTGCTCATTACGTGTTGTAACGCTGGTAGTATCTGCTTCAAAAGTTACATTGGCACCTTCGAAATCATCACCATCTGCTTCTGCTGTTGCATCGAAACGGGTAAACTCGCCTGTAACTGTCGATATCACAAGGTGTTTTACCTTGAATTGAATTTCCGAATGAATCGGATCGATTTTCCATGCGGTGCTTACTGCTGTGCTCATAGTTGATTCCTCAATATTTTTATTTCAATATTAAACCGTCGTTAGTACAATAAACGAAAGGAATATACAAATATTTTATTTCGATGTTAAAATATTGTAGATACAATTAATAAGACAGTTGCTCTTCCAGATTCATGTAATCCGGTAGAGCAACCTGTATTTTGCCTCCGATATACTTACCAAACATGGGACCAGCTAAAATTCCCGTTGGAATTCCAACGATGAATCCAAAAAGGATGACCAACCGAGATTGGCATGCAAAATATCCGCAACAGCTATGGTGCAAAACATCACCGGATCATCATTTTGATTCACTATGTATAGCGACTCAACCCGAAATATGTAATGGCGGTCAACCGGTTGTCGACATTAATGCAAATATCTGACTGACAATTTCATCCGGTTCCTGGTTTATTTCTACTGTCAGCGCTTGTTCCGGCTCTTCAAGCGCCTCAAACTGGGAATCCAACAGTGATGAATCGAAAAAGTGACCTTTTCTCTGCTTCAGTCGTTCGGCAATCAATGATTTCGATCCCTTAAGATAAATCGTACGAACAGGAACTTTCGACCTATCTTTTAAAAGATCACGGTAGGATTTTTTGAGCGCGGAACAGGCAAGTATGGCTCCCCCATCGTCATTCCACTTTTTCATATGACTGGCCAATGATTCCAGCCAGGGACGACGGTCATCATCATTCAAAGGAATCCCGGCCTTCATCTTTTCGATGTTTGCCTGGGGGTGATAATCGTCTGCATCGTAAAAAGGCAGGCCGGAACTCTTCGATAGTTTTTTACCAATGAGAGTCTTTCCGGAACCGGAGACTCCCATTAAGAGATATATCATATTGAAACCACTTACAATAAAATCGAAAAGAAAAGATCCATAGGATCACTGTAGCA